>NZ_JAMXMV010000010.1 GCF_024055715.1 Actinoallomurus soli
CCTGACCGCGCGCCCGACCGCGCACCCGAGCCCGGGCCCGCACCGACGCACGCCTGACCGCGCGCCCGACCGCGCACCCGAGCCCGGGCCCGCACCGACGCACGCCTGACCGCGCGCCCGACCGCGCACCCGAGCCCGGGCCCGCACCGACGCACGCCTGACCGCGCGCCCGACCGCGCACCCGGGCCCGGGCCCGGGCCCGCCTGACCGCGCACCCGCCGATCCCGCCGGCCTGACCGCGCACCCGCGCCCGCACCCGCCTGACCGCGTGCCACGCCGGCCCGACCGCGTGCCCCGCCGATCTCGTCGGCCCGCTTCGCGGGAGGGGTCAGCCGGTCGTGAGCAGGCGCTCGATCTCCTCGGCCGTGGCGACCCGGCCGGTGCCGCCCTGCCCGCCGAGACAGATCGAGGCCGCCGCCGCGCCGCCGCGTACGGCCTCCACGAGAGACGCCCCGCGCGCGAGCCGCGCGGTGAGCGCGCCGGCGAAGGCGTCTCCCGCGCCGGTCGCGTCGACGATCTCCGTGGCCGGTACGGCGGGCAGCCACCGCCGGTCCGCTCCGCTCACGAGGTGGACGCCGTCGGCCCCGCAGGTGACCGCGACGGCGGCCGCGCCCAGGTCGAGGCACACGGTGGCGGCGGCTTCCGGGTCGGTGGTGTCCAGCAGGGCGGACGTGTCTGCGGGGCAGGACGGCAGGACCAGCGCGGCCCGGGGCGCGACCTTCGCCAGGACCGCGCGGGCCTCGCCCGGCGTGGTGAGCCGACCCCGGAAGTTGGGGTCGTACACGACCTTCCCGCGGGCCCCCTCGGCCGCGTGCGCCACGGCGGCGGCGCAGGAGTCCGACAGCGCGGCGGTGATGCCGCTCAGCAGCACGGCCCCGGCCGCGGCGACCGGCGCGCGGTCGACGTCGGCCGGGCCGAGCCGGGACGCGGCGCTGCCCGCGCGCAGGTAGGCGAACGCGCGGGTGCCCAGGGGGTCGGCGCCGACGACGTACGCCCCGGTGTGCCCAGGCCCGCGCCACATCCAGCGGGTGTCGACGCCGTGCCGGGCGGCGAAGGCGACGAGCCGGTCGCCGAACTCGTCCTCGCCGGTACGCGTCACGAGGGCGACGTGGGCCCCGGCGGCCGCGGCGGCGACGGCCGCGTTGAGCGCGTCGCCGGAGAAGGAGAGCCGGAAGGTCTCCGCGCTGGTCAGCGGGTCGGCCGCCGAGAACTCGACGAGCGGCTCGCCGATGACCACGACGTCGGGGGCGCCGCCGGTCACTTCGCCGCCCCGAGCAGTTCGCGGACGGCCTTGGCCGGGTCGGGCGACCTGACCAGGTCCGAGCCGACGCCGACGGCGTACGCGCCCGCCTCCAGGTAGGCCGGGACGTCGGTCAGCGCGATCCCGCCGGTGGGCACGATCCGCGCGCCCGGCAGCACCGCGAGGACCGAGCGGAGGTACGCCGGGCCGCCGACGTGCGCAGGGAACAGCTTGGCGATGCCGCGCCCGGCGGCGGCCGCGACCTCACCGGGCGTGAATCCGCCTTCGAGGAACACCGCCCCGGTCTCGGCGGCGACCGCGCGGACGGCCTCGGCCGGGTAGGGGCTGACCAGGAAGTCGGCGCCCGTATCGAGGGCGCGGCGGGCGTCTTCGGCCGTCGTGACCGTGCCGGCGCCGAGGACCGCCGCCGGGTGGGCCCGGCGCAGGCCGGCCAGGGCGTCGGCCCAGCCGGGGGTGGTCGCGGTCAGCTCGATGACGGTGAGCCCGGCGGCCAGCAGCGTCTCGGCCGCCCGTACGGCTCCGTCGGCGTCCGGCGTCCTGAGCACCGGAACGACCCGGCTCGCGCCGATCGCCCGTTCGATCTCCGCTTGATCCATTCGCCGGCGCCTTTCTGTTCTGCCCTGTTCTGCTGGACGGGACGGCGTTCTATAGGACGGATGATAAATCAAGAGACATCGCGAAGGACGGCGATTAGGGTCTCGGCCGTTGACCTACCCCCGGGACCGCCCATGACCGAGATCCTGCTGGCGGGCGTCGTCGGCTCGACCGCGTACGGCCTGGCCACCGCCGGCTCCGACATCGACCGGCTCGGCGTCTTCGCGGCGCCGACCGACACCCTGCTCGGGCTGCGCACGCCGCGCGAGTCGGTCGTCACCACCGCGCCCGACCGGACGCTGCACGAGGCCCGAAAGTGGTGCGCCCTCGCGCTCGGCGGCAACCCGACCGTCATGGAGCTGGTCTGGCTGCCCGACGACCTGTACGAGACACGGACCGCGTTCGGCGACGAGCTGATCGGCATCCGTGCCGCGTTCCTGTCGGCGAAGCGGGTCCGGCACGCCTACCTCGGCTACGCGGACCGGCAGTTCCGCAAGCTGGAGAACCGCGGGGAGGGCGCCTTCGCCGCCGGCGACCGCCGTCGCACGGCCAAACACGCCCGGCACCTGGCCCGGCTCGTCCACCAGGGCCGGGAGCTCTACGCCACCGGGCGGCTGCGCGTCCGCCTCGACGACCCGGACTGGTACCACCGCTTCGGCGACCGCGTCGCCGCCGGCGACCTGGAGGCCGCCCGCCGGCTGCTCGCCGGGGCCGAGGCCGACTTCGAACGGATCCGCACCCCGCTGCCGGACCGCCCCGACGAGGCCCCCGTCGAGGCGTGGCTGCGGGCCGTGCGCGCGGCCCACTACGCGCCCCGGCCGGCTCTGTGAGTCAGCCGGCGGCGGGGCCGGCCGGCCGGCGCTCGATCGCGATCGCGGCCGCGTCGTCCTCCAGATGACCTCCAACATGATCGAGAAGGTCCTTCTCGATCCGCGCGACGATGGCGGCGGGATCCCCGCCCGCCCACCGGCAGAGGCGCTCGGCGAGAGGGTAGAACGTCCCCGTCCGGTCACGGCCCTCGATGATGCCGTCGGTGTAGAGGAGCAGGATGTCGCCGGGTTCGAAGGCGAACGTCGCGGGCAGGTGGGCGTCGACGCCGAGTTCGCCCAGCCCCAGCGGCGCCCCCGGCTGCTCCGGCCCCAGGGTCAGGACCCGGTCTCCGCGCAGCAGCAGCGGCGGTGGATGACCGCAGTTGACCACGCGGACGACCGATTCCGTGTCGGGGATCTCGACGATCGCCGCGGTGACGAAGCACTCCGCGGCATCGAAGTTCGTCTCGGACAGTTCGGCCAGGTTCCGGCAGACGCTGGCCTCGAGGTGGTCCGCGAGGTCCGGGAGGCTGGAGTGACGGTGCGATGCCTCACGGAAGGCGCACAGGAGCACCGCCGCGTCGCTGACCGAGGCCAGGCCCTTCCCCCGCACGTCACCGATGATCAGGCGGGTGCCGCCGACCGTACGCGCTGCGGCGTACAGATCACCGCCGATCCGGGCCTCGGCGGCGGCGGCGAGGTACATCGACGCGATCCGCAACGACCCGATCCGGTGCGGCAGCGGACGCAGGATGACGTGCTGCGCGACCTCCGACACCGACCGGACCTCGCTGAGCTGCCGCTCGTGGCGCTCGCGCAGGTAGCAGAACGCCACCACGAACGCCGAGACCACCAGCAACGTGATGATCTGCACCTGATGGTTCATGGTGCCGATGCCGCCGTGCAGGAAGGCGATCAGCACCTGCGCCACCACCGCCAGCGCGCCGATCGCCCCCGTCATCACGGGACCGCCGAACGACGCCGTGAGCGCGGGCGCCACGACCAGAAGCGGCCCCAGGTGAACACTGGTCGGAGACAGGATGTCCACCACGCTGATCAGCACGATGAGCGCGACCGGCACGGCCACCATGGCCTGACCGGGCCGCCATGACGCAAAGACTTGGCGCACGTGGCCGCCGCGTCTCACGTTCCCAACCTACCCCCGGCGAGCCGGACGTCAGGGTCTGCCGTCACAGCCCGCGGCGGGGCCGCTCCCCCGGCCTTCGCCCCCGGTCAGAGGCGGGTCCGGCGGCCCGGGCGCAGGCGTTCGAGGCGCCACCAGGCGACGATGACGAACACCAGCCCGAGACCGGCCAGCACCCCCATGTCGGTGCCCCAGGTGGTCGCGTCGGGGTGCCAGAGCCGGTCCACGATCGGCTTGTGCGCCAGGTGCGCGAGGTCGACCGTGGACGCCGCCGCGCCCAGGCCCCAGCGCGACGGCGTGATCCAGGCGACCTGCTCCAGGCCGGCCTTGCCCTGCAGCGGCATGAGGGCGCCGCAGAGGATCACCTGGGCCAGGGACAGCAGCACCAGCAGCGGCATCGTCTTCTCCGACGTGCTGACCGCCGCCGACACCAGCAGGCCCATCGCCATCGACACGACCGCCAGCCCCGCCATCGCCAGGATGAGCTCCGGGTACGGCGAGGTGAACGCGCCGTGCGCCGGCATCGGGCGGAACGCCAGGCCGATGAGGACGAGCAGCACCGCCTGCACCCCGGTGATCAGGCCGAGGATGAGGATCTTCGACAGCAGGTAGATCCCGGCGGACAGCCCCGCCGCCCGCTCCCGCCGGTAGATCGGGCGTTCCTTGACGAGTTCGCGCACGGAGTTGGCGGCCCCGACGAAGCACGCGCCGATGACGAGGGTCAGGAGCACCGACGCCGCGTCGTCGTTCTCACCGGGATCGGTCAGCCCGTGCGGCGCCGGCATCGCCCGGATGAGCAGCCCGACGACCAGCGGCAGCACCGCCAGCACGGCCAGGTAGCTGCGGTCCGAGCCGATGACCGCGGTGTAGCGGCGGCAGAGCGTGCCGAGCTGGGAGATCCTGCCCTGCCGCCGGGGCGGCGGGGCCGGCTGCGGCGGCT
This sequence comes from Actinoallomurus soli, assembly GCF_024055715.1. Classification (GTDB taxonomy): domain Bacteria; phylum Actinomycetota; class Actinomycetes; order Streptosporangiales; family Streptosporangiaceae; genus Actinoallomurus; species Actinoallomurus soli. The sequence goes on from NZ_JAMXMV010000010.1 coordinate 4,749, forward strand.
CCGGGCGGTGCACCTCGGCGTCGCCGTCCAGGCCCGACAGGACGTAGCGGGTGTACAGCGGCGCCATCCGGAACTCGGCGGCCCAGTCGCGGTCGGGCTCCCGGTCGAACGCCTGGAAGACCTCGGCCCAGCTCGCCTTGCCGAAGAAGCCCAGGCCCTCCGCCGGCGGGCCGTAGTAGGCCACCCGGCCGCCGGGGACGAGGACGAGCAGGCGATCGCAGGTGTCCAGGTTCGCGACGCTGTGCGTGACCACGACGATCGTCCGGCCGTCGTGGGCCAGGTCGCGCATCATCTCCATGACCGACTTGTCCAGCCCTGGATCCAGGCCGGACGTGGGCTCGTCGAGGAACAGCAGCGACGGCTTGGTCAGCAGCTCCAGCGCGACGCTCACCCGCTTGCGCTGGCCGCCGGACAGCGCGTCGATCCGCGTCTCCGCGTGCGGGGTCAGGCCGAGCTCCTCGATCACCTCGTCGACGCGGCGGTTCCGCTCCGCCGCGACCGTGTCGCCGGGGAACCTCAGCTCCGCCGCGTACCGCAGGGCCCGGCGGGTGGCCAGCTGAGTGTGCAGGATGTCCTCCTGCGGGACGAGGCCGATCCGGTGCCGCAGCTCCGCGTAGTGGCGGTACAGGTCACGGTTGTCGTATCGGACACCGCCCTCGGTCGCCGGGCGGGTTCCGGTCACCGCGCCCAGCAGGGTCGACTTGCCGGCGCCGCTGGGGCCGATCACTCCCACCAGGCAGCGCTCGGGGATGGGGAAGCCGACGTGGTCGAGCAGGACCTTCCCCTTGGCGGTCCGTACGGTCAGGTCGTGGGCGACCAGCGACACGTCGCCGGTGTCGATGAACTCCCGGAGTTCGTCGCCGACGAGCCGAAAAGTGGCCCGCCCGATCCCGACGATGTCACTTTCGGTGAGCGGCGCCGAGGTGATCCTTTTTCCGTTGACGAATGTCCCATTGTGGCCGCCGAGATCAACGATCTCGTGTCGGCCGTCGGCCCTTTTCCGCAACTCGGCGTGATGGCGGGAAACGATCAAATCGGAGAGGACGATGTCATTGTCCGGAGCGCGGCCGATCCGCAGCGGGCGGGACGGGACGTGAATGACGGAGGTCGGCGCGCGGTCCACGCCGATGCGCGAGTCGAGCGCCGGCGGAACCGAACAGGCCACCTGCGGGCCGCTGTCGGCGTTGCCCAGCCGGAAGACGATCTCGCCCTCGATGCCGGCGCGCCGGACCCGCCGCGAGCCGGCGAACGTACCGTTCGTACTGCCTAAGTCCTCCAGGAGCCAGCCCTTGTCGTCGGTGCGGAGGACGGCGTGCCGCCAGGACACGCGGGGATCGATGATCGGGACGTCGGCCGCCGGATCACGGCCGACGGAGTACTGGCCCCCGGGCTGCAGTCTGCGGACGGCCTCCTTGGTCCGCACGACGAGAGCCGGCGGGGCCATCGACGAGACAAAGCCCTCGGCCGCCATATCTCGGCAGTGTAGATCGGAAGTCATGAAACGCCCATGACTTCACCATCACTTCGACGTCAAACCATTGACTACTTCCCCGTCGTGGAATTTGCTGAGGGCCATGGCGACCCCCACCACGGTCTAATGAGCGCGGACGAAAGCGAATGGACCCGCCCGGACGGCCTCCCGCCGCGCCGCCCGGGCGGCCTGCGCCGGAAACGACGCCGCCCGCGGCCATTGATCATCGTATTGATCATTCTTCTCGTGCTGCTGGGTCTCCTGGTGGGCCTCGACCGGTTCGCCGCCGCGTACGCCGAGAGCCGCATCGCCGGGGAGGTCCAGAAGCAGGGGTTCGGCGCCCGGCCCGACGTCACGATCGACGGCTTCCCCTTCGTGACCCAGGTCCTGAACCGTCACTTCCCGCACGCCCGCATGACCGCACGCAACGTACGGGAGGGGCCGGTCACCCTCAGCCTCGTCCAGGGGGACGTGCGCGACGTGCGCGTCGACTCCGGATTCGCCAAGGGCACCCTCGGCAGGGTGGACGGCACCGCGACCATCGGCTTCGGCGAGCTGGCCAAGGCCGCCGACCAGCCCGGCGTACGGTTCACGGCCGACGGCCCCGACAAGGTGAAGGGGGACGTCGACCTCGGCATCGGGTCCGGGACGGTGGTCTGGCAGGTGACCAAGGTCGGCCCGGACCGGATCCGCGTCCACCCGCTGTCGGCCGAGGGGTTCCCCCTCTCCGACCTGGACGAGGACCTCGACTTCACGGTGCCGGTCGGCGGACTGCCGCTCGGCCTGACGTTCCAGAGCCTGTCGGTCACGAAGAAGGGCGTCGCGCTGCACATCTCCGGCGCGCACATCGCCTTCGGCTGAGCCGCTTCGAGGCCACCCGCCGGTCGAGACGCGGACGCGATGCCGCGCGCGTCGGGCTGCCGCGCGAGGCCTTGCGCCGGTCGAGACGCGGACGGAATGCCGCGTGCGTCGGGCTGACCCGCGCGAGGACACCCGCCGGATGGGCGCGGGCGGGGAGCTCACGCGCCGGGACTCACGCGCCGGTCGAGGCGCGGGCGCGGGCGGCGCGGGCGTACTGGTCGTCGAAGCGGCGCGGGAACGGCAGCATCCGGTGCCGCTCCGGCCAGCGTGCGAGCTGGCGGACCGCGTTACAGCCCGCCGCGGTGACGACCCGGTCCACCCGGGCGAACAGCGGCCACGCCGGGTAGACGTCATGGTGCGCGACCCCCGGCGGCAGGCTGTCCGGGCGGCTCGGCGACACCAGCGTGAACCCCGGTCGCGCGCCCTCGATCGCCGCGACGTCCAGCGCGTACGAGACGAGCTCCGCCACCTCGGCGGGCGGCCCGGAGTGCACGATCAGCCATCCGCCGGGCGGGACGGCGACGGCGGGCTCCGGCTCGGGCGGGTCGGCCAGCGTCAGCGGCGCGACGGCGGACGACACCGCCTCCAGGTAGGCGCGGTGCGCCCCGCCGACCGGCTCGACCAGCCGGGTCTCGGCGAACTCGAGAGGGTCGGCGGCGAGCAGCGGCCGGTAGGCGTCCCAGCGCAGCAGGCGGGCGAGGTGGACGACCCGGGTGCCCGCCGGGACGACGGCGGCGCTCAGCTCGCCGGACAGCCCGGCGGGGAACGCGTCGACGACGAACTCGCGCGGCCGCAGGCCGGCCAGGGTCGCCCCGACCCAGCACGCGAGCCCGTCCCGGTCCAGCCCGGCGGGCGCGGACAGCACCCGGTGGCCGGCCACGACCCGCGGGTCACCGGCGAACGGCGAACCGGTCAGGATCGTCACCGGCTCGCCGGCCACTCCACGCGTGTGCAGGTAGGCCCGGATGCGGGTGAGGTGCCCGAGCCCCCCGCCCTGCGCGTAGCAGACGATCAACTCTGGGCCGCCAGCGCGGCGGCCAGGACGGCCCGCAGGTCCGGCGGCACCTCGCGGCACAGCAGGACCGCCAGGCCGGTGCTCGGCGCGGCGCCGGAGCGGGCGACCGTCGCGCCGGCCGCGGTCTCGACCTTCGCGCCCTGTTCCTCCGGCCGGACGTCGCCGACCTCCGTCTCCCCCTGCTTCACCTTGATCCGGCCGTCCGCCTCGCGCCGGAACTCGTACCGCGTGTCGGACTCGCCGCGCCGGATCCGCACCCGGTCGGCCGCCACCTTGGCGCGCCACAGCGTACGTCCGCCGATGTCCTTCAGCTTGACGCCGTCGGCGGCGGACCTGACCACGGCCACCACCCGGCCGCCCTCGGCGTACCGGCCGTCCGTGCCGGTGATGGTGACCGGTGCGCCTCCGAGCCTGCTGGTGATCCGGGTCGTGACGCCGGCGGTGTCGACGGTCAGGAGCGGGCCGCCCGCCGCGGTGGTGACGCGCAGGTAGGCCGGTGCGGCGGACGCGGTGGTCGGCGCCGGCGGGGCGGTCTCGCGCTCGCCGCTCCCGCCGCTCCCGCCGCCGGAGCAGCCGGCGAGCAGCAGCGCCGTCGCCGTCAGCGCCGCAGGGCCCCGCATCGTACGGTTCACGCCGGTGTCCCCTCGGTCTCCGTCAGTACGGCCAGGTAGCCGGCCGTCTCCGCCTCCGGGGTGAAGTCCCGGCGCACGCGCTCGCGCGCCGCCTCGCCCCGCTTGGCCAGCTCCTCATCCGTCGCGCGGGCCGCGCGGTCGACGGCGGCGCGGCAGCCGTGCGGGTCGCCCGCGCGGAACGTGAAGCCGATCTCCTCGTCGGCCAGGTCGGCCAGGCCCCCGGCGTCGGAGGCGAGCAGTGGCAGCCCGAGCGCGGCCGCCTCCAGCGAGACGTTCGGCAGCCCGTCGTAGAACGAGGGCAGCGCGACCAGATCGCAGGACGCGTACACGCCCGGCAGCTCGTACCGGTCCAGGAACGGCATCCGCGTGTGCGGCACGCCGGCCAGCCGCGCCTCCATGCCCTCCTCGACCTCACCGACGAGGAGCAGGTGGAACGCCTGCGCGTGCCCGGAGGCGGCCAGCGCGTCGAGCAGGAAACCGACGCCCTTCTTGTTCTTGAGCTGCCCGATCAGGCCGAGCACGCGCCGCCCGGGCCCGACGTGGGCCGCCCGCCACTCCCGCGCGCGGGCCCGCTCGGAGGGCAGCACCTCCCAGTTCGCGGTGTCGATGCCGTTGGCCACCCAGGTCACGGTGGCACCGGGGACGAGCGCGGACACCAGCGGGCCGTGCGACCGGGCGACGACGCAGACGCGGGCTGAGGCGCGCAGCGCCGTCAGCAGCGCCTCGCGGCGGCGCAGCGAGAAGACCCCGGTGTCGAAGTCGTTGCCGCGCAGCAGCGTGATCAGCGGGGTGCCGAGCCAGGCCGCCAGCACCGGCGCGCCGAGCATGCCGTACGTGCCGCCGAACGCGACGACGTGGGTGTACTCCTCACCTGCCAGCTCGGTCCACAGGCGGCGCAGCGCGTGCTCGGGATTGTCCTCCAGCGGGACGACGAGCAGCCGGCCGCCGGCCTCGCGGTCCACCTTCCAGGGCCGCGGCCGGTGGCTCAGGTGCGCGACGTCGATCTCGACGCCCGCCGCGCGCAGGCCGCGGACGATGCGGTCGCACGACTCCGCCATTCCGCCGCGGCTCGGCGGATAGTGCTCGGTGATCCACAGGACGCGCATCAACTGTCGACCCAGTCGTTCCCGTCGTCGCCGTCGAAGCCGTCGCCGTCGTATCCACCCAGGTCGAAGCCGTCTCCCCCGTCGAACTGGCCCCGGTCGTAGGAGTCGAACCATGAGTACCAGACCGCGTCGTTGTACATGCCGGAGCTCTGTTCGTAGTAGCGGCGGCGGTAGCCGCGCGCCCATCCGGGGTGGAAGGGGTCCGCGTAGGCCTGCGCGGCGGCGCACTCGGGGCACAGCCCCTGAGGGTCGACGTGCCGGGCGCAGACGGGCCGGCCGCAGCGGCACACGGTGACCGACGGCCGGCCGCACCGGCCGAGCACGAAGAAGCCGGTCGTCACGGCGCAGGGGTTCACGCGGTCCTCCTCTCCGCCGCGGGCGGCGTCCACCGGAACGGCTCGGTCGCCACCGCCAGGACCCACTGCAGCTGGTCCTGCTCGGTGGGCGCCGGGCCGAGCTTCGTCGTCGCGCTGATCACCGTCCGCTTGCCGGGCTTGACCCGTACGGCGAGGGTCCGCGGCGGCGGGGTGTCCGGCCGCCGTACGTCCTGGCCGGGCTGAAGTGTGCGGCGGGCCGTGATCCGCTGGACGGCCTTGCTCTTGGTCTTGTGCTTGTGCTTGCCGCGCGGGTTCACCTTGTGGATCTTGCGGTAGCGGACCCGGTCGGTGACGGTCAGCTCCAGGACGCTGCCGTCCCGCAGCTCGGCCCGCACCGCGAGCCAGGGGTCCAGCGCGAACCACTCGGTGATGCTGCGGATCGGCTTGCGGACCGGGAGCTGCCGGCTCGGCCCGGCCTTCTCCGGCACCTGGGGGCCGCGCAGGTCGGCGGTGATGCCGATGGCATCGCCCGGCGCGACGTCCTCGCACAGCACCCTGATCAGCGGGACCAGTACGGCGACCGTCCGGTCCGGCAGGCGCCACTTGCGCCGCTTCACCGTCTCGGCGTGCCGGGCGAGGCTGGCCACCACGGCGTCCCACTCCGCCGGCGGGAGCGTGACGGACGCGGTGCGCTGCCAGACGAGTCCCTGGTGCACCGGGTGGAATCGCTCGATCGCCGCCCGTGTCTTCCGCCAGAACATGGCCGGACAATATCAATCGGTTATCGCCCGAGATAAGCCTCAAATGGCACTCTCCGCCTCCACCGTTCGGGTCAGCGGCGCACGACAGGAGGCGTCAGGCGGGAGGCTCAAGAGAGTCGTACACCTGCGACAGCCGGGAACGGGACGCCGCCCAGGTGAAGTCCTCCCGGATCCGATGCCGTCCGCGTTCGCCCATCGCTCGGGCGGCGTCGGGGTACTCCAGCAGGACGCGGAGCACGCGCGCCAGCTCGGCGGGCCGGTCCGGGGCCACCAGCCGGCCGTGCTCCCCGTCCGTCATGATCTCCCGGACGGCGGGCAGGTCGGAGGCGACCACCGGGACTCCCGCGGCCATCGACTCCAGGATCTTCAGCGGCGCGCAGCCCTGGTCGAGGTTGCGGGCGCAGGCGGTCAGCGGCGCGACCGAGATCGCGGCGCCCGCCAGCCAGCCCGCCACCTCCGGGTGCGGGAGCGTGAACCGCCAGAGCAGCCGGTCCGCGACACCGACGCGCTCGGCGAGGCGCCGCAGCGGGCGGGCCCGGCGTTCCGGCACCGACGAGCAGATGACGAGCCGCAGGTCGGTCAGGTCCGCGAGCCGGGCGAACGCCCGCAGCAGCACGTCGACGCCCTGCCACGGCTGCAGCGCCCCGACGTAGACGAGGTAGCGGTCCGGCGCGTCGTGCGGGCGGGGCGCGGCCGCGGGCACGTCGGCGCCGTTCGGCACCAGGTGGATGTTCGCCTCGGGGACGCCCCGGCGGGCCAGCGCCCCGGCGATGACCCGTGAGGGCACCACGACCGCGTCGGCGCCCTCCAGGCAGAGCCGCTCCAGGTCCGCGATCTTCGCCAGAGTGGCGGGGATGACCGACGGGCGGGTGTGCGCGAGCTCGACGGACGGCAGCCCGTTGACCTCGTACACCACACGGTGGCGCCGGCCGGGGAGGGTGACCACGGGCAGCGCGCTCCACGGATCGCGGACGTGGCAGATCCGCAGGGTCTCCCGGTGCGGCTCGACGTGCGCGGCCACCCAGCGGGAGTACGCCTCGGCGCGGTCCAGGAAGTTGGGGATCTGCGCGCCGAAGCGCGCGATCTCGATGCCGCCGGCCTCCCGCTGGTAGCGCGGCAGCGGTCCGCCGCCGAGCACGCCGAGCAGCCCGCCGCCGAACCGGGCGAACAGCTCGGCCGCCATGTGCCCGATGTGCACGGCCGACCCCTTGCTCGATGGGAAACGGTCGAAGGCGAAGTAGGCGGCGCGCACGGCCGCCGGTGTCGCGGAGGTCATCCCGCCCGCTCCGTGCGTTCGCGGCGCCGCGGCGCGTACGCCCGCCGGCCTCCGGGGCTCATCGCGGCCGCTCCGTACGCTCGCGGTGCCACCGGACCTGGTCGGCCAGGCCCTCGGCCAGCCCGATCCGGGCGGACCAGCCGAGGAGACGCTCGGCCCTCGCGGTGTCCGCCCACGTACGGGTCGCGTCGCCGGCCGCCGGAGCGTACGCGCGCACTCGCGGCCGTACGCCCAGCAGGCCGGCGAGCAGGTCGATCGCGTCCCGGACCGTGGCCGGCTCGGGATGGCCGACGTTGAGCACGGTGCCCGGCGGCAGGTCGGCGCCGGCCGCGGCGAGGGTCGCGGCCGTGACGTCGGCGACGTGGGTGAAGGCGCGCGACTGGCGGCCGTCCCCGAAGACCGGCAGCGGCCGGTCGCGCCGGGCCGCCTCGACGAACCGGTGGAAGGCCATGTCGGGGCGCTGGCGCGGGCCGTAAACCGAGAAGTAGCGCAGGGTCACCGCCGGCAGCCCCTCCTCCACCGCCTGGGCGGCGAGGCGCTCGACGGCGACCTTGCTCCGCGCGTACGGGCTCGCGGGACGCGGTGGATCGTCCTCCCGGTGCGGGCGGGCCCCGGCGGAGCCGTACACCGAGGAGCTCGACGCGACGATCACGCGCGGGCGGCGGCCGGGCGGAGCGCCCAGGCAGGCGGCGAGCAGCCGCCGTGTGGCGGTGACGTTGTCGCGCTCGGTGGCCGCCTCGCCGGCGCCCCAGGAGCTGCGCACCCCGGGCCGGCCGGCCAGGTGGACGACCGCGTCCGCGTCGGCGAGCTTGGTCAGGTCGTCGGCCGCCAGGTCGGTCTCGACGAGGGTGACGCCGGCCCGGTCGGCGAGCGCCGCCCACGTTGCCCGAGCGGCGTCCGGCGCGGCGGACCGGCAGAGCGCGTCGACGGCGAGCACCTCATGGCCCGCCCCGGCGAACGCCTCCGCCACATGGCCGCCGACGAACCCGGCCGCTCCCGTCACCACCACCCGCACGTGCGCACCTTAGTGGACGGCTGTCGCTTGAGATGCGGTCCATTGTCCGATCCGCCGGATCAGCTCGGGGGTCGCGGCGCTCTCGGCGTGCCCGTACCCGGGCTCGATCCACAGCTCGCGCGGGTCGCGGGCCGCGGCGTAGAGCTGTTCGGCGTGCTCGACCGGCAGGAAGGGGTCCCGGTCGCCGTGGACGACGAGGAGCGGCGTCGGCGCGATGCGCTCCGCGACCTCGTGCGGCGCGGCGGGCACCGTCGCCCACGAACCACCCGCGATCCGCGTCCTCTTGACGAGGCGTGCGGCCAGGCGGCCCGACCGGCGCTCGATCGCCCAGTGCACGCGGCGCATCGGCTTGGTGTCGCGGTAGTACCAGCGGGCCGGCGCGCTCACCGCGGCGACCGCGTCGACGCCGCCGAGCAGGGCCGTGTGCCGGACGACGACGGCGCCGCCCATCGAGAAGCCGACGAGCCCGACGTGCCGATACCCGAGGTGGCGGGCGTGCCGGACGGCCGCATCGACGTCGAGGATCTCCCGGTCACCGACCGTGGACCGGCCGCCGGACCGCCCGTGGCCGCGGAAGTCGATCGCGATGACGCCACCGGTCTCGCCGAGCACCCTGGCGATCCGCCGCGTCGTCGGCTGCCGCCACCCGCCGGTGAACCCGTGCGCGAGGACCAGGCACAGGCCGTCCGGTCCGGGGAGGTGACCGGCGTCGATGCGGACGCCGTCCATGGCATGCAGGGTCAGGGGCTGAACGTTCACGTCGTTCATCGTGCCCGCCCCGTCCGGCTCCCCACCCGCCGCCCCGGCCGGTGACGGCCTGGGCCGTCCCCGGCGGCCGTCCTCTCGGCCTCCGCCGTCTCGGCGGCCGGGGGGCTGAGAGGCCGGTGGTCTCAGCGTTTGATGTAGTCGACGAGCTGCTCCCGCTCGGTCTCGAGCTCGGCGATCGTGCTCTTGACCACGTCACCGATGCTGACGATCCCCACGAGACGGCCGTCGCGGACGACCGGGAGGTGACGGATGCGGTGCTCCGTCATCGTGACGCGCAGCCCGTCCACGGCGTCGCCGGGCGCGCAGGTGCGCACGTGCGTCGTCATGATCTCCGACACCGGCGCGTCCAGCAGGGCCGCGCCCCGCTCTCCCAGCCGCCGGACGATGTCACGCTCCGAGACGATGCCGTCGATCGTCGAGCCGTCCGCGGACACCACGACCGCGCCGATGTTGCGGTCCGCGAGCAGTCGCAGGAGATGCCGCACGCTCGCGTCCGGGGCGATGGTCGCGACGTCAGCGCCCTTGGCGCGAAGGACTTCCGAGATTCGCATCCGCCGACCTCCCGATTGGTGGCGACCGGAACTCACTACGCCAAGCATCCTCCGTCCACGGGAGAACGTCACGGACTTCGGGAAACCGAGCCGGCGCCGTCGGCCGGTCCGGGAGATCCGCTGCCGTCCGGCCGGACGGGACGGCGGCCGGTCAGATGCGCGAAGACGATCGTGTTGTCCTTGTAGCTGTGGCCGTCGAAGTCGCCTCCGCAGGTGATCAGCCGGAGCCCGGCGAACTTCAGGGGGCCGTAGACGCGCTGCGTCGGGAAGTGTTTCTTGGACGCCCGCTCGACCGAGTCGACGGCGAAGATCGCGACCGTGTCGTCCGCGCGGGTGACCTCGACCTTGTCGCCGGGGTGCAGCCGGGCGAGCCCGTAGAACACGGCCGGGCCCTTCTTCGTGTCGACGTGGCCGACGAGCACGGCCGGACCACGCTCCCCCGGTGTGGGGCTCTTGTCGTACCACCCCGCCAGCTGGGCGCGGGACAAGGGCGGTACCGCGAGCGAGCCGTCGTGTTCGAGGCCGAGACGGAGCAGGCGCGAGTGGATCCCGACACGCGGGATGTCGACCCGCAGCGGAATGGAGCCGCCGAGGGCCGCCCCCGCCGAGGGGGCGGCCGCCGCGCCCGGCCGGGCCGCGCGCGGATCCGGCCGTGGCGGCCCGTGGTGCCGGCACGCGCCGAACCACAGGACCGCCGCGCCGGCCGCGATCAACCCGGCGGCCGCCCCGCCCTGGAGACGGCCGCCGCGTGATCGTGCTGATCGGTTACGAACGGACACCGGTCCCGATCCGCCGGCGAGCGAGAAGCGTCGTACCGCCCAGCAGCAGGGTGAGCCCGGCGAGGCCCAGCGGCACGCTGGATCCCTGAGCACCGCCGAAGCCGGTCCGTACGGGGCCGGAAGGGACCATGCCGACACCGGCCGGGCGGCCGGGCGCGCCCATGGCACGGGCGCGGATCTTCTTCACGGTCTCCCGGTGCTGCCCGAAGCCTCCTCCGCCGCCCGGGGCGCCGCCGATGACACTTCCACCGGCGACTCCGTTGCCGCCGCCACCACAGCCGCCGCCACCACAGCCGCCATCGTCGTCACCGAAGGCCGCCCAGGGCGCGATGCCGCCGCCGCCGTTGTTGTTGTTACCGCCAAAGCAGCCGCCCGCGACACACGGGTCGAGGCCGTCGTCACCGCCACCATCGCCGTCGTCGTCACCGTCCCCGCCGCGGACCAGGCCCGGGGCGTGCACACCGGCGGGACGCAACGCCTGGTGGGCGCCCGGGTAGACGGCAACGTGCTGCGCCCGGTGGTGCAGCCCCGCGCTCGCGTCACTGTGGACGGCCGCCGCCAGAGCGGGTGAAGCCAGCCCGATCGTCAGTGCGGCCGCTGAAGCGGTTGTCAGGGTCAGGTTACGGACCCTCATAAGTACCCCCTTGAAGTCAGCGGCAGCCTGGACCGCTCCCTGGCTGCCGGCATCGCCACCGCTCCCCTCATTCCCCCATCACCGACACCGCGATCTAATTCTCTCCGCTCTTGATGAAATGATTACGGTGCGGAACGGACACTTAGTGACATCCCCCGCGCCGCCATTCCCAATCAGTGGTGCATCGGTCGACATAGCCCCCATTACGCAGGTTTCTCCACACGGCAGGTGGACGGGCCCATCTCTAGGACCACCCTCCCGGTGACCTGGGATGATGCCGCACCCGGCGCAGCGGAATTCCCGAAATGTAACGCTTATGCGTGGAGCCGGATGAAGCCGCCTCCGGTAATCACCGACCGGCTCACCAGGGCCGCCGCGAGGACTCTTTCCGGCGACAGGAGATGACACATCACCGCCGAATTCCGGTTACCGGAAGAACGCCCTGAATATGCGCAGATCACCGCAGCGACGCAAGCCCCGCACGGGCGGCCGCGATCGCGTCGGCCAGGCTGCGCCGCTCACTGGCGGACCGGTCCCCGGCGGCCGGCCGCTCCTCGGTGTACTGCACCCGCAGGATGACGTTGCGGTACCGCACGGTGGCCTCTCCGACCGCGATCCTGACGTCCCGGTCGATCCAGTACCGCTCGAACGCCGCGTCGCCGAGGCCGCCGATCCGGCGCAGCGTGCTCGTGTCGGCCGTCCGGTCCTTCTCCGCCTGCCGCCACTGCGCCTCGTACGACCAGACGGTCATGCCCGTGGCCTGATCGTGCATGTACTTGGGCAGGAACGCCCGCGCGTCGACCTGGACGGCGCGGTAGCGGCTCCCGTCGGTCATCGAGTACTTGCAGACGCCCGCCGTCTCCGCGCCCATCTTGTCGATCTTCGGGGCGGCCGTCGGCACCAGCCGCCGTACCGTGTCGGCGGGCAGGATCGAGCACGCCTGCGGCAGCGCGGCGAGAACGGCCGGTCGTGCCGTCCCCGGCGGCGTGTCGGCCTCGCGGGAACCGGTCGGGGCGGGACGGGACCGCGGCGGTGCGCTCTCCGGCCGGGCTCCCCCGCGGCCGAACACGAAGACGGCCGCCGCGGCGAGGCCCAGCGCCACCACGACGAAGGCGGCGACCACGACGCCCTGCGCACGGGGCCGGCGGCTCTTGGCCCTCGGCGCCTCCGGGGGCGAGTAGACCCGGTGGAACGGTTCCGGCAGCCGCGGCAGTCCCAATCCTTCTCCCCACTCGTGTTCCCCGGGTGTCCCGGGGTACCGGCTCGATGCGACCGTAACCGGCGGATCCGCCCCCAAACCAGACTCGTACGCGCCTGGCACGCGTGACACCATGCCGCTCCTCGCCTCCTCCGGCCGCCGGGGCCCGGCCGCCGCTCCTCCGGGACGGGTTCACCCGATTGTCGGTCGCCGGCGTCAGAATGGAATGTGCTGTTGAGCGAGATCACCGAGACCTCACGGGCCGTCGCCGCGACGTCCGGGCGGCGCGCCAAGATCGAGCTGCTGGCCGCCTGCCTGCGGGACGCCGAGCCGGAGGAGACGGCGATCGCGGTGGCGTACCTCTCCGGTGAGCTGCCACAACGCCAGATCGGCGTCGGCTGGGCGGCCCTGCGCGACCTGCCGCCCGCGGCGGCGGAGACGGCCCTCACCGTCGACGAGGTGGACGCCGCGTTCACCGCGATCGGCGCCGTCTCCGGTAAGGGTTCCGTCACCGTTCGGCGACAACTGGTGGGGGAATTGTTCGCCCGGGCGACCACCGCCGAGCAGAGTTTCCTCCTCCGCCTGCTCTCCGGGGACCTCCGCCAGGGCGCCCTCGACGGCGTGATGGCCGACGCCATCGCCGTCGCGGCGGACGTGCCGGCGGCCGAGGTGCGCCGCGCCGTGATGTTCCGCGGTTCGCTCGGCGCGGTGGCCACCGCGGCGCTGACCGAAGGCCGTGACGGCGTGCGCGCGTTCGGGCTGGAGGTCGGGCGCCCGGTCAAGCCGATGCTCGCCGCGAGCGCTCCGTCCGTCGAGGCGGCGCTGGAGAAGGTGAGCCCCGCGGCCGTCGAGTGGAAACTCGACGGCATCCGGCTCCAGGCGCACGTGTCCGGAGGCGAGGTGCGCCTGTTCACCCGCACCCTCGACGAGATCACCGGCCGGCTGCCGGAGATCGTCACCGCGCTGGGCGCGCTGCCCGTCGACACGGCCGTCCTCGACGGGGAGCTGATCGCGCTGCGCGACGACGGCCGGCCCCACCCCTTCCAGGTCACCTCCGCCCGCGTCGCCAGCCACGGCGTACGACCGGGCAGCGGGCAGGACGTGCCGCTGTCGATGTTCCTGTTCGACGTGCTGCACCTCGACGGCGAGGACCTGATCGACCTGCCGGGCGCCGAGCGCAACGAGGCGCTGGCCCGGGTCGTCCCCGAGGCCCTGCGCATGCCACGGGCCGTCACCGCCTCGGTCGACGAGGCCCGCGCGTTCTTCGACGACGCCCTCGCGCACGGTCACGAGGGCGTGCTGGTCAAGTCCCTGGACACGCCCTACACCGCCGGCCGGCGCGGCGCCGGGTGGATCAAGGTCAAGCCCCGTCACACGCTCGACCTGGTCGTCCTGGCCGTCGAGTGGGGCAACGGCCGCCGCCGGGGCAGGCTGTCCAACCTGCACCTCGGGGCCCGCGACCCGGAGACCGGCGGGTTCGTGATGCTGGGCAAGACGTTCAAGGGCCTGACCGACGAGATGCTCGCCTGGCAGACCGAGCGCCTGCTCGCGCTGGAGACGCACCGCGACGACCACACCGTGTACGTACGGCCCGAGCTCGTCGTCGAGATCGCCTTCGACGGCGTCCAGCGCAGCCCGCGCTATCCCGGCGGGCTGGCGCTGCGGTTCGCGCGGGTCCTCCGGTACCGCCCGGACAAGACCGCCGCCGAGGCCGACACCTTCGAGAGCGTGCGCGCCGTCGCCGCCCTCTCCTGAGCCTCTAGGGCCGCCTGCGGCGGTCGAGGCGGCGCCGGGGCCCGACGGTCCGCTCGTGGACGATCAGGTCGTGGCGGCCCGCGATGAACTCCTGCACCCAGATCTTCGCCCGGATCAGCGGGCGGCGGATGCGCTGCTCGCGGCGGAGCGCCCGCCGGAACTTCCGCGTGCCCGGCCGGTATCTCCAGCGGGCCCACGGCGAGCCCGGCCGGGCCAGCCGGAACGCGCTGAAGACGAGCACGACCGGCAGGAACAGCCCGAGCAGCCCGGTCCAGATCTTGCCCTTGAAGAGGGTGACGATGGCCAGGGCCAGGTTGACGAGGATGTTGGCGAGGACGACGAGGAAGACCCCGAGGGAGACGGTCGCGTCCGGGCGCAGGTCGTGGACGTCGCTGAGCCAGAGCGGGCGGACGCCGACCAGGATCAGGCCGGTGATCGCTACCGCGATGAACACCGCGTCGACGGAGGCGCGCCCCTCCTCCATCCAGTAGACGTCGCGCAGGTGCAGGATGAGCGCGAACTCGTCGAGGACGAGCGCGGCCCCCACCCCGAACACCGAGGCCGCGAGGGCGTACCAGTCCGTGTAGGCGTCCGGGATGCAGAACCCCGCCACCCCGCCGATCAGCATCAGCACGACGCCGAACACCACGTGGTGGATGTGCAGCTCACCGACCTCGACGTTCTTGAACCACCAGCGCACCTTGGCGCGGATCAGCCGCACGTTGATGCGCACGACGACGAACGTGACGATGAACGCCACGAAGAAGCAGAACAATGGCAGCCGTCCGCTCTGGACGACACGCTCGGTGAACAGTCCCTCCACCTTGGCCCCCGACGTCATACGTCCTCATCATGACCCATTCCGGTCTGTGATAACGCTGGGCGTCGGGGGTCACTGCCGGCTCGCGGGCCGGCAGAGATCGTCAGCCGTTCAGGCGTACCGGATTGACCAGATCCGCGTAGATCAGCAGAGCGCCCATCGTGATGATCACCGCGGCCATCGCGTACGTGAGCGGCAGCGCCTTGGCGACGTCGACGTGGCCGGGGTCGGGCCTGCGGGTCATCCGGGCGATGCCCTTCTTCACCGCCTCCCACAGCGCACCGGCGATGTGGCCGCCGTCCAGCGGCAGCAGCGGCACGAGGTTGAACATGCCGACCGCGAAGTTGACCGTGCCGAGCATCATCAGGAAGAACGCGAGCTTGTCGAGCCCCGGCTCCTTCGAAGCGGCGATCTCCCCGCCGATCCGGCTGGCGCCGACGACGCCGATCGGGCCGTTCGGGTCGCGCTTCTGGTCGCTGAAGGCGGCGTTCCAGACGCCGACCATCTTCTTCGGCATGTCGATCAGCGAGGAGAAGGTGTGCTTGGTGAGGTCGCCCATGGTGCTGACGACCACGCCCGGCCCCTGACGCTCCCGCGCGCTCATCGGGCTGATCCCGAGGAATCCGACGTTCTCGGTCTTGTCCGGGTCGGTGAGCGACGGCATCTGGTTGGTGACGACCGAAACGCTCAGCGGGACGTCCTGGCCGCCACGGCGGACGACGACCGGGACCGTGCGCCCGCCGGACCCCCGGATGAGCTTCTGCAGCTCCGTGTACGCGTGGATCCGGTGGCCCTCGTAGGAGACGATCCGGTCGCCGGGGCGCAGCCCCGCCCGTACGGCGGGGGTCGCCGGGTCGCCGGGCCGGCAGTCACGGCCCGCCTGCGCGGCCGGGATGGTGCACTTGGTCACCGAGGCGATCACCGGCTGCAGGGTCGAGACGCCGATCCCCATGACGACCACGCTGATGAACACGAACGCCAGCAGGAGGTTCATGAACGGCCCGGCGAACATGATGATGACCTTCTGCCACCACTTCTTGCGGTAGAAGACGCGGTCCTCGTCGCCCGGTCCGACCTCTTCCAGGGCGGCGCCGCGCGCCGACTCGATCAGCCCCTGGAACGGGCCGGTGGACGACTGGCGGACCGTTCCGGGCGCGTCGCCCCGGCGCGGCGGCAGCATCCCGATCATCCGGATGTAGCCGCCGAGGGGGATCCACTTGACGCCGTACTCGGTCTCGCCCTTGCGCCGCGACCACAGGGTGGGCCCGAAGCCGACCATGAACTGCGGCACGCGGACGCCGAAGAGCTTGGCGAAGGACATGTGGCCCAGTTCGTGCAGGGCGATCGAGGCGAGCAGCCCGAGGAAGAAGACGACGATGCCCACCACGAAAAGCACGCTCATTGCCCGCACACGCTCCTCACCCGTCGCACCGCGGGCGCCCACCGGGCGCCGCGGTCAGGCCGCTCCGTTCGCCGTGCCGCGCACACGCTCACCGAAGGCCTCCGAGATCTCGACCGGTCAAGCGTATGCCGAAAACCCGCGCGTGAGGGCCGTCCCGGCACTCACGCGCCGTCGATCGGCGGCCCGGGTGCTGCTAGCCTGACCATGCCGATGATCCCGCGCGGGAGAGCGACCTCGCCGCCAGCGAGGTACGCCGAAGGAGCAACCCCTCCCCGGAACCTCTCAGGCCACACGAACCGTGCGGACCAGGCGACCTCTGGAAAGCGGAGCGACGCTCCCGCCGAAGGTGCAAGCCCCCGACCTGGGGGTGAAGCTCTCAGGCACCGATGACAGAGGGGGAGGGCACCGCCACCGGATTCCGCGTGCCAATGGGAGGATGGGATTCCCGGCCGCCCGCGTGATAGGAGCCTGCCCCGATGTCCACGCCGGACGCCAAGAGAACGCCACTCCACGAGGTCCACGCCGAGCTCGGCGCCATGATCACCGAGTTCGCCGGGTACCTCATGCCGCTGCGTTACGGCAGCGAGAGCGCCGAGCACCAGGCCGTCCGCACCAGCGCGGGCCTGTTCGACCTGTCCCACATGGGAGAGATCTTCGTGACCGGCCCGCAGGCCGGGGCGGCCCTCGACCACGCGCTCATCGGGCACCTGTCCGTGCTCGGTGTCGGCAGGGCGCGCTACACGATGATCGTGAACTCGGCCGGGGGCGTGCTGGACGACCTGATCGTGTACCGGCTCGCCCCGGAGACCTACATGGTCGTCGCGAACGCCGCCAACGCCGCGACGGTGCGCGCCGAGCTGACCGAACGCTCGGCGGGGTTCGAGAAGGCCGCCGTCGACGACCGGTCCGCCGCGTACGCGCTGATCGCCGTGCAGGGTCCCAAGGCCCAGGCCGTCCTGGCGAAGCTCACCGACGCCGCGCTCGCCGACCTGAAGTACTACGCGATCCTGCCGGGCAAGGTCGCCGGGATCGACGCGCTGATCGCCCGCACCGGTTACACCGGCGAGGACGGCTTCGAGCTGTTCGTCGGGGCCGGTGACGCCGTCGCCGTCTGGAACGCCGTCACGGAGGCCGGCGGCGAAGACCTGCGGCCCGCCGGGCTGTCCGCGCGGGACACGCTGCGGCTGGAGGCGGGCATGCCGCTGTACGGCAACGAGCTGACCGCCGAGACGACGCCGTACGACGCCGGCCTCGGCCGTACCGTCAAGCTCGACAAGGCCGGTGACTTCGTCGGCCGCGCCGCGCTGGCCGCCCTCGCCGACACGCCGCCGGGCCGCACGCTCGTGGGCCTCGTCGGGCGGGGGCGTCGCGTCCCGCGCCACGGGTACGACGTGGTGACGCCGGACGGCACGCCCTGCGGGGTCGTGACCAGTGGCGCGCCGTCCCCGACGCTGGGCAGGCCCATCGCCATGGCCTACATCGACGCGGGTCACGCCGACGACACCGACCTCGCGGTGGACATCCGCGGTAAACACGAGCCGGTCGACAAGGTCGCGCTGCCGTTCTACAGGAGGACTTCGTGAGCACCGTTCCCGAGACGCTGTACTACACCCAGGAGCACGAGTGGGTCACCGAGCCGTCGGACGGCGTCGTGACCGTCGGCATCACGGCCCACGCGGCCGACGCGCTGGGTGACATCGTGTACGTGTCGCTGCCCCAGGAGGGCGCGTCCGTTGAGGCCGGCGAGCCGTGTGGCGAGGCCGAGTCGACCAAGTCGGTGAGCGACGTCTATTCGCCCGTCACCGGTGAGGTCGTCGCGGTGAACAGCGCCGTGGAGGAGGACCCCGCCGCGATCAACTCCGACCCGTACGGGGAGGGGTGGCTGTTCCGGGTACGTACGGATGACGACCCGGCCGACCTGCTCGACGCGCAGGCCTACTCGAAACTGATCGAGGAGGCGTGATGAACCTCTCGAATCTGCCCTTGTCCGAGATCGACCCGGACGTCGCGGCCGCGATAGCGGACGAGCTGCGGCGCCAGCAGTCGACCTTGGAGATGATCGCCTCGGAGAACTTCGCGCCCGTCGGCGTCCTGCAGGCGCAGGGCTCGGTGATGACGAACAAATACGCCGAGGGCTACCCGGGGCGGCGCTACTACGGCGGATGTGAGTACGTCGACGTCACCGAGCAGCTGGCGATCGACCGCGCCAAGGCCCTCTTCGGCGCCGAGCACGCGAACGTGCAGCCGCACTCGGGGGCGCAGGCGAACATCGCGGTGTACTTCGCGCTGCTGGAGCCGGGGGACACGATCCTCGGCCTGGATCTCGCGCACGGCGGGCACCTCACCCACGGCATGCGGATCAACTACTCCGGCAAGATGTTCAACGTCGCGGCCTACCACGTGGGCCCCGACGGTCTCGTGGACATGGACGAGGTCGCCCGGCTGGCCCACGAGTACCGGCCGAAGATGATCATCGCCGGCTGGTCCGCGTACCCGCGGCAGCTCGACTTCGCGGCGTTCCGGCGGGTCGCCGACGAGACCGGCGCGCTGCTGATGGTGGACATGGCCCACTTCGCGGGCCTGGTCGCCGCGGGCCTGCACCCCTCCCCGGTGCCGTACGCCGACGTCGTGACGTCCACGACGCACAAGACGCTGTGCGGCCCGCGCGGCGGTCTCATCCTCTGCCGCGAGGAGTACGCCAAGAAGATCAACTCGGCGGTGTTCCCCGGCACGCAGGGCGGGCCGCTGGAGCACGTCATCGCCGCCAAGGCGGTGGCCCTGAAGATCGCCGCCACGGAGGAGTTCGCCGAGCGGCAGGCCCGGACGATCGAGGGCGCCAAGATCCTCGCGGACCGGCTGCTGCGCGAGGACGCCGCCAAGGCCGGGGTCAAGGTGCTGACCGGCGGCACCGACGTCCACCTCGTCCTGGTCGACCTGGTCGACTCGGAGATCACGGGACGGGACGCCGAGGACCGCCTGCACGACATCGGCATCACGGTCAACCGCAACGCCGTGCCGAACGACCCGCGGCCGCCCATGGTGACCTCCGGTCTGCGGATCGGCACGCCCGCCCTCGCCACGCGCGGATTCGGGGCCGACGACTTCGCCGAGGTCGCCGACATCATCGCGCTGGCGCTGCAACCGTCGTTCGACTCCGCGGCGCTGTCCGCCCGGGTCCGCGACCTGGCGGACAAGCACCCGCTCTACCCCAGCCTGTGACGGATGAGAGACGATGACGATCGCTCCTGAGGGCCGGAAGCTGCTGCGTGTCGAGGCCAGGAACGCCGCGACACCGATCGAGCGCAAACCGCCCTGGATCAAGACCCGGCTGTCGATGGGCCCGCAATACCGCGAACTCACCGACCTGGTCCGCACCGAAGGCCTGCACACCGTCTGCCAGGAAGCCGGCTGCCCCAACATCTACGAATGCTGGGAAGACCGCGAAGCCACCTTCCTCATCGGCGGCGACCAATGCACCCGCCGCTGCGACTTCTGCCAGATCGACACCGGCAAACCCGCCGCCTACGACCCCGACGAACCCCGCCGCGTCGCCGACTCCGTCGCCACCATGGGCCTGCGCTACGCCACCGTCACCGGCGTCGCCCGCGACGACCTGCCCGACGGCGGCGCCTGGCTCTACGCCGAAACCGTCCGGCAAATCCACACCGCCATCCCCGGCTGCGGCGTCGAACTCCTCATCCCCGACTTCAACAACGTCCCCCACCTCCTGGCCGAGGTCTTCTCCGCACACCCCGAAGTCCTCGCCCACAACCTCGAAACCGTCCCCCGCATCTTCAAACGCATCCGCCCCGGCTTCCGCTACGAACGCTCCCTCGCCGTCCTCACCGCCGCCCGCCAAGCCGGACTCGTCACCAAGTCCAACCTCATCCTCGGCATGGGCGAAACCCGCGAAGAGATCACCGAAGCCATGCACGACCTGCACCAGGCCGGGACCGAACTGCTCACCATCACCCAGTACCTGCGCCCCTCCCCCCGCCACCACCCCGTCGAACGCTGGGTCAAACCCGAAGAATTCATCGAACTGCAGGCCGAAGCCGAAGCCATCGGCTTCGCCGGAGTCATGTCCGGACCCCTGGTCCGCTCCAGCTACCGCGCCGGACGCCTCTACCAGCAGGCCATCACCGCCCGCCAGGCCGACTGACCCACCATGGCGATCAGCGTCTTCGACCTGTTCAAGATCGGCATCGGCCCGTCCAGCTCGCACACGGGCGGGCCGATGGCGGCGGCCCACCGGTTCGCCCGCGGCCTGCGGCACGACGGCCTCCTGGAGAAGACCGCCTCCGTGCACGTGATCCTGTACGGATCGCTGGGCCTGACCGGCAAGGGGCACGGTAGCGACAAGGCGGTGATCCTCGGCCTTGAGGGCGACAAGCCCGAGCTCGTTGACGTCGAGACGGCCGACGAGCGGGTCGCCCGGGTACGTGAGCACGGCGTCCTGCGCGTGTTCGGCGAGCAGGAGGTGCCGTTCGTCGTCGGCGAGCACCTCGTGTTCGAGCGCAAGGAGTCGCTCCCGCGCCACCCCAACGGCATGCGGTTCACCGCCCGCGACGCCGAGGGAGCCGAGCTGCGGGAGAAGGTCTACTACTCGGTCGGCGGCGGCTTCGTCGTCGACGAGGACGCCACCGGGGCCGACCGGATCAAGCCCGACGACACGATCGTTCCGCATCCCTTCGCGACCGGCGCCGAACTCCTCGACCGGACGCGGGAGACCGGCCTGTCGATCTCCGCGCTGATGCTGGAGAACGAACAGGCCTTCGGGCGTGGCCCCGAGGAGATCCGCGAGCTCCTGCTCCGGCTCTGGGCGGTCATGCGGGAGAGCGTGGACCGCGGCTGCTCCCGCGAGGGCCTGCTGCCCGGCGGGCTCAAGGTACGCCGCCGCGCCCCGCACCTGCACCGCAAGCTCGTGACCGAGGCCGCCACCGACCCGTTGCACGCGATGGACTGGGTCACGCTGTTCGCCCTCGCCGTGAACGAGGAGAACGCCGCGGGCGGCCGGATCGTCACCGCGCCGACCAACGGCGCGGCCGGCATCGTCCCCGCCGTCCTGCACTACTACGACCGGTTCGTGCCGGGTGCCTCCGACGACGGGATCGTACGGTTCCTGCTGACCGCCGGGGCGATGGGCGTGATCATCAAGGAGAACGCCTCGATCTCCGGCGCGGAGGTCGGCTGCCAGGGCGAGGTCGGCTCGGCCTGCGCGATGGCGGCTGCCGGGCTCACCGAGGTCCTCGGCGGCACGCCCGAGCAGGTGGAGAACGCCGCGGAGATCGGCATCGAGCACAACCTCGGCCTCACCTGCGACCCGGTCGGCGGCCTGGTGCAGGTTCCCTGCATCGAGCGGAACGCCGTCGCCTCGATCAAGGCGATCAGTGCGGCCCGGATCGCGCTGCGCGGCGACGGCCGCCACTTCGTCCCCCTCGACCGGGCGCTCAAGACGATGCGCGACACCGGCCGCGACATGTTGGACAAGTACAAGGAGACGTCACGCGGCGGCCTCGCCGTCAACGTCATCGAGTGCTGAGCGGGCCGCCCGCCGGGCCGGGTGTCAGGGCACGCGCCACTCGGCGCGGTCGGCGGCGAAACCGGCGTTGAGGGCGTAGGTCACGGCGACGACCTTCGCCTTCTTCGGCACGGCGAAGACCATGTAGCCCGACGCGGTCTGCCCCTGCCGGAGCTTGACGACCTTGGGAAAGCCGGGGCCCGCCGTCACCGCGGCCACCGTCGGGTCGTACGTCCGCCCCGCCGTGTCCACGACGTTCGCGCCGTAGGTGGGGCTGTCGTCGTACGCGGTGTCACCGACGTTCTTCAGCACGAAGCGCACGGCGACGAAGCGCTCGCCCTTGCGCGGCTTCTGGAACGCGCCATGGCCGGTCGCGGTGGGAAGCACCTGCTTGACCTTGACGGCGAGGCGGAGTCTTCCCGCGCCTCCGGAGTCGTCCGCGCCGCTGAGCGTGACGGTCTGACCGACCGTGACCTGCCGGGCCCGCGGCGTCGGCGACGGGGTGGCGGTCTGGGGGTTGTTCGCGGTCCGCGCGGCGTTGCCGCAACCGGCGAGCAGCGCCGCGGTCACCGCAGCGGTCAGGGCCAGCCTCCGCACGACACCGCTCCCCATTGGACGAACTGTCAGCACACCGCTGGATCATGATAGGGGCCGCCGCGCGGCACCGGGGACCGAACGGTCCGCCTGGGACGACTGCGCGACGGTGACACGTCCGGCCCGCCGAACGGTCCGCTCAGGAGCGCCGCGCGCCAGGGCCGCGCGGCGGGGCGGCGGGGCCGGCCTCAGGCGGAGGCCAGCCGGCGGAGGGCGAGTTCGGCGAGCAGGGCGGCCCCGTCCGCCAGCACCCCGTCGTCGAAGACCGCGTCCGGCGCGTGGTTGAACGGCGCGGTCGCGGGGTCGCGGTCGGGCGGGCAGGCGCCGAGGAACACGAACGCCCCGGGCACCTCCTCCAGCACGTACGAGAAGTCCTCCCCCGCGGTCAGGGGATTCGGCCCCCACACGAACCGCTCCGCGCCGTACAGGTCACCGACCACGGAGGCGGCGAACTCCGCCTCGGCGGCGGTGTTGACCGTCGCCGGATAGCCCATGGCCCGGTCCACCTCGACGTGGAGGTCGTGGGCGGCGGCGATGCCGCGCAGGACCCGGTCGACGCCGTCGAGGACCCGGGCGTGGGCCTCACGGGAGAAGCAGCGGATCGTCAGGGCGAACCGCGCCTCGGCGGGGATGACGTTGGCGGCGGTGCCCGCGTGGAAGCTGCCGACCGTGATGACCACCGGGTCGAAGGCGTCGAACGACCGGGTGGCGAACGTCTGCAGCGCCGTCACCATCTCGCACGCCGCCGGGATCGGGTCCTTGGCGCGGAACGGCTGGGAGCCGTGGCCGCCGGCTCCGCGCACGGTGACGTGGATCTCCTCGGCGGCGGCCATCAGCGTGCCGCGCCGGGTCATGAAGAAGCCGCCCGGCAGCATCGACGAGGCGACGTGCAGCCCGTACGCGGCGACGGGCCGGGTTCCCGCCGCGTCGAGCACGCCCTCCTCGATCATGTAGCGCGCTCCGGCGAAGCCCTCCTCACCGGGCTGGAACATGAAGATCACGCTGCCCGCGAACTCCGACGCCGCGAGGATCCGCGCCGCCCCGACCAGCATCGCGGTGTGCAGATCATGGCCGCAGGCGTGCATCCGGTCCTCGAACCGGCTGGCGTACTCCAGGCCGGTCCCCTCGGTCAGCGGAAGCGCGTCCATGTCGGCGCGCAGGAGCACGGCGGGGCCGGGCGACGAGCCGCGGAGCACGGCGGTCACCGAGGACACGGACCGCCCGAGCCGGATCTCGAGCGGAAGACCGTCCAGGGCGGCCAGCACCTTCTCCTGGGTACGCGGCAGCTCCAGGCCCACCTCGGGCTCCCGGTGCAGGTCGCGGCGGAGCCGCCGGAGATCGTCCTGAAGGTCACGGGTGACGTGCGCGGAGGGCATGGCACACCACACTACGCCGCGCCGTACGGCTCAGCGGAAGATCACGGTCCGTTCGGCGTTCAGCAGGATCCGGTGCTCGGCGTGCCAGCGCACCGCGCGGGCCAGGGCCAGGCACTCCATGTCCCGCCCCACCGCCATCAGCTCCTCCGGCCCCTGCGTGTGGTCCACGCGCGCGACCTCCTGCTCGATGATCGGCCCCTCGTCGAGCCGCGGGGTCACGTAGTGCGCGGTCGCGCCGATGAGCTTCACACCGCGCTGGTGCGCCTGGTGGTACGGCCGGGCGCCCTTGAAGCTCGGCAGGAAGGAGTGGTGAATGTTGATCACTCGGCCCGGCAGCTTCTCGCAGAACTCGTCGGACAGCACCTGCATGTACCGGGCCAGCACGATGAGGTCCGCCTGGTAGTGCTCGACCAGGGAGAGGATCTCCCCCTCCTGCGCCGCGCGGGTCTCGGCGGTGACGGGCAGGTGGTGGTAGTCGATGCCGTACGACTGGGTCAGCGGCCGCATGTCCGGGTGGTTCGAGGCGACCGCGACGATGTCCACGTCGAGCAGCCCGGAGCGCTGGCGGTACAGCAGGTCGTTCAGGCAGTGCCCGAACTTGGAGACGAGGATGAGCACGCGGGAGCGGACGGCCCGGTCGTACAGGTGCCAGTCCAGGGCGAACTCCCCGGCCAGCGCGCCGAACGCCTCGCGCAGCGCGTCGTCCAGCCCCTCCGGCGCCTCGAACTGGATGCGCAGGAAGAAGCGTCCGGTGCTCCGGTCGCCGAACTGCTGGCTCTCCACGATGTTGCACTCACGCTCGGCGAGCGCCCCCGAGACGGCGGCCACGATGCCCGGCCGGTCGGGGCAGGAAAGCGTCAACACGTATTCGGACATGGCAGACCTTCGAGACGTTCGGAGCGTACGGTGCGGCAGGCGGGGGTGCGGCCCCGCCCCTGATGCCGCTCCGAGCCTACGGCCTGAGCGGACCTCGGCCGATGCCACGCACCGGTCACCGGCGAGAATCCGCCGGAACGGCGTTTTCAGGCACGCGCCGGGCCGCCGCCTCGCGGGTCGATGCAAAAGAGGGGCACCTCGGTGACGAAGTCTGCGCTACTAGTGAGTAGTTCTCGGGGGTGCGGGTGGGTTAGACCGGTGAGATGCGACGGGTCACGGTGCTCGCGGTCATCGGTCTTCTCCTCCTCGGTGGATGTAAGACGTCGGGCTCCGGAGAGCACGGGTCGTCCCGGCCGTCGCACGCGCGGCACGGCGCGCCGGCGTCGGTCGGTGGTGTGCCGACGGCGTCGGGGACGCATCGGATGAAGATCGATGTGGGCACGCCCGGGCACCGGGAGTACCTCGTCCACGTGCCGCCGGCCCTGGCCGCGCGGAGTTTCCGGTCGGGGCGGCCCGTACGGCCGCTTCCCGTCGTCATCGCGCTGCACGGCGGGGCCGACACCATGTTCGGGTTCGAGAAGAAGACCGGGTTCGACGGTCTCGCCGACCGGCACGGGTTCCTCGCGGTCTATCCGGACGGGTTCGCCTTCACCTGGAACGCCGGGGACTGCTGCGCGCCGGCCCGGCTGGCGCACATCGACGACGTCGGCTTCCTGAACAGGCTCATCGACCACCTGACCGGTACCGGACTGGCCGATCCGAAGCGGGTCTACGTCACGGGGTTCTCCAACGGGGCGGGCATGGCCTACCGGTTCGCCTGCGAGTCCGCGGGGAAGGTCGCCGCGATCGGGGTGGTGGCCGGTGCGCTCGCCATGGCGTGTCATCCGGCCCGGCCGGTGTCGGTGATGATCTGGCACGGCACCGCGGACCACAACGTCCCCTATGACGGCGGCGGGCACCGGGATTTCAACGACTCCCGGCCGTTCCCGCCGGTCGGCCGGGCGGTGGACTTCTGGCGGCGGGCCGACGGCCTGTCCTCGCTCCGGGCGGACGGCGGGCGGGGCTGCCGCTCCACCGGACGGGGTGACGGCGGCGTCGAGGTCGTCCTGTGCACCGTCACGGGCGGCGGGCACGCGTGGCCGTCCGGCGCGAGCGGGCGGCTCTGGGACTTCTTCGCCGCGCATCCCCGGACGTGAACTCTTTTCATATTCGGCCGGTCTGTGGCACGCTGCGGGCATGACGCTGCGCAAACGGTATGACCTCGCCACATCTCACCTGGAACCACCGTTCGCGATCGTCGACCTGGCGGCGTTCCGCTCCAACGCGGCGAACCTGACCCGGCGTGCGCACGGCAAGCCGATCCGGGTGGCCAGCAAGTCGGTGCGCTGCCGGGCCCTGCTGGACGAGGTGCTGGGGATGGACGGGTTCGCCGGCGTCATGGCGTTCACGCTCCCCGAGGCGCTGTGGCTGGCCGAGGAGAGGGTGAGCGACGACATCCTCGTCGCCTATCCGACCGCCGACCGGCAGGCCCTCGCGCGGCTGGCCGGCGACGAGCACGCGGCGGCCACCGTCACCGTGATGGTGGACTGCGTGGAGCACCTCGACCTGATCGAGAAGGCCACCGGCGGCGCCCGTCCCGTCCGGGTCTGCCTGGACATCGACGCGGCCTGGCGCGCGGCGGGCGGCCGCATCCGCGTCGGCGCGCTCCGGTCACCCGTCCGTACGCCGGAGCAGGCCGCCGGGCTGGCCCGCGAGATCGGCCGGCGTCCGGGAGTGCGGCTGGTCGGGCTGATGGCGTACGAGTCGCAGATCGCGGGGGTCGGGGACGACCCGCCCGGCAAGCCGGTGTTCTCCCGCGCGGTGCGCCTCATCCAGGCCCGGTCCCGCGTCGAGCTGGCGCGCCGCCGGGGGCTGATCGTTCAGGCGGTCCGGGAGGTCGCCGACCTGGAGTTCGTCAACGGCGGCGGTACCGGCAGCGTCGAGAAGACGGCGGCCGAGAAGGCCGTGACCGAGGTCGCCGCGGGCTCGGGCCTGTACCAGTCGGTGCTGTTCGACCACTACACGAACTTCTCCGGCGACCCGGCCGCGCTGTTCGCCCTGCCCGTCGTACGGCGCCCCGCGCCCGGCGTGGTGACCGTGCTCGGCGGCGGGTACCTCGCCTCGGGGGTCGCGGACCGCAGCCGGCTGCCGCAGCCGTACCTGCCGTCGGGGCTGCGCTTCGACGCGCGGGAGGGCGCCGGCGAGGTGCAGACCCCGCTGCTCGGCGCCGCCGCCGACGGACTGCGGATCGGCGACCGGGTGTGGTTCCGGCACGCGAAGGCCGGGGAGCTGTGCGAGCGCTTCGACGGCCTCCACCTGATCGACGGCGAGCGCGTCACCGCGACGGTCCCGACCTACCGTGGTGAGGGAAGGACCTTCCTCTGATTTCCCCGATGTGAGGTAGGGAATTCTCCCAACCCCTCCGGGAACGGTCCAGCAGCGCGTAATGTCGTACGACAGTGTTGGGATGCCCCTCCGGAGGGGAGGCGCCGTGGACCAAGTCAAACCGATGATCGCACCGCCGGGCCGGCCGCCGGAGCCGCGGTTGAAGGACCCCTGCGTCGAGCGCGAGACCGCCGCCGAGTTCCTGCACGGCGACGGCGGAGGGCTCGACGTGTTCCTGGCCGGCACCGTCTTCATGGACATGATCTTCACCGGCCTGCCGAGCCTGCCACCGCCCGGCACCGAGCTGATCACCGACGGCCTGGGCTCGGCGCCCGGCGGCATCGCCAACATCGCGGTCGCGATGAGCCGGCTGGGGCTCAACGTCGGCCTGGCCGCCGCGTTCGGCGACGACATGTTCGGCGCCTACCTGTGGCGGACGCTGTCGGAGCAGGAGGGCGTCGGGCTCGCCCGCTCCCGGCGGCTGCCCGGCTGGCCCACGCCGGTCACCGTGTCGCTGGCCTATGACGCCGACCGGAGCATGGTGACCTACCACCGGCCCATGCCGGTGCTGCCCGAGGCCCTCGTAGGCACCCCGCCCAAGGCCAGGACCTGCTTCCTCGACCTCGCCCACCCCGTGCCGGAGTGGGCGGCGACGATGCGCGAGAAGGGCGCCAACGTGGTCGCCGACGTCGGCTGGGACCCGACCGAGACCTGGTCCGTCGACGTGCTCGACCGCCTCGACCTGGTCGACGTGTTCCTGCCCAACGCGGTGGAGGCCATGGCCTACACCCGGACGAGCTCCCCCGAGCAGGCCCTCGACGTCCTCGCCGAACGCGTCCCCGTCGTGGTGGTCAAGCGCGGCGGGGACGGCGCGATCGCGGTCGACACGACCACGGGCGAGCGGGCCGAGGCGGCCGCGCTGCCGGTCAAGGCCCTGGACCCGACCGGCGCCGGTGACGTGTTCGCCGCCGGCTTCGTCTACGGCACGCTCGCCGGCTGGGGCCTGAACGAGCGGCTGCGGTTCGCCAACCTCTGCGCCGGGCTGTCCGTCCGTCACTTCAGCGGGTCGCTCGGCTCGCCCTGCTGGGGAGAGATCGCGGCGTTCGGCGAGTCCGGCGAGGTCCCGGACGAGATCCTGCGGGACTACGCCTTCATCGTCCCGTACATCCCCGACGCCTCGGTCGACACGGCGACGCGGGCGGAGCCGACCGTACGGCAGGCGTGGCCGTAACGGACGCGGCTTACGCCGAGAAGATCTTGGTGTAAGGCGCCGCCGGTCGGTTGACGAAGGAGCCCCCGCCATGCGGAAACCGTTCGTGGTCCTGACAGCGGCGCTGGTCGCCGTGTCCGCCGCCTGTGCCCCCGGATCGGGCGGCGGCAAGCCGAAGACGCCCGCGCCCGGCGCCGTCGGCACGGACGTCGCCAAGGCCGGCCCGGTCACGCTGACCGTCTGGGACCAGGAGGTCCTCGGCGGCCAGAACGAGCAGATGCAGCGGCTGAACGCGGCGTTCCACGCGAAGTACCCGAACGTGACGATCAAGCGGGTGTCGCGGTCCTTCAGCGACCTGGAGAAGACGCTGCGGCTCGCGCTGTCCGGCGGCAACCCGCCCGACGTCGTCGAGGCGAACCAGGGGTACGGCATCATGGCCGCCCTCGTGAAGGCCGGCGCGCTCATGCCCCTGGACCCGTACGAGCAGGCGTACGGGTTCCGTAAGCGCTTCCCGGCCGGGCTCACCCAGCTCAACAGCGTCAGCGCCGGCGGGAAGGCGATCGGCTCCGGCAGTCTCTACGGCGTCGCGATGACCGGCGAGGCCGTCGGGATCTACTACAACACCGACAAGCTCGCCAAGCTCGGCCTGAAGCCGCCCGCGACCTGGGCGGAGTTCGAGCAGGACCTCGCGACCGCCAAGGGCAGGGGCGAGACGCCGATCTACCTCGCCAACCTGGAGAAGTTCCCCGGCATCCACGAGTTCGGCGTCCTGCTCGGCCAGACAACGGGCAAGGACAAGCTGCGCGACCTCGTGTTCGGCCGGGGCGGCGCGTGGACCGACCCCTCGGTCGTGCAGGCCGCGCAGAAGCTCGCCGACTGGGCGAAGAAGGGCTACTTCCCCGCCGGCGTCAACGCCGCCAAGTACAACGACTCCCCCGCGCCGTTCGCCAAGGGCGACGGCGTGTTCCTCATCGGCGGGCCGTGGTTCGCCGCGGACCTGCAGAAGAAGATGGGGGACAAGGTCCGCTACATCCTCCCGCCGCCCGCCCAGGCCGGCGGGGCGCCCGCCGCCACGCTCGGCGGCCCCGGCCTGCCCCTCGCGATCACCGCCAGGTCCAAGCACCCCGACGTCGCCGCCGCGTACCTGAACTTCATGACCGGCCCGCAGGCCATGGACGTCGTCACCCAGACCGGCGGCCTGGCCGCGCTGCCCCCGCCGAGCGCACAACCCACCTCCGCCGTCGGCCGCGACCTGGCCGCCGCGTGGAAGACCGCCAGCGACAAGGACATCCTCGTCCCCTACCTCGACTACTCCACGACGACCTTCCTCGACACGCTCGGCGGCGTCCTGCAGGAGATCATCGCGGGGAGGAGGACCGCGCGGCAGGGCATGCAGGACGCCCAGCGCGACTACGCCGCCTTCCTGGCCAAGCGGTGAAGCCCCCGGCCACCCGGACCAGACCCGCCGCCGACCGTACGCAGGGCCGCCCGGCGGGCGCCCGGCCGCCGGGCGAGCCCCGCCGGGTCGCCTACCTCTACGTGCTCCCCGCCCTGCTGGTCTACGCGGCGTTCCTGCTCTGGCCGCTGCTGCACGGCGCGTACCTCTCGCTGTTCCACTGGGACGGGCTCTCCGTCGGCACCTGGGCCGGCCTCGGCAACTACACGCAGGCGATCAGCGACCCGCACCTGCGCGGGACGTTCTGGCACGCCGCCGTGCTCGTGTTCTTCTACGCCGTCCTGCCCTGCTGCATCGCGTTCCTCCTCGTCGCCGTCATGTCCCGGTCCCGGCCGCGGGGGCTGACGTTCTTCCGCACCGTGCTGTTCCTGCCGCAGGTGGTCGCCATGGTCGCCGTCGCGGTGGCCTGGCAGTGGATCTACTCCGAGCACGGGCCGGTCAACGGCACGCTCCGCCTCGTCGGGCTCGGCGGGCTCGCCCGCGGCTGGCTCGGCGACTTCACCTGGGCGCTGCCGTCCGTCGGGCTGATCGGCACCTGGGCCGAGATCGGGCTGGCCATGGTGCTGTTCCTCGCCGGCGTGCAGAAGATCCCCCGCGAGTTGTACGAGGCGGCGCGCGTCGACGGCGCCGGGGCCGTCCGCGAGTTCTTCGCGGTCACCCTGCCCGGGCTGCGGCGGGAGCTGTCCGTCGCGCTGACGCTCACCATCATCGCCGCGCTGCGGAACTTCGACCTGATCTACCTGACCACCGGCGGCGGCCCCGGCGACGCCACGCGCGTCCCGGCGTACGAGGTCTACAACCGGACGTTCAACACCGGGGAGGTGGGCCTGGCCTGCGCGATCGGCATCATGATCGCGGTCGTGGTGTTCGCCGTGACCGCCGGGGTCGGCCGCCTCGTGGAGGGCCGCTCGTGACGCCGGCGACCTCGCGGACCGAGCGCGCCACGACGTACGCCGTGCTGGTCGTGTTCGCGGTGATCGCCGTGTTCCCGCTGCTGGCGGTGGCCTCCCAGGCGCTCGGCCTGCCGCACCCGTCCGCCGCCGCGTTCACCGGCGCCTGGCGGAAGGGGCACTTCGCCCGCTATCTCACCAACAGCCTCATCGTCGTCACCGTGGTCGTCATCGCGGCGTCGGCGCTGTCGGTCCTGGCCGGATACGCCCTGGGCACGATGGAGTTCCGCGGCGCCACCGTGCTGTTCTACGTGTTCCTCGCCGGGCTGATGGTGCCGACCGAGGCCATCGTCGTGCCGCTGTACTTCGACCTGCGCTCCGTCGGCCTCGACAACACCCTGCCCGGCCTCATGCTGCCGCAGATCGCCCAGTCGGTGTCGTTCGGGATCTTCTGGATGCGCGCGTACTTCCGGTCCGCGCCGCGCGCGCTGATCGAGGCGTCCCGGATGGACGGCGCCTCCAGCTGGACGACGCTGTGGCGGGTGCTGCTGCCGGTCGGCCGCCCCGCCATCCTCACCATGATCGTGCTCATCGCGATGTGGACCTGGAACGAGTTCCTGCTCGCCCTGGTGATCATGAACTCCAACGAGGACCTGCGCACCGCCCCGCTCGGCCTGTCGATCTTCCAGGGCGAGCACCAGACCGAGTACCAGATGCTCATGGCCGCCGCGCTGATCGTCGCCGCGCCCGTCGTCCTCGTCTACGTCTTCCTCCAGCGCCACTTCATCGCGGGAATGCTCTCCGGCGCCCTCAAGGACTGACGCGGGAGACGCGCCCGTGGTGGCGGACGCCGGGCACCGGGGCGCGTGCCGCCTCAGCCCGTCCGCCGCGTCGCCTGACACTCCGAGGGGCTGTGTCGTCGTACCGGTGAGACTGACACGACCAGCCGGGAGACACCATGACGACTTCGGTTCCAGCAGCATCGTTCACCGACCCCGCGCCCGCGGAGACCCTGGAGCGGGTCGCCGCAGCGTTGCGGGAGAAAAACTTCGCCGTCGAGATCCTCGATGACGCCGCCGCCGCGCGCGCCCGCGTCAAAGAGCTGATTCCCGAGGGCGCCAGCGTGTTCACCGGGGCCAGTGAGACCCTCCGCCTGTCCGGCATCGACGAGGACCTCAACCGCAGCGGGCGGTACGACTCGGTCAAGGCACGCAGCACGACCATGGACCGCGCCACCCAACTGGGCGAGATCTGGCGAATGATCGCCTGCCCCGACGTCATCGTGGGCAGCGTCGCCGCGGTCACCGAGACCGGCTCCCTCGTGGCCGCCTCGGCCAGCGGAAGCCAGCTGGCCGGCTACTCGGGCGCCGCGTCCCGCGTGATCTGGATCGTCGGGGCGCAGAAGGTGGTGCCCGACCTGAGCACCGCGCTGCGCCGCCTCGAGGACCACTGCGTCCCGCTGGAGAACGAACGCGCCATGAAGGCCTACGGGGTGCCCAGCGCCCTCAACCGCCTCCTCGTCCTCAACGCGGAACCCCACCCCGGGCGCGGCACCGTCCTGCTGCTCCGCGAGGCCATCGGATTCTGACCCACCCGCCGCGCGCCAACATGATCTGGACCCGCCATGCCATGGCGCTTACCCTCCAGCCTGAGGACCGGAGCACAGCGGACGAACCGAACAGCGTTGAGGAGTTGACCCCCATGCGCAAGAGCCTCGCCCTTTCCGTGACGCTCGCCGCGGGCCTGCTCGGCCTCGCGCCGCCCGCCCAGACCGCCGCGGCGGACCCGCCCCGGCCGGGCCGGCTGGACGTCCTGTTCGTCGGCGCGCACCCGGACGACGAGTCCTCCAACCTCTCCACGTACGGCCAGTGGAACGAGAAGGCCCACGTGAAGACCGGCGTGCTCACCATCACCCGGGGCGAGGGCGGCGGCAACGCGGTCGGCCCCGAGGACGGCCCGGCCCTCGGCCTGCTCCGCGAGGGCGAGGAACGCGCCGCCGTCGCCAAGGCCGGCATCACCGACGTCCACTACCTCGACAAGGTCGACTTCTACTACACCGTCAGCGACGAGCTCACCCGCTCGATCTGGGACCACGACTCGACGCTCGCCAAGGTCGTCCGCCTCGTCCGGGAGACCCGCCCCAAGGTCATCACGACCATGACGCCGTCCCCCATCCCCAGCCAGCACGGCAACCACCAGGAGGCCGGACGCCTCGCCGTCGAGGCGTACTACCTCGCCGCCGACCCCAAGGCCTTCCCCGACCAGCTCACCAAGGAGCACCTGCGGCCCTGGCGCGCCGCCCGCCTGCTCCACCAGGAGCACCTCGTCACCAGCGGCACCGGCCCCTCCTGCGAGACGACGTTCACGCCCACCGACCCCAGCGCCGACGTCTACGGCGTCTGGGGCGGCCGCGCCTCCGGGAACGGCAAGACCTGGGCGCAGATCGAGGCCGAGGCCGGACGTCTCTACGCCAGCCAGGGCTGGGCGCACAACCCCGACGCCCCGAGCGACCCGAGCAAGATCGGCTGTGACTACTTCACCCAGGTCGACAGCCGGGTGCCGTTCACCCGCGGAGACCACGACCCCCTCGCCGCGCTCGAAGGCGCGACCTACCCCGCCAAGGGCGGCCTGCCCCTCGGCACCGAGTTCTACCTGACGGTGAATCGCTTCGGCGTCGCCCCCGGCGAGCCGTTCACCGTCACCGCGCACGCCTCCGTCCCCGGCCGTGTCGCCCTGACCGCGCCCGCCGGCTGGACCGTCACCGGCTCCGGCGCCCTGCGCCACGGCACCGCGACCTTCACCGTCACCGCCGCCGGAAAGCCGGGACGCGTACGGCTCGGCGCCACCCTGGCCACCGCGCACGGCACCGGCACCACCGGCCGCGCCGTCGAGGTCGAACCCGCCGTCACCGGCCGCCAGCAGCCGCTCCCCCGCGTCTCCGACTTCGACGCCTGGGCCACCGCCACCGGCGTCCCCCAGCTCACCGACCGGGTCAAACGGGTCCTCACCCTCGCCTCCGGTGGGTCCCGCCAGGTCCGCGTCGACCTCACCAACACCACGAAGCAGGCGCAGAACGGCACGGTCGCCCTGAACCTCCCCCAGGGCTTCACCGCCGACGCCGCGTCCAAGCGGTACACCCTCGCCGCCGGCGCGAAGGGCTCGGTCGCCTTCACCGTGCGCGACACCGACACCTCACTGCCCACCGCCGACCAGGGCGGCACCGGCGGCGACTACGACTACACCATCACCACCACGTCCACCGGCACTCCCGACGTCGCCAAGGCCGCGCTCGAACTCGTCCCGGCCACCACGATCCCGCACGCGGCCAAGGAGCCCACGGTCGACGGCAAGGAGTCCGCCGCCGAGTACCCCGGCCCGATTCTCAACCTGTCCCGGCTCTGGGAGGGCACCGCCTGCGCGTCGGCCGCCGACTGCTCCGCCACCGGAAAGGTCACCTGGTACGACGACGCCCTCTACGTCCTCGTCCACGTCACCGACGACAAGCAGGGCAGCGTCCTCGACACCGCCGACTGCAAGCGGCACTGGCGCACCGACTCGGTCGAGATCGCCCTCGACCCGCGCGGCGACGCCGAGAACACCTCGACCACCTTCAAGACCGGCATCATGCCCACCACCACGAGCGGCGCGCCCTGCTTCGAACGCGACGCCGACAACCACCAGGGACCCGGCGCGGACACCGCGCCCGGCATGCGGGTCGCCTCGGTCGTCGACAAGCCCTACACCGGCTACACCGTCGAGACGAAGATCCCGCTCGCCGACCTGCCCGCCGCCGTCGACCCGAGCCGCCTCGGCCTCGACATCTTCGTCTACGACTCCGACACCACCGACAAGACCGGCCAGACCCGCATCGGCTGGTCGACATGGGGCGGAGTCCAGGGCGATCCCTACCGCTGGGGCCTGGCGACCCTCCCCGGCTACACCCCGCCGTCCGGCAGGCCCACCACCGCGCCGCCCCCGGTGATCTCCAAGACCGCGGCGCTGTCCGTCAACTCCCCGCAATCGATCCTGCAGGCCGCCAGGACCGGCGTCCCCCTCGCGGCCGGGACCGCCGCACCCCGCTCCGACAGCGCCCGCGTCGTCGGGCGGCCCGCCGTCGGCGGCGGATCCGTCACCGTACGGCTCCGCGCCACCGGCCCCGGCACCGCGTACGCCTACGTCTGGAACGGAAGGATCCTCGGCCAGGCCAAGGTCGCCTTCACCGGCGCGGGGACCCGTACCGTGACCGTCCCCGGCGCCGCGGGCACCCTCGCCGTCGCCTTCGACGCCCAGACGGGCGGCACCGCGAGCACCGCCGTCCCCCTTCGCTGAGAACGACGAAGCGTCCAGGTTCCCCCGTTCGGGAGCCTGGACGCTTCGCCCGCGCGGTCAGCGGCGGCGCCGGCGCAGCATCATCCGGAGCGCGAGCGTGGTCACCACGAGACCGGCCCCGATCAGCACCGGCCCGGTCAGCGGGCTCCGCGGCCGGTCCTGCTTCTCCCGCCGCATGAGGGCGCCGAGGTCCTCGGCGACGAGCCCGGCCTCCTCCTTGACCTTCTCCATGCCACGCTGCGCGGCGTGCTTCGGGCTCAGCCGGTCGGCGAGCTCGTCGATGCTGCGCGCCAGCTCCTCGCGCGTCTGCTCGATGTCCCGCTCAATCGCCGCTGGATCGCGGGCTCTGTCGGCCATGAGGTTTCCTTCCTGCGGTGGTGATCGGAATCGGCGGCATGATCCCTGGACAAGTCTGTCAGGTGACACCGCCCGACATCGCTCCCTGGGCGATCTGTACCCCGATCCGGCGTCGTATGCTGCGACACGGGTACGGTGGGACTCAGCCTGACGGGAAAGGTGATCAAGTGACGGAGCAGCGACTGCAGCCCGGAGACGTGGCCCCGGAGTTCACGCTTCCCGACGCCGACGGCACGCCGGTGTCGCTGTCGTCCCACCGCGGCCGCCGCGTGATCGTCTACTTCTACCCCGCGGCCATGACGCCCGGCTGCACCAAGGAGGCGGTCGGCTTCCGCGACGCGCTCCCGGCGCTGGAGGAGGCGGGCGTCGACGTGCTCGGCATCTCCCCCGACGAGCCCGGCAAGCTCGCGAAGTTCCGCGACCGGGACGAGCTGACCTTCCCGCTGCTGTCCGACCCCGACACCAAGGTCCTCCAGGCGTACGGCGCGTACGGCGAGAAGAAGCTGTACGGCAAGACCATGGTCGGCGTCATCCGCTCGACCTTCATCGTCGACGCCGACGGCAAGATCGAAAAGGCCTTCTACAACGTGAAGGCCACCGGCCACGTCGAACGCCTACTGAAGGAACTCGGCGTCTGACCCACCAGCCCCGGGACTGTCCGACCCTGGCGCTACGGTCACGCCATGGTCAACAGAAAGTACAGCTACAAGTACACTCCGGAGCTGCTCGCCGAAGCCGTCGCCGCCTCCGACAGCATCGCCGGGGTCCTGCGCTACCTCGGAATCCCATTCTCTGGAGGATCGCACTCCCACATCAGCCGCAGACTCAAGCAGTCCAACATCGATACATCGCATTTTCTCGGGCGGGCCTCCAACAGAGGCAAGCCGTCAGGAAAACGACTGACACCCGACCAGGTCTTTGTCATCCGTTCGAGCGAGGCGCGGCGACAGCGACCAGAAATACTGCGGCGGACCTTAATCGAGAGCGGCGTCGCCTATCGCTGCGGCGAGTGCGACTTGCCAGCGACATGGAACGGCAAGCCACTGATCCTTCATGTCGACCACATCAACGGGGACTACTCTGACAACCGCAAGGAGAACCTCCGTTTCCTCTGTCCGAACTGCCATACACAGACACCGACGTTTGCCGGTAGAATGAAGAACAAGAAGACCAAGGGGCCGTAGCCCAATCGGCAGGAGGCCTGCGGTTTAGGTCCGTATCAGTGTGGGTTCGAATCCCACCGGCCCCACAGTGGGAAATCCTCCGAATCCTTGGATTCGGAGGATTTCTTATATTCTCAGCCGCAGGCCCGTTCTCAGTGTGTGGCCGGGGATTCTGAGGGGGGCGGGCCGATGGGGGCCCAGAGGCGGTCGGCGTCGCCGGCGGCGAGGCTGCCCCGGTAGGTGTCGATCTTGTGGTCGATGAGCTTCAGGTTCTCCTGGGTCTCCGCCAGCCTGGTGAGCACATCGGCGCGATGGGCCTCCAGGAGGGCCAGCCGTTCCGCCTCGTTCCCCGGACCGGCCGCGACGAGTTCGGCGTACCGGCGGATGCCCCGGATCGGCATGCCGGTGGCCCGCAGCTTCGTGCAGATCACGATCCACTTCAGGTCGATCTCGTGGTAGCGGCGACGGCCGCCGCTCGTGCGGTCGACGGGGCCGACGACCAGGCCGGCGCGCTCGTAGTACCGGAGGGTGTGCACGCTGACCCCGGTACGGCGGGCGGCCTCGGCGATGGTCACGCCCTCTGCGGGCACGGGGCCGAGGCCCCGCTTCGGGCCGGCGGGCGCGGATGACGGCTGCCGCTTGACTTCGAGCACGCTCTAAATCCTAACGTCGCAGCCATGTCTACTTCTGATTCATCCCAGAACGCCCCCACGATCCTGATCGTGGGGGCCGGACGCGGGCTGGGGCACGCCATGGCGGAGGAGTTCCTCACGAGGGGCTGGAACGTCATCGGCACGGTCCGGTCCGGCACACCGCGCACCAGGCTCCACGATCTGGCCGAGGCCGCCGGCGGCCGGGTGGAGATCGAGACCCTCGACATCAACGAGCCGGCGCAGATCGCGACCCTGCGCGACCGCCTGGCGGGCAGGACGCTCGACATCCTGTTCGTCAACGCGGGAACCACCACGGCCGACCAGCACGTCAGGATCGGTGACGTGTCGACCGAGGAGTTCACGCGCGTCATGGTCACGAACGCACTGAGCCCGATGCGCGTCATCGAGTCGCTGCAGGACCTGGTCCCGGCCACCGGCATCATCGGCGCGATGTCGTCCGGCCAGGGCAGCATCGCCAACAACGAGACCGGGAAGCGGGAGGTCTACCGCGGCAGCAAGGCGGCGCTGAACATGTTCATGCGCAGCTTCGCGGCCCGGCAGCCCGAGCCGTCCCGCACGATGCTGGTCATGGCGCCCGGATGGATCCGCACGGACCTGGGCGGGGCGGACGCGCCGTACACCATCGAGGAGGCCATCCCTCCCCTGGTCGACGTCATCCTCTCCCAGCAGGGGACTCCCGGCCTGCGGTACCTCGACCGCTTCGGCAAGACCGTCCCCTGGTGACCGCGCCCGGCCCGGTGACGGGCCTACGGGCGGCGGGCGACGCCGGCGTACATCCAGCGGGTGCCCTCGTCGGCGCCGGGGTCGGGGCGCCACTGCGGGACCCAGACGACGCCCGGGTCGAGCAGGTCGAAGCCGTCGAACAGTGCCTCGACCTCCTTCTGGGTGCGGCTCTGCAGGCGGGCGCTGGCGTTCCGCCATGCGCCGGCGGCCTCGTCGCCGGTCTCCGGGTGCCCCTCGGTGGTGCTGTGCGAGACGATCAGGAGGCTGCCGGGTGCCATCGCCTCGCGGAAGGCCGCGATGCTCGCGCGGACCTGCTCGTCGTCGGCGAAGTGCAGCACCGCCAGCATGAGCACGGCGACCGGCTGCTCCAGGTCGATCAGGGACCGTGTCCTCGGATGGTCGAGGATGGCCGCGGGTTCGCGGAAGTCGGCCTGGATGACGGTCGTGGTCCGGGACGGCGGCAGGAGCGCCCGCGCGTGGGCGAGCACGATCGGGTCGTTGTCCACGTAGACGACGCGGGCGTCCGGGTCGAGGGACTGGGCGACCTCGTGGACGTTGCCCTGGGTGGGCAGGCCGGTGCCGAGATCGATGAACTGCCGGATGCCGCTCTCGACGGCGAAGCGCACGGCTCGGCCGAGGAACGCGCGGTTCTCCCGCGCGGCGCGGGGGATGTCGGGTCCGGCCTCGACGGCGATCTGTGCCGCGGCCCGGTCGGCGGCGTAGTTGTCCTTGCCGCCGAGGAAGACGTCGTAGATCCGGGCGGGGCTGGGCGTCCGTACGTCGATGCCCGGTGGGGCCTGCTCGTCGCCCTCGTCCGCCCGATCGGTCGCCGTGTTGTCCGCGTCGGTCACGGCCGCCACCCCCTCATCGGTCGCCGATCGACTCTGGTCGGCTCACGAAGATCATCCTACTCGCCGGTATCCGTTGCCGGGCCGGGCTTACGGACATCCCGTACACGGCGATACACCGGATCGCTTCGGGTGTGGCGGCGGTACGGTCCGCTCCCGGACGTGACGGAACGGGCCCGGCGCCGTACGCGCCGGGCCCGTCTCTCAGTTCACCGTCAGAAGGCGCCGGTGCCGTTCGGGGTGCCCAGGCCGGTGGGGCCGTCCCAGCCGGTGCGGGCGTTGCACCACTGCGACGTGCTGCAGCTCCCGTTGCTGCCCGAGGTCACGTCGAACAGCGAGCCGGAGTGGGTGTAGGGGTAGTTGTTGTCGATGCTCGCGGCGTTGCCGGCCAGGCCGTACACGCCGGCGATGATCGGCGCGGCGACGCTGGTGCCGCCGAAGACCATCCAGCCGCTCTGGCCCTGGTAGGAGGTGCTGTCGTAGACGGCGACGCCGGTGCTCGGGTCGGCGACCGCGGAGACGTCGGCGACGGCGCGGCGGGAGCAGCCGGTTCCGAAGCTCGACTGGCCGGACAGGGCGGTGTTGTAGGACGAGCAGCCGCTGCCCGCGCCGCTCCAGGCGGTCTCGGTCCAGCCGCGGCTGTTGCTCGCGGTCCTCAGCGAGGTGCCGCCGACGGCGGTGACGTAGTGCGAGGACGCCGGGTACTCGACGCCGTAGCCGCTGTCACCGGAGCTGACGGTGATCGCCTTGCCGGGGTGGTTGTAGTAGGAGCCGTAGCTGGAGTCCGACGCGTCGGAGCCGCCGTAGCTGTTGCTGATGACGTTGGCGAGGCGGGCCGCGGTGTTCTCGGCGGTGCCGAGGTTGGCGAACGACGCGGAGCTCGCCTCGATGAGCACGATCTTGCAGTTGGGGCAGACCGCGGAGACCATGTCGAGGTCGAGGGAGATCTCCTGCGCCCAGCCGCCGTCCGTCTTCGGGTAGGACGTGCCGCCGTTCTGGTCGACCTTCTTGAAGCAGCCGTTGGCGGTGGTGCAGGCCGGGAGCCCGTACTGGCTGCGGTAGACGCCCAGGTCGGCCTCCGCGGTGGGGGCGTTGTAGGCGTCGACGATGGCGACGGTCTGGCCGGAGCCGCCGCTGGTCGACAGCTTGTAGGCGCTCTGCAGGTTGGCCGGCGACAGGCCGGACGGGGCCGCGGCCGCGGCGCGGACGGTGGCCTCGCTGGTGGCGACGTCGTCGCGGACGAGGGCGTTGCAGCTGGCGCGGCCGGCTCGCGGCGTCGAGCAGGCGTGGTGGAACGGGTGCTGGACCGCCGAGGCCGCGGGCGCGGCCGCGCTCGTGGCGGCGGTCGGGCTTGCGGAGGCGGGGCCGGACAGGAAGGGAACCAGGGCGAGGATCAGCCCACCCACGAGGGTCCCGGTGACGCGTCGTCGCATGTGCTCTCCTTGGAGCGGCGGGGGGATACGACGGTCGAATCTTTACATTCACCCCAAGGACACCAAAAGACCCTAATTTCGTGGCATTTTCAGCAACAACTGCCAAAAAAGTAAAGTCCGCTGACAGCCGAGTGCCAGGCAGATGCCCCTGACTGCGGCAGTCAAGGACAAGACAGTAAAGCCTTGGCAAAGACGGAGGCCGGGGCGGATCCACGCAACGACCACGCCCCGGAGCCTCGGCGCCTCAGACGATCGCGGTCACCTCGACCTCGAGCAGCGCCCCGGGAACGAACAGCCGGGAGACCTCGACGGTCGTGCTGGTCGGAGGCGCGCCGCCGAACCGCGGCCCCCGCACCTCCGCGTACTCGCCGATCCGGTCCAGGTCGGTGAGGAACGTCCGGATGTTCACCACGTCGCCGAGCGTCGCGCCGTGCGCCGCCAGGATCTTCTCGATCGTGTCCAGCACGAACGCGGACTGGGCTCTCATGTCGTTCTCACCGACGAGCCTGCCCTCGGCGTCGATCGCCACCTGGCCGGACAGGACGAGCATCGTCCGGTCGCCGAGCTCGATCCGGGCCACGTGGGAGTACCGCCCCGCCGGCGGCGCCGGGACGGTGGCGGGGTTGTCGAAGGTCGTCACGTCAGTACCTCTCTCAGGTCGGCCTCCTGGTCGGAGGCGTGCAGCAGCCTGTCCCGTACGGCCTCGAGCAGCGGGGACGCCGCGACGTCCAGCGCCAGCCCGACGTCCTTGGCGGCGAGCCGCAGCGGGAAGTCGGCCCCCTCGGCGCGGAGCCGGGCGACGGCCCCGGCGAGAGGTCCGTCGGCGAGGAGGTCGAGCGGGTCGGGGACGCCCAGCCGGACGCCGAGCCGGGTCAGGTCCGCGGCCAGCGTCACGGCTCCGACCGCGGCGTTGATCAGCAGGACCTTCCGCGCGGCGCCCGCTCCGAGCGCGCCGCACCGTACGACGGTGCCGAAGACGGCGAGGACGTCGGCGACCCGGTCGACGTCGCCGCCCGCGAGCACGGTCAGGCTGCCGTCGGCGGCGCGGTCGACGCCGCCCATCACCGGCGCGTCGACCACGGCGGGCACACGCTCGGCCAGGGCCCGCACCGGTGCGGGCCCGACGGTGGACATGTCGATCAGGCAGGAGCCGGGCCGCATCGCCGGGGCGATCTGCGCGGCCACCGCGTCGAGTGCCGAGGCGTCCGCCAGCATCGTGATCACGATGTCGGCGGCGCGGACGGCCTCGGCGGGCGTCGCGGCGACGGCGGCTCCGGCCGCGCCCAGCGGCGCGGCGCGTTCGGCGGTGCGGTTCCAGACGGTCAGGTCGTGCCCGGCGGCCAGCAGCCGCCGGGCGAGGGGCGCTCCCATGCGCCCGAGTCCGAGGAAGGCGATCACGGGAAAGACGGTAGGAGCCGGACAGGCATTCCACCAGCGAATGTTTCGCATGGTTCCCATGCGGACCTAGCATGAACGGATGGACACCGCTCTGCTCGAGGTCTTCCAGGAGGTCGCCCGCCGGGGGTCGTTCACCGGCGCGGCGGAGGCGCTCGGCTATACCCAGTCGGCGGTCTCCCGGCAGATCTCCACGCTGGAGGGCCAGGTCGGCGCGGCCCTGTTCGATCGTCTGCCCCGCGGGGTCCGCCTCACGGAGGAGGGCCGGTGCCTGCTGCCGCACGCCTCGGCGATCACCGACCGGCTCCGGACCGCCCGGGGCGATCTGCGCGCCCTGCGGGACCTGGCGGCCGGCCGGCTGCGGGTGGGGGCGTTCGCCACCGCCGACGCCGCGCTCGTGCCGCAGGCGATGGCGGCGTTCCGCGCCGCGCACCCCAGGGTCTCGGTGTCGCTGGTCGAGGGCCTGACCCGCCGGCTCCTGGCGCGGCTCGGCGCGGGGGAACTGGACCTGGCCATCGTGGCGGCGGACGATTCCGGGGAGTTCGAGGGCCTGCGCCTGCGTCACCTGCTCGACGATCCGATGTTCGTGGCCGTGCACCCGGACCATCGCCTGGCCCGGCGCGAGGAGGTACGGCTCGCCGAGTTGGCGGACGAGGACTGGATCGCGGGCCGTTCCCGCCCCGAGGAGACGTTGATGAGCGCGGCGCCGCAGCCGGGGTTCCGGCCGCGGATCACGTATGTCGTCGGCGAGTGGATCGCCAAGCAGGGCCTCGTCGCGGCGGGCCTGGGCGTGACGCTCATCCCGTCGCTCGCCGCGGGCACGGCCCGGCCGGACATCGTCCTGGTGCCGCTGCATCCCGATGACGCTCCGGTGCGCCGGGTGTACGCCGCGACGCCCGCGGGCGTGACGGCCCCGCCCGCGCTGACGGCGTTCCTCGGCCTTCTCGAGGAGGGGGTCGTACGGCTCCGCGAGCGCACCACACGCGCGGAGCGACCCGCCTGACCTCGCCACCGGCCAGGGATTCCCCCTACATGATCGGCCGACGAGGGGAGCTAACCGGGCCGCTCAAGGCGTTCCTCGACCGGGTGCCGCCCCTGACCGGCGTGACGGCGCTGCCGCCGCCGGCGATGGGCTCGCCACGGCACGCGCTCGCGGTCGAGGTGCACCTGCGGCCCCTGCTCGTCATGCTCGTCGTCCTCGGCGCGACCGCCCCGACGCCGGGGCCGGCCGCGGTGGAGGCCGACATCGCACGTCTCGACGCGGTCCTGGCCGCCTGGGCCGTACGGCTCCCCGAAGCCGTACGGTGATCCCGACCGCGGCCCGACCAGCCGGGACGCATCGACCGCGACTTTCACTGAAAGTTTCAACGACAGCGGTCGGCGTGAAACCGTCGTCACGCTGTGTCGTTCGCCGTATGGTAGAGGCCACCTGCCGACGTCGATGCGGGAGGAGGCCCATGGAGTCCTGGTTCACCCGAAGATCCGTCGGAGAGCTGCTTCCCGGAGACCACGCCTGGCTCTCCTACCACGGCCGGGAGGAGCACGACCACGTCATCGGCGCCTTCCTGCGCGACGGGCTGGCCGGCGCCGACAAGGTCATCTACATCGCCGACGACGGCCGCGCCGAGCTGCCCGATCTGCGGTCGCGCTACCGGCTGGAGCCCGAGACGTACCTGCGCAGCGGGCAGCTGGCGATCCTGCCGCAGGAGGAGACCTGCCTGACCCGTGGGGTGTTCGACCCGGCGCGCATGACGACGACACTGCGGGAGGTCCTCGACCGGGCGGAGACGGAGCGGTTCCGCGGCGTCCGGGTCACCGTCGACATGACGTCGGCGTTCCGGCGGGGAAGCGGGCGCGACGGCGTCCTGGAGTGCGAGGCACGGGTGGAGGCGGCGATCTCTCCGAGCACGATGGCGATGGCGATCTGCCAGGTCGACGCCCGGTCCTGCACGACCGAGGAGCTCATCGCGCTGAAGGAGAGGCATGAGGTGCTCGTTGGCGCCGATCCCTACTTCGACGACGGGGTGCTGAGCATCACCCCGACCTTCCACCCCCGTGGTCTCCGGCTCAGCGGCGAGCTGGACGGCGCGCGGCACGCCGTGTTCGCCGAGTCGCTGCGGAAGGTCGTCGATCGGGGCGGCGAGGTCCACCTGGACCTCGCCGGCCTGCGCTTCATCGACCTCGGCGCGCTCAGCATGATGGCCGGCGCGGCGATGCACCTCGACGCGCGGGTGGTCCTCGACAATCCCTCCAATGAACTGGCGGACGTCGTCGAGCTGGTCAGCAGCCGGCTGCTGCCCTGGCTGGAGATCGGCGACGGTGAGGCCCGATGACGCGACTCATCCACCAGGTCCTGATGTACGACAACGAGAAGGACATCCTGGACACGGTCGTGCCCTTCCTCCAGGAGGGTCTGGGCGCGGGTGAGGCCGTGCTGACCGTCGGCACGGCCCCGAACCTGTCCTGCCTGCGACAGGCCCTGGGCACCGACTCCGACGCCGTCGAGTTCGCCGACTCGGCGTCCTGGTACGTCCAGCCGACGCGCACCATCGCCAACTACAGCTCCTTCATCGCCGAGAACGCCACCGCCCGGATCAGGGTGGTCGCCGAGCCGGGCTGGGAGACCGGCACGCCCGCGCAGATCTCCGAGTGGACGCGGTACGAGTCCATCATCAACGAGGCGTTCGCCGACATCAGCGCCTCGGTGCTGTGCCTGTACGACCGGCGCACCACCCACCCCGGCCTGCTGGACGGGGCGCTGCGCACCCATCCCGAGATCGTCGAGGGCGCCTGTCCGCGCTGCAACGACGCCTACCTCGACCCGGCGGCCGTCTGCGCGAGCGTCGACCGCGATCCCCTGCCGCCCCCGCCGCCCGGCGCCGTGCGCCTGCCGATCGACGATGACGACCTGAGCGCGTTGCGCTCCTTCCTCGCCGGGCACGCCCGCCATCACGGCATGTCCCGCCCCCGGGTGAACGATCTGCTGGTCGCGACGACGGAGGTGGCCACCAACGCCATCCGGCACGGCCGGTCGCC
Source organism: Actinoallomurus soli (assembly GCF_024055715.1). Classification (GTDB taxonomy): domain Bacteria; phylum Actinomycetota; class Actinomycetes; order Streptosporangiales; family Streptosporangiaceae; genus Actinoallomurus; species Actinoallomurus soli. The sequence continues at coordinate 49,415 of NZ_JAMXMV010000010.1, forward strand.
GATCGGCTGCCAGATGTGGCGGGAGGACGACGACCTGATCGTCCAGGTGACCGACGCGGGCCACTGGCAGCCCGACCCCGTCCCCGGTTTCGTCCCGCCCGATCCCGGGTCACTGTCGGGTTTCGGGCTGTGGGGTGTGCGGATGCTGTGCGCTCTCGTCCAGTTGCGCACCGGCCCGGCCGGAACGACGGTCCGGCTGCACGTCCCCTGCCGTTAGGGCGCGTCCCGGGTGGGAGACGGCCCTAGCCGAGAGCCGCGACGAACCGCTCCGCGTCCTCCCGGGTCATCCCCGTCTCCGCCTGAACCAGCGCGACGGCCCCGGGGACGTCCCCGCCGTCACGCATCCGCCGGGCCCGGTCGGCGAGGCTCTCGGCGCCCTGGGCGTACGGGCCCGGCTCGGCCAGGCGGCCGTCCTGAACCGCGTCGACGAGCTGCTTGGCCTGGACGAGCCCGAGCCCCGTCGCCTGCCGGACCTCCTTGACGGCCTGGACGTCCCGGTTCTCGGCCAGCAGGGCCCGCACCCGGTCCTGCAGCTCACCGGCCAGCGCGATCGGCGGCACCTGTCTCGGCATCGGTCGCCCCCTTCTCGATCCCGCGGCGACGCCCACCGCGGCCACGACGACGGCCACGGCGGTCACCACGAGGACAGTGATCATTTGAAGATGATGCCAGATCACCGCCTTGACGGCCGCGGAATCGACGACGGCGTCGCCGTCGGCGCCGGTCGCGGCGTCCCGTTCACGGTGAGCGTGGGCCTCGGCGTCGGCCGGGCCGGCGTGGGCCGCGGTCCCCGCCTCGGAGGCCTCGATACCGGATGCGCCTTCGTCCGCGTCGGTGTCGGTGTCGGTGTCGGTGTCGGCAGGTGGTGCGACGGCGGCTCGGTCGTCGCGGGGAGGGGCGCGATCGGCACGCTGCGCCGGCTCGGCTCGGCGGCGTGATCCGGCCGGAGCAGCCCCCAGGCGAGCAGGGCGATCGCCGCGACCGCCGCCGCCGCGAGGAGCACCCGCGGCCACCCGGCGACGGCTCGCGCCGGCCGCGTGGTGTTCCGGAGCCGGTCGATCAGCTCGCGGTCCGGCTGGACTCCCTCGGCCGCGCGCCGGTAGTGGTCGCGGAGCAGGGCGTCGAGGTCATCGCTCATGAGCCGCTCCTTCCTCGGCCAGCTGCCGCCGCAGCGCCGCCATCGCCCGCGACGTGTGGCTCTTCACGGTTCCCCGGGAGATGCCGAGCGCCTCGGCGATCTCATGCTCGCTGAGATCGCACCAGAAGCGCAGGACCACGACCGCCCGCTGCTTGACCGGCAGAGTCGCGAGGACGTCGTCGAGCGGGGTTCCCGCCGCGGCGTACGTCTCGCGCGCCCCGGTCAGGCGCTCCACGTCGGACGTTCCGCCGACCGGCAGGTCGGGTCGTCTCTTGCGGCGCTTGTGGTGGTCGATGGCCAGGTTGACGAGGACCTTGCGCGCGTACGCCTCCGGCTGGTGCCCGCCGCGCAGGATCCGCGTCCATCGCCGGGCGACCCGCTCGTACGTGGTCTGGAGGAGGTCCTCGGCGAGATGGCGGTCGTAGACGAGGAACACCGCGGTGCGCAGCAGGCGACCCGCGGAGGCGATGACGAACTCGTCGAACGTGAGCTCGTCCCCACTCACTCCGCGGGCCTCCTCTCGGCTCAGGATGGACAGTGTCCCGCCTGCCTCACTGCGCTCGGGCGCAGGAGGGGGGCAGCGGCACGGGCGTCGCCGCCGGCCGGTGCGCCGTCCGGGCGGTCGGGGCGCCCGTCGGGCGCGGCCTCGGGCTGCCCGACGGACGCGGCTTCGCGGTGACCGTCGGGCGGGGCCTCGGGGTGGCCGTCGGACAGGGCTGGGGAGGGGCCGTCTCGCAGGGCTTCGCGGTGGTCGTCGGACGGGGCACCGGCCGGGCCGTGGACGGTTCCGCGGGGCGCGGGGCCGGCCGCGCGCTGCTCACGCACGTCGGCCGCGGATGCGGCGCCGTCGGAACGGGCCGCGGTTCGCCGGGCGCGGACGGCCGGGCGGAGGGCGTCGCCGACGCGGTCGGCCGGGGCACCGGCGCCGCGGTCGGCGGCACCCGCGAGGAGTCGGCGGCGTTCCGCACCCCGTGCCCGGAACCCCCGGCGAAGGCGGCACCACCCGCCCATACACCGGCGAGCACGGCGACGGCCGCGCCGGCCCCCGCGAGGGTCATGGTGGTCCGGCGGCGTCTGCGGTCGGTCATGGAAGATCCCTTCGTTTCCGTACACCCCCAACAACCCCGCCTCCGGGCCGATCGGTTGTCACGGTCTTTGACTGAGTCGGCGCGACCGGCCACGCTTGTTCCGATGGAGCCCTCCGACTTCCTCACCCGGCTGCGGGCCGAGAGCGCGCACATCGCCGCGTTCGCCGCCGACCGCGACCTCGGCGCGCCCGTTCCCACCTGCCCCGGCATGAACGTCGGCGACCTGGTCCGGCACCTCGGCAGCGTCTACCTCGCGGTGATCGACTGGGTGCACGCGCAGAGCCGGCCCGACGACTGGGACCGGAGGCCGTCCGACGGCGACGTGATCCGCTGGTTCCGCGCCTGCGCCGCCGAGCTGCACGACGAGCTGAGCCGCCGGCCCGTGGACGAGCCCTGCGACACGTGGTCCCCCGGCGACCGGACCATCGGGTTCTGGTGGCGGCGGATGGCCCACGAGACGACCGTGCACCGGGTCGACGTCGAGGCGGCGTACGGCCCGATCGGCCCGGTCGACGCGGAGTTCGCCGCCGACGGCGCCGACGAGGTCCTGTCGCTCTACCTCGTCCGGCGGTTCGGCCGCCGTGACCGAGGGCGGCCCGCCTCCGTCCGTACCGTCGGGGTCGCCGCCGGATCGCGGGTGTGGCGGGTGACGATCTCCCCCACCTCTGCCGAGGTGATCTCCGAGCTCCCGGACGACGCGGACGCCGTGGTGATCGGCGACCCGGTCCCCGTCTACCTCTGGCTGTGGGGACGCCGGGGCGACGACGCGATCCGCGTGCGCGGCGACCGCGCGGCGGCGGCCGACCTCCGCGCCGCCCTGGCCGCCGCCACGGACTGAGCCCGAGCCGTTAGGCCGGCGCCCCGCCGGGAATGGCTTCGGCATGGGGGACGGGCCGGTTCACGGCCTCGACGACGGGGTGACCGTGGGCGTGGAGGAGGAGTTCCTCCTCGTGGACGCGGAGACGCGGCGGACCGTGCCACGGGCGGCGGCCGTGCTCGCGCGGGTCCCGAAGCCCCGGGTCGCGCCCACTCCCGGCGGGGGGCTGTACGAGGAGCTGCTCACCGCGCAGGTGGAGGCCGCGACCGGAATCTGCACCACGCTGGACGCCCTGCGCGATCACCTGTGCGACGGACGGCGCCGGCTCGCCGCCGCCGCGAGCGGCGAGGACGCGCGCCTGATCTCCTCGGGAACCGCGGTGCTGCCCGGCCCCTCCGTCCCGGTCACTCCGGGAGAACGGTTCGCGCAGATCGCCGACCGGTACGCCGGCGTGGTGGCCGACTACCAGACGTGCGGCTGTCACGTCCACACCGGCGTCGCCGACCGGGAGACGGCGGTCGCGGTGGTGAACCACCTGCGCCCCTGGCTGCCGACGCTGGTCGCGTTGGCGGCGAACTCGCCGTTCGATCACGGCCGGGACTCGGGGTACGCGAGCTGGCGGATGCTGGAGCAGGCGCGCTTCCCCGGATCCGGGGTGCCGCCGTCGTTCCCCTCGGCCTCGGCCTACGACCACCAGGTCGCCCTGCTGGTCGAGGCCGGCGCTCTCATCGACGAGCGCATGTCCTTCTGGCTCGCCCGGCCGTCGCCCCGGCTGCCGACCGTCGAGGTACGGGCGGGGGACGCCGCCGCCACCGTGGACGAGGCGATCCTGCAGGCGGCCCTCGTCCGTGCCCTGGTCCGTACGGCCCTGACCGACCTCGCGCGGGGCCGGGAGGCGCCCGCCGTCGGTTCCCAGCTCTGCGCGGCCGCGACGTGGTCGGCGGCACGCTACGGCCTGGACGGCCCCGGGGTGCATCCGATCGAGGAGCGCGCGGTGCCGGCGGCACGGTTGCTGCGGGAGATGCTCGACCGCATCCGCCCGGCGCTGGAGGCGTCGGGAGACCTGGCCCGCGTACACGCCGTCCTGGCCTGGCTGTCGCGTCACGGCGGCGGTGCCTCCCGCCAGCGCGCCGCCGCCGCGCACGGTCCGGAGGCCGTGGTGGACCTGCTCGCCGAGCAGACGATCGCCGCCACCGAGGCCCCCGCCGGCCTTTCCAACCGGTCCGGCCGGTCCGGCCGCCACCGGCAGGACGAAGACCTGACGGAGTCGTCATGATCGCGAATCCCACGCTGCCCGAGCCTCGGGGCCCCTTGTCGGAGGCCGTGATCACGGCGCTCGCCCGCGGCTCGCCGCCCGAGTCGGCTCCGCGGGAGGTCCGCGACGCGGCGGCTCTCGGCGAGGACCTGCATCTGGCCCTGTACGTCTGCTACGAGCTGCACTATCGCGGGTTCGACGGGGTGGACCCGTGCTGGGAGTGGGATCCGGACCTGCTGCGGCTGCGCGGGCGGCTGGAGGACCGCTTCCTGCCGGCGCTGCGCGCGGAGTCGCCCGGTGGCACCGACACGGCGGCCGCGCTGGGAGAGCTCCTCGTCGAGGATCCCGGCGCGTACGGCGTCTCGCACCACCTGCTCGACACGGGACAGTGGTGGGAGATGCGCGAGTACCTGGCGCATCGCTCGATCTACCACCTGAAAGAGGCCGACCCGCACGCGTGGGTGATTCCGCGCCTGCAGGGCGAGAGCAAGGCGGCGCTGGTCGCCGTCGAGTTCGACGAGTTCGGCGGCGGGCGTGGCGAGCGGATGCACGCGAAACTGTTCGCGGACCTCCTGGACGGCGCCGGGTTGGACTCCCGCTACGGCCACTACCTCGACCACGCGCCCGCCCAGACGCTGGCCACCGTGAACCTCATGTCGCTGTTCGGCCTGCACCGGGCGCTGCGCGGGGCCCTCGTCGGGCACTTCGCCGCCGCGGAGATCACCACCCCGCCCGGCGCGGACCGGCTCGCGCGGGCCCTGACCCGGCTGGGTGCGGGGCCGGAGTGCACGCGGTTCTTCACCGAGCACATCGAGGCCGACGCCGTGCACGAGCAGGTGATGCGCCGGGACGTGATCGGCGACCTGCTCGCACGGGAGCCGGAGCTGGCGGCCGACGTCGTGCTCGGAATCCAGGCCACCACGCTCTTGGAGGACCGCCTCGCCGCCCACCTGCTGGGAAGCTGGCGGGCGGGCCGCACCTCCCTGCGTCGCCCGCTCCCCTAGTCAGTCCTTGCGCTTGCGGCGATGGCTGGTGTCGCACAGCGGGTACCGGCGGCTGCGCCGGCACGCGCACACGGCGACCATGAAGCGATCACAGTGTAGGATCCCGCCGTCGTCGGTGACCAGCTCCACCGGTCCCTCCACGAGCACCGGCCCACCCGGCACGACGACCACGCGCCGCGGTTCCCGCCCCGGCGGGCCGTCCGGGCGTTCAGTTCCGGTCGGCACGGACCACCACCAGCTCCTCATGTCGCTGACCCGGATGGATCAGCCCCTGCGCCTCCAGGAACGCCGCCCGTGACCGCATCACCGGCCCGAACGGCTGCGTCCGCCGTGCCACGACCGACGCCTTGAGCCCGGCCCGGCGCAGCGAGTTCAGTGTCGTCTCCACCCCGCACAGTACGGACTGGACCATCAGCAGGGTTCCGCCGACGGCCAGCGCCCCCGGCGCGTGAGCACAGATCCGGTCGATCATCGCCCGGCCCTGCCGGCCCGCGTCCCAGGCCCGGCCGCGCACGCGGCGTGGCGCGTCCGCGCTGGGCACGTACGGCGGGTTGGCCACGATGACGTCGAACACCTCGTCCGCGATGGGCTCGAACAGGTCGCCGCGGAGCACCCGCACCGGCACCCGCCGCAGCCGCGTGTTCATCCACGCCGTGAGCACCGCGCGCCCCTCGAGATCCACCGCCGTCACGGACTCGGCGCCGGCGTAGGCGGCGATGATCGCCAGCAGCCCGGTCCCGGTGCACAGATCGAGCACCCGGGAACCCCGAATCCCATCGCAGCACAGCTCTCTGGCCAGCAAGAACGTGTCGCTTTGCGGCCGGTACACCCCGAGGGGCCGGAACATCCACATCGGCGCCGCCTATCAGGTTGATCGATGTCTCGGGCCGCCCGCCCCGGCACCATCGCCGGGCCGGCAGGCGCTTCGTGCGCGAGAGATCGGGGGCTTCCCCCGGCCGCCCCGTCCAGTGACGGGCAGAACCCGGTCCGCGGTGACGGGTCACCCGGCTGGAAACGGGGTTCGTCCCTATCGCCGGCCCGCCGTCGGTCCGCAACCGCTGGCGTCCCATTCGCGGGCCTCCAGCCGGTTTGTTCCCAGGACGACGCGCCGCCTCACCTACCCCGCTCCGGAGAACCGGCCCTGAACTCCTGAGCGGAAGGGCCCTACTTCTTGGTGTAGGTCAGTGTTCCCCGAGGCGGACGTCGAGGCGCTGATCGCGAGTGTCGTGGAGCGCGTGCTGCCGCCCGATGAGGGCGCGGCGAGCCGGTAGCCCTCAGCCCGCGCACGGATGCGTGCCCGCACGCGGCGGTGGCCCGCAGCCCGCGCACGGTTACGCACCCGCGCGCGGCGGTGGCCCTCAGCCTACGCACGGTTATGCGCCCGCACGGGGCGGTGGCGCTCAGCCCGCGTGGTCGACCCGCGCGAGGATGCGGGCCGCGAGGGCGGTGAACGCCTTGCCACGGTGGCTGATGGCGTCCTTCTCCTCGGCGCTCAGCTCGGAGTTCGTACGCGTGTCGCCCTCGGGCACGAAGATCGGGTCGTAGCCGAAGCCGTTCGTGCCGCGCGGCGCGTCGATGACGACGCCGTCCATGGTGCCCTCGACGGTGTCCTCCTCGCCGGACGGCCAGGCGATGGCGGCCGCGCACACGAAGCGGGCGCCCCGGTGCTCGGGCGCCACGTCGGCGAGCTGGCCGAGGAGCAGGTCGAGGTTGGCCTGGTCGTCGCCGTGCCGGCCGGCCCAGCGGGCGGAGAAGATCCCGGGCATGCCGTTCATCGCGTCGACGCACAGGCCGGAGTCGTCCGCGACGGCGGGCAGCCCGGTGTGCGCCGCGATCGCGCGGGCCTTGAGCAGCGCGTTGCCGGCGAACGTCAGCTCGGTCTCGGGGACCTCCGGCGCGTCCGGGAACTCGCCGAGCCCGACGACGTCGATGCCGTCGAGGATCCGGCGCAGCTCGGCGACCTTGCCCTGGTTGCGGGTGGCGAGCACGACCTTCATTGCGCGAGTGCCTCCTGCTGGATGCGGGTGAGCTCGGCGCAGCCCCCGGCCGCCAGGTCGACGAGGGCGTCGAGCTCGGAGCGGTCGAACGGCTGGCCCTCCGCGGTGCCCTGCACCTCGACGAAGCGGCCGTCACCGGTGCAGACGACGTTCATGTCGGTCTCGGCGGCGACGTCCTCCTCGTAGCACAGGTCGAGCCGGGGCTCGCCGTCGATGACGCCGACGCTGACCGCCGCGACGGAGCCGACCAGCGGGCTGGACTTGACCAGCTTGCGGCCGCGCATCCAGGCGACCGCGTCGGCGAGGGCGACGTACGCGCCGGTGATCGCGGCGGTGCGGGTGCCGCCGTCGGCCTCCAGCACGTCGCAGTCGAGGATGATGGTGTTCTCCCCCAGCGCCTTGTAGTCGACGCAGGCCCGCAGCGACCGGCCGACGAGACGCGAGATCTCGTGCGTGCGGCCGCCGATCTTGCCCCGGACCGACTCGCGGTCGTTCCGGGTGTTCGTCGCGCGCGGCAGCATGGCGTACTCCGCCGTCACCCAGCCGAGCCCCGAGTCACGGCGCCAGCGCGGCACGCTGGTCTGGACGGAGGCGGCGCACAGCACGCGCGTGCGGCCGAACTCCACCAGCACGGAACCCTCGGCGTGGGAGAGCCAGCCGCGCTGGATGCGGACGGGACGTAGCTGGTCGGCTGACCGACCGTCGGGGCGAGCCATGAGCCCAACCCTATCCAGCGCCCGGACCGGTGACGCTCGAAGTTCGCACACCGTGCCCGGGTGGGCGGCCCGGCCGGGCCGCCCGCCCGCACCCGTCAGAGTTCGTACACCGCGTCCGGGCAGGCCAGCTCGATCGGGCCGCCGTACCCGCTGGACTTGGCCTCGGCGAGGATGCTCGCCGAGTCGTTCCAGGGCACGAGGTGCGTGAGCACGAGCCGCCCGGCGCCCGCGCGGGTCGCGTGCTCCCCCGCCTGCCGTGCCGTGAGGTGCAGATCCGGCGGCAGGTCCGGCCGGTCGAGGAAGGACGCCTCCGCCAGCAGGAGGTCGACTCCGCGGGCCAGCCGGACGAGTTCCTCGCACTCCCCCGTGTCGCCGGAGTAGGCGATCGCCGTGCCCTCGTGCTCGACGCGGAAGCCGAACGCCTCGACGGGATGGCTCATCGGCGCCGTCGTGATGGTGAACGGCCCGAGCCGGAACGTCCCGGTGCGCAGCGTCTGGAAGTCGAACGCCTGCCGCATGCCCGGATCCAGTTCCAGGTCGTACGCGCGCGCCATCCGGTCCGCGACGCCCTCGGGTCCGTACACCGGGATCCGCGGCTTCGGCCCCTCCGGCGCGTACGTCCGGGCGACCCAGTATCCGCACAGGTCGAGGCAGTGGTCCGCGTGGAGATGCGACAGCAGGACGGCCTCGATGTCGTACAGCCCGATGTGGCGCTGAAGTGGACCGAGGGCTCCGCTGCCGAGATCGAGGAGGATCGCGAAGCCGTCGGCTTCGACGAGATAGCAGGACGCCGGACTGTCCGGGCCGGGGAAGCTCCCCGAACAGCCGATCACCGTGAGCCGCACGGGCCGACCTCCTAACGAGCCGTGAACGGAATGCCGACGATCGCGGGTTCGACGAGCCCGATCTCCGGGCCGAGGAAGCGGCGGCCGAGGACGCCGAACGGCGTCGGATCTCCGGTCGCCCGGAACCGGTGCCGGGGCTCGGGAGAGCCCTCCGCGCGGGCCAGGCGGCTGTCGTGCAACACCCGGTAGACGTCCTTGGCGGTCTCGTCGGCGCTTGACACGAGGGTTACCCCGTCACCGGCGACGTATGAGATGACGCCGGTCAGCAACGGGTAATGCGTGCAGCCGAGGATGAGGGTGTCGCACCCCGCGTCAAGGATCGGCTCGAGGTAGCCGCGCGTGACGTCGAGGAGTTCGTCGCTCATCGTGATGCCTCGCTCCACGAACTCTACGAAACGCGGACACGCGACACTTGTCAGTGTCACATGAGGCGCAGCGGCGAACGCGTCCTCATAGGACCGGCTCGTCACGGTCGCACGCGTCGCCACGAGTCCCACCCGTCCCGTACGGCTGGCGCTGACCGCCGCGCGCACGGCCGGCTTGATGACCTCGACGACCGGGACGTCGTAGCGCTCGCGCGCGTCGCGCAGCACGGCGGAGCTGGCGGTGTTGCAGGCGATCACGAGCATCTTCACGCCCTCGTCCACGAGGTGGTCGAGAACCTCGAGGGCGTAGGCGCGGACCTCGGCGATCGGCTTCGGGCCGTACGGGGATCGCGCGGTGTCGGCGACGTACAACATGGATTCGTTCGGCAACTGATCGAGGACGGCGCGGGCGACGGTCAGCCCGCCGACTCCGCTGTCGAAGATCCCGATTGGCGCGTCAGACATGATCCCAACAGGCTAAAAGACCATGCCCTGATCGGCGGCTCGATGCGCCGCACATCACAGTGTGATTTGAGAGAAACTAACCGCGGCCGACGCGGGCGATCTGGCGGCTCTGCGCGACGAGGCGGCCGGCGGAGTCCCAGACCTCCATCTCCTCGTCGAACCACCCGTCGCTGACGAGCCGGGCACGGCCGTGGACGGCCAGCATGCCCGGCGCGGGAACGGCCCGCATGTGCCAGGTCAGCTCGACGGTCGGCGCCCAGCCGGACGCCCCGGTGTTGAGCACGACCGGGGGCAGCGCGTCGACGGCGAGCGCGAGGAGGATCCCGTCGGGTTCGTACGGCTCGCGCAGCCGGAGGTGGCCTCGCATCTCGGGCACTCCGGCGGGCCGCCCGTCGAGCCAGCCCATCGTGGCCGGGTCGTACCGGACGTCGACCTGCCGGGCGAAGCCGTTGTTCGGCGGGAACTCCAGGCACTCCTCGACCGGCGGGAGCTTCTCCTGCTCGACGGAGTACGCCGGGGCGGCATCGCCGTCGAGGGTGCCGGTGGTGATGAGCGCCTCGACCAGGGCCTGGTCGTTCTGAACGAGGGTGACGCGCGCCACCGCCGCCGTGCGCCCGGCCTTGAGGGGCTCGACGCGGACCTCGGCGGGCCCGGCCTTCGCGACGCGCAGGAAGCTCGCGCTGGTGGCGATCGGGTGCGGGTGCGGGGACTCCTCCAGCAGCGCGCGGGTCATGACCGCCATCGAGTAGCCGCCGTTGATCGCCTCCCCGATGCCGAAGTCCCCGTCGAGCTCGGCGGCGTAGCGCCCCTCCGCCACCCGTCGCACCGTCGTGGCCGCCGCGAAGCCGCCCATTCCCCACCCCACCAAGTCGAATCACGTTCGGTAATACCCTACCGTCCCGGTGGCGTACGGTCCCGGTCGGGAGCACGGATGGGACGATCGCCACACGTCCGGCACCGGCCGGGACTCAGCCCAGCGCCCTCGCCGTCCCGGTGAGCGCGCCGGCGCGCGTGGTGACGATCCGGCGCAGCGCCCGCTCCGAGGCCGCGTCGGCGGGGGTGACGGCGATCAGGTACTGATCGGAGTTGTCGAGCGTGGCCAGGGTGGTGTAGCGGACGGTCAGCTCGCCGCCGGCCTCGTGGCGGATGCGCTTCGTCCCGTTGGCGCGTTCGCGCACCGTCTGGTCGTTCCACCAAGCCGCGAAGTCGTCGCTGCGATGGCGCAGTTCGTCGACCAGCGCGCGCAGCCGGGCGTCGGTGCGGTGGCGCGCGAGGTTGGCGCGCAGGTTACCGACGGTCTCCCGGGCGATCCTGGTCCAGTCCAGCTGCATCGCGCGGATGCGCGGCACGAGGAACAGCATCCGCGCGACGTTGCCGGTGTCGCCGCTGCCGAAGTCCGCGCCGAACAACGCCGCCGCGGGCTCGTTGCGGGCCAGGACGTCGAAGCGGAAGTCCACGACGTAGGCGGGCAGCAGCGGCATCCCGCACAGGAGCTCCTGGAGGGCGGCTCCGACCGGCGCGGGCCGATGCCGTGGCGGCGGCGCCTCCCCCCGCGCGATCAGGTGCAGATGGTGCCGCTCGGACTCCGACAGCCGGAGGGCTCGCGCCAGGGCGTCGAGGACGGTCGCGCCGGGCGAACCCACCCGGCCCTGCTCCAGACGGGTGTACCACTCGACGCTGATCGCGGCCGACTGGGCGACCTCCTGGCGCCGCAGGCCCGGCGTACGGCGGTTGCCCGCGACCGGCAGGCCGACGTCCTCCGGCCGTACGCGGGCTCGCATGACCCGCAGGAACTCCGCCAGGTCGGCGTTGTGCCGGCTCATCCGACTCACCCCTGATCGACATGATCCATGCCGCCGGTGCCCGCTGTCCACGGAGGGACCTGGCACTCCGGGTACCAGCATCCCGGCGGTCTTCCTCCGCTCGATCCGCGTCGCGATCGTTGAACGCACGATCGAGGAGGAAGAGATGAAGAGATTCGTTCGGACCTTCGCGGCGGCGGCCGGTGCCGCCGTCATGGTGGGATCGGCGGCGACGGCCGCCGCCGCGCGCGACGGGCACCGCGGCCCCGCCGGCGACGGGGGCTACGGCTTCACCGTGATCCGCAAGGGCGTTCCGGACTCGGCGAAGCGGCTGACGCTGACCAGCCCGGACGTCCGGGACGGCGGCGCCTTCCCGGCCGCGTCCTGGGCGAACGCGTTCGGCTGCTCGGCGGGCAACCGGCCACTGCGCCTGTCCTGGAGCGGAGCCCCGGCGGCGACCCGCGGCTACGCGGTCACGATGTACGATCCGGACGCGCCCTCCGGGAGCGGGTTCTGGCACTGGCTGGTCTGGGACATCCCCGCCGGTGACACCACACTGGGCGCGACGCCTCCGGCGGGCGCCGTCTCCGGCACCAACGACGCGGGCGGCACCGGCTACCTGGGTCCCTGCCCGCCCGCCGGCGACATCGCGCATCGCTACCAGGTGACGGTGTACGCGCTGAACGTCCCGAGCCTGGGTCTGCCGGCCGGCACGCCGCCCGCCGTCGCGACCTTCACCATGAGCGGTCACGTCATCGCGTACGGCCGCATCACCGCAACGGCGCAGCGGTAGGGCGCCGTCTCACCGGGGAGCCGGCGGGTGGAGACGCTCCGGCGGGGCTCAGAGCTCGAGATCGACCTCTTCCTCCTCCAGGAGCCGCAGGTTGATGTCCTGCGCCCACTCGGCCGCGAACCGCTTCACCCGCCGCACTTCCTCCAGCGTCAGGCCATAGGCCTCGAACTCCGCGTCGTTGCGCAGCTCCGCTGCTTCGAGCCGCGAGGCCAGGCGTCGCAACGAGAAGTCGGGTTCGTGCGAGCGGCAGAGCCATTCGAGGCGCTCGAAGCTGTACTCTCCGGCGAGCGCCGCCGCGTCGATGAGATCGCGCGCGATGCCGCGATCATGCAGGGCTCGCATCTTCAGACCGATCGCGTCGTCGAAGCCCAGCACGGGGCAGGAGTCCACGATGATGGGGCTGACCCGAAGGGTCGCCTTCATGAGGTCGACCTCGCAGGACTCACTCGTCAGCGGGTCCGTGACCACGAGCCGGGCGAACCGGTAGTTACCCGGAGCGGCGACGACCTCGAATCCTTTGGCCCGATAGCCCGCCACCACACGCTCGGTCAGTTCTTCGACCGGTAGGGGATTCGCGGTCGCGAAGTCGATGTCCTGGCTGGGCCGATCCACCAGGCCATGGGCCTTCATCGCATAACCGCCCGCGAGGAATAACCCGTGCTCCTCGCAGAGGTCGAGTCCCGCCTCGATGAGCCGCCGGTGAAAGGGAGGAAAGTCTATTCCCACGGCGACTCCTTCCAACGCGCGAAGGCTGCCGCGAAGGCGTCAGGAGACGCGCCGAGCCTGGCCAGCTCGGGAAAACGCCCCTCCCATGCCTCTACATAACCGTCGCCCAGTCTTCGATGCAGAAGAGGCCACGCCTCGAGGAGGTAGTCGCCGTTGAGGAACTCCGGATAGTGCGTCTGGAGTCCTTGGACGATCACCAACTCGTAGAGCGCGACTCGCTGGGGGAAGCGCTCGACGTTGTACTGTGCCTGTCCCGACCAGCAGAGGTCCAGGGGAAGGTCGACGACGCCCTTGCGCGGACCGCGCAGGGCGGACAGGGACCGGGGGATCCAGCGCGGCAGGTGCGCCGTCCAGCTCGGCAACGTCTCGGGCATGGACCCAGTATGCCAAGGACACGCAACGTACACGGGCGCTCACCGAAACGACTTTCGATTGCGGTGAGCGCCCGTGTGGCGTTCGGTCAGGCCCAGAGCTGGCCTTCGAGGCGCTCCTCGGCCTCTTCCAGGGTGCCGCCGTACGCGCCGGTCGAGAGGTACTTCCAGCCGCCGTCGGCGACGATGAACGCGATGTCGGCGCGCTCGCCCGCCTTGACGGCCTTGTTCGCCATGCCGAGCGCGGCGTGCAGGGCGCAGCCGGTGGAGATGCCGGCGAAGATGCCCTCCTGCGCCAGCAGCTCACGGGTGCGCCGCAGCGCGTCCGCGGACGTCACGGAGTACCGCGTGGTCAGCACCGACTCGTCGTACAGCTCGGGCACGAAGCCCTCGTCGATGTTGCGCAGGCCGTACACCAGCTCGCCGTAGCGGGGCTCGGCCGCCACGATCGAGACGCCCGGCACCTGCTCGCGGAGGTACCGGCCGACGCCCATCAGCGTGCCCGTGGTGCCGAGGCCCGCGACGAAGTGGGTGATCGACGGCAGGTCGGCCAGGAGCTCCGGCCCGGTCGTCTCGTAGTGCGCCCGGGCGTTCGCCTCGTTGCCGTACTGGTAGAGCATCACCCAGTCGGGGTTCTCCTCGGCCAGCCGCTTGGCGACGCGCACCGCCTCGTTCGAGCCGCCGGCGGCCGGTGAGGAGATGATGCGCGCACCCCACATCTCCAGGAGCTGCCGGCGCTCGGCCGAGGTGTTCTCCGGCATGACGCAGACGATGTCGTAGCCGCGGAGCTTGGCGACCATCGCCAGCGAGATGCCGGTGTTCCCGGAGGTGGGCTCCAGGATCGTACGGCCCGGCGCGAGCAGACCCTCCTTCTCCGCCTTCGCGATCATCCAGAAGGCGGGACGGTCCTTGACCGAGCCGGTCGGGTTGCGGTCTTCCAGCTTGGCCCACAGACGCACCTCGGGCGACGGCGACAGCCGTGGCAGTCCGACCAGCGGCGTACGCCCGAGGGAGTCGAGCAGGGAGTCGAAACGCACGTCAGCCGCCGGCGACGGCGGGCAGCACGGTGACCGTGTCGCCGTCGGAGACCTTGGTGCCGAGGCCGCCCAGGAAGCGGACGTCCTCGTCGTTCAGGTAGACGTTGACGAACCGCCGCAGGCCCTTCTCGTCGACCAGCCGGTCGCGCAGGCCCGGGTGGCGGGTCTCCAGGTCGGCGATCAGCTCGTCGAGCGTGGCGCCGCCGCCCTCGACCGCTTTCGCGCCGTCGGTGTAGTTACGCAGGATCGTCGGAATGCGAACCTCGATCGCCATCGCGAGTGTGCTCCTTCGTCGTACGGTCCCGGCATGGCTCAACACGGCCGGATGCGCGGGGATTCCGGGCTTGGGGGGAAAGGCTCAGCCCTGGCGACAGTCGTAGACGACTTCGGCGCGGCAGTGGCCGAAGAGGAAGTTCTGCACGGGCGTGACGGGCCGGGCCGGGTTCGGGCGCTCCGTCATCGTCGTCACGGGATCAGTCTACCGAGTCGGGTTCGTACGACTCCACGACGCGGACCTCCTCCTCGTCCACCTTCCCGTCGACGATCCGGTAGGAGCGGAACTCCGTCTCGTCGTCGTCGCGGGTGGAGACCAGCACGTAGTGCGCGCCCGGCTCCGAGGCGTACGAGATGTCGGTGCGCGAGGGGTAGGCCTCGGTCGCGGTGTGGGAGTGGTAGATGACGACCGGCTCCTCGTCGCGGTCGTCCATCTCCCGCCACACCTTGAACTGCTCCATCGAGTCGAATCGGTAGAAGGTCGGCGAGCGCTCGGCGTTCGCCATCGGGATGAACCGGGTCGGACGGTCCGAGCCGGCGGCTCCGGCGACGACGCCGCACGCCTCGTCCGGGTGGTCGGCGCGCGCGTGCGCGACGATCTGGTCGACGATGGCCCGTTCGATGGTGAGCATGGGCAAAGGGTATCGACGGCCGGTCTCGGCGGGGCCCGTGGCCCAAGGCGGTCACCCCGGGCGGGAGCCGTGGCGGCCGGCCTCACCGGGCCGCGTGGTCCGTGACGGCCGACCTCACCGGGCCGCGTGGTCCGTGACGGCCGACCTCACCGGGCCGCCGGCCCCTGTCGGCCGGCCTCAGCGGGCCCCGTGGCCCATGTGGAGCCGTACGACCGAGCAGTCGGCGCCGGACCGGATCTCCACGAGGTCGCACAGCTGGCGGACCGCCCACATGCCCGCGCCCGCGGGCCGGTGCGGCGCGGGCGGGAAGTACCCGAGGTACCGGTCGTCGAGCGCGGTCCCGGCGTCGATGACGTCACAGATCAGGCTGCCGTCCGCCGACCAGACCCACACCGATCCGCGGCCCCCGCCGTTGCGTGCGACGTGCCCGGCCACCTCGGCCACCGACTGCACCAGGGCGACGCGGCGTTCGCGGGGCAGCCCGTGGCGCTCGGCCACCGCCGCGACGAAGACGCGCAGCCCGGCCAGATCGCCGCCCGAGAACGCCCGGCTCATCACCGGCTCGACCGGCGGGGTGAGCGGGACCCGGTTGCGTTCGGCGTAGAAGACCGCCGGGTCGGTGAACCGCGCGCTGCGCCGGGTTCCGCCGGCGCCGACCAGCTCCGGATGGGTACGGCCGACGTCCTCGGCGACCTCGGCGGGCAGCGAGCGCACGTCGTACGCGCACAGCAGGCTGGTCGGGGTGTCGGCGAACGCGACGTTGAGCAGCGACTCCAGCCGCCCCCACTCCCGGACCTCCGGCCCGGTGCGGGCCCGCCACACCGGCTCGGCGACGAGGTACAGCGGCCCACGGGACCACCACCGCTCGCGCGCGGACGCGAGGTAGGCCGTGAGGGTACGGGCCGGCACGCCGAACCAGCCCGGCGCGTCGAGGAACTCCACCCGGCTCACGCCGCGGCCGAGCCGCCGGCGTACGAGCCCGGCCCGCTCACTGATCACGACCGGGCGGCCGCCGCGCGTCAGGCCCTCCCGTAAGAAGGGGATCGTCACGTCGAGGAACTCGTCCTCGTGGCCGTACAGCAGGGCCCGGTGGACGAGGACGTCGACGGAGTCGGTGGCGGTCACGTCCGCTCCTCCCAGCGCGGGGTCCGGCGGCGCCGCCAAACTACCAAGCCACCGGTCGGAGGAGAGGCGTGAACGACGGATCGGCCCGGCCCAAGGGACGAATGCTTACCAAAGGGCTCGAACCAGGTCCTCTTGGAGGTAGGTCAGCCAGTCGTAGGCCGCGAACGGGGCGGTCCGCGGATCGTTCCAGTCGAGCCTGCGAATCCGTTCGAGGGTCTCCTCGGTGATCCCCAGGCGGGTGCCGAGGGCGAGCCGCAGGTCGTTGAGCGACCGCAGCCACACCTGGGCCTGCTCGTCATCGAGGAGGATCTCGCCGCCGTCGCCGAGCGTGTCGAGCACGAGCTGGGCCGCGGCCCGCTTGCCGTCGCGCAGCCCGCCCTCGGTGTAGCGCCGGAACTCCGCCGACGCGGCGCCGTCGTCCTTGTAGGCGTCCGGGAACAGCCGTGCCAGGACCGGGTCGTCGGAGACGGTGGTGTTCTCCGAGAAGCTGAGGTTCGGCAGGCCGTCATCGCGCGGTCCGGGCGCGGGCCCGCCGAGCAGATCGAGGAGCTGGGTCACCAGCGCCTGGATGACGGAGGCCTCCTCCCGGGTCATCCGCAGCCGTACGCCGCCCCCGTGAACCCGGGTGAACCAGGTGTTCATCTACACATCCTGCCGGACCGTTGCCCACAGACCGTACGAATGCAGGATCTCGCAGTCGCGCTCCATCTCCTCCCGCGTGCCGCTCGACACGACGGCGCGGCCCTTGTGGTGCACGTCGAGCATCAGCTTCTCGGCCTTCATCTTCGAGTAGCCGAACACGCTCTGAAAGACGTAGGTGACGTACGACATGAGATTGATGGGGTCGTTCCAGACGACCGACACCCACGGACGGTCCGAACGTACGTCTTCGGCGGCGTCCGGCCGATCCAGTTCGACGGGAGCCGTGCTCACCTGAGTCCCTCCTTCCGGGGTGCTGCCCGAACATGGTGTACACACCACACCGTAATCTGCCACTCGTGGATCATTCGACGGCGCTGCTGACCGACCGCTACGAACTCACCATGCTCCAGGGTGCCCTGACCGCCGGTACCGCGGAGCGTAGGGCGATCTTCGAGGTGTTCGCCCGGCATCTGCCGAACGGCCGCAGGTACGGCGTCGTCGCCGGGACGGGCCGGTTCCTCGACGCGCTGGAGTCGTTCCGCTTCGGCGGCCCCGAGCTGGAGTACCTCACCTCTCAGGGCATCGTGGACGAGCCGACCGCGGCGTGGCTGGAGTCCTACCGCTTCACCGGGAACATCTGGGGCTACGCGGAGGGCGACTGCTACTTCCCCGGCTCGCCGATCCTCGTCGTGGAGGGCAGCTTCGCCGAGGCCGTGATCCTCGAGACCCTCGCGCTGTCGATCCTCAACCATGACTGTGCGATCGCCTCCGCCGCCTCCCGAATGGTGCGCGCCGCCGCGGACCGCCCGCTCATCGAGATGGGATCCCGGCGCACGCACGAGATGGCCGGAGTTGCCGCCGCCCGGGCAGCCTACCTCGCCGGCTTCCGTACCACGTCGAACTTGGAGGCGGGCCGCACGTACGGCGTGCCGACCGCCGGCACGAGCGCGCACGCCTTCACTCTCCTCCACGACAGCGAGCGGCACGCCTTCCAGGCCCAGCTCGACGCGCTCGGCGCGTCGACCACCCTGCTCGTCGACACCTACGACGTCGCCCGCGCGGTCGCGGTCGCGGTCGAGCTGGCCGGACCGGAGCTCGGCGCCGTCCGCATCGACAGCGGCGACCTGGGCGAGATGGCGCGGGAGGTCCGCGAACAGCTCGACGCGCTCGGCGCGCCCAAGACGAAGATCATCGTGACCGGCGACCTCGACGAGTACTCGATCGCCGGCCTCGCCGCCTCGCCCGTGGACGGGTACGGCGTGGGAACGTCGCTGGTCACCGGCTCCGGCGCGCCGACCGCGTCGCTGGTCTACAAACTGGTGGCCCGGGCCCAGTCCGACGACGGGCCGCTGCGGCCGGTCGCCAAGCACTCGGTCGGCAAGCCGAGCCGGGGCGGGCGCAAGTGGGCGGTCCGCCACCGCGACGAGAGCGGCCGGGCCCTCGTCGAGGTCGTCTCGCTGAGCGAGCCGGCCCCCGGCCCGCACGACCGGCCCCTGCTGCGCCCGCTGGTCGTCGGCGGCGAGGTCGTGGGCCGCGAGGACCTGTCCGAGGCCCGCGACCGCCACCAGCAGGCCCTCGCCGAACTCCCCCCGTCGGCCTTTCAGCTCTCCCGCGGCGACGCCGCGATCCCGACCGACTTCCTGAACGGCGCCTGAGCCCGTAGCGGCTCAGGCGTGCAGGGTGCGGCGGAGAAAGCCGTGCCAGGTCTGCTCGAACGAGCGGGTCAGGGCCGACGTGGCCGCGAAGCGGTCCCAGGCGTGGAACGCGCGGGCGTAGAGGTGCAGGTCGACCGGGACTCCGGCGGCGATCAGCCGGCGGGCGAAGTCGATGCCCTCGTCACGCAGCAGATCGAACTGGGCGGCGGCGACGAAGGTGTCCGGCAGCCCGGCGAGATCGGTGGCCCGCCCGGGCGCGGAGTACGGGTCCACGTCGTCCGCGCCGAGCCGGTCGCCCAGGACCGCGGCCCAGGCGAGCCGGATGTCCGCGCGGGCGAAGACGACCTCGGAGACGGCCTCGGAACTCGACGGCGTCTCGAGGCGGTCGTCGAGCATCGGGTAGAGCAGGGACAGCGAACGCGGCCGCGGAGCGTTCCGGTCGCGCACCATGAGCGCGGTGGCCGCGGCGGGAGCTCCGCCGCCACTGGCCCCGGCGAGCCCGATCCGGTGCGGGTCGATCCCGTGCTCGGCGGCGTGCTCGACGAGGTGGGTGTAGGCGAGATAACCGTCCTCGGCGGCGCCGGGAGCCGGCGTCTCCGGAGCCAGCCGGTAGACGACGGCGGCCAGGACGCAGTCGAGGGCCAGGGCCAGGGCCGTGTGGTACGCGTCGTCGCTGCGGGCGTCGTCGCCGAGGACCTGGGCGCCGGCGTGGAACCACAGCAGAGCCGGCAGGGTGGGCTCGGCACCGGCCGGGCGGTACAGGACCACCTCCAACTCGGTCCGGTCGTCCCGGGCGATGCGCAGGGCCTCGATCGTCACCCGCGGGTCCGGCGAGGTCGCGGGCATCCGGTCGTACGCCGCGCGCATCTGCGCGCGCAGGCCCGGGATGTCGGAGAGTTCGAGCAGGGTGCCGTTCGCGGCCTTGGGCATCACGGCGAACGCGGCGGCGAGCTCAGGGTCGAGCGCGTCGATCATTCCAGGCATGGGGAGATCCTTTTCGAAGAGGGAGGGTCGGGGTCAGAAGAGGGAGGGCTGGGCGCTGCCGGCGGTGATGCCACCGTCGACGGGCAGGATGACGCCGGTGATGAAACGGGCGTCGTCCGAGGCCAGGAAGCCGACGGCGGCGGCGATGTCGGCCGGGGTGCTGAAGCCGGTCAGCGCCCGGCGCTGCTCGAAGCGCTCGATCATGGCGGCGTACGCCGTCGCCGCCTCCTCCGGGAGGGTCAGTGACGGGGCGATCGCGTTCACCCGGATGCCGAACCGGCCGAGGTCGAAGGCGAGCCCGCGGGTGAAGTTCACGACCGCGCCCTTGGCCGCGTTGTAGGCGTTGAGCCGGCGGTCGCCGCCGAGGCCGGAGGCGGAGGCGATCTGGACGATGCTGCCGCGGCTCTCCTTCAGGTACGGCAGCGCCGCCTGCGCGCCGAAGAAGCAGCTGTCGACGTCGGTGGACATGATCGACCGCCAGTCCTCGGCCGTGGTCTCCTCGAACTCCTTGGCGAGGCCGAAGCCGGCGTTGGAGACCAGGACGTCGATGCCGCCGAACCGGGCCGCGCCGGCCTCGATCATCGCCTGGACGTCGTCCTGGCTGGTGACGTCGGTGACGACCGGGAGCGCGCGGTGGACACCGAGCTCGGCCGCGAGGGCGTCCAGCCGGTCCTTGCGCCGCGCGGCGAGGACGACGTTCGCCCCTTCGGCGGCGAACCGCCGGGCGATGCCGTCGCCGATGCCGGAGCTGGCGCCGGTGACCACGACCGTCTTACCGGCGAAACGCTGTTCCATGATGACCTTCTTTTCGTCAGATACTGACGTTTCAGTGACAGTGACTGACGGTACAACTCGTCAGCGACTGACGCAATGTGTGTCAGTAACTGACGATTGTGATAGCGTCAACGCCGTGCCACGGAACGGGGATGAAGTGCGGCTGCGGCTCCAGGAGGCCGCACTGGAGCTGTATCTGGAGCGTGGCTACGACAAGACCGCGGCCGCGGACATCGCCGCCCGCGCCGGAGTCACCGAGCGGACCTTCTTCCGCCACTTCGCCGACAAGCGCGAGGTCTTCTTCGACGGCGAGGCGGAGCTGCGGGACCTGCTGACCGGAGCGGTCGCCGCGGTGCCGGCCGGCACCAAGCCGCTCCCCACCCTGCGGGCGGCGTTTCACCAGGCCGTGCCGCTGGTCGAGCGCAACCTCCCGGTCACCGAGCGGCGGGTGCCGGTCATCGCCGCCACGCCGGCCCTGCAGGAGCGGGCGCTGGCCAAGACCGCGGCTCTGGTCGCCGCACTCACCGACGCCCTGCGGGCGCGCGGCGTCGCCGAGCCGCTCGCCGCCCTGTGCGCCCAGGTGGGCATGGACACCTACTCGATCGCCATCCGCCGGTGGCGCGCCGACCCTACCGACGACCTGCACACCCACCTCGACCGCGCCTTCACCGATCTGCGACTCGCCGCCAACGCCCTGAAGTGAGCGCCCGAGCCGGCAAACCGGCCGCAACGCCACGGCGGTCTCCTCGCCCCGCCGCAGCCATCACGTTGCGCGCGGCCGTGACCTCGCCACCGCCGCAGTCCCGTTGTCACCGCGGCCCGTTGCCGCCAGCCCGGCAGCCTCCTTGTCGCCGGCGCGGTCACCTTGCCGCCGGCGCGGCCTCGTTGCCGCGGGCGCGGTCACCTTGCCGTCGGCGGTGACGGATGGATGACCGATTCGCCAGGCTCGCTACGTCAGGAGCGACGTCGAAGCAGCCGGTCGGTCCGGCCGGGAGCTCGCCGGAGTTCGCGCGAATCAGGGCGCTTCCGAGGTCGGCGGGTCGAGCCAGATGAGCCGTACGTCGGCGCGCCGGGCCAGCAGCCGCCGCGCCCGGTCCGCGGTCTCCGTACGGAACAGCCGCTGACCGCAACCGCCGACAGGGACGTACACGATCGCCTCGTCGCCGAAGCCCAGCCCCCAGCCCACCACTACGCCGTCGTCACACTGGACGTCGAGCAGCCCAGCGCGAACCGTCGCGGAGCCGTCTCGGCCGACAGCTCGACGAGCTCGGCGAGCAGGTCGCGCTCCGCCTGCTCACGAGCCCCGTCCACCGGTACTTCGCACATCCAGAACCCCCGTTTCCGCGGCGACCCTGCCGCCGCGCCTGTCTCCTTTGTTGCAGCAACAGTGACAGCGCACAGTTATGAAGAGCCACCTCACGACCCGCGAGGTCGCCAGGAGGCTCGGCTGGTCCGCGAGCACGGTGAGCCGCACGGAGACCGGCCATCGGAACATCACCAGCGAGGACGTCGCCGCCCTGCTCGCCCTGTACGGCGTGGCGGGCAAGGAACGCGATCACCTTCTGGCCCTGGCGCGCGAGGCGAACCAGCCGGGCTGGTGGGAGACCCGCCACCCTGGACTGCCCAGCCAGCTCACCGCACTCATCGGCTTCGAATCGCAGGCGACGCGCATCACGGATGTGGCGCTCATAGTGGTCCCCGGTCTGCTGCAGACGGCCGATTACGCCCGTGCGGTGATGAAGGCGGCGGGAATCTCGGCGATGCACGCTGAGACGAGAGTCGCCACTCGGCTCGGCCGCCAGGCGGCGCTCAGCCGCCCGAACCCGCCTCAATATCTCGCGATCCTGGACGAGGCGGTCCTACACCGGCCGATCGGCGGCCGGGCGACCATGGCGGCACAACTCCGTCACATCCTCGGCGTCGCCGAGCGTCCCAACGTCGAGGTCAGAGTCCTTGCATACGACCAAGGGGCGCATGCCGGTCTCGCGGGCTCGTTTGTAGTGCTCACCTTCCCGAAGGCCCCGGCGATCGTTCATCTCGAGCACAAACGCTCGTCCCTGCTCCTCGATGAGCCAGGCGACGTGACGGCATTCATCGAGGCCGCAGACTTGATCCGAAACGTCGCGTTTGATCCCATTCGTTCAGCTGAGTTCATCGCCAAGGTGGCCGCCGAGTACGAAAGCTGAGGGCACCCATGGAGCTCTGCCGCACGGTATGGCGCAAGTCCACTCACAGCGCCGAGGAGACGAACTGCGTCGAGATCGCGGTCGTTCGAGGCTCACGCTGACGTGATCGCTGGTGGTCGCTGCGCCCTAAGAGCAGCGACCACCAGTGGTCAGAGCACTACTTGGGGAGGGCGTCGGTCCATGCGGTGGTGATCCGAACGCCGCCGCCATCCGGGAACCACTCCTCCCCGCCGCCGAGGGCGAGGAAGTTCGTCTCACGGACCTGTGCGGTCGCCGGGTCGACGACCATCGTGGGCGGGTCGTCGTGAGTCTCGCCGCGGGCGGCCTGGGCCTTGGCCCGCGCTGCCCGGTCCTTCGCCCACCTGGCCGCCTTCTCCCGTTGCGCGGCGGTCGAGGGAGCCGGCCGGGCCGGCTCCGTGACCTTGGGCAGCGTGAACCGCACCACCTGGCCGCCGTTCGCCCGGCCGGCGACCTTCACGTTCGGGTACGACGCGAGGGCGCGGAAGGCCGCGGCGCGTACCTTCGGCGGGGCCGGAAGGGTGCTGAGCAGCATGACGAGCGACTCGAACGCCTCCAGCCGCTGCTCCTCGGCGGTGAGACGGCCGGCGCTGGTCCTCATGTCACTGTGCGCGGCGGAGTCGGCCAGCCAGGCCTTCAGCCGATCCGGGTCGGTCGGCAGTCTCTGGATCTGCTGGAAGCTCACGAAGTCGGTGCCCAGGTCGAACGGCCGCGCCTTGGGCCGTCCCGGCAGAACGCCCTCGTGAAAGATCTCACCCTCGGTCTTGAGGTCCCTGCGCCAGATCTCGCCGTCGTGGCGCGTCCAGCGTTCCGCGACGGTCGGCTCGGCGTTCGCGCCGTCTCTCTCCTCCTGCTTGACATACCAGTAGGCGCCGGACGTGGCAGGTGCCTTCTCCGCGGTCGTGGCGGCGGCGAGGAGGATCTGCCGGGCGGACAGGGATCGTTCCGCCGTGGACGGCGGGCTGTTGGGGTGCGCGGTATGCGTCGTTCCGGTCGTGCTCACGAGGATCGCGGTCGCGGCCGTGGCGGCGGTCAGGCCGAGGCCCCCGGCCAGCCGGCCCGTCCGGCGCCGGCGGACGGGGCCGCCGCGCATCGTGTTCTGGAGCCGGTGCCGGCTCCGGTCGGCCGCCTCCTCGGACGGTTCCGGGGCCGCCAGGGCGGTGGCGAGCATCGTCAGTTCTTCATCCATGAAATGCCTCCTTGAGCTTCTTGCGGGCGCGACTGAGCCGGGAGCCGACCGTGCCGGCGGAGATGCCGAGCGCGTCGGCCACCTCGTCGTAGCCGAGTTGGCCGAGGGCGATGAGCAGGACGACGTCGCGCTCGCCCGGGGAGAGCCGTGCCAGGGCCTGGACCAGCCGCGGCCTCATGTGGGCGGCGGCCACCGACGCGACGACGCGGTTCTCGTGGCTGTCGGCGACCGGCTCCGTACCGGCGCGGGCGATGGCCCTGTAGTGCCGCGCCTCCTTGCGGCGGTGCCGGGCCACGAGGTTCGTGGCGATGCCGAACAGCCACGGCCGCAGGGCGCCGCGGCCGGGATCGAACCGCTCGCGGTCGCGGAACGCCACGCAGAACGTCTCGGCGGCGATGTCCTCGGCGGTCTGCGCGTCCAGGCGGCCGGCCGCGTACAGGTAGATGGCACGGAAGTACCGGTCGTGGACGGCCGTGAAGAGCTCCGGGTCCCGGCGGAATCGTGCGGCGAGCTCGGCGTCGCTCGCCTGTTCGCCGACGTCGGCGGTCATGGGCCCTCCTTCGTCGGAGGGGCGACTCGTAGGGCTGCGCCGTTGATTCCCTCGCTTCGCTCGGTCATGGCCCTGCCTCCGTCATGCGCTACCTCCTGGGTGAGGGATCGTGGTCACCCATGCTTCGCCGCACGCCGGAATCGTCTTCCGTGAGAATCACGAGGCCCGCGGATGATGTTTCCGGCCCGGGCGGGGTAGCTTCTCCTGTGCTGGAGATCTGGCCGGGGAGGCTGCCGTGAGCACGGCGTTCATCATTGTTGATGTGCAGAACGACTTCTGCGAGGGCGGATCGCTGCCCGTGACCGGTGGGGCGAACGTCGCGACGGCGATCTCCACCTACCTGCAGGACAACCGACGGGCGTACACGCACGTGGTGGCGACGCGGGACTTCCATCTGGACCCCGGTGACCACTTCTCGGACAGTCCCGACTTCGTCGACACCTGGCCGGCGCACTGCGTGATCGGCACACCGGGCGCCGACTTCCACCCGGGCCTCGACCTCGCGCCGATCGAGGCGGTGTTCAGCAAGGGCGAGCACAAGGCCGCCTACAGCGGCTTCGAGGGCGCCACCGACGATGGCACGCCGCTGGGCGACTGGCTCCGCAAGCATGAGGTCGAGTCGGTGGACATCGTGGGCATCGCCACCGACCACTGCGTGCGCGCGACCGCCCTGGACGCCGTACGCTCCGGCATCAGCACGCGGGTGCTGCTGGGGATGACGGCCGGAGTGGCCGAGGAGACCGTCGCGCGGGCGCTGGAGGAGATGGGCGCGGCTGGCGTGGAGCTGGCCGGGCAGCCGATCGTCCACCACTGAGTCCGGGGGCCGGACGCCTCATTTCGGGATCACTCGGTACGTTTCCACCTATGCAGAACCCGATAGTCCTCATCATGGGCGTCTCCGGCAGCGGGAAGACGACGATCGGCGCCATGCTGGCCGGCCGGCTCGGCTGGAAGTACGCCGAGGCGGACGACTTCCACCCGCCGGCGAACGTCGAGAAGATGCACGCGGGCGTCCCGCTGACCGATGAGGACCGCTGGCCGTGGCTGCGGGCCATCGGCGCGTGGATGCACGAGCAGACCGGCCCGGCGGTGGTCACGTGCTCGGCGCTGAAGCGCAAGTACCGCGACGTCCTCCGGGAGAGCCGATCCGACCTGCACCTGGTCTACCTGGACGGCTCGAAGGAGCTGATCGCCGCCCGCCTCGCCGCCCGGCACGGGCACTTCTTCCCCCGGCAGCTCCTCGACAGCCAGTTCGCCGACCTGGAGATCCCGGCGCCGGACGAGGACGCGCTGGCCGTATCGATCGACCAGCCGATCGAGGCGATCGTCGAGGAGATCCACCGGCGGCTCGGCCTCTCGGACGGCCCGGGCCGCCGCTAGCCGCCGCTTCCATCGCCGCCGCGCTCGCCTCAGTGCTTACTGCCGCGCTCGCGGCGGTGCCCCCTGCCGCGCTCGCCTTGTCACTCGCTCCGCGGCCGGCTCGTCCCTCACCGACCACTCCGCTCGCTCGTCGGCTCGCTGCAGTGCCCTCTGCCGCGCTCCCCTCCTCACTCGCTCCGCGGCCGGCTCGTCCCTCACCGACCACTCCGCTCGCTCGTCGGCTCGCTGCGGGGGGGATCAGTCGCGGACGCGGGGCATCGGGCGGGCGGCCCACTCGCGGATCTTGGCGATGCGCTTGCGGACGTCCTCGCTGCTGGCCTGCGCGCTGGGCGGCCCGCCGCAGACCTTGCGGAGCTCGGCGTGGATCACGCCGTGCGGCTGGCCGGTGCGGTGGTGCCACGCGCCGACGAGGTTGTTGAGCTCCTTGCGCAGCGCGTGCAGGTCCTCGGCGGCGGTGTGGTCCTCGGTGGTCGGCGCCTCGCCCTTCTTGTTCCGGCGCTGGGCGGCCAGCTGCTCGGCCTGCCGCTGCTTCAGCAGCTGCGCGACCTGGTCCGGCTCCAGGAGTCCGGGGATGCCGAGGAAGTCCTCCTCCTCGGGCGAGCCGGGCGCGGCGGTCATGCCGAACTCGCCGCCGTCGAACACGACCCGGTCGAATGTCGCGGACGCCTCGACCGTCTCGAACGGCAGCTCCTCCCCGACGTCGGGGTTGTCGCGCTGGCGGTTCGCCTCGGCGATGAGGTCGTCGTCGAGGCCGTCCTCGCGGACCGGCCGGTCCAGGACGTGGTCGCGCTCGGTCTCCATCTCCGCCGCATGGCCCATCAGCGTCGGCACGGACGGCAGGAACACCGACGCCGTCTCACCGCGCTTGCGGGCCCGGACGAAACGCCCGATCGCCTGGGCGAAGAACAGCGGCGTCGAGGTCGAGGTGGCGTAGACGCCGACGCAGAGACGCGGGATGTCGACGCCTTCGGAAACCATGCGGACCGCGACCATCCAGCGGTCCTCCGACGCGCTGAACTGCTTGATCTTCTTGCTGGCCCCCGGGTCGTCGGACAGCACGACGGTCGCCTTGGTGTTGGTGAGCTCGCGGATCATCTTGGCGTACGCCCGCGCGGACTCGTGGTCGGTGGCGATCACCAGGCCGCCCGCGTCGGGGACGCCCCGGCGTACCTCGGTGAGCCGCCGGTCGGCCGCGGCGATCACCTGCTTGATCCAGTCACCCTTCGGGTCGAGCGCGGCGCGCCACGCCTGGGCGGTCTGGTCCTGGGTGAGCGGGTCGCTGAGGCTGGCGGTGATCTCGTCGCCGGCGCGGGTGCGCCAGCGCATGTCCCCGGCGTACGCCAGGAAGATCACCGGGCGGACGACCCCGTCGGCGAGCGCCGGGCCGTAGCCGTAGGTGTAGTCGGCGCGGCTGCGCCGGATGCCGTCGGGCCCCTCCTCGTACAGCACGAAGGGGATCGGGTTGATGTCGGTGCGGAACGGCGTGCCGCTGAGCGACAGCCGCCGGGCGGCCGGGTCGAACGCCTCCCGGATCGCGTCGCCCCAGGACCGGCCGTCGCCGGCGTGGTGGACCTCGTCGAGGATGACGAGCGTCTTGAGCGTCTCGGTGCGGTTGCGGTGCAGGGCGGGGTGCGCGGCGACCTGGGCGTACGTCACCGCCACGCCCTGGAAGTCCTTGGCCGTACGGCCCTGGGAGTTCTTGAACTCCGGGTCGATCTTGATGCCGACGCGGTCGGCGGAGTCGGCCCACTGCCGCTTCAGGTGCTCGGTCGGGCAGACCACGGTGATGCGGGCGACGATCTTGCGGTGCAGCAACTCGGCCGCGAGCCGGAGCGCGAACGTGGTCTTACCGGCGCCGGGCGTGGCGACGGCGAGGAAGTCGCGCGGGCCGGTGCGGAAGTATTCCTCCAGGGCCCCCTGCTGCCAGGCACGCAGCGCGGTCGCGGTGCCCCAGGGTGCCCGGTTGGGCAGCGCGGGTGGGGTGTCTGATGCGGCGAACGTGCTCACGGTGAAAGAAGGCTACCTTGACCGGCCGACAGGACGGGCCCGGCCTCCCGAGGTGCCCGGGACGCCGGAGATCACGGTTACCGGTGTTCCGCCCCGTCTCACCTGGCGTTTCACCGGTAGCGCGCCTGGCCGCGGGACGACGACGCGCCGAGGCGGTAGGCGGCCCACATGGCCCTGATCCGAAGGCCCTGGTCGGGGGTGAAGTCGCGCATGCAGCTGTCGAAGCCGTAGTCCATGAAGTTGTGCACCGGGTCGGTGCCCGGCGCCGGGCAGCTGTCCTTGGACGCCGGGCAGCCGATCGTGGGCACCGACTCGTCGGGCGTGTCGTCGATGCCGTCTCCCGGCGGCTGGCAGCCGTTCTCGAACGTGTGGAACAGGCCCAGCCAGTGGCCGATCTCGTGTACGGCGGTGAGGCCGCGGTTGAAGTGCGGGAACGTGCCGCCGGGAAGGCTACGGTAGTCGACCACGACTCCGCCGACGCCCGGCCGCTCCCGCGCCCACTTGGGGAAGGTCGAGAAGCCCAGCATCTCGAAGCCGACCGCGGCGGTGTAGAGGTTCAGCGTGCCGTATCCGCCGCGGGCGAGCGCGCCCTCGATCTCCGACCGATGGTCATGAGGCTTGCCGAACCACTGGACGTTGGTCGTCACGTCGATGCCGTCGAGCCGGAAGGACACCCCGGTGTCGGCGCCCTGCGGTGCCCTGGAGGCCGATCGCACCGCGCCTCCGGGACCGGCCAGCCGCCCGCCGTACGCCGCGTTCAGGACCGCGACCTGTCGTTCCACGGCGGCGCGGGAGAGCCGGCCGCTCCGGCCGTCGGTCAGGACGTGGAACCGCAGCGGGACCACGATCCGGTCGGGGATCCGGTGCGCGGCGGCGAGGGTCCGCTCGTCGGACGAGCCGTACCGCGTGCGGAGCAGGCCACCGAACTCGCCCAGCATCGCGCGGACCTCATCGGGGGTGAG
Source organism: Actinoallomurus soli (assembly GCF_024055715.1). Lineage (GTDB taxonomy): Bacteria > Actinomycetota > Actinomycetes > Streptosporangiales > Streptosporangiaceae > Actinoallomurus > Actinoallomurus soli. Next base: position 78,211 of record NZ_JAMXMV010000010.1, read on the forward strand.
GACGTCGCCGTCCGCCGGGCGCGCCGCCCGGACCGTCACCGTACGGGCCGCCGCCGAGGTCCGGCCAATCGCCGTCCCGGCGGCGGCCGGGGTCCGGGCCGTCGGCGTCCGGCGCGCGCAGGCCGCCGTCGTCCCGTGGGCCGGCTGGACACGTGCGCCGCCGCCGGGCACGGCGGCACACGACGCGAGAACGACTCCGAAGAGCCCGGTAAGACCTCTCCGCCTCATCACGATCCCCCCGAGACGGAGAGGCTAGACCGCCGCGCCGGGGGTCAGCGCCCGACGCGCGGGTCCATCACGCCGATTTGACGGTCAACTCTCGTCGTCGCCGCCGGCCATCGACTCGTAGATCTCTTTGCACTCCGGGCATACCGGGTACTTCTTCGGGTCGCGGTTGGGCACCCAGACCTTGCCGCACAGCGCGATCACGGGAGTGCCGCTGACGGCGCTCTCCATGATCTTGTCCTTCTGCACGTAGTGCGCGAACCGCTCATGATCACCGTCGCCGTGGGAGAGATCAGGTCTGGTGTCGCTCTCCGGAAGGATCTTCGTACTCACGTGCTCAGTTTAGTGACGGATCCTCGGGAAACGTCGCGACGAAGGCGAGTTCGCCGCCCTGACGCCGCAGAACGGCGGGCCACAGGCCGTCCGGCTCTTCCGCGAACACGTCTCCGGACTCCGCCGAGAGGACGTACCACGCGCCCTCGTCGATCTCCGACTGCAACTGCCCGGTCCCCCAGCCGGCGTATCCGGCGAAGACCCGCAGCCGCGCCACCTCCGGGGCGAGGATCTCCGGTGGCACGTCCAGGTCCACGAGGCCGACTCTGGCCACGGCCGGGCTGCCGTTGAGGGCCCGCCAGCCGAGCGGTTCGTCGGTGCCCGGCACCTGCGCCAGGGCGAGCGCGCTGTCGAGCGCCACCGGCCCGCCCTGGAACACCACCGACGGGCCGGTCACCAGCTCCGACCAGGGCGGCAGGACCTGGTCGACCGGTACCTGGGTCGGCCGGTTGAGCACGACGCCGAGGGTGCCGCCCTCCGGCTCGTGCTCAACGACCAGCACCACGCTGCGCCGGAAGTTCGGGTCGGTCAGCTGCGGCGTCGCTACGAGCAGCCGGCCGGTGGAAATGCCGTCGTCCATGCCTTCATCATGCTTTGCTCGGGGACGGTGGGAACACAGGACGGTCCGGTCCGTCGGTTACGCGCGCGAGGAGCGTGGGTAATCGGCAGAATACCGGCGTAGATCATCACCCCCCGGAGGATGCGATGCCGCTGTCGAGGGTCGCGATCGCGGCCGTCTTCTTCATCGTGGGGGCGCTGATCGTGTTCCCGATGCTCACGGACTCCTCACAGCCCTCACGGGCGGCGAGCAGCACTCCCCTGCCCAGCGTCAGCGCCTCGGCGACCGCGAGCCCGACCCGGAGCTCCCGTCCCACGCACAAGGCCTCTCACAAGGCCTCGCCGACGCACTCGCCGACGCGGCCGTCGATCGGGGAGCCGTTGCCCTCCGCCGGCTCGTCCTCGCCGCTCAACGTCGAGATCGGCAAGGTCCGCTGCCCGGGCCGTACGGTCCAGGTCTCGGTCGTCAACGGCAGCTCGCAGGCGGAGGACTACGCCATCCTGACCGACGGATCGATCTCGGTGGCCGACCGCATCCCGGCGGGCGCCACCCGCAGGTCCACGGTCAACGTCAAGGAGGACCGCACCACCACCGTCGCGGTGACCTGGCGCAACCTGCCGGTCAAGAGCGTCGACCGGCACGCGAACTGCGTCCGCAGGACGTCGGACCAGACGCTGCCCCACACCGGCCCCGACAGCGGGATGATCGTCGCGCGGGTCGCGACCGGCATCGCCGTCATGCTGACCGGCGTCATCATCTTCTGGTATGGCCGCCAGTGGCCACGCCGCCACGGCAAGATGTTCGACCGGTAGGCGGCACCGCGCGGAGACGGCTCCGGCCCGGCGCCGGGCGGGAGCGACTCCGCGGCGGAACGACTCGAGCGGGCGGGCGGCATCGGGCGCCGCGCCCGCTCACGTCGTCCTCAGGTCACTTGGCGGACTCGGCGGCCTTCTGCACGGCGGCGGCGACGGCGTGCGCGACGTCCGAGTGGAACACGCTCGGCACGATGTAGTTCGGGCCCAGCTCCTCGTCGGTGACCACGCCGGCCAGGGCCCGCGCGGCCGCCAGGAGCATGTCCTGCGTGACCGTACGGCTCTGCGCGTCGAGCAGGCCGCGGAAGACGCCGGGGAACGCCAGCACGTTGTTGATCTGGTTGGGGTAGTCGCTGCGGCCGGTGGCGACGACGGCGGCGTGCTCGCGGGCGGCGGCCGGGTCGACCTCCGGGTCCGGGTTGGCCAGCGCGAAGACCACGGCGTCGTCGTTCATCGTCGCGATGTCGTCGCCGGTCAGGATGCCGGGGGCCGAGACGCCGATGAACACGTCGGCCCCGCGCACGGCGCCGCGCAGGTCGCCGTCGTAGCCCTCGGGGTTGGTGTTCTCGGCGATCCAGCGCAGCGAGTCGTCCAGGTCGTCGCGGCCCGCGTGCACCGCGCCGTGGTAGTCGCAGACGACCAGGTGCTTGGCGCCGGCGTGCATGAGCAGCTTGAGCACGGCGTTCCCGGCGGCGCCCGCGCCGGCCAGCGCGATGCGCACGTCGGCCAGGTCCTTGCCGACGACCCGCAGGGCGTTGGTCAGCGCGGACACCACGACGATGGCCGTGCCGTGCTGGTCGTCGTGGAAGACGGGGATGTCGAGCAGGTCGCGGAGCCGGCGTTCGACCTCGAAGCACCGCGGCGCGGAGATGTCCTCCAGGTTGATCCCGCCGAACGCCGGCGCGAGGATCTGCACCGTACGGACGATCTCGTCGGTGTCCTGCGTGTCGAGGCAGATCGGCCAGGCGTCGATCCCGGCGAAGCGCTTGAACAGCGCCGCCTTGCCCTCCATGACCGGCAGGGCCGCCTGCGGCCCGATGTTGCCCAGGCCGAGGACCGCGGACCCGTCGGTGATCACCGCGACGCTGTTGCGCTTGACCGTCAGCCGCCGGACGTCCTCCGGGTTGCGCGCGATGGCCAGGGAGACCCGGGCGACGCCCGGGGTGTAGGCCATCGACAGCTCGTCGCGGTTGCGCAGCGGCACCTTCGACTGCATCTCGATCTTCCCGCCGAGGTGCATGAGGAAGGTGCGGTCGCTGACCTTGTGGATGGAGACGCCGTCGAGCCCCTCCAGGGCGTCGACGATCTCCTGGGCGTGCTCGGTGTCACGGGTGGCACAGGTGACGTCGATGCGGAGCCTGTCGTGGCCCGCCGGCGTCAGGTCGAGCGCGGTGACGATGCCGCCCGCGCCCTCGACCGCCCCGGTGAGCTGGCTTACCGCCTTACCCCCTGCGGGGACCTCGAGACGGACGGTGATCGAATAGGACACGCTCGGCACGGTGGCCACGTCAATTGCTCCTTTGCAAGGCGAGGGTCCGCACGCCCATGGTGTCATCCCCGCGTACGGCGCGACGATGAGGTCAGCTGATCGCGTGTGCCGCCCTCACGACCATGTCGACGCAGGCAGCCGCGGCCAGCCGCGTACTGTCGATGACCAGATGATAAAGGCCGGGATCCGCCGGATCCGTCCTGTAGAAGTGTTTGACGTACGCGGTCCGCGCCCGATCGTTCTCGGTCAGGAGGTGTTCGGCCTCCTGCGCGGACAGCTCCATCGTCTCCCGGACGCGGGCGATCCGGCGTTTCCGCGGGCCGTCGAGGCGGACGTGGAGCGTGCCGGGATGGCCGGCGAGCACGACCTGCGCGGCGCGGCCGAGGATCACCGCTCCCTCGCCCCGGTCGGCGACCTCCCTGATCACCTGTTCGGTGTGACGGACGAACTCCTCTTCGGGGACGACGCCGCGCTGCGGGAGGTGGACGTCCATGCCGCCGAGCGTGACGTTCGGCAGGCGCGCGGCGTCGGCCAGGATGCGGCCCAGCCCGTGCTCGGTGCGGTCGTCGTGGGCGAGCGCCTCTTCGAGCGAGCAGCCGATGTCGGCGGCCACGGTGTACGGGATGGCGCGGTCGACGAACGGCACGCCGAGGTGCTCGGCGACCGCGGGGCCGATGGCGCTGCCACCCGCCCCGAACGCCGCGGAGATCGTGACGACTGCCGTCATCACCCGCCCATCCCGTCGAGAGGTCTAGAAGAGCGCCGAGGCGAGCCTGCGCCGGGCGCGGGCCACGCGCGGGTCGTCCGGGGGCAGGACGTCGAACAGCGACAGCAGGTGCTTGCGCGCCGCGTCGCGCTCGTCGCCCGTCGTGCGGCGCACCGCGTCGATCAGGCGGTCGAACGCCTCGTCGACCCGGCCCTCCAGCAGCTCGAGGTCGGCGGCCTTCGCCTGGGCGGCCGCGTCGTCGGGCCGGTCGGCGGCGTCCTTGCGCACCGCGGCCGGGTCGTACGATCCGGCGCGGCGCTGCAGGTCGACCAGGGCCAGACCGCTCTTGGCGAACGGGTCGTTCGGCCTGGTCTCCAGGATCCGCCCGAACGCCGTGGCGGCGCCGTCGAGGTCGCCCCGCTGCAGCGCGGCCTCGGCCTCGAGCTCCAGCGGGTCGGCGGCCGGCTGCTGCGCGGCGTCCGCGCCGTCGTCCTCCGGCAGGAGACCCTGCTGGCGGAGCGCGTCGAACAGCTGGTCCAGCACCTGGCGTACCTGCGGCTCGGGCGCCGCGCCGTTGAGGACGGGGAGCATCTGGCCCGCGACCACGGCCGCCACGAACGGGATGCCCTGCACCCCCATCCGGGCGAGCTGCTGGCCGAGCGCCGGGTTCGCGTCGATGTCGACCTTGGCGAGCACCCAGCGGCCGCCCGCCTCATTGGCGAGCTTCTCCAGGATGGGGCCGAGCTGCTTGCACGGCTGGCACCAGTCGGCCCAGAAGTCGACGAGCACCGGCACGCTGCGCGAGCGCTCGACGACCTCGGTGTTGAACGTCGCGTCGGTCACGTCGATGACGCTCGAAGAGGAGGAGTCTCCCGAAGCTCCCGAGGCCGGGCGCTGCTGCTGTCTCTGGGCCGCGGCACGCCGCGCGCCGAGGTCGATCGCGCCGTGCAACGAGAAGTCCGATGACGTCATGTGTCCATCCTGCCGCATGCCCCGCCGTACGAATACGCACGGCCGCCACGAAATCGATCAAGCACGCTCCACGATCGCCCGGACACGTGAGGTGACGGCCCTCCAGGGGCGAGGCGACGGGTCAGAAGCGGGCCGGCTCGGCGTAGTCGCCCCACTCCTCGCGCAGCACGCCGCAGATCTCGCCGAGGGTCGCCTCGGCCCGTACGGCGTCGAGCATGGCGGGGATCAGGTTCTCCTCGGTACGGGCGACGTCGATCATCCGGCGCAGGGCCGTGTCGACGGCCTCCTGGTCGCGCGCCGCGCGCCGCTCGGCCAGGAGGCGGTTCTGCTCACGCTCGACCTCGTGCCCGACGCGCAGGATCTCCAGGGGCTCCTCGATCGACTCGGTATGGCGGTTGACGCCGACGATCTTCTTCTCGCCCTTCTCCAGCTGCTGCTGGTAGGTGAACGCGGCGTCGGCGATCTCGGCCATGAACCAGCCGTCCTCGATGCCGCGCAGGATCCCGCCGGTGATGGAGCCGTCCGGGCTCATGTCCTTGATCCGCGCGAAGATCCGCTCGGCCTCCTCCTCGAGGCGGTCGGTCAGCGCCTCGACGTACCAGGAGCCGCCCAGCGGGTCGACGACGTTGACGACGCCGGTCTCCTCCATGATCACCTGCTGGGTCCGCAGGGCGATCTCGGCGGCCTTCTCGCTCGGCAGCGCCAGGACCTCGTCGAGGGCGTTGGTGTGCAGGGAGTTCGTGCCGCCGAGCACGGCGGCGAGCGCCTCGACGGCGGTGCGCACGACGTTGTTGTCGGGCTGCTGGGCGGTCAGCGACACCCCGGCGGTCTGGGTGTGGAACCGCAGCCACTGCGCCTTCTCCGACGTCGCGCCGTACACGTCGCGCATCCACCGCGCCCAGATGCGGCGCGCGGCGCGGAACTTGGCGATCTCCTCGAAGAAGTCGATGTGGGAGTCGAAGAAGAACGACAGGCCGGGCGCGAACCGGTTGACGTCCAGCCCGCGGGACAGGCCGAGCTCGACGTAGCCGAAGCCGTCCGCGAGCGTGAACGCCAGCTCCTGCGCGGCCGTCGATCCGGCCTCCCGGATGTGGTAGCCGGAGACGCTGAGCGGCTTGTACGCCGGGATGTCGCGGGCGCAGAACTCCATCAGGTCGCCGATGAGGCGCAGGTGCGGCTCGGGCGCGAAGAGCCACTCCTTCTGCGCGATGTACTCCTTGAAGATGTCGGTCTGCAGCGTGCCGTCGAGACCGTGGACGTCGACGCCCTGGCGCTCGGCGGCGACAAGGTACATGCAGAAGATCGGCACGGCCGGACCGGAGATGGTCATCGAGGTCGTGATGTCGCCCAGCGGGATGCCGTCGAACAGCACGTCCATGTCGGCGGCGGAGTCGATCGCGACGCCGCAGTGCCCGACCTCGCCGAGCGACCGGGGGTCGTCGGAGTCGCGGCCCATGAGCGTCGGCATGTCGAAGGCGACCGACAGGCCGCCGCCGCCCGCGCCGAGGATCATCTTGTACCGCTCGTTGGTCTGCCGGGCGTTGCCGAAGCCCGCGAACTGCCGGATCGTCCAGGTCCGGCCGCGGTAGCCCGTGGCGTACAGGCCGCGCGTGTAGGGGTACTCCCCCGGCCAGCCGATGCGCTCGAAGCGCGGGTCCTCGGCCGGCGGCCCGTACACCGGGTCGACCTCGATGCCGGAGAGCGTGGTGAAGTCGGCGTCGCGTCGGCGGGAGGCGTCGTACCGCTCCTGCCAGCGGTGACGGCCCTCTTCGATGTCCCGGATGTCCATGAGCGCTCCTCAGGCCGGTGGCTCTCCCTAGATACTAGGATGTCCTATTATCTCGCCGCCAATCATCCCGGCCGGGTGACACCGGCACCGCTCAGTCCGCGAAATCCCCCGCCGCGACGCGGAGGCCGCGCAGTGTCCGGAACATCTCCTCCAGCTCACCCGCGTCGTACGCGCCCAGCCCGAAGTCCGCGGCGAGGAGGTCGGCCGTGGCGCGCTCCACGGTCTCCCGGCCGCTGTCGGTGATCTCCGCGAGCACGCCCCGGCCGTCACGGGGGTTGGGGCGCCGCCGGACGTAGCCCTGGCGCTCCAGCCGGTCGATGGTGTTGGTGACGCTCGTCGGATGGACCATCAGCCGCTCGCCCATCCGCGACAGCGGCAGCGCGCCCTTCCGGCTGAAGGTCAGCAGCACGAGCGCCTCGTACCGGGCGAACGTCAGGCCGTACGGCTTCAGCAGGGCGTCGAGTTCGGCGATCAGGATGGCCTGGGCCCGCATGATCGAGGTCACCGCCAGCATGGCGGGCGACCGGCCCCAGCGGCGTTCCCAGAGATCCCCGGCGCGGGCGATCGGGTCGAAAGGCAGGTTGAGCGGCTTGGCCACTCACATACGTTATCGCCTGACCGGCCCGACATCGGCCGAATCACGCTTGATATAGGCGCGATCGACCTGGGAATCCCGCGAATCAACCGCAATCCCGGCGGCCGCCTAAGGAACGCCGACACTCATCATCAAGGCAAGTTATAGTTCCATTGTCGACGCGTGCGGACGACGGCAAAGAGGGGCGTCGCGCAGCGGTTCAGCGCCGCGATCGCCCCCGCCCTCGCGCACGCGTCGCCAATTCGGGGGGTAATTATGATCGTGAATTCTTCCGCGATCGTGGCACGGGGCCTGGGGATCCGCCGCAGACGGCGGTGGATCCTGCGTCCCACCACGGTCGAGATGGCATACGGTGTCGTGGGCCTGGCCGCTCCGGCGGGCCCGGCCAGGTCGGCGGTGCTGCAGACGCTGGCGACCCTGCGCCACGCGTCCGTGGGCGAGCTCGAGGTGCTGGGCCAGGACGTGACCCGGCGGGCCGGGCGGCGCGCGGTGCGCGCCCGGATCGGCCTGCTGCCCGCGCGATTCGCCTGGACGTCCGGCTTGTCGACCCGCGACTTCGTCGCCTACGCGTCTTACTACAAATGCACGCCCCGCCGGGCGGTCGACGCGATTCTGGAGCGATTCGGGCTCAGTGACGCCGCGGCGCTCGAAATGGACATGCTCCCGCAAGATCTGCGATTGCGCGCGGGCATCGCCGCGGCGTGCGCGCACGAGCCGGAGCTCGTCTTTCTCGACGAGCCGCTCGCCGGCATCGGTGATTCCGAGCGCGAAGAGCTGATCCCGCTGCTGCGGGCCCTGGCCCCGGCGGTCGTGGTGACCGCCGCCGATCCGGCGGAGCTGTCGGGGTGGTGCGACCAGGGTCTCAGCATGGTGCGGGGGCGCCTGGTCGAGGCGCCGTGCGTCCCCCGTCCACGGGCGCGGGTGCCCGCCGGTGTCTGACCTCGGCCGGGTGCTGCGGATCGACGCCCGCCGTACGGCCCTGTTCCTGGCCGTGCCGGCGCTCGCGTTCCTCGGCGCCGTCGCGGCGTGGCGGGCGCTGCTCCCGGGCGTCGCGTACTGGGACGACGCCGTCGCGGCGCTGTTCTCCTCGGTGTGCCTGCTCGGTCCGGCGTCGGCGGGGTTCGCCGCGTGGGTCGCCCTGCGCGAGCACCGCCTCGACTACCTCCGCGGGCTGACCGCCCGCTCTCCCGCCCTCGGCCCGCTGCTGGACCTGCTCCTGCTGGGGATCGTCACGCTGTGCGCGTACACCGTCGTGGCCGTGGTCGTCGCCGCCAAGACGATGATCCACGTGGAGGCGGGCCATCCGAAGCCGATCGGGCCGCTCGCCGGAGCCCTCACGCTGCTGGTCTACACCGTTCTGGGCTACCTCGCCGGCCGCGTGGTCCCCCGGCTGCCGACCGTCCCGGTCGTCGCGGTCCTCACCTACCTGTGGGGCGCCGTCCGCCCCGGGGCGTGGGCGGACCTGCTGCCGCCGCCGGGCATCGGGCACATCGGGCTGTTCGCCGCGCTGCGCACCGAGCTGCTCGCGGGCCAGGCGCTGTGGGCGTTCGGGCTGGGCACCGTCCTGGTCACCGGATACCTCTGGGCGCTGACCCGGCACGTCTGGCTGGCGCTGCCGGCGGTCGCGGCGGCGGGCGTCGTCACGGGCACCACGCTGTGGCTCCACGGGCAGCAGCGGACCCCGCCGGTCGTGCCGCGGGCGTTCTCCTACGCCTGCCGCCAGTGGCCGCTGACCGTCTGTGTGCACCCGGCGCTGCGCGCGGCGCTGCCGTCGCTGGAGGCGGGGCTGACCCCGCTCGCGACCCGCCTCAGCGGCACCCCCGGGCGCTTCGTCCGGGTCGAGCACCGGCCCGACAACGACTTTCCCCGGCCCGGCCGCGGCGTCGTCTACATCCACCTCGGCGACCTGTCCCCGGGGTACGCCCACCGCGCCGAGCAGGAGATCGACATCAGCCTGCTGGACGCGCGCACCTGCGGCGACCCCCGGCACGCGGCCGGCGCGCACTACAGCGCCCTGGTCTCGGCGTGGCTGCTCGACGAGGCGCCGCCGCGGATCACCGACACGGTGGCCGCGGACGACTTCGCCCGCTGGGACGAGCAGCGGCGGCGCCGATGGCTGCGCGCCCACTACGCGCGCTACCGCACCTGCACGCTGCGCGGCCGGGACTTCCGCGTCCGCTGACGCGACCGTCCACGGGCGACGTGATCCGTCCGTCCATGAACGACGTGATCCGTCTGTGCGCGAACGACGTGCTCTGTCTGCCGGTTTTCACTATCGTCGGGCCGTGGACTGGAGCCTGCTGAAGTGTGCCCGTTCGGGGCACGTCACCTACGCCCCCGACGAGCCGCCCCTGCGGAACCGGCTGCACGTGGCCACGCCGACCGGGGAGGCCTGGCGCTGCCTGCGCTGCGGCACCTACGTCCACGGCGAGCCGCACGGGAAGGGCCCGGCCGACCGCGCCCCGCTCGTCGCGCGCGGCCGGGAGCTGCGCGACGAGCTGATCATGCGGTTCTTCGCCCTCGAGCGGGTGATCCGCGGCCTGCTGATCGTCGCCGCGGCGTACGGCGTGTGGCGGTTCTCGGCCAACCGCGGGTCGATCCAGCACGCCTTCGAGAAGGACGTCCCGCTGCTGCGGCCGCTCGCCAACCAGGTCGGCTGGGACCTGGACCACTCGCGCATCATCGAGGAGATCCGGCACGTCTTCACCCTCAAGTCGGAGACGCTGACCTGGTTCGCGGTGGGGCTCCTGGCGTACGCCCTGATCGAGCTCATCGAGGCGGTCGGCCTGTGGCTCGGCAAGCGCTGGGGCGAGTACTTCGCGGTGGTCGCCACGTCGTTCGGTCTGCCCGTCGAGATCTACGAGCTCACGGAGCGGATCACCGCCGTCCGCATCGGCGCGCTCGTCATCAACGTCGGCCTGGTGCTGTACCTCATCCTCTCCAAGAGGCTGTTCGGCGTCCGTGGCGGCAAGGAGGCGTTCGAGGCGCGCCGGCGCGGCGAGTCGCTGATGGAGGTCGAGCAGGCGGCCGTGTCCCCGCACGCCGAGACCGCTGGATAACGATTTCGACCGTACGACCAGGTCACCCCCTTTCGTGGGATGAGTGAGCCTCTTCGGGGGTAATTCCGGTCTTAGCCGAGCCCCCTAGAGGTGAGTGAGACGAGAATGGTGCGACCGGAAGCCCCCGAAGACGACCCCGCATCCCGGCGGCCGCGCCGGCGGCCGGGCCTTCGCTGGATCGCGCTCATCGTCGTGCTCCTGGCGCTGGCGTACGCCGTCCTGCAGGCGGTCAACGCGCTTCCGCACTGGCTTGACCCGTTCGGTGAGAAGACGAAGGACCGCAGCGGTCCCGCCGTGCTGCGGTCCATCCAGAACCTCTCGCGGTACGAGGCCGCGACCGGTGACTTCCAGGTCATCGTGGACCTGGAGAAGGACGCGCGCTTCCTGCCCGGCGCGCTCCGGGGCCAGCGGACGCTGTTCGTGGGCAGCGGGAGCGTCGACGCCTACGTCGACTTCTCCGGGCTGAGCAACGGAGCCCTCACGACCGACAAGGACCGCACGTCGGTGACGATCCGGCTGCCGCACGCCAGGCTGGAGAAGACCAACCTCGATCCGAAACGCAGTTATGTCTTCGCGCAACAGCGCGGACTGTTCGACCGAATCGGACAGTTCTTCAGCTCGAACCCGAATCAGCAACAGCAGCTCTACGTGCTCGCCGGCCAGAAGATCCAGGATGCCGCCAAGGACAGTGGCCTGGCCGAACGCGCCGACACGAACACCAAGCAGATGATCACGAACCTTCTGCGGGGTTTGGGCTTCAAAACCGTTACGGTGACTTATGCCACATCACCGTAATCTTACCGAGACGGTCCGCGGGGAATAGCACTACCAAACGGCCCGTTACGGATAAACCGGGGTGATCTTTGTGTCCGTGGCAGGCGTCTCAGCTCTCCACCGCGCGTCCGGTTCCCATCGCCGGCCGACCTGGCCGCTCGCGCTGCCCATCGCGGCGGCCGCGGTCGCCGTCGCACTCCCCGCCGTCGGCGGCTCGAGCCCCGAACGCCCGGCGCACCTCGTCATCGGGGAACTGTTCCCGAACGGCCAGGAGCTCCTGCTCGCGCTGATCCTCCTGGCGACCGCGCGGGGCGTTCTCCTGCGCCGCCGGGTCGCGTACTACGTCATCCTGCTGCTCACCGGCCTGTCGGCCCTCGACGCGCTCGAGTCCTGGCAGTTGGGCCGCCTGATCCTCCTCACCGTCGCCCTCGCCGCGTTCGTCCGGTACCGCGGGGAGTTCACGACCTCGCCGAGCCGGGTGCGCACCGCCGTCCGCGCCGGCCTCATCACCTACGGGCTCGCGATCTCGTACGGCCTGGCGGTGATGATCCTGCAGTGGCACCAGATGACGCCCGACCCGACCCCGGCCGACGCCGGACGCGAGATCCTCTCCGGTCTCACCGCGTCCGGCCCCGGCCCGGTCCACTTCAGCGGCTCGGCCGACCACTGGTTCGAGGCGAGCCTGGGCGTCATCGGCGGCGGCGGGCTGCTCGCCATGCTGGTCATGATGCTCACGCCCGCGCCCCCGCCCCCGCCGGGCAGTGACCGGGAACGCGCGGAGGCGGCGCGCCTGGTCGACGACCAGGGCTCCGACACCCTCGCCCCGTTCGTGCTGCGCAGCGACAAGTCCTACGTCTTCAGCCCCGACCGGCGGGCCGTCATCGGATACCGCGTGCTGTTCGGCGTCGCGGTCGCGGGCGGCGACCCCGCCGGCGACCCGCGCTCCTACCCGGCCGCGGTCGACGAGTTCGCCGCGCTGGCGGAGCGCTCCGGGTGGCGGATGGCCGTCCTCGGGGCCCGCGCCGACCTGCTCGACCTGTGGCGCCCGTACGGCCTGCGCTCCATCGAGATCGGCGACGAGGTGCTGCTGTCGCCGAAGGAGTTCGGGCTGAGCGGCCGGAGCATGCGCAACGTCCGGCAGGCGGTGCAGCGCACCCGCAACGCGGGCGTGACCGCGCAGGTCGTCCGCGAGGGCGACCTGACCGCCGACGAGCGGGCGCGGCTTCAGGGCGTGGCCGCCGAGGCCATGGACGGCGCCGAGGAACGCGGCTTCTCCATGAACATGGACGACCTGCTGACCGGGCGGCACGCCTCCTCGGTCGTCGTGGTCGCCCGGGACGCCGACGGGGCGCCGATCGGCTTCCAGCGGTACCTGCCCAGCGCCTGCGGACGGCGGATCTCCCTCGACGCGATGCGCCGCCTCCCCGGCGCCCCGAACGGCCTGAACGAGCGGATGATCGTCGACGTCATGGAGTACGCCCGCGAGCGCGGCATCGAAGAGGTCTCCCTCAACTTCGCGGCGTTCCGCGAGCTGTTCGACACCGCGGAGCGCGGGCCGCTGGAGCAGGGCGGCTACCGCCTGATCCACCTGCTCGACCGGTTCATCAAGGTCGAGTCGCTCTACCTGTTCAACCGGAAGTTCCGGCCGCGCTACGTACGGCGGGCCGTGGCCTTCCCCTCGTGGACGAGCCTCCTGACCGTCGGGGCGGCCCTGCTGACCCTGGAGTTCGGCCACCGCCACCCACCCCGCGCCGACTCCACCTCCGCCGCCCCCGACCAGGTCCCCGAGGACGGCTACGCCCCCTCGTCCTGGCGCTCCGCAGGATGACACGGAACGGCCAGGACGAGGGAACGTGGCGGATGTAGGCGTTCAGTCGCCGGTGAGGCCGGCGATGAGTTCGTCGGCGGCGGAGTAGGGGTCGCAGTCACCGGACAGGACCTTGGCGGCGAGCACGTCGAGGCGCTGGTGGCCGTGCAGATCGCCCATCCGCTCGCGGAGCGCGGTGACGGCGATGGCCTCGACCTCGTCGCGGACCCGCGCCAGCCGGCGCCGGCGGAGCTCGCCGGACTCCTCCATCCAGGCGTGGTGCTCGTCGAGCCGCCGGATGACGTCGTCGACGCCCTCACCCTTGACCGCGACGGTCGGCACGATCGGCGGCTTCCAGCCGACGTCGCCGGCGAGTGCGATCATGTTGCGCAGGTCGCGTACGGTCTGCTGCGCGCCGTCCCGGTCGGCCTTGTTGACGACGAAGACGTCCGCGATCTCCAGGATCCCCGCCTTCGCGGCCTGGATCGAGTCGCCCATGCCCGGCGAGACCAGCACGATCGTCGAGTCCGCCAGCGAGGCGATCTCCACCTCGGCCTGACCGACCCCGACGGTCTCGACCAGCACGACGTCACAGCCGGCCGCGTCGAGCACGCGGATGGCCTGCGGGGCCGCCCAGGACAGGCCGCCCAGGTGGCCGCGGCTGGCCATCGAGCGGATGAAGACGCCCGAGTCGCTCGCGTGGTCCTGCATGCGCACCCGGTCGCCGAGCAGCGCCCCGCCGGTGAACGGTGAGGACGGGTCCACCGCCAGCACGCCGACGCGCATCCCCCGCTCGCGGAACGCCCTGACCAGCGCGCCGGTGGACGTGGACTTCCCGACGCCCGGCGCGCCGGTCAGGCCGATGACGCGCGCCCGGCCGGCGAGCGGGTTCAGCGCGGCCATGATGGGCCGCAGCTGCGGCGAGGCGTTCTCGACCAGGGAGATCAGCCGCGCCAGCGCGCGCGGCTGTCCCTTCCTCGCCCGCTCGACCAGATCATCGACGTCGACGTGTCGTGCCACCCCGGGTCCTCAGACCTTCAGGATCAGGGCGTCGCCCTGGCCGCCGCCCCCGCACAGCCCCGCCGCGCCGACGCCGCCGCCCCTGCGGCGCAGCTCGTACGCCAGGTGCAGGACGATCCGCGCGCCGGACATGCCGATCGGGTGCCCGAGGGCGATGGCGCCGCCGTTGACGTTGACCTTGCTCGCATCGACGCCGAGGTCGCGCATCGACTGGACGCCCACCGACGCGAACGCCTCGTTGATCTCGATCAGGTCCAGGTCGTGGACGGTCAGCCCCTGCTTGCCCAGGGCGTGCTTGATGGCGTTGGACGGCTGGGACTGCAGCGAGTTGTCCGGGCCGGCGACGTTGCCGTGCGCGCCGATCTCGGCGAGCCAGGTCAGCCCGAGCTCCTCCGCCTTGGCCTTGGACATGACGACGACCGCGCACGCGCCGTCGGAGATCTGCGAGGACGAACCCGCGGTGATCGTGCCGTCCTTGCTGAACGCGGGCCGCAGGCGGCCCAGCGACTCGGCGGTCGTGTCGGGGCGCACGCCCTCGTCGGCGGAGAACACGACGGGGTCGCCCTTACGCTGCGGGATCTCCACCGGGACGATCTCGTCGTCGAAGAGCTGGTTCTTGATCGCGTCGGCGGCGCGCTGGTGCGAGCGGGCGGCGAACTCGTCCTGCTCCTCGCGCGAGATGCCGAGCTCGGCGTTGTACCGCTCGGTCGACTCGCCCATCGAGACGCCGTCGAAGGCGTCGGTGAGACCGTCGTGGGCGGTGGCGTCGAGCACCTCGATCGAGCCGTACTTATAGCCCTGGCGCGCCTTCGGCAGCAGGTGCGGGGCGTTCGTCATCGACTCCATGCCGCCCGCCACCACGATGTCGAACTCGCCCGCGCGGATCAGCTGGTCGGCGAGGGCGATGGCGTCCAGCCCGGAGAGGCAGACCTTGTTGATCGTCAGCGAGGGGACGTTCATCGGGATGCCGGCCTTGACGGCGGCCTGGCGGGACGGGATCTGTCCCGCCCCCGCCTGCAGCACGTGGCCCATGATCACGTAGTCGACCTGGTCGCCGGTCAGGCCGGCGCGCTCCAGGGCGGCGCGGATGGCGATCCCGCCGAGGTCCACCGCTGCGAAGTCCTTGAGAGAGCCGAGCAGGCGCCCGATGGGCGTCCGCGCTCCGGCGACGATGACGGAACCGGCCATGGATCGAGACCTCCGACGAATGGTGGGGGCGACGTTTGCCAACATACCCACTAGAGAGCCGGGACTTTCCAGGGAGGCCAGCGCCATGCTCACCCGAATCGATCACGTCGGCATCGCATGCCATGATCTTGAGGAGAAGATCGGTTTCTACGAGAGCACGTTCGGTCTGGTCGTGGCGTCGCGGGAGGTCAATGAGCAGCAAGGGGTGAGGGAGGCGATGCTCCACGTCGCGGACGGGCCCGCGGGCGCCTCGTACGTGCAGCTGCTGGAGCCGCTGCACCCCGATACGCCGGTGGGGAAGTTCCTGGCGAAACGGGGAGAAGGCGTGCACCACATCGGATACGGAGTCGACGACGTGGTGGCCGCCCTCGAGAGCATCGGAGGCAAGGGCGTGCGCCTGCTGGACGAGCGGCCGCGGCACGGCTCGATGGGCGCCTCGATCGCGTTCCTGCACCCCAAGGACGTCGGCGGCGTTCTGACGGAACTGGTTCAGGCGAAGCCGCGCGAACACTGACTCATCAACACCCTGTGCGAACCGGGTTCCTTACCTGATCGCCACATGGGCTCTGACAATCGCGACAAAGTGCCCAGGTCGTAAAGTTGAGCCCCCAACACGGCAGTGTCGGGAGTACTCTGCTGTCGCCGGAAAGTGGTAGCGCCCGTGCCGTACCCCGTAACACGCAGTACTCGCGCGGCCATCGTCTGGTACCTCCACCACTTGTAGCCGTCTCGTCACAGCAGGATTGAGCCTCATGCAGTCCGACATCGACGCCCAGCTCAGCAACTTCTTCGAAGACAGCACGCCCCCACGTGAGTTCGACGTGGTGCTGCGCGGCTACGACCGGCACCAGGTCGAAGAGCACATCAAGCAGCTCGACGCCGAGGTCCGCCAAAGCCGCGAGCAGACCCAGGCGCTGCAACGGGAGCTCTCCGACGCACATCGTCAGCTTCAGGAGCAGGAGCGCCCCACCTATTCCGGCCTCGGCGCGCGCATCGAGCAGCTGCTGCGCCTCGCGGAGGAGCAGGCGACCGAGCTCGTGCAGGCCGCCCGCACGGAGGCCAACGAGATCAAGGCCGCGGCCAAGGTCGACGCCGCGGAGTTGCGCGCCGCCGCGGAGAGCGAGGCGGCCGATGTCCGCGCCACCGCCAAGCGCGAGGGCGACGACATGCGCAACGCCGCCGAGCGGGAGGCCGAGGAGGTGCGCACGGCGGCCCGCCGGCACGCCGACGAGCTGACCTCCACCACCGAGCGCGAGGTCGCGAAGCTGCGCGCCACCGCCGACCACGAGGTCGCCGAGAAGCGCGCCAGCGCCGAGCGGGAGATCGCCAAGCTCCGGACCACGACCGAGCGCGAGGTCGCGCAGCTGCGGGCGTCCACCAAGCGCGAGCGCGACGAGATCCTCACCACCGCCAAGCGCCAGGCCGACGAGATGCGGGCGCAGGCCAACCGCATCCTGGAGGAGAGCGAGGCCCAGCGGGCCCAGGCCGAGGCGGAGTTCGAGATCCAGCTGGCCGCCCGGCGCGAAGAGGCCGAGCGGCAGGACGCCGAGCGGCACGCGGCGGCGCAGAGCGCCACGCAGAAGCTCGTGGCCGAGGCCGAGCAGCGCGCCGCGTCGGCCGAGCAGCGCGCCACCAAGGCGACCCAGCAGGCCGAGCAGACGCGCCGCGAGGCCGACAACCACGCCAAGCAGCTCGTCGCGAACGCCCGCAAGAACGCCGAGCAGATCATCTCCGAGGCCAAGTCCCAGGCCGAGCACCTGCTCAGCGAGACCAAGAGCGAAGCCGAGCGGATGCGCACCACGGCCCAGCGCCAGGTGGACGAGCTCACGCGCCAGCGCGACAGCATCACCAGCCACCTCAACCAGCTGCGTCAGCTCATCGGCGGCGTGTCCGCGCCGATGGGCGGCCCGACCGAGGAGGCCATCTCCGCGCCGCCGGAGAAGCCCGCGATCGCCCCGGCCGAGCCCAAGCCCGCCCCGAAGCCGGCGCCCGCCGCGCCGAGGCCGGCTCCGGCGGAGGCCAAGAAGAGCGACGACGAGGACGACTGGTGGCAGGAGTGACCTCGTTCGCCGTACGGCCGCACTGAGCCGCGGCCGCGCCGACCGGTTCGACCGGGTGACGAGGCGACGATCCGGTCCGTGGTGGCGGCCGCCACCACGGACCGCTGCACGAGATGGCGGAGAGCCTAGGGGAGATGATCCCCTAGGCTCTTTCCAGCATCTAGCTCAAGGAGACGTGCGTGCCGGCCGAAACCCCCCACGACGGCGAACCGCGCGAGGAGGCCGGAGCCCTCGCGGACAGCGCCCGGCAGCCGACGGGCGAGGCCGGAACCCTCACGGAAACGACGGGCGAGGCCGGAGCCCGCGCAGGAAGTCCCCGGAAGCCGACGGGTGAGGCCGGAACCCTTACGGAGAGCCCCCGGAAGTCGACGGGCGAGGTCGCCACCGTCGACCCGGTCACCGACATCGAGGCCCGGGAGCGGGAGGCGGGCGTCGACGCGCTGTTCCCGTTCGGCCGTCCCGGCCGTCCGCTGACCCGCAATCATCCGTTCGTCTTCGGCTTCTACGGCGCGCTCGGAGTGCTCGCCGCGTACATGCTGGTCAAGGCGGTCACCGACGCCCGGCAGGTGATCATCCTGATCGTCGTCGCGCTGTTCCTCGCCGTGGGCCTCAACCCGGCGGTCGAGGCGCTGACGCGGGTCGGGGTGTCCCGCCGCTGGGGCGTGCTGATCGTCTTTCTCTGCCTGGTCGGGTTCTTCGTCGGTTTCGGCTTCGCCATCGTGCCGCCGATGACCGAGCAGGTCACCGCCTTCATCAACAACCTCACGAGTGGCCACGGCTATCTCGAGCAGTTGCAGCACAACTCCAAGCTGCAGGACTGGGACCACCGCTACCACCTGCTCGAACGCGCCCAGACGGCGCTGCAGAGCAAGGACCTGGGCAAGCAGGCCGCCAACGGGATCCTCGGCGTCGGCCAAGTGGTGATCAGCGGCGTGTTCAGCACGTTCACCGTGCTGATCCTCACGCTCTACTTCCTCGGCTCGCTGCCGAACATCACCGGATTCATGTACCGCCTGGCGCCCCGCTCCCGGCGCGCCCGCGTCGCGCTGCTGGGCGACGAGATCCTCTCCCGCATCGGCGGCTACGTCGCCGGGAACGTCCTGATCTCGGTCATCGCCGGGATCGTGTCCTACATCTACCTGCTGATCGTCAACGTGCCGTACGCGATCGCGCTCGCCATGCTCGTGGCCATCACCGACCTGATCCCGCTGATCGGAGCGACGATCGGGGCCGTCCTCGTCACGGCGATCGCGTTCTTCTCCGGCTTCTGGACCGGCATCGCCACCGCGATCTTCTTCCTGATCTACCAGCAGATCGAGAACTACCTGGTTCAGCCGCGCGTGATGAAGAAGTCCGTCGACGTCCAGCCGGCCGTCACGATCATCGCGGCCCTGCTCGGCGGCGCGCTCCTCGGCGTGATCGGCGCACTCCTGGCCATTCCCACGGCGGCCGCGCTCGCGCTGATCCTCCGCGAGGTCGTCATGCCCCGCCAGGAGGGCCTCTGAGCGGGCCGCCGGCGCCGAGCGACCGGCGGGTCGTACGGCCGTCGGCCGGTGGTCAGCGGGTCGTCCGGCCGAGCGCCGCCGCGAACTCCGCGACCGTCTCGTTGAACAGTTGCGGCTGTTCGACCGCGGTGAGGTGACCGGATCGGGGCACCAGGGTGAGCTCGGCGTTCGGCAGGGCGTCGACCATCGCCCGCGCGTCCGCCTCCGTCGTGATCTCGTCCTCCACCCCGTGGACGACGAGCGCCGGGACCGGCAGCTCGCGGAGCAGGTCGAGCGCGTCCGGGCGAGCCGCCATCGCCCGCTGCGCCCACGCGGCGGCCGCCGGAGGCGCCGACTGCACCAGGCCGCGCACCCGCCCGTAGATCAGCGCCCGTTGCCGCATCGTCGTCGGCCCGACCAGGCGGGGCAGTAACTCCTCCAGGAGGACGTCGACGGTCTTGTCCGCCTCCAGCCGCTCGGCCATGCGCAGCCGCCCGGCCGCCGCCGCCTCGGTGTCGGCCGTGGCCTTCGTATCGGCGAGCACCACGCCGAGGACGCGGTCGGCGTGCCGGCGGCAGAACGCCAGGGTGACGTAGCCGCCCATCGACAGGCCGCCCACGACGGCCCGGTCGATCCCCTTCGCGTCGAGCAGCGCCGCGACGTCGTCCGCCATCACGTCGACCGACGGCTCGGCGGTGCCGAGCGGGGATCCTCCAAAGCCGCGCAGGTCCGGGGTGAGCACCCGGAACCGCGCGGACAGCGACTCCCGCTGCGCGAGCCACATGGCCGAGGAGAGCGGGAACGCGTGCAGCAGCACCAGCGGTGTCCCGTCTCCGACGTCACGGCTGTACAGCTGCACGGCTATCACCTCATCAGCGAAGAATTCGGCTCAGCCCCGGCGAACGCCCGGACCCAGCTCATCCTCACCGCTCCGGGTGATTCCGCCGAGGGAGTGGCCGTGTTCGGTCGCTGAGGTTTAGGGAACGTGAACGACCGTCGCGAACCCTTATACCGCTGCGAAGGATTCTTCTACTCGACGTCGGTGGGCAGCGGATACGCGTCCGGCGCGACGCGGCGGACGATCTCGCCCAGCACGATCCGGACGTACGGCTCGCCGACCCACAGGTGCTTGGCGTCGTCGACGCCGACGACCTCCGCCTGCGGCACCCGCTTGAAGCGTTCGCGGGCCTCCGGCGGCTGCAGGTAGTCGTCGCGTTCGGGAACGAGCGCGACCAGCGGCCGGCCGAACTCCGCCCACGCGTCGAGGTCGGCGTCGGTCGCCCGGTGCAGCGGCGGGGAGAGCAGGATCGCGCCCTCCACGAGCGGATCGCGCCCCCACTTGAGGGCCAGTTCGGTGCCGAACGACCAGCCGAGCAGCCACGCGCGCGGCAGGTCGTGGTACTCCGCCCATTCCAGCGCCGCCGCCACGTCGTACCGCTCGGCGTCGCCGCCGCCGAACTCCCCCTCGCTCGTCCCCCGCTCGCTGGTCGTCCCGCGCGTGTTGAACCGCAGCACGGCGAGCCCGGCGAGGGCCGGCAGGCGGTACGACGCCTTGCGCAGCACGTGGCTGTCCATCATGCCGCCGTGCGTCGGCAGCGGGTGCAGGCAGATGAGGGTGGCGACGGGCGGCCGGTCCTCGGGCAGGGCGAGTTCGCCGACGAGGGTGAGCCCGTCGGCGGTCCGCAGCTCGATGTCCGTACGACGCGCGGGCAGCACCGTGCTCGCCCGGATCTCCCCCATCTCGATCCCTTCAGTAACGCGGGCCCCGGCGGGACCGCTGGATGTTCGGCAGCCGGTTCAGCCTGTGGTTCCAGCACGGCCGGTGCCAGTGCCGCCGGTCGTCGAGTCCACCGCCCTCGGCGGGCCAGGCCACGAGGTGCCCCACGCCGGGCATGATCTCCTGGTCGCAGCCCGGGCAGCGGTACGCCTTGGTCCCGCCCGCCACCGGCCGTACGATCCAGTCGCCGTCGGCCCCCTCTTCGATCCGCTGCGGACCGCCGAACGCGCCCGCCCCGGTCTCCCGGACGGTGTCGCGGTCACGGCGGTTTCTGCGCGGACTCATGGCGTTCAGGGTAAAGGGACCGCATCGCAGGCGGACGAACCGGCCCTCAGCGGAAGGTACGGCCCGCGGTGAACAGCTCCTCCAGCAGCGGCGCGGGCGCGTACGCCGGCTCGCGGGACTCGGTGTAGAGGGCGCGCAGCGCCTCCACCGCGTGACCGAGGCCGAGCCGGTCGAGGTCGGCGATCGGCCCGATCGGGTACCCGCAGCCGTAGCGCATCGCGGCGTCGATGGAGTCCGCGTCGGCGTAGCCCGCCTCCAGCATCCGGACGGCGTCGTTGAGGTACGGGACGCGCAGCGCGTCGACGATGTACCCGGCCCGGTCGCGGCAGCGCACCGGACGCCTCCCGAGCGCCGTGAGGTACTCGGCGGCCCGGCGCGCGACCTCCGGTGCGGTCACCACCGTCGCGGCGATCTCGGCGAGCTCACCCGCGGGGTCGGGCAGGTGCAGCCCGATGACGTCCTGCGGCCGGTCGGTCGCGGCGGCCACCTCGATGACCGGCGCCGTGGTCGTCGTCGTGGCGAGAACGGCGCCGGGCTTGGCGACGTCGTCGACCGCGGCGAACAGCGACCGCTTCACCGACGTGTCCTCGGCCACCGCCTCGATGATGAGGTCGCAGTCGGCGAGCAGCGCCAGCTCCGTACCGCCCTCGACGGGCTGCTCCAGCGCCGTACGGACGGCGTCGGCCTTCTCCGCGTCCCCCGCGACGAACCGGACGTCGGCCCCGGCCCGCAGGCATCCGCCGATGAGCGCGACGGCCAGCGGCCCCGAGCCGACGACCCCGACCCGCAGCGGCGCCCCGGCGTTCCGGGCCGCCTCGGAGGCCACGGCGGCCTCGGCGGCTGCGGCGGGTGCGTCGTAGGAGTAGAAGCCGCGGCCGGTCTTGCGGCCCAGCAGACCGGCGGTCACCATCTGCCGCAGGATCGGCGCGGGCGCGTGCCGCCGGTCCCGCGTCTCCCGGTAGATCGCCTCGCAGACCTCCAGCGAGACGTCCAGCCCGATGAGGTCCATCAGCGTCAGCGGCCCCATCGGCAGGCCGGTCGCCTTCATCGCCGCGTCGATGTCCTCACGGCTCGCGTGCCCGGAGTCGTACATCGCCGCCGCCTGGTTGAGGTACCCGAACAGCAGGCGGTTCGCGATGAATCCGGCCCGGTCGCCGACCGTCACCCCGACCTTGCCGAGCCGCTCGACCAGCCCCTGAACGACGGCCAGGGCCTCCGGCCGGGTCAGCACCGTGTGAATGATCTCGACGAGCCTCATCACCGGCGCGGGGTTGAAGAAGTGCACTCCGACGACCTGCTCCGGCCGGCTCGTGCTGACGGCGATCTCGGTGACCGAAAGGGAGGAGGTGTTGGTGGCGAGGACGGCGTCGGCCCGGCAGACCTCGTCCAGCTGCTCGAACACGCGCCGCTTGAGCCCGAGCCGCTCCGGGACGGCCTCGATGACGAGGTCGCAGTCGCCGAGCGCGCCGAACGACGTGGACAGCTCGATCCGGTCCAGGATCGCCTGCTGCTCCTCGGCGGAGAGCCTGCCGCGCTTGACCGCCCGGCCGGTGGACCTCTCCAGGTGACCGCGACCGCGCTGCAGCGCCTCGTCGCCCACCTCGACCCCGACGACCGCCAGCCCGCTCCGGGCCAGCACCTCGGCGATCCCGGCCCCCATCGTCCCGAGCCCCACGACCCCGACCTTGTTCAGCGAAGCAGCCATGCCCGCAGTCTCCCAAAGCCCCCGCCCGCTCCCAAGCCCCGCCCCGCCCGGCACCGTCCACCCCTACCGAAGCCCTGGCGAAGCCGCTCGAACGGCCGAGTCGGAGCGCCGTTCACCGAGCCTTCTGCGCGCCGCAGCCGATGGCGTCGAGAACGAACCGCGCGCGTTCCACGACCCCGGCGCGCGGGAGGAGGACCGGCTCGTACCCGTAGTCGGTGTACGCCGCGACGCAGGCGTGGAAGGTCCGCTCCGCCTCCTCCGGGGACTGACGACGGTCGTCGTCCCGCCGGTAGATCTCCGGCCAGTGCGGGGCGACGAACACCCGCCGGCCGTACCGGAACCGCTGGGCGGCCGCGTGTAGGTGCGGTGGTACGGGCAGCCGCATCAGCCGCAGATAACCGATGACGTCGACGACACCGCGGTCGAAGAAGACCGGCGCGTTCGCGGTCGCCCCGTACTCCGTCGCGTGCCGGTACGAGCGCAGGTCCCACCCGAGCATCAACTCGGCGAAGAGCCCGGGATCGCGCCACGGCAACGCCCGACCCCCGATGGCCGCCTGGTCCTGGATGATGGCGCGGCCCCCTTCCGGCGCACACGCGAAGCGCTCACGGCGCAGATGCTCGATGAGCGTCGTCTTCCCGGCCCCGGGCCCTCCGGTGACCACGACGAACCGGTTCTGCGACTGCACGGACATCCGAGACCTCCTCGGTACGGGAACGGGGGACGCACTGAGCTCAGGGATGAGGCCGCCGGTGGGCTTCGCCGCGGCGAAGAGCGTGACCGGCCGGGCCTCAGCCGCGCAGGCGGAACCAGGTCGTGGTGCCGTCGCGTTCGGCCTGGACGCCCCAGTCGGTGGCGAGCGCGGCCACGATGACGATGCCCCGGCCGCTCTCCGCGAACGCCTCGTCCCGCATATGGGGCAGGTCTCCGCTCGCGCCGTCGTCCGCGACGCGGATCTCCAGCACGTCTCCGTCCCGCGCGACCACGATCGTAACGTGGCCGCGCTCGCCCGACCTCGTATGCACGACCGCGTTCGTCACCAGCTCGCCCGCGCACAACTCGGCGTCGTCGGCGGCCGGATGGTCCTCCCCCACCAGGTCCCGGACGAAGCGGCGGGCGTGCGCGACGCACCGCTCGCTGCCCGGAAGCGTCAGCGTCCCCAGCACGATCATCGCCCCCATGACGACTCCTCTCGCCTGATAACGCCGCAAGCATCGTCGCAGTGAGTAACGCGTTCAATACGCTTCGTTGAATGGGGATGACGGCGAGGAGCCGATTTGCACATAGCCGGTTCCCGTGGCGGCAGGGCCGCTGACCGGCGAAGATGCCGCCATGGCCACCATCACGCCGACGATCCGGCTGCGCAGGCTGGGCATGGCCCTTCGCGACCACCGCGAAGCGGCCGGCCTCACCTTAGACGAGGCGGCTCGCGTCCTGATGCGCTCGCCCTCCTCGCTGAGCCGCATCGAGAAGGGCCTGCACCACGTCCCGGTACGGGACCTGGAGTACATCCTCGGCAAGTACGGCGTCGCCGACCCCGCCGTACGGGACCGCCTGTTCGACTGGTGCCGCAACGGCCGCAAGAAGGGCTGGTGGCAGCGCTACGCCACCGACCTCTCCCCCGAGATGATGGACTTCATCGGCCTCGAAGCCGACGCATCAGCGATCGACTTTTTTGAGCTGATGCTGATCCCCGGCCTACTCCAGACGGAGGAGTACGCCCGAGCTCTGATCGAGACCGGCCCGTTCGCACACGATCCACACCAGGTCAGCCGCTTGGTGGCGATACGAATGAAACGTCAGGATGTCCTGACCCGCACCACGCCGCCCTCCATCCGCGTGATCCTGGACGAAGCCGTTTTGCGTCGTCAGGTAGGCGGCCCCGATGTTATGCGCGCCCAACTCCAGCGGCTGTTGGATGTCGCCCAATCACCTCAAGTCACTCTGCAGGTGATTCCGTTCTCTGCGGGAGCCCACTGGGGCGTGACCGGCGCATTCACGCTTATGAAGATCAGCGGTGCTGGCGCGTTGCGGGTCGTAACCGTCGACTCGTTGAGTACCATCTCCTACCGCGAAGAGGACCAGGATCTGGATACTTACACCGCTGCATTCGACGAGCTACGCAGCCTGGCGCCACCTGCAACGGATTCTCAGGCGCTGATTCGAAGGCTATTGTCGACGACGTGAACACATCACAATCGAATACCACCTGGCGGACAAGCAGCTACAGCGGAAACCAGGGCGGGACCTGCGTACAGGTGGCCGCCCTGTGGAGTACGAGTCGCTACAGCGGCGAGCCCGCGATGTGATCCCTTGCGAATACTGCGTGCTATCGGCAGCATCCGCCAGTGATCACTGCGCACTCACGTCCGATGGTCACGTTGTCGCCGAGATTGCCGGGTCGTACGCCGCCGGTTTCGGCGGCGTACGAAATGCTCGGCGAAGCGCTCCCCCAGCCGCACTTTGCCCTGGTGCGTCATATCTCTGCGATGCTTCACCGAGGGTTTCGCTCGGGTCGGCGCGGGAGGCGGCCAGCGGAGGCGGCTCGACCGCCGACCATCGCTTGACGGGTGACCGTCGCCCGCCAGGAGACTGCTCTTCTCTCGCCATCTACCGAGGCGAGAACCCGGTTCTGGCTCCACTTTCGTGATGAACGGCGGCCGACCGGTCGAACCCGCCCCTTCACGGCCCACCCCTACCGCCCCGCCTTCCCTCCGCCTTTGCTCTGCTCACCTCGGATGTACACCTGAAGCGGTTCACTGCCTACCCGGCGTGAGCAGAGCAAAGGTTCGCGGGAACGCGGGCGGTCTGGTGGGGAACCCGAACGAGCCTTCCGAGTGTGCCGTTCGAGCGATTGCGGCCTTTCCTGCGGCGGGCTCGTCGCCTTCCGTGGGGTCCGCAGGTCAGGCGCGCGGGTCGACGTTCCAGGCGGCGGGGAGCTCCGTGTCGCAGAAGACGCAGTGGTAGTCGTCGTCTCGGACGACGTTCCGCTCGTCGCAGGCCGGGCAGCGGCGGAAGATGACCGGATGGGTGAAGTGGCCCGGGTGCTCGAGGCCGGCGCGGTCGAGAGCGTCACGGACCGCGGGCCAGGTCGTGACGTCCGGGCAGTAGCCGGTCGACTGGTTGCTGATCTCGTACACGATCCAGCGGCCCCACTCGTGGCGGAAGGTGAGCTCGCCGGCGCCCAGGACGGGCGCTCCGCCCGCGCACGCCACGTGCTCGCTTCGCCGGGGTGCCAGCCGCAGCGTGCCGGTCAGGTCGACGACATAGGTGAAGGGCTCAGCGAGTTCGGCGTCGTCTCGGCCGGTGAGCCAGGAGATGAGGTCGCCGGGAGAACCGATCGCGTGCCTCTCCTCGCCCGGCTTGACCGCCGAGAGGAGGTCGACGGGACCGACGTATCGGTATCGCCGCTCGGTCACCGGATCACGCTGCCCACTGCGTCGCGCTGCTTGAAGAGCCGGTTCAGGCGCGGGCGAGTGCGCGGGTGGAGGCTTCGAGGAGGTCGCCGAGCGCGGTGCGGGCATGGGTCAGGTCGGCGATGCGGGAGTCCAGCTCGGCCAGTTGGGTTCGGAGGTGGTCGAGAACGCACGCCTGGAGTTCGGTGCCGTCACCGACGAAACACGGCATGAGCTCGCGGATGACCCTGGTGGGGAGCCCGGCGGCCAGAAGAGTGCGGATGCGGGCGACGGTGGCGGGGGCCTCGGAACCGTACTGGCGGTGACCGCCCGCGCTGCGATGAGAGGTGAGCAGACCCTGCGCCTCGTAGTAGCGGAGAAGGTGGATGGCCACATCCGTCTCGCGGGACAGCTCCCCGATCTTCATGTGACGCACCTCATAACAGAACGGCTTGAACCTCACATCGATCTGAGATTCTAACGTTGGGCTCATGACGACGACATCGACGGCGCAAGCCCCCGTTTCGCTCTACGGATTCCTGACCCCCAAGCCCGGGCACGCCGACGAACTCCGGCGGTTGCTGCTGGCCCTCGTCGAGCCGTCCCGAGGACACGAGGGCAGCCTTCAGTACCACCTTCACGAGCAGGAGGACGGCCGGTTCTTCCTGTACGAGGTCTGGCGTACGCAGGAGGACCTCGACCGGCACAACGCGACCCCGCTGCTGCGCGCCTTCATGGACGAAGCGCCGGCGCACCTGGAAGGGGCGCCCGAGGGCTACTTCGGCGTGATGAGGAGCCCCTACCCGGTCACGGACTGACCGGCCGACCGGGCGACCCGCCGGGGGCACCTGGTGAGGCGGGTCGCCCGGGAGTTCACGGGGTGGCGTCGGGGTTGACGCCGATGACGATGGTGGCGAGCAGGCCGTGTGCGACCGGTCCGTTGCGCAGCGGGCGGAGGGTCAGGAGACCTGCGGATCCGCCGCTCCGGTAGATGCCGTCCTCCTCCAGGGTCGTCCGTCGCGTGGTGTTGACGGCGTACGGCCGGAGTTCGGCGATCCGCTCGGTGACGTTCTCGTCGAAGAAGAACTGGCCGGTGTGGGCCACGTGGCCGCCGGTGTACCTGCGGCCGACGACCTTCCCGTCGAGGTGGACCTTGGCGTGGATGTGGATCGCCCGGCCGATGTACCAGCCGGGATAGAGCGTGCGGAACTCCGCGACGCCGTGCCGGTCGGTGAGCTGCACGCCCCGGAGGAAGGTGAGCTTGTCGGTCGGCTCCGCGTGTCCTCCTCCGCCGCCCGGAGGCGGCGAGCCTGGCGGAGGGGCGGTCGGCGTGCCGGTCGGCGGTGGCCCGCCCGGACCGCCGCCGTTCGCGCCGCCCACGCCCATCGCCGTGTAGCCGGAGTACTCGCCGAGCGCGTCGCAGTGCCAGACGTCCAGCGCGGCCCTCGGGACGGGCGCGCAGGTGGACGCATCGACGACGGTGGCGCGCAGGATGAGGGGGACGCCGTCCTTGCGCTCGGTGATGTCACGGCGGAAGAGCTCGTAGTCGAGGTAGTAGGGGCCTTCGATCATCTCCGGCGCCAGCACGCACGCCGGGCTCGGGCCGCCGGGCGTACGGGTGGTGGAGGCGCCGGCCGCCGCGCGGCCCAGCGCGACGACCCCGGCGGCGCCGAGACCCGCACCGCCGAGGGCGGTGAGTGCCGCGCGGCGGTTCACGCCGCCGGGGTTTGGGGACTGCTTCTGCTGTTCTTGGTCGCTCATACGCTCGCCCACCTGAGTTGACAACGGCTATGACGATCAGTCGGCCCCCGCGTGGAGGACGCTAGGCGCGTCACGTGAGATTCCGATGAGAGCGAACTGAGAACGGTGAGATTTCCGCCGCCGTCTGTCGAACAGGACCAGGGCGATTCGTGTAGGGAGTGAGACACGGCAGAACGCCGGGTACCGAGGAGAGGACCTCCGATGAAGCAATACATCCTCACCGTGTACCAGCCCGACGGGGGCGCGCCGCCCGCCGCCGAGCTCGAGAAGATCATGCAGGAGGTCGAGGCCTGGAACGAGAAGCTCAAGGCCGCCGACGCCTGGGTCTTCACGGGAAGGCTGTATCCCGCCGACACGGCCACGGTCGTACGGCTTCGTGACGGCGAGACGCTCACGACCGACGGGCCGTACACCGAGGGCAAGGAGCACATCGGCGGCTTCACGATCATCCGGGCGGCCGATCTGGACGCCGCGCTGAAGTGGGCGGATGAGATCACCCGGATCACGACGCTGCCCGTAGAGGTGCGTCCCATGGTGAACGACTGACGTGTCCGCGTCTTCCGCCGCCGCGCAGGTCGAGCGGGTGTTCCGTGAGGAGTACGGCCGCGCGGTGGCCGTCCTGGTCCGCGTCTTCGGCGACATCGGCGTCGCCGAGGAGGCGGTCCAGGACGCCTTCACGGAGGCGCTGCGGCGCTGGCCGGCCGCCGGGGCACCGCCGAGCCCGGCGGGATGGATCATCACGACCGCGCGCAACCGGGCGGTCGACCGGTTGCGGCGCGAGGCCTCGCGCGCGGACCGGCACGCCCAGGCCGCCCTGCTGTACGCCGCCGACCAGCCGCCCGAGGAGGGCCCGGTGCGCGACGACCGGCTCCGTCTGATGTTCACCTGCTGTCACCCGGCGCTGGCGCCCGCCGCGCGGGTCGCGCTGACGCTCCGGCTCTTGGGCGGCCTGACCACCGCGGAGATCGCTCGCGCCTTCCTGGTGCCCGAGCCGACGATGGCGCAGCGACTCGTCCGCGCCAAGGGGAAGATCCGCGACGCGGGGATCCCGTTTCGGATCCCCGGCGAGGCGGACCTGCCGGACCGGCTGCGAGGCGTGCTGGCCGTCGTCTACCTGATCTTCAACGAGGGCTACGTCGCCGGCTCCGGGGACCGGCTGGTCCGGGAGGAGCTGTGCGGGGAGGCGATCCGGCTCGGGCGGCTCCTGGCCGAATTGATGCCGGACGAGCCCGAGGTCGCCGGCCTGCTCGCGCTGATGCTGCTGCTGCAGTCGCGCCGGGCGGCCCGTACCGCGCCGGACGGGTTCCTCGTCCCGCTGCCCGAGCAGGACCGGAGCCGGTGGGATCGGGACCTGATCGCCGAGGGGCAGGACCTCGTCCGCCGGTGTCTGCGGCGCGACCGGCCGGGGCCGTACCAGATCCAGGCCGCGATCAACGCGGTGCACAGTGACGCGCCGGACGCCGCCGCCACGGACTGGGGACAGATCCTGCGGCTGTACGACCTGCATGTCGCGCTCGCCCCGAGCCCGATCGTGGCGCTCAACCGCGCCGTCGCCGTGGCCGAGGTCGCGGGGCCCGGGGCGGCGCTCGCGCTCGTCGACGACCTGGACCTCGACCGGCATCACGTGTACCACGCCGTGCGGGCCGACCTGCTGCGCCGCCTGGGCCGTACGGGCGAGGCCGAGGCGGCGTACGAGGCGGCGATCGCGCGCACCGGGAACGCGGTCGAGCGCGACTTCCTGCGGCGCCGCGTCCGGTCGCTCACCGAGGCGTCGGAGCCCGACGGCCGCTGAGGAGCGGTCA
This sequence comes from Actinoallomurus soli, assembly GCF_024055715.1. Taxonomy (GTDB): domain Bacteria; phylum Actinomycetota; class Actinomycetes; order Streptosporangiales; family Streptosporangiaceae; genus Actinoallomurus; species Actinoallomurus soli. The sequence goes on from NZ_JAMXMV010000010.1 coordinate 107,808, forward strand.
TTCCCCCGAGGGCCCCCGCTCGGGCCCGACGCCGCCGTCGAGGCGCGTCAGGCGAAGAGGATGCGGAGGCGCTCGGACTCTCCGTTCGCCAGCTGCATGCGGAAGACGGTGCCGCGCGCCGTCTCGTCGCTCAGGAACTTGAACACGGCGAGCGCCCGGCGCACGGCCTCGCCTTCGGTGATCCCGTGCTCCTCGGCGAGCGTCTCGGCGGCGGCCATGGCCTCTCCGGTCAACGAGATGCTCACACGATTTCTCGGCCGGCCGGTATGCGCGGAAAAGTCGCGATCTTCGCCTTCGTGGCTTTTGGTGCGTTCCAATGGCGTGATCATGAGTCAACCGTACGGGAATGGTGTCGAGCGCACAATGCTGAATACCACAGATCACGGTAACAGTGACGTTCCCTGCGGCACGTTCACCGCAAGTTTCGCTGCCATGCATGCCATTACCGCAGGTGATGTGGTTGCGAAGGCATGGTGAATACCCCATGATGACACGACATGCGCTGCCGAGGGGAGCGTCGAAGATGTCGTGTAACGTACCTCACCCGATCGAAGAGCCGGACCCGGCCGAGGAGTCGGAAATTCCGCGCGACGATCGCCCGCATTACTTGATCTCCGATCTTCCGAAGAACGGATCGGTGACGCGCGAACCCGACATCGACGCGAAGACGCGCCATCTGCTCGCGGTCATCCTCTCGACCTCGTCCTCCGCGACCCTCCTCCTCGTCGTGATCGGAGGGCTGCTGGGCAGGTTCGACGCGAGCCTCGTCGAAGGCGCCATCACGGCGCTGAGCGCCTCGGCCGGCCCCGTGGCGGCGTTCTTCTTCTTCCGCCGCAACCGCCCCTGACCCCCTGGGAGACCTCGTCATGCCGGAATCCACGCTCGACCCGATCTTGGCGGCCCTCAGCTACGAAGTGATCGAATGGCTGCGGTCATTCCGGTACGACCGGTCGTTCAAGGAGATCGCCGGCCGGTTCGGCAGGGACGAACGGACCGTGTCCCAGCAGCTTCAACGACTGGACCAGGCGTTCTGGGACACTCAGCAGGTCCATATCCTCGATCGGGAGTTCGGGCGTAAGACCTATCGGCTCACCAGAGCGGGTGAGGCATTCGTCAATCGCCTCGAGGTGATACCGGAGATGACCCGGGCGGCGATCGACGCCGCCACGACCGTCAGCCGGCGTATTCCCATTCTGTGCACTTCGAACTGCCTGTCCTATTTACGGGACCTCAGCGACGGGCTCGGAGTCGCCTCCGGCTTCAACATCGTCCCGGAGAGCCGGCGCACCGCCGACGTCGACCTCACCTTTCCCGAGAACGGCCCCGACCGGCACATCGGCGTCTGCCTCTCCTCGGCGATGATGTCGTCCGAACAGGATCCGCGGGTCGGGTCGATCGCCCAGTGGAACGAGCGGGTCGAGGTCCTCGTCCTTCGGATCGATCGGTTCAAACTGCTCTGTGTCGGTGACCGGCAGCCGCGGGAGCCGGTCACCGTTCGTGAGCTCGTCGAGGACGGCATGACCTTCATGACCCCGCGCGGCGGCGTCGTGTGGGACTTCCTCAATCGCAGCTTCCCCGGATGGTGGAAGCTCCGGCCGTTCCAGTACGTCCAGGTCGGCGACCTGGACTTCGGGCTGAGATGTCTGGCCAGCGGCCTGGTCGAACCGGCGGCGATGGTCGTCCACGGCGTGGAGCTGGAGGACCTCGAGTCCTACGGGCTCGACCATCCCCGTCTTCTCGACTTCGCCGTCGGCGGCTCACACCGGCTGGTCGCCATCACGGGCGTCTTCCGCGTCCGTCACGAGAACCCGGACGACCAGGACCCCTACGACCTGGTCTGGAAGACCGCCCAGTCGCTCTGGGCGGAGAAGGAGCGCACGCTGTGACCATCGCACCCCGCTACCGGCGTCTCGTTCTAAAGGTCAGCGGCGAATCACTGGGTTCCCGCGACGCTCCCCTCGACCCCGAGCGGATGGGAGAGGTGGCCCAGTCGGTCGCCGCCATCCGCGCCATGGGAGTGGTCGTCACCCTCATCGTCGGCGGCGGCAACATCTACCGCGGAGCCCAGGCCACCCGATGGCACCTGGACCGCCCGCAGGCCGACGCCGTCGGCATGGCCGCCACCGCGGTCAACGCGCTGCTCCTCGACGGCATGCTCGACACCATGGGCGTTCCCGCGCACATCTTCGCCCGCGGGCCCGCCAGCGGCAGCGGCAACCTCTACCACCGCGAAGAGGTGCGCTCCGTGCTCGCCAGGAACGAGGTCGTGATCCTGGCCGGCGGGATGGGCGTGTCGGGGTTCTCGACCGACGTCCCCGCCGTCCACGCGGCCATCGACACCATGGCCGATGTGATCGTCATGGCCAAGCACGGCGTCGACGGCGTCTACGAGAAGGACCCGCGTCGGCACTCCGACGCTCGCTTCCTGCCGTCCGTCACCGCGTCCGAGGCGCTCCGGCGGAACCTCCGCATCATGGACGCGAGCGCGCTGACGCTCGCCCGCGACCACGGCAAGACCATCCACGTCGTCGGCGCCGCCGATCCGAACGCCGTCAAGTACGCGGTCGAGGGCAAGGAGATCGGATCCATCGTCCAGCCGCTCTGAACGCCCGGACGCGCGCGGTCGCGTACGCCCTGCGGCCAAGGCGGGCGAACGCGCGCGGCCACGTACGCGCTGCGACTAAGGTGGGCGACCGTGCGCCTCGTCATCGCCCGGTGCAGTGTCGACTACGCCGGCAAGCTCACCGCCCACCTGCCCATGGCTCCACGGCTCATCCTGATGAAGGCCGACGGCAGCGTCTCCATCCACGCGGACGACCGCGCGTACAAGCCGCTGAACTGGATGAACCCGCCGTGCACCCTCAAGGAGGAAGAGGGCCGGTGGACCGTCACGCACGGCAAGTCCGGTGAGCAGCTGATCCTGACGATCGAGGAGATCCTGCACGACTCCAGCCACGAGCTGGGCATCGACCCGGGCCTGCAGAAGGACGGCGTGGAGGCCCACCTGCAGGAGCTGCTGGCCGAGCACATCACGACGCTGGGCGAGGGCTGGAAGCTGATCCGCCGGGAGTACCCCACGGCGATCGGGCCCGTCGACATCCTGTGCCGGGACGACAAGAGCGCGACGGTGGCCGTCGAGATCAAGCGGCGCGGCGAGATCGACGGGGTCGAGCAGCTCACGCGCTACCTGGAGCTCCTGAACCGCGATCCGCTCATCGCGCCGGTCCGCGGGATCTTCGCGGCCCAGGAGATCAAGCCGCAGGCGCGGGTGCTCGCCGCGGACCGTGGCATCGACTGCGTCACCCTCGACTACGACGCGCTGCGCGGCATCGAACGGGACGGCACGCTCTTCTGAGTACCTGACAGAAGATGGCAGCCTTTGGCGCCATGCTCATCCCCCATGAGCAAGCGAGTAGAAGGAACGTTCGTCCTCGACGTGTGGGACGCCGAGAAGCCCTACGACGAGCGTGACGGGGTCACGTGCACGCGGGTGCACGTGAAGAAGACGTTCAGCGGCGGCCTCACCGGCGCCAGCACCGCCGAGCTGACCACCGTCGGCACCGGGGCCGGGCCGGCCGCGTACGTGGGGATCGAGCGGTTCGAGGGCACGCTCGACGGCCGCACGGGCGCGTTCCTCCTCCAGCACAGCGCGGGGGGCGAGCGCGGCAGGCCGTGGCTGACCTGGAAGATCGTTGAGACGAGCGGCACCGGCGACCTCCGGGGGATCAGGGGCGAAGGCCAGATCATCGTCACCGAGGACGGCGGGCACTCCTACTCGCTCGACTACGAGCTCGACTGACTCCCCTCATCAGCGCTTGTCGCGCTGGCCCTCGGCGAGGGCCCGGGTGAGCCGGTCCGCGCCGCCCCGCCGCTGAAGGCGGGCGAACAGGCCCGGAGCCAGGCCGCCCAGCACCACTCCGAAGCGGACCGGCAGCGGGGCGACGTCGACCTCCGCGCGGTCCCGCTCGATGGCGCGGGTCACCGCGCGGGCGACGTCGCCGGGCGTGTTCGTGCCGAGGCCCGGCGGCAGGCTCACCCCGGAGTCGGCGAACATCCCGGCGTCCCGGATGAACCCCGGATAGATCGCCGAGACGCCGACGCCGTGCGGCCGCAGGTCCTCGCGGAGCCCGAGGGCGAGACCGCGCAGCCCGAACTTGGTCGCGTTGTACAGCGCGGTGCCGCCCGCCGCGACCTTGCCCCCGATCGAGGACACGAAGACCAGGTGGCCGCGCCCGCGTGCGGTCATCCCCTCCGCGGCCAGGCGGGCCATGACGACCGGCACGCGCAGGTTGACGTTCACCGCCCGGTCGATCTCCTCGAGCGTGAAGTCGGTGAGGGGCCCGCTCGCAGGCAGGCCGGCGTTGGCGACGAGGATGTCGACCGGACCGGCCTGCTCCATGAGGCGTACGGCCCCGTCCCGGTCGGAGAGGTCCGCGGCGACGGCTCTCGCGCCGAGCTCGGCGGCGAGGGGTTCCAGCACGTCGGTGCGGCGGCCGGTGAGCACCAGCGACGCGCCCTGCGCCGCCAACTCGCGCGCGATGGCCCGGCCGATGCCTCCGGTCGCCCCGGTGACGAGGGCGGTCGCGCCAGCGATCTTCATGTCGGCATCCTCCTCAGCCGCCGTCATCGGGCTCGCCGCGCAGCGTGTCCGTGCTTCGGCGCTACGCGGGATCCGTGTTCACATTCCCTCATGGTGGGACCGGTACCCTGCCAGGCATGCCGCAGGCCACCACCGACGTCCGGGAGCGGATCGTGGGCGCCGCCGAGCGCTGCTTCGCACGCTACGGCGTCGCCAAGACGACCGTCGAGGACATCGCGGCGGCGGCAGGGCTGTCCCGTGCGACCGTCTACCGCAGCTTCGCCGGTGGGCGGGACGAGGTGATCATCGAGGTCCTCCTCCGCGACCTGCGCCGTTTCCTCGACCGGCTGGCCGCCCGGCTCGGCACGCAGAGCTCGGTGTCCGACGGCATCGTCGAGGGCGTGGTGGACGCGGTCGCGTTCGTGCGCGGCGAGCCGCGGGTGGCCGCCCTCCTCACCCCCGAGGCCGCCGGGCACACCCAGACGGCCGTCGCCGGGGCCGCCCAGAGCGTCCTGCGCCTGTGCGCCGACCGCGTCCGGCCGTACTTCGCGACGGCCCAGCGGGAGGGTCTGCTGCGCGCGGACATCACGGTGGAGGGCGCGGTGGAGTTCCTGTTCCGGATCATCTCCTCGATGATCGTTCTCCCCCACGACGGCGATCCTCGGGACTTCCTGCGCGTCTATGCCGTCCCCGCCCTCACAGAGAGCACCTGATCGATGTCCAACGTAAGCGCGGTGCGGTCCGCCGTACGGCCCAGCCCGGCGTTCCTGTTCGTCCTCGGCCTGTTCGCCCTGTCCGGCCTGGCGGTCTGGCGGTACGGCATGAGCCCGGAGCGGACCGCCCGGCTGTTCCTCTTCCTGTTCGTGGTCAGCGGCTGGATCGTGTCGCTGTGCCTGCACGAGTTCGGGCACGCCTTCTTCGCCTGGCGGTCCGGCGACCGGAGCGTCGCGACCAACGGCTACCTGACGCTGAACCCGCTCAAGTACGGCGACATCACGCTGAGCTTCCTGTTGCCCGTGCTGTTCGTGCTGCTCGGCGGGATCGGCCTGCCGGGCGGCGCCGTCTACATCGACCGGGGGGCGATCCGCGGGAGACTCCGGCACAGCCTCATCTCGGCGGCCGGGCCGATCGCCAACCTCGTCTTCGCGATCGTCCTCGGCGTCGTGATCACCAACCTGGCGAAGGACCCGGCGCACCTGCTGTTCTGGACGGGGATGGCGTTCCTGGCGTTCCTGCAGGTGACCGCGGCCGTGCTCAACCTGCTCCCGGTGCCCGGCCTGGACGGCTTCGGCATCGTCGAGCCGTACCTGCCACGCCGGTGGGTCGCGCAGGCGAACAGGATCGGCGGGTACGCCTTCATGGCGCTGCTCGCGCTGCTGTGGATCCCGGCGGTCAACGACCACTTCTTCTCGCTCGTCTACCACCTCACCGACCTGTTCGGGATCGACCCCGACCTCATCGCGGTCGGTCACGGGCTCTTCCGGTTCTGGGAGAACGTCGGCTTCTCGGGCTGAGCCCCTCGATCCCGTGTCCACCGTTCGGTGGACACGGGAATCACCGGACCGCCGATCCCGGACCGGCCGGATCGCCGCGACGCTGGGGGCATGAACGAAACGGCGGTGCGGGTCCGGGGCCTGCGCAAGCGATACGGCGACGTCGACGCGGTGAACGGCGTGGACCTGGACATCCTCCGGGGCGAGGTCTTCGCCCTGCTCGGCCCGAACGGCGCCGGCAAGAGCACGACGGTGGAGATCCTCGAAGGGCACCGGCGGCGGACCGGCGGCGAGGTGTCGGTGCTGGGGGCCGATCCCGGGAGACCGACCCGGGAGTGGCGCGCCCGTCTGGGCATCGTGCCGCAGAGCTCGAACGAGCGGCCCGAGCTGAGCGTCCGGGAGATCCTCCGGCACTTCGCGGGCTACTACCCGCGGCCGAGGGACGTCGACGAGGTGATCGAGGCGGTCGGGCTGACCGACAAGGCGGGGGCCCGTCTCGCGCACCTGTCCGGCGGTCAGCGCCGCCGGGTCGACGTGGCGCTCGGCATCATCGGCGGTCCCGAGCTGCTCTTCCTCGACGAGCCGACCACCGGCTTCGACCCGGACGCGCGGCGGCGGTTCTGGCGGCTGATCGAGGGGCTGGCGCACGGCGGCACGACGATCCTGCTCACCACCCACTACCTGGACGAGGCCGAGGCGCTGGCCGACCGGGTCGGCGTCATCGCCGGCGGCCGCGTCCTCGAGATCGGCTCGCCGATGGAGCTCGGCGGCCGGGCGACCGCCACCGCGCGGGTGGCCTGGGTCGGGCCGGAGGGCCGGCAGTCGATCGAGACCGACTCCCCCACGCAGGTCGTCACCGAGCTGAGCCACAAGTTCGACGGCGAGGTGCCGGAGCTGACCGTCACCCGTCCCACGCTCGAGGACGTGTACCTCACGATGATCGGAGAGGGCCGATGACCGCCGTCGCCATGCCGTCCGCCGCACGGATCGGGCTGTCCCGGGGAGGGCTGGAGCTCAGGACGTTCCTCCAAGAGCCGCAGGCGGTGGTCTTCACCGTCGCGATGCCGGTCATCCTGCTGCTCATCTTCGGCACGATCTTCAAGGGCGAGGTCGGCAGTACGGGCGTCGACTTCCGGCAGTACTTCGCGGCCGGGATCATCGCCAGCGGCATCATGTCGACGACGTTCGTCAGCCTCGGCGTCGCGATCACGCAGGAGCGCGACGACGGCACCCTCAAGCGGCTGTACGGCACGCCGATGCCGAGGTCGTCCTACTTCATCGGCAAGGCGATCGCGGCGCTGGTCCTGTCGCTGCTGGAGACGGTCGTCCTGTTCGTGCTGGGGCACCTGCTGTTCGGGCTGGAGGCGCCGAAGACGCCCGAGCGGTGGCTGACCTTCGCCTGGGTGTTCGTCGCCGGAGTGACGGTCTGCACGCTGCTCGGCATCGCGGTCAGCAGCGTGCCGCGCTCGGGCCGCAGCGCGGCCGCCGTGCTGAACGTGCCCTACCTGGTCCTGCAGTTCATCTCCGGCGTGTACTTCACCTTCGGCGCGCTGCCGTCCGGCGTCCAGCAGGCCGGCGCGCTGTTCCCGCTGAAGTGGATCAGCCAGGGGCTGCGGTCCGCGCTGCTCCCGGACACGCTGCTGGCCGCCGAGCCGGCGCACTCCTGGGAGCACGGGCGTACCGGACTGGTGCTGGCCGCCTGGGGTGTCGCAGGGTTGGTCCTGTGCCTGACGACATTCCGCTGGAAGCGCCGCGACGGATGAGCACCATGTCCGCCAAGGACGCGTGGGACTGGGGACTGGGCCGATGGGAGGCGTACTTCGGCCTGGTCCTCGTCGCCACGATCATCTACGTGCTGAACGACCATCCGACGGCGACAGGGCTGGTCGCGGCGGGTCTCCTCCTCGCCCTGGTGCCGTGGTACGTCCTGTTCGGCCGGCGTTTCCTCGGGCGGGAGACGCTCGGCCCGGGGCCGTACGTTTACGTCGCCGGGCTCATCGTGCTGTGCGGCGCGGCGGCGCTGACGGCCCCGGAGAGCTCGCTCGTGCTGTTCGCGGCCTGCGCGCAGTGCTTCATGATCGTGCGCTGGCGCGAGAGCGTGGCCGCGCTCGTGCTCCTCAACGCGGTTCCGGCCGTACGCTTCGTGCGCGGCGGCGCCGACGCGGGGACGGTCGTGTCGTTCGTGGTCTGGACCGTCGTGGTGATCGGGTTCTCCGCCTTCTTCGGCCTGTGGATCGAGCGGATCATCGCGCAGAGCGCGGAACGCCGGGAGCTGATCCGGGAGCTGGAGACGACGCGGGCCGAGCTGGCCGAGGTGAGCCGGGAGGCGGGCGTCATGGCCGAGCGGGAGCGGATGGCCGGCGAGATCCACGACACGCTCGCGCAGGGCTTCACGAGCATCCTGATGCTGCTGCAGGCGGCCGACGCGTACGTCGGGCGCGACCCGGAGGAGGCGCGGCGGCAGGTCGGCCTCGCGGCGCGCACCGCGCGGGAGAACCTCGCCGAAGCACGGGCCCTGGTCGCCGCGCTGCCGCCCGCGCCGCTCGGCGGGTCGTCCCTGGACGAGGCGGTCGGGCGGCTGACGGAGCGGATGTCGGAGGAGCTGGGGGTGACGGCGGACTACGACGTCACCGGCCAACCGCGGCGGCTGACCGCCGGGGCGGAGGTCGTGCTGCTGCGGATCGCCCAGGAGGGCCTCGCCAACGTCCGCAGGCACGCGAAGGCCGACCGGGTCGAGGTGCGCCTCGCGTACGCCCCGGAGTCGGTGCGCCTGGAGATCCGCGACGACGGCGTAGGCTTCGGCCCCGGCACGGCGCGCGGCTTCGGCCTGCACGGCATGCGCGAGCGGGTCGGCCAGGTCGGCGGCACGTTCGACGTACGGAGCGAGCCGGGAGCCGGAACGATCGTCACGGTGGAGGTGCCCGCGTGATCAGGGTGTTGCTCGTCGACGACCACCCGGTCGTCCGCGAGGGGCTTCGCGGCATGCTGTCGGCCGAGGACGACCTGACGGTCGTCGCCGAGGCCGGGGGCGCCGCCGAGGCGGTCGCGGCGGTCCGCGCGCACGAGCCGGACGTCGTGCTGATGGACCTGCGCATGCCGGGCGGCGACGGCGTGGAGGCGACCGCGCGCGTCCTCGCGCAGCGCCCGCAGGTCCGGGTCGTGGTGCTGACGACGTACGACACGGACGCCGACATCCTCCGCGCGGTCGAGGCGGGCGCCGCCGGCTACCTGCTCAAGGACGCCTCACGGCACGACCTCGCGCAGGCCGTACGGGCGGCGGCGCGCGGCGAGACGGTCCTGGCCCCCTCGGTGGCCGCCAAGCTCGTGTCCCGGATGCGCTCGCCGGTCGAGCTGTCCCGCCGGGAGATCGACGTGCTGCGGCTGGTCGCCCGTGGCCGTACGAACGCGGAGATCGGCCGGGAGCTGCTGATCAGCGAGGCGACGGTGAAGACCCACCTGCTACGGGCATTCGGCAAACTGGGGGTGTCCGACCGGACCGCCGCGGTCACGGCCGCGATCGAACGGGGCATACTCCCCGCCCCCGGCCAGTAACGGGTAACTTACTGGACTACAGCCATCTCGTTGGGACAAAGGTGACGCCGTTGACCGCGACCGCGAGCGAGAAGACCGCCGAGACGTTCCGCTCCCTGAACCCGGCGACCGGCGAGGTCGTCGGCGAGCATCCGATCCACGACGAGGCCGCGGTGAACGCCGCCGTCGAGCGCGCCCGCCTCGCGTCCGTGTGGTGGGCCGACCTGGGCTGGAAGGAGCGCCGCGTCCGGCTGCTCAACATCAAGGGCGCCCTGACCCGGTCACTGCACCGGATGGCGACCCTGATCCACCGGGAGACCGGCAAGCCGGTGGCCGACGCCCAGCTGGAGACCGTCCTGGCGATCACGCACCTGGACTGGGCGGCGCGCAACGCCCAGAAGGTCCTCGGCCCCCGCAGCGTCTTCCCGGGCCTCGTCTCCATCAACCAGAAATGCGTCCTGGAGTACCAGCCCCTCGGCGTCGTCGGCGTGATCGGCCCGTGGAACTACCCGCTGTTCACACCCATCGGCTCGATCGCGTACGCCCTCGCGGCGGGCAACGCCGTGGTGTTCAAGCCCTCGGAGTACACCCCCGGCGTCGGCCTGCTGCTCGCCGAGATCATCTCCGCCGTCATCCCGGAGGAGCCGGTGTTCCAGGTCGTGACCGGCCTCGGCGACACCGGCGCGGCCCTCGCCCGCGGCGCCGTCGACAAGATCGCCTTCACCGGGTCGGCGCCGACCGCCCGCACGGTCATGGCGGCGTGCGCCGAGCGCCTCACCCCCATCGTCGCCGAATGCGGTGGCAAGGACGCGTTCATCGTGGACGCCGACGCCGGCCTCGACGAGGCCGCCGAGGCCGCCCTGTGGGGCGCGATGTCGAACGCGGGCCAGACCTGCGTCGGCGTCGAGCGGGTGTACGTCGTCGACCGCGTGTACGACGACTTCGTCGCCAGGCTGACCGCGCAGGCACGCGCGCTGCGGCCCGGCGAGGACCGCGACGCCGCGTACGGCCCGATCACGATGCCGGGCCAGCTGAACGTCATCAAGCGCCACGTCGACGACGCCCTCGCCCGCGGCGGCCGCGCGCTCGTCGGAGGCGCGGACGCGGTGAAGGAGCCGTTCGTCGAGCCGGTGATCCTGGTGGACGTCCCGGACGACTCCGCCGCCGTCCAGGAGGAGACGTTCGGCCCGACCATCACGGTGCACCGGGTGAAGAGCGTGGACGAGGCCGTCCGGCGCGCGAACGCCACGCCGTACGGCCTGGCCGGCGCGATCTTCTCCCGCAGCCGCTCGACGGCGATGGAGGCGGCCCGGCGGCTGCGCAGCGGCATGACCTCGATCAACGCGGTGATCGCCTTCGCCGCCGTGCCGGCGCTGCCGTTCGGCGGGGTGGGCGACTCCGGATTCGGGCGCATCCACGGGGCCGACGGGCTGCGGGAGTTCGCGCGCGCCAAGGCCATCACCCGGCAGCGGTTCGCCGCGCCGATGAACCTCACGTCGTTCAAGCGCACCGACAAGGACATGGCCAGGCTGCTGCAGCTGGTCAGCCTCCTGCACGGCAAGCACTACCGGTAGACGCGCGGTACGGCCGGCGGCGGCTCACCAGTCGTGCATGCCGCCGTCGGCCAGCCGCGCGACCGGCAGGTACTTCGGGTCGTACGGGTACCGCCGCGCGGCCTCCTCGTCGACCTCCACGCCGAGCCCCGGCCGGTCCGACGGCCACAGCATGCCGTTCTCGTAGCGGTAGCCCTGGTCGAAGACCTCGCCGGCCGGATCCCGGTGGCCCATGTACTCCTGGATCCCGAAGTTCGGAATGGCCAGGTCGAGGTGCAAGTTCGCCGCCAGGCCGACCGGCGAGATGTCCCCCGGCCCGTGCGAGCCGGAGCGCACGCCGTACAGGTCGGCCAGGTCCATGATCCGCCGCACGTGGGAGATGCCGCCGGCGTGGGTCACCGAGGTCCTGATGTAGTCGATGAGCCGCTCGGTGATCAACTCCCGGCAGTCCCAGATCGAGTTGAACACCTCGCCCACCGCCAGCGGAGTGACGGTGTGCGAGCGGATCAGGCGGAACGCCGTCTGGTCCTCGGCCGGTGTCGCGTCCTCGATCCAGAACATCCGGTACGGCTCCAGCGCCGCGCCCAGGCGCGCGGCCTCGATCGGGGTGAGCCGGTGGTGCACGTCGTGCAGCAGGTGGAACCCGTATCCGAACTCCTCGCGGACCCGCCTCATCAGCGTGGGGACGAAGTCGAGATACGCGGCGGTGTTCCAGACCTCCTCCGTGGGCAGCGTGCCGGAGGCGGGCTCGTACAGCTGCGAGCCGGTGTGCACCCCGTACGTCGCGTCCATCCCCGGGATCTTCGCCTGCACGCGCACGGCGGTGTAGCCGAGTTCGAGGTGACGCGCGACGTCGGCGAGGAGGTCGTCGACGTCCGCGCCGCTCGCGTGGCCGTAGACGGTGGCCGCCTCCCGTGCCCGGCCGCCCAGGAGCTCGTACACCGGCAGACCCGCGACCTTGCCCTTGATGTCCCACAGCGCCTGGTCGACCGCTGAGATCGCCGTCATCGTGACCGGCCCCCGCCGCCAGTACGCGCCCCGGTAGAGGTACTGCCACGTGTCGCCGATCCGGGAGGCGTCCCGGCCGGCCAGCAGTGGCAGGACGTGTTCGCGCAGGTAGGCGTCGACGGCGAGCTCGCGCCCGTTCAGCGTCGCGTCGCCGTACCCCACGACGCCCTCGTCGGTCGTCAGCTTGAGCGTGACGTAGTTGCGGCCGGGAGCGGTGACGATGACCTCGGCGTCCTTGATCTTCATGCGTCCTCCGGGTCTGGGATGAGTCGCCGGGTCGCGTGCGCCTCGTCACGGCCCGGGACTCCTGTGCCCGACCATTCTGCGCCCGCATGTCACAGGGGACCGGGCTGTCTCGTCTCGGGATGCGAAGACGGATTCCGCGAAGAACACATCTCTCCACCGCAAGGAGCCGGTCATGAGCGAGCAGACCACACACCGGAGGATCGCGCTGGTCACCGGGGCGAACAAGGGGATCGGCCGCGCGATCGCCGAGGGACTCGGCGCGTTGGGCATGACGGTCCTGGTCGGCGCCAGGGACCCGCGGCGCGGCGAGGAGGCCGCCGCGGCGCTGCGCGCGGCGGGCGGTGACGCGCACGCGCTCATCCTGGACGTCACCGACCCGGACACCGTTCAGAAGGCCGCCGCGGAGGTCGGGGAGCGCTTCGGCCACCTCGACGTGCTGGTCAACAACGCCGGAATCACCGGCTCCGGGCAGGTTTCGCCCGCCGACGCCCACGATCAGATCCCCAGTACCGTCGACCTGGACATGGTCCGTACGGTGTTCGAGACCAACGTCTTCGGGGTGATCGCGGTGACCAACGCCATGCTGCCGCTGCTGCGGCGGTCACCGGCGCCGCGCGTCGTCAACGTCAGCAGTCACGCCGCGTCGCTGACCCTCACCAGCGACCCGGACGGCCCGTTCGCGGCGCTGCTGCCGTCGGCCGCGTACACGCCCTCCAAGGCCGCGGTGACGGCGCTGACCGTGCAGTACGCCAATGAGCTGCGGAAGGACGGCGTCCTCGTCAACGCCGCCGCCCCCGGCTTCGTCGACACCGACAGCAACGCCCACACCGGAACCCTCACCCCCGCGGAGGGCGCCGCGGTCGTGGTGCGCCTGGCCACGCTCGGCCCGGACGGACCGACCGCCGGGTTCTTCGGCGCGGAGGGCCGGCTGCCCTGGTGACGATGGTCAATGGGGCGGCGGGGTCACGGAGAGGCGCCGATGTGAAGCGGGTCGAGGAGTTCCAGGAGTTGCGGCCGCTGCTGTTCTCGATCGCCTACCGGATCCTGGGCAGCGTGAGCGAGGCCGAGGACGCGGTCCAGGAGACCTGGCTGCGCTTCTCGGCCTCCCCGACCCGGCCCGCCTCGGCCAAGGCGTTCCTGTCCGCCGCCGTGAGCCGGATCTCGATCGACGTGCTGCGCTCGGCGCGGGTCCGGCGGGAGGAGTACGTCGGACCGTGGTTCCCCGAGCCGCTGCTGGCCGATCCCTACCAGGACCCGGAGCGGTCGGCGGAGCTGGCCGACTCGGTGTCGATGGCGGCGCTGCTCCTCCTGGAGCGGCTCAGCCCGCTCGAACGCGCGGTCTTCGTGCTGCGGGAGGTGTTCGGGTTCGGCTTCCCGGAGGTCGCGTCGGCGGTGGGCCGGTCGGAGGCGGCGTGCCGCCAGCTCCTGGTGCGGGCGCGGCGCCACATGGACGCGGGCCGCCCCCGGTTCGAGGCCGACCGGCGCGACCGCGAGGAGCTCGCCGGCCGGTTCTTCGACGCCTTCCGGGAGGGGGACCTCGACGGGCTTCGGGACCTGCTGGCCGCCGACGTCCAACTGGTCGCCGACGGCGGCGGTAAGGCCCCGCAGTGGGCCGACCGCTTCATCGGCGTCCGGAACGTGGCCCGGGCGCTCGGCGCGCTCATCCCGCTCTTCGGCCGGAGCGGAGCGGAGCTGGAGCCCCACTCGGTGAACGGCCAGCCAGGTGCGATCTTCCGCGACCGGGACGGCAACGTCCTCACCGCCTGGGTGCTCGACGTCGCCGAAGGGCGGATCCAGACGATCCGCACGGTGCTCAACCCCGACAAGCTCGGGCACGTGGGTCCCGTGGCGGACGTCTGGGCGGCCCTCCACGAGGCGATGCGGGCGCGCCGGACCACGGATGGTGGTTCTTAGGCGCACCGCGGTGACTTAGGCGGCTGCCGGTGGCGGGCCCGCGGATCTAGGCCCGGAGGGCGACCGGGATGAGGCATTGTTCCGATGCCCCGGCCACCGCCTTAGGACGAACCTTATGAGTGCGAGGCCGGACCGGCCGGCCCGCACCACGAGGAGCACCAACGATGCACCCGGACATTCTGAAGGCGCTGATGGACGAGCGTGACCGCGAGGCGCGCGAGGCGGAGCGGCCCCGCGGCCTCCTGCGCCGCCGCGCCCGGTGAACCCGCTCAGGGCCTGTGCGCCCACGCCGAGCCCCGCCTGCACAGGCGCCCTCCATCCGGGCGGGGCTCAACGCGGGCGCACAGGCCGCCGCGAGCTCGACGTGGGCACCCGACCCAGCGCTCGACGCGGCCGCGCAGGCCGCCGTCGCGGGCTCGGCGCGGGCGCCCGGTCCACCGCGCCCCGAAGGCCCGGCGCGACCGCGCAGGTCGCCGCCGAGAGAACGCGCGCCCGGTCCGGCGGGCGGCGCGGCCCCACGGTCAGGCGAACTCGATCGGGGGCAGCAGCGGGCCGCCGGCGATCAGGTCGGCGGCCCGCTCGGCTATCGCGATCGTCGGGGCGTTGGTGTTGCCGCGCGGCACCACCGGCATGACCGACGCGTCGACGACGCGCAGGCCCTCCACGCCGCGCACCCGGAGTTCGGGGTCGCAGACCGAGTCCTCGGTGCCGCCCATCGCGCACGTGCTCGTGGGGTGGTAGAGCGTCACGACCTGACGGCGCACCCACTCGGCGAGGTCGTCGCCGTCGCGGCCGGGGGCGTACTCCCCGCCCACGATCCGGGCCATGGGCCCGGTCGCCGCGATCTCCCGGGCCTGGCGGACGCCCGCGAGGAGCAC
The DNA here is from genome assembly GCF_024055715.1 of Actinoallomurus soli. GTDB lineage: Bacteria > Actinomycetota > Actinomycetes > Streptosporangiales > Streptosporangiaceae > Actinoallomurus > Actinoallomurus soli. The sequence goes on from NZ_JAMXMV010000010.1 coordinate 123,010, forward strand.
CTGGAGATCCGCCTCGTCGCCCAGGTAGTCCGGGTCGATGAGCGGCTTCCACCGCGGGTCGGCGGACCGCAGCGTCACGCTCCCCCGGCCGGCCACGGCCACGGTCGTGGCGAACACCGACATGGCGCGCTTGTTCGCGTCGGTGAGGCCCTGGTCGAGGTACGGCGTGGGGAGCACGTGGTACTGCAGGTCCGGGGCCGGCAGGTCGGGCCGCGTCCGTACGAAGCCGCCGCCCTCGGCGATGTTCGAGGCGTACGGGCCGCGCCCCAGGGCCTGGTACAGCATGAGGCTGCGCAGGTTGACGCCCTCCCAGAGCGCCTTGGTGTCCGGGGTGTGCCACATGACGGGCACCATCGGATGATCCTGCAGCCCGGTGCCCACGGCGGGCAGGTCGACGATCACGTCGATGCCGTGCGAGCGCAGGTGGTCGGCCGGCCCGATCCCGGACAGCATGAGGACCTGCGGGGAGTTGACCGCTCCCCCGGACAGGATGACCTCGCGCCGGGCGACGGCGCGCTGCTCGGTGCCGCCGCGCAGGTACGCCACGCCGGTGGCCCGGCCGTCCTCGATGACCACGCGGGTGACGAGCGCGTCGGTCGCGACGGTGAGGTTCGGCCGGTCGGCGGCGCGGGACAGGTAGCCGTCCGCGGTCGACCAGCGGCGGCCGCGCCGCTGCGTCACCTGGTAGAACCCCGCCCCGTCCTGCTCGGCGCCGTTGAAGTCGTCGTTGGCGGCCAGGCCGAAGTCGGTCGCCGAGTCGATCCAGGCGCGGACCATCGGATGCTTGAAGCGCAGGTCCTCGACCCGGAGCGGCCCGCCGGTGCCGTGGTAGTCGGACGCGCCGCGCTGCTGGTCCTCGGCGCGCATGAAGTACGGCAGCAGGTCGGCGTATCCCCAGCCCTTGCAGCCGTACTCGTCGCGCCAGGTGTCGAAGTCGTGCCGGTGCCCCCGGATGTAGATCATCGCGTTGGTCGACGAGCTGCCGCCGAGCGTGCGGCCGCGCGGCCAGTAGACGGTGCGGCCGGCGGCGTGCGGCTGCGGGGTCGTCGTGTAGTCCCAGTCGTACTGGCTCTTGAACAGCGCCGCGAGCCCGGCCGGGATGTGGATCTCGGGGGCGTCGTCGGGTGGTCCGGCCTCCAGGAGCAGGACCTTCGTGCCGGGGTCCGCGGTCAGCCGATCCGCGAGCACGCAGCCCGCGCTGCCGGCACCGACGATGACGTAGTCGTACACGGCCGCCTCCACGCCTCGAGAGCCTGCGCGAAACGATAGCGATCAGGGACGATCTCGGACAGTGGCCCGAATCACGTTCTAGTCCCCGATTTCCGGCATCCCTGCAACGAGTCGATCTCATGGCCTGGCGCGCGAAACCCGGCGATGTCAGGATGCGCGGCATTACCTCCGCTTTACCCCACGAAGGGAACGGCGTTGCGAAAACTCGCCATCGGTACCCTCATCGGCCTGGTGGCGGCCTCCATCGGGGCCGCCACCCCCGCGGACGCGGCCGCACAGCCGCGCCTCGACCGGCTGGTGAAAGTGAAGGACATCCGCCGGCACCAGAAGGACCTTCAGACGATCGCCACCGACAACGGCGGCACCCGCGCGGCGGGCGAACCCGGCTTCGAGGTCTCCACGAAGTACGTCGTCAAGCAGTTGCAGAAGGCCGGCTACCGGCCGACGGTGCAGGACTTCCCGTTCGACTACTACAAGCAGAAGACACCCGCGGTCTTCGACCGGCCCGGCGGCGCGAACTACGTCTATGGCACCGACTACGCGACCCTGGACTTCTCCGGCTCCGGTGACGTCACCGCCACCGCGACGGCGGTCGACCCGGCGGGCGCCGGCGTGGGCAGCGGCTGCGAGGCCGACGACTTCACCGGCTTTCCCAAGGGCAACATCGCCCTGGTCAAGCGCGGCGGCTGCAACTTCTCGGTGAAGGCCGGCAACGCTCAGAACGCCGGCGCCGCCGCCATCGCCATCTACAACGACGGCGCCTCGCCCGACCGGATGGGCCCCGTGGAGGGCACCGCCAGCACCCCCTGGCAGATCCCGGTGATCGGCCCGACCTACCGGCTCGGCACCGACCTGGTGCAGGCGGCATCGTCCGGGATCCTGACGCTGCACATCAAGACGGACACCTTCAGCGAGCAGCGGACGGCGCACAACGTCATCGCCGAGACCAAGCGCGGCCGCGCGGACAACGTCGTCGTCCTCGGCGCGCACCTCGACAGCGTCACCACCGGCCCCGGCATCAACGACAACGGCAGCGGCACCGCCACGGTCCTCACCATCGCCGAGCAGATCGGCAAGCTGGGCAAGGGCATCAAGAACAAGGTGCGGTTCGCGTTCTGGGGCGCCGAGGAAGAAGGCCTGCTCGGCTCGGAGTACTACGTCACGCACCTGACCGCCGCGCAGAAGGCCAGGATCGCCCTGAACCTCAACTTCGACATGCTCGGCTCGCCCAACGGCGTCCGGGGCGTGTACGACGGCGACGACTCCCAGGGCGCGGGCACCAACCCGCCCCCCGGCTCCGGCGCGATCGAAAAGGTCTTCCTCGACTACTACGGCCGGCGGAAGCTCGCGACCTCGCCGAGCGAGTTCAACGGACGCTCGGACTACGGGCCGTTCATCGAGAACGGCATTCCGGCCGGCGGCCTCGACTCCGGCGCGGAGGGCATCAAGACGGAGGCCGAGGCGAAGACCTACGGCGGTCAGGCGGGCGTCGCGTACGACCCGTGCTACCACCAGGCCTGCGACACCTACACCAATAACAACAGCACCATCCTCGACCAGCTCGCGGACGGCGCGGCCCACGCCGCCCAGGTCTTCGCGGGCAGCACGCTCCCGGTCAACGGCGACCGCGTCGCCGCTCCGCGGACGGCCCGCGCGCACGTCCAGCACGCGCCCGCCGGCCGAGTGCTCCGCTAGCACCGTGCGGGGCCGGGCGGCCGCCCGGCCCCGCACGCGTACTCATAGGGTGGCGGGCATGGCGAAAGAGCGTGACGACCAGCCCGTCGTCCTGTCGAAGATCTACACGCGGACCGGGGACGACGGCACGACCAACCTCGGCGACATGAGCCGTACGGCCAAGACCGACCCCCGGCTGGCGGCGTACGCCGACGTGGACGAGGCCAACAGCGCGATCGGCGTCGCGCTCGCCATGGGCGACCTGCCCGAGGACATCGCCGCGCTGCTCACCCGGGTCCAGAACGACCTGTTCGACGTCGGCGCGGACCTGAGCACGCCGGTCGTCGCGGAGCCGAAGTTCCCGCCGCTGCGGGTCACCGAGGACTACATCACCCGGCTGGAGGCCGCGTGCGACGAGCACAACGCCGACCTGGCCACACTGCGCAGCTTCATCCTGCCCGGCGGAACACCCGGAGCGGCGCTGCTGCACGTCGCCCGTACGGTCGCCCGGCGCGCCGAGCGGACCACCTGGGCGGCGCTGACGGTCCACGAGGACATGAACCCGCTGACCGCGCAGTACCTCAACCGCCTGTCCGACCTGCTGTTCATCCTCGCCCGCAAGGCGAACGGCGACCGCGGCGACGTGCTGTGGAAGCCGGGCGGCGAGCGCTGAGCCCAAAGTGACGGTTCGCCCGCCGTACGATCCGGCGCCGGGCGCCGGACGTCAGGCGATCGGCGGGCCCGGCGGGGGCGCCTTGCGTCAGGCGGCCGGCGGAACGCCCGAGGCCTTCTGGCGTCAGGCGATCGGTGAGCCCGGCGGGGCGGCCTCGAGCCAGGCGAGGAAGCCGGTCAGCGCCGCTCCGCTCATCGCCAGCTCGACGGTGCCCTCACCGTCCTGAATCTCGAGGATGCCGGCGTCCGGCTGCAGCGCGGCCTCCTCCTCGGCCTCCGGCTTACGGCGCCCGGATACGACGAGGCCCCGGCGGGATACGACCCGCCGGGGCCTCAGCCGAATGCCGAAAATCGCGAACCAGAGCAGCTCGTCACCGTTGTACCGGCCGATGCCGAGCCGCCATACGCCACGGCCGTGGGGGTCGCGGAGGCTGCACTCCACCGTGCCGCCGCGGCGTTCGAGCAGCCAACGCCGCAGCGACAGGAGGGCGAACGCGGCGAGCACCGCCACCAGGACGACAGCGAGCAACCCGCCGATGTCCCAAGCCAGGTACTCGCCCAACTCCCCCCTACTTCCCCCACGAGTCCTTAGACGGTCAGATCTCCTGGCCGGCCGCCCGCAGGCGCGCCCGGGCCCGCCGTTGCGCGACCGCGGCCTCCTCGCCCTCCAGGCCGGAGACCCGCTCGTACTCCGCGCGGGCGGCCTCGAGGTCGATCTCACCGCCCAGCTCGGCGTACTCGGCGAGCACCGACACCTCGTCGGAGGCTACCGAGAAGAACCCGCCGGAGACCATCGCGGAGATGGTCTCCGACTCGTCGGCGGGCTTGATCCGCACGACACTGCCGTCCACCAGCAGGCCCAGGACCGGCGCGTGACCGGGCATGATGCCCATCTCACCCTCGATGGTCTTGGCAACGACCATATCGGCTTCGCCGGCCCAGATCTCACGCTCCGGTGAGACGAGCTCGACGTGCAGCTTTGCCACTTGCTCTCCTCCGAACGCGCGAGGCGTTACTTCTGCAGCTCCTGGGCCTTCTTCTCGGCCTGCTCGATGCCACCGACCATGAAGAACGCCTGCTCAGGGAGGTGGTCGTACTTACCCTCGGCGATGGCCTTGAAGGACGCGACCGTGTCGCTCAGCGAGACGTTCTCACCCGGCTGGCCCGTGAAGGCCTCGGCCATGTACATCGGGTGCGACAGGAAGCGCTCGATGCGGCGGGCGCGCTCGACCGTGACCTTGTCCTCTTCGGAGAGCTCGTCGATGCCCAGGAGGGAGATGATGTCCTGCAGCTCCTTGTAGCGCTGCAGGATCTGCTTCACGTGCTGGGCGGTCTCGTAGTGCTCCCGGCCGAGGATGACCGGGTCCATGATGCGCGACGTCGAGTCGAGCGGGTCCACCGCCGGGTAGATGCCCTTCTCCGTGATCGCACGGGAGAGCACCGTGGTGGCGTCGAGGTGCGCGAACGTGGTGTGCGGGGCGGGGTCGGTGATGTCGTCCGCGGGCACGTAGATCGCCTGCATCGAGGTGATCGAGTGGCCGCGGGTCGAGGTGATCCGCTCCTGCAGCTCGCCCATCTCGTCGGCGAGGGTCGGCTGGTAACCCACGGCGGACGGCATACGGCCGAGCAGCGTGGAGACCTCCGAACCCGCCTGGGTGAACCGGAAGATGTTGTCGATGAACAGCAGCACGTCCTGGTTCTGCACATCGCGGAAGTACTCCGCCATGGTCAGCGCGGACAGGGCCACCCGCAGACGGGTGCCCGGCGGCTCGTCCATCTGGCCGAAGACGAGCGCCGTGTCCTTGAGGACGTCGGCCTCCTTCATCTCCAGCAGCAGGTCGGTGCCCTCACGGGTACGCTCACCGACGCCCGCGAACACCGAGGTACCACGGTGGTTGCGGGCGACACGGGTGATCATCTCCTGGATGAGCACCGTCTTGCCCACACCGGCGCCGCCGAACAGGCCGATCTTGCCGCCCTTGACGTACGGGGTGAGCAGGTCGATGACCTTGATGCCGGTCTCGAGGATCTCGGTCTTGCTCTCGAGCTGGTCGAACGCCGGCGCGTGCCGGTGGATCGGCCAGCGCTCGGTGACCTCCAGCGACGAGGTCGGGACGTCGAGGGACTCGCCGATGGTGTTGAAGACGTGGCCCTTGACGCCGTCGCCGACCGGCACCGAGATCGGGGCGCCCGTGTCGACCACCGGCGCGCCGCGGACGACGCCGTCGGTGGGCTGCAGCGAGATGGCGCGGACCATGTTGTCGCCGATGTGCTGGGCGACCTCCAGGGTCAGCGTCCGGGTCTCACCACCGATCGTGACCTCGATCTGCAGCGCGTTGTAGATGTCCGGCATCGTGTCGACGGAGAACTCCACGTCGATGACGGCGCCGGTGACGCGGGCGACCCGGCCCGTCGCCGTGGCTGTTTCTACCGAAGCAGTCATGGTGACTCTCACTCACTCCCCGCGGAGCTCTCGGCGAGCGCGTTCGCGCCACCGACGATCTCGCTGATTTCCTGCGTGATCTCGGCCTGACGGGCCTGGTTCGCAACACGCGTCAGGTTCTCGATCACATCGTTGGCGTTGTCGGTCGCCGACTTCATCGCCCGCCGCCGCTGTGCGTGCTCGGAGGCGGCCGCCTGGAGCAGCATGTGCCAGATCCGGCTCTCGATGTAGTTCGGCAGGAGGGCGTCGAGCACGGCCTCCGCGGAGGGCTCGAACTCGTACGCCGGCAGCACGCCCTGGGTCTGCTCCTCCGGGGCCTGCTCGGACTCCTCGATCTCCAGCGGCAGCAGCCGGCGGACCTGCGCCGTCTGCGTCAGCATCGACACGAACTCGGTGTAGACGACATGGATCTCGGCGACGCCGCCCTCGTCCGCGGGCTTCTCGAACTCCCGGACGAGGGTGCGGCCGATCGCCTCGGCGTTCTCGAACCGCGGGTTGTCGCTGAAACCGGTCCACTCCTCGGCGAACTCGCGCTCGCGGAAGCGGTACCAGCCGACGCCCTTGCGCCCGACGATGTACGGGACGGGCTCCTTGCCCTGCTCCCGCAGCATCGTCATCAGCCCTTCGGCCTCACGAATGACGTTGGCGTTGTAGCCGCCCGCGAATCCGCGGTCGCTCGTGATGATCAGCACGGCGGCGCGCTTGCTGTCGCTCCGCTCGGTCAGCAGCGGGTGGCCGACACCGACGTTGTGGCTGACCAGCGCGGAGATGGCGCGCGTGATCTGCCGGGCGTACGGCCCCGACTCCCGCACCCGCTGCTGTGCCTTGACGATCCGCGACGAGGCGATGAGCTCCTGCGCACGCGTGATCTTCGCCATCGACCTCGTCGTGGCGATGCGGCGCCGGATCGTCCGAAGCTGGGCACCCATGCCTTACTTCTTCCTTACGCGGGTGATCTTCTCCTGCTCGACGTCACCCTCGGCGATGGCCTCGACCGGCTGCTCCTGGACCAGCAGGCCGTGGTTCGTCGTCTCGAAGCCCTTCTTGAACTCCGCGATGGCGTCCTTCAGGGTCGCCTGGGCGTCGTCGCCGAACTGGCCGGTCTCCCGGATGCCGTCCAGCAGACCCGGCTGGTTGCGCTTGACGTAGTCGAGCAGCTCGGCCTCGAACCGGCGGATGTCCTCGATCGGCACGTCGTCGAGCTCGCCGTTCGTGCCCGCCCAGATGGAGACGACCTGCTGCTCCATCGGGAACGGGTTGTTCTGCGGCTGCTTGAGCAGCTCGACCAGGCGGGCGCCGCGGTCCAGCTGGGCGCGCGACGCGGCGTCCAGGTCGGACGCGAACGCGGCGAACGCCTCCAGGTCGCGGAACTGCGACAGGAACAGCTTCAGGTTGCTCGTCGCCTTGCGCATCGCCTTGGTCATCGCGGCGCCGCCGACGCGGGACACCGAGATACCGACGTTGATGGCCGGCCGGACACCCTGGTTGAACAGGTCGGTCTCGAGGAAGACCTGGCCGTCGGTGATCGAGATGACGTTGGTCGGGATGTACGCCGAGACGTCGTTGCCCTTGGTCTCGATGATCGGCAGACCCGTCATCGAGCCGGCACCCATGTCGTCCGACAGCTTCGCGCACCGCTCCAGCAGCCGCGAGTGCAGGTAGAACACGTCGCCGGGGTAGGCCTCACGGCCCGGCGGGCGGCGCAGCAGCAGCGAGATCGCGCGGTACGACTCGGCCTGCTTGGACAGGTCGTCGAACACGATCAGCACGTGCTTGCCCTCGTACATCCAGTGCTGGCCGATGGCCGAACCGGTGTAGGGGGCGATGTACTTGTAGCCCGCGGGCTCGGACGCCGGAGCCGCCACGATCGTGGTGTACTCCAGGGCGCCGGCCGCCTCGAGCGTGGCCCGCACCTGCGCGATCGTCGAGCCCTTCTGGCCGACCGCGACGTAGATGCAGCGGACCTGCTTGTTCGGGTCGCCGCTCTCCCACGCCTGCTTCTGGTTCAGGATCGTGTCGATCGCGACGGTGGTCTTGCCGGTCTGCCGGTCACCGATGATCAGCTGCCGCTGACCACGGCCGATCGGGGTCAGCGCGTCGATCGCCTTGATGCCGGTCTGCAGCGGCTCGCCCACCGGCTGCCGCTGCATGACGCCCGGCGCCTGCAGCTCCAGCTCGCGACGGCCGGTCGTCTCGATCGCGCCCTTGCCGTCGATCGGGTTCCCCAGCGAGTCCACGACGCGGCCGAGGTAGCCGTCGCCGATCGGGACCGACAGCACCTCGCCGGTCCGCTTGACCTGCTGGCCCTCTTCGATCTTGGAGAAGTCGCCCAGGATGACGACACCGATCTGCCGAACGTCAAGGTTCAGCGCGATGCCGCGCGTGCCGTCCTCGAACTCAAGGAGCTCGTTCGCCATGGCCGAGGGCAGGCCCTCGACGAAGGCGATGCCGTCGAAGCACTCGACGACGGTCCCGACCTCCTCGCGCGCGGCGGTCTCCGGCTCGTAGGCCTGGACGAAGCGCTCGAGCGCGCCCCGGATCTCCTCCGGCCGGATCGTCAGCTCCGCCATGTCTTCTTCGTCTCTCTCCGTGAGTCCGATGCTTGGTTCAGCTCGCCCGTTCGATTCGCCGGCGGACGTCTTCCAGCCGGCGAGCGATGGTGCCGTCGATTTCCTCGTCCCCGATCTGGACGGAAATACCACCCAGGACGGAGGGGTCGACCTCGATGTTCAGGTGAACGTCGCGGCCGTACTGCGCGGACAGCGCGGCCGTCAGCCGCGTCTTCTGCGCCTCGTCCAGCTCGACCGCCGCACGGACCACCGCGACCAGCCGGTTGCGGCGCTCGGCGACGATCCGTCCGTAGCTCTCGAGCGCTCGCTCCAGACTACGTCCTCGCGGATGTGCGACGGCCTCGCTGACCAGCTGCAACGTCGCCGCGGTGGCCTTGCCCTCCAGCAGCGTGGTCACCAGCTCGACCTTGCGCTCGCCCGGCACCCGCCGGTCCACCAGCGCGCCCCGCAGCTCCGGCTGCGCCTCGACGATCCGGCCGAAGCGGAAGAGCTCGTCCTCCACGTCGTCGATCCGCCCCTGCGCCTCCGCGGCGGCCGCGATGGCGGTCACGCCGAGCTCCTCGAGCGCGTCGGTCAGCTCGGTGGACCGCGCCCACCGCTGCCGCACGACGTCGCCGACGAAGTCGCGGACCGCCGGCGTGACGTTGCCGTCGAGCACGGCCGTGGCCAGCCCCGCCCGCCGGTCGGCCGGCTGGGCCGGGTCCGACAGGGCCCGGCGCAGCACGTGCTCCCGGTCGAGCAGGTGCACCACGGCGAACAGCTCACCGCCGAACGCCGCCGCGTCACGCGTGGCGGACAGGGCGGCCTCGAGCCGCTCCCTGGCCTCGACGAACGAGGCCCTGCTCGCGCCTATCATGGTCGCGCTCCCCTCCTCGTTCGCTTCGCGGCCGGCGCGGGACGCTTCGCGTCGAAGGCGCCGACCACTCCGCTCACTCGTCGGCTCGCCGCTCCGATCATTCGTTACGCCCCCGCCCGCGCACGGTCCTCGAGCTCGTCGAGGAACCGGTCGACGGTGCCGCGACGCCGGGCCTCGTCCTCCAGGGACTCGCCGACGATGCGGCCGGCCAGCTCGATCGCGAGCTCCCCGATCTCCGTACGGAGCTGGGTGAACGCGAGCTGCCGGTCGGCGTCGATCTGGGTGTGCGCCTGGTCGACGAGCCGCTGTGCCTCAGCCTGCGCCTGGTCGCGCAGCTCCGCGATGATCTGCGCACCCTGCTCGCGCGCCTCTTCGCGGATCCGTGCGGCCTCCTGCCGGGCCTCGGCCAGCTGCGTCTGGTACTGCTCGAGCGTCCGCTGAGCCTCGGCCTGCGCCTCCTCGGCCCGCTTGATCCCGCCCTCGATCGCGTCAGTGCGCTCCTCGAGCGCCTTCTGGATGCGCGGGATGAGGATCTTGCCGAGGAAGAACAGCACGACAAGGAACGCGAAGATGCCGACGACCATCTCCGCCGCGTCGGGCAGCAGAGGGTTCGGATTCTGGTTCTCCGCGGCCAGCGGCCCCGCGACGTGTTGCGCCAGGAACATGGCGTGCACAGCCTTCCGTCAGGATTTCAGATCAGTGGTAGACGAACGGCATGACCAGACCGATCAGGGCGAGCGCCTCGGAGAAGGCGAAGCCCAGGATCATGTTCTGGCGGATGACGCCCGTCATCTCGGGCTGGCGGGCCATGGCCTGCACGCCCTGGCCGAAGACGACACCCACACCGATGCCCGGGCCGATGGCCGAGAGGCCGTACCCGATCGACTTGAGGCCGGGGTTGATGTCGGCGGCGGCGGCGAGGATCTGCGACATTCCGTTTCCTTTTCAGTCGGCCGGCGGAAGTCCCGCCGGTCAGGTTCTGGGGTTGAACCGGTCGAGGATCAGTGGTCCGCGTACAGGCCGGCGCTGATGTAGAACGCGGCCAGCAGCGCGAAGACGTAGGCCTGCACGGCCTGGACGAACAGCTCGAAGGCCGTCATCGCGATGGTCAGTATGACGCCGAGGACGCCGACGGGAGCGCCGAGCGGGGTCAGCTTCTCGAAGAGGAAGTGGAAGCCCACCGTCGCGAACAGCGCGACGAGAAGGTGACCGGCGAACATGTTCGCGAAGAGCCGCACCGCGTGCGTGAACGGCCTCAGCAGGAAGGTCGAGGCGAACTCGATCGGGATGACGAGGACGTACAGCGGCTTCGGCAGGTCCGGCGGCATGGTCGCGTTCTTCAGCAGGCCGAAGAAGCCCTGGTGCTTGACGCCGACGACCCAGAAGGTGATGTAGACCAGCGCGGCGAGCACGGCCGGGAAGGCGATCCGGGAGTTCACCGGGAACTGCGCGAACGGGATCACCGACATGATGTTGCCGAGCCACACGAAGAAGAAGAGCGGCACCAGCAGGCGCATCCACTTCTCCGCGTCCTTGCCCAGGAACGGCCGCGCGATCTCGTCGCGCACGAACATGTACAGGACCTCGCCGAGGTTCTGCGCGCCGCGGGGCACGAGCTTCGGCTTGGCGAACGCGGCCCAGAAGAAGGCCACGACGACGATCATCACGATCAGGCACAGGACGATCGGCTTCGCCACGGCGAACGAGCCGATGTGGAACAGGGGCTTCCACTCGAACAGACCGAGACCCGGAGCCTCGAAGTCCTTGGCGAGGAGGTGCGGCGCACTCACCCGGCGATCCTTTCGCAGTCGTAGCTCATCAAGGCGGCAACCTTGCTGTCGTCTCGGTGGGCTACGGCTCCGCAGGCCTTATTCAGCGGCCGTAGCGGGCGTAGACCAGGTAGCTCGCGAAGACAAGGCCGAACACCAGCCCAATGGGGAGCAGGGCCGGGACGTGGAGCCAGCGCGCGAGCAGCCATCCCGCCCCGCCGTAGACGAGCATGCCTCCCAGCAGGGTGGCGGGTGCCGCCGACATGTCGTTGGCGAACTTGCGGTTCTCTGCTTCGCTGGGCTGACGCCCATCCCCGGTCATCGCGTCTCGGACGATAGCAGGCCACCTCCCGCGTAGTCATATTGGAGTAGTCCATTGTCATCATGCGCCCTGCTTGTCCTGCTCCTGCGCCCGGGGGGCAGAGTTCACATACGGGGTCTTCGCGTTGAGGGTCGCGTTGGTCTCGGCGGCCAGCCAGACGATGGTCAGGGCGATCACCGTCCAGCCGAAGGCACGAGAATCCCAGATCGTCACGCCTTTGAACGCGACGACGAGGCCCAACACGACGACGAATTTCACGAGGAAGCTGAGCAGGCCGGCCATCAGGACCATCTGTTCAGAAATTTTCGTGACATAGCTGACGACGACCACCCCGAGGGTGAAGAATGCAAGCACCACGACGGTCCCGAGCGCGGAGCCCAGGGCTCCCTTGCCGCCCGCGAAGAGCAGGCCGACGATGATCGCCACCAGGCCGACGAGCCCGGTCGGGATCGCGGCGCCGCGGAGGATCCGGGCGTCGTTGGAGTGCATGAGTGCTCCGAGTGTTCACGGTGGGTGTTCGGTTGCCCGCTCGTGAAAGGTATCACAAGCTTCTCACTGCTCGGAATGACCTACCAAGTAATGGTAAAACCCGCAGCTCACGCGGCCTGCCGAGGACGCTTGTCCGAGGGGGTCTCCTCACCCGTCCGGTGTCGCCGTCCGTGCGGTCGCAGCTGCGGAAACGCCATCACGACCAGCGCGGCGATCGCGACCACGCTCGCGGCGGCCAAGACGAGCAGCGGCGACTTCGCCGCCGACAGCGCGACCACCCCGAAGGAGAACAACGCCGTCCACAGGTACATCACCAGCGCGGCCCCCCGATGCGAGTGGCCGAGGTTCAGCAGCCGGTGGTGCATGTGCTTCTTGTCCGGTGCGAACGGCGACCGTCCGCCGTACGTCCGGCGGACCACCGCCATCAGCATGTCGGCGTAGGGAACGACCAGGATCGCCACCGGCAGCAGCGGCAGCAGCGTCGGGAACCGGTTGATGGAGCCCTTGAGGGCCGCCGGGTCGAAGCCCGAGACAGTGATCATGGACGTGGCCAGCAGCAGCCCGATCAGCATGGACCCCGTGTCGCCCATGAAGATCCGCGCCGGGCTGAAGTTGTGCGGGAGGAATCCGACGCACATGCCGGTCAGCACGGCCGCGATCAGCGCCGGGGCGCTCTGGTGGTCGAGGTGCGCGACGACCGTGACCAGGTAGGCGTACACGAAGAAGGCCAGCGCCGAGATGCCCACGATGCCGGCGGCCAGCCCGTCGAGCCCGTCGATGAAGTTGACCGCGTTGATGGTCGCGACCACCAGGAGAATCGTGACCGGCACGCCGTACGACGGCGGCAGCGCCAGGGTCGCCCCGGGCAGCGGGATCCACAGCAGCTGGACGCCGTTCATGATGAGCAGCCCGGCCGCCGCGACCTGACCGGCCATCTTGGTCAGCGCGTCGATCTCCCAGCGGTCGTCGGCGATGCCCACCACGACCAGCAGGCCACCGGCCGACAGCAGCCCCACCCACGTGGGACTCTCGGTGAAGACGTCGCGCATGTGCGGCAGCCGTGAGGCCATCAGCAGCGCGGCGCACATCCCGAAGAACATCGCCAGGCCGCCGATCCGCGGCGTGGGGATGGCGTGCACGTCACGGTCGCGGACCGGCGTCATCGCCTTGAAGGCGATCGCGAACTTCCGCACCAGGGGGACGAGAAGGTAGGTGACGATCGACGCCGTCAAGAACGTGAGGATGTACTCCCGCACCGCCAGCCTCCCTCCACCGTCCGCCGAGCCCGCCGTGCGGGACCCAACTCTATTCCCGATGACCAAGCGGCGATGGTCACTCCGGCGGTCCGGGGCGAGACTCGATCGAATGGTCCTGTGCAGGCCGCGGTGGCAGTGGACGGTGCCGGCGTCCGCGAGTGTGCCGATGATCACATGCCCGGCCGCGCCGCCCCATCGCCCGGACACGCCCCTCTTCGGTGCCGCTACGATCATCGCCCCACCGCGGCGATGTCTCCTGCTCAGGTCAGACGCTCGACACCCCGCGAAGGTTCGGCTCCCGGCGCGTCACCGGCGGCCTGAATGCAGGAAAGAAGGACCCTGGACCCCGCCCCCGACATTCTTCGCCGCCGACATCAGGGCACACCTCCCGCCTGTCCGTTAGATGCTGGTAGCCACCCATCGGTTCCCGTCCTTTGGCGGCCAAAAATCACCCGAAAAACCGCCACAACGGAATCTTCGGAAGTGCTACGGTCCATGACCGTTCATTCCAACTCCGAACACGGAGGATCAATGCGTCGTTTCGCGACTCTTGTCGCCACGGGGGCCGTCGCAGCCGCAGCTGCCATCAGTCTGATGGCGGCACCCGCCAGCGCCGCAAGCGCGGACACCAAGGCCGTCATCGGCAAGAGCCTGCAGTCCGGCGTCAGCGCCGAGGCGTCCATCAAGTACCACTACTGGCAGATCGGTGGCTCGAAGCACAAGGGCTACACCCGCTGGACCGGGGCCTACGACATCGCCGGTGTGTACACCTACGGGAAGTACGGCACGTCCGGCGGCAAGGTCGTGCTGTACGTCTACGGCAAGGACACCAAGGCCGACGGCAGGTCGGCCGGCATCGAGATCAAGGGGCTGCCGGGTTACAAGTACCCGCAGGTCTTCACCCCGAAGAAGGGCAAGAAGACCTTCTCGGTGGGCGGCAGCACCGGCGCGAAGACCGTCTACATCCGCGAGGTGCTGGGCAACCGCAACAAGGATGGCGTGAGCTTCGACGTCAAGAAGGCCGGCAAGTGGAAGAAGATCTCCGCCTGAGTCGGTAGTCGCTTGACACTGAGCTGACGGGAAGAGCCCTGGGGCGCGCCAGGGCTCTTCTTCTTTATCTGGAGCAAAGCAGTCAAACTGCTAAGATCATCACTCGTACCGCCCAAGCGATCCTGGAGGGATCAATGCGGCGAATCGCGATGGTGACCCTCGCAGCCGGCGTCCTGATCACGACCTTTTCGCTGACCACGACGCCGGCGGACGCGGCGGTCGGCTTTTGGCGCACCGTTGGCCTGTCCGGCGTCGATGCCTACGGGTTCTACAACACCGAGGCCTCCAAGGTGACGCTGACCTTCGACCTCAAGGACACGGAGAAGGACGGCTACAGCGCCGCGCTCCGCTTCACCTTCACCGGTACGAAGAAGCAGAAGGACGACGTACGGGTCGTCGCGCTCACGGGCGACCGGCTCCAGGACAAGTGGCAGACCGTCACGTCCACCCGGATCAAGCACATGTACGTCCAGGAGTGCCGGGGCACCTGGAAGAAGGGCAAGTTCACGACCAGGAAGTGCGGTGCCTGGCGCCAGCACTACTGACGTCGTCCCGTCCGCCGCCAGGCGGGTGCGCCTATGTCTCGGGCCTGTCCCAGGGCGGACGGAATGCTCGGCGATTGCGGGTCGAGGACGGACCAAAGACCACAGATCGTCACCGCAGGCCGTGCTTCTCCCCGCATTCGACGGTACGCGCCGCGCGTACCCTCGCGATTCGCACGTCTCGCACCGAACGAGCGTCGACCACAGGCTTCGCTGCGGCGCTCACCTCGTGTCGGTAGTGCCGACCGCGCATCGCTGATGGCGCTTTCCCCAGCACGTCGCTTCGGATCTTGCCCGCGACGGCTACCAGGCCACCATCCGGAACACTGGCGCCGAGGGTTCTCATCGCCACAACAACGCAAACCCTCGGGCGCAAAGCTCAGCGAATGGCGAAAGCGCATGGCGACCTGAGATGCGGGCGGCGTCAGCGGTCGGCGGGCGGGGCGTCCTTCTCAGTGTCCGTGCGCTCCGCAGAAGCCGGCGCCTTCGCCTGCGGCTCGGCCTCCGGCGGGCGGCCGTTCTGCGGGCTCTCAGCGGCCTTCGCGATGTCCTTCTGGTCCTCGGCCGGCTCGGCCGGCGGCTCCGGGGCCGGGTCGTCCTCGTCGCTGAGGAGGACGCCGCAGACCTCGCGAAGACGCTCCTCGGGGATGGCGCCCGCGCGGAGCAGGCGCGGGACCGCGCCCGTCAGGTCGACGATCGACGACGGCATGTCGTCGCCGCTCGGACCGTCGTCCAGATAGACCGAGACCGAGTCGCCCAGCTGCGTCTCCGCCTGCTCGGCCGTGCGCGACGGGGCGGCGCCGGACCGGTTGGCACTGCTGACCGCCATCGGGCCGGTCTCCTTCAGCAGCTCCAGCGCGAGTTGGTGCAGTGGCATCCGGATCGCGACGGTGCCCTTGCTGTCACCGAGGTCCCAGGCGAGGGTGGTGTTGGCGCGGCACACGATCGTCAGCGCGCCGGGCCAGAACTCGTCGATGAGGTCCTGGCCGTACGTGCCGAGGTCGTCGACCAGCGCCTGCGCCGCCCGTACCGATCCGACGAGGACGGGCGAGGGTATGTCGCGGCCGCGGCCCTTGGCGTCGAGCAGCGCGGTCACCGCGCTCGGCGTGAACGCGTCCGCGCCGATCCCGTACACCGTGTCGGTGGGCAGGACCACCAGCTCACCACGGCGGACCGCCGAGACGGCGTCCGCGATCCCCTTCGTCCGCTCCAGCGGGTCCGAACAGTCGTATCGTCGGCTCACGCCCGCCATTCTTCCACCGCCCCGCAGCGGCCCGGAGCGGGATCATCCGTTCCGGCTGCGGGTCGCTCGGCCGCACTCAGGCGGCCTCGATCAACGCCACTCTGACCGTCGACGGGTCCGGCACCGGCTCCCCCGCTTCACGAAGCCCTGCGAGGTGGAACTCGTCAGTCGGTGCCGAGGCGGGCGGTGACGAAGCGGTCGCGGCCGGTGAGGTCCTTGTGGTTGCGGACGTCGCGCCAGCCGTGTTCTTCGGCGAAGATCCAGTAGACCGGGTGGCCCTGGAGGTCGCTGTGCTCGACGGCGACCCAGCCGCCGGGGCGCAGGAGGCGCCGGGCGGTGCGCTCGACGACGCGGATGGCGTCGAGGCCGTCGTCTCCCCCGCCCCACAGGGCCGCGGCCGGGTCGAAGTCGCGGACGTCCTCCGGGACGTACTCCCACTCCGACATGGGGATGTACGGCGGGTTGCTCACGACCAGGTCGACCGCGCCGTCGAACTCGCGCAGCGCGTCGGCGAAGTCGCCGAGGTGGAGGCGGACGCGGCCGCGTTCGTCGAGGTCCTCGACGTTGCGGGTGGCGTGGACGTACGCCTTGGGATCCTTCTCCACGCCGTGGACGCGGGCGCGGGGGACCTCCTGGGCGATGGACAGCGCGATCGCGGCCGAACCGGTGCCGAGGTCGACGACGAGAGGGTCGCCGACGTCCATCTTGTGGAGGGTGTCGATGGCCCAGCCCGCGAGGACCTCGGTCTCCGGGCGGGGGACGAACACGCCCGGCCCCACCTTCAGCTCGAGGTAGCGGAAGAACGCCCGGCCCGTGATGTGCTGCAGCGGCTCGCCCGCCTCACGCCGCGCGATGCCCTCCCAGAAGCGCGCGTCGAAGGCCGCGTCGGGCACGGTGTGCAGCTCGGCGCGCTTGACGCCGTGCACGAATGCCGCGAGCTCTTCGGCGTCGGCGCGCGGTGACGGAATCCCGGCGGCGGCAAGGCGTGCCGTCGCACGGGCGATCTCGTCGGACAGCAGGTGGGTCATGTGGCTTCGGCGAGTCTTTGCTCCATGTCGGCGTCGACGAGGGCCTGCGTGACGTTGTGCAGGTCTCCGTCGAGTACCTGGTCGAGGTTATATGCCTTGTAGCCCACGCGGTGGTCGGAGATGCGATTCTCCGGAAAGTTGTAGGTGCGAACCCGCTCGGAACGGTCGACGGTGCGCACCTGGCTCTTGCGCTCGGCCGACGCGGCGGCCTCGGCCTCCTCCTGGGCGACCGCCAGCATCCGGGCGCGCAGGATGCGCATCGCCTGCTCCTTGTTCTGGAGCTGGCTCTTCTCGTTCTGGCAGGACACGACGATGCCGGTGGGCAGGTGGGTGATCCGGACGGCGGAGTCGGTCGTGTTGACGCTCTGGCCGCCGGGGCCGCTGGAGCGGAAGACGTCGATGCGCAGGTCGTTCGGGTCGATCTGGACGTCGATGTCCTCGGCCTCGGGCATGACGAACACGCCGGCGGCGCTGGTGTGGATGCGGCCCTGCGACTCGGTGGCGGGGACGCGCTGGACGCGGTGGACACCGCCCTCGTACTTCAGGCGGGCCCAGACGCCGTCCTCGGTGCCCCGGGCCTTCACGGCGACCGTGACGTCCTTGTAGCCGCCGAGGTCGGAGTGCTGGGCGTCGATGATCTCGGTCTTCCAGCCGGCGCGCTCGGCGTAGCGGAGGTACATCCGGAGCAGGTCGCCGGCGAAGAGCGCGGACTCCTCGCCGCCCTCCCCCGCCTTGATCTCGAGGATGACGTCCTTGTCGTCGTTGGGGTCGCGCGGCACGAGCAGGCGCCGCAGCGTCTCCTCGAGCTCGTCGATGCGCTCGTCGAGGTCGGCCGCCTCCTGGGCGAAGGCCGGGTCCTCGGCGGCCAGCTCGCGGGCGGCGGCCGCGTCGTCCTGGGCGGCCCGCAGGTCGCGGGCGGTCTCGACGATCGGCCGCAGCTCGGCGTAGCGCTTGCCGAGCTTCCGCGCCGTCGCCTGGTCGGCGTGCACGGCCGGATCGGCGAGCCGCGTTTCGATGTCGGCGTACTCGCCGACGAGATCGTCGAGATTCACGTCAGGTCCTCGGTCGGCCGGATGTGTGGGCGGACAGGCGGAACGCCGGCCGGAGCAGCGTGCCTCCGGCCGGCGCGACGATCTGACCTACTTCTTGGCGCCGCCCGCGGCCTTCTTGCCGAAGCGCTTCTCGAAGCGCGCGACACGACCACCGGTGTCGAGGATCTTCTGCTTGCCCGTGTAGAACGGGTGGCAGCTCGAGCACACGTCGGCGTGGATGACGCCGTTCTGCGCGGTGCTGCGGGTCTGGAAGGTGTTCCCGCACGTGCACGTCACGGTGGTGACGACGTATTCGGGGTGGATCTCAGGCTTCACTATCTCTCCTCGCTCCTGGCGGTCGCCGGGTCATCCTCGAGGGAGTTCGGGGATGTGAACCGGTACCGCAGCGTGTTCCAGTGTGCCAGACAGCACAACATGCCGAGGCCCCCGGGCATTCCCGCCCCACGGGGCGCGATCGGCGATGACCGTGTCCCCTGAACCGCGGTACCCCGGCCCCGGCGGGTGACGTGGTCGGATTCCGGGGCCTCAGGGTGCCGAGGCGAGGAAACGATCGAGGTCGTCGCGGCCGGGCGCCGTCGCCGGGCCGTGCCGGGTGACGGCGATCGCGGACGCGGCGTTGGCCCGTCGTGCGGCCTCGGCCGGCGGTAGGCCGTCCGCCAGCGCGGCGACGAACACGCCGACGTGCGCGTCGCCGGCGCCGTTGCTGTCGATGGCGGCGACCTCGAACGCGGGAATGTGCCGGATGCCGTGATCAGAGGTGAGGAGGAGGCAGCCGTCCGGGCCCATGCGGACCACCACACCGGCCCGGCCGGTGCGCTCGGCCAGAGCGGTGGCCGCCCGCTCCGGGTCGGTCTCGCCGGTCATGGTCCTCGCCTCATGGAGATTGCAGCTCCACCAGTCGGTGCGTGCGAGCACCGGCTCGAGAACGGCGGCGGGGATGTCGGCGATGAGCGGGCCTGGATCGACGACCACGGTCGCGCGGTCGGGCAGGGTGCCGAGCCAACGGCCCAGGGCGGCGCGGTTGGCCGGGAAGACCAGCCCGTAGCCGGAGACGTAGATCGCGTCGGTCGCGCCGACGCGGATCCCGGCCAACTGCTCGTAGGTCAAGGTGGCCTCGGCCCCGACACTGGTGGCGAACGTTCGTTCCCCGCTGCCGTCGACGAGCGCGACGTCGAAACCGGTGTCGACGCCGGTGGTCGGCTCCTGGAGGATCGAGATGCCGGCCTCGGCGAGGCGTGCGCGGGCGAGTTCGCCGAACGGCCCGCTGCCGTGCGCGCCGCCGTACGCGACCGGCAGTCGCTGGCGGGAGGCCGCGACCATGACGTTGTACCCGCCGCCGGGAGTGACCTGACTGGACGTGGCGAGGACGTCTCCGCCGGCCCGCGGCAGCGCGGGAATGTTCATGACCAGGTCGATCAGCACGTTACCGACGTGGACCAGTCGCTCGATCCGGGCGCTCACGAGGCGGCTCCCCGCACGGACCGGGCCGGTTCGGTCACCCGTGCCGCGCGGGCGGATCCCCTCGCGCCGTGCAGGGCGAGGTAGATGGCGGCGGCGACGGCGAAGGCGATGAGCCAGCCCAGGCCGTTGCGGGCGGGCCAGGTCTTCGATAGCGGCCCGGCGAACCACACGTCGGTGTCGGACGTCTCGGCGACGGTGAACAGCAGGCCGGTGACGATGCCCGCGATCCACGCGACGAAGGCGGACCAGGCCACACCGCCACGGTGCCAGTAGACGCCGGCGCGGGTGGTGTCCATCAGCCCGGCGGGGTCGTAGTCGCGCCGGCTGATCATGTCCACGAGGAAGACGGCGACCCAGGAGGTGATGGCCACGGCGAGCAGTGAGATGAAGGTGATGAACGGACCGTAGAAGTTCTTGGCTATGAGCATCAGGTAGACGCCCCCGGCCAGGGTCAGCACGACGTCGATGCCGACGGCGAAGGTGCGACGGAGCCGGACCCCCAGGGTGATCATCGTGAGGCCGGCCGAGTACACGGACAGGTGGTTGGACAGCAGCAGGCCGCCGAAGGCCGCGAGCAGGTACGGAATGGCCATCCAGGAGGGCAGCATCGCCTGGATCGCCGCGACCGGGTCGGAGGCGGCGGCGAGCGTGTGGTCGCCGGTCGACAGCAGCCCGCCCAGCGTGATGAGAAGGAGAAGCGGGATGCCGGCGCCGGCGGAGGCGGCCGCCACGATCCGGCTGCCGGCGACTCGGCGGGGTTGATAACGGGCCATGTCGGCGCCGGCGTTCGCCCAGCCGATGCCCGTGCCGCCGGCGATGATCCCGATTCCGGCGATCACGGCGCTGGCGGGTGCGGCGTGTGCGTGCAGGACCGCGTGCCAGTGCACCTTGGTGACGAGGAAGCCGGCGACGACCAGGTTGAGGGCACCGAAGACGTACGTCGCCTTCTGCTGGATCCACACCAGGGTGGCGTGGCCGAGCCCGGACACCAGAAGAGTGAGGGCCACGAAGGCGAGCAGGCAGACGATGGTGAGCGCCCAGTTCGCTCCCACTCCGAACGCGATGTGCAGGATGGCGAGCAGTGCGTACGCGGCGGTGGTGGTGTTCACCACCTCCCAGCCGACCCGCGACAGCCAGGACACCAACGTCGGGCCCCGGTTGCCCCGGGGGCCGAAGACGGCGCGCGACAAGGTCATGCTCGGCGCCCCGCCCCATTTGCCGGCGACGCTGATCAGGCCCACCAGGGCGAACGATCCGAAGGAACCGATGGCGCCGACGAGCACCGCCTGCCAGATGTTCAGGCCGCGCAGGGCGACCAGGGTCGCGCCGAGCGGCAGCGCGAGGATGGAGATGTTGGCGGCGAACCACACCCAGAAGAGCTGAAGCGGGTTACCACGGCGTTCTTCGTTCGGGACCGGTTCGATGCCGCGGGTTTCGACGGCGCCGACCTTGTTGTCGCTGGCGCTTTGCATGGGAGCACCTCTTGTTGGCACTGGGGAGGAGGAGGGGCCGGTCACGGGCGCAGAGCGAGAAGCCGGCCCGCGAGGTCGTCGAGGGGAAGCGCGTTCACCGCGCGGATCGTGTCGATGGCGTCGCCGGGGAAGGCCGCTACGCCGTGGCACGCGCCGGCGATGGCGCCGGCGATCGCCGCGATGGTGTCGCAGTCACCGCCGAGGGACGCCGCTCGCAGACACGCCTGCCAGGGGTCGTCCGGGTACACGGCCAGGATCGCGAACGCGGCCGGTACGGACTCCTGGGTGGCCAGGCTGGTGCCGACGAGGCGATAGATATCGTCGGCGGCGGCCTCCGCGGGTCGGCCGGCGACGAGTTCGGTGGCCCACCGTATGCGGGAGGCGATGTCGGCGGCGGCCACCCAATGACCGCGGCGGACGCCGACCGCGGCGGCGTCCGCCGCGTGACGGGTGGCCTCCTTGACGTCGGCTCCGTCGATTCCCGCGCTGACGGCCGCAGCGACGGCCGCCGCGCCGGCCAGCGCGACGCTCGTGTTGTGGGTCACCGAACTCGCCTCGACGACGCTGTCGACGAGCGCGGTCAGATCGCTCCCGGCCGTGATCCCGACCGGCGCGATCCGCATGGCGGCGCCGTTGGTGTCGCCGTAGCGGCCGGCCTCCTCGACCGGTGCGCCCGCGGCGACGGCGGCCACCGCGCGCTTCGTGGAGGGGCCGAGCAGGTCCAGCGATCCGCGTCGGCGCATCTCCTCCTCCCATTCGAGGAGGGATCGGGCCAGTGCGACGGGGTCCACGTGGCCGGCGCCTTCGATCAGCAGCCGGGCGAGGAGAAGGGCCTGTTCGGTGTCGTCGGTGACGGATCCCGCGGGCATGCCGGCCGCGAGGGGGTGATCGGGTGCCGCGGGAAGGAACCCGGTGAGCACGCCGTAGGTGTCCTTCACCCGCTGCCGGGACAGCGATTGCGTCGGCATGCCGAGCGCGTCGCCGATGGCCAGGCCGTGCAGGGTTCCGCGCGCGCGTTCCTCGGCCCGCGTCACGACGCGCTCCCGAACCGCAGGTGCAGTTGGAACCGCAGAGGGTCCAGCAGGCTCTCGACGTGCTCCACGAGTTCTCCGGTCGCCGTCCAGGAGACGCGGCGGGCTCTCAGGAACCACTCACCGGGCGGACGGCCCAGCTCGGCGGCGTCGGTCTCGTCCAGGGGGCCGGCCGACACCCATTCCTCGCCGTGATCGGCGACGAGCCCGACGGAGGCCAGGGTGGCGGTCAGCGAGCCACCGATCAGCCCGCGGGCGGGCAGATCGAGGAGGCCGCCGACACCGGGGATCCTGCTGCGCTCCAGCGACACCGCCGGCCCATGCGTCAGCGTGCGCACGCGGTCGATGGCGAAGAACGACGGCGAGTCGGCGCCCAGCCGCTCCGCGAGGTCCGGGTCGTCCACTCTCTCCAGGCGCAGCAGCTTCGTCTCGGTGGACACGCCCTGGTCGGCCAGCGCTCGGGCCCAGCCCAGGCGGTCGTCGAGCGGCCGCCCGTCGAAGGTGACGAACGACCCCTTTCCGGAGTGGGTGGCGATGAGGCCTTCCCTGCTCAGCTCGGTCAATGCGGAGCGGATCGTGTTACGACTGACCGAGAACCGGGCCGCCAGCGCATGCTCGCCCGGCAGTCGGCTGCCGCGTTTCAGCCGGCCCGACCGGATCTCACGCGCGAGAGTCTCCGCGATGCTCCGGTGCTTGAGTCCGGGCACGTCGTCGGCCATGTCCACCCCTGTTCTGAAACCTGTCCAGACATGTTCAGTGCAGGGTACGCCCGGAACGCCCGTTCCACAAGGGATCGGCCCCGCGGCCACACGTAGTGGCGGCCGCGGGGCCTTTGAGCGATTCCGGGGAGAATCGCCGGACTAGCGCAGCGGCGCGCCGGCGGCGTGCAGGTGGCCGAGCGCGTGGGCGTACGACTCGAACAGGCCCTCCTCGGTGTACGGGAGGCCGAGCCGCGCGCAGTGCGCCCGTACGAGGGGCTGGGCGCGACGCAGGTTCGGGCGCGGCATGCCGGGGAACAGGTGGTGCTCGATCTGGTAGTTCAGCCCGCCCAGGAACCAGTCGGTGAGGAGGCCTCCGCGGACGTTGCGGGAGGTCAGGACCTGCTTGCGGAGGTGGTCCCAGCGCTCGCCCGGGCCCGGCATCGGCATGCCCTTGTGGTTCGGGGCGAACGCGGAGCCCAGGTGGACGCCGAGCACCGCCTGGTGCACGAGGACGAAGGCGACCGCCATGCCCGGCGACATCACGCTGAAGACCAGGCCGAGGTACGCGGCGGCGTGCACGGCCAGCAGGACCGCCTCGATGAGCGCCGTACGCCGCCGGTCCCCGCTCTCGCCGCGTGCCGCCGCGATCACCGACCGGACGCTGGAGACCTTGAGGTTGAAGCCCTCCAGGAGGAGCAGCGGGAAGAACAGCCGCCCCTGGTTGCGGGTGAGCCACCGGACGAGGGCGCCGCGCCGGTCGGCGGCCTGTTCGGCGGTCCAGACGAGGACTCCGACGCCGACGTCGGGGTCCTTGTCCACGTGGTTCGGGTTGGCGTGGTGCCGGTTGTGCTTGTCGGTCCACCACCCGTAGCTCAGGCCGACCGCCAGGTTCCCGATGAACAGCCCCATGAGGCGGTTCACGCGGCGGGTCCCGGCGATCTGCGCGTGGCCGGCGTCGTGCCCGACGAAGTACAGCCGGGTCGTGAGGACCGCCGCGGGGACGGCCAGGGCCAGCTGCCACCAGGAGTCGCCGACGACGGCGACCAGGGCGAACACGGCGCCGTACAGCAGCAGGTCCAGGCCCACCGTTCCGGCGTAGCGGCGGGTGCGGCGGTCCAGCAGACCGGCGGCGCGCACCTCCTGGATCAGCGGGGCGAAGTCGCTCCTGGGCAGGGTGGCGGTTCCGGGCATACGCAAGTCCCCTAGCGGTCGTGAAATCGGGTTGCTGACTGTCACGAGACACTAGGGACGCGCCGGTGTCGCGCCCAGCCGGTCAGCACCCTAGGGGCCGGAAGGTATGCCCCCGGTAAAGAGTGGTGCTGGCACCACCATCGCGCGGTTCTCAGGCCCAGTGACCGTCATGCCGCCCCCACGGCAGGCTCGGCGGTGGATGATGGAGCCCGGAATCGGAGGGAACATGAGAATCGGTGCCGCCCCGCTCGCGGCCGTACGGGGACTCGCGCTGGCGTTGCTGGCCTTGCCGGTGTCGCTGGCGTTGTTCATCTTCTCCGTCGTGTTCTTCGCGGTGACGTTCCCCATCGGGTTCCTGCTGTTCCCCGTGGTGATCGCCGGGGTCCGCAGCTACGCCGGCGCGCGCCGGCGGCTGGCGTATACGTGGTTCGGAGTGGAGATCAAGGAGCCGTACAAGCCGAGGCCGCGGTTCCGCCGCGGCCTGAGGGGCGTCTTCCAGCGCTACCGGTGGGCCGTGGCCGACCCGGCGACCTGGCGGGACGTGCTGTGGCTGTTCGTCGACGCGACGGTGGGCGCCGTCCTGGGGCTCGTCGCCTTCGCCGTCCCGATGTACGGCCCGTACGGATGGGTGCTGGCGGCGGGGGTCTGGAAGCCGATCTTCGAGTCCGGGGGCGGCGACTGGTACACGTTCATCCACGTCGTCGACCAGAACTCGGCCGACAACGCGGCGCTGCTCGGCGTCGTCTACACGCTGATCGGCCTGTGGCTCGCCCCGAGGCTCCTGCGGGCGAGCTCCCTGCTGACCCGTGGGCTGCTCGCCCCGACGCGGGAGCGGGAGCTGGAGCTGCGGGTCGCGCACCTGACGGAGTCCCGCTCCGACGCCCTGGACACCCAGGCGGCCGAGCTGCGGCGCATCGAGCGCGACCTGCACGACGGCGCGCAGGCGCGGCTGGTCGCCATGGGCATGAGCCTGGGCGCGATCGAGCACCTGATGGACCGCGATCCGGAGAAGGCCCGGCGGCTGCTCGCGGAGGCGCGCGAGTCGTCGTCCAAGGCGCTGACCGAGCTGCGCGACCTCGTGCGCGGCATCCATCCCCCCGTGCTGGCCGAGCGCGGCCTCGGCGACGCCGTACGGGCGCTGGCCATGGCCAGTCCGCTGAACACCGAGGTCTCGGTCGAGCTGCCCGGCCGGCTGGAGGCCCCGGTGGAGTCGGCGGCCTACTTCGCGGTCTCGGAGGTGCTGACCAACGCCGCCAAGCACTCCGGCGCGCGACGGGTCTGGATCGACATACGGTACGAGGACGACCGGCTGCGCCTCGTGATCACCGATGACGGCCACGGCGGCGCCGACGCGTCCGGCGGCACGGGGCTGCTCGGGATCGAGCGCCGACTCGGTACATTCGACGGTGTTCTGGCCCTCAGCAGTCCGGTGGGCGGTCCGACCATGGTCACGATGGAGCTGCCGTGCGTCCTCACCGCTCCCGGGCACTGACCCCCCGAGAGGGAGAGTGATGCGCGTCGTCCTCGCCGAGGACCTGTTCCTCCTGCGCGACGGGCTGATCAGGCTGCTCGAGGCGTACGGCTTCGAGATCGCCGCGGCCGTCGACAACGGTCCCGAGCTGACCCGGGCGCTGCTGACGATCAAGCCCGACGTGGCGGTCGTCGACGTGCGCCTGCCGCCGTCGTTCACCGACGAGGGCCTGCAGGCCGCGCTGCACGCCCGGCGGGAGGTCCCCGGCCTGCCGGTGCTGGTCCTGTCCCAGCATGTGGAGCAGCTGTACGCGCGGGAGCTTCTGGCCGACGGCAGTGGCGGGGTGGGCTACCTGCTGAAGGACCGGGTGTTCGACGCGGACCAGTTCGTCGACGCGGTGCGCCGGGTCGCGGGCGGCGGGACCGCCATGGACCCGCAGGTGATCTCCCAGCTGCTGGCGCGCAACGCGCGGAACGAGCCGCTCGGCGGCCTGACGCCCCGGGAGCGCGAGGTGCTGGAGCTGATGGCCGAGGGCCGCTCCAACACCGCGATCGCCCAGCGGCTCGTCATCACCGAGCGCGCCGTCGCCAAGCACACGTCCAACATCTTCGGGAAGCTGAACCTGCCGCCCTCCGACGACGACAACCGCCGCGTCCTGGCCGTCCTGGCCTTCCTCGACCGGAGCTGAGGGGGGCCGGTTCAGCGGCGCCGCAGCTCCGCGCACTTGGCGGCGAACTCCTCGGCGGTGAGCAGTCCGTCCTGGCGAAGGCGGACCAGGTCGCCCAGCTTCGCGGCCGTCTCGCCGATGCGGCCCACCCACGCGCGGACCTCGTCCTTGCTCGCGGCCGTGCGTCCGGGATGGCGCACCGCCTCCGGCCACACGGGGGTTCCGGCGAGGTACGCGTCGACCGCCGCCTCGAACCGCTCGCCGTCGGCCAGGGGGCCCGCGCACTTGGCGTTCAGCTCCGCCTCGGTCAGCAGCCCGTTCTTCTGCGCGTTGACGAGCTGGGTGAGCCGCGCGGCGGCCTCGGCGATCCCACCGAGCCACCCGGAGACGTCGGACAGCCCGATCTCCGGCTCCGCCGCGTACGGGTATCCCGGACCGGCGGGCTCCGCCGTGTAGGGGGACGCCGGACCGGCGGGCTCCGCCGCAAGGTGCTGTCCCGGGCCGGCCGGCGACGGCCGTACAGGCGAGCCCGCGAGAAGGGAGTGGATCGCCGCCTCGAAACGCTCACCGCCCCGCAGCCGGAAGACCAGGTCCCAGGAGCCGGACCCGGTCTCGAGGTGCAGGTCCTCGTCGCCCCGGCGCCTCCACTCGTGATGCCGCACGCCGGCGACCTCGGGGAGCGGAACGCGCCGCAGGCCTCCGGGACCGGCGAACAGCACCGCGCGTCCGGTCAGCGCGAGCAGACCGTTCTCACCGGCGAACAGCGCCGGCTCCAGTTCGTAGAGCTGGTCACCGGGCCCCAGCCCCGCGCCGAGCAGGAGGAGCTGCTGGGCGCCGGCCTGGTCTCCGGCACGGGAACGGGACAGTGCCGCGGCGACATCCGGCCGTGCCCGTACGGCATCGGGCGAGACGCCGGCGGGCGCCGGGACGCGCTCCGGGGGGCACTGCCGCATGGCGTCGATGGCGTGCGCGAACCGTTCGGGCTCGCGTAGCCAGGTGAACTCGATGGTGTCGTAGTCGTTGTCCGTGGCCGTCAGCCTGCCCGGGCTGCCGTCATAGTCGGTGTCGTAGGAGACGTAGTCGATGTCGGTGAAGGCGAGCGCGTTCAGGCCGCCCTCCTGATCAGCGAAGACGGCGCGCCGGTCGGTGAGCGCCAGGAGTCCTGCCTTGCCGCCCCACCGCCCGGGTTCCACCTCCTTGACGGGTTCGCCCGCGTCGAGAACACCGAGCAGCGCCGCCAGCTCGCGCTGGAACGGGCTCACGTCGCTCCTCGTCCGGCTCAGGGCGGCGGCGACGTCGGGCCGTCCGGCCTGCGGCGGGGCCGGGGACATGGGCGGCGCCTGCGGTGTTCCCGCCGGTGCACCAGTGTGCGGTCCGGCCTTCGGCGCGGCGGTATGGGGTCCAGCGCCCGGAGCGGCGGCGTACGCGGGCGACGGCGCGCCGGGCTCCTGCCCTCCGTACGCGCCGAAGCGGAGGGCGCGGAAGGTCTGCTGGAAGCGGACCGGGTGGTAGATGCCGTGGAAGGGGATCTCGTCGCCCTCCTCATCGATCCACACCAGGTTCCCCTCGTGCGTCTCGTCCCAGGTCGCGCGGACGTCGGCGAACATGTGCAGCGGCACCGCCGTGTGGCCGCCGAGGGCGTCGTCGGGCCCCATGCTGAGCAGGTGCCGGTCGGTGAGGAAGAAGACCAGGACGCGCCGGCCGACGGCCAGCTCGATCTCACGGACCGTCTCGCCGGGTTCCAGCGCGGCCGACAGCGCCGCCAGCTCGCGGGCCATGGCGCGGACGCGCCCGCTGGCCCGGGCGAGCGCCTCGCCGACGTCCGGCCGCAGGCCGGCGGTGCGCAGCAACTCGGAGTCGGGGACGCGAGTGACGCCCTGCAGCGCGCGCGTCACCTGCAGCGTGAACTCCAGCGCGGCCGGGTCGTTGTTGTGCAGTACCGCATCCACGTCCAGAGACGGGTCGGGCGCGGACCGATCACCGGCCGTACCGGCGAGCCGGACCCGTACGTGACCGACGCCTCCGTTCGCCTCGACGAGCTCGACCTGGTCGACGGCGGCCAGCGGGATCGCGCGGGTCATGCCCTGGCTGCTCACGATCACGCGGGCGCCGTCGAATTCGGCTCGCCCGTGCAGCCCGTGCAGGACTACGCCGGCGCCGCCCGGCCCTCCCACGCCGGACAGCCCGTGCGGAAGACCGCCGTCGGCCGGCGGGGCGTTCAGGTCCAGCTGCCGGCCGCGGAGCGCGGTCGCGACGCCCGCGGCGAACAGGAGCACCTCGGCCCGCTCGGACGCGAACGGCAGGCAGCGCTCGCCGTCCCGCGGGTCCGGTACGAGGTCGGCACGCTCGCCGACGGCGCGGAACCAGAGGAAGTCGCCCCTCCTACCCTGGCCGTGCACGCAGGTGACCGCGTCGAGGGCGGCGAGTGGGAAGGTCCGTCCCTCGCCTCCGGCCTTCCAGTCCAGGCGGACGTTCCGGCCGTCGAAGTGACAGGTCCCGTCGTAGGTCTCGACCGCCGGCGGCCAAGCGGCCTCGACCATGAACTCGCCGGCGGCGGACTGCGCCAGGCCGGTGGAGACGACGGCCCCGTGCAGGGTCTCCGCCAGCCGTTGCGCGTCCGCCTCGCCCTCCGGGGGGAACTCGACGAAGAAGGGATGGTCGTCGGCCGAGATCATCGCGCCGGCCACCGCGTAGAACGGATCCGCGCCCTGGCGCAGGAGGAGGGTCAGCCGTCCGAGCCGCCGCCGGCCCGGCGGCGTCAGCTGGACGCCGGCCAGCGCGGTCACCGGGAAGGCGATCCGGCCCAGCCGACGGCGCAGCCAGCCGCCGGAGGAAGGTGAGTAGTCCATGCGGCACTGCCGCCCGTCGAACGCCAGCCGGGCGTCCATCCCCGTCAACCCCGTGGTCACTTCCGGGACATTAGCAACATGCCGGACATTTGCCACGGGCGTGGTCGGTCCGCGGCCGCAGGGCCGTACGGATCAGCTCTGGCCGAGGTAGGCGAGCACGGCCTTGACCCGGCGGTGGGTGCTGTCGGTGTGCTGCAGGTCCAGCTTGAGGAAGATGTTGGAGATGTGCTTCTCCACCGCGCCGTCGGTGACATAGAGGCGGCGGGCGACCGCGGCGTTCGACAGGCCCTCGGCCATCAGGCCGAGAACCTCCCGCTCGCGCGGCGTGAGCGCCTCCAGCCGGTCCCCGCGGCGCCGCCGCCCCAGCAGCTGGCCGATCACCTCGGGGTCGATGACCGTGCCGCCGTCGGCCACCCGGCGTACGGCGGCGGTGAACTCCGCCACGTCGGCGACCCGCTCCTTCAGGAGGTACCCGACACCGTCCGCGCCGTCGCCGATCAGGTCGGTCGCGTAACGCTCCTCGACGTACTGGGAGAAGACGAGGATCGGCGTGCCGGGCACCCGCCGCCGAGCCTCCAGCGCGGCCCGCAGGCCCTCGTCGGTGAAGGAGGGCGGCATCCGCACGTCGACGATGGCGAGGTCGGGCCGGTGCTCCTCCACGATGGCGACCAGCCCCGGGCCGTCACCGGCCGTGGCGACCGTCTCGATGTCCTCATCCGCGAGCAGCCGGATCAGCCCCTCGCGCAGCATTACGGCGTCTTCCGCGATCACGACCCGCACGCTCCCAGACTAGAGGAACGTCACCACACGCAGGGCAGGTCCGCGCGGATCACCGTCGGCCCGCCGAGAGGGCTGTTCACCGTCAGGATGCCGTCGATGCCGGCCGCGCGGTCCGCCAGCCCGGCCAGTCCGCCGCCCGGAGTGGCCTCGGCCCCGCCGACGCCGTTGTCGGAGATCTCGACGATGACCCAGGTCTGGTCCCGGGTGATGGTCACCGACGCCCGCGTCGCGCGGGCGTACTTGGCCACGTTGGTGAGCGCCTCGGAGACGATGAAGTACGCGATGCTCTCCACGGCGGCGGGCGGCCTGGTCGGCAGGTCGATCTCCACCTCGACGGGCATCGGGGCGCGGGCCGCGACCGCGGAGATCGCCGCGTCCAGCCCCCGGTCGGTGAGGATCGCCGGGTAGATCCCCCGCGCGAGGTTGCGCAACTCGGCGATGGCCTCCTTGGCGCCCGCGTGGGCCTGCTGGAGGAGTTCCTGCGCGGCCACCGGGTCGGTGTCCAGCTTCGCCCGGGCGCGGCCGAGGTCCATCGCGACGGCCAGGAGCCGCTGCTGGGCGCCGTCGTGCAGGTCGCGTTCGATGCGCCGCCGCTCGGCCTCCGCGGCGTCCACCCCGCGCGCCCGGCTGGCCCGCAACTGAGCCGTACGGGCCCGGAGCGCCTGCGTCTCACTCGGCCCCAGGAGGTAGGACGCGATCGCCCCGTGCGCGATGCCCACGATCCGCACGGCGTACATGGCCAGGACGAACACCCCGATCCCCACCGGCACCGCGGGCAGCGTGGTCACCGGGTCGTCGAACCAGATGTCGTGACCGGCGACCGTGACGTACAGGTAGCCGCCCCGGCTCTGCGTGATCCAGATCGGCATCGTGACCAGCGAGACGGTCGTCGCCCACAGCACCATGGACATGATGAACTCGGCCAGGCCGAGGGGGAAGGCGAGGAGCAGGTAGACGAGGTCCTTCCAGGTGGCGGGGTCCGCGGCCATCGTCCGCCACTTGCGCAGAAGGTTGTGCCCGGCCGGCAGCGCGCGGTACGGGCTGGGGATCCGAACGCCGAACGCCAGGTGCGCGAGGCGGCGTTCCAGCATCGCG
The DNA here is from genome assembly GCF_024055715.1 of Actinoallomurus soli. Classification (GTDB taxonomy): domain Bacteria; phylum Actinomycetota; class Actinomycetes; order Streptosporangiales; family Streptosporangiaceae; genus Actinoallomurus; species Actinoallomurus soli. The sequence goes on from NZ_JAMXMV010000010.1 coordinate 153,924, forward strand.
GCGGCCCGCCAGAGGATCATCGCCAGCGCCAGGCCGAGGACGCCCACCCAGATCACGACCGTTCCGACCGAGACCGAGAGCAGCACGGCCAAGCCGACGAAGTAGGCCAGGCCGAGCGGCGCGTGGAGCAGCAGGAAGGCCGCGGACCGCCAGGTCAGCGGATCCTTGAGCAGACGCAGGGGGCCGCGTCCGGAGGAGGCCGACGTCTCGACGGTGCCGTTCACCGGGGTCCTTCCTGCCGTAGGAGCGTACGGGTCCAGCCTGCTGAACGGCGGCGTCTCCCACCATGGAGCATCCCAGCCTCCGGCAGGTAGGGCTAGCCCCACCTGATACGGCTGGAGCGTGTCGCGCCGCGTCTGCCGGTACGCCTCGGACGCGCCGCTCCACCTCAGTACGGGCCCTGGACATGACGACGCCCCGGAGGGGTGCTCCGGGGCGTCGTGTCAGGCGGATTCCCGCCGCGCGGTCAGTCGTTGAGCGTGGTCTTCTGCACCTGCAGGAGGAACTCGGCGTTCGACTTGGTCTCCTTCATCTTCTCGATGAGGAGCTCCAGCGCCTGCTGGGTGTCGAGCGCGTGCAGCACGCGGCGCAGCTGCCAGACGATCCGCAGCTCCTCCGGAGCCAGCAGGATCTCTTCCTTACGGGTGCTGGAGGCGTCGACGTCGATCGCCGGGAACACCCGCTTGTCGGCGAGCTCGCGGCGGAGGCGGACCTCCATGTTGCCGGTGCCCTTGAACTCCTCGAAGATGACCTCGTCCATCCGCGAGCCGGTCTCGATCAGCGCGGTGGCCAGGATCGTCAGCGAGCCGCCGTTCTCGATGTTGCGGGCGGCGCCGAAGAACCGCTTCGGCGGGTACAGCGCCGTGGAGTCCACACCACCGGACAGGATCCGGCCGCTGGCCGGCGCGGCGAGGTTGTACGCGCGGCCGAGACGGGTGATCGAGTCGAGCAGCACGACGACGTCGTGGCCCAGCTCGACGAGCCGCTTGGCGCGCTCGATCGCCAGCTCGGCGACCATCGTGTGGTCGTCGGCGGGCCGGTCGAAGGTCGAGTGGATGACCTCGCCCTTCACCGACCGCTGCATGTCGGTGACCTCTTCCGGCCGCTCGTCGACGAGGACGACCATGAGGTGGCACTCGGGGTTGTTCTTGGTGATCGCGTTGGCGATCGCCTGCAGCACCATCGTCTTACCGGCCTTGGGCGGCGAGACGATCAGACCTCGCTGGCCCTTGCCGATCGGGCTGACCAGGTCGATGATCCGCGTGGTGAGCTGGTTCGGCTCGGTCTCCAGGCGCAGCCGCTCCTGCGGGTACAGGGGGGTGAGCTTGGAGAAGTCGACGCGGCCGCGGGCCTGCTCCGGCTCCATGCCGTTGACGGTGTCGAGGCGGACCAGCGCGTTGAACTTCTCGCGGCGCTCGCCCTCACGGGGCTGGCGCACCGCGCCGGTGATCACGTCGCCCTTGCGCAGGCCGTTCTTGCGGACCTGGGCGAGCGAGACGTAGACGTCCTGCGGGCCCGGCAGGTAGCCGGTGGTCCGCACGAACGCGTAGTTGTCACGAATGTCGAGGATGCCGGAGACCGGGATGAGGACGTCGTCCTCGCTGATCGTCGGCTCGGAGTCGCCGAAGCGCTCGCGCCCGCCACGGCCGCGGTTGCGCTCGCGGAACCGGCCGCGCCGGCGCCGGCCGCCACTGCCGTCCTCGTCGTCGGAGTCGCTCTGCTGGCGCTGGTTCGGACCGCGCTGGCCCTGACCGCGGTCGTCACCGCGCTGTCCGCGGTTGTCCTCACCACGCTGTCCGCGGTTGTCCTCACCGCGCTGGCCGCGGTTGTCCTCACCGCGCTGGCCCCGGTCGTCACGCTGGCCGCGGTTGTCCTCGCGCTGACCCTGCCCGTCCCGGTTGCGGTTGCCGCGCTCGCGCTGGCGCTGGCGCTGGCCGCCCTCCCGGCCGGCGCCGTCGCGCGCGCCGGCGTCGCCGGCGGCCTCGGCCTCGACCTTGATCTCCTGCTGCTCCTGCGCCGGCGCCTCTTCGCGCTTGGCGGGACGCTCGCGCTTCGGCGCGGCCGCGGCCGCGGACTCGGCCACGGCGGGCGCCGCGGCGGTCTCCTGCGGGGCGGGGGCCTCGGCGGCGCTCTTCGCGGAGGCCGCCTGCTCACCGCCTCCGGCGTTCTGCGCCTGCCGCTCTTGAATGGCGGCGATGAGCTGGCTCTTCCGCATTCCGCCCGTACCGCTGATCCCGAGGCTCGAGGCGAGAGCCTTGAGCTCGGGCAGCACCATCGCCGACAGGCCGGTGCCCGAGCGGCGGCGCCGCGGCGCAGCCGTCGTCGCCTTCTCGGCGGACGCGGCTTCAGGAGCCGTCGTGACTGCTGCGTCCGAGAGGAGTTCGGTGGATTCGCTCACTAAGGGTCCTTCCCAGGGAGCGGGTGTGGCCGCCGTCGGCCAGGCAACCCGGTCGTGCGAACCGGCGGGGGCGCCGGATCAGTCGAGCTCTGCTGATCTCCATGTGATCGGCGAAGAGTTCTGGCCACATCCAGATGGTGGAGGCAGGTTCTCGCGAGAGATCCCCGATCCCGATACGTCCGTAGTTTTGGTAGAACGCTGAACAACGAGCGGTTTCGTTGCCGGGGAACCACATCCGCGTCACACGGCCGACGTAAGCCGGAATGGCTGACGAGCCCATGCCCCCGTACGGGGCATCTGGTGCAGCACTTAGCCTAACATCACCTGGGCACACTGCTATTCCCCGGAGACTCGCGTTTCCTGATTGATCGGCTGAACGCATGCGCCGTGGGGGTCAACGTTCAGCGGGTGTATGTGCCACGAAGTACCCACTTCCGAGGCGATCGAATCAACCTCACCCGCGGAGACCAGCGCGAGAACCGTCGGCCCGGCCCCCGACACCACCGCCGGAACGCCTCGCGCACGCAGCCGGTCCACCAGCGCGACCGACTCCGGCATGGCCGGGGCGCGGTACGCCTGGTGCAGCCGGTCCTCGGTGGCGTCCAGCAGCAGCTCCGGACGGGCGGTGAGCGCGGCGATCAGCAGCGCGGCGCGGCCGGAGTTCGCCGCGGCGTCGGCGTGCGGAACGACGTCGGGCAGGAGGCCCCGGGCGCGCTCGGTGGCGAGCCGGTGCTCGGGCACGAACGCCACGGGCCGTACGCCCGGGACGACGTCCAGCCTGGTCGTGCGCGGTCCGGCGGTCGTCTCCCAGGCGATGGTCAGGCCGCCCGCCAGGCACGGCGCGACGTTGTCGGGGTGCCCCTCGATCCTCGTGGCCAGGGCGAGGACGTCCGCGTCGGTGAGGCCCGCGCCCTCCGGGTGAAGGGCACGGGCGGCGAGGATCCCGGCGACCGTTGCGGCCGAGGACGATCCGAGCCCGCGCGCGTGCGGGATCCGGTTGACGCAGCGGACCCGCAGCCCCGGCTCGGGCGCCGGCCCGATGGCCGCGTACGTCTCGCGGAACGTCTTGACGATCAGGTGCTGCTCGCCGCGCCTGGCGGTCTCCTCGCCCTCGCCCGTGACGTCGATCCACAGGCCCGAGTCGGCGAGCTCGACCTCCACGTCGTCGTACAGGGTGAGCGCCAGCCCCAGCGCGTCGAATCCGGGACCGAGGTTCGCGCTGGTCGCGGGGACCCGTACGTGGACTGCGGTGGGCATGGGACGCCGCTCGGTCACGAGACCTCCTTCGTCGGCCCCATGACCAAGGTGCTCTGCTTACCGGCTCCCTCGCTCCGCTCGGTCACGAGACCTCCTTCGTCGGCCCCATGACCAAGGTGCTCTGCTTACCGGCTCCCTCGCTCCGCTCGGTCACGCGAGTTCCAGTGCGGACGCGGCGGCGTACGCGTCGACGGGCACCGTGATCGGCGCCGGGGCGCCCGAGATGGCCCAGTCGGGGTCCTTGAGGCCGTTTCCGGTCACCGTGCACACGACCCGCTCGCCGGGGCGTACGAGCCCCTCGTCACTGGCCTGCAGCAGACCCGCGACGCTCGCCGCCGACGCCGGCTCGACGAACACGCCCTCCTCGCGGGCGAGCAGCCGGTAGGCGGCCAGGATCTGCCGGTCGGTGACGGCCTCGATGGCTCCGCCGGACTCGTCCCGTGCCTTGAGCGCCAAGTCCCAGGACGCGGGGTTGCCGATGCGGATCGCGGTCGCGATGGTCTGCGGCGACGTGACCGGCTCGCCCCGGACGATCGGCGCGGCGCCGGCCGCCTGGAAGCCCAGCATGCGCGGGCGCGCGTCGGACTCCTTGTAGCCCATCCAGTAGGCGGTGATGTTCCCGGCGTTGCCCACGGGCAGGCAGTGCACGTCCGGGGCGCCGCCGAGCGCGTCGATGATCTCGAACGCGGCGGTCTTCTGGCCGTGCAGCCGGTACTTGTTCACCGAGTTGACGAGCGCCACCGGATAGTCGACCGCGAGCTTGCGGGCGAGCTCGAGGCAGTCGTCGAAGTTGCCGTCGATCTGGAGCAGCTTGGCGCCGTGGACCAGCGCCTGCGCCAGCTTGCCCATGGCGATCTTCCCGCGCGGCACCAGCACCGCGCACACCATCCCGGCGCGCACGGCGTACGCGGCCGCCGACGCGGACGTGTTGCCGGTCGAGGCGCAGATCACCGCCTTGGCGCCGTCCTCGGCGGCCTTGCTGATCGCCATCGTCATGCCGCGGTCCTTGAAGGACCCGGTCGGATTGGCGCCCTCGACCTTGAGGTAGACCTCGCAGCCGGTCAGCTGGGAGACGCGCGTCGCCGGGAGCAGGGGCGTGCCGCCCTCCAGAAGGGTGACGACCGGCGTCCCGGCCGTCACGGGGAGCCGATCGCGGTACTCCTCGATGACGCCACGCCATGCCCTGCTCACGATGTTCCTCCTGACCTGCGCTGTCGTTCAGCGAGTCTACGGGCACCGTGGGCACGCGTCTCACGCCGTTTCACATCGTGGACGGCGCGCCGCGGATTAGGATCATCGACCGTGCACCCCCGAGCACGCGTCGCCGGATACGTCACGGCCACCGTCCTGGTCGCCGTTGGGGCCCTCTGGGCGACCGGGGGTCTCGGCCCGGCGGACACCCCGGTCCCGACGCCGCCCGGACGCGAGGTCGACCAGCACCTCTTCCGTACCCGGCTCGTCGGCGCCCACGTGGCCACGGTCAAGAAGTTCGGACAGTCCACGCGGATGCTGGTGATCAACGCATGGGTGACCAACCCGACCCGCGAGACGCTCGGGACGTACGGTGTCGATGACGACGTGTTCGCGCACGGCATGTTCCTGCACTGGCGAACGCAGGACGGGCCCCGGCCGAAGCAGGTGGACGCCCAGGCCATCGCGGGCGACACCCTCTTCCGCTCACTGCAGCCGCGTCTGCCCACCTACGTCGCCGTGCAGTACGAACTGGCGGCCGGTACCCGCGTGCCCGACCGCGTGACCGTCGCCCTGGCGGACTACGAGCACACCGAGTCGGGCGTCCTGGACCCGCGCGGCTACTGGGAGTGGAAGCCCCGCCGCTACGAGACCCGGTACGAGACGGATCCGCTGACGCACAGATCCGGACGGGTCACGCACATCATCCCGGTCCTGGTCGCCGACGTGAGACTCCCGGTGAGGTCATGAGACGGATCGCCTCGATCGCACTCGCCGTCGCCCTCGCCTGCGCCGCGGTGGCCCTGCAGTCCGCGCGCTGGAGCTACACCCGGGCGTACGGCCCGTTCGTGAAGAACGGGCGGATCGGCCGGACCGTCACCGAGCCGCGGTTCACGATCCGGGTCGACCGGGTCGACGGCGCACGGACGATCTACGTCCCGCCGACCGACCACACCAAGGCGCAGCAGATCCCGGCGACCGGCGTCTTCGTCGTCGTCCTGGCCACCATCGAGGCCCGGCACTCCCTCGTGTACGCCGGGCAGGCACGGCTGCACACCCGGTACGGCGACTACGACCCGACGGACAAGCTCGGCGGCGGAGGCGGCCTGTCCATGCCCCTCGTCACGCCGCTGAGCTACGTCCGGTTCGAACCGGGCATGCCACGCCGGGGCGCCTACGTCTTCGACGTGCCGGCCGCGGCCGTGGCCGGAGCCCGGCTCTACGTGTCCGACCACGACGCGCAGGAGGCGCCGTTCGGCTTCTACCGCGACGACCCGCGGCGCTTCGCCGCCGAGGTGCACGTCGACCTCGGCCTCGACCCCGCCGAAGCCGCCCGCCTGACGAGCAGACCGCCCTCCGGCTACGCGGTCCCGGAGCCGTCGTGAGCCGCGCGGCAGCCCTGGTGAGACGGGCCGCGACCGCCGTGCGGAGCGGCGCGTCCGTCGTGCGGACCGGCGCATCCGTCGTACGGCGCGGCGCGGGTCCGAGCAGTCGTGGCGCGGCTCGGGCGCGGCGCGGCGCGAATCGGGTTCGGCGTGGGGCGGCTCGGACGCGGCGTGGGGCGGCTCGGACGCGGCGTGGCGCGGCTCGGATGCGGCGTGGCGCGGCCCGCGTACGGCGGCCGGCCCGGATCGTCGGCCTGCTGGCGCTGCTGGGCGGGGCGATGTACCTGCCGTTCCGCCCGGAGTGGGCCTACTACCGCGAGGACGTGCCCGCCACGCACACGCGGACGGTCGCGCCCGGACGGCCGGCCGTGTTCCAGCAGATCCGCTGGACGCTGCTGAGCTACGGCAGGGCCGAGTTGAAGCACGGCGACCTGCCGCCCGACCTCATCGGGTGGCCGGTCCGGCCCGGCGAGACGCTCGTGGTGGCCACGCTGCGGGCCGAGCCGCTGACCGAGAATCCCCGCGATCTCACCATCGACTTCTCGCTGCGCGACCACGCCGGCCACCGCTGGAGCGCGTTCGAGTGGCACACGTCGATCATTCCCGGTGGCACGGACCCCGCGTACGTGATGGGGCTCGTCCCCGACTGGGCGGTCGGCACGTTCGAGCTGGTCATGCGCCACCAGCATCAGGATCTGTCGCCGGCGCTGGGCGGTCCGCAACTGGTGTTCCGTCGCTGACCCTGCGCCGCACGAGGTCGAACGTCGCCGCCAGCAGGGCGAGCCGCAGGATCTCGCCGACCATGCGGTGCCCGAACTCGATCGGCACGAGGACGAGGTTCCAGAACCGTACGGTGTGGTCCGTGCCGATCAGCGCGACGACGCCCCGCTGGAGGGGATCGAGCAGTGCGCCGATCGCCACGTAACAGAGGCAGAACCAGGCGAAGACGTACGCCCCCGCGCGGTGCGCCAGCCGGAGCGCGTGCACGATCGGCACGTACTTGTCCCGCAGGCTCCGGCTGGCCACCTCCGCCAGGCGGCGCCGCCGCCCCTCCAGGCGGTCGGGCAGCCGTTCCAGCGGCGTGCCGCGGATCGCCTCCCGGTCGTGCATCTCCAGCCCGTACACGATCGCGGCGATGGCGAGCCACACCAGCGGCAGGACGAGGGCGTCCTTGACCGGCCCGGGACTCGGCGCGGGCACGATCCGGGTGATCGCGTGCCAGAACGCCCGGTCCGCGAGCCACCGCTTGGCCGCCATGACGGACTGCATGATCGAGTACAGCGTGTAGAGGGTGAAGTTCACCTCGAAGAACGCGGTGAGGATCCCCATCACGCGGCCGTGCTTCTCCTCGTACCGGCGTTCGCAGAGGACCCGCAGCAGCCACGACACCGCGGCGACCAGCAGGCAGGCCGCGATCGGCAGGTCGAGGACGTTGCCGACGTTCATGACGTCGCCGGTGTTCACCCGCCGCTGGGCGTCCGCCCGCAGCACCTCGCGCAGGTCCGTGGTGTAGAGGTTCCAGCCGAAGTAGACGAGCACGAATGGGAACAGCGTCCGGCCGACCGCGGTGACGTACGGCTCGTCGGGATCCTCGATCACCGACAGGCCGCGGCCGAGCGTGAACAACATCCCGATCGTCACGACGAGCGAGGCCAGCACGGCGACGCTCAGCGGCAGCAGGACGGCGACCTGCCGGGCCCCGGGATGACGGCCGCTCCCGAGATGGGAGATCCCCTGGAGAAGGACGTACCGGACGATCGACCCGGCGCTGAACCACATCACCAGGGGCACGAAGAAGCGGGCGGCGAGCCGGAGCGCCGACACCGGCAGCAGCGCCGCGCCGAGCGCTCCGTCACGTCGTACGGCGGGGCGGTCCGGCTCGGCGGCTTCGTCGGCTGGTGCGGCGGAGGCGGCCATCGCCCGAATGCTAGTGCGACCGCTCCCGCTCAGTACGCCCTTCTACCGGTCTCTGCTCGCTCGCCCTTCTCACTCGTCGCCTTCGACGCGCATGACGCTGGCGACCTCGCGGACGATCTCCTTGTCGCGGAGGTTCTCGACGGTGGCCGAGAGCGCGCCGTCGGGAGCCCGGTGGGTGACGATGACGAGCTGCGCCTTCTGGCCGTGGCCCTCCTGGCGGACGGCCTGGATCGAGACGCCGTGGTCGGCGAAGACGTCGGCGACGCGCGCCAGCACGCCGGACCGGTCCGCCACGTCCAGGGAGACGTGGTAGCGCGTGACCGTGTCGGCCATCGGCAGGACGGGCAGGTCGGCGTAGGTCGACTCGGCGGGGCCGCGGGTGCCGTGCACCCGGTTGCGGGCGACGGCGACCAGGTCGCCGAGCACCGCGCTGGCGGTCGGCGCGCCGCCGGCGCCCGCGCCGTAGAACATCAGCGACCCGGCGGACTGCGCCTCGACGAACACCGCGTTGTACGCCTCGCGGACGTTCGCCAGCGGATGCGTACGCGGGATCATCACCGGGTGGACGCGGACGGACACGCCGCGGCCGTTCCGGCCGTCGTCCGACGGCACCCGCTGGCAGATCGCCAGGAGCTTCACGACACAGCCCATCGCCCGGGCGCTCGCGATGTCGGCGGAGGTGACGTCCGCGATGCCCTCCCGGTGCACGTCCGCGGCGGTCACCCGCGTGTGGAAGGCGAGCTGGGCGAGGATCGCGGCCTTGGCCGCCGCGTCGAACCCCTCGACGTCGGCGGTCGGGTCGGCCTCGGCGTACCCGAGGGCCTGAGCCTGTTCGAGGGCCTCGGAGAAGCCGGACCCCGAGGTGTCCATCTTGTCGAGGATGTAGTTGGTCGTGCCGTTGACGATCCCCATCACCCGGTGCACGTGGTCGCCGACCAGCGACTCGCGCAGCGGCCGCAGCAGCGGGATCGCGCCCGCCACGGACGCCTCGTAGTAGATGTCGACGCCGTGCTCCCGGGCGGCGCCGAAGAGCGTCGCGCCGTCCTCGGCGAGCAGGGCCTTGTTCGCCGTGACGACCGACTTGCCGGACTTCATCGCGTCCAGCAGGAGGCCGCGGGCGGGCTCGATGCCGCCGATCACTTCGATCACGATGTCGACGTCGGGGCGGGTCACCAGCCCGGTCGCGTCCGTCGTCAGCAGCTCCGGCGGCACCCCCTCGCGCCGCTTGTCCTTCCGGCGCACCGCGATGCCGACGAGCTCCAGCGGAGCTCCGACCCGCGCGGCGAGGTCGTCCGCCTGCTCGTCCAGGAGGCGCACGACCTCGGTGCCGACGACGCCGCAGCCCAGCAGGGCGATCTTCAACGGTGGCCTCAGGGGCTGGACGGGGCTCACGGCGACACCTCCAGGCGCAGCAGATCGTCCTCGGTCTCACGGCGCAGGATCAGCCGCGCCCTGCCGTCCCGTACGGCGACGACCGCCGGCTTGGGCACGTGGTTGTAGTTGTTGGCGAGCGAGCGGCAGTACGCCCCCGTCGCCGCGACCGCGACCAGGTCGCCGGGGGCGAGGTCCGACGGCAGCCACAGGTCGCGGACGACCATGTCGCCGCTCTCGCAGTGCTTGCCGACCATGCGGCTCAGCATCGGCTCGGCGTCCGAGCGCCGGGAGGCCAGCGCGGCGGTGTACTCCGCGCCGTACAGCGCGGTGCGGATGTTGTCGCTCATCCCGCCGTCGACGGAGACGTAGGTGCGCAGCCCCTCCAGCGGCTTGACCGTGCCGACCTCGTACAGCGTGATGCCGCCCGGTCCGGAGATCGTACGGCCGGGCTCGACGGTCAGGCGCGGGACGGGGAGGCCCTTCTCCTCGCAGGCGCGGGTGACGATGCCCCGCAGGTTGTCGGCGATGTGCTTCGGATCGAGCGGGTCGTCGCCCTCGAGGTAGGCGATGCCGTACCCGCCGCCGAGGTCGAGCTCGGGCAGTTCGACGCCGTGCTCCTCGCGGATGGCGTCCAGCAGCTCGACCACGCGCCGGGCGGCCAGCTCGAAGCCGTCCGTGTCGAAGATCTGCGAGCCGATGTGGGAGTGCAGGCCGACGAGCTCGAGCTCCTTGATGCCGATGACCCGGCGGGCGGCCTCCTGCGCCGTCTCGCGGGCGAACCCGAACTTCTGGTCGTCGTGGGCGGTGGCGATGAACTCGTGCGTGTGCGCCTCGACGCCCGTCGTCACGCGGACCAGCACCTTGGGCCGGACGCCCATCTCCCGGGCGAGGTGGCCCAGGCGGGCGATCTCCTCGTAGGAGTCGACGACGACGTGGCCGACGCCGACCTCCAGCGCCCGCGCCAGCTCGGCCATCGACTTGTTGTTGCCGTGGAACGTGATCCGCTCCGGCGGGAACTCCGCCCGGAGCGCCACCGCGAGCTCGCCGCCGCTGCAGACGTCGAGCCCGAGCCCCTCGTCCTTCACCCACCGGGCGATCTCGACGGACAGGAACGCCTTGCCCGCGTAGTAGACGTCGCCGTCGCTGAACGCGGCCGCGAACTCCCGGCAGCGGGACCGGAAGTCCTCCTCGTCGTAGACGTACAGCGGTGTGCCGAACTCCGTGGCGAGATCACGGACGTCCACGCCGCCCACCGTCAGCACCCCGTCCTCACGGCGGGCGCCGCGCGGCCACACGCTCGGCGTGAGCGCGTTCAGGTCGCTCGGCGGCGGCAGGGGGTGGTCCTCGGGCAGCACGTCCGCGTGCCGAGGGCCGGCCGGGTGAACTCGACTCATCGACTGCTCTCTCTGTCGGGGCTCAAAGACGGTCGTTCGGGGTCTCGCCGAGCATGCGGAGGCCGTTGCCCAGGACGATGTACGCCGCTTCAGCCAGGCTAAGGCGTGCCGAATGGTGGCCGGTGATGATTTCGTCGCCCTTGGGCAGCGGCGAGCACCACTCGTGGACGTCGTGATACGCGTCGGCGATGAGCTCCAGTCGCCGGGTGAACGGCCGCGGATCCCCCGTCCGCACCGCCTGCTCGGCCCGGCCGGGGAACTCCGCGAGCAGCGCGAGCAGGCGCTTCTCCCGCGGGTCGGTCAGCGGCCCCTCGGCCGCGTGCACGCCCAGGTCGGCGGCCTGCCGGCGCACGGCGGCCGCCCGCGCGTACGCGAACCGCACGACGAATCCGGGGTTGTCGAAGGTCAGCGGGCGTTCGGGCCAGGTCGCCCGCGGCACCGGCACGGGCACGACGCCGTACGTCTCGTCGATGCGCGCGATCAGCGAGGCGCTCACGCCGATCGACAGGAATCCCGGCCCCGTCACACGTACGTCGCCCACCCCGGGCATCCGGCCGAGCCGGTCGGCGAGCAGCTCCGCGATCTCCTTGGCGGGCCGCCCGGCGTCGCGCGCCAGCCGCAGTGGAATCGGGGTCGCGTAGTCCCCGTCCGCGGTGACCGTGACGGGCACACGGCCGGGCACGGGAACGGCGAACTCGCCCTCGTCGACCGCCCCGCGGACGGCGGCCACGACGGCGGCGTTCAACTCGGCCGGAGTCACGACATGAGATTAGCCGACCAGCATGTGGACATTCGATCGCCGTGGGCCGTCGTCACGCGAGATTCTCCGGCCCGCGACGCCGGATCCGGGCATCCGTCCGCTTCCCAGGTCAGACGACCGGACCCGCACCGGCCAGCTCGCGGACCGTGCGGATCAGCTCGGCGGGGTCGAACGGCTTGGTCACATAGGCGTCCACGCCGATCTCATGCCCGCGCCGGATGTCATGCTCCTGGGCCCGCGCGGTGATCATGACCACCTTGATGTCCCGCGTCTCGGGGTCGTCGCGCAGCTTGACCGCCGTCACCCAGCCGTCGAGCCGGGGCATCATGACGTCGAGCGTGATCACGTCCGGCGAGATGTCCCGCACCCGGTCGAGGCAGTCCTGCCCGTCCACGGCGGTCAGCACCTCGAAGCCCTCCAACTGGAGGTTCACGGCGATCAGCTGCCTGATCACCTCGTCGTCGTCGACGACCAGCACACGTCCCAGTGTCACGACCGCCAAGCTAACGCTTTCCCGGGCCGGGACACGCGGATAACGGCCACACTGATGCCACACTCAGCCACACACCCCGCCGATCCACCGACCAACTCGGACAGAAGGGGCAGCTCCCCCCTCCACGACGCCCTCGCGCGGCCGGGGAGGACAGAACGCTCGCGGGCACCCCGTCCTGTCGGGCGATTCGTCCCGGTACGACCCGCAATGTCAGGGGCTTCACCGAACGTTGTACCTGCCGTCGCCCCTCCCGCGCCCCGCCGCTCCGCTCGACCGACCGCTCCGCCTGATCGGGCGTTCCATGATCACTGGTGTCCACTGCCGACAGGGAGCAGTAGACGCCAGTGATCTTGAGCGCGACTTCAGCTTCAGCCCGGCGTCCGTCGACGCGCGCACGAGGCGCCCGGCTACCGGCCAGCGACCCCGCCGGCGACCCACCGAGCGGCGACCACCACGCGAGACGATCTTTTCTCACCCCCGGTGAGCGACGTTCACCCAGCTCATGTGCGCCTTGGTGGCTCGTATGACCGCGGAATGTGTTCGAGCAGGGTCGGTGGGCTGCTAGTCTTTATCCGTCCCGAGCCCCCTTAGCTCAGGGGATAGAGCACCGGCCTCCGGAGCCGGGTGCGCTGGTTCGAATCCAGCAGGGGGCGCGCATCCTGATCAAGGAAACCCCGGCCCACCAGCCCAGATGCTGGAAGCCGGGGTTTCGCGCATGTGCAGCCATATGTCACCGGACGCAGCCGCATGTCCATGATCGCGCACTATCCGCGTACTCACCGGGGGCTCCGACGCTAGCCGACCAACGCAGCGTCGATCTTGTCGAACCATCATTTCGTCGTGGCCGTCAAGGCGGCGGCGCCCCACGCCGCCTCAGGTCACCCGCTCCGGCACGCCCTACGGGCGTGCGGCGTGGGTGCCGGTCCCTCCCGTCGTGCCGATCGGGCGGCCCCGGCGAACGAATGCCCAACCGCGGATTCCCTCCCCCCGCCTCGACCCGGAAGGCCTGAAGGAGCGACGGCAGAGGGAATGACCGGGCGGGTGGACCTGTAGCGTCCGAACAGACGAGTGCCCCCGGCCCTAAGCAAGGGACGAGCTGTGATCCAGAGGTCCACCGAGGCAGTGCTCCTATCGGCCGGAGTGGGCGTCGCCGGTCTATGGCTTGCTGGCGTCGGAATCGCCATACTGACCAACTTCCGAGAGCTGGCGACTTGGTGGGCGCGGCAATACGAGATATGGCGTCCGTCTCCTCGACACGACGCGCCGATCACCCCACAACAGTGGATCCGCACCAGAGTCGTCGGCCTGGTTTTCCTGACCGGTGGTCTCCTGGCCGTGGTCACCGCCCTGGTCGTCGTGACTGACTGGATCATCGCCACGTTGGGCTAACGAGAGTGACGGCCGGGCGAACACTTCGGAACGCGCGTCACGGTCCAGCCGGCCTGGGGGCGGTACGTAATGGTCAAGCTGCGGCGGGCGGCACCGGAGCAGCCGTTCCCTCGCGCGCGCCCTGGCGCAGGACTCAGCCGGGATCTACCTAGTGAGGGGCTGACGGGCCAGGCCGAGTAGCGGTCCACCTTCGCCTCACGCGCGTCCATCCCCGAGCCGCCGTTCAAGCTTGTCGAGACTCGACCGAGTCGCACGAAATATCCTCCTCTTCGGCGTTTGATTGTTTTGCCGATATAAGCGGAAGGGATGCTGGAAGTGGGAGGCCGCCGCAAATCACTAGAAGAAGAGCATATTCCATCGGGACCTTCACGCCTTTCTGGCAACCCGGCGGCGCCCCTGCGACCAGGCCGATGAGCGTGGTCGCCACGAGGGCTGGTTCGGCGCCGAGGTAGAACGCGGCCGCCCTGCGTAGGGCACACCGACTGCTGCAGACACAACCCGTCCAGCCTCCGCAGCTTCCGCCGGCACATGCACTCGCAGTGACGCCGACGCGCCCGCGGCGCTCGCTGTGACCGGCAAGGTGAGATCATCGACCCGGCTTGGCGGAACGGGGAGGAACCGATGAACCGGCGCGTCCTGGTAGGGGCACTGATCCTTGCGACGATGCCCGTGCTGACGGGGTGTGCGGGTGTCGGAAGCGCCCGGCCGGCCAGGACGGGCAACGTCACGATGCCGAACCTGGTCGGCAAGAACGCCGCCGTCGCCAAGGACGACCTGGAACGGCTCGGGTTCGCCGATGACCGGATCAAGCTGAGCCCTCAAGGGCACGTCTTCGTCGCGATGCCCTCCCACTGGGTGGTGACCGATCAGTCGGAAAAGCCCGGCGGGCAGGTCAGTCTCCAGGAACTGATCGTTTTGACCGTGGTCAAGTGACCCGCTCCGGCTCGCGGCACTACGGATGAGGAGCAGCGTCCACGGGAGCACTCCGCTGCGCGAGGGCGCGCGTCCTGATCAAACAAAAGCCTGGCTACCAGCTCGAACACTGTTCCGCTATCGAGGATGTCCTTTCGGAGCCTAGGCTCGGGTGCATGGATCTCAAGGACGCCTCGCGCATGGTCCTCATGGAATCCGGCCCGCATGCGGATCTACACAAGGTCGCCCAAGCCGTCTATGACGACTATTCCGCCGGTCGCGAGGTCCCCTCCGTGGCGCTCACCGCCATGCTCGCCGAAGCCAGCCGCAAAGGCGTCCTTCTCAAACTCAAGCAGCGGCACGGCGACCACGCGGTCAACGACATGATCACCGTGCTCGCCCACGAGGCGGACCGCCGGCGTACCATCACCGGGGTTCCGCCGCTCGCTGGAAGGCGCTGACTTCCGAACCGGACGAACGCCTCCGGCGGGGCGCTCCGGCTCTCAGAACTCACACCGGCCCGTAGACGGCGTTCTTCGCACCGGTCAACAGAGCCCAATAACGGTCGCCGAATGACCAGTGCCACCACTCGGTCGGGTAGTTGACGAAGCCGGCGGCCGTCATCGTATCGGCGAGCAGGTCACGATTCGTACGGGCCGCAGGGGACACCGGGGCGTTGATCGGGCACGTGTGCTCCTGGCCGGAACGATGGCCGTTCACCGGGCCTCCCATATCGAGTTCACGGCCGTCGACACCGACAAGGGTCAGATCCACCGCGGCGCCGGCACAGTGCGGCGCGACATCGACGGGAGAAACGAAGGCGCTCGCCTGCCGCCGCAACTCGACCGGGTCGCTGATTCCTTGGCTCCTCAGGCGTTCTTCGTAGAGTGAGAACCTCCGGGCTTGTTCACCGGTCGCGCGGTGGCCTTCGATGATGAGCAACCTGACCCCACCGGGAAGATCGGCAGCGGCAGAGCGCAGGCGGTGCAGGACACCCATCCTTACGCGGCCGTAGGCTCCCTCGGCATCCCGCTCGCGCGGGTCGAGGAGGAGTCGCGGAACCGTACCGACCTCGGCAAGCGGTTCACCGCACTCGACCACGGGGACCCGAAGAACCCGGGGATCACTGAGCAAGATCATGACTCGTGCGTACCCATGCAGGCGAGCAGTCGAGACAAACGGTCGGCTTGTCGTTCGGCGGTCCCAGGAGGGTTGCGGGGATTCGTCCCGTCGTCCGAAGCCAGCATGAACAGCCAGACAAGGGCCAGCAGCCGGCGACACTCATCCAGCCGGGGCGGATTCCGCTGTCGTCAGGTCACACTGATCCAGGAAGAACTCAACGTCGAAGGGATTCTCGACCCAACTGGCCACGTGTTCGGTGATCTCAGCCAGCTCAAAGGCACGATCGCCACGGCCCGACTCCTCGAAGTCGACGACTCGTACCCGGGAACCGTCCCACAGGTAGTTGGCGAGGTTGCCGTCTCCAGGTCTGAAGACGGACGGGACTTCGAGTGATACAGCCGTTTCCAAGCCCGAACCGGCCAGCCACGACAATCCCTGGTCGATGGCCTCGCCCACCTTGCCGGAGAGTCGGGCAAGGATCTGCGGCACAGCACACGAATGGATCCAGGCGATGAGTTCTCGCTGGTGGCCCGGCCTGAGCGGGACGTCGGCCAAGATCTCCGGCGGCAGCGCGGCATGAAGTTCCCGCACCGCCGCTGCCAGAGACCTGATCCGTTGTTCGCTCAGTGAATCACCGCGCAAGGGTTCACCGGGCAATCGGGACATCATGACGGTCGGTCGCGCAGCCGCGACGTCCAGCTCCACAGGCTCAGGGGCGAGCCCCGGCGCGTAGATGGTGAGCAGAGTCAACGCGCGCCATTCTCGCTCGCACCGGTCTCGCCCTCCCTCCCGGAACCTTTTGACCACCGTTCGCGGCCCCAACTCGACCGCATGCGTGCTCCAATCGGCAGAACCCACGCTGCCCGCTCCTTACACCCCGACAGTGACGCCAACCAGCGAATGGGGGCAGGTGACCACGAAAGCGCCATGAAAGGTCGTTGACACGTAGCGACACGCAACTTAATCTCCACGCGAACCATTCCGAACGACGTCCGAAATATCGAACAGCGGGAACGAGGCCACGAATGTTTAAAGTCCCGCAGATTCCGCCTGCCCGCCGAATTCTCCCGTCCGGAGGGCTCCCCCTTCCCTGGAGCGGCGGCCAACGATCCAGCAGGCGCGGCTGAGCGATCTTGAGCGGAAAGGAAGACCAGGTGCAGCGTTCGTCCGTTCTCTCGGGCCACCCGGCTCGTGGTGCGCATTCCCCGGCGGTCATCGCCGCGTCGATGCTGGCGGCGCTGGCCACGGTCTTGACGGCCGTCGTCACCTGGGCGGCACCGGCGTCGGCTGCGGGTACGGGCCCCTGTGACCTGTACGCCTCAGGTGGTACGCCCTGCGTCGCCGCCCACAGCACGGTGCGTGCGCTGTACGGCTCGTACAGCGGCAACCTTTACCAGGTCAGGCGTTCGTCGGACAACGCGACGAAGAACATCGGCGTGCTGAGCGCGGGCGGTGTCGCCGACGCCGCGGCGCAGGACTCGTTCTGTGCGGGCACCACCTGCGTCATCACCGTCGTCTACGACCAGTCCGGGCATGGAAACGACCTCTGGTACCAGGGGCCCGGTGGGGTCGGCGGCTCCGACACCCCCGCGAAGGCGACCAGCGAGTCGCTGACGCTCAACGGGAGCCGCGCCTACTCGCTCTACATCAACCCCGGCAACAGCTATTGGCGAGATGGCCATCTGACGGGCGTTCCGACCGGCAGCGCACCCGAGGGCATGTACATGGTGACCAGCGGCACCCACGTCAACAATGGCTGCTGCTTCGACTACGGCAACAGTGAGACGAGCCGGAAGGCCGACGGTCCCGGCGCGATGGATTCGATCAATTTCAGCACGTCGTGCTGGTTCGGCGGATGCTCCGGATCCGGTCCCTGGGTCCAGGCGGATCTGGAATGGGGTCTCTTCCCCGGAGGAAGCACGTCCTGGAACCCGAACCAGCGGGCGTTCGGCAACCGGTACGTCACGGCGATGCTGAAGAACAACGGCACCTCGCGGTTCGCGATCAAAGGCGGTGACGCGCAGTCCGGCGGCCTGACGACGCTCTGGGACGGGTCCCTTCCCAACGGCTACAGCCCGATGAAGAAGCAGGGGGCCATCATCCTCGGGAGCGGCGGTGACTGCTGCAACGGCAATACCAACCTCAGCGCGGGCACCTTCTACGAGGGCGCGATCGTCTCCGGTTATCCGTCGGACGCCACGGAGAACGCGGTGCAGGCCAACCTGGTCGCCGCCGGATATGGGTCGGGCGGCGGGAACGACGGAGGCGGCATTCCGACCGGCTGGGCGAAGATCGCCAACGTCACCTCCGGCCTCACCCTGGACAGCGGCGGCAACGTCGCCTCCGGCTCGGCCCTGAAGCAGTGGGGCTACGACGGGTCCACCAACCTGCAGTGGCAGCTGGTGGACCTGGGCAACGGCTACTACCGCATCGTCAACCGCACCAACGGCATGGTGGCCGACAGCTGGGGCAACACCGCCAACGGCGCGAGCTGCCTGCAGGCGGCCTGGAACGGCGGCAACAACCAGCAGTGGCGGCTGAACAGCCTCGGCAACGGCCGCTACCAGATCATCAACCGCGGCACCGGAACCGCCCTGGACGGCGCCGGCAGCAGCTCCAACGGCTCAGCCACCGTCCTGTGGACCCCGAACCCCAGCACCAACAACGAATGGACCATCACCGAGGCGTGAGGCCCCGAGTTCCCTCGTTCAGCCCCGGCTGCTCCCCCTTCATGAAGGTCAGGTTCCCATGGCAGGAGTGCCCGTTCGACGACGCGGACCCCTTTCCCCGACTCGGTTCCTGCTCCGTGTGCTCGCGGCGGCGTTCGTGTCCGCCGCGGCGGCGTTGGCACCGATCAGCGCGACCTCCGCATCAGCCGCCGTGGCCGCCACCGTATCGGTCGACGCCGGCCGGTCCCTGGCCTCCATACCGTCCGCCGCGTTCGGCATGAACGTGGCCGTTTACGACGGGCTGATGAACGACTCCCCTGTTCCAGGACTGCTGAAAGGGGCGGGCATCGGCGCGGTGCGCTACCCGGGCGGCTCGTACGCCGACATCTACCACTGGAAGACCAACACCGCCGACGGCGGATACGTGGCGCCGGGCACCGACTTCGACACGTTCATGGGCACGGTCCGTTCGGCTGCCGCACAGCCGATCATCATCGCCGACTACGGGTCCGGCACTCCGCAGGAGGCCGCGGACTGGGTGCGGTACGCCAACGTGACCAAGGGATACGGCGCCAAGTACTGGGAGATCGGCAACGAGGTCTACGGCAACGGCGAGTACGGCTCCGGATGGGAGCACGACGACCACTCCAGCAAGAGCGCGACCACCTACGCCACGAACCTGCTGCAGTACGCGTCGGCGATGAAGGCGGTCGACCCCAGTATCAAGATCGGCGCGGTGCTGACCACCCCCGGAAGCTGGCCGGACGGCATCACCGGGCCCGGTGACAGTGCCGACTGGAACCACACCGTCCTGTCGATCGCCGGTTCGAAGATCGACTTTGTGATCGTGCACTGGTACCCGGGCGGCAACAGCGCCGCCGACCTGCTGACCAAGCCCCAGGCCCAGATCGCCGGCATCACCGGCACGCTGCGATCGCTGATCAACCAGTACGCCGGTGCCAACGCCGGAAACGTGGGCATCGCCGTCACCGAGACCAACTCCACCATCGACAAGGACACGCACCCGGCCGCCCTGTTCGCGCCGGACGACTACCTGACCTGGCTGGAGAACGGCGCGTTCAACGTCGACTGGTGGAACCTCCACAATGGCTCCAACGGCACCGGCACCGTCGACGGTGCCACCGACTACAACGACGAAGGCGTGCTCTCGAACGCCTCCGGCAGTGAGCCGCCCGCGGAGACACCGTTCGCTCCCTATTACGGCATCCAGATGATGACCAAGCTCGGCGCGCCGGGCGACAGCCTCGTGAAGTCGAGCAGCAGCCAATCCCTCCTGACCGCGCACGCGGTCAAACGGACCAACGGCGATGTGGACCTGCTCTTCATCAACAAGGACCCGTCGAACGCGTACACGGCGAACATCTCCTACAGCGGGTTCACCCCGTCCACGGCCGCACCCACCGTCTACACCTACGCCCGGAACGCCACGTCCATCGCTTCCACCACCACCGGAACCGCCACCAGCCAGACGATCCCCGCGTACTCGCTGGTCGTCGTCCAGCTGCACCCAGGCAGCGGTGGCGGCGGGACCGGCGGTGGCGGTGGGACCGGCAGCGGGGCCTCCTGCCGGGTCGACTACACGAAGAACGAGTGGTCGGGCGGCCTCACCGGGAACGTCACCATCACGAACACCGGCACCGGCGCCATCGACGGCTGGACACTGACGTTCACCTTCCCCGGCGACACCAAGGTGACCAGTGCCTGGAACGCCACGGTGACTCAGAGCGGGGCGACGGTGACCGCCAAGAACGCGTCGTACAACGGCGGCATCGCCGCCGGAGCCAACACGTCATTCGGGTTCCAGGGCACCTGGACGAGCAATGACGCGGCCCCGACCGGTTTCACCCTCAACGGCACGAACTGCACCACCGGCTGAATCACCGGGCGGCGACCGCACCCATCACTGCAGCCGCAGGGATGTCACTGTCCATCCCGTCAAGGCGCACAGTCGGGTCAGTGCGGCGGAGTTCACCGTGTCGGTCGGGTCACACCACGCGGTCAGCCGGTCTCCCGGCGCCGCCGCGGCCGTGTTGGCGGCGATGACCCGGCCGTCGGGGTTCACCAACGCGTACGGAGACGGCTCGGCGCACAGCGCGGGCATGATGCGGCGTTCCAGGCGGTCGCAGGGGACGTCCAGGGCCGCCACCCCCAGCGGCCGGGTGCCGTGGAAGACGGGGACGGACAGCGTGAAGGTGTACTCGTTCGTGCACGCGTAGTCGACGTACGGGCCGGTGACGTGCTGCTCCCCGGAGCGGATCGGCGCGTCGAACCACTCGTCGTGGAAGTAGTCGAAGAAGTCGGGTCCGTCCGGGTCGAGGTTGACGCGCAGCGGCTCGGGGGTTCCGCCGCACGGCCGCCACCACCATTCGAGCCAGTACGGGGCGTCGCGCAGGAGGCCGGGGGCGGCCACGATGCCGGTGCCGATGGCCAGGTCCTCGAAGGCGTCCAGGGTCTCGCGGATGCGCGGGCGCAGCGAGGCGATGTCGCCGAGCGTGTACGCGTCGGGCCGGGCCCCGAAGGAGGTCTCGAAGGCGGCGGCGGTGTCGCGCAGGGACCGCAGGATCCGGTCGACGTCGTCGGCGAGGGAGGCCCAGGCCCGTTCGGCGGGGGAGGTCGTCACTGCTCCGCCTCGGTCTGGTAAACGCCGACACGCCACCGGATCAGCAGTTCCACCTCGTCCGTGACCTGCTGTTCGGCCAGTCGCCGGGCTCGTTCGGGGTCTCCGGCGGCGATGGCGTCGACGAGGGCGAGCCGGCCTCGTACGGCCTCGGCGTGGTCGGCGTCGCCGAGCAGGGTCCACGTCAGGTCGCCCCACTCGGCGCGCAGGTTCGCCTCCTCCTGGGTGAGCCGGGGTGACTGGGCCGCCAGGGCGACGGCGACGCCGAACTCGGCGTCGGCCTGGCGGCGCTCGGCGGCGGTGTCCGCCGCGGCCAGCCGCGCGGCGCGGCGGCGCAACGTCTCGATCTCGGGGGCCGTCGCGCGGCGGGCGGCGAGGAACGCCGCGGTGCCGAAGACCGCCAGCCGCAGGTCGCCGAGCTCGCGGAGTTGCCGGACGGTCAGGTCGGCGTGCCCTGGACGGCTGTGGGGGCCGCCGGCCGGCCGGGCGACGAAGCTCCCGCCGGCCCGGCCGCGGCGGGTCACGACGAGACCGCGCTCGCGCAGGGTCGCCAGGGCCTCCCGGAGCGTCAGGGTGGCGACCCCGAGTTGGTCGGACAGCGTCGCCTCGGAGGGCAGGCGCTCACCGGGAGCGATCAGGCCGAGGCGGATGGCCTCCGCCAGCCGATCCGCGATCTGGTCGGCCCGGCCGGACTGGCCGTTGCCCAGGGCCTGGATCGCGCGGACGGCGGCGGTGGTGAGACCGGAAACGGGGGGTGCCGACGCCATTCGCACCTTCCTCGGTTAAGTCCTGGTATCGAACCTTGACACTAAAACATTTAGGGCTAGATGATTTGCGAGCCCAACGCAACGATCATGTAGCGCAGCGTGTCAGCGCAGGTGCCCGAGCCGGGACCGGTGTGGGCGCGCGGCGCACGATCATCGCCCCCCGCCCGGTCCCGCCAGACCGGCCGACAGATCAACGAGGCCATCATGACCGACAGCACCGGCGTGTCGACCGAACCTGACGAGGACGCGGCTCATCTAGAGCGCCTCGGTTATAAACAGGAACTGCACCGCGTCCTGGGATTGTTCGACAACTTCAGCGTGGCCTTCTCCTATCTGTCGCCGATGGTCGGGGTCTACTCGCTGTTCGTGCTCGGTGTGGGCACCGCCGGACCTCGCTACCTGTGGCTGATGGTGCCGGTGGTCGGCTTCATGCTGCTCGTGGCACTGGTGTTCGGGGAGCTGGCCAGCCACTACCCGATCGCCGGCGCGCTGTACCAGTACGGGAAGTGGAGCGTCGGCCCGCGGTACGGCTGGTGGATCGGCTGGATCTACGGCCTCGCCCTGCTCGTCACCGTCGCCAGCGTCGACACCGGCATCGTCAGCTACCTGACCGCGCTGCTGAACAACCTGTTCGGGACGCACCTGAACGGCACCTCGCACGGCACCATCCTGGTGGTGACGGTGCTGCTCATCGCGATCCAGACGCTCATGAACACCGTGGGCGCCAAGCTGATGGGGCGGATCTCCCAGCTCGGCGTGTTCGTCGAGACCATCGGCACCTTCGGGGTCGCCATCGCGCTGGGCATCGCCGGGTTCCACCACGGGTTCGGCTTCCTGTTCTCCAGCAAGGGCGCCGAGCACGCGTCGGCCAACCCGCTCAAGGTCGACTTCGGCGGCCACTGGCTCACCGGCGCCGCGCTCGTCGCGGTGCTCGCGCACGCCTACATCTTCTATGGCTTCGAGTCCGCCGGAGACATCGCCGAGGAGACCAAGTCGGCGTCGCGGATCGTGCCCCGGGCGATGCGCTCGGCGCTGCTGTACGGCGGGGTGGCCTCGGCCGTCCTCGTCATCGGCCTGCTGCTGGCCATGCCGTCCGACCCGAAGGGTTACGCCAACGCCGCGTCGTTCGACGGTGGGGTGCCCGCCATCCTCGGCCAGCTCCCGTCCTGGTCACAGAACCTGTTCCTGGTCGTCGTGTGCGTCGCCTTCTTCTCCTGCGGCACCGCGGTCCAGGGCGCGGGCTCGCGGCTGATGTACTCCTACGCCCGGGACAAGGCCGTCCCGTTCAGCCACAAGCTCAGCGTGGTGTCCAAGCGGTTCCACACTCCGGTCAACGCGCTCCTGGTCGCCGGCGTCGTCCCCGTGCTGTTCACCCTGCTGGTCAACGTCAACCCGGCGCACAACGTCCACATCCTGTGGTTCGAGCTGCCCGCCGGCGTCAACGCGCTGACCCTGCTCGTCTCCTTCGGCGTGTCGGGCATCTACCTGTCCTTCCTGCTGACCGTGGTGGGTTCGATCATCGCCAGGGCACGGGGCTGGCAGCCGGCCGGGACGTTCCGGCTCGGACGCTGGGGCTGGCCGGTCAGCATCCTGGCCGCGGCGTACCTGGCGCTGATGCTGCTCAACATCGTCTGGCCGTCCGGCCTGTCCAGCCCGCGCGGCAGCCTGTTCAACTTCGACTGGATCACCCTGATGGTGATCGTCGTGCTCCTGGTCATCGGCGCGGTGTACTTCGTGCTCGCCCGTCCCTACCAGCGCCTGGCGGTCACCGGGCGGTCCGGCGTCCCGGCGACCGGCGAGGCCGCTCCGATCGGTGAGGGCGCCCAGTGACGACGGTACGGTCCATCATCGACGGCACGCCGGATCTCGGCGCCTGACGCCGCCGTTGCCGGACCCGCGGGCCTCAGGTCCCCGCCCGCGGGTCCGGCGACGGTTCTGCCGGGGAGGAGAGTACCGATGACCGAGCTGCCGCTGTCCGGTGTCCTGGTCGCCGACTTCGGGCGGGTGCTGGCCGCGCCGTACGCCACCATGCTCCTCGCCGACCTCGGCGCCGACGTGATCAAGGTCGAGCGGCCGGAGCACGGGGACGACACCCGGGCGTGGGGGCCGCCGCACGCCCACGGCGAGGCCACCTACTTCCTGGCCGTCAACCGCAACAAGCGATCGGTCGTGCTCGACCTGCGCGACGAGACCGGCCTGCGCCGCGCCCGTGAACTGATGCGCCGGGCCGACGTGCTGATCGAGAACTTCCTGCCCGGCGTCATGGAGCGGTTCGGGCTCGGCTACCAGCAGGCGCATGCCTGCAACCCCGGCGTCGTCTACTGCTCGGTCACCGGATTCGGCGCGGGCGCCGGGGCCGCGCTGCCCGGCTACGACCTGCTCATCCAGGCGGTCGGCGGCCTGATGAGCGTCACCGGCCCCGGTCCCGGCGAGCCGGTCAAGACCGGGGTCGCCGTCGTGGACGTCCTCACCGGGCTGCACGCGGCGGTCGGCATCCTGGCCGCCCTGCGCCATCGCGACGCGACCGGGCAGGGCCAGCACGTCCAGGTGAACCTGCTGTCCACCCTGCTGTCGAGCCTGGTGAACCAGTCGGCCGGCTACACCCTCGCCGGCGCCGTGCCCACCGCGATGGGCAACCGGCATCCGTCGATCGCGCCGTACGAGCTGTTCCCGACCGCGGACCGGCCCATCGTCATCGCCGTGGGGAACGACCGGCAGTTCGCCGCGCTGTGCCGCGGACTCGACGCACCCGAACTCGCCGACGACCCGCGCTTCACCACGAACGCCGACCGCGTCGCCCACGTCGAGGAACTCGCCGGCCTGCTGGCGCGGCGGCTGCGCCGTGCGGGCGCCGACGACTGGTTCGCCCGCCTGACCCCCTTGGGCGTCCCCTGCGGCCCGGTGAACGACCTGGCCCAGGCGTTCGGGCTCGCCGAGCGCCTGGGCCTCGCCCCGTACGCCCCCCTTCCCGGCGACGGGCCGGATCTGAACCTCGTGGCCGACCCGATCGGGCTGTCCGCCACCCCGGCGCGGTACCGGCGACGCCCGCCCCGCCTGGGCGAGCACACCGACGAGATCACCGCCTGGCTCGACGACCCCGCCTGACCTCGGGCACGGCACGCCGCGTCGTCCTCCCGGCGAAGGCCGGACCGGGTGACGACCGCGTCACCGCAGCACGCTCTCAGTCGGCGAACAGTCGCAGGCGATGCGCCGTGGCCGCGGCCTCTCCTCGGCTGGTGACGCCGAGCTTGGCGATGATCCGGGAGACGTGCACGCTGGCCGTCTTCTCGGAGATGAACAGCCGCGCGCCGATGCCCCGGTTCGACTCCCCCTCGGTCAGCAGTCGGAGGACCTCTCGTTCGCGTGACGTGAGACCGAGCGGGTCGGCTCTCCGTGCCTTCACCGGCGCCCCGGAGGCATCGGAGATCGGCAGGCGGAAGCTCCGCGCCAGCGCCTCGATCTCCGCGCTGAGGATGCTCGCGCCCAGGTCACGGGCCTCCTTCGCGGCCGTGGTGAGCAGGCTCCGTGCGCCGCGGTCGTCCCGCATCGCGAGGGCCGCCTCGGCCGCGCGTCGCCGTGCGTGACAGGCGAGGTACGGGTTCCCCGCCTTCTCCCACGCCGCCACGACGTCGTGCCAGAGCGGGCTCGCCGCGCCGATGGAGTCCAGCTCGGCGGCGAACTGCGCGGCATGGGCCCGCCACGGCGGCGTGTCGGTCGGCAGGTCGGCCGCGACCGAGCGGAGCAGCTCGGTGAGGTCTGCGATCTCGTCGGGTCCTGCAGGGACGCGCGGGTGTACCCCCGCCTCGATCATCGCTCCGGTGGTCACCAGCGCCCACGCGTGCGCCGCGAGCCGGCCGCGTACCCGCGCCGAGCCGAGGGCGCGGGCCACCGTACGGCGGGCGTGGTCGACGCGGTTCTCCCGGAACGCGATCTCCGCGTCCAGCCGGGCCATCGCCAGGAGACCGTCGTCGAGGCGGGGGTCCGGGCCGAAGTCCCCGCAGGCGGCGGAGAGGGACCGCGCTGCCGCCGTGAGGTCCCCGCGTGCGAGCGCGAGCTCGCCGCGCAGCAGGCGCGGATGACCGGCGAAGGCACCGCTCGGGTGGGCCTCCAGCGCGTCCACCGCGACGGCGTCGGCGTCGTCCCAGAGCCCCATCGCGAAGAAGGCCATGCCGAGGTTCGCGGCCAGGAGGGCGCCGAGCGTGGCGGAGAGCCCGCTTGCTCGTGCGGCGGCCAGCCCTTCCCGTGCGACGGTCACCGTCTCCGCGTGCAGCCCGGCCGCCCACAGCTCCCCCGAGAGGTGGACGCACGCGCGGGCGAGCCCGGGCAGGTCGCCGCGGCTCCCGGCGAGCGTGCGCGCCACTTCGAAGGCGGCCACCGCGCGTTCGTACCGCCCGTCCCGGGCCAGTGCGGCGCCCTGGGTCGTCAGCGCGGCGACCTGGAGTTCGCCGTCGCCCACCGTACGAGCGATCCGCAGGGCCTCCTCAGCGATCTCACGTCCGCGAACGGCGTCGCCGTGTCCGATCAGCGCGGAGGCCAGGATCTCCAGAACGGTCCCACGGGCCACGGAGTCGCCCGCGGGTACCAGCCGCTCGGCCTCCTCCAGCGCCGGCACGGCGTCGCCCGCCCTGCCGAGGCCGAGCAGGTGCCTGCCACGGTGTGCGAGCGACAACGCGGTCCGCTCCGGGCGCCGCGCCCGGTCGGCGCCGGCGAGCGCCCGCTCGATCAGGCCGAGACCCTGCTCGTACTCCCCGGCGAGCCAGGCGGCGTGCGATGCCTCGTACGCGAGATCGCCCTGATCCACCTCGGCCGGAGCCTGCGCCGACAGGTCCAGGGCCCGTCGCAGCAGCCGCCACCGCTCGGCGTGCGCATTCAGGCGCTTGGCGACGGCCGCCGCCCGCACCAGGGCCGGCAACGCGCGCGCCGGTTCTCCGGCACCCGCCCAGTGGTACGCGAGGCCGCCCGGCAGCCGCTCCGGAGGAAGCAGTTCGGGCCGGGTCTCGAGCGCGACGGCGTACGCCCGGTGCAGCCGCATGCGCTCACCCGGCAGGAGATCGGCGACGAGCGCCTCCCGTACGAGCGCGTGCCGGAAGTCGTACCCCTCGCCGTCGGCGACGAGCACGTGCGCGTCGATGGCCGCGCGCAGCGCGTCGAGCAACGTCTCGTCGGGCAGGCCGGCCACCGCGGCGACGACCGGGTGCGGCACCCGCGACCTTTCGATCGCGATGAGCCGGATCACCTGACGCGAGAGATCGGGAAGGCATTCGATCCGGCTGATCAGGAGATCCCGCAGTGAGTCGTCCAGGCTGAAGGAGGTTCCGCCGCGCTGCGCCCGGAGGAGTTCCTCGACGAGGAAGGCGTTCCCGCCGGAACGGTCGAAGACGCGACGGACGAGCGTGCACGACGGCCGCCCGCCCAGAGCCGCGGCGATCAGCTCGGCGGTCTCGGCACGGCCGAGACGTCCGAGTTCGAGGTGCCGGACGCCTTCCACGCGTTTGAACTCGGCCAGGAAGGGCCGCAGCGGGTGGCCTCGGTGAAGGTCGTCGGAGCGGTACGTCGCGATGATGAGGACGCGGGTGTCGCGCAGGTTGCGCGCGAGCACGTCGAGGAGCAGGCGCGTTGCCTCGTCGGCCCAGTGCAGGTCCTCGACGATGATCACAACGGGGTGATCGGCGCCGAGGCGCTGGACGAACACGGCGAACTGGTGGAACAGCCTGGCCTGGCCCGCGGGTGCGCCGCCGGGCGGCGCGAATCCCGGCTCGGGAAGGAGCCGGGCGAGGTCCGGCAGGCCGGAGCACAACGCGATCAGCGGGTCCGTCCCGATCCTGCCGATGAGTCCGCGGAGCGCCATGAGGATCGGGGCGAGGGGGAGACCGTCCCGGTCCGACGCCACGCACGCGCCCGTGAGGACCGTGACGCCACGGTCCCGGGCGCCGTCGGCGAACCGCTCGACCAGCCGGGTCTTGCCGACGCCGGCCTCGCCGCCGACCAGCACCACCTGCGCATCGCCCATGGCGGCTTCGTCGAGCGCGGCGGCGAGCACCTCGTACTCCCGCCGCCGGCCCACGAACGATCTTGCAGGCGTCCGCCCCACATTCCCTCCGGATCTGGCGATGTCCCGGCCACACGGGATCCCGGGAAGCCGGTGCGGTCGCCCGCCGATCCCGGGCCCGGCGATTCCGTGCCCGGGGAAGATTCCGTGCACGGGGAAACGGACGGCCGCAACCGGCCGGCCGGTTCCCCGTTTCCGCGGGTTCCGGCTTCGGCCGCCAATCCTGAGGCACGACCGGGGTCTTGCCGCAAGCCCCCCGGTGCGCTATACGTTGAGAGTGGCGGGGAGAGCTCTCCCCGCTTTTTCCGTGCGGCGCCGGAGCGGGACGACCCCGCCGAGTGAGGTCACAGGTACAGGCCGGGCCGCCCCTCGGCCGTCTCGGGCGCGTCTTCTTCCGGCAGGTCCTCGACGCGCAGGACGCCGATGTCGGTGGCGCTCAGGTCCGTCGCGCCCGGGTCCGTGGTGATGCGCTCGGCCTGCCGGCCGATCGTCGCTTCGAGCAGGTTCCGGATCATTCGGCCGTTGCCGAACGACGGGCCGCGCTCCGTACGGCGGAGGCGTGCGCCGACCGCGTCGCGAACGTCCGGTGCGAGGGCGAAGCCCTCCTTCTCCGCCATGGACGCGAAGATCGCCACGAGCTCCTCGTCCGAGTAGTCCGGGAACTCCAGCCGTTTCGGGAAGCGCGACGCGAGACCCGGGTTGTCGTTCAGGAACACGTCCATCTCCCCGCCGTAGCCGGCGACGATCACCACGAGGTCGGCGCGGTGGTCCTCCATCAGCTTCACCAGCGTGGCGACCGCCTCATGGCCGTAGTCCCAGGGCGACTGACGCGGGGTGAGCGTGTACGCCTCGTCGATGAACAGCACCGCGCCGAGCGCACGCTCGACCACGCCGGTCACCTGCGCGGCCGTCTGGCCGATGTACCGGGCGACGAGATCGGCGCGCGAGACCTCGACGAGGTGGCCGGACGACAGCAGACCGAGATCGGCGTAGACACCGGCGAGTACGCGCGCCACCGACGTCTTGGCGGTGCCGGGATTGCCGGAGAACACCAGGTGCCGGGCGGGCGCGCTCACCGGCAGGCCGGCCTCCCGGCGCAGGCTCTCGCTCCGCGCCTCGGCCACCAGCCGCCGTACCTCCCGCTTGACGTCCGTGAGACCGATCATCGCGTCGAGTTCGGCGATCGGGTCGGCGGACCGCCTGGTGCGGACGCGGCCGCTCAGCGTGCCGGGGATGTCCTCGGCGCGGAGTTCGGCGGGGTCCGCGTCCGCCGCGTCGACCAGGCGGCGGGACTGCAGGGCGGACGCGCGTTCGAGGAGGTTGCGCATGAGCCGGGCGTTCCCGAACGAGCGTCCCCGCGGCTGCCGGCGGATGAGCCCGCGGACCTTGTCCGCGACGCCCTCGCCGAGCCGCAGGCCCGCCTCGGCCGCCCGCAGCTCCAGGATCTCGATCAGCTCGTCGTCGCCGTAGTCCGGGAAGCGCACCGTCGTGGGAAAGCGGGAGGCCAGACCGGGGTTGGCGGACAGGAAGTCGAACATCTCCGCCTCGTACCCGGCGACGACCACGGCGAGATCGTCGCGGTGGTCGTCCATGAACTTGAGCAGCTCCGTGATCGCCTCGGGGCCGTAGTCGTCGGGGCTGTCCGACCGGGCCAGGGAGTACGCCTCGTCGATGAACAGGACGCCGCCGAGCGCCTGCTCCGCCAGGCGCCGGGTCTTGACCGCGGTCTGGCCGACGTACTGCCCCACCAGGTCCGAGCGGGTCGCCTCCACCAGATGGCCCGACGTCAGCAGGCCGGACCGCTTGTAGATGCCCGCGAGCAGCCGTGCCACGTGGGTCTTTCCGGTTCCCGGGTTGCCGGTGAACACCATGTGCCGGGCGGGGACCACGGCGCGCAGTCCCGCCTCACGGCGCTTGCGCGCCGCCTCCGCCTGGGCCAGCCACAGCTCGATCTCCTGCTTGACCTCGCCGAGCCCGACGAGGGCGCGGAGCTCGGCGAGCGGGTCCGTGTGGACGCCGTCGGCGACGAAGGCGGCGGGAACGTCCGCGAGGGTCACGGCCGGACGGGTTCCCGGCGTCGTACGGGACCGGACCTGCTCGATCAGGGTCTCCGCGAGACTGTGCGCCAGCCGGGCGTTGCGCAGGTTGCGGACCGGCGGCGTACGGGCGAGGAGCGCGCCGGCCGCGGTCGCGGCGTCGGGTTCGGTGGTGCCGCCGCGCTGCTCCACCGCCCGGCGGAAGAGCTCGGCGTACCCCTCGGCGGTGAACGGCCGGGTGCGGACGATCTGGAACCGCTGGAGCAGGCCCGGGTTGACCTCCCGCAGCCGCTCGTCGCCGCGCGCCTCGGTCAGCGCCACGACGTGCAGGTCGTCGTAGACGTCGAGCAGCCGGTGCAGTTCCTCCATCACGGCGCCGCCGTTCTGCGGATCGCCGGCCAGAACGTCGAGGTTGTCGATGATGACGAGGCGTTCGCCGCAGGAGTCGCGTACGGCGACGTGGAAGGCGGCCACCGCGTCGTTCTGCCCCGAGTAGATGGCGTCCGACATCCAGAGGGGGCCGCCGGGCAGCCCGCGGCCACGCATGATCCGCTCCACTTCCTGGGCGGCGTCGTGCTTTCCGGTGCCGTCCGGTCCCGCGATGAGCAGCCGCACCGGGCCGGAACGCGCCGCGCCCATCGCCCGCAGCATCGCGACGACGTCCGGCTGTCCGATCAGCGCGGATCCGTAGTCGGCGGTCTCGGCGCTCGCCTTCGCGGATTCGGCGGCGCCGCCGGCGCCGAAGCGGGCGGCGAGCGGATTGGCGACGACGCGCCGCGGCTGGAAGAGCCGGATCTGGTCATAGGTGAAGCCGCCGACGGGAACGCCGTACTCATCCGGGTCGGCCGGTTCGCCGGGAAGGCCGTGCACCGCGCACACGAACCGGACCGCCATGTCCAGCCAGGCGCGGCACACGTCGGCCTGCCCGGCGGCCAGCCCCTGGGCCAGCCAGGTGCGGATCCGGCCGGACCAGTCCTGCGGGTCGGCCTCCGCGAGCGCCTCGGTCACCTCCGCCGTACGGGCGCCGAGCACGACGGCCACCTCGGCGGGCACCGACTCCCGACCGATCGCCCGCAGCAGGCCGGCGATGCCGTAGCCGGGCGGTCCGGGCAGCGGCACGACGTCACGGAGATGGTCGTGGGTGGGCAGGAGCCCCTCACAGACCCAGCGGAGGTGGTCCAGCGGGCCCGCCAGCTCCGGCAGAGCGCCGAGGATCTCCTCGTCCGCGGCCGCCGCCCACTGCTCACGCCGGTCCTCGGGCGGGACGGCCGGGTCGTACGGCGCCGTCTCGTACAGGCGGAGCAGCGCCTGCCGCCGCGACTCGGCCGGTTCGAGGCCCGCGAACGCGGCCACGCAGTCGCGGGCCAGCTCGCGGGCGGTCGCGTGGTTCTGGATGAACCACTCACCGTCCCGCAGATCCCACTGGTACGGCGGACGCCACGTCGTGACCGACGCGCCCCAGATGTCCGACTTGCGGGCCGGCGTGCGATCCAGCCACCGCCCGAAGATCTCCGCCTCCAGGTCGGCGCGGTTCCCGGCGCGGATCGCGCCGACGCCGAGCAGGTACTGGAGGATGCTCGACATCTCGTCGAGCACCAGGTCCGGCCGGCCGCCGGCCCGTTCGTCGGCCATGAGCGTCTCGGCCCTGGCGGCGATCTCCTCGAACGTGCCGTCCGGCACCCGCCAGGGCCGGCCGTACGCGTACAGGTCGAGCACCGGCTCGTCGCCGAGGAGGATCTTCAGCTGCTCCGGCAGTCCCACGTGCGCCTGTCTTCCCGTGATTCGATTGATCGCCGCTGTTCTATACCACCGGCGGACCGGGCCGGTCAGGGTGTTCGATGGCGGACCAGGCGACGGCGTTCCACGGGCTACGGGAATTGGCCGGGTCGAGGAGCCGCCGGGCCGCCTCGACCGTCCTGCGATGCGACGTCGGCCAGGTCTCGTCGGGTGTGCCGCGCAGGCCCTCGATCCACCGCGCCCGGCCGGCGAGGAAGTCGTCGGCGAAGGCGGCCCAGGACGGATAGAACCGCACGGTCTGCGCGGCGATCCCGTGCAGAAGCCGCCACGCGGTCGCCTCGTCGAGGAAGCCGGCCGCGAAGCCGTAGCGCACGTTGTTGACGTACCTCGCGACGTCCCAGGCGAGCGGAGGGTGCCCGAGGTCCTCGGCGAGCGACATGCGGTGACCTCCGTCGGCCAGCCACTTCAGGGTCTCCAGCAGGTCCTGTTCCGAGGCCACGTCCCAGCTATCGGCGAGCACGTCCCGGGCGCCGGCCCGGTTGAGCCAGGAGTACGGATAGAGCGAGGCGTGCGTCGTGCACTGCGATCGCTCGATCATGATCGCGCTCAGCGAGACCAGCCACAGCCGGTGGACGGTGAGCGGCGCGGGGTTCCGCCACGCCGCCGGAGGATCGGTGAGGTTCGCCGCCAGCCTGCGGGTCAGCCGGTGGTCCGGGCCGAGGGCGCGCTCGCAGTCGGCGAGGATCCGCGCGTACTCGGTGAGGGCCTCGCCGCGCCGCCCGCCCCCGTCGTGGCTCTGGGCGAGTTCGCAGCGCGACTCCAGAGTGTCGGGGTGGTCCGGTCCGAAGAGGCGTTCGCGGCCGGCGAGCACCTGCTCCAGCAGAGGCGCCGACTCATCGAACCGGCCGAGCGCGTTGTACGTCACCGCGACGTTGCGCCGGAAGACGATGAGCTCGGGGTCCCCGGGGTCGAGGACGCGCTCGGCGGTGGCGAGGTTGTGCTCGTACAGCAGGCCCGCCTCCTCGAAGTGCTCGGCGTCGTCGAGCGAGACGGCGAGGGCGTTGCGCGCCGTGAGGGTGTCCGGGTGCTCGGAGCCCGCCGTCCGCACGAGGCTCGCCAGGATCTGCCGGTGTTGCTCGACCGCCTCGGCGGCTCGGCCGGTGTCCTCGAGAGCGGGAATGAGCTCCGCGCGGGCCTCCACGGTGTCCGGATGGTCCGCACCGAGGAGGCGTGCCCGATCGGCGATCAGACGTTCGTACTGCCCGACGGCATCGGCGAGGCGATCCGCGTCGGCGTACGCGCGCGCCAGTTCGTGGCGGGATTCCAGCGTGTCCGGGTGATCGGGGCCGAGCTTGTGCGCCTGCGCGGTGACCATCTGCTCGAGCAGGTCGGCGGAGTCCACGGGGCGACCGGCCCGGCGATAGGCGACGGCGAGATTTCCCATGGTCCGCAGGGCGCTCGGGCCGTCCGCCGGGTAGATCTGCACGATGGCGAGGACCACCTGTTCGAGCAGGCTCACGGCCTCGTCCAGGTTCCCGAGCGCTTCGTGTGTCACCGCGAGTTGATTGCGCGCCAGCGCGGTGTCGAAGGCACCTGGGCCCAGCGTCCGCTCGCGGTCGGCGACGAGCCGCTCGTAGAGCGGGAGCGCCTCCTCGAAGCGACCGGCGTCGTAGTACGACGAGGCCAGTCGATCGCGGCAGGCGAGCGTGTGCGGATGGTCGGGGCCGAGAACACGCTCCGCCCGGGTGAGCTCCTCACGCTGCTCGAGAAGCGTCCCGGTGCTCTCGTCGCCGGTCATGTGACGTTGCCCTTGCCTTCTCTTCCACCGCTCCGGAACAGAGCCAGTTGGGTGCGACTGGCGCACCCGGTCTTGGCGAATATGTGTGTCAAATGCTTCTTCACCGTATCGATACTGACGTGCAGTTCGCGGGCGATCTCGCCGTTACTGAGGCCTCCGGCGACGAGATCGGAGATCTGCACCTCTCGCTTGGTGAGCGATGCGCGATTCTCCCCATGCCGGCAGCGGGTGAGGTGCCGTTGGAGCAACGGCGCCAGCTGACGTGCCAGTTTATTCAGGATGGCCCGCTCCAGATCTCCCGCGGTGCCTTCTTCGAAGGCCACCACGAGATACTCGGCGCCCGCGGTCCCCGCGTCGATGCGGACGGCGATCACGCCATCCGCACCACGAGCAGCGGAAACCGGCGGCGGCGAGGGCTTCTCGGCCGAGGCGGGGCGAATCGTCGCCGTGGTCCAGCCGAAGTGCCGTGCCAGCGAGACGAGCAGAGTCCGCCGGAAGACGTGAATGTCGCCGGCCTCTATCACGTCGTCCAGAACCGCGAAGAGGCGACGGTAATCGGCAGGCCGGAGCGGATCGGCATCGCCCAGCCGGACCGGGCCTGCCGCCGATGTCGTGAACATACCCGGAGGATCACGTACCGCAGGCCCTTCCGGCATCCGGAAGAAGCCTTACATCGGCCTTACATCGGCCTTATTTCCGAGTCACACCCCCTCAGCCGAGCCTTATGCGGCCGCAGGCCTTCCCGGCGGCCCCGCGGCGACGCGGTGCGCTAGCCGCTCATGCTCGTGTGGCCCAGAAGCATCAGGGCGAGCTGCGTCCGGTTCGTGCAGCCGGTCTTCGCCATCGCATGGGTCAGATGCTTCTTCACGGTGTCGACCGTGATGTGCAGCCGCCTGGCGATCTGGACATTGCTCAGCCCGTCGGCCACCAGCGCCGCCACCTGCTCTTCACGCTCCGAAAGACCCGTCGGCACCGGGGAGGGGTCGCGCGAGCGGGAGAAATGCTCGTCCAGCCAGGGCCCGAGATAACGCCGCAGGTGCCCCATCAAGGCCCGGTCATGTTCGCGAAGCGCGCTCTCGTCATCGAAGTAGACGCACACGAGCGCCGCCCCGCCCGTCTTGCCGACCATACGGCCGTTCAGGAGATCCGCGATCCGGTGCCGGCGCAGGTAGTGCCCGACGAAGGTCCACTCGCGCATCGTCGAGCCGGCCCGTACGTCTCGGAGGGAGACATGGCCCGCACGATCGAGCAAGTGGTCGGCCCGGCGCGTCTTGAAAGGGTTCTGCATGTACCAGCGGTCGAGATACTCCTCCAGGAAAGGGGTGGAGCGGTTACTGTGAAAATGATCGATGGCGACGTCCCGCCCGGGGAAGCCGCCCATGGTCGCGGGAATGTCGACGATCAAAGAGTCGGTCCAGCCCAGACGTGACGCCAGCGACTCCCGGAATTGGTCGAAGAAGTATTCACCCCCGACCGAATCGGCGATGTCTTCGAGAACGGCGAAGGTATTACGGTAATCCACCGGTTCCAGTGCAGATGCAGTTCCAAGGCGACGCATCAGCCCCCCGAGCCTCGCTTCCACATGATGAAAGGGCCGCATCGGAGTCTCTCATGCCACAAGAACTCCCGCTGGTGACGACGAACTTAGTGCATGCGGACGCGGTGCGATATTCCACGAAGGTGGAAGGTCACCTCCGGTGTGCTCCGCCGTGGCCGGCCGGTCAGGACTCGGCGGCGTCCGCCGAGTGCAGGTAGTGGTCCAGCACCCGGTGGCAGGCGGCGGATCGTTCGGCCTCCGTGTCGAACGTCCGGGCCTGTTCCGCGGCGTAGACGCGCAGCAGGTCGTGCATGGCGAATCGGCCGGGAGCGCGCTCGGTGATCAGATGAGCCCGGAACAGTTCGGCGAGCAGCGCCCGTGCCCGGTCCTGCGGAAGGCCGGCCAGGGCGGCCGCCGCCGGGTGGGCGATGTCCCGCCCGGGATGGAGGCTCAGCAGCCGGAACAACCGGGCCGCTTCAGGAGTGAGCGTGCGATAGGACCCTGAGAAGACGGCTCTGAGGTCCGCGGTCACCTCCCCGGCGTCCAGCGCGTCAAGGCCCGCCAAGCCGGCGCGCATCTTCCCGGCGAGCAGTGCCAGGGGGAGATCGGGGCGCATGCTCGCGCGGGCGGCGACGATGCTCAGCGCCAGGGGCAGTCCCCCGCAGTAGGCGAGCAGGTCGGCGACGGCACCCGGCTCCGCCTGAGTCCGGTGTGGACCCAGCCGGCTGTCGAACAACCGGCTCGCCGCGTCATGGGGCAGGACGTCCAGGGTCATCGGCCGGGCACCGTGTGCGGTGACCAGTCCGGCGAGTTGGTTCCGGCTGGTCACGATCACGACGGACGAGGGGCTGCCCGGCAGCAGCGGCGCCACCTGAGCGGTGTCCCGGACGTTGTCCACGATGAGGAGCATGCGCTTGTCCGCGATGAGCGTGCGGTACAGCGCGGCCTGCGCGTCCAGGCTCTCCGGAACCGCCGTGGTCTCCGTGCCGAGGGCGTCGAGGAAGGTGCGCACCGCCGTCTCCGGCGTCATCGGCGGTTCGGATGGATCGAACCCGCGCATGTCGACGTACAACTGTCCATCGGGGAAGCGGTCCATGTTCCGGTGCGCCCAGTGGAGGGCCAGCCAGGTCTTACCGACGCCCGCGCCGCCGCCGATCGCCGAGACGAGGACCGTCCGGCCCGGTCCGCTCCGGCCGCCCAGTGCGCGATCGAGCGCGGCGAGCTCGTCGGTTCGGCCGATGAACGGCGACGGCGGCGCGGGCAACTGGCGCGGGACGCGCGTGGCGCCGGAGACCGGCGATGCCGGTGGGTCGAGGCCGGGATCGTTGGTCAGGATCTGCCGATGCATGCGCTGGAGTGCGGCGCTGGGGTCGACGCCGAGTTCTTCGGCGAGCCGGAGCCGGATTCGCTCGTACTCTTCGAGCGCCTCGGCTTGCCGTCCGCTCCGGTAAAGGGCGAGGAGGATCAGCCCGGCCAGGCGCTCATTCAGCGGATGCCCCGCCGCCAGCGTCAGCATCTCGGGAATCAGCGCGGCGTGCCGGCCCAGCCGTAGACAGATCTCGTAGTAGTCCAGGTGCGTCGCCAGCCGTTCGGCCTGGAGGGCGTGCCGCATCTCCGTCAACCACGGGGAGTCGACGTCGGCGAAGGGTTCGCCACGCCACTGCGCCAGGGCGAGACCGTGCAACCGGCCCGCTTCGGCGACGTCGCCGCTGGCCCGGGCCCGCGCCGTCAGGGCGCGGAATCGGTGCAGATCGACCGCTTCCTCATTGACTTTGAGGACATATCCGGCGGAAGTGCGTTCGATATCGGCGCCGACGGTGGTCGACAGAGCGATACGCAGCCGGGAGAGGTAGCTGCGCAATGTTCCCGTGGCCCGCTCCGGCGGGTCCTCACCCCAGACACGCTGCGCGAGTCGAGCCGGCGAAACGGGATGGTTGACGTCGACCAGCAGAGCGGCCAGCACACTTCGCTGCCGCGAATGGCCGACGTCGATCGGCTGAGCACCCGCGCTGACATACGTCTCCCCCAGTATCCCGAGTTCGATCGGCATTCCGCTCCCCGCCGGTCACGTCTCGTCGGCGATCCGCTGATGAGGCCGGCCGACGAAAAGGCATTCAATCGGGTGAGATATCGAGAGCGCCCCCGATGGCACCACCGACTGACAGACAACCATTGACGCCCTGGCGAGGCCATCCCACGAAGGTAGAACTCGGCCGGCTCTCTCCGGCCGCCTCTTACGGGAACGGATCCCGGCCGGGAAAGGGCGATCAACGCCTCCAAGACACCGCCGAGCAGCCGATTCAACGTTTTCCCATCACCGTCACAACAGCGGCTTGTCAGGGTCGTCCCCGTAACCAACCGCTGGAGCGATGCCCGTATGAAGCCTCTCTTGGCCGGTAACGCCGTTCGCAACGGTGAGACGTCCGTCGAGCCCCTCGCGCAGCCGTCCCCTGAGCCGCGTGCGGAGCGTCCCGAGCCGGGAACGGCGGCCCCAGGCGCCGCCGGCACGGCGCGGACACCCGATCGCGCGATCGACACCGGCCGGCTGCCAGAGGTGAACGAGGTGCTCGGCCGGCTCGGTCTCGGCCGGTTGACGCCCGAGAACGCTCGCGCCTTCCCCGGGCGCAACGACAACTGGAGCGGGCGCACCACCTCGGGAGAGCAGGTCTTCGTCAAGCGGATCGACGGGCAGGCGGAGAGCGCGGCGCGCCGGCTCCATCGCCTCATCGCCTTCGAACGGGGGAATCCCGGCCTCCCGGCACCGCGGTGCCTCGGCTGGGACGAAGCCGCGCGCCTGGTGGTGTTCGAGCTCATCCCCGACGCCAGGACCGGCAACGACCTGGCGGCCGACGAGGCGTTCGACGACGCGCTGGCGCATCGCGCCGGGAGGGTCGTCGGCCGGCTGCACAGCGCCTGGTCCGATCCGGAGGACCTCGACGACTCCCCGCCCGACCTTCCTCCGGTGCCGTGGTTGCACGCCCTTCCGGATGCGGTGTTCACCGCGTCCAGCGCCGCCGCCCTGGAGGTCTGGCGGCTGTTGCAGGGCGATGACGAGCTGATCGCGGCCCTCACGCGCATGCGCGAGAAGGAGACGGCCGCCGTGAGGACCGCGACCCATTGCGACCTGCGGCTCGACCAGTTCCTGCTGTCCGCGTCGGAGCTGTACCTCACGGACTGGGAGGAGTTCCGCCTCGCCGATCCCGCGCGGGACATCGGAGGCTTCGCCGGCGAGTGGCTGTACCGCGCCATCACGGCCATCCCGGAGAGCGCCCGTTCGGACAGTGGATCGGACGCGCCGCTGACCCACCGGCAGATCCTCAGCGCGGGCGCCCGGGAGATCGAGAGAAGACGGCCGCTGATCGCCGCCTTCTGGTCGGGCCATCGGGCGGAACGCGGCGCCATCGACGCCGGCCTGGCCGAACGCTCGGCCGCGTTCGCCGGCTGGCATCTGCTGGACCGGGTCCTCTCCCTGGCGGAGCACACTCCCCGGATCCGGGCCGTGGACCGAGCCGCCTTCGGGATCGGCCGGCGGGTGCTGCTCAACGCCGCCGACGCGGCGACGACCCTGGGGCTGGGTGATCTTTCATGACCGGGCTGCTGGCACCCCGCGTCGAGCGCGTCCTGCCGGAGGTCGAGATCGACGCCGGCCGCCACCGCGGCTCCGTCTGCGGCCGGGAGATCCACGCCGCCGACGCGGCCGAGTTCCTGGAGGTCCTGGGCCAGGCCCTCTACCTCGCCTGGCACGTCAGGAACCCGGCGGCGATCGACGACCGCCCGACCACGCGCCGCGATCCCCTCCTGGAGGAACGCCTTCTCTCGGGGATGCCGCATCGGACGACGAGGGCCCCGGCGATCCTTCGGGAGATCCGGGCCGATGGCGAACGGCTCGTCGTCGAGCGGGACGGCGTCCGGGTGCTGAGCGCACGCGAGGCCGTACGGCCGGGGCAGCCTCTCCAGGTCGGCCGGCCGATCGAGCTACGGGTGCCCGCCGCGCGTCCCGCGCTGTCACCGGGATTCTTCCTCGCCGACGGATCGAACGGCCCCCGGCACGGCGCCTCGATTCTCCGGATCTACGTCCACGTGACCGGCCCGGCGATGGTGCCCGCGCTGTGGACGGCAGCCCTGGAGCTGCTGGAAGGCGCGGACGTCCGCTACCGCGCGAAGATCGTCTCGACCTCTCCGATGTTCGCCCGCAGCGACGGCCTGGTCCTCTACCTCGACGCCGGCGCCGCTCAATCGGTCATCACGGATCTCCTCCGGCTGGCGGGCCGTACGGCCGGCGTCGGGACGACCACCTCCCTCTTCGCCGAGCCGCTCGGCGATGGCGTGGCCATGGCCTGGGAGCCGTCGGACGCACGGCGGGGTTTCACCTCGCTGAGCCTCGGCGAGCACCGCGCCCGCGTGGTGGCCACCGGTCTGCTGGCGCACGCGACCTCGCCCGACGCGGCCGACCCGGCCGCCGCGGTGGCGGCGGCCATGCGCGCGGCGAACATCGACCCGCTCACTCCGGCGCGCAACCTCGACTCGCCTCCCTTCCCCCGGGTGACCTCGCGCGCCGAGACCCCGGTCGGCGGGTGAGGCGAGGGCGGTCGGCGGCACCGGACCGCCACGCCCGAAGAGCTTCCGGCCGACCCGGCCGGGATGAAGGAACCAGCACCGCGAAAGGAGGTGTCTCATGAGCCCGACCGACCTGGTCGCAGGTTACGACCTGCACACCGACGCCAACGAGCTCGGTACGGCGGCCGCCACCGAAGCTCCGGCGACGTTCACCGCGATCACCATCATCTGTGTCTCGGTCACCTACACGATCGACGTCAGCTGCTGACGGTGAATCGCCTTGTGCGGGACCGGGGTGACGCCGGGAGAGGGTCTCCCGCTCCATCGGATCGCCCGGTCCCGCACCTCGCTCCGGCGGGCGGGCCGATGCCGCACCATCCGCCCGCCGGAGCACCGACCCGCCATCGCCTCCACGGAGGACCTCATGACCGCAACCGATCTGGTCGCGGGTTACGACCTGCACACCGACGCCGACGAACTCGGAACGGCGGCCGCCACCGAGATGGCCGCCGACACCTTCACCCTCGTCACCTGGCCCTGCTGTCCCTTCCCCTCGTTCACGGCCGCGGGGATCCTGGACGGCCACTGATCCGAGCCGCACGGAGGATTACATGATCGCAACGGACCTGGTCGCGGGTTACGACCTGCACACCGACGCCGACGAACTCGGGAGGGCGGCCGCCGCCGAGATCGCCGCCGACTCGTTCACCCCCTCCACCTGGTACGTCTTCTGCACCGACTGCTGCGTGGGGCCCTCCGAGGCCTAGGAACGCGCAGCCGCCGGACGCACCCGAAGCAGTGGTGACCTCATCTCCGCCCGGCCGGGCCGCGTGCCGGTCACGCGGCCCGGTCCATCGGAGCTCCGGTGGATTGCTTTGAAGGGATGTCTGCTGTGAAATACGGAATCCTCCTGCCATTCATGGCGCATCATCCGGAGCAGATCGCGCCGTTCGCCGCCCTCACGCGGGATGCCGGGGCCGACCGTCTCTGGATGGGGGAATCCCTCCTTCTGGAGAGTCACCAGGCGTTCGCGTACCTGGCGGGGCGGGGGCTGCGTCCGCCCGTCGGGACCAGCGTGTCGCTGATGCCACTGCGGCATCCGTACAAGGCCGCGATCGAGATCCGTTCGATCGCGGCTCTGACCGGGCGGCCGGTGGTCGCCGGCTTCGGGCCGGGCGCGGCCCGCCTGGTGGAGGCGCTCCGGGGCGCTCCCTACGAGAGCCCGCTCACCGCGACGCGGGAGTACATGACGGCGCTGCGCGCCCTGATCGACGGGCGGCGGTCCCGGTTGCCCGGCACGTACGTCCAGCTCCACACCGGGCTGCCGCCCCTCGATCATCCGCCGGTCGAACTCGGACTCGGAGTCCTGCGTCCGGCGATGGCGCGCCTGGCGGGTCAGGTCGCCGACGTCGCGATCACTTGGCTGACGCCGCCGGCCTACCTGCGCGGGGAGCTCATCCCGGCCCTGCGGGAGGGCGCCGAACAGGCGGGACGACAGGCACCACGCGTCGTCGCGGTCGTCCAGGTCGCGTCGGCCGCCGCCGCGCGCGACCCGCGCGCGCTCGCCGAGGTCGCGACCCGTGCGCACGTCGCGGGGCCGCACTACGTGGACATGCTCCGCCGCGCCGGGGTCGACCTCCAGGGCATGAGCCCCCTCGACGTGGGCGCCGCACTCATCCACCACGACCTCTTCATCACCGGCTCGCCGGAGACGATCGCCGGTGCTCTCGACCGCTACACGGACCTCGGCGTCGACGAGGTCGTCCTCAACACCGCGGGGGTCGCGCTCGCCGAAGGACTCGACGTGGCCTGGGACGAGTGCGCGGCGATCCTGAAGGCGGCGCGGTCATGAGATCGAAGACGCACGACCACCCGTACCCGGTGATCGCCGCCTACGGGACCGACCTCATGCGTACCTGCGTCCTCGACCTGGGAGACGCGGGGTTCGCCTGGATCCGGAGCCCGGGGCCGGCCATGGCCACGCCCCTCCCGGCGCCCCCGGCGAGCGTCCGCGACCTGATCTCGCGGCTGCCCCGGGACGCCGTGCGGCCGGCCCTTCCCGAGCGCGTCCAGGACGGTGTTCGGTATGACGCGCCGGGTCCGGTGTCGCTGGCGGGTGCCCTCCTCACGGGTGACGACCCGGCGCGCACCGGCGCCGCACCGCTGCTGAGAAGCGTCGGCCGGACGCTCCGGCGCGTCCACGAGTCGCCCGTGCCGGCCGACGTCGCCGCGCGCCCGCCCCGCGGGCCCGCCCGTCTCGCCGAGCGGCTCTCCGCGAAGGACGAGGTGGGGCGTACGGCGCGGCTGCGGACGCTGATCGACGAGGTCCTCGGCGCGGATCGCCTGTGCCGGGTGTCCACCTGGTGCGAAGGACTCATGCGAACGGAAGGCGCGCCGGTGCTGCTGCACGGCGGCCCGAGCCTCGGCGCCCTGGTTCCCGATCGTTCGGATCCGGGCCGCGGGGCCCTCTTCACCGGTGAGGACGTGACGCCGGGTCCGTGGACGTTCGACCTCGGCTGGCTGCTCGGCGAGATCCTGGAGCTGGGCGTCGGGCTCCGGGCGGTCCGGCCCGGCACTCCACCCCCCGGCGACCTCGCCCGGGCGCTCTTCGCCGGCTACGGGCGGTCGCCGGTGCCGTCCGTCGGACGAGCAGCCGCCGTCCGGATCCTCACGCATGCGTACGACTTCGCCGCCTTCGCGGGATGGCACGAGGAGTCCCTGCGCCGATCGCTGACGCTCGTCGCGGATCTCATCGACTCCGACGGTGCCGCCGCCCTCACCTGGTAAGGCTGATGACAACGGACTCGAACGCCTCCGCGCGGGAGACCACCACAAGGCGGATCACGCTGGCGAACGGCCTGCGCGTGCTGCTGCGACCCGACCGCGGCCGGGCGACGCTCGGCGTCGGCGTGCACTACGGCGTCGGCTTCCGCACCGAGCCGCCCGGGCGAGCCGGCTTCGCGCACCTCTTCGAACATCTGATGTTCCACCGCGGCGAGGATGCCGAGGTCGCGTCCCATTTCGGGGAGATCGAACGGGCCGGGGGCACGGCCGACGGCTCGACGCATCAGGATTACACGGAATATCACCAGCACGTGCCACCCGAGGCCCTGGATCTCGTCCTGCGGCTGGAGGCGGACCGGATGCGCGGACCGCGCATCACCGAGACCGTCCTCCGCGGTCAGGTGAACGTCGTGAAGGAGGAGATCCGCCTGAGGGTCCTCAACCGGCCCTACGGCGGATTCCCCTGGCCGTTGCTCCCCGCCGTCCTGTACCGGACGTTCCCCAACGCCCATGACGGCTACGGCTGTTTCGAGGAGCTGGAGAAGGTCACCCCCCAGGAGGCCTCGGACTTCTTCGACGCCTATTACACCCCGGGCAACGCGGTGCTGACCCTGGCGGGACGGTTCGACCCCGGCCACGCCGCCGATCTCGTCCACCGTCACTTCGGGGATCTCCCACCGCGGGAGGCGGTCCCGGCCGACCCGCTCGACGAGCCGCCGCCGGAGGCCGCGATCCGGGCGCACCACGAGGCGCGGATTCCGGCGGCGCCGGCCGTGGCGATCGGTTACCGGGCACCGGATCCGGGCCGGCACCTCGAGCGCTACCTCGCCCACGTCGTCCTCCAGGACCTGCTCACCGGGGGCCCGGTCGCGCGGCTGCGGCGACGGCTCGACGACCAGGGGATGCAGGTCCACGCGCTCGATTCCGGCTGCGGCTTCTTCGGGCCCCTCGACGCCCGTCACCCCGACACCCTTCTCCTGACGGCCGTCCACGAGCCGGCCGTCGAGGCGGACCGGATCATCGACGCGCTCGACGCGGAACTGCTCGACCTCGCGGCCCGCGGTCCGTCGGACGCGGAGCTCGCCCGCGCGGTCACCGTACGGGCGGCGGGCGTTCATCGCGACCACGATCCCGTGGCGGCGCAGGCCCGGGCCGTCG
Source organism: Actinoallomurus soli (assembly GCF_024055715.1). Classification (GTDB taxonomy): domain Bacteria; phylum Actinomycetota; class Actinomycetes; order Streptosporangiales; family Streptosporangiaceae; genus Actinoallomurus; species Actinoallomurus soli. Next base: position 197,246 of record NZ_JAMXMV010000010.1, read on the forward strand.
GCAGGCTGGAGATCCTCTTCGGCGACGGAACGCTCCTCGATCGGCTGCCGAGGAGGTTCGGCGAGGTGAGCGCCGAGCAGGTCGCCGCCGCGGCCGAGTCGCTGCGGCGCGCGCCACGGGCGGTGCTCACCCACGGGCCGACACGTCGGGGAACGCCCTCTCCGGAATCCCCTCGGCCCGGCGGGCGGCACGACGTGCCCCTCTGGCGCGAGGCGGTCGACCGCAGGCTGCCCGGCGGCCTGCGCGTCGTGGCCGTACCGGACCGCTCGGCTCCGCTGGTCGAGCTCCGGCTTCACCTCCCGAACGAGATCGCCGGCCCCGCCGACGCCGCGCGCGCCGAGCTCCTCTGCCGTACGGTCCTCGGTGGCGCCGGTGGACCGGTCGCCCAGGCCACGGAGACGGCCTTCGGCGACAGCGGAGGTGCGTTGCGGGCCCGCCGGGAACGGGAGTGGATCGTCTTCTCGGGCCACGCCCGCTCGGACCGCCTGACCACGCTGCTCCGGGTGCTGGCGGAGGCGGTGGCGAACCCGAACGGCGATCGATACGGGCGGGTCGCCGCCGAGCGCGGCCGCGTGGCCGCGCTGGCGGAGGCCGGGCAGACCCTGCCCGGACGAGTCGGCCAGGCCCTCCTCAACAAGCGGTTCTTCGGCGAGCGGGCACTGCTGCTCACGCCGCCGAGACCCACCGACCTCCGCACGGTCGCGGCCGATGACGTGCTGCGTTACCACCGGTCCGTCATCCGGCCGCAGTCGGCGACCCTGGTGCTGGTCGGTGATCTTCCGCCCGACCGCATGCTCGCCGCGGCCGAGACCGCCTTGGCGGCCTGGGCGCCGTCATCCCGGCCGGACACGGCGCTCCCGGACGGCCGGCCGCCCGCGGAGCCCGGCATCGAGATCGCCGCCGGTCGCGCGGGCGCCGAACAGAGCCACATCGCCCTCCTCGCCGCGGGCGTCGGCCTCACGGACCCCGGCGGGCCGGCCGGCCGGCTCGCCGACCTCCTGGTCGGCGGCCGTCCCTCGGCACCCTTGGCCACCGCCGTCCGAGAGCGCCGGGGACTCGCCTATCACGTGTCGACCGCCGTCGACGTGGTCCTGGGACGGCCCATCGTCCAGATCCAGGCCGCCACCGCAACCGCGACGACCGCCGAGACGCTCCACGCCATCCGGGAACTGCTGGAACGGGCGGTCACGCGACCGCCGGCCGCGGGCGAGATCGCCGAAGCGCGCCGGTACGCGGTCGGCGAGCTGTACCGTGCCTGCGACTCTCAGGCGTCCCTCGCGACGTGGATCTCGCACATGCTCCGGTGCGGCCACGACACCGCCCGCCTCGAACGTCTGCCGGCGTCTCTGGCCGCCACGCCGGCCGAAGACGTCATCCACATGATCGGGGAGCTGTTCCGGCCGGAGCGGTTCACCGGGGTCGTCGAGTGCGACCCCGAGGCGTTGGACGGGCGATCGGCCGAACTCCGGTCGTCCTGGCCGGGCCGGCGCCCGGAGCCGGGGGCCGGCGAATGAGCGCCGCACCCGGGCGACCGGCGCCGGATCCGGGACCGGGACCGCTGAGCGGCGCGGACGCCCAGCGCGCGGCCGAACTCATCCAGATCATCGCGGAGCGCCTCGCCGACCCGGTGGCCGTCGCCGCGGTATCGACCGCGGACCGCACGCCCGCACACGGCGGCTGGGCGGCGACGGGGCTCGCCCGCGGCCACTCCGGTGTCGCGTCGTTCTACGGAACCCTCGCCTGGAGCGACTCACGCTGGGCCGCCACGGCACACGCGCACCTCCGGAGGGCGGTGGACGCGATCTCATCGGAGCCTTCGGCCGGGCTCGCGCTCGGACCGGCCGCGGTGCTGTCGGCCGTTCAGACCTGCGGTGCGCGCGAGGGTGACTATGCCGGGTTGCGCCGGAACCTGCTCGGCGCGGTCGCGGGCAGGCTGCGGGAACGGCTGAACGCCTCCGCCGGTGCCCCCGGCACGGCCGGCGTGTCGGGGCGGGAACACGACCTCATCAGCGGCTGCACCGGAGTCGGGCGGCTGCTGCTGGACGCGGTGGACGACGGAACCGCCGCCCACCCCGACACGGTCCCGGCCCTCCGGTCGACGCTGCGGCGTCTCGTACGGCTCACCGAGCCGATCGAGGTGAACGGCCGGACCCGACCGGGCTGGTGGACGGCGGCGTCGAAGGGGACGCCCTTCCCGGCCGAGGGCGCGAACGACGTCTTCGAGGTCGGCGTGGCGCACGGCGTCGCGGGGCCGCTGGCCCTGCTCTCCCTCAGCCTGTCCCGCGGCCACACGGTACGCGGACAGGCCGATGCGATCGAGGTCATGGCCGAATGGCTGGTCGCCCAGGCCCGCCGGGACGCCCACGGGCCGTACTGGCCCGCCCGGACCGGCGCCGAGCAGGAGCCGGGCGAGGGCGGTTCCCGGTCCACGGCGGCGTGGTGCACGGGGACGGCCGGAGTGGCCGCCGCCCTGCACCTGGCGGGCGTGGCCCTGGACGACGCCGGCCGGCGAAGCCTCGCCGTCGAGGCGTTGCGGGCCGTCATGGAGCGGGCCGAGGAGGAACGGCGGCTCGTCGGCCCGACCGTGTGCCACGGCCACGCCGGGCTGGTCCAGGCACTGCATCGCGTCGGTACGGCCGCCCGGGACCCGGCCCTGCTGGCCGGAGCCCGGCGGATGGCCCTCCGCATGATGGACGAGGCGGATGAGGACGCCCCCTTCGTCTTCCGGCACTCGGTCCCGGACATCGAGGACGGCAGGGTCACGCGCTGGACCGGCGTGGACGCCGCCGGGATGTACGAGGGCGCGGCGGGCTGTGCCGCGGCGCTGCTGACGGTCACCCCCGGCCACCTGCTCGGACCCGGACGGCGCGGCACCGACGGGGACGTGGCGGCGTGGGACCGGATCCTGCTGCTCTCGTGACACGTCACCGGGCCCGGCGGCCGGCGGGACCCCGGCTCCCACCAGATGATCCCCCGCCCAGGAAGGCGACGAACACCGTCATGGACGACCACGACCAGACCTCTCCCGGCATGCCGGCCCTGGGGCCGCCACCGCCGTTCACCGCGGACCGCCTGCTGCTCTTCGGCACCGGCTCCCTCGCCGCGGCGCTGCTGCCGTTCTGGATCAACTGGTTCAGGAACTTCTATCCCGAGCCGGACCTGCGGATCGTCATCACCCGCAGCGCCGAGCGCTTCGTGTCGCGCGGCGCGCTGGCGCCGCTCATCGGCCGTGACGTCCCGCTGGACACCTGGCCCGAGCACCCGGGCGCCGACGTCCCGCACGTCCGGTACGCCGAGTGGCCGGACGCGATCGTCGTCTACCCGGCGACCATGCACTTCATCGCCCGGTTCGCGCTGGGATTCACCGACACCCCGATGCTCTCCGCGCTCCAGTGCACGACCGCCGCGATCGCCGTCGCGCCGACCCTGCCGCCCGGGGGCGAGAACAACCCGGTGACGCAGCGCCATCTGAAGGACCTCGGAGACCGGCCGAACATCGAGGTCGTGCCGCCCGTACCAGGGCGGAGCGCCTCGTCTGGACGCGGCGGGGGAAACGCCGCGCCGCCGCTGCCCGCCGTGCTCGACCGGCTGGAGCGGCTCCGTTCGCGTATCCGGGAAGACGGGAGGGCCTGAGCCGTGCGCGCACCCGACACCCCATCCCAGGAGACCGGCGAGGGACCAGCGCCGGCCGGCTCCGGTACGGCGGGCTCCGGTACGGCCGGCCGCGGCTACCGGCCGTCCCGGCTGTTCGACTGGCTCGACCGGATGCGCCATGATCATCCCGTCTGGCACGATCACCGGCGCGACGTCTGGCACGTCTTCTCCCACGCGGAGGCGCTGACCGTCCTCTCGGACTGGTCCACCTTCTCCGTCGCGATGATGGACGGCATCCGGACCCCGGACGGCCTGGAGCTGTTCTACAGCGGGAACTTCTCCTGGATGGACCCGCCGCGGCACGGGCGGCTCCGCGGCCTGGTGTCACGCGTGTTCACCCCTCGCATGATCGAAGGGCTCGCGCCGCGCGTCGCGGCCGTCGTCGCCGAACTGCTCGACAAGGCCGACGGCGGGGGCGCCTTCGAGCTCATCGACGATCTGGCGCATCCCCTACCGGTCGTCATCATCGCCGAGATGCTCGGTGTCCCGGCCGAGGACCGGGTGCTCTTCCGCCGGTGGGCGGACATCCTGCTGGCCGGGGGCCGCACCGCGCCCGGCACCGGAGACGATGATCTTCACTTGGCGGACATGGAGCCCTACCTGATCGAGCACATCGAACGAAGGAGGGCGGTGCCGGGCCCGGACCTGATCAGCGGCCTGGTCCGGGCGGAGGTCGAAGGGCGCCGGCTCTCGAACGACGAGATCGTCGGGTTCACGGGCGCACTCCTGATCGCCGGGCACATCACCACGACGGTCACGCTCGGCAACGCCGTGCTGTGCCTCGACGAGAATCCCGGCGTCGCCGCGGGACTACGCCGGGATCCCGGGCTCATCCCCGCGGCCGTCGAGGAGGTGCTCAGGAGCCGCCCTCCGTTCACCAGCACCGCCCGCCGTACGACCCGGGAGACCGAGCTCGCCGGGCGGCGGATACCGGCCGGACGTTTCGTCAACGTATGGCTGGCGTCGGCCAACCGCGATGAGCACCTGTTCGACGCACCGGATCGTTTCGACGTCCACCGGCCGTCGAACAGGCATCTCGCCTTCGGGCACGGGATCCACTTCTGCCTGGGCGCACCGCTCGCCCGCCTGGAGACCAGAATCGCGCTCGAGATGCTGCTGAGCCGCTATCGGGAAATCCGCGTCGCCTCCCCTTCTGAGGTCGAACCTCATGACCAGTGGACGATGATCGGGGCCAAGCGGATTCCGATGGTGGTCGAACGAACCGCCACGAAAGTGTAATGGCGTGACGCCCACCGACCGTGATTGGCTCACTCGCGGATTCTTCCTCTCTCCGCGAAACCCAAGGAGCAACCATGAAGCGCACATTCAGCAGGTCCGCATACGCCTGGCGGAGCACGGCCGGGAAGGTCGCGGCGCTCGCGATCGCCGCGACCGGCGCGATGGCGCTCGGCCCGGTCACCCTCGCGCAGGCCTCGACATGGGAGGGATGCCCGGACGGCGCGGTCTGCATCTACCCGCAGAATCAGGACAATACCACCAGTAACCCAGAAGCCGTCTTCTGGAGCTACGGATACCACAACCTCAGCAACGAATACGGGTTGCACCAGATCGCGAATAACCAGACGGGCGGCGCGAGTCTCGATCTGTGCTATGGCTATAACGGCACGAACTGCACCGTACCCAACGGCCATATCGCCGCTCAGGCGATCGGCGTGAACTACGACTTCACGCCGATCAATTCCGTTCGCCTCAACCCGTGGCCCTGACCGGCCGATCCAGCTGGCGCGACTGCGGAGGGCCCCGGCGGTTTCGCCGGGGCCCTCCGCGGTTCGAGCTTCTTCCCGACCACGGGCACCGGTTAAGGTCACGCATCGTTGGAATACCGGACCCCGCGTCGTCCAGGCGAGGCGGTCGCCGGCCCCGTCGGCCGCCCACCGCCACATCGGGAGGAAGCATGGACAGGACGCCCGACCGGTCGTTCATCGGCAGACGGCGAGAGTACGAGAGGCTCACCACGGCGCTCGACCAGACCGCCGGGGGCAGGCCGCAGGTCGTGCTGGTCGGTGGCGAGGCGGGCGTCGGCAAGACCCGGCTGGTCGAGCGGTTCACCGGCGCGGCCGAGGACTCCGGCGCGCTGGTCCTGTCCGGGGCGTGCGTGGAGTCCGGATTGGAGGGCCTCCCGCTCGCGCCGATCATCACGGCGCTCCGCGGGCTCGTCCGCGGGCTCGGTGTGGACCGGCTGATCTCGTTGCTGCCCTCCCTGCCTGAGCTCGCTCAGCTGTTCCCCGAGCTGTTGCTGCCGGGCCCCACCGGAGAGACGCCCGCCGGTCAGGCCCGGCTCTTCCACCAGTTCGCCGTGTTCGTCGAACGGCTCGGGGCCGAGCGGCCCCTGGTGCTCCTCATCGAGGACCTGCACTGGGCGGACCGGTCGACGCGGGCGCTCCTCGACGTCCTGGCCCGCAGCCTCCGGGGCACCCGCGCTCTCATCGTCGCGACGTATCGCACCGACAACCTCTTCCGGGGCCATCCGCTCCGGCCGTTCCTGGCCGAACTGAATCGCGTGGAGGGCGTCCAGCGCATCGAACTCGGACGCTTCACCCATGCGGAGACGGCCGAGCTGATGACGAGCGCGCTCGGCACCGAGCCGCCACCCGCGCTCGTCGATCGGATCTTCGAGCGCTCCGGCGGGAACGCGTTCTTCGTCGAGGAACTGGTCCGGGTATGGCGCAGCGGGATGTCCAGCCTGGACGACTCTCTGCGCGACCTTCTGGTCAGCCGGGTCGAGCGCCTCCCCGAACCGGCGCAACGGGTGATCCGGCTCGTCGCGATCGAGCGGTCCCGGGTGTCCCATCAGGTCGTGGCGGCGGTGGCCGCCATGCCGGACGAGGCCTTGCTCGATGCCCTGCGCTCGGCCATCGACGCGTACGTGCTCGCGGCGGACGGCGAGGGGTACGACTTCCGGCACGCTCTCGTACGGGAGGCGGTCTTCGACGAGTTCCTGCCGGGCGAACGCATCCGGCTGCACCGCGCGTACGCCCTCGCGCTCGAGGGCCGGCCGGAGCTCCTCTCGCCGGAACACCTGCCGAGCAGCCTCGCGTACCACTGGGCGGGAGCGGGTGAGCCGACCCGCGAGCTGCCGGCCCTGTTGCGGGCCGCGGCCGTCGCCAAGGGACTGAGCGCGCACGTCGAGCAGTACCAGTTGCTCCGGCGCGCGCTGGACCTGTCGGCGCACGTGCCGGAGGCGGCGGACCGGCACGAACTCGAGTACGAGGCGGCGCACGCGGCGTGGCTCGCCGGCGAACATGAGGAGGGTCTCGTCCTGACGGAGCAGGCCCTGGCCAATGTCGACCGCGCTCGGCAACCCGAGAGAGCAGCGCTGTTGCTCGCACGCCGTGGCAGGCTCCTGCTCCGCCTCGGTCATGCGGACGCCGTGCCCGCTCTGGAGGAGGCCGTGCGGCTGGTCCCGACGGGAACGTCCGTCACCCGTGGCACCGTGCTGGAGATCCTGGGCTCCGCGCTGACCACTCGGGGAGACGCCGCCGCCGGAAGCCGGGTGAGCGGGGAGGCCGTGCGGATCGCTCGCGCCCTGGGAGACGACGAGCTCCAGGTGGCCGCCCTGACGACGCAGGGCACGGCGCTCGCCTATGACGGCCGCCACGAGGACGCGGTGACCGTGTTCGAGGCGGCGCGGGTGCTCGCCAAGAGCCGCAACGACCTGCCCGGGCTGACACGCGCGTGCGTCAACCTCTCCGTCCAGCTCTGGGCCGTCGGCCTGTACGCGGAGGCGGTGACCGTCGCCCGTGAGGGGCTGGACGCGGCGCACAAGAGCGGCCTTTCCGCCACTCTCGGCGCCTTCCTGACCGCGAACCTCGGCATGGCCCTCTTCTCGATGGGGCGCTGGGCCGACGCCGCGGCGGCGATGGAGGCGTCGGAAGAGAACCTCAGCGGTGTCTTCGTGGCCTATCTGCACCTGCTGCGCGGTGACCTCGCGCTCGCGCGCGGCGACCTGGCGGCCGCCAAGCGGTACCTCGCGCTGGCCGCCGGTGAATTCGGCCCGGATTTCGGTCATGAGGACGGTCTCCTGCCGATGGCGCGCCTCGACGCGGAGATCGCTCTGCGGGAGGACCGGATCGATCACGCCCGGCGGGTGCTGGCGCGGGCCCTCGACGCGGCGCCGGAGCGCGGCCAGCTCGTGGTCCACACGTGGGCGCTGGTCACCACCGGCGCGATGGTCGAGGTACGGGCGCGGACGCGGCTGCGCGCGTTCGCGGAGTCTCACGCGGCCGGCGGCCTCACCGAGGTCCTCTCCGCGGTGGCGGCCCGCCTCCCGGCCGACACTCCGCCATGGCACGCCTACGCGGCGCAGTTCGCCGCCGAGATGGACTCCCTCGAGACGACCAGCCCGGCCTGGCACGATGTCGTCACCGCGTGGGAGAAGGCGGGCAATCCCCATCTCGCCTGCCACGCGCGCGTACGCGCCGCCGAGGCGGCCATCGCCGTACGCGACAACCGCACCGCGCGGGCGCTGCTCGCGGCCGCCGCGGAGGAGGCCGGTGACCTCGGCGCCGGATTCCTCCGGGAGGAGATCGACGCGCTGGCCCGGAGCGTACGCCTTCCGACCCCCGATGCCTCCGAGGCGGCGGAGGAGACCCGGAAGATCGACATGCTCGGGCTCACACCGCGCGAGGCCGAGGTACTCCGGCTGCTGACGGACGGTCACTCCAACCGGGAGATCGGCGCGAGGCTCTTCATCACGGAGAAGACGGCCAGCGTCCATGTCTCCCGGATCCTCGCCAAGCTCGGCGTCGCCAATCGCGGGGAGGCCGCGGCCATGGCACACCGCCTGCGGCTCTTCGGCGGTTGAACCGGACGGACGTTCCCTGAGCGCCGCGCCCGGCGTCCGGCCGGGCCCGGGTGAGGAGGCGCTCGATCGTCTGCAAGCCGCACGCCGCCCGCTCCGGCATGCCCCACGGGCGTGCACCGTGAGCCGCTCGACACTGGAAGATCGTGATCTCCGTCGATCCCGGACCGGGTCGACGTCCGGACGAGTCCTCGTACGCAGCGGGAGCATGCCCTTGAACGCCGATATCTACGACCTGATCCATCGCCGCCGCGACGTACGCGCCGAGTTCACCGGCGCGCCCATACCCGAAGAGGTCCTGCACCGCGTCCTGACCGCGGCGCACGCCGCGCCCAGCGTCGGGCTGTCCCAGCCCTGGGACTTCATCCTCGTGCGGGACCCGGCCGTCCGGCGCGCCTTCCACGACCACGTTCAGCACGAACGTGCCGAGTTCGCGGCCACGCTCAAGGGCGCCGACGCCGACCGCTTCGCCCGGATCAAGATCGACGGTGTGCTGGAGAGCAGCCTGTCGGTCGTGGTCACCTACGATCCCGAACGAGGCGGCCCGGCGGTGCTGGGGAGGCACGCCATCGCCGACGCGGGACTGTACTCGGTCTGCCTGGCCATCCAGAACCTGTGGCTGGCCGCCACCGCCGAGAAACTGGGCGTCGGCTGGGTGTCCTTCTACCGGGAGCCGTACCTACGCCGGCTGCTCGGCGTCCCGGCCGGAATCCGTCCGGTCGCCTGGCTGTGCCTGGGCCCGGTCACGCACCTGGAGACCGTGCCGGACCTCGAACGGCACGGCTGGCGCCGCCGGCGCCCCCTGGAGACCGTGCTCCACCACGACCACTGGTGACCGTGCTCGATCTCCGCGATGGCCCCCGACAGGGCTGCGCCCGTACGGGGGACCATCGCGTCTCGGGACATAGGGCAGAATGGAAGACGGCAGAGGTGATGGGGCTCACCTGAACCGCGGTGCGGCCGCTGACGGTCCCTGGCTCGAGGTCAGGGAGGTGGCATGCAGCCGAACGAGAGGATGCCGTGACTTCCCCGTCCCCCGACGGCCCGGTCGGCCACCCCCTCGAGGAGCCCGCCGGCCTGCCCACCGACCCCGATGTCGACCTTCGCGGCGAGGGCGCCCATCCCGAACGCGACGTCTTCGCGCCCAGGCGATCGCCGCGCCGCGACCGGCAGTGGAGCGTCCTGGCGGTGATCTCGCTCGGCGGCGCGCTCGGCACCGTCACGCGCTACCTCATCTCCGCGGCGATGCCGGTCAAGCCCGGTCACTTCCCCTGGGCCACGTTCTCGATCAACCTCACCGGCTGCTTCGCCCTCGGGCTGCTCATGGTGCTCGTCCTCGACGTGTGGCCGCCGAACCGGTACGTCCGTCCCTTCCTCGGCGTCGGTTTCCTCGGCGGTTACACCACTTTCTCGACCTTCGCCGTAGAGATCAGGAATCTGGCGGGACACGGCGCGTGGACGCTCGCCGACGCGTACGCGGTCAATAGCCTGGTGGGCGGTCTGGTCGCGGTCTGGTGCGGGATGGCGCTGGCCCGCCTGATCGCCGGGCTGCCCGTACGCCGGAACCGAGGGAGTGAGCGGGCATGAGACTCCACGGCACCGCCTGCCGCGTGACGATCCTCATCGGCGAGACCGACCAGTACCACCACAAGCCGCTCTACGCCGAGATCGTGCACCGCGCCCGCGAGCGCGGGCTGGCCGGCGCGAGCGTGTTCCGCGGCATCGAGGGATTCGGTGCCTCGTCCCGGATCCACACCAGCCGGATCCTGTCCCTGAGCGACGATCTGCCGCTGGCCATCGTGATCGTCGACGCCGAAGACAAGATCGTCGACTTCCTCCTCGAACTCGACGAGCTCATCGACGAGGGCCTGGTCACCCTCGAGCCGGTCGAGGTCTACCGCTATGTCGGCCGCGACAAGGGAGAGGAGGAGCGGTGACCGTCCTGTTGGTGCTGCTCGGCGGTGCCCTCGGAGCGCCCAGCCGTTACCTGATCGACCGGTTCGTCCAGCAGCGCGGCAACGGCGTCCTCCCCTGGGGCACCCTCACCGTCAACCTCATCGGCTGCCTGATCCTCGGCCTGCTCACCGGCGCCGCCCACGACCTGCCGAAGCCGGTCGTCGCCCTGGCCGGCACCGGGTTCTGCGGCGCCCTGACCACCTTCAGCACCTTCGGCTTCGAGACCGCCCGTCTCCTGGAGGAGGGCTCGCTCCTGGAGGCCGGCCTCAACGCCTTCGGGAGCTTGGCCCTGGGGCTGCTGGCCGCCACCCTCGGTTATCTCCTCGGCACCGCCGTCTAGTCCGGCGGTCGTCCGGGACGGTCCACCCTCAATCGACCCTAACGTTAGGGTAGGCGCCCGGTGGGAGAAGACGGGCACGTACGGGAGGGAACGCCAGGGTGACAGCGGTCGAGCAGGAGACCGAACGGGTCACGGACGTCGTGGAGCAGGCCGGCCGGCGCCGTACCTTCGCGGTGATCAGTCACCCGGACGCGGGCAAGTCCACGCTGACCGAGGCCCTGGCGCTGCACGCGGCGGCCATCGAGCAGGCCGGCGCGGTCCACGGCAAGGCCGGACGGCGCGGAGTCGCCTCCGACTGGATGGAGATGGAACGCGACCGCGGCATCTCGATCACCTCCTCGGTGCTGCGGTTCGAGTTCGGCGACACGCTCCTGAACCTCCTGGACACCCCCGGCCACGCCGACTTCTCCGAGGACACCTACCGGGTGCTGGCCGCCGTCGACGCGGCGATCATGCTGCTGGACTCCGCCAAGGGCCTGGAGGCACAGACCCTCAAGCTGTTCGACGTGTGCCGCCATCGGGGCATCCCGGTCATCACGTTCGTCAACAAGTGGGACCGGCCCGGCCGCGAGCCCCTTGAACTGCTGGACGAGGTCGAGCAGCGCATCGGCCTGCAGCCGGCTCCGCTGAACTGGCCGGTCGGTGTCGCCGGTGACTTCCGCGGCCTGATCGACCGCGCCGGCGGGACGTACACCCGCTACCGCCGTACGCCGGGCGGGGCCAGGCGGGCGATCGAGGAGACCGTGCCGGCCGGGCGGGCGGCGGCCGAGGAGGGCGACGCCTGGCACACCGCGCAGGAGGAGCTCGCCCTCGTCGCGGAGATCGGCGCCGACCTGGACCTGGAGGCGTACCGGGCGGGGATCTGCACCCCGGTGCTGTTCGGCGCCGCGCTGCCCAACTTCGGCGTACGGAACCTGCTGGAGGCGATCCGCGCGCTCGCCCCCGCGCCGACGCCCCGGACCGGCGCCGACGGGCGGGAACGCCCGGTCGACGGGCCCTTCTCCGGACAGGTCTTCAAGGTCCAGGCGGGGATGGACCGGGCGCACCGCGACCGGCTGGCCTTCATCCGCGTCTGCTCCGGCCGGTTCGAGCGCGGCATGACCCTGATCCACGAGCCGACGGGCCGGCCACTGGCCACGAAGTACGCCCAGACGGTGTTCGGCCGGGACCGCTCCACCGTGGACGTCGCCTATCCCGGTGACGTGATCGGCCTGTCGAACGCCGCCGGCCTGACCGTCGGCGACACGCTCTACGTCAAGACCCCCATCGTCTTCCCGCCGATCCCGGCGTTCGCGCCCGAGCACTTCATGGTCGCCCGGGCCAGGGACAACGGCCGCGCCAAGCAGTTCCGCCGCGGCATCGACCAGCTCGGCTCCGAGGGCGCGGTCCAGGTGCTGCGCAGCGACGTGCGCGGCGACCAGGCCCCGGTGCTGGCCGCCGTCGGCCCGCTGCAGTTCGAGGTCGTCGCGCATCGCATGGAGCAGGAGTTCGGCGCGCCGATCGAGCTGAGCCGCCTGGAGTACACCACCGCCCGGGTCACCGACCAGGCGTCGGTGGAGGCCCTCGCCGGCCGGCGGGGCGTCGAGGTCCTCACCCGGGTCCTGGACGGCTCCCTCCTCGCCGTCTTCAGCGACAAGTGGCGCCTGCGCACCATCGAACGCGAGCACCCCGACATCACGCTCACCCCGCTGCTCGCGGCCGGAATCGGCGACTGAGGCACCGGCCCGGCGGCCCCCGCGGCCGGGCCGGCCGTAGATCGCGCCGGACGACGGGAAGTGGCAAGCTTGAGCGATTACGGCAGGCGACGCGGGTGATGACGCTGGAGGACGTGGATGGGCGCAACGCACATGCAGATCGGTGAGGTCGCCGACCGCACCGGGCTGAGCCTGCGCACCATCCGGCATTACGAGGAGGTCGGCCTGGCCCCGCCCTCCGCGCGCTCCCAGGGCGGATTCCGTCTCTACACTGAGGCGGACGTCACCCGGCTCATGGTCATCAAGCGGATGAAGCCGCTCGACTTCACGCTCGAGCAGATGCGGGACCTGCTCGGCGTCCTGGACGAACTCCGGACCGACCCGTGCGCCGAGCGCCGGTCCGAACTGACCGGACGACTGACCGGCTACCGCGACATGGTCCTACTGCGCTGCGAGGAGATCCGCACCCGCCTCGCCGACGCCGAACGCTTCTCCACCGAACTCACCGACGCGCTGAAATCCGCGTCCTGAGCCGGCGGCCCACCGCCTCATGCGGACGGGGCGGCCGGCAGCTTCTCGGTGATCCAGATCCAGCTTCCGTTCGGCTCGTTGAGCCGGCGCTGGACCTGCTCGACCTCCCCGAGCGGAACCTCCAGCACCGTCCGCCAGTCCCCGGCGGCGCGCTCCTCCAGGCGGACATGATGAAGGTCGGCGCACAGTCGTAGCGCCTGGACGGTCCGCAGATCCCCGTCGTTCGTTCGGACGCGGTAGGTGGGCACGATGATCCTCCGTGATGGGGCGATGGGCGGCAGGCGGCGGCCCCGCACGGCGTGCCGGGCGCAGAGAGGGAGGATGTCCGGCCGGCCGCGATGAGCGGACGCGATGACCAGGACGGGGCGACCGCTCCCGACCCGGTGACCGGGCAGGGTGACCGCTCTCGACCGGGCTTCACCCTACCGTCACGTAAAGGTAGTGTTGCGGCGGGGGTTCCCCCTGGCGGAGCGGGTCTGCTACTTCGCTGCGTGCGGCCCGCTTCGCCCCCGTCCCCCGCCGCACCTCCCATCGATGCCGTCCGGCGGTTCCCCGTGGAACTTCGGGGCACGTCCCGCCCACGCGGCCGGGCCCCGGCGGGGCGGGTTCGGCGGCGGGGATCGGGGAACGTCCCGGGTGGTACGGCTCCGGCTGAGCTCAATGGGACTGATCGATGTGGGTGATCGCATGACGGGTGAGGCGGCCGGCTCGGCCGAGGCGAGGACTGCGGGCCAGGGGCAGGACAGCGGAGCGCCCCCGCCGGTCTTTCTGGACGAGGGCGAGTGCCTGCGGTTGATCTCGTCGGGCGGTGTCGGGCGGCTGGCCTACGTCGGCCGGTACGGTCCGACGATCCTCCCGGTCAACTACAAGCTGCACGAGGGCACGATCGTCTTCCGGACCGCCCAGGACAGCCCGACCGATGAGGACCTTCGCACCGGGATCTCGAACGCCGAGTACCAGGTCGCGTTCGAGATCGATGAGCTGGACCCGGCGGCGCGTGCGGGGTGGAGCGTTCTGATCCAGGGTTCGCTGCACCACGTGGAGTCCGAGGAGGAGCGCGCGTCGGTGCGTGAGGCGGGCGTCGAGCCGTGGGCGGGCGGTGTCCGGGAGCTCTACCTGCGGATCCGGCCGAGCCGCATCACCGGCCGCCGTGTCGGCCAGGCCGGCTGAACGGCCGGCCGGAGGGCTCCAGCGCACCGTTCGTCGTCTCACGTCGTTCCGGAGTCCGCGCCGCGGACGAACGAGGAGAGAGCGCGGGCCTTCGCCACGCGCTCTTCCCTCGGGGACCGTCACCGTCACTTGAGGATGGGAAGGCGGCGGACCAGGCGCGTCCCCGCCCACCAGCGGCCCAGGCCGATGGTGTCGCCGGCGCCGACCAGGGCCAGGCCGATCACCAGGAGGGCGTAGATGAGGTGGTCGTCCATGAACACGTTGTTCTGCGGCGGAAGGACGACGCTCCACATCATGACCAGCATGACCGCGCCCGCCGCGGCCGCGATCCGCATCCCGATGCCCAGCATCAGCGCGGCCCCGATCCCGGCGAGGCCCAGCATGAACAGCCAGTCGGCCCAGGACACACCCGCGATGCTCTGGTAGAAGCCCTTGAACGGGCCGGCCGCCGAGAACTTCAGGAACCCCAGGGTCGGGTGGCCGCCGTGGATCCAGGCCTGCTTGGCCGTGGTCTCGTGCCCCAGCCCGAACAGCTTGTCGAGGAAGGCCCAGACGAACACGAAGCCCAGCGAGATGCGGGCCAGGGCCCACACGTAGCGGGCGGCCGGCCGCTCGGTCACCGGCTCGGCGTGGAACGGACGGGCGTGCGGGCGGTGGGTCGCGGAGCGGCGGTCGGTGACGGCCATCGTCTTCACCTCATTCAGGCGGTGCCGGAGCTGTTCCGGCTGCCTTTACTCAACCGCGGACCACCCGGCCCGCCGCAGAGGCCAAAGCCGCGCCACCGGCGGGACCTTCGTCCCCGCCTCCGCAGGTACTTCAGGCGCTTCCGTGCTCCGGGGCATCGCCGTGGATCACGACCACGGGGCAGTGCGCGTGATGCACGCACTGCTGGCTGACCGAGCCGAGCAGCAGCCCGGCGAACCCGCCGTGCCCGCGATTGCCGACGACCAGGAGCTCGGCGTCACGGGAGGCGTTCACGAGCACCTCGGCCGGGTTGCCCTCCACCACCGTGGATCGGATCGGGACGGAGGGCTGGTCCCCGGCGACGGCCCGCACCGCCTCGGTCAGCTCCTTGGCCGCGTCGCCTTCCCAGTCCACGTCCGCCGGCGGCACCCACCCGTACGCCGTGGGGAGCTGCCAGCTCGCGATCGCCTCCACGCTCCCACCGGTCACGCGGGCCTGGCGGATCGCCCACTCCAAGGCCCGCTTCGACGGCTCAGAACCGTCCACGCCGACCACGATGCGTCCGTTACCTGCTTCATTCGTCATGATCAGATGCTATTTCGAGCGCCTCCCGGCCGGTCATCGGGGCCGTCCGTACGGAGGCGGGTGATGAAGGCCGCCGCCTGTGTGCGGCGGTTCATGCCGAGCTTGGTGAAGATCCCGGAAACGTAGTTCTTGACGGTCTTCTCCGCCAGGAACAGGCGCTCGCCGATCTGGCGGTTGGTCAGGCCGTCGCCGATGAGGTCGAGGATCCTGCGCTCCTGCTCGGTGAGGTCCGCGAGCGGGTCCTGGCGGGCAGGGCGGCGCAGGCGTTCCAGCATCTTCGCGGTGCTGCTCGGGTCGAGAAGCGACTGGCCGGACGCCACCGTGCGGACCGCGCCCACCAGATCCGAGCCGTGGATCTGCTTGAGCACGTATCCCGAGGCGCCGGCCATGACGGCGTCGAACAGCGCCTCCTCGTCGGAGAAGGAGGTGAGCATCAGGCAGGCCAGCTCCGGCATGCGCGAGCGCAGCTCCCGGCACACCGTCACGCCGTCACCGTCGGGGAGCCGCACGTCCAGCACCGCGACGTCCGGCTGGAGGGCCGGCACCCGGGCCAGGGCACGCTCGGCGGTGTCGGCCTCACCCACGACGGTGATGTCGTCCTCGGACTCCAGCAGGGCGGCGACACCCCGCCGCACGACCTCATGGTCATCGAGGAGGAAGACCTTGATGGGGGTGGTCATGCCCACGACCGTACCGCCGTCGGCCCGCCATGCCGGTCCAACGACGCGTCCGCCCTCGGTCAGCGCAGCGGGAAGCCGAGGTCCCGGCCCGCCTCGCGCAGTTCCTCGCGGGCGTCGGGGTGCGCCACCCGGTCGACGATCTGCTGCGCCTGGGACACCGCGTCACGGCCCCAGATCGCGGCGGTGCCCTGCTCGCTGACGATGAAGCTGTGCTGGAAGGAGGTGACCGGTCCGGACAGCCTCGGGATCACGGTCGAGACGTCCGCCTTCGGATGCCAGGACGGCAGCGCGATGATCGCGTGGCCGCCGGGAGAGTGCATCGCGCCGACCACGAAGTCGGTCTGCCCGCCGAAGCCCGAGTAGATCACCCCGTGCACCCGCGCCGCGTTGGCCTGCGCGAACAGATCGACCTGCAGGGCCGAGTTGACCGAGACCAGCCGCGGCTGCCGGGCGATCAGGCCGGGTTCGTTGGTCTTCTCCGTGCGCAGCATCCGTACCCGCTGGTTGCGGTCGAGCCAGTCGTACAGCTCCTGCGACCCGAACGCGAAGGACGCGGTGATCGGGTGCGCCGACGACAGCGCTCCGGCCTTCTCCAGGCCGAGCACTCCGTCGCTGAACATCTCCGACCAGATGCCCAGTCCGCGCCGGGTTCGCAGCGACTCCAGCACCGCGTCCGGCACCGCCCCGATGCCCAGTTGCAGCGTCGCCTCCTCCGGCACCAGCGCCGCGACCCGTTCGCCGATCACCCGTGCCAGCGGACCCCGTTCGCGCCGTACGGGCACCGCCAGCGCGCGGTCGGCCTCGATCGCGTAGTCGATCTCACCGACCGGCAGGGCCGCGTCGCCGTACGTGTACGGCATCTGCGGGTTGACCTGGGCGACGACCAGCCCGCCACGCGCCCGCGCGGCCTCGATCGCCGCCGGCAGCACGTTCACCTCGATGCCCAGGGACAAGGTCCCGTCTATCGGTGGGGAGGTCTGCACGATCACGACGTCGGGCACCAGCACCTCGTTCAGCAGGTGCGGCACCAGCGACAGCCGGCACGGGAAGTACCGCAGACCGGCGCGCCCGCGCTGTCCCGGCCCGACGAACGGGGTCTCCAGCACGACCCCCTCCCGATCCGGCAGGCCCGCCTGGCCGTTGAGCACGAACAACCGGTACTCCGCGACCGCCGCATCCAGCACCGCCAGCGCCTGCCAGGGGGTGGCGAAGTTCCCGCCGGCCACCACGCGCGGCCGGTGCGGCAGTCCCGCCAGCACCGCCGCCAGCCGCGACTCCGAGACCACCCGCATCAGTCACTCCTCACGCTCGCCCGGACGGCCCGCTCCGCGGGCGCGCGCCCGGCTCGGTGCCGATCGCTCCAGCAGACACGGCCGGTCGCCCGATGCGCCACGGTCGAAGGTCCCTGCCTCTTCCGCGGGCGGCCCTCCGAGCGCGGGCGGCCCTCCGAGCGCCGGCGACCCGCCGCGGCGCCTCAGGCGGAAGCGCGCCGCACCGCGAGGAGCGCGACGTCGTCCTGCATCTGCTCGCGGCCGACGAGCGCCGCCATGACCGCCGCGCAGACCGCTTCGGGGCGGTCGGGACGCACGGCGTCGCACAGTCTGCGGATGCCATCGTCGATGGAGGCGTGGCGGCGTTCGACGAGCCCGTCGGTGTAGAAGCACATCAGGGCGCCCGGTGGAATCTCGATCGTGGACGTGTGGCGCTTCACCGTGACGTCGGCGCCGATCACCAGGCCGGAGGGGATCTGCGGTTCGAGGGACACGGTCGGCTCCCCCGGCCGGGCGAGGACCGGGGGCAGGTGGCCGGCCGAGGACACCCTGGCGCGTTCCAGACCCGGATCGCAGATCGCGTACTGGACGGTCGCCATGGCCCCCGGCTCGAAGTGCTGCATCTTGCGGTCGAGTTTGTGCAGGACCTCCGCCGGGTCGTCGGTCTCGAGGGCGTAGGAGCGCAGCGCGCTGCGCATGCGGCCCATGATGACCGCCGCCTGCAGACCGTGCCCGGCGACGTCTCCCATCACGATGCCCAGCTCCCCGGAGGGCAGACTGAACACGTCGTACCAGTCGCCGCCCACGCTCGCCCGCCCCGGGCTGTACCGCGCGGCCATCTCGACGCCGTCCAGCTCCGGCAGCGCGGCCGGGACCAGGCTCCGCTGGAGTTCGCGGGCGGCCGTCTGCTCGGTCTCCGACAACAGCGAACGCGCCGCCAGGGCGACGCGGTCGGCCGCCATCCTCAGGAACTCGACCTCCTCGCCGGTGAACCGGTGGGCCCGGGTGGTCCCCACGTGCAGGACGCCCAGCAGCACGCCGCCGCTCACCAGCGGAACGCCGAGCAGCGAGTGCAGTCCCTTGTCCATGAGGAGCGGGTTGACGATGTCCGCCGTACGGACGTCGCTGATGATCACCGGCTCCCGTCGTGCGGCGACGCTCCCGGCGAAGCCTTTGCCGACCGGCACTCTGACGGCCTGGTAGACCTCCTCCTCGATGCCCTTGGCGGCGGTCGCGACGAGTTGCCGGCCGGAGTGGTCGAGCAGCAGGACGACCGCGGTGTCGGCCTCGAGGATCTCTCTCACCCGGTCCAGCAGCTCGTCCAGCACGTCGTCGACGCCCATGTGCGCGAGCGCCGCGTCGGTGATCGCCCGGATGCGGGCGAGCTTGACCTCGGCGGTGTTCGGCGGAGCGTCGGGGCGGGGGACCATGCCCGCCAGAGTAATGCGGGTTGCGACCTGCTTCCCCGAGTGCCCGCTCGCCGAGCGGGCCTCCTCCGGCGCGCCGCCCGCGCCGGCGGATTCGCCGTGCGCCGGGTTTGGCCGCCCCTGGCCGGGGCACGGCCCGCAAGGAGGCCGTCGCGGAAGCGACTTTCGAGGTGCCGGAATGAGCCCATCGGACGATCTGTGCAGCGTCCTGACCGAGGACCACCACGAACTCCGGCAGCTCCTGTGTGAGCTGGATCATCTCACCGCGCCCGAACCGCTGTGGCGTTCGCTGGTCGACCTGCTGATCGCCGAGATGATCCGGCACTCGGTCGCCGAGGAGGCCTATCTGTATCCGGTGGTCCGCGACCGCCTGCCCGAGGGGCCGCGGTTGCTCGATCCGTTCATGGACGAGCACGAGACCATCGAGGCGCTGGTGAGGCGGCTGGAAAGGCACGATCTTCCGAGCGCGGAGCTCACCCGCGTCCTGGCGGAGCTGAGAAGGAACATCTGCGCCCACATGCGGTCCGAAGAGCAGAAGCTGTTCCCGCCGCTCACCGAGCACCTCGGCGCGGACGAGCTCGCCGCCCTCGGCCGGAAGGCGGCCGAGGTGAAGGCGAAGGCATCGGTCCGGCAGCGCTCCTCCGACCCTCTGTCGCTCACCACGCTCATCGACACCGGAACGGGGCTGGTCGAACGGGTCTACGCCTACGTACGCGGCCGCATGTACCCCATCTGATCCGCTTCCCCGGCGGCGGTGAGGGGGTCGTGGAACACGGCACGGCCGTGACCCGCGCGGAGGCGTGGGTCACGGCCGTGAACGGCGATCCGGCTCAGGCCGGGCGAGCGCCGGTCAGCCCTTCGGCCGGAGCCGGACGACCTGCGGGTCGTGGTCGCTGGTCTGGCCGGCGAACTCGGCGTTGATGTGAACGACGTCGTAGTCGGCGCCGCCGCTCACCCGCGGGCTGGTCAGGATGTGGTCCAGCACCTGTGAGTTGCCGTCGTAGACGTAGCTGTACCGCTCTGGAAGCGGCAGGTCGCCGATCAGGTCCTCCAGCACGCCACCGGCGGTGAGCGTCTGCAGGGCCGGGGAGAACTGGTAGTCGTTGAAGTCGCCGACGACCACCACGTTCGCCTTGCGGTCCGTCTTCAGCAGGTCCTCGACGAACCCGTGGACGACCGCCGCCTGCTGCCTCCGCTGGACCTCCGACGACCGGGTGGGCGGCTGGAACCGGCTGTGCAGGCTCTGGTCTCCGCCCTTGGAGTTGAAGTGGTCGGCGACCACGATCACCCGGTGCCCGTGGAACTCGAACATGCCGGCCAGCGGCTTGCGGCTGTCGGTCCAGGCCGCGTTCCCCGGGTCGACGCGCCCGGGCGACACCGACAGCCCGGCCTCGCCGTGGTCGCCGACGACCTGGACCGCGGTGGTCGAGTCGCCGCCGGGACGGTCGATGAAGGACACCCGGCCGGCGTTGAACAGGAACGCCACCCGGATGTTGCCGCCCGGCTGGCCGCCGTCGGCGTCGTTGACCGGGTCGATCTCCCGCCACTGGTACCGGGGGCCGCCCGCCGCGACGATCGCGTCGACGAACTTCCCGAGCGTGACGTCCGCCGCGACCGTGCCGTCGTCGACCGCGCCGCTGTTGTCCTGGATCTCCTCCAGGGCGACGACGTCGGGCGTCGCCAGGTTGTGCACCACACCCTTGGCCAGCCGGTCGAACTTGGACTGCGCGTCGCTCGGCGCGAGGTTCTCCACGTTGTACGTCGCGACCGCGAGCTCCTTGTTCTCCTGCTTGCGCGTCACCTCGGGGGTGAGACCGCCGTCGTGCAGGGCGCCCAGGGTCGTGGCCTGCAGCTCGTATCCGCCGTAGCCGACGTAGTCCAGCGGGCCCTCGGTCGTGCCGGTCAGCGCGTCACCGACGTTCGCCTGCGGGAAGGGGTGCTCCGCGTCGGGGAGCAGCGAGGTGACCTCCAGCCGCCCGCTGTTCGGGTCGTCGTAGGAGGAGTAGAGGACTCCGCCGTGGGCGCTGCGGTGGTCCGCCGGTCGCGTGGTGACCCAGAGTTCGTCGTACTCGTTGGCCGGCGCGATCACCGGCGCGTCGTCGACCCGTACGCGCATGCCCTCCAGCGACTCGAACAGGTCGAGCGCGTACGTGGACGGCTGAAGCGCGAGCGGCTCGATGCTGCCCCCGCCCGCGTCCGGCGTGTACGCCGCGGGGACGGTGTCCGGGCCGAGGGCGAACGCGGCCGGGAGCGGGTTCCCGGAGGAGAGCACCGTCCACTTCGGCTTGCTCAGCTCGGTGACCGACTGGTTGCCGCCGGCGGCCCCGCCGGGGTAGTACTCGGAGATCGTGCCGGAGACCAGCACCGAGTCGCCCGGCTTCACCGCCGGCGTGCCGGAGCCGGTGAAGACGAAGAGACCCTCGCTCGTACGGGGGTCGTCGTCCGGCTGCGGGTCCTGGAACCAGAACCCGCGCGACGAGCCGGTCGCCCGGACTCCGGTGACGGTCCCCGGGACGTTCGTGACAGGCTTCCCGTTGTCCGGGGAGATCCGCGTCGTGCCCTGGATGTCGTGGATCCGCACGCTGCCCGGCGTCGGCGTATCGGTCGGGGTGGGCGTCGGCGTCGGCGACGGGTCGCCGGACCCTCCGCCGCTGTTCGCGGGCGTCGGCGCCGCCGTGGCGAAGTCGGTCCCGTTGTCGTCGGTGTCCGCGAGGCCGGCCCCGCGGTTCACCGAGGTCGTGTTGCTCGGCGCCGGGGCGGAGGTGCCCTCGCGCACCACGGCGCCGCCGAACCCGACGAGGTCGCGCACGCGCGAGTCGGCCGCGCAGTCCGCGGCGGTCAGGCAGGTCAGCGCGTCGGAGCCGGTGACCAGGGCGACGGTGCCCGCCGTCGCGGACATGCTGATCGAGCCCGTGGCGTCCGGCGTGGGCAGTGCGACCGTGCCGCCGCTGCCCTTCGCCTCGGCGACCAGGTAACGCCCGCCGGCGGGGATGCTGCCGGTCAGCCTGGTCACCTGCCACTTCGAGGTCGGGCCGGGCGAGGCCGACAGGTACTGCACGCTCCACCCGTCCACGGACACCGGCTGGGAGCCGCGGTCGGCCAGTTCGACGAAATCCTGCGTGAGGGTGGCGCCGGAGTTGCCGCCGCCCCCGTACACCTCGGCGATCAGCGCGTCGGACGAGGGGGCGGCGCCGGCGACCCGGGGGACGACCAGGGCGCCGAGTGCCAGCGTGGCGGCCACTGCGCCGAGCGCGCCCGCATGGCGAAGAGGGACAGAAGACACCGTGGTCCTCTCGGAAGAGAAAGATCGGACGCGAGGCATCCTCGTGGGGGTCAATTAAGACAGGCAGGCGACTTGGTCACGTCTGGATTGCGTAATGATGTGCGCTTTGCCTACCTCGGTCGATACGGGGCCGGTGCCGGGCCGTCACGGAGACCGTCTTGGGACGCTCCGAGGCTGCTCCCTCACCCGCCGCGTCTCCGCCTGCGGTCCTCCTCTCCCTGGGCCCGAGGCCGACCTCTCACCGCGGGGCGGCACAATGTTCCGTCGGAGTTCCGTCTGAGCACGTCGGTCGAGGAGAAGGGATCGCACATGGACTGCCCCGCGTGCGGGAGCGAGGTGCCCCCAGGCCGGTCCGCCTGCCCGCGGTGCGGCACGCTGCTCCCGTCGGCGGGAGAGCACCCCGGCCCGGGCCCGCACTCCCCCATGGGAATGCCGGGCGACTCACCGACCGCACCGCCCAACCCGCGGACCGAGCCCCTCCCGTCGATCTGGGAGCCGAGCGAGGATCGCCCCTGGACCGCACCGCCGGACCCCCGGCCGGCCGCCGGCGCGGACGACGGCCCGCCCGATCCCGGCAACGCCACGCAGATCCTGGGCCCTCCGGTCGGCGGGCCGATGGCGGCCGACCCGCCTCCGGCCGGCCGGCACCCAGGTCCTCCGGTGGGAGGTCCGCCGCCGTCCCAGCCCTCCCCCGCCCCCTGGAACGCTCCGGAGACCGCCCCGGCGCCGTACCTCGGTCCGCCCGTCGGACAGCCCTTCGGCGGCCCTGCGTACGGCGCCGCGCCGCCCGGCTACCACCCGAACGGCTGGGACCAGGGCGCTCCCCCGGCCGCCGGGCAGCCCGGGGAGCCGCCGGGCACCGGCGGTAAGAGGAACAACCGGAAGATTCTGCTGGTCGGCGGGATCGCCGCGGCGGTCGTGGTCGTCGGCGGCCTCGCCTACGCCCTGACGCAGGGTTCCTCGGGGAGCGGGGGCGGGACGCCCACCTCACAGAAGACGACGGCCGACACCGCCGCGCAGCAGGCCTCCGCCGTGGACCAGGTCCTCAAGACCGGGCAGACGGCACGCGGGCACCTGCCCGCCCGCCTGCGGACGTGCGACGACGTCTCCGCGGGCGTCGCCGGATTCCAGCGGGTCGTACGGGACCGGCAGCAGGAACTGTCCCGGACGAAGGCACTCCACGTCGACCGGCTGCCGAACGGCTCCCGTCTCCGTCAGGCGATGATCATGGCCTATCAGGACTCACTGGAGGCCGACCAGGCGTACCTCGCGTGGGCGAAGAAGGTCCGGGCACGCGGGTGCGGCGGCAAGGTCGCCCCGCTGACGGCGCCCTACCAGGACGCCATCACCGCCAACGACAAGGCCGGTCCCGCCAAGCGCAGGGTGGTCGCCCTGTGGAAGCCCATCGCCTCCGCGCACGGCCTGCCCACCTACGTGTGGAACCGCCTCTGACCGATCCCGCACCGACGTGCGGAGTCCCGGGCATCGGGAGCCTCGTGATGCCCGGGACCCATGATCACGGTGATGGACGACGACCGGCGGCTCGCCGACCTATCGGTCCAGGACCGCGATCCTGTGCTGCCGCGACGGCAGGAGCGCCATGCGGAAGGCGGCCGTGCCGAGGTTGATCGGCGTTCCGCAGGTGAACGTCGGGTTGACGGTGCACGCGGACTGCAGAACCTGGTTGTTGGTGCCGCGGACGGTGACGTGCACGTTATTGCCCATCGTCGTCACGGTGACGCAGTTCGGGACGAATCCCGGGAACGCGTTGGTGAACACCGAAGTGAAGTTCTGGAAGGTACCGGGCGTGGGCGTCGGCGTCAGCGTGACCTGCTGAATGAAGACCTGCCCGTTCTGGGTCAGTGCGACGAACTTCGTGTTGCCCTGAACCGTCGAGTCGATGCAGGCCGTCTGGCCCGAAGGTCCGGTCGGGCCCGTCGGACCCGTGGGACCGGTCGGGCCCGTGGCGCCGGTCAGGCCGCCAGGTCCGGTCGGACCCGTCGGACCCGTCGGACCCGTCGGACCGGTGTTGCCGCGACGGCCCCTCGGGCCGGTCGGACCCGTCGGACCCGTCGGACCCGTGGGACCGGTCGGGCCCGTGGCGCCGGTCAGGCCGCCAGGTCCGGTCGGACCCGTGGGGCCGGTGGCGCCACGGCGGCCCATGCGGCCCTCGCGACCCTTCCTGCCGCGGATTCCTCGCGGTCCCTCGGGGCCTTGCGGGCCTTCCGCGCCCTCGATGCCGGGCAGCGCGTGGCCGCCGCCCTTGACGATCGCCTTGGCTCCCCCGTTCCCGAGCGCCGGGACTCCGGGGATGCCGTCGCCGTCGCCGCCGCCGCCGAGGTTCTCCCAGCAGCTGATGTCGTTTTCTTCGCAGAAGTCGTAAGCCGGGAGATCCACCGACCGCAGAGAGGACGCCCCGGGCATGATGCGCTGGGCGTCGGCCGACCCCGGCAGTGCCATCGCGACGCCGAGGCCGCTGACCACCGCGGCGGTCGCCAGAGGTACGACACGCGACCGCATCTTGCCGCGAGCCGCCCTTCGTTTTCCGTAACCAGTCAATTTGGACACCTATAACAAGTCGAGAAGGCTGGATTTCGGATTGACCGAAGATTGCGCGATGTGAATACCCCGCAGCTCGCCGCCCGACGCGCGCATCGGTTAATGATCGAGCAAGGCTCATTCCCGCGGAAAAGGCGACCGTCACCTTTGGCCCAGGACCGTACGATTCACGGCTTAGGGGACGCGTACCACTTGTTCGTCACCGGCGCCGCCAGGCGACCCAGCTCCCAGAATCGGACCAATGAGCCGAGATAGGAACGAAATCCAGGGGAGCGGCGGGCCACGTTCCCCTCGGTGGCTGCTGAGGGTCCCAGGGCACGATGACCAGCGTCAGTCCCCGGGGCAGCGTCCGGGAGTCGAAGCGGTCGATCGGCTGCAGATGGCTTTGCACCAGAAATGCCTGAGAGACCCAAATCTGCCAGCGCATATCCCGGTAGTCGATTCCGACGCGGTCCTCAGGGCGGAGGCCGGCGTCGGACAGGCTGCTCGCCTTGAAGAGGGCGTCCGCCCAGTAGCGGGCGTCCCGCCCGACGACCGCGGCGACCACGGCCAGGTTCACGGCGGTGACGAGGGCGGCCAGAACCGGTCCGGCCCTACGGCCCTTGGCGAGGACGAGGCCCGGGAGGAGCACCAGGACGGCCGCCGTGACCCACCAGAGCCGCAGGCGGTCCCAACTCCACGTCAGCGCGCTCATCTCGGGGAAGTCCAGGGACAGGAAGAAGGAGCGGGTGAGGCGGACGCCCGCGTGCAGCCACACCACGAGGGCGCACACCGGCATCAGGACGGCCGCGGCCGCCACCGCCTTGGCCGCGGTCACCCGCGTGGCGCGTGCGACGCAGGCGGCCCCGGCCAGGAACAATGCGGGAGCGAGACAGGTCACGTACCGGCCGTAGGCGAAGTTCGCGACCGTGCCCTCATCCGGTGTCGCGGCCGAGGTCGCCAGCGCGATCCCGGCCAGGGTCGCGAGGGTCAGACCCGCCGTCGCCCGCGTCGGGAGCGGCGTGCTCCGGCCGAGCACGGCCCGTGCGGCGGCCACCAGGCCGACCCCGGCCAGCCCCCAGGTCGAGACGGTGAGGTACCAGATCTTCCCCACGGCCAGGCCGAGCGTCCAGCCCCATCCATTCCACGTGGTCAGCCGGTCGACCACCAGCGGCCCCAGCGCCATGGGACCGCCGGGGTAGATCTCCGCGCGGACCCAGGAGTTCAGCGCCCACCCGGCCACCACGCCGACGGCCAGCACCGCGGCGGACGCCGCGAGGTCGCGCCCGGGGAGCCGGCGGCGCACCAGCAGGACCACCAGGAGCCCCCCGTGCACGAGGACGACGATCAGGCCGCGGACGTGCGCGCTGCAGCAGTAGGCGGCCAGGGCGCTCGCGGCGATCCCCCATCCCGGCCCCCGCCGGGCGACCCAGGAGTGGACGCACAGCAGCCAGGTGAGCACCACCAGCGGGAGCACCGCGTCGCTCATCGCGTACTGCCCGTAGTAGACCACCGACGGCAGGGACGCCGTCACCATCGCCAACGGGAAGGCCCGCCGTCGTGACAGGCCGAGCCGTCGTAGCGCCACGTGGGCGGGCACCAGCAGCGACGCGCCGAGCACGGCGTTGATGACCAGGACGATCCGGTAAACGGTCACCGGATCGCCGCTGAGCCAGAACGCCGGGCAGATGAGCAGCGAATAACCGGCTTGATAGAGAACGCGCCCGGACAGGTCGCTCGACGCGCCACCGGCCAGCAGCCGTGCCGCCAGCAGATACCCCGACTCGTCCGGAATCAGAATTGGAAATCCATGGAAAGCGGCCAGAATGATCCGGACCGCCACCTGCGCCAGCCAGCCGCCGCACAGCGCGACCGGCCACCAGCGAATTCGGCGTCCGGCCCGGCTCGCCGGTGAACGCACGGATTCCTGCGGTCTCGTCCTCCCGAGCAAGCTCATGCCGTCTCCCCCGAAGAACCGGCCCGTCGCATATTCCGCACCCGGCCGGCGAGCCTGCGCCAACAGATCACCGACAGAACGTTAAGCGAGCGGCGTCCCGCTCCCGGCGAGGAGACGAGAAAAAGCGCTTCCGCACCACGCAAAGAACCATCGCGTGCAGGACGACGAAAACCGGCCGCCCCCACGAGGGAACGGCCGGTGCGCGACGGACGAACGGCGGCAGCGCGCGGTCGTCACGGGGTGGCTCTGTCGACGGCCTCCCGTGCGCCGAGCCTCTCGATGCGCCGCCGCGCGCGCTCGATGTTCTCCGGGGTGGGGTCCCGGCCCTCGGCCATCGCCAGGTCCTCCGGATCGATCGGCGTCTCGGAGCCCGTACGGAGATTGGGCCGACGGGGCTCGGGTTCCTCGGTGTGCTCGGACATCGTCGTCTCCTCTCAACCGTCTCCGTGTCAGCTCTTCGAGCGGGCCTTCGCCGTCTTGCGGTCGTTGGCCTTCTGGAGGGCGTCGACGAGTTCCTTCTTGCTCATGTTCGAGCGGCCGGGGATGTCCATCCTCTTGGCCAGGTCGTACAGGTGCTCCTTGGACGCGTTCATGTCGACGCCGCCGGCGCTCTTGCGCGACGTGTCACGGCCGCCTTCGGACTGCGGATCGGAGGGCCCCTTGGCGCCCTTGTCCTTCGGCTCCCAGTGGTCGCCCACCTTCTCGTGCGTGTGCTTCAGCGCACCGTACGCCACCCGGTGGGCCCGCTCGCCCTCGCCGTACTCCTTGACCGCCGAGTCGTGGGCCTTGGCGAACGTGCGCTGGGCCTTCTCGTCCGAACGCTCGATCGTGCTGGGCAATTCGCTCTTCTTGGCCGTCCCCTTCTTGGTCGTCTTGGGCATTCCTCGCTCCTTCCGCGGTGAAGGTCCGACGCTTTCGGCCATACCCCGAGGGACGCCGTCACACCTGCCGACGAGGGCGTTCGCGACCACGGCCGGAGGGCGGCCGCATCGCGTTACGCCTCCCGCCTCACGGGTAGGCGCTCAGCCAGGAGATCCAACCCCCCTACGGAGCTCACATGGCGGTGAACAGGCGTGCGGCGAGCGCGGTCGCGCGGACCGAGCGTGCGATGGACGAGAGGCTCGGCAGTGCGGCGTTCCTCCGGCGGAACATCCGTAAGGCGTTTCCCGAGCACTGGTCGTTCCTGCTGGGCGAGATCGCGCTCTACTGCTTCGTCACCCTCATCCTCACCGGGGTGTTCCTCACCCTCTTCTTCAAGCCCTCGCAGGCGGAGACGGTCTACACCGGGTCCTACGCGTTCCTGCACGGCGAGAAGGTGAGCGAGGCGTACGCCTCCACCGTCCACATCTCCTTCGACGTACGCGGCGGCCTGCTCGTGCGGCAGATCCACCACTGGGCCGCGATGCTGTTCGTCGCCGCGATCTGCGTCCACCTGATGCGGATCTTCTTCACCGGCGCGTTCCGCAAGCCACGGGAGATCAACTGGGTGATCGGCACGACGCTGTTCGCGCTCGCCGTCGCCGAGGGCTTCGCGGGCTACTCGCTGCCGGACGACCTGCTGTCGGGCACCGGCCTGCGCATCATGCAGGGCATCGTGCTGTCGATCCCGCTCGTCGGCACCTACCTGAGCTTCTTCGTCTTCGGCGGGGAGTTCCCCGGCCACGACTTCATCCCCCGGCTGTTCACCGTGCACGTCCTGCTCATCCCGGGGATCCTGCTCGCGCTGATCAGCGCGCACCTGATGATCGTCTGGCACCAGAAGCACACGCAGTGGCCGGGTGAGCGGCAGACCGAGCAGAACGTCGTCGGCGCCCCGACGTACCCGAAGTTCCTCGCGCACACGATCGCGTTCTTCCTGTACGTCCTGGGAGCGCTCGCGCTGCTCGGCACGTTCGCGCAGATCAACCCGATCTGGATGTACGGCCCCTACCGGCCCGACGCCGACACCTCGGGCGCCCAGCCGGACTGGTACGTCGGGTTCCTCGAAGGCGCCCTGCGCATCATGCCCCGGATCGACTGGGACTTCGCGGGGCACTCGATCGCCTGGAACGTCTTCCTGCCCGCCGCCGTCCTGCCCCTGTGCTTCTTCACGCTCATCGGCCTCTACCCGTTCTTCGAGCGCTGGGTGATCGGCGACTCGCGGCCCCACCACCTGTGCGACCGGCCGCGGAACGCGCCGACCCGTACGGCCCTCGGCGTCGCGGCGATCACCTGGTACGGCAACCTGTGGGCGGCCGGCGGCAACGACGTCCTCGCGGAGGCGTTCAAGGTCCCGCTGGAGTACACCACCTGGTTCTTCCGCGTGGGCTTCTTCGTCTTCCCCGTGGTCGCGTTCGCCGTCACCCGGCGGCTGTGCCTGTCCCTTCAGCGGTCCGACGCCCGCAAGGTCACCGAGGGCGTCGAGAGCGGCACGATCAAGCGCCTGCCGAACGGGGAGTACGTCGAGGCCCACGACCGGCCGGAGCGCGAGCGGGCCGTGGTCGCGCGGACCGTGCACCCCGACGACCTGGTCGAGGCCCTTCCCGACCACATCATCCCGCTGCCGACGCCCCGCCGGATCATGGCCCAGGTACGGTCCCGGCTGAACCGGGCCTACACCAAGTACGCCGCCGAGGTGCCGACCCCGGAGGAGCGCCGGGAGCTGGAGGAACGGGACGCCTCGCCGGCGCGGTCCGTCGCAGGGTGAACGCCGCCTAGTCCTCGGGGCCCCGCGCCTCGACCGGCCGCGCGCGGCCGAGGCGCGGGTAGTGCAGGTCGATGGCCGGGCGGGTGGAGCGGATCTTGGCGATGGCGCGGAAGTTGTGCCGGGGCGGGGGGCAGGAGGTCGCCCACTCCAGCGAGCCGCCGAACTCCCAGGGGTCGTCGACGGTGACGCGCTCCCCCGAGCGGTGGGTGCGGTAGAGGTTCCACAGGAACGCGAGGGTGGAGGCGCCGAGGAGGAACGCGCCGATCGAGGAGATCATGTTGAGCGCGGCGAAGCGGTGGGGGTAGTCGGCGTAGCGGCGGGGCATGCCCTCGGCCCCGAGCCAGTGCTGGACGAGGAACGTCGTCTGGAAGCCGACGAACAGCGTCCAGAAGTGGATTTTGCCCCAGGTCTCGTTGAGCATCTTGCCGGTCATCTTCGGCCACCAGAAGTAGAACCCGGCGAAGGTCGCGAACACCACCGTCCCGAACAGCACATAGTGCATGTGCGCGACGACGAAGTAGGAGTCGGTGAGGTGGAAGTCCAGGGCCGGGGAGGCCAGGATGACCCCGGTCAGCCCGCCGAACAGGAACGTCACCAGGAACCCGACCGAGAACAGCATCGGGGTCTGCATCCGCAGATGCCCCTTCCACATCGTGCCGATCCAGTTGAAGAACTTGATGCCGGTCGGGATCGCGATGAGGTACGACATGAAGGAGAAGAACGGCAGGAGCACCTGACCGGTGGCGAACATGTGGTGCGCCCAGACCGTCATCGACAGGCCGGTGATCGCGATCGTCGCCGCCACCATCCCGATGTAGCCGAAGACCGGTTTGCGGGAGAAGACGGGGATCACCTCGGTGATGATCCCAAAGAACGGCAACGCGACGATGTAGACCTCCGGATGGCCGAAGAACCAGAACAGGTGCTGCCACAGGAGCGGCCCGCCGTGCGCCGGATCGTAGATGTGCGCTCCGAGCTTGCGGTCGGCCTCCAGCGCGAACAGGGCGGCGGTCAGGACGGGGAAGGCCATCAGGACCAGGATGCTGGTGAACAGGCTGTTCCAGGTGAAGATCGGCATCCGGAACATCGTCATGCCCGGCGCCCGCATGCAGATGATCGTGGTGATCAGGTTGACGCTGGTCAGGATCGTGCCCATGCCCGACAGGATCAGCCCCATCGCCCACAGGTCACCGCCGGCGCCCGGAGACCGCACGGAGTCGGACAGCGGCGTGTAGGCGAACCACCCGAACGACGCCGCGCCCCCGGGCGCCAGGAAGCCGCCCAGCACCATCAGCCCGCCGAACAGGAAGAAGTAGTAGCTGAGCGCGTTGAGGCGGGGGAAGGCGACGTCGGGCGCGCCGATCTGCAACGGCACCAGGACGTTGGCGAACCCCGCGAAGGTGGGCGTGGCGAACAGCAGCAGCATCACCGTGCCGTGGATCGTGAACAGTTGGTCGTACATCTGCTCGTTCATGACCTGCAGGCCCGGCTGAAGCAGCTCCGCCCGCATCATCATCGCCATCAGCCCGCCGGCCAGGAAGAACGCGAACGACGTCGCCAGGTACAGGTAGCCGACGACCTTGTGGTCCGTCGTCCCCAGGACCTCCCCGATGCGGCTGCCCAGCGAATGCTCCGCCAGCACCTCGCTGGTGGGAGTCCGTACCCGATCCTCGACCGTCGCCATGCGTACCCTCCGCCCACCCGCGACCGACCGGCCCTCCGGGGCCGTACCAGCCTGCTATCCACTCAAAGGGAGCCCAAACAGCCGGTCAACCGGCGGCCTCGAGACGCTGACGCTGCGGGACGACCGTGTACTTGGGGTCCTCCGCCGACTGCGTTCCGGCGTGGAAGACGCCGAACCGCGTGCAGGCCGAGGCGGCCAGGAGCGCGGCTCCGCTGAGGACCGCCGTCGTACGGCGGCGTCCGCCGAGGGCCGCGCCGGCCGCGCCGAGCACGGACAGCGCCTCGGCGGCCCGCATCAGCCGTCCGGCCCTGCCCTGCCGGTACGTTTCGCCGACCAGCCCGAGCCGGCGTTCCATCACCTTGGCGGCGGCGGTCTCCAGCGCGACGCCGAGGACGGCGGCGCTGCGCGCGGGGGCGTTCTCCCGCGCCGGGGAGGTGATCAGCGCCATGCCCGACGCGGCGGCGGCCGCGGAGCCGACGAAGACGAAGGGCAGCTCCCGGTAGCCGCCGTGCCAGGCGGGCACGGCGGTGTCGGCGGCGAGCACGGCGGTGTAGGCGGCCACCGCCGGGCCGAGGGCCGCCGCTCCGGCGGTCGCCGCGCGGCCCAGGCGTGGGAGGAACCCGGTGACGTCCAGGACCGCCGCCGCGCCGGCCGCCGGGCCGTACGCCGCCAGCAGCCACGAGCCGACGCTCATCGGCGAGGTCGGCTTGAGGACGCGCAGCATGTTGGCGAACCGCTCCGGCCTGCCGAGGTCGTGGACCAGGGCGGCGGCCGAGCCGGTGATCGCCACGAGGGAGGAGATCTTCAGCGCCCGCGCGGTGCTGCGGCGGCCGGTGAGCTGGGCGCCGGCGGCGAGCACCGACCCGGCGCCCGCGAGGCCGCCGAGGAAGAAGTACCCGGCGATGTCGAGCGGCTCCCAGGTCGGGGGGTTCAGGACGGGCTTGCCGTAGTAGGAGGTGAACTTCGCCTCCGGCACCATGGCCCGCTCGCCCCGCCGGCCCTTACGGCGGCGGGGCATGCCCTTGCCGACCAGGGCCTCGCGGTCCGGGCGCTCGCCGCGGATCCCGTCCTTCGTGACGTCCGACTCGCTCATCGCTTCCCTTCCGGCCGACCGTGGGCGGCGAACACGGCGGCCAGCCCGCCGAGCAGGGTCAGTGCGGCGACGCCGGCGTGCCGCCACATCGAGGGCAGGTCGCGGGTGGTGACGACCGGGTCCGGCGGCAGCCCGTACACCTCGGGTTCGTCGAGGAGGAGGAAGAACGCGCCGTCGCCGCCGACCCCGTCATCCGGGTCACGGCCGTACAGGCGCGCGTCGGTGACCCCGATCTCGTGCAGCTGCCGCACACGCTCGTCGGCGCGGGCCCGCAGCTCGTCGAGCGGGCCGAACTGGATCGACTGGGTCGGGCAGGCCTTGGCGCAGGCCGGCTCCTGGCCCGCGCCGAGCCGGTCGTAGCACATCGTGCACTTCCAGACCCGGCCGTCCTCCTTCCGCTGGTCGATCACTCCGTAGGGGCAGGCGGGCACGCAGTAGCCGCAGCCGTTGCAGACGTCCTCCTGGACGACAACGGTGCCGAACTCGGTGCGGAACAGCGCGCCGGTCGGGCAGACGTCGAGGCAGGCGGCGTGCGTGCAGTGCTTGCACACGTCCGAGGCCATGAGCCAGCGCAGGTCCGTGGCGTCGCCGTCCTCGTGCGCGAGGCCGTCTTCGCGCGCGACGCCGGCCTCCTGCGCGACGCCGTCCTCGTGCGCTACGCCGGCCTCGGCGTTCCCGAGGGGCTTGCGCTGTTCGATGAAGGCGACGTGCCGCCACGTGGAGGCGCCCAGGCCCTGGGTGTTGTCGTAGGACATGCCGGTGAGCTCGAGGCCGTCCTCGGGGATGGCGTTCCACTCCTTGCAGGCGACCTCGCACGCCTTGCAGCCGATGCACACCGAGGTGTCGGTGAAGAACCCGACGCGCGGCGGGTGGTCGCGGTGGCCGGCGTCCCCGGCCGGGTCGGGCTCGTTCCCGGCCAGCAGGTTGCGTCCGATGAGGGACTCGGTCATCCGCGGACCTCCATTCCGGTCTCCTCCGTGATGCCGGCGCGGCGGTGGTACTCGGCGAGCAGGCGCGGCACGGCGGGGCCGCGCGGGCGGCGGCCCGGTCTGATGTCGGCGCTGAGCGCCTTCACCTCCTGGATGTGGGCGTTCGGGTCGAGGGCGACGGCCGACAGGTCGTTGGCGGAGTCGCCGGTCGTGTAGCCGTTCGACCCCCAGTGGTACGGCAGCCCGATCTGGTGCACCGTGCGGCCGCCGACGGTGAGGGGCGTCATCCGCTCGGTCACCAGGACGCGCGCCTCGACGACGCCGCGCGCGGTGACCAGGTGCGCCCAGCCGCCGTGCTCCAGGCTGCGTTCGGCGGCGAGCTCCGGCGACACCTCGCAGAAGAACGCGGGCTGCAGCTCCGCCAGGTACGGCGACCAGCGGGTCATGCCGCCCGCGGTGAAGTGCTCGGTGAGCCGGTAGGTCGTGACGACGTACGGGAAGACCTCCGCGCCCTTCTCGCCGGGGCCGGGGTGGAAGCGGTTCTCCGGCCGGGAGAAGACCTGCCGGACCGGGTTGCGCTGCTGCCCCTCGTACAGCGGATTGCGCACCGGCGAGTCCTGCGGCTCGTAGTGCGTGGGCAGCGGGCCGTCGGTCAGGCCGGCGGGCGCGTACAGCCAGGCCTTGCCGTCGGCCTGCATGATGAACGGGTCGACGCCGCTGATCGCCTCGACGCCGGTCGCACCCTCGGGCGGACGGTAGGACGGCGGCCGGTCCGCGACGTAGTCGGGGATGTCGTGGCCGGTCCAGCGGCCCTGCTCGGCGTCCCACCACACGAGCGCCTTGCGCTCGCTCCACGGCTTGCCCTCGGGGTCGGCGGAGCAGCGGTTGTAGAGGATGCGCCGGTTGGCGGGCCAGGCCCAGCCCCACTCCAGGGCCATCCAGTCCTGCTCGGTGTACGGCTTGCGCCGGGCCGCCTGGTTGACGCCGTCGGCGTGGACGCCGCAGTAGATCCAGCAGCCGCAGGACGTCGACCCGTCGTCGCGGAGCTGGTCGTACCCGTCGAGCGGGCGGCCGCCGACGTGGCTGCCGCTGATCTCGGCGAGGATCGCCTCGGCGTTCGGCTCGGCGATGGTGCCCTCGGTCGGGTAGTCCCAGGCCAGGTCGAGAAGCGGCCGGTCCATGGGGTCGGCGGAGCCCGCCAGCCGCTCCTTGATGCGCCGGCCCAGGTGGTACATGAACCACAGGTCGCTGCGGGCGTCGCCGTCGGGCTCCTTGGCCGCGAAGTGCCACTGCAGCATCCGGTTCGTGTTCGTGAACGACCCGGCCTTCTCGGTGTGCGCGGCGGCGGGGAAGAAGAACACCTCGGTGGCGATGTCCTCGGTCCGCAGCTCGCCGGTCTCGATCTCCGGGCCGTCCTTCCACCAGGTGGCCGACTCGATGAGGGAGAAGTCGCGGACGACGAGCCAGTCCAGGTTCGCCATGCCCAGGCGCTGCATCCGGCCGTTGGCCGAGCCGACCGCCGGGTTCTCCCCCAGGAGGAAGTAGCCCTTGCACGTGCCGTCGAGCTGGGCCTGCACCGTCTCGTACGTGCTGTGCGAGCCGGTCAGCCGCGGCAGGTGGCCGAAGCAGTAGTCGTTGTCGGCCGTCGCCGCCTCGCCGAAGTACGCCTTGAGCAGGCTGACGGCGTAGGCGCGCATGTTCGACCAGTAGCCCTTGTCGGTGCGGACCGCCTCGACGAAGGTGTCCAGGTCCTCGTGCTCGTGGGCGTGCGGCATGGGGATGTAGCCGGGCAGCAGGTTGTACAGGGTCGGGATGTCGCTGGAGCCCTGGATGGACGCGTGCCCGCGCAGCGCCTGGATGCCGCCGCCCGGCCGGCCCATGTTGCCGAGGAGGAGCTGCAGGATGGACGCGGCGCGGATGAACTGCGCGCCCATCGTGTGCTGCGTCCAGCCGACCGCGTAGACGAACTCGCTCGTACGGTCGCGGCCGGAGTTCTCCACCAGGGTCCGGCACACGCGCAGGAACGTCTCGCGCGGGATGCCGCAGGTCTCCTCCACCATCTCCGGGGTGTAGCGGGCGAAGTGCCGCTTGAGGATCTGGTAGACGCAGCGCGGATGCGTCAGCGTCGGGTCCCGCCGCGCCTCACCGGAGATCGCCGGGCCGCCGGAGCCGTGCGACTCCGACCGGCCGGAGGCGGCGACGCTCTGACCGTTCCCGGTGCGCTCCTCGTACAGCGAGTCGCGCTCGCCGGAGGCGGCCTGCACCTCGGTGCCCTCGTACTGCCACGTCGTGACGTCGTAGTGGCGGGTGTCCTCGTGCAGCCCGGAGAACACGCCGTCGAGGTCCTCGGTGTCCTCGAACTCCTCGCTCACGATGGCCGCGGCGTTGGTGTACTCCAGGACGAACTCCCGGAAGTCGGCCTCGTTGCTCAGGACATAGTTGATCATCCCGCCGAGGAACGCGATGTCGCTGCCGGCGCGGATGGGCACGTGCAGGTCGGCCAGCGCGCTCGTGCGCGTGAAGCGCGGGTCCACGTGGATGACCGTCGCGCCGCGCGCCTTGGCCTCCATCACCCACTGGAAGCCGACGGGATGGCACTCGGCGAAGTTGGAGCCCTCGATGATGATGCAGTCGGCGTTCTGCAGGTCCTGCAGGAAGGTCGTCGCCCCGCCCCGGCCGAACGTCGTGCCGAGCCCGGCCACCGTGGAGCTGTGACAGACCCGCGCCTGGTTCTCGACCTGGATGATGCCCAGCGCCGTGAACAGCTTCTTGATGAGGTAGTTCTCCTCATTGTCGAGCGTCGCGCCGCCGAGGCTGGCGATCCCGAGGGTCCGGTTGACGCGCTTGCCGTCGGCCTCCCACTCCCACGTCCGGCGCCGGGTCTCCAGGATCCGGTCGACGACCATGTCCATGGCGGTGTCCAGGTCGAGCCGCTCCCAGTCGGTGCCGTGCGGCCGCCGGTACAGGACCTCGTAGCGCCGGGCGTCGCCGGTGGTCAGCTGCAGCGACGCCGAGCCCTTCGGGCACAGCCGGCCCCGGCTGACCGGCGAGTCGGGGTCGCCCTCGATCTGCACGACCTTGTCGTCCTTCACGTAGACGTTCTGGGCGCAGCCGACCGCGCAGTACGGGCAGACGGACTTGACGACCTTGTCCGCGGTCTCGGTTCGCGGACGCAGCCCCCGGGTGGTGGCGGACATCGCGGCGGCGCCGCGGCTGAGCCGGTCGCCGTCGGTGAACTGCCGGTAGACCGGCCACTCCTTGATCCAGGTGCGCACGCCCATCCGCCTCTTGGCCTCCCTTTCGGTCGCCGGTCTACCCACGCCTCGCTTCCCGTGGAGACTCTCCTTACACACCGCACTGATCCCTTTACGGACTTTTGACCTGCGCTTCGATGAATCGGCCGGAACCGGGTGTCATGCCCCTCACCTGGGCGATCTCCGCATCCGGACGGCCGCTCGGGGTAGGCCCTCAGCGGAGGTACGGGTCGTCGGGACGGAGGAGAGACGGGTGCGGTGGGTACGCCGGGTCGACGAGCGCGTGATGAGGGCGGTGACCTCCGCCGGCTGCGCGGCACTGGACGAGGTCATGCCGCGGGCCTCGCGCGTCGCCGACCAGCTTCTCGTGTGGTGGCTGATCGCGGGCACCCTGCGGGCCGGTGGCGGCCGGCGGTCACGGCGCGCCGCCGTGCGCGCGGCGCTGGCGATGTCCGTCGCGGGAACGCTCGCCAACGGCGTACGGATCTACGTGTTCCACCGGGAGCGGCCTCCCGAGACGCTGAGCCGGCGGCGGCCGGGCCGGGTCCCCGACTCGCCGGGATTCCCGTCGGGTCACAGCGCGGGCGCGGCGGCCTTCGCGACGACGCTGGCGTGCGAGGCGCCGTGGCGGGTGAGCGTTCCGGTCGCGGCGCTGGCCTCGCTGGTCGCCTACTCCCGCGTCTACACCGGCGCGCACTACCCCGGGGACGTGGCTGCCGGCGCCGCCACGGGCGTCGCGGTGGCCCTGGCCGTCCACGGCCTCTTTCCCGCGGAGGAACAAAGGTGATCGAGATGACAGAGCCAAAGATGATCGACCGGAACGGCTGGGCCGGTTTCTTCGACCAGCTGAGCGCGGACCACCAGGGGGACATCACCGCCATCGAACTGTTCGACACGGACTTCGGCGACCAGTACGAAACCGAGCGCCTGCCGTTCACCTACGCCTCGTACGACCGGAAGGACGATGTGATCGTCATCGGGGTCGGCGGCAACTCGGCGCGGTCCCCGGTCCTGCTCCGCCGCATGATCCACCGCCCCGTCGAGGTCGACGCGGCCGTGCCGGCGCCCGGACGCTCCGACATCCGGATCGTCGCCGAGGACGGAACGACGACCATGGTCCACCTGCGGCCCGGCGCCGCGCTGCCCGAACCCCGCTGAGCCGTCGTCCGGCGAGTGCACGGGCGGTCGGAGGCTCTTGAACGGCCGATCGCCGTGTGATGGCCGCCCGGCGCGGTGAGAATGGGCGCATGGGCAGGGTCGCGTACGGCGCCGCACTGATCGTCCTCACCGCCGCGACGGCGTGCGGCTCCGGTGGGGGGTCCCGGGCGGACAGCACCGCACCGGCGCCCGCCGGGACCGCCCCGGCGCCCGTGCGCCCGGCGGTCTCCTGGCCGACGTACCACGGCGCGAACGACCGGGCGGGGTTCGCCGCCGGGTTCCCCGCGCCGCGCACGCTCGGCGACGCGTGGACGGCGGGCCTCGACGGGGCGGTGTACGGACAGCCGATCGTCGTGGGCGGCACCGCGTACGTCGGGACGGAGAACGACACCGTCTACGCGCTGGACCTCGCGACGGGGCGGCAGGTCTGGCGGCGGCGCCTCGGCACGCCCGTGCCCCGGTCGGCGCTCCCGTGCGGCAACATCGACCCGCTCGG
This sequence comes from Actinoallomurus soli, assembly GCF_024055715.1. Lineage (GTDB taxonomy): Bacteria > Actinomycetota > Actinomycetes > Streptosporangiales > Streptosporangiaceae > Actinoallomurus > Actinoallomurus soli. The sequence goes on from NZ_JAMXMV010000010.1 coordinate 235,138, forward strand.
GATCACGGGGACCCCGGCGTACGACCCGGGCACCCGCACGGTGTTCGTCGCCGCCGAGACGACCGGCGGGCGGCACGCCCTCGTCGGCCTGAACGCCGCGGACGGACGGGTGCGCCTCAGGCGCGACCTCGACGTCGTGCCCGGCCGGGACCGTACGTCCGAGCAGCAGCGCGGGGCCCTGGCGGTCGCCGGCGGCCGGGTGTACGTCCCGTTCGGCGGGCTCGACGGCGACTGCGGGAACTACGTCGGCTACGTCGCCGCCGCGCGCGCCGACGGCGGCGGGGACGTCGCGTCCTACGCGGTCCCGACGCGCCGGATGGGCGGCATGTGGGCGCCGTCCGGCCCGGCCGTCGGCGCGTCCGGCGACGTCTACGTGGCCGTCGGGAACGGCGCGAGCCTGGGCGGCGCGTACGACGGCAGCGATTCGGTGCTGCGGCTGTCGGCCGACCTGTCCCGCCGCCTGTCGTACTTCGCGCCGAAGAACTGGGGCTCGGAGAACAGCGCGGACCAGGACCTCGGCTCGACCGGCCCCCTCCTGCTGCCCGGCGACCGGGTGATGATCGCCGGGAAGACCGGCGACGTCTACCTCCTCGACGGCCACGATCTCGGCGGCGTCGGCGGCCAGCGCGCCTCCCTGCACGGCTGCGTCTCCTTCGGCGGCATGGCGCGGGACGGCTCCTCGGTCTTCCTGCCCTGCGAGGAGGGCCTGCAGCGCGTGGACGTCACCGGCGGCGACGCTCTGCGCCGGGCCTGGCGGGCGCCGGGCAACGTCAAGGGCTCACCCGTGGTCGGCGGCGGCGCGGTGTGGACCCTCGACACCGACGCCGGCGTCCTGCACGCCCTGGCCGAGTCCGACGGGCGTTCGCTGGCCTCGCACCGGATCGGAGAGGTCAGCCGGTTCGCCTCGCCGACCCTCGCCGGGTCGCTGGTCCTCGTCCCCACGATGCGCGGCGTCACCGCCGTCAGCGTGCGCTGACGGAGCCTGCGGGCGCCGGCGGCGTGGTCAGCCGCGGCCGGGCCCCCGGCCGAGCAGCCGCTCGATCTCCCGGCGGTCCCGCTTGGTGGGCCGTCCGGCACCGCGTTCGCGGCGCGCGATCGGGAGCAGCGCCTCGCGCGGGGGCGGCGGCGGGCTGTGGTCGGTGTAGCACTCGACGGCGACGGGCGCGCCGACGCGTTTGCGTACGACGCGGCGCACGACGACGACGCGTTCGCGCCCGGCCAGGCGCACCCGCACCTGATCTCCGGGTTTCACGGCGGCGGCGGGCTTGACGCGCTCGTCGTTGACCCGGACGTGGCCGGCCCGGCAGGCGGCCGTGGCCAGCGAGCGGGTCTTGACGAGCCGCACCGACCAGATCCACACATCGACCCGTACGGTCTCCTGATCCGCCGCCATGGAAGGAACCTTAGTCCAGCCCGTGCCGTAACCGACGTTTCGGCGGCGCATGAATCGGGCAAAGTGCTTCGCTCCGCGGCAGCCGGGTACTGAAGCGATCATGCGCACCGCCATCTTGGACGTCGGGTCCAATGCCGCCCATCTCAAGGTCGTCGACCTCGTCCCGGGCTGCCCCGTACGGACCGTCGTCTCCGTCAAGAAGCCGACACGGCTGGGCGGGGCGATCCCGGCCGATGGCCGGCTCGGGCGGGCGGAGGCCGACCGGGTGGTGGCGTCGGTGGCCGCGGCCGCCGACGCGGCGGCGCGGATCGGCGCCGCCGAGCTTCTCCCCTTCGTGACGTCCGCGATCCGCGACGCGCCCAACCGGGAGGAGGTCCTCGCCCGGGTCGCCGAGGAGACGGGCGTGGAGCTGGGGTTCCTGACCGGCCCCGACGAGGCGCGCCTGACCTTCCTGGCCGTGCGCGCCTGGTACGGCTGGTCCGTCGGGCCGATCCTGCTGGCCGACATCGGCGGCGGCTCGATGGAGATCGCCACCGGGGACGGGGCCGAGGCGGACGCGGCGCTGTCGATGCCGCTCGGCGCGGGCCGGCTCACGCGGGAGCTGCTGTCCGGCGACCCGCCGGACCGGCGGCAGCTCGAACGGCTCCGCGCCCACGTCGCGGAGCGGCTGGCCGCGTACGGCGTCGACCGGCTGACCGACGGGTCCTCCGGCCACCACGCGGTCGCGACGTCGAAGATCTTCACCCAGCTCGCCAAGCTCTGCGGGGAGCGCGGGCCGGACGGCCGCCGGGCGCTCGAGCGCCGGGCCCTGCGACGGCGGATCGCCGGCCTGGCGGCGCGGACCACCGAGGAGCGCGCGCGGCTCAAGGGGGTCTCGCGCGCCCGCGCCCGCCACATCCTGGCCGGCGCCGTCGTCGCCGACGAGATCATGGCCGCCCTGGGGGTGCGCCGCCTGGAGATCTGTCCCTGGGCACTGCGGGAGGGCATCGCGCTGCGCAGACTGTGGCGGCTGGAGGCGGAGGCCGGCCGGGCGAACGAGATCGAGCACCTCATGCGCCCGCTGCGCGCGGACGGGATCGACGCGGACGTCGAACCGGGGAAGGACGAGGGCCCCGCCGGAACGTCGCCCGGCGGGGCCCTCGATGTGTGTACCGGTGTGCGGGTCGCCTCTCGGCGAAAGGCACAACGCGGCTCCAGCCGAACGGTAGTCCGCGAAGGCGATAGGTGAGGCCCGGGGACACCAGGCACACCGGCCACGTGAGATGTAACAGGACCCGGTGAGCCGTTGTTCCCACCTGCGCCACCGAAATTCGCGGCATCCGGGTCGGCACGTGACGCGGCGATCATTGCATGAAGCAGCAATCTTCGGGCAAAGCGCTCTTCATGGGTGATCTGCCATCGTTGGTGTTGCTCGTCCTGTTCCTGCTCAGTGCCGGAGTCATCTGGTACGCCGGGATACGGCTGTCCGACACGACCGACGTCCTGTCCGAACGCCTGCACCTGGGCAGCGCGCTCGGCGGCCTGATCCTCCTGGCGGTCGCGACCAACCTGCCGGAGGCGGCGATCACCGTGAGCGCCGCGCTGTCCCACCACCTCGACGTCGCGGTCGGCAACATCCTCGGCGGCATCGCGGCGCAGACCGTCGTCCTGGTCGTCCTGGACGTCGCCGACGCCGGCGCGCCGCTGACGTACGTCGCGGCGAGCCTCAGCCTCGTCCTGGAAGGCGCGCTCGTGGTCGCGGTGCTGGCGGTGGTCGTCATGGGCACCCAGCTGCCCGGCGACCTCCACTTCGCCCGGCTCGACCCCGCCTCCGTCCTGATCGCCGTCGTCTGGGTGGCCGGTCTGCTGCTGCTCAGGCGGGCCGGCCGGGGCCTGCCGTGGCACGAGGGCGGTGACGCCCCCGACACCCAGCCCGAGCGGAAGGGCCACTCGAAGACGAAGAAGGAGGCGCAGGCCACCTCCTCGGGGATCGGAACCCGGCACGCCGCGCTGATCTTCGGCCTCGCCGCGATCGCCACCCTGGTCGCGGGCGTGGTCATCGAGCGCAGCGGCGAGGAGTTCTTCGGCCGGCTGGGCATGAGCGGCGTCGCCTTCGGCGCCACCGTGCTCGCGGCCGCCACCTCGCTCCCGGAGATCAGCACCGGGCTGACCTCCGTCCGGATGGGCGACCACCAGCTGGCGATCAGCGACATCTTCGGCGGGAACGCCTTCCTGCCGGTGCTGTTCCTCGTCGCGTCGCTGATCTCCGGCCGGCCGGTGCTGCCCGACGCGCACCGGTCGGACATCTACCTCACCGCGCTCGGCTCCCTGCTCACGCTGGTCTACATGGCGGGGCTGATCTTCCGGCCCCGGCGCGACCGGCTCCGCATGGGCGTGGACAGCCGTACGGTGCTCGCGCTGTACGCCCTGGGCGTCGCCGGCCTGCTGGCCATCGGCGGCTGAACCGGGTGGCCGTGCCGCGTTCTCCCAGGTCGTTCCGGGGTAGCCCTGCCCGCATGACGGGGATTCGGAATCTAGGAGAGATCGCCGGCACGCGGCTCGGCATCGACGCGCTGCGGCCCGCGCAGGAGGAGGCGGTCAAGGAGCTGGTCCAGGGCCGCGACTGCCTCGTGGTCATGCCGAGCGGCGCGGGAAAGTCGGCGATCTACCAGCTGGCGGCCGTCGCCCTCGGCGGACCGGCGGTCGTCGTGTCGCCCCTGCTGTCCCTGCAGCGGGACCAGGCGCAGGGGCTGCGGGAGCAGGGACTCACCGCGATCAGCGTCAACGCGACCGTCGGTGAGAAACGCCGCGACCAGGCGTACGCCCTGCTCCGCGAGGGGGCGACGGGCTTCGTCTTCCTCGCGCCGGAGCAGCTCGCCCGGCCCGACGTGCGCGCCGTGCTGGCCGAGGCCCCGCCCGCCCTCATCGCGATCGACGAGGCGCACTGCGTCTCCGCCTGGGGCCACGACTTCCGCCCGGACTACCTCCGCATCGGCGGCATCGTCGAGGGGCTGCCGCACCGGCCCGTGGTCGCCGCTCTGACCGCGACGGCGGCGCCCCCCGTGCGGGAGGAGATCGCCGAGCGGCTGCGGCTGCGCGACCCGGCACGGATCATCCGCGGCTTCGACCGGCCCGAGATCCGCCTGTCGGTGACGATGTTCCACGACGCCGACGAGAAGGCGGCCGCCGTCGTCGACCTGGCCCGCCGACTGCCCGGCTCCGGCATCGTGTACGCCGCGACCCGCCGGGAGACCGAGGAGTACGCCGAGCGGCTCGGGGTCCGGGCGTACCACGCCGGGCTGCGCAAGACCGAGCGGGCCGAGACCCAGCAGGCGTTCATGGACGGCGAGACGATCGTCGCGACCAGCGCCTTCGGGATGGGCATCGACCGGCCCGACGTGCGCTTCGTCGTCCACGCCTCGGTGCCGGGGTCGCTGGACGAGTACTACCAGGAGATCGGCCGGGCCGGCCGGGACGGCGACCCCGCGGAGGCGATCTGCCTCTACCGACCGGAGGACCTCGGACTGCGCCACTTCTTCGCCGGGGGCCTGCCCGACGAGGAGCTGCTGGCCCGCGTCGCCGCGGCGGTCGACGGGCCGGTCTCCCGGCGCGACCTGGCCCGCCGCGTGGACCTGTCGGACCGGCGCGTCACCGCGCTGCTCAACCTGCTGGAGACGGCCGGCGCGCTGCGGCTGCGGCGGCGCGTCGAGCCGCTCCCCGACGCGCCGCCGCCGGCAGAGGCCGCCGCCCTCGCCCGCGAGATCGCCGAGAAGCACCGTACGGTGGAACGCTCCCGCGTCGAGATGATGCGCCGGTACGCCGAGCTGACCGACTGCCGCCGCCGCTTCCTGCTGCGCTACTTCGGCGAGGTGGTCGAGGATCCGTGCGGGAACTGCGACAACTGCGCGTCGGGGAGCTCCACCCCCGCCGACTCCGAACGCCCGGCGTTCGCGCCCGGTGCCCGGGTCGAGCACCAGGATTGGGGACGCGGCACCGTTCTCGGCGCCAAGGAGGGCCGTCTCACCGTGGTGTTCGACGAGGTCGGCTACAAGGAGCTGCTGGCCGGGACGGTGCTGGAGGAGGGCCTGCTCGCTCCGCTGAGCGGCTGACCGGAGTGGCGGCCGGGGCGCTGGGTAGGGGCGGCGCATGAGCCGACCAGAAGCACCCGTGTCCATGACCGAATACCCGCGCATCGCCGTCATCACCGGCGCCGACTCCGGCATCGGCAAGGCGACCGCGGTCGTGCTGGCCGAGCGCGGCTACGACGTCGGGATCACCTTCCACTCCGACGAGGACGGCGCGAAGGGCACGGCCGAGGAGGTCCGTGGCCTCGGCCGGAACTGCGCCGTGCGCCGCCACGACCTCACCGACCCGGTCGTCGCCGCGCGGGTGGTGGACGAACTGGCCGACGAGCTCGGCGGCGTCGGGGTGCTGGTGAACAACGCCGGGACCGGCAGCAGCCGCCCCGTCCTGGAGATGGACTACGACGAGTGGCGCTCCGTCGTCTCGGTGGACCTCGACGGGGCGTTCCTGTGCTCGCAGCGCGCCGCCCGCTGGATGATCGACCAGGGCGGCGGCGGACGGATCGTCAACGTCACGAGCGTCCACGAGGAGTATCCGCGCGTGGGCTCCGGCCCGTACTGCGCCGCCAAGGGCGGGCTGAAGATGCTGACCCGTGTCCTGGCGCTGGAGCTGTCGGCGTACGGGATCACCGCGAACACGATCGCGCCGGGTGAGATCGCCACACCGATGACCGGCCAGGCGGACCAGCCGCCCGAGCCCGGCAGCCGGCCCGGCTACCCGCTCGGCCGGCCGGGTCACGCGCGGGAGGTCGCCGCCGCGATCGCGTTCCTCGCCGACCCCTCGGCCTCGTACGTCACGGGGGCGTCGTTGTTCGTCGACGGCGCGCTGGGGCTGATGGGACCGCAGGCGGCGGGGGCCCTGCAGTCCGCGGACTGGCGCGAGGGCTGAGCGGGCCGGCGCCACCGGTGAACGCGCCGGCCCCGCCGGGAACGGCGATCCCGCCGGTGAACCGCGATCCCGCCGGTGAACCGCGATCCCGCCGGTGAACGGCGGCCGCGCCGCTCACCGGCGGGGCTCCTTGGTCAGAGCTCGATGACCGTTCCGCGCTGCACGACCTGGACCCGGTCCTGGAGGCCGCGCCGGCGGATCTCCCCGTCGAAGTCCGACAGCGGGGACTTCATCACCGTGTAGTCGTTGTGGTGGATCGGGACGACGCGGGCGGCGTTCACCAGTTCCACCCAGTCCGCGCCCTGCCTGCCGTCCATGGTGACCAGCAGCGTGTCGAGGATCTTCGTGCCGCCGAGGTGCACCACGCCGACGTCGATGTCCGGGTAGCGGCGCGGGATCTCAGCGAGGTCGTCGTACATCAGGGTGTCGCCGCTGATGTACATCCGGAGGTCGACCCGCCCGCCCCGCGACCCGAACTCCAGGATGCTGCCCATCACCGGCGGGAGCATCAGCTGGAACGGCCCCGGCGCGTGCCGCCCGGGGGCCGAGGTGATCCGCACGACCCGGTCGCCCTTGACGAACTCGTGCTCGTCCCAGGTGCGCAGGCCGTAGGAGTTCCCGAAGCCCTGCGGCTTCAGCCGCCGTGCCGCGTGGGTCGTGGTGACGATCGGCAGCTCCTTGTCGAGGTTCCGCCGCGCCACCCGGTCCCAGTGATCGCCGTGCAGGTGGGACAGGACGATGCCGTCCAGCGGCGGCAGGCGGTCCACGGAGATCGCCGGATCCAGGAGCCGCGTGGTCATGATGCCCCAGCCGAGGTGGACCTTCTGGCCCCGGCGGATGAAATTGGGGTCGGTCAGCAGGGTGAACCCGCCGTACCGGATCACGGTGGTGGCGTTCCCGACGAAGAACAGCCCCCCGGACTTCGGAATCAGGTCCTCTTCGGTCATCACGGTCCCCCGGTCGGGGGCGGGGGCCCTCCGGGGTCAGTCCCCCGGCCGGAACACCGCCCGTACGCAGCCGTCCTTCTTGTGCTTGAACAGGTCGTACCCCTCCGGACCTTGATCGAGCGGCATGACGTGCGTGGCCAGGTGAGCGGTGGTGATCTCGCCCTTCGCCATCCGGTCCAGCAGCAGGGGGATGTAGCGCTGGCCGTGCTGCTGGGCGCCGCGCACCGTCAGCCCCGTGTTCATCATCGCTCCCAACGGGAACTTGTCGACCGCGCCGCCGAAGACGCCCAGGACGAAGACCGATCCGCCCTTGCGGCAGGCGTAGATCGCCTCGCGGACCGCGGCCGGCCGGTGCGTCTGCAGCCGGAGCTGCTGCTTGCCCTGGTCGTAGAGGTGCTGCGCGCCCGTGTCGTGCGCCTCCATGCCGACCGCCTCGATGCACACGTCGGGGCCGCGCCCGCCGGTGCGGGCGCGTAGTTCGGCGCCGACGTCGGTGGCCGTGTAGTCGATCGTCTCGACCCACCCGTGATGGGCTCCCACCGCAGGTAAAAGCCGCGAACCGGCCGTGAGGTCCCCGTTTCACCGGGTAGTGGTCTGCGGCACGGAAGGAAGGCACCATGCGCAGCATCGAGAAGTTGAGCGAACTGACGGAGCTGGTGAACGGCCGGCAGGACCTGTACCTGCGGCACTCCGGCGGCCCCGAGTCGGACGCCGACGGGACCAGCCGTGACTACGAGAGCGGACTGGAACTGCCGGGCCTGTCGGTCGTCCCCTTGCAGGCACCCCAGTGGTGGAGCCGGCCGCTGGAGGACTGGATCGCCCGCCAGATCCGCAAGTACGCGCACCTGGCCGAGAAGGGGGACGACCGCCATGCCTGGGTCCTGTCCGGCGAGCCCTGCGACTTCGGCCCGGACCACGAGCCTCTCATCGCCGACTTCGAGCCCGTCGCCGCCCTGAGCGATGACCTGTTGAAGGAGGCCGAGGAGCGCTACCACGAGCGCTTCGAGGTGGGCCGCGACTCGCTCCAGTGAGTCCCCGGACCCGCGTGGGTAGGGCCTACCTCATCGAGAAAGGGGGGCCTTGACGATGGCTCAGGACTTCATCGAAGTGCAGAAGTATCTGTCCGGCATCGACTACCCGGCGTCCAAGGAGCAGCTCCTGGAGCACGCCGAGAAGAAGGGCGCACCGAAGGAGGTCTTGGACGACCTGAAAAAGATCCCGGAGGAGGAGTACGACGGCCCCAACCGCGTCAGCAAGGCGGTCTCAAAGACCTGACCGCCCGTCCGCACGTCACCGGCCGCCGTATGGTCCCGCACGGCGGCCGTGAACGCGAAGTGACCAGGCGGCGCGCGTACTCCTCGCGAACGGCGGCCACCTGAGGTACGGCGGCGGCCTCGACGCACTGCCCACGCTCGGCCGAGTGCCTCGCCTCCCGAGCCGTCTACACGGAGAAGAATTCGTCTCCTCTGTGTAGACACCTCAGAACGCGACGGCACCACCCGACAGAACAATCGCCGTGCACGTCGTCACCTTCGGTGACCTGCTCAGTGGTGGGATCCGGTGTCGACCGAGCGGCAGGAAGAAACGCGCGTGCGTCGCGGCTGTTCCGGCGGCCATGAAGTCGATGGCGGAGGCGTCATGGCCGGGTGTGTAGCGTTCGGTTTCGGGCGTGCCGGTCATCGTGCGATCGCCCCTTGGCGCGCGCGTCGATCTTTCCTGAGCAGATGGCCAGTGCGAGCCCTGCTGCGGCCAATACCGCGCCGATGGCGTTGGGACTGGTGTAGCCGAACCCGGCGCTGATCACCGTACCGCCGAGGAACGCGCCGAGCGCGTTGGCGATGTTGAACGCCGACAGGTTCAGGGCGGAGGCGAGGGTGGGGGCGCCTGCGGCCGTGTCCAGGATGCGCATCTGCAGCGCCGGGACGGTCGCGAAGCCGAACAGTCCGAGCATGAACAGGGTGCAGGCCGCGAGGGCCTTGCTGTGCGCCGTCACCACGAACAGGCTCAGCACGACGGTCAGTCCGGCCAGGAACACGTACAGGCTGGGCATGAGCCGTCGTCCGGCGTAGCGGCCCGACAGCAGGTTGCCGGTGGCCATGCCCAGACCGAAGATGACGAGTAGCACCGTCATGCTGGAAGCGCTGAACCCCGCGACGTCGGTCATCATCGGCGCCACGTAGGTGAAAGAGGCGAAGACACCACCGAAACCCGCCGTCGTCACCGCCATCGCGAGCCAGACCTGCGGCCGCCGCAGCGTCGCCAATTCCGAACGCAGCCCGGCCTCGCCCTCGGACCGCAGCCGGCGTGGGACCAGCGCGGCGATACCGACTCCCGACAGCGCGCCCAACGCCGCGATCGCCCAGAACGTGGCCCGCCAGCCTGCCGCCTGCCCCAGCCATGTCACCACCGGCACCCCGGCCACGTTCGCCATGGTGAACCCGCCGAACATGATCGACATCGCGGTTCCACGTCGTTCCGGCGGCACGATCTGCACCGCGACCACTGACCCGACCCCGAACAGCGCCCCCTGCGGCACGCCCGCGACCACCCTGGCCACCAGCAGCAGGCCATAGCCGGAGGCGACCGCGGACAAGACGCTGCCCGCCACCAGCAGCGCCGCGACGACCAGCAGGGTCGCACGGCGAGTCAAACGGGCCGAGGCCGCGGTGAGCAGCGGCGCACCGACGATCACCCCGGCGGCGTATCCGGTGATCAAGCCCCCCGCGGCCGGAATCGACACCCCGACCCCTTGGGCGACCTGCGGCAACAGTCCCATGATGGCGAACTCCGAAGTCCCCACACCGAACGCCGTGACGGCCAAAGCCAACAAAGCCAACGGCATGACGCCGCACTCCTCACGTCGCGGAAAAGATCGCCTTCCAGCCTGGTCGGCGGTCCGCCCGAGCCGTGAGCGGCAGAAACGGCAACGTGAGATAGATTTCCGCCATGCTGCGTGTGGGAGTACTGGTCACCGAGCACACCCGCGTATTCGACTACGCCGTGGCCACCGAGGTCTGGGGACTCGACCGCACCGCCCGCGGCGTCCCCCCGTTCGAACTGCGCACCTGCTCCCCGCAGGGCGCCACGGTGCCCATGCAGCCGGGCGCGACCTGCGTTCCCGATCTCGGTCTGGACGGCTTGGAAGCGTGCGACCTGGTCGTCGTACCCGGCGTTCAGTACCCCACACGGCCCGTCCACTCGCATGTGCTCGCCGCGCTCCGCGCCGCCCACGCACGCGGCGCCACCGTCGCGTCCCTGTGTTCGGGCGCGTTCCTGCTGGCGGCGGCCGGTCTGCTGAAAGGCCGCCGGGCGACCGCGCACTGGCTCGACGCCGAGGGACTCGCATGCCGCTACCCCGATGTGACCGTGGACCCCAATGTCCTGTTCGTCGGGGACGGCGCCGTGTGGACCTCTGCGGGCGTGGCCGCGGGCATCGATCTGTGCCTGCACCTGGTCCGCCGCGATCACGGCGCCGCCGCCGCGGCCGAGATCGCCCGCACCATGGTCACCGCGCCGTTCCGGCCCGGCGGGCAGGCACAGTTCATCACCCGTCCCGTTCCCACCGGCGCCGGCCAGGCCGACCGCCTGTCGGAGCTGCGCGAACGAGTCCTGAACGACCTGGCCCACCCATGGACGGTCACGGAGATGGCGAGCCTGGCCCGCATGTCCGAGCGCAGCTTCGCCCGCCACTTCGTCGAGACGACCGGCGACACCCCTCTGCAATGGCTCCTGACCCAGCGCGTCCTGGCCGCCCAACACCTCCTCGAGATCAGCGACCTGCCCATCACCGCCATAGCCGGTCGCTGCGGTTTCGGCACCCCCCTCACCATGCGCCACCACTTCACCCGCCACGTCGGCCTGCCACCCCGCGACTACCGCCGGGCCTTCGGCACCACCACTGATCACGCCGGCGCCTCCGGCCCGCAAGTCTGAACGGGGCCGGTCAGTCGTCCTGTTGGGCGCGGCGTTCGGCGCCGGTCTCCTCGGCGTAGCCGACGTCCTGGCCCTGTACCCGGCCGACGAACGTCTCGTTCGGTGTCGTCCCGGTGGTGGTGCCCTGGTCCGGTTGTTCCGGGTCGGGCTCGCCGCCGACGTCGCGGCTGTTCGCCACGCCCTCGTCGAGCGGCACGTCCCGTTCCGGCTTCTTGGCGCCCATTCGCCTGCTCCCTTCGGTCAGCGGTTCGCGCGGAGGCCCCGGTAGGTGGCGGCCGTGACGATCCCGTACGCCAGGTGCGGCACGACGTCCGAGATCCACCCGGCGGCCCCCCAGGTACGCGGGTCGGTCAGCCCCAGCGCCACGGCCGGTCCCTCGCTCGCCACGGACGCCGCCGCCCCGAGGGCCAGCGCGTCGGGCAGGGTCCTCCCGCGCGAGCGGATCAGGCCGTACGCGACGCCGACCCCGATGCCCACGCCGAATCCGAGCAGCGCGCCGAGGGCCTGGCGGCGGTTCTCCGCGGTCTCGTCCTCCCCGAGCGACACTCCGGCGCGCTCGGTGGTCTTCTCCACCACCTGTTCCGGGACCTGGCTGCCGGAACGTCCGCGCAGGGCCATGTCGGCGTACGTGACCGCGTTGAGCGCCGCCGTACCCGCCGCGCCCGCCAACGCCCCGGAGAGCAGACCGTTCACGATGCGTCCCCCTGACTCTCCTCCGCTGCCGTCCGTGAAGAAGGCCCTTTCCCGGGACGAGGCAGATAATCCCGTCTGCCCGAATGCTTGCCCCCTGCGGGGGTAGACGGGGTGCGTGACAACGACCGACGTGGAACTCTCGCGCAGCGATCTGGGGTGCGCGGGCATCCGGCGGATCCGCTGCGGGCGGGGCTTCCGCTACGTCGACCCCGACGGCAAGCCGGTGCGCGACCCAGAGACCCTCGCCCGGGTCAAGGCCCTGGTGATCCCTCCCGCCTGGGAGAACGTCTGGATCTGCCCCCATGCCGACGGCCACATCCAGGCGGTGGGCACCGACACGGCGGGGCGGCGCCAGTACCGCTACCACGACCTGTGGCGCGAGCAGCGGGACCGGGAGAAGCACGACCGGATGCTGGAGTTCGGCCGGGCACTGCCCCGCGTGCGCGAACGGGTCGAGCGCGGCCTCACGGAGAAGGGACTGACCCGGGACCGCGTGCTCGCGGCCGCCGTCCGCCTCATCGACCTGGGGTTCTTCCGGCCGGGCGGCGAGGAGTACGCGGCGGAGAACGGCACGTACGGCCTCGCGACGATCCGCAAGGAGCACGTGACCCTGACCGGCGGGCAGATCATCTTCGACTACATCGCCAAGGGGTCGAAGCAGCGTGAGCAGGCCGTCGCCGACGACGGCGTCTGCGCCGTCGTCCGCAGCCTGAAACGACGCCGGAGCGGAGGGGAGGAGCTCCTCGCCTACCGCAGCGGGCCGCGCTGGCACGACGTCACGTCCACCGACATCAACGATCACCTGCGGGAGCTGTCCGGCGGGGAGTTCTCCGCCAAGGACTTCCGCACGTGGCACGCCACCGTCCTGGCCGCCGTCGGCCTCGCGGTGTCCGAGCCCGCGGCCGCGGCGGACGGCACCCGGAAGCGCGCCGTCGCCCGTGTCGTCCGCGAGGTCGCCGACTATCTCGGCAACACTCCCGCCGTCGCCCGGGCCTCCTACATCGACCCCAGGATCATCGAGCTGTACGAGCGCGGCGTCACCATCGCCCCGATCCTCGGACGGCTCGGCGAGAACCGCGACTTCGGCGACCTCGCCACCCGCGGCCCCGCCGAACGGGCCGTCCTTGAACTGCTGACCGAGCACGGCTGATCATCAGGCGAGGGCCGCGCGGTCGGGCTCGGGGATCCACACACGATCGTCGCCGGGGTCGGGGACGGGCGGAACGGGCAGCGCGGCGAGCAGGCCGCGCAGCCGGGGATCGCGGTTCTCCCGGCGCCAGGTGACGGACCACACGTGCATCACCACCGGCTCGATGATCGGGATCCGCCGCATGCGCAGGTCGTCGGGCAGGTCGGTGCCCGCCTCGCTGAGCATGACGGCCTTTCTCTCCCCGCGCATCTGCTCCCCGTACCCGCGGACGCCGATCGCCGGCTCATTGAAGCGCACCGGCACCTGGAGTTCGTCGCGGAGCCGGAGCAGATAGCCGCGCCATTCCTCGGCGCCGCCGGCGTCCGGCATCGCGATGCCCGCCGCCCGCAGGTCGGCCAGCCGTAGCACCGGGCGGCCGGCGAGCGGGTGATCCGCATCGACGAACGCGTGCAGGGGTTCGAGGTGCACGGGCCGGTGGTCGAGATCGGTGGGCCAGGGCCGGCCGAGATCGTGCACGCGACCGAACGCCGCGTCCAGTTCCCCGCTCCGCACCGCCGACAGCGCCGTCGCCAGTCCCTGGCGCATCGTCGGCTCCACCCGCAGGCCCGGCAGGCGGCCGACCGTCTCCCGCAGGATCCGCAGCGGCGTGAAGCGCTCAGCGAACACCTCGACGCGCAGCGGCCCGGTCGGCTCACGGACGGAGGCGACGGCGGCGTCGTACGCGGCGACGGCGTCCCGGGCGAGCGGCAGGAACCGCCGGCCGGCCGGCGTGAGGGCGACCCGGCGCGTGGTGCGGTCGAACAGCGGCACTGCCAGGGCGTTCTCCAACCGGCGGACGCGTTTGGACAGCGCCTGCTGCGTGAGGAACAGCCGGGCGGCCGCCCTGCCGAAGTGCAGTTCATCGGCGACGGCGACGAAGGCCCGCATCCCCTGCAGATCGGGTTCCACGCGAGAGAGCCTCGATCGACGACCGCCGGTTGTCAAACGGCCGCAGAAGTTGTTGGACGCCGCGTCTGAGCCGCCGTTTTCCTGACGCCATGACCGTCTACCCGGAGATACTCCTCGAACCGACCCTTCGCACCGCCGAGGCTCCCGCGCCACCCGCGACCGAGCAGGTCTTCCAGCGGCTGCTGCGCGAACGCATCATCGTGCTCGGGCAGGAGGTCGACGACGAGATCGCGAACCGGATCTGCGCCGAGATGCTGCTGCTGTCGGCCGAGGACCGGCACCGCGACATCCACCTCTACATCAACTCGCCCGGCGGCTCGGTGACCGCCGGTATGGCGATCTACGACATCATGCAGTTCATCCCCAACGACGTGGCCACCCTGTCGATGGGCTTCACCGCCTCGATGGGGCAGTTCCTGCTCTGCGCCGGAACCGCGGGCAAGCGGTACGCCCTGCCGCACACCAGCATCCTCATGCACCAGCCGTCCGGCGGGATCCGCGGCGTGGCCGCCGACATCCGGATCCAGGCCGAGCACATGCGCGCGGTCAAACGCCTCATGTTCGAGCGCATCGCCCAGCACACCGGACAGCCCGTCGAGCGGATCGAGGCCGACGCCGACCGCGACCGCTACTTCACCGCCGAGGAGGCCCGCGCGTACGGCTTCGTCGACCACGTGGTGCACTCCGCGGACCAGGTGCTCCCCCGATGACCGAGCGGAGCTCCATGACCGGCACGCCGCCCGTGGTGACGAGGCCCGTCCCGTACCGTCACGGCTCCGCCGCCCTGGAGGGGTTGCTCATCACGAGCGAGGCGGTCCCGGCTCCGGCACCCACGGTCCTGATCTGTCACGGGGCGGAGGGTTTCAGCGACGCCGTGATCCAGATCGGCCGGGAGCGCGTCCTTCCGCTGGGGTACCAGGCGTTCGCCGTCGACCTGTTCGGCAAGGGCGTCAGCGCCTCCACGCCGGAAGGGTTCGACGCGAACATGGGACCGTTCCTGGCGGACCGCGCGATGCTCGCGGACCGGCTGGCCACGGTGGTCTCCGTCGCCGCCGGGCTGCCCGAGGTCGATCCCTCCCGCCTGGCCGCCATCGGGTTCTGCTTCGGCGGGCTCTGCGTGCTCGACATGGCCCGGACCGGCCTGCCGGTCAGGGGCGTCGCGTCCTTCCACGGGGTGCTGAAGCCCCCGCCCGGCCGGCCCGTACGGCCGATCGAATGCGCGGTCGCCATCTATCACGGCTGGGAGGACCCGTTCGCCCCGCCGGAGGACGTCGTGGCGCTGGCCGCCGAGCTGACCGAGGCCGGCGCCGACTGGCGGATCGAGGCGTTCGGTCACGCGATGCACGCCTTCATGGCCACGTTCGCGAACAGTCCGGAGCGCGGGATCCAGTACGACGCCCGCACCGCCGGGCGCGCCTGGTCCGCGATGGCGGGGTTCCTCGCGGAGTGCCTCTCCTGATCCGGACCCGCCTCCGGGCGGCCCCGGACCGGCCGCCCCGCGCCGTCACAGATAGTGGCCGTACGTCTCGGCCTCCGGGTCGGCGCGCGGCGGCAGGTCCTCCGCGCGCAGCGTGACGAGGTCCGTCCGCGAGGGCCGGTCGAGGCCGGTGACGCGCTGCGCCTGGCGGGCGACGGCGGCGTCGAGCAGGTTGCGCATGAACCGCCCGTTGCCGAACGACGGTCCGCGCGCCGTACGCCGGAGCACCGCCCGCAGCGCGTCGCCGACGCCCGGCGCGAGGACGATACCCTCGCCGGCCGCCAGCCGCTCGAAGACGGCGCACAGCTCGTCGTCGGTGTAGCCGGCGAAGTGCAGCTGCCGGGCGAACCGCGAGTCCAGCCCGGGATTCGCGGTCAGGAAGTCGGCCATCTCCCGCTCGTAGCCGGCGACGATGACGACGAGGTCGTCCCGGTGGTCCTCCATCAGCTTCACCAGCTCCGCGACGGCCTCCAGGCCGTAGTCGCTCTTGAACGACGGCTGCGTGAGCGTGTAGGCCTCGTCGATGAAGAGCACGCCGCCGAGGGCCCGCTCGACCAGCCGGCGGGTCCTCGGGGCCGTCTGGCCGATGTACTCCCCCACCAGGTGCGCCCGTGACGCCTCGACCAGGTGACCGGAGGACAGCACCCCGAGCTGCTTGTAGATCCGGGCCAGCAGCCGGGCCACCATGGTCTTGCCGGTGCCGGGATCGCCGGTGAACACCATGTGCCGCGTCGGAGCCGTACCGGGCAGCCCCCGCTCCCGGCGCAGCCGGTCCGCACGCGTCATCGCGACGAGCAGGCCGATCTCCCGCTTGACCGTCTCCAGCCCGGTCAGGGCCGCCAGCTCGGCCAGCGGGTCGTCCTCGGCCGCCGCCGCGCCGAACGCGCGGGGCACGTCGGCGCGCTTGACGATGAGCTCGGCGCCCGGCTCCGTACGGCTCCGCGCGGCCGCCACGGCCCGGTCCGCCAGGTCCGGGACGAGACGGGCGTTGCGGAGCGTCTGCGTCGGCGGGGTCGCGGCGAGCAGCTCACCGGCGGCGTCGCGGGCGCGTTTGTACGTCCGCACCCCGCGCCGGCGCACCTCACGGTCGAAGAGCTCGGCGTACTCCTCCGCGGTGAACGGCCGGGTACGGGCGACGCGGAACCGGTGCAGCAGCGCGGGGTCGGCCTCCCGGATCCGCTCGGCCCCGTCCTCTCCGCACAGCGCGGCCAGGTGAAGGTCCGGGTGCACCGTCAGGAGGCGGTGCAGTTCACCGAGCAGCTCCCGGCCGTTGCCCGCCTCGTCGGCGAACTCGTCCAGGCCGTCGATGACCAGCAGCCGCTCCCCGGCGGAGTCGCGGACGTCGGCGTGCAGCCTGGCGGCCGCCTCGTACAGGGGACGGCCCGCGAACAGGGTGTGGGTCAGCCAGAGCGGTTCGCGGGGCAGCCGCAGCGCCGTCGCCAGTTCCTCCACGGCGAGGCGCCGGCCGGTGCCCTCCGGCCCGGACAGGAGCACGCGCACGGTCCCGCTCTCCTCGGTGACCTCCCCCAGCAGGGCGGTGACCTCGGGCTGCCCCACGAGGCCGGTGGCCACGTCGGAGGACGCGGTGCCGTCCTGACGGGACGCGGGCCGGTTCTCCCGGTTCTCCCGGTCCTTCCGGTCGTCCGCGAGCCTGTCCACGAGCGGGTTGACGACGCGGCGCCGCCTGCCGTACAGCCTCCGCAGGTCGCGCTGGAACTCGTCGATCGGCGTGTGGTCCCGTGCGCCGGTGCGCTGCGGTTCGCCGGGCAGGCCCTGGGCGCAGGCCACCATCCGGGTCGCCATGTCGAGCCAGGCACGGCAGACGTCGGCGGCGCCCTCGACCAGCGCCTCGGCCAGCCACAGCCGGATCTCCTCCTGCCACGCGGAGGCCCGGAATCCGCTCCGCTCCCGCCGGAACCGCGCGGACACCTCCTTGTACAGGTCCTGGCCGAGCACGACGGACAGCTCGACGGGCACCCGGTCCAGGCCGCACTGCAGCAGCAGCCGGCTCAGGTGGGTTCCCACGAGCCGGGAGTTCGGCACGACGTCGGACAGGTGGTCGGTCGCCGCCCGGAACCCGGACCACACCCACTCCAGGTAGCCGACCGGCCCGGCCAGCTCGGGCACCTCCGCGAGGATCTCGTCGTCGGCGTGCGCGGCCCATCGCGCGCGCAGTCCGCTCTTGGAGAGGTTGACGTCGCAGTCCGGCGGGGCGTCGTACAGCCGCAGCAGCGCGCGCCGCCGGCCTTCGAGCGGTTCGATGCCCTCCAGCACGGCCAGGCAGTCGCGGGCGAGCCGGATCGCGAGCTCGCGGTCCGGCACCTCGATCAGCCAGTCGAGCGGCGGCCGCCAGAGGTTGGTCGAGGTGCCCCACCAGGTGTTCGACGTGGTCAGCGGCGCGGGATCGCTCAGGTGGCGGCGGAGCAGCCGGTCGGTCAGCTGGCATTGGGAACCCGCGCGGATCGCGCTCACCCCGGGCAGGAAGCCGATGACCTGGTACAGGTCCGCGGCGACCAGCGAGGCGGGCAGCGTCAGCAGCTTGTGATCGTCGGTGGTGAGGTCGGCGCAGCGCGGGTCGGCGAGCAGATCGTCGATGCGAGCGGCGATCTCCTCGAACAGCCCGTCGGGAACCCGCCACGGGCCGTACGCGTAGACATCGAGGACCGGCTCGTCCGTGAGCAAGAGCTCCAGATGTTCCGGCAGCGCCACCACGATCCCCCATCACCTCGGACGAACCGGACAGCAGCCTACGGCGAGTCGATCACCGCGGGGACCGGTTGTCCGACCCCGGGTGCAGGATGGCCCCATGTGCAGGAGCATCAAGACGCTGCGGCCGCCGGCCGCCGAAGACGTCACCGACGAGGACATTCGGGCGGCGGCGTTGCAGTACGTCCGCAAGGTGTCGGGCTTCCGGAGCCCGGCAGCCCACAACCAGGCCGTCTTCGACCGCGCGGTCGACGAGGTGGCGCGCGCGACCGCCGCCCTCCTCGCCGACCTGGAGATCCGGGGCGCCCGCTCCCGCACCTGACGGTGGCGGGACCCGGTCAGCCGTAGAGGCGCTTGGTGTAGTTCTCCGGGCTGTAGTAGCGGTCGAGCTCCTCGAACGTCTCCTCGGTGAACTGGACGTCCTTGACGATCCGCGCGTGCGGCGGGAGGGCGTCCGGGTTCCATGTCTCGGGCTTCCACAGCTCCGAGCGGAGGAACGCCTTGGCGCAGTGGAAGAAGATCTGCTCGATCTCCACGACGATCGCGAGGCGGGGGCGGTGGTTCTTGACCACCATCGCGTCGAAGAAAGGGGCCTCGCGGACGACCCGGGCGCGGCCGTTGATGCGCAGCGTCTCGGTCCGGCCGGGGATCACGTAGATCAGGCCGATGTGCGGGTTGGCCAGGATGTTGTGGAACCCGTCCACGCGCCGGTTGCCGGGACGGTCCGGGATGGCGATCGTGACGTCGTCGATGACGTGGGTGAATCCGGGCGGGTCGCCCTTCGGGGAGACGTCGCAGGCGCCGGTCGCGTCGGCGGTCGCGATGAGGCAGAGGGGCGAGGCCGCGAGCCACTCGCGGTCCCGCGCGTGCAGCCGGACCCGCTCCTTGGCGAGGGCGCGCGGCATCGGCTCACCGAGCAGGTCGCGCAGCTCCTCCGCCGAGGTGATCTCCGTGTACTCCCCCGCCGAGGTGTTCTCCGTGAGCGCCGTCACTTCCGTCATCCCGCCTCCCCGTAACGATCATGAGATCATCAGCGTAACCCCGGCCTCCGGTTCGATCCATGGGCTTTTCCGCCGGTCGCGACCACTGCCGTGTCCGGCACACGGCGCGACAACGGCGGCCGTTGCCTGCACAATGCTTCCCGAAGCTCAGTGAGAGGTCACATCGTGTCGACGTCGATTCACCAGAAGATCGCCGAAGAGCTCGGCGTGCGCGAGCGACAGGTCCAGGTCGCCGTCGAGCTGCTCGACGGCGGCGCCACCGTGCCGTTCATCGCCCGGTACCGGAAGGAGGCGACCGGCGCGCTCGACGACGCGCAGCTGCGCACGCTCGAAGAGCGGCTGCGCTATCTGCGGGAGCTGGACGAGCGCCGCACGGCGATCCTGGAGTCGATCGAGTCGCAGGGCAAGCTCGACGACGCCCTCCGCGCGCAGATCATGGCCGCCGAGACCAAGGCCCGGCTGGAGGACATCTACCTCCCCTACAAGCCGAAGCGGCGCACGAAGGCGCAGATCGCCCGCGAGGCGGGTCTCGAGCCGCTCGCCGAGGCGCTGCTCGCCGACCCCGGCCTCGACCCGCAGGCGGAGGCGGCGAAGTACGCAGGCGCCGACCTCGACGCCGCCGCGGCGCTGGACGGCGCCCGCGCGATCCTCGTCGAGCGCTTCGCCGAGGACGCCGACCTCATCGGCGACCTGCGCGAGCGCGTCTGGTCGCGTGGCCGGATGGTCGCGAAGGTCCGGGAGGGCAAGGAGGAGGCGGGCGCGAAGTTCTCCGACTACTTCGACTTCGCCGAGCCGCTGTCGGAGCTGCCCTCGCACCGGGTCCTGGCGCTGTTCCGGGGCGAGAAGGAGGACGTCCTCGACCTCACCCTGGAGCCCGGCTCCGAGGAGCCCGACCCGGCGCGGCCGAACCCGTACGAGCTGGCCATCGCGCACCGCTTCGGCGTGCCGTCGAGCGCGAACTGGCTCATGGACACCGTCCGCTGGGCCTGGCGCACCCGCATCCTCGTCCACCTCGACCTGGACCTGCGGCTCCGGCTCCGCCAGGAGGCCGAGGACGAGGCGGTACGGGTGTTCGCCGCGAACCTGCGCGACCTGCTGCTGGCCGCGCCCGCCGGCACCCGTACGACGATGGGCCTGGACCCGGGGTACCGCACCGGCGTGAAGGTCGCGGTGGTCGACCCCACCGGCAAGGTGGTCGCGACCGACACCATCTACCCGCACAAGCCGCACGGCCGCTGGAAGGAGGCCCTCGACAGCCTGGGCCGCCTGGTCGAGCGGCACGACGTCGACCTGGTCGCGATCGGCAACGGCACGGCCTCCCGCGAGACCGACCAGCTCGCGGCCGACCTGATCAAGAAGTACTCCAAGGTCACCAAGATCGTCGTCTCGGAGGCGGGCGCGTCGGTGTACTCGGCCTCGCCGTACGCCTCGCGCGAGCTGCCCGACATGGACGTCTCCCTGCGCGGCGCGGTCTCGATCGCCCGCCGGCTCCAGGACCCGCTCGCCGAGCTCGTCAAGATCGACCCCAAGTCGATCGGCGTGGGCCAGTACCAGCACGACGTCTCCGAGGTGAAGCTGTCCCGCTCGCTCGACGCGGTCGTCGAGGACTGCGTGAACGCCGTCGGCGTCGACGTCAACACCGCGTCGGTCCCGCTGCTCACCCGCGTGTCGGGCATCGGCTCCGGGCTCGCCGAGAACATCGTGACCCACCGTGACGCCAACGGCCCGTTCCGCACCCGTGAGGCGCTCAAGAGCGTGCCCCGGCTCGGCCCGAAGGCCTTCGAGCAGTGCGCGGGCTTCCTGCGCATCCAGGGCGGCGACGACCCGCTGGACAGCTCCGCCGTGCACCCCGAGGCGTATCCGGTCGTGCGCCGCATCCTGAGCAGGACCGGCGGCGACCTGAAGTCGCTGATCGGCAACAGCACGGCGCTGCGCTCGCTCAAGCCGCAGGAGTTCGTGGACGACACCTTCGGCCTGCCCACGGTCACCGACATCCTCAA
Organism: Actinoallomurus soli; assembly: GCF_024055715.1. Classification (GTDB taxonomy): domain Bacteria; phylum Actinomycetota; class Actinomycetes; order Streptosporangiales; family Streptosporangiaceae; genus Actinoallomurus; species Actinoallomurus soli. The sequence goes on from NZ_JAMXMV010000010.1 coordinate 256,336, forward strand.
GGAGCTGGACAAGCCGGGCCGCGACCCGCGTCCGGCGTTCAAGACGGCGACGTTCAAGGAGGGCGTCGACAAGGTCGCGGACCTCCAGCCCGGCATGGTGCTGGAAGGCGTGGTCACCAACGTCGCGGCCTTCGGCGCGTTCGTCGACATCGGCGTCCACCAGGACGGCCTCGTCCACGTCTCCGCGATGTCCCGTACGTTCGTCAAGGACCCGCGCGACGTGGTCAAGTCCGGTGACGTCGTACGCGTGAAGGTCCTCGACGTCGACATCCCGCGCAACCGGATCTCGCTCACCCTCCGCATCGAGGACGACGTCGAGCGCCGTCCGCAGGGCGGCGCCGGCCGCCGCGAGGGTGGCGGCAACCGCCAGGGCGGCCGTCGCGACGGCGGCGACCGTACGGGCGGCCGGCAGCGGCGCGACCGCGGCGGCTCCGGCGGCGGAGGCGGAGGCGGCGGAGGCGGCGCGATGGCCGACGCGCTGCGCCGCGCCGGCCTGGACAAGGGCCTGGGCGGCCGCTGAGACGAAATCCCCGGCGGTCGCTGCCTGCCGTGGCGCAGCGACCGCCGGTGATCACGTTCGTCACCAGGCGAGAAGGCCCCAGTACACCGCCCACGGGATGAAGATCGCTCCTGCCGTCGCCACCACGGCGACGCGGACCCGGCCGCCGGCCGCCGGCGTACGCCGGTCCCGCCAGGCGGAGACGGCGGTGACGACGGTGGCGCCGGCGACGATGACGGCGAGGAGCTGGAGGATCAGCCAGGAGATCGGGCGACCGGCGAGGACCGGGTCGCCCAGCCGCCCGCCGGTCGCGAAGATCGCGACCGTGTACAGGAGGGTTCCGGCGACGGTCACCAGACCCGTCGCCGCGAGCAGGCGGGCCGGTCGGCGGACCGGGGCCGCTGCGGTGCGCCCGAGAATCCGGCGCGCGATCCCGGTGACCGGGTATCCGGCGAATGCCAGCAGAAAGAACGCGATCGCGGCCCACTGAAGGCCGTTGGCCTCGTACCAGGCGCCGTTCGACGCGGCACGGCTGGTGAGCGCCTGCCGCGGGGGCGTGGCGGCGCTGGACATCGGCGGGTGACCGGCGGCGACCTGGTGGATCCACGACGTCATCGTGTCCGCGTAGCCGGGCGGGAGGGCACCCAGCGGGTGGCCGCCCAGCAGCGGGCCGCCGAGATTCTCGAACCCGTCGCTCGTACGGTGGCCGTTGTGGCCGGCGCCGGCGACGAACCGGATGGTCACGTGGTCGTTCCCCGCGCGGGCGAGGACGCGTTGGAAGATCTGCGCGCTCTCCCGTGGCGGCACCTGGGCGTCATGCTCGCCCCACAGCGCGAGCACCGGCTGCCGCAGGCGCTGGAGCACGGGCACCGGGTCGTGCCCGCCCTCCGGGAACAGGCCCGCGCCGTCGACGAGGTGCGCCGCCGGCCCCATGATCGTGTCGAGGAGTGATCCGGAGACGTGGTCATGCCGCAGATGCACGGCGAGGTTCCAGGTCTGCGTGCGAAGCGGCGTACGGCCGGGGCCGCCGATCGTGATCAGGTAGGCGACGTCCGAGGACCGTGACGCGGCCAGCGGCGCTACCCAGCCGCCCTCGCTGAACCCCCACAACCCGACCTTCGCCGGGTCGACGCCCGGACGGCCCCGGAGGGTCCGTACGCCGGCGAGCGCGTCGGCGGCCAGGAGGGAGAAGTCGCGGTGCATCTTGGAATAGCCGATGGTCCGCTTGTCGTAGACGAGCGTGGCGACGCCGCCACGGGCGAACGCCTCGGCCTCCTGCGCGTACTCCTGCCGGGGCCCCGGACCCGAGCCGCCCACCAGGACGATGCCCGGAACGCGACCCGTGGTCCCGCTCGGCGCGACGACCGTCCCGTGCAGGACCAGGCCGTCGCCGCCGCGAAAGGAGACGTCGGTGCGGGCGAGACCGTCGCGGGCGGCGCGCGGCGCGGCGGCGTACGCGGCTCGGGCCGGCGCCACCGGCGACGGCGCGAGCGCGAGCAACGACGGCACCAGCAGGCCGATCGCCCACCCGACCGCGCGGACGCGGCGGGATTTGAACGAGAGCAGCATGACGTGCTCTCCTTTCTCTGGGATTCGTGTACGCGAAGACACGCCGCATGGGCGTGGTGACACGGACTCCGCACACCGGGTCGCCGAGTTGCCGCTCGGCGACCCGGGTCATTCCGCGGAGCCCGCCTCGGGTTCGGTGGCCGCCGCCTCGGGGATGCCGAGCAGCCGGAAATGCACCGGGCGTGCGCTGGGAGGCGTCTCCTCCGCCGGCCGGGAGAAGCGGTAGACCAGCGCGATGTACTCCTCGAAGAACTCCTTCACCTCATCGAGCGTGAGACGAATGGTGGCGCGGGAGAACAGGAACGCGTCCGCCCACTCGCCCAGCGCCTCAGGGTCGTCCGCGAAGCGCGAGAACAACTCGACGAACTCCGCGATGTTCTGCCGCGCCATCTCCGAGAGCGCCACGCGCATCTCCGGCGTCTGGCGGCTGTAGGGCGGGAACCGCCGGTCGCCGGGCACGACGCGCCACCAGCGTTCCCGTCCCTTGGACAGCTCGGGAACCTCCTCGATGAACCCGTGCTTGGCGAGCTGCCTGAGGTGGTAACTGGTCGATCCGGTGCTCTCGCCGAGCGCCCGGGCGAGGGTCGCGGAGTTCATCGGCCCGTCGCGCAGGCACTTCTCGATCTTGTGCCGCAGCGGGTGCACGAGCAGCCGGAGCGCCGCCACATCGCTGATCTCCTGAGCCGGAGGACGATCTGCCACCCCCCGATCATAAACAGGTGCAAAGAGTCTTTGCAAAGCCTCTTTGCAACTCGGTGGACGTCGTGATCGGCACGGCCACCACCTGATCGCTCCGACCGCCGGGAACCGCGGTCGTCGGGCGGACTTGACCTTCGAGCCGACTCGAACGTCTACCGTCGGTCCGTGACCTCGATGCGCATCTCCCAGCTCGCCGAACGCTCCGGCGTCCCGGCCACCACGCTGCGGTTCTACGAGACCGCGGGCCTGTTGCCGGCCGATCGCACCCCGGCCGGATACCGCGTCTACGGTCAGGACGCGATCGAACGGCTGTCGTTCATCGATGCCGCCAAGCACCTGGGCCTGCCGCTGGAGGAGATCGCCGACCTGCTCGCGGTCTGGGAGTCCGGCGCGTGCGCGGACGTCAAGGCCGACCTGCGACCTCGCGTGGCCGCCCGCCTTACCGAAGCCGAGCGTCGTATCGCCGAGCTGACCGCCTTCACCGCGACGCTCCACCGGGCGCTGGCCCACCTGGACGCCCTGCCCGACCGGGCCGGCGGGTGCGATCCCGAATGTGGCTTCCTCGACCCGGCGGCACGAACCGTACCGGCGCCATCGGAACCGTTCCCGCGACCGGAGACGGAGACGGAACGGCGTCCGCGACCGGAGTCGGAGACGGAGACGGAACGCTGGCGCACCGCCCCGGTGGCCTGCTCGCTCACCGCCCGGGAGGTGACCGAGCGCGCCGCGCACTGGCAGCGGGTCCTGACCGGCGCCGAGCACGAACCCATCGACGACGGCGTACGCCTCACGCTGCCCGCCGGGCACGCGGGTGAACTGGCCGCGCTCGCCGCCGAGGAACAGCGGTGCTGCCCGTTCTTCGACTTCCGCCTCCACCTGAACGGCTCCGTCGCGCACCTGGAGGTCCGCGCCCCCGCCGACGGCGCCGCCCTGCTCACCGACCTGTTCGGCGCAGCGACCTGACCGCCCACCCGCCATCCGGAAGGATCCCCTGCCGCCATGCTCGTCGCCCGCTCCATCGCCCTGTTCGTCCTCGCCGCGCTGTTCGAGATCGGCGGCGCGTGGCTGGTCTGGCAGGGTGTCCGAGAGCACCGCGGGTGGATCTGGGCGGGCGCGGGCATCATCGCGCTGGGCGTCTACGGGTTCGTCGCCTGCGGACAGCCCGACGCGCACTTCGGCCGGATCCTGGCGGCCTACGGCGGTGTCTTCGTCGCCGGCTCACTCACGTGGGGAGTGGTCGTCGACCGCTTCCGTCCGGACCGGTGGGACGTGATCGGCGCGCTGATCTGCCTGGCCGGCGTGGTCGTCATCATGTACGCCCCCCGCGGCCGCTGAATACCGGAGCACTGGCGGTCGCTGCGCTCTAGGAGCAGTGACCGCCGGTGATCAGAGGGCGTGTCAGCCGGGGAGCCTCGGCAGGCCGGTGAGCGCTACGGTCTGCCAGCCGCCCTTCCGCCGCTCGGCCGAGCACTGGAACCGGTAGCCCGCGAGCGCGGTCGGCGCACCCGGCGGACCCGGAGACCGGAAGACCGCGAGGACGGACCCCCCTACCGTCGCACGGCCATGACCGGAATCGACGTTCACCTGCTCACCGGAGAACTCCGCCCGGAACTCCCTCAGCCTGTCCTGAACGGACCGCTCGCACGCCGCCTTGACCTGCGCCGGCCGGTCGTCCCGCTTCCCATGGCCGCCGCCACAACCGGCCGCGAGCACGACGATGAGCAGACCGACACCCGCCGGTCGGAAACGCTTCGGTCCCGTCATGTCCGCCAGCATGCCGCTGATCGATCGCTCATCAGACCGCCCTGGCCGCTGCCGGACACCCTCGAACCCGTGGCGAGCGAGATCAGGCGGCGCTTCTCTCAGCTGGCTTTGAGCTGTTCACGGGTCGAAGACGAAGAGGATCCGAATCTCACTGCGCCCCGAGGAACCCGGCCGTAGCGAAGGCAGGGGAATCAAGCCTCTGGCCGCATAAGGATCGCCGGACAAGGCTGGACCGGCCAGAAGTGGGGTGGTGGTTCAGCGGTCGGTGAAGTCCTGGGGGACCATGACGCGCAGGGCGTTGGGGCGGACGCGGATGTGGACCGGGGTGCTGCCGCGGATCTCGCCGTCGACGTCGAGGGGCAGGACGGGGTCGGTCTCCAGGCGCAGGTCGCCGGCGGTGAGGAACGGCTCGTCCTCCATGCTCAGGTACGACCCGGTCAGCGCGTGCCGGACGGCGGAGCCGACCAGGTGCAGGCGGCTGGCCGCGCCGAAGCGGTACGCCAGCAGCAGCCGGTCGTCGATGTCGGCGTCACGGGCGATGCGGCGGCCGCCGTGGAAGGCGCCGTTGGCGATGTTGAGCTGGTGCGTCTCGAACTCCAACTCGGTGTCGCCGGCGGTGATGCGGGCTCGGAAGGGCCGATGCCCGGGGAGAGCCGCCAGCGCGGTCAGCGGGTAGGCGGTGCGACCGAGATGCCGCTTCAGGCGATGCGGCACCCGGCCCGCGACCTGGACGGACACGCCCAGGCTGACCATGTTCGTGAAGGCGTCCGGACCGGCCTGGCCGAGATCGACGTCGGCGACCTTGCCGGATCCGAGTGTCGCGATCGCGCCGTCCAGGTCCCCGGACCAGCCGATGCTGCGCGCGAAGTTGTTGGTGGTCCCGACGGGCAGCACGCCGAGCGCCAGGTCCAGGTCGGCCACGCGCTTGCCCGCGGTGCTCAGCGTGCCGTCGCCACCGGCGGCGATGAGCAGGTCGGGCTTCTCGGCGACCGCCTCGTCGAGGGCCTGCGGAAGGCGGCCTGGTCGCCGCACGTTGATCACCCGGGCGACGGCGACGCCCTGCTCGGCCAGCCGCCGGGGGGCGTGCTGGAGGAGGGCCTCGCCGGTACGGGCCCGGGCGTTGATCACGAGGACGGCCGGGCCGCCGTCCCTGATGGCGGCCGTCAGGTCGGCTTTGCTGCGCATGCCAGTGGTGATACCAGTTCCTGGACCTTTTAATGATCCTTTACTCAATCCTCGGCGGCCCTCAGCCGCGCGGGGGCGCGCCGCCGGGCGTACAGGCTCGTCGCGGTCACCGTCAGCAGGGTCACGACGATGACGACGAGGGACAGCGGCGTGGGGACCTCCGGGACCTGCGGCCAGGGACCGTGCGCCCAGTGCAGCACGAGCTTCACGCCGATGAACGCGAGGATGACGGCGAGCCCATAGCCCAGGTGGACGAGCTTGCTGAGCGTGTTCTGCAGGACGAAGTACAGCGCGCGCAGGCCGAAGAGGGAGAAGGCGTTCGCCGTGAAGACGAGGTACGGGTCCTGGGTGACGCCGTAGACGGCGGGGATCGAGTCCACGGCGAACACGATGTCGGCGGCGAACACCGCCACGACGACCAGCGCGAACGGCGTCAGCGCCCGCCGGCCACCCTGTCGCGCGAACATCCGTGGCCCCTGATAGTCGTCGGTCACCGGCATCAGGCGGCGCAGCAGGCGGACCGAGCGCAGTGAGGAGACGTCGACCGCGTGGTCCGTGTCCTTGACCGCGTCCTTGAGGATCTTCACCGCGGTGACGAGCAGGACCGCGCCGAACAGCAGGAACGCCCAGTCCACCGCCTGCAACGCCGCCGCGCCGACCGCGATGAAGACGGCGCGCAGCACGAGGGCTCCCGCGATGCCGTACAGCAGGACGCGCTGGCTGAGCGCCCGTGGCACGGCGAACGCGGCGAGGAGCAGCATGAACACGAACAGGTTGTCCACGGACAGCGACTTCTCGACCAGGTAACCGGTGAAGTACTCCGTCCCGGTCCGCGCCCCGAACCACTTCCAGGCGAAGACGCCGTACAGGAACGGCAGGGCGATGTAGAAGCCGGACCACGCCAGCGACTCGCGCAGTGAGGGGGTGTGCGGCCGGCGGGTCATGATCAGGTCGACCGCGAACAGCGCGATGACCCCGGCGATGGTGATCGCCCACAACAGCGGCGATGCGACGGATTGAGACACGGGAACTCCCGGCACGTCGATACGGCCGAGGTCTCCTTCACCCGCCGTCACGCGGCGGACCGCCGCCCGGGGACCTCGTGGGAGGCCCGTACTGACCGGGTGGGCGCTGGGAAGTACTCCCCTCTTGTCCCACCATATCCAGTTCGAGCGATCCGCTGCCATCACCGGCTTCCACCAGCCGGTCGTGGCAGCGACCGTCCGGTCAGGAACGATCGGTGTCGGAGGGCAGCGGCAGCAGATCGGCGTGCTCTACGGTGAAGCCGCCTTCGGTCACGGGGGCGAACGGAGCCGGTGCCATGCTGGTTCCGATCTCGGCCTCGTTGCCACCCCACATGCCGTCGTGTTTCACCATGTCGGCGTACTCCCATGAGAATCCGACACGGTCGCGGGAGTGACCTGGAGCGTCTTTGCCGCCGTCGTACACACTGAACCCCAGCCGCATGCCCACCCACGGAGGTCCGCCGGGGCTGACCTGAGTGATGACCGCCGTCAGGGTCGCGACCCCCGGGGCGGTCATCAACGAGTCGACCCGCCCGACGGCGGTGTAGGTCGTATTACGTTCTGCGGAATAGTGCGAGATCTTCACTGTTCCGGTCGCATCGTTCGGTGATCCGGGGAGCGTACGCCCGTCGGCCCCGGGCACCGGACCGTGGGTGTACGGCACGCCGTGCGCGTTGATGCTGAACGTGCGGATGTCCTTGTCGGCGAGATAGGTCAGCCGCACCTGCGCGGTTCCAGCGACGCTCGCGACTTCGGGCCGACCGTGTTCGGGTTCGGGAACGGCGCCGACCGCGGTCGCGGTTCCCACGGTGGCGGCGGTGGCCACCGTGAACAGCATGACGATCTTTTTCAGGTGCATGGAATCCTTTTTCAGGTGCATGGAATCCCTCCGGATTCGAACGCGACGTTTCATTGGGCGGAGCGACGGCGGCGCAGGTGGTAATGGACGGTGACCAGGGCGAGCAAGGGCCCCCAGAGCACCAGCGGCGCGTACACGACCTTGATCAGCCAGGACGCCCAGGCAGCGGCGTTGATCTCGGCGTGGAAGCAGGTGTAGACGAACAGCCCCCCATAGATCGTCGTGGCCACCGCGCCGAGTGCGGCCGGAATCGTGGCGGTGAGAACCGGAATGGTCCTGCCGCCCACGAACGGGATCCACCGGGGCCAGCTCTCACCTCAGGGTCGGATGAGCCCGAGCGCCAGGGCACCGAACGCCTCCGACAACACGCTGAGAGCGATCAGGTAGATCGAACCCCGGCCAGGAGTGTGCAGGGCCTTCATCTCCGAGTCGGCCAGCCCGAGGCTGAATCCGGCGGCCAGTCCGACCCGCCACAGACCGGACGGCACGTTCACCAGCGCCGCTCCGTGCGCGGCCCAGAAGGCCCAACGGGGGACGCCCGGCACCGTGCGCCCCGACGACAGGCTCACATACGTGTCCGCATCCGTCGGACGGGCAGGCGACATGGGCATGGCGATCTCCAGGGGTAACCGGCTCAGCGGACCGAAGAGCGGGTGTCTCGGCCATGGCAAACATCTCGTTGAACCGGTACCGTCCGACTCCCCCGGCGGAGCCGGGATGGCACAGTGCCCTCCCCCTATCGAGGGAAACCCGCTCGCGGGCCGGCCCTCTCGTTGATGCGCGGCGAACCCCGCCGGCCGGCTACCGGCATGGCTCGCCGTACCGTCGCCGCGCACGGTGGCGTTGGACGTTGACGGCGTTCGCGCATCGCACACTGCAGAACGTGCGCCGGCCGTTGCGCGAGGTGTCCACGAAGACGACGGTGCATCCTTCGCGCATGCAGCTGCCGAGCCGTTCAGCGGCGCCGTCGGCGATCAGCTGAGCCAGTCCGGCCGTCGTGAGGGCCTTGACCCGAGCGGGCACCTCCGCGTCGAGGGGCGCGTAGTGCAGGTGATGAGGCAGCCCGTCGTGGGTGACCAGCCGGGGGCGGCAGTCCGCGGCGACGAAGAGCGCGTCGACCACGGCGGCCTGCTCGGTCCCGGTCGTCTCGAAGGCCGGCCGCAGTGCGTCGGCCCAGCGGTGCAGTTCGGCCGCTGCGGCCTGATCCATCCTCGGCCGGTGGACCTCATGGCGCTCCAGCAGGACGGACAGCCACGCCGCCGAGGCCGACGGTTCGTTGACGAGTTCCGCCGCGACGAGGGCCCCGGCCACCGTGTAAGTGTTGAACTGCACAAGGCCATTACAGCACCGTGGATCCATGAATCCGCCCCCGCGCACGGACACGACGAACACCGCCGAGGCCGCGCACGCGGCCGGTGCGGCAGGACCGGTCGTCATCGCGACACTCAGCGGTACGGCCGCCGTATTCATGTGGGGGCTCGCTCCGGTGGCGACCCGAGCGGCGGTCGACCAGCTGGCGCCGCTCCCCCTGACGGTCCTGCGCGCGATGATGGCCGGGCTCGCGTGCCTGCCCTGGTGCGCGAGCGGGCTGCGGCGCCTGAACCGGGCCGGCGCTCTCCGCGCGATCGCCGCCGGTCTTCTCGGAATGGTCGGCTACAACCTGCCCGTGGCCCTCGGCGTCCAGTGGCTTCCCGCCTCGACGGCAGCCCTGGTCCTGGCCACCGAACCCGTGTGGATCCTGTCCCTGGCACGGCTGTTCCTCGGCCGGCGCACTCCCCGCCGGGCCTGGATCGGATCCGCCGTCGCCCTGGGCGGAGTCGCCGTCATCGCCGGCCCGGAGGCCGTACCCAGCGGCTCCGGCGCCCGGCCCCTCGAAGGACTCGGACTCGTCCTCCTCGGGACGCTGCTGTTCGGTGCCTACACGATCGTCCTGCGTCCGCTCAGCACCCTTCACGGCCCCCGCACCGCCACCGCCATCTCCACAACGATCGGTGCCGTCCCGTACCTGGCGCTCGTCGGCACACTCGCCCCGCACCGTCTTGCCGCACTCGCCCCCGGCGCCTGGGCCGAACTGACCTTTCTTGCCCTCGGCACCAGCGTGGCGGGCATGCTCATGTGGAACCTGTCCGTCGCCCGCATCGGCAGCACCCGAGCGGGCCTCCTGCTCTTCTTGGAGCCCCTGGTCGGTGTCACGGGGAGCCTGGCACTTCTCGGCGAACACCTGACGTCCGCGAGCGTCACCGGTGGCGCTCTGGTCATGACAGGCGTCGTCACCGCATGGATCGCACAGCGGCAGGCCGACCGAGCCTGACGCGGGCGCCGGTCCGGACGGTGCGGGTCGCGCGGGCGTCAGTGCCGAGGATCGTCGTCGCTGACGCGACCACGATCCTCGGCGCTGCTTGTCAGTTGGAGCTCAGCACCCAGCCCGCCGGCTGGAAGCGGGCCGCATCGGCGGGGCGTTCGCCGTTGAACACCACGTGGCCGCCGGCGTCCCAGGCCCGTACGCCGTCGACGTAGACGCCACGGCCCTGGTAGGCCGGGTCGGAGGTGTAGCGCCAGCGGACCGCGGTCGCGCCGGCCGGGAGCGTCGCGGTGGCCTTGGCCCACCGTCGTCCGGAGAAGCCGGAGAACGACCCGTTCACGGTCCAGCTGTTACGTCCGGACCGCAGGGACAGCGGAGCGGGCGTCCAGGTCGTACCGTCGGTGGTGGTCTCCAGCACGCCGAGGTCGGTCTCCTCGGTGTCGTACCACAGATCGAAGGACAGCTTGGTGGCGCCGGCCGGCATCGGCGCGGTCAGCGTCGCGGTCTTGCCGTCCGCCATCTGGGAGAACCACGCGTCCCGGCCCTCGGCGGGCCGTACGGGGACGGCGCGGCCCAGGTCGCGGGCCACGGCGCGGCGGGCCGGGTTGATGCTGGGGCCGTTACGGGTGGGGTGGACCCGGTTCGTGAGCAGGATGACGAACGACCGGGAGATCGGGTCGATCACGATGCTGGTGCCGGTGTAGCCGGTGTGCCCGATCGTGACCGGCGAGGTCATCGCGTCCTCGTACCAGCGCAGGCCGATCTCGAAGCCGAGCCCGTGCGCGTTGCCGGGGAACGCCGTGTTGAAGTCGGTGAACAGCAGCCGGACGGAGTCCTCGTCCAGGACGCGCGCGTGGCCGTACCGGCCGCCGTCGAGGATCATTTGGGCGAAGATCGCGATGTCGTGGGCGGTGGAGAAGACTCCGGCGTGCCCGGCGACGCCGCCGAGGGCGTAGGAGTTCTCGTCGTGGACCTGGCCCCAGACGAGACCGCGGTCGAGGGCGGCGTACGGCTTGTGCTCGTACTCCGTCGCGGCGATCCGCGGCTTCTCCGACGGCGGCGGGTTGTAGCCGGTGTCGCGCATGCCGAGCGGCCGGGTGATGCCGTCCCGTACGAGCACGTCCAGCGTCTTGCCGGTCACCTTCTCCAGCACGAACTGCATCGTGATCATGTTGAGGTCGGAGTAGATGTACGCGGTACCGGGCGTGGCCTGCGGCGTGTCCGCGAACAGCGCCGCCTCCTGGGAGGCGCGGTCCGGATAGTTGTAGAAGGGCAGGTCCGGCCGCAGGCCGCTCGTGTGGGTGAGCAGCTCCCGGATGGTGATCGTGTCCTTGCCGTTCTGCCCGAAGGCGGGCAGGTAGTGCGCGACGGTCTGGTTCAGGTCGATACGGCCGTGCTGGATCTGCTGGATCGCCGCGACGGTCGTGAACAGCTTCGACATGGACGCCAGGTCGAAGATCGTGTCGTTGCGCATCGGGATCCACTGGTCCCGCGGCAGTTCGGTGGGCTTGTCGTCGGAGTACCGCAGCGCGTACCCCATCGCGTCCTGCGCCGCGACCACGCCGTTGCGGGCGGCCAGCACGACGGCACCCGGGTAGTACGGCATCGTCGGCGAGGGGTTCATGAAGCTCGCGGCGTCCTTGCCGATCGCGGCGACCGCGTCGGGCGACAGGCCCGCCTGCTGCGGCGTGCCGTCCCGCAGCACCCGGCCGGGGGTGAACTTCAGGTCGGCGGCGGTGACGGTCGGCGGTCCGTCCGTGGTCGTACGCGCGGGGGCCGAGGCGCCCTTCACCGGGGCGGCCGGTGGCGGAGCGGCCTGTGCGACCGCGGCGGGTGCGCACAGGCCCGCGAGGGCGAGAAAGATCGGCAGGGCACGGCGCATCGTCTCTCCTGGGGGATGCGGGGGTGGGCGGAGGAGGTCAGCGGTACGGCAAAGGTGTGCGAAGTTTCAGCGGTACAGCAGGTAGCGCTGCCGCTGGGCGCGGAACCGCGCCAGGTCGGCCTGCCAGCCGGCGACGACCTGGTCGATGTTCGCGCCGCCGTCGATCGCGGTGCGGACCTGGTCGGATCCGGTCAGGAGGTCGATCCAGTAGGGCGCCTTGCTCTCCCGCCAGGCGAAGTCCTTCGGGTAGAGCCGGCGGGCACTGATGATCATGGCGAGGGCGGTGCGGATCGGGTCGAAGCGCCGCCGGTCGGTGACGAACAGCTGCACGCCGCCGCAGTTCTGGTTGACCCACTTGCTGAAGGTGGGAGCGAAGTACGCCTCGCGGAACCGTACGCCGGGCAGGCCCAGGCCGTTCAGGTCGTCGGCCCAGTGCCAGTCGACGTACGGCGCGCCGACCATCTCGAAGGGCACGGTGGTGCCGCGCCCCTCCGAGAGGTTCACCGCCTCGAACAGGCCCATGCCGGGGTAGGCGACCGCGGTGTTGATCGTCGGCATGTTCGGCGAGGGCAGCACCCAGGGCAGGCCCGTCTCCTCCCACGTCATGCCGCGCCGCCAGCCGCGCATCTGGACGACCTGCGGCTTCGCCTTCCCGCCCAGGAACTCGCCGTCGAACAGGCGGGCGAGCTCGCCCACGGTCATGGCGTGCTGCTGGGCGATCGGCTCGCGGCCCACGCCGGAGGCGTACTCGGTGTGCAGCACGGGCCCGGTCGCCTCGACACCGCCGAGCGGATTCGGCCGGTCGAGCACCACGAAGCGCTTGCCCGCCTGGATCGCCGCCCGCATGCAGTCGAACATCGTCCAGATGTAGGTGTAGAAGCGCGCGCCGACGTCCTGGATGTCGAAGACCACGGTGTCGATGCCGGACCTGGTGAAGTAGTCGGCGATCTGCTCCGGGGTCTTGGCGTAGGCGTCGTAGACGGGGATCCCGGTGCGCGGGTCCTTGTAGGACCCCTCCGATCCGCCCGCCTGCGCCGAGCCCCGGAACCCGTGCTCCGGGCCGAACACCGCGGCGAGGTCCACGCCGGAGGACCCGTGCATGACGTCCACCTCGTGGCTCAGGTCACGGATCACCGCCGTCGGGTTGGCGACCATTCCCACCTTCTGGCCGCGCAGCTCGCGGTAGCCCCCGGCGCGCAGCACCTCGAAGCCCGTACGGACCCCGCCGCCTCGTGCGGCGGGTGCGGCCGGGGCCGCCTGGGCGCCCGTCGAGCCGAGCGCGGCGAGCGGGACGGCCGCGCCGCCGGCGGCGATGCCACGGAGCACTCCACGTCGTGTCGTCATCAGCGAATTCCCCTCAGGTCGGCCACGACGGGCCTGTGGTCGGAGGCGAGCGTGTCCGGTACGAACGCGCGGGTGACACGCGGGCCCGGGGTGAAGGTGATGTAGTCGATGCGCTTGACCGGGGCGTCGGCCGGAAAGGTGGGCGTCGCGGACTGCCCGGCGACCGTCAGCGCGTCGTTCAGCCGCGTCCAGAGCGGCGCGAGCTCGGGCGCGTCCGGCTCGGCGTTGAAGTCCCCCAGCAGCAGCTTAGGACCCTGCCGCCGCGCCATGATGGCCGCCATGTCGGCGACCTGCGCCCGGCGTACGGAGGGGTCGGCGCGGTAGTCGAGGTGCGTGTCGTACACCCAGATCCGCTTTCCGCGCGCCTTGATCAGCACCTCGGGGAAGCCGGGGGCCGGCTCCGGTACGGGGTTCGCCACCTGCGTGGACAGCCGCGTGATCTCGTGGTTCTCCGCGCGCAGGATGGGGAACCTGGACAGCACCGCGACGCCGAACTCCCGGTCGGGCGCGCCGGCCCGGTCGGGGGGAAGCGTGTAGATCGGCGCGAAGAACACCCGCATGTGCAGCCGCCGGGCGAGCCAGGACGCCTCGTCGACGTAGTCGCTGCGCGTCCCCCAAGCGACGTCGACCTCTTCCAGCCCGACGACGTCGGGATGCTGCGCCTCGATCGCGCGGGCCTGGCGTTCGAGGTCGAAGACGTGGTCGGCGCCCGCGCCGGCCTGAAGGTTGTACGTCATGACCCGCAGTGACGCCCCTCCGGCGCCGGCCGCGTGCGCGGGCGGTCCGGCGGCCAGTGCGGCGACGACGAGGGCGAGCCCGGTGACGACCCGAGGGCGCGTACGGGCGGACCGGCGGACGAGCGAGGGCATGGACTCTCCTGCCGCGTTCGTGGGTTGTAAAGAATCAACGGACGGATTCGGCCTAATGAAAATTAGATACGGATGATCCCCAACGTCAATAGGCTCGCTGAACCGTCCCCGGGAGCGCGGCGATGGGAGGATGGAGGGGTCATGCCCAACGATCCGGTGTTCCGTCTGGCCCGCGCGGTGGTCTTCGCGGCCGTCTGCACGGCCCTCGCCGTCGCCGGACACGCCGTCGCCTCGCACGGGCCGGTTCCGCCCGCGGCGGTCGGCGCGGGGCTCGCCGGGCTGACCGTCGTCGCCGCCGTCCTCGCGGGCACCGAGCGGGCCCTGGGCACGATCCTGGCCGGGCTGCTCGGCGGGCAGTTCATGCTGCACGTGCTGTTCGCCGCCGCGCAGCACGGCCAGCACCTGACCCACCATGCCGGGATCCACGGCCCTCACGGCGCCCCCGCGATGACGCTCGCGCACGTCGCCGCGGCCGTCGTCTCCGCCTGGTGGCTGCGGCGCGGCGAGCGCGCCGTGTGGCGGCTCGCCAGGAGGGCCGCGGCCGCCGCCGTACGACCGCTGCGGGCGCTGCTCGCGACGTCCGCTCCCCCGCCGCCGGCCCCGTACCGGCGGCACGGGGCCGGCGGCCCTGCCGCCCGCCCGCCGGACCGGGGCCTGCGCCATGTCCTCACCCGGCGCGGACCGCCCGCTCCGTGCCCGGCGTCCGGCTGAACGCCGGGCCGCACGTTCCTCCCTCCCGGGTCCGGCCGATCCGGTCACCCCGCACGCTCAGCGATCATCACGAACGGAGAGATCCCATGCACATCCCGCGACTCCCCCGCCTCTCGCGGGCGGGCCGGAGGTCCCTCACCCGACTGGCGGCGGCGACCGCCGCCGTGGCCGCCGGCTGCCTCCTCACGGCGTCGCCGGCGTCCGCCCACACCACGCTCGTCGCGGCGAAGCCGGCCAAGGGCGCCAAGGTGGCGTCGCCGGCCCAGATCAAGCTGACCTACGCCGGGCCGGTGCGGTTCCCGGGCGTCGTCCTGCTGGACGCCAAGGGCGGCCATCACGAGTCCGGCAAGGCGCACGCGTCGGGCGCCACCGTGACCGAGCGGGTGGCCGGCGTCCTGCCCGCCGGCGTCTACACGGTCGGCTGGCGCGTCGTCGCCGAGGACGGGCACCCGGTCACGGGGGAGTACAAGTTCACGGTCGTGGGCGGGGCCGCGTCGGCGCCCGCACCGGCCGGATCGGCGCCCGCCGTGTCGACGGCCGACAGTGACCCGTCGGCGGCGGCCACGCCGTCGAGCACCCCGGCCGCGCAGAAGACCGCGAAGACCTCCAGCGCGGGCTGGTGGTGGGTCGGCCTGGGCGCCGTCCTCGTCGTCGCGGCGGTCGGCGGCGCCGAGCTCTCCCGCAAGCGCCGCGCCTCGCGTAACTGACCGGCCCGCCCTCGCCGAGACCGCCCACGGCGGTCTCGGACGGGGTCGTTCACCCGGCGCGGGCACGGCCCGGCGCGAGCGCGGCGGGCGTGGGCCGCGCACGGCGGTGAACGCGATACGCCCGCCCTGCCCGCCCCGGCGGGCGTCAGCCGCGCACGGCGGTGAACGCGATGCGCCGGCCCTGCTCGCCCGGCGGGCGCCGGACGCCGTTGACGTGCACGTCCACCGCCCCGGCGTCGCTCAGCACCACGTTGAGGCGCGCGTCGGCGAACCAGAGGGTCTGCCCGCGCACGAGAGTGCGGTTCACCAGGATGTCCCCGCCGGGAACGCCGACGAAGACACGGCACCGCGGGCCGGTGACGGACAGCGCGAGCGTCGCGGCGCGGACGGCCGCGGTCGTCCGCCGCGTCGGCGCCGGCTCACGGACCCGCACCCAGATGGAGTGGCCGGCGAAGGCCAGGACGCCGGTCAGCACGACGATCCCGACGAGGGCGAGGACCGTCACCCCGCGGAGCGACCGCATGCGCTGCGGCGAGACATGACGTCCCACGGCGAAGAGTCTAGTCAGCCGTTATTCCGCACTTCAGTCATCTCATTCTGTTATGTCCGGAAACGGTCGCCGCCCTGTGTTTGGCGTTTCATCATGCGACGTCCGGGACGCCGGTGACGTAAGGGATGCGGCCCGTCGAGACCCCTCGGGCGGAATGTCCGGAAGTAGGCGTTATTCGCAGGTGCCGACTGGATAATTCTTCCGACGGGTGACGGGAAGCCGTCAATGAGCGGACGGACACCGCGGATGCCTTATTCTCGCCGCGCCACCGGGACCAAGGCACTGGGCACGCTGCTGGTGATGCTGCCCGCCCTGGCCGCGTGCTCGCTCGGCTCCGGCCCGAGCCGGTGCGACGGCCGGGCGATCACCGTCGCGGTCGCCCCGTCGATCGCCCCGGCGATCGAGCAGGCCGCACGCCGGTACGACTCCGGAGACTCGTGCCGTGTCACGATCACCCGGCAGCGGCCCTCCGACGTCGCGGCCGCCCTGTCCGGTCAGGGAGCCGAACCCGGTGTGCCCCGCCCCGACGCGTGGATCCCCGACTCGTCCCTGTGGCTCCCGATCGCCCGCCGCACCGCCGCCGGCGCCGCCGCCGTACGGGCGTCCGGCGCGTCGGTCGCGATGTCGCCGCTCGTCCTCGCGGTGCCGCGCGGTCACGCGCCCGCCACCGCCGGCTGGCGGCTCCTGCTGTCCCCCCGGCTGCCCGGGACCGGGGGCCCGCCGCCCGCCCTCCGGGTCCGGTTCCTCGACCCCGCCGGCGACGCCGCCGGTCTCGGCGCGCTGCTGCTCGCGCAGCACGCCGCGGGCTCCGGCCGGAGCGGGCTGTCCACCTTCGCCGTGACCCTCTACTCCGACCTCGGCGCCGCCCTCCCCGACGAGCGGGCCGCGTACGCGCAGATCGCCTCGCCCTCCCGGCCGCCGACCGCGGTCGTCCTGTCCGAACAGTCGGTCTGGCGGCACGCGCACGCCGGCGACGCCCCGCCCGTCGCCGCGCTGTACCCGGGCGGCGGCACGATCGCGCTCGACTTCCCGTACGTCTCCACGACGACCGACCGGGAACGCTCTCGGACGGTCGAGGACTTCCAGACCACGCTGGCCCAGTCCCAGACCCGTGTCGCCCTGCAGGGGCTCGGGCTGCGCACTCCCGACGGCGTGGCCGGCACCGGCTTCGACGAGCGGTACGGCGTCGTGGCCCGCGCTCCGGCCCGGCTGCCGGCGCCCGACCCGGTCAACGCCGGCCGGGTCCTGCAGATGTGGCAGCGTACGGTGCTCGGCGCGCGCATGCTGATCCTCCTCGACGTCTCGCCCTCCATGAGCGAACCGGTCCCCGGGACCCGGGACACGCGCATGCAGGCCACCGCCAAGGTCGCCACCGGAGGGATCAAGATCCTCAGTGACAACTCCCAGGTCGCGTTGTGGGAGTTCTCCACCGGGCTCGACGGCACCCGCGACTACCGCCGGATCGTGCCGTACCGCACTCTCAGCGACAAGGTCGGCGCGGGCACCCAGCGCGACCTGCTGGAACGCTCCTTCGAGGCGGCGGCGCCGGTGCCGGGCAGCCGCACCGGCCTGTACGACTCGGTGCTGGCCGCCTACCAGGAGGCGGTGCGGACCTACCAGCCCGATCACAACAACGTCGTGGTCGTGCTGACCGACGGGATGAACTACGACCCGGGCCGTACGATCTCGCTGCAGACCCTCGTGAAGGAGCTCGCCCGCGCCGGGGACCCGATGCGGCCGGTGGCGATCGTTCCGATCGCGTTCGGGCCGGACGTCGACCCGGGCCCGTTGCAGCGGATCGCCGCGGCGACCGGCGGGCAGGCGTTCGTGACCCTCGACCCGCGGCAGGTCCAGCAGGTGTTCCTGCAGATGCTGATCCGCCTCACGTGCGGGGAGACCTGTCCCGCGTCCTGAGATGTCCGGGTAAGGTCACGGTGCTGTGAGGTCACTCCAGTGGCTGGGCATGGCCAGGCATGGCGAGAGCACCGGCAACGTCGCCGCGCACGACGCGGCGGCCCGTGGGCTCGACGCGGTCGACATGACCCTGCGCGACGCCGACGTCCCCCTGTCACCGCTCGGGCGGGACCAGGCGACCGCGCTCGGCCGCCGGCTGGCCGCGCTGCCCCCGGAGGAGCGGCCGACGGCCGTGGTCTGCTCGCCGTACCTGCGGGCGAGGGACACCGCGCGGCTCGCCCTGGAGCAGCTGGCCGACCCGCCGCCGGTCGTCCTGGACGAGCGGCTGCGCGACCGCGAGCTCGGCGTGCTGTTCATGCTGACGCAGCGCGGCATCCAGGCGCGCCACCCCGAGGAGGCGGAGCGCAAGCGCAGGCTCGGCAAGTTCTACTACCGGCCGCCCGCCGGGGAGTCCTGGGCCGACGTGGCCCTGCGGCTGCGCAGCGTCCTCGCCGACATTGAGCGGGAGCACCCCGGCGGCCGGGTCCTCGTCGTCGCGCACGACGCGATCGTCGTCCTGACGCGGTACATCATCGAGCGCCTCTCCGAGGAGGAGCTGCTCGACATCGAGCGCGCCGTCGTCGCCAACGCCGCGCTCACCGTCTGGGCCCGTGAGGACGAGGAGCTGCGCCTCGTGACGTTCAACGACACGAGTCACCTCAAGGACGCCGGCCTCCTCTGACGGGCGTCCAGCGGGCTCAGTCCTCGTCGTCGTGGACGAACAGGTTGAGCAGCCAGCTGATCACGCCGACGACGATCGCGCCCCAGAACCCCGCCCAGAAGCCGGACACGTGGAACGGCAGGTGCATCCTGCCCGCCGCCCAGCTCGCCAGCCACAGCAGCAGGCCGTTGACGACCAGCGCGAACAGTCCCAGGGTCAGGACGTAGAACGCGCAGCCGACGGTCTTGATGATCGGCTTGAGGAATCCGTTGATCAGGCCGAACACCACCGCGACGACGACCAGCGTGCCGACCTTTCGCGGTGTCGTGGCGGCCGTGACGTCGATGCCGTTGACCACCAGCGTCGCCACCCAGAGGGCGACGGCGGTGATGACCACTCGAATCAGGATCTTCACGACACGATCGTCGCACGGAACACCCACCTCGGGACGAATCAGCCCACCGTCCCCGAGTCCGGACCCGCACCGCGCCCTCCGCCCGGCGCGGTCACGAGCCCGCGGCGCGGCGGCGTTCGTAGGCCTCGGCGAGGATCAGATAGGCGCTCGCGGTCCAGGTGTAGGCGCGGTCCCGGAGCCCGGCGCCGGTCAGGGCGTCGAAGTTCTCCGCGAAGCCGGACCTCTCGCACAGCGCGCGGAAGCGGTCGCTCACCTCGTCGGCGAGGTCGGCGCGCCCGCCCCGGCGCAGGCCGTCCTCGATCAGCACGGTGGAGGGCGCCCAGATGGGGCCTCGCCAGTACCCGTCGGCCCGGTAGTGATCGGAGGTGGGGAGTTCGGACGCGAGGCCGTACGGCGTGAGGTGCGCCTCGATCCGCCCGGCGAGCACGGAGCGCAGGTCGGGAGGCAGGTGCTCGCCCAGCACGATCGCCATGAGGTCGAGCAGGCTCGAACCGCCCCACGTGCGCCCGGACCCGACCGCGCGGGCCACGAACCGCTCGCCCGTCCACAGCTGCTCCAGCAGGTCGGCGTGCATCCGGTCGGCGGCCCGCCGCCACCCGGCGGCATCGTCCGCGCGCCCGAGTTCGGCGGCGAGACCGGCGAGTTCGCGCATCTGCAGGATGAGGAACGCCGCCAGGTCCGAGGTCTGGATGACGTGGTCGGGATCGAAGGTCGTCGCGTTGTCCCAGCCGCTGTCGTTGCCGTGCTGGTAGTGCGGCAACGACTCGCCAGGGGCGCGCCGGGCGGTGAGCCAGAAGTTCGTCCACGCCTCGATCCGCCGGTACGCGAGGGACAGCTGAGACGGATCGAGGTCACCGGGAAGGCGTTCCCGGAGCCGGCGGAGGGCCCAGCCGTGGATGGGCGGTTTCACGAAGTTGTAGAGGACCTCCGAGTGGGTCACCGAGTCGGGCAGGCCGCCCGTGTCGTCCTGATGGTCGAAGACGAGGTGGAACTGGTCCCAGGCCAGCTCGGGCGCGCCCGCGGCCAGCGCGAGCGCGTTGAAGCAGTGGTCCCAGCTCCAGACCTTGTCCATCCAGTGCTTCGACATGAGCACGGCCGGGCGCCGCAGGAACCCGGCCGGCCGTACGGTGGCGGACCAGAGCACGTACGCGGCGAGTTCGGCGGCCGGGGTGCGGGCGGAGCGCCACGGGGCGACCGCGTCGGCGAAGGCGGCGAACTCCCTCTCCACCGCCGCGACGACCTCGTCGAAGGCGGCGGAGGGCGCGTACGGCCGCCGGGCGCTGTCGAACTCCTCGATGGCGGCCTCCCAGCGTTCGCCGTCACCGGTCAGCAGGAGGCCGCGCTCGCCGCGGCCCAGGCGCTGCACGCCGACCGCGTCCTCGGCGCGGCCGGACAGCACCGTCACCCGGTACCGCCGCCCGGTCTCGTACGCGGTGAAGACGTGCGCGCCGTCGACGGGATCGCGGTAGAGGTACGTGCCGCTGAAGGGCGTCAGTTCGGGCTCGGCCGCGCCGACGCGCAGGCCGAGGCCACGTCCGCGCAGCCGGATCGTGTCGGCCCCCTCGTAGGCGAGGTCGACGCGCCCGCCGTCACCGGCCCAGCCGAGCCGGCTCGGCGTCGCCTCGACCGTCGTCCGTACGGGGGCACCGCCCGCCGTGGGCGTGAACCGCAGGATCGGGTGCATGCCGGTCTGGTGCGAGACGAGGTGCAGGTCGTCCGCGCGGACGTTCTGCGCGATGACCGGTGAGACGTCGAACCACGAACCGTGGTGGCTGAAGGGGATCTCCTGGACGGAGACGGCCGGGCCCGTCATGAACGGTCTCTCATTCCTCTCGAGCGGGGAGTCCACTAGTCCTTCACCGCTCCGGCCGTGACGCCGGCGGCGACGTAGCGCTGCGCGACGATCAGCAGCACCGTCGCGGGGATCGAGGCCACGACCGCGGTCGCCATGATCGCGTTCCACTGCTGGTTGTTGTTGCCGATGTAGTGGTAGATCCCGAGGGTGATCGGCCGGCGGTCGCCGCCGCCGTCGAGCGTGCCGGCGAAGATGAAGTCGGACCACGCCCAGAGGAAGGCGAACAGCGACACGGTGACGACCGCGTTGCGGCTCACCGGAAGGACGATCGACCAGAAGACGCGGAACCTCCCCGCGCCGTCGATCCTGGCCGCCTGCAGGAGCTCATCCGGGATGCCGGACATGAACGCCGTGAAGATCAGCACCCCGAAGGGGACGGCGATCGTGGAGTCGGCGACGACGAGACCCACCGGGGAGTTGAGCACGCCCAGGGAGAGATAGATGGCGTAGAACCCCATCGCCATGATGATCCCGGGGATCATCTGCGCGATCAGCAGCACGAAGCTCAGCGCTCCCCCGCCCCGGGGGCGCAGCTTGGCCAGCGAGTAACCGGCCGGCGCCGCCAGGACGACGGTCAACGCGACCGTGCCCAGGCCGATCAGCAGGCTCGTGCCCAGGTAGGGCAGCTGCTGGTCGATGACGGCGCGGTACCCCTCCACCGTGCCGTGGAACGGGAACCAGTCCGGCGGGTCCTTGCGCATGTCCTGGTCCCTGGTGAAGGACACGTTGATCATCCAGTACACCGGGAAGAGCATCAGCGCGGTCAGCACGAGACCCACGCCCGTCTTCCACCAGGTCGTCCTGCCGGTCATGTCAGCGGCCGCCTTCGCTGGATGCGGATGTAGATCAGGCCGAAGACGAGGGCGATCAGGATCAGCAGGTCGCCGACCGCCGCGCCGGGGCCGAACGCGGGCAGGAGGTTGCCGAAACCCAGGCGGTAGGACCAGGTGGCGAACGTGGTGGACGAGTCCGCCGGGCCGCCCCGAGTCATGATCCAGATGATGTCGAAGACCTTCAGCGTGTAGACCAGTCCCAGCAGCAGGGTGATGGCGGAGACCGGCCGGAGCAGCGGGAAGGTCACCCGCCAGAACCGCTGCCAGCCGTTCGCCCCGTCCAGCGCGGCGGCCTCGTACAGGGACGCGGGAATCGTCTGCAGGCCGCTGTAGAGCACGACGAGGTTGAAGGGGATGCCGATCCAGACGTTCGCGATGACCACCGAGGTCAGCGACCACTGGGGCGAGGTGAGCCAGTCGACCGGCGCGACGCCTCCCCACCGCAGCACGGCGTTCACCACGCCGGACTCACTGTTCAGCATCCAGGACCACGTCGACGCCGACACGATCAACGGCAGCAGCCACGGCACCAGGAACAGCGCGCGCAGCGTCGCCGACAGCCGGAAGTGCCGTGCGAAGAACACGGCCAGTGCCATGCCGATCGTGAACTGGAACGCCAGCGACACGAGGGTGAACACGACCGTGTGCCAGAGCGCGGGCCCGAAGACCGGGTCGCGCAGGACGGTGCCGTAGTTCCTCCCTCCGACGAAGGGGGCGTCGCCCTGCACGAACGAGCGCACGGTGTAGTTCCGCAGGCTGAGATCGAGATTGCGGTAGAGGGGATAGGCGTAGAAGAGCAGCAGGTAGACGGTGACGGGGGCGAGGAACGCCCAGGCCGCCCACTGGCCGGAGGATCCTCGTCGCGACCGGGCGCTCACCGGGTCGCGGCCGCCGCGGTGGACTGCGCGGCGGTGAGCGCCGCCTGCGGCTGCTTCGAGCCGCTGAGGGCCGCCTGCACCGCCGTCCACATCGGCTGGGAGATCCTGGGGTACTTGGTGCCGAGGTCGTCGCCCGTCCGCGCCTTCGCCGCGTGCACGGCGTCCGCCCAGACCTTCAGGGCGGGGGTCGCGGCGACCTGCTTGGCCCGGACCGCGTCGGTCGGCGCGATGTAGGACAGCGTCGTGTCGGTCGCGTAGAGGTTGTCGGTGCTGGTCAGACAGGCCACGATCTTCTCGGAGGCGGCGTAGCGGCCGGTCTTCTTCTGCACCGGCACCGTGACGAACTCACCGCCCGTCGGCGCGGGGGCCGTCCCGCCCTGCGCGCCCGGGATCGGGATGATGCCGTAGTCGAAGCCGGCCTTCTTCGCGTTCGCCAGCTGCCAGGTGCCGTTCTCGCCGAACGCGAACCTCCCGGTCGCGAACTCCTGCCAGCTCGTCGTCTGGGTGTTGTTCAGCACCGAGTTGGGCGCGTACCCCTTCTTCACCCAGTCCGTCCACAGCGACACCGCCGAGACGCCCGCCGGGGAGTCGAGCCGTGTCAGCTGCGCTCCGGCGCCCCAGAACCACGGCAGGAACTGGAAGCTCCCCTCCTCGGTGCCGATGGCCGAGAACGTGATGCCCTTCTTCCCCGCCGCGGTCACCTTGGCGAGCGCCGCGGTCAGCGAGGCCCAGTCCCGCACCGACGCGATGTCCACGCCGGCGCTCTTGAGCACCGCCTTGTTGTAGTAGAGGGCGAGCGTGTTCGCGCCGATCGGGGTGCCGTACGTCTTCCCGCCGATCCGGCCGGCGCCGAGCAGGTTGGGCTCGATCGCGGACGTGTCGATCCCGGTCTCGTCGTTCGAGGTGAGCACGCCCGCCTGGGCCAGGGTCGAGACGACCGGATTGTCGACGATCAGCACGTCCGGGGCGTTGCCCTGCTGCGCCGCGAGCAGCGCCTTGTTGGTCAGGTCGCTCGTGTCGTATCCGGTCCGCTTGACGGTCACCCCGGCTCCGCTGCCGCACTTGCCGAGCAGCCGCGCCCAGGCCGAGCCGCCGTCGAACTGCGGGTACGGATCCCAGATCGTGTACGTGCCGCCGCCGGACGCCTGCCCCGCGTCATCGCCGGACGACGCGCAGCCGAGCATGCTCCCGGCCAGCGCGACGGTGACGAGACCGCAGCCGACGATGCGTCGTTTCACCGGTGGTGTCCTCACTGGGCTTCTCCTCTCACGCCGAACCGCGTTCAGCGCCGGCGGGCCGGGCGGCGCCGGCCTCGGTTCGCCAGGGGGTGCCGTGCGACCGGCCCGCCCGCTGGGTCGAACCGGTTCGCCTCTCGGTTTGACAGACCCTAGGCCTGGTCACAGGAGAGGTCAATAAGGGCGGCTCGCTAGACTGTTTCTCGTTCCGAACCGGTTCGCGCCCGCGGATCCGGCCGGGCGCTCGTGAACTCTCCTCCGGAGGCATGTTTGAGTCGGCTCGAAGCTTCGTCGGTGAACATCCGTGAGGTGGCGCGCCGCGCCAAGGTGTCGCGCAGCACCGTCTCCTACGCGCTGTCGGGCAAGCGACCGGTCTCGGAGGCGACCCGCCGCCGCATCCAGCAGGTCATCGACGAGATGGGGTACCGGCCCAACGCCTTCGCCCGCGCGCTGGCCCGCGGGGAGACGAGGACCCTGGGCCTGGTGTTCCCGCCGGCGGGCAGCCACTACACCGACATGCAGCTGAACTTCATCGGCGGCGTCACGGAGGCCGCGGCCGCCCGCGACTACGACGTGCTGCTGTCCGTCGCCGACGCGGGTGAGGAGCAGTCCTTCCAGCGACTGATCGGCGAGCGGCGCGTCGACGGCGCGATCCTCATGGAGATCCGGCTGCGGGACGCCCGCGTCGAGCGCATGCGGGAGAGCGGCTTCCCCTTCGTGACCATAGGCCGCATCGGCGAACCCGACGGCACCGCCTGGGTCGACCTGGACCACCGGACGCTCGTACGACGGTGCGTCCAGCACCTGTCCGACCTCGGCCATCGGCACCTGGCGTTCGTCAACCGGTCCGAGACGCTGCTGCGAGCCGGATACGAGTCGGCCCACCGCGCCCAGGACGGGTTCGAACACGCCGTCCGGGACCTCGGGCTCACCGGTGCCGCCTATCCGTGCGACGACGACGCCATGGCGGGCGAGCGGTGCGCGGAGCGGATCCTGGCCGACGATCCCGAGACCACCGGCATCGTCACCGTGAACGAGGCGTCCCTGGGAGGGCTCTACCGTGGGCTCGCGAACGCCGGCCGCAGGATCCCCCACGACGTCTCCGTCACGGGCATCGCCGGCGCCCGGTGGGCCGAGGCCGTGACCCCCGCGCTGACCGCGGCCGACGTACCCGCCCACGAGATGGGCCGCATCGCCATCGAACTGCTCCTGGAGCGCGTCGCCGACGCCGGCGCGCCGCCGCGCGACCGGCTGCTCACGCCCCCCGTCGTCCTGCGCGCCAGCACCGGCTCCGCCCCTCGCCCGGCGCCGTGACCGGCCGCACCGGTCTCTGCGGCCCGCCCTCGTCCCGGCGGCGGAGGCGGGACGGAGGGGTCCGGCGTACGGGGCGTCCTGGACGGCCCGACGGTCAGGACGCCCTCGCCGGCGCCGCGGAGTCGGCGGCGGGGGTCCGGCGGGCGGCGAGGATCGCGATGGCCGGAGGGCCCGCGATCGCGACGAAGACGGCGAGGACTCCGGGGAGCGCCAGCGCGGTCCGCAGTGAGGTCGCCTCGGCGAGGTGGCCGATGATCGCCGGACCGGCAAGCAGCCCGCCGTAGGTGAAGCTGGTCAGCAGCGCGATGGTCCGGCCGGCCGAGGCCGGGTCCGCCCCGGCGGAGCTGAAGCCCACCGGCACGACCGTCGCCAGGCCGATCCCGACGAGGATCCAGCCCGCCCACGCGCATCCCAGCGCCGCGCCTCCGGCGGAGGGGGCGAGCAGCACGAGCGCGTAGCCGCCGGCGGCGACGGCGCCCGCCAGGCGCAGGGTCCGGCCGGCGCCGAGCCGGCCGCGCAGCCGGTCGCCGAGGAGCCGCATGGTGGTCATCGCCACCGAGTACACCGTGAAGGACAGCGGCGCCAGGTCCGCCGAGGCGCCCAGCACCCGGCGGGCGTGCATCGCCGCCCAGTCCATCGCGCCGCCCTCGCAGATCGCGCCGGCGAGCATGACGACCCCCAGCAGCAGGATCACCGTGGGGACGCGGCCACGCCCCGTACGCGCCGCCGCCGCGGACGCACCCGTCTCCGCGGACGCACCCGCCACCCGAGAGGCAGCGGTCTCCCGAGACGCACCCGTCTCCAAGGACGCGCCCGCCGCCGGAGACGCACCGGTCTCCGGAGACGCGTCCGCCGCCTCGCGCGCCGGGCGGCCGGGGAGGAGGAGACGGGCGGGCAGGAGGAACAGCGCCGCCATGGTGAACGCCGTGCCGACGAGCAGGGTCTGGACGCCGAGGCCGCCGCCCAGCCCGGCCGACGTGACGACGCCGCCGACCGCGCCGCCGAGGCTCCACATGCCGTGGAACGCCGACATGATCGGCCTGCCGTAGCGGACCTCGACCTCGACGGCGTGGGCGTTCATCCCGACCTCGAGCAGCCCGAACCCGAGACCGAAGACGACCGCCCCGGCGAGAAGCGCCGAGTAGGATCCCGCGAGCGCCGGTCCGAGCAGGAGGAGGGCGTGCAGGGGGCCGGCCGCCCAGGTGAGCCGCCGGCTCGACCAGCGGTCCGCCAGCCGTCCCGCGGCCTGCATCGAGACGAGCGCGGAGAGGGAGACCAGGAGCAGCGCGGTGCCGGTCCGCCCGGGGCTCAGGTCGAGCCGGTCGGCGAGGGCGGGCAGGCTCGCGGCCCAGATGCCGACGTTCAGGCCGCAGAGCCCGAAGTAGCCGAAGACGCCGACGCGGGCGCGCCTGGCCACGGAATCGAACACGGTCCCCTCCTAATTTGCTCTCGCCGAGAACATAATTGATGGGAGGGGGCTGACACAATCGACGGGTGCGTACGGTGACCGGAGCGACGACCAGCGGCGAGCTTCGCCCGCACAACCTCGCGCGCCTCCTGCGGGCCGCGCACGACGGGGCGGGCCGGGCCACCCGCTCGGAGCTCACCCGCGGTCTGGGACTCTCGCGCGGAGCGGCCGCCGTCCTGGTCGCCGACCTCGCCGAGGCGCGGCTGGCCGAGGAACGGCCCGCGCCGCAGCGGGCGCGCGGCCGCCCCACCGCGATCCTCGGCCCGCACCCCGAAGGCCCCCTCGCCCTGGCCGTCGACCTGCGGGAGGACGCCTGGACGATCGCCACGGCCGAGATCGGCGGGGATCTCACCGTGCGCGAGGAACGCCCGCATCCCGGGAACCCGCCGGAGATCGCCCTGGGCGGCCTGGCCGCGGCGATCGACCGGCACCTCACCGAGCTCGGCTCCCGCGTCGTGGGCGTCGGCGTCGCGCTGCCCGGCCCGATCCGGGACGGCCGCGTCGTGGACATCCCGCACCTGTCCTGGCGGGACGTCCCGGCGGCGGACATCCTGCGGGCCGACGCGACGCCGATCTTCCTGGGCAACGACGCCGCGCTCGCCGGCCTGGCGGAGGCCCGGCGCGGCGCGCTCCGCGGCGTCGCCGTCGGCCTGCACTTCCACGTCGACTTCGACCTGGGCGGCACCCTGCTCGTCGACGGGAGCCCGCTGCGGGGCGCGCGCGGCACGACCGGGGAGGTCGGTCACATGCCGCTGGGCGGCTCGGACCTGCCGTGCGACTGCGGCGCCATCGGGTGCTGGGCGCTCCAGGTCGGCGCGAACGCGCTGCTGCGGGCGATGGGCATCCCGGTCGAGCCTGCGCGCGGCCGCGCGGAGGCCCTGCGGATCCTCGACGGCGCCGCCGCGGGCGACCCTCGCTGCGCCGCCGCGCTCGACGAGGTCGCCCGCGCGTTCGGGGCCGGCACCGCCGCTCTCGTCAACGCCCTCGACCCGCAGCGGGTGACCCTGTCCGGCCTGGGCGTACGGCTCCACGAGGAGGCGGCGGACACGTTCCAGGCCGCCTACGAGACCGGCCTCATGGCCTTCCGCCGCGACGAGCCGCCGCCGGTGCTCCCGGCCGCGCTGGGCGGGGACGCGACCCTCGTCGGAGCCTCGGAGCTGGCCTTCGACGCCTTCCTCACGCCGGAGGGCCTG
This sequence comes from Actinoallomurus soli, assembly GCF_024055715.1. Taxonomy (GTDB): domain Bacteria; phylum Actinomycetota; class Actinomycetes; order Streptosporangiales; family Streptosporangiaceae; genus Actinoallomurus; species Actinoallomurus soli. The sequence continues at coordinate 284,106 of NZ_JAMXMV010000010.1, forward strand.
ACCGCCTGGCAGGCCGCCCGCTGATCAGACGACGGCGTCCGGCGCGGCGGCGACGCGCTCGGCAGTGAGATCCCCTGATCAGGCGACGGCGTCCATCGTGGTGGCGACGCGCTCGGGGGTGAGGTCCCCCAGGTCCTCGGCGACGTACGCCGCCAGGGCGAGGGCGTCCGGGGCCGGCGGGTACCTCGGGTGCGGCACCGCGATCACGCGCATCCCGGCGGCGTGCGCGGACCGCAGGCCGTTGCTGGAGTCCTCGACGGCGACGCAGCCGGCGGCGTCGACGCCGACCCTGCTCGCGGCGAGGAGGTACCCGTCGGGCGCGGGCTTGCCCCGGGCGACCTCCTCGGTCGAGACGGTCGCCCGGAACGACGCCGCGAGCCCCGTACGGTCGAGGACGACGTCGATGAGCAGGCGCGGCGAGGAGCTGGCCAGCCCGAGAGGCCAGCGGGCCGCCAGCCGCCGTACGGCCTCGACGGCGCCCGGCATCAGCGGGACGCCGTCCTCGTACCGGCGGGCCATCTGCTCGACGACGCCGCGCGCGACCTCGTCGGCCGGCATCCGGACGCCGAGCTCACCGCTCAGGTAGGCGGCCCACTCGGAGGTGCTCATCCCCATCAGGCGCTGCTGGGTGTCGGGCTGCCACCGCCCGCCGTGGTCGGCGACGAAAGCCCGCCGTACCTCTTCCCAGACCGGTTCGGAGTCGACGAGCACGCCGTCGAGGTCGAAGACCACAGCATTCATGCGGATAACTCTGACAGCAGGGGAAGAGTCAGCACGAAGCAGGCACCCTTGTCGTTGTCGGTGAGGCTCAGCGTGCCGCCGTGCGCGTGCGCGATCTCGCGGGAGATCGCCAGGCCGAGGCCGCTGCCGCCCGGGTCGCGCTGCCGCGCGTCCGGCAGCCGGATGAACCGCTCGAAGATCCGTTCACGGTCGGCCGGGGGGATCGGCTTGCCGTCGTTGAACACCTCCACGACCGCCTCGCCGCCCTGGCGCCGTACGGTCACGGTGACCTCGGAATCGGCGTGCCGCGCGGCGTTGTCGAGGAGGTTGGTGAGCACCCGGCTGATGTCCAGCCGGTTCGCCCGGACCACCACGCCCGGCTCGGTGACGACCTTCGCGGTGATCCGCCGTGGCACGCGGCGTACCTCGCGCTCGGCGAGGTCGCCGAGCTCGACGGGGCCGTTGCGGCTGGGCAGGCCCGCGTCGCGGCGCGCGAGTGCGAGCAGTTCGGTCACGATGTTCTGCAGCCGGTCGATGTTGGTCAGCGTCCTGCCGAGCGCCTCCCGCAGGTCGGTGCCCTCCGGGTCGATCAGCGCGACCTCCAGTTCGGCGCGGAGCCCGGCGATCGGGCTGCGCAGGTCGTGGGAGACGTCGGAGACGAGACGGCGCTGCTGCTCGACGGCCGCCTCCAGCCGGTCGAGGGTCGCGTTGACGGCCATCGCCAGCCAGTAGAACTCGTCGCGCCGCTGCGGCATCGAGACCCTCCGCCGCAGGTCCGCGGCGTTGATCGCGTCCAGCTCGTCGCGCAGCGCCTCGATCGGCCGCAGCCGCCGCCCGGCGGCCCACCACCGCCAGACGCCGCCCACGCCGATGCTGACGGGGATGCCGAGCGCCAGCAGGACGGCCAGGCCCGGGCGCGGGAACAGTCCCGGCTCCGGCGCGATCGAGTGGATGATGACCGCCTGCCCCGGACCGGTCACCCGCTGGGAGACCACCGTGAGGCAGTGGCGCCGGTCCACGCACACCCGCTGCTCGATGCGCTCGCCGTCGACGGGGCGGCGGGCGTGCAGGGCGGGCAGCCCGGACACGCTCCGGGTCGCCGCGACGACCTGCCCCCGGTCGTTCTGCACCTGGACGAGCTGATGGCCGCCGACGATGACGGGATTGGTCAGGTGCCCGGCGCGGGCGAGCGCGGCCACCTGCCGGGTGGTGTACGTCAGCTCCGTCGAGAGCCGGTCGGCCACCTGGTACTGGATCAGGGCGAGCACCCCGATGTAGACCAACACCGCGACGACCCCCGTCACCGTCATCGCGATGACGGTGGCGCGCTGTCGGATCGTCTGGTCCCTGTGTCGCACTGGCTGTCCCCCGCGGCCACGGCGCCCCCTGAGCCATGCCACAGCACCGGACAACTACCCAGCGGGGGACTCCCTATGCATTCCGTCACCCTGCGGTGTACACGCGGCGCGGCCGAACGGCCACTGTCGGCCGCCCGTCCGGACACCGCAGCACTCCGGCCGTCGGCCGGGGAACCTGCGGGAACCGGGACGCGACGAGAGAATCGTCCGCCCCTCAGGAGGAATCTCGACGGGTTCCTTTTCGGACTGCCACGAGGACGACGCACCTGCATACGGGTTTGAGCAGCGCCATGCCCGGTACGTCCGATTCGTTGAATGGAACGTGGCAAAGGTCGCCCACTACGGGTCGTCTCGATGCACGCATCTGTGTCAGAGTTGACACGCGACAGAACACTGGGAAGCGGTGATACTCAACTGGAGGAGACGTACGGCCGCGAGGGCGGTCGCCCACGGGGGCGGCCCGGCCGGTGGAAGAACTGGACAACGAATGACTGCCGTCCGCGCCACAGATGGGCGACAATAGCGGCGTTCGATGGGAGGCGGGAGCGCCAATGAAGAAGTACCTGACCTGGGCACTTATAGCCTTTGTCATCTTCTACCTGCTTACATCCCCCAATGGCGCAGCCCACGTCGTGCACAACGCACTCGGCGGGCTGGTGTCGGCGGGCAACTCCTTGTCGAGGTTCGTCAACGCACTGTGACCCCCTGACGGCGCGAGGCCCCCTCGCGCCACGCCCTACGTCCCCGTTGGTCCCCCATCGCCGCCGAGGTCCGGGGTTCTTTTCATGCCCGGTCCCCGCAGGTCGCCGCGCGCTCCTCTAGAACGACGTTCTAGAGTGAGCCGCGAGGCCGACCTGAGGAGTGAACATGGGACCACTGCACGGTGTTCGCGTCATCGAGATCGCGAGCCTGGCGCCGGCGCCGTTCGGCTGCATGGTGCTCTCCGATCTGGGTGCCGACGTGCTCCGAGTCGACCGTCCGTCCACCGTGGCCGGCGCGGCCACGGTCGTCGGCGGTGAGGCGACCGCGGATCCGCTGAGCCGCGGTCGCCGTTCCATCGGGCTGAACCTCAAGGATCCGGCCGGCGTCGACCTGCTCCTGCGTCTCATCGAGTCGGCCGACGTCCTCGTCGAGGGCTTCCGCCCGGGCGTCGCCGAACGCCTCGGCTTCGGCCCCGACGTCTGCCTCGAGCGCAACCCCCGCCTGGTGTACGGCCGGATGACGGGCTGGGGCCAGGAAGGCCCCATGGCCGCCATGGCCGGCCATGACATCAACTACATCGCGATCGCCGGCGCGCTCGACCCGATCGGTCACGCGGGCGAGCGGCCCGTCCCCCCGCTCAACCTCATCGGCGACTTCGGCGGCGGCGGCATGCTCCTCGCGCTCGGCATCCTCGCCGCGCTGTACGAGCGTTCGCGGTCCGGCCGGGGCCAGGTCGTCGACGCCGCCATGGTCGACGGCGCCGCCCTGCTGACCTCGTTCATCCACGGCATGCGCGGCCAGGGCCTCTGGCGCGACGAGCGCGGCACGAACCTCCTCGACGGCGGCGCGCCGTTCTACGACACGTACGAGACCGCCGACGGCCGGTACGTCAGCGTCGGCGCCCTGGAACCACAGTTCTACGCCGCCCTGCTGCGCGGCCTGGGCCTGGAGGACGAGGACCTGCCCGCCCAGCTCGACCAGGAGCGCTGGCCCGAGCTGCGGGCGCGCTTCACCGAGGTCTTCAAGCAGCGCACCCGCGACGAGTGGACCGCGATCTTCGACGGCACCGACGCCTGCGTGGCACCGGTGCTCGGTCTCGGCGAGGCGCCCGCCCACCCGCACAACCGGGCGCGCGACGGCTTCCTGGACATCGGCGGCCTGCCCCAGCCGGCCCCTGCGCCCCGCTTCGGCCGCACCGCCGCCGAGACGCCCCGCCCACCGGCCCGGCCGGGCGAGCACACCGACGCCGCCCTCGCCGGCCTCGGCCTCACCGAGGACGAGATCGCCGCCCTCCGCGCACGCGGCGCCATCGCCTGATCACCCCGGGACCCGGGCAGGGCGTGCGGTCACACGTCGGCGAAGTCGACCCGGCTCGCCAGGGGAATGTCGTCGTCGACGACACGGAACGGCACCTGCCACTCGGGCGTCGCGCACTCCGCGGCGTGCAGGGCGGTCCGGACATTCGCGGAGAACAGCCGCACGGCATCGCGGAACGTATCCGCCTCGACGCCCATCACCACCGAGATGGAGCGGTCGGCGATGGCGGCGGTGATGTCCGGATCGACGAGACCCGAGTCGACTTTCTCCAGGTCACAGAGCGCGTCCATGACCGCTTCGACGAACGCGTCGAAGTCCTCGTCTCTGTCCGGACCGCTCGCGGGCGCGAAGGACAGGTCGACTCCCAGGTGGTGGACAGTCATTCTTCCTTCTCCCAGCAGGTCGCGCGCTTCAACTGACCGAGGAGGTTAGTCAGGTAGTTCCGATCCGACGGCGTTAGCTTGACGGTCTTCAGGTGCTTGGTCTCGCACGGGCAGTACATCTTGTAGTACCTCCTACCCTTCTCGACACGCCAACCCTTCTTCTCGGCTTCCTTGAGGACCGCCTCGAGGTCCGATTTCGGATGCCTGGGCCTATTCGGCATCGCATCGCCTTCGCGGGAACTTTGACCAGGTCAGAGCACCCCGCCTCGCAGCATCTCACATGCAGGAGCGGAGCGGGAGTCCCGATATGACTATCAGTAGTCATATGATCGCGGTTCGCGATGACCGGATGCGGACATGGGGTCCGGACCGCCGGGGCGATGAGCGTACCCATCGGTTGGTCGGTCTCGTGGTATCAGCCGAAAAGATCGGGTCGCCTCCGTCAGATTGAGGATCTGCGGGGCTGCCGGATCCGGCATCCTCGGTCCATGAGGTCCTCATGAGGTCGATCCGTGTCCTCATCGTCGACGATCACGCGCTCTTCGCCGAGGCGCTCGCGGCCCGGCTGGCCGCGGAACCCGACCTTGAGGTGCTCCCCGTCGCGGGCGACGTCCGGCGCGCCGCGGCGCTCGTCGCCACCGAGTCGCCCGACGTCGTGGTGCTCGACTTCGTCCTCGGCGAGGAGAGCGGACTGGACGCGCTCGACCTTCTGCGGGGCCGGCGCCCGGAGGCGCGCGTCGTGATCCTCAGCGCGATCACCGACATCTCCCCGATCGTGACCGCCCTGCGGCACGGCGCGGTCGCCTGGGTTCCCAAGACCGAGAGCGCCGACCTGGTCGCGCGGGTGATCCGCGGCGCGGCGGGCCGAGGCGGGTGGATCCCGCCCGACGTCCTCGGCGACGTGCTGCGCCGTCTGGTGGCCCCGGGCGAGCAGTGCGAAGGAGTACTGAACGACCTCACCCCCCGCGAACGCCAGGTGCTCCAGGGAATGGTGGACGGCATGAGCCGGACGCGGCTGGCCGAGCGCCTCGGCCTGTCCGCCAACACGGTCCGCACTCATACCCAGAACCTCCTGGCGAAGCTCGGCGCGCATTCGGCGGTGGAGGCCATCACCATCGCGATGCGCGCCGGGGTCGCGCCCACCGATCCGGGCGAGGACCCCCCGCGCTGACGCGCATTTCCCTTCCGACGCCGCGATTTCAAGCACGGTTCACTCACGGTGACGACGTGACCACCTGTGGCCAGGTTGGGTCTGGTTACGGCCACTCTCCTGGACACCCGCGTCGTACAGGGTGACCGTCGGTACGGTCGGTCACTACACAAGACGGGGGTCTTCGATGATCAGTGCGCAGGCCAGGTCCTCGCCACCGCACGCGTCCGCCCGTACGGGCCGCGTCGCGGGCTCCACCGGCGCGCCGCAATCACCGCTTCTCGACAGGGACTCCTGCGACGCCACGCTGTGGCGCCGCAGGATCCGGCACGACATCCGCCACGAACTCGGCACGATCATCATGCTCGCGTCCGCCGTCGCGGTCTCCGACGACATCGGCCCGGTGAGCCGGGAGCGCGTCGAGGCGCTGCTCGGCGAGACGCGCTGGCTCGACCATCTGCTCCGGCAGCTCGACGCGGAGGAGGAGGGTCCCGTCCCGGCCGGTCCGGAGCGGGTACGGGTGGATCGGCTCGTCGGCGAGATCACCGCCGGGCTGCGGCTGTCCTCGCCCCGGAGCGTCTCCTACACCGGCGATCCGGCCTGGGCGCACATCGATCCGCTCGCGCTCTGGCGTGCGGTCCGCAACGTCCTGGACAACGCCCACCGCGTCGCACGGGACCGCGTCGAGGTGCGGGTGGGCGTGGAGGCGGGCTGGACGGTCGTCCAGGTCGACGACGACGGCCCCGGGTTCGGAGCGGGGACCGGCGGGCTGGCGTCCCTCGGCCTGGGGATCGTCGCCGACCTGGTGTCCGAGTACGACGGTCTGATCGAGATACGGGGGTGCGAGCTCGGCGGGGCGCGCGTGCGAATCCTGCTGCCCTCCTCGGACCGCCCATGAGGGTGTTCATCTGCGACGACCACGCCGTGTTCGCCGACTCGCTCGCCGTCGTGCTGCGCGAGAAGGGACACGACGTGGTCGGCGTGGTCTACTCCCCCGAGGCCGCGCTGCGGCTGCTGCCGGGCGTACGCGCCGACGTGTGCCTCATCGACCTGAGGTTCCCGACCGGCTCGGTCTTAGGCAGCCTGCCGGAGCTCGTCGCGGCGGTTCCCGGCACCAGGTTCGTGGTGCTGACGGGCTCGACGGACCCCGGGACGGTCGAGACGGGGCTGGCCGCGGGGGTGCGCGGCTTCGCGCACAAGGGTCAGCAGGCCGGCGAGATCGTCGACCTGCTGACCCGGGTCCACGCCGGTGAGGTCGTCGTCGATCCGGAGACGGCGGGCCGGCTCCCGGCGCGTCCGCGTACCGAGGCCCAGCGGCTCGCCAACTACCTCACCCCCCGCGAGCGCGAGGTCCTCACCCGCCTGGTCCGCGGCGAGAACACCGCGACCCTCGCCCGCGGCATGGAGATCACCCGCAGCACGGCGCGCAGCCACGTGCAGAGCGTGCTCACCAAGCTCGGTGTCCACTCCCAGCGGGAGGCCGTCATCGTCGCCGCGCGGCACGGCCTGGTCAGCGTGAGCACCGGCGAGTGGCTGCTGCCCTGAGGCCGGCCACCTCGGAAGACGTGCCGTTCCCCACCGCCTGCGCAGGTCACCGGCATCACTCCGGTCACATGCACATTCGTGCGCGGTCCGCGCGATGTACGATCAGCAAAGCTCAGGGGTGGCAAGTGGTCTAATCGTTGACCTGCGCCCTGCCCATCGCTCTGAGCAACTGGCGGAGGGAGGCGCGGGTGAGCAGGTACGAGCGCTGGAACGACCTGCTGTCGCTGCTGGCGAGCCGGGGACGGCTCAGCGTCGAGGAGGCCGCCGCCGAGCTGACCGTCTCGACGGCGACGATCCGCCGCGACTTCGACCAGCTCGCGCAGCAGCAGATGCTGACCCGCACCCGCGGCGGCGCGGTCGCCCACACGGTCACGTACGACCTGCCGCTGCGCTACAAGAGCGCGCGGCAGGCGTCGGAGAAACAGCGGATCGCGGCGGCCGCCGCCGAGCTCGTCCATCCGGGCGCGGTCATCGGCGTCAACGGCGGCACGACCACCACCGAGATCGCGCGGGCCCTCGCCACGCGTGCCGACCTGCACGCCGAGAACGGCGCCCCCGCCATCACGATCGTGACGAACGCCCTCAACATCGCCAACGAGCTGGTCGTACGGCCGCACGTGAAGATCGTGCTGACCGGCGGGGTGGCGCTGCCGCAGTCGTACGAGCTGGTCGGGCCGCTCGCGAACGGCGTGTTCGACCAGGTGACGCTCGACATGGCGTTCCTCGGCGTCAGCGGCCTCGACGTGGAGCGCGGCGCCACCTGTCACAACGAGGACGAGGCGAACATCAACCGGCAGATGGCGGTGCGCGCGGAGCGGGTCGTCGTCGCGGCGGACAGTTCCAAGCTGGGCGAACGCGCCTTCGCCAAGATCTGCGGAATCGGCGAGATCGACATCCTCGTCACCGACGCGAGCGCCGACACCCGGGGCTTCGAAGAGGCCGGCGTCAAGGTCGTCCCCGCCTGAGGCCGGCCGCCTCCCCGGCTCACCCGTCGACGGCACCCTCGGCCCTCCCGGCTCACCCGTCGACGGCACCCTCGGCCCTCCCGGCTCACCCGTCGACGGCACCCTCGGCCCTCCCGGCTCACCCGTCGACGGCACCCTCGGCCCTCCCGGCTCCCCGTCGACGGCCCCCGGCCCTCGATGCGATCGAAGTGACGGCCGGAACCGGCCCTTGGTCTTCGACCGGCGTGCGGGATACGGTCCTTAGACGCGGGAGGGGAATCCATGACTCAACGACGAGTCGCCACGCCGGTCTCCGACACCGACCTGATCTACAGTCCCGACACCTACGTCCGGGGCGTGCCGTACGACGCGCTGGCGCGGCTGCGCGGATCCACGCCGGTCGTGTGGATCGAGGAGCGACCGGCCGACCACGAGCCCGCCGGCTCCGGGTTCTGGGCGGTGCTCCGGCACGCCGACACGTGCCACGTCCTGCACAATCCCAAGCTCTTCGCCGCGCGCGGGTCGACCGATGAGGACTCCGGCCACGGCCGCGGCAGCACGTCCGCCACGGCCCCGCCCGTACGCTCCCGGCTGCGCCGGCGACTGCCCAGGGCGTTCGGCGCGCGCAACGTCGAGGGCTTGGCCGAGCGCATCGAGCGCCGGGCGTACGCCCTGGTGGACGCGGTGGCCGAGAAGGGCGAGGCGGACTTCGCGACCGAGATCGCGGCGGATCTGCCGCTCCTGAGCTTCGGCGACCTTCTCGGGGTGCCGGAGTCCGACCGGTGGCTGCTGTCCGACTGGTCCGACCGGGTCACCGGCCGCCCCGTCGCCGGGTATCCGGTCGGGTACTCCCCCGAGACGACGGCCGATCCGGCCGCGTGCACCGAGATGGCCCGCCGTGCGGTCGCCGCGCGGCCGCACGGCCCGCTCGATCCGGAGACGGCCGCGCCGGTCGGGCCCGGCGCCGAGGCGACGGCGCGGGGCGGGCAGGGCGCGGGGGCGGCGGCGCAGGGTGGACCCGGTGCGGGAGCGACCGCGCCGGGCGGGCCCGGCGCGGAGGCGGAGGCGGAGGGAGGGCTGCCCGACCTGCGTCTCTACGCCGACGAGCTCGCCGAGTACAAGCGCCGGCACCCCGCCGAGGACCTCATGACGGTCCTCGTGCAGCACTCCGGCGGCAAGAACGGCCCGGTTCCGGTGGAGGAGTTCGAGAGCCTCTTCCGGATGTTCGCGGCGGCGGCGAACCACACCGTCCGCGGCGGGCTGTCCGGCGGGATGCTCGCCCTGCTGAAGAATCCGGCCGAGGTCTCGCGCCTGCGCGCCGATCCGGGCCTCCTCGACGGCGCGGTCGAGGAGATGCTGCGCTGGTGGTCCCCGGTCATCCGCGTCGGGCGTACGGCCACCGCCGACACCGTCGTCGGCAACGTTCCGGTCCGCAAGGGCGAGCGGCTCGTCGTCTGGCTCGCCTCCGCCAACCGCGACGAGCCGGTCTTCGAGGAGCCCGCGCGGTTCGACGTCGGGCGGGCGCCGAACGACCATGTCGCCCTCGGCCGCGGGCCACGGGCCTGCCTGGGCGCGCACCTGGTCCGGATGCAGATGCGCGCGATGTTCGCGGCCGTCCTCGACCGGTTCGACGCGATCGAACCGGCCGGCGACGCCCGGCGGCTGCGGTCGAGCGTCCACAACGGCATCACGCACCTGCCGATCCGCTGGCAGCCGCGCGGCCGCGCGCCCGAGGCGTTCGGGGCGCGCTCCGCGTAGGACAGACGCCCGGGAGAGGCGCCGAGCGCGCGGCCGGGGCCGGCTGCGCGCCTCGTGCGGCCTGCGGCGGTCAGGGGCCGTCCGTGCGCTGTGCGGCGCTCAGGGGCCGTCCGTACGCCCTGCGGCGGTCAGGGGCCCTCGTGGGCCAGGTGGGCGCTCATCCACTGCAGGGCGCTCGGCGTGACCCGCTTCCAGGTGTGCGGGTTGTGGCCGCCGCCGGGGACCAGGATCTTGTCCGTGGCCATGGGCGCCGCGGCGAGCTGAAGGAACTTGCGCGCCTCGCCGTAGTCCTTCTCGCCGTCCGGGCTGGTGGTGACGAGCACGGAGATGGGAGGCGGCGGCAGGTGCTGCAGCCGCCAGATCAGGCTGTTGTCCGACTTCACCTGCTTGTTGCCGGCGTACAGGTCGCCGGTCTGCCAGTCCTGCCGCGGGTAGAAGTAGCCGGCCATCGAGACCGCCGCGGTGAACCGGTCGGAGTGCGTCATGGCCAGCTTGACGGCGCAGTACCCGCCGGTCGAGTCGCCCATCACGCCCCAGCTGTGCTCGCCGGTCGCCACCCGGTAGGTGGACATGAGGCGCTCGGGCAGGTCCTGGGAGTAGAAGCTCAGCACCTGCGGACCTCCGGGCACGTCCGTGCACTCGGTGTCCTTCGGCATGAGGGACGTGGGCGTCGGGCGCAGCATCACGATGACCATCGGCTGCACCTGGCCGGCGTTCATCTCCCTGGTGGCGGTGGCCGGGACGTTCATCCGGGTGATGAGCTGCTCGGGGACGCCGGGGAAGCCCGTGAAGTCGAACATCACCGGAAAGCGGCGCTTGTCGAACTTCTTCTGGAAGTACTGCGGAGGCAGGTAGACGTACGCCTGGGTGGTCAGCCCGGTGCGGTCACCGCGGATCTCCACCTGCTCGATCTGGCCGTCCTTGGCGGGGTCGGCCTTCTTCTTCTGGCCGATGGTCGTCACCTGGCGGGCCAGGGGCTGACCGGCTCCCTGGGGCCGGCTCGGGCCGCTGCTGTTGTTGTTCAGCTGCACGTTCACGCCCTGGTTGTTGGTGCCCATCAGGTCGGACCAGGAGGCGTAGAACAGGAAGTAGTTGTTCACCCCGGCGAGCAGCACCAGAATCAACGCGAACTGGGCGGTCAGGAACAGCCCGATCCGGGCGAGGAACGGGCCGATGCCGGACCTGGCGAACTTCGGCCACCACCAGATGATCGCGGCCGTCGCCGCCACGGCCACCACGATCAGAAAACCGAAGAAGCCCCCGCTCGTCAGTCCCACTGGGTGTCCTCTCAGATCCGGCTCGTCCGCCGACGGAACGTGCCTGAAACTCATCGAGCTCTCAGCATCGCGCAATGCCGCGCTCAGCCGACTACGGTATCGGCGAACCCGCACTCCCTAATCACAAGATGCCTGAGGCACCGAAAAAGTTGCCCAGAACCGTGCAAAACAGGCGGGCCCACGCCAGTATCGGGACTCGAGGGCTATCGGCCGGTAAACCCAGGTGCAGCGCAACGGGTACTCCCCAGGGTGTACGCGGGATGCCGACCGCGACCGGATGCCCACCGCGCGGCCGCATTCTAGAGTCCCCCTTGTGAGTACGCGATGGCGGCCCGGCGCGCTGCCGGTGTGGGTGGTCCCGCCGATCGTCGGCTTCATCCAGGTGATGGGCTCGACGGGCGCCGACGTCCACATGCGCTACCAGACCGGGCACCTCGACGCGCTCGCGTACGCGCTCCTCGTCGCCGGGCCGCTCGCCCTGCTCGCGCGGCGGCGTCTCCCGGTCGTCGCCCTTGCGGTGGTGTTCGCCGTGACCGGCTGCTACGTCCTCCGCGGGTACGTCCTCGGCCCGGTCTTCCTGAGCGTGGTCGTCGCCATCGTGGCGGCGGTGGGCGCCGGGCGTCGCGTCGCCGCCTGGATCGCCACGGGCATCGGGTCCGGTCTTCTCACCCTCCTGGGCGAGCTGGCGCCGTTCGGGCCGTTCCGGTTGCGCACCTGGTCGGCCACGCACGCCCTGGTCACGCTGACCTGGCTGCTGCTGGTGCTGACCGGGGCCGAACTGGTCCGCATCCGCAGCGAACGCGCGGCCGAGGCGCGCCGCACCCGTGCGGAGGAGGAACGCCGCCGGGCCAGCGAGGAACGGCTCCGCATCGCCCGCGAACTGCACGACGTCCTGGCGCACAACATCTCGATGATCAATGTTCAGGCGGGCGTGGCCCTGCACCTCATGGACGAACGCCCCGAGCAGGCGCGTACGGCCCTGGCCGCCATCAAGGAGGCGAGCAAGGATGCGCTGACCGAGGTCCGCTCCGTGCTCGGCGTGCTGCGGCAGGTGGACGAGGACGCGCCACGGGCGCCCACCGCGGGCCTGGGCCGCCTCGACGACCTGGTCTCCCGAGCGCGGGCGGCGGGCATCACCGTCCGGACCCGCGTGACCGGCCGGCCGTACCCGCTGCCCGCGGGGATCGACCTGGCGGCGTTCCGCATCCTCCAGGAGGGGCTGACGAACGTGACACGGCACGCCGGGCCGGGCGTCACCGCCACCGTGCGCGTCGCGTACGGCCCCGGCGCGCTCCGGCTGGAGGTCGAGGACGACGGACGCGGCGCCCCCGGGGACCTGCCCGGCGGGGGCGACGGCATCCCCGGGATGCGCGAACGCGTCACCGCCCTCGGCGGTGAGATCGTCACGGGGCCGCGGCCGGGCGCCGACGGCTTCCGGGTCCGCGCGACCCTCCCGGTGCCCGCGGACGCGACGAGGGCGGGGCCTCCCGCCCGCGACACGATGGAGGCCCCTCCTCAGGAGGCGGCGACCTCCGCTCAGGACGAGGCGGGGACGGCCGCCCAGGACGAGGCGGGGATGCCCGCCGGGGACAAGGAGCACGAGTGATCCGCGTACTGCTCGCCGACGACCAGGCCCTGGTGCGGGCGGGATTCCGGGCGCTCCTCGACGCGCAGCCCGACGTCGAGGTCGTCGGCGAGGCCGGAGACGGCGCCGAGGCCGTGCGCCTGGCGCGGCGCGAGCGGCCCGACGTCGTGCTGATGGACATCCGGATGCCGGTGCTGGACGGGCTGGCCGCGACCCGCGAGATCGTCGGCGACGACCGGCTCGCGGGTACCCGGGTCGTCATCCTCACGACGTTCGAGCTCGACGAGTACGTCTTCGAGGCGATCCGCGGCGGGGCCAGCGGCTTCCTGGTCAAGGACACCGAGCCGACCGATCTGATCCGCGGGGTACGGGAGGTCGCCTCCGGCGACGCGCTGCTGTCACCGGGGGTGACACGGCGCCTCATCGCGGAGTTCGCCGCGAAGGCCAGGAAGCCCCGGTCCGCAGCGGAACTGCGCGGCCTGACCGACCGGGAGCGCGAGGTCATGGCGCTGGTGGCGGAGGGGCTGTCGAACGAGGAGATCGCCGAACGCCTGGTCGTGAGCCCCGCGACCGCCAAGACGCACGTGAGCCGGACCATGGTGAAGCTGCACGCCCGCGACCGCGCCCAACTGGTGGTGATGGCGTACGAGACCGGCCTGGTCAAGCCGGGATGGCTGCAGTAGGGCCTCGCGGCGGGCGCGCCGCGCGGCGCTGCCCGGCGACGCGCCGACCGGCTCCGGCCGGCGGGGCGGCGAGGGCGGGCCGGGAGGCCGGTCAGCGCACCGGCGTGGCGCAGCCGCAGGGCGCCGGCGCCCAGGCCGACGCCGACCGGGTGGCCAGGCGGAACCAGACCGTCTTGGAACCGGCCGCGTAGGTCACCCCCCAGGCCGCCGCGAGCAGCAGGGGCATCAGCAGTCCGCGCCCGCTGACGCTGAGGTCGTCCGCCTCGCTGGGGGCGGGGAGCAGCCGCGCCGGATCGTGGTCCACCACCTCAACCTGCACCGATGAGTCGTCCACGCGGCAGATCACCTCGAACGGGGTTCCCGCGTGCGTGATGGCGTTGGTCGCCAGTTCGCTGGTCAGCAGCACCGCGTCGTCGAGCGCGTCCTCCGCCCCCCACGCCGTGAGCGTGTCCCGGACGAACCGGCGCGCCTGCGCCACGGCGGTGCGGTCCGCCGGATAGGCCGCCCGCACAGTCGTATGCACGGGAACTCCCTTCACGAAGTCTCTTCGCCTCGTCTGCGCCTTACATCGTGACAGAGAGTGGTGATCGATTACTCATTGTGAGAGAAATGGCGGCTGGCCGGCGTCAACGGCCGCCCGGATGGAAGGACGCGAGCACCTTGTCGAAGCGGTCGGACGCGACCCCGCCGTCGCCGTCGGCGGCCATGAGGGAGTACTGGGTGCCGTTCACGGTGAATCCGGAGTCGAAGGCGTAGACCTTCCCGTACCTGCCGTAGTTCCAGGTGTACTCGCCGTTGGCCCCTCTCACGCCGTGCACCGTCACGTAGTGGGGCCGCTCGACCCACTGGAACCCGGAGAGGTTCGCCGGCGCCCTGGTGCCGAAGATCTCCCAGTGCTTCAGCGGGTCGGGCGTCTCCCAGGGGATGGTGTCGATCTGGACGTGGCTTCCCGTCCGCGGGTCCTGCCACCTCTCGGACCGGGGGCTGTTGACCTTGTGCTCCCAGCCCTTGGGCACCACGAGCGTCGACCCGTCCTGGGCGGTGACCTTGTGGTAGCCCGCCGGAACGGCGGGAGCCGGGCTCTTGGTCGGCGACGGGCGCGGCGACGGGGTCGACTGCTTCGTCGCCGCGTCGTACGGCTGCGGGCCGCCGCCGCCGTCGCCCCGGCCGGAATAGTAGATCACCAGTGCCACGACGATCCCGGCCGCGACGAGGACGGCGCCCAGGGCGATCGCCACCGTCCGTCCCCTCCGCGCGCCCCTCACGGCGGCGGTGGCCGCCTGCGCGGGCTGGTCGTAGGTCCGCATCCACGGCTCGTCCTGCGCGGCGGAGACGGAGCGCGTGGGGCCCGCCGGACCGCCTGCCGAGCCGGTCGGCGGCCCGGCCGCCGGTCCGGACGGCGATCCGGACGGCGATCCGGACGGCGATCCGGACGGCGATCCGGACGGCGATCCGGACGGCGATCCGCCGGCCGGGCCGGGCATCGACTGCGCGGGTCCGCTCGGCTCCGGGCGGCCGGCACCGGACGGCGCCGGGTCCCGTACCGTGGCCGCGCCGTAGGGCGGCACGCCGGACCCCGGATCCGCCATCGCGACCGAGGGATGATGCGGCGGCGGAGGATCGGCGGCGAGGCGCCAGGGGGGCGCCGGCCGGTCGTGTCCGGTATCCGGCACGTCACCGGGCGCCGGTCCGTCGCCGGTCGCGGGCCCGGGCGCCGGCAGCAGCCTGGTGCTCTGCGCGGCCCGGGTCAGGCCCTCCGCGGCCTGGTCCGCCGTCAGGCGCCGTGTCGGATCCTTGTCGAGCAGGCCCATGAGCACCGGCGCGAGCGCACCGGCGTGACGGGGCGGCGGTGCCTCCTCCGAGATCACCGAGGTGAGCGCCGCCATCGCCTCGGGCCGGTGGTGCGGCGACTGCCCCTCGACGGCGGCGTACAGCGTCGCGCCGAGCGACCACAGGTCGGAGGCCGGCGAGGCCTTGTCGCCGCGCGCCCGTTCGGGGGCGACGTAGGCGGGCGACCCCATGATCAGGCCGGTCTGGGTCAGCGTCGAGTCGCCCTCCATCGTCGCGATGCCGAAGTCGGTGATGACGACGCGCGTGGAGCGGGAGATCGGCTCTTTCGAGTCCCCTGCGAGCAGCACGTTGGCCGGTTTGACGTCCCGGTGGGTGATGCCCGCGGCGTGCGCGGTGCGCAGGGCGGCGAGCACCTGCGCGCCGATCTCGGCGACCTGGGCGGGCGGGAGCCGGCCCTCCTCGTCGATGACCTCCTGCAGGGAGCGCGCCGGCACGAACTCCATGACGATGCACGGCCGGCCGTCCTCCTCGACGACGTCGTGCACCGTGACGATCCCCGGGTGGTTGAGCCGGGCCGCCGAGCGCGCCTCGCGGAGCGTGCGCTCGTACAGCACCTTGTGCTCGTCGTCGGTCAGCCCGGGCGGGAAGAGGACCTCCTTGACCGCGACGTCGCGCGCGAGGAGGTCGTCATGGGCACGCCATACGGTGCCCATGCCGCCTCGCCCGATGTGCGAGAGCAGTCGATAACGACGGCCGAGTACGGAACCCTCCCCCAGTGGCATAGCTGAGGACGATACCGATCCAAGATGACGGATCGGCACCGTTTGCCGTGAGTCACCGCACGAGAGTAAGGATGATCAGGCCGATGACGATCATGGCGAGGACGACCGCGATCGCCAGATTCCCATGCCGGCCCGAGAGCCAGACCGGCCGTCCGTCCCCGGCGACCGCCGCACCGTGTCCGGCATGATCGACCGCCGCACCGTGTCCGGCGCGGTCGACCGGCGTGTCGCGGGCCGCCGGGTCGTCGGTCGCCGTCTCGCCGGGGTCCGCCGGGGTCATGACCTGGCCGGTGATCGGCATGGCCGCGGGATCGCCGGAATCCGTCCGGGTGCTCGCGGCCTGAGCGCCGGCCGTCTCCATCACCCGGGTCGAGCCGGACGTGTCCATGAGGATCCGGTCGAGCATGACCCCGGCCTCGGCGGCGGTCAGCCGCGTCTCCTGGTCCTTGCGGAGCAGACCGGCGATGACGGGGGCCAGCGGCCCGGCGTGCGGGGCCGGCGGGGGTTCCTCGGTGAGGACGGCGACGAGGCTCGCCATCGCCTCGGTCCGTTCGAACGGCGACTTGCCCTCCACGGCCGCGTACAGCGTCGCGCCGAGCGACCACAGGTCGGAGGCGGGCACTGCCTGGCGGCCCTTGGCCCGCTCGGGGGCGATGTAGGCCGGAGAGCCGATCAGCATGCCGGTCTGGGTGAGCGTCGCGTCGCTCTGCGCCCGGGCGATGCCGAAGTCGGTCAGCACGGCCCGGATCGACCGCCCGTCGATGACCAGGACGTTGCTCGGTTTGACGTCGCGGTGGAGGATGCCCGCCTCGTGGGCGGTCATCAGGGCGCTCAGCATCTGCCGCCCGATCTCGGCGGCGCGCCGGGGCGAGAGCGGGCCGTCCTGCTTGATCATCTGCTCGAGGGAGCGGGCCCGGATCAGCTCCATGACGATCCAGGGCCGCCCGTCCTCTTCGACGACGTCGAAGACGGTCACGACGCCGGGATGGCTGAGCCGGGCGGCGGTGCGCGCCTCACGGAAGGTCCGCTTGTGCTGGATCTCCCGCTCCTCGTCGGAGAACCCGTGCGGGAGGATCACCTCTTTGACGGCGACGTCCCGGCCGAGCGCTTCATCTCGGGCGTGCCAGACCGTCCCCATGCCACCACGCCCCACTTCGGTGAGCAGGCGGTAACGCTGGGCAAGAAGGGGTTTTTCCGGCATAGTCCATGCACGATACCGACAGGCGGAGCGTTCATTTGGCCTGACGCTCACCTAATCCCCGGTACAAAGAAAGAATGTGCGGCATGACGACGGGGGTGCGATGAAGACCACGGTGGCCCGGGGATGGCAGCGGGTCGTCGAGGCCGTACCCACGGCCCTCTTCTGGTATCTCCGCGTTTCGGGTGTTTTGTCCGTTTTGGCCTGGTTGTCATCCGGCCTGATCCAGTGGCTGTCCGGCATCTGGGTGCTGCGCTCGATCAACTACTTCGGCTGGTACTCCAGCCTCCCGTACGGCCTGCTGCTCATCCTGCTGTCGGTCGGCGTCCGACGGCGCAAGAGGGCCGCCTGGCGCATCAGCGTGGTCTTCTTCCTGCTGTTCTTCGCGGTCTGGGCCCTGGCCAGCACCGCCGGCGGCGGGGGCGAGCTCGCCACGGCCGCCGCGTTCGGCATCATCGTGGTGGTGCTCGTCGCCGCGCGCGGGCAGTTCTCCGCCCTGCCGGACCGTGCCAACCGGCGGCTCGCCCTCCTGGTCTTCACCGGGCTGCTGATCGTCGGCGGCGTGGTCGGCACCAGCCTGGTCTTCCTCACCGACCGCGACCCGCGCGGCGCCGAGTGGACGCACCTGGTGTACGCCGGCCTGCAGACGCTCCTCGGCGCGGGCGTCAGCGGCCACGAGCTCAACGTCGACGTCCCCGGCTGGGTCGACGGCATCCTCGGCGTGCTCGGCAGCGGCCTGCTCGTCATCACCGTGTGGGCGCTGTTCCGGCCCGGTCAGCGCCACGCCGTCCTCACGCCCGACGAGGAGCTGCCCGCCCGCTCCCTGCTCGCCGAGTGGGGCGACCAGGACTCCCTCGGCTACTTCGCGCTCCGCCGCGACAAGGACATCATCTTCTCCCCGAACGGCCGGGCCGGCATCTCCTACCGGGTCGAGGGCTCGGTCTCCCTCGCCGCCGGCGACCCGCTCGGCGACCCGGAGGCCTGGGACGCCGCCATCAAGGAGTGGCTCGCCGAGTGCCGCGCGCACGCCTGGATCCCCGGCGTGATCGGCGCCAGCGAGCGCGCCGCCGCCGCGTACGGCCGGTGCGGGCTCGACGCTCTGGAACTCGGTGACGAGGCGATCCTCGACCTGCGCGAGTTCAACCTCGAGGGCCGCGACATGCGGCAGGTGCGCCAGGCCGTCCGCCGCGTGGAACGGGCCGGCTACACCGTCCGCATCCGCCGGCACGGGGCGATCGACCCGGAGGAGATGGCCGAGCTGATCGCCGACGCCGACCGGTGGCGCGACGGCCACACCGAGCGCGGGTTCTCCATGGCGCTGGGCCGCCTGGGCGATCCGACGGACGAGCGCTGCGTCATGGTCGAGGCGTTCGACGGCGTGGGGCGACGGCGCGGCCTGCTCAGCTTCGTGCCCTGGGGCCGCCCCGGCCTCTCCCTGGACCTGATGCGCCGCGACCGCGACGCCGAGAACGGCCTCAACGAGTTCATGGTCGCCAAGCTGGCCGAGAACGCCGCCGTCATCGGCGTCACCCGGGTCTCGCTGAACTTCGCCATGCTGCGGTCGGTGTTCGAACGCGGGTCGGCGATCGGCGCCGGGCCCGTCAGCCGGCTGGCGTACCGGCTGCTCTCCTTCGCCTCGAAGTTCTGGCAGCTGGAGTCGCTCTTCCTGGCGAACGCCAAGTACAACCCGGTCTGGACCCCGCGCTTCGTGTGCTTCGAGCAGAACCGCGAGCTGATCCGGATCGGCCTCTCCATGGCCCGCGCCGAGGGCTTCCTGCCCACGCCGTTCGGGCCCCGCCTCGACACGCCGACCCCCTCCCCGGCGCTGGTCGAACGGATCAAGGAGATCGAGGAGTCCGCGGACGCCGCCCGGATACCGGCGCGGCGCCTGTCCGAGCAGGAGCGGGTGCGCCACGCCAAGCTCGACCGGCTGCGCGAGGCCGGCATCGAGCCCTATCCGCTCGGCTTCGAGCGTACGGCGACCGCCGCCGAGGTCCGGGAGCGGTTCGGCGGCCTGGCCCCGGACACCCGCACCGGCGAGAAGGTCGCGATCGCCGGGCGGGTCATGCTCGCCCGCGAGCACGGAAAGCTGATCTTCGCCCGGCTGCGCGACGAGACCGGCGACCTGCAGGTGATGCTCGCCGCGGACGTCGTCGACGCCGAGGCCCTGCGGGCGTGGAAGCAGCTGATCGACCTGGGCGACCAGGTCGGCGTGCGCGGCGAGATCGTGACGTCCCGTACGGGCGAGCTGTCGGTGCTGGCCTCCTCCTGGACCCTCACCGCCAAGTGCCTGCGCCCCCTCCCCAGCGGCTTCAGCGGCCCCGGCAAGGCCCTGTCCGACGAGTCCCGGGTCCGGCAGCGGTACGTCGACCTGATCGTCAACGACGAGAGCCGGCGCATGCTGCGGATGCGCGGCGAGGTCGTCACGGCCCTGCGCGACCGCCTGCGGCAGGAGGGCTTCCTGGAGGTCGAGACGCCCATGCTGCAGCCGGTGCACGGCGGCGCGGCGGCCAGGCCGTTCACCACCAGGATGAACGCCTACAACATGAACCTCTTCCTGCGGATCGCGCCCGAGCTGTACCTCAAGCGGCTGCTCGTCGGCGGCGCCGGCAAGGTGTTCGAGCTGAACCGCAACTTCCGCAACGAGGGCGTGTCCCCACGGCACAACCCCGAGTTCACGATGCTGGAGGCGTACGAACCGTACGGCGACTACGACACGATGGCCGTGCTCACCCGCGAGCTCGTCACCGACGCGGCCCTCGCGGCGAACGGCTCGACCGTCGTCGTCCGCGACGGCGTGGAGTACGACTTCGGCGAGCCGTGGCGCGAGATCACGGTGTACGGATCGGTGTCCGACGCGCTCGGCGAGCAGGTCACTCCGGGCACCTCGCTGCGCACCGTGCAGAAGCACGCCGACCGGGTCGGCCTCGCCTACGACCCGTCGTGGGAGCAGGGGAAACTGGTCCAGGAGCTGTTCGAGTGCCTGGTCGAGCACACGCTGCAGGCGCCGACCTTCGTCCGCGACTACCCGGCGGCCACCTCGCCGCTCACCCGCCCGCACCGGGACGACCCGCGGCTCGCCGAGAAATGGGACCTCATCGTCTTCGGCCTGGAGCTCGGCACGGCGTACTCCGAGCTCATCGACCCGATCGTCCAGCGCCGCAACCTCACCGAGCAGTCCCTGCTGGCGGCCGGCGGCGACCCGGAGGCGATGGACCTGGACGAGGACTTCCTGCGCGCCCTCGAGTACGGCATGCCGCCCTCCGGCGGCCTCGGCATGGGCGTCGACCGGCTGCTCATCACGCTGACCGGCCGCAACATCCGCGAGACCATCACCTTCCCGCTGCTCCGGCCGGGTTCGTAGGACCGGCGCCGGGCGCAGGCGACTTCCGCAAGCTGCGATCAGCGCTCGCGAACGCCTATACCCTCGGTGTCGTGAGCGACAAGGACGACAACGTCACACGGCTCCCGACGAGCGAGGTCGAGGGATACGACGACCTCCTCGAATTCGACGCGGACGAGTTCCTGCGGGAGTGGCAGGAGGCCGACCGTGCGGCGGTGGAGATCCTACGGGAGGCACTGCCCGAGGTGGTGGCCACCGCCGTTCCCGCCGAGCACCTCCGCCCGGCCGCCGCACGCATCCGCGGCGCGCTCAAGGACTGGCCCTACCGCCACCTGGCCACGGCCGCCGGCTGGCGCGGGGGGCCGCCCGCGGACGACGAGGTCCTGTGGACCCAGGCCGCCGGGGCGCTGATCGCCATGAACGGCGAGTCAGGGCTCGGCACCCACGAGGAGAGCGCGCTGATGAACCTCCAGCACGCCGACTGGGCGGGTGCGGTGATCGGCCTGGCCAGGGCCGGCGTCGGCGCGCCGGCCCGGCCCTCGGACCTGTTCGGGTACGCGGACGGCTGCCCCGAGATCGAGGGCTCCTACGACCCGGACGACCGCGAACCGGTGGAGCAGGGATTCGAGCTGATCGTTCCCGTCTGGGAGGCCCTCGGCGCCCTGGACGAGCACCGGCGCCTCACGCCGCTCGGCCACTGGGGTCTGCCCCGCGCCCTGGCGTGGGCCTGGGACGGTTCCTTCGACGAAGGCTGACGCTCAGACGAGGGCCCGGCCCGGCGTGGCCTGGGACGGCGCCCTCGACAAGGGCCGACGCGCTCAGACGGGGGCCCGCCCCGGTGTGGGCTGGGACGGCGCCCTCGACAAGGGCCGACGCGCTCAGACGGGGGCCCGCCCCGCGTGTGCCCGGGACGGCTCTCCCAACGAGGGCCGACGCGTGAGAAGAGGGCCGCGCCGCCGGACCGGCGCGACCCTCTGTCTTCCAGCCGTGGCCGGAGACCCTGGATACAGAATCGGGGTTTCGGGCCAACCGCACTAGATCCTGCGGTCCCCATCCGAACCGGGACCCCGGACCCAATGCCCCTCATTCGGACAGGGATCAGGCGGTGTCGGCCGGCAGGTCGTCGAGCAGCACCGGCACGAGCCGGTCCTCGCGGACGGCGCACCTCTCCCTGGCCATCTCGATCGCGAGGCGTTCGTCCCAGGGAGTGGCGGTGCGGACGCCGCGCAGCGGGTCGCGGGCCGTCCGCACGGCCTCCAGGTAGTCCTCGGCGCCCATCCGCCAGGGCAGCGCGGCGTACCGGTGCACGGCCGCGGCCGTCATGCGCAGGGCCGCCCAGTCGAAGTCGCTGTGCCACCGGATCCGCGCCCCGGCGACGACCGCCGCGGTGAGGAGACGGCGGCAGGCCACGGAGGCCCGGCCCTCCGTGCACACCAGCGTGGCGCACCCGGCGCCCAGCCGGGCGGCCGCCGCGCGGACCACCGCCGGGCTCTGGCAGACGAAGACCTCCCGTGCCTGCGGCGTCAGCGGACCGCTCATCAGCTGCTGCAGAGTGGCGCGGAACGGCAGCCCCCCGGCCGCCGCCTCCCCCAGCCACCGGGCGACCGCGTGCTCCTCGGCCACGCGCAGGTTGAGGACCAGGACCTGGCTCGTCAGGTCGTCGACGAGCACGCCGGCGTCGTTCCAGATCCGGCGCTCGGCCGCCCGGTCGGACGGCTGCGACGCCCCCTGCCAGAGCCGCAGCGCCCGCAGCACCAGGTCGGCCAGCGGAGTGGCGTACAGCGCCGTCGCGTCGCCCGTCGCCCACTCCGCGAGCACGGGGAGCGGCACGTCCTCGGCGGGCAGCCGGTCCAGCACGGCCCCGGCCTGGGCGAAGAGCTCGCCACGCCCCTCCCGTACGAGCCGGGCGGCGGTCCCGTCCCGCGAGACCTGGCCCAGCCACGCCGAGTACCATCCCTCGCCCGCGTGCCGACCGCGCAACGCGGCCTGCAGCGCCGCGGCCATGCCCGCCGGCGGCTGCGGCGCGTCCATCCGCGCCAGGACGGCCAGCAGGCCGATGCCGTACGCCCGGCGCAGCATGCGGTCCAGGTCGCTCATCGAGACGGTGAGCCGCCGCGCGCGCGTCCCGTCCGCGGCGGAATCGGTGATCCGGGCGACAATCCGCCGCTCGTCCTCGGAGGGATCGGTGAGCGCGATGACTCCGACCGGCTCTCCTCCGGTCCTCAGCAGCCGACGGCGGGCCGCGGCCAGCAGCCGCCGCCACTCCGCGTCCCGCAGCTCGTCGAGCGTCCCCATGAGAATGAGTCTGCCCCGGATGGACGCCCGGTGGGCGCCGCCGGCGACGCCACTCGGATCACCTCGGTCATCCGCCCGGACGGACGCCCGGCCGGCGCGTCGGTGACGCCGACCGGATCATCTCAGCCGCCGGTCGCGATGCCCGCGCCGGTCGCGATCGCCTCAGCCGCCGGTCGCGATGCTCACGTGGGCCGAGATCGCCTCAGCCGCCGGTCGCGATGCTCACGTGGGCCGAGATCGCCTCAGCCGCCGGTAGCGATGCTCGCGTTCGTCGCGATCACCACGGCGGACGTCGCGGCCATGACGGCGGCCTGGATCGACGCGATGACCTTCGCGACGGCCCGGCCCGCCCACTGCTCCTCGGTGATCTCCTTGACACGGGTCCGCAGGACCTTGCCGTCGACCTCCGGGAACGCCTTGCGGTCGAGGCGGCAGGCGTGCACGATCGCGAGCAGGGCGCTGGACCGTACGTCGGCCGGGGCGCCGCCCAGCACCGCTCCGAGCCGGGCGCGAAGCTCCTGCTCGGGCCCCGGGTCCCGCTCCGGATAGTTGGTGTGCCGGACGAAGAGCACCTTGCGCTCGCGCTCCTCCAGGACGCCCATCGCCGCCAGCCTGGCCAGGCGCCGTTTCCGTACCTCGTCCCGGCGGCTTCTGTTCACCCAGTGCTCGGCCTTGCGGGGCTCGCCGTCCGCCGCGATCCGCGCCAGGAGCGCGTCGAGGTCGGGATCGTCGACCGGGGACGAGTCGACCGCGACGATGCGCCCGTCGGTGAGCCGAACGCGTTCGGCCAGCGCGAGCTCCACCAACAGCGCACCCGCCACGCCGCAGTCGAGCTCGGCGGACCCGATCATCGCGACACCGTCCTGCTCCCGAAGGGCCAGCAGGAGGAGCTCGTCGGCCAGTCTCAGCATTCATCCACCCCTCACGGCCTGATGCGATCTTCGACGCCGCCGCCCTGCCGAGGGTTCCGGCACCGGCCGGTCGGGCGAGCGGGGAGACGGCCGAGCCCGTCTCCCCCGCCGCGGGCCGTGCGTCAGAACGGCAGGCCGCTCCACGCGACGACGAACCGGCCCGCGTAGGCGATCTTCTGCCACTGGGTCGCCTTCAGCGTGCGCTTGCCGTGCGCGGGGTCCCAGATCAGGTAGGTCGACTGGTCCCAGCTCGTGGTGTCGTCGAAGCCGTAGATCACCACGTAGTGGGCCATGGTCTTCGGCGCCTTCGGGTACCAGCTCTTCCTGGAGTAGACCGTGATGACGACCGGTCCTTCACCGTAGTAGTAGGCGCCGCGCACGCCGTCCCACAGGTTCGGGTTCGTGATGCTCCGGTACGCCTTGTACTTCGTACCCTTCCGGTGCCACGCCTTGTTGATGTAGTTGGTCATCTCCCGGCCCATCGCGATGGGCGAGGTGAAGCCGATCTTGTCGGTGGCCATCTTCTTCGCCAGATAGCTCTGGGTGCTCGACGTGACCTTGACGCCCGTCTGATACGTCAGCGCCGAGGCGGCGGCGGCCGGGCCGCACCAGTTGCCCTTCTTCTGCTTCTGGCCCTTGATGGACATGGACTTCCAGTAGTGAGCCGCCGCGGTGACGTCCGACGGCGGCTCGGCGAGCAGCTTGTAGTGATGACCGCCCTCGGTGACCTGCGCGGCGGCGGGCGCCACCGCCCGCGGGGATCCGGCGGCGGGAGCCTTCGGAGCGGCGGAGGCGACCGACGGGCTCGCCGCCACGACACCGGCCGCGATCAGTACGGAAGCGACACGAACAGGGGTACGCGCCACGTCTTCTCCCTGGAAGAGGGGGATGGGGGGCTGAAACTCGGATGATCGTTCCACCCCGCGATCCGGCCCGACAGTGACCCAGGGCTCAATCGCCGGCATGACCGACGGCCCAATCGCCGGCCGTGATGCCCGCCGGCCGGCGGCGAAGAGCGAGCCTGGCGGTGACACCGTCACCGGCGCGAAGGAGCCTGGCCGATCGTGACCCGCCGGAGAACGTCGTAGCCGGCGGCTAGTTTCGCGGGCATGCGCCGTGAATCGCCGTTCGAAGCCCTCCCCGAATACCTTCCGCCCGGCCGTCTGGTGACGCCTCAGCGAAGCTTCGCACGGCCTGCCCGGCCGACCGGCCCGGCGCTCTGGGTGTCGGACGAGCCGCTGCCCGACGCGGGGACCCGCTGGATCGAGCTGTTCGCGCAGCACGAGCGGACCGGCCTGTACCCACTGCTCCTGGACACCCTTCGGGGCGACCCCGGCCGACCGTGGCACGATGGGGAGCTCAAGCCCCCGACGCCCGCCGGCGCCATCGACATGCTGACCGCGGAGGGCGTACTCCGCCGATTCTGGGACTCGGTGGTCCCGGATTCCGAAGACGGCGCCGAGGAGGAGCCGTCCGGCCCCTGGCCCGGGCTGGCACCGCCGGGGGTCGGGGGCCCGGATGCGGACACGGCGGCCGCGTTCGCGGAGTCTCTCGGCGCTTCCCGGCACTGGCTGCTCGGCCTGGTCCCCGCGACTCGCGGAGCGGACTCGGTCACGTTGTGCGGCTGGTCCGGGCCGATTAACCACACAAATCACACGCAAGAGATCTCGGCGGTGCTTCGTTCCTGGGAGGAGCGGTTCGGCGCCCGTGTCGTGTCGGTCGGCTTCGACACGCTCCAGTTGTCCGTGGCCGCGCCCCCACGCACGTTCGAGCATGCCCTCCAGGTCACCGCCGAGCATCTCGCCTTCTGCCCCGACAACATCTGGCAGGGCTGCGGAGACCTCGAGATGTACGCCGACGGCCTCCTCGACGAGGACTCCTGGTCCTTCTGGTGGGACTGATCAGCACCCATCGGCATGTCGCCCATGGCGTAGCGCTGCGCGCCGTCTTCTTCGTCACGCCGGAGGTCACAGTGGCGACGCCGCCCACCATGATCAGGCCCCGGCCGTTCAGCCCCTGTCGCCGGGTTGCGGGCGCTGGGCTCGCTCGACGATCAGCCGCAGCGCCTCGACGTGCTCGAGGAATCGGGTTCGTCCCGGGTCGGTGGCCCGCACCGTGGTCTTGGGCACCCGGCCGAGATACGTCCGGCGCTGCTCGGCGTATCCGTCCTTCCTCAGGGTGGCCAGTTGCTTGGACAGTGCGGAGTCCGACAGGGACACCTCGCTTCGCAGGAAGGCGAAGTCGCACCATTCCGCCGCGCAGAGCACCGACATGATCGCCAGCCGTGTCGGGTCCGACAGCAGGCGGTCCAGTCCCGGTGCCCCGCCCGGCGGAGATGTCATTGGTTCCTTCGCCGCTGCGAGACCGCGGTCAGCAGCCGGCTCAGCCCGAACAGCGCGGTGAAGGCGACGCCGTAGAGAACCCCGTCCACGGTGTTGGGGTAGTCGCGCAGGCCGACCATACCGGCGACGTGGCCGGTGAGATCGGTGCCGTAACGGGAGACCAGCCATGTGCCGAGAGCCGCGACGATGAGAACTGCTCCGAAGACCCGCGGGTCGAACGACTGCCGACGTTCCACTCCGCGCATCCTACCCAGCAGCGACGTCCGGCCGGCGAAGCTGGTCACGAGCACGACGACCAGCGCGGCCAGGACCACGAGGGCGATCAGCTTGGCGCCGCCGACACCGACGAAGTCGTTGGCCGCCGTTCCCCCGGCGGTCAGCACGAAGATCGCCGCATAGACCCACCACGGAAGGCGGGCCGCCCGTCGGGTCCGCTCCTGGTACGTGCGGACCATCGCCAGCGCCTCTGCCGCCTGACGCTCGCTCTGTTCGTTCATGACAGCCCCCTTCGACTACTTGCCTACATGGAAACTACTCGCTACTTTCCAGCAAGGCAAGTAGTCGGAGGAATGTCGCCCCCAGCACACCACGGTCCGGGTCACGCATGCTTCAGCGCGTCGATGTGCGCCAAGGGCCCCTGCAGGAGACGCGGCACCTGCGGCGTCGGAGTAAGTGGCGGCCGGACGCGGCCCCTTCCGCCCGCGAGACGGCCGAAGGCGGCCCGGGAGGCGGGCAGTGCCGGCGATTCCCTTCATCACCGATCACACGCAGGAGATCTCGGCGGTCCTTCGCTCCTGGGAGAAGCGGTTCGACGCCTGCGTCGTCTCCGTCGGCTTCGACACACTCCTGTTGTCCGTAGCGGCGCCTCCGCGGACACCCCAGCACGCTCGCCAGGTCGCCGCCGAACTACACCTGCAGCGCCTGATTGAGGTGGTTGGCGACTCCGTAGTAGTCGACGACGTAGCCGCACAGTTTGCGGTCCGCCGTCCGGTTGACCCGCGCGACCGCCTGCAGGAGTTCGGCTTCCTTCAGCGAACGGTCGACGTACAGCACCTGCTCGATCGGCGCGTCGAAGCCGGTGAGCAGCATCGACTTGACGATGAGGAAGGTGATCGGCCGATCACCCTCATCGATCTCCTCGGGGAAGGGCTGGGTGAATGCCTTGATACGGCTTTTCTGCTGCTTCTCCCCCGTCCACTCGGAGTAGCGGTCCTCGTCGTTGCGGTCCCGGGAGAGATCACCGGCACGAAGTCGATGGCCCGGAGCCGGTCGAGATGCCGGTAACGGAAGGAGTGACGCACCTCGACAGAGGTTGTGTCGCCCCCTACGGCGTGCGACAGTTCTGACGAGTTGCCGCCACAGGCCAAAGGAGATCGCCGTGCCACGCCCCTGGGAAGCGGACAGCGAAGCGCGGTTCAGTCGCCGGCTCGGCAAGACCGCAGCCGAATTAGGAAACAGCCGCACCACCAACGACTGCCCGGACATCTGGGAGCTGGACAATGGCGACATCGCGATCGTCGGGCGGGACATGACGACGGCGTTCACCGACCGGTTGCCCGCAGACGTCCGCATCGGCGCCGACGAACGCCTGGTCGTCATCCCCGGCAACATGCTGAGCGCCGCGAAACCGGATATTCGGGATGCTTGACCGCATCCGCAGTATTCCGGGACAGACGCTGGACGTCGCGTCCTACCACGCCCTACGGCGAGAGGAAACTCAGCACCTGACCAAACCGATCTGGAAGCTCGAGCGCTCCCAGTATTTCCACGAACCCGACGACGACCCCAGCTGGCGGGCCTTCGTCGAGAATGACTGGGCACGAGTCATCGCCGTGTTCGAGAGCGAACGAGCCGAGGCACGGGCCGAGGTGGAGAGCTACGCCCGGCAGGGCAGTGAGCTTCGGCGCCTACGCGTCGTCGAGCGGCCGGTGTCGCCGTACCTGCTGTGGGAGATGCAATGGTTCAGGATCCTGGCCGAGGAAGGAACCTTGATTCGCGTCCTTGACGCGACGCAGATCGAAGCCCTCGAGCACGACGCCGTTCTCCCCGAGGTCGTCGTCGACGAGCATGCGCTCTACCACGTCAGCTACGACGAGGACTGGCGGGCCTGCGGAGCCAGACGCATCGACGATCCTCACGTGATGCGTGAAGCCACGCGGGAGATCGCGGCGCTCTGGGAGTCGGCGGAGCCGTTCGCGCGCTACTTCACCCGTGAGATCATGACGCTCCTGCCATCGGCCCCGTGACCAGCCGGATCCACCAAGAGGTATGAGCCGAAGCCTCAGTAACCGAAGCGTCAAAGGCGCGCTCACCACGACTCTTCTCCTGCTCATCGCTCTGACGGCCGTCGCCCTGATCGGCATATCCCCGATCGCGCTGGGTGCCTTCCACGGTGCCACGGATAGATGGGAGCGGCTGAGCTTCATCGGCCAGACATACGGTGCGGCATCCGCCATCATCTCGGTGCTGGCGCTCGTCGGCATCGTCCTGACCTTGAGCTATCAGGCGCGGGAGACGAAACTCGCCCCGGGAAGAGACCCGCCGCCAGGCCATCGGCGATCTCCTCAAAATGGCGATGGAGGACCCCGACCTCGACGAGTGCTGGGGCCCGGTGCCACAGCCCGACGATCCGAAGACGCGGAAGCAACTGCTCTACACCAACATGATCATCGCTGAGTGGTCACTGTCATTCGAGACGAGGGCTCTCCCGGAAGCTCGCCTGCGCGTCATCGCGAACGAGATGTTCCAGGGGCACGTAGGACGTGTTTACTGGAGCAATGCCCGAGAGACCCGGCTCTCCACGTCGGCGAGCCGCCGTGAGCGACGCTTTCACGAGATCCTCGACGAGGAGTACCAGGGCACCCAGCCGCCGATGACCACGGGACGCACCACCGCGACACCCATCGTCGAACCTGCGGTTTCGGTGAGGGAACGTTTGTTCTGGATGAGCGCAGGCGCCGCTACAGTCGCGCTCCTCCGGATGATCCGCCGGAGTCATGGCCGACGGTAAGAGGCGCCGATGACGAGCGGCGCTCGAGTTCGAACCACGCCCACTGTCTGATCGAGCAACGGTTCCCTCCACCCACTGTCGACTTCGCCGCCGAGGCTGCCCGGCCTTCACCGGAGCACCGCCGATGCAAGGATCTGTGGCGGGCCACTGAGACGGCCGAGCGCTCAGAACAAGTCGGCGAGTAGTGTGTCGAAGGCGCTCTCGGCGACGATGGGAATGCCATACGTGGAGGCCTTGCGCGCCTTACCGGACAGCGACTCCGGGTCGGCGGCCACCACGAGCGCCGTCTTCTTCGTCACGCCGGAGCCGATCACCAGGCCCGCCGCCTCAGCGCGCCGCTCGAACACATCGCGTGGTTCGGACATCTCGCCGGTGAAGACGACGACGTCTCCGGGACGGAGCCGGAATCGGGTCGTCCCCTCTCGGGCACCTGGTGATGTCCGTCCCTCCTCCAGCGCGTCAGAGACGTCGGAGTCATCGAGGCCCAGAAGCGCCGCCACCTCCCGGATGTCCCCCAGTTCCTCCGGCGTGAGCTCGCCGTCCGCCCAGGCGGCCTCGGCCAGCGTCCTCAGGTAGAGGCGGTGCGCGGCCAGCGCCGAGGCCCGATCGATCCCCAGGTCATGGGCGACTGCGACGAGGCGCTCCGCCTCGGTCACGCTGATGTACCGGTCGAGGAGGGCCTCGTCCAGGAGGGCGAGGTAGGAGTCGACGACGGCATCGGAGGACCGCGGGAGTCGCTCGGCCAGGCGGGCGAGGAAGTCGTTCGGAACGGCGGAGGCGCAGCCTCTGCGGACCGGGGCGACGTCGACCGGGGGCAACGCCGGCCAGGGCATGGCGAGCGCTCGCCACAGCAGGTCGGTCCACGGTGGCGGGGTGCCCACCTTGCCCAGGTAGCAGGAGAGCAGCCCGGCCGCCGCGCGGGCGTCGCTCAAGGCGTCGTGTCGATTCTCCAGGGGGACACCGGCCGCCTGGCAACAGGCGGCCAGCGCCCGTTTTGAACCCGGCAGGAACTCAGCCGCCATCCGCATGGTGCAGAGACCGCTCCGATGGTCCAGCGGCGGCGTCACACCGAGCCGTGCGTACTCGGCGGCCAGGAACCTGGCGTCGAACGGAAGGTTGTGCGCGACCGTCACGCGCCTCGCGAGGAGCCGGGCCAGGGTGGGAGCGATCGCTGCGAAAGACGGTGCCTGCCGGACGTCGATCGCGCGAATGCCGTGGATACCGGTCGGGCCGAGATCGCGCTGCGGGTTGACGAGTGTGGCCCACTCGCCGGTGACCGTGCCGAACGGGTCCACATGGACGACGGCCGCCTCGATCACCCGGTCGGTGCCGCCGGCGTACAGCCCAGTGGTCTCCACGTCGACGACGGCGTAGCCCTGCATCGCGCCTCCCTGAATCACCCTTTGCTCCGAAGAGCCCCTGCGAGAGACGCGACAACAGCGGCATCGGAGTACGCGGAGGCCGGACGCGGCCGCTTTCGGCGTGGGATGGCGCTCGATGCGGGCAGTGCTGATCCCTGGCGTCCGCCCTATCTCTCCGCTCGGCGGGCGCCAGGGATCAGCCGTTCTCGGGGTCTCCGGGTCAGGAGACCGTGCAGGCGGTTCCGTTCAGGGTGAAGGCGGACGGCGCGGCGGCGTTCCCGGTGTGGTCGGCCTGGAAACCGAAGCTGGTCGACGCGCCCGGTGCCAGCGAGCCGTTGTAGGAGACGTTGGCGGCGGTGACCTGGCCGCTCGAACCGGTGAAGGTCGCGTTCCAGCCGGACGTGATCGTCTGGCCGCCGGGCAGGGTGAAGGCCAGGGACCAGCCGTTGATCGCCGAGCTGCCGGTGTTCTTGATGGTGATGTTCTCGGTCAGGCCGGTGTTCCAGGCGCTCACCGTGTCACTGACCGTGCACGGGCCCGACCCGCCCGGCGGCGTCGGCGTGGGCGTCGGAGTGGGGGTGGGCGTCGAGCCGTCGCCGATGAGGCCCATGAAGCGCAGGGCCAGCTCGCCCATTCCGGTCTGGTACACGCCGTGGCCGGCACCCGAGACGCTGATCCCCTCGACCGGCGCGGTGGTGCCCGTCCCTCCGTACCGGGTGCGGGTCCAGGAGGACTGCGGGTGGTCCGTGTAGCTCGGCGTCTGGCTGACACCGAGCACGTTGGTCCACTCCTTGATCTCCTCGCCGAAGTTGTTGTAGTTCAGCGTGGCGTCCGCCGTGCCGTGCCAGACCTCCATGCGCGGACGGGGTCCGGTGTAGCCGGGGTAGGCGGCGCGGACGAGGTCGCCCCACTGCTGCGGCGTCTTGCTGATCTGGCCGTTCGCGCAGGCGCTGTTCCACAGCGAGCCGTCGGTGGTGGCGAAGCAGCCGAACGGTACCCCGGCGAAGGCCGCTCCCGCCTTGAAGACGTCGGGGTAGTCGCCCAGCAGCACGTTGGTCATCATCGCGCCGGAGGACTCGCCCGTGGCGTACACGCGGCTCGCGTCGGCGTTCCGGTGCTGTTCCTCCCACTGGACCATCGACATGATGCCCGCCGGGTCGCTGGTGCCGTTGTGCTTGAGCGCGCCGGCCGTCGACACGTCGAAGCAGGAGCCGCTGCGGGTCGCCGAGGGGTAGACGATGATGAACCCGTACCTGTCCGCGAGCTGGGGGAACTCCGGGCGACCCGAGTACATCGCCGGCCCCGAGCCGGTGCAGTAGTGCGAGACGACGAGGATCGCCGGGTGTGCGGCGACCGAGCTCGGCACGTACTCATACATCCGCAGGTTCGTCGGGTTGTTGCCGAAGTTCGTCACCTCGACCAGCGACGCCGCCGACGCCTTGTGCATGGACGCCAGCCCACCGGCCGCGGCCAGCAGTGCGGCGAGCGCCGTCGCCAGACCTCTCGTCCTCAGCTTCATGGCCGCGTCGGTCCTCCTCACGATGCGGTGGGCTGGGTGGGACAGCGCCGTGCGGTATACGGAAATCCGTTCGGTATTCCGGACGGGTCGAACGGTAAGAACCGTTCGACGGAACGGTCAACGCCGTGGGCGGGGAGGTGCCCCCGACCTGGTCTCCCGCGCGAAAGTTTCATGCCCGGCGGGCCGCACCCGGCGTACGAGGCGGGGAGCCGTCGTGGGCCTCCCGGCCCCGTACCAGGCCGGATTCCCCGGCTCCTCGACGGCGCCCGTTCGGGCCGTTCCCCGGTGCCGACGAGGTCCGTTGACAGTCCTGGGGCGGGATCTCAGCATGAGGCGACCTTGATCACCCGTGATTGGACCCCTGATGAGGATGCGCCTACGTCCCGCCGTCGCCGCGGCGCTGACCGCACTGGTCGCGGCCGTCTCACCGGCCGGACTCACCTCGGCCCGCCCGAGCGCGGCCGACACGCCCGTGCAGGTCACCGTGAACGCCCGCGCGGGGCTGGCGACCATGCCCGGCACCGGGCTCGGCGTGAACGACGCCATCTGGGACGCCGAACTCGGCACGACCGCCGTGTCCGACCGGCTGGGAGCGGCCGGCGTGCGGATGATCCGGTATCCGGGCGGCTCGTACGGCGACATCTACCACTGGAAGACCAACACCGCTCCCGGCGGGTACGTCGCCCCGAACACCGACTTCGACACCTTCATGGCCTCCGTACGGCGGATCGGCGCCCAGCCGATGATCATCGCCAACTACGGCACCGGGACGCCCGAGGAGGCGGCCGACTGGGTCCGGTACGCCAACGTGACCAAGGGGTACGGCGCGAAGTACTGGACGGTCGGCAACGAGAACTACGGCAACGGCCACTACGGGTCCGGCTGGGAGGCCGACGACCACGCCGACAAGAGCCCGGCCGCGTACGCCAAGGGCGTCGTCGCGTACGCCGACGCGATGAAGGCGGTCGACCCGACGATCAAGGTCGGGGCGGTGCTCACCATGCCGGCGAACTGGCCGGACGCGGTGGTCGGCGACGGCGACGCGGCCAACTGGAACCAGACCCTGCTGTCCATCGCCGGGTCGAAGATCGACTTCGTGGACGTGCACTGGTACCCGGGCGGCACCACGGCCGGCGAGGCCCTGGCCAAACCGGAGCAGATCGACGACGCCGTCTACCTGCTGCGGCGGCAGATCGCCCGGTACGCCGGGGCCGGCGCCGACCGCATCGGCATCAGCCTCACCGAGACGAACGTGGGCGTGGGCGAGGACACCCAGCCCGGCGCGCTCTTCCTCGCCGACGCGTACAGCGGACTGCTCGCGAACGGCGTCTTCACCGTCGACTGGTGGGACGTCCACAACGGCATCGGCACGATCTCGACGGTGGCCGGCCAGACGGACTACGGCGACTTCGGCATGCTGTCCAGCGGCACCTGCACCTCCGACGGCACGACCTGTGAACCGCCGCTCGACACGCCCTTCGCGCCGTATTACGGCCTGGCCATGATGAACCAGTTCGCCCGCCCCGGCGACCAGTTCGTCCGGGTCGGCACCGACCAGGCCCTGGTCACCGCGCACGCCGCCCGCCGTCCCAACGGGGACCTCGCGGTGCTGCTGGTGAACAAGGACCCCGACAACGCCCACCCGGTGAGCATCGACTACGCCGGTTACACGCCCGCCGCCGCGACGCCCACCGTGTACTCGTTCGGGAACGGCGACACGTCCGTGCACTCGACCCAGACCGGCAGCGCGACGAGCCAGACCCTGCCGCCGTACTCCCTGACCACCCTCGTCCTGCACCCGGCGAGCGAGCCCACCGGAGCGCCCACGGCGCCCGGCCTGCCGACCGCCTCGGCGGTCACCGACCGGACCGCGACGATCTCCTGGCCGGCGGCCACCGCGGGCACGCACCCGATCGCCAAGTACGAGGTGTACCGGCAGAACGGCACCACCAGCGAGGAGCTCGGCGAGACCGCCGGCACCTCCCTGACGGTCCACAACCTCGACCCCGGCACCCCGTACACGGTCAACGTGCTGGCCCGCGACACCGCCGGGAAGGTGTCCTGGGCCTCACCGCCGCTGACGTTCACCACCGGCAGCCCGGCGACCAGCGCGTGCACGGTCCGCTTCACCGACCAGAACGACTGGGCCAGCGGCTACGTCGCCGGCGTCGACGTCACCAACAACGGCCCCGACCCGCTCGACGGCTGGACCCTCACCTTCACCTGGCCCACCGGCCGGCAGCAGGTGAGCAGCGGCTGGAACGCCACCTGGACCCAGGACGGCCGGGACGTCAAGGCCACCAGCCTCGACACGAACGGGCAACTGGCCGCCGGCGCCACCGTGAGCATCGGCTTCGTCGGCGCCTACACCGGCCCGAACATCCCCCCAGGCGTCTTCCGCCTGAACGGCACGGTCTGCACGACCGCCGAGTGACCGCAGGAACGCCGGCGCCGACGAAGCCGACGTCACCGTCCGGCCGGGCCGAGCGTAGGACCTGCCGCATGGCCTCGCCGGTGTCGACGGGTCGCGGGTGCGGCCGCCGTCGAACTTCCGGGCCGGCCACCGGCGGGAACGAACGGTGGGCGGCCCGGTCAGGTGCGGTCAGGGTGTGATCAGGGAGCGAGCACGACCGTCTTGCCGGTCAGCCGCCCGGCGCCGGCATCCTCATGCAGGGCGGCCAGCTCGGCCATCGGGCGACGGGCGGCGACGTGGAGCCGGAGCCTGCCGGCATCCACCTTGGCGACGAGCTCGGCCAGCTGGGCTCCGTCGCTGCGGACCCACAGGTTCGCGCTGCGCACCCCCCGGGCGGGGTCCTCGGGAATCGAGCCGGCCGTGCTGGCGGCGACCCCGCCATCGGCGACGTAGTTCGTCAGCTGCGCGAGCTCCTCCGGGGAGACGCGCACATGGTTCACCACGACCTGGAACGGACCGCCCACGGCGGCCGGGCCCGCGGTGAGGTCGAGGGGGCCGACGACCTGGTCCGCGCCGTAGTCCCGAAGGCGGTCGGCGTGCTGCGGCGCGTCCACCGCGGTCACGTGCGCTCCCGCGTCGACGGCGAGCTGCACCACGAGGCCGCCCACCGCGCCTCCCGCCCCGTTGACCAGAACGGTCTGACCGGGCTTCAGCTCGGCCAGCTCGAACGCCGTCTGCCAGGCCGCCAGGCCGGTCAGCGGCAGCGCCGCGGCGTCGACCAGCTCGGTCGTCCGGGGCGCCGGGGCCAGGGACTCGGCCGGGGCGAGCACGTACTCGGCGGCGCCGCCGGCGGAGTCGAGGGGCAGCATCGCCACGACCCGGTCGCCGACCTCCAGTCCCCTCACGTCCGCGCCGAGTTCGGCGACGGTGCCCGCCAGGTCGATCCCCGGCACGTACGGGAGGGTGATCGGGATCATCTCGGCCAGGACACCGGCGCGGATGTGGTCATCGACCGGATTGAACGACGTGGCCGCAACCCGCACCAGTACCTGCCCGGTGCCGGGAGCGGGACGGTCGACGTCCTCGTAGCGCAGGACCTCGCTGCTGCCGAACTCGTGGAAACGCATTGCCTTCATGGCACTTTCTCCAGTGTGTAGTGATGTCATCGCCAAGGGATGAGGCGATCAGAAAGGTGAGGCACGTCGAGGTGCTCAGGTGAGCTGCACCGACCGGGTGGAGTTGCCCATCACCATGCGGTCGATGGCGCTCACGGCGCTGCCGGGGTCATCGGCGGCGCCGACGGTGAGCAGCAGCGGGACGAAGTGGTCGGCCGTCGGATGGGCGACCGCGGCACTGGGCGCCTTGTGCCGGTAGTCGGCGAGGGCGTCGGCGTCGCCCCGGGCCAGGGCGTCAACGGCCCATTCGTCGAAGGCCCTGGTGTCGGCGGCGAGTTCCGGCCGGCGGAAGACGGCGAAGCTGTGCGTCATGAAGCCCGAGCCGAGAACGAGGATGCCCTCTTCGCGCAGCGGCCGCAGGCGTACCCCGAGCTCGAGCAGAGCGCCGGGGTCGAGGCTGGGCATCGACAGCTGCACGACCGGGACATCGGCCGCGGGGTACATGGCCATGAGCGGGATGAAGGCGCCGTGGTCGAGGCCGCGGCCGGCGAACTCGTGCACCGGCGTCGGGCCCAGCAGGCCGGTGAGCCGCCGGGCCAGGTCGGTGGCGTCCGGGGTCGCGTAGGGAAGGGTCTTGTAGCGGGGGTGGAAGCCGCTGAAGTCGTAGAAGAGCGGGGTGCCGGCCGCGGCTCCGGATATCGCGACCGGCGCCCGTTCCCAGTGAGCCGAGATGACGACGATGGCCCGGGGTTTGGGCATCGACCGGGCCCAGTCGAACAGGTCGCCGAGCCACTGCGGGTCGTCGAGGGTGAACGGGGCCCCGTGGCTGACGAAGAGGCTGGGCAGGGGACCGTCGGAGGGGTTCCACACCCGCTGCTCGCGCGCCTGTGGCAGGACCCGGGCGAGGAGGTCGTCGTACGCCGCGGCCGGTGGGGACGACGGGAAGGGGGACGTCAGGCCGTTCGGGGAGGCCAGGCTGCTCCTGGTGGTCATCGAAATCAGCTCCTTCACTTGCCTCGGCAAGTTTTTTCACTTTCCGAGGCAAGTGAAAGGTAGTCCATCATGACTTGCCCAGGCAAGTGATACGAGTTGCCTGGGCAAGTATGATGGGGCTCATGAACACCCAGTCGGCCTGGCTCGACGACGACCAGCAGGACCTGTGGCAGGCGCTCCTCACAGTCGTCATCGCACTCCCGGCGGCCCTCGACCGCCAGCTGCAGCGAGAGGCGGGCATCTCCAACTTCGAGTACGGGGTTCTGGCCCGGTTGTCCATGGCCGACGAGGCCACGATGCGGCTCAGCGAGCTGGCCCGGGTCTGCGACAGCACCCAGCCCCGCCTGTCGAAGGTGATGGATCGCTTCGAAGCCCGCGGCTGGGTCGCCCGCCGACCCGACCCGAGCGACGGTCGATACACCCTCGCCACCCTGGCCGACGCCGGCCGGCAGAAGCTCGTCGAGAGCGCGCCGGAACACGTCGCACAGGTGAAGCGGCTCGTGTTCGACCCGCTCAGCGCCGCTCAGCGCCGCCACCTCGGGGCCGCACTCACCCGCATCGCCGCTACCGTGCGCCGGGAACTCGAAGGAGGCTGAGCGCCGGTATGGGGGGGATCGGTGGCCCATGGATGCCTCTGACCGCAGGCGGTAGAAACCGACTGTCACCGCGAGATGAGGGGAAATCCATGATCGATCGCACCGGGCTCGCGGAGTTTCTGCGGAGTCGCCGGGGGGCTCTGCAACCCGAGGATGTCGGTCTTCCCCGCGGTCCTCGTCGCAGGACCGACGGGTTGCGGCGCGAGGAGGTCGCGGCGCTGTGCCTCATGTCGACCGACTACTACTCCCGGCTCGAGCGGGAGCGCGGGCCGCAGCCGTCGAGCCAGATGCTCACGTCGATCGCGCAGGGGCTGCACCTGTCGCTCGACGAGCGAGACCACCTGTTCCGCCTTGCCGGGCACAACCCGCCGCCCAGGGGAGCGTTCAGTGCGCACATCAGTCCGGGCCTGCTGCGCATCCTCGATCGCCTGACCGACACCCCCGCGGAGATCGTCACCGAGCTGGGCGAGACCTTGCGGCAGACCCCGATGGGCGTCGCGCTCACCGGCGACACGACGCGGTACACCGGGCCCGCCCGCAGCGCGGGGTACCGGTGGTTCACCGATCCGGCCGCCCGGCGGCTCTACGCGCCCGAGGAGCATCCGTTCCTCACCCGCATGTACGCCTCGGGGCTGCGCGAGATCGCCACCCTCCGCGGCCCGGACTCCCGAGCCGCGCACCTCGCCGACCTGCTCCTCGCCCGCAGCGAGGAGTTCCGGCTCGTGTGGGAGCAGCACGAGGTCGGGATCCGCCCCCACCACGTCAAGCACTTCATCCACCCGGAGGTCGGCGCCCTGGAGCTGACGTGCCAGCGACTGGTCGACCCCGACGAGGGTCACTCGCTGCTCGTCTACACCGCCGTCCCCGGCACTGAGAGCCACGAGAAGCTGCAGGTGCTGTCCGTCATCGGACCGCAGGCGCGTCGCTGACGCCGAGCCTCGGCGCGTCCGGGCCGGCGCCTCCGAGTCGAGAAGCCGGGCCTTCCCTCGCGTCCCGGGCGCACCGACGCCGCCGAGAGGCGGATCGGCGATCCGTGGACAGGTCGGCCCT
>NZ_JAMXMV010000011.1 GCF_024055715.1 Actinoallomurus soli
CTGCCGCGCACTCCGGCCGATGGACCCCGTGTGGTCAGGTCTGCGGGAGGCTCGCGCGGAACACCGTGCCCGACCCGCTCACCTCGATGGGGCCGCCGCGGTGCTCGGCGAAGGCGGCCCGCCCCCGGGTCAGCTCCGCCGTCTCGCCGTCGCGGCGCAGCTCGACGCGGCCCTCGGTGCACAGGAGCAGCTGCGGGCCGCCCGCGGGCAGCACCGCGCCGTCGGCGGCGTCGACCCGGGACAGCCGGAACTCCGGCGCGGGCGTGAGGTAGACCTGCTCGCCGACCGTACGGACCGGGTCCAGGACGTCCGGCCGCCCCGGCTCGAACGAGGCGATCTTCAGGAGCTCCGGGACGTCGACGTGCTTGGGCGTCAGGCCGGCCCGCAGCACGTTGTCCGAGCCGGCCATGAGCTCCACGGCCGTCCCGGAGAGGTAGGCGTGCGGCACGCGCGGCGGGACGTACACCGCCTGGCCGGGCGCGAGACGGACCTCGTTGAGCAGCATCGCCAGGATGACGCCCATGTCGCCGGGGTAGCGCTCGGCGAGCGTGGCGTACGGCTCGCCGGCGACGGCGCCGGCCTCGGGGACGACCCGGTCCGGGTCCGGCCAGGTGAGCACCGTGCGTACGGCCGCGCGCACGTCGCCCGCCGCGAGCAGGTCGGCGACGGGACGCAGCGCCGGGACCTTGCCGAGCAGGCCGGCGCTCTCGCCGGGGTCGCGCAGCCCGCACAGCGCGTGCACGTCGGTCAGCGCGCACAGCAGCTCCGGCTTGGGCCAGTCGTCCTTGTAGTTGCGCGCCGGGTCGCCGGGCGGCGTCTGCTCGGCGGCGTATCCGCGCTCGGCCTGCTCCCGGTCCGGGTGGACCTGCAGGGACAGCGGGGCGTCGATCGCCAGGACCTTCAGCAGGAACGGGAGCCGGGGCCCGAAGCGGGCGAGCGCGGCCGGCCCGAGCGCGTCGTCCGGGTCGGCCGCGATGTACTCGTCCAGGGACGGACCGGCGGGCAGGCGCGACGGCGCGGCCGGGTGCGCGCCGATCCACAGCTCGGCCTGCGGCCGTTCGGTGGGCGACGGCCGGCCGAGGAGGTCGGCGAGGACGGTGTGCGACCCCCAGGCGTACTCCTGGACGGGGTTCTCCAGCAGGTACATCGTCAGACGAGCTCCGGGTCGTGGGCGAGGGCGGCGGCGCCGAGCAGTCCGGCCTCCGCGCCGAGTTCGGAGGGGACCACGGCGACGCGCCGGACGAAGGCGAGGCCGGCGTAGTCGCCCATCGCGCGGACGAGCGGGGGCTCCAGCACGTCCCAGGAACGGGACACGCCGCCGCCGATGACGACGCGGTCGAGGTCGCACAGCGCGGCGGCCGACGCGATCCCGGCGGCCAGGCCCCGGCAGGCGCGCTCGAACGCCGCGACCGCCACCGGGTGCCCCGTGCGGGCGTCCGCCGCGAGGGCGGCGCCGTCGGGGGCCGGATGCGTCCAGCCGTTGCCGAGGGCCCAGCGCACCATCGCGGGGCCGGAGGTCAGGGTCTCGACGCAGCCCCGCGATCCGCACGGGCACGGCTCGCCGTTCAGATCGACCACGGTGTGCCCGACGTGCCCGGCGTTACCGGTCGGACCGGCGTACACCCGCCCGTCGAGGATCAGTCCGCCGCCGACGCCGGTCGAGACGACCATCCCCAGCATGGCCCGGCTGCCGCGGCCCGCGCCGTGGCGGTACTCCGCGACCGCGCCGGCGACCGCGTCGTTCGCCAGCGTCACGGGCGGCCCGCCGAGCAGGGCGGCGAGCCGGTCGCGGACGGGGAACTCCCGCCAGGACCGGATGTTCACCGGGCTCACGGTGCCCGCGACGGCGTCCAGCGGCCCGGCACTGCCGATGCCCGCCGCCGTGACGGTCTCCTCGCCCAGGGCCTCGCCGACGACGGCGGCCAGGGCGGCCCAGACCGTCTCGGTGTCACCGCGCGGGGTCGGGCGCACGGCGTGCCCGCGCAACCGGCCGTCCGGCTCGACGAGCGCGGCGGCGAGCTTGGTCCCGCCGATGTCGACGGCGAGGACGGCGGATCCGGGCGGTCCGTCCGGGACCGCCCCTGTCGTGTCGGGGGCCGTCGCGGGGACGACGCCGGTCATGTTCGCAGCTCCAGCACGCGCACACCATACGGCCCGAGCGTGATCTCTTCATCTCCGGCACCGCCGTTGCCCGCGATGAGGGGGCGAACGGTGAGCTCGGCGTCCGCCTGGCCGACGAGCACGGCGAACCGCGTTCCGTCCGGCCGGACCAGGACGTCGGCCGACACGCGCGGGTCCTCGACCCGTACGGGCCGCCGCGCGCCGGCCAGGTCCGCCAGCGCGTCGTAGATCCGGTACGTCGGCTCGGGGTTCACCCGCGGGGTGACGGCGGCCATGTGCTCCAGCGGGTACGTGCACAGCACGATCCATCCGTCGCCGCACCGCCGGCGCAGCAGGGCGGGCCGGTCGTGGCCGTCCACCGCGACGACCTCCGCCGTCGTCGGCCGGACCGGCAGGTAGGCGCGGCTGTGCTCGGTGCCGCCGGCGCGGAACGCCAGGGTGGTGCCGCTCTTGAGCGGGGTCAGATCGGCGGTGAGGG
This sequence comes from Actinoallomurus soli, assembly GCF_024055715.1. Taxonomy (GTDB): domain Bacteria; phylum Actinomycetota; class Actinomycetes; order Streptosporangiales; family Streptosporangiaceae; genus Actinoallomurus; species Actinoallomurus soli. Next base: position 2,600 of record NZ_JAMXMV010000011.1, read on the forward strand.
TGAGCTCGACGACGTCGTCCTCGATCGGGTCGTTCAGCCCGTACGCCAGCCGGTGCTCGACGCCGAACATGGCGTTCATGTGGGAGTACCACGGGCCGCGCTGCCGGCCGTGCGGTCCGGCCGAGTACGAGACGTAGACGACCGCGCCGCCGCGCGCCAGCTCTTCGAGGCGGCGCCAGCCGGGCGCGGTGAGCTGCTTGGCCGACGGCACGAGGTAGAGGCGCGCGTCGCCGGCGATGCCGTCGTACTCCCGCGTCAGGCCGGGCGCCAGGTCGGCGGCGCGGGCGGCGATGTACGCCTGCCGGAGGGTGTCGAAGACGTACGTCCGGTCGCCGGGCTCGGTGAACGGGAAGGCGCCCTCCAGGACCTCCGGCACCACGATGGCGGTGTCGGTGTCCGCCCGCGCGCAGGACGCCAGGTCGAGCCGGGCGAGCGTGGCGGCGAAGTCCCGCATCTCCCGCAGGACCGGCTTCGGCGTGCCGTCGGCGGTGGTCAGGCCGAAGTGCAGCTCGAAGGGGTGGTGGCGGTACGGCGGCTGGTCGGGCAGGTCGAAGTCGGTGTTGTTCCACGCGATCCAGCCGGTCGCCCCGGCGAGGAGGCTGTTGTAGAGCACCTGCCGGTAGTAGTGCGCGGCGTTGTCGTCGGCGACGAAGTCGGAGGAGCAGCCGAACTCCTCCAGCACGACCGGCCGCCCGAACGCCCCCGCCAGCTCGCAGACGAACGCCACGCCGTAGTGCTGGCGGACCGGGTCGTCCTCCATCCGGTAGACGTGCGGGCCCACGAAGTCGGTGAGCTCGGCGAGCGCGCGGACGGAGAACCCGTTGTCGACGCCCGTGACCTCGACGCCCCACGCGCCGTCGCCGATGGAGACCGGCTCCCGCGCGCCGCCGGCGCGGACGGCCTGCACCATGAGCTGCGCCCAGCTCGTCACCCGCTCGGCCGGGGCGGCCCCGCCGTAGATGGGCATCTCATTGGTGATCAGCCAGCCGGCGATCGCGGGGTGGCCGGCGAACCACCGGGCCAGCTGCTCGGCGAACCACGCCTGCCGGGCCACCATCCACACGTCCGCGTACAGGTCCCGGCCCTGCCGCCAGGCCGGGTCCCAGTTCTCGCCGGACATGTGGCCGACGATGAAGGTCGGGATCGTGCGCATCCCGCGCTCGGCGTGCGCCTCCAGGAAGTCGGCGTACCGCTCCACGAGGGCCGCGTCGAGGCGGTCCGGCTCGGGCATGAAGTCGGGCCAGTAGAAGAACGACCGGGTGACGTTCAGGCCGTGGTCGGCCAGCACCCGCAGCTCGTCGCGGACGATCTCGGGGTCGTACGACCGCCACATGAGCGGCCCGCCGGTACGGGACCAGTAGTTCGCGCCGAGCCACGCCGGGCCGGGCAGCTTGCGGAAGTCGCGTCGCATCGAGGATGCCTCCAGCTCGAGTCGGCGGTCAGGACTTGACGGCGCCCGCGGTGAGCCCGTGGACGAGGAACCGCTGCAGGGCGAGGAACCCGACCACCACCGGCAGGCTGATGACCAGCGAGGCGGCCATCACCTGGTTCCAGTAGACGTTCGCCTGGGTGGCGTACCCGCGCAGGCCGACGGCGAGCGTCCGGGTGGAGTCGTCGGTCAGCACCGAGGCGAACAGCACCTCGCCCCAGGCCGTCATGAAGGCGTAGATCGCCACCGCGACCACGCCCGGCGCGGCCACCGGCAGGACCACCCGCAGGAGCGTCCGCAGCGGACCGGCGCCGTCGACGCGCGCCGCCTCGTCGAGCTCGCGCGGGATCGTGTCGAAGTACCCCGCGATGAGCCAGATGGAGAACGGCAGCGCGAACGTCAGGTACGTGATGGTCAGGCCGGTGCGGCTGCCGTACAGCCGGATCCCGGTGTACTTCTCGACGTTGACGAAGATCAGGAACAGCGGCAGCAGGAACAGGATGCCGGGGAACATCTGGGTCGACAGCACGGTGGTCAGGAAGGTGCCGCGCCCGGCGAAGCGGTACCGGCTGACGGCGTACCCGGCGAGGATCGCGATCGCCACCGAGCAGGCGGTCGCCGAGACCGAGACGACGAGGCTGTTCACGAAATAGCGGCCGAGCGGCACCGTGCGCCACATGTCGACGAACGGCCGGAACGTCACGTGCGTCGGCAGCCAGGTGAACCGGCCCTGCACGTCCTTCAGCGGCTTGATCGACGAGACCGCCATGACGTACAGCGGCAGCACGGTGAACAGCGCGAACAGGCCGAGGACGACCGGCCGCGCCCAGCGCAGCGTACGTGACTCACGCATGGCGGCTCCTCAGCCGTCCCACGCCGAGGTACCCCAGCGTGACCACCATCAGGAACACCAGGAGCAGGACGGACATCGCCGAGCCGAGCCCGAAGTTCCAGGTGATGAAGGACGCGTTGTAGATGTGGATCGAGATCATGTCGGCGGCCGCGGGCGGCTGGTCGAACAGGATGTACGCGACGTTGAAGTCGTTGAACGTCCACAGGAACAGCACGAGCAGCAGGACCCGGTTGACCGGCCGCAGCAGCGGCAGCGTCACCCGCCGGAAGACGCCGAACGAACCGGCGCCGTCGATGGCCGCCGCCTCGTACAGGTCGCCGGGGATGCCCTGCAGACCCGCCGTGACGGTGAGGAACGCGAACGGCCACATCCGCCAGACCGCGATGATCACCACGGCGGCGAAGCCGCGGTCGCCGAGCAGCCAGAACGGATGGCCGTGCGTCACCTTCAGCTCGTCCGACAGCAGGGCGTTCACCATGCCGGTGTCCCGCTGGAACATGAACCGCCAGGTGATGACGGCGGTGAACACCGGCAGCGCGTACGGGATGAGGAACAGCGTCCGCAGCGCCCCCCGGCCGGGGAAGGGCCGCTGCAGGAGCACCGCCGCGACCGTCCCGAACAGCCACGAGCAGCCGACGACCACCGCCGTGATCGCCAGCGTGACGAGGAAGGACTGCAGCAGGTCCTTGCCGACGGGGCCGCGGGCGTTCACCGCGATCCGGTAGTTGGACAGCCCTCCGTACGGCGCCTGCGTCCAGTTGCGGATGAAGAACTGGGTGAGGTGCAGCAGGCTCATCCACGCCCCGACCAGCATCGGGATGATGTGGATGGCCAGCTCGGCGACGAGCGCGGGCAGCAGCAGGACGTACGGCAGCGCCTTGACGCGGCGCCGGGGCCGGGGCGAGGGGCGCCCGGGAGTGCGGGCGGGCGCACTCCCGGGGGCCGTGACGGTTCGTGCCACCGGTCAGCCGCCCGCCTGCATCTTCTTGTTCGCGTCGGTGAGCTTGGCGCGGATCGTCGCCTCGTCGACGGGACGGCCCGCGGCGGCGTCGGCGAGCAGGCCCTTGACGGTGTTGCCGACGAGGGTCTCGAACTGGGCCTCCTGCGGGATCATCGGCAGGGTCTCGGCCTCGTCGGCCAGCACCGCGCGGAACGTGCGGGTCGCGGGCGTCTGGAACCTCGGGTCGTCGTACGCCTGCGGGACCACCGGCAGGCTCCCCCACGCCGCGTTGAGGATCTTCTGCTCCTCCGGGCTGGTCAGGAACTGGACGAACTTCAGCGCGCCGTCCTTGTTGCCGGAGTTCTTGAACACTCCGACGTTGATGCCCGCGACGTGGCTGGCGACCCGGCGCCCGCCCGGAGGGAGCGGATCGGGCAGCGGGATCGGCGTGACGCCGTAGTCGGAGTCCTTCATGCCGTTCTCGCGCAGCCCGGCGGTGGCGAAGCTCTGGATCATCATCATGGCGAACCGGCCGCGCGCGAAGTCCCCGAGGATCTGGTCGTTGTTGAGGTACTCCGCGTCGGCCGGGTCGACCACCTTGTCGGCGCCCAGCAGGTCGACGTACTGCCGCACGCCGGCCACCATCGCCGGCGAGTCGAAGCCGGGCTGCCCGCCCTGGAACAGCCGGGCGCCGTGCTGCGCGCCGAACATGAACGCGAAGTGCGCGGCCTCGGTGTAGCTCGCGCCCTCGATGCCGACGCCGTACCGCTTCTTCGCCGGGTCGGTGAGCTTCTTCGCGTCGGTGACGAGGTCCTCCCATGTCCGCGGCGGCTGCTTGAGTCCCGCGTCGGCGAAGAGCTTCTTGTTGTAGAACAGGCCGTACGCCAGGCCGTACAGCGGGACGAACCCGGGCGGTTTCCCGGCGGCCCCCGTCGACGTGAGCGTGGAGGGGATGAAGCGGTTCCGGCCGCCGACCTTGGCGATGGTCGCGTCGTCGAACGACTGGAACGCCCCGGTCGCCTGCAGCGAGGCGGACCAGGTGTTGCCGATGTTGAGGACGTCGGGGCCCTTGCCGCTGGACGTCGCGGCGAGGATGCGGTTGAGCAGGTCGGGCCAGCCGATCACCTCGAGCTTGACCTTGATCCCGGTCCGCTGCTCGAACTTCTTCAGCTCCGGGCCGAGCACCTGTTGGTCCTGCTGGATGGAGCGGCCCTGATTGCTGGCCCAGTAGGTCAGCGTCCTCGGGGACGACTTGTCACCGCCGCCGCCACCGCAGCCGGCGCCGGCCATGACCATGAGGGCGCCCGTGACGAGCGCCGTGATTCGGCGTGCCTTCACCTGTGAACTCCCATCGGCCGTCAGGAGAGGCATCCGGTCGAGCGCTGACCGGCCGGCGACCGGGTACGGCCCGGCCCCCGGCGTTTCTCCGGCGACTGTGGAAATCCGTCGTACCGATAGGAACACTGAACCGGTTTAGCGTCAACCGTCCCCGTCCGGAGCCGCTCCCGTGCTGCCCCGCGGGGTCAGGACCGGCGCCGCGTGGCAGCCGTCGTCGACCGGCCGCCCGGCGACCAGGTCGAGCAGGCGGCGCGCCACCTCCGCGCCGTAGCAGGAGATGTCGAGCCCGACGGCGGTCAGCGGCGGGTGGACCAGCCGGCAGAGCGCCGAGTCGTCCCAGGCGACGATGGACAGCCGGCCGGGCACCGGAACCCCCATCTCGGCGGCGACCGCCAGCCCGGCCAGGGCCATCACGTCGTTGTCGTAGACGATCGCGGTGGGCGGCGAGGGCGCGGCGAGCAGCCGGCGCGTGGCGCGCGCCCCCTCCTCCCCGGTGTAGTCCGTCGCCACCTCGGCCGTCGCCACCCCCAGCGCGCCGGCCGCGGCCTGGAACGCGGCGCCGCGCGCGACCGTGTGCCGCAGCTCCGGCGGCCCCGCGACCCGGGCGATCCGCCGGTGGCCGAGCGCCGCGAGGTACTCCAGCGTGGACCGTACGGCCGCGGTCTCGTCGTTCCAGACGCCGGGCAGCCCGCCGAGGCCCTCCGGGCCCCCGACCACGATCGCGGGCATTCCCAGCTCGGCCAGCAGCCCGGCCCGCTCGTCCTCCAGCCGCAGGTCGACGAGGAACACCCCGTCCACACGGCGCTCGGCCCACCACCGGCGGTAGGTGTCCATCTGCGCCCTACCGTCCTCGGCCATGTGCAGCAGGAGCGCGACGTCGCGCGCCGCCAGCTCGCTCTCGATGCCGGCGATGAGCTGCACGAAGAACGGCTCGATCCCCAGCGTCCGCGCCGGCCGGTCCACCACCAGGCCGAGCACTCCCGCCCGGCCACCGGACAGCGCGCGGGCGGCGCGGCTCGGCTGCCACCCCATCTCCCGCGCGATGCCGAGGATGCGGTCCCGCGTCGCCGCGGAGACGCCGGGCCGGTCGTTCAGGGCGAACGAGACGGTGCTCTTGGTGACCCCTGCCCGGCGCGCGATGTCGGCGATCGTCGGACGCTTCATCTCCACCTCTTGCAAAACCGGTTTTGCTGGTCACGATGAAGATAACCGAAAGGACATTGACAATGCTTTGACAGACGGTTTAACGTGCTGTCGCCGATGGCATCCGGTCGAGCGCAGACCGCCCCAGTCCTCGAGAGTCCCGTCCCGAACCGTGATCAACGCGGGCCACCGGTCGCCCTTGGGCCCGGTACCGACGATGTCCCGGACCACGGCCAGCCCCGCACCCCCATGATCGCGTTTTCGCAGGTCAAAGCACCCATCTCTCTGTCACGCCGGCAATCTGGAGGTGTAGCATCCAGGTTGTGCGGATGAGTGAAGGCGTCGAGTGGGCGCTCCACTGCTGCCTGACCCTGGGGTGGCTCGGAGGTGATCGACCGGTGTCGGCGGCGAAGCTGGCAGCGACCTTCGAGCTGCCGTCCGCCTACCTGAACAAACACCTGCAGGCACTGGTCCGCGCGGGGATCCTGGCCTCCAGCCCGGGCGCCCGCGGCGGGTTCCGGCTCGACCGGCCGGCCGAGAAGATCACTCTCCTCGATGTCGTCACGGCGATCGAAGGACGCGAAGGGGCGTTCCGGTGTACCGAGATCCGGCGGCGAGGAGCCGGAGCCGGCAGAGATCCGCAGGAGTTCGCGCGGCAGTGTGTGATCACAACCGGAATACGCAAGGCCGAGCTGGCATGGCGGCGTGAGCTGGCGTCGCAGACGCTCGCCGACATGATGGCCAGGGCCCCCGCCGCGGCCGTCGAGAGAACCCGGCAGTGGTACGCGGTGTGACCGGTGTCCCCGGCCGTCCCTCTTCAAGTGGAGCAGATGCATCCATGGCGAACCTCATCCCCGCACAGCCGGGCCGCCGGGACAGGTTGATCGTGGCATTCGCGGCCGCCTTCATCGTCACGCTCCTCGCCGTCGACCTGGCCACGTCGATCCGTATCCGGCTGAGCGACATCCTGTTCGTGGAGGCCATCGTCGCGGCCTGGTTCTCCGGGCCGCTGGCCGCCGGCGTCAACTGGTCCCTGGCCACGGCGGCCTGCACGGTGATCATGTTGGCGAAGGGCGTGCTGACCCACCTGACGGAGGTCACCGCACTCATCATGGTGGCCATATTCACCACGGCCATGTGCTACGTGCGCGACCGCCGTCTCCGGGAGCTGAACCAGGTCAAGACGGTCGCCGAGGTCGCGCAGCAGGCCGTGCTCCGCCCTCTTCCGCGGCAGGTGGGCCCGCTGCGGCTGTCCTCGCTGTATCTCGCCGCCGAAGACGAGGCGCAGATCGGCGGTGACCTGTACGCGGTCACGAGGGCTCACGGCAGGACGCGCCTCATCATCGGGGACGTCCGGGGCAAGGGACTGGCCGCCGTCGGCGACGCCGCGGCCCTCGTCGGCGCCTTCCGCGGGGCGGCCGCCCAGCGGGACGGCCTCTCCGAACTCGCGGACTTCCTGGAAGGCAGCGTTCGGTCACAGCAGGCCGACCCGGCGGATCCGAGGACCCTCGGGGAGACCTTCATCACCGCGACGCTCGTCGAGATCCCCGACGACGACGCCGTCGTTCGATTGGTCGACTTCGGGCACCCTCCGCCACTGCGCCTGCATGACGACACGGTCTCCGCGCTCGACGTCAGTGAGCCCGCGCCTCCGCTCGGCCTGGGCGAACTCGCGGATCCCGGTCATCGGGTCGAGACATTCGCCTTCGAAGCCGGCGACGTCCTCCTGCTCCACACCGACGGTGTCATCGAGGCCCGCGATTCCTCGGGGCGCTTCTTCCCCCTCCACGAACGGATCGTCGGCTGGACCGGGGATCGTCCCGCCGCGCTCATCGACCACCTCCACGCGGATCTCCTCGCCTACGTCGGCGGGCGCCTCACCGACGACGCGGCGATCCTCGCCATCGAACGCACCGGTTGACGAGCCACCGCGGACCGCGGTGACCGGGTGCGGCGCCCTCATCCCTCCTCGCTCCCCCATGACCGGACGGCCCGCCGGGCCGGCGGCCGCCCGCGCCGACGCCCGGCCATGGCACCCTGGGGGCATGCGTGTGCGGTGCGTCGGCGCGATCGTCCATGACGCCGAGGGACGTCTCCTGCTCATCCGCCGCGGGCATCCGCCCGACGAGGGCAGGTGGTCGATCCCGGGCGGCCGGGTCGAGGCGGGCGAGAGCGACGCCGACGCCATCATCCGCGAGGTCGCCGAGGAGACGGGGCTGCGCGTCGTCCCGGGACCGCTGGTCGGCTCCGTCGACCGCGCCGGCCCCGGCGGAGCCGTCTACGACATCCGCGACTACCGGGCCAGCGTCGACGGCGGCGTCCTGCGCGCCGGCGACGACGCGGGCGACGTCCGCTGGGTGAACGCCGGTGAACTGGCCGCCCTGCCGACCACCACCGGCCTGATCGAGGCTCTCACCTCCTGGGGCGTCCTTCCCACCACCGGATGACCCCGCCGAAGCTCCCGGCGTCCTGCGCCGGCCCGTCGCGGGAGAACGGCCGGGGCGTCGGCGGGGATTCCGGCGGATTCAGCGGGCCGGTGCGCTCGTTCTGCCGAGGCGCGGTCGTGCCCCATCATCCGCGACCGGAATCCGCTTCCTTGTTATGGGCCACCGAAAAGCTGCGGGAAAATGCCCGAAAATAGTGAGGGCCGTTGGGACGAACACCCATCCGGACCGGGACGAATTCCCAGGCGGACGCGGCCACGCGCCGGTGACGACGCCCCCGACGCCCGGCGGGCGCACGCCGAAGTGTGGGCCGCCCTGCCGACCACCCCCGGCCTGGTGGAGACCCTCACCTCCCGGGGCGTCCTCCCCCGCGGTTCACGAGCCTGATGACGGCCGGCTCAGGCCGGTGAGCGTTCCGGGCCCAGCACGACCGGGAGCGTGCGATGGCCGTTGGAGATGAACGACGGGAGGGTCTCCAACTCGCCCGGGTCGACCGCCAGGGCGAGGTCGGGGAAGCGGTCGAAGAGGGCCGGGATGGCGATCTCCGCCTCCATCCGGGCGAGCGGGGCACCGAGGCAGTAGTGCGCGCCGTGACCGAAGGACAGGTGCTCCTTGTCGGGGCGGGTGACGTCGAAGCGGTCCGGGTTCACAGGATGCGGGCCCGGGTCGCGGCCGGCGGCGGCGTACGCGGCGAGGATCGCGTCGCCGCGGGCGATCGTCACGTCACCGACCTGGATGTCCTCCACGGCGTAGCGCAGCGGCAGGTTCGCGACCGGCGCCTGCCAGCGCAACGTCTCCTCGATCACGTCCGCCCAGGCGACGTCTCCCTTACGGGCGAGTGCGAGCTGCTCGGGATGGGTGAGCAGTGCCGTGACCGCGTGGTCGAGGAGGTTGACGGTCGTCTCGTGGCCGGCGGAGATCATCAGGATGAGCGTGCCGACGAGCTCGTCCTCGGTCAGCCGCGACCCGTCCTCGTCCCGGGTGGTGATGAGGGCACTGGTGAGGTCGTCGCCGGGGGTCCGGCGCTTGTCGGCGACGAGCTCGGCGAGCAGGGCCCAGATCTCCTGGTGGGCGGCCTGGGCCTGCTCCGGCGTCGCGGACGTGGTGAAGATGACGTCGACGGCGCTCCGCACGCGCGCCCGCGGCCCGTCCGGGACGCCCATGAGCCGGCAGATGACCTCGATGGGCAGCGGATAGGCGAACCCCTCGCGCAGGTCGGCCCGGCCGCCGGGACGGGCGGCGAGCCGGTCGAGGATGTCCTCGGTGATCTCCTCGACGCGCGGCCTGAGGGCGGCGGTACGGCGCGGGGTGAACGCGTGGGAGATGATGCCGCGCAGCCTCCGGTGGTCGTCGCCGTAGGCGGTGAACATGTTCTCCACCGCGACCCAGATGTAGAGCGGCCAGTCGGGGGTGATCTCGCCGTTCCGCCACCGGGTCCAGTGACGGCGCGCGTCCTTGGAGACCCGCGGGTCGGCCAGCAGTCGCCTGAGGGTTTCATGGCCGGTCACCGCCCATGCCACCACCCCGCCGGGCAGCTCGACGGGTGTCACCGCGCCCCGCTGCCGCAGCCGCGCGGCCTCGGCGTGGATGTCGGTGCCGACGGCATCGAGGGCGTACGGGCACGAGCGGTCTTCCATCGCGTGGCTCCTGACGATGCGGCGGATCGGCGGCGGCCACGACTATAAGTCAAGAACACGGTAAATGCCCATGACGGGACCGCCCGCCGGGCCTGCGGGCCACCGGGTCAGCGGCGTTCGCGGTGCAGGGCGACGCCCGTGATGACCAGCGCGACGCCGGCGGCCTCGGCCGGGGACGGCACCTGGCCGAGCACCACCGCGCCGATGACCGTGGCCGCCGCCGGGAGCAGCGCGACCAGCAGGGCGTACGTGGCCCGCGCCATGCGGGCCATGGCGAGCTGGTCGCAGACGTACGGGATCACCGAGGAGGCGACCCCGACCCCGATCCCGGCGGCGAGCGCGACCGGGTCGGCCAGCGCCGGGACGGCCTGCCACGCGCCCAGCGGGAGGACACAGACGGCCGCGACGAGCATCGCCGCCGCCAGGCCGTCGATGCCGCTCGGGAAGCGCCGCGCGGCCCGATGCGCGATCACGATGTACCCCGCGAACAGCGCCGCGTTGGCGAACGCGAACACGAAGCCCAGCGGCCGTCCGGACAGCCGCACGTCGGTGAGGACGTACACGCCGCCGACGACGGCGACCAGAGCCGCCAGGTTCCGCGTGGTCCGCGTGCCGAGTGCGGCCAGCGCGATCACGGGCAGGAACTCGATCGCCGCGACGGTGCCCAGCGGCAGCCGCGCGATGGCCAGGTAGAAGCAGGCGTTCATCACCGCGAGCACGAGGCCCCACGCGAGGAGCAGCCGGCGCCCCGCTCCGCCCAGGACGCGCCACGGGCGTCGCCAGAGGGCGAACACGAGCGCGGCGCTCCAGATCCGCAGGCCCGCGACGCCGAGCGGGCCGACCCGCGCGAACAGCAGCACCGCGAACGACGGGCCGAGGTAGTGGAAGACGGCGCTGCCGATGAAATAGGCCCACGGCGGGACGGCGGCGCGGCGCCCACCGCCTGCCGAACCGGAGGACGAGGGCTGGTCACCCCGGCTGGGGCCGCGGGACGATGCACGCCCACCGCGTGCGGAGCCGGGGAGCTGGGCCGCGCCGCCGCGGTCAGAGCCGAGGGGCGGGGCCGTGTCGCCGTGAACGGCGCCCACGGGCGGGGCCGTGTCGCCACGCGCGGAGCCGGGGGGCGAGGCCGTGTCGCCGTGGACGGCGCCCGCGCGCGGGCCCGTGTCGCCGGGCGGGTCGGAGCCGATGGGCATGGTCGTATCGTCGGCCGGCTCGTACGCTGACGGTATGGCGAACCGGAGGCCCCGACCCGAGCGGGCCTATGAAGCCAAAGAGCTCGATCGGACCGACCTTCGAATCCTCGCCGAACTGCAGACCGACGGGCGCCTGAGCATCGCCGAGCTGGGCCGCAGGGTCAGTCTGTCGGCGCCCGCCGTGGCCGATCGGGTGCAGCGGCTGGAGACGACCGGCGTGATCACCGGCTACCGCGCCGAGGTCGATCCGCGTGCCCTCGGTTTCCCGGTCACGGTCATGGTACGGATCAACCCGGCCGTCCGGGAGCTGCCGCGGATCGCCAAGATCGCCGAGGAGATCCCGGAGATCGTCGAGTGCCACCGGATCACCGGCGACGACTGCTTCTACTTCACCGCGCACCTGCGCTCCGTCGAGCACCTGGAGCCCATCCTCGACCGGTTCGCCCCGTACGGGCGGACCACGACGTCTCTCGTCCACGCCGCCGTCGTCTCCCGGCGTCCGCTGCCCCTCGACCACGCCGCTCCACCCGGCGAGGGTTGACCGGGCGGCGGTCAGGAGTGGCCGATCACCCGGTGGGGCCGGTAGGGCGCCTCCAGACGCGCCTTCTCCTCCTCGCTCAGCGCCACGTCCACCGCCGCCACCGCGTCGTCGACGTGACCGGCCCTGGTCGCGCCGACGATCGGAGCGGTCACGCCGGGCCTGCGGAGCAGCCAGGCGAGCGCCACCGTCGCCGGGGGCAGGCCGCGCTCGTCCGCGACCTTCCGCACCGCGTCCACCACGTCGAAGTCGCTCTCCTCGTAGTGCGCCTCGGCGAGCGGGTCGTCCCCGGCGCGTACGGTCCGCCGGGCGCCGTCCCGGTCCCGGCCGCCGGCCAGCAGCCCGCGCGCGAGCGGGCTGTACGGCAGCACGCCCACGCCCTGATCGCGGCAGAGCGGGATCATCTCCCGCTCCTCCTCGCGGTAGACGAGGTTGTAGTGGTTCTGCATCGACACGAACCGGGTGGCCGCCACGTGCTGCGCCGTGGCGAACTGCCACGCGTACATGCTGGAGGCGCCGACGTACCGCGCCTTACCCGCGCGTACGACGTCGTGCAGCGCCGTCATCGTCTCCTCGATCGGCGTCGTGTCGTCCCAGCGGTGGACCTGGTAGAGGTCGACGTGGTCGGTGCCCAGCCGCGTCAGCGACGCGTCGATCGCGGCCATGATGTGGGCCCGCGACAGGCCGCCGTCGTTCGGTCCGGGCCCCATCGGGAAGTACACCTTGGTGGCGAGCACGTAGTCCGTACGGCGCGGGAAGAGCCGCGCGAGCAGCCGCCCCGTCACCACCTCGCTCGCGCCCTGGTCGTACATGTCCGCGGTGTCGAAGAACGTCACCCCGGCCTCGACCGCCCGCCGCACGATGGGCTCGGCGCCCTCCTCGTCCAGGTGCCACCGACGCCGCGTACGGTCCCCGAAGCTCATCATGCCGAGGCAGATCCGCGACACCTTCAACCCGGAGGAGCCCAACCGCACGTACTCCACAGCGCCACCTCGTATCCGGCCGGCCCGGCGCCGGCGACGAGAAGATCGTCCGGGGATCCCGGGCCTACCGGAATCCCGAAAGCAAGGACGACCGCGGCCGGCGCCTGCGATTCGACGGCGTGCCGCCGTGAACGGCTTCGCCGCCGCCGTCGCCGGGCGATGCCCGGCGCACCGGGTTCGAGACGGCGACGGCGGCGGCGAAGGCGTCGAGGGTCCGAAGAGCGCGTGTCGAGGCCCGTTGAAGACCCGAAGTCAGTCAGAGGTTGGGTCAGACCCCCGTCGGGAGGTGCTCACCTACATCATCTCTGTCAGATGTGGATCGCGGCGCCCTCGACCTGGCGGCCCGCCCGGACGAGGAGGCTCAACAGGGCGGCGATGAACGCCATCACCGCGCTGACGACGAAGGCCAGGTGCATGCCGTCGATGAACGACAGGTGGCTGGCCTTGACGATCATCTCGGCGATCTGCGGCTGCGTGTTCTTGGGGACCGGCGCGACGCCCTGGGAGATGGCGCCCTTCATCAGGTCGACCTGCGCCGGGGTCGGCGCCGGCAGGCCCGCGTCCTTCATGTGGCCGGGCAGGACCCCGGCCACCTTGGCGGTCAGGACGGCGCCGAGGACGGAGGTGCCGAGCGCGCCGCCGACCTGCATCGCCACCTGCTGCAGGCCGCCCGCGACGCCCGACAGGGCGACGGGGGCGTTGCCGACGATGATGTCGGTGGCCGCGACCATCACCGGGCTCAGGCCGATGCCGATGAGCGCGAACCAGGGCGCCATGCCCGAGAAGCTGGCGTCCACCCCGAGGCGCGACATGCCGAGGAACGCCACTCCGGCGAGGGCCATGCCGACGACCAGGGGGGCGCGCGGCCCGAGCTTGGAGATCACTCCACCGGCGACCGGGGAGGCCACCATCATGGCGAGCATCATGGGCAGGAGCCGTACGCCGGTGTCCACCGGCGACAATCCGTGCACGGACTGCAAATAAAAAGTGAGAAAGAACATCGCGCCGAACATCGCGAACGCCATGAGCATCATCAGCACGACGCCCACGGACAGCGACACCGAGCGGAACAGCGTGAGCGGGAGCAGCGGATCCCGCGACAGGTGCTCGCGCACGACGAACAGCACCAGCAGCACGATCGCGCCGCCGAAGAACGCCAGGGTCTTCACGTCGGCCCAGCCGTAGGCCGGGGCCTTGATGACGCCCCAGACCAGGGTGAACAGCATCCCGGACAGCAGGACGATGCCGATGAGGTCGAAGCCGCCGCCCTTGGCCTCGCCGCGGGCGTTGAGAAGGAACAGGCTGCCGACGATGAGCGTCACGATGCCGACCGGCACGTTGATGAAGAAGACCGACTCCCAGTTGACGTGCTGGACGAGCAGGCCGCCCACGATCGGGCCGGAGGCCGTGGAGGCCGCGATGCAGGCGCCCCACAGACCGATCGCCATGTTGAGGCGCTCGGCCGGGAACGCCGCGCGCAGCAGGCCGAGCGCCGTGGGCTGGAGCATCGCGCCGAACAGCCCCTGGATGACCCGCAGGGCGATCACCATGCCGATCGCCTTGGAGAAGCCGATCCCCGCCGAGGACAGCGCGAAGCCGGCGACGCCGATCAGGAACACCGGCTTGTGACCGAACCGGTCACCGAGCTTGCCGGCCGTGATCAGCGAGACGGCGAGGGCGAGGAGGTAGCCGTTGGTGACCCACTGCAGGTCGGCCAGTGACGCGCCGAGGTCCTTGGAGATCGCCGGGTTGGCGATCGCGACGACCGTGCCGTCGAGGGTCACCATGATGACGCCGAGCGCCACGGCGGCGAGCGTCAGCCACGGGTTCCCCATCCCGCGACGCTTGGGACCCGCTCCTGCGGGCAATCGTTCCTGGACGGCCGGTCGCGACATCTCACTCCCCCTAGTACATGTGTCCGATGGCACCACAAACTTATGGCAGCTACTGACAGATGACAAATCGCTTTAAGAGTCACCCACTGCCTTATGGCACACTCTGAACCAATGAGTGAGCTGGAGGTGACATGGTGGAGACTTCGGGTGTGGGCACCACCGGCTTGCGGGAGCGTAAGAAGCAGCGGACACGCTGGGCGTTGACCGATGCGGCGCTGGACCTGTTCCTCGCCAAGGGGTACGAGGCGACGACGATCGACGAGATCGTGGCGGCGGTCGATGTGTCGCAACGCACGTTCTTCAGGTACTTCGCCGGCAAGGAGGACGTGGTCCTGGCGATCATGAAGGAGTACGACCAGGTCTTCCTGGCGACCCTGGTCGACCGGCCCGGCGACGAGCCTCCGATCACGGCCCTCGCGGCCGCGATCCACCACGTCCTGGACTCCGTGCGGTCCGCCGACGAGGAGCACGCGGGCCGGTTCGCCAAGATCCGCGATGTGATCGAGCACAGTCCCGCGCTGGAGGTGGCGCAGCTGCGTTACTTCAGCGAGCTGGAGCACGAGCTGGCCACGATCCTCGCCCGGCGGATGAACGTCGACCTCGCGACCGACCTGCGCCCGACACTGATCGCCGCGACCTTCCTGACCGTGATGCGGATCGGGTTCGAGGGGTGCGCGCACGAGGGCCTCTTCCAGCCGGACGAGGTCGCCTCGCGCATCGAGGAGGTCTTCGCCGTCGCCGCCGAGACGCTCCCCGGCGCCTGGTCCGCCGCCTGACCGCCCTCTTCGAGCGGCGCGACGGCCCGGACAGGTCGCCGGCCGTCGCGACGACGGCCCAGGCCGGTCGGCGCAACGTCCCGGGCCGGTCGCCGATCGGCGCGACGGTTCGGAAAGCCGTGAGCCGGCCCGCCATGCCCGGAACCGCGCGACCCGCCCGGGCCGGTCGCCGGTCAGCGGCGGTTCGGACCGGTCCCGGGCCGGCCCGCCGTGCCCGGCACGGCGCGACCGGCACGGCGCGACCGGCACGGCGCGACCGGCACGGCGCGACCGGCACGGGCCGGTCGCCGGTCAGCGCAGCGGGTCGGGCAGGTCGCGGGCGTGCAGGACGGTCAGCCGGGAGACCGCGCGGGTGAGGACGACGTACAGCCGGCGCAGCCCGGGTGAGCGCTCGCCGTCCGGCTCGGCCTCGACGATCGCCGCCGGCTCGACGACGATGACCTGGTCGAACTCCAGGCCCTTGGCCTGCGTCGCCGGAGTGAGGACGAGCCGCGCCCCCGCCATGCCGTCCGCGAGCCGCACGTGCTCCAGCCCGCGTGCGGTCAGGTGCTCGCCCAGCCCCGCCACGGCGGCCTCGGCGGCGATCAGGCCGACCGACCCCTCGCCGGTGAGCGCCTCGCGGCAGGCGTCCTCCACCGCGGCGAACAGGTCGGCGACCGGGGTGACCCGCAGGGAGCCCGGCGCGGAGCGTACGGACGTCGGCGGCGTCAGCTCCGGGGCGATGTGCGGGAGCAGCCGGCTCGCGAAGTCGATGATCTGACGTGGCACGCGGTAGCCGCGGTCGAGCACGGTCAGGTCCGCGTCCGGCTTGCCGAGGTGCCGCAGGAGCGCCTGCCAGTCGCCGACCGCCCACGGCGTGGTCCCCTGGGCGATGTCCCCGAGCACGGTGACCGATCCGGTCTCGCAGCGCCGGCCGACCGCGCGGCACTGCATGGCCGACAGGTCCTGGGCCTCGTCGAGGACGACGTGACTTAGGCTCGAGGTCCGGCTGATCAGGTCGGCGGCCTCGTCGACGAGGACGGCGTCGGAGGGCGTCCAGCGGGCCGACTTCGGGCCTCTCGGCGGCCGGTCCCACAGCAGTGCCGCCTGCTCGGCCCGGTCGAGGAGGCCGTCGGCGGCCTGGGCGAGGAACTCCGCGTCGGACAGCAGGCGCATCACGACGCGCACCGGGTCCAGGGCCGGCCAGACGTGGTCGACGATCGCCTTGACCGGGCGGGTCCGGCGGACCGCCTCGTGGGTCCGGTCGTCGCACGCCTCCCCCGCCGTCTCCATCCGCAGCAGGACGGCGTGCGCGATCCGGTGCCCGAGGAGGTCGCGGCCGGCGCCGTACCGGACGCCGCGGTCGCGGAGGGCCTCGGCCAGCTCGGTGATCTCGTACGCCGGGATGCGCCAGCGGCGGGTGCCGCGCGGCACGACGAGCGCCTCGGACGGCTCCCGCAGGTGGCTCCAGACCGCGCGGCGCAGCACCTCCGCCATCCGGGCGTCGCCCTTGATCCGCCCGGCCGCGGGCTCGTCGCGGGCCGTCACCGGCACGGTGGCCACCACCTGGTCGAGGGTGCGCTGCTCGACGTTCACCTCGCCGAGGGCCGGCAGCACGCCGCGGATGTAGTCGAGGAAGGACGCGCTCGGGCCGATGACGAGGACGCCGCCCCGGCGCATCCGCTCGCGGTGGGCGTACAGCAGGTAGGCGACCCGGTGCAGGCCGACGGCGGTCTTTCCGGTGCCCGGCGCGCCCTGGACGCACAGCGTGTGGTCGGCGTCGGCGCGGACGATGTCGTCCTGTTCGGGCTGGATCGTGGCGACGATGTCGCGCATCGGGCCGACGCGGGGCCGCTCGATCTCCTCGATCAGCAGCCGCGACTCCACGGGCGCGGAGAAGTCCTCGTCCTCGAACGCGGTCAGCTCGCCGCCGGAGTACCCGAAGCGGCGGCGCAGGACGAGGCCCATCGGGTCGGCGGTGCTCGCCTTGTAGAAGGGCCGCGCCATCGGCGCCCGCCAGTCGATGACCAGGGCCCGGCCGCCGTCGTCGTGGACGTGGCGCCGGCCGACGTACAGCCGTTCGTCCGGATGGTCGAGGCGCCCGAAGAACAGGGCCGTCGTCGGGTCGTCCCGCAGGGCCTCGGCGCGCTTGGCGAGGTCGGCGCCGAGCACTTTGGCCGAGACCCAGTCGCCGGCGGCCGAGGCGTCCAGGGACAGGACGTTCTCCCGCATCCGGCGCAGGGCTTCGCGGGAGTGGGCGAGGTGCGCGCGTTCGGCGGATATCTCGGGTTCGGTGTCCTCCGCCTCTCGTGTGGGCATGACAAAGGCCTTTCGGTCGTCGGGAAGCGCGAAGTTCCGAACTTAGTACGTGAGCGCGCCTCCCTCAGCCTGTTTTTCCGTGTCCCGGCGGGCGCGCTAGTGTTCGACGGGAATCGAACCTTAGGGAGGTCACCATGCGCGCGATCCAGATGACCGAGCACGGCGGGCCGGACGTCCTGCGGCTCACCGACGCGGCGGACCCGCAGCCGGGCCCGGGCGAGGTCGTCGTCGAACTCGCCGCCGCCGGCGTCAACTTCCGCGACGTGTACGAGCGCGAGGGCGTCTATCCGAAGGAGCTCCCCGCCATTCCCGGCGCCGAGGGCGCGGGCCGCGTCATGGCGGTCGGCGACGGGGTGACCGACGTGCGGGTCGGCAACGTCGTGGCCAGTGCCGATTTCAGAGGGGCGTACGCCGAACGCGCCGTCGCGCCCGCCGACCGGGTCGTCCCGGTGCCCGACGGCGTGGCGCCCGACCTGGCCGCCGCGGTGCTGCTGCAGGGCCTGACCGCCCACTACCTGACGCACTCGACGCATGAGATCAAGCCCGGGGACACCGCGCTCGTGCACGCCGCCGCCGGCGGCATGGGGCTGCTGCTCACCCAGATGATCAAGCTGCGCGGCGGCCGGGTCATCGGCACCGTCTCCACCGACGAGAAGGAGAAGCTCGCCCGCGACGCCGGCGCCGACGAGGTACTCCGCTACGACGGCTTCGCCGACGAGGTCCGCCGGCGCACCGGCGGCGGCGTGCCGGTCGTGTACGACGGCGTCGGCAAGACCACCTTCGAGGGCAGCCTCGTCTCGCTGCGGCCGCGCGGCCTGCTCGCGCTGTACGGTGCCGCCAGCGGGCCGGTGCCGCCACTCGACCCGCAGCGGCTGAACGCGGGCGGTTCGCTCTTCCTGACGCGGCCGAAGCTGGGGGACTACGTCGCCACCCGCGAGGAGCTCCTGTGGCGGGCCGACGACCTGTTCGGCTGGATCGCCTCCGGGGAGCTGTCGGTCCACGTCGGCGGGCGGTACCCCCTCGCCGACGCCGGCCGGGCCCACGAGGACCTCGAGGCGCGCCGCACGACCGGCAAGCTGCTGCTCATCCCGTAGACCGACCGGCGAGCCGCCGCTCGTCCCGTAGACCCGGAACCGCACGGTCCGCCCGTTGGTCTTATCGCTCATCGAGCGACAGGAGGGCGGGCCGTCGCGACGGGAACGAGCGCGATCGACCGGCGGCGGCCCGAGGACCAGCCCCGGCTCGGCGACTACCGGATCATCGGCCGGATCGGCCGGGGCGGCATGGGCACCGCCGACGCCTCCGACCATGACGGCCCGCCGGCCAACGGCACGTCCGGCCTGGTCGCCGTGCAGGAGAACGGCGGAAGCGGCGGGGACGTCCAGGTGCTGTTCGACGACTTCGGCCTGGCGGCGATCCGCTGACGCGCGACGGTCAGAGCTCGAACCAGAAGGTCAGGCCGTCCTCGTGCCTGCGGAGGCCGCAGGCGGCCGAGAGCTCCTCGATGAGGAAGACGCCGCGCCTGCCCTCGCGCAGCTCGTAGCCGTCGTACATCGTCGGGAGGGTGTCACCGCCCTCGTCGGTGACCTCGATCCGCACGCCGGTGGACGTCTCGAACACGACCACGGTCACCATGGTGCTGTCGGTGTGGACCACCGAGTTGGTGACCGCCTCGCTGGTCAGGAGCACGGCGGTGTCCGCCTCCGGACGGCCGGACAGCGCTTTGGCGACGAAACGCCGCGCCGTCGCCACCTCCCCCGGACGGCCGGGAACGGTGATCGCCCCGAGCACCGACCGGCCCATCAGAATGTCACCGGAGCGTGACGGAATGTGGCGAACTTGCCGGTATCGCCACCATGGCGGGCCTCCCCTGTAGCAAGATGGGCAGGGTGATCGAGACGAACGCGCATGGATCGGAGCCCTCTCAGCGGCGGCCTTTAGGGGGCCTAAACGAGATAGAGTGTGAGCTTACGGCCACTTTGCGTAATCGCGCAATAGCGAGGTGGAAGCTCCTCGGGAAGAGCGGAGCCGCGACGCCGTGATCAGCAGCAGACTACGAGAGATCGCCGCGCTGGCCGATCCGATCCAGCGCGCCCGCGTCCTCGGCGCGGTCATGGCGGAGCAGCAGGCGCTGGTCGAGGAGGCGGCCCGGATGCGCCGTCAGGCGATCGCCGAGGCGCGGGAGAGCGGCCATCGCCTCGAGGAGATCGCCAGCACGCTCGGAGTCTCCCCCGGCCGGATCTCGCAGATGCGCAGGGGCACCACCGCGCCGGCGCCCGAGCCGCTCGCCGAGCGGATTCCCCCGCTCGGCGAGCGGATGCCTCCACTCGTGGTGCGGCGGGAGCTGCCCACGGAGCCGTCGCCGTACGGTGCCGGGTGGACGTTCGTCAGCACGGCCGAGCGGGAGGACGTCCGCTCCGAGCTGCGCCTCCTCGACGTCGGCCGGGAGCCCGCCCGCGAGCACATCGCGACCTGCCTGCGCGTACGGCCCGGCGAGGACGTCATCGCACGCCGGCGCCTGGTGCTCGCCGACGACGTCCCCGTCCGGGTCGCCGTCTCCTACCTCCGCGTCGACCTGTTCGCGGAGACCCCCGTCATGGAGCCCGAGCTGCTCGCGCCCACCCTCCACGAGGCGATCACCGCCCACGGTCACGCGTTCGGGCACGCGGAGGAGACGCTGATGGCACGACCGGCGACGGGGCCGGAGACCGACCTGCTCCGCCTCGATCCGGGCGACTGGGTCGTGCAGGTCCTCCGCGCCTCCTACTCCACCGAGGACACGCCGGTCCACGTGCTGGAGACCGTCTGCGCCGCCACGCGCCACGTGTTCTCCGTCAGCCAGGCGGGCGGGTGCGACCGGTTCTGAGGGCCCCGGCCCGTCCATGGGTCGCCCACCGGCGGGCCGTTCAGAGGTAGGCCGTCAGCCAGCGGTCGAGCTCCTCGAAGACCTTCGCCCGTACGGGCGCGGCGGACAGCACCAGGTCGTGCAGCCCGCTCTCGACGCGCACGCACGTGACGTGCCGCCCGAGGCGCGTCGACCAGCGGGCGATGTCGTCGGCGTTCAGCACGCCGTCGCCGGTGGAGAAGTCACCGTTCCTGCCGCGTACGGTCGTGGTGGATGCCATCACGAGGACCGGCACGTCGATGGCGAGCCCGGCCTTGACCTGTCGCTGCGCCTTGATGATCGCCGACAGCCACCCGGCCCGCACGCCGAAGCCCTCGGCGGGCTTCCAGGTCAGGTCGAAGTCCCACTCCCCGTCGTGGTCGCGGTGGATGCTGTGGACGTACGACCGGCTGACGCCCGCCGGGATGGCCATCTTCGGGCGGCCCTTCGCCAGGACGCGGACGACGGGCGTGAGCGTACGGCGGACCCCGGCGGGGACGTTCAGCTCCAGGAACGGGCTGTTGAGGAACAGGCCGTCGACCAGGCCACGGCCGCGGACGCGATCGGCCCACAGGGCGGAGACCAGCCCGCCCGTCGAGTGGCCGTTCACCAGCAACGTGTCGTGGTCCTCGCGGATGAGGCGGACCGCCTCGTCGATCTCCGGGAAGTAGTCGGACATGCTGTGGGCGAAGTTGGGCGTCTGGTGGTCCAGCAGCGAGCGGCCGTACTTGCGCAGGTCCAAGGCGTGAAAGGAGTATCCGCGCTCGACGTAGAAGTCGGCGAGGTGCGTCTGGAAGAAGTAGTCGGTGAAGCCGTGGATGTAGAGCACGGCCTTCCGGCTGCCGGGACAGGGCCGCCGGACGAGCGTGGCGACCACCTCGCCCTCCGCGTCATCGTCCAGCGTCAGCCGGATCGCCTCATAGTCCACTCCGAGCACATCCTGTCCCATGGCGGGACAGCGTAGGGCGCTTGCGAGCGGCGGTGCCATGGTTCGGCCGGCGCCATCACGCACCACACGTTGGACGGTCACCGTGAGTGGCCGCCTCGGGGAGGTGAGCCCAGGCCCCACCGGCCACGCCATGTGGTCATGTCCGCACGGAGAGTATGTTCACGCTTGATATGGGGGCTCCATGTGTTTTCGTGAATGTATGGCACTCGACGAGGGCGAGAACTGGGGCGAGCCGGTGTTGTCGGACGACTTCGGGGGCACCCGGCTCGACTCGCGCACGTGGCGGGTGGACGAGGCGCCTGACGGCGTCCACGTCTCGGGCGGGGTCCTCAACCTCGTGGGCGGACTCTACGGTGGCCGGGACCTGAACGCCGGGGTCATCTCCCGTCTCGCCCAGACCTACGGCCGCTGGGAGGCCCGCATCCGGGCCGACCGCGGCAACGGCTACTCCGCGACCGCGTTCCTGTGGCCGGTGCGCATGGGCGACCCGGAGTACGCCGAGATCGACTTCGCCGAGATACTGTCGGGTGACCGTAGGAGCGGCGGCCTGTTCATCCATCACGGACCCGACGACCGGCAGGTGCAGCGCACCACCCACGCTGATTTCACCCAGTGGCACACCGTGGGCGTCGACTGGCTGCCCGACCACGTGAGGTTCTGGATGGACGGCAAGGAGACCTGGACTTATTCCGGGTCGTTGGTCCCCCACCAGGCCAGGATGCAGCTCTACCTGCGCATCGAGATGCGGGAAGGGTTCCACCGCAAGCCGACGACGCCCCAGCGGATCACCATGCAGGTCGACTGGGTCCGGATCTACCGCGCTCCTCACGGCTGACCCCGTACCCTCCCCGGGTTCGATCACCGGGCTCCGGGTTCCGGAGCGTCGGAGTCCTGTTGCCGGGCCGTTCCCTGCCGCCCTGCGGCATCTCCTCCTGCGGGGGCGGGGCATGCCCGCCTCCGGCGAGCCGGTCGATGGTGAGCCTGGTGATGTCGGCGTCCAGGCCGTCGAAGTCGTCGGTGAACTGCCAGATGTCCGGCTCTTTCCAGCCGCACGTCAGCTTGTCGGGCAGCCACGGGGCGAACGTCCGTGGCCACGTCGAGGTGCGGGCGCTGCTGGGGTATTGGGGATACCACCACAGGTCGTAGTGCCGGGCGACGCCGCGGCCGGTGCCGTTGGAGGCGTACCCGGATCCCATGTAGATGCCGGAGGTGAGGCCGCGCGCGTGCCGGCGGATGTAGTCACCCCACGCCTTCGCCCAGGCGTTCGTCCCGGCCTGGCCCAGGTCGCTGGCTTCGAGGTCGAGCCACAAGGACTCGCCCGGCACGGGCTTCACGACGGACAGGAACCTGGCGGCCTGGGAGGCCGCCGAGGAGTCCTCCGGGCGCGCGAAGTGATACGCGCCGCGGTGCCTTGCCCTGCCCTTGGCCGATCTCCACTGCGCGGCGAATTTCGAGCTGGTGTAGCTCCTGCCCTCGGTGGCCTTGACGATGACGAAGTCAATGGCCGGCGCTGTGGCGGAGTCGTACGCGGAGATGTCGAATCCGTGCAGCACGGCGGTCACCCCGCCCGGCGGGAGTCGTCCGCCGGCGATGCGGTTCGGGCGATGAACTCCCACCATTCGCTGTCGCCCATGATCGGGGAGTCGCGGTGCGAGATCCGGTGGTGCGCCGTCATCCAGGCGAACCACACCGGGACCTCGGCGTCGTTCCTGTTCAGGCCACCCGCCGTGGCCGTCCGATCCGGGCCGTCCTGAGCGATCACCCATGACAGAAAGGCGCCGCACCAGTCCGCCTTCGCGCGAACGCTGGTCTTCGGTGGCTGTTCGTCCAGCCATTTTCCGTACTTGGTGGACCCATCGGCACGTTCGCCGGTGCCCTTCTGGGACGTGGCGACGTCCAGGACATCCATCGCGGCCCCCTCCTTCCACGGACGGCGGATCAAAAGACACGTCTATACGACTCGCCCCGACTACGGGCATTCGCCCATTTACTCAGCGTCGCAGAGCACGGCGCCTGCGGATCGAGCGCAGTCACTGTCGTGGCGGCCTGGATGTGGTCACCATCCGGGCAGGCCGTATCCCGGTTCGCCCTGCCTCGCCGCCCCCGGAACGTGATCGCGGGCTCCATCCCGCCGGTATCCCGCGCCTCCCCGGGTTGCCACTCGTCGGGTTAGATGCGCGTAGCTGTCCGGAAAGCTTGCAAAGCGCGCACGAATGAGCAATCCTCGGTCCTGGCCGACGGAAGGAGAGCTCTTTCGCGTGCTGGCGTCAGTCCTGCCGATCCCTATGGGCGACGCCACCCCGGCCGCCGCGGAGATTCCGGGGCCGGCGCGTACGGGGAGTGCGGAACAGCACGCATGCCGCCCCGTGTTTCTTCGAACTCACGAGGAGCGCCCATGCGCGAAAGAGCACGTCTCATCGTCGCCGCCCTGAGCGCGGCACTCGTCGCCTGCCTCGGCCTGGCCGTCCCGGCCGGCGCGGCGACTCTGCCCGACCCCGTCTCCTGCAGCGGCTGCTGGAAGCCCGCCCTGAACACCAGCTGGCAGTGGCAGCTGTCCTCCGTCCCGTCCGCGCCGTACCTGGACGTCGCCATGTACGACATCGACGGGTTCGACGCCACCGCCGCCGACGTGTCGAACCTCCACTCGACCAAGTCCGGCCGGAAGGTCGTCTGCTACATCAGCGCCGGCACGTACGAGAACTGGCGCAGCGACGCCGGCGACTTCCCGAGCAGCGTGCTCGGCAACAACGTCGACGGCTGGGCCGGTGAGCGCTGGCTGGACGTCCGGCAGTACACCGGGAAGCTCGGCACGATCCTGGGCAAGCGCATGGACATGTGCAGGGCGAAGGGCTTCGACGCGATCGAGTTCGACAACGTCGACGGGTACGACAACGACCCCGGCTTTCCGATGACCGCGAACGACCAGCTGAGCTTCAACACCTGGCTGGCGAACGAGGCGCACAAGCGCGGGCTGTCGGCCGGCCTGAAGAACGACATCCCCCAGCTCAAGACGCTCCAGCCGTACTTCGACTGGGCGCTGAACGAGGAGTGCTGGGCGAACAACGAGTGCACGACCGCGCAGACCGGCTACGGCTATGACAAGTACGTGGCCGCCGGCAAGGCCGTGTTCAACGTGGAGTACTCCCTGGCCACGTCGAAGTTCTGCGCCAAGGCCAACGCGCAGAACTTCAACTCACTGAAGAAGGACCTCGACCTCACCGCCTACCGCGTCCCCTGCCGGGGCGTCTGACCCACCCTGTTCATCCGGCTGTACCGGCCGGCGGCGGTCACGAGGTGCGGGGCCGCCGCCGGCCACCCCCGTAAGTGGAAGGTTCACCCTGTATGTCCCCGTCCATCCGTATCGCTTTCATCGGCGCCGGTTCCGTCGAGTTCACCCAGCAGCTCCTGCGCGACATCCTGTCCTTCCCCGAGCTCGCGGACGTACGGCTCGCGCTGCACGACATCGACCCCGAGCGGCTGTCGGTCGCCGAGGCGCTCGCCCGGCGCACCGCGGAGCGGTTCGGCGCCAAGCCGGAGATCGTCGCGGAGCTCGACCGCAGGGCGGCCCTGGACGGCAGCGACGTCGTGGTGAACATGGTCGCGGTCGGCGGTCACCGCGCCACGACGATCGACTTCGAGGTCCCGGAACGCTTCGGGCTCCGGCAGACGATCGGCGACACGCTGGGCATCGGCGGCATCTTCCGCGCCCTGCGGACGTTCCCGCTGCTGGAGGGCCTCGCCGCCGACATGGCCGCCGTGTGCCCCGACGCCTGGCTGCTGAACTACACCAACCCGATGGCCATGAACCTGCAGTACCTGGCCACGGTGGCGCCGCGGCTCAAGGCCGCCGGTCTCTGCCACTCCGTCTACTGGACCGTCCGCGGGCTGTCCGACATCGTCGGCGTGCCGCACGAGGAGGTCGACTTCCTCTCGGCCGGGGTCAACCACCAGGCGTGGATCCTGCGCTGGCGGCACCAGGGCCGCGACCTGTACCCGGCGCTGGACGCGGCGATCGAGCGCGACCCGGAGCTGCGCCGCCGGGTGCGCGTGGACATGTACCGGCGGCTCGGCTACTACCCGACCGAGACCAGCGAGCACTCCTCCGAGTACGTCCCCTTCTACCTGCGGCATCCCGCCGAGATCGAGCGGCTGCGCATCCCGGTCGGCGACTACCTCGGGATCAGCGCGGGCAACGTCGCCGAGTACGAGTCGATCCGGGAGAGCCTGGCGGCCGGGCTGGACCCGGAGCCCCGCGAGGAGGAGGACGCGACCGAGTACGCCCCGCAGGTGATCCACAGCCTCGTCACCGGCGCCCTGCGCTCGATCCAGGTCACCACCGCCAACACCGGCCTGATCACCAACCTGCCGGCGGGCGCGGGCGTGGAGGTCCCGGCGACCGTCGACCGGCTCGGCGTCCACCCGCACGCGGTGGGGGCGCTGCCGCCGCAGCTGGCCGCGCTGAACCGGAGCTTCCTCAACGTCGTCGAGCTGGTCGTCGCCGCCGCCGTCGAGGGCGACCCGCGGCACATCCGGCACGCCGCGATGTCCGACCCGGCCACCGCGGCCGCGCTGACCGTCGACCAGATCTGGGAGCTGTGCGACGCCATGGTGGCCGCGCACGGCGACGCCCTGCCCCCGGCCCTGCGAGGACGGCTCACCCCCGGCTCTCGGTGACGGCTGCACGGAGGCGGGGCCAAGCGAGCAACACTGTGAGCGATCACCCCCGGAATTAATCGTTCCCGCGCGGCCGTGATCGTTTTATAGTGATCGAATGCGTCAAGAGGAGCGTCTCGGTCTGATCCTCGACCGGCTGGCCCGCGACGGCTCCGTCTCCGTGGCCGACCTCACCGGGGAGCTGGGCGCCTCCCCCGCCTCCGTCCGCCGCGACCTGCGCGTTCTCGAAGAACAGCAACTGCTCAAGCGCACCCACGGCGGCGCGGTCTCGGCCGAGGTCCTGTACGAACTGCCGATCCGCTACCGCTCGGGCCGCCACCACGAGGAGAAGCTGCGCATCGCGCAGGCCGCGGCGCGGCTGGTGACCGACGCGGTGCACTCGGTCGGCCTGGGCGGCGGCACGACGACGACGGAGCTGGCGCGGATCCTCGGCGCGTCGGCCCGTCCGCTCAAGGTCATCACGAACGCGCTGAACATCGCCGGGGAGCTGTCCGTACGTCCCGCGGTCGACCTCGTGGTGACCGGCGGCAGCGTGCGCTCGGCGTCGTACGAGCTGGTCGGCCCGCTCGCCGAGCAGGCCCTGGCCGGGATCAACCTGGACATCGCCTTCATCGGCGTCGACGGTATCGAGGCGAGCCGGGGCATCAGCACCCACGACGACGTCGAGGCGCAGACCGACCGCAGCTTCCTGCGCACCGCGGATCAGGTCGTCGTGCTGACCGACGGCTCGAAGGTCGGCAAGCGCGCCTTCTCCCGCATCGCTGGCATCGACGAGATCACCATGCTGGTCACCGACTCGGGCGCCGACGCGGCCGAGCTGGACCGGCTCCGCGCGGCGGGCGTCGAGGTCACCATCGTCTAGTACCGAACGCCGTGGCCCCGGCCGGCGTTCCGGCCGGGGCCACGGCGCACCGGGTCACTTGAGCCCGGACGAGGCGATGGAGCGGACGAAGAAGCGCTGCGCGAGGACGAACAGGACGAGCACCGGGATCTGGCTGGTGACGGTGCCGGCCATCAGCACGGGCCAGTTCGTGAAATGCTGTCCCTGGAAGTTCTGCAGGCCGAGCTGGATCGTCATGTTCCCGGGGCTCTGCACGGCGATGAGCGGCCACAGGAAGTCGTTCCAGACGTTGAGGAACGTCAGCACCGAGAGGGTGGCGAGCGTCGGGCCCATGAGCGGGAGCAGGACGCTCGCGAGCGTCCGCAGCCGTCCGGCGCCGTCGATGCGGGCGGCCTCCTCCAGTTCCTTCGGCACGGTGGTGAAGAACTGCCGCATCAGGAAGACCCCGAAGGGCGTGGCGAGGTTCGGCGCGATCAGCGCCCCGAGCGTGTCGGTCAGGTGCAGGTGCTGCATCACGATGAGGGTGGGCAGCATGACGATCTGGAACGGCACCATCAGCGTGGCCAGGACCACGACGAACAGCACCCGGTTGCCGAGGAACGGGATCCGGGCGAAGGCGTAGCCGGCCAGCGAGCACAGCACCAGGTTGCCGACGACGCAGGCGACCGACACGATCGCGCTGTTCAGCAGCCAGTGCCCGAACGGCCCCTGGCTCCAGGCGTCGGTGTAGTTCTGCCAGTGGATCCCGTGCGGCAGCCCCGGCGGGAACCGCCGCGTCTCCGCCTCGGTGGAGATCGACAGCAGCACCATCCAGATGAGCGGGGCGAGCATCACCGCCGACAGCGGGATGAGGACCAGGTGCAGGGGGCTGGGCCGGCGGGACCGCCGGTGCGGCGGGCGCTCCCGCTCCGCCGTACGGGCGCGTCCCATCGATCGCGTGAGCGCCGTGTCGGCCATGTCAGTTCACCTCGTAGTGGGAGGCCCGGCGGCTCAGCCAGAGCTGGACCATGGTCACGGCCAGGATCACCACGAACAGCGCGCTGCCGATCGCGGCGGCGTAGCCGCCGTCGAAGTTCACGAACGCCTGCTGGTAGAGGTAGTAGACCAGGACCGTGCTGGCGTGCAGGGGACCGCCCTTCGTGGTCACGTAGACCTCGTCGAACAGCTGGAGCGCGTTGATCGTCAGCCAGACGAGGAGGAAGGACGAGGCCGGCGCGAGCAGCGGCAGCTCGACCTTCCAGAACGCCTTCACCCGGCCGCAGCCGTCCAGGGCCGCGGCCTCCATGAGCTCGCGCGGGACGTTCTGCAGGGCCGACAGGTAGATGATCACGGCGAAGCCGAGCCAGCCCCAGACGGTCATCATCACGACCGCGGGCAGCGCCTCGCCCGTGCTCTGGAAGAACCCCTGCTGCGGGAGGCCGACCTTGCCCAGCGCGGCGTTCACCAGGCCGAACTGCGGGTTGAGGAGCCAGCTGAAGATCACGCCGGTGGCGACCGTCGAGGTCACCAGCGGGACGTAGACCGCCATCCGGTAGAACAGCATGCCGCGCACCCTCTGGTTGAGCAGCACGGCGATCGGGATGGCCAGCAGCATCGTGATCGGCACGAACAGCACGCAGTAGACCAGGGTCTGCCGGGCCGCCTGCCAGAAGACCGGGTCGTGCACCATCTTCTGATAGTTGGAGGCGCCGGTCCACGTGCCCGGTGACGTGAGGTCGGTCTGCTGGAAGGACAGCAGCAGCGACCAGACGACCGGGACCAGGCCGAACAGTCCGATGAGGAGCACGGCCGGGGACACGAAGGCCCAGCCGGCGACGTGGTCGGCCCGGCGCATCCGGGGGCCGGGCCGGTGGGTCCGGTGGCCGCGCCGGCGTTCGGACGCGGCCCGGTCGGCCGCCACGACCGCCATTACGCGCCCGCCATGACGCTGTTGACCTCGTCACGCGCCTGGTCCAGGGCGGCCTGGGGCTGTGCCTTGCCGAGCAGCACCGCCTGCACCGCCAGGCCGAGGGCCTGGGAGATCTTGGAGTACTCCGGGATGTTCGGCCGCGACTTCGTGGCGTTCTTCGCCAGGTTGTCGACGAAGACCTTGTCGCCGGGGTACTTCTTCAGGAACTGCTGGTAGCCCGGGAGCTGGGTCTCCGACTGGCGCAGCGGCAGGTCGCCGGTGGCGGTGGCGAAGCGCAGGTGGACCTCCGGGGAGGTCAGCCACTGCAGGAAGGCCCAGGCGGTCGCGCGGTCGGACTTGTTGAACAGCATGTAGACGTCCGGGCCCGCGATCGTCGCGTGGGTGACCTTGCCGGGCAGGATCTGGACGCCGTACGGCACGTCCTTGGTGATGGAGGACAGGTCCCAGGGCCCCGTCCACATCATCCCGATCTTCCCTGAGTTGAAGAGGTTGAGGTACTGCTGGTCGCCGCCGTCGAGGTAGACCGAGTGGTCGGTCACGGACATGTCGTGCAGGAGCTGCATGGCGGCCAGGCCGGCCGGCGAGTCGAACGCGGCCTTCTTGCCGTCCGGGGTGAGCAGGTCGCCGCCCGCCTGCCACAGCAGCGCGAGGAACCGCCAGACGGTGTCCTCGGTGCCGTCGTTCACGTAGGCCCAGCCGTACCGCTTCTTACCGGCGTCGGTCAGCCGGCGCGCGGCGTTCTGGAAGTCGGTCCAGGTCCAGGACGGCGTCGGGTACGACAGCCCGGCCGCGTCGAACATCTTCTTGTTGTAGACCAGCGCCAGGTTGTCCACCAGCGCCGGAACGCCGTAGATCTTGCCGTCCGGCGTGGTGGCCGCCTGCCGGGCGGCCGGGAAGAAGTCGTCCCACTTGAACTCGGGCGCGCCCTTCACCAGCGACGTGAGGTCCTGGGTCTGGGGCCGCTTGGCCAGTGTCGTGATCGACGAGCCGAACTCGTAGGCCACGCCCGGCGTCTTGCCGGACACGAACGCGCCGAGCGTCTTCTTCAGTGCGTCGTCGTTGCTGCCGGCGAAGGTGACGTTCACCTTCTGGCCGGGGTGGGCCTGGTTCCACTCCTGGCCGAGCGCGGCGATCTCCTTCGCCTCCTGCCCCGTGTAGCCGTGCCAGAAGATCGTCGCGCCGTGTGAGGATCCGGATCCTCCTCCGGAGCAGGCCGCCACGGCCCCGAGAGCGAGCGTGGTGGCCATGGCCATGAGTCGCGTACCGGCCGTCCGGCCGAGCAGACGTGATCTTGCGCGCGTCATAGATAACTCCCTGGTTGGGCCGCCCGCGCGTGCGCTTCAGTCAGAATCGATGCTCGTTTGCGAGCAGTGCATGGGACTTTAGATCAGAATCAATCACGTCTTCAAGGCGTTCTGCGAATAACACGGTCACATTGCCGCAACCGAACAGCCGCCGATCATCGACGGTCACACCCGCCGGGATCGCCGCGGACGCGGCCCCTTCCAGTGCGGCGAGGGACGCGCGTCCGAGCGCCGGCAGCATGCAGGACGACCGGTTTCCACCGATAACGATCCCGTGTTAGCGTTGAGGAATCGCTGATATGGTTAAGGCGTTAGCACCGGAAACGGCGCATCCGGCGACCGGGGAGACCCGGTCGGCGCACTGCGCCGGATCGCCGTCGCTCCCGGAGGTTCCCGTGATCGTCATTACCGCTCCCACCGGCGAGATCTGCCGTCAGGTCCTCGACACGCTGCTCGACGGCGGCCGGCCCGTCCGGGTGATCGCCCGCGATCCCGGCCGGCTCGCCCCGCGCACCCGCGACCGCGCCGAGGTCGTCCAGGGCTCCCACAGCGACCCCGAGGTCCTCGCCGAAGCGTTCAAGGGCGCCGACAGCGTCCTGTGGCTCGTCCCCCCGAACTCGCGCGCCGAGGACATCCAGGAGCACTACCTCGGTTTCACCCGCCCGGCCTGTGACGCCATCACGGCTCAGGGCGTCGAGCGCGTCGTGGGAGTCACCAGCCTGGGCCGCGGCTACGGCGGGCACGCCGGGCTCCTGTCGCCCGCGTTCGCGATGGACGACATGATCGAGAGCACCGGGGTCGGCTACCGCGCCCTGGCCATGCCGTTCTTCATGGAGAACCTCCTCCACCAGGTCGAAGCGATCAGGACGCAGGGGATGTTCTCCATGCCGAACCGGGCGGACCGCCCGCTGGCGACCGTCGCCACCCGCGACATCGCCGCGACCGCCGCCCGCCTCCTGTCCGACGACTCCTGGTCCGGGCAGGAGACCGTCCCGGTGATCGGCCCCGATTCGCTGTCCCCCGACGCCATGGCCGAGGTCCTGACCGAGGTCCTGGAACGCCCGGTCCGCTTCCAGCAGGCCGACCCCGAGGCGTACAAGGCGATGATGACGCGGTACGGGATGAGCGACGCCTGGGCGCAGGGCCTGGTCGACATGGCCATCGCCCAGAGCGACGGCATCTACGACGCCGAACAGCGGGCCGTGACCTCACCCGCCCCGACCGGCTTCCATCAGTGGTGCGAGGAGGTGCTCAAGCCCGCCGTCCTGGCCTGACGGGCCGCCGGCCGCCCCGGCCGCCGGCCGCCCCGGCCGCCGGCCTCGCCTACTCGCCGCCCTCCAGGTCGCCCTCCAGGTCGAGGTACGTCCGGCGCAGCCGGTCCAGCGTCTGCGGGTCGGGTTCGGCCCACAGGCGGCGGTCGGCGGCCTCCAGGAGACGCTCGGTGATGCCGCGCAGCGCCCAGGGGTTGGACTGCTCCATGAACGCGCGGTTCTCCGCGTCGAAGACGTACTCCTGGGCCAGCTTCTCGTACATCCAGTCGTCCACGACCCCGGCCGTCGCGTCGTACCCGAACAGGTAGTCGACGGTGGCGGCGAGCTCGAACGCGCCCTTGTAGCCGTGCCGGCGCATCGCGGCGATCCAGCGCGGGTTCACGACGCGGGCGCGGAACACCCGGTGCGTCTCCTCCCCGAGCGTCCGCGTCCGCACCTGGTCCGGCAGCGCCGAGTCACCGACGTACGCGGCCGGGTTCCGCCCCGTCAGCGACCGGACCATGGCGACCATGCCGCCGTGGTACTGGAAGTAGTCGTCGGAGTCCATGATGTCGTGCTCGCGGGTGTCCTGGTTCTTGGCCGCGACCGAGATCCGGCGGAACGCCGCCTCCATGTCGGTCCGCGCCTCCCGCCCGTCCAGGCCCCGCCCGTACGCGTAGCCGCCCCACACGGCGTACACCTCGGCGAGGTCCCGGTCGTCCCGCCAGTTACGGGCGTCGATCAGCGGCAGCAGCCCCGCGCCGTACGCCCCCGGCTTCGACCCGAAGATGCGGCTGGTCGCGCGGCGCCAGTCGCCGTGCCCGGCCAGGTCCTCCAGCGCGTGCGCGCGGACGTGGTTGTCGGGCTCGTCGAGCTCGGCGACCGCGCCGATCGCGTCGTCCATCAGCGCGATGACGTGCGGGAACGCGTCACGGAAGAACCCGGAGATCCGCAGCGTGACGTCGACGCGGGGCCGGCCCAGCTCCTCGCGGGGGATGATCTCGAATCCCGTGACGCGGCGGGACGCCGCGTCCCAGGTCGGGCGGACGCCGATCAGCGCGAGCACCTCGGCGATGTCGTCGCCCTGCGTGCGCATCGCGGAGGTGCCCCACACCGTGAGGCCGACGCTGCGCGGGTACTCGCCGGTGTCGTCCAGGTGCCGTCGGATCAGCGACTCGGCGAGGGACACCCCGACGTCCCACGACGTACGCGACGGGATGGCCTTCGGGTCGACCGAGTAGAAGTTGCGGCCGGTCGGCAGCACGTTGACCAGCCCGCGGGTCGGCGACCCGGACGGCCCGGCGGGGACGTACCCGCCGTCGAGCGCGTGCAGGACCGCGTCGATCTCCCCGGACGTCGCGTCCAGCCGCGGCACGACCTCCCGCGCGCCGAACTCCAGCAGCGTCACCACCTCGGGCACCTCGCGGCCGAGCACCTCGGCGCAGACCGCCGCCGCGCGGGAGGCGTCCCAGCCGAGCGTCTCCATGCCGACGACGAGCCGGCGCGCGACCGCCTCCAGCAGGTCCACGACGTCCGACGCCGTACGGGCGGGGCCGTCCACGACCTCGGTCAGCGCCGTGGCCTCGACCCGCGCGCCGGGGACGGCGAGCAGCTCCCGCTCGTCCAGGCCGTACGCCGCCGCGATCGCGGCGCGCAGCCCGGGCAGCGCCCCGGCCCGCCCCGCCCACACCTGCGCGGCGCGCAGCACGGCGAGCACGAGGTTCACCCGCTGCCCGGCCTCCGGCGCCTGCCCGAGGATGTGCAGTCCGTCGCGGATCTGCACGTCCTTGACCTCGCAGAGGTACCCGTCGATGTGCAGGACGAAGTCGTCGAAGTCGGCCTCGCCCGGCTCGTCGGTGACGTGCAGGTCGTGGTGGAGCTGGGCGGCCTGCACGAGCGTCCAGATCTGGGCGCGCACGGTCGGCAGCTTCGCCGGGTCGAGCGCCTGCACGGTGGCGTACTCGTCGAGGAGCTGTTCGAGCTTGGCCAGGTCGCCGTACGTCTCCGCGCGCGCCATCGGCGGCACCAGGTGGTCCACGATGACGGCGTGGCCGCGCCGCTTGGCCTGCGTGCCCTCGCCCGGGTCGTTGACGATGAACGGGTAGACCAGCGGCAGGTCGCCGAGGACCGCGTCCGGGGCGCACTCGGCGGAGAGGCCGAGGCCCTTGCCGGGCAGCCACTCGAGCGTGCCGTGCTTGCCGAGGTGGACGACGGCGTCCGCGCCGAACACCTCGTCCAGCCAGCGGTACGCCGCCAGATAGTGGTGGGAGGGCGGCAGGTCGGGGTCGTGGTAGATCGCCACCGGGTTCTCCCCGAACCCGCGCGGCGGCTGGATCATCAGTACGACGTTCCCGAACCGCAGCGACGCCAGGACCACGTCGTCGCCGTCGGTGTACAGCTCGCCGGGCGGCTCGCCCCAGTGTTCCCGCATCCGCTCGCGCAGCGGCTCCGGCAGTGCGGTGAACCACCGCTCGTAGTCCTTCAGCGTCACCCGCGCGGGCGCGGCGCGGAGCTGATCCTCGGTCAGCCACTCGACGTCGTGCCCGCCCGCCGCGATCAGCGCGTGGATGAGCTCGTCGCCGTCCTCGGGGTACTCGCCGACGTCGTAGCCCGCCTCGCGCAGCGCCCCGAGCAGGCGGACCGCCGAGGCGGGCGTGTCCAGCCCGACGGCGTTGCCGACGCGGGAGTGCTTGGTCGGGTACGACGACAGCACGACCGCGAGCCTGCGCTCGGCGACCGGCGTGTGCCGGAGCCGGGCCTGGCGCACGGCGATCCCGGCGACCCGCGCGGCCCGCTCCGGGTCGGCGGCGTACACGGGGATGCCGTCCGGCCCGTCCTCCTTGAAGGAGAACGGCACCGAGATCAGCCGCCCGTCGAACTCGGGGATCGCGACCTGCATCGCGGCGTCCATCGGGGACAGCGCGGCGTCCGACGCCTCCCAGGTCGCGCGGGACGTCGTGAGGCACAGCCCCTGGACGACCGGCACGTCGAGCGCGGCGAGCGCCCCGGCGTCCCAGGCGTCCTCGTCACCCCCCGCCGAGGCGTCCGCCGCCACCGCGACGCGCTTCCGGGTCGGGCTTCCCTCCTCACTCGCTCCGCGGCTCGCCGCTCCCCCGGCCGCCAGCACCGTGACGACCAGCGAGTCGGCCCGGCCCAGCAGCTCCATCAGCCCTTCGTCGGCGGAGCGCAGCGAGCCGCAGAAGACGGGCAGCGCGTTCGCACCGAGCTCCTCTATCCGTTCGCACAGCGTGTCGACGAACGCGGTGTTGCCGGACAGCTCGTGCGCCCGGTAGAAGACGACGCCGACGGTCGGCCGGCCGTCCTTCGGCTCCCCGGGCCGGTGCACGCCGTACGCGGGCATCTCCCGCGGCGCCTCGAACCCCTCGCCGGTCAGCAGCAGGGTGTCGGACAGGAAGCGGGCCAGCTCCCGCAGGTTGTCCACGCCGCCCTCGCGGAGGTAGGCCAGCGCCTCGGCGGCGACGCCGGCGGGCACCGTCGACAGCGCCATCAGCTCCGCGTCCGGGGCGGCCTCCCCGCCGAGCGCGATGAGCGGCACGTCCCTGCCGCGCAGGTCCTCGATCCCCTCCCGCCAGGTCTTCAGGCCGCCGAGCAGCCGGACCACCACGGCGTCGACGCCCGCGCACAGCGCGTCCAGGTCGGCGACGTCGAGACGCGACGGGTTGCCCGTCACGTAACCGGCGTCCGCCGAGCGCGCGGACAGGAGTTCGGTGTCGGCGGTGGAGAGCAGCAGGACACGCACGTGTCGTTCCTTCCCTCGGGGGTCCTCGCCCCGGCTCGGGTGAAAGGTCGGCGACGGCGGGAAGTCTCCTGACTTCCAGGTCACCGCTCCCCCGCGGCCTTCCAGCTCATCGCCGTGGCCGTACGTGCGGGCTCGCTACCTGGTCACAGTTGCGGGACAGCCCCGGACTCGCACCGGGTTCCTTCCCTCGCCGTCGCGCGATCAGTCTACGATCGCGCCCCGGCGGGCGCACCGCCGTAAGCGGCGCGCAAGGCGTCAGCGCCGAGGATGTTCGAGCTCGGAGGGACGAAGACCCTCGGCGGTGATGCCGGCGTACGCGCCGGCGGGCCGCTCGGGTGCGCGCCGGTCGAGGGCGCCGGAGACCAGCGCGACCGCCAGGCCGGCCGCGCCGATGAGCGCGGCGATCCAGGTCGTCGAGGCGTAGCCCAGGCCGGCGTCGATGGCCAGCCCGCCGAGGAACGGCCCGACCGTGTTGCCGAGGTTGAACGCCGCGATGTTGGCGGCGGACGCCATCGTCGGCGCGCCCGCCGCCTTGTCCAGCACCCGGGTCTGCAGCGGCGCGATCGTTGCGCTGCCGACCACTCCGAGCAGCACCATCACGACGACCACCGCGACCTTGCCGTGCACGACGAAGAAGAGGAGAAGCGACACCGCGATGACGGCGGCGAGGATCCCGTACAGGCTGGGCATGAGCGCGCGGTCGGCGAGCCTGCCGCCCAGCGCGTTGCCGGCCACCATGCCGACGCCGAACAGCACCATCAGGATCGGCACCGCCCCGGAGGAGAACCCGGTGACGCGGGTGGCGAGCGGCGCGACGTAGGTGATGACGGTGAAGACCGGCGCCCAGCCGAGGGCGGTCATGGCGAGGGCGAGCCAGACCTGGCCGTGCCGGAAGACCGACAGCTCGCCGCGCAGGCCGGTGTCGGCGGACGGCCGCGGCTGCGCGGGAACGAGCGTGGCGATGCCCGCGAGGGCGACCAGGCCGATCGCGGCGACGACCCAGAACGTGGACCGCCAGCCGAGGGCCTGCCCGAGCGCGGTGCCGCCCGGAACGCCGAGCACGTTGGCCACGGTCAGGCCGGTGAACATCATCGCGATGGCCCCGGCACGCTTCTCGGGCCGTACGAGGTCGGCGGCGACGACGGAACCGATGCCGAAGTAGGCGCCGTGGGCGAACGCGGTCACCAGCCGGGCCACCATGAGCACGCCGTACGTGGGTGCGACCGCGCACAGGAGGTTGCCCACGGTGAACAGCACCATCAGGGACACCAGCATGGTCTTGCGGGAGATCCTGGACCCGAGCGCGGTCAGCAACGGCGCCCCGATGACGACGCCGAACGCGTACCCGGACACCAGGAGCCCGGCGGTGGGGATGGAGACGTGCAGGTCGGCGGACAGGTCGGGC
The DNA here is from genome assembly GCF_024055715.1 of Actinoallomurus soli. Taxonomy (GTDB): domain Bacteria; phylum Actinomycetota; class Actinomycetes; order Streptosporangiales; family Streptosporangiaceae; genus Actinoallomurus; species Actinoallomurus soli. The sequence goes on from NZ_JAMXMV010000011.1 coordinate 39,046, forward strand.
AGCAGGCCGCTGATGACGAACTCGGTCGTTCCGATGCCGAAGCCGCCGATCGCCAGGGCGAGCAGCGCGATGGGCATGAGGTCTCCTCCGCGTAGACTGAGGGGCGTGAGCAATAACCAGCGCACGAATTAGTTGCACGCGCCTGTTACTTGCAGACGCCGACTATCTCACCACGCAACCAGTGAGATGCCAAACGCAAGGAGGGGTGACCCATGTCACTGCCCGATGACGCGGCCGAGGCCCGCGCCCAGGGCTGGCGTACCCTCGCCGCCCTGCACGCCCGGATCGAGGACAGGGTCGAGCGGGCCCTGCAGGCCGAGCACGACCTGAGCGTCAACGAGTACTGCGCCCTCCACCTGCTGTCCCGGCAGGAGGACTGGCACATGCGGATGCAGCAGCTCGCGAACGCCATGGTCCTGAGCCAGAGCGCCACGACCCGTCTCGTCACCCGCCTGGAGAAGCGCGGCCTGCTCCGCCGCTACCTGTGCGAGGACGACCGGCGCGGCATCTACACCGAGGTCACCGAGGAGGGCGGAGCGCTCCTCGCCAAGGCGACCCCGACCCACAACGCGGCCCTGGAGACGGCCCTCGCCGACGCCGCCGCCCTCCCCGAACTCGCCCCTCTGGTCCGCGCCCTGGAGACCCTGCCCAACCTCACCCCGACCACCTGACCGCCCCACCGCCGCCCATCGGAGGAGGGCCGTCACCGCCGCCAGGACCGGGCATCCGGATCCCACTCCGCACCCACGATCTCACCGACGAGCAGCGGATCGGCGAACGCGACGACCTCGGCCACCACTTGGGCGAAGTCCTCCGGGTAAGCGTCACGGTCCGGACCCTGTTTCCGCCGCCAGTCCCCGTAAGCCCGCGCCCTGGCCCGAGGCAGATCATCGATGTAGCCCGCGAGAGGGTGCCGAGACAACGCCCGATGACGGGCGGTACGTTCGACGGCCGTGATCAGGTCCGCGCCGGCGAACGCGTGGACACCGCTCAGGCGCCACAAGTCCGCGTAGTCCCGAACTCTCGAGTTGGCGTCTCCGCGCTGCATGGCCGTCACCGTCTTCTCGGCGACGACCGTCTCCACCGGATACACGAGCAGGGGGAACGCCTCGCCGACCTGCGCCGGATAGCTGATCCGCCGAGCCCCCGGCGTCACAGGGTCCCCGAAGCTCACGTCCAGTTGGAGCCGCAGTTGGGAATGGGCCACCGTGGCGGGGATGACGATACGCAGGCCGCCGTACTCATCATCGTCACGAATGACGGACGTCTTCCGACTCTCGCCGTCGAACTCGATGCCGTCGTCTACAGGAAGGCCCGTGATGTCCAGAACCGCCGAGACGATCGAGTCCTCGTCGCAGTCGATCCCCTGTCCCAGCAGATCGGCGTCGCGCGTAGGACGCCGGGCGTCCAGGACGCTCAGCAGCAAGCCGCCCTTGAGTACGAACCGATCCCGGTGATCCGACTCGCTGAGCCGCCTGAGGAATCCCTCCTGGACGTGTCGGGGCAGCAGTTCGTCCGTGAGCCGGCGCTCCCGCTTGGCCCTGTTACGCAGGTCATTGAACACACGACCCGCCGTCGTGTCGCGGGGCGGGTTCGGCGCCATCAGGCGGTCACCGCATCAAGGGCCGACCGGACGCGGCCCTCCGCACGGAGCAGTCGCGCGAGTCGCAGCAACTCGGCAGGCTGCGCGCCACGGCGCCGCACGTAGAGACGGAGCGCCCGAAGGCCCGTGACCTCGCCCACGAAGCGCCGGAGACGTATGGCGTCCACGACACTCCGCGCGGCGCTGTACACCCGAATCATCTCTCCGGGTGCGATTTCGAAGAGCTCAACGCCGACCTCGAACGTATGCGGGTCGAAGCGGGACACGCTCAATGGCGGGTAGTCGAATCGAGGGACGTGTCGATTACGGGGCACGGCGATCCTGATCTCTGACGGCACCTCGTCGGTGAGGTCGTGGAGCGCCAGTGCCGATTCGAGGCAGATGACCGCCTGGGGCACCCGTGCCGCGACCGCGAGCAGATCGACGTGCGCCGTCTCCGGAGCGCTCGCCTTGCGGTAGACCCCCCGCGCCAGCTCAGCGATCTCTTCCGAGTCACGAAGCGCGTACAAATCTCTCCAGCTGAGTCCTTCCTCTCTGGCCTGCCGACTGGTGAACGTCGGAGACAGCCGAGCCAGACGGTCGGTGGCTTCTTCCCGTACAAACCCCATGTATGAAAGTCTCCCCATCAAGGCCTTACATGGCGAGACTTTCATACAAGGATCGAGCGCAGCGGCGACCATCTCATCACCCCCCTTGACGAGCACATTGCCACTTTGGGTAGCCATGATGACACACTGAGCGATATTTCGCGGCGCAGCTGTCATGAGCCCGTGAGGGGCTACCGTGAGCCGTGTGGAGGGCGCCGGGCGGATCAGTCAGAGCGTTCGTTGGCGGCCGTCGGGGCGGCTCGCGTGGGCGGTGGCGCGCTGCGTCGGGTACCGGTACGAGGGCTTTCCCGCCGGCACGCATCTCGGGCTGCCGTCCCGGCATCTGACCGTGGTCCTCAGTCCGGGCGCCCCGACCCGCACGAGCGGCCCCTACGGATCGGCCGCTCTCACCGCGCTGGCCGGGGGCCTGCACACCCGGCCGGTGCGGATCTCCCATGACGGCGACCTCGCCGGCGTTCAGCTCGACCTCACGCCGGAGGGGGCCCGTTCCCTGTTCGGGCTGCCCGCCGCCGAGCTGGGCTCGGCCGTCCTGGCCCTCGACGACCTGATCGGCACGCGGGCCGGGGAGCTCGTCGAGCGCCTGGCCGAGGCATCGACCTGGCCGGCCCGCTTCGCCGTCGCCGAGGAGGTGCTGACGCGCGGCATGGACCGGCGGCCCGGTCCGCCGCCCGAGGTCGGGTACGCCTGGCGGCGTCTCGCCGACACGGACGGCGCCGTACGGATCGGCGACCTGGCGCGCGAGGTCGGCTGGAGCCGCCGGCACCTGAGCGAGCGGTTCGCGGCCGAGTACGGGCTGCGGCCGAAGGAGGCGGCCCGCGTCATGCGGTTCGAGCGGTCCAAGCGGCTACTCAAGGAGCCCGGACGGCCGCCGCTGGCGAGCGTGGCGGCGGTGTGCGGGTACTACGACCAGGCGCACCTGGCCCGCGAGTGGAACGACCTCGCCGGGTGTCCCCCGTCCGCGTGGCTGGCCGGCGAGGAGCTCCCTTTCGTCCAAGACGGCGAGGACGCCGCCGGCCGACGATGAGGCCATGAGCGAAACCAGAGTCTGGCCCGCACTCCGTTACAAGGACGCCCACGCCGCGATCCGGTTCCTCGCCGACGCCTTCGGGTTCGAGGAGGTCGCGGTGTACGAGGACGACGGCCGGGTGGCCCACGCCGAGCTGCGCGCGCCCGGAGGCGGCGGCGTCATGCTGGGCGACGCCGGCCGTGCCGACAGCGCGCTCGCCGGTCTGCCGCCGGGCGCCGGAGCGGTGTACGTCGTCACCGACGCGCCCGACGCGGTGTACGCGCGGGCCGTGGCGGCGGGCGCGACCGTCGTCCAGGGACTCACCGACGAGGACTACGGCTCACGGGGATTCACCGTACGGGACCCCGAGGGGGTGTTCTGGAGCTTCGGCACCTACGCCGGTGCCGGGTCCTGAACCGGGGCCAGGACCGGGCAGCCGAGCCGGTCCTCGGCGTGGACCGGCGGCGGGGCGCCCTGCGAGACCGCGATGCGCAGCGGCCAGAACGGCTCGCGGGGCGCCTCCGCCGCCAGCCTCGCCAGGAACGCGGACGTCGACAGCAGGACGCTCGCCCGGTGCCGGCGCACCCGCTCGGCGACCGCGGCGATCGACCGCCGGCCGGAGTCCAGCACCGCGCTGGCTCCCGAGTACAGCGGCAGGAAGACGGTGTTGCGCAGCCCCACGGGGTCGTGGGTCTTGGGAACGGAGAACAGCACGTCGTTCTCCCGCAGCCCGAACGGCTCCATCGCCAGGAAGGAGGCCTCCGGGTCGCCGTGCGCGTACAGCTCGCCGTACTGCGCGAACGCCGGTGTCCAGGAATGCACGGGGTGCGCCGGCGGCACGGTGGCCCGCGCCATGCCGGTGACGAGCTCGTCGGGGGTGATGACGTTCCGGTGCCGGCCGGGGGCGCAGACCGCGACGTCTCCCGGCGGGAGCATGGACGCCTCGGGGTCGGCGATCAGCGCGAGCGCCCCGATCCGCACGGTGCCGAGGAACGCCCAGACCAACTCCATCGCCCCCGGCAGCGCGATGACCACCCGGTCGCCCGGCCGTACGCCGTGCGCCCGCAGGAACCCCGCCGCGCGCCCGGCCCCCCGGTGGACCTCCCCGTGCGTGAAGACGTCGTCACCGCACAGGAACGCCGCCCGGTCACGCCAGCCGAACGCGAGCGTCCATCGGCTCAGCGACTCGGCCAGATTCGCCTCTGGCGACGGGTCGGGCATGCGTGCTCCTTCACCGATCGAAGACCCCCCTGGGAGACTAGGCCGATCCACCGTGCCGGGACAGACCCGCAGCGTGATCAAATGGCCTTGAAGGAGGCCATCTGTGGACAACCTGCGCGTCGCTCTGATCGGGTATGGAACCGGAGGTGCGGTCTTTCACGCACCGCTCATCTCGGCCGCCCCCGGCCTGGAACTGGCCGCCGTCGTGACCCGCGACCCGGCGCGGCGGGCGGCCGTCCGTGACCGGTACCCCGGCGCCGAACTGCTCGACGCGCCCGGCGACGTCCGGTCCGGCGGATACGACCTGGTCGTCGTGACCACGCCGAACCGTACGCACGCGCCCCTCGCCCGGGCGGCGCTGGACGCGGGACTCCCCGTCGTCGTCGACAAGCCCATCGCGGTGACCGCCGCCGAGGCCCGGTCGCTGGCCGGCGGCCCGCTCGTCGTGCCGTTCCACAACCGCCGTTGGGACGGGGACTTCCGGACGGCCGCCCGGCTCATCGGGGACGGAACTCTCGGGCGGGTGCTGCGGTTCGAGTCGCGGTTCACGCGCTGGCGCCCGCAGATCAAGCCGGGCTGGAAGGAGACGGCCGACCCGGACGCCGCGGGCGGCGTCCTGTACGACCTCGGCGCGCACCTGGTCGACCAGGCGATCACATTGTTCGGGCCGCCCGTCGCCGTCCACGCCGAACTGGACGTACGGCGGCCGGGCGCCGAGGCGGTCGACGACGCGTTCGTCGCCCTGACCCACGCGAACGGCGTCCGGTCCCACCTGTGGATGAGCGCGATCAGCGCGGACCTCGGACCGCGCTTCCGCGTGCTGGGCGACCGCGCCGCGTACGTCACGTACGGGCTGGACGGCCAGGAGGACCAGCTCCGCGCGGGCCGCACCCCGGAGGACGCGGAGTTCGGCGTGACCCCGCCCGAGGCGTACGGCGAGGTCGGCACGCCCGGCGACACCCGCGCGGAACCGACCGACCCGGGCCGCTACCGGGACTTCTACCCGGCCGTCGCGGCGGCGGTCCGCGGCGACGGCCCGCCGCCGGTCACGCTGGAGGACGCGATCGCCGGCCTGGAGGTCATCGAGACCGCGGCGCGGAGCTCTTCCTAACGGAGCTCCCGCTCGCCCGTCCGCCGGGCGATGACGTGGAGCAGCGCGGCCACACCGCGGTACGGGTCGGTGCGCCCGGCGCGCTCCTCGCAGGCCAGGAGCGCGTCGAGCCGCTCGGGCTCGGGCACGGGCGCGTCGTCGGCGGCGGTGTCGGTGAAGACGCGGACGCCGTACCAGGCGATCCGGCTCAGGCCGCGCTCGGCGAGCGACGCCGTCAGGTCGGCGAGCCGGTCGGCGCGGGCGTCGACGCCGATCCGGTTGCGGTAGGCGGTGCCGTCGAAGGCGCCGGCGGCGGCCGCCCAGTCGCCTTTCAGCCCCGGCCGCAGGGCGAGGGCGTCGCCGTTCCGTACGAGCAGGGACACGAGTCCGCCGGGCGCGGTGACCCCGGCGACGGCGTCGAGGACCGGGCCGGGATCGGCGAAGTACATGAGGACGCCGTGGCACAGCACGACACCGAACCGCGACGGTTCCAGGAGCCGTGCGGCCTCCTGCACGTCGCCTTCGACGAGGCGGACGCGCTCGCGTACCTCCGCCGGCTCGGTCTCGAGCGCGGCCCGCAGGTCGCCGAGCAGCGCGGGCGAGGCGTCCAGGCCCGTCACCCGGTGACCCCGGCGGGCGAGCGCCAGCACCTGGGTGCCCTGACCGCAGCCGAGGTCCAGGACGTCGCCCGGTTCGGCGTCCGGGACGTGGTGGGCGAGCTGCCGCGTCACGAGCTCCTGGCGGACGACCTGCCGCAGCGTTCCGAGCCGCGACCGCCAGCGGTCCTCGCCCGGCGTGAAACCGCTCATGCGGCCTCCTTCCCCGGAGGAACGGCCAGAGGCGCTGCGCTCATGCGACGGCCCCGCCCGGGGGAACCACGGGAAGGTCCGCCGGTGGGCCGGTCTCGATGAGGCGCCACAGGGCGCCGGTGTCGAGGTGCTGCTCGACCAGGTCGCCGAGGGCGTCGAGCTGGGCCTCCCGCAGCGCGGCGAAGTCGGTGTCCGGCGCGGGGGTGAAGTCGCGGTCCGCGACCCGGGCGACCTCGGCGAGGAAGGCGCGGCGGAAGCCGTCGTTCTCCAGCGCGCCGTGCCAGGTCGTCCCCCAGACCGCCCCGTCGCGGCACCCGTCGAGGAACGGCTCGCCGCCCTCCACCGCCGCCACGCCGTGGTGGATCTCGTACGCGCGCACCGGCTCGCCGTACGCCGTGCCGCTCGGCCGGCCGAGGATCTTGTCCGGCCCGAACTCCACCCGTGTGGGCAGCAGCCCGAGGCCCGGCACGGGCCCGGCCATCGACTCGATGTCGTCGTGAATCTCGCGGGCCAGCATCTGGTAGCCGCCGCAGATGCCGAGCACCGGCCGGCCCGCCCGCGCGCGCCGCACGACCTCGGCGGCCAGTCCGTGCTCGTGCAGCCAGGCCAGGTCGGCGACGGTGGCACGGGAGCCGGGCAGCACGACCAGGTCGGCGTCGGCCAGCTCGCCGGGCGTGGTCGCGAACCGCACGCTCACGCCGGGCTCGGCGGCCAGGGCGTCGAGGTCGGTGAAGTTGGAGATCCGGGGCAGCCGGGCGACCGCGACCCGCAGCGTCTCCCCCGCGACCGCCGGGCGCGTCGCTGGACGCGCGTCCAGGGCGAGGGAGTCCTCGACGTCCAGCCAGAGCCCGCCGAGCCAGGGCAGCACGCCGTACACCGGCCGGCCGGTCAGCGCGGTGATCTGCGCCAGCCCCGGGGCCAGCAGCTCGGGCGCACCCCGGAACTTGTTGATGACGAAGCCGGCGATGAGCCGCTGGTCCGCGGGCTCCAGCAGGCCCACCGTCCCGTACAGCGCGGCGAAGACCCCGCCCCGGTCGATGTCGCCGACGACGATCACCGGCATGCCGGGCCCGTCCGGGCCGCCGGCGGCGCGCGCCAGGCCCATGTTCGCCAGGTCGCCGGCCCGCAGGTTGATCTCGGCGGGGCTGCCCGCGCCCTCGCAGATGACGACGTCGTACTGGGCGCGCAGTTCGGCGAGGCTGCCGAGGACGACCTGGCGCAGGCGTTCCTTGTGCGCGGCGTATCCCATCGCGTCGACCTCGGCGACCGGGTGGCCGAGGACGACGACCTGGCTGCGCCGGTCACTGCCAGGCTTGAGGAGGACCGGGTTCATGTGCGCGGTCGGCTCGATCCGCGCGGCGGCGGCCTGCATGGCCTGCGCCCGCCCGATCTCCGCGCCGTCGGCGGTGACCATCGAGTTGAGCGACATGTTCTGCGCCTTGAACGGCGCGACCTTGACGCCCTGCCGGGCGAGCCACCGGCAGATCCCCGCCGTGAGCATGCTCTTGCCCGCATCCGAGGTCGTACCGGCGACCAGCAGCATCCCGCTCCGTGTGCTCACGGACGCCGAAGTTAGCAGCCGCGCCGCCCGCCGCGGTCGGCCAGGAGACGCAGAGGCCCCGGTGCGCCGTTCGAGGACGGCGGCGGGCCCGGCCGGCGGGCAGGTCCGCCGTCGCGTCCACGACCGCACCGGCCGTCCGGTCACCGACGGCCGGCTGCCGTGGAAGCGGGTCGTACGGATGTACCCGGAGGAACACCCTCCGGGGCACCCGCGCCGCTCGCCTCGTTCAGCGGCGCCGGCTCCGCCACCAGGACCTGACGGCGGCGCGGGCACCGATCACGACGGCGGCCGAGGTCACCGTGACCGTACGGGACAGGCGGACGGCCCGCCGGACGTCCTGCGGCTCGGCGGCGCGGCCGTCACCGAGCTCCGGCCGGTGCTCGACGCGGCTCCCGTACACGTTGACGCCGCCGAGCCGGACCCCGAGCGCCCCGGCGAACGCCGCCTCGCACCGCCCGGCGTTCGGGCTCGGGTGCGCCGCGCCGTCGCGGCGCAGGATCGCGTACGCGTCGCGCGGGGAGCCGCCGACGAGCGGCGCGCAGGCCACCGTGAGCAGCCCGGTCAGCCGGGCGGGCACCCAGTTCGCCGCGTCGTCCAGGCGCGCCGCGACCCGCCCGAACCTGAGGTACCGGGGGCTGCGGTGCCCGACCATCGCGTCCAGCGTGTTGACCGCCCGGTACGCGAGCAGCCCCGGCACGCCCAGGACGGCGCCCCAGAACAGGGGCGCCACGGCCGCGTCGGAGGTGTTCTCGGCGACCGACTCGACCGTCGCCCGCGCGAGCTCCTTGGCGTCGAGCGCGCTCGGGTCCCGCCCGCACAGGTGCGGCAGCCGCCGCCGCGCCGCCTCGACGTCCCCGGCCTCCAGCGCGGCCGCCATCGCGAGCCCCTCACGCCCGAGGGACGTCCCGCCGACCACCGCCCACGTGGCGGCGGCGGTGAGCGCCGTACCCCCCGCCGTACGACGGCCGACGGCGTCCACGACGAGACCGGCGCCGGCCGCCCCGGCCACGCACACGGCCGTGAACACCGCGCCCCGCCCCACCGAGTCCCGGTACAGGCGCCGCTCCAGCGCGCTCGCGGCCCGCCCGAACGCCGCCACCGGATGCCCTCGCCGCGGATCCCCGGCCAGCGCGTCCAGCAGCAGCCCGGCCCACAGCCCCATCTCCGTCGTCACGAACGAAGACGATAGGCCGCCCGGAACGGTCCAGGACGGGGGGCTATCCGATCGCCGCCCTGCCGGCCACCTGCTCGACGAGGTGCGCGAGGCCCGTATCGATGGCCTTGACCGCCGACTCGCTCTCGGCGCCGAGCCCGTGCCGGTCGGCGATCCACGAGGCTCGGTCGTAGGTCAGCCACACCTTGCCGTGCTCGTCCTGCCAGGCGAGGGCCTTGACGGGCAGGTCGATGCCGCTGGTCTGCCGGTCCTGCATCAGCGGGGTGCCGCCCCGGGGATTGCCGAAGATGAGCAGTTCGGTCGGACGGAGCTCCATCCCGGCCTGCACGGCGTTGCCGGCGTGGTCGATCCTGGCGAACACGAGCAGTCCCGCGCCGCTGATCACCTTCTGCAAGCGGTCGATCGTCTCGCTGACGGACCATTCACTGGCAACCGTCACCAAGCCCTGGTCGTCCACGCACTCACGCCTCTCACAGAGTCGAGTCCGGCGGCTACTTCCTGGCAGCACCTGCCACCGGCAGCGCGATCACGCAGGAACGGCACCGCCGAGGCGGAGACCCCTTCGTCAGTCCGTCCTCGTCTCGTCCCCACCGATGACACCCACCTCAACGCAGTCACTGCCCATGTCGGTTCCGCTGTAGCTGCTCTTCCGATACGTCTCAATCATCGATACAGCTCCATCTTCTTACGGATCAGTACCTTCGACTGCTCATCATTGAGCGCTTTCAGTCCTATCCGTTCATAACGGTCGAGATACGGTCGCGCCCCGAAGGAATAGACCAACCTTCCCTGTCCAGGAGATTCCAAATAGGCCACATCACCCGATGCGTTAGACAGTACCTTAAAGCTACCATCCAGCCCCTTGTACGCCCCTACCGCCCTTGGGACGACCCGTATTCCGATATTCGGCATGTCCGCGAACTCCAGCAGACGCTCCAACTGCTTCAGCATGACCTCTGCCCCACCGACGGGCCACTCCAGGACGGTCTCTGCGAGGATCACCCACAGCAGAGGAGGATCCTCTCTCGTCAGAATGGCCTGTCGACTCAACCGCTCCTCGATGGCCGCCCGCGCCACATCCTCCGCGACACCGCCCGCGACCGCGAGAGCGAGGGCATATTCCGGCGTCTGGAGCAAACCGGGGACAACGATCGCCTCGAACACACGGATGGTCGAGGCCGTCGCCTCGATGTCCCGATGCTCCTTGCGCCACTGACCGTCCGGCTCACGCAGGGCGTGAAACATCAGGGCAGCGAATAAACCGCCGGTTTTTAGTGCTTCGTCCGCAAGTGCGGCCTGCTTTGAATCAAGCTTGAGGGTGTTGGACTCGATCCGGGAAACAGTCGAACGGACGCATCCGATCCGGTCGCCGAGCTGGGTGCCGGTAAGGCCGGCCCGCTCCCGCTGAAAGCGCAACTGAAGAGCGATGACGTCCCACAGCGAGGACATCGGATCAAGCGGCGGTCGCGACGTCATCGGCCGGCCCTCTCGTTTCCGCGGGTTTCTGATGTTCCTTTGAAACAGCGCAATGGTAGCGCCACAGGTTCAGTCTGACCATACGGATTAGCGACGCGAGGCAGGGAGCCACCGCCATGGATCAGACGATCACCGAGATGGGCGACACCGCGAGGCTGAGAATCGAGGGCCGGCCGGAAATGGTGAGGCACGCACGCGCGTTCGCCCGCGCGAGCCTCCGGCGCTTGGGCTGCAGCCCGAACGCGGTCGACGACGGAGAACTGATCGTATCCGAGCTGGTCACGAACGCGATCAAGGCAGCACCCGACCGAGAGATCAGAATCTCGGTATTCCCGAAACGGGAATATGTCACGATTCAGGTGTACGACCCCGTAGACGACCTTCCCCGCCAGAGGCAGCCGGGGCTCCATGCCGAATCAGGGCGCGGAATTCCCATCGTCAGCCAGTGCGCCCATCGATACGGCGCATTCCGAGTGGCCGGTGGAAAGGTCGTCTGGGCGACGGTGGAGCGGCACTCGTGATCGAAGAGACTCTCACCATCGAACGCGTCAAGGCTCGCTTCCCAGAGTGGATCATCGCGTACGACCCATCGGCAGGTTCGTTCTGGCTGCTCCACTGGCGCTATCTGGAGCTCGGCTGGCGGCACGTCCGATCAATGCTCCATATAGAGGCGGAGATACGTGGCATTGAAGGCCGCTGTTCGGCATATATCCTCCCGTGGGAGAGGCCGACCCGACGGTGAGCCCGCGCCGCTGCGCGTGTCCGTCTGTGAGCGGGTAGTGGAAGGATGACGCTGATCATCGCGACACGGTTGGAGCCGAAGCATGGAACTCACCGCGGAACCCTGTTCGCCGGTCAAGGTCGAGCACGCCGAGGGGCCGTTCTGGTACGGAGACCGGCTCGGCTGGGTCGACATCATGGCCGGGCGGCTGTGGCTGGCCGGCTACGACGGCAAGACACTGACCGACCCGCGTTCGCTGCAGGTGGACCGGCCGATCGGCGCCGCCGTGCCCCGGGTCCTGGGCGGGTGGATCATCGCCGCCGGCACGTGCTTCATGGAGCTGGACGAGGACGGCAGGGCGACGGCGCTGACCGGCGACCTGGCCGACGCCTCCATCATCCGGATGAACGACGGCAAGTGCGACCCGGCGGGACGGTTCTGGGCCGGCACGATGGCGTTCGACGAGACGGAGGGGGCGGGCTCGCTGTTCGTCTTCGACGGCTCGATCCGCACCGTGCTGGACGACGTGACCATCTCCAACGGCCCGGCCTGGAGCCCCGACCACCGCACGATGTACTACGCCGACACGCCGACCCGGCGGATCGACGTCTTCGACTACGACCTGGACACCGGGGAGGTCGCGAACCGGCGGCCGTTCGTCACCGTCGAGGGTGGGCACCCCGACGGCATGACGGTCGACGACGAGGGCTTCCTGTGGCAGGCCGTGTGGGGCGGCGGCGTGGTGCACCGCTACGCCCCGTCCGGGGAACTGGTGGGGACGGTCCGCCTGCCGGTGACGAACGTCTCGAGCTGCTGCTTCGGCGGCACCGACCGTTCGACGCTGTTCATCACGACGTCGCAGCAGGGCCTGTCCCCGCAGCAGCGGGAGGCCGAGCCGGACGCCGGCCGGATCTTCCGCGTCGACCCGGGCGTCACCGGCCCCCTCGCGACGCCGTTCACCGGCGCCCGCTGAACTCTCGAAGCGCTCCCGCTGGTGTCCGCTGCCGTCAGAACGCAGCGGACACCAGCGATCAACCCGCCGGCGTCTCGCGTCCGCCGCAGTCGTCGCCGTGAGCGGCGCTGAGCGCCGAGGATCCTCGTCGCCGGGACGACGAGGAACCTCGGCGCAAGGCTGCGGACCGGGTGCCCACCGCACCGGCGTGGGCGCCCGCCGCCCACGCCGGTGCGGGGCCCGGGTCAGGAGTCGTCGCCGTCCGCGGTCTCCCGCTCCCCGGTCAGGGTGACGAGCAGGTCGTTGAGGCGGGCGGCGAATTCGGCCGGTTCGTCGACGCGGGCGCCGAGGGTGAGGACGGACTGGCCGTAGAGGACGTGCGCCCAGTCGGCGAGGCGCTCGTCGGGTTCGGCGTCGAGCCGACGGATGAGCGGGTGCTCGGGGTTGATCTCCAGGATGGGCTCGCTCGGCATTCCCGAGCCCTGCATCCGGCGGATGAGGTTCATCTCGAGGTCCGGCTCGCCCGCGACGATGCAGGCCGGCGACGTGGTGAGGCGGTTGGTGGTCCGGACGTCCCGTACGCGGTCGCCGAGGGCCTTCTTGAGGCGCTCCACCAGGGCGGCGAACTGCGTGCCGGCCTTCTCGTTCGCCTCCTTCTCGGCGGCGTCCTCCAGCGCGCCGAGGTCGGCCGCGCCCTGCGCGACGGACTGCAGGCGCCTGCCGTCGAAGTCGGGCAGGCTCGTCACCACCCAGTTGTCGACGGGGTCGCTCAGCAGCAGCACCTCGATGCCCTTCTCACGGAAGATCTCCAGGTGCGGGCTGGACTTGGCGGCGGCGAGCGTGGGGGCGACCAGGTAGTAGATCTTCTCCTGGCCCTCCTTCATGCGGGCCGCGTAGTCGGCGAGCGAGGTGTCCGGCGTGTCGGTGCTCGACGTGGTCGTGGTGAAGCGCAGCAGGCGGGCGATGTCGTCCCGGTTGGAGTAGTCCTCGGCGATCCCCTCCTTGAGGACGGCGCCGAACTCGCCCCAGAAGGTGGCGTACTTGTCCGGTTCCTTCTCGGCCAGGTCCTTCAGCAGCTTCAGCACCCGCTTGACCGCGCTGGACCGGATCGAGTCGACGACGCGGCTGCTCTGCAGGATCTCCCGCGAGACGTTCAGCGGCAGGTCGCTGGAGTCGATCACCCCGCGGACGAAGCGCAGGTAGTTCGGCATGAGCTGCCCGGTGTCGTCCATGATGAAGACCCGCTGGACGTGCAGCTTCACGCCGTGACGTGACTCGGGCATCCACAGGTCGAACGGCGCGTGGGCCGGAACGAACAGCAGCAGCGTGTACTCGTAGGTCCCCTCCATCTTGGCGTGCAGATGGGCGAGGGGGTCGGCGTAGTCGTGCGCGACGTGCTTGTAGAACTCGGTGTACTCCTGCTCGCTGATCTCGCTCTTCGGGCGCGCCCACAGCGCGGACGCCCGGTTGACGACCGTCTCGGCCGGAGCGTCGCTGGACCCGGCGTCCTCGTCCGGCATGAGGATCGGCAGGCTGATGTGGTCGGAGTACTTGCGGATGATCGTACGCAGCCGGTGGTCGCCCAGGAGCTCGTCCTCACCCTCGCGGAGGTGCAGCACGATCTCGGTGCCCCGTGCGGGGTGCTCGATCGTCTCCAGGGTGTACTCACCGCGACCGTCGGACTCCCAGCGGACGCCTTCCGCCGCGGGCAGGCCGGCCCGGCGCGTCGTCAGCGTCACCCGGTCGGCGACGATGAACGCCGAGTAGAAACCGACGCCGAACTGCCCGATGAGCGTCGCGTCCTTCCGCTGGTCGCCGGTGAGGGCCTGGAGGAATTCGCGGGTGCCGGACTTGGCGATGGTGCCGATGTTGTCCATCACCTCCTGCCGGCTCATTCCGATGCCGTTGTCGGAAATGGTGATCGTGCGGGCGTCCTTGTCGTAGGAGACCCGGATCTGCAGCGCCTCGTCGGACTCATCGAGCCCGGGGTCGGTGAGCCTCGCGAACCGCAGGCGGTCGATGGCGTCCGAGGCGTTGGAGATCAGCTCCCGCAGGAAGATCTCCTTGTTGCTGTAAAGCGAGTGAATCATCAGGTCGAGAAGCTGGACGACCTCGGCCTGGAAACCGAACCTCTCTTGTTGCGTCGATGTGCTCATCGGACGAACACTTCTCCTTGCGATCGTCGCTTTCCGGCATTCCTCCGTCGGCCGGTTCCGGCCCCGGATCGGCCAAAGCGTACCGAGAGTTCTCCTCTCGGGCGGCCCGTGACGGGCACGCGCCGTGCCGGCGCCACGCCGGGGGAACGCCCGGCGTGGCGCAGGTGACGTACGGGTCCGGGGCGGTCTTGTCACGCTTCGGGCGGCACGGGCCGTGCCGCCCGCAGGAGCGGCAGGGCGAGGATCAGCGCGATGGCGATCAGGAGGCCGCTGACCCAGACGGGACCGAGGTTCCCCCGGCCCGGGCCGAGGGTGGTCGCCGCGAGGACGGGGCCTCCCGCGGCGCCGATGTTGATGGCCGCCGTCGCGTACGAACCGCCCATGGTGGGGGCGCCGGCCGCCTCGTAGAGCACCCTGGTGATCAGGGTGCCGCCCAGCGCGAACGAGAGCGCGCCCTGTGCGAACACGAGGACGAGCAGCGCGGCCGGCCGGGCGGCCAGCGTCGCCAGCGCGATCCAGCCGAGCGACGACAGCGGGCCGCCGACGGCGATGACCAGGCCGGGACGCCGGTCCGACAGGCGCCCCGCGACGGTGACACCGAGGAAGGAGCCGAGGCCGAAGAGCCCCAGGACGGCCGGGACCCACGGCTCACCCAGCCCGGCGGTGCCGGTCACGACCGGGGCCAGGAAGGTGAAGGTGCCGAAGGTGGCGCCGTTGACCAGTGCTCCGAGCGCCATCACCAGGATGAGCCGGGGCTTGGCGAGCCGGCCGAACTCGGCCCGGAGTGCCGGGCCGGCCGGACCGTACGGCGCGGCCTTGACCGCACGCTCCGGGATGTCCTTGAGGACGCCGAAGGCCGCGGGAAGGCAGAGCAGGGCGATCGCCCAGAAGGTCGCCCGCCAGCCGAGCAGTGTGCCGAGCACCGCGCCGCCGGGAACTCCGACGATGGTGGCCACCGTCGTGCCCGCCAGCAGCACCGCCAGCGCGCGTCCCTTCTGGTCGGCCGCCACCAGCGCGGCCGCGGTCGTCAGAGCCACGGCCAGGAACCCCGCGTTCGCCAGGGCGGCGACCGCGCGGGCGACGAGCAGAACGGCGAAGCTCGTCGTGAGAGCGCTCACGGCGTGGGTCGCCGCGAACACCAGCACGAACGCGAGCAGGCTGCTCCGGGGCGGCCACCGGCGTGCGAGCGCGGCCATCAGCGGAGCGCCGACGACCATCCCGGCCGCGAAGGCCGACGTCAGCAGCCCGGCGGCGCCGACCGGTACGTCGAGGCTCGAGGCGATGTCCGGCAGCAGACCGGCGAGCATGAACTCCGAGGTTCCCATGGCGAAGACCGCCACGGCGAGCAGGTAGAGCGCGAGAGGCACCGAGGACTCCGGGGTGAGGGAGAACGAGAAGGAGACGTCTCGTCACCGCGGCCAGCACCCCGGAGTGCGCGCGCCGGCCCCGAGCAGCGAAGGCTGCCGGGGGCGGACCAAGGGTTCAGTGGTTCAGGGGGCTGACGGCGTGACCGAAAGCCCCCACCTTGGACGCCTCAGGGCTCGACATGACCCGCACAGTACACAACCGCTCCACTCGCCGTACGACGGGTCCGCCCGCGGCCTCGGCGCCGGCCCGTGTCCCCGGCCGGACGGAGGTTTCCGCTCGGACCCGTCCATGCGATGGACAAGAGCTGTCGAAAGACACTTTCGAAAGCGACGGAGCCGGCGAAGCTCTCGGAGTTACCCGACGCGCTTCAGCAGGAGCCCGAGCACGTCGTCGGGCGAATTCATCCCAGCGATCTCCTCGGCCACCGTCGCGGCGCCGTCGGCCACCGCCGGGTCGGCGAGTACCTGCGCGACCGCGTCACCGACCTGGTCCGCGGCATCAATGACCACGGCCGCGCGCGCCTCGGCGGCCCGCGCGGCGTTGAGGGGCTTGTCCAGGCCCATCGGGAACAGGACCATCGGCCGGGCAGCGCTCAGCGCGGACAGCACACTGCCCGCACCCGCGGAGGACACCACCACGTCGACTCCCTCCAGCAACTGCTTCATCGGGACGAAGCCGGCCAGGTGCACCCGCGTGGAGTCGACCTTCCGGTCCGCGAGGTCCGTCGCGGAGTGCGGGGCGACGATGACGTTGACGTCCAACGGGGCCAGCGAATCCAGGATCGCCCCTAGGGTGGAGGGATCATCGACGACCGTACCCAGGGTCACCAAGATCAATGGGCGGTCCTCCCGGCCGTCGAACCGCGGCCGGGACCACGTGCTGCTCTCGTCGGAGTGCGGCTCCGGCCGGATGGTCATCCGCTCGGCGGGCAGCGCGTAGCCGTCCCCGAGCAGGCTGTCGGGCCACGGGTCGACGTAGGCGACGGGCGCCGTCGGGGTCACCCCGTACTGAGCGAAGCGAGCGGCGGCGGCCTGGTCGAGCGCAGCGGCCAGCTGAGAGTCCAGCGGGAGGGCCGCCCCGTGTGCCGCCCAGGGAACGCCGAGCGCAGCGGCGGCGAGCGGGCCGAGGTAGTCGATCATGTCGGCGACGATGAGGTCGGGGGCGAAGTCGCCGGCGGCGGCGAGCGCGGCCTCCGCACCCAGGCTCACCCGGGACTCGACGAAGAATTCGACCGGCCCGGCCGCCATGTCCTGCATCGCATCGACCGCCGTACGGCGGGTGACGTCCTCGAAGGTCTCCGGGATGCTCGGGCCGGCGGGGAGCAAGGGCATTCCAGCGGCGAAAGAGGCCATGGACGGATGGCTGAGCAACGCGACCTCATGACCGGCACTGCGAGCCGCAGCAGCCAGCGGCAACATCGGCAGCAGGTGCCCAAGGGCAGGCGTGCTGGAGAAGAGAAGACGCATGGAACTCCTCAAAACTATGACGGCCGGACCGAGTCATCGGCCGCTCGTGACGGATGCAGAACGTCGGTGGGCGCGCGCCCCCTGCGGGGGCCGGCCCGCCGGGCCGAGGTGCTCGTCTCAGCCGTGTCGGCCCGCGACGTCGGTCTTCATCGTGAACGGCGATACGTTAACAAAAAGCGAACGGTGGTTCACTTTGCCGGAGATGACAGCGGCTTACCTCAACGCCCGGAGCCAGGAGATCCTCACGGCAGCCCTCGCGCTGTTCGCCGAGAAGGGATTCGAACACACCTCGATGGCGGACATCGCCGCCGCGGCAGGAACATCGATCGGGGCGGTGTAGCGCTACTTCGGGATGGGCTTCTTTCGATCTTCGTGCGGCGAAGGCGCCGGCGGCCGTGCTCAGCGCAGGGCGAACCGGTCGATCGGGGGGCGGCCGTCGACCAGGTCGGCGGCGAGTTCGCCGATCAGCGGGGTGAACTTCGCGCCGTGCCCGGAGCAGGCGGAGCAGACCACGAACGGCCCCCGGCGGTCCAGCACGAAGTCCTCGTCGGGTGTCGCGGTGTAGAGGCAGGTCACCTCCGAGCGCGGCTCCGGGTCCACGCCCGGCAGCCAGGTCCGGGCGTACTCGACGGCGCTCTCGCGGGCGGCCGGGTCGACGACGAAGTCCCGGTCGTCCGCGGTCGTCACCGTGCCGCCCACATGCGCGCCGAACTTCAGGGACGGGCCCTCCGGCAGCGCGTACACGTCGAGGGTCGTCTCGCCGTGCACGATGGTCGGCCACGGGCCGGGATCCCTCGTGTCGAAGAAGAAGACCTGCTGCTGGGTGACTGTCAGCGGCGGCAGGGGGACCAGGCCGTCGAGCAGCGGCGCGGTCCAGCCGCCCGCCGCGACGACGACCGTGCGGGCGTGCCAGGTCTCCTGGTCGGTGCGCAGGAGGACGCCGGTGGAGTCCGGCTCCAGGGCCCGGACGGGCGTGTCGTACGCGACGTGCGCGCCGGCCTCGGCGGCGAGCCGGACCAGGGCGGCCATCGACGCCTCCGGATCGAGGACGCCGCCCTCCGGGTCGAACACGACCGGGCCCGTGAAGCGGATGCCGGGCCAGCGGCGGGCCGCCTCGGCGGGGTCGAGCAGTTCGGCGGCGACGCCATGGTCGCGCAGGAGGGCGGCCATGCGCGCGGGCTCCCGGCCGGGCCCGTGGTCGACGCCGCCGGTACGGGTCAGCAGCGGCTCCCCCGCCGACTCGCTCAGCTCCTCCCAGAGCCGCCCGGCCCGGCCGGTCAGTTCGACGTACAGCGGGTCCAGGTAGGCGCGGCGGAAGATCCGGGCGTGGCCGTGCGAACTGCCGCGCCGGTGGCCCGGCCCGTACGCCTCGAAGGCGGCCACGCTCCGGCCCCGCCGGCTCAGCGCCCACGCGGTGGCCGATCCGGCCAGTCCGAGTCCCACGATCGCTACGTCGATGTCGTTCATGCCCTGAATAATGCCTGGTTAGAGAGGTACGTTAGGATAATTGCAGAATACAGATAAACCGTGGGAGGACTCCGGTGACCCAGCCCCGCCCCACCGCGACCCCTGTCGCGGGCACCGGCCGAACGGCGCGCCGATGAGCACACCGGCCTTCGCCGCGCACGGCTGTCCCCTCCTCGACGACGCGACCCTGGGCGCGCTCCTCGCCGGCGCGGCCGCCCGGCGCGCCGCGCCCGTACGGCTGGTCGGCCCGGGCCTGCACGACCTGGCCGCCCGGCTGATCGCCGACGGCGTGCCGGTCGAGGCGTCCGTGCCGCATCGGCGCGACGTTCGCGCACTGCGGCGTGCGGTACGGCGGGCGGGCGGGAACGTCCCGCCGGTCGACGTCGGCCAGGTCGACATCGACCTGCCCCTCCCCGCCGCGAGCGCGCCCGTGATGGTCTGCCGCCTCGACCCGAAGACCTTCGCGTTCCCCCGGCACACCGTCCGCGAACTGGGCCGGGCCTTGGCCCCCGGCGGCGTGGTCGTCGTCCTCCCCGGCGAACGGTCGTCCTGGCCGGCCGGCCTCGTCGACGCGTGGGCGGCGTCGGCCGGCCTCGCGCCGCCCGACCAGCGCGAGACGGGCGGCGCGCTGCCCTTCGCCGGCGCCGTCTACCAGGCACACGACTGACCGACGCGCATTCGACCGGCGTGCGGCCTCCGGCCTGGAGGCCGCACCCACCGTTCTCAGACGGGCGCGAACCCCATCGACTCGTACAGCCTGCGGGCGTGCGCGTTGTCCTCGGTCACCGCGAGGGAGAGCCGGTCGTACCCGAGCCCCGCCAGCGCCCCCATCGCCGCGCGGATGAGCCGGCGGGCCAGACCGCGGCCGGTGTGCGACGAGGCGGTGAACACGAACGCCAGCAGCGGCGTGCCCTGCCACACCGTCACCAGGGCGGCCGCGACGAGGCGGCCGTCCTCCTCGGCGACGAAGGACGCCTCCGGCACGAACGGGCCGTACTTCCCGTCGAATGTCAGCCGGACCTCCTCGGTGGCCGACGCGACGCCGTCGCCGGCGTCCCGCTCGTCGGGGGTACCGCGGTAGGCGTCCCACATGAGCGCGCCGAGGAGCGGCAGGTCCGCCCGGGCCGGCGTGCGGAAGGACGCGTCGACCGGCGCCGGCGGCCAGGACAGCATCGCGTCGAGCCGGTACCGCCGGGGCTCGGCCGGAGTCCGCATCACATCGGCGAGACTAGACCGCAGGGCGGACCGGCATCCGCAGGATCGTGCGCATCTTCTCCGGATCGGTCTCACGGACGTCGGACAGGTACACCTCGTGGTGCAGGCCGTTCGGCACCAGCTCCTTCTCCTTCAGGTAGGCGTCCATCAGCGCGAGCGTGCGCGGCTCGTCGGCGTACGCTCCCCGGTGCAGCACCTGGACGCAGCGTCCCTCGGTGTAGGTGACCAGTTGGACCCTCGGGGCGGCCGGGTGCGGCGCGGCCTGGCGCGCCTCGTCGTACCAGGCGTCCTCCACGGTGTCCGGCAGCCGGAGGAACAGGTGCCAGTGCCACTCCTCGCGCGGCACGTCGAACGGCGACCGTTCGTCCTCGACCCACCACCGGCCTTCGAGCGGCGGCAGGTCGAACGCCCGGCCGTTCCGGGCCGCCGCGCCGCACAGGCTCCCCGCGACCGCGTAGAGCGCTCCGGCGCACGTGTTGTACGCGGCGCCGCCCGGCTCCCCCTGTCCGGAGACGGACGGTCCGCGGGCGGGGCCGAACTCGACGAGCTCGGGCTCGTCGACGGCGACATAGGGGTTCATTCGGACTCCTCCAGTTCGACCATCAGGTGGGTGACGAGCCGCTCCGGCGGCGTGTTCGCCGGGTCGGAGACGTAGACCTCGCGCAGCGGGCCGGTGGGCGTGTGCCCCCGGTCGCCCGCCCAGGCCAGCAGCGCGTGTGCGGTGAGGCCGATCTGGTCGTACGGCCCGACGTGGGTCGCCGACGCGAACAGCCCGCCGCGCAGCACGTCCGGCGCGGTGCCCGGGACGGCCATGTCCGTCTCGGCCGCGACCGTGACCGGGACCTCTGCGGCCAGGTCCAGCGGGAACAGCCCGATCGGCGCCACGGTCGGCCCCGCCGCGGCCAGCGCGCCCATCAGGCGCGCGACGCACGCCGACGTGACCGCGCCGATCCCGTCCGGCGGCGCGACGTCGCGGACGGCGACGACGCGGCGGGCCGGTTCGCGGACCAGGCTCACCTCGGGGCTGGGCAGCCCGTCGGCGAGGATGCGCTCCAGCGCCGCGAGGTTGCGCCGGCGACGCGCGAGGTCGGCCTCCATCGCGTCCCGTACGCCGCCCAGCGCGCCGGTCCCGTCGGCCAGCACCCGGCCGATCGCCGGGAGCGGCACGTCGAGGGAGCGCAGCAGGCCGATGACAAGGGCGTCCCGGGACTGGTCCGGCCGGTAGTAGCGGTATCCGGTGTCCGGGTCGACGTGCGCCGGGACCAGGAGGCCCAGGTCGTCGTAGTTCCGAAGCTGCTTGACGCTCAGCCGGCAGAGCCGGGCGAACCGCCCGATCGGCAGGTATCCCTCGTTCACGGACTTCAGCATGGTGTCTCCCCTAGAAGGAGAGTCCAACGATTCGGGCCGTCAGCCCGTAATGTCGCAGTCGTGGTCGAGCAGATGTGGCGGGCGGTCGGGGTCTACCGGCTCATCGCCCTCGTGTACGCGGCGGTCGTCATCGTGCGCGACCACCACCGGTACGCGCATCCCGGCGGCGGCCTCGTGGCGCTCACCGTGATGGCGGCGTGGTCGGCGCCGGCCACGGCGGCGTACGCACGGGCGCCGGCGCGGCGGCCCTGGGTGGCCGGCGCGGACGTCGCGGTCGCGGCGGCCCTGATCCTCGCCACCCGGCTGGTCGACACGGCCGCCCGCATCGACCACGGCGCGGGGACGCTGCCCCTGTGCTGGGCGGCCGCGCCGGTGCTGGCCTGCGCCGTCGCCGGCGGCCCGTGGGCGGGGTTCGCGGGCGCGGCGGTCCTGTCGGCCGCCGACCTGCTGGAACGCCAGGCGCTGCCGCGCAACACGTTCAACGGCATCGTGCTGCTGCTGATCGCGGGCACGGTCGGCGGTCACGTCGTACGGCTCGTGCTGCGCGCGGAGGCCGCCCTCGACCGCGCGGCCCGGCGGGAGGCGGCGACGGCCGAGCGGCAGCGCATCGCGCGCGACATCCACGACTCGGTCCTGCAGGTCCTCGCGCTGGTCAGCGCGCGCGGCCGGGAGCTCGGCGGTGAGGCGGCCGAGCTGGGCCGGCTCGCCGGGGAGCAGGAGACGGCGCTGCGAACGCTGATCGCGCTCCCCCCGGCCCCGGCCCCGGACGGCCGGCTCGACCTACGGACACTGCTCGAACCCCTGGCCGGCGACCGGGTCACCGTCTCCTGCCCCGCCCAGGAGGTGCTCCTGCCCGAGGCGGCGGCCCGGGCCCTGGCCGCCGCGACCGGCGAGGCGCTCGACAACGTCCGCCGGCACGCGGGTCCGGACGCGCGCGCCTGGGTGCTGCTCGACGACGAGGGCGAGGCCGTCGCGGTCAGCGTCCGGGACGACGGAGTGGGGTTCGCCGCCGGCCGGCTGACCGAGGCGGCCGAGGCCGGCCGCCTCGGCGTCGCGCAGTCCATCGTCGGCCGGGTCGCCGAGCTCGGCGGGGAGGCCGCCGTCCTGTCGGCGCCCGGCAGGGGCACCGAGGTCGAACTACGGATCCCGAGGAACGAGGTCGGACACCATGGACGCTGACGCGCACTCCGAAAAGACGGGGCCCGGCACCGTGGACGGCGGCGCAGGCTCCGGAGGGACGAGGCCCGGCACCGTGGACGCCGGCGCAGGCTCCGGAGGGACGAGGCCCGCGACCATGGACGCCGGCACAGACTCCGCAGGAACGCGGCCCGAGACCGTGGACGCCGGCGGTCCGCCCCGCCTGCTGGTCGTGGACGACCACCCGATCTGGCGCGACGGCATCGCGGACCGGCTGGCGGCGGCCGGCCTCCCGGTCGTGGGCACGGCCGGCGACGGGGCCCAGGCACTGCGGGTGGCCCGGGCCACCCGGCCGCAGGTCGTCCTCCTCGACCTGCACCTGCCGGACCTCGGCGGCGCGGAGGTGACACGGCGGCTGCTGGCCGCGGATCCTTCCGTCCGCGTGCTGGTCCTGTCGGCCAGCGGGGAGCGCCAGGACGTCCTCGACGCCGTGACGGCGGGCGCCACCGGCTACCTGACGAAGTCGGCGTCCCTGGAGGACGTCGTCGCGGCGGTCCGCGCGGCGGCGGCCGGGGAGGCGGTGTTCACGCCCGGGCTGGCCGGACTGGTCCTCGGGGAGTACCGCCGGCTGGTCACGGCGCCGGAGAAGGAGACGCCCCGGCTGACGAACCGGGAGACCGAGGTGCTGCGGCTCGTCGCCAAGGGCCTGACCTACCGCGAGATCGCCGAACGCCTCGTCCTGTCGCACCGCACGGTCCAGAACCACGTGCAGAACACCCTGACCAAGCTGCAGCTGCACAACAAGGCGCAGCTCGTGCGCTACGCGCTGGAACAGGGCCTCGGCTGACCGCCCGGCACCGTCTTGCGGGAGGTCGTCGCACCTACTGGTCGGCGGAGCCGAGCGGGCCGGTGGAGCTGCGGACGACCAGCTCGGGCCGGAAGACCAGCTCGGTGTGCGGCGCGCCGACGCCCTGGATCTCGTCGAGGAGGCTGCGCACCGCGACGAGGGCCATCTCGCGTACGGGCTGGCGGACCGTGGTGAGCGGCGGATCGACGTAGGCCATCAGCGGCGAGTCGTCGAAGCCGATGACGGACACGTCCTCGGGCACCCGCAGGCCGCGCTGACGGGCGGCGCGGATCGCCCCGATCGCCATCATGTCGCTGCCGCAGCAGATCGCGGTGCAGCCCTGGTCGAGCAGCCGCTTCGCCGCGGCCTCGCCGCCCTCGACCGTGAAGATGGTGTTGACGACCTGGTCCCCGACCTCGGTGATCCCGAGGTGCTCGGCCATCCCCCGGCGGTATCCCTCGGTCTTCCGGATGACCGGCACGAACCGCTCCTGGCCGACGGCCAGCCCGATGCGGCGGTGCCCCAGGTGCGCCAGGTGGGCCACTGCCAGCTCCATCGCGCCGACCTCGTCGCTGGAGACGAAGGTGGCGTCGACCCCCTCGGCGTAGCCGTTGATCAGCACGATCGGCAGCCCGCGGTCCGTGAGCCGCTTGTAGCGGCCGTGGTCGGCCTGGGAGTCGGCGTGCAGGCCGGAGACGAAGACGATCCCGGAGACCCCGCGTTCGAGGAGGAGGTCGGTGTAGTCGTCCTCGTTGATGCCGCCGGGAGCGAGCGCGCCGAGCACCGCGGTGTAGCCGTGCACGGCCAGGGTGTTCTCGATGACCTGGGCGAACGCCGGGAAGATGGGGTTGTCCAGCTCGGCGACGATCAGGCCGATGAGCCCGCTGCGCGGCGGCCGGAGGCGGGTGGGCCGTTCGTACCCGAGGACGTCGAGCGCGTCGATGACCGCCTGCCGCGTCGCCGGCGCCACGCCCTGCCGGCCGTTGAGCACCCGGCTCACGGTGGCCTCGCTCACTCCGGCTTGGGCGGCGATGTCCGCCAGGCGCATGCTCACATGCACGAATGTACCGCCGGACGCGATGACCGGCGCTGACGTCACCGCTGCAATCTTTCGCAACCTTGCAGAAAAGTATTGATAACAACCTACGGGCGGGTTACCGTCACGGCGACACAGCGGAAACACACAGCGGTCGCGAGACCCTCGGGGGACCCCGCCCACTCTCCTCACCCCAGGAGGCCCCGCATGCTGAAACGCCTGCTGCCCGCGCTGGCCGTCGCGCTGGCGGCCACGATCACGCCGGTGGCCGGTGCCGGCCCCGCCACGGCGTCGCCCACCGGCGACCACGACGTCATCGCCAACCTCTTCGAGTGGAACTGGAACTCCGTCGCCTCCGAGTGCACGAACGTGCTCGGCCCCGACGGCTACGGCGCCGTCCAGGTCGCCCCGCCCGAGGACTCCCTCACCCGCAGCGGCCACCCGTGGTGGGAGGTCTACCAGCCCGCCGACTACGACGTGAACAGCCGCATGGGCACCCGGTCGCAGTTCGCCGCCATGGTGTCGGCCTGTCACGCCGCGGGCGTGAAGGTGTACGCCGACGCGGTCATCAACCACATGACCGGCCAGGGCAGCACGAGCTACGGCGGCAAGACCTTCTCCAAGTACGACTACCCCGGCATCTACTCCTCGGCCGACTTCCACAACTACCCGTCGGACTGCCCGGAGTCCGACGACCAGATCCACAACTGGAACGACTACACCGAGGTCACCAAGTGCGAGCTGAGCAGCCTGTCGGACCTGCGCACCGAGTCCGACTACGTGCGCGGGAAGATCGCCGGTTACCTCAACGACCTGCTCTCCCTCGGCGTTGACGGCTTCCGCGTCGACGCCGCGAAGCACATCGGCGCCACCGACCTGGCCGCCATCGAGGGCAAGCTCACCCGGTCGGCGTACATCTACCAGGAGGTCATGCCCGGCGGCAGCGGCAGCCTCGCGCCGAGCGCCTTCGAGGGCACCGGTGACCTGCTGGAGTTCGTGTACGGCCAGAAGCTCAAGGACCAGTTCAACGGCGGCATCGCCAACCTGCAGAGCTTCGGGCAGTCCTGGGGCATGGAGCCGAGCAACAAGTCCGTCGTCTTCGTCGCCAACCACGACACCGAGCGGAACGGCAGCACGCTGTCCTACAAGGACGGCGCGAAGTACCGGCTGGCCACGATCTTCTCGCTGGCCTGGAACTTCGGTACCCCGCAGGTCTACTCCGGCTTCGACTTCAGCGGCACAGACGACTCCCCGCCCGCGGACGGCAACGGATACGTGACCGCCACCACCTGCGCGAGCGGCTGGCAGGGCTGCCTCGACCGCGTGCTCGGCGGCATGGTCGGCTGGCACAACGCGGTGAAGGGCACGTCCGTCGCGAACTGGTGGTCCGACGGCTCGAACCAGATCGCCTTCGGCCGCGGCGCGAAGGGCTACGTCGCCATCAACAACTCCGGCAGCACGCTGAGCCGGACGTTCGCCACCGGCCTGCCCGCCGGGACGTACTGCGACGTCATCGGCGGCGGTGTCTCCTCCGGCAAGTGCACCGGCACGGCCGTCACGGTGGACGGCTCCGGCAACGCGACCTTCTCCGTCAGCCCGGGGAGCGCCGTGGCGATCGACGTCGCGGCCACCGGGACCGGCGGCGGGGGCGGCGGCACCGGCGTCGTGCAGGTGACGTTCAACGAGTACGCGACGACGTACTACGGGCAGAACGTCTTCGTGGTCGGCTCGATCCCGGCGCTGGGCACCTGGGCTCCGGGCAGCGCCGTCGCACTGTCGTCGGCGGGCTACCCGACCTGGTCCGCCACCGTGTCCCTGCCGGCGAACACCACGTTCCAGTACAAGTACGTCAAGAAGAACCCGGACGGCTCGGTCACCTGGGAGTCCGACCCGAACCGGTCGTACACCACCGGATCCGGCGGCACCGCCACCATCAACGACAGCTGGCGCTGACCCGCGCGTACCGGCGCCCGGGGCCCCTGGCGGTTCCGGGCGCCCGCGCGTCAGGCGGCCTGCTCCTGAACCGGCGCCCGGCGCCGCGTCCGGCGAAGCAGCTCCCGCGGCGTCCGGCCACCGGCGAAGCACCACAGGGCGATGACCGGATCGCAGATCGCGCAGCCCATGGACGAGCCGTGCTCGAACGGGACGATGGGGTGGCCCTTGAGGTGGTGGACGACGTCCCATGCGGTGTGCAGCAGCCAGCCGACGCCGATCCAGCCCCACGAGTTCAGGCCGCGGAAGGCGACGTAGACGAGCAGCGCGGTGAAGGCGAATTCGAAGCCGCCCATGCCGCCGCCGCTGAGGTAGGCGGCGCCGGCTCCGGCGATCATGAGTGCGTTGACGGTCCGCCGGTGCGGTTCCCGGATGACGGACATCAGCAGCGCGTAGACGATGCCGATGCCGATCGGCGCGATGTAGGGCAGAAACTCCATGCTCCATGGGTACGCGGGCGGCGGCGCGGCTCCCAGTGGCGTGAGTGACAGGTTCCAACGGGTTCTCGCCAACCACGCGGAGACGCCGTCGACCGCCGCCCTTCGCTGACCTGCCGCTTCGATTCGATCGACACCGAAACGACTATGGGAGCGCTCCCAACCCACGGTTGCGTTCTCGTAACGGCCCATTGCGCCACCGGAGTGACGGGCTTAACATTCCGGCAATCGAAGCGCTTCGACAGGAGCGGGACCTTGGTAAAGATCTCTGACGTGGCCCGCCACGCAGGCGTCTCCCCCAGCACGGTGTCGTACGTGCTGAGCGGGAAGCGGTCGATCTCCGACCAGACGCGCCGCCGGGTCATGGACAGTATCCGGGCCCTGGGCTACCGCCCGCACGCGGGCGCCCGCGCGCTGGCCAGCAACCGCTCCAACGTCATCGCGCTCGTCGTCCCCCTGCGCTCGGGCATCCACGTGCCCATCGTGATGCAGATGGTCATCGCGGCCGTCACCAGCGCCCGCACGTACGACCACGACGTCCTGCTGCTGACCCAGGACGAGGGCATCGGCGGCCTCGAGCGGGTCGCCGGCTCGTCCCTCGTCGACGCGATCATCGTGATGGACGTCGAGATGCACGACGTACGGCTGCCGGTGCTGCGCTCGCTGGACCGGCCGTCGGTGCTGATCGGTTTCCCCGCGGAGCCGAGCGGGCTGACCTGCATCGACTGGGACTTCGAGGCGGCCGGCGCGGCCTGCGCCGAATACCTGGCCGACCTCGGGCACCGCGAGATCGCGCTGATCGGCGCGCCGCCCGCGGTGTACGAACGCGGCACCGGCTTCGCCGAGCGCACGAAGGCCGGCTTCCAGCGGGCCGCCGCCGAACGCGGCGTGATCGCGGTCGTCCGGCCCTGCGACCCGGACCACGCGCGGGAGGCCGCCGACGACCTCCTGCGCGACCACCCCGGCCTGACCGGCATCGCGGTCCACAACGAGCCGGCGGTCGAACCGCTGCTCTCGGCGTTCCGCGCGACCGGGCGCCGTATCCCCGACGACCTGTCCTTCATCGCGATCGCTCCCGACGACCTCGCGGAGCGGCTCGACCTCACCTCGATCTCCATTCCCGCCGAGGAACTCGGCCGCCAGGCGGTCGCCCTGCTCATGGAGAAGCTGGACGGCCACCAGCCGCCCGGCGCCACCCTGCTCCCCTCCCGCCTCGTCGTCCGGTCCAGCACACCGGCGGCCTGACGAACCCACCGACTCTCCTTTTCGGCACTCGTCGAAGCGCTTCGACAGTTTTTCACCCCCTGGAGGAACCCCCGATGTTGAAGGCGACAAAGGCGCTCGCGGCCCTGGCCGCGGCGGCGCTGGCCCTTTCCGCGTGCGGCGGCGGAGGCGGCGGCTCTTCGTCCAAAGAGCTGAAGCTGTGGCACTACGAGACCCAGGACAGCGCCATGGGGGTGGCGTGGAACCAGGCGATCAAGGAGTTCGAGGCCGCGCACCCGGGCGTCAAGGTGAAGTTCGAAGAGAAGAGCTTCGAACAGATGCAGAAGACGGCGCCGATGATCCTGAACTCCAAGGACGCGCCGGACATCATGGAGTACAACAAGGGCAACGCGACCGCCGGCCTGCTGGCCAAACAGGGCCTGCTCACCGACATGACCGCCGAGGTCACCAAGCGCGGCTGGGACAAACTGCTCCCGCCGAGCGTCGCCGAGACGGCGAAGTACGACGCCAAGGGCGTCATGGGCGGCGACAAGTGGTACGGCGTCCCGAACTACGCCGAGTACCTGCAGGTTTATTACAACAAGTCGCTGTTCGACAAATACGGCATCAAGGTGCCGACGACCTTCGACGAGTTCACCAAGGCGATGGACACGTTCGTGCAGAAGGGCGTCACGCCGCTGTCCAACGCCGGCGCGGAGTACCCGGCACAGCAGTACCTCTACCAGCTCGCACTGAGCAAGGCGGACAAGCCCTGGGTCGACCGGTACGAGCGCTACACCGGCAAGGTCGACTTCCACGACCCGGCGTGGACCTACGCCGCGAACACCTTCAACGACTGGGTGAAGAAGGGCTACATCGCCAAGAACTCCTCGGGCCTCAAGGCCGAGGACGCCGGCACGGCCTTCATCGCCGGCAAGTTCCCGATGTTCTTCTCCGGCAGCTGGTGGTACGGCCGCTACGAGAAGGAGATCAAGAACTTCCAGTGGGACACCTTCCTCTGGCCGGACACCAAGCTCACGCTCGGGTCCAGCGGCAACCTCTGGGTCGTCCCGAAGGGGTCCAAGAACAAGGACCTCGCCTATGACTTCATCAACATCACGATGAAGAAGGAGATCCAGAACCTTCTCGCCGACAACGGCGGCGTGCCGGTCGCCGGTGACCCCGCCGGCGTGAAGGACCCGAAGAACAAGAAGCTCATCGAGAACTACCAGACCCTGGCCAACAACGACGCACTGGGCTTCTACCCGGACTGGCCGGCGCCGGCCTTCTACGACGTGCTCGTGGCCGGGACGCAGAAGCTGATCACCGGTTCGGCGCCCCCGAGCTCGGTCCTCGACGGCTTCGCCAAGGCGTACAACGAGAACCTCTCGAACATCGGCCACTGAGACACCGCCGACCGCGGGGAGCGGGGCGGCTCCGGCCGCCCGCTCCCCGTACCGGAGAGACACGATGACCCAAACCCTGAGCGCGCCGCCCGCGAAGGCCGTCTCCAAGCCCGCCGGCCGGCCACGTGACGGCCTGTCCTACTCCGTCTACCTGATCCCCAGCACGGTCCTGTTCATCGGGGTCATCCTGGTGCCGTTCGTCATGAACATCGGCTTCAGCCTGACCAAGTGGGACGGCATCGGCTCGCCGAAGTGGGTCGGGCTGGACAACTACACCAAGCTGCTGTCCGACGGGGCCTTCTGGTCCTCGTTCGCGCACAACGTCGCGCTCGTCATCGCGATGGCGATCGTCCCATTGCTGGTCGGGCTCGTCCTGGCGTCCGTGCTGTTCGACGTCATCGCCAAGCGGTTCGGCCCGCGCACGACCGCGATCCTGCGGGCCTGCATCTACCTGCCGCAGGTGCTGCCGTTCGCGGTGGCCGGCATCGTCTGGGCCTGGATCCTCGCCCCCGACAACGGCGCGCTCAACGCCGTCCTCAAGGCGATCGGCCTGAAGTCGCTCCAGGAGGACTGGCTGGGCGACCCGAAGCTCGCGCTCTACACCGTGATGGGCGTGCTGGTCTGGGTGCAGATCGGCTTCCCACTCGTCGTCTTCATGGCGGGCCTGCAGCGGGTCGACCCGTCCCTGTACGAGGCCGCCGACATCGACGGCGCGTCGTGGTGGCGGAAGTTCTGGTACATCACGATCCCGCAGATCCGCCCGGAGATCTACGTGGTGCTGCTGACCTGCACGGTCGCCGCCATCAAGAGCTTCGACAAGGTCTTCATCCTGACCCGTGGCGGCCCCGGCGGAGCGACCAACGTGCCCGCCTACTACTCGTACCAGAACTTCTTCGAGAAGACCCAGGTCGGCTACGGCGCCGCGATCGCGACCGTGCTGACGCTCATCATCGTCGTGGTCATGGCGGTGCTGATCAGCCGCCAGAACAAGGCCGAGGAGGCGGACTCATGACCGAGCGCAGCGAGGGCATCAAGAGGCACAGCAGCTTGCTCATGAGGCCGACGAAGGAGGCCTCATGAGCTCCATCAGCGTCAAACGCGGGACGTCCGCCGCGCACCGGCGCACTCCGGGCGCGTGGGCGGTGCTCCTGGCGCTCGCCGTGCTCGCGGTCGTGATGCTGCTGCCGTTCGTCATCATCACGTTCAACGCGTTCAAGACCCCGGCGGAGTACTCCAGCCACGGGCCGCTCAGCGTGCCGAAGGGCTTCTACCTCCAGGGCATCAAGGACTTCTGGAATCGCGTCGACTTCGGCGCCAAGCTCGTCAACAGCCTGATCATCAGCGGCTCGGTCGCCGTGCTCGCGGTGATCCTGTCGGTGCTGAACTCCTACGCCCTCGGCATCGGCCGGATCAAGGGCCGGGTGTGGATCCTCGTGCTGTTCCTGCTGGCCAACACGATGCCGCAGGAGGTGCTGGTCTACCCGCTGTACTTCCTGTCGAAGAAGGTCGACCTGTACGACACGCGGCTCAGCGTGATCATCATCTTCACCGCCATCCAGACGGCGTTCGGCACGTACCTGCTGTCGTCGGTGCTGTCGACGTTCCCCCGGGAGATCCTCGAGGCGGCGCGGATGGACGGCGCGGGACGGTTCCGCATCCTGTGGCGCGTCGTCGTCCCGATCAGCCGGCCGACCCTCGGCGTGCTGTTCGTCTTCTTCTTCATCTGGACGTGGAACGAGTTCTTCCTCCCGATGATCTTCCTGATCTCCAACGAGAACCAGACGGTGCCGGTCGCGCTCGGCGTCCTGCAGGGCCAGAAGATGATGGACGCGACCATGACCAGCGCCTCGGCCCTGCTCGGCATCATCCCGGCGGTCGTCTTCTTCCTGATCTTCCAGCGCACCCTCACCCGCGGCATCACCGTGGGTGCGGTCAAGTAGGACAAGGACTCACTTCTTTGCGATTCACCGACGGCTACTGGATGCTGCAGGACGGCGTGCGGGCCTCGTACCCCGTCGAGGTGCTCGACGTGCAGGCCGGCCCCGACTCGCTCAGCGTCTACGCGCCGACCCAGCACATCCGGCACCGGGGCGACCTGCTCAAGGGCCCGCAGCTCACCCTGACCTACACCTCCCCGATGCCGGACGTCATCGGCGTGACGGTCACCCACTTCGACGGTGAGGTCCCCCGCGACCCGCGGTTCCGCCTGACCGAGGAGCGCGGCGGCGTCGAGGTCACCGTGGACGACGAGGCCGCCGTCCTCACCTCGGGCGCGCTGTCCGTACGGGTCGCGCGCCAGGGCCCGTGGCGCGTCGACTTCTCCGCCGGCGGCCGGGTCATCACCGGCGGCGGCGCTAAGACCACCGCCATCATGGAGACCGGCGACGGGAAGCACTACATCCGCGAGCAGCTCGACCTCGGCGTCGGCCACCACGTGTACGGCCTCGGCGAGCGGTTCGGCCCGCTGGTCAAGAACGGCCAGACCGTCGACATCTGGAACGCCGACGGCGGCACCGCCAGCGAGCAGGCGTACAAGAACGTCCCGTTCTACCTGACCGACGCGGGCTACGGCGTGTTCGTCGACCATCCCGGGCACGTGTCGTACGAGGTGGCCTCCGAGGTCGTCACGCGCACGCAGTTCAGCGTCCAGGGCCAGTCGCTGCGCTACTTCGTCATCTACGGCCCGACGCCGAAGGACGTCCTGCGCAAGTACACCGCGCTGACCGGCCGCCCGGCCCGGGTGCCCGCCTGGTCGTACGGCCTGTGGCTGTCCACCTCGTTCACCACCTCCTACGACGAGGAGACGGTGTCGAGCTTCATCGACGGGATGGCCGAGCGGGACCTGCCGCTGTCGGTGTTCCACTTCGACTGCTTCTGGATGCGCGAGTTCCACTGGTGCGACTTCGAGTGGGATCCGCGCACGTTCCCCGACCCGGAGGGCATGCTGCGCCGCCTCAAGGCGCGCGGCCTGAAGATCTGCCTGTGGATCAACCCGTACATCGCGCAGCGGTCGAAGCTGTTCGAGGAGGGACGGGAGCGCGGCTTCCTGGTCAAGAAGCCGAACGGCGACGTCTGGCAGTGGGACAAGTGGCAGCCCGGCATGGGCCTGGTGGACTTCACCAACCCGGAGGCCCGCGAGTGGTACGCCGCGAAGCTGGACGCGCTGCTCGACATGGGCGTGGACTGCTTCAAGACCGACTTCGGCGAGCGCATCCCGACGGACGTCGTCTACTTCGACGGCTCCGACCCCGAGCGGATGCACAACTACTACACCTACCTGTACAACGAGACCGTCTTCGAGCTGCTGCGCAAGCGCCGGGGCGAGGGGGAGGCCGTGGTCTTCGCCCGGTCGGCCACGGCGGGGTCGCAGACGTTCCCGGTGCACTGGGGCGGCGACTGCGAGTCGACGTTCGAGGCGATGGCCGAGGACCTGCGCGGCGGGCTGTCGCTGAGCATGTCCGGGTTCGGCTACTGGAGCCATGACATCGGCGGCTTCGAGGGCACGCCGGACCCGGCGCTGTTCAAGCGGTGGATCGCGTTCGGCCTGCTGTCCTCGCACAGCCGGCTGCACGGCAGCCACTCCTACCGGGTGCCGTGGCTGTTCGACGAGGAGGCCGTCGACGTCCTGCGCCGGTTCACGAAGCTGAAGGCGCGGCTCATGCCGTACATCCTGGGCGCGGCGCGGGAGACGTACGGCGAGGGCATCCCGATGATGCGCTCGATGGTCGTGGAGTTCCCCGGCGACCCGGCCGTCAGCCACCTGGACCGGCAGTACATGCTCGGCGGGGACCTGCTGGTCGCGCCGGTCTTCTCGGCCGAGGGCGACACCGCGTACTACGTGCCCGAGGGCACCTGGACGCACGTGCTGACCGGCGAGCCGGTGGAGGGCGGGCGCTGGGTGCGGGAGCGGCACGGCTTCCTGAGCATCCCGCTGCTGGCCCGGCCCGGCTCGGTGATCCCGATGGGCGCGGTCGAGGACCGGCCCGACTACGACTACGCGGACGGCGTCACCCTGCACGCGTACGCACTGGCCGACGGCGCGCGGGTCACCACCGAGATCCCGGACACCTCGGGCGAGGTCGCGGCGACGTTCACGACGGCGCGCGACGGTGACGTGGTCACGGTGACCGCGGAGAACGCCGCGAACTGGCGGGTGCTGCTCGTCGGCGTGCGGTCCGGCGAGGCGGAGGGTGGCACGATCGTGCCGAACGATCACGGCCTCCTCGTCGAGGCCACCGGTCAGACCGTCACGATCCGAGGGGTTTCAGAGGCATGAGTGAGCGAAGCGAGCGAGTCAATGAGCACAGCACCTCTGGTCACTCCGCCGACGAAGGAGGCCGCATGAACGACTTCGTGTGGGGTGCCGCGACCGCCGCGTACCAGATCGAGGGTGCGGCCCGTGAGGACGGCCGGGTGCCGTCGATCTGGGACACCTACAGCCACACGCCCGGCCTGGTGCTGAACGGTGACACCGGCGACGTGGCCGCCGACCACTACCACCGGTGGCCGGAGGACATCGAGATCATGCGGGAGCTGGGCCTGGGGGCCTACCGCTTCTCGGTGTCCTGGCCGCGCGTGTACGACCAGCGCGGGATCGACTTCTACTCCCGGCTCGTCGACGCGCTGCTGGAGCACGACATCAAGCCGGTCGCGACGCTCTACCACTGGGACCTGCCGCAGGAACTGGAGGACGCGGGCGGGTGGACGGCCCGCGACACGGCCTACCGGTTCGCCGAGTACGCCGAGCGGATCGGCGCGGCGCTCGGCGACCGCGTCCACCTGTGGTCGACGCTGAACGAGCCGTGGTGCTCGGCGTTCCTCGGCTACGGCTCGGGCGTGCACGCGCCCGGCCGCACCGATCCGGTCGCCGCGCTGACCGCCGCGCACCATCTCAACCTCGCGCACGGCCTGGCCGCCCGCGCGCTGCCCGGCCCGGTCTCGGTCACGCTCAACCTGCACCACGTGCGCGGCGACGACGCCGACGCGGTGCGCCAGGTCGACGCGGTCGCCAACCGGATCTTCCTCGGGCCGATGCTGGAGGGCGCCTACCCCGCCGACCTGCTCGACGACACCCGGGGCATCACCGACTGGTCGTTCGTCCGGGACGGCGACGAGGCGACCTGCAAGGCGCCGCTGGAGATGCTCGGGGTGAACTACTACGCCCCGACGCTCGTCCGGCGCTGGGACGGCGTGTCGCCGCGCGCCACCGCGGACGGGCACGGGAACAGCACGGCGTCGCCGTGGGTGGGCTGCGACGACATCGAGTTCGTCAAGCAGCCGGGCCCGTACACCGCGATGGGGTGGCCGATCGACGCGACCGGCCTGACCGAGCTGCTGCTGCGCCTGCACGGGGAGTACCCGGGCGTCCCGCTCGTCATCACGGAGAACGGCGCGGCGTTCGACGACCGGATCGACCCGGACGGCCGGGTGCGCGACCAGAGCCGCATCGAGTACCTGCGCGACCACCTGTCGGCGGTCGAGCGGGCGCGCGAGGCGGGCGCGGACGTGCGCGGCTACTTCGTCTGGTCACTGCTGGACAACTTCGAGTGGGCGTACGGCTACTCGCGGCGGTTCGGCATCGTCCACGTGGATTACGCGACGCAGAAGCGCACCTGGAAGGACAGCGCGCACTGGTACCAGGACATCGTCGCGCGATTCCCGCAGGGACCCAAGTTCTCGGGGGCAACACGTCGAAGCGCTTCGACTGACTAAGGAGGTCGTAGCTAGTGAAGATGAGACCCCGGATCGCCGCGACGCTCGGCGTGGCCGTGATGGCCACGCTCGGGCTGAGCGGTCCGGCCCACGCCGAGACCACGTACCCCTTCCAGAACCCTCATCTGTCCCTCCAGACCCGCGTGAACGACCTGCTCGGCCGACTGACCGTCGACGAGAAGATCTCCCTCCTCCACCAGTACGAGCCGGCCATCCCGCGACTCGGGATCAAGCCCTTCAAGACCGGCACCGAGGCGCTGCACGGCATCGCCTGGTCCACCGACATCCACAACAGCGGCGCCGTCGTCACCGCGAACGGCACCGTGTTCCCGCAGGCGGTCGGTCTCGCCTCCACCTGGAACCCGGACCTGATCAAGAAGGTCGGCTCCGCCGTCGGCGACGAGGCACGCGGCTTCAACTCCGAGAACCCGGACGTGTGGGGCCTGCAGCTGTGGGCGCCCGTCGTCAACCTGCTGCGCGACCCGCGCTGGGGCCGCAACGAGGAGGGCTACTCCGAGGACCCGTACCTCACCGGCGCCATCTCCACGGCGTACGGCTCCGGCATCGAGGGACCCGACAAGGACCACCTCAAGGCCGCGCCCGTCCTCAAGCACTACCTGGCCAACAACAACGAGGTGAACCGCGACACCACCTCGTCGGACCTGCGGCCGCGCGTCAAGAAGGAGTACGACGAGAAGGCGTTCTCGCCGGCGATCTCCGCCGACGCGGCCACCGGCGTGATGGCGTCGTACAACCTGGTCAACGGGCGGCCGAACACCGTCAACCCGGACCTGAACGACGTCGTCCGCACATGGACCAGGCGTGACCTGGTCAACGTCACCGACGCCGGCGCGCCGAACAACCTGACCGGCAGCGAGCACTACTACGCCACCCAGCCGGAGGCCGACGCCGCCCTCATCAAGGCCGGCCTGGACAGCCTCACGGTCGACGACACCAACGGCGGGCCGACCACCGCCGCGGTCAAGTCGGCGCTGGACCAGGGCCTGCTGAAGCAGTCCGACCTCGACACCGCGGTCTCGCACATCCTGAGCCTGCGGGTCCGGCTCGGCGACTTCGACCCGGACGGCGGTCCGTACGCCAAGATCGACAAGTCGGTCATCAACAGCCCGGCCCACCAGGCCCTGGCCCGGCAGACCGCCGACCAGGCGGCCGTGCTGCTGAAGAACTCCGGGAACGCCCTCCCCCTGAACGCCGCGAAGACGAAGAAGCTCGCGGTCGTCGGCCCGCTGGAGAAGACCCTCTACACCGACTGGTACTCCGGCTCCCTGCCGTACAAGGTGACCCCGCTGGACGGCCTCAAGGAGAAGCTCGGCAGCGGCGGCACGGTGTCCGACAGCGAAGGCGCCGACCGGATCGCCCTCAAGGACGTCACGACCGGCAAGTACGTCACCGCCGGGACGGGGGCGTCCGGGGCGGCGCTGAAGGAGAGCGCCACCAGCGCCGACGCGACGACCCAGTTCGACGTGTTCGACTGGGGCCAGGGCAAACTGACCCTGCGCAGCGTCGCCAACGGCAAGTACGTCGGCCGGTACAACTGGGGCAGCACGGTCGTCAACGACCAGGACCAGCCGAACGGCTGGTTCGTGCAGCAGATGTTCTCGCTGGAGCAGCAGAGCGACGGCAGCTACCTGCTGCGTTACTCCGGCTACGAGACCGACGAGTCCTGGTACGGCGACGCCAAGTACCTCAAGGCCGGCTCCGACGGCACGCTGACGCTCACGACCAAGTCCGGGGCGTCCCACTTCAGCAAGGACGTCATCAGCAGCGGCGCGGACGAGGCGGTCAAGGCCGCCAAGGGCGCGGACGCGGCGGTCGTGGTCGTCGGCAGCATGCCGTTCATCAACGGCCGCGAGGCCCATGACCGTACGACGATGGCCCTCGCCGAGAGCCAGGAGAACCTGATCAAGGCGGTCCAGGCGGCCAACCCCCACACGATCGTGGTGGTGGAGAACAGCTATCCGACCACGCTCAACTGGGAGCAGCGAGAAGTCCCGGCGATCCTGTGGACGACGCACGCCGGTGCCGAGACCGGGCACGCCCTCGCCGACACGCTGTTCGGCGACAGCGACCCGGCCGGGCGGCTCACCCAGACCTGGTACCGCTCGGACGGCGACCTGCCCGACATCCTCGACTACGACATCATCAAGTCGAACCGCACGTATCTCTACTACCAGGGGCAGACGCTCTACCCGTTCGGCTACGGCCTGTCGTACACGAGCTTCCGCTACGACGGGCTGCACGTCGGCCAGTCGGGCCACAAGGTCACCGCGACCGTCCGCGTGACGAACACCGGCAGGCGCGCCGGTGACGAGGTCGTCCAGCTCTACACCCACCAGCGGACCTCGCGCGACAAGCAGCCGGTCAAGCAGCTGCGCGCGTTCCAGCGGGTGCGCCTGGCGGCCGGTCGGACCACGACGGTGCACCTGACGTTCAACGTGTCCGACCTGGCGCACTGGGACGTCACCCGCGACAAGAACGTCGTGGAGACCGGAACGTACGATGTGCAGGTGGGCGCGTCCTCGGCCGACATCCGGCAGCGCGCCGCCCTGCGGGTCCACGGCGAGACCATCCCGCCGCGGAACCTCACCGCCCCGACCCGCGCGGTCGACTTCGACGACTACCAGGGCGTACGCCTCGTCGACGAGACCAAGGTGCGCGGTGACGCGGTCGGCGCGACCGACGGGAACTGGATCGAGTTCGCCGACGCGTCGCTCGGCTCCGGCGCGGCGACCTTCACCGCCGCGGCCGCCAAGGCGAGCGCGGGCGACGGCTCGATCGAGGTCCGTCTCGACTCCCCGACCGGCCCGCTCGCGGGCACGGCGACGGTGCCGAGCACCGGCGACGTCTACAAGTACGCGACCACGACCGCCGCTCTGCAGGGCGCGAAGGGCCGCCACGACGTCTACCTGGTGTTCCGCGGGGACCTGCGGATCAGCACCTTCTCGCTCAAGTAGCGGGACCGGCCGCCGCCCCGACCGGGCGGCGGCCGCCCACGAGCAGGGGTGCCTCGTCCATGCCCCAGGACGCCACGGGCGGGGCGCCCCGATCGATCGGGGGATTTCACCGATCGGGGGATCGACCGTTCCGACTCCACGACCGCCATCGGAGGCCCGGCTCGTGAACGTCAGACCCGTCCGCCGCCTGAGACTCAGGCTTCTCGCCCTTCTCGCCGCCGTGACCGCATCGCTCGCGCTCGCGGTGTCCCCTCTGTCCCCGCCGACCACCGCCGTCGCCGCTCCCCGGCACCGGGTGACGTACGACCACTACTCCGTCTCGATCGACGGGCAGCGCGTGCTGCTGCGGTCCGCGGAGTTCCACTACTTCCGGCTGCCCAGCCCCGACCTGTGGCGCGACGTGCTGGAGAAGTACAAGGCCGCCGGGTTCAACGCCGTCTCGATGTACTTCGACTGGGCCTACCACTCGCCCAAGCCCGGGGTGTACGACTTCACCGGCGTCCGCGACGTGGACCGCCTGCTCACGATCGCCCAGCAGGCCGGTCTCTACGTCATCGCGCGGCCGGGCCCGTACATCAACGCCGAGACCACCGGCGGCGGCTTCCCCGCCTGGCTGAAGAACGTGCCCGGCCGGGCCCGCAGCAGCGCCCCCGGCTACACGGCCGCGTACCGCGACTGGCTCGGCCACATCGACCCGATCATCGCCCGGCACCAGATCACCCGCGGCGGCTCGGTCATCCTCTACAACGTCGAGAACGAGTACGCCGCCGCGACCGACGCGGCGTACATGGAGGACGTCCAGAAGAAGGCGCGGGCCGACGGCATCGACGTGCCGACGATGACCAACGACTGCTGCGACGCGGCGTCCTGGACCTCCACGTGGGCGTCCGGGCAGGGCGCGGTGCAGATCCCCGGCGTGGACGACTACCCGCAGAGCTTCGACTGCCCCAACGCCGACACGACGTGGGGGCCGTGGGGCGCCGGCCTGACCGAACGGCTGCGCGAGGACTCCCCGGTGTTCGCGGCGGAGTACCAGGGCGGGTCGATCGACTCCTACAACGGCGGGTACGACAAGTGCCGTGAGCTCACCGGCCCGGCGTTCATGAAGTTCTTCTACAAGTCCAACCTCATCGAGGCCGGGGCGACGGCGTTCAACTACTACATGGGCTTCGGCGGCACGAACTGGGGCTGGCTGGCCCAGCCGAACGACGTCTACACCTCCTACGACTACGGCTCGGCCATCACCGAGAACCGCACGCTGACCGCCAAGTACGACGAGTTCAAACGGCAGAACGGCCTCCTCGCCACGACCGCGCCCGTCCTCGCCGAGACCGACCCGGTGACCGCGCCCGCGTCCTCGGACCAGGCGATCGAGACCGTGGCGCGCGCCAACCCGGACACGCACACGCAGTTCGTACTCGTCCGGCACAGCGACCACGCGGCCACCACGGACGACTCGGCCACGCTGGACTGGACGACCCCGGACGGCCGCTACCAGGTGCCCGTACGGGTCAAGGGCCGCGACGCCAAGGTCCTCATCGCCGGCTACGACCTGGGCGGCCAGCGGCTCGTCTGGTCGAACTCCGAGTTGATGACGCACGTGGAGGCGGGCGGCCGGGACGTCGCCGTGCTGTACGGGACCGACGGCACCCAGGGCTCCACGGTCCTGCGCTACTCCTCGCGGCCGACCGTGCAGGTCCTGTCCGGGTCGGTGAAGTCGTCGTATTCTCCCCGACCGACCGACCCCGGCCTACCTCCCGGCTCCTCCACCGGTGACCTGCGGCTCGACTACACCCACTCCGGCCTGGCCCGGGTGCTGATCAGCGGCGGCGGGCGGCGTCCGCTGCTGCTCCTGCTCGGCACCGACGCCGAGGCCGCGAGGTTCTGGCAGGCCGGCCCGGTGCTCGTACGCGGCACGTCGCTCGTCCGCTCCGCCACCGTGGCCGGGGGCACCGCGTACGTCCGCGCCGACACGGCCAAGGCCGAGGACGTCGAGGTGTTCGGCGACGCCCGTCGCCTGGTCGTGAACGGCTCGCCCGTACGGACGCGCCCGACCACGAGCGGATCGCTGCTCGGCACGCTGCCCGGCCCGAAGGCCGTCCACCTGCCGGCGCTCACCGGCTGGCGCTCGAAGGCCGAGTCCCCCGAGGCGCAGCCCGCCTTCGACGACTCGTCGTGGACGGCCGCGACGAAGACCACGACCGAGAGCCCGCTGAAGCCGAAGACGCCGACCGTGCTGTACGCCGACGACTACGGCTACCACTACGGCGACGTCTGGTACCGGGGGCGGTTCACCGCCACCGGCGCGGAGACCAGGGTGTCGCTCAACGCCTTCACCGGCAAGCGCGGCTCCTACCTGGTCTGGCTGAACGGCCGGTACCTCGGCTCGGCGGCGGGCGGCGTCGAGGCCGACGCCGACGCCCCGGTGAACCCCGACCCCGGCCGCGGTGACTTCACGATCCCGGCGGGCCTGGTCAAGGCCGGGCAGCAGGCCGTCCTGTCCGTCCTCGTGGAGAACCAGGGCCACAACGACGACTGGACCGCCGACGACAACCGGTTCAAGCAGCCGCGCGGCCTGTACGCGGTCTCCGTCACCGGGGCGGGCGACGCCCCGATCTCCTGGCGGATCCAAGGTGCCAGGGGCGGCGAGAACCTCACCGACCGGACGCGCGGCCCGCTGAACAACGGCGGCCTGTACGGCGAGCGGGCGGGCTGGCACCTGCCCGGGTACCCGGACGGCTCCTGGACGGCGGGCGCCGCGACGACGGTCACGCCCGGCGTGACGTGGCAGCGCACGTCGTTCCGGCTCGACCTGCCCCAGGGCCAGGACGTGCCGATCGCGCTCCGCTTCGGCGGGCCCGTCGGCCAGGGCTACCGCGTCCAGATCTTCCTCAACGGCTGGAACCTCGGCCAGTACGGCGGTGACATCGGCCCGCAGACCGACTTCACGCTGCCCGCCGGCCTGCTGCGCGGGCACGGCCGCAACACGCTCGCCCTCGCGATCGTCGCCCGCGCCGACGCGACGCCCGCGCCGGTGAGCCTGGTCGCGCTCGACGACGAGCGCGGCGGCGTGCCCGTGTCCGACGTCCCCTCCCCCTCCTTCCGCTGATCCGCACGGGGCCGTGGCCGGGTGTCCGCCCGGCCACGGCCCGCCGAAAGGGGCTTCCTCATGACCTCTTCGCCGAGCCGGCGGACCTTCCTCGCCACGACCGCCACCGCAGCCGGAGCCGCGGCCCTCCCGCTGACCGCCGGCCGAGCCGCCGCCGCGCCGCCGGCCCACCGCGGCAACCGGTACGCCCTGCAGCGCCGCTTCGTCGACTGGCGCTTCGGGATGTTCCTGCATTTCAACATGGGCACCTTCCACGACGCCGAGTGGGTGGACCCGGACCAGGACCCGCTCTCGTTCAACCCGGCGAAGCTGGACTGCGGCCAGTGGGCCGACGCCGCGAAGGCCGCCGGCATGCGGTTCGCCGTGCTCACCGCCAAGCACCACGACGGCTTCTGCCTCTGGCCGTCGAAGTACACGCGGTACTCGGTGGCGAGCAGCCCGGTCAAGCGGGACATCGTCCGCGAGTACGTGGACGCCTTCCGATCCCGCGGCGTCACGCCCTGCCTGTACTTCTCGATCTGGGACCGCACCAACGGCGTCGGCCCGAAGGGGTTCGACGATGACACGCCGATCACCCGGGCGACCATCGAGTACGTCAAGAACCAGCTCACCGAGCTGCTCACCCACTACGGCCGGGTCCCGTTGCTGATCTTCGACGGCTGGGCGTGGCACTGGGCGTTCGGCCAGCAGTCGCTGCCGTTCGCCGAGATCCGCGAGCACGTCGCCGCCCTGCAACCCGACTGCCTCGTCCTGGACCTCAACGGGCTCACCGTCCCCTGGCACTCCGAGCTGCTGTTCTTCGAAGAGCCGAAGGGCGGCGTCTTCTGCCCGCCCGGCAACACCTACGCCGCCTCCCAGGGCCAGACCATCTCCCCGTCCGGCTGGTTCTGGCACCCGTCCACACCGGCGAACCTGCTCACGCCCGGCCGGCTCGTGGACGGTCACCTGAAGCCGCTGGAATCCCGCTACGCGACCTTCATCCTCAACTGCCCGCCCAACACCGACGGCCTGCTCGACGACACCGTCGTCACGACGCTCCACGAGGTCGGGAGGCGCTGGCGGCCGGACGCGTCCCGCCCGCCGCTGCCCGCCCAGCCCGACGTCCTGCGCCACCCGGTCACGCCCGTCTCGGCCACCGCGACCAGCGGCGACGCCGCCAAGGCCATCGACGGGCACAGCGACTACGGCTGGAACGGCGAGGCCGACCAGACCCTGTGGACGTCCACGGGCCCACTCCCCCAGGCGGTGACGCTCGACCTCGGACGGCGCTACTCCGGCCTCGACACGTTCACCTACCTGCCACGGCAGGACACGGTGACGCCGTACTCGTTCGACGAGTTCGTCACCACCGGGAACATCACGGCGTACCGGATCTCGGTGAGCGTCGACGGAACGATCTTCAAGCAGGTCTCCGCCGGGACGTGGGCCGCCGACCACACCCTGAAGCGCGCCCGCTTCCGCCCCACGACCGCCCGGTACGTCCGGTTGGAGGCCCTGGCCGCCGTCGGCGGCGACACCGCCATCGCCGGCCAACTCGACTGCGGCGCCACCGACCGCAGACCCCGCCCCGCCTGAGCGGCGTTGAGCCGTCCCGCCCGCCGACGTCGGAGGCGGGGCGGCTCACGAGTGCAGATCTCTGGTCTTCGCAGCGTGTCAAGAACTTCGGCTTGTCGGCCCTCAAGTCAGCTGTCCCAGGGCGGGGATCGGGTTGCTCGGCCTTCAGCCGCGGGCGGTCAGGTGGTGCGAGATGAAGCGGCGCCAACTGGCGCTGGCCGTGGGCTTCGTCTCGCGGTGCGTACCGGCGTAGCCGACCAGTTGCTTGTCCCGTGATCCCAACAGGTCGAACAGGGCCAGTTGCCCGTCTCTGGGAAAGATCTCGTCGTCCCACTGGATGTGGAAGAGGGCGGGTGCGGTGACCCGCCGGGCATCCCTCGCGACACGCTCTGGTACGGCCAGGCCCTCGTACATGGCCGCCACCTGCCGAAGACCGAACTTCCCCAGGACCACACAACGAAGCTCATCACCCAGAGCGGCCGCGAGGGAAAGGCCGAACCGTGCCCCCATGGACATTCCCAGATAGCCGAGGCGGGAGGTGTCCACGACGCCCAGAGCACCAAGGGCGTCCACACTCGCCCGCCATTCGTCCGTCATCCGATCGAGGACGACCTCGAGCCCCTCTGCCGCGATCCGGCCCTGATACTCCACAGCGGGCATCGGGGCGGGAACTCGGTCTCCGTGATACGGCCCGTCGATCGCCAGCGCCGCAATGCCGACCTGGGATGCGAACCACCGGGCCCGATCGACGATCTGCTCGCTTCGCTTGTGCCCGCTGCCTCCGTGCCCCAGCAGCACCAGGGGAGGCGTGGAGACGGAAGAAGACGGCAGCCACAGGACGCCCGGAACCGCGCCTAACGCCCGGCCGAGCCGAAACGATCGCTCGACGACACCACCGTGAGCTACCGGGCCTTCGATCCACTCCAGCGTCGCGTACACCAACACATCGAAGCAGACGCGGCCGAGTCTGAGGAGCGTTCAGAGCCGTTCCGCCTCCGACATCAGCAGCGGAACGGCTCATACCTGCACAAGAGGTGCTGGTGCGGTGACCACGTACGCTCGTCTGGCCCGGCGGCCCCGGCCGAATCCTCCGGGCCTGCCTCAAGCGAATACGACCACCACCCCCGGCTGCGCTCGGGCGCGGATCTCGATCCGGCGGGCCGGAAAAGCCGTGACGGCCGTTCAGTCGACGTCGATGTCGTCGAGGAATTCGAGCATCCGCGTCAGTACCCGCAGGCAGGCGGTGATGTCGTCGTCGGTCAGGTCGCCGCCGACCTGGCTCAGCATCTCCCGCTCGCGGGCGACAAGTGCGGTGATGGCCGCGGCGCCCTCGCCGGTCAGCCGGATGAGGGAGGATCGCTTGTGCGCGGGGTTGGGGGCGCTCTCCACCAGACCGCGCGCGGCCGCCTCATTGACCATTCGCTGCACGAACTGCCTGCTCAGCGCCTGAGCGCGGCCCATCTGCGGGACGGTCATGGACCCGTGTTCCCGGAGGAGGGCCAGGACGGCGCGCACGCCGACGGACAGCCCTTGGAGCGGCGCGTACTGCTCCACCTTGCGCTGTGCCCGCCGGTACAGCGGCCCGACCAGGTCGAACACCTCGCCGAGCCGGGCGGAGAGCTCGTCGGGTCCGAGCGGCGAATCGGAGTCGGTCACCACCCGATT
The DNA here is from genome assembly GCF_024055715.1 of Actinoallomurus soli. Lineage (GTDB taxonomy): Bacteria > Actinomycetota > Actinomycetes > Streptosporangiales > Streptosporangiaceae > Actinoallomurus > Actinoallomurus soli. The sequence continues at coordinate 83,380 of NZ_JAMXMV010000011.1, forward strand.
ATGACACCTCGGTTGTCAAACGTCCGCGCACATGACACCTTGGTTGTCATGTCTGACGACCTCTCTTGGTTCGACACCGAAGACGGCCGGCTCGCGTACCGTGACCTCGGCACCGGACATCCGCTGGTCCTGCTGCACGGCGGCTTCCTGGACCACCACATGTGGGACGACCAGATTCCCGTGCTCGCCTCGCGGTACCGCGTCATCGCACCCGACGCCCGGGGACACGGCGCCTCCGCCAACGCGAGCCGCCCGTTCCGGCACACCGACGACCTCGCCGCACTGCTGCGCCGCCTCGGCGTCGGACCGGCGGTCCTCGCCGGCGTGTCGATGGGCGCGAGCATCGCCGCCGACACCGCCCTGGAGCATCCCGACCTGGTGCGCGCCCTGGTCGTCACCGGCGCCGGGACCAGCGAGCCCGAATTCACCGATCCGTGGACCGTCAAGGCGTTCGGGGCCGCGACCGCCGCGATGGCGGACGGCGACCTCGATCGCGCGATCGACGCGTTCGCGCTGTTCGCGGCGGGTCCGTACCGCACGCTCGACGACGTCGATCCCGAGGTCGTACGGCGGGTGCGGGAGATGGCGCGGCGGACGATGTCCAAGCACTCCGCCGGCGAGGGGAACCTGCTCATTCCGGTGCCCGACACCTGGACGCGCGCAGCGAAGATCACCGCACCTCTGCTGGCCGTCAACGGCGACCTCGACTCGCCGGACCACATCGGCATGGCCGAACGACTGGCCGGGCTCGTCACCCACGGCCACACGGCCACCGTCGAGGGGACCGCCCACTACCCCAACCTGGAACGACCGGACGCCTACCACCGGATTCTCCTCGACTTCCTGCGCCGGCAGGACTGACGCCTCAGCCCGAAAGGCCGAGACTCTTGCGGCGATAAGTTAATAGGACTAACTTGAAGTTAGTCCTATTAACTTACGCCGTCTCGAGGAGAAGCCATGAACATCTCGGCCGCCGCGCGCCCCCGTCCCCGCGCGCTCACCGTCCCCGCCGTCACCGGCGTGGCCTACGCGCTCTCCTGGGTCGCCGGGCTGTCCCTCGGAGCGCCCAGCCCGAAACTCACCGCCTCCGGAAGCGAGATCGTCGCGGCGTTCGCGGGTCACGAGAGCGTGGTGGCGGTCCAGTTCGCCCTTACCGAGGGCCTGCCGGCGGCCGGCCTCGCGATCGTCTCCGTTCTGCTGGCCCGGGCCGCACGCCGCGACGGATCGGGCGGCGCCGCCCGGACCGTCGGGATCGCCGGTGCGATCGCCGCGACCATCTCCCTGATCCAGTTCGTGCTCGGCGCGGCGCTGTCCCGGACGACCGCGCCCGGCACCGCGCACCTGCTGTTCCAGGCGGGCGACCGGCTGGATGGCGCGAAGATGCTCGCCCTGGCCGTCGTCGGCGCGGCGGCGGCCGTCTCCGGAGCACTCCCCCGCCGGCTGCGCTACACGGGAGCCGCGCTCGCCGTGTCCATCGCCGCCTCGGGCGTCGTCTACCTCTTCCTGCTGCAGAGCCTCGCCCTGCTGGCCGCACCCGCGCTGATCCTGCTGCTGGTCTTCGTCACCGGCACCGGCATCGCGCTCGGACGATACGGTCGGTGACCATGCCCCGCGTTGGACTGACCCCTGACCGCGTCGTCGCGGAAGCCGCGACCGTCGCCGACGAGGTGGGCCTGGACCGGCTCACCCTCGCGGCGGTCGCCCAGCGGTGCCGCGTCTCCCTCCCCGGCCTCTACAAGCACGTCGACGGGCTCGAAGCCGTCAAGCGCGACGTGGCGCTGCTGGGCATCCGCGAACTCACCGACAGCGTGACCAGGGCGGCCGTCGGGCTGACGGGCCGGGACAGCCTGCGGGCGGCGTCCCGCGCCTACCGCGCCTACGCCCTCGCCCATCCGGGCCGCTACGCCGCGAGCGTGCAGGCCCCGGCCCCTGGCGATGAGGAGTACACCATGGTGAGCGACCAGGCCGTCGCCGTCGCGGCCGCCGCCATCAGCGGCTACGGGCTCCAGGGCGCGGACCTGATCCACGCGATCCGCATGTGGCGCACCGTCTGCCACGGCCTCGTCTCCCTCGAAACCGCCGGCGGCTTCGGCCTCCCGGAGTCCCTGGACGTCACCTTCGACCACCTCATCGGCGCCCTCGACACCGCGTTCCGCGACCTGGCGTCCCAGTCCAGTCCGACCGCGTCCCGCTGAGCACGCGATTCAGCGGAAACGCCGGCCAAGGAGCCGCGCCGGATCGAATGCGACCGGGAACGGATCGGTCAGTTTCACGATCTGCCGGCATCGACGTGCGCGACGCTGACATAAGCGCCGTCACGCAGGCTCAGCACCTCGACGTACGGCGGGTTCGCGCCGACGAGTTCGACGCGAAGGAAGGCGGGGATCCCCGCAGCCGCGTAGATCCGGGGCTTGTCCTGGTAATCCCTGCGCCGGTTCCCTGACTGACGATCTCTGCCACCAGGTAGGTCTGCTCGGCGAGAAGCACCGCCGCCCCGGCACGGAGAGTCTCGGAGTCACCCACCACGACATCCGGAATCGGGACCTCGGTGGCCGTTCGGACGCCGACGGCCTCCACCGCTTCCATGTCGTCCGGGAGTGGCGGTTGAACAGCATCTGGTCGGCCAGGCACTCCTCGACGAGCCCGTACGCGACCCCGAGGATCAGCATCGTGGCCGGTCCGCGCCCGGCCCGCCGCGCCGTCTCGCGGATGAGCAGGGCGCCGCCGCCGTACAGCGGAGCGAGCACGGGCAGAAAGGCCGCCGTCTCCGCGACCCGCGGATTGCCCAGCAGCAGCTCGCCGATGGCCGGGGCGAGGAGGAAGAGGGCGACGGCCGGAGCGACCCGCCGCCGCAGCGGCGGCCCGCCGGACCCGATCGCGGCCTGTCGGCCGGCTTCGTCCTTCATGGTGCCGAGCCTGCCGACCGGCCGGGCGTCACGGATAGCGCCGATGGTCTCGTGGCCCGAGCCGCCGGTCGACGGCCGCCCGCCCGAGGTAGGTGGGTTCAGGTCTCCGTGGACCGACGGCGACGAGACCGCGGTCAGAAGGGGTAGCGGGCGATGTCGCCCTGCATGGTCACCCACTGGGTCTCGGTGAACGCCTCGATGTTCGCCGCGGCGCCGCCGAAACGGGAGCCGGTGCCCGACGCGCCGACGCCGCCGAACGGGGCGACGGCCTCATCGTCGACCGTCTGGTCGTTGATGTGCACGATCCCGCTCGGGATCCGGTCGGCCAGGTCGAGTGCCTTCATGACGTCCCGCGTGAGGATGCCGAGCGACAGGCCGTACTCGGTGCCGGCGGCCAGGGCGACCGCCTCGTCCGCAGAGCCGAACGCGCTGACCGGTGCGACCGGGCCGAAGACCTCGTTCGCGTACGCCGGGGTCTGCGGGGTGACGCCGGCGAGGACCGTCGGGCGGTAGAACAGCCCGTCGTACGTGCCACCGGCGGCCAGGCGTGCGCCCGCGTCGACGCTCGCGGTGACCAGGGCGTGGATGTGGTCGCGCTGCCTCTCGTCGATGATCGGGCCGAGGGCGACCTGTTCGGTGGCGGGGTTCCCGACGGGCAGGCCGTCGGCCTTGGCGGCGAGGCGTTCGACGAACTCGCCCGCGATCCGCTCGTGCACCAGGTGCCGCCCGGTCGTCATGCAGATCTGGCCCTGGTGCATGAACGAGCCGAACGCCGCCGCGGACACCGCCAGGTCGAGGTCGGCGTCGTCGAGGACGATGAGAGCGGAGTTGCCGCCGAGTTCCAGGTGGGCGCGCTTGAGGTGCCGTCCGGCGGCCTCGCCCACCGCGCGGCCGGCGGCGGTGGAGCCGGTGAAGGAGATGACGCGGACGTGCGGGTCGGCGACCAGCGCCTCTCCGGCGTCGGCGCCGCCGGGGAGCATGTGCAGGACCCCGGCGGGCAGCCCGGCCTCCTCGAACACGCGGGCCACGACGACGCCGCCGGCCACCGCCGTACGGGGGTCGGGCTTGAAGACGACGGCGTTCCCGAGGGCGAGGGCCGGCGCGACCGATCGGATGCCGAGGATGAGCGGGAAGTTGAACGGGGCGATGACCCCGACGACGCCGGCGGGCACGCGGCGGGCGAGGCTGAGCCGCTTCTTGGCGGTCGGCAGGATGTCGCCGAGGGGATGGGAGGCGAGCGCGGCCGCCTCGTAGCACTCCTGGGCTGCGATGTGGGTCTCCAGGGCCGCCTTGGGCGGGATTGCGCCGGTCTCGCGGACGATCCACTCCTCGATCTCGGCGGCGTGCTGCTCGAACAGCAGGCCGGCGCGGCGGAGCACCGCAGCGCGTTCCTCGAACGACGTGGCGGCCCACCCGCGCTGCGCCTTCGCCGCCTCGGCGGCGGCCCGGGAGACGTCCTCGCCGACGGCGATGCCGGTGCGGCCCAGTTCGGCGCCGGTGGCGGGCTCGACGACGGCGGCGTCTCCCCCGGACGGCTCGTACCAGCCGTCACCGAACACCGAGCCGGCCCAGGTCTTCTCATCCAGCAGCGCCATGGCACACCCTTCGTTTCGGGGGGTTGGCGAGCCTACGCCGGGGACGGCATCGGCGATCTCCCCGCCTTCCACTCAGTGGAAGGCAGGATTCTCACCGGGCTTTAATGGTCGGCTCAGGGACCGCTGACGTCGGGCGCCGACCGTGGTCCCATGACATCGATGACCTCCGGACCACCCCGGCAGGCCGAACCCGAGGGCGGCGTACGAGCCGCCCGCGGCGGTCGCCTGGCACGCCGGGTGCTGCGCGGATCCGCCGGCGACCCGGCGTGGGCGCGTCCCGCGCTGCTCGGCCTCCTCGCCGCCACCGCGGTGCTGTACGTGTGGGGGCTGGGCGCCTCCGGCTGGGCGAACGCCTTCTACTCGGCGGCGGTCCAGGCCGGAACGCGCAGTTGGGAGGCGTTCTTCTTCGGATCCTCGGACGCGTCGAACTTCATCACCGTCGACAAGACGCCGATGGCGCTGTGGCCGATGGAGCTGTCCGCCCGGATCTTCGGGGTGAACGCCTGGAGCATCCTGGTGCCGCAGGCCCTCATGGGGGTCGCGGCGGTCGGGGTGGTGTACGCGGCGGTCCGGCGTTCGCTCGGTGGGCGCGGTGACCGGACCGCGATCGCCGGGGCGCTGCTGGCGGGGGCCGTCCTGGCGACCACGCCGGTGGCCGCGCTGATGTTCCGGTTCAACAACCCGGACGCGCTGCTCGTCCTGCTGCTCGCGCTCGGCGCGTACGGGGTCGTGCGGGCGGTGGAGGGCGCGAGCACCCGGTGGCTGGTGTTCGCGGCGTCCTGCGTGGGGCTGGGGTTCCTGGCCAAGATGCTGCAGGCGTTCCTCGTCGTGCCGGCGTTCGCGCTGGTGTACCTGCTGGCGGCGCCCGCGCCCGTACGGCGGCGGATCGGGCAGCTGCTCCTCGCGGGGGTCGCGCTGGTCGTCGCGGCGGGATGGTGGGTCGCGATCGTCGCCCTGGTGCCGTCGGGCTCCCGCCCGTACATCGGCGGTTCCCAGCACGACAGCGTGCTGGAGCTCGCCCTGGGCTACAACGGCCTCGGCCGGCTGAGCGGGAACGAGACGGGCGGGCTCGGCAACCTCAACCAGGACGCCGGGCCGATGCGGATGTTCGACGGTGAGCTCGGCGGGCAGATCGCGTGGCTGCTGCCGGCGGCGCTGGTCCTGCTCGTCGCCGGGCTGTGGCTGACGCGCGGCCGGGAGCGCCGCCGCGAGTTCGCCGGGTTCGCGCTGTGGGGCGGCTGGCTGCTGGTGACCGGCCTGGTGTTCAGTCTCATGCAGGGGATCTTCCACGGGTACTACACGGTCGCGCTGGCCCCGGCGGTCGCGGCGCTCACCGGGATGGGCGCGGCGGTGCTGTGGCGGGAACGGCACCGGCCGGCCGCGTCCTTCACGCTCGCCGGGACGGTCGCGCTGACCGCCTGGTGGTCGTACGTCCTGCTCGGCCGCACGCCGGACTTCGTGCCGTGGCTGCGGCTGGTCGTGCTGGTCGGCGGCCTGCTCGCCGCCGCGCTGCTGGCCTCGGCCGGGCGCGCCCCGCGCCGGCTGCTCGGCACGGCGCTGGTCGTGGCCGCGCTCACGTCGGTCGCCGGGCCGGCCGCGTACGCGGTCGAGACGGCCGGTACTCCGCACACGGGGGCGATCCCGACGGCAGGGCCGTCGTCCGGGCGGGGCGGGATGCCGGGGTTCGGCGGGCGCGCCGGTGGCATGGGGCGCGGCTTCCGCGCGCAGGGCGGCGGCCGTGGCGGGTTCCCCGGAGGCGGCTTCGCCGGTGGCGGGTTCCCGGGCGGCGGGTTCCCCGGGGGGCCGCGCACCGGTAACGGGGGGATGCCGCAGTCGCCGGGCGGCGGCATGCGGGGGCCGGGTGGGGGCGGTGGCCCGGGCGGGCTGCTGAACGCCACCACCCCGAGCGCCGCACTGACCTCCGCGCTCGAGCGGAACGCCGGCTCCTACACCTGGGTCGCCGCGACGGTCGGGTCGAACAACGCCGCCGGATACCAGCTGGCGACCGGCGAGCCGGTGATGGCGGTCGGCGGGTTCAACGGCACCGACCCGGCGCCGAGCCTGCAGCGGTTCCAGGAGTACGTCCGCGCGAAGCGGATCCACTACTTCATCGGCGGGTCGACGATGGGGATGTCGCGGGGTACGGGCTCCGGCGGCAGCGACGTGGCCCAGCAGATCGCGTCCTGGGTGCAGGGGAACTTCACCGCCGAGACGGTCGGCGGCACGACGGTGTACGACCTGTCGTCGCAGGCGAAGGGGACGGCGTGACGGGGCGGAATATCTGGGAACGAAATTCGTTGTCGTGTTCGGTGCGGAGGGACCGCACGTCTCAGAGGGGAGACACCGTGGCGAGGAACCAGCTCCGGCCGGTCGTGAAGCTCCGGTCCACGGCGGGCACCGGCTACACCTACGTGACCCGCAAGAACCGCCGCAACGACCCCGACCGGCTCACACTCAGCAAGTACGACCCGATCGCCCGCCGCCACGTCGCGTTCCGCGAAGAGCGCTGAGCCCGGCGGACGGGAGCCGCGCGGGACGCCGGGCCCGGCGAGCGGGCCCGCGCGGTGACTTCCGGCGAACCGGGGTCAGCGTGGGGCGGTGACGTCCGAGACCCGCAGACTCGTGGCCAGGTCGGCGTACTGCCGCAGCCCGACCTGGCCGAGGCCGCCGGTCCTGCCGTCCTCGTTCCAGACCGCGATCGCGAGGGTGTTCCGGCCGTCGGTGCGGAGAATCCCCGGCGGGATCGGGAAGCTCCGCTGCGGGCCGACGTCGTTGACGTACCGGCCGAGCTGCCAGCCGTTCACGAACAGCAGCGCGCGGTAGTGCCGGGACTCGTCGTCGGTGAACGTCACGCCGAGCGGCACGTCCTGGCCCTTCGGCAGGCTCAGGTCGAACGTCGTCTCGTACCAGGAGATCCCGGGTCTCTTGTCGCGGTGCGGCAGGGTCGTGGCCGTCCAGCCGGCGCCCGTACCGCCGGGCAGGTACCAGCCGTTCCGCTCACCGAACAGGCCGCCGGTGTTGAACGGGCCGCGCGCGGGATCGGGGAGGGTCTCCCCGCCCGCGCTGCCCTGGATGCGCCAGGTGAGCGGCGCGGTCGATCCGCGGAGCTTCGCGCCGGTCAGGCCGCGGGGCTCCTTGTGGGTGTCGGTGGAGTCGAAGTCCTCGTTGTGCCCCATGTCCTCCACGAGCACCGACAGCACGTTGTCCCGGCCCTTCGCGACCGCACCGGCGGGGAAGGCGAACGTGTGCCGGCCGTCCCCGCTACTGCCGAGGAACCGGCCGTTCAGCCACGCCGAGTAGACGCCGGCCTTGCCGGTCCCGGCGGTCAGGGTGATCCCGGCCTCCCGGCCCTTCGCCGTGAAGTGCGCGCGGTACCAGACGTCGCCGTGATGGAAGCCGTAGTCGTCGGCGTACAGCACCGGCGACGTGGCGGGCGGCGTCGGGTTGTTCGTCGTCTTGTGGTCCGCGACCGTCCAGGCGCGGTCGTCGAAGCCCGGCCGTGCCTCGGGCGACTCCGCGCGCGTCTTCCAGCCGGTCAGTGCCGGAAGGGTGACGGGCCGGGGCCCGGCGAGCCGGCCGGTGAGGGTGTCGTTCCCGGCCGTCCGTACGGGCGCGCCGTTCCAGGTGACCGTCCGTACGGACGGCGCGGTGAAGACCTCCAGGTCGGTCGGCGCGGACGTGTCGCCGGTGAGGGCCAGCGCCGAGCCCTGGACCACCGACGACCGTACGAGCTCGGGCCCCCGGACGAGGACGGGCCCGGCGGCGGTGTCCTGGCGCCAGAAGCGCGCCGCCTCCTGGTCCGTCGCCAGGAGCAGCAGGACGGGCACGCCGCCGCGCGGCGTGACGAGGACGCGCGCCAGCCCCTGGTGCGTGTAGTTCAGGCGCAGGTCCCCGCGGCCGGCGTTCCAGACGTGGCGTACCTTCCCGGACATCACGGTGACCGAGGGTTCGGCGTCGTAGTGCAGCACGGTCTCGCCGTCCTCGCCCCGGCGCCCGTACAGCAGTGCGACGTCCCGATCGCCGATGCGGCCGTGCGTCATGATCTCCGAGGTGGAGTACCGCAGGTCCTGTGAGCCGAGCCGGTACCCGGCGACGAGCAGCTTGGAGTCCCGGCCCGCGAGCTTGATGCTCGTGCCCGGCTCCTGCGGGACGGAGGGGTAGGAGGGCTTGGCGCCGCCCTGCGTCCCGGCGTTCAGGTCGATCGGCACGTGCGTGGTCTCGGTCGTGGTGGACGTCGCGTCCCGGTGCCGCAGCACGTAGAAGTGCGTGCCGTCGTCCGGGTTCGCCCGCGCGGTGAGGTGCAGGTCGGTGTTGGTCGGCCCGTCCGCCGAGACCGACTTCGTCTTGGTCAGCGGCGCCACCGCCTGCGTGAGGTACCCGAGCCGCTTCGCCTCGTCGTACTTCGGCGTCAGCTCCCGGTCCTCCTTGATGGCCGACCCGTAGTCGTAGGACGTGTACACGTGGCTCGGATCGGCGAGCCAGCCCCACGAGGTCCCGCCGTACGTCATGTAGAAGTTCTGCATCGTGACGCCGGTCGCGATGTTGTTCTCGTAGAAGACCTTCTCGAAGTCCGGGCCGGTCAGCTTCCGGCACTTGTCGTATCCGGAACCGCCCCACGGGTCGTACGCTCCGCCCTGGAACTCCGGAGTGAAGATCGGCGCGTCGTCCCGGAAGCGCGGCAGGGTGCTCAGCCCGTTCCACCGGTCCGGGGTCGAGCAGTTGAACTTCTGCGGGTAGCTGTCCTGACCCGGCAGGTCGACCGACCCGCCGCCGGTCGCCCACTTCGAGGCGCCACAGCAGTGGTTGTGCGTGAACGGCACGTCGATCCCGTCGGCGCGGACCTGCTGCTTCAGGTCCTTCATGTACGCCTTGTCGGTGTGGGTGCCGTACTCGTTCTCGATCTGGTACAGGATCACCGGCCCCGTACCGTCGGTGAACTGGTGCCGGGCGATGATCGGATCGACGTGCCGCAGCCACTCCTGGTACGCGGCGGTGTAGTCGGGGGCGCTCGACCGCGCCCGGCCCTTCTGCGTCGTCAGCCAGCCAGGGAAGCCGCCGCTGTCGGTCTCGGCGTTGATGTACGGCCCCGGGCGCGCGATGACGTAGATGCCCACCTGCTGCGCGATGTCGAGGAGCCGGTCGATGTCGCGTACGCCGGTGAAGTCGTAGACGCCCTGCTTCGGGGAGTGGTAGGCCCAGTCGAAGTAGATGGACGTCGCGTTGTACCCCGCGGCCTTGAACTTCTGGAGCACGTCCAGCCACAGGTCGGGGCTCGGCAGCCGCCAGTAGTGGAACTCCGCCGACCACAGGTAGACCCGGTCGCCGTCGAGCTTCAGCGAGTAGTGGTCGTACGCCACCGTGTGCGCCTTGTGCGCCGGCTGCGGGGTGTCCGGCCCGTTCCGGGCCGCCAGCGTCACGGCGCCGCCGCCCACCACGGCCAGGACGACGGCGACGAAGAGGAGGAGCCGACGGCGGGCACGGGAGAGTGGGCGCACGACGGCACCTTTCGCTCAGGGCAGGCAGGGAGTTCCAAGACACGCGGAGTCAACAGCGGTGGAACGTCCGTGTCAATGACGGCCCGGTAGATGTCGGCCGCATCAGGCCACCCCGGAGACCAGGTGTTTGATCATACCTGTGCTCACCGGTGACGCACGAGCGCCGCGAAGTCCGTACACTCAGAGCCGATCGATTGAGCGCCCATAGCTCAGCTGGATAGAGCATCGGACTTCTAATCCGACGGTCGGGGGTTCGAATCCCTCTGGGCGCGCCACCCTCCGACCCGCCGAACGGGCCACTGACCTGCGGATACTCGGCTGCCACCCATGATCACACGTCCGGCTGTGTCCGGCTGGTGTCAGTTGATCACAGGCGGACGCGCCGAATCCGTGTCCGAAGTCCGGTCCGTCGCGCTTCCCGGCGACCGGCCGTGATCACGGGCTCCAGCGCGGGCCCACGATCCACTCCCCCGCCGCGGGTAAGCGTCTACGCTCGCTCAGCGAGGCAGGCCCAGACTCCTGGAGCCGGCCCGACGCTTGGACGCAGGGAAGAGGAAGGCGTGGGATGAGTTCAGGGGAGCGGCCTCTAAATGAGGTCAGGTTCCTGGCGGTCTCAGAGGTAGCCGCGGTCCTGCGTGTACCCAAAGCGACCGTCTACCGCATCATCAATGCCGGCGAGTTGCCGGCTGTCCGCGTTGGCGGGTCCTTCCGCGTGCCCGAGCAGGCGGTGCATGACTATCTACGGGCACTGATGGCCGCAGCGGCGCGGAGTTACGGCATCTCACGCCACGGCCCCCTCTATCCCGCGCCGGAGACGCCAGCGGATCAGCCGCCGGCAGCGCCCCCGATTCGCGACGAAGAACCGAGGCTGCGGCAGACGCACGACCGACCGCCGGCCTGGCGGGAGGTATCACTGGACAGCGCGCCAGAGTTGCCCGTGGTCGCGCGAGAAGTTGCCCGGAACGGTGAGATCGTCTACCTGACCGAACAGGGCCGAAGACTCGCCGCTGTCGTCCCCACCGAAATCATCGATCACTTGAACCGCCTTGACGACGAAGAACTCACGTCTCTCCTCGAAGAGGTACGCGATGCCGCAGCCGCGCGCCGAAGGTGGGGATCAATGACAAACGGCGAGCACGGAAAAGATCACTGAGAGCCTTCACAGGCCCGATCTGGATTGGCCGGGGGACACCAAGCCGGTCCACCGGACCTACTGCGGCAGACGGCGCCGGACTCGTGCGTGGAAGCGTTCGGCATCGATGATGGCGCGGCGGTGGATCCCCTGGCAGACGGTGGCGGCGTCGTCTTGTGCGTGAACGGAGAAAGTGAGCCGTCCGCCGTCGACGGCGGTGAGCTCGGCGTGGACGGTCAGCGTGCTGCCGGGGGGCGTGGGGGCTTGATGGCTGAGGTCGACGTGCACGCCCAGGGTCTGCTCACCGTCTTCCAGGTGCCCGTCCAGGGCGCGCATGCAGGTCCACTCCACAATGCCGATCAGGTACCCGGTGGCCAGAACCGGGGGCAGGGCGGCGAAGTGCTCGGATTCGGGCAGCAGGTGGGGAACGGTGCGTTCGGCCGGTACCAGGTAGTCCAGCCGTGCGGTCAGGCCCGGCTGAAGTGAAGCGTGCATGATGATCCTCCGTACGGACGGCGGGTCGGCGCTCCAGAGCGGCGACAGGTCAGGGAGCGTGGTGCTGGCGGTATAGGCGCCTCTCAGCAGGTGCATCCGAGGGACGAAGGCCCAGACGATCGTCCCAGCTGGTGCATCGACGCGTCTATGACCAGGGCCGCCGGCGTTTTCGTGGAGCCGGGTGCGTGAGACCGCTGTGTGCCTGCGGCCCAAAGCGTCGGATTCCGCTGGGTGTCGACCGCCGCACTGGTGGATCTGATCGCTTCTCCGCCGAGCGTTCAAGCCGCTCAGAGTGGTCGGCTGCGCGAGACTGGGCCGATGCGGCCTGAAGAGATTCACGGCATCGCTGCGGCGCTTGGCCGCGACGTGGTCGAGACATCAACGTTGGCGGGCGGGTTCTCTCACGAGACATACCTGGTCACCCTGACCGACGGCCAGGTTGTCGCACGGCTCGGCGGATCGAATCCTGCCGTCGAAGCCGCGGTCATGACGGCGGCCGGTCGATACGTTCCCGTCCCAGAGGTGCTGTCGGTCATACCGTCCGCAGCGGCAGGCGAGGGTACTCGGCCGGCCATGGTCCTGGAGTATGTGGCGGGGACGCCGCTCAGCCAGGTGCTTTCCGGCGATGGACTCAGCGGGACCTCCCTGGGGGACCTCGGCGCTGAGGTGGGGCGTGTCGTCGCGGGGATCGGCGCGGTGACGTTCGAGCGCCGGGGTTTCTTCACCGACGAGCATCTGTCCGTCCGCGCGGAACGCCCGTGGTCGCAGCAACTGGGCGAGGTCGCCGAGTCCTGCATGTCCGCGGCTCCGGCGGCCCGCTTGGATCAGGCCACGCGACGGGCATGGGTGGAGCTGTGCGCGACCCACGCACCGGCGCTGACCCGAATCGATGATCACAGTCGGCTGGTCCATGCCGACGTCAACCCCAAGAACATCCTGGTCACGCACGTGCGCAACAGTTGGCGCGTCGATGCCATCCTGGATTGGGAGTTCAGCTATTCCGGATGCCCCTATGGCGACGCGGCCAACATGGTCCGATTCGGCGTTGACTATCCCACCCGGTTCCTCGACGGCTTCTGCCGCGCTTTCGCCGAGTACCAGCCCGCTGACCTGGCGCTCGCCGAGAACTGGAGCTACTTGGGGCGCGTCTTGGACATGTTCGCGCTCAGCGACCTTGTCACCCGTCCCTCCGGGCATCCCATCGCGGAGCAGGCGGCGGAGCAGATCAGGCGCTGGGTAACGGAGGGCCTACCACGCTCCGGCTGACAGCCGCCTTCCTGATCGAGTTCGCCTATTACGCAGGGGCCCGAGGCGGGTGCTCGCGCCGAAGGCGGCCGGACCTGCAGCCGAGGGTGCGGTGCTCGCCGGGATCCCGGCGAGCACGGCAGGGCGCAGCCGCTCGGCGGAGAGGGGTCACAGCGTGATCACGACCTTGCCGTGGACGTGGCCTCCGGCTTGCAGCGCCACGGCATCGCGGATCCGCTCGATCGGGAAGGTCGCGGCGATCGGCACGGTGAGCTCGCCGGCGCGGATCACATCGGTGATCCGCTCAAGATCGGCCGGTCCGGCCGCACCGCCCCGTCGGCGAGCCTCGCGAGCTGCACGGCGAACACGCCCACCCCGCCCGCGGCACCGCCGACCAGGACGGTGTCACCGGACCTCAGGCCGATCGCCTCCAGCGCGGCGGCGGCGGTCAGGCCCGCCACCGGGAGTGTGCTCGCCACCTCGTCGACGATGCCGTCCGGCGTGGGGAACAGCATGTCGGGCGCCGCAGCCGGGACCTTCATCACCAGGAACTCCGCGACGGCCTTCGCCATCGCGCCTCCGTAGACGCGATCATCGACGGCGAACCCGTCGACGCCGGCTCCGACCTCGTCGACGACGCCGGCGAAGTCACACCCGAAGCCGGACGGCACGGTGGCGAACCCGTCGACGCCGGCTCCGACCTCGTCGACGACGCCGGCGAAGTCACACCCGAAGCCGGACGGCACGGTGACGCCGAATCTCGCCGCCGTCTCGGGGTTCGAGGAGATCTTCCAGTCCATCGGGTTCAGGCCTGCGGCCGTCACGCGGACGCGCACCTCACCCGGCCCGGCGTGCGATTCCGGAACGTCTCGTACCTCCAGCACCTCAGGACCTCCGAAGGTCTCATAGACGACGGCTCGGCTCATGGAGACCTCCAGCACGCAGAAGGGATCACTACCGTCGGAGCAGATCACGGCGTCTCACCCCCGTGGACGGCCCCCCGGGCGCGCGACCTCCGCCGCCGTCCAGGGCTCAGGCCGTGTCGGGCGCCGCCGGCGGCAGCGCGTAGGCCCAGGGTCGGGTCGGCCGGCGCCTCACGGGCGGAAGGCCGGGGACAGAACCCGCGCGGTGAAGGCCTCGATGGCGTTGATGACGGCGTGGAAGCGCAGGGAGTCGAACAGGTCGAAGCCGTGCTGTCCGCCGGGCAGCTCGGCGTAGACGACCGGCTGGTCCGACACTTCGCGCAGGCGTTCGGCGAACTCCCGGGCGTCCTCGGCCGGAACGAGGGTGTCGTGGTCCCCGTGGACCAGGAGGAACGGCGGCGCGTCCGGGCGTACGTGGGCGAGCGGCGAGGTCCGGGGGTCCGTGTCGTGGTAGCGGCCGTAGTAGCCGCCGAGGCCGATCACCGCCGTGACGGAGGTGTCGACGCTCTCGAAACCGGGCTGGAACGCCGGGTCGTCCGGGGTCAGCGCGGCCAGGGCCGACAGGTGGGCACCGGCCGAGCTGCCCGCCAGGATGATCCGGCCGGGATCGGCGCCGTACGCGGGGCCGTGCTCCCGTACCCAGGCGATCACCCTCTTGGCGTCCACCAGATGGTCGTGGAAGGTCGCGTCCGGGCGCAGGCGGTAGTTCGCGCTGACGCACACCCAGCCCTGGTCGGCCAGGCGGTACAGGAGAGGCAGGGACTGGCTGTTCTTCCGGCCTCCCTGGTACGCGCCGCCGTGGAAGTGGATCAGGACCGGGGCACCGGTGGGCCGGGAACGGTGGCGGTAGACGTCCAGGAGATTGCGCCGTCCGGCCGGGCCGTACGCCAGGCCGGGAATCCGCTCGACGGCGCGCCGCCGGCGGAGGAAGGGGCTGAGCAGGATGCGCGCGTACGGGAGGCGGCGGGAGACGGGCACCGTTCCCATCGCCTGTTGTACGGCGGGCAGCGCCCGGCGGCCCCGCCAGGCCACCAGGCACAGGCCCGCCGCGGGCACCGCCGCCGCTCCCGCGACGAAGGGCGAGGTGAGGTCGCCCTGGACGAGGGCCAGGACCGTGGCGGCCAGGAGCCAGGCGAGCCCCATGAAGGGCAGCTCGCCCAGGACCACGGTGAGGTAGAAGGCCAGCATGGCCGCCGGCCGGGGCCGGCGCGGTGCGACCAGCGAGACCAGGGTCCACACCGCGAGGACGCTCACGGTGGTCAGGTACCCGTACGGCGCGTTCACCGGCGCACCAGCCCGAGGACGAGCACGGCGCCGGTGACCAGGTGCAGCACGGTGAGGACCAGCGCCGCGGCGACCCCGGTGGCGCTGCCGAGCGGGCCGGTGAGGGACAGCGCGAGCACGGCCAGCGCGATGATCGTCCAGATGCGGCGGGGCCGGGCGGCCGAGCGCTCCAGGACGGCCAGGAGCGCCCAGGCCGCGAGCGCGGCCAGCAGGCTCGCCGCCACGACCGACGCCGGGCCGACCGTACGCGTGCCGCCGCCCGTCCGCACGGTCAGCGTCGCCCCGGCGAGGGGCACCGCCACGGCCCATACGGCCAGGGCGGCGGCGGGTGCGCCGGCCACGGTGAGGACGAGCCTTCTGAGGGAGGTGTTCACGCCGGTCAGCCTCGCCCGCCCGGCCGGTCCGCCGCATCGGGCGCGCGGTCGCGCCTCGTCCTGCCCCGGTGGGATCCGCCTCCGACTTTGGTAGGTGACGGCCCCGCCGCGCCGGAGGCTAGCGTGAGCCGGTGAGTCTTAGCCGATCTCCCCGTACGGTCGCCGTGTCGAGCGTGGTCCTCGTGGTGGGCGTGCTGACCGCCGTGTCGTTGTGGGGACGGACGGGCGGGTTCCCGCTGTGGCTGGACGTCGCGGCGGCGGTGGCGAGCCTGGCCGCCGCGGCCGCCCAGGTGTGGTGGCCGGTCTCCGGGGCGCTCGCCGCGACCCTCCTCGCCGTCGCCTGCCCGGTCGCCACGCCGGCGGCGACGATGGGGGCGCTGCAGGTCGCGCAGCGCAGGCGGTTCCCCGTCGCGGTGGCCGTGGCGGCGGCGGGCATCGCGGCCCACGTGCTCCGGGGGTTCTGGCGACCCGACTCCGGGATCTCCCTCGGCTGGTGGCTGCTGCTGGTCTGCGTCGCGTACGGCGCGCTGCTCGGCTGGGGCGCGCTGGCCCGCGCCCGCCGCGCGCTGCTCGTCTCGCTGCGCGAGCGCGCCGAGCGGGCCGAGGCCGAGCAGGGCAGGCTGGTCGCCGAGGCCCGCATGGCCGAACGGCGCACGCTCGCCCGGGAGATGCACGACGTGCTGGCCCACCGGCTCTCGCTGGTCGCCACCTACGCCGGGGCCCTGGAGTACCGCCCGGATTCCTCCCCCGAGCAGCTCGCCCGGGCCGCCGGGGTGGTGCGTACCGGGGTGCACCAGGCACTGGAGGAGCTACGCCAGGTGATCGGTCTCCTGCGCGAGGACGACGACGCGCACGACGACCTGGAGATCCAGCCCACGCTGGCCGACCTGCCCCGCCTGGTCGCCGAGGCCCGCGAGGCGGGGCAGCCGGTGCGGCTGCGCGAGGAGGTTCCCGACGTCGCCGCCCTCCCGGCGGCCGCCGCCCGCACCGCCTACCGCGTCGCGCAGGAGGGGCTGACGAACGCGCGCAAGCACGCGCCTGGCTTGCCGGTCGACGTGTCGTTCAGCGGTGGTCCCGGCACGCAACTGCTGATCGACATCCGCAACCCGCTGCCGGATCTCGACTCGGACCCGGTCGCGCCGGGCAGCGGTCTCGGCCTGGTCGGGCTGACCGAGCGGGTACGGCTGGCCGGCGGGCGGCTGGATCATCGGATCGTCGACCGGGAGTTCCGGCTCCACGCCTGGCTACCATGGCCCGCGTGATCCGCGTGCTGCTGGTCGACGATGACGCCATGGTCCGCGCGGGGCTCGCGATGATGCTGGACGGAGCCGCCGGGATCAAAGTGGTCGGCGAGGCCGCCGACGGCCAGCAGGCCGTCACCGCCACCGACGCCCACGCCCCCGACGTGGTCCTGATGGACCTGCGGATGCCGCGCGTGGACGGCATCGTCGCCACCCGGCGGCTGCGGGCCCGCGCCCGTCCCCCGGAGGTGATCGTGCTGACCACCTTCGACACCGACGAGAACATCCTGCACGCGCTGCGCGCGGGCGCCAGCGGATTCCTGCTCAAGGACACGTCGCCCTCGCAGATCGTGGAGGCGGTCACCCGGGTCGCGGCGGGAGAGCCGATCCTGTCCCCGCGCATCACCCGGCGGCTCATGGAGCGCACCATCGTGCAGGCCGGAGCGTACGAGCGGGCCCGCGCCGCGCTGGCCGCCCTCACCCCCCGCGAGCATGAGGTGGCCGTCGCGATCGGGCGCGGCCGGACGAACGCCGACATCGCCGCGGAGCTGGCCATGGGCGTCACGACGGTCAAGGCCCACGTCTCCAGCATCCTCACCAAGCTCGGCCTGGACAACCGCACCCAGATCGCGCTCCTCGCCCACGACGCCGGTCTCGCCTGACGCCTCCTCCCCGTCCCGGCGCACGGCCGCAGGCGGGCGCCGTCGCCGGGGCTTCGCGGCGGCGGCCGCGCCCGGTCGGATCAGCGGGTCCACTCGAGGGCGCGGCCCGGGTCGCGCAGCACTGCCGCAGCGGGCCGGCTCAGCGGGTCCACTCCGGGGGCGCGGCCCAGGTAGCGCAGCAGCGCGGCGGTGGCGTCGTCGGCCGGTCGCGGGTCGAGGGCGGGCGCGCAGGCGAAGCCGCGCAGCGGCTCCGCGATCGCCTCGGCCACCGGCAGCAGGCGCTCGGACAGGTCGGCGTTCAGCGGTGACGGACGGCCGGCGGCCATCGCGATGTCCCAGGCATGGACGGCCGCGTCGAGCGCGGCGGCGCCGACGGCGAGCGCCGATCTCGGCCGTCGCCGAGGAGGCGGGCGTGGGCGTCGGCGCCGATCGCACCGCCGCGCTGCGCCGCGCCGCCGTTACCTGACGCCGCTGCTGGACGCGCTGCGCGCCGACACGCCCACGAGGCCGCTGCCCGGGCCTCCCCCGAGCGACGAGGAGGTCGGAGCGCGATGGCGGCACACGGACTCCTCCTCTTCCCCTCGGAAGCGGCCTCACCGGTGACTCTCCGTCCACCAGCAGGGCGATCGACGAAGGTGGGCCGCTCAAGGGACATCCGGGACATCTTCGCTGATCAGAGTGGGTGAAATCGGCTAAAAACGGTGGTGTCGGGACGCTTGAACCGGTGACAGGGGGTAGGGGCGAGGGACGGAGACAATGAACCGAGGAGGCCGTCACGATGACGGACGTGTCCAGCGTGGGCCCCCAGCCGGGGGACGACCGCGAGGTGCTGACCAACCGGCAGGGCCACCCGGTCTACGACAACCAGAACCAGCGGACGATCGGCGCCCGCGGCCCGGCGACGTTGGAGAACTACCAGTTCCTGGAGAAGATCAGCCACTTCGACCGCGAGCGCATCCCCGAACGCGTCGTACACGCGCGTGGAACCACCGCGTTCGGCTACTTCGAGGCGTACGGCCGGTTCGGCGATGAGCCGATCAGCGCCTTCACCCGCGCCAAGCTCTTCCAGGAGGCCGGAAAGCGCACTCCGGTGGCGGTGCGGTTCTCGACCGTGATCGGCGGTCGGGACTCCTCCGAGTCCGCGCGCGACCCCCGCGGCTTCGCGGTGAAGTTCTACACCGAGGACGGCAACTGGGACCTGGTCGGCAACAACCTGGCGGTGTTCTTCATCCGGGACGCCATCAAGTTCCCCGACGTGATCCACTCGCTGAAGCCGGACCCGGTGACGTTCCGGCAGGAGCCCAACCGGATCTTCGACTTCATGTCGCAGACGCCGGAGAGCGTCCACATGCTGGTGAACCTGTTCAGCCCGCGCGGAATCCCCGCCGACTACCGGCATATGCAGGGGTTCGGCGTGAACACCTACAAGTGGGTCAACGAGCAGGGCGAGACCCGCCTGGTGAAGTACCACTGGATGCCCAAGCAGGGCGTGCGCAGCATGACCGCCGCCGATGCCGCCGTCGTGCAGGCGCAGGAACTCGGGCACGCGACCAAGGATCTGCGGGACGCGATCGAGCGCGGCGAGTACCCGGAGTGGGAGCTCCTCGTGCAGACGATGAGCGACGACGAGCATGCGGAACTGGACTTCGACCCGCTCGACGACACCAAGGTCTGGCCGGAGGAGCGGTTCCCCGCGCGTCCGGTCGGCCGCATGGTGCTCGACGAGTGCGTCGGCAACAATTTCGCCGAGAACGAGCAGATCGCCTTCGGCACCGGGGTCCTCGTCGACGGTCTGGACTTCAGCGACGACAAGATGCTGGTCGGGCGCACGTTCTCCTATAGCGACACGCAGCGCTACCGGGTGGGACCCAACTACCTGCAGCTTCCGGTCAACCAGCCGAAGCACGGCCGGGTCCGCACCAACCAGCGCGACGGCCTGATGACCTACTACGTCGACCAGGGCGGCGAGAACCCGCACGTCAACTACGAACCGTCGATCACGGGCGGGCTGCGCGAGGCGGGGTACCCGACCCAGGACGAGCAGGGACCGACGATCACCGGCCGGGTCACCCGCAGGCGCATCCCTCGGACCAACGACTACGCGCAGGCCGGCCAGCGCTACCTGCTCATGCACGACTGGGAGCGCGACGATCTCGTGCACAACCTGGTCACGATGCTGTCGCAGTGCGAGCGCCCCATCCAGGAGCGCATGGTCTGGCACTTCCTGCTCGCCGAGGACGACCTGGGCCTGCGGGTGGGCGAGGGCCTGGGCATCGGCCCGGACGACGTCGCCCACCTCGCGCCGCTGGCGAGCCAGGACCTCACCGAGGAGGACCGGGCCAGGCTCGAGAAGCTCGGCCACAACGGCCCGCGAGAGGTCAACGGCCTGAAGATGACGCACTGCGTCCCGGACGAACGCGCCGCCAAGGTGAGCTGACCGCGCCAGGGGGCCGACGCTTCTGCCGGTCCCTTCCCCCAGCGCGGGCTCGCCGCCCGCGCGGTCGTTTCCGCGGCCCGTCGACGACGGGAGCGGAGCCATCACACGGTTGCGAGCGACCTGCGCGGAGCCGTCACAGGGTTACGAACGACCTGCGCGGAGCCGTCACAGGGTTACGAACGACCTGCGCGCGGAGCCGTCACACGGTCGCGAACGCGAGGCCCGCGCCGACGGCGACCATGACCGCCAGGACGACGATGACCGTGAGGGTGGCCAGCGGCTTCTTCCGGTGTGGCAGGTGCACGGCCGTGGGCTTCTCGGGCTCCGGTGCCGGGGCGGACGACGGCACCGGCGGGCGGCTCGGAGTGGCTCGCGGTGGCGGGGCCACCGGACGCGGGGCGGCCGGCCGGGCGGCGACGGGTCGCACCGGAACGGCCGGTGCGACGGGCGCCGCGGGCGGAGCGGTGTGCGGCGGTGGCGTGGGTCGGGGCGCCGTGGACGGCGGAGGAGCGGTCGGCGGTGCCGGCGGTGCCGGGGGTGCCGGGGGTGCCGGGGGCGGAGGCGCCGGAGGCGCGGGGTGCTCGCAGGCTCCGATGGCGAGGCGGAGATCCAAGGCGTGCAGCAGATCGAGGTCGAGGCAGACCGAGAGGGTCACCGCGAGCAGCGGATGCGGTCCGCCCACCGCGAGGGAGACCGGCCGGGGAGTGCCCGCGGCCACGGAGATCGGCCGGAGGCCGCCCAGGGCCACGGAGAGGGGGCCGGGGTCGCGGACGGTCACGGGGAGCAGCCCGGATTCGCCCGTCGCGGGGAGCCGCCCGGAACCACCGGTCGCGAGAAGCGGCCGCGACGCCCCGGTCGCCGGAACCGCCCCTGATGCGCCGGTCACCAGTAGCCCGGAACCACCGGACAGCGGAATCCGTCCCGACGCACCGGTCACGGAGGGCAGACCGGAACCATCGATCTCGGGAAGCCGTCCCGAGCCGTTGGTCACGGGAAGCCGACCCGCGGGGTCGGTGCTTGTTGCGGTGAGCCGGTGATCCGCCGGTCGTCCAGGGTGGCCGGGTCGGCCGGGGTCGCGATCGGCGTCGTGAGCCTCTGCCGGATCGTGCCGGGAGTGCCGGTGGTGGTGGCGGGGTCCACTCTGGTCGGCCGGACCGTCACTGCCAGCCCGGACGACGGCTCGCGGCGACGAGCCCGCCGGGTGTGCGGAATCGGTGGCGGACGGGCCGCCGGAGGATGACCTCCGAGAAGCCGGGCCGCCGGAGGGCGGCCGCTGCGAGGCCGGGCCGTCGGGAGAAGAGCCCTGAGAGGCCGAACCCCCGGAGAGCAGACCTCCGAGCAGGCCCCCGGCGATCGGAGCGCCGGAGAGAGCGCCGTCCGAGGGCTCGGCCGGGGAGACCCGGCGCACCGGGCCGGTGGTGCGCGTCCTGGTGGGCCGGGCCCCGTCGTCGGCCAGGGCGGGTGTCGCCATGAGGCCGATGAGGGAGCCCGTGGCCAGGACACTGATGCCGCGTGCGCGCATGGGTCACCGGCTCTCGGGAATGCGGGGGAACTCCTGCTGCGCCGACGTGAAGGCGTCGGGCTTGACGCGGAGCGCGCCGTTGAAGACGTGCGAGATGTCGAACACGAGATAGATCCCGACGGCGAGCATCGCGGCCATCGCGGCCGCCGGGATGAGGGCCGTCCCTCGGGGCCGGGCCCCGGCGAGGAAGGGGAACGCGGCGGCGAGGACGCCCGTGATGACCGTGAGGGCCAGCAGGCCCGCCGGCGGGCTGGCCTTGGCGTCGACGGCGCGCTGGCCACGGGCGGCGGACATGTCCCGGATCCGGTCGAGGAGCGTGCTGCGGGCGGTCTCCGCGTTGTTGCCCGAGACCTGGAGGCCGGTGACCTGGGCGCGCAGCGTGTCGAGGCGCGCCCAGCCCTCCTGGCTGAGCCGTCCCTTCTGCATGACCTGCCACTCGTTGTCGACGACGAAGCGCACGTAGTCGCGCAGTGAGGCCTGGATCTGGGCGCCGGCCGGCGACGGCAGCGCCGCGGCGGCCCAGTAGGCGTCGACGATCGCCTGGCTCTCCGTCTGGGTGTTCTGCCGGGCGGAGTCGGCCGTGGTCCATGGGACGACGATCGCGATGGCGAAGACGAGCAGGAAGAGGGAGGACAGCATCGAGCCCGCGTGACCCGCGGTCGTGCTGCCCGGACCCCGGTCGTCGGCGCCGTGGCGCGCCTTCCGGAACAGGAAGGCGGCCGCGAACACGGCACCGACGGCCGCGGCTACAGCGAGGGTGAACACGAGCATGACCGTCTCCATGGCTTGCCGTTGACGAGACGTGCGTACGCCGGCCTGTAGCGCACCGTCACATGACTATCACACTACGTATCTCTTCAGTAGCCTTAACGCCTCCTGTCCGGAGGCGGCCAGAGACGGAGAGTGACTCGCACCGGATTGCGCGGATTCGCGAAGGTGCGCGGTCAGGCGCTCCCGTACGCGCCGGCGGCCTTCGTACGCGGCTCGCTTTTGTACGCGGTCAGGCGCTCTCGTACGAGGTCAGGCGCTCTCCTCGGCGCGGTTGAGCGCCAGCCAGGCGTGCAGCGCCATCTCCAGGGCGAGCTGCCGGTCGGTGTCGTACAGGCGCTCCCCGAACAGCTCCTCGAGCTGGCGGAGCCGGTACCGCACGGTCTGCGGATGGATGTGGAGGCGCTCGGCGGCCTCATTGGCGTTGAACCCGCGTTGCAGGCAGGCGAGGAGCGTCTCGGCCAGGCGTTCCCGCCGCCCGGGACGCAGGGACTCCAGGGGCGCGAGCCGACCGGCGGCGACGTTCCGGATGAACTCCTCGTCGCGGAAGATGACGAGCGTCGCCTCATGGTCGCCGCAGCGGATCAGGCCGTCCTGGGGGATGATGCCGCGGCGGGCGAGGGCGAGGGCCTCCCTGGCCCACCGGAGCGAGTTCGCGGCGGCTCGGAGCGGGACGGTCGGGCCCACGGCGGTGATCCAGTCGACGTCGATGGCGTCGAGGATCCGGGAGCGTCCCGGGCCGTCGGGATCGGGCAGCAGCAGGTACGGCTGCGGGCAGTCGGTGTCGACGAGGACGTCCGGCGGGAGCGTCAGCGGGGTGAACTGATCCTGTTTGCGCTCGTGGAGCGCGACGCCCGCGACCGTACGGGGCAGGGCCCAGCCGGCGATCCTGGCGAGCTCCGCGATCTCCTCCGGCGAGGCCGGCGGATCGGACAGGAGCAGGCCCAGCAGCCTGCGCCTGCGGCGTTCGACCTCGCCGGCGGCCCGGCCGATCGCCTTGAGGTACCCCTGGGAGGCGGCCGCGGCGATCTCGTCGAGGAAGACGAAGATGGCCTCGGCCAGCGGACCGAGCACGTCGGGAGAATCGCAGTGGTCGGCGATGCGGCGCCAGGCCAGCCGGGCACCCACTCTCAGGGATCGCTGCAGCCCGTCGAGACTCCGGCCCTGGCCGGCCTCCCAGGCCCCGATCGTCCGGTACACCGAGGCGATGCTCTCCCAGGGGGCGCGCGGGTTCTCCAGCAGGTCCACGAACTGGCGCAGCGCGCCCTCGACCGCCAGCCGTTGCTGCTGCTGGAAGACGGGGTCCTCCGGCCGGTCGAACTCGGGCACGCGGGTGCCGATCTCGGCGATGACCTCGTCCGCCACCGACCCGACGAGAGGGCGCAACCGGGCGGCCGTGCCACGGGGGACGGCCGGCCATGGCCGGATTTCGGCGTCCTGTCTCCTCACCACGGTCAACACACCCTTCACCGGCCGAGTCGTGCACGAACGGGGGTGGGCTCGGGTCAGCGGTCACCGCCGGTACGGCCGGTGGCGGCCCGGTCGCCGCTCGCCCGGTCATCACCCGCCTGGTCGCCGCTCGCCTGGTCACCGCTCGCCCGGTCACCGCTCGCCCGGTCGCCGCTCGTCCGGGCGGCGAGCCGGCGTTCGTCCGGCCAGCGGACGTCGCGGGCCCAGCCGAGGCGTTCGAACAGCCAGATCAGCCGGGCGCTGGAGTCGAGCTGGCCGCGCAGGACGCCGTGCCGCGCGCAGGTCGGGTCGGCGTGGTGCAGATTGTGCCAGGACTCGCCGCCCGACAGCGGAGCGAGCCACCAGACGTTGCCCGACCGGTCGCGGGACCGGAAGGGCCGCTCGCCGCCGACGTGGCAGATCGAGTTGATCGACCAGGTGACGTGGTGGAGCAGGCCGATGCGGACGAGCCCGGCCCAGAAGAAGGCGGACCAGGCGGCGCCGGCGTCCCACGTGCCGGAGCCCCACAGGCCGCCCGCGACGGCGGGACCGGCGAAGGAGAACAGCACGATCAGAGGCTGCCACCGCGCGATCCGGCACAGGTCGGCGTCGGCGAGCAGGTCGGGGACGTAGCGCCGCTGGTTGGTCTTCTCGTTGGCGAACGTCCATCCGACGTGCGCCCAGATCATGCCCTTGACGAGGGCCGGCACGGACTTCCCGAACCGCCAGGGCGAGTGCGGGTCCCCCGGCCGGTCCGAGAACTGGTGGTGACGGCGGTGGTCGGCGGCCCAGGTGATCACGTCGCCCTCGACCGCCATCGTGCCGGCGACGGCGAGCGCGATCTTCAGCGGCCGGGCGGGCTTGAACGCCTTGTGGGTGAACAGCCGGTGGTAGCCGATCGTGACACCGTGCCCCGCGATGACGTACATGACCGCGCCGATCACCAGGTCATGCCATGTCACGCCCCAGCCCCACAGGACGGCGACGGACAGGATCACGGCGACGAACGGGATCCCCACGAAGATCCCGACGATCACCCGGTCGCCGGTTCCCATCCGCTCCCCCCAGGGAGCGTTCGTGTCGACCACGACGGCCTGCTCCGTCATCTGACCCTCCTCCTGACAACGCGGGTCAGCGGAACGTTACTGGCCAGTATCTGTGTGATCTACGCAACAATCGCACACCTTGGCCGTCTTGTTCCTCACAGAAGTGACAAGGCGGGGGGTATACGCCACGGCACCGACCATTCCGCCATTCGCCGCGAAGTCCGGCCGACCAGGAGCCGATTTCCCGAGCTTTTCCCAGCCGCTTTCCAGACGATTCGCGATATCTCCGGCCGGAGGCAAGCGGCCCCTCACCGATCCGCCAGCGTCGCCGCCCTTACCGAGCCTTTACGGTGGACGGCGCGTGAGGGCACGAGAACGGACGGCGCAGGGGCTCTGAGCTCGGACGGACCTTCGGGGGGACCTATGGACGCGCACGAGAACCGGTTCGTACGATCGGCGCCGCGAAACGAGGCCGGGCAGCGTCTTCGCAGCGCCATCGGCGGCGATTCCGTGACCCCGCTCATCGGTGTCTTCGACATGTTCTCGGCGTCCGTGGCGGCCCGGCACTACGACGGGTTGTTCGTCTCCGGATTCGGGTTCGCCGCCTCGTACTATGGTCTTCCCGACATCGGCTTCATCGCCTGGCCGGACATGGTGGGCTTCGTCCAGCGGCTCCGGCTCGCCTTTCCCCGGCACCACCTGCTCGTCGACATCGACGACGGCTACGTCGACCCGGAGGTGGCCTGCCACGTCGTCGAGCATCTGGAGGCCATCGGCGCCTCAGGGGTGGTCATCGAGGACCAGGAGCGCCCGCGGCGCTGCGGCCACGTCGACGGCAAGCGGATCCTGCCGCTCGAGGAGTACCTGGAGAAGCTGCGGCTGGTCCTGCGAACCCGGCGGGACCTCGTCGTGGTCGCCCGGACCGACGCGACCGACGAACGCGAGATCGTGCGGCGCGCCGAGGCCCTGGCCGCCACGGACACCGACGTCATCCTCGTGGACGGCGTGCGCAGCGCCGAGTGGATCCGCAAGGTCCACGCCGTGACCGGCGGCAAGCCGCTGCTGTTCAACCAGATCGCCGGGGGCAGGTCACCGCGGTTCTCGCTGTCCGACCTGGCGGCCCTGGGCGTCGGCGTCGCCATCTACAGCACGCCGTGCCTGTTCGCCGCACAAGCGGCGATGGACCGGGCGCTGGCGCGCCTGAAGGAGGAGGACGGCCGGTTGCCGCAGGTCACGGACGGAACGGTCGGCGTCGCCGACTGCCTCTCCCTCCTGGAGCGCAACCTCAGCCGGCACCACTCCCGAGCCCACGGCTGACCCCTTCGACTCCCACCCGCAGCCCATGGCAGGCCCGTTCACTTCCCGCCCGCAGCCCACAGGGCAGGCCCGCTCAGCCCCCGCCCGCAGCCCACCGCAGGCCCGTTCACTCCCCACCCGCAGGTCCACGGCTCATCCGCTCGCCCAACCCCCAAGCCCACGGCCGGCCCCTTCGCTCCCCATCGCGAGCCCGCGGCTGGGCCGTTCGTGTTGCGGGTGCCGGGCTCGGCCCGGCCGGCTTCGGTGAACTCCATCTGCTCAGGACTGTTGGCGACTCCGTGTTCATTAGTGCATGATGCAAGCACGAAACGCTCAAGAACGAGCAAACGCGGAGGCGGGATTGGCGCAGCAACACGTACTGGCCGAGATCGAGAGTCAGCCTTCCTGCTGGCGGCGGGCGGCCGACCGGCTGGCCGACGTACGGGATGTCCTACCCCGTGACGGCGAGCGGGTCGCGGTGTTCGGTTGCGGCACGTCCCTGTACATGGCCAGGGCGTACGCGGGGCTGCGCGAGAGCCGGGGCCTGGGCGTCACGGACGCCTTCCCCGCCTCGGAGCTCCCCTTCGGCCGCGACTACGACCGGTATATCGCCATCAGCCGGTCCGGCACGACCACCGAGGTGCTGGAGGCGGTCGAGCGCCTGCCGAACGTCACGGCGATCACCGCGATCAACGACGCTCCGTTCGCCGCGGGCACCCGGCAGATCGTGCTCGACTTCGCCGACGAGAAGTCGGTGGTGCAGACGCGCTTCGCCACGACGGCGCTGGCGCTGCTGCGCGCCTCGATCGGCGACGCGGTGCCCGCGGACGACGCCGAGCGGGCGCTGGCCGAGCCGCTGGACCCCGCCTGGCCGGCCGCCGAGCAGATCACCTTCCTCGGCCGCGGCTGGACGAACGGCCTGGCGGACGAGGCGGCGCTGAAGGCCCGCGAGGCCGCGCAGCTGTGGACCGAGTCGTACCCGGCGATGGAGTACCGCCACGGCCCGATCAGCATCGCCCAGCCGGGCCGGCTGACCTGGATGTTCGGCACGGCTCCCGAGGGTCTCGCCGAAGACGTCGCCGCGACGGGCGCGACGTTCGTGACCAGCGACCTCGATCCGCTCGCGCACCTGATCGTGGCGCAGCGGGTGGCGGTCGCGCAGTCCGAGGCGAAGGGACTCGACGCCGACCGCCCGCGGTCGCTGACCCGTTCGGTCGTGCTGAAGTGATCGTCGCTCTCGACGTCGGCGGCACGTCGATGAAGGGAGCGGTCCTCTCCCCCGAGCTCGACCGGGTCGCCGCCGCCCGCCGGCCCACGCCGCAGGGCGAGGCCGCGGTGGACGCCGTGCTCGAGGCCGTCGCCGAGCTGGTCGAGCGGGCGGGCACCGCGGAGGCCGTCGGCCTCGCGGTGCCCGGCATCGTCGACGACGAACGCGGCGTCGCCGTCTGGTCGGAGAACATCGGCTGGAACGACGTCCCGTTCCGCGACCTGATCGCCGAGCGCACCGGCCTGCCGGTCGCGGTCGGCCACGACGTACGCGCCGGCGGCACCGCCGAGATACGGCTCGGCGCCGCTCAGGGCGCCCGCAACTCGCTGATCATCCCGATCGGCACCGGCATCGCGGCGGCGATGGTGATCGACGGGCACCTGTGCGTCGGCAACGGCTACGCCGGGGAGATCGGGCACATGTCCGTCGGCGTGGACGAGCCGTGCGTCTGCGGCGGGACCGGCTGCCTGGAGGCCGTCGCCTCCGCCGCGGGGGTCGCCCGCCGCTACGCCCGCCGTACGGGCCGGGAGGCGACCGCCGGCGAGGTCGCGGCGCTGGTGAGCGAGGGCGACGCCGACGCGGTGGCGATCTGGGACGAGACGATCGTGTTCCTCGGCACCGCCCTGGCCGCCGCGACCGCGCTGCTCGCGCCCGAGGTGATCGTCATCGGCGGGGGCCTGTCGCGGGCGGGCGACCTCCTGCTCGGCCCGCTCGCCGAGGACCTCGCCGGACGGCTCACCTTCCACCGGAAGCCGCGCCTGACGGTCGCGTCATTCGGTGACGAGGCCGGGTGTGTGGGCGCCGGACTCTGGGCACGCGACCTATTGGAGCGACGATGACGGTGCTGAGCGCGGACAAGGTCGTCACCCCCGGCGGGGTCCTCGAACCCGGATGGGTCGGCGTCGAGGGCGGCCGGATCACGCACGTCGAACAGGGTCTCCCGGAGCGCGCCGACCGGCACGCCCACGTGATCGTCCCCGGCTTCGTGGACATTCACTGCCACGGGGGCGGCGGGGCGTCGTTCGACTCGGCGGACCCGGAGGAGTGCGCACGGGCGGCGGCGTTCCACCGGGAGCACGGCACGACGACGCTGGTCGCGAGCCTCGTGACCGCGTCGCCCGCCGACCTGGAGCGCCGGGCGTCCGTGCTGGCGGAGCTCGCCGACGACGGCGTCGTGGGGGGGATCCACTACGAGGGGCCGTTCTTGTCCGCCGCCCGCAAGGGCGCGCACAATCCCACGCTGCTGCGCGACCCCGACCCCGCGACCGTGGAGCGGCTGCTCAAGGTCCCGAACGTCCGCATGATGACGCTCGCGCCCGAGCTCGACGGCGGCCTGGACGCGGTGCGCCGGGTCCGCGACGCGGGGGTCCTCCCCGCCGTGGGGCACACCGACGCGACGTACGAGATGGCGGTCGAGGCGACGCGGGCGGGCGCGCGGGTCGCCACCCACCTGTTCAACGGGATGCGCCCGCTGCACCACCGCGAGCCGGGGCCGATCCTCGCGCTGCTGGAGGCGCCGGAGGTCGTCGTCGAGGTCATCGGCGACGGCGTGCACCTGCACCCCGCGATCGTGGCGCACGTCGCGCGGGTCGCGGGCGGCGCGCGGACCGCGTTGGTCACCGACTCCCTCGCGGCGGCGGGCATGTCCGACGGGGAGTACACCCTCGGCGGGCTCGACGTCGAGGTGCGCGACGGCGTGGCCCGCCTGGCCGAGGGCGGTTCGATCGCCGGCAGCACGGCGACGACGGCGGCGGTCTTCCGTCATACGGTGCTGGCGTCCGGTGTCGCGCTGGAGGAGGCCGTACGCCTCTCCGCGACGACCCCGGCCGCGCTGCTCGGCCTCACCGACCGGGGTTCGGTCGCCCCCGGGCTCCGCGCCGACCTGGTGCTGCTGGACGAGGACCTGCGCGTGCAGGACGTGATGTCCGCGTGATCGTCACGGTCACGCCGAACCTCGCGCTCGACGTCACGTACGAGGTGCCGGAGCTGCGGCCGGGAGGCGCCCACCGGGTCCAGGCCGTGCACGCCCGGGCGGGCGGCAAGGGCGTGAACGTCGCCCGCGTGCTGCGGTCGCTCGGCCACGACGTCCTCGTCCTCGGCCTGGCCGGCGGGGCGACGGGCGACGCCGTCCGCGCCGACCTCGACGCCGCCGGGCTGGCGCACGACCTGGTCCCCATCGCCGGGGAGACCCGCCGTACGGTCACGGTGGTGGCCGGCGGTGACGCGACCCTCCTCAACGAGCCCGGCCCGGTGATCGCCCCGGAGGAGTGGGCGGCCCTGGAGGCGCGGATCCCCGACGCGGACGTCGTCGTCATCTCCGGCAGCCTGCCGCCGGGCGTGCCGGCGGACGCCGTCGCCCGGCTCGCCCGCCGCGACGTGCCCGTCATCGTCGACACGTCCGGGGAGGCGCTGCGGCACGCCGCGCCGTACGCCTGGGCCGTCAAGCCGAACGCCGCCGAGCTCGCCGAGCTCACCGGCACGGACGACCCGGTGGCCGGGGCCCGCGCGCTGGGGGCCCGCGCCGTCGTCGTCTCGCTCGGCGCCGAGGGTCTCATGGCCGTCACCGGCGACGAGGTCCACCACGTGCCCCCGCCGCGGGTGGTCAGCGGCAATCCGACCGGCGCGGGCGACTCGGTCGTCGCCGCGCTCGCCGCCGGCGTCGGAGCTCCGTGGCCCGACCTGCTCAAGGACGCCGCCGCCCTGTCGGCCGCGGCCGTGCTCTCCCCCGTCGCGGGGTCCTACGATCCCGCCGCCTACGAAGGATTCCGCAGATGCCTCTCGTCTCCGCAGGAGAGTTCGTCGTCGCCGGAGAGGGCGTCGGCGCGTTCAACGTCATCCAGCTCGAACACGCCGAGGCGCTGATCGCCGGGGCCGAGGCGGCGAACCGCCCGGTCATCCTGCAGATCAGCGAGAACGCCGTGCGCTACCACGCGGCGCTCGAGCCGATCGCGGTGGCCTGTCTCGCCGCCGCGCGCGCCGCCAAGGTCCCCGTCGCGGTGCACCTGGACCACGCGACCTCCCCCGAGCTCGTACGGGAGGCGGTCGGGCTGGGCCTGGGCTCGGTGATGTTCGACGCGTCCGCGCTCGACTACGACGCCAACGTCGCCGCGACCGCCGAGATGACCGCCTACTGCCACGACCACGGCGTGTGGGTCGAGGCCGAGCTCGGCGAGGTCGGCGGCAAGGACGGCGTGCACGCGCCCGGCGCGCGCACCGACCCGGAGGAGGCGGCCCGCTTCGTCGCCGCGACCGGCGTGGACGCGCTCGCGGTCGCGGTCGGCACCTCCCACGCGATGACGGACCGTACGGCGACGGTGGACCTCGACCTCATCGCGCGCCTGCGCGACGCCGTGCCCGTGCCGCTCGTCCTGCACGGGTCCTCCGGCGTGCCCGACGCCGACCTGACGCGTGCCGTGCGGGCGGGCATCGTCAAGGTGAACATCGCCACACACCTCAACAAGGTTTTCACCGACGCGATGCGGGCATATCTGGCCGACCATCCGACGGTTGTGGACACCCGGAAATATCTGGCGCCAGGGCGTGACGCCGTGGCGCGTGAGGTGGCGCGGTTGATCGGCACGGTGCTCACCAGGGGCTGACGGGCTCTTTATCCTCCGTGGCTTAGGATCGTCAAGCCCTCGGACGCCGGGCATGCCGATCGATGCAGCCGCGACCCTACGGTAAGTTCGAGGGTTCACGCAGGTCACGGGGGACTAGTGAGTGAGAAGGACGCCGGTGTCGAAGCCGGCGAATTCGCGATGCAGCCAGGGTCCGCGCCAACTTCGGAGCCGTCCGGCGCGTCCAACAATGGAGGCGCCGGCGGGCCCGAGGCCGCGGCAGGACCGGAAGACGCGGCCGATCCGCACGGCGCCGCCGTACCGGCGCAAGCCGCCGAGTCGGGAGCCGCTGATCGCCATGACGCCACTCGACCCGCCATACCACCGCCCGCGCGACCAACGACGGAGAGCCTGCCGCCGGTCGTGTTCGACGAGAGCCCGTCGACCGTGACCGCCGTGCACGCCCTTCCCGAGGGCGAGAAGTCCGAGCCGCCGAAGAAACAGAAGAAGCCGAAGAAGCAGCGGAGCCGGCGGGCGAAGTGGGTGCGGCGCGCCACGTACGTCCTCGGCGTGCTGATCCTGCTGCCCGTCGCCGCCTTCATCGTCGCCTACCTGATCACGCCGGTGCCGAGTTCCGCGCAGCCAGACGCCGTGAAGGAGGCGTCGGTCCTCTACTACAGCGACGGCAGCGTCCTGCTCCGCACCGGCAAGAACCGGCAGCCGGTGCCCCTGTCCCAGGTGCCGAAGCAAGTGCGCGACGCCGTGATCTCGGCGGAGAACCGCAGCTTCTACAGCGACCCCGGTGTGTCCTTCAAGGGCACGGCACGGGCGTTCTGGGCCACCGCGACCGGCGGGTCGCTGCAGGGCGGGTCCACCATCACCCAGCAGATGGTCCGCAACTACTACAGCGGCCTCAGCCAGCAGCGCACCGCGTCGCGGAAGCTGAAGGAGATCATGATCGCGCTCAAGGTCGGGCGCGAGAAGGACAAGAGCTGGATCCTCCAGCAGTACCTCAACACCATCTACTTCGGCCGCGACGCCTACAGCATCGAGTCGGCCGCGCAGGCGTACTACGGCAAGGACGTCCAGAACCTCACGCCGGCCGAGGGCGCGTACCTCGCGGCGGCCATCCAGGTGCCGACCTACGCCGGTGACCTGTCGGTGCCCGGCGCTCTGCCGTACATGCAGGCGCGTTGGAAGTACGTCGTCGACGGCATGGTGCAGATGAAGAGCATCACGCCGCAGGAGGCGGCGGCCATGCGGTTCCCCACACCGATCAAGCAGAAGACGAAGGACATCTACGGCGGCCAGAAGGGGTACGTCTACGACCTCGTCAAGGCCGAGCTGAAGCGGATGGGCTACACCGACGACCAGATCGCCAAGGGCGGCCTGAGAGTCCGCACGACGTTCGACAAGAGCCTGATGGCCGACGCCAAGAAGGCCGTCGAGAACGCCATGCCCTCGGGCGTCTCCAAGAAGGTCATGGCGGGCCTGGTGTCGGTCGACCCGTCGACCGGTGAGATCAACGCGTTCTACGGCGGCAAGAACTACCTCGACCAGGCGTTCAACTCCGCCTTCGACGCCAAGGTGCAGCCGGGGTCGGGGTTCAAGCCGTACGTCCTCGCGGCGGCGCTGAACGACGGCATGTCGCTGGACGACTACGTCGACGGCAGCAACGGCCAGACGTTCGACGGCACCACGATCCATAACGACAACGACGAGGACTTCGGCATGGTGAACCTCGTCACCGCGACCGAGAACTCCATCAACACCGCCTACATCAACATCGCCCAGAAGATCGGGAACGACAAGGTGACGAAGATGGCGGAGAAGCTCGGCATTCCCGAGTCGCAGCTGACCGCCAACGGCGCGAACACCGCCGTCACGTTCCCCCTCGGCGTCATCGACGTCAGCGTCGAGCAGCAGGCCGCCGCGTACGCCGCGTTCGCGTCCGAGGGCGTCTACCACGCCCCGCACGTGATCCGCTGGGTGACCGACCGGGACGGCAAGAAGCGCGTCGAGCCGACCGACGGCACACGGGTGTTCCCCAAGCAGGTCGCCCGCGACGCGACGTACGCCATGCAGAAGGTCGTCGACAACGGCACCGGCACGAACGCCGCGCTGCCCGACCGGAACGCCGCCGGCAAGACCGGCACGACCTCCAGCGGCCACCAGGTCTGGTTCAACGGGTTCATCCCGCAGCTGGCGGCCTCGGTGGCGGTCTTCCGTACGGACAACAAGGCGCTGAGCCTGCCCGGCTACTCCGTGTACGGCGGCGACCTGCCGGCGAAGATCTGGCACGACTACCTCGTCCAGGCCGACGAGAACATGCCGGTGAAGTCGTTCGGCGACCCGTCGGTGAACCTCGACCAGCCGCAGTGGCCGACGTACGCTCCCGTCCAGCCGCGGCTGCCGCAGCCCACCTACTCGCGGCCCCGGACGACCGCGCCGTCGCCGCCGTCCGTTCCGACGCCGCCGAGTCGCCCGACGCGCCCGCCGACGGGTGGCCCGCCCACCGGCGGGCCGCCGACCGGCCAGCCGACGGGCCGCGCGTACGAGGGCGGCGACCCCAACTCGATGTAGGCCCGGCCGTACGGGACGCCCGCGGCCCGTCCTCGCCGGACACCGTCCTCGCCGAACCGGTCCGAGCGCCTCCTGAGGCGCTCGGACCGGTTCTTCAGTGACAGGCCTTGGCCAGCGCGGCGGGCTGCCGCTGAACGGCGGTCTGCATGGCGGAGATGTCGCGCGGGCTCATGTTCGTGCTGATGCCGCGCCACTCGGTCGCCATGCCCTGCAGCGTGCGGGCCAGCTTGTGGTCGTCGGACTCGCGGCCGAGCGCGTCGAACCGGGTGGCGAGGGTCGCCGCCGCCTGCTTCCACTGGGTGATGTCGTCCGGTGAGATCCGGTTCAACGTCGCGTTGTAGTTCCCGACCGCCTTGACGGCGTCCTTGCAGACCCGGCCCTTGTTCGTCCCGACGGCGCAGCCGGCCGCGCACACCGCCACCAGCGCGACTCCAACCGGCAGCCGCCATCCACTCCGCATCAGCCCGCTCCTCTCGATGGTTCCCTGCCGGTATTAGACGCACAGAACCGGTCACATGATCGCGAATAGGCAGCAGCCGGACGGTGCCTTATAATCGCGATCAGGTCACGAGTGCCAGCGCTAAGCCCCGGCTTGCTGGCCGGCAACCCTCCGTCCGTGGCGGGGTGCCCCGGGTGATGACAAGGTCCGGCACGACCGTGCCGGACAAGCGCGGACCCCTCCCGGGGTCCCAACCCCGCTGGAGGTGCGTGTTGTCCGCTGTGCTCGATCTGCCCGCCGTCGCCCGTCCTGTTCTGCGCGTCGTCGGCGCGGGCGTTCCCGTTCCCGTCGCCGGTGGCGGCACCGTTCCGTACGCGAACCTCGACTACGCGGCGAGCGCGCCCTGTCTGGAGGCGGTGCGCGAGGCGCTCGACGCGGCCCTCCCCTACTACAGCAGCGTGCACCGCGGGGCGGGTTATGCGTCGCAGGTGACGACGGACCGGTACGAGCACGCGCGCGAGGTCGTGCGCGCGTTCGTCGGCGCGTGGCGCCGGGACGCGGTGGTGTTCACGCGGAACACCACCGACGCGATGAACCTCCTCGCGCACGCCCTGCCGCGCGGGACCACGGTCGTCGTCTTCGAGTCCGAGCACCACGCCAGCCTGCTGCCCTGGGGTCGCGGCAGCAGGGTCGTACGGCTGCCCGCCCCCGGCTCCCCCACGGCGGCGGTCGCGGCCGCCGGGGAGGCCCTCGCGGCGGCGCCGGCCGGGCCGCGCCTGCTCGTCGTCACCGCCGCGTCGAACGTCACCGGGGAGCTGTGGCCCGTCGCCGAACTCGCCGCCGTCGCCCGCGCGCACGGCGCCCGCATCGCGGTGGACGCCGCGCAGCTCGTCCCGCACCGGCCGTTCGACATGGGCGCGCTCGACGTGGACTACGTCGCCTTCTCCGGGCACAAGCTGTACGCGCCGTTCGGGGCCGGATGCCTCGTGGGCCGCGCCGACTGGCTGCGCGCCGCCGAGCCGTACCTGCTGGGCGGCGGCGCCACCGCGAGCGTCGGCGAGCGCGTGACGTGGTCCGCCGACCCGCAGCAGCGGCACGAGGCCGGCACGCCGAACGTCCTCGGCGTCGTCGCGCTCGCCGCCGCCTGCGAGGCGCTGACGGACTGGGACGGCCTCGTCGCCGAGGAGGAGCGGCTCCTGCGGAGGCTGCGGACCGGGCTGGCGGCGATCCCCGGCGTACGGGAGCTGTCGCTGTGGGGCGACCGGCACCCGCGCGTCGGCATCGTGTCGTTCGTCGTGGAGGGCCGCGGGTCCCGCGCCGTCGCGACGGCGCTGTCCGAGGAGTACGGGATCGGCGTCCGCGACGGGAAGTTCTGCGCGCACCCGCTCGTCCGGCGGCTCGTCGGCGCGGGAGAGGGCGGCTGCGCCGACGGTGACGGCACCGCGCTGCGGGCGAGCTTCGGCATCGGCACGACGGACGAGCACATCGACCGGCTGCTGACCGCTTTGCGCCATCTGTCCCGTTAAGCGCGGCGAACCGGCGGCGGCGCGCCGCAGGTGGGCGGGCCGCGAACGCCGGGGGGCGACCGCCGAGCCCGGATGCTCGCGATGGTGAAATGTGACGCATGAGACCGGTTAGTCCGTATTGGTCCGATGGACTGCTGGTACTCGTGCGCACCGCCGGTTTGCTCCCGGTACGGTGGACACCTTGTGCAAAGAGCTTCCGGGGGGTGGCCGATGACCGACACATGGGAGCCCGCTAACCAACTCGAGCAGCAGCTTGGCGAGGTGCTGCGCGCCGGGGACCAGAACGCCTACTTCAGGTTGCTCGCCGTGGCCGAGCTCCTCGTCCCGGTGACGCAGACGGAGCCCGTCGCCTCCGGACAGCCCGCGTTCACGTGGCCGACCAGCGTCCACGAGGGGCGCACCCACGTGCTCGCCTACACGTCCGTCGAGGCGGCGCAACGCCACCTCGGCCCCGCCTACGAGCAGTTCGTACGGATGTCGCTGGCGGGGATGGCGCAGTCGTGGCCGGACGCCGACTGGTGGCTCGCGGTCAACTCCGGGCTGCCGATCGAGGGCTACCTGCCCGCCTGGTTCATCGGCCAGATCACCGCCGACCAGGCGAGGGCCGAGCAGCGGCCCCTCGCGCAGGAGGCGGGTCCCGCCCCGGCGGCCCAGCCGGCCTCCGCCCCCGAGCCGATCTCCGCCCCCGAGCCGGGCACGCCTCCGGCCGAGCAGGGCGGCGACGGTCCTTCCCACGCCGCCTCCGGCGGCCACGACACCGGCACCGAGCCGCACCCGTTCCCCGCGCCGGCGGGGAACGACCCGCTCACCGGCGGTCACCCCGCACCGGGCGGGCACGACGGCGGCACGGGGCCGCTTCCGCTCGGGAACGACCCGTCCACCGGCGGCCACCCCGCACCGGGCGGGCACGACACCGGCACCGGGCCGCACCCGGTTCCGCTCGGGAACGATTCGGCCGCCGGCGCGCAGAGCGCCCCGAGCGGCGACGACGCGGGCTCCCGGCCGACGACGACCTGGCCGACGACGCTCGTCGACGTCCACACCGTCTCCGACGCGTACGACGCGCTCGGCTCACAGCCGGTGTCCGGCTCACAGCCCGCGCCGGGCGGCCACTACGCCGGCCCGCCGGCGCCCGACCCGATGCCGGCCGCTCCCGTCGCCGGGCCCGCCCCGGCACCCGTACCACCGGCCGCGCCACAGAGCGCCGAGCCGAACCCCGCCCGGGTACCGGCCGGAGACGTGCCGACGGTCTCGTGGCCGGACGTGCATCAGCAGCCGATATCCGACGGCGGACCGGCGCCCGACGGCGGAACGCCGCCCGCGTCAGAGGCCCGCGAGCCCGGGCCTTCCGCCGCGCCGCCCGCCGGTCACGCGCCGGCGCCCGCCCCGGACACCGCACCGCCGTCCGGGGACGGTACGCCGGTGGTGTACCCCTCGTTCACCACGGCGAGCGCGGTGCCGCCCGCACCCGGCACCCCATACCTGGCCGAGACCGCGCCCCAGCCCATCATCTCCGGCGACGAGCCGATGCCCTCCGGCCCCGCCGAGGCCGCCGCCGCGCCCTCCCCCGAGGCCGCCCCGGCACCGGCCCCGGGCCTCGGCCCGGCGCCCTCCCCCACGCCGTCCCCGGACGCGGACGCCCGGCCGGCCCCTCGCGCGCCGTCCTCCGACGTGTTCTTGATCCCGCACTTCACGGCGGGCGCCGAGTTCGTTCCGCTCGACGAGGAAGAGCGCCTCCTGTACGAGGCCGCCGCGCGGGACGACCGCGAGGAGTTCCTCCGGACGCTGCTGGGCGTACGGCAGATCTGGGTGCCCATGGTCGAGGGCGGCGACCTGATGCTGGGTCCCGGGCGACCGGGCTTCGAGTGGTACACCCGTGAGTCCGACGGCCGGACCGTCGTCCCGTTGTTCACCGGGCCGAGCCGGATGCGCGAGGCGATGGGCGGCCACCCGTTCGTCCTGTCCGACCTGACCAAGGTCCTGCGCTTCTGGCCGGACTCGACGTGGGACCTCGTCATCAACGACGGCTCCCCGATCGGCGCGACGATCCCCGGCGAGCGCATCACCGCCCTGTCGCGGCAGGTCGACGACGCGGCCGCGCAGCGGCTGGCCGGTGACTTCCCGGCGCAGAACGACGCCGAGCGGCGGCTGTTCGAGGCCCGGAACGACCCGGCCATGCGCCTGACCGTACTGCTCGAGGCGTCGGTGTTCCTGCCCGTGTGGAGCCGTACGCCGCCGACGGTGCAGACCCCGCCGACCGACCCGGCGTTCCCGTGGTCGGCGGTCCCGGTCCGTGGCCGCTCGTCGGTGCTCGTGTTCACCTCCTTCGACTGGATGAAGGAGGCGGTCGGCACGACGGGCTTCGTCATGCCGAAGTTCGCCGACCTCATCGCCACCTGGCCGGAGCCGAGCTGGGACGTCTCGGTCAACCCTGGCACCCCGATCGAGATCGCGCTGTCCGCGGAGGAGATCGGCGTGATCGCCGGCCGGCCCGCCGCGCGGCCTCCCGAGGCGGCGCCCGGCGGCGTTCCCCAGGACCCGGCGGCCGAGTCACCGCAGGTGCCCGCCACGCCGCAGGCGCCCGCCGCGCCGGAAACACCCGCCGCGCCGGAGGCGTCGGTCGCGCCACCGGCACCCGCCGCGCCGGGAGCGCCCGTTGCGCCGGAGGCACCCATCGCGCCGCAGCCGGAGGCCGCGGCGGTCGTGGAGGCGCCCACCGCGCCGGCCGAGGTGCAGCCGGCGCCGCTTCCGCAACCGGCAGCGCAGCCCGCCGCGCAGGAGACCGCGCCGCCCTCGGACGGCGGCTTCACG
The DNA here is from genome assembly GCF_024055715.1 of Actinoallomurus soli. GTDB lineage: Bacteria > Actinomycetota > Actinomycetes > Streptosporangiales > Streptosporangiaceae > Actinoallomurus > Actinoallomurus soli. The sequence continues at coordinate 121,433 of NZ_JAMXMV010000011.1, forward strand.
ATCATGCAGAAGGTCGTGGCCCACGACCAGGTCGCCTGGTACCTGGAGAAGGCGTACGACCGGGTCGCCGGCTTCGTGCACCGCGTCCCGGACGTCATCGACCTCAACACGCCCCGCCGGCTGTACGAATGCCTGGGCCTGGTCCGTGACGGATCGCCGTTCAGCCCCGAGGACTCCGAGGTGCACATCATCCGGTGGCCGGCGTACCGCGCGGGTCTCTACCGCACGCCGTTCGGCGGCACGTCCGAAGACGCTCTCAAGGAGTGGGGCGAGGACGGCTGGGTCGTCGAGGCGCCGCCGTTCACCGGAGACGGCTTCGCCTCCGGCAGCGCGGGCAGCATCCCCGAGTTCAAGGTCGAAAGTTTCAGGCTGCCGCACGGTTCGGAGATGTACGCCATCAGCAGTGACGGGTCCGAGCGCTTCGTCGCGAGGTACGACGCGGATCGGCTCGTGTGGGAGAACGAGAAGTGATCAGAGACGGCTACGTCGCCCGCTGGCAGGGCGGCGATTACGACGCCGTGCCCGGTGTCGACGGTGAGGTCCGGCTGTACTCCGCCGTCCCGGCGGAGGGCTTCACCGAGATAGGGCCCGGCCGGTTCCTGCAGGTCGTCCGCGAGGACGAGGTCGATGACCTGCGCTATCTGCGCACCCGCTGCACCTGGCGCGGAGAGCCGTTCGTCGTCATCGGCGAACACGAGGGCTGGGTCCGCGTCGAGTACAGCGGCGGCCGCGCCCCCGTTGCATCCGCCCTGGGACTCGAACGGGTGGACGTCGGCGTCTACCAGGCATGGGTCGCTCGGGACGAGATCACCGGGCTTCACCAAGAGCTCATCTAGCGGTTGCTGCGATATAACCTCATTAGCGCGGTTGATTGATCGGCTTTGACGTGATCGCATGATTCGTACCCACCACCCTTGGGTAGGCAGGGGTGGGCGTCTTTGCGGTGCGATTGGGAGGTTGTGAGCTGTGCTCGCACGATCGGCACGAAACCCGCTGGTCATGGTCCTCGGCGCAGGGATCGTCCTGATCGTCGGCAACGCCCCACCGGCCCTCGCCGCCGACGACACGACCCCAGCACCGCCAAGCGACTCATCTTCCGCAACGCCGCCTTCGCAGGCCGCTCTTACTGTGAGCGTTGTGGACCCGCCCGACACTGAGGTCCATCCCGGCGACTCTGTCACCATGAGCATCTCGGTGACCGCTGTCTCTGACGATCAGTACACGGACGCAAAGACCGTCAAAGTGGTTCCTCACTCCGATCCTGGCGGGCTCGTCTCATGTACTAGCTGCACGTTGGCCGCGCTCGGGCAAGGCTCGACACACGTCTTCACCCTAGCCGTGCGGATCCCGAAGAGCATGGGAGACGGCACGGTGACCGTCGGAGGCACAGCGAAAGCCGACAATGCCATCAAGGCGGTCTCGACCAAGGATTATCCGATTCACGTCACGCTGAAGCCGACGCCGAAACCGACCCCCACGCCGACGCCGACGAAGTCGTCCAAGCCGACGCCGACGAGCACGCATTCGAGTGGATCCGGGTCGGGGTCCGGGAGTGGGTCCGGGTCGGGTAGTAGTGGATCAAGTTCGACGACTACTCCGTCGGGGAACCTGAACTCCGGCACCGGCACGAGCACCGGGACCGGGACTACGGGGGCGAACACCGCGCCGCAGACGGCTCCGCAGGCCGGTGCGAATCTGCCGAACATCGATCAGCCGAACCAGTCGCAGAACCAGACGAACCAGGCACCGACGACCGCGCCGCTCATCGAGAACGCCGGCAACTCGCAGTCGATGCAGAACGCCGCCGACGGGGAGAGCGAGCTGACGTTCGACAAGCTGGCCAGCACGCAGGCGGCGTGGCTCGCCGCGCTGCTGGTGGCGTTCGGCCTCCTGCTCACCCAGGTGCGGCTCGGCAAGGCGCACAACCGCACCGTGAAGGCCGTTTCCAAGCCCAAGGGCGCGCACCGCAAGCTTCGCGGTGGCGCGCGCCGCGCCGGCTGACCCACGGCTCTCAGCACGCGAACGGCTCCGGTCCCGACCAACGTCGGGACCGGAGCCGTTCGGTCGTCCGGGTGACCGTACGCGACCGCGCCGCGCGGGGTCAGTCCTCGATCCAGCGGCCGTGGAAGCCCATCGGCACGCGGCGCGGCAGCCGTACGGAGGCGACGAACTCGAGGTCGGCGGCGTCGAGCACGAGCAGCTCGGAGCCGTCGCCGGAGTGGTCGGTGACGATGGACAGCAGCCGGCCGTCGTCCTCGACGTTCGCGCCGGGCGCGGGAACGTACACCGCCTCGCCGGGGGCGCCGCCCACGTCGCGGACCTGGGAGGCGCCGGTGCGGGTGTCGTACTTGACGACGGCGTCGTTCGTCACCGTGTAGAGGAAGCGGCTGGACCGGCCCAGCCGGGTCTCGTTGAAGGTCGGGAACTCCACGTCGCGGTCGTCCAGCGGCTCTTCCTTGAGCGCGCCGGTGGCCGGGTCCAGCGTCCAGCGGTACAGGTGCGCTCCGCCGCTCGCGGCCGCCGCGGCGGCCGGGTCGGGGCTGCCGCCGATGCCCGGCCAGAGGGCGGCGAAGCCGGCACGCGGGTACCGGACGGCGTCCAGGACGATCCGGCCGTGCTCGTCGTCGCAGGCGTTGCCGACGTGGAAGACGTAACACGGGTCGATGTCGTACCAGCGTGTGGTGCCGCCGTCCCGGGGCATCACGCCGAGCCGTGCGCCGTACGCCTCGTCCCAGCGGTACGGCATGCCGGCGCCGAGGAGCTCCAGGTCGAACACGACGGGCAGGTCGAGCCAGAGCACGTGCCGCTCGGTGACGGCGAAGTCGTGGATCATCGTGGGCCCGGGGACGTCCACGACCCGGCTCTCCACCAGTTCGCCGCGCGCGGAGAGCCGGTGGTAGGTGAGGTACGGCGGCGTGAATCCGTAGCCGAAGAAGTGCAGCTCCCCGGTGACCGGGTCCTCCTTGGGGTGGGCGGTCATCGCGGTCGTCAGTCTGCCGCCGAAGTCGCAGGGCCCGACCGTCTCCAGCTCGGGTGTCATCTCGTACGGCAGGCCGACCTCGACGAGCGCCAGGATGCGGCCGGCGTGCCGGATGACGCTCGTGTTGGCCGGCGTGGCGGTCAGGTCGACCCCCTCCGGTCCGGCGAACGGCGCTCCGTCGAGTCTGCGGGTGCGGACCCAGCGGTTGCGGTACCACTCGGCGCGGCCGTCGCGCAGGCGCACGCCGTGCAGCATGCCGTCGCCGGTGAACCAGTGCCCCGGGTCGCGGCCGGGCAGCGGGTTCGGGCCGTTGCGGAAGAAGCGGCCGGTCAGGTCGGCGGGCAGCGTGCTGGTCACCGGCAGGTCGACGGCGTCGGTCTCGTCGGCGACCGGGGCCCTGAGCCCGCTGAGGTGGTCCGGAAGGGTCAGCGTCGTCTCCAGAGCCGCCGGCTCGACGGCCGGTGCGCTCGCTGCGGGATGGGCTGTGGCGGTCGGCTCGTTCACCGGGCGAGGGCCTGGTGACGGGCGGCGACGGCCTTCGGGTAGCGGAGGGTGAACAGCGCGGGCAGAACGAAGGCCGCGACCTTGACGATGATCACCGCGGCCGTGGCGTGCGGCGCCGCATGGGCCAGCAGCGCCAGCACGGCGCCCGTCACGGTGAACGCCGTCGCCCACACGGCGGTGATCACGGCGTTGACCCGGTAGAACAGCGGGTTGTCGTGCATCTCCGGGGGCGTCATCGTACGGGCGATGCCCAGCGTGAAGGGGTGGCGTACGGCCAGGGAGCCCCACGCGACCAGGGCGAGCCACTCGTCGGACACGGCCGGTCCGTACGCGCCCAGCGGGGCCTTGGCGGCGGTGAACGCCGCGACGGCCAGCGCGCCGAAGAACACGACCGAGGTTGCCTCGATGATCAGCGCGTCCCAGGGCTTGCCGCGCCGGCGTTCGGCCGTCATGAGGGCCGCGGCCAGGACCGCACCGACGAGCGCGCCGTACCGCGAGTCGTGCGGCGTGCTGATCACGGCGAAGGCGATCCAGGGGAGGAAGGTGCGGAGGTAGCCGAGCACCGGGGGCTCCTTGAGTGATATTCCTGTTGTGACATGTCGAAAGTAGAACCTCCAGTGGAGACATGTCAACAGTGGAAGGTAAGCTCTGGGGTCATGAGTCTCCGTCACGCCGTACTCGGACTGCTGTCCTCAGGACCCGCCAGCGGCTATGACCTGCTGAAGATCTTCGAACTCTCGCTCGCGAACGTCTGGCCTGCCACCCAGAGCCAGCTCTACTCCGAACTCGGCCGGCTCGCCGACGCCGGGTTCGTCGCCGTCGCCGCCGAGGGCCCGCGCGGCCGGAAGGAGTACGCGATCACCGACGCCGGCCGGGCCGAGCTGCGTCACTGGATGACCGAGGTCGAGCCGACGCCGTTCAACCGGAGCGACATGCTCCTGCGCGTCTTCTTCCTCGGCGAGCTCGACGCCGAGGAGGCCCGGGCCTACCTCCGCGGCCGGGCCGAGGCCGCGGACCGGCGGCACCGGGGGCTCGCCGAGCTACGGGAGGTCGTCGCGAAGGGCGACGACCCGCTGTCCGTCTACGGCCTCATGGCCCTCGAATGGGGGCTCCGCTTCGCGGCCGTCCAGCGCGACTGGGCCGCGTGGGCCGAGCGGGAGCTCGACCGGATCCGCACGCCGGAGGACCGCCGCGAAGACCAGGGCTGACGGCTCTGCGACGATCGCACACGAGCGCAGCGCCGCGGATCAGAGAGGGCGCATCAGCTCGTGGCAGGCGATCGCGGTGGCGGCCACCACGTTCAGGGAGTCGACGCCCAGATCCATGGCGCCGGCGCTCATCGGGATGCAGACCGGGTGGTCGGCCTCCCGCAGCCAGCGCGAGGACAGTCCGTCGCCCTCCGTGCCCAGCAGCAGGGCGGCCCGCTCCCCCATCGGCGCCTTCTGCAGCGGGACGGCCGACTGGTCCGGCGTGAGGGCGAGCAGCGTGAAGCCCGCGGCGCGCAGGCCGGCGAGGCCGTCGTGCCAGTCGGTCATCCGCGCGTACGGGATGGCGAAGACCGCGCCCATCGACACCTTCACCGAACGCCGGTACAGCGGATCGGCGCAGCGCGGGGACAGGATGACGGCCTCGACGCCGAGCGCCGCCGCGCAGCGGAAGATGGCCCCGACGTTCCCGTGGTCGACCAGATCCTCCAGCACGAGGATCCGGCGCGGCCGCGCCCGGTCGCCCCGGCCGGCGTCGTCCTCCGGGACGTCTCCGGCGGGGCGGGCACCGGCCAGCACGGCGGCGACCGAGGGCAGGGGCAGGCGTTCCATCGAGGCCAGGGCCCCGCGGTGCACCGCGAACCCGGTGATCCCCTCGACCACGTCGTCGTCGGCCACGTACACGGGGGCGTCGCCGAGGACATCCGCCAGCGGCTCCACCCACCGCCGCGCCATCAGCAGGGACCGCACCGGGTAGCCGGTGGTGACGGCCCGCCGGATGACCTTCTCCCCCTCGGCCACGAACAGGCCGTGCTCGGCCTCCAGGCTCTTGCGCAGGTTCACGTCGCGCAGCCGCGTGTAGTCGGCGAGCCTCGGGTCGGCGGGATCGGTGACGGGGATCAGGCGGGCCATGGCCTCAGTATCGCGGGCGCCCTCCACGCCGTCGGCTCCGGGCGTGCGCCCGGGCCGGCCGGCAGGCGATCGCGGGCGCTCCGCGAAGACGGCGTTCGGTGGATGCGCGGGCGGGTCGGTCAGGGCAGGCGCAGAACGGTGAACAGCGCCCGGTGGTCGCTGCGCGCCTGCCCATAGATCTTCACCCGCAGCACCGCGCAGCGCCGGTCGGCCAGCACGTGGTCGATGGTGATGGGCGGCAACGGCCGGAACGTCGGCACCAGGCCCTGCCCTCTCGCGTCCGCGGCGTCGACGTATCCGCTGTGGATGAGCCGCCGGAGCCGCGCGAGGTCGAGCGTGGCGTTGAAGTCGCCGGCGAGGATCCCGACCTGGCCCCCGGGCGTGGCGCGGGGCAGCCGGGGGAAGTCGTGCTGCCACGCGTCGAGGTCCGGGCCGACCGGGGCGGGCGGGTGTACGGCCGTCATCCGTACGGGTGCGGTGCCGGGCACGGCGACGGTGGCGCTCGGCATGCCGGAGATCGTCGCCTGCCGGACGGGCGACGGGGTGAGCGGGTACCGCGAGTACAGCCCGATGCCCGCCGCGCCGGGCTGGGGGTCGAGGATCCGGTACGGGAAGAGACGCCCGATCCCCGCCGCGTCGAGGCGGGCGGCCGCCTCCGGCGTGAACTCCTCGACGCCGAGGACGTCGGCGCGGGTGCGCCGGGCCAGGTCGACGAGGGTCGCGTCGCCCGCCCTGCCGAACCGCAGGTTCGCGGTGAGGACGCGGAACTCGGGCCCGCGCGCCCGCGGGGTGTCCCCGGCGACCGCGCGCGGCAGCACGATCCCCGCGAACACCACGGTGACCACCACCGCCGCGACGAACGCCGTTCGGTCCCGCACCAGGGCGGAGACGGTGAGCGGGACCACCATCGCGGCGAAGGCGTACGGGACGGCGGCCATCGCCGGGATGAGGACCGGCGCGAGGGAGCCGATCCGGTCGGCGCCGAACAGGCGGCCAAGCGCCCACAGCGCGAAGCAGGCGACGAGGGACCGCGCGACGATCGCCCGTCCCCGGCGGCGCGCCCGTGGCGGGTCGGTCACCGAGGCCGTGAGCGAGTCCGTCATCCGCGCCTCCCCCGTGCTCATTCCGTTCTCCTCCACTCTGCCCGATCTCCCAGGTGGCGTGGCGGCGACGCGCGGCACGGGCGCCGGTGGGCATGCCGCCGAGGCCCGGCGAGGCGGATGCCGGGGAGCGTGGACCGACGGGAGCCGTAAGGCTCCTGGAAGGCCGGACCGAAAGCGCCCCGCGGCATGGCCGGAACATTGACGGGCGTACTGACAGGACGGGTCCACGGCGGGTGGGCCACGCTGTGAAGTGGTCGGCGTTCCGGCACGAGGGACCGGTGTTCCCGGCGGCCGGAGGCGTTCGCCGGCGGCCGCGTTCACCTGGGTGAGCGGGACCGAGAACCGGCGCCGGCGGGGCCGGGCCCGGCCCCCGGAGGACGATACTGGCGGGTATTCAAATGATCTTTACTCGGGTGACCTGCGGCATCGCGGTAAATGATCATCTTTGTTACCAATTGCGAAGACCGCTACAGTTCCGCTCTAACACTCATCCCTGACGCCGCGAGATGGGACAGCTGTGAGCCGACGTCGTCGCAACGACATGCCCCCGGGTGACATGCCCGGCGACGGCCAGCCCTATCGAACGCCCCGAGACGGCGGCTCCCCGGGGAACCAGGCGCCGAGCGACGACCGGAGTCCCTTCGCGCCGCGCCGCCCCGAGTCGAGCGGTTCCCCGCAGGAGGTCCCCGGCGACAGCGGCGGCACGGGCGGGTACGGCGGCGGTCCAGGCGGCTACGGCGGCGGCCCGGCGGGCTACGGCACCCGTGGCCCGGGCGGATACGGCTCTTACACCGCACCCGGTCAGCAGGACCGGTACGGCACGGGCACCGGCTCCTACGGCGAACCCGGCGGACAGGATCGTCCCGGAACCGGCGCGGATCCCCGATCCGGCGCCGGCGAACGGGACCGTTACGGCACCGGCTCGTACGACTCCTCCTCCTACATCCAGGGCGGCGGGTTCTTCGGCAGGCAGGGCGGGGGCCTCCCCGGCCCGGGCGGCGGCTCCGGCTACGGCACCGGCCCCGGTTACAGCGGCGCGGGGTCCGGCTACGGCGGCACGGGATCCGGCTACGGGTCGGGCCAGGGCATGGGCGGCCGCGACCGCGATCCGGGCAGGACCGGATCCGGTGGGCCGGGAGGCTCGGGCCACGGGGGCACGGGGTCCGGAGGCTCGGGCTACGGAGGATCGGGCCGGGGCGGCACGGGTGCGGGCGGGTCCGACGACGACCGCCCACGGTCCTCCGCTCCCGGCACGGGACGCCGCCGCGCCCAGCGCCGCCGTACGATCGGCGCGCTGGTCGGCCCGCTCGCGGGCGCGATCGGCCTGGCGATCCTCCTCGGCGCGGGGGTCTACGCGCTCGCCGACGGCAGCAAGTGCGGCGGCACCCCGATCGACCTGAAGGTGGTCGCGGCACCCGACATCGCGCCGGCGGTCAGCGACATCACCAACTCGTTCAACGGCGAGCGGCACTCCGTCGACGGCAAGTGCGTGAAGGCGACGGTGAAGGCCGCCGACCCGGCGGGCACGACCACGATCCTGTCCGGTCAGGGGACCGTGCCCGGTGACGTGACCCCGGACGTGTGGATCCCGGACTCCTCGCTGTGGGTCACCCTCGTGCGCAGTTCGCCCAAGGGCGCGTCGAGCGTGGACACCACGCCGACGAGCGTGGCCGAGACGCCGCTCGTCGTGGCGACCACCAAGTCCTTCGCCAACAAGCTCAATGGTCAGGGCATCCGGCCGACCTGGGACATGCTGCTCAAGGCCACCGACGCCCTCGCCGCCGGCGCGGTCAGCAAGAACGACATGCTCCCGGCGAACTCCGTTCACCTGCAGATCCTCGACCCGACCCGGAACGCCGGCGGGCTCGGCGCGGTCGTCATGACCCGGATACTGCTGAAGGGCGACCCGCACGCCGACGCGATCTTCACTCAGATCGCACGGAAGGTGCAGAACAGCCTCTCGCCGAACACCCAGGCGCTGTTCGCCAGCTTCCACCGCAACCTGCACGGCCGGGCGCCCGTCGTCATCGCGCCGGAGCAGGCCGTCTGGAAGTACAACCGGGGGAGGCCGAGCGCTCCGGCCAGCGCCATCTATCCGAACGAGGGCATGCTCAGCCTCGACCACCCGTACACGCTGACGACCGACGACGACACGAAGGTCCGCGCGGCGCAGCTGCTGGAGAAGGCGATGAGCACCGAGCAGGCGCAGGTCGCGGTGCGCGCCCTCGGGTTCCGCACTCCGGACGGGCGGGCCGGCACCGGGTTCGGCGCGGCGAGCGGGGTGAGTCCGCGGATCCCCCGCGCGCTTCCGACGCCGGGGTCGAGCGACGTGACCGGGGTCATGCAGGCCTGGACGAAGCTGTCGCTGCGCACGCGGATGCTGACGCTTCTCGACGTGTCCGGGTCGATGGCGCAGCCGGTCGGCAAGGGCGTCACGCGGATGGAGGCGACCGCCCAGGTCGCCCAGGGCGGCCTCGCGATGCTGCCCGACGACACCGACCTGGGGCTGTGGACGTTCTCCACGAACCTCAGGGGGAACCAGGACTACCGGACCGAGGTGCCGATCGGCCCGCTGTCCACCCGGCTCGGGTCGGGGACGCGCCGCCAGGCCATCCTCAGCGCGCTGGGCCGGCTCCGGCCGAAGCCCGACGGCAACACCGGGCTGTACGACTCGGTGCTGGCGGCGTTCCGGTCGATGAAGAAGACCTACAAGCCGGGCTACTACAACTCCGTCCTCGTGTTCACCGACGGCAAGAACGACAAGGTGAACGGCATCTCGCTGAACGCCCTCCTCCGGACGCTGAAGAAGGAGAACGACCCGGCCGCGCCGGTCCAGGTCATCTTCATCGGCTACGGCCCGGACGTGGACATGGCCGCCATGCAGAAGATCGCCGCCGAGACCGACGGCGCGGCGTACCAGGCGATGAAGCCGCAGGAGATCCAGACCATCTTCCTGGACACGGTGGCGCGCCGCATCTGCACGCCGGAGTGTCACTGACCTGCGGAAATCCGGCGTGGCGCCCCGGAGCGCCGCGCCGGCCGAAAAAAATCCGGAATCTCTGTGAAATCCGGTGAACCTCCGTGGCCGCCGCTGCGTCTCTCTTACGGAGGCCCGACGGGAGCGGGGCGTCGGGCCTCCTTCTTTTTTCTCCGGGGGCGCGTCCGACACCACACCTCCGGGAGGTCGCTGTGGCCGGTTGGCCCAGTCTCGGTCGCGTCGATGACCGCCGGTTGGCGCAGGAGCTGCGTGCCGGCGATGCCACCGCGCTCGCCCAGATCTACGACATCTACGCGCCCCGCCTGTTCGACTACTGTCACGCGCTGCTGCGGGACGAGAATCTGGCGGCGGAGGCGCTGCGCGACTCGCTGATCGTGGCACTCGCGCACATCGACGGGCTGCGGGAGCCGGAGCGGTTCCGCAGCTGGCTCTACGCCCTCGTGCGCAACGAGTGCGTGCGGCGGCTGCGCGATCCGCAGACGCCCGAGGACCGGCACCCCGCCGCCGAGGAGGCCGACGACGCGTTCCTCGACGCCGAGGAGCGCAACCGCCGCCTCGAGACCCGCAAGCTCGTGCACAGCGCGCTGGCCGGCCTGCCGGGCCGCCACCGCGAGGCCGTGGACCTCGCCGTCCGCCACGAGCTGGCCGCCGAGGAGCTGGCCGGCGTTCTGGGGATCTCCTCCCAGGAGGCTTTGGAGCTGGTGGCCGAGTCGCGCGACGAGCTCGACAACGCCCTCGCCGCCGCGATCATCGCCCGTACGGGGCGGGGCGACTGCCCCAGCGTCGCCGCGCTGGTGGACGAGCACGAGTGGCCGCTGCCGCCGGAGGTGTCCCGCAGGCTCGTCCGCCACATCGCCTCCTGCCCGACGTGCCGGGACCGCCGCAAGCGCAAGGTCTCGACGAACCGGCTCATGCAGGTCATGCCGGTGGCCGCGCTCCCCGTGGAGCTGCGCGGCGTGGTCCTGGCGTCGGCGGCCCCGGACCTGTCCGAGGCCCGGGCTCGCGTCGCCCGGCGCGCGGAGCCGTTCGACGCCTGGGGCTGGCCGACCAGCCTGGACCACGTACGGCCGGCCCGCGACGACGACCGGCGCGGCGTTCCCCGCCTGTGGCCGGCCGTGGGCGCGGCCGCGTGCGTCCTCCTCGTCGCCGGGGCCGTCTTCCTGGTCACGGGCGGCTCGTCCGCGCAGCACCCGTCGGGCGGCGCCCGCCGTCCGGTCGCCGCCGACACGGGCGCCTCCCCCTCCGACAGCCCACCGGCCGACGACACCGGCGACTCCGGCTCACCGGACCCCACGCCGAGCGACACGACGCCCACCCCGACCCCGACGCGTACGAGCAGGACGCCCACTCCGACGCCGACGGCGACCACGCGGAGGCCGGCGCCCACGCCGACGCAGACCCGGAGGCGCAGGTCGCCGCGGCCCGTGCCCGGCACGCTCGTGGTGGCCGCCCAGGGCTCGGACGACGCGAAGACCGTCACGCTGACCGCCCGGAACGGCGTCGTCCGCTGGACGGCGAGCGCCGGACCGTACGTCACGATCGGCGGTCCCACCGGCGGCAAGCTCCCGCCGGGAGGGTCGGTCACGCTCACCGCCACCGCCGACAAGGCCACCGCCTGCGCGCAGGCGACGCCGGTCGAGCACGCGAGCGTCACCTTCACGCCGAGCGGTGCGGTCGCGCTGTCCTGGACCTGCTGAACGCCCAGGTCGGACGGAAAATCCGATCTGGGAGTGATCGGGTCCTTACGCAACGGGCGGCCGGAGTGCCAGGATGCGGCCCATGACTCCTGACGTGGCCGCATTCCGATCCGCCCGCGACTTCCTGCTGGCGAACGCCGAGGACTACGAGACCGCCTACCGTGACTTCCGCTGGCCCGAGGTCGCCGAGTTCAACTGGGCGCTGGAGTGGTTCGACGGCGTGCTCGCCGCCGAGACCCCCGACCGTCTCGCGCTGTGGATCGTCGAGGAGGACGGCTCGGAGCTGAAGCTGACGTTCGCCGAACTCGCCGACCGGTCGAGCCGGGTGGCCGGCTGGCTGCGGGCTCAGGGCGTACGGCGGGGCGAGCGGATCCTGCTGATGCTCGGGAACCAGGTCGAGCTGTGGGAGACGATGCTGGCGGCGATGAAGCTCGGCGCCGTCGTCGTCCCGGCGACCACCCTGCTGACCCCCGACGACCTGCGCGACCGGATCGCCCGTGGCGGCGTCTCGCACGTCGTGACCGGGACGGCCGACACGGCGAAGTTCGCGGACCTGACGGGCGAGTGGACGAGGATCTGCGTGGGCACGGCGGACGGCTGGCTCGCGTACGGCGACGCCTACGGGCACGAGCCGTACGACGCGGCCGGGACGACGACGAACGCCGGCGACACGCTCCTGCTGTACTTCACCTCCGGGACGACCGCCCGGCCGAAGCTGGTCGAGCACACGTACGCGTCGTACCCGGTCGGGCACCTGTCGACGATGTACTGGATCGGCCTGCGCCCCGGCGACGTCCACCTGAACGTCTCCTCCCCCGGCTGGGCCAAGCACGCGTGGAGCAACGTCTTCGCGCCGTGGAACGCCGGCGCGTGCGTGCTGGTCCTCAACTACGCGCGGTTCAGCGCCCCCGCGCTGCTGGAGGTCCTGCGGCGGTGCGAGGTGACGACGTTCTGCGCGCCGCCGACGGTGTGGCGGATGCTGATCCAGGAGGACCTGCGGTCCTGGGACCTGAACCTGCGCATCACCGTCGCGGCGGGCGAGCCGCTCAACCCGGAGATCATCGACCAGGTCCGCGAGCAGTGGGGGCTCACGGTGCGGGACGGCTACGGCCAGACCGAGACCACGGCGCAGATCGGCAACTCCCCGGGGCAGCCGCTGAAGCCCGGGTCGATGGGCCGTCCGCTGCCGGGGTACCGGATCGCGCTCATCGACCCGGTGAGCGGGGAGCCCGCCGACGAGGGCGAGGTGTGCATCGACCTGTCCGAGCGCCCGGTCGCGCTGATGGCGGGGTACCGCGACGAGTCCGGGCGGACGGACGAGGCGATGGACGGCGGGTACTACCACACCGGTGACGTGGCCTCCGTGGACGCGGACGGCTACGTCACGTTCGTGGGACGCACCGACGACGTCTTCAAGGCCTCGGACTACAAGATCTCGCCGTTCGAGCTGGAGAGCGTGCTGCTGGAGCACGAGGCGGTCGCGGAGGCCGCCGTCGTGCCCGCCGCCGACCCGGTGCGCCTGGCCGTGCCGAAGGCGTACGTCTCGCTGGCCGCCGGTCACGAGCCGACGGCCGAGACCGCGCGCTCGATCCTGGCGCACTCCCGGCAGCGGCTGGCGCCGTACAAGCGAGTGCGCCGCCTGGAGTTCGGCGAGCTGCCGAAGACGATCTCCGGGAAGATCCGGCGGGTCGAGCTGCGCGGGCTGGAGGATGCGGACCGGCGCGCCGGTGAGTACCGCGAGGAGGACTTTCCGGACCTGAGGTCCTGACGGTTTCGGTCACTCAGCGTCAGGTTTTCCTGCATGACGCAGAAAGTGATCACAGAGCGTTGCCCACTATGCCGCATTCGCCACCAAAACTGACCTATCACCCCTTGATCGATGGCAGGATGCGTAAACCGAAGACGCCTTTGGGGCGTCTGTGTCGCTTGTGGCAGGTGAGCAACGGGGAGGACATGTGGCGGGGTGGCCGACGATCGACAGGGCCGAGGACCAGCGGCTGGCGCAGGCGCTCCGGGCGGGACACCCGACCGCCATGGCCGACATCTATGAGGCGTACGCGCAACGGCTGTACGACTATTGCCACGTACTGCTCCGCGATCAGGAGCTGGCCGCCCAGGGTCTGCACGACTCGCTGATCATCGTGCAGGAGCGGGGCTCGGCGCTGCCGGATCCCCGGCTGTTCCGAGGCTGGCTGTACGCCGTGACGCGCGCCGAGTGCCTGCGACGCCGCGCCGAGACCGGAATTCCCGAGAACCGGCGGAAGGCGCGGGAGGCCGAAGGTCTCGTGGAGATCGACGAGTCGACCCGCCGGCTGGTGCACGCGGCGCTGATGGTGCTGAGCAGCGCACAGCGCGAGTTGCTCGATCTGGCGCTCCGACACGAGCTCGACCCGCACGAGCTCGCCGAGGTGCTGAACACGACGCCGCAGGACGTGACGTTGCTCGTCGAGCAGGCTCGAAACGACCTGGACGACGCCTTCGCCGCCGTGGTCGTCGCGGCGACCGGGCGCGACGACTGCCCGAGCGTCCCCGCGCTGGCGGGCCCGGCGGACCGGCCGCTGGACGCCGAGGCCTGTGGCCGGCTGGCCCGCCACATCGGGAACTGCCCGATCTGCGGCCTGCGCGCGAATCGCAAGGTGGCGACCGCCCGGCTGCTGCACGCCATGCCGATCGCGGCCGTGCCGGCCGGTCTGCGCGCGCGTGTGCTCGGCACCGTGACGCCCGAGCACGCCGACCTGCGGGCGGCGGTCGCGGGGCGTTTCGACCGGCCGCGGCCGGCGCCGCACGACGACGAGTTCGCCGAGAACGAGACCCGTCGCAGGGCCGGGATGTGGGTCGCCCTGGGAGCGGCCGCCTGCGCCGTGCTGGCCCTCACCGGGATCTTCCTCGTGCTCCCCGGCTCGGGCGGTAAGGCCGACTCCGGCGACCAGGCCGCCGCCGCACCGTCCAGCGGCTCGCCGAGCAGCGATCCGTCCGAGTCCTCCCCCACCGGCCCGTCGCCGAGCAGGTCCGAGAAGCCGCACACGCCGACCCCGACACCCACCCCCACGCCGAAGAAGAGCAGGACCCCGAAGCCGGCGCACACCCTCGGCAGGCCCAGGACGACCGCTCCGGCCCCGGCGTCCTCCGCCCCACAGCCGTCGTCCACCACCGGGACGCTGACCGTGGCCGGATGCGACATGCGGTATTCCGGCCGCTGCAAGGTTCGGGTGACCGCCCACGGCGGTCCGGTGCACTGGGCGGTGAGCGGCACCAATGGGGCGGTCCAGGCCACCGGCGACGGCGACCTGGGCGCCGGAGACTCCGCGTACGTCACGGTCTCGCGGACCTACAAGGACTGGTGCTTCACCGAGAACACCGGGTCGGTGTCCTTCTCCCCGGGCTCGTCGGCCGACGTGCACTGGGACTGCTGACGCCTGTCGGCTCCGCACACCGACGCACCGGGTTTCGGCCACGCCCGGCGAGAACCTGCACGCTCCGCAACCGGCGGCGAAGCGTAGCCGGGCTTGACCACTTTCGTGGCGGAAGCCAGCCATGAGGCGGGTGTTAGTGGCAGTATTCGGGAACTGATGGTGCGCCTGGGACATCTGGGCTCTGCGGGATGAATCGAGCAGTGGGGAGGGTGACGTGGCCGGGTGGCCGAGCATCGACAGGGCCGAGGACCAGCGGCTGGCGCGGGCACTCGACGCCGGGGACACCAACGCCATCGCGCAGCTCTACGCCGCGTACGCGGAACGGCTGTTCGACTACTGCCACGTCCTGCTGCGCGACCAGGACACCGCCGCGCAGGCCGTACACGACTCGCTGATCGCGGTGCGGGAGCGCATCGCCGCGCTTCCCGACCCCCGGTTGTTCCGGGGCTGGCTGTACGCGACGACGCGCGCCGACTGCCTGCGCCGCCTTTCGCACGGCGAGCTCCCGGCCGAGCGCCGGCGGGCGCCGGAGACCGGTGCGGACGGCCTGGACCCGGCGACCCTCGAGTTCCTCCGCGCCGCGCTCGCGGTGCTGGAACCCGCCCAGCGTGAGGCACTCGACCTGGCGATACGGCATGAGCTGGACCCGCACGAGCTGTCCGAGGTGCTGGGAACGACGCCGCAAGAGACCTCCGTGCTCGTCGAGCAGGCGCGGGGCGACCTCGACGCCGCGTTCGCCGCGGTCGTCGTCGCGACGACCGGCCGCGACCACTGCCCGACCGTTCCCGCGCTGGCGGGCCCGCCGGGCGAGCGGCTCGACGCGGAGCGGTGCGGTGAGCTGGCCAAACACGTCGCCGGCTGTCCGATCTGCGCCCTGCGCGTGAACGGTGCCGTCGCGACGGACCTGCTGCTGCGGGCCATGCCGGCCGCCGCCGCCCCCGCGGACCTGCGCGGGCGCGTCCTGGCCACGGCGTTCTCCCCCGAGCACGCTCAGACCCGGGCGACGATCGCGATGCGCTTCGCGCCCCCGCCGCCGCCCGCCGAGCCGGCGCCCGAGAAGCGGCGCCGCACGGCCACGCCCGTGTGGCTCGTCGGCGGGGCGGCCGCCTGCGCCGTCCTGCTCCTGTGCGGGTTCCTGCTCGTGTCCTCCGGGTCGGGCGGCTCGAACGGCGAGCGGCCCGCCGGCAGCGACGCCGCCGCGTCCGCCCCGGGCGGAACCCCGACCGACGACGGCTCGATGACCTCGCACGCGGCGAGCGCCACGCCCACCAAGTCGGGGACGCCGACGCCCACGCCCTCCGCCACGCCGAGCTCGCCGACACCGACACCGACGCCGTCGAAGTCCAAGCACGCCAGGACCGCCGCCCCGACCCACCACACCAGGCCGCCCGCCGGTCCCCCGCCGACGCACCCGAAGCCCCCCTCGCAACCGCAACCGGGCAGGCTCGTCGTCTCGGGGTGCAACATGGGCTACGGCTACTCATGCCAGATCACCCTGTACGCGGACGGTGGCCCCGTGACCTGGGCGGTCGTGGACACCTACCGCGTCAGCACCGGCGGCAGGGGGAACCTCGCCGCGGGCACGAGCACCTCCCTCTCCGTCAGCCGCGGCGACCGCTGCGGCCGGGGGCAGGGCTCGGTCACCTTCTCCTCGGGCGCCGTCGCCTACATCAGCTGGCGCTGCGGGTACTGACCCGCCGGGTGACCGGCCGGCGCCGCCGGGTGGTCCCCGGCCATCGCCGCCGAGTGGCCATACCGGTGCCGGGGCCGGGGCCGTACGGTCGGTCCATGGACCTGCCTGCCGAGAAGGCGCTGCTGCGCGCCCTGCACGATGAGCACCCGGACGACCGGGGACTCCCCCTGATCCTGCCGAACGCCTGGGACGCCGTCAGCGCCCGCGTGCTCGTGGACGCCGGGTTCGCCGCGATCGCGACCGCCAGCGCCGCGGTGTCCGCGAGCCTGGGGTACGGCGACGGGGAGGCGGCGCCGTACGCGGAGATGTTCGCCGCGGCGGGCCGTGTGACCCGCGCCGTGGACGTGCCGGTGTCGGTCGACGCCGAGGCGGGGTACGGCCTGCCGCCGGCCGAGCTCGCCGACCGGCTGCGCGAGGCCGGCGCCGCGGGCTGCAACCTCGAGGACACCGCGCACGGCGCGCCGGGCGCGGGCCGCGTCCTCGCCGACGTGACCGCGCAGGCCGAGCGGATCGCCGCGCTGCGGGACGCCGACCGCGAGCTGTTCATCAACGCCAGGGTCGACGTGTACGCCACGGGCGCGCTGCCCGGCGCGTCGGACGCCGAGCGTCTGGAGGAGGCCGTCGGCCGTGCCCGGGCCTATGTCGACGCCGGAGCCGACGGCGTCTTCGTCATCTCGGTCTCCGACGAGAAGGCCATCGCCGAGCTCGCCGACCGGATCCCCGCGCCGCTCAACGTGCTGTACCGGCCCGGCATGCCCTCCCTCGCCCGGCTCGGCGAGCTGGGGGTGCGCCGGGTGACGTTCGGGCCCGGACTGCAGCGGGCGACGCTCACACTCCTGGCCGGCCTCGCCGGGCGGCTCCACACCGGCGAGACCCCTGACCTGTGACGGCGGGCCCGATCCGCCGCGCGGATCGGTGACTCAGCCCTCGTCGAGGGTGCGGTGGGCGCGGTCGAGGAGGATCGGCACGGACGCGCCGATCTGGTCGAAGCCCTCGCCCACCGTCGCCTTCTGGAGGTACCGGACGTGGATGCCCTCCAGCACCACGGCCAGCTTGAAGCAGCCGAACGCCACGTAGAAGTCCAGGTCGGCCAGGTCGTACCCGGTGGCCGAGGCGTAGCGGTCGGCGAACTCCCCGCTCGACAGGAAACCGGGCGCGGTCGTGACGGTTGAGCCGACGGGGATCGCGCCGCGCTCATCGTCGCCGGGATCGGTCCAGTAGACCAGCGTCAGCCCGAGGTCGGACAGCGGGTCGCCGAGCGTGGACATCTCCCAGTCGACGACCGCGGCGATCTCGGGTTCGGGCGTCAGGCGCACGAGCGCGTTGTCGAGGCGGAAGTCGCCGTGCACGAGGCCGCTGATCCCGTCGCCCGGCAGGCGGGCGGCGAGCCGCTCGACGAGCCGCTCGTACGACGCGCGCACGTCGTCGCCGGCGGTCGGGTCGGCGGGGAAGGACGCGTCCCACTGCTTGCGCCAGCGGGCGAGCTGACGGGTCATGTACCCCTGCGGGCGGCCGAAGCCGGAGAGCCCGGCCTTGTCGACGTCGAGCAGGTGGATGGCGGCGAAGGCGTCCGCCAGGCGCTCGCTGAGGGCGCGGGCCTGCTCGGGGGTGACGTCGGCGGCGTCCTCGACGGTGCGCAGCACCCTGCCCTCGACGTGCTCCATCACGTAGAAGGGCGCACCGATGACCTCCTCGTCCAGGCACAGCGCCAGCGGGGTGGGCACCGGCACGTCGCTGCCGGCCAGCGCGGACAGCACGGTGTGCTCCCGGCGCATGTCGTGGGCGGTGGGCAGCACGTGGCCGAGCGGCGGGCGGCGCAGCACGACGCGCCGGTCGCCGAGCCGGAGCAGGTAGGTCAGGTTCGACCGGCCTCCGGCGAGCATCTCGATGCCCGTGACGGGGGCGTCGCCGCCGGGCAGGTTGTCCGCCAGCCAGGACGACAGGCGCGGGACGTCGATCCCCGGCACTCCGGCCACCTGCTCGGCCATGAGACCTCCTTCGTCCATGAGCCCCTCCCCTTCGGTCCGCGGCGCACGGCCGGCCGGTCGCGCGCCGCTCAGCGCCCACCAGGTCGCGCGCTGCTCAGCGCCTATTAGAACGCGACTCGGGTCAGGGACGCCAACCGGCCCGGCTCCGACCGGATCCGGCCGGAGGAGGCAACGAAGAGTCACCAGGGGTAGGCATTCGACTCGTTGGGGTATCAGGAACTAGAAAGGTGACCGTCACCCTCAAATGCGCCTTAAGTAGGGCGAATTTCCCGATCAGCCGAAACACCATCCGGGCAAGGATCCGACCCGATGGAGGGGAACAGACCGTGGCCGACGCATGGCTGCCTGGCGCCGGACGCCTGCATACCGCGCATGACGGTGGATCGCTCAAGGGCGGCGCGCCTCGTGCGGTCTGGCATACCAGCGAGAACGACCCGCGCCGGATCTCCGCCCGCTCGGTGGCCCAGCGCCTCGAGCAGCAGGGACAGAGCGCCCACCTCGTGTGGAACCCCTGCAGCGGCGAGATCCTGCAGATGGTGCCCGCCACGCGGGCCGCGTGGCTCCTTCCCGGCGAGGTGGGCCGCGAGGGCCGCGCCTGCGTCCAGATCGTCGTCGTCGGGCTCTCCCACGAGCCGTTCACGACGGGCCCCCTGAACGGCCTGGACAGGATCGTCGGGTGGCTCGACGGATGGCACGTGCCGCGCCGCTGGCCCGCCGGCCCGCCGCTGCCCCGGCCGGAGGCGTACGACGCCGTCCGCGGGCGCCGGCCCTGGGCGCGCGGCGGGCACTTCGGCGCGTCCCAGGTGCCCGGGGCGACCTCCTCCGATCCCGGCCGGATCGACACCTCGAAGATCACCGGTCCGGAGGCGCCGCTGGGGATTCCCCGGCCTCGGGTGGCGCCCGGTGAGGAGACCGCCGCGGCCGACCCCGACGCGCTGCTCAGCCGGCGGCAGCACGCGCCGGACCGGAGAGAGCCTCCCGGACCAGCGCACGTATCAGCGAACAGCCGCTCTTGACCTGCGCGAGCGTGGCGGCGCCATAGCCGATCTCGAGGCCGTGCACGGCCGGCGGCCCGCCGAACCGGCGTTCCATCGTGTCGAGCAGGACTCCGTGCTCCGCCGCGCGCTCGACGACCAGGGTCGCGGCGTCCGGCGGCAGTTCGAGGACGATGTGCAGCCCGGCGGTCTCTCCGCGGAGCGGAAGGTCGCCGAGCGCGTCCACCACGGCCGCCCGGCGCCGCGCGTACTCCGCCCGCATCCGGCGCACGTGCCGGTCCAGGTCGCCGCGCTCGATCAGGATGCGCACGGCCTCCTGAGGGACCGCCGCCGTACGGTCATTGACGCGCTCCCGCAAGGCCGTGATCGCCGCGACGAGGTCCGGGCGCGCCACCAGCCAGCCGACGCCGACGTCGGGCGCCAACGTCTTCGCGGTGGTGCCGAGGTAGACCGTCACCTCCGGATCCAGCCCGTACAGCGCGGGCAGCGGCGCCACGTCGTACCGGAACTCGCTGTCGTAGTCGTCCTCGGCGATCAGCGCGCCGTTGCGCCGCGCCCACGCCAGCAGCGCCTGCCGGCGTGGCACCGGCAGGCGGCCGCCGAGCGGGTACTGGTGCGACGGCGTCGTGTAGACGATGCGGAGCCCGTCGGGCAGCGCGTCGACGATCAGCCCGGACTCGTCCACCGGGCACGGCACCACCTCCGCGCCCCGCGTCGCAAGCGTCGCCCGCGCCTTGGTGTAGCCCGGTTCCTCGACGCCGACCCGGTCCCCGGGCCGCAGGACCACGGCTCCGAGGAGGTCCAGGCCGTTCGTGGCGCCCCGTGTGACCAGGACCCGGTCCACCGGGCACGAGACGCCCCGGCTGCGCCGCAGGTAGTCGACGAGCGCGGCGCGCAGGCCGGGCAGGCCCCGCGGGTCCGGCCGCCCGGCCGGCGTCACGGTCGCCGCCAGCCGCCAGGCGCGCCGCCACGCGGGCGTGTCCAGCCCGTGGGTCCAGGGGATGCCGGGTCGCAGGTCGATGACGGTCCCCTCGGCCGGCGACGGGTCGGCGGGCACCGGTCGGGCCGCGCGGAGGAACCCGCCGCTCGGCGGCGCGATGTCGGCGACGTACGTGCCCGATCCGTGCCGGCCCTCGATCCAGCCCTCGGCGTACAGTTGCTCGTACGCCTCGGTGACCACGGTGCGGCTGACGCCCAGGGCGGACGCCAGTGCCCGGCTCGAGGGGAGCCGTTCGCCGGCCTTCAGGCGCCCCTCGGCCATCGCCGAGCGCAGCTGCCCGCCGAGCTGGACACTGAGCGGCGTCCCGGCCTCGCGATCGACGACGAGGGGCAGGTCGAAGTGGTCCCGCGACAAAGTGGTTCCCTTTTTCGGTGCGGAAGTGGCCATACCTGTCAGACCACTTCGACCCTACCGTCGTGGCCATGACCACTCCGCCGCCGTCCGAGGCACCCCCTGCCGCTTCCGCGCTCTCCGGCACCGAGCGCACCCGGATACGCCGCCTCTCCGAGCGCGCCGCCACCGACCGGCAGGCGCTGTACGACGTCCTCGACGCCGGGCGCATCTGCCACCTCGGCGTGATCGTCGACGGCTCGCCGCGGGTCCTGCCGACGGGGTACGGCCGCGATGGGGACACCCTCTACCTGCACGGTTCGACGGGCGCCGCCAGCCTGAGGACGGACGGCGAGATCTGCGTCACGGTCACCCACCTCGACGGACTCGTCCTGGCGCGCTCGCTCTTCCACCACTCGATCAACTACCGCAGCGCCGTGATCTACGGACGGCCCCGGCCGGTCACCGACCCGGACGAGAAGCTCGCCGGGCTCCGCGCCGTGGTGGAGAACCTCAACCCCGGCCGCTGGAACGTCGCCCGCCTCCCCACCCGCAAGGAGCTCGCCGCGACCGCCGTCCTCGCCCTGCCGCTCGACGAGGCGTCGGTGAAGCTCCGCCAGGGCCCGCCCGGGGACGACGAGGAGGACTACGCGCTCGACGTCTGGGCGGGTGTGCTGCCGGTCCGGGAGGTCCTCGGCGGGCCGGTTCCCGACCCTCGGCTCCGGTCGGGGATCAGGTATTCCGAAGAGTGATATGACCCACATACCCTGACCCCATGACTCCTGCGGGCTGGTACCGCGATCCGTACGGCGATCCGGCACTTCTGCGCTGGTGGGACGGCCACCAGTGGACCCAGACGACGCAACCGTTCGGCGGAGGCCCCCAGGCGCCCTGGGGCGGCGCGCCGACGTGGGCCCCGCCCGGCGGAGGGCCGCCGCCCCAGGAGCGGACGGCCTCCGGCCCGGGCGAGCCCTCCGCGCGGGTGGAAGGGAACCCGGAGGCGGCCGGACTCGCGGCGCGGGCGGAGGAGAATCCGGACGCGAGCGAACCCGCAGCGCAGGCCGAGGGAGGCCCGGACGGGAGTGAACCCGCCGCAGGGGGCGAGGGAGCTCCGGACCCGAGCGGCTCCGCGGCGCGGACCGAGGACGGTCCGGACCCGAGCGGATTCACGGCGCGGACCGAGGGAGGCTCGGACTCGACCGGCCCCGCCCCGAGGGCCGAGGAGGGAGTCCCCGGCGCGGCCGGACCGGCGACGCAGGCATGGGAAGGCCCCGGCGGGAGTGTGCCGGCGTGGCAGGGCCCCGGTGGGAGCGGGCCGGCGACGCAGACGTGGGGCGGCCCAGGTACGGCGGCCGCCCCGCCCGCCTGGGGACAGGCGAGCCCGGATGCAGCTCCGGCCTGGCCGGGAGCGGGCCCGGGACAGACCTCCTGGCCGGGAGCGGGCCCGGGGCAGGCGGCTTGGCCCGAAGCAGGTCCGGGCCAGGCAGGTCCGGGACAGGCGAACTGGCCGGGGGCGGGTCCGGGACAGGCGGGCTGGCCGGGAGCCGGGCCGGGACAGGCGGTCCCGCCGCCGTGGGCCCACCCGGGACCGGAGGCCCGCCGAAGCCGCGGCCGGCTCCCCCTCCTGATCGGCGGCGGCGCCGCCGTTGTGATCATCATCACGGTCGTCGCGGTCCTCCTCGCCACGAACGTCTTCGGCGGGAGCGGCGACAAGACCGGCCGGTCACCGGTCGTCGCGACCATCACCGACGCCCAGGCCGGCATCTCCTATCCCCGGCTCGGCGGAACGTGGCGGACCGAGACCGTCGCTCCGAGCGGCACCCTGGGCAAGCTCGGCTTCGACCAGGGCGAGACCGCCACCGTCATGGCCGACTTCCAGAACGGCCAGCCGTACCTCGCCAGCGTCTACAGCGGCGTCAGCACCGACATCTCCACCGACCCGCTGCAGACCAAGGCCAAGACCGTGTTCGCGGCCCTGGAGCCGGCGGCCTACCCCGCCCACACCCGCCAGGACCTGGCCTCCGAGTCCCACCCCGTCGGCGGACACGATGGCTGGCTCCTGAAGGTCCGGCTGACCTTCCCCCAGGCCGGGTCACAACACTGGAACTTCCGTACGGAGACGGCCGCGCTCGTGCTCGTCGACCGCGGGAACGGCCAGGCGCCGGCGGAGTTCTACGTCTCGATTCCGGACAGTCACAAGCGCCAGGGCGACCTCGATCTGCTCCTGACCTCACTCAAAGTGTCCTGACAGGACTTATGGTGAAGGTCATGAACGACCGGCTGGTCTGGATCGACTGTGAAATGACCGGGCTCGACCTGCGGCGCGATGCGCTGATCGAGATCGCCGCCCTGGTGACCGACAGTGAGCTCAACATCCTCGACGTGGGCATCGACCTGGTGATCAAGCCTCCCCAGGAGGCCGTGGAGCAGATGTCGAAGGTCGTGCGCGACATGCACACGGCCTCCGGGCTGCTCGACGTGCTGCCCGGCGGCATCACCCTGGCGGAGGCGGAGAACCGCGTCCTGGAGTACGTCCGCTCCCACGTTCCCGGGGTCAAGAAGGCCCCCTTGTGCGGCAACTCCATCGCGACCGACCGGTCCTTCCTCGCTCGCGACATGCCCGCCCTGGACGCCCACCTGCACTACCGGATGATCGACGTGTCGTCGATCAAGGAGCTGGCCCGCCGCTGGTACCCCCGGGCGTACTTCGCCAGTCCCGAGAAGAAGGGCGGCCACCGCGCCCTCGCCGACATCACCGAGAGCATCACCGAGCTCCGCTACTACCGCGAGGCCGTGTTCGTGCCCCAGCCGGGACCGGACTCCGAGACGGCCCGCGCCATCGCGGCGAATATCGGTGACCGATGAGGTCCCGAAAGCCGCTACACTTCATCACGCCGCCTCGTGCGGACATGGTGGGTGTAGCTCAGTTGGCAGAGCACCAGGTTGTGGTCCTGGGTGTCGGGGGTTCAAGTCCCCTCACTCACCCCAAGATGAAGGCCCCGGCGCGTTCGCGCCGGGGCCTTCGGCCTTCTCCGGTGCCCCACGGCCTTCGTCTCCCTTCCGACCCCGCCCGGCTCACGTCCCCCCGTGACCGCGTCCCCCGGAGGCAGGATGAGTTCCGACGGTCCGCTGCCGCTCCGTGTCATGGTCGTCGACGGCGACCCGGCCCTGATCTCGTTGCTGCAGGACAGCGACGAGCTCGACGTGGTGAACGAGCCGGGTGAGCCCACAGCGCCCGGAGAGGCCCTGGAAGCCGCGGAACGCCTGAGACCGGATCTCGTGATCGTCGGCCCGGAGTTCGCGGCTCACGCGGCTCCTCTGAGCCGCAGGGTGCGCATCTTCGTGGTCTGTAACGAGCCCACCGCCGCGTCGGCGGCCCTCCGCGAGGGCGCGAGCGGCCATCTCACCCCTGACCGGTTCACCGCCCGCGAACTCCTCCAGGTCTTCCGCGACGCCGATCGCGCCGACCTCGACCTTTCCGCCCGCGAGGCCGAGGTCATGGACCTGATCGCCGGCGGCCGCTCCAACGGCGAGATCGCCCGGGAGCTGTTCCTCAGCGAGAAGACGGTCAAGAACCACGTGAACCGCATCTACGCCAAGCTCAGGGTCGGCTCACGGGCGGCCGCAATCACCCTCTGGCGGGCCCGCCCCCGACCCCGCTGACCAGGGCCGACGGGTGGTGGGTCATTCGATTCGCAACTAGGGCAAGGGTGCTGCTAGAGTTACGGACGTCGCAAGCGCCGCTAGCTCAATTGGCAGAGCAGCGGACTCTTAATCCGCGGGTTCGGGGTTCAAGTCCCTGGCGGCGCACCCGTCCGGCCTGGGCGTTCTCGGTTCCACCGAGAACGCCCAGTGTCTGTTTTGGGCCGGTTTGGCGACCATGGTTGCTCCGTGCTTGTTCGGATGCTTGATCTTGGTAATCCGACCCCGGGCACCGGCGGAACGGCGCGCGCCACCACGACCGGCAGCCCGCCCGCGAACCGGCCGGGGATTACCGATACGCCGGCCGAGGCGGCAGGCGACCAGCCGGCACGCCCCCACCTCTGGTGCAACCGAACATCCCCTCCCCCGCCAAGCCGCCTGCGGGGTGCACACCAGGAAGGCTCTCCAGCCCCGCGCAGACGGTCGCTACGGCGGCACCGAAGCCTTCGATGATCACAGCCTCAGCTCGGCGGCCCGGTAGCGCCGCTACGAGCGTCTGACCGAGCTCCAGCCCGGAGTAGACAGATCCGCGAACGCGCCAACCAGGCATATGCCGATGGACTGCCTACGATCTGCCCAGGCCGACAACCATGAGCAGCGACCAGGGATCACGGCTTGCCGCCCTCGGTGCACACCTTCGACAGCAGTGATGACCTGCGACTTTCGAAATGTCCGAATCGACGTCAGCCCCGCTGCCTGCGGCTTCGAACCTGCGGATTAAAAGTCCACAGCCGTTCGAGAATTCCCTACTCGAAGCGATACCGCGCCCTCTTTCGCAGTACCACTACATGTCATTTGGTCCGCGTTCGCCATCTTCTTAGCGATGCATCGGTCTGACGGCGTACCGGGTGCTGCCGAGCCGTGTCGCGACATCCGAGCGAACGCCGAGCAAACAATCCGGCCGTGGGGGCTGCAGCTCCTATGCTTGGAGGCGCTCGCTTCCGTCACATACGTCGGTGGACGCCCACGGTTTGGGACGAGCGTCTGTCAGGACGACGAGGGGGCTCGACTTACGCCAATCGCTCTCAACTCCAGGCCAGTCGACAGTCGAGCACGTACGTGAATACCGTCACCGGCGCTTTGGCCCTTGTTCGGAGGGCCGCGCCGATTCAATCTTTTCTAACCTGGTCGATCTCGTGGTTATCGACGAGGCAGCCACGTGTCTTGTGGTTTCAGCGCGTGCAGTTGAAGTATCCGACCAGGAGTAGGCCGGCGGTGCGCGATTCGGTGAGGTAGGCGGTGAGCTGATCTTAGATTTCGAATGATCCGTCACCGATCTTCGCGGCCACCGCGTCGGCGACAGTAGCGTGTCCGCTACTGGTCACCCAAATACGGTCGGGAGGGCCACCCCAGGGCATTGAGGCGGTAAAATCCTGCTCAGCGGCGGAGAAAGGAGCGGGCGTGGCGTTCCGCTATTATCTGTACGTCAGCGATGCCAAGGTTTCCATGCTGCTGTCGCAGATCGACCCGGGTTGGTCACGCAAGCGGGTGACAGAGATGAACATCGGCCTAAAGATGGCTGGTGCCCGGCGCACCGTGGAAACCACGGGCACGGACCGCTTCGCCCGTCTGGAGCGGGTCCTGAACCATCTGGGGGATTTCGGCGATCTCGGCGATGTCGACGAACCTGGCCAGTTTGTGCACGGTGTACTGCCGATGCAGTGGGGTGCCATCGGAGACAATGACACCGTGTACTTCGGAGGGCACAGCGAGCGGACCGTCGTCGGGCTCGGTGGATCGGCGGGACACGTGGTTAGCGGCGCGACTTCCGGAGGGCCGCCCCAGCCTCAGTTGAGCGCCTCGCTCGTCCCCGCGCTGCTGGACCGGCTCGCCGCGCTGGCGGCAGGGGATGAGCCTTCTGACGTCGACGCCCTGGGCGCCGTTGTACGTGCCAACTCCGCGCTCCGCGGTCCCGTCCAGACCGTGGAGTTTGTGGCGAAGCGCATGCTGTACGGCCCGTGCCCGTACCCTGAGCTGTATCCGCATAGCGATATGGCGGTGTTGCTCGGCAGTCCGCTCTACGTCGCCTTGGCGGAATGAGGCGGCCAGGGCGGCGTGGGGCGCGCCCTGTCGAACCGCCGGTTTCGGAGCTGATCGACGCGACGACAGTCGTGATGCTGGATCTGGCGATCCATCCGCTGAGCCTGGTCGTTGATGCGGGCGGGGCCCGGATGCTCGCCGAAATGCCGGGCAGCGCACTGCACACCCGCAGCCGAGGCCCGTACACGCCAGATAACCTGCCGCCTGAGGCGGTGGAGACGGTCAAGTGGGTGGCGCTGCGCTGGTCGTGTCATCCGGACCCGCCCGAATTTACAGTCGAGGGCGGTGGAAGGTGGCCCCGGCTTTCCGCGCTGTTCACGGCCCGAGGTGTCCTGGTGACCTTCGTTGTGCCCGAGGACGCATCCGAGATGTACGCGCCCGAGCCAGGCCAGGCCGGAGTGGAGTTCCACATCCGGCTGGCGCTGGAACAATTGGCTAAGTCCTTGCGCGCAGCCAGCCGGGAACTCGGCGGCGAACCCCCTGTTGCACTGTCACTCAGCTACTCGGCCGACCCGGACTACGAGGCGAAGGCAGCTCATGTCCCCGAGCCCTGGAAGCGCGCTATCCCCGAGGTCATGCCCACCATCAACGTCGACCGCAGCCAATGGTCGCGCAAACAGCGGGCGGCCCATGACAAGGCCTTGCGGGCCACCGGTTACACCGATCAACGGGTGGATCCGCTGCGCCATACGGGATTCGCGGTGCACGTCATCAGTTCATGCCTGCGCGATCTCGACGCCTAAGTCCGCGACGGCGCTTTCACAGGGTGATGTCCCGCAGGGCCAAGGCCAGTTCGTCCGCCGTACGAACCGTGATACGGGGAGTGTCCGTCAAGGCCTCGTCGATCACCTTCGCCAACTGCGGCGGAACTGACGGGTCGCGGTCCCGTATTCGTACCACCGGCTCGCGCAAGGCGATGGCGACCGGGTCTCGGCCCAGCGGGAAGTCGCGTGGGGTGGCGCCAGTGAGCATCCAGTAAAGGCAGGCCGCCGTCGCCCAGATGTCGACCTCCGGACCAACGTACTTATAGCTCACCAGTTGGACGCGGGGCGCGAAGGGAATCGTGCCGCCGAGCGCACCGGTCCGAGTGTGGCCGGACAGGCCCGCCCGCTCGAACGCTTTGGCCAAGCCGAAGTCCCCAAGCTTCACCAGAGGTCGGCCCTCTGGGCCCGTACCCGCCAGCAGGATGTTGGCGGGCTTGACGTCGCGGTGCACCAGGCCGCGGGCATGGGTGTTCTCCCCGTCCGGCTGCGGGCTGACTGGGAGGATGGCCTGGTGCGCGTGCGACAGGGCTGACAGCACTTGGCGCACGACAGCCAGTGCATCGACCCGCGGGATTTTGCCGCCATGCCGCGCGGCCAACTGTTCGAGGTTGCCTTCGGCGCAGTATTCCGTGGCGAAATACAAAGCATCGTCCTCATCGCCGGCCTCCTGGAACCTGACGATGTGCGGGTGTCGCAAGGCGCGGATACCCTCGACCTCGCGGCGGAAGGCGAAACGCGCGTTGTCGTCGACACGTCCGAAGGTCCACATCCGTTTCAGCGCTACCACCTGGCCGGAGTCCAGGTGGCGTGCGAGGTGGACGACCCCCTGGGAGCCACGGCCCAGTTCGCGGAGCAACTCGTAGCCCGGGGCCGTCACCGGTGCCGTCGGTTCCTCACCGGGCGCCGTCACATTGTCCTCGGTATCGATGACGCCGATCCGCAGCCGTACGTCTCCGATACGGACCTCGTCTCCGTCCGTCAATACCCACTCGGTAAGCCGGCCCAGCCGGTGGCCGTTGACGTGCGTACCGAAGCTGCTGCCTAGATCCCGCACTTGTAGCCGCGGTGGATCGACCGTGAGTCGGCAGTGCCGCCGAGACACGCTGCGGTGGTGGTCGGAGATCTTGATGTCGCACTCTTGCGACCGGCCCACCAAACAGGTCGCCTGCTGGTCGAAGACGTACTCGGCTACGAAGGAGGCGGTGTGCACCTCGACGGTTACCCGTGGCCTCATCGGTCACCGGCCTGCCCTGCCGTGAAGTCGTAGTCGTAGTCCAGCTCCCACAGGCGAACGGCTGGCCGCATGTCCGCCGAGATCAAATTGCGTCCGTCCGGGCTGAAGATCACCCAGGCGACACGCTCGGGATGTCCTTCGAGCGTGTGTGCGCACTGTCCCGTCCGCACGTCCCACACCTTCAGAACCCGATTCTCCCTTGTGACCACGTGGTTTCCATCCGGACTCACATCGAATGCCGAACTGAACCCGGCCAGTTCACATATAGTGCGGCCGGTCTCCGTCTCCCACACCTCGACCTTAAGCACGCCCTGGGACACGCCGACCCGCCCATCCGCGCTCAGCGCCATCCCCTCAGCGTGCGTGGTGCGCTCATACAGCTGCCGCCGGTCCTCCACGTCGTAAGCCGACAGTTGGCTGCCAGTATTGACGAACAATCGGCGACCGTCGGGGCTGAACCTCAGCTCCGCATTGCCCACGTCTAAGGGGAACGTAAGCCTCGGACGTCCGGTGTGCGTAGTCCACAGCCGACCGGTGCGGTCCCGCAGCCCGGCCGACGCGGCATAGCGGCCGTCGCGGCTAAGCCGGACCAGGCCCACAGGGCCGTCGTGCGCCACCATCGTGCGCTCATGGTGAGCAGGACCGGTGCTCTCCGCGCCCGCGCGATGATGGGCGCCTGGACGCAGCCGCCACAGGCACAGCGCTCCGCCTTCGTCGCCGACCAGTGCATACTGGCCGCTCTGGTCCATGGCAACGCGCTTGACCAGGCTGTGGTCACCGTACAACTGGCAGCGCCGGGTGCCGGTTTGCAGGTCCCACAGGTGTGCGGCCCCACCCCAATCTGCGGTGACAGCGATCCTGCCGTCCTCGGCGATCAGTACGGTGTGTGTTTTGGCCACCCGCTCGGGGAAGACGTGCAGGTGCTGTCCGGTCTGCAGCTCCCACATGTGGACGTGTCCGTCGGAGCCACCGGTGAGCGCCAGTTCGGCGTCATGGCTGATGCCGAGGCTGACGCTCTGGGTGAAGGCGAAGCCACCACTGAGGTCGTACCGCTGCCAGATGGCAAGCAGATTGGTACGCCGGCCGGCTTGGCGGCCTAGGCGTGCCCACGTGGCCCGCAGTTCTGGGTGGCGTTCAAAGCCGGGGATCATGCGGGCGGACCGCAGTTCCTTGCTGGCCTCTGCGATCATGCCCTGCGCGGCCAGTGCTCCGGCGCGGTCGACGTGGTGTCTGACCCTCGTCTCGCTGTTCGTCATGGCGACTGCGGTGCGCGGCCTGGCGTAGTTCCATCCGGCGCGGAAGCCGGTCGGAGCGAGACGGTGGACCTGGATGCCGCCGTACGAATCACCTAGGACCGCAACCCGGCCGTCGCCGCTGAGGGCCACACGGCCGACTCGGAGCGGGACGACCATGCCGTCCTGGGGTTCAGTCATGAGCTGAGTATCGATGGTGCGCAGACAGCGGCCGGTGCGTGTATCGAAGATACGCAGCGGCTGGCCGACATCCTTGCTCAGGGCCGCGGCGAGAAGGGCACCGCTGTCGAGGACGACCTCAGAGCGTTTCCCGAGCCGGTTGGGCGCGGTGCGGCGGACCCGGTCGGTCCTGGTCTCCCAGATGTGCACGTCGTGCATCAGGGAACCGGCCAGCAACGCATAGGCGCCGTCCGTGCTCAGGGCGACGCGGTCAATTCCTGTCGTATACCGGTCGGCGGATGTGACCAGCCGGTGCAGCGGCCGGGCTGCGGGAACATCCCAGGACACCACGGTGCCCTCGTCCGGATCCGCCGACACCGCGACGTTTCCGTCCTCGGATAGCGCGATGGCGGTCACGATCGCGGGCGTGTGGTGGATCTGTGGCAGCGCCCGTCCAGTCTCCTGGTCCAGCTTCTGGTGAGACCGGGGCGGGTGTTCAAGGCTGCACAGCAGGCGTCCGCCACGTACGCTCCAGATCTTGAGTAGTCCGTCGTGGTGGGCGACCGCGGCACTGCCGGATCCGTTCAACGCGAGGGCGGTAACGCTCGTAACAGGCTCCCCCGCGAATGTGCGCAGGAGACCACCGCACGAGAGGTCCCACAGCTCGACCACGCCGTCCCTGCGTCCGACAAGCCCAGTGCGTCCGTCGGGGCTGATCGCGACCGC
Organism: Actinoallomurus soli; assembly: GCF_024055715.1. Lineage (GTDB taxonomy): Bacteria > Actinomycetota > Actinomycetes > Streptosporangiales > Streptosporangiaceae > Actinoallomurus > Actinoallomurus soli. The sequence continues at coordinate 152,129 of NZ_JAMXMV010000011.1, forward strand.
GGAGACGGATACCGGGGCCTTCGTGGTAGGGGCGGACAACCGCCACCGGCAGTGGTTCCGGGCCGTCTCCCACACGCGAAGAAACCCATCCTCGCCACCGGTGAGCACCACCGAGCCATCTTCATTGACCGCGACGGCGGTCACCGATCCACGGTGCCCAGGCAGCCGCTCGGGACTGCGCGTTGGCTCGCGGCGGGCCAACTCGGCGCGCGCCGCCGCGGTTTCGGGGCTGTCCGGGGCGTTGGCGAGCAGGGCGCGCGCCGCATCGTCATCGCCACGCTCGGTGTGCACCAATCCGAGCAGAATATCCGCCTGGGCGGATTCACCGAGGATCGCCTTCGTCGTTTGCAGCTCCGAGATGACGTCCTCGTCGGAAAATCTGCCCTGCCGCCAGCGGTAGAGAGCCCAGTTGTAGACGGTTGGCAGGTGGTGCGGATCCGTGTCCTTGGCCCTGCTCCAAAGCCGACCCGCTTCGTCAGCCCGGCCCAAGTCGAGCAGGGAGAGCGCCTGGTTGGACAGGCCGTCGGCGAGCAGGCTCGCGCCCTCCGGCCGGACGAGCGGGTACGGTGTCGCGGTGACGTCTGAATAGATCTCCGCCACCGCCGAGGCCAGCTCGTCCAGTTGGTGCGGACGCTGCTCCGAATCGACCTCGAAACACCGCCACAGCAACTCGGCGAGCGCAGGAGGCATCGAGGGCGCCCCGGACCTCAGCCCCCCCGACTCCAGGAAATCGGCGAATACCTTGGGCGCGGACTGCCCATACCGGCACGGCGGCCCGCCGGCGAACATCTCCAGGACGCACAGCGCCCATGACCAGACATCGGTGGCCCGGGTGAGGGCGACTTGCGTGCCGGAAGCCGCCTCCGCCTGCTCCGGCGAGCAGTACGCCGGTGTCATCCCACCCCAACTGGCCAGCAGGCTACGCCGTGTGGAAGCGGTGGTGCGCTCTCCGGCCACCGCGCGAGCACCAGCCAGTCCAAAGTCGGTGACCTTGGCCGTCCAGTCGGCGCCGAGCTCGACCATGACATTGGCAGGCTTGACGTCCTGGTGAATGAGGTCATGGCGGTGCGCGTGGTCGATACCCCAGGCGATCTGCACCGCCAGGTCCAGGATCCGGGCCAAGACACCGGCGTTGCTCCCGTCGTCACTCGCGTACAGCCGCCCGTCGCGGACGACATCCGCGAGCGTCCCCCCGGCGATCCACTCGGCGAACACGCAAGGCACGTCCTCGATACGGCGGACATAGGCGCAGCCGACAACATGCGGATGCGGTCTGATGCCGACCCAGGTACCCGCCTCGCGCTCGAAACCGGCGCGGGCCGCGCCTGTGTCCGCCAGTTCGGGCCGTGGCACCTTGACGGCAAGATCGGTGTTCCAGCCGCGATGCCGGACGCGATACACCATCCCCATTCCGCCTTCGACGACGCCGAGGACGTCGTACAGCCCCAGGATGATTTGTCCCCGCTGCCATTGCCCCACCGTCATAACGTCAACTGTGCGTTATGGCCCGGCCACTTGACAACCGAGGTGCCCTGCACGCACCTATCGGAGCCATCAGTAAGGTGACGCGTCGATGGACTCCATACCGTCCGCCAAGTCGATCGAGCGGCTTGAGTCGAGCTCGACGAGGACTGCTCAGCGAAGATCCGCCTGCAGGCAGGCGGAATCGTCACTGGCGCTACAGCACCTCGGTTACTTGTGGGTATCGCCAGTGACGGTTCCGATGTTCCTGACGGGCCGAAACCCCCCTGGTCGGAACGACAAGCGGTCACCTCCCGGCCCGGAGGCCCGGTCAGCGGCCAACCCCGCGCCGCAGGGGAGCGACGCAGGGCCGGTGAACGCGTGTCGCGGGTCCGTGGCGGTCGTGGTGTTCGGTCAGATTCCCTTACCACAGTGCCAGGAGCTCTCTCGCCTTAGGTTGATGCATACTCGCGTTTTGTAGCCGCGACCGTCATAGTGCCAGCCAGTGTTTACCTGGCCGCCATTTTTCACTAGGTAATAGTTCGAGATAAGTTTGTATTTTCCGCCGTTATGACTCCTTTCCAGTTTCATCCCGCATGAGGTGCTCGAGGAGTAAACGAGTCCTTGGGCATTCCAGCGGCCGCCGATCTTTTTCGTGTTGATCCAGCCCTTGCAGGTGCCGCGTTTGACGACGGACGCAGGTTCGAACCCGTCAGGATGAACGGCCGCTCCCCGCTGATTCGACGCGATCGGCTGCGACTTGCCGGGAATGGTGTAGGTCGGTGCCGTCGCCGCCATCATGGCAGCGACGACCGCCGCTGGCCGATGAGTACCGCGGGCCGAGGCTACGACTTCCGCGGGGGCGGCAGCAGCCGTTCCGGTCAGCACCAGACCGGCGCCGGCGAATGCCGTAACGGCTAGCATGACTGTTTTTCGGGCGGACATTACGCACCTTTCGGTCATGGCGATATCGCCAACTTCAGAGTTTCCCACGATGTATCTGGTGAGATGACTCTGATTGTCTACTGGAAGTCACCTGGAGGTCATTGGCGCTGAGCGCACGAGTCTTTGATGTTCAGAGCAACAGCGACGGGCGGTACTTCGATGTTGGAGCAGCAGTGCAGTCTTGATCTACCGACTTCCGAACGGTTCGATTGGTGGTGCGATATGGCCGCTCAAGAGATCGTCCCCACCATCGTCCACAGTGACCGGCGAACCAATTTCTACGCGTCCGTAAAGCTCCTGCAGCTCGGGTCCGTGAACGTGTCAGAGCTTGAGTACGATGACATGGGCTCCACGCGCACTCCCCGGTTGATCCGGCAAGCCGATCCAGAGCGGTGGATGTTGGCCCTGGTCTCTAGAGGGTCCATGTGGGTCGAGCAAAGCCGCAGCCGTGCCGAGCCGTCACTCGGCGATCTGGTTCTCTATGACACGTCTCGCCCATTTCGATCGCAGATCCTGGACCAAGGCAGCCCATGCCGCACAGTCCTGCTACAGCTCCCTAGAAAAGCGTTGCCCCTCCCCGAACAGATGCTGCGAGCACAAGTGGCGCGGCCCATATCGTCAACGCGCGGCTCGGCAGCGCTCCTCAGCCGATTCCTGGAGGGGACCCTCGAACATGCCAAGACATTGACATCAGATGAATGCACCCGCCTGGAAGCGGTGATCATCGGTCTAATGACTACCGTCTTTGCGGCCGACGCGGAAGATCTGATACCTCCGCAGACCCGACAGCAGGCGCTCTTACAGCAGGTTAAGGCATTCGCACTCGGAAATTTGCATGACCCCCGCCTATCACCCACGATGATCGCTGCGGCACATCATATTTCGGTGCGGTACCTCCATCACCTATTCCACGAGGATGGGCAGAGCGTCGGTGAATTCATTCGCTGGCAGCGCCTGGAGCGCTGTCGCACCGACCTGGCCGACCCGCGGCTGATCAACCGGACCGTCACGGACGTGGGCGCACGATGGGGATTCCGGGACGCCGCCGTCTTCAACCGGGCGTTCAAAGCGGCGTACGGGATTCCTCCAGGTCAGCACCGCCGACGGCAAGCGCCGACACCGCCAGGGCCATGACAGCGCGTGAACCTACCGCCCCACCAAGCCGACCGCGCCGGCGTCACCGTTCGCGGCTTCTCCTCTGCGCCATGTCGATCGGCACGGAATTGGTGGCGACCATCGAGCCTGCTCATCTGTCAAACAGCGCGGCGCCTTCGCACCACAGACGTGGGTCTGTCCAGCTAACCGTACAGTCCCCCAGGCGTCGATGTGCGTACCCCGGGGCTGGGTGAGCGGGTCGAGACCCTGGTTTCGTCCGCGTGTAGTGACACCGTTTGTCGATGAGTCTGGGCAACCTCCCTGATCGTCAGGCTGCCGTTTTCAGCAACGGCTAGGTCGTGTCGCTGAACCGTTCGACGCGTCGGGTGGGGGCCGTATTCGATCAGGGGATGTCGATCGTGTTGAGGACGCCGGGAGTCGACGAACTGGGCGAGGCTGTGCGCGCACTGCGGAAGTGGCAGTACGACGGGGCGCCGATGCAGTTGCATTCCGGGAGACCTCGGCTGGCACTGGCGGTTCGGCTCCCAAACGACGGCCGCGGCGGTGCGGACCTGGGGCCGCGACGGACGGATTCTCGCAGTCGGGCTTGTGGATTCCGAGCTGGTGCGTCTGGCCGTCGCGCCCGAGGCTTGAGAGGACGATGAACTGGCCCGGCAGATGGCTGAGGACGTGACGCAGCCTGAACGCGGCGTTCTGCCGGAGGACAGGGCCTACGTCGAAGCGCGCTGGGGCGGACTGTTCCAAGAGTTGCTGCGGGAAGACGGATGGGAGCCCGACGAGCCGTGGATCCCGCTGTCACGCGGCCTCCGCGAGCCAGTGGAGGACTGTGGAGTCCGGATCGAAGTGATCGGTCCTGAGCAGGCCCATGTGCGGGCTGCGGTTCAGCGCGCGGCGTTCGACCGGTCGACGTTCACCGACGAGCGCTGGCACACGATGGCCGCCGGACTGCCGTACGCCGATGCCCGGTGTTCGGCCGCGTACGACGAACAGGGCGACGCGGTGGCGGCCACGACCGTGTGGTCGGCCGGCCCGGGAAAACCCGGGTTGCTCGAACCGCTGGGTGTGCACCGCGAACATCGCGGCCACGGTTACGGCACAGCGATCGCCGTCGCCGCTGCGGCCGCCCTCCAGGAGATGGGCTCGTCGAGCGCGATCGTCTGCACCCAGAGCTCCAACGCCGGAGCCGTCGCCACCTATCGGTCGGCCGGTTTCCAACAGCTCCCGGAAGTGCGGGACCTGCGCCGGAGTGCCTAGGGCTGTTGAGCCAGTACAGGTCTCGCGGCCAGATAGAGCGCGGCGTGATAGTTGCGGCAAGTCTTGTCGCTACGCCGCGCGATGGCCGCGCCATTGCCCGAGTTCGTTGAAGCAGCGCTCGACAACATTGCGGTCTTAGTGATGCTCTTGCCCTTTAGCTATCCGGCCACAGCACCGTCGTTCAATCTCACCGCGATCACTCCCCTCGTCACCATGGCCGTCGCTCAAACCAACGCACAAACGTTGCTTGCTTCTTACGGTCACGGCCAAGAGCCCGATCACGCAGAGGGGGAATCAGTCGGTGAGGTCCCGCCGGTGCGCCTGCGCACTGCCAGGCTCACACGGCACGGTCGTCGGTCGACTGCGGCCATCGGGGCCTCGGCCTGCCGCTGCTCATCCGTGAGCCGAGCGGAAGACCCGCTGGATCCCTCCTGATACCGCTGTGAAGAAGGGCTCTGGACTATTCGCGGAGGACCACGTGGCGGTTCTCGACCGGTTCGTCATGTGGCCCGTAGGCCGTAGAGGGTGTTCTTGCCGATGGCGGTGGAGCAGGTGAGGATGAGGGTGCCGTCGCCGGTGGTGATGACCTGCTGCGGTTTGGTGGCGTGGTAGCTCCACAGCAGGCGTCCGGTTTCGGCGTGCAGGGCGTAGGTCATGCCGTAGTAACCGGTCAGGTAGACGACGCCATCGAACCGGCCGCACACGCCCTGGAAGGTCCCGCCGTCGAATCTCCAGCGTTCGTGGCCGTCGGTGACGTCCAGGGCGTGCAGTGTGTTGCCGCCGGCGTCGATGACATACACCGCCGAGTGATCCGCTACCGGTGCCGCGTCGCTCTGTCCGAAGGCGGTCTTCCAGCGGACCTGACCGGTTCTGGCGTCGAGCGCGTAGAACGGTGTGCCTTCCTGACCGCCCACGTACACGGCGTCGTTGGTGGCGAGCGGCTGGCCGAGGAGTCTGCCAGAGGCGTACTGCCAGCGCTGCTTGCCTGTGACCATGTCGATGGCGCAGACGTTCGGGGTGGTGGTCTCCGCGCCCTCTCTGAAGGTGACGGTCGTGTCGGAGACGCTGATCCAGGTGATGTCGCCGGCACCGGAGCCGCGTATCCATCGCCGGTGGCCGGTGGCCCGATCCAGGCACATCAGATTCGAGGAGCCGGCACCGTCATCGGCCCAGCCCGCCACAGCCGTGTCCACCACGTTGAACAGGGTGAAGGGCGCCTCTGCGGACCACAGCCGCTTCCTGGTGGTGTCCTTGAGCGCGTAGAGCCGGGTATCGGTGGCCGCGTAGAGCGTGTTGCGGCCTTGGGCGACCGCGCCGATCACCGGCTTGTCGGGGGCGGTCCATCTCCAGCGTCGCGCGCCGGTCGCGGGATTCAGGCCGGAGAGCACATCACCGAATTCACCTTCGGTCACCACGCGTCGTCCGCGTCTGACACCCGGGCGATCAGCTCCCTGATCGCGCCCCGCGCACGCGTCTCTCACCTCATTTCCAGCGGGTCACTGGTGCTTTGGTGCCAGGAGACCGTCCACCACCAGTTTTGCCAGGGTCTCCGCCCGGGCAAGGCGGTCCGCGTGCTGCATGCGTTCGGGGCTGCCAAGGCGCCGCGCGAGAGGGTCACGGACCAGTCCCGACACGGGAGCGATGATGGCGAAGAACACGATGTCCGTCGGGACCCGAGTCATGCCTCCCGACGCCATCAGCCTCTCGATGCTGGGCAGGACGAGGGCGAGCGTCGGCTCGATGTAACGCTCGTAGAGGTAGTCGAGCCGCTCGGTCTCTCGTGCGGACTCATCAGTCATCAACATGGCCAGGTACGGCTCGTCGATGCTGACCCGGTAGAACTCCATGACGAACTGCCGCACCACGTCCGCGTCGTCACTCCCGGGAGCCGGTGGCGCCATGTCCCTGAGTTGAGCGCCGAGCGCGGCATCCACCACCGCACGCCAGTAAGCCGCCTTGGAACCGTAGCGGTCGTTGATGAAGGTGGGTCCGACCCCGAGACGGCGCGCGAGCTCCCGCGCCGACGCCCGGTCGTATCCGAGCGTCGCGAACGCCTCCAGGCCCCGCTGCAGCACGTCCCGTTCCGCGGGCACCGCACTGGAATCCGCCCTGGGACGGCCCGGGCGTCGGGTGGTACTCGGCTCGTCTCCCAACCATCCTCCTCAGCCGGCTGCGCAGGCGCCTGCCCGACAGTAGGACCAGCGTAGCCGTCACGATCTTCGCAGCTGAGCACCGCTAGGTCAGCACCACATCGCGGATCGGTGCAGCCCCTCCTGCCTGAACCTCGCTTGACACGGAGCGAGCAAGAGGTAATCCTACACATGTAGGATTTAATCCCGGGTCGCTCACAGGGCGCCCTGACGAAGCCATCCACACACCCCGGGTGGAGTATCCGCTCGCCCGCACTGCAGGTTTCCTTCCACCCGGCATTGTGACCTCGGATAGTACGAAACCATTTCGTAGGCATTCGGGCTCCACCGGTTCAGGGGACCTCACAAGGAGCCACTATGCGTAAGACCACCGTCGGCGCGGCCGGCATCGCCGCCGCGCTCATCGCCTCACTCACCCTTCCCTCGGGAGGAACGGCTACGGCGACGACCGCCGACTCGTCCGCAGCGCACCCCACCGCGCCCCAGAAGGGGCTGTCCGAGACCAGTGTCCCGGTCCTGGTCGATCCCGCCGCGAACCTCACCTACGACCCCGACCAGCCCGACCAGTCCTGGTACCTGACCGCGCACGTGAGTGCAGGGGGCCACCGGTACGGCTTCCTGGGCCACTACCGCAACGGCGGCCTCGGCAAGCAGGGTGGCGCCATCTCGAGGGTGTCGGTGGTCAACGAGGACACCGGCTGGTACACGAGGTCGGAGATCCCCCTCCCCTTCGGCAAGGGCCTGTCCGATAAGCAGGGCGTGGACATCCACACCGACAACCTCACCTGGACCGGCGACGCCAAGGAGATGAAGCTGCACGCCAAGGTCCCCGAGGGAACCATCGACGCCACGCTGCGCCCCCGCGGAAGCGTCCTTTACAACCTGGGGACGGGCTACTTCCCCATGTTCGGTGAGGCGAAATACTCCAACTACGAATACGCCCTGCCCACCGTGGAGACCTCCGGGACCCTCACCCTCAACGGCCGGACCGAGAAGCTCCGCGGCCAGTCCTGGCTGGACCGCCAGTGGGGACCCCTGCCCGACCTCAGCACCGGCAGCGCCTCCTGGTCCTGGATGAACCTCGACCTGTCCAACGGCGAGAAGGTCAGCGTCTGGAACCAGAAGTACGGCGACAAGACGAACAACTTCGCGACCATCGTGAAGCCCGACGGTACCCAGACCGTCACCGAGGCGACCCTCACCCCCGACGAGTCCACCCGCTGGACCAGCCCGACCAGCGGCAAGAGCTACCCCACTCGCTGGAAGGTCAGCATCCCCGGCGAACACGCCAAGCTGAACGTCACCGTCTACGCCAAGAACCAGGAAATGCTGGTCCCCGGACCCGGCTACGAAGGCAGCGCCGCCGTCACCGGCACCTACGACCACCGCCCGGTCACCGGCACCACCTACATCGAACTCGCCGGAAAGTAGCGTCGATCGGTCAATGGCCCCGGCACCGCCCCATGAGGGTGGCGCCGGGGCCATCAGGGGGATATCCCTCCAGGCGTGGAAATGATCTTGGCGGGTAGATGATCGACCAGGGAGATCGCCCATCGAATTCGGGGGGATTCGAAGCCATGACCATGATCGAGGGGAATGACAGCGTCGGCCAGGCCGGGGCCGGCGTCGGCCCGATGGCGCCGATGCCGGGCGGTGGCCAGGATGTGCCGATCCGGGACCCGCGTGCCGACGCCGCCACGTCACCACCGCGGCGCGGCCCACGTGGCCTGCGGCCGAGAACCCTGCACGTCCGTCCCGTCGGGCCGCGGCGTTCATGAGTGGGCGCACGATCGCGTACTGCCGGATCTCGGCCCGGGACCAGAACCCCCAGCTGCAGCTCGACACGTTGCGCGAACACGGGTACACGCCGGGGTTGAGTAGTAGCGGTACAGCCATCAACGCCAAGCAGTCGATCTTGGGGGCCTAGCAGGTCGGAGGCACGATCGTGGGGCCCTGATCCCGGGCGACGAGCTGCGACCTGGGGCTAGTCGGATTGGGGGCGCTGGTCGTCCGTGCCACGGCGGCGGGCTATGAGCTCGTCCTCGATGCGCCGGAGAGTGGCGTTGACGATCTCGATGGTGTCGGGGTCGTCGACGATGCCCTGGAGGGTCCTGTCCCAGTTGTCGCGGAGGTACTGGAGATTCTGGTCGGCCTTCTCGGTGGGGTACAGACGTACAGCTCGGGCGTTGCGGTCGTCCACGACGCGGTCCACGAGGCCCCTCTTCTCCAGGCCGCGCAGTACCCGGCTGAAGTTGCTCGACGGAAGCAGGGTCGCCTCCGACGCGGCTCGCGCAGAGGTGCCGGGGTTGTGGTGGATGAACCGCATGACGCTGATCTCGATGGGCGTGCACGGCTCGAAGGCGGGATCGGCCGGGGGCCGCAGCTGCCGCCCCACGGCGAAGACCAGATCGGCCAGCTCGTGGAGGCTGGCGGCTTTGACATCGCTCATGCCGTGAGGATATCTATTGCCCGATAGCTATCACTTGATAGTATCGAACTGTGAGCACGCCCCTGGCCCGAAGGCCGCGGCGCTACTTGCGGGCAATCACCCCGACTCACGGATGAGGAAACCTCCCATGGATGTCAACGGAGCCGTAGTGCTCGTGACCGGAGCGTCGTCGGGCATCGGAGCGGCCACCGCACGGGCTGCCTCCCGAGCCGGTGCGCGCGTGGTGCTCGCCGCTCGCCGCGAGGAGCGCATCCGGCAGCTCGCCAAGGAACTCGGCGAGTCGGTGGCCCTGGCGGTGCCGTGCGACGTGACGGACCGGGCCCAGGTCGAGGCGGCCGTCCGAGCCGCGGTCGAGAAGTTCGGGCGGATCGACGTCCTGGTGAACAGCGCCGGCCAGGGGCTGCAAGCCACCGTCGACGTCATCGACCCCGACGACTTCCGGGCCGTCCTCGAACTCAACCTCGTCGCACCCCTGGTCACGACGCAGGCGGTTCTTCCGCAGATGCGCAAGCAGGGGGCCGGGGCCATCGTGAACGTGGGCTCCGGCATCATCTGGTCGACGCTGCCGGGATCCGGCGGGTACTCCGCCTCCAAGGCCGCTCTCCAGAAGCTCTCGGCCATCGCCCGCGCCGAGCTCGCCGACGACGGCATCGCCGTGTCGATGATGTTCCCGTCGATCACCGAGACCGAGTTCGTCGGCACGGTCCGCGGCAACGTCGAAGACGCACTGCGAATGGAGGCTTCCAGCGGACTGGCGCCTCAGTCGCCCGAGGGAGCCGCCGACACGATCCTCGACCTGATCAGGAGCGGCGCCGAGCAGGCCGACCTAGTCCCGGAAGAGTACGGCGGCACGCTCAAGAGCTGACTCGCCGGCAGCCGAACATGTCCCGACGCACACCATGGGGCCCGGCCAGGGCGCTGCGCCCCTCACACTGAAGGAGCCGTGATGGCAAACGAGTTGAACCACATCATCGTCCACTGCCGTAACCGGCGAGAGTCCGCAGCGTTTCTGGCCGACCTGATGGCCGCCTCCGCCCCCGTCGACTGGGGACGATTCACCCAGGTCAACACATCGAACAATGTCGGCATCGACTTCGCCGACGACCTGATCCCCCCTGACCGCATCAACGAAAGCCACCTCGCCTTCCTCGTGACCGACGACGAGTTCGACACGATCCTGGCGCGCCTGAAGAAAGACTCCGTGCCCTTCTGGCCAAACCCAATGAAATCCCGCGAAGGCGAGATCAACCACCTTTACGGCGGTCGTGGACTCTACACACTCGACCCCGGCGGCACGGTCCTGACCGAGTTCATCACCACGCCCTACGCCTAAGAGATGCCGGCAATACCGCGTGAGGAACCCCCACCGCTACACCGGGCAGACCCCACTTCCCCGCCTTGGGGCCGGAGGCGATCACCCGTTGCCGGGCAGGCCGACGCCTGGTGCTCGTCGCCGGGGTCGCCCTCCTCCGACTCGCTGGCTCGCCCGAGCCCCGGAGGAAAACGCCAGAAGCCCGGCCCTTTCAGCCTGCCGGCCAGTCGGTAAGGAGGGCCGTTCGGAGTTCGGCGGCGGTGGGGGGATCGGCCCCGGTGCGCGTGCAGTTGATGCGGCCGCCGCCACAATGAGCGACGGATCGACCGGAATTTCCGCCTCCTTGTGCGCCGCCTCATACCCGGCCTGCCGGAGGCGCTCGGTTACGTCAGCGTCGGAACCAGCAAGCCGTACCTGTGCGCCTTGCGGTCCCCAACGCTGGAGGCGGCTTGGTCATGGACCGATGTGCAGGTAGGGCGCGCAGATGTCCGGGACGTCGGATTGCCTTCGCCCAGCCGTTCGTCGTGGCCTGGTCCAGATCGCCGGCTTCGAGGTCGAGCCACAAGGACTCGCCGGGCACGGGGTTTACGACGGACAGGAATCTGGCGGCCTGCGAGGCCGCTGAGGAGTCCTCCGGACGTGCGAAGTGATACGCGCCGTGGTGTCTCGGCGGGAGGGGCGTTCCCACGCGGGACCGTCCTGGACACCCACTCCAAGTCCTGACCCGCGCTGCTGGACTCTCTCGACGAGTTGCGGGGCCGGGGCGTGCATTCATTGCGGCTGAGCAACGCCCGGCAAGATGCACAAGCGGATCGTGGGAGCTGTAAGACGTGCCCACGGGACGGCTCCGGATGCGGCCATGGCAGCGATAGCTGCCAGTCCGGTGGCGCGGGTCCGGGCGGGGCCGGCGTGCTCGGCGACGTTCAGCCGTCCATGCCGTCGTCTGCCCAGCCCTCCGGGGTGGGGGTGCGCCCATCGCCGCGGTCAGGAACGTCACCGCCCACCTGCGCGCCGCCTCGCCCGTTGCCGGGGCGGCGCAGGCGGTGGCGGGCTGCTGGTAGACCTCGGCCCGGTCGACGGCCGTGACGGCGACGATGCCCCTCATCCGGAAGCGCAGTTCCTGCGGGGACAGGCCGGGCAGGATGCGTGCGAAGGCCGCGAGATAGCGCTCACGGAGCGCGTCCTGTGCGAGGCCGGCCCAGGCGCGCACTTCCTCGGAGGGGGCGCTCAGGATCCGCACGAGCAGCCGCGATGTCTGGGCACCGCCCTCGGCACCGGTCGGCATCCCGTCGAACAGCGGGCCCACGAACGCCTCGACGAGCTCGTGGACGTAGGGGTCCTCGGTCCGGGCGAGGATGTCGTCGAGTCTGCTGCTCTGTGCGGCGTTGATGGGCTCGATCACACGGCGGGCGACCGCGGCCAGGCCTGGGCGTTCTCGGTTCCACCGAGAACGCCCAGTGTCTGTTCTAGGGTCGTTTGGCGGCCGTGGTTGCTCTGCGGCTGCTCGCGTGCCAGATCGCGTCAATACCGTCCCCGGGCTCCGCCGGAATGACCCCCCGGGGTTCGGTGGAGGCTCTGGACGGTGGCGGCCCGGCTCGTTCCGATCGCGGCAGCCGGGCTGTCGGCTCCAGCGTCGCGGTTCGCTGGAGCACCGAAACCTACGATGAAGCCGCCCTATTGCGCGGAGCCGGGGCCTTCTGCCTCACGGTCATCATCCGCCTGCGGGCTGCTCGACCGGTGGGGCCCCGCGGACGGTGTGAAGCCGGCGCAGGACAGGACTTCGAATCCCCGGCTGGGGAAGACGGCGTCCATGAAGAAGTCGTGCATCGCCGGATCGCCGTCGGCGCAACCGTCACGCAGCACGGTCACCTGGTAGCCACGGTCTGCCGCGTCGTAACACGTCGCAGCCACCATCGCGCTGGTCGCGACTCCGGCGATCGCGAGAGTGTCGACACCGGCCGCGCGGAGCACAAGGTCGAGGTCCGTGCCGGCGAACGCGCTGGCACGGCGCTTCAGCACGAGGACGTCCTCGTCGGCGACCGGCAGATCGATCGCGGTTCCGGCCGACCCCTCGTGGAAGGCGTCACCGGCTTCGTAGAACGTCCTGAACATTTCGTTTCCCGGCGGCAAGTCGGCCCCGTTGCCCCGGAAGGCGAAGTGCACGAACACGACGAGAGCCCCGGCCGCGCGGACGCGCGGGAGGAGTTCGGTGAGCGGCGGCACGACTTGCTTGGCGAACGGGTAATTGCTCGTGATGCCCTGCTGGATGTCGCCGACGATCAGTGCGGTGGTCACGACTGGCTCCCGTCCAACCTCTTCATCCGGCGTCCTGTGGTCAGCGGGACACCTGCTCCGGCGATCATGATAATCATCCGACCAGGGCGTTCCTCCCACGTGGGGCGGCATGGCTTCGGACCTGCCGTGCCGACCCGACCTCCGTGACCCGTCATCGATGGGGCGTGCGGATGAGCGAGCCGTCCCACGCGCGGAGCAGGTGGTGCAGCGCGGCGGCCGACTCGACGATCGCGGCCACCGAGCAGGTCTCGTCGGTGACGTGCGCCTGCTCGGGGTCACCGGGCCCGTACACGATCACCGCGGGGTCGCCGAGCTTGCCGGTGAGGACCGAGGCGTCGGTGAAATAGGTCGCGTACTCGGGCGGCCGTGTCGAGGAACCGGGCACGAGAAGCTCCATGACCCCCGTCACGTCCGCCGGGTCGGTGGCGACCCCCGGCAGGTCGACCAGCCGCTCGATGTCGACGCCCTCGCCGGAAAGACGGGTGATCTCGGCGACCGCGTCGTCGGAGCCGAAGCCGGGGATCGTACGGATGTCCAGGCACATCTCGGCGCGGTCGGGCACGAGGTTGGGCTGCGTACCCGCGTGGAAGGTGCCGACGTTCACCGTCGCGGGTCCGTACGCCGGGCTCACGGGCCAGCCTCGATATTCGTGGATCCGCGACGCCGCACCGGCGAGCGCGGCGAGCGCGTTGCGGCCCAGTTCCGGCCGGGAGCCGTGCGCGGAGATCCCAAGGGCGCTGACCTTGAGCCAGAGTGTGCCCTTGTGCCCGAGAACGAGCCGGTTGCCCGTCGGCTCGGCGACCATGAGCAGGTCGGTGGGGGTCAGCGAGGCCTCGTCGATCAGGGCGGCGCCGTCGCAGCCGGTCTCCTCGCCGAAGGTGAACACCAGTTGCACCGCGGTGTCGCCGGGACGTTCCCGGGCGGCGCGCACCGCGGCTTCGACCTGGCAGGCGACGCCCGCCTTCATGTCGCTGGCGCCGCGGCCGAGCAGCCGTCCGTCGCGGACCTCGCCGCTCATCGGGTCGAACGACCAGCCGGACTCCTCGGCGGGCACGGTGTCCAGGTGGCCGGTGAACGTGACCGGGATCCGCGGTGCCTCGGGTCCGAAGCGCGCGATGACGTTGGCCCTGCCCGGCAGCGGTTCGTCGACGCGGACGTCGAATCCCGCGTCGTCGAGCATGTTCGCGACCAGGTCGGCGGCCGGACGCTCACCACCGCCCCTGGTGTCGATGCGCACCAGCCGCCGCGCGAGCGCGAGCGCTCCGTCCTGCCCGGCCGCATCGACTGGTCCGGCTGATCCACCCATCCTCGGCCTCCTGATCAGTGCTGGGCTCACCGGCCCGGCCGGCGTGCCGCCCCCGCCCTGGTGCTGTCGCGCACCACGAGTGTCGGTACGAGCGCGATGCGGGCGGACGGGCCTCGGTCGGTGTCCCCGGCCCGGCTCGCCGCGGCCAGCAGCCGCACCGCCTCCTCGGCGATGCGGTCACGGGGCTGATCCACCGTGGTCAGCGCGGGCTCGCCGAGCCGCGAGAACTCGATGTTGTCGTATCCGGTCACCTGGACCTGATCGGGGACCGCGATGCCGTGCGCGCGGCAGGCGCGCGTGACCCCGAGAGCGATCAGATCGTCGGCGCACACGATCGCGTCCGGCATGTTCCCGGCATTGACGAGGCGGGCCGCGGCGGTCTCGCCCCAGTCGACGCTGTAGTCACCGAGGAAGACCTGATCAGGGTGGACGCTCATGCCCAGCTCCTCCGCGCGGCGCCGGAACCCGGCGAACCGCTGCTCGGTGGAGGAGTTGGTCATCAGGGAGCCGATGAAGGCCGCCGAACGCGCCCCGCCCTCATGGAGATGGTCCATGACCAGGCGCATCGCGGCGACGTCGTCCACGCCCACCCAGTCGGTGTTGGTACCGCCGACGAACCGGTCGAGTTGTACCAGCGGCAGCCGGTCCGCCGTCTCCTGGACCGCGGGGCCGCTCTCGGTGCCATGGCTCGGGCTGACGATGATGCCGTCGACGTTGCGCGCCGCGAGCGAGGACAGACGCCGGGCCTCGATCGCCGGGTCGGAGCGGGCATCGGAGAGGAACAGCTCCTTGCCCTCGCGTTCGAGCACGTGCTCGACGCTTTCCACCAGTGAGGTGAAGAACGGATTGGAGATGCTCGGCACGACCATGCCCACGGTGTCGGTCCGGCTGTTGCGCAGTGCCCGCGCGATGGGGTTGACCTGGTAGCCCAACTCCTCGGCCGCGCGCCGGACCCTGCGCTCCACCGCGGCCGAAACGGGTCCCTTGCCGGAGAGGACGCGGGACACCGTGGCCGTGGAGACGCCGGCGCGCTCGGAGACCTGGGCAATCGTGACGCGCTGCAATCGTTTACCTTCCCGACCCGCTCCGAGATGGGAGCGTCACTGATCAACAGCGACGAAGTCGAGTATAGACCCTTGACGTCCTGCGGATACGCCACCTACGGTTCAACCCAACTTCACTGCAATCGATTACACGAGGAGCGACATGGTGCGGGCCGCCGGAAGCGAGCAGGTACTGGGCGTGTTCCCTCCCAAGCCGAACGCGATCGAGGAGCTGTTCGGCACTCCGAAGGTCGTCATCGGCGTGATCCACCTCCCCCCTCTGCCGGGCAGCCCGCACTACGAGGGCGTTTCACTCGATGAGATCTCCGTGTTCGCGATCGAGGAGGCGCGGGCGTACCTGGAGGGCGGCTGTCACGGGCTCATCGTGGAGAACCACTGGGACATCCCGTTCCTCAAGCCGGGCGAGCACGGCTACGAAACCGCGGCGGCGATGGCCGTGGTGACCGACCGGGTACGGCACGCGCTGCTGGAGAACGCCGGTGGCCGTCTGGGCGTCAGCGTCCTGTCCAACGCCGCCGAGTGCTCGATCGCCTCCGCCTGGAGCGGCGGCGCCGGTTTCGTCCGGGTCAACCA
The DNA here is from genome assembly GCF_024055715.1 of Actinoallomurus soli. Taxonomy (GTDB): domain Bacteria; phylum Actinomycetota; class Actinomycetes; order Streptosporangiales; family Streptosporangiaceae; genus Actinoallomurus; species Actinoallomurus soli. The sequence goes on from NZ_JAMXMV010000011.1 coordinate 168,054, forward strand.
GTGGGCCAACGCCTACGTCGCCAACGAGGGCATCATCGAGGGCCAGTCGGCGCACGCCACCCGCTATCGCAGCCGGATCGGCGCGGGCCCCGTCAAGGTCTTCGCCGACGTGCACGTCAAGCACGGCTCGCACTCGATCGTCGCCGACCGCACGCTGGCCGAGCAGACCGAGGACGCCGAGTTCTTCGGCGCCGACGTGCTGATCGCCACCGGGTCGCGGACCGGCGACGCGGCCGCACTGGACGAGGTCGAGGGCATCGCCGCGAACACCACGCTCCCGGTCGTGATCGGCTCCGGCATCACCGCTGCCAACGTCGGTGGGCTGCTGCCCGCCTGCGACGGCGTGATCGTCGCGTCGTCGGTGAAGGAGAACGGCCGCTGGTGGGGTCGCGTCGACACGGCCAAGGTCCGTGAGCTGACCGCCGCGGCGGTCAAGGCAGGCGTGGTCCTTCCGTGATCGTCTTCTGTGGCTACGCCAACACCGACCTGACCGTCCGCGTCCCGGTTCTGCCGGGACCCGGCGCTCGCGTGCAGGCCACAGGTGTCCAGTACGGCGAGGGCGGGATGGCGGCCAACGCGTCGGTGGCGGCGGCCAGGGTGGGGGCCGACGCGCGGTTCGCGGGTGTGGTCGGCACCGACCGGCTGAGCACGGCGTTCCTCGAGGCGCTCGCGGCCGAAGGCGTGGGTACGGCCTGGACGTCCCGCACGGCCGCGCTCACCACGGCGGTCATCCTGCTCACCCCCGACGGCGAGCGCTCGATCATCAGCCAGGACGACGCCGTGGACACCGACCACATCGCCGAGGTGGTCCGGGTCGCACGCGAGGCGGGCGCGGGTTGGCTCTACCTCGACGGCTACCGCTTCCCCGAGGCGGCCGCCGTGCTGGCCGGCCCGCCGGGGCCGCGCGTGGTGGTGGATCTCGACGGCTGCGACGGGCCGGAGGCGATGCGCGCCGCCCTGTCGGCCGCCGACCACGCGATCGGCGGCCGCGCGCAGGTCACCGAGTTCCTCGGCGACGACGCCGCCCTGGTCAGGGCCGCCGTGGAGCACCAGGTATACCTGGTGGTCACCGACGGTCCCCGGGGCTGGACGCTCCTGACGCCCGCAGGCGAACGCCACGGCGGCGAGGCCATCAAGGTGACCACGATCGACGCGACCGGTGCCGGGGACTGCTTCGCCGGCACCTACTGCGCCGAGCTGGACCGGGGGACGTCGCCGCTACAGGCAGCACTTTTCGCCGCCGTCGCGGCCGGCCTGTCGTGCACCCGCCCCGGTGCCCGCGACGGCCTCCCCCGCCGGGAGACCGTCAGCGCCTACCTCGACACCCATCCCGAATCGCGATCCGGCACGAAGGGCGGCCCCATCGCCGCTCACCTACCGGGCCCGGCCCCCTCCGAAGGAGAGGAGACATGATGCGACGCACGGTGACGGCCGTGGTCTCGCTCGGCCTGCTGCTGACGACGGTCGGCTGTGACGCGGCGGCCAGGCGCGAGATCGCCGCGGAGAAGAGGGCCACCGAGCAGGGGCCGCCCCCACCCGCGAAGATCGCCCAGTCCTGCAAGGTGAGCGGTCATACACCGAAGATCGGGATCGTCCCGATCAATCTTCAGGCGCTGTTCTTCAACCAGATCGACACCGGCGCGCAGACGGTGGCGCGCAAGGCCGGCGCACAGGTGCAGATCGTCAACGGCAACGACGACTCCACCACCCAGGCCAACGCGATCGACGACCTCGTGGCCAACCACTACGACGCGATCATCGTCGACGCAGTCGACACCGAGGGCATCAAGCCCGCGATCCGGCGCGCCAAGGCGGCCGGAGTGCCGGTCGTCGCCGTAGACGCCACCGTCGACGACCCAGCGGTCGCCACCCAGGTCGGCACGGCCAACGCCGAGGGAGGGAGGCAACTCGGCCAGGCGCTGCTCAAGATCACTGGCGGCCGCGGCGACATCGGTGTGGTCGGCGCCCTCAACAGCACGATCCAGAACGAGCGGCAGAAGGGCTTCACCGACGCGGTCACCGCCAAGGGCATGAAGATCAAGAACGTGGTCGACGGGCGCAACATCCAGGAGAACGCCCAGACCGCCGCCGAGAACCTGCTCACCGGCGCCCCGGACCTGAAATACGCCTACGCCACCGGCGAGCCGGCCCTCATCGGACTGGCGGCCGCGGTCGTCAGCCAGCAGCGCACCAAGGACCTCAAGGTCGTCGGGTGGGACCTGTCCTCCCAGGCGGTGGACGGGCTGCGGGCCGGTTGGATCCTCGGCGTCGTGCAGCAGAACACCTTCCAGTTCGGCTACGACGCGATGAACGCGGCGATCGATCTGGCCTGCCACCGGACCGTACCCAGGAACATGCCGGTCCCGACCCAGATCGTCACCCCCGCCAACGTCCGGAACTACCTCTACTACCTGGAGAAGTGATGAGCGATACCTCGCTGGTCACCCTGAGAGGGATCACCAAGTCGTTCGGCCCGGTGCAGTCACTGCGAGGCGTCGACCTCACACTTGCCCCCGGAGAGGTGCTCGGCCTCGTCGGTGACAACGGCGCCGGGAAATCGACGTTGATGAAGGTGCTGGCCGGGGCCATCCAGCACGACTCCGGCCAGATCACCGTCGACGGCCGCGACGTCCGCTTCGCCAGCCCCGCCGACGCGCGGCGCGAACGGATCGGCATCGTCTACCAGGACCTCGCCCTCTGCGACACCCTCGACGTCGCGAGCAACCTGTTCCTGGGGCGCGAGCCGCGTAAGGGCCCGTTCATCGACCGCAGGGCGATGCACGCGAAGGCCGCCGAGACCCTGTCGGAACTGCACGTCCGCGTGAAGTCGACGTATCAGGAGATCGGCCGGCTGTCCGGCGGCCAGCGGCAGGCGGTGGCCATCGCGCGGGCCGTGTCGTTCCAGCCGCGCGTGCTGATCCTGGACGAGCCGACCGCGGCACTGGCGGTCGCCGAGGTCCGCCAGGTCCTCAAGATGATCCGCGACGTCGCGAGCCAGGGGGTCGGGGTCATCTTGATCACCCACCGCCTGCAGGACCTCTTCGAGGTCTGCGACCGGATCACCGTGATGCATGAGGGCCGCAGCGTCGAGGACGAGCCGATCTCCGCGCTGGACATCGAGCGGCTCGTCGCCATGATCACCCGTTCGGGCAACGGGTCCGACACCAAGGAGGTGGCCTGACATGAGTGTCGAGGCCGTGCCGGCCCCCACCGTGCTCGCCGAGACCCCCGGCTGGTGGGAACGTTCGAACAAAGCGACCCTGGCCATGGCCGGCGTCACCGTCGTGCTGTTCCTCTGTTTCGGGATCGCCGCACCCAACTTCCTGACCTTCGGCAACATCTCCAACCTGGCCACGCAGGTGGCGATCACCCTGATCGTCGCGGTGGCCATGACCTTCGTGATCACCACCGGGCAGATCGACCTGTCGGTGGGCTCCACGGTCGCGTTCGTCGCCACCCTCACCGCCGAGATGCTCCGCGCCGGATGGGACTCCTCCCTGGTGATCATCGCGGCGCTGCTGGCCGGGCTCCTCTGGGGCGCCGTCAACGGCTGGCTGTCGGCGTACCAGAAGATCCCCCCGTTCATCGTCACCCTCGCCACCATGTCGGTGATCCGCGGCCTGGCGCAGCTGTGGACGAAGGGGTTCTCCGTGCCGATCGACCGGCGGCTGTACGTCGCCAGGATCGGTGCGGCGAAGTTCCTCGGTTTCTCCGCGCTGGCCTGGATCGCGCTGGCCGCGGTCGTGCTCGGAGCGGTGATGCTGTCCACGATGCGGTTCGGCAACTACGTCAACGGCATCGGCTCCCAGGAGGAGTCGGTCCGCCGCGCCGGCGTGAACACCGACCGAATCAAGATGATCACGCTGATGCTGGCCGGTCTGGCGGCCGGAGTGGCGGGTCTGCTCACCGCTGCCCGGCTGGGCTCCGGCTCGGCCAACTCCGGGCAGGGCTTCGAGCTGACCGTGATCGCCGCGGTCGTCCTCGGCGGCACGAACCTGTTCGGCGGCCGGGGGACAATGGTCGGCACGATCATCGGAGCGGTCATCACCGGTGTGATCGCGAACGGCCTGACCCTGCTCGGCGTGAGCCCGTTCCTGACCCCGATCGTGACCGGTCTGGTGCTGCTCGCCGCGATCTGGATCAACCTGCGGGGCCGTACCATCGCCGACCTGTTCGCCCACCTGACCCGCAGGCCATGACCGGCACCACGGTGACGACGGTGACCGGGCCCGTACCCAGCGCGGAACTCGGCCTCACCCTCACCCACGAGCACCTGCGCAACGACGTGCGCAAGGCGGTCACGGCACCGGACGACCCGCGGCTGGGCTTCCTGCGCGACGCCCGGACCACCCCGGCTCTGGCCTGGCTGCTGCGTGAGCAGCCGTACGCCTGCCTCGACCACTGCGTACTCGACGACCTCGACGCGATGCTGGCCGACCTACGCGCGTTCGCCTCCGCCGGGGGAGGCACGATCGTCGACGTCACACCAGGCGGCCTCGGTCGCGACCCGCTGGCGCTGCGTTCGCTCGCCGAGCGCAGCGGCCTGCGGATCGTCATGGGCTCCGGCTGGTACCTGCAGGCGCACCACCCGGCGCACCTGTCATCGGCCGGGGAACGCCGCCTCGCCAGGGAACTGGTGGCCGAGTTCACCGGAGGGGCCGACGGCACCGGGATCCTCCCGGGCGTCATCGGGGAGATCGGTGTGTCACCGGACTTCACCGAGGACGAGCACACGGCGTTGCGCGCCGCCGCGCGCGCCCAGCGCGAGACCGGAGTCCCTCTCTACGTCCACCTGCCCGGCTGGCAGCGCCGGGCGCATGAGGTCCTCGACATCGTGCTGGGCGACTACGGGGTACCGCCCGGCGCCGTGGTGCTCTGCCACATGGATCCCTCGCACGACGCCCCCGACTACCAGTACGCGGTCGCCGACCGTGGTGTCTGGCTTGAGTTCGACATGATCGGAATGCCGTTCCGGTATCCGGGAGAGGGACAGTCCCCGGCACCGCACGAGACCGCGCGCGCCATCGCGCGGCTCATCGGACGCGGGCACGGCGAACGCCTGCTGCTCAGCCACGACGTGTTCCTCAAGAGCATGCTCACCACGTACGGCGGCAACGGTTTCCGGTACGTCCCGACCCTCTTCATCCCCCGGCTGGTCGAACACGGCATCGCCCCCGAGGTCGCCGAAGACCTCCTGCGAGCCAACCCCGCCCGGCTGTTCGACCATGCGGCGTCCTGACCGAGCACCGGTCCCGAACCACAAGAAATAAGGAGTACACACAGTGAGTCGCGTGCTGATCGCGGGCGAGAGCTGGATCACCCATTCCATCCACGTCAAGGGGGTGGACTCGTTCACCACGAGTTCCTACGCCGAGGGCGTCGGGCCGCTGCGCCGCGCGCTGGAGAGCCGCGGACATGAGGTCGTGCATCTGCCGGCCCACCTGGTGCCCGCGCAGTTCCCCGGTGACGCCGCCGCGCTCGCCGAGTACGACGTGGTCGTGCTCTCCGACATCGGTGCGAACTCTCTGCAACTCTCCCCGGAGGTGTTCGAGCGGGCACGGCCGGGCGCCGACCGGATCGACGCGCTACGCGGCTGGGTCGGCGACGGCGGTGGCCTGCTGATGATCGGCGGCTACCTCTCCTTCACCGGTTTCGAGGCCAAGGCCGCCTACCGCAACACCGTGCTGCACGACGTACTGCCGGTCGAACTGCTCCCCGAGGACGACCGCGTCGAACTGCCCGCGGGTGCGCGTCCGCAGGTCACCGGCGCGGGCCACCCCGCGCTCGGCGGAGTCACCGGCGACTGGCCGTCGCTCCTGGGCTACAACCGCGTCCGGACCCGGCCCTGGGCGGAGATCCTGGCCACGCTCAACGGCGACCCCCTGGTCGCCGTCGGCGACCACCTCTCGGGGCGTGTGGCCGTGTTCACCTCCGACTGCTCGCCGCATTGGGCGCCGACGTCCTTCTGCGAGGAGTGGGACGGCTACGCCGACCTGTTCGGTGGCCTCATCGAGTGGCTCGCCCAGTGAGTGAGCGAGACGAAGGCGCAGTGCCTCCGACCACCTCCCCGAGGAAGGAAGGCTCGTGACCGAGCAGAGCCGGCGGATCGACGAGCGGAACACCCGCGGTCACTCCCGCGACGGGATGATGAGCCGATCCCGGCGGCTGCTCGGCTCGTGCGCCGAGACCATGGAACGGGCGCTCGGCATGCGGTTCGTCGAGGAGGTCGCCGCCGGAACCATCGGCGACGCGGCCTACGCCGACTACCTGGCGATCGAGGAGTCCTTCGTCGAGACGGCCGCCCGCCTGCACGGCCTGGCCGTGTGGGACGCCCCGGACCGGACGGCGATCGAACGCAACGCGCGGGCGGTCCACGCACTGACGACCGAGCAGGCGGACTACTTCCGCGCGGCCCGCGCCGCCTGGCCCGTCCCGGCCCGCCCTGACGCGGTCTGGCGGGCGGGCGTGCTGTCGGAGTTCGCGCTGGCCGCCGCGCGTGAGGGCGGGTACCCGGCCGTGATGACCGTCCTCTTCGCCGCGGAGAGCTTGTATTCGACCTGGTGCACCCGCGCGCACGAGCAGGGCGATGTCCCGTCCGGACCGATCGGCGAGTGGGTGTCCCTTCACGCCGACGCGGAGTTCCGCGCCGGCGTGGACGCGCTCGCCGCACAGGTCGACGCGTTGCCCGACGACGTCCCGGACGAGTGCCTGGCCCGCTGGTTCAACGGAATGCTCGAAGCCGAGATCGCCTTCCACGACGCCGTGTTCCTCCACGAATCGGGGTGAGACGGCCCGCCGCCCGGCGGCGGCACGCTGCGACGGGAATGGGTCGTGCACGGACCTGTCGGCGGCCGGGAAGCCGGCGTTCTCGACCGGGGCGCCGGTGGTGGAGGAGGCGGGCATGCTGGATCTCGGATTCGGCGACGGCGGCGACGCGCTCTGGCTCGCCGGCCAGGGGTGGCAGGTCACCGCCACCACGTCCTGCTCATCCGCCGCACCGTTGGTGACCGGACGGTCGTCGCCGCCGGAGGCGCGGACGAGCAATCACCCTGGAGTCGCCAGCGCGGTCCGTGCCAGGTCGCGTAGCCAGACGTGGGCGCGGTCGGTGTCGTAGCGCTGATGCCACGACAGGTACACCGGGGCCGGCGGCAGTTCGAGGGGCAGTGGGAGCAGGGCCACGCCGAGGTCCGCGGCCGCTGAGCGCGCGGTGGATTCGGGGGCTGTGGCAAGGAGGTCGGACCCGCGCACGAACTCGAACGCGGCCGCCTGGGTGGGCGCGGTCGCCACCACGCGCCGGGTGAGGCCGAGCCGCGTGAGAGCGTCGTCGAAGGCGTTGCCGAGCGTTCCGCGCCGCGAGATGGTGATGTGCTCGGCCGCGGCGTACTGCTCGGCGGTGACGGCCTCGACACGGGTGAGCGGGTGCCCCCGCCGCACGACGATGACGTGGGGGCTCTCGGCCACCCGCTCGGCACGGATGTCGGACTCGGTACGGGGGTTCGCGTTGGCCTCGAGGTCGACCTCGCCGCGACGCAGTTCGGGAGTGTCGATGCTCGACTCCGCGATGAAGCGCAATCGCACGCCCGGCGCCTGCTCGCGTACCGCCGCGAGTAGGGCGGGGCCGCCGCGGGCGACGAGTGAATCGTGCCAGCGGAGTGTGAAGGTGCGCTCCAGCGTGGTCAGGTCGAGGTCGCGGCTCGGCGCCAGCACGCCCTGGACCTGCTGCAGCAGTTCGTGCACCTGTTCCCGGACGGCGATCGCGTACGGCGTCGGGGTCATCGTGCGCCCGGTGCGCACCAGGATCTGATCCCCCGTCGTGCGCCGGATCCGGCCGAGGCTTCGGCTCATCGCGGGGGCGGTGACGTGCAGGCGCTCGGCCGCTCCCGCCACGCTGCCCTCCTCGAGAAGCGCGTCGAGCGCGGCGAGCAGGTTCAGATCCAATTGCACGCGAGTCATCCTAGCCGTGCTTTACATGCAGTTGTGGTTAACGATGGGCCGGGCATACCGTCGAGAACACGGGCGCAACGAGCACGGTTCCGCCCGAACCACCTCCTCTCCTCTGCTCTGACGGGAGTACCGCCATGCCCGAATCGATCCAGGACACCGCCACCGCCGCCGGGCCCGCGTCCGACGCCGACCTGCTCGCGCAGACCGCGGCCGCCGTGCGCGCGGCCGGCTCGGTGCTGCGAGAGCGCTTCGGCGACGTGGTCCGCCACCAGACCCGGGACGAGCTGATGAGCGCGCTCGCCGCCAATGACGACGCGGCCCTCGACGTCCTTCGCCCCCGCCTCTCGCGCCTGCGCCCGGACGCCCGCTGGGTGGAGGAGGAGCTCGAGGGCGGGGCCCTGCCTCCCGGCGAATGGTGGGTCGTGGATCCGGCCGAGGGCAACGTCAACCATCTGCACGGCCTGCCGGAATGGGCGGTGACCGCCACCCTGGTGCGCGACAACCAGCCGGTGCTCACCGCGGTCCACCTGCCGCTGACCGGCCAGACCTACACCGCGCTCGCGGGCGCCGGCGCTCACCTCGACGGCCTGCCGCTGCGCGTGTCCGAGACCACGACCCTCGGCCTGGGCATCGTGGCCACGAGCCAGGCCAGGCCGGACGAGGACGAGGCGACCGTACGGCGCGTCGGCGCCTCGATCACCGCCATGCTCCTCGACGCGCTCGTGGTGCGGACGTCCGTACCCGCGACCCTGCACCTGCTGAACGTGGCCGCCGGCCGGATCGACGCCTTCTGGCAGTTCGCCGGGGCCCGCGCGGACCTGCTCCCCGGCGCGCTGCTCGTCACCGAGGCCGGCGGACGGATCTCCGACGCCGAGGGCCGCCCCTGGACACCGGAGAGCGGGAGCCTCCTGGCCGCCGCGCCCGGCGTGCACGCCGAAGCCGTCGCCACGCTCTCCCGCTGACCGCCCACGAGGACCACGAACACCGGAAGGACCGGATCACCATGACCACGATCGCCGTTCTCGGAAACGGCCGCGTCGGCGGCACCCTGGCCAGCGGCCTCACCCGGGCCGGGCATGAGGTGAGAGTGGCGGACCGCACGCCGGGCTCCGCCGCCGACGCGGCCCGGACGGCGCGGATCGTCATCAACGCCACGCCGGGCGACGGCTCGCTGGAACGGCTCGTCGCACTGCGCGAGGACCTGCGGGGAAAGATCCTCATAGACGTCTCCAACCCCACCGCCGACGGACCGGACGGGCTGCCCGCCGGCCTGCTCTACCCCGGTTCGAGCCTCGCCGAGCAACTTCAGCAGGCGCTCCCCGGCACGCGCGTCGTCAAGACGCTCAACACGATGCTCTACCCGGTCATGACCGCGCCCGCCGCGCTCGGCAGGCCGCCCACCGCCTTCCTCTCCGGCGAGGACCCGGAGGCCAAGCAGGTCGTCCGGGGAATCCTCGCGGACCTCGGCTGGCACCAGGAGTGGATCATCGATCTCGGCGGCATCGCGACCGCGCGGGCGACCGAGGCCGCGATCCTGTTCGTACCGCACGTGATCCGCTCCAGCGGATTCGCGCCCTTCGCGGTCTCGATCGCCCGCTGACGGCCCGATGCTCCTCTTCCTGACTCAGGTCCGTATTGGAGCCGTTACCTGGCGGTCGGCGGTGTGACGGCGGCGCCGGGGTGGACGCCGGTGGAGTAGACGGGTCCGGTGACGGCGCGGACGGGGCCGCCGGTGATGGGCAGGCCGCCGTTGGGTACGTACGTGGCCTCGTCGAAGGTGCTGCCGGAGGGCGCGTTCGCGACCTCGACGGCCGGCCAGGCGCGTCCGCCGGTGACGGAGGTGGAGATGTAGTCGCCGACCATGCGGCCCTGGCTGGTGTCGGCGATCCACGACAGCGTCATCGGCCCGGCGACCTGGATGGGGGTGCTCCAGGTCGAGCCGCCGTTGGTGGAGGAGGTGTATCCGACGGTGAGCCCGCAGGTGGCGGCGGTGCAGTTCGCGGTCGGATAGCGGTAGTAGGTGAGGCCGAGCCTGGCGGTCGATCCGGAGGTCGCGCCGTCGACGCCGATGCCGGGGATGAAGTGGTCGCCCCCGTCGCTGGTGACGCGGGTGACGGGTCCCCAGGTGGTCTCGCTGGTCGACTTGCTCATCACGATGTCGTTGGCGGGGCAGCCGGACTGGAACCGGCAGTCCTGCCAGGCCACGTACGCGGTTCCGGCCGCGTCGATCTCGGCGGAGGGCAGCGTCTCGGAGCGCAGGTCCCCGGCGACCTGATGGTCCTGAGCCGTGGCGACCAGCACCGTGGAGCTCCAGTTCGAGCCGCCGTTGGTGGAGCGGAACGAGCGGATCTGACCGCTGTTGCTCAGATACGGCACCAGAACGGTGCCGTTGGGGCGTACGACGGGCTGACCGCCGAGGCCGGTGGCGCTGGTGGAGTGGACGGTCCAGGACGCGCCGCCGTTGCCGGAGGTCGCCATCTTGACGGCGTTACCGGCGCCGTTGTCGTCGAACTCGGTGTAGCAGGTGCCGTAGTACGGGCTGGAGGCGGTGTTGTCGCAGGCGATCCAGTTCTTGTCCAGGCTTCCGCCGGTGGCCGTGGTGACCGGGTTGGTCCAGGTCAGGCCGCCGTCGGTGGACCGGCTCGTCACGACGGCCGCGCCGGTGACGCCACCGCTGTCGGTGAGCGCGAGCGAGGAGATCATCCAGGTGTTGTGCCTGGCGTCGTAGGCGACGGACTCGTCACTCGTCCGGTCGTACGGGCCGTTGCCCTGGAACTTGGTGAGGCCGGGCAGGAACCCGTGGGTCCACGTGGAGCCGCCGTTGGTGGAGGTGGCGAATCCGGCTCCGGAGGCTCCTCCGTCGTAGAACCTGCCGACCTGGAACGCGGAGACGATGGTGCTGCCCGCGGAGAACGTGTCCGGCTCGACCTCGGTCCGGTGCTGGCTCGTGGTGTTGGTGTACGGGTCGGTGCTCACCTGGGTGAGCGCGACGTTCGCCGACGCCGGTCCACCGCCGAGAAGTAAGACCGCTGCCGCGATCGGGGCGGCGAGAGGGAGAGTCACGACTTTACGCGTGCGGAAACGCCGGCTCACGGCAACCTCCTGAACGCTGCGGCGCTGAGGCCGGCACGGGGCGGGGCCGGCGGGGTCACTCAGGCCGAGCGCCCCCAAATGTGAATCGCACCGGGTTTCGTGTCAATGGCCGACATCGGGGCCGAGGCTTCCTTTCCTTCTTTGACCACAGGCGGCCATTGGGGAACTCCGGGATTGTCCGTCCCTCACTGGTGGATCTACGTTCCGCCCGGGTGCGAATCTCGCGCCCCTCAGGCGAAGGAGCCTGATCGGAGGTAGGGATGCGAAAACGTGGTGCCTTGAGCCTGGTCGCCGCAGGCGGCCTGCTCATCGGCGGGCTGACCATGCTCATGCCGGGAGCGAACGCCGAGCCGTTCGGCTACGCGAAACTCAGCGCGGTCCAGAGACGACATGTCTCAGGGGCCCTGGCCGATGCGCTGGGCCCGCAAAGGCTGAAGAACAACGCGGTCACCGCCGCGAAGGCGACGGCCGCGTCCGGCTGCTACGGCAACCACGGCGACAACGTCAAGGTCAACCAGAACTGCATGAACATCTCCGACCCCGACCTGGCCGGGCGCGGGCAGGCACAGAACGAGACGTGGGTCGCGGTCAATCCGAACAACTCCAAGCAGGTCATCGCGACCTACAACGACTATCGCCGCGGTGACGGCACCTGTGGTGTCACCTACTCCCGCGACGGCGGACGTACGTGGGTGGACGCGACGGCCCCGAACGGGTTCGTCCGCGGCACGGCCTACGGCGACAAGCCCCGTGAATACTTCCAGTCCGGCGGGGACACTTCAGTGGCCTGGGACACGCGCGGGAACGCCTACCTGTCGTGCCAGGAGTTCAAACGCGGCAACGGCGTCTCCCCGGACGCCGACCAGTCCAGCGGCTTCTACGTCTACCGCTCGACCGGATCCGGCGGGGCCTCGTTCAACTTCGCGGGCCGTCCGGTCGCCGAGCACGACGACACCGCCGGCGCGGGGAACTTCCTGCTCGACAAGCAGTTGCTGACGGTCGACGACCACGTCCGCAGCCCCTACCGGGACCGCGTCTACGTGACCTGGACGACCTACCCCGAGGACGGCACCGCCTACATCTACGAGGCGTATTCCAGCGACTACGGCGAGCACTTCAGCGCCCCCGTGCTGGTCAGCTCCGACTCGGCGCTGTGCCCGCAGGGCTATGGCATCCCGACCCCGCACGGGCGCTGCAACGACAACCAGTTCTCCCAGCCGGTGACCGCTCCGGACGGGAGCCTGTACGTCGCGTGGGCGAACTACAACACCGCGAATCCCGGCAAGGACAATCGCTTCCAGGTCCTGCTCGCACGCTCGGTCGACGGAGGCAGGACCTTCTCCGCCCCCGTCAAGGCCACCGACTACTACGAGTTGCCCGACTGCGACACCTACCAGGGCGACGGCAAGGACCCCGGCCGCGACTGCGTGCCGGAGAAGGGAGCCGGGACCGACTCGGTCTTCCGCGCCACCAACTATCCCAACGTCACGGTCGACCCGGCGGATCCCAAACGCGTGGTCGTCACCACCGGCTCCTACATCAACCGCGACTCCAACGAGGCGGTCGGCTGCACGCCCGCCGGACTCACTCCCGCCGAGGAAGGTCTGGGCAGCCTGTACGACGGCGTCAAGAGCGGCGGATGCAACAACGGGATCGTGATCTCCAGTTCCACCGACGGTGGCGCCTCGTTCACCGGCACCGCCACCGACGTACGGAGACTGCCCGTCATCGGCGACAACACCGCACAGGCCCGCAGCGACCAGTACTGGCAGGGCACCGTCTTCAGTCCCCGCGGCACGCTCGTGACCGCCTACTACGACCGGGAGTACGGCTCGGACGAGAGCACCGGCTTCTCCGACGTCACCGTGACGACGTCCACGGATCTGACCCACTTCGCCAGCAGGCGGGTGACCTCCTCCAGCATGCCGCCGCCGAGCCAGTTCAACGGTCAGTTCTACGGCGACTACATCATGGTCGACGCCACCGCCACGACCGCCTACCCGGTCTGGTCCGACACCCGTAACGCCGCCCTGTTCCCGTGCCCCGGGACCGGCACCCCCGGCAACCCGCCGAGGCTGTGCCGAGCCTCGGCCACCAACGCCTCGATCGCCAACGACGAGGACATCTACACCGCCGCGGTCCCCATCCACTGACCGGGCATCCGGGCGGGGCCGGCCGGCCCCGCCCGAGCCCCCGCCCTTCAGGGCCGAAGGTCCGTCACTCCCCTGCCGCTCACCACTTCGAGCGGCACGGAGACCTGGTCGTGTGCGATCAACCAAGTGCCGTCGACCTTCCGGAAGCAGAAGGTGGCCCGGACCCACATGCCGCTCGTCGCCGTCCCGTTCTTCAGCGTGCCGCTGAGCCGGCCGAAACCGTGCCCGAACGCGACGTCATCGCCCACGGTGATCGCCAGGTCGCGGACCTCATAAGTCACGTCCTGGAAGAAGGCGAAGACGTTCGCCCAGTTCCTCATCTTCGCCGCGGTCCCTACGTGCTGCAGCGGCGGATCGATGTCGAAGGACACGACGTCCGTTGCGTAGAGTCGCTGCAGAGTTCCGAGATCCTTGGCCCGGATCCCGTCGACGATCTCGTCGACCCGCCGCCTGATCTCGGCTTCGTCCGCCTCGCGTTGCGTCGGCATCTCCGCCGTCCCTTCCCTCCGGTGTGCGGTTTCGGCTGCTCACCGGTACGACGACGCAGCGCTGCGGAATGTCAGGCCTGCGGCTGCTGGCCTTCAGGCCGGTACCGGTAGGCGGGTGACAGCGGCAGGTCGCCTCGATAGAGGAAGAGACCGATCTCGTGCCAGAGCTCCCGTTCGGCGTGCAGGCTCTCCGGCGCCTGGAGCCCCATCGCCTGGATGACGAGACGCCGGTGAAGGTCGAATGCCGACCTGAGCTGGTCGGCGTAGGTGAGTGCGGCTTCGCAGGCGCCGGCGTATGCGCCGACGGACAGAGTAGTGATCCCGACAACGATCGCGATGGCCATCGCAGTACGCCTGACGATGGACTCGACGCCCGCCGCGTCGGTGAGCGGTTCGCAGATCAACACCAACGCGATGGCGAGGAGTGCTGTCATCGCGGTCGCCGCGATGATGCGATGACGCAGGCGAAGGAGGCCGCAGGCGCCGATGAGAACGGCCGCGCATGCCGTCCAGAGCAGTGGACGCCCACTCAGTGACGCGTGGACGGCCGTCCAGATCGCCATCGGCAGCCCGGCCACCAGCAGGTAGGTGGCGAGGGTGAGCATCAGGTCCACTGATGCCTTGGCATCTTTGAGACTGGCGGCGAACGCGTCGGGCAGCAGAGGCTGGAGCCGGGACCAGATGACGACCGGGTCAAGGCCGTATCGGATGCGGGGATGCTGCTCTGCGGCCAGCAGGATGTTGCCGATCCTCGTGGGAACGACGTCGACGGGTTCGTCGGGGTACAGCAGGAACAGGCGCTGCTGGATGAGCGCACGGCGCGTGCGCACCTCCCGCAGGCGTTGCTCCACGAGTTCCGTGGCGGTCGTGACCAGCGCCGTGAACCGGCGAAGGCTCGTATCGGTCTCCGTGCCGGCCAGCAGTGCTGCGAGAGCGGACAGGCGCGCGCCGATCTCCGGAAGAGCGGCCGCTGCCTCTTCCACGGGCAGGAGCGCCGTTCGGGCGAGGGCGTCCTCGATCGCCTGGAGCTCGTTCTCGGCGTCCCCCGCGTACGGTCTCCCGGTCACCTGTGGCCGTGGCAGCGCTTCGGCGGCCTGGCCGAGCATGGCCTCGATCTCCTCGAGACGATCATCGGCGTCCATGTCCTCCGCCCGCCGTTCGCGGTGCCGGCCCGCGAAGGCCCGGGCGATGACGGCGATGGGGCCCGTCCTGCTCCACCGTCCCTGGAAGACCTGATCCAGTCCTGGTCGCAGGTTGGTGAGGACGAACGACCAGAAGGCCACGGCGATGAGAAGTCCGGCGATCAGGACCGCCTGGGCGACCCCCGTCTGGCCGCTCCAGAGTTTCACAGCGCCCCCCATGCCGCGACCGGTCGACGCAACGATCACGATCACCGTCGTGAGGGTGACCAGGGTCGGCAGAAAGGTCGAAAGCAGGGCGCGCTTGTCGAAGTACCCGGTTACTTCTTTCAGGATGCTCGCGAACATTCAGCCGCCGTCCAGCTCCATGGCGCCGTGGAACCACACGCGCCGGCAGTCGGGGGGCCGGTCACCGGTCGAGCGCGGCAGCCGATACGAAGGTGGTGCACATTTACGGCAGACATAGCGGCGTGACGGCAGACTGGGCGCTGCGCCCAGGCGTTCCGATGTCTCGCCGAGCAGTTCGAGCGGCAGGGCGGCGGCGGCCTCCCTCCGGGTCAGAACGCCGTACGGCCGGCCGTCTCGTTCGACCAGCGCCCCGGGAATCCCCGGCAGGAGGCCGAGGAGCTCCGCCAGGTCCAGAAGCATGGACTCCTCCATCAGTTCACCGTCCGGTTCGACGGTGAGCAGGTGAGGGAGACGCCCGGCCTGGTCGGCCAAGGAGCCCGGGTGTTCGGCGAGGGACTCCAGTTCCGCCCGGGTCACGACGCTGAGGGGCCGATCCTCGGACAGGAGAACCGTCAGCGGCCGCAGGTCCGGCCTGCGCAGAATGAGGGAGGCCGGATCGGCTGCGGACGTACAGGAGACGCTGTCGGGGATCACAGCGATTCGTACAGGGATCATTTCGCCTGCCAATCTCCTACGAGGATGAAGGCGGCCCAGTGATAGGGGTCCGCGAACGGGCGACGTCCGTAGTCGATGACGGGCGGGGCTTCCGCTTTGAGCCGCAACAGTCGCAGCCGCCGCTCGATGGCGGCCGGCCGGGCGTCCGGCTCGGAGGCCAGGAGGTCCTCATAGCAGCCGATGGCGCGTGCCAGGTCACCGGCGCGTACGGACAACTGGGCGATGGCGAGGCGGGACTCACCGGGGTCGTTGTCCATGCGCGCCGCAACGCGTTCGATGGCTTCACCGATGGTGAGGTCCCTGATCCACAGCTGAGCCGCGCGCAGTGCCGCTGCGGCCTGCTCGGAGGAGTTGAGGAGCCGGTCGTAGAACTCCTCCATGAGCAGCCCGGTGGACAGGTCGTCGACCGCCCACAGGCTGACCACGAGGGATACCGCGCCGGCCGTCATGAAGGCCCGGGCGAGTCCCATCACCTCCTCGCCGGGCCAGTGCTCGCCCAGCCCGCTCTCGCACGCGCTGAGGGTGACGAGGCGTGCGTTGAGCCGGAGATCGTAGACCTCTTCGGCGGTGAGCCAGGTCGCGGAGGTGTCGCCGAAGGCCACACCCGACAGGTTCGAGTATCCCTGGTCGAAATAGGCGTGGCAGGCGAGATGGATCACGTCGTGGTCGGGCCCGCCGGTCGCGGTGAGAAGGGCCTTGGTGGCGGACGCTCCGAGGTACGGCCGGGTGCCCAGCAATGCCGCCACCGCCCGTGCCTCGCTACGGGCATGGACGAGGTCGCTCCGGGAGTCGCCCACAACCAGTGCGGCCGACGTGCTCGATGGAGAACGCTGCGCGTTGCGGGCCCGGCACTGGGCGAGGACCGACGCGCTCGGCAGATAACAGGTCGGGTTACGCTCGATCAGCGGCACGCCGTCCACGGTCACGGCGTGCAACGGCAGATGGTGCAATGGCCCGGCCGGCACGAAACAGACCAGGTCGCCGGGCTCGGAGGCGTCGCGGATCGCGTTGCTCAGCGGTGCCAGCAGCTCGCTGAGGCGGGTACCGGTCGTGGGCGTGCCGACGAGATCACGGGCCGCCGCGAGCAGATCCTGGTCAGGGGCGTCGAAGACCTCGGCCCGGACTCCCCCGTCCGCGGTCACCAGGAGAGCGAGATAGGCCTCATCCGCCAACGCCGCCATTTCGACGAGCAGGACTCGTGGCCCGCCGGGGTCCGTCTCCAGGAGCCGCCGGATCTCCTCCACCGTGCTCACCCGTCCGGCGACCGACTCGCGGGACCCGAGCGTGTGCTGCATGAGCCGCTGCTCCAATCCGCGCAGCGCCTGGCTCTCCTGGGATATCTCATCCGCGATGCGCTGGGAAGAGACCGGACGCTCGTCCCCGAGGTCGCGTCCCAGAGCCGCCAGCTCCCGCAGCGTCTCCGTCTCAGAACCGTTACCCGTGACCAGCGACAGCAGCAGTCTTCGGCGTTCGCGAGAGGCTTTCACGGCGGCGGCGAGTTCGGCGGCCCGCGCACCGTACAGGGGGTGTCCCACGGACAGGGTGTCCACGAACGCCCTGGCCCGGCCCCGTTCCATCAGCTCCAGCGCGGTGTCGATCCGGCCGGTCAACACCGCCGACGACACCGCCGTCCGGAGGAGGTGGAGGTGCCTCATCTGCCAGCCGATCCGGTCCTCTTCCGCCCGAAGCCGGCCGCGTACCCCGTCGTAGAGGTCGATCGCGTGAACCAGCGCGTCCAGGGCCGCGGCGTGCCGGTCGAGGTGGGCCAGGCTGACACCGCGCAACCCGTGCCAAGCGGCGTGTTGCGCCAGCTGGCCGTCTGGGCCCGGAGGGTGATCGCTCAGTACCCGCAACGCCTCCTCATGCGCTTGACGAGTCTGCAGTGTGCTCGCCAGGTTGGCCGCGTTGATCGCTTTGTACCTGACCGGGACATTGTCCATCTGCAGCGTTTCTCGCAGGATCTGCTCCGCCCTGCCTTGATCTCCTTGGAGCAGCCTGATCGTGGCTTCGAGATTGGCGATCTCTACCGCCTCGATCGTATCGTCCGGTTTCCGTACTCCTTTCAGCACTTCAAGGGCCTGCTCGTACTCCCCGGTGTCCCGAAGCAGTTTCACCGCGAGGATCTGGGAACTCCGCCGATGGACATCCACCATGATGTCTTCGACGCTTCGGAGCTGCTCGAGCGCCATCCGCTGATCACCGATACGGGCCGTGATATCGGCCCGTAGAACGCCGGCGAATGAACGTACGCTCTTCTGCACGGCCACAGAAAGCTCCATGTGGTCCATGTCGATGCCGATGAAGTCGCGGCCATCGCGCTCCACCTCTTCAGCCCGTCGCCGGGTCAGCTCGCTGCTGCTCCAGTTCGGCAGGTCCGCCAGATAGGGGAACACGGACTCGGCGGCCAAGAGGTGGTCCATCGCGCGTTGCACCTCTGAGCGGCGCAGGAGAACGTCCGCCAGCAACAGATCGACGTGGGCCGCGAATATCGGCAACTTCAAGGGAGTGAGCATCGCCCGTGCCGCCTCCAGCACCGTAGTGCTCTCCTCGAACATTTGGCGCGGATTCAGTTCGGCGTGATACCGCACGATACGGTCAAGGACCGGCTGCAGACCTGGGATGATCTGCAGCATCCGCACGAATGGCTCTGAGCCGGAATGGGTCACGGTCAGGAGCGCCTGCGATAGGTCCAGAATGCAGACCGCTTGCTGGAACAACCAGCGCAGTGCGTTCAGCGGCCGATCGTTACCCGGGGGCGCCGCCTCGACGGCGGCGATGAGATCGCGGAGACCGTCCAAGATCCGGCCCCCACTGAACGACCGGTTCCAGCCCTGCTCCTCGTCGCCATAAGCAGTGGTGACGTAGGCCATGCCGTGCAGCATCAACGCATGCCAGTCGTCGGGCCGTTGAGCCAGTACCCGCTCCAACTCCTCCATGGCGGCGACCGGGCTGGCCTGATCCAGCAGCACGTGCGCCAGCACTCGCCGTGCCCGCGGATCGCCCGGATGCCGGGCGGTGAGCTCCCTCAGCAGCCGAGCCGCCGCGTCGAGACCTTCCTGGTCGAGGCCACCGGCCCGCATTCGTTCCAGAACGTCCACGGCAGGGCCGACCCGGTCGAGCGAGACCAGACATCCGGCCAGGGGCAGGTGGATCAGACGCTCGTCGAGCCCTGCCTCAACAGCCCTCGTGAACGCGCCCAGAGCCGTTCGGTGATCGCCTGCTTCGGACAGGCGCATGCCAAGGACGGCCTGGAGGTCGGCGAACTGCGACAGCCGCTCGTCGGCGACGGCATCGCGCGCCGCCTGCAGAGCCCGCTCGGGGCCTTCCGTCTGTTCGAGCAGAGCCAGCCGTTCGACGACGACCGTGGTCATCAGATCGTCTGTCGGAACCTCCTCAAGGTAGGCCTCCTGCCTGCTCGTCGCGGGCCTCTCGGCCAGCCGGTCCTTCTCGGAGAGTGTCAGCTCCACGCAGGCGTCCATGTCCCTGAGAGCGTCCTGGAGCCGACCGACCTCGCGACGTATGCGGGCCCGGCTGACAAGATGTCGCGGCTCCTGCGGCTCCAGGCGTATCGCCTCGTCCACCGCTTGGAGCGCATCCTCGCGCTGCCCGAGCTCCAGCAGTGCCGCCGCCTTGATGACGTGGCTTGTCGCCCGCTCCGGGAGAACGGCGATGAAGCGGTCGAACAGGTCGACGGTCTCAGCGAACCGTCCCAGCCGGAAGGCCGCATAGGCGCCGGCGAACAAGGCGGACTTGTCTTCGGGGACGATGCGGAGAGTGAGGTCTGCCATCGCGGCGGCCTGTTCGTACTGCTTCTCCTGATAGGCGGCGAGCGCGGTCGATCCGAGGGCGGCGGCCACGTCCTCCGGGGCCAAGGACTCCTCGATCTTCGGTAGCCCTCGATCCGCGTGCTCGAATTCGCACCATATCTGGACGAATTCCCGTGCGTGCTCGACCGCGCCCTCGAAGTCGGCCGATCTGCGGTCGAGCAGGACCAGGTTGACCAAGGCCAGAAGTTCGCCGTGGGCCACACCGGCTGCGCGTGACGTGTCGCGCAGCAGCTCGAATGTCGCCCGGTATCCGGTCGCGTCTCCCACGTGGCCCTGGAGGTATCCCAACAGGGTGCTCAGCTCGGCGTGGACCACCACATCTTCGAACGTCCGGTCTTCACCGGACGCGACGAGCTCTTGGACGCCTTGCCGCAGAAGCGCTATCGCGGCGTCGATCCGGCCTTCCTGCACCAATGAGCGCGCCCGGCCGACATACGCCGTCGCTATCGGGTGAGGCTCGCCCATCGCCGTATCCCATCGCCGACTCCTTGGTTGGACGCGAACCGCGGCCCTTTGGTTGCGCACGGGTTCGGCGGCTCTGCGCTGAGCTTGGGCGCCTCGGTGAACAGGCCGGGGGCCTCCGCGACGATGGTTACGGCGCCTCCGTGCGGACCAGCGTGTCCGAGGCCGTCACGGCGTGCGGAACCCGCGGAAGGTCACGTGTCTGCGGACCTCGAAGCCGAGCCGCTCGTACAGTGCGATCGCACCGGTGTTCGCCTCGGCCACGTGGAGGAAGGGGCGTTCGCTCCGCGCCAGGATGCGGGCCACCAGCGCGCGGACGAGGCGGGCGGCGTGGCCGCGCCCGCGCGCGTCGGGGGCGGTGCAGACGGCGCTGATCTCCGTCCATCCCGGAGGCCGGAGCCGTTCGCCCGCCATCGCCACCAGCCTGCCGCCGTCGCGGATGCCGAGATAGGTGCCGAGTTCGCGGGTGCGCGGCCAGAACGGCCCCGGTCGCGTCCGCTCGACGAGGTCGAGCATCTCGGGCACGTCGTCCGCGCCGAGTTCGACCACGCCGGTGTCGGTCTCGGCGGGGCGATCGGGGCTGCCGCCGTCGGGCCAGAGCAGCTGGAGGCCGTCGAGGACGAAGACCGGCTCCCAGTCCGGCGGCGGGAGGACCGGGCAGCTGAACAGGTCGGCGAACTCACCACGGCCGAGCAGCCGGGCGAGATCGGCCCACTCCCCCGGATCCGGGTCGGTGGACACCGCGGAGAAGGTGGCGACTCCCGGCAGATAGGTGGCGGCCCCGCCGCGCCGTCGGGCGAGGTGGGCGTGATGACCGCGGAGTGACTCGCCCACCGGGTCGTCGAGTACGGCGGCGTCGCGGTCGGCCATCGTGCGGTGCCTCTCGTGGGTCGTGTCCGGAGATCAGACGACCAGGATGCCACCGGGTGCCGCTACGTCCTCGACTCGCCCCGACGGCGGCGTGAGGGCCGTCCCTTTCCGGAGAAACGGACACCGGCGTAGGTCTTGACAGGAGCCGACGCGGAGCCGACTCGGTGACAACGTTGTCATCTGCGCTGCGCGCCTTAGCTCCTCCGGTCGCTCGCCGGGGATTGGAACTCCGTTCATGGCAGATCAGCCGAATGTTCGTACGCCCTCACGACGATCCTTCCTCGCCGCCGGATCGACGCTCCTGGGCGGCTTCGGCCTCGGGCTCCTGAACCCCGGGACGAGCTCCGCCGCCGAGCGCGCCGGCGCCCCCGCCGGGCGTACGGCGGAGGAGCTCGCCGCGTACCGTCCCGTCGCGGTCTCCTCGACGGCCTACGCCCCCACGCCCGGCGCGTTCGTCGTGGACAGGCTCGCCTCCCCCGGGGTGCGGGGCACCGGATGGCGGGCCGCGGACGGCGACCCGCAGTTGATCGCGGTCGACCTGCAGGCGGAGTGCCAGGTCACGTCGATCCGCCTGACGTTCGAGGCGGCGGACGGCGACCCGGTGTTCGTTCCGCCCTCCACGGGCAACCCGAACGAGGGCACCACCGGCAAGGAGATCCTGTCGAGCTACGCGCGCGACTTCGTCGTCGAGACCTCACGGGACAACCGGTCGTGGACGACCGTGCACCACGCGACCGACGGCACCGGCGGCGTGGTGAACATCGACCTGGCCGCGCCGGTCGCCGCGCGGTGGGTGCGGATGACGGCGCGCAAGCGTTCCGGCTCCAACCCGCTCGGCCTCAACGGCTTCGAGGTGTACGGCGTCGAGCCGGGGCACCGGCCCTCGGCCACCGGGTGGACCGGCTGGGGCACGCACCACCATGAGGCTCCGGCCTTGGAGGTCGCCGCGGACGGCACGGTCCCGCTGGAGTCGGGCTGGACGCTGACCCTGGACGACTGGGCCGGCGGCGAGGGCGCGGACCTGTCCCGTACCTCCGTGGACACCAGCGGATGGCTGCCCGCCACCGTGCCCGGCACGGTCCTCGCCTCGCTGGTCGAGCAGGGACACCTGCCCGACCCGGTCGCCGGGCTGAACAACCTGCGCGTCCCCGAGGCGCTGTCGCGCCACTCCTGGTGGTACAAACGCGACTTCGACCTGCCGCGCGGCCTGCGCACCGGGCCGGGACGCCGCGTCTGGCTGGAGTTCGACGGCGTCAACCACCAGGCCGACATCTGGCTCAACGGACAGCACGTCGGCGGGTTGACCTACCCGTTCGCCCGGTCGGCCCACGACGTGACGTCACTGCTCGCCGAGCGCGGCGGGCAGGCGCTGGCGGTGAAGATCACGCCGATGCCCGTCCCCGGCAGCCCCGGGGACAAGGGCCCGGCCGGGAGTTCCTGGGTCGACGCCGGCGCCCAGATGATGAACCTCAACTCCCCGACGTACCTCGCCTCCTCCGGCTGGCGCTGTCCTCCGGCAGCCCGCTGCTGCGGGTGGAGCCGTACAACGGCCCGCGGACCCTGGCCCGGTGACGGCCGCGCCCCGGAACGCCGGCGGAGCGGGCGGTTACGACACGACTGCGACCTGACGGGGACGGCGCCTCCACACGGGTCCGGCACGGTCGGCGCCATGACGCGAGTTCAGCCGACCGGAGATGCCAGGCCTTCCAGGGACGCCCGGCCGACCAAAGGCGCTCGGGCGACCCGGGACGCTGAGCCATCCAACGGCGCTCAGCCATCCAAGGGTGCTCAGCCATCCAAGGGTGCTCGGCCATCCAAGGGTGCTCGGCCGACCGGAGACGCTCGGCCGTCCGAGGGCGCTCGGCCGTACGGCGCGGGCAGGCCGCACCTGCCCGCGCTGGACGGGCTGCGGGGTGTCGCGATCGCCGGAGTGCTGCTGTTCCACACCGGGCACCTGTCCGGCGGCTTCCTCGGGGTGGACCTGTTCTTCGCTCTGTCCGGCCACCTCATCACGGACCTGCTGCTGCGGGAGATCGAGGCGACCGGCACCGTGTCGCCGGCCGCGTTCTGGGGCAGGCGGATCCGCCGGCTGCTGCCCGCGCTGGCGGCCATGCTGGCCGGCGTCACCGTGCTGGTCCGCGTGGTGGGGCCGCCCGACCTGGTGCGCACCACGCTCGCGGACGGCCCATGGGTGCAGGTGAACCTGGTCAACTGGCACCTGCTCGCGGAGTCGGCGAGCTACTGGGACCGGTTCGGCGCGGCCCGCGTGTTCGAGCACCTGTGGAGCATCGCGGTCGAGGAGCAGTTCTACCTGGTGTGGCCGCTGCTCCTGCTGCTCATCGCCCGACGCGGGCGGCGGGCCGGTGACCGGGCCGCGGTGGCCGCACGACGGGTGGGCCACCGGGTGGCGGTGACCGCGGCCGTGGGCTCGGCCGTCTCCCTGGCGCTGATGGTCGCGCTCGCCGACCCGGCGGACCCGACCCGCGTGTACACCGGCACCGACACCCGGGCGTTCTCTCTGCTGCTGGGCGCCCTCGTCGCCACTCCCCCGGCGCGCGCCGTCGTGGCCCGCGCGGCCGGCCGGTGGGCGGGCGCGGCGTCGGCGGCCCTGGCGGCCGGGCTGGGCACGGCGTGGTGGCTCGTCGACGGCGTGACGGCGCCCTGGCTGTTCACCGGCGGGCTCTTCGCGCACTCGTTGGCCTCGGCGCTGCTGGTCGGGCTGTGCGTACGGGCGCCGCGGACGCCGGTCGCCAGAATCCTCGCCCTGCGACCGCTGCGGTGGCTCGGGCTGATCTCCTACAGCCTGTACCTGTGGCACTGGCCCGTCTTCGTGCTGCTCTCCCCGCAGCGGACCGGCCTCGGCGGGTGGGCCCGTACGGGGGTGGTGTGCGCCGTCTCGATCGGCCTGGCCGCGCTGTCGAAGTACCTGGTCGAGGACCCGATCCGGTTCCGCGTCACGTGGGCCGGGGGGCGAAGGGGGGTGCTCGCCTTCGCCGCGGTCATGGCGGGGCTGGCGGTGCTGTGGTCGGCGCCGCCCGCCCCGGCCCCGGCGCCCATCGACGTCACCGACCTGGGCTGATCACCTGATCACCTGATCAGCGGGCAGGTCCGGAGCCGGTCCGACTCGGGGGTGGGCAGGGTGAAGCGGACCTGCACCTTCGTGTTCCTCGACCCGCCGCCCTGTACGTGGACGCCCAGCACGGTGCACACGATCTGGTCGATGCCCAGGGGCGTCACGTCCCGGATCGTCAACGGCACCATCAGCCGGATCAGGGCGGGCCCGGTGCTCACCACGACCGTCATCGTCGAGCTCGACGCGATCTCCGTGTGCAGGCCGGACTCGCCGGGTCCGAACAGCAGCAGCGACAGGGCCTCGGGGATCGTGCCCAGGCGGCCGGTCCGCCGCAGCTGCGGCCGGAGCCGCTCGTGCCCGTCGACGAAGTACAGCGTCACGCCGGGCGCCACGCCCGTGGGCGCCCGGCCCGCGTCGGCGGGCCCGGACGGCCGGACGCCGCAGGCGCCGAGCAGCAGGACCATCACCGCCGGCCAGATCCGCTTCACGCGTCCTCCAGGTTCCGCGGCAGTCGCAGGACGAACCGCGCACCGCCGCCGCTCGTGTTGCCCGCGGTCAGGTCGCCGCCGTGCAGGCGGGCGTTCTCCAGCGCGATCGCCAGGCCGAGTCCGCTGCCCGGCGTCCGTGCGCGGGCGGCGTCGGCCTTGTAGAACCGGTCGAACACGCGCGGCATCACATGCTCGGGCAGGCCCGGTCCGCCGTCGGTGACCTCGATCCGTACCTGCTCCGGTGACACCGAGACGGCCACGCGCACCGGCGGTCCGCCGTGCCGCAACGCGTTCCCGACCAGGTTGGCGACGATGACGTCGAGCCGGCGCCGGTCCAGCCTGAGCAGGACCTCCTCCGGCGCCGCCAGGTCGACCCGGTCCAGCCAGCCCCGGGCGCGCAGGCAGTCCCGTACGGCGCCGGCCACGTCGACCTCCTCCGGCCGCAGCCGGGCGGTGCCGGCGTCGAAGCGGGACACCTCCATCAGGTCCTCCACCAGCCGGACCAGCCGGTGGGTCTCGGTGATCGCCAGCTTCGCGGACTCGCGGGCGTCCGCCTCCATGCCGGCGGTCGCGGTCGCCAGCACCTCCACCACCGCCGTCAGCGTGCTCAGCGGGGTGCGCAGCTCGTGGGAGACGTCCGCGGCGAACCTCCTCGCGTCCGCCTGCAGCCGCCGCATCGTGGCCATGGACGTCTGCACCGACTCGGCCATCTCGTTGATGGTGACGGTCAGCTCGGCCAGTTCGTCGGCGCCCTGGGGCGGTGACCGCGCGGCGAGGTCACCGGCGGCCAGCCGGCGCGCGGTGTCGCGGAGCTCGCGCACCGGGCGCAGCACGCTGCGCGCGGCCAGCAGCGCCAGCAGCACCGCCGGCGGCAGCGCGAGCGCGGCGGTACCGGCCGCCGACCAGGCGAGGCCGTCGATCTGCCGGTCGACGCCGGTGAGGTCGCGCACGGCGTACACCTCGATGCCGGACGGAGTGCGCGCGCCGTCCGGCCCGGTGATCTCGATGGGGATGCCGACCAGCAGCCACGGCCTGCCGCCCGCGCTGATCCGCTGCGTGACGAGGCGGTTCCGGGTGCGCACGGCGGCGCGCAGCGCCGCGGTGACCAGGCCGGTGTCGGCGCCGTCCGCGGACCGCAGGTTCCGGTAGGTCACCAGGGTGTCCGGGCCGACGGCCGCACGCAGCCGGTCGAGCGCGTCCTGGTCCGGCGGATAGGTCAGCTGAGGGGTGATCGCGCCGATCTGGCCGGCGATGCTCTCGGTGAGGCGCCGCTGGGTCGAGGTGACCAGCGCGGTGCTCGCCGAGCCGGCACTCGACCAGGCCGCCGCCGCGGCACCGAGCACGGTGACCAGCACGAAGGTGAGCAGCAGCCGGGCGCGCAGACCGCGCGGCCACAGCCGCCCGGTCATACCGGTCCGAACCTGTAGCCGAAGCCGCGTACGGTCTGCACGTACTCCGGGCTCGCCGGATCGGCCTCGATCTTCGCCCGGAGCCGCTGCACGCAGTTGTCGACCAGCCGGGAGTCGCCGAGGTAGTCCTGCTCCCACACCTCCTCCAGCAGCCGCTGCCGGGTGAACACCCGCCCGGGCGCCCGCGACAGGGTCAGCAGCAGCCGCAGCTCGGTCGGCGTCAGCGTCACCGGGTCGCCGTGCAGCGAGACCGTCAGTGCCGTGGTGTCGATGGACAGGTCGCGGTGTACGCGTACGCCGTCGGGAGCGCCGGTGCTGCGGCGCAGCACCGCGCGGATCCGCGCGTCGAGCACGGTCGGCCGCGCCGGCTTGACGACGTAGTCGTCCGCGCCGGCCTCCAGGCCGCCGACGACGTCGAAGTCGTCACCACGCGCGGTGAGGATGATCACGGGCACCGCGCCGACCGCCCGGATGCGGCGGCACACCTCGATTCCGTCGATGCCCGGCAGCATGAGGTCGAGCACCACCAGGTCCGGCGTCGCCGACCGCAGCGCGCGCAGACCGTCCTCGCCGGTGCCCGCGGTGCGGACGTCATGGCCGTGCCGGCACAGCGCGAGCTGGAGCCCGCGCCGGACCAGAGGATCGTCCTCGATGAGCAGAATCGCCGCCACCCGTCCAGAATGGACGATGCCGGGCGGACTCGGCGGCGGCGACGGACTCCTGCGACACGATCGCGACACGACGGCGGAGGCGCCGGGACACCGCCGCGGCATCGTTCGGACCCATGACCAAAACGCGGACTCCTCTCCTCGGCCTGACCAAGACGACAGGCGCCGCCCTCGGCCTGGCCAAGACGGCAGGTGCCATCCTCACCCTGACCGGTCTGCTCCTGCCGGCCGCCGCCTGTTCCAGCGGTACGCCCAGGGCGACCGGCACGCCCCGGCCGGCCGGCGCGACCGCCCGCCCGGCCCTGTCCAAGGTCCTGTTCCTCGGCGACTCCATCGCCGCGGGTGAGGCGCTGCCCCTGACCGCCGCGTTCAAGGCCGGCGGCGTCGGGTTCCAGTCGATCGCCGCCGACGGCGGCGGGAACGTCGTAGGACCGTTCTCCGAACACAACTGGACGAAGCTGCCCGGACAGATCGCCTCCGCCGCGCCCACCGTGCTCGTCTACCAGATCACCACCTACGACTGGGGCGGCCCACGGACGCAGCAGGCCGCCTACGAGAAGCTGCTGACCACCGTGACCGGGGCGGGCGCGAGACTCGTCTTCGTCACCGCGCCGCCGATCAGGCCCGACGACTTCTACCGGCCGCACCTGGCCGACCTGGCCCGCGCCCCGGGCGCCGCCCGGGCGGTCGCGGCCCGGGCCTCGGGCCGGGCCACCGTCCTCGACGCCGGCGCGGTGTGGGGCCACACCTACCAGCGGATCGAAGACGGCAGAACCTACCGCAGCACCGACGGCATCCACACCTGCCCGCAGGGCGCCGCGCGCTTCACCGGCTGGCTGCTCACCGAACTGGCCAAGCTGTTCCCCGGCTTCACCCCGCCGGCTCCGCAGTCCTGGGCCAACACGGGCTGGTCCGGCAACGCCCGCTTCCACGGCTGCTGATCCCCGGCCCGTCCCCGCGGATTCGACGGCCGACGCCTCTCTAGACGGTGCGTTCAGGCCGGTGATGCGACCGGTAGGTCAGACGTTGCACCGGGTCTTCCGGTACCGGCCGGCTTCCGGTACCGGCCGGCGGATGTACGGCCGCCGGCGCAGGTCCCGCACGTCGTTGGGCGGGACCTGCGGGCTCGGCGAGGGTCAGCCCATGTGCGGGTAGCGGTGACCGGTCGGCGGGACGAAGGTCTCCTTGATGGTCCGGGTGGACGTCCAGCGCAGCAGGTTCTGCGCGGAGCCGGCCTTGTCGTTGGTGCCCGAGGCGCGTCCGCCGCCGAAGGGCTGCTGGCCGACGACCGCGCCGGTGGGCTTGTCGTTGATGTAGAAGTTGCCGGCGGCGAACCGCAGCGCCTCGGTGGCGCGGGCGATGGCGACCCGGTCCCGGGCGAAGATCGCGCCGGTCAGGGCGTACGGGCTGACCGACTCCATCTGGGCGAGCATCGGCTCGTAGGCGGCGTCGTCGTAGACGTGGACGGCCAGGATCGGGCCGAAGAACTCGGTGCGGAACACCTCGTCCCCCGGGTCGTCGCAGACCAGCACGGTCGGGCGGACGAAGTAGCCCTCGGTGTCATCGCAGGTCCCACCCGCCAGGACGTCGATGGCGGGATCCTTGGCCGCGCGTTCCAGGACGTCCTTGAGCCGGCCGAAGGACCGGGCGTCGATCACCGCGCCGCCGAAGTTGCGCAGGTCCCGTACGTCTCCCATGGTGAGCGCCTCGGTCTCGGCGACCAGTTCGTCCCTGATCCGCTCCCAGAGGGAGCGCGGGACGTAGGCGCGGGAGGCCGCGGAGCACTTCTGCCCCTGGTACTCGAACGCGCCGCGGATCAGCGCGGTGACCAGCGCCGCCGGGTCCGCCGAGGAGTGCGCGACGACGAAGTCCTTGCCGCCGGTCTCGCCGACCAGACGCGGATAGGAGCGGTAGCCGGAGAGGTGCTCCCCGACGGTGCGCCACAGGTGCTGGAAGGTCGCGGTCGAGCCGGTGAAGTGCACGCCCGCCAGGTCGGGGTCGGTCAGGACGACGTCGGAGACGGCGCGGCCGTCCCCGGTGACCATGTTGATCACGCCGGGCGGCAGCCCGGCCTCCTCCAGCAGCCGCAGGGTGAAGTGCGCGGCGAACTGCTGGGTGGGCGACGGCTTCCAGATCACGGTGTTGCCCATCAGGGCGGGCGCGGTCGGCAGGTTCGCGGCGATCGCGGTGAAGTTGAACGGGGTGACCGCGTAGACGAAGCCCTCCAGCGGCCGGTGGTCGGCGCGGTTCCACACGCCGGGCGACGAGACGGGCTGTTCGGCCAGGATCTGGCGGGCGTAGTGAACGTTGAACCGCCAGAAGTCGGCCAGCTCGCAGGGCGCGTCGATCTCGGCCTGCTGGGCGGTCTTGGACTGGCCCAGCATGGTCGCGGCGGCGATCGTCTCCCGCCAGGGCCCCGACAGCAGGTCGGCGGCGCGCAGGAGGATCGCCGCCCGGTCGTCGAAGTCGAGCGCCCGCCAGCCGGGGGCGGCCCGGCGGGCGGCGTCCAGGGCGTCCCGCGCGTCGGCGTGGTCGGCGTTGGCGGTGGTGCCCAGCACCTCACGGTGGCTGTGCGGCTGGACGACCGGGATCCGTTCGCCGCCGCCCATTCGTTCCCGGCCGTCGATCGTGCAGGTCAGCTCGGCGCCGCCGGCCGACAGCTCGGCCAGCCGGGCCTCCAGCCGGGCGCGCTCGGGGCTGCCGGGCCGGTAGTCGTGCACCGGCTCGTTGGCCGGGGCGGGGACGCAGGTGATGGCGTCCATCGAACCTCCTGGGTCAGTGGCGGGTGAAGGAGTGCAGGATCAGTGGCGGGTGGTGAAGGAGCGCAGGAAGAAGGCGAGATTCGCCGGCCGCTCGGCCAGCCGGCGCATGAAGTAGCCGTACCAGTCGGCGCCGTAGGGGACGTACGCGCGGATCCGCCGTCCCTCGGCGGCCAGCCGCCGCTGCTCGGCGTCGCGGATGCCGTACAGCATCTGGAACTCGTAGGTGTCGGCTGAGCGGCCGTGCCTCTCGGCGAGCCGGAGGGCCAGCTCGATCATCCGGGGGTCGTGCGAGGCGACCATCGGGTAGCCGTCTCCGGCCATGAGGATCCGCAGGCAGCGCGCGTAGGCCAGGTCCACGTCCCGCTTGCTCTGGTAGGCCACGGAGGCGGGTTCCTTGTAGGCGCCCTTGACCAGGCGCACCCGCGATCCCTCGACGGCCAGGGCACGTACGTCGTCCTCGGTGCGCAGCAGGTACGCCTGCAGGACGGCGCCCGTACGCGGGAAGTCGCGGCGCAGCTCCGCGAGGATCCCCAGGGTGGAGTCGACGGTGGTGTGGTCCTCCATGTCGAGCGTGACGGTGGTGCCGATCGCCTCGGCGGCCTCGCACACCCGGCGGGCGCCCGTCAGGGCGAGGTCGTGGCCGCCGGGCAGACCCTGACCGAACGCCGAGAGTTTGACCGAGACCTCGGCACGCCCGCCCAGCCCCGTGCCGCCGAGCGCGTCCAGCAGCGCGAGGTAGGCGTCGCGGTTGCGGTGGGCCTGCGCGACCTCGGTGATGTCCTCGCCCAGGTGGTCGAGGGTGACCTCGATGCCGTCGGCGGTCAGCGCCTCGACGACCTGCAGCGCCTCGGGCAGCCCGTCCCCGGCGATGAAACGGTCGACGACCGGCCGGGTCACGGGGGTCCGGCTCACGAGCCGGTGCATCCGGTCACTGCGCGAGGCGGCGAGCAAGACAGGGCCCAGCACTGGCGACCTCCCAGGTCAAGCAGGGGTTATCGATGCCTCGAAGGTAGGAGCCGCGCGGTGCGGTCGCCATCGACAGCGGTCACGATCTCGGGCACCGCGCCTTGTACATTTGTATGAAATGAGCGATTACCAGAGCCTGGTGGACGAGGTGTCGGCGCTTCTCCAGGCACCGGTGACGCTGGAGGACCGGGAGTTCACCCTCATCGCCTTCAGCTCCCACGAGGACGACCTGGACCCGGTCCGTACCCGCTCGATCCTGCGCCGTCGCTCCACCCCGGCGGTACGCGCCTGGTTCGAGGGCTTCGGGATCGCGCACGCGACCGGCCCGACCCGCACCCCCGCGGACCCCGCCGCGGGGATCCGCGCCCGGTTGTGCCTGCCGGCCCGGCACGAGGGCGCCCTGTACGGCTACCTGTGGCTGCTGGACGACGGCGCCGTCGACCCCGCCGATCCCCGCATGACCCGCGTGATGGCCCTGGCGACCCGGGCCGGACGGCTGCTGGCCGCCGACACCTGGCAGGGAGAGGCCGCGCCGCGGGCCTTCGCGCAGCTGCTGTCGGGCTCGGCCGCGGAGCGCGCCGAGGCCGCCCGGACCCTCGGCGCCCTGCGGCATCCGGCCTCCACGTCCGCGTCCGTCACCGTCGTCTGGGTGAGCCCCGCCCCGTACCTCGCCGCCCGGCTTCCGTACGGCGTGCCGGCCCATCGGAGCGAGGGCGGCCTGGCGCTTCTCGTGCCGCTGCCGGACCGCACCGGCACCGCCTCCGCTCGGGCGATCGCCGCCGCGCTGCTCGATCCGGGAACCGGCTCACACCGGGCGCTCGCGGGCGTGGGCGGCGCCAGGACGGACCTGCTCGATGTACCGCACTCCTGGCGGGAGGCCCGGTCGGCCGTACGGGCGGCCTGCGCCGAACCGCGGCTCGGGCCCGTGGCGTGCTGGGACGAGCTGGGCGCCTACCGGCTGATCGCCGCGCCCCCGATGGCGACACCCGTGGCGCCGCCCGCCGACCCGGTACTGATCCCGCTCCTGGGCCCCGCGCGCGCCGAACTGCTGCGCACCGCCGAGACGTACCTGGACCACGCCGGCCATGCCCAGCGCACCGCCGAGGCCCTGTCGGTGCACCGGCAGACCCTGTACTACCGGCTGTCCAGGATCAAGGCGCTGACCGGCCTGGACCTGGACTCCGGAGCGGACCGTCTCCTGCTGCACCTGGCCATCAAGACCTTCCGCCTGGCCACCGCGCCCGAGGCCCCGGCCGGCGCCCGGGACCCGGACGCCGAGAACTGAAAACGGCGCCCGGGCGGAGAAGACGGGGGCGCTGACGCTTTGACCGGAAAAGCGTCAAGTAAGCGGTGAAAGGTCGTTGACACCCCGAAAGCCGCGATTTACCGTCCATGCGATCACTTCCGAACACGGTTCGGTATTTCGAACAGTGGAGGCGACGTCGCGAAATGAAGGTTCTGTCACAACTTCGCCGTGCGCGAAAAGCACTGATCTCGGCGGGCGCGGCGGTCGCGCTCGCCGGCGGCCTCCAGGCCGGCATACCCGCCTCCTCACAGGCCGCGACGTCGCAGCCCTGTGACATCTACGCGAGCGGCGGCACGCCCTGCGTCGCGGCGCACAGCACGACCCGTGCGCTGTACGCGTCCTACAACGGGCCGCTCTACCAGGTGCGCCGCTCCTCGGACAACACCACGCGCGACATCGGCGTGCTGAGCGCCGGCGGGGTCGCCGACGCCGCCGCACAGGACTCGTTCTGTTCCGGCACGAGCTGCGTCATCACCGTCATCTACGACCAGTCCGGCCGGGGCAACAACCTCACCCAGGCACCCGGCGGCGGCGCGGCCGGCGGGCCGGACAACCTCGCGAACGCCACGGCGGCGCCGACCACGGTGGGCGGCCACAAGGCCTACGGCGTCTACGTCGCGCCCGGCACCGGCTACCGCAACAACCACACCAACGGCATCGCGACCGGTGACCAGCCGGAGGGGATGTACGCCATCTTCGACGGCACCCACTACAACGGCGGCTGCTGCTTCGACTACGGCAACGCCGAGACCAGCAGCAACGACACCGGCAACGGCCACATGGAGGCCATCTACTTCGGCAACATCAAGGTCTGGGGTTACGGCGCGGGCAACGGCCCGTGGATCATGGCGGACCTGGAGAACGGCCTGTTCTCCGGCGTGAACCAGCACTACAACGCCAACGACCCGACGATCAACTACCGGTACACCACCGCCATCATCAAGGGCGAGCCGAACCACTGGGCCATCCGGGGCGGCAACGCCCAGTCGGGCGGGCTGTCGACCTTCTACAACGGCGTACGGCCCAACGTCTCCGGCTACAACCCGATGCACAAGGAAGGCGCCATCATCCTCGGAATCGGCGGCGACAACAGCAAGGGCGCCGCCGGCACGTTCTACGAGGGCGTCATGACCTCCGGCTACCCCTCGGACACCACCGAGAACGCGGTACAGGCCAACATCACGGCCGCCGGTTACGCGACGTCGAGCGGCGGCGGTGGCACGGGCGGAACGCTCACCCCCGGCTCGTCGGTCTCCCTGCGCGCGACGACGGCCTGCTGCACGGACCGCTACATCCGGCACCAGAACGACCAGGCCGTCACGTCGGTGATCAACTCGTCCAGCTCGTCCCTGGACAAGAACGACGCCACGTGGATCGTGCACAGCGGACTGGCCAGCAGCTCGTGCGTGTCGTTCGAGTCGAAGAACTACCCCGGTGACTACCTGCGGCACCAGAACTTCCAGGTGTACCGGCAGACCAACGACGGGAGCGCGCAGTTCGCCGCGGACGCCACCTTCTGCCCGCAGAGCGGCAAGAACGGCCAGGGCGTCTCGCTGGCCTCCTACAACTACCCGGACCGGTTCATCCGGCACTACAACAACACCGTCTACGTGGCCAGCAACGGCGGCTCGCACACCTTCGACAGCTCGACCTCCTGGACCGACGACGTGAGCTGGGTCGTCGAGGCCCCCTGGGCCTAGACACCGGCCGCTCGAACGGAGCCGTCCCCGGTCCCCGGGGGCGGCTCCGCGCCGTTGAAAGACGGATGAAAGGCCACGCCCGCTCGCCGGCGGCGTCCGTCCGCCGCGACCAGCGGCATCGGCGGGCGTCCCTCGTGGGGCGTTCACGGCACCTTGACACCGTTCGCCCGGCACTCATACTCCCGCTCAGATATCCAGTATCTCGGCATGTGTTCGAGATATCGAACAGGGAGCATACGTGCGACAGGGCAACTCTCCACCTCGCCGGTGGTGGCGCGCCACGGCCACGGCCGCCGGCGCCGTCACGCTCGCGCTCGCCGGCGCCGCGGCGGTCGGAACGCAGATGGCATCGTCGGCCACGACAGGCTGCCGGGTCGACTACTCGATCAGCTCGCAGTGGTCCGGAGGCTTCACCGCCGCCGTGACGGTCACCAACCTCGGCGAGGCGGTCAACGGCTGGCGACTCACGTGGAGCTTCCCGGCCGGGCAGACCATCAGCCAGCTGTGGAACGGGTCCTCCACCCAGTCGGGTGCGCAGGTGACCGTCACCAACGCCTCGTACAACGGCGCCATCGCGAGCGGCGCCGGCGTCGACCTCGGGTTCAACGGCACGTGGACCGGCAGCAACCCGGTCCCGACCTCGTTCGCCCTCAACGGCACGACGTGCACGGGCAGTGTCACCGGAACGCCCACGGACACGCCCACCCCGCCGCCGTCCTCCCAGCTGCCGTGCGACATCTACGCGAGCGGCGGCACGCCGTGCGTCGCGGCGCACAGCACGACCCGTGCGCTGTACGCGTCGTACAACGGGCCGCTCTACCAGGTGCGCCGTTCCTCGGACAACACCACCCGCACCATCGGCGTGCTGAGCGCCGGCGGAGTCGCCGACGCCGCCGCGCAGGACTCGTTCTGCTCCGGCACGACCTGCCTCATCACCGTCATCTACGACCAGTCCGGCCGGGGCAACAACCTCACCCAGGCGCCTCCCGGCGGGTTCTCCGGCCCGGCCGCGGGCGGCTACGACAACCTCGCGAACGCCACCGCCGCACCGACCACGGTGAACGGCCACAAGGCCTACGGCGTCTACGTCGCGCCCGGCACCGGCTACCGCGACAACACCACGAACGGCATCGCGAAGGGCGACCAGCCGGAGGGGATGTACGCCGTCTTCGACGGCACCCACTACAACGGCGGCTGCTGCTTCGACTACGGCAACGCCGAGACCAACAGCCGGGACAACGGCAACGGGACGATGGAGGCCATCTACTTCGGCAACATCAAGGTCTGGGGCTACGGCACCGGCAACGGGCCCTGGATCATGGCCGACCTGGAGAACGGCCTGTACTCCGGCCGGAACGCCGGTTACAACGCGAACGACCCCACCATCGGCCACCGGTACACGACCGCCATCGTCAAGGGCGAGCCGAACCACTGGGCCATCCGGGGCGGCGACGCCCAGTCGGGCGGGCTGTCCACGTTCTACGACGGGCAGCGCCCCAACGTCTCGGGCTACAACCCGATGAAGAAGGAAGGCGCCATCATCCTCGGAATCGGCGGCGACAACAGCCACGGTTCCGCGGGGACCTTCTACGAGGGCGTCATGACCTCCGGCTACCCCTCGGACGCCACCGAGAACGCGGTGCAGGCCGACATCACGGCCGCCGGTTACCGCTGACCCCGCCGCGGCCCGCCGTCCCGTACGCGCCGGGGGCGGGCCGCGCGCCCTCTCCACCCACGGCACCGACGAGGAGATCTCCCTCATGGCAGAACAGACCCCACCACCTCAGGCACCGGCGGGCGCCCCGGCCCGCCGGATCCGGTCCGGCTCCCGCGCCCGGACGCTGCGGTCGGCCGTCGCCGCGATCGCCGCCCTGGCGGCGATGATCGCGCTGACGGTCGCCACCTGGCCCGCGTCCGCCGCCGGCAATCCGTACCAGCGAGGTCCGGACCCCACCTTGGCCAGTGTCGCGGCGAGCCGGGGGACCTTCGCCACCGCGCAGGTCAGCGTGCCGGCCGGCAACGGCTTCAACGGCGGCACGATCTACTACCCGACCGACAGCAGCCAGGGGACCTGGGGCGCGGTCGCGATCGTGCCCGGCTACACCGCGCTGTTCGCCAACGAAGAGGCCTGGATGGGGCCCTGGCTGGCGTCCTTCGGGTTCGTCGTCATCGGCATCGAGACCAACAGCCGCACCGACTTCGACACCGCGCGGGGCACCCAGCTGCTGGCCGCGCTGGACTACCTCACCCAGAAGAGTCCCGTACGGGACCGGGTCGACTCCGCCCGGCTGGGCGTGATCGGGCACTCCATGGGAGGCGGCGGCGTCGTCTACGCCACCGAGCACCGGCCGTCGCTGAAGGCCGCGGTCGCTCTCGCGCCCTTCTCCCCCTCGCAGGACATGTCGACCGACCACGTGCCGACGATGGTCATGGGCGGGCAGAACGACACGGTGGTCACCCCGTCCTACCTCGACGGCCTGTACGCGACCATGCCCGCCTCGACGCAGAGCGACTTCGTCCAGCTGGCCGGCGCCGACCACGTGGCCTACACGCACCCGAACACCACCGAGATGCGGCTGCTCATCCCCTGGCTGAAGATCTTCCTCGACGACGACACGCGCTACACGCAGTTCCTGTGCCCGCTGATGGACTCGACGGGCGTCTCGGCGTACCACAGCAAGTGCCCGTACGTTCCGCCGGGTGGATCGACGTCCACGCCCACGCCCACTCCGACGATCACTCCGACGCCGCCGCCCTCCGGCGGGGCCTGCAGCGCGACCTACCGCACCGTCAACTCCTGGTCCGGCGGATACCAGGGTGAGGTCACGGTGACGGCGGGCGACGCGGCGATCAACGGGTGGACCGTCCGGTGGAACCTCGGCGGAGGCCAGACCGTCACCCAGGTCTGGAACGGCACGCTGAGTACGAGCGGCTCCACCGCCACCGTGGCGAACGCGTCGTACAACGGCTCGCTCCAGGCGTCCGCGTCGACCACGTTCGGGTTCCTCGCGAACGGAACGCCGTCGACGCCGGCGCTCGCCTGCACGAGTCCCTGAGGACGACCGTCACACCGCCGGTTGCGGCCATCCTTTTTGGCCGCAACCGGCCGAAAGATCCGTCTCGTCCGTATTTGAGCCTTACGATCCGGCGCGTCGAAAGACTCAACAGCGCGAACGGGAGGGTCATGACTGCGGAGTTGACGGACGAGGATCTCCTCCGGATGGACCGGCTGCCGATGGCCGACGACCGCGGCGAGGGCTACGCGATCCTGCGCGCGGCCGGGCCCGTGGTGCGGTCCGACGCCGGGTATCTCGTCACCACACGCGAACTGGCCGAGCACGTGTTCAAGCACCCCGGGACGTTCTCGTCGCAGCAGGCGTTCGACACGCTCGGCAGCCCCGTTCCGCTGGTGCCCATCGCCTTCGACCCGCCGGACCACACCCGCTACCGCCGCCTGCTCCAGCCGTTCTTCACGCCCCGCGCGGCGGCGTCCCTGGAGCAGGCCGTACGTGACCAGGTGACCGCGCTCGTCGACGCCGTCGCCGGACGCGGCTCCTGCGACGTGGTCGCCGAGCTCGCGCGGCCGGTGCCGGCGGCGGTGTTCCTCACGCTGTTCGGGATGCCCGCCCGCGACCTCGACCGCCTCCTCACCTGGCGCGAGGTCATCATCCAGATGGCCGACCTGTCCGGTACGGCCGAGGCGCCCCCCGAGGTGACACGGTCGGCGGGCGAGTTGTTCGCCTACGTCAGCGCGCACGTCGCCGAGTGCCGGGCGGGCCGGGCCGGCGGCCTCCTGCGGGACCTGTTCGACGACGACTCGGCGGACGAACCGCTCACCGACCAGGAGGCCGTCGGCCTCTGCTTCCTCTTCGTCCTGGCGGGCATCGACTCCGTGACCAACGCGCTGAGCCTGATGTTCGCCAAGCTGGCGACGCGCCCGGAACTGCGCCGCCGGCTCGCCGGGGACCCGGCCGCGATCCCGGCGGCGATCGAGGAGATGCTGCGGATCGACCCGGCCAACGCCGTCGTCCCCCGGGTGGCCACCAGGGACGTCGTCCTCGATGGCGTGCACATCCCGGCGGGCTCCCCCGTCGGAGTGGCCGTCGGCGCCGCCAACCGCGACCCCGGGGAACTGGCCGACCCGGACGCCTTCGACCCGGGCCGCGAGTACAACAACCTCACCTGGGGCAGCGGACCGCACCGGTGCCTCGGCGTCCATCTGGCCCGGACCGAGCTGCGGGTCGTCCTGGAGGAGTGGCACCGGCGGATTCCCGAGTACGAACTCGCTCCCGGCGCCCGGCCGCAGGTGGTCTGGCCGACCGGGGTCATCGGCATCGACAGCGTTCCCCTGGTCTTCCCGGCCGGGTAGGCGCCCGACCACGGCCCGGTACGGCGGTGGTGAGCCTCCGTACCGGGCCGGGCGCGGACCGCGGACCGGAGTTCAGGGGACGAGGAGGAGCTTGCCGGTGGTCGCGCGGGACTCGATGTCGCGGTGCGCCCG
Organism: Actinoallomurus soli; assembly: GCF_024055715.1. Lineage (GTDB taxonomy): Bacteria > Actinomycetota > Actinomycetes > Streptosporangiales > Streptosporangiaceae > Actinoallomurus > Actinoallomurus soli. Next base: position 205,806 of record NZ_JAMXMV010000011.1, read on the forward strand.
CGCGGCGTCCTTCAGCGGGTAGCGCCTGCCGATCTCGACCCGGAGCCGTCCCTCCCGCACCAGGTCGAAGATCTCCGCGCTGTGGCGCAGCAGCGCCTCACGGGTCGGGATGTGGTCGTGGAAGACCGGATAGCAGATCTTGATGCTGTTGGGCAGATCGGTGATGGTCACGACGGGGAGCGAGCCGATGAGGACGCCGTAGTACAGCAGCGTGCCGTTCCTGCGCACGACCCGCATCGACGCGCGGAACGTCGTCTCTCCCCCTCCCTCGAACACGGTGTGCACGCCCTCACCGCCGGTCAGCTCCAGGACCGGTTCGACGAAGGCGCCGCCGGTGGAGACCACGACGTGGTCCGCCCCGATCCGGCGGGCCAGGTCCGCCTTCTCGGCGGTCGAGGTCACCCCGATCACGCTCCCGCCGCGCGCCTTGATGAGCTGGATCAGCTTCTGGCCGAGCCCGCCCGCCGCCGCGTGGACCAGCGTCACCTGCCCCGGCTCGACCGGCGCGGCCTCGGTGACGAAGTGGTGCGCGGTGATGCCCTGCATCATCACGCTCGCCGCCACCTCGTCGGAGATGTCATCCGGTACGGGCACTGCGCTCGCGGCCGGCAGCACCAACTGCTCGGCGTACGAGCCGTAGGCGTAGACCCAGGCGACCCGGTCGCCGACGCGGACCCCGGTCACGCCCTCGCCCAGCGCACTGACCCGTCCGGCCCCCTCCACACCCGGGACGAACGGCGCCGGGCCCACCGCCGTACCGCTCCGCCGCGTGCCGGTGTCCATGAAGTTGACCCCGGCCACCGCGACGTCGACGCGGATCTCACCGGGACCCGGAACCGGTGTCGGGCGCTCCCCGATCCGCAGTTCCTCCGGGCCGCCGAGCCGTTCAACGATGATCGCCTGCATTGTCCTGCACCTTCCTGTCGGTTCGGCGCCCACACTCGCCCGAATAAAATGGACCGGCAAGTCCAGAACCGGGGGTGCCATGCTGACCGCCAAGGGAGCCGCGACCCGGCGCCGCATCATCGAGGGCGCGGCCGCCGAGATCCGGGAGAACGGCATCGCCGGACTGACGCTGGACGACGTCCGCGCCCGCACCGCGACCAGCAAGAGCCAGATCTTCCACTACTTCCCCGGCGGCAAGGAGGAGCTCCTGCTCGCCGTCGCCGCCCGCGAGGCGGACCAGGTCATCGAGGACCAGCAGCCGCACCTCGGCGACCTGACCACCTGGCAGGCATGGCAGGACTGGCGCGACGCGGTGGTCCGGCGGTACGAGCAGCAGGGCGTCGACTGCCCGCTGGGAATGCTGATCACCGAGCTCGGCCGTACGACTCCGGCGGCGCAGGCGCTCACCGCACGGCTGCTCGACCGGTGGCAGGCGGCCCTGCGGGCGGGGGTCGCGCGCATGCAGGAGACCGGCGAGGTCGACCGGCGGCTGGACGCCGACCGCACCGCCGCCGCGCTGGTCGCCGCGGTGCAGGGCGGGGTGGTCATCCTGATGTCGACCGGCCGGATCACCCACCTGGAGGCCGCCCTGGACACCTCTCTGGCGCTGCTGCGCCACAGCGCCGTCCAGGTGTGACCGCGGCCGGCGGCCGGGAGGACGCGGGAGTCAGGCTCCCGTGGGGCCGAATCGCTCGGTCTTGATCTTGCGTGCGTCGTGGCCGAGCGCCAGGAGGATGTCGGCGGCGGACTCGACGAACCCGGTCGGTCCGCAGACGAAGCAGTCCGGCGCGAACTCCGCGGGCCAGCCGCCGGAGTTCAGGTCGGCGACGGTGAGTCTCCCCGGCGGGCGGGACGAGCCCTCGGGCGTCGCACGGGTATAGATGGGGGTGACGTCGACGCCGGGGTCGGGCCGGCGCAGCTCCGCCGCGTAGTACCGGTCGGCGGGCGTGCGCACCGAGTAGACGAGGCGGAACGGCGTACTGCTGCCGGCCTGGCGGCGGGCCCGGATCATCGCCATGAGCGGCACGATCCCCGACCCGCCGGCCACCAGCAGCACCGGATTCGTCTCGGCGGGCCGCCAGACGAACCACCCGCCGATGGGACCGCGGAGCTCCACCGGATCGCCTGGGGACAGTCCCTCGGTGAGGTAGGAGGACACCTCGCCGTCGGCGATGTCCTGCACGGTCAGCTCGACCCGGTCACCGTCGGCGGGCGCGGCCAGCGAGTAGCTGCGCTGGGCGCTGTAGCCGTCCTCGGCGGTGAGCCGTACGTCGACGTGCTGCCCGGCCAGGTGACCGGGCCAGCCGGGCACGTCGAACACCAGGGTCCGGGCCGTCGCCGTCTCCGCGCGCGTCTCGGCGAGCCGGGCGACGCGCCAGGTCAGTCGCCCTGGTACCGCTGCTCGCGCCATGGGTCTCCGTAGTCGTGGTAACCGGCCGTCTCCCAGAAGCCCGGCTCGTCCTCGTCGAGCAGCCGGATGCCGCGCACCCACTTGGCGGACTTCCAGAAGTACAGGTGGGGGACGAGCAGCCGGGCCGGGCCGCCGTGCTCGGAGGCGAGGTCCGCGCCGTCGTAGCGGTACGCGATCCACGCCTGCCCGTCCAGCAGGTCCTCCAGCGGGAGGTTGGTGGTGTAGCCGCCGTAGCAGTGGATCAGCGCGTAGTCGGCCGCGGTGTCGACGTCGGCCAGCAGGGTGTCCAGTGAGACGCCCTCCCACCGGGTGCCGAGCTTGGACCACTTGGTGACGCAGTGGATGTCCACCGTCGGCGTCTCACTGGGCAGCGCCATCAGTTCCCGCCAGTCCCAGCGGTGCTCCTCCCCCGTCTCGGTCGTGACGGTGAACTCCCACTCCTCCCGGCGCACCCGGGGCGTCGGACCGGCCGACAGGACCGGGAAGTCCTCGGTCAGATACTGCCCCGGCGGAAGCTCGACCTCCGCCCGCCGGCCCCGGCCGTGGAATCCCGGTGACACGATGCCCATCATCGGCTCCTCTCGCTGGTTCCCCCGTGACGCGTCCGGCGGCTACGCCGTCAGCGTCACCACGGCCTCGCCGGTGTACGCCAGGAACGTCAGGGTCTCCTGGAAGTACAGCTGGACGGTGTCCGCGTCGTGGGACAGGTAGCCGATGGACAGGTCCTCGCCGATGCGCAGTTCGAAGTCGCCGCCGCGCGTCGACAGCAGGAACGCTCCATCGATTGCGGGCGCCCAGACGATCTCCCCGTCCAGGACGCGGGCGATGTGCTCGTGGATCGGGTAGCCGTGGTCGGAGGTCTCGTTGACGGCGGTGTAGGCGTCGGCGCTGAGCACCAGCGCGTACGGCCCGCCGACGCCCGCCAGCCGCAGGGCGCTCACCGCCCGGCTGACGGCGTCCGGGTACTCGCGCACGTCACCGGGCAGGGCCAGCACCGGATTCGCGGAGGTCTCGCGGAGCCCGGTGATGCCCCCGGCGGCGTAGCCCTGGAAGATCGCCCGGTCCTCGGCGAACGCGATCCGCCGGGCGGCGTCCTTCACCGGCTGCCAGTCGGCGTCACGCGCGCCGCGCTCGACCGCGTCGACCTCCCGGCGGTCGACGGTGAACGGCACCCGCAGCTCGATGAGCGGCTGGGACCGCCGGGTGTACGCGGCGATGCCCTCGGCGGGCGCGGCGATCGGGTCGAGGTGCCCGGTGGAGACGGCGGACAACTCGATCCCGCCCGGGTCCGGGACGTCGACCACGCGGCGACCGGCGACGTGCCGGCGGAAGGTCCGCCGCGCCTCCTCTTCCAGGTCGGCCCACGCGGCGTCGGAGATGGGCGCGAGTTCGCGGTGCAGGTTGTTCAACGGAAGGTGCTCCTGTTCAGACCGCCGATTCCCAGCGAACCGTCGGAGGGGCTGTGCGGCCCGTCGGGGGCCGTGTCCGCCGTGACCGCGGCGGCGTCCGTACCGAAGTCCTCGGTCGCGGCGGCGCCTTCGGTGGCCTCCGGCGGGAGGTCTTCGAGGAAGTCGGAGGTCGGCACGAAGAAGAGCGTGCCGGTCACCGGGGTGGAGAAGTCGAGGATCCGGTCGTGGTTCCCCGGCGGGTCGCCGATGAACATGTTCTGGAGCATCTTCTCGGTGACCGACGGCGTGCGGGCGTAGCCGATGAAGTAGGTGCCGAACTCCCCGCGGCCGGCGTTCCCGAACGGCATGTTGTCGCGCAGGATCTGGCGTTCGGTGCCGTCGGGGTCGGTGATGGTGGTCAGGGCGACGTGGGAGTTGGACGGCTTGACGTCGTCGTCCAGCTCGACGTTCTCCAGCTTCGTACGGCCGATGATCCGCTCCTGCGCCTCCACCGGCAGGGCGTTCCATCCCTCCAGGTCGTGCAGGTACTTCTGCACGATCACGTAGCTCCCGCCGGCGAAGGCGGGGTCCTCGTCGCCGATCAGGACCGCGGTCGCCGCGGCGGGGCCCACCGGGTTCTCGGTGCCGTCGACGAAGCCGAGCAGATCGCGCACGTCGAAGTACATGAACCCCTGCACCTCGTCCTGGACCGTGACGGCGCCGCGCAGCCGGTTCATGATCTGGGACGCCAGTTCGAAGCACAGGTCGAGCTTCTCGGCGCGGAGGTGGAAGAGCAGGTCGCCCGGGGTCGCGACCGCGCGGTGCACGGCCCCGGCCACCTCGCGGAACGGGTGCAGCTCGGCGGGCCGTGGACCGTCGAACAGGCGGTCCCAGGCGTCCGCCCCGATGCCGGCGACGCAGCTCAGCCTGCCGTCCGGCACCCGGAAACCCACCGACCGCGTCAGCCCCGCCAGGTCGGCCAGCAGGTCCCGTACCTTCGGCTCACCGCCGGGATCGACCGTCAGCACGAGGAAGACGGCGGCGGTCGTCAGCGGACTCAGCACCGGCTGCGGCACGCCGGCCCCCTCGGACTCCGCCATCCGGTTCCCCCCTTTTACGCACGCTTCGCGAAGCTTCAGACGCTTCGCCAAAGCGTGCCATGGGGAGACTCGCCCCCGCTCCCCGGGGTGGCTCGTACGGCGCCGGTCAGGCGGGTGTGTTCGCTCTGCGGCGCACCACCCGGCGATGCCGTCGCCGGGACGGTCCGGAATCGCGCTCCGTGACGTACAGGGGGCAGGTCGTGATCGTACGGCGGAGCGGGCCGGTTCCCGGATCGTTGGCCTGGATCGCCAGGCTGACCAGGGACTGCAACAGGAAGAGATCGCCGTCGGTGTCCAGGCGGACCTGCACCCAGCCGGTGACCGTGGGGAGGTCGACGCGGCCCGAGGCGGTCAGAGCGGTGCCGAGCCTGGAGATGACCTCCTGAGTGAGGAGGACCTCCGCCAGGCCCTCCCGGTGAAGATGAACGATCTGCAGGCCGCGCAGGGCCAGGGCACGGCCGGGCGGACAGTCGGCGCGGCACTCCGTCAGCGGCCAGTCCCGGAATCGGTCGATCACCAGGTCGGCGTACGAGATGGTGCGGTGTCCTGGGCTCATGGATGCCAGAGTGACGGAATACCCGACGGTAGAGCGGATCAGCGGATGACCTGGTGCGATCCGCCCTTTCCTGGTTCTCTCCCAGAATTCCTGGTGCCTTCCTGGAATCCTCCCGGGCGACGCCTTCGACCGTACAGCCGGGGACGAGTATGCGAACTTTCGGATAACTGGCGGTTCCAGCACCGATTCCGGCGGGATCTTTTAGCGGGGACGCCGCGTGACGCGCGCCCGCGGCGAGAAGGTGCGAGACGGACGGAGCGGGCGTTGGACTCCCATGTCGGCCGGAAGGCGGAGTTCACCCGCGACCTGGCCGCCCGTCTGGACGGGACCGATCCGGGCGTGCTGGCGGACCGCACCGGGCTGCTCGAGGCGACGGTCCGCACGATGCTGGCCGGCGACGGTGAGCTGATGTCCTGGGAGGTCGTCAGCGCGTGCCTGGCCGCGGCGGGCGCCGACGGCGTCGAGGTGGGCGGGCTGCGCGGCCGGTGGGCCGCGGCCGAGGACGCTCTGTGGGAGGAATGGGGCGAGGAACTCCGCGCGGCGTTCGAACGGAACGGGCACGGCAAACCCTCGAAGGCGGTCGAGGCGTACCGGGAGAAGGTCCCGTGGCGGCAGCTGACCGAGCGGTATCCGGTGACCTTCAAGCCCTGGACCGAGCCCGCGTTCGCCGCGGACCGGCGGCTGCCCGACCCGTCGACGGCGGGTGACATCCGCGACTTCTACGCGCTCCTGGCGAAGCTGCGGGAGTGGGCGGGCGCGCCCCGGCAGACGGAGATCGAGAAACGCTCGTGGGGCACGCTCCCCGACGCCACGATCAGCGCGATGCTCCAGAAGGACCGCTGGCGCTCGACCAGCGACCGGGAACGCGCCAGAATCGGCCACTTCGCGCGGGCCTGCGGGTTGCCCGCCGCCGAGGTCGCGCGCTGGGACGAGGCGTACGAACGGCTCCGGCACGTGCCTCCGACGGACGACCTGGCCCGCGCCCGCGCCGAAGCGACCGAGCTGCGGCGGCGGCTCGCCGCCGCTCAGGCCGAGGCGAACGAGCTCCGGGAACGCCTGTCCGAGACCGAACGACCCGGGGAACACCCGGCCGGGGCGGAGGAGCCCCGCGAACGCCCGGCCGAAGCGCACGAATTGCGGGAACATCCCGCCGAAGCGGGCGAGCTCCGGGGACGCCCGGCGGAAGCGGACGGACTGCGGGAACGCCCGGCCGGGGCCGAGGCGCTCTCGGAACCTCCGGCGGCCGGCGGTCGGCGAGACGCGGAACGGGAGCCCGGCCCGGAGACGGAGGGGCGGCCGCGGCCGCGATGGTCCTCGCGCAGGCGGCGAACGCTGTCGGCCGCCGCCGCGGTGCTGGTGTTCGGCGCCGGCGCCGGGGCGGGCCGGCTGGCGGGTGACGGCACGTCGGCGGCGGAACGGCCCGAGTGCTTCTCCGGAACGCTCCACCTGGTCGGCTCCACCGCCTTCGAGCGGACGGCCGACATCCTCCGGCGGGGGTACGAGGCCCGCTGCCGGGACGCCCGGATCGAGGTGAGCGCGATCGGGTCCAACGAGGGAGTACGCGCCCTCACCGCGGACAACGCCGCCTCGACCATCGCGATGCACGACGGCTACCTCGAATCCGACTCCGACGAGATCAGGCTCCGGGGATTCCGGGGGTACCCCGTCGCGCTGGTGGCGTTCGCCGTCATCGCGAACAAGGACACCGGCGTGACCGGCCTGTCCCTGCGGGACCTGCGCTCCATCTACGCGCCGGACGGCCCCACGAGCTGGAAGTCGATCAAGGGCGGCGGCGACCTGCCGATCCGGCTGGTCAGCAGGACCGAGGGGTCGGGGACGCGCGGCATCTTCGAGGAGCACGTCCTGCGCGGGCCCGAGCCGGACCTGTCGTCCAGCGACTGCCGGCGCAAGGACGACCTCCGAGCGTCGATGCACGTCATACGGTGCGAACGCAGCACGCAGGGCCAGGTCCTCGACACGGTCGACACGGTCCCCGGTACGATCGGCTACGCCGAGGTGCACGTCGCCTCGGACGCCCGCCGTTACCCCAACGTGCGCATGCTCGCCCTGGACGGCAGGATGCCGACGGCGTCGCCGACGATGGACCGTTACCCGTTCGTCGCCCCGGAGATCTTCTACACCGACGGTCCGCCCCCCAACGGCAGCTCCGCGGCGGCGTTCCTCACCTTCCTCACCGGCGACGACGCGAGGAGGCTGCTCCGCCAGGCGGGCGCACCCGTCTGCGTCGGCCCCGGCTCGCTGATCTCGGCTCCCTGTCAGTTGACGTCCTCCCCCGCCTGAAGGCCGGGGATTCCAACCGCTCTACCTCCACGCCGAGAAGCCGATGAACTGAGTTCGCAGGTCACCGCCGGGCGAGGCGGAGACAACGTTGTCACATCAGCCGGCACGGGGTTCGGGGTCCGTCGGCCACGCGGGGTCGCGGGGCAGGCCGGCGGGATCGCCCGGATGGCCGATCCACCGCTCGAGCTGATCGAGCTGCAGGCGCGCCGTGTCCGCCGCGTGCCGGGCCTCCGCCCGTACGCCGGGATCGTCCGCGAGCGCCGCGGCGTGGTCGAACCAGAGCGCCGCCTCGGCGTGCTGGTCGTCCTCGGCACAGCGGTTGCCGGCCGCGAAGGCCGCGTCGATCAGGTCCTCGCGCGCGATGAGCGGGCCGGCGGCCATGAGGTGACGGGCGATGTGGACGGGATGCCGGTGCGTCAACTCGGTCAGCGCGCGGGCCGCGGCGGCGTGCAGCAGCTGACGGCGCGCCGGCGTGAGGTCCTGCAGCACCAGCTCGCGCACGAGATCGGGCATGATGTACCGCCCCGTGCGGCCGGGGGCGATCCCGTCCTCCCAGTTCAGCACCCGGGCGGTGACGGCCGCGTCGATCAGGGACAGCAGCTCCTCGCGGCTGATCGTCCGGATCCGGAGAAGGAGCTCGGGGTCGAGCTCCCCGCCCGTCACCGCGATGGCCTGCAGCATCGTGAGCACGCGGTCGTCCAGCAGGTCCATGCGCGCGCGCAGCACCCGGCTGATGGACGCGGGAAGCCGCGCCCCCGGGCCCGTACGTTCCTCGCTGGGCAGCTCGAGAATCTCGGTGATGAGGAAGGGGTTCCCCTCGCCGCGCCGGTGCAGCGCGGCCGCCTCCCGCTGATGCAGCTCGCTGCCCGGCACGCTCGGATTGAACGGGGTCGACCGGCTCTGCATCAGCTCGTGGACGTCCGCGACGGTGAGCGGGTCCAGCGGCATGAGCGTGGCGCGGGTCTGCCGGACGAGCAGGGCCAGGAGCTCGCGCAGGCCCGCGTCGTCGGTGTCCTGCGTCGTGCAGACGACGATGAGCGGCACGTCCCGCAGCACCGCGGCGTAGCTGCCGAGCAGGCGCCGGAAACGAGGGCCGGCCCGGTGCAGGTCCTCGATGAGGCAGATGGTGGGCTGCCGGGTCAGTCGCTCCGTCAGCTCACCGGCGATCGCCTCGGAGCCGCCCTCCAGCCCGATGTCCGGGTACGCCATCGAGATCAGCCGGCCGATGGGGTCCGGCCCGTCCCCGCCGTCCGCCTCGCCGCCGATGTCGATGCCGCACCGGACCCACACGGTCTTGAACCCGGCGTCCGCGGCGCGGGAGGCGAACTCCTCGGCCAGCCGCGTCTTGCCGATGCCCCCTTCGCCGGAGAGCACCACCCAGCGGGTACGGCCCCCGCCCGCGTCGCTCAGGATCTCGTCGAACCGGGTCAGTTCGGCGGCCCGGCCGACGATGGACGAGGGCGTGCCCGCCGGGCGCGCCACGAGCGGGACGGGTGTCGTGTGCGACCGGAAGGGCGCCAGGGCCGTCAGGTCCTGGCGGAGCACCGCCACGTGAACGTCGCTGAGCTCGGGCCCCGGCACGGTGCCCAGCTCCTCGGCGAGCAGCGTACGGATCGCCTCGAAACGCTGCAGCGCCTCCGCGGGCCGGCCCGCCAGGTACAGGGCGCGCAGCAGCAACGCCCACGCGGCCTCGCGCAGCGGAGCCCGCGTGGTCAGCTCCTCCGCGATGACGGCCGCCTTGTCGGGCTCGCCCTCGTGGAGGAGGACGGTGGCGTGGAGTTCACCGGCCGCCAGCCGGATCTCCTCCAGCCGCGCGATCTCCCTCTCGGCGAAGGCGTAGTTGGCGGCGTCGGCCAGAGCGGTGCCACGCCACAGGGTCAGTCCGCGCTGCACCTCCCGGCGGGCCTCGGCGAGCCGGCCACGCGTCAGCAGCCCGCGCGCGTGGTTGACCGCCTCCTCGAACCGCGTCGAGTCCCGGGTCTGGGGCGGGGCGTGGAGCGTGTACCCCGCCGACCCGCTGAGCAGGACGGTCTGCCCTCCCCGCCGCGTACGATCCGGCTCCAGCACGGCGCGCAGCCGGCTGATGTGCGAGTGGATGGAGGACATGGCGCCCGCAGGCGGGCTCCCCTCCCACAGGTCCTCGCCCAGGCGGTCCGCCGAGACCGGACGGCTGTCCGCGATCAGCAGCCGGGCAAGGAGAACACGGCGTTTGGGCGGGCCCAGGTCCAGCCGAACGTCACCCGACCAGACCTCCAGCGGACCCAACAGCACGAACCTGAGGTGATCGCTCAATCGTTCGCCTTCCACAGCACGGGCGCGTTTGCCTGCTCGGCCGGCTCAGGGCATGGTTCGCCGGGGACCGGCAAGCCCGCTCGCCGATCAGCCGAACGACCAGACGTGGTCGTCCTTGGGGTCGCACGGGAAGAGGGTGAGCCGGGCGTCCTTCCCCCCGGACCCGTAGTAGCCGGACACGTCGAGGCACAGGCCGCTGGCGTAGTTGCGGATCCAGAAGTGGCGGCTGTACCTCTTCTGGAGGTACCACATCTGGTTGTCGCCCTTTCCGGGTGAGCAGTTGTTCTCCGACAGAGGAGTGGTGGCGTCGTCGGCGCCCCGGCCCGGCGGGTCGAAGCAGAGATCGTCCTTGCTGTTGCGAATGGTGAACAGGTCGGCCCCGTGCGGCCCGGCCCCCTTCATGTTGACCACGAGGTCCCAGAGCTGGTTGTCGCCGTTCGACCGGGTGCAGACGAACTGGTTGATCGGGGTGTTCGGGCTGCCGTTGCCGTAGCCGGGGACGTCGGCGCACAGGCCGGTCATCGTGTTGTGCAGCAGGACGCGCGGTGTCGTGGAGAACTTCGGGCCGGTCGGGCCGCGCCCGCCGCTGCCCGCCGCGCTGACCTTGCCGTCGCCTCCCCCCTTGCTCTTGTGCGCGCCCGCGGCGCCGGCGGCGGCCTTGGCCACGGACTTGCCGGCCTTGGCCGCGCCCTTCTTCGGGCTCGCGGACGCCGACGGTGACGCTGACGCGGTGGGGGTCGGCGAGGCGGGGACGTACGCGCCCGGTGCCGCCTGCCCATCGCCGGTCATCACCCTGTCCGCCGCCGCGGTGGTGCGTTCCCTCCTACCGTCGTGGGAACCCCTGCCGACCAGCAGGATCGGGATCGCGAGCAGGACGACCCCGCCGATCGCCACGGCGGCGAGCACGGGTTTGCGCGGCCGGTCCGGCGGCATCTCGTCGCCGTCCGTCGCGGTGGCGCGGTTCGGTGCCGCGGGCGCCACCGCGACGTTCCGCAGCCACGAGGTGCGCTTCTCCTTCTTGGCGGCCGTGGCGTCCTTCTCGCCCGCCTCGTCGCCGGGCTTGTCACCGGCCCTTCCGTCGGCCGTCGGCTCCGTGGCCGCGTCCGGGGACGCCGGTCCTCCGGCGCCTTCGGAGCCTTCCGCCGGCACGGCCGATCCGGCCTCGCCGGCGCCGGCGGCCTCCCCTCCGGTGGAGGCGGACTCCTCGGCCTCTCCCTCGGGCCTGGAATCGGAGGCCGGAACCCGATCCTCGGCGGGCGTCGAAGGCGAGTCCGAGGTCCGCCCCTCCGCGGGCGTCGAAGCGGAGGCGGACGTCTGCTCCTCCGCGGACGCGGAACCGGAGTCCGACGCCGGCTCGTCCGCGGACGCGGCGCCGGAGGCCGGCGCCAGGTCCTCTGCCGCCTCCACGTCCGTCGCGGGCATCTCGACCGGCCGGCGGATGCCGAGCGGCTTCGTGCGGTCGCCGGATCCCGACTGGGAAGACACGATGTTTCTCCTTCGATTTCCGTTTCAGAACGCCGATGGGGCCGGGGGTTCGCCGGGTCTCGAGGCGGCCTCCCGCCATCCCACGGCTTCCCCCAGTGGCGCGGCGCAGCGGACGGGCCAGGCGGCCGGAGACGCCGCTCCGGCCGTGGGCGCCTGCCGGCGCAGCGCTTCGTCGAGCCGTTCCAGAGCGGCCCGGTCCGCGTCACCGAGCACCCCGGGCCTGTCGCCGGTCCCCGACCCCGCGCGGATGATCTCGCTGAGGAGGACGATCGGAGCCTGACCGGCGGACCGTACGCCGAGCACGCGGAAAGCGGCTCCCGGCGGGAACACGATCTCCTCCGGCCCGGTGCCGGATCCCGAACCGGCCAGCGGGCGTACCCGCCGCCCGGTCGAGGACCAGATGACGTATCCCCCCACCGCCGGCAGACCCGCGGCGTCCCCGATCGGCAGCGCGCTGACCGGCCCGGGGTCGTGCAGCACGGTTCCCGGTACGAACCGCTCCAGGTCGCCGTCGGCGGGCAGGCCGCCGCGCGCGGCGGCCCCCCGGTACGACGGCAGACGGCTCAGACCGGAGGCGAGGCAGGCGAGGTACGCGTCCGGGAGTGCGCGTCCGCCCGGTGATCCCGGCTCGTGGCCGTCCGGTTCACTCAGCCCGCCCGACAGGTGGACGTGCACCGCGACGAGATCGATCCGTGCCGCGTCCACCTGCCCGCCGCGCAGCGCCGGCATCCGCGTCATCGCGCGGTTCACCGCGGCGCTGTGCCGCTCCCAGATCGGCTGCACGAGGGACCGGAACTCCGTTCGTTCCGCCTCGGTGCTGCGGCGGAGAGGCTTCACGGCAGGTCCGGACCGCGCTCCTCCGACGACGGTCGCGGCCGGACCGGCCCGATGCTCGGCAGGCGAGAGCGGACGTGTGGCCTGGGCCTCCGAAGCGGCCGGAGCCTGTGGGGCCGCAGGAGGTTCCGGAAGGGCCGGGACCCCGCCGGGGGCCGGAGCGTCGGCCGCAGTCGAGGGCTGGGACGTGGGCAGAGGCTGCGACGTCGCCGGGGACGAGGGCAGGGTCGCGGGTCCGGAGGCGACCAGGGACCCGGGCGCGACCGGAGGCTCCGGCATGGCCGCAATCTCCGGCGCTGCCGGCGAATCCGGCGACGCCGGAGATCCCGAGGCGGCGGGAGGATGCGCCGTGCTCGGCGTAGCAGGATCCTGCGACACGGCCGGAGGCTCCGGAGCGGCCGGGGGATGCGGTGTACCCGGGAGATCTGCGGCGGCGGAGGGCTGCGGCGAGGTCGGCGTGGCCGGGGTCTGCGGCACCGCCGGAGACCCGAAGGCGGCCGGGGCTCGCAGCCCGGCCGGGGGCTCCGGAGCGGCAGGAGGCTCCGGGGCCGCAGGAGGCTCCGGGGCGGACGCCGGTTCGGCGGGCGCTTCGGGGCCTTCGGGTGCGGCCGGTTCCCTTGGAGTGACGGGAGTCATCGGGATCCTCGGCAGGCGCGGCGGGAGCGGCCTCTCGCCGCTCCCCTGCCCCGACCGGGTCGGCGCCGGCGGATCGGCACGCGTCGGGTCCTGGACCGTGGAGGTGGGGGGGACCCGCGGCTCCGGCCTGAGGGACGGGCCGTCACCCGGGAGTGGTGCGGAGCGCTCGGCGACGCGCGCCGGAGGATTCGCCCGCCCGGGGATCGGGAGGTCTCCGCGCACGCGCACAGGCCCGAGTGGCCTCGCCTGCTCGGCCGGCGGGCCGGGAGAGTCCGCCTGCGCGGACTGCGAGGAGGTCATGAGATCGGGAAGAGTCACCGGCGCGGGCGGAGCGAACTCGTCGGCGGCCGGCCCGGCGGCGTTCACCGGCGCGGATGCGGGTCCGGGGCCTCCGGCGGCGGATGCGGGGTGCGCGGCGGCGGCGGATGCGGGGCGTCCGGCGGCGGGTGCGGGGTACGCGGCCGCGGCGGCGGGAGCCTCCGCTCTCGCCACCGGCTGGGACGCGGTCGGCCCCGCCTGGGACACGGTCGGCCCCGGCTGGGACACGGTCGTCTCCGCCTTGGGCGCGGCGGCGCGCGGGGTCGCGACGGTCCGTACGGTGGGCGGCGCGGAAGCGGGCACCGCCTCGACCGGTTTCGGCTCCACGAGCGAGACGTTGTGCTCGATGGCCAGCCGGAGCAGGCGGAATCCCGCGTCGTCCGATCCCGCCGGCGGCGCGACCCGGTGCAGGGAGACGAACTCACGTACGCCGGTGCCCAGGTCGGAGAGCAGCCGGGACAGACCGGCGAACAGCGCGTCATCCGCCGTCGCGCCGCGGAGGTCCACCTCGATCGCCAGTTGTTCCGGGGACACCGGCCGCCCGGCGACGGCGGGCGGCTCGCCGTGCGGCCCCACCACCAGCCCGGACCTCGTCACGGCGACCTGCCAGCGATCCGAGAGGCGGACGACGCCACCGTTCGTACGGGCGCCTTCGGCCAGGGGCGAGCGCCAGCGGAGCAGCCGGGGCGTGGCCGGGCCGTCCGTGCCGTCGGCGCCGTACGGCCGGCAGGCGACGGCCTCGACGAACGGCGCCCAGGTGGGTTCGGCGTCGGCGCCGATGAGTACCGGCCGGACGACGGGCTCGGCCTCGGAGCCGACGACCAGCGGGAGGCCGGTCCACACCTCCACGTCGGCGCCCAGCATCTCGGCGGTGTCCTGAGCGAGGGACAACAGGTCCACGGGGCCACACGGGGCCAGACGGACCGTCGAACGGGTCGAAGCGGGCAGGGCCGTCAGCAGGGAGGCGATCTCCTCGGCCGGCACCTCCGCGTCGCCGCTGAGCCGGGACGCGCAGACCAGGACGGTGAGGTGCGCGCCGTCCACGGGAACCGAGTAGCAGAGGTCCGCCGCCCAGTCCCTCGGCTCCCGCGCCGACCGCACGAGGATTCCGGCGGGAACCTGCTCCACGACGTAACCACCGGCGGTGCGGCCGGGCAGCCGCGTCAGCGCGGCCTGCCAGGCCGGCGCCGGGCTGCGCGGCCCGAGGGGTGACGGTTCGGCGCCGGGCGCGAACGACTGCCAGCCGTGTCCGGGCCCGCCGCCACCACGGGCGAGCAGGGAGCCACCGGGCAGGATGAGGACGCCCGCGTCCGGAGCGATCACCTCGATGCCCCAGGCGTCGGCGATCCGCTGCGCGAGGGCGGGGCGGCCTGCGCGCCGAGCGCCCGCTCCCGACAACACCAGCCGGACCCCGGTGACACCCTTGGCACGCAGGGAGTCGAGCACGGCGCCGAGGCGCGCCCAGAGTTCGCCGCCCGCGCCGTCCGCACCGACGACCAGGGTGAAGTACCCGTCTCCACAGACAAGGGCGCGGGCGAGTTCGGCGACATCCTCGGGGCGCGGCGCCGCGTCCGGCGAGGAGCGCAGCAGTATCAGCTCGTCGTACTCATCGACCACGACCGCTGCGCGGCTGTTCGCGCGGGCGGCGCCGTGGTTCCCCGGCCCGGTCCGGGCGGCGGCATCATCCCGCCCGCCCTGTCCGGACCGGCGAGTGGGCGATCTTCTCCAGCGGGTCACGAATCACCTCCCGCGACGGCTGCGGTCGCGGTGAAGGGCCGCCAGGTCACCGGATCCGTCACCGCGCACCTCCTTCGCGTTACGCACAGCGAACCGAGGTCACCTCTCAGTCGTACGGAGGCGCTTCGGCGAGAGGTGGCCTCGCATACGCATACGGACGCCATGACGCTTTCGGTTCACCACGGACGACCGTATTTTTCCGATCGTGACCGTTTCTACCGCCACTAAGTCCCGAACTGGGTGGATTCAGGTCTTTTCGCGTGTCGAAACCGGGATCAGCCTCGCTCGGGGGCCGGGCCGCCGCCGACGGTGGCCGGACGCGCCGGCGGTTCGACGTCGTCGGCCTGAGCACCGGCCTCGCCGGCGTCCGCGCCGGCCCGTTCCAGGGCTTCCACGAGCACGGCGGTCTCCACCGTCATGCTCACCGGAGCCGAGGGGTTGAGGTAGAGGACGTGGTCCTCGGGGAGTGCGTCGAGCAGTTCCCACAGGTCCATCAGCTCGAACGCCAGCCGGCCCGCGGCGTGAAGGTAGACCGGCGAGGTGAAGACGGGGATCACCGGGGTCTTCCCGTCCGGCGCCACCGCGGCCAACGGGTCGCCGCCGCGGGTGACGAAGACCGCCACCTCCTTCGCGGCGGCCAGCGCCTCGGTCACCGCGTCGCCGGGTCCATAACCGGTCGCCGCCAACTGCACCGCCGCGTCGACGTCATCGGCCGGCTCGGGCCAGCCGAGGGCCTCCGGCGACGGCCGGTACTCCTCGTTCTCGCGCCACTCGACGATCTCGCCCTCGGGGCTCGAACGCCACTGGCCGACCACCGCCCACGAGGGAGGTTCGCCCTCCTCGTTCCACGCCGGGTCGACCATGCCGAGCCAGTGGTCGGGCGCGAGCCGGGCCGCCTCACGGATGGAGTCCGGGACCGGAGGCATCCTCTCCCCGGCGCCCTGGATCGTCTCCGTGCCCGGGATCGCCGCGGCCGGCTGCTCGGGCACGCCGCCTTGTTCGGTCGTCACTCTTGCTCACTCCATGTCCGGTGAAGGCGGCGCCATCCGACCTTGGCCGGCGCAACGGTCCGATCCGCGCGCCGGAATGTCCACACGGTCGAGTCGACGTAGATCAGTCCGAAGTTACCGATGGCGGTGTTCCGCTGTCGACCGTGCTGCCGGCGAATCTCCTCGATCGCCATGGATCACGCTGGTCAGGACGTCACCGATCCACGATGGGGCGGCGTCAGGGCGGCGAGCGACTGCGGATCGACGATCAGGTCGCGCGGCCGGAACATCGCATCGGCCCATTCGTACAGGTCGGCCGCCTCGGTCAGCAGCACCGCCTCCGGCACCGCGTGCGCGGGATCGTCGCCGAGCCCCGCGGAGCGCCACGCCGTGAGGACCTCGTACAGCGCGGTTCCCCTGGTCATCGCCGCGCGGAGGAACAGGGCACGGTCCTCGGGTCCGAAGCCCAGGTGCGCGTAGACCCGGAACGTCCACTCCAGACGGTCGAGCGGCCTGCGGTGAACTTCATAGCCACGTGCGATCTGCTCGTCACGCCAGTCGCCGGACCGCGGACGGGATCGGGGCACGCGCTCGTCCCACAGTGAGGCGAGTTCCCTCTCCCATCTCGACACCGCCTGGTTGAACGCGGTCAGATGCTCGTCCAGCGACCACGACGCGTCGTCGCCGAGCAGACGTTCCAACTCGGCGGCCGGGCTCCGCCCGAGCCCGGGGGCGAAGCTTCGCGCGGCGTCGTCGGCCGGCGTGTGCTGGGCGATGGTCGTGTACAGACGGTGGTTGGCCCGGCGGACGACGTCGGGCAGGCGTGGATCCCGGCCGAGCGCCCGGGAGAAATTCTGCTCATAGACTCGGCGACCGCTGATCCAGCGTTGCCCCTCGTAGAAGTCCGGCCCGTAGCGGGAAGGCGCGCCGGCCGGACGGACATCGCCGGCGGCGGCCGCCACGTGCCGTACCTCGGGAGCGCGCGTCGCCCGGGGCGCCACCGTCCACGACGGCCACCCCGGCGGCGCGACGGGCCGCGTCCGGCCGGCCGCGGGAGACGGCGCCTGCGCGGCGAGCGTCCGTGCGTCGCCCCGGTCGCCGGGGAACAGACGCGCGACGAGGTCCGGAACGGAGTCGCCGAGGACCTCGTGGACGAGCCGGTCCAGGTCGGGGTACCGGCGCAGCGTCCCGCGCTCGGGGCTGGGGCCCGCCAGTTCGGTCTCCAGACGGCGCGCGACGCTCTGCGGGGCCTCACCGCGCGTCTCCCGCAGGACGTGGGCGGCGCGGCGCGCGTAGGTGAGCTCCTCCATCGCGTGGGCGTGCTCGACGAGGTCGCCGGTCTGGTCCCGGATCACGGAGTCGACGCTCCGCAGGGGCTCGGGCCGTCTCAGCAGGACGCCGGTGTGTTCGACGCCCGTGATGGCCGCGACGGCCCGGCCGACCGGGTGCTGGGTCTCGTAGTCGAAATGCGAGGTCGACGGGGCTTTGGCGAACTCCGCCTCGACGGCCGCATGCACGTCTTCCACCGTGCCGGTCAGGAACACGTTGCGGGAGTCGGCCGGGTCCACCCCGATCACCGTCAGCCACTCCCCCGGGCTGAGCGGTCCGCGTCCGAGCGCCGTGTCGATGACGACCCAGCCGGGCCGTCCATCGGCGTCGCGCGCCCACACGACCGGGGCGACGTGACGCAGCCACTCGACGAGCGTCGGTTCGAGAGAGCCCGGCATGTTGCCCTCGAGCACGCCCAGCTCCGGCGCCGCCCGCCCCGCGACGATCTTGCCTACCGGCGCGCCCCACTGCAGGAGCCGCAACGCCGTCAGGTGGGCCCGCAGGACACAGCCGTCGTAGTGATACGCGGCGGGGAGGCGGACGGCACCGAGTTCGTGGTGGTCGAAGCTCAGCTCGGTCAGCAGTTCGTACCAGCGGCCGACCTGCGCGTACGACACCGGTTCCGGGCGGGCCCCGTCGAACAGACCATCCCCGGAGGTCGGCAGCACCTCGCTCCAGCGGTGCGCCGGATCGGTGCCGTACTGCCGCTCCCACAGGGCGTTCACACGCTCGACGAGCGGCACCCCGTACTCGTTCTCGTACGCCTCCTCGACGGCCCAGAACCGGCGCGGGTCCCCCTCCAGGAGGCGTAGGCGGGCGAACACCTTCTCCACGTCGTCGCCCCGTACGAGAGCGTCGTGCAGGTCACGCGTGAACGGCAGGACACCCGGTGACGCCGTGGCCGGCTCTCCCGGAGCGACGGAGATCGGACCGGGCGGCGGGGTCTCCGTGGTCGCCTCTCGCTCCAGGCCGAGGTGCCGCCGGACGTCCACGGCGAGAGCCGCCGAGGCCCGCTGCCCGGCGACGGCGGCGTTCACCGCCTCGGCCAGCGGCCTGCCGGTCTGCGCCTGGAAGGCGGCGTCCAGCGTCTCCGCCGTACGGCCGTCGGCCAGCGAAGCGCGGAACCGCAACTGCCGCAGCACTTCGGCGTGGTCCACCGGCACCGCCGCCAGCAGTACGGCGAGCCGGCCGGCGTACTCCTCCTCGGGAGGGGACGTCACCGACTGCTGCCCGCCGTTCCCTCCGCCCCGGAGCCGGGGCAGCGGCCGGCCCATCATCAGGTCGGCGATCCCCTCGGCCCGGACCCTCAGCGAACGCGGCACCACCGGCCCGCGCCAGTTCCTCGGCAGCATCTCGTGCCAGTGGGCCACCTCCTCCGCGGACACCACACGCGTCCACTGCGGCCTGCCGTCCAGGATCCTGTTCACCTCGGACACCAGCTCCGGATCCCAGCCGAGGCCGTCACCCGGCACGACCTCGCCCTGACTCGAAGCCGCATCGGCCGCCTCCACGACCTCGATGACGTCCTCTTCCGCCGCGCTCGGCCGGGTGGTGGTGACGGGCCGCACCAGGGCGCCGGCCTCCGACGTGAGGGCGCCCTCGACCGCGGGCAGGTCGAGTCGACCCAGGTATTGGTCTCTGGTGAAACTGTCGATCAGCGTCAACTCGTCACCGAGTTTCCTGAAGATCTCAACACCGACGACGTACTTGGGCCTGACACCTTTCCAGAAGACCACCTCCTGCTGGCCCCAAAGGGAGCTGACATTCAAGGTGGCGACCATGTCGATACCGCCGGGAGCGTTCACCGAGTATCGATAGATAAGGCCGGATTCGGTATTGAGAAGCGGAACGGCATCGAGTGCACGACTGCGCGTGGTACCGACCAGACCAGACGTGAGAAGCTCATTCTGATAGAGCCGGAGACTCTTCGGCAACGTCCGCCCACGCGGCCGGAAACCCTCCACGAAGATGATCTCGGGCCCCCGAGTATCCCAGCGATACAAGAGTTCGTCGTCTTCGCGATAGACGACCCGCCCGTTCGCACTCGGCCCGCCTCTGGCGACGACGATCGTCGCCGGGTGAGGCCCGTGAACACTGGTTCCGAAGCCGGCCGTCGGCTGCGGCTCATAGGTCGTGATCCGGGGATGCGCGAAGTAGAACTGCTCGAACCACGCCCGATGCTCCTCGGGCGACAAGGGCTCCTCTTCAGGTTCGGAAGAGGAGTCATCGTTCTCAGAATCGGTGGTGGCGTACTCGGCATCGGAGTACACCGGCCGCACCCCCGCGAGGAAGCGACCGTCGGCCTCTTGCACCAGCAACATCGGAGCCGGCCCAGCGGTCCCGAACCGATGAACTCTCCCATTCGGCCCCACCACGGCGATCGGCACACCGAAGGCTCGCGCGACGACCGAAGCGACGATCCTCTGCACCGCTATGCTCCGGTCGCCGCCCTCCAACGCCGCGCGGAAACCATCAACCGATAGGTCCGGCGGCAGATCCTCCGGTATCACCTGCTGCCCGGCCCACTGGTGCAAGGCGTCCGCCGAGCCGAGCGGAAGGGATTCGGGCACCCGGTGGTGGAGCGCGTACACCAGGGCCTCGCCGAATCCCGCTCCCCATAGCCGGTGCAGCTCATACGCGGTGTCCTCGAGATCCGCCGTGCCCGGGCCCGTCCGCTGATAGGAATCAGTGGGGAGGTCCCGCTGCTCCCTGCCGCCCGCTCCGCCCCCGAGCCGGGGCAGCGGCCGGCCCATCATCAGGGCGGCGATCCCCTCGGCCCGGTCCCTCAGCAGACGCGGCACCGGCCCACGCCAGTGCTTCGGCAGCATCCCGTGCCAGTAGGCCACTTCCTCCGCGGACACGACGCGGGTCCACTGCGGCCTGCCATCCAGGATCCTGTTCACCGCGGACACCAGGTCCGGATCCCGGCCGAGGTCGTCACCCGGCACGACCTCGTTCTGGGCCGCCGTCGCATCGGCCGCGTCCACGACCTCGATGACGTCTTCGTCCGCCGCGCTCGGCCGGGTGGTGGTGACGGGCCGCACCGGGGCGCCGGCCTCCGACGTGACGGTGCCCTCGACCCGCGGCTCGACGTGCTCTTCCTCCGGAGCGTCGTGGGAGGCCGGGTCCGGGAAGGTCTGCCGGGGGGTGATGGTGGGGGCGTCGTCGAGGACGATCGTCATGCCCAGAGCCCGGGCGGCGGACGTCAGGGCCTCGATCATCTCCGCCGGCGCCCCGGACCTCACCGGCTCGGTTCTCACCGCCAGTTGGAAACGCTGGACGCGGGTGAGGTCCGCGCCGCGCAGGCCGCCGCTCAGGATGGCCTGGCTCCGTTGTGCGAGCGTCAGGTCGATCTCGGCGCGTTCGAGGTCGGCGAGCGGAACCTGCCGATCCTCGTCGATGAGCGGCGCGGAGGCCGGCAGGTTCTCCTCCGTCAGACCCGCCATGAGCCGGCCGTAGAGGGGTTTCGTGGCATCGCCCTGCTCGCCCGGGGTCTCGCCGAGGCGGGCCGGGAGGGACGGGTCGTCGTTCAGCGCGCGGGCCAGCGCCTCACCGAGCGGTTCCGAAGCGCGGGGAGCGACCGGCACCTCGACCAGCGCCGTCAGATCGGTCTGTGCCGCAGGAGCCGCGTCGGCCCTCTCCCCCTGCTCGGTCACGTCCTCGACGCCCTGCGGAGCCGGTTCCATCGCCTGCTCGTCGGGGGATGTCGCCCGCTCGTCGGGGGATGTCGCCCGCTCGTCGGGGGATGTCGCCCGCTCGTCGGGGGACGTGGTCGTCGATCGCAGGGCGGGACGCGCGCTCTCCGGGTACCGGCCGATCGTTCCGTCGGCGTCCCGGGTGAGCAGTTCGACCGGTAGGCCGGTCTGGGCGGTGATCCGGTCCGCCGTCGCGGCGGCCGCCTTCAGGTGGTCGGCGCTGGTCCACAGCCGCAGGGTCCGGCCGCGGAGTGCCGCCATGCCTCCGGCCCGGTCGATGACCTCGGCCGTGGCCTCGGGAGGAAGGGTGCCGCTCTCGGCCCACTGGGCCGGTAGCTCGGCGTCGCCCAGAGGCGGTCGTTCCAGGTCCAGGCCGAGGTCGGTGATCAGCCGCCGGACCACCGTGGCCGGGAGCATGCCGATGAAGCCGTCGGGGGCGTCCAGGACGACGTAGTGCCCGTGCGGGCCGCTGACGTGGAATCGGGCGTCGAAGACGTAGTAGTCGTAGTCGTCGTCGCGTTGCCGGTTGGACTCGACGTAATCGCCGGCCGAGTTCTTGTGCATGCGAGCGGTCCGGTTGCCCTTGCCGGAGGACATTCCGGGGTCGAGCAGAGGCTGGTCGGCGCCCTCCTCCAGCGGCCGGGCGAACGCGTGGCCGAGGTCGAATTCGCCGTCGACGCTCCACCCGCGCTCGGCCTCGTGTTCCCGCGCCGGTTCCTGGGAGTGCTCAGGGAAGTTGAGACCGGTGAAACCGCCCCGGGTCAGCCATCGTCCCCGGGTGGGCACCATCTGCACGGTGAGGTACTCGCGGCCGACCAGCGGGATGCGGTACGTGCCGTTCAGCAGCTTGTCGATGTTGGCGGTGGCGTCGCGTTCGTCCAGGGCGATGTCGCCGGTCACGCCGTCCTGGTGGGCCGGGCCGAACTCCTCGACCGTCGGTGCGACACCGCGCGCCACCGCCGCTCCGTCGATCCGGCGCCAGGGTGTCGCGGCGGCCGGCGCCCAGTCCACCAGGTGCTCGATACCCGGCAGCGCCATGGCGTGCACATGCTCGGCGAGCGAGGTGGCCAGTGTCGTGGGAGCCGGAGGCGGCGTGCGCGTGATCGCCGGCTGTACCGGGACCGACGCCGGCGCCGACGCGGCGGCCGAGGCATGACCCGACGCGGTCGAGGTCGCACCGGCCGGCGCCTCGACCGCCGCGGTCGGGGCCGGCCGCGGGCCGGCCGCGGTCAGGTGGGTGGGCACGAGGAGCGTGGCCCGGCCGCGTACCTCGTCGGTGGCGGCCGCCGGGGTGGTGGCGGGGAACAGGCGCCGCCACATCCGCCGGCTCTCCCCCCGGGAGAGGATGTCCACGAGCGCGGGCACGGCCTTCGCCACCTGCGCGCTCCGCCGGGCGAACTCGCTCGGCGAGTACCGGTGGAACACCTCGACGCGGAACCGCACGCCGTGCCGGAACTCCTGCGAGGTGTCCTTGGCCGTGGCGCGCCGGACGTCGCGCGCGGTGGACTCGACGCCGACCTTCAGCCCGTGTCTGCGCTCGTACTTGACGCTCACGCCACCGGCCGGCCGCAGACCCGCCGGCGCGGTCGCCCACCGGCCGTGGAAGAAGCCGCCGGCGCGCCAGGCATGGCCGCGGCTGCGGTGCTTGCCGATCTGTACGAACGCCTGGCCGCCGGTCGTCACCTTCACGTCGGGCCTGGGCCGCCGGTAGGTGACCGAGTCCTCGATGGCGGTGACGCGGATTCCGGTGTGCAGCGTGCCGCCCGTGCGGGCGGGCATCTTCAGGTAGTCCCAGATACGGCCCTCTCCCCACGTCTGGGCGGGGGTGGTGACGACGCGGTGGATCCCGCCTCGGCGGGCGCCCCCGTACTGGCCGCGGATCGCCTCCTCGTCGAAGGCCGTCTCGATCACGCCGAGCACGTCCGGATCCAGGTCACCGCCGAGCAGGGCCTCGATCGTGTCGACCACGTCGGCCGCGTCGACGCTCTCGACGTGCGCGGCGGCCACGGCCAGATCGTCGTTGACGTAGTGGCGTTCGCCCTGCGTCGACGGCAGGTCCTCCCGGGCCGGCACGGGCAGGCCGTGGTCGGCGGCACGGACGTACGGGACGAGGAGCTCGGCCCCCCGGGCGATCTTCACGTGCCGTTCGACGCGGTAGGAGGCCCGAGTTCCCGGGCCCCGGCGGAAGGCGCGGCTGAGCTTGCGCGCCCCGCTCACGTGGCGCCAGCGCCGGTACTGGATGGTGTAGACGGGATCGGCGCCGAGCTGCTCGCTGTCGCCCGAGTAGGTGCCCAGGTTCAGGTCCAGCGCACCGCCCATGTCGGTCACGCTGCGGCTCGGGAAGGAGACGTCGCCGCCGCCCATGAAACCGCCGGAGATCTGGTTGCCCACCTTCTGGCTGGTCGTCTGGTGGCCTTCGCCCTCGTTGTGGCTCTCCGCAGCGGGCAGGCCGAGCCGCACCACACCGCCCGGGCCGGCGGAGGTGTCGAGGCCGTAACCGGACGCCCTCTCCTCGCCGAACCGCAGATCGGCCTCGGTGTACTGCTCCAGGGTGGCGCCCTTGACCGTCTGCTCATGGCGGACGTTGAACGTCCGCAGCCGGATCCTGATCTCCTGCCGCCAGCCGCCGGCGGTCGAGGGCAGCGGAATCCGCAGGCCACGGCGGCTCAGCAGGCGCCGGGCGTTGGACTCCAGGAACGTGTGCGTGCCGGTGCGCAGGATCCGCTCCGCGGCGCCGTACCTGCGGCCGGACGGCACGAGCGCGGTCAGCACCTGCTTGAACGCGTCGGCCTGGGGCCTGGGCCGGGGCGTCTTGTTGTGCGCGGCCACCAGCTCGGCCATGTGCGCCGAGATCTCGTTGACGCCGGTCAGGTTGACCTGGATGCCGGTCAGGCCCTCCTTGGTGAGGTCGAACTCCTCGCCCCTGTCCTTTCCGAGCGGGGCGGCCAGCCGCTGGAGGCCCTCATCGTCCATCGGCCCGGTCTTCACCGTGACCTCGCCGTACGCCAGGATCTCGTCGGCGGGGAGCGGTTCGGCGGGCAGGTGCGCGTCGGAGACGGTGACGGCGGTCCAGTACTCGTCACCGGACTGCTCCCACACGCGGGCCGCGACCAGGTCTCCGGACCTGCGGCTCGTCGTGACCGCCGAGGTGTACGCGGTCTCGTACTCGAAGCGAGTGACGTTCCCGTTCGTCCGCTCGCGGCGGTACTCCTTGACCCCCGTGCTGTTGCCGATCTTCTGGTGCCGGGAGCGCTCACCCTTCAGTTCGAGCACGTGCAGGTCCAGGCTGAACAGCCGGGCCAGCTTGACCCGGAAGCTGAGCTTGAACCCGGCCCCGATGGAGAAGCCCTTCTTGTCCTCGGTGTCCAGGCCCGCGACGTTCTTCCGCTGGGTGTCCAGGCTGACGTTCACCTCGGCCACCGGGTCCCGGCGCAGCCCTCGCAGTTCGGTGTAGAGCACGGCGGTGAACGTGTATCCGCCGATCGTCACCTCGTGGCCGATGTCGCCGTCGATGCCGTCCTGGAACGTGCCGCGGCCGCCGGGCACCCCGAACTTCATCGCCAGCGCCCGCGCCAGGTGCTGACGAGCGGCGGCGGACATCTTGCCCACGACGCCGGCCTGGCGCATCTGCCGTGCGAGCTCGTCCGCCAGTTCCCGGTAGACCTTCTCGCGGCCCGGCATCTCCCGGACGATGCCCCGGCCCAGGCCGGTACGGGCGGCCAGCCCGAGCGGCTCACGGGGGTGCACCACGTGATGCCAGGTCCGCAGCGGACCGTGGACCTGACCGCGCTCGTCGAGGACGAACCGCCTCTCCCCGGCCTTCTCCCCGCCTTCCTGGTCCTGGACCCGTCTGCCGTCGGCGGTCACGACCTGGATCCGCGGCTCCGCCTTCAGCGCGTCGACGGCCTCGCTCAGGGTCCGGTCCTCACCCGGTTGCTCCAGCCGGCTCCGCAGGGCCTCGGTCACCTGGATCTGCGGGACGCCTCCTGAGGTCAGGAAGTCGGTGACGGCCGTCAGCCCCGCCGCGCGCAGCGGCGACAGCAGATCCTCGTACCACGGCCGCGGCGCCTCGGCCGTCATCGGTTCCCGGGCCGGGTTGGGGACGTACCAGCGCGGCTCCCGCTCGCCCTCGCGCTCGTCCATGAGGAGGGCGCCGACCACCCGGGCGTCCTCGTCCAGCACGTACCGCCACACCGGGCCGCCGGAGGCATGGGAGTCCGTACTCGAGACCAGGAACGCGTGCTCGTCCGTCGACAGCACCCAGGTGATGCCGGGATGCGCGTACAGGGCCCGCCAGCCCTCCTGCGCGTCGAGCCAGTGGGGGACGAGCGCGTCGTGCAGCGCGGGCGGAAGAACGATCTCGATCGGCCCTCGGTCGGCCAGCGCGGCGAGGTCGCCGGCGTCCCGTACGCCGCCATCGAGGAAGGGCTCGGGCGGGCGTCCATCCGTGAACCGCGCCCTCAGCCGCCGCGCGAAGTCGGCCCAGAAGGGCTCCGAACGCCCTGCCGCGAGCTCGTCGGGCGTCCCGCCCGCGACCGTCGTCGGCTCCTGCGGTTCCGGCCCGGCGGGCGTCTCCGACCGGACCGGCGCGCCCTCGTCGAGCGCCTTCGACCCTGCCGGCAGGCCCTCATCGAGCGCCTTCGACCCTGCCGGCAGGCCCTCATCGAGC
This sequence comes from Actinoallomurus soli, assembly GCF_024055715.1. Classification (GTDB taxonomy): domain Bacteria; phylum Actinomycetota; class Actinomycetes; order Streptosporangiales; family Streptosporangiaceae; genus Actinoallomurus; species Actinoallomurus soli. The sequence continues at coordinate 231,491 of NZ_JAMXMV010000011.1, forward strand.
GCCTTCGACCCGGCGGGCAGGACCTCGTCCAGGCCCTCGTCGAGCGTCTTCGACCCGGCCGGGGCTTCGAGGCCTTCCGGCTTCTCCGGTTCCTCGGGCTTCTCCGCGGGGATGAGGCCGGAGCCGGTGGGCACCCCACCCAGAGCGTGGCGCTCGAAGTCCTTGGCGTGCGCGAGGCCGATCCCCAGCTCGCCGGTGACCGGGAGGGTGAACGGGACATCGCCGTGGTCGGACTTGACCCAGATCGTCACCGCGAACTCGGTCTGGTAGCGGACCAGACGGTCCTTGCGCATGGTTGCGTTCTTGAGCTGGCCTCCGGAGGTCAGGGAGCGCCCGTACTCGCGCGAGGAGCCCAGCTTCGGCAGGTCGATGCTGGGCGTGGCCAGATGGGAGCCGAGCTCGACCCCGAAGGCGACGCCCGGCGTGGCGCTCGCCCCGGTGCTGTGCTTCTGGCCGTCGCCGATCCGCACCGTGTCCGCGATGTCGTTACGGAGCAGGACCTCCTTGTCGGTCGTCGTCACGTAACGCACGGTCTGCGGCCGGCCGCTGAACTCCAGATGTCCCTGGAACGTGGACAGGGCGGACAGCCTCTTGTCGATCAGGCCCGTGACCCAGCTGTCGGTCAGCCACCACTGGCTGCGGTCCTTGAACGTCTTCTCGTTGACGTACTCCTCGGCGACGTCCTGCACGATCTCGTCGACGTCCTTCGCCGGGAGCCCGAGGAAGTCGAGGACGCTGCGCAGGCCGGCCAGCAGCGGCTCCGGCACGATCGCGGTGACCGCGTGATCGAGGCCGTGCAGCACGGCCGGGTCCACGACCCGCACCACCGGGTGCCCGCCGCTCCCGGGCGGCGCCGTGAGGGCGGCTTCGGCGGCGGAGGAGTAGACCGTGGGGAACGCCAGGCGCGCCTCCCCGGGGAGAAGGAGTTCCGGCCGCTCGGCCCGGTCGACGGTGGCCCGCACCCGGATCCGTGCCGCGTACCCGTGTGCGGCGTTGGCGATGACCCGGTTCCCCGACTGGACCTCCATCAGGATGGTCTGCCAGGAACCGGTGCCGCGCTCCGTCCCGACCTTGAACACCGGCGAGACGTGCGACAGCCCCGCCTGCAGCCCCACCGAGAGGAACAGGATCGGCTCGACGGACGCGTTCCTCCCGCTCAGATTCTGCCGCATGACCTCCTCGGCGTACGTCGTGTCGCCGTACTTGCTGAAGTACGTCTGGTAGCCCGGATCGGCCCCCGCGTCCTCCGGCGGCGCGAACTCCGTCTGTTCCACCGAGAAGGACAGCCTGACCCGTGTGCTCTTCTCGACGATCAGCTTGCCGTGAAGCAGCAGCCGCTCCCACCGCACGGGGTCCTTCTCGGCCAGCAGCGCGAGGATCTTCTTGCGGACCGCGCGCGCAACGGACGATGACAGGCCGGCGGTGACGGCGTCGATCCAGCGGGTCACCGACTCGTCGGGGCGGCCGTCCGGCAGCGAGCTGTCCACCACCTCGGCGACCGACGACACGGAGCCGTCGCCGAGCCCGCCCTGCTCCACGTACCACGGGACGATCGGCGCCGCGTCGGAGTCTCGTGCCTCCGTGTCGCCGGTCTCTTCGAGCGCATCCCAGAAGGTCCGGTAAGCGGCGTACACCTCGTCGTTCATCTGCGGCTGGTCGGCGAGTGCGCCGGACCGCGGGGCCTGGTCCTTCAGCGGGATGCGGACCGCCCTACCGCTCTCATCGAGCGGCACCAGGTACATCGCGCCCTTGCCCACCGTCAGCCGGTACGGCCGGGCCTCCGGGTCCAGGGAGGTCAGCGTCTCCAGGAGCGTGTCGTGATTGTCGACCCGGCCGAGCCAGCCGTTGTCCCCCCGCAGGTAGGCGCCGGTCGGCTCGTGAATGAAGTCGTCCCCGAACCTCGTCCAGTCGAAGGGCGACAGCTCCTCGCCGGAGAGCCTGATCACGCCCGTGCGTTCGATCTCGTAGGTGAACGGCGTCGAACGGGACGGATGCGGGCGCTCGTACACCAGAGGGTTCCCGGAAACCGTGCCGACGGCGGGCACCTCGTCCAGGGGCACCTCGGTCAGGTCATCGGGGTCGCCGAAGCGCGGTTCCATGACCGTCAGCCGGCGGCCGATCGGCCACTGCTCCGCCAGCGGGTTCCTGTCGTGGTCCGGGGATCCACCGAGCAGGCCGCCGAACCGGCGGCGCCGCGTCTGCGTGCCGGACGGGCCGGGGGTCGCACGCTGGGCACCCCGGATGGCGACCTGACGCGGCCCCCCGCGGCGATCGTCGAACGAGATCGTGACGTCGTCGCCCGTGGTCTTCGCCGCCACCCGCCCGATCTCGAAGTCCCCGGCGGTGAGGTGGGGCAGCGGGGTACCGGCCTGGCGCCGCCGCAGCTCATCGTCCAGGTGCTCGCGGAAGGTCTCCTCAACGGCCTTCGTGCGTTTCGCCGCGAGACTCCTGCCGCCGGTCGCCGCCCGGGCGTGACCGGTGATGGTGACGGGCGGCAGAGGAAGGCCGTGGTCGGCGTTCCACAGGCCGACCGTGGCCACCATCTCGACCGGAGACTTGAGGTAGCGCGCTTCGAAGCGGTCGGTGCCCTCGTCGAACCTGATGGGCGAAGGCCCGCCGTGGTGCCCGAAGAGCACCACCGCGGTGAGCGGATTGGCCACGGTCGCGGGTCCCGGTTCCAGCAGTCCCGCGCTGAGGTCGTGCATGCTCTCGCCGGGGCGCTGGGAGATCATCCGCATGTACCACTGGCGCTTGGCCGGAATGATCGAGTCGACCGCCTCCAGACCGCGCATGGCGCGCCTGATGTGCTTGTCCAGCTCCGCTTCCGCCGCAGCGCGTTCCGGGGACCCCTCGGCCTGCTCCAGCACCTCCGTCTGGGCCTGCTTCGCCCTGGTCAGCGCCCCCGCCAGGTTCTGGTAACCGCGGAGTTCCGCGAGGCCGTCCGTGCGACCGGCGTTGTTCAGCCGGTCGAGATTCGCGCGCAGATCCTCCGTGATCTGCTGCAACTCGCTCAGCGAGTAGTCCCTCAGGTTCGTCTCGACGGCTTCCCGGCGCGCGGCCTCCCACATCGGTGAGGCCCTTCGCGCGTGATTCTCCAGGGTGATCTGGTGGGTGCCGTCCTCGCTGGCGAGCACGACCATCGCGAAGTGGTAACCGAGGTGTTTGCCGGGCTCGGAGCCCGGTTTGGCGAAGTTGCGGGTCAGGTCCGGCCGTCCGCCTTCGTCCGGCGCGGCGACCAACTGGACCATGTAGCCCTCGCCGACGTCGGCCCACGCCCTCTCGTTGATGCCGAGGAGACGCGCGGCGTAGGACAGGGCACCGCGGCGTGGACTGGGCGTGTCGGACAGGGCCAGCGCACCGCCGTAGCCCTCGCCGGGCAACGGGCCGCCGCCCCCGCCGCTCGGCCGGTCGTCCCGGCGGATCTGGGCCGCCGCCCACTCGGGGTTCACGTCGGTCGGCGGGATCTCCCCGTCGGCCATCCGCGTCAGGGCCTCGGCGAGGTAGTGGGTACCGGTGACCTCGATGGCGTCCGACGCGTTGACCGGGGCGGTGGTCACCGGACCGCCCTTCGGGTCGCCGAACACCAGGTGCGACAAGCGGTGGTCGCCGGCCAGGAACTCGACGAAGGGCCGGGAGCCCTCATCGGGGGACTGCCCGGGACGCGTCCTGAACTCCGGCGTGACGCGGTACAGCCGCCGGCTTCCCCCGTTCTGGGTCGGGACGACGATGGCCACGTCATCCTCGACCTGGAGCCACACGATGTCGTCCCAGCGCGCGTGTTTCGCCCGCGCACGCGCGATGGCCTGGTCCGACGCGAAGATCTGCTGCCCGGAGACGCCGTCCTGGACGGCGAGCGTACGGTCCGCGGAGATCCGCAGCCTCGGCCGATCGGAGCCGGCCGTCTCCACGTAGTCCTGGGTCAGCGTGGTGAAGCCCGGGGCGGCGGACTCCCCTTCCCACGCCTGCGGGGATCGCCGTTCGAGAACGGGATCACCGGGCCGGCGGAACAGCACCCCCGTACCGCGCTCGTCGATGACCTCGTACTCGGTCGTGGTCAGCGGCCTGGCCCGCCGCGCCTCCGTCGGACCGACCACCCCGGACGGGTCCACCGCCGGGCCTCCGGCATCGCCTGAGGACCGCGTGCCCTCCTCCGCGCCGCTCTCCGTGCCGTCGTACAGGTCGAGAACGCTGAGGGCCGGTTCCACGGCGCTCTCCGCGTCGTCGTACAGGTCGAGGATGCTGAGAGCGGATTGCGCGTCGTCCGGTTCGGCCACCGCCCAGACGGCGTCCGCGCCGGCGGGGACCGGGCCGATCGCGAGCCGTTCGATGCCCGTCGTCGGGTCCAGGAGCGAACGGACGTCGTGGCGGACGTACCAGGTGCGGGCTCCCGTCAGGCCGGCGATCCGCCCGGCCAGGGCCGGGGTGACCCTGCCGAACGCCAGGACGATCTCGGCTCCTTCCGGACGCGCCGAGTCCTGCGCGATCATCCAGATGAGCTCTTCGGGGTCCGTCACGCTGAACCGCCCGCGCGGCGTGATCACCGTCCAGCCGGTACCGGTCCCCGCCATGATCGCGTACGGGTTGGACCATGGCGCCCGCAACGTGCCGACCTGACCGGCGGCGTCCGACACGGCGTAGGAGGAGAGGTCGAGCCGCTGGTTGCCCGTGCCCGTCCAGTTCCGCGCGATGGCACCGCCCTGGTCGTCCGTCAGCAGCGTCTCGGGAGCCAGCGCGGTGGCCGCCAGGCGCTCCGGGTCCAGAGCGCGCTGGACTCCGCCGCCGCGGCCCCTCGTCCCCCCGAAAATCCACTCCGCGGGGGCGGCAGCGGTGTCGGCGGCCGACGACCCGGATGCCTCGCCCGGCCGCTCGGCCAGCGGCGCGCGGCCAGGCGCGCCGCCCCGCAGCCTGGGCTTCTCACCGAAGGCGATGTAATGCGCGGCGAAACCGGCCAGCCCCCGGGCGGAACTCTTGGAAATGCCTTCCGGGAGTTCACGGAGCGCCTGTTCGATCTCTCCTCGGTCGACCCGGCCACCGAGCCACGCGCCGCCCATGCGGGCCAGCAGGGAGTTGACCTCGGTCTCGAGGTAATCGGAGATCCCGGTGTCCGCTCCTTCGCCCCGACTCGACGGTCCGGTGGCCGGGGGGTCGCCCAGTTGCCGGTGGAGGTTCGCGGTCAGGCCTTCGAGCTGGGCCGCCGCGCGCCGCATCGTGTCGAGCCGGGCCTGCGCGCGGCGGTGCGCCGGCACGTCCGCGTGGCCGTTCGCCGCGTGGGCGTCACGGAAGCGGTCGACCATCGCCTGCGCTTCGGCGTCGATCTCGGACCTGACGTCCGGATCGAGACGCTCACGGAGTTCCTGATAGTCGGTTCCCGCACGCTCGACCCGCCGTTCCAGGGACCCGCGGATCAGCTGGAACTGGCGGGCCGACCGGTCCGCGGGCGTCGGCGGAGCCGGGTGGAGCTGCTCCCAGGAGATCTCCGGCGCGTCCTCGTCCGTGCTCTCGGCGCCCATGAAGTGGCCCGGGGTGCGGATGAAGTTGACCCGCGCGGCGCCCGCCGGCCCGAGCTGGGTGACGTACCGGTCCTGGATGAGCGTGAGGGGCAGGCCGAGCTCGTTGGCCGCCAGGTGGGCGACGAGGTCGCCCACCTCGTTGCGCCAGCTGTCCATGCGGCGGATCTGGTCGACGAGCGCACGGCCCCAGTCCGCGAAGGAGATGCCGTCTCCCGACTCGTGGAAGAAGCCGGCGTACCGCGAGAGCAGGCCCTGGCCCGCGACCGCAAGGTCGGCCGCCAGCCGGTCCGCCAGCCAGTTCCGTACGACCTGCACGGCCTCGCGGCTGCCGGGCCGGGTGTTCCTCAGGCCGGGTATCACCCGGGCGAGGTACGGACCGGCGATGGCGATGAGGCTCTGGTAGAAGCAGTTGTCGTCGGCCGCGACGTCGATCGGCCGCAGGCGACGCGCGCTGAGCGCCGCGTCCAGCCGCTCCTGGTCGAACGCCACCGCCTCGGCCTCGAGCGCCCGCGCGGCCGCTCGCTCGACCTCGTTCCCGCCGACGGCTCGGGAGCCCGACCGGTCGGCGACCGGAACCGTTCGCGTCGTCCGGAGGACCGGATCGACCGTGCCGGCCCCGAGGCCGGGTTCGCTCCGGCCGATCCCGGAGGCCGGCTCCGTCCCGCCGGTCCCGGTCGCTCGCTGCTTCCCCATGGCACGGGTGGCCGGCTCCGACCGGCCGCTGCCGGCGACGACGCTCGTCGTGCCGGAGGCCGGGATCGTCCCGCCGGTTCCGGCGACCGGATCCGTCGTGCCGGTTCCGAGAACCGGATTCGTGCCGGTTCCGAGGACCGGCGTCCGGGTGTCCGCACCGGTCGCGGCTCGCTGGGCGGCGGCCAGCTCGGCGAGTCGGTCGCCGATCTCCGCCACCTCCTCCGGAGTCCAGGCGCGCTCGCCGGGTCCGCCGCGGGCGGCGGTCCGCAGCGACTCGACGATCCGGGCGGCGTCCTCCTCGTTCCACTCGGCCTCGTGGACCCGCTCGGACAGCTCCAGGAGCCCGCCGAGCGGATCGTCCTCGTTCTGCCGCCGCCGGCGCGTCTCCGTCTCCTGCCGCCAGAACGCGTGGACGGCCGCCGCGTCGTGCAGCAGCCCCGGCAGGGCGGGGTTCAGTTCGGCCAGGCGATCCCGGCGGGCCCTGATCTCGGCGTTGAACGCCTGCTCGAACGTCTGCTGACGGACGGGGGCGGTCAGGTAGATCCGGCCCATGTCACTGCGGTCCAGCCCGTACACGTCCGCCTCGGCCCGCTGGGCGGACGACAGCATCCCGTGGGTCTCGGCCACGGCGGCGCTGAAGAAGTGGGTCCGCGAGGTGACCGGCGAGAAGATCCGCGTCGCGCGGGTCCCCCAGTCCGGGCGCGTGAGGACCGGGTCGAAGGCGTACATGCCGCCGTTCGGGTCGATCCAGGTCTGATGCACCGAGCCGTCGGCGCGGATGATGTCCACGCGGACGTGCGCGGCGAGCGCGTAGGCGGTGTCGCGCCCGACGTAGACCGGGTGCAGGCCCAGGTCCGCGACCTCCGATGGGAGCCCCGCGGGCCGCCCCGTGGGGTTGTCCGGCCGCTGGGCGTGCAGCGCGTTGACGGTCTTGATGACCTCGGTGGTGGCCTGCTGGATGGAGTCGACCGAACCGGTGAGCCGCGTGGCCCTTTCGACCTGCTCCTCGTAGCGGGCGAGTGCGGCGGGCTTCTCGACGGTCGGGTCGGTCTGCCGGATGTGGGCCAGGTCGGCGGTCATCGTCCGCACCGCCCAGCGCAGCATCGCCTCGTGCGTCTGTGCGGCCAGGGCGAGCGCGTCCGCGGTGAGGACGACCGGGCGTCCGCCGCCGACCTGCCGGCGGATGTGGCGGGCGACGGTCTGGTAGGCCCGGATCGGGTCGGTGTGCCGGCTCGCCGCGTCGGTCAGGAGCGGGGCGAGGTCGAACCGCGGCGCCTGGCCCATCGGAGGCCAGTTCAGCGACTCCGGCCGGGCCTGAAGACGGACTCGTATCTCCTCGCGCTGGGCGAGCAGGTCCTCGACCTGCGCCTGCGAGATCTCCGCGTAGACGTCACCGAAGAACGGGTCGCTGACGAACCGCCCCGTCGGCGTCGCCCTGCGGAACAGGTGGTGGTCCGCCCGGTCGGCGAACAGGCGGCCCCGGAAGCGCATCCGTACGAGGAAGAGCGGACTGCGTTCCTTGCCGTGCTGCTCGCGGCGGTAGTTCTCGGTGCCCGCCATGGCGTCGTCGAACGAGGTGACGCGGTTGTTCGAGGTCCCCAGATCCCATGAGTGGGCGGGGGTGTGGTCCCCCATCGGGCCGTGCGTGTCGAGCGAGGCGTCTCCGACGACCCGCGCGTGGTCGCTGCTCCCGCTGATGGTGGTGCCGCTCTGGTGCTTGTTGTAGCGGCCGGTCCCGGTCCCCTCCTTCATCCGCCCGATCACGTCGAGCCCGCTCAGGTCGCCGTGCAGCCACATCTCGGCCCGCTCCTCGGAGTGGCCGGGCACGAAGAGGTTCTCGGCCAGTTTCAGCGGTTCCTCGCCGGACGCCTCGCGGATGTTGTTCACGATGTGCACGCGGGACAGCAGCACGGGCAGCGACAGGCTCTTGCGGGTCCGGGGGTCGTCGGCGGTGGCGCCCAGGAGCAGCTCGATCCGGCTCGGCCGGAAGATCTCGTTCAGCAGGTTCAGGCCGATCGGCAGGGCGTCGTCGATCATCGCCTCGGTGATGTAGGCATTGACCGGCAGTTCCGGGAGCCGCCCCAGGTCGGGCAGCGGATGCGGGCCCCGCAGGCGGCGGCCCTCGGCGAGGGAGCGCGGCATCTGGATCACCAGGGTGCCCGGCTCGGTGACGGTGTCGGCCGCGCTGTGCCGGGTCAGGTCGTCGAACTTCCTGTTCAGCGCCCTGACCAGCGGACGGCCGGTCGGGTCCAGCCGCCGGACCGTCACGGTCAGCTCGTGCTCCATCCCGACGAGATAGTGCGCGCCCCCGTAGACGGTCTGCTCGACGACTCCCTGGTCGGCCCGGGTCGTCCCGCGGTGGTGGCCCTCGGAGGTCTTCGCGTCGACGGCGTCCCCGCCGGTGGTCTGCTGCTGCCCGCCGGTGCCGAGCTTGGCGAAGGTGAAGGACTGCGATCCGTCCCGGGAGTTGGACTTGGCCGTCGTGCGGTACTGGTGCTCGTACACCTCGGCCGCGGTGTTCGGCACGAAGTCCTGCACCTTCGGCGACGCGATGCGCAGGTCGAGGTTGATCTCGACGATGTCCGACAGCAGCCAGCCGATCGGGTTCACCAGGTAGAAGGAGTACCCGTCCTCGGCCGACGTCGATCCCAGGAGGGCCTGGTCCCGGCCCTTGGCGAGCAGGTTCGCCAGCAGGGCGTGGTCCCGGCCCTTGCCGAGCATCCCCTGCAGGGCATCGACTCCGCCCTGCATCCGCCCGATGACCCGGCGCTTGGCGTCCCAGAGCGCGGCGCCGGCCGTCAGCAGGCCGGGGGCGACCTTGTCGACCTGCTCCCTGACGATCTGGTAGGTCGACTTGCCGTTGGCGAAGCGGAAGCTCTCGACGCCGTGGAAGCCGAGGCCGGGGTCCTCCCGCTCCAGGTACTCCGGCAGCTCGATCTCCTCGAACGGGATCGGCGGCTCCCCCAGCTCCTGCCCGGCGGTCTCCTTGAACCACTTCCGCAGGTCGCCGTCCCGTACGGGCGCGGCCCCCTGGGTGTGCAGGAAGGTCACCGTCCGGACCAGTTCGTCGCCGTCCACCCCCGGCAGCGTCCTCGGGGGACGAGATCCGCCGGCCGTCCAGCGCCGCAGGATTCCCACGGCCACGTCCCCGCTGAGCGCGAGGTCACCCGCCTGCCAGTCGTTCAGCGCCTCGGCCAGGCGCTCGTCGGGCAGCGCCGGACCGCCCTCCGCGTAGGCGACCAGGTCGTCGGGCATCGCGAAGTACGGGTCGGAGGCCCGGGGTTCGGCCAGCGCCAGGCCGAACGCCCTGGTGAAGGTGCGCCGTACGGCCGGGTCCGTCACCCGGACCCCGCCGCGGTCGTGCACCTGGGCCAGCTCGGCGGCCCGCGCGTCGACGAAGTCCAGACGGTCCTTCGGAGGGGTCGGCCGGCCGGTCAGATCGGTCTTCCAGCGGGTCAGCACGCCGGCGGCGACGTCACCGGGCAGCCGCAGCTCGCCCTTGCTCCACCGGGTGAGGGAGTCAGTGAGCTGGGCGTCGGACACGGGCAGGACCGCGTCGGCGTACTGGGCCAGTCCATCCGGCTCGATCAGGATGAAGATGGCGTCGCGGCCGCCCACCTGGCGCGGGGCCGGCCGGTGGCGGCTGGAGGGCAGGAGCTTGCCGTGCGCCTCCTGCCGCGCCCGCACGGTGAAGTTCGCGGGCGCCTGGTAGAGGAACGCGCGGCCGACCTTGATCTGGATGAGCTCCTTGGCGGCGCCGCGGCCGAACCCTCGTGCGGTGTTCCACTGCCAGCTGCGGCTGAAGTCCCACTCGCCGGTGAGGCTCGCCTCGCCCGCGATGTCCCCGAACGCCAGGTCCAGCTGCTCCCAGCTCAGACCGTGGGAGTCCTTGTTGCTGAGCCTGTTCTCCAGCAGGAACAGGTAGATGAGGCCGAGCACGAACGGATCGGAGGTGGAACCCATGAACAGGGACGGGCCGAGGTCGCCGCGCAGGTCCAGGGCGCCGAAGACGTCGCGGAGCCACCCCGGATCGAACGGCCCGTCGGTGGTGTACTCGCCGTTCAGGATCTCCTTCAGGTGCGCCTTGACCATGAAGAGGCCGGTGAACGCGCTCATCTCGCGGTCCGCGGCTCCCGCCGGACCGGCGAAGTCCTTCAGCATCGCGGACGCCGCCGGCGTCAGGCCTGTCGTGTCCAGGTGGAAGACCACGGCCTGCTCCAGGGCCTCGGCCGGCGTCCACTTCTCGCGGAGCATCACCTCCCGTGGCGACAGGTCCGCCGCCGAGGGCTGTTCGGCCTCCGTGAACGGCATCAGGTACGCCGTGGCCTTCTGCCCGCGCATCGTCGGGAGCGTGACGTCGCGCCGCCCCTTGGCGATGTTCCCCGTCCGGCCGGAGTGCTGGAACTCGATCCTCGCGTGGAGGTCGTAGGTCACCCCCCACACGTCCAGCAGCCCGGGGATCTCGAGGAGCTGCGGGACGTTGCTGAGGAAGCTCACCGAGTCGGTGGCCCCGACGGTGCGCTGGTACTCCACCCCCAGGAGAGCCGTCTTCAGGAATTTGAACAGCGTCTTGAACTTGACACCGATCGCGATCTTGCGCGTGTGGGTCGCCGACTGCCCGGCGGTGTCCATGCCCATCGGCAGGTTCGCCGTCGTGTAGGCGTCCGTCGACCGGAGGTACTCCGGCGGCTCCTCCACGCGCTCGGTGATCCGGATCGTCACCTTGGCCGAGTCGATGTCGACGTCCACGCCCGCGCCGCCGCGGCGCAGGCGCAGGGTGAAGGTGTACCCGTCCTGGTGGGCCACGTCCCAGTAGGAGCTCAGGCCCCACAGCGAGATCCACTTGCGGAGCTGGTCCTCGTTGTCCAGCCTGCTGAGCACCTTGTTGCCGTGCGTGTAGAAGTGCTCCCCGGCGAACGGGTCGTCGTCGTTCTCCGGCAGGAAACCGTGGGCCTTGAGCCGCGTCTCGAGCGCGTCGTACAGCGCCTCGACGGTCGACTCCTCGGGCTGCGCCCAGCCGGTGCCGATGCCCTTGCCTTTCAGCAGGTACGCCGGCGGCTGCTTGGTGTCGGGGTCCTCCGCCCGCCGGCCGGTGTCGCGGAGCGCCTCCGCGTCGTAAGGCACCGTCGTGCCCTCGGGGGCCTTCTTGAAGGCCTCCTTGTCGACCGGCAGCCCGTGTTCGAACGCCTCAGCCTCGGTGGCCCGGATGAGCGCGCGGCTACGGACCACCGGCGTCCTGGTCCGGCTCGAGGACGACGTCTTGGCGTCGCGGACGTAGGCCACGCTGTAGACACCGAGCTGCACGTCGTTGCCGGTCGTGTGGCCCGTGGCCCTCGGCACCACCACGTTCAGGCCCACGCGGCCGCCCGAGAGCGACTCGGAGTTCGCGGTCGTATACGGCGCCGCCACGCTGATCCCCAGACCGAAGTCGTCGGCCTGCAGAGGGATCGGCGCCAGGTCGAACTCGACGCTCGGCACCGTCCACTTGGTCGAGTTGGAGATGCTGTGGCCGCTGCTCATGCCACGGATTCCGGTGCGGACGTTCTCGACGTGGACCTTGTTGCTCGTCGCGCCGACCCGGCGTGCCTGCGGCAGCCGGTCGGCGTGGAGCCGTACGACTGCCAGCACCTTGCCGCGCTTGTCGTGCAGCGTGAACGAATAGCCGCGCCTCCGGTCGTTGATCGCCTTGTCGAGGTGGGTGTTCAGGTTCCACAGCTTCTGCAGCAGCTCCGCGCGGGGCACACTGCCGATCTTCAGCCGCAGCCCCTGGGAGGCCAGCACGCCGACGACCTCGTCGAACAGCTTCGGCAGGTTCGTCAGGCCCGAGGCGTAGAAGTGCGGTGGCAGTTTGGTGGACTTCACGCCCGCACCGGTCGCGGTCACCAGGTCGGCCGACGGCGCCTTCAGGTACGGCTCGGGCATCCACAGCAGCAGCTTCTCGGTGCCCGGGTCCTGGATCCGGAACGGCCGGATGTGCTCCCAGTCCTGTGCCATCCCCTCCTTCGGGTTGGCCCGGATCTTGAGCGCGATGTTCGGCGTGTACGCCACCAGGCTCGACTCGATTCGGGCGTCCTCGACGTGGCCGCCCTCGGCGTCGGCGATGTGGCTCGTGCTGCGGTTCGACTGGTTGGCGGTGCCCGACACCCCGACGCCGACCTTGACGACCTGCAGCACGAGGTACGGCGCCGCGCCGATCCCGAACGTCAGCGACAGCGCGCCCCGCGTCGCCCCCGTCTGGCCGGCGTGGGTCTCGACGTGCGCGCCCGTCGCGTACGCGGCGTTGATCGTCTCGTAGCCGACGTTCTCGCCCTCGGGCGCGGGCCGGGTCGAGGGGCGGACCGTGGAGCCCGCCATGTTGTCGACGGTGTACGGATCCGTGGGGTCGAACGTCACCAGCAGCTCGACGTCCCCGAACGGCACCATCAGGCCGCTGGTGTTGGCGTCGTCACCGCTGTCGCCGAGCGTGTAGGTGAAGTTGCTGACCAGCCGCTGCACCAGCCCCGCCATGTCCCGCTCGGACGGGGCGAACCCGGCGGCGGTCAGGGCGCGGCGGACCGCGGTCAGCACCTGCCCCATGTACGGCAGACCCACCCGCGGCACCCCGATGGACCGGGCCGCCGGATCCACCATCACCGGCCGCATCACCGCCCGCTCCGGCGGGGCGGGCGGCGTACCGTGCCCCTCGGCCGCCGTGCGGGTCAGCACGGAGTGGATCGGCGTGCTCGCGGGCTCGCCCGGCAGGTGCATCCGGAACCGCCCGACGTAGTCCCCGTCCCGCGAGGAGGACGCCGGCCCCGTGATCGCGTCCTTGCCGCTGCCGATGGCGGTCAGGGTGCCCTCGGCCGGGTCGAGGCGCACGCCGCGCGGCGCGGCCAGCACCGGCCCGCCGCTCAGGTCCGCCAAGGACGTGGCGGCCTCCCCGGACCCGGGCATCAGCAGGAACGGCTGATGACCCGCGGCGCGGGCGGTCAGCAGCCCCATCAGCGTGGCCGGCTCGATCGGCCGGTCACCGGCCATCAGCGTGCCGTTCTCCACCCGCCCCAGAACGAACACCGTCTGCGGCGGCACCAGGTCGCCGAGCAGCGCGACCGTCGCCTCGTCGAAGGCCACGTCCCCGCGCGCCCCGGGCAGCCAGAGCGCCACCGGGCGGTCGTCCACCACACCCACCCGCGTCTGCCCGAGCAGCTCTTCCAGGGACAGCGGCTCCGGCGCGTCGTCCTCGGACTCCTCCGACTCGGGCTCCGAGCCGCTCTCCTCATCGGTGGTGTCGCCCTGCTGGTCGGCCCACCGGACACGTTTGGCGGGAGCGGGCGGCGCGACCTCCCGGTGCTCGCCGGTAACGCTCTCGGCCTCGTCCTCGGAGGACTCGGAGGACTCGGAGGAGGACTCCTCCTCCGGCTCTTCCTCGGAGAGCTCCTCGACCGGGCCTCGTGCCACCGTCACCGGCATGGGGTTGCTGCTCGACGCCCCCGACATCCCGGTCAGGCCCGGGATGCTCCCCGCGGCGTCCGAGCCGCCGCGCAGCCGGGGCATCTTCGCCAGGTCCTTGTCGAAGGCGATCCAGTGCGCGAGGTCGTTCGCCAGGCCCCTCGGGTCCGTCGGACCGGGCGGCAGCTCGGGATCGCGCAGCGCCTCCTCGACCCGGGCACGATCCACCGGGCCGCCCCGGTAGCCGAGGGTCCGCAGGACCGCGTTGACCTCGATGACGTGGAAGTCCGACACCTCGGTCCGCTGCCGCAGACTCCGGTACGGCGCCGAAAGCCGGGCATCACCATCGGTGCGAGGCCGCGAGACGATGAGCGTGTGCCGGCCGTCGTCCAGCGGCGCCAGGCCGATACGGGAACGCGCCTCCCGCGGGGCGGCCGCCCCGGCCAGCAGAACGCGATACCTGATCTCACCTGCCGGATTCGCGACCACCGACACGGCCCCGGTGCGGGAGGGACCGGTGAACCAGATCCACGTGCCGGGCGGCAGGTCGTCCGGAAGCCGGTCGACCTCCTCGACCACCCTGTCGGGACTCTCCTCGAGCGCCCGCAGGACGTCTTCCTCAAGGGTCCGGACGCCGGCCCCGGACAGGAACCGGACCGCGGCGCCCAGGCCGCCGCCCACGATGTCCTCGACGGTCACGGGCCGGTCCGGTGTGCCATGGGTGAGCCAGAAGATCTCGGTGAAGTCCGCCAGCGGACCCACCGGCGTCCAGCCCTGCACCTCCGCGTCCGACGGCCCGATCCCGTGGTGACCTTGCTCGTCCTGGAAGACGTGCGCGTCGTCCGGTAGGTCGCCGCGCCGCGCGGTGTCCAGGCTCACGATGGGCGGCCGGGGCGTGTCCGTGAGCTCGGCGATGCGCGCGCTGCGCTCGACGAGCCGGTCCTCGAACGCGAGGAGGGCCTGGTCGAGCGTGGGCCGCGACTGGACCTGCGTGCGCCGCGCGACCTGCCCGGCCAGGTCGGCGCCGAGGTGGTCCACCACTGCGGCGAGCGCCAGGTCGCGCACCTGGGCGAAGGACCTGGTCTGCGGTCGCGCCCCGTCCAGCCCGGCGGGCGGGGCGAGCAGCAGGCCGTCTAGGCCGAGGTCCAGGGAGTACAGCCGCCCGCCACTCGGGGGTCGCACCGGGAGGCTGGACACGGCCTCGAACCACCGGATCTCGCCCTCGTCGGCGACCACGGTGAACCGTTCGGCGGTGCCGTCCGCGTGAGTCACGACCGCAAGAGAGACCGCGCCGTCCCCGGCCGCCGACAGCGTGTCGTGCAGCCCCTGGACCGCCTGCTCGATCGACGGCGCCTCCCGCCGCCGATACGCCAGATCCACCCGCCGCTCGTCCAGGGCCGACTCCGACGCGGTGAGGAGGTCCGTGGCCTCCTGGACATCGGCAGCCGTCCACGGCGCCGCTTCGCCGGTTCCGGTGTCGCCGGTGGCGCGCAGGTCGGTGAGGAGGGTCTCCGTCTCCCGGATCGCGCGACGCACGTCATCCAGGCGCGGCGTCAGGTAGGCCGTCGACTCCTCGTAGCGCTCGAGCCGCGCCCGCTGCTCGGTCTGCGCGGTCTCCAGGTCCAGGATTCGCCGTTCCAGGCCGTCCACTGCGGTCCGGTCCGGGGACAGGTCCAGGATGAGCCGCGTCCGCTGCGTGTACAGGTCGTCGAGGGCGCGCCGGAGGTCGTCGAGCTCTCGCTGGGCCCGGCTCGTCTGGGCGGCGGCCGCGGCGTGCTCCGCCTCGATCCGAAGGACGATCTCCCGCCACGCGGCGGCGGCCTGGACGGTGCGGCCGAACAGGCCGGGCAGCGCCTCGTGCGCCGCGCCCAACCGGTCGAGGCGCTCGGCGATCTCGGCCAGGACCGCCTGCTCGAAGGTCCGCTGCTGCGACCAGGAGGTGCGGTAAAGCCGGGCGAGGTCGATCGGGTCGAGCCCGTGGTCGGCGGCGAGCCGCCGGGTCTCCTCGCTCCACAGCCCAGCACGTGACGCGTCGTCAGGGGTCACCGTGAGGTCGTCGAAGGCGGTGGGGTCGAAGGCGTAGATCCGGCCGCTGGGGTCGGCCCAGTGGCTGCGCACCGTGCCGTCCGGCCGGGTGACGTCCAGCCGGACGTGCGTGCTCAGCTCGCGCGCGACGTCACGCGCCAGGTAGAGCGGGTCGAGCGCGAGCAGCGCCGCCTCCGGCGGCAGCTCGGCAGGGGCACCGAGGGGATTGTCCGGGCGGAGCCCGTGGACCCGGTTGACCTCGTTGATGATCGCGGTGATCTCGTCGTCGAGGGACCCGGTCAGACCGTCGAACAGCCGGGCGTCCGGCCGGGCGCGCCGCGCGTCGTAGACGCCGGGATCGGCCGGCGACGGCAGGTACGGGTCCTCCACGCGGGCGGCGGCCAGGTCGGCGCGGATCGTCCGCGCGGCCCAGTCCAGGATCGCCCGGTACTCCAGCACCCGCGTGTTCGCGCCGTGGGTGAGCACGACCGGGCCATGAGCGCCACCCTGCTCCCGGATGTGCTCCACCAGAGCGTGGTGCGCCCTGGAGGCGTCGTATTTCGGGCGCGGGCCGGGCTGGGGATGGGTGGGGTCCGGGCGGTACACGGCCGCGCCGGCCAGCAGCGGGGCCAGGTCGAAACGCGGGGCGCTACCCAGCGCCGCCCAGGCCGTCGGGTCCACCCGATCGCGCAGCGCCTGCCGGGCCTGCTGCTCGTTGGCGGCCAGCTCCGCGAGCAGCTCCTCGTACTGCGCCTCGAACATCTCCACGTAGACGTCACCGGTGACCGGGTCGCTGCGGACCGGCGCGCCGACGGGCTTGGCCTTGTTGGGGCGGAGGAGGTGGTGGCGCGTCTTCTGCGCCTCGAGCCAGAACTGCCCGCGCAGGCGTACCAGCAGCGTCGAGCCGTACTCCTTGACGTCCTGCTCACGCCGGTAGTTCTCGGTACCGGCACTGCTCTGGTTCGCCGACGTGACCCGGCTGTCCCCGTGACTCACCGTCCAGGAGTGGTCCGGGCGGTGCGGCGGCGCCTCGGTGCCCGGCGGCGCGGGGGGCTGCGGGTTGATCGTGTCGGTGCCGTTGACGGCGTACTCGGCGGTGCCGCGCATCTGGTCGCTGCTGTTGCTGGCGGTGGTGCCGCTCTGGTGCTTGATGTAGCGGCCCACGCCGGTGCCGTCCACCATCCGCATGATCACCTGCGCGTCGAACAGCTCGGCTCGCAGCGTCACCTGTGCGCGCAGGTCGGAGTCGCCGGCCCGGAACAGGTTGGAGGGCAGCCGGTACCCGTCGGTTCCGATGGCCTCGAGCAGGTGGTTGATCAGGTGCGACCGCGACAGCAGGAACGGCAGTGACTGGAAGGACCGAACGCCCGGGTCGCCCGCCTGGGCCCCGAGCGCCTTCTCGTACCAGCGCGGCCCCAGCAGCTGGTCCAGCAGCTTCCGCGCGGCGGGCAGCAGGCCGTCCGCGGTCACGCCGACGACGGCCAGGTTGCGGTTCAGCTTCGGCAGCGGGAGCAGGTTCCGCAACTGCTCCGGGCCGTGCAGGGTGCCCGCCTCGGCGAGGGCGTGCGGGATCTGCAGGTCCAGTAGTCCGTCGACGGTCGTCCGGGAGGTCGCGTCGTGGTTCGTCCACGTCTCGAACCGGCTGAGGAGCAGGTTGTTCAGGGGACGGCCGGACATGTCGAGCCGGTCGATCTCCACGATCAGCCGCATGGGGACCCGTACGGCGTAGTGGTTCGCCCAGTCGTACCCGGTCATCTCACTGACCGCGTTCTCCGCCCGGGTCGTGCTCCGGTGGTGCCCTTCGCCCGTCTTGAGGTCGACCGGGCCGCTGGCGTTGGTACCGCCGGCCGTGAACTTCGGCAGCACGAGGGCCTGCGACCCGTCCCGCGATTTCGACTGGGCGGTGCCGGTGTAGTTGTGCCAGTAATTCGCGAGACCGGTGTTCCACCGGTAGTCGTACACCTCCGGCGCGCCGATGCGCTCGGCCCGCAGCCTGACCCTGACGACGTCGGTCAGCACCGGGCCGACGGGGTTGGCCAGGTGGAAGCTGAAGCCGTTCCGCGAGGGCAGCTCCTCCCACAGCATCTGGTCGCGGCCCTCGGCCAGGATCGCCTGCAGCAGGTCCGTCCCGCCCTGCATCCGGCCGATCCGGCGGCCCTTGCCGTCCCACAGGAGCGGGTCGGACCCCAGCAGCCCCGGAGCGGCCGCCTCGATCTGCTGCCGGACGATCTGCTCGGTCGTCCGGCCGTCGTCATGGGTCCAGCGGTGGACGCCGTGGTGGCCGAGGAAGGAGCCGCCCGGGTCGGTCCTGGTGAGGTACTCCGGCAGCGTCATCCGGTCGAACGGCAGGCGCGGGTGCGACAGCTTCTGGCGGAACGTCGCGTTGAACCGGTCGCGGATCTCCAGGTTCATGACCGGTACGGCGCCGACGGTGTGCAGCTCGGCCAGGATGCCCACGAGCGGCGCGCGGTTCACCGGCAGGCCGGTGGGCGGCTCGGGGACCTCGGCGTGCCAGCGCATCAGCAGGCCCGCCACGACGTCACCGCTCAGCCGCAGTCTCCCGTCGAGCCAGCTCCGCATCACCTCGCCCAGCCGCCGGTCGGACAGCGGCTCCCGGCCCTCGGCGTACGCGACGACGTCCGCGGGCATGTCGGGGACGGCGAACGGGTCGTGCGGCGCGCCGAGCGACCGCCCGAAGGCGGTGTTGAACCGGTCCCGGACCTTCTCGTCCAGGATCGGGGCCGCGCCCATCTCGTGCAGGCGGATGAGCGTGTTGATGAGCTTCCCGCGCTGGACCCTCGGTGCGTCCTTCGGGAGGGCCGGCCGTTCGCCGGTCCAGCGCATCAAGATCTTCGCCGCGAGGTCACCGCTGAGCTTCAGCCTGCCGATGTGCCAGCGGAGCATCGCGTCCCGGAGCTGGCCGTCGGAGATCGGCAGGTGACCGTCGGCGTACTGCGCCAGGGCCTCCGGCTCGGGCAGCGCGAACTCCACCATGCGGGGTCCGACCGTCTGGGTGCGCTGCGCGCTGCTGCTCGGCAGGAACTTGGCGTGCTTCTCCAGACGGCTCCGCACATCGAAGGACACCGTGCTCCGGAAGAAGTACACCCGGTTGAAATCGAGCTGAAGGAGCTCCTTGCCACCCGTGCGGCCGCTCGTGCGGGACCGGTTGAACTGCCAGTGCCGGTTGAGATCGCTCTCCCCGGTCAGGTGCGCCGGCCCCGCGTCCCCGCCGAGCGCCACGTCGAGCTGGTCCCAGCTCCACCCGTGGGAGCTCGTGTCGGACGCGCGGCCCTCCATCAGCTGGAGCTTGATGATGCCGGTGACCGCCTTGTGAGCGCTGGCCCCCACGAAGGTGCTGCGGCCCAGGCCGCCGCGGATGTCGATCGCGCCGAGCCGGTCGCGGGTCAGACGCGACTCGAACGCGTTCTCGGTCGTGTACTGGCCGCCGAGGATCTCCTTGAAGTACGACCGCATGGAGTCCGTGCCGGCGAAGGTGTCCCGCAGCGAGGACGCCGTCCCGGCCGGATCGGTCAGGTGACCGAGCGCCTGCACCGCGCCACGGACGCCGGTGGTGTCGAGGAACGTGACGACGCCCTGCTCGAGCGCGCTCGCCGGTGTCGGGCGGCTCGAGGTGGGACCGTCCTTCTCGATGGTCGGCAGCGTGAAGACGCGGGCGGTCTCGCCGGGGAGGTGTACGGACGGCGGGTTACGCCGGCCCGCGAGGACCCGCCCCTGCCTGCCCGAGTGCTGGAGCTCGAACTTGATCTCCAGATCCCGCGACACCTCGAACTCATGGGTCGGGCCATCGAACTCCATCAGCTGCGGCAGGTTCGTCAGGACGCTCAGCGCGTCGCTCGCACCCGCGATCCGCTGATATTCCAGCCCCGTGATGGCGCCCTTGAGCACCTGGTAGAGGCCGCGCACCTTGACACCGAGTGCGATCTTGCGCGAGTGGGAGACGGACATGCCGGCGCTGCTCATGCCCATCACCAGGTTGACGATCCGAAGGTCCTCCGCGGCGCCGAGGTAGCGCGGCGCGGTGCCGTTCGCCCGGGCGGTAATGGTGATCCTCATGGAGTCGATGTCCCAGTCGACTCCCAGGCCGCCACGCCGCTTCTTCAGCGTGAAGACCATCCCGTCCTGGTGGATCTGGTCGAAGTGCGAGCTCAAGCCCCGGTCGGAGGCGAACTTCTCGATCTGCCGCCGGATGTCCGCGAGGCTGTCGAGCTTGTTGCCGTGCCCGAACCGGGAGTAGTCCGCGAACGGATGGTCGTCCTTGGCGGGCAGGAACCCGTACTGCCGCGCCGTCGTCTTGACCGCGTCCTGCACCCGCCGGATCGTGTCGTCGGACCAGAAGGGCAGGCCCGTGCCGAGCCCCTTGCCCTGCGCGAGCGCCGGCGGCGGCGCCGGATGCTTCGCCGGGTCCGCCGGCATCTCCTGCTTGCCGAGGCGGCGGATGTCGCCCTCGGCGTACGGCCGGGTGCCGCCCGTCTGCGCGCCCTTCAGCGCCTCTGCGTCGACCGGCAGACCGTGCTCGTACGCCATCGGCTCCGGGATCCGGAGGACCGCCTCGCTGTCGATCGCCGGAGTGGTCGCGGTCTGGGCGCTGCCGCGGACGCTGACCGTGACCCGGTGCCGGAACGACATCGCGTACGCGCCGGTGTAACCGACGTAGCGCGGCACCACGACGTACAGCCCGACCTTGCCCGCCGAGATGGAGTCCACGTTCGACGACGTGTACGACAGGTTGAAGGACACGCCCATGCCGGCGTCGTGGTTGTGGAACGGCTGCAGGCCGAAGTCGACGCTGGGAAGTGTCAGGGTGCTGCTGTTCGTGATGCTGTGGCCGCCGCTGGAGCCGGAGATCAGGGTCCGTACGTTCTCGACGTTGGAGTCCTTGCTGGTGGTGCCGACCCGCTCCGTGCCGTCCAGGATCTCGATCCGGTCCGACACCGTGGCCACCGGCCGCCCGTACTCGTTGTGCAGGTCGAACTGGTACCCCGTGTCGGCGTTGTTGACTGCGGCGTCCAGGTGCATGTTCACCTGCCACAGCTTCTGGAGCAGCTCCTTGTGGATCTGGCTGCCCACCGGAATCTCCAGGCCGCGCCGCCGCAACTGCGCGACCGTCGCGTCGAAGACCTTGGGCAGGTTCGACAGACCGGCCGCGAAGAAGAACGCCGGCAGCCGCCCCGCCTTGACCCCGTCGCCGACCGCGGTGACCTGGGCCGGCGCGGTTCCGAGATAGTTGTCGGGGAACCAGAGGAGCAGTTTCTCGTCGGTCGGGTCGTCGACCCGGTGCACCGGGAGCGTGTCCCAGTCCCCGCCGGACCCCTTGCGGACCTGGAACGACCAGTGCCCGGTGTAGGCGAGCAGCGTATGACCACCGCCGGCGACCTCGACGTGACCGCCCTCCGCGTCGGCGATATGGGTCAGCGACCGGTTGGACTGGTTCGCGGTGCCGGACAGCGACGCGCCCACCCGGACGACCTGCAGCGCGAAGGGCGTCGCACCGATCCCGAACGACAGCGAGATCGCCCCGCGCGTCGCACCCGTCTGCCCGGAGACGCTCTGGGTGTGCGCACCGGTCGCGAACACCGAATTCACCGTGCCACCGGCCGTGTGCTCACCCTCCACCGGCGGCAGCTCCGACACCGTCCGCGTCGAACCACCCGGGTTCTCCACCTTCTGCGGATCGGTCGCGTCAAGCCGGACCAGCACCTCGGCGTCACCCATCGGCACCTGCAGGCCGTGGAGCAGATGCGGGAAGTTCGCCAGCAGCCGCTGCGGGAGGAGGTCGACGTCCTCCTGCGTGTACCGCGCCCCGATCCGGTCCAGCTCCTGCCGGATACGGGCGACGACCGTCAGGATCTGCGGCAGATCCTCGCGCGGGATGCCGAGCCGGGCGATCGCCGGATGCACGTCGACCGGTGTCAGCTCCGGCGGCCCTGACGGCTCCGGCGGCGTCACGGGCGCTCCCGGAGGCGCGGGCGGCGTCTCCGGCTCGGTCTCCGTGCTGCTCGGATGGAACGGCAGGGGATCCCGCTCTGCGGGGGGCGCCGTCGCGCGCTCGCCCGGCGTGAGCAGGCCCGGGGTGATCGGCAGGCCCTCCCGGTCCCCCGGCATGAACATCCGGAACCACGCGTCCTGGACGGGTTCCTCCGTCCCGTCGGCGCCGGAGGGACGCGAGACCAGGTCACCGGTCCGCCGGTCGAACACCGCGTCGTACGGGGTGGCCACCACTGGCGCGTTCAACGCCCGCGCCACGGGCTCGGCGACACTCGCGCCGTTGGTCATCGCCAGCAGCGGATGCAGGCCCGGTGACAGCCTCTCGATGGTCCTCGCCATCGCGTACGCCTGGGTCCCCCGCTCGCGGACCGGAACCAGGCCGTCCTGGGCGTCACCGATGACGAGGACCATCCCCTCGGGGACGACCTCGCTCAGGAGGGCGAGCGTCTCGGTGTCCTGCGGTACGGCGGGCTCGCCCCGGCCGGGCAGCCACAGTGCCACGATCCGGCCACCGGCCTGACCCCACCTGGTGTTCGCGAACATCGTGGCGGTCGCCTGCTCGCGCAGGACGAGGTCGCGCGCGAGGTCCTCGCCGGCGGTGTGACCGGAACGGGCGATCTCAGCGGCGATCAGCTCCCGCCAGGCCCGCGGCGCCCGGTCCAGGGACGAACCGCCGAGCGCCGACCGTACGATCGCATCGGTCTCCCGCCGGAACTGCTCCTGCCGGACGTCGGACAGCAGGCCAAGGGTCGCGCGAGCCCGGCTCGGATCGAGCCGGGCGGCGTCCGTGATCTCGTCGAGGAGGCGGGAGTACGGGAGGCGCGGCCGGCCGAGGATGTCGGCCGCGAGGTCGGCGGCGGCCCGGTGACCGGCCCAGGCGATCTCCGCCTCCGTCACCAGGAGGACGCGCTGGAGTCCCGGCGCATCGATCCGCTCGTCGTTCGGGGCGAGCCCGGTGAGCGCCCGGACGATGTCCCGCGCCTCGTGACGGATCTGCGCGTAGTCGGCCTCGGGGTTGTTCCGCAGCATGCCGACCGTGGTCCGGGCGGCGTTCTCCCGTGCCTCGTCGATGAGGACCCGCGGCACGAGCGGCTCGTCGAGATCGTGCATCACGCTGCGGGCGAGCGCCTCGCCGGCGTCCGCGCCCGAACGGGCGATCTCGGCCGCCACCAGCAGCCCCGCCTGATCGACCCGCGACACGTCCCCGCCGGGGTCCTCCACCGACGGGACCCGGCCGCTCAGGTCGCCCACGAACGTCGCGGCCTGCCCCATCACCTCGGCGCGGCGCTGCTCCGTCAGCCCGGCCAGGACCTGCCGCGCCCGGCCGAGCGGCGTCGAAGGCACGATCTCCCCGTGGACCAGCGCCTGCCGGGTGCGCTCACGATGCGCGGCGACCAAGGTCCGGGCGAGGTCCTCACCGGCCGCCGAACCCGACCGGGCGATCTCGGCCGCGACGCGCAACCCGGCCCAGTCCGCCCACACCACCCGGCCGCCGGGATCCCGGAGGGACGGCACCCGGCCGCTGAGATCGCCGACGAACAGCGCGGCCTGTTCCATCACCTCGGCGCGCCGCTCCTCCGTCAGCCCCGCCAGGACCTCCCGGGCCCGGCCGAGCGCCGTCGTCGGCGTGGACGGAGTGACGGACTCGGGGGATACCGGGGTGGTCGCGGTCGTGATCGTTCGCCCAGGCGCGGTCTCTTCGGCCGCCGGAACGGTGACCGGCGTCTCGGGCTCGTTCCTCGTCTGCTCGGCCGCCGGAACGGTGACCGCCTGTCCGGGTTCATCCGTGACCTGCCCGGTCGTGGTGGCCGTGGCCGTCGCGGGCTCTTCTACCGTCCGCCCGGTCTCCGGGAGGGCGACCGGGGCCGACGGCTCCTCCGTGGTGCGCTGTGGCGCGGGCGGCCGCTCGGTCACGGAGGCGTCCGGTTCCGTCACCGTCGCCGGCGGGGACGCCGACCGCGCCGGCTGCTGGAGCATCGTGACGGTGCCGTCGCCGGAACGGGTCTCCAGCAGTCCGCCGGCGCCGCCCCTGCCCGACGGCCCGCGGCCGCCCTCCTCGGTCCGCGCGTCGGTGACCTCTCCGAGGGTGACGATCCGAGGCCTGGAAGGAAGCACGCGGGGCCGGACCGTCGACGGCCCGCGTTCCGCCCGCAACCGCTGAGACTCGGCGCGAATGCCGTTGTCCAGGCCCGGAATGCCCGCGCCCCTGCCGTCACCCGCGCCCAGCACGTGACCGGAGCCCGCGAACGGGCCCTGCGGCGCCCGGGGCGACCGGGTGATCAGCGGGTCCGTGAAGATCCTGGCCAGGCTCGTGAGGGCATCATCGTCGTCGTCACCGCCGAGTCTGCGGCCGGGTGAGGAGAACACGCCGGGCCTCGCGGCCTGCTCCGGCCCGTACAGGTCGGCGAATGTCATCGCGTTGCCGGCCCCGTACCCCCGTCGGCCCCCCGCCGCCGAGCGTGCGGTTCCTTCGGACGGCTCCTCCGCACGTGCCGGAACGACGACCTGCCCAGTGCCCAGCCGGTATCCACGAGCGGCGAGCGGGTCTCTCGGCCGGGCCGCCGGCGAAGTCACAGGGGAGGCGGTGAGCGTGTCCCGGTGCGCGAGCGCCCACGCCGCACGAGCACCCCTCTCGAAGCCGGGAATCCCCGTGCCTTCGCCCTGGCCCAGCCGGCGTCCGGCGAACCGGGGCTCACCGGACTCGTCGGTCCAGCTCAGCAGCGTTTCCCGGCCCGCGTCCACGGGGACGGGGGGCTGCCCGGAATTACTGCTGCCGACCCCGCCGACCGGCCCCTCGGACACCGAGGCGAAGCCGGCCGGTATCCCGTACCCCCCGACGTCGCCGAACGATCCCAGACCGCCGGGTGCCGCCGCGTTGCCGGACATCCCGCCTCGCAGCCGGATGGGCCTGCCGATGCGGAGGATCTCCTCCAGCGTCTCTCCACCGGCCAGCTGTCCGGTCCAGTAGATCTGCGCGATGGTCTCGCCGGTCTGCCGCAGCGTGAGCTTCCCTCGAGGGTTCAGCTGCTGGTGCAGCTCAGGTAGCCGCCCCCGCAGCTCGGCCGCGTCCTCCGCATCGATCTGCGCACGAAGCTCCGTGAGCTCGTGCAGAACGTCCGTCCACAGCGCCTGCTCGTCGAGCCGGTCGAGCCACGGCGCTTCCCCACCCTGCGGCTCGGCCTGAGGGAGGGCCGACGCTCGCCGAACGGCTTGCGCGTACGCCGAAGCGTCCTCCGGAATCCACGGCGCGGCGTAGCCGTGGTCGCCGGTCAGGCCCGGGATGCCTCCCGCGGCGTCCGAGCCGCCGCGCAGCCGGGGCATCTTCGCCAGGTCCCCGTCGAAGGCGATCCAGTGCGCGAGGTCGTTCGCCAGGCCCCTCGGGTCCGTCGGACCGGGCGGCAGCTCGGGATCGCGCAGCGCCTCCTCGACCCGGGCACGATCCACCGGGCCGCCCCGGTAGCCGAGGGTCCGCAGGACCGCGTTGACCTCGATGACGTGGAAGTCCGACACCTCGGTCCGCTGCCGCAGACTCCGGTACGGCGCCGAAGGCCGGGCATCACCATCGGTGCGAGGCCGCGAGACGATGAGCGTGTGCCGGCCGTCGTCGAGCGGCGCCAGGCCGATACGGGAACGCGCCTCGCGTGGGGCTTCCGCGTCGGCCAGCAGGACGCGATACCTGGTCTCGCCCGCCGCGTTCTCGACGACCGCCACCGCCCCCATACGGGCCGGCCCGATGAACCAGATCCACGTCCCGGACGGCAGATCGTCCGGCAGCCGGTCCACCTCCTCGGCCACCCGGTCGGGACGTTCCTCGAGCGCCCGCAGGACGTCGTCCTCCAGGGTCCGGACGCCGAACCCCGACTGGAACCGCACCACCGCGCCCAGCCCGGAGCGTGCGACGTCCTGAACGGTCAGGGCCCGGTCCGGCGCGCCGTTGGTGAGCCAGAAGATCGGCAAGAAGCCCGCGAGCGGGCCCATCCGCGTCCAGCCCGGGACCTCCGCGTCGGCCGGCCCGACCCCGTGGTGGCCCTGCTCGTTCCGGTAGACGTGCGCGTCGTCCGGTAGGTCGCCGCGCCGCGCGGTGTCCAGGCTCACGATGGGCGGCCGGCGGGTGTCCGTCAGCTCGGCGATGCTCGCACTCCGGTCGACGAGCCGGTTCTCGAACGCGAGCACAGCTTGGTCGAGCGTCGGCCGTGACCGGGCCTCCGTCCGCCGCGCGACCTGCCCGGCCAGATCGGGGCCGAGGTGGTCCACGACGGAGGCGAGCGCGAGGTCGCGCACCGAGGTGAAGGACCTGGCCTGCGGCCGCGTCCCGTCCAGCCCGGCAGGCGGGGCGAGCAGCAGGCCGTCTAGGCCGAGGTCCAGGGAGTACAACCGCCCGGCGTTCTCCGGGGGCCGGACCGGGAGCCCGGACACCGCCTCGAACCACCGGATCTCGCCCTCGTCGGCGACCACGGTGAACCGTTCGGCGGTGCCGTCCGCACGGGTGACGACGGCCAGGGAGACCGCGCCGTCCCCGGCCGCCGACAGCGTGTCGTGCAGCCCCTGGACCGCCTGCTCGATCGACGGCGCCTGCCGCTGCCGGTACGCCAGGTTCACCCGGCGCCGGTCCAGGGCGGACTCCGACGCGGTGAGGCGGTCCACGGCCTCCTGCACCTCATCCGCCGTCCAGCGCGCCGCGTCGCCGGCCCCGGTGTCCCGCCCGCTGACCCGAAGGTCGGCGAGGACCTCGTCCGTCTCCTGGAGCCCGCGACGCGCGTCTGCCAGGAGCGACGTCAGGTGGGCCGTCGACTCCTCGTGCAGCTCCAGCAGCTCCTGCTGCTCGGTCTGCCGGGCCTCCAGGTCCACGATCCGGTTCCGCAGGTCGTTCAGCGCGGTCCGGTCCGGGGACAGGTCCAGGATGAGCCGCGTCCGCTGCGTGTACAGGTCGTCGAGGGCACGCCGGAGGTCATCGAGCTCCCGCTCGATCCGGGTCGTCTCCGCGGCGGCCGCAGCGTGCTCCGCCTCGATCCGGGCGACGATGCCCCGCCACGCGGCGGCGGCCTGGACGGTGCGGCCGAACAGGCCGGGCAGCGCCTCGTGCGCCGCGCCCAACCGGTCGAGGCGCTCGCCGGCCTCGGCCAGCACCGCCTGCTCGAAGGTCCGCTGCTGCGACCAGGAGGTGCGGTAAAGCCGGGCGAGGTCGATCGGGTCGAGCCCGTGGTCGGCGGCGACCTGCCGGGTCTCCTCGCTCCACAGCCCGGCGTTCGACGCCTGGTCGGCGGTCAGCGTCAGGTCGTCGAAGGCGGCCGGGTCGAAGGCGTACAACCGGCCGCTCGGGTCGGCCCAGTGGCTGCGCACCGTGCCGTCCGGCTGCGTGACGTCCAGCCGGACGTGCGTGCTCAGCTCCCGGGCGACGTCACGGGCCAGGTGGACCGGATCGAGCGCGAGCAGCGCCGCCTCCGGCGGCAGCTCGGCGGGGGCACCGAGAGGGTTGTCCGGGCGCAACTCGTGGACCCGGTTGACCTCGTTGATGATCGCGGTGATCTCGTCGTCGAGGGATCCGGTCAGACCGTCGAACAGCCGGGCGTCCGGCCGGGCACGCCGCTCCTCATAGACGCCAGGGTCGGCCGGTGACGGCAGGTAGGGATCCTCCGCGCGTGCGGCGGCCAGATCGGCGCGGATCGTCCGCGCGGCCCAGTCCAGGATCGCCCGGTACTGCAGCACCCGCGTGTTCGCGCCGTGGGTGAGCACGAGCGGGCCGCGGCCACCGCCCTGCTCCCGGATGTGGCTCACCAGGGCGTGGTGGGCCTGGGAGGCGGCGTACTTCGGCCGCGGTCCCGGCTGCGGGTGGGTCGGGTCCGGGCGGTACACCGCCGCGTCGGCCAGCAGCGGGGCCAGGTCGAAGCGGGGCGCGGTGCTCAGGCCGGCCCAAGCCTGCGGGTCGACACGGTCGCGCAGCGCCTGCCGGGCCTGCTGCTCGTTGGCGGCCAGCTCCGCGAGCAGCTCCTGGTACTGCGCCTCGAACATCTCCACATAGACGTCACCGGTGACCGGGTCGCTGCGGACCGGCGCGCCGACGGGCTTCGGCTTGTCGGGCGTGAGGAGGTGGTGGCGCATCTTCTGCGCCTCCAGCCAGAACTGCCCGCGCAGGCGGACCAGCAGCTTTGAACCGTACTCCTTGACGTCCTGCTCACGGCGGTAGTTCTCGGTACCGGCGCTGTTCTGGTTGGCGGACGTGACGCGGCTGCCGCCGTGGTTCAGCGCCCACGAGTCGTCCGGGCGGTGCGGCGGCACCTGGGTGCCGGGCGGCGCGGGGGGCTGCGGGTTGATCGTGTCGGTGCCGCCGAGGCCGTAGTCGCCGGTGGCGCGCGTCAGGTCGCTGCTGTTGTTCGCGGTCGTCCCGCTCTGGTGCTTGATGTAGCGGCCGACGCCGCTGCCGTCCACCATCCGCATGACGACCTGCGCGTCGAACAGCTCCCCCCGCAGCGACATCTGCGCGCGCAGGTCGGAGTCGCCGGCCCGGAACAGGTCCGGGGGCAGCCGGTACGTGCCACCGCCGGTGGCCTCCAGCACGTGGTTGACCAGGTGCGACCGCGACAGCAGGAACGGCAGCGACTGGAAGGACCGTACGCCCGGGTCGCCGGCCTCGGCACCGAGCGCCTTCTCGTACCAGCGCGGCCCCAGCAGCTGGTCCAGCAGCTTCCGCGCGGCGGGCAGCAGGCCGTCCGCCGTCACGCCGACGACGGCCAGGTTGCGATTCAGCTTGGGCAACGGCAGGACGTTGCGCAGCTGCTGCGGGCCGTTCAGCGTGCCCGCCTCGGCGAGGGCGTGCGGGAGCTGGATGTCCAGCGTCCCGTCCACGGTGGTCCGGGAGGTCGCGCTGTGGTGCGTCCACTTGTCCAGGGCGCCGAGGAGCAGGTTGTCCAGGGGGCGGCCGGCCATGTCGAGCCGGTCGACCTCCACGATCAGCCGCTGGCGGATCCGTAGGCCGTAGTGGTTCGCCCAGTCGTAGTCGGTCATCTCGCTGACCGCGTTCTCCGCGCGGGTCGTGCCGCGGTGGTGCCCTTCGGCCACCTTGATGTCGGCCGAGCCGCTGGCGTTGGTGCCGCCGGCGCTGAACTTGGGCAGGACGAGGGCCTGCGACCCGTCCCGGGACCGGGACTGGGCGGTGCCGATGTAGCCGTGCGAGTAGACCGCGAGGCCGGTGTTCCACCGGTAGTCGTACACCTCCGGCATGGCGATGCGCTCGGCCCGCAGCCTGACCCTGACGACGTCGGTCAGCACCGGGCCGACGGGGTTCACCAGGTAGAAGGTGAAGCCGTTCTGGGAGGGCAGCTCCTCCCAGAGCATCTGGTCGCGTCCCTCCGCCAGGACCGACTGGAGCAGGTCCACACCGCCCTGCATACGGCCGATCCGGCGGCCCTTGCCGTCCCACAGCGACGGGTCGGCGCCCAGCAGGCCCGGCGCCACCCGGTCGATCTGCTGCCGGACGATCTGCTCGGTCGTCCGGCCGTCGTCGTGCGTCCAGCGGTCGACGCCGTGGTGGCCGAGGAAGAACCCGCCCGGGTCCGTCCGGGTCAGGTACTCCGGCAGCGTCATCCGGTCGAACGGCAGGCGCGGGTGCGACAGCTTCTGGCGGAACGTCGCGTTGAACGAGTCGCGGATTCCCAGAGACGTGATCGGCACCGCGCCGACCGTGTGCAGCTCGGCCAGGATGCCCACGAGCGGCGCCCGGTTCACCGGCAGGCCGGTGGGCGGCTCGGGGACCTCGGCGTGCCAGCGCATCAGCAGGCCCGCCACCACATCACCGCTCAGCCGCAGATTCCCGTCGAGCCAGCCCCGCAACACCTCGCCCAGCCGCCGGTCGGACAGCGGCTCCCGGCCCTCGGCGTACGCGACCACGTCCGCGGGCATGTCGGGCACGGCGAACGGGTCGTGCGGTGCGCCGAGCGACCGCCCGAAGGCGGTGTTGAACCGGTCCCGGACCTTCTCGTCCAGGACCGGGGCCGCGCCCATCTCGTGGAGCCGGACCAGCGTGCGGACCAGCTTGTCGCGTTTGACTCGCGTGTCCTTCGGGAGGGTGGGCACCTCGCTCTGCCAGCGCATCAAGATCTTCGCCGCGAGATTCCCGCTGAGCTTGAGCCGGCCGATGTGCCAGCGGAGCATGGCGTCCCGGAGCTGGCGATCGGAGATCGGCAGGTGACCGTCGGCGTACTGCGCCAGAGCCTCCGGCTCGGGCAGGGCGAACTCAACCAGGTTCGGACCCACGGTCTCACTGTGGTGCGCCCGACCGCTGGGCAGGAACTTGGCGTGCTTCTCCAGACGGCTCCGCACATCGAAGGACACCGTGCTCCGGAAGTAGTACACCCGGTTGAAATCGAGCTGCAGAAGCTCCTTGCCGCCCGTACGGCCGCTGCTACGGGACCGGTTGAACTGCCAGTGCCGGTTGAGATCGCTCTCCCCGGTCAGATGCGCCGGCCCCACGTCGCCGCCGAGCGCGACGTCGAGCTGGTCCCACGTCCACCCGTGCGAGCTCGTGCCGGTGGCGCGCCCCTCCATCAGCTGGAGCTTGATGATGCCGGTGACCGCCTTGTGAGCGCTGGCACCCGCGAAACTGGTGGGTCCGAGATCGCCGCGGATGTCGATCGCGCCGAGCCGGTCACGGGTCAGACGCGACTCGAACGCGTTCTCGGTCGTGTACTGACCGCCGAGGATCTCCTTGAAGTACGACCGCATGGACTCGGTGCCGGCGAAGGTGTCCCGCAGCGAGGACGCCGTTCCCGCCGGATCGGTCAGGTGACCGAGTCCCTGGACCGCCTTACGGACGCCGGTGGTGTCGAGGAAGGTCACGACGCCCTGCTCCAGCACGCGCGCCGGCGTCGGACCGCTCGACGTGGGGCCGCCCTCCTCGGAGACCGGCAGCACGAACACCCGGGCGGTCTCTCCCGGCAGCGAGATCGGCGGCGGGTTACGCCGGCCCGCGCGGACCCGCCCCTGCCTGCCCGAGTGCTGGAGCTCGAACTTGATCTCCAGATCCCGCGACACCTCGAACTCGTGCGTCGGCCCGTCGAACTCCATGAGCTGCGGCAGGTTGGTCAGGACGCTCAGCGCGTCACTCGCACCGGCACTCCGCTGGTACTCCAAGCCCATGACGGCGCTCTTGAGCACCTGGTAGAGGCCCCGCACCTTGACACCCAGCGCGATCTTCCGCGAGTGGGAGACGGACATGCCCGCGCTGCTCATGCCCATCACCAGATTGACGATCCGGTAGTCCTCCGCGCTGCCGAGGTATTTCGGGGCGCTGCCGTTCCCGCGCGCCGTGACCGTGATCTTCATCGAGTCGACGTCCCAGTCGACCCCCAGGCCGCCACGCCGCTTCTTCAGCGTGAAGACCATGCCATCCTGGTGGATCTGGTCGAAGTGCGAGCTCAAACCCCGGTCGGAGGCGAACTTCTCGATCTGCCGCCGGATGTCGGCGAGGCTGTCGAGCTTGTTCCCGTGGCCGAACCGGGAGTAGTCGGCGAACGGATGGTCGGCCCGTGCGGGCAGGAACCCGTGCGCGCGCGCCACCGTCTTGATCGCGTTCTGGACCCGCTGGATGGTGCCCTCGGACCAGAAGGGCAGGCCCGTCCCGACGCCCTTGGCGTCCTTCAGCCACGGCGGCGGCGCCGGGTGATCGGCCGGGTCCGCCGGCACCTCGCGCTTGCCGAGGCGGCGGATGTCGCCCTCGGCGTACGGCCGGGTGCCGCCCGTCTGCGCACCCTTCAGCGCCTCCGCGTCGACCGGCAGACCGTGCTCGTACGCCATCGGCTCCGGGATCCGGAGGACCGCCTCGCTGTCGATCGCCGGAGTGGTCGCGGTCTGGGCGCTGCCGCGGACGCTGACCGTGACCCGGTGCCGGAACGACATCGCGTACGCGCCGGTGTAACCGACGTAGCGCGGCACCACGACGTACAGCCCGACCTTGCCCGCCGAGATGGAGTCCACGTTCGACGACGTGTACGACAGGTTGAAGGACACGCCCATGCCGGCGTCGTGGTTGTGGAACGGCTGCAGGCCGAAGTCGAGGCTCGGGAACGTCAGCGTGCTGCTGTTCGTGATGCTGTGGCCGCCGCTGGAGCCGGAGATCAGGGTCCGGACGTTCTCGATGTTGGAGTCTTTGCTGGTGGTGCCGACCCGAGCCGCGCCGGCCAGCAGCTCGGACCGGACCGACACCGTCGCGACCGGCCGCCCGTACTCGTTGTGCAGGTCGAACTGGTACCCGCCGTCGGCGTTGTTGACGGCCGCGTCCAGATGCATGTTGAGGTTCCACAGCTTCTGGAGCAGCTCCTTGTGGATCTGGCCGCCCGCCGGCATCTCCAGGCCGTGCCGCCGCAGCTCCGCCACCGTCGCGTCGAACACCCTGGGAAGGTTCGACAGGCCGGAGGCGAAGAAGAACGCCGGCAGCCGCCCCGCCTTGACCCCGTCGCCGACCGCGGTGACCTGGGCCGGCGCGGTTCCGAGATAGTTGTCGGGGAACCAGAGGAGCAGTTTCTCGTCGGTCGGGTCGTCGACCCGGTGCACCGGGAGCGTGTCCCAGTCCCCGCCGGACCCCTTGCGGACCTGGAACGACCAGTGCCCGGTGTAGGCGAGCAGCGTATGACCACCGCCGGCGACCTCGACGTGACCGCCCTCCGCGTCGGCGATATGGGTCAGCGACCGGTTGGACTGGTTCGCGGTGCCGGACAGCGACGCGCCCACCCGGACGACCTGCAGCGCGAAGGGCGTCGCACCGATCCCGAACGACAGCGAGATCGCCCCGCGCGTCGCACCCGTCTGCCCGGAGACGCTCTGGGTGTGCGCACCGGTCGCGAACACCGAATTCACCGTGCCACCGGCCGTGTGCTCACCCTCGACCGGCGGCAGCTCCGACACCGTCCGCGTCGAACCACCCGGGTTCTCCACCTTCTGCGGATCGGTCGCGTCAAGCCGGACCAGCACCTCGGCGTCACCCATCGGCACCTGCAGGCCGTGGAGCAGATGCGGGAAGTTCGCCAGCAGCCGCTGCGGGAGGAGGTCGACGTCCTCCTGCGTGTACCGCGCCCCGATCCGGTCCAGCTCCTGCCGGATGCGAGCGACGACCGTCACGATCTGCGGCAGATCCTCGCGCGGAACACCGGCCCGGACGACCATCGGGTCCACGGCGACCGGGGCCGTCTCCGCCGACGGCGCCGACACCGGCTCCGGCGACTCCGGCGGTTCCGTCGACGCGGGTGCTCCCGGAGGAGCCGGCGGCGCCTCGCTCTCGGCCTCGACTTCGGCGTCCGGGGGGAACGGCAGGGGATCCGGTTCCGACTCCACCCGGGGCTCCGTGACGGCGCGGGACTCCGTCGCGAGCTCGCCGCCGCTCGACGTGAGCAGCCCCGAGGTGAGCGGCAGGCCCTCCCGGTCTCCCGGGATGAACATCCGGAACCACGCGTCCCGGCCGGGTTCGTCCGACCCGGTGTCCCCGGAGGGGCGGGAGAGCAGGTCGCCGGTCCGCCGGTCGAGCACCGCCTCGTACGGGGTCGCCACCACCGGCCCGTTCAGTGCCCGCGACACGGGCTCGGCGACGCTCGCGCCGTTGGTCATCGCCAGGAGCGGGTGCAGGCCGGGCGCCAGGCTCTCGACGACCTTCGCCATCGCGTAGGCCTTGAGGTCCTGCTCGCGGGCCGTGGCCCGGCCGTCCTGGGCGTCACCGATGATGAGGACCATCCCCTCGGGAACGACCTCGCTGAGCCGGGCGAGCGTCTCGGGGGCCCGTGGCAGGGCGGGCTCGGCCCGGCCGGGCAGCCACAGCGCCACCGTCCGGTCCCCGGCCTTGCCCCACTGGGTCTTGGCGACCATCTCGGCCGCCGCCTCCTCGCGCGACAC
Organism: Actinoallomurus soli; assembly: GCF_024055715.1. GTDB lineage: Bacteria > Actinomycetota > Actinomycetes > Streptosporangiales > Streptosporangiaceae > Actinoallomurus > Actinoallomurus soli. Next base: position 265,027 of record NZ_JAMXMV010000011.1, read on the forward strand.
GAGGTCGCGCGCGAGGTCCTCGCCGGCGGTGTGACCGGAACGGGCGATCTCAGCGGCGACCAGCTCCCGCCAGATGCGCGGTGCCCGTTCCAGGGACGAACCGCCGAGCGCCGTGCGGACGATGGCGTCGGTCTCCCGCCGGAGCTGCTCCTGGCGGACACTGGACAGCAGGCCGAGCGTCGCGCGGGCCCGGCCCAGGTCGAAGCGGGCGGCACTGGCCATCTCGTCGAGGAAGCGCGACTCGGGGAGGCGCGGCCGGCCGAGGACGTCGGCCGCGAGGTCGGCGGCGGCCCGGTGACCGGCCCAGGCGATCTCCGCCTCCGTCACCAGCAGAAGCCGGTGGAGGCCACGCGCCTCCGCGCTCTCGTCGTCCAGGGTGAGCCCGGTGAGTTGCCGGATGATGCCCCTGGCCTCGTGGCGGATCCGCGGGTGGTCCTCCTCCGCCAGGTCCCGCAGCGAGTCGATCGTGGTCCGGGCGACATTCTCCCGGGCCTCGTCGATGAAGGCCCTCGGTACGAGCGGCTCGTCGAGGTCGTGCATCAGGCTCCGGGCGAGCGCCTCACCGGCCTCCGTGTCCCGGCGGGCGATCTCGGCCGCCACCAGCAGCCCCGCCTGGTCCACCCGCGTGGCCTCGTCACCGGGGTCCTGCAGCGAGGGCACCCGGCCGCTCAGGTCGCCCACGAACATCGCGGCCTGCCCCATCACCTCGGCGCGGCGCTGCTCCGGCAGCCCGGCCAGGACCTGCCGCGCCCGGCCGAGCGGGGTCGAGGGCACGATCTCCCCCGCGCCGACCGCCCGCCGGGCCCGTTGGCGCTGCGCGGCGACCAGGTCGCGGGCGAGGTGCTCACCGGCCTCCGAACCCGACCGGGCGATCTCGGCCGCGACGCGCAGCCCGGCCCAGTCCTCCCAGTGCACCCGGCCGCCGGGGTCCTGCGGCGAGGGCACCCGGCCGCTCAGGTCGCCCACGAACATCGCGGCCTGCGCCATGACCTCGGCGCGGCGCTGCTCCGGCAGCCCGGCCAGGACCTGCCGCGCCCGGCCGAGCGCGGTGGTGGGCGCGGGCGAGGTGACGGGCTCCGGATGCGCCGGGGTCGTCTCGGTCCCCCGCTCCACGTCCGGGGTGACCGCGGGAGCGGTGACGGCCTCCTCGGCCGCGGGAGGAGCGACCGTCTCCTCGTGCGCGGGAGGCGTGAGCGTCTCCTCGTGCGCGGGAGGCGTGAGCGTCTCCTCGGGCGCGGGAGCGGTGACCGTCTCCTCGTGCGCCGGAGGGGTGACCGTCTCCTCGGGCGCGGTCCTCTCGGCCGGCGGGACGGTGGCCGGCGGTCCGGCCTCGTTCCCGGCCTGCTCGGTCGCCGGAACGGTGACCGAGGGGTCGGTCTCGTCGCCGGTCTCCTGAGGCGCGGATGGGCGCTCGGTCACGGAGGCGTCCGCCTCGGTGACCGAGGAGGACGCCGGCCGCACCGGCTGCTGGAGCATCGTGACGGTGCCGTCACCGGAGCGCGATTCGAGCAGCCCGCCGGTGCCGCCCGCCGACGGCGCGCGGCCGCCGCCCTCGGTCCGCGTGTCGGTGACCTGTCCGAGGGTGACGACCTTGGCCCTGGAGAACGGCTCGGGGGGCCGCACCCTCGCAGGCCCGCGTTCCTGCCGCAGCCGCCGGGACTCGGCACGGACGTCGTTGTCCAGCCCCGGGATGCCCGCGCCCCTGCCGTCACCCCGGCCGAGCACGTGGCCGGTGCCCGCGAACGGATCCCTCGGCCGGGGCGGCTCGGCGACCACCGGATCGGTGAAGATCTTGTTCAGGCCCGCGAGGTGAACGTTCGCGTCGTCGTTCCCGCCGAGTCTCCGGCCGGGTGAGGAGAATGCGCCGGTCTCCGGCGTCTGCTCGCGCGTGTACAGGTCGGCGAACGTCATGGCGTTGCCGGCCCCGTAGCCCTTGCGGGTCCCGGCCGCCGGGCGCGCGGTCGTGCCGGACGACTCGCCCTCGTGGACCGGCGTGGCCTCGCCGGACCGGACCTCCTCATGCGCCGTCAGGCCCTCACCGGGCGACTCGACGTCGCGGGCGGGCACGACCCGGCCGGTGCGCAGCCGGTATCCCGGGCCCGCCAGCGGGTTCTTCGGCCCGGCCTGCCGCGGGCTCTCGTCCGAGGCGGTGAGCGTGTCCCGGTGCGCGGCCGCCCACGCCGCACGGGCGCCCCTCGCGAACCCGGGGATCCCCGCGCCCTCGCCCGCACCCAGCTCACCGCGGAAGAACCGGTGCCCGCCGGCCGGGTCGGTCCAGCTCACCAGCGGTCCCCGGCCGATCTCGGCGGGTACCTGGGGCGACGACGAAAGACCACCGTCGTCGGTGGGGATGGGGGGCGGCGCGAGCCCACCGTCGCCGACCGGCCCCTCGGACCCCGAGGGGATTCCGACCGGCGGCCCGTACGTCCCCACACCGCCGGGTGCGGCGCCGCCCGTGTTGAAGTAGGGCGCGTCCGGATACTCCGACGCCGGTACGTCCCAGGTCAGCGTCTCCTGTGCGGGGAACTCCTCCGTACGGCCGTCGGGGTGGACGACCCGCCAGACGCTGGGCCGGCCGTCGGCCTGCGGCGCGAGGTGGAAGTGCCCCGACGCCGTCACCGCGACGGCGTGGGTCACCCGGTGCATGACCATGCCGGTCTCGTGGGCCGTCGAGCCGAGATCGTCCTGGCCCGTCCGCACGGGCGTGCAGACCAGGATCACGTTGTCGGTGTAGCCCAGGCTCGCGAACCACCGCGCCGCCGCCTTGATGAGGTCCGCGCGCCGCGCCAGGTCGACGCCGTGGCCCGCGGTGAACGCGGTCCCCGCCGTGTTCGTGAGCGGCAGGGTGAACCGCGCTCCCCGCAGCCGCCCCTCCGACCAGCGCCAGACGATGCCGGTCATCTCGCGCAGCCCGCCGTAGAACGGCGCGCGCAGGGACCAGTCGAACGACGGGAAGAGGTGCACCCCGACGAGGTCCCCACCGGAGTCCGTGAAGCGCCGCCCCGGCGCCTCGCCCTGCACGGCGGTGAAGATCCGCCTGCGCGAGGCCGGCGACCACGGCGCCCGCGTCGTCAGGTCCCGCTCGCCGGCGCCTTGGGCCGGGGCGGGAGCCGGTTCGTCGTACTCCAGCAGGTGAGGCGGTGTCAGGTCGGCGAGCAGCTCCCGGTCGCCGGTGCGCTCGCGCGGGCGGAACTCCTCGTCGAACCAGGCGTACAGGTCCGCCGCCTCGCCGGCCAGCACCTCCTTGGGCACCCTGGAGCGGAGGTCACCGCCGAGCCCCGCCCAGCGCCATGCCCGCAGCACGTCGAACAGCGGCTGCGACGTGGCCGTGCCCCAGGAGATCGCCGCCTGGAGGAACAACCGTTGGTGGTCCGGTCCAAAACCGAGACGCCCGTACACGCGCAGCAGCCACTCGGTCTGGTCGGGCGGCAGCAGATGCACCTGGTAGCCGCGAACGTCGCGCATCTCGGTGCGCCACTCGTCGCTCCGCTGCTCCCGGGAGTGCGGGACGTCCTGCCACAGCTCGGTCAGGGCCGCGTGATGGTAGTGGACCGCCTCGTACATCCCGGTCATGACGTCCTGGAGGTTCCACTCCGAGTCCTCGCCGAGCAGCCGCTCCAGCTCCGCGCCCGAGGCCACGCGGAATCCGCGGGCGGCGGCGTCGGCCCCCATGCGGCGGGCGAGCGTGACGTACAGGCGGCGGGCGGCGTCGCTAGCGGCGTGGAACACCTCCAGATCCGACCCCAGCACCCGCCCGGAGGCACGCTCGTAGACGTTGCGCGCCGGGGCCCACGCGGGAGAGTCGTAGACATGCCCGAGCCTGACCGGCGGTTCGGGGAGGTTGTCGGCGTCCTCCGGACGCGTCAGATCCGCCGGGAGGTGATCGGTGGTCGCGGGCCGGGCCTGCGGGGCGCTCGTCCACTGCGGCCAGTCGTGCGGCGGAGCCGACACCGGTGCGGGCTCTTCCAGCGCCGCCGTCTCGGACGGCACGGTCGCCTCGCCCGGCGTCGCGGACAGGGAGGTACGGGCGAGCGCCTCGGCGAGTTCGTCCACCGAGGGCTCCCGGCCGTCCTCCTCCGGCGGGAACAGTCTCCGGGCCAGCTCCTCGTACCGCTCGCCGAGCAGGTCACGGAGCGACCCGTCGAGGTCGGCGTAGCGCGTGAGAGTGCCGCGCCTCGGGCTGGCGCCGCCGAGCTCGGTCCCCAGCCGGAGTGCCGCCTCCTCGGCCGGTGTGCCCGCGCTCCGTAGCTCCTCCAGGACGCGTGCCGCGTGCCGGGCGTACCGGAGTTCCCGCATCGCCACGGCGTGCTCGACGAGAGTCCCGGTCCGCTCGCGCATGTTCGCGTCGGCCTGTGCCAGATTGCGCGCGTTGTAGTGCAGGGGATGCGACTCGGCGTGCGCCTCCGTGATCACCGCGACGGCCCGGCCGATCGGATTCGAGAGCCCCGCGGAGAACCACCAGGAGGCCGGGGCCTTGTCGAACTCCTCCCACAGGGCCCTCTGAACGTCGTCCAGCGCGCCGGTCAGGAAGAGATTGCGGTCGTTGCCGGGTTCGACGCCGATGGCGGCGAGCCACTCGCCGGCGGTCAGCGGCCCGCGACCGAGCGCCGTGTCCAGGACCATCCACTGCGGACGGCCCTCCGCGTCATGGGCCCACACCACCGCGGCGATGTGGTACTGCCAGGGAACCCGCGCCGGGTCGAGGGAGCCCGGCAGGTCACCGGAGCTCAGCCCCAGCCCCCACCCGTCGGTGCCGGCGGCGGTGACCGCGATCTTGCCGACGGGCGCGCCCCACTGCAGGAGCCGCAGCGTGATCAGATGGGCCCGGATGAAGCAGCCGTCGGCGACGTGGTCGTTCGGCATCCGGACGGCGCCGAGCTCGTGGTGCTGGAAGCTCAGCTCGCTCAGCAGGTCGTACCACCGCGCGACCTGCGCGTACGACACCGGGTCGGGCCGGGTCTCACCGAACAGGTTGTGGGCGGCGGCCAGCGGCCAGATCTCGTTCCAGCGGTGCCAGGGAACGCCGTCGTGCTCCCGGTCCCACAGGTCGTTCAGATGCCGCTCGATGGACGCGCCGTAGCGGGCCTGATAGGCCTCCTGAACGGCCCACGCCTGGGGCAGGTCCTCCCCGAGGAGACGCAGCAGGGCGAACGCGCCCTCCGCGTCCTCATGCTCCACCAGCACCGTGTGCAGGTTCTCGGCGAAGGCCTGGACCTGCGGCAGTGCGGACGGCGCCGCCTTCGGCGCGACCGCGACCGGACCGGGCGGCGGAGCTCCCAAAGTGAACTCCGAGACCAGGCCGATCATCCGGAGGACGTCCTCGACCAGCGTCTCCGGCGCGCGCCCCTCCGCGACCGCGTCGTCCATCGCCTCGGCCAGTGAGGCTCCCTCGGTTCGCGCCTGGAACGCGGCGTCCAGGGACTCGGCCGTCCGGCCGTCCGCGAGCGAGCGGCGCAGGCGAAGCTGCTCCACCACCGCGGACTGGTCGACCGGGTCGCCGCTCAGCAGCGAGACGAGGCGATCGGCGTACTCTCCCTCGGACGGGCCGGTCGAGGCGACGGGCCCGGTCCGGGCCGGCTCGGTGGCGGGCGGGGCGGAGAGCGGTGCGCCGTGGTCCGCGAGCGGGATCCAGACGGCCGGGCCTTCCTCCGCTCCCGCCGGTGTCAGGTGGATGCCCGACGGCCCGCCGACGAGCGTGTACGGCGTGACCTCGAAGCCCGGTGTGCCGAGGACGTCGCGCAGCTGGTCCTCGTTGGCCACCTGGCCGACCCATCCGCTGTCGCCCCGCAGCAACGCGCCCGTCGGAGCGTGGAAGAAGTCGTCGCCGAACCGGAGCCAGCCGTCCGGAGAGAGCATCCGGCCGTCCGGGAGCCGGATCCGGCCCGTGTCGCCGACCTCGTAACGGAGCGGCGCGGACCGGGACTCGAGCACACGCTCGTACGTGAACCACCGCTCCGCGGACTTGCCCCTGCCCGCCGGGGCCGGGGCGGGCACTTCGGTGAGACCACCCTCACGTGGCCCCTCGACCGTGAACTCCCGGCCGATCGGCCAGCCCGCCCGCAGCGGATCGACCCCGGTGTCCCGCGACCCGCCGCGGAGACCGCCCGCCGGCCCGCCGAACCGGCCATCGGGCGCGAACCCGGTCCGTGAGAGGAGGCGCGGCTTGCCCAACTTCTCGTGAAGGAGCAGGTGGGGAGCCTGCAACGCCATCTTCGCCCGCGCGTCGGTGATACCGGTGAGGGGGGTGAACGCGGCCTGGATCCATTCGTAGAAGTCCCCGGCCTCGCTGTTCAGCGCCCACCGCGCCCTCACGGTGCCGAATCCGGCGCGCTCCCAGGCGAGCACGATGTCGTACAGCGGTTCCCCCAGCGGCACCCGCCAGGCGATCATCGCCGCGAGGATCCCCCGGCCGAGATCGGACTCCGGCATCGAACCCGGGTGGGCGGACACCAGACTCCGGTACGCGGAGAACAGCTTTTCGACGTGGCCGAGCGGCGCGTCGCCCAGACGGTAGCCGCGCACCTGCTGCATCTGCGCGCGCCACGACGCTTCACGGGGCGCGGACCCCTCGGCGAGGTTCGGCGGAGCCTGCCGTTGCACCGCGGCGGCGAAGGCGGCCATCGTCTCGGGCACGCGCCAGTCCGGGGCGATCAGGAGGGCTTCGAGTTCCGCCCGCGAGCCGACCGGTCGCCCTTCCGTCGCGAACCACGACGCGGTGTCCTCCCCCCGCGTGGCCGACAGGTCCCCGCTCAGCATCCGTACGGCGCTGCGAGCGGCGCTGTACGCGGCCGCGCGCCCCGCCAGGATCGAGGCCAGGGCCTTCTCGTGGCCTTCGCGCAGAACGGCCCAGCCCGCGTGGCGATAGGCCACGCCGAAGAGGACGGGTGGTGGGGAGGTCAGCGGGTCCGCGGGTGGTGGGGCGGTCAGCGGGTCGGCGGGCGGGCGGGGCTGCTGCGACGACGCCGGGCCCGCCTCACTCTGACGGGCGTGTCCGGCCGGCGGCTGGAGGCCGGTCGGCCGGCCGGCCATCGCACCCGGCGCTTCCGCAGGCCCGGCCGCCCCGGGTCGAGGGCCGCCACCGGCCCGAGCGACCGTCCACGCCGGCAGCGCGGACACGACCTTGAAACCGACCGGGGGGAGGAAGCGGTACAGCTCCTCCACCGTGGTCTTCTGCAGGTACCCCGGGACGGTCCCCTGCCGGAGGTTCGGCCGCCCGGGCTCGCCTTCCGGGTAGACCCAATGGCTCAGGACCTCCTGGCGGCCCTGGGCGTCGCGGGTGCCGAGCGCCAGCGCGACGTGAGTCAGAGGGCCGTACACCACGAGATGCCCGGCCGGGACCTCCGGCGTCATCAGGCCGGTCCGGGGATCGACCTGATGCGTCGTGAGATCGCCGGCGATCATCGACCGCGCGAACGCCTCGGCGTACGCGTAGTCCGCCTCCCACATCGCGCGGGAAGGCGACACCACGGCCGCCTGCGTACGGAAGACCTCGGCCGTCACCCGGGTGGCCTCCTGGTGGATCCCCACCAGCCAGGCCTTGTCGACGGCCCCGGACCGGTGGGCCGTGAACAGCAACGCCTCCCAGCAGTTCATCGCGCTCTGCGCCGACGGCATGGGGCCCTCATCGCGGAGCCATTTGGCGAAGTCGTTCGCGCCGCGCGGCGTCGTCGTGGCGAGCGCGAAGCCGTCCTTCGCGGAGAACGACGAGGACACCCACTTGTAGAAGCCGACGGATATCAGCCCGGCCTGCAGGACGCGGTGCGTCCAGAACCGCACGACCGCCGGATCGAACGCGTAGGCGTTCGCCGCCGGACCACGCGAAGCCTGACCCCGCTCCTCTTCCGTCACACCGGCGGTGATCCGTCCGGCCCGGACCGGCGGTGACCATCCGGCCTGTGACCTCGCGCCCCGCTCGGGCGCCGTCTCGGATCCCCGCGTGCGCCGGGCCGGGGGCCGGGGCCCGTCGTCCTCATCGGCGGGCCGCTTCGATCCCGAACCGCCCGGTGCGGAGGGGGCGGGGTACGACGAGCCGGCGTCCCGATCGCCGAGGACCTCGTAGATCGAGGAGGCCGCGACGGTGTCCGCGGCGCCGCTCTGCTCGGTGGTCACCACCATCGCGAAGGCCGGCGCGCCGGACGCCTTCAGCGGGTGGTCCACGAGAAGGGCGGTGGCGTCCACCGCCTCGATGATCTCCAGGTACCGCGCGGGCATCTCCTGGGCGGGGTCGAACGGGCCGCCCGCCATGAGCCCGTCGTACCCGACCGCCGAACGCGGCTCCGTACGCCGGACCCCGTCGCTTCCCACGACGGTCAGCGTCGCCAGGCGGCGGAACAACGACTCCGCGTCCAGGTTCTCGTCCGGCAGCCCACCGCCGTGCGACGACTCATGCGCGAGCACGATCAGGAGGTCCCGCATGCCCCAGTGCCGGGCGTCCGGACGCGTCAGCTTCAGGTCCGGCGCGTCCGCGGTGCGTCCGGGGCGTATCTCGACGGCCTCGCCGTGACCGGGGTCGACGACCAGCTTCACCGCCATGAACAGCTGGTCACCCGACCGCGGAAGCCTGTATCCCCGGTTCACGTGCTTGTCGTACAGACGGTTCAAAGACGCCTGCAGAGCCCGGACGTCGGCCTCGGTCACCCCGAACATGGGCTTGACCGGCAGCGTGACGACGCGGACGCGGACCCAGGTGCCGTTCTCCGCCTGGATGCGCTGCACGTTGACCCGGATCAGCGTCTCCCACGAGGAGGTCTTCCCGGCCTTGCCCGCGAAGAAGCTCACCTTCGGGTCGTAGCGCTCGGTCGCGACCTTGGCCACCGGCGCGTCGAACCGCCGATCCAGCCACTGCTCCGGACTCGCCGGCCGCTCGACCTTCGCGCCCGGCTCCCGCACCGGATTCGGTGTGCCGTTCCGGGGGTCGGCGTTCGTACGGGTCACCGGCCACGCCGGCGCCGCGGAGGTCACGGTCGCGGGGTGGCCGGAGAGGGACAGCGCCTCCTGGATCTCCTCCACCGTGGTCCGCTGCAGGAACCCCGGACCGGACGGCACGGTCGTCGGCCGCCCCGGCCTGCTCTCGGGGAAGTTCCAGTTGCTCAGGACCTCCTGGCGTCCCTCGGCGTCCCGGGTCCCCAGCGCCATCGCGGCGTGGTTCATGTCGCCGAACACCACGAGACGGCCCGGCGGGATGTCCGGGGTGGTCAGCCCGGTCCGGGGATCGACGTCGTGACGGGTGAAGTCACCGGACGTCATCGAACTCTGCAGCGTGCCGAAGTACGTCTCATCCAGCGCGTCCGCCAACGCACCGCGATCCGTCTCACCGGCCCGCCGTGCCCGGTAGACCACCCCGATCGCCGCCCGCGCCGCCTGGTCGTGGATCCCCTCCAGCCAGGCCCGGTCGACCGCGCCGGTCCAGTAGGCCGTGTGAAGGAACACCTCCCAGCAGTTCATCGCGCTCTGCGACGACAGGACCGGCCCCTTACCGCGCAGCCACCGGGCGAAGTCGTTCGTGCGGCCCTCCCACTCCATGAGGAGCGCGAAGGCGTCTTCCGAGTCGGGCCCCGATCGCGTCCACTCATAGAGGCCGGCCGACTGCAGCGTGGCCTCCAGGACCCGCTGTCTCCAGTCCAGGTCCGTGGCCGGGATGAGCGGATAGAGGTCCTCGTCCGCGACGCTCTCGGCGGGCCGCAGGTCCACCGGAGCGGACGGACCGGCGTGGGTCTCCCCGCCCGCGCCCCGGCCGCGCAGCTCCCGGGCGTGCTCGTCGGGGAACCTTCCCTCGTAGGCCACGGACGTGCGGAGTTCGTCCTCGCCGAAGGGGGCCAGGTGCTGGTACCGGTCCCAGCCGTCCACGTAGTCCAGCTTCGGGTCGTGGCCCGATATCTCGTTCAGGGCGAGCTGGAAGCCGCGCATCACCTCGTGGAAGCTGTGGTGCTTCTGCTGCAGCATCGCGCCGATCAGCGCCGCGCGCAGGAGCCCGAGGTCGATCGTCACGCCCCGCCAGCGGCGGGGCATCCGGAAGAGGTTGTGCGCGAACAGGTACGCGGAGCCCGACGTGCCGGTCATGACCAGCCCTCCGCCGGCCTCCGACCGCTGCTGGAAATCGCTCTTCATCAGCAGCTCGTGGTTGCGCGAGGCGGGGATCCAGGGGAGGGACTCGCCTTCTCCGACGAACGACCGTTCGGCGTCGCTGAGCGGCGGCCGTACCTGTGACGCGGGCTGATCGGTGCTCAGGAGCTCTCTCATCGCGGCCGTGATGGCGGCCGCCTTGGCATCGGGATCCAGGTTCGAGGTCTGGATCTCGGCGAGCCGTCTCTCGTACTCCACGCGGGCCGGGGTGTCGACCCGGTCGGCGCGCTCGGTGACGATGTCGGGATGCTGCAGGTTGTCGCCCCTCAGCAGGTCCGGGATCAGGCCCTTGCTCACCCCGTTGAACAGGAACGTCACCCGTTCGCGCAGGTTGCCCGAGTCGACCACCTCCTGCAGCCGCTCTGGGGACAACCCCACGGCGCCGGCCAGCCAGATGTCGTCGGAGCCGTACTCCGCCCGGCGGTCCTCCTTCGTGCGATTCCAGATGTCCTTGACGATCTTGCCGAGCTCCTCGTTGACCAGAGGATGCTCCGACAGGTAGGCCGCCAGGCGCTGCTCGTACCGGAGCGCCTCCTCGAGGTACCGGATCCGGGCCAGGATCGGTCTCGGGGCGTCCTCGGGAACGAAGCGCTCTCCGCTCGACGACGGGTAGAGGTCCTCCTCCGAGACGCTCGCGGCCGGCCGCAGGTCGCCGGGGGCGGACGGCGGCGCGTAGGACGACAGACCCTCCATACCGTCGTCGCCGGTGTACTGCTCGCGCAGCCAGGCGTACGCCGCCCGGACCGCCTCGAGGTCCTCGGGGGTCGGGTTGTGCAGCCGCTCCGCGTACGGGTACAGCGACCGCAGTTTCCCGGCGAAGTGCTCGTACTGCTGTTCCGACTCCGTCGCCGTCTTGTACCGCTTGCCCGCCGAGCGCACCTCCCACACCGCCTGCCGGAGGGTCCGCCCGCCGTCGGTGTCGAACTCGTCGAAGACGTTCATCTCGGTGAGGTCGTCCAGACCGACCCGCCGTGCGCCCGGTACCAGGCCGGCGAGCAGGAAGTCTCTGAGGACGCCGCTCTCCTCGTTCCGCAGCGGAAGGTCCAGCAGGTCGCTCTCCTCGAGGGCCTGGTTCAGATCTCCGTCGCGGGCGCGTATCCGCGTCGACGATTCCGTCAGGAAGTTCACGTGGTCGGCCTGCAGGAACCGCTGGACCGGGCCGGGGAGGTCGGCGAGGAGGTCGTACGGCTCATGCCGCGGCAAGGCGGCGGCGTGAACCTTGTCCAGGCCCGGCGTCACGTAGCCGCTGCCGTACATGGCGGCCGGGAGGTAGAGCGCGGCCGCGTGGTGGCGAAGCTCCTGCACCGCGCGGTCCGGGGTGTCCAGCAAGGTGTACGCGTGGGTCAGGTCGGCCGGGACGTGGCCCAGTGCCGTCCACGCGATGAACCGTGCCGCCACCTGGTCGGCGAAGTCCAGGGCGTCGGCCAGATGACCACGGGTGACCTCGCTGTAGAGCTCGCTCTGGAAGGTGTTGTCGAGGACGTCCCGCAGGAAGGGATGGCCGACCGCAGGCACCACGCCGAAGTTGTCGTGGTCATGGCCGCCCCGCGGCGGGGCGTCGACCGGCCGGGGACCGATCAGCCAGCCCTGCCCCTCCTCGGTCAGCGACCAGCCCCTCGGCAGGTGGCCCTGCAGCGGGCTGAGGTCCTCCCGGCCGGGCCGCCCCGGGACCTTCTCCAGCTCGGTCTCGAGGCCTCGGGCCACGGGGAACATCTCGCTGGACTCGGCGTAGTCCTCGAATGGGTGGACCTTCATCACGCCGAAGATGGGTTCGGTGATTCCGACCTGCACGCTCTCCGCAGACTCGACCGGGTTCTCCGGATCCGCGGCGTTCAGCGCCGCGACCGCGTTCTCCTCCTCGAGGTAGTACTCACCCTCCGGCCCCAGGAAGACATCCCACACATCGAGCGTGAGAATGGCGCCGTGCGGACCGGTCGCCAGGGTCACGCCGCCGTAGTCGTTCGGATCCTCGACGTCGGGGTGCTTGAGGATGTACGGGAACTCCCGCTCCTTGCCACCCCCCTCTCCGTGCAGCCCGGACACACGCCCGTCGACGACGAGTTGCGCGATCGCCTCACCGGCCCGCCGGAGCGGACGCTTCAGCGTCGAATCGAGCTCCTCGTACAGCACGGGCAACCGCTCCCGCAACTCCTTCGCGGCATCGCCCGTGACCTCCGAATGATTGCGCGCCAGCTCCCTGCGCACCTCCTGCCACAACACCTGCAGCTCATGCCGGTCCAGCCCCGCCGCCCCATCGGCGGGCCAGAGCCCGGCGGTCTCCTCCGTCCGCTCGGCGACGGCGGAGACCGGGTGTTCCGGCTCCGACTCGGTATCGGTGCTGAGGACCGACTCTGTATCGATGCTGAGGACCGACTCTGTATCGATGCTGAAGATCGATTCGGTGTCGGTGCTGAGGACCGACTCGGTATCGATGCTGACGGTCGACTGCTCTTCGGCGAGGGCCTCAGCGCGGCCGGTGTCGAACAGGCCCGCGGTGGTCTCGTCCTCCGAGGAGACCGTTGCGCGGTCGACCGGCGCCCACCACAGGCGGTACTCGTCGAAGAAGTCCTCGCGGAAGGACGCGGCGGTCCGGTCCACCCACTCGGTGTCGTCGAGGTCGTGGCCCTCCCCGACGGTCTGGAACGACCGGCCCGCGGTCCGGAGCGCGGCCGGGACGGTGGCCTCGAAGGCGAGGTGGGCGGGGAGCTCGGTTGTGAGGCGCTCGACCCTCCGATCCCAGGAGGCGGTCCGCTCGGTCAGGTCCTCCGGTGTCTCGGCGCCGCCGAAGATCTCGTCGTAGGCGTCCGTCATCCGGTCGGTCAGGCCCGTACGGGTCCGGCCGGCGTCGTCCTCGGACAGCGCCGTCTCGGGGTGGTCCTGCCGCCACTGCCCGTAGGCCGAGGCGAAGACCTCCGCGGCCTTCGCGGCAACACCCTGCTTGGCCGTCTCGCGCGCGAACAGGGTGTGCAGCCGGGGCGTGCCGGTGGTCTCGCCGTACCAGGACCGCCACTGTTCGAGCCGCTCGGCCTGCGTTCCGCTCTGCTCGCCGGTGAACAGTGCGCCGAACCGGTCGTTCACGGACCGGGCGATGGACTGCTCCGCCGACCGCCGCACGCCGCCGGGCGGTTCGCCGCCGAACTCGACGCCGAACCGCTGCCGGAACGCCTCGAGCGCCTCCGGCGGCGCGGTCCGCCACGCCTCGATCGCGGTGTTCACGTCGGCGAGGGTGCGGGTCAGCGCGCTCTCGCGGGCGGTCTGCCGGGCCAGCGCCGACGGCACGGACGCGGCCACCGTGGCGAACCTCGCCTGCCAGCGCTGCCGCATCTCGGCGGTGACCTCGGTGCCGGGCGGGAAGATCTCCTCGTACGCGGTGTCGAGCTCCCGCCACCCGTCGAACACGACCTGGGTGCGGCCGGGCTCCGACGGCACGGCGTCCTCGGGGGCGAAAGCGGCGAGCAGGTCCCGGTCGGGCTCGGACAGGGTGTCCCGGAAGGACTCGGCGGCGGAGAAGACGAGCTCGGTGAACCGCTCCTGCTCGGACGCGTGACCGGCGCGCCGGTCGAAGGACTCCCACAGGCCGCCGCCGATCAGCTCCCGCAGGCGGCGTTCGGCCGTGCGCCGGATCTCCGGCAGGGCGGCGCGGATACCGGAGACACCGGTGAGGAGCTCATCGACGGCGCTCTCCCACTTCTCCTGGAAGTCCGCGCGCTGCCCCTCGCGTACGGATTCGGCCACGGTCTCGGTCAGCGCGATGGGCAGGGCGTCGTCCGCGTCCCCCAGGCGCCGGCCGCGGTCCTCGTACCAGCTCTGGAAGGCCCGCTCGTACGCGTCCCGGCCGGCCTGCAGGGCGACCTGCCGGGCGGCCTCCCGGTCCAGCTCGTCCGTCAGGCCGTCCAGGATCTCCTGGCGCTCTTCGTCACCGGCGAGGATGCGACGTTCGAACGTCTTCAGGGCCCGGTCGCGGATCGCGTCGAGTCGCTCACCGGCCGTCTCGCGGGCGCCCTCCGGGACCCACGCATCGAAGATCTCATCGAACGCCTGCCGGTCGGCGGCGGTGGCCGCCTGCCCGGCGGTCTCGGCGTCGTGCCGGCGGAAAGTCGCCTCGAGGTTCTCGTACAGGCGCGCCTGCGCGGTGTGCCACGCGGGGGTGCGCCAGTCGCCGGGTTCGGCGTAGGACGGCTCGGCGACGGGCGTCCACCCGGGCTCCTCCGCGTCCTGTGCGGCGGAGGCGGCCAGGTACTCGTCGATGAAGGGGGTGCTCAGGTCGTCGACACGGCGGCGGAGGTCCTCGATGTTGCGGCGGACCCAGTTCGCCGTGGCTCCGGACCGGAGCGTCACCTTGCCGTCGCTCTGCGCATCGAGGAAGCGGGTGAACTCCCGCTGCGCGACGTCGCGGCGCTCGGCGATCTCGTGCAGCGCGTCGAGCTGCCGGGCGTGGTCGGACGCCAGCCGGGCCTGCGTGGCCGGGTCGAGCGTCCGGCCGCCCACGAAGTCGGTGATCCGCCTGGCGATCTCGGCCTGCTCCCGCCGATACCAGGACGTCACCTCCGGCGTCCACCCCTCGTGGGGCGGACGTTCGGTGATCAGCGTCTGGGCCTGAGGTTCCGGCGCCACCTCGCCCTGCGAAGTTTCGCCGCCCAGGGGCGCGGTGCCCTGTTCGTCCTGGGGCGTCGGCGTGGTCTGGGACGACCGCTCGAGCAACTGCTGCCGCCGGTAGGCGGTGGCCGCGGCGTCGTACCGTCCGCGGAAGTCCTCCACCAATCGGGTCCGCGCGTCCTCCGTCGGGGCGGGGCCCTCGGTCATCGCCTGGACGAACTCGTCTCGCACCGCGGTGGCCTGGGGGCTGTGGTGGAAGGCGGGGTCGACGATGCGCACCGCCGGCCGCGAGTAGGAGACGACCTCCCACGCGAACACGTGCCGCGCGTCGGCGACCGCCCGCGCCTCGTCCAGCCGCCGGACGAGCTCGCCCTTCAGCCCGCTGCGGCTTCCCGGGTCCGTGGCGGCCCACTCGTGGACGAACCACTCGCGCGCGCTCTGGACCTGTTCGATCGCCCCGATCGTGAAGCCGCGGTTCGGCTGCTCGTCGAGCACCGCGTCGAACGCCCGGTGCGCCTCGTCGCGCTGCTCGATCTCGGTGCGCAGGCGGGCGAGTTCCTCGGCGGCCCGGGCCTCGGCCGCGAGCCTCGCCGGACTCGGCGCCGACGGGGTCTCCCGGACCTCCGGCGGCGCCTCCCGCACCTCCAGAGGCGCGTCCTCGAGAAGGACCTGGGCCTGCTCGAGGACCTCGACCGGCGTCTCGGCCTCGTCCGGGACCTCCTCGAAGTGCGCCCGCCGGTCCACCGGCGGCTCCGGGTCCGTGGACGCGGACCTCACCTCCGAACCCGTGGGCGCGGACCTCGCCTCCGAGCCGGCGGGCGCGGACTCCGTCTCCGGCATGAGCCCGGCGCGCCGCTCGTACTCCTCGAGCGGGGTACGGGTCAGCTCCAGCCGCCGGAGGTCCAGGGTCCACTCCGGGTTCTGGCTCCAGTCCCGGTAGACCTGCTCTTTGGCCTCGACCTGCTCGCGGAGGGCGGCGAGGCCCTCGCGTGCCTCGGCCAGCACCGAGGCACGCCCCTCCTCGCCGTCGGCCGCGTCCATCTCGGTGCGGAGGCGGCTCCGGAGCGCCTCCTGGCCGGCGCGGTAGTCGGCGAACGCGTGCGGGGACCGCAGATCCGGGCGGCCCTCATCGAACACCCGGTCCAGATTCTCCAGCGCGTTGGCCCTGCGGGTCATGTCGGCGAACATGTCCAGCAGCCGCTGCCGGTCCCGGGCGTTCTCCTCCGCGGCCTGCTCGCGCAGCCGGGCCAGCCGCGGCGCGTCGGTCTCGGCCTGGAACGCCTCCCAGCTCTCCCGGAGCGTGACGCCGAAGACGTCGCCCTGGGATCGTTCCAGCTCCAGCCAGTCCGCCACGTTCCGATCGGCCGGGCCGAGGTGCTCGTGGATGAGCATCGCCGAGTCGGTACGAAAGTCGTTCTTGAACTCCTCGAACCTCTCCTCGCTCATCGCGTGGCGCCGCTGCGCCCGGCCGGTGAGCTCGCTCGCCTCGGCGGTCAGCTCGTTGAACCGGCCGGCCGCCTCGCCGAGCAGGTCCTCCGCCCTCGCCTCGAATCGCAGGCGCTCGTTCAGCGAGTAGAGGTAGGGCAGGAAGTGGTCGTGGTAGAACGCCTCCTCCCGGCTGATCAGCTCCTCGCGGGACCAGAGGCCCTCCCCGGGGCGGCCGACCACCGACTTGTACGCGTCGGTCATGGCGGTACGGAAGTCCGCGCCGACCCGCTGGACGTGCGTGTCCGACCGGCCGGTGCCCTCCAGCGCCCGGTCCACCCGGCGCAGCATCGCCGCCCGGCCCGCCTGCTCGTCGAGCCGCGCGGGCAGTTCGGCGGCCAGGCGCTCGAACGCGGTGGTCAGCCGGCGGGTGTGCTGCTCCCAGTCGCGGGCGCCCGGCTCCCCGGCGGAACGGCCGCCGAGGAGCCGGGTGCTCTCGGCCCGCAGGTCGGTCCGGAACTCCGCCAGGACCGCGCCGTAGTCCACGCCGTCGATCTCGGCGCGAGGGCGGTCCGACATCTCCCGCCAGGAGAACTCCCGGTCACCCAGCTCGTCTTCGGCGCGGGCCAGAAGGGCGTCCTCGGCCATTTCGGCGCGGATCCGGGCGGTGAAGAGCTCGTTCAGTTCGCGCACCGCCGGTCCGAGTTCCGTTGTGCGCCGTTCGAACTCCTCGACGGGGAGGGTGCGCGTCTCCCGGCCTCCGGGCAGGGTCCGCGTGTAGGCCTCGAAGTACGCGTGGTACTCGGCCCGCAGGTCCCGGGCGCGGTCGGACGCGGGATCCAGGCCCGTCTCCCCCGTCAGGCGGCGGAACTCGAAGTTCGCCTCGTACTCGAGCTCGAGCCGGGTCGCCAGCCCGCGGGCCAGCTCGCCGGTACGCGCGGCGGCCCGGTCCGCGAAGTCGTACAGGGCGTCCTCGCGGTGCGCCCCGCCGCGCAGGCCCACGTTCTCGGCGATGCGGCGGACCTCGGCCTCGTTCGCCTCGAGGAACCGCGTCAGCGCCCGCGCCTCCTCATCCGGCGAGAGCCGGTCCCGGTCGACGACCGCGTCGAAGGCCTCCTCGGCGCTCACCCGCGCCGAACGCACGGCGGCCTCCAGCTCGAGCTCGTCGTGCAGACCGTCGGTCAGCTCCTGGAACGACCGTTCGAACCGATCCCGCGTCAGCTCGCCGCGCAGGTGACGGTCGAACAGCGGCTTCCACCGCGCGTCGAACCGGTCCCGTACGTCGAAGGTCCACGGCCGCGTCCGGTCGGCGTCGAGCCGCGCCTGCTCGCGGATCATCCGGTCGGTCACCTCGGGGAGGGACAGGTCGTGCCGCAGGCCGTACAGCCGGGACTCCAGCACGCCGGCCAGGCGCTCCTCGAAGGACCGCGTCTCGTCCGCCGGAGCCTGGTTGTGCTCGGCACGGGCCGTGCGGTACGCATCGGCGACCGTCTCGACGAGATCGTCCGGCACGCCGGCCTTCCGCGCCCAGCCCTCCGGCTCGGACAGCGGGTCCCGCCGGAGCAGCAGTTCGGCCACCTCGTGCGGCGACGCGGAGTACTCGTTGTCCCCGAGCACCGGCTCCAGCTTGGCGATGAGCCGCTGCTGCAGCGTCGGTGGTCTGTCGACGAGCTCCTGCTCTCCGCCGACCATGGTCTTGGGGGGCTTCGCTCGCGCCCTGTCGTCCTCGGCCAGAGCGGCCCGGTAGGCCTCGGTGATCGGGCGGGTGAGCCGGTCGGGGAAGCCCGCCTCGCGGAGCCGGATCGCCGGGTCGGTGTTCGCTCCGCGGTCGGGCACCCCGAAGGTGGTCGGGCCCTCGTGGTACGCGGCGATCGCCGCGTTCACCCGGTCGTCGGCCTCCCGCTGCCGCCAGAACCGGCGGTCCTCGTCGCCGAGCAGTCCGTCGTACCGCTCCGTCAGCCTCGCCTGGTCGAGGTTCAGCCGGCCCTGCGCGATCGGGTCGCCGGGGTCGAACCGGAAGTTCGGCGTGACGTCCCCGTGGTCGAGGGCCAGGGGGTCCACCAGGACGTCGTCCGGCCGGTGGCCGCCGGGCGCGGCGTCGTCCGTGACGGTCCCGTGGTGCTCGGACGGCGGAGGCGGATCCTGCGGAGACCGGTCGGAGCGCGCCGAGTCCTCGGGGGCGGACTCCGTTCGTACGGGCGTCGCGGGCCGCTCGCCGGCGGGGGTGTTCCCGCGGGTCGCCGTGGGCGTCTCGCCCTCGTCGGGAGCATCCTCCACGTACGCGCGCCGGTCCGTCTGGTCCCGCCGAGACGCCGGCTCGGGCGTCTCCGTCGCGGGGCGCTCCCGGCCGGCCGGCGCGGGCGGGTCCTGCGGCCTCTCGTCGGGAGCCGCCGGCCTCGTGGTGGATCCGGTCCCGGTCCGTGCGGGCGCGGGAGGCGTCTGCTCAGCGGGCCTCGAGCCGTTGTTCGCGGGCGTGCCCGGACCCCTGCCGAGCTCGGCCGGGGGCTCACCGGACGCGGGCGGCCTGCCGGACTCCGTCCGCACCGGCACGGCGGGCGACTCGGCGGGCGGGACCGTGGTCGACTCGGAAGGCGGCTCGGTGGTCGACTCGGCGGGCGGCTCCGTCGGCTCTTCCGTGGGCGTCCGGGAGTCGCCCGTACGCGTCGTCGTCTCGTTGGGCCGTACGGTCTCGGGTCCCGTGCGGGTGGCGCCGGGGGCCGCGTTCCGTACGGAGGCGGGCGGCTCGGTGACGCGCCCGTTGGGCTCCGAGCGCGGTGCCGTCTCGGGCGGTGTCGTCGACGTGGTCTGCGGCCGGGACGGCGGGGTCACGGCCTCCTCGGTGCCCGGCGCGTTGCGCTGCGCCCCCTCGGGCTGTCGCGCCGGGGTCTCGGTGCCCGCGGAGCGGGGCGGGAGCGCGCCGTTGGCGCCCGGTTCGACACGCCCGCCGCCGGGCGCGGGATTCGTGACCTCGGTGTGCGAGGGCGCCGGAACCTCGGCCTCCGGCGACGTGAGGTTCCGCGGGCCCGGCGATTCGGCGGGCGGCGCCGAAGTCGGGCGGAACGCGGGCCGCTCGACCGGGGACACCGGCTCCGAGTCCGACGTGAAGCTCTCCACCGGGGACACCGGCCGCGAGTCCGACGTGAAGCTCTCCACCGGGGACACCGGCTCCGGGCCGACCTCGACGTTCTCCCGCGGCGTGGTGACCGGCGTGGAGCGGACCGGGGAACTCGGCGCGGGGGGCGCGGGCCGTACCGGCGGAGCCGTGGTGATCGGCGTGTGCTCGCCCACCGGGGCCGACAGGGGCGGCGGGAGCGGTTCGCCGTTCTCGCCGATCGGGCGGCTCTCGGGGAGCGGCGTCTCGACGGACGGCGAGAGGTTACGGCTCGGCGGCGGTGGCGTGACCTCGCCGAGGCTCTCCGGGCCGTGGGAACCGTTCAGGGACAGCGGGTCGCCGAGGCCGGTCCGCAGGAGCGGGTCGTCCTCCCCGACCGTCCCGATCCGCTCGGGAGGCTCGACGGTCGTCGGACGCTGCGGCGGCGCGGAACGCACGGTCTGCGGCGGTGGCTCCTCCAGGGAGGACTCCGGCACGGGCGTCGACCGTCCGCCCCCGCCCGGACCGTCGCCGCCGGGTCCGCCGCCCGGCTTGACCTCGGCGGAGGAGATATCGAGATGTTCCTGCGCGAGCAGCTCGGAGATACCGCCGCCGATCTTCTGCGTGCGGTACCCGTTGGCGCTCAGCTGGACACCCCGCGCGAACGCGCCGAACGCGGCGCCGCCGATGCCGCCGCCGACGACCATCATCGGGTCGAAGTGCCAGTAGTTCTCCACGAGGCCGGGGGCCATCGTCCCGGCGATCCCCGCGCCGGCGCCCATCTTGACGAAGTCGCCGCCGATGTTCCGCAGTTCGTCGACGATGTTGTTGTCGAGGAACTTCGCGAAGTTTCCGGTGGCCAGCCCGTCGAACCACTTGCCCAGGCCGCCGAGTCCGGCGCCCACGCCGCGGATTCCCAGATCGGCGAGAGCGCCGCCGACCGCGCCCTCGGCGACCCAGGTCCCGTTGATCGGCTTGTCCGGGTCGCCGTAGCCCAGCGCGGTGGAGATCAGGCTCGCCGCCATCATGATCAGCGCGCCGATGGCCGCCTGGATGGCGGTCGGCACGATGAACTCGATGAGGCCCGCCAGCCGCTGCAGGATCATGTTCAGGGTCAGGCGCGCGGTGTTGTAGGCGATCGCCTCCTCACCGAGGGAGGCCCCGCCGGTGAAGAAGGCCATCGCCGACATGATCGCCAGCTGGATCTGCATGGCGATCAGCGTCGAGATGATCTGGATCTGCGCCTGGCCCAGGCTCCGCGCCCAGTTGCCGAACTGCGTCGCGGTGGCGAGGGCGCCGTCCCTGATCTCGTTGATGTGGCTGCCGTAGCCGCCCTCGCCCGTGAGCTCCCGGAGCATCGCCTTGTACTGGGCGATGACCTCTTCCGGCAGCGCGCCGTCGACCTTGCTCAGCGTGTCCTCGATCATCCGCGACAGGCCGTCCAGCTCGGCCGCCAGATCGGTCGGGGCCTGGCCGAGATGGAAGACCTGGCCGGGGTTGGCCTCGGGCGGCTCCATTCCCATCAGGAACAGGAACATCCGCCGTTCGTCCTCGTTGAAGACGAACCCGCCCCACGGCTCATCGGACACGGTGGGTGACTACTCCCTGCCGCCGAAGGAACCCGGCGTCCGCCAGCCGCCCCCGGACTTGGCGTCGTGCACGGCCGTGAGCGCACGGCCCTGCTGGTTCACGACGCTCTTCTGGTTCGCCCGCAGCGCCATCGGAACGGCCAGCAGCATCCGGCTGGCCGCCTCGGTGCCCGTCGCGATCTCGTCGACGAGCCTGATCGCCGCCTCCGTGGCCGGAGCTCCGAAGGCCTTGTCGTTGCCGAGCACGTCGAAGTTGACGCCGTTACGGAACCGCGCGGCCAGGTTGAACACGTAATTGCCGAGTTCCTCCATGGCCTCGACGGCCGCTTGGGCCTTCGCCGGGTCGGCCGTGTACTTGCCCGTCTCACCCATCGTTGCCGTCCTCCACTATCTCGTCGCGCAGTTTCGCGGACGGCCGGGCGCCACGCCCGGACGCGCCGGTGCCCCGTCCGCGCCGTCCGGCCGCCAGGGCGGACCCGAAGATCTCCTCAAAGTCGATCTTAAAGCCGGGAAGGCCGTCAATGTCCGGTTCCGACGGAGTCAACGCGGAGAAGGTGTCGATCACCCGCCGGGCCATGGTCGCCCGGCCCTTGTTCGCGGCCTCGACGATCGAAGCGGCCAACTGCGCCGCCTCCATCGTCCGGAACTTCTCATCCAGGAACTTGACCCGCTGCAGCTCGCCCTGCGGGCCGACGGTCACCTCGACGGAACGGTCCTTGGACCGCGCGGTCGACGACGAACTGCTGAGGTCGGCCCGTGCCCGGGCCACCGCCGCCCTGGTCGACTCGAGACGCGCCCTCGCCTCCGCGATGCGCTGCTCCATCGACTCTTCGGTCTCCATCGTCCCTTCTCCTCCCTGTGCCGGTTCGCCGCCGGACACGATCCGGCGGCGAACCGTCGTTCTCAGCCGATGACGGCCGGCGCGCCGCCTTCGTCCGTGCCCCAGACGTCCTCTTCCTCCGGCACCCACGCCTCGCGCTCGCGATCACCGCTCTCCGTCTGACGGCGGTCCTCGCCCCCGTACGGGTTGTAGCCGGAGCTGGTGGGAGTGAAGTTCGCCCCCGGCACCGCCTCCTCGTAGCCGCGGCTCCTGCGCGCGCGCCGGCCGAGGGAGCCGCCGTCCGTGGGGACGATCTCCTCGTCCTCGTAGACCTGGCGGACCCGCTCGCCGCTGCCGTTCTTCTCACCGCCGCCCATGCCCATGCCGCCCATGCCGCCCATGCCACCGCCCATCATCGGCGGGTACCCGCTCTGCCCGCCGGCGGGCAGGCCGCCGGTCGTGGTCCCGTCGAGGCGCGTGGCGGGCGGCAGCACTCCGCCGGACTGGCCGACCGGGAAGACGGCAGGGGTCGTGGCCTGGCCACCGAGCGCCGTCGAGGGAGATCCCAGAAGGCCTCCGGAACTCGGCAGGTCGTGCAGGGCCGGCTCGTAGTAGCTCGCCGCCCCGTTGCCGAGGGAGCTCTGCAGGCGCGAAGCGTACGGAAGCGACGTGCCCTCGTGGTCGAGCGGGGTCGTGATGGTCTCGCCGTTCGGCTCGTGGGTGACCGCGCTGCCCGTCTTGGGGTCGACCGTGGTGTAGCTGCCGTCCGGGTAGTGGGTCGTGACGGTCCCGTCGGGGTTGACCGTCGTCTGACTGCCGTCCGGGTTGGTCAGCATGTGACCGTGGGTCAGCTGCTCGTGGGTGGTCGTCCCGTTCGGGTGGATCGTCGTCTCCAGGCCCGTGTGCGGGTTGATGGTCGTCGAGCTGCCGTCGCTGTAGTCGGTGGTGATGGTGCCGTCGGGGTTCAGGCTCGAGTGGCTCTGGATCTGGCCGGGCTGGAGGTGTTCCAGGCCGGTCTGTGAGTTGAGGCCTGTCGGGTTGTCATTCCCGTAGACGGTGGTGAGGCTGCCGTCGGGGTTCTGCACCACGTGGCCGGTGAGCTGCGAGGGCTGGAGCTGGGACGAGCCCGGCTGCACGAACTCCTGCTTGCCCGGGAGCGCGTAATTCTGGTTCCCCGGCTGGACGAACTCCTTGGCGATGTCCTGCTGCTGCTTCTGCTGCTGCGCGTACTGCTGCTGCTGCTGTTTCTGCTGCTCTTCGTACTGCTTCTGCTGCTGGTCGAACTGCTTCTGAGCCTGGTCCTGTTGCTGCTTCTGCAGCTCCTCCTGCTTCTTCTCCTGCTCCTGCTGCTGCTTCTGCTGCTCCGCGTACTGCTGCTTGGCCTCTTCCTGCTGCTGTTTCTGCAGTTCCTCCTGCTTGGCCTCCTGGGCCTTCTGGTCCGCCTGCTGCTGCTGGTACTGCTTCCTGGCCTCGTCCTGCTGCTGCTTCTGCAGCTCCTCCTGCTTGGCCTCCTGGGCCTTCTGGTCCGCCTGCTGCTGCTCGTACTGCTTCTTCGCCTCGTCCTGCTGTTCCTTCTGCTGCTGTTGCTGCTGCGCGTACTGCTGCTTGGCCTCCTCCTGCTGCTGCTTCTGCAGCTCCTCCTGCTTCTTCTCCTGCTCGTCCTGCTTCTGCTGGTCCTCCTTCCGCATTTGAAGCTGCATCGCCATCTGCTGGTCGTACTGCTTCTTGGCCTCGTCCTGCTGCTGCTTCTGCAGCTCCTCCTGCTTGGCCTCCTGGGCCTTCTGGTCCGCCTGCTGCTGCTCGTACTGCTTCTTCGCCTCGTCCTGCTGTTCCTTCTGCTGTTGCTGCTGCTCCTCGTACTGCTTCTTGGCCTCGTCCTGCTGCTGCTGGTACTGCTGGCGCTGCTCGTTCTCGATGTCCTGCTGGTGCTTCAGGTCCTCCTCGCGCTGCTTCTTGGCCTCGTCCTCCAGCTCCTGCTGGTGCTTCAGGTCCTCCTCGCGCTGCTTCTTGGCCTCGTCCTCCAGCTCCTGCTGGTGCTTCTTGTCCTCGTCGCGCTGCTTGTTCTGCTCGTCCTCCAGCTCCTTCTGGTGCTTCAGGTCCTCATTGCGCCACTCCTCCTGCTTCTTCTCCCAGTCCTCCTCCTTCTTCTTGTTCTCCTCGTTCTCCTTGTCCTGCTTGTCCTGCTCCGCCGCAGCCTTGTCGGCCTGATAGTCCGCGGCGAGGTTGACGTTGGCGGTGGTGAGTTTGGGGATGTCGTCGGGAATATGGGTCCAGGAGTTGTTGATGGCGCGCAGCGCCTCTTGGGCGGCATTTCCCAAGTAGTCGTTGACGGAGGTCTGCCAACGACTGATCGCCTCTTCGCCGATCGCCTTCCAGGTCGTCAGGGCGTTCAGCGGCCCGAAATTCTTCCCACCCGCGGTCGTCGCATCCCCGCTCCAGCCGCCCTCATCGACCTGGTTCCAGGAGTCGTACGACTCATAGCCGTAGCTCTCGTGCCAGCGAACCTTGGTGATGTTGTTCAGCCAGATCTGGTCGGTGACGTCGAACAGGATGTCGTACAGCCAGCGAAGCGGGTTCCCCAGCCGGAGCGCCCAATCGCTCCAGACCCAGTAGAGGTTCTCGATCGCCTTCTGGAAGCCCGACTTGGCGGTCATCAGGTCCGCGGCGACCTTGGAGATGCCGAAACCACCGACCGAGAGGGCGTCCGTGTAACTCTGATAGTTGACACCCAGCTGGTGGATGATGTCCCAGAAGACGCCGGCCGCCTGTCCGCGCCAGGCCGCGTCCTCCGATCCCAGCGCGTCCTCCCACTGCTGGATCGTGGCCCTGGAGTTGTAGAAGAAGAGCGCGGCCCGGTTGAAAGCCATCGCGGCCTTGTCGAAGGACTTCAGGTCGACGGCGTCGTCGTCGAGGACGGACACGTCGTTGAAGGAGAAGCCCTGCGTGGTGTGCGGGTCGTACATCAGCTTCTCGAGCGCGAGACCACCGCCGTAGCTGTACTGCGCGAGTGGCGCGGAGTCCCATCCCTCGAAGCCGCTCGGCATGAGGTGCGAGTCCTTACCGAACTTCCCGCCATAAGAGACACCGCCGTGCGGGATCTCGTGGTTGTAGGTGCCGAGCAGGGTGATGCGCGCCCTGCGCATGTGCACTTCCGTCCCCGTGGCCAGGGTGCTGACCGCCGAGTCGTCGGTCGGGCCGTAGAAGGGGACGACGAAGTCGGTGTCGTTGATCCGCCAGCCGGAGTTCCGAGCGCGCCAGGCCATGTCATGGATGGCCTCCGCCTCCGCGTTCGTCGGCGAGGCGCCCGAGGTGTCGATCTCCACCTTCATCAGCGGGATGTCATCGTTGCCGTAAAGGGTCTTGAAGATCTCGCCGCGCTTGACGGGCGGTTTGTAGCCGGTGAGCAGCGTGACGGCGTCGTACCAATGATCGTTCGCCGAAGAGGCTGGAGGCTTGTCTCCTGCGGGGTCCGCCATGTCTGCTCTCCATCAAAGGCTTGGCGTCGGAAGAAGGGGAAGGACTCAGCGCGGTTCAGGTGGACTGGGTGCCGCCAGCCGAATTGAAGTCATTGGGCACCGTGCCCAGGGCATCCAGGAAGGCCTTACCGTCGATCTTGTCCAGCGAGCCGTGCTGGGCGTCCATCAGCTTCTTGATCGTGGTGTTGAGGTACGTGTGCAGATCGGTGAAGAGCTTGATCTGCTGCGCGTAGATGTCGGAGATGGACTGCGCCGACGTGGTGATCTTGTCGACGAGGGCCTTGCCGCTGGTCGCCGAGTCCTTGGCCAGGGCACCGATCGCCAGCGGCGCGTGCAGCCGGTAGAAATCGTTGTCCGCGGTGCTCTCGCCCTTGCCCAGCAGGAAGTCGATCGGCGGCGTGCCCTGGGTGTCGGTCTTGTGCGCGATCTTGTCGAGGGAGTCGCTGAAGTTCGTGATGTCGTTGTCGACGAACTTCTGCAGCGAGTCCTTGTCCAGCGCCAGCTTCTTCTGATCTGCCATGGCTCCGCTGTTCCGAGGTCTGTCGGTTCCACTGCCGGCCGGTCCGGTTCGCGGCCGGGGATTTCGGCGTTCGCCTGCCGGCCGCCTCCGGCCGCCCGCGTGGCGGGCGGCCGGAGGCGGGCGGTCAACCGCCGATGCGCACCTCGGACCACATCTGGCTGAGGCTGTTCTCGTTGTACTTGTAGCTGCCGGAGATCTCGTCGAGCAGCTGCGAGTGGCTGGTGAGGATCTGCTCCATGGCCTTGATCGCGTTGTCCCAGGCCTGCTGCTTCTGGTTGTAGACCTGGGCGTCGTCACCGATCCACTGCTTCTTCAGCTCGGCGAGCTCCATCTCCATGTTGGAGATCGTCTGCGCGATGGCCTGGGTCTGGGAGACCAGGTCGTCGGCGGCGTTGCCCATGTGGTTGTAGTCGACGTAGATGAAACCGTCGGTGAAGTCCTCGCTCATCGGTGTCCTCGTTTCGCGTCAGAAGGAAAGAGCCGGGTCGATCTGGGGTCAGCCGTGCAGGGCGTTGAAGACGGCCTGGGCCTGCTGGTAGCCCTGGTTGATCGACTCGTTGCTGGAGCCCTGCTGCTGGTGCTGCGAGGTGAGGGTCTGGTTCAGCTTGTCGACCATGTCCTGCAGGTTCTTGAGGATGACGTCCGCCTGCTGCTCCCAGGAGTTGACGAGGTCCTGGAACGCCTGGCCGTCCGAGCCCTTGTAGCCGGCCGCCAGGTTGAAGCGGGTGGACTCGACGTCCTGCTTGATCTTGGTGATTCCGGTGTACGCCATCTCCAGGGCCTGAATGCCGTTCTTGGTCGCCCTGACCTCTGACTGCTGCATGCCTGCCATGCCGCGCCTGCCTCTCTGGTTCGGTGCTCACGGGAAACCGAGAGCGAGATCGTGCGTCGAGGTTCGCTCGGTCAGCACCGCCATCGGCGCGCGCCGCCAACCGGTTCGCGTCTCCTTCCGTACTCCGTGGTAGTAACCCCGACTTGCCGTCAACTTGTCGTCGCCTTGCCCGGACCGGTCTTCGCCGACTTGCCCGCCGCGCCGTTCGCCGGCGCCTTGCCCGCCCCTGGGGTCGCCGCCTTGTCCGCCTGACCGGACTTCGCCGCCTTGCCCGGGCCCGGCGCCGCCTCGCCCGGAGCCGCGCAGGGCGGCGCGGTGCTCGAGGAGACGCCCGCCTGCGCGGCCGCCGTGCTGAGGTCCGGTCCGGTGGGCAGCATGTTCAGCAGCGGCGACGGCAGGGCCACCGCCTGGTCGCTGGAGTATCCGAGCGCCGCCAGGTCGGAGGCGGAGGCCACCCGGTACTTGGTGGCGGTGTCGGTCACGAGGTAGGTCGTGCCGCCGACCGTGCCGCCCGCCGCCGGGAGGACCCGCACCAGCGCGCCGCCGCCGGGTCGCACGGTGATCCGGTCGACGGGCGTGCAGGCGGATGTGGTCGCCGCCTGGGCGGGGATGCCGAGCGAGGCCGGGTCCTGCAGCGCGACGCTGACCCGGGGCCCCACGGCGGTCGGCTGAATCCGGGCGCAGGCGTTCTGGTCCGGCTGAAGGTCGACCAGGTGCGGCGGCGTCTCGGGCAGCGCGCCCGCGGCGGTCGTGTCCGGCGCCATCCGTCCGTTCATGGCGTCGGGGGCGAGGGCGGTCGCGTCGGGCGTCCTGCCGCCGTACGCCTTGGCGCGTACGGCGGGATCGGCCAGGATCAGGGCGGCGACGGTCGTGGTGACCTCCGTCAGGCCGTTCTGGCGCAGTTGGTAGTACCGCGGCTTCGACCCCAGCACCCCGACCTTGAAGACCTGCCCGATGCGGGTCGCGTGCCCGTCCAGCGACGGCCCCGCACCGCCCATGCCGGGCACGACCGGGGCGGCCAGGTCAGGTCCGGCCGGGAGCGCGTCGACGAACGCGGCCGACACCGGGGTCGGGGTCCGGCCCCCGTAGCCGAGGGCCGTCGCCGCTCCGCCCTTCGGGTCGAGCCGCAGCCGGCTGCCCTGCCACACCAGGTAGACGTGCGCGTCGGGCGCGGTGACCAGCAGTCCCTGACCGGCCGTCAGCGCGCCGTCGCCGGCGTCCCCCACTCCGATGGCGAGGGTCGTGACCGGCGCCGTGGAGCCCGCCCCGGTGCCGGAGCAGACCGCCCACGCCCCCTCGGCCAGGGCGCCGGTCGACGGCAGCGCGTCGGGCGCGCCGATGATGCCCACCGGCTGACCGTGCGGCGTCCCGGCCAGCGACTTGGTCCGGACGTGGTGCGCGGTCAGCCTGGAACCGCCGATCAGCCGCGCCGACGCGTAGTTCTGGACCGGGCGCAGCCGCCCGTCCACGTAGAGATAGGACGCGCCGGTCTCCTGGTCGATGATCAGGCTTTCCGCGTTCTGCCAGGAGGCCGACCGGCCGGGCGAGATCAGGCCCCAGACGAACGCCCCGCCGCACAGCAGCACGGCGATCACGATGCCGATGATCACCCCCCGGTTCGTACGGCCCTGGGGGCTCTCGGGCGCGTCGGGATCCGCCCGGAGCATCCCCGACGTGATGCGGCCCATGACGAACATGTGGGCGTGGACCTGGTCGCGGCGGGACTGCATCGTCGCCTCTTCCGTCGTGCTCTCGTGTCCTGGTCAGCCGATGGCGCGCAACTCGCCGTACACGCCGAGGACCCACAGGGTCAGCGGCAGCATGGCGATCGCGACCAGGCTCTGCAGGAGTTCGGCGCCGCGGCCCCAGTACGGCACCATCCGGCGGCCGGGCACCGTCCACCCGGCGATCAGGAGGCTCGCGGTGACCGCCATCAGCGCCACCGCGATGATCACCCGGCCGGTCGGTCCGCTCCTGGCGACCTCGACGGCGACGATCGTGACCGCTCCCCACACTCCCGGCAGGGCCAGGAACAGGCGCTGCCAGACGTTGCCGAGGCCGCGGCTGTGCAGCACCAGCAGCAGGGACAGCGCGGACGCGAATACGAGCTGGGCCAGGTCCTGGTGGTGGGCCACCGCGGTCAGGCAGGCGGTGCAGGCCAGCCCGACCGTGCCGTACATCCCCGTCATCCAGCCGTCCGCCAGGACCGCGCGGGCGGCCACGGCCTTCGGCGAGCGCGGTTCGATGCCGTCCTGGAGCTGCTCGGGGGTGGTCGGCAGCGGCGGCATGCGCAACCCGGACAGCCGGAACGACATGGCCGGCACGAACGCGCCGAACACGACCGCGAGCAGGGCGACCACCGCGGCCGCCTCCTCCGGCGGGAGTCCCGCGACCATCATGAGGGCCCCCGCGAGGGCGCCGCCGAAGGCCAGCACGGTCGCGCCGACGAACAACGACGTGTACGCCGCCACCAGGGCCAGCGCGAGCACGGCGCCGCCCGCCTCGGCCGCGGACGCGGCGAGCAGCCGGGCGCCCACCACCTCGAAGCCGTCCGGTCCGGACAGCCTGCCTCCGGGCAGCAGCCACCCGGCCAGGATGAGGTACGGGCCGGCCATGACGCCCAGGAGCGCGGCCGTCGCGGCGTCGCCCACCGCGCGGCTCGCCGCCGCCGCCCCGGCGAGCAGCAGGAGCGCGCCGGCGCCGGCGGCCACGATCCGCTGCTCGGTCGGTCCGCTCGGCAGTGCGAGCACCGCCAGTACGGCGATCATCACGAACACCGCCAGGCCGCGCAGCAGCCGCCGGCTCGCCTGCGGACTCCACCCCCACTTGCTGTCCTTCATCGTGGTGGAGATGCCGTCCACCAGGTCGTCCAGCCGTACCTCGGGTAGCGCCTCGGTGCGAGGCCGCAGGTAGAGGGTGTCGCCGTCATGCAGGTCGAGGGACTCGAGGGTGGCGTCCTCGTCGAGCGGCGGTCCGCCCAGGCGCTGCAGCACCCAGCCCTCGTGTTCGATCCCGCTCTCGCCGAGATCGTCCCCGCCGTAACCGAGCACGGCGGGGAGCAGGTCCGCGACCGGGACGTCGGCCGGTACGGCCAGGTCGATGGTCTTGGCGGGGGCGCGTACCGTCAGTCGGCACAGGTCCGCCGCCGAGCTCTTGCTCATGGGGCTCACTCGTTCTTTCCACGGACGCCCGTCGCCGTCGCCGAGCGGCGGCCGGGCGCGTGAATGGGTTGTTACTCCACGTCGGTCCGTCTGGGCAGTGCTCTCCACTCGGGCATACGCAGGAGATCGCCTCCTGGTTCACCCGAATATCCGATTGCCCGTACGAACGTGGCGTACGTCCCTGAATCGGGACGCAGAGGGCATCTCACCTGTACGATTCGCGGTGACGCAACCGGCCCGCTCCGCGAGGTCCTCTCCGCGGCTCTCCACTCCGCCGAGCGCGCCCGGCGACTCCCGTCCGCCGGCGCGGCGCTTCGTCGTACCACGCCAGGAGGCCGTTCGTTGAGTTTCGTGCTGTTCCGCAGGCCGATGCGCCGGCGTCCGCCCGAGATGCCCGAAGGGGAGCTCACCCTTCAGGAACCGCCCACGATGCCCGAGACCGTGCCCGACAACTCCGCCGTCTGGACGTACCTGCCCATGGCGCTGATGTCGGTGGCCATGGTGATGATGTACATGACGCGCGGCAGCGGGGCCAAGAACAGCTTCCTGCCGCTCGCCCTCGGCCTGATGGTCCTCGCCGCCGGAGGCATGATGGTCGGGCAGGGCATGCGCAAGAGCGGTGAGCGCAAGCAGAAGCTCAAGGGCGCCCGCCGCGACTACCTGCGCTACCTCTCCCAGACCCGGCGCAAGGTGCGCACGGCCGTCCACGACCAGCAGCGCGCCCTGGCCTGGCGGCATCCGGCACCGCAGACGCTGTGGTCCATGGTCGGCACGACCCGGATGTGGGAGCGCCGGCCCTCGGACCCCGACTTCGCCGAGACGCGACTGGCGGTCGGCGACCAGAAGCTGGGCCTGCGCCTGTCGCCGACGACCACCAAACCGGTCCAGGACCTCGAGCCGCTCACCGCGCACGCGCTCCGCGGCTTCATCCGGGCGTACTCCACCGTGCCCGACCAGCCCACCGCCGTCTACCTGCAGTCCTGGGCCCGCGTGCTGTTCCGGGGCGACGAGGCACAGATCCGCGGAGCCGTCCGCGCCATGGTCGCCCAGCTCGCCGTCTTCCACTCGCCGGACGACCTGTGGATCGCGCTCTGCGTCGCCCCGGACCGCCTGGCGGAGTGGGAGTGGGTCAAGTGGCTGCCGCACAACCTGAACCCCCACGACAGCGACGCCGCCGGCCAGGTTCGCATGATCGCCTCGGACTTCCCGGAGCTGGAGGGCATGCTCGGCGCGGAGTTCTGGGAGCGGCCGACGTACGACCCGGAGGCCATGCCGGGCCGGGAGGAGCCCTACGCGGCGCTCATCGTGGACGGGGGCACCATCCCCGCCGGGCACGCGCTGGACGGCCCGGGCATGCGCAACGTCGTCGTGCTCGACATGTCCGGCGCGCTGACGTGGCGGCCCGGCCGCACCACCCTCCGCCTCGACGTGGGCGACGGCGAGATCCGGCTCGTCCGCACCGACCGGGAGCGCAAGGAGCAGCTGACCGTGCTCGGCCGGCCCGACGCCCTGGGCGTGCCGACCGCGACCGCGCTCGCCCGGCGGCTCGCGCCGTACCGGCTCGGCGTCGGGTCCGAGCGGACCGAGCCGCTGTCGGCCACCACGGACCTGGCCACGCTCCTGGGCATCCCCGACCTGTACCGGCACGATCCCCACTCCCTCTGGCGCAAGCGCACCGCCGCGGAACGCCTGAAGGTGCCGATCGCGGTCGGTGCCGACGGCAAGCCGGTGGAGCTGGACATCAAGGAGTCCGCCCAGGGCGGCACCGGCCCGCACGGCATGCTGATCGGCGCCACCGGCTCGGGCAAGAGCGAGCTGCTGCGCACCCTTGTGCTCGCGATGGCGCTGACCAACTCCTCCGAGACGCTGAACTTCGTCCTGGTGGACTTCAAGGGCGGTGCGACCTTCCTCGGCCTGGACGAGCTGCCGCACGTCTCCGCGGTCATCACGAACCTGGCCGACGAGGCCGCCCTCGTCGCCCGCATGCGGGACGCGCTGCACGGCGAGCTCATGCGCCGCCAGGAACTGCTGCGCGCCGCGGGCAACTACGTGTCCGCGCTGGAGTACGAGAAGGCCCGGGCGGCCGGAACACCGCTGGAGCCGCTGCCCAGCCTCTTCGTCGTCGTCGACGAGTTCAGCGAGCTGCTCGCCGCGCACCGCGACTTCATGGAGCTGTTCGTCATGATCGGCCGTTTGGGCCGAAGCCTGGGCGTGCATCTGCTGCTCGCCTCCCAGCGGCTTGACGAGGGCCGCATGCACCAGCTCGAGAGCCACCTGTCCTACCGCATCGGCCTGCGGACGTTCTCGGCCATGGAGAGCCGCGGCGTGCTGGGCGTGCCCGACGCCCACCA
Organism: Actinoallomurus soli; assembly: GCF_024055715.1. Classification (GTDB taxonomy): domain Bacteria; phylum Actinomycetota; class Actinomycetes; order Streptosporangiales; family Streptosporangiaceae; genus Actinoallomurus; species Actinoallomurus soli. The sequence continues at coordinate 297,010 of NZ_JAMXMV010000011.1, forward strand.
GCTGCCGCCCCAACCCGGCGCCGGTTTCCTCAAGACGGGCGTCGAGGCGCTCACCCGGTTCCGCGCGGCGTACTCCTCCGGTCCCTACCGGGGGCGCGGCAAGGCCGACCAGGCGCGGGTGGCGAGCCAGGTGGTCCCCTGGTCCGCCTCCCGCATCGCCCAGATCCAGCCCGTCCCGGTCCAGGAGACCCCGGAGGAGCCCGAGGAGACCGCCGAGACCCTTCTGTCGGTGGCCGTCGACCGGCTGCGCGACGCCGGGCCGCCGGCCCACCAGGTGTGGCTGCCGCCGCTCGACCTGCCGCCCACCCTCGACCAGATCCTCCCGCCGCTCGCGCCCGACGACGTGTTCGGCCTGACGACCGTCGACTGGGAGCGGCGTGGCGGGCTCACCGTGCCGCTGGGCATCGTCGACCGGCCCTTCGAGCAGATCCGCGACCTGCTGGTCGTCGACCTGTCCGGGGCCGGCGGGCACGTCGCCATCGCCGGCGGCCCGCAGAGCGGCAAGAGCACGCTCGTCCGCACCCTGATCACCGCGCTCGCCCTCACCCACACCCCCCGCGAAGTGCAGTTCTACTGCCTCGACTTCGGCGGTGGCACGCTCGCCGGTCTCACCGGCCTGCCACATGTCGCCGGGGTCGCCAGCCGCCTGGACCACGAGCGAGTCGGCCGTACCGTCGCGGAGGTCACCGCGCTGCTCGCCGACCGCGAGCAGTTCTTCCTCTTCAACGGCATCGACTCCATGGCGACCTACCGGCGCCGCCGGGCGGCCGGGGAGTTCGCCGACCAGCCGCACGGGGACGTGTTCCTCGTCGTGGACGGCTGGTCGACGGTGCGCCAGGACTTCGACCGGTACATCCAGACGTTCGCCGCGATCGCGGCGCGCGGCCTCAGCTTCGGCATCCACCTGATCGTCACCACCGCGCGGTGGGTGGAGCTCACGGCGGCCGTGCGCGACCAGGCCGCCACCCACCTGGAGCTGCGGATGGGCGACCCGATGGACTCGGAGGTCGACACCCGGAGCGCGGCGAGCGTGCCGCGCGTCCCCGGACGCGGCATCACCCGCGACACCAAGTTGCACTACCTCACGGCGCTGCCGCGCATCGACTCGGTGGAGAGCGCCGACGACCTCGCCGACGGCGTCGCGGGCCTGGTCGCCGCGGTGCGCGAGAGCTGGGCGGGCCCCGCCGCGCCTCCGGTGCGGATGCTGCCGGCCCAGCTCAGCGTGCGGGAACTGCCGGCGCCCGAGGGCGACTTCCGGGTGCCGATCGGCCTGGAGGAAGAACGGCTCTCCCCCGTGGTGCACGATTTCGCCGAGACCCCGCACCTGGTGGTCGTCGGCGACACCGAGAGCGGCAAGACGAACCTGCTGCGCCTGGTCGCCCACGCCGTGACCGAGCGGTACACGCCCGCGGAGGCGCGCATCATGGTGGTCGACTACCGCCGTGAGCTGGTCGAGGCGGTCCCCGAGGAGTACCGCCTCGGGCACGCGGTCAGCATCGACGCGCTGCGCGAGCTGGTCATGGGGGCGGGCCAGGCGATCAAGGGCCGCCTGCCGGGGCCGGACATCACTCCGTCCCGGATGAAGCTGTGCGACTGGTGGAGCGGCCCCCGGCTGTTCATCCTGGTCGACGACTACGACATGGTCGGGGCCGGCCCGATGCAGCATCCGTTCGACCCGATCATCGACCACCTCGCCCTCGGCTGGGAGGTCGGGCTGCACGTGGTCGTCGCCCGGGCCGCCGCGGGCGCCGGCCGCGGGATGGGCGAGATGATGATGCGCCGGCTGCAGGAGGTCAACACGCCGTCCCTGCTGATGTCCTGCCCGCCGGACGAGGGATACCTGTTCGGCAACGTCAAGGGCCGCATCCTGCCGCCCGGCCGGGCGATCCGGATCGCCCGGCGCAAGGCCGTGCAGATCCAGACCGCCCTGCTCGACTGAGGGGCGCGGAAGAGAGAACGGCGCCGCTCGGGTCCCGCGGAAGAAGGAGCGGCGCCGCTCGGCCCGGCACCGGCCATCGCGAGGGCCTGGGTACCGGTGGTCCCCGGGGGCCGGGGACCCGGGCGGCGCCGCTCGGTTCGTGTGACGGCGCGGGCGCGTCGCTCAGTCCATGACGGCGCGGGCGCGCAGGGACGCCCGCAGCGCGCGCATCGCGTAGTGGGCGCGGGACTTGACCGTCCCCGGCGCGAGGCCGAGCGCGGTTGCCGTCTGCTCCACGCTGCAGCCGAGGTAGTAGGTGTAGATGAGGACCTCGCGCTGCTGCTCGGTGAGCTCGGTCATGGACTCGAGCACCGCCCGCAGCGTGACGACCCGCTCGGCCGGGTCCGGCACGGCCCGTTCCTCGGGCTGGTCGTCGCCGACCTCGTTCGGCCTGGCCTGCCGGGCGCGGTAGTGATCGATCACGAGCCGGTGCGCGACGGTGAACAGCCAGGTGCGGATCCGGTCCGTCGTCGGGTCGAGGATCCCGCGGTGCTGCCAGGCCCGTACGGCGGTCTCCTGGACGATGTCCTCGGCGCGGTGCCGGTCGCCGTCGCACAGCCGGAGGGTGAAGTTGAGCAGGACGGTGCCGTGCCGCTCGTACAGGGTGCGCGAGAAGGCGTCGTCGTGCGACGGCTCGGGCTGCGGAGCCGGACCACGCGGAACGTCATGCCGTCGCGGCATGACGAATTTCCGGACCATCCTCGGTGGCCGGTCCAGCACTCGGCTGTGCGTCATGTAGGGCGACCTCATTCTCACGATTCGTCATTCCGGAGACGGCCACGGCTTGACCTCGGCCATTGATGAAGCCTCAACGATCAAGCCGTGGTCTTGGCGAGTCCTTGCCGCCGACTTGCCGACATTGACACCGGCGGAGTCAGACCGGATCACCACCGGCCGGCCGCCAGCCCCGGGCCCGGCCGAGCGGGACGATCACCGCCGCGCAGGCGACGATGGCGACGATCCCGCCCCCGACCGAGGCGACGACCAGCGCGCGGGTACGCGCGGCGTGCGAGGTCCGGCCCGGCATCCGCATGGGAGCGGCGGATGCCGGCCGCGCGGTCGCCGGGGACGACACCGCGGCCACGGCGGCGTACGGGTCGAGGACGGGCTTCGCCGCGGGGTAGGCGGAGGTGACCAGACGGTTCGCGACCTCGGCCGCCGTCAGCCGGGGCTGGTACGCGCGCACGAGGGCGGCGGTACCCGCGACGAACGCCGCGGCCAGCGAGGAGCCGGAGCCGATGTAGTTCCCGGCGCCCTTGGGGCCGATGCCCACGACGGCGTCGCCGGGCGCGGCCAGGTCGGCGGCGAAGACGTTCGGCGCGTTCTGCGGGCGTGAGCCGTCCTGCCCGTAGTCCTCGACCGCGACCACCTGCGGGATGAAGGCGGGGAAGTAGGGGCGCGCGGGCGGTGCCGAGGCCACGCCTCCGGCGGTGGTGGCCACGGCGTCCGGCGCCGCGGGCGCGACCACGACGGCGTCCTTGCGGGTGGCGTAGAGGACCGCGTTCGTCAGCTCCTGCCTGCCCGTCGTCAGGGCGGCGCCGACGTAGACGACGCGGGCCCCGCGGTCGACGGCGGTGCGGATGCCCGCCGCCACCGCTCCGGGTGAGGGAGTGCCGGTCCCGCTGGTGCCGCGCACGGCGAGGATCCGCGCCTGCGGCGCGATCCCGCCGCCGGTCGCGTCCTCGCCACGGCCCGCGATCAGGCCGGCCGCGAAGGAGCCGTGCCCGACGCAGTCGTTGCCGGCGTCCGCGACCGCGGTGACCCGGCCGGCCAGCGCGGGGGCGCTCACGCCCACGCCGGTGTCGACGACACCGACGGTGACTCCGGCGCCCTGGCTGAGCTCACGGACCCGGTCCAGGCCGAGCGCGCCCGCGGTCCACGGCCGGGCGTGGGCGGCGGTGGGGGACGCCCCGGTGCACGGCCGGCCGGGCGCGAGCGCCGACGGTATGGCGGGCAGGCTGACGGGGCCGGGTGCGGCACCGGGGGGCCGTTCGTACGCCGTGGCCGCCGCGGCTCCGGGAAGGGCGGAGACGGAGAGCGAGGCCATGGCGGCGGCCACCGACGCCACGGCGCACAGGCGCCGGGGGACACGTCGCATGCGCTCAGCGTAGAGTTGCGATCTTGTCGTTCTCTTGTCGTCCAGGAAAAGTGTCGCCGCTGGTCAGAGCCCTTCCCGGCAAGGGTGCCAAGCGGTCCACGCGAACGGCATGATGGTTGTCTCGTCGGCATTCGGACCGACTTAGGAGGGTTCAGCGTGTCTCGGCAGTTGCTCACGGTCTCCCCGGAAGAGCCGGGCGCTTTCCGGACAATCGAGGAGGCGCTGGCGGCGGCACGTACCGGATCGGTGATCCGTATCAAGCCCGGCCGGTACCCCGAGAGCCTCTTCATCCGGACCCGCGTCACGATCGTGGCCGACGGGGACCGCGGCAGCGTGGAGATCTGCCCGCGCAGCGGCACCGCGGTGATGCTCGTGGCGGACGCCGTGATGCTCACGGACCTCACGCTGCGCGGTGGCGGCGACGACGTGCCGGTGGTGGACGCGGCGCGCGGACAGGTCGCCATGGAGGGCTGCACCGTGGCCGGTTCCGGCTGGACGGCGGTGCTGTCCCGCAACTCCGGCTCGCTCGCGATGCGCGGCTGCCGGATCACCAACCCCGTGGGCGCCGGCGTCGTCGACACCTCGGAGACGCCCAGCGTCATCGAGGACTGCCTCATCGAGAACCTCGGCACCTCCGCCGTCGTGCTGGGCGAGAAGTCCCGGTCCGCGATCCGGAACTGCCGGCTGCGGGACGCCCGCGGCAACGGCCTGCTGACCAACGGCGAGGCCCAGGGCACGATCGAGGACTGCGAGATCTCCACCACGTCCAAGCCGGCCATCGCCCTCGAGGGCGACAGCGCCACCCGCGTCGCGCGGACCAGCGTCCGCGACTGCGCGACCGGCGTGTACGTGACCAGCGGGTCGCGTCCGACGCTGGAAGAGGTCTCGGTCAGCGACATCACCGCCGGTCCGGGCATCGTGCTGGCCGACGGCGCGGACCCGCTGCTGCGGCGCTGCCGGACGGCCCGTACCAAGGGCAGCGGGCTGTCCGTCACCGAGCGCTCCCGCGGCACCTTCGAGAACTGTGAGTTCGCCGGCTCGACGGCGCCCGGCATCCACGTGGCCGGGTCCAGTTCGCCGACGCTGAACGCCGCGACGGTGCGCGACTGCGCCGACGCGTCCGCGTCCGTGCTGCTGGCGGAGGACTCCGTCCCGGAGTTCGACCGGCTGGAGGTCGTGGACGCCGCCGGCACCGCCGTCGCGATCCGGTCGGGCGCCAACCCGCTCGTACGCAACGCCACGATCAGCGCGCCCGGCGGGACCGGGGTGGAGGTCACCGAGGACGGGCGCGGACGGCTGGAGCACTGCGTCGTCGAGCGGTCCGGCGGCGCCGCGGTGCGCATCGCGAGCGGCGCGAACGTCACCTTCCGCGACTGCGAGTTCCGCTCCCCCGGCGACGCCGGGGTCTCCGTCGACTCCGGGGGGATGGGCGCGCTCCAGGACTGCGCGGTCGCCGAGAGCGACGCCTCCGGCGTCGTCGTCCGCGAGGGCGGCGACCTCACCCTGACCCGGGCCCGGATCAGCGGCTCCGGCGCCCACGGCGTGCTCCTGTCGACCGGCGCGCGGGCCACGCTCGCCTCCTGCGAGCTGACCGGGAGCGTCGGCGACGGCGTCCGGGTGGACACCGCGGAGACCGTCTCCGTCACCGGCTGCGCCGTGCGCGACAACCGCGGCGCCGGCCTGCGGCAGTCCCGGCCCGGACGGCTGACCGTGCGGGACCTGGACAGCTCGGGCAACGGCGTTCCCGACTCCTGGGGCGAGGAGGCCGGCGGGGAGACCGCCGGCGCGGCGGCGGAGGGCAGGGACACCCGCACTCCCGCGGCCGGCGGGCCGCTGGAGGAGCTGGAGTCCCTCATCGGCCTGGAGGGCGTCAAGCGCCAGGTACGCGCGCTCGTCAACCTGAACCAGCTGTCGCAGCGCAGGGCCCGGCTCGGCATGCCGGTCCCCCCGATGAGCCGGCACCTGATCTTCGCGGGCCCGCCGGGCACCGGCAAGACCACGGTCGCGCGACTGTACGGCGGGATCCTGGCCGACCTCGGCCTGCTGCCCTCCGGGCACCTCGTGGAGGTCTCCCGCGCCGACCTGGTCGCCCAGTACGTCGGCGCGACGGCCATCAAGACGACGGAGGCGTTCAACGAGGCGCTCGGCGGCGTCCTGTTCATCGACGAGGCGTACACCCTGGTCACCGAGGGCAGGGGCGGCTCCCACGACTTCGGCCGGGAGGCCATCGACACCCTCGTGAAGCTGATGGAGGACCACCGCGACGAGGTCGTCGTGGTGGCGGCAGGCTACACCGCCGAGATGCAGTCGTTCCTGTCCGCCAACCCGGGCATGGCCTCGCGGTTCAGCCGGACCATCGAGTTCACCAACTACTCGGTCGACGAGCTCGTCACGATCACCGAGAAGCTCTGCGAGAGCCACCGCTACGAGCTGCACCCGACCACCCGCCAGGCGCTCGCCACGCACTACGAGCGGATGCCGCGCGACGCCACCTTCGGCAACGGCCGTACCGCCCGTCTGGTCTTCGAGGAGATGATCGAGCGGCAGGCGTTCCGGCTCGCGTCCATGACCGACCCGGCCGAAAGCGACCTCACCCTGTTGATGCCGGAGGACGTCAGCGACGCCGCGGTCGAGGACGGCGCGGCGGGCGCGGAGCGCGAGACGCTGCTGGCGCGGCTGCAGGACATGGTCGGCCTGAACGGGGTGAAGCGCGAGGTGAAGGACATCGTCGACCTCCTCGCGACGGCCAAGCAGCGGGAGGCCGCCGGGCTGCCCGTGCCCCGGCTCAGCCGGCACCTCGTCTTCACCGGCTCGCCCGGTACCGGCAAGACCACCGTCGCCCGGCTCTACGCCGAGCTGCTGCACAGCCTCGGCGTCCTGCCGCGCGGCCAGCTCGTCGAGGTGGCGCGCGCCGACCTCGTCGGCCGCTACGTCGGCCACACCGCGCAGCTCACGAAGGAGGTCTTCCAGCGCGCGCTGGGCGGTGTGATGTTCATCGACGAGGCGTACACCCTCACTCCCGAGGGAGCGTCCAACGACTTCGGCCGTGAGGCGGTGGAGACCCTGCTCAAGCTCATGGAGGACCACCGTGACGAGGTCGTCGTCATCGTCGCCGGCTACACCGAGGAGATGCAGCGCTTCCTGAGTTCCAACCCCGGTCTCGCCTCCCGGTTCTCGCGGCAGGTGGAGTTCGAGGACTACAGCACCGACGAGCTCGTCGAGATCATGCGGAACCAGGCCGCGGCCGGAGGGTACGAGTGCGCTCCGGAGACGCTCTCGGCGCTGCGCGGACACCTCGACACCCTGCCGCGGGACCGGACCTTCGGCAACGCGCGGCTCGTGCGGCAGCTCCTGGAGACGATGATCACCCACCAGGCTCGGCGGCTCGGCGGGATGCGGTCGCCCGGCGTGGCGGACCTGCGCCTCCTGCTGCCCGAGGACCTGCCGCCCGCGAACACCCCCAGCGCGCGCTGATCCGGCCCGCTCTGACCGCCCGGCCGCCGGTCAGAGCGGGTAGGCGCCGGTGCGCAGGTAGGCCCGGACCCGTTCGACCAGGGTCGTGCCGGAGGCGACGATCCGGTCCCGAAGGGAGGAGTCCGGGTCCGCGAGGTACCTCCGGATCGACGCCTTCTCCTTCGCCTCCACCGCCTTCCGCCCGAGGTCGACGAGTTCCTCCTCGCTCAGGTGCCTGGCCAGGAGGGGGAACAGCCGGTCCTCTTCCGCCTGCGTATGCGGGTGCGACTCGGCCTCCAGCCGTGACAGGTGGAAGGAGAACTCCGCAGCGTTGAGATCCGGTCGGCCCAGGTCCCGCAGGATCCGCTCGATCTGTTCGTGCCCGGCGATCTCCTGCTCGACGATCAGCCGCCCCTGGGGCAGGCGGGCGCGGGCCACCGGGTACACGTAGGTCTCTTCGGCGACGGCGTGCCGGACCATCTCCGCGATCATCAATTCGGCCACCGAACGCCGCAGCCGGTCGAAGTCGGCCAGATAACCCAGCTCGGCCAGCAGTTGCTGAAAATCACGATGGTCCTCGGTCAGGACACTGATCAGATTCTCGGATCGGTTCATCTCCGGTCGCCTCGGGAGCCGTTCCTCATGACCGCTCACCGGCGCCCCTGCCCCTGTCGCGGGCGGCGAAACGTCCTTCCCGGCGCGTCACCCACCGAAGACCAGGGACACTTTCGGATGACATGCGTTTTCTGCTCGTGAGCGAGGGAACCGGACGCAGTGAGCGGCACAGGAGACCGGTTCCTTCGCACGCGGCCGCGCACCGAGGTGAGAAGAACATGTCAGGTCCAGATCCGTCCGCCGGCAGCGGCCACCCCGGGACCTTCTTCCCCTGGGCGGATCCGTTCGTCTACAACGCCCGCGAGCACGGCCTGGTCGGTGACGGCGTCACCAACGACCAGCCGGCGCTCCAGGCGCTGGTCGACACCCTCGGGGCGGCCTGCGCCGACGACGACCAGCCCCGGACGATCTACTGCCCCTCGGGGAGGTACTCGATCCGGGACGCTGCCACCGCCTGGCGGAGCGGAATCTCCCTGATCGGGGCGGGCCGGTCCGCGACGCGGTTCCTGCTGGCCAACCCCGGTGACCGGACCGCCTGTACCCCGCTGGCCTGGTTCACCATCGAGCGGCACGGCGCGAGCCGGAAGCGCCACATCGCCGACTGCACCTTCGCGTGCTTCGAGATCGACGGCTCCGGCGTGGAACTGGAGGAGTACGCCCCCTACTCCAAGGGGCTGGGGCTCCAGTACGTGCTGCGCGGCACCTTCCGCGACCTGTACATCCACGATGTCCCCAGCACCGGATTCGGCTGCGACTTCCTGCAGGACACCCTCGTCGAGAACGTCCTGACCGTCCACTGCGGGCGGCTCGACCCCGGAGAGTCGATGGGCGGCGCCGGCATCGGGATCGGCCTCGGCGGCTGGGGCACCATCGAACGCTGCACCATCTCGGCCTGCACCGCGGTGGACAACGGCACCAACGGGATCTTCGTGGAACTGCAGGACGCCCACTGGGCCCCCACCCGCGGCATCCGCATCGTCGGCTGCCACACCGAGGGCAACCGGTTCGGCATCTCCGACTGGGGCGCGGACGGGCTGGTCGTGTCCGGCTGCACGATGCTCGCCAACCGCCAGGCCGGCTATGACGTGTCCGCCCTCGGCCCCTCCGGAGTCGCCGGACGCGGCGGCGTCGTCACCGGCTGCGTCATCGAGGACAACATCACCGACGGCGTGGCGATCGGCAACACGCCGGGCCCGTACACCTTCGCCGCCAACCGGATCAGCCGCAACGGCCGCTACGGGTACTGGCAGCACAACCTGGACAGCGGCCGGCAGGCGGTGGCCGCCGACGTGATCATCGACGGCAATGAGTTCTGGGGCAACGGCCTGGACGGCATCACCGTCGACTCGCCTCTCGTCGACCCCACCGTCACCAGCAACAGGTTCCGCAACAACGGCCGGCGGTGCGAGCACGAATACGACGGCGCCGGGGAGAACGTGTCCTACACGCCCCTGTCCGTGGTCGACACCGCGGCGGACTGGCGGCCCAACGGGCACAAGGGCAAGTGCGTCACCGTCGCTGATCAGGAGGCGCTGGTGGTGGGCAACAGCCGTACGGAGCTCAAGCTCGCGCCGAGACATCCCGGGTCGCCCACCGCGTGGGCCGACGGCCCTCCGCCGTCGGGCACGCGGTACCGGCTGCCGGGCGCACCCGGCGTCAGGGCGGGCATCAGGCTGGCCGCCGACACCGAGAGCGCGACCATCTGCGGGAACCGTGCCTGGGACAGCCAGCCGGACAAGACACAGACCCACGGCCTGGTCATCACGGACTCCGGCGACTGCCACGCCGGGTTCGTGCACGACAACGACCTCCTGGGCAACGCCGAGGGCACCAGCCGCTTCGACACCGTCCCGTCCGAGGGGTGCTGGTACCAGAATCCCGGACTCGACGACTCCGGCCGTCCCGGCTCCCCGCCCGCTCCTGAGAAAGGTCCCCGAGATGAGTCCCCGGACCCGTGAGAAGAGGTTCGGGCTGAGCGAGGTTCTCGCGGCGGCGGAGAACGCCGAGCCGGTGGCGTCCGTCGACGTGGTCGCGGGCAGCCTGTGTGAACGGTTCGGGGCGCGTGCGGTGTCGTTCCTCCTCGTCGATCTGATCGGGCAGGGACTGGTGCGGCTGACCCACGAGGTCCAATGCGGTGGGGACGCCGAACGTGTCGCCCTTCGGGACAGCGACTATGAAACCGTCCTGCGCACCCAGCGGCCGCGCCGGCTGCCGGCCGACGACGGCGGACAGCGGGTGATCACGCCGGTGACCAACCGCGGCGACGCCATCGGCGTGCTGGAGCTGACCTTGCCCGACGCCGGTGAGGAGGTGCTGCGGCAGGTCATAGAGGCGGCGCACGCGCTGGCGTACATCATCGTCACCGACCGGCGCTTCACCGACCTGTACGAGTGGGGTCAGCGCACCACCCCGATGAGCCTGGCGGCCGAGATCCAGCACCGGCTCCTGCCGTCCGCGGCCTGCTGCGAAGCGGCCGAGTTCACCCTGGCCTGCGCTCTCGTTCCCGTCGACGACATCGGCGGGGACACGTACGACTACACGCTCGACCGTGACGCCGTTCACCTGTCCGTCACCGATGCCATGGGGCACGAGGTGGACTCCGCGATCCTGGCCACTCTCCTGGTCAACGCGCTGCGCAGGGCACGCCGTGCCGGATGCGGCCTGGCGGAACAGGCACAGCAGGCCCACCAGGCCCTGCTGGACCACGGCCGCAGCGGGTTCGCCACCGGCCAGCTGCTGCGCATCGGCCTCGACGGCGGCCGCGCGCGGATCGTCAACGCCGGACACCCCTGGCCGATGCGCCTGCGCGACGGTGTCCCCCAGGAGGTGCCGCTGGCCGTCGACCTGCCGTTCGGGCTGTTCTCCCCGACCGCCTACACCGTCCAGGACCTCGACCTGCGCCCCGGTGACCGCCTGCTCCTCTACACCGACGGCATGCGGGAGCGCTCCGGGGGGATGGACCTGGCCGCGATCCTTCTCGACAGCCGCGACCTGCACCCCCGGGAGGCCGTTCGGGTCCTGACCGGCGCGCTCATGGACGCGTGCCACGGCGACCCCGCCGACGACGCCACCGTGCTGTGCCTGGACTGGTACGGCGCGCGGCCGGCGAGCCGCCGCACGACCGGCGGCGCCGACCCCGCCGCCGCGTCCTCGCCGTAGAGGCCCGGCGCTTGAGCGGTGCGACACGGGGAAATGGACAGAGGGTGACGCGGGCGGACACCGATGTGCTCATCATCGGAGCCGGGATGGCGGGGCTGGCGGCCGCCCGGCGCCTGCACCGCGACGGGGTCGACTTCCTGATGCTGGAGGCCGGTGACCGCGTCGGCGGCCGGGTGGTCACCGACGCGGCCGGCGGGTTCCTGCTGGACCGCGGTTTCCAGATCGTCAACACGGCGTACCCACGGCTGACCGCCCTGGTCGACCCGGACGCTCTGGACATGGGATGGTTCCGCGCCGGGGTGCTGGTCCGCCACGGGGACCGGCTGGAACGCTACGCGCACCCGCTGCGCGATCCCCGGGGCGTGCCGGGCATGCTGCGATCGGCCGTCGGCGGCATCGGCACCGTCGCCGACCGGGTGCGCCTGGCCGCGATCATCGCCCGGTACGCCGCCCTGCCCCCGGCGCGGCTGCTGGGGGAACCCGAGACCACCACCGCCCGGGTGATGGGCGGACTCTCCCCGGCGATGCTCGACGGTCTCGTCCGCCCGTACCTGTCCGGGGTCCTCGCCGACCCCGGCCTGGGCACCTCCAGCCACGCCCTGGCGATGATCGTCCGGTCGTTCGTCCACGGCCGCATCGGCCTGCCCCGCGCGGGAGTGGGCGCGGTGCCGGCGGCGATCGCGGCGCCGCTGCCGGCCGACCGGATCCGGCTGCGCGCACCGGTGGAGCGGCTGCGGGGCACGGTCGCGCACACCCCGTCCGGGCCGGTACGGGCACGTGCGGTGCTGGTCGCCGCCGACCCGGTCACCGCCGCCCGGCTGCTGCCCGAACTCCCCGCGCCGGGCATGCACGCGCTGACCACCGTCTACCACGCCGCCCCCGAACCGCCGCTCGACGAGGCGACGCTCGTCCTGGACGGTGACGGCGCCGGCCGGCCCGGCGGTCCGGTCATCGCGAACACCATCGTGGTCAGCAACGCCGTGCCCACCTACGCCCCGCCCGGCCGGCACCTGGTCGCCACCACGGTCGCCGCGCCCGACGCCGACCACGACGCGATCAGGACCGAACTGGCGCGGGTCTACGGCACGGCAACCGGGGAGTGGGAGCACCTGGCGACCGTACGGATCCCGCAGGCGCTGCCCGACGCCTCACCGCCGCTGGGCCGGCTGCGCCGGCCGGTGGCGCTCGGCGACGGCCGTTACGTCGCCGGCGACCACCGCGACAGCCCGTCCGCGCAGGGAGCGCTGGCCAGTGGCTGGCGCGCCGCCGGCGCGATCATCGCCCGCCGGGGCTGACCGGCGACGCGGCCGAAACTTTCATGCCCGCCGGCGTACGGGCCGGTGCCGTTCCCCGGTCGGGGGGTGTGGCCGGGCGCGCGGCGTACGACCGCCGCTCCGCAGGTCACCCGGGGGATGCGCGGCTCGGGGACGCGGGCGCGGAGGTCCCGGCCGGGCGAGCGGGAGGGCGCCGCTCCCCCATCGCGAAGCGCCGCCTCGACGGAGCCGTGGGAGCGCTCCCATAATCCGGGGAGTCGGGGGCACATCGGGGTCTGAACCGCACGAGTCACGTTAGGTGGTGTCATGCTCGCTCATGGAGCACGCCTGAGAATCAGATCTCTCCCGCTGGTCGTCCTTCTTCTCGCCCTCCTCGCCGCGTTCACCGGGGGCGTCTCCCTCGCTCCGAAGGCACGCGCCGCGGGCGCCGGCTACTGGCACACCAGCGGCCGGCAGATCCTGGACTCCAGCGGCAACCCCGTACGCATCGCGGGCATCAACTGGTTCGGCTTCGAGACGGCGAACTACGTGGTGCACGGGCTGTGGAGCCGGGACTACAAGGACGTGCTGGACCAGATCAAGTCGCTGCGGTACAACACCCTGCGCCTGCCGTACTCCGACGACATCTTCAAGCCGGGCACGGTGCCCAACAGCATCGACTTCTCCAGCGGCAAGAACGCCGACCTGCAGGGGCTCAACTCGCTCCAGGTCATGGACCACATCGTGAACTACGCGGGCTCCATCGGCCTGCGGGTCATCCTGGATCGGCACCGCCCGGACTCCTCCGGCCAGTCGGCGCTCTGGTACACCTCCAGCGTCCCCGAGTCGACCTGGATCACGAACCTCAAGGCGATCGCGAGCCGGTACGCCAACAACCCCGCGGTCGTCGGCATCGACCTGCACAACGAGCCGCACGACCCGGCCTGCTGGGGCTGCGGGGACACCTCGACCGACTGGCGGCTGGCCGCCGAGCGGGGCGGCAACGCGGTCCTCTCGGTCAACCCGAACCTCCTGATCTTCGTGGAGGGCGTGCAGACCTACAACGGCGACTCCGGCTGGTGGGGCGGCAACCTCGAAGGCGCCGGCACCTACCCGGTGCGTCTCTCCGTGGCCAACCGTCTGGTCTACTCCGCGCACGACTACGCCACGAGCGTGTCCGACCAGACGTGGTTCCACGCCTCGAACTTCCCCGACAACATGCCCGCCGTGTGGGACAAGTTCTGGGGCTACCTGTTCAAGCAGAACGTCGCCCCGGTCTGGGTCGGTGAGTTCGGCACCACGCTGCAGTCCACCATCGACCAGCAGTGGCTGTCCGCCCTGGTGAAGTACATGGGCACCGGCACGGACTCGTTCCAGTGGACGTTCTGGTGCCTGAACCCGAACTCCGGCGACACCGGCGGGATCCTGAACGACGACTGGACGACCGTCAACACCACGAAGGACGCCTACCTGTCCTCCGTCAAGTCCACCGCCTTCGACCCGGTCGGCGGCTCGGGCGGAGGTGGCGGCACCGGCGGCGGAGGTGGCGGCACCGGGGGCGGCGGCACCGGCACCTCGGCCTGCACCGCCGCGTACCACGTGGACAACGACTGGGGCAACGGCTTCACCGCCACCGTGACGGTGAAGAACTCCGGAACCGCGGCCACCAAGGGATGGAAGGTGACCTGGTCCTTCGGCGGCAACCAGGCCGTCAGCAACGGCTGGAGCGCGACCGTCACCCAGTCCGGCGCGGCCGTCACGGCGACCAACGCCTCCTTCAACGGCGGCCTGAACCCCGGCGCCTCGACGTCATTCGGATTCCAGGCGACCTACTCGGGTTCCAACACCGCCCCCACCCCCACCTGCACCGCCGCCTGATCCCGGCAAGACGTGGGGGGGGGGCCCCCCCCCCCGGCGGGTGGGTCAGAATCCGATGGCCTCGCGGAGCAGCAGGACGGTGCCGCGCCCGGGGTGGGGTTCCGCGTTGAGGACGAGGAGGCGGTTGAGGGCG
>NZ_JAMXMV010000012.1 GCF_024055715.1 Actinoallomurus soli
CGGCCCAGCGCAATCAGCCAGACTCAGCCACGCCACCGGCCCAGCGCAATCAGCCAGACTCAGCCACGCCACCGGCCCAGCGCAATCAGCCAGACTCAGCCACGCCACCGGCCCAGCGCAATCAGCCAGACTCAGCCACGCCACCGGCCCAGCGCAATCAGCCGGTCTCGGCCGCGTCACCGGTCCAGCGGGCGAGGCGCATGTCGACGCGCTCGCCGCGCAGCGGGGTGCCCTCGGCCCGGTAGTGCCGCATGGCCCGCTGTTCGTGGCACTGCGGGGGCGAGCCGTCCGCCCGGATGACGCGCCACCAGGGCACGCCACCGCCCCACAGCGCCATCACCCGGCCGACCTGGCGGGGTCCGCCCTCGCCCAGGAACTCGGCCACGTCCCCGTACGCCATCACGCGGCCCGGCGGGATCCGCTCGACGACGTCGAGGACGCGTTCGGCGAACTCCGTCGGATCACCCCGCATGGTCGTCTCCCGAGTCGTGACGGACGCGTACGCGCCGGACGTACAGCACGGTGGTCGTCAGGGCGCCGGCGAACCCGAACAGCGCGGCGACGCCGACCCAGCCGCCCAGGATGACGAGGCCCGGCGGATGCTGCTCGACCTGGACCGGTCGCATCGGCCCGTCGCCGAACCGGCCGGTCTTGCCGCCCGCGGTGAGCCGGTAGCCCTGCAACCGGTCGGCGGCGGCGAGCGCGGCCGGGGCGTTGACCTCCCCGAAGCCCACCTTCTCGTCGTACCCGGCGGCCGGGCGGGCCCTGGTGCTCGCGGTGATCGCCTGGGCGACCAGCGCGGGAGGCATGTCGTGGTAGCGCGCGCGGATCAGGGCGGCGACGCCCGAGACGAGCGCGCCGGCCTGGCTCGTGCCCTCACCGATCCAGTAGAGGTTGCCGGGCCCGGCGCCGATGACGTCCGCGCCCGGCGCGGCGACCTGGACGCTCGCGTTGCGGTCGGAGAACTTCGCCGCGACGCCCTGGCGCGTCATCGCGGCGACCGCGATGACTCCGGGGAACGCGGCCGGATAGGACAGCCGGGTCAGGCCGTCCTTGTCGATCTTGCTGGGGCTCTTGGAATCGCCGTCGTTGCCCGCCGAGGCGACCAGGACCACGCCCTTGGAGATGGCGTACGCCATCGCGTCGCGCTCGTCGGTGCCGGGGCGGGGGCCGCCGAGGGACATGTTGATCACGTCGGCGCCGTGGTCCGCCGCGTAGCGGACGGCCTTCGCCAGCGCCGAGCGGTACACCAGCGAGTCGCGGAAGGACTTGTAGCCCTTCTCGCCCGGGTCGGAGATCATCCGCACCGACAGCAGGTGGGCCTCGGGCGCGACGCCGATCACTCCGTCGCCCCCGCCCTTCCCGTGCCCGTGTCCCGCGATCAGGGAGCCCATCCAGGTGCCGTGGAGCCGGCCGGGGTCGTGCGCGACGGAGCGGATGAAGTCGGGCCCCGTGGTCACCGCGCCGGACAGGTCGCGGTGCGATCCGTCGATCCCGGTGTCGAGGACGGCGACGGTGACGCCCTTGCCCTTGGTCGTACGCCACGCCTGCGGAGCGCCGAGGGCGTCGAGCACCCACTGCTCCCGGTCGCGTACGGCGTCGGCGTGCGCGGTGGACGGCAAGGCCGGCAGCAGGGCGGCCGTCAGCGCCAGGCCCGCGGCCAGCGCGCGCCTCAGCACTTCCACTCCTGCTTCTCGGCGCAGTCGGGCTCGACAGGCAGCGCGAGGGCGCCGGCGATGTTCCGGCCGACCTCGGGAGCGAGTTGGAACCAGCCGCCGTGCGGCTTGCGCACGGCGGAGGCGGGACGGCCGTCGGTCTGCCCGGCCACGGTCAGCACGACGTACGGGCCGGCGCGGTCGGCGGTGGCGAACTGCCGCGCGCTCTCGGCGAACCGGGCGGCGATGGTCTGTGGGAACGCCAAGGGGTGCAGGAACGGGCCCGCCGCGCCGGGATCGGCGGGTGCCAGTGCCTCTCCGGCCAGGCCCGCGGACCGCTCGTCGGGGAAGGCGGCGATGCCCACGGTCAGGACGATGCCCTGCATCTGATCGACGTAGGTCGCCCGGAGCAGCGCCCGGCAGCCGTATCGCGCGAGAACGGCCGCGGGTGCGGTGTCGATGCCGGTGCCGCAGCCTCGCTCGGGGGCGATGCCGACCCGGGCGGCGTGCTCGATCCCGTTCTGTTCGGAGGTGTACGGGACGGAGTCGGGGAAGATCTTCTCGGCGGGCCAGGTGCGCCAGCGGTTCCGTACCTCCTCGGCCGCCGCGCGGTAGAGCTCCCACGCGGTCGGCTTGCGGTGGAACTCCCAGTAGACCCGGGCGGTCGACAGGCCGCCGACCAGGAGATAGCCGACCGTCGTCACCGCCGCCACCACCAGCCACAGCCGGCGACGGGCGTACCAGGGCACGGGTGCCGGCGGCGGCTCCTCCGCCGCGTGCCACGCCCCCCATCCGCCGGGCCCGGTCGTCGGCCAGCTCGGATCGGAGGTTCGCGCCATATCTGACAAGGTTACTGGTCGATCCCTCGCCGTCGGTGAGAACCGGGACAGGGGTGAACCAGCGTGACGGAGGAGGCATCCGGGGGGCTCGCCGAACCGGAGCCCTCATCGCGCGTCGGCCGCGCGGCGGAGAGCCGCGCGGCCGATCGGCGATCAGTGGATCAGTGCGTCGGGATGCCCGTCAGTAGGACGGCTTGTCCGGCTCGATCTGGTTGATCCAGGCCAGCACACCGCCGCCGAGGTGCACGGCGTCGGAGAACCCGGCGTTCTTGACGATCGCGAGGCACTCGGCGCTGCGGGCGCCGGACTTGCAGTGCAGCACGACGCGCTTGTCCTGCGGCAGCCGCTCCAGGGCCGCGCCGGACAGGAACTCGCCCTTCGGGATCAGCGTGGCGCCGGGGATGTTCACGATCTCGTACTCGTTGGGCTCCCGGACGTCGACCAGGAAGATGTCCCCGGTGTCCAGGAGGTCCTTGAGCTCGGTCGCGCTGATCGTGGAGTCCTTGGTCGCGTCCGCGGCCTCCTCGGAGATCGCGCCGCAGAACGCCTCGTAGTCGTCGAGGAGCTCGGTGATCGTGGGGTTCTTGCCGCACAGCGGGCACTCGGGGTCCTTGCGGACCTTGACGCTCCGGTAGGTCATCTCGAGGGCGTCGTAGATCATCAGGCGTCCGACGAGCGGCTCGCCGATGCCCGCGATCAGCTTGATGGCCTCGTTGACCTGGATGGAGCCGATCGACGCGCAGAGCACGCCGAGCACGCCTCCCTCGGCGCAGGACGGCACCATGCCGGGCGGCGGCGGCTCGGGGTAGAGGCAGCGGTAGCAGGGGCCGTGCTCGGCCCAGAAAACCGACGCCTGGCCGTCGAAACGGTAGATCGAGCCCCAGACGTACGGCTTGCCCAGCAGCACGGCGGCGTCGTTGACCATGTAGCGCGTGGCGAAGTTGTCGGTGCCGTCGACGATCAGGTCGTAGCCGCTGAAGATGTCCATGACGTTGTCGTTGGACAGCGCCTCGTTGTGGACGATGACGTCGATCAGCGGGTTGATCTCGCGGACCGAGGCGGCGGCCGACTCGGCCTTCGGCCGGCCCACGTCGGACTGGCCGTGGATGATCTGGCGCTGCAGGTTGGACTCGTCGACGACGTCGAAGTCGATGATGCCGAGGGTGCCCACGCCGGCGGCGGCGAGGTACAGCAGGGCCGGTGAGCCGAGCCCGCCCGCGCCCACACACAGCACCTTGGCGTTCTTCAGCCGCTTCTGTCCGGCCATCCCGACGTCCGGAATGATCAGGTGACGCGAATAGCGCCGGACCTCGTCGACGGAGAGCTCGCTGGCGGGCTCTACCAGTGGTGGCAACGACACGGTTGTCTCCTGCGCGTGCTGGAATTGTGATGCGGACGCCGTCGTCCTGGACTTCACAACTCTGTCACGCGCCTCGGCATTCCCGCTCCCGCGTCCTCGAGCATCGCCCGGAACTCCCGTGCCACGGTCTCGGGCCGCTCCATCTGCGCGACGTGGCCGACGTCGGGCAGCACGACCACGCGCGAGCGCTTGAACACCCGGCCCGCGCGGGCGGCCATCCGCGGGTCGACGAGCCGGTCGTGCCGGCCGTAGATCACCAGGGTCGGCGCGATGACGCGCGCGGCGTAGCGCCAGAGCGAGCGCCGCATGTAGGCGGTGACGATGCCGCGCGACGACGCGATCAGCGCCTCGGCGTTGTGGGTCAGCCCGTCCCTGCGGCGTACGTCCTCGACGAGCTCCATGACCCGGTCGGGGTGCAGGCCGGTCGGGTCCGCGAAGCACATCTCCAGCGTGCCCTGCACCCGCTGTTCGGCGGGCAGCGCGGCGAGCCGCCGGACCGCCCAGGGGCCCACGCCGGGCACGGTGGCGGCCAGGATCCGCGCCGGGCCGTACCGGGGCCGCAGGTCGGGGAGGGCCGGGGAGATCAGCGTGAGGGAGCGCACGAGGTCGGGGCGGGTGCCCGCGAGCCGGGTGGCGATGGCTCCGCCGAGGGAGTTGCCGAACAGGTGGACCGGTCCCCTGCCGCGCTTCTCGATGAGCCGCGCGACGATGATCGTGTGAGCGTCCACGGAGTAGTCGTGGTCCGGAGGCGGCGGAGAGTGACCGAATCCGGGCAGGTCGACGGCCTCGCCGACGATCTCATCGGACAGCAGGCCCATGAGGTCGGTCCAGTTGGCCGAGGAACCCGCCAGCCCGTGCACGAACAGCGCCGGGTCGGCGTCCTCGCGCGGCGACGAGGCCGTGCGCACGAAGACCTCGCGGTCGCCCAGCCGGACCAGTTCGCCCGGCCATTGCGGAATCGGTGTGCTCATCCTGCTCGCGGCGTGGGGCCTCCGGCCGTCTGGTCGGAGAGGAGCCGCCGCTGCCTCCTCTCTGCTGGTACCGAACGCGGTTCCACGATAACCGCGCGGACTCGCGGCCGGGCCACCGGGCATGATCCCGCGCGCCCGCCTTGACCTGATCTTGAGGGACGCGGGGCCCCGTACCGTCGTGGTACGGGGCCCGGCGTGGGGTCAGCGCGCCGCTTCGGGGCGCGGGCGGCGGTCCTCGTACCGGCCCGCGCCGGCGCGGCCGCCGCCGTGCCGTGCGGCGCCGCCACGGCCGCCGGGACGGGCACCGCCCGGCGTGGCACCCGGCTCCCGCCGCTGCCGGTGCTCGGGACGCCCCTCGCGGTGCTCGCCCGGGCGCCCGTCGCGGTGGTC
Source organism: Actinoallomurus soli (assembly GCF_024055715.1). Classification (GTDB taxonomy): domain Bacteria; phylum Actinomycetota; class Actinomycetes; order Streptosporangiales; family Streptosporangiaceae; genus Actinoallomurus; species Actinoallomurus soli. Next base: position 5,216 of record NZ_JAMXMV010000012.1, read on the forward strand.
CGCCGAGCGCCCGGCGCGGTACTCACCGTCGAGACGGCCGTCCTGGCCGCGGCCCTCGAACCGGCCGCCGGGACGCCGGTCGCGACGGCCGCCCGGACGCGGTCCGCGGCGCTGCGGGCGCGGCTCGGGGTCGGGCGGCACCGGGATGCCGCTCGGCGGCTGGGCGCCGGTGATGCGGACGAGGGCCTCGTCACCGGCGGCGACCTTCGACCGCAGTGCGCGCACGCCCGCGCGGCGCATCATCCGCTCGGTGTTGCGCACCTCGTTGTGGGCGACGAGCGTGGCGACGGTGCCGCGCTCGCCCGCCCGTGCGGTACGACCCGCGCGGTGCAGGTAGTCCTTGTGGTCGGCGGCCGGGTCGACGTGCACGACCAGGCTGACGTCGTCGACGTGGATGCCGCGGGCGGCCACGTCCGTGGCGATCAGCACCCCGACCTTGCCCTCGCGGAACTCCGCGAGCGTACGGGTGCGGGCGGACTGGGTCTTGCCGCCGTGCAGCGCGCCGGCGCGGACGCCGACGCGGGCGAGCTTCTTGGCGAGCGCGTCCACGCCGTGCTTGGTGCGGACGAACATGATGGTGCGGCCTTCGCGGCCGGCGACCTCGGCGATGACGTTCTGCTTGTCGGCGCGGTCGACGATGAACAGGTGGTGGTCCATGGTCTCCACCGGCGCGGCGGCCGGGGCGATCGAGTGGGTCACCGGGTCGTGCAGGTAGCGGCGGACGAGCTTGTCGACGTCCCCGTCCAGCGTGGCGGAGAACAGCAGCCGCTGGCCGTCGGAGGGGATCTGGTCGAGCAGCTTGGAGACCGCCGGGAGGAAACCCAGGTCGCACATGTGGTCGGCCTCGTCGAGGACCGTGATCCGCACGTCGGCGAGCGAGCACTCGCCGCGCTCGATCAGATCGGTCAGCCGCCCGGGGGTGGCGACCAGCACGTCGACGCCGCGGCGGAGCGCCTGGATCTGCTTGGTCATCGACATGCCGCCGACGACGATCTTGGTGTGCAGCCCGAGGCTGCGGCCCAGGGGGCCGAGGGCGTCCTGGACCTGCATGGCCAGTTCGCGGGTGGGGACGAGGATGAGCGCGCGGGGCCGCGTCGGGGCGGCCTGCACGCCGGCGATCCCCGCCAGCAGCGGCAGGCCGAACGCGAGCGTCTTGCCCGATCCGGTCTGGCCGCGGCCGAGCACGTCACGCCCGGCGATCGCGTCGGGAATGCAGGCGACCTGGATGGGGAACGGCGCGGTGATGCCGCGGCGTTCGAGCGCCGACACGAGGGGGGTCGGCAGGCCGAGCTCGGCGAAAGTGGACAAGGTCGAAGGACCGTCAGTCAAGAAAGAACCTCTCGGAAATGGCCCGCCTCGAGAGGTGCCGCGAGGGTGGGGAACCCGCGGACTCCTAGCCGGCCGTAGGCGCGAGCGCGCCTGAACAGGAATCACAAGCTTACAGCCGTCACCAACGCACCCGAGGGGATCTTCATTCCCGACCGGGCGGACGGGTTCTCACCGTCCCCTCGACTTTCACCGGCCCCCTCGAGAGGACTCGGATGGCCTCAGGCGGTCTTGCGGGTGCCGCTCTTCGCCTTGGCCTTGGTGTCGGCGGTCTTCTTGGCCCCGGCCTTCGCGCCCGTCTTGGCGCCCGTGCCCCGGCCGCCCTTGGCCGCGCCGTCCTTGGCCGCGCCGTCCTTGGCCGCGCCGTCCTTGCGGGCGCGTGACCCGTCCTTCGCCGATCCGGCGGCCGTGCGGGCCTCCCCGTCGCCCTTGTCCGTACGGCCCTTCTTCGCCGCCTCGACGCTCGCCCGCAGCGCGCTGAGCAGGTCGGCGGCCGCGGGAGCCTCCTCGGCGGGCTCCGGCGCGACGACCTCCCGGCCCTCGACCTTGGCCTGGATGACCGCCTCCAGGGCCTCGCGGTACCGGTCCTTGTACTCGCCCGGGTCGAAGTCGCCCGTCATGGTGTCGATGAGCGAGGACGCCATCTGCAGCTCCTGGGGGCGGACGTCGACGTCCTCGTCCATGAACGGGAAGTCCGCCTCGCGCACCTCGTCCGGCCACAGCATCGTCTCGAGGACGAACACGCCGTCCCGTACGCGCAGGGTCCCGAGCGACTCGCGCTGCCGGAGCGCGACCTTGACCACCGCGACCTTGTCGGAGTCCTCGAGGGCGTCGCGCAGCAGGACGTACGGCTTGACGCCCTGGGCGTCGGGCTCGAGGTAGTAGGTCTTGGCGAAGTAGATGGGGTCGACCTGCTCCTCCGGCGTGAACTGCAGGACGTCGATGCGCCGGCTCGTCGACAGCGGCAGCTCGGCGAAGTCCTCGTCGGTGAGGACGACCATCTCCCCGGTCGGGAGCTCGTAGCCCTTGGCGATGTCGGAGTACGGCACCTCTTCGCCGTCGACCGTGCAGACGCGCTTGTACTTGATCCGGCCGCCGTCCTCGCGGTGGACCTGGTGGAACGCCACGTCACGCTGCTCGGTGGCGGAGTAGAGCTTCACCGGAATCGTGACGAGCCCGAACGAGATCGCGCCCTTCCAGATGCTGCGCATGGGGTGTCCCTACCCTCCGACCTGCCCATCTACCTGCCAGGCCGTACGAACTGCGATAACCCGAATGTATGCGCAGGTCGGGGGTGAGGCGAAGTGTCCCCCGGGTGAGCGGGCCGTTCGCGCCGCGTCACGGACGGACCCGGGCTCGTTCACGAGACCGTGTCGGTCCGATGAAACCCGTGACCGCGTGGCGTCAGGCCGGGGCGGCATGGGCAGAAATGATCGTATGGGTGACCCCATGCCCTCCGATGTCCAGCCGATGCTCGCGACCCCGGGCGAGCTACCGGACGACGCCGACCGCTGGGGCCTGGAGCTCAAGTGGGACGGCGTCCGCGCGATGGTGTACGTCTCCGGCGGACAGGTCCGCGCGGTCGGCCGCCGCGGCCTGGACGCGACCCGCCGCTACCCGGAGCTGCAGGCGCTCGCCGACCTTCTGCCCGGACAGGCGGCGGTCGTCGACGGCGAGGTGGTGGCCTTCGACGAGCGTGGCCTGCCGAGCTTCCAGCGCCTGCAGCACCGGATGCACGTCGAGCATCCGGACCCTCTCCTGGCCCGCCGGGTTCCGGTGCACTACATCGCGTTCGACCTGCTCTACCTGGACGGCTACCTGCTGTACGACATGCCCTACCGCGACCGGCGGGCCCTGCTCGACGAGCTGGAGCTGGCGGCCGGTCCCATCGAGGCGCCGCCGTACCTGCCGGGCACGGCCGTGGACCAGATCGGCGAGCTGCTCGCCTACACGAGGGAACAGGGCCTGGAAGGGCTGATCGCCAAGCGGCTCGACTCGCCGTACCGGCCCGGCCGTCGGGTCGACTACTGGCGGAAGATCAAGAACTTCCGCACGCAGGACGTCGTCATCGGCGGCTGGAAGGAGGGGCAGGGCCGCCGGGAGGGCGGTGTCGGCTCCCTGCTGCTCGGCGTCTACGAGGACGGCGACCTGCGCTTCGTCGGGCACGTCGGCACCGGGTTCACGGACGCGGCGCTGGACGACCTGCACAAGATCATCACTCCCCTGGAGCGAGCCACCAGCCCGTACGCCACGGAGATCCCCCGCGAGTACGCCCGCACGGCGCACTGGGTGGAGCCCTGGCTCGTCGGCGAGGTCGAGTTCTCCCGCTGGACCCTGGACGGGATGCTGCTGCACGCCTCCTGGCGTGGCCTCCGCCCCGACCTCGACCCCGGCGAGGTGCGCGCCGACCCCTGAGCCGTACGCGGCCGCTCCGAGCGTGCGCCGGCCTCGACCGTACGCCGAGCCCTGATCGAACGCGGAGCCCTGATCGAACGCCGAGCGGCTGATCGAACGGCGGGACGCGGGGCGTGGTTGAAAGCGGCGATGCCGGGGAGATGGCCGGGTGAGTGGGCCGAGCCCCCCGAGGAGAGCCGGTGAGCGACACCAAGACGAGCGTCCGGGTCGACGGCGTCCGGCTGACGCTGTCCAACCTCGACAAGGTCATGTACCCCCGGCACGGCTTCACGAAGGGCGAGGTCATCGACTACTACGCGCGGATCGCCCCGGTCCTCCTCCCCCATCTGGAGGACCGTCCGGCAACGCGCCTGCGCTACCCCGACGGCGTGGACGGACAGACGTTCTTCGAGAAGAACGCGCCCTCCCACACGCCGGAGTGGGTGCGCACCGCCTGCCTGCCGACGCCCGGCGGAAGCCGCGACGCGGTGAACTTCGTGATCATCGATGGCCTGCCGGCCCTGGTCTGGTGCGCGAACCTGGCGGCGCTCGAACTCCACGTGCCGCAGTGGCGGGTCGGTCCCCGTGGCGGGCAGCGCGAGCCGGACCTGCTGGTCTTCGACCTCGACCCCGGGCCGCCCGCCACGGTCGAGGAGGCCCGCGAGGTCGCCTGCCTGCTGCGCGACCTGCTCGAGGCCGACGGACTGCGGTCGTTCCCGAAGACGAGCGGCAAGAAGGGCCTGCACCTGTACGTCCCGATCAAGGAGACCTCCGACCAGCGCACCTCGGCGTACGCCAAGGAGGTGGCGCGCAGGCTGGAGCGGGAACACCCGGACCTGGTGGTCAGCCGGATGGAGAAGAGGCTCCGCTCCGGCAAGGTCTTCGTCGACTGGAGCCAGAACAACCGGCACAAGACCACGGTCGCGCCGTACTCTTTGCGAGCCGCCGAAGAGCCCTCCGTCTCCACGCCGGTGACGTGGGACGAGGTGGACTCCGGCGCGGAGCTGAGGTTCGGACCGGACGAGGTGCGTGAGCGCGTCGAGCGGCACGGCGACCTCTTGGAGCCGCTGCTGACGCTGCGTCAAAAGCTGCCGTGAAGGCCCGGCGGGCGTACACGAAGCTGTCCGGTGCGTCACCATTGCTCGGAGGGTCCACAATCGTGGGCGGTGGTCACGGCGCCGAAACGCCGCCGGGGCCGCCGGTGGAGGTGACACGCGCGCGGCGCGTGAAATGGGGAAGGATGATCAGGTGACGGACGACGCGCAGGACAGGCGCTATGACGTCGTTGTGCTGGGCGGAGGCTCCGGCAAGAACATCGCCGCCGAACTGGCCCGGGCGGGCCGTTCGGTCGCGCTGGTGGAGGACCGCCTGGTCGGCGGGGAGTGCCCGTATTTCGCGTGCATGCCGTCCAAGACGCTGCTGCACTCGGCCCGGCTCGGCGAGACGTGGGAGCACGCGGTCGCGCGGCGGGACGAGGTGACGCGCCGCCTCGACGACGCGGCCACCGCCGCCCAGATGGCCGAGGCCGGCGTGACCGTCGTGCGCGGCCGCGGCCGGGTCGTACGCCCCGGCGTGGTCGAGGTCGAGGGCGCCGAGTACGGCTACACCGACCTCGTGGTGGCGACCGGCAGCGAGCCGGTACGGCCCCCGGTCGAGGGCATCGACGAGGTGCCCACCTGGACGAGCGACGAGGCCCTGACGCGGCCCGACCTGCCGCGCCGGCTGGTCGTGCTCGGGGGCGGCGCGGTCGGCTGCGAGCTGACCCAGATCTACGCGGCGTTCGGCTCGCAGGTCACACTGGTCGAGCCGGCCGAGCGCCTGCTGGCGTCCGAGGCGCCCTTCGTGGGCGAGACGCTCGCGGACGCGCTGCGCAGGATGGGCGCCGACCTGCGACTCGGCGTGGGGGCCACGAACGCGGAGCGCACCGAGACGGGCCTGCGCGTGCGGCTGTCCGACGGCAACCACATCGACGCGGACCGGATCCTCATCGCGACGGGCCGGCGCCCGCGCGTCGCGGACCTGGGACTGGAGACGATCGGCGTCCGCATCGACCCGGAGCGCGGCATCTCCGTCGACGCCACCTGCCACGCCGAGATGGTCTCCGAGGCCACCGACGGCACCAACGTCTGGGCGGCCGGGGACGTGACCGGGGTCGCGCCCTACACCCACACCGCGAACTACCAGGCCGCCGTGGTGGTCTCCAACGTCCTGGGCAAGCGCCGGGAGGCGGACTACCGCGCGATCCCCCGCGCCGTCTACACGACGCCCTCGGTGTACGCGGTGGGCGTGTCCCCGCTCGCCGCGAGCGGGCTGGAACTGATCGCGGCGGGGTACGACCTGTCCGGGACCGCGCGCGCCGCCGTGGAGGACGACGACCGCGGCCGGGTGGAGCTCTACGCCGACCGGGCCCGTGGCGTTCTCGTGGGCGCCGCCGCGGTGGGGCTCTACGCTGAGGAGTGGATGAGCGAGATCACGTTGGCCATCCGGGCCGAGACGCCGCTGCGCATCCTGACCGACGTGGTCCACGCTTTTCCGACGTACGGCGAGGCCTTCGAACCGGCCCTGCGCGAACTGGCCGAGCAGCTCTGAGAGTCTCTGGGGGAGACACCATGCCCGATGACGAGATCGAACTGAGCCTCGAGGCTCCCGAGGCCGACGCCGCCGAGCAGCTCGTGGCGGTGCGCGACACCGAGAGCTCGTGGCCGAGCACGTTCCCGGTCGAGGTCAACGAGGCCGACGCCGCGGAGCAGAGGTACGAGATCGACCTCGACGAGGACGACTACCGGTGACCACCAGGACGACCGGGCGCAAACGCCGTACGGACGGTGCGCAGACGCGCCGCCTGGACGGCGCCGGCGTCGTCGTGTTCCCCCGGCCCGACGTTACCCGGTCGTAGGATGGTAGCCCTCAGCGCGCGCGGCGCCACGGCGTCGCCCGGACAGGTGATCGGAGAACTCACGTGACCGCAACCCCGGACGCCCGCCCCCGGGGCACGAGGCTCCCGCGGCTGGCCCGCCGCCGCCAACTGCTGGGCGCCGCCCAGGAGGTGTTCGTCGCGCAGGGCTACCACGCCGCCGCGATGGACGAGATCGCCGAACGGGCGGGCGTCAGCAAGCCCGTTCTCTACCAGCACTTCCCGGGCAAGCTCGAGCTGTACCTCGCGCTGCTGGACGAGCACGCCGAAGGGCTCGTCCAGCGCCTGCGCGACGCGCTGGCCTCCACCCCGGACAACAAGCTGCGCGTGCAGCGCACCATCGAGGCGTTCTACGACTTCGTGGCCGGGGAGGGCGAGGCGTACCGCCTGGTGTTCGAGTCCGACCTGCGCAACGTCGCCGCCGTACGCGCCCGGGTGGATCGCGCCAACCAGCAGTGCGCCGAGATGATCGCGCAGGTCATCCAGGAGGACACCGGCGTCTCCAGCGACGAGGCGCACCTCCTCGGCATGGGGCTGGTCGGCATGGCCGAGGTCAGCGCGCGCTACTGGCTGTCGCAGCGCGGCAAGATCACCAAGGACCAGGCCGAGCACCTCATCGCGCGGCTGCAGTGGCGCGGCATCAGCGGTTTCCCGCGCACCAGCTGACCTCCGCACCCCCTCCCGCCCCGCCCTGCCGGGCACCCGTCCGTGCGATAGTGCCGGTGAGTCGGATCCAACCGGCCTGAGGTACACCAGGGGCGGTGGTTCGGCATCGCCCCGCGACGGAGGGAAGAACGTGCAGGTACGGATCGGTGTGCAGTCGGTGCCCAAGGAGCTGGTCGTGGAGACCTCGCTGTCCGCCGACGAGGTGGAGCGCGCGGTGCACGATGCGGTGGCCGAGGAGGGCGGCGTCTTCCTGCTCCGCGGCAGGGACGGCGCCCGGGTCGTCGTGCCGGCGGACAAGCTCGCCTACGTGGAGATCGCCGAGTCGGAGCAGAGGAGCGTCGGCTTCGGCTCCTACTGATCCTCTGGCGAAGATTCGTTCCGACTTTTTCAAGAGATTGGAATGAGTCCTCCGGAGAGGGGCATACAGACCGCGCGAATCCGAAGCGCCGGACTCGATCCGGCAGGAGGTGGTCTGAGAAATGCTGATGACAATAATCTGGTTCATCATTATCGGCGCCATCATCGGGGCTCTCGCGCGTCTGGTCGTGCCCGGCCCGAACCCGATGGGCATCGCTCTGACGATTCTGATCGGAATCGTGGGCGCGGTGATCGGCGGCGTCATCGCCAACGCACTCGGTGCGGGCAGCATCATCGCCTTCATCATCTCGGTCCTTGTGGCCGCCGCCGGCGTCGCGCTGATCAGCGGTCGCGGCCGGTGGGGCTCGCGTCGCGGCGTGTACTGATCGGTCCGCCACGGACCCGTCCACGCCGAACCTGACCTGACCCCCAGCGAGGCCCCCGCCCACCGGGCGGGGGCCTCGGCGCGTCCTGCGGTCCCCAGGAGGCTCGGGGAAGCCCCCGCGAAGGCCCCGGGAGGCGGCGGAGGCCCCGAGAGGCCCGGAGGCCCGGAGAAGACCGGGGAGGCCCCGAGGAGACGGAGAACCCTCGCCGTGCGTCAGGAGTGCGACGGCGTGGGGGTGACGGTCTTCGTCGCCGTCCCCGCCCGTGACGCCCTGGCCGTCGCCGCGAGCTCCGGGCGGACGTACGCGCCCAGTCGTGCGTACGGCACGTCGAACGCCCGTGCGACGTCGGAGTGCGGGCACCCGAGGTCGACCCAGTTGCGGATCGTGAACGTGATGCCGGTCACGGTCGGGGCGATCCCGAGGCTGCGGCCCAGGTCGTGCCCGGTCAGGGGACGGCCGGGCGCGCAGACGCCGCCGTTGCCCTGCGGATCGAGGATCCGCCCGAGGCCGCGTGCCCCCGTCGCCGTCCGCGCGGCGGGGAGGAGCAGGTCCGTGACGCCCAGCGCCCGGCCCGTCGCCAGGTCCAGCACGACGGTGACCAGGGAACTGGCGGGGATCTCCCGGTTCGCGTCGCTGCTGTCCGCGAACGTGTACGTCACCGAGAGCAGTTTCGGGCCGCCCAGTCCGACCGTCGCGGCCGACTCCAGCGTTCCGGTCGGCGCGCTGAACCCGTCGCCCGGCGACGTGACGAACGCGGTCTTGAACTGGGCGAGGGTCTGGTCGACCGGCGAGCGGAGCGCCTTGTTGACCTTCGCCTGCACGGCGGGGTCCTTCAGGCCGCTCACCTGGACATATCGCGTGATCATGATGCGTCCGCGGCGGAGCGTCCTGCTGGAGGACGCGACGTTCACGGTGAGGGGCTGGGCGGCGGCCGCCGGGCGCGTCGGCCTGACCGCCGGGTGCTCGTCTCCTCCCTGTGACGCGACGACGACGGCGGTCCCGGCCGATCCGACGACGACGGCACCGGCGATCGCGACCGCCGCCTTGGCCCCGACGCTCGGCAGGAGGCCCTTCCCCGCCCCCTGAGCGACACTTCCCGCATTCCCCGTGCCACCGGCCGCGTGCGCCCCACCACCCGTCGCGTGCGCCCCGCCCCCGGCCGCGTGCGCCCCACCACCCGTCGCGTGCGCCCCACCGCCGGCTCCGGTGGCTCCGCCGCCGGCCGTGGCGCCCGTGCCTCCGGCACCGGAACCGGCACCACCGGCCGCACCGCTCCCGGCCACGCCGCTTCCGGCCGCACCGCTGCCCGCCGCGCTGCCACCCGCCGCCCCGCTGCCGGCCGCGGCGCCGCCGGCGGCGAAGCCGCCCGCCGGCGCGCCCGAGCCGCTCGCGAGGATCGCCGTGAGGGGGAACAGGGCCGCCAGCCCGGCGGCCGCCTCGGCCAGCCGCCGCCATCCGTCGGACTCCCAGTCCGGTCCGTACGCGTCCGCGGCCACCCGCTCCAGCTCGGTCACGAACGCCGCCGCCCCGACCGGCCGTTCGGCGGGGTGCTTGGCCATCCCCCGGGCGACCAGCCCGCGTACCGCCTCGGGGAGCTCGTGAAGGGGCACCCGCGCGTTGGTGTGCTGGATGCGGTAGGCCTGGGCGGTGTCACCCTGGAAGGGAGTGTGACCGGTAACACACTCGAAGAAGACGCAGGTCGCCGCGTAAACGTCGGTGGCGGCGGCCGCGGGCGCGCCCTGCCACTGCTCCGGCGCCATGTAGGGCGGCGTGCCCAGGATCTCGCCGCTCTGCCCGGATCGGAGCGCGATGCCGAAGTCGATTAGCTTGCTCTGACCGTCGGCCTGCACCAGGACGTTCGGGGGCTTGTAGTCGCGGTGCACGACGCCGCGCTCATGCGCCGTTCCCAGGCCGAGGAGGGAGCCCTTGAGCACCGCCAGTGCGGCCTGCGGTTCGAGCGGGGCGTCCCGCTCCAGCAGCTCGCGCAGCGCGATCCCGTCGACCGCCTCCATCACGATCGCCGCGTCCTGGCCGGACTCGACGAAGTCGTACAGGCGCGCGATGTGCGGGCTGTCGAGCTGCCGCAGTATCCGCGCCTCGGCCCGGAAGCCGCTGACGAACCGCTGGTCGGCGAGGAGGTCGGCGGTCAGGTACTTGATCGCCACATGCGCGCCGGAGACGTCGTGCCGGGCGAGCACGACCCGTCCGAATCCGCCCTTGCCGAGCTCACGCACTTCCGAGTAGCCGGGAAGCGCCCAAACGCCCAAATTCGTCCTCCTCCGTCAGGAGGGGGAAGGTACTGGATACGTACGGTCACCGGAAGGAACGCCACGCGCCATCTGCGATCAACGTCAGTCGCGCAGGACGACGGCCCGCATCCGCGCCTGGTGCCGATCGACGATCCGGCCGAACATCGCCGCCACGCCCTCGTCGCCGAACAGCGCCCCCACCTCGGGGTTCTCCTCGGCGAGCGCGTGGGCCTGGCTGAGTGCCTCGCCCACCAGGCGCCGGGCCCACAGTCCGAGCCGGGACGCCAGTCGGGTGTCGTTCTCCGCGGCCGCGCGCAGCCGTTCGGTGAGGATCTCCGCGTGGCCGGAATCGGCCAACGACTCGTGGACCACCGCACGCGTGCCGGGGTCGGCCTTCTCGACGGCCTCGCGGTAGAGATCGGCCAGGATGGAGTCGGCGACGTACACCTTGGTCAGCGCCTCCATGGCGTCGCCGGGCCGCGCGCGCTCGTGGAACGCGCTGATCGCGTCCTGGTACGGCCGCATCGCCTCGTACGGGTCCGCACCGGCCTCGATCAGCCGGTCACGCAGCCGCTCGAACTGACCGAACGCCCCGGTCGCCAGGCCGGCGAGCACGACCTTGTCCTCATAGGAAGCCGCCCGGCGCGCGTCCGCCGCACGCTCCTCGAACGCGGTCAGCCGCACGCACGCCAGCAGTCCGTAGAGAGCACGCGGCCGGGCGGGAGAGGGGGATACGGCCGAAGACATGAAATGAAATCGTACGCTGAGGCGTTGGCAAGGACAGCGGGGGCTTTTGAATTCCGCTCCCGCCCGCTACACTGCGTGGCGAACTGTGACCGGTCGCTGCACAGCGCGACCCCAACCCGGTCACACCCTAGGAAGAATTTGTCGGCTGGTCCCTCCCGCGCGAAGGCGCGACCGAATGCGACGACCGGCGGGTGCCGTGGAGCCCTGCCGGAGACGGCGCATGAGGCGCAACCGCGAGACGGCTCGCCGCGCCACCGGTCACGGTGCGCACGCGGCGTTGAGCGGACCCGCACACTGGAGGCTGAAGGCCCTGACGACGTTCCATGAGCTCGGGGTTGTCCCCGAAATAGCAGATGCCCTCCAAACCGAGGGCATCATCGAACCGTTCCCGATCCAGCTGCTCGCGATCCCCATCGGACTCGGCGGGCACGACATCATCGGCCAGGCGCGCACGGGCACCGGCAAGACCCTGGCCTTCGGCATCCCGCTGCTGCAGCGCATCGAGCACGGCGGAAAGAAGCCGCAGGCCCTGGTCATCGTTCCGACGCGCGAACTGGCCGTCCAGGTCACCGACGACCTGACCACGGCCGGCGGCAAGCTCGGCAGCCGGGTCCTGTCGGTGTACGGCGGCCGCGCGTACGAGCCGCAGATCGACGCCCTGAAGAACGGCGTCGAGGTGGTCGTCGGCACGCCCGGCCGGCTGCTCGACCTCGTCAAGCAGAAGTACCTCGACCTGTCCCAGGTCTCGGTGCTCGTCCTGGACGAGGCCGACCGCATGCTCGACCTCGGCTTCCTGCCCGACATCGAGCGTCTCGTCGCCAAGGTGCCCGAGCGGCGCCAGACGATGCTGTTCTCGGCCACCATGCCCGGCGAGATCGTCGCGCTGTCGCGCAAGTACCTCACCCGGCCGACGAACGTACGGGCCGAGTCGCACGAGGAGTCCGAGACCACCCCGCAGGTCACGCAGCACGTCTTCCAGGCGCACCAGATGGACAAGCCGGAGCTGCTCTCCCGGGTCCTGCAGGCGCGCGGCCGTGGCCTGACGATGGTGTTCTGCCAGACCAAGCGCGCCTGTGACCGCGTCGCCGAGGACCTCACCCGGCGCGGCTTCGCCGCCGCCGCCGTGCACGGGGACCTCGGGCAGGGGCAGCGCGAGCGCGCCCTGCGCGCCTTCCGGTCCGGCAAGATCGATGTGCTCGTCGCCACGGACGTGGCGGCGCGCGGCCTCGACGTCGACGACGTCACGCACGTCGTCAACTACGAGTGCCCGGACGCCGCCGAGACCTACGTGCACCGCATCGGCCGTACCGGCCGCGCGGGCAAGGAGGGCATCGCGGTCACGCTCGTCGACTGGTCGGACCTGCAGCGCTGGAAGCTGATCAACAGCGCGCTCGGCCTGGACTTCGCCGAGCCGGCCGAGACCTACTCCACCTCCGAGCACCTCTACGAGATGCTCGACATCCCGTCCGACGTCACCGGCATCCTGCCGAAGGCCCAGCGGGACCGGGCCGGCCTGGAGGCCGAAGAGGTCGAGGACATCGGTGAGACCGGGCGCACCCGGTCGCACGGCCGCCAGGAGGAGCCCCGCCGCCCACCGGCACGGCAGCGCAGCCGCTCGCGGCAGCGCACGCGCGGCGGCCAGCCGTTGGGCCACGACGGCGACGCGGCCGCAGCGGAGGAGACGGCCCGGCGGCACACCCGCCGTCCGGTGGAGCCGGTGACGCATCCGGCCGAGCCGGAGCCGGTCCCCGCCGACGTGACGGCCGAGGCGCCCGAGGCGCCCGAGGTCCCCGCGGAGCCGCAGGAGGTCCCCGCGGCCACGCAGGAGACCACCAGGCCCGCACGCCGTACGCGCCGGCGCGCCACCGAGCCGCAGGAGACGACGGCGGCCGACACGAGCGCCGACGCCGTGGAGACGGTGGAGGCCGGCAGGGCCGACGAGGTTCCGGCGGCGTTCGACGCGGACGACTCGGTGCCCGAGGCGCCCGCGCCACGGTCGGAGCCGCGGCCCGAGCCGGTCACGGCTCCCGTGGTGATCAGCCCGGCGGGCATCCCGATGGTGCAGTTCCTGCCGCCGCCGATCGACGTGACGGACGAGACGCCGGAGTACGTCGAGCCGGTGCGTCCGGCGGCGCGGAAGAAGCGCCGCACGCGGACCGGCGGAGCGCGCGAGTCCGTCTGACGGACGGCGAGGAGAAGGGGCGTGGTCACGGTCACGCCCCTTATTCATGCCCCGCGGCGGGCTCTCATCCGGCGGTGGACAGGCCCGCCTGGCGCAGGCGCAGGGCGTAGCGCGGCCGGTCGGTGATCAGGACGGTCACCCGCTCGTCGCCGAGGAACCGTCGCATCCTCGGCTCGTCGTTGACGGTCCAGACCATGGCCGGGATCCCCAGCCGGCCGCACATGCGCAGCACGGTGGCCCGCGCCAGCCTGCGGTGGACGGCGAGCCAGTCGGCCCCGCACTCGCGCATGCGGCGCAGCGGGTACAGCTCCTGGATTCGGGTCGGCGCCTTCATCAGCCAGGAGACCTCGCGAAGGCTGCGGCCCAGCGAAAGGGCCGCGGTCACCTGAGGGAACTCCCGTTTGATCCGGGCGATCGAGGAGTCCTCCAGCGTGGTCGCGACGAAACCGTCCGGCCCGAGGATGTCGAGGGCGAGAGTGATGATCTCAGCCTCGTCGCCGATCTCCTTGAGGTCCAGGTGTCCCTTCATGCGGCCCGCGATCAGTGACATGACGTCGCGGACGCACGGCACGCGGAAACCGGCCCCGGCGCACAGTTCGTCATAGGTCAGCCCCGCCACGGGGTGGTTCCGGACGCGTGGATCGTGGAAGACGACGAACTCTCCGTCGCGGGTGCGGCGGATGTCGAACTCGACGTACTCCGCGCCCGTCGTCAACGCGCTTTCGTACGCCTCCCAGGTGGCGGCCCGGGCGACCTCGGATCCGCCCTTGTGGGCGGAGACGGCAGCCGTCATGCCTTGAGAGTACCTTCGGGATCCCCAGCGAATCACCGGCCAACTCGCTACGATGGTGTCGATATTGGCATGTGCAAGTAAGCTCCTGCCAGTGAGTACGCCCCGGTTCCTCAGCCTGCCTCCCGGCGTTCGCCGCACGGAGATCCACACCTCGCGCGGCACATTCGCCGTTCTCGAGGCACTTCCGGGCTCCGGCGTCTGCGAGCGCGGACCGGCGCTGCTGGTGCCCGGCTTCACGGGCAGCAAAGAGGACTTCATCGCGGTCCTGCAGACGCTCGCGGGCGGCGGACGCCGCGTCGTCGCGCTCGACATGCGCGGTCAGCACGAGACTCCCGGCCCGGACGACCCGGCGGCCTACACTTGCGCCGCGCTCGGCGCGGACATCGCCGCCGTCCTGGAGTACTTCGACGACCAGGTGCACCTCGTCGGGCACTCCTTCGGCGGGCTCGTGACGCGCGAGGCGGTGATGAGCGATCCCGCACTGCTGGCGTCGTACACGCTGATGAGCTCGGGGCCGGCGGCGATCGGCGGGTCGCGCGAGGTCGAGGGCCGCGTCCTGCTCGCGGCACTGCCCAAGGTGGGCCTGGAGCACCTGTGGTCGACCCGGATCGAGCCCGAGGTGATCACCAAGGGGGTCGCTCCGGAGATCGTGTCGTTCCTGCGCCGGCGGATGTTCATGAACTCCCCCGCCGGCCTGATGGCCATGGCCCACGAGGTCCTCTCCAGCCCCGACCGGGTCGACGACCTGGCCAAGGTGACCGAGGACGCCGGCCTGCCGGTGCTCGTCCTGTACGGCGAGAACGACGACGGCTGGGAGCCCCGCGAGCAGGCCGCCATGGCCGAGCGGCTGGGCGCCCGCAAGGTCGTCATCCCCGGCGCGGCCCACTCCCCCGCCGTCGAGGCTCCCGAGACGACCGCGAGCGCGCTGACCTCCTTCTGGAACGACGCCGAGCGCGCCTGACCCCTATCCGCCTCCGGCGTGAGACAGGAAACACCTGGCGTCTCATGTAATCGAACACTTACCATGACGGCATGGAAGCGACCGTCCAGCCTCCCCAGAGCGTGACCTGGCAGGTCCACATCGACCGGTCGATGTGGGTCGGCGGGGTCCGCGGTCTCATGTTGCAGGCGCTGCACCCGCTCGCCATGCGCGGCGTCTGGCAGAACTCCAACTTCCAGGAGGACCCGATCGGCCGGCTGCAGCGCACGGCCGACTTCGTCGGCGTGGTGACCTGGGGGACGCCCGAAGAGGCCGACCGCATCGGCCGCCGGGTCAGGGACATCCACCGGGCATTGCGGATCAAGGACCCGGACACCGGGCGCGTCCACCGCGTCGACGACCCCGAACTGCTGCTGTGGGTGCACTGCGCGGAGGTCTCCTCCTACCTGGAGGTCGCGCGCCGCTCCGGCCTGCGGCTCACCGACCGGCAGGCCGACCGCTACCTCGCCGAGCAGCGCCGCAGCGCCACCTATGTCGGCCTGCACGAGGAGGACGTCCCGGGCAGCCTGGCGGAGATGGCTGCCTTCTTCGCGGAGATGCGCCCGCGGCTGAAGGTCACGCCGGAGGCCCGCTCGACCGTACGGTTCCTGCTGTGGCCGAGGCTGCCCGAGGAGATGCGGTGGCTGTCGGCCGGCAAGCCGATGTACGTGCCGTTCGGCGCGCTGTGCTACTACTCCCTGCCGCGCTGGGCCCGGCGGATGTACGGGATCCTGCCCGAGATGCCGGGGCCGGCCGTGACCGCGGCGCTCCGGTCGTTCCGCCTGGCGGCGAACGCTCTTCCGGAGAAGGTCCACGACCTGACGTTCCAGCAGGCGACCAAGGACATGCTCGAGGGGGCCCGGCAGCGGCTCGCGGCCGAGGGCTACGACCTCGGCAGGGGCCTGCAGGGCCTGCGCGACCCCCGCCGCTGGCCGCAGGCCGCCGCCTGAGTCTCCGCGCCGCCGACCACTACCAGGTCTTGCCGGCCTGCTCCCGGATCGTCCGGTTGATCCGGTTGAAGAAGTTGGTCAGCGCGACCTCCATGATGATCGCGGACAGCCGCCGCTCATCGAAGTGGGCGGCGGCGGCGTCCCAGATCTCGTCGGTCACTCCCGGCGCGCCGTCCTGGAGCCGGGTGGCGGCCTCGGCCAGCGCGAGCGCCGCCCGCTCCTCCTCGGTGAAGAAGGGCGTCTCGCGCCACGCCGCCACGCCGTGCAGCCGCTCCTCGCTCTCCCCCTGCTTCTTCGCCGCTTCGACCGCGCCGTACACACACGGGCTGCAGCCGTTGATCTGGCTGGCCCGCAGGTGGACCAGGGACAGCAGGAGCGGGTCGACGCCACCGGCGTGGACGGCCTTGTAGAGGTGCTGGATCGCGGTGTTCACGTCGGGGTTCGACCGGCTCTTCATGCGTGCTTCCATCGGTCCTGCTCCTTCATCGGTTACCTGGGCCCGTCCGGGCCCGTCATTCCGATGACGGAGCAGATCCGAGGAAGGTAACGACATGCCCGACACCAGCCCGACGGATCCGGTCGCCGAGGCGTTCGAGGCCCAGCGCGACCGGCTGCGCGCGGTCGCGTACCGCATGCTCGGATCGCACGCCGACGCCGAGGACGCGGTCCAGGAGGCCTGGCTGCGGCTCTCTCGCCAGGACACGGCGACCATCCACAACCTCACCGGCTGGCTGACCACGGTGGTCGGCCGGATCAGCCTCGACGTCCTGCGGTCGCGTCAGGCGCGTCCCGAGGCCTCCTACGACGATCGGCTGCCCGAGCTCGCGAGGACGGTCGACGGCGGCCCCGTGCCGGAGGACGACGTGGCGCTCACCGACTCGGTCGGGCTCGCGCTCCTCGTCGTCCTCGACTCGCTGGGACCGAGCGAACGGCTGGCGTTCGTCCTGCACGACCTGTTCGCGGTGCCGTTCGACGAGATCGGCCGGATCCTCGGCAGATCCGGCGACGCCGCCAAGATGCTCGCCAGCCGCGCCCGGCGGAAGGTACGGGCGACCGAGCGGCCGACGGTCGTCGGGCGCGAGCAGCGAGAGGTGGTCCAGGCGTTCCTCGCGGCGGCCCGCGACGGCGACTTCGACGGGCTGCTGCGCCTCCTCGACCCCGGCGTGAGGCTGACCGCCGAGACGCCCGACGGCGAGGTCGTCGTCCTCGGCGCCACGGAGGTCGCCGCCGGCGCGCGGCGGTCCGCCGGCGCGGCCGCGGGAGGGCAGGCGGTGCTCGTGGGCGGCCTTCCCGGGGTCGTGGCGTGGCGCGAGGACGGCGTCCCGCTGGCGGCCATCGCCTTCACCGTCGTCGGCGGCCGGATCGCCGGCATCAGGATCGTGACCGACCCGGCCCGGCTCGCGTCGATGGACCTCCCGGATCCGGAATGAGCCGCCGGGCCCGGCCGCCGGCCCGGCAGCGGCGGCCTGCCACCGCCGGGCGGCTACTGGCCGACGCGGCCGTCGACGCGCTCGCGCAGGAGGTCGGCGTGGCCGTTGTGCCGGGCGTACTCCTCGATCATGTGCACCAGAAGCTCGCGCAGGGCGATCGTCCCGTTGCGCGTGGTGCCGGCGACGCCGAGGTCGGGTGCCTCCTCCACGAACCGCTCGGCGAAGGCCACCTCGTCGCGCCAGGTGCGCCACGCCTCCGCGACGACCTTCGGGTCCGCGACCGCGCCGTTGAAGGCGCCGTCGCGGTCCGCCTCGGAGCGATAGTGCGGCGGCGCGTCCTGCCCGGCCATCACCCGCCGGAACCACCCTCGCTCGACGTCCGCCAGGTGGCGCACCAGGCCGAGCAGTGACAGGTTCGAGGGCGGCACCGCGCGGCGGGCCAGGGCGGCGGCGTCGAGATCGGCGCACTTCAGCTCGAGGGTGAGGCGCTGGTCGCGCAGGTAGCCGATGAGCGTGGCACGCTCCCCATCGAACGAGCCGTCCGTCCGGGGATCCTCGTCCGGGTGGAGGAACATGTCCGACCACCCGAAGCGACGGACGGGCCGGTCCTCCGTGTCGTCGACAGGTGGTTCCGCGGAGTTCGTCATGTGCCCGAGCATTCCGGGTCGGCGCCGCGCCCACCACTTCTTTCCCGGGCGGTTCGCGGCCCGCGGCCGACCGTCAGTCCGCGAGAGCGGACCAGGGGTCGCGGGCGGGGGCGGCGGCGCGGCCCTCCGGGCAGTGTCGCGCGTAGTCGCACCAGGCGCAGAGCGCGCCGGGCGCCGGCGGGAACCGCTCGTCGAAGAGCGCGTGGCGGCGCTCCGGCGGCAGGACCTGGGCGTCCACCGGACGCGCGTGGGCGCGGTACCACTCGTCCGCCTCGCCGCACTCCTCGGCGATCTGCTCGGCACGGCGAAGGTGACGGTCGAGGGAGTCGTCGGTGTGCTCCCAGACCGCGACCTCCCCGGTCGGCAGGTGATGGAGCTCGACGAGGCGGCACCGGGTCCGCATCATCCGATGGGCCGCGGCGGCGTACAGCGCGAGGGCCAGGGACGCGCGGGCGTCGTCGGAGGTGAGCGGCCGGCGGCCGGTCTTGTAGTCGACGACCACCAGCTCGTCGCCGCGCCGGTCCAGCCGGTCGACCCGCCCCTGGACGGTGATCAGGTGGGTCTTCATCGAGACCGTGCGCTCGACGCCGACCGGCTCGTCCTCCGGGTCGAGCCCGGCGGTGTAGCGCAGGACCATCTCCCGGGCACGATGGCGCCACTCGGCGGACTGGGCGTCGTCACGGAAGCCGTCGGTCAGCCAGCCCGCGTCGAGCAGCCGACCGGCGGCCTCGGCGGTGCGCTCCTCGATGGGCAGCCGCCACCAGCCGGCCAGGGCGTTGTGGACGCTGGCCCCGACGCTGTTGTGCGCCCACGGCGGACCCTTCTCCGGCTTCGGCCGGTCGAGGTAGGTCATCCGGTAGCGGCGCGGACAGTCCAGCCAGGTGTTCAGCCGTGAGGGCGTGCACGGGTAGAGCCGCCTCGGCATCCCCTCGAATCCGAGCTGCTCGGCCGCCATCGCGTCAGTCCTCGGTGCTCGGCTCCTGCGCGAGCGCGAACCAGCTCTCCCACTGGGCGTCCTCGTCGCCGACCGTGGTCTCCTCGCCCTGGCCGGGCAGCACCCGCGTGTCCTTGGGCAGCGGGCCGAGCAGCGACCCGATGGAGTTCAGCTGGTCCTGCAGGTCGTGGTACTCCTCCCCGACCAGGCCCGGCCGCCCCTTGTGCAGGGTGTCGCCGGAGAACAGCACGCCGAGCTGCTCGCTGTAGAGGCAGATGCTGCCGGGCGTGTGCCCGGGCGTGTGCATGACCTCCAGCTGCGCGCCGCCGATCTCGAAGACGCCGCCGTCCTCGATGTCGATGTCCGGCGTGAGGTCCTTCATGAACTCCGAGTCCTCGTCCCGCTTGGCGAGGGCGCGGAAGTACTGACGCCACAGGAGACGGTCCCGCGAGTGCAGCCCGATCGGCGCCGGGTCGTCCTCGTCGGCCTCGGCGATCTCCAGGACCGCGCCGAGATGGTGATCGCGGCCGTCGGTGCAGATGACGGCCATCACCTCGCGCTCCCCGATCTCCTTGAGGATCGCCTCGGGGTCGTTGGCGGGGTCGATCACGATCACCGCGTCGTCGTCCCCGACGATGTAGGTGTTGCTCTCGATGTCGTATTCGGTGTCGTCGACCGTGACCTTGCCCGACGTCACCACTTTGTCGATACGCGCGTCCACACCGGAACCTTACCGACTTCCCACCCCGGACGCGCAGCGCGCGGCCCGATCCGTACGCGGGGGCGCCGCCGGACCACGCCCGACGGGATCAGCCCGGCGAAACACGCGTGAAACAGGGCCCCTCTAACCTCCGCATCGGACATCCGTCACGAAGGAGCCGATCAGTGCACGATTCAGGCGAGGACCGCCGATGGGCGAGGTGATCTGGCTCGGTGTGCTGCTCGGCGTCGGCGCGGCCCTGTCCGTGGGCCCCATCTTCGTCACCATCCTGAACGAGGCCGCCATGCGCGGCTTCGGCGCCGCGTTCCGCGTGATCCTCGGCTCCGCGACCGCCGACATCGCACTCCTCCTGCCCGCACTGGCGTTCGCCTGGGTCATCGCGGCCGTCGCCCGGGCGGCGTTCTGGGTGGGACTGGCCGGCGCGGTGTTCTTCCTCTGGCTGGCCGTCGGCGCCGTACGGGACGCCATACGCCTGTGGCGCGCGGAGACGGTCCCGGCCGCTGAGGGATGGGCGTTCTGGAAGGGCGTGGTCGGGAACCTCGCCAACCCGCTGACGTGGACCTTCTGGCTGGCCACCGGCACGCCCGCCATGCTCCGCGCCGAGCACCTCGCCGGCCCGGCCGGCCTGGTGGCCTTCACCGTGACCTGGTTCGTGGTGGCGTCCGGCCTGGAGGCGGTCATCGCCCTGGCGGTGGCCCGCTCGGGCCGCCGCATCGGCCACCGCGGACAGGGCGCCTTCACCGCCCTGTCCGGCGTCGTCTTCGTGGCCCTGGCGGGGTTGATGCTGATCCGCTCCGCGTGCTGATCCCCGACGTCCACTGCCCCCTATGCGCAGCGACCGCCAGTGATCAGGCTTCTGCGCCGGTGGCCTGGGACAAAAGCGCCTCGTAGGCCTCCGGAGTCGTGGTCTCGGCGCCGAGGCGGTGGCCGGTGAGGGCACCGTGGTCGTCGCTCGCGCCGGTCGTGAACAGGCCCAGGTCCGCCGCCAGCCCGCGCAGGCGGGCGCGGTCCGCCGCGGGGTGGTCCGGGTGGTCGGCCTCGACGCCGGCGAGGCCGGCGCGGGCGAGCAGCGCGATCTCCTCGTCGGTGAACACAAAGCCGCCCCGGGCCGCGCGGGGGTGCGCCAGCACGGGCACGCCGCCGGCCGCGCGGACCATCCGCACCGCGACGACGGCGTCCAGGGCGTAGCGGTCGACGTACGCGCGGCCGCCCGTGCCGATCCACTCCTGCGTGAACGCCTCCTCCACGCTCGGCACCACGCCGGCCTCGACCATGGCGCGGGCGATGTGCGGCCGGCCGGGGACCGAGTTCCCGGTGATCCGCCGGACCATCTCCCAGGTGACGGGCGTGCCGAGCCGGCCGAGGCGCTCGACCATGCCGCGCGCCCGGTGGGCGCGGTCGTCGCGGATGCGCCGGCGCTCGGCCGCCAGCTCGGGCTCGTCCGGGTCGAACAGATAGGCCAGCAGGTGGAGGCTGCGCCCGCCGAGGCGGCAGGACAGCTCCATGCCGCGAATGAGGGTCATGCCGGGCGGCAGCGCGCGTACGGCCTCGGGGTGGCCGGCGACGGTGTCGTGGTCGGTGAGGGCCAGGACGTCGACCCCCGCGGCGTGGGCGCGGCGGACGACGTCCGCAGGCGGCTGGGTGCCGTCCGAGGCGGAGCTGTGGGAGTGCAGGTCGATGCGCACGGTCCGATCATGCACCCAGCCGGGGGGACGCCGCCCCGTACGGCAGGTCGAGGTCGACCTCGCGCAGGTCGCTGAGGCGCAGATCCTCCAGCATCAGCGCGCCGGCCGGGGCGGGCCAGAGGACGGCCCACAGCCAGTTGCCGAGCGCCTCGCCGGCGAACGCCGCCGTGTCGGCGCCGGGCACGGCCCACAGCGGCAGGGGATGCCCGTCGATGTGCACCTTGGCGGCGGGCGTCGAGGTCCCGAATCCGTGTCCGGGGTCGGGGCCGGGCAGCCCGGCGTACGACGCCCCGAGGCCGATGCCGGGCTCCTCGGCGACGAGGACGAGGTCGGCGGGGCCGCCGACCGGCGACGGGCCGGACAGCGCGACCGCGACGGCCCGGCCTCCGCTGCGGTCGTCGCCGACGTCGGCGAAGCCGGTGACGAGCCAGCCGAGCGGCAGGGGCCACAGGACCCAGACCGGGACCCGGGCCTGGTCGCGGACGACCTGGAGTCCCTCCGGGCAGGGCCGCCGGGGCGGGCGCATGGGGCAGACCTCGCCATGCACCGCGCAGGTCCAGGCGCTGGACCAGGCGTTCGGCGGGGTCACCGGCCCGCGGCACCGCGGGCAGATGGGCGCGGCCTTCATGCTCATTCACGCTCCCGCTCCGAGAGGGGCCGGTCACGGTTCCGGATGTCCTAAAAAGACTATTCGGGAGGCTTGAACTCCTTCGTACGCCGCAGGCCCGCGGCCCTGCCCTTGGCCGCGATCACCAGGGCCATCTTCCGGGACGCCTCGTCGATCATCTCGTCGCCGAGCATCGCCGCACCCCGCCCCTGGACCCGGGTCGCGTGATCGTACGCGTCGAGGATCAGTTCGGCGTGGTCGTAGTCGTCCTGGGACGGGGAGAACACCTCGTTGCAGGCCTCGACCTGGGCGGGATGCAGCACCCACTTGCCGTCGAAACCGAGCGCGGCGCTGCGCCGCGCGGCCCGCGTGAAGGCATCCACGTCACGGACGTTGAAGTACGGCCCGTCGATGGCCTGCAGGTCACGCGCCCGGGCGGCGATGAGGATGCGCATCAGGACGTGGTGGTACGCGTCGCCCTCGGTGTAGCCGGGCGGCTGCTCGCCAACGACCAGCGTCTTCATGTTGAGCGAGGCCATGAGGTCGCCCGGCCCGAAGATCAGCGCCTCCAGGCGGGGGGACGCGGCGGCGATCTCGTCGATGCGGGTGAGCCCCCGCGCGTCCTCGATCTGCGCCTCGATCCCGATCCGGCCGACCGGCAGGCCGGTCGCGCGCTCGATCTGGGTCAGCAGCACGTCCAGCCAGACGACGTCGCCGGGCGCGGTGACCTTCGGCAGCATCAGGCAGTCGAGGTCCGCCCCCGCGCCCTCCACCACCTCGACCACGTCGCGGTAGGCGAACCCGGTCGTCGCGTCGTTGATCCGGACGACGCGGACCTTGTCCTCCCAGCCGCCGTCGCGGAGCGCGGCCACGGCGTTCGCGCGGGCCTCCGCCTTGGCCGACGGCGCGACGGCGTCCTCCAGGTCGAGGAAGAACTCATCGACCGGCAGCCCCCGCGCCTTCTCGATGAACCGCGGATTGCTGGCGGGTACGGCGAGGGTGCTCCGTCGGGCGCGCATGGGCATGCTCCCGGATGTTATCGGCCCGCCGCTCGCCGGCCCGGGGGCTCACCCCGTTCCCGCTCGCCCGGCCCGGCTCCGCGGCGGCGCGCTCCGCCACCGCGCCGGAGAGCGCCTTACCAGACCTCTCGCGGGCCGTCAGAAAGGCGGGGGGCCCACCGGTTTCACCGGTAGGACACCCTGCCGCCACGGCGTTGACGCCGGTCACGGGTTTTCTCCATCCCGCCCCCACCTTCCGGGGAGCGGGATGGAGAAGGACGATGAAGCACAACGCAAGGCGCGTGGTCACGACCGGGGCGGTCCTCAGCGCCCTCGTGGCGCTCGGTGCGGGCGCGGCGGACGCCTCGGGGGGCGTGGACCGCTGGGGGTCGGTGCCCGCCATCACCAAGGGGACCGGGGTCACGGCGCCGAACGCGCTCTCGCCGGGACTGGCGGAGCGCGCCGTGGCGCAGGGCTCGAACCGGCTGGAGAACCCCGCCGGGGACGCGGCGTACTACGGCTATCACGCGGACGGCCCGCTGCTGCCGCAGCCCGGCGCCACGCAGTCCTCCGGCCACAACGTGGAGGCCACCAAGTCCGAACCTGACAAGAACACCTACCTGCGGCTCCGCGGCCTGCACGGCGCCGACCCGAAGTACGACTACGGCACGCACTTCCTGTTCCAGGGCCACGAGCACGGCCCCGGCTACATCACCCGGATCAACCTGGACGCGGACGCCGCGCACCGCGTGACGCTGCTGGCCACGAAGACCACCGACGGCGCGGAGCTGCCCGCCTTCGACGGGTCGACGTGGAACCCGTTCGCCAAGAAGCTGCTGCTGACCGCCGAGGACAGCGCGAACGGCGGCGTCTGGCAGAGCGACCCCGACGTCGGCGCCAAGGTCCAGGACATCTCCAACGTCCTCGGGCGGGGCGCGTACGAGGGCATCCAGGCCGACTCGGCGGGGAACCTGTGGATCGTCGAGGACGCCGGCGGCGCGGTCCCCTCGGGGACCTCCGCCCGGCTGCCCAACAGCTTCGTCTACCGCTTCGTGCCCAAGGACAAGGGCGACCTGACCAAGGGCGGCACGCTGCAGGCCCTCCAGGTGATCTCCCGGCGCACCGGGCAGCCGATCGGCTTCACGCCCATGGACGCGACGCATCCGACCGGCGCGGTCTTCTCCGACGACACCAAGGACCTGCACACGTACGGGACCGTCTTCGAGACGCGCTGGGTGACGCTCCACCAGGGAGACGCCTCGAGCACGCCGTTCGACGCGAACGCCCTGGCCAAGGCGGCGAAGGCGACACCGTTCAAGCGGCCGGAGAACGGCGTGTTCCGCCCGGGCGCCGACTTCCGCGAGTTCTTCTTCACCGAGACCGGTGACACGAACGCGACGAGCAAGGCCAACGGCGCGTACGGCGGCTGGGGCGAGATCTATCGGCTCACCCAGACCGACCCGGCCGCCGACCAGGGCAAGCTGACGATCTTCTACAACGGCGACCAGGAGCACACCGGCCTGGACAACATCGCGTTCGTCGACCGGGACCACGTGGCGGCGGTCGAGGACGCCGGTGACACGTTGCACTCCCAGCGCGGGGCGTTCGACTCGGCGTACCTCTTCGACCTGAACGCCGACTACGCGAAGGGCAGGCAGCCCGTACGGTTCCTGGCGGAGGGCCGCGACCCGTCGGCGACGATCGACTCGGCCTGGTCGGCCCTGGGCAACGGCTTCCAGAACGACGGCGACAACGAGATCACCGGGATCCACGTCTCCGACGGCGACCCGACCGTCGCCGGGCTCCTCGGAGAGAAGAGGCCCCGGCCGTTCCACGGCGACTGGCGGATCTTCTGGACCCAGCAGCACGGCGACAACACCACCTGGGAGATCACTCAGGACTGATCCGCGGCGGTCCCAGGGGCGCGGGGCCCGCCGGCGGCGGGTCCCGCGCGGCACGTCCGCCATGAAATCGTGGGGTTCATGACCGATCCAACCACCGCGCTCGTCGAAGAGGCCACCCGGCGGTCGGGGCTGATCTGGCTCGCCCTGCCCGACCTCGCCCAGCCTCGCGCCGCCTGGCACCTCTGGCACGACGGGGCGGCGTACGTCGTGACCGGCGGCATCGAGCAGCCGCTGCCGGGGCTGCCGGAGGCCGAGCGCGTCACCGTCACCGTCCGCAGCAAGGACAAGGGCGGCCGCATCGTCTCCTGGGTCGCCGCGGTCAGCGAGGCCAAGCCGCACTCGGAGGAGTGGGAGGCGGTGGTCCCGCTGCTGGCGAAGGAGCGCCTGAACGCCCCGGACGGCGAGGCGCAGACCGAGCGCTGGGCGAACGAGGCGTACGTCATGCGGCTGACGCCGACCGGCGAGGTCACCGAGGCGCCCGGGGAGATGCCCGCCGACTACGCCGCCGTACGCCCGGTGCCCAGCCCCGCGACCTCCGTGGGCAGGCCGCCGTTCATGGTCGGCGGCCGCCGCCGCCCCTCCGACCGCTGACGGCGTCTCCAGGGCGGGTCCGGCGATTCGCGGGGCCGGGCCGGTGGAACGTCAGTACCCGGAGCGGGCGATGAACGGCCGCATGGTGTCCTCATCGCCGGTCGCGCCCACCGCCCACATCCCGCCGCCCGGAATGGGCGACAGCGCCGTGATGGACGCCCGGCCCGGCACGGGGAGCGGCGCGGGCGTCCAGCCGTCGCCGGTCCAGCGCCGCGCATAGGCCTCGTACTCGGTGTCCAGCGGCGACCAGGTGTCGCCGGCCGCCAGGACCGTACGACCGTCGGCCGCGATGTCGAACAGGTCGCCGCGTTCCTCCGGCGCGTGGGTGTCGGCCCACGCGGCGCCGTTCCAGTGCAGGACCAGCGGACGGCGGATGTCGTTCCCGTCCGGGACGCGCTGGCCTACGACGGCGAGCCACACGTCGTCGCCGGCGACCGCACGGACACGGACCACGTGCTTGCGCCACATGGTGTTCGCGGGCTCGGCGAACCGTTTCCAGCCATGGCCGTTCCAGTGCAGGAGCAGGAGCCGCTCGGCGTGGGTCTCGTAGCCGGTGGAGTCCGTGCCCGCGACCCAGACGTCCTGGGATCCACGCGCGTCGAGGCCACCGATGTCGTACTCGTCGCCGAGCGGGGGAAGCGGGACGAGCCGCCACCGTGAGCCGTCCCAGTGCTGGACGAAGCCGTGAGTATTCCCCGTCGTGCCGTCCCACGCCGATCCGGACAGCCAGACGTCGTCCGCGCCGACGGCCTTGATGCCGGTGAAGGAGGAGCCGTCCGTGCCGGGGATCGCGACGGGCGACGTCGGTGCCCAGGTCCGGCCGTCCCAGTGCAGCACGCCGCAGTCCCCCGTCGCCCACACGTTCGCCGGCCCCGACGCGCTGACCGAGGTGAGGCGACCCAGGTCGGGGACCGGCGCCTGGCTCCATCCCGCGCCGTCCCAGTGCAGGGCCAGCGAAGGAAGACCGTGGTCATCGCAGTGGTCCGTCTGAAGGACGGCCCGCGTCCGGCCGGTGACGGCGGACGGCTTCGTCGCCTCGGCGGGGGCCGCCTTGCCGGTGACGGTGAAACCCACGGCCCACGCGTCGTCACGGTTCACCGCCGTGACACCGACCAGGTTGGCCCGGCCCTGGACCGGTACGTCGTCGAGCCGCCATTGCGGTGCGGTCGTCGCCTCGGCCGCCGGGGACGCGGCCTCGGCCGCCGTGGCGTCTCTCAGCGGGTCGCCCGACGCGACCGGTACGACCGCCGTCAGCGCGGCCGCCACGATCGCCATGACGCCCACGGCGTTCCGTCGAATGGACATGCGGATTCCTCTCTCCAGGTGGTCGGTCTGTGCTCGCGACCCGCTACCGGCTTCCCGGCCGGTCGACGAGCTTCACGACAGGGCGGAGCCGTGAGCTCACCAGGGCTCCGGCCGGCGGAACGCGGTAGTTCGCCGGATCACCGGCCCACGCGTCCCAGGCCCTGCGCTTGGCCGCGGACAGTCCCGCCGGCGGTTGCGGGCGCTTCATCTGGACGCCGTCGCTCAGCGTCCGCCCGCCCAGGTACCGATAGGTCCGCGGATCGAAGAGGATCTCCTCCGTGTGAGGCAGGGAGAGCCCGACCGCGGGCTCCCCGACGGCGTCCGGGGCCCTGTCGACGCGGACGCCGGGCAGTGTGGCCAGCGCCCGGTACAGAGCGGACTGCACCTTCGGGGGCGCTCCCAGCGGGGAGTCCCACAGCAGTTCGGCGGCGCCCGCGAACGCCCGCTCGTCGGCCGAGGCGGCGCCGTCCGGGGCCAGGTCCGGCTGATCGCGCAGCGCGGCCAGCATCTTCCGGGGCTCGGTCGGCAGCCCGGCGAGCCGGCGCCACGCGCCCAACGGCGTGGAGAGCGGCGGTTCGGAGGTCGTCGGGCCGCTGACGACGATCCGTCCCCCGATCCGGCTCGCGTCCTGCCGACCGTCGAGCCGTTGCCAGCCCTCGCCGCGATAGACCGGGTCCTTCCGCTTGGGGTCGTAGCCGGCGAACCGGTAGTAGACCCACTGGCCCGGCCGGGGGGTCAGCGCCGGCTCTCGCTCCGCGCTGCGCGCGGCCTGGGAGAGCACCTCCTGCGCGGCGCTCAGGCGGATCGACGGCCGCGCGGCCGGGTCGCCCGATCCGCCGCTCCCCACGGTCACCACGGCGACGGTGGCCGCCGCCGCGCCCAGGGCGACGCCGGCGGCCCAGAACGGCGCGGCCCGCCGCGTACGGCGGCGCGTCCCGCGGGCGACCCGTTCGCGGCCGGCGGCGATCACCGACGGCTCGGGCCGGGGCTCGGCGAACATCTGCTTCACGATCTCGATCTCCTCCATCAGTTCTCCTTCGCGGGGTTCACATCGCCGAGGACCCGGCGCAGTTCTCGCCTGGCCCGGTTGAGGCGGGAGCCGACGGTCCCGGTGGGGATGCCGAGGGCCTCGGCGACCTCCTGGTAGCCGAGTCCGCCCAACGCGGTCAGGAACAGCACGTCCCGGTCGGCCGGGGACAGTTCCCTGATGGCGTTCACCAGTCGCGGCCCGGCCCGCTGGGCCGCCACCCGGGCGGTGACACGGTCCTCATGGCCGTCGGTCGCCTGCTCGGCGTTCATCCGGGCCAGCGCCTTCAGCCGGCGGCCCTCACTCCGTCGATGCCGAGACACGATCTTGGTCGCGATCCCGAACAGCCAGGGCTTGAGGGAACCGCGGGCCGGGTCGAACGACGACCTCTTGCGGAACGCGACCAGGAACACCTCGGCGGTCAGGTCGTCGGCGTGCTCCCGCCCCAGGCGCCCGGCGATGTACCGGTGGACGTCCTCGGCGTACCGGTCGTACAGGACGGTGAACCACTCGGGGTCGTCCCGATCGAGAGCAACGGTCTGCTGTTTCACCAGGCATCGGCTTCCTTCGAAGAGTGCGGTCATCTGGTACTCGCCCGCTGCCGTGATCTTCTTCATCAGGGGGCGGCGGACCCCTCCGACCTGCGCGCTTCATCTCCCGGCTCCCCGGGAATAGATCGGCCTTTACCTGGAGACAGGGCGCGTATGGATAGCCTTCCAACCATGACCGGAACGCCGTCGCGCGTCTTCATCGCGCGCCTGGCGGGAATCGCGGTGTTCGACCCCGCCGGGGACCAGATCGGCCGGGCGCGGGACGTCGTCGTCGCGCTCCGCCCGCCGCCACGGCCACCGCGCGTGCTCGGCCTCGTGGTGGAGGTTCCGCCGCATCGTCTCGTCTTCCTGCCGATCACGCGGGTGACCAACATCGACGCCGGCGCGGTGATCTTCGACGGCCGCATCAACATGCGCCGCTTCGAGAAACGCGAGTCCGAGACCCTGGCGATCGGCGAGCTGCTCGACCGGACCGTCGAGCTCACGGAGACCGGCGAGAAGGCGATCGTCCTGGACCTGGGCATGGAGCAGACCCGGACCCGGGACTGGCTGATCATGAAGGTGGCCGTGCGCCGCGTCGACCAGCCGGCCGGCCGGGGCCCGCGGCTGGGCCTGCGGCGACGGCGCGGTGAGACGTTCGTCACCGACTGGGACCAGGTCAGCGGCCTGACGATGATCGAGGAGAAGCAGGGCGCCGCGAACCTCATCGCCGCGTTCGAGCAGATGCGCGCCCCCGACCTGGCGAACGTCGTGCACGAGCTGTCCGCGAAGCGGCGCGCCGAGGTCGCCGCCGCGCTCGACGACCGCCGGCTCGCCGACGTCCTGGAGGAGCTGCCCGAGGACGACCAGGTGGAGATCCTCGGCGAGCTGGGCGTGGACCGGGCCGCCGACGTGCTGGAGGAGATGGGCCCCGACGACGCGGCCGACCTGCTCGGCGAGCTGCCGGCGGAGCAGCGCGAGCAGCTGCTCGCGCTGATGCAGCCGGAGGAGGCCGCCCCGGTACGCCGGCTGCTGACCTACGCCGACAACAGCGCGGGCGGCATGATGACCACCGACCCGGTGATCGTCTCCCCCGACGCGACCGTCGCGGAGGCCCTCGCCCTGATCCGCAACGCCGACCTCAACCCGGCGCTGGCCGCGCAGGTGTACGTCTGCCGCCCGCCGACCGCCACGCCCACGGGCCGCTACCTCGGCACCGTCCACTTCCAGCGGCTGCTCCGCGAGCCTCCGCCGACGCTGGTCAGCGCCATCTGCGACACCGAGCTGGACCCCCTGCGGCCGTCGCGCTCGCTGGAGGCGGTCGCGAGCTACCTGGCGACGTACAACCTCGTCTCCGTCCCGATCGTCGACGAGGGCGGGCACCTGCTCGGCACGGTCACCGTCGACGACGTCCTCGACCACCTGCTGCCCGACGACTGGCGGGAGAGCGTCATGGACCCGCCGGTGGAGGAGGCCGACGAAGAGGAGGAGTCCCTGCGCCGCGCCGGCGGAGACGAACGGGCCCTGCGCGGCGCGGAGGCATCGGGTGACGGGAGGCGGCCATGAGCACCGCCCTCGGCCGGAGCCGTGACGAGCAGCGGTTCGGGCGGCTCGACCAGCCACGGGAGTACCGGCGTACGATCTCGCCGCGGCTGTACTACGACCCGGAGGCGTTCGGCCAGTTCTCCGAGCGGATCGCGCGGTTCCTCGGAACGGCGCGGTTCCTCGTCTACATGACGGCGTTCATCACGGTCTGGCTCGGCTGGAACACCTTCGCCCCGGCGTTCCTGCGCTGGGACCCGTACCCGTTCATCTTCCTGACCCTGATCCTGTCGCTGCAGGCGTCGTACGCCGCGCCGCTGATCCTGCTCGCCCAGAACCGGCAGGACGACCGCGACCGCGTGCAGTACGAGCAGGACCGCGCCCGCAACGAGCGGAGCGTCTCCGACACCGAGTACCTCACCCGGGAGATCGCGAGCCTGCGCATGGCGATGAACGAGGTCGCCACCCGCGACTGGATCCGCGACGAGCTGGCGCACCTGCTCAAGGAGCTCGACGGGCGCCGCCCCGAGCCGGACTGGCGCGACCACCGGTCGTCCGGTCCCGGCGAGCTGGGTTCGCCCGCCGACTGACCGGTAAATAACATGGGGGGCATGGCCTCCCCCACGATCGAGCAGGTGACCGCGGCGCTCGCGACGGTGAACGACCCGGAGATCCGCCGTCCCATCACCGAGCTCGACATGATCAAGGGCGTCGACGTGGCCGCCGACGGCTCCGTGACGGTCGGCGTGTACCTCACGGTCGCCGGCTGCCCGCTCCGCGACACGATCACGCGCGACGTCACCGCCGCCGTCTCCAAGATCCCCGGCGTCACCGGCGTACGGGTCGACCTCGACGTCATGAGCGAGGAACAGCGTTCGGCCCTCCAGACGAAGCTGCGCGGTGGGCAGGCTCCGAAGGAGATCCCCTTCGCCAAGCCCAACTCCCTGACCCGCGTGTACGCCGTGGCGAGCGGCAAGGGCGGTGTCGGCAAGTCCTCCGTGACGGTGAACCTCGCGGCCGCCATGGCCGCGCAGGGCCGCAAGGTGGGCGTCGTCGACGCCGACATCTACGGGCACTCCGTGCCCCGCATGCTCGGGGTGACCGGCCGGCCCACCCAGGTCGAGCAGATGATCATGCCGCCGAACTCCCATGGCGTGAAGGTCATCTCGATCGGCATGTTCACCGAGGGCAACGCGCCGGTCGTCTGGCGCGGCCCGATGCTGCACCGCGCGCTGCAGCAGTTCCTCGCCGACGTCTACTGGGGCGACCTGGACGTCCTGTTGATGGACCTGCCGCCCGGTACCGGTGACATCGCCATCTCGGTGGCCCAGCTGCTGCCCTCGGCGGAGATCCTCGTCGTGACGACGCCGCAGCAGGCCGCCGCCGAGGTCGCCGAGCGCGCGGGCGCGATCTCCGCGCAGACCCACCAGACCGTCGCGGGCGTGATCGAGAACATGTCCTACCTGCCCTGCCCGCACTGCGGCGAGGCGGTCGACGTGTTCGGCTCCGGCGGCGGGCAGACCGTCGCCGACGCGCTGACCCGGACGCTCGGCACGTCCGTGCCGCTGCTCGGGCAGGTCCCGATCGACGTGCGCCTGCGGGAGGGCGGCGACGCCGGCGTGCCGATCGTGCTCGACGACCCGGACGCCCCGGCGGCCAAGGAGCTGCGCGCCATCGCCGACCGGCTCTCGGGGCGGGCGAAGAGCCTGCGCGGCCGGCAGCTTGGGCTGAGCCCGAACCGCGCGTGACCGATTCTTAGTCCGCGTCTTCGCTTGACCGGCCGTACGAGCGTGGTTTCGTGTGCCCATGGCACTTCGTTCCGCTCGTGCGGCCGTTCTGGCCTTAGCGGTCGCGGCCGCCGGGTGCTCGACCGGCGGCGGGCGCGGGCCGGTCGCCGCGCCGCCCGCCGTGACACGGTCGGGTCCGGCGGCCGGTGACGGCACGGCCTCCGCCACCCCGACGCCGGGCTCGTCCGACGAGCTGCGGCCGACGCGGCCGAGCGCCACCCCGTCGGCCCGCGCGTACGGCCGGTGGGGCCGCCCCGTCCTGTACGACGACTTCGGCGGCGACCGGCTGGACCCGCGCAAGTGGCAGGTCTACGACGCGCCGGACGCCCCCTCGCACCCCGGCTCGCCCGCCGGTGTCCACGTCGCGAACGGGCGCCTGCGGCTCGTCGGCGGGCTGTACGACGGGCGGGACGAGTCCGCGGGGGTCGTCTCACGCCTGGCCCAGACGTACGGCCGCTGGGAGGCCCGCATCCGGGCCGACCGCGGCAGCGGGTACTCCGCGACCGCCTTCCTGTGGCCGACGCGGCTCGGGGCGCCGGAGTGGGCGGAGATCGACTTCGCCGAGATCATCGACGGCACCCGGCGTACGGGCGGGCTGTTCATCCACCACGGCGCGGACGACCGGCAGCTGAGCAGGATCGCCCACGTCGACTTCACGCGCTGGCACACCGTGGCCGTGGACTGGCTGCCCGCGAAGCTGACGTTCCGGGTGGACGGTGAGGTCGTCTGGAGCTACGCGGGGCCGTACGTCCCGAAGCGGGCGGACATGCACCTGAACCTGCGCAACGAGACGGCGGACGGATTCCACCGGATGGCGAGCACGCCGCAGCGGGTGACCATGGAGGTCGACTGGGTCCGGGTCTTCCGCGCGCCGGGAGTCACCCGCTGACGTCGCGGAGCGGCCGGTGACGGCCGGGCCTGGCCGGTGACGGCCCGGGCAGGTGGCGCCTGGGAGCGGTGGCCGCCGTCGGTCAGGTGGCCTCGGGGTCGTACGGCGGGCGCTCGCCGTACGGCAGGAACGGCTCGTCGCGCACCGGCTCCCGTACGTCGAGGTCGTCGAGGTCGTCCAGCAGGTGCTTGGTCACGAACCGGCGAGGGTTCAGATCGGCGAGGTCGAAGTCGGCGAACTCCGGGCCCAGCCCCTCCTGAAGGTCCTGCTTGGCGCTGTTGGCCATCGTGCGCAACTGCCGCAGGGCCCGCCCCGCCTGGGCCGCGACCTTGGGCAACTGGTCCGGTCCGAAGATGATGATGGCCAGGACCACGAGGACCGCGCCCTCACCGAACCCTACGCCGAACACGAGTCCTCCATACGGTGGCCACGACTCTGACCGGAGCCGCCGACCCCAGCTTAACCGGGCCGGGAACCGGCGTCTCCCCTGGTTCCCGGCCGATGATCCCCGGTTGTCAGTTCCCGGCGGCGAGGGTCAGCTGAACGGTCCTGCTCTGCCCGCCACGGGTGAAGACGACCGGCACCGTGTCGCCGGGCGACTTGCTGCGGATGGCGACGATCAGCTCGTCGGCGCCGCCGATCGCCTTGCCGGCGAAGGACGTGATGACGTCGCCCGCCTTCAGCCCGGCCTTCTCCGCGGGGCCGCCCGGCGTGATCGCGCCGCCCTTGCACTGCGTGGCCGAGCCGCTGGTCGAGATCCGCGCGCCGTTGCCCTGGTAGGACATGTCCATGCAGGCGCCGATGATCGGGTGGGTGACCTTGCCGCCCTTGATCAGCTGCTCGGCGACCCGCTTGACCTGATTGCTCGGGATCGCGAAGCCCAGGCCGATGCTGCCGCTCTGCTGCTTGTCGCCGCCGAGGGTCTGGCCGCCGAGCGTGGCGATCGCGGAGTTGACCCCGATCACGCGGCCCTGCGAGTCGACCAGCGGGCCGCCGGAGTTGCCGGGGTTGATGGCCGCGTCGGTCTGCACGGCGCTGATGTAGGCGGACTCGCCGCTCTCGCCGCTCGTGGTGACCGGGCGGTTCAGCGCGCTGACGATGCCGGTGGTGACCGTCCCGGCCAGGCCGAGCGGCGAGCCGATCGCGATCACCGGGTCGCCGACGGCGATCCCGTCGGAGTCGCCGAGGAGGAGCGCCGGACGGCCGTCGAGCGTGGCCGGCTTGATCACGGCGATGTCGGAGTTGGGGTCGCGGCCGACGATGCTCGCCGAGGTGGTCTTTCCGTCGTTGTACACCACCTGCATCGTGCCGCCCTGGGCGGCCGGCGCGACCACGTGGTTGTTGGTGACGATGTACCCGCCGTTGACGATGAAGCCGGTGCCCGCGCCGCCCTCGGTGGCGTTCGCCACCTTGATCATCACGACGCTGGGCACGACGCGCCTGGCGATCCCGGCGACGGACCCCGGAGCGCGGTTCTTGGCGCCGGTGGACGACCCGCCGCCCAGGTCGACGGCCTTGGGACCGCTGTCACGGGTGGCGACCACGCCGATGCCCGCACCCAGGGCGCCGGCGATGAGCGCGACCGCCACCGCGACCGCGACGAACACCCCCATGACCGGCCCGGAGCGTTCGTTCGGCCGGACCGGGGGCACGGGCGCCCAGTTCGGCGTGGTCCCGCCGGGTCCGCCGGGCGGCGTGCCCCAGGCGTACGGGACGGAGGACGGCGGCGGCTGGTCGTGCGGCGTGAAGATCGGCCGGGGCGCGCCCTGCTCACCCGGACGGCCGCCGTACCCGTAGGCCGGGGCCCCCTGGCCGTACGCCTGACGACCCTCCTCGGCACCCGGGGAGCCGTTCTGACCGGTGTATCCCGGACCGCCCTGCTCGAAGCCCGCGGAGCCCCCCTGGCCCGCGAATCCGGGAGGGCTCGGCTCGTAGCCCGCAGAGCCGTTCTGACCGGTGTATCCCGGACCACCCTGCTCGAAGCCCGCCGAGCCGCCCTGACCGGCGTATCCCGGACCACCCTGGCCGAAGCCCGGACGGCCGTTCTGCTCGGGCGGCGTCGTCGGCCCGCCCTGACCGGAGCCTCCGGCCGGGCCGTACGGACGGCCGTCCTCGCCGTACGCCGAGGACGCTCCCGGATCCGGCGGCGCCATGCCCTCATAGCGGGGCGGACCGGACACCAGCAGCTGGTCGGTCAGGCTCAGGGTGCCGTCCTCGTCCCCGGTGTTCGGACCGCGCACACGGCCGTCGTCCGGCGCAGATCCCCCGGGCGCGCGGCTGTCATCCGTCATCACCAAGCTCCTCGCGTACCGCGCATGGACTTTGCTTCAACGCTCCACACTGCCGGGCAGGGCATGTGGCGAGCATAAGCGACCCGTGCCACTGAACCATTCGGGCCATCGCGTTACCCCGCCCGTGGTCACATTCACCTGAACGCCATACAAAACGCGATCTTCACGGATCAGTCAAACGGGTTGGCCCACGATGTCAGCCGGTCCAGCCCCCGGCCGATGCGGCCCCAGAATCCCGTGTCGCCGTGCGGCAGCGCGGCCACGGCCTGGTCGACGACGGGCGGTGGCGCGTCCGCCAGGATCGTGTAGACGTAACCGCGGCTGGCCCACACGGCGCGCTGCTGGACGGTGTCGCGGAGGTAGACGGTCCGGCCGCCGCGCGTGGTCTTGTGCCAGCTCTGCACGCTGCTCGGGTCGAGCACGCCACGCTGGACGAACACCGAGACGACCGAGAGCCCGTCGGAGTAGCTGAGGTGCACGACCGGGCCGCCCAGGTCCTGCTGCCGCGCGTCGTACAGGCTGAGGTGTCCCGGCAGGGCGGACTGCACCGGCCAGCCGCGGTAGCGCAGCGCGCCGAGGTCGGCGCCGGCCAGCTGGTGCGTCCAGGGCGCCTCGACCGTCTGCGGCGCGGAGGCCGCCACGAACATCGTCTTCGGCACCGACGGCCGCATCTCGGTGAAGAAGGTGAGGTTCACCGCGCGGCCCTGCTGGTCGAGCAGCTCGCGGCGGAGCATGAGGCCGGTGGCGCGGTCGATGTAGAAGCGGCCGGCGGGGGTCCCGTCGGCGCGGCGCGCCTCGATGATCGTGGTGGGCCGGCCGCAGACCTGTCCGTCGCCGGCCTGGACGACGGCGTAGTTGCGGGCGAGCAGGTCGAGCATCTTCGGCGTGTACCCGGTGAGGCCGCCCTGGGCCTGCTGCGGGTAGTCCGCCTCGAACATCTGGCCGCCCTGCTCGGCGGTGGTGCTCTGCACCCGCATCCGGGTGCCCTGCCCGGGCACGTGGGCGACGTTGACCAGCGACGTGGTCGACATGCCGCTGCGGCTCCACGACGTGATGTACTGCACGCCCTCGTACGCGGTGTCGCGCGCGGCCCCCTCGGCGCCGCGCAGCAGCCGCAGGGCCTCCGGGTCGGACCGCAGGCGTGCGCCGCTGGCGGTGTCACCGGTGGTCACGAACCACATCAGCAACAGCGCGGTGGCGAGGCCGCCCGCCAGCCACGAGTGGTGCGAGGCCCGGCCGCTCACGGGTGATCGCCGGCCGTGACCTCGGGCCGTGGGTCGGTCAGCGGGACGTCCCCGGAGGTCAGGGCGTGCTCGACGGCGAACTGCTCGACGGACGGCGTGACGCGGGGCAGGGAGCCCGGGTCGGAACCCGCGGCGAACGCCGCCGAGCCGACGCCGAGCACCGCCAGCGTGGCCGCGCCCGCGATGAGGTAGCGCCCACGCGGCAGCCGGCGCCGCGCGGCGGCGGCGCGGCGGGGACGGTTGTCGGACGGCCGGGTACGGGCCGGGACGTCGCCGGGTCGCGCGACGGCCGGGGGACGGGCCTGACCGGGCAGCCGGGGAACGGGTGGCGGAAGGGGGTCCCCCGGCTCGCCCATGGCCTCCAGACGGCGCAGGAGGCCCTCGGATGGCATCGTGTCGTTCAGCGCCCGCAGGCGCTTCTTGAGGCAGCGCAACGCCTCCGCCTCGGCGCGGCACTCCGCGCAGGCGGCGAGGTGGCGATGGGCCTTCTCGCGTTCGTGGTGGCCGAGCTCGCCGTCGACCAGCGCGGTGAGCCGCTCCCCCAGATGGCCGCTCATGGGGCCTCCTTCGTCGGAGGAGGGACCAGACGCGCTGTGCTTGCGATTCGCTCGCTCCGCTCGCTCATGAGGCCTCCTCCGTCGGAGGAGGGACCAGACGCGCTGTGCTCGCGATTCGCTCGCTCCGCTCGCTCATGAGGCCTCCTCCGTCGGAGGAGGGACCCGACGCGCTGTGCTCGCGATTCGCTCGCTCCGCTCGCTCATGAGGCCTCCTCGGCGGGCGGCTCCGTGCCGGTGGAGGCGGCGGCGCGGCGCGGGCCGCGGTGCTCCAGCGCCGCGCGCAACTGGGCGCGGCCACGGTGGATCCGGCTGCGGACGGTGCCGATCTTCACGCCGAGGGTCGCGGCGATCTCCTCGTACGACAGGCCCTCGATGTCGCACAGCACGACGGCGGCGCGGTAGTCGGGCGCGAGCGCGTCGAGGGCCGCCTGGACGTCGGCGTCGAGCTTCTTGTCGAAGTAGGCCTGGGCGGGGCTGGGCTCGGGTCCGTGCAGGCGCTCGGCGGCGTCCTCGGACAACCCCTCGAACCGGATGCGCTGACGACGCCGCGCCTGATCCAGGAAGAGGTTCGTGGTGATCCGGTGCAGCCAGCCCTCGAACGTGCCGGGCTGGTAGTTGGCCAGGGAACGGAAGACCCGGACGAAGACCTCCTGGGTGAGGTCCTCGGCGTCGTGGGGGTTGCCGGTGAGCCGGAAGGCCAGTCGGTAGACGCGCGCGGAGTGCTCCCGCACGATCTCGTCCCACGTCGGAGGAGTCCAGGCGATGCCGGGGTCGTGCACCGACACTCCCCTTTCACGTACGAGTTCTGCCACCGACATACTGCCCCGTTTCTTCCTCTCCGCCTAGCGGTAGCCACGCCCTCTGAAGAACGTGACGGTACGCGGCGGAGTTCCCCCTCCGTACTAGTGTTTGCCCTGCAGGCTCATGCGTCCCAAGGAGGAAGT
Organism: Actinoallomurus soli; assembly: GCF_024055715.1. Classification (GTDB taxonomy): domain Bacteria; phylum Actinomycetota; class Actinomycetes; order Streptosporangiales; family Streptosporangiaceae; genus Actinoallomurus; species Actinoallomurus soli. Next base: position 42,792 of record NZ_JAMXMV010000012.1, read on the forward strand.
CATCGACGCGGTGAAGGCCACCCTGGCCTACGTGGAGCAATACCTCCCGGAGGACGAGCCGCTGCGCGAGGCCCGGCAGCGCGGCATCGACGTCGGGGCCACCCCCATCGGCGCGGCGGGCGGCGCGGCCCTGCGGTTCCTCGCCGCCGCCATCAGCGCCCGCACGGTCGTGGAGATCGGCTCCGGCTGTGGCGTGTCCGGCATCTGGCTGCTGCGCGGGATGCGTCCCGACGGAGTGCTCACGAGCGTGGACGTCGAGCCGGAGAACCAGCGGCTGGCCCGCGAGGCGTACGCCGCCGCAGGCTTCCCGACCTCTCGTGCCCGCATGATCGCCGGCCGCGCCCTGGACGTGCTGCCGCGGCTGACCGACGGCGCGTACGACATGGTGTTCTGCGACGCGGTGAAGCAGGAGTACCCCGACTATCTCGGCGAGGCGCTGCGGCTGCTGCGGCCCGGCGGCGTCGTCGCGTTCGACAACGCCCTGTGGAATGACCGCGTCGCCGACGCGGCCGACCGGGACCCCGACACGGTGGCGATCCGCAGCCTCGGCCGCATGGTCCGCGAGGACGACCGTCTCGTTCCGCTGCTGCTGCCGATCGGGGACGGGCTCCTCACCGCGGTCAAGTGCCGGTGATCCTCTCGACGTAATGATCGCCGTACGGGCGCGGACCTCGCGGCAGGACCTGACCTCGGCCGCCGGGACGCTCGTCCTCCTCCTGGTGTCCGTGGCGTTCGCCGTCAGCGGCGCGCTGAGCCTGCCGGCCGTGGGCGGTGTCGTGGCCCTCGTCGTCGGCGTGCCGGGGATCGCGCTGTTCGGCGCCCGCCTCGTCGCCACGGCAGGGCGGGCGGTGAGCGGGCGGCCGGTGCTGGAGGTCGGCGAGCACGGGGTGTGCGTGCCGGCGGCGTGGCCGTGGTCGCGCGCCCGGGATCGCCGGCTGTCCTGGCCGGAGGTGGCCTCCGTGGTGGTGTGGAACGAGACGCTCCCGCGCGGGCGGATGCGCTCGTTCCCGCGCGTCGCCTTCCTTCCCGTCGGGGAGCGCGCGGCGGAGGCAGGGGCCGAGCCGGGCGTGGAGCTGCTGGCGCTGCGCCTGGAGGACGTGCCCGGAACCGCGACGCTGCACTGGTCGGCGGCGCTGCCGCCGCGCGCGACGGTCTCGCTGGAGACGGTCCTGGAGGAGGTGCGCCGGCTCGGCGGCGTACGGATCGTGGACGCCCGGTCGCGCTGAAATTCCGGCAGTATTTTTCCTGTTTTGCCATTGATTAAGGTGCTTTAGCTAACAAGCACCGACATACAGCCCCTGCGCCCGACGTAGGCAGCTCACCCCTTTGCGGGGTTCCTGCGTGGATAGAGCACGACAACATGCTTTCTGCTGCCCTTTCGGCAAACCCCCCGACAGTAAGGCCGAAGATGGACATCAGAAGAACGTTGCATTCTGCGGCTATTTTCCCGACGCCGTCATTCCAGGTTTCCGGGAGAGCCGCGGAGGCCCGCGCATGACCCTCGACGCCCACGCTCCGGCGTCGGGCGCGTACGACGTCGCCATCGTCGGCCTCGGCTACGTGGGCCTGCCGACCGCGCTGGCCTTCCACGCCGCCGGCGCCCGGGTGCTGGGCATCGACGCGAGTCCCGAACGCCTCGCCCGGATCCGGGAGCGCCGCGTCGACCTGCTGGCCTCCGACCACGCCCGTCTGGCGACGGCGCTGGGCGACGAGGCCTTCTCGCTGGTCGCCGACCCCTCGTACGCGTCGTGGGCCCGCGCCGTGGTGATCTGCGTGCCGACCCCGGTCACCGCGCACCTGACCCCGGACCTGTCCGCCCTGGACCGGGCCTGCGCGTCCGCGGTCCTGCACGCGGTGCCGGGCCAGGTCGTCATCCTCACCTCGACCAGCTACGTCGGCTGCACGGAGGACCTGCTCGCCGGACCGTTACGGCGCCGCGGGCTGCAGGCGGGCCGGGACGTCTTCGTCGCGTTCAGCCCCGAGCGCATCGACCCCGGCAACGACCGGTACGCCCATGAGGTCGTCCCCCGGGTCGTCGGCGGGGCCACCCCGCAGTGCACGGCCGAGGCGGTCAAGGTCCTCGCCCACTGCACCGGCAACCTGCACGAGGTGTCCTCCGCGGGCGCCGCCGAGATGACCAAGCTCTTCGAGAACACGTTCCGGGCCGTCAACATCGCCCTGGCCAACGAGGTCGCGGAGATCAGCCGGACCCTCGGCCTGGACGTCATGGAGGTCATCAACGCGGCGGCGACCAAGCCGTACGGCTTCATGCCCTTCTTCCCGGGTCCGGGGGCCGGCGGGCACTGCATCCCCTGCGACCCCCATTACCTGCTCTGGCAGCTGCGCAAGACGCGGCTCCCGACCCCCGTCGTCAGCCAGGCCATGGCCGCGATCGCGGAGCGTCCCCGGCGGGTCGTCGACCGCGTCCGCGAGGTCCTGTCCGAGGCCGGGGTCGGCCTGGCCGGCGCGCGGATCCTGCTGCTGGGCGTGAGCTACAAGCCGGACGTGGAGGACGTCCGCGAGTCCCCCGCCCTGGAGATCATCGAGGGCCTGCTCGCCGCGGGCGCCGAGGTCGCCTACCACGACCCCCTCGTCCCGGAGATCCGGCTGCCGGAGGGCCGCGTGCTCGGCAGCGTCGACCCGCCCGGCGGCGAGGCCGACCTCGTCGTCGCGCACACCACGCACCGGGCCCTGGACCTGTCCTGGCTGCCCGAGGACCAGCTCGTCCTGGACGCGACCTACCGCCTCACCGGCGCCGGCCGCCGCGTCCCCCTCTGACACCCGACCCCCCGCCGCGTCGAAGGGCGCAGGCGGCGCCGAGCCCGAGCACGGCGCCGTCCCCGCCCCGTCATGCCCACCGAACACGAGGAGAGTCTTCGTGAGCACGCCACCCCTTCCGGGGGACCGAGCCCGGCCCGGGCGGCTCGCGTCCTTCGGGGCGTTCGCCGGCGTCACGGTCATCTGCCTGGTCATCGCCTGGCACGTCGGGATCAAGGTCGCGTTCCTGCGCGGCGACCCGTTCACCCCGGCGTACACCATCGCGGTCAGCGGCTATGTGCTGAGCCGGTTCCTGCTGGCCGCGTTCTACCGGCCGCCGCGGGACGCGGGGATCACGCCCACGGTCGCGATCGTCGTTCCCGCCTTCAACGAGGGCGAGGCGGTGGTCCGCACGATCGACTCCTGCATGGCGCTGGACTACCCGCGCGACCGGCTGGAACTGGTCGTCGTCAACGACGGGTCCAGCGACGACACGTGGGAGCACATGCTGCGGGCGGCCGCCGCCCATCCTCCCGGGTCGGTGCGGTGCGTCGACCTGGGGAGCAACCAGGGCAAGCGCGCGGCGATGGCGGCCGGGATCCGCGCGACGAAGGCGGAGATCCTCGTCTTCGTCGACTCCGACTCCATGCCCGCGCCGAACGCGGTCCGCCGGCTCGTCCAGGGCTTCGCCGACCCGAAGGTCGGCGCGATCTCCGGCCTCACCTACGCGCGCAACGCCGAGACGAACACGCTCACGCGCATGCAGGCGGCGCGGTACTACGTCTCGTTCCAGCTCCTCAAGAGCGCCGAGTCGGTCCTGGGCGCGGTCACCTGCTGCTCCGGCTGCTTCGCCGCCTACCGCCGCGCGGCCGTCGAGCCGCTGCTGGACGCCTGGGAGCACCAGCGGTTCCTCGGCGTCGAGTGCACGTACGGCGACGACCGGGCGCTGACCAACCGGGTCATCAAGGCCGGCTGGATCACGCGGTACGACGCGCGGGCCGAGGCGTGGACCGACGTCCCGGACGCCTACCGGAAGTTCTTCCGCCAGCAGCTGCGCTGGAAGAAGTCGTGGAGCCGGGAGGGACCGCTCCTGCTGTCGCACGTCTGGCGGAGCCGCACCCGCGCGCTGCCGTCGGTCGCCGTGCAGACGTGCGCCGGGCTGCTCAGCCCGATCGTCATCTTCCTCACGGTCGTCCGCGCCGTCGTGGAGGGGCACTCGCCGCTGATCTATTTCCTCGGGCTGTATCTCGTCTCGATGGCGTACGCGTTCGTCTACCGGCTGTTGCGCAAAGACGGCCTGTGGCTCTACGCCTTCCTCGGAACGTTCTTCTACATCACCTTCTCGCCGCAGTTGTTGTGGGCGATCGCCCGAATTCGCGACGGGAAATGGGGCACCCGCTCGGTCGACCGGCGGCGGCCCCCCGCGTACCGGATCACGCCGTCTCCGCAGGCGGTGCAGGATGGCTGAGCCGACCCGGATGGGGCGGGTGAGCGCGGTCGCCAACGGCACGCTGTTCATCGGCGCCCTGGCCCTCGTGCTCGTCGTGTGGGTCGCGGTGAGCCGTCCGTTCGACCCGCCGCGGCAGACGCCGCCGCCGGTCCACCTCGACGCGGCGACCGCGCGGGCCGCCGCCGGCCTGCCCGGTTACCCCGGGTCGGTGGTCGTGCTGACGTACCACGCGGTGTCCGACGCCGACCACGCGGGCAGCACGCTGACCCGGCGGCTGTTCGGCGAGCACCTGGCGGCGCTGGCCGCCGCGGGCTACCGCACGGTCCGGCTCGCCGACGTCGAACGGCTGATCGCGCACCAGCCCGTACGGCTGCCGCCGAAGGCGCTGCTGCTGACGTTCGACGACGGCACGCTCACCGACTGGACGACGGTCGACCCGGTGCTCGCGCGCTACCACTTCACGGCGACGGCCTTCCTCACGACGTCGAAGATGGTGGCCGCCGGAACGCCGTCGTACTACCTGTCGACCCGGCAGCTGCGGGCGCTGCGCGCGACCGGCCGCTGGGAGTTCGGCTCGCACTCGGACGCGATGCACGACCAGGTGCCGGTACCGGGCGACCTGGCCCCGGCACTCGTCAACCGGATCCTCGTCCACGGCGAGCAGGAGTCGCCGGCGGCGTGGCGGTCCCGCGTACGCGCCGACCTGGCGAAGAGCCAGAGGTTCTTCCGGCACGTCTTCGGACGGCCCGCGAGCGCGTTCTCCTATCCGTTCGGCGACACCGGCAGCATGGGCAACGCCCCGGCGCTGGCGCGGGAGCTGCCCGGCCTGCTGCGCGACGCCGGGTTCGGCGTCGCCTTCACCGGCGAGAACGTCCCGACCGAGCACGTCAACGCCGTCAGCGCGCAGTCGCCCCGCTGGACGCTGGACCGCATCGGCGTCCGGGCCACGACGTCGGTCTCGGACCTGCTGGAGATGGTCCGCGGGGCGGTTCCGGTCGCGCCGCCGCACGACCTGGCCGCCCTGCCGTGGCTCGGTGACCTGGCCGACTGCGCCCACCGGCCCGGCCTCCTCTCCGTGCGCAGCGACGGCTACGGCACCTGCCTGCTCGGCGAGGTCAACACCAGCCAGTGGGTGAACTACACGGTCCGCACCCGCGTGACCGGCGTGAACCGCCACGCCGCCGCCGTGATCGCCGTACGGGACGGCGCGGGCGCGGGCCACCGCGGCCGGGTCGAGGTCGTCGTCGGGGAGGGCTCGCTCGTCGTCCGCGAGCAGATCGGCGACGACGCACGGGTCGTGCTCGCCAGAACCGCGCTCCCGGCGAGCCGGGCCGCCGGGCGGACCGTGCTGATCCGGGTCCACCGGAACACCGCGGACGTCACCGTCGACGGGCGCCGGCTGCGGGCGGCCTTCGACCCCCGCCTCCACGAAGGCGGGATCAAGTTCGGCATCGCCGCGGACGGCGGCCGCCGCACCGTCGTCTACCACCGTCCGACCCTGACCCCGGACACCCAGCGGAACCGTTGAGAGAAGGACCGATGCACCACACACCTGCCCCGGCGGCGGCGCGGCTCGCGGCGCTGTTCGCCCTGCTGTGCGCGGCGCTGGCCGTGCCCGGCGTGAGCGGCGGCACCGCCCACGCCGCGATCGGCACCGTCGTCACCCTCGGCTTCGACGACGGCGTCAAGGACCAGTTCACCAACGCCCGCCCGCTCCTGCAGTCCCACCACCTGCACGGGACGTTCTACATCAACAGCGGGCAGACGAACCTCACCAACTACATGACGCAGGCCGACATCGCGGCCCTCGCCTCGGACGGGGACGAGATCGCCGGCCACACCGTCGACCACGCCGACCTGACGACCCTGTCCTCCGACGACGCCAAGCGGGAGGTCTGCAACGACCGGGTGACCCTGCTCGGCTGGGGCTTCGCGGTCAAGAACTTCGCCTACCCGTACGGCTCGGAGAACGCCGCCACCGAGCAGATCGTGCGCGACTGCGGCTACAACAGCGCCCGCGCCGTCGGCGGCGTCGTGTCGCCCGGCTCCTGCGACGGCTGCGGCTACTCCGAGAGCATCCCGCCGGCCGACGCGTACAACATGCAGACGCCCGACTCGATCAAGTCCGACACGAGCCTCGCGACGCTGAAGAGCCTGGTCACCAACGCCGAACGCCACGGCGGAGGCTGGGTGCAGCTGGTGTTCCACCACGTCTGCGACGGGTGCACGGACACCTACTCGGTCAGCCCCAGCACGCTCTCGGACTTCCTCGACTGGCTCACCCCGCGCGCCCTGATCGGCACGACGGTCAAGACGGTCGACCAGGTGATCGGCGGCGCGCAGCAGCCGCCCGTGAACGGCCCGCCGCTGAACCCGCCGACCCACGGCAACCTCGTCCAGAACCCCTCGCTGGAGTCAGCCTCGAACGGGCTGCCGTCCTGCTTCCAGTACGGCGGGTACGGCACGAACACCTACACCTGGACCCGGTCCACCGACGCGCACACCGGCTCGTACTCCCAGCAGCTCGACGTGACCGCGCTGACCAGCGGGGACCGCAAGCTCGTTTCCAAACAGGACGCGAACACCTGCGCGCCCGTCGCGACTCCGGGCCACGTCTACAACGCGTCGGTCTGGTACAAGGGCAGCTGGGCGTCCGACGTGCAGGTCAAGCTGACGCTGTACTACCGGACCAGCGCCGGCACCTGGGCGTACTGGACGAGCGGCCCCGCGCTGCCCGCGACGAGCACCTGGACGCAGACCCCCGCCTTCACGAGCCCGGCCGCTCCCGCCGACGCCACCGGCCTGTCCGTCGGCCTCTCCCTCGCGGGCGTCGGCACGATCTACACCGACGACTATGACATCACGGACCCGGCCAACCCATGACGACCAGAGGGAGAGTCCTCGCGGAGCTCGGGCTCGGAGTCGGGCTGCTGGGCCTCGCCGCCGGCCTCGCGGTCGACGTGCTGTCCCCGGCGAGCAAGGCCGACACCGAGAAGGCCCGTACGGTCGTGACCAACGCGATGCTGCAGGCCGCGCGGACGGACAACCGCTGCACGCGCGGCCGGGTGGCGCTGACCTTCGACGACGGCCCGGACATCTACACGCCGCAGATCCTGAAGGTCCTGCGCGCGTACGGGGTGCGGGCGACCTTCTTCGCCATGGGCCAGAAGGCGGCCGCACGGCCCGCCCTGATCAGGGCGGAGGTGGCGGACGGTCACCTGGTCGAGAACCACAGCTGGAACCACCCGCACATGGCCGACCTCGACCAGGCGCAGATCGACTGGCAGCTCAACGCGACCCAGCGGGCCATCACGGCGGCGGGCGCACCCGCGCCGACGCTGTTCCGGCCGCCGTTCGGCAACACCAACACCACCGTGGACGGGGAGGCGAAGCTGGCCGGGATGCGGGTGATCCGCTGGTCGATCGACACCGACGACTGGCGGGGCCGCGAGCCGGGCGACATCGCCGCGTCCGTCCTCGACCAGGTGGTCCCGGGCTCGGTGGTGCTCATGCACGACGGCGTCCGCCAGTCCGCCGCCACGGTGCAGGCGCTGCCCACGGTGATCCGCGGGCTGCGCGCCCGCGGGTTCTGCACCGCCCTCGCCACCGACTGACCGGGAAGGACACGTCGATGCATCGGCACAACGGGCGTACGGGCGACGCCCTCCGCAGGGCGGACGAATCCCGCACGGACGACGGTCCCCGCACGGATGACGGACCCCGCACGGCGGTCTCGGGCGGGGCCCGGCGGCGGACCGGCGTCCGGACCGCGGTGGTCCTCACCGTGGTCGCGGTGCTCGCCGCGGGCGGCTGGGCGGTACGCGCCCGGCCGCGCCCGGCGATGTTCGCGCCGCGGCTGTCCGGGCCGGACCGCCTCGTCACCAATGAGTTCGCGCACTGGAACCCCCAGACGCCGGGCACCCGCGTCTCCCGGGACTGGGACGTCAGCAGCGGGTCGCTGTTCATCCACCGGGGCGTCGCCTGGTCGGGCACGCCGGACGCGTCCGTCCCGGACGCGGGATCGACCCGGGGCACGGGGTCGAGCGTGTTCCGGATGACCACGCGCCGCCGGGACTTCGAGGACGTGGCGGTGTCCCTCCGGCTGCGGAACCTGGGCCTGACGGCCACCGGGCGGGCGGCGGCGTCGGAGATCGACGGTGTGCACGTCTTCCTGCGCTGGCAGAGCCCGGAGAAGCTCTACGTCGTCTCGCTGAACCGCCGGGACGACCTCATCGTGGTCAAGAAGAAACTGCCCGGCGGCGACGCCAACGGCGGCACGTACTACACACTGGGCCAGGCCCGCTACGCCGTCCCGTACGGCCGCTGGCAGGCGTTCCGGGTCCGGATCACGACGTCCGGCGGGGGCCTGGTGACGATCACGGTCGCGCGGGACGGCCGCGAGGTGCTGTCGGCGACCGACGACGGCAGTGAGGGGGCGGCGATCCTGGACCCCGGCGCGGTCGGGCTGCGCGGGGACAACTGCGATTTCGAGTTCACCGCCTTCCGCGTCACCCGGATCTGACGCCGCTCCGTGGGCGTGCCCTCCAGGCGCTTTCGACGGAGCGGTCAGTCCCCGGCGTCCGGCCCGCTGAGCCAGCGCAGCAGCAGGCGGACGCCGAACCCTGTCCCGCCGCGGGTGACCTCGGCGTCGTCGGACCCGGCGCGGGCCGGCCCGGCGATGTCGAGGTGCGCCCACGCGCGCCGGCCGATGAACTCCCGCAGGAACAGCGCCGCGACGATCGAGCCCGCGCGGAAGCCGCCGCGCCCGGCGTTCGCGAGGTCGGCGACGTCGGAGTCGAGGGCCTGGCGGTAGTCGTCGGTCAGCGGCATCCGCCACAGCGGCTCGCCGCTGCCGGCTCCGGCGCCGAGCAGCGCCGCGGCGAGGGCGTCCTCGGTCGCGTACAGCGCGCCGAGCCGCTGGCCGAGCGCGACCTTCGCCGCCCCGGTGAGCGTCGCGAGGTCCACCAGCACGTCGGGGTCGAGCTCGGCGTCGGCGTAGGCGAGGGCGTCGGCCAGGACCAGGCGTCCCTCCGCGTCGGTGTTGAGCACCTCCGAGGTGATGCCGCCGTAGTGCCGGATGACGTCGCCGGGACGCATCGCGGAGCCGGACGGGAGGTTCTCGGCCGCCGCGATCAGCCCGGTGACCCGGACCGGCACGCGCAGCGCCCGCAGCGCGGTCATCGCGCCGATGACCGCGGCGCCGCCCGCCATGTCGGTCTTCATGGTCTGCATGCTCCCGTTCGGCTTCAGCGACAGGCCGCCGGAGTCGAAGGTGATGCCCTTGCCGACGAGCACGACGTGCCGGGCGGCCGGGCCGGTCTCCGGCTCGTACGCCAGCTCGATCAGGCGCGGCGGGCGGGCCGACCCGGAGCCGACGGCGACGATCCCGCCGAAGCCCCCGGCGCGCAGCTCCTCCTCGTCGCGGACCCGTACGGTCAGCCCGGACTCGGCGGCGAGCCGCTCGGCCTGCTCGGCCAGCCACCGCGGGGTCTTCTCCAGCGCCGGGGTGTTCACCAGGTCGCGGGCGGCCGCCACGGCGCGGGCGACGACGACGCCGCGTTCGATGGCGGTGTCGGCCACGCGCCCGGCCTCGACGAGCAGGGTGATCGTCTCGGCGGCCGGTCGCGTCGGCGAGCCGCCGAGGCGGAAGTCGTAGGAGGCCAGCAGCAGGCCCTCGGCGAACGCCGCGAGCGCCTCGTCGCCGGCGCCGGACGGCACGGCGACGGCGATGCCCGCGCGGCCCCGTCCGCGTCGCGCGACGGCCGCGCCCGCCCGGCGCAGCGCCGCCGGGGAGCCGTCCCCGACGCCGTACAGCAGCAGGTCGGTGATGCCGTCACCCAGCCGGCACGGGGCGCCGACGAGCTCTCCGGGGCCGCCCTTCACCTCCTCGTGGGCGAGCAGGTCGGTCGCGCCCAGGGGGAAGACGCCGGCCACCTCGTCGGCGTAGAGGGGGTCGAGCTCGGGACCGGACCGTACGGGCAGCGCGACGACCTCGGCGGTCGTGGCGATGTCCCGGATCGTGCCGTGGACGGTGCGCAGCTGGGTGGAAACCGGCAAGACCTCTCCTTCGGGACGGTCCCGTACGAGCCTCAGGGGGACTGGACGGCCCCGTACGGACAGCGAGGCCCCGGCGGACGAACGCCGGGGCCCTCGCGGAAACCTCAATGAGCGGGGTGACGTCGGGTCAGCCCACGACGCCCTTCAGCGCGTCCCCGAGCTCGCCTGCCTCCTCCGCCGACAGTTCGACAACGAGCCGCCCGCCGCCTTCGAGCGGGACACGCATGACGATTCCGCGCCCCTCCTTGGTAACTTCGAGCGGACCATCGCCTGTCCGCGGCTTCATCGCCGCCATGCGTGAATCCCCTTCCTGCCTAGGGCCGCGCGGGGCCGCCGGGCTTCTTTGGCCGCTGACCCGTCTGCCGCATCAAGTCAACTGGTGGTGGTCCATTATCCCGTTTTCCGGGCGCTAAGTGGTAACGATCAGCTTCGAGATCATGCTGAGACCTGGCGACCGGCCGTCCCGGCGGTGGCCGGCACCCTCGGTTCCGGGGCTCGTGACGCCGTCCCCACTTCATTTTCTCGCACCGGCGGCGGCGCGGCTCTTGCCCCCGGCCTCCGGCTTCACCGAAGGTTGCCGTGGAGGATCGGACGGACCGAACCAGGGCAAAGGAGCCTGAACGTGTCGGAGAGCGTGCGGTACGACCTCGCGGACGGGGTCGCGACGATCAGCCTGAACCGCCCGGACGCGATGAACTCGCTGACCGCGGAGACCAAGAGCGCGTTGCGCGCGGCGGTGGAACGGGCCCGCGACGACTCCGCCGTACGCGCGGTGATCCTGACCGGTAGCGGCCGCGCCTTCAGCGCCGGGCAGGACCTGCGGGAGCACGCCGCCAACCTGGACGCGGGCCGCGGCCTCGACGGCACGATCGCGGACCACTACAACCCCATCGTCCTCGCCCTCGCCGGCATGCCCAAGCCGGTGATCGCCGCGGTCAACGGCGTCGCGGCGGGCGCCGGGTTCTCCTTCGCGCTGGCCTGCGACCTGCGGATCGCGTCGGAGAAGGCGTCGTTCGCGACGGCGTTCACGAGGATCGGGCTGGCCCCCGACAGCGGCCTGTCGTGGACGCTGCAGCGCCTCGTCGGCCGGGCGAAGGCCGCCGAGCTCCTGTTGCTCGCCGAGCCGCTCCGCGCGCCGGAGGCGCTCGAACTCGGCCTCGTCAACCGCGTCGTGCCCGCCGACCGGCTCGACGCGGAGGCGCGCGAGCTCGCGCGGCGGCTCGCCGCCGGGCCCACGGTCGCGTACGGCGCGGTGAAGGCCGCCCTCGACCATGCGGCCACGGCCGATCTGGCCGGCGCGCTGGCCAAGGAGGCGGAGCTGCAGGACGCCTGCGCCGCGACCGCCGACCACACGGCCGCCACCAAGGCCTTCCTGAAGAAGGAGGAGCCCGTCTTCGAAGGGCGCTGAGCCGCCCGCGGCCCCCGGCGGCCCCGGCCGTCCGCGGCCTCCGGCGGCGCTCCCGGATGATCAGGGGGAACGCCGGAGTGCCGGGCGCCCGGTCCGCCGGGCGACCCCCTAGCCTCGGCACCGTGACCGAACGCGAATGGCTGTCCACCGAGGACTGGTACGCCTCCCTGCCGAGCGTCTATCTCGCGGCCGGCGGACTGATCACCGACACCTCCGGACGGATCCTGCTCGTCAAGCCGAGCTACCGCCCCTACTGGCTGTTCCCCGGCGGCATCGTCGAGGCCGGCGAGGCTCCGCACCTCGGCTGCGAACGCGAGGTCGCGGAGGAGGTCGGGCTGTCCCTGACCGCGGGACGCCTGCTGGTGTGCGACTGGGTACCGGCCGACGACGAGCGCCCGCGCGCGAACGTGTACTTCCTGTTCGACTGCGGCACGTACTACGCGGACGCGCCGATCCGGCTGCAGGAGGAAGAGCTCGTGGACCACGCGTTCGTGACGGTCGAGGAGGGCGTCGGCATGCTCTCCTCCGCCTCGGCCGCCCGCCTTCCGGCCGCCCTCCGGGCCCGTGCGACCGGCACGACGCAGTACCTCGCCGCGTCCAGGCCCATCGATGCGGACCTCACGCGATGACGCCGGCGAATGGGCGGGGTATGGACCTGACAGTCTCCTTTACATAGCCTTGACCGGCACGTCTGCCGATCGAGGGAGTGTTCATTGGCCACGCCGTCAGCGGTGCCCGACATCCTGTCGCCCGAATTCGCCGCGGACCCGTATCCGTCCTACCGGACGATGCTCGACGAATTTCCGCTGATCAGGCAGGAGGCGAGCGGCGGCTACGTCATCTCACGCTATGAGGACGTGCAGCGCGCCTTCCGTGACCCGGTCTTCACCACCGACAACTACCAGTGGCAGCTCGAGCCCGTGCACGGGCGGACCATCCTGCAGATGAGCGGCCGGGAGCACGCCGTGCATCGCGCGCTGGTGGCGCCGGCGTTCCGCGGAAATGAGCTGCAGGAGAAATTCCTGCCGGTCATCGAGCGCAACTCCCGCGAACTCATCGAGCGTTTCGCCGCCCGTGGAACGGTCGATCTGGTGGCGGAATTCACGACGCGGTTCCCCATCAACGTCATCGCCGACATGCTGGGCCTGGACAAGGCGGATCACGACCGGTTCCACCGCTGGTACACCTCGATCATCGCGGTCTTCGGCAACCTGGCCGGCGACCCGGAGGTCGCGGCGGACGGCGAGCGGACCCGCCGCGAGCTGGGCGAGTACCTCATCCCGATCATCCGGGAACGCCGGGCGAACCCCGGGGACGACCTGCTGTCGACGCTCTGCGCCGCCGAGATCGACGGCACCCGGATGACCGACGACGACATCCGGGCCTTCTGCAGCCTGCTGCTCGCCGCCGGCGGCGAGACCACCGACCGGGCCATCGCCGCGCTGTTCCGCAACCTCCTCGAACACCCCGACCAGTTCGCCGCCGTACGCCGCGACCGCACGCTCATCCCGAAGGCGTTCGCCGAGACGCTTCGCTACACCCCGCCGGTCCACATGGTGATCCGTCAGGTGGCCGAGGACGTCATGCTCAGCGGCGGTACCGTGCCCGCCGGCGGCACCGTCGTCTGCGCGGTCGGCGCCGCCAATCGCGACCCCCGGCGTTACTCCCGTCCGGACGAGTTCGACGTCTTCCGCGACGACCTGGCCGCCTCGACCGCGTTCTCCGCGGCCGCCGACCACCTGGCCTTCGCGCTCGGGCGGCACTTCTGCGTGGGCGCCCTGCTGGCCAAGACGGAGGTCGAGGTGGCGACGAACCACCTGCTCGACGCCATGGACGACATCGCGTTCCGTGACGGCGCCGCGCCGCCCGAGCGGGGAGTGTTCACCCGCGGCCTCATGACGCTGCCCCTGAGGTTCCGGCCGGCGACGGCCGGCTCCTCCTCCGCGGTGGCGGCGCCGGCCGTCACCGGCTGATCAACCGGAGACGTACGACGGGGTGAACCCCACCGGCAGGTCGACCAGGCCGCGCATCCAGACGGACGGCGACCATCCCAGGTCCTCGGGCTCCACCGCCAGCAGCAGGTCCGGCAGCCGGTCGAGGAGCACCTCGACGGCGGCCTGGCAGATCACCTCGGCGAGCTCCGGTGCCGGATACGGGCACCGGTGCTCGCCGTAGCTGAACGACATCATGGCCTGGTTGCCGTCCGCGGGGGCGTCGGAGGTGGGCCGTACCCGCGGGTCGCTGTTGGCCGCCGCCAGGCCCAGGACGAGCAGGTCGCCGGTGTCGATCTGCTGCCCGCCGAGGAGGACCGGCCGGGCGGCCCACCGGCCCAGGTAGTTCTGCGTGGGCGTGTCCTCCCACAGCACCTCGTTCAGCGCATGGCCGACGCTGCGGCGGCCACCCGCGAGGTTCAGGGAGAACCGGTCGTCGGTCAGCATCAGCCGGACGGTGTTGCCGATCCAGTACGCCATCGGCTGCTGGGCGGCGGTCATCACCAGGACCAGGTCCGCGATGAGCTCCTCCTCCGTCAGGTTCGCGGAGTCGTTCAGCATGCGCGTCACGAAGTCCGGGCCCGGCTGCTCGCGCTTGTGCGCCACCAGCCGCTCCATGGTCGCGCAGATGCCCTGGTAGGCGTCGAGTGCGCCCTCGTCGCCGTTGACCGTGGTCATCATGTCCCGCAGCAGGCCCGGGGCCTCCTCCTCGGGCAGGCCGAAGATCTCCGCGAGGGCGAGCAGCGGCAGCGGATGCGCGTACTCGGCCATCAACTCGGCCTCGCCGCGCCCGGCGAACGAGTCGATCAGGTCGTCCGCGATCCTCTCGGCCCGGATCCGCAGGTCGAACTGGTCGACGTCGAACAGGCCGTTGCTGATCGCACCGGCGCGGCGCCGGTGCTCGTCGCCTTCGGCGAACAGCGTGGAGGGCTGGTAGCCGACGAAGGGCCGCAGCGGCCAGTCGGGCGGGATGTCGTCCCACTGGTTCCAGCGGCGGGAGTCGCGTGCGTAGATCTCCGGGTGACTGAGGACGTGATGGACCTCCCGGTAGCCGATCACGAACCAGGCGGGGATGTCCCCCTCGAGCAGGACGGGCACGACCGAGCCGTGCTCCTGCCGCATCTCGCGGTACAGCTCCGACGGATTCCGCAGGAACCTCGGCCCGTACAGCGGCAGGACGTCGGCGTGGGCGGGGCAGCCGCCCGGTGAGTCGTCGGCGGGGGCGGCGGGCACGGGCTCGGTCATGGCCTTCTTCCACGAAGCGGTCGGAATCCGCCGACGGCACACGCCGGCGGGACGTCACGGGTGGTGTGCGCGAGACTACGCGTCCAAGATCCGCCGGGGGCCTACATCCGGGCGAATTCCCCCGGGAATCGCGGCCGCCGACGCTCGGACCCGTTCCCCTGCCCGGCCGGGGCACGTACGGAGGACCCCTCGGAGACGGCGGCCGGCCGCTCCGAGGGGTCCGTGCGGCAGGTCAGCCGGTGACCGTCACCTCGATCCTCCCGGACACGCCGCCGCTGGTGACCGAGACGGTCGCGGTGCCCGTGCGACGGGCGGTGATGATCCCCGTCTCCGGATCGACCCTGACCACCCGCGTGTCGCTGGACGACCAGACGTGCGAGGCCGGGTCGGCGATCGGGAGCGTCAGCGCGGGCTGGTCGTCCCCGCCGACGGCCGTGCCGGTCGCCGTGAGCCGGCCCGAGTCGCCCTTTCGCAGGGAGGACGGGCCGGTGACCGCGATGGACGCCAGCACCGGCTCGACGGTGAACCCGATGCGGCCGGACGGGCCGACGTGGATCAGACCGAAGTTGTAGAAGCCGCCCTGATCCGCCGGCGCGTACGCGGGCATGCCGAGATCGGCGAAGGTGAACTGCGGAACGCCGTCGGCCGAGGGCTGTCCGAGCGGGTCGAGGATCTTCTCGGCGAAGCCGCGGGCGTGGCCGTACAGCATGATCACGTGAGTGCCGCGGTGCGTCTGCTGGTACCGCTGGATCAGCCGCACGTACATCCGCGCCTCCCACCGGTCGCCGAACTGGCTGTTCGCGGCCGGATGCGGGTCGTACGCCGGCATGTGCGTCACCACGAGCACCGCCGGGGAGCGGTTGCCGGTGAGCTGCCGGACCAGCCAGGGGAACTGCGCCTCGGCGGGGTTCTGGAAGGCGTCGGACGACTGCAGGCTGCCGTGCGCGTTGTCGGTCACGATGACGTTCGCGGGCCCGGAGGTGTAGGCGTAGTGGGT
This sequence comes from Actinoallomurus soli, assembly GCF_024055715.1. Classification (GTDB taxonomy): domain Bacteria; phylum Actinomycetota; class Actinomycetes; order Streptosporangiales; family Streptosporangiaceae; genus Actinoallomurus; species Actinoallomurus soli. The sequence goes on from NZ_JAMXMV010000012.1 coordinate 58,697, forward strand.
CTCGCCGAAGACCTTCGCGAAGTTCCCGTTCTCCGGCACCGCGCCCTGGCTGATCTCGTGGTTGCCGACGATGTCCCGGTACGGGACGCCGAGCGCGGCCATCTTCTGCCGGGCGAACTGCAGGTCGGGCAGTTCCCCGTCATCGGACATGTCGCCGAGGAGCTGCGCCCGGTCGGGCTTCAGCGCGGGGACCCGCTTCGCGATGGCGTCCATGACATCGGCGCTCGCCGAGCCCGGGTCCGACGCGACGAGGTGGGCGTCGTCCCCGGTGAGGAGCGTCGTGCCCTTCTTGTGGAAGTCGTCCGCGCTCTCCTCGTACGTCAGCCAGGACGGGTTCTTCGGTATGGCCGTGTACGGCGGCGCGACGACCGGGCGCGGGGAGTACAGCGCCTGCAGTCCGCTGACGTTCAGCGTGCCGCTCATCGTGGTCGCCGCGTTGATGCCGAGGAAGTCGATGAAGTTGATCTTCAGCGGGAACTTCATCGTCGACGGCAGCGCGGCGACGACGAGCCGCCAGTCCTTCCAGGTGACCGTCGTCGGGTAGAGGGTCGTCGTGAGGCCGTCGGCGCCGATATAGGACTCCGCCAGATTGATGCCGCTGCCGTCACCCTTGATCCACAGGCCGATGCCGGTGGGGTTCTTGCCCTCCGCGTCGGCCCCGGCCTGCAGCGTCGTCTTCGAGGACAGGACGAGCTGCTTGACCCCCTGCCCGGCGGGCACGGTGTACGTGAGCTGGAGCGAGCCGGAGGCGGTGGATCCGGGCGGCACGACGCCGGAGGCCAGGCTCGTCTGCGCCGGCTGACCGGTGGTGTTGCGCAGGTTCCAGTTGCCGACGTCGCTCATGTCGTCGATGACCTTGGAGACGCTGCCCACCGCGACGGTCGTGCTCGCCGACACTCCGCCCGACTCGGCGGTCACCGTGGCCAGGCCGCCCTTGGCGGCCGACGCGGTGAACGTCCCGTGCGCGTCGATGGTGCCCAGGTCGGACGGGCTGACCGTCCACCGGGCCACCTCCGCGGGGACGGGTACGGAGCCGTCGCCGGTGAGGGTGAACTGCTGGACCGACCCGTTGATGAGGTCCGGCTGGTCCGGGCTGATCGTCAGCGAGTGCAGCCGGTCGAGGACGCGCAGGGGCTCGGTCGCGGTCGCACGGCCGTTCCGGGCGACGATCTCTCCGGTGCCGGCGCGGTTCACGGTGAGCCGGCCGTTCTGCCACGAGCCGAGGGACGACGGCACGACCGTGACCTGCGTGGCGCCGGCGGCGGGGTTCTGTTCGGCGTCGGTCGCGTACACCGGGACGTCGACGGTCGCGCCGGGCACGGTGGTGACCGGCGTTCCGCCGTTGATGACGACCTTGCGCGCCGAACCGGCGGTGCCGGCCGTGGAGTAGACGAAGATGCCGTTCGCGACCGCGCGCTCGTGGCCGTCCGAGGGCGTGTTCATGACGGAGAGCCGGCCGTCGCCGGGCTTGCGCGCGACGAGTTCGCTCGAACCGCCGCCGTCGAACAGGATGGCGTCGTACGCGCCGTGGTCGAGCAGGTAGCCGGTGGCCTCGTCGGGTGTGACGCCGGACGCCCCGGTCGGGCCGGTACGCCCGTCGAGGACGACGAACGTCGCGTGCCGGCCGTCCTTGCTCAGGCCGACGGCGGTCTCCGGGTTGCGGCTGGGGTTCTTGCCGCCGGGTGGAGTGCCCACCGGGTCCTTGTACGCCGCGCCGTCCTTCACCAGGACGGTGGCGCCGCTGACCATCGTGGTCAGGGCGGGGGCCTTCTCCTCGATGGTCAGGATGTCGCCCACGTGGACGTTCGCGGCGAGCCACTGGCCGCCCGCGCCGGCCCCGGCCAGGCTCTCCTGCCCGGCGGTCAGGCGGGGTACCGAGGTGACGCCGGACGTGACAGCGTCGACCGTGAGACGGCCCCCGGCGGCGTGGCCGGTGACGACCGTCGCCGCGGCCACCGCCGTCGGACCGCCGAGGTCGGGGGTCAGCCGGCTGATCCCCCCGGCCGCGACGTCGGTGACGGTGTTCACGGACGTGATGGCGTGGCTCGTCCCGCCGTCGGTGACGGTGCCGCTGTAGGTCTGCGGGCCGATGACCATCGAGCCGTCCGGCTTGACGCCGAGGATGGCGTTGAAGTTCGGCTGCGGGCTCTTGAGCAGGCGGCCGTTCGCCATGATCCCGCCGATCGGCCGGCCGGTGGCGTTGATGTCGAAGTAGTCGCCGTTGATGCCGGCCACCGCGCCCGTACGCGTCCCCATGGAGGTGAGGGTCTCGTCCGAGGGGTAGGTGATCTGGTCTCCCGCCTCGACGGCGCCGATCCGTACGTTCGGGTCGGACAGGTCGACGTCGAGCACCTGCGTATGCTGGCGGCCGCCCACGGCGTCGTAGGTCTCGGAGTACTCGGCGACCCCGTGGGTGATCGGGTTCGACTCCGTCCGGCTCTGGTCGACGACGAGCGGCCAGTTGTCAGGGGTCTTGGGGAGCCAGGGCCCCGTCGCCGCGTCGGCACGTGGGGTGAGCCCGGCCGCCATGGTCGCGGTGACCACGGCGGTCAGGCCGATTCTGATGAGACGGTTCGCCGTTCGCACGGCGCCTCCCGGTGATGAGATGAAGCGAAACCTCTGCACCTCACCAGAAAGATATTTACGGGAGACGACGACTCGACGGCAAGATCCTTACCGACCGATGCATGATCGAGCGGTAAGGCGAGGACCGGTCAGCGGTCGACGGTCACCTCGAACAGCCGTTGCAACAGGGCGTGCAGAGAGGTCCGCTCGTCGCCGGTCAGTCCGGCGAGCATGTCCCGCTCGATGACCTCGCCCGCGCGGCGCAGGGTCCCGGCCGTGGTGCGGCCCTCCGCGGTGAGCCTGATCGTGTGGCGGCGCCGGTCGGCGGGGTCCCGGGTCCGCTCGATCAGCCCGCGGCGCTCCAGGAAGTCGACCACCGAGACGGCGTTCCGCGGGTCCACGCCGATCAGCTCGGCGAGGTGCTGCTGATGCGTGACCTTCACGGCCTCCAAGGTCATCAGTGCCCCGTAGTGATGCGGCGTCATGCCGTGCTCGGTCAGCATGCGCGCCCATCGCCGCCGCGACTCGGCACCGAGCCGGGTCAGCAGATAGCCCGTGCCGGCGCGGAACTCAGGCGGTGTAGCGGAAACACTCCCTGCTGGTTCGTGGCTTTTGTCCGCCATGCTGACGATCATACGCTCTTGCGGACATTCACCATGATGGTCATAGTTCATGGCCAATGGTAGGAGACAACGACGTTCTCACGCGTTACGGTCTGCACTGGCGATCAATGACATGAGTTCAGAGCGGAAGAACGCGGAGCGGACGATGGCCCCTCACCCCCCGGCGCCACCCGTCACAGGCCGACCCGTCACCGGCCGGCCCCCTGCCGGCCGATATCGCGGCGCCGGTCTGCTGCTGACCCTCCCCGCCGCCCTCCTGGCGCTCATCACCCTGATCGTGCCGACCGGCCAGACGATCGTGAAGAGTTTCCAGAGGTCCCAGCTCTTCGGCCGTTCCCACGATTTCGTCGGCCTCGACAATTACTTCAACGTCCTCAAGCAGGGTGACGTCTGGCGCGCGTTCGGCTTCTCGGTCCTGCTCGCCATCGTCCCGGTCATCGTCGCCGTGCTGATCGGCCCGGCGCTCGCCGCGGCCCTGGACGGGGCGGGAACGTGGCCCCGGCGGGTCGGCCGCGTCCTGCTGTCCCTGCCGCTCGTGGTCTTCTCCCCGGTGGCGGTCGCCGTCGCCTGGCACCTGGGACAGGCCGGCGCCGGGGGGAACGGAATCGCGAGGATCTTCGGCCGGATCGACAGCCCCGACAAGGCGTTCGCCGTCATCCCGCTGATCACGGCGGCGGCCACGTTCGGCGTGGTGTGCGGCCTGGCGCTGCTGGTCTTCCTGCCGGTCCTGCGCGGCCGCCGCGAAGGCCGGCGGATCACCCCGGCCATGCTCGCGGTCGCGTCGGTCGTCGCGCTCGCGGTGATCGCGACGAGCCTGCAGGCGTTCACCTTCCCGGCGGTGCTCGGCGACTCGCGGCGCTCGGTCGGTCCCGTCGGCCTGGGATACGGCAGGGCCTTCCGCCTGGCCGAACTGGGCCTCGGTTCGGCCCAGGACACCATCGTCGGCCTGATCCTGGCGGCCCTCGGCGTGGCCGCGGCCCTCATCGCGATCAGAACGGGCCTCGGCGTCAAGCTCGCCCCGGCACCCCCGCGCGGAACTCCGGAGCCCGGCCCGCGCCCGGACGCCGGCCGGTCGGCGATCGGGCTGCTGGCCGTGGTCGTCGTCCTGATCCTCACCGTCCTGGCCTCCTGGCCCTGGCTCTCCGCGCTGTTCTCCCACGGCTCCGGCGGCTCGGCCCACGACTCCACGGCCCGCCTCTACCTGAACACGTGGATCCCGCCGCTGCTGGGCGCGATCGTCTCCGTCGGCGCGGCGTTCCTGGCGGCACTGGGCATCGGCGGCCTCCGCCCGCTCGGCCGCCGCAGCGAGTGGCTCCTCCTGCCGTTCGCCCCGTGGCTGTTCGTCGGCATCGGCCCGCTCGCCATCGCCGACTACCAGAACGAGCGCGACCTCGACCTCCTCGGGAAGTTCCCCGCGCTGATCTCGCCGATCCTCGTGAGCGTCCCCGCCCTGTTCATCCTGACGCTGTTCTGCCGGAGACACGCGGCCCGGTGGCGGGCGCAACGCGCCGCCGGCGCCCCGGCCGGCCCATCGTTCTTCGCCACGGTCGTCGTCCCGGCGCTGCCCCTGGCGGGCCTGCTCGCCGGCGCGATCACCCTGATCGGAGCACAGGGCCTGCTGTGGCCGTCCATCGCCGGCGACGGCCCCGGCAACCAGACGGCGCCGCTCGAGCTGATCATCCGCGTCGAGCAGACCTTCGGCACCAACACCGGGACCGGACTGACGACGCCGATCGTCGTGGTCGTCCTGGCGCTCATCGCGCTGGCCGCGCTGCAGATCCTCTATCTCGACCGGCTCGTCATCACGACCGGCCCCGACGAGGAGGCCCTCGGAACCGTGCCGCCGTTCCAGCCCGCAGGACCACCCGTCCCGGTCCCAGGCCCCGGCCTCCCGCCGCCCACCGGGCCGTCATTCCCGTTGCCTCCCCCGCCCGGTTACGGCCCACCGCCCTCGTACGGGCCTCCCCCCGGCTACGCACCTCCACCGGGGTACGCGCCGCCGCCCGGCGGGCCGCCCCCTTCGCCCGCACCCACGACGCGCCCGGCCGATCCGGAGCCGGAGCCGCCGGCGGATCCGGAGGGCGCTCCCGAGATGCGGACGAGAAGCGATGGGGAGCCGTCACCCGCCGCGCGCGAGGACCCGGACGCGGCTCCGGCGGACACGCCGGCCGACGACCCACCGCAGCGCGCGGACGACTGAGGCGACCCGCAGAACCCGGAGGATGGATGCTTCGCCTGCCCACCAGGGAGCGGCGCGTCGAGAAATGCCGAGGCAGACGCCACGTACTGAGGACGCCGCGGCTGTTCCTGCAGACGGCCACGCTCCTCGACCTGAACATCGCCGCGGCCGCCGCCAGCGACCCGGAGGCGCAGCGGTGGCTCGGCTGGCCGCCCGGTGGCGTGATCCTGGAGGATTACCGGGATCGGCTACTCGCGAGACGGCCGGGTCGAGGTCGCCCGTTCCGGGGACCGGGCGACGACGTCGAATTGATCGCCATCGACCGGCAGAGCGGTCTCCTCGCCGGCTCCATCGGCGTGCGCTGCGCCGAAGGCGGGGAATGGGAGGTCGGCGGATACCTGGCTCCGCGTTTCCGATCTCAGGGTCTGGGCACCGAGCTTTTCGCCGGAGCCGCGGCGTTCGCCCACGATCACCTCGGCTTGGCGGTGGTCCACGCAGGCGCGGAGGTCTCGAACTCCGCGTCGATCGGCGCCCTGCTGTCGGCTGGTTTCGTCCCGATGGCGGGGCCGGAAGAACATGAACTCCCGGACGGCCGGGTCATCCCGAGCCGCTGGTTCCGCCATGAGTCCGACCGGCCGGCCACATGCGCCATTGCCGGGAGCCGGTGAGCCTAGATTCGGGCCCACACCCATTTGCCGCCCCGATCTGGAGTGGGTGTACAGCCCCATGCCAGAGCGGCGCTACGAACCAGGAGGAGTCCACGGCCACCGTTGTGGTCGAAGTCGTCGTCGTCCAGGTCGGCGAGCGGATCCGCGCTGACCTGCGGCGGCTCGGGTGCCGGGTCCCAGACGGACAGCACGCTCTCCGCGCCGTCCAATGTGATCATCACTTTGATCAGCTTTCCGGGCGCGGCCTTGACGGCATTGGTCGCGAGTTCGGAAATGATCAGCTCGGCGTCGGGGCACGTGTCCCGCCGACCATATTGCGCGATGACGATCGAAACCCACCGGCGAATGGCGGGGACGGCGCTCTCCGCAGCGGTAAAGGACAGCGCCTGGGACATCGGAAGGTGACCCATGGCCATGCCCGTCGTCTCTCGGCCGCACTTTCGCCGGCCGTATCCTCCGTTGACCGCACAATCGTCGTACCGCATTGTTACTGTCTGCATCGGCTTCATCTCCACACGTGAGCAACCCCCGTCTTGTGGACTCCGAATGGATGAGAACAATGCCGAAACCCCCCAAAGCCCTAACGCCGGATCAAAGTCTCGCCGCCTACTTCGGCTTCGAGGTGCGCAAGCACCGCGAGGGCGCGAGCCTGTCCCAAGCCGAGCTCGCCGACCACCTGCACTGGGCCAAATCCACGGTCGGCAACCTGGAGACGGCGTTCCGCTCCCCCACCGTCGACCACGCCAAGGACCTCGACCGCTTCTTCACCACCGACCGCTTCGGCTGGCTCCACGGCCTGATCGTCCGCGAGGAGCTCCCCGACTTCTTCCGCCCCTTCGCCCGCAGAGAGCCCGACGCGACGCACATCCGGATGTTCGAGCCACTCGTCATCCCTGGCCTGCTTCAGATCGAGGAGTACGCCCGCGCACTTCTGGCCACCGACCAGAGCCCGGATCAACTAGAGCAGGCGGTCGCGGCCCGAATGGAGCGGCAGAAGATTCTCTTCCGCAAGGAGCCCGCCCCACCTCGCCTCTGGATCGTTCTTGACGAGGGCGTCCTCAGACGACAGGTCGGTGGGGCGACGGTCATGCGGAAGCAGATCGAACATCTCCTGGCGATGGGTGAGCGCCACGACGTCACAATCCAGGTCGTTCCGTCATCGGTAGGTGAGTACATTGGCCTCGAAGGCGGCTTCTCGATCCTTAGCTTCGACGAAGGCTCCGATATGGCCTACGCGGAAGCGGCAGGCGGAGGGCACATGATTGAGCAGCAGAAGGACGTTGCTCGGACGATCACTCGCTTCGAGCTGATTCGCGCCCACGCCCTCAGCGTCAACGAAAGCACCAGATTGATCCGGGAGGCACTGTGAACGAACCTCAGCTCTTCACGGACTGGCGCAAGAGCAGCCGGAGCGGGAGCTCAGGCGGCAACTGCGTCGAAGTCGCCCAATCAATTGGTGAGGTGAGCAAGTGACCCGCAGTTGGCGCAAGAGCAGCCCTGGGGCCGCCTATCGCGGGCGCGTCCCCAGGTGCTGGGACAGGCGCAGCAGGTAGCCGTCCGGATCCTGCACGGCGAACTGCCGCACACCCACGACATCAACGGCTCGCTCGTACCAACGCTCTTCCAGCGGCAAGAACAAACCGCAGCCGGCGGCCAGCACGGCAGCATGGATCTGCTCGACGTCCTCCACCTCGACCGTGAGGTTGACGCCCCGCCCATAGGGGCGGTCGAGCTCCGCACGGGGATAGAGCCGGTCGCGGCTCAATGGCTTCTCCAGCATGAGCTCTGCCCCGCCTAGCTCCAGGTAGGCAAAACGCTCCTCCGGACGCGCGTAACGCACCTGGAACCCCAGCAGGCGATAGAAAGCCAGGCTGGCCTCGATGTCGGAGACGATCAATTCCGGAACCAGACACGACATCCCGCCACCCTGACGCACCTCAGGAATACTCGCAAATCACCATCCTGGCCAGCCGACGAAGCCCGTCCGGACAAGACGACCAACGGCGGAGCGGCAGACGCGCCATCCACTCTCCGCAGTGACGTTGATGTCTGTTTCCCGCCAGCATCGTTGCGCCGATGCTTCCTACGGTTGGCGGGTGAGAACTGATCTTTCCGGGGTCGATCAGCACCGCCGATTGCGTAGTCCTGTCATTTGGTTCATGTCGTTCGCGGCCGCGCTCGGGACAGCGACGATCTACCCGTTGCAGCCGGCGATCGCCGATGTGGCGAACTCGTTGGACGCCTCGCTCGCCGCTGTCGGGGTCGCTCTCGCGTGCGGGCCGATGGGTTACATGGTCGGACTCGGTCTCCTTGTCTCGCTGGTCGACCGATTTCCCCCGGGGCGGGTGCTGTCGGCGCAGGTCGGCGCTCTGGCGGCCGCCCTGTTCGTGAGTGCTGTCGTCGACAGCGTATGGGCGTTGGGGGCGGCAATCGGCGTGATCGGGGCCTGCTCGTCCGTTGGCGCAGGACTCAGTTCGGTGGTCGCCCGGCTCGCGTCCCCGCATCGGCGAGCAACGATGCTGGGGATCGTGACCGCCGGGATATCGGCGGGAATCCTCGCCGGCCGGATCGTCGGCGGCTGGCTTGCCGAGGTCATCGGCTGGCGTGGCATGCTCATGGGGTTCGCCGCGGCCTGTGCGGCCGTCGCGGTGGGCCTGCTGCTGGTCGTGCCAGGAACTCGGGGAAAGGCTGAGCGTGGTTATCTCGCCACGCTGAGGTCGATCCCGGGCCTGCTCGTCCGCTACCGGGCGTTGCGGCTGGCCGCCACCCGTGGTGCCCTGTGGTTCTTCGCGTTCTGCGCGATGTGGGCTGGGCTGGCGGTCGCGCTCTCGGAGCCCCCGTACTCGTACTCAGCCGAGCGTATTGGCATTTACGGATTCGCTGGACTCCTCGGGATTCTCGCCACTCGGGTTTCGGGCATCTACACCGATCGCGTGGGCGCGCGCCGCGTGATCCTCGTAGGTCTCGTGATCGCCGGAGCCGCGGCGGCAACCATCGGGTTCGTACTCCCGAGCGCTGCCGCGACCTTGGCCTGTCTAGCGCTGTTCGACGCAGGTCTGTTCGCTGCGCAAGTCGCGAATCAAAGCACCATCCTCGCGATCGATCCCGAGGCCCCCGCACGGTTCAACAGCGCCTACATGCTCGTCTACTTCGTCGGCGGAAGCCTCGGCACTGCTTTCGGGGCGGCGGCCGTCGAACGGTTCGGCTGGCCGGCGACAGCCACGATCACCGCAGCCGCCATCACGGTTGCCGCAGCGATCACGCTGCGCGCGGACGATCGCTCGATTTGATCCACTTCCACATGGTGCGCTCACGACCATGTCGTTAGGAGTTCTCAGTGCCACGTGCGCCTGATCAGTACGACGATCCCCGTACGCCCCTGCCAGGTCACTCCGCGCGACCGAGGCCCGTACATTCACCGAGCGTCGCGGACAACCGGGATCAGTGCGAGCGATCAGCACTGTCTCGAGGGATCAGGTGCGGACGGAACGGGCGACTCCGACGAAACACCTATCCGCGAGGCACCCTGCTTCCCCGGGCCGTCTACTCAGGCGAAAAATCGTCTCGCCTGAGTAGACGGCCCGGGGCGCGATGGGGTCACCCGGCGAGCGGGCGAGGACACTCAGTCCGTCTCGTTACGCGCCATTCCCGGCGTGATTCGCCGCGTGGGCGTCGTGGTGCTCGCGGGCGGTGGTGATGTCCGGGCCGTGCAGGACCGCCCAGTCCGCGAGGGCGGACAGCGGGCCTAGGAAGGTACGGCCGAGGTCGGTCAGGTCGTACTCCACGCTCGGCGGCACGCTCGGATGCACGGTCCGGCTGACGAAGCCGTCGCGTTCGAGGCCACGCAGGGTGCGCGTCAGCATCCGCTGGCTGATGCCCTCGATCGACCGGTGCAGTTCGTTGAAGCGGTACGACCGCTTCCCCAGCAGGATCAGGATCAGCACGCTCCACCGATCTCCGGCGCGACGCAGGACGTCCGTCACCGGGCACGCCTGGTGTTCCGCCGTCGGCACCGGAATAGGAAGCGGCGCGGTCAGCACCGAGGGCACACCGGTGTGCGTATCAGACATCGAACTGCCTTCTTTCGGCCGTACGAACGCTTGCCGATGATTGTCGCCGAATGGTCGATGGCAGAGGAGCGAGCGCATGTCCGGCGATAGGACGAAGACAGTGGTGATCAGTGGTGGCACCGACGGAATGGGCCGTGCGACCGCGCTCGCGCGTCTCGCCCGGGGCGACACCGTGATCGCCATCGGCAGCGGTGAGGCGAAGGGGCGGGCACTGGTCGAGGAGGCCGCTCGCCTGGGAGCCGACGATCGGTTCCACTTCCTGCGCGCGGATCTCAGCGTCGTCGGGGAGGTCCGCCGCGTGGGGCGTGAGATCACGGACCGGCATCCGGTGGTCGACGCGCTCGTCCTGTGCGCGAACCGGCACAGCCCGAAACGACGGGAGACCGTCGACGGCCTTGAGTTCACGTTCGCGTTGTACTACCTGAGCCGGTATCTGCTGGGCGACCTGCTGCGTCCGGCGATGGACGCGGCGCCCGCGCCGGTGATCGTGAACGTGGCCGGGGTCGGCAACACGGCCGGCTCCGTGCACTGGGACGACCTGCAGTTGCGCGGCAAGTACAGCGGTATCCAGGCTCAGCTTCAGGCGGGCCGGGCCAACGACCTGCTCGGCGTAGCATTCGCCGAACGGGCGGCCGGCAAGGCCCGATACGTCCTCTACCACCCCGGCTTCACGCGCAGCGGAGACCTGTCGCCGCTGAATCCCCTGGTTCGCGGCCTGATCAAGCTGCTGGCACTCTTCAAGGCCCGGCCGGTGGAGGCATCGATCCGTCCGATCGTCGAGTGGGTCGACGAACCACCCTCCGCTCCGCTCACCGCGATCGACCGCGGCAGGCCGGTCGACCGATCGCTGTCCACTCTCGATACGAATGACGCCGAACGCCTCGCTGCGCTCACCGAGGACCTGCTGCGTACACTGCGCCGCCCCTAGCCTGATCCGGATGGTGCCGTTCTGTCCCGATCGTGGCGATCCCCTCGCGGCCGAGGGCGTCCCGGGAGTCGGAGACGCCCGGCGCAGCGTGAGTCAGGAGCCGGGGCGGGGGCGGTCGTGGCGGGGGGCGGGGCCGAACTCCTCCTCCAGGCGGGACAGCAGGGCGCCGAGCAGGGAGTTCAGCCGGTCGAGCTCGTCCTCATCGAAGGCGCCTCCGAACAGGCGGCGCTCCTCCATCGTGCGCCGGGCCGTGGCGGCGCTCCAGAGACGGTGGCCCTCCTCGGTCAGCCGGATCGGGCGGCTGCGGCCGTCCGTGGCCGGCGCGGGCTCGACGAGGCCGGCGCGGGTGAGGCGGTCGACGCGGACGCTGATCGTGCCGGAGGTCAGGCCCAGCGCGTCGGCCAGCTGCTTGGGCGTGCGCTCGTACGGCGGGCCGGAACGCCGCAGGACGGACAGCGCCGCCCAGTCGCCGACGGTGATCGACTCATGGCCGGCCGCCCGCTCGAGGATCCGCTCGAAGAGACGGGCGATCCGGCCGATCCGCTGGCGGGCCGCCTCCACGCCGGGGTCGACGCCGGAGGGCATCTGCCCGATCCACCGGGGCAGGCCGGCGCCGACCGAGTCGGGCGGCGTCTCTCCGTGTTCTACGGCCACTGGACACTTCCTTGAGTCTCAAGATACTTTGCCTTGAGTCTCAAGGTATCCAATCGAGGGGATCGAGCATGCCTGATATCGACAACGACCCCCGCGTGTGGTTCATCACCGGCACCAGCACCGGTCTCGGGCGTGCGATCGCCGACGCCGCGCTGGCCCGTGGTGAGCGCGTCGTCGCCACGGCGCGGGATCCGCAGACCGTCAAGGACCTCGTCGAGCGGGCACCGGAGCTCGTCCGCGCGGTCGCGCTCGACGTCACCGACCCGGCCCAGGTCGCCGCCGCCGTCGGCACCGCGATCGAGGAGTTCGGCCGGATCGACGTGCTGGTCAACAACGCCGGTCACGGGCTGATCGGCGCGCTGGAGGAGCTGTCCGACGAGCAGATCGACGCGGTGCTCGCGACGAACGTGCTCGGCGTCATCGGCGTGACCCGCGCGGTGCTGCCGCACATGCGGGCGCGGCGGCGGGGTCACATCGTGCAGATGTCCTCGGTCGGCGGCGCGGTCGGCAACCCCGGCCACGCCATCTACGCGACCTCCAAGTTCGCGCTGGAGGGGATGTCCGAGGCGCTGGCCGGCGAGGTCGGGCCGCTGGGCATCCGGGTGACCATCGTCGAGCCGGGCCCGTTCCGTACGGACTTCGCCGGCCGGTCCATGCGGTTCGCCGACCCGATCGACGACTACCGCGACACCCCGGCCGGCGCGCTGCGGCAGCGCTTCTCCGCCCAGGACGGCGTGCAGCCGAACGACCCGGCCAAGGCCGCCGAGGCGATCATCAAGGCGGTCGACGACGAGGACTCGCCGCTGCGTCTGCCGCTCGGCCCCGAGGCGGTGGAGCGGATCCGGCGGAAGCTGCGCCGCCAGCTCGCCGACCTGGACGCCTGGGAGCGGGTGTCGCTCGACACGCGGTACTGATCAGCGGAAGTCGTCGGCGTGACAGGCGGCCCACTCGGCGTACGTGTGAGGCTCCCGCCCGATGAGGTCGGCCGGGGCGGGCGACACCCCGGCCATCTCCTTCGACTCCGCGCGCATCGCGATCAGGGCGTCGGCGATCTCGGCGGGCATGTGCGGGGACATGGCGGCACGGAACTCCTCCGGCGACAGCCCGTCGAACCGCAGCTCACGGCCGAGCACCGCACCGAGCACCGCGACCCGCTGCGGGTCGGTGAGCGCCTCGGGCCCGGTCAGGAGGTACGTCCGGCCCGCGTGGCCGTCGTCGAGCAGCGCTCGTACGGCGACGGCGGCGATGTCGCGCTCGTCGATCGGCGTGGAGGCCGCGTCGTCCCCGAGCCAGCGGACGACGCCGGTGGCCCGGATCTGCGGGGCCCAGTTCCGGTCGTTGCTCATGAAGGCGCTGGGCCGCAGGATCGTCCACGGCAGCCCGGAGTCCCGCACGGCCCGCTCGATGGCCTCGTGGCGGCGCCCGATCGCGTTCGGCCGCTCGTACGTCACCGCCGACGCGGACATCAGCACGACGTGCCGGAGCCCGGCCCGCTTCCCCGCGGCGAGGAACCCCTCCATGGCGCCGGACAGCGGGAAGAGGAACACCCGCTCGACGCCGCGCAGCGCGGCGGGCAGCGTCTCGGGCTCGGTCAGGTCGCCCCGCACGACCTCGACGCCGTCCGGCAGGCCGGCCTGGTCCGGTCGGCGGGTCATCGCCCGCACCTCGGCGCCCTCTCGCAGCAGTTGCTCGACCACCTGGCGGCCGACGTTCCCGGTCGCTCCGGTCACGAGGATCACGGCCGGCTCCCTTCGGACGTGCGAACACTCCGGATCCATGAATACAGGGACGGAGGCTCGAGAGCGACCATGTTCAACCGCGCCTCGGCAGAAGACGAAGCCCGTCAGCCGCGCAGGTGGGCGAGGACGGCGAGCACGCGGCGGTGATCGTCCGGGGCGGGCGGCAGATCGAGCTTCATGAAGATCGAGCCGACGTGCTTGACGACGGCCGCCTCGGTGACGACCAGCCGGCGGGCGATGGCGCCGTTCGAACGGCCTTCGGCCATCAGCTCCAGCACCTGGCGCTCCCGGTCGGTCAGCCGCCGCAGCGGTGAGCCGTCGTGCCGCTCGGACAAGAGCCGCCGGACGACCTCCGGATCGATCACGGTGCCGCCCTCGGCGACGCGGATCAGTCCGTCGATGAACTCGGCGACGTCACCGACCCGGTCCTTCAGCAGGTAGCCGACGCCGCCGCCGGTCTGCAGCAGGTCGGCGGCGTAGGACCGCTCGACGTACTGCGACAGCACCAGCACGGGCAGCCCGGGATGGTCGCGCCGCAGCTCCAGCGCGGCCCGCAGCCCCTCGTCGCGGTGGCCGGGCGGCATCCGCACGTCGGTGACGACGATGTCCGGCCGGTCGGCGGCGACGGCGGCGACCAGTGCCGGAGCGTCGCCGACCGCCGTCGTCTCGTGGCCGAACCGGCCGAGGATCTGGATGAGGCCCTCGCGTAGCAGCACCGAGTCCTCGGCGAGCACTACTCGCACGGCATCTCCACCCGGATGATCGTAGGACCGCCGGGCGGGCTGGACAGCCGGAGGGTTCCATCGTGGACGGCCACCCGGTCGGCGAGGCCCTGCAGGCCCGTGCCCCGCCCGGGGTCCGCTCCGCCCGCGCCGTCGTCGCGGATCTCGGCGATGAGCAGCCGGCCGAGCACCCGCGCGAACACGCGGGCCCGCCGGGCGCCGCCGTGCTTCGCCGCGTTGGTGAGGGCCTCGGCGACGACGAAGTACGCGGCCGACTCGATCTGCTCGGGCGGGCGTACGGGCAGGTCGACGTCCACCTCGACGGGCACCGGGGAACGCTCGGCCAGGGCCCGTACGGCCGCCTCCAGGCCCCGGTCGGTCAGGATCGAGGGATGGATGCCCCGGACGAGGTCACGGAGTTCGGTCAGCGCCGCGCGCGCCTCGTCCTGCGCCTTGCCGATCAGCTCGCGATCCCCGTCGAGCCGGGCCAGGCCCAGCAGCATGATCAGTCCGGTGAGCCGTTGCTGCGCGCCGTCGTGCAGGTCGCGTTCGATGCGCCGCCGCTCGGCCTCGAACGCGCCCGCCATCCGGGCGCGCGAGGCGGTCACCGCGACCAGCCGCTCCCCCAGCTCCGCCTCGCCGGACGGCACGAGGAGCGCGCGGGCCAGCGCCGCGCGTGCCGCCGCCAGCAGCGTCACGACGTACAGGCCGGCCACGGCCACCGCGAATCCGATGGGGACGACCGCCCACGCCTCACCCGGCGTGTCGATCGTCGCCAGCGAGCCGTACTGGATCCGTTCGCCGCCGCGCACCAGCGCCGGCGCGGCGATCTGCGTCGCCGCGAAGGCGGCCACGTTGAAGACCACGGCGGCGTCGAACACCGACAGCACCCCGTGCAGGAGCGCGTAGCCGAGTTCCCGCCACGACGCGGTCTCCCGCAGCCGGAAGCGGAGCCACGGCCGAAGCCCCGGCCGCGGCACCGCGCCGTGCGGCGAGGGGGCCGGGCGCGGGTCCAGCCAGCGCAGCCGCCGGCGTTCGACCGCGGCCAGTGCGACCGCGAGCAGCGGGACGCAGGCCAGCAGGACGACCCCGGCGACGACCGGCGTCAGGGCCGCGCCCACGAGCAGCAGCGTGAGGATCAACCCGAGCGAGACCAGGCCGATCGGCACTCCGGTGATGACGTACGCGAGCGCCCGCCAGGGCCATGACGAGAGAAGGAACCGCAGCGGGTTCCGGGCCATCGCCCGCCAGACCGTCGTGCGCCCGCGCACGCCTTGATCCCCGGTCCCGCTCACGGCACGACCGTACGCGACCAGGCCGCCGACGGTCGGTCGAGGAGGGTAGACCCTGCCGGGTGGGGGCAGCCCTACCGAGGAACTCCAGAGCGCGCCAGTGCGGCCGGGACCCGTTTCCCGTTGGCTTGAGGCATGACTCAGACGACTGCCCTGGCACCCGTCGCCCAGGCGGACTCACTCGTGAAGACGTACGGCTCCGGGGAGAACGCGGTGGCCGCGCTGCGCGGCGTCTCGGCCGCGTTCGCGCGCGGGCAGTTCACCGCCATCATGGGCCCGTCCGGGTCGGGCAAGTCGACGTTCCTGCACTGCCTCGCCGGGCTGGACACCGTCTCCTCGGGCGCGGTCGTCATCGACGGCGTCGACATCACGAAGCTGTCGCGGACCCGGCTGACCCGGCTGCGCGGGGAGAAGCTCGGCTTCGTCTTCCAGTCGTTCAACCTGCTGCCGATGCTGACCGCCGAGGAGAACATCCGGCTCACCGCGCGGATGGCCGGCCGGAGGGTCGACCGGGAGTGGTTCCGCGTCCTCGTCGACGCGCTCGGGCTGCGGGACCGGCTCGGTCACCGGCCCGCCGAGCTGTCCGGCGGGCAGCAGCAGCGGGTCGCGGTCGCGCGGGCGCTGCTGACCCGTCCGGAGGTGGTGTTCGCCGACGAGCCGACCGGCAACCTCGACTCCTCCGCGGGCGGTGAGGTGCTGCGGTTCCTGCGCGCGGCGGTCGACACGTACGGCCAGACCGTCGTGATGGTGACCCACGACCCGCTCGCCGCGTCGTACGCCGACCGGGTGCTGTTCCTGGCGGACGGCCGGATCGTCCACGAGCTGGCGGGCCCGACGATCGACGCCGTCCACGGCGTCATGCGCCGGATGGAGGCATGAGCATGTGGCTGATCGCCCGCCGGTCGTTCGCCCAGGACTGGGCGCGGCTGACCGCGACCGTGCTCGCCGTGCTGTTCTCGGTGGGGCTGATGTCGGGGTCGCTGCAGTTCGCGCTGCGCGCCGAGTCGGCGGTGTCCGGGTCGGACGCCAGCGAGTACGCCAAGGCGGACGTGCTCGTGCAGCCGCCCGGGATCGATCCGGAGGAGTCGTTCGCCGTTCCCCGGGGCGAGGTACGGCCCGGCGCGATCGCGTCCGTCCCCGGCGTGGCGGCGGTCGCCGGGGACGCCGCCGTACCGGTCACGGTCACCGGGGCGCACGGTAAACCGGTGCTGCCGCCGGCGGGCGCGGCGACGATGCTCCGCCCCTGGATCTCCGACGCGCGCCTGAGCGCCTACCACCTGGTCGCCGGCCGGGCCCCGGCCGCCGACGACGAGGTGGCCGTCGTACGGCACGTCGCGACGGCCGGGCGGCTGGAAACCGGGGCCACCACGACGCTGCTGCTGCCGAAGACGTCGAGCAGGGTCCGGATCGTCGGTGTCGTCACCGTCCAGGGCCGTGGCGCCGTGGCGTCCGGCGACCTGGTCCTGGGCACGCCCGCCGCCGTGCACCGGGCGGCCGGCCTGGCCGCGGGCGCGTGGCAGAGCCTGTGGGTGAAGGCCGCGCCGGGGGTTCCGGCCGGGGACCTGCGGAAGCGGCTCGCCGCGCCGATGCGCCCGGCCGTCGTCCGCACGGCCGCCGACCTGCGGCGCCACCAGGCCGCCGAGCTGCAGGACACGGGCGCGTCGGTGGGCGGGGCGATCGGCATGCTCGCCTCCGTCGCGGTGTTCACCGGCCTGTTCGTCGTCGCGAACGCCTTCGGCACGATGGTCCGCCAGCGGACCCGGCGGCTGGCACTCCTCGCGGCGATCGGCGCCCGGCCCCGGCAGATCAGGCGGCTCGTCCGCCTGGAGGCGCTCGTGCTGGCCGTGATCGCGTCGGCGGGCGGCCTGCTCGTCGGCTACGGCGTGGCAGAGGTCCTCACGCGGCTGTTCGCCCAGGACGGCTTCGACATCTCCGCCGGTGAGGTCAGCGTCGGCTGGATCGCGCTGGCCTTCCCGTTCGCGGCGGGCGTCGTGACCACGCAGCTGGCGGCCTGGCGGCCCGCCCGCCGGGCGTCGAAGGTCGCGCCGATCGAGGCGCTGCGGTCCGCCACGGCGGAGAGCAAGGGCCGCACGTGGCCCCGGATCGTCGGCGCCCTCGCCGTCTTCGGTGCGTCCTGGATGTTCTTCGGCCCGGTGTTCGCGGTGGCGAACGACCCGACGTCCGTCGGCGCCGACCGGACCGTGGGCATCACGGTGCTCATCCTGCTCGGGTCGATGGTGTGCGTGTCCGGGCTGGCCGTGCTCGCGCCGTTCTTCGTCGGCCCGCTCGGCGGCCTGGTCGGCCGGCTCGGCATGCTCGTCAGCGGAGAGGCGGGCCGGCTCGCCCGCGCGACGATCACCCGCAGCCCGCGCCGCGTCTCCTCGGCGGCCGCCTCCCTCATGCTCGGCGTCGCGCTGGTCGCCGCCACCGGGCTGCTGATCACCTCCGTGCACGACCGGTCCCGTGCCGCGGGCGCGCAGACCCTCGCCGCCGACCACGTCATCGCCGGGAACGGCCGTACGTCCGGCGGGACCGCTCCCCTGCCCGCCGACCTCGCGACCCGCGCGGCGCGGGTCCCCGGCGTGACGGCGGCGGTCGCGCTGACGCAGACGGAGGTACGGCTCGTGTCACCGAAGATCAAGGTGTTCGACGGCGACCCCGGCGACCCGATCATGCTGACCGTCACCGGCGCGTCCGACGTACGGCCGGTGCTGCGCTTCGGCGGGCACCTCCCCGTGCTGCGGCCCGGCGAGATCGGCATCACGTCGCCGCTGGTCAAGGCGTACGGCCTGCGTCCCGGCCGCCGGATCGTCGTCCACGGCGCGCGCGGCGACGTGACGCTCACCGTGGCCGGCCGGTACCACGACCCGTCGCACCTGTTCGCCGACCAGGCGCTGGTCGCCCCGGCCACGATGGCGACGCTGGACCCGGGCGCGAACACCTCGGCCGTGCTCGTCCGGGGCACCGCGCCGGCGGCGGCCCTGGCGGCGGCCGTCTCCGACGTCCCGGTGGCCCGGGTCTACGACCGGGCGGCCTACGTACGCGTGGCGGCGGCCGCGATGGAGCAGGGCGTGCGGGTGATCTACGGATTCATCGCGATGTCCCTGCTGATCGCGCTGTTCGGCATGGCCACGACCGTGTCGCTGAGCGTGTCGGAGCGGACGAAGGAATTCGGGATGCTCGGGGCGGTCGGGACGACCGTCCGGCAGATCCGGTCGATCGTGCGCTGGGAGGCGGCGACGGTCGTCCTGCTGGGCGTGCTGCTCGGCATGGGCGCGGCCGTCGGCACGGTCGCGCTGCTGCACGTCGCCACCGGCAGCTCCTACATCCGGGTGCACCTGCCGTGGTGGCTGCTCGCCACCGTGGTCCTCGGCGCGGCCGCCGTCACCTGGGCGACGTCCGCGCTGCCCGCCCGCCGCGCCGCCGGGGTGCCGGTGCTCGAGGCCGCCACGGCGGAGTGACCGCGATGCCCCTACCGGTAGGCGCCGCGGCGGTGGCAGTCGGCGAGGTGGTCGTCGACCAGGCCGCAGGCCTGCATGAGGGCGTAGACGGTGGTCGGGCCGACGTGCCGGAACCCGTGCTTCTTGAGCTGCTTGGCGAGCGCCGTGGAACCGGGCGTGGTGGCGGGCACGTCACCGACGGTCTTGGGCGCCGGGGCGTCGGGGTCGGCGTACGCCCAGACCAGCGCGGCCAGGCCGTCGGGCAGGTCGAGCGCCGCGCGGGCGTTCGCGATGGTCGCGTCGATCTTGCGGCGGTTCCGCACGATCGAGGCGTCGGCCAGCAGCCGTTCGACGTCGGCCGGGCCGTACGCCGCGACCTTCTCCGGGTCGAAGTCGTCGAACGCGCGCCGGAAGCCCTCGCGCTTGCGCAGGATCGTCAGCCACGACAGGCCGGACTGGAACGCCTCCAGGCACAGCCGCTCGTACAGCCCGCGGTCGTCGCGGACCGGGCGGCCCCACTCGTCGTCGTGGTAGGCGATGTAGTCGGGCGCGGAGACGCCCCACGGGCAGCGCGCCAGCCCGTCCGGGCCGATGACAATCATTCGAACATACTAGCGAGGCGATGCAGCGACGTCTGCAGCATGAGGCGGGCCGCCGGCCCGATCGCGAGCCAGCCGACCCGGCCGAGGGGCCCGAGCGGCAGGTCGAGCAGCTCGGCCCAGGTGACGCGGCACCGGCCCTCGGGCAGGTCCAGCAGATCGAACCGTCCCTCACCGCGCACCAGGCCACCGGTATGCCGCACGCGGACCCGGTGCGGCGGCCGCCATTCGCTGACCACCATGGTGTCGAGGAAGCCGACGGGGCCGACGCCCGTCCACGCCTCGATGCTCGCTCCGTCGCCCGCGCCGCCCTCCGCGCGGGTCAGCGGCACCCACTCCGAGTGCCGCGGCCAGTCGACGAGCACCTCCCACACCCGCTCCGCGGGCGCCGGAACGTCGGCCGACGCGTGCACCGCGACTCTGCTCATCCGTCCTCCCCCCGTCGGTCACTCTCCCCCGTCTCGTGCAGGTCTCCCGGCCGGCGCTGCTCTTCGGCGCCCTCCGGCGAGGGCGCCGGGCCCTCCTCGGCGTCCCCTCCGGTCCGCGGGTCGAAGACGACCCTGTCCACGATCGTCTGCGGCGGCGGGTCGGCGGGCCGCTCCCACCGGGTCCGCGGCGGATCGGCCGGCCGCTCCGCCGGTCGTTCCCAGGGCGCCGCCTCCTGGACGTGGTGGGGCGGCGGAGGCGGGTCACCCTCACCGGAGGGCCGCGGATCCACCGGCTCGAACGGGTCGCGCAGGTCCATCGCGTCGGGCGCGGGGGACGCCGGCGGGACGGCCGGCCGCCAGGTCGAGCGTTCCGGCTCCTCGTTCAGGCGCCGGCGCGCCTCCGCCAGCTCCTGCTCCAGCACGGCGATGCGCGTGTCGCGCTCGGTCAGCTCGTGCGCGAAGCGCTCCAGCGCCTCGTCGGTGATCTGCTTGTGGTAGCCCCAGAGCCCCATCGGCAGGCGGAGCAGCACGGCGTCCGTGCCACCGGCCGGGCGCCGGCCCGGCAGCGCCAGCCGCGGATGGTCGGGGTGCTCGGCGGAAAGCTCCCCGCCGCCACCGGTGGCCACGACGACGATCGCCGCCAGGACGCCCAGCGCGGCGAGGGCCACGGTGATGGTGACGAGCATGTACCGATCGTGCCACATCCATGCGGTACGGTGCGTCAACCCGCTCGACGGACGTCGTTCCCGCCGCATATGCCACGATCAGAGCATGGAGCTGCGTCTCGGGACCCGGGTCGTCTTTCCCGGCGCTTTCATGGTGATGACGGAGGGGCTCGCCGAGGGCACCGACATCGCCGAGGTCGCCGCCGACCCGGACGCCGTCCGCGCGGCCCGAGCGGACCCGCGGGCGCCGGTGGTCGCGGTGGCCCCGTCCTCCCCGGAGCAGGCGGTCGCCTGTGCACGGGCCGGGGCCGACCTCCTGATCGGTGACGCGTTCGCCGGCGTGGCCGCGGCGACCGGGGCGGCGCTGCTGTGCTCGGCGCCGGAGCGGGCCGTGGGCGTCCGCCCGGACGGGATGCTCGTCCGCGCCACCGACCCGTACGCGGCCGGACGCCTCGCGGCGGCCGGGCGGGCCGTGGCCGTGGACGCGGCGGAGCCCGCCGTCGCGTCGGTGTTCGCCTGGGCCGGCGCCCGGGTCTTCCGTACGGCCGACGCCGACGCGACGCGCCAGGTGCTCGACATGGTCGCCTCGATCATCGGGACCCGCCCGCCGGCCGTCTCACGCCGCGGCCTCGCCTGACGGCGGCCGCCGCCGCGTCCACGGCCACGGCCACGGCCCGACCGGGCTCCGGGGGCCGGCGGATCAGGGCTCGGACTCGATGTAGTCCTCCGCGGTCGGCTGCATGCGCACGGGCGAGCGCTCCAGGTGGTCGAACGCCTCCTCGACGGTCGTGGCCCAGCCGACCGCGTCGAAGATGCGCGGCCGGGCGAACCCCTCGTCGAGCAGGTGCTTCATCAGGTCGCGCAGCGGCTCGTACAGGCCGTACGGGTCGAGGATCGCGATCGGCTTCTCGTGCATACCGAGGACCCGCGCGGTCCAGATCTCGAAGAGCTCCTCCAGGGTGCCCAGCCCGCCCGGCAGGACGAGGAACGCGTCGGACCGGCGGTCCATCTCGCCCTTACGCGCGCGCATGTCCTCGGTGACGATCAGCTCGGCCGAGTCGTCGTCGGAGATCTCCACGTCGACGAGGGCCTTGGGGATGACGCCGACCGTCCGGGCGCCGCCCTCGCGTGCGGCCTGCGCGACGGCCCCCATGCAGGAGACGGTGGCACCGCCGCTGACCAGGGTGTGTCCCCGCCGGGCCAGCTCGGCGCCGGCCTCGGCGGCCAGTTCGACGTAGCGCCGGTCGATGCGGCCGCTGGACGAGCAGAAGACGCAGACGCGCATCAGCTTCCGTTCCCTCCGTCGCGCGCCTGGGCCTCCTGGGCCGCGCGCTCCTCCAGTTGGCGCTCCTGGGTCTCGTGGGCGCGCCTGATGCGTTCGACGACCTCGGCGGGGTCGTCGGTGACGGAGATCAGCTCCAGGTCCTCCGGAGAGATCTTGCCCGCGGGGAGCATCTGGTCCTTGATCCACTGGACCAGGCCGCCCCAGAAATCCGTGCCGACGAGCACGATCGGGAAACGCGTGATCTTTTTGGTCTGCACGAGTGTCACGGCCTCGAACAGCTCGTCCAGCGTCCCGAATCCGCCGGGGAGCACGACGAATGCCTGGGAGTACTTCACGAACATCGTCTTGCGGACGAAGAAGTAGCGGAACTCCACGCCGACGTCGATGTGGTCGTTCAGCTTCTGCTCGAACGGCAGCTCGATGCCGAGCCCGACCGAGAGACCGCCGGCCTCGTCGGCTCCCTTGTTCGCGGCCTCCATGATGCCGGGTCCGCCGCCGGTGATGACGGCGTAGCCGGCGTCGACGAGGAGCGTGCCGATGCGTTCGGCCAGCTCGTACTCCTCCGAGCCCGGCTTCGTCCGCGCGGAGCCGAAGACGCTCACCGCGCGCGGCAGCTCCGCCAGCAGGCCGAATCCCTCGACGAACTCCGCCTGGATGCGCAGCACCCGCCAGGGGTCGGTGTGCAGCCAGTCCGAGGGGCCGCGGGAGTCGAGGAGTCGCTGGTCGGTGGTGGTGGCGGGGATCGCCTTGCCGCGGAGCGTCACGGGACCCTGTCGTCTCCTGCGCGGCGTCTCTTCAGGTCGCATGGCCCTTACCGTAACCAGCCGCGCAACCTCCTCAGACCGACCTTGAGACATACCCGTTGCCCAACGAAGAATGCTTTAGTGCCGTACGTCGATTTGTCTGGTTCTAGACTCCTCCCGTGAACCAAGCGACTGAGGTTCTGGAACCGGACCCCGTTTTCGTCGATCCGACGGGGCGCCGGGCTCGGATCATGCGCCGTACGGGAATCGCGCTCGGGTGCCTCATCGCGGGTTACCTCGTGCTCGTCGCGGTCGGGATGGCCACCGGGGCGCGTGTGCCGCTGACTCCGTGGCCCCAGACGCGTCACTCGGCGTCCGGCCACGGTCATGCCGGACAGCTGCTCATGCCCCGCGGCGGGGCCGACGGCTCCCTCCCGAGCGGAGGCCCGACCGGCCACCGGTCGCCGAGCGGCCCGGCACAGACCGGCCGCGCGTCCGGCTCCCCGAAGGCCGGTGCCGCCCCCACCACCGGCACGAGCCCCGCCCCGGGATCCGCGACGCCGACCGCCGGGACCACCACCTCCGCCCCGGCGCTTCCGACCGCCACGCCGACGACCCGCGGCAAGGGCAAGGGCAAGGGCGTCGGGCTGACGAAGAGCCCGCACCCGAGGCACACCTGATGGCACGCGAGAAGGGGCGGCGCGACCCACGCGGCCACTGGCTCCTGCTGCTCCTCGGCGCCCTCACGCTGGTCGGCGGCCTCCTGCTGGCGGGATACGCGCACGGTGTCGTCGGAGAGTCGACTCAGCACGAGTACTCCAAGGACGGTTCGGCGCCGGCCGCCGTCGCCGACGGCGGCCCCGTCGTCAACCTGTCGGACGGCACCCCCAAGAGCGTCCGCGCCCCCCGCCGTACGATCGCGCTGACCTTCGACGACGGCCCGGACCCCCGCTGGACCCCGCAGATCCTCGACGTGCTGCGCCGTCACGGGGCGCACGCGACCTTCTTCGTCATCGGCGCGCACGTCGCCGACCACCCCGACATCGTCGACCGGGCCATCCGCGAGGGCAACGAGATCGGCTCGCACACCTACACCCACATCGACATGGCGAGCTCGTCTCCCTGGCGCATCCGCTTCGAGCTGGACCTGACCCAGCGGGCGCTCGCCGGCGCGGCCGGGATCCACACCCGGCTCATCCGGATGCCGTACTCCTCCGTGCCGGACGGCCTGTCGGCACCCGAGTACCGCGCGGCGCAGGAGGCCGGCCGGCAGGGCTACGTCGTGGCGCTCACCGACCAGGACACCGAGGACTGGAAGCGCCCGGGCGTGGACAAGATCGTGCAGGCCGCGACGCCCCGGAAGGGCGCCGGCGCGGTCCTGATGCTGCACGACTCGGGCGGCGACCGGAGCCAGACGGTGCGGGCCCTCGACGTGCTGCTGACCCGCCTGTCCGCCAAGGGATACCGGTTCACCACGCTCAGCCAGGCGATGCGGCTGCCGGCCGCCGACGTGCCCGCCCCGACCCTCGACAGGGTCACCGGAACGGCGCTGATCGACGGCCAGCGCTGGTCCGACCGGCTGACCGGCTGGCTCGGCATCCTGTTCGGGATCGCCGGCGTGCTGACCACTCTCCGGCTGTTCGCCCTCCCGCTGTTCGCACACGTCCACGTACGGCGGGTGCGACGCGAGCGCCGCCGCCGCGCCAGGTCGCAACACGCCACCGGGAACGTTCCGCCGCCGGTGTCGGTGATCGTCCCCGCGTACAACGAGGAGGTCGGCCTGGCGGCGACGGTGCGCTCCCTCATCGCCACCGACTACCCGGCTCCCATCGAGGTGCTGATCGTCGACGACGGGTCCACCGACGACACCCCGGTCATCGGCGCGCGTCTGGAGCGGGAGTTCGCGAACGTCCGGTTCGTCCGGCGGCCGAACGGCGGCAAACCGGCCGCGCTGAACACCGGCATCGCGCACGCCTCCCATGAGGTGCTGGTCCTGGTCGACGGCGACACGGTCTTCCAGCGCGACACGATCGGCAACCTCGTCCGCCCGCTGGACGACCCGCGTGTCGGAGCGGTCAGCGGCAACACCAAGGTGGCCAACCGCAAGGGTCTCATCGGCCGCTGGCAGCACCTGGAGTACGTCATCGGGTTCAACCTCGACCGGCGGATGTTCGACGTACTCGAGTGCATGCCCACCGTGCCCGGCGCGATCGGCGCCTTCCGGCGGGCGGCTCTCACCTCGGTCGGCGGCCTCAGCACCGAGACCCTGGCCGAGGACACCGACCTGACCATGGCGATCTGCCGGGCGGGCTGGCGGGTCGTGTACGAGGAGACCGCCCTCGCGTGGACCGAGGCGCCGTCCTCGCTGCGGCAGCTCTGGCGGCAGCGGTACCGGTGGTGTTACGGGACCCTGCAGGCGATGTGGAAGCACAAGCGGGCGCTGGTCCAGCGGGGCCGGTCGGGCCGGTTCGGCCGCCGTTGCCTGCCGTACCTGGCCCTCTTCCAGGTCGCGCTGCCGTGCCTCGCGCCCGTGGTCGACCTCTTCGCGGTGTACGGCGTGTTCGTCATGAACCCCCTGACCGTCGCGGGGTCCTGGGTGGCGTTCACCGTGGCGCAGGCGGCGGCCGCGACGTACGCCCTGCGGCTCGACGGCGAACGCCTGAGGACTCTCTGGGTGATGCCGCTGCAGCAGATCGTCTACCGGCAGCTGATGTACCTGGTCGTCATCCAGTCGCTGGTCACGGCCGTGCTGGGCGCCCGGCTGCGCTGGCACGTCATCCGCCGGACCGGGACGTTCGCGGAGGGGGACCCCCTGCCGTCCCGGGTCGGCGTCTGACGGCCTCCGTCACCGGCCGAAGCGGGTCCGCTCGATCTCCTCGTACACGTTGATCTTGTGGTCGATGAGCTCGAGGTCCCGCTGCAGCTCGTCGATGCGCGCGGCCACCTCCGCGCGGTGCGCCACGAGGAGCGCCTTGCGGTCGGCCGCCGTGCCGTTGCCCTCCCGGGCCAGCTCGGCGTAGCGCAGGAGGGTCGCGATGGGCATCCCGGTCGCGCGCAGCCGCGTCAGCAGGGTGATCCAGGACAGGTCGCGTTCGGTGTAGCGGCGGTGGCCGCTGGCGTCGCGCTCCGGGGGCTCCCGGAACGCGCCGATCCGCTCGTAGTAGCGCAGGGTGTGCGTGGAGACGCCGGTGCGCTCGGCCGCCTCCGCGATCGTGAGTCCGTCGGCCAGAACCTGGCCCATCAGGCCACCTTCCCAGGTCGATGCCGCTGCAGGAGTCGGGGGAATTCGTCCGTGTCGTCGGTGCGGACCACGTCACCGCGCCGCTACCCGGGTCCGGGTGGCGTTCGTCAGGTCGTGAGCCAGGTCCGCATGCGTTCCTCACTGGCGAAGATACGCGGGATCTCGACGTACTCGTCCCGGGTGTGCGACAGGCTCGGCTCGCCGGGACCGTAGTTGACGGCGGGGATGCCCAGCTCAGAGAACCTCGCCACGTCGGTCCAGCCGAACTTGGCGCGCGCCTCGCCGCCGGTGGCCTCGGTGAACGCCGCCGCGACCGGATGCGTCAGGCCCGGCCGCGCGCCGGGCGCACCGTCGACGACGGTCACCTCGTATTCGTCGAACAGCTTCCGGAGGTACCGCTCGGCGTCCGCGAGGGACTTGTCGGGCGCGAAGCGGTAGTTGATCGTGACGACGCACTCGTCGGGGATCACGTTGCCCGCGACACCGCCCCGGACGAACACCGCGTTGAGCCCCTCGTGGTACTCCAGGCCGTCCACCACGGGCCGCGCCGGCTCGTACGACCGCAGGAGGTCGAGCACCGCGCCGGCCTGGTGGATGGCGTTCGTCCCCATCCACGACCGCGCGCTGTGCGCGCGCTCTCCGGCGACCCTGACCTCGATGCGGATCGTGCCCTGGCAGCCGCCCTCGACGATGCCGCCCGACGGCTCCATCAGGACGGCGAAGTCGGCCTGCAGAAGCTCGGGGCGGGTCTGGCCGATGCGCTTGAGGCCGTTGCGCTCCTCCTCGATCTCCTCGCACTCGTAGAAGAAGTACGTGACGTCCCGGGTGGTCTCCGGGATGGTGGCCAGCTTGAGCTGTACGGCGACGCCCGCCTTCATGTCACCGGTCCCGCAGCCGTACAGGCGGTCGCCCTCGACGCGGGAGGGGAGGTTCTGGTTGATCGGGACGGTGTCGAGGTGCCCGGCGATCACGACCCGCTCGCTCCGGCCCTGCGACGTCCGCGCGATGACGGTGTCGCCGTCCCGCTCGACGGACAGGTGGGGCAGGGCGCGCAGCGCCTCCTCGACCGCGTCGGCAAGGGCCTTCTCGTTGCCGCTCACCGATTCGATGTCGACGATCGCCGCGGTCAGGGACGCGACGTCCTGAGTCAGATCAAGCCGCATGGGGCCTGAGCCTACGCCAGTGATGCCCGGATCCGGCCAGCCGCCCGGGGGGGCCGGGACCGCGATCCCGAGCGTGCTGAGCTGCGCGGATGCGCTGACCTGCCAACGAAGACGCCGAGTATTAGGGAATTTTCCACTTACTTCGGCCCTGGCGCGTTGGTTATTTACCTGTGAGGGAGCGGATCACCCCTTCACCCCCGCCGGAAGGACCTCCCCGCCATGACCCACGTCCCCGCCGATCCCCGCAGACCGAGCGCGCCCCCGCCCGACCCCGACTCCGACCGTCGTGCCGACCTCACCGGACGCCCCGGCCCCGGCCGCCGCGAGGTGCTCAGGCGTGCCGCCGCCGTCGCGGGCGGCGCCGTCCTCCTCGGCGCCACCGACCTCACCCGCCCGCGCTCCGCGCGCGCCGTCACCGCGCCGCACGTCTACACGCGCGCCGAGTGGGGCGCGCGGCCGCCGACCTCACCCGCCACGATCATCAAGGCGCCCGATCACCTGATCGTGCACCACATGGCCTTCCCGAACTCCACCGACTACTCGCTCGCCCATGCCTTCCAGCTGTCCCGCGACTGCCAGAACCTCCACATGGACACCAACGGCTGGAGCGACACCGGGCAGCAGCTCACCATCAGCCGCGGCGGCTACGTGATGGAGGGCCGCAACCGCTCCATCGAGGCCATCGGCAAGGGCGCGAACGTCATGGGCGCCCAGTGCGCGAACGAGAACGGCCACACCCTCGGCATCGAGAACGAGGGCACCTACATCACCGAGCTCCCGCCGGCCGCCCTGTGGAACTCGCTCGTCCAGACCCTCGCGTGGCTGTGCGACATCTACGGGCTCTCACCGTCCACCGCCATCGTCGGCCACCGCGACTACAACTCCACCACGCAGTGCCCCGGCGACGCGCTGTACGCCCAGCTGCCCCGGCTCCGTTCACAGGTCGCCGGCGCCCTCGGACTGGCGTCCGCCGCGCGCGCCGAGGCGTCCGTTCCGCGGTCCGGCCTGCCCGCACCGCGGACCCTCGGCGACCACGGCCCCGCCGTGGGCGCCGCCGAGCGCCGTCCCTGACGGCCGGGCCCCTCCCCCTGCCCCTTCGCGGGGCACCGCCCGCCACCTCTGACGGCCGGGCCCTCCGTCCCCGGCCTCCCGAGTCCACCCGCCCGCACGGCAGTTCCGCCCCCGCCACTCCCGATCCCCAGGAGGAAACCGTGGCCCCGTCCCCCCGTAACCGCATCGCCCGCAGGCTGACGACGGCGTTCGCCGCGCTCGCCGTCGCCGGAGGAGTCCTCGCCGCCGCGCCCGCGGCCGGCGCGTCACCGAACCCGATCACCCACCCCGACAAGGACCACGCCGGCTCGGGCCTGGCCGCCCGGAGCACCTCCGACGGCACCGTCAGCCCGATGGTGGCCGGGCTTCCCGGCCTCGACGTCTCCAGCCACCAGGGCAACGTCGGCTGGAGCACGGTGAAGAGCAACGGCGCCAAGTTCGCCTACGTCAAGGCGACCGAGGGCACGTCCTACCAGAACCCCTACTTCTCCCAGCAGTACACCGGGTCCTACAACGTCGGCCTGATCCGCGGCGCGTACCACTTCGCCACGCCGAACACCTCGAGCGGCGCGGCGCAGGCCGACTACTTCGCCGCCCACGGCGGCGGCTGGTCCCGCGACAACCAGACGCTGCCCGGCGCGCTCGACATCGAGTACAACCCGTACGGCGCCACGTGCTACGGCCTGAGCCAGTCCTCGATGAAGAGCTGGATCCACTCCTTCATCAACGAGTACCACACCAAGACCGGCCGGTGGGCGGTCATCTACACGACCCTCGACTGGTGGACCCAGTGCACCGGCAACAACGACGCGACCTTCGCGACGAACAGCCCGCTGTGGATCGCGCGGTACTCCAGCTCGGCGGGCACCCTGCCGTACGGCTGGAGCTTCTACACCTTCTGGCAGTACGCCGACAGCGGCACGTTCCCGGGTGACCAGGACACCTTCAACGGCGACTCGACGCGCCTGCTCGCCCTCGCCAACAACACCTGATCATCGATGAGCCGAGGTGCCGGGGCGGTCCCGCCCCGGCACCTCGCGCGTGCGAAGGACGTCAGGCGCTCAGGCCGTGGTCGCGCAGGACGTCGTTGAGCTGGCTCTTGTCGTGCCGGACGCCCGGCTCGAGGCGCTTGATGACCAGGACGGCGGGCATCCCGAACGTGCCGCCGGGGAACTCCTTCAGCCGCGTGCCGCCGACGGCGACGCACCAGTCGGGGATGCGGCCCCGGCCGAGCTGCTCGCCGGTCTCCACGTCGATGACCGGCATCGAGGCCGACAGGTTCGTCCCGGAGCCGACGACCGCCCCCTTGCCCACCCGGGCCCCCTCGACGATCATCGAGCGGCTGCCGATCATGGCCTCGTCCTCGATGATGACGGGCTTGGCGTTCGGCGGCTCCAGCACGCCGCCGATGCCCACGCCGCCGGACAGGTGGACGTTCTTGCCGATCTGCGCACAGGAGCCGACCGTCGCCCAGGTGTCGACCATCGTGCCGGAGTCGACGTACGCGCCGATGTTCGTGAACGACGGCATCAGGACCACGCCCGGCGCGAGGTAGGACCCCCAGCGGGCGATGGCGCCGGGCACCACGCGCACCCCGTCCAGACGGGTCTTCAGCGGAATCCGGTCGTGGTAGTGGAAGTCGCCCACCTGCGCGCGGCTCATGCCCAGCACCTTGAAGCTCAGCAGGATCGCCCGCTTGGCACGCTCGTCGACGATCACCTCGTCGGTGGACTCGTCGACGAACGCCACGCGCGCCTGCCCGGCGTCGATCAGGTCGACCGCGCCGACGATGGCGGATCGGGCGTCGGTGTCCTCGGGGCTCAGGTCGGCCCGGCGCTCCCACAGCTCATCGATGGCGCTTGAGATCGGGCTGGTGAACGTGTCGGTCATGCCCGTGAGAATAGCGGCGGCGCCGTCGGCGGATGTCCGGCAGGGCGTAAGGAACGGGTACCTTCGTGCCCGTGAGTCGGACGAGTGGAAGGCGGCTACGGCTCGCCATCATCGCGTTGGTCACCACGATGGTCATCGTCGGTGGCGGTGTCGCGCTGTACGTCCACTTCCGCCCGTATCTCCACGGCACCAACTGCGAGGCCCGTACGAACACCGGAGTCATGCCGCTCGACCTCGACCAGGCCGCCAACGCCGCCACGATCGCCGCCGTCGCCCTGCGCAAGAAACTCCCCGAACAGGCCGTCGTCATCGCGTACGCGACGGCGCTGCAGGAGTCGCACCTGCGGAACCTGGAGAGCGGCGACCGCGACTCCGTCGGTCTCTTCCAACAGCGCCCGTCGCAGGGTTGGGGTACGTCCACCCAGCTCAAGGACCCGGTCTACGCCGCGAACCGGTTCTTCAGCGCACTCGTCAAGGTCAAGGACTACACCGGGCTGCCCGTGCACGACGCGGCCCAGAAGGTCCAGCGCAGCGCGGACGGCAAGGCGTACGCCCGGCACGAGGACGACGCCCGGATCATGGCCGCGGCCTACACCGGGCGCGCGCCCGGGGCCGTACGCTGCTGGTACCCGCCGAACAAGCGGAAGAAGCAGGACCAGGCCCGGCAGGCCCTCGGCGAGCTAAGCAAGACGCTCAAGCGCAAGGACACCGGCGACGGCATCACCGCGCCCAGCACCCGCAGCGGGTGGACGATCGCGACCTGGATGGTCGCGCACGCCCAGCCGTACGGCATCCACGAGGTCCGCTACGCCGGCCGGCGCTGGCGGGCGGCGCAGGGCCACGACGGCTGGACCAAGGACAGTGAGGCTCCCTCGGACCGAGTCCTGATCAGCTGAGCCCGGCGGCGCGGCCCGCCCTCATCCGCGCCAGGCCGCGATGACGTCCCCGCCGTGCCTGTTCGTGGCGGACGCGGAGGATGCCCAGGTACAGCCGCAGGTTGGTGTCCGCCACCCGGTACAGGGCCGTGCCGGGCACCGCCGACAGGGGCTCGTGGACGGCCAGGATCTACTTCTCCCACCGTGAGCCGGCGCAGCGACGGGGACAGCGCCTCCGACGGCAGCGCACCGGCCCTGTGCCCGCAGGAGGATGTCCGCGTGCGTACGGTCCCCTGCTCCGACCGCATCCAGCACGCGGCGAGATGCGCCCAGCGAGTTCGTCATCTATCTCGGCCACGAGTGACTCAGTGATGCGGGCGCGGGCCGCGCCGACGATACATCGGCGGATAGGAGGAGGGCACGGCGGACAACGGCCACGGCCTTCTCGAGGTTTCCGTCCTCTATGTAGGCATCAGCGAGCCATGTTAGATAAAGGGCTTTGTCCCGCGCATGGGCATCGTCGTACCGGGCGAGAGCTCCTGAGAGCACAGGGATCGCACGGCTTGGCCGCCGGCCCGCGTTGACCTTCTGATAGGCCAGAAACGCCAGTGCGTTCGCGATCAAGGAGGTATCGCCAGCGTCTGTGGCCGCGATGAGGCTGTCTTGGAACAGCTTGCGTGCAGATGCCTGCCATCCCGCATCGAAGGCGGCCCATCCGTCTGTTGCGCCTGTTCAGCGACGATTGCCATGAGGGAACGTCCGGTCGCGTCGGTGTAACCGGCTTCGTCGACTAATGCGACAGTCGCCTTCAATTCGGCCGCGTAGTGCGCCTACGAACTGTCTACGGTTCACATCTTCCTCGAATAGCTCATCCTCGCTGAGCCCGAACGCACGGGCATACAGCATCCGATATCGCTCGGAGATGCCGACGGTCCCTCGTTCCCACCGTTTCACGTACGAAAGCAGCGTCTCGTGACTTGGGAGATCACTTCGGTCATCACCTGCTGCGCGTGCGAGCCGGCGTGCCATCTCGGGTTTGTCCCAGCCACGCTTCTTCCGCATCCACCTGGATGCGGGTAGCCCACACCTTACGCACGGCGGCCATCGTGTTGCCTGCGCCTGCGCCGGGGCTACGACGTCGTCTGGGCCTGGTGGCTCCGAGGCGGGAACTTCGTCGACCTGACCGTGGCCTGCTGCCCCGATCGCGACGGCGACGGACACTGCCCCCTCGGCCGTACCGACCGGCGGCCGGACGCGGTATCTCGTCACCGTGATCCCTGATGAATCCTGCTGTTGGAACGCAGTGTTCGCCAGAAGGAAGGGGTGCCTGGGGACAGGAACCTTGCCGCCGCCGGTGACGGGGCGGATCCGGCATTACGGGCGTCGGCCGGCCACACCGGCGGCACAGAGAGAACGGCGACGGCCCAGTCGGTGCCTCCGCGGACCTGTCGTGACACGACGGCTCAGGGTCACCGACGGGAGGCGGCGCCGGAGTCAGCACTGCGGCGGGCGGTGAGGGTGGCGAGGTAGAGGGCGAGCAGGACTATCGCGCAGCCGCCGAGTTGTACGACCGTGGGACGTTCGCCGAGGATGACGGCCCCGAGGAGGACCGAGCCCACCGGCTGCAGCAGCAGGAGCGCCGCGCCGACCGAGGCGGCCAGGCGGGGCAGGGCGCTGGCGATGAGCAGGTAGCTCGCCACCTGCCCGGTCAGGGCGATGGCGGCCAGCCAGCCGAACGCCGCCCAGCCCGGCAGCAGGTCCAGCCCGTGCCAGAACGGGCCGACGACCAGCGCGACGACGCCCGAGGCGGCCGCCGACTCGGTGACGGGCACCACGATGTGGTCGTCGTCGCTCGCCTGGCGCAGGAGGAAGAGGAAGCCCGCGTAGCAGAGCGCCGCGGCCGCGGCGAAGACCGCGCCCTGCGCCGGGTTCTTCCCGGAGCCGCCGCCGACGACCCCGCCGGCCAGGGCGACCCCGGCGAGCATGACGGGCACCACCGCGGCGAACGCGACGGTCGGGCGCTCCCGTAGGAAGATCCATCCGAGGAGAGGGACCAGGACGACCTGGGCGTTGACGATGACGGTCGCGATTCCGGCGCCGCTGCCGGCGATCGCCTGGTTCCACAGCAGGATGTCGCCCGCGAGGAGCACGCCCGCCGCGTAGGCCCTCCACCGGGAGTGCGGCGGGCGGACCGGCGCGGTCCGTGCCTCGGAGAGCGCCATCGGGATGAGGAACGGCATCGAGAGGAGGCTGCGGAATAAGGTCACCGTTCCGGTCGAGACGTGTGTGAGCGGCACGAAGACCGAGGACAGGGCGACGCAGACGGCGCCGGCCAGCATGACCGGCACCGGCATGCGCTCGGCGGCCCTCTTGAGGAGGCCGCCGAGCGACCGCGATCGGGATGGCGGGGTGTCAACGGGATGCGAGGTCGTGAGGTCATCGCGCCGGTCGAGCATCTCGGCGTTCCTCCCGTGCTCGGGTTCGTCCCTGCAGGGACTTGCCCTACCCAGGTCCGGGCGGAGGTACCGAGCTCGCCACCGCGTCAGCGAAACCCGGTCCAGGCCGCTGTGCCGAGAATTTCGGTGCCCGTGACAGCGAGCATCCTCGGCGCTGATGAGCGTCGGCCTCCTCGAACGTCGCCAGGCCGGTCTCCTGGGCCGCTCGGCTGCGTCAGACCCCGAGGCCGCGGCCGATGATCTCCTTCATGATCTCGGTGGTGCCACCGAAGATCGTCTGGATGCGCGCGTCGAGGTAGGCCTTGGCGATCGGGTACTCGCTCATGTACCCGTAGCCGCCGTGCAGCTGCAGGCAGCGGTCGATGACCCGGTTGCACAGCTCGGTGTTCCACCACTTGAGCATCGAGGCCTCCTCGGCGCCCAGGCGGTCGGCGGCGTGCTCGACGATGCACCGGTCGGTGAAAGAGCGGGCCACCGTGAGCTCGGTCTTCATCTCGGCCAGGGTGAAGCGGTTGTGCTGGAACCGCCCGATCGGCCGGCCGAACGCCTCACGGGTCTTGCAGTACTCCAGGGTCTGCTCGAAGGCACGCTCCGCGCCCGCCAGCGCGCCGACACCGATCGACACCCGCTCCCTCGGGAGGTTCTGCATGAGGTAGATGAAGCCCTGGCCCTCCTCGCCGAGGAGGTTGGCCCGGGGCACCCGGACGTCCTCGAAGTACAGCTCGGCCGTGTCCTGCGCGTGCATGCCCATCTTGTCGAGGTTGCGGCCGCGCTCGAACCCCTTCATCCCGCGCTCGACGACGATCAGGCTGATGCCCTGGTGGCCGGCGTCCGGGTCGGTCCGCGCGACGACGATGACCAGGTCGGACAGGATGCCGTTGGAGATGAAGGTCTTCTGCCCGTTCAGGACGTAGTCGTCGCCGTCCCGTACGGCGGTGGTGCGGATGCCCTGCAGGTCGGAGCCCGCGGCCGGCTCGGTCATGGCGATCGCGGTGATGATCTCACCGGAGCAGTAGCCGGGGAGCCACCGCTGCTTCTGCTCCTCGGTGGCCAGCCGCCCGAGGTACGCGCCGTTGATGTCGTTGTGCACCGAGAAGCCGGGGCCGTGGATCCCGGCGCGGGACAGCTCCTCGTTGAGGACGACGTAGTAGCGGTAGTCCGGGTCGCCCCCGCCGCCGTACCGCTCCTCCATGTCGATGCCGAGCAGCCCCTGCCGTCCAGCCGCCAGCCACACGTCACGGGAGACGACGCCGTCCTTCTCCCACTGCTCGTGGAACGGCGCGATCTCCTTGGCGATGAACGACCGCACCATCTCGCGGAAGGCCTCGTGCTCGTCGGTGAAGATCTCGCGCCGCACTGGCGGCCTCCCTCGGCTCGAATCGATCGACCGTTAGTAATTTATCACTTACGCCAGGACGGACAGAATGTGATTCGGTCCACTGCCGTTCAGGCCGGCCCGGCCTTCTCCCGGCGATCGAGCCAGAGCTGGAGGCCGTCGAGGAGGCGTTCGACCGCGAAGGCGAACCCCTCCTCCTGCAGACCGTCCGGGTCCATCGCCCGGTTCTCCCGCCACCAGGCGCCGTAGTGCGGGTAGCGGGAGGAGACCTCGTCGATGTACGGCCGCAGCTTCTCGACCGACTCACCCACGCTCATACCGGGGGCGATCGACCGCTTCCACGCCGCCTCCATCGTCGCCGAGCCGATCACGTGGGACATCAGGAGCGAACTCGCGTACGCGACATCCAACCCGGAGAAGCCGGCGGCCGTCAGGACCCCCACCATGCGATCGCTCATGCGCATGGCGTTCGGGCCCATCATGGGACGGACGCCGAACAGCCCGGCGACCCACGGGTGGCGCAGGATCATCGAGCGGAGCCCGTGCGCCAGGGCGGTGGCCGCGGCCCGCCAGTCGGTCGCACCCACCTCGGGAACCTCGATCTCCCCCATGACCTCGTCCAGGACCAGCTCGAGGAGCTCGTCCTTGGTCGCGACGTACCAGTACGCGGAGGTCGCGCCGGCGGCCAGCCGCTCGCCGAGACGGCGCATGCTCAGGCCCTCGAGCCCCTTCTCGTCGAGCAACTCGATGGCGGTTCGCACGATCTGCGTGCGGCTCAGCGCCGGCTGGGCGCCACGGGAGCGCGGCGGCCGCGTCCAGACGGATTGCCCGAGAGGGTCAGCGTTCGACGGCATTCAACGTCCTTCACCAGGGTGACTTGCCCACCAGCTTATCGGCGCTCGTACGGTGTTCGAGGAACCTAGTACACCGTACAAGAACGATGGTACGGTGTGCGAGAAATCGCACACCGTACGAACGGACGGTCATGTCGACCTCTCATCCGCGCCGCTGGTGGATCCTCGGCGTCCTGTGCCTGAGCCTGCTGGTCCTGGTCATCGACAACACGGTGCTCAACGTCGCCATCCCGTCGCTGATCCGCGACCTCCACGCGAGCAACTCCGACATCCAGTGGATCCTCGACGCCTACATCCTGGTCTTCGCCGGGCTGCTGCTGACCGCCGGCAGCCTGTCCGACCGGCACGGCCGGCGTCGCGGACTGATCATCGGACTGGTCCTGTTCGGCAGCGCCTCGCTCGCCGCGTCCTTCGCCGACAGCCCCGGCCAGCTGATCGCGACCCGCGCCGCGATGGGAGTCGGTGGCGCGTTCCTGATGCCCGGCACCCTGTCGATCCTGACGACGGTCTTCGACGACACGGAGCGCAAGAAGGCCATCGCCATCTGGAGTTCGGTGCTCATGCTCGGCGCGGTCGGCGGCCCCACCTTCGGCGGCCTCCTGCTGCAGCACTTCTGGTGGGGCTCGGTGTTCCTGCTGAACGTGCCGGTCGCCGCGCTCGGCATCCTCGCGGCGCTGCTCATCATCCCCGAGTCACGCGGACCGGCCCGCCGCCCGGACCTGGTCGGCGCCCTCCTGTCCATGGCCGGGGTGACCGCCCTCGTCTGGGGTGTGATCTCCTCCGCCAAGGACGGCTGGTCGGCGCCGCAGACGCTCGGCGGATTCGCCCTGGCCGTGGTCGCGCTCACCGCCTTCGCGCTCTGGGAGCGGCGATGCCCGGAGCCGATGCTGCCGCTGGCCCTGTTCCGCGACCGCAACTTCAGCGGCGCCAGCCTGTCGATCGTGCTGCTGTCGTTCTCCGCGGGCGGCTGCCTGCTGGCACTCACCCAGTACCTGCAGTTCGTCCTGGGCTACGGACCGATGAAGGCCGGCACCGCGCTCATCCCCATGGTCGCGGCCGCGATGGCCTTCAACGGCATCGGCGTGGTCGTGGACAAGAGGTTCGGCGCGCGGGTGGCGCTGGCCGCCGGACTCCTCCTGCTCACGGCGGGGTTCGCGGTGCTCGCCTCGGTCGCGCCCGGTGACGGCTACGCGAAACTGGCCGTCGCCCTCGTGATCCTGGGCGCGGGCAGCGGAACGGCGGGGCCCGCCGCGTACGGGACCCTGCTGGCCGCCCTGCCTCCCGAGCGCGCGGGTGTCGGCTCCGCCGTCAACGACACCGTCCAGCAGGTCGGCCAGGCGCTGAGCGTCGCCGTCCTGGGCAGCGTGCTCACGGCGGCCTACACCGCGAAGATGCCGGATGACACGGTCGGGGCGGCACGGCACTCGATCGGCGAGGCGCTGGCCATCGCCGCGGCCCGCGGCGACGCGACGCTGGCCCGCACCGCCAAGGACGCCTTCGTGCACGCCATGTCGATCACCTCGGTCGTCGGTGTCGCGGGCGGGATCGCCGCCGCCGTCCTGGCGTTCTCGGTGCTGCGCCCGAAGCGGCACGCCGTACCGGAACCGGTCCCCGAACCCTCCGCCGAGGCCGGCCGCTGACCTCACCCACCCGCGGCCGGGCCGGCGGACCGGCGCGGCGTACGCGGGGCGGTCAGGCGGTGAGGCGGGCGACGGCGGCGTCGATGCGCTCGTCGGTGGCGGTGAGGGCGACGCGGACGTGCCGGGTGCCCGCCGTGCCGTAGAAGTCGCCGGGCGCGACGAGGATGCCCAGCTCCGCCAGTGCCTTGACGGTGTCCCAGCACGGCTCGTCACGGCTCGCCCAGAGGTAGAGCCCGGCCTCGGAGTGGTCGATGCGGAAGCCGTACGCCTCCAGGGCCGTGCGGAGGACGGCGCGTCTGCGGGCGTACCGCTCGCGCTGCTCCTGGACGTGCGCGTCGTCGCGGTAGGCGGCCGTCATCGCGGCCTGGACCGGCGCGGGAACGATCATGCCTGCGTGCTTGCGCACCTCGAGCAGCGCGGTGATCAGGGCCGGGTCCCCGGTGAGGAAGCCGGCGCGGTATCCCGCGAGGTTCGAACGCTTGGACAGCGAGTGCAGCGCGATCAGGCCGCGGTGGTCTCCGTCGCACACGTCCGGGCGCAGGACCGACACCGGCTCGGCGTCCCAGCCCAGCTCGATGTAGCACTCGTCACTGATCACGGTGGCGCCGCGCTCGCGCGCCCACGCGACGACCTTGCGCAGGTGCTCGGCCGGCAGCACCTTGCCGGTGGGGTTGGACGGCGAGTTGATCCAGACGATCTTCGGTGTCTCCGGCCCGAGGGAGAACAGCCCGTCGACGGCCCGCGGCGTCGCGCCGGCGAGCCGAGCGCCGACGTCGTAGGTCGGGTACGCCAGCTCGGGGAAGACCACGGTGTCGCCCGGTCCCGCGCCCAGCAGCGTCGGCAGCCAGGCGACGGCCTCCTTGGTGCCGATCACGGGCAGGACGGCGGCCGGGTCGGCCGCGACGCCGAGCCTGCGGGTCAGCCAGCCGGCGACGGACTCACGCAGTTCGGGCGTGCCGTACGTGGCGGGGTAACCGGGAGCGTCGGCGGCGTCCACCAGCGCCCGCCGGACGATCTCCGGCGTCGGGTCGACGGGCGTGCCGACCGACAGGTCGACGATGCCGCCGGCGTGCTGCCGGGCCTGCTCCTTGTACGGGGTGAGCAGGTCCCAGGGAAAGTCGGGCAGCGTCTTGATCAAATCAGTCCCCCAACGTCCGCGCGCCGCCTGCCGCTCACCGGCAGACGGCGCGCCTCGGCCTCAGCTGAACTCTCGCGTCCGGGAACGCCGGGCGGCGTGGGCTCAGGCCTCCTCGCCCTGCGGCGGCAGCGCCGCCACGATCGGGTGATCCTTGTCGATCTTGCCGACCTTGGAGGCACCTCCCGGCGAGCCCAGATCGTCGAAGAATTCCACGTTGGCCTTGTAGAAGTCCTTCCACTGATCCGGCGTGTCGTCTTCATAGAAGATCGCCTCGACGGGGCACACCGGCTCGCAGGCGCCGCAGTCGACGCACTCGTCCGGGTGAATGTAGAGCATGCGCTTGCCCTCGTAGATGCAGTCGACGGGGCACTCCTCGATGCATGCCTTGTCGAGCACGTCCACGCAAGGCTGCGCGATGACGTAGGTCACGTGTACTCCTCAACGTCTGTGGCCATCGCCACGCTCGCAGCGGTGTCATTGCCTAGTATTGCTGCTGTCAGCCAACGCTTTCACCATGGGGGGCGTCACATCGGCCCGCGTTTCTCCGCCCGGTATGTCGTTTCGATAGCTCCGTCCGATATCGGACGTCGCGTCTCGCTACGACGCCGTGTCTCCAGCGGAGCGTACAGCGACGTCGTCGGCGAGCTGAGAGGGTGGGCGGACGGCCGGCTCACCGTGCGCCGCCGCGACGGCTCCGACGTCGAGGTCGCCGAGGCCGACCTGGTGGCGGGCAAGGTGGTCCCTCCGCCGCCCCCACGCCGCGCGCCCCGCTCCTGACACCCGCCGCCGACGGCGGGGGCCGAGGGACGCCCCGCGGCCGAGCGACCAGCCCGGCGCGGGGAATCGATACCGCGCGGACGACCGGCCACGCCGGTCGCCGAGTGCGTCGCCGCCCGCCGCGGGCGCTGAGGGCGGGTCAGGGCAGCGGCCAGTCGGGGACCTCCTCGGGCAGGTCCCGGCTGACCTTCATGGGGAACTCGGCCGGGCGTTTCTCCAGGAAGGACGTGACGCCCTCGGCCGCGTCCGGGGCGGATCCCAGCGCGTACATCAGGCGTGAGTCGGCCCGGTGCGCGTCCCACGGCGAGGACGCGCCCAGCCCCGACCACATCAGCCGCCGCACGGCCGCGACGGACACCGCGGAGGTGTTCGCGGCGATCTCCCCGGCCAGCGCGTACGCCGCGTCGAGAAGCTCGCCGGCGGGGTGGACGTAGGACACCAGGCGGCCGCGCAGCGCCTCCTCCGCGTCGAAGACCCGGCCCGTGGCGGCCCACTCCATGGCCTGGGCGATGCCGACGATGCGGGGCAGGAACCAGCTCGACGCCGCCTCCGTGACGATGCCGCGCCGGGTGAAGACGAAGCCGAACCGCGCGCCCTCGGCCGCGAGCCTGATGTCCATCGGCAGGGTCATCGTGACGCCCACGCCGA
The DNA here is from genome assembly GCF_024055715.1 of Actinoallomurus soli. Lineage (GTDB taxonomy): Bacteria > Actinomycetota > Actinomycetes > Streptosporangiales > Streptosporangiaceae > Actinoallomurus > Actinoallomurus soli. The sequence continues at coordinate 98,365 of NZ_JAMXMV010000012.1, forward strand.
CCGCCGGCCCGTTGATCGCACCGATCACCGGCTTGAGGGAGCGGGCGATCCGGAGGGCGACGGTGCCGCCACCGTCGCGTGGTGAGCCGTCCTCGAAGGTGTCCTCACCGCCGAACATGTCCCGCCCGGCCTTGTGGTCGAACGTCGAGCCGCCGCGCTCCAGGTCGGCCCCGGCGCAGAAGGCCCGCCCCCGGCCGGTGACGACGACCACCCGGACGTCGTCGTCCGCGTCCGCGCGGTCGAAGGCGTCGATCAGCTCGCCGCGCATCACGAGGGTGAAGGCGTTGAGCCGGTCGGGGCGGTCGAGCGTGATGGTCGCGATCCCGTCGGCGACGGCGTAGTCGATCTCGGTGTACGTCACTGCTGCTCCTCGCGCCCGCGAACGGTTAGAGACGGATACAGAACGGGATTCTAGAGGCGGGTCAGGCCCCGCCCCCGGCGGACCGCGCGTGCGTGGTGTCCTCGTCGGCGGGGCAGCCGACGAGCGGCGGCAGGGCCGGGGCCAGCACCTCCCGGCTCCAGTCGGCCACCGTGCCGGCGTAGCCGTCGGGCGGCGTCACCTCCAGGATCCCGGTCGAGGTGGCCGCCAGGCGGGTGACGACCGGGCCGCCGTCCAGGAACGGGGTGGCGCCCCAGAAGGCCCAGAAGTCGTCCGGCTCGATCCGTGGATGGTCGTCGAGGCTGCGCGTGGGCCGCGCCGGATGCTCCCGGCACCACCGCCACTGGTCGGTGAGCAGCCGGGACGCGATCGCGCGCAGCAGGTTGAGCGCGGGCAGGTCCTGCGTGCAGGCGACGCCGTCGATCACGAGGTTCGGCAGGCCGAACCGGCGCAGCCCGAGCAGCGTGACGCGCAGGCAGGCGCATCCCGCCGCGCCGGCCGGCCCGGGACGGCGCGCCGCCTCGTCCACCTCGTACCTGGTGCCGAACCACTGGTCGCCCATGCGGAACCAGCCGCGCTCGGCGCGCGCCAGGCCGTCGCGCAGGAGGACCTGCCGGGCCTGCGGGTCGATGAGGACGCCGTTCGTCGCGTCGGCGAGGGCGCGGGCCACGGCCCGCGCGACCTGCTCGCGGTGCGGCTGCTCGGCGGTCAGCGCCTGGTGCACGAGCAGGATCTGATGGGACGACTCGCGGACGCGCCGCCGGTCCTCGTCGCAGGCCAGAACGTCGTCGAGGCGCCAGGTCGCCTCACCGGCCTCGATGGTGAAGATGCCGAGCCGCGGCGTCTTGAGCGCCTCGATGGCCGGTTTCCGGAAGGGCTCGGGCACGCGCCACGGGACGACCGCGTAGGGGTCGACCGGCGGCTCGCTGGTGGCGATCACGTAATGCGACGTGACGACCTCGGGCACGGAAAGCACGAAAGGGGACATGACCGGCTCCTTGACGTTCGTGACGGATGGGCGCGCGCCGGCTCAGGCGGCCGTGCGGCGTGGCGCCTCGGGGACGTAGGGCATGGCCAGGTCGACGACGTCGTTCCACCACAGGGCGGCGGGGGCGTCGAAGCCGGCGGGCGGCCCCACCACGAGGTAGGGCAGGCCGTCCGCCCTCTCGGGCGGGGCCGGGCTCAGGCGCACGCGCACGGGCGCGCCCGCCGCGCCGGTCGGCTCGGCCGCCCAGTAGCGCCAGACGTCCGCGCCGTCCACGCGCGCCTCGGCCGGGACGCGGCGGAGCGGCGCGCCGGGATTGCAGGCCAGCCAAGCCCAGTGCTCGTCGAGAAGGCCGACGGCCAGGCAGCGCAGCAGCGTGACCGCGGCGAACAGATTGCCGCCGGGGACGGCGGCGGCCTCCAGCTCCGGGAACCCGAAGCGGTGCAGCCCGGCGGTCACCAGGTGCAGCTCGTCCTTCTCCCCGCGGCCTTCCTCGCCGCCCTCCTCACCGGTGACGAACGTCGCGAGCCAGTCGTCCGCCAGGCAGAACTCCGGGTGCTCGGGACCCAGCCGGAAGGCGCGCGGCAGCACCTGGTGCGACCACGCGTCGTACACGACCCCGTCGCAGGCCTCGGCGACGGCCCGGGCGATGTCGCGGACCGCCTGCGCGTGCGCGGGCTGGGAGACGGGCGGTGCGTGGCTTGTGATCACGATGTGGTGCCGCGCCCCGTCGAGGAGATGGGCCTCGTCCGGCCGCGCCCGGGCGGCCGTGCGGATGAGGTCGGCGTATCCGGACTCGGCGACGGGCCGCCCGCGAACGCGCAGCAGGGACGAGCCGAGCAGCTCGGCCGCCAGGGGAAGGCTCACCCGGCCGCGTGCCGCCCGCACCGGGTCGTCGAGCGGGTGCGCGGTGGCCACCACGAACGGGGCGGCGACGGACGCGGGAACGGTCAGGTCGATCATCGGTATGCCTCCGGGAATCGGTCTCCCGGAGAGCCTCGCGCGGCGTGCTCCGCCGCCATAAGCCCCGCGTCCCGTTCTGTGGATAACCACCACCTGTGGACGACCACCACGCGAGTCGACACCGTCTCTGACCCGCCGTGACGCTGATCACCCCGAACGATCCAGGATGCGAGACGTTACGGCAGTTGGCGGCTATGTCCTATATGTTGCGCACATGCAATGGGCCGTGGCGACGTACGACACCGCGTTCGGGTACGTCTCCGCGCACGGGGCGCCGCTGCTCGACCTGCTCGATCCTCAGCCCGACGAGCGCGTCATCGACCTGGGCTGCGGAACGGGCGTGAGCACCGCCGACATCGCCGCGCGCGGCGCGGACGTCATCGGGATCGACGAGTCCCTCGAAATGGTCAACGCGGCGCGCTCGGAGCACCCGCACCTGTCGTTCGCCGTCGGCGACGCGCACGACTTCACGATCAGTGAGCCGTGCGACGCCGTCTTCTCGAACTCGGCGTTGCACTGGATGACCCGTGACCCCTCCGCGGTCATCTCGCGGGTGCACGCCGCGCTGCGTCCGGGAGGCCGGTTCGTGGCGGAGATGGGCGGCGCGGGCAACTGCGCGGAGCTGATCGCCGCCGTGCAGACGGCCTGGCGCGTCTTCGGCCTGCCGGAACCCGAGCTGCCCTGGTACTTCCCCACCCCGGCCGAATACGCGACCCGGCTGGAGGAGGGCGGCTTCGTCGTACGGCTCATGGAGTACTTCGACCGGCCGACGCGCCTCGCCGAGTGCCCGGACGGCGCCGCCGACTGGGTCCGGCTGTACGCGCCGGAGCTGATCGCCGAGGTCCCCCCGGAGCTCGCCGGGCCGCTCCTCGACCGGGTGAACGAACTGGCCGCCCCCGCTCTCCGCCGTGAGTCCGGGTGGATGGCCGACTACGTACGGCTCAGGTTCGCCGCCGTACGCAAGCCCGGCGGGGACGAACTCGTTCAGCCGCAGGCGCCGCCGACCCCGCACACCCCGCCGGGACCGCACCCGTCCCAGCCCCCGCACGCGGCTTCGGCCGCCCAGACTCCTCCGGCGCCGCACACGCATTCGGCGCCGCAGGCCTGAGCGTCCCGGACGCGGGGCCGGCTCGTACGGTGCGAGCGCCCGGCTTGTGGGTAAGGTCGTCCGCATGCTGCGCCTGTACGATCCCGGAACCGGGCGCGTCACGGAGATCGCCCCGGCTCGTCCCGGCGTGATACGGATCGCCTGCGCCGATGAGCTGCGCGCCCAGGTCGTCGGCGACCTGATCCGCCGGCTCGCCACGCGCCACCGGCTGCGCGCGCTGGGGATCTGGAACACCGTGCCGGGAGCGTCGGACCTGGGCGTACGCCCGGCGGAGCTGACCTCCGGCCCCGCCGACGTGCACGTGGGCGCGACGGTCGGCCGCTGGGTCCCGGCGTCCTGGGAGGGCCTCGACCCGCTCGCCGCGCGCCTCGCGCTGCTGGAGGCCCACTACCGGGCGGACCTCCCCCACACCCGTACGGACCTGGCCGCGGCGGACGCCTCACTCACCGCGTGGCGGCATCGCGTCGCCGGCTGGGCCGAGTCCCCGGGGCGGCCGCCCGAGCGCTCGTACGTCGCGGAGGCGGTCGCGCACCTGGACGCCGACCTCGACACCCCCGCGGCGCTGTCCTGCCTGGCCCGGCTGGCGGAGGACGACTCCGTACCGCCCGGCGCCAAGTTCGAGACGGCGGTCGAGCTGGACATGATTCTGGGCCTCGACCTGGTCCGGCTGATCGGTCGCCTCTAATCCGGGATAAGGCCGCGACCGATCGACCCGTTCTTGGGAACCTCTTTTCTTGCCCCTACCGCCTCAGTAAGCTCATGAGGTAATTTGCCCCGATGCCCGGGAATTGACGATGCGATTCCGCATGTGCGTCGGTCCGCTGATCCTGGCGGGCCTGCTCACAGCCTGTGGCGGCCGTGCGGCCGGCGGCTTTCACCCCAGCGGGCAGGCCCTGGGGGACGGTTCCCCCATGACATCCTCGACCCCCGGCACGGCGTCACAACCAAGCGCATCGGCGGGCCCCGCGAGCGGCCCGGCGGGCGATCCGACGGGCGGCGGCCCGCTCCCCCGTACGCCGCAGTCCGCCCTCACCGCCTACCGCGAGTACCAGCGGATGTACGAACAGGCGTACGAGACCAATGACACCAGCCGGCTCGACGCGGTGGCCATGGATCCGCTTTTGTCGATCATTGAGAAGGACGTCGAGAGGATCCGCCGACAAGGCGTCTTCTGGCGATTCCACAATGTTTTGAATCCGCGCGTGCAGGGCGGTTCCAAAGACGACTCGACCGTTGTGATCCTCGACTGCGTGCGCACCCTCGGCTCATACCGCTTCTCCGCCAAGACGGGAAGACGGCTCGCCGCCTGGCGTGACGGCAGCAACCTCTACCAGGCGATCATGCGCTACACCGACGGCACCTACAAGATCTCCGATGCGACGGAGGGCAGGAAATGCTGACCAGACGATCCTCCATCGCCGTCCTGCTGACCCTCCTCCCCGGCACCGCCGTCGGCCTCGCGTCCGGTGCGGCCGCTGCGGCCCCGCTGTGTCTGCCGAACGCCTGCGCCCACAGCCGCGTCACCATCCCCGGCGGCGGAGGCGGTTCCGAGGACCAGGGCGGCGGAGGCGACGGCGGGGGCGACAGCGGCGGAGGGCCGGGCCTGGGCTGCCCGACCGTGAACGACCAGGTGGTCTGCCCGCCCGGCGGCGCCGCACCCGCGGCCGCTCCGCACGTCCCCACCATCGACGTCGCCTACGACGCGCGGGACAATCTGGAGCTCCCCGTGCCGCGGATCGGCACGGCGCCCAGCGGGCGCTCGTACGTCCGGATCAAGACCGGCCTGTGGGTGGACGACGTGGGGGCCAAGACGGCGGAGGCCGCGGTCCCGGGCCAGCACGTGGTCGTCACCGCGGCCCAGCCGGTCGTGACCTGGGACACCGGTGACGGGCAGACCTTGACGTGCGACGCGGCGACGGCGGGCACGCCCGGCGACACGGACTGCGCCCACGTCTACGAGCGATCCTCGGCGAGCCGGCCGGGCGGCGAGTACACCATCACCGCGACCATCGGCTACAACGTCACCTGGGCCTGTGACGGCCCCGAGTGCGATACGGCCGGCGGCGTGTTCGGGCAGATGACCGGCCCGCCCGGCAATCTCCTCCTCGCGGTCGGCGAGGTGCAGACCGAGTCCAACCCCGGCTGATCCGCACACCCAAGGAGGAGCGATCGGTGTTCCGACCCCGTGCGTTCGTCCCGGCCGTCGTCGCCGCCGGCGTCCTCCTCGCCGGCTGCGGCGGAGGCGGCCACAAGACGGCCGGATCCGCGGCGCCCTCGGCCACAAGGCCGTCGGCGAGCCCGTCTCCGACGCCGAGTTACGCGCCGGGTCGCGTCAAGGCCGCCCTCCTGTCGGCCACGGACATCGACCCGCACGTCGCCCCGGTGCCGCCGAGCACTCCGGCGCTGCAACGGCGCGCCATCCCGTCGTGCTCCCTGTCGGCGATCGAGCCGTCGGGCAGCCCCGACGCGGTGGTGCGCCAGTTCCGTGCGAGCAGGTACTCCGGCGCCAACTTCGGCCAGATCGCGCTGACCTACCCGGACGCGGCCGCGGCGGCCGCGATGTTCGCGACGATCCGGGCGAAGGTCACGGCGTGCCCGAGCAGCAGGCACGTCCCGCAGAAGACCCTGTCCGGTGGCAGCATCGCCCTCGCCCACGACGACACCTGGCATCCCTCGGAGGAGACGACCCCGGGGTGGGCTCACGTGCGCGGGACGGAGAAGACGACCATCTCCCCGTCCAGCAGCGTGATCAACGTCTTCTACCGCATCTACGACTACGTCAGCCGCGGCAACGTCGTGCTCGTCTCGATGTACTGGGAGCGCGTGGCGCCGAAGGCGTCCGCCGACAAGGTCGCGCGGAAGGCGACGTCGCTGCTGACGAAGCAGCTCGCCCGGCTGCCCTGACCGGGCCGCCGGTCGCGGCGGCCTCGGGCGGGGGTCACACCAGGCGGCGGCCCGCCACGACGATGCCGTCCTCGTCGGCGTAGAGCCAGGACCCCGGCCGGAACTCGACGCCGCCGAACGTCACCGGCACGTCGACCTCGCCGGCGCCCTTCTTGGCGCTCTTGCGGGGGTTGGAGCCGAGCGCCCGGATCCCCAGGTCGAGTCCGCGCAGCGCCACGACGTCGCGGACGGCCCCGTTGATCACCACTCCGGCCCAGCCGTGCGCGACGGCCGACCCGGCGATCAGGTCGCCCATCAGCGCGGTCCGCAGCGAGCCGCCGCCGTCGACGACGAGCACGCGGCCCTCCCCCGGCGTGGCGAGCACCTTCTTGAGCAGCGCGTTGTCCTCCCGGCAGCGGACCGTCGCCACCGGTCCCGCGAAGCGTTCCCGCACCCCGTACGAGCCGAACTGCGTCTCGCAGCTCGCCAGCTCGGACCCGTACTCGTCGAAGAGATCAGCCGTCGTGAAGGTCATTTACCGGATGGTAACAACGAACGGATCAGGCGTCCGGGCAGAACGGCCGGTCAGGCGTCGGGGCCTCCGTTCGGGCGGCCGAGGAGCCGGGACAGGACGATGGAGGTCTTGGTCTGCACGATGTTCGGTTCGTTGCGCAGCCGCTCCAGGGCCTGTTCGAGGGCCTGGATGTCGTGGGCGCGCAGGTGGACCAGCGCGTTCGCCTCTCCGGTGATCGTGTAGGCCGCCACCACCTCGGGATGCCGGCGGATGCTGGCGGAGATCTCGTCCGGGGACGTACGGCCCGCGCAGAACAACTCCACGAACGCCTCCGTCGTCCAGCCCAGCGCCGATGGATCGACGACCGCGGCATAGCCCGTGATCACGCCGTCGTGCCGCAGCCGGTCGACCCGGCGCTTGACCGCCGGGGACGACAGGCCGACCTCGTCACCGATCTGCGCGAAGGACGCGCGAGCGTTCTCCAGCAGGCACGCAACGATCCGCCGGTCGATATCGTCAAGACGCAATGATTTGACCTTCCGACGCGCATATCCGTTATTGGTGTTGCGGACACACCGACCTTACGCTGCGGGTGGTGCCTCACCAACCCACTGGGCGCGATCTCGGGCCCGCATTGCCAGGAGTACGACATCGATGACGATGCAGACCCTTGCCCGCGATGGCGCGGGCATCTCTGCGGGGCAGCCGGCACGGACCTACCTGATGTGCCCGCCGACCCACTTCGACGTCCAATACGCGATCAACGCGTGGATGGACCCGACCACCCCGGTCGACCGTGACCGGGCCCGCCACGAGTGGGAACGCCTCCGGGCGACCTACCTCTCACTCGGGCACACCGTTCACGTCCTGCCGCCCGTCCCGGGCCTGCCGGACATGGTCTTCGCCGCGAACGGCGCGACCGTCGTCGGCGGCATGGTGCTGGGGGCGAAGTTCCGCCATCCCCAGCGCGCCGCCGAGGCCGACGCGCACCGGATGTGGTTCGAGGAGCACGGCTACCGGCGCATCCGGGCGGCCGAGCACGTCAACGAGGGCGAGGGCGACTACGCCTTCGCCTACCGCGCCATCGTCGCGGGCCACGGCTTCCGTACGGACCCGGCCGCGCACAACGAACTGCATGACGCGTTCGGGCTGCCGGTGGTCAGCGTGCGGCTGGTCGACCCGCGCTTCTACCACCTCGACACCGCGCTGTGCGTGATCGACCCGTTCACCGCGGCGTACTACCCCGGCGCCTTCGACGAGGACGGCCTGATCAAGCTGCAGGCGCTGTTCCCCGAGCTGATCGAGGCGACCGAGGAGGACGCCCTGGCGTTCGGACTCAACGCGGTCAGTGACGGCCGGCACGTGATCGTTCCGGACGACGCCGTCACGCTGATCGCACGGCTCACCGAGCGCGGCTTCCACGTCGTTCCGATCGAGATGACGGAGCTGCGCAAGGCGGGGGGCGGCCCGAAGTGCTGCACCCTCGAACTCCGCCCGTAGCAGGGACAATAGGACTCGGGAGACCCCGCGGGTCCGAGAAGGAGCACTGTTGAACACGCAGGAGCTGCGGGCGCTGTCGGACGAGCACAGCGCGCACAACTACCATCCGCTGCCGGTCGTGATCGCCGAGGCCGAGGGCGCCTGGGTGACGGACGTCGACGGCAAGCGGTACCTCGACATGCTGTCGGCGTACTCCGCGGTCAACTTCGGGCACCGCCACCCGCGGCTGGTCGAGGCCGCGCGGCGGCAGCTCGAACGCGTCACGCTGGTCAGCCGGGCGTTCGACCACGACCAGTTCGGGCCGTTCGTCGCCGAGCTGGCCGAGCTGGCCGGCAAGGAGATGGTCCTGCCGATGAACAGCGGCGCCGAGGCCGTCGAGACGGCGCTGAAGACCGCCCGCAAGTGGGGGTACGAGGTCAAGGGCGTGCCCGCCGACCAGGCGAACATCGTCACCTTCGAGGGCAACTTCCACGGCCGGACGACGACGATCGTCAGCTTCTCCACCGACCCGGACGCCCGCAACTCCTACGGCCCGTTCACGCCCGGCTTCCGCACCGTGCCGTACGGCGACGTCGAGGCGCTGCGCGCCGCCGTCGACGAGAACACGGTCGGCGTGCTGATCGAGCCGATCCAGGGCGAGGCCGGTGTCAACGTCCCGCCGAGCGGGTTCCTGACGGCGGTGCGCGAGATCTGCACCGCCCGCGGCGCGCTGATGATCGCCGACGAGATCCAGTCGGGCCTGGGCCGTACGGGCACGACGTTCGCGGTGGAGCACGAGAACGTCGTCCCGGACGTCTACATCCTCGGCAAGGCGCTCGGCGGCGGCATCCTGCCGGTCTCCGCCGTCGTCGCCGACCGCGACGTCTTGGGCGTGTTCAAGCCGGGCCAGCACGGCTCGACGTTCGGCGGCAACCCGCTCGCCTGCGCGGTGGCCCGCGAGGTCATCGCGATGCTGCGGACCGGGGAGTTCCAGGAGCGGTCGCGGACGCTGGGGGCGCACCTGCACGCCCGGCTCGGCGCACTGCCGCCGGAGCAGGTCCGCGAGGTGCGCGGTCGCGGCCTGTGGGCCGGCGTGGAGCTGAACGGCAAGGCGCGGCCGGTCAGCGAGCGGCTGATGGAGCGCGGTGTGCTGGCGAAGGAGACGCACGAGACCACGCTCCGGCTGGCCCCGCCGCTGGTGGTGAGCCAGGAGGACCTGGACTGGGCGCTCGACCGGCTGGAGGCCGTGCTCTCCGAGATGTGAGCGGCGTCGTCCACCATCTGCGGAGGTCCGGGCCCTGAGGCCCGGACCTCCGTCTATATCGGTCTATATCCCCGTAAATAGGTTTGCGGGCGCTAGACCCGGAGCCCTATAGTCCAAGTGGATTATTCGGTATCGAGGCGAAAAGACGACCATGGCGCGACCGCTCACGCCTCTCGGGTTGGCGGTGCTGAGACTGCTCCACGACGAGCCCATGCATCCGTACGAGATGCAGCAGCGCATCCGGGACCAGGCCATCGACCGGGTGGTCAAGGTGGCGCACGGATCGCTGTACCACACGGTCGAACGGCTCGCCGGCCTTGGACTGATCGAGCCGGTGGAGACGACGCGGGAGGGACGGCGCCCCGAGCGGACGGTCTACGCGATCACCGAACACGGGCGCGACGAGGCGAATTCCCGGCTCCGGGACTTCATTCGCCGTCCCACGCGGGAGTACCCGGTGCTCGGCATGGCGCTGTCCTTCCTGGCGATGCTGCCGCCGGACGACGCCGCCCAGCTGCTCGACCGCCGCACGGTCGCCCTGGAGGCCGAGCTCGCCGCCCACGACATCGTCGTGGACGGCCTGACCAAGCAGGGCCTGCCGCGGATTCACCTGGTCGAGGTCGAGTACTTCAACGCCCAACTGCGGTCCGAGCTCGAGTACGTGCGGGCCCTCAGCGAGGACATCAAGAGCGGCCGGCTGACCTGGCGGCCTCCCGGCCGCCCGAACGGGGAGAACAACGACCGATGAGGAAATGGCATGGCAACCCCTGGGCGATCTTGTTGACGCTCAGTCTCGGGTTCTTCATGACACTGCTGGACCTGACGATCGTGAACATCGCGATGCCCAGCATGATCGACAAGCTGCACGCGTCACTGGACGAGGTCCTCTGGGTGGTCAACGCCTACGTCCTCGTCCTCGCGGTCCTGCTGATCACCGCCGGTCGCCTGGGCGACCTGCGCGGCCAGCGCAACCTGTTCATCACGGGCGTGGCCGTCTTCACCGTCGCCAGCCTGCTCTGCGGCATCTCACAGAACCCGGCCGAGCTGATCGCCGCCCGCGCGGTGCAGGGCCTCGGCTCCGCCCTGCTGATGCCGCAGACGATGGCGATCATCATCGCCACCTTCCCGGCCGAACGCCGGGGCGCGGCACTCGGCATCTGGGGCGCCGTGGCGGGGGTCGCGACGATCGCCGGGCCCACACTCGGCGGGCTCCTGGTCACCGCCTTCGACTGGCGATGGATCTTCTTCGTCAACCTGCCGATCGGTGTGATCGTCCTCGTGCTGGCGTTCACGGTCATTCCCAGCGTCCGGATCGAGCGCTCCCACCGCCTCGACCTCGTCGGCGTGCTGATCGCCACGGCCGCGCTGTTCTGCCTCGTCTTCGCCCTGACCGAGGGCCAGCGGTACAACTGGAACGGCGTCATCTGGGTGCTGTTCGCGGCGGCGGCCGTCATCTTCGCCGTCTTCCTCGTGCAGCAGCGAAGCCGGCAGAGCCGCGACCCGCTGGTCCCGTTCGTCCTGTTCAAGGACCGTAACTTCACGGTCCTGAACTTCGTCGGCGCGATCCTGTCCATCGGGATGATCGGCGTGTTCCTGCCGCTGACCATCTACCTGCAGTCCGTGCTGGGCTTCAGCGCCCTCAAGGCGGGCCTCGTCATGGCCCCGTCCTCCGTCATCTCGATGTTCCTCGCCCCCGTCGCCGGCCGGATGGCCGACAGGATCGGCGGCAAGTACATCCTCATGGGCGGGCTCACGCTGTACGCGATCGGCATGGGCTGGATCGTGCTCATCGCCGACGTCCACTCGAGCTGGCCCACCTTCCTGCCCGGCCTGATCGTCTCCGGGATCGGCATCGGCGGCGTCTTCGCGCCGATGGCCACCGAGGCGATGCGCGGCGTCGACCCCCGCATGGCCGGCGCGGCCTCCGGCGTCAACAACACGACCCGCCAGATCGGCTCGGTCGTGGGCAGCGCCGCTGCGGGCGCCATCCTGCAGAACCAGCTCGCCTCCCACCTCCGGACCGAGGCCGAGAAGCGCGCGGGCTCGCTCCCCGCCGAGGCCCGCGGCCCGTTCGTCCAGGGGTTCAAGGACGCCGCCAAGGGCGGGCTCGAGGTGGGCGCCGGCCAGACCGGGGCGGCCCAGCACGTGCCGAAGGGCCTGTCCCAGCAGGTCGTCGACCAGCTCACCAGGGCGGCCGCGAGCGTGTTCGGGCACGGCTTCGTCGACGCGATGAAGCCGACGATGCTCCTGCCGATCGCCCTCGTCTTCGTCGGAGCCGCCGCCTGCTTCGCGGTACGCGGCTACCGGCGCAGCCCGGCCACCGGCTCCCCCGAACGCGTCGAGGCCACCACCGGCTGACACCACCACGGCGATCCTTCGAAGCGTCGAGCGCGCACGTCCACCGGGCGTGCGCGCTCTGCGCGTTCAACGGACCGCCGCTGTGGACTGCGCGCCGCGGCTCAGTCCCGCGACGCGGGCACGGACGTCGTGCCGCGCAGGATCCAGGGGCGGGCCGAGCGGGTGGTCGCGACCGCGACGACGGCGGCGATCGCCCCGCCGAAGATGAAGACGTACCCGGCGGTGGTGCCGGTGACGACGAGATCACCCTCCGGGCGCCGGCTCGACAGCAGCACGACGACGATCAGCCACGGCACGGCCAGGGCGACCACGCCGAGCTTGCTCTCCATGGCCCACCCGGCGAGCCGGAACGCGGCGAACTCGACGAAAGACAGGAGGATGGCGGCCACCGGGACGCTCCCGGCCGTCCAGGAGAACTGGAACGACGTGATCGCGCCGAGGAACAGCCCGAGCACGACGAGCACGCCGTACGCCGCGCCCGTCACCAGGCCCGGCGCGGGCGAGGGCTCCTGAGGGGCGAGCGGGCCCGACCATTGCTCCACAGCGGGTCAGGCTACCGCGTGCCCGAGACCGGTCTCGCGGCCGTCCTCGCCGCGCGGGCCCGGCTCCCCGGCGAGCAGCGTGAAGTACTCGACGCCCGGAAGCGGCTGGCCGACGTCGTTCGACAGCGCGAAGTACGGCGGCTCGACGGTGATCTGCGTACGGTGCGCCCGCATCGCGGCGATCTTGGCCGGCAGGTGCTCGCGGGCGTCGACGCGCGTGGTCACCTGCTCGTCCGGGACGCCGAACCCGAAGTCGGCGACCGACGCGACCCGCTCGAACGGCCCCCGGCCCACCGCCTCCTCCAGGGCCGACAGCGGAACGGCGGTGGCGTAGAACCGCGACGGCCGCCACGGCTCGCCCGCGCCGAAGGACGGGTCCGCCGACCGCTCGAACGCACGCCACGCGACCCTGTGCGCCTGGATGTGGTCCGGGTGGCCGTAGAAGCCGTCGGCGTCGTAGGTGACGACGACCTGCGGACGGACCTCCCGCATGACGGCGACGAGCTCGGCCGCGGCCTCGTCGACGTCCGCCCGCCAGAAGCACCGCGGATGGTCGTTGGACGCCACGCCCATCATCCCGGAGTCGCGCCAGCGCCCCGGTCCGCCGAGGAACCGGTGGTCCGTCACCCCGAGCGCGGCGCACGCCTTCGCCAGCTCGCCGACGCGGTACTCCCCCAGCGCGTCCCCGCTCAGGTGACGCAGCTCCTCAGGGATGACCTCGCCCTCCTCACCGCGTGTGCAGGTGACCAGGCAGACGTGGGCGCCCTCGGCCGCGTACTTGGCCATGGTCGCCCCGGTCTCGATGGACTCGTCGTCGGGATGGGCGTGGACGAAGAGGATGCGCAAGTCGGCCATGGCCCGCAACGCTAACCGGCGGGCTGGCTCGCCTTGCCACCGCCCGGCTGCTTGTCGCCTCCCCCCGGGTCGTCACCGCCCGTCGGGCCGCTCGTCGGCTGCTTCGGGCCGCCGGTCGGCTGCTCATCGGTGGGCTGCGTCGTGGTAGGCCGGTCGCTGGTCGGCGCCGACGTCGCCGTATGGGTGGGCAGCGTCCGGTGGGTCGTCGGCGCCTGGCTGTAGGCGGGCTCGGAGTGCGAGCCGACCGGCGCGGGCCGCTGCGAGTCCCCGCTGTCGGAGGACGCCTCGCTGGAGACCTGGGCGCTCGGCGCCGGGCCGGGCGCCGGTTTGTTCCCGTGGTGCCCGGCCGCCCAGACGACCGCGGCGGCGAGCCCCACCGCCAGGACGAGGCCGGCCACCGCCGCCAGGACCAGCCGCGGCGACGTGCCGCGGCGCGCGACGCCGCCCGGATGCGTCGCCGCGGCGTACTGCGGCATCGTCGAGCCCCCGGCGCCCGCGGCCGCGGCCGCCCCGGCCATCGCCCCGAGGCCGCCCGCCGCGATCGTGGGCGCGGCCGGGGTGACCGGCGCGGTCGGCGGGACGCCGACGGCCCTGGTCTCGGCGAACGCCGCCCCCTGGTCCAGGATCGCGGTCTGCGGGCCGGCGCCCGCCATCGGAGCGGCCGGGGTGACGCCCTCCTCGCCGAGCAGCCGCATCAGCAGCTGCTGGGCGGTGGGCCGGACCGCCGGATCCTTGGCGAGGCAGTCGGCGACGATGCCGCGCAGCGGCTCCTGCACGCCGCCGAGGTCCGGCGGCTCGCTCAGGATGCGGTTGATCACCGCCATCACGGTGTCCTGCCCGAAGGGCGCGGAGCCGGTCGCGGCGTACACCATGGTCGAGCCCCAGGCGAAGATGTCCGCCGCCGGCGTGATCTCCTTGCCGGTGAGCTGCTCGGGCGCCATGTAGGCGGGAGTCCCGATCGCGGAGTTGGTCATGGTCGCGGCCGCGTCCAGGGCCTTGGCGATGCCGAAGTCGATGACCCGCGGCCCGTCGGGGCCGATCAGGACGTTCTGCGGCTTGAAATCGCGGTGGACGATGCCCGCCTGGTGGATCGCGACGAGCGCGGTGACGGTGCCGATGGCCAGGCGCTCCAGCTCCGCGCCGGATCGCGGGGACTCCCCGGTGACCAGCTGCTGCAGCGACGGGCCGGGGACGTACTCGCTGACGATGTACGGCCGGTCGCCGTCCACGTCGGCCTCCAGCACCTGCGCGGTGCAGAACCGGGCGACCCGCTTGACCGCGGACAGCTCGCGCAGGAACCGGCTCCGCGCGGTGTCGTCCTGGGCGAGGTCGCCGCGCAGCAGCTTGATGGCCACCGGTTCCCCGGCGGCCGAGCGGCCGAGGTAGACCGTGCCCTGGCCGCCCTCCCCGAGGCGGCCCGTGACTTCATATGACCCCAACCGGTCAGGATCACCGGGCTGCAGGGGACGGGCGTCGGGCATCAACACTCCTGGGGGAACGGCTCATGGACGGCAATAGTCTTCCGCATGACCGGCGGGCTTGCACGGAGCATTCACGGCCTCCTGGCAGGATCGGACCATGACGACCAGCTTCCCCCGGCAGAGCGCGCGTACACGGCGGTTCACCCTCGGAGCGCCGCGCGGTTTCCAGGTCTCCCCCGACGGTTCACGTGTCGTGTTCCTCCGGACGCGGGGCGGCACGGACCCGGTCACCTGCCTGTGGGCCCTCGACGTCCCCCGCGACGGCGGCGAGGCGGAGGAACGCCTGATCGTCGACCCGCGCGCCCTCGACCTGCCCGGCGAGGAGGACCTGCCCGCCGAGGAGAAGGCGCGCCGGGAGCGCGCCCGCGAGCAGGCGGGCGGGATCGTCGCCTACGCCACCGACGAGGGACTGACGCTCGCCGCGTTCGCCCTGTCCGGGCGGCTGTTCGTCACCGACCTCGGCACGGCCGTCCGTCCCCTCGACGCCGCCGTCCCGGCGTTCGACCCCCGCCCGGACCCGACCGGCGCCCACGTCGCGTACGTCTCCGGCCGCGCCCTGCGCGTGATCGAGGTCGCGACCGGCACGGACCGCGCGCTGGCCGAGCCGGAGGGCGAGCAGGTCTCGTACGGCCTCGCGGAGTTCATCGCGGCCGAGGAGATGCAGCGCATGCGCGGGTACTGGTGGGCGCCCGACGGCACGGCCGTCCTGGCCGCCCGCGTCGACGAGTCGCCGGTGCGCCGCTGGCACATCGCCGACCCCGCGAACCCGGCGACGCCGCCGCGCGAGGTCGCCTACCCGGCCGCGGGCACCCCGAACGCCGACGTCTCCCTCGTCGTCCTCGGGCTGGACGGCACGCGGCAGGCGGTCGAGTGGGACAGGGACGCGTTCCCGTACCTCGTCACCGCCCGCTGGGGCTTCCGCGGCGTCCTGCTCGTCGTCCAGACCCGCGACCAGAAGACGATGCGGATCCTGGAGGCCGACCCGTCGACCGGGCGCACCACGCTCGTCCGGGAGGACACCGACCCCGTCTGGCTGGACATCGTCCCCGGCGCGCCGGCCCGTACCGGGACGGGCGACCTCGTCTGGGTGGCCGAAGACGGCCACGACGCGCGCGGACTGATCGTCGGCGGCGAGCGCGTCACGCCGGACGACCTCCACGTGCGCGCCGTCCTCGACGTGGACGGCGACACGGTCCTGTTCACCGCCTCCGACGAGCCCACCGAGATCCACGTCTGGGAGTACGGCCCCGACGGCCTGCGCCGGCTGACCGAGGGCGCGGGCGTGTTCGGCGGCCGCCGGCGCGGCGGCACGACCGTCCTCACCGGGAGCCGGCTCGACCGGTTCGGCACCGAGACCACCGTGCTGCGCGACGGCGCCCCGGCCGGCCGGATCCTCTCCCACGCCGAGCAGCCGTCCCTGGACGTCGGCGTCACGCTGATCCGCGCCGGCGAGCGCGAGCTGCGCACCGCCGTGCTCCTGCCGGCCGGGTACACCGGCGACGAGCCGCTGCCCGTCCTCATGGACCCCTACGGCGGGCCGCACGCCCAGCGGGTCCTGGCCGCGCGCCGCGCCTTCGCCGAGCCGCAGTGGCTCGCCGACCAGGGGTTCGCGGTCGTCGTCGCCGACGGGCGCGGCAGCCCCGGCCGGGGGCGCGACTGGGAGCACGCGATCCACCGCGACCTCGCCGGGCCGGTCCTGGACGACCAGATCGCGGCGCTGCGCGGGGCTGCCGAGCGGTTCCCCCTCGACCTGTCGCGGGTGGCCATCCGCGGCTGGTCGTTCGGCGGGTACCTCGCCGCGCTCGCGGTGCTGCGCCGGCCCGACGTCTTCCACGCGGCGATCGCGGGCGCGCCCGTCACCGACTGGACCCTGTACGACACGCACTACACGGAGCGTTACCTCGGCGATCCCGGCGAGGACCCGGAGCCGTACGAGCGGTCGAGCCTGTTCGACGCGGTATCCGGCGGTGACGCGCCCGCGGACGTGACGCGGCCGCTGCTGCTGATTCACGGACTGGCCGACGATAACGTCGTCGCCGCTCACACGCTGCGTCTATCCTCGGCATTGCTGGCCGCCGGCCGGCCGCACGCCGTCCTGCCGCTGTCCGGGGTGACCCACATGACGCCGCAGGAGGTCGTCGCCGAGAACCTCCTGCTCCTCCAGATCAGGTTCCTTAAGGAAGCGCTCGCGTGACCGTTGCCCCCGCGCCCGGTAAAGGGCACCATTCTTCAGACGGTGCGACCGGCACCCCGACCCCCGACGAGACGTGAGCGAGATAATCGAGCACTCGACCTCGGTCGTTCCCGGCGACGGCAAGCTGGAGATCCTCCTCATCGAGGACGACCCGGGCGACGCCTTCCTGTTCGAGGAGCTCCTCGACGAGGAGCTGCCCGATGCCAACATCCTCCAGGCCCGCACGCTCCGTGAGGCGCGTGAGCGCCTGCATCCGGGCGTCCACTGCGTCGTGGCCGACCTGTCGCTGCCCGACGCCGAAGGGCTGGACCTGTTGCGCCAGGTGCTCGACATGGCTCCGCGCTCGGCCGTCCTGGTCCTGACCGGCCGCAGCGACGCCGCCGTGGGCGTCGCCGCCGTCGCCGCGGGGGCCGAGGACTACCTGATCAAGCACGAGGTCGACGGGCCGCTCCTGGCCCGTGCCATCCGCTACGCCCTGGAGCGCAAGCGCGCCGAGGACTCCGAGCGCGAGCTCATGGAGGCGCAGATCCGGAGCGAGGAGAACGCCCGGATCGAGCTCGGCCTGCTCCCCGTCCCGCTGATCAACGACCCCGACCTGCACCACCACACGCGCTACCGCCCCGGCCGGGAGCGCGCCCTCCTCGGCGGTGACTTCTACGACACCGTGCAGACCTCCGACGGGTCGGTCCACCTGGTCATCGGCGACGTCTGCGGGCACGGCCCGGACGAGGCCTCGCTCGGTGTCCGGCTGCGGATGGCCTGGCGCACCCTCGTCCTGGCCGGCCACACCGGAACGGACCTGCTGGGCACGCTGGACACGGTCCTGTGCCACGAACGCTGGTCCGAGGAGATCTTCACGACGCTCGCCATGATCACGATCGCGCCGGACCGGCGGAGCGCGCGGTTCCACATGGCCGGTCATCCGGCGCCGCTGCTGTTCGGCGAGACCACGGCCGAAGCGCTGCCCGACGACGCGTACGGCCCGGCGCTCGGCCTGTTCCCCGGGTCCGAATGGCCGGCCTCGGACATGGAGCTGACCGGCCCCTGGTCGTTCATGCTCTACACCGACGGGCTGATCGAGGGCCGCATCGGCGGCGGCGCGGACCGGCTCGGCACCGACGGGCTCGTCGAGCTCGCGGCCGGCGCCCGCGCCCGGGGTCTCACCGGCGACCTGCTCATCGATCACCTCGTCGCCGAGGTGGAGTCCCTCAACGGCGAGGCGCTCACCGACGACCTCGCCGTCGTCATGCTCTCCGGAAAGGCGGACCGGTGACCGCTCCTTCGACACGCCGCCCGCGCCAGGCGCCGGCGCTCCACGTCGACGCGGAGGACGTGCCGAGACTGGGCGTCGGTCACTGGTACAGCCTCGGTCTCGTCCTTCTGATGCTCACCGTCATCGTCGTGGGCGCCGCCGTCGGACTCGTGGTCAAGGACGGCAGCGCGGCCCGCACCGCGCTGCTCCGGCACGTCGACCCCGCCGTGCTGCAGTCCGGTCGGCTCAGCACGTCCGTCTCCGCGGAGGTCGGGGCGGTCCGGTCGTACAGCCTGACGGGGGACAAGACGGCTCCCGCCACCTACCGCCAGGCCGAGAGCGAGACGGCCGCCTCCCTCGCCGAGCTCACCAGGCTGCTCCGGGACACCCCCCACGCCGGCCCGGCCCAGGCCGCGATCGCGGAGGTCGGCTCCCGCGCCGCCGCCTGGCGACACGACTACGCCGACCCGCTGACCAACGGCACCGCGAAGCCCTCCGCCGCCTTCGGCGAACAGCGGTTCGCCGCGGTGCGCGACGCCGTCGCGACCGCCCGTACCCGCCTCGCCGAGCTCCAGCGCCGGTCCGCCGACCGGCTGGACCGCGAGGTCGACCTGCTCTACGAGACGCTGGTGGGCGGAGCGGTCGTGCTGATCGCCGGCGCGCTCGGCCTCACCCTCCTCATCCGGCGCACCGTGCTGCGCCCGGTCTCCGCGCTCACCGGCCAGGTCCGCCGGGTCTCCCAGGGCGATCTGACCCACCCGCTGCAGGTGGCGGGCCCGGCCGAGCTCGCCGAGCTGGCGGCGCACGTCGACGCCATGCGCAACCACATCCTGGAGGAGTGGCGAGAGGCGGCGGAGGCGCGCGCCAAGCTCGACGAGCAGACCAGGGAGCTGCGCCGATCCAACGCCGAGCTGGAGCAGTTCGCCTACGTGGCCAGCCACGACCTGCAGGAGCCGCTGCGCAAGGTGGCGAGCTTCTGCCAGATGCTCGAACGCCGCTACGCCGACGTCCTGGACGACCGCGGCCGGCAGTACATCGACTTCGCGGTCGACGGCGCCAAGCGGATGCAGTCGCTCATCAACGACCTGCTGAACTTCTCCCGCGTCGGCCGGGTGAACCGCGACATGACGGTCGTCAACTGCGAGACCGTTCTCGCGGCCGCCCTGGACAACCTGGGGCTGGCCCGGTCGGAGTCGGACGCCGGCATCACCTGGGACCCGCTGCCCAAGGTCATGGGCGACGCGACGCTGCTCACCCAGCTCCTCCAGAACCTCATCGGCAACGCGATCAAGTTCCGCAGCGAGGATCCGCCGCGGGTGAAGATCTCGGCCGAGCGCGACGGCGACTACTGGGAGTTCGCCTGCAGCGACAACGGCATCGGCATCGACGCCGCCTACGCCGAGCGGATCTTCCTCATCTTCCAGCGCCTGCACCCGAAGGACGAGTACGCCGGAACCGGTATCGGGCTGGCTCTCTGCAAGAAGATCGTCGAATACCATGGCGGCCGGATCTGGTTGGACACCGCGCCGGAGCAGAAGGGCACGACGATCCGGTGGACCCTGCCCGCCATTGAGGAAACCGACGACGGCGACGACAGCCTCGACAGCACGGAGACAGCCGAACAATGACCGACCTGACCGTACGCCCCATCGAAGTCCTGCTCGTCGAGGACGATCCCGGCGACGTCGTGCTGACGAAAGAGGCGTTCGATGACAACAAGGTCAGCAACAAGCTGTCGGTCGTCAGCGACGGCGAAGAGGCGATGCGGTTCCTGCGGCGCGAGGGCGACTACGCCGACGCCCCGCGTCCGGACCTCGTCCTGCTCGACCTGAACCTCCCCCGCATGGACGGCCGGCAGGTACTGGAGGAGATCAAGGACGACGAGGCGCTGCGCACCATCCCGGTCGTCATCCTCACCACCTCCGAGGCCGAGGAGGACATCCTCCGCAGCTACCGGTTGCACGCGAACGCGTACGTCACCAAGCCGGTCGACTTCGACCAGTTCATCAAGGTCGTCCGCCAGATCGACGACTTCTTCGTCAGCGTCGTCAAGCTCCCCCGCGGCTGACGCCCCCACACGGCCGGCCTGACCAGGCCGGGCCCGTCAGCCTGGACCGTGCCAGGACCGCCACAGCGCCGCGTAGGAGCCGTCGCGGGCGATCAGCTCGTGATGGTCGCCCAGCTCGGTGATCCGGCCGTCCTCCACGACGGCGACCCGGTCCGCGTCGTGGGCGGTGTGCAGCCGGTGCGCGATCGCCACCACCGTACGGCCGTCGAGGACCGCCGACAGGCTGCGTTCGAGGTGCCGGGCGGCCCGCGGGTCCAGCAGTGACGTCGCCTCGTCCAGCACGAGCGTGTGCGGGTCGGCCAGGACGAGGCGGGCCAGCGCGAGCTGCTGCGCCCGGGCGGGGGACAGCGCCGCGTTGCCGGCGCCGACCTCGGTGTCCAGCATCGTGTGGGCCCAGGACGCGTCCACCGCGTCGAGCGCCCGCGCCAGCTCCTCGTCGGTCGCGTCCGGCCGGGCCAGCAGCAGGTTGTCGCGAATCGTGCCGCGGAACACATGGTGCTCCTGGGTGACCAGGGCGACGTTGCGGCGCAGATCCTCCAGCGGAAGGTCCACCAGCGGCACCCCGCCGACGGTGACCGCTCCGGCGCGCGGCCGCAGCACGCCGACGAGCAGGCGGCCGAGCGTGGACTTGCCCGCGCCGCTCGGCCCCACCATCGCCAGCCGCTCGCCCGGGCGCAGGCGCAGATCGATCCCGTGCAGGACGTCCTTGCCGTCCCGGTAGGAGTAACGCACCCCGTCGACCGCCATCCGATCGCCGTCGGGCCGCCGGCCGCCCGGCGTACGGTCCGCCGGCACCTCGGCGACGCCCAGCAGCCGGGCCAGCGACGCCCCGCCGACCTGCAGCTCGTCGACCCACGACAGGAACCGGTCGAGCGGGTCGATGAGCTGCTGGACGTACAGCGTGGCGGCGGTGACCTGGGCCAGCGACGCCAGGCCGTGGAGATAGAGCAGGCCGCCGATCAGCAGCGTGGCCGCCACCGGCAGCACGTAGCCGATCTCCACCAGCGGGAACCACACCGTGCGCAGGCCCAGGGTGTACCGCTCGGCCTCCCACGCGGCGGCGAGGTCGGCGTCGGTCCGCGCGACACGGCGCTCCTCCAGCCGCAACGCCTCGATGGTGCGCGCGCCGAGGACGGTCTCGCTGAGCCCCGCCGTCACGCCGCCCCACGCCTGGTTCTCCCGGAGGTAGCCGTCGCGGGCCCGCCGCAGGTACCAGCGGGTGCCGCACCACAGCAGGGGCACCCCGACCAGGCACGGCAGCGCCGTCAGCGGCCCGACGAGGATCAGCGCCCCGATCGCGAACGCGCCGGTGACCATCGCGATCAGCGTCTCGGGCACGGCGTGCCGTACGGTGCGAGCCAGGGCGTCCACGTCGCGGGACGTACGGGTGACCAGGTCGCCGGTGCCCGCCCGCTCCACGGTGGACAGCGGCAGCTCCAGGACCCGGTCGACGAACTCCTCCCGCAGCCGGGCCAGCACCTTCTCGCCGAGCCGCGCGGACAGGAAGACGGCGTACCGCAGCAGCACGCCCTGGACGACGACGAACGCCAGGATGGCGATCGCGATCCGGTCGACCGCCACGTGCGAGGACCCGTCGCGCACGTCCTGGACCAGCTCGCCGAGGAGACGCGGGGCGACCAGCCCCGCGACGGCGGCGAGGCCGTGCACGGCGAGCGCCGTCGCGAGCTCCCGCGGGTAGGCCAGCGTCAGCCGCCGCGCGTACGCCCGCACCTGGGCGGCCGAGGCGACCGGCAGGATCCCCGTGGCTTCGGTCATCCGCTCGGTCATGCGCCCTCCTTCATGCGACCCTCGTTCGTACGCCCCTCGCCGATCAGCTCCTCGCGGTTGACGGTGGCGGCGTAGGCCGGCTCGGCGCCGAGCAGCTCGCGGTGCGGGCCGGTCGCCACCGCTCTGCCCCCGGCGACGAAGACGACCTCGTCCGCGTGCGCGAGCACGAGCGGACTGGTGGTGCAGACCAGGGTGGTGCGACCGCCGCGGAACTCCCGGAGGCGGGCGGCGATCCGGGCCTCGGCGTGGGCGTCGACCGCCGAGGTCGGCTCGACGAGGACCAGGACCTCCGGGTCGGCGGCGAGGGCGCGGGCGAGGCGCAGCCGCTGCTGCTGCCCGCCGGAGAACTCCCGGCCGCCCTCGGCGACCACGGACCGCAGCCCGTCCGGGAGCTCGTCGACGACGTCCTCGGCGCAGGCGGCGCGCAGGGCCGCCTGGACGCCGTGCGCGTCGCCGTCGCCGTTGCCGCCGAGCTCGTCCAGCAGCCGCCCGGAGAACAGCCGCGCCTCGTTGTCGGCGACCAGGACCGCCTCCCGGACGGCCCGCAGCGGCAGCTCCCGCAACGGGACGCCGCCCCACGTGACCGCGCCGTCGGCGAAGCGGCCGATCCGGTCCGCGATGGCCTGGGCGTCCTCCGGCGCGGTCGCGGCGACGGCGGTGAGCCGGCCGGGCCGTACGACGACGCCGGACTCCTCATCGACCAGGTCGCCGGGGATCGGGGACCGGGTCCCGTCGTCGGGCGGCTCGGGCGTCATCCCGAGGATCCGGACCACCCGCCGCGCGGCGACGTGCGCCTTGGTGATCTTGTCGGCGGCCTCGGTGAGGGTCCGCAACGGGTCGATGAGGAACACCGCGTACCCGTAGAAGGAGACCAGCTGACCCGTCGTGATCTCCCCGCTCAGCGCGTACCGCGCCCCGGCCCAGGTGACCAGCGCGACCAGCAGTCCGGGCAGCAGCACCTGCGCGCCGTCCAGCAGCGACTCGGTGCGCGCCACGCGGACGCCCGCCGCGCGGACGGCCTGGGACTCGGCGCGGTAGCGCGCGGCGACGAACTGCTCGCCGCCGATCCCGCGCAGGACGCGCAGCCCGGCCACGATGTCGCCCGCGCGGGTGGTCAGCCCGCCGTTCAGCTCGCGCTGCCGCTGCTGCCGGTGGTGCAGCGGGCGCAGCAGCGGCCCGACCGCGAGGGCCAGCAGCGGCACCCCGGCCAGCACGATCAGGCCGAGCCGCCAGGAGGTCGTCAGCAGGATCACTCCGACCACGGCGATCGAGAGCACCGCACCGCTGCCGCGCCCAACGATGTCCATCGCCCCGCCGATGTGCGACACGTCGGCGATCCCGACGCTGACCACCTCGCCGCTCGCCAGCCGCTTGGGGAGCGTCGCGCCGAGCCGTACGGCCTGCCGGGTGGTCACCTGGATGGTGCGGAAGGCCGCGCCCAGCCAGTTGACCGTGGACAGGCGGTGCCGCAGCACGCCGGTCGCCGCCTGGACGACGCCGAGGGCCAGCAGAACACCGGACCAGGTCACCAGCGCGCGAGCGTCACGGGCGGTCAGGCCTGCGTCGATCGCCCGTCCGATCACGGCGGGCACTAAGGCCTGGCTGATCATCCACAGGACCCCGGCCCCGGCGGCGCCGGCCATCGTGCCGGCCTGGGCGCGCGCCGTCCACAGCAGGTAGCGCGCGGCCGACCGATGGTCGGGCGTGCCGGGATCCGCCACGGGGAACGAGCGCATGAAAGACCCCGTTCGAGAGACGGCAGGTCCTTCGACGCTACCCAGAGCGCGAGATCAGTCGCGAGCGGTTTTCTCGTCGGCGAAGTGGCAGGCGCTCGGGTGCGACGATCCCGTGACGCCGCCGTCCGCGCCGTCATCGGGGCCGCGCGCGGCCCTCACCTGCAGGAGGGGCTCCTCGGTGGCGCAGACGTCCTGGGCCTTCCAGCAGCGCGTACGGAACCGGCAGCCGGACGGCGGGTTCGTCGGGCTCGGGACGTCGCCCTCGAGCACGATCGGGGTCCCCCGCCGCGTCGGGTCCGGCACCGGAACGGCCGACAGCAGCGCCTGCGTGTACGGATGCGTCGGGTGGTCGTAGATCTGCTCCTCGTCGCCGATCTCGACGATCTTGCCGAGGTACATCACCGCGACCCGGTCCGAGATGTGCCGGACGACGGCCAGGTCGTGCGCGATGAACACGTACGACAGGCCGAACTCCTTCTGCAGGTCGGCCAGGAGGTTCATGACCTGTGCCTGCACCGAGACGTCCAGCGCGGAGACGGGCTCGTCGCAGACGATCACGTCGGGCCGCAGCGCGAGCGCCCGGGCGATGCCGATCCGCTGCCGCTGCCCGCCGGAGAACTGGTGCGGGTAGCGGTTCACGTGGTCGGGATCGAGGCCGACGACCTCCAGCAGTTCGCGTACGCGGCGGCGGCGCCCGCCCTCCGGGTCCCCGTGGATCGCGAACGGCTCGCCGACGATGTCACCGACCGTCATGCGCGGGTTCAGCGAGGTGTAGGGGTCCTGCAGGACCATCTGCACCCGGCGCCGCAGCCGCCGCAGCTCCGCACGGGACAGCGCGAACACGTCCTGGTCCTCGAAGCGCACCGACCCGGAGGTGGGGCGTTCGAGGGCCATGAGCAGCTTGGCGAGCGTGCTCTTGCCGCAGCCGGACTCCCCGACCAGGCCGAGCGTCTCGCCCCTGTGCAACGCGAACGACACGCCGTCGACCGCCTTGACCTGGCCCACCTGGTGCTTGAACACGACGCCCTGGGTGAGCGGGAAGTGCTTGACCAGGTTCTCGACCTGAAGGATCTCGTCAGCCACCGAGCACCTCCTCCGCGTAGTGACAGGCGCTCCCGTGCCCGGTACCGGTCACGTCGCGCAGCGCGGGCACCTCGTCCGGGCAGCGCTCCTCCCGTGCCCGCGGGCAGCGCGGGTGGAACGGGCAGCCGGCCGGGATCGCCGCGAGGTTCGGCGGCGCTCCCTTGATGGGGGTCAGCGCCCGGTCCCGTACGTCGACGCGCGGCACGGACGCCAGCAGGCCCTCGGTGTACGGGTGCGCGGGCCGGGCGTACAGCTCCTTGACCTCGGCCTGCTCGACGACGCGCCCGGCGTACATGACGACGATGCGGTCGGCGACGTCGGCGACGACGCCCAGGTCATGGGTGATGAGGATCAGCCCCATCGCCATCTCGTCCTGCAGGTCCGACAGCAGCTTCATGATCTGCGCCTGGACGGTGACGTCGAGGGCCGTCGTGGGCTCGTCGGCGATCAGCACGTCCGGCTCCAGCGCCAGCGCCATCGCGATCATGACGCGCTGGCGCATGCCGCCGGAGAACTGGTGCGGGTAGTCACTCGCCCGCGAGGCGGCCGAGGGGATCCGCACCCGGTCCATCAGCTCGACCGCACGCTTGCGCGCGTCGCCGCGGGACATCCCCTTGTGCACGATCAGCATCTCGGCGATCTGGTCGCCGACCCGGTGCACCGGGTTCAGCGCCGACAGGGCGTCCTGAAAGATCATCGCGATGTGCGCGCCCCGGTAGATCCGGCGCTTCTTCTCCGGCAGGCCGAGCAGCTCCGTCCCACGGAACCGCACGGCGCCACCCGTGACGTACGCCGGCGGAGTGTCGAGGATGCCCATCACGGCCTGCGCGCTGACGCTCTTGCCGGACCCGGACTCCCCCAGGATCGCGAGGGTCTCCCCCTCGGCGAGCGTGTAGGAGAGCCCGTTGACGGCGTTCACCGTCGAGCCGCGCATGCGGAACTCGACGCGCAGGTCCTCGACCTGGAGCAGCGGTGTCCCCGGAGCGGGGTCGGGTGTGTTCGTCATCGCAATTTCGGGTCCAGGGCGTCGCGCACGGCGTCGCCGAGCAGCAGGAAGCTCAGCACGGTCGCCGTCAGGAGCACCGCGGGATAGATCAGGAGGTACGGGTAGTCGGTGAAGACGTCCTGCGCCTGACTGAGCTGCAGCCCCCAGGAGACGGTGGGGTACTGCAGGCCGACGCCGAGATAGTCGAGCGTCGCCTCGTACCCGATCACCACGCCGACGTTCAGCATCGCATAGACGAAGACGGGCGCGATGGCGTTCGGCAGGATGTGCCGGGCCATGATCCGCAGGTCACCGGCACCGAGCACCCGGGCGGCCTGGACGTAGTCCGCGTCCCGCACCGACAGCACCTGACCGCGCATCAGCCGGGTCATCGTCGGCCACCACAGCACGCCGAGCACCAGCGACATCGTCCACACGCCGTGGGCGGGGAAGGCCGTGAGGATCACGAGCGCGCCGAGCACGAGCGGCAGGCCGAAGAAGATGTCGGTGATCCGCGAGATGAGCGCGTCCAGCCAGCGGCCGAAGTACCCCGACAGCGAGCCCAGCGTGATCGACAGGGTCAGCGCGATCCCGGTCACGACGAAGCCCACGATCATCGGGGCGCGGGCGCCGTGCACGATCTGCGCCCAGTAGTCGCAGCCGTGCATGTCGTAGCCGAACGGGTGGCCGCCGGCGCCGAACGGGTTCCACGACGACGGCGCGTGCTTGGCGAAGCGTACGTCGCACCGGTCGTTGACCCCGCGGTCGGTGAACAGCGACGGGAACACCGCCATCAGGGCCATCACGACAAGGATGACCACCGACACCCAGAAGACGACCCGGCGGCGCAGGGCACGCCACGCGTCGCTCCACAGCGACGCGGACGCCCCTGCGACGTCCGATCCGGTCTGGGCGACGGCGAGCGTGTCGCTGCCGGCTTCACTCATGCGCCCTCCTCTCACTCATACCGGATCCTCGGGTCCAGGGCGCCGTACAGGATGTCGACCACCAGGTTGGCCAGCAGGAAGATCAGCACCAGGAAGGTGGAGATGCCCACGACCGTCGGGCCGTCCTTGATCTGGACCGCCTGGAAGATCTGCTGGCCGATGCCGGGCAGGTTGAAGATGCCCTCGATGACGATCGCGCCGGCGAGCAGGTTCCCCAGGTCGACACCGAGATAGGTGACCACCGGGATCAAGGAGTTGCGCAGCGTGTGCCGGAGGATGATCCGGCGCCGCGGCAGCCCCTTGGCCAGCGCGGTGCGCACGTAGTCGGCGCGCATGTTCTCCACCAGGCTGGTGCGCGTCAGCCGGGCGATGTAGGCCAGGCTGAGCGAGCCGAGGATGATGCCGGGCAACAGGTAGCTGTACGGCCAGCCGTCGTCGGTCCCCGCCGTCGGGAACCAGCCGAGTTTCAGCCCGAAGATCAGCTGGGCCGAGTAGGCCAGCACGAAGGCCGGGATGGCGATGACGAAGGTCGTGCCGCTCAGCACGAGCGAGTCGATGATCCCGCCCTTGCGCAGGCCGGCGAGCACGCCGAGCGCGATGCCCACGACGAGCTCGAAGACCCAGGCGGTGAGGGCCAGCTGGACCGTGACGGTCCAGCCCGTCGCCATCAGGCTCGCGACGGACTGGCCGTTCAGGGTCTCGCCGAAGTCCCCGCGGACGAGGCCGAGGAGGTACCGGCCGTACTGCTCGATCAGCGGCTCGTCGAGGTGGTAGTGGTGCCGGAGCGCCTCATAGACCGACGGTGGCATCGGCTTGTCGCCGCCCAGGGCCCGGATCGGGTCCCCGGGCAGCGCGAACACCGCCACGTAGATCAGGAAGGTGGTGCCGATGAGCACCGGCACCATCTGCAGCACGCGCCGGAGGACGAAACGCCACACGCTACTTGACCGTCACCTGGTCAAGGTGGACCAGCGGCTGGACGTACGGGTCGACGTTGACGTTCCCGATGTGGCTGGAGTAGCCGGCCTGGTCCTGCCAGTTCCACAGCGGGGTGACCGGCAGGTCCTTCAGCACGAGGTCCTCGGCCTGCTGGTAGTACTGCTGCCCCTGCTCGGGCGTGCCCGCCGCGTTGCCCTTCATGATCAGCGCCTCGCAGGCGGCGCCGTCGTAGCCGCTCCGGGTCGGCTT
The DNA here is from genome assembly GCF_024055715.1 of Actinoallomurus soli. GTDB lineage: Bacteria > Actinomycetota > Actinomycetes > Streptosporangiales > Streptosporangiaceae > Actinoallomurus > Actinoallomurus soli. The sequence continues at coordinate 126,417 of NZ_JAMXMV010000012.1, forward strand.
GGCGCACCGGGGCGTGAGGTAGTCCTCCGGGCTCGGGTAGTCCATCGTCCAGTTGCTGCGGTACGGGCCGGTCGCCTTGTGGTCGGTCAGCTTGGAGATGTAGTCCGACGCCTGGACCTTGTCGAAGACGATGTTCGTGATGCCGAGGTTCTGCTTGAGCTGGTTGGCCACGTCGGTCATCCACTGCTCGTACGTCGGGTCGGCGTTGGAGAACATCAGGTGCAGCGTGTCCTTGAACCCGCCGGCCTTGTCGAACAGCTGCTTGGCCGCCGTCGGGTTGTAGGTGCAGGCCTCACCGCACGCGTTCGCCCGGTAGCCGGGCACGATCGGCGCGAGCAGCGACCCCATGGGCTTGTAGACGCCGTTGAAGACGGCGTTCACGATCGACTGCCGGTCGATCGCCATCGAGATCGCCTTGCGCAGGTCCGGGTTGGCGAACCGGCTGTCGTAGAGCGGGAACTCCAGGAAGTCCATCGTGCCGCTGGGCACGCTGAGGTACCGCTTGCCCAGCAGCCGCTTCGCCTGGGGCACCTGCGCGGCGGGGATCTGGGTATCGAAGTCGACCCGGCCGGCCCGCAGGTCCGTGTAGGCGGCGTCGCGGCTGGCGTAGGTCTTGAAGACGACCCCGTCGGACTTGGCCGGGCGCGGGCCCTTGTAGCCGGGGAACTTCTTGGTCTTGATCTCCCGGTTGTGCTCCCAGGAGCCGTCCATCATGAACGGGCCGTTGCCGATCGGCTTCTCCTCGTACGCCTTCATGTCCTTGAAGGCCACCTTGGGCAGCGGCGCGGTGCCGAGGAACGACAGGATGTAGGGGAACTGGCTGAACGGCTGCGACAGCGTCACCTGCAGCGTCTGTGGGTCGACGACCTTCAGGCCCTTGAGCGTGTCGACCTTCGGCTTGCCCTTGTCCGGGTTGAGGTCGGCGTAGCCGTCGACGGCGGAGAAGTAGTAGTTGTTCCCCCAGCCGTTGGCGCCGTTCGCGGTGTAGTTCCAGGCGTCGGCGTAGCTCTGCGCCGTCACCGGCTCGCCGTCGTGGAACGTCAGGCCCGGCTTGATTTTGATCGTCCAGACCTTCTGGTCGGACGACTCGACCGACGCGGCCTCCTGCGGGACCGGCTTGCCGTTCGCGTCCAGCGTCATCAGCGTGTCGAACAGCGCGCTGTCCACGTTGAGGCCGTACGAGTCGTTGGTGTTGCCGGGGATCAGGTGCTCGGGCTCGGTGTTGGCGAAGGTGAAGACCTTCGGCTTGTTCCCGGAACCGCCACCGCCGCCGCAGGCGGACGCCGCGAGCGCCACCGCGGTCAGGGAGACGAGCCATCGGCTCTTCGTGACAGGCATCGGGCCGTCCACCTCCAGGGTCATACGAGGATCGGCCCTTAGCTTGGCGTAATTCGGCCATGTCCTGGTAGATGTTTACGTCAACCGTTTCGGTATTGAAATATACCTACCAACATGGCCTCTGACATGGCCACCACCCACCTTCGCCGCGAGAATCGCCATCCGGAGAGTCGCCGTCCGATTCGACGGATCAGTAGAACGTCCTCCGCCGCCCACGGCGCTCGTGTTACGCCTGCGCCACGGCCCAGCCGTATGCGGGAGCCTTCGCACCCGCCCACCTCCGGCGGCCACAGCCCCCTCCCGCGACTCCCAGAACCGTTTGCTCTGCTCACATGGAGTATGCACCTGGAACGGTCCAATGCCTACTCGAGGTGAGCAGAGCAAATAACCGCGGAAGTCGGGGCAGGGCCCGGCGGCACCGCCGGCGGGACCACACCGGCCCGTCCACATTCCGGTCCAGGCGGCCGCAAGGACGACCCCGGACGCCGGAGACTCGTCATCATGAGCCTTCGACGCATCGACGACGAGCCCCACCTCGCCCTCTTCCCGATCCCGGGACTCGTCCGGCGCGGCCGGCGTATCGCACGGATGAGCCAGCGGGAGATGGCACGGCTCGCCAAGGTCTCGCCGGCGCTCGTCGGCAGCATCGAGAGCGGCAGGTGCACGCCCAGCCTCGCCGTCTTACAACGACTCTTGGGGGTTGCCGGGCTCTTCCTCATCGCGGTCGACATGAACGGCTACGTCGTCCAGCCGCTGGAGGAGTACCACGAGGCGGACGGGCGTGGAGTCAGGGACGCCGCCGGACGGCGTTATCCGGCGCATCTGGACCTGATCATCGACCCGGTGCCCGGCGAATGGTGGGGCGACATCTACGGCCTCCAGCGCCCGCCCGAGACGTTTCATCGGCGCAGCCGCAAGGCGCGTGAGGCGCAGCGCCGCCGCAGCCAGGAATCGGTCCGGCGAGGTTTCCGGAAGGGCACCTGGTGACAGATCACGGCCCGGAGGGAAGGGGGGACGTACCTTCCGCCCGGGCCGTGAAGTCCGGTCGCGCGCGATGCGCGGCGTGAATTCAGCCTCGCGACGCCTTGAGCAGGTCGGCGTTGAGGCGGGAGATGGTCTCGAACGGAATGCCCTTCGGGCACACCGCGGTGCACTCGCCGGTGTTCGTGCAGCCGCCGAAGCCCTCGGCGTCCATCTGGTCCACCATCGAGACGACCCGGTCGTACCGCTCGGGCTGGCCCTGCGGCAGCAGGCCCAGGTGGGTGATCTTCGCGGCGGTGAACAGCATCGCGGAGGCGTTCGGGCAGGCCGCCACGCAGGCGCCGCAGCCGATGCAGGTCGCCGCGTCGAACGCGTCGTTCGCGTCGGCCTTCGGCACCGGGATGGCCGCCGCCTCGGGCGCCGAGCCGGTCGGCGCGCTGACGTAGCCGCCGGCCTGGATGATCCGGTCGAACGCCGACCGGTCCACCACCAGGTCCTTGACGACCGGGAACGCCCGCGCCCGCCACGGCTCGATCGTGATGACGTCGCCGTCCTTGAACTTGCGCATGTGCAGCTGGCAGGTGGTCGTGGCCTTCTCCGGCCCGTGCGGCGTGCCGTCGATGACCAGCGAGCACATGCCGCAGATGCCCTCGCGGCAGTCGTGGTCGAACGCCACCGGGTCCTCGCCCTCGAGGATCAGCCGCTCGTTGAGGACGTCGAGCATCTCCAGGAACGACATGTCCGGCGAGACGTCGTCGACCTCGTACGAGGCCATGCGGCCCTCGTCGGCGGCGTTCTTCTGCCGCCAGATCTTCAGCGTGAGCTTCATTACTTGTACGACCTCTGGGTCATCTTGACGTACTCGTACTCGAGGTTCTCCTTGTGGAGGACGGGCGCGTGGCCCGTGTACTCCCACGCCGCCACGTAGGCGAACCTCTCGTCGTCGCGCAGCGCCTCGCCGTCGGGGGTCTGCGACTCGGCGCGGAAGTGGCCGCCGCAGGACTCCTCACGGTGCAGGGCGTCGATGCACATCAGCTCGGCCAGCTCGAAGAAGTCGGCGATGCGTCCGGCCTTCTCCAGGTTCTGGTTGAGCTCCTCGTTCTCACCCGGGACCTTGACGCGGGCCCAGAACTCCTCGCGCAACTCGCGGATCCGGTCGATGGCCTTGCGCAGGCCCGCGTCGGTCCGCTCCATCCCGCAGTACTCCCACATGAGCGCGCCGAGCTCGCGGTGGAAGGAGTCCGGCGTACGGTCCCCGTCGATCGACAGCAGCTTCTCGATGCGGTCCTTCACCGCCTCGCGGGCCTCGACGACGGCCTCGTGGTCGTCGCCGATCTTCTCGAACGGGCCCTTGGCGAGGTAGTCGCTGATGGTGTTCGGCAGCACGAAGTAGCCGTCGGCCAGGCCCTGCATCAGCGCGGAGGCGCCGAGGCGGTTGGCGCCGTGGTCGGAGAAGTTCGCCTCGCCGATCACGAACAGGCCGGGGATCGTGGACTGCAGGTCGTAGTCGACCCACAGGCCGCCCATCGTGTAGTGCACCGCCGGGTAGATGCGCATCGGCACCTCGAACGGGTCCTCGCCGGTGATGCGCTCGTACATCTCGAAGAGGTTGCCGTACTTGGCGGCGACGGCGTCCCGGCCCAGGCGCGCGATCGCGTCCGCGAAGTCCAGGTAGACGCCGAGGCCGCCGGGGCCGACGCCACGGCCCTCGTCGCAGACGTTCTTGGCGGCGCGGGAGGCGATGTCACGCGGGACCAGGTTGCCGAAGGACGGGTAGATGCGCTCCAGGTAGTAGTCGCGCTCGTCCTCGGGGATGTCGCCGGGCTTGCGGGTGTCGCCCTTCTTCACCGGCACCCAGACCCGGCCGTCGTTGCGCAGCGACTCCGACATCAGGGTCAGCTTGGACTGGTGCTCGCCGCTCTGCGGGATGCAGGTGGGGTGGATCTGCGTGTAGCAGGGGTTGGCGAACAGCGCGCCCTTGCGGTGCGCCCGCCAGGTCGCCGTGACGTTGCAGCCCTTGGCGTTCGTCGACAGGAAGAAGACATTGCCGTACCCGCCGGAGGCCAGCACGACCGCGTCGGCGATGTGCGTCTCGATCTCGCCGGTGATCATGTCGCGGGCGATGATGCCGCGCGCCACGCCGTCGACGATGATCAGCTCGAGCATCTCGTGCCGGGTGAACATCGTCACGGTGCCGGCCGCGATCTGCCGCTCCAGGGCCTGGTACGCGCCCAGCAGCAGCTGCTGGCCCGTCTGGCCGCGGGCGTAGAAGGTGCGGGAGACCTGCACGCCGCCGAAGGAGCGGGTGTCGAGCAGGCCGCCGTAGTCGCGGGCGAACGGCACGCCCTGCGCCACGCACTGGTCGATGATCTCGACGCTGACCTGGGCGAGGCGGTAGACGTTCGACTCGCGGGACCGGTAGTCGCCGCCCTTGACCGTGTCGTAGAACAGGCGCTGGATGCTGTCGCCGTCGTTGCGGTAGTTCTTGGCGGCGTTGATGCCGCCCTGCGCCGCGATGCTGTGGGCGCGCCGCGGGCTGTCCTGGTAGCAAAAGGACTTGACCTGGTAGCCCAGCTCGCCCAGCGTCGCGGCGGCCGAGCCGCCGGCCAGGCCGGTGCCGACCACGATGACCGACAGCTTGCGCCGGTTGGCGGGGTTGACCAGCTTGCCGCCGAAGCGCCGCTTGTCCCAGCGTTCGTTGATCGGGCCGTCCGGCGCCTTGGTGTCCTGAATCGGGGCGCCCTCGGTGAACAGTTCGCTCATGGCTACTTCAGCACTCCGATCGTGACCATGACGGGAACGGACACGAAGCCGATCACCAGCAACGCCGCGACGACGTCGGCGACCACCCGGACGGCCGGGTAGCGGCGCTGCCGTCCCCAGCCGAGCGTCTGGACGGCGCTGAACAGGCCATGCCGCAGATGCAGGCCCACGAGGATGACGGCGACGACGTAGAAGAGCGTGATGTACCAGCGGGACGGGTCGAAGTCCGCGATGACCTTGTCGTACGGCTGGGCGTTCCCGCCCTTCGGGTTGACCGCGCCGAACGTCAGGTCCAGCAGGTGCCAGATGACGAACAGCACGATGACGATCCCGCCGTACCGCATGACGTGTGTGGCGTACCGGTGCTCGTGCGCCTTGGGCCGCGCGGCGTACCGGACCGGGCGGGCCCGCCGCGCCTGGCGCGCGAGGGAGACCGCGGCCCAGACGTGCAGCAGCACGGCGACGGTGAGGACCACCTCGAGGGCGGTCAGGAACACGCGGTGCGGGATCGCGGGCTCACCGACCGACCGCAGCCAGTGCGAGTAGTGGTTGAAATCCTGGCGGCCCAGGAAGACCTTGAGGTTCCCGATCGCGTGGGCGATGAGGAACAGGACGAGGATGGCGCCGGTCACGGCCATGACGGCCTTCTTGCCGACGGAGGAGCGGTACCGCTTCAGCGGACCGGCCGCCGGGGACGGCGTCTTGGGGCGAGGGCGGGTGGCCACCGGCGTGGAACGAGACACGGACGACACATCGCGGAAGTTATGTCCGTTTCGATGGTTGCGTCCAAGACATGACGACGCTCGTTTCCATAGCCGTAGGCTATAAAGGTGCAGTTGCAGCAGCTTTCGTACTTCGTCGCCGTGGCCGAGGTGAGGCACTTCACACAGGCGGCGGAGACGCTGCGGGTCGCGCAGCCCTCCCTGTCCAAGCAGATCAGGACGCTGGAGGCGGAGCTGGGCGCCCCGCTGTTCAGCCGCGCCCGCGGCAACATCACGCTGACGCCCGCCGGCGAGGCGCTGCTGCCCCTCGCGCGGCGGATCCTCGCCGACGTCGAGACCGCCCGGCGGGAGGTCCAGGACCTGACGGGCCTGCGGCGCGGGCGCGTACGGCTCGGCGCCACTCCGTCACTGTTCGCCGGGCTGCTGGCCGACGCGCTGATGCGCTTCCGCACCCGCTATCCCGGCATCGAACTGCGGGTCGAGGAGGGCGGCTCGCGCGACCTCGTCCGCGACCTCGCCCGCGGCCAGCTCGACATGGCCCTGATCATCCTGCCGCTGCAGAGCACCGACCCCGCGCTGGAGACGACGCCGATCCTGCGGGAGGACCTCGTCGTCGTCTCCTCGCACGCCGACGCGCCCGAGCACCCCTCGCTGCGGATCGAGGACCTGCGCTCACGGCCCCTGGTGATGTTCCGCCGGGGGTACGACCTGCGGGAGGCGACCCAGGCGGCGTGCCGGCAGGCGGGCTTTGAACCCCGGTTCGCGGTCGAGGGCGGGGAGATGGACGCCGTGCTGCGGTTCGTCGAGGCCGGGATGGGCTCGGCCGTCGTGCCGTCGATGGTGCTCGCCGGGCGGCCCGGGCTGGTGGGCACGCCCCTGGCCCCGCCCGGCCTGCAGCGCACGATCGCGCTCGCCCACCGCAAGGACGTCGCCCCGACGCACGCCGCCAGGGCGTTCCGGGAGACGCTGCTCGGCTTCCTGCGCGACGCCGAGACCGGCGCCGCCCTCCCGCCGGGCGTCACGCGACTCGACTGAGCCCTGTCCTCAGCTGATCACTTCGACGTGCGGGGCGAACTCGCGCAGCGCCCTGACCAGGCGGCGCCGGCCGATCCGCCAGCCGCCCAGGCGCGTGGAGACCAGGCGCGGCCGCTCCTCGTCCGGTGGGGCGTACCCGCGCAGGGCCACGGCCCCGTGGCCGGTGGAGCCGCCCTCGGCCGCGTGGAACTCGATCGCTGCGACGTCGTCCCAGGAGAACCACTCCCCCTTGGCTCCGTCTCCCGAAGGGCACCAGTAGACGCCCTTGCGCGCGACCGCGAACGCGACCCGTCCCCGTACGACGCGGCGCAGGTAGACGGCCGCGAGGACGAACAGGCCGAGACCGGCGAGCGGCATCAGGCAGCGGGCCCCGAAGTTGACCCAGTCGTCGATCCCGGGATGCGCGTCGGGCCGCCAGCGCACGTTCGCCGGGCGCCGCAGCTCTCCGATGACGAATCCGGCGACGAGCACCGCGCCGACGACGGTCGGCACGAGCGGACTCCACCAGGCGTACCGCACGACGTAGGCGCCGGGGCCGAAGCTCGACCGCGACCGCTGTCCCATTCTCCGCACTCCTGTCCCACCGGTCCCAGGAGTCGCATCTTAGGCGGTCTCAGAAGAATGCAATCGGACACTAGCGGACCAAGCGCTCATTAGGTAACATAGTTAGCAAATACCGATTTCTGCCACAATTGCCGCATAATCAGCGTGGTTACTCGTCAGTAAGTGGGCAGTTTCACATTCGGCGACCGCGCCTCGTATCTTGCTCGTGACAACTCCCTAATAACGTGGAGCGCCCCGCAGAGGAGAGGCTGGAGTATAGGCGGCCCTCCCAGGCGATGTGCCTTCGATGGAGACTCCGGATGACGCAGACGACGGTGGACGCGCCGGCCAAGGATCGGGCCCGGATCCCGGCGCGCACCCTACGTACGGACCGCTGGTGGAGCTACCCGCTGACCACGTTCATCGTGTTCACGGCCTGGGTTGTCTACGCGACCGTGCGCTCGATGATGGGCAGCAGTTTCTGGGTCGAGAAATATCACTACCTGACGCCGTTCTACTCCCCGTGCGTCAGCAAGGCGTGCCCGGCCGACGCCGCGGACTTCGGCAGGTTCGTACCCGACCACCTGCCGTTCTTCATCCCGTACGCCCTCATCTCACTGCCGTTCCTGCTCGGGTTCCGGCTGACCTGCTATTACTACCGCAAGGCGTACTACCGGTCGTTCTGGCTCACCCCGTCGGCGTGCGCGGTCCCGGACAAGAGCCCGGTTCGCAAGACCCCCGGCGGCTACTCCGGTGAGACGCGGTTCCCGCTGATCCTGCAGAACGTCCACCGCTACTTCTGGGCGATCGCGGCGCTCATCTCCATCGTCAACACCTGGGACGCCATCAACGCCTTCCACGGCAAGGACGGCGGCTTCGGCATCGGGCTCGGCACCATCATCCTGTGGGTCAACGTGATCCTGCTGTGGGGCTACACCCTGTCCTGCCACTCGTGCCGGCACGTCATGGGCGGACGCCTGAAGAACTTCTCCAAGCACCCCGTCCGCTACTGGCTCTGGACGCAGATCAGCAGGCTGAACGCCCGGCACGGGCAGTTCGCGCTGATCACGCTCGGCACGCTCGCGCTGACCGACGCGTACGTCGCGCTCGTCGCGCACGGCTCATTCTCCGACCTGCGGATCTTCAACTAAGGACGACCACAAGTGACTGACATCGAGAGGCTGCAGTACGACGTCGTCGTCATCGGCGCCGGTGGCGCCGGACTGCGCGCCGCGATCGAGGCGCGGCTGCAGGGCAAGAAGACCGCGATCATCTCCAAGTCGCTGTTCGGCAAGGCCCACACGGTCATGGCCGAAGGCGGCGCGGCGGCCGCCATGGGCAACGCCAACCCGAACGACAACTGGCAGGTCCACTTCCGCGACACCATGCGCGGCGGGAAGTTCCTCAACAGCTGGCGGATGGCCGAGCTGCACGCCAAGGAGGCCCCCGACCGCATCTGGGAGCTGGAGGCCTGGGGCGCGCTGTTCGACCGCACCAAGGAAGGCAAGATCAGCCAGCGCAACTTCGGCGGCCACGAGTACCCGCGCCTCGCGCACGTCGGCGACCGCACCGGCCTTGAGCTGATCCGCACCTGCCAGCAGAAGATCGTCGCCCTCCAGCAGGATGACCACGCCGAGTTCGGCGACTACGAGGCCCGGCTGAAGGTCTTCGCCGAGACGACGATCACCCGGCTCCTCAAGGACGAGCAGGGCCGGATCTGCGGCGCCTTCGGCTACATCCGCGAGACCGGGAAGTTCGTCGTCTTCGAGGCGCCCGCCGTCGTGCTCGCCACCGGCGGCATCGGCAAGTCCTTCAAGGTGACCTCCAACTCCTGGGAGTACACCGGGGACGGCCACGCGCTCGCGCTGCTCGCCGGCGCGTCGCTGATCAACATGGAGTTCGTGCAGTTCCACCCGACCGGCATGGTCTGGCCGCCGTCGGTCAAGGGCATCCTCGTCACCGAGTCCGTACGCGGCGACGGCGGCGTGCTGAAGAACTCCGAGGGCAAGCGCTTCATGTTCGACTACATCCCGGACGTCTTCAAGGACAAGTACGCCACGTCCGAGGAGGAGGCCGACGGCTGGTACGACGACCCGGACAACAACCGGCGCCCGCCCGAGCTGCTGCCCCGTGACGAGGTCGCCCGCGCGATCAACTCCGAGGTCAAGGCCGGCCGCGGATCCCCCCACGGCGGCGTCTTCCTCGACATCGCCTCGCGGCTCAAGCCGGAGCAGATCATCAAGCGGCTGCCGTCGATGCACCACCAGTTCAAGGAACTGGCCGACGTCGACATCACCGCCGAGCCGATGGAGGTCGGCCCGACCTGCCACTACGTCATGGGCGGCGTCGAGGTCGACCCTGACACCGGGGCCGCGCTGGTGCCCGGCCTGTTCGCGGCCGGCGAGGTCTCCGGCGGCATGCACGGATCGAACCGCCTCGGCGGCAACTCCCTGTCCGACCTGCTGGTCTTCGGCCGCCGAGCCGGGCTGGGCGCCGCCGAGTACGCCTCCGCGACCACCGTGTCGGTCCCGGAGTCCGAGGTCGAGGCCGCGGTGGCCGAGGCCCTCGAGCCGTACCAGCGCGACACCGGGGAGAACCCCTACGCGGTCCACCAGGAGCTCCAGCAGACGATGAACGACCTCGTCGGCATCATCCGCCGCGAGGACGAGCTGGAGCAGGCCATCGAGGCACTCGGCAAGCTCCGCGACCGCGTGAAGAACGTCGCGGTCGCGCCCTCGGCGGGCGCCACGGTCAAGGAGGGGCAGGGCCCCGCCTACCACCCCGGCTGGCACCTCGCGCTCGACCTGCGCAACATGATGATCGTCTCGGAGTGCGTCGCGCGCGCCGCCCTCGAGCGCCAGGAAAGCCGCGGCGGCCACACACGCGACGACTACCCGAAGATGTCCGCCGACTGGCGCAAGATCAATCTGGTCTGCTCGCTGCGCGACGGCGTCGTGGAGCTCAAGCGCCAGGAGATGGAGCCGATGCGCGGGGACCTCCTCTCGCTCTTCGAACTCGACGAGCTGAAGAAGTACCTGACCGAGGGCGAGCTCCCCGCTGAGGAGAAGAACTGAGATGGGCTACAAGGCGAAGTTCCGGGTCTGGCGCGGCGACGCGGGCGAGGGCGAGCTCAAGGACTACACCGTCGAGGTCAACGAGGGCGAGGTCGTCCTCGACGTCATCCACCGGCTCCAGGCCACCGAGGCGCCCGACCTGGCCGTCCGGTGGAACTGCAAGGCCGGCAAGTGCGGCTCCTGTTCCGCGGAGATCAACGGCAGGCCGCGGCTGATGTGCATGACGCGGATGTCGACGTTCGCCGAGGACGAGACCGTCACGGTCACGCCGATGCGGACGTTCCCCGTCATCCGCGACCTGGTCACCGACGTCTCCTACAACTACGAGAAGGCCCGCGAGATCCCGGCCTTCGACGGCGGCGACGTCAAGCCCGGCGAGTTCCGGATGCAGCAGGTCGACGTCGAGCGCTCGCAGGAGTTCCGCAAGTGCATCGAATGCTTCCTCTGCAACAACACCTGCCACGTCATCCGTGACCACGAGGAGAACAAGGAGCACTTCTCCGGGCCCCGGTTCCTCATGCGGGTGGCGGAGCTGGAGATGCACCCGGCCGACGTCCGCGACCGCCGGCAGATCGCCCAGGAGGACTTCGGGCTGGGCTACTGCAACATCACCAAGTGCTGCACCGAGGTCTGCCCCGAGCACATCAAGATCACCGACAACGCGCTGATCCCGATGAAGGAGCGCGTCGTCGGCCGCCGGTACGACCCGCTGGTCTGGCTCGGCTCCAAGATCGGCGTGGTGAAGCGCGGCAAGGGAACCCCGAAGGCCTGACCCGCCCGTCCGTCCCCGTTGCGCCCCGGCCCACCGGCCGGGGCGCAACCGCGTTCCGGATGCCAGGGACAACGGGATCAGCACGGCCTGGTCATGTGAACCGAGACCTCCGGCGCTCTAGCCTTTGACGCGTGGAAGCCGAGGAGACAGAGATGTCCAACGCCCCCGACGACCCCGGGCACCGCCCCCCGCCCCCGCGCCAGGGCGACGCCCAGCCGTACCAGGACGACGCCCAGCCGTACCAGGGCGACCCTTACCCGTACCAGGGCGACCCTCAGCCGCACCTGGGCGGGCCACCGTACGGCGGCTACGCTCCCCCGTCTCCCAACCAGCCACCGCCTCCGACCGGCCCCTGGCAGGGCACGCCTCCGGGTTACGGCCCTCCCCCACAGGGCCCCCAGGGCCCACCCGCCTACGCACGCCGTCCCGGCGGCAAGGGCTTCCTCGGCACCCTGTTCGACCTCAACTTCGACCACATGGTGACGGCCAAGCTGATCAAGGTGGTCTACGTTCTCGCGATCGTCCTGATCAGCCTGACCTCCTTGTTCATCCTCCTGGTGGGCCTCTGGGCCCTTCAGTTCGGCTGGGGCAGGTATTTCGGAGTATTCATGGTTCCGGCCGCCCCGCTGCTGTGGCTGTTCGAACTCGTCACCGTGCGCATGTCGCTGGAGTTCGTGATCAATCAGTTCAAGATCAGTGAGCATCTCAAGGCCATACGGGAGCAGGGAGAAGCCCGCTGATCGCTGTGGTCGGCGGGCGGGGGGCGTTAGGCTCTCGGAGGCACCTACTGATGGGGCGAAGGACGGGTAGTGGCGGACATCGACGGGCCGTCCGAGACGCGGCGCGAGGAGTACGAGACACGCCGGGACACGGTCCCCTCCCAGCGTGACGCACCGGATGTCACCCGCCGCGACGGCGGCGCGCCCGCGCCCTCCCTCGTCCGGCTGCCCGCCGACCTCGCCGGCCGGTTCACGGTGCTGGGGGACCTCCCCGCGCAGGGTGCCGAGTCCGACCTCCTGCACGTACAGGACACCGCCGGCACAGACCTCGTCGTCAAGATCTTCCGGCGGGGCTTCACCGCGGACCGCTCGGTCTGGCGGAAACTGCCGACGCTGGACTCCCCTCACGTCGTGCGCATCCTCGAGACGGGGCATGCGGAGGGACGCGACTACGAGGTCATGGAGTACGTCCCGGCGGGCAACCTCCGGGCCCTCGGGGCCGGCCTGCCGCCGGCGCTGGTCGCCGAGGTCGTGGCGCAGCTCGCGGGCGGTCTCGAACGGCTGCACGAGGCCGGCATCGTGCACCGTGACCTGAAGCCGGAGAACATCCTGGTCCGGAGCACGGCCCCGCTCCGCCTCGCCATCACGGACTTCGGCCTGAGCCGAGTGATCGAGCAGAGCGTCGTCTTCGCCTCCTCGTCGCGCACTCTGGCGTACGCGGCCCCGGAGTCCCTGTCCGGGCAGGTCTCCCCCGCGCGTGACTGGTGGTCGCTCGGCATCATCGTCCGTGAGCTGCTGACCGGCCGTACCCCGTTCGCGGGCATGAGCGAGACCGCGGTGGTCGACCACCTCGCGACCCGCACGATCGACTGTGACGACATCGCCGACCCCAGGATGCGCCTGCTCTGCCAGGGGCTGCTGACCCGCGATCCCCGCCGGCGGTGGGGCGGCGCGGAGGTCGGGCGGTGGCTCGACGGCGAGAACCCCACGGTCGCGGCGCCGACGCCGCCCGACGCGTCGCCGCTCACCGCCGGTGCCGCCGCCGGCGCGATGGCCTTCGGCGGCCGGACGTACACCGACCGGGGTGAGTTCGCGCGCGCGCTGGTGGCCGACTGGGAGTCCGGCGCCCGCTACTTCTTCGGGACGATGTTCACCCCGGTGGGGCCGAGCGAGGCCTGGCAGGCGCTGCGCGGCTGGCTGAACGGCTTCGACGACGACCCGGAAGGCCGCATCCGCCTCATCGACCAGCACCTGACCGGCGACGGTCCCCCCGACGTCAAGCTGCTGCATCTCCTGCGCTGGCTGGATCCCACCCTCGAGCCCCACTTCCTCGGGCTCCGGCTGCTCCCCGAGGACCTCCCCGTTCTCGCGGCCATCGTCGACGACGGGCGGCATCCGGACCATCGCACCGCCGCACGCGCGGCCCGGGCTCTCTGGGACCACCGGCTGCTGCCCGTCCTGGCGGGCTTCTCCGGGACCGAGGAGCTCATCGCCGTCGATCACCGCTGGCAGGGACTGGTGACGACGTGGAACCGGCAGGCGGAGTGGCTGCGGTCCCAGTTGCCCCGATCGGCGAACCGCATCCCCGCCGCCGGCGCGGCCGGCCTGGACGAGCCTCCCGTCGTACTGACCACGCTCCTCGCGCTGGCCGGCCGTCCCGACCAGGCCCGTGAGTCACTGGCCGCGGCGGCCGGGCGGGCCCGGGACTCGGTCGGGGAACCGGTTCCGTGGTTCTCCTGGCTGTCGGACCAGGCGGGGGACGATCCGCTCCGGCTCCTCGCGGTGATCCGGGCGGCCCCGGACGCCGTGCTGGAGGTCGAGGCCGCCGCTCGCCGCCGACTTGAGTCCGAACAACGCTTCGCCGAGGGGCACAGGCACTGGGAGGAGCGCGAGCGGTACCGGCTGGCCGGGCGCCGGTCGGCGATGGTCCGCGCCGTGCTGTGGACGCTTCCGCTGGCGGTCCTGTGGATCGGCGGCGGTTGGGTGATCCTGGGCATCGTCCGGCTGGCCTCTTCCGAACGCGGAAGTCAGGCGGTCGACACCTCGGGCTTCACCGTGCCGTTCCTTCTGATCGGCGTCGTCGCCTGGCTGGTCGACACCGGGGCCGAGGTCTTCCTGGCCTCCAAGCTCGGCGCCGACTACCTGAACTCCGCGCCGTGGGCGCCGCTGGCGAAGATGTTCGGTTCGACGGGCCGTGCCCTGTCCGGGGCTTCGCAGGCCGTGTCGCGGAGGAGCCGGCGCACCAGCGGCCGAGGCTGCGGAGTCGTGGTCCTCGTCTGCGTCCTGCCGCTCCTCATGCTCCTCATCCTCATCCCCGCCCTGGTCGCCGTCTCGTGGCTGCTCTGGCTGGCGGCGCTGGTCATGGTGCCGCTCGTGCACCTCGTGATGACGGGAGTACGCATGCAGCGGTGGCGACAGGGACATGAGCAGATTCGACGGCAGGCCGTGGGAGGACGACTGTGAGCAGCGGCGTGGAGGCGGACATCGCTCTGGACGCGGCGGTGATCGCGTCTCTGGGACTCGTCCGTGTGATGGGAGGCGCGGCCGGCCTGGCGGCGGCCGGCGCCGGCGCGCTCGCCGCCCTCGCCGAGGGTCGCGCCGAGGCGCAGGCGGAACGCCTCCAGGAGGCGCGGCGGCTGGAGGAGAGCGTCGGTGAGGCGCTGGACCGTACGGCCCGGATCGCGGCGCTCGCGGCGTCGGCACGCGAGCACGGCGTCGCCGTCGAACTGCCGGTCCCCGTCGAGGTCACCGGCCGGTCCGCCGACGAGCTCGCGTCCTGGATCGCCGAGGCGGACGCGCGGCTGACGGTCGCCGAGGAGTCGCTGGCGGCGGCGATCGCCGAAGCGGCCACCGGGCGCGTCTTCGCGACCGCTACGGCGTCCCTCAGGGCGACGCCGGAGAACGGCCGGTCGGCCGCCGCGCCCCGCCCGGCGGCCTCCCCCGACGATCTGACCCGCGTGCTGAAACGCCTGGCGCCGGACGCCGCCGACGCGGACCGGCAGGCCGTCACGGAGGCCGCCGAACAGGTCGTACGGGCGCCGACGATCTCGGAGGCCGAGGGCCGGCTCACGGAGGTCCGCCTCCGCATCCAGCACGCCAACGAACGCGCCCGGGAGCGCCGCGACGGGCGGGCCGCCGCCCTGCGGTTCCTGCGGGAGCTGGAGGGCCTGCCGGCCGCGGAGACCGTACGGCCGCGGCTCGCCGAGGTGGCCGACGGCACCCGGCTCTTCGACGAGGGACTGCGCGCCGAGGCCGCGCGTCTCGTCGAGGACGCGCAGCGGCAGGCCGAGCAACGCTATGTGGCGGAGGTTCTCCGGGAGGCGTTCGGCGCGCTGGGTTACGAGGTCGGCGAGGGCTTCGAGACGCTGACCGCCCAGGACGGGGAGGCGGTGCTGACGCGAGGCGACTGGCCGCAGCACGCGGTCAAGGTTCGCGTCGACGGGACACGGCAGGTACGCCTGGCACTGCTGCGCACCGAACCCGCGGAGAGCGACGAACAGCGCCGTCTCGACCTCGAGCGGGAAGAGCAGTGGTGCGCCTCCTTCGACGCCGCCAGAGAGCGCCTGGCCGAGGCGGGCGTCCACGCGGACGTACGGTGGCGGGTCGAACCGGGCACTCAGCAGTTGCCGGTCACCGGGCGGCAGCGGCCGGGGCGGCAGCAGAACGAACGCCGCCGCGAGCTCGGCAGGTGACGCCGGGTACCGGGCGTCCGCCCGGTACCCGGCTTACGCGGGGTCTCGGAGGGTCTAGGCCTGGCCGCGCTTGGCGCGGGCCCGGGCGCGCTCCCGCTCTTTCGAGTCGAGGATGACCTTGCGCAGCCGGATCGCATTCGGCGTCAGCTCGACGCACTCGTCGTCGGCGACGAACTCCAGTGCGGCCTCCAGGCTCAGCACGCGCGGCGGCGTGAGCCGCTCGAACGTCTCCGCCGTCGAGGACCGGATGTTCGTCTTCTGCTTCTCCTTGGTGATGTTGACGTCCATGTCGTCGGCGCGGGAGTTCTCTCCGACGATCATGCCTTCGTACACCTCGGTGCCGGGCTCGACGAACAGCGAGCCGCGCTCCTGCAGGTTGAACATGGCGTACGCGGTGGCGGCGCCGGCGCGGTCGGAGACGAGCGAGCCGGTCGGCCGGGTGCGCAGCTCGCCGAACCACGGCTCGTAGCCCTCGAAGACCTGGTGGGCGATGCCCGTACCGCGCGTCTCGGTGAGGAACTCGGTGCGGAACCCGATCAGGCCACGGGCCGGGACGATGAACTCGATGCGGATCCAGCCGGTGCCGTGGTTGGTCATCTGCTCCATGCGGCCCTTGCGGACGGCGAGGAGCTGGGTGATCGCGCCGAGGTACTCCTCCGGGGCGTCGACGGTGAGGCGCTCGACGGGCTCGTGCAGCTTCCCGTCGATCTCCCTCGTCACCACGCGGGGCTTGCCGATCGTCAGCTCGTAGCCCTCGCGGCGCATGGTCTCCACCAGGATGGCGAGTGCCAGCTCACCGCGGCCCTGGACCTCCCAGGAGTCCGGGCGCTCGGTCGGCAGCACGCGGATGGAGACGTTGCCGACGAGCTCGCGGTCGAGCCGGTCCTTGACCAGCCGCGCGGTGACCTTGGTGCCCTTCTCGCGGCCCGCCAGCGGCCCGGTGTTGACGCCGAGGGTCATCGAGATGGCGGGCTCGTCCACGGTGATGAACGGGAGCGGCCGCGGGTCCTCCGGGTCGGCGAGCGTGTCGCCGATCATGATGTCCGGGATGCCGGCGATGGCGATGATGTCGCCCGGCCCGGCCTGCTCGGCGGGCTTGCGCTCCAGCGCCTCGGTCATCATCAGCTCGGTGATCTTGACACGATCGATGGTGCCGTCATGCTTGCACCAGGCGACCTGCTGCCCCTTCTTGATCTGCCCGGCGTGCACGCGGCACAGCGCGATACGGCCGAGGTAGGAGCTGGCGTCGAGGTTCGTGACGTGCGCCTGGAGCGGGGTGTTCGGGTCGTACGCCGGCGCGGGGATCGTCTCCCGGATCACCTGGAACAGCGGTTCGAGGTCCTCGGAGTCCGGCAGGCCGCCGTCGTCCGGCTTGGCCAGACTGGCCCGGCCCGCCTTGGCCGAGGCGTACACGATCGGGAAGTCGATCTGGTCCTCGGAGGCGTCGAGGTCCATGAACAGCTCGTACGTCTCGTCGACGACCTCGGCGATCCGCGCGTCCGGCCGGTCGACCTTGTTGACGACGAGGATGACCGGCAGCTTGGCGGCCAGCGCCTTGCGCAGGACGAACCGCGTCTGCGGCAGCGGTCCCTCGGAGGCGTCGACGAGGAGGACGACGCCGTCGACCATCGACAGGCCCCGCTCGACCTCGCCGCCGAAGTCGGCGTGCCCCGGAGTGTCGATGATGTTGATCGTCATGCCACCGTGCCGGACGGCGGTGTTCTTCGCGAGAATGGTGATGCCCTTCTCGCGTTCGAGGTCGTTGGAGTCCATGACCCGCTCGTCGACGTCCTGGTTCTCACGGAACGCGCCGGACTGCCAGAGCATGGCGTCGACGAGCGTGGTCTTGCCGTGGTCGACATGGGCGACGATGGCGACGTTACGGAGATCTTCCCGGGTGGCGATGGGCATGCGTGCGGGTCTCGCTTCGTGGTGTGGGATTCGCCGCGGGATCCACGCGGCGACCACCATTCTACTTGGCCCGCCGAGGACGCCGATCGCGTCGCCGTAAGCCCGGGCCCGCCCGGCCGGGCGAGATCGGCCGTAAGAAGCGGCCGTCGTCGTGGCAACCGGATGCCGGGGTCGGGCGTCGAATCATGGGGCGGGACGTCTCGATCCTGGCCGGAGCATTCAACGAGGCGTCCCGCCCACGATCTTGCGCCTCCGGTGACGGGGTCACATGATGTGCCCTCGACGGCATCGAGGAGCATTCATGAGCCGGTGGGCGCTTCCGGGCTACACGGAGCTGCGTGAGCTCGGTTCAGGTGGTTTCGGACGGGTCGTGCTCGCCCGCGACGACGTGTCCGGCGGCATCGTCGCCATCAAGTACCTGTTCACCCGGCGGCTCGGTGGGGACGCCTTCCTGGCCGCGTTCCGGGACGAGGCCCGCGTCCTGGCGACGCTGGACAGCCCGTACGTCACCCGGCTGTACGGATACGTCGAGGAGGGCGACCACGCGGCGATCGTGATGGAGGCCGTCGACGGCGGGTCGCTTCGTGCCGTGCTCGACGAGCACGGCACGACGGCGCCGGAGGCGGCCCTGGCCGTGCTGAAGGGATCCCTGCTCGGGCTCGCCGCGGCGCACGCCGCCTCGGTCGTCCACCGCGACTACAAGCCCGCGAACGTCCTCGTCCGGCAGGACGGTCAGAGCAAGGTCGCCGACTTCGGCATCGCCGTACGCTCCGGGCGGCCGGGCGCGCCCGCCGGTACGCCGTCGTACATGGCGCCGGAGCAGTGGGAGGGCGGACCGGCCGATCCTGCCACCGACGTCTACGCGGCGACCTGCGTCCTCTTCGAATGCGTCACCGGTCGCCGGCCGTACGAGGGAGACCAGGCGGAGCTTCGCCGGGCGCACGTGACCGCGCCGGTTCCGCTGGACGAGCTCCCCGAGCCGATGCGGCCGCTCGTCGCCCGCGGCATGGCCAAGGATCCGGCCGACCGGCCGCCCGGAGCGTCGGCCTTCGTGGCCGAACTCGAGGAGGCCGCCCGGGCGGCGTACGGCCCGGACTGGGAGCGCAACGGCTGGAAGCGTCTCGCCGAGGCCGTCGCGGGTCTCGCCGCGTTGCTGCCGCTGGCGCTCCTGCTCGGGGCCGCCACGGGCGGCGCCGGCGGGACGGCAACCGGCGCGGGCGGCGCGGGCGCGGGCGGCGCGGGCGCGGGCATCGCCGGCACGGGCGGATCCACCGGTCCCGCGGTGGGCGGAAGACTGCTCGGCAGGACGGGCGTCAAGGTCGGCGCCGGTGTCGGCGGAGCGATCGCCGCCGGCGTCATCGGCACGGTCGCCCTGCTGCCGCACGGCAGGGCCCACGAGCAACGGCCCGCGCCGGTGGCCGCGCGGACGCCGTTCACCATCTCGTACGGCTCGGTGGAGCGGGCCTTCACCCGCCCGGCGCTCACCGTGGAGGGCCGGTACGTCCGCGTCGGCGGGCTGCCGGATCCCACGCTCGAGCAGGCGGTCGACCGGACCCTGCGGCTGCCCCTCGACCAGCAGCTGAAGCGGTACGAGAGTGCCCGCCAGTCGGACGGCGCGACGGCGGGACATCCTCGGGTCACCACCACCATCGAGATCGGACTGGGCGGCCCCCGGCTGCTGTCGGCCCGGTACCGCTTCACCGCCCACGGGGCGCCCCTGACGCCATTCGACTCGGGAGGCTCGCGGGCGGTGACCGTGGACCTGGTCACGGGACGCCGGCTTAGAGCGAGGGACCTCCTGCGCGACGCGGTGTTCACCCGGTCCGGCCTGAAGGACCTCGAACGGCGGATCGGCGCGGCGGCCCCCGGCGGGGCGCTCTGCGGCGGGGAGCCAAAGATCGATTCCATCGCCCTCCGCCCGGAGGCGATCGACACCGATGACAAGGACGAGCGGGCGCTGGACCTGATGCCGACGAAGGACGGGATCGAGTTCGACGTCGTGCCGCCCCTGCTCGGTTATGTCTGGGCGTGCGCCGACGCCGTCGTCACGGTGCCGTACGACCGGATCTCCGACCTCGTACGGCCGGAGATCCTCGCGCTCATCCGGGCGTCCGCCGCGTCGCCCGCGCCCTCGCCGTCATGAGTCCGCGCGCAGGTGACGCTCGATCGTCTCGACCTTGCTCGTCAGCCCGTCCGTGACGCCCTCGCGGATGTCGGCCTTGAGGACCAGGCTGACCCGCGGGCTGTGGGCGGAGACCGCCTCGACGGCGCGCTTCACCACGTCCATGACCTCGTCCCACTCGCCCTCGACGCTCGTGAACATGGCGTCCGTACGGTTGGGCAGGCCGCTCTCCCGCACCACGCGTACCGCCTCGGCGACGGACTCCCCCACGGACTCGCCGACGCCCAGCGGTGTGATCGAGAAAGCGATGATCATGAAGACTCCTTGAGATGCTCGCGTACGGCTTCGACGACGGGGAGGTCCGCCGGCAGCCACGGGACGTCGAACAGCTCCGCCGCGGTCAGCCAGCGCAGTGCGGAGTGTTCCCGGGCCTCCGGTTCGCCGCGGACGATCGCGGCCGTCCAGACCCGCATCACGAGTCCATTGTGCAGCGGGCAGTCCTGCCCGACGCGGGCGCCCACCGTCACGTCGACCCCGAGTTCCTCGCGGCATTCGCGCACGAGTGCGTCCTGCTCGGTCTCCTCGGGTTCGACCTTGCCGCCGGGGAACTCCCACCCGCCGGCGAGTTCCGGCGGGTCGGCGCGCTGCGCCGCCAGGAGCCGTCCCCGGTGGATGATCACCGCTCCCACCACCAGGGACGGTCCCGTTCTCGCTGTTTCCACTCAGAGCCTCTTGGTCGGGCCGTTGTGGCCGTTGTGCGCGGTCGGGCGGGTGAAGCCGACGGCGCCACCGGGATAGGTCTTGTAGTTCTGGAACTTGACGACGTCGCCGGTGTGGGGTGCGACGATCATGATGCCCTTCTCCGGGTTGTAGACCGTGCCGACGTGCCCCGGACCGGTATGTCCCGGCAGGTACTCGAAGAAAACGAGGTCCCCCGGCTGCTCCTGCCCACGGGGTACCGACGCCCCCCACCAGTACTGATCGTCCGAGAGACGGGGAATGGTGACGCCGGCGCTCCGGTACGCGGACATCGTCAGTCCGGAACAGTCGAAGCTGTTCGGCCCGGTCGCGCCATAGACATAGGGCTTGCCCAACTGCGCCTTTTCATAGGCGATGACCTTCGCGGCCACCGCGCTCGGGGCCACCGGGGCGCCGTTCATATCGGCACAGATCGGGCCGCTGGCCTGGACCACGTTGAAGTTCCCCGCAGCGTACTTCTGCGCCCAGGACAGCACGTTGTTCACGTAGGACGTCAGGTGGTTGTACGAGAAGATGGCATCGCGCATCCGCTGCGGCGCGCCGCTGGCCTTCAGGTAGCGTGCGGCGGCGGGAATGGCGTCGGCCGGGTCGTAACGGCTCTTCTTCCCGTCGCCGTCGCCGTCCACCCCGTACGTCGCCCAGGTGCCGGGGATGAACTGCATCGGCCCTCCGGCGTGGGCGTAGTTCTCACCGCTGGTGACGCCGGGGGCCTTGAGCTGACCGTGATGGGTCTCGACGTAGCCGATGCCCGCGAGGACGTTCCACGGGATGCCGTACTGTTGACCGGCCTTCTTGTACAGCGCCAGGTAGTTGGCCGGGATGCCGCTGGCGTCGCCGGACTGCTGGGGCTGTGAGGCCGCCCCGGAGGTGTCCGTGCAGTTCCCGCCGCCGGTCGCGTGCTGGTAGAAGTCGTTGGCACCGAAGAACAGCGGAATGGCCACCAGGCTCATGAAGAACAGCGCCGCGGCGCCTCCGGCGATGATGATCGGCAGCCGGACCGCCCCCCGGTCCGACCGTGTGAAATGAAGAAGAGAGATAACGCGACGGCCGTCGTTCCGTCCCCCCAAGTCGACGCCGAGCCGCAGGTGCCGGCGAAGCTTCATCCCTTTCCTTTCACTTGTCACCAACGTTGGCCTGGTCGAAGGCGTAGACGACCCAGCCTCCACCGGACCTCGTCACCGTGACGGCGTACTGCTCGGGGCTGTCGCCGGGGGCACTCCCTCCCTTGCTGACGTGCCGGGTGCCGGTGACGAGAAAGATGAACTGGTCCTTTTCCATGTCGCGGAGAGAGTCCAGATGCGCGTCGGAGGTCGAGACCTCCTTGTCCTGCCTGCGCTGGTCGAGCAGGCCCGGCGCCGATGAGTCGCGCTGCAGCTGGGCCGCCAGGTCACTGGTCACCAGGCCCTGCATGCGCGCGAGATAGGCGCTCGGCTGCTCGTCGTAGCGGTAGGTGCCGTAGGCGATGACGAAGCGACGGGCGACGTCCGCCGCCGCGCTGAAGTCCTTCTGCGTGAACGGCAGCAGCGAGTAGATGTCGTAGGTGCCCCCGCTCGGCGGCGGACCGGTCAGCCCGGGAGCGGTGAACGAGGGCGCGGACGGCGACGGAGCGGCGACCGGGCCGCTCCGCTGCGCCGAACCCTTGTGCCTGCCGCTCCCGGTGCCGATGGTCAGGAGCACCCCCGCCCCGGCGAGGAGCACCACCAGCGCGGCGAACAGGAACTTGCGCTGGCGATCGGTCAGGTCCATCGGCCCCTCATTGCTCGTCGCTCTCTTCGCGCTTGACCGGGCGCAGCCAGAACGGCATGGCCGGACCGTCCTGGCGTGACTTGTCCGACCACAGCGGCGGCGGCGCCTTGCCCTCCGAGCGGGTCTCCTCGCGCCTTCTGGCCGGGGACGCGGGGTCGGGCCTCGCTCCCGAGGCTCCTCCGCGTGCCGCAGGGCTCTTCTTCGAACCGCCCGCGTCGGGTCGCGGAGTCGTACGGCCACCTGATCCGCCGCCGAACCAGCTCCGGCCGCCGCCGGAGCCACCGCCGCCGGTGGCAGCGCCGCCCTTCTCGCCGCCGCCCGTACGGCCGCGGCCTCCGCTCTCACCGCCACCGGCCGGCCGGCGAGGCGGTGTGCGGGTGCCGGATCCCTGGCCCTCGCTCGTCTTGCCGCCGGCGCCCCAGCTGGGTCCGGTGGGCGCGGAAGGCGGTCGCGCGCCGCCTCCGGCGGCACTCGGCCGGTGTTCCTCACGCGAGGGTGCGTCGAGCGGCGCCCGAGGAGCCGGCGGGCGGGCCGTGCCGCCCGATCCGGACGGACGCGGGCTCCACAGGCCACCGCCGTTCGCCCGCGCGGCCGGCGCCGCGGCCTGCGCGCGAGGCGACAGGTTCAGCGGAGGGGCGCTGCCCCGCGCCGCCCCGGCCGCCTTCGCCGCGAGTTGCGCGGCGCGTCCACGCCGGTCGGAGGCGCCGACCACTTCGCGGCCCGCCGTCTCGAAGTCGGCCGCGTCGTCCCCCCTGAGGGTCGGAGCGCCGGCCAGAGCACCGGAGTCGCGCTTGCCGCCCCAGCGGCCGAGCCGGTAACCCGCGGCACCGGGGATGGCGGCGGTCGCGATCGCGGTCGTCCGCTTCCGCGTCTCCCGGACCGCCATGTCGACCTCCTGCTCGCCCTTGCGGGAGCCGACGGCGGAGTAGCCGACCGCCGCGAACAGGTGCTGGAACGGTTTCCGGTAGACGAAGGCCGCCAGCGTGACGAGGGAGATCAGCAGGATCTGCAGGCCCCACGGCAGGCTCTCGGCCATGACCAGGCCGTAGCACCACAGCAGGAGCGCCAGCACTCCGATCAACGCCGCCTGCTTCAACAGGGTCGACAGAAGCAGCTCGAACCAGCGGACCGCGATGACGCGGCCGATGCCCGGATGGATGCCGATGCCCAGGAAGATCGGCCCCGCGACGAGCAGCAGCAGGAAGGAGATCTTCAGGATGATCAGCATCACCGAGACGATCAGCACGAGCAGGCCCGCGACCAGGGCCGCGAGCAGGGCGCCGAAGCCGACCGCCAGACGCGACTGCCAGTCCTTGCCCTGGAACAGGGAGTACGCGCCGGGATAGTTGTCCTTGATGTTCTTGGTCACGCCCTTGTAGGTGTCGGCCTTCTTCCCGAGATCGACCTTCTGCCCATTCGTGCTCTCGGAGAGATCGACCGCCTGGGAGGCCAGGAGCGTGGCCGCGTTGTCCTGGACGATCTTGGCCTTCGGGTCGTCGGTCCCGAACTCGCCCATCAGCCAGGGTTTGCAGACGAGCGTCACCCAGAGACCGTTGGCGTTACGGGTGACGGCGTCGTTCGTGACCGGCTGCGGCGGCTTCCCCTCCTTCTGCGGGATGCACGTCGTGCTGTCGGCGTCGCTCTGTGGAAGAGCCGCGTTGAAGGCCGCGGTCGCCCCGTTGGAGACCTTCGTGCCCAGCGTCGTGAAGTCGCCGGGTCGGCCGATCAACCAGATCAGCGCGACCATCGCCAGCACCATCCAGATGGTGCCTTCCGCGACCCGGCTGGCCCGCCGGCGGATCAGCCCCCACCAGGCCAGCCACAGGGCGCCGAGGATGACCACCCACGACCAGTACTTGGCGCCGAAGGTGTTCCCCATCCCCCGGATGACGCCGTCGACCGTCTTCTTCAGCCATCCGAGGAGCGACTCGGACGCCGCCGCCTGGTAGATGGTGATCGTCGTCCGGTCGATGGCCTGCGCGAAGACGAAGACGGTGTTCGCGATGTTGTTGCCGATCATCGCGGGCATGTCGGAACAGCCCATGTCCACCGCGTGCCACGACTGACCGCGCGTGCCGTACCGGTCGTAGTACGTGAGCTGATCCGGCGCGTCCTTCGCCGTCTTCTTCAGCTGGTCGCTCGGGTAGTTCGGCGGCTTGACCATGCCGTCGATGCCCGAACCGTACTGCTCCGGAGCCGGATGATCGGCAGGCGCGCAGGCGTCACTGGGGTTGGGACCAATGGGATCAGCACCCGCGATGCCCACCGGGCTGAGGATGAACACCGCCATGAGCATGAGGACGAGGAGCGACCGGCGTTTCCCCCGTGGAGTGCGGTTCGCCGGTTGTCGTCGTCGGCGGTGGCGGACGCCTGACACCCTCATCGGGGGACCTCCTGGGTGACCTCTGTGGCGGGGTCGCGGGGGGCGGTGGAGGGACGGGATGGTCGCTCGTTCCCACTATGCGGGTCCGGCGCCTGGCCCGCACTCATTTCGCCGGGCTTGGAGCGTGTCGGGTTGGTGTCGAGCCAGCGGAGGAGCTCCTCGGAGACGAGGTCCACGCCGATCCGGCCGGCGCGGCCGTCGAGGTCGCGGAAGATGCACTCGCCGTTGCCGAGGTTGCGCAGCACGGCGCGGTGCTCGTCGGAGTTCTCGACCCCGAGGAGGGCCATCACGTTGCCGACCTCGTTGCGCTCGGTCGAACGGAACGAGTAGACGGACGAGAGGCAGTTCGTCACCTGCTCGTTCAGGAGGTCGCCGGCGTTCTGCGAGACGAGGATCAGGGCGGTGTTACGGGAACGGCCCATCCGGGAGACCTCCGGTATGAGCTTGGCGCCCTCGGGGGTCTGCGTGATCGCCCATGCCTCGTCGAGGAAGATCGTCTTCGGCAGATGGCGGTCGAGGCCGTGCATCAGACGGCGGGCGAACTGCGACACGAGGTACATCAGGGCGACCGAGAGCCGCTGCTCGTACGAGTAGTCCTCGCGGTTGATGGCGACGTCCGGCAGGGTCAGGCCGCCGAGCGTGAAGACCGTCGTCCAGCCCGCGGTGTCGATCCGCTCACCGCCGGACGGGTCGAAGCACAGGCGGGCGAGGCGCATCTCCGACATCGAGCGCAGCACCGCGCCGAGGTTCTTCGACGCCGGGTCGTCCGACGCGTCGAGGTAGTCGACGACCTTGCCGAGTGAGGGCTGCGGCTGGTTGGCGACCGCGCCGACCGCCTGGATCATGGCGGACTCGCGCTCCTCGGACATGCGCGGCAGCAGCAGGCGGAGCGTCTCCGTCGCCATGGTCTTCTTGGCCGCGAGGTCGTCGCCGAAGCTGAAGGGGTCGAGGAGGCCGGGTGCGGCGGACCCCAGCGGCAGCACGCGGGCGCGGCGGCCGCGCCGGCGCAGCAGTTCGACGAGGGACTCGGCGTCGCCCTTCGGGTCGATGGCGGCGATCGTGACCCCGCGCAGCGCCATCTGGTACAGCAGCAGCAGCGCCAGGGTCGTCTTGCCACCGCCGGGCTCACCGGTGATCGCGACCGCGGTGGGGCGGTTGCGCGCGGCGGCGACGAGCGGGTCGAAGTGCACGATGGACCGGGCGCGGCCGAGCGTCTCCCCGATGTACGGGCCGACCCAGCCGGAGGAGGTGTCGTCCCGCCGGTCACCGAGGTCGACGGTCGCGGTGGGCATGCCGCCGGCGATCGTCCGCAGCGGCTGCCGCTGGGCGTACGCGTTGACACGGATCCGGTCGCCGGGCAGCGACTCGCAGAACAGCGAGAACTGGTCGCCGGTCGAGCAGACGATGTCGATGCCGAGGTCGCGGTAGTGCTCGACGACCGCGTCGACGCGCTGCTGCAGGAGCTCCTCGGTCGGGGCGGACACGATGAGCCGGTGCCAGCCGTAGACGAAGGGCAGCCGCTCCTTGGTGATGCCGTGCTCCAGCATGCGGGCGGCGTCGATCTGCTCGGCGAGCGCGATGGGCGCCTCGGCGCCCGCCTCACGGATGTGCTGGTCCATGTCGCGGGCGTGGGCGAGCTTACGGGAGACGTCCTTGGACGCCTTGGCCGGCGGAACGAGCTTCATCCGCGCCGACACCTCCACCGGGAAGGGCAGGGCGTCGGCGAAGTGCATCCACGGCTCACCGTCCGGGAACGGCATCAGGTCCGGGAATCGGGCGAACGACAGGTACGCGACGTACGACGAGCCGTCCGGCTGCTCCATCCGGAGGTTGGACCGGCCGTTGACGATCGTGCCCTCGACGAGGCTCTCGATCTCGCCGGCGCCCCAGGTGCGGCGCGGGGTGGCCGAGGGCGGCGGGTCGGTCAGGGCGCCGCTGGCCGCGTGCTGGAACAGCCAGGCGATCTCCGTCGACGACGCGTGCCGGGCGTACAGGGCGCTGCCGCCGAGGGAGCGGCCGAGCCGCTCGGCCTGCTCGGTCCAGCGCGTGATCTCCTTCTCCGGAATCGCCTCGTCGTGCAGCCCGAGGACCTCCTCGCTGCGCTTGTACAGGCCGAACAGCTGCTTGAAGGCGCCCCCGGACAGCTGAGCGCCCACGCCGCGCTGACCGAGGCGCACGCCGAGGTAGACCTCCTTGGTCCAGAAGTCCTTGGACCAGACGTGCGCGTACATCTCCTCGAGGTACTCACGCCAGCCCGGCCCCCCGTCCGAGGTCTCGTCGAGGGCGAGCGCCCACTCCGCAGCCGGATACGTACGGTGGGCGATCCGCAGGTGGATCTCGGCGTCCTGCATGCGGATGCCGGCCATCGCGATGGTGATGTTGGTGGCGAGCGCCTCGCGCTCTTCGTTCGTCGTGAACTCGTACGAGACGGTCGGCAGCCGGAAGTACGCCCACGCCGCGTTGTCGGTGAGGAGGATCCGATCGTCGAAATACCGTACGGCCAGCCGGCTGCGGGCCTTGGACGCCCTGCTCATCGGTTACTCCTCGTTCTTACTGAACACATGATCACGCACTGCCCGGCCAGCGCCCGCCGAAGAGACGGCCGCCGTCCCGGAGCCGCCGTCCGGCGGGCGCGGTACGCCGGGCACGCCGGTGCGGAGAACCACGCCGGACCGATCGGCGCGCCGTTCCAGGCGGGCGCACGCCGGACGGGCGTACGCCGGGCGGCGCCGGCTCATCGGGAGACCTCCTGCTGCGGGTAGCGCCCCGGCGTCTGCACGAGACCGCCCGCGACGACCCCGCCGAGCGCGATGTACGCCTTGCGGGTCGGGGCCCGCAGCGAACGCAGCTCATTGCGGGGTGCACGGTCGAGGCTGAGGTGGTCGTCCCAGGGGATGCGCACGAGCGCGCGGCAGCGTCCCCTGGCGACCGACTCGGCCTGCTCGACGTCGTCCATGCTGCGGCGGCTCACCCCGTTGATCACGGTGACGGCCCGGGAGCGCAGATCCTCGTAGCCGTGGCCGTCCAGCCACTCGAAGGTCATCGCCACCGCCCGCGGCGCGTCCGAACTCGCCGGCGCGACCAGCACGATCTGATCGGCGTACGGCAGGACCCGGGCGACCACGGCGGCCGCGGCGTCCAGCAGCGTGATCGAGTAGAACCGGTCGAGGGTCCGCATCGCGAGCGCGTAGTCCCGGTCGTCGAGCGCCTGGACGGGGTTCTTACCGGCTGCCACGACCTCCAGCCCGGACTTGGAGATGGAGGTGTACCGGCGCATCATCTGGTAGCCGGAGACCTGCTCGGCATGGGCGATCAGCGAGGTGAGCGTCTCCCGCGTCTCGGTCCGGGTGCGCCGGGCCATGGCGCCGGGGCCGGGGTTCACGTCGACCGCGACGATCCGGTCACCGCGGTGCTGGGCGAAGGTGTGCCCGAGCATGAGCGCGGTCACCGTCTGCCCGGCACCGCCGGTGCAGCCGAGCACGACGACGCGCCGGGCGCCCGCGAAGGCGGTCCGTACGCGCTGTTCGTAGTCGCCGTCGCCGTTGCCGCCGCCGCCGCCGCCCGTGAAGATGCGCCTGCGGCCGCGACCGTCGTCGCCGCGTCCCTCGTCCTCGTGGGTCACCTGGGGCATCGGTCCGGGCCGTACGGGTGAGGCCGGACCGGAGCGAACGGCGCGCGCCGGAGACTCCGGCGGCGCGGCGGCGGCCTCCGGCCGGCCCTGCCAGGACTGCTCCGCCCCCGGCCTGGGCACTGCCGGTGGCCGGGACACCGCCGGTGGCCGGGCCTGCCGGGCGGCCGGCACATGCGCGGGCCTCGTCGGCTGCGTCCGGGGCGGCTGAGCCGGCGACTCGTCGGGGGTCTGGGGCGAGCCGGTCCGCGGTGGTGTGGTGGGTGACGACGGATGCCCGGCCGCCGGGGCGCGCGGGGGCAGGGACGGCGTCGCCGGTCGCCCGGGGACGGGGGGCATCGCCGGACGGCCGGAGGCGGGCGGCGTGGCCGGGCGACCGGGCGCCGGCGGGGTCCAGCTCGGAGCCGGGGGTGCCGAATCACGGGCGGCGGCCGGCCGCGTCTCGTGCGAAGGCGCGGACTCCTCATCGTGGGAGCGGCCTCGGACGGGCGCGGCGGGCCGGTCCGGGCGGCCGGAGGACGCCTCGCGCGGTGCGGCGGAACCGGCGTCCGGTCGCGGAGCCGGGGCACGCCGCGACGGGGACGGCCACACGATCTGGTCGGTGCGGGCGTTGGCGATCGACTCTTCGTCGTCACCCGGCTCTGCCGCGTCCCGGTCGGCCGCCGGAGCGCGGTCCGCCGGGGGACGGCCGGCCGCCACACCCGAAGCCGCCGCCTCGGGTGCCGTCGTTTCGGAAGCCGTCGTTTCGGAAGCCGTCGTCTCGGCGGTCACCGCATCCGGAGCCTCGGTCTCGCGTTCGGGCGCGGCCTCGGCCGGCGGCCGTCCGGCGGCGGCAGCCGAACCCTCGTTCTCGGTCTGCGGCTCGGCGGAGCGCGCGGCCGGGGAGCCCCCGGCCGGTTTGGCGTGCCGCCCGTGCGGCAGCGGGATCACCGTCGCGGGGAACGGGCCTTCATCGGCCCGCCGCGGACCTGCCGGCCGATCCGGCCGGCCGTTCTCCCCCGGATCGGCGGAACCGCCGGTGGCCGCCGGCCGAGCAGCGGGCGGCTGAGCCGACGCGGGCCGACCAGCCGGTGGCTCAGCCGACGCAGGGCGAGCCGGCGCGGGATGCGTCGAGGGGGGTCGAGCAGCCGGTGGCTCGGCGGCCGGTCGCTCGGCGGGGGTGGTGCGGTCCGGCCACTCGGTGCCTTCTCGTCCGGAAGCGGGGGCGGACCAGGCGTCGGGATGCGTGACGGGCTGAGCGGGAGCCGCGTGCCTGCCGAGGGGGCCTGGAGGGCCTGACACCGCCGGCGTCGCGGGCGCGTCCGGGCGGGCGGCCATCTCCGAGCCCACGGGCGTCTCCGGACGACCCGGCATTTCCGGGCGGCCCGGCGTCTCCGGACGGCTCGGAGCCTCCGGACCACCCGGCGTCTCCGAACGGCCCGGCGTGTCCGGTCGGCGGGGCTTGGTCGCGGGCACCTCCGATGGCCGTCCCAGCGTTGGCGGGACCGGCCGGGAGGTCGCGGCGGGGGCCTCCGGTTCGTGCGAGATGTTGCGCTGCCGCGCCGGCCGGCGCGACGCGTCACCCTCGCGGCCCTGCGCGGGGAGTGCGGTGTCGGGCCGGTTCTGGGCGGGCCGTCCGCGCTCGGCGACGCGCCGATCCGCGGTCTCGCCGTCGGGCGTCTCCGGGCCGGTGTCCCGTGCGGCGGGCATCGCGGGTACGGCAGGGACCGCCGGGATGCCCGGCCTGGCGGGCAGACCGGGCCGGGCCGGGGTGGCGGGCACGGCGGGCGTGCTCGGTTTCGCCGGCGGCTCGGAGGCCGCGGGGAGGCCGGGGACGGACTGGGGGGCCGTCGGCTGGGGACGGGCCGGCCGTGGCGCGTCAGGCCGTGAGGAGGTCTCGGGGCGCACCTGCTGCGGCCGGGTCGGCTCCACGCGGGGCGCCGTGAGACGTCGTGCGCCGGACTCGGGTGACGGCACGACGCCGGTGCCGTCGTGGGGTGTCGGCTGCAGGCTCGGCGCCGGCGGACGCTGCGCGGTCGCGGGTCGGCGGGCCGCGCCGGAGGGCGCCTGGTCGGCGCCGGTTCCGGCGTACTCGAGGAACGGCGGCGCGGCCGCGGCCGGGGCCGCGGCGCGCTCGGGAGCGGGGGCGAGCTCGGCGGGTTCCTCCACGGTCCGCGCGACGTGCATCCGGTCGCCCGCCAGGTGGCCTCGCCGCCACACGCGCCCGACGATCGCGACCTCGCCGGGCTCCCGGATCGGCGTGAGGCGTGCCCAGGTGCGTGCCTCGGTGAGGTAGCGGACCTGGGAGATCAGCAGCTCGGTGAGGCGTTTGCCCTCGATGACGGGCCGGGTGGCCAACCAGGTGAGCACGCCCGGCGGGACCAGGTAGACGACGTGCCAGGGCGCGTGGAACGGCAGGCCCGCCACCTGGAGCAGGATGATCCACGGCAGGAAGACACCGACGAACACCCCGATCTGCACCAACGGCAGCGGCATCGGAAGCCGTAGATCGTAGAGCTTGTACAGCCGCTTCTCGATGCGCCAGATATTGGTGTACGTAGGCAGATCCACCCGGGCCCCACTCCCCTAATTGAGACCAGCCATGACTAGACCAGGATGACCCCGGCCATGCTCAGGTCGTTTTGATGCCAAGGGCCGTCGCGATCGCCTTGGCCGTCGTCTCGATGATGTTGGGGACGTAGAAGATGACTCCAATGCCGATCGCCAGCAGGATGAATTGCACGAAGCGCGTGATCTCCCGCGTGAACAGGAAGAAGATCGCGACGATGGAGACGACGACCAGGAACAACGGCCCGAAGATGTCGCGCAGCCATTTGGCGAGATTGTCGGTGTCCAGGCCGTTGGCAGGCGCCGCCTCCACATGATGCGGCAGCATCGCCAGCATGTGTTGCATCATCGGGCTGGCCTTCCTTGGTCGGGGAGTGAATCGTAGCGTTCGGGACGGCCCGGCCGGGACCTCACGAACCGGCCGGAAGTGTGGAACCTTGAATGTCCCTGACGAACCAATATGCGCCCTTCTTCACCATTGCGAGCTGGTAGGTCTGCTCGAGCGTGCCACCCGACGTCTTCGGCTGCCCGGCGGGGATCTGCCAGACGACCGTCGCGAAGACGGTCCGGGAGGCGGCGTCGCCACGCGGGGCGGTGATGTCCTTCAGCTGGCCGAACGCGACGCTGTTGCCCAGCCCGGTGACGGGCGGGTCGGAGTACCGCTGGAGGGAACCGGCGTCACTGACCGCGTACGCCTTGAAGAAGTCCGTCAGCGGTTGCTGGAGGTCGTTCTCCAGCGAGGAGTCGCGGTCCTGGGCGGCTGGCGGGACCGACGCGGTCGCGGGCGGCGGCAGCGTGGCGGGGCGGCCGGTGATCGCCATCGCCCCGTCCTTCGCGTAGACCGGAACGGCCAACTGGAAGAGCCGGTTGTTCGCCCGTGCGAGGAGGGTCACGACGCCGTGCTCGGCATCGTCCGCGCGCACCGACGCGACGTGAGCGGACTGCAGCACCGATTTGCCGGTGCCGTCCCAGCCCAGCTGCGGATCGATCCCACCGGAGATGAACTGGGCGAGTTGCTTCTGCCGGTCCTGGGCCGTGGCCTGGTCGTAATTCAGATAGACCTCGGCGAATGACAGCGCGTAGGCCGAGGCCGCCGTCTCCGGGAACTTCGGCGCCGTCGTCTCGCCGGTCGTGGACGTGTTGGACCGGTCCTCGGTGAACCGCTCGAAGGGCGCGCGGACGCCGTTGACCAGCACGACGATGAGGAAGGCCCAGAGAATGACCCGTCCGACATAGATGAACCAGCGGCCGCCGGAACCGCCCCAACCACGGCGGTCACCGCCACCACCGCCGGAGCCGCCACGGCGTTTGCCGCGGCGTCCCTTCTCGTCCGGGGTGTCCCAAGGGTCGCCGGACGAGAATCCGCCCGGCGGGTAACCGGACGCACCGGCGTCTACAACGCCGGACGACCTGCGAGCCATCATGCCTCCGCTCGCGCCTTCCCGGCCGGGATCGGCGCGCCGTCTATCCGTCTGGTCGAGTTCGGTTTACCACCTTAACCACGGCGGTCAATTGTTCCAGTCTCGAGCGAGGATGCACAGTCCCGCCGCGCGGTTGTGGACATCTCGGTAGCCGGTGGAGCATTACCGGACAGCGAGGTTCGTCTGCCCTGCTAGACGTTGAAGCGGAACTCCACCACGTCGCCGTCCTGCATGACGTACTCTTTGCCCTCCATCCTGGCCTTTCCGGCCGAACGGGCGGCGGCGACCGAGCCCTCGGCCACCAGGTCCTCGTACGACACGATCTCGGCCTTGATGAAGCCCTTCTGGAAGTCGGTGTGGATCACACCCGCGGCCTCCGGGGCGGTGGCGCCCTTGCGGATCGTCCAGGCCCGGGCCTCCTTGGGCCCGGCGGTGAGGAAGGTCTGCAGGCCCAGCGTGTCGAAGCCGACGCGGACCAGCTGCAGCAGACCGGGCTCCTCCTGTCCGGTGGACTGCAGGAGCTCCAGCGCCTCCTCGTCGGGCAGCTCGATCAGCTCGGATTCGATCTTGGCGTCCAGGAAGATGGCCTCGGCCGGGGCGACCAGCTCCTGCAGGCGGGCGCGGAGCGCCTCGTCGCCGAGCTCGTCCTCGTCCACGTTGAAGACGTACAGGAACGGCTTGGCGGTCAGCAGATGCAGCTCGCGCAGCGGCGCCGGGTCGATGCCCGAGGCATAGAGTGTCACACCGTCGTTGAGGATCTTCTGGGCCGCCTTGGCCGCCTCGACGACCGCGAGCTTGTCGCGGTCCTTGGTCGTCCGCGCCTCCTTCTCCAGACGCGGCAGGGCCTTCTCGAGCGTCTGGAGGTCGGCGAGGATCAGCTCGGTGTTGATCGTCTCGATGTCGCGGGGCGGGGCGACGTCGCCGTCGACGTGCGTGACGTCCGGGTCGTCGAACACCCGGATGACCTGGCAGATCGCGTCGGTCTCGCGGATGTTCGCCAGGAACTGGTTGCCGAGCCCCTGCCCCTCGGACGCGCCCTTCACGATGCCGGCGATGTCGACGAACTGCATGGTCGCGTGCACGATCTTGGCGGAGTCGTACAGCCTGGCCAGCTCGTCGAGACGAGGGTCGGGCACGGCCACGACACCGACGTTCGGCTCGATCGTCGCGAACGGGTAGTTCGCCGCGAGAGCGGTGTTCTTGGTCAGCGCGTTGAACAGCGTCGACTTGCCCACGTTGGGCAGCCCGACGATTCCGATGGACAGGCTCACGGACGCAGAGTCTACGGGCCCGCCGGGACCGCCCGTGCGGCGCAGAGGCCCCTGTGAGCGGGCCGTACGCGCCGCCTCCTCGCCGCGCCGCGGCCCGGCGGCGGCTCCTCCGCACCGACTCCCCCGACGGCCCCTGCGAGCGGACCGTACGGCTCGCGCCCCGCCCGTAGAGCCGCATGCTCGGCCCGCACGAGCCGCGTCGCCGGTCCGCGGAGTCCGCGCCGCCGGTCCGTACAGGCCACCTCCCCGGTCCGTGCCGGGGCCGGGGTGGCGGCTCGTCCGCGCGTCGGGCCGACTTTCTCGTGCTGCTTTGTCACGATGCGGACATGGACGTTCTCCTCGGGCTCGTGATCGGTCTGGTCGTGGGCGCCGCGCTCGGCATCGCCTGGGCCCAGAGCCGTACCGCCGTGGTGACCGCGCGGGCGAAGGCGGCCGAGGAGAAGCTCGCCTACGTCGAGCAGGGGATGGCGGAGCGGTTCCAGTCCCTGTCGGCGCAGGCGCTCGACGCGAGCAACCAGCGCTTCCTCGAGCTGGCCGGCAGCCGCCTGGCCACCGCCAACGCCGAGGCCGCCGGGGAACTGGACAAGCGCATCGCCCCGCTCCGGGACACGCTCAGCAAGGTCGAGGAACAGCTGCGCGAGGTCGAGACCGGGCGGCGGGAGTCCCACGCCATGCTGGCCAAGCAGGTGGAGTTCGTACGGCAGAGCTCCGACCAGCTCCGCCAGGAGACGCAGACGCTCGTACGGGCGCTGCAGCGGCCCGAGGCACGCGGGCGGTGGGGGGAGCTCCAGCTGCGCCGCGTCGTGGAGATCTCCGGCATGACCCGGCACTGCGACTTCGACGAGCAGGCCACCGCGGGCAACGGGCTCCGTCCGGACCTGGTCGTACGGCTGGCGGGCGGCAAGAACATCGTCGTGGACTCCAAGGTCTCCCTGGCCGCGTATCTCGACGCCGCCGGAGCGGACGGGCCGGGGGTGTGGGAGGCCCGGCTGGACGCGCACGCCCGGCATCTGCGCGAGCACGTGGACCGCTTGGCGGCCAAGTCGTACTGGCAGTCCTTCAGCCCGGCCCCGGAGTTCGTGGTGCTGTTCGTCCCGGGCGAGGCGTTCCTGGCGCCCGCCCTGGACCGGGATCCCGGTCTGCTGGAGTACGCGATGCGCCGCCGCGTGCACATCGCCACGCCCACGACGCTCATCAGCATGCTGCGCACGGCGCACTACGCCTGGCAGCAGCAGGCGCTGTCGGAGAACGCCCGGGCGGTGTTCGAGCTGGGCCGGGACCTGTACGACCGGCTCGGGACGCTCGGCCGCCACGTCGACCAGCTCGGCAAGTCCCTGACCAACGCCGTCGTGGCCTACAACCGCACGATCGGGTCGCTGGAGAGCCGGGTCCTGGTGACCGCCCGCCGACTCAACGAGCTGGGCGTGACCGACGCCGAACTCGACCCCCCGACGCCGGTCGAGGAGCCGGCCCGTTCCCCGTCCGCCGCCGAACTCGCCGACGACGCCGAGCAGGACCGCCAGATCCGCCTGCTGCCCTGAGGTCGCGTCGCTCTCGCCGTGTCGCGTCGTGTCGCGAGACGCGGCGTGCCGAACGGGCTACCGTGGAGCAAGGCACTGTCGACTCTGGGGCGGGCTGGTGGCAACGGACACGCGCGGGGACCCCGAGACGGTCCCCGCTCCGCGAGGTCGGGAGAAGCGGCGTCCGCCCGCGTCTCCGGCGGGGCGCTCACGGGCCCGTTCGGCCGTGACGCTGACGGGCCGGGGCGGCGCGGTCGTGGTGTTCGCGTGCACGCTCCTCGGCGCGGTCGCCGGCGGGCTGTTCGGGATCCGGTCGGCGCAGGGCGTGCTGTTCGTCGCGGGGTGCCTGCTGGCGGTGTCGGCGACCCGGCGCACGGACCTGCTCACGCTCGTCGTGACCCCGCCGTTGCTGTTCTTCCTGGTGAGCCTGCTGTCGGCGGTCACCGGCTCGCTCGGGGAGAAGTCCTTCCTGGTGAGCGTCGCCGTGACCGTGGCGGCGAAGCTCACGTCGAGCGTGCCGTGGTTGTTCCTGGGCGCGGTGCTCGTCGTGCTGATCGCCGTGCCCCGGGGCCTGCCCGCCAACCTGCGGGAGCTGCGCACCCGGGTGGCGGCCGACAATCCGTTCCGCGGGCGCACCTCGCTGCGCGACCGCGGACGCGGCCGGAAGACCGAGGACGAGGACCCGGTCCGGTGGGACGAGAGCCCCGGACGGCCCCCGGCCGCCAAGGCCCCGTCGGCCGAGTCCGCGGACCCGGCCGAGGACCGAGACCCGGACTAGGCCGACCGCAGGTCGCGGCGGAGTTCGTGCGGGAGCGCGAAGACCATCCGCTCGCGCACCGACTCGACCTCCTCGACGGCGTCGAAGCCGTACTCGGCGAGGCGGGCGAGCACGCCCTGGATCAGCTCCTCCGGCACGGACGCGCCACTGGTGAGGCCCACCGTGTCGACGCCTTCGAGCCAGGCGGGATCGATCTGCTCGGCGTAGTCGACGAGGTACGCGGCCCGGGCGCCGTGGTCCTTGGCCACCTCCACGAGACGCTTGGAGTTGGAGGAGTTCTGCGACCCGACCACGATCACCAGCTGCGACTCCGCGGCGATCTCCTTCACCGCCACCTGGCGGTTCTGGGTGGCGTAGCAGATGTCGTCCGAGGGCGGGTCGACGAGCTTGGGGAACCGCGTGCGGAGAGCCTCGACGGTGGCGTTGGTCTCGTCGACCGACAGAGTCGTCTGGGAGAGCCAGACGACCTTCTCCGGGTCGCGCACCTCGATGTTCGCGACGTCGTCGGGGCCGTCGACGAGCTGGATGTGCTCCGGCGCCTCGCCGCTCGTCCCGATGACCTCCTCGTGGCCGTCATGGCCGATCAGGAGGATGTCGTAGTCGTCGGCCGCGAAGCGCCTGGCCTCCTTGTGCACCTTGGTGACCAGCGGGCAGGTCGCGTCGATCGTACGGAGGCTCCGTCCGGCGGCCTCGTCGTGCACGACCGGGGCCACCCCGTGCGCGGAGAACACGACGATCGCGCCCTGTGGCACCTCCTCGGTCTCCTCGACGAAGACGGCGCCTCGTTCTTCGAGGGTCTTCACCACGTGAACGTTGTGCACGATCTGCTTGCGGACGTAGATGGGCGCGCCGTAGCGCTCGAGCGCGAGCTCGACCGTCTGCACGGCGCGATCCACACCCGCGCAGTAGCCGCGCGGCTTGGCCAGAAGAACCCGACGAGTCATGTGTCCATGGTAGGTGTGATCGGGGTGCGCCTGTTTCGGGCGGAGAAAAACCCGGCCACGGCGCGTGAAGGGTGCCGTGACGTAGGGCAGAGTGGTGGATGACAGATCGTCATACCGACCAGTCCGCATCCGCGAGGCTGGAGGGAGCTGAACAAACGATGACACCTTCGCCGCGCCGCCTTAAGGACCAAGTCCGGGAGACCGTCAGCGAGCTTCCCATCCATGCCGCACGGCTCGCCGTGATGGGCGTCGGCCAGGCTCTCCTGCTCACCGACCGGGTCCGCAGGGATTACAAGGAGGCACGGGAGTCGGGTCTGGCGCCGGTGCTCGGCCGGCTGATCGACGACGCGGAGGACCTGACCGGCCGGGTCGTGGGCAAGGTCACCGGCCTGGTCACGTCCGACGGGCGTACGGGCGCCGAGGAGGGCGCCTCGACGGCCACGGAGGGTCCGGAGATCGCCGTCGGCAAGCCGGCGGCCGCGGCGGACCGTACCCGCCCCGCGACGGCGCGCCCGAAGCCGCCGACGCGCTCCACGACCACCCCGCCCACGGGGCGGACCACCGCCCCGTCCCGCGCGAAGGGCGCGACCTCCGCCACATCCTCGGACACGGCCACCCGCCGGGCCGGGGCGGCCGAGACGAAGGCGGCGAAGCCGGCCGGGCCGAGCCGGAGGGCCGGCGCCGCCGGGGGCGCCGCGGCGGCCGGGCCGACCGCGACGGAGTCCACGCCACCGGCGACCAGGAAGCCGCCGGCCAGGCGCGGGGCCGCCTCCGCGAAGGCTCCCGCGTCTTCGCCGGCTCCGGCCGCGGAGAAGAAGACCCCCGCCACCGGCGCGCCGGAGGCGGAAGCCGCGACGACGGCCGGCCGGGACCTGCCCATCGCCGACTACGACCACGCGACCATCGCCTCCGTACGGGCCCGGCTGCGCACCCTGAACGCCCGCCAGGTCAACGAGCTGCGCGACTACGAGCGGGCGCACGCGGCGCGCGCCGAGTTCCTGCGCATGTACGAGAACCGCATCGCCAAGCTGCGCGGCCAGGCCTGACCCGGCCTCTGGGCGATCACCGTACGGACCCCCGCGCGCAGGCGCGGGGGTCCGTACGGTTCTTCGAGCGGTCAGTGCCGCGCGGGCGTGGGGGCGTCCTGGAAGGTGTGGTCGACGTCCACCCGGTCCAGTGACTCGAGGTGCCGCCGCCGCGTGTAGAGCACCGCCATGCCGGCGAGGCAGCAGAGGGCGCCGGTGTAGTACGGCAGGCTCGGGTCGACCTGCTCACCGAGCTTGCTGGCGATGTAGGGCGCGACGGCGCCGCCGAGCCAGCGGACGAAGTTGTACCCGGCGGAGGCGACCGGGCGCGGCGCGTCGGAGACCTCCATGGCGGCCTCGGTGAAGACCGTGTTGTTGATGCCGATCGGAACGCCGGTGAGGATGACGAAGACGATGATCCCGGTGTGCCCGGACAGCGCTATCGCGACCTGCAGGACGAGCAGCACCGTGAGCGCGAGGTACAGGACCCGGACCGATCCCATCCTGCGCTGCAGCACGGGGGCGACGAAGACCGAGCACAGGGCCAGGAGCACGCCCCAGGCGAAGAAGACCAGGCCGATGCCGTGCGCGTCCATGTGCAGGACGAACGGGGTGAAGGCGAGGATCGTGAAGAACGCGTAGTTGTAGAACAGCGCGGTGAACGCCGTCGTCGACAGGCCGCCGTGGCCGAGCGCCCGGATCGGGTCGGACAGGCGGGTCCTCCTCGCGGGCCCGGCGGTCTTCCGGAGCAGAGTGGCGATCAGGACGAAGCCGATCGCCATCAGCGCCGCGGTGCCGAAGAACGGGTACCTCCAGTGCCAGCCGCCGAGCACCGCTCCGAGCAGGGGGCCGGTGGAGATGCCGAGGCCGAGCGCCGCCTCGTACAGGATGATCGCCGACTCGGCGCCGCCGCTGGCCGCGCCGACGATGACGGCGAGGGCCGTGGCGACGAACATGGCGTTGCCGAGGCCCCAGCCGGCCCGGAAGCCGACGAGCTCGCCCACCGAGCCGGACGTCCCGGACAGCGCCGCGAAGACGACGACCAGGGCCAGGCCGATGAGCAGGGTCTTCTTGCCACCGATGCGGCTGGAGACGAACCCGGTGACGAGCATGGCCACCGCGGTGATCAGGAAGTAGCTGGTGAACAGCAGGGAGACCTGGCTCGGCGTCGCGTCCAGGCCCTTCGCGATCGCCGGGAGGATGGGATCGACCAGGCCGATGCCCATGAACGCCACGACGGCGGCGAAGGCGGTCGCCCACACGGACAGCGGCTGGCGGAGGAGCCCTCCTGTCTTACGGGAGTCGGGGGATGTAGCGCCCATCGAGGTGAGATTCCTCCTCAGGAGTCGGCGAAGAGCTTGGCCAGCGCGGGCAGCGCGGCCTCGATGGCCTCCCGCTCGTCCTCGCTCAGCGCCATCAGTCGTTCGGCGAGGTGGTCGATGCGCCGTTCCCGTGCCCGGAGCAGCCGCTCCGCGCCGGCGGGCGTCAGCTCGACGGTGACCACCCGCGCGTCGTCGGCGTTCCGGCCGCGGACGACCAGGCCGTCCCGCAGGAGGCGCCCGATCTGCCGCGTCATCGTCGGCAGCCGGACGCCGTGCTCGGCCGCGAGGTCGGACATGCGGCGCGGTCCGGCCTCCAGTGAGCCCAGGACGGCCATCTGCTGGGTTGTGATCGGCTGCCCGAGGCTCGCTCGCCGCAGCATGAGCACGAGGTCACGAAGCCCACGGTTGATGTGCTCGGCGAGTGCCCGCGGGTCGGTCATCGCTCCTCCTCATTACTTAGCCAGTCTAAGTTAGCCTGGCTAAGCATTAGAACACTCCTCCCCGTCCCCGGCATTCCCCCAGGAGGAGGACGCCGCGCCGTCAGGCCCGCCGGGCGGCCGATGGCCGGCCGGGCGGCGTACGAGGCGGGGGCGTACGGAGGTCGGGCGAAGGATGAAGGCGGGCGGCCCGCGGAGGCCGCGATCCGTCACTCGGCGGCCGCGGCGAACCCCGGCAGGAGGGCCGGCAGCTCGTGGAGTCCGCGCTCCGTCACCTGGAGGTCGCGGGTGCCGGGCCGCGGCTCGACCAGCCCGCGCTCCACGAAGGTGTCGAGGATCTCCCTGCCCAGCGCGCCGCCGAGATGCGGGAGCCGCTGGATCCGGTCCAGGCAGGCCGTCGCCAGCTTGCGGCGCCCGGGGCGTACGGCGTCCGGATCGACGCCGAACTCGGCGAACACGGACCGCTCCGGCCCCAGGGCGAGTTCGGCGGTGCGCCCGTCGGGCGGCACGAGGGCTCCCCGCTCGACCAGCGTGGCGAACACCGCGACCCCGAGTCGACCCGCCGCGTGGTCATAGCAGGTACGGGCGAGGCCGTGCACCTCGGCGCGGGGATGCGGGCGGGTGTCGGCGGCTCCGCCGCCCGCGAAGCGGGACAGCGCGGCGAGGACCTCGCCGATCCCCGCCTCGGCCACGCGGTACGTCGCGTGCCGGCCGGAGTGCTCCACGGTGACGAGCCCGGCGGTGCGCAGCCGCGCCAGGTGGTTGCCGAGCCGGGGCGCCGACACGCCGAGCGCGTCGGCGAGCTGACTCATGGTGTGCGAGCCCTCGGCCGCGAGGACCTGCAGCACGGTGAGGCGGATGGGGTCGGCCAGCTCCCGCGCGAGCGAGGTCACCGAGGCGAGGACGGGATCCTCGGGGTCCAGCCATCCGGCCATGGCGGCACCTTCCTCTCGACCACATCCAACTTACACCGAGTCGTGAATCGTGCTTGCCCGCCCGATCTCCGGGCACTACGGTCACGATTAACGATCTCGTGAAAGGTGGTTACCTCGTGGTCGCCGTCGCATCGCCCGAAGTCACCGCGCCGGTCGCCGTCGGCCTGCGCCGCCTGCTGTGGGGGCGGGGGATCTCCGCGCTGGGAGACGGCCTGTGGTTCACGATCTGGGCGCTGTACTTCACCCGGGTGCTCCACCTCGCGCCGGCGATCGTGGGCATCGGCATGGCCGTCGCCGGCGGGGCGGGCCTGGCGGCGGCCGTCCCCCTCGGCGCCCTGGCCGACCGGTTCAGTCCTCGCGTCATCCTCATCGCCGTCACCGCCGTGCGCGGCGCCGCCATGGCCGCGTACCTGCTGGTCCACGCGGCCTGGGGCTTCGTCCTGGTCACCGTGGTGTTCGTCGCGCTCTCCAACGGCGGCACCGCCGTACGGACGGCCCTGGTCGCGGCACTGGTGCGGGACAACGACGCGCGGCTGGCGGCGCTGGGGCGGCAGCGGGTGGTCCAGCACGTCGGCTACGCCGCCGGCGCCGGCCTCGGGGCCGTCGTCCAGTCGGTGGACCGCCCCGGCGCGTACGTCCTGGCCATCGCCGCCAACGCGGCCACCTTCGCGGTACTGGCCGCCATGACGGCCGCCGTTCCGGAGCCCGCCGTGCCGCTGCGCTCCGAGCGCGCGCCGCGATCCGGTTCGAACGCCCGGACCGCCCTCGCCGACCGCCCGTACGTCACCGTCATGGCCGTATCGGCGGTCCTCTCACTGTGCTGGGCGATGCTGTCGACCGGACTGCCATTGTGGATCTCGCACTCGACGCGGCTGCCGCTGTCGCTGAGCGGCGCGGTGGTGGTGATCAGCTCGGTGGGGATCGCGCTCCTCCAGCTACCCGCCAACCGCCTGGCGCGGACGACCGCGAGCGCCGCCCGCACCGGCTCATGGGCGGGCGTCGCGCTCGCGGTCGCCTGCGTGCTCCTGGCCGCCACCTCGGGCGGCGGAGGTCTCCTGGCCGCCGCCGCCGTGATCGCCGCGGCCCTGTTCCACCTCGCCGGCGAACTGGGGTACGTCGCCGCCGGCTGGGGACTGTCGGTGTCCCTGATGCGGGAGGAGGCCAAGGGCGCCTACCAGGGGATGAGCGAGGCGGCCACCGCGACCGTCCAGATCGCCGCACCAGCGATCTTCACCACGGCGCTGGGCGCGTTCGGCGCCGGCGGCTGGCTGCTCGTGGCCGCCGTCTTCCTGGCCGTGGCCGTCCCGCTGCCCCCGCTCGCCCGCCACGCCCTCCGCACCCGCTGAGGGCTTCGGCGGCCCGGCCCGCCCGTCGGCTGGTTAGGCTTCCGGCATGGCGTTGGAGACCTCACCGGAGTCACCCACCCCGGTCCGCACCGTTCTGCAGCTCGTGGGCGGCTGGATCGCCAAGCTCGGCAGGATCTGGGTCGAAGGCCAGATCACCGAGCTGAACCGCCGGGGCGGCACGGCGTACTTCACGCTGCGCGACCCGGTGGCGAACGTCTCGGTGCGGGTGACCTGCCCCCGCGCCGTGTGCGACAACGCGGGCCCGGCCGTGGTCGACGGCGCGCGGGTCGTCGTGCACGCCAAGCCGGACTTCTACATCAACCGCGGATCGTTCGCGCTGTCGGCGTTCGAGATCCGGCCCGTGGGCGTGGGCGAGCTGCTCGCCCGGCTCGAACGCCTCAAGCAGCTCCTCGCCGCCGAAGGGGTCTTCAACGCCGAGCGCAAGCGGCCGCTGCCGTTCCTGCCCGGGACGATCGGGCTGATCTGCGGACGGGACTCCGCCGCCGAACGCGACGTGCTGGAGAACTCCCGGCGCCGCTGGCCGGCCGTCCGCTTCACGGTCGAGAACACCGCCGTGCAGGGCTCGTACGCGGTGGGCGAGATCATGGACGCGCTGCACCGGCTGGACGCCGCGCCCGACGTCGATGTGATCATCATCGCCCGTGGCGGCGGGTCCCTGGAAGATCTGCTGCCCTTCTCCGACGAGGCGCTCGTCCGCGCAGTCGCCGCCGCCCGTACGCCCGTCGTCTCCGCGATCGGCCACGAGCAGGACACTCCGCTGCTCGACTACGTCGCCGACGTGCGCGCCTCCACTCCGACCGACGCGGCGAAGAAGACCGTTCCCGACGTCCGCGAGCAGCTGGCGCTCATCGGCCAGCTGCGCGACCGGGGGCGACGCTGCCTGTCCGGGCGGGTCGAACGCGAGATCCAGTGGCTGACGGGCATGCGCTCCCGGCCGGCGCTCGCCGACCCGGCACGGGAGATCGAGCGGCAGGCGGAGGGCATCGCGACCCTGCGCGACCGGTCCCGGCGCTGCCTGGCCGCGGCCCTCGACCGGGCGGGGGACGGCCTGTCCCACACCCGTGCCCGGCTCGTGGCCCTCTCCCCCGCCGCGACGCTCGAACGCGGCTACGCGATCGCGCAGCGCCCCGACGAGTCCGTCGTACGCGCGGCGGCGGACGTCCACAAGGACGACGAGTTGCTGGTGCGGTTCAAGGACGGCCGGATCACGGTGCGCGTCGACGCGGTCTGACCGCGCTCCGGCCGAACCGGATGCGCATCAGTCCCATAAACGGCGAAGATGGTCTCTTGCCACTGGATTACCTTTTCCCGGGCTGACCGCTGACGGCGGCACGGGCCCGAGATCGCGCAAAGGACTCCCCGTTGACCCAGCCTCCGCAGTACCAGCCGCCCGCTCCCGGCCCGTACGGGCAGCAGCCGTACCAGGGCCACCCGCAGCAGCCGAACGCCCAGTACGCCGCCCCGCCCCAGTACGGGACCCCCCAGCAGTACGCGGCTCCCCAGCAGTACGCCGCCCCGCAGCAGTACCAGCAGCCCTACCAGGCACCGCAGGGATACCCGCCCGCGCAGGCGCAGCCCACGGGACACCCCGGGGCGTACCCGGCCGGTCAGGGCTACCAGCAGGCGTACCAGGGGCAGCAGCCCGCCTACCCGGCGCAGGGGTACCAGGGACAGCCGGCCGCCTACCGGCAGGCGCCGCCCCAGGGTCACCCGGCGCCGGTGGGCAACCCGTCCGCGTTCGGCGGGCCGGCGTGCCGTGTCTGCGGCAACGGGCCCGCGGCTCAGGCGACGTTCCGTGGAATCACCGGGGCGGTGATCATGCACACGATCTGGACGGCGAACGGGCCGTTCTGCCGGGACTGCGGCCTGGCGACCTTCCGGAAGCAGACGACCAAGACGCTGGCCGGTGGCTGGTGCAGCGTCCAGGCGATCGTGCTGTCGCCGTTCTTCCTGCTGTTCAACCTGATCGCCCGCGGCAAGGTGGCGAACCTGCCCGCGCCGCAGCCGGCCGTCGCCGGCGCCCGGCCGCCCGCGGACCCGGGGCCTTCGGTGTTCCAGCGGCCGGCGGCCTACGTCTTCCCGGCGATCTTCGTCCTGTTCTTCATGCTCGTGATCATCGGAAGCCTGTCCGGCTGACCGGCGCTCCTACCGCTTGCGGCTGAGCATCGGTTCGGGATGCTCGGTGAAGCCGAGGGACCGGTAGAGCGGCTCGCCCTCCGCGGTGGCGTTCAGGTCGACCCGGCTCACCCCGCGCTCGGCGAACCACGCGAGCAGCCCCTCCATGATCGAACGGCTGTGACCGCGCCGCCGGAACGCCGGATCGGTGACGACCCCGTAGACGTGCCCGACCAGGCCCGTCGGGTTGTACGGACCGGGCAGCCGCAGGTCGACGACGCCCATGCCGCAAGCGGCCAGCCCGGTCTCCCCATCGAGGACCAGGATCCTCGTCATATCGTCGG
This sequence comes from Actinoallomurus soli, assembly GCF_024055715.1. Lineage (GTDB taxonomy): Bacteria > Actinomycetota > Actinomycetes > Streptosporangiales > Streptosporangiaceae > Actinoallomurus > Actinoallomurus soli. Next base: position 170,631 of record NZ_JAMXMV010000012.1, read on the forward strand.
CGAGCCGCTCGCGGAGCGCTTCGGCGCACGTCCGCCGCCACCCGTCCCCGGGCGGCGGCGCTCCCCATCCTCGCGCGCTCAGACCGTCGAACAGCAGCGCCCGGAGCCGTACGAGCTCGGGGATGTCGGCATCGGTGGCCGACCGTACCAATGACATGACGGTCGATCCTAAGGCGGGCGCGTCACGCCAGGGCCGTGCGGCCGCGGCCGGTCCTCGAGGAGCTGCTCCGAGACAGGCCCTAAGGTTGGACTGTGGCGGAGGAGAAACCGGAGCTGTCCTACGAGCAGGCCCGCGACGAGCTGACGGACGTCGTACGACGACTGGAGGCGGGCGGCCTGACACTCGAGGAGTCCCTGGCGCTGTGGGAGCGCGGCGAGAGACTGGCCGCGATCTGCGAGGAATGGCTGGAGGGCGCCCGTGCCCGGCTCGCCGCGGCCATGGCCGAGCGCGCCGAGCCGACGGAGCGCTCCGAGGGCGCGCCCTTCTGACCCCGCCGTAGCCCTCCGTAGCCCGCCGCTGCCCCCAGAGCCTCGCCGAAGCCCTCCGGGGCCTCGCCGCGGCCCCCGGAGCCTCGCCGCGGCCCCCGGAGCCTCGATGGGGTCTCGGCAAGCGCCGCCGGACGCCCTCAGGGGTTCGCCGTGCCGAGCCAGCGGGCGATCGCGGCGGCCCGGGTGCGGACCCCGAGTTTGGCGTAGATGCGGCTGACGTGGTTCTTGACGGTCTTCTCCGACAGGACGAGTTCGTCGGCGATCTCCACGTTCGAGCGCCCCTGCGTGATCAGCCGCATGACCTCCACCTCACGGGTGGACAGGCCCAGGCCGGCGCATCCGGCCGGTGGCTCGCCGAACGCGGACTGCAGCGACTCCACCACCACCCGGGCCGCGACCGCGGAGAGCGGGTTGGCGCGCCCCGCCACGACGTCGCGGACGGCCGTGACGAGCTCCTCCGGGGAGAAGGACCCGTGGACGAGGTACCCGCACGCCCCGGCCTGGATGGAGTCGCGGATCGAGGCGGGGTCCTCGTTGTAGGACAGCATGAGCACCCGGCTGATCGCGGACAGCGGCCCGGCGGCCCGGATGCCGTCGACGTCGGGCATGCGCACGTCGAGGAGGACGAGGTCGGGGCGCAGCCGCCGAGCCAGGTCGATGGCCTGCCGGCCGTCACGGGCCGTCGCGACGATCTTGATGTCGTCGGCGGTCTCCAGGAGCGCGACGAGCCCCATCTGCACGACCGGGTTGTCGTCCACCACCATGACGCTGATCATCGAACCGCCTCCCGTACTCCGTTGACCTCCGGCAGGCTGACCGTGAGGGTGCTTCCGTTGCCGGGCGAGGACGTCAGGGTCAGCAGTCCGCCGACCCGCCTGGCCCGTTCCGCCATCCCGACGACGCCGTAGTGACCGTCCCGTGTCAGCGCGGTCGTCAGGTCCGCCATGTCGGGTGGGCACGCGAAACCCTTGCCGTCGTCCCGCACCGACAGTTCCGTGCCGCGGCCGTCCGCCGTGAGGGTGATCCGTACGGTCCCGGCGGCGGCGTGGCGTTCGACGTTGGTCAGCGCCTCTTTGAGGATGGCCAGCGTCTCCGCGCGCCGGACGGGCGGGAGGCGCACGTCGTCGGTCACGCCGACCTCGACGGTGATTCCGGTGCTCGCCGCCCAGTCGGCCGTCATCCGCCGTACGGCCTCGGCCAGCGGCAGGCTCTGGTCGCCGTCCCGCAGGCCGGCGATCAGCTCCCTGGCCTCGGCCACCGCGATCTTCAGGCCGGCGGCGATGTTGTCCGCCTCCTGCTCGGCGCGGTCCGGGGACTTGCGCACCCAGGCCGGCAGCGCGGCCGCGGACAGGGCGACCCCGTGCAGCGTCTTGGCGAGGGAGTCGTGCATGTCGCGTGCGAGCCGCAGCCGCTCCTCCGCGGACGCCGCGACCACCTCCGCCTCGCGGCGGGCCTCTTCCGCCTCGGCGTACTGCTGGAGCAGCCGGTGCACGGCGACGCCGACGCATCCCGCCACCGGGTAGAAGACGGGCAGCGCGACCACCGCCTGGATGCCGACGCTCTGGATGGACCGGGCGGCCAGGTCGTACAGCAGGACCTGCAGCGCGCAGACGAACAGCAGGCCCCGCCACTCGTACAGCACTCCGGCCAGCGCCGAGGTGACCACGCTGAACAGGAAGAACGGGCCGAAGGCGCCGGCGGACTCCAGGACGAGGTAGCCCGCGGCGGCGTCGAGCGCCAGCAGGAGGGGCCTGCGGGCCAGCAGGGGCAGCAGGCGGCCCGGCAGCTGCGCCACCGTGAGCGAGAGGGCCGCCACGACGCCCATCGCGACGAGCAGCGCCGTGGTGAACCGCTCGTCCGGCACGAGGACGACCGCCATCGCGAGCAGCAGCAGGCGGGCGTACATCAACAGCCGTACCGTGACGTGCAGCCGCGCGGACAGGGTGGCGTTCATGGTCAGTGCGGGCAGGGCAGGTCTTCGTCGACGCGCAGGGCGACGGCGCACCGGAACAGGGTCATGAGCTGCTGGTCGTTCCGGATCGAGTAGGCGGCGCCCGCCGTCGCGTCGGCGATCTTCCGGAGCGGCCTCATGTCGACGCCGTCGCCGAACGCCATGAGGGTGATGTTGACCTGGCGTTCGGGGTCGAAGTCCTTTTTCAGCTCGGCGACCAGCCGGTCGAGCGTCAGCCCGTCCCGGTCGCCGGAGGCGCCACCGGTCAGCACGAGGACCTCGTTGAGCATTCCGGCCCGGTAGCTCTGCGACAGCTCGCGGTAGGCGTCGAGGATGGCGTCGTACATGCCGCCGTCCCTCTCCTTCTTCGCCCGCAGCCGCCCGATCCGCTGGAGCAGCCGGGCCCTGCGGGTTCCGGTGGGGCCGAGTTCCCGCAGCGGGCCGACCTCGACGAGTCGCCGGTACGGGCGGACGCGGGCGGGGAAGGACCACAGCCCGAACTCGGTGTCGTCCTCCAGCAGCGACAGGCCGTTGCCCAACGCCCCCGTCATCACCTGCGCACGGGTGCCGGCGCCCATCCGGGCGAGCGTGGCGCCCGAGACGTCGATCAGTGCGATGGCCCGCAGGCCCTGCTGCATCTTCTGCCAGGTTCCGCGCATGGCGAGCGCCGCTCCCGGGCGTACGACGGGCAGCGCGTGGGGCGCGGCGGCGGGCAGCCCCGAGGAGACCAGCCCGCCCGCGTCACCGGCCGGGGTGCGGAGCCAGGCGGTGTGCAGCCGGGCCGTGCCCTCGGCCGAGCCCAGCGCGCCGAGGAGGCCGGCGGCGATCCTCCGGCGTCCCCGGTCGGCGGTGAGGACGGCGTAGGGGAAGTCCAGGGCCGGCGCCGTCGCCGGGTAGACCGCGGTGACCTGGCGTCCCTCCTGCCGCTGCTGCCAGATCGTCTGCTCCGAGAGGGGCAGTACGGGGGGTCTGCCCTGGTCGGCGAGGCCGGCGATGGCGTCGGTGGCGTTCGACGACGGCTTGACGCCCTGCAGCACGCGGCTGAACGTCTCGAGGCCGCCGGATCCGCCGCCCGCGGTCGCCGCGAGGGCGAGCAGCGACGTCATCCCGGTCGCGGAGGGCACCGGGTCGAGCAGGCGCAGGCTGTAGGCGTCGTTCTCGAACGCGCTCCATCCCCGCTGCGCCAGCCGCGCCCCCTCGCGGCGGGCGCCGTCCGGGGTCATGGCGAACACGACCGGGGAGGAGGCCACGGACGTCGCGGACCGCACCCCCGGGAGCCTGACACCGTCGAACCACAGCGAGGAGTCGGCGATCCAGACGTCGGGCCGTGTGTCGGCGGCCCTGCCACCGGACGCGAGCAGCCCCGCCGTCTGCGCGGAGTCGCCGGTCACGACGTTCACGTCGGCGCAGCGGGCCTTGTTGTAGCGGGCCGCCACCTCGATGATCACCGGTGCGATGGCCGGATCGGCCGTCACGGTGAGCGACCGGTTCTGGCAGGCGGTCTGGTTCCGGTAGACGAGCCAGCCTCCGGCGCCGAGTGCCAGGCCGACGACGAGGGCGACGGCCGCCGCCATGCTCGTGCGTTCGCGTCCGCTCACGGAGGAGAGGACCGCTCCCGTGGAGTCCGGGCCCTCCGAGTCCGCCGGGACGTCACGGTCGGTGAAGACGGAGTCCACCGTTGTACGTCTCCAGAGGGAGGCGCGTGCCTGCACCGGAATCCGCAAGCGCGACGATCAGCGGGGTCCCCATGATCCCCAAAGCTACCTGAATCGCCCGACTTATTGGTGGATTTCGGTCTTCCCTGGAGACGGCTTCGGCTGCGGCCGCAGCGAGCCCGCAAGCGTGGCGAGCTCCTCGTACGAGGCCGTGCCGGTGACGACCAGTGTGACGCCGGGTAGCCGCCGCACCAGCGACCGCTGATTCTTGTCCTTGCGGAACGTCTTGTCCCACGTGGCGCCGGCCACCTGGAGCGAACCGTCCGGCGTGCCCTGGCTCGTCATGCGGGCGACGAACCCGTCGCTGCCGTCGGGCCGCTCATCGCTCTCCTCGAGCCCGGCGTACTGCTTGCCCGGCGTGTAGTACCCGAGGTGCCAGCCGACCGGGCCGTTCGCCCGGCCGGTCAGGTTCGAACTCGTGGGGTACCACTTCGGGCTCAGGCCCTGGGGGGCCTGCACGGTGAACGGGGCGGTCGCGACCAGGCCGTTCAGGTCGGAGCGGAAGTCGACCTGCGGGATGGCGTTCGGATTGCGCCGGGGGGTGACCAGGAGGACGAACCCGACGACCACCATGCAGGACAGCATCGCCATCAGGAATCCGGGGAACCCGGACGTCAGCCGCCGGTAGACCGACGGCGACACGACGATCGGGCCCTCGCCGGCCGCACCGTCCGCGCCCGTACCGGAACCGGAGGAGGGGTCCTGCGGACGGGACGCCGCGCGCTCCGCCCCGGAGGCTCCCTGGGACTCGGCGCCCCGCTCCGCTGCGGGTGCCTCTTCGGGCGCGGTGCCGTCCGTCTCCGGGGGCACCTCGCTCACCGGCGTCCGGGTCGCGTCACGAGCTTCGCTCACGCCGGCTCTCCAGGGTCGAGATGATCGCCAGCACGTCGTCGGCCAGCCGCCGGGACGCCTCTTCGTCCTCCGACAGCGCCACCTCCGAGACCGCGCCGGACACGGCGCCGGTCAGCACGACCACGAGAGCCTCGTCGACGTCGCCGTCTCCCGTCTCGAACAGCGCCGCGTTGCGCCGCGCCCAGGTGCGCAGCCGCTCGCGCAGCACCCGGTCGAAGCCGGGCGGGCCATCGCCGGAGACGAACAGGCGGGACAGGTCGGGCTCGGCGAGACAACCGTCGAGGTAGGCGCGCGCGCCCGCGATGAACAACCGCATGGGGTCGGACTCGCCGAGGTCGCGGGCGCGGTGGACGGCCTCGCGGGTGCGCTCCTGCTGCCGGGCCTGGAACTCGCCGAAGAGCGTCAGGTAGAGATCGGCCTTGCCGCTGAAGTGGTGGTAGAGGCTGCCGACGCTGGCTCCCGCCTTGGCGACGATGTCGGTGACCGCCGCCTGGGCGAACCCGGCCTCGGAGAACACCTCGCGGGCGGCCGCCAGCAGCGCGCTCCGCGTGGCCGCGCCACGATCCGACATGCGCGAGACGGGTTCGACGCTCACTGACGCGCTCCTCGTGGGATGGGAGGCACGCCGGACACGCGCCGTACGGACGGCGCGCGGTGGGCGCGGCCCGCGGCCGGCGCTCCGGCCCGGGCCGGCCGTTCGGCGGCCTGCCACTCGATGTCGCTGCTCATGACGGCCCTAGATTACGCCCTGTCTGCTCGGAAATACGATCGAAGGAGACCCGTCCGGGTGACCCGTCAGGTAAAGCCCGCCAGGAAAGGCCCACATCGCCATGACTGAAGAAACGACCGTATCGTCCCCGCTGACCACCGAGGCCCACGCCCCGGATCGCAACCTCGCCCTGGAGTTGGTGCGCGTGACGGAGGCGGCGGCGATGGCCGCGGCCCGATGGGTCGGCCGCGGCGACAAGAACGGAGCCGACGGGGCCGCGGTGAACGCCATGCGCCAGCTCATCAACACGGTGTCGATGAACGGCGTGGTGGTGATCGGCGAGGGTGAGAAGGACCACGCGCCGATGCTGTTCAACGGCGAGCAGGTGGGCGACGGCACCGGTGCCGAGTGTGACGTGGCCGTCGATCCGATCGACGGGACGCGGTTGACGGCGCTGGGGATGAACAACGCGATCGCCGTGATCGCGGTCAGTCCCCGGGGCACGATGTACGACCCGTCCGCGGTCTTCTACATGGAGAAGCTGGCGACCGGCCCGGAGGCGGCGGACGTCGTGGACATCGAGGCGTCCGTGGCCGACAACATCCGCGCGGTCGCGCGGGCGAAGCACTGCTCGCCCGGCGACGTGACCGTCGTGATCCTCGACCGGCCGCGGCACGAGGGCATCGTGAAGGAGATCCGCGAGGCGGGCGCGCGGATCAAGTTCATCACCGACGGCGACGTGGCCGGTGCGATCATGGCCGCGCGTGAGGGCACGGGCATCGACCTGATGCTCGGCATCGGCGGCACGCCGGAGGGCATCATCGCGGCCTGTGCGATCAAGTCCCTCGGCGGCGTCCTGCAGGGCAGGCTGTGGCCGAAGGACGACGCGGAACGGCAGAAGGCGATCGACGCGGGTCACGACCTGTCGCGCGTCCTGACGACGGACGACCTCGTGGCCTCCGACGACGTGTTCTTCGCCGCCACCGGCATCACCGACGGCGAGCTGGCCGAAGGCGTCCGGTACGGCAAGGGGATCACGTCCACGCACTCGCTCGTCATGCGCTCGCGCAGCGGGACGATCCGCCGGATCCACAGCGAGCACAAGCTGTCCAAGCTGCGGGCCTACTCCGCGATCGACTTCGACGCGGCCGGCTGAGCGGTCCGGGCGGGGGCCGCCGTGGCCCCCGCCCGGAAAAGTGGCCTACTTCATCGAGGAGACGTCGCCTACTTCACCGAGCCGGCCGTGAGGCCGCCGATGAGGTACCGCTCGATGAAGACGAACAGGATGACCACCGGAACGATCGCGATCAGCGAGGTCGCGAAGAGGTACTGCCAGTGCTGCTGGTACGACGTGACGAACCCGGGGACCGCCACGGTGAGCGGCTGGCGGTCGGGCGACGAGGTGATCGTCAGCGCGACGACGTACTCGTTCCACGCGCCGATGAACGTGTAGATCACCGCGGTGACCAGACCGGGCAGGGACAGCGGCAGCGTCACCCGGGTCAGCGCCTTGATCTTGCCCGCGCCGTCCAGGTAGGCGGCCTCCTCCAGCGCCTTGGGGATGCTGGAGAAGTACCCGTGCAGAATCCACACGCAGAACGGCAGGTTGAAGGCGGCGTTGACCAGGATCAGCCCGAGCAGGGTGTCGGTCAGGTTCAGCGCCACCATCTCGCGGTAGATGCCGATCACCAGCGCGGTCGGCGCGAACATCTGGGTGACGAGCACCAGCAGCAGGAACGCGCCGCGCCCGCGGAACCGGTTGCGCGCCGTGTAGTACGCCGCCGGAAGCGCCACCGCGAGTGCGATCAGCGTCGCCACGGCGGCGACGATGAGCGACACCTGCATGTTCTTCCAGATCGGCGCGGCCTTCCACACGTTGACGAAGTTGGCGAAGTCCCAGTGCTTCGGCAGGAAGGTGGTCGGCGACTTGGTCAGCTCGCGGTCGGGTTTGAGCGCGGTGAGCGCCATCTCCAGGTAGGGCGCGATGAAGACGAACGCGACCAGGTACCCGACGCCGGCGAGGATCGCGACCTTGGCCCGGCGGACGAACGCGCCGTCGCCCGCGCCCTGCCGGTCCTTGGGGCGCGGCGTGCTGCGGCCGCTCATGATTGCGCCTCCCCGCGCCAGCCGACGACCCGGAGGTAGACGAGCACCAGGATCAGGATCAGCGCGAAGTTCACGACCGCCATCGCGGCGGACTCCCCGACGTCGCCGCTCCCGGTGAAGGCGAGCTTGTACATGAAGGTCGTGCTGGTGTCGGTCTTGCTGCCCGGGCCACCGCCGGTCATCGCGTAGATGATCGGGAACGAGTTGAAGACGTTGATCACGTTGATGATCGCCGCGACGAGCAGGGACGGCCGCAGCAGCGGCAGCGTGATCCTGAAGTACGTCCGCGCGCGACCGGCACCGTCGACCCGTGCGGCCTCGTAGACGTCCTCGGGGATCGTCTGCAGGCCGGCCAGGATGACGAACGAGGTGAACGGCAGGGAGACGAAGACCGCCACCCACATCATCCACATCATCGCCTGGGCGGGGTGGGACAGCCAGTTCACCGGGTGATCGATGATCCCCACGCCCTGCAGGACCTTGTTGACGACGCCGTAGTAGTAGTTGAGCATCCACTTCCACGTCAGCGCGGTCATCAGCACCGAGGCGGCCCACGGCACGATGACCGCCCAGCGCACGATGCGCCGTCCGGGGAAGCGCGCGTTGAGCAGCTGCCCGAGCGCCAGCGACACCACGATCGTCACCAGGACGACGCCGACCACCCACACGACGGTGCGCAGCAGCACGCTGACGAGGTCGGACTCGTCGAACAGGTCACGGTAGTTGCCGGTCCCGCGGGTTCCGAGCGTCGCTCCGGACGAGCTGATCCGCAGCACTGACGTCCGGACCATCTCGATCACGGGCCACAGGACCACGGCCGCGATCAGGATGACGGCGGGGCCGATCCACGGAAGGGGGGCGAGCGCCCGGCCGAGCCGGCGGAGGGCGCTCGTCTTCGGCGGCGGCGCCGGCGCCGGGGTCGTGGCCCCGGCGCCGTGCGCCTCGATGGTGTCGTGCACGGGCGGTCCGTCAGCCGTTCTTCTGCGCGGTCTGCTGGAGCTCACCCAGGACGCTCTTCGGGTCGCCGGTGATGGCGGTGCCGAGCTTCTCCTTGATGGTGTTCGCCAGCGGTCCCCATGCGGCGTTGCCCGTGGGGTAGAACTTCGCGTTCGGGAGGGCGTCGATGAACGGCTTGTCGTACGGCACGGCGTTCGCGATGACGTCGCCCGCCGACTTGGTCACCGGCAGGAAGCCCTCCTCCTTCTGGAAGTTGGCCACGTTGTTCGCCTGGTAGAAGAAGTTCAGGAACTTGGAGACGGCGTCCTTCTTCTTGCCGCCGTTGTTCTTGAAGGCCACCAGGAAGTCCTGCACGCCGAGCGTGTTGGAGGTCGAGCCGGACTTGCTGGGCAGCGGCGCGATGCCGTACGGCAGCTTGGCGTTGACCTTGTTGATGAAGCCCGCCGGCATGAAGACGGCGCCGTTGAGCATGCCGATCTTGCCCTGCGCGAACTCGTTGAAGACGTCCTTGCGGTCGGTCGTCTCCGGGTTCGGCTGGGTGAGGCCGCTCTTGGTCAGGTCCTTGAGGTAGTTGACCGTGTCCACGTTGGCCTGGCTGTCGATCGCCCAGTTGCCGGACTGGTCGACGTAGCCGCCGCCGTTGTTCATGGCCCACATGAAGAACTCGGCCTGGGACTCCTCGGCGCCGAGCGGCAGGCCCAGCGGGAAGACGCCCTTGTCCTTGTCCTTGATCTTCTGGGCGTCGGCCTTGACGTCGTCCCAGGTCTTCGGCGGGGTGTCGATGCCGGCCTTCTTGAAGACGTCCTTGTTGTAGAAGAACAGGCGGACGCTGGACAGCAGCGGCACGGCGTACTGGATGCCCTTGTACTTGTCGCCGTCGATGAACGACGGGAGGATGTCGCTCGACACCTGCGGCGACAGCACGTCCGAGGCCGGGAAGAGCAGGCCGTCCCGCGCAAAGTCGGCGAACGCGTTGTAGTTCAGGATGTCGGGGGTCTGCTTCGTCTGGACGTAGGTCTTGACCTTCGCGTCCATCTGGGTCCAGTCGACCATTTCCAGGTTGACCTTGTAACCCTTGTTCTGCTCCTCGAACGTCTTGATCAGACTGTCCCAGAGGCTCTTCGTCTTGTCGTCGTAGATCGCGGCGACGAACCTGATCGTCTTGTCGTCACCGCCGCCGCCGGACGAACTGCCCTTGCTGCAGCCGGACACACCGAGGGCCACCGTGAGACCCGCGGCGATGGCGCCCATGAGATGCCGTTTCACCTGTCCCCGCCTTCTGCTCTTGCTTCGGCTCCGGGGCCACGCGGGTGGGCGCGACGTCCCCGGCTCACTGTCTTGATATGGGTTCGCCAATCCCCCGGCCCGGCCCCTCAGCCCGTCACCCTCCGAGCAGCCGTTTTGGCGTGGCACAGCAGTTGCGGCTGACGCCGCAGCCTCCTTTCACGCAGCATGAAAGGTTGTGCACGATTTACGCGCCCATTGAGCAAAATCGCGCATGGCACTGAACGATAGGAGCTGGTCCGTACCAGTTCAAGAGGAGAGGGAGGTAGGAGTCTTAACCGTTACCGAAACGCCTGTGACCTGCTGTTCTCGTTGTTGCGGCCCGGTCACGGGTGACGGCGGCCCAGCGACCAGCGGCGCCGCCGCTTGGGCGTACGGGCGTTGACGGACCCCAGCACGACCACTCCGCTGACCTCCACGAGGGGGGCGTCATCCCCGTACGACGGCCGGACCCGCAGATCCTGCGTGCCGAGGACGGACCGGCCGGTGAACTCCACCCGCACGCCCTCCGGCACGACGAGGCGGAGCCGCCCGGCGAGCATCGCGGCCCGTACGACGACGTGGCGGCGCTGCAGCAGGGCCTCCCGCAGGTCGATCTCCACGGTCCCGAAGAACGCGGACACCGGCAGGCCGGCCGGGACGACCCAGCGCCCGGCACGCCGTACGGTCGTGAAGGCGGCGAACATCGGGCCGTCCCCGACCTGGATCGGCTGCTGCTCCGGCGTGGCCAGGTCGGCGGTGAGCTCGGTCAGCTCGCCGAGCGTGCGGGCGGAGTAGGCGCCCTCGACGCGTTCGGCGTGCTCGTCGGCGGTGAGCCGGCCGTCGCCGTGGGCGTCGCGCAGCAGCGCGACGACCCGCTCCCGATCGGCGTCGGAGGCGCGCAGGTCACGCGCCGGCACGTGCTGGTCGTTCGCTCTCCACGGCAACTCCACGGCTCGACGATATTCGCTGGCGCGGCATGCTGATGGCTTCGTAGCGTGGAGACCATGGCGGACCTTCCGGCGATCACCCTGCGCGACGTCGTCAAGCGGTACCGCGACAAGGACGGATCCCAGATCACCGCGGTCGACGGGCTCACGCTCGACGTGCCCGCCGGCGTCTGCCTCGGCCTGCTCGGCCCGAACGGCGCCGGCAAGTCCACCACCATGCGCATGCTGACCGCCCAATCCCGCGCCGACGAGGGTGAGATCACCGTCCTGGGCCATCCCGTCCCGGCCGAGGCGAAAGAGGCGCGGGCGCTCATGGGCGTGGTCCCGCAGACCGACAACCTCGACGAGGAGCTCACCGTCCGGCAGAACCTCGAGGTGTTCGCGCACCTGTACCGCCTGCCCCGTGCCGGACGGCGCCGGGCGGTCGAGCGGGCCCTGGAGATCGCCCAGCTCACCGGGCGCGCCAGGACCCGCGTCGTGAACCTGTCCGGCGGCATGCGCCGGCGGCTCCTCGTCGCGCGCGGGCTGGTGCACTCCCCGCGCCTCGTGCTGCTCGACGAGCCGACGGTCGGCCTCGACCCGCAGGTCCGCGCCGACCTGTGGGGCCTGATCGCCGGGCTGCGCGACGAGGGCACGACCGTGCTGATGTCCACCCACTACATCGAGGAGGCCGAGCGGCTCGCCGACGCCTGCGCGCTGATGTCCGGCGGCCGGATCGTCGCCCAGGGCACGCCCGGCGAGCTGATCGCCCACCACGCGGGCGACAGCGTCGAGGAGCACCACGGCCCGCCCGACCGGCTGGCGGAGATCGAGGCGCTCGTACGCCGGGCGGGCCTGCCGACCCGGCGCACCGGCCCGACCGTGTCGGTGCTGCGGGCCGAGCACATCCCGCCGTCGCTGGCCGACGCGCTCGGCAACGGCGACCGGGTCGTACGGCGGGCGGCCAGCCTCGAAGACGTGTTCGTCGTCCTGACCGGAGAGAACGTTGGCTGACACGAGACTCCGCCGGTTCGAGTGGGCGCCGGTGCGCGGCGTCTGGCGGCACGAGCTGGCGCTCTTCCGGCGCTACTGGCCCTCCTCGTCGTTCGCCTCCACCGTCGAGCCCACCATCTACCTGCTCGCCTTCGGCTTCGGCTTCGGGTCGCTGCTGGGCCACGTCGCCGGCTACCGCTACGTCGACTTCGTCGGCACGGGCGTGGTGGCCACGGCCGCGCTGTTCACGTCGGTGTTCCCGGGGATGTTCAACACCTACGTCCGGCGGGTCTACCAGCACTCCTACGAGGCGGTGCTGGCGGCGCCCGTGGACGTGCACGAACTCGTGGCCGGCGAGGCGTCGTGGATCGCGGTCAAGAGCGGGATGTTCTCCTGCGTGCCGCTGCTGGTCGCGATGCTCTTCGGGCTGCACCCGGCCGCCGGCATGCTCGCCGTGCCGCTCTTCACGACCCTCACGGCGGTCGGGTTCGCGCTGTTCGGCGTCTGGGCGTCGACGGTCGTCCCGTCGATCAACAGCTTCGACTACGTGATCACGGGCATCCTCACCCCGCTGTTCCTGGTCGCGGGTACCTTCTTCCCGATCAGCGGCCTGCCGGCCTGGGCCCGTACGGCGGCGCATGTCAATCCGCTGTACCACTGCGTCGAGCTGGTCCGCCACGCGGTCTTCGGCTTCCACCCGCTGGCGGACCTCGGCCACCTGGGCACCCTCGCGCTCTTCGCCGCGGTGATGGCGGTCCTCGCCGTCCGCGGGATGCGGCGCCGCCTCATCGACTGACGGCGACGGGCGGTTGCGGAGGTATTGACCCCCGATGACCTGGTATCTACGCTGACGCGAACGTATTTCACGTTCCGGAGGGCAGCGTGGCGGCGGACATCGACGAACGGACCCGGCGCGGCCGCTACGCGGCGTACGTGGCCTTCGGTGTGCAGGGGCTGAGCTTCGCCGCCCTCGTGACCCGCATCCCGGAACTGCAGAAGGCCCACAACCTCAGCGACGGCGCGCTCGCCCTCGTCCTGCTGGCCGTTCCGGTGGTCGCCGGGATCGGCAGCGTGCTCGCCGGTTCGCTCATGACGCGGTACGGCAGCGGGGTCGTGCTGCGAGTCGCCCAGCCGCTCGTCCTCCTGTCGATCGTCGCGATCGGCGTCGCGCCCGGCGATCTCGCGCTGTACGGCGCGGCGGCCTTGTTCGGCCTGTTCGTCGGCGCGGTGGACGCCTCCATGAACGCCCAGGCGGTCACCGCCGAGACGCGGTACGGCAAGAGCCTGCTCACCGGCTTCCACGCCGTGTGGAGCGCGGCGGGCATCCTCGCCGGTCTGTGGAGCGCGTTCGCCAACCGGATCGACCTGGGCCTCGGCACCGGGTTCGCCCTCCCGGCGGTCCTCGGCGTCGCGGCGTCCCTGTCCACCGGCCACCGTCTGTATCCGAAGGCGCTGGAGGCCACCGGGCCGAGCGTCGAACAGCTGAAGGCCGCCGCCAGGAGAGTGCCGTGGAAGCCGATCATCATCATCGGCGCCGCGGTGACCTGCATGTACATCGCGGACTCGGCGACCTCCAGCTACAGCGCGAAGTACCTCAAGGACGACCTGCACGCCTCCGGCGCCGTCGCCCCTCTCGGCTACGTCGCCTACCAGATCTGCATGATGCTCAGCCGGACCGGCGCCGACCTGCTCGTACGCGCCCACGGCGCCGCGAGGATCGTCGGGGCGGGCGGGCTGATCGGCGGCGTCGGCCTCCTCACCGCGGCGCTCTCCCCGAATCCCCTGGTCGCCATCGCCGGGTTCGCCGTCGCCGGGGTCGGTCTCTCCGTCGTCGTCCCCACGTCCTTCTCGGCGGCCGGCCGGCTCGACCCGACCGGGCTCGGCATCGCCGTCTCCCGGGTGAACGTCTTCAACTACGCCGGGTTCGTGCTCGGCGCGGCCATCGCGGGGGCGGTCGCCTCCGATCTGTGGCTCGCCTACCTGCTGGGCGCCGCACTCTGCCTCGTCGTCCTGGTGACCGCACGGGGGTTCGAGCCCGCGCCCGTCGACGGGGCGATGCCGAATCCCGCCGTCGCCGAACGCCCCGTCGCCTGAGCGGACGGCGCGCACCGGCGTTCCGGCGCGGGGCCGCCGGGGTGTATCGCGGGCGTATCGAGAATCGCATACGCCACCGCAACGGCCTCGCGTCTTCAGTGGAGGCATGGATCACAACGCATCGATCGACCGGCGGCGGCTGCTCGGATGGGGCGGGCTGGCGGCCGCCGGCGTGGTGGCCGGCACGTCCCTGGTGGGCGCCCAGGCCGGTCACGCCGACCAGACCCCGGCCGATGACCACCGGATCCCGCCGGACACCCTGCCCGGCGGAGCCTACGACCGGTACGTGGCGCGGCTGGCCGCCCAGGGCAGGTTCTCCGGCGTGGTGCTGCTGTCACACCACGGCCGGACGGTGCTGTCCCGCAGCTACGGCATGGCCGACAGGGAGAAGGGGATCGCCAACCACGAGGGCACCGCGTTCAGCCTCAGTTCGGCGGGCAAGCCGTTCCACGCGGTGGCCGTCCTGCAGCTGGCCCAGCAGGGCCGGCTGCGACTGTCGGACACGGTGGGCGACCATCTGAAGGGCTTCGCCAAGGACATCGCCGAGCAGGTGACCGTCCACCACCTGCTGTCCGGCACCTCCGGGCTGGACAGCCCGGCCGAGGACGTGCAACGCGTCTTCCAGAGCCGGGACGAGGTGCACGAGTACTACGAGCAGCGGGCCCGGCAGGCGAGACTGGTGGGCGTCCCGGGCTCTCCCGACACCGCCCACGAGGAGGCGGAGGTCACCATCTCCGCGCTGATCGTGGAGGCCGTGACCGGCGAGACGTACTGGGACCACGTGGAGGAGAACATCTTCCGGCGCTGCGGCATGACCGGATCGGCGTTCTACACCCGGCCGCAGTGGCTCACCGACGCGCACATCGCGCACCCGTACATGACGCTGGCCGACGGGAGCGTGGTGGACGCCATCCGTAACCTGGACAAGAGCAGCCCGGACCAGGACGTTCTCGGCAAGAATCCGGGCCGCGCCTTCATCGACGCCCCCGGAGACGGTGGCTTCGCCACCGCGCCGGATCTGGTCCGGTTCGCCCGCGCGCTGGGCGACGGCACGCTGCTGGACCGGCCCTGGGCCGACGTGCTCACCGCCGCCAAGATCCCCCACGGACCGGGGTCGTTCGGCGCGTACGGGATTCCGGTCTCCATCGTCGGCGGCCAGTGGATGTACCAGCGCGCCGGCGGCAACCCCGGTGTCGGCGCCAACTGGGACATCTACCCGTACACCGGCTGGGTCGGTGTCATCCTCGGCAACGGCGACGGCGTGCCGCTGCGGGAGATGATCGGGCAGGAGATGCAGGCCATCACCGGAGTTCCGGCCGGCGGGGGAACGGGCGGCTGAGCCGCGCACGCGCAGGCTCTGTCCGACGGTTCCTTCGTTCTCCTCGTAGACGACGTGGTGGCGGCGGGTGTAGCGGTTGAGCGCCGCCGGGTCGAAGCGGCCGCCCCGGCTCACCTCGGTGCGATGCTCGATGAGGGCCTCCACCACGCGCTCCCAGCCGCCGGGCGAGGAGATCTGGACGACCTTGGGCGGCGGGGTGGATCCGGGGCGGATCGCGTGCGGGACGCCGTGCGGCAGCAGGACGAACCGCCCCTTGCCGACCCGGTGCGTCATCCCGTCGAAGTCGATCTCCAGGACGCCGTCCACCACGTAGATGCACTCGTCGGCGACGTGGTGGGTGTGGCGCGGGACGGGCTGGGCGACGGTCACCTCCAGCAGGGAGATCAGGCCGTCGGTGTCCTCGGTGCGCGCCTTGACGCCGAACGCGGGCGGCACGGCGATGCGCCCGGGCCTCGCCTGTCCCCGCCGCAGCGGGTGGAACCGGCTCTTGCCGCCCCAGTCGGCAGGGTCGCCCTCCCCTAGGTGGTAGCGCATGCCGTACGGCCTGCCCAGCTCGTTGAGCTTCCGCCGGTCGCGGTGACCGTCGCCCGCGCCCGCCCCGTACACGTCCTCGAGGTAGCGGTCCCAGCCGCCCGGCGCGGACAAGTCCAGGGCGTGCACGGTGGAGCCGTCCGCGCCGAGGTTGCGCATGGCGTGCGTGACGCCGCGCCGGAGCAGGGCGAACATCCCGGCGGTGAGGTGGTGGACGGCGCCGTCGAACAAGAGGCTGTTCGGTCCGGCCCCACCCGAGGTGAAGTGGTTACGGCCACCGACACCGGCGCCAGGCGAGGTGGACCCAGGAGAGCGCCTCAGGACGGCCGAGTGTCCGTCTCGACGACCGCGATCTCGACACAGTCGCCCTGCTGCGCTCCGCTACGGCTGCTCTTCCGCCAGACCGGAATGCTCATTTCATCGTCTCCTTATCGGGCGTTCCGCATAGGCATTCAGACCCGGCAGCCGTAGTCGTCGATCAGGTCCCGGACTTCCCCGACATCGCGGAAAGGCCGGAGGCGAGTGAGAACAGTTTGGGAGCGCCGAACGGTGCGCTCGCTCGGCATGTCGGCCGAGAGTTCGAGCATGCGACGAGCCGTTCGCGCGGCTTCCTCGGGCTCGTTGGCATCGGTGAGGGCGACCGCGAGCCAGGACAGGTAGAGCGCGAGTTCTCGCGCATGGGTGTCGTCGTACCGGCCGAGCACCTCCGTCAGCACGGGCACCGCACGGAGCGGACGCCGCAACTCCACGTGAACGCGGGCTTCCATGATGCGAAGCTCGCTCTCGTCGACCCAGTACAGATAGGGAGGGTCGTCCTGGCCTCCGTGCCGCGAGAGAGCCTCGGATGCCCGTCCGAGGGCCCTGATCGCCAAGGATGCCTGATCGGTCTTCGCGTAGGCCCAGGCGACCCGGTCCCAGAAGAGCGCCTCCGCCCGAGGCGGCGCGTGGCGGCCCGCCTCCTCGAGTGCTGCGATCGCGAGGTCCAGTCCGGCTTCGAGGGCGCCGACGTTGGTCCGGTGATAAGCGAGAGACCCGACCAGATTGGCGGCTGATGTCCGGTCACCGGTCTCACGCGCCGCGCCGATACCGAGCTGGTAGATCTCCTCGGCCCGCCGGTCGAGACCGGCGTCACTGGCGATCCAACCGACGACCTGCGCCAGCTCACCGATCGCGGCGAGGAGCGTCCGGCCGACCTGCTCGCTGAAGTCGCCCGCCCGGTGCATGGCCACAGCGGCATCCAGTTCTCGCAGGGCAGGTCCGATCAGGTCCCCGCCGGCCAACACGTCGTCCGCCAGACGCAGCCGGTGTATGCGGGCCCACAGATCGGCGACCGTTTCTGGGCCTATCCGTCGTCCGGTCGCACCGCCCGACTGTGGCACCGACGCGTCAATCTCTGAGAGGCCATGGACGAATGAGTTCGCGTGCGGGTGAGGGTGAGGCTGCTGCGCGCCGAACGCGATATTGGCGCGTCTTTCCAATTCTTCTAACGAGACGTCGAGCGCCCGGGCGAGGTACGGGAGCCAGTATCGGGGCGTACGGCGTCCTCGCTCGTACCTGCTGATCTCGTGGCGGGTGACCGTCGGACAGCCGGACAGATCACAGAGGATCTCGGCGAGCCGTCGCTGGCTCTTACCGGCTCGTCTCCGGAGGTGCGCTAGGTATGCACCGAATTCCTCATTTGCGCTAGTTGGCACCGAGTCGCCCTTTCTGGAGAGCACAACGGCCCCCTCTATGGCCCCCTAGGCGGCTCCCCTTCAACGGAGAACCACGAGGTGTTATTGGCCTGCGAAGCGAATCCATCGTAACCCCATAGGAAGGGAACCCCATGACCGAATCAACGGCGAATTCGCCAGGCTCTGTTCTCCGGCAGGAGCGGACGATCCGTGCCCGGCTGGTGGAATTCGCCACGGCGCTGCGGGGACGCGGGCTGGAGGTGCGGGTGGGGATCAGTGCCCTGATGGCCTGGAACCCCCGGGCGTCGGTGACCGACGATCCGCGCGGGGAGGCGATGAATCCGGGCCTCTCGCAGTACGTGGCCATCACCCCCGACGAGGGCTCGCTGCACTGGTATTGGTGCTGGACCGGCCCGACCCGTGACGCACCGCTGGAGACGGAGTACATGTGCCCGGCCGAGCACATCGACCGCGCCGCCGCCCTCATCACGAAGGTCCTGCACGTCGCGAAGGCCGGTCGTGAGCACCTCGTGGCCGCATCGGCGAGGTCCCGCGGCGCCTGCGGAACCTGTCACTCGCGTTCATCCGGCCGTCTCAACGGCCGCCCAGCCGTACGGAGCGGGACCCGTCTCCTGGCTCGCACGCCTGCGAGCCGAGTTCCCTCACTGGGGCACCCTGTTCGACCCCTGGAGATCCACCTGGATTGCCGTACGAGGACGGCACGAGATCGTTGCCGCTCCGACGGCGATCGCACTCCGGGACGCCCTCACGGCACGCAAGCGCCGTCACGTTGCCGCCGTCGGGGCCTCGTTGCCGTCGAGAGTGACCGTGGGATGACCGGTTCGCCGACCTTGTGACGTCACTACCGGCGGCACAGTGGCCGGTCGATCCGGCTCAAGTACTCCGCGGCCCGGACCGGGTAGGACCGCACACACCCCAGACGCCAGCACGCGGCCCCGGCGGCCTTCAACGCTCGACGGAAATGCCCCGCTGCCGTGCGAGTTATCCCGATACCAGGCCGCAGCCGTCGAACACGCCCCTCCATCTCACAATTCTTCCAGGGGGCGGCCATTCGGGGGTGAGGCCAGCCGGGGACGACCGCGTCCCCGCGCGGCGGGAACGCGGTCGGCGGCGGGCCTTACGGGCGGGAGCCGTGTGGCGCCATCTCCTGGGCGAGGCGGCGCATGGCCTCCTCACCGGCGCGTTCGGCCTCCTCGGGAGTCTTGATCTCGGTGAGGGCGATCCTTAGTGCGGCCTCGGCGGCGTCGGCCGCCGCGCGGGCGGTGATGGCGTGGGTATGAGCACGTTCGATGTCACCGAGACCGATGCAGTCGAAGGCGACCTGCGTGTCATGGGCGGCGAGTTCGAGCTGGCGGGCGGCTTCGTCAAGACTCATTCTTGATCCTCCTCATCGCCGCACGTCCTACCCCCGTTCCGGCCGCCGACACCGTCATTTCGGCCGATCGGGCGACAAGGCACGGGCCAGGAGGTCCACGGCCTCGGCGAGGCGGTGTTCCGGCAGGCGGGCGTAGCCGACGACGATCGCGGGCGGGCCGGGGTGCCGTACGCGCATCGGGGCGACGCCCTGGACGGCGACGCCGAGGGCGGCGGCCCGGGCGACGACGCCGGCCTCGTCCGTGCCGGCGGGCAGCTCGACGTACGCGTGCAGCCCCGCGGAGACCCCGTGGACGCGCACCTGCGGCAGGCGCCGCGCCAGGGCGGTGGCGAACGCGTCGCGGCGGTCCCGGTAGCGCCGCCGCATGCCGCGCAGGTGCCGGTCGTAGCCTCCGGTGGCGATCAGCCGGGCGAGCACCTGCTGGTCGAGCGCCGAGGAGCCGAGGTCGTACAGCGCACGCGCGGCGCGCATCCGGACCGCCAGCCACGGCGGCGCGGCCACCCAGCCGAGCCGCAGCGCCGGGGACAGCGCCTTGCTGACCGACCCGGCCAGGACGACCCGCTCCGGGGCGAGGCCCTGCAGGCAGCCGACCGGATCCCGGTCGTACCGGAACTCCCCGTCGTAGTCGTCCTCGATGATCACGGCGTCCACCGCGCGCGCCCATTCGACGAGGGCCGCGCGCCGGCGGGGTGACAGGACGACGCCGGTCGGGAACTGGTGCGCCGGGGTGACGAGCAGCGCACGCGCCCGGGTGCGGGCGAGGGCGGCGACGTCGATCCCCTCCTCGTCCACGGGGATCCCCACCGTACGGACGCCGGTCGCCCGGAGCATCGGGAGCTGCTGGTGGGCGAGTGGGTCCTCGACCGCGAGCAGCCGGTGCCCCTCCTCGCGGAGGATGCGCGGGACGGTCGCCAGCACGTGGGCGACCCCGGCGGTCACCACGACCGTCTCCGGGGTGGCCACGGCGGCGCGCACGCGCGCCAGGTAGGCCGCGAGCTCGGTCCGCAGCCGTCGTGTTCCGGCCGGGTCGGGGTAGTTGAGCTCGGCGTACGGGAGGTCGCGCAGCACCTCTCTCATCGTCGCCGCCCACCGCTCCCTGGGGAACGACGTCAGGTCCGGCTTGCCGGGCCGCAGGTCGTACGCGATGCCCGGTGGATCGATCGGCGCGGCCTCGGTGGCGGCGGCGAGACGGACCGCCCGCCGGTGCGCCGCGCCGGCGGGCGCGGCCGGTCGTGGCGGCGTGACGGTGCGGGCGACGCGGGTGCCGTCGCCCTGCCGGGAGACGAGGAACCCCTCGGCGACGAGCTGCTCGTACGCGGTCACGATCACTCCGCGGGAGACCTTCAGGTCACCGGCCAGGTCGCGGGTGGAGGGCAGCCGGTGGCCGGGGACGAGCGCTCCACGCCGCATGAGATCACGCAGCCCGTCGGCGACCTGGGCGGCCAGCCGGCCGGCGGAGCGGTCGAGCGTCAGATGCAGGTCCACGCGCGGCTCCTCCGGATTGGTCCTTGTTCTCGACGATCGATTGGTCCTCGTTCCCGGACCAATGGGTGCATAGCGTCTCAGCCCATGGAGCAGAGCACCAGTACGCGCGGAATCGTGCAGGCCGCGACCGGGATGACCATCGTCGGAACCCTGACCGCAGTCTCCGCGGCGATCGCCCGGTGCCCGGTGTACGGCGGCCAGGCCGTCCGGTACGCGACGGCCGCGGTGATCCTCCTGATCGTCGCCCGGGTGAGCGAGCGGCGCGCGCCCGGGCCCCGGACGCGTCCTCGGTTGAGCCTCCGCGAGTGGTGCCTGGTCACGGCGCTCGCCGCGACCGGCCTGGCCGGCTTCAACGTCTGCGTCGTCGAGGGGACGCGGTACACGACTCCCGCGATGGTCGGCACGGTGGTGGGCGCGGTCCCGGTGCTCCTCGCGATCGTCGCTCCGCTGATGGAGCGCCGCCGCCCCGCTCCGCGTCTCGTGGCGGCCGCGGTGATCGTGACGCTGGGCGCGGCGGCGGCCAACGGGCTCGGCGGCGGGAGCCTGCGGGGCCTGCTGCTGTCCCTCGGCGCCCTCGGCGGCGAGATGGCCTTCTCCCTGCTGGCCGTGCCGCTCCTGCCCAAACTGGGGGCGATCCGGGTGTCGGCGTACGCCGCGGCGGCCGCGACTCCGATGCTGCTCGCCGCCGGCCTGCTCGTGGACGGCACCGCCATGGTGCGGACGCCCACCGCCGGCGAGCTGGCGGGATTCGCGTACCTGGTGGTCGTCGTCACGGTCGGGGCGTTCCTGCTGTGGTACGACGCGCTGGGCAGGATCGGCGCGGATCGGGCCGGGCTGTTCGCGGGGCTGATCCCGGTGAGCGCGGCGATCACGACGATGGTGATGGGGCTGGGCACGCCGAGCGCGGCGGAACTCGCCGGTGTCCTGCTTGTGGGGTGCGGCGTCGCGGCCGGCCTCGGCGGCTCGAAAGGGCGGTCGGCTCCGGCGGTCGCCGTACCGCCGGCTCCGGAGCCCGTGGGCGTCGCGGAGGCGTCGCGTCCGTGACGGCTCCCGAGCCGCGTTCGGCGCCGGAGGCGCCGCGGTTCTAGGCTTGGGGACCACATCACCGTGTCGTCAGCGAGGAAGCCGATGCCCGAATTCGCCTTCACCGAGCTACTCCCCCAGGGCCCGGACGAGACCGAGTACCGCCTGCTCACGAGCGACGGGATCAGCGAGTTCGAGGCCGGCGGCCGTACGTTCCTGCAGGTCGAGCCCGAGGCGCTGCGGCTGCTCACCGAGACGGCGATCCACGACATCTCCCATCTGCTCCGGCCCGCGCACCTGACGCAGCTCCGGAAGATCCTCGACGACCCGGAGTCGTCGCCGAACGACCGGTTCGTCGCCCTCGACCTGCTGAAGAACGCCAACATCGCGGCGGCGGGCGTCCTGCCGATGTGCCAGGACACCGGCACCGCCATCGTGATGGGCAAGCGCGGCCAGCACGTCCTGACCGACGGGGACGACGAGCGCCACATCGCGCGGGGCGTCTACGACGCGTACACGAAGCTGAACCTCCGCTACTCCCAGATGGCGCCGCTGACCATGTGGGAGGAGAAGAACACCGGCAGCAACCTGCCCGCCCAGATCGAGCTGTACGCCGCGCCCGGCGACGCGTACAAGTTCCTCTTCATGGCCAAGGGCGGCGGCAGCGCGAACAAGTCCTTCCTCTACCAGGAGACCAAGGCCGTCCTGAACCCGAACCGGATGATGTCCTTCCTGGAGGAGAAGATCCGGTCGCTCGGCACCGCCGCGTGCCCCCCGTACCACCTCGCCATCGTGGTGGGCGGCACGAGCGCGGAGTACGCCCTCAAGACCGCCAAGTACGCCTCGGCGCACTACCTCGACACGCTGCCGACCGAGGGGAGCCCGACCGGTCATGGCTTCCGCGACCTGGAACTCGAGCAGCAGGTCTTCGAGCTCACGCAGAAGCTCGGGATCGGGGCGCAGTTCGGCGGGAAGTACTTCTGCCACGACGTCCGCGTGATCCGGCTGCCCCGGCACGGCGCCTCGTGCCCGGTGGCGATCGCCGTGTCCTGCAGCGCCGACCGGCAGGCCCTGGCGAAGATCACTCGCGACGGAGTGTTCCTCGAACAGCTGGAGACCGACCCGGCGCGCTACCTGCCCGAGACCACCGACGACGATCTGGAGGGCGAGGTCGTCCGCATCGACCTGAACCGCCCGATGGACGAGATCCGCGCCGAGCTCGGCCGGTATCCGGTCAAGACGCGCCTCTCACTGACCGGGCCGCTCGTCGTGGCCCGCGACATCGCCCACGCCAAGATCAAGGAGCGTCTGGACGCCGGCGAGCCGATGCCGCAGTACCTGCGCGACCACGCCGTCTACTACGCGGGTCCGGCCAAGACCCCCGAGGGCTACGCGAGCGGTTCGTTCGGCCCGACGACGGCCGGCCGGATGGACTCCTACGTCGAGCAGTTCCAGGCGGCCGGCGGCTCAATGGTGATGCTGGCCAAGGGCAACCGCAGCAAGCAGGTGACCGAGGCGTGCAAGGCGCACGGCGGCTTCTACCTCGGCTCGATCGGCGGCCCGGCCGCCCGGCTGGCCCAGGACTGCATCAAGAAGGTCGAGGTCCTGGAGTACCCGGAGCTCGGCATGGAGGCGGTCTGGAAGATCGAGGTCGAGGACTTCCCCGCGTTCATCGTGGTGAACGACAAGGGCGAGGACTTCTTCGCGGACACCACCGGGCCGCTGCTGACCATCGGGCGACGCTGACGCCGGGCCGGCTGCTCGACCTCGCCCGCCCGGCGAAGCGAGAGCCCGGGCTCGCCGTTGGCGAGCCCGGGCTTCAGGTCGGGATGCTCGGAGGGCGCGTTATGCCGAGATCTCGGCCTCGACGCAGTAGTACTTGACGTAGCCCCTGGTCGGGGCGGTCACGAGGTACCAGGCGTTGGAGTTGTAGTAGCAGGCCGAGTAGGAGCCGCCGGCGACGGGAGAGCATCCGGAGGCGTACCACACGCCCTTGGTGAGGTGGCCGACCACCGAGCTGCCGGTGGACGGAGAACTGTTGATGGGCGTGTTGCCGTAGATGGCCTTGACGTGGCAGAGGCTCGAAGACGGCGTGACCGTCGTGGAAGTGGCGGCGAAAGCGGTCCCGCCGCCGAGCAGTGCCGTGGTGGCGAGGCCACCGGCGACGACCGAGGCCCGCATGAACGTGCTGAGACGCATCATCGACTCCCCCTAGGTTGCCCCACCGCGCACCCCGCGGCGGGAAGCCCGCGGCCGGCCGGCGCCGCGTCTCCGCAGAGGCCGGCTACCTGCCCCTGCCGCTCCCGCCCCCGTTGCCCTGGCCTTTGCCGCTGGCCTTCCCGTTGCCGTTGCCACTGCCACTGCCACTGCCGTTGGCGCTGCCGTTGCCGTTGCCGTTGGTGCTGCCGTTGGTGCTGCCGTTGGCGCCACTGCTGCCGCCGGCGTCGTTGCCGTTGCTCACGCCGCCGTTGCCGGACGCGGCCTTGGTGGACGTGGCGGCGGCCGGGCTCGTTCTCGCGGACGCGCGGCCGGGAGCCGTACGGTGCGTGGTGGGCGGGGCCGTTTCGGCCGAGTTCGGATGCGGCGGCACGTGACCGCGCGGCCGCAGAGACGGCGTGCCGGGCCGGGTCGACTCGACGGTGGCGCCGGTGGGCGGCCGGCTCTTGTCCGTATGGGTTCCGTAGAGCACCGTGACGACGACGGCGGCGGCCGTGGCGGCGATCGCCGCGGCGACCAGGGCCGGTACGACCGAGCGCCGCGCCGGCGAGGTCTTCTGGGGAGCCGTGACGCCGACGCCGAGGCGCGCGAGGAGCTCGGCGGGCCGCGGCCGTTCGGCGGGGTCCTTGGCCAGCGCCGCCTCGACCAGCGGGCGGAGCGACTCGTCCAGTCCGGTCAGGTCCGGCGGCTGGTGGATCACCCGCCCCGCCAGTTCGTCGCCGTCCCCCTCGCCGAACGGATTGTGGCCCATCCCGGCGTACGCGACGAGGCAGCCCCAGCCGAAGACGTCGGACGCGGCGGTGGCGGGCTGTCCGGTGAGGCGCTCCGGCGGGATCCAGCCGGGACTGCCCATGACGACGCCGTCCTTGGTCAGCCCGCCGGAGGCCGGAAGACGCTGCGCGATGCCGAAGTCGATGATGCGCGGACCGGTGGGGGTCAGCAGGACGTTCGCGGGCTTGAGGTCCCGGTGGACCATTCCCGCTCCGTGGATCGCGGCCAGGGCGCGCGCGACGCCCGTCGCGAGGGCGCGCAACTGCTCCGGCTGCAGCGGCCCGCCGGTGTCGATGATGTGCGCGAGCGACGGTCCCTCGACGTACTCGGTGATCAGGTAGGGCGGCCGTTCGGCGGTGCCGTCGGCGAGCACCCGCGCCGTCCATCCTCCGGGCACGCGCCGGGCGCAGTCCGCCTCGCTCTGGAATCGCAGGCGGAGGGTCTCGTCGTCGGCGTCTTCGGGGCGTGCGGTCTTGACCGCGACGAGGCGGCCGTTCCGGTCGCGCCCCAGGTAGACCACGCCCATCCCGCCCGAGCCCAGCCTGGCGACCAGGCGGTGCCCGCCGATGGCGGGGGGGTCGTCGACCTCGAGCGGCAGCACACCGGAAGCGAGCACGGTGGGTTCACCGAGCCCCGGAGCCGAAAAGGTTTCCATCGCCACGCCTCTTCCGATGGCGTCGACACCGAACGTGCCTGTCAGCTTCGATCTTGCAGTGACGCCGACGTGAGTGCAAGATCACGGTAAGGATCCGCGTGCCGCGACCGGCACACGCGGGTATCTTGCGCTTCGTGGCCGAGTCGCAGGACCGCTTGCTCTCCGGTCGTTACCGCCTGATCGAGGAGATCGGCCGGGGCGGCATGGGCACCGTCTGGTGGGCGCACGACGAGGCCGAGGACCGTGAGGTCGCCGTCAAGGAGGTCCACCTCCCGCCCAGTCTGCGGCCCCGCGAGCGACTGAACCTCATCAAGCGCACGAACCGCGAGGCGATGTCCGCGGGCCGCCTGAACCACCCCGGTCTCATCGCCATGTACGACGTGGTGGTCGAGGACGATCGTCCGTGGCTCGTGATGGAGTACGTCCCCGCCCGCTCGCTGGAGGACGTCTTCGTCGCCGACGGCCCGATCTCGCCGGCGCGCGTCGCGGACATCGGCGGGCAGTTGCTCGACGCGCTGCGCGCGGCGCACGCGGCCGGCATCGTCCACCGTGACGTCAAGCCCAGCAACGTCCTGCTGGAGAACTCCGGCCGCGTGGTCCTCACCGACTTCGGCATCGCGACGTACGAGGGCGCCACCACCCTCACCCAGTCGGGGACGTTCATGGGCTCCCCCGCGTACGTCGCACCGGAGGTGGCCAGT
Source organism: Actinoallomurus soli (assembly GCF_024055715.1). Classification (GTDB taxonomy): domain Bacteria; phylum Actinomycetota; class Actinomycetes; order Streptosporangiales; family Streptosporangiaceae; genus Actinoallomurus; species Actinoallomurus soli. The sequence continues at coordinate 196,480 of NZ_JAMXMV010000012.1, forward strand.
GGCGAGCGCGCCTCGCCCACCTCGGACCTGTGGTCGCTCGGCGCCACCCTCTACGCCGCCGTCGAGGGACGCCCCCCGTACGACTTCGAGACGGCGATGGCGACGCTCAGCGCGCTCGTCACCGCCGAGCCGGACCCCCCGGTGCGCGCCGGGTCGTTGCGCCCGCTGCTCGAGGGGCTGCTGCAGAAGGATCCGGCACGGCGGCTGACGGCCGAACGCGCGGCCGCGCTGCTGGCCGCGGCCACCGCGCCGCCGCTGCCGCCCCGGCCGGCGGAGGCGTCCCGGTCGCGGTCGAGCAGGCGGTCCGCTCATGAGTGGTCCAGCCGGGAGCTCTCCGGCCGCCGCGGGACCGGTCGCGCGCAACCCACTCCGCCCGCCTTAGGAACACCCGGCCGCGTGCGGCCCGGTCCGCCCGCGTCCGGAGGCTCTGGCCGGCAGCGGCCCGCGCCACCCGCCCTCGGCGGCTCCGACGATGGGCGGCCGCCCGCCTCGCCCGCCCCCGGTGTCTCGGACGGCCGGCGGACGGCCGCCCCAGGGAGCTCGGACGGCCGGCGCACGCCCGCCCCCGGGAGCTCGGAACGTCGGCGGCCTGATCCGCCCGCCGCCGAGGGGCCCGATCGGGTGTGCGGTGGTTCGCCCGGGGACGGGAACTCCGGCGGCCGGTCCGCGCTGCCCGGCCTCAGGCGATCCGACGACGCGGGGCACACCGCCCCGCCGGGTCTCGACCGGTCCCGCAGGGCGGAGCCCACGCCGCCCCGTACGGGACGCGCGGGGCCGGGCCGGACCAGCCGGGACCTGCCGGCGATCGGAGCGCCGGCCGGGGCGCCCGCGCAGCCGACGGCGGACTGGCTTCCCGTCCCGAGGCCGGAACCCCCCGGAGGCTCCGGCGCCGGGCCGGGCCGCGGCGGGCGCCGATGGCTGGACCGGCCGGGAGCGCTTCCCGTGGTGACGGGCGGCGTGCTCACGCTGGCGGTCGCGGCCGGTGTGCTCGCCGGGCTGAACGGCTGGGCCGGTTCTGGGGGCGCTCCGGCCGGCACCCGTACGTCCGCCGCGCAGACATCCCCCTCCGCCGCGCCCGGCCCTCCCGCCGCCACCTCGTCGCCGACCCTCGCCGCGCGTTCCCCAGAGGCGCTGCCCGCCACGCTGCTGGACGCGGCGGACCGGCCGGTGTCGCGCCGGGTCGCGAAGAAGAGCGGCACCTGGCCGGACACGTCCACGCTGACGTTCGGGGTTCCCGGCGGCGGTCGCCGCGTGGGCGTCCTCCTCATCTGCCGGTCCGGCGCCCGCCGGCTGTCCTTCACGGCCTCCGTGCTCGGCGCCCCCGGTCGAACGGTCCACGGCGCGTGCGCGGAGAACACCCACCGGTTCTCGGCGCCGCCCGAACTCCGGCTGCCCTCCGGCGTCTCCCGCGCCCGGGTCCGGGTACGCCTCCGCCGCGGACCCGAGGCCGGCGCCGGGCCGGTCGAGTGGCTCGCCGGAGCGTACGAGTCCCTAACCGGCTGAGCGCGCGCCCGGCGGGCCTTCCGCCCCTGCGGGCGCGGGGCGCAGGGCCGGCGCGGGAATACGGCCGGTGCTCCCTGAGTCGGGTAAGGACGGGGACGACGACTGCGACCGGAGACGACCATGAGTGAGATGAGCGAACAGCAGGAGTTCCGCGTCGAGCATGACTCCATGGGGGAGGTACGCGTTCCCGCATGGGCGAGGTGGCGCGCGCAGACCCAGCGGGCGGTGGAGAACTTCCCCATCTCGGGACAGCGGCTGGACCGCGCGCACATCGCCGCGCTCGGCCACATCAAGACGGCCGCCGCGAAGGTCAACGCCGAGCTCGACGTGATCGACAAGGGGATGGCCGGCGCGATCGCGGAGGCCGCGCTGGAGGTCGCGAACGGCGAGCATGACGCGCACTTCCCGATCGACGTCTTCCAGACCGGCTCGGGGACCTCCTCGAACATGAACACCAACGAGGTCGTCGCCACGCTCGCCGAGGAGCGGCTGGGCCGGCCCGTCCATCCGAACGACCACGTGAACGCCTCACAGTCGTCCAACGACGTGTTCCCCTCCTCGATCCACATCGCGGCGACCGGGCTGGTCGTGACCGAGCTGATCCCCGCGCTCCGGCACCTGGCGGACACGCTGGAACGCAAGGCCGGGGAGTTCGCGTCCGTCGTGAAGTCGGGGCGGACGCACCTGATGGACGCCACTCCCGTGACGCTGGGTCAGGAGTTCGGCGGCTACGCGGCCCAGGTGCGGTACGGCGCCGAGCGGCTGGAGGCCGTGCTGCCCCGCCTCGCCGAACTGCCGCTGGGCGGCACCGCCGTGGGCACCGGCATCAACACCTCCCCCGGCTTCGCCGAACGCGTCATCGCCGAGCTCGCCCGGGCCACCGGCCTGCCGCTCACCGAGGCGCGGAACCACTTCGAGGCCCAGGGGGCGCGCGACGCCCTCGTGGAGACGAGCGGCGCGCTGAAGACGATCGCGGTCGGCCTCACCAAGGTCGCCAACGACCTGCGCTGGATGGGCTCGGGACCGCGCGCCGGGCTCGGCGAGATCCGGCTGCCCGACCTTCAGCCCGGTTCATCGATCATGCCGGGCAAGGTGAACCCGGTGATCCCCGAGGCGGTCTGCCAGGTCGCCGCGCAGGTCATCGGCAATGACGCGGCCATCACGTTCGGCGGTGCGGCGGGCAACTTCGAGCTCAACGTCATGCTGCCGATGCTCGCCCGGAACATCCTGGAGTCGATCCGCCTGCTGGCGAATGTCTCCCGGCTCCTGGCCGACCGGTGCGTCGACGGCATCGAGGCCGACGCCGACCGCTGCCGGGAGTACGCCGAGTCGTCCCCGTCGATCGTCACGCCCCTCAACCGCTACATCGGGTACGAGGAGGCCGCCGCGGTCGCCAAGCAGGCCCTGCGGGAGCGCCGGACCATCCGTGAGGTCGTCCTCGAGCGCGGCCACGTCGACGCCGGTCGCCTCACGATCGAGCAACTCGACGCCGCCCTCGACGTCCTCGCGATGACCCGTCCCGCCGGGTCCTGACCCGGCCCGCCGATTCGTCTCCGCGCCCGTGCCCTCCGGCCGGCCCCCACCGGGGGCCGGCCGGTGCGGGAACGCCGGATCAGTACCAGCCGGTGGCGGCCGAATGGCCCAGGGCCGCGCACGGGGTGCCGTAACGGCTCTGGATGTAGCCCAGTCCCCACTTGATCTGGGTCGCCGGGCTCGTCCGCCAGTCCGCCCCGGCGGTGCGCATCTTGTCGGCCGGCAGGGCCTGCGGGATGCCGTACGCACCGGACCACGGGTTGCGGGCGCGGTGGTTCCAGCTGCTCTCGCGCATCCAGAGGCGGTCGAGGCACTGGTACTGCCGGTACGACCAGCCGCGTTCGACGAGGAACGGCAGCGCGAGCACCCTGTTGCGCTCGGAGATCGTCAGCTGCGGTCGCCGGGGCGGCACCATGTCGGGCCACGCGCGGGCGGGCACCGCACCGAGTGCGGGCACCGCGCCGGAAGCGGGCACCGCGCCGGAAGCGGGTACCGCACCGAGTGCGGGCGGCTCTCCCGTGAGTCCGGCGAGCAGAGCGGCGGCGCTGCCGAGCGCGGCGACGCCGCTCCGGGAGAGTCCCGTCAGTTTGAGGTCCAAGTCGGCTCTTCCGTCAGCCGGAGCGCCGGTCGCGCTCCGAGCGGGCCTTCACTCCGCCGTCGGCTGCCCCTGGGGGCGGACCGGGCCATCGGACGGCGCCCCCGCAGGGGCGCCGTACGCGACGTTCTCGCGCTTCGGAGTGACGGCGACGGAGCGTTGCCTACTGGAAGCGTTCCGTCACCACGCCATGACACGTTCCGTGACACGCGCGGCTCGACACCGCTCCCGGCTGCGTTTGTGCCGCTCTTTTACCGAGTCCTTGCCGCCGATCAGGAGTGTCGGGGTGAAGCGGCGGCCGATCGGTCTCAGTACCAGCCGGTCCGGTGCATGTGGGACCATGCGCCGCAGGGCGTCTTGTACCGGCCCTTGATGTATTTCAGACCCCATTTGATCTGGGTCGCCGGGTTGGTCTTCCAGTCCTTGCCGGCGCTGCGCATCTTCTTGCCCGGCAGCGCCTGGGGGATGCCGTAGGCCCCGGACCAGGGATTGTGCGCCTTGTGGTTCCAGTTGCTCTCGCGGTTCCAGAGCTTGACCAGGCAGGGGAACTGCTTCTTGTAGCTGTGCGCCCAGCGCTTCTTCACGAGCGGCTTGGCGACGCGCTCGTTCCGCTGCTTGCGAGTGGGCTTCTTCTGCGTGGCGACGGCGGCGACGCGCACGACGGCCGTGGTCGGCGACGCGGCCTGGGCCGGCGCCTCGGCGGTGAGACCGACGCTGACGCAGACGCCGAGGGAGAGAACGACGGCCTTGGCCGCAGAGAACCCGTTCGGGCGGTTGGAGGACAAGAATGACCTTCCGTCTGCCGACGCGCCGGTCGCGCGGCGAGCGGTGTCCACCTCGGCCGAAGCAGCCTTCATGGAGCGGGAGGAAGGCGACCGGGCCACCGGCGGCGTCGCTGTCGGACGCCGTGTCCGGCCGTGAGGGACGGCCGGAGTCCGAGGCGGTGCGGCGGATGTTCCGCCGCGTCATCACCGCGGGCGTTTCATTGGCCCGCGGGTGGTGCTCCGCAGGTGCCTTTCGGCCCTGCGGACGGAGCTCCGCGCATGACGATTCCGCGAGGAGCTCCACGTCCGGGGATCCCGCGAGCGGGGCTGCGCGGTCGGGGATCCGGTGAGGGGATTCCGCGAGCGGAGCCCGGCGGCCGGTGGCCGCCGGGCTGCGGAGTGCCGGTCAGTACCAGCCGGTGCTCTGAGAGTGGCCCCAGGCGCCGCACGGCGTGCTGTAGCGGCTCTTGATGTAGCCGAGGCCCCACTTGATCTGGGTGGTGGCGTTGTTCTGCCAGTCGGGTCCGGCGCTCGCCATCTTCGAGCCGGGCAGCGCCTGCGGGATGCCGTACGCGCCGGAGGGGTTGGCCGCGTGCACGCGCCAGCCGCTCTCGCGGTTCCACAGGTTCACCAGGCAGCCGAACTGCGTGCTCGGGTCGAAACCGAAGCTCGGCAGCAGCGACTTCGCGATCCGCTGAGCCTCGCTCGCCGGAACGGGGTTGCCGGCGCTGCCTCCGGGCGGAGTGGGCGTCGGCGTCTTGGTGGGGATCGGCTCGCCCTTGGCCAGCAGCGAGGGCCGGTCCTTCTCGCTCCGGGCGGCGCGGAGGGCGCGCTTCTGCAGCTCCTTGCGGCGCGCGGTCTCCAGGCTCTTGCGCTGCTTCTCGGTCATCGGGGCCGGCGCCTGCGCCTCGGCCTGCACCTGCTGCGCCGAGGGTTCGGCGGCGGGCTTCTTGGGGGCACCGGAGCCGCCGCCGGTGAGCGCGAAGGCGGCGGTCCCGCCGCCGATCACCACGGCCGCCGCCGCGGCCACCGCACCGACCTTGACCAGCTTGCCGGAGGGGCGAGGCTTGCGGCGCATGGACTCGAAGTCGTCGTCCCCGGCGCCGCCGGGGCCGCCGGGGCCGTCCGGCGGCGTCGGGCCGCCGGGAGGAACGGCGCCCAGGTCGTGGCGGGTGGCTCCGAGGTCATCGACCGGAGCGGTTTCGGCCGTCTCCGGGATGGGCATCGCAGAAGTGGCGCCCGAGAGATCCGGCCGCTCGGGCTCCGGCGCGAGGGGAGAACCCGCCACCTTGACGTCCTCGGACGACGGGGGCTGGTTCTCGGGGAAACGAGCGTCGTCCCACGGGCCGTGAGGCTCCGTGCCGTCTTGTCGATCGTCTCGCCCGGGGGACCCGAAACGGTCTCCGTACAAGGCGGTCCTTCCGACGGTCGCACGCGCATGGGCACGCGTACGAGTGCCTTCACCCCCGGTGCCGTCGCGGTCTCCGGCGCGGCACCCTCGGCGGGCAGGCCCTCCCGTCGTACGGCGCGGGGACGCGCCAGGACCGGGGGGTGTCCCGCAGGAGTGCTTACGGCGGACCACACTGCATTAAGACGGGGGGTACTCCGCAAGCGGAATGGCGTGACTGATCTCACGTCTAATCACGCCACAGTGGACACAGGCCCCCGAATACCCACGTCAACCACGAGTTCGCACGGTATCACGATCGTTATGTGACGTTGGTCACATCATGACGTTTCAGGCCTGGGTGACCACGGTCCGTGACGAAAACCGGGGCTTCCTCGACGGAATCGAGGGAAGCCCCGGTGTGGTTCGACCGGCCGGATCAGACGCCGACGTCGCCGAGCGTCTCCGTCACGAGAGCGGCGATCGGCGACCGCTCGGACCTGGTCAGGGTCACGTGGGCGAACAGCGGGTGGCCCTTGAGCTTCTCGACCACCGCGACGACGCCGTCATGGCGGCCGACGCGCAGGTTGTCACGCTGCGCGATGTCGTGGGTGAGCACCACGCGCGAGCCGGTGCCGATGCGCGACAGCACGGTCAGGAGCACCCCGCGCTCCAGCGACTGCGCCTCGTCGACGATCACGAACGAGTCGTGCAGCGAACGGCCGCGGATGTGGGTCAGCGGCAGCACCTCGAGCATGCCGCGGTCGAGGACCTCCTCGATGACCTCGGGCGTGGTCATGGCCGAGAGGGTGTCGTACACCGCCTGGCCCCACGGCGACATCTTCTCGTTCTCGGTGCCGGGCAGGTAGCCGAGTTCCTGCCCGCCGACCGCGTACAGCGGCCGGAAGACCACGACCTTGCGGTGGCTGCGGCGTTCGAGGACGGCCTCCAGACCGGCGCACAGCGCCATCGCCGACTTGCCCGTACCGGCCCGCCCGCCGAGCGAGATGATGCCGATGTCCTCGTCCATGAGCAGGTCGAGCGCGACCCGCTGCTCCGCCGACCGCCCGCGCAGGCCGAACACCTCCCGGTCGCCGCGCACGAGCTGTACGGACTTGTCGGGCATCACGCGCCCGAGGGCCGAGCCGCCGGTCGAGATCAGGCGCAGACCGGTGTGGCACAGCAGGTCGCGCGCCTCCGCGAGCTCCAGCCGACCGGCGTCGTACAGCTCCTCCAGCTGGTCCGCGGCGACCTCGAGCTCCGCCATGCCGGTGTGACCCGTCTCGATCACCGACTGGGCGCGGTACTCCTCCGCCGCCAGGCCGACCGAGGCGGCCTTCACCCGCAGCGGCAGGTCCTTGGACACGAGCACGACGTCGTGCCCCTCCTGGGACAGCGACAGCGCCACCGTGAGGATCCGGGTGTCGTTGTCGCCGAGCCGGAAGCCGGCCGGCAGGACCGACGGGTCGGAGTGGTTGAGCTCGACTCGGACCGTTCCACCCTCGTCACCGATCGGCAGCGGCTCGTCCAGACGTCCGTGGGCGACCCGCAGGTCGTCCAGGGTTCGGAGGGCCTTCCGCGCGAAGTAGCCGAGCTCCGGGTGGTGGCGCTTGGCCTCGAGTTCGGTGATCACGACGATCGGCAGTACGACCTCGTGCTCGGCGAACCGGGTCAGCGCCCCGGGGTCGGCGAGCAGAACGCTGGTGTCGAGGACGTACGTGCGCCGGGTGGCGGCAGGTGTGGCCACTCGTTCTCCTTCGGGCACCTGCCCAGGCGGGTCGCCTGGGAGAGCGCCCTTTCCTCGGGGGGACCTGATACGACGCTAGGCCGGGGGAACCGCCCGAGAACAGACGCGCACCGAGTGGTCGACCGGCCGAAACCGGTCGTTCGGGAACGCTCTACAGAGGGTTCACGAACCGTAGCGCCGATGCCGCGCGGCGTAGGAACGAATCGCCCGCAGGAAGTCGACCTTGCGGAAGTCAGGCCAGAAGGCCTCGCAGAAGTAGAACTCCGAATGGGCGCTCTGCCAGAGCATGAAGCCGGAGAGGCGCTGCTCTCCCGACGTCCGGATGACCAGGTCCGGGTCGGGTTGGCCGCGGGTGTACAGATGCTCCGCGATGTGCTCCACATCGAGGAACTCGGCCAGCTCCTCGATGCTGGTGCCCCTGCTCGCGTGTTCGTGCAGGAGTGAGCGCACCGCATCAGCGATCTCACGTCTACCTCCATACCCAACCGCGACGTTCACAATCAGGCCAGGAGCGTCAGATGTGCTTTCGGCGGCCTGCTTCAGTACACGTGCGGTTTTGTCGGGCAGGAGGTCGAGCGCTCCGACCGGCTGGACGCGCCAGCCCCGCGTGGCCAGGTCCTCCACGGTCTTCTCGATGATCGCCAGCAGCGGATCCAGCTCCTGCGCCGGCCGGGACAGGTTGTCGGTCGACAGCAGCCACAGCGTGACCACCTCGACGCCCGTCTCCTGGGACCACTGCAGCAGTTCGGAGATCTTGTCGGCGCCCCGCTGGTGCCCGGTGGCGACGTCGCTGTGCCCCATCGATCGCGCCCACCGGCGGTTGCCGTCGAGGATCACTCCGATGTGGCGCGGTGCGGTGTTCGGGCGGAGCCTCATCTCAAGCCGTCGTTCGTAAAGCTTGTAGACCAGGTCCCGCAAGCCCATGTGCTCGCACCTTCTTCGTCGACGACGCCGGGGGATCAGCAGTCAATTATCGCCCCAGACGGGGCATGCCGGGCGCTTACCGGTGAACTCGCGAGAACGTCTCGGTAATCGGCGCCCACGAGCCGCGCCTCGGCCACCAGGGCCGTCAGGAAGCCGGCGAGCTCCGCCGAGGTCAGGACGGCGCGGACGCCATGGCCGTCCGGCCCCCACGCCTCGACGACGGCGCGCCGGGACCGCCGCCACTCCCCTCCGCGGTGGTCGGGCGCGGAGAGCCAGGTACACGACGTGCGCAGCGTGCACCGCAGTTCGGCGGTGCCGGGCGTGTCCGCGCGGTCCCGCCGCCGGAACGCGAAGAGTTCGGGCTCCCGTGCGGCGAGCCCGCGGTCCTCCCGGGCACCCGGTGCCGTGGAGGCCGGCGGCTCGGGGAACCGATCCGCCTGATCGGGCCAGGCCCGCGCCACCGGCGAGCCGTCGACGCGGACGTCGGCGACCTCGCGGGCGAGCGTGGCCAGGGAGTACCCGCAGCGCTCCCCCACCACGCCGAACGACCGGCCGTCGCACCGCAGTTCGAGCGTGACCTCATACGGGGTGCCCGCCCGGTCGCGGACCGGAACCATGATCACCTCGAGCCGCGATCCGTCGACGCAGCGTAGTTCTCCCACATGGGTAAGCGTAGATTGCTCGTTTGCTCCAGATCGAGACGTCGCGCGATGCTTGACCCGACGCTGACCCGCGCGGGCCGGACGTGAAACGCCGCCGGACGTAAAACGCCCCGGCGGCGGGTGTCCCGCCGCCGGGGCGTACCCATCCCCGAGTTGGCTCAGCCGATCGACTTGACGATCGCCTCGTCCAGTCCGGCGAAGGATGAGAGGTATTCCCGCCGCTCGGCTTTCAAACGCTCGACCATGGCGTCGTACTCCTCCATCCGGCCCTGCCGCTCGTAGAGCCGCCGGGGCTGGAGAATCTCGAGGTCGTCGATGCCGGGTACGGACGACGCGATCTCGTACCCGAAGTCCGGGTCGTCCTCCCACTCGATCGTGCCCTCGACGATGGCCTGCACGATCGCCGACGAGTGCGGGATCTTGACCTTCTTCGCGCGGTCGTCGCCCTCGCCGCCGCCGACACGGCCCGTGTTGAGGACGAACACCTTCAATTCGTGGCTGTCGAGGAGCTCGAGCATCCGGTTGCCCATGTCGGCCATGTCCCGCGGGAAGAACGGGTTGGTCCCCGGCACCCGCAGGAACTTGCCCTCCTCGTCCTTGCCGCCGGCGCTCGTGCCCGTGGTCTCGCCGAGCATGAAGTACGCGGCCGCCTGCGCCCGGTCGAGCCGGGCCACGCCCGGGACGATGTTCTCGTTGCGGTTGAGGATGAGCAGGAACTCGGCGGGCTCCACCTTGTCCGCCGGCCACGGGTCGACGTACTTGAACGGCCAGGTGGTCCTGCCGTTCTTGGTGTAGGAGGTGTCGAAGAAGTCGATCCTGCCGTCCGCGTCGACCGAGACGTTCTCGAGGTAGGCGTTGGGCTTCACCGTGGCGTGGTAAATGGTCGGCTCGAATTCCGGATCCAGGCCGAAGGTCTTGGCGAAACAGCCGTTCTCGGTCGTGTAGACGCGACCTCCCGGCATCAGGGCGATGAAGTCGTCCTGCACGGGTTTGCTGCCGAGCTGGGTGGTGAAAGTCGTCGTCGTCTTGCCCGTGCCGGACAGGCCCACGATGAGCACCGTCTTGTTCTCACCGTCCACCGGGATCACTTTGCAGCCCGCATGCAGGGAAAGGCCGCCGCGCTCATAGACGATGTTGTTCCACATCCGCAGGCCGCCCTTCTTGGACTCACCGAAGTAGTCCGAATTGAAGACCCGCGTGATGTCGGCATTGAGGTCGACCGCGATGAGCCGGTCGTTCGGGTATCCCTCCATCGGGAGGTTCGGGGTGTACACCACCGTGGTGTCCGGCTCCCACGTCGCCGGGTCGTAGTCCTCGCCGACCGGGTAGTAGAGCTGCTTCTGCATGCCGGCGATGTTGGCGTTCGAGGCCTCGATGACCAGGCGCGCCCGCGTACGGAAGTCGGGGTCGCTGCCGATGTAGCCGTCCACGACGACGACGTCGCGCCCGGCGAGGTACTCGTCCTGCGCGGCGGCGACGCGGTCGTACTCCGCCCGAGTGATCGTCTGCTTGGTGGTGTTGGTCGAGTCGTCCACGATGTAGGTGGACTTGGCGCTCCGGCTGTCCACGCGGGCCTTGACCACCACGTTGCCGAACTCGGTCACCTTGGAGTTGGGCATCTTCTCGGTGAGTTCGCGCAGCCGGGCCGCGGTCGGATTCCACTCGACCGACCCGGCCTTGACCTCATACGCCACGATCGCTCCTTCGCACGGGGACACCCGATGGTTGATGTCGGGATTTCGTGAGTGTACCCACACGCAGCATTTTGAACATCCCCCGGCAAAGTGATCTCAACCGCAGGGAAGGTCGCTATGGGAGCATTGGTTTAGACCTTTGGATTAGACCACTGGATTAGACCTTTGGCCTAGACCGGGTCCGCAATTCTTGTCCCTTGTTTCGAGTATGTTTCGACTTTCTCGATTAAGGCGCCCGGAAGACGGGCCTCCCCAGCGGCGCCGGGCGGGCGGACGGGGACGTCCCGCCACGGTCAGACCTGCGGTCCGGCGGCCCGTGCGCGCTCGACGTGCAGCAGCGCGTCCCGCAACTCGGCCAGCCACTCGTCGGCGTTCTTGCCCACGAGGCGGACGCACCAGGCGAGCGCGTCACTCCGGCTGCGCGCCACCCCCGCGTCGACCAGCGTGTCGAGGACCCTGCGCTCCGGCTGGCGGAGCCTGGTCATCACCGGCACCGACAGCGTGGTGAACATGACCTTCGCACCGCCGCACTCCACACCCCAGGAGACCTTACGGGCGAAGCGGTGCTCGGCCTCCCGCGCGATGTCGACCCGCCGCTCCCGGGTGTCCTCCCGGAAGCGCTGGACCAGCCCGGCGACCGCCTCGGACCGCTCCGCCTCGGAGGCGCCCTCGGGGACGTCGGGCTCGGCCAGCCGGCCGATCACGCTGATCTCCTCACGGTCGAGGATGACGCGAGGCGGCCCGTCGAACCACTCCGCGGGCAACCTGCCGCCGAACCACTCGCGAAGCTTCCCCTCCGCGCTTTCCGTCGTAGCCATGTAATCATGATTACACGACTCCACCGGTCCGCCAAGGGTTTCACAGGGTTGACAGCCGCCCCGCCCTGATAGTTACTCTCATTTCAGTGTCACAATCATTAGGGAGCCGCTGTCATGACCTCACTCGGCCGCCGACGGTGGTGGGTGCTGGGTGCCCTCGTGGTCATCCTGCTCGCCGTCGGCCTCGACCTCACGGCGCTCAACGTCGCCCTTCCCACGCTGTCCGCGCAGCTCGACGCGGGAACGAGCGCGCTGCAGTGGATCGTCGCCTCGTACACGCTCGTCTCGGCGACCCTCCTGATCCCCGCCGGCCTGATCGGCGACCGGTACGGCCGCAAGATGACGCTCCTGGCCGGCCTGGCGCTGTTCCTCGCCGGCTCGCTCCTCGCCACCCTGGTCTCCAGCCCCGCCGGGCTGATCACCGCCCGCACGCTCATGGGCGTCGGCTCGGCGGCCATCACGACGCTGGCCATGTCGGTGCTGCTCGTCGTCTTTCCGCCCGAGGAGCGGCCGAAGGCCCTCGGAGCGTGGGCCGCCGCCTCCTTCCTCGGCCTGCCGCTCGGGCCGATCATCGGCGGTTACCTGCTCGACCACTTCTGGTGGGGGTCGATCTTCTTGATCAACATCCCCGTCTCGGCGGTGGCCCTAGTCCTGGGCCTCATCCTGATCCCGGAGTCCCGCTCCTCGTCCGCACCCCGGCCGGACTTCGCCGGGCTGCTGCTGTCGACCGGCGGCCTGGTGGCCCTCGTGTACGGCACCATCCAGGAGGACGAGTACGGCTGGTCGAGCCCCGGCGTATGGGGCGTGATGGCCGCCGGCGCGATCATGCTCGTCGCCTTCGTCGCGTGGACCCGGCGTGTCGTCCACCCGCTGGTCGACCTGCGTCTCTTCGCCGACCGGCGGTTCACCGGCGGGGTCCTGCCCGCCACGCTGCTGACCTTCGCGATGTTCGGCGTCCTCTTCGTCGTCCCGCAGTACTTCCAGGCGGTGCTGGGAACGACCCCGATGGGATCCGGGCTACGGCTGCTGCCCCTCATCGGCGGCCTCATCGCGTCCTCCCGCCTCGGCGCCCCGCTCGTCACGCGGATCGGCCCCCGCCTCACCATCGTCGCGGGCACCCTCCCGGTCATCGCCGGGATGCTCCTCGGGGCGACGACCACCGCCGCATCGGGCTACGGCCTCGCGGCCGCCTGGCTGACGGTCGCGGGCCTCGGGATGGGGCTGATACTGCCCGCCTCGATGAACGCCGCCATGAGCGCCCTGTCGGCCGAACAGGCGGGCGTCGGGTCCGCCGTCCTCATGACCGTCCGTCTGGTGGGAGGGGCGTTCGGCGCCGCCGTGCTGGGCAGCCTGCTGTCGTCCGGCTACCGTGGGCGCGTCGACGTCACCGGGCTTCCGCCTGCGGCGGCCCACACGGTCCGGGACAGGGTCGGGGGCGGCATCGCGGTCGCCGGGCGGCTGCACGAAGCGCGGCTCCTGCACGCGGTACGGGCGGCGTTCACCCACGGCATGGACCTCACGCTCCTGGCGGGGGCCGGGATCATGGTGATCGCCGCGCTGCTCGCCCTGATCCTGCTTCCGCGTCGAGGTGCCGATGAGCCCGCGGGTAACGGACAATCGACGCATGAGTACGTCTCCGCTTGAACGATCCCTCGAACAACGCCTCGGCCTGCGGGAACGGAAGAAGCTGAAGACCCGGCGGTCCATCCAGGAGCACGCGCTCCGGCTCTTCCAGGACCAGGGGTACGACGCGACGACCGTCGAGCAGATCGCCGAGGCCGCGGAGGTGTCCCCCAGCACGTTCTTCCGTTACTTCCCGACGAAAGAGGACACGGTCCTCACCGACGAGTACGACCCGTTCATCCTCGAGGCCTTCCGCGCGCAGCCTCCCGAGTTGCCCCCGGCAGAGGCGCTCCGCAACGTCCTCCGCGACCTCATCGGCGACATGCTGGCCTCCGACCGGCAGCGGATCCTCGACCGGAGCCGCCTGATGCTGGCCGTCCCCGCCCTGCGCGCCCGTCAGTGGGAGCAGACCCGGGAGACCCAGGACAGGATCGTCGAGGCCCTCGCGGACCGGCTGGGCCGTCCCGTCGGCGACTTCGAGCTGCGCGCGTTCGGGGCCGCGGTCATCGCCGTGTGGGAGACGGCGATCCTGGCCTGGGTGGAGGACGACGGCGAGGGCGACATCCTGGAGCTGCTCGACCGCGGCCTGGACTACCTCACCGCCGGCTGCCCCCTCTGACCCCCGTGCGCCACTCCAGCGGCGCACGGGCGAGCGTGAGACACCCCCAGGCGGTCGTGGGAGGTCAGGCCTTGGTGGCGGCGAGTTGGGGGTTGACGCGGATGGCGCCCCAGAAGTTGGTCAGGTAGACGTCCTGGATCTGGATCAGGGTGCCGGTGTGCCGCGCGACGACCATCTTGCCGTTGCCGAGGTAGATCGCGATGTGCGAGACGCCGTTGAACGTCGGGTCGTTCTTCCAGGTCAGCAGGTCACCCGGCTGGGCCTGGCTGTACGGCAGCCGCCAACCGGTGAACGCCTGGATGTCGGCGGTCCGCGGCATCTTGATGCCGGCCTGGGCGAAGGCGTACTGAACGAGGCCCGAGCAGTCGTAGCCGCCCTCGCGGTCGGACTCGCCGCCCCAGACGTACGGCATGCCGATCTTGGACTCGGCGGCCCGGATGACCGTGGTGACCTGCTCGGCCGTCATCACGCGGCCCGGCGCGCCCGAGGTGCCGCCGGGGACGGTCGGGCCGTCGAACCGCGACTCCAGCGTGGCCGTCTTCGTGCCCTTGGGCAGCAGCTTGTCCAGCTGCTTGCGGAGCTTGACGAGGTTCGCGTGCGGGGCGCTGATGAGCAGGGCGTTGCCGGACGGCATGCCGATCGTCTGCGCGGTGTAGTGCGAGACCACGGCGTCGACCTGGTCGATGCCCATCGTGGCGTACGCGCCGACGCGTACGGACGTCTGGTGGTCTTTTCCGCCGATCTGGGTCTGGGACGCCAGCGGGATGCCGCCGTCCTGCCCCATCGGGAAGGAGATCGCGACGTCACCGCCCGCGATGTTGTTCCACAGGGCGTCGGACTTGGCGCTCGCCTCGGGGGTGTAGGCGCGGAACGTCGACGGCTCGACGCCCAGCACGCCCACGCGCTTGCCGCCCACGAAGGCACGGGCCGCGTCGACGACCTCGACGGCCTTGACGCCCTTCGTCTGGCGGACCTTCTCGATCGCGTCGGCGGGCAGCGTCTGCGCGGAGGCGACCAGCAGGTGCGGCGTGATGGTCTTCTGCAGCGCCGCGACGTGGTAGCTCGTGCTGTCCGCCGCGGCCACGTAACCCCCGCCGGGGAGCCGCAGGGCCGGCGGGTGGGGGAACGGCCCGGCGAGCACCATCGCCATGTCCGCGGCGATGGTCGTGGCCAGTGAAACGCCAACGACCGTCGGAAGCATGCGGCGTCTCGCCCAGCGCACGGCGCCCTCCCTCGTCCCCAGTGCGGTTACGACTATGACCTACGACGGCGATGGTCGTCTAGACGCTCATATGCCGCATAGGCCACTCGCGTTCGCCCGTTGGCAGGCGGGCGCTGTTCTGAGGTAACACGTCCGTAAAGCAAAGATCAAGCCCACGGCCGGATCTTTATTGACAGGAATTCCAATGAGCGCCCGCCGGGAGGCCGCTCATCGCCCGGATACGACCCGCCGGGGGCCGCCACCGCCCGTGCCGGAGACGGCACGCCCGCTCGGGGTCGCTCACCGTCCGGAGGCGGCCCGGATCTGTTCCTGGAGGGCGCCGACCTCGGTGACCGGGAGCCGGCAGGTGAAGTCGCGGCAGACGTACGCGGCGGGACGCCCGTCGACCGGCGTCCGGTCGTCCAGCAGCGGCACCCCGGAGCCGACGGCGACGACCGCGGGCAGCGGGCTGAGGAGCGCGGCGCGGTGCAGGTCCCGCGTGCGCGGGTCCTGCACCGGACCCGCGACGGCGATCTCCAGCGGACCGGCGAGGGCCGCCTCGGCGACCGCGAGCCCCCAGCCCGCGAAGCGGGAGTGGCGCTGCGCCAGCGGCGTCACGGGGCCGAGGGCGGCCAGGGCGGCCTCCCGGTGCCGGGCCGAGCCGGTGAGCGCGGCGTACGACAGGAGCGCGCCCGCCGCCGCGAACCGGCCGGACGGCGTCGCGTTGTCGGTCGGGTCCTGCGGGCGTTTCCACAGGCGCTCGGCGTCGGCGGCGGTGTCGTAGAAGCCGCCGCGCCCGTCGGCGAAGCGCTCCAGGACGACGTCGAGCAGCTCGCCGGCGAACCGCGCGTGGCCGACCTCGCCGGTCACGCCGTACAGCGCGATGAGCCCCTCGGCGAGGTCGGCGTAGTCCTCCAGGACCCCGGCGTTGGTTCCGGCGCCGCCGGCGCGCGAGGTCCGCAGCAGCCGCCCGTCCCGCCAGTGGGTCTCCCGGAGCAGCCGGACCGCCTCCTCGGCGGCGGTCACGAGGTCCGGCCGGTCGAAGTACGCGCCGCACTCGGCCAGCGCCGCGACCGCCAGGCCGTTCCAGGCGGCGACGACCTTGTCGTCGCGGCCCGGCGGAACCCGCCGGGACCGCGCCTCCAGCAGCGCGGCGCGGATCCGCGCGTACCGCTCGGCGTCGCCGGCGTCCGCGCGCAGCTGCAGGACGGAGGCCCCGTGCTCGAAGGTGCCCGCCTCGGTCACGCCGAACAGCTCCGCGGCGTACGCCCCGTCCTCCTCACCCAGGACCTCGGTCAGCTCCCCGGGCGTCCAGACGTAGTAGGCGCCCTCCTCGGGGCGGCCCTCGGCGTTCTCGCTGTCGGCGTCCAGGGCGCTGGCGAACCCGCCCTCCGGCGTGCGCAGCTCCCGCAGCATCCAGTCACAGGTCTCCAGGGCGATCCGGCGGGCGAGCGGAGCGCCGGCCAGCCGCCACCAGTGGGCGTACACGCGGGCCAGCAGGGCGTTGTCGTACAGCATCTTCTCGAAGTGCGGCACCACCCAGCGTGCGTCGACCGAGTAGCGGGCGAACCCGCCGCCGAGCTGGTCGTACATGCCGCCCCGCGCCATCGCCTCCAGCGTGCCCTCGGCCATCGCGAGGCCGTCGCCGCCGCGCGCGGCGTGGCGCAGCAGGAACTCCAGCACCATCGACGGCGGGAACTTCGGCGCCGTGCCGAACCCGCCGTTCGCCTCGTCGTACGTCCGCGCCAGGTCCCGTACCGCGGCCTCCGGAACGTCCGGTGCCGGGGCGCCCTCGCCGCCGAGCGCGGCCTGCCCGGACAGGGCCTCGACGACCTTCTGCCCCTGGGCGATCACATCGTCGCGCTTGTCCCGCCACGCCTGCGCCACCGCCCGCAGGAGCTGCTGGAAGTGCGGCCGGGGGAAGTACGTGCCGCAGTAGAACGGCTCGCCGCCGGGCGTCATGAAGACGGTCATCGGCCAGCCGCCCTGGCCCGTCATCGCCTGGGTGGCCTCCATGTACACCGCGTCGACGTCGGGACGCTCCTCGCGGTCCACCTTGACGCTGACGAACAGGTCGTTCATCAGGCGCGCCGTCCCCTCGTCCTCGAAGGACTCGTGCGCCATCACGTGGCACCAGTGGCAGGCGGCGTAGCCGACGCTGAGCAGGATCGGCACGTCCCTGCGGCGCGCCTCCTCGAACGCCTCGTCCCCCCACGGGAACCAGTGGACGGGATTGTCCGCGTGCTGCAGCAGGTACGGGCTGGTGGCGTCCTTGAGTCGATTCATCGTGGGTCCCGCCGTGGTCGGTGCGTCCGTGCGTCCGGGTCCGGGACGGCTTCGCCGCGCCCGCCCGGTCAGTGGGTGGTCTTCCGTCTCACGCGTCACCTGCCCGGGCAGCCGACCGTGAATCCTCACACCGTACCCATGCCGCCTTGCGCGGTCGCCGGTGCGGATCTCGCAGAGGACTTAACCTGTCGGCAGGGTAGGACAACGGTCGGAGCGTGCACAGTGGATCCACTCTCGGTCTCAGCGCTCGTCACTCTCTTGTCGAAGATCTTCGACGGCGCCACCGACAAGGTCGGTGAGCAGCTGTGGGACGACCTCACCTCGGTCGTACGGCGGGTGTTCGGCCGCCGCAGCACCTCGGTCGAGGCCGCCAAGCGTCTCGGTGAGCGCCCCGGCGACGTCGACGCGACGCGGGCGCTGGCGGAGGCGCTCATCGCCGACTCCGCCCGCGACCCGCAGGGGGCGGCGCAGATCCGCCACTGGGTCGCCCGCGCCGAACGCGCCCTCGCCCCGGAGGGGTCGGCGACCAACACCATCGACGGCTCCGTCACCGGGAACGTCGTCCAGGCCCGCGACATCCGCGGCGACATCACCTTCTGACCGCCTGCGGCCGCTCGCCTCCACCCGCGGCCGCGTCGTGGAGGAACCTTTCAGCCACGCCGAAGCCGGGCTCCAGGAAGATCGGCCATCATCGCGGGCCATGCGAATCCTCCATGGCGGAGCGATGCTGGTCGCGGCGGCCGCGCTCGCCGTCTGCGCCGGCTGCGGATCCTCCGGCGGCAAGACGGCCGCCTCACCCTCCGGATCGGCCGGCGCCTCGGGTGCCGGCGGTTTCGCGGCGTACGCTGCCTGCCTTCGCCAGCACGGCGCCGACATCCCGACGACCCGCCCCAGCGGGCGGCCCTCCGGCACGCCGGGACAGCGGGGCGGCGGGTTCGGTGGCGGGTTCGGCCGTGCCTTCGGCAACGTGAGCCAGGCGGCGCGGGACGCCTGCCAGTCGCTCGCCCCGCAGGGACAGCGTCGGGGAATGCAGGAGTTGCAGGCGTTCCGCAGTTGCCTGAAGGACCACGGCGTGACGCTCCCGACCCCGACGCCCGGTGCCGTGCGCTCGCCGGGCGCGAACCGTACGCCGGGCGCCCGTCCGTCTCCGGGCATGCGCTACCTCGGCGGGCTGAAGACGTCCGACCCGAAGGTCGCCGCGGCGCTCAAGACCTGCAAGCCGCTGCTTCCGAGCTTCTCCCCCCGCCCCACGGCGAGCTGAGCCGTACGGCGCCGGCGTCCGTCTCCGCACGGACCCGCTCCGGCGTCGGCGTCGTACCGGCCACGTCGGCCCCGGTGCCCGCTCTGCAGAGAGCCGGCACCGGGGCCTGCGGCGGTTCTCAGGGGCCTTGCGTCACCGTGGTGGCCGTGACGCCGCCGTCCTGGCCCGGCGTGCCCTGGACGACCACGGAGGCGCCGGTCTTGAGGTCCTTGACCTTGGCGCTCTTGGTCACCGAGACCTTCGTGGAACCGGTGGTCTTCACGCGCACGATCCCATTGGCCGTCTGAACGTAGATGATGTCGCCGTCGACGAGCTTGACGGTGCCGGTGGTCCCGCCGCCGCCGGGAGCCGCTCCCGTACCGAAGCCGTTGCCCGCGGCTCCGCCCCGGCCGGCGGCGCCGCCCTGCGTGCCTCCGCCGAAGGCGCCGGCACGGCCGCCCGCACCGCCCAGACCCGGGAAGCCGGCTCCGCCCTGGCCGTTGCGGGAGAACTGCGGGAATCCCGCCGCGGTCTGCTTCTTCCCCCAGTGCTTGTCCGCCTGCACGCCGCCGACGAAGCCGGCGACGATCAGTACGCCCGCGGCCAGGGCCATGGTGGCCGAGGGGAGCCGACGGTCCTTCCGCGGTTCGGCGGCCGCCAGCTCCTGCGCGAGGTCGCCCTCGAACGGTGAGGTGCGCAGCAGTTCTTCCGGCGGCACCTCGTCGACCGGTGTGTCGCTGCCCTTGCGCCGTGTTCCAGGCACAGTCTCTCCCTATGGGTGCTATTCGTGGCGAAGTGCTTCGATCGGCCGGAGCTTGGCCGCACGGTTGGCCGGGTAGCTGCCGAAGAACAGCCCGATGGCGACGGACACGCCGAGCGCCAGCGCGATCGAGCTCGGCACGATCACGGGCTGCACACCCACCACCGTGAACTGGCTGCCGATCACGCCCGCGGCGACGCCGAGCAGCCCGCCGAGGAGGCTGAGGACGGTGGCCTCGACGAGGAACTGGCCGAGGATCGCGCCCTTGGGCGCGCCGATGGCCTTGCGAATGCCGATCTCGCGGGTCCGTTCGGTGACGGTGACGAGCATGATGTTGGTGATGCCGATGCCGCCGACCAGCAGGCTGATGGCCGCCACCGCGCCGAGCAGCACGGTGAACGTCCGGCTGCTGCTGCTGATCGCCGACTGCAGGCTCGCCTGGTTGAGGATCTGGAAGTCGGCGGTGTTGGACCCGGTGATGTCGTGCCGCTGGTTCAGGATGCCCGTCACCTCGGACTGCGCGGCGTCCACCGTCTTCGGGGACTTGGCCTGCACGACGATCTGGTTCAGCGCGCCGTAGCCGGTCAGGCTCTGCTGCACGGCCGGCAGCGGCGCGATCGCGACGTCGTCGGCGTCCTGGAAGCCGGACGAGCCCTTGGTCTTCAGCACCCCGACGACGGTGAAGTTCACACCGCTGACGGTGATCTGCCTACCGAGCGGGTCGACGGTGCCGAACAGGTCCTCGGCGACCGTGTTGCCGATCACCACGACCTTGCGGTCGTTCAGGACGTCGTCGTCGCTGAAGTACGTGCCCCTGGCCACCGGATCGTTGGACGCCTCGAAGTACGCCGGATAGGTGCCGACGAACTGCTGGATCGCGTGGGCGGTCCCCTCGTACGTCGCGTTCGCCGACGACGCGGTCACCACGGGCGAGACGCTCTTCACCGAGGGGGCGCTCTTCGCGTCGGCCAGCGCGCGGGCGTCGTCGACGGTCAGGCTCTTGGCCTGCGCGCGGGGCCCGGTCTGCTGGGCCGCTCCCCCGGCCGCGCGCAGCAGCCGGGCGAACCCGCCGCCGCCCCCGCCGCCGCGACCGCCCGACGTGGACGGCATGACGGTCAGGGTGTTGGTGCCGAGGCGTTCGATGTTCTTCTGTACCTGCTGGGACGAACCGTTCCCGACCGCGACCAGCATGATCACCGCTCCGACGCCGATGAGGATGCCGAGGGTGGTGAGGCCGCTGCGCAGCTTGTTGGCGGCCAGCCCGCGCAGGGCGAACCTGAGGACTTCCAGCGTCATCGGTGCCGCACCCCCGTTCCCATCGGCCCGGGCGGCGGGCCGGCCACGGGCGCCGCGCGCCGGTCCTCGACGATGCGGCCGTCGACCAGCCGGATCACCCGCTTGGCGCGGGCCGCGACGTCGTCCTCGTGGGTGATCAGCACGATCGTGCGGCCGTCGGCGCTGAGCCGGTCGAGCACGCCCAGGACGTCCTCCGTGGATCGGGTGTCGAGGTTCCCGGTGGGCTCGTCGGCCAGCAGGAGCGCCGGTGAGGTCACCAGCGCGCGGGCGACGGCCACGCGCTGCTGCTGGCCGCCTGACAGCTCGTTCGGCTCGTGGCCGACGCGGTCGGCGAGGCCGACCTGCGCCAGCGCGGCCAGCGCCCGCCGCCTCCGCTCCGCGGCCTTGACGCCGCCGTACGCCAGGGGCAGTTCGACGTTGGCCAGGGCGCTCATCCGGGGGATCAGGTTGAAGGACTGGAACACGAACCCGATGCGCCGGTTCCGCAGGACGGCCAGCCGCCGGTCGTCGAGCGCGCCGACGTCCAGGCCGTCGAGGAGGTACCGGCCGCCGCTGGGGACGTCGAGGCAGCCCAGGATGTTCATCAGGGTCGACTTGCCGGAGCCGGACGCGCCCATGATCGCCACGTAGTCGCCCTGGTCGACGGTGAGGCGGACCCCGCGCAGCGCGTGCACCGCCGTGTCCCCGGTCCCGTACACCTTGGTGACGTCCTGGACGTCGAGGACGGTCGTCACCCCCGGCCTCCGCCGCGAGCGCCTCCGCCGAGGCCGCCACCGACACCGCCGCCGGGAAAGCGGCCCGCGGGGAATCCGCCGGTGCCCGAGGTCGAGCTGACCGCGATCAGGACCTGGTCCCCCTCCTTGAGGCCCGAGGTGATCTCGGTTCCCTGGTCGCCCTGGACGCCGGTCCGCACGATCCGGAGGGCCTGCTTGCCGCTCTCCAGCACGGTCACGGTGCTGCGTCCGCCGGCGGTTCGTACGGCGGCGGTCGGAACGTACAGCACGTTCTCCGCCCGCGCGGTCGTCACCCGGACCGAGGCGGTCGCGCCGATGCGCAGCCCCGTGGGCGGGTCGCTGAGCGAGACCGTGACGCCGTACTGCACGACGTTGTTCGAGGTGGTCGCGGTCTGGTCGATGGCGGTGACCCTGCCGGACGCCTGGGCGTTCTGGACGGCGTCGAAGGTCACGGTCGCCTGCTGGCCCTTCTTGAGCTTGGCGACGTCGGCCTCGGTGAAGTTCCCGGTGACCACGAGCTTGGAGGTCTCGGCGATCGTCATGAACCCGCCGCCGGAACCGCTCGACGAACCCGCGGAGCCGGCCGCACCCGACGAGCCGGCGGACCCGCCACCGCCACCGGAGCCGCCCGAACCGCCGGAGCCCGCCGAGCCCGAGGACGAGCCGCCGGACGAACCGCTCGAACCGCTCGAACCGCTGGACGATCCGCCGACGGTGCCGTTGACCGAGATGACGGTTCCGCTGAAGGGGGCGACGAGCTCGGTGCCGTCGAGGGCGCGCTTGGCGCTGTTGTAGGACGCCTTCGCCTGCATGTAGGAGGAGTAGCCCGAGGCGGTCGACGTGTCGCCGGCCTCGGCGGCGTCCAGGGCGGCCCGCGCGGCCTCGAGGTCGTCCCGGGCGCCCGCGTCGTCGACGGTGGCGAGCACCTGGCCCTTCTTGACCTTGTCGCCGACCTGAACGTTGATCTTGTCGACCGTGCCGCTGGTCGCGAAGGAGAGGTCCTGGGAGCGGGCGCTGGCGACCGTGCCGGAGGCCGAGACGGAGGCGACGACCGTGCCACGGCTCACCTGGACGGTCCGGCCCGGGGACGACGCGCCCGCGTCATCGCTCAACGAGAAGTACGCGACCCCGGCCCCGCCCACGAGCAGAACGGCCAGAGCGCCGTTGATGAGCACGCCACGGCGTCGGAGGAGGGATTTCACTCGCCACAGGGTCCCGGAACCTGCTTGGGCCAACCTGATCCGATCCTGAGAGATTCCTGTGGACTCGTGCGCGTTACGGAGCCCGTTCCGAGGCCGCGACCAGTGACCGACCACGACCGGAGAGGACGCCTTCAGGGAACTCTGAGGTTGGGCTCGGGTCCCTGTGACCTTCATCCGCCAGGATTCCGCGCGTGAACCGCCCGACCATGCGCGATCTCCGGAGACCACCGTGGCTCACCGCCGGTGCGGTGGTCATGCTCACGACCGGGGTGGTGGCCCTCGGCGACTCCCCCGCGAGCGCGGCGTACACCGTCGTGCGACGCGGGACCGTGACGGCGACCGCGGGGGCCGCGGGGTCCGTGCGCAGCGCCGACACTCGCGAGCTCGTCTTCGGCACCTCCGGAACGGTGAAGGAGATCAAGGTCGCGCCGGGCGCACGGGTACACGCCGGCCAGGTCCTCGCCCGCCTCGACGACACGGCGGCCCGGGAACAGGTCGCCGTCGCGAAGGCCGTGCTCACGGCCGCTCAGGACACCTACGCCAACGCGCTGCAGGGCATCTGCGCGGGCTCCGGCGGCACAGGCTCAGGCGGCTCAGGCTCAGGCTCAGGCGGCTCAGGCTCCGGCGGTTCGGGAGGCGGCGCGGCGGGCGGGTCCGCGAGCGGGGGAACCGGGGGCGCGTCCGGAGCGACGGTTCAGACGGCCGGCTTCCGGCGTCCTCGGCCGCCGCGGAGGCCGACCCCGACCCCCACCAGCACCACGCCCACACCCACGCCCACCCCGACCCACAAGCCCACCCCGACGCCGACCCCGACGCCGACCTCGCCGCGGCCCACCCCGACCAGCCCTTCGCCCACGCACTCCCCACGGCCGACCGGCCACCCGAAACCCACCGGCCATCCGAAGCCCACCGGCCATCCGAAGCCCACCGGGCGCCCGAAGCCGAGCGGCAAGCCCGGCACGGGCGGCGGCCGCCCCGGCGGAAGCCGTTCCGGCGCGGGCGGTGGCGGCGCGGGCGGTGGCGGCGGCTGCCAGCCGAACGCGGCCGAGCAGGCCTCCGCGAAGGTCACCCAGGCGGAGGTCAACGTCCGGCAGGCCGACCGCGCGCTGTCCGCGACCACCCTCAAGGCGCCGATGTCCGGCACCGTCCTGTCGATCACGGGCGCGGTCGGCGACCAGGTCGGCGCCGGCAAGGGCGGTTTCCTCACGCTGGGCGACCTGGACGACCTCCAGGTACGGGCCCTGTTCTCGCTCGCTGACGTCGACCGGCTCAAGATCGGCCAGCGGGCGACGATCGGACTCGGGATGTCACCCGACGGGCAGTACACCGGTACGGTCACCGGCATCGACCCGGCGGCCACCACCAGTGGCAACCTCGCCCGGGTCGGCGTGAACATCTCCCTCGACGACCCGCCGTCCGGCGTGCTGGTCGGCATGAGCGCGACCGTCGACGTCGTGACCGCGCAGGCCCAGAGCGTGCTTTACGTCCCCGTCGCCGCGGTGCGGACCGTGCCCGGCGGCGCGGCCACCGTGCTCGTACGGCACGAGGGGCGGAGCATCACCCGGACCGTGCGGCTCGGAGTACGGAGCGACCGGTACGTGGCGATCACCGGCGGCCTGTCCTCCGGTGACCAGGTGGTGCTGCCGACGAGCGACGGCCCGGACGGTTTCCCGGACGGAGCCTTCCCCGGCGCCTGACAGGACCCCTGAGGCCACCGACGACCGCGTGCGCGGACGGCGGCTCCTGAGGGGACGACCGGCTCTGCGCCGAGGATCCTCGTCGCGCCGGCCACCGAAACCCTCGGCACTCCGCTCTCCGGAAGCGCCGGCACCGGGCCAGGGCCGAGCGCGGCCGGGCCGAACGCAGCGCCGAGATCGAGGGGCAGCCTGGCCGAGTTCGGGGGCGCCGGGCCGGGCTCGGGGATTCTTCGGTCCGACGAACGGGCTTCGCCGTCTGGAGGCGGCGGCTCGGTGATGCGCCGACGGCCCGGCCGGGTCGTGCGCCGCTCGGGTCAGTTGCCCGCGTTGGCGGTGAGCGTCACGCTCACCGTGTGCTTGCCGCCGCCCCGGACGAAGGTCAGCGAGATCTTGTCACCGGGCTGGTGGCCGCGGATCGCCGCGGACAGGCTCTGGGCGTCCTGGATGGCCTTGCCGTCGACCTGGGTGACGATGTCGCCCTCCTGCAGGCCTGCCGACGCCGCCGGGGTGCCCTTCTGCACGCCCGCGATGAGGGCGCCCTGCTGGTCGCCGGCCACGTCGGACAGCGAGACGCCGAGGTAGGCGTGTGTGGCCTTGCCGGACTTGATGAGCTGGTCGGCGACCTGCTTCGCGGTGTCGATCGGGATCGCGAATCCGACGCCGATGTTGCCGTTGCTGCCGCCGGACGTGGCGATCGCCGTGTTGATGCCGATCACCTGGCCGGAGGAGTTGACCAGCGGACCGCCGGAGTTGCCGGGGTTGATCGCCGCGTCCGTCTGGATCGCGTCACCGATCGTCGCTCCCGAGCTGCCCTGCTGCTGTCCCTGCTGGCCCTGCTGGCCCTGCTGTCCCCAGCCGGGGAAGCCGGGCTGCTGTTGCTGCTGGTCGCCGCCCTCGTTGAGGGTGCGGTGCAGCGCGCTGACGATGCCGGAGGTCACCGATCCCTCCAGGCCGAGCGGGCTGCCGATCGCGACGACGGGGTCGCCGACCTGGAGCTGGTCGCTGTTGCCGAGCGTCGCCGGCTTGAGCCCGGACACGCCGGCCGCCTTGATCACGGCCAGGTCCGTCGCCGGGTCGGTGCCGAGCACGGTGGCCGAGGCCTTCTTGCCGTCGCTGAAGTTGACCGAGATCTGGCTGCCCTGCGAGGCGTCGGCGACGACGTGGTTGTTGGTCAGGATGACGCCGTCGGAGCGCAGGATGATTCCGGAGCCCTCACCCTCTTCGGTCGGGGTGGTCACCGTGATCGACACGACGCTCGGCTGCACCGCCTGGGCGATGGCCGCGATTCCGGTGGCGCTCTTGTTGGACGCCCCGTGCACGGCGGTGGGACTGGCGTACACCGTTCGGCCGTGGTCGACGAGCGCCGCGACCGCGCCTCCGGCGAGTCCTCCGGCGAGGACCAGGGCCAGGGCGATGCCGCTGGCGGCCGCCTTGCGGCGCGCGGTCAGCCGGCCGGCCGGGCTCTGCTGCATCTGCTGGGTGGAGTAGGCGTACGGGTCCGGCTGCGCGCCGTACGGCTGCCCGTACGCGCCGGGGCCCTGGGGCGGCTGCTGGCCGGGCGTGCCCGGGGCCTGGTACGGCGGCCGGCCCGCGGGGCCGTACGCCGCGGCTCCCATGCCGTGCGGCTGCTCGCCGTGTGCCCCGTACGCCGCCGCCTCCGGCCCCGCGCCGTACGGCTGCTCCTGGCCGCCGCCCTGCGTCTGTCCGTCCTGGGGCTGCGGGCCCTGGGGCTGCGGGCCCCGGGCCTGCGGCTCGCTCGGGGTCTCGCCTGCCGCCGGGGCCGCCGGGCCTGCCTGCTCTGCGTCCGGCCGCTGCTCGGACGGCGGCCAGGAGCGGACGTCCTCGGGCTGTGCTTCGGATGTGGACGAGGAACCCGTCCGTGCCTCCACGGATGGTGTCGTCCCGGCCTGCGACTCCTCGGGGCGCTCGTCCGCGGACCGGTCGTGGGTTTCCATTGCTTCGTCCCCCAAAGTCGGTACTTTGTCTGACACTCCGAGGATGTCCACCGTGCCTTGAACGTCGCTGAGGCCAACCTGAAAGTTCGCACAATAAGGCCGGGGTAAAAGCCGAAGACGGACCCGCGGCCCCGTCCCACACGGACGAAGACCGAGGCGCAGGCCCTACGCGGACACGGCCTCGGCGGGGTCCGCGTCGATCGCGTCGGGGTCGAGCGGGAGGGTGATGAGGAAGGTCGCGCCCTTGCCCGGCGCGGTCTCGACCTCCACCGTGCCGCCGTGCGCGTGGACCAGGCCGGCGACGATCGCCAGGCCGAGGCCCGTCCCGCCCCGGCTGCGGGCGGGATCCGCGCGGTAGAACCGCTCGAACACCCGCTCCGCCTGCTCCCGTGGCATGCCCGGTCCCTCGTCGGCGACCTCCAGCACGGCCGCCGGGGAGTCGCCCAGCCGCCCGGAGTGCACCGTCACCTCGACGGGCGTGCCGGGCGGGGTGTGCTGCAGCGCGTTGGTCAGCAGGTTCCGGATGACCTGGCGGAGCCGCAGCTCGTCGCCGGTCACGATGAACGCCGAGCCACTGCGCACGGAGAGCGTGATCTTCCTGTCGGCGTCGAGGACGCGGGCGTCGTGCACGGCCTCGGCGGCCAGGGCGAGGAGGTCGACGGGGCTCATGGCGAGTGGGCGCTGCTGGTCGAGCCGGGCCAGGAGCAGCAGGTCGTCGACGAGCGCGCCCATCCGTACGGCCTCGTCCTCGACCCGGACGATGAGCCGGTCGAGCTCGGCGCGGTCGACGTCGTCGCGCTGCCGGTAGTACTCGGCGAAGCCCCGGATCACGCTCAGCGGCGTGCGCAGCTCGTGGCTGGCGTCGGCGACGAAGCGGCGCATGCGCTCCTCGGACTCGCGGGCGGTCGCCTCCGACCGCGCCTGCGCGTGGAAGGCGGTCTCGATCTGGGCGAGCATGCCGTTGAGGGCGTCGCCGAGGCGGCCGACCTCCGTTCGAGGGTCGGCGTCGGGGACGCGGCGCGACAGGTCGCCGGTCGCGATCGCGGCGGCGGTGTGCTCGATGTCCTCCAGGGACCGGAGGCTGGCGCGCACGATGGCGATGCCGAGCCCGGCGATGAGGACGACGACGACGCTGCCGACGATCAGCTCCACGCCCACGAACCTGCGCACCGTGCGCCCGACCTCGGTCAGGTCGGCGGCCGCGACCACGTAGCCGTTGCCCACCGGCTCGATGTACACCCGCCAGCGAGTGCTCCCCGAGACCGCCCTGAGGGTGATCGGCTTCTGGGCGTGCTCGTCGAGCCAGTCCGGGCTCTCGGGGATGGCAGGATCCGGCTGGACCGTCCCCCAGGGCGACACGGTGGTGTGCGTGACGACCTTGCCGTCGGCGTCGCGGATCTGGACGATGGTGCCGCCGCTCTGCCCGGGCAGGGGCTTGCCCGGCTGGGCGAGGGACCGCTCCGCCCGGTGCAGCAGGTCCTGCAACTGCAGGTCGGTGCGGCCGAGCAGGTAGTCCCGCATCACCGAGACGCTCGCGACGCCGGTCACGACGAGGGCGAGGAGGACGAGCGTGACGACCGCGGCGATGAGCTTGATCCGCAACGGGGTCCGGGCGGACAGGCGCCGCGCCCAGGCGGTCATCAGCGCTCCGGCGGCAGGCGCAGCACGTAACCGACCCCGCGCAGCGTATGGATCAGGCGGGGGCCGAGCTTGTCGAGCTTGCGGCGCAGTACCGAGACGTAGGACTCGACGATGCCGGTGTCGCCGCGGAAGTCGTAATCCCAGACGTGGTCGAGGATCTGCGCCTTGGACAGCACCCGGTTGGCGTTGGTCATGAAGTAGCGCAGCAGCTTGAACTCGGTCGGCGACAGCTGGATCGGCTTGCCGGACCGCCAGACCTCGTGGCTCTCCTCGTCCAGCTCCAGGTCGGCGAAGCCGAGCCGCGGCGGGGGCTCGGCGGGACCGCCCTGGGCCCGGCGCAGCACGGCGCGGATCCGCGCGATGACCTCCTCCAGGCTGAACGGCTTGGTGACGTAGTCGTCGCCGCCGAGCGTCAGCCCGCGGATCTTGTCCTGGGTGGCGTCCCGCGCGGTGAGGAACAGCACGGGGATGTGCGCGCCGCCGCCGCGCAGCCGGCGGATGACGTCGAAGCCGTCCATGTCGGGCAGCATGACGTCCAGCACGATCAGGTCGGGCCGACGCTGCAGGGCGACCTGGACGGCCTCGGTGCCGCCGGTCGCCGTCGCCACCTCGAATCCCGCGTAGCGCAGGCTGCCGGACAGCAGCTCGAGGATGTTGGGCTCGTCTTCGACCACGAGAAGTCGGGCTTCACTCACCCCTCCATAGTGACCTGCGGAGTTGAGTGTTACCTGAACGCGTCCTGAGAGCCTGCTCGGGAGACGCCACGGAGGCCCTGGGCACCGGGAATGAACCAGGTAGATGTACGTTACACATAACACCGGTGCAGGAGGGTACGGACAGACCTCGGACAGAGGCACGACGGCGGAGGGGGTCCCGCGTTGGTGACCAAGGTTCCCAGGGCGTACACGGCGCCGCCCCCGGTTGTTCCCAGCACGTCCGCGGATTCCCGCCGTTGGTGGCCCGAGGTGCTCCTGCTCCTCGTCGTCTACCTGATGTACGACGGCGTGCGGATGCTGGTGGCCGCGGGCCACGGGCAGGCGTTCGCCGACGCGCATCACGTGCTCGGCGTCGAGCGGGCGCTGCACCTCGACCACGAGCGGGGCGTCAACCACGCCGTCTCCGCCGTTCCGGTCCTCGGCGTCATGATGTCGTACGCCTACGCGACGCTGCACTACGTCATCACGCCGGTCGTGCTGGTGTGGCTCTGGAAGAAGCACCCCTGGCAGTACGCGCGGGCCCGTACGACGCTGGTCGCCGCCACCCTGCTCGGGCTGGTGGGCTTCTCGCTGTTCCCCACCGCGCCGCCGCGGATGCTGCCGGGCTTCGTCGACACGCTCGCGAAGTACCACGAGTGGGGCTGGTGGTCCGGCGACGCCAGCGCGCCGAAGGGCCTGGGCGGCCTGACCAACGAGTTCGCCGCGATGCCGTCCCTGCACGTGGGCTGGGCGGCCTGGTGCGGGTGGCAGGTCGCGCGCAACACCACCCGCCGCCTGCTGCGGATCCTCGCCGTCGCCTACCCGGTCTTCATCTTCGCCGTCGTCGTCGGGACGGCGAACCACTACATCGCCGACGCGATCGCCGGACTGGCCGTGATCGTCATCGGGGCCGGGCTGGCCGGCGCGACCGACCGGATCCGGCTCCGGGGCCGGTCCCCGGCCCACCGCGTGCCCGCCTCGGCCTGAGCAGCCTCCTCGGGCCGCCGCGTGCCCGCCTCGGTCTGAGGTGCTTCCTCGGCCCGGGCCGCCGCGGGCCCGCCTGGGCCCGGCGCGCCCGCCCGCCTGGGTCTGATGCGCCGGCGGGCGTCAGGCCTTGCGCTTGTCCGCGTCGGGCCGGGCGCTCGCCTTCTGCCGGCGCTCCCAGTCGGCCTGCCGGAGCTCGTCCTCGCTGGGCGCCTCGATCCTGCGGATGTGCCGGTTCATCGAACGGATCAGGAAGAAGAGCGTCAGGCCCAGCGCGGCGACGATGAAGAAGGCCACCACCCCTGGGGTGACCTGGTCTTCGTTGACCGCGAGATACATCATGACAGGCACACCTTCTCCCGGACGCCGGCGAACAGGTCGTCCTCCGGCAGTTCCGTGTCGACCAGGGAACGAGCCAAATGGTAGTCCTCGGTCGGCCATGCCTTCCGCCGGAGCTCCGTCGGGCAGGCGAAGAACGGGCCGTTCGGGTCGATCTGGGTGGCGTGGGCGAGGAGCGCCTGGTCGCGCACGTCGAAGTGGTCGGCGCACGGCACGCGCGTGGTGATCTCCCACTGGAGCGGGCGGTCCTGCCAGCGCTTGAGCATCTCGGTGTAGGGCGACTCGAGGCCCGCCTCGACCATCGCGGCGTGCTCCGCCTGGAACCGCTCCTGGTGGAAGGTCATGTGGTAGTAGAGCTTGAGCGGCTGCCACGGCTCCCCGGTGCCGGGGTAGCGGTCGGGGTCGCCCGCCGCCTCGAAGGCCTCCACCGAGACCTTGTGGGTCATGATGTGGTCGGGGTGGGGGTAGCCGCCGTTGTCGTCGTAGGTCAGGATCACGTGCGGCCGGAACTCACGGACCGCGCGGACCAGCGGCTCACTCGCCACCTCGATCGGCTGCAGAGCGAAGCAGCCCTCCGGGAGCGGCGGCAGCGGGTCGCCCTCGGGCAGGCCGGAGTCGACGAAGCCCAGCCACTGCTGCTCCACGCCGAGGATCTCCCGGGCCTTGGCCATCTCCTCCATGCGCACCGCCGCGAGATTCGCCTTGATCTCCGGCTTGTCCATCGCGGGGTTGAGGATGTCCCCGCGCTCACCGCCGGTGCAGGTGACGACCAGGACCTCGACGCCCTCGGACGAGTAGCGCGCCATCGTGGCGGCGCCCTTGCTGGACTCGTCGTCCGGATGAGCGTGGACGGCCATCAGGCGCAACGGCTCGGTACCGGTCGATCTCTCGGACAACGTAGGCTCCCCGTCAGCGTAAGGTCATAGTCGTCGCGCGGGGTGGCCCCCGGTGGTGGAAGGCCGCTCCCGACAGGTGGATTCTTCCGGAGAACACCGGCCCCCCGCACGAAGATTCCCGGTGGGGGACACCGTAACGAGCCCCACCGACGAACGAGGGAGGGATGCGGTGTTCGACCTGGGCATGACTCCCGGGGCGGCCACGCCGCGACGCCGATGAGCACGACAGGTACGGTGGCTGCGACGAGCCGCACCCGCAAGGGCAACGTGGTGGCCTACGCGGTCATCGGCGTGCTGGTGGCGGTCTGCGCCATCGGCTGGGCGATCATCGTGGGATTCTCGGAGGGCAGGCCCGGGATCACCCCGGAGGTCATCTCCTTCCAGCTGGCGGATCACTCGGTGCGCGTGCACTACCAGATCAGCAAGCCGAAGGGCGATGACGTGCGCTGTTCTCTCGTGGCGTACGGCACCGATCACTCCGAACTCGGGCGGGCCGATGTGACCGTTCCGCCCGGTACCGGCAGTATTGAGCGGCATCAGGAGTTGCCGACATCATCACGGGCCACGTCCGTGACCGTCAACGACTGCCGCGTAGGTTAAAAAGGCATCCCCACTGGGGAACAAACATGAACGTCATAACGGCATAAAGCTCTCGTCCCTCGGCTACTTCACGTTCAAGTGCCGGTAGCCTAGAGAGTTCAACGGCCGCACTTCATGTGGATGAGGAGTACCCGTGACCGAGACCCGCAATGAGAACGTCACCTGGCTGACCCAGGAGGCGTACGACCGGCTCAAGGCAGAGCTGGACTACCTCACGGGCGAGGGCCGGATCGCGATCGCACAGAAGATCGAGGCCGCTCGTGAGGAAGGGGACCTGCGGGAGAACGGCGGATACCACGCGGCCAAGGAGGAGCAGGGCAAGCAGGAGGGCCGCGTCCTCCAGCTCCAGCAGATCCTGCAGAACGCCCGCGTGGGTGAGGCGCCCCGCACCGAAGGTGTGGTCGGTCCCGGTATGACCGTCACCGTGCAGTTCGTCGGCGACGACGAGGAGGTCACGTTCCTGCTGGCCTCCCGTGAGGAGAGCGGCGCCCCGATCGACGTCTACTCCCCCAAGTCCCCGCTCGGCGCCGCCATCAACGGCAAGAAGGTCGGCGAGAAGGCCAAGTACAACCTGCCGAACGGCCGGAGCATGGAGGTCGAGATCCTCGACGCCACGCCGTACGCCGGCTCCTGAGCCGCCGCACCTTCCGCCCCCGGACATCCACGTCATCGCCCGTACGCCCTCGGCGTACGGGCGATGGCGTGTGTCTCACTGCCGCGCGGCGGCCCGTACGAGCGGCAGCGTCCGCTGCGGCACCGGGGTGGCCAGCGCGATGACGGTCGAGGTCCGCTGAACGCCCTCGACGTCGACGATCAGGTCGATGACGCGCTGTAGGTCCTGGTTGCCCCGCCCGACGATGCGGCAGAGCATGTCGCCGCCGCCGGTGATGGTGTGCGCCTCGATGACCTCGGGAATGGCCGCCAGCCGGGCGGCGACGGGATCGTGCCCGCCCACCTGCCGGATCTCCAGCGTGATGAACGCCGTCACCTGGTAACCGAGCGCGGCCGGGTCCACCTCCGGCCCGAACCCGCGGATGACCCCGCGCTCCTGCAGCCGGTCCAGCCTCGCCTGCACGGTGCCGCGGGCCACCCCCAGCCGGCGTGAGCACTCCAGGACGCCGATGCGCGGCTCGGCGTTCAGCAGCCCGATCAGCCGGGCGTCGAGATCGTCGATCATCTCGCCCTCACTTTTCCCTGGGCAGGGTGTACAGATCTGCCCACCCTCTCCCGCCCGAACTGTACAGACTGCCCAGTGATTTCGGCAGGTCTTGCCCACTCTGTACCCGGCGACCCACATTGAGAGGGAACCTCGCCCACCGCAGTGCAGGGAGTAGTGATGACCGAGACCACCGAGCGGCAGGAACTCGCGCCGAACCCGCGCCGGGACGATCCGTTCCCCGTCAAGGGCATGGACGCCGTCGTCTTCGCCGTGGGCAACGCCCGCCAGGCGGCGCACTACTACTCGACCGCGTTCGGCATGCGCTGCGTCGCGTACAAGGGCCCGGAGACCGGCAGCCGGGACGAGGCCGCGTACGTCCTGGAGTCCGGCGGCGCGCGGTTCGTGCTCAAGGGCGCCGTCCGCGCCGGCACCGACCTCGGCCGCCACGTCGCCGAGCACGGGGACGGCGCGATCGACCTGGCCATCGAGGTGCCGGACGCGGAGGCGGCCTACCGGCACGCGATCGCCCAGGGCGCGCGGAGCGTGGAGGCGCCGCACGTCCTGGAGGACGAGCACGGCAAGGTCGTCGTCGCGGCCATCGCCGCCTACGGCGAGACCCGCCACTCGCTGGTGGAGCGCGTGAACTACTCCGGCCCGTACCTGCCGGGCTATGTCGCCGCCGACCCGATCGTGGCGCCGCCCGCCAAGAGGTTCTTCCAGGCGATCGACCACTGCGTCGGCAACGTCGAACTCGGCAAGATGAACGAGTGGGTGGAGTTCTACCAGCGTGTCATGGGCTTCACGAACATGAAGGAGTTCGTCGGCGACGACATCGCCACCGAGTACTCGGCGCTGATGTCGAAGGTCGTGGCCGACGGCAGCCGAAAGGTGAAGTTCCCGCTCAACGAGCCGGCGATCGCCAAGAAGAAGTCCCAGATCGACGAGTACCTGGAGTTCTACGGCGGCCCGGGCATGCAGCACATCGCGCTGGCCACGGGCGACATCCTCTCCACCGTGGACGCGATGCGCGCGGCGGGCGTGGAGTTCCTGGACACGCCGGACTCCTACTACCAGGACCCTGAGCTGCGCGAACGCATCGGCGACGTCCGGGCGCCGATCGAGGAGCTGCAGAAACGGCGGATCCTGGTCGACCGCGACGAGGACGGCTACCTGCTGCAGATCTTCACCAAGCCGGTGCAGGACCGGCCCACGGTCTTCTTCGAACTGATCGAACGGCACGGCTCGCTCGGCTTCGGCAAGGGCAACTTCAAGGCCCTTTTCGAGGCGATCGAACGCGAGCAGGAACGCCGCGGAAATCTCTAGTCCGCGATCACCGGAACCGCGCGGAGATTCCCCGTAAGGCGAAGGCAAAGGTTTCTTGGGGGAGGATCGCTCACCGGCCCGTTTCCGCCGTTTCGCGGGCGGGATCGAGCAAAACGGCGAGTTCGCTTTATCGGCGTTTTGCGGCGAGGCTGGGGCGGTGAGCCTTCCCTCCTCCCGGATCTCCCTGAGCGCGCTGCTCGTCGCCGCGCTCACCGCCTGCTCGTCCAACGCGGGCTCCGCCCGGCCGACGGCCGTCGCCGCACCGGCCGCGGCGGCGGTCGGCGCCGCGAGCGTCGGAGACCCCTACGTCCCCGGTGACGGCAACGGCGGGTACGACGTACAGCACTACTCCCTGGACCTGCGGATCACGCCCAAGGCGACACCCGAGCTGACCGGCACCGCGACGGTGACCGCGGTCGCGACCGGCCCGCTGGCCCGCTTCGACCTGGACCTCACCGGGCTCACCGTGTCCGAGGTCACGGTCGACGGCCGGACCGCCTCCTACACCCGCAGCGGCAGCGAACTCGCCGTCACCGCGCCCAAGCCGATCGCCCGCGGCGCAAGGTTCGCCGTACGCGTCCGGTACTCCGGGAACCCCCGGCAGATCGACGATCCGGTGCTGGGCCGGTACGGCTGGCTGCCCACCTCGGACGGGGTCTTCACCGGCGACGAGCCGAGCGGGGCGCACACGTGGTTCCCTTCGAACGACCACCCGGAGGACAAGGCGAGCTACGACTTCCAGATCACCGTGCCGCGCGGCCTCACCGCGATCGCCAACGGGATCCAGACCGGAACGACCACCACCGGGAAGTCCACGACGTACCGCTGGCGCGAGGACGCCCCGATGGCGACCTACCTCGCGATGGTGGACGTCGGGCGGTTCAAGGTCCGCACCGGCCGTACGCCCGGCGGTGTCCCGGTGTACGTCGCGGTCGACCCGTCCGTCATGACCACCACGGCGGACAAGCTGTACGACACGACCTCGCGGGTCGTCGACGCGTGGACGAAGCTGTTCGGGCCGTACCCGTTCGCGTCGGCCGGTGGCGTCGTCGACAACCTCCAGGTGGGCTTCGCGCTGGAGACCCAGACCAAGCCGGAGTACGGACCGGCGATGGGCGCCGACCCGACCACGGTCGCGCACGAGCTGTCGCACCAGTGGTTCGGCGACAGCGTCACCGTCACCCGGTGGAGCGACATCTGGCTCAACGAGGGCTTCGCCACGTACGCCGAGTGGCTGTGGGGCGAGCGGACCGGCGGCCCGTCGGTGCAGGCGCAGTTCGACCAGCGGTACCGCCAGACGGGCAGCCCCGACCTGTGGTCGGTTCCCCCGGCCGACCCGGGCCGGGCGCAGCTGTTCGGCCGCTCGGTGTACGAGCGCGGCGGCATGACCCTGCACGCGCTGCGGCAGAAGGTGGGCGACGCGAAGTTCTTCGCGATCCTGCGGGCCTGGACGAGCGAGCACCGCCACGGCAACGCCACGACCCCACAGTTCATCGCGCTCGCCGAACGGGTCTCCGGCAAGGATCTCGGCGGGTTCTTCCAGGCCTGGCTGTACGGAAAGAAGCGCCCGACCTCGTGGTGAACGCCGGTCGTGCCTTGTGATCGGGGATCATGGGGAGGATGCTGTGTCCCGCGTGACGCCTCGGGCGTGGCGCCAGCGAAGACAACTGGAGAGGTGCATGGCAAGGCTTACCCCACGGGCTCTGTCGATCGCCGCCATCGCGGCGGCGGCCGGCCTGCTCACCCCCCTTTCCGCAGCCCAGGCCACGACCGGGTTCACCCCCGGCGCGCCGGGCGCCGGCGACCCGTACTTCCCCGACATGGGCAACGGCGGTTACGACGCTCGGCACTACAGCCTGTCCCTGGCGTACGACGCCGGCACCAAGGCCATCGACGCCGAGGCCAGGATCTCCGCGACCGCGACGCAGAACCTCTCCCGGTTCGACCTGGATTTCCTCGGCCCGCTGAAGGTCGGCAAGGTCAAGGTGGACGGTCGCGCGGCGAAGTACGAGCGCACCGGCGCGCAGGAGCTCATGATCACTCCCCCGCACGGCCTGCGCAAGGGACGGTCGTTCACGGTGGACGTCGCCTACTCCGGCGTCCCGCAGATGATCGACGACAAGGCGCTCGGCATCTCCGGCTGGATCCAGACGCACGACGGCGCGGTCGCGCTCTCCCAGCCGTTCGGCTCGGCGACCTGGTACCCGGTCAACGACAGCACCGACGACAAGGCCACGTACGACTTCACCGTCACGGTGCCGAAGGGCCTGCAGGTGCTGGCCAACGGCGA
Organism: Actinoallomurus soli; assembly: GCF_024055715.1. Lineage (GTDB taxonomy): Bacteria > Actinomycetota > Actinomycetes > Streptosporangiales > Streptosporangiaceae > Actinoallomurus > Actinoallomurus soli. The sequence continues at coordinate 232,647 of NZ_JAMXMV010000012.1, forward strand.
GCCGGCCGGCACGCACACGCACGGGTCGACCACGACGTTCCGCTGGGTGGACAGGCAGCCGACGGCGAGCGAGCTCGTCATGGTCGCGATCGGCCACTTCGACGTCAAGGACACGCGTACGCCGAGCGGCCTGCGCAACATCACCGCCGTCGACCCGGCCTCGGTGAAGTCCGCGACGGCCTCGGGCGACTTCAACCAGGCGACCGCCGACGTGATCGACTGGGAGCAGAAGCTCTACGGCCGCTACCCGTTCGGCTCGGTCGGCGGGATCAACGTGCTCGCCCCGAACGTCGGCTACTCCCTGGAGACGCAGGGCCGTCCGGTGTACGCGCGGCGGTCGGCGGGCGCGATCCCGAGCGCGGACCTGCTCGCCCACGAGCTGGGACACCAGTGGTTCGGGGACGCCGTGACCCCGCAGCACTGGAAGGACATCTGGCTGAACGAGGGCTTCGCGACCTACTCCGAGTGGCTCTACAGCGAGCAGCACGGCGGTCAGACGGCCCAGCAGTACTTCGACCAGGCGTACAACTCGCCCGACACCGACTGGAGCGGCAAGGTCGCCGACCCGGGCCGTGACCACATCTTCGACGACCTGACCTACACGCGGGCCGCGATGACGATCCACCAGATCCGCAAGGCCGTCGGCGACAAGGTGTTCTTCCAGCTGATCAAGGCCTGGCCGGCGGCGCACCGCTACGGCAACGCCGACACGGCGCAGTTCGTCTCCTTCACCGAGCACTTCACCCACAAGAACCTGGACAAGCTGTTCCAGGCGTGGGTCTACAGCGAGGGCAAGCCCGCTCTGTAGCAAGAAGTCGACGACCCGGTGGCCTCGGCAGGCCACCGGGTCGTTCGCTTTCAGGCGAGGACGCAGTGCGTGCCGCGGAAGATGGTCGGCATGCACTTGTTGCAGTGGATGCACAACGACCGGGTGGCGGGGTCCTTCCGGATGCGGTCGACGAGGTCGGGCTCGCGGAGCAGCGCGCGGGCCATGGCGACGAACTCGAAGCCCTCGGCCATCGCGCGGTCCATCGTCGCGCGTTCGGTGATGCCGCCCAGCAGTACGAGGGGCAGTTTCAGGGCGGCGCGGAACTGACGGGCGCTGTCCAGCAGGAACGCCTCCTGGTAGGGGTAGCTCCGGAGGAAGCGCCCGCCGACCAGCGCGATGCCCAGCCGTTGCGGCTGCGGGAACGCCCCGGCGAACTCTCGGAGCGGCGCGTCACCCCGGAACAGGTACATCGGGTTGAGCAGCGAACTGCCCGCCGTCAGCTCCAGGGCGTCGACCCCGCCGTCCCGCTCCAGCCACCGGGCCACCTGCAGGCTCTCGTCCAGCCAGAACCCACCCGGTACACCGTCGTCCATGTTGAACTTCGCGAGGACGGCGATGCGGTCCCCGACGGCGGCCCGTACGGCGCGTGCGATGCCGAGTGCCACCTTCGCCCGGTTCGCGAGTGATCCGCCGTACGCGTCCCGGCGCCTGTTGAGCCTCGGGCTGAGGAACGAACTGGCGAGGTAGTTGTGCCCCAGGTGGATCTCCACCGCGTCGAACCCGGCCTCGATCGCCAGTAACGCCGCGTCGCCGTGCGCCTTGGTGATCCGCTCGATGTCGTCCCGAGTGGCCCGGCGGTTGAACTGCAGACTCTGTGGATTGAACCCGGCGGACGGAGCAAGCGACGGGACGCCGTTGGACCGGCCGTTCGCCACCGGTCCGGCGTGCCCGAGCTGAGCCGAGATCGCCGCGCCCCCGGCGTGCACCGCGTCGGTCAGCCGCCGCAGACCCGGCAGCGCCTCCGGTCGCATCCAGAGCTGATGACGCTCGGTGCGGCCCTCCGGCGCCACCGCGCAGTACGCCACGGTCGTCATGCCGACCCCGCCCGCCGCATGCCGCCGGTGGAACTCGATGAGCGCGTCGCTGACGAGGGCGCCCTTGGTCATCCCCTCGAACGTCGCCGCCTTGATGACCCGGTTGCGAAGCGTCAACGGCCCGAGCCGCGCCGGCTCGAACACGTCCGGGACGACGGATCCGTGCGCCATACGGGGCGGCCGATCAGTCGCCGTCGAGCACCGTCACCTCGACGCAGTCGCCGCCGTTGTCACTGCTGCGCCTGGACTTCCGCCACTGCGTGTCCGTTACGTCCATCGGTCCTCCGCCGTTCTCCTGATGAAGTCCAATGACTCTCGCTGGGAAAGGGCATGGGTGCGGATCGTCTCCCACACATCCTCTAAGGTGGCGATGTCCTCGTGGTTGCTGGTGACGATCCCGCGTACGGCCGTGTCTATATAACCCACCTCACTACCGTCGATGGTCCCGATTGTAAAGGCCCCCGACAGGCGCGGGCTGGCGTCCGAGGGGACGACCTGCACGGTGACGTGCTCGGATACGCTGTCGACCAGACGCATGAGCTGTTCGTGCATCACCTTCGGGCCGCCCTTGTCGCGATAGAGGACCGCTTCGTCGATGACGAAATGCAGTTTCGGCGGCGGGTCGGCCGAGAGAATCGCCTGCCGCTCCATTCGCCTTTGGACTGCCGCCTCGTTCCCGTTCAGGAGCACCCGTGCATAGTCCTCGGTCTGCAGCAGACCGGGCATGATCACGAGTTGGAAAGAACGGAGCCTGGACGCTCGGCGCTCTTCGATGAGCCAGTCGCGTATCCAGCGGGGCAGGCTCTCCTGGTCGAGGAGGTCGAACAGATCGACCAGTGCGCCGTCCGAGGTCTTGAGCGCGCGTTCTATCGCGGCGACCATCTCTCGCGATGGGCGCTCCCGCCCGGTCTCGATCGCGCTGATCGTCTTGTCCGAGCAGGGGATCTCCTTGGCCAGCTCGACCTGCGTGTATCCGGTCCGTTTCCGGTTCCGGCGGATGGCCGCTGCGAGCTTGATCAGGGCTGGGCTCGGGGGATTGCCCATGTCCGCGCCTTTCTGTCCGACTCTGGAAGACTCTCGTCGGCTCCGGGAGTCGCGACGAAATCTCCACCTGTTGTGACCGTTTGATTTCGGAGCGTAGCGCATATCGGCATCGTGGACAGCGCTTGCAGAAAGGCGAGCCATTCGAGGCGGGAGCCGTCCCATGTGCCAGATGCCCACGGAGCCGGACGACATCCGGACGCTGACGATCACGGGTGAACCCAGAGAGGCCAAACGTGCCCGCGCGTTCGCGCGCGCGTGCCTTGACGAGTTCGGCTGCAGCGCCGGCAGCATCGACGACGGAGAGTTGATCATCTCCGAACTGGCCACGAACGCGATCGCCGCGGCCCCCGGGAAACAGATCGACATATCGATCTTCCCCATCAAGGACCTCGTCGCCATCTACGTCTATGACCCCGCGGACGGCCTGCCCCGGCGGCAGCCCCTGACGCTCGCCAGCGAGAAAGGACGCGGCCTCGCGATCGTCAGGTGCTACTCGCATCGGCACGGGACCTTCCGGAGCGCTTCGGGCGGGAAGGTCGTCTGGGCGATGGTGCGGAGGTTCTCGTGATCGACGAGACTCTCACCATCGAGCACCTCAGAGCGCGGTTCTCCGAATGGATAATCGCCTGCGACCCGTCGATGCGCTGTTACTGGCTCCTCCATTGGCGCTACCTGGAGCTCGGGTGGTGCCGGGTCGAGTCGATGCTCCGCGTCGAGGCCACGATCCTCGATATTCAGCAAAGATACGTCCCGTACATCCGTCCCTGAGAGACGCCCCAGGGCGTTGCACTGGCATCCACTGCGCCTAGAGCGCAGTGATCGCCAGGGCCATGGCCAGGTCGGACTTTCTCTATCGATTCGCCCTTACCGCTGGCACATGGCTCCAATCATGCCAGCGACGAAGCCGTTATAACCAACAGGTTCGAGGGCGGAGACCGCCTCGCCCGGGTCAGCGACTCCTCCATGGGCGGCTTCAGCGATCTTTCCTGGGAACTCTCCCCTCGACATGGCCGCGCAGCCGGCACCCGCCACCATGCCGGCCCTGGTCGCCTACGGAGTCAGTCACCGTTGAATACCAAATATCTGTGCGGTCGAGCCAAAGCAAGATCGATTAGCTCAACGAGTCCTTGTGCCGCCTCAATTTCACCAGGATCACCAGATCGCCGAAAGCTTTCGACTTCTCCACGAAGTCGAGGCAGTTGCGACCTGTTGAAAACAGTATCGTCGTACGGATCGACGTCGGAGAGCATCGGAAGGCCCCGCTCTCGCGCCGACGCGCGGAGTGAATGGAGTTGCGGATGAACAGACCTACCGAGTATCTCACCCGAGTAAGTTCGAACGAAGACACTTAGCGCCACTACACCCCTCTCGCCCCGCCATCAACAACGGCGCCGCCCAGCAGTGGACCATCACTCCCGACAACGCCGACGACCTGAACTACACCATCTCAATCGGAGATCCGGCCAACGGTGGTAAGTGCCTGGCCGTTTCAGGGACCCATACCGCGAACAGCACACCGATCATCCAGGCCAGGTCCCGGCTTCGCGCACTCCAGCGATGGAGACCCGCGGGGCCGGGGCCTCGGCGGTGGGAGGCATCCTCCGCCGTCGAAGACGGCGAGGGTCAGCTGAAGCTCAGGGTGTAGCCCTCGGCGCGGAGGCGGCCGAGGACCTCGTCGCAGTGGTCCGGGCCCCGGGTCTCCAGGTGCAGCGACACTTCGGCCTCGTCCACGTTGAGCCGGGAGGCGGTCCGCTGGTGGACGACGTCCAGGACGTTGACCCCGAGCTCGGCCAGCTCGCCGAGCAGCGTGACGAGCGCGCCGGGCCGGTCCGGGAGCCGTACGCGGAACATCAGGTAGCGGCCGGCCACCGCCAGCCCGTGGCGGAGCACCTTGGACAGCAGCAGCGGGTCGATGTTGCCCCCGGACAGCACCGTCACCACCGGCGGCTCGAACATCTGCGGCCGGTCCAGCAGCGCGGCGACGCCGACCACGCCGGCGGGCTCGACCACCTGCTTGGAGCGTTCTAGGCAGTTGAGCAGGGCCCGGGAGATCATCTCCTCGGAGACGGTGACGACCGAGTCGACGAGCTTGGAGATCAGCTCGAACGTGAGATCGCCCGGCCGGCCCACCGCGATGCCGTCGGCCATCGTGCCGGCCGGCTCCACGGCCACCGGGCGTCCGGCGGCCAGCGACGGCGGGTAGGCCGCCGCGCGCTCCGCCTGGACGCCCACGACCCGTACGTCCGGGCGGAGCTCCTTGACGGCCGCCGCGATCCCCGCGACCAGGCCGCCGCCCCCGACCGGCACCACGATCGTGCGGACCTCCGGGCACTGCTCCAGGATCTCCAGGCCCACCGTGCCCTGCCCCGCCACCACGTCGGGATGGTCGAACGGGTGGATGAAGACCGCGTCGTTCTCCCGCGCGTAGGCCGTGGCGGCCGCCAGGCAGGCGTCCACGCCGGGGCCGCCGAACACGACCTCCGCGCCGTACGCACGGGTCGCGGCGACCTTCGGCAGCGGGGCGCCCTCGGGCATGAAGACGACACTCCTGCAGCCGAGGAGCGTGGCGGCCAGCGCGACGCCCTGCGCGTGGTTTCCGGCGCTGGCCGCGACCACGCCGTGCGCCCGCTCCTCCGCGCTGAGGCGGGCGATGCGGACGTACGCGCCGCGGGCCTTGAACGACCCGGCGCGCTGGAGGTTCTCGGCCTTGAGCAGCACGGGGCCGCCGACCTTCGCCGACAGCGACCGGGACTCCAGGATCGGGGTCGTCACGGTCACATCGCGCAGCACGTCACGAGCCGCGCGGACCTCATCAACGCCGACGGGACCGCTCATGCCAGAAGTGTCCCACGGCAGGCGTCAGTACCAGGGTCCTGGTCGCGGGACCCGCCGAAACCCTCGGCACGAGCGGCCTGACGCCTACTCCTCCGCCGTCCAGTAGCGGTCCTCCGCGAGGACCAACGCCGCGGCGCCGATGAGGCCGGCCATCTGGCCCAGCGCGGCGGGGACGACCCGGACCTGGCGGGCGAAGTCCATCCGGGCGTGCGCCCGCAGCGTGTCCTCCAGCGGCCGGAACAGCAGCGGCCCCGCCTGGGACAGCCCGCCGCCGACCGCCACGACCTCCAGGTCGCAGAGGTGCGTCGCGGAGGCGATCGCCACGCCGAGCGCCCAGCCCGCGCGGTTCATCGCCCGCACGGCGACGGGGTGCCCTCGGGCGGCGTCGTCGGCCAGCTCCTTGGCGGTCTCGCCGAGCCAGCCCTGGTCCCGCGCCCAGGCGGCCAGGGCGGGGCCCCGCGCGATCGCCTCCAGGCAGCCGCGGCCGCCGCACTCGCAGACCGGCCCCTCATGGTCGACGATCACGTGACCGATGTGGCCGGCGTTGCCGCTGACGCCGTCGACGAGGCGGCCGCCGAGGATCAGCCCGCCGCCCACGCCGGTCGAGACGACCATGCCCAGCATGTCGCCGCGCCCGCGGCCCGCGCCGCGCCAGTGCTCCCCGGCCGCGAACGCGATCGCGTCGTTGTGCACCCGGACCGGCAGGTCCGGGTACCGCTCCTGCAGCCGCTCGCGCAGCGGGAAACCCCGCCACGCCGGGATGTTGAGCGGCGAGACCTTCCCGGCGGGCCAGCTCATCGGGCCGCCGCACCCGACCCCGACGCCGGCGAGCCCCGTGGCGGGCAGCCGGTCGATCAGGCTGAGCATCGTCCGCCAGAGGGTCTCGGCGTCGGTCGGCGGCTGCGGCGTCGCGATGCGCTCGTACGCGGCGATCCGCCCGCCCGGCTCGACGAGCGCGGCCGCCAGCTTGGTGCCGCCGATGTCGACCGCGAGGACACAGCCCGTCACGCGGGACCCTCCTTGCCGCCCGGCCCGAAGGCCAGGATCGAAGCGGTGAAACTGTGGACGTGGTTGCGCCCCGCGACCGGCCCGATCTCCCCCGCGGCGAAGAACCCGCCGACGCCGGGGCCGCCGAGCACCTGGCGCAGCGTGCGCACGTCGTGATCGGAGCTGGGGAACATCGCCCGGCCCCGGCCCGTGCACGAGAACAGCAGCGCCCCCTCGATGGGCGCCAGGTCCAGATCGCCCAGGAGGTGGCTGAGGTCCTCGTCCGCCGCGTCGGCGTCGCGCACGTGGAACCGCACCGTCCGGCCGACCTCGATGACCTCCCCGGCCGCCAGCGCCCCCACCTCGGGGTCCGCGCCGATCACACCGCGGACCAGGAAGTCGCCGCGCTCCTGCCGCTCGGCGTACTCGTCCATGGCCACGCCGATCAGCAGGCCCGCCTCGACCAGCCCGCGCTCGTCCTCCGGCAGCCCGGCGACGATCTCCTCCAGCTTGGCCAGCGCGGGCATGCCGGCCAGCTCGTACAGGACGTTGTCCTCGGCCTTGGTGACGACCATCGTCGGGCCGATGGGCCTGGCGCCCTGGCTGACCACGGTCGAGGTCATCACCGACCCGCCGAGGAGCACTCCGACGGCGCCGGAGTCGACGATCTCACCGTCCGCGAAGAGCCGGGTGGTCCCGCGGCCGCCCTGGCCGGTCGCCAGGCCCCCGACGAGCGGGAGGCCGGGCAGCACCTCGCCGGACCGCTCGACGAACGCGTCCACCGGGAAGCTGTACGGGTCGGCCAGCAGCACCGCCACCACGTCATCGTCGCGGGTCTGCGGCATGCCGACGACCGCCAGGCGCGGCATCGCCTCACCCTCCGACGCGGGGAACTTCAGCGTCTCCAGCCGGAACGGCTCGATGCGCGCCTCCGGGAGCCGGGCCGCCCAGGCGCTGACCGCGCTGCCGCCCTCGACTCCGTGGTTGCCGCCGATCACCCCGGACGCGCCGCAGCCGATGACATTGGGTGTGCCCGCGACCTCCATCGCCCGCCGTGCCGCCGGCTCGACGGCCTCCGGGCTCGACGCGGACACGAAGACGAACACCAGATCCGGAGGGCCGTCCAGCGGGGCCACCGCCTGCGCCACCGCGGACTCCGCGGCCGTGACCAGGTCCGGTCCGACCGCCAGCCCGTCGCCGAAGCGTGTCATCGCCCTCCTCCCCTCCACCGTGGGCTCGATGCTTACGGTGTACCACAGCCACCTGATGAAGCCACGAGTCAATGATCGACTTCGTAGCGCGACGCGCGCCCCGGTCGGATGCGGCAGCGGAGTTCCCGGCATAGGGTCGGGAACATTGACGCTGAAGAACGTGCTGCGCCACGACGGACGCCGGCCGTCCGGCGAGTGAGGAGCGGTGCCCAGTGAATACGCGACCGAACACGCTCGGTGAGCTCCGGGCGACCGGCCATGTCCACCGGTCCGTGAAGGCCGAGATCCGGCACAACCTGCTCGCGCGGCTGCGCTCCGGAGAGCCACGGTTCCCGGGCATCGTCGGGTTCGACGACACGGTCCTGCCGCACGTCGAGCGCGCGCTCCTCGCCGGGCACGACCTCGTCCTGCTCGGCGAGCGCGGACAGGGCAAGTCACGGCTGATCCGTACGCTGGGCGGCCTGCTGGACGAGTGGACTCCCATCGTCGAGGGCTGTGAGATCAACGACCACCCGTACGCCCCGGTGTGCGTGCGCTGCCGCCGGCTGCTCGCCGAGAAGGGCGACGACCTGCCGGTCGACTGGAAGCACCGGGACGAGCGGTACGGCGAGAAGCTCGCCACGCCGGACACGAGTGTCGGCGACCTCATCGGCGACATCGACCCGATCAAGGTCGCGGAGGGCCGTACGCTCGGGGACCCGGAGACCGTGCACTACGGCCTCGTCCCGCGGACCAACCGCGGCGTCTTCTGCGTCAACGAGCTGCCCGACCTCGCCGAGCGCATCCAGGTGTCGCTGCTGAACGTCCTGGAGGAGCGGGACGTGCAGATCCGCGGCTACAACCTGCGGCTGCCGCTGGACATCCTGCTGGTGGCCAGCGCCAACCCGGAGGACTACACCAACCGCGGCCGGATCATCACGCCGCTGAAGGACCGCTTCGGCGCGGAGATCCGCACCCACTACCCCCTCGACGTCGACGAGGAGCTCGTGCTCATCGGCCAGGAGGCCGAGGTCGCGGCGGCGGTGCCGATCCACCTGATGGAGGTCGTCGCGCGGTTCACCCGGCTGGTGCGCGAGTCCCCGGCGGTCGACACGCGGTCCGGTGTGTCCGCGCGGTTCGCGATCGCCGCGACCGAGACGGTCGCTGCCTCCGCGCTGCGGCGTGCGGCCCTGACCGGTGAGGAGCAGCCGGTGGCGCGCGTGTGCGACCTGCCGTCGATCGTGCCGACGCTCCTCGGCAAGGTCGAGTTCGAGGTCAGCGAGGAGGGCCGGGAGGAGGAGGTGCTGGCGCACCTGCTGCGCAGGGCGGTCGCGGAGACCTGGCGGCGCACGCTCGGCCCGGTCGACCTCAGCGGCCTGCTCGACCGGTTCGACCGCGGCGCGACCGTCGACTCCGGGGAACTGGTGGCGGCGGCCGACCTCCTGCACCGCATCGGCCCGGTGCCCGGCCTGGCCCGGATCATGAACGGCCTGGGCATGGAGGGCGAGTCGCCGGGACACGCGGCGGCGGCGCTGGAGTTCGCGCTGGAAGGGCTCTACCTGATGCGCCGACTGTCGAAGGACACCGAGGACGGGACCTCGACCTACCGGACGTGACGCGGTCCGAGGTCCATGAGATTCCCTTACCCCCCGAGCGAGGGAGGAGGTCGCCGTGGCCGGATACCGCTACGGTCCGTTCCACGAGGGGCCGGACCCGCTCGCCCCTCCGTACGACGTGCGCGCCGCGCTGGACGCCATGGGCGATTCGATGCTGGAGGGCACGAACCCCGGTGACGCGCTGCGCGACCTGCTGCGCCGCGGCCTGCCCGGCGAGCGGCGGCGGCGCGGGCTGGACGACCTGCTGCGGCAGGTCCGGTCCCGCCGGCAGGAGCTGCGCGGCCGCGGTCGGCTCGACGGCACGCTGGAGGAGGCGCGGTCGCTGCTCGACCGGGCGATCGGCCAGGAGCGGGCGGCGCTGTTCCCCGACCCGAGCGACGACGCGCGGCTGCGGGAGGCCGAGCTGGACACCCTGCCGAACGACACCGCGCAGGCGGTGCGCCGGCTGGCGTCGTACGAGTGGCGGTCGCCGGAGGCGCGGCGGACGTTCGAGGAGCTGAAGGACCTGCTGCGCCGTGACGTGCTGGACGCGCAGTTCCGCGGCATGAAGCAGGCCCTGAGCAATCCGGACCCGGCGGCGATGCAGCGGGTCAAGGACATGATGGCCGCGCTCAACGAGATGCTGGAGAAGGACGCGCGGGGCGAGCACACCCCGGAGGACTTCGACGCGTTCATGCGGGAGTACGGGGAGTTCTTCCCGGAGAACCCGCAGAACCTGGAGGAGCTCGTCGACTCCCTGGCGCGGCGCGCCGCCGCGACCGAGCGGCTGCTGGCCTCGCTCACCCCGGAGCAGCGGGCGGAGCTGGCCGGGCTGATGGCCCAGACGCTGGAGGACGCCGGGCTGGCCATGGAGATGCAGCGGCTGGGGTCCTCGCTGCGGCAGCGCCGGCCCGATCTGGACTGGTCCGGCTCCGAGCGCATGTCGGGTGAGGACCCGATGTCCATGGGCGACGCGACGACCGCGCTGGAGGAGCTCGCGGACCTGGCGGAGCTGGAGGGCGCGCTGCGGCAGGACTACCCCGGCGCGCGGCTGGACGACATCGACGAGGAGGCGGTGCGCCGGGCCCTCGGCCGGCAGGCGGTCGACGACCTGTCCGAGCTGCGCCGCATCGAGGCCGAGCTCGAGCGCCAGGGATACCTCAAGCGCAAGGGCGGGGCGCTGGAGCTGACGCCCAAGGCGGTGCGGCGGCTCGGCGAGACCGCGCTGCGCCGGGTGTTCGCCCAGCTGGACACCGGCCGGCGCGGCGACCACGACCAGTCCGACGCGGGTCAGGCCGGCGAGCTGACGGGCGGTTCCCGCCCCTGGCAGCACGGCGACGAACAGCCGATCGACGTCGTACGGACGGTGTCGAACGCCCTGCGCCGCGGCGCGGCCCGGCCCGGCGAGGCCGGGACCGGCGTGCGCCTGACGGTGGACGACTTCGAGGTGCTCGAGACCGAGCGCCGTACGGCGGCGGCGGTGTGCCTGCTCGTCGACCTGTCGTACTCCATGGCGCTGCGCGGCACCTGGGGCTCGGCCAAGCAGACCGCGCTGGCCCTGCACACGCTGGTGGCGAGCAAGTACCCGCAGGACGCGATCCAGGTGATCGGGTTCTCCAACTACGCGCGGGTGCTGCCGCCCACCGAGCTGGCCGGCCTGGACTGGGACATGGTGCAGGGCACCAACCTGCACCACGCGCTGCTCATCGCCGGGCGGCACCTGGAGAAGCACCCCGAGCACGAGCCGATCGTCCTGATCATCACGGACGGCGAGCCGACCGCGCACCTGCTCCGTGACGGCCGTTCGTCGTTCGACTGGCCGCCGTCGCGCGAGACGCTTGAGCTGACGCTCGCCGAGGTGGACAAGATGACCCGGCGGCGCGCGACGCTGAACATCTTCATGCTCGCCGACGACGAGCGGCTCGTCGGGTTCGTGCAGGAGGTCGCGCGGCGCAACGGCGGGCGGGTGTTCGCGCCCACGCCGGACCGGCTGGGCGAGTACGTCGTACGGGACTATCTGCGGGTCCGCCGCGGCCGGGCCGGGTGAGACGGCGCCGGGTGTGATCCGGCCCCCGCCGCGGCGCGCGTCGTACGGGACGTTTGGACGGGCGGCTCCGGGCTAAGACCAGACCATGTCGAGCGCTGATCGGCTGCTTCTGTTCCTGCATCTCGGTTTCGCGATCTTCGCGCTGGGGCCGCTGACCGCGGCGACCATGGCGACGCCCCGATACATCCGCCGGGGCCGGCCTGGCATCGTGCGCTATCTGAACCGCGCGACCCGGATCTACGGCCTGCTCACCCTGGGCATCTTCCTGTTCGGCGCGCTCCTGGCGCACGGGAGATTCGACCAGATGTGGCTGTCCGCGTCGATGACCCTGTTCATCGTCGCCCTCGTGCTGCTGGTCATCGTCGAGCGCGATCAGCGCAAGGCCGTGCACAAGCTCGAGGTCGCCGAGGCGGAGCGGCGTCCGGCGCCGGCGCGCGCGGCCCCGCCGCCGGTCGCGGAGACCTCCGCGGCCGAGGCGGCGAGCGGCGACTCCGTCGCCGCGCCGGGCGAGACCCCGGCGCCCGGAGCGGCGACGGACGCGGGCACCGCGACGCCGGAACCCGCGTCCCGTGCTCCCCTCGGCGAGCCCGCCAAGGTGGAGACCGGCCGGATCGCCACGATCTCCGGCGTCGTCGCGCTCATCTGGCTCGTGATCCTCGTCCTGATGGTCTGGAACGCCTAGCCCTCCAGTGACTGCTCCAGGTCGGCGAGGAGATCGTCGACGTCCTCGATGCCGACCGAGAGGCGTACGAGGTCGCCCGGCACCTCCAGCGGCGACCCGGCGGCGGAGGCGTGCGTCATGCGCCCGGGGTGCTCGATCAGCGACTCCACACCGCCCAGCGACTCCCCGAGCGTGAAGACCTTGGCCCGCTCGCAGACGCGTACGGCCGCGTCCTCGCCGTCGGCGTGCCGGAAGGACACCATGCCGCCGAACGCCCGCATCTGCTTGGCCGCGACCTCGTGGCCCGGGTCCTGCGGCAGGCCCGGGTAGTGGACGGCGCGGACCCGCGGGTGGCGGCTGAGGAACTCGGCGATCCGCGCGGCGTTGGCGCAGTGCCGGTCCATGCGGACGCCCAGCGTCTTGATGCCGCGCAGGGTGAGCCACGCGTCGAACGGCCCGGCGACGGCCCCCATGGCGTTCTGGTGGAACGCCAGCTCCTGGGCGAGTTCGACGTCGGCCGCGATGAGCGCGCCGCCGACCACGTCGGAGTGCCCGCCGAGGTACTTGGTGGTGGAGTGCACGACGACGTCCGCGCCGAGGGCGAGCGGGCGCTGGAGGTACGGCGAGGCGAACGTGTTGTCCACGACGAGGCGGGCGCCGGCCTCCCGCGCCACGTGCGCCAGCGCGGCGATGTCGGCCACGCCGAGCAGCGGGTTCGTGGGCGTCTCGACCCAGATGGCCGTCGTCTCCGGGCGTACGGCCGCGCGCACGGCCTGGACGTCCGTCAGCGGCACGGGGTCGTACGCCACGCCCCACCGGGCGAGGACCTTGGAGAACAACCGGAACGTGCCGCCGTAGGCGTCGTTCGGGATCAGCACGTGGTCGCCCGGCTTGCAGATCGTGCGCAGCAGGGTGTCCTCGGCGGCCAGACCCGAGGCGAACGCCAGCCCCCGTACGCCGCCCTCCAGGGCGGCGAGGCACTCCTCCAGCGCCGTACGGGTCGGGTTGGCCGACCTGCTGTACTCGTATCCACCGCGCAGACCGCCGACGCCGTCCTGCTTGTACGTGGACACCTGATATATCGGCGGAACGACCGCCCCTGTCGCGGGATCGGCCTCTTGACCTGCGTGGATGGCGAGGGTCTCGAAGCCGGTCTCGTGGTTGAAACCGTCCATGCACGCGAGGTTAGTGCCTCCCGAGGGGCGGCCGGGCGATGCGCCGTCCATACCGGGGGATGATCCGTCTCCACCGTAGGGACTAGGACCGAAATCGACTCTGACGGTGAGGCAATGCCCCTTTTGCCTGGATATCGTCGGTGCGTTACTCGAAGACACTCTACGAAGGGGAGCCACCCGTGTTCGGATGGCTGGGGCGCGGTGTCGTCAGACACCCATGGTGGACGATCGGCGCGTGGCTCGTCGCGGCGGCCGTCCTGGTGGTGTTCGCCCCCAAACTAACCACCAAATCGGACCAGCAGGCGTTCCTGCCGAAGAAGTACGAGTCGGTCGCGGCGTCCAACCTCGCCGAGAAGGCGTTCCCGAGCGGCGACCAGAAGGTCGACCGGGAGATGGTCGTCGTCAAGCGGAGCGACGGGGGCACGCTGTCCGCCGCCGACCAGCAGAAGATCGGTCAGGCGGCGAAGGCCATCCAGGCCAAGGCGATCCCGAACGTGCAGATGGCCGCCACCAGCCCGCAGACGCTCTCGCAGAACCACAAGGTTCAGCTGATCGTCGTCGGCCTGCCCAGCGGCTTCGACACCAAGACGCAGAAGAAGAACGAGGACGCCATCAAGCAGGTCCGTGCCGTGACGGCCGACCAGCTGAAGGGCAGCGGGCTGGCCTACGGGGTGGCCGGCAACTTCGCGTCCAGCGTGGACAACGAGAAGTCCAGCCAGCGGACCCTCGCCCTGATCGGGCTCGCGACGGTCGTTCTGATCATCGCCCTGATTCTGATCATCTTCCGCAGCCCCATCGCGGCGCTGCTGCCGATCATCGTCATCGTCCTGGTCTCGCAGGTCGCGAACGCGGTCACCGCATTCGTCGGTAAGGCGTTCGACCTGAGCTTCGATGACAGCTTCTCAACGATCATCGTCGTCGTGCTGTACGGCATCGGCACCGACTACATCCTGTTCCTCCTCTTCCGGTACCGGGAGCGCCTGCGGGCCGGTGAGGACAAGAAGACCGCGATGATCACGAGTGTCGAGCGGGTCGGTGAGGCGATCGCCTCGGCCGCCGGCGCCGTCATCGCCGCCTTCATCGTGCTGGTGCTCGCCTCCTTCAAGGCGTTCGGCGCCCTGGGGCCGGAGCTGGCGATCGCGGTCGCCGTCATGTTCATCACCGCGCTGACGCTCGTTCCCGCCATCGTCTCGCTGCTGGGCCGCTTCGTGTTCTGGCCGTCGAAGGCGTGGAAGAAGGAGCCGAAGCCCGGCCTGTGGGTGAAGATCGGCAACGGTGTCGGGCGCCGCCCGGCCGTGGCCGCGCTCGCCTCCGGCCTCGTTCTGGTGGCCCTGGCCGCCGGCGCCCTGGCGTTCAAGGCGGACTACGACTTCCAGGCCGGCTCCCCGCAGAACACCGAGTCGGCGAAGGCCATGAAGGACCTGCAGGCCAGCCTGCCGTCCGGCCTGACCTCGCCCACCGAGGTGTACGTCCAGGGCAGCGGCGCGCTCGACAAGTCCGCCGTCCAGAAGCTCCAGCAGACGCTGGCGACCGCCAAGGGCGTCGGCCAGGTCGCGCCGGCGCAGTACAGCCCGGATCAGAGCGTCGCCAAGATCACGGTCGTCCTCAAGCTGAACCCCAGCTCGAACGAGGCGATCAGCCTGGTGAAGGGGCCCTTCCGGGACCTCGCCCACCAGAACGCCCCGCCGAGCACCAAGGTGCTGGTCGGCGGCATGACCGCGGCGTACGCCGACATCAATGAGGTCAACAACCGCGACCTGTCGGTCATCATCCCGGTGGCGGTGCTGCTGATCGGCATCATCCTCGCGCTGCTGCTGCGTGCGCTGGTGGCTCCGATCTACCTGGTGATCGCGGTGCTGCTCGGCTTCACGGCCACGCTCGGGGCGACCGTCGCGCTCTTCCAGGGCGTCGAGGGCAAGGAAGGCCTGATGTTCCAGCTGCCGATCATCCTGTACCTCTTCGTACTGGCGATCGGCACCGACTACAACATCCTCATGATCGCGCGGTTGCGCGAGGAGTCACGCGAGGGGCACGACCCGCGGCGTGCCGCCGCGCTCGGCATCCAGCACGCCGGGCCGACGGTCGCGGCGGCGGGCGTCATCCTGGCCGGTACGTTCGCCGCGCTGACCCTCTCCCCGCAGTCGATGCTGGCCGAGATCGGATTCGGCGTGGCCATCGGCATCCTGCTGTCCGCGTTCGTGATGTCGGCGCTCTTCGTGCCGTCGATCACGGCGCTGATGGGCCACAAGGCCTGGTGGCCCGGGCACGGCGACGCGACTCGCAAGGGGAACCAGCCGCCCGCGGCGGAGCCGTACGACCTGGTCGACCGCCCGGTCTGACCGGCCGGTGAGGCACCGAGGCCCCGGTGGCGCGCTGGTCGCGCCGCCGGGGCCTCGTCGTTCGTCGTGGGCGGCGTGCCGAGCACACCGCCCGTCGTTCGTCAGGCGGCGCGCCGGTGACGCCGCCTCGTCGTTCGCCGGGGCCGGGTCAGCCGGCCGCGAGGAAGCCCAGCAGGTCCTGGCGGGTGATGAGGCCGGCCGGTTTGCCGTCGACGAGGACGACGGCGGCGCCGGCGTTCTCCAGGACGCCGACGGCCTTGCTCACGCCCTCGCCCGAGCCGACCATCGGCAGCGGCGGCGCCATGTGGTCGCCCAGCGGGTCGTCGAGGCCCGCCTTGCCGCTGACCAGGGCGGCCAGGAGGTCGCGCTCACCGACGGAGCCGACGACCTCGGCGGCCATGACCGGCGGCTCCTCCTTCATGACGGGCAGCTGCGAGACGTCGTACTCCCGCAGGATGGACACCGCGGTGCCGACCGTCTCGTGCGGGTGGACGTGCACGAACTCCGGCAGCCCGGACCCCTTGCGCGCCAGCACGTCGGCGATGCGCGGCTCCTCGGTCTCGGACGTGAGGAAGCCGTAGTCGGCCATCCAGTCATCGTTGAAGATCTTGGACAGGTAGCCGCGGCCGCCGTCGGGCAGCAGGACGACGACCACGTCGTCGGGGCCGGCCTCGGCCGCGACGCGCAGCGCCGCCACGACCGCCAGACCGCAGGAGCCGCCGACGAGCAGCCCCTCCTCGCGGGCCAGCCGCCGGGTCATGGTGAACGAATCCTTGTCGCTCACCGCGATGACCTGGTCGCAGATGTCCCGGTCGTAGGTCTCGGGCCAGATGTCCTCGCCGACGCCCTCGACGAGGTACGGCCGGCCGGTGCCGCCGGAGTAGACCGACCCCTCCGGGTCCGCGCCGATGACCTTGACGCGCCCGCCGGAGATCTCCTTGAGGTAGCGGCCGGTGCCGGTGATGGTGCCGCCGGTGCCGATGCCCGCGACGAAGTGCGTGACCCGCCCCTCGGTCTGCGCCCAGATCTCCGGCCCCGTCGTCTCGTAGTGGGAGCGCGGGTTGTTCGGGTTGCGGTACTGGTCGGGCTTCCAGGCTCCGGGAATCTCGGCGGCGAGCCGGTCGGAGACCGAGTAATAGGAGTCCGGGTGGTCGGGTGAGACCGCGGTCGGGCACACCACGACCTCGGCGCCGTAGGCCCGCAGGACGGCGATCTTGTCGTTCGCCACCTTGTCGGGGCAGACGAAGACGCACCGATAGCCCTTCTCCTGCGCCACGATCGCGAGCCCGACGCCGGTGTTTCCGGAGGTGGGTTCGACGATCGTGCCGCCCGGCCTGAGGGCGCCGGACGCCTCGGCGGCCTCGACCATCCGGACGGCGATGCGGTCCTTCACCGAGCCGCCCGGATTGAGGTATTCGACCTTGGCGAGCACCTGCGCGCGGGCTCCGGTCGTGACGTTGCGGAGGCGTACGAGGGGGGTGTCCCCGATGAGCTCCGTCAGCGAGTTGTGCACGTGCACCAGCGACGTCCCTGTCGTCGGCAATAGTTCTGCTCAGACGGTACCTCACCCGCTCTGATCACCGTGCGTCCGCCGTCCGTGACCGATCGCTGTCGCGATCGATCGACGCGCGGGCTACCCGCCAGTAGGTTTCGTGGCCGACACGCAGTAGCCTGCGAACGGGACTCAAAGGCCGCCGCCCGGCCGGCCGAGGAGAAGGAGACCGATCATGCCCGAGGCTGTCATCGTCGCGACCGCTCGCTCCCCGATCGGGCGAGCGTTCAAGGGATCGCTGAAGGACCTGCGCCCCGACGATCTCACCGCGCGCATCGTGCGGGCGGCGCTCGACAAGGTCCCGCAGCTGGACCCGAACGACATCGACGACCTGCTGCTGGGCTGCGGCCTGCCCGGCGGTGAGCAGGGGTACAACATGGCCCGCGTGGTCGCCATCCTCCTCGGATACGACAACGTCCCGGGTGCCACGATCACGCGCTACTGCTCCTCGTCTCTGCAGACCACGCGGATGGCCTTCCACGCGATCAAGTCGGGCGAGGCGGACGTGATCGTCTCGGCCGGGGTGGAGATGGTCAGCCGGTTCGCCAAGGGCAGCAGCGACGGCCTGCCCGACACCCAGAACCCACTGTTCGGCGAGGCCCAGGCCCGTACCGCCAAGCGCGGCGAGGGCAACGCCGAGACCTGGCGCGACCCCCGTGAGGACGGCGCGCTCCCCGACGTCTACATCGCGATGGGCCAGACCGCCGAGAACGTCGCCCAGCTGCGCGGCATCAGCCGCGCCGAGCAGGACGAGTTCGGGGTGCGCTCACAGAACCTCGCCGAGAAGGCGATCGAGAACGGCTTCTTCGAGCGGGAGATCACGCCGGTGGAGCTGCCGGACGGCACCGTGGTCGCCAAGGACGACGGCCCGCGCGCCGGCACGACGCTCGAGAAGGTCTCCCAGCTCCAGCCGGTCTTCCGGCCCGACGGCACGGTGACGGCCGGCAACTGCTGCCCGCTCAACGACGGCGCGGCCGCGGTCGTCGTGATGAGCGACACCAAGGCGGCCGAGCTCGGCATCACGCCGCTGGCCCGCATCGTCTCCTCCGGGGTCTCGGCGCTGTCGCCGGAGATCATGGGCCTCGGGCCGGTCGAGGCGTCCCGCCAGGCCCTGAAGCGGGGCGGCCTGACGATCGACGACATCGACCTCGTCGAGATCAACGAGGCGTTCGCCGCGCAGGTGATCCCGTCCTACCGGGACCTGGGGATCGACATCGACAAGCTCAACGTCAACGGTGGCGCGATCGCGGTGGGCCACCCGTTCGGCATGACCGGCGCGCGCATCACGAACACGCTGCTCAACGGGCTCCAGACGCACGACAAGACCTTCGGCCTCGAGACGATGTGCGTCGGCGGCGGTCAGGGCATGGCCATGATCTTCGAGCGCCTCAGCTGAGGTCCGCGCGGTCACGCTCCGGTCAACGACGCGACCGGTTCACGTAAAACTCCCCGGCGGGACACATCCGCCGGGGAGTTTCGTTAGCACTTCGTAACCCGCGGCGGGCGGAGTGTGACGAATGATCTACATGCCGTGACAGAAAGCTCCCCGTCGGGGGGTTGTGTGATTGCGATGGGTGTTGCAGAGTCATCAACAAGCAGCACGCCAAGCCAGGAGGTGCCTATGTCTTTGAACCACTCACCGGAGACGCACAAGAACCTCATCGCACGCATCCCGAAAGTCACAGGACGTGACCTCCCCGAGTGGTTCGAAGCCATCGACAACGGCCCCGCGTTCCTGCGATGCGACGAGCGGGTCAACTGGCTGGCGGACGAGCACGGGCTCTCTCACGGATACGCCTCCGCCCTCGTGCACGAGCACGAGCTGCATCGGCGCGCCGTCCGTTTCTGACCCGGAGTGGAGTACCGCAGGGCACTCGACTTCATCACCGAGCACCACCGTGCGGTGATGGTGACCTTCCACGCCGACGGCCGCCCGCAGACGTCTCCCGTCCTGTGCGCGGTCGATGACGAGGGACGCATCGTCGTCAGCACGCGCGAGACCGCGGCGAAGACGCGCAACCTGATGCGCGATCCCCGCGTCACCTTCTGCGTCTTCACCGACGCCTTCTTCGGCGAATGGGTCCAGGTGGACGGCGAGGCCGAGGTCGTCCAGCTGCCCGACGCGATGGACCCACTGATCGACTACTACCGGAAGGTCTCCGGCGAGCATCCCGACTGGGACGACTACCGCGCGGCGATGGAGAAGGACCGCCGGGTCGTCGTCCGGGCGACGATCGTCCGCGCCGGCCCCGACCTCCACGGCTGAGACGGCGCCGGCGCCCTCCCGCGAGCGGGGGCGCCGGCACCGGTCACTTCTCCTCCTCCACGGCTCGTCGGCTTCGTGGCGTTCCGCGCCCGCGGGCCGCGTCAGTCCCGGTCGTAGAAGTAGGACAGGAACCGGAGCAGCTCCAGGTAGATCCAGATCAGGCTCACGGTCAGCCCGAACGCCGCGAGCCACGCGGCCTGCCGCGGAGCGCCCGAGCGGACCCCGTCCTCGATGGAGCGGAAGTCCAGCAGCAGGTAGAAGCAGCCGACGAGGATCGCGACGACGCTGAAGGCGATGCCGAGCGGGCCGTTCTCCCGGATCCCGATGCCGCCGACGTGGAAGATAGACACCAGCAGGTTGAGCACCATCAGGCCCAGCAGCGCGAACCCGGCCGCGATCACGAAGCGGACGAACCCCGGGGTCACGCGGACGATCCGCAGGGCGTAGATCGCCAGCGTCGCGCCGAACGCCAGCGCGGTGCCGACGACCGCCTGCAGGACCACGCCGTTGTAGAAGGAGTTGTAGGCGTGGCTCACCACACCGACCGCCACGCCGTACGCCGCCGCGTAGCCGAGCACGAGGGCGGGGTTGATCCGGCGGCCGAAGGTCAGGACCGCCCAGCAGATCAGCCCGACCACGACGGCGGCGAGCGCGACGGCGTTCGCCAGGCGGTCCGGGACGAGCACCCACGCGGCGGCACCCGCGACGACGAGCGTGCCGAGCGTGAGGAACGACCGCACGACGACGTCGTCGATCGTCATCGACCGGGGCGGCGCGTACGCCGGCGCGTTGTACATCGCCTCGAGCCGGTACACGCTCGGGGCGTAACCCGACGACCGGCGGCCGAACGCGCCACGCCGGGACAGGACCGGGTTCCCGCTCTGCATGGTTTCCCTCCCGACTCGTTGTTGAGGATTCAACGATGGCGCACGGTCGCGGTGTTCCCGCCACGTCCTACCCCTCCCGTTCGCTCGTCACGCCGAACAGGAGACTTGCCGCGAAACGCCTATATCACGGATTCCGTAGATGAGCGCGGCCGGTATCGGACGAGAAACGGCGAGCCGATACCGGCCGAACTGACGGCCATAACACCACTGGAGACACTCGGACGAAAGGTGTGGATTGCTCCGGTCGACCTTCGTCAAGCTGCAGTGCCCCCGGTCGGAGTCGAACCGACACAACCAACTCTTTTAGGGAGTCTGCCTCTGCCTGTTGGGCTACGGGGGCGGCGTAATCATACCGGGCATGAGCCAATAAGGGACCACCCAGTAAATGCGACAAATAACGCCTATTAGTGCCGCGCCCTAATTACAGGCCGAATACCGCTCAGTCTTTAGCGGCCAGCTCGAACTCCTCACGCGGTCGCGTGATCGACCCGAGCGAGACGATCTCACGCTTGAAGAAGACCGCGAGGGTCCAGTCGGCGGTGACCCGCGCCTTGCGGTTGAACGTGGGCACCCGGGACAGGTGGTACGTCCGGTGCAGCCACCACGCGACGATTCCCCGCATCTTCACGCCGTAGATCTGCGCGACGCCTTTGCGCAGGCCGAGACTGGCCACGGATCCGGCGTAGGCGTGTTCGTAGCGCTTGAGTTCCTTACCGCGCAACGCCGCGACAACGTTGTCTCCCAAGACCTTCGCCTGCCGGACGGCGTGTTGTGCGTTCGGCGCGGTCAAGTTGCCCGGTTTCGTCAGGTCGGGAACGGCCGCGATGTCGCCCGCCGTGAAAGCGCCCTCCACACCTTCCACCGTCAGCTCGGCGGTGGCCTTGAGCCGCCCCTTCTCGTCGAGCGGAAGGTCGGTGCGGCGGACGACGGGATTGGGCTTGACGCCCGCCGTCCAAACGAGTGTTCCCGCGTCGAACTCCTCACCGTCACTGAGCACGATGTGGTGCCCTTCGGCGGATTTCAGGAGCGTCTGGAGCTTGACGGCGATGCCGCGCCGACGCAGCGTCTCGACCGTCCAGCGGCCCATGTCCGGCCCGACCTCCGGCAGGATGCGGTCGCTCGCCTCGACCAGCACCCACCGCATGTCGGACGGGTCGATGTTCGGGTAGTAGGCGCAGGCGTCGCGGGCCATGTCCTCCAGCTCGGCCAGCGCCTCGACGCCCGCGTAGCCGCCGCCGACGAAGACGAACGTCAGCGCCCGCCTGCGGACCTTCTCGTTCGCGGTCGAGGCCGCGATGTCGAGCTGCGCGAGCACATGGTTGCGCAGGTAGATGGCCTCGCCGACCGTCTTGAAACCGATGCCGCACTCGGCGAGCCCGGGGATCGGCAGCGTCCGGGAGATCGACCCGGGGCAGAAGACGAGAAGGTCGTAGGAGAGCATGCGCGTCTCGACGGACCGCTCACCGCCGCCGCCCTCCGCGCTCGTGCTCCCGACCACCTCGACCCACGCCTGGCGCTTCGCGTGCTCGACCTTGGTGACCCGGCCGTTGAGGATCGTCGCACGCGGGAGCACGCGGCGCAGCGGCACGACGACGTGCCGCGCCTCGACGTTGCCGGCGGCCGCCTCCGGCAGGAACGGCTGATAGGTCATGTACGACTGGGGATCGACGACCGTGATCTGCAGTTCGCCGCTCTTGAGCTCGCGGCGCATCTTCTTGTGCAGGCGGAGTGCGGTGTACATGCCTACATAGCCGCCGCCGACGATGAGCACGTGCGTTGCCATACGAGTTCCGGTACCCATGGGATCCTCCCGAAACGACCGGAGACCTTGTGAAAACTTTCACAACCTCGCTTTTTACGGTATTCCGACAGGACGCCCGATGACAGAGCACGTGCTGTGAGAACGATCACGTGCGAACCACTCGCCGCGAAGCCGCGTCAAAGAGGAAGAAGGAACCCGCGCGGGGACGGACGGAGCGAGGGGGCCGTGCAGGGGAAGCGGGGGCTCCACTGTGCGCCGCTCCGCCCGTCACCGCCGGGGTCCATCACCCGCCGCGGCTCGCCTGCCGAGGTCCGCCGGCCGACCCGCCGGGGTCCGTCACCCCTCTCCGGCTTCGCCGGGCAGGTGCGCGTACTCGCGGGCCCGGGTGAACACCGCGTCCAGCATGGGCTCGGTGACCCGTCCCGTGAAGGTGTTCTGCTGGCTCGGGTGGTAGCAGCCGAGCAGCAGTGTCTCGGCGCCGTCCGGCGCCGTCAGGAGCACCTCGGCTCCGTGCCCGAAGGCCGGGCGCGGAGCGGGCAGGGCGTACCCGGCCTCCTTCAGCGCCGGCCACAGCGCCTGCCAGCCGTACCCGCCCAGCACGACGATCGACCGGACCGTCCCGGCGACGAACCCGAGCTCACGGACGAGCCAGGGAAGGCAGGCGGCGCGTTCGTCCGGGGTCGGCTTGTTGGCGGGCGGGGCGCAGCGCACCGGGGCCACGACGCGGGTGCCGAGCAGCCGCTGCCCGTCCCCCGCGTGGGTGCTGGTCGGGATCGCCGCCAGACCGGTCCGGTACAGGGACGCGAAGAGCCAGTCGCCGCTGCGGTCCCCTGTGAAGATCCGCCCAGTGCGGTTACCGCCGTGCGCGGCGGGTGCCAGGCCGACGATGAGGACGCGCGGCTCGGCGTCTCCCCAGCCCGGGACCGGCCGGCCCCAGTACTCCTCCTGCGCGAACGCCCGGCGGCGTTCGACGGCGACCTGTTCCCGCCAGGCGACGAGGCGGGGACAGGCGCGGCACACCGACTGCCGCGCGACGAGCTCGCCCAGCGTCGGGGCGGAGCCCGCGAGGGCCCGTACGTCCTCCGGGGTCCGCGCGACCGGCGTGTCCGGGCCTGCGGGATCCTCCGGATGTCCGGATCCCGGGGGGATGAAGGGGGCGTTCATGCCGTCGGACTCGGTTCGCTTTCGTGGGGTCAGACCAGCGACCAGGCGATGCCGTCGAGGATGTCGCGCTCGCTGACGATCAGGTCGGCGAAGGCGTACTCGCGCATGATCCGGTCGAGGATGAGCGCGCCGGCGCCGATGACGTCGACCCGGCCGGGGTGCATGACGCCGATCCCGCTGCGCTCGTCGTGCGTCGAGCGCAGCAGCGTACGGGTCACGTCGTGGACCTGACGGGCCTTGATCCGCGAGAGGTGGATGCGCTCGGAGTCGTACGCCGGCAGGTCCAGCGCGATGCCCGCGACCGTGGTCACCGAGCCGGCCAGCCCGACCAGGGTGCGCGCCTCGGCGACGGGTACGGCCGGGAGGTGCTCTGCGGGGCGCGCGGACGCGCCGTCGGCGAGAGGGCGGGCGGCCAGCGGGTCGGTGCCTTCGGCCAGGGCACGAGCGGCCGCGGCCGGGTCGGCGCCCGCGGCGCCGTTGCCGGGCGGACCCGGAACACCCGCCGCGTGGCCGTCACGGACGCCGGCCAGGGCGGCGTCGATGTCCGCGACGGCGGCCGCCACCTGCTCGGGCGACGGCGGGTCGGAGCGCAGGTGCCGCTCCGTCAGCCGGACGCAGCCGATGTCGACCGAGCGCGCCGCCTCGACCTCGGCGGTGCCGAAGACGAACTCGGTGGAGCCGCCGCCGATGTCGACGACGAGGTACGGGCGCATGGGCCGGAGCGCCGACAGGTCCTTCGTCGCGCCGATGAAGGACAGGCGGGCCTCCTCCTCCCCCGTGATCACCTCGGGTTCCACGCCGAAGATGTCGACGACGCCACGGACGAACTCGTCACGGTTGCTCGCGTCACGGGTGGCACTGGTCGCCACGACCCGTGTCCGGATCGGGGTGCCGGTGACGTCGTGCGCGGCGATCAGCTTCGCGTAGCCCCGCATGGCCGCGAACGTACGGTCGAGCGCCTCGGGGGCCAGGCGACCGGTCTTGTCGACGCCCTGCCCGAGCCGGACGATCTCCATCCGGCGTTCGAGATCGGTCAACCGGCCGTCGACGATGTCGGCGATCAGCAGACGGACGGAGTTCGTCCCGCAGTCGACCGCCGCGACACGCGTCGCTGTGCTCACGATTCGTTCGCCTCCCGGCGCACCTCTTCGGCGCGGTCCTGCCGCGCTCCTCCACCTCCGACCGCGCCCGAGAGGCCCGGCTCCCGCAGGCCGCCCGCTCCGGCCGCCGACTTACAGCAAATCATGACAGGCCCTGACAGGTCGCGTCATCGGATCCGTGAGACGGCCCCGGCTCGGCGCCACATGTGGCCGCGCACGAACCGGTACGCCACCAGTCCGGCATCCGGTCCAGGGCCTCCCTGCCGAAGGGGTTCGCCCCGGGCACCGCGAGCTCGTGGGCGACCAGGGCGTGCAGGCACTTGACCCGGGTCGGCATGCCGCCCGCGGTCTGCATGCCGTCGGGGAGCGGCTCGAGGCCCTCTTCCTCGGCGGCGGCGTCACGGCGGTCGCGGTAGTCGCGGTGCGCCGCCTCGTACGCCGCGGCCAGCTCCGGGTCGGCGCCGAGCCGCGCGGTCATCTCGCGCATCAGCCCGCTCGCCTCCAGCGTCCCGATCGCCGACGCGGCCTTCGGGCAGGTCAGGTAGAACAACGTCGGGAACGGCGTGCCGTCGGGCAGCCGCGGTGCGGTCTCCACCACGTCGGGCAGCCCGCAGGGGCAGCGATGCGCG
This sequence comes from Actinoallomurus soli, assembly GCF_024055715.1. GTDB lineage: Bacteria > Actinomycetota > Actinomycetes > Streptosporangiales > Streptosporangiaceae > Actinoallomurus > Actinoallomurus soli. The sequence continues at coordinate 257,743 of NZ_JAMXMV010000012.1, forward strand.
ATCGCCCGCAGCCCGCGCGGCGCACGGCCCAGTTGCGCGGCCACCGCCGCGACGTCGCGTTCCTCGATCACCGGTAAGCCCTCCGGAGTCGCCGGCAGGCCCGCCTGCCGGCAGGTGCCCGCCTCACCGACGCACCGTCACCGCACTCGCCCCGGCCGTGGTCGGCGTGCCGGACCGGGAGGCGGGTCGGCGTCGGGAACCGGCCTCGCCGAAATCCGTACGCCAGCGCTCAGGGTATGCGGTCAGCGGCGCCGATCCGCCGCGTCCACCGAGCGCCACAGCGTGACGTACCAGGGCGGGGTCGGCGGGGGGCGCTTGCGGGAGGCGTCCTGGCCGCCGCTCTGCCCACCGCCCAGCACCACGTAGCACTTGGCGCCCGGGTCGCACATGTGCAGCCGGCGGCGCGCCTCCCGCCTGATGTAGGACTCGTCACCGAGCCGCTGCTTCTGCCGGGACAGCTGCTCGACCTGAGCCTGCGCCACACGCTGCTGCACCCGCAGCGATGCGATCTCCCGTCGCTGGGCGATGTACTCCCGGACGGGATAGGCGAGGCTCAGGGCGATCGCGCAGGCGACGACCGCCAGGATCGCGGCGCGACTCGTCAGATGAGCGCGCCGCGCCTCCCTGGCCTTCCGCTCAGGCGGTCGCCGCTTCTCCTCGGCCATCGGAGCGTGGTCTCACTCCGCGTGGAAGCGGGGGAACGCCGACTTCCCGGCGTACCGCGCGGCGTCGTCGAGGAGCTCCTCGATGCGCAGGAGCTGGTTGTACTTGGCCACCCGGTCGCTCCGGGCCGGAGCGCCCGTCTTGATCTGACCGCTGCCGACGGCGACGGCCAGGTCGGCGATCGTGGTGTCCTCGGTCTCGCCGGAACGGTGGCTCATCATCGTGCGGAAGCCGTTCATGTGGGCGAGGTTCACCGCGTCGAGGGTCTCGGTCAGCGTGCCGATCTGGTTGACCTTGACCAGGAGCGCGTTGGCCGCGCCCGAGTCGATGCCGCGCTGCAGGCGCTCCGGGTTGGTGACGAACAGGTCGTCGCCGACGATCTGAACACGGGAGCCGACGGCCTCGGTCATCGCCTTCCAGCCGGCCCAGTCCTCCTCCGACAGGGGGTCCTCGATGGAGACCAGCGGGTACGCGTCGAGGAGCTCGCCGTAGTAGGACGCCATCTCCTCGGCGGACCGCTTGCCGCCCTCGAACGCGTACGTGCCCTCGGAGTAGAACTCCGTGGCGGCGACGTCCAGGGCGAGGCCGATCTGGGCGCCCGGCTGGAAGCCGGCCCGCTGGATCGCCTCCAGGATCAGGTCGAGGGCGTCGCGGTTGCTCGGCAGCTCGGGGGCGAAGCCGCCCTCGTCGCCGAGCCCGGTCGCCAGGCCACGGCCCTTGAGCACCGACTTCAGCGCGTGGTAGATCTCCGCGCCCCAGCGCAGGGCCTCGCTGAACGTCGACGCGCCGATCGGCGCGATCATGAACTCCTGGATGTCGACGTTGGTGTCGGCGTGGGCGCCGCCGTTGAGGATGTTCATCATCGGAACGGGCAGCAGGTGCGCGTTCGGCCCGCCGACGTAGCGGAAGAGCGGGAGGTCGGCGGACTTGGCGGCGGCCTTCGCCACCGCGAGGCTCACGCCGAGGATCGCGTTGGCGCCGAGGCGGGACTTGTCGGGCGTCCCGTCGAGGTCGATGAGCGCCTGGTCGACGAGGCGCTGGTCGTCCGCGTCGTAGCCGAGGAGCTCGGGCGCGATCTCGTCCAGCACGCCGAGCACGGCCTTCTCGACGCCCTTGCCGTTGTACCGCTCACCACCGTCGCGCAGCTCGACCGCCTCGAACTGGCCGGTCGAGGCGCCGCTCGGCACCGCGGCACGCGCCTCGCTGCCGTCGTCGAGCAGCACTTCCACCTCGACCGTGGGGTTGCCGCGGGAATCGAGGATCTCCCGAGCGTGTACGGCTTCGATCGACGACACTTGAGCTCCTTGTGATCACTATCGGACCTTTCGCCCCTGAGCCTAGTCGCCCGGGGTCTGGCGGCCGTGCAACGCCACCCCCCTTCTGTGTCGGCGGTCACCCGGCACGCCTGACGGCCGTAGCGGGCCCCTGGCCGCCCATCTGCGGGATCTTCACGGCGTAGTCGTCCCGTTACTCCATTCTTCCGGCCACTTGACGCTCCCTTCGATTCCCTTGTCTACTTAAGCGACCAATCACACCTGTTCGATAGACAAAGTGGGAGTTGCCCATGAAACCGCGGCTCGCGGCCTTCGGCCTTGCCATCCTCGCCGGCGCCGGGCTGCTCACCGCGTGCGGCGGTGGCGGCGACGACGCGAAGGCCTCCTCCGGCGGGGACGGCACCGTCGTCCGGCTCGGCTTCTTCCCGAACATCACCCACGCCACGGCGCTGGTCGGCGTGCAGAAGGGCATCTTCACCAAGCACCTCGGCAAGGCGCCGAAGACGCTGACCTTCAACGCCGGCCCGGCGGCCACCGAGGCGGTGTTCTCCGGCGCGGTCGACGCGACGTACGTCGGTCCCAACCCGGCCATCAACGCCTTCGTGAAGTCGCACGGCCAGGCCATCAAGATCATCGCGGGCGCGGCCAGCGGCGGCGCCGCCCTGATCGTCAAACCTTCGATCAACTCGGCGGCCGACCTGCGCGGCAAGAAGATCGCCACTCCGCAGCTCGGCAACACCCAGGACGTGGCCCTCCGCTACTGGCTGAAGCAGCAGGGCCTCAAGACCGACAAGGCCGGCGGCGGCGACGTCCACGTCGTTCCCCAGGACAACTCCCAGACCCTCCAGGCGTTCGCGCAGGGCCAGATCGACGGCGCGTGGGTGCCGGAGCCGTACGCCTCCCGGCTCATCCTGGAGAGCAAGGGCAAGAAGCTGGTCGACGAGGCGTCGCTGTGGCCCGGCGGCAAGTTCGTGATCACGAACCTGATCGTGCGGACCGAGTTCCTCAAGAAGCACCCCGACCTGGTGAAGAAGCTGCTCGAGGCGCAGGTCGAGACCACCGACTACATCAACTCCGACAAGGCCGGCGCGGAACAGGCCGCCAACACCGAGCTGGGGTCCCTGACCGGCAAGCCGCTCAAGCAGGCCGCCCTGGACGCGACGTTCAAGAACGTCACCTTCACCAACGACCCGATCGCCTCGTCGCTGAAGCTGAGCGCGCAGCACGCCGAGGCGGTCGGCCTCCTCGACCACGTCGACCTGAACGGCATCTACGACCTCGGCCCGCTCAACGAGGTCCTCAAGGAGAAGGGCGAGCCCGCGGTGAGCGACTCGTGACCCGCGCGCTCGGCTGAGGGAGAAGGACATGTCTGCCACAACACGGGAACCGGAGCGCACGACCGCCCCTCCGGTGCGGATCGACGGCGTCTCCAAGGCGTACGGGACCGGTGGCGGGGCGCTGCTGGCACTGGACAAGGTGTCGCTGTCGGTCACTCCGGGCGAGTTCGTCTGCATCCTGGGCGCGTCGGGATGCGGCAAGAGCACGCTGCTGTCGATCGTCGCCGGGCTGGACCGGCCGACGCTCGGCACGGTCGACGTCGGCGGCGCGCGGGTCGGCCTGATGTTCCAGGAGCCCGCGCTCTTCCCCTGGCTGACCGTCGCCGGCAACGTCGAGCTGGCCCTGCGCACGCGCGGCGTGCCCAAGGCCGAACGCCGGCGGCGCGCCGCCGAACTGCTGGCCGCCGTGCACCTGGACGGCTTCGGCCGTAAGCGGCCCCACCAGCTCTCCGGCGGCATGCGCCAGCGCGTCGCCATCGCCCGCGCCCTCGCCCAGGACAGCGACGTCCTGCTGATGGACGAGCCGTTCGGCGCGCTCGACGCGATGACCCGCGACCTGCTCCACGACGAGCTGGAGCGCATCTGGTCCGAGCGTTCGCTGACCGTGCTGTTCGTGACGCACAACGTCCGTGAGGCCGTACGCCTCGGCGACCGCGTCGTCCTGCTGTCCAGCCGTCCCGGCCGGGTCGTCGAGGAGTTCCCCGTGCCACTGGACCGGCCGCGGCGCATCGACGACGCCTCGGTCGCCACGCTGGCGGGACGCATCACCGATCGGCTGCGAGAGGAGGTCGGCCGTCATGGAGCGTGAACCGGTGGAGCCGGGCACCGCGGCGACGAACGTGCTCGAGCGCCAGATCGCGGGCCTGGACGCCCTGGAGATGGCGAACCGCTCCCAGCCCGGCCCACTGCGGCGCATGTGGGCGTCGACGTGGCCGGTGCTCGCCGCGATCGCCATCGCGATCGCCGCCTGGGAGATCGTCGTGCTCAGCGGCTGGAAGCCGACGTACGTCCTGCCCGGCCCGACGCAGGTCTTCCCGCAGCTCGGCAGGGACCTGACCGATTCGTCCTTTTGGGCGGGGCTGGGCCTGACAATGCGCCGGGCGGTGATCGGCTTCGCGCTGGCGATCGTCGTCGGGGTGCTGCTCGGCGCGGTCGTGTCGCGGGTGCGCTTCCTGCGGGTGGCGTTCGGCTCGCTGATCACCGGGCTGCAGACGATGCCGTCGATCGCGTGGTTCCCGCTCGCGATCATGCTCTTCCAGCTCAGCGAGAGCGCGATCCTGTTCGTCATCGTGCTCGGCGCCGCGCCGTCGATCGCCAACGGCCTCATCGCCGGCGTCGACTACACGCCGCCGATCCTGCTGCGGGCGGGGAAGATCCTCGGGCTGCGCGGGTTCGCGCTGTACCGGCACCTCATCCTGCCCGCGTCGCTGCCGGCCTTCGTGACGGGCCTCAAGCAGGGATGGGCGTTCGCCTGGCGCAGCCTGATGGCGGGCGAGCTCCTGGTGATCATCGGGCACCACACGTCGCTCGGCGTCCGCCTGGAGTACGCACGGGAGAACATCGACACCCAGGACATGATCGCGGTCATGATCGTGATCCTGGTCATCGGCATCGTGATCGACCGGCTGTTCTCCGCCGCCGACCGCGCCCTCCGCCGCAGCCGCGGCCTCGACCCGTCCTGAGCACCCCTCAGGGGCGGCGCTTGAGCAGGTCCCCCGGGTCGAGCTCCCCGAACGGGTCGGGCAGCTTCAGCATCTGACCGCACGCGGCTCGGGCCACCTCGTTGTAGTGGCCCGGGCCGAGCCGTTGCAGGACGAGCGTCGGCCGCTCGTTGTCCTCGTCGACCTCGACGAGGAGGTACCAGGGGATGCGGGCGACGGAGTGGAGATGGTTCTTGTAGACCCGGTCCTGCCCCTTGTTCGAGGGCGAGAGGACCTCCACGACCAGGAGGATCTCCGCCGGATGGTGGACCAGGACGTCGTCACCCTGCTCGTACGTCGCCACCACGGGCAGCACTAGGGGCGGGGCTCAGACGATGCGTCATCGACCGGTAAAGCGGCGGAATACGTCCAGACGGCGCCCGGTCCTTAGCGAAGGTCTCCGCTACGGACCGGGCGCCGTCAGAACGGGGCCGGATCAGGGGGCCGTCAGACGGCCGGGGCGGGGCCTGGGCCGGGTTCGAGGTCCTCGATCCGCTCGGCGAGGGCCTCCGGGACCTTCTTCGCCGCGCCGAGCGGGGCGGCGATGTCCTCCAGGGAGACCTGCTCGGCCTTGACACCGAAGATCGCCGCGATGACCCCCGCGAAGGCCATGACGCCCGCCGCGATCAGGTACGCGATGAACAGCTTGCCCCGGTCCGGGTGGTCCTGGTCGCCGATCAGGGCGCCGAAGATCGTCGGACCGAGCGACCCGAAGACCTGCGCGATGGCGAAGAACAGCGCGATGGCCTGAGAGCGCAGCTCCATCGGGAAGATCTCACTGACCGTCAGGTAGCCGGAGCTGGCCGCGGCCGAGGCGATGAAGAAGATCACCGTCCAGAGCACGGTCTGCGAGAAGGCCGACAGCGACCCGATCTTGAAGAGGTAGCCGCTGACCGCCAGGAGCACGCCGGACACGAGGTACGTTCCGGCGATCATCTGCTTGCGGCCGATCGTGTCGAACAGCCGGCCGATGAGCAGTGGGCCGAGGAGGTTCCCGGCCGCGAAGGCGAAGAAGTACTTCGCCACGTCGTGGTCGGACACCCCGTAGAAGTGCTTGAGCACCAGGCCGTACGTGAAGAAGATCGCGTTGTAGAGGAACGACTGACTGATCATCAGTGTGGCGCCGAGCAGCGACCGGGAGGGGTAGTCCCGGAACAGCGTCCGCGCGACCTGGGTGAACGAGATCGCCTCGTGTGGCTGCACCTCGACGTACCGCTCGGGGTCGACCGGCTCCAGGGTGCGGCCGGACGCCTCGACCTCGCGTTCGATCTGGGCGATGGTCTTCTCCGCCTCGTCGGCCTGCCCATGGGCCAGCTGCCAGCGGGGGCTCTCGGGGAGGGTGCGGCGCAGGCCCCAGATCGCCACGCCGATCACGGGGCCGATGAAGAAGCCGACCCGCCAGCCGATGTTGTCGGGGAAGACACTGTGGTTCAGCAGGACGTACTCGCTCAGCGACGCGACGATGGCGCCGAACCAGTACGTCCCGCTGACCGCCAGGTCGACGCGGCCTCGGAAGCGCGCGGGGATGAGTTCGTCGATCGCGGAGTGGATGGCCGCGTACTCACCGCCGATGCCCATTCCGGCGATGAACCGGAGCACCAGGAAGCTCCCGTAGTTGAACGAGAACGCGGTCAGCCCGTTGGCGACCAGGTACAGCGCGAGGGTGGCGACGAACAGCCGGCGGCGGCCGAGCCGATCGGACAGCCGGCCGAACACCAGCGCGCCGACGACCTCGCCGATCAGGTAGATGGTCGCCGAGAAACCGACGTTCTGGGAGCTGAGGTGGAGGGTGTGGGAATGTTGCAGGACCGGGCCGACGATGCTGGCGATCTGGATCTCGAGGCCGTCCAGCACCCAGGCCACGCCGAGGGCGGCGATCATCCGGGTGTGGAAGCGGGACCAGGGCAGTCGGTCGATCCGTGCGGGCACGAGGCTTCGTACGGGGCCCTGTTGCGGGATGGCGCCCACGTCGTCTCCTTTGCCGTGTGGTTGCGTACCGTCAGGATGCGCTTACGTTAGAAAGCCCTTGCCGCACGGTGAACGGATCGTGGACAGATCTGAGGTTCAGGACGTGATTCGTCCGAAATCTGCCGACACGCCCAAGCTCAAGGATCGAGCGTCGGATCAGAGGTTGGTGCCGCGCGTCCCGCCGACCGGGGGGATGATCGGCGGGGTGGGAATGCCGGGGGGCGTCGGGCCGACCGGCCCGCCGGGCGGCGTGGGCCCGACCGGCGGCTTGGGCCCCTGCGGCGCGCCCTTGCTGACGTAAATGGTCACCGTGGCGCCGGGTTCGACCGAGGCTCCGCCGCCCGGCGAGGTCCGCGCGACGGTGCCCGTGCCGTACGCGTCCGAGGCGATCCGCGGGCCGAAGCTCACGTCGAAGCCGGCGGCCCGCAGCCGGCCGGCGGCCGCCGACGGGCTGAGGCCGAGGACGTCGGGGACCTGCACGCGGTCCTCGCCGGACCCCTCGCTGTAATAGTCGCCCGGCGGGCTGTGGAAGTCGTGCTCGGGCACGTCGCGCAGCGCGCCGAGCATCGTCTCGCGCCAGATCGGCGCGGGGATGTCGGCGCCGAACACCTCGCCGAAGCAGCGGCCGCCCAGGCAGACGTTCGTCAGCGGATGCTTGTAGCCGCCCCGCGGGTCGCCGACCCAGACCGCGCTGGCCAGGTCCGGGGTGTAGCCGGCGAACCAGGCGGAGGAGAAGCCGTCGACCGTGCCCGTCTTTCCCGCGGCCGGGCGGCCGATGCCCTCTCCGGCGGCCGTGCCCTGCGTCAGGACCCCGCGCAGGACGTGGTTGACCGCGTCGGCGACGCCCTTGTCGATCGCCTGATGGCAGTGGGCGCTCGGGACCTTCAGCTCGTGGCCGGCCGTGTCGGTGATCTTCGTGAGGACGATCGGCGCGCAGTACTCGCCGCGCGCGCCGAACGCCGCGTACGCCGCCGCGACCCGCAACGGCGAGACCGTGTTGAAGCCGAGCGTGAAGGAGGGGTACTGCTGCAGCGCCGAACCGTCGGCGCGGCGCATGCCGAGCTTCTCGGCCATCTTCACCGTGTCGCAGAGGCCGACCTCCTTCTCCAGCCGGAGGAAGAAGGTGTTGACCGAGTGCCACGTCCCGGTGACGAGGCTGAACGTGCGGCCGCCCTCGCCGTCGCCGGCGTTGCCCAGCGACTCCGTGGAGCCGACCGGTTTGCCGTCGCAGTCGCGGAACCCGGTCGGGGTGTAGTGGTCGGGGGCCATCAGGCGGTGCCCGAACGGCATTCCCTGGTCCAGCGCGGCCGCCAGCGTGAAGATCTTGAAGGTGGACCCGGCCTGCATGCCGATGCTGGTGCCGTGGTCGGAGTCGGCGGCGAAGTTGACCCAGGTCTTGCCGCGCTTCTCCGAGGGTCCCAGCTCCCGGTCGACGGCCATGGCCTTCACCTGGCCGGTGCCCGGCTCGACGAGCGCCTCGGCCGCCGCCTTGTGGCTGGAGTTCTTCGGCGGGACGTAGTGGTCGACCGCGCGCTGCGCGGCGCGCTGCATCCCCGGGTCCAGCGTCGTCCGGATGACCAGGCCGCCGCGCTGGAGGAGCCGGGTGCGTGCCTTGACCGTCTTGCCGAAGATCGGGTTGCCCAGGATCTCCCGCTCGACGTAGTCGCAGAAGAACGGCGCCGAACTATCCACACAGCCGTTCGGCGTCGACGTGACGTGCAGGTGGAGCGGTGTCCGCTCGGCGGCCGACGCGGTGTCGGCGGGCAGCCAGCGCAGGTCGCTCATCCGCTGCAGCACGGTGTTGCGCCGCTCCTCGGCCAGCTTCGGGTTGACGGTCGGGTCGTAGGCGTACGGGTAGCGGACGATGCCCGCCAGCAGGGCCGCCTCGGGCAGGGACAGCTTGGCGGCGGAGTGGCCGAAGTAGTGCCGTGAGGCGGCCTCGACGCCGTACGCTCCGCTGCCGAAGTAGGCGATGTTGAGGTAGCGCTCGAGGATCTGGTCCTTGGTCAGCTGCTTCTCCATCGCCACGGCGTAGCGCAGTTCGCGGAGCTTGCGCGCCGGCGTGGTCGCGAGGGCGGACCGGCGTTCGGCGTCGGTGTCGGCCGTCTCGACGAGGAGGTTCTTGACGTACTGCTGGGTGATGCCCGACCCGCCCTGCGTGACCTGACCGGCGGCGAGGTTGCTGACGAGAGCGCGCGCGGTGCCCTTGAGGTCGAGGCCGCCGTGCTCGTAGAAGCGGCTGTCCTCGATCGCGAGGATCGCCTTGCGCATGATCGGGGCGACCTTGCTCAGGGGCACGTCGACGCGGTTCTCGTAGTAGAACGTCGCCAGCTTCGACCCGTCGGCGGCGAGGATCACCGATCGCTGGGCGACCGGCGGGGTCTGCAGGTCGCCGGGGATGGCCTCGAACCAGTTCGCGCCGTTGCGCGCGCCGACGCCGACCATCCCGAGGGTGGAGAAGGCGATGAGCGCCGCCAGCACCCCGGCGACGACCCCCGCGCCCGCGAGGCGCCCGATGATCCTCAGGGCGTCGCTGCGCGGGCCTTCCCCAGAAGACACGGGGTCAGCGTACGCCGAACCGAGCTGGGAAGGATCTCCGCGGTCCAACAAAACACCGCCGCTTCCGGTCATTCAGTCACGGATGGCGACATATCAACCGCGCGGCAACGGCGTCCGTGACGGTGCGGAGGCGGGCTCAGTCTCCCTTCCACGGCCAGGCGAACGGCGGGTCGAAGAACCACGGCAGGTGGCTGTTGGGCTCCGGAAGGTCCTTCCCGCCCTGATCGGCGCCCGCGGCCTTGTCCTTCGCCTTGTCGTCCTCCTCCTTCTCGCCGTCGCCCTCCCGGAAGTACTCCCCCGGCGGGCCCGCGAAGTCGTGCGCCGGAACCCCCTTCAGGGCGGCCTCCATCGTCTCCCGCCAGATCGGCGCCGGCACGTCCGCGCCGTACACCTGGGCGTAGCACGCCTCGCCCAGGCACACGTCGCGCAGCGGGTGCCTGTAGCCGCCGCGCGGGTCGCCGACCCAGACCGCGCTCGCCAGGTCCGGGGTGTAGCCGGCGAACCAGGCGGCCGAGAAGTTGTCGACGGTGCCCGTCTTGCCCGCCGCCGGACGCCCGAGTTCGTTGCCCTTGGCCGTGCCCTTGGTCAGGACGCCCCGCAGGATGTGGCTGACCGCGTCGGCGACGCCCTCGTCGATGGCCTGGTGGCACTTGGCGCGCGGCACCGGCAGGAATCCCGTCGGGCCCATGACGCTCGTGATCGCGATCGGGCGGCAGTACCGGCCGCGCGCCGCGAACGCCGCGTACGCCGCCGCGAGCCGCAGCGGCGAGACCGTGTTGAACCCGAGCGTGAACGACGGGTACTGCTCCAGCTTCTGCCCGGTCGCGCGACGCATGCCCAGGCGGGTCGCCATCTTGTACGTGGCGCAGAGCCCCACCTTGCGCTCGAGTTCGAGGAAGAACGTGTTGACCGAGTGCCAGGTGCCGGTGACCAGGGTGAACTGCTTGCCGCCCTCGCCGTCGCCCGCGTTGCCGAGCGAGACGCCGGAGTCGCCGACGCGGTCCCCGTCGCAGTTGCGGAAGCCCGTCGGCACGAAGGACTTCGGCGCGTCCAGCTTGTGACCGAACGCCATCCCCTTGTCCAGCGCGGCGGCCAGCGTGAACACCTTGAACGTCGACCCCGCCTGCATGCCCAGGCTGGACCCGTGGTCGGAGTCGGCGGCGAGGTTCACCCACAGTGTGCCGCGTTTGGTGCTGTCGCCCATCCTGCGGTCCAGGGCCATCGCCGTGATCTCCCCCGTGCCCGGCCGGATCAGCACCTCGGCGGCCGCCTTGCCCGATTTGTTGTCCGGGGGAACATAACGGTTCAAGGCGTGCTGGGCGGCCTTCTGCATGCGGGGTTCGAGCGTCGTACGGATCTGCAGACCGCCGCGCTGCAGGAGGAACCGACGCTCCTGGGCGGTCTTCCCGAACGCCCGGTTCGCCAGGATCTCCCGCTGGACGTAGTCGCAGAAGAACGGCGCCGAGCTCTCCACGCACCCGTTCGGCGTGGCGGTGATCCGCAGCCCGAGCGGCCGGCCCTTGACCTCCGCCGCCTGCTCGGGCGTGATGACCTTCAGCTCGGCCATGCGGTCCAGGACCGTGTCGCGGCGCGTCCGGCCCCGTACCGGGTGCAGGTTCGGGTCGTACGTCTGCGGCGCCCGCACGATTCCCGCCAGCGTCGCGGCCTGTGCCAGGGACAGGTCGACGGCGTGCACGCCGAAGTAGTGGCGGGCCGCCGCCTCCACGCCGTACGCGCCATCGCCGAAATAGGCGATGTTGAGGTACCGCTCCAGGATCTGGTCCTTGGTGAGGTGCTTCTCCAGGCCGATGGCGAGCCGCAGTTCGCGGAGCTTGCGGACCGCGGTCGGTTCGAGCGCCTCCTGGCGCGCCGCGGTGGTCGTCGCCGTCTCGGCGAGGGCGTTCTTGACGTACTGCTGGCTGAGCGTCGACCCGCCCTCGACGACGGTCCCGGCGCTGAGGTTGGCGAACAGCGCCCGCAGGATGCTCTTGGCGTCGAGCGCGCCGTGCCGGTAGAAGCGGCTGTCCTCGATCGCGATGATCGCCTGGCGCATGATGGGCGCCACCTGGGCGAGCGGCACCTCGACGCGGTTCTCGTAGTAGAACGTCGCGAGCCGGGAACCGTCCGCGGCCAGGATGACCGAACGCTGCGGGAGCGCCGGGGTGGCCAGCGAGCCCGGCAGCGTCTCGAAGGCGTGGTTCGCGGCCTTGACGCCCAGGCCGGTGGGCAGCAGGACGGGCAGCGCCAGGCAGGCCGACAGCACGCCGGCGGCCACCCCGGCGATCACCAGGTCCTTCAGCCGCGCCGACCGCCGCCCCGAATCCCGCCCCACACTTCGCGGTCATCCCCACACAGAGGGTGATCGGAACCTGGGGAGGGGATTTCCCGGCCATGACCGCGGCCGTCCGATCTCACCGGTCACCGGCCGGTCACGCGGGTCCTCGGGCGGTCGCGCCGGTTGTCAGCCGGTCACGCCGGTCATCGGCCCTGGTGCCGCTCGACGCGGTCGTGGAAGCGGCGGGCGGCCGCGCGCAGCTCGGCCTCGGGGTCGCGGCCCTCCTCGCGAAGCCGGCGGACGAGCGAGAACAGGTCCGCGCCCACGCCGTCGTCGGCGAACAGCTCCTCCGGCACGTCCGCCTTCGCGGCGCGCCGCTGCAGCTGGGCCGCGAGCGAGAGCGAGGGCTGGGCCATCGGGACGCCGTGGAAGATCGAGGCGTCCTCGCCCCGCTCCGCCAGCTTGATCGCGTTCCAGTTGGCGTCGACCTCGTCGGCGTCCGCGACCGTGACGTCACCGAACACGTGAGGGTTCCGGCGTACGAGCTTGTCGGTGATGCCCTCGGCGACGTCGTCCACATCGAAATGCGGCGAGACCTGCGCGTGGAACACCACCTGCATGAGGACGTCACCGAGCTCCTCGCGCAGGGCCTTCAGGTCGCCGCTCTCGATCAGGTCGATGACCTCGTACGCCTCCTCCAGGAGGTACGGCGCGAGGGACTCGTGCGTCTGCTCGCGGTCCCAGGGGCACTCGCGGCGCAGCGTGTCCATCACCGCGACCAGGTCGAGGAACCGCGCGCCGGGCAGGTCATAGGCGCCCTGGACGACCTCCACCTGCGGGGGCTCGTCCATCCCGACGAGGACGGAGCCGACCGCGCGCATCAGGTCCTCGTCGCCGTCGAGCCCGGCCAGCCACACGACCGTGCCGGACGACGCCTCGCGGACGAGGGCGGCGGCGTCGGGCTCGACGACCTCCACCGCGACGCCGGCGTCACGGACGTACGGCAGCTGCGGGTGCTCGCCGCTGCCGGTGAGCACCCGGTCGGCGCCGCGCAGCGTCTCCCAGGCGGGCCAGGTCAGCTGCCCCGGCGCGACCCGCGACGAGGAGGCCAGGAAGGTCAGGCCTGGCATGAGACTCCGCCACTCGTGGTCGGCGTGCCGGAGTCCGGCTTCGACAGGGTCGGGCAGACCGGGCCGAGGGCCATGTGCTGGAAGTCGAAGGAGCCGTAGCGCGGGTTGACCTCGAGCTTGAGGCGGCGGCCCGCCCGCTGGTAGCTGCCGGCGACCTGCTGCAGCGCCTGCTGCTGGGACTGCTGGTCGGTCGCGTTCGTCACGCCGTATTTGCTCATGAGCTCCTGGCGGAGGACGACCGACTTGACGTAGTCGCGGCTGTACCGGGTCGGCAGGCCCTGGGCGAGCACGTTGGCGTCGATGGTGGGCATCCCGCCGTTCTGCGCGATGATCGCGTCGACCTGACCGCCGCTGGCGCTCACCCCGTCGGCGCGCGCGACCTCGTCCCAGACCAACATGTCGACGAGCTGGTACAGGGCGCTGCGCTGCGGCGAGGACGGGTCGAACGGCACCTGCTGCCCCTGGGCCTGCGCCTGCTGGGCGATCTGCTGGGCGGCCGGGTACTTCGGCAGCTCCTTGGTCCACTCGTCGACCGTCGAGTTGAGCTTCGAGATCGTGATGCGGTCGTTGCCCACCAGGGCCGCCGCCCCCGTCTTCACGGGACCGCAGGCGGTGAGCGCCGTACCGGCCAGCGCGGCGGCGATCATGATCTTGAATGGCTTACGGATCACAGCGTCCTTCTCAATTCCTCGCCCGCGGGGGTCGCGGGATGCGTCCGGCACCGGGGGTCTCCTCGCCCCGACTCGTCATCTGGTCACGGCACGTCAGCGGGCCACGGGATCGGGGAGGAACAGCGCCTCCACCAGATCGGTACACCATTTCAGCAGCTCCTGGTCGCGCAGCGGGCGCCCGCCGAGCGGAGCGGTCTTGGGCACCGGCACCAGCAGGGTATTCGTCGCCGTCTTCAGAATGCTCTTCGGGTACAGGCGCTGCAGCCGCACCGTACGCGACTCGGGCAGGCTGACCGGCGAGAACCGGATGTGGTTGCCCTGCAGGGTGACGTCCGTCAGCCCGCCCCGGCGGGCCAGCGCGCGGAACCGCGCGACCTCCAGAAGGTTCAGCACCGGCACCGGCGGCGGCCCGAACCGGTCGGCCAGCTCGTCGCGCACGCCGACGATCTCGTCATCGCTCTGGATCGCCGCGATCCGGCGGTACGCGTCCAGCCGCAGGCGCTCGCCGGGCACGTACTCGTGCGGGATGTGCGCGTCGACCGGCAGCTCCACCTTGACCTCGGGCGTCTCGGGCACACCCTCCTCACGCAGCTCGCGCACGGCCTCGCCGACCATCCGCACGTACAGGTCGAAGCCGACGCCGGCGATGTGCCCGGACTGCTCGGCGCCCAGGACGTTGCCCGCGCCCCGGATCTCCAGGTCCTTCATCGCCACGAACATGCCCGCGCCCATCTCGGTGTGCTGGGCGATCGTCGCGAGCCGCTCGTGCGCGGTCTCGGTCAGCGGCGTCTCGGGCGGGTAGAGGAAGTAGGCGTACGCGCGCTCCCGGCCCCGGCCGACGCGCCCGCGCAGCTGGTGCAGCTGCGACAGGCCGTACATGTCGGCGCGGTCGACGATCAGGGTGTTGGCGTTCGGGATGTCCAGGCCGCTCTCCACGATCGTGGTCGCGACGAGGACGTCGTACTCCTTCTCCCAGAAGTCGACCATGATCTTTTCGAGCTGGTGCTCGTTCATCTGGCCGTGCGCGACGCCGACCCGGGCCTCCGGCACCAGCTCGGTGAGGTGCTTGGCGACCTTGTCGATCGAGCGGACCCGGTTGTGCACGAAGAAGACCTGGCCCTCGCGGAGCAGCTCGCGCCGGATCGCCGCGGCGATCTGCTTGTCGTCGTACGGGCCGACGAACGTCAGGACGGGGTGCCGCTCCTCCGGCGGGGTGAGGATCGTCGACATCTCCCGGATGCCGGTGAGCCCCATCTCCAGCGTGCGCGGGATCGGCGTGGCGGACATGGCGAGCACGTCGACCTGGGTGCGCATCTCCTTGAGGCGCTCCTTGTGCTCGACGCCGAACCGCTGCTCCTCGTCGATGATGATCAGTCCGAGGTCCTTGAACCGGGTCTCCGGCGACAGCAGGCGGTGCGTGCCGATCACGAGGTCGACGGTGCCGTCGGCGACGCCGCGCAGCGTCTCGACGACCTCCTTGTCGGTCTGGAACCGGCTGATCGGCTTGATCACCACCGGGAACGACGCGAACCGCTCGGTGAACGTCGACAGGTGCTGCTGCACCAGCAACGTCGTCGGCACGAGCACGGCCACCTGCTTGCCGTCCTGCACCGCCTTGAACGCCGCCCGCACCGCGATCTCGGTCTTGCCGTAGCCCACGTCGCCGCAGATCAGCCGGTCCATCGGAACCGGCTTCTCCATGTCGGACTTGACCTCGTCGATCGCGGCGAGCTGGTCCGGCGTCTCGATGTACGGGAAGGCGTCCTCCAGCTCGCGCTGCCACGGGGTGTCCGACTGGAACGCGTGCCCCGGCGACGCCTGGCGGGCGGAGTACAGGCGGATCAGCTCGCCCGCGATCTGGCGGACGGCCTTGCGCGCCCGGCCCTTCTGCTTCTGCCACTCGGCGCCGCCGAGCCGGTGCAGGCTCGGCGCCTCACCGCCGACGTAGCGGGTGACCTCGTCGAGCTGGTCGGTCGGCACGAACAGCCGGTCGCCCTTGGCGTACTCGATGATGAGGTACTCGCGGGTGGCGCCCTGCACGGTGCGGCTGGCCATCTCGACGTACCGGCCGACGCCGTGCTGCTCGTGCACGATGTAGTCGCCGACGGTGAGCCGCAGCGGGTCGACGCCGCCGCGCCGCCGCGACGGCATGCGCCGCATGTCCTTGGTCGAGGACTTCTGCCCCGACAGGTCCGTCTCGGTGAGCACCGCGAGCTTGACGGCGTCCCAGACGAAGCCGTGGTCGAGGAGCCCGCAGGAGACGTTGACGATCGCCGGCTCCGGCGGACCGGGCAGCTCGGTGACCTTCGCGCCGAGCCCCTCCTCGCGGACCACCTCGGCCAGCCGCTCGGCCGGGCCGTGGCCCTCGGTGACGAGCACGACCCGCCACTCCTCGTGGATCCAGCCCTTGACGTCGGCCATCACCCGCTGGGTGTCGCCGCGGTACGACTCCGCCGCGCGCGCCCCGATCCGCAGCGCGCCGTCGCCGTCGGCGTCCGGCGCCTCGTCGACGGCCACCTCGGTGAGCTCGCCGGTGGCGGCGGAGTACTCGCGGCGGGTCCGGCCGCCCGCCGGATCGGCGCCCGCCGACTCGGCGCTCGCGAACGGCGCGATCGTCCACCACGCCAGGCCGAGCTCCGCCGTACGGTCGCGGACCTCCTCCAGGGTCCTGAACGCGGCCGCGCCCAGATCGATGGGGGCCTCGCCGCCCGCGGCGGCGTTCACCCACGACGCTTCGAGGAACTCCTGGCTCGTGCTGACCAGCTCGGCGGCGCGCGTACGGATGCGCTCGGGGTCGCAGACGACCACCGAGGAACCGGCGGGCAGCACGTCGAGGAGCAGCTCCATGTGGTCGGCGAGGACCGGCGCGAACGCCTCCATTCCCTCCACCGCCGAGCCGTCGGCGATCTGCTGGAGGATGTCGGCGAGCGCCGGGTGCTCCCGGCCCAGCTCGCGGGCGCGCTCGCGCACGGACCCGGTCAGCGGCAGCTCACGGCACGGCGGCGCCCACAGCCCGTCCTGGGCGACCTCGAGCGAGCGCTGGTCGGCCGCCTTGAAGTAGCGGACCTCCTCCACCTGGTCGCCCCAGAACTCCACCCGCAGCGGATGCTCCTCGGTGGGCGGGAACACGTCGAGGATGCCGCCGCGGACGGCGATCTCGCCGCGCTTCTCCACCAGGTCGACGCGGTCGTAGCCCGCGTCGACCAGGCGGCGCACGGCGTCGTCGAGGTCGGCCTCGTCCCCGGGCCGCAGTCGCACGGGCTCCAGGTCGCCGAGCCCGGCGACGATCGGCTGGAGCACGGCACGGACCGGGGCGACGACGGCCTGCAGCGGACCGGCCGCAGGGTCGTCGGGATCGCCGTGGGCCAGCCGTCGCAGCACGGCGAGGCGCTGGCCGACCGTGTCCGAACGCGGCGACAGGCGCTCGTGCGGCAGCGTCTCCCAGGCGGGGAAGTGCGCCACCGCGGCCGGGTCCAGCAGGCTTGTCAGGGCCGCCGTCAGGTCCTCGGCCTCGCGGGCCGTCGCGGTGACCATCAGGACGGTACGCCCGCGCTCGCGCGCCAGCGCGGCACCGAGGACCGGCCGCAGCGCGGGCGGCGCGACGAGGTCCAGGTGGGCGTCGGCGCTCTTCAGGGCACGGGCGAGCGCGGAATCGGCGGCGGCGACGTCGAGCAGTCCGGAAAGGGTCATGAGCTCATCAAGGGTCAGGCAGCGTGAAGGCCCGAGAGTGATCTCACCCCGGGGTCCCCAGCCTACGCGTCGCCGCTACCACAGGCCGCAGCGCCCCGGTCAAGCGGGTGGTCGACAACCGGTGGTGCACGACACGGACAATGCCGAATGCGGCCACGGTGTGCGAGCGGGCGGCTACGCTCCGGGGCGTGACCGAGCTGCGGACCCCGCCGACCTTCGATCCCGACGTCTTCCACCAACGTGTTCGCGAGTACGCCGACGAGCGGCCGTACGAGCGGCTGCGGGTCCTCGACGCCGGCTGTGGGCGGAGCGTGCCGCTCGACCTGCGTCCCGCCGAGTGCCACGTCACCGGGGTCGACGACGACCTGCCGGAGGCGCGCGCGGGGGTCCGCGCCCGCCGCGACCTCGACGCCTGGCACCTCGGGGACCTGCGCACGGTCCCCATGCCGCCACGGGTGTACGACATCGTGCACGTCTCGTACCTGATCGAGCGGATCCCGCACGCCGAGCTGGTCCTCGACCGGTTCGTCGCCGCGCTCCGGCCCGGCGGGCTGATGCTGGTCCGGTTCCGGGACCGCGACAGCGCGTTCGGCCGCCTCGACCGGGTCGCCCCGGGATGGCTGCGCTCCGTCCTGTGGCTGCGCGGCACCCCGCCGCGCCCGGTGTACGAGCGGGTGGCGTCGGCCGCCGGCATGCGGGCGTACTGCCTGATGCGGGGCCTGGTCGTCGTCGACGAGCACACGTCCGCCGGGATGGTGGCCTGGTCAGGGACGATCGTGCGGCTGATGTGCCGGGCCGTGGGCGTTCTGTCCAGGAATCGCGCGACCTCGGCGTACAGCGACGTCGCCATGGTGATCCGCAAGCCGGAGAATCGCTACGCGCGCATCATCTGAGGTGGCGTCGGCAGAGCGTAGAGTGCAATGGTCAACGGTCGAGACACGATCGGAGCCTGCGTTGACGACGGAAGCCGGCGACCTACGCGACCTGCCGAGCCTGACGCCCGGCCCGGCCGAGCTGGCCGACCTCGAACTGCTGCTGAACGGCGCGTTCCATCCGCTCACCGGTTTCCTCGGCGCGGTGGACGCGGCGACCGTGTCCGCCGCCGGACGGCTGTCCGACGGCACGCCGTGGCCGGCGGCCGTGACGATCGCCGTCCCGGAGGACCTCACCAAGGAGGACCGGGTCGTCCTGACCGATCCGGAGGGCGTGCCGCTCGCGGTCCTGCACATCGCCGAGACGTGGCAGGACAACGCGTCACCGGCCGGGTTCCCCGAGGATGATCCGCTTCGCGCGTCGGGGACGACCTCCTGGCACGCGGCCGGCCGGGTCGAGGCGCTGGCCCTGCCGGAGCACGGGACGTTCCGCCGGCTCCGCCTGCCCCCGCGCGAGGTGCGCGCGGAGCTGGCCGGGGCGACGACGCTGGCGCTGGCGACCCGTGGTCCGCTGCACCGGCGCCATCTCGGCCAGCTGCGCCAGCTCGCCGAGAAGCTCGACGCGCGGCTGCTGCTGATGCCGTTGATCGGCGAGGGCCACGACGACGCGCTCGTCCGCGCTCTGCTGGCCGTGCGCCGCGAGCTGCCGGCCGGCACGCTCGTCGTTCCCGTGCCGCTCATCGAGCGGCCGGGCCGTGACCTGGCCCTCGCGGCCCACGTCGCCGCGGCGTACGGCGCCACCCATTTCTTCCTGGAGCCCGCCGCCGGCGCTGAGGAGGCCGCGCGGGCGGGTGCGCAGGCCCTGCCGCTGACGAGCGGACAGCTCCCGATCGAGCCGGTCACGCCGGAGCCGTGGGCGTACGACGAGAGCGTCGAGGTGTGGCGTCCGGTCTCCAAGATCGAGCCTGACCACATCCGGCCGGAGCCGACCGAGGCGGAGCTCGCCGCGATGCTGGACCGCGGCGAGAAGATCCCGGAGTGGTTCACGCTGCCGGCGGTGGCGGAGGAGCTGCGCCGGGCCAACCCACCGCGGCACGAGCGGGGTCTCACCGTCTTCTTCACGGGCCTGTCCGGCTCGGGCAAGTCCACGATCGCCCGCGGGCTCGCCGACGCGCTCGTCGAGCGGGGCGGCCGCACGGTCACCCTCCTGGACGGCGATGTCGTCCGCCGGCTGCTGTCGGCGGGCCTGACGTTCTCCCGTGACGACCGGGACCTCAACATCCGCCGCATCGGCTACGTCGCCGCCGAGATCACCCGGCACGGCGGGGTGGCGATCTGCGCGCCGATCGCGCCGTACGCCGCGACGCGGGCGGAGGTGCGCCGGATGGTGAACGCCACGGGCGACTTCGTCCTGGTCCACGTGGCCACGCCGCTGGAGGAGTGCGAGCGCCGCGACCGCAAGGGCCTGTACGCCAAGGCGCGGGCCGGCCTGATCCCGGAGTTCACCGGCATCTCCGACCCCTATGAGGTCCCGGACGACGCCGAGCTGACCATCGACACCTCGCAGCTGACGCCCGAGGCCGCGGTGGAGCGGGTCCTGGACCTGCTCGTCGCCGGCGGCTGGGTGCGCTCCGAGTAAGGGTTCCGTCACCGAACGCCAACGGGGGCCTGCCTGGCGCTCCCCGGCCATCACCGTTTAACCTGAGTGTCCGACTTTCCCGATATAACGGGTAGGGCATACGGATGCACTTCGATTATCAGATGGCCATGGGCTCGTTCCTGGTCGCGATCGTGGTGGGATTGACCGGAATGGGCGGCGGCGCCCTGATGACGCCGATGCTCACCGTCTTCTTCGGCGTCCCGCCGCTCACCGCGGTCTCCAGCGACCTCGTCGCCGCAGCCGTCATGAAGCCCGTCGGCAGCCTCGTGCACCTGCGCCGCGGGACCGTCAACCTGCGCCTCGTCGCCTGGCTGTGCGCCGGATCGGTACCGACCGCGTTCTGCGGCGTCCTGCTCGCCCGCGCGCTCGGGCACGGCAGCCGGGTGCAGGACGTCATCGAGATCGCCCTCGGCGTCGCCCTGCTCATCGCCGCCTCCGGTCTCGTCATCCGCAGCTACCTGACCATGGCCGCCGGTGGCCCGCGCCGGGCGGCCCGTGCCTCCTCCCCCGACGACGGCGCGCCCTCGGCGGCCGTTTCCGTACGCCCAATCCCGACAATGCTGGTGGGAGCGGTGGGCGGCCTGGTCGTCGGCATGACCTCGGTCGGCTCCGGTTCGTTGATCGTCGTCGCCCTCCTCGCCCTGTACCCGAAGCTCACCGCCAACCGCCTCGTCGGCACCGACCTGCTGCAGGCCGTGCCCCTGGTGTGGTCGGCGGCGCTCGGTCACATCCTCTTCGGCGACTTCAAGCTCAGTGTGACGCTCGCGCTGCTGGCCGGGTCGATCCCCGGCGTCATCCTCGGCTCGCTGGCGTCGTCCCGGGCCCCGGGCGGCCTGATCCGGTGGGCGCTGGCGTTCGTCCTGCTGGCGTCGGCGCTGAAGATGTTCAACGTGGGCACGACGCCGATGGCGTGGGCGCTGGTCGCCGCGGCGGTCGGCGGCACGGCCGCCTGGTCCCTGCTCCGCGCCTGGAACGGCCTCCGCGCGCTCCCCCTCCCCCGCCACGACGCGCCACCCCTGAGGACCGTCCCGATCCGCCGCTCCGAAAAAGACCCGTCCGTCGTCCCTCACTGACCCGCTCCCCTGCCGTCCCCGCCCAGGAGGCGTTACAGAGGCCCCCCGCCACCGCCTCGTTGCCGCCGCCGCGCCCTGGTCGCCGCCGCGGTGGTCTGGTTGCCGTCGACGGTGACGGTCGATGACCGATTCGCCGGGTCTGGAACGTCACTGCCGACGGCGAAGTGGCCGATCGATCCGGCGCAGGGGGCCGCCGCCCGGACCAGGACGGGGTTCCGCCATCCGATCATCATCACGTGCTCGGAGCGGCCCGCCGGGCTCGGCCGCGCGTCTCCATCACCGGGACCGGGCAGGGGTGCGTGACGGGGAGATGGTCCGTACGGTGGGGGCGTGGATCTCACACGGCTGCGCCGTCGGGCGGAAGCGCTTCCGCCGTGGGCCGGGGAGGCCATTGTGTGTGCGGCCGCTCTGGCGGTGAGCGTCTACCGCATCGGTACCGCGACGCCGGACGGTGGCGAGCGGAGTCCCGACGCCTGGGCGTACGGGCTCGGGCTCACGATGGCCGTGGCGTTGCCGATCCGCCGGCGCCGGCCGGCCCTGGCGCTCAGCGTCGTCTTCCTGCTGTGGGTGATCTACCACGTCGCGAACTATCCGGGCGGAGCACCGGCCGTACCGGTCTGGATCGCGCTGTACTCGGTGGCCGCCGCGCCACGGCGGAGGATGGGGCTGGCGCTCGCGGGCTGGCTGATCGTGTCGGACGCGCTGGCCCGGACGAAGTACACCGGCGCCGGCCTGTTCGACGCGGCGCTCGACGGGTCGACGGTGGTGTTCGTCGCGGCGCTGTTACTGGGCGACTCCGTCCGCAGCCGTCGCGCCCGACGCGCCGAGTTCGAGGCCCGTCTGGCGCTGCTGGCCGCGCACCGGGACCAGGTCGCCGCGCAGCGGCTCACCGAGGAGCGGATGCGCATCGCCCGCGAACTCCACGACGTGTCCGCGCACACGATCGCCGTGATCAACGTGCAGGCGAGCGTGGCCGCCGAACTGCTGACCGAGGCCCCCGACCAGGCTCGGGAGGCACTCGATGCGGTCCGGCGGGCCGGTGGCGAGGCGCTGGCCGAGATGCGGGCGACCGTCGGCGTCCTGCGGGAGCGGGACGGAGCGGAAGGCGGCGTGGCACCCCCGGCTCCGGGCATCGACCGGCTGCCGGACCTGGCCCTGGCCTGTGCCGGTGGCGGGCCGCGCGTCGAGGTGCGGGTCGAAGGCGAGCGCCGTCCGCTGCCCCGGCTGGTGGAGTTCACGGCCTACCGGATCGCCCAGGAGTCCCTCACCAACGCATTGCGTCATTCCGACGCCGACCTGGTGGAGATCCTGGTCCGGTACGACGAGGCCGGGCTCGCTCTGGAGATTCGCGACGACGGCGGCGGAGGTCACGGCCGCACCGGCCGACCCGGGGATGTCACGGAGGGCAACGGCCTGCGGGGCATGGCCGAACGCGCGGCCGGCCTGGGCGGCCGGTTGACCTCCGGCCCGTTCGAGTGGCCCAACGGCGCCGGGCGAGGTTTCCGGGTACGCGCCTGGCTGCCGGCCGTGGACGACGACGTGACGATGCGCAAGAGGGGGGCGTCCCGCGTGGGCGACCGGCCGAGGGACGAGGAGGCGACGTGACGATTCGGGTGTTGGTGGCCGACGACCAGGCGCTCGTCCGGGCCGGGTTCCGCATCCTCCTCGACCGGGCGGAGGACCTTGAGGTCGTCGCGGAGGCCGCCGGCGGTGAGGAGGCGGTCGCCCTGACCCGGGCGCACCGCCCTGACGTCGTGCTCATGGACGTGCGGATGCCCGGCACGGACGGGCTCGCCGCGACGAGGCGGATCCTCGCCGACGAGCGGACGCCGGACGTCAGAGTGATCGTCCTGACCACCTTCGACCTGGACCGGTACGTCTTCGCCGCGCTGCACGCGGGGGCCAGCGGGTTCCTGCTCAAGGACATCGACCCCGAGGCGCTGCGGCAGGCGGTGCGCACGGTGTTCAAGGGGGACGCCCTGCTCGCGCCGCAGGTGACCCGCCGGTTGATCTCGGCGTTCGTGGGGCGGCCGGACGGGCCGTCGTTCGACCCGGCCCTGTCGGGGGCTCTCACCGACCGGGAGCGCGAAGTGGTGGCGCTCGTCGCCGAGGGCATGTCCGACCAGGACGTGGGCCGGCGGCTGGGGATGAGTCCCGCGACGGCGAAGACCCACGTCAACCGGGCGATGACCAAGGTGAGCGCGCGAGACCGTGCCCAGCTCGTGGTGTTCGCCTACCGGTCGGGGCTGGCGGTGACGCCACCCGGGGTACCGCCCCGGCGGTAGTTCTCGTACCACGACCGCCGTATCGGATCGCATCGCGAGGCGGATGGAATTCACGGCGCGGCTCCCTAGCGTTGCCTGCGTAGTCATTCACTCGGTAAGGGAGAAACCATGCAGCCGGTTTTCCGGACAATCGCCGGTGTCTGCCTCGTCATAGGTCCGACACTCCAGGGAATCTCGACTTTCTATTGGACCGACCGCTACCAGGGCATCACCGCCGGAACTCTCATCGTGGCCGCGACGACCTGCTGGCTCATCGGTCTCGTCGCGGTGTACCGCCTCATCGAGCCGAGAGTGCCGCGCTACGCGGCGATCGCACTGCCGGTGGCGATTTACGGGTGCGTCGGCGGAGCCTCGTTCGGGCTGCAGGGAATGCACGAGGAACTGTTCAACGTCTCGCACACCGAGGCGGTGCGGCTGATCCAACAGCATCCCGGGGCGGCGTTCGTGACGTTCTGGTTCGCCGGCTCGGCCTTTCCACTCAGCCTCTTCATGCTCGGCGTCGTGCTCACCCGGATCCGGGCGGTGCCCTGGCCGATCGGCGTCCTGCTGTTCGGCGGCGCCATCGCGTTCCCGCTCAGTCGCGTACCGCGCGAAATAGCGATAGCCCACCTCGCGGACCTCGTACTGCTGGCGCCTTTCGCCTATCTCGGGACTCGGATCGTGCTGGGCCATCTGGCCATGGCGCCTGCCTCGGACCGCTCGACGGCCGCTTTGCCGGATTCGCCGATGAGCGCACGACAATGAGCAGGCAATGATTCAGCAGCCCACCGCCCGGAGCGTGATCGGCATATCCGCTCCGGGTACGCCCGCCGAATGGACCGTTCGTGTCCGGCAGCAGCGACTCGCAGGGGTGAAGAATGATTCGACGGGGCACCTTGGGCGCATCGACCGGTGAAATGGTCACGATCCACCGAATAGCGGCCGCCTGGGGCCTGGTGGTCGGCGTCGCCGGCCTCGCCTCGCTTCCCTCCGCGGCCGAGGCCGCCCGAATCCCGGCGGCCGCGCAGGAACGTCTCGTCACCGATCACAACAATGACGGCAACGGCCACCACAACGCCACCGCCATGTCCGTACGCAGTCCCATCCGCAATCGCGGCTATCAGCACACCACCAACCGGAACGCCGGAGGTGTGAGTGACGCGCAGAACGCCTTGTGTCATCGCGCCCGGGTCTGCAACCTGACGCAGAGGGTCACCATCGTGAATCCCGAGCGACCGGCACCACCGACGGCCGAGGCCCCCGCACCGGCCCAACTCGCCACAGTGCCGGGGCAGACCACCGCCGCGTCCGCCGGTCCCCTGCTCTCCATGGGTCCGTACGGTCTGATGCTGGCGGGCGAAGACTCCGCCGGTCCGTCCTCCTCAGCCGAGGACGCCGGGGATCCGATGCGGTGGCTCGGCTGGCCGGCCGGTCCCTTCTCCTGACCGGGGTGCCGGTCAGGGTCCGGGGCGGCGGTCGGCGGCGAGCTGGTCGAGCAGGTCGGGGACCTTGGGGTACGCGGAGACGTCGATCTTGCGGGCGAAGAACGCGTCGCTGGCCCGCAGCTCGTCCAGGTGCGCCGCGGTGATCAGGTCGGGATGGCTCGCGTCGGCACCCCACCGGATGAACCGCCTGCTGTCATCGGCGACCGAGCGGGCCGGCCGAGCGTTCAGGGCCAGCGAGCAGATGAAGGTCTCGTCCGGGATCGGCGCATACCGCAGATAGCGCAGCAGGCGGTCGGCCAGCGGGTCGGCCAGCATGCCGTGCACGGTCTCGGCGGACAGGTTGAACCACATGTCGCCGACGTACAGCCCCACCCCGTCCCGGTAGGGATGCCGCCGCTCGAACGGCAGCGGCACCGATCGGTGGGTGCCGGGCAGCCGCCGCTTGCGCAGGTAGCGGCGGCGGGTCACCGCCTGCCAGGGGTCGGTGTCCGCCGCCGGATCGGGAGTGACGGCGAAGTGCCGCAGATAGGCGTCGTACGGTGAGGCGGCGAGCTCCTTCTCGATCGCGGTGACGGGCCGGATCGGGTAGTCCTGGCCCGACACCAGGAGCACCCAGGAGAACTCCGGGATGTTGGCCGCCACCCAGCGCAGCGACCGCCACTGCGCCTCGACCAGGGAGAGTCTTCCCCACTGGCAGGGGCGGGCGTCGGGGATCAGCGCGACGTTCGAGGACGGACGCAGATTGAGCGGCTCACCGCTCGGGTCGTGGTGGATCACCGCGACCGTGTCGACGCCGGTCCGGATCCGGTCCACGAGCCGGGCGACCTGCCCGGGGTTCCGGTGCGACAGCACGATCACGACCAGCGGTCCGCCGCCCACGCCCATCCCGCGCCTTTCACCGAGTTCCGCCATTGCGTGACCGAGCGTACTGGCGTTCCGGAAAAGCGGTGACGAGTCCGATGATGAAAGGCCGATTACGGTAAAGTGCCGGGAAAGTTGAAGTCGGTCACCGGGGCGGATCCGGGCTGATCAAGGGCACAGGGGGCGCAGTGCTCCGCGCACTTGTCGAACGGCTGTGGCTGCCCGAGCCGGAGTCCTCCGGGTGGCCGGTCCGGGTCACGTCGGGCGAGGTTCCACCGGGGTACCGCGTGGTCGAGCGCTATGCCGTGGTGCCCTCTCCCGAACGGCCGCGTTTCCTCGTCCCGCTCGACGGCCGGGCCGTCGCCGCCGGCAGCCTCACCCACTACAACGGGCTGCGCTGGGCCCGTCTCCGCCTCCCGCGTACGGTCCTGGGCGCCGGGTTCCGCACCGGCGTCGCGCCGCTCGTGCTGCGCCACCGGCTGCTCGTCTGCGTTCCCGAGGAGCTCCCGCCGGCCGAGCTGGGCGACTACCTGCTGAGCGCGCACCTGGGCCGCGTGCTCGGCCTGCCGCGACCGGCGCTGGGCGTGGGCGTGCGGCCGCCGGACCCCAACCTGAAGCCGACGCTCCAGCTCTTCGGCGCCGACGGCGCCCCCGTGGGCTACGCCAAGGTCGGCTGGAACTCCGCCACCCGGGAGATGACCCGGCGGGAGGCGGCCGCGATCGCCGCGGTCACCGAGGGCCCGGTCGGCGGCATTCGCGTCCCGGAGCTGCTGCACCACGGCCCGTGGCGCGACTACGACCTCACCGTCACGGCACCACTGCCGCTGCGGATCCGCCGCTATCGGGAGGCGGAGCCGCCCCGCGTCCCGTACGACGCGGTTTTTCCCGACCAACCGACCCCGACCGACCTCCCGGGTCCCTTCGCCGCCCGTACGACGAAGCTGGCCGACTCGGCCTTCTGGCGGGCGCTGCGGGCGGAGGCGGCCGTACTGGCCGATGACGAGGAGGAGCGGCGACTCGCAACCGTGGTCGCCGCCCACTGCGACGAACTCGAACGCGAGCACGGCGGCACTCCCCTGCGCGTCGGCCGCTGGCACGGCGACTGGGTGCCCTGGAACATGGGCCGGTACGCCGGGGACCTGTACGTCTGGGACTGGGAGCACAGCGCCGAGGAGGTCCCGGTCGGCTTCGACCACCTGCACTGGAGGTTCCAGGACGCGCTGGTGCTGCGCGGCCGGCCGCTGGCCGAGGCGGTCGCCGCCGTACGGGCCGCCGCCGAGAACGAGCTTCCCGAGATCCCCTCCGACCATCGCCGACTGCTCGGACGGCTCTACCTGCTGGAGATGTTCATGCGGACGTACCACCTCAAGCGGCTGGGCGGCGGATGGAACCCCGCCCTCCATCCGGCCATGCTCGCGGTCCTGGAGGAACGGTGAGGGTCCTCCTGGTCTGCTCGACCGGCGGGCACCTGACCCAGCTGCACCGGCTGCGGCCCTGGTGGTCCGAGCACGAGCGGATGTGGGTGACGTTCGAGAAGGCCGACGCCTGCTCCCTCCTCGCGGACGAGCAGGTGACCTGGGCCTACCACCCGACGACCCGGAACATCCCCAACCTGCTGCGCAACCTGTGGCTCGCGCTGCGGCTCGTCCCCCGCTACAAACCGGACGTCATCGTCAGCTCGGGGGCGGGCGTCGCCGTGCCCTTCTTCCTCCTGGGCAAGCTGCTGCGCCGGCGCACGGTCTACCTCGAGGTGTACGACCGCATCGACTCGGGCACGCTCACCGGCCGTCTCTGCTATCCGATCGCGGACCTGTTCCTGCTGCAGTGGGAGGAACAGCGGGCGCGCTACCCGAAGGGCACCGTCGTGGGGCAGCTGCTGTGACCGGCCCGGACAGACCGCTGGTCTTCGTGACCGTGGGCACCGACCATCACCGGTTCGACCGGTTGATGGGGTGGATGGAGCACTGGCTCGCGGCGAACGGCCACGTCCGCTGCGTCGTGCAGCACGGGCCCGCCGACCCGCCGGCGGGGGCCGAGTGTCACGACTTCCTGCCCCACGCCGACATGCAGGAGCTGTTCCGGCAGGCGACCGCCGTCGTCTGCCAGGGCGGACCCGGCTCCATCACCGAGAGCCGGCAGGCGGGACGGCTGCCGATCGTGGTGCCCCGCATCGCGCGGCTGGACGAGGTCGTCGACGACCATCAGGTGCGCTTCTCCCGGCACGTCGCGACCTTCGGCAAGGTCGCCCTGGCCGAGACCGCCGAGAGCCTGCACGCCCACCTCAACCGCGCGCTGGCCGACCCGGCGAAATACGCCGTACCGGACGAGGCCGACGAGACGGCGCCCGCCGTCGCGCGGTTCGGGCTGCTGGTGGACGAGCTCGTCGCCGAGCCCCGGCGTCGCCGCCGCCCCCGGTCCGCCAGTACGGGCTAGGGCCTGTCCGGTGGATCATGTGGTGATCCACAACAATGCGGAGACCAGGGTGATCGCTGCCCGGTAGTGGCGGGTGAGTTTGTCATACCGGGTGGCGATGCCGCGCCATTGCTTGAGGCGG
>NZ_JAMXMV010000013.1 GCF_024055715.1 Actinoallomurus soli
GGCGCGGCTCTTGTTGATCTACAACGTAAAGGCGGTCGCGCCGGCCGCCGCTTCGGCGTGTCGCCTGCCGGCGGCGGAGCCACGACGCGCCGTACGGGCGCGGTCGTCCGGTCGCCGTACCGGCCGGACGCGGGAGCGGGTGGCCGCATACCGCAACCTGATCTCTACCAACCGCGGCCTCCGGACGCATAGCCTTGCGGATGTGGATAGGCGCATCTTCGGGTTGGAGAACGAGTACGGCGTAACGTGCACCTTTCGCGGGCAGCGGCGGTTGTCACCCGATGAGGTGGCCCGGTACCTCTTCCGCAGGGTCGTCTCGTGGGGCCGTAGCAGCAACGTGTTCCTGCGCAACGGGGCACGGCTGTACCTCGATGTCGGCAGTCATCCTGAGTACGCGACGCCCGAGTGTGACAGCGTCGACGAGCTCGTCGTGCACGACAAGGCGGGGGAGCGGATCCTGGAGGGTCTGCTCGTCGACGCCGAGCGGCGCCTTCGCGAGGAGGGCATCGCGGGCGACATCTACCTGTTCAAGAACAACACCGACTCGGCCGGCAACTCCTACGGGTGCCACGAGAACTACCTGGTCGGGCGGCACGGCGAGTTCGGCCGGCTGGCCGATGTGCTGATCCCGTTCCTGGTGACGCGGCAGATCATCTGTGGCGCCGGCAAGGTACTGCAGACGCCGCGCGGCGCGGTGTACTGCGTGAGCCAGCGCGCCGAGCACATCTGGGAGGGCGTGTCGTCCGCGACGACGCGTTCGCGGCCCATCATCAACACGCGGGACGAGCCGCACGCGGACGCCGAGCGTTTCCGGCGGCTGCACGTCATCGTCGGCGACTCGAACATGAGCGAGACGACGATGCTGCTCAAGGTCGGCGCGACCGACCTGGTGCTGCGCATGGTCGAGGCGGGGGTCGTGATGCGCGACCTGACGCTGGAGAACCCGATCCGGGCGATCCGGGAGGTCAGCCACGACATGACCGGCCGGCGCAAGGTGCGGCTGGCCAACGGCCGGGAGGCCAGTTCGCTGGAGATCCAGAAGGAGTACCTCGACAAGGCGCGGGAGTTCATCGACCGGCGGGGCGCGGATCCGGTGGTGCTGCGCGTGCTCGACCTGTGGGAGCGGACCGTGCGCGCCGTGGAGACGGGCGATCTGGACCTGGTGGCCCGTGAGATCGACTGGGTGACGAAGTACCAGCTGATCGAGCGGTACCGGCACAAGTACGATCTGCCGCTGAGCTCGCCGCGGGTGGCCCAGCTCGACCTGGCCTACCACGACGTGCACCGCGGCCGGGGCCTCTACTACCTGCTGGAGCGCAAGGGCGCCGTCGAGCGGGTCGCCCGTGACCTTGACATCTTCCAGGCCAAGTCGGTGCCGCCGCAGACGACGCGGGCCCGGTTGCGCGGGGAGTTCATCCGCAAGGCGCAGGAGAAGCGGCGGGACTTCACGGTCGACTGGGTGCACCTGAAGCTGAACGACCAGGCGCAGCGGACGGTCCTGTGCAAGGACCCGTTCCGGTCGGTCGATGACCGCGTCGACAAGCTGATCGCGGGAATGTAGCGCGTTCTCACGCTACCTTTAGATGCCCGCTGACAGGGTGGGGTGCTTGTCGCGAACGTCGTCGACCCGCGAAACGGTGGAGAAGATGTCTGAAGTCAAAGGCCGCGAGCAGACGCGGACGGACGAGCCGCAGGACGCCGAGGGGCGGGACGCCTCCGCGGCGGACCTCACGGCGAGCGGTGAGCCCGGAGCCGCCGAGCGGCCCGAGACGGAGGACACCGAGGCGGCCGTGAGCGGCGGGAAGGACGCCGAGTCGGGCGAGGTGCGAGCCGAGGACGAGGGCGAGGACCCCGGGAAGGCGGCGAACGGGACGCAGACGTCTGCCGCCGAGGAGGCCGCGGCCGAGGGCGACTCCGGCGACGAGCCGAAGAGCCGGTTCGCGCACCCGGATCCGATCAAGCTGAAGATCCCGGCGGCCCAGGAGATCACGCGGAACGAGTTCACGCCGCACGCGCTGGGCGCCAAGGGTCGTGGCGCTCCCCGCTCGGGCACCCGAGCCCAGGCGAAACGCCGCAAGATCCTTTTCACGACGGCCGGGGTCGTGCTCGTGGCGCTGGCGACGAGCGCGGCGGTCTGGTACGAGACCCGCCCGGCGCCGTCGGTGAAGGTGACGGGCGCGTTCGGCAAGGCACCGGCGATCAAGGTGCCCAAGGACAAGCCGCCCGTGAAGCAGCAGGTGAAGGATGTCGTGGCCGGTTCGGGCAATGCCGTGGCCAATGGCGACCTCGTCGTCGCGCAGTTGGTCGCCTACAAGTGGGGCGCCAAGGGTGGCGGCAAGGAGCTGCTGAACACCTACACCAAGAAGCAGCCGGTCGTCGGTCAGGCGGGTCAGCTGACCGGGCTGGCCCCGCTCGACAAGGCGATCACCGGGCGTAAGGCGGGGACGCGGCTGGTGATGACCCTGCCGTACCAGGCGGTCGGCGACCAGATCGCCCAGTCGCTGCAGCTCGGCAAGACCGACGACTTCGTCGTGACGGTCGACGTGCTGAACAGCTTCGGCAAGACCGCCTCGGCGCAGGGCACGCCGCAGAAGCTCGACGATCCCAAGCTGCCGACGGTGACCGCCGACGCGGGCAAGGCGCCGACGGTCAAGATCCCGTCCGCGGACGCTCCCGGCACGCTGCAGGTCAAGACGCTGATCCAGGGCAACGGCCCGGTGGTGCAGAAGGGCCAGACGCTGATCGCGCAGTACCACGGCGTGCTGTGGCGGAACGGCAAGGTCTTCGACTCGTCGTGGCAGCGCGGCGCGCCCGCGTCGTTCCCGATCGGCGTCGGACAGGTCATCCCGGGCTGGGACAAGGGCCTGGTCGGTCAGAAGGCCGGCAGCCGGGTGCTCCTGGTGGTTCCGCCGAAGGAGGGCTACGGCTCGAAGGGCTCGCCGCAGGGCGGCATCAAGGGCACCGACACGCTCGTGTTCGTCGTCGACGTCCTCGGTTCGTACTGATCGCCCGGTGTTCGGAGGTTCGCGCATGCGGCGCGTCGCCGCGCTGGCCCTGTTCCCCTTGGTCGCCGCCACGGCGTGCAGCGGGGGTGGCCTGCCCGACGGGCTGAAGGTCGCCGGGATCGTGGGCCGCCGGCCCACGGTGACGATCCCGGCGTCCGCCCCGTCGGGGAGGCTGAAGGTCGAGACCCTGCGGAAGGGGAAGGGCTCGGAGGTGACCGACGGCGACCTCGTGGTCGCCAATTACGTCGGGTACCGCTGGAACGGTGGTGACCACAAGCTGGTCGCCAGCAGCTACGAGGCGGGCCGGCCCGCGATCTTCCCGTACGGCCGTCTGGTCACGGGCCTGAACAAGGCCCTCGCGGGCCAGCGGCCGGGCGGCCGGGTGCTGGCCGTGATCCCGCCGGGTCAGGGGTATGGGCCGAGCGGGTACGCGCCGTGGCAGATCGGCGCCGGGGACACCATGGTGTTCGTGCTCGACGTGCTCGCGACGTACCACAACGGAGCGAGCGCGCACGGGCAGCCGCAGCCGCAGAACGACCGGACGCTTCCGCAGGTCACCGCGGGGGCCACGCCGACGATGAAGATCCCATCGACGGCGCCTCCCGGAGGGCTGCGGGTCAAGACGATCGTCCAGGGCGGTGGGCCGCCGGTCCAGGCGCATCAGCTCGTCGTCTTCCACGACCTGGGGCAGATCTGGCGGACGGGCAAGGTCTTCGAGTCCACGCGCGCCCGCGGACGTCCCGACTCGGCGATGGCCGGAGCCGGCCAGATGATCAAGGGCTGGGACAAGGCCGTGGTCGGGCAGCGGGTCGGCGGCCGGGTGCTCGTCGTGATCCCGCCGAAGGACGGCTACGGGGCGAACGGACACGCCGCCTCGGGGATCAAGAAGAACGACACGCTCGCGTTCGTGATCGACATTCTCGCCGCCTACTGAGCCGGCCGGCCGTTCGTCACCGAGGTCCTCGCCGCGTGTTCTGAGCCACTCGGCCGTTCGTCGTCGAGGTCCTCGCGGCGTCCTGAGGCGGCCGGCCGGAGCCGCGTCCCTAGACTCGCGACGTGGACGATGTCGATGCCATCGCGGCCCTGCAGGATCCGGTACGCCGGAGGCTCTACGACTACGTGGCCGCGCAGGATCACGAGGTGGGCCGGGCGGAGGCCGCGGACGCGGCCGGGGTCCAGCGCACCCTGGCCGCCTTTCATCTCGACCGCCTGACCGAGGCGGGCCTTCTCGACGCGGTCTTCCGGCGGCCCGCCGGGCGGAGCGGGCCGGGCGCCGGCCGGCCCGCCAAGCTGTACCGGCGTTCGGCGGCGGAACGGGTGGTGAGCGTGCCACCGCGCGACTACCGGGTGCCGGCGGAGCTGCTGGCCGAGGTCGTGGAGGAGGCCGGCGGCGAGGAGATCCTGGAGCGGCTGGCGCGGCGCCGCGGCCGGTCGGCCGGAGTGGCCGCCGCCGGGGAGGCGGGTCCCCGCGCGGATGAGGGCCTGGAGGACGAGGGAATGGCGGCCGCGTTGCGGGCGCGGGGCTATGAGCCGTACCGCGACGGCACGGACCTGCGGCTGCGCAACTGCCCGTTCCACGCGCTGGCCGTGGAGTTCCCCCCTGTCGTCTGCGGGATGAACCTGGCGCTGCTGGAAGGGCTGATCGAGGGGCTGGGAACGACGGGGGTGGCGGCGCGCATGGATCCGAGGCCGGGGGAGTGCTGCGTGGTGCTGGTTTCTAAAAACAATGAGAGTTGACATAGAGGCAGAGGCGATGATCTGCTGGCGGGCATGACGGAACACCACCTGGCGCAGCTCAACGTCGCCCGCCTTCGCGAGCCCCTCGACGCCCCGTCGATGGCCGAGTTCCTGGCCCTGTTCGAGCCCGTCAACGCCCTGGCCGACTCCGCTCCCGGCTTCGTCTGGCGGCTGACGGACGGGGACGCGGACGACGCGACGACCATCCGCCCGTACGGCGACGACGTCATCATCAACATGTCGGTCTGGGAGTCGCGCGAGGCGCTGTGGAACTTCACCTACCGGTCGGGCCACCTCGACGTGCTGCGCCGGCGCCGTGAATGGTTCCTGCGCATGGCCGAGCCCTCCATCGTCATGTGGTGGGTGCCGGCGGGCCGGATCCCGTCGGTGGAGGAGGCGCGGGACCGTCTGGAGCGCGTGCGGCGTGAGGGCCCCGGGCCGGAGGCGTTCACGTTCCGGGAGGTGTACGACCCGGCGGGTGTGACGGTAGAAATTTAAGCGCTAAGATATATCCGCCTTGTCGCCGAGTGGTGGGAGCGGATCCGGTGTTGGACGTCGCAGATGAGATCCTCGTCGGGGGCCACTGGCGGAAGGGCGGCGGTGAGGTCATCGCGACCCGTGATCCCGCCACCGGAGACGTCATCGCCCGCGTGCACGGTGCGAGCCCTGAGGACGTCGAGTGCGCGGTGGCGGAGGGCGTGCGCGCGGCGGCCGCGGCCGGTTGGCGCGACCTGCTGCCGCACGAACGGGCGCGGTACCTCGTCCGGATCTCCGACCTGATCGCCGAGCGGGCGGAGGCCCTGGCGGGACTGCAGACCGCGGACACCGGAAAGTCGATCAACGAGACCCGCGCCCTCGTGTCCAGCGCGGCGGGGACGTTCCGCTACTTCGCCGCGGCGCTGGAGACCATGGAGGAGGCGCTCACCCCGCCGCGCGGGCCGTACCTCACCATGAGCCTGCACGAGCCGATCGGCGTCGTCGGCGCGATCACTCCGTGGAACTCCCCGATCGCCAGCGACGCGCAGAAGATCGCGCCGGCGCTCGCCGCCGGGAACGCGGTGGTGCTGAAGCCCGCCGAGTGGACTCCGCTGGTCTCCCTCGCGCTCGGGCGGCTCATCACGGACGCCGGGCTGCCCGCCGGGCTGCTGTCGGTGCTGCCCGGCCCGGGGCGTGTGATCGGCGACGCCGTCGTCCGGCACCCCGGCGTCGGGAAGGTGACCTTCACCGGCGGCACGGCCACCGGGCGGAGCATCGGCGCGGCCGCCGCCGAGAAGATCATGCCGGTCTCCCTGGAACTCGGCGGGAAGTCGCCGACGATCGTCTTCCCCGACGCCGACCTGGACCAGGCGGTGGCCGGGGTGCTGTTCGGGATCTTCTCCTCCTCGGGCCAGAGCTGCATCGCCGGCTCCCGTGTCTTCATCCACGCCGACGTGTACGCCGATGTGCTGGAGCGGCTCGTGCGCCACGCCGGCGGGCTGCGCGTCGGGCCGGGGACGGACCCCGCCACCCAGGTGGCCCCGCTGGTGACGCACGCGCACCGGGACAGGGTCGCGGCGATGGTCGACCGTGCCCGGCGGGAGGGCGCCCGGGTGCTGTGCGGCGGCCGCGCGCCGGAGGGGCCGGAGTTCCGCCGCGGCGCCTACTACCTGCCCACCATCCTCGACGGCCTGCCGAACGACTCGGCCACCTGCCAGGAGGAGATCTTCGGGCCCGTGCTCGTGGCGCTGCCGTTCGCCGATGAGGACGACCTGGTCGCGCAGGCCAACGACACGGTCTACGGCCTCGCCTGCGGCATCTGGACCGGTGACCACCGGCGGGCGTGGCGCGTGGCCCGCCGGATCGAGGCCGGTACGGTCTGGATCAACACCTACAAGCAGTTCAGCATCTCCACCCCGTTCAGCGGGATGAAGGCGAGCGGCCTCGGCACGGAGAAGGGCCGGGACGGGATCCGCGCCTACACGCGCCAGAAGAGCCTCTACTGGGGCCTGACCGCCGAACCGCTTCCCTGGGCGGGCGTCTGACCGGGGTGGCGGCCGCGCCCGGCGGCGGAGCTCAGGGCTGGTCCGGTCCGGTCTCGGGCGGTGTCTGCTCGGCCAGTTCGAGGGAGCGCTCCAGCTTCCGGAGGAGCCGTCCGAGCTGGCGCTGTTCGGCGTCGGTGAGCCCGGCCAGCATCCGCTTCTCGTTGGCGAAATGGGCGGCGGCGACGGTGTTGATCGCTTCGAGGCCCCTGTCGGTCAGCCGGGCGTAGACGACCCGCCGGTCGTCCGGGTCGCGTTCCCGGATGACGAGGCCGGACTTCTCCAGGCGGTCGAGACGCAGCGTGATGCCGCCGGTCGTGACGAGTGCGATCTCGGCGAGCTCGCCGGCCGTCTTGCGGTAGGGGGCGCCGGAGCGGCGCAGGGCCGCGAGCACGTCGAAGGCGGCCATGTTGATGCCGTAGCGGTCGAACAGATCGGCCAGCAGGCCCTGGTAGCGGATGAAGCTGCGATGCAGCCGCCCGAGGACCTCCATGGGCGTGGCGTCGATGGAGGGCAGCTCGCGCTCCCACTGCTCCAAGATCAGGTCGACCGCGTCAGGTCGTCCCGATGGTCTGCTCGTCATTGTCGGTCGGGAAGACGGGCGCGGGCGCTCCTCTCCCTCCTCCTTCCGGTGAGGCATCTGAGGGGTGTGAAAGCCAGTGCCCAACGTACCGGGAGGCGGGGGAGGCAGGTGCGAAACCTTGTGCGCGCCTCGCCACGATGCTAAAAACCTTAGCGACAAACTATTTAGCGCTAAGTCTAATCGGGTCGTCGCGACCGAGACCGACCTGCGCGCCCGGACGAATCCCCCCAGGAGGCGACAGCGATGCGCGTGCTCTCCACCGGGCTCGTGGCTCCCACGCAGCGCACGATCCCGGACTTCCGGCTGCGGCGGCCGCGCACGATCGCCGAAGCGGTCCAGACCGGTTCCGCCGACGGCGCCGTCTACGCCCAGGGCTGCACCGACCTGTTCGCGCGGTTCCGCGAGGGACTGGACTGCTCCTCCCTCGTCTGGCTGGCGGACATCGATGAGCTGACCCGGATCGGCTGGGACGGCCGGACGCTGGAGATCGGCGCGGGGGTCGGGCACCACGCCGGCTCCGGAGACGCCGCGGTGCGCGCGGCCCTGCCCGGCCTCGCGGCCGGCTGGCGGCGCATCGCCAACCACCGCATCCGGCTCCGGGCCACCATCGGAGGCAATCTCATGGCCCGGCGCACGCGCTACGAGATGTCGATCATGCTCGACGCCCTGGGCGCGGAGCTGTCGTTCGCCGCGCCGGACGGCGGGCACACGCTCGCCCCCGCCGACCTGTGGCACCGGCGCGAGCCGCGGGGAGCGCTGCTGCACACCATCCGGATCCCCGAGGTGCCGGGCACGTGGTTCGGCTACGAGCGCTCGCTGCGGCCGCTGCTGACCGTGGCCGCCGCCGTCCGCCGGGACACCGTCCGGATGAGCGTGGGCTCGGAGTACACGCGTCCGTACGCCGTCGAGGCGCCGATCGGCACCGCGCCCGCCGAGATCGCCGCGATGCTGCCCGAGGAGATCGGTGACGCGGCCGGGAGCGCGCGATACCGGCGGCACGCGGCCGGTGTCCTGCTCGGCCGGCTGCTGGAACGGTTCACCGCCGGAGAGGAGCACCTCGGATGAGCGATCCGATCACCATCGAGTTCGGCCTGGACGGGGAGCGAAGGCGCGAGCGCATCGCGCCGAACACGGTCCTGCTCGACCTGCTGCGCGACCGCTGCGGCCGGCTCGGCGTGAAGGCGTCGTGCGAGCGCGGGGTCTGCGGCGCGTGCACGACCCTGATCGACGGGGTGCCCGTCGCGTCCTGCGGCGTCTTCGCCTTCAGCGTGGACGGGTCGTCGGTGGAGACGGTGGAGGGCCGGGGCCGCGCGGACGATCTCGGCCCGGTGCAACGGGCCTTCGCCGAATGCGGCGGGTTCCAGTGCGGTTATTGCACGCCGGGGATGGTCATGCTGACCACCGCTCTGCTGCGGGAGCACGTCGAGCCCGACGACGAGCTGATCCGGTCGTGGATCTCCTCGAACATCTGCCGCTGCACCGGATACCAGATGATCATCGACTCGGTGCGCCGGGCGGCCGAGCTGGTCCGTGAGGAGCGCGGATGAGTGCGGGACACGCCGTCGTCGGCACCGGGACGGCCCAGCGCGAGCGGCACGCCGTCGTCGGCACCGGGGCGCGCCGGAGCGACGCCGCCCCGAAGGTGACCGGCGGGGCACGGTACACCGCCGACGTGCGGCTGCCGGGGATGCTGCACGCCAAGGTGCTGCGGAGCCCGCACGCGCACGCCCGGGTGGTGTCGGTGGACGCGAGGCGGGCGCGGGCGCTGGACGGCGTGCACGCCGTCCTCACTCGCGACGACCTCGGCGGGCTGTCCCCGACGTACGGCTACTTCATCAAGGACCAGCCCGTCGTGGCCATCGACCGGGTCCGCTACGTCGGTGACGTGGTCGCGGCGGTCGCCGCCGTGGACGAGCGGGTCGCGCTGCGCGCGCTCGAGCTGATCGACGTGGTGTACGAGCCGCTGCCCGCGGTCCCGGACATCGACGCCGCGCTCGCCGCCGACGCGCCGGAGCTGTTCGAGGACGCGCCGCCCGGAATCGTCCCGCCGTACGGCACAGGCGCCTCGGGCCGCCTGCGGCCGCGCCGGAACGTCTGCTACGAGTTCCGTTACGAGACCGGCCCGGAGGACGCCTGGGCCGAATGCGACCACGTCTTCGAGGACACGTTCGTCTTCTCCCGGATGAACCATTTCCACCTGGAACCGTTCGTCACCGTCGCCGACGTGCGCGGCGAGCAGATCGAGATCTGGACCTCGACCCAGAACCCGTTCCCGCTGCGCAGGGAGCTGGCCCGGGTCCTCCAGGTCGAGGAGAACCGCATCCGGGTGCACGTGCCGTACGTCGGGGGCGGGTTCGGCGCGAAGCACAACTGCAAGACCGAGCCGATCGCCATCCTCCTGTCCCGCCTGGCCGGGCGCCCGGTGCGCTACTGCCTCACGACCGAGGAGGGCTTCCTCACCCTCAGCCAGCACTCGGCCGTGCTGACGGTGCGGACCGGCGTGCGGGCCGACGGCACGTTCGTCGCACGGGACAGCACGGTGCTGCTGGAGGCGGGCGCCTACTCCGACGGCAGCCCGCTCGTCGCGGAGAAGGCCGCCTACCGGATGCCCGGGCCGTACCGCTGGAAGCGCGTCGAGTCGTCCTGCGCGTGCGTGATGACCACCACGACGCCCACCGGTCCGTTTCGCGGCTTCGGCGCGACCCAGTCGACCTGGGCGAGCGAGAGCCAGGTCGACATGATCGCCCGCCGGCTCGGCATGGACCCGTACGACCTGCGGATGAAGAACCTCAAAGCGCTCGGTGAGCCGTTCGTGCCGGGGGAGAGCGGCATCGACAGCGACCTGGCCGAGGGTCTGGAGGTCGTCGCCGGCGCGCTGGGCTACCACGCGCGCCCGCGCACGCCGAACCGCGGGATGGGACTGGCCATCGGGTTCAAGGACGGCGGCGGCGTGAACAAGCCGGCGCAGGCCCGGGTGAAGGTCTCCACGGCCGGCGACGTGTACGTCAGCTGCGGGACGGTGGAGATCGGGCAGGGCGCGTCCACCACGCTGTGCCAGGTCGCCGCCGAGGTGCTGGGCGTCCCGCTCCGGCGGGTGGTCTACGCCCCGATCAACACCGATGTCACCCCCTTCGACCAGGGCACCAACGCCTCCTCGGGAATGACCGTGATGGGGCAGGCGGTCCTGCGCGCGGCCGAGGCGGTCCGCGCGCAGGTGCTGGAGTTCGCGGCGGAGCGGCTCGGCTGTACGGCCGCCGAGCTGACCCTGCGGGACTGGGCGGTGCGGCGCGGCGACGAGGTCACACCGCTGCCCGGCCTCATCACGGCCGTCTTCGGCGGCACGGGCTTCGAGTTCTCCGGCTCGGGCTTCTTCAAGGCGCCCAACTCCCGCGAGGCGCCGCTGGACGCGCCGTGCGTGTTCTGGGAGATCGGCTGGGCGGGCGCGGAGGTCGAGGTCGATCCGGACACCGGCAAGGTCACGGTGCTGCAGCTGGTGGCCAGCGGGGACGTCGGCAAGGCCGTCAACACGCTGGTCTGCCGCGGACAGGACGAGGGCGCGGCGGTGATGGGCCTCGGCCAGGCGCTCTTCGAGGAGATGCGCTTCGACGACGGCGTCCTGCTGAACGGCGAGGCGCTGGACTACCGGGTGCCGATGGCGGAGGACCTGCCCGAGCGGTTCGTCTCGATCACCCAGGAGCAGGGGCACGGCCCCGGGCCGTTCGGCGCGAAGGGCGCCGGCGAGGGGGCCATGGTCCCGGTGGCCGCGGCCATAGCGAACGCGGTGCACGACGCGACGGGGGCGCGGATCAGCACCCTGCCGCTGTCGCCGGAGCGGGTGTTCGACGCGCTCCAGACCCGCTAGATCGGGAGAGCCAAATTTACTTAGTGCTCAGATGCTCATCGCGTGATATCTTTGCGCTAAGATTTTTTCCGCACAACAACGGAGGTAGAGGGCAGTGAGCGACACACCGACCACCGGCGCGACCGACCTGGAAGCCCTGATCGACTCCTGCATCGCCAGCAAGGACAGCCGGTACGAGGACTGGGACACCCTCGGCTTCCAGGCCAAGGCCGGCGACGAGTTCCGGCGCGCGCAGATCCGCTACATCGGCTCCGGCGCCACCGGGAACCACGAGACCGACAGCCGCATCATCCCGTCGGGCGGCTTCACCTTCTCCAACATGAGGCTCCCGGCCGGCGCCGTCGGCCCCGAGCACACCCACCACGACGCGGAGGAGGCGTTCTTCGTCCTCGAGGGCACCCTCGAGGTGACCGTCCACGACGTCGAGGACGGCACGAAGACCGCGAGCCGCGTGCTCGGCTACCGCGACCTGATCCGCGTGCCGGCCGGGGTGCCCCGCAGCCTGCGCAACATCGGCGACACCGACGCGCTCTTCTGCGTGATCATCGGCACGCGCAAGCCCCAGGTCCCGACCTACCCGCCGACCTCCCCGATGCACGGCATCACGCGGGACTGACATGCGTGAGCTCCGCCTGACCCAGGTGACCTGGCTGGCCGAGGGCGTCGTGCGGCTCGAGTTCACCGACCCCGGCGGCGCCGAGTTGCCGGCCTGGGAGCCCGGCGCCCACCTGTCCCTGCGCCTGCCGAACGGCCTGACCCGGGAGTACTCCCTGTGCGGCGACCCGGGCGACCGCCGCCGCTACGCGGTGGCGGTGCAGCGGGAGAAGGGCTCGCGCGGCGGCAGCGCCTGCGTGCACGAGAGGCTGCGGGTCGGCGACCTCGTCGAGGTGGCCGGGCCGCAGAACGACTTCCCGCTCGAGGACGCACCGGCGTACGTGCTCGTCGCGGGCGGGATCGGCATCACCCCGATCAAGGCGATGGCGGAGACGCTCGCGGCCCGCGGAGCGCGGTGGCGGCTGTTCCACTGCGGCGCCGCCCGTGCTCGGATGGCCTTCACCGACGAGCTGAGCGCGCTCGGCGACGTCGTCGTCCACGCCGACGACGAGGCGGGCGGCCCGCCGGACCTCGCCGCCGTGCTCGCCGGGCTTCCCGCCGACGCCCTGGTCTACTGCTGCGGCCCCGAACCGCTGATCCAGGCGGTCGAGGCGGCCATGGCCGATCCCACGCGCTTGCGCGTCGAGCGGTTCCGCGCGCCCGAGCCGCCGAAGACCGGAGGAGACACGGCGTTCACGGTGACCTGCGGCCGGTCCGGGCGCAGCCTCACCGTCGAACCCGGCGTCTCCGTCCTCGCGACGCTGCGCGCCGCCGGGATGGACCTGCCGTCCTCGTGCGAGGAGGGCATCTGCGGCACCTGCGAGACACGGGTGCTGACCGGCGAGCCCGACCACCGCGACTTCCTGCTCACCGACGCGGAACGGGCGGCGGGCGGCTCGATGATGCTGTGCGTCTCCCGCTCCCGCGGCCCCGAACTCGTCCTCGACCTCTGACGGCGGCCGCCCCCGGCCGCCCGCCCCGGCGGCCGCCCGGTCCGCCCCTGACCCGACCGCCCGGTCCGCCCTCGCGGCCGTCCGGTCCACCCTCGTCCGGCGGCCGTCCGGTCCGCCCCGATCCCGGAAGGGAGCGTCATGACCCTGAGACTGCAGCCGGTCCAGTCCCGGCAACGTGAGCTGACCAGCTACGAACACGCGCTGGCCGACGAGCTCGAGGCCATCTTCGGCCGGGGGGTGCACGACCTGCCCGGACTGGTCGCCGCGCTCAACGAGACCGGCGTGCGCCCGGCCGGCGGCGCCGACTGGACCGAGGAATCCTTCACCGCCGAGATCGCCCGACTTGGAGCGCCAGAATGACGAGACATCCGGCCAACGCCGCCCTCGACACCGTCGACGGGCTCATCCGGCTCGGTCTGCGCAACCAGTGGTACGCCCTGTGCCGGTCGGACCAGGTCCCGGCCGGCGGCCTCATCCGGCTCGACCGCGTCGGCGAGGAGCTGATGCTCTGGCGCGACGCCGACGGCGCCGTCCACGTTCAGGAGGACCGCTGCCCGCACCGCGGCGCGCGGCTCACCCAGGGCGTGCACATGGGCGACCGGGTCGCCTGCAACTACCACGGCGTGCAGGTCGACGCCGAGGGCGTCGTCGTGTCCGTGCCCGGCGTGCCCGGCTGCGCCCTGGAGGGGCGGCGGGCCCTGCGGACCTTTCCCGCGCGGGAGCACGGCGGGGCGGTCTTCGCCTGGTTCGGCGATCCCGACGACGCCGAGCCGCTGCCGTTCGAGGTGCCCGAGCAGCTCGCGTCGCCGGAATGGGACCACTTCCTGGCCTACGTCGAGTGGGACGCGCCCTGGATCTACTCCCTCGACAACCTGATGGACCCCATGCACGGCGCCTTCCTGCACCGCAAGTCCCACACGATGAGCGGCGGCAGGCGCGAGGCGCTGTTCCAGATCCGCGACACCGACACCGGGTTCGTCTTCGAGAAGACCGACCAGGCCGGCGTGAACTTCGACTGGTCGGAGTGGATCGCCGGCGGCACGCCGTGGGTGCGGCTGGACATCCCCTACCCGGC
Organism: Actinoallomurus soli; assembly: GCF_024055715.1. Classification (GTDB taxonomy): domain Bacteria; phylum Actinomycetota; class Actinomycetes; order Streptosporangiales; family Streptosporangiaceae; genus Actinoallomurus; species Actinoallomurus soli. The sequence continues at coordinate 13,828 of NZ_JAMXMV010000013.1, forward strand.
GACCGCCGGTCCCGGCGGCCCGTTCACGATCGTCTGCACCGCCACCCCGATCAACGAGACCCAGCACGCGGCCTTCTTCTGGCGCTGCCGGAAGGTGACCGGCTGGGAGCGCGACACCTGGCGGTTCCTGTACAAGGCGCGGCTGGAGGCCCGGCACTGGGCGGTGCTCGAACAGGACCGGCTGATGGAGGAGGCGATGCCGCTCGACGCCTGGTCGCGGGAGACCCTCTACCAGCACGATCTGGCGCTCGTCCGGCTGCGCCGCGCGATCCGCGCCGAGGCCCAGCGTCAGCTCGCCGCCCGCGAGGAGCACGCGAAGCAGGGCGCGGAGGTGCGGGCGTGACCGAGGCGTCCCAGGAGCCGATCGCCCGCCTGCGCACGCTGCGCAGCGTCGCTCTCCGCACCCCGGAGGCGAGTGAGGCGGCCGAGTTCTACCAGCACGTGTGGGGGCTGTCGCGGATCGAGGGCGACCACGGCGTCGCCTGGCTGCGCGGCAGCGGCCCCGAGCACCACATCCTCGAGGTGCGCGAGGCCGAGCGGAACGCCCTCGGCAAGATCGCCTTCGCCGTGGCCACTCCCCGTGAGGTCGACGAGGCGGCCTTCCGCCTCGCGGCCCGCGGCATCCCGCTGGTCACCGAGCCCGGGCTCCTGGACCAGGCCGGCGGCGGGTACGGTCTGCGGTTCGCCGACCCCGAGGGCCGTCTGGTGGAGGTGTCCACCCAGGTCGAGGCCGTGACGCCCCGGGACGCCGGCGGCCACGAGGCGGTCCCGCGCAAGCTCGCCCACGTCGTGCTCAACACCACCGACATCGACGCGGCCTGCGCCTTCTACACCGACGTCCTGGGCATGCGCGTGTCGGACTGGTCGGAGCACCAGATGGTGTTCCTCCGGTGCAACGGCGACCACCACGTCATCGCGTTCAACCAGGCGCCCTGGACGTCGCTCAACCACGTCGCGTACGAATTGCCGTCGGTCGACCACTTCATGCGCGGCATCGGCCGCCTCCGGCACCACGGCATCACGCCGAAGTGGGGGCCGGGGCGGCATGGTCCCGGCAACAACACCTTCTCCTACTTCACCGACCCCGCCGGACTCGTCTGCGAGTACACCTCCGAGGTGGAGCAGGTCGACGAGGACGCCTGGCTCTGCCGGGTGTGGCGGCGGGTGCCCGAGCTGTCGGACCTGTGGGGGACCGCCGGGCCGCCCTCGGCGGACGTCCGGTCGCACATGGCCGGCGTGCCCGACACCGGACGGTGGTGGGAGAAGTGAGGAGCGTCGCCGTCATCGGCCGGGGCGCGATCGGCGGAGTCGTCATCGGCGCGCTGGAACGCGGCGAGGTGCCGGGCGCCCGGCTCACGGCCGTCGTCGACCTCGGCGATCCCCTGGCGGACGCGCTCGCCGTGGCGGACCTGGTCGTCGAGTGCGCCGGGCAGGCCGCGCTCGCCGAACACGGCCCGAACGTCATCGCGGCAGGCCGTGACCTGCTCGTCGTCTCGATCGGCGCCCTGACCGACGACGCGCTGCATGAGCGGCTGCGCCGCGGGCCGGGCCGGCTGTTCCTGACCTCCGGGGCGGTCGGGGGCCTGGACCTGCTGCGCGCGGCGGCGGCGATGGCGCCGCTGGACCAGGTGCGGATCGTCACCACCAAGAAGCCCGCCACCCTCGGCGTGCCGGACGCGACCGGCCCGGTCGAGGTCATGCGCGGCCCCGCCCGGCAGGTCGCCGCGGCCTTCCCCAGGTCCACGAACGTCGCGGCGGCGGTCGCGCTGGCCGTCGGCTCCTTCGACGTCGTGGAGGCGGTCGTCGTCGCCGACCCGGCCGCGACGCTGACCTCCCACGTGATCACCGCGTCGGGACCGGCGGGGGAGTACCGCTTCGAGATCCGCAACCGGCCGTCGGCGGCGAACCCGGCCAGCAGCCAGGTCGTCCCGCACGCGGTGCTGGCCACCCTCCGGGACCTGGCCCGATGACGGCCCGTACGGGCGGTGGAGTGCACGTTACCGAGCACGGCGGGCCGGGCGCTCCGGTGACGGTCCGTACGGGCGGTGGAGTGCACGTCACCGAGCACGGTGGGTCCGGCGATCCGGTCCTGCTGCTGCACGGGATCGGCGGCAGCGCCGACTCCTTCGCCGACCAGTTCGCCGCGCTCGCGGCCCGGCACCGGGTGCTCGCCTGGGACGCCCCGGGTTACGCGCGGTCCGCCGACCCGGCGGACGCCCCCGGCATGGCGGGCTACGCCGCGGCCGCCGCCGCGCTGCTGCGTGAGCGGGGAGCCTCACCGGCACACGTCGTCGGCGTCTCCTGGGGCGGTGTCATCGCCACCCGCCTCACACTCGACCACCCGGAGCTCGTGCGGACCCTCGTCCTCGCCGACTCGACGCGAGGCTCGGGCCGTACGAAGGAGAAGGCCGCGGGCATGCGGCGGCGCGCCGGCGAACTGGCCGCGGCCGGGCCGGAGGCGTTCGCCCGCGCCCGCGCGCCCAAGCTGGTGTCCGCCGAGGCCCCCCACGAGCTGGTGGACCGGGTCGCGACCGCGATGGCGCGGTCGATACGGCTGCCCGGTTACGCCTACGCGGCCGCCTCGATGGCCGAGACCGATCACGATGGGGTGCTCGGTCGGATCTCCGTCCCCACGCTGGTCGTCGCCGGCGACCGTGACGTCGTCACCGGGGTGGCGGAGAGCGAGGCCATCGCGGCGGCCGTGCCCGGAGCCCGGTTCGAGGTGATCGCGGGCGCCGGGCACCTGTCCAACGTCGAACGCCCCGAGGCGTTCAACCGTCTCCTCCTGGAGTTCCTGACTTGACCTCTCCCCCAGCTGAAGCAGGGGGATCCACCCCTCGCGGGTTGAGCTTTCTGCTTCGCGGCCCGTTGCCGACCCGGATCACCGGCGAGGGACGGAGTGCCGCCCATCGGTCCTACACAAGCTCCACAGACCTGACATCCCGCCAGCCCGGCGGTAGACCCGGCGAGCTTGGTCTCCGCCCGCCGAGCGGCACTCACGCTAGCACTCGCTCACAAGCGGGGCGGAAGGTCGCGGAAATCCACCCAGGCGGATTTCCGATCCCTGCTTTGCTCCGCAGAGGTTCGATTCCTCCCCCGCCTCAAGGCGGGGGTCTCCCCGGAGGTATCCGATGAAGGATCGGCTGGTCGTCGTCACCGGCGCGGGCCGCGGGCTCGGCCTGGCGATCGCACGGGCGGTCGGCGAGGCCGGCGCCCGGATCGTGATCGCCGAACGCGACCCCGGGCGGGCGGCCGCCGCGCACGCAGAGCTGACCGGGGCGGGCGTCACCGCGCACCGGATCGACACCGACGTCTCCGATCCGGACTCGGTCGCCGCCCTCGCCGACGCGGTCCGTGACCTCGGCGGGGCGTACGGGCTGGTCAACAACGCGGCCCTCGCCGACGGGGTCGGCGGCAAGCCGTTCCACGAGATCGACGTGGCGGAGTGGGACCGCCTGATGGCCGTGAACGTCCGAGGCCCGTGGCTCGTCTCACGCGCGCTGTTCCCGCACCTGGCGCGGCCCGGCCGGATCGTCAACCTCGCCTCCGACGCCGCGATCTACGGCTCGCCGCGGCTCGCGCACTACGTGACCTCCAAGGGCGCGGTGATGGCGATGACCCGTGCGATGGCCCGCGACGCCGGGCCGCACGAGATCACCGTGAACGCGGTCGCGCCCGGTCTCACCGAAGGGGACGCGGCCGACCTGATCCCGGCCGAACGGCACGAGCTGTACCGGATCAACCGGGCGCTGACCCGTCCGCAGCGCCCGGACGACCTGACCGGCGCCGTCCTGTTCCTGCTGTCGGACGCCGCGTCGTACATCACCGGGCAGACGCTCGTGGTGGACGGCGGATTCGTCTTCAACTGACTTGATCGAGGGGGCTTCGCGATGGATCTCGGTCTGAGCGGCCGCGTCTACCTCGTCACCGGCGCCAGTTCCGGGGTGGGGCTGGCCACGGCGGCGGCGCTGCTGCGGGAGGGCGCTTCGGTCGCGGCCTGCGCCCGCGACGGGGAACGGCTGCGCCACGCGCTCGACCGGCTGCCGCGTACGGGCGGGGCGCAGGCGCATGTCGGCGCGTGCGACGTGGTCGACGGCGCGGCGGTCGCGGACTTCACCGCGGCGGCGCATGCGCGCCTCGGCCGTCTCGACGGGGTGGTCAACAACGCGGGCCGGTCGCTCATGGCGCCGGTGGCCGACACCACCGAAGAGCAGTGGCGGGAGGAGTTCGAGCTGAAGATCTTCAGCGTGCTCAACACGGTCCGCGCCGCCGGGCCGTACCTGCGGGCGTCCGACGCCCCGGCCGTCGTCAACGTCAACGCCATCCTCGCGCGTCAGCCCGAGCCGCGGCTGGGCGCGACCTCGGCCGCCCGCGCGGCGCTGCTGAACCTCACCAAGACCTTGTCGGCCGACCTCGCCCCCATCCGGGTGAACTCGGTGGCCCTGGGCCTGATCGACACCGGGCAGTGGCGGCGGCGCTACGAGGCCGCCGCCGACGGGCGGGGCTACGCGGAGTGGTCCGCGCGGATCGCCGCCGACCGGGGGATCGCGCTCGGCCGGTTCGGCCGGGCCGAGGAGATCGCCTATCCGATCATCGCGTTGCTGTCCCCGCACGCGTCCTACGTCACCGGCGCGACGCTCGACGTCGGTGGAGGAGTTGCCAGATATGTCTGATGGAGGGGACCTGCTGGTCCAGGTGCTGCGCGAGCACGGCGTCGACACCGTCTTCGGTGTCGTCAGCGTGCACAACCTCCCGCTGGTCGAGGCCGTGGACCGCGGGCTGCGGTTCGTCGCGGTCCGCCACGAGGCGGCGGCGGTCAACGCCGCCGACGCCCACGCCCGCGTGCGAGGCGGGCTCGGCTGCGCGCTGACCAGCACCGGAACGGGCGCCGGCAACGCGGCCGGATCGCTGGTCGAGGCGCTCACCGCGGGCAGCCGGGTCCTGCACGTGACCGGGCAGATCGACAGCGGGCATCTCGGCCAGGGCCGGGGCGTGATCCACGAGACCAAGGACCAGCTCGGCATGCTGACGGCGGTCTCGAAGTTCGCCGTCACCGTGCCGTCGGCCGAGGCGGCGCCCGGCGTGCTGCGCGACGCCGCCCGCCGCGCGCTGGCCGTACCGTACGGGCCGGTCAGCGTCGAGTGGCCGATCGACCTGCAGTACGCCGCGCAGACGCCCACACCACAGGAGCCGGAACGGCACGAGCCGATCCCGGTCCCCGACGTCGGTGCGGCGGTCCGGCTGGTCGCCGGCGCGCGCAGGCCGGTCATCTGGGCGGGCGGCGGTGCCCGTGAGGCCCGCGCGCAGGTGCGGGAGCTGGCCGAACGCCTCAGCGCGCCGGTGCTGACCTCCAACGCGGGCCGCGGCGTGATCGAAGAGGACCACGAGCTGGTCGTGGGAAATTTCGCGGTCAACCCGGCGGCCGCGCCGCTCCTGGCGGAGGCGGACCTGCTGATCAGTGTGGGCACGCACTTCCGGTCGAACGAGACCCGGCACTACCGTCTCACGCTGCCCGCCCGGCACCTGCAGATCGACGTCGATCCGGCGGCGATCGGCCGGGTGTATCCGGCGACCGCCGGGCTGTGCGGTGACGCGGCGCCCACGCTCACCGCGCTCCTGGCGGCCCTGGGCGAGCCGGCGGTCGCGGACGGCTGGCGGCAGCGCGCCGTCGCCACGCGGTCGGCGGTCCGCGCCAGGCTGCGCTCTGACATCGGCGACTACGCCCTCATCTGCGACGCCATGCGGAGACACCTTCCGGCCGGATCTCCGGTCGCGCGGGACGTCACCATCCCGTCGAGTCAGTGGGGCAACCGGCTGCTGCCGATCCTCGACCCGGCGACCAACGTCTTCCCGCTCGGCGGGGGGATCGGGCAGGGGCTGGCGATGGGGATCGGGGCCGCCCTGGCCCGTCCGGACGTTCCGACGCTCGTCATCGCCGGTGACGGCGGCCTCGCGGTGCACCTGGGGGAGCTGGCGACGCTGGCCCAGGAGGCCCCCTGGCTGGTGCTCGTGGTGTTCAACGACGGCGGGTACGGCGTGCTGCGCAACATGCAGGAGGCCGGTTCCGGCCGCCGCTCCGGTGTGGATCTCTACACGCCGGACTTCCGTACGCTCGCGGCCTCCCTCGCGCTGCCGTACTCCCTGGTCGGCTCCGCGGACCGCTTCGAGGAGGTGTTCGCGGCCGCGGTGGCGGCGCGCGCGCCGTACGTCGTGGAGGTCGACGTGACGGCGATCGGCCCGACGCCGGTTCCGTTCGTGCCGCCGGTGGAGGTGCCGTGAGCCACGGGCACGGGCCCGCGAACCGCGGGCGGAGGGTGCTGACCATGGCGGCGCCCCTCTTCGTGCGGGAACCGGACGGTGAGCCCCGGGGCGGCGCGGTCGTCCTGCACGACGTCTTCGGGGTCACGGAATACGCCGAGGACGTCTGCCGCGCGCTGGCCCGCACGGGCCGGCTGGCGGTCTCCCCCTACCTGTACTACCAGCGGGGCGGTCCGGCCTTCGACGCCGAGGAGCTGGGCGCCGCACGCGGCCATATGGCGGAGCTGGCCGCCGAGGACCTGGCCGCCGACATCGACGCCGCGCTGGGCTACCTGCGCGCCCGTACGGCGGGCCCCGTGCTCGTCGTCGGGTTCAGCATGGGCGCCCACCTGGCGACGTGGGCGGCGGCCCGGCACGAGCTGGCGGCGGTGGTCGCGGTGAGCCCGTCGGGCGTCGGGGCGTCCCCGTGGCCGGGCGTGCCGCCGGCCGAGCTCCTGATCGCCGAACGGAGGACGCCGTGGCTGGGCGTCGTGGGCGGCGCGGACTCCAGGGTGGACGTCGGCCTGCTGGAGATGGCGGCGCGGCTGCCGGGCCCGGCGGCCGCCGTCGAGGTGATCGCCGGGGCCGGGCACGGTTTCTACCGGAGCGGCCACCCCGAACATGATCCAGACGCGGCCGCGGAGATCCGGCGTAGGATCGGGTGCTTCCTGGAGAAAAAACCTTTGTCCTAATCTATTGACCACTAAGATATCTCCTCGTAGGGTCGCGGCAACCCGCTGGACGGAAGGAACCCCATGACGACCGTGGCCGCCGGACCCTCCCTCGCATCCATCGCCGCTCGGCTCGAGCGGTTGCCGAACTCCCGCTGGCATCTGAAGGTCCGCAGCCTGATCGGCGCGGTCACCTTCTTCGAGGCGTTCGACCAGTTGCTGGTCTCGTCCGCGCTGCCCGTCCTGATCAAGCAGTGGCACCTGACCACCGGCCAGGCCACGTTCGCCGTGACGAGCGGCTCGGTGGGAATGCTCGCCGGCGCCCTCGCGGCCGGCTGGCTCGGCGACCGGATCGGCCGGGTGCGGACCGTCTCCCTCGGCGTCGTCGTCACCGCGCTGGCCAGCCTGGCGCTGGTGTTCTCGCCCGGCTTCGCGTACTTCGCCGCGCTGCGGTTCGTCCAGGGCCTCGGGATCGGCGGTGTCGTTCCGGTGGCCGCCACCTACGTCAACGAGATCGCCAAGAGCCGTCACCGCGGCCGGTTCGTCCTGCTGTACGAGCTCATCTTCCCCGCCGGTCTCACGGTGGCCACGCTGGTCGCCGCGTGGGTCGTGCCGCACTGGGGCTGGCGGGCGATGTTCCTCATCGGCGCGGTTCCCGCCCTGCTGGTGGCGCTGCTCCAGCGCGACGTTCCCGAGTCGCCGCGCTGGCTGGCGGCCCGAGGCCGCCTGGAGGAGGCCGGGCGGGTCATCGCCCGGATCGAGGAGGAGGTGACCCGACGCACCGGCGAGCCGCTCGGCGCACCGCCCGCGGTCACGGTGGCGGAGCCCGTGACCCGGGGCGGCCTGGGCGACCTCTTCACCGGCCGGTACCTGCGCCGCACCGTGGTCGTCGCGGTCCTGTGGTTCTTCGGTTACTTCGTCAACTACGGCATCACGGCCTGGCTGCCCGCGCTCTACACCAAGGTCTTCAAGCTGGACCTGCAGACGGCGCTGACCTACAACGTCGTCAGCAACGTCGCCGGCCTGGTCGGGTGCCTCGTCGTCGCACTGCTCGTCGACCGGCTGGGCCGCCGGCCCATTCTCGCCATCGGGCTGGGCGGGGCCGGCGTGGCGCTGCTCGTCCTGGCCGCGTGGGGGACGGGTTCGGGCGGGCAGGTCGCGGTCTGGGCGTCGGTCACGTCGCTGTTCGTCTACGCCACGAACGTCAGCCTCTACCTCTACACGCCGGAGCTGTACCCGACGCAGAACCGCGCCCTGGGCGCCTCGCTCGGCGGCGTCGCCAACCGTCTCGGCGTCATCGTCGGCCCGATCGTCGTCGGAGCGCTCCTCGACCGGAACGAGGGCATCGCCTCGGTGTTCACCGTCCTCGGAATCGCCTCGATGATCGGCGCCCTGGTCGCGCTGGCGGCCGTGGAGACCAAGGGCCGGACACTGGAGCAGCTCAACTCCTGATCGCGTGCGCCCGCCCGGGGGTCGAGGCGATCACGACGAGACGCCGGAGCGCGTGCTCCGGCGTCTGTGTCTCCGTCTCAACCCCCGTGCACGACGATCTCCACGGCCCGGACGAAGCTCCCCTCGTGACCGCCATGGCGATGCACGCGCCCGCGATGTGAATGACCGAAGTGCCGCGAGTCGAGGCGGTGGCGCTGGAAGCGGTCGTGCCGGTGGCTCTGGTGCCGGATGTGGCCGTCGTGCCGCCACCGGCCGTCGCGGGGTGAGGTGCTCGCGCTCACCCGCGCCACGGCCGCGCCGACGTGCGCCGCGGGGACGCTCTGGTGGGACGCGGGCGGAGTGGCGAACACCGCGCCGGCCGTTGCGGCGACGACGACGAGGCCGGCAGAGACGCGTGTCCTGCTGAGCACGATGATCTCCTCGTTGCCGAAGACGAGAAGGGCGTGAGCAGCCCGCGATCGCCTTTCCTCGCCTCCCGCTTCCAAGGATCCTCGGCGACGTTCCCGGTAGAGCAAGCGAACGGTAACGACCAGGGCATTTCTCGTGAGGTCGGCGGTCCCGGGCTATCGATCGGCGCCGTCGGGGCGCCGGCTCAGCAGACCCGCGGCGTGGCGTCCGGCGGCGGCGACCGCCAGGAAGCCCGCGAGGTCCTGGTCCAGCCCGCGGCCCATGGTCGAGACCCGCACGGGCGAGTCGCGGACCGCCTTCTCCAGGCCGTCCACGGGCACGGTGACGAGTTCGTGCCGTGCGCCGAGCGGCCCGGCCTCGGCCCGTACCCGGTCGCCGAACTCCCCCGGCAGATCCGGCACGACCACCTGGGCCCGCGCCAGGGCGACGCGGCCGTAGGCGGTCAGGCTGTGGTGGGAGATCCCGCGGTGACGCTCGCGCGCGTCGGCCTCGCTGACCCGCAGGGACGCCACGGGACGGCCCTCCAGGACGGCCGCGGCGTTCACCGCCTCGCCCGCCGACACCCCGGAGAAGCCCCAGCGGGTGCCCGTGCCGAGGTTCCCCGGGCCCTGCGCGACGATGGCGACCTCGGCGCCGAGCACCAGACGGGCGGCGAGCAGGCCGGTGTGGAGAGTCACCGCCTCCAGGTCGCCGCCGAACGCCTGGCCGACCGTCACCGTCGCGGTCAGCGCGCCCGTCTCCCGCAGCGTCGCGATCGTCCGGGAGAACCAGGCGGGCAGCGCGCCGCCGTCCGGCATGACGTAGACGACGCGGGTGCCGGGGCGGTCCAGGTGCAGCCCGGCGATGATCGCCGGCAGCGCCGAGTGCAGGTCGGCGACGACCACCGGCATCCCGTCGATCGACTCGGCGTCGCGCAGGACCTCGTGATGTGCGGAGTCCTGCTCGTCCGCGCCGAGCACGGTGGCCTGCAGAGGGGTGTAGCGTGCCTTCACCAGATGGCCCGGGCCGGACGGATCCGGTGGGAAACGGTCGGGGACCGCGACCACCATGGCGTACCCTCCGGTGCCGAGCCCCATCGCGAGCGCCGTCGTGTTGAGCAGCACGGCGTCGCCCGGCCGGGGCCGTCCCACCAGGGCCGGGTAGGCCAGTGCGCGGGCTTCGCCCTCGTCGTCGATCATGACGTCGAGTTCGACCGCTCCGGGCCATTCGCGGCGTATCTTGACAACCGTGCCTTTGCGCCATCGGATCACCCGCCAACGGTAGCGTCGGAGGCCACGGGGACGGGCCAGAAGGAGTGGACGATGTCGCGCCGCAAGACCGAGCGGCTGCTCAATCTCGTGGTGTGCCTGCTGGCCACCCGGCGGTACCTCACCGCTGAGCAGATCCGCCAGGCCGTACCGGGCTATCCCGGTGGGGACGAGGCGTTCAAGCGGATGTTCGAGCGCGACAAGGAGGAAGTGCGCGAGCTCGGCATCCCCCTCGAGATGGGCAGCGACGGCGACGAGGAGCCGGGCTACCGCATCCAGCGCCAGGCGTACGAGCTGCCGGAGATCCAGCTGGCCCGCGACGAGGCCGCCGTCCTCGGGCTCGCCGCCCGGGTGTGGCAGCGGGCCAGCCTGGCCGAGGCGGCCTCCGGGGCGCTCCTGAAGCTGCGGGCCGCGGGCGTGGACACCGACGAGGCGGCCTCCCTCGGCATCGAGCCCAGGGTCGGCACCGACGAGCCGGCCTTCCCGGCCCTGTGGCGCGCGGTACGGGACCGGCGGCCGGTCGCCTTCGAATACCAGGGCGTGGGCCGGAGCGCGCCGCAGCGCCGCCATCTGGAGCCCTGGGGAGTGGTCAGCAGGCACGGCCGCTGGTACGTCGCCGGCCTCGATCGCGACCGCGGCGAGGCGCGGGTCTTCCGCCTCAGCCGGATCAGGGGCGACGTCGTCGCCGACGGGCCCGCCGGCACGGTGACCGTTCCGGACGGCGTCGACGTGCGGGAGGTCGTCACCTCCATGGGCGGTCCAGCGCCCGGGCGGCGTACGGCGACCGTGCGCCTGCGGCGCGGCGCGGCGGACGGCATCCGGCGCTGGGCGGCGAACATCCGCCGCGACGACGACGAGTGGGACCTGGCGGAGCTGACGTTCGCCGAGGTGGACAAGCTCGCCGACCACCTCGCCGGGTTCGCCGACGACGTGGTCGTGATCGAGCCGCCGGACGTGCGCGACGCGATGATCCAGCACCTGAAGGCGGTGTGCCAGTGAGCTCCTCGGAACGGCTGCGGCGGCTGCTCGCCCTCGTCCCGTACGTCATCAACCGCAGCTCGGTCAGCGTCGAGGAGGCCGCGGAGGCGTTCGGCGTGACCGAGAAGCAGATCATCGACGACCTGAACCTCCTGTGGTGCGTCGAACTCCGCGCGCCCGACCCGTACTGCCCGATCGACCTGTCGTACGAGGGCGGCGAGATCGTGGTCTGCGAGGCGGAGTCGATCAGCCGGCCGCTGCGGCTCGACGTCGACGAGGCCGCCGCCCTCCTCGTCGCGCTGCGCACGATCGCCGGGCTCCCCGAGCACGGCGACGCCGTGAGCCGGGTGATCGCCAAGCTGGAGGACGCGGCGGGCACCGCCGCGCGGCCGAGCAGCCAGGTCGCCGTCGAGCTCGACGTGCGCCCGGACGTCCTGGTCCAGGTGCGCTCGGGCCTCGACCAGGGCCGCCGGCTGCGGATGACCTACTACGTGCCGGGCCGGGACGAGAACACCGTGCGCGACGTCGACCCGATGCGGCTGCTCCTCGTCGACGGCTGGTCCTATCTGGAGGGCTGGTGCCGCCGTGCCGAGGCCGTCCGGCTGTTCCGCCTGGACCGGATCGTGGACCTGCGGGTCCTCGACGTCGCCGCCAGCATCCCGGAGGAGGCCGAGCCGCTCGACCTGGACGCCGGGCTGTTCCGTCCCTCGCCGGAGGACGTACGGGTGACGCTGGAGCTGTCCCCGGCCGGGCGCTGGGTCGCCGACCACTACCCCTGCGAGAGCGTCGCGGAGCTCGGCGAGGGACGTCTCCGCGTCGTGCTGCGGACCCGCGACGTGCGCTGGGTGCGCCGGCTGGCGCTGCGGCTCGCCGGCAGCGGCCGCATCGTCGAGCCCGCCGAACTGGCCGCCCAGGTACGCGAGGACGCCGCCCGCGCCCTGAAGCTGTACGACGCGTGACCGCCGGCGGACCGTGACGCCGCCCGCGTCGGCGAACCCCGCTATGGTCGGCGTGTGCCGTGGATGATGCTGTACGTCGGGCTGGCCTTCGCCGGGCTGGTGGTTCTGAGCGTGTGCGCGGTCAAGGTGGGCCTGGCGGTCCGTGGTCTGGGCCGTGAACTGCGGCGGACGCGGGCGCGTCTGGAGCCGAAACAGGAGGCCTTCGCCCGTGAGTTGCACCGTTTGGAACGATCAGGGGAGTGAGACATCCGGCTCGACGGCGTACGATCGGGGGGAGTAACACCCCTCCTGCTGAAGAGGACTTCAAATGGATCTTGGTCCGTGGGAGATCGCGATCATCGCGGTCGTCATCCTGGTGCTGTTCGGTTCCGCCAAGCTGCCCCAGGCCGCTCGTTCGCTCGGCCGGTCGATGCGGATCTTCAAGTCCGAGACCAAGGGTCTGATCAGCGACGACGACGACCAGCCGCGACAGCCGCAGGACGCCCGCGCGCAGGCGGCCCGGCTCCGCGAGCAGGCGGCGCTGCTGGAGCAGCAGGCGGCGGCCCAGCAGCCGCAGCTGAACGCCCCGGCCGACGACGGCACCACCGTCAGCGGCGTGCCGCTGTCCCAGACGGAGCCCGGCAGGAAGTCCTGACCGTCCGGCACAATCGACGACCATGACGATCAGACCGTCGCGGAACACGAACCCCGATGGGCGGATGCCGCTCATCGAGCACATCCGCGAGTTGAGAAACCGCCTGCTCAAGGCCCTGCTGGGCATCCTGGTGGGCACGGGCGTGGGGCTGTGGTTCTTCGACCCGATCTGGAAGTTCCTACAGCAGCCGTACTGCCAGCTCCCGGAGAAGAACCGCCTGGGCAAGGGGTGCGGCCTGGTCGTCAACGGCTTGACCGAGGGTTTCTTCCTCGAGCTCAAGATCTCGTTGATCGTCGGAGTGGTGATCTCCTCTCCGATCTGGCTGTACCAGCTCTGGGCGTTCGTCGCTCCGGGGCTGTACCAGCGCGAGCGCCGCTGGACGTACGCCTTCCTGGCCGCCTCGGTTCCGCTGTTCGTCGGCGGCGCCACGCTGGCCTACGTGACGCTCGACAAGGGGCTGGGCATCCTGCTCGGCTTCGTCCCGAACGGCACCACCGCCCTCATCACGGTCTCGAGCTATCTCGGCTACGCCGTCGCGATGCTCCTGATCTTCGGCGTGACGTTCGAGCTGCCGCTGTTCGTCGTGATCCTCAACCTGGCGGGGGTGCTGACGCACGCCCGCATCCGCAAGTCCCGCCGCCTGATCATCTTCGGGCTGTTCGTGTTCGCCGCCGTGGCCACCCCCAGCCAGGACCCGTTCACGATGCTGGCGCTGGCACTGCCGACCGTCGTGCTCTTCGAGGTCGCCGAGGTCATCGCCTACATCCACGATCGGCGTAAGGCCGCCCGGCCCGACCCGTACGCGGGCCTGTCGGACGACGAGGCCTCCCCGCTGGACCTGCCCGACGGCGAGCTGGAGGACGGCGAGCGCGTGTAGGCGCGGGCCGCAGGCGGCCGTCTCCGCCGGTTCCGCGATCCGGACCGACGGGGTCCATAATCCACGGAGTGCCACCGTTTCGGTCGGCGGTGGTCCGTAGGCTTGAGCCATGACCACCCCCGCGGAGCGCTACGCGGCGCACCGGCAGCGCATGGCGCTCTTCACGCCCGCGCTGACCGAGTTCCAAAGCCTGTACGACTTCGACCTGGACTTCTTCCAGGTCGACGCCTGCCGTGCGCTGGAGGAGGGCCACGGCGTGCTCGTCGCCGCGCCCACCGGGTCGGGCAAGACCGTCGTCGGCGAGTTCGCCGTGCACCTGGCGCTCGCGGGCGGCCGCAAATGCTTCTACACCACGCCCATCAAGGCGCTGTCCAACCAGAAGTACGCCGACCTCGTCCGCCGCTACGGCGCGGGCAAGGTCGGCCTGCTCACCGGCGACAACGCCATCAACGGTGAGGCGCCGATCGTCGTCATGACGACCGAGGTCCTGCGCAACATGCTGTACGCCGGGTCCTCGACGCTGGCCGGGCTGGCGTTCGTCGTGATGGACGAGGTGCACTACCTCGCCGACCGGTTCCGCGGCGCGGTCTGGGAAGAGGTGATCATCCACCTTCCCGAGTCGGTGCGGCTGGTGGCGCTGTCGGCGACGGTCAGCAACGCCGAGGAGTTCGGCGAGTGGCTGCAGGAGGTCCGCGGCGAGACCACCGTCATCGTCGACGAGGAGCGGCCGGTGCCGCTGTGGCAGCACATGCTCGCCGGCAACCGGCTGTACGACCTGTTCGTCGACGACGAGCACACCAAGGTCAACCCGGACCTGCGCCGGTGGGCACTGGACGACCTGCGGCGCACGCGGGTCAACCAGGGCCGCCGCTCCGGACGGCGGCGCGAACGCCGCCCCGAGCGGTACCGGCCGCCGTCGCGCGCCGACGTGGTCGAGCGCCTGGACCGTGCCGGGCTGCTGCCCGCCATCACTTTCATCTTCAGCCGGGCCGGCTGTGACGCGGCCGTCGAGCAGTGCATGTACTCCGGGCTGCGGCTCACCTCCAAGGAGGAGGCCCAGGAGATCCGGGCGCATGTCGAGGCGCGCACCGCGGACATCCCGCGCGCCGACCTCGACGTCCTCGGGTACGGCACCTGGCTGGCCGGGCTGGAGCGCGGGCTGGCGGCACACCACGCGGGCATGCTGCCGACCTTCAAGGAGGTCGTCGAGGAGCTGTTCACCGAAGGCCTGATCAAGGCCGTCTTCGCCACCGAGACGCTCGCCCTGGGCATCAACATGCCCGCCCGCACCGTCGTGATCGAGCGTCTCGTGAAGTGGAACGGCGAGATGCACGTCGACCTGACCCCCGGCGAGTACACCCAGCTCACCGGGCGAGCCGGGCGGCGCGGCATCGACGTGGAGGGCCACGCCGTCGTCCTGTGGGTGCCCGGCGTCGACCCGGCGGCGGTGGCCGGCCTGGCGGGCACGCGGACGTACCCGCTGAACTCCAGCTTCCGCCCGTCGTACAACATGGCCGTGAACCTCGTCGGCCAGGTCGGCCGCGAACGCGCCCGCACGCTCCTGGAGGAGTCCTTCGCGCAGTTCCAGGCGGACCGCGCGGTCGTCGGGCTCGCCAAGCAACTGCGCCGCAACGAGGAGGCCCTTGAGGGCTACCTGGAGGCGGCCACCTGCGACAGCGGCGACTTCATGGAGTACGCCCGCCTGCGGCAGCGCCTCACCGAACGCGAGCGCGAGCTGTCCCGTGAACGGTCGGGAGCCCGGCGCGCCGAGGCGGCGCGGTCGCTGGAGCGGCTGCGGTTCGGCGACGTCATCATGATCCCGCACGGCCGGTTCGCCGGGGCGGCCGTGGTCCTGGAGCCGGGTTCCGCGAAGCGCTCCGACGACCCGTCGCCGCTCGTCCTGACCATCAACCGGCAGGTCAAGCAGCTCGCCCTGGCCGACTTCCGCGGCCCCGTCGAGCCGGTCGAGCGCATCAAGATCCCGCAGTGGTTCAACCGCAGGTCCGCGCAGCACCGCCGCGACCTGGCCTCCACACTGCGCAACAAGACGGCGCACCTGGACAAGCCACGCCCGCAGAAACGCCCGGACGCGACGCGCGAGGACCCGCAGATCACCGAGCTGCGGCGGCACCTGCGCGAGCATCCCTGCCACGGCTGCGCCGACCGGGAGGACCACGCGCGCTGGGCGGAGCGGTACTTCCGGCTGGAGAAGGAGACGACGGCGCTCCGCCGCCGCGTGGAGGGCCGCTCCCAGGTGATCTCCCGGACGTTCGACCGGGTCTGCGCGGTCCTCGACCAGCTCGGCTACCTCGACGGCGAGCGGGTCACCGACGAGGGGCGCCGCCTCGGGCGGATCTACACCGAGCTCGACCTGCTCACCGCCGAGTGCCTGCGCGACGGGCTCTTCGACGACCTGGGGCCCGCGGAGCTCGCCGCGACCGTGTCCGCGCTGGTGTACGAGTCGCGGGCGCCGGAGGACGGGCGGGCGCCACGGGTGCCGGCCGGACCGGTCAGGGAGGCGCTCACCGAGATGATCCGGCTGTGGGGCGACCTGCAGGAGGTCGAGAAGGATCACCGGGTGGCGTTCCTGCGCGAGCCGGACCTGGGGTTCGCCTGGGCCGCGTACCGCTGGGCGAGCGGCACCCCGCTCGACGTCGTGCTGGTCGACACCGACCTGACCGCCGGTGACTTCGTGCGCCAGATGAAGCAGCTGCTCGACATGCTCGGCCAGATCGCGGACGCGGCCCCACCGGGCGGCGGGGTCCGGGACATCGCGGGGCGGGCGATGGACGCGATCCGGCGCGGCGTCGTGGCCTACTCCTCCGTCGGCTGACCGGCACGGCTCCTCGCACCGGCCGACCGGGATGGGCCGCTCACCGGGCCGCCGGGACGGCTTCTCGTTCCGGCCCGCCGGGGCGGTCGGGTCACCGGCCGCGCGTTTCGGCGCCATGGGGACGGCAGGCCCGCGCCGGCTCGTCCGGCGGGGTCGGTCCGGTCATCCGCATGGCCGGTCCGGTCATCCGCACGGCCGGTCCGGTCATCCGCACGGCCGGTCCGGCTCGGTGCGGACCGGCCGCCCGGAGTAGGCCGCGCTCAGCAGCCGGGCGAACGCGCCGAAGTCGACGTCCACCTCCCCGGCCTCGAACGCCGCCGCGCGGAGGCAACGCCGGAACACCTCGCTGAACTCCTGGTACGCCGGGGTCAGCGGGCGTGGGCGCGCCCTGGCGATGGCCTGCCGGATCTGCGCGGCGAGCTGGGTGAGATCGGCCTGGCCGATCGGCTGTTCGCCCGGCGATGCGTCCGCGCAGGGCCGGGGTGCCCGGTACGCCGACTCGCGGGCCGGCACGAACCCTCCGCAGGCGAACAACCGGCTCTCCGCGTCCCGGTCGGTCAGGAACTCGATGAGGCGGCGCGCCTCCTCCTTCTTCCGGCTGTACGACGAGATGGCGAGGTTCTGCCCGCCGAGGACGCTCGGTCCCGGCAGCGGGGACACCCCGAACCGCAACCGGCCGCCCGAGCGCATCCGCGGGTCGGCGGCGAGAGTGCGGAAGGCGTACGGCCAGTTCCGCATGAAGGCGACACGGTGTGCCTCGAACGCCTGGATGCTCGACTCCTCGGTCGCGTCACCCGCGGTCGGGTCGATGCCCGCGACCTGGGGCGGCAGGTTGGCGTGCACGGCCGCCAGGGCGGATCGGACCTGGGCGGCGTACGTGTCGATGACGACCCGGTCGTCCCGCACCACGTCGCCGCCGAAACCCCAGATGAGCTCCAGCGCGTTCACCGTGGCGCCCTCGTAGTCGGCGAGCTGGAGGGAGTATCCGGCCTGGAAACCGTGCGCGGTCACCGCCTCGGCGGCCTGGCCCAGCAGGTCCGGCAGGCCCACGGGAGCCTGCCGCCGCGCGTCGTTCCAGTAGTACAGCAGGCCGACGTCGGCGTTGAACGGCAGCGCGTACACCGTGCCATGCCGGGTCACCGACGGCCGGAGCTCCCGCAGGAAGTCGTCGTCCCAGCCGTGGGGCAGCGGGAACGGGATGATCTCCTTCCGGTCGGCGAACTCCGCGGTCCAGGGCGCGTCGAGCGTGAGCACGTCATAGTCGCAGCCGCGTCCCTCGGAGACCGCCGCGAGCTGGCTGCGCTGCAGGTCGGCGAGGCTGGAGATCTCCACGATGCGGGCCTGCAGATCCGGGTCGTCCTGATGCCGGAGGTTCCATTCGCGGACGAGCGCCCGGCGCTCGGCCCCCGCGCTGACGTCCGTGCCGGCGGCGACGACGATGCCCGCGTGACCCGGGCAGGGGGTGCGGCCGGCCGAGTCGCTCCACGGCGCCCGTGGCACGAGGACGGCGGCGACGCCGACCACCAGACCGGCCAGCATGGCGGTGCGGTGTCCGCGGAGACGGCCTCCGAGCATCCGCATCACCCTCCACCGGCGGGCGTCGCCGGGTCGAAGACGGCCGTCACCACGTCGGTCGGCTCCTGGTCGCCCGCGTCCACGCAGCGCACCGACGGCCCCAGCGCCTTGAGCGCCGCGGAGGCCCCACAGGTGACGGTCCCCGTCAGGACGATGATCGGCCGGGTCTTGAGGACTCGGCGCAGGGCCGCGGCCCGGTCGCGCGGATCGGCCTCCTCGGACCCTCCGTCGGTGAGGACGACCACGGTGGCGTCCTGGTACGCCGCGACCCGGTCGGCGGCCGCGCGGATCGCGTCGTACAGGGGAATGTCGCTGCCCTGGGGCGTCAGGCCGTCCAGCGCGGCACCGATCGTGCCGGGCCCCGCCGGGGGCGCCACCGTGCGGAACGAGGACTTGCCCTGAATCCGGGAGAAGGCGCCGAGCTCGACGGTGTCCCTGTTGTCATGGATGACGGTCTGCGCCGCGGTGCGGGCGACCTGCACGGCGGCGGTGAAGCGGGAGCCGCCCTGCGGGCGGCCGCCGCTCATCGACCCGGACACGTCGAGGGCCATGATGATGTGCAGAGGCGGCCTGAGCAGGGCAAACCGGGCAAGCGTGTCGTTGATCTCATCGCGCCCGTAGGGCCGGACGGACACGCTCGGGGCCGTGCCGAGGTAGAGACGGCCGCCGGTGGAGTCGCCGATGCCCGGGCGGCCGGCGGCGTCACGGAACGCCTCGCCGCGCAGCCCGCCGTGACCGAGCCAGCGGCGGAAGTCGTCGATCCGGCGGTCACGGCGCGTCGACGACTGGCCGTCCCAGGAGACGCGGATGAACGGATAGTCGAAGGAGTGCGTGTCGGAGACCCGGTGAATCGTCAGCTGTGGCCCTCCCGCGCCGGGGGCGGGACAGGCGGTGCCCAGTGCCCGGCCGTTCATGTAGTCGGCCAGGACCTGCTCGGGGGCGATCACCGCGAGGCGCTCGTCGGAGGCGGGACGGTGCCGTAACGCGCACAGCAGCGCGGCGGAGTCGCTGAGCGGCAGGGCGGCGCTGCCGAGGATGTGCTCGGCCGGCCCGGGACCGCCGAAGGCTCGGCCGGCGTAGAGGTCGACGCTGGCCAGGGCGCCGACCTCTGAGACGTCCGGGCTCGCGCGGAGGATCTCCTGGACGCCGTTGCGGTGGGCCGCGTCGAGCAGTTCGGCGAGGCGGAGACGGTCTTGGCCGGCCAGCGCGTTGTTCAGGTCGCCGCTCGCGGAGGAGGAGATCCCGACGACGAGCGGCGAGCTGCCGATCGACCCTTCGTCCTTCAGCCGCACGCCCGGATGGGGTGCCGCGAGGAGCCGGTCCGCCTCGCCGGAGGAGGCCGGGATCAGGACGTCGGGCTGCAGGGCTCCGCGGCCGTTCTCGCCGGCGCCCGGATCGGAGTACCAGCCGTTCTGGAAGCCGGACGCGACGTTGAGGACGCTGCCGGAGGGCGCGACGGTGATCCGCACCGGCCGGCATCGGGAGGAGTGCGCGGCGGTGTAGTCCGCGGCGGCCCGCCGCAGCGCGGTGAGGTTCTCCGGCGCGGTCAGGACGCGCAGGTCCAGGGGAGGGGAGCAGGATCCGGCCAGCACGGCCACCGCGCCGGTGGCGGCCCAGCCGGCGGCGGCGACCGCGGCGGCCGTCAGGACGAATGCCAGGAGCGTCCGGCCGAGCTTCGTCACCTGCTCGCGGGTGTGTGCGGCCCAGCCGGAGAGCCACTCGGTGATCCGGTCCTTCTGACCGGCCAGGATCATGAGGCCGGACAGCGAACTCGCCACGGCGATCACCCAGGCCAGTGCGATCGAGATCTGCCGCAGGTGTCGCAGGAGGAGGGCCGCGCCGAGACCGGCGAAGGGGAGCAGGAAGACGATCAACTGCCAGAGGTTGGTGACGACCTCGAGCAGCTCGCGCAGTAACCGCGAGCGTCCCGATCCGCCGCCTGACGGTCGATCGCTCGTCATCTGGCGAGGATGCTCCCCTCAGCGCTGAAGGGTGATCGGGGTCCTGAAGTTTAACGCGGCGGTCGCATGGCGAATGTGCCGTATGACACACGTCCGCCGTTCACGGGCGTGTTCGCCGTGCGTCAGGCGTCCTCGTCGCGCTCGGCGATGTCGCGCAGCGCATCCAGGCGCAGGATGACGATGCGCATCCGGCGCGTGACGACGATCCCCTCCCGCCGCCACACCGTCAGCGCGCGTGCGACGGTCTCCCGTGCCCGGCCGATCATCGTCGCCAGCTCCTGCTGGGTGAGCGGCAGCGGCAGCGTGACGGCGCCGCCGGCGCCCGGGACGCCGTAGCGTTCGGCCAGGTCGAGGAGGAGCAGGGCGAGCAGCTTGGGACCGCTCGTGCCCACCTGTGAGGTCATCCGGCGGTCGGCGTCGTCCATCCGACCGACCATCACCCGGGCGAGGACCTGCGCCGCGTGCGCGTGACTGTTGAGGAAGGAGGCGAACTGCTCGGCGGGGATCGCGAGGGCACGGACCCGGCCCAGCGCCTTGACGTTGGCCGACCGCGGCCGGCCGTTCAGCCAGCCGCTCTCGCCGATCGTGTCCGACGGGCCCCGGATGGCGAGCATGACCTCCTGACCGTCCGCACGGCCGGCCGTCACCTTCACCCACCCGTCCAGAATGATCAGGACGTGGTCGGGGTCGGCGCCCTGGCTGCACAGCAGCGTGCCGGTCGCATACTCACGAGTCCGACCGGCCGCGCGCAACGCGGCTCGTTCGGACTCCTGCAACGCCTGCCAAAACCCGTGTCTGTTCGCGAGGATCTCCTGCACCCGGTCTCCGTCTGCGCGTGACGGCAGAGGTTCGCTATTGAACCTCATTACCTCCAGTGGACCTAATAAAGGGGAAATCTGTCTAGAGGCCGGCGCCCGGGGGCATCGGGGAGGGGGCGGAGTTCCGTGCCCCGGACGCCGGCCGGCCGAGGGGTGTCAGCGGTGGCCGGAGGCCAGCGCCACCGCGGCGGCGCTCCAGGTCAGGAACGCGGCACCGGCGACGTACGCCCAGGCCAGAGCGGTGCGGGTCAGGATCGCGCGGTGACGGGCGGCCGCGGTGAGCCGCCGCAGCCGCCGGAACGCCGGCGCGGCGAACTCCGGCTCGTCCGGCGGTGTTCTCGCGATGAAGCGGTGGAAGTCCTCCTGGGCGCCGGCGGTGACGGTGTGGGCGCGTGTGAGGAGCACCACGACGTAGCCGAGTGCGGCGGCCACGGGGCCGAGAGCGGCGAGCAGGACGAGGCCCGGAGCCGACCCGGTGAGCGACCGGATCGTGTCCCACTGCAGCACCACACCCATGGCGCTCGTCGTGACCACCCACCCGGCGAAGGCCGTGGCGTGGTTCGAGCGCTGCGTCATGGCGAACATCTCCGTCACGGTGGCGAACGCGGCCTCGTCGTCCCCGGGCGAGACCGGCGTTCGGCGGCTGACAGTGAACGTCATGGGCAGCCTTCCTCCCCGTGCGGGCCGCAACTTTCACCGACCCTGTCACTGAAATGAGAACGCCGAATAGTCCCCCGGAGTGCGCCAAATGACGCAAGAAATGCAAACAGTCACCTAGCGGTCACCTGCCGGGATCGCCAGGAGTCGGTCACCTCCTGCGAGAACGGTCATCTACGGCAGGGCCGGTCATCTGCCGCGGGGATCGGTCATCTGCCGCAAGGCCGGTCCTCCACCTTCGGCGGGCGTTTCACTCGTCCGCGAGCGCGCTGAGGAGACGGTCGACCGGGCTGTCCAGACCCCATCGGTCGGTCAGCGCGACGAGACGCTCGGGGTCGTGCGGCTTGCGCGGCACGCCCGCCTCGAACGCCGGCAGGGGGATGCGGGTGGCGACCCGGACGACCGTCCGTGCGGCCGCGAGGTAGTCGCGCGCCTTCTCCAGCTTCAGGCGGCTGCCCGCGGGGAAGCCCGCCGTCTCTCCCGCGTCGAGGGCCTCCTCGACGCCCTCCAAGGATCCGAACCGGGTGATGAGCGCGGCCGCGGTCTTGTCGCCGACTCCCGGCACGCCGGGCAGCCCGTCGCTCGGGTCGCCGCGCAGTGTGGCGAAGTCGGCGTACGCACGACCGGGAATGCCGTATTTCGCCGTCACCTCCGCCTCGTCGACGATCTGCAGGGCCTTGATGCCCCGCGCGGTGTACAGCACCCGTACGGGCTTGTCGTCACGGACGAGCTGGAACAGGTCGCGGTCGCCGGTCACGATGTCGACCTCGCCGTCCTCCGTGGTCGCGAGCGTGCCGATCACGTCGTCCGCCTCGTACCCGGCGGCGCCGATCCGCGCGATCCCGAACGCGTCGAGGACCTCCTCGATCACCGGGACCTGCGTGGCCAGAGCGTCCGGCGTCTGGTCGCCACCGTCCGGCGCGACCCGGTGCGCCTTGTACGACGGCAGCGCCTCCACGCGGAAGGCCGGCCGCCAGTCCGCGTCCATGCAGGCGACGAGGGAGCGCGGTGAGCGCTCCCGTACCAGACGCGCGATCATGTCGAGGAGGCCGCGCACGGCGTTGACCGGCGTGCCATCGGACGCGGTCACCGTCTCGGGCACCCCGAAGAAGGCGCGGAAGTACAGCGACGGCGTATCGAGCAGCATGAGTCCACCCACGCCGCCATCCTCTCAGCTTCCGGCCCGTCGTGGCCCGGGCCGGAGATCTCTCCCGCCGATCAGACGATCTGGATGGCCACGACGCAGGTGTCGTCGTTCGGGTTGGGTGCGCCGAACGCCGACAGGACGCGGTCCAGGACGGTCTCCGGGTCGTTGCTGGCCGCCGTCTCGGCGACCCGCAGCAGCAGGTCCAGGCCGACCTGCAGGTCGCGGTCCCGCCGCTCGATCAGCCCGTCGGTATAGAGCAGCAGCAGGTCTCCGGGCTCCAGCGACGTCGTCGCGACGCCGAACTCGGCGTCATCGATCGCGCCGAGCAGCATTCCCTCGGGCGGATCGAGCGTCGTGGCCTTGCCGTCGCGGATCAGCAGCGGCGGGAAGTGGCCGCCCTGCGCCCACGTCAGCGTGCGGGTCTCCGGATCGAACCGGCCGGCCAGCGCGGTCGCGGTCAGCGACGTCGGCCAGTGCAGGGTGAGGCGGTTGAGCCAGGCCAGCAGCCGGTCGGGAGGGGCGCCGGTGAACGCGAGCCCGCTCAGGCCGTTGCGGAGCCGGGCCATCGCGGCCGCGGCGGTCCGCCCGTGCCCGGAGACGTCGCCGATCGCGAGGAAGACGCCCTCTCCGTCGATGGCGCTGGTCTCGTACCAGTCGCCGCCGACGCGGGACAGGATCCCGGCCGGGAGATAGCGGATCGCCGCCCGCAGGCCCGGCTTGTCGACGACGCGCTCGGGCAGGGGGAGGATCGAGCGCTGCATGTCGATCGCCTGCCGGCGCTCCTCGTCGACCCGCAACTGCTCCAGCTGCCGGCGTGACGCCGTCAGCGCGCGCTCACCGCGCCGCCAGCCCGTGACGTCCTGGTAGACGCAGCGGACGGCCACCGGCCGGCCCGCCCGGTCGACCACCGGCTCACCGATCAGCCGCAGCTCACGGGTCTCCCCGTCACGCCGGATGTGGATCTCGCTGTCGACGGGCTCCCGGCCGTCGACCAGCGTGCTGATCAGGTGGGCGGTCAGCGGGACGTCCTCGGGCACGACGACCGCGGCGAGCCGGTCGAGCGGCAACGGTCCCTCCGCCGGATCACGCCCGAAGATCGCGTACACCTGGTCGGACCAGTGGCTCGCGCCGGTCGCCGGCTCCCACATCCCGCAGCCGAGGTTGCCGAGGCGCTGGGCGTGCTCGAACTGCTCGGCCAGGTCGTCGAAGACGGGCCGGGGACACACGCCGCCATCGGGCGGCGGGCCGTCCGCCGCGACCGCCGCCGGCGGCCGCCGTCCCGCGACCGGTGACGCGGGCCGGCCGACGTCCCCGTCACCGCCGTCACCGTGGCCGTCGTCGTCGGCGTCGGCGTCGTCGGCGGGGGAGCGGGGCGCGGGAAGCGGGTCGTCGTCGCGCGCCTCCGGGGTGAACAGTAATGACGCGGCGTCCAGCGGGGTGATGCCGCTGTCCCGCGCCAGCTGGAGGAGATGGGTGTAGGCGGCGTCGACGCCGCAGCCGAGACGCTCGGCCAGCGCGCCCTTGGCCCGCTCGATCGCGGCGGTGTTCCGGAGCTTGTCACGCAGCTGCTCGAGCTCGGCGCGGAGCCGTTCGATCGTCGCCTCCGACGTGTCCGCCTGCTCGTCTGAGGGCCTGTCGCCCGTGGTGTGAGGGAGTCCCATGGAGACCACTTTCGATTGTGATCGTCTGCGAGGGCGATGGTGGATCTGCTTCGGTGAGGAGGTTGTGGTGGATTGAGGTCGGTGTGACACACGAGGCCAGCGAGACGTCGCGCTCGCCTTGTGCACGCCGTGAGCGTGTACGTCATCGTAGCGATTTTCGCTGTCCGTGATGGGGTTATCGCACACAGCGAGCATCATCCATCGGGCTTGTGCGCGTCTTGTGCATCGCCGCCGCCCCGCCACGGCCGCCTCGCCGCCGCCGTCCCCCGGGGGCGGTCGCACGCGCGCCGCCCGCCCCGGCGGATACTCGTCAGGAGACGGCGGGACGCCCACGCGGGTGACGCTCGGACGGCCCCGCGGGAGTAGATTGCCGCCGACATGTGGATCCTCAAAGGAGAGGGAACGGTGTGACCAGCCCGACAGCACTATTCGAGCCCGACCGCCTCGCCCGGGTGCGCCAGGCGACCGCCGACGCCGGACTCGGCGCGCTCCTGCTGACGCCGGGGCCCGACCTGCGCTACGTCACGGGCTATGACGCCATCCCGCTGGAGCGGCTCACGTGCCTCGTCGTGCCCGCCGCGGACGATCCCTTCCTGATCGTGCCCCGGCTGGAGCTGGCGGCCGCGCAGGCGTCCACGGCCGGCGGGCTCGGCGTGGAGCTGGTGCCCTGGGACGAGACCGAGGACCCGTACGCGCTTGCGGCCGGGCGGCTGCCGCGTGACCTCGGCCGGGTCGGCGTCGCGGACCGGATGTGGGCGGTCATGGCCCTGCGCTTCCGCGCCGCCATGCCCGGCGTCGAGCAGGTCGCGGCGGGCCGCGTCCTCGGCGAGCTGCGCAAGCGCAAGAGCGCAGCCGAGATCGAGGCGCTGCGGGAGGCGGGCGCGGCGATCGACCGGGTGCACGCCCTGGTCCCGGCCCTGCTGAAGGCGGGCCGTACCGAACGTGAGGTCGGCCGCGACATCGCCGAGGCGATCCTGGCCGAGGGGCACGCGACCGTGGACTTCGTCATCGTCGGATCCGGGCCCAACGGCGCCAGCCCGCACCACGAGCTGTCCGACCGGGTGATCCAGGCCGGCGAGCCCGTCGTCGTCGACATCGGCGGCACGATGCCGAGCGGGTACTGCTCCGACGAGACCCGCGTGTACGCCGTGGGGGAGGCGCCGGCGGACTTCCACGCCTACTACGCGGTGCTGAAGGAGGCGCAGGAGGCCGCCCGCGCCGCCGTCCGTCCCGGTGTCGCGCCCGAGGCGGTCGACGCCGCGGCCCGCGAGGTGATCGCGGCCGCCGGGTACGGCGAGTACTTCATCCACCGGACCGGCCACGGCATCGGCCTGGAGACGCACGAGGAGCCCTACATCGTGGCGGGCAACGCCGAGCCGCTCGAGCCGGGGATGGCCTTCTCCATCGAGCCGGGGATCTACCCGGGGCCGCACGGGGCGCGCATCGAGGACATCGTCGTGTGCACCGCCGACGGCCACGAGAGCGTCAACCACATCACCCGCGACCTCATCGTGGTCGACGCCTGACCACTCCGCCGCAGGAGATCCTCAGGCCGTCCCTCCGGTGAGGTACGGGATGGTCTGGGGCCCTTCGGGCAGCACGCAGACCCGTGCGCCGGGGCCCGCCTGGGCGAGGGCGTCCGCGACGGTCGCGGAGATGTCGCGGGTCTGCTCCAGGTGCGCGGCGGCCAGTTCCTCGTCGCCGAGGTGGGAGGTGTGCATCACCACCCGGGCGCCCGCCTGGATGCGGGCCTGGATCTGCACCTGCCACTGGTCGGGGACCGTGCGCGGGCGCGCGGAGATGCCGGCGAGCAGCGCCTGCGGGGACGGCGCCGAGGCCAGCACCTCGCGGTACGACCCGTGGTCGGGGAACCCGTCGCGGCACTCCGCCGCGCAGACGATCACGCCGCCGGGCCGGACGACCTGGTAGGCCGCGGACATGCCCTTGACGGCCTGGTACAGGTTCTGATCGAGGGGATATCCGGCGTTGGTGGTCACCACCACGTCGAACGGCGCTTCCAGCGGGCACATCGCCGCCTCCCGCGCGGCGGCCGTGGCGGCGGCGTGCATGGCCGGGAGGTCCCCGCCGAAGGCGGCGACGATCTCCTTGTCCCCGTTGAGGATCACGTCAAGGCCGAAGGTGACGCCGGTGGCGGCCGCGATGGCGCGTATGTCGTCGTGGACGGGGTTGCCGTGGGTGACGCCCCAGGTCGCCGAGGGGTGCCCGATGCGGGCGGCGTCGTGCAGCGTCAGCACGGTCTCCAGCCCGGCCAGCCCGGGGGCGACGAGCTTGGGGCCGCCGGAGAAGCCCGCGAAGAAGTGCGGCTCGACGAAGCCCGTCGTGATGCGCACGTCGGCGTCGATCCAGGCGCTGTTCAGCCACACGGGCACACCGGCGCCGTGGACGCCGGCGTAGGTCAGGGACGCGGTGTCCCGCGCGTCGTGGTTGATGACGCGGACCGTGTCGACCACCGCGTCGCCGAACATCTCGCGCAGCTCGGCGTCGGTGTTGCCGCGGTGGGTGCCGGTCGCGACCAGGACCGTGACGTCGCCGGGGTCGACGATGCCGGCGAGCTCCTCGATGATCGCCGGAATCATGAGGTGGCGCGGCTGCGGCCGGGTGCCGTCGCAGGCGGAGATCGCCACGGTCTGCCCGGGGCGGATGCGGTCGCGCAGCGCCGGTCCGGCGACGGGTGAGCGCAGCGCGGCCCGCAGCGCGGCGGCCGGGTCCGGGGCGGCGGGATGGTGCCGTGGGGTGACGACGGTCGTGGCCGCGTCCGGCAGCTCGATCTCCAGCCCCGTTTCCCCGTACGCCAGCCGGACCCGCATCGCGCCTCCTCGACCCGGCCGGAACGACAGCCGGTGATAGCCCAGGACGTACCGTACGTCTCCTCTGGGTGATAGCGCCCACTTAGTTGGACGTCCTACTATTTCTGCGGCGCCCCTCAGCGTGGAGGGGCTCGATGCCGGAGGCGAGTGGACGATGGGCGTTGATCGCGAACTGCCGACACCGGAGGCGTATGAGCTGCTCGAGCTGACCCGTGACCTGGTCGCCGCGGAGCTCGCCCCGCGGGCCGCCGCCGACGAGGAGGCCGCCCGGTTCCCCCGCGACGTCTTCCGCACGCTCGGCCGGGCGGGACTGCTCGGGCTGCCGTATCCGGAGGAGTTCGGCGGTGGCGGCCAGCCGTACGAGGTCTACCTGCAGGTCGTGGAGGAGCTGGCCGCGGGCTGGCTCGCGGTCGGCCTCGGGGTCGGCGTGCACACGCTCGCGTGCTTCCCGGTCGCGGCGTACGGCTCGGACGAACAACGGCGACGGCTCCTGCCCGAGCTGATCGGCGGCGAACCGCTGGGCGCGTACTGCCTGTCCGAGCCGCACTCGGGGTCCGACGCGGCCGCGCTCGCCACCAAGGCGTACCTCGACGGCGGTGCGTACACCGTCAACGGCACCAAGGCGTGGATCACCCACGGCGGGCACGCCGACTTCTACACCCTCTTCGCCCGGACGGCCCCCGACAAGAGCCGCGGCATCTCCTGCCTCCACGTTCCCGGCGACGCACGCGGCGTCCGCGCGGCCCCGCCGGAGAAGAAGATGGGCCTGCGCTCGTCGCCGACCGCGCAGGTGCACTTCGACGACGTCCGCGTCGCCGAGGGCGACCGGATCGGCGCGGAGGGCCAGGGTCTCCCGATCGCGCTGTCGGCCCTGGACGGCGGGCGGCTCGGCATCGCCGCCTGCGCCGTGGGCGTGGCCCAGGCGGCGCTGGACACGGCGGTCGCCTACGCCCGCGAGCGCCGGCAGTTCGGGCAGCGGGTCGCCGACTTCCAGGGGATGCGGTTCATGCTCGCCGACATGGCCACGGGTGTGGCGGCGGCACGGGCGCTGTACCTGTCCGCGGCCCGCCGCCGCGACGCCGGCCGGCCCTACGGCACGCAGGCGGCGATGGCCAAGCTGTTCGCCACCGACACCGCCATGCGCGTGGCGACCGACGCGGTGCAGGTGCTCGGCGGCTACGGGTACGTCAGCGACTTCCCCGCCGAGCGGTTCATGCGCGAGGCGAAGGTCCTGCAGATCGTGGAGGGGACGAACCAGATCCAGCGGATGGTGATCGGCCGGCACCTGGCCGATCCGCGGTGACGCGGGGTGGCGCGG
The DNA here is from genome assembly GCF_024055715.1 of Actinoallomurus soli. Classification (GTDB taxonomy): domain Bacteria; phylum Actinomycetota; class Actinomycetes; order Streptosporangiales; family Streptosporangiaceae; genus Actinoallomurus; species Actinoallomurus soli. Next base: position 42,149 of record NZ_JAMXMV010000013.1, read on the forward strand.
CCCGGGGGCGGCGGCATGGCCGGCGACGTGCCGCCCGGAAGTGGCCGCGGGCACTTCCGCCGCGAAACCGTCCATCGCGATAGGTTCTGAGGCGTGGAGGACATCGACCGGCAGATCGTGGGCCTGCTCGCCGAGGACGGCCGTATGAGCTTCACGGACCTGGCGCGGGAGACGGGCCTGTCCGTGTCGGCCGTGCACCAGCGGGTGCGGCGGCTGCAGAAACGAGGCGTGATCAAGGGTTATTCGGCGGTGCTCGACCATGAGGCGGTCGGCCTGCCGCTCACCGCGTTCATCTCGATCAAGCCGATCGACCCGGCGGCCCCGGACGACGCGCCGGAGAAGCTCGCCCACCTTCAGGAGATCGAGGCGTGCCACTCGGTCGCCGGCGAGGAGAGCTACATCTTGAAGGTGCGGGTGGCCTCGCCGTTCGCGCTGGAGGAGCTGCTCCAGCAGATCCGGGCCGCCGCGAACGTCTCGACCCGGACCACGGTCGTCCTGAGCACCCCCTACGAGGGCCGTCCGCCCCGCCTGTGAGGAGGGCGGCCCGGGCCGTTCCCCGCGCGCTCGCGGCGGACTTACTTTGTAAAGGGCGGTGCCGTCTCCGGTCCGCGAAGAATCCGCCGTGATGCCACGGACTCGCCACAACTGAGCCTCGTGGACGCCGTGGACAGCACGTTCGCCAACCCGTGGTCGCCGGGTCGTCGCCTTCGGGCTGCGGGCTCGCGAGAGTACTCGCCATGTCTACGCGAATGCGCCGGGGCACGGCCTCGGGCACAGGGGATTGGCTGCTGGTGTTCCTCCAGGCGAGGGACGCCCCGCCGCGCCGCTGGCACGGCACGGCGACCGGACCGGGGGAGTGGCTCCTGGTCTTCCTGGAGGCGGCACGGGCCGGCCGGATGATCGCCACCGGGCTCGAACCCGTACGCGCGAGGGGGGCCTAGTGGTCACGCGGATGCTCTTCGCCGCCCTGCTCGGCGCCGTCATCGGCGTCGCGGAGCTGGTGGGGCGCTACCAGGACAAGCCCGCGGCGGCGGTCTTCTGCCCCTCCGGGATGCTGTACGTCATCGTCAACGCGTCCGCCTCGACGCTGGCCCTCATCCTGGCCGAGTCGATGGGCTGGCGCTTCGCGCTGCCCGCCGGCGCTCCGCCCATCGGCGCGGACGTCGCGCAGGTCATGGCGGCCGCGATCGGCTCGGCCGCGGTGTTCCGCTCCTCCTTCATGATCGCCCAGGACAAGGGCATCAGCATCGGCCCGATCCTCCTCCTGGCCGGCCTGCTGAAGATCGTCGACGCCGCGATGGACCGCAAGCGGGCGCTCAGCCGGCTCGCCGGCAACGACCTGAACGGGCTGTCCTTCGCCCGCGACCACGCCGCCCTGGCCGAGCTGTGCAGCCACGCCCTGCGGCGGTACGACCTGGCCGAGGCGCAGCGGCTCGGCGAACTCGCCGCCGACCTGCGAGCACGCGACGACCTCACCGACGCCGACAAGCTGGACTGCTTCGGCCTGGAGCTGAGCCGGCTCGTCGGCGAGCGGGCGCTGCGCAGGGCCGCCGACCGGCTGCGGGACCGGCCGACCCTTGAGGAGGTGGCGGTAACCGTCGAGGATGTCCAGGAGGTGGAGACCGACTTCACCTCGCGCCTGGGGGGCGGGAGACGGCTGGCGCGCCGTCCGGAATACTGAGCCCCGGGAAGTCGTCGCACACGAAGGAGGGCTCATGGGGGGACCGGCGGCACGCGTGGGGGAGTTCGCACAGTCGGTCAAGCCGCGCCTGCGCGGATGGCTGCACGCCGGCGCCTTCCCGGCCGCCCTCATCGGCGGCATCGTCCTGGTCGCCCTGGGCCCGACCCTGGCGGCGCGGCTGGCCGCCGCGGTGTACGCCGTGACGTCGGCGCTGCTGTTCGGCATCTCGGCGCTCTACCACCGGGGCCACTGGTCCGCGCGCGGCGAGGCGGTGCTGCGCCGGTTCGACCACGCCAACATCTACCTGATCATCGCCGGCACCTACACGCCGTTCGCGCTGCTGGCCCTGCACGGCACGGCGCGCACCGTGGTGCTGTCGGTGATCTGGTCGGGCGCCGCCGCGGGCGTGCTGTTCCGTATCGCCTGGGTGCGCGCGCCGCGCTGGCTCTACACCGCGCTGTACGTCGGCCTCGGCTGGGTGGCGGCGGGCTTCATGCCGCAGCTGCTGCACGGCGCCGGACCGGCGGCGCTCATCCTGGTGTGCGTCGGCGGTCTGCTCTACAGCATGGGCGGCCTGGTGTACGGCCTGCGACGTCCGGACCCCTCACCCCGCTGGTTCGGCTTCCACGAGGTGTTCCACGCCTTCACGATCGCCGCGTACGTCGCGCAGTACATCGCGGTGTCGTTCGTCGTCTACCGCGCCGCCTGAGCGTCCGGCCGGGTCGGTACACCGACACACCGTACGCGCTGAGCGGTTTGGCGATCGGCTCGAAGTACGACACGCCTCCGGCGGCGCAGTCGCCGCTGAGGCCCGACAGGACGCCCAGTACCGTGCCGCCGTCGTACAACGGGGCGTCGGTGTCGCCGGCAGACCGGATCGCCACCGGTCACCTCCGTGGCGAGCGGCGCGGCCGGAACGGGCCCGTGCGGGACGTGTGACGCCGCGTGCGCGGCGGGAGCTCCGAGCAGGAGGCCCGCGACCAGGCCGGTCGTCATGCCGCACCGGCGAGCGCGGCGTGACGCGGTGCGCTGAAGCCTCATCCCGGCCTCCTCGGCGGTTCCGGGCGCGGGGGCACGCCCGCCGATGATCGGTTCCGGCGGAGGGAGGCTCCTGACAGGAGCCCACTCGCCGGTTGACCGACAGTGTGAACACCGGTCGCCCGGCCCACGAGCCGGACGGATGACCGGGTACGGTCGGACACGGGAGGCCGTTGCCCCGCCTCCGGCGGCGAGATCCCGGGCGGGCCGGGACCGTGTCGGCCGGACGCGCGCAGGGCAATATCGTTACTGCTCATGAGCACTCATTTCGACGTCGTCGTTCTCGGCGCGGGCCCGGGCGGGTACGTCGCCGCGATCCGTTCCGCCCAGCTGGGCCTCAAGACCGCGGTCATCGAGGAGAAGTACTGGGGCGGCGTCTGCCTGAACGTCGGCTGCATCCCCTCCAAGGCCCTGTTGCGCAACGCCGAGCTGGCGCACATCTTCACGCGTGAGGCGAAGACGTTCGGCATCCAGGTCGACGGCGAGGTGCGCTTCGACTACGGCGAGGCGTTCCGCCGCAGTCGTACGGTCGCGGACGGCCGCGTCAAGGGCGTCCACTACCTGATGAAGAAGAACGGCATCAGCGAGTTCAGCGGCCGGGGCACCTTCACCGACCCGAACACCATCCAGGTGAACGGTGAGACCGTGACGTTCGACCACTGCATCATCGCGGCGGGCGCGACCCCCCGGCTGCTGCCGGGCACGTCGCTGAGCGACCGGGTCGTGACGTACGAGGAGCAGATCCTCAGCGAGGACCTGCCCGGGAGCATCGTGATCGCCGGCGCCGGCGCGATCGGCGTCGAGTTCGCCTACGTGCTGAGCAACTACGGCGTCAAGGTCACGATCGTGGAGTTCATGGACCGGATGGTGCCGCTGGAGGACGAGGAGGTCTCCAAGGAGCTGGCCCGGCGCTACCGCAAGCTGGGCATCGACGTGCTGACCTCCACCCGCGTCGAGGGCATCGACGAGTCGGGCGACAAGGTCCGCGTCACCGTCTCCAAGGACGGGCAGCAGCAGGTCATCGAGGCCGACAAGGTGCTGCAGGCGATCGGCTTCCAGCCGAACGTCGACGGCTACGGCCTGGAGAAGACCGGCGTTCAGCTGACCGAGCGCGGCGCGATCGACGTCGACGGCCGGTGCCGCACGAGCGTCCCGCACATCTTCGCCATCGGTGACGTCACCGCCAAGCTGATGCTCGCGCACGCCGCCGAGTCGATGGGCATCGTCGCCGCCGAGACCATCGCGGACGCCGAGACGATGGAGCTCGACTACGTGATGATCCCGCGCGCCACCTACTGCCAGCCGCAGATCGCCAGCTTCGGCTGGACCGAGGCGCAGGCGAAGGAGAGGGGCTTCGACGTCCAGGTCGCCAAGTTCCCCTTCACCGCGAACGGCAAGTCGCACGGCCTGGGCGACCCGACCGGCTTCGTGAAGATCCTCAGCGACAAGAAGTACGGCGAGATCCTCGGCGCGCACCTCATCGGCCCGGACGTCACCGAGCTGCTGCCCGAGCTGACCCTCGCCCAGCAGTGGGACCTGACCGTCCACGAGGTCGCGCGGAACGTCCACGCGCACCCGACCCTGGGCGAGGCGGTCAAGGAGGCCGTGCACGGCCTGGCCGGCCACATGATCAACTTCTGAGGCGTCGCCCGGCGGCCCGTGACGGGCGCCGAGGCGGCCGGCCGCGGGCACGCTCCCGCGGCCGGCCTCGGAGCGGCCGGGCGGCCGCGTCAGGAGCCGGAGCGCCGCAGGAAGATCGGATTGGTCAGGGCCGCCATCGGGCCCCACATCAGGTTCGGGCCCATGGTGTTGCCCTTGCCGGGGGTGCCGTCGGCCATCGGATGGCGCACCTCCGCCCGCACGTACGCGGCCAGCGACGTGGTCGTCCGCCAGACGACGCCGCCCGAGCCGGAGGCGGGCAGCGACTCCTGATGCAGCTGGCCCTCGTCGGTGATGAACCGGACGGTGCCGTTCGGCACGCCCTCGACGTCCAGCCGGACGTCGATCGGGGCGTCGGCGGGTGCGGTCAGCGTCCCGCCGATGCCGGCGCTCCGGCCGTCGCCGGCGGCGGTGAAGGTCAGCCGCACCGCCTGTGACTCGGCGATCCAGGACCGGCCCGCCCGCAGACCGCCCATGAGGGCGTCGGTCGTGAGGTCGTCGGCGTACACGACGTTGTGCGGAAGCCCGATGACCTGGGGCTCGCTGTGCGCGTCGCTGTTGCCCATGGCCGGGATCCAGCGCCTGCCCTTGCGCACCGCCTCGCCGAGCATGGCGTCCCAGGTGTCCACGGCGGACTCGTCGTCGTAGGTCCACGGACCGTTCCACACCTCGACGAGGTCGGCGTCGTCGTAGCCGAACTTCCATTGGCAGGCGACGTAGGGGCAGTACGGGTGGGCGGGCACCACCAGCCCGCCCCCGCGCCGGACCTTCCGGGCGAAGCGGCCGAAGGCGTCGTCGCGGGAGCGGTACCTCCAGTCGATCCACTCTCCGGCCGGCAGGCCCAGGGCCAGCCAGTGGCCGTTCCGGGTGGTGATCTCCTCGCCGGTGACGATGAGCAGGTCATCACCGGCGTACTGCCCCCAGACCCCGTGAGACGAGGAGGTGTTGTGGTCGGTGGACACCATGAAGTCCAGGCCCGCAGCCCGGGCGCCGGCCGCCACCTCGGCGGGCGACCTCCGGCCGTCGGAGTGCACCGTGTGCAGGTGCCCGTCTCCGCGGTACCACGCGCGGCCACGGCCCTTGGCCCGCTTCGGCGGGTAGTCGGGCGTGAAGGCGGGCCCGGGCCGGCCGTACGTGAGCGTGATCCGCACCGTGTAGTCCATGCCCTGCGGCGCCACCTGGTACGGCCCCAGGACGACATGCCAGGTGCCGGGCCTGATCGGGCCGGGCAGGTAGCCGGGGGTGGCCTCGCCGTCGCTGATCTCGAAAGAGGTGCGGAAGCCCCCGGACCAGCCGCGGAAGCCCTTGCCGTCGAGCCCGGTGCCGCGCCCGTCGAAGATCCCGATGTCGCAGGAGTTCCCCGGAGTGCCGGCGGGGACCGGCGGCCTGTCATAGGAGTACTCGACGGCGATCTTCTGGACGCCCGCCGGGACCCGCACCGGGAGGTACACGAAGTCCGCCGCGCCGGTCTCGAGGTGCCCGGTCACGACCCGGGTCTCCTGACCGTCGCCGGCGGTGCCGGCGCCCGTGACGGCGGCGTCGGCACGGCCGCGGGTGAAGGAGATCGGCGCGAGCGTGAGGGCGGCCCCGGCGGCGGCCGCCATCAGCAGCCGGCGGCGGCCGACTCCTCCCGGAGCCGTGTCACCCGTCTCGGGAGTCGCAGGAGTGGAGTCGGGCTCAGGGTGTCCATCACGGCACATGGCGTCCTCATCGGTCGGCGAAGGGCGGCTGTGGATACGGCGCCGGGGCGGAATCCTCATGGATCCGTCCTAATGCCGAGTGATCGTCGCGTGAACTACTCCGGATCATCCGCGTGCGACCGGCTTCGGCCAGGCCGGCGATCCGATTGGCCGCGCGCGGGCGTACGTCACCGGGCGGCCCACCACCGGCAACCCGCCGTCCGTCGAACCCGCCGCCAGATCTTGATACTCTCGGTCTCACCGGCCGAGAGGCGCTGCAACGGGTTTCACGCCCGCCACGCTCGGCCGCCAGCGATGTTCACAAGGGCGCCTCCCAGCAACGGGAGGTGGTCCAGTGGACGGATCCGCTACCGACGACGGCCGGGCGCGCGGGCAGAACGCGACCCAGGCTCTGCGTGAGCTCCTGGACCGGCGTATCGCGGTCCTGGACGGTGCCTGGGGCACGATGCTGCAGGGCGCGCGGCTCACCCCGGAGGACTACCGGGGCGACCGGTTCGGCGACCACCCTCGTGACGTCACCGGCGACCCGGACCTGCTCAACCTGACCCGCCCGGACCTCATCCTCGACGTGCACCGGCGCTACCTCGCCGCGGGCGCCGACATCACGACCACCAACACGTTCACCGCGACGAGCATCGGCCAGGCGGACTACGGGCTGCAGGCCCACGTGCGGGAGATGAACCTGCGCGGTGCGCAACTGGCCCGGCAGGCCGCCGACGAGGCGGGCGGGCGGTTCGTCGCCGGCTCGATCGGCCCGCTGAACGTGACGCTCTCGCTGTCCCCGCGCGTGGAGGACCCGGCCTACCGCGCCGTGTCCTTCGATGAGGTCCGCGACGCGTACGCCGAGCAGATCCAGGCCCTCGCCGACGGCGGCGTCGACCTGCTGCTGATCGAGACGATCTTCGACACGCTCAACGCCAAGGCCGCCATCACGGCCGCCCGCGAGGTCGCTCCGCACCTGCCGCTGTGGATCTCCGTCACGATCGTCGACCTGAGCGGCCGTACCCTGTCGGGCCAGACCGTCGAGGCGTTCTGGAACTCCATCGAGCACGCCGAGCCGCTCGTCGTCGGCGTGAACTGCTCGCTCGGCGCCGCGGAGATGCGCCCGCACGTCACCGAGCTGGCGCGCCTGGCCGGCACCTACACCGCGTGCCACCCCAACGCCGGGCTGCCCAACGCGTTCGGCGGCTACGACCAGACGCCGGAGGAGACGGCCGGCCTGCTCGGCGAGTTCGCCGGCGCCGGGTCCGTCAACATCGTCGGCGGCTGCTGCGGCACCACGCCCGAGCACATCGAGCGGATCGCCGCCGCCGTCTCCGGGCTGTCACCTCGCAGTGTGGCCGCCCCGCCGCGGCGGACCCGTTTCAGCGGCCTGGAGCCGTTCGAGATCGCGCCCGACACCGGCTTCGTGATGGTCGGCGAGCGCACGAACGTCACCGGCTCGGCGCGGTTCCGGCGGCTGATCGAGGCCGACGACTACCAGGCCGCCGTGGACGTGGCCTTGGAGCAGGTCCGCGGCGGCGCGAACCTCCTCGACGTCAACATGGACGCCGACCTGCTGGACAGCGAGCGGGCCATGACGACGTTCCTGAACCTCGTCGCGACCGAGCCGGAGGCCGCCCGCATCCCGATCATGATCGACAGCTCGCGGTGGAGCGTGCTGGAGGCCGGGCTCAAGTGCGTGCAGGGCAAGGCCGTCGTCAACTCCATCAGCCTCAAGGAGGGCGTGGAGCCCTTCCTGCAGCAGGCCCGCCGCATCCGCGACTACGGCGCCGGCGTGGTCGTCATGGCCTTCGACGAGCAGGGCCAGGCCGACACGACCGAGCGCAAGGTCGAGATCTGCGGCCGCGCGTACGACCTGCTGACGCGGGAGGCCGGGTTCGCGCCCGAGGACATCGTCTTCGACCCGAACGTCCTGGCCGTCGCCACCGGCATCGCCGAGCACAACGGCTACGCCAAGGCGTTCATCGACGCGCTGCCGCTCATCAAGGAACGCTGCCCCGGCGCCCGCACCAGCGGCGGCATCTCCAACCTCTCGTTCTCCTTCCGCGGCAACGACGTCGTACGCGAGGCGATGCACTCGGCGTTCCTGTTCCACGCCGTACGCGCCGGGCTGGACATGGGCATCGTCAACGCGGGCCAGCTCGCCGTCTACCAGGACATCCCCGCCGACCTGCTCGAACTCGTCGAGGACGTGCTGTTCGACCGGCGTCCGGACGCCACGGACCGGCTCGTCTCCTTCGCCGAGACGGTGAACGGGAAGGGCACCCAGCGTACGGTGGACCTGTCCTGGCGGGAGGCGCCCGTCGAGGACCGCCTGGCGCACGCGCTCGTGCACGGCATCGTCGACTTCGTCGAGGAGGACACCGAGGAGGCCCGGCAGCGGGCCGCGCGGCCGCTCGACGTGATCGAGGGGCCGTTGATGGACGGCATGAAGATCGTCGGTGACCTGTTCGGATCCGGGAAGATGTTCCTGCCGCAGGTCGTCAAGAGCGCCCGGGTGATGAAGCGCGCCGTCGCCTACCTCGAGCCGTACATGGAGGCGGAGAAGGAACAGGCCAGGCTGGAGGGCCGCCTCGAAGCCGAGCGCGGCAACGGCAAGGTCGTGCTCGCGACCGTCAAGGGCGACGTGCACGACATCGGCAAGAACATCGTCGGCGTCGTCCTCGGCTGCAACAACTACGAGGTCATCGACCTGGGCGTCATGGTCCCCGCCGCCACCATCCTCGACACCGCCGTCGCCGAGGGCGCCGACGCCGTCGGGCTGTCGGGGCTGATCACCCCGTCACTGGACGAGATGGTCGCCGTCGCCGCGGAGATGGACCGCCGCGGCCTGAAGATCCCGCTGCTCATCGGCGGCGCCACCACCTCGCGCCAGCACACGGCGGTGCGGATCGCCCCCGCGTACGACGGCACCACGGTCCACGTGCTCGACGCCTCCCGCGTCGTCGGCGTCGTCTCGGACCTGCTCGACCCCGACCGGGCCGAGGAGCTGGACGCGAAGAACCGCGCCGAGCAGGAGCGGCTGCGCGTCCAGCACGAGACCCGGCAACGCAGCCCCCTGCTCACCCTCGAGCAGGCGCGGGCCAACGCCGAGCGCGTCTCGTACGAGGACCTGCCCGTTCCCGCGTTCACCGGCGTGCGGACCGTCGAACCGGACCTGACCGAGCTGCGCGCGATGATCGACTGGCAGTTCCTCTTCCTCGCGTGGGAGCTGAAGGGCAAGTACCCGGCGATCCTGGAGCAGCCGGTGGCGCGCGAGCTGTTCGACGACGCCAACGCCATGCTCGACCAGATCATCGCGGACGGATCCCTGCGCGCCCGGGGACTCTACGGGTTCTGGCCCGCCCACTCCGACGGCGACGACATCGTGCTCGAGGGCGGCGTACGGTTCCCGATGCTGCGCCAGCAGACGGCCAAGCCGGAGGGCCGTCCCAACCGCAGCCTCGCGGACTACCTGGCCCCGGCCGGTGACCACCTCGGCGGCTTCGCCGTCGCGATCCACGGCGCCGACGACCTCGCCGCGCGGTACGAGGCCGCGGGCGACGATTACCGCGCCATCATGGTCAAGGCCCTCGCCGACCGCCTCGCCGAGGCGTTCGCCGAGTACCTGCACCTCAAGGCGCGGCGCGAGTGGTACGAACCGGACGCCGACCCGGCCATCGAGGACCTGCACGCCGAGCGCTTCCGCGGGATCCGCCCGGCTCTGGGGTACCCGGCCAGCCCGGACCACAGCGAGAAGGGCACGCTGTTCGAGCTGCTCGGTTCCGACCGGATCGGGATGGGCCTGACCGAGTCGTACGCGATGACCCCGGCGGCCAGTGTCAGCGGCCTGCTGTTCGCCCACCCGGCGTCCCGGTACTTCACCGTGGGCCGCATCGGCCGGGACCAGGCCGAGGATTACGCCCGGCGCCGTGGCGTCCCCCTCGCGGAGGTGGAGCGCCGGCTCCGGCCCAACCTCGCCTACGACCCGGCCTGAGGCCTTCGTCGTTTCTCGCCCCGCCGCCCCGCCCGCCCTCGATGAGGGAGGGCGGGGCGGCAGGCGACGAGCCGCTTCTCGCGTCTACCCGGCCTCGGCCGGCGGGCGTGGCCGGAGCCGGGCGCCGCGAGCGTCTGCGGTCAGCGAAGGTGCGGATCAGTCATCCAGTCCGAAGGCCCGCTGACGCTCGTTCTCGCGCTGGTTCTGGAACTCGTTCTGGCGCTCGTTCTGCGCCTGGCCGTTCCGCGCGATGGCGACGTTGTTGTTCCGGTTGCGGATCCGGATCGGGATGTAGTTCCAGAGGTTGTTGTTGTTCCAGTTGAAGCTCCTCTGGTTGTGGAAAGTCCGGAAATTGCTGGCGACGCGGGTGCAGCATCCGCCGCCCCATCCGCCAAAGCCGCCGCCGCCCCACCCACCGGCGGATGCGGGTGAACTGGTCAGCAGGGTCCCCGCGGCTGCGGCGAATACCAGGACGCCGGTAGCGCTTGTCTTCTTCAGCACGTCAGTCTCCTTATTGTCGGAACCGCACGATAGCCGTCGCGGACGGCGCTTTTCCGATATCGCGGACTGCGCCGCGATTCGTAACATTCCCCGCCGTAATCCGGACAAGACATGCGCCAGGTAAGATGGCGACAAAGACGTGGCGCAATGACTGCACGCATCAGCTTGTGGGGCGATCAGCTAGCCATTATGCGCATATTCCCCGACTATCCTCGCGGTTCGGACAAATCATCCGCGCGTCCGCGCGGGGGCGCGCCGGTGATCGTGTGCCTCGGGTGGGAGGCCGGCACCTGCCCGCTCGTTCCAGGGCGGGCAGGTGCGGGCCGTCGGCAGGCCGGCCGATCAGGTCGCGGCGACGCTCAGGGTCGGCCGTGGTGAGGGCTAGTCGTCGTCATCGAGCCCGAACCCACCGGAGAACAGGCCGTCGCCTCCGAGACCGCGCCCTCCCTGCCTCTGGTTGTTGGTGGCGATGGCGACGTTGTTGTTCCGGTTGTGGACGCGGATGGGGATGAAGTTGGAAAGCTGATTGTTGTTGAAGTTGCTGTTCCTGCCCCAGCCGCCGCCACCCCAGCCGCCACCGCCCCAGCCACCGCCGCCCCAGCCACCGCAGCAGCCGCCCCAGCCACCGCCCCAGGCCGGGGCCTGTGCGGACGCGGGTGAGGCCGCCAGCAGGGCGCCCGCGGCGGTGGTGAGCATCAGGATGCCGGTGGCGCAGGTCTTCTTCAGCACGTCAGTCTCCTTCTAGTCGGTACCGCGCAGAACACCTTCCAGGCGGCACTTCCCGATTTTCGGGACTGTACCGTGACTAATACCATTCCCCGTCTCATTCCGGACAAGACAACTGACAGGTAAGTAAGCAACAAAGGCAGAGGATATGGAATCGGACCTATCGGGCTGAATCGGGATATAGGCTGCTCCGGCTCCGGAGATGCACCGCGCCATCCTCCGACTAGCCCGATCAAATCGACGTTTATAGGGATATTCATGGACTTGCGGCTCCGTCGGGCAGCGGTCGAGCCGTCCTAGTGCCGTGTCAAGGGGGCGTCGGTCGCGGGAGGACCGTGTCGGCCGGTCCCGCCCTGGGGGTGAGCGGCTCGCCCGCGGCGTACGGCACCCGCGGCGGCGCGGTCGCCCGCGCCGCCGCGGTCGGCGTGCGTCAGTGCTCGCGCTTGGGCAGCATCCGCTTGACCGCCAGGGCCGCGGAAACCAGGGTGAAGGCCGCCAGGCCGATCCACACCGCCTGCATGCCGAGCCAGGGCGCGGTCACCGCCGCGCCGCCGAAGCCGGCGGCGACGCCTCCCACGGGATTGTTGTACACCGTCACCATTTCCTTTCCTTGCGCCAGGCAGCCTCCCAGAACGCCTTGGCCTGAACGAACTGCAGAAACACGTCGAAGACCATCTCGACGAGAAGGAGCGCGGCGATGGCCATCTGGGCCGGCCCTCGGCGCCGTACGGTGACCACGCGTTCGGCCATGAACACGACGGTCACCGCCGTCCATACGGGGCTCAGGCGGATCCCGCCGAACCGGATGAGGGAGTACGCGACCGTCCCCAGGTAGGTGAAGGTCACGATGATCCCGATCAGGGACAGCAACTGGCGGCCCCAGTAGGGGCGGGTGACGGGGGTCCACCCGTAGTCGACGAGATTCTCCAGCGCGCCGCGCTTCCAGCGGAGCCGCTGCCTGCCCAGGTCGCGCCAAGTGGGCATCACCTCGGTGGTCAGGGTGCATTCGGGCGGGCACAGGATCCGCAGGCCAAGGTGCAGGATCGCCAGGGTCAGCTCGTTGTCCTCGGTCAGGACCCGCACGTCGTAGACCTGGTCCCGGCCCGGGAGCCGGCCGCACGCGCGCGCGGTGACGATCTCCTGAAGGGTCAGGGCGCGGAAGAGGGTGGCGGTTCCGGTCAGGACGAGCGCCTTGCCGCTGAGCCTGCGTACGTCCCGGGCGTACCGCGCGTACTCGTTGCGCTGGAACATCCCGACCAGACCGCCGCCGGGCTTGCCGGTGAAGGTGCCGCCGACCGCGGCGTACCGTCCGGTCGAAAGATACTCGAGGCCGTGCTGGATGAAACCGGGATCCAGCGCGGAGTCGGCGTCCATGACGAGGATGACGTCGTCGAGGCCGAGCGCCGGAAGAAGCGGACTCAGGACCTGGTTGAGCGCTCCCGCCTTCTTGTGGCGGTTGCCGCGCGTGGCGACGACCTCCGCGCCGCAGAGCCGGGCGAAGGCCTCCGTCAGATCGGTGCAGTTGTCCGTGATCACGATGATCCGATCCGGTCGCCGTCTCTGGCGGCGGAGCGATGAGATCGTCTCTGGGATCTGGTCGGCCTCGTTGTGGGCGGGGATCAGCACCGTCACCCTCATCCGGGCCGGGTGGGAAGGGGGAAGGCTGCGCCGTCCGTCCCGGTCACGCCGTCGGCGGATGACGGGGGACGGCCGGACGGAAGGGGTGGGAGAACGCGTCAGAGACAAGGAGGAACCGCGCCGTTTGGTGGGGAAACGTCTAGATTATGACGTTGTCGTTGCTTGAAAGGTTTACCATCCGTCACGAACGAACCGGAAGGGACCAAGGGCCTCAATGGAACGCTCCGGGCGATGGACGGTGCGCCGCGCTCTCGCCATCCTCGCGGTGCTCCTCGCGGCGGGCGCCGCGACGACGATCCTGCTGACCCGCGCGGTTCGCAGCGGCCGGCAGGGCGCCCCGCTGCCGCCGCCCGCGGCCGCGCGTCCGTCGGCGCCGGTGTCGCCGCCCGCCCGTCCGCTACGGGCCTCGCCGCCGGTACGCCTGGAGATCCCCCGGATCGGCGTCGACGCGGCCGTCATGTCCCTCGGCCTCAACCCCGATCGCTCCCTGGAGGTGCCGCCGCTCTCCCGAGCGCAGGAGGCGGGCTGGTACCGCCTCGGTCCCGTTCCGGGCGCCACCGGCGCCGCCGTGATCGCCGGGCACGTCGACACGACCCGCGGGCCCGCGGTGTTCTTCCGGCTGGGGGCGCTGCGGCCCGGGGACGTCGTCCGCGTCGGCCGTCGCGACGGAACGACGGCGACCTTCCGCGTCGACTCGGTCGAGGCCGTCCCCAAGACCGCATTCCCGACACAGAAGGTGTACGGGCGCGTCGGATACCCGGCGCTCCGGCTCATCACCTGCGGGGGAACGTTCGACCACGGCACCGGTCACTACGACGACAACGTCATCGTCTACGGCCATCTGATCTGACCGTCGGCCGGGGCCGCGGTACGCGGGTCAGCCGGCGGTCAGGATGAACCGCTGCCGGCCGAACGCGATCTCGTCGCCCGGGCGTACGCGTGTGGGGCCGGCGATGCGGTAGCCGTTGACCCGGGTCCCGTTCATCGAGCCCAGATCCGACAGCAGCCAGGTGTTGCCGGTCCGGCGGAGCTCGGCGTGCATCCGGGAGACGGTCACGTCCGTGACGACGAACTCGCAGGTCGGCGCCCGCCCGATGATCAGGCGCGCCCGGTCGAGCCCGGGCAGGGTGAATCGGGGGAGTCGAGGCGCCCGCCAGGCCGCCTCGATGCGGGCGGTCATCGACGACAGAGAGGCGACGGCGCCGGTGAGGCCGCGTACGACCCGGCTGCCCGGCGGCAGGTCGTCGACGAGGAGGGACAGCTCCGCCCGGGTGCGGGCCCGCAGTGCGGAGTCGACGCGGCGCTCGAAGGTCTCGTGCGACAGCCGGCCTTCGGCGGCGCGGTCGCGGAGGACGCGAAGGACCCGGTCGCGGTCCTCGTCCGACGCGCGTACCGGAAGCCCCTCCATGGCTCGCAAGTATCGGGTCCGAAAAGTCCGTTGTCCAGCGGAGACGCGTCAGCGCACGTCAGGCCGCCCAGCTAGCTGATCTACAATGTAAAGGCGCTCGCCTGTCACGCATCTTCTTCGATGACAGGCTCCCAGGCGACCTCCAGGGTGAGCGGTTTCCGAAAGACCAGACCCCGGGGCCCGACCGTTCCGGCGAGCCGCAGATCCGGCAGGCGGATGAGGGCCCGCAGCATGGTCATGGTCTCCAGCCGGGCCAGGTGCGCGCCGAAACAGAAGTGCGGGCCGTGCGCGAACGCCAGGTGGCGGTCGACGTTCGCCCGCCGCGGGTCGTAGCGGTCCGGCTCGGCGAAGACGGCCGGGTCGCGGTTGGCGGCGGTGATCGAGACGCGGACCAGGTCGCCCTTGGCGATCCGGGCGGTCCCGAGCGGAACGTCCTCGGTGGCGTAGCGGTCCACGACCGAGGCGGCGGGCTCCAGGCGGACCGACTCCTCCACGGCCGCCGGGAGCAGGCCCGGTTCGTCCCGTACGAGGGCGAGGCGGGCCGGGCGTTCCAGCAGGTGCAGGACGGCGTTGGTGATCATTCCCTCGGTGGTGTCGATGCCGCCGAACATCAGTACGGCCGCGTTCGCCACCACCTCGTCAGTGTCCAGGTGACGGGCGGCCGCCGTCAGCAGCGTGTCCTCCGCCGCGTGCTCGTCGAGGGCCGCCTCGACCTTGGCCCGCAAGCGGTCGTAGGCGTCCGTGGCGTTCGCCGGCCGTCCCGCCGTGATGGCCGACACCGCCTCGACGAACGCGTCGTACCACGATCGGATCGTGGCGGGAGTGACGTCCCGCAGGCCGAGCGCCTCGGTCACCACGGCGACGGCGAGGGGGCCGGCCAGATCGTCGCGGACCTCCGCGTGCCCGCGCGGCGCGACGGCGCCGACCAGGCGGTCGACCTCGTCGTGGACGAACGCGGTGAACCGGGCGCGGGTCTCGGCCGGGCGGAACCGGCGCGCGAACGCGTCGCGGTGCCGGGTGTGCGCGGCGCCGTCCAAGGAGAGCATGCTGGTCCCGACGACCTGCGCCGTGGAGAAACGCGGGTCGTCGACGGTGAACCGGGTGTCGCGCAGCACGCGCAGCGCCAGATCGTGGCGGGTGACGAGCCACCCGCCGAGGACGGGGATCCAGGACACCGGCTCGGCCACGCGCAGCCGGGCAAGGAGCGGGTGCGGATCGGCGTCCAGTTCCTCGATGGTGGCGCTCGCGCCGACAGGAAACTTCACCTATGCGACATTAGGGCTTTTTCTCCCCCGAGGGCACCACCCGCCGTCCAGAGCTCCCACTAGGCTCACGGCCCATGTCGACCCACTCCCGCCGCAGCGTCCTCATCGCCGGAATCGGCGGGGCCGCCGCGCTCGCCGGCGCCGGCACGGCGTACGGCCTCGTCGAGGAGGGCGTGCTGCCCGGGCGCTACCGCCTGGCGCCTTACCTCGGACGGTGCGGGAGCATGCCACCGTTGCCCAAGGTCGCGCCCGGCGCGGTCGAGCAGACGGAGTTCCGCTCGCCGGCGGGCAGAGCGCGCGTCCTGATCGGCCATCCGGGGCCCGTGACGAAGGGCCTGCCCGTCGTGGTGATGCTGCACGGCTCGGACGGCGACGCCCGCACCCCCTTCGACACGTACGGCGTCCAGTACCACCTCGCGGCCGCCGCGCGCCGGGGCGTCGCCCCGTTCGCCGTCGCCGCGATCGACGACTGGGCGGACGACGGATGGGGGCCGTCGCCGGTCATCACCCGGAACCTGCTGCCCTTCCTGCGCGACCGGGGCCTGTCGACGACCCGGATCGGTCTTCTCGGCTGGTCGATCGGCGGGCGGGGCGCCCTCCTGCTCGCGTCCGCGCTGGGACCCGGCCGGGTCGCCGCGGTCGCCGCCGCCTCGCCCGCCCTGTCGGGAGGGGACGTGACGGCGCTGGCCGGGGGACTCGGCCGCGTGCCGGCGTCGCTGACCTGCGGGCGCGACGACGCGTTCGCGATTCCGACGAAGGACCTGCTGGCCCGGCTCCGCGCCGCCCGCCGGGCCGAGGTCACCGGCGGGATCCATCCCGGGTGCCATGACGCGGCGTTCCGGCGCCGGATGCTGCCGGACCAGATCGCGTTCCTCGGCCGTCACTTGGCGCGGGCCTGAGAATCGTCCTCCCGGCCTGGAATTCACCCACAGGACAGACGGTCGAGGTGGTCCGACAGCCGGGCGGCGCCGGTGAACAGTACGGCGTCGATCCCGATGATCCTGGCCGCCTCGACGTTCTCCCGCCGATCGTCGATGAACGTGATCTCCTTGGGCTCCGCACCGAGCCGCCGGCAGACCTCCCGGAAGATCGCCGGGTCGGGTTTGGTCAGTCTCAGGTCCGTGCTGAGGAAACGAGTCGTTCACGGGTCATCTCACCGAGACCGCACTGCGCGCGCTGCGGGCCGACACCGCGATCCTCGGCGTCTGCGGCCTGTCGGCGGACGACGGGCTCACCGCCCCGCGACTCGACGAGGTTCCCGTCAAACAGGCGATGATCGCTGTTGCGCGGCGAAGAATCGCGGTCTGTGACGCGTCGAAGTTCACCCGGACCGGTCTGGGCCGGGTCTGTTCCGTCACGGACCTCGACGTCATCGTGACCGATGCCGCTGCCCCCGCCGAGGCCGTCGCGGCGATCAGCGCGCGCGGCTGCGTGGTGCGCACGGTGTGACGCCATCCGCGTCGCGGAAGAACAGGTCGCCCTCGCGCCATCGCCGTGGCCACCACGCGTCGATGTGCCCGCAGCCGGGACGGCTCAGCCGGTGCGGGCCATGACGAGCTCACCGGGGTACCGGCGGACCTCCCGGTGGTCGGGGCGCACCACCACGGCGGCCCAGCGCGAGCGCACGACCAGGATCTGCCGCGCCGGCATCCAGAGGCGCTCGCCGGTGTCGCGGAACCGCTCGCTCACACCTCATGATCCCGGTCGTGCGCCCGCCGGCACACGGTGTCACTCGGTGAGCAGGGCCTCGGAGGCGTTGCGGCTGGCGGCGGCCAGGTCGGCGGCCCTGCCGGGCACCTCGGCGGCGTGCTCGCGCCACCAGGCCCGGCCCTCCTCGGGCAGGGTGTGGATCGGGTCGTAGTACTCGTACCGGCGGTTCAGCGCGTCCGGGTCGTCGCTCTCCAGCGCGGTCCGGTAGTTCTTCGTCCAGTAGGAGATGCCGCGCTCGGTGTCGTACTCGGCGACCTGGTGCACCCACCGCTTGCCGACGTACGGGACGTCGCACACGATCCGCGGCGTGGCGAAGCCGGGCAGATAGCCCATGATCCCGTGCTGGAGCCGTTGCGCCTCGCCCAGCGACAGCCGCCAGTGCTCGCTGAACGGGATCATGTCGCACAGGTAGAAGTAGTACGGCAGCACGCCGTTGTCCTGCAGCGCGAAGCACAGGTCGAGGAGCTGCTCGACGGTGGTGTTGACGCCGCGCAGCAGCACGCCCTGGTTGCGGACGTCGCGGACGCCGGCGTCCAGCATGGCCCGGGCGGCCTTGGCGACGAGCGGGGTCATCGACTGGGCGGCGTTGACGTGGGTGTGGACGGCCAGTTGCGCGCCGCGCGCCCGCGCCTTGGTCGCCAGGCGCTCGACGCCCGCGCGTACGTCGTCCTGCAGCCAGTGCTGCGGCAGGCCCATCAGCGCCTTGGTGGCCAGCCGGATGTCGCGGATGTTGTCGATGTCCAGCAGCTGGTCGACGAACGCCTCCAGCCGCGGCCACGGCATGTTCGCCACGTCACCGCCGGAGACGACGACGTCGCGCACCTGCGGGGTGTGGCGCAGGTAGTCCAGCATCGCCTGGACCCGGTCCGGCTGCTTCAGCGTGAACTTGTGCTTGTCGATCTGCGGGGTGGAGTTGCCGACCAGGTCCATGCGGGTGCAGTGGCCGCAGTACTGCGGGCAGGTGGGCAGCAGCTCGGCGAGCACCTTGGTGGGGTAGCGGTGCGTCAGGCCCTCCGCCGCCCACATCTCCGCCTCGTGCAGCGAGTCGCGGCTGGCGACCGGGTGGGAGGGCCAGTCGGTGCGCCGGTCGCTGAAGACCGGCAGCATGTAGCGGCGCACCGGGTCGGCGTGGAACGCCGCCGTCGAGCTCACGTCCATCGTGTTCAGCATCTGCGGCGGGACCAGCATCGACATGGTCGCCCGCTCGCGCTGGTCGCGTTCGAGGTCGGCGTAGAAGTCCTCGCTCAGCAGGTCGCCCATCACCTGGCGGAGCTGGCGGACGTTCTTCACGCAGTGGGCGCGCTGCCACTGCGCCGACTCCCACTCCGCGGCCGTGACGTCACGCCAGCCGGGGAACCGCCGCCAGTCGGGCTCGGCGAGCTCGCGGTGGCGATAGGCGTACGGCTGCGGGTGCGCTCCGGGCGCCGGTACGGACTCCTCGGCGACAGCGGTCACGGTGTCCTCCAGGATGAACTCTTGCATTAGCCTGACGATACGAGAAATATTCTGCTAGAGCCAAGGCTAACCGTAAGATTTTGCGCCAGCGAGGTGAGGGATGAGAAGTTCTCCGGTCGGTCTGCACCGGGTCGCCGAGCCGCCGGGCGTGCTGCCGCAGGCGGCCCAGCGCCTCGACACCGACCCGCGCGTCCGCGACGACGAGGTACGGATCCGGGTCGAGCGGCTCAACCTGGACGCCGCCTCGTACCGGCAGCTGCACACCCGGCACGGCGGTGATCCGGACCGGATCCGCGCCGAGGTCGCCGAGATCATCGAGACGCGCGGGAAGATGCACAATCCGGTGACCGGCTCGGGCGGCATGCTCATCGGCGTCGTCGAGGAGGTCGGCCCCCGGTCCCCGCTGGGCCTGCGGCCCGGGATGCGCGTGGCCACCCTGGTCTCCCTCACCCTGACCCCGCTGCGGATCACCGACGGCCTCGCCCGCTGGGACGGGCTCGGCGAGCAGGTGCCCACCGACGGGCACGCGATCCTGTTCGCCCGCTCGATCGCGGCCGAGCTGCCCGCCGACCTGCCGCCGGAGCTGTCGCTGGCCGTGCTCGACGTGTGCGGCGCGCCCGCCCTCACGTCCCGTGTGGTCGCCTCGTACGCCTCCCCGGTGGTGGCGGTGCTCGGCGGCGCGGGCAAGAGCGGGTCGCTGTCGCTGGCGGCCGCCCGGCGCGCCGGCGCCAAGCGGACCGTCGGCGTGGTGCCGAACGAGACCGAGGCCGCGCGGCTGCGCGCCTCCGGCCTCGCCGACGAGGTCGTCCTCGCCGACGCCCGCGACCCGATCGCGCTCGCCGAGGCCGTCGGCGGGACCGGCGCCGACGTCACGGTGGTGTGCGTGGACGTGCCGGGCTGTGAGCACGGCGCGATCCTGGCCACCGCCACGGGCGGCACCGTGATCTTCTTCTCGATGGCCACGTCGTTCTCGGCGGCGGCCCTCGGCGCCGAGGGACTGGCCGCCGACGTGACCATGCTGATCGGAAACGGGTACGTCCCCGGTCACGCGGAGCTGGCCCTGGACCTCCTTCGCACCGAGCCGAGCCTGCGCGCGATCTTTCAGGAGCGGGTGGAGACGGAATGACGAAACTGGATCTGGACCCGCAGGTGGTCCGCAAGGCACGGCTGCTCGCCGAGCGCGCCGCCCAGCCGGTGATCGAGATGGCCCGCACCCACACGACCGTGTCGGTCGAGCGGGCGCAGCTGCGGCTGGCCGGCCTCACCGGCGCGGACTCCGACGGCCTGCCGTGGGTGAACCACCTCGTCGACGCCGTACGGGACCAGGTGGGCCTGGAGCACGGGGTCGCCCTGCCGGTCTTCGACGCGCTCCTGCGCGAGCCGTACGACGACCTGGGCGACCTGGCGCGTGCGGCCTCGCTGGGCGCGGTGACGTTCCGCCTGCCGTCCGGGGGCGACGCCGACGAGGCCGCCGAGCTGGCGCGCCGCGCGGCCCGCCAGGGCATCGGCCGCATCGACGCGCGCCGCGCCGAACGCGACGCGATGCTGCGCCTGACCGGCGACCCCCGCCAGCCGTGGATCTACCTCATCGTCGCGACCGGCGACATCTACGAGGACATCCCGCAGGCGCAGGCCGCCGCCCGCGAGGGCGCGGACGTCGTCGCGGTGATCCGCTCGACCGGGCAGTCGCTCCTGGACTACGTGCCCGAGGGCGCCACCCGCGAGGGCTACGCCGGGACGTACGCCACCCAGGAGAACTTCCGGCTCATGCGGGCCGCGCTCGACGACGTCTCGCGCGAACTCGGCCGGTACGTGCGGCTCACCAACTACGCGTCGGGGCTGTGCATGCCGGAGATCGCCGCGCTCGCCGGCCTGGAACGCCTCGACATGATGCTGAACGACTGCATGTACGGCATCATCTTCCGCGACATCAACCCGCGGCGGACCTTCATCGACCAGCGGTTCTCCCGGCAGATCCACGCCCGCGCCGGCATCGTCATCAACACCGGCGAGGACAACTACCTCACCACCGCCGACGCCGTCGACGCCGCCCACACCGTCATCGTCAGCCAGCTGCTGAACGAGCGGTTCGGCAAGGAGGCGGGCCTGGCCGACCGGCAGCTCGGCCTCGGCCACGCGTTCGAGATCAACCCGGCGATCCCCGAGTCGTTCCGGCTCGAGCTCGCCCACGCCCAGCTCGTGCGCGAGCTGTTCCCGGACGCGCCGCTGAAGTACATGCCGCCGACCAAGCACATGACCGGCAACATCTTCGCCGGCTATCTCCTGGACGCCTTCTTCAACCTCGCCGGCGTGATGACCGGTCAGTCGATCATCCTGATCGGCATGATGACCGAGGGAATCCACACCCCGTGGCTGTCCGACCGCGACCTCGCCCTGGAGAACGTCCGGTACGTCCGCGACGCCTGCGGCTCCCTCGCCGAGGACTTCGTCCCGCGCCCGGACGGGTTCATCGTCCGCCGCGCCCGGCAGGTGCTGTCCGAATCCGTCGACCTGCTCGAACGGATCTGCGACGACACGCTCCTCACGGCCATCGCCGAGGGGACGTTCGGGGTGACCCGGCGGCCCGCCGACGGCGGCAAGGGCCTCGACGGCGTCGTCGAGCGCGCCGACGGCTACTTCAATCCCGTCACCGAGATCCTGGAGTCGGAGGATCCGCACGACACCGCCGTGCCCACGACGCCCGCAGGGAGGGCCGAATGAGACCGCAGGACTCCGCCACCACCGACCGGACCGCACCGCAGGACCTGCCCTCGATCATCCGGCCGTACGGCGACACGACCGGCGACGCGATGGTGCAGCTGTCCTTCAGCCTGCCCGTGCCCGCCGGGAAGCGCGCCGAACTGGCCGCGCTGCAGCTCGCCGGGAAGATGGGCCTGGACCCGGCCAGCGTCGTGCACTCCAAGCCGATGGGGCCCAACTTCACGTTCTTCATCGTGTACGGCAAGGTCAACCACCTGATCGACTACGCCGGCATCGAGGTCCCGGAGGGCCGGGAGTACCCGCTGCTGTCGGCCAAGGAGATCGACCTGGCGATCCGGACCGTCCTGAACCGCCGCATGGTCGTCGTCGGGGCCTGCATCGGCACCGATGCGCACACCGTCGGCATCGACGCGATCCTCAACGTCAAGGGGTTCGCGGGGGAGAAGGGCCTGGAGTACCACCGCGAGATCCAGGTGATCAACATGGGTGCCCAGGTGACCGTCGAGGAGCTCGTGGAGCGCGCCAAGGCCGAGAACGCCGACGCCGTCCTCGTCTCCCAGGTCGTCACCCAGAAGAACGCCCACATCCACAACACCAAGCAAATGGCCGCCGCCTTCCACGCCGCGTATCCCACGGCGGTCGGGCCGGGCATGGGACGGCCGCTGCTCATCGCGGGCGGCCCGCGCTTCGACACGGTCACCGAGCAGGAGCTCGGCGTCGATCGTATCTTCGGCAAGGGCACCACTCCCCGCGAGGTCGCCAGTTACCTCGTGCACGCCCTGCTCCCCAGCCGGCCCCCCGAGAACCCCGCGGAGAACGCATGAGCGAGCGGAGCATGCCCGTCGCACCCGAGGGCGAGGACCCGCGGGTCGGGCTGAGCGTCACCCACCGCCGGTACGTCCCCTACGCGCACGCCCACTACGGCGGCGACCTCGTCGACGGCGCCTACGTCCTCGGGATGTTCGGTGACGTCGCCACCGAGGTGTGCATCCGCGACGGCGGCGACGAGGGCCTGTTCGCCTCCTACGACGACGTGCAGTTCCGTGCCCCCGTGCGCGCGGGGGACGTCCTGGAGGCCACCGCGACGGTGATCCGCGCCGGGCGCCGCAGCCGTACACTGGCGTTCGAGGCACGGGTGGTCTGCCGGGCCCGTCCGGACAAGGGGCCGTCGGCCGCCGAGGCGCTGGCCGAGCCCATCGTCGCGGTCACCGCCACCGGCACCGTCGTGCTACCGCACGCCGGCACCTGACAGGTGGACCGACACGCGATGAACGGCAATGATCACAGGGATTTCCGTGGCCTGTGATCGGCCCGCTGACCTGCGGTGATACGGCAATCCGCAGGTCGCGGCCGCCTTGACATCGCTACGGATACCGATAGGTTGCCTGAACGTCCACCGCAGGACTGACCGGTCGGCCGACCGGGGCGCCGCGAATCTTGCGCCGCGACGGGGGTTGCGAGCACGCGCCGGCTCAGGCGCCCATCCGTCCATGCCAGACGCACGATGACGCGCCCGCCCGCGGCCGGAGCACCCCGGCCGGCGGGGGGTGGAACTCGGTAAGGGCCTGGGCACCCATCAGACAACGGACTACGCGCTCGCCGCCGACGAGACGGGTCCGGTTCGAAGGGAGCGCCCGGGTCCTCTTCCGTTTCCGTCTCCCGCCGCAGGAGCGCCATCCGGGCTCTCGTCCGTGCGACTTCACCCTGGAAGTGGGATCATCCGTACGAAGCGGCCTGCCCGTATTCGTCCCGGTCCCCACCGGCGGGTAGCGTTCCGTCGACGGTCGGACCTGATGAGGAGTGCTGGTGGCGCAGGAGTTGCTCGCCGAGAAGACGCCCGGCGTCGCCGAGCGTGACCGGCGGTCACGGATTCCGGCGTGGCTGCCACGCCCGGCGGGCGTGGTTCTGGCCGGCCTGCTGCTGGCCGCGGCGTTCCCGCCGATCGGCTGGTGGCCGCTGGCGCCGGTCGCCACCGCGATGCTCGCGCTGCTGATGCGCGGCCGGACCTGGCGTCGCGGCGCCGGCCTCGGCATGCTGTTCGGCCTGGCGTTCTGCTTCCCGACCTTCGAGGGCCTGCGGCCCGTCGGCATCGACGCCTGGGTCGCGCTGAGCCTCTTCGAGGCGCTCTACTTCGCGGTGCTGGGCATCGGCCTGGCCCTCGTCACCCGCCTGCCCGGCTGGCCCGTGTGGACGGCCGCGGCGTGGATCACCGAGGAGCTCATCCGCGGCCGCGTGCCCTTCGGCGGCTTCCCCTGGGCCCGGCTGGCGTTCAGCCAGACCTCCTCGCCCTTCACCGGCTACGCCTCCATCGGCGGCGCGCCGCTGGTCGGCTTCGTGACCGCGCTCACCGGCGGACTGCTCGCCGCGGCGGTCCTGCTCCTGTGGCGGCGGCGGACCCCCTTCCCGGCCCCGGAACCGGTCGCCGCGGCGGACGCGGTTCCCGGGGCGGACCCGGCCGCGGAGGCCGGGACGGCCGCCGAGACCGGCACTCCCGGTCGCGCGCCGGGCCGGGTGGCCGGGCGGCCGGTCCGCTGGGCGGCCCTCGCGGTCGCCGCCGTGCTCGTTCTCGGCGCGGCCGGCATGCTCGTGCCACGCCCCACCGGCGGCCGATCGGTGACCGTCGCGGTCATCCAGGGCAACGTGCCCCGCGCCGGCCTGGACTTCCTCGGCCAGCGCCAGGCCGTCCTGAACAACCACGCGCGGGAGACGCACCGGCTGGCCGAAGAGATCCGCGCCGGCCAGGTGCCCCGGCCCGACGTGGTCATCTGGCCGGAGAACTCCAGCGACCTCGACCCGTACGCCGACGAGACCGCCCGCGAGGTGATCGACGCGGCGGTCAAGGACGTCGGCGTGCCGGTGCTGGTCGGCGCCGTCATCGACGCCGGCGACGGCGAGCACGTCGAGAACCGCGGGATCGTGTGGGATCCCGTCAAGGGCCCCGGCGCGTACTACGTCAAGCGCCATCCGCTGCCGTTCGGCGAGTACATCCCGATCTTCCGCGGCCTGCTGCGAAAGCTCATCACCCGTTTCGACCAGGTTGGAGAGTTCGTCAAGGGCCGTTCACGCGGATCCCTTCAGCTCGGTCCGGTGAAAATCGGAGACGTCATCTGTTTCGAGGTGGCCTACGACGGGCTCGTGCGGGACGTCGCGGACGCCCCGTTGCTCGTCGTGCAGACCAACAACGCGACGTTCGGACGCACCAGCCTTCCCCCGCAGCAGTTCGCGATGTCGCAGATGCGCGCGGTCGAGCACGGGCGCAGCGTCCTCGTCGCCTCGACGAGCGGCATCAGCGGGATCATCGCGCCGGACGGGAAGGTCCTGACCAAGTCAAAGGAATTCACCCCGGACATCCAGGTCCGCCGCGTGCCGCTGCGTACCTCGCGTACGCTTACTGATCACCTGGGTGCCGCTCCCGAGTGGGTGCTGGCGCTGCTGGGACTCGCGGCCGCGGTCGCCGCCGCGTGGAGGACACGGAAGACGAGCAGGGGGGCCTGACCGGTGCAGAACACGGACGACATCGGGCGGGTGCTCGTGATCATCCCGACGTACAACGAGCGGGAGAACATCGAGAGCATCGTCGCCCGGGTGCGCACCGCCGTTCCCGAGGCCGAGATCCTGGTCGCCGACGACAACAGCCCCGACGGCACCGGGAAGATCGCCGATGGGCTCGCCGCCGACGACGAGCGCGTGCACGTCATGCACCGGGCCGGCAAGGAGGGCCTCGGCGCCGCGTACATCGCGGGGTTCCACTGGGGGATGGAGCACGGCTTCGACGTGCTCGTCGAGATGGACGCCGACGGGTCGCACCAGCCCGAGGAGCTGGCGCGGCTGCTCAGCGCGCTCTCCCGGGCGGACCTGGTCATCGGCTCCCGGTGGGTCCGCGGCGGCACCGTGGAGAACTGGCCGGTCAACCGGGAGATCCTGTCGCGCGGCGCCAACGTCTACGCGCGGCTGATGCTGGGCATCCCGGTGCGCGACTCGACCGGCGGGTACCGCGCCTACCGCGCGACGACCCTGCAGAAGATCGACATCGACGGCGTCGCGTCGCAGGGCTACTGCTTCCAGGTGGACCTGACGCTGCGGACCGTACGGGCCGGCCTGCGGGTCGCCGAGGTGCCGATCCGGTTCGTCGAGCGCACCCACGGCGCCAGCAAGATGAGCCGCGCGATCATGATCGAGGCGTTCCAGCGGATCGCCCGGTGGGGCGCCGCCTACTGGCTGGGGCGTCTCACCGGCCGCGAGCGGCACTGACCCCGGTCGCGGCGCCCGCCCACCGGCGGGTACCGCGACTCCGGGACGGCCGTCGAGTGGTGGCCGAGGAGCGCGCCGGAGGAGAACGTCGATGACTCTCAGCGTCGGTGTGGTCGGAGCCGGGATCGTCGGGCTCTCGGTGGCGCGCCGGCTGGCCCGGTGGGACCACGAGGTCACGGTCTTCGAGAAGGAGGCCGACGTCGCGCTGCACCAGACCGGGCACAACTCGGGGGTCGTCCACGCGGGCGTGTACTACCCGCCCGGCTCACTGAAGAGCCGCCTGTGCCGGGACGGCGCGCGCCGGCTGAAGGAGTTCTGCGCCGAGCACCACCTGCCGTACGAGGAGATCGGCAAGGTGATCGTGGCGCGGTCGGCGGACGAGGCGGGGCGGCTGCGCGACCTCGAGGCACGGGCGCGGGCGGCCGGCGTTCCGGGACTGCGCCGGCTGGACCCGGCCGAGCTCGCGGAGGTGGAGCCGCACGTGCGGGGGTACGCCGCGCTGCACTCACCGACGACCGCCATCGTCGACTACCGTCTGATCGCCCGTGCCCTGGCCGACGACGTACGGGCGGCCGGCGGCCGGATCCTCCTCGGCCGGGCCGTGACCGCGCTCGAACGCGCGGGCGGGCGGCTCATCGTGCACACCGCCGCGGAGAGCACCCCCGTCGATCGCCTGGTGATCTGCGCCGGACTGCAGTCCGACCGCGTCGCGGCGCTGGCCGGGGACGAGCCGGCGCCGGCCATCGTCCCGTTCCGCGGGGAGTACCACCGGCTGGCACCGCACCGCAGGGAGCTCGTCAAGGGCCTGGTCTATCCCGTGCCCGACCCGGCGTATCCCTTCCTCGGCGTCCACTTCACCCCGCGCGTGGACGGCACCGTCGACATCGGCCCGAACGCGGTGCTCGCCACGGCGCGCGAGGGCTACCGGCGCGGTGACGTCGACCTCGCCGATCTGCGGGAGGTCCTCCGGTGGCCGGGCTTCCGGCGCCTCGCCCGCGCCCACTGGCGGGCCGGCGTGCGCGAGGCGCTGACGTCCCTGTCGACACGGCGGTTCATCGCCGAGGCCCGCGCGTACGTGCCGGAGCTGACGGTCCGGGACGTGATACCGGCCCCGGCCGGGGTCCGCGCGCAGGCCGTCGACCGCGACGGCGCCCTCGTCGACGACTTCGCCATCCACCACCTCGGCCCGGTCGTCAGCGTCCGCAATGCGCCCTCGCCCGCGGCGACGTCGGCGCTGGCCATCGCCGACCACATCGCCGAGCAGGTACGGGCCCGGGCGCGCGACTGACACCCGGGCCGTCCGCCTCCGCGCGCTACTTCGCGTAGGCGCGGCAGGAGTTGTCCTGGTCGGTGCCCAGGGCGATGACGGTCACGTGGTGCAGCGACTTCACGCCCTTGATCAGCAGCGTGTGCCGTGTGTCGCCGCCCTTGAACGCGTAGGTGACGCCGGAGGTGGACGGGTCGCCCGTCACGGGGTTGTCGTCGGCGTCATCGGCCTCGAAGTTCAGGGTGATGGGGGTCTTGCCCACCTGCGCGGTGACCTCGACGCCCGTACCGGCGACCCGGTAGGTGACCGTCGTGCAGGTGGGAGCGTCGCTGTCGCCCTTCGGAGAAGCGCTGGGCAGCGGCTCGCCCGCCGCCGCACCGCTCGCGGCCGAGGACGAGGAGGCGGCGGACTTGTCCTGATGCGCGGATCCGCTGCCACCGCTGCCACCGCAGCCTGCCAGGCCGAGCCCGGCCACGGCGACGAGAACGAGCACACGCTTGCGCACGACGAGACTCCAAAGCATGAGGGATCAGTGACGACCGGCGATCCGCGGGCCCGGTCGGGCGTCCGGCGGGGGACCGGATCACGACCGGACGGGACGCCGGGGCAACTCTTCTGCCGTCACCATGATCCCGCAAATGCACACGCCGGAAGAACGGCGCGACCCCGGCGGTTCCTGTCGTACCGCCGAACTCCGTCACGCGGGTTCCTCGCGGTGGACGTCCTTGGGGCGCTTGTCCAGGCGGAGCCCCCGCCAGCTCGGGTGGCGCAGGGCGCCGTCGGGGGTCCACTCGGCGAACGCCACCTCGCCCACCAACACGGGCTCGACCCAG
Source organism: Actinoallomurus soli (assembly GCF_024055715.1). Taxonomy (GTDB): domain Bacteria; phylum Actinomycetota; class Actinomycetes; order Streptosporangiales; family Streptosporangiaceae; genus Actinoallomurus; species Actinoallomurus soli. The sequence goes on from NZ_JAMXMV010000013.1 coordinate 69,981, forward strand.
CGCGCGCGCCGCGCGATCTCGCGGGGCGCGGGCGGGTCGAAGGGGTCCTCGTCCCGCGCCAGCGGCGCCAGCCGGGCGGCGAGGTCCCGCAGGTCCGCCTCGGTGAAACCCGTCCCCACGTTCCCGGCGTACCGCAGCCGCCCGTCGTCGTGGACGCCGAGCACCAGGGACCCGACCATGTCGGCGCGGCGGCCCGCGCCGGGCAGCCACCCGGCGATGACGACCTCCTGGTGACGGATGTTCTTGACCTTGATCCAGGGGCCCCGCCGTCCGGGGTGGTAATGGGATCGCAGCGGCTTGCCGACGACGCCCTCCAGCCCCTGGGCCAGGCCGACCGCGAAGACCGTCTCGCCCTCGCCCCGCCACCACGGCGGGACGCGCACCGGCGCCCGGTCGAGGCCGAGTCCGTCGAGGCGGTCCCGTCGCTCGGTGTAGGGGCACCCCAGGAGCGACTCCTCGTCCAGGTGGAGGACGTCGAACAGGTAGTACTGGACCGGCACGGCCCGGATCAGCCGGTCACCGGGGCGCTGGACGTGCATCCGGGTCTGCAGGGTCGCGAAGCTCGGCCGCCCGTCGCGCAGGGCGACGATCTCACCGTCGAGGATCGCCGGCCGGCGCAACATCCGGGCCAGGGCGGCCAGCTCCGGGTAGGAGCGGGTGATGTCCTTGTCGTTGCGGGACATCAACCGCAGGCTCCGGCCCTGCACGTAGGCGACCGCCCTGACTCCGTCCCACTTCAGCTCCCACCCGTACTCTGTCTGATCCGGCGGCAGGGACCGTTTCAGCAGGGCCATCATCGGCCGGATGAGCCGTGGCAGTTCGCCCAACCAGGGCTCCGACGCGTTCCCCGAGGCCTGCCTCCGGGCTCAGCTGACCGGCATCGCCTCACGGGCCCGGCGCTTCATCCGCTCGGCCCCCTCGTGCGGCTCCTCCTCGCCGTACTCCTCCTCCATCCGGAGCGCGACACCGAGCGCGAAGAAGGTCGGTGCCCACTCGCCGATGAAGATCCCCCAGCGGTCGGCGCGGTCCAGTCCGGCGTGCTCCTCCGCCTTCAGCGACATCGCCCAGCTGGCGAACGACGCCAGGATCGACGCGACTCCGGCGATGTACATCGTGTCGGACGTGATACCAGCCCTGCGCATGAGCCTCACCATCGTTAACCCCCCGTTGACCTGCGCATTTTCCTCGATATGGACCGGTACCCGTGGGTCGGTGCGCCATGCCGTCACGGTGTTCAAATCACCGCCAACTGCCACCGCCCGAACGCCGCCGCCGGCAGGACACAATGGAGACATGCTCCCCGTGGCGCTGTTCATCGTGTTCCTGCTGATCCCCGTGCTGGAGATCTACGTCATCATCCAGGTCGGCGAGCTGATCGGCGGTTGGCCGACGGTCGCGCTGCTGCTGGCCGAGAGCGTCCTCGGCGCCTGGATCATCCGGCGCGAGGGCCGGCGGGCGTGGCGCGCGCTGAAGGAGACCCTCGGCGGCGGGAGAATGCCCGACCGGGAGCTGGCCGACGCCGGGCTCGTCCTGGTCGGCGGCGCGCTGCTGCTGACGCCCGGTTTCGTGACGGACTTCTTCGGGTTCCTGTTCGTGCTGCCGTTCACCCGGCCGCTGGTGCGCCGCCTGCTGTCGCGGTACGCCGAGCGCCGGATCTCCGCGTCGCGGCGCCGCACGAGCCTGCGCTTCGGGGATCTGGGCGGGATGTACGGCCCCGGGCCCGGCGAGCCGGAGCCGGGACCCCGGGTGGTGCGCGGAGAGGTCATCGAAGAGGACCGAGAGGCGGACCGGCGCTGAACGACGCACGGGCCGTGCCGTCGAGGGGCTGACGGCACGGCCCGTGTGCGTTCGGTGCTCGGTTACGCGGTCCTTCTGCGCTGTGCGCGCAGGACGGCCAGTCGCTCGGCCAGGACCTCCTCCAGATCTTCGATCGTGCGGCGCTCCATGAGCATGTCCCAGTGCGTGCGGGGCGGTTTACCCTTCTTGGACTGGGGCATCTCGCCATTGACCATAAGGGCCGTCGCACCGCAGCTCCGGCACTCCCAGGTCATCGGCACCTCGGCCTCCGCGGCCAGGATGACGGTGAACCGGTGGCCCTTCGGGCAGTCGTACATGACCTCCTGACGAGGGGCCAGGTCGGTGTTTCGATCGTTCTCGTAGCTCGTGGCTCCGAGTCGGGTGCCGCGAAGTGCGCGCTCGGCCATCGTGACGTGCCTCCCAGACGGCGTGCGTTCTGCTAGACATGAACGCTGGATACCGTCACAAGATTCCCGCCTTGGCCTGGATCCAACCCTGGGAAGACCGATCGTTTCCCGAGGTCGCCCGGCTTTGCCCTCCTGAGCAGCGCTAAGAGTCTATCAACGCGAGCCTCGGGGGACGCGGCCCGCCACAGATCATCCGGGGTCGGTCGGGCCGGTTCGGGTCGCAGGTCGGGACGCGACGTTCCGTCGCCCGATACGCCCGGTCAAGGCTCCTTCGGAAGCTCGTCGCTCGGTGGCTGGACAGTTAGGGCGAATGTAGCGAACCTTGCGGGATGTCCGAAATGCTACAAAAGGAGGCCGCGCCCGCCCGGCGAGGCTTCGCCGTACGGTCGCCGGCCTGGATGCCCCGGTGGTCGGCCGAGGCGGCGTTGCGCGCGCTGCGGACCGTCATCGTGGTGCCGGGCTTGTTCGCGTTCGCCGCCAAGGTGATCGGCGATCCCCAGGTCGCGACTTTCGCGGCGTTCGGTGGGTTCGCCACGCTGGTCATGGCCGGGTTCGGCGGGACGCGGCGCGACAAGCTGGCCGCCCACCTCGGGCTCGCCGTCGCCGGAAGCGCCCTCATCGCGCTCGGGACCGTCGTCGGTTCGTCCCCCGTGCTGGCCGCCCTGATCACGCTGCCGACGGTCTTCGTGGTGATGTTCGCCGGCGTTGCCGGCCCGGCCGCCGCCTCGGGCGTGACGGCGGCCCTGGTCGCGTACGTGCTGCCCGCGGCGACGCCCGGCACGGTCGAGATGATCCCTTCCCGGCTGGCCGGGTGGTGGTTGGCCTCGGTCGCGGGTACGGCGGCGGTGCTGCTGCTGTCGCCGCGCCCGCCGGGACACCGGCTCCGGGCCCGCGCTGCGGCGTGCGGCGACGCCCTCGCCGATCAGCTCGACGCGGCGCTGCGGAACGAGCTGGCCCCCGAGCACGCCGAGGCGTCGGTCGCGGCCAAGCACGCGCTGCTGAGCGAGTTCACCGCGACCCCGTACCGGCCCACCGGCCTCGGCACCACCGATCAGGCACTGGACAACCTGGTCGGGCTCCTCGAGTGGTGCACCGCCGTGGTGTGCGAGAGTCTGGGGGAGTATCGCGACCTCAGCGCGGTTCCCGCCGTGGAGCGGGAACTGCTGACGGCGACCGCGCGGACGCTGCGCGACATGGCCGCGGTGCTCTCGGACGAGCGGGTCACCCCGGACCTGCCCGCGCTGCGCGAGTGCCTGGAGGCCAGTGTCGCCCACCTGCGCGGGATGGGCGTGGTCGAGACCCGCTACCGTGACGCCGTCCACCTGTCCTTTCACGCGCGGACGCTGGCCCTCGCGGTCCAGCAGGCCACCGAGGACGCGCTGATCGCGATGCGGCGGGCCGATCCCGACCTGATCGTCGGACACAGGCGGCGTTGGTACGGTCTGCCCGCCACCGAACCGGCGACCGTGGAGGGGCGCGGGCCGCGCGGTGGCGCGCCCCGCACCGCCGCGCTCGCCGGTGCCGCGACCGTGACCTGGCGGCACGTGAGCGTGCGGTCGGCGTGGTTCCTGAGCAGCGTGCGCGGCGCGGTCGCGCTGGCCGCGGCGATCGCCGTGGCCGACGCGACGGGCGTGCAGCACGGCTTCTGGGTGGTGCTGGGCACGCTGTCGGTGCTGCGGACGAGCGCCGCCTCGACCGGCGCGACGGCGCTGCGCGCCCTGGCCGGGACGGTCGCCGGATTCCTCGTCGGCGCGCTGCTCCTGCTGACGATCGGCACCGGCCCGACCGCACTGTGGGTGGCGCTGCCGATCGCGGTCGCCGTGGCCTCGTACGCGCCGGGGACGGCGCCGTTCGCGGTCGGGCAGGCGGCCTTCACCGTCACGGTCTCGGTGCTGTACAACCTGGTGGCGCCGGCCGGGTGGCGGGTCGGCATGCTGCGCCTGGAGGACGTGGCCATCGGCTGTGCGGTCAGTCTCGTGGTCGGTGTGCTGCTGTGGCCGCGCGGGGCGAGCGCGGTGGTCGGCGACGCCCTCGCGGACGCGTTCCGGCGTGGCGGCGACTACCTGTGCCAGTCGGTCGCCTGGGCGCTCGGGGTCCGGCCGTCGCCGCCCGACGCGGCCCCGGCCGTCACGGCGGGTCTCCGGCTCGATGACGCGCTGCGCGGCTTCCTGGCCGAGCGGGGCACGAAACACATGCCCAAGGAGGACCTGTGGCGGCTCGTCGGCGGCACGGTCCGGCTGCGCCTGACGGGCGAGTCCCTGGCCGGGCTGCCCAGCCCGGACGCCGAGCCCGATCCGGCGACCCGCGCGCTCAGCGCGCAGACCACCCGGCTGACCGGCTGGTTCGACGAGGTCGCCGGGCATCTCGGCCCGGCCGCCGGTCGGCCGTTCGTTCCGCTGCGGCCGCCATCCCCGGAGTCACTGCGCCTGGCCCGGTCCGCGCTCGACGCGTCGGACCGGAACATCGCCTGCACGCTGTGGGTGGCCCAGCACCTCGAGCACATCGTACCGTACCTGGACGGCCTGACCGGCCCGGCCGACCAGGTCGCACGGCTGCGGCGGGCGCCCTGGTGGCGCTGACCGGCGGCGGACCGGACATCGGAGCGCTCGGACGGTGGGGGCACCTGGTTCACCGCGTCCGCTTCCGGCGGACCGCGAAGGAAGGCTGCGTGAAGGAGACTTCCGTGAGCGGTGGTGCACACGCCCGGCCGGATGGCCGTCGCCCCCGGCCGGAGTGCCCGGATGGGGCCGGCCGGGGGCGATGATCGGTGACGGTGCCGGCCGGCCCGCGCATGGCGGGCCGGCCGCCCCCCGCTGGGGGGCCCGCCCGGCCATGGGTCACGGCGACGGCGGGGGTGCCGGGTCCGTGCCCGGCGTGTTCACGAGCACTGCGTCGCGTCGCCCGCCGGGTGCCTGGTGGGCACCTGGAGCCCGGCACCGGGCGTCACCTTGCGCACGCCGCCGCCCGCGACCCGTACCGGGAGCGGCGGGCCGGACCGGAGGGTCAGCTTCGTCGCCTGCTGTCCGACCGAAAGGTCGAACGTGCGCCCGTGCCACTTCACTCCCGTGATGTCGACGCCCGGCAGCTGCGGCGGCAGGAAGGGATCGATGGCGATCGCGTCCGTTCCCCAGCGCAGCCCGGTGAACCCGTACAGGAACTCCTGCAGGTAGCCGCCCTCACCGGTGGTGAAGGTGAACGCTCCGCCGTTGCGGGTCTCGTACCACTGGTCGAACGGTGCGGCCAGGTACGGGTCCGCGCTGTCGCGCAGGTAGGTGTAGACCGTGCAGCCGGGCGATCCGAGGGCGGCGCTGTCGATGGCCGCGATCGCATCGGTCATCGACGGGCCGTTCGGGTCGGTGTGCTGCTTGTAGTAGCCGAGGTCGTTCTGCGCCAGGCCGGCCGACATCGGCACACCCCACGGGTACTGCAGCAGGGTGACGTCGGCCTGCTTGACGGTCTGCCCGTTGTAGCCCTGGAACTCGGGGTGAATGTTCGCCGTGGTGTCGACCGGGATCTTCAGGCCGTCCGCGACCTTGCTCCACGCCGGATCGGCGGTCCGGCCGAGGACGCCGGCGGCGCGGACCGCGATGCGCAGCGACGCCTGCGCGCCGGCGTTGGTGCTCGCGCTGTTGTTCACGTTGTCGTGGTACTCGTCCGAGCCCATGACGTCGTTGATGTCGTATCCGCCGGCCGGGTCGGGCACGGCACGCGTGGCCCAGTAGTCGGCGATGTCCTTCAGCACCGGCCAGGCCTTGTCCCGCAGCCACGCCGTGTCGCCGCTCGCCTCGTAGTACTGCCACTGCGCCAGCGCGACGTCGGAGTTGATGTGGATCTCGCTCTTACCCGTGGTGCAGCACGGCGGGGTCTGCTCCGTGCCGCTGAGGGCGCTCTCCCACGGGAACTTCGCGCCCTTGATCGGCTGGGTGGGAGTGGACAGTTTCGCCGCGTCGGCCTCGGCCCCGGACAGCAGCTTCTGCCGGTAGGTGTTCGCGCCGACCGCGATGTCGGGGAACTGGGCGAGCAGCGACGGGTACATCCAGGTCTCCATGTCCCAGAACACGTGACCGGCATAGCCGTCCGAGGACAGCCCGCCCGGGCTGGCGCTCCAGGTGACCCCGGCGCGCATGCTCGCGAGCAGGTAGAACATCGACGCGTGGATCCGCGCGGTCGTGGTGGCGTCACCGGGGACCGAGATGCCGGACCGCCACAGGTCCGCCCAGGCGCGGTCGTTGCGGTCGAGCGCGTGCCGGTAGCCGCTCTCGGCGGCGCGGGACGCGGTGTCCGCGGCGGCCCGCCGCGGGCTCGCGGCGTTGAGCGACCGGTCGGTGTCGACGCTGGAGGCCACGCCCACGTACTTGGTGATCCGGTACGCCTGACCGGCGTGGACGGGGAAGGCCGCGCTCTGCCCGGCACTGCCGTCGCCGGAGGCGGCGGTCGCCTGGGTGGGCACGGTCCTGTCGTCCACGCGCAGCACCGAGTTCAGCCCGGCGGTGACCAGGTTCCCGTCGCTCACGACGGTCTGCGACAGCGTCGCGGTCCTGCCGTCCACGCGGGGGTCCGAGGTGGAGGCGTGGTTCAGTCCCCGGGCGTCGAACTCGTCCACGACGGTGGCCGTTCCGCTCCAGTGGGGTACGGCCTGCACGCTCACCGTGCCCAGATGGCCGTCCGCGCGGTTGGCGTTGACCTCGTAGGTGAGGCTGGTCGTGTCGCCCTCGGGTGAGGTCCAGTCGAACGACGTGCTCAGCACCCCGGTGCGCAGGTCCAGCGACTGCTTGTAGTCGCTGGTGGTGCCGACCGTGGCGGGGGCGACCTGCGTCGGCCGCTGGCCGCCGTCCGGATACAGCGCGAGGTAGTCGACGTTCACCCGGGCCTCGTCACCCTGGGCGACGGTGATCTCGAGCGTGTTCGCGCCCGCGTTCAGCGTCACGGGCACGGTCACCACCCCCCAATCGTCCCAGCTGGACAGGCTGGGCACGGTCAGCTGCTGGAGCGTGCCGTTCACGCCGAGGTGGATGCTCTGCGGGCCGCCGCTCGCGTTGCCGTACCGCACCGCCAGCGTCGCCTTGCCGGCCGGCGCGTCACGGATCTCCATGACGTCGGTGCCGCCGATCGTCGGCTTTCCATTGGTGTTCAGGCCGGCCAGGTAGCCGCCGACGGTCGAACCGGGGTGGGAGGTCTCGACGAACGCGCCGCCCGAGATCTTCCCGTACGCGGCCGGGCACAGCTGGTCGAAGGCGCAGGACCAGCTCCCCGTCCCGTAGACGTCGCCGCTGCGGCCGAAGCCCAGCGTCGTCCAGCTCGGCAGGCTCGCGCGCTGCTCGTTCTGGCCGGCGGGGTGGGCGTAGAAGCCGGCGAGTTCGGACTGGGTGACGATGGGCGTGCTGCTGTAGCCCTCGCCTCCCGCCGGCACCCGCGCGGCCAGGTAACCGTTGCCGACGAACGTCGGGGAGTAGTTCTTCGAGGTGTCACTCGTGCTCAGCACCCAGCCACCGCCGGTGAGCCGGCCCGGCGGCGCGGCCGAGGCCGGCACCGCCACCGCGCCCAGCGCCACGGAGCCGAGTGCCAGCACGCCGGCCACCGCGCTCCTGCCGCGGCCCCGGCCACGGGACCTGGCACGGTCACCGGGTCTGATCACCATCGATGCCGCGGTGGTCGCCACGGCCACGAAAAGGACCCGGGCCGACCTGAGACGCCGGGGATGAGGCGCCGGTCCGTCGTCGGCCGGCGGGGACTGCACGGGGCGGCGGGGGCGATCACGGTGGGGACGCGATCTGGTCATTCGGCGCACATCCTTGCCCAGTAGGATCGGTGAAACGTCCACCTAGGGCCTCTAAGCCCGTCAAAACGTACGATCGGGCTAAATCCGTCGTCAAGAGTGGACAAAAGATGGCATTTAGTCTTTTCGGCGGCGCAATGGGCGCGTGGTAGCCGATGAGTGCTCTCTCGACCCGGCACACCTGATCGAGACGTCCCTCCAGCGACGCTCCGAACGGATCAGGGCGCGTCGCCCGGTGTGCGCGGGTCCGGCGGGGCCGGCAGGTCGGCGAGGTGACCGAGCACCGGCGCGGTCGACAGGAGGAGTTTCGCCTGATCCGCCGGGATGGCCGACATCAGGCCGGCGAGGACCTCCGCCTGGGCGCGCGCGAACGAGCGGAGGATCTCCCCGCCCGCCTCGCTGATGAGCACCTGGGTGGCACGGCCGTCGGTGGGGTCCGCCCTGCGGTCGACGTACCCGCCCGCCAGCAGCCCCGCCACCGCGGTGGTGGCGGTCGGCTGCGAGCAGGGGACGCGCCGGGCGATCTCGCCGATGCGCAGCGGGCCGTACTGGGTCAGCAGGGCCAGCACGATCAGCTGTGTCGGATGCACGGCGCCGCCGTGGCCCGAACGACGGAGACGGCGCATGAGGCGGTGCATCGCGATCACGACGTCGAGTGCCTCGTCCGTGTGCACCGCCCGTTCGTTCATGGTCAGGATATTTTCAGGGTCGGCTTGTACATGTCCAGCCAAAGAGCCAGGTCAAGTGTGCGCTCGAGGCCGTGGCGGGACGCCTGGGTGATCTGCGGCGTGTCGACCTCGACCGCGCGGGCCAGCCAGTCCCGGCTGACGATGTCGAACACGGCGTGGTCGGGGGTGGACAGGTACGCGCGCGCGTTCTCCTGCAGCTTCACCGCGTACTTGGGGTCCTGCGTGGACGGGTACGGCGACTTGACCCGCTCGACCACCGATTGCGGCAGCACGTCGCGCGCGGCGCCGCGCAGCAGTGACTTCTCCCTCCCGTCATAGGTCTTGAGCGACCAGGGCGTGTTGTAGACGTACTCCACCAGCCGGTGGTCGCAGAAGGGCACGCGGACCTCCAGGCCGACCGCCATCGAGGCGCGGTCCTTGCGGTCCAGGAGGATGCGCACGAAGTGCGTCAGGTGCAGGTAGCAGACCTTGCGCATGCGCCATTCGAAGTCGCTCTCCCCGTCGAGCCGCTGGATCCGGGCCACGGAGGTGTCGTAGGCGTCCTGGACGTACCGCGGCAGGTCGATGGTCGCGGCGAGCTCGGGGGTGAGGATGCCGTCGTCCTCACCGAAGTGCCGGGCGACCCGCACCAGCCAGGGGAACGTCGTGGCCCGCTGGGCCTCCGGGTCGAAGAACTGCTGGTAGCCGCCGAAGACCTCATCGGCCGACTCTCCCGACAGCGCCACCGTCGAGTGTTCGCGGATCGCCTTGAACAGCAGGTACAGCGAGGCGTCCATGTCGCCGAACCCCGCCGGGATGTCCCGGGCCCGGATGACCTTCGAGCGCACGTCCGGGTCGGCGAGCTGGTCGGAGTCGAGCACGATGTCCTGGTGTTCGGTGCGGGACTTGGCCGCGACGTCGTGCACGTAGGGCGTGTCGGGCGTGCCGCGCAGCTCGTCGGGGACGAAGTTCTCGGTCTGCCCGACGAAGTCCACGGCGAAGCTGCGCACCGTCTCGCCGGCCGCGGCGAGCTGCCGGGCGGCGATCGCCGTCATCGCCGACGAGTCGAGGCCGCCGGACAGCAGGGTGCAGCGCGGCACGTCGGAGATGAGCTGGCGGCGGACGATGTCCTCCAGCAGCTCGCGCACGTGGGCGACCGACGTCTCCTGGTCATCGGTGTGCTCGCGGGTCTCGAGCGTCCAGTAGCGGGTGGTGCGCACGCCGTTGGTGCCGACGGTCACGATCGTGCCGGGCTCGACCTCGCGCATGCCCTCCCAGATCGCGTGGCCGGGCGTCTTGACGAACGCGAACAGCTCGCGGAGGCCGTCGAGGGTCACGGTGCGTTCTGCGAGGGGGTTGGCCAGGATCGCCTTCGGCTCGGAGCCGAACAGCACGCCGTCGGAGGTCTCGTAGTAGTAGAAGGGCTTGATGCCCATGCGGTCGCGGACCATGATGAGCCGGTTCTCGCGGGAGTCCCAGATGGCGAAGGCGTACATGCCGTTGAGCCGCTCGACGAATGCCTCGCCCCACTCCAGGTAGGCGTGCAGGACGACCTCGGTGTCGGAGTCGGTACGGAACCGGTGCCCGCGCCCGATCAGCTCGCCGCGCAGCTCGGAGAAGTTGTACGTCTCGCCGGAGTAGACCATCACCACGGGCCCGCCGGGCGTGTCGACGCTCATCGGCTGGCGGCCGCCGGGCAGGTCGATGATGGCCAGCCGCCGGTGGCCGAGCGCCGCGTGCTCGCCGATCCAGGTGCCGCGGTCGTCGGGGCCGCGGCAGGACATCGTCTCCGTCATCGCGTCCACGGCCTGCTGCTCCGCTCGCAGGTCACGGTCGAACGCCACCCAGCCGGTGATTCCGCACATGTGCCACCTCCAGCGTCAGTGCCGAGGACCAGCACGGGACGTGGTCCTCCGCTCACGATCCGCATAGTTGCATTAGGCATCTATGTACTTCCATGTTACGAACACATCACGAATCCGCGTAACCAGTGTGACCCATCCCACTTCGGCGGGAAGGCGCGGAGAGCAGGGCCGATCACCGGCCGTACGGGCGAGGAAGGACACACCGATCAGGAATCGAGAAGCGCGGGCCGGTGAGCCGGAACTAGCCTGATCGCCGTGGATCTGACCATCCGGATTCGCGACTTCGCCTTCCGTGATCCCGCAGGCGAATGATCGGCATCAACGAGCTCGGCTGAGCCGTCCGGCGAGGCTGGAGGTAGCGATGACAGAGAGCAAGCAGACAGACAGCCGTGGCGGGCGCGCCGGCGGTGGCCCCGGCGCGTTCTCCCGGTGGATGCAGCACAAGGTGAACGCGCGTACGAACCGCCGCATCCGTAAGGGCAACGGCACGTTCATGGGCATGGACGTGCTGATCCTGCACACGGTGGGCAGCCGGAGCGGGGAGCCGCGGCAGTCGCCCGTGGCGTGGTTCGCCGACGGCGAGGACAGCCGGCTGATCGTCGCGTCGGGCGGAGGGAAGCGGAACCCGGACTGGTACGTCAACCTGATGGCGCACCCCGACCAGGCGTCGATCGAGCTGCCCGGACGGGAGCCGCTCCCGGTGACGCCGCACTCGCTCGAGGGCGCCGACCGGGAGCAGGCCTGGCAGCGCATCGCCGAGGCCCAGCCCCGCATCGCGAAGTACCAGAGCAAGTCGGAGCGGCAGTACCCCGTGGTCCGCCTCACCCCGCGGTGAGCGGATAGAGCGGCGGCCCGTCGGCGCGGCGTCGCGGGCGCAGGTTCCCGTCGAGCGGCAGGCGATCACCCGCCTGAGCGCGGCCGTTCGCCTGCGGTCGAGGCCGTCTTCAGGCCGGGACCGCCCTCATGGGCGGTGGTGCTCGCCTTCGGCAGGCGGTCGTCCCCGGCTCATGGCCGGACCGCGCGGACGAGCGACGCGACCGGGCGGAACAGCGACGCGGCCGGATGGAGGAGCGACGCGACCGGGCGGCCCTGGGCGGGCGGCGTCGAGCGGCGGTCCCGGGCGGCCAGGAACGCTCCCGCGCCCAGGGCCCCGCCGACCGCCACGGGCAGCGCCACGCGCATGACGCGCCGGCCCAGCGGGGGAGCCGGTCGCACGCCGACGACGGCCTGCTCGGGCCGGTCCGCCGGGCGCTCGCCGTGACGAGCGTCGCGGGCCAGCTTCATGACCTGGCCGACGTGCATCGCGCGGCGTCCGGTGCGGGCGTCCTCGATCTGGCTCTTGCAGGAGAACCCGTTCGCGACGACCAGCGTGCGCGGGGCGGCCTGGCGCACCGCGGGCAGCAGGGCCTGTTCCCCGCAGGCGAGGGAGATGTCGTATTTGCCCTGCTCGAAACCCCACGAGCCGGCGAGGCCGCAGCATCCTCCCTCCACCTCCTGCACCTGCAGGCCCATCCCGGCCAGCAGCTCCTTCTCGGGCTCGGTGCCGCCGGTGGCCTTGTGGTGACAGTGGCCCCACAGCAGCGCCTTCTCCTCGAGCCGGGGCGGCTCGATGTCGAAGGCCTGGAAGAACTCGGCGAAGTGGTAGGCGTTGCCGGCGAGGCGCCCGGCGTCGTCGTCGTGCGGCAGCATCCTGGCCAGCTCGTCCTTGAAGACGGCGAGGCAGCTGGGTTCCATCCCGACGACGGGGGTGCCGGCGCGGATGTGCTCACGAAGGACGCCCAGGACGTCGCGCAGGTAGCGCTGGGCGATGTCGAGGAAACCGTAGTCGTACAGCGGCCGGCCGCAGCACACGTGGCCCTCCGGCATGACGACCTGCCAGCCGGCGGCCTCGATCGCCTCGACGCAGGCCACGCCCACGTCGGTGTGGAAGTGGTTGTTGAACGTGTCGGGGAACAGCACCACGGGACGGCCGTACGGGTTGGTGGTGCCGCCGCGTTCCCGGAACCACCGCTGCAGCGTCATCGGGGCGAACCAGGGGGCGGGCCGGCGCCGGTCGACCCCACCGGCCCACTTGGTCAGTCGTGCCAGGCCCGGCGCGTGCAGGAAGACGTTGGCGATCTCGGGGATCCGGGCGCCGAGGCGGCAGGCCTGGTCGATGAACCCCATGGCGTAGGCGTAGCGCGGCCGCCACCGGCGCAGTGAGCGGTAGTGGTGGTACAGGAACTCCGACTTGTACGTCGGCATGTCGACGTTGACCGGGCAGTCGTTCGTGCAGCCCTTGCAGGCCAGGCACAGGTCGAGCGCGTCGTAGACCTCCCTGGACCGCCAGCCGTCGGTGACCACGTCTCCCTGGAGCATCTCGAACAGCAGCCGGGCCCGGCCTCGGGTGCTGTGCTTCTCCTCACGCGTGACCTGGTAGCTGGGGCACATCACCTGACCGTCGGCCTCGGGGACCCGGCACTTTCCGACGCCGACGCAGCGGAGCATGGCGTGGGCGAAGTCGTCACCGTCCTCCTGGTAGGTGAACCTGGTACGCGGCCGGGGCGGGTCGTACGACGTGCCGAGCCGCAGATTCTCGTCGAGCCGGTACGGGTCGACGACCTTCCCGGGGTTCATCTTCCACCCGGGGTCCCAGATCAGCTTGAACTCCCGCATCGCCTGGATCAGCTCGGGCCCGTACTGCCGGTCCAGGAGTTCGGCGCGCTGCTGGCCGTCGCCGTGCTCGCCGGACAGGGTTCCGCCGTAGGACACCACGAGGTCGGCGGCGTCCTCCATGAACGCGCGGTAGTTCGCGATGCCCTGCGCGGTCCGCAGGTCGAAGCTGATCCGTGAGTGCAGGCAGCCCTGCCCGAAATGCCCGTAGACCTGACCGTGCAGGTCGTGCCGGTCCCACAGCTCGCGCAGGTCGCGGATGTAGTCCCCGAGCCGTTCGGGCGGTACGGCCGAGTCCTCCCAGCCGGGCCAGTGGTCCCGGCCGTCGGGCGGGAAGGCGGTGGCGCCCAGGCCGCCCTCGCGGATCGCCCATACCCGTTCGCTGACGCCGCCCTCCTCCTCGCTCTTCAGGACGTCGATCCGATCTCGGGCGTACCCCTTGTCCGCGCGCAGCCATGCGATGAAGTCGTGCGCCGTCTTCACCGACTCCTCGGCGGTGTCGGCGCCGAACTGCACCAGCAGCCAGCCGTCCGCGTCGGCGGAGTGGGGCAGTCGCCCGATGGCGGCGACGTTGCGGTGCTCCTGCCGCTGGTTCTGGATCAGCTGCCGGTCGATGCCCTCCAGGCCGATCGGCCGCCAGCGCTCGACGATCTCGGGCACGTGCTCGGCGGCGTCCGCGATGTCGCCGAAGGCCACGACCACGGTCGTGCGCATCATGAGGGCCGGCGTCAGCATGAGCGTCACGCGCAACGCCGTCGCGCAGGTGCTCTCGGTGCCCACGAGCGCCCTGGCGACGTTGAACCCGCGCTCCGGCAGCAGCTCGTCCAGGTTGAAGCCCGAGACCCGGCGCGGCAGCTCACTGACCGGCCGGTACCCGGCGCGGATCGCGCCGGCGTACCGGTCCCGCAGGTCCCGGAGTCTCGCGTAGATCTCGCCCTTGACGCCACCGGCCGCGATGATCTCCTCCAGCCGGTCCTCTTCCCCGTTGCCGACCCAGAACCGTTCTCCGCCGTAGGTCACGATCTCCATGGCGTGGACGTTGTCGGAGGTCCGGGGGCCGGGACCGTACAGCTGGGACTGCAGCGAGTGGATGCCGCAGGAGTTGTTGCCGAGGTTCCCGCCGATCGCGCACCGGGAATGGGAGGAGGGATCGGGGCCGAACACCAGCCCCTTCTCGCCGGTCCTCTTGTTCAGCTGCTCGTTGATCACCCCGGGTTCGCAGGTCACCAGCCGCCGTGCGGCGTCGGTCTCGCCGATCCTCGTGAGGTACTTCGTGTGGTCGATGACGACCGCGTAGTTCACCGTCTCCCCGGACAGGCTGGTGCCGCCCCCACGGTTGACGATGGGGGCGCCGAACCGCGCGCACACGCGGTGCACCGCCACCACGTCGTCGAGGGTCCTGGGGACGACCACGCCGATCGGCACCTGCCGGAAGTTGGAGCCGTCCGAGGCGTACATCGCCTTGGAGGCGGTGTCGAAACGGACCTCGCCCTCGACCTCCGCGCGGAGCGCGCGTTCGAGCGCGCGGACGTTGACGACCTGGGACGACCGGGGCGGCGCCGGCACCTGCGGTGCGCTCTTGGCCGGGACGTCGACGCGGCTGCTGGTTCGGGTCATGATGCTCCTTCTCGTCGCTGCGCGCCTGCGGGCTGCGCGCCTGCGGGCGGGGCGTCCGCGGGTCCTGCGGGAGACCTCCTCGTGGCCGGTCGCCGGGGTGCGCTCAGCGCCCGCCGCGGCCCGGCACCGCCTCGTACAGTTCGGCGAGCTTCTGCCGGAAGCCCGCGACCGCGATGCCGACCTTCTCCGGGTCGTGCAGGGCGGCCTTGGCGGCCTTCTTGCCCTGCTCCCACATGATGTGCGGGGGCATCGGCGGAACCTCCCGGTCGACCATGAACTCCAGGACCACGGGCCCCTTGGCGGCGAAGGCGCGGTCCCAGGCGTCGCCGACCGCGTCCTGGTCGTCGCAGTAGATGCCGGTCAGCCCGAGCAGCTCGCCCCACTTGTGGTACGGCACGTCGGGGATGTACTGGGAGCCGAGGAACTTCGGGTCGCCGGCCATCGCCCGCTGTTCCCAGGTGACCTGATTGAGATCCTGGTTGTTGAAGACGCAGAAGATCAACGGCGAGCGGCCGAGACGGCCCAGGTAACGCTTGACGGTGATCATCTCGTTCATGCCGTTCATCTGGAAGGCGCCGTCGCCCACGAACGCGATGACCGGCCGGTCGGGGTAGGCGAACTTCGCCGCGATGGCGTACGGGGTCCCCGGGCCCATCGTGGCCAGCGTTCCGGACAGGGACGCCTTCATGCCCCGGCGCAGCTTGAGCTGCCGCGCCCACCAGGTGGTCGAGGAGCCGGAATCGGCGGTGAGGATGGCGTCGTCGGGCAGCCGGCCGGACAGCTCCCACGCGACGGCCTGGGGGTTGATCTTCGTGAATCTCTGGTGGGACCGGCGCTCGACGATGCGCCACCACTTGCGGACGTTCTCCTCGATCCCCCGCCGCCAGGACCGGTCGGCCTTGCGCTTCAGGAGCGGGATCAACGCCCGCAGCGTCTCCTTGGAATCGCCGATCAGGTGGGCGTCCATGGGGTAGCGGATGCCGATCATCCGCCCGTCGATGTCGATCTGCACTCCGCGTGCTTTGCCCTCGTCGGGCAGCCACTCGGCGTACGGGAAGCTGGTGCCGATCATGAAGAGCGTGTCGCAGTTCATCACCATGTCGTCACTGGCCTTGGAACCCAGCAGGCCGATGGGGCCGGTGACGAACGGCAGGTCGTCGGGCAGGGCCGCGCGGCCCAGGAGCGCCTTGGCCACGCCGGCGCCCAGCAGGTCGGCCGTCTCGACGACCTCCGGAGCCGCCTCGACGGCGCCCTGGCCGATGAGCATGGCGACCTTCTCGCCGGCGTTGAGGATCTCGGCCGCCTTGCGGAGCTCCTGCTCGTCGGGCAGGAGCCGCGGCTTGGTCCAGCCGACGCTCGAATAGACGGCGCCGTGCTCCTTGGGCGGTGACGGCTCGGCCGGGGACTCCTGCACGTCCTCGGGCACGATGACCGTCGCGACGCCGCGGGTGGTCAGGGCGATCTTCAGTGCCCGGTCGATCAGGTGGCGGGCCTGGGCGGGCGCCATGCAGACCTCGACGTACTCCGACACGTCCTTGAAGAGGGTGGTGAGGTCGACCTCCTGCTGGTAGTGCGCGCCCAGCGACATCCGCTTCTGCTGGCCGACGATCGCCAGCACGGGCTGATGGTCCAGTTTGGCGTCGTACAGGCCGTTCAGCAGGTGGATCGCGCCCGGTCCCGAGGTCGCGGTGCAGCAGCCGACCTCGCCGGTGAACTTCGCGTGCGCGCACGCCATGAACGCGGCCATCTCCTCGTGCCGCGGCTGGATGAACTCCGGGTCACCGCCCGCCCGGTCGTACGCGCCCAGGAAACCGTTGATCCCGTCCCCGGGATATCCGTAGACGCGGTGGATGCCCCACTGGGTGAGCCGATGGAGCATGTAATCACTGACCTTCTGTCCCATCTCGAACTCCCTGTGTCGTTCGGGGCCGTCCGGCGGACCGTCCACACGCGCAGACGGGTATGGCGGTCGGCTACCCGCAACCTCCACTGCACGTGGGCACGAAGCCGCAAAAACTCGACAATCGCCGCATTTCGCATGACATTCGCTCACCCGGTGTCAGGGCGGCGGGCCCCTCGACGATCAACGCTCCAGGAGAGACCGTGCCGGATCACGCACGCAGCGCCCGCTGCGAAGACGACCTCGGAGGAACTGCGGAGCCTGCTGACCGGTGAGCGCGCCGCGCCGGGGCGTTCGCACGCGACGATGCGCCATGATCCGGCATCTCGCTCTACAGTCACGTAGCGAAGCGTGCGAAGAGTGAAGGGTGGGACATGGGGGGACTGCAGTCCGGGGGCGGAACGAGTGCCGTGGCCGCGTCGGCGCATGCCGGGTGCGAACGGTTCCGGCTGACCGATCCCTTCATCACCCGCAGGACGCGCAAGGTCCTGGCCGCCCGCATCGGCCACCCCGACGTCGGTGCCGGGATCCCCGAGGCCCGGTGGACGCGGGCGATGACCTTCGAGACCCTCGTGCGCTCCGAGCGCTTCGTCTCCGAGCTGCTCACCAAGACGGTCGGGCGGCTCGATCTCGCCCGCCCGGAGGCGGTCCGCAGGCGCGACTGCCGCGGCACCGTCGCCGGCACCGCCGCCGAACTCGCCGCCGCGCACCGCGACGCGGAGTCCTCCGGCCAGGCGACCATGCTCACCGCGCTCGCCGTCCCGTACCTCGACCTCGAGAACATCCCCGACGCGACCCCCGTCCAGCCGGACTTCGCGATCGTCTGTCCTCGGGAGGAGGACGGCCGGGCCGTCGGATCGTGGCTGATCATGGGCGACGCCAAGGACTACGAACGGATCCGCTCGCGCATCGACGACGGCCGGATGCTCAAGGGCTTCCTGCAGGTCGCGCTGGGCGCCGAGTCCGCCGCCGCGTGGAGCGGTCTGCCGGCGGGCATGCGCGTGCACCGCTGCGGGGCGCTCGCCGTGCCGCGCAACGCCTTCCTGCAGCCCGAGGCCGTCGTGGAGTCGCTGGACGACCACCGGATCGAGGTTCGCACGAGGGCCGACGAACGGCTGAAGGCCAGGGCCGAACTCGGCGACGACCCGCCCGCGCAGGACGGACTCGGCCCGTACGTCGCCGGCCTGACCGCGAACTTCGACCCGCGCGGCTGCGCGACCTGCAACCTGTTCTTCTACTGCCGGGCGGAACTGCGCGGCTCCGGCGACCCGCTCGCCGTCCTCACCGAGATCGGGATCGACCGGCTCAGACGTCCCGCCGTGGCGGGCCTGGTGTCCGGGGACGGCGCCGACGGGGCCGCGCCGCGGAGCGTCGTCGACCAGGTGCGCGCCACCGTCACCGGCCTGCCGTCCTGGACCGGGCGCCTGCGCACCGACCCGTGCGGACTGCCGGGCACCATCGATCTCGTCCTCGTGAAGTCGGACGCGTCGGCTCTCGGCGTGCACGGCGTGGCCGTACGGCGGATGCGGGCGGACGGGCCGACCGCCTGGACGCGGCGGGTGTTCGCCGATCCGCAGTCCCCGTTCACCCGCCGCGCGGTGATGCGGATCCTGGGCGCGGCCATCCGCGAGAGCCGGGAGGCGGGCACCGGGCCGGTCCACCTGGTCGTTCCGGACCAGCCGACCGCCGACCTGCTGGCCACCGCCGCGGACTCCCTGGCCGGCGTCGAACTCAGCCGGCTGCGCTGGCAGCACGACCTGGACAGCGGCCGCCCGGCCCTGACCTTCGACGGGGAACCCGCCACGCTGCCGGAGCCGCTGCACGACGACGAGCGGCTCGCGGTCGCCTTCCTCCTGGAACAGGACCGGGCCCGGGCCATGAGCCTGCGCACGCCCATCGTCGACCTGCGGGCCGTGCTGGCCGCGCACGTGACGCCCGGCGGCCCGGCCGTCGACGCGGGCCGCCTGGACTACCTCCTCACCTGGGCCGAGGCCACCGGCCCGCTCGACCACCGCGAGATCTCCGACGCCATCGCGGAGCGACCGGAGACCCCCGGCGCCCGGCTGTCCAACGTCGCCTCCGACGCGATCGACAGGGCGCGCCGCGCGGAGGACACGGCGGCGTACGAGGCGCTCGTCGGCGCGGCCCTGGACTACCGCGTCGAGGTGCTCGAGCGGGCGCACCGGGTCCTCGGCGGGCTGGGGATCTCCCGGCTGCGCGAAGCGCACCGCGTCCTGGAGGCCGACGCGCAGGAGATCTGGGGCCGCCGCGTCGCGTTGCAGGCCTCCGACCTCGTCCGCTTCTCCCGGATGCACCCGCGCTGGCGCAACTCCCACGTCGACCTCCTGGACGCCGACCGTACGTGCTTCGAACAGCTCACCTGCCTGGCCGACACCGCGGCCGCGCGGGACAGGGCGGCCGACGCGGGCGTCCGCGAACTGGCCCTGGCGACGGTGATCGGCCTCGACCCCATCCGGCTCGACGTGAGGTCACGGCGCCTGGGCGACGGATCGGAGGTCGTCGCCCTGCACGTGGGCGACCACGCCGTCGTCGAGCGGCCGGAAACGGTCTTCAAGATCCAGAAAGGATCCTTCAAGCTCGGGCGGATGCCGGTCGGGACGCTGAGGCACATCGACGACGCCGGGGGACTCGGCTGGGACCCCCTCGTCGTCCCCGACCTGACGGTCGGCGACACCCTGGTCCTGGCCGACACCGCCTGGTTCACCCGGTTCAAGTCGGGTCATGAGATCGCCGTGAAGCGGCCGTCCCTGGACGACCGGTCCGCCCCGAAGCCCACCTGCACCCCGGACGCCTACACCGAGGATCCGGAGGAGCACCAGTACTGCTGCCGCCCGCACACGGCCGCCGAGGCCGAGTGGGCCGACACGCTGGCCGAGCGCCGGTCCCGCGGCGAGCTCAACCCGCAGGTCTGGCCGCCGCTGGTGGACGAAGAACGGTTCGACGTCGGACCGCACGACGAGCGACCGCCGCTCGCGGCCACGGACGTCCCCGGCCATCTCACCCTCGACGACCTGGACTGAACGGCGATGACGATCACCTTCTCGGCCCCCGCCGCACCGCCCGAGGACGCGCTTCACCACGACGCCGCGGCCGAGGGGAACATCGAGGCAGCGCAAAGGGCCATCGACGCCCTCCTGGCGGCCCTCGAGGGCACCGCCGGCTACGAGAGGATCCTGCTGCGCGCCGCCGCCGGCGCCGGGAAGTCCTACGCGCTCGTGCGCATGGTCCGGGAGGCCCTGGCGCATGAGAACTGCGGCCGGGTGGGGGTGACCGCCTTCGCGAACAAGCAGGTGTTCCCCCTCGCCGGCGACCTGGGAAGGGAACTGGGCGCCTCCCAGGTCTGCCTGTTCGTGGCGAAGGACCGGCTGCCCGAGGTCCCGCAGGACGTGCTCGACCAGGTCTCCGTCGCGACCTCCGCCGGCGCGATCCCCGACACGTGCGCCGTGGTCCTCGGAACCTCGCACAAGATGGGCGCGTGGGGGGAGCAGCAGCGGCTGCTGGACCGCCTCGGCCCCGCCGTCAACGCGACGCTGCCCTTCGACGTCCTGTTCGTCGACGAGGCGTGGCAGCTTCCCCTCCACCGGTACGCGACGGTCGAGGGGCTGGCCCCGCTGTCCGTCGGGGTCGGTGACGTCGGCCAGCTCCCTCCGATCGACCCCGGCCAGAACCCCTGGCGCGGCGACTCCGGCTACAACCCCTACCGCGCCTGGCCGACCGCCTACGAGAAGGACGAGAAGACCTTCGCCGTCGACCTTCCCGCCGTGTGGCGCCCGACGGCCGCGCAGCTTCCCCTCTGGCGGGCCTTCTACGGTGATTGGGACCGGCTGGACTGCGTGGCGGCGCCGGGAGACCGGGCCGTCGAGCTGCCGGCCATGACCGGGCCCGCCGCCGCGGTCTGGGCGTCCGTCGCCACCGGCGCCCCGACCCTGCTCGAGGTCGGCGGTCTCCCGGACCCCGAGGCGCCGGACATCGACCCGGACCTGCTCGGCGTGGTCGAGGAGATGCTCATGCCCCTCCTGGAGAACGGGTTCGCGATCACGCGCCGCCGGTACGACGGCGCCGGCCGGCCCCTGGACGAGGAACGGATCACCTCCGGCGCGCCGTCCGGGGATCCCCTGATCGTCGTCCTCGCCACCCGCAACCAGGCCGTGGACGACGCGGCGGCGATGGTCGAGCGCCTGACGGACAAGTACGGCCTGCCGCCGGGCGTGCTGCTCGCCTCGACCGTCGACTCCTGGCAGGGCCAGACCAACGCCGTCACCGTCGCCGTCCACCCGCTGTCCGGGGCCGACCGGCTGGACGAGTTCAACTCGGCGTTCGGCCGGCTCGCCGTCACCTGTACCCGGGCCACCCACGGTCTGCTGATGGTCGCCCGTGCCGGTCTGGACGAGCTGCTGGGCGAGGCTCCGGCGCGGCCCGGGACGCCTCTCGGCGAGCCCGGCAGCCGGTCCCTTCCCCGCCAGACCCACCAGCGGATCCTCCGGACCTTCAGCCGCGGGACGCTGAAGGCCGGCCCCGCGTCAGCGTGAACCCGCAGGAACGGCGGCACGTGCCTCGACACCGGCGGCGGGTCAGGGCGTGCTCAGGTCGAATCGCCGTACCGTCACCGTGCCGCCGAGGGACCGGGTGGCGTAGTTGAAGATCGCGTATCGGTAGCCCATGAAGAACTGCCAGCTGTCGTCCATCGTGAAGGCGGGGCCGAAGGAGGTGAAGTGGGTTCCGTCGGTGCTGTACGAGAAGTGCCCCAGCCGTCCGGCGCCCGGATGGATGTCCGCGTTGACGCGGAGCCAGATGTGCCCGCCGGAGACGGGGGTGGACGCGACCTGAGTCCCGGTACTCGTGGTGTTCCAGTTGGTGTCCATGGTGATGCCGTCCATCCGGACGAGCTTCGCGCCGCCGTTGTCGCGCTGGACGCCGATCCATCCCGAGGAGTCGCGGAGCAGGGCGAGGCCGGCCCGGTCGCCGTCCTTCATCTGTGAGTAGTCGAGTTCGACGGTGGCGGTCGAGGTGGGTCCGAGGATCCGGTGCGTGAGGGTGTTCCGCGCGGAGTAGAGGTCGTTCGTGACCGTCGCGGTCTGCAGGGCGAGCCCGTTCCCCGAGGACCATCTGGTGTTGTCGGGGTTGTGGTTCCACTCCCACTCCGGGCCCAGGGCCGTCCCGCTGAAGGTGTCGGTTCCGGTGGGCTGCTTCACCTGGTGCGCCGGGCGCGGCACGTTCGGGTACGGGTAGGTGTCGCCCCAGCCGCCGTTGCTGCCGGTCTGCACCTGGGGCCAGCCGTCGGAGGTCCAGGTCACCGGGGCCAGGACGGGGATCCGCCCGCCCGGGTAGGAGTCCACGAACGCCATGGAGTACCACTGGCCGTTCTGCAGCTGCACGAGGCCGCCCTGGTGCGGGTTGCCGCTGCCGGAGACCGGGCTGGTGATCTTGTTGATCAGCGGACGCATGGTGTACGGCCCGAACGGGCCGCTGGTGGACTTCAGGACGTACTCGGCGTCGGCCGGATGGGTGACGAGGATGTAGTAGGCGCCGTTGATCTTGTAGAAGCGCGAGCCCTCGATGGTCCCGACGTTCGACGGCGAGGTGAAGACCTGCTGCGTCCTGACCTGACCGGTCCCGTCCGCGGGTCTGTCCGGTTAACGGCTCTGTCGCACTACCGTACAGTCCCGATCCGCAAGCTGGAGGATGTTGCGATCTGTATGGGTGACGGGCACGGACCCGGACGGTCTGAGCAGGAGGACTCGCTCGGAGCCGGATGGGAGATGCACCGGCCCGCGGTTTTCGGTGTGGCCTACCGGCTGCTGGGGAGTGTGGCCGATGCCGAGGATGTGACCCAGGATGTGTGGCTGCGGGCGGCCGGAGCGGATCTGCAGGGCATCGGTGATCTGCGGGCCTGGCTGGTGACGGTGGCCGCGCGACGGTCGTACGACATTCTCAAGAGTGCCCGGGTCCGTCGGGAGACCTATGTCGGGCCATGGCTGCCGGAGCCGCTGCTGACGGGGCCGGACGCGTCGAAGCCGGTACTCGTCGATGAGTCCGTCAGTTCGGCGATGCTGCTGATCATGGAGGAGCTGTCCCCGCCGGAGCGGGTGGCCTTCGTCCTGCACGATGTCTTCGGTCTTGAGTTCGGCCGGATCGCCGAAGTGCTGGACGTCTCCGTGCCGGGTGCCCGGCAGCTCGCCTCGCGGGCGCGACGGCGGGTGGCCGAGGCGAAGCAGTCCATGCCGCAGGCGTCGAAGGCGGAACGCGAACGCGTCCTCGCGGTTTTCCGCTCCGCGTACGAGGCCGGGGACCTGGCCGGCTTGGTCAGGCTCCTGCACCCGGACGCCGTCTACGCCACCGACGGCGGCGGCAAGGTCTCCGCGGCACGCAAGCTCATCCACGGCGGCGAGCGCGTCGCCGAGGTCATGGTGCGTGTGGGGCGCCAGTGGCACCCGGACCGCATCGACTTCGCCGAGGTCGGCGGCGAGCTCGCCCTGGTGTTCTACCGCGAAGGCAGGGTCTACTCCGTCGACACGGTCCAGATCACAGACGGTCTGATCACCGCGTACCGCAGGGTCATCAATCCCGACAAACTTGTGCGCGTCTGAGCTGTCACGTTCGGAGGGGCTACCTCGTCTCCCTGATGAGAACGCAAAACGGGCGACGAAGGAATGCGCGAGCAGGTGAAATCGATCATGCGGAACGGCATACATCCACCTGCTGCATCTTCCCGATGACGAGCCGCTATGAGCCCTGTGTGTGAACGGGCCGCGCGCTCGAGTCGCCCCTCCAAGCAAGGACCTGTATGCAAGCCATCACTGTTCGAGACCGTGACGCCGGTCTGGCCGGGCTGTCCCTGGAGGACATGCCCTACCCCCATGCGGCCGAAAACGACGTCATCGTGCGGGTGCACGCGGCGGGCTTCACCCCTGGCGAGCTGGACTGGCCGGGCACGTGGGCCGATCGCGCCGGCCGTGACCGGGCGCCAAGCGTGCCCGGGCACGAGTTGTCGGGTGTCGTCGTAGAGCTGGGGTACGGCACCACCGGCCTGAGTGTCGGCCAGCGGGTGTTCGGCCTGGCTGACTGGACCCGCAACGGCTCGCTCGCCGAGTACGTCGCGGTGGAAGCCCGCAACCTCGCGCCGCTGCCGGCGGACATCGACCACACCCTGGCCGCCGCACTGCCGATCTCCGGGCTGACCGCCTGGCAGGGCCTGTTCGACCACGGCCGCCTTACCACCGGCCAGACCGTCCTGATCCACGGTGCCGCGGGCGGCGTCGGCTCGATCGCGGTACAGCTCGCCCGCGAGGCCGGCGCCCGTGTCATCGGCACCGGCCTGGCTTCCGACCGGGACAGGGCACTCGCCCTGGGCGTCGACACCTTCCTGGACCTGCAGACCGAGAAGCTGGAGGACGCCGGCGAGGCCGACGTCGTGTTCGACGTGATCGGCGGCGACATCCTCGACCGCTCGGCCACCCTGGTCCGGGCCGGTGGCGCGCTCGTCACCATCGTCATGCCGCCCAAGGTCCAGCCCAAGGACGGGCGGGCCGTCTTCTTCGTGGTCGAACCCGACCGTGCCCGGCTCATCGACCTCGCTACGCGGCTGAGGGACGGACGGCTCAAGCCGATCGTCGGCGCCGTGCGGCCACTCGCCGAAGCACCCGCCGCATTCGCCCCCGCCCCGCGCACCCCCGGTAAGACGATCATCCGCATCACCGAAGACTGAGCAGGAGACCCCTCGTGGTCACCATGAGGATCGCCGGCGGCCTCCTGGCCGTCGCCACGCTGGCTGGGGCCACCGGCTGTACCGCCTCGGTCCAGCCCACCCACACCAAGACGCCGACCGCCACCGCGGCATCGAAGCACCCCACCGAAACCCTGACCCCCCTGCTCCAGCAGGCCCTGCCGAACGTGAAGGGCAAGACGTTCACCTCTGCGGTCGTCGACTTCCCGCCCAGCGCACGCGCCGTGCCGCACCGGCACGGCCAGGCATTCGTCTACGCCTACGTCCTCGAAGGCACCGTGCGCAGCAAGCTCGACGGCAAGCCCGTCGCGCTCGATGCGCTCGTAGGCGGCCACCGAGGAGAACTCCTCGGTGAAGCCGGTCAGGAAGTCGGCGTTCTTCAGTACGTCCAGGAGGTCCAGGACGCCCCAGCGGCGTGCGACCTCCTCCTTGAGGGCCGCCAGCCCGGTGGGCTCGGGGATGCGCTCGACCTTGCCCTTGTCGTCGACGACCGCCTCGCGCCAGTCCTTGCGCACCACGCCGTTCATGGGCACTTCGTCGCCGGCGTCGTAGAAGCGGGTCTTGCCGTCGACGTCGGCGTACTTCTTCAGCAGCTTCATCGCGTCCATCACCGGCCGGTAGGCGGTGTTGTTGCACTTGAAGCCCAGCGTGTTCAGCAGCGGAGGCAGCATCTGCTGGTAGTACGAACTGTAGGAGGAGCGCAGGGTGGTGCGGACCTTGGCCTTGAAGACCTTCTCGTTCGCCTTCGCCTCGGCCACCAGCTCACGGAGCGTCTTCTCCCCGACCACCGGGAACAGGGCCCGGCGTACGACATCGTCGGGCTTGTCGACGGCGGCCGTCGCCAGCTTGAAGAGGATGCCCTCCTTGTCCCGGACCCTCTTCAACTCGGCGGTGAGCTGCTTCTCCACCCGCTGCTCGGCACGGGCGTTGATCTTGTGGACCAGGGCGACCAGCAGGTCGACCAGGGCGTCGGTGATCTCGGCCTGACGGGACGAGCACAGCGCCGCGAGCAGGGTGATCCGTACGCCCTCGCTCGTGTCGCGGAAGTCCGAGGGGTACATCTTGATCGCCCGTCCCCGCCAGGCGGCCACCAGCTTCTCCGCGCAGTCCGCGAACAGCCCCTCGGGCAGCCCGAGCTTGCGCACGTCGTTGAGCTTGGTGATCTCCGTGAGCAGGGAGTCCAGGCCCACCGCGCCGGGGTCGCGCTTGAGCGCGGCCGGCAAGGCGGTCCCCGCCTCGTTGTCCTCGGCCACCAAAGACGGCAGCCAGGCCGTGCCCACCTCGCCCAGGCGGCCGATCGTGCGGGCGCAGAACGTCTTCTCCCACTTGCCCCGCGCCGCGACAAGTACCTTCTCGACCCGGGTCCGGCCTGGCGGCTCGATCTTCCGGGCCCGGCACTCGACCAGCAGGGCCTCGCGCTGCCGGTCCTCCACCAGCTCGACCGGACAGACCTCCACGGCCAGCCACCCGGCCAGCGCCTTCTCGTCCGCGACCGTCGACGGCCGGAACCCCAGGGCCTCACGGATCTGCTTGCGGTGGTACTCGGCAGTCCGGCCGACCAGCGTGTACTTCGTGAAGTCGGTGGCCGGGACCTTCACCAGATCGGCGACGTACTCCACCGCGACCGGCGGGACCTCTTCCAGCACATCAGGGAACCGGCCTTCCAACTCGAAGAACTTCAGCAACAGGCTGAAGCCGAGCCGGGTCGCCCCGCTCTTGTTCGCCACCAGGTCCCAGTCGCCGTCTACCAGCGTCCAGTTCGCCAACAGCTCCTCTGGCGACCACTCTTGCCGCACGCCCGCCCCCCTGGCCTCGATCACTCGATCACTCGATCAGACCAACGACGGCGCCCCGGACCGGGAAACGGGACGCATCCGGCTACCCGCGGCCTACTTTGCGGCTGGTGTCTGAACTAGGACACCAGGGCCTAGTAGAACGTGTCGCCCATGCGGAAGACGTCGGGGTCGGCGTAGTCCTCCCACAGGACCGGGTTGCCGTAGGTCGCCGAGGGCGGCCAGAGGCCGTCGGTGTCCGTCGGGGTCGGTGTCGGCGTGGGGGTCGGTGTGGGGCTGCCGGAGACGCTTCCGGTGCAGGTGACGCCGTTGAGGGCGAAGTCGCCGGGAGCGGGATTGGAACCGTTCCAGGTGCCGTTGAAGCCGAAGCTCGCGGTGCCGCCGCTGGGGACGGAGGCGTTGTCGCCGGCGTTGGTGACGCTCACCTGGGGGCCGGGAGTGCCGAGAGTGCCGTTCCAGAGTTGGCTGACGGTCTGCCCGGCGGTGAACGACCAGGTGAGGCGCCAGCCGTTGATCGCGTCACCGAGGTTCTTGATGGTCACTCCGGCGCCGAAGCCTCCCTGCCATTGGTCGGTGACCGTATAGGTCACCTGGCATCCGGCGGCGTGTGCCGAGACGGTGGTGACGACTCCGATGGTGCCGAGCGCGGCCGTCACGATCGGCAGCCAGGCCCGATGTCGGGAGATTCTCATCCAGGTCCTCCGGTCGGGTCACCTCGGGGAATACGGGGCCTCTTCGGCGCCGTCGCCGACTCATCGAGCCGGCCGCGTCGCCGACGACGTCCCTGCCCTTCGCGGCGGTCGGCGGCAGCCCGGCGACCGCCCCGAAGAGTCTCGGCGGCCGGACCATCGGGCTGTCCCGCTGACGAGGCCCGGCGTGTCCCGCCGGCGGTCACGCCCCCTGGGGTGGCGGGACCGCCGGCGGGCGCATGGGTCGCCGTAGATAGTTAAAACAGCCTTATTAAGTTATCGTTAGTATCTATGGACGAGACGGACGTATCGCCCGCAGCCCCGGATGATCCGGATGCGAGCGAGATCGCGGCGGCGCTGCGCCTGAGCGTGGGCCGGATCGCGCGCAAGATGCGCCAGGCCAAGGGATCCGCGGGCCTGGCGCTCTCGGAGATGTCGACACTGGCCAGGCTGGACCGGGAGGGCCCGAGGTCGCCGAGCGCGCTCGCCGCCGTCGAGGGCGTACGGCCCCAGGCCATGGCGACCACCCTGGCCACCTTGGAGGGACGCGGCCTCGTCGACCGGCGCCCGGACGAGAGCGACGGCCGCCGGGCGGTGATGACGATCACCGAGGCGGGCCGCGCGCTGGTCGCCGACCGGCGCTCCGAATCCGTACGGCGCCTGGCCGCCGTCATCGACACGGAGCTCACGCCGGCCGAGCGGCGCTCGCTCCTTCCCGCGCTTCCCCTGCTCGACCGACTGGCGGAACGGCTGTGACGGACGGAGTGAACGGACGTATGGGCTCTGTGGACGAACGCGGGCACGCTCAGGAGGAGACCGGACGCTACAAGTGGGTCGCGCTGTCCAACACGACGATGGGCGTGCTCATCGCGACCGTCGACTCCTCGATCGTGATCATCTCCCTGCCGTCGATCTTCCGGGGCATCGGACTGGACCCGCTCGCCCCCGGCAACATCGGCTACCTGCTGTGGATGATCCTCGGCTACCTGCTCGTCTCCGCCGTGCTCGTGGTCGCGCTGGGCCGGCTGGGCGACATGTTCGGCCGCGTCCGGATGTACAACGCGGGCTTCGCGATCTTCGCCGCCGCCTCGATCGCCCTGTCACTCGATCCGTTCAGGGGCGGCGGCGGCGCCCTGTGGCTGATCGGCTTCCGGATCGTGCAGGCCGTCGGCGGTTCGATGCTCACCGCGAACTCCGCCGCCATCCTCACCGACGCCTTCCCCGCCCGGCAGCGCGGCATGGCGCTCGGCATCAACCAGATCACCGCGCTCGCGGGCCAGTTCATCGGGCTCCTCGCGGGCGGCCTGCTGGCGGCCATCGACTGGCGGGCGGTGTTCTGGGTGAGCGTGCCGATCGGCGTGCTGGGCACCGTGTGGTCCTACCGCAGCCTGCGCGAGATCGGCTCTCGCCGGCCCGGCCGCATCGACTGGGTGGGGAACCTGACGTTCACCGCCGGCGCCGGGGCCCTCCTCATCGGCATCACCTACGGCATCCAGCCCTACGGCGGCCACTCGACCGGGTGGACGAACCCGTACGTGCTCGGCGCCCTGGGCGGGGGCCTGGCCCTGCTCGTCACCTTCTGCATCGCCGAGACCCGCATCGCCGAGCCGATGTTCCATCTCGGGCTGTTCCGCATCCGCGCCTTCGCCGCGGGCAACCTGGCGGCGCTGCTCACCGCGATCGCCCGCGGCGGCCTGCAGTTCACGCTGATCATGTGGCTGCAGGGCATGTGGCTGCCGCTGCGCGGCTACGACTTCGAACGCACTCCGCTGTGGGCCGGCATCTTCATGCTGCCGCTGACGATCGGGTTCCTGCTGGGCGGGCCGATCTCCGGCTGGCTGTCCGACCGTTTCGGCGCGCGCCTGTTCTCCACGACCGGGCTGCTCGTGGTGGCGGCGGCCTTCCTCGGCCTGCTCCTCCTGCCGGTCGACTTCCCCTATCCCGCCTTCGCGGCCATGCTGTTGCTCAGCGGTCTCGGCCAGGGGATGTTCGCCGCGCCCAACACCTCCGCGATCATGGGCAGTGTCCCGCCCGACCAGCGCGGCGTCGCCTCCGGCATGCGCTCGACGTTCCAGAACTCCGGCACCGCCCTGTCGATCGGCCTGTCCTTCTCGCTGATGATCACCGGCCTCGCCGGTTCGCTGCCCGGCGCGCTCGACAGCGGCCTGCGCGCGCACGGCGTGCCGGCCGGCACCGCGGCCCAGGTGGCGAACCTGCCGCCGGTCAGCAGCCTGTTCGCCACCTTCCTCGGTAACAACCCGATCGGCCACCTGCTCGCGCCGAGCGGCGTCCTGAACACCCTGCCCGCCGATGACGTCCACACCCTCACCGGCACCCGGTTCTTCCCGACGCTGGTGACCGGCCCGTTCCACCAGGGCCTCGTCACGGTCTTCACCGTGGCCCTGGCCCTGGCCCTGATCGGCGCCCTCGCCTCCGTGCTGCGCGGCCGTCACCAGCGCACCGGCGAGACCGCCGGGGCCGGTGCCCGGGAAGGGGAGCAGGCGGGCCTCGGGACCCGTTCGTCCTGACCGAGGCCGGGGCGCGACCCGCCGTGGCCCGTGCGCGCCGATCGGGCCGCGCCCGTCGTCCATGCCCGGCGCCCGGCGGCGGATGCCGGGGCCGCACGGACCGCTGCGGGCGGCCACGGGCCGAGGTACGGTCGCGGCCACGGACGGTGGAAAGCTGTGGGCATGGGATCGGCGGCTGATGAGGTGTCACCGAAGGCGGGCTACCGGCGGTCGGCGGGGTCGCCGCGCGGGGAGGCCAGGCGGCGGGAACTGCTGGAGCGCGTCACCGAGGACGTCGCCGCGAACGGGCTCGTGGACTTCTCGCTGCGGCGGGCGGCGCGGGCGGCCGGGACGACGCACAAGGTGCTGCTCTACCACTTCGACGGCGTCGAGGACCTGCTCCGGCAGGTGATCTTCAAGCTCCGCGAGAGGCGCATCGACAACGCGCTGGCCGCCGCGCGCGAGGCGTCGGGTCAGGAGACGCTGGCGGCGCGGATCCGCGTCGTGTGGCCCACTGGGGCTTCTCGCTGGCAGGCGGTCACGTCATCCGGGTCGCGGCGGACGATCCACGGGTGGCGGCGGCGGTCGCGCAGATGCCGCTCGCCGACGGCCTGAACGCCACCCCGAGGGCGGGGCGTCACCAGAGGCCGCTGACCATGCTGCGGTTCACCGGCCGGGGCCTCCTCGACGCCGTGGGCGGGCTCCTCCACCGCCCTCCGCTGACGGTGCCGCTCGCCGGCGTGCCGGGGACGATGGCGATGCTCACCACCCCGGACGGCCTGGACGGAGACCGGGCGCTCAACCCGGGCGGCCGGTCCCCGGACTGGCCGCAGGTCGTCGCCGCCCGCTCGGCGCTCCGCATCACGCTCTACCGGCCCGGCCGGCACGCTCCCCGCGTGCGCTGCCCGCTGCTGGTCGTGGTCTGCGAGCAGGATCAGACCGCTCCGCCCGGCCCCGCCGTCCGCGCGGCACGGCGAGCCCCCCGCGGAGAGCTCATCGGCCTGCCCGGCGGGCACTACGCCCCCTTCCTGGACGCGCACGAGCAGGCCGTCGACGCCGAGCTGTCCTTCCTCGGCCGGCACCTGGCCGGCCGTTCGGGGACGGAGGGCGACGCCGCGGAGCCCGCTTCGCCCCGAGGGGAGCGTGCGTGAGGACCGTCGAGCCGCCGCCGGCGCGACCGGGCATGAGGACACCGGCGACGCCTCGCCGACGCGCGCCGGCGGCGGGTGCCGTTCGGTGAGCCGGGACCGGCCCGCGCGCCCTCAGAGCCGCCGGGGGAGGGCGTTGCCGGCCTCGCGCACGCCCCGGGGAACGTCCACCGTGACCAGCAACGCCAGGCCGATCACGAAGAACACCACCAGGGAGACCAGGGCGGTGCGGTAGCTGTCGGTCCACTGCAGCGCGGCCGCGAACACCAGCGGCCCCAGCCAGCTGGTCCCCTTGTCGCTGATGACGTAGAAGCCGAAGTACTCCGCCTCCCGGTCCCGCGGCAGCAGGTGGGAGAACAGCGACCGCGACAGCGCCTGCGTGCCGCCCAGGACCACGCCGATCGCGGCGGCCAGCGCCAGGAACTCCGCCGCCGACCCGCGCCGCAGCCCGTACGCGGCCAGCACGACGGCCGTCCACAGGACCAGGGAGACCAGGATGACACGCTTGGCGCCGTACCGCCGGGCGAGCCTGCCCAGAGCCAGCGCCCCGCCGCACGCGACGAACTGCACGAGCAGCACCGCCGCGATCACGTCCGTCTGCCCCAGCTTCAGCTCCTCCGTCGCGAATGTCGCCGACATCGTGATGACCGTCTGCACGCCGTCGTTGTAGACCAGGAACGCCAGCAGGAACAGCAGGGTGACCGGCCGGCCGCGCATGTCCCGCAGGGTGCCGGCCAGCCGCCCGAACCCGGCGCGCACGGCCGTACGCAGCGGTTCGGCGCCGGACGCGGGCGCGGGCCGCCGGTCGCGCAGCGCGCGCAGCGGGATGAGGGTGAACGCCGCCCACCAGACACCGGCCGAGGCGAGGCTGACCCGGACCGCCTCCGCCTTGGTCACCCCGAACGCGTCGTGCGCCAGGAACAGCACGAGGTTCAGGACGAGCAGCAGCCCGCCGCCGAGGTAGCCCAGGCCCCAGCCGCGAGAGGACACCGCGTCGCGTTCGTCCGGTTCGGCGATGTCGGTCAGGAAGGCGTTGTAGACGACGGTGGAGGCGCCGAGCGCGAGGTTGCCCACGACGAACAGGGCGGCGCCGAGGAGGTAGCGCCCGCCGCCGACGAAGTACAGGCCCATGGTGGCGAACGCCCCGATGTAGGCGAACACTCCGAGGAGCGCGCGCTTGCGTCCGGTGTGGTCGGCCAGCGCGCCGGCCAGCGGCAGGACGAGGACCTGCAGGACCACCGACAGCGTGACGGCGAGGGGGTAGACCGCCTTGGCCCGGATGTCGGCGCCCAGCGGGTGCACGAACCCGTCGGCGTCGGCCGCGGCCTTGGCGATGTCGCTGAGGTAGGGGCCGAGGAACACCGCCACGACGGTCGTGTCGAACGCGGAGTTGGCCCAGTCGTAGAAGTACCAGCCGCGCTGCTCGCGCCGGCGGTCGCGGGGGGTGGTCTCGGCGGGGGTGCCGACGGGCGCCAGGCCCACGCGTCCTCCTCGGCCCGCCCGGGGGAACGGCCGGCCTCAGGCCGGCGCGGCGGCCCACTGCGCGCGGGCGGTCATGACGTCGCGCAGGGCCTCGATCTCATCCGTGATGATGCCATCGACGCCGAGGTCGAGGAGACGCGCCATCTCCGCCGGGTCGTTGACCGTCCACACGTGCACCTGCAGGCCGAGCGCGTGCGCGGTCCGCAGGAACGCCTCGGTGACCAGCGGGGTCCGCCCGACGCGCCGGGGGACCTGGGCGCACGGGACGCCGAGCTCGGCCAGGCGCACGAGCCGGCCGAACGGGCCGCCGACGGACCGGGCGCGCAACGTGGCCACGCCCAGCGGGCTCAGCGCGGTGCACACGTCCCGGCCGGACAGCAGGCGCATGCGGGCGCGTACCTGCCGGAGGCGGCGGTGGGAGAAGGAGGTGACGCAGATCCGGTCCCACGCGCGGGCCCGGTGCAGGACCTCGGTGAGCGGTCCGATGGCGTTCTCGGCCTTGACGTCGATGTTCAGGCGCGCGCCGGGCCAGGCGGCGAGGATCTCCTCCAGGCGGGGGATGGGCTCACGGCCCGCGATCCGCGCCTTGGCGACCTCGGCGAAGCCGAGCCGGGCGATCGGGCCGGTGCGGTCGGTGACCCGGTCGAGGGTCGCGTCGTGGAAGGCGACCAGGACGCCGTCCGCGGTGGCGCGCACGTCGGTCTCCAGGTAGCGGTAGCCCAGCCCGATGGCGCGATCGAAGGCCGCCATCGAGTTCTCGCGGCCGTCGGGGGACCCGCCGCGGTGCGCGAAGGGGATCGGGCCGGGATGGTCGAGATATGCGTACACGAGTGCACCTGTCGTACTAGGGGCCGCGGGCGCTGCTCCCGCTTTCCACAGTAGTGACCTTACTGCGTAAAGGCGGTGGCTTGATCAACCGTAGTCTCTCCAACGCACCGGACCCCGAACCAACCGGCACGGCGTACACGGACCACCGATCCACCACAAGCCGGGCATCTCTTCCACTAAGTTGTCTCCGTCGTGGCTCCAGGAGAGCCCTCATCATCCTCTCAACCGGGAAGGCCGGGGATCGTGGCGGACACCAGCGCCTACGCGGCGACGTTCGAGATCGTCGATGTCAACAAGGACGGGCGCGTCTCCGCGCCGGAGCTCAAGCAGCTCATGAAGGCCCTCGGTGAGGACATCACCGACGAGACGGCGGCCGAGGTCGTCCGCCGGATGGACTCCGACGGTGACGGGGAGATCTCGCTGGAGGAGTTCGCCGCCTACATGTCCCAGGGCTGACCCGCTGCCGACGCGGGCGTCGCCCTCCGCCGGCCGCCCCGGTACGGGCGGCCGGCGGAGGGCGCTCTGATGATGCGGAGCGTCCGGCCGGTGGGCCGGCCCCGGCTCAGCCGACGGTGATGGCGAAGACGTGGATGCCGTTGTCGTCGGGCAGGGTGACGGTCTCGACGGTCTTGGAGGGGGCGAGTGCGCCTCCGGTGGTGTACAGGCTCACCTTGTGGTGACCCAGGGTGTCACTGGGCGGGCGGTTCCAGTCGGCGGTGGTGACCGCCAGCCGGCTGTTGCCGCCGACCGCGTTGGCGTACCAGTCGGGGAAGGTGATGGGGAGGTCGGCGGTGCTGCCGTCGGTGTAGGTGACGGTCACCGTTCCCGAGTGCGATGAGCCGGTGCCCGTGCCCAGCAGGCCGAGCCTGCCGCCCGTGCCGTGGACCTGGATGACCTGGCCGGCGGCGGCGACGTCGTCCGGCTGCCCGGGCTGGACGTCCGGCCAGGTGTAGGAGAGGCCGTCCGCGGTCACCGTCGCGCCCGGGGTGTAGCCGACCGCGGCGAGCTGTGTGGCCGAGAAGCTGTAGCCCTTCGGGTCGAGGTTGCCGGGGGACGGGTCGCCGTCGGCGGTGACCCCGACGTTGTCGAAGGCCTTCGTCACGTCGGCGTACGGCACGACGGTCGTGGTGGCGCCGCTGCGGGTCCGCCTCCCGTCCAGGACGAAGGAGGCGTTCCCGGTGAGGGTGGCCGGGCCCGCCGCCGCACCGGCCGGCGCGGTGACCTTCCAGGTGGTGTCGACCCGGCCGCCGGGGGGAACGACGGCCGGCGCGGACCTGTTCGCGGTGGCGGGCCGCACGGTCCAGCCCTGGGGTGCGGACAGCGAGAGCGCGAGGCCGTGCACGCTGGAGTCGCCGGTGTTGGTGAAGGTCTGGGTGACCGTCTGCGTGTCACCGGGCCGAGTGATCTTGGGGGCGGTGACGGACGTGTACTGGGTGCCGAGGGTACGGCGGACCGTCACCGAGGTGGTCAGCGGAGTGTCCGCGGAGGACTCGCCGACGCGGATGGGGTACTCGCCGTCCAGGACGGTCCAGTCGTGGGCCTTGTCGTCCCAGGTCCGCAGGGCGCCGGAGTCCAGGGTGAGGGTGACCTTCCTGGTCTCGCCGGCATTCAGCCGGACCTTGGCGAACGCCTTGAGCTCCTTGGGCGGCTCGCCGGCGCTCTCGGGGTGACCGAGGTAGGCCTGGACGACGTCGGAGCCGGTGCGCCGGCCGGTGTTGGTGACGTCGACGGTCAGCTTGATCCTGCCGGTGGTGCCCGCGCCTGCGGTGACCTTGGCGGGGCCGCCGCGCAGGTGGGAGAGCTTGAAGGTGGTGTAGGACAGGCCGTGGCCGAACGGGAAGAGCGGGGTCTCGTTCTCGTCCTGGTACCAGCGGTATCCGACGTCGAGCTTCTCGCTGTAGTCGTAGACGCCGTTGACCGCCGGGTACCGGCCGGGCGCGGCGGCCACCGGGGTCTGGGTGTCGGTCTTCGGGAAGGTGACGGGAAGCCGGCCGCCGGGCTCGGCGTCGCCGGTGAGCAGCTCGGCGAGCGCGTTGCCGTCCTCCTGGCCGGGATACCACATGTCGAGCACCGCGGGGACCTTGCCGAGCCAGGGCATCAGCACCGGCGCGCCGGCCCGCAGCACCACGACGGTCCTGGGGTTGGCGTCGGCGACGGCCTCGATCAGGGCGTCGGTGTCGCCGGGCAGCGCCAGGGTGGTGCGGTCCGAGCCCTCGCTGGAGGAGTCGCCGACCACGATCACGGCGGCGTCGGCGGTCTTCGCGGCGGCGACCGCGGCCTGGATCTGCGGGTCGGGCAGGTTCGGCGACGACCAGCCCACGCTCACGGAGGCGTTGCCGCTGTTCTCGTAGTACTCCACCCGGAGGGTGTGCCGCTCACCGGCGGTGAGCTGCACCGGGGTGCTCGTGACGGTGCGCACCCCGTGGTCGCTCCAGTTGTCGGCGATCAGCTTGTCGTCCAGGTAGACGCGGCTGCCGTCGTCGCTGGTGGCCGAGAAGGTGTACGTGCCGGTCGCGGGTGCGGTGAGCGTGCCGGTCCAGCGCGCGGAGAAGCCGTCGGCCGGGATGCCGGTGGCGGGGGAGCCGCTTCCCCAGTCGAAGTCGATGGCGGTGTCGTCGCGGGTGACGGCGGGGGTGCCGGTGAGGGTCTTGTTGGTGAAGTACTCGCCCTTGAGGCCGGTCAGCGCGGAGGCGGGGATCGGGGGCTGGCCGGAGGTCGTGCCCGCCTTGACGTAGTTCACGTTCACCGAGTCGCCGAGTCTCGCCTTGAGGCCGGAGATCGGGTCTACCTTCTTGTACGGGGTGACGGCGGAGCTGCCGCCGCCCCCGGTGATCGCGGTGTCGGCGTTGGGGCCGATCACGGCCAGTGAGCGCAGGGCCTTCGTGTCCAGGGGCAGGGTGTTCCCGCTGTTCTTCAGCAGGACGCTGCCGTCCTCGGCGGCGCGCTTGGCGACGGCGCTGTCGTCGTCGAAGTTCGCGGTCACGGGCTTTGGCGGGTCGAACAGGCCGGTGCGGAACTCCAGCCGCAGGATGCGGCGGGCGGCGTCGTCGAGTACGGCCTGCGGCACCTGGCCGGCCGCGACGGCGGCGGGCAGCTGCTGGAAGTAGGTGGTGCCGCTGAACTCCTGGTCCAGGCCGGCGAGCGCGGAGGCGACCGTCGAGTGGTTGGCCGGGTAGTCGGTCCCGACGACTCCGTCGAACTTCCAGGTGTCGAGCAGGATGTCCCGCAGGATCTGGGCGTTCTCGCACGCGTAGACGCCGTTGACCTTGTTGTACGCGCACATCACGGACCAGACCCGGCCGTCCGCGACCGCCTTCTCGAAGGCCGGCAGGTAGATCTCGTGCAGCGTCCGCTCATCGATGTCGGAGCTGGAGGTCTGGCGGGCGTTCTCCTGGTTGTTGCCCGCGTAGTGCTTGACCTGGGCGGCGACGCCCTGCGCCTGGATGGCCCGGATCTCGGCGGAGGCGAGGTCGCCGGCCAGTTCCGGGTCCTCGCCGAGGGTCTCGAAGTCACGGCCGCCGAGCGGCGTACGGACGATGTTGACCATCGGACCGTAGATGACCTGGTAGCCGCGGTACTTCGCCTCGGTGCCCATCACCGTGCCGTACGCCGTGGCCGTCTGAGGGTTGAACGAGGCGGCCAATGAGACGGGGGAGGGGAGCGCGGTCTCGGGCTGGCCGTCACGGACGCCGCTGGGGCCGTCGGAGAACTGCAGGCCGGGGATGCCGAGGCGCTCGATGCCGGGGACGTAGCCGGTGGCGTGCGAGCCGCTGGGCCGTCCCACCGCGGTCATCAGGGTGGCCTTCTCCTGGTCGGTCATCTGCCTCAGCAGCAGATCGACCCGTTGTTCCAGCGGTAGTGAGGTGTTCAGCCAGGGTCTTTGCCCTCCGTCGGGGGCGGCCTGGGCCGCTCCGGTCGCCGCGGTGAGCGGCGCGGCCAGAGCGGCGGTGACCGCCGCCGCGACCGCGAGACGAGCCATGCGCATGCAGACACTCCAGTCGACGTACGGCTTCCCGAACGTTCAAGCAATGAACGGGACGACGACTCAGTGTCCGCTCGGAGAAAAAAATCGTCAATGATCTGAACGCAGATGTGAACGACTAACGAAGCTCCGCCGGCCCTCGGCCTTTCGGCTCCTCGGATCCAAGCCCGTACCTTACTATGTAAAGGCCGTGGCTCTGTTCAAGAAGACCCTGCTGAGCCGAGTACAGGCCCTGGAACGGGGGGTCGCCCCGCGCCAGTTCGCCCGCGCCGGACCCCGGACCTTCTGGTCCAGACGGAAGAACTGCTCCAACTCCCCGGGCGACGGTTCCGTGGCGAACCGGCCGTAGCGGGCCTCTTGCTCAGCAGACAGGTACTCAACAGGCTTGCCGAGGACCGTAGAGCCAGCTGACCAGGCAAAACAGGTACGTCACCGAATCGGAATCAAGATCGCCTCGCTACCGCTGATCCCCGTTCCGATACTCCCCGAGGGCCACGCACACCCACTTCGGAGGGCACCGTACCCGGCCGGGAACGGTCAGCGATCCCAGGCGGCCGTCGCCTCGGCGCCGGCTCGCGGATCGTCCACCACGAGGATCAGCCGGTGGTCGTGGTCGGAGTAGAGGACCTCGATGTTCACGCCGGCGTCGGCGAGGGCCCGGCTGATCGCCCCGAGCTGCCCCGGCCGGTCCTGGTCCAGGCGGCGGGCGAGGACCTCCCGGCAGGCCGTCACGCGCAGGCCGGCCGCCCGCAGCGCCGCGCTCGCCGCCACGCCGTCGTCGAACAGGAAGTGCGCGACCGCCCGCCCGCCGACGACGAACACGCCGCCGCCCTCCACGCTGGCGCCGGCGGCGCCGAGGGCCTCGCCCATGGCCGCCAGGGCGCCCGGCTCGTCGTCGAGCTCGATCGTCAGGTCATGCATCAGTGGTCCTCTCGTCGTGGGCGCGGCGGCTGTCGGCGGGCGCCTCGTTGCGATCGCCCGGCCCGTAGTCGCGGATCACCTCGGCCATCCGCAGCCGGTAGTCGGTGAAGAACCGGCGCCGGCCCAGCGCCTGCGCGCGCCGGTGCGCCGGGGTGTTACGCCAGGCGGCGACGGCCTCCTCGTCCCGGAAGTAACCGATCGCGACGAACCGCCCCGGATCGGTGTCGCTGGTGAACCGCTCGATCCCGTGGAGACCGTCCAGGTCCGGCAGCAGCTCCCGCAGCCGCGCCGCCTCGCTCAGGTACTCCCGGTAGGCGGCCTCGTCCCCGGGATCGAACCGGAACTCGAAGATCATTGCTATCACCGGCCGAACGTATCCCGGCGACACTTGCGGCTCCGTCGAAACGCCGGCGGCCTATGCCTAGGAGGATCCGGTGAGCAGGGCCGCCCGCCGGCGCGGGCGTTCGGGACGCCAGGTCGCGACCAGTGCGGCGGCCAGGAGGAGCTCGGCGACGTCCCCGCCGTAGTACATGATCGCCGCGGCGTCCTGAATCCGGCCGGCCGGGGCGTGGACGTGGACGCCGAAACCGCCGTACAGCAGCTGCGCGACCGTGGCGTGCGCCGCCACGGCCACGCCGAGCAGCACCAGCCGTGCGGGTACCCCCGGCCGGCCGGGCGCGGGATCGGGGCCGGCCACCACCCAGGCGAACAGGTACCCCGAGGCCAGGAAGTGGGCGTGCAGGAGCCAGTGCCCGGCGGGCCGGGCGGCCGCCGCGTCGTACAGCGGCGTGAAGTACAGCACGCCCAGGCTGCCGGTGCTCAGCATCAGGGCGATCACCGGGTGGGTGAGGACACGTGCCGGGCGGGCGCGCAGCAGGCGGGTCACCTGCCGCGCGCGGCCGGCGGGCAGTGCCCGCAGCAGTACCGTCAGGGGAGCGCCGAGCACGAGGGCGAGCGGCGCGTACATTCCGATGATCATGTGTTGCAGCATGTGGCGGCGGAAGTCACCGTGCGCGGCGACCGGGGGCAGCAGCGCGACGGCGAGCAGGGCGCATCCGCCGAGGAAGCTCCCGGTGCGCAGGCGCTGTGGCCCCCGGTCGCGGTCGCGGGCCCGCGCCACCAGCCACAGGTACGCGGCGGCTGCCGCCAGGACCAGAGCCAGGGCGGGGAGCGTGCCGGGAGTCGTTCCCCCGGCATGGTGGAGGTGGCCGCTCATCGGGCGGGGACCGTTCCGGGTGCGGCCGGGTCGACGGGGCGGGCGCCGCGCCGCATCAGGTGACCGGCGGCGACCAGCGCCCAGCCCAGCAGCAGGAAGCCGATGTCCCACCACAGCCGGTACGGGCCTCCGCGGACGTGGTGGATGCCGAGGACGTGGTGGTCGAGGATCCCCTCGACCAGGTTGAACAGGCCCCAGCCGGTGAGGACCCAGCCCCACAGGACACGGGAGGTCCACACGCGGCGGCGGTTCAGCGTCACGCGCGAGTACAGCACGGCCAGGCCCGTCAGCACCGACAGCCAGCACACGACGTGGAAGATCCCGTCCCACAGGGTGTTCATCCGCAGCCCCGGCACGGTGTTCGGGTCGTAGTACCGCACGCCGATGTTGGCGGTGTCGGTGCTGGACAGCATGTGGTGCCACTGCAGGACCTGGTGCAGCAGGATCCCGTCGACGAAGCCGCCCAGGCCCACCCCCAGGAGGATTCCGGGCAATCGGATGCTCCGGGCGGGCGGGTTCGCCTCGCGCCCGGTCGTGCTCATCGCCGGCCTCCGTCCCCCCGCGTGATCCGCGCGACCAGGTCCTTCCCCGGCCATGAGCGCGCCACACGGGCCACCGCCGGCGGCGCCGGGGGACTCTGGAACGGGCGGTGCGGTCCGCTTCGCGGCGGCGCCTGGCGTGGATGGGCGCGCTCCTCGCCCTCGCCGGCATGACGGCCCGGAACGGCCGCCGGGGTTGAGTCTCAAGGGACTCGAGACTCCATGATCTTCCACGTCGGCCGAACCGGATCTTGGAGGAGTCAGGATGAGCGAGGGGACGAAGCACGTGGTCTCCCGCGCGGGCGTGGACATCGCCGTCCGCGACCATGGCGGGAGGGGCGCTACGGTCGTCCTGCTGCACGGCGGCGGCCGTGACATGGGCGACTGGCGGCGGGTGACCCCGCTGCTCGCCGAGGCCGGGCTGCGGGTGGTCACCGCCGACCTGCGCGGGCACGGCGCGTCCGGCCCGGCGCTGTGGTCGTGGCAGGACGCGATCGACGACCTCGCCGCGGTGATCGACCGTCTCGGGCTGGGTGAACCGGCCGTGGCCGGGCACTCCCTCGGCGGGATCGTCGCGGCCCTGTGGGCCACGAGGCGGCCGCGGTGCCCCCTCGCCGTGAACGTGGACGGGCACACCAACCCCACCGGCCCCTTCGACCTGGACGCCGGCGCCGCGCGGGCGGCGGAGCAGACGATGCGCGGCTTCCTCGAAGAGGAGGCGCGGCGCGCCGGCGATCCGGCATTGACCCGCCTGGTCGCCGAGCTGGGCGCCCTGGACCTGTTCGCGACCTACCGGGCGGCGCGCTGCCCGCTGGTGGTGGTCCAGTCGGAGGGCTCGGACCTGGAGGAGCTGCTGCCGCCGCCGGTCGCGACGGCGTTCGCGGCGTACCGGCGGGGGTTCGCACGGGAGTTGGCGGCGGTCGCGGCCGCCACACCGCTGCTGTCGGTGGTGCACCTCGCGACCGGCCACGACGTGCACCTGGAGGCGCCGGCGCGGGTCGCCGGCCTGATCCTGGAGCGGCTCGTCCCCGCCGGGGACGGGTACCGCCCGGCGGATCGATGAGCCAGGCTGGGCGGCATGCACGAGGGGCTGCGCACGATCGGCGAGATGGCCCGGCTCAGCGGGCTGCCGGTGGCCACGATCCGGTACTACTCCGACGAGGGGCTGGTGC
Organism: Actinoallomurus soli; assembly: GCF_024055715.1. Lineage (GTDB taxonomy): Bacteria > Actinomycetota > Actinomycetes > Streptosporangiales > Streptosporangiaceae > Actinoallomurus > Actinoallomurus soli. The sequence goes on from NZ_JAMXMV010000013.1 coordinate 110,684, forward strand.
CGCCCGCCGCCAGGTCGCCCGGCGGGTACCGCCTCTACGACGACGACGCGCTGACCCGGCTCGAACTCGTCCGCACGCTCCGTGATCTCGGCGTCGACCTCGCCACGGCCGCCCGGGTGCTGGACGGTGCGCAGAGTCTGGCGCAGGTCGCGGACCGGCAGGCGGCCGCGCTGGAGGCACGGATCCAGGAGCTGCGGGTACGGCAGGCGGTGCTGCGCCATGCCGCCGCCCGCGGCGCGGATCCGGCCGCGGTCACCCGTGCGCACCGGCTCGCCGTGCTCGCGGCGGGGCGGCGGCACCTGATGGTGACCGAGCTCATCGGCGAGGCGACCCGCGGCCTGGACATGGAGCCGGGCTTCGCCGCGCACCTGCGCTCGATGGTGCCCGACCCGCCGGAGGACCCGGAGCCCGCGCGGCTGGAGGCGTGGGTGGAGCTGGCGTACCTGGTCGGCGATCCGGGCTTCCGGACGGCGGTCCGCGCGGCGTTCGAACGGCACGCCGCCGACCGGGCCTCCGGCGCGGACCGCGGCGACCCGGCGAGCTGGCGCCGTGCCGAGCGGGCCGTCCTCGACCTGGCAGGCGCGGCGCTCGCCGAGGGCGTCCCACCGGGCTGCGCGCGGGCGCGGGCCGTCGTCGAGGAGCTGGTCGCCGTGTTCGCCGGCGCGCACGGCCGGAACGACGACGCGGAGTTCCGCCGCTGGCTGGCCGAACGGGTCCGGGTCGGCGCGGACGCGCGGGTCTCGCGGTACGTGGAGCTCCTGGCCGTGATCGACGGCAGGGCCGCCGGGCCCGACCCGGTTCCGGCGGCCCGGTGGTTCCTCAGCGCGCTGGAGGCGTCCGCCGCGGCCGTGGCGGGGCCTGCGTGACGGGCACCGGTCAGCGGGCCCACTCGCGGCGGCGGGCCTCGGCGAGGGCGATGGCGGTGGCGACCGCGACGTTGAGGGAGCCGACCCGTCCGATCTGGGGGATGTAGGCGACCGCGTCGGCGGCGGCCAGCAGGGCGGGGGAGCAGCCGTGGTCCTCGCCGCCGACGGCCAGGCAGACGTCGCCGTCCAGCGGGGCCTCGTGCAGGGGGGCCGCGTCGCCGGTCAGCTCGATCGCGACGATCCGGTAGCCGTCCTCGCGGGCGGCGCGTACGGCGTCGGTGACGGGGACGGGCGGTTCCCAGGTGATGAGGCGTTCGGTGCCGAGCGCGGTCTTGCGGGCGTTGGGATGGGTCGGGGGAGTGGCGTTGCCGGCCAGCCACACGTGGTCGACGCCGAACGCCGCCGCGGACCGGGTGATCGAGCCGATGTTGAACGGCTGGGTCACCGACTCGACGAGCAGCGCGAGGCGGTCCTCGGTGCGCCGGCGCCAGGTGCGGTTCAGGCGCTTGACGTCGGTGGGGCGCAGTTGCCGACGCTCGTCGGTGCTCACGATGGGTCCTTCGGGTCGACGGCCAGGACGCGGTACCCGGCGCGGGAGGCGATGCGTTCGGTGGGATGGCCCTGGTCCCGCAGCCAGCGCTGCAGGGAGTCCGAGCCGAGGTTCTTCTGCACGACCAGGTGGGCGCGGCCGCCGGGGGCGAGCCGGGCCAGCCAGGTCTGCAGGAGCGTGTGCAGGGCCTGCTTGCCGATGCGGATCGGCGGGTTCGACCAGATCGCGGCGAACCGCAGCGCGGGATCGATCCGGTCGGCCAAACCGAACCTTACATTGTCAAGGCCGGCGGCTCGGGCATTCTGCTCCGCGATGATCAAGGCCCGCTCGTTGACGTCCACCCCCCAGATCATCGCCTGCGGCGATCGGCTGGCCATGGTGAGGGCGATGGGGCCGTAGCCGCAGCCCAGGTCGAGGAGGTCCCCCTCCGGCGGGGGAGGGGGGACGGTCTCCAGCAGCACGCGGGTGCCCGGGTCGACGCGGTCGGGGGAGAACATCCCCCGGTCGGTGGCGAGCCGCAGGTGAAGGTCGGGCAGGACGAGGTCGACGGTGCCCGGTCTGCTGTCGGCCTGCGGCTGTCGCGCGAAGTAGTGCTCCCCCACGACGGCTGACCGTACCAGCGTCCGGCTGGGGGTGACCTCAGGGGCGGCTCGGGGGAATCCCCGATGGCCCTCCCGCCGATCCCGGCGCATCATCACGATATGACGCATGAACCGGATGTACCGCGCCGCTCGGAGACGACCTGGATCGCCATGGCGGCGGCCGCCGACGGGCCCTGGGCGCTCGCGCTCGCCGGCGGGGCGGCGGTCGGCCTGGCCGACTTCGCGCTGCACCTGCTGGGCTGGCACCTGACCCTCGCCGCGCCGATCGCCCTCGGCCTGTCGGTGTTCTTCCTCATCGGCGCCGGCGGCGCGCTGCTGCGCCAGGGCCGTGACCGCGCGCGGGCGTGGGCGCAGGCGCACCCGTGGTCCTACGCCGCGGTCCCGGCCGCGGGCACGGCGCTGACGGTGTTCGCGACCTACCTGTTCCTGTCCGGGCACGGCCTGTTCGCCAGCCTGTGGGAGGGACTGTCGGACGGCGTGGGCGTCCTGGTCCTGCTGGGCCTCATCGGGTACGTCGCACGCGGCGTCCGCCCGGCGGCCCGGCGCGGCTGATCCCTTCCCGGGGCGGCGGCCGTCAGGGCAGGCGCTGGAACCACACCAGCGACAGGCCACCGGCCGCCAGGGCCAGCAGCAGCGCGGCGAAGATGTACTGCGAGGCGGCCTCCTGGCGTTCGATGCGGTACCCCAGCGAGCTGCCGATGTGGCGGTAGACCTCCGACAGCTCCGATCCGGCCTGCGCCTCGTACGCCTTGCCGGCGGTGTCGTGCGCGAGGTTGCGCAGCGTGGTCTTGTTGACCTGCACCGGAACGGTCTCCCCGTCGATGTCGACGGTGCCGTACGGGGTGCCGAACGCGATCGTCGACACGGGCACCTTCGCGGCGCGGGCCGCGGCGGCGGCCTCGGTGACCGACCGGCCGCTCTGGTTGTCGCCGTCGGACAACAGGACGATGTGCGAGGGCGGCGGGTCCTGGGTGGCGCGCGCGTCGAACGACCGGATCGACTGCAGGGAGGTGAACACCGCCTCGCCGATCGCGGTGCCCTTGCCCAGCTGCAGCCCGTCGATGGCGTGGCCCACCGCCTCCCGGTCGAAGGTCGGGGCGACGACGGCCGAGGCGTTGCCGGAGAAGCTGACCAGGCCGACGTTGAAACGCATCGGCAGGTCCTGCACGAACTTCCTCGCCGCGGCCTTGGCGGCGTCCAGACGGGTCGGCAGGACATCCGTGGCCTTCATCGACAGGGAGACGTCGATCGCCACGATGATCGTCGCGCGTTCCCGTGGCACCTTGACGGGCTTGGCGGGCCGGGCGAACCCGACCGTCATCAAGATCACCGACAGGAGGAACAACGTCGCGGCCAGGTGCCGGCGCCACCCGGGGCGGCGCGGCGCGATCTGTGCCAGCAGCGCCAGGTTGGAGAAGCGCACCGCGGCCTGCCGGCGGCGGGCCTGCATCAGCAGGTACGCCCCGACCAGGAACGGCACCAGCGCCAGCAGCCACAGGCGGCCGGGAGACAGGAAGGTCATGAGCGGCCTCCTCGCGGCTGCGGACGGCCCGCGACACGCCGCTGCTGCAGCGCGAACCGGGCCACATCGCTGATCCAGTCACGGTCGGTGCGCAGCACCAGGTGAGACGCCCCGCTGCCGCGGATCGCCGCACCGATCCGCGCGCGCTGGGCGGCCGCCGCGGCGGCGTACGCGGCGCGGACCCGGCCCGACAGGATGATCTCGCGGGTCTCGCCGGTCTCCGGGTCGCTCATCAGCACCGGCCCGACGTCGGGCAGATCCAGCTCCCGCGGGTCGACGATCTCCACGGCGATCACCTGGTTGCGGACGGCGAGGCGGCGCAGGGGCCGCTGCCACGGCAACTCCCCGCCCGTGGTCGCCTGCCCGTCCAGGAAGTCGGAGATGACCACGCGCAGGCCCCGCCTGACCTGGCCGCGGGCCAGACCGGAGATCCCGTCGGCCAGGCCCGGCCCGGGACCGGCGGCGGACCCGGCCCCGGCGCCCCCGCGCGGGGTGTCCAGCAGCCCCTGCAGCAGCGCGTACATCGCGGACCGGCCCGTACGGGCGGGCCAGCGGCGCACCTGACCGCCCTGCATGATGTAGGCGCCGAGACGGTCACCCAGACGGGCGGTGAGGAACCCCACGGCGGCCAGCGCCGCCACGGCCAGGTCGCGTTTGGTCATCCGCGCGGTGCCGAAGTCCATGCTGGGCGACATGTCGACCAGCGCCCACGTCTCCAGTTCATGGTCGGCGATCAGGTCCCGTACGTGGGAGACCGTCGTCCGGGCGGTGACGGCCCAGTCCATGTGGCGGACGTCGTCCTCACCGGGCTGGTACAGCCGGGCCTCGGCCAGGTCGCTGCCGGGCCCGGGCAGCAGGCCCAGGTGCTCGCCGTGCAGCAGCCCGTCGAGGCGGCGCGTCACCTGCAGCTCCAGTCGCTTGAGGGATCGCTCGGGCGCCAGCCTGCCGAGCTTCGGCGACCTGCTCACGGAGCCTCCTCCGCCGGCGGAGTGACCACGAGCGCCGTGCCTCCGGTTCGTCCGCTCCGTCCGCTCATGAGGCGTGCTGGTGGTTCCACACCACCCGCGGCGGCGGGACCGTGGCCAGGATCCGCTCGACGATCGCGACCGGGTCGACCCCGTCGGCGACCGCGTCGAAGGACAGCAGGATCCGGTGGGACATCACGTCGACGGCCACGGCACGGACGTCGTCGGGCAGGACGTAGTCACGGCCGCGCAGCAGCGCCAGGGCGCGGGCGGAGGCGACGAGACCGAGCGTGGCGCGGGGGCTGGCGCCGATCTCGATGACGCCCTCCAGGTCGGGCAGGCGGTACTGCTCCGGTTCGCGGGTGGCCATGACCAGCCGCACGATGTAGTCGGCGACCAGTTCGTGGACGGCGACCTCGTCCGCGGCGCGCTGCAGCGCAATGAGACTGCCGGGATCGAGGATCCGCTCGGCGTCCGGCGGGTCCACGCTCATCCGCTGCAGGATCTGCATCTCCTCGCTGGCGCCGGGGTAGGCGACGTTCACCTTCATCAGGAACCGGTCCCGCTGCGCCTCGGGCAGGGGGTAGACGCCCTCGGACTCGATGGGGTTCTGCGTGGCGATCACCACGAACGGCTCCGGCAGGGGATGGGTCCGCCCGCCGAGTGAGACCTGGCGTTCGGCCATCACCTCCAGCAGCGCGGACTGCACCTTCGCCGGGGCGCGGTTGATCTCGTCGGCGAGGACGAAGTTGACGAACACCGGGCCGAGCTCCACATCGAACTGCTCGGTGGACGGATGGTAGATCCGGGTCCCCACGATGTCGGAGGGCACCAGGTCGGGCGTGAACTGCAGGCGGGCGAACGACCCGCCGACGACGGTGGCCAGGGTCTCGACGGCGAGGGTCTTGGCGACGCCGGGGACACCCTCGAGCAGGCAGTGGCCGCGCGCGAGCAGGGCGATGACCATGCGCTCGACCATGTGCTCCTGGCCGACGATGACCTTCTTGACCTCCGCCACGCTCTGCCGCAGCAGAGCCGCCGCCTCTTCGATGTCACCTATGGCGATCGTCATCTGATCCCTCGGGTCAGGGGCATGCTTCAACGCTGATGACCCTATGCGATTCAGGCGAAAAGTCGTCTGATCCCCTAGCTGTTAGGGTGTCGCGCGCGACACGGAGAAGCCGGGGGAGGGGGCATCGATGCCCAAACCGCTGCAGGTCGGCGACCCAGCCGAGCTGGGGCCGTTCCGGCTGCACTCTCGTCTGCGCGAGTCCGTCGCCGGGATCGTCTACCTGGGCGCCGACCCGAACGGCCGGTCGGTGACGGTGGCGTTGCTGACCGCGGCGGCGGCCGGTGACGCCGCCGCCCGGGACCGGTTCCGCGCGGCGATCGCCCGTGAGACGCCGCCGCCGGACCCGGTGCCGCGGGTGCTGCCGGAGCCCGCCCCGGGGGAGCCCGCTCCCGTGATCGCGGCGCTGGCCGAGGGCGGCGCGCCGTGGGTGGCGACGACCTACGAGGAGGGGCGCGCGGGCGCGGAGCGGTTCCTGGAGCCGGTGCTGCCGCAGCGCGGCTGGACGGGCCGGGTCCGCCGGGGCCCGCAGTTCCAGGCCCACTGGGCGTCGGGTCCGGCCGGCCCGGCGGTGAGCACCGAGGGGCCGCCGGTCTCCGGGCCGGTGGCGGCGTTCGGGGATTCGAAGGGGCTGGCCACGGCGGTGCTGTCGCTGGCGGCGCTGCTCGCGCTGCTGGCCCTGCTGGTGCTCCTGCTGTTCTCCTGTGAGCCGGAGCAGCCGGCGCCGCCGATCCCGACGCAGACCCCCACGTCCACGCCGGCCAGCCCGGAGCCGTCGCCGTCGCTCACGTCGTCGCAGCCGTCGCCGTCACCGGGCCGGTCCACTCCGGGGACGCCGCGGCCCCGCCCGAGCGGCGGAGACAGCGGGAACCCGCCGGGCGGTCCGCTGGCGGGTGTCGCGGGCCGCCGGGTCCGCTGAGGTGTCGCGGGAACTCGGTTGCCGGTGCCGGCCGGTGGCCGGGGGCATGAGGCCATGGTTCAGAGTCTGATCGTGTTCGTCGGCGCGGCGTTCCTGGTCGCGATGGTGCCCGGGCCCAGCACGGCGGTCATCGTGCGGGAGTCGGTGCGTTCGGGCCGGCGTGCGGGCGTCGCGGTGATGCTGGGCAACGAGATCGGGGTGCTGTTGTGGGGGCTGGCGGCGGTGTTCGGCCTGTCGGCGCTGCTGCTGGCCTCACGGGTCGCCTATGACGTGATGCGCGTCGCCGGGGCGGTGTTCCTGATCTGGATGGGGACGCGGGCGCTGTGGCGGGCGCGGCGGGACGGCGCGCCGGTGGCGGGGGAGGAGAGCCCGGCGCCGGCGCCGGCGCGGGGGCGGTTGTTCCGGCTGGGGCTGCTGACCAACGCCGCCAACCCCAAGGCGGGGGTGTTCGCGGTGTCGTTCCTGCCGCAGTTCGTCCCCCATGGGGCCGCGGTCCCGCCGATGCTGGCGTTGCTGGCGCTGGTGTGGGCGCTGGTCGATGTGGCGTGGTACCTCGGGGTGATCTGGCTGGCGGGACGCGCCGGGCGGCTGTTGCGCGGCCCGCGGGTGCGGCGGCGGATGGAGCAGGTGTCCGGTGTCGTGCTGGTGGGCCTGGGCGTGAGGCTGATCACGGACTCCCGGTAGGGGCGCCGGGTTCGGGGCGCTCGCGGGTCCTCCACAGCGTCATCCCCAGCCGGCCGCCCGGATCCTGGCGTGACGCGGCTTTCGCCGGGCGGTGTGGGACGTGGTTATCCACAAGTCCCCGTGCGTACGGCCACCCGCGGCGCCGCATGGGCCCGCTCGGCGTACCGTGTCACCGGGCCCATCGCCGCCCCCGCCGTCAGGAACGCCGCGCCGAGCAGCAGCCAGCCCGGCCCGCCCCAGCCCAGCAGCAGCGTCGTCAGCACCAGCGGCCCGGCCATCCGCGCGCACTGCGGCGCCATCCCGTAGAACCCCTGGTACTGCCCGTGCCGGCCCTCCGGCGCCAGCGCGAAGCTCAGCTCCCAGCCGCCCGCCCCGTGCAGCATCTCCCCGAACACCTGCACCAGCGCGCCCGCCACCAGCAGGACGACCGTCACCACGACACCCGAACCGGCCCCCGACATCGCGTACACCGCGCACGACGCCGCCATCAGCACGCCCGCGCGCCGCGTCGCCCGTGCGCTCACCGGCCGGCACCAGCCCCGCCAGCAGCGCCTGCCGCGCCGACGTCAGACCCGCCTGGCAGCACGCATACGCCGCGAAAGCCGCCGTGAACAGCGGAAACGACCGCACCACCAGGAACGCGGCCAGTGTCACGGCCGTCGCGGCGGCCAGCCCCACCGCCGTACGGCGTGGTCCCCACCGGTCGGCCAGCCGCCCCAGCGGGACACCGGCGAGCATGCCCACCGCCCAGCCCAGTGTCAGCGCGAACCCCACCCGCGCGGGTGACAGCCCCACCACGCGCGTGAAGAACAGCACCGAGCAGGCGTAGAACGCCCCATCGCCCACGGAGCCGACCAGCTGCGCCACCGCCGGCGTCCGCGCCGGCCCGGACGTCGCCACGATACGGACCATGCGCGGCCGCTCCTTCCCCCGCCGGGCGGACCCGCCACCCGGGCGCCCGGAACCAGCCAACCCCGCCCCATTGGCCGGCAGAAGAGCCAATCAGCGCCCGGTCGAACGGGCCAAAATAGGGGGCGTGGACCCGCACATCACCCTCGACGGTCCCGGTGACCTGTCCACCCGCATCTACCACCAGCTCCTCGACGCGATCCTCGACGGCAGGCTGCGCCCCGGGGAGCGGCTGCCGCCCAGCCGCGAACTCGCCCGCCGCCTCCAGGTCTCCCGCAACACCGTCTGCGTCGCCTACGAACGCCTGACCGCCGAAGGGTTCCTCATCGCCCGCGTCGGATCCGGCACCTACGTCGGCGACGCCCGGCACACCCGCGCCCGGCGCCGCGCCGCACCCACCGGCGGCGCCGTACGCCCCCGCCCGCCCTGGGACTCCCTGACCCCCGCACCGCACCCCACCGGCGCTCCGGCCCCGTACGACTTCGGTGTCGGCATGCCCGACGGCGCCCTGTTCCCCCTGGCCACCTGGCGGCGGCTCCTCACCGCCGAACTGCGCGCCTCGGCGCTGCGCGTCTCCGGCTACGGCGACCCCGGCGGGCATCCCGCGCTGCGCGCCGCCGTCGCCCGCCACGTCGGCGTGTCCCGGTCCGTACGCGCCGACACCGACGACGTGCTCATCACCCAGGGCGCCCAGCAGGCCCTCGACCTGCTCGCCCGCGTCCTCATCGCCCCCGGCGACCACATCGCAGTCGAGGAACCCGGCTACCCGCCGGCACGGCGCCTGTTCACCGCGCTCGGCGCCCGCGTCACCGGCGTGCCCGTCGACGAGGAGGGCCTGGACGTCACCGCGCTCCCCGCCACGGCCCGCCTCGTGTACGTCACGCCCTCCCACCAGTTCCCGCTGGGCACCCCCATGTCCGCGGCCCGCCGTACCGCGCTGCTCGCCTGGGCGGACCGGCACGGCGCGGTGATCGTCGAGGACGACTACGACAGCGAGTTCCGGTTCTCCGCCCGGCCCCTGCAACCGCTGCAGAGCCTCGACCGCACCGGACGGGTCATCTACGTCGGAACGTTCTCCAAGACCCTGTCACCGTTGCTGCGTTCCGGTTTCCTGGTCGCCCCGGCCGCGCTGCGGCCGGCGCTGCGCGCGGCCCGGCAGCTCACCGACTGGCACGGCGACCCCGCCGCCCAGGCCGCGCTGGCCCGCCTCATCGACTCCGGGGAGCTGTCCCGCCACGTCCGCAAGGCCACCCGCGTCTACGCCGCCCGCCACGAACGCCTCACCACGGCGCTGGGGGAGGACCTCGCCGACTGGCTCACCCCGGTGCCCTCCACCGCCGGACTGCACCTGTGCGCGCGCCTGCGCCCGGGCGTCCGCGCCGACCTGGAGCAGGTCCACGACCGGGCCGGCCGGCTCGGCGTCGCCGTCGAGCCCCTGGCCGCCTACTGCGCCGACCGGCCGCAGCCGGGCCTGGTCCTGGGCTACGGGATGATCCCGGCCGAACGCATCGGCGACGGCCTGCGGCTCCTGCGCCGCGCCTTCCGCGAAGCGCACCCCACCGTACGACGCTGACCGGCCGCGCGTACGGGCCATGGCGCGCCGCCCCCGTACGCGCGGCCGGTCGGTCCTCGTTGCCAAGCCGCCGCTGGGCGGGTAGGGCTGAACAGCGCGCCGTGAGGCGCGGGGCGTGCCCGGAAGCCTGGTCCGCATCACAAGGGGCCTGTGCATCGATGCGGCGGAGGTCCACCTGCTGTGACCGGAAATGATCACCGGGATCGGTGTTCGGGGTCCTGCTGCACCGGGTCAGGGGAGATGATGAGGAGATGACTGCCGGCTCACGCGCTCATTCGTTCAACGCGGCCGCTGCCCAGTACGACGCGAGCCGTCCGTCGTATCCGCCCTCGGTCTTCGACTTCATCGAGGACTTCGTGAGCCGGCCTCTGGCGGGCATCCGCGTCGCCGATGTCGGCGCGGGCACCGGAATCTCGTCCGCCCTCCTGCACCGGCGGGGCGCTGATGTGATCGCCGTCGAGCCGGGGGAGGCGATGGCCGCCGAGTTTCGTCAGGTGCTCCCGGGCATACCGATCGTCCGGGGCGACGGCAACGCCCTCCCCCTCGCCGATTCCTCGCACGACCTCATCACGTATGCGCAGTCCTGGCAGTGGACCGACACCTCTCGTTCCGTCCCGGAGGCGCTGCGTGTCCTGCGCGCCGGCGGTGCGCTCGCGATCTGGTGGAACACCACCGCCTTCGACGTGCCGTGGGCCCGTGCCCAGCATGAGCGCATCGCACGCCATTGCGGAGTGCCCCCGCGTTCCGCGGTGCGTCCCGACGACGGCGAAGCCATCCGGCTCGCGGGCCTGACCGGGCTGCGGGTCGCGCGTCGGCACATCCGCTGGCAGCGAACGGTCCCTCTCGACACGCACCTCGCCAACATCAGCAGCCGCTCGGCGTTCCTGATCCTCGACCAGACGGCGAACCACGCCTTTCTCGCCGAGGAACGTACCCGGCTACGTGAGGTCTTCCCCGATGAGACGGTGGAAGAGACCTATGTGGTCGATCTGCTGGTAGCCGCTCGTCCGTGACGTGGCGTCGTTTCCCTTCGCACCGGTCGGCGCTGTTCACCCTGGTGGAGGCGGTGGAGCTGGAGGCCACCAGCGCCGACCGCAGCGTGCTGGACGCGGCGGAGTTCCTGATTGCGCTGCGCGGCGCCAAGGCCGCTCTGGTGCCCGAGCAGATTGTGGTGGAACGGCCAGACCTTGGCGGCGAGCCGGTGCCGGTGAGGTTGTCGATCGACGTCGACGCCTTCACCTCGCTGCAATGGCGCAAGACCGTCCGCGATCCCGCGCGGCCCCGGGATGCTGGTGCGCCGCCACCTGGAGGTGTGCGTGTTCACCTACCTGGCGGCCGAGCTGAGCTCGGGCGACATCGCGGCGGCCGGGTCGGACTCCTACGCCAACCTGCACCACCAGCTGATGTCCTGGGAGGACTGCCGGCCGCTGGTGCCCGCGTTCTGCGCCCAGGTCGGGATCCCCACCGAGGCGGCCGCGCTGACCCGGCACTACCGCGACGAGCTCGCCGCCGTCGCCGCGGCGGTGGACGCCGGCGCCCAGATCGACACCTGGGAGGACAACCTGCTGGCCGAGACCAGCATCCGGTACGGCCGGATCGCCTACCGGCACGTGTCCAACACCTACATCGCACTGTTCTCCCACTTCATCCCCTGGACCCGGAACCCCGCGTGCTGTTCGGTGCACCGCCCGCCTGAGTCGGGCGGCGACCAGCAGCGGGCATGAAGTCGCGGTAGACAACCGTCGGTCGATGTTGTCGTGCGCTCATTCAAGACCTGTTCCGGCATCGGGCAGGGTGCGCGGCAGGCCGAATGTCGAAAACAACGCCGGATCCTGGAATGAGGTCACTCGTGTGATGCGCGCTGCCGCGATGGTGAGGACCTGGATCGAGTGTGCATGGTGGATGCCGTCGCGGTCGCGTCGGTAGGTGGCGAGTGCGGGTTGACCGTTGGCGGCGGTCCGGACGACGTGGATGTCGGCGGGATTCGCGGGGATCCGGGAGCCGAGGAAGCGTCCGATCACCTGGCGGCCGGTGAACCAGGTCGGGATCGGCGGCATCTCGTACACGGCGTCGGCGGTGAGCACTCGCATGAGGGCGGTCACGTCGGCGTTCTTGAACGCGGTAGCGTACCGGTCGAGCAGGGTGCGCTGTTGCGGGTCGGTCGGTTCGACGAGTTCGTCCTCGGCGGGCGTGGCGCGTTCGAGGTTCGCTCGGGCGCGTTGCAGCAGGCTGTTGACCGCGGCGACCGAGACTTCGAGGAGCTCGGCGACCTCGGACGCCTGCCAGCGCAGCACGTCGCACAGGATCAGAACGGCGCGCTGCCTGGCAGGCAGGTACTGCAGGGTCGCGATCAAGGCCAGGCGCATCCCCGCGCGGGAGGCGACGATCGAGGCAGGGTCGGTCGGCGCGGTGCCGAACAGGGTGTCGGGGATCGGCTCCAACCAGGCCACCTCGTGCAGCGCGGGCGCCACGGACGCTTCCGGTCCCTCGGCGGGACCGCTCAGGCCGGAGGGCAACGGACGGCGGCCACGGTCCTCCAGCGCTCTCAAACAGACGTTGGTCGCGATCCGGTAGAGCCAGGTACGCAGCGACGCCCGGCCCTGAAACCCGTCGTATGAGCGCCACGCGCGCAGCAGGGTCTCCTGAACGAGGTCTTCGGCGTCATGCACCGAACCGAGCATCCGGTAGCAGTACGCCAGCAGTTCACGACGGTACGGAGCGGTGAGGTGAGCGAAGTCCTCGCCGCTTGACGTCATCGTTTCCTCACGCTGCATCGCAGTTACCAACCCCCATCACACGAGCAATTCCACGCCTGGGTCCCTCACCTGTACAGATCCCCGCCACCACAGAAACTCATCGGTCTTCGGTGCCTCGCGGACCGATGAGGTCAAGCGGTCGGCCGTATCTGTACGAGTGACCGCGCACGGCCGGTTCGCCGGCGGACGTGCGACCAAGGGGAAGGAGCCCGAACAGTGGTCAGTACGGATTTCACGGCCCGGCCGTCAGGACCGGCCACCCAGCGAGCAGGACGGCTCTGGCTCATGCTGGTCGTGCTGTTGCTCGGCCAGTTCATGGGCCTGCTGGACGTCACCATCGTCAACGTGGCGGTGCCAACGATCGGGGCGGATCTACACGCCTCCGGAGCGTCCCTTCAATTGGTGGTCGGCGGGTACACGGTCGCGTACGCGATGCTGCTGATCACAGGAGCGAGGCTCGGCGACCTCTACGGCCGGCGGCGGATGTATCTACTCGGTGCCGTCGTCTTCACCCTCACCTCGCTGATCTGCGGGCTCGCGCCGAACAGTGCGACGCTGATCGTCGCTCGCTTCATACAGGGTGCCGGCGCGGCGGTGATGGTGCCGCAGATCATCAGCGTCATCCAGACCCGGTTCGACGGCATGGCACGCGCCAAGGCGCTGTCGGCCTATGGAGTCGTGTTGTCGACCGGTGCTCTGGCGGGCCTGGTCTTGGGCGGCATCCTGGTCGACGCCAACCTGCTGAACGCCACCTGGCGACCGGTCTTCCTGGTCAACGTGCCCCTGGGAGTGCTCCTGGTGGCGCTCGTCCCGGTGTTCGTGCCGGCCGACGAGCCCCGCGGCACCCGCCGGCTCGACTTCGCCGGTCTCGCCATTGCGGTGCCGGCAGTATTCCTTGCGGTGCTGCCGTTGGTGCTCGGGCACCAGGTCGGTTGGCGGCCCTGGACGTTCATCTGTATCGCCGCCGGCATTGTGCTGGCCGGGGTCTTCGTCCTGGTCGAGCGGAGCATCGCGGCCCGCGGCGGTGACCCGTTGCTGAGCCTGTCGGCGCTGCGCGCGCCTGGAATGGCGTCCGGCGTGGGCACTCTCACCTGCATGCAGGTCGCCTACGGCGGGTTCATGTTCACTCTCGCGCTGCACCTGCAAGGTGGTCTCGGGGACAGCGCGCTGCGTGCCGGCCTGACCTTCGTGCCGGTCGCCGCGGTGTTCGGGCTGGTGGGGTTCTACTGGCGGGCGCTGCCCAGATCCATTCACCACACACTGTCGCCGACCGGCATGGCGATGTGCGTCCCGGGCTACCTCGGCATCGCTGCCGGCTTCCACGGCGGGACCCAGGACAGCCCGCTGTTGTGGGCCGGGCTCATCGTCTGCGGGCTCGGCATGGCTTTGACGCTCAGCCCACTACTGGCCCTGGCGTTGGTCCACGTGCCACTGACCAAGGCGGCTGACGCCAGCGGAGTGCTGACCACCACGATGCAACTTGGACAGGTCATCGGCGTCGCGGTGTTCGGCAGCCTCTACCTCTCCCTGGCCGAGCCGCTCCCGCAGCATTCGCCGGCACGAGCGCACTCATCGGCACATGCGATGTCGACGGCGGCGGAATGGATGGCGTTCCTGAGCGTCGTCGGCGTCGTCGGCGGTATCGCCCTCGCCCGCACCGTACGCCGAGCCGGGCGGCCTGACGCCGTCCGATAGCGACTCGGACGCGGTCACGGCGTCGACAAAGGTGCCCATGCAGGCTGGAAGCCCCCATCTCGAGTACCTGGAGGTCCGGATGAACAAGATCAATATCGTGCAGTACGAGATTCGCCCTGAATCCGCCGATGAGAATCAACGGCTGATCGAGGAGGTCATGTCCGAGCTCGCGCACAATGACCCAGGCGGGCTGCGGTACGCCGCGTTCCGCCTCGACGACGGGGTCACCTTCGCTCACATCGTAGTCAGCGAAGACGATCGTGATCCGCTGTCGCGCTCCGCCGCTTTCACGGAGTTCCAGCAGGGAATCGGTGAGCGCCAGATCCCCGGCACTCGCGTACGAACCGCCGCGACCCTTGTCGGGTCGTATCGTTTCTGGAGCCAGACCGCCCCTGACCTGACAGGCGGGGAGTGAAGATGCGGAAGACCGTTCTGCCGGAACCTGGTCTGGCTCGTACGGTCCGTGGTTCGGGTCCCGGTCTGGTGCTCTCCCATGGCGCGAATGGAAGCATCGAGCGTCAGTTCGGACCGATCCTTGACGGGCTCGCGGCGGATCACACCGTCGTCGGGGTCGACCTCCCGGGTTCGGGCGCGACACCTCGATCCGAAACTCCGCTCGACATCGACGAACTCGCGGATCAGCTGGTCGCCGCCGCCGACGCTGAGGGCCTGGACACCTTCACGATCGCCGGCATCTCTCTCGGAGGCCCCATCGGCATCCGTGCCGCCGTCCGCCACCCCGATCGGATCACGGCCCTCGTACTCACCGCCACCTTCGCTCGGCCCGATGCCAAAGTGCGCCTGTTCAACTCGATCTGGCGCCGACTCTACGAATCCGGAGACCGTAGGGTTCTCGCCGAATTCGGTGCCCTCATGGCCTTCAGCACCCGTACTTTGAACACGATGCCGAGCGAGAGGCTGCAGGCCACGATTGAACGGATCGCCGGGGCGTTCCCGCCGGGCACGCCCGAACAAGCCGATCTGCTCGAGCGGATCGACGTCAGCGACGACCTCTCGCAGATCGAAGTTCCAACGCTCGTAGTCGTCACGATAGGCGACTGGCTCGTTCCCCCCGAGACGCAACGATGCCTCGCCGACCGCATTCCCGGTGCGAAGTCAGCCGAGATCGCCACGGGCCACGCGCCGTTCGGTGAAGATCCGGACGAGTGGCTGAGGATCATTACGACATTCCTGCGGCGCAACCGGCCGCAGGGTGCGGAGGAGACGGGGCGACCCGGTTTTCCGAGCCGTCATCGCTGACGAAGGCCGTCGGCATCTCTCGGCATAGCGGCTGCTGGGAGGCCGAGCAGGTCTGCGTCGTCCTGCGCGCCGCGGGCTGCGCCGAGTTCCCCGCCCGCGCCGGGTTCTCGGTGGAGAGCCACGACCCGTTCACCGTGGGCGTCTGCGACGACTTCACCGACCCCGCCCGGCAACCGGCCGCGCGCACCCGCGCCGCCCAGGTCCTGCCCGAGGCTGGCTACCGCGTCGAACCGCACCCCTACGACGAGGAGCTGCTGGCGGTCCGCCCTCCGGCCGGGCGGACCCCCGCCGCACCGGCCCGCGGAGAGCGGGGACAGCACTGCCTGGAGCGCGGAGAGCCGCCAACGACGCCCGAGCCGAACGCTCGAGCGTCGTTGCATCCCCGCTCCAACCAGCTACAACACTGGTGATGCACAACGGATTCGACGGCGCCGCCGAGGAACCGCACTTCTCCGGCACTGCCGGCGGACAGGAACGCGGCTACCACGTCCTGACCTTCGACGGCCCCGGACGGCCTCGGTGGTCGCCACCGCGTCGGGTCCGCGGCCGCGCCACTGCGAAGACCGGACGCTTTCGGCAGGCGATGTCCGGCCGAGCGCGCCGGCGCACGCGGAGGCTATTCCCGCTCGCCGGCCTCCGGGCCGCCGAGCAGAGGATGGACCCGCATCGCCGCCTCCAGCTCCCCGGGCAGCTCGTCACGGTAGCGGCCCAGCGTCGACAGGTCCGAATGCCCCAGCACCCGCCGTACCGCGTCCATGTCCGTCGCCGCCGCCAGCAGATGCGTCGCGGTCGTGTGCCGCAGCCCGTGCGGGGTCACCGAACGCCGCCGGTCCGGGTCGACCCGCGCCAGCACCCGGTCGATCACCCCTTGCACGTCCCCGCGCGCCAGCCTGCGCCCCCGCCACGACAGCAGCAGCGCCGGGGTCTCCACCACGCGGGCACGCCGCTCCGCCAGGTAGGCGTCCAGCACCTGCACGACACCGTGGGGGAGCGGCACGTCACGCGTACGGCCGCCCTTCCCGAAGATCCGCCAGTACCGCACCCCGTCATTGGTGAAGAAATGCTCCACGTCCGCGCGCGTCAGCTCCGACACGCGCGGCCCGACCGTCGCCAGCAGCAGCACGATCAGCGCGTCACGCAACTCGGTGCGCTGATCCGCCCGCTTACGCTCGTCCGGCCCCGCCGACGCCAGCCCCCGCGCCGTGCCCAGCAGCCCCTCCGCCTGCTCACGCGTCAACGCCCGCCGCTCCGGCCGCAGACCGCCCCGCTGTCGCGGCGTCACCGTCACCGCCCGCATCGGATTCAGCTGCACCCACCCCGCCACGGCGGCGTGCCGGAAGAACGCCGACACCGACCGGCGGAACCGCGCCTGGGAGTACGCGCTCTGCAGGGGAGCGGACCCGCCGCCGGCCGCCGGCGTCTTACGTCGGCCGTCCGGTTTGCGGGCGAACCGCAGCAGCACCTCGTCGACGTCTTCACCGGTCAGATCGTCCAGCACCCGATCCGCGCCGGCGAGGACCGCGAACGTGTGCACGTCACGCGTGTAGATCTCCGCGGTGCTCGGCGCCAGCGCGCCGGTGACCGTCTTGGCCCGCACCATCTCCGCGTAACGATCCGCGGCCTCTTCCACAGTGACTCGCTGGACATCGACAGGACGCACCCGCCGGACCTTACCGGCCCCCTACGACACCGGCGCCCGCCCACCGGCCACGGCCCCGCCCGGGCACCCGCACCCCCGCCCACGGTCAGTGCACGGGACCGTCCAGGCGGGCGCGGATCCCGGTGAGCAACAGCTCCAGCCCGAAGCGAAAATGCTCCTGCGGATGCGGGGCCGCCACGTCGCCCGCCGCGGCGTGCAGGGCCGGATGACGCTGAGAGTCGAGCGCTGACACCAGCCGCGCGACCGCCGACCGGCCTCCGTCGGGCAGCGCGGCCGCCAGCTGCTCCTCGGCCGCATGACCGACGACGAAGTACGTCAGCGCGTCCACGGCCCACACGGCGTCCCGCAGCGGCAGACCCGCGTCCCGCAGTGTCGCGGCCATCGTCTCCCCGTAGGACAGGGCGTTGGGCAGCGGGAAGAAGACCCCGGCGAACAGCCGGGCACCGTCCCGCCGCGCCAGCAGCGCGCGGCGCAGGCGCTGCGCGGTCTCCGCGACCCGCGCTTCCCAGGGCAGGTCCGGGGCCAGCCCGGCGGTCACGCCCTCGAGCATCCGGTCGGCCATCGCCTCCAACAGGGCCTGCTTGCTGGAGAAATGCCAGTACGTCGCGCCGTTCTGCACGCCGAGCGCGGCCGCGAGCCGGCGCATCGTCAGCTTGTCCAGGCCGGCCTCGTCCAGCAGGTCGAGTCCGCCGGTGACCACCTGCTCGCGGGTCAGCCGCATCCGTGTGCCTCCCGTAACCGGTTGACGGTGCCCTTCAGTATCCCGCACACTTCAACACTGTTGAACTTCAACGCTGTTGAAGTTCTCCGTGAGAGAGGAGACCAGGTCGCTGATCGGGACCATGGGGTGACGCGGCCGCGGCGGCCACCGGCCGGTGGCCTCCGGCACGTCCCGTTCCACGAACGCGAAGGAGGCGGTGCCGCGTGCGCGCGGTCCGATTGCACGAGTACGGCGGCCCGGAGGTTCTGCGGGCCGAGGAGACCCCGGCGCCCGAACCGGGGGAGGGTGAGCTGCTGATCGAGGTCGACGCCGTCGGCGTCACGCTCCCGGTCGTCCGCGCCACCCGCGGGGAGTCCGGCGTGCCGCTCCCGCACATACCCGGCGGGGAGATCGTCGGGCGGGTGGCGGGGATCGGCCGGGGGGTGAGCGGCCGCCGGGTGGGGGAGCGGGTCGCCGGGCTCGCCTTCAGTGGCGCGTACGCCGAGACCGTGGCGGTTCCGGCCGTCATGGTGACGGCCGTGCCCGACGACGTCGACGACCTCGCGGCGCTCGCGCTGACCCGCAGCGGCCAGGTCGCGCTCGGCGCGCTGCGCGCCGGCGGATTCGCCGAGGGTGACAGCGTGCTGGTCACCGCCGCCGCCGGTGGCGTCGGGCACCTGGCGGTCCAGTTGGCCGCCGCGCTGGGTGCGGGACGCGTGACGGCCGCCGTGGGAGACGCCGCCAAGGCCGGGTTCGCCCGCGAGCAGGGAGCCGGTCACGTCGTCACCTACGACCAGGACGACTGGGGCGACCCGGTGGACGTGGTCCTGGACGGCGTCGGCGGTCAGGTTCAGGACGCCGGGCTGCGGGCGCTCGCGCCGCTGGGGCGGCTGGTCGCGTTCAACGCAGTCGGCGGGACCGTCGACACGAACGCGCTGCGGATGCGCGGCACCTCGGTCATCGGGTTCGCGGTGGCGCACCTGGCCGCCCGGCGGCGCGATACCTACGAGCGCCACCAGCGGGAGCTGTGGGAACTGCACCGGGACGGGCACCTGCGCCCGGTCGTCCATGAGGCGATGCCCCTCGAGCGCGCGGCCGACGCCCACCGCCTCATCGAGGCCCGCGCCAACCGCGGCAAGATCGTCCTTCTGGCGCGGTGACGCGTACGGCCGCCGCCCACCGCGCGGATCCGGTGAGACGGGGTCGCCCTGTCGCCGGACCCGCGCGGTGGGCGGCCGCCATCAGGCTCGCGGGCGCGGACCCGGCGGGATATCGCACCACGCATCACGCCATATGACTGGACAATTAGGTCATACCGGACAGAAGCTGGATTCTGTCCGGTATCGATCATGGACCTTCGCGGCCGGATGGCGGTGCCGGAACGGTGGGGGCGGGTCATGCGGAGCCGGGGGCGGGCAGCGGGCCGAGGCGGGCGGCGACCCGGTCGCGCAGGAGCTCGTACTCGTGACTGCGGCGGCGCGGCTGCGGCCGGGGCCGCTCGACGACGCGGATCTCGGTGATCACCTGGCCGTCGCGGAACTGGTCCCGGGTCAGGTCCAGTTCGACGCCGTTGGCCAGGCGGTTCCACCAGTGATGACCCTGGGGCTCGCCGGTGGCCGAGTGGACAGTGCCGAGCACCAGTTCGCCGCCGAGCAGATCGTTCACGAGCAATGCGGTGATGTCGCAGTGGCCCACCGCGGGATTGTCCGGGCTCCAGCCGGTGCGTTCGAGATCGTCGGGCGAGCACGTGTCGGCCGCCCAGCTGTCCCGCAGCGCCTGATCGATGTCCCGGAGCGTCCATGGGGTCACGGCCGCATCATGTCAGTCGACGCTGACAACGCCGCGGCTCGACGGCCCCTTTCGACGCTCTCTCCAGGGCCCCGATGGATGCTCGATAATGCACATTATGTCAAGTAAGCTGCTTCGGGCGTCTCCCTCACCGGAGGTGACTCACCGAAGCGACATCCAGGACCGCCTGGTCTTGAAGCGTCGTGATCGCACAGGGCGGGACGCCGCCCTCGAGCAACTGCGGCGCCAGCGCCTGGTCGCCGAGCAACGACCGCAGCAGGTCCACGGTCACGCCGCCATGAGTGCACACGGCGACGACCCCGAGCTCCGCCGGAACTTCTCGGAGGAAGGAGCGGAACCGCTCACCGGCCTGCCACGACGTGTCGCCGGCCTAAGGCGTGTAATGCCGGTCACGGACCCAGGCCGCCCACTCGATCAAGAACTCCGCGAACGGTCGTGAACCGTCCCAGTTCATCCGCTCCCGCAACCGCGGGTCCTCCCGGACCGGAGCGCCGATCACCGACGCGATCGCATCGGCAGTGTCACGAGCTCGCCGCATCGGGCTGCTGAACACCGCAGTGACCCCCGCCCGGCCCAGCCAAACGGCAGTACGCTCGGCCTGCCAACGACCAAGATCAGTCAATCCTGGGTCACCAGGCAGCCGCTCCTTCTCGCCATGCTGCACCACATAGAAGATCGTCACAGCACGCAGGATCCCCCGCCGGCCTCAGGCCAGGCATCCGAATTCCCGACCTGGTTCGGGTGCCCAAGGGGTCGCCCGGCTCTGAGCCAGGAATACCGGCAGATCGAATATTGAAGCCCACCAGTAAGTGAGCGCCTCCCCCACCGGAGGTGACTTACCGAAGCGGTGTCGTCCGCTCTCACTCGACCTGGGCCACTTCACTGAAACCGGGCCACCAGCCGATCTCTCTCACTAAGGCGGGCCGCACTGCAGGCCGCGATGTGGGTTGAGGGCCAAGGGGCGAACCGGCCCTCGGTGTGGTCTCACCGGTGATTTTTCCGCGCCGTGCCGGTCTGTACGCCGAGTACCGACTCACAGGAGGCTGACGCCATGCGGAAACTGACCTTTGGCATGAACCTGAGCCTGGACGGCTACATCGCCGCGCCCGGCGACGACCTCGGCTGGAGCGTGCCGAGCGACGAGCTGTTCCAGTGGTGGTCCGACCGGGTGGAGGCGACGGGCCTGGCGCTGTACGGCCGCAAACTGTGGGAGACGATGAGCTCCCACTGGCCGATCGCCGACCAGCAGCCTGGCGCCACACCGGCGGAGATCGAGTTCGCCCGGCGCTGGCGGGACATGCCGAAGGTGGTGTTCTCCTCGACGACCAGCACGGTCGACTGGAACACCCGCCTGGTCACCGGCGACGCGGTCACCGAGATCACCCGGCTCAAGGCCGAGGACGGCGGCCCCATGGACATCGGCGGCGCCACACTCGCCGGGGTGGCGATGCGGGCCGGGCTGATCGAAGAGTACGTGCTGGTCACCGCACCGGTCTTGGTGGGCAGCGGCACGCCATTCTTTACGGCCCTGGACAACTGGGTGAACCTGACCCTGGTGGAGACCCGGACGTTCCCCGGCGGCGTACTCCTGACCAGGTACGAGACCAGGCGCTGAGTAGCCGACCTCGGATCGGCCCGTGCTTCGGGCCGCCCAAGGATCGAAGCGCTCCTGCGGGAAGCGGTGGGCCTGCGCGTCGGCGTGTTCGAAGGTGGCGTTGCGCGGCCCCTCCCCCGGGGCGAGTCGCGGGCGCGCTCGATGCCGGTGTTCATCGGGACGGCGCCCCGCCGGTTCGCAGGTGGGCCAGGCCGGTGCGGGTGCCGGTGACGTCCTCGCCGGTGGCGGCGATGGTGTCTTCCAGGCGCGCTCCGGCGCGTACGGTCGCTCCGGGCAGGATCACGGACCGGTCGATTTCGGCGCCGGGTTCGATGACGCAGCCGGGGAACAGCAGGCTGGAGCGGACGGACGCGCCGGGCGGGACCGTGACGTCCGTGCCGGTGAGGCTTTCGTGCTCGGGGCGGTAGCGCGGGGCCGTGGCGGCGAGGGTCCGCGGGAGGGTTTCGGGCGGGAGCGGGAACGGCCGGTCGAGGAGTTTGAGCTGTTCGAGGTGGTAGCGCTCGACGGTGCCGATGTCGGCCCAGTATCCGGTGATCGGGTGGGCCAGGACGCGCCGGCCTTCGCGGATCATGAGCGGGAGGACGTCGCGGCTGATGTCGTGCTGCCAGCCGTCGTCGCCGAGTGCGGCCAGTGAGGTGAGGACCTCCTCCAGGACGTCGGCCTTGAAGAGGCAGAAGGCGGTGAAGACCAGGTCGGAGGTCGGCTCGGCGGGCTTTTCGACGAGGCGGCGTACGCGCAGGTCGTCGTCGACGTCGACCATGCCGAACAGGTGCACGAAGCGTCGTTCGATGCGCTGGACGCCGATGGTGACGTCGGCGTCGGCGGCGCGGTGCGCGGCGGTCATGGGCCCGTAGTCGTGGACGTAGACGTGGTCGGCGTGCTGGATGAGGACGTCGCGGGCACCGGGCGCGAACAGGTACTCGGCGTTGCCCAGGAGGGCGTCGGCGGTGCCGGATTCGGGGGGCCGCGGGGGCAGGGTCTCCCCCGCGGTGAGGGCGCCGGAGCGGATGAGCCGGTCGTGGGGGCCGAAGTTGATGCGCACTCCCCTGCCGTCCCAGTGGGTGAGGAGGTGGTCGATGAGGTCGCGTTCGCGGTGGAGGGACAGCAGGACGATCTCGGGGACGCCGGAGCGGGCGGCGTTGGCGACGCTGAAGTCGACGAGGCGGCAGGAG
This sequence comes from Actinoallomurus soli, assembly GCF_024055715.1. Taxonomy (GTDB): domain Bacteria; phylum Actinomycetota; class Actinomycetes; order Streptosporangiales; family Streptosporangiaceae; genus Actinoallomurus; species Actinoallomurus soli. The sequence continues at coordinate 133,010 of NZ_JAMXMV010000013.1, forward strand.
GCGGCGTACGGGACGAGGGGTTTGCAGAGGGTGTCGGTGAGGTGGCCCATGCGTTCGCCGAGGCCGCCGGCGAGCAGTGCCGCGCGTACGTCGGGCAGGGTCATCGGGTCCTCCTGCGGGTGGTCACCAGGTGCGGCCCTGCGGGGCGTGCTGTGGGAGCAGGTCGCGCAGGAGCCGGGTCGAGACGTGGACGCTCTGTTCGCGGGGCAGGAGCGCGTCTTCGTGTTCGACGTACAGGACGCCGTGGAAGTCCTCGTCGAGGAGCGCGGCGACGATGGCGGGCCAGGGCAGGTCGCCGGCGCCGAGGGCGCGGAAGCGGATGGCGGGTCCGGGGCCGTAGCGGGACCAGCCGGTGCCGGTCGGTGGGTGGGCGGTGGTGTGGCGCTGGAGGTCTTTGGCGTGTGCGGCGCCGAGGTCGGTGCCCCAGCCGCGTACGGCGTCGACGGGGTCGTGGCCGGTGGCGGCGAGGTTGGCGGGGTCGAGGCAGATCTGCACGGTGGCGCGGGGTTCGGTGCGGGCGGCGGCGTCGAGGAGCCGGCGGGTGCTGGTGCGGTCGTAGGCGACCTGTTTGGGGTGGGGTTCGATGAGGAGGGTGATGCCGTGTTCGGCGGCGAGGGTGAGGATGGGGTGGGCGTGTTCGCACCAGGCGGTGATGTTGTCGTCCCAGGTGACGGTGCTGTGCCACCAGGACAGCCAGCGGGTGAGGTCGGGGACGCCGAGCATGAGGCGGGCGTGGGGTGCGCCGAGGTCGGCGGCGAGGCGGATGGTGTCCTGGGCGTGGCGGAGGGCGTGGTCGTGTTTGGCCTGGGGGGTGCCGTGCAGGACGGGGTCGGTGTGGGGGCCGTGGGGGCCGAGGAGGAGCTGGGTGTCGCGGCTGTTGGAGACGCAGCCGACGGTGACGCCGGTGAGGGCGGTGCGCAGGTCGGCGCGGTAGTCGGGGTCGTGTGACCAGCGGGTGAGGTCGAGTAGCCCGGTGGTGGTGTCGGTGGGCAGGTCGACGGTGTGGACGCCGATGTGGGTGGCGTGCTGGAGGGCGGTGGTGAGGTCGGTGCCGCCCCAGGCGGCGAGGCACAGGCCGATGGTGATCTGGGGGTCGCCGGTGCGGGGGTGCGGTGGTGGCGGTTGTGGGGTGCGGTGTGGTGGCGGGTCGAGGTCGATGAGCCAGGTGGCGGTGCCGGCGGGGCCGTCGGGTGGGCGGGGTGGTCCGTCGCTGAGGGTGTGGTGCAGTGCGGCGTGGACGGTGGCGACGGGTTCGGTGACGGGGATGACGTGGCCGGCGTCGAGTTCGGTGCGGAGTCTGCGGTCGAGTTCGGTGCGGAGCGGGGGGCATTCGCGGAGCACTCCCCCGCCGGCGGCGACGGTGAGGGGGCCGGTGAGTCCGGCGCGGTCGCGGGCGGCGCGGACGCCGAGGACGAGTTCGTCGAGGGCCGCGGTGATGAGGGCGGTGGCGACCTCGTCGCCGTCGAGCCAGGCGGCGGTGACTGCGGGGGCGAGGGCGGCGATGGCGGCTTTGGGGAAGGCGGTGGCGGCGAGGCGGCGGGCGAGTTCGGCGGGGGTGTGGCCGTGGGCGGCGGTGAGGCGGGCGCCGATGGTGGTGGCCGGTCCCCTGCCGTCGTCGGCGCGTACGGCGGCGCGGAGTCCGGCGATGCCGAGGTCGTAGGCGCTGCCTTCGTCGCTGCCGAGGTATTCGCAGCCGCCGGTGCGGGCGAGGCGGGGGTGGTCGCCGGCGGCGATGAAGCCGGTTCCGGTGCCGCAGACGAGGGCGACGCCGCGGCCGCCCAGGGGTGGGGCGACGAGCCAGGGCAGGGCGTCGTTGGACAGGAGGAGGTGGCCGCGCAGGCCGGCGTCGCGGGCGAGGCGGCGCAGGCGGTCGGGTTCGGTGCCGGGGTCGGTGAGGTCGACGGTGGCGGTGGCGAGCCATCCTGTCGCGGGTGCTCCGTCGAGGGATCGGGCGATGTCGTGGAGGAGGGTGCGCAGGGTCCGGTCGGCGGTGTCGGGGCCGGTGGAGGCGGGGTTGATCGGGCCGTAGGTGGTGATGGCGTGGGTGCCGGGGTGGATCGCCGTGGTGGTGGTGCCGCCGGCGTCGGCGGCCCACAGTGCCGTCATGGGCGGCCTGCCGGGAGGTCGTCGGCGGTGGTGCGCAGGAGGGCGGCGCGGACCTCGTCTTCGGTGACGTCGTCGACGATGAGGGTGGTGCCGAGTTCGAGCGGGAGGACGAAGCGGAGGCTGCCGTCGCGGATCTGGCGGATCTTCCCGAGTGCGGCGAGGACGTCGTCGATGGGGGGCTCGGCGCGGAGCTGGTGGAGGCGTACGGGGAGGTTCAGGGCGGTGAGGAGGTGGGTGATGCGGTCGGCGGTGGCGGGGTCGAGGAGGCCGCGGGCGCGGGAGATGTCGGCGGCGATGACCATGCCGTAGGCGACGGCCTCGCCGTGCAGGACGGGGCCGTATCCGGTGGTGGTCTCGACGGCGTGGCCGACGGTGTGGCCGAAGTTGAGGGGGCGGCGCAGGTCGTTCTCGTAGGGGTCGCGGCCGACGAGCTGGGATTTGATGGCGCCGGCGGCGCGGACGAGGGTTTCGGTGGCGGGGAGGCGGTGGTGGAGGAGGTCGTCGGCGTGGGTCTCGATGAAGTCGAAGTACTCCGGGGAGGCGATGACGGCTTTTTTGACGGCTTCGGCGAGGCCGGCGCTGGTCTGCCTGGTGTCGAGGGTGTCTAGGTGGGTGAGGCAGGAGATGACGGCGCGTGGCTGGTGGAAGGCTCCGACGAGGTTCTTGGCGGAGTTGTGGTCGACGGCGACCTTGCCGCCGATGGCGGCGTCGACCTGGGCGAGGAGGGTGGTGGGGACGTTGATGTAGGGGACGCCGCGCATGTAGGCGCTGGCGACCCAGCCGACGGTGTCGATGATCATGCCGCCGCCGAGGGCGATGATGACGTCGCGGCGGGCGAGGTCGAGTTGGGAGAGCCAGTCGAGGAGGAGGTAGGCGGTGTCGAGGGTCTTGCTGCGCTCCCCCGGTGGGACGGCGATGGTGCCGAGGAGCAGTCCGTGCTGCTGGAGGGTGCGGGTGAGGTCGTCGTAGGGCGGCAGGGCGGCGACGGTGCGTTCGGTGATGACGGCGGCGCGGCGGCCGTCGAGTTCGTCGAGGATCGCCTGGAGGGCCTTGTGCGGATCCGCTGTGACGTGGATGCGGTAGGTGTCCTGGCGTTCGTGGGTGACCTGGAGGGCCGACGGGGTCGTGGAGAGAGGGATGCGGTCACGAACGATATGCCCGTTTACGGCCATCTTCCTTCCTTACTTAGATCGACCAAATGTGTCGGAGGTACCCTCATGGGGCGCACGATAACCTTTTGATGGCTGTGTTTGGCAAACGTCAGATTTGTCAATGATGTGAGCTGATGCGCAGATCTGATGGCGCCGGGTGCGCCGGCCGGCCAGGCCTCGAGAGGAACGCCACGCGCGGCGCGCGGGAGGTCCCGGGGTGCTGACGATGGTCGTGGGAAGCGGTTACCTCGGCGGGCACATCGGCGCGCGGATCCGCGCGCTCGGCGGTGAGGCGGTCCTGTGCTCCCGGCGGCCGCCGGCGGCGCGGTCCGCCGCGGGCCTGCGGTGGTGCGAGCTCGACGTGCGCGACCCGCGGGCGTGCCGGGATCTGGTGCGCCGCGTGGCGCCGGACTCCCTCGTCCTCGTGCACGGCCCGTCCGACATCACCTGGTGCGAGCGGCATCCGGACGAGGCGATGGCCGCGCACGGCGCGGGCGCGGTGAACCTGGCGGCCGCCGCCGGGGGGCTGCCGATGCTGCTGATCTCGACGGACAACGTCTTCCCCGGGGCCCGGGACAGTTACGGCGAGTCCGACGAGGTCGCGCCCGCCAACGCCTACGGCCGGGCGAAGCTGGCGGCCGAGCGGACGCTGCTGGACACCGGGTCGGCGCTGGTGCTGCGGGTCAGCCTGGTCTACGGCTGGGATCCCGACGGGCACCGCCCCAACTACTTCACGACGTGCGTGCGGGCGCTGCGCGCGGGACGCGTGGTGGAGGCCCCGGAGGACCACTGGAACACCCCGGTGCTGGTCGACGATGTCGCCGCCTGGTCGGCGGAGCTGGTCCGGACGCGGCGGACCGGAGTGCTGCACCTGGCCGGGCCCGAGCGGCTGTCGCGGTACGCGTGGGCGCGCCGGATCGCCGCGGGCCTGGGCCTGCCGGAGGGCCTGGTCCGTCCCGTCGCGCAGGCGGGCACGGCGTACGCGTGCCGGCCGCGGAACGCCTGCCTGCACAGTGAGCAGGCGGCGGGCCTGCCGGAGCTGGCCGGTCTGTGGCCGGTCGATGTGGACGAGGGCGCCCGGCGCCTGGCCCCGGTGGCGTTCGCCGCCGGTGGGCCTCCTGTCGTCCCCGCCCCCCGACCCGTGAAGGAGTGAGAGTTGAGCAAGCGGGTGTTCCTCGCCAGCAAGCGCGCGGTCGTCACTTACGCGCCCGATCCGGAGACCGGGGCGTTGCGCGCGTGGCTGGCGCCCGGCGGGACCGGGAACGTGGTCGCCGAGCAGGCCGGGTACCTGGACGTGGCGTGGATCGTGAGCGCGGACAGTGACGCGGACCATCGTGCGGCGCTGGAGAATCCCGAGGGGATGCGGATCGAGCTGCCGTCGGGGCGCGGGGTGCGGCTGCACCAGTTGCGGCACGACCGTGAGACGTTCCGTGTGGTGCAGGACTTCTTCACCGCCGAGCTGATGTGGGCGGGCAACAACTACGGCTGGGACCGGTGGACGCGGCCGTCGTTCGGGGCGGAGACCCGGGCGGCGTGGGAGCGGTTCGGGGAGTTCACCGAGGACTTCGCCGGGGAGCTGCTGCGGCGTTCGGAGGGTGAGCCGGATCCGGTGTTCCTCGTCCACGATTACCAGTTGGTGCGGGTGCCGCAGCGGCTGCGGGCGGGGCGGCCGGACGCGCCGATCCTGTTGTTCGTGCACATCCCCTGGCCGTCCGCGGACTACTGGCGGATCCTGCCGAAGGAGGTACGGACGGGTGTGCTGGAGGGGATGCTGGCGGCCGACGTGATCGGGTTCTTCGCGCGCCGATGGTCGGCGAACTTCCTGGCGTGCGTGGCCGACCTGCTGCCCGACGCCGAGGTCGACGCGGCCGCCGGCACCGTACGGCGGGGCGGGCACGTGACGCGGGTGTGCACGCAGCCGCTGGGGTACAGTCCCGAGACGCTGCACCGCCGGGACGCGCGGCTGCCCGGCGGGATCGCCGAGTGGGCCGGTGACCGGCCGCTGGTGGTGCATTCGGGCCGCACCGATCCGATCAAGAACGCCGAGCGCGCCGTACGGGCGTTCGTCCTGGCGGTGGAGGCGAACGAGCGGCTGCGCGGGACGCGGATGCTGGTGCGGATGAACCCGAACCGGCTGTACGTGGAGGCCAACGACGCCTACCGGCGGCGGGTGGAGGCGGCGGTGGCCGAGGCGAACGCGAAGCTGGGCGCGGACACCGTGCGGACGCACTGCGACAACGACGTCGGTCACACGTTCGGGTGTTTCGAGCGCGCGGACCTGCTGGTGTTCAACTCCACGGTGGACGGCCAGAACCTGAGCGTGTTCGAGGCGCCGCTGGTGAACGAGCGGGACGCCGACGTGGTCCTGTCGGAGATGGCGGGCGCGGCGGAGATCCTGGGGCCGGTGTGCCGGACGGTGAACCCCTTCGATCTGGCCGAACAGGCCGAGGCGATCGCGGCGGGGCTGCTGGCCGGGCCGGCCGAGCGGGCGGAGGCGGCGCGGCGGCGGCGGGACACGGCGCGGCCGTGGACGCTGGAGGCGTGGGTGACCGCGCAGCTCACGAGCCTGGGCGCGGCCTGATGGGCGCCGATGCCGGCGCGCAGGCGTTCGCGTACTACGAGCTGGGCGATGTCCGGCTGGTGCACGGTGAGGGCGTGCGGGTCTGGGACGAGAACGGCCGGGAGTACCTGGACTGCGTGGCCGGGACGTTCAACCTGGTGCTGGGGCACAACCATCCGGCGGTGCTGGCGGCGGTGCGGGGTCAGCTGGAGGACCTGGTGTTCGCCAGTTCGTCGTTCCGCACCGAGCCGACCGACCGGGTGATGGAGCTGCTGGTGGAGCTGAGCCCGCCGGGGCTGACGCGGGTGAATCTGCGCAGCTCGGGCGGGTCGACGGCGAACGAGGGCGCCATCAAGATCGCTCAGTGGGTGACGGGGCGGCGGGACGTGATCGTGCCGTTCCGGGGGCATCTGGGGCAGAGCATGGCCACGGCCAGTTACAACGGGACGTCGCGGATGCGGGCTCCGTTCCCGTACCACCTGCCGGGTGCGGTGCACGTCCCGGACCCGTACTGTTTCCGGTGTTTCTACCGGCAGACGCCGGACCGGTGCGGGATGTGGTGCGTGGACCGCATCGAGGACTTCCTCACCTATGCCAGCTCCGGCAGCGTCGCCGCGATGATCATCGAGCCGATCAGCGGGGTGGGCGGGAACGTCGTCCCTCCCCCGGGCTACCTGCGGCGGCTGCGGGAGTTCTGCGATGAGCGCGGCATCATCCTGATCTTCGATGAGAACCAGACGGGCCTGGGGCGTACGGGCCGGCTGTTCGCGGCCGAGCATTTCGGTGTCGAGCCGCACATCATGACGGTGTCGAAGGGGCTGACGGGCAGCGGCCTGCCGCTGGCCGCGATCCTCACCGAGGAGCGCCTGGTCGGGATGCCGCGTTCGATGCACGGGTTCACCTACGGCAGTCACACGCTGTCGGCGGCGGCCGCGGTCGTGACGCTGCAGGAGGTGCGCCGGCCGGAGTTCCTCGCCGGGGTGCGCGCGTCGGGCGGTGTGCTGCTCGAGCGGCTGCGGGCGCTGCGCTCGGACTTCCCGTGCGTCGGGGACGTGCGCGGTGTGGGGCTGATGCTGGGCGTGGAGCTGGTCGAGCCGGACGGGGCCCGCTCCCCCAGGCTGGCCACCGCGCTGAACAAGGCCCTGTACGACCGGTCGGTGATCACGCGGGTGTCGGAGCACGGCCTGGGCAACGTGATCGAGTTGCGGCCGCCGCTGGTGCTGTCGGTGGAGGACGCCGGCCTGATCGCCGACCGGTTCGGTGAGGCGCTGGAGACGCTGCGGACGTGAGCGCGGTCCCGGGAACAGGCCCGGCGGCGCCGGGTCCGCTGAGCGTGGAACTGACGGGGTCGGGGCCGCGGCTGTCGCGGGCCCGGCCCCGCCGCCCGGACGGCGCGGAGACGGTCCTGGTCGAGCCCCTGGTCGTCGGGGTCTGCCGCTCGGACCTGAAGGAGATCGCCGGGCGGCGGCCGGGGCCGAGCCAGTTCGGTCACGAGCTGGTCGGGGTCGTCGCGCGCAGTTCGACGCCGCGGCTGCCGGTGGGCGCGCGGGTCTGCCTGGACCCGAACGTGCCCGTCGCGCGGGGACCCGGGTTCGCGCGCGCCATGTGGGTGGGCGGGGACGCCGACGCGCTGACGCGGGCGCTGCCGCTGGCGCCCGCCGGGGTCGTCGAACGCCGTCTGGTGTTCGCCGAGCCGCTGGCGTGCGCGGCGCACTGCCTGACCATGACGCGGCGGCACCGGGGCGGCGCCGGCCTGCGGGGCGCGTCGGTGTGCGTGCTGGGCGCGGGGACGGCGGGTGTCTTCATCGCCCGGCTGGCCGAGGCCGGCGGCGCCCGCGTCCTGCTGGCGAACCGGGACGCCGACCGGCTCGCGTTCCTGGCGGCGCGGCGGATGCTGCCCGGGGGCGGCGGCGTGCCGCTGTCCGAGTCCCCCGGGGCGGCCGGGCCGGTGAAGGGGACGGCCGGGGGGCACGACGTCGTGGTCATCGCCACGAGCTTCGTGCTGCCGGAGCTGCTGGAGCACGCGCTGCGGCTGGTCCGCCCGGGCGGGCTGGTGATGCTGTACGGGGGTACGGCCGCCGGTGACCGGCTGCCCGGCCTGGACTGCGACCTGGACCGGGTACGGCGCGGGGAGCGGGTGGAGGCGGTGTCGTGGCGGGGCCGGCCGGTGCGGGTGGGCGGGAGTTACGGTACGACGCCCGAGGATTTCACGGTGGCGTTGCGCGCCCTGTCGGAGCTTCCGGACGGGCTCGGCGTGGAGCGGCTGATCACGGCGGAGGTGCCGTTGCGGGAGCTGCCGGCGGTCCTGCGCCGTCTCGCCGCCGGGCGGTGCTTCGGGAAGGTGCTGGCGCGTCCCTGACCGCCCGGCCGGCCCGGTGGCCGCCCTCCATGACCAGGCGCGGCGGCCGGGGCCGGTGGCGTACCGGTTCGTGGCGGCCAGGCGGGACCGGGACCGGTCAGCGGGCCAGCCGCAGGACCGCGGCCAGGCCCCGGGCCGTGTCGGCGGACCGTTCGCTGGGCAGCAGGTAGACGGGCAGGCCGGCGCGTACGGCCGCGCCGTCCTTGACGGGGTCGTCGCCGACGTACAGGACCCGCCCGGCAGGGGCGCCCAGGCGTTCGCAGGCCAGGGTGAACAGCGCGGGGTCGGGTTTGGCGATGCCGTGCTCGCAGGACAGCACCACGGTGTGCAGGGTGTCGAGGGCGCCGGCGCGGGCGAACGCCGGGCGGATGTCCCAGCCGATGTTGCTGAGCACTCCGGTGCGGACGCCGCGGTCCCGCAGGGCGCGCAGCACCGGGACGGTGTCGGGGTAGGGCCGCCAGGCGTGCGGGTCGGTCAGGCAGGCGTAGACCGCCTCGACGAGCGGGGGCTCGAACGGGCCGGCGTCGGCGATCAGCGTGGTCCAGGTCGTGCGGTGGGCCTGCGGTGACAGGTCGCATCCTTCGCGGGCTGCGAAGCCCTCGGGCGAGTCGACGTGGCGCAGGGTCCGCCGGATCACGTCGGCGGCCGTCGCCGGGTCGAGGCGTACGCCGTGGCGGGCGGCGGCCGCGGTGAGGGAGGCCGGGTCCAGTACCCCGGTGTCGTCGAACAGGGTGCCGGAGAAGTCGAACAGAACGGCTTCGACACGGGCGTCGGCGAGATCATCCACGGCGCCAGCATAGGGCGGTGGGCGCGGTGGGGTCAGGCGTCGGCGTGGTCGGGGGCCGGGTGCGCGGCCGCCGGGGCGGTGAACCCGCTGAGGCGCAGCAGCGGCGGCGTGAGGGCCGTCAGGGCCGCGGCCAGGGCGGCGACCGCGACCATGGCGCCGCGCAGGCCGGTGGCGTCGGCCCACAGGCCGACGTAGACCGGGCCGAGGAGGAAGCCCATGTAGGAGACGGTGCCGACGATCGACGTGGCGCGGCCCCGGTAGGCCTCCTCGACGTTGCGGGACACGACGCCCAGGAGGGTGGGGAACAGGACGGCGGTCCCGGCACCGCCCAGGACGAGCCCGACGGCGGCGGTGAGCAGGTTCGGGGAGGCCGCGATGACCAGCGCTCCGAGCGCGGCGGTGACGGCGCCGCCGAGCAGGACGGTCCGGGCGTGGGCGTCGCCGAGCCCGCCCAGGGAGAACCGGGTGATGGCGACGGTCCCGGCGAAGACGGCGGGGGCGACCGTGGTGAGCCACGCCCCGGCGTGCAGTTCGTCCTGGGCGAAGACCGCGCTCCAGCTCTGGTGGGCGTTCTCGCTGGCGAACGCGAGCGTGCCCAGCACCCCGATGAGCAGCAGGGGAAGAAGCCGTGACCGGGTGACCACGGCCGGTCCCGGCGCTGTGGACCGTTCCTCGGCGCCGTCGGCGGCGGCGCCTGCGGTGTCGGTGGCGCCTGCCGGCAGGGCGATGAACAGGGCCGCGCCGGCGGCGACGGACAGGGCGGCGACGGCGGCGAAGGGCACGGCGAGCGGCCAGGACGCGGCGGAGGCGGCGCCGGTGGCCAGGCTGGTGAGGACGACCAGGGCGGAGAAGGTTCCGTGGGCGCGGGTGATGACGGGCCGTCCGGCGGTCTTCTCGGCCCGGCCCGCGACCGCGTTCATGGCCACGTCGGCCGCGCCGCTGGAGGCGCCCGCGACGGCGAGGCCGACGCACAGGGAGGGCAGGTCGACCGCGGTGAGGGCCAGGGCGGCGCCGACGAGGCCGAGCAGGGCGATGACGGCGGCGGAGACCCGCAGTCCCCAGCGGTCGAGCGCCCGGCCGATGAGCATCATGGCCGGCAGGGCGCCGGCGCCGACGAACAGCAGGGCGAAGCCGAGCTCACCGTCGGTGACTCCGGCCTGGTCCTGGACCCGGGGCACCGACGCGCCCCAGACCCCCCAGAACGAGCCGAACGCGGCGAATGCCGTGAACGCGGAGAGCACCAGGCTGCGTGGCGAGGTAATGACGACTCCTTCGGCCCGTGTCGGTCAGCATCCGGAAGTGATCACGGTACCGAAGCGCGCCGTCCCTCGCCCGGCGTTGTTCCCCACTGCGCCCGGTTCGTCCCAGGGGCCGGGGGTCAGCGGCGTACGACGACGGGGCAGTCGGCGTGGTGCAGGACGGTCTGGCTGACCGAGCCGAGCAGCAGGCCGCGGAAGCCGCCCCTGCCGCGGGAGCCGACGACGAGCAGGTCCGCGCCGGTGGAGGCGTTGATCAGGGCTTCGGCGGGGTGGCCGGGCATGGTGACGAGGTCGGCGGGCAGGTCCGGGAAGCGCCGGCCGTACCGTTCGATCGCCTCGGTGATGCCCGGGTCGGCGTCGCCGGTGGCGTCGTCGGTGGCGTGGATCGCGGTCAGTTCGGCCCCGCGCAGCGCCGCCTCCTCGAACGCGTAGGCGAGGGCGTCCAGGGAGGCGGTGGAGCCGTCGACGCCGGCGACGATCCGCTGCGCCTTGTGCGGGCGGCCGCGTACGACGACGACGGGGCAGGCGGCGCGGGCGGCGAGTTCGACGCCGGTGGAGCCGACGAGCACGGTCCCGACGGCGCCGAGTCCCCGGGAGCCGACGACCATGAGTGAGGCGTGGGCGGCCTGCTGGAGCAGGACGGGGACGGGTGAGCCTTCGAGGACGACCGATTCGACGGTGACCTCGGGCGCGCGGGCCCGCGCGCGGTGCTCGGCGGTGCGGGCGACCTGGTCGGAGGAGTCTCTGAGGTAGTTCAGTTCCGAGCCGAGGATGGGCGCGCCCAGGGGCGCGTACGGCATCGGCAGGACGAACACGTGGACGATGCGCAACGGGACGTCGCGCAGGCGTGCCTCCTCGGCGGCCCACTCGGCCGCGGTGAGGCTCTCCTCGGAGCCGTCGACGCCGACGATCAGGGGACCGGTTCCGGTCTGGTCGTGCATGGGGACCTCCTCTGGTCGTCTTCAGCTCATCAGGCGGGTACGGGACGGGGCAGGGACCAACGGCCCGCGGCGGCGCGGCCATGGGCCCTCACCGGGCGGGGCTGCGGGGGCGGGTGCCGGCGCAGGAAGGGTCTTTGGTCCTCGGTTTCGGGGGCGTGCCGCCCTGCCGTCCGGGCGGGATCGGTGCCTAGCGTGGGGCGTCTGCAGGAGAGCGGAGGCGAGGCGGGAATGACCGTCCGGGTGTTCTTGCTGGATGATCACGAGGTGGTCCGGCGGGGGGTGGCGGCGCTGCTGTCCTCCGAGTCCGACATCGAGATCGTGGGTGAGGCGGGCACCGCCGAGCAGGCGCTGGTGCGGATCCCGGCGGCACGCCCGGACGTGGCCGTGCTGGACGTGCGGCTGCCCGACGGTGACGGTGTCAGCGTGTGCCGGGAGGTCCGGTCGCGGCTGCCGGAGGTGGCGTGCCTGATGCTGACGTCCTTCTCCGACGAGGAGGCGTTGTTCGACGCGGTGATGGCCGGGGCCGCGGGGTATGTGCTCAAGCAGATCCACGGGTCGGACCTGGTCAGCGCGGTGCGGACGGTGGCGTCCGGGCAGTCGCTGCTGGATCCGCGCAGCACCGCGCAGATGCTGCAGCGGCTGCGGGAGCGGCAGACCCGCAAGGATCCGCTGGCGGCCCTGTCGACGCAGGAACGCCAGATCCTGGAGCTGATCGGTGAGGGCCTGACGAACCGGCAGATCGGCGAGCGCCTGTTCCTGGCGGAGAAGACGGTGAAGAACTACGTGTCGAACCTGTTCTCCAAGCTGGACATGCGCCGCCGGACGCAGGCGGCCGCGTTCGTGGCGCAGCTGAAGGCGGCCGAGGGCCGTGAGCCCCGTGCCGAGTGAGGTCGTGCTGGACTCCGGTGGCCTGGAGGTCCTGGGCCGGCAGGAGTGCCTGGCGCTGCTGGGCGCCGTCCCGATCGGCCGGATCGTGTTCACCGACCGGGCGTTGCCGGCGGTGTGGCCGGTGAACTTCGCGCTCAGCGGCGGGGACGTCGTCATCCGGACCATGGCGGGGTCGAAACCGGCGGCGGCCGCCCGCGGCGCGGTCGTCGCGTTCGAGGCCGACGAGTTCGACCCGGTGAGGCGCGATACCGCCGCCCGGACCAGCGGAATCTCTTAGTGATCGAGCGATGATCGGTCGTGGCGACGGACCCGCGAGGGGGGTTTGCGTTAGAGCGCGCTCCAACTCCTAGGTTCCGAAGCATGCGATACATCAAACTCGGAACGACCGGACTGGAAGTGTCCGCCATCACCCTCGGCTGCATGAGCTTCGGCGAGCCGGACCGGGGCGGCGAGCCCTGGTCGCTGGGCGCGGACGCCAGCCGGGACATCATCAACCAGGCCCTCGAGAGCGGCGTCAACTTCCTCGACACGGCCAATGGGTACAGCGCCGGAAGCAGCGAGGAGATCGTCGGCCAGGCGGTCAAGGACTTCGCCCGGCGCGAGGAGGTCGTTCTCTCCACCAAGGTCTGGATGCGGATGCGCCCCGGCCCGAACGGCGCCGGGCTGTCCCGCAAGGCGATCTTCGCCGAGCTCGACGCCTCCCTGAGGCGACTGGGCACCGATTACATCGACCTGTACCAGATCCACCGCTGGGACTACGACACCCCGATCGAGGAAACCCTCGAGGCGCTGCACGACGCGGTCAAGTCCGGGAAGGTCCGCTACATCGGAGCCTCTTCCATGTACGCCTGGCAGTTCGCCAAGGCCCTGTACCTGGCTGACCTGAACGGCTGGACCCGTTTCGTGTCGATGCAGGACCACTACAACCTCATCCACCGAGAAGCAGAGCGGGAGATGTTCCCGCTCTGCGCCGACCAGGGCATCGGCGTGATCCCGTGGAGCCCGCTGGCGCGGGGCAGGCTGACGCGGGCCCGGGACACCGCCACGGCGCGTGCCGGGACCGACGAGGGCAGCAAGATCCTCTACCGCGACGAGGACCAGGCAGTGGCCGAGCGCGTCCACGAGATCGCGGGCAAGCGGGGTCTGTCCCCGGCCCAGGTCGCCCTGGCCTGGGTCATGCGCAACCCGGTGGTGACCTCGCCCATCGTCGGGGTCACCAAGCCGGCCCAGCTGGCCGACGCGGTCGCCGCGGTGGACGTCGAACTCGACGAAGACGAGGCCGCCTACCTGGAGGAGCCCTACCAGCCGCACGAGGCCGCCTACCTGGAGGAGTCCTTCTACAAGTCGCGTCCTGGGGCGGGCTCCCGGTAGTCCGGGCTGCCACCGGGCCTTCGACGAGTCCTTGGCCCCGGCCTTCAGCCCTGTGGTCGGCCCGACGGTGCTTGCGGGCGGTCGCGCGCAACTGCATGATCCGCGCGCTACGGGCCCAGCGCCGCTGGGTGTAGTAGGCCCGCCCGGTCTGACTGCGGATGGTCTCGGCCAGGCCGGCGGCCGCCAGCGTGCGCACCGCGCGCTGGACCGCTGGGCCCCGGCGCGCTCAGCGGCCCGGGCGGCCTTGTCCTGGTGTTCCATCGCCCGCCGCCAGGCCGCATCCGCCTCCCGCCGGCGCTGCTCGTCGGCGTCGCGGGCCATCCGCTGGCGACCCGCTCGGCCTCCAGCGACGAATCGACGCGACGCCTGCGGATCGGGAAGCGGCCGGCCCGCTCCCAGACCTTCCGCAGAAGCGTCACGAACTCTTCCGGGCGGGATCGGCGGCCGGTATGGCTGCGGTGGGGGCGGGAGGCAGGAGCCGGCGCAGCCACTCGTGGTCGCCCTGGAGGGCGAGGCGGGCGCGCTGTGGGCGGTCGCCGTCGTGCTGGCTGCGGTGCGCGCGGGCGGCCTGCAGCTGGACCCGCCGGTCGACCCGCACCTCGAAGTCGATGCGGGAGTACAGGTCGCCGCTCATCGGCGGGCCGCCGGCGTGCCGCACCGCCCGGGCCAGGTCGTGCGGGAGCGTCCAGGCCAGGACCGGGACGCCGCGTTCGCGTCCGGCGTGGACGGCCGCGCGGGCGGTCGTGCGTTCGGTGCCGCGCCCGTCGACGGTGAGCAGGAGGTCGGCGTCCCATTCGGTGATCACGCGGGTGATGTGCTCGGTGAGCTCCTCGATCGGGGGGCCGCTCAGCCCGTCGTCGGGGTAGTCGATCAGGGTGCGGTGCTCGGCGCGCAGGACGGCGGTGGCCGCTTCGAATTCCCAGGGGCGGATGGTCTCCAGGCGGCACAGCGAGTCGTTGTAGGGGGATCTCTCGCCGTGGGTGAAGCACAGCACGCCGATGCGGGCGCCGCGGGAGCGGAAGGCGTCCAGGACGGCGCCGAGGTACCAGGTCTCATCGCCGGGGCGGGCGACCACGGCCAGGACGCGGCGGGCCGGCGGCAGTTCGGTGGCCGGCCGGCGGGGCCGGGACGCCGCCGTGCGCGGATGCGGGGTCCTGGCCGGTGGCGTGCTGATCGTGGTGGTGCTCATCGGGCGGCTCCTGTCGGGGTGATCGGTCCACGTCGATGATCTCCGGCAGCGGCCGGGGGCGGGCAGTGGCGAAGGTCCCGACCCGGTGGGCCTTCGGGCATCTCCGCCGGGCGGGCGTTCGGCGGTTCCCCGCGTCATTCGGCGACGGTGTCCTCGGGGGTGCCGTGGGCGATGGCGGCCAGGGTGGTGAGCGCGTGGTCGAGGGTGTCGGGCGGTGGGGAGGCGAGCCCGAGGCGTACGGCGCCGGGCGCGGCGGGCCGGCCGATGGCGAACGCCGCCGCGGGGGTGATGGCGATGCCGCGCCGGGCGGCGGCCGCGACGAACGTCTCGGCGCGCCAGGGATCGGGCAGCCGCCACCAGCAGTAGTAGGCGTGCGGGTCGGCGTGCACGGTGAAGCCGGTGAGGGCGCGTGCGGCGATTCGCTGGCGGGCGGCGGCGTCGTCGCGTTTGGCCTGGCCGATGACGGCGGCGGTGCCGTCGGTGATCCAGCGGGTGGCGGCCTGCAGGGCGAATCCGGTCGCGGTCCAGGCACCGGACCGCAGCGCGGAGGTGAGGCGGTCGGTGAGCGCGGGTGGGGTGAGGATGAGGCCGGCGGTCAGGCCGGGCGCGAGCCGTTTGGACAGGCTGTCGACGAGGACGGTGTGGTCGGGGGCGAAGGCGGCCAGCGGCGGCGGCCCGTTGGTGAGGAAGGACCAGATGCGGTCCTCCACGGCGGTCAGGTTCAGGCGGGTGAGGGTGGCGGCGAGTTCGGCGCGCCGCGCGGGCGGCATGGTGAGGCCGAGCGGGTTGTGCAGGGTCGGCTGCAGGTACACGGCGTGCAGGGGGGTGGCGCGGCAGGCGTCGGTGACGCCGTCGGGGCGCAGGCCGTGCTCGTCGAGGGGCAGCGGGACCGGGGTGATGCCGAGCCGGGCCGCGATGGCCTTGATGACCGGGTAGGTCAGGGACTCCACGCCGAGGCGTCCTCCGGGTGGGACGAGGGCGGCCAGGGCCGCGGCGATCCCCTGGCGGCCGTTGCCGGCGAACAGGACGCGGGCCGGGTCGGGATCCCAGCCGGGGCGGCTCAAGAGCGCGGCGGCCGCGGCGCGGGCGGCGGGTGTGCCGGTGGCGGCGCAGGGGCGCAGTGCCGAGCCCAGGACGTCGGGACGGAGCAGGGGCGTGAGGCCGCCGGCGAGCAGGGTGTCCTGGCTCGCGACGAGCGGGTAGTTCAGCTCCAGGTCGATGCGGGCGGCGGCGGGTTCGGCGAGCGCGGGGCCGGGAACGGGGGCGGCGGCCCGGACGAAGGTGCCACGGCCGACCTCGCCGACGACGAGGCCGCGGCGGGTCAGTTCGCGGTAGACGCGGGCGGCGGTGGACTCGGCGATGCGGTGGTCTCGGGCGAACCTGCGCTGGGGTGGGAGCCGGTCGCCGGGCCGCAGCCGCCCGGCGGTGATGTCGGCGGCGATGGTGTCGGCGATGCGCCGGTAGTCCTCCATCGGGCATTCCCTTCGATTGCTCCGAGGGCAATGATCCTATTGCACCGAGAATGCTCTGATCAATAGCATCGAGCAGTCGGTGTGCGCAGGCAGGAAGGGGCCCGTGGTGGGTTCGGCGTCGGTGAACGGGATCACGGTGGGCTACGACGACGAGGGCGCGGGCGAGCCGCTGGTGCTGGTGCACGGCCACCCGTTCGACCGGACGATGTGGGGGCCGCAGGCGGCCGCGTTCGCGGCCGAGGGATGGCGGGTGATCGTGCCGGACCTGCGCGGGTACGGGGCCTGCTCCGTCGTGCCGGGTGCCACTCCCCTGCGGACCTTCGCGCAGGACATCGCCGCGCTCCTGGACCACCTGGGGATCGGGGAGATCACCCTGGGCGGGCTGTCGATGGGCGGGCAGATCGTGCTGGAGTTCCTCCGGCTGTTCCCCGGCCGGGTGCGAGCGCTGGTGCTGGCCGACACGTTCGCCCAGGCCGAGACCGCCGAGGGCCGGGCGGCGCGGTACGCGATGGCCGACCGGCTCGAGCGCGAGGGCATGGACGGCTACGCCCGCGAGAACCTGGCCAAGATGATCTCCCCGGCGAACGTCGAGGCGCTCCCCCACGTCGCCCGTCACGTCCTGGACATGATGCGCGGCGCCCTTCCGGCGGGCGCGGCGGCCGCGCTGCGGGGCCGGGCCGAACGGCCCGACTACACCGGGCTGCTCTCCCGCGTCGGCGTGCCGACGCTGATCGTGGTCGGCCGTGAGGACGAGTTCACGCCCGTGGCCGACGCGCGGTTCATGCACGAGCGGATCCCCGGCTCGCGGCTGGCGGTCCTCGACGGGGCGGCGCACCTGCCGAACCTGGAACGGCCCGAGGAGTTCAACCGGGTCCTGCGCGCCTTCCTGACCGGCCGGGACGACCCGGCCGGCGCGCCCGCGGAGCGCGCCGCCGACGATCGCGGCGGCGGCCGCGGCGAAGCAGCCGGCCGCTCCGTAGGCGGTGCCGCGAGAGACGCCTGACCCGCCACGGCGTGTGCGCCGCCTCGGCGCGCGACTCGCGCGCCGAGGCGGCGGCCGTCAGGAGGCGGCCCCTGTGCGGCCCCTGTGCGGCCTTGTCAGGAGGAGGCGGGACGCGGGCAGACGCAGAAGGGATGCCCGGCCGGGTCCAGCAGCACCAGCCAGCGTCCCTCGCCCGGCTGGAAGTCCGGGCGGGAGGCGCCCAGCTTCACGCACCGCGCCTCGGCCTCGTCCAGGTCGTCTGCGTACAGGTCCAGGTGGTAGCGCTTGGGCGCGTTCTCGTCGGGCCAGCTCGGCGCCTGGTAGCCCTCGACGCGCCCGAAGCCGATGTTGGTCACGCCGTCGCCGATCATCGCGTAGTCGCCTTCGCGGTGAGTGATCGGCATGCCGAGGACCTCGTGGTAGAACTCGGCGAGCGCGCCTGGATCGGCGCAGTCGAAGTTGAACATGGCCAAAGAGGCGATCGCGGTCATGTGACGCCGCCCTTTCGTTCGTCGGTGATGGGCCGATCATTCCGGCGATACCTGACATCTTCTGGCAGTTTTGCCGGGGGCATCTCGAGGCGGCGTGCGCTCCTGCGGCCGCGGTCCCGCGGCGGCCGTGTCAGATCTCGACGTCGACAAGGGTGCGGGCGCCGCGCCGCAGCGCGGCCTGTCCGCCGGTGGCGGCCGCGGCCCACGCCTCGAACGCCGCGAGGTCCTCCTCCGGCACCGCGACGTCGATCTCGGCGCGGGGACCGTAGCGGGCGCCGATCGGCGGGTACGGGGAGGCGTGCAGGTCCCGCTGGAGCCGGCCGGCCCGCTCGTGGCCGACGGCGACGGTGACGGTGACGACGGGACGGCGTTCGACCACGCCGACCGCGTCGATCGTCTCGGCGACCGCCTGGCCGTAGGCGCGGACCAGGCCGCCGGCGCCGAGCTTGACCCCGCCGAAGTACCGGGTGACCACGGCGGCCACCCCGGTCAGGCCGCGGCGGCCCAGCACCTCCAGCATGGGCGGGCCGGCGGTCCCGGCCGGTTCCCCGTCGTCGCTGTTGCGCGTGATCTCCCCGCGCTCGCCCAGGATGAAGGCGGTGCAGTTGTGGTTCGCGTCGCGGTGGGCGCGGCGGCGCCCGGCGATGAACGCCTGCGCCTCCTCCTCGGTGACGACGCGGGCCAGGGCACAGATGAACCGGGACCGGCGGATCTCCAGCTCGTGGACGCCGGAGTGCTTGATGGTGCGCATGTCGCCTCCCACGGTAGGGCGCGGCCGCCGTGGCGGCCCCGCCGCCGCCTCTCGTCACCGAGAGTGACAGGCGGTGCCGGGCCGTACCGGCCGGTCCGCCCGCCCGTACCGCGGCGCCGTCGGGTCCGTCGACCGGTCTGAGGTGGTGATTCGCATCGGGCATAGTGGAACGGCCCGCCCGGACGGCGCGTGCCTGGGGCATGCGAGATGATTACTCGTCGATCACACACGGATGGGCGGCACAGGGAGCCAGGCTGATGGAATCGTTCGAGGTCCCCGACCGCGTCCCGCCGCCGGCCCCGGTCGCGCCCGCCGGCGAGGAGGCCGGCGAGGCGGCGCGGCTCGCGGCCGTCCGCCGCTACCGGATCCTCGACACCCCGCCGGACGCGGCGCTGGACCGGATCGCGGCGCTGGCCGCCAGGATCTTCGGCGCGCCCATCGGGACCGTGACGATCGTCGACGGCGACCGGGTGTGGTTCAAGGCGGCGCACGGGCTGCCGGGCGTGGAGGAGGTGCCCCGGGGGCCGGGCCTGTGCGCCGAGGCGGTGTCCCGGCCCGGGCCGTACGCCGTCGCCGACGCCGCGCAGGACCCGGACGCACGGGAGCATCCGCTGGTGGCGGGCGAGACGGGGGTGCGGTTCTACGCGGCCGCGCCGATCACGACGCCGGACGGGCACCGGCTGGGGACGGTGAACGTCATGGGGACCCGGCCGCGCGAGGCCGGCCCGCAGGAGCTGACGGTGCTCGGCGACCTGGCGGCCCTGGCCATGGAGCACCTGGAGCTGCGGTCGTCGGCGCTGCGCGCCGCCGCGCTCGAACGCGCGGTGCACGAGACCGCCGAGCGGGACAGGACGCAGCTGACGGCCCTGGCCGACGCCCTGCAGCGGTCGCTGCTGCCCCCGACCCTGCCCGAGATGCCGCACTGTGAGATCGCCGCGCACTACCAGCCGGCCATCGAGCCGATCGGCGGGGACTTCTACGACCTGTTCCCCCTCGACGAGCACGGCCGGCGGTGGGGCCTGTTCATCGGTGACGTCGTCGGCAAGGGCGCCCAGGCGGCCGGCCGCACGTCCCTGGTCCGCTACACGCTGCGGACCGAGGCGATCACCCGCCCGAACCCGGCGCGGATGCTGACGGGGCTGGACGCGGCGATCACCCTGGACCAGGCCGTCTATGGGTCCGGCGGCGCGGAGATGTGGTTCTGCACCGCCGCGGCGGCGATCGTGCGCCCGGGCCCGGCCGGTGCGATCATCACGATCGCCGCGGGCGGTCATCCCCCGCTGATCGTGCTGCGCGCCGGCGGCGGGCTGGAGAGCCGTGAGCTGCGCGGTCCGATCATCGGCTGTCTCGAGGGCGCGGTGTACGACAACGTGCACCTGGAGCTGGCCGCCGGTGACACGCTGCTGCTGTACACCGACGGGCTGATCGACGCCCACCGTGACGGCGCCCGGCTCGGCGAGGACGGGCTGCGGGCGTTCCTGGCCGGCTGCGGTGGCCTGGCCGCCCCGGCGCTGATGGAACGCCTGCGGGGCCTGGTCGCGACGTTCGACGAGCCCGCCGACGACGACATCGCCATGGTCGCCCTCAGCATCCCCGCCTGATCGCGGCCGCCCTGCGGGCCGAGTAAGGCCGGCCGGCGCGTCGGCGACGCCGTGCTGCGGGCCGCGCGAGAGGCCGCCGCGCGCCGGTGACGGCGGCCGATGGGCCGTCAGCGGCGCGACGCGGCGCCGACGGCCGGGTCGTCAGCGGCCCGGCGCGCCGGGCCGGTCGTCCGGGGGCCGGCCGGCGGCGGTGAGGAGCAGGACGGCGGCCAGGGTCAGGGCCGCGCCGAGGTACTGCAACGGCAGCAGCCGCACGCCGAGGAACAGCGCTCCGGCCAGCCCGGCGACGGCCGGTTCGATCGTGCTGACGATGGCCGATTCGGTGGCCGTGATGTGGCGCAGGCCGGTGACGGACAGGCTGAAGGCCAGCGCCGTGGACAGCACGACCACGATCGCGGTCAGGGCGGTCACGGTGACGGCGTCGCCGACCGGGTGGGCCCGCCAGGGCGGGGCCCAGATGAGCATGGGGACGCTCGCGATGCTCAGCCCCCACGCCGTGGTCGCTCCGGAGCCGATGACCCGGACCATCCGCGCCGAGGCGAGCATGTAGTACGCGAAGGCGACGGCGGACGCCAGGCCGAACACGACGCCGAGCGGACCGATCCGCAGGGCGGCGAGGCCGCCGCGCCGGCCCAGGATGAGCAGGGCCACGCCGACGCCCGCGGCCGCCAGCGCCGCCAGGCGGCCGGGCGAGGGGCGGACCTCGCCGCGCAGCATCTGCCATCCGGCCGTGATGGCGATGGCGTTGTACTGCAGGAACGTGGCCGTCGCGACGTCGGAGTGCTCGATGGCCGCGAACCAGGTGTACTGGGTCGCGGCCATGCCGACGAGGCCCAGGACGAGGAGCCGCCCGATGTGCCGGCCCGGCCAGGCGGGGCGGAAGACCGCCAGCAGGAGAAGCCCCGCGCCCGCCATGCGGACGGCGACCAGCCAGCGCGGATCGATGCCGTGCCGGTGGAACAGCTCCTGGGCCGCGACCCCGCCCACTCCCCACAGGACGGCGGCCGTGGCGGCGAGGATCAGGCCGGCCGTGCGCCCGATCGCGCGACGCCGTCGCGTGTCCTGCAGCAAGCGACCTCCCGCTTCCGGGGCGCTCGCCGGGTGACGCCCTGCTCCGTGCCCGTTTCACCGGACTTGCGGTCATGATGCCAGAGGCGGGCCCGGTGACTCGCCGACGCCTCCGCGTGCGGATCCTCGTACCGGCACGGGCCGCGCGGCCGCCGTCGCGTCTCAGCCACGGGCGGGGACGAAGATCCGCTGCAGGGTCCGCAGCGCCGCGTCGAGGTCGGTGAGCGCCGCGCGTACGCGGTCGGCCGGGGATTCCGGCGCTGCGGGGACCGTCTCGTCCCGGGCGGGCGGGGGCGGCCCGGGGAGGGTACGGCGCCCGACCGCGAGGCGGGCCCGGGTCAGGTCGGCCGCGACGGCGGCGTGCATGCGGAGCACACCGGGCGCGTCCAGCACGGCGTGGTGCTCGGCCGCGCATCGCGCGATGGCGTGGACCGGCGCGGCGCACCGGCGCACGGCGTCGATCGCGTCGGCGGGATGGGAGCGACCGGGGTGGTGGAGGCCGTGGAGGGCGCGGTGGGCCCGCAGCGGGCCGGCGATCTGCTCGAGCCGCCGTACGGCGGCGTCGAACCTGGCCTGGTCGTCGGCCAGCCGGGCCGGTTCCCGGCGCGCGGCGGCCAGGAAGTCCCCCAGCACGGCCAGCGCGTCCGCGGTGCGGCGGCGCAGTACGTCGGCGGACCGGATCGGCAGGATCAGCCAGAACGCCGCCACGCCCAGGACGGCGCCGACGGCGATCGCCTCCAGGCGGGTGCCCAGCAGGCCCGGGGCGGACTGCCCGAAGTAGCCGTAGAGCAGGGCCAGGACCGCGGTGACGCACCCGGCCCAGTAGGCGTACCCGAAATGCCGTAGCCAGGTCGCCGCGGCGAGGACAATGAAGATCACGACGACCGTGCGGTGGTCGTGGACGCCGAACGTGCCGGCGATCAGCGTGGCGGCCGCGGTGCCGGCCGCCGCGCCGGCGGTCCGCAGCACGCCCTTGTGAAGGACGTCCGCGCGGCCCCGCGCCCCGCTGCACACGACGAACGCGGTGAGCACCGCCCACGTCCAGTGCTCGGCGAACGCCGCGTGACCCGCGACGAAGGCGGCGCCGACGGCGCCGGCCATCTGCAGGCTCATGCGCGTGCTCGCGGACGGCCGCCGCCCGCCGCCCGCCCGGGCCGGTGGCGTGTACGCCGGGGGGTGCGGGCGGGTGAACCCAGTGCGTTCCGCGGCCCACCGGGCGGTGAGCCCCCACGACGCGGCGATCAGCGCGACGAGCGCCGCCCACAGGTCCTGCCCGTGGCCGGCGGGCGGGACCCCGGGCACCTGCACGATGAGCACGGCGACCAGCGGCAGCACCGCGAGGGTGCCGGCCCTGGTCGCGCGCGGCCCGAATCGCCGTACCGCGATCGTGGCGGCGAGCAGGACGGTGAAGACCGCGTCGCCGGCGACGCGGTGGCCGGCCATGAGCCGGGAGGTCTCGGCAGCCGCGACCGCCAGGGGCGGCAGGACCGCCAGGGCGATGAGCCGGTCGGCGACGCCGGTGCCGGACCCGGCGCGCGAGAGGGTCAGCGTCAGCGCGACCGCCTGGATGAGGATGTCCACGTGCAGGTGCGCGGTGTGCTCGAGCAGCAGCGCCGACCCGTACGCCGCCAGGGTCGCGGCCATGCCGA
This sequence comes from Actinoallomurus soli, assembly GCF_024055715.1. GTDB lineage: Bacteria > Actinomycetota > Actinomycetes > Streptosporangiales > Streptosporangiaceae > Actinoallomurus > Actinoallomurus soli. The sequence continues at coordinate 155,635 of NZ_JAMXMV010000013.1, forward strand.
CGGCGGTCGCCCGCAGCGCCGTCAGGCCCGGATCGAGGCGCTGGGCGGCGGAGAAGCCGGAACGAACGGTACGAAATACGTACGAGTTGAGAGCTGAGGAACGCCGTATCGGCCTGTCGCTCATGACCAGATGCTAAGTGATAGCGTAACAATGTGAGCGCGACGGATGAGGGCGCCGACCTCCTGGACGGCGCCGCGCAGGTGCGGCAGGGCGTGACGCGGCTCGGGCGGCGGTTGCGCGCGGCGCGCGCGCCCGGGGCGCTCAGCGCCAACAAGCTCGGGGTCCTCGGCCACCTGCACCGGCACGGCCCGGCCACCGCCGGCGAGCTCGCCGCCGCCGAGTACCAGCGGCCGCAGTCCCTCACCCGGGTGTTCGCCGAGCTGGAGCGCGCCGGCCTGATCACCCGGATCCGGGACGACCGCGACCGCCGCCAGTCGGTGCTGGCCATCACCCCGGCGGGCACCGCCGCGCTGGCCCACGACATGGCCGAGCGCGACGCGTGGCTGGCCTCGGCGATGGCCGGGCTCTCGGACACCGAACGCCAGGTGCTGCGGCTGGCCGGGGCGCTGATGGAGCGGCTCGCCGGCGACCCTTCCCCTCCCGGCCGCCCGGGCGGCCGGCCCACCGACCACTGACGGGATCCGCCATGCACTGGTCCGACCACGCCATCTGGTGGCACGTGTACCCGCTCGGCTTCACGGGCGCCGAACCCCGGGCCCTGCCGCCGGGCGCGCCGCCGGTGCCCCGGCTGTCCCGCCTGGCGGGCTGGCTGGACTACCTGATCGACCTGGGCTGCAACGGGCTGGCGCTCGGCCCGGTGTTCGCCTCCGAGACCCACGGCTACGACACCGTCGACCATTTCCGCGTCGACCCGCGCCTGGGCGCCGAGCAGGACCTGCTGCGGCTGATCGAGCGGGCGTCCGAGCGCGGGGTGCGGGTGCTGCTGGACGGGGTGTTCAACCACGTCGGCCGGAGCTTCCCCGCCTTCGCCGACGTGGCCGCGCACGGGCCGCGCTCACGGTACGCCTCCTGGTTCCGTCCCGCGCCCGGCGGCGGCTACGAGACCTTCGAGGGCCACCACCGGCTCGTCGCGCTCGACCACGACGAGCCCGAGGTCGCCGACTACGTCACCGAGGTGATGACGCACTGGCTGGAGCGCGGGGTGTCCGGCTGGCGGCTGGACGCCGCCTACGCCGTGCCGCCGCGGTTCTGGCGCACCGTCACCGGCCGGGTCCGGGCGCGGTTCCCCGGCGCCTGGCTGATGGGCGAGGTCATCCACGGCGACTACGCCTCCTACGTCACCGACGGCGGACTCGATTCGGTCACCCAGTACGAGCTGTGGAAGGCGATCTGGAGCTCGCTCAACGACCGCAACCTGTTCGAGCTGGCCTGGGCGCTGAAACGGCACAACACCCTGCTGGAGACCTTCGCGCCGTACACCTTCGTCGGCAACCACGACGTCACGCGGATCGCCAGCCGCCTGGACGACCCGCGGCACCTGGAGCACGCCCTGGTGATCCTGTGCACGGTCGGGGGGATCCCCGCGATCTACTCCGGGGACGAGCAGGCGTTCCGCGGGATCAAGGAGGAGCGTGAGGGCGGCGACGACGCGATCCGGCCCGCGTTCCCCGACGACCCGGCCGGACTGTCCGGGCAGGGCCGTCCCCACTACCGGCTCCACCAGGACCTCATCGGGTTCCGGCGGCGACACCCGTGGCTGGTCCGCGCCCGTACGACGGTGACGGCGCTGACCAACACCGTGCTGGTCTACACGGCCGCGGAAGGCGACGAGGGCGTCACGGTCGCGCTGAACGCCGCGGACGATCCCGCCGAGACCGACCTGCCGGCGGGCCCATGGCGGCACGCCGCCGGGCCCGGGCGGATCGAGGGGGACCGGGTGAGCCTGCCGGCGGCCGGCTGGGCGATCGCGACCCGCGACCGGTAGGCCGGGTCCTCAGCCCGCGGACGCGGGACGGCACGGCGCCGCGCGGCCGGCGAGGACGTCCTCGTACACGCCGACCTTGTGGTCGACCAGGTCCAGGCACCGTGTCAGGTCGCCGATCTGGGCGGTGAGCCGTTCCCGGTGGGCGCGCAGGAGGGTGAGGCGTTCCTCCTCGTTGCCGTCGCCTTCCCGGACCAGTTCGGTGTAGCGGCGGATCGCCGGCAGGGGCATGCCCGAGGCCCGCAGGATGACGCAGACCGTCAGCCAGTCGACGTCGTTGTCGCTGTAGAGGCGCCGGCCGCCGGGGTCGCGCCGCACCGGGTCGACCAGGACGCCCTCACGCTCGTAGAAGCGCAGCGTGTGCACGCTCAGGCCCGTTCGCTCGGCGACCTGCCCGATGGTCAGCAGTGGTGCGGGATCCGGCATGCCGCCCAGCGTAGGCCCACCCTTACCGGCGGCGGCGCGGGGCTCAGACGGCGAAGACCTGCGCGTCGTCGGCGAACGCCTTGAACTCCAGGGCGTTGCCCGCCGGGTCCAGCAGGAACATCGTCCACTGCTCGCCGGGCAGCCCCTCGAATCGCAGGTACGGCTCGATGACGAACGTGGTGCCCGCCGCGCGGAACCGCTCGGCGAGCCGGTGGAACTCCGGGATGGTCAGGATCAGTCCGAAGTGCGGCACGGGAACGTCGTGGCCGTCGACCGGGTTGTGCACGCGCTCGGCGCGGCGGGGTGCCAGGTGGGTGACGAACTGGTGTCCGTGCAGGTTCCAGTCGATCCAGGTGTCGGCGCTGCGGCCCTGCGCGCAGCCGATGACCTCGCCGTAGAAGACGCGGGCGGCCTCCAGGTCGTCGACGGGCATGGCCAGGTGGAAGCGCGGGATCGGGGAGTCGAGCGTGGACACGGCGGGTCGTCCTTTCGGTCGGCGGTCGCGGGCGGCGTTGTGGCGCGGGCGGCGTTGTGGCGCCGGTGGCGGGATCGCCCGCCGGGGCCGTGGTGGCGGTCAGGGGGTCATTCGCCGGCGGGGGCCGGGCGCAGGACGGCGGCGAGCAGGCCGGGGAACCGCTGCTCCAGGTCGTCGCGGCGCAGGCTGACGTAGCGCTGCCGGCCGTGCGGGACGTTGCGGATGACACCGGCCTCGCGCAGCGTCTTCAGGTGGTGGGACAGGGTCGACTTGGGGAGGTCGCCGCCGGTGGGCTGGCAGGCCGCGACCTCGAGGGGGCCCTCGGCGAGGCGGCGGGTGATCTCCAGGCGCGCCGGGTCGCTGAGCGCGAACAGCACGTCGGTCAGGACGAGGTCCGCCGCGTCGGGATGGGCGAGTTCACGTGTCGATCCGGGCCGCATGGTTCGATAATAGTTGAACAGTGGGCCGGGCCGGAGTAACCTCCAATAGTTCGAAGATTTTGGAACTATTGAGGAGCATCACAATGTCCACAGTGGACGACCGCGTCACGCCCGCGGCCGCCCGTGCGGCCCGGCGCCTGCCGCGCACGGCCGGCTTCTGGCTGCTCGGGACGACCCTGCTGGCCTTCATGGGCGCAGCGAGCGCCCCCTCCCCGCTCTACGTCGTCTACCAGCACCGGTGGGGATTCTCGGCGACCACCCTGACGGCCGTCTTCGCCGTCTACGCCCTCGCCCTGCTCGTCGCGCTGCTGACCGTCGGCGGGCTGTCGGACTTCCTCGGCCGCCGGCCCGTGCTGATCGCCGCGCTGCTGGCCGAGACCGCCGCCATGGTCGTGTTCCTCACCGCCGGGGACGTCGGGACGCTCCTGGCCGCGCGCGTCGTGCAGGGCCTGGCGACCGGCGCCGCGACCGGCGCCATCAGCGCCGGCCTGGTCGACCTGCAGCCCGGCGCGCGGCTGGGCTCCCTGGTCAACAGCGTGGCCCCCTCCCTGGGCCTGGCCGCCGGCGCGCTGGGCAGCGGAGCGCTGGTCCAGTACGCCCCCGCGCCGACGACCCTGGTCTTCGCGGTGCTCACCGGGGTCTTCGTGGTCCTGGCGGCCGTGATGGCGTTCATTCCCGACCTGGTGACCCCGCGCCCCGGCGCGCTGGCGTCTCTACGGCCCCGGGCGGCCGTCCCGGCCCCCGCCCGCGCGGCGTTCCTGGCCGTCGCGCCCTGCCTGGTGGCGACCTGGGCGCTGGGCGGGCTGTACCTGTCCCTGGGCGGCTCGCTGGCCGCGGGCGTGCTGCACATCGGCAACCACCTGGTCGGCGGGCTCGTCGTCACCGCCCTGACCGGGGCGGGCGCCGTGGTCTCGGTGCTCGTCCGCGACCGGGCGCCGCAGCGGGTCATGGCCGCAGGGTCGGCCGCGCTGGCCGCCGGGACCGCCGTGACGCTCCTGGCGCTGGGCACCGCCTCGACGTCGCTGTTCTTCATCGGAACGGCCATCGCGGGCTGCGGGTTCGGCGGCGCGTTCCTCGGGGCGTTCCGGTCCGTGGCGGCCCTGGCGGGCACCGGGCAGCGGGCGGAACTGTTCGCCTCGGTGTACGTCATCAGCTATCTGGCCTTCAGCGTGCCCGCCGTCGTCGCCGGGATCGCGGTCCCGTCGTTCGGCCTGCGGGCGACCGCGACCGCCTACGGCGCCGTCGTCATCGCCTTGTCCCTGATCGCGGCCGTCTCCGAAACCGTAGGGTCGCGGACCGGCCGGCCCGCGGCCGCTCCGGCTCCCGCGGCCCCGGCGCCGGCCGCGCCGTGCCCGGTCGGCGACCGCGCCGCCGGGTGACCCGGCGCGACCCCGGGGCCGGGCCACCGGCCGTGAGCTCTTGGAGACCGGTGAGGGCGGGCGGCCGAGGGGGGCGCCCGCCCTCACCGGTGGGTGATCAGATCACCCAGAGGTCGTAATTGGTCCAGGTGCTGCCGTAGCACTGGTACTTGGACCAGGAGCGGTTGTTGATGCCGCGGTTGCCGACCTCGATGCAGCTGCTGGCCCAGTAGTAGTTGTCGATGTAGCGCCAGCCGGGGCCGGGCGGGTCGCTGCAGGGGTGGTTGCAGCGGAGGGTGAGCGTCCCCTGGGCCGGGGCCGGCGCCGCACTCGCGGGGGACGCGAGGACGACGCCGGCGGTGACCAGCGCGCCCGCGGCGGCGGCCGCCGTCGTGATCTTCGGTATTCGCATGAGCGGACCCTTTCGTCCGGGGGAATTTCCACCTCGAACGCTAGGTGCGGGCCCCTCCGCGGGTCTTGAACGAATGCGAAGCGTTCGCATGCGAACGCGAAACGTGATCAGTGGACCGTGGTGGCGGCGGCGTGCTCGGCGCGGAGCGTGGTGGGCGTGCGGCCCGCCAGGGCACGGAACTCCCGGGTCAGGTGCGCCTGGTCCGCGTAGCCGCACACCGCGGCGATCCGCGCCGGCGGCGGTCCCGCCGGCGCGGTGAGCAGGCGCGCGGCGCGTTCGAACCGCACGAGGCGGGCGATCGTCTTGGGCGGCAGCCCGATCTGCGCGGCGAAACGCATCTCCAGGCAGCGGCGGGTCACACCGGCCTCCTCGGCCAGCGCGGCGACGCTCACCGTGCCGCCGGTCCGCCGCAGCAGCCGCCACGCGCGCAGCACCGTCGGCGCCGGTTGCGGCCCGGCGCCGAACCAGGCCGGCAGCACACTGTCCAGCAGCGCGAACCGCGTCGCCCAGTCCGGCGCGTCACGGAGCCGCCCGGTGAGCCGCTCCGCGCGGCGCCCCAGCAGGTCGGCCAGGTCCACGGTCGTGTTGCTCAGCTCCCGCATCGGCACGCCGAACAGCGCGTACGCCCCCGGCGGGGTGAGCTCGACGGCCATTCCCCGGTGGCGGCTGTGCTGCTCGAACAGGACGGGACGGTCGTGCAGGCCGGTGACGTGCGAGGCCTGGACGCGCAGGGGGCGGTCCGGCCCGCTCACCACCCGTACCGAGGCGGCGAAGTCGAGGAACAGCGTGACCCCGCAGCCGGCCACGGCGCGACCCCGCAGCGGCCGGTCGGCGTCGACGCGCAGACCGGCGTACCCGGCGACGTGGCCGCGCAGCACGGGTGCCGGCCGTGCCGCCACCATCCGGGGCTCACACCCCGGATCCGGGCATTCCAGTATGACTCCGCCGATGCCATTCACCATCGCCCGCCCTTTTCACCGGTGACGGGGCACAGTCTCCCCGGTGAACCGCCTCCGGGGGATCCGGGTAATCCCGTACTCCGCGCGTGGGGACGGTGTCAGGTGAGGGAGGCGTACAGGTCGTGGGTGCGGCGGGCGATCCGGGACCAGGAGAAGTGCTCGATCGCCCGGCGGCGGCCCGCCTCGCCCATCGCGGCGGCGCGCGCGGGGTCGGCGAGCAGCGCGTTGACGCGTTCGGCGAGGTCGGCGGCGAAGCGATCGGGGTCGACGGGGGTGCCGGTGCCGTCGGCGGCCTGTTCGATCGGGACGAGCAGTCCCGTCTCGCCGTCGGCGACGACCTCGGGGATGCCGCCGGTCGCGGTGGCGACGACGGCCGCCTCGCAGGCCATGGCCTCCAGGTTGACGATGCCCATCGGCTCGTACACCGACGGGCAGACGAACACGGTCGCGTGGCTGAGGATCTGCACGACCTCGGGGCGGGGCAGCATCTGCTCGATCCACACGATCCCGCCGCGGTCGCGGCGCAGCTCCCCGACGAGCCCCTCGACCTCCGCGGAGATCTCCGGGGTGTCCGGCGCTCCGGCGCACAGGACGAGCTGGGCGGCCGGGTCGAAGGACCGGGCGGCCCGCAGCAGGTAGGGCAGGCCCTTCTGGCGGGTGATGCGCCCGACGAAGACCACGGACGGGCGCTCGGGGTCGATGCCGTGGCGGGTGAGCACGTCGGTGCCGTGGTCCGGGGCGTACTGGTCGGTGTCGATGCCGTTGTGCAGGACCGTGATCCGGCCGGGGTCGACCTCGGGATAGCAGGCGAGCACGTCGCGGCGGATGCCCTCGGAGACGGCCACGACCGCGTCGGCGGCCAGGATCGCGGTGCGCTCGGCCCAGGAGGAGATCGCGTACCCGCCGCCGAGCTGCTCGGCCTTCCAGGGCCGCAACGGCTCGAGGCTGTGGGTGGTGACCACGTGCGGGACGCCGTGCAGGAGCTTGGCGACGTGACCGGCGAGGCCCGCGTACCAGGTGTGGCTGTGCACCAGGTCCGCACCCCCGGCGCCGGCGGCCATCTCCAGGTCGACGCCGAGCGTCTGCAGGGCCGGGTTCGCCGCCCGCAGCGGCTCCGGGACGCGGTAGCCGGTCACGCCGGGCTCGGTACGTTCGCCGTCGAAGCAGTGGACCCGCAGGTCGCACAGCCGGCGCAGCTCCCGGGCCAGGTACTCGACGTGGACTCCGGCGCCTCCGTAGACGTCCGGCGGGTATTCACGGGTGAGCAGGTCGACGCGCATGCCCGGCAGCGTAGTGCCGAATATGCCTCCTCGTCCTGTTTCAACGCTGGTGGGAGGGCTAAGGTCTGGCCATGGCGAGACCTCATGTCCTGGCGATGGTGCTGGCGGGCGGGGAGGGCAAGCGGCTGATGCCGCTGACGGCCGACAGGGCCAAGCCCGCGGTGCCCTTCGGCGGAATGTACCGGCTGATCGACTTCGTGCTGTCCAACCTGGCGAACGCCGGCTACCTCAAGATCGTGGTGCTGACGCAGTACAAGAACCACAGCCTGGACCGGCACGTGTCTCGTACGTGGCGGATGTCGACGCTGCTGGGGAACTACGTGACGCCCGTGCCCGCCCAGCAGCGGCTGGGGCCGCGGTGGTTCGCCGGCTCGGCCGACGCGATCCTGCAGAACCTCAACCTGATCGAGGACGAGCGGCCCGACCATGTGATCGTCTTCGGCGCCGACCACATCTACCGCATGGACCCGCGGCAGATGGTCGAGCAGCACATCGAGTCCGGCGCAGGAGTCACGATCGCCGCCATCCGCCAGCCGCTGTCCCTCGCCGACCAGTTCGGGGTGATCGAGACGGACCCCGACGGCGTCGGTGTCGCGGCCTTCCGGGAGAAGCCCAAGGACGCGGTGGGCCTGCCGGACGCACCCGACCAGGTCTACGCCTCCATGGGCAACTACGTCTTCGACACCAAGGTCCTCGTCGACGTGGTCAAGGAGGACGCCGCCGACCTGTCCAGCAAGCACGACGTCGGCGGGAACATCATCCCCAAGCTCGTCAAGGCCGGCCGCGCGCAGGTCTACGACTTCGCCGACAACCAGGTGCCCGGCTCCACCGACCGTGACCGCGGGTACTGGCGCGACGTGGGGACCCTGGACGCCTTCTACGAGGCGCACATGGACCTGATCTCCATCCACCCGGTGTTCAACCTGTACAACCAGGAGTGGCCGATCTACACCGGTCACGACCCGCTGCCGCCGGCCAAGTTCGTGTTCAACGAGGAGGGGCGGCGCGGGTACGCCGTCGACTCGATGGTCTCCCCCGGCGTCATCGTCGCCGGCGGGGTGGCCGAGAGCTCCATCCTGTCCCCCGGCGTCCACATCGAGGCGGGCGCCTCCGTGCACGGCTCGGTCCTGATGGACTGCGTACGGGTCGGGCGCGGCGCCGTCGTCCGGAACGCCATCATCGACAAGAACGTCGTCATCCCCGACGGCGCCCGGATCGGCGTCGATGAGGACTACGACCGGCAGCACTTCACCGTCACCGCGAGCGGCGTACGGGTCCTGGGCAAGAACCAGATCGTGCCGGGCTGAGTCACTCCGGGCGCAGGGCCGCCAGTTGCTCCGCGAAGGGCACGACGGCCCCTTCCGGCGGTGGCCCGGACGGGCGGTCGCCCATCAGGGCGGCCAGCTCGCCCGCCGCGCGGCCGATCCGGGCCGCCAGGTCGCCGGTGCCGTCGCCGCCGGAGCTCCAGTCCTCCGGCGCGGCGTACACCGCGGTGGGGACCGTGATCGCGCGCAGGTAGGTGAACAGCGGCCGCAGCGCGTGCTCGAGGGCGAGCGAGTGGCGGGCGGTGCCTCCGGTCGCGGCGATCAGGACGGGGCGGCCGGCGAGAGCGGTGTTGTCGATCACGTCGAAGAACGACTTGAACAGCCCGCTGTAGGAGGCCGAGAAGATCGGGGTGACCGCGATCAGGCCGTCCGCGCCGGTGACCGCCTCGATCGCCGGGCGCAGCCGGGCGCCGGGGAATCCGGTGACCATGGCGCCCGCGATGTCGGTGGCCAGGTCGCGCAGCTCGACGACCGTGACCTCGGCGGGGCGCCCGCCCTCGGTCAGGTGCTCGCGGGTGGCCGCGGCCAGGCGGTCGGCCAGCAGCCGGGTCGAGGACGGCGTGCCCAGGCCCGCCGAGACCGCGACGACCCGCAGCGGGTCGATCCGGCCTTCTCCGCCCGAGGAGGCGCTTCGCTCACCCGTGCGGCCTGCTTCGCCGGAGGAGTCCCCAGCGGCGCCGTGCTGCTCGCTCCGCTCGCTCATGAGGCCGCCTCGGCCGGGGTCTCGGTGCCGCGGGCGGCCAGCAGGGAGGCGTGGGTGGGCGCGTCGGGGACCCCGGCGGGCCGCCTGGCGGCGAACTCCTCGCGCAGCACCGGGACGACCTCCTCGCCGAGCAGGTCCAGCTGCTCCAGGACGGTCTTGAGCGGCAGTCCGGCGTGGTCGATGAGGAACAGCTGGCGCTGGTAGTCCCCGAAGTGCTCGCGGAAGGTCAGGGTCTTGTCGATGACCTGCTGGGGGCTGCCGACGGTGAGGGGCGTCTCGGCCGTGAACTCCTCCAGCGACGGGCCGTGCCCGTACACGGGGGCGTTGTCGAAGTAGGGGCGGAACTCCCGCACGGCGTCCTGGGAGTTCTTGCGCATGAACACCTGCCCGCCCAGGCCGACGATCGCCTGCTCGGGCGTGCCGTGCCCGTAGTGGGCGTAACGCTCCCGGTACAGGCTGATGAGCCGCTGGAAGTGCTCCTTGGGCCAGAAGATGTTGTTGGCGAAGAATCCGTCGCCGTAGTAGGCGGCCTGCTCGGCGATCTCCGGGCTGCGGATCGAGCCGTGCCAGACGAACGGCGGGACGCCGTCCAGCGGCCGGGGCGTGCTGGTGAACCCCTGCAGCGGGGTGCGGAAGCGGCCCTTCCAGTCGACCACGTCCTCGCGCCAGAGCCGGTGCAGCAGCGCGTAGTTCTCGACGGCCAGGGGGATGCCCTGGCGGATGTCCTGGCCGAACCAGGGGTAGACGGGGCCGGTGTTGCCCCGGCCCAGCATCAGGTCGACGCGCCCGCCGGCCAGGTGCTGGAGCATCGCGAAGTCCTCGGCGATCTTCACCGGGTCGTTCGTGGTGATCAGCGTGGTCGCGGTCGACAGGATCAGCCGCTCGGTGCAGGCCGCGATGTAGCCCAGCATCGTCGTCGGGGACGAGGGCACGAACGGCGGGTTGTGGTGCTCGCCGGTGGCGAACACGTCCAGACCGACCTCCTCGGCCTTGCGCGCGATCGTCACCATCGCCGTGATCCGCTCATGCTCACTCGGCGTCCTGCCGGTGGTCGGATCCGGCGTGACGTCGCCGACCGTGAAGATCCCGAACTGCATGACGCGACCCTTCCATGCTGATTGAATCTTCAACGATAGCAACGTTTCCCGTCGACCATTCCCCCGCGGGTCACCGGACGGGGCCGAGACGGACCGGGCTGACCCCCTCCTCCGTCACCGGCTCACCGCAGTGCGCGCACACCGTCTGCGGGCGCAGGTCGGCACCGCAGGAGTGGCGCCAGACCGTCGGCGGCGGGCCCTCGGCGACGTAGCGGTCGCCCCAGTCCATCAGGTTCAGCAGGATCGGCTGCAGCGCCCGCCCGGCCTCGGTCGGCACGTACTCATGGCGCGGCGGGTGCGCCTCGTACTGGCGCCTGGTCAGCACCCCGGCGTCCACCAGCGTCCGCAGCCGCGTGGCGAGGATGTCGCGGCTGGCGCCGGTGTTGCGGGCGATCTGGTCGAACCTCCGCTCGCCGAGCAGGATCTCCCGCAGGGCGAGCAGGCTCCACTTCTCGCCGATCACGGCCAGCGCGTCGGCGATCGAACACTGACGGCCGCGTACGGCCACGGGGCTGCCCTCCTCGCTCGGCGCCGTCGGCGCACCGGCCGGTCCTGTGGCCCAACCTACCCCCAGGACGCGGTGACGCCCGCGATCAGTGGGTTGTGAAATCCAACTTTGCACGGTATACCCGTCAGTAGCTTCGATGGCGAGTGAGGGGATGTCTCATGAACGACGCGGTCATCGTCGACGCGGTCCGCACGCCGATCGGCAAGGGCAAGCCGGGCGGCGCCCTGTCGGGGATGCACCCCGTCGACCTGCACGCGCACGCGATCCGGTCGCTGCTGGAACGGACCGGGATCGCCCCGGCCGCCGTCGACGACGTGATCAGCGGAGCCGTCGGCCAGATCGGCGAGCAGAGCGCCAACACCGCGCGGTGGGCGGCGCTGGCGGCCGGGCTGCCGGAGTCGGTGCCCGCCGTGACGGTGGACCGCCAGTGCGGCAGCAGCCAGCAGGCGATCCACTTCGCGGCCCAGGGTGTCATCAGCGGGGCGTACGACGTGGTGATCGCCTCCGGTGTCGAGTCGATGAGCCGGGTGCCGATCGGCAGCCAGACGGCCGGACGCGACTTCCTCGGCGCGGGCGTGGCCGAGCGCTACCCGGGCGGCCTGGTGCCGCAGGGCGTCAGTGCCGAGCTGATCGCCCAGCGCTGGGATCTGTCCCGCGAACGGCTGGACGCCTTCGCCGTCGAGAGCCACCACCGCGCCGCGCGGGCGTGGGAGGAGGGCCGCTTCGCCGGCGAGGTATCCCCCCTCAAGGCGCCCTCGGCCGACGGCACGCCCGTGCAGGTCACCCGCGACGAGTCCGTACGGCCGGGCACCACGCCGCAGATCCTGGCCGGCCTGCGGCCCGCCTTCCGCGCCGACGTGTGGCAGGAGCGCTTCCCCGACCTCGACTGGCGGATCACCGCGGGCAACTCCTCACCCGTCAACGACGGCGCCGCCGCCGTCCTCATCACCAGCGGCGCGACGGCGCGGCGGCTCGGGCTGCGGCCCCGCGCCCGCCTGCACTCCTTCGCCGTGGTGGGCGACGACCCCCTGCTCATGCTCACCGGCATCATCCCCGCGACGCGCAAGGTCCTGGACCGCGCGGGCCTGTCGCTGGAGGAGATCGACGCGTTCGAGGTCAACGAGGCCTTCACCAGCGTCGTGCTCGCCTGGCTCGCCGAGACCGGCGCCGATCCGGCCAAGGTCAACGTCAACGGCGGGGCCACCGCCCTGGGACACCCGCTGGGAGCCAGCGGCGCACGCCTGATGACCACGCTGCTGTCGGTCCTCGAACAGCGTGGCGGGCGCTACGGGCTGCAGACGATGTGCGAGGCCGGCGGCCTCGCCAACGCGACCATCGTCGAACGCCTCTGAGCCGAACGCTCTGAGCCGAACGCTCTGAGCCGAAGGCCTCTGAACGGCACGCGGGCTCCGGCACGGCGCCAGGTCCCGGACAATGAAGGTCCGTGCCGGGCGCCGCGCCCGGAGCCGAGCCCAGCCAGGAGAGCGCGCCGTTGCCCCGCGAACGCCAGACCATCCCCCTCACGACGGCCCGTACGGACCTGCGCGCCGACTGCGGACGCTGCCAGGGGCTGTGCTGCGTGGCGCTGCCGTTCGCGGCCTCGGCCGGCTTCGCCATCGACAAGGACGCCGGACGGCCCTGCCCGAACCTGAACGCCGACTTCCGCTGCGGCATCCACGCCGACCTGCGCGGCAAGGGCTTCTCCGGCTGCACCGTCTTCGACTGCTTCGGCGCCGGGCAGCAGGTCTGCCAGGTCACCTTCGCCGGACAGGACTGGAGGGAGTCGCCCGGCACCGCCCGGCGGATGTTCGCGGTGTTCGCCGTCATGCGGCAGCTCCACGAGATCCTGTGGTACCTCGCCGAGGCGCTCGCGCTGCCCGCCGCCCGCCCGGTCCACGGCGAGCTGCGCCGGGCGCTGACCGACACCGAACGCCTCACCCGCGCCGGCGCCGAGGAGCTGGCCGAGGCGGACGTCGCCGCGCACCGAGCCCGCGTCAATCCGCTCCTGCTGCGCGCCAGCGAGCTCGTACGGGCCGGGGTGCCCGGCCGCCCCAAGAACCGCCGGGGCGCCGACCTCATGGGGGCGCGGCTGCGCGGCGCGGACCTGCGCGGCGCCGACCTGCGCGGGGCCTACCTCATCGCCGCGGACCTGCGGAACGCCGACCTGCGCACGGCCGACCTGATCGGGGCCGACCTGCGCGACGCCGACCTGCGGGGAGCGGACCTGACCGGCGCGATCTTCCTGACCCAGGCCCAGGTCAACGCCGCCCGCGGCGACGCCGCCACACGGCTGCCGTCCGCCTTGACCCGCCCGGCGCACTGGTGACCCGCACGGCCACCCGTGACCGGCCTTGTCCGTACGATCCGGCGCGCCGGGCGCCGTCACCAGGCGGGCAGGAGCGAGCCGCGGGCCGTGACGGCGGTGTTCGGATCGGCGGCGAGGGGGCAGGGGACGCGCCGGGCCGGGACCGGCGCCCGTGACCGGGGAACGACCGAACGTGGAGCCGCCCCGCCGCATCGGCGACAGGCCCGGCGCTTCGACGTCCCGTGGGACTGGCATCCCTTCGACGGACCGGCGCGCGCGAACCGAGCTGGCCCTTGACGCTCCTGTACCGCGGCGGTCCCGCCGACGAGGCGACGGCCGCCGCGGCCGCTCACGCGACGCGCACGGGTTCCCATCGAGAAGAAGTCAGGCGCTGGAGCGAACTGGCACGGGCGAGACCCACCCGCGCAAGCGGTAGGCGCCCGCCGGACGCGGGCCCGCCGTGGCGGACGACCGGCCGTCGACGGCGGTGCGGCGGTCCCTCCGGCCCGTGGCCGGATGCGCGCGGGCCGTCAGATCAGGCCCTCGGCCGACAGCGGGTGCCGGGCCAGGGCCTTGTCGACGCCCAGCCACAGCGCGCCCGCCATCTCCATGATCTTGGGCTGGCCCATGAGGTGCTGCCCGATCGTGGTCAGGTCGCGCTGGTGGCGCTCGAGCGGGCAGCGCCGGTAGATCGAGGCGCTGCCGACGACGTCCGCGAGGAGGCGTACGGCGTCGCGGCAGGTCCGGATCGTGTGCATGTGCGCGCCGACCAGCGCGGCCCGCAGGCGCAGCGACGGCTCGGCGCCGGTCTCCAGCGTCGACCACAGTTCGCCCAGGACGTCGTACTGGTAGCTGCGGGCGGCACCGACCATCGCGTGGACCTGGGCGACGCCGGCGCGTACCCGCGGGTCCTCGCGCGCCGGGCGCATCTCCGGGACGAGCATCTTGTCGGCCAGGATCTGCTCGGCGGATCGCAGCGCGGCGCGGGCGATGCCCAGCGGCACCCCGGGAAGGTTGGCGAAGAACATGCCCGGCCACGCGTAGAGGGTGCCGGCGCGCCGGCGGCGGCGAAGGTCGCCGAACCGGAAGGTCTGCCCGGCCGGGACGAACGCGCCCTCGACGGCGTAGTCGTGGCTGCCGCTGCCGGCCAGCCCGGTGGTGTGCCAGGTGTCGAGGATCTCGAACTCCCCGGCCGGCAGCATCGCGACGCGGGTCTCCGGCCGCCCGTCCTCCGTCATCACGGGGGCGCCGTCCTCGAACACCAGCGCGCCGCCGATGATGACGTCGGCGTGCGTGCAGCCGCTGCCGAACTGCCAGCGGCCCTCCAGCCGGTAGCCGCCCGCCACCCGGTGCAGCCGGCCGGCCGGGACGATCCAGCCCGCGGTGATCATGTCCAGGTCGGGGTAGAGCCCGCGGGCGACGGAGTCCTCCAGGGGCGCGGTGTAGAAGCCGCCGTCCGAGCCGATCATGGCGCACCAGCCGGCCGCCCCGTCGGCCGCGGACAACTCCTCGATGATCTCGGTCTGGGTGCGGATGTCCACCTCCGGCCCGCCCCAGGCGCGCGGCATCGCCATGCGGAACACGCCCGTCGAGCGCAGCGCCTCCACCGCGCGCGGGGTCAGCCGGCGGCCGCGTTCGCCCGCCTCGGCCTCCTCGCGCAGGACCGGGGCGACGGCGCGGGCGGCCGCCAGGATCGCCGGGCCGTCCAGGACCGTGGTGTCGGTCGGGAGCGTCATGCGCGGTGCCTCCTCAGGCCGGGGTCGCCTCGATCACCCGGAAGTCCAAGCGGGGAAGGGCGGTCAGCCGGACCTGCTCGAACCCGGCGGCGTCGAGCAGCCGCTCGAACTCCCGCTCCGTGCGCTCCCGGCCGCCGGTGGCGACGAGCATGTGCAGGTCCAGCAGCAGGTCCCGGGTCTCGGCGGGGTCGCCGGGAGTGACGCGCTCGGGCACGGCCCGTTCGATCACGAACAGGCGGCCGCCCGGCGGCACCGCGGCGCGGACGTTGCGGAGGATCGCGGTGGCGCGCTCGTCGTCCCAGTCATGGAGGATCTGCTTGAGCAGGTAGGCGTCGGCGCCCGCGGGCACCGAGACGAAGAAGTCGCCGCTGACCACCTCGCACCGCGCGGCGACACCGGCTTCGGCGAGCGTCGTGGCCGTCGCGGCCAGGCCGGTCGGCACGTCGAACACCACGCCCCGTACGCCCGGATGGGCTCGCAGGACGTGGGAGAGCAGGGTGCCGTCGCCGCCGCCGACGTCGACGACCGTGCCGAAGCGCGACAGGTCGGCCGCGGCGAGGATGCCGGGCGCGGCGTCCCGGGTGTGCTCGGCCATGGCCCGGTTGAACGTCGCCGCCTCCTCGGGCTCGCGCGCGTAGTACTCGATCCAGGAGACCCCGTGCGCCAGGTCCCAGGCCGGCTCTCCGGTGCGCACGCTGGGCACCAGTTCGTCCCAGCTCCGCCAGACCGCCGGGCCGCACAGCATCCGCACGAGTTCGCGGATGGAGTCCGGGGCGTCCTTGCGCAGGGGCCGCCCGGACTCGGCCAGCTCGAACCGGTCCGTCGCGGTCTGGGTCACCAGCCCCATCCCGGCCAGGGCCAGCAGCAGCCGCCGCAGCGACGGCCCGTGCGCGCCGGTGCGCTCGGCCAGTTCGGCCGTCGTCAGGGGCCCGTCGCCGAGCAGGTCGGCCAGGCCCAGCTCGGCGGCCGCGTAGACGGTCTTGGCGGCCATCGCGTGCAGGACGGTCTGCATGAGGCGGGCCGGCGCCGGCCGCCCGTTCGAACCGGCGGCCGTGCCGCCGGCCGTGGCGGCGTCCTGATCCGTCGAGCCCACCTCACACGCCCCCGAGCTCGTCCGTCGCGCGCGGGGCCGACCGTTTCACGTCGGCGGCGATGCTCTTCATCGTGACCTTCCGGTGGAAGTAGTGGTAGCTGCGGGCGAGGGCGTAGTCGATGTGCTCCCTGCGGTCGGTCCTGAAGTAGGTGACGTAGTCGCAGATGGCCGCGTCTCCCAGCAGGTGCAGGGGCTCGTGCCGGACCGGGAGCGTTCCGAAGTCGACGAACAGGGGCAGGACCTCGTACCGGACCAGCCCGGCGACGAAGTCGAACCCCTTGGTGTACGACAGCAGGGCGCAGTTCTTCAGGATGATGCCCAGGAGGAGATCGCCCTGGTAGGTCTGCTCGACCGCGACGTTGTTGACCTGGAGGATCTTCCTGCCGGACGCTCCGGGGATCGTCCGGTGGAAGACCGAGTCCGGGGCGACCGGCGTGAGCCGGAAGATGGCCACCGCCTGATCGCGGTAGGTGACCTTGTAGCAGCTCGACGTGGTGCTCGGAAGGAAGTCCTCGCTGTAGAGCCCGAGCGGCTTGAGGGCCTTCTCCAGGAACTCCCGGTACTCATCGTGCTCGTGCACGTCCTGGATCTCGCAGGTCTGGTACTTGCGCACCTCCCGCAGGACCGACTCGTCGGCGGGGGCGGCGACCAGGGTGATCGGGGACGTCACGTCGCGGTTGGCGAGGATCGCGTCGTCTTCCAGGTGGAGACCGTCGTAGGTGATCATCTAGGAGGTGGCGCTCATCACGTCGCGGAACATCTGGCCGTAATAGTGGATCGTCATCCGCCTGCCCTGGATGACCTCATCGAGGTCGGAGTCCCCGACCAGCAGTTCGTCGACGGCCTTCTTGACGTCCTCGATGTGCCGGGTGTCGAACCCGCCGTGGCTCCTGATGAAGGTCACCTGGTCGCGTTCCAGGCCGTACTGCTGCCTGAGCGTGTCCGCGATCACCTTGCCCAGGTCCGCGCCGAGCCCCTCGGTCAGGCTGGCCACGCCGAGGATGCCCAGCGGGCTTCCGTAGGTCGCCATGTAGTAGTTCTGTGCGACCAGGCCCCAGGAGCCGGGCATCGGCGGGACGGCCAGGACCCGGTCGACGTCCTCGCCGAGGTTCCGCAGGTCGTTGACGCAGAACAGGTCGTGGTTGTTCTCCTCGCGGACCTGGTCGAAGAACCAGTCCCGCAGTCCGCGGTACTCGTCGCCGAGACGCGCTCCGGCCAGCGACAGCATCCGGGAGGTGTGGCGGACCATGTGGTACGTCTCGCGCAGATAGCTGATGTAGTGCTCGCGCTTCATCCCGCCGCCGAGGACGAGTTCGATCAGCGGGTTGTTCTCGATCTCGCTCGTGAACTCCCTGTCGGTGGCGGACAGCAGTCTCTCGAAATTGCTCATGCGCGGCGTTCCATCCTTCGAGGCCCGCTGGGCGGGCGAGAGGCGGCGTGATCTGCGAGGCGGCGGGACCGCTACCGGGACCCGGAGTCGTGGTCCGGGCCGTTGGGGAAGGGGGTCAGGCGGTAGGTCCCGATCGCCCGGGCCAGGGGCCGACTGGCCTGGTCCATGAGCCGTGCCTCGAGAAAAGCGGACGTATTGCCCATTGAGGTGATGCGGCCTTCGCCGAAGATCCGGCCCACGGGAACCGGCTTGACGAAGTCGATCGACATCGAAATCGTGACGGGCAGGAACCGCGCGTCGGTGAGCCCGACAATGGCCGAGCCCATGCACTCGTCGAGCATGGCCGTGATGAATCCGCCGTGGACGCTTCCGCCGGGATTCGTGAAAGCCTCGGTCGTGGTGAACGACAGATGGATCGAATCCGAGTTCTTGTCGAGTTTCAGCAGCGTCCAGTCGACCAGCGCCGCGACCTGCGGTCGGTCGCCCAGGCGGTCGAAGATGGTCTCTTCCGTCGTGTTGGTCTCAGGCACGAACGAGTCGCTTTCGTTGATACTTCAACGGGCCTCGGCCCCCGAAGCCCGTCCGTCCGTAATTCGCGTCGGCGAGGCACCCGGCCTCGCCCGACAGATTCAATGACTTCATGATCTTTGTCAAGTCAACGATGACGCCGATCCGTCCACTCTATGTACGCGCACGGTGGCCCAACGCCTCTGGCGCGGTGAATCACGGCCGTTCTCGTGAATTCCACAGGTCCCGGAACACGCGTCCCATGATTGGGAGCGAACGCCCCATCTTTTACAGATGGCCCGAATATCGACTGCCGGCCGGGACGCGGCCGGCCGCGGAGACCGGATCCGGCCAGCGATCCGGCGGCCATGCGCGGGTCGTACCGATCCCGGGCCGCGGCTCATGGGGCTTGCCGTGCCGTTGGCTTAGAGTGAGGCCCATGTGTACGGCAGCGCTTGCGCCTCCGACCCTCTAGACGGGTCGCGATCGAGACCGCACGTCGATGAGCGTATCGACGTGCCGGCCGGTCGTGCCCGCGCAGGCGACCACGACCGCTCTGCTCCGTCTGGAGATTCTGTGTCGAAAACTGCCGTTACGACGCCGTCCGCCGTACTGAGCGCTCCACGCTCGGCGCCACGCGGACTCATCTATCTCGCGATCGCCGGGTCCACCTGGGGGACGACCGGGGCCGCGGTGGAGGTCGTCTACAGGTCGAGTGACCTGGGGCCGATGGCGATCTCCTTCTGGCGCTTCCTTACGGGAATGGCGCTGCTGGTCGCGGCACGGACACTGCGCCGTTCCCGCAGACCCCGCACGTCCCAGCCGGTACGGCGGCGGGTGCTCCTGCCGACGGGGACGGGCATCGGCCTGGCGGTGTTCCAGACCGCTTACTTCGGCGCCGTCCGGGACACCGGACTGGCCGTCGGCACCATCGTGGCCTTGGGCGCCGCTCCCGTGTTCGCCGCCGGCGGCGGGCGGCTGTTCCTGGGCGAGCGCCTCGGACGCGGAGGGTTCCTCGCCGTCGGCGGCGCCCTGGCCGGCCTCGCGATCCTCGTCCTGGGAAATCAGCAGAGCGTCGTCCGTCCCGTCGGCGTCGGGCTCGCGCTGCTGTCGGCGGCCGGATACGCCGTGACCAACGTCCTGGGCCGCTGGACCGGGCGACACGGGACCGGGGAGAACCCCTACACCCTGACCGTAAGGTCGTTCGGCATCGGCGCGGCCATCATGCTTCCCTTCGCGTGGGGTGAAGGGCTCTGGCCGCACACGGCGCACCTCGGCCGGGTCCTGCTGATGATCCTGTACGTGGCCGTCGTCACGACGGCGCTCGCCTATCCGCTGTACTTCGCCGGCGCGGCCGTCGTGCGGGCGGCCACCGCGGCCGTGGTGATGCTGATCGAGCCGGTCAGCGCCGCGGTACTGGCGGTCGTGCTGTTGGGCGAGCGGCTCACCGACGCCACGGTCGGCGGCACAGCGCTGCTGCTGGCGGCCATCACCGGCCTGGCGATCGCCGAATCACGCCCGGCGCGGAGCTGACAAGAGCACGACCTTCTCTCAATTCTGGGATATCTTCCCCTATATGGGAGAAGAGAGCCCGGTCCAGGAGCGCGGGCCGGATGGGGTGGACGCCCGGCTGGCGGCCCGGCTGGCGGAGCTGCGCGTCGAGCGTGGCTGGTCGCTGGAGGAGCTGGGCCGCCGGACGGGGGTGAGTCGTTCGACCCTGTCGCGGTTGGAACGCGGCGAGATCAGCCCCACCGCCGCCCTGCTCGGCAGGCTGTGCGCGGCCTACGAGCGGACGATGTCACGCCTCCTCGCCGAGGTCGAGACCGACCCTCCCCACGTCGTACGGGCCGGTGAGCAGACCGTGTGGCGGGACGAGGCGTCGGGTTTCGTGCGGCGGTCGGTGTCGCCTCCGCACCCCGGCCTCCGCGGCGAGGTCATCGAGGGGCTGCTGACCCCGGGCGCGGACATCTCCTACGACGGACCGCCCGTCCCCGGCCTGGAGCAGCACATCTGGGTGCTCGAAGGGACCCTGGAGATCGGCGCCAACGGGCACACGTACCGGCTGGGCGAAGGCGACTGCCTCCGGTTCCGGTTGTGGGGCCGGTCGCGTTTCCGCTGCACCGGAGCCGAGCCGGTCCGCTACGTCCTGCTGGTGGTCCTGCCGTGACGTCCTTCACCGCGCGAGAGTCCGGTTCGGGCGCCGTGCGGCCGCTGACCCAGTCCCCTCCCCCATCGCCGGCCGGCGAAGGAGATCCCCCGGTGCACGCCATCACCCGCCTGTCCGCCGCCGAGTTCACCGCCCGCGTGCCGGACCTGGCCGACCTCCTGATGGACGCCGTCGCCGGCGGTCACTCCCTCGGCTTCGTGGAGCCGTTCGAGCGCGGCGCCGCGCTCGACTGGTGGCGGGCGCGCACCCCGGCCGTGGCCGACGGGAGCCTGCTCGTGTGGGCCTGCCCCGGCCCGCGGGGCGTCGACGGGACCGTCGGCCTCGCCCTGGAATCCAAGCCCAACGGCCGGCACCGCGCCGAGGTGGTCAAACTGATGGTCCACCGCGACGCGCGGGGCCGGGGACTGGGCCGGGCGCTGCTGGCCACCGCCGAGCGTGCCGCCGCGGAGCTCGGCGCCGGGCTCCTGCTCCTGGACACCGAGACCGGCAGCGTCGCCGAGAGCCTCTACACCACCGCCGGCTGGACGCGGTACGGCATCGTTCCGGACTATGCGAGCGACCCGTCGGGCGTGCTGCGCGACTGCAGCTTCTTCTACAAGCGCCTGCGGTGAGCCCGGCCGCGCGCGCCGGGAAGGACCGCCCGGCGGAGGGACGAGCGAATGCGTCGCCTGGTCGTCGCGGGCCGGTCCGGCACCACCTCGGTGACATGAGGTCAGGAGGTGATGCCGGGCCGGAGGGCCTGCCGCCGGCTCAGAGCCGGGACCAGGCCTCGGTCAGCGTCGCGCGCAGGATCCGCTCGATCTCGTCGAAGTGCTCCTGGCCGCAGATCAGCGGCGGGGCCAGCTGGATCACCGGGTCGCCGCGGTCGTCGGCCCGGCAGACCAGGCCGGCGTCGAACAGCGCGGAGGACAGGAAGCCCCGCAGCAGCCACTCGGACTCCTCGCCGCTGAAGGTCTCCCGGGTGTCCTTGTCCTTGACGAGTTCGATGCCGTAGAAGTAGCCGGCGCCGCGGACCTCCCCCACGATCGGCAGGTCGGTCAGCTTCTCCAGGGTGGCGCGGAAGGCGGCCTCGTTCTCACGGACGTGGTCGAGGACCTTCTCCTTCTCGAACAGGTCGAGGTTGGCCAGGGCGACCGCGGTGGAGACCGGGTGCCCGGCGAAGGTGATGCCGTGCAGGAAGGTGGCGGGCCCGTCGGCGAACGGCTCGACGAGCCGGTCGCTGACCATCATGCCGCCGAGCGGCGAGTAGCCGGAGGTGACGCCCTTGGCGAAGGTGATGATGTCGGGTTGGTAGCCGTACCGCTCGGCGCCGAAGTAGTGCCCGAGCCGCCCGAACGCGCAGATCACCTCGTCGGAGACCATGAGCACGCCGTACTTGTCGCAGATCTTCCGGACCCGCTCGAAGTAGCCGGGCGGCGGTGGGAAGCAGCCGCCGGCGTTCTGCACCGGCTCGAGGAAGACGGCGGCCACCGACTCGGGGCCCTCCCGCAGGATGGCCCGTTCGATCTCGTCGGCCGCCCACTGCCCGAACCGCTCCGCGGAGTCGCCGTACTCGGGCGCGCGGTAGAAGTTGGTGTTGGGCACGCGGACCGAACCCGGCACGAGGGGCTCGAAGGGGTGCTTGATCGGGGCGAGGCCGGTGATCGACAGGGCGCCCATGGAGGTGCCGTGGTAGGCGATGTCGCGGCTGAGCACCTTGTAGCGGCCGTGCTGCCCGATCAGCTTGAAGTAGTTGCGGGCCAGCTTCCACGCCGACTCGACCGCTTCGGAGCCGCTCGCCGTGAAGAAGACCCGGTTCAGGTCGCCGGGGGCCAGGGCGGCGAGCCGCTCGGCCAGCTCGATCGCGCCCGGGTGGGCGTAGGACCACAGGGGGAAGTAGGCCAGCTCTCCGGCCTGGGCGCCCGCGGCGTCGGCGAGCTCGCGGCGGCCGTGCCCGAGCTGGGACACGAACAGGCCGGACAGGCCGTCGAGATAGCGCCGGCCCTTGTCGTCGTAGACGTAGGCGCCCTCCCCGCGGACGATGACGGGAACGTCGGCGTCCTTGTAGGACGACATCCGGGTGAAGTGCATCCACAGATGGCGCTTGGCGGCGTCCTGGAGGTTCATCTTTCTGCTTTCTCTCAGCGGGTTCCCCACGCGTAGGTCTGCTTGCGGAGCTTGAGGTAGACGAAGCTCTCGGTGCCGGCCACACCGGGCACCGCCCGGATCCGGCCGAGGAGGTCGAGCAGGTGGTCGTCGCTCTCGCACACGATCTCGACCAGCAGGTCGAAGGAGCCCGCGGTGATCACGACATAGTCGATCTCCTGGAAGCCGGCGAGGGCGTCGGCGACGCTCTCCAGGTCGCCCTCGCAGCGGACGCCGATCATGGCCTGCCGGAAGAAGCCCAGCGAGAGCGGGTCGGTGACCGCGACGATCTGCATCACGCCCGACTCCAGCAGCCGCTGGACGCGCTGCCGTACGGCGGCCTCGGACAGGCCCACCGCCTTGCCCAGCGCGGCGTACGAACTGCGGCCGTCCGCCTGGAGCAGCTCGATCAGTTTCTTGGACGTCTCGTCGAGGGCGTTGTTGCCCGTGCGCCGTCCGTTCGCCACCGGCCGTGCGGGTGGCCCTTGATCGTCGGTCATCGCGACCTCCCTTGCTGCGACATCGTGGCAGATCAGCTCCAGAAGTCAAGGATTTCGTCGTGAAATCTATTCGTAACAACGGAATCGCTTGTTTTGGGAGGTTCGTTCTGTCAGGGTCGGCTCATCACAGCCTGTAGACCCCGGAGGCCGACCGTGACCTTGCGGAACTTCGTGGGCGGCGAGCACGTCGATGCCAAGGACGGCCGCACGTCCGACGTGATCGATCCCAGCACCGGCGAGACGTACGCCCAGGCGCCGCTGTCGGGGCCCGCGGACGTCGACGCGGCGATGACCGCCGCCGCCGCGGCGTTCGAACAGTGGCGCGACGCCACGCCCGGCGAGCGGAGCCTGGCCCTGCTACGGATCGCCGACGCCATCGAGGCCCGGGCCGAGGACCTCGTCCAGGCCGAGTGCCGCAACACCGGCAAGCCGCTGCAGCTCACCCGGGACGAGGAGGTCGGCCCCATGGCCGACGAGTTCCGGTTCTTCGCCGGCTGCGCCCGGCTGCTGGAGGGACGCTCGGCCGGGGAGTACATGACCGACCACACCTCCATGATCCGCCGCGAGCCGATCGGCGTCTGCGCGCAGGTCACGCCGTGGAACTACCCGATGGTCATGGCGACCTGGAAGATCGCGCCGGCGCTGGCGGCGGGCAACACGGTCGTGCTCAAGCCGTCCGACACCACGCCGGTCACCACGCTCATGCTCGCCGAGATCGCCGCGGAGTTCCTGCCGCCGGGCGTGCTCAACGTCGTCTGCGGCGACCGTGACACCGGCCGCGAGCTGGTCGGCCACCCGATCCCGCAGATGATCTCGGTCACCGGCTCGGTACGGGCGGGCATGCAGGTCGCCCGGCAGGCGGCCGGCTCGCTGAAGAAGGTCCACCTCGAACTGGGCGGCAAGGCCCCGGTGCTCGTCTTCGACGACGCCGACGTGGCCAAGACCGCCCGCGGCATCGCCGAGGCGGGGTACTTCAACGCCGGCCAGGACTGCACCGCCGCCACCCGGGTCCTGGCCACGCCCGGCGTCTACGACGACCTGGTCGCCGCGCTCGCCGAGCGGGCCCAGGCCACGCGGGTCGGCCCGCCGAGCGACGAGGACGCCTTCTACGGCCCGCTGAACAACGCGAACCAGCTGGACCGCGTCACCGGCTTCCTGGACCGGGCGCCCGCGCACGCCGAGGTGGTGGCCGGCGGCGGACGCGTCGGCGACCGCGGCTACTTCTACGCCCCGACCGTGGTCACCGGCCTGCGCCAGGACGACGAGATGATCCAGAGCGAGATCTTCGGCCCGGTCATCACCGTCCAGCGCGTCGCCGACGAGGACGAGGCGATCAGCATGGCCAACGGTGTGCCGTACGCGCTGGCCGCCAGCGTCTGGACGCGCGACCACGGGCGGGCGATGCGGATGTCCAAGCGGCTCGACTTCGGCGCCGTGTGGATCAACACCCACATCCCCTTCGTCTCCGAGATGCCGCACGGCGGCTTCAAGCACTCCGGCTACGGCAAGGACCTGTCGATGTACGGCTTCGAGGACTACACGCGGATCAAGCACGTCATGAGCTACATCGGAGCCGGGGAATGACCGAGCTGCGCGAGACCGAGGCCGCCACCGCCGCGAAGGTCGCCGCGATCGAGCTGCGCGGCGTCGTCAAGAGCTTCCAGTCCCACGGCGAGACGGTCACCGCCGTACGGGGCGTCGACCTGACCATCGCCGAAGGCGAGTTCTTCTCCCTGCTGGGCCCGTCCGGGTGCGGCAAGACGACGACGATGCGGATGATCGCCGGGTTCGACGAGCCCACCGAGGGCCAGATCATCCTGCACGGCGGCGACGTCGTCGGCGTGCCGCCCAACCGCCGCGACGTCAACATGGTCTTCCAGTCCTACGCGCTGTTCCCGCACATGAGCGTGTTCGAGAACGTCGCGTTCGGGCTGCGTCGCAAGAACACCCCCAAGGACGAGGTCACCCGCCGCGTCGGGGAGATGCTGGAGATCGTGGACCTCGCCGGCCGGGAGAAGCGCCGGCCGCGCGAGCTGTCCGGCGGCCAGCAGCAGCGGGTCGCGCTGGCACGCGCGCTGGTCAACCGCCCGCGGGCGCTGCTGCTGGACGAGCCGCTCGGCGCGCTGGACCTGAAACTGCGCCAGGCGATGCAGGTCGAGCTCAAGCGCATCCAGCGCGAGGTCGGCATCACCTTCGTCTACGTCACCCACGACCAGGGCGAGGCGCTGACGATGTCGGACCGCATCGCGGTCATGAACGAAGGCGTGATCGAGCAGCTCGGCCCGCCGCGGCAGGTCTACGAGCGGCCCGCCACCGCCTTCGTCGCCGGCTTCATCGGCACCTCGAACGTGCTGTCCGGCACCGTCGCCCGCGCCGACGGCGACACGGCCGTCATCGAGCCGGGACCCGGCGAGCGGATCCTGATCCCCGGTGCCGCTGCGGAGGCCGGCGGGACCGTCGAGCTCACCGTACGGCCCGAGAAGATCGCCATCGGCCTGCACCCTCCGGACGGGGAGGCGTGCGCGCTGCGCGGCACCGTCACCGAGGTCGTCTACCTCGGCACGTTCACGAACTACACGGTCCGTACGTCCACCGGCGCCGAGGTCGTGGTCTTCGTGCAGAACGCCTCCTCCGCGGACGACGTCGCCGCGTCCGGGGACACCGTCTGGCTCTCCTGGGAGCCCCGCCACTCCTACGCGATCGGAGCATGATGAACGAGATCAACCCCGAGCTCCTGCGCGGCATGACTCGGAGCCGGCGCGACGCCCTGCGGCTGTTCGGCCTGGCCGGCGCCGGTCTCGGCCTGGCCGCCTGCGGCGTCAAGGGCACCAAGGCCGCCCCGGCCAAGCAGAGCGACGTCCAGAAGTACTGGAACGGCAAGACCAAGCACGGCCACGTGAACTTCGCCAACTGGCCGCTGTACATGGACAAGGGCCGTACCCCGCTGAAGCAGTTCACCAAGGAGACCGGCATCTCGGTGACCTACCGGGAGGTCATCCAGGACGACCCGTCATGGTTCGGCAAGATCCAGCCGCAGCTGCAGGCGAACCAGTCGATCGGGTACGACCTGATGGTCATCACCAACGGCGTGTCGTTCACCAAGCTCACCGAGCTCGGCTACCTCGTGCCGCTGGACCACTCCAGGATGCCGAACTTCACCAAGAACGCCGGCGCCGCGTACAAGAACGAGTCCTTCGACCCGGACAACGTCTACAGCGTCCCCTACCAGACCGGGATCACCGGGATCGCCTACGACCCGACGAAGACCGGCCGGGAGATCACCAGCCTCGCCGACCTGTGGGACCCGAAATTCAAGGGCAAGGTCGGGATGCTGTCCGACGTCCAGGAGATCGGCAACTTCGGGATGATGGCGGTCGGCGTCAACCCGGAGCAGTCCACGCCGGACGACTGGAAGAAGGCCGGCGCCAAGCTGAAGGAGCAGCGGGACCAGGGGATCGTCCGCAAGTACTTCGACCAGGACTACATCGACGCGCTGACCCGCGGCGACATCTGGCTGTCCATGGCGTACTCCGGCGACATCTTCCAGCAGAACCTCTCGGAGGGGTCGAACCTGAAGTTCGTCATCCCGAAGGAGGGCGGCACGATCTGGACCGACAACCTGACGATCCCCAAGACCGCCGAGAACCCCGTCGACGCCATCACGCTGCTGGACTACTTCTACCGGCCGGACGTCGCCGCCCAGCTCGCCGAGATCGTCAGCTACGTCACCCCGGTCCCGGGCGCCAAGGAGGTCCTCGCGGCCGAGGCGGCCAAGGCCACCGGGTCGCGGAAGAAGACGCTGCAGACGCTGTCGGACAGCCCGCTGATCTTCCCCTCCGACGCCGACTACGCCCGGCTCCACCACTACCGGAAGATGACCACGGCGGAGGAGCAGCAGTACAACGCGGTCTTCCAGCAGATCACGGCGGGGTGACCGATGCGCAGACGTCTCGCGCCGTACCTGCTGGTCCTGCCCGGTGGGCTCTGGCTCGCGATCTTCTTCGTGCTGCCGATGGTCGTGATGCTGTCGTTCTCGCTGATGCAGGGCGACGTCGTCAACGGCTTCCAGCTCACCTGGCACTGGCAGAACTACACCGACAGCCTGTCGGCCTACGACGACCAGCTGATCCGCTCCCTGGTGTACGGCCTGCTGGCGACGGCGGCGTGCGTGCTGCTCGCCTACCCGGCCGCGTACTGGATCGCCTTCCGCGGCGGCAGCCGCAAGTCGACGTACCTGTTCCTGATGCTGCTGCCGTTCTTCGTGTCGTTCGTGCTGCGGACGTTCTCCTGGAAGTTCCTGCTGGCCGATGACGGCATCGTCCTGGGTCCCCTGAAGAACGCCGGGCTGCTGCCCCAGGACTTCCACGTGCTCGCCACCGGCTTCGCCGTCGTGGCCGGCCTCACCTACAACTACCTGCCGTTCATGGTGCTGCCGATCTACGTGGCGCTGGAGCGCGTGGACCCGCGGCTGATCGAGGCGGCGCAGGACCTGTACGCGGGCCGGGCGCAGGCGTTCCTGCGGGTGGTGCTGCCGCTGTCGGTGCCGGGGGTGTTCGCGGGCGTGCTCATGACGTTCGTCCCGGTCAGCGCCGACTACGTCAACGCGACGGTGCTCGGCGGCACCAACAACACGATGATCGGCAACGTCATCCAGAACCTCTACCTGGTGAACAACGACTACCCCCAGGCCGCGGCGCTGTCGTTCGCGCTGATGGCGATCCTGCTGATCGGGATCTTCGCGTACGCGCGGGCGCTGGGCACCGAGGACGTATTGGAGGTGGCGGCCAGATGACCGAGCGAAGCGAGGGAATCACCAGGCACAGCACCTTGGTCATGAGGCCGACGAAGGAGGCCTCATGACCACCATGACGCAGGCCGGGCCCGCCGTCCGGGCACGGCGGGGCCGGCATGGCTGGGGCGACCGGCTCCTGTACGCCTACACCTGGCTGATCATCGTCTGGCTGTGCCTGCCGATCGCCGTGATGATCGCGTTCGGGTTCAACAACGCCAAGGGGCGCCTGAACCTGACGTGGCAGGGCTTCACGTTCACGTGGTACGGCAAGCTTTTCGCGGTGCCGGACCTGACGACGGCGCTGGTCAACTCGCTGACGATCGCGGTCCTGGCGGCGCTCGGCGCGACGGTCCTCGGCACGCTGATCGGCTTGGCCCTGGGCCGGTTCCGGTTCCGCGGGCAGGGCGCGCTGAACCTCGTGCAGTTCGCGGCGATCTCCGCGCCGGAGACGGTGATGGGCGCGTCCCTGCTGTCGTTCTTCGTCCAGCTGGGTGTCGGCCGCGGCTACCTGACGATCCTCGTCTCGCACATCATGTTCTCGCTGTCGTTCGTGGCGGTCACGGTACGGGCGCGGGTGCTGACCCTCGACCCGTTCGTGGAGGAGGCCGCGCAGGACCTGGGCGCGAGCGGCTGGACGACGTTCCGGCTCGTCACGCTGCCGATGATCTTCCCGGCGGTGCTGGCCGGCGGGCTGCTGGCCTTCGCGCTGTCCATCGACGACTTCATCATCACGAGCTTCAACAGCGGCTCCACCCTGACGTTCCCGCTGTGGATCTGGGGCGCGCAGAAGAACGGCCTGCCGCCGCAGGTCAACGTCATGGGAACCCTCATCTTCCTGGCGGGCGTCCTCCTCGCG
The DNA here is from genome assembly GCF_024055715.1 of Actinoallomurus soli. GTDB lineage: Bacteria > Actinomycetota > Actinomycetes > Streptosporangiales > Streptosporangiaceae > Actinoallomurus > Actinoallomurus soli. The sequence goes on from NZ_JAMXMV010000013.1 coordinate 184,031, forward strand.
GTGGGCAACGCGGTGCTCGCCCGCAGGCGGCGGTGATCCGGAGATGAACGTCCTGGCGGCCCTGGCCGAGGCCGAGCCCGCGCCGTACTGGCTGGCCGACCCGGCGGCGCCCGAACCCGCGCCTGCGCTCGTCGGCCCGACCTCCTGCGACCTGGCCGTGGTCGGCGCGGGCTACACCGGACTGTGGACGGCGCTGCGGGCCAAGGAACGCGACCCGTCCCTGGACGTGGTCGTCGTCGAGGCGGACGTGGCGGGCGGCGCCGCGTCCGGCCGCAACGGCGGGTTCTGCGCGGCCAGCCTCACCCACGGACTCGGCAACGGCCTGGCCCGCTGGCGCGAGGAGATGCCCGTCCTCGAGCGCCTCGGCCGGGAGAACCTCGACGGGATCGAGGACACGGTGCGGCGCCACGGCATCGACTGCGACTTCGAGCGCACCGGTGAGCTCAGCGTCGCGACGGAGGACTGGCAGCTCGACGGCCTGCGGACGCTGGCCGAGGAGTCCGCCGCCCTCGGCCGCCCCGCCGAGCTGCTCGACGCCGACGCCGTCCAGGCCGAGATCGCCTCACCCACCTACCAGGGCGGGCTGTGGGACCGGGACGGCGTCGCGATGGTGCATCCGGCCAAGCTCGCCTGGGGACTGCGGCAGGCGTGCCTGACGGCCGGCGTCCGGCTGTACGAGCGCACCCCGGTCGACGCGGTCGAGGACGAACACCACGGCCGGCTGCGGCTGCGCACGCCGTACGGCTCCGTCGAGGCCGAGAAGGTCGCGGTGGGCACGGGCGCCTTCGCCGGGCCCCTGCGCCGCCTGCGGCACTTCGCCGTTCCGGTGTACGACTATGTGCTGGTCACCGAGCCGCTGCCCGCCGACCGGCTCGCGTCGATCGGCTGGCGGAACCGCCAGGGCGTCGGCGATGCCGGGAACCAGTTCCACTACTACCGGCTCACCGCGGACGGCCGGATCCTGTGGGGCGGCTACGACGCCATCTACCACTTCCGCGGCGGGGTGGCGTCCGAGCTGGAACGCCGCCCGCAGACGTTCGCGACGCTCGCCCGGCACTTCTTCGCGACGTTCCCGCAGCTGGAGGGGGTCCGCTTCAGCCACGCGTGGGGCGGCATGATCGACACCTGTAGCCGTTTCTGTGCGTTCTACGGCACGGCGTACGGCGGCCGGCTGGCGTACGCGGCCGGTTATACGGGCCTGGGCGTCGGCGCGACGCGGTTCGGCGCCGACGTCATGCTCGACCTGCTGTCCGGCGCGGAAACCGAGCGCACCCGGCTGGAGATGGTGCGTTCCAAGCCGATGCCGTTCCCGCCCGAGCCGCTGCGCTACGGCGTCATCCAGCTCACCCGCTGGTCGCTCGCCCGCGCCGACCGCCACCGGGGCCGCCGCAACCTGTGGCTGCGCACCCTCGACCACCTGGGCGTCGGCTTCGACTCCTGAGCGGCTCCGGAGGGACGGCGGAGCGGCCGTATAACGCATGGCCGCGGGGAGTTCCGTTAGAGCGCGGTAGGGTGCGGCCATGGGAACGAGCGCGCCGCTGCTGGGCGAACCGCTGCCCATCGAGCTGATGAACACGGTCTGGGGCGACCGCGACGGCGTGCACGACGCGCTCGACGGGCCCGCCGGCGCCGCGGCGTGGCTGCGGGCCGTTCTTCCCCGCCTGGCGCCGATGACCGCGTCCGACCTGGACGACCTGACCGCGGAGGACGCCGGGGACCTGACGGGGCGGCTGCTCCGGCTGCGGGACGCCCTGCGGCGCCTCGCGGCCGAGGCCACCGGCGACCCCCGGCCGGCGGCGACGGCCCCGATCCGGGACCTGGAGGCGGCCGTCGCCGTCGTCAACGAGGCGGCCGGCGCGGTACCCCGGTGGGCGGCGCTGACATGGACGCCCGGCGGAACGCCCGCTCGCCTCATCCGCGCCGGCGGGCGGGCGCCCGCCGCGGCGGTGTCGGCCATCGCCGAAGAGGCCGTCGACCTGTTCGGCCGCCCCGACCGGCTGCGGCTGCGTGCCTGCCTGGCCCCCGGATGCGTCCTGTACTTCCGCAAGGACCACCCTCGCCGTGAGTGGTGCTCCGCGGCCTGCGGCAACCGGGTCCGCGCGGCCCGCCACTACCGGCGCCACCGCCGCTCGGCCTCCTGAGGCCGGGCCGCCTCGCCGTTCGCTCACTGTCCGGGTTGAAGGCCGGACAGGGTGGTCCGCACGAGGCGCCGGACCGCCGCCGCGTCCTGGAGACGGGCGGCTGCGGCCAGTGCGTGCAGGCAGTAGACGGCCAGTTCGTCGGCCGGAACGTCCCGGCGTACGGCGCCGGCCTCCGCGGCGTCGGCCACCAGATCCCGGATGAAGTCGCGCAGACGCTGGTGGGCGGCGGCGACATGATCGCCGCGGTCGAGCTCGGCGGCGATCTCGGAGTCGTGCCGTCCCGGGTGCGAGATCGCCGCCGCGTACGCGGTCAGCACCGTCTCCAGCCGCCGCATGGCGCCTTCCGTGCCGTCGCGAACCTGGAGCAGCCGGTCCAGATGCCGGTCGATCTCACGGTCATGCCAGGCGCGCAGGATCGACTCGACGTCGGGGAAGTACTTGTACAGCGTCGCTCGCCCGACGCCGGTGTCCTTGGTGATGCCCGACATCGTCACGCCCGTTGGAACAGACCGGACGGCGTGACGCCCTCACCGTCACCTGGCGGCCGGTAGCGCCGGATGAGACCCCCGGCACCTGAGCGCCCTGATCGGCCCCACCTCGACCGCCCGGGTCGTTACTCCATCGCGGCCTCCGCACCCGCCTAAGGCCTGCGCGAGCCCGGGGCCCTCCCCGCGCTCCCTTCTCTGTTGCCTGGGCCGCCGCCGATGTCGAAACGGTGTCGACTAGGCGGCGAAGCCGCCGTCGATGGTGAGGCTGGCGCCGGTGACGAAGGCGGCCTCCGGGCCGGCGAGGTAGGAGACCAGCGCCGAGACCTCTTCCGGCGTCCCGATCCTGGGCAGCGCCAGCCATTTGGTCATGGCGTGGGCGGCGGGACCGTCCACGGTCATGCTGTCGTTGGCGGTGGGGCCGGGTTGGACGTTGTTCACCGTGATGCCGCGGGGTCCCAGATCTCGGGCCAGGCCGCGGACCAGGCCGGCGACGGCCGCCTTGGTCATGGCATAGGCGGCCGCTCCGGCGAAGGGGGCCCGCTCGGCGTTGACGCTGCCGATCGTCACGATGCGGCCGCCGTCGCGGAGGTGGGGCAGGGCCGCTCGGATGGTGTGCACGACCCCGCGCACGTTAACGTCGATCATCTGGTCGATCTCCTCGGCGGGAAGGGTGTCGATGCCTCCCGCACGGGCCACGCCCGCGTTGGCCACCACGACATCGAGCCGCCCCCATCGGTCCAGGGCGTGCTCCACCACCCCGGCGATGCCGGCGGGATCGGCCGCATCGGCCTCCAGGCAGAGCGCGTGGCCCTGATGGGCGTTCACCTCGTTGACGACCTGCTCGGCCCGGTCCCGCTTGGTGGCGTAGGTGAAGGCCACCCGCATGCCATCGGCCGCCAGTCGGCGCACAATGGCCGCGCCGATCCCCCGAGAACCTCCAGTGACCAGCGCCACCTTGCTGTCGTCCATGTCATGACCTCGATTCGACAGACAACGAATACATCGATGGGTATCGAACAGTACGATAGTCATCGACATGATGGCGAAACGACGCCCTGAGGGAGCATCGTGCTGATCGATGAGACCCACCCCGTCACGGCCGACCTGCGACTACCGAAGGTCTTGGCGGCCTTGGCCGACCCTGCGCGGTTGCTGATGGTGCGCGCCCTGAACCGCGTGGGGGAATCGTCGTGCACCCGGCTGCAGCAAACGGCCGGCCTGACGATCAGCCGGTCCACGTTCTCCCACCACCAGCGGGTTCTGCGCGAATCCGGGGTGATCCAGGTCAGGGTGAGCGGTTCTCAGCGCATCCTCAGCCTGCGCCGCGACGACCTGGACGCCTGTTTCCCCGGCTTGCTGAACGCCGTGCTCCACACCGCCTCCAAGTTCATCGAAACCTGACCTGCCGGCCGAACGGGTCGTTCCAGTCGTGTTCAGCGCGAGCCGCGGAAGGCGGCCCGATAGGCATGCGGGGTGGTGCCGGCGACGCGCTTGAAGCGCTCGCGGAAGGCCGTCGCGGATCCGAAGCCGGCCTGGGCGGCGATCCGCTCGACGGAGTGGTCGGTGTGCTCGAGCAGGTACTGCGCCCGCCTGACCCGGGCCCGCAGCAGCCACTGCAGGGGCGTGGTGCCGGTGTGCTCGCGGAAGCGGCGGCTGAAGGTACGGGTGCTCATGCCGCAGCGGGCGGCCATGGCCTCCAGGGTGAGGTCCTCCCCCAGGTGGTCCTCGATCCAGGCCAGCGTCGGTTCGAGGAGCGAGCCCCGGGGTACCGGGTGGCGCTCGTGGACGATGTACTGCGCCTGGCCGCCCTCCCGCTCCAGCGGCGTGACGGCCAGGCGCGCGGCGTCGGCCGCGACGGCCGAGCCCAGGTCGCGGCGGACCATGTGCAGGCACAGGTCCAGGCCCGCGGACGCGCCGGCCGAGGTGAGCAACTGCCCGTTGTCGACGTAGAGCACGTCGGGCCGCAGCTCGACCTTGGGGAACATCTCGGCGAAATGCTCCGCAGCGGTCCAGTGCGTGGTCGCGGCCAGACCGTCCAGCAGGCCCGTGGCGGCCAGGATGAAGGCGCCGCCGCAGATCGAGGCGATGCGCGTGCCGCGGGCGGCCGCGTCCCGCAGCGCCTCCAGGACGTCGGTTGACGGTGGCCCGGCGGTCTCACTGCGGCCGGGCACGATGATCGTGTCGGCATCCGTGAGCGCCTCCAGCCCCCACGGCGGGTGGATCGTGAAGATCTCGGTCGACACGTGCGGCTGGGGGCCGCAGGCCCGGACCCGATACGGACGGCGCCCGTCCGGTAGGCGGACCCGGCCGAAGACCTCGACCGGAACGGCCATGTCGAAGACCACCGTCTCATCCATCACCAGAACCGCCACCGTATGCACGAACGCAGCGTACGCCGGATTCCAGCCAAGGCGTAGCCGTGCATTGGAATGGCTGGGAAGATGAAATCCGCAGCTCAGTGAGTTGGCGAGAACTCGTTCAAATCTGTCGATCCAGCCTGTGGTCCGCGCGCATCGGGTCTCCTAGCGTGAGCGCGGCAGTAACGGAACGACAGAGACGAGACATCGATGCTTGCGCAATTCGTCCTCTTTGATGGCTTCGACCCGCTGGATATCGTCGCCCCGTTCGAGGTGTTCAGCGCCGCCGGCCTGTTCACCGAGCAGGTGAGCGCCGAACTGGTCGCCGCCGACGGACCGCGGGAGGTTCCCAGCGGCATCCCCCACGTCTCCCTGCCGGCCACCGCCGGCCTGGACCCCGACCGCGCGGACCTGATCGTCGTTCCCGGCGCCTCCGGCCGATCCGGTGCGCAGGATCAGGACGAGGTCACCGACGAGGACTGGCCGGCCACGGTCCCCGCCGTCCTCGGCCGCACCCTGACCACCGGGCTCCCGGCGCTGCTGGGTAAGGCCATGGCCGCCCCCGGCACCACGGTGGCCACGGTGTGCGGCGGCTCGCTGCTCCTGTCGATGGCCAGGCTCATCCAGGGCCGCAACGCCATCACGCATCACCAGGGCCTGGACGCGCTCGGCGCGAGCGGCGTCAACGTCATCCGGGCCCGGGTCGTCGACGACGGCGACCTGGTCACCTCCGGCGGCGTCACCTCCGGCCTGGACCTTGGGCTGTACCTGCTGGAAAGGGAGGTGGGGCCGAAGATCGCCCTCGCCGTCGAGGAGCTGCTCGAGCACGAGCGCCGCGGTGTCGTGTGGCGCGACCTCGGTCCCGTCCCGCTGAGCGCCTGACCCCGTTCCCTCTCTCAGACCGAAGGCACACTCCGGCGATGACCAAGATCCTCCTCATCCTCCACGTACTCGCGGCGGTCATCGCCGTAGGCCCGGTCACCGTCGCGGGCAGCATGTTCCCCGCCGCGGCCCGCAGGGCCGCCGACGCGTCCGGCGGGACCGAGGCGACCGCCGTCGTGCGGCTGCTGCACCGCATCTGCCGCGTCTACGCCGTCGTCGGCCTCGCCGTTCCCGTATTCGGATTCGCGACCGCCGGCAGCCTGCACGTCCTCGGCACGCCCTGGCTGATCATCTCCATCTTCCTCACCGGCGCCGCCGCACTCGTGCTCGCGCTGCTGGTGCTCCCGGCTCAGGAGACCGTCCTCGTCGGCCTGACCGGTGCCGGCGCCGCGACGGCGACGGGCATCGAGCCTGCGCTCATCAAGCGACTGGCCATGCTGACCGGCACCTTCAACCTGCTGTGGGCCACGGTCACCGTTCTGATGATCGTCCGCCCCGGCTCCACCACAGGAGTGTGACCCATCACCGCGCCCACGACCCCGACGTCACGGCACATCCGCAGGCCGCTGCGCGTCTCCGCGACCGTCGAACTGGTCAGTCTCGCCGTCCTGCTCGCCAACCTGGCGACCGCGCACGTACCCCAGATCGCCGCGCTGTTCGGGCCCGTGCACGGCATCGCCTGGCTCTTCGGCGTCTTCGCCACCTGGCGCGACCCGCGCCGGACCACCGGGATCGCGGTGCGCGCCGCGGTCCCCGGCATCGGCGGCCTGCTCGCGCTCCGCGCCCTGGATCGCGCCGACGAGCAGGCCCGGAGCCCGCACACGCCGGCGGATCCCGCCGCCGGTTCCGGACGGCACGCCGCCCCGACGCGAGGGCGGTCATGAGGACTTCGCCCAGTGAGCCCCGGTCGCAGAACCATCACAACCCCGACGCGGCGTCGCCCCCGGTCCAGCACGACACGGCCGCGCGCGCGGTGGCGACGGCGATCGGGCGGGGCGGCCGAGTCTCCTCACTGGTGACCACGGCGGCCCCCACCCTCATCTTCGTCGTGGCCGACGGCATCGGCGGACTGCGGGCGGCCCTGATCGCGACCGTCGCCGCCGGTCTCCTCGCCCTCGGCTGGCGGCTGCGCGCCCGGCGGCAGGTCGGGCATGCGGTCCTCGGCGCGCTCCTCGCCCTGCTCTGCGCCGCGACGGCGGCGGGCACGGGGCAGGCGAGAGGTTTCTTCCTCCTCCCGATGCTGCTTCCGGCGGCCGCGACGGCGGCCTGCCTCCTGTCCGTGTTCGCCGGCCGCCCCCTGGCCGGCCTGGTCGCGAACCGGATCGTGGGCGGCCCGCCCGACTGGCGCTCGCACCGGCCGCTCCACCGCTTCTACCTGCGGGCGACCCTCTGCATCTCCGTGGTGAGCTTCGCGAGCCTGGCGGCACAGGTGGCCCTCTACCGCCTTTCCGCGGTCACCTGGCTCGGGATCCTGCACATCCTCATGGCACCGCTGTGGGCCGGCGTCACGGCCGCCTCGATCGTCCTGTCGCGCATGGCCGTGACCCGCCACCGGCACCCGGCCGCGGCGAGACCGGCCGACCGGGCCGCGACGGACCGATGACCGAGGGCGCCGCCGACCGCGCCCACGGGATCGTCAGCCCGTGGGCGTGCCGATCTGGTCGCGTTCGAGGACGGAGCGCAGCTTCGAGAAGGCCTGGGCGGCGGTCGCCACCGCGGCACGGTCGAGAGCGCCTCCGATCAGCTCGGCCAGCGCATCGGTGACGGTCGCCTCCGCCGCGTCGACGAGCCGCGATCCGTCGTGGGTCAGGGCCAGCAGCGAGGACCGGCGATCGGATGGATTCGGCTGCCGGACGGCCCATCCCTGCCTCTCCAGACGGTCGACGCTCTTGCTGGTCGCCCCGATGCCGATGGCGAACTCGGCGGCGAGGTCCGCCACGCGGGACCCCGGGTGGTCGCGCAGGTAGCGCAGGGCCTCGAACTGTGATGTGACGATCCCGTGCCGTTCCCGGAGACGGTCGTTGAGGGTGTTGTACAGGCGCGTCTCGCATCGGACCAGGTCGGCGAAGAGGCTCAGCAGGTCGTCAGCGTCACTCAACTTAGATTCCTTGGCATATAGTGCGATGGAAGCTATTTCGAGGAGAGCATACCCATGAGCAGGGAACAGCGCGCCAAGGTCGACGCGATGATGCGGCAGCCGCGCCCCGCAGGTCCCAGGTCGGTCGAGGCGCTCCGGACCGGGTTCAAGGCGCTGATGGCGCAGATGCTCGTGCCCCGGGACATCCGCACCGCGCAGACGACGCTCGGAAACCGGCCCGCGCTGCGTGTCGAGCCGGGCGATGGGCCGCGCGCCGGGACGATCCTGTACTTCCACGGCGGCGCGTGGGTGTTCGGCTCTCCCGAGACCGCCCTGTCGCTCACGGGGCACCTGGTGGCCAAGACCGGCCTCGGGGCCTACTCGGTGGACTACCGGCTCGCCCCCGAGCATCCGTTCCCGGCCGCGATCGAGGACACCCTGAGCGCCTACCGCGCCCTCCTCGACAGCGGCGAGGATCCCTCGGCCATCGCGTTCGCCGGTGACTCCGCCGGCGGCGGCCTCGCCGTCACCACCTGCCTCGCCGCCCGCGACGCGGGCCTTCCGCTTCCCGCCGCCATCGTGGCGTTCTCCCCGGGCCTCGACGCCACCCGAACGGGCGAGAGCATGGACACGAAGGAGGGCATCGACCCGATCTTCACCCGTGCGGCCGTCGAATACACCGGGGCCATGTACCTCGCGGGAGCCGACCCGAACCAGCCCCTGCTCAGCCCGGCCGTCCTCGCCGACCTGACCGGCTTCCCCCCGATGCTGATCCAGGTGGGCACCAACGAGATCCTCCTGGAGGATTCCACGCGCCTGGCCGCACGCGCGAGAGAAGCCGGAGTGGACGTCATCCTGGACGTCACCGCCGACGTGCCGCACGTGTTCCAGTCGTTCGCCGGCGTCCTGGACGAGGCGGACGAGGCGCTCGACCGTGCGGCTCTCTTCCTCGCCCAGCGCGTCCACGCCGAAGGCACGGCGCACGCGTCAGCGGAGTAGCCCCGCCTCCGGCCCCCCGGGGGCTGTGACTCCCCCGGGGCCCTTCGGCGGGTACCCGGGGCGTTCCGGCCGATCAGGGCAGGCGGAGCCGGTCGACGGCGTCACGACGCCGTCGCTCGGGACGGCGGTCATAGCGTGCCGTCGTGGCCGGTGAGGCGTGACCGACGAGTTGCTGCGCCGTGGCCAGGTCGACTCCGGCGTCGAGCAACTCGCCGATGAAGGTCCGCCGGAAGTCGTGGGGCGTGTGCGACGGCACACCCGCCTCCGCCAGTCGGCGGGCGAGGATCCCGGCGATCGCCTGACCCGTGGGGTGGGCCAGGGCCCCGTCCCGGACCCGGCACCGGCCCATCCTGCTGATCGGCGGGAACAGTGCCCCCGGCCCGCGGCCGCGTACGGCGATCCACGCGTCCAGCCGCGCGGCCGCCTCGACCGTCACGAAGACCAGCCGCTCCTTGTCGCGCTTGCCGCGAACCCGCAGGGACCGCTCCGCCGGGTCATAGTCGCCGACCGCCAACCCGGCGATCTCCCCGCGCCGGGCGCCGGTGGTGTACAGCGCGGCCAGCAGCGCCGCGTCCCGCCGCCCGGCGGGCGAGGGATCGGCGTCGCACACGGCCAGGGCGGCGGCCAGGGAACGGTCCGGGATGTGGTGGCCGCTCGGCAGCCGGCTCCCCTCCACCGACTTCAGGTCCACGGCGCGCTGGTAGTCCTCGGCCGTCATCAGCCCCAGCCGCCAGCACTCGCGCAGCACCTGCCGCAGCGCCACGAGATGCTTGTTGATCGAGGACGGCGAGTAGGCCGGCCGCCCGTCCTCCCCCGTCCTGGCGCGCAGTTCGGCGCGGATCCGCGTCGTGTGCTCGTAGCGGAGCAGCCACCACGGGCGTCCGGCCCCGGTCACGTTCTCGTCCATGGCGACGATCCGGGCGATACGGTCAAGGCAGCCGCGCATCGTACGCCGCGACTGCTCGCTGTCCAGCCGGTCCAGGTAGACGCGGTACGGGTCGCGCTCCGGGTCGTACGCCGACGGCAGGCCCGGAGCCCCCCAGTCGCGCAGCGCGCCCCCGGCGGCCGACGCCGGCCGGGCCGGCACGCCGCCTCCGCGGATCCGGTCGGGGCTCGATGCCGTGCCGTGAGATTCGTCTTCAGCCATCGGCGGACCATCTTGTCATCCGATCGCCGCCTTCTTCGACCGGCGCGTACGACCGCGGTGACCCCGTCCTACGCCCCGCACCAGGCGACCGGACCGATCAGGAATCGAGAAGCGCGCACGCACCGGCCGCAACTAGCCTGACGGCCATGGACCTCAGGATTCACAACACCTTCCTGCCTCATGACGACCCGGACGCCTCCCTGGCCTTCTACCGAGACACGCTCGGCTTCGAGGTCCGCAACGACGTCGGCCACGGCACGATGCGCTGGATCACGGTCGGCCCCAAGGGCCAGCCCGGCACGTCCATCGTGCTGCACCCGCCGGCCGCCGATCCCGGTATCACCGAGGACGAGCGCCGCACGGTCAGCGAGATGATGGCCAAGGGGACCTACGCCATCATCGTCCTGGCCACGGACGACCTCGACGGCACGTTCGAGCGGCTCCAGGCCGGTGACGCCGAGGTCGTCCAGGAGCCGACCGAGCAGCCGTACGGGATCCGTGACTGCGCCTTCCGCGACCCCGCGGGCAACATGGTCCGCATCAACGAGATCCGCTGAGCCACCGCCCTCCGTCACGGTCAGGCCGGCACGGAGGCTGCAGTGACGGAGCCGGCGCCCGGCGCCGGTGGCGGCCGCCCGGCGGCCACGCCCACCGTTCCCGACCGCAACGTCCCCGACCTTTCTCAGGACCCATGACTGCCGATCCTCGCTCCCGCGCCCAACGTCGTCGCGACACCGAGCACCGGCTCGCGAACGATACGGACATCTGGGTGGCCAGTGCCTCCGCGGACGGTGCCCCCTACCTCGTGCCGCTGTCCTTCGACTGGGACGGCGAGGCGCTGCTGCTCGCCACGCCGACGGACAGCCGGACCGGAAGGAACCTGGCCGCCGCCCGGTCCACTCGGCTGGGACTGGGCCCCACCCGCGACGTGTCCATGATCGAGGGCGAGGTCGAGATCCTCGAGATCGACGCGCTGCCGCAGGAGCAGGGTGACCGGTTCGCCGCCCGTACCGGCTTCGACCCACGTGAGCTGACCACGCCGTACCGCTGGTTCCGCGTCCTCCCGCGCCGTATCCAAGCATGGCGCGAGGTGAACGAACTGGACGACCGCGAACTGATGCGCGACGGCCGCTGGTTGGTCTGACGCCTCGGCCGGGCGCGCCGCGTGGCCGCGCTCACCTCCTTCCCGGCGAGACCGCGTGGGATGCTCGGTCGCGTGCGCCGGTCGCGACCCGTCGGCGTCGGCCGTACGGGTGCCGCCCCGCCGGCCGGCGGTGGTCATCGCCGCGACCACGCCGGCAAGGACAGAACCGAACCTACGACTCGAAGCCGGTCAGACTGAGCCAGGCGACGCCGACGGCGACCCCGGAGGCGGCCCGCCCGATGGATGGAGACACGATGAGCATTGCCACGAGGACGGACACCCAGGCGCCGGCGTCCCACGTGGCCGACAGCCACGACCTGATCCGGGTGCACGGCGCGCGCGTGAACAACCTCAAGGACATCAGCGTCGAGATCCCGAAGCGCCGGCTGACGGTGTTCACCGGCGTGTCCGGCTCGGGCAAGAGCTCGCTGGTGTTCGGCACGATCGCCGCGGAGTCGCAGCGGCTGATCAACGAGACCTACAGCTCCTTCGTGCAGTACTTCATGCCGACGCTCGCGCGGCCCGACGTCGACGTACTCGACGGGATCACGACCGCGATCATCGTCGACCAGCAGCGGATGGGCACCGATCCCCGCTCCACGGTCGGCACCGCGACCGACGCCTACGCGCTGCTGCGCATCCTGTACAGCCGGCTCGGGAAGCCGCACATCGGCTCGCCGCAGGCGTTCTCCTTCAACGTCGCCTCGGTCAGCGGAACGGCCTCGGTCACCTCCGAGCGCTCCGGAAAAGACGGGAAGGAGGACCGCAGCTTCACCATCACCGGCGGCATGTGCCCGCGCTGCGAAGGGCGGGGCAAGGTCTCCGACATCGACCTGTCCGAGCTCTTCGACGATTCCAAGTCGCTCAACGAGGGCGCGATCACCGTCCCGGGCTACAAGGCCGGCGGCTGGAGCTACAAGCTCTTCACCGCCTCGGGATACCTCGACCCGGACAAGCCGATCCGCGACTACACCAAGAAAGAGCTGCACGACTTCCTCTACCGGGAGCAGACCCGGATCAAGCTGGAAGGCGTCAACCTGACCTACGAGGGGCTGATCCCCCGGGTCCAGAAGTCGATCCTGTCCAAGGACAAGGAGGCGATGCAGCCGCACATCCGGGCGTTCGTGGACAGGGCCGTCACCTTCACCGCCTGCCCCGAGTGCGGCGGCTCCCGGCTCAGCGAGACGGCCCGGTCCTCGCGGATCAAGGGCGTCAACATCGCCGAGGCCTGTGCGATGCAGATCAGCGACCTGGCCGAATGGGTCCACGGACTCGACGAGCCGTCGGTGGCGCCGCTGCTGACCTCGCTGAGGGAGACCCTCGACTCGTTCGTCGAGATCGGCCTGGGCTACCTCTCGCTCGACCGGGCGTCGGGGACGCTGTCGGGCGGCGAGGCCCAGCGCGTCAAGATGATCCGCCACCTCGGCTCCTCACTCACCGACGTGACCTACGTCTTCGACGAGCCCACCGCCGGCCTGCACCCCCACGACATCCAGCGGATGAACGAACTGCTGCTCCGGCTGCGGGACAAGGGCAACACGGTGCTCGTCGTGGAGCACAAGCCGGAGGTCATCGCGATCGCCGACCACATCGTCGACCTCGGGCCCGGCGCCGGTACCGGGGGCGGCACCCTCTGCTTCCAAGGCACCGTCGATGAGCTACGGGCCAGCGACACCATCACCGGCCGCCACTACGACGACCGGGCCGCCATCAAGGACACGGTGCGGAAGCCCACCGACACCCTGAAGATCCGCGGCGCGACGGCGAACAACCTCCGTGACGTCGACGTCGACATCCCGCTCGGGGTGCTCACCGTCATCACCGGCGTCGCCGGCTCCGGCAAGAGCTCGCTCGTGCACGAGTCGATCCCCGCCGGGGCCGGCGTGGTCTCGATCGACCAGAGCGCGATCCGCGGTTCGCGCCGGAGCAACCCGGCGACTTACACCGGACTGCTCGACCCGATCCGCAAGGCGTTCGCGAAGGCCAATGGCGTGAAGCCTGCGCTGTTCAGCGCCAACTCCGAGGGTGCCTGCCCGAACTGCAACGGTGCCGGCGTCATCTACACCGACCTGGCGATCATGGCCGGCGTCGCCACCACCTGTGAGGAGTGCGAGGGGAAGCGGTTCCAGGCGGCGGTGCTGGAGTACCGGTTCGGCGGCCGCGACATCAGCGAGGTGCTCGCGATGTCGGTGGCCGAGGCCCGGGAGTTCTTCGGCACGGGCGAGGCGCGCACACCGGCCGCACACGCCATCCTCGACCGGCTCGCCGACGTGGGGCTCGGCTACCTCGTCATCGGCCAGCCGCTGACGACGCTGTCCGGCGGCGAGCGGCAGCGGCTCAAGCTGGCCACCCACATGGCCGAGAAGGGCGGGCTGTACGTCCTGGACGAGCCGACCACCGGCCTCCACCTCGCCGACGTCGAGCAACTGCTCGGCCTGCTCGACCGGCTCGTCGACTCGGGCAAGTCGGTGATCGTCATCGAGCACCATCAGGCGGTCATGGCGCACGCCGACTGGATCATCGACCTCGGCCCCGGCGCCGGTCACGACGGCGGTCGGATCGTCTTCGAGGGCACACCCGCCGACCTCGTCGCCGCCCGCTCCACCCTCACCGGCGAGCACCTCGCCGCCTACGTCGGCGCCTGAGCGACACCCGTCGGGCCCGGTCCGGCCCCGCCTCGGCGGCCGGGCCGGGCCCGACGGCGCGCTCGGCCGGCGGATGCACCGCACCACTTCGTTCACCGGCAGGCCGATCTCCGCGAAGTGCGTCCGCGGTGACCACTGGTACGTCTCCGGGCAGCGCTTCCACCGGTGGTCGAGGGCGTCCCGGCTCCGCGGCCGCTGAACCAGGCACGGCCCATCGGGAACAACGGAACGCTCATCGGCGACGCCGGATAGCACACCGGCTGAGGGCTCCGCTGGGGTACGCGGAAAGATCGCCGCGCGGGTATCGGGGCTAGCTACGGTCCGCTCGTGCCGGTGGAGTTTCTGACTGATGAACAGGCCGCGTGGTCCGCCGTCTCTGACGGCGAGCGGCAGCGGATGCTCGATGACAGCGTGACGCCGGACTGCGTCTACACCGACCCGGCGAGCGTCTCCCGTGGTCACCGCGAGCTGACCGCCAAGATGCAGACCACGCAGCGCAACTTCCCCGGCGCCACGTTCCGCAACGACAAGTTCGCTCAGCACCATGACCAGGCGATATCGAACTGGACGATGTTCGACGGGGACGGCAAGGCCATCTTCACCGGGACGAGCTGGGCGCGCTACGGCGACGACGGCCGGCTGGCCCAGATGACCGGCTTCTTCGAGCCGGCGCCCTGACCATGCCGTCGCAGCCGGCCAAAGAGCGGTCACCCAAGGAAGGGACGCGCACGCAGCGGCAGCGCCGGCAGGAGACCGAGCGGCGCCTCCTCGACGCGACCGCCACACTGGTGGCGGCCGGCGGGTCGCGTGCGGTGACCTTGCAGGAGGTCGGGCGGCTGGCCGGCTACAGCCGGGGCATCGTGAACCACATGTTCGGGACCAAGGAGGCGCTGCTCGCCGCGCTGGTCACGGGGGCCCAGCTGCGAGTGGCACCACCGGAGGCGTCCAGTCCTGGCCTGACCAGGCTGCGGCAGCGGGCCGCGCGCTACATCGACCAGATCGCCGCCGGCGACGAGCATGCGCGTGCGTTCCTGCTGCTGTGGGCCGAATCGATCGGCGCCACGCCGCACCTGCGGGCCATGTTCGCCGAACGCGACAACCTGTTCGCCCGCGAGATCGGCGAAGACCTCAGTGCCGGCATCGCGGACGGCGACATCCGGCCCGACATCGACACCGAAGGCATCACCCTGGCGCTGATCGCCATGCTACGGGGTGTCGGCCTGCACACGATCATCCGAGACGCGGCACCCGAGGCCGCGGCACGCGTACGCGAGACGGTCCTCGCCTTCCTGCAGGGGAGCCTGGCGACATGATCCGTCAGGCCGTGCGGGGATGCAGGCATCAAGGCACGTGCCCGTACTGCGGCTAACAGCGAGGCGGCGTTCGCCGTTGACCGTCACGCCGCGACCTGAGGGGAAGCGGTGCGGGGCAACCAGCCGCCTTGATGCTGCGGGTCGGCCGGGGCGCGTGGTCTGGCCGCGCCGCGTGCTTACTGCGGCGCACGTAGTCCTGCGGTAAGGACCTTGACCAGCCGGCACGGGTCGTACCGGGGATCGCTGTCGGCCCCGATGCAGAGGTTGCCGACACCGCGCATGAGCTCGTAGGCCCCCAGATCGGCGCGGATCTCGCCAACGGCGGCCGCGGCTTTGAGCAGTTGGGTGCATACGGGTATGAGCCGGTCCAAGAAGTAGGTGTGCAGCACCTCGAAGCCCGCCTGATCGGACTGCAGGACGGTGGCCAGGCCGTGCCTGGTGACTAGGAAGTCAGCGAAGCGCCCGATCCAGTGCTCCAGCGCGGCGTGGGGGGCGACCAGCATCGGACCGAAAAGTCGCGTTAGTGGGCCTGGTGGAGTCGGCGTAGCGCGGATGGTCGTTCCGGGCGACAACCGCCGCTAAGCACCGGCCCGGCCGCCGTTGAGGCGCCAGGTCCCGGCGGGATGAATTCGGCCGGGAAGCGGTTCTTGTGTCTACCTGCCAGCGCTGCCGGAACAGCCTCTCGCATTGCAGTCAGTGCCGCGGAGGTGACGTGTGCGATGCGGCGACGTCCGCGCTCGCCGAGCACGTCGCCGGAGAATTCTCGTACTCGGCGGCGAGGCGGATCAGCTCTTCGAGTCGATCGTGCGCCCTGGTCAGGGCGTCGATCTTGACCCGGATACGGGCACGCTCGTCCGTGAGTCGGCGTGTCATCTGCGGGGTCGCGATGAGGGTGCCCAGGAACGGGAGGATCTGCAGGATCGCCTTACTGGTCAGACCGGCCGCGTAGAGGAGCTGGATGAACTTCACCCGCTCAACGGCAGACTCGGGGTACTGGCGGTGGCCGCTGGGGCTGCGGTCGGCGATGACGAGCCCCTGCTCTTCGTAGTACCTCAGCGCGCGGACGCTGACTCCAGCACGTTCGGCCACCTTTCCGATGCGCATGGCACCTCCCGTGCAGTCCGGACTTGATCCTCACGTTGGCGTGAGGATCTAGCGTACGTCTTATGAACATTCACGGAGCGACTGCGCTCGTCACCGGAGCCAATCGCGGCATCGGCCGCCACCTCGCCTCCCAGCTCGTCGAGCGAGGCGCGAAGGTCTACGCGACTGCCCGTCGTCCCGAGTCCATCGATCTCGACGGCGTCGAGGTCCTCGCCCTGGACATCTCCGACCCGGACTCCGTCGCGGCCGCAGCCCGCGTAGCGGGCGATGTGAATCTGCTGGTCAACAATGCCGGCATCGGAGGCGGCGCCCTGCTCGGTGACCTGCAGGCGGTCCGCGCTGCGCTGGACGTGAACTTCTGGGGCACGCTGTCGATGGTCCGTGCCTTCGCGCCGGTCCTCGCAGCGAATGGCGGGGGCGCGATCGTGAACATCGCCTCTTCGGCGTCCTGGTTCGTCTTCCCCGGCAGCAGCGCCTATGCGGTGTCGAAGGCGGCCGTCTGGAGCATGAGTAAAGCACTGCGCCAGGAACTGGCCGGTCAGGGCACGCTCGTCACCTCGGTCCATCTCGGGGCGGCCGACACCGACATGATGAAGGGCTACGACGTGCCCAAGATGGACCCAGCCGATGTCGCCCGTATCACCCTCGACGGTGTCGAGGCCGACGCATTCGAGGTGGTCGTCGACGAGTTCACCGAAATGGTCAAGGCATCGCTGAGCAAGGACCCGCGGGAGTTCGACAAGCAGCTCCACCAGTTCCTGAACGCCTGACCGCAACCCATCCGCTCCCTGCAAGGTGCGGAACGCACCCGGGCGCTGAGCGATGTGGCCGGAACCCTGCTGTCTCAGGCACCCGCCCCGCCGCGGGTGCGGGCGGCGGCGTTCCAGATGCTCGCCACCCTGCCCGGCGTCAAGGCCGAGGGCACGGCGGCCGACCCGATGGGCCGTACCGGAAGGGTGATCTCCCTAGCGCTGGCGACGACCGTCCCGCTCGCCTGTACACCGCGCCCAAGCAACTGGGCACCTACCAGCGTCAGTGGATCATCGATCCGGTCGGCGGGCGCCTTCTGGCCATCCGCGACCTGGTGGCCACGCCGCCACACGGCAGCCGGGCACTCCCGCCGGGAGACGACCGACGGCAAGCCCCGCCGCCTGGAGGCTGCGGACATGCCGGACTGCTTCCTGAAGACAGGCGAGGTTTCCTCGTATCAGGCGTTCGCCGTGGCGGAGTGGACCAACACTCCACCGAGGTAAGCCCCACTCCACGAGCCGCCGTGCCCACCTCGCCGGGCACGGCGGCCTCCGGCTGTCCGGACCGCCGGTGTCCTGAGCCTGATCCGCTTGGTCCGTTCAGACCGGGGCAGCAGCCTGTAGGGGTGCCTGTAGCGATCGCGGAAAATCCAACGAACCAGCGTCCGAGCTGGGGTTATTCGGGTTCCGAGGGCAGGCGTTGATCTCTGCCGCTACGGTTCGTGTCGGTTCCGATACTTGGCGGTGTTCCCGGGGTCGCTGGAGCAGTACGGGCGGCGGGCGCAGACCCGTAGCGACCATCTTCGGCTGGTGCAGGCCTCTCTGGACTGGAGCCCGGCGTCCAGTGGCGGGGAGTCGTTGAAGGAGCTGGAGCAGTTCCTGCTGGACCGGGCGATGGAGCACGACACCCCGTCGCTGCTGTTCCAGCAGGCCACGGAGTTTCTGATCTTGCGGGAGCAGATAGGGATGCAGGCGCTGCGCGAGGTGTCGGCGATGGGCTGGAAGCCGCTGCCCCGCGACCACGGGCACCGGTCTGCGCTGGAGGCCTCCTACTCCTACCTGCGGCAGTCGGCCGAGGACGTCCCCGTCCAAGCCCTCCTCGGCCACGCCTCCCTGGACACCTCGGCCCGATACTTCCGAGCCGGATCCGCCGAAACCACCGCAGTCATTGAACGCGTCTTCGAGTAACCCCAGCTCAGACACAGGTTCGTTGGATTTTCCGCGATTGCTACCGGGACCCCACCAGGAGCGGTCGGGAACCCGATGGCGGCCCCCAGCGTTGCTGATGAAACTGACCCTGGCGGGCACCGCCTTCGCCTACGGCTACCTGGCCGTCTTGATGTTCATGCCGTTCGCGCTGCTCCAGCGGGACGCGCCCGCCTGGCTGCCCGGCCTGACGCTGACCGGCTCGGCGTTGCTGGCTCCGTTGGTCGTCCGCCTGACCCACAGGCCGGTCAACGCCCTTCGGCACACGGCGGCGCCGGCCGCTGGAACCAGCCTGCTGGGCGTCCTAGCCATTGCGATGCTGCTCGGCCACAACCTGGCGCTCACCGTGGCCGGCCTACCTGGGATGGACGGCGGTCAACGGCGTGCTGCTCGGCCGCTGGCAGGCCATGCTCGCCGAGACCGCCCCCGCCGCAGACCGCCCCCGCTGATTCGCCTTCCACGGCTCTTCCTGGGGCATCGCCCAACCCGCCGTCCCAGCCCTCGTCGCGACCGCCGCTGGCATCGCGGGCGGCACCACCGCCGCCGCCTTCCTGACCGCCGCCCTCGCCTTCCTGACCGTACCGCTGCTGCTGACCACCATCCCCGGACTATCCCGGCACGGATGAGTTACTTCTGGTCCCCGTGGCCTACCGCTGATTCCTGCACTCATCCTCCTCGAAGGCCGGTCAGGCACCGTTCCGCCGCGCCTGAGCCCGGCATCTCCCGCCGGGGAGGGCGCCGCGGTTGATCGGTATTGTTCGGGCATTGTTTGTTCGCGTGGCCTGGGCGGTGACGAACAATGATCCAGGTCCTACATCTGGGATTGACCGCTCCGCCCAGAAGGAGGACCTGCTGTGAAACGCCTCACCGATTCGATCACCCACACCCCGGCCCAGCTGCGGCGACTCGTCCTGGCGCTCGCACTGGCGATCGCGGCCACGATGACGATGTCCATCACGGCCGCCTGGACGGCACCCGCCCACGCCGACACCGGCTCGACCACCACGGCGACCGGCACCCCGGCGCCGGTCAAGCTCCAGTGCCTGGCTTGGCAGGGTGGCATCGCCGCGCTGGCTTGGGACATCGTTGTCCAGCTCAACCCCGACGGCACCGCCAAGTCCGCCGAACAGCAAGGAGACATCTACAAGATCGGTGTGGACCCTGTCTGGTCGGTGCAGCGCACCGACCCTGCGGAGATCACCATCACCGACAACGGCCGGAACCTGCACTTCCACGGCAGCGGCCTGGTCGAAGGCGGCATCCCCAACACGGAGGCCTCCGCGGACGGGATCCAGACGAGTTGCAGCGCCGACTTCACCTTCCCCAACCCCGCGAACTGGGTCTTCAACCCCGAACCCATCTCATAGCCGGCCCTGACCACGGCCCCGAGACAGTGATGAGTCTCGGGGCCGTGGCTCGTCTGTACGAGGGCGGCGGGGCTTGAGCAGCAACCGAACTGTGATTCTTGATTTAGGTGATCCGGCTGGGTCGGATTGCTGTCAGGCTTGACTCGCAACCGAACTGGCGCCCACGGGCTGCCTTGTGTGCCGAGATGTCTGCCGGGGTGCCGGCGTCGGCCTGGCCCACCTTCGTTGGCTTGATCAGCAGCTTGTCCGCCGCCCAGCGGCGTGACTCATCACAGTTCTGCCACGCGGTGATCTCACCCAGGCCGACACCGACCACACGGTCGTCTTCGTCGGAAGGAAGAACAACCGCATGACCATGCTGGCAGAACAGGTCGATGGTGTCATCGGCGTCGACACCCACCGCGACACCCTGGCCGCCGCGGCGGTATCCGTCCTCGGCGCGGTGCTCGCACACGCCGAAGCCTTCGCCGACCAGCGCGGATACCAGCGGCTGCTGGCCTTCGCCCGACAGCAGATCCCGGGTGCTCGGTGCTGGGCGCTGGAAGGAACGGGCAGCTACGGGGCCGGGCTCGCCGCCTTCCTCGACGCTGCCGGTGAACGGGTCGTCGAGGTGTGCCGTCCCAAGCGGCCCCCGCAGCGCGGAGGCCGCAAGACCGACGCGATCGATGCAGTACGGGCGGCCCGTGAGGCGCTGACGGCTGAGCACCTGATCCATCCGCGTCGTCGCGGTGAGCGCGAGGCGCTGCGGGTTCTGCCGACCACACGCCAGGGCGCGGTCACCTCCTGCACGGCGGCGATCAATCACCTCAAGGCCCTGATCGTGTCCGCGCCCGAGGATCTGCGGGCCGAGCTGCGCGGCAAGGGCCGCATGGCCGCGATCTCTTACTGTGCCCGGCTCCGAGACCGGCCGGCCCAGACCATCGAGCACCGGATGACCGTCCGCGCTCTGCGGACCACTGCCCTCCGCATCCAGGCGCTGCGCGCGGAAGCCGACGACCTGGAGGCCGAGATCGTCCTTCTGGTCGAGGCGATGGCACCTGAGCTGCTGCGGCTGCCCGGCGTCGGCCCGATCAGCGCGGCGCAGATCCTGGTGAGCTGGTCCCACCCCGGCCGATTCCGGTCCGAGGCCGCGTTCGCCTCCTTCGCAGGCACCGCACCGATCCCCGCCTCCTCCGGCTTGACCAACCGTCACCGGCTCAACCAGACCGGCGACCGGCAGCTCAACCGGGCACTGCACACGATCGTGCTGGTCCGCATGCGCATCGATCCGGCCACCAAGGCCTACGTCCAGCGACGCACCACCGAGGGCAAATCGCCCCGTGAAGCCCGACGCTGCCTCAAACGCACCATCGCCCGCCAGGTCTTCAAACTCCTAGAGCGAAGGCCCGCTGAAGAAAGCCGAACCGTCACCGACGACCTCCCGCTGGCGGCTTGACAGATATAGCAGCCTCGGCCGGTCGCGTTAAGGAGCCCAACGGGCTCGTCTTGCCGTGACCGGCCGTTCCGATGCGGGTGGCTGGGGCCGGGGTCAGCCGATGAAGTTCGTGGCATTGCGGAAGGCGGTTACAGCGGTCTTTAAAGTCCTCGATCGTCGTGCGGGTGGTTGTCGGGTGGCCCACCCGGGTTCTCGGTTGCGGGAGCGGGAGCTGGAAGACCTCATCGAATGCTGGACGACGTCACACAGCACCTTGGCGTCGGCCTCGGACAGCCCGCGATCCTCGGCGACGGCACGGTCCAGCATGACCAAGCGGTCCGCGCCGAACAACTCCGCCACCTCGTCATGGGTGGCCACGTGTTCTCTGTTTCCCCTTCGTCGTACGTCTAGCAGTGTCCGGCCCCCACCGACCGCGCCGGCGGTTCAGCCGGCGAGACCGGCTCGTCGTAACAGCTTCAGCCAGTCGTCGTACTCCACCAACTCGTCGTCGATCGGCGTAAGGCGTGCGTATTCCGGAGTGGCCAACCGCTCCAGGAAGAACGCCTCCAGCCCGGGCGCGAGCCGCTCGAAGCGCTCCGCGTCGACCCACTCCCAATGCTCGTACGGGATACCGAGGATGCCGCAGCCCGTGCGATCGAGGAAGACCGGTGTGCCGCCGATCAACCCGACGCAGAACAGCTTCTCCGGGGACAGATCCAACGGGGAGTCGACCACCGGCCCGCGGTAGAACTGGTGCTCCTTGGCCTCCTCCAGGCCGAAGAGCTGCACGGACGGCCCGCAGCTCGCACCGTCCAGCACCCGGCAGAAGTCCAGGAACTCCCGGGGCACCCCGTCGGCCTCCGCGGCGGCCGCCGTCTCCTCGTCGACGGTCCCGCCGAGCGTGAACCGGAGCAGGTCCGTGCTCTCCGCCAGCGCCGTACGCAGGGCGTCCACCGTTGCGATCAGACGGGACGATCCCGGGCTCGCGCTGGTCATCTGGCCACCCGCCAGTTCTTGATGTCCTCGGCGGCGTTGTTGCCGTAGACCTGAATGTTCGCACGCATCGGTTCTGTGAACGACGCCGACGGAGACCTTCACGCCGGTGGCGATGGTGCGGATGGACTCGCCGCGGGCGCGGCGGGCCAGGATGGCGCGAGGCCAGGTCGAGGATGAGGGAGCGTTCGGTGTGCTCGCCGGCGGCGATGCCCTCCAGCACCTTGACGGCGACGCCGTGCTGGAACAGGTCGTTGAGGACGATCAGCCCCTCGAGGAGGTTTCGGCCCAGACGGTCGACCTCGTGGACGGTGAGCAGGTCGCCGTCGCGGAGGTAGGACAGCGAGGTGAGCAGGTCGGGCCACATCCTCCCAGTTGCGGCGGATCTTCCGCAGGAAGATCTTCCCGCGCGCGAAGGTGTCCAGTGACCGCCGCCCCACGCCTGGGCCAGCGGCAGCCCGGCCTGCTTGTCGACCAGCGGCGCGTTCGCCGAGCTCAACGTCTCGGGCCGGAACGGCCAGTCACGACAAGACGAGCCCGCCGGGGCTCCTTAACGTGACCGGCGGTTCGGTTGCTGCTCAAGCCCCGCGGCCCACGCGGCACCAGTCGCCGCCAGACGGCGACTGGCGGCCCGGTCGCGCGGTGAAGCCGGTGGCTTCCGGTCGGCCGCGCTCCGCCAAGCGGTTGGCCGGCACCCGGCCGTTGCTGCCGGACACGCCTACGTCTGACCCGGTGTTCACCGTTGCCGGGGATGTCGCCCTCGATCTTCCGCCGCCACCGGACGGTGCCGCGCACCACACTCCACGGTCGCCTGGCGACGCCGCCCTGGCGCCGGCTCCCCACGCGCCCGTCAACCCAGCGGGCGCAGCCTGACCGCATGCTTGAGGAAGACGATGCCGTCGATCATGTCGAGTTGCGCCGGGTCCAGCGGGAAATAGGCGAAGTCGCGGGAGACACGGGGGGCGGGCCTCGTGATGGTCTCGGCCAGGCGGCGGGCGTCGATGAGAGCTCGGTCCCACGGAAGCGTGGACAGGATGCCCTCAATGGTGTCCGGGGACGGGGTGTCGTCGCCGGCCGTGCCGAGGGCCGAGGCCAGGAAGGCGTACCGGTCGCCCAGCTGCGTCCCGATGATCGCCCCTGCGCTCCACCACCCCAGCCGCTGGTCACCGAACGGCATGCAGCTCCTGGTCCGCTGCAGGTGGAGGTTGGAGGAGAAGACCAGGGCCGGCCCGTGCTCGGCGACGGCACGCAGGTTGGCGGCCATCATCGCGGCCCGCAGGGCCGACAGCCGGGTCCACCGCGCCGGGGACGCGTCGGCCATCCAGTAGTGGTAGCGGAGCAGGCCGGTGGCGGTTCGCGCGTACAGTGCCGCCCGCGCCCTGCCGTCCGGGCTCAGCTGCGGCGCCTGCGTTTCGAGCAGTGCCACCAGGTCATCGGTGATCAGCCGCAGCCGCTGCGCGTCGGCGGACCGGCCGATCGACTGGGACGGATCCATCGCCGTGGCCTCGTTGGACCACCGGTCGTCCGGGCCGAGCAGCGCGTCGAGGGTCTCCCTGGTCACCACCGTACGCGGCAGCGGACCGTCGAGGAGGGAGTAGAGGGCGGTGAGCGCCTGGCGCGGGCTCGCCGCCCAATACTCCAGCGGGCCGTCGAACCCGAAGAACCGCAGCTTTTCGTCATGCTCTTCGTTGTACGCCCGCATCCACCGCACGAGGTCGCGGTTGGCCGGCGAGGTGCCGAAGCCGTGGCTGAAGCCGCGTTCCATGACGTCGTCGAGCGTGCCGGCGCCCGTCATGATGTAGTCGTCCACCACGAGGCCCATGAGACAGTCGCTCTCGATGGCGAACGACCGGTAGCCCTCGTGCTCGACCAGATGCCGGAAGATCTCGTTGCGCACCTCCCCCAGCTCCCCCACGAAGTGCCTGGCCTCGCCCAGGCCGAGCAGCAGGGGCTGGGCGGGAAGCGACCGCAGGAACGCCGAGACGCCCGCGCCATCCAGCGGCCGGGCCGTGTTCTTGATGTCCATTTCCTCAACGGTATCGTTGAACATTCGGTGTAAACTTTCCCGTCCAAATCCGGCGTCAGACGCCATGAACCTTCAATCGGTGGTGCATCCATGAGGCCAGTGGACCTGGCGCGTGAGCACGGCCTGTCCACCCAGGCGATCAGGAACTACGAGGACGCCGGCATCCTGCCCGCCGCCGAGCGCACCGCCCACGGCTACCGCACCTACACGCCCCTGCACGCGCAGGCCCTGCGCGCGTTCCTCGCCCTCGTACGCGGGCACGGTCACCAGACGGCCACGTCGATCATGCAGGCGGTCAACCGCGGTGCCACCGAGGACGCGCTGCGGCTGGTCGACGAGAGCCACGGCCAGCTCCTCGACGACCGCCGCACCCTCCAGGCCGTCGAAGCCGCGCTCCGCGATCTGGCCCCTGTGCCGCAGGAACGCGGCGAGACGTTCATCGGCCCTCTGGCCAAGCGACTCGGCCTGCGCCCTGCGACTCTGCGCAAATGGGAGGACGCCGGGCTGGTCCGGCCGCGCCGTGATCCGCAGACGGGCTACCGGATCTACAGCGCGGCCGACGTACGGGACGTCCGCCTGGCCCACCAGCTCAGACGCGGCGGCTACCTACTCGAGCAGATCGCCCCGCTGATCGCTCAGGTCCGCTCCGCCGGAGGCGTCGCCCCGCTGGAGTCGACGCTGCGCGACTGGCGGGCCCGCCTGTCCGCCCGGGGCCGCGCCATGCTCAAGGGCGCCGCCGACCTGGACGCCTACCTCCGCGTCCGCGAATCCTGAGGCCGGCGGCGATAGGGGCGGCGATACCCGGTGCGCCTTGCGGCGGCCACGTCACCGGCGAGGTTGCCCTCGACGGAAGGTTCTTCAGAGAAATCCGGGAGGCGGTGTCGGATCGGGGCGGTGGCGTTCGTAGCAGGGGTGAGCCCCTCACAAGGGGCGGTGCCAAGGTGAAGGAACCGCGACCATGAAGCTGACGACCATGACTCAGGTCACCGTCGATGGAGTGATGCAGGGAAACGGCCACGCGTCGGACGAGGACCGCAGGAACGGATTCGAGCGCGGCGGATGGGCCCGGGGGAAGGGCGACAACGAGACCCGCGCGTTCATCGACCAGACCTACCGGCGCGCCGATGCGTTCCTGTTCGGCCGGCGGACCTACGAGCTGTTCGCCGGCTCATGGGGGACCTTCACGGTCCGGGATGCCCCTGGCTGGGAGTCCGTCGTGGAGGCGTTGAACACACGGCCCAAGTACGTGGCGTCGAGCACGCTCACCGATCCGGCGTGGTCGGGCACGACCGTCCTGTCCGGAGACGTCGCGGCCGCCGTCCGAGAACTGAAGGCCAAGCCGGGGGGTGAACTGCAGGTGCACGGCAGTGGCATCCTGACCCGGTGGCTGCTGGAGAACGATCTGGTCGACGAGATGACTCTGATCACCGTCCCGGTGGTCGTCGGCCAGGGCGCCCGGCTGTTCCCCGACGCGGGCCCGGATCTCGCGCTCGACCTGGTCGAGTCGCGAGTCGACTCCAAGGGCGTGACCATCCAGGTCTACCGGCCGGCCGGGCGCCCGAAGTATGCGCCAACGGCTTGAAGCCCCTGACCACCGAACCATGTTGCCTTGGCACCACAGGAGATGATCTTCAGATGCGGTACCTGGTTTCCGTGATCGATGACAAGAGCAGTCCCGGCAGCACGGACAGGCAGCCTGCCATCAGCGCGTTCAACGAACGACTGATCGCCGAGGGCTACTGGGTCTTCGCGGGCGGACTCGCGGACACCGCCACGGCCACGGTCATCGACAACCGGGGCGAGCAGGCGGTGTTCAGCGACGGGCCTTTCGCGGAGTCGAAGGAGTACCTCGCCGGCGTCTGGGTGTGGGAGGCCCCCGATCTGGATGTGGCGCTCAAGCTCGCCGCCGAGGCGTCGAAGGTCTGCGATCGGAAGATCGAGGTACGGCCGTTCCTGTGAACAGGGCCGACGGCCGCGAGGCGGTCACCCGGGCCCACCGCGAGGAGTGGGCCCGGGTCGTCGCCGCCCTGACCAGGCGCTTCGGTGACCTCGACATCGCCGAGGAGGCGGCCGCCGAGGCGTTCGCGGCCGCCGTCGAGCGGTGGCCGGCCGACGGCGTACCGCCCAACCCCGGCGCGTGGCTGACCACCACCGCGGGCCGCAAGGCCATCGACCGGCTCCGGCGCGAGAACAAGCGCGACGACAAGCACAAGGAGGCTCAGATGGTGTACGACGCCGACCCACCCGAGCCTGTCGGCGCCATCGACGACGACCGGCTCCGGCTGATCTTCACCTGCTGTCACCCGGCGCTGGCGATGGAAGCCCGCCTGGCGCTGACACTGCGCATGGTCGGCGGTCTGACCGTGCCCGAGATCGCCCGTGCCTTCCTGGTGGCCGAGAGTGCCCTGGGGCAACGGATCACCCGCGCGAAGACCAAGATCAAGGCCGCGCGCATCCCCTATCGGGTGCCGTCCGCCGAGGATCTGCCGGCGCGTGTCTCCGGCGTACTCGCCGTCCTGTACCTGGTGTTCAACGAGGGCTACCTGGCCACCGGCCCCGACACCGATCCGGTACGTCCCGGCCTGACCGCCGAGGCGATCCGGCTCACTCGCCTGATCCGTGCCCTCCTGCCGGACGACGGTGAGGTGGCCGGGCTGCTGGCGCTGATGCTCCTCATCGAGGCTCGCCGCCCCGCCCGGGTCTCGGCCGGCGGCGAGCTGGTCGCTCTCGACGAGCAGGACCGTGGGGCCTGGGACGCGGCGCTGATCACCGAGGGGCATCGGCTGGTGCGCGAGCGCCTCGCCGCTGCCGCCGCCGGGGCGGCTCCGGGCCGCTACCAGATTCTCGCGGCGATCAACGCCGTGCACACCTCCGCCCGCGACATACGCGACACCGACTGGTCGCAGGTCCTCGCCCTCTACGACCAGCTTCTCCGCCTCGAGCCCTCGCCGATCATCGCCCTCAACCGGGCCATCGCGGTCGCCGAACTCGACGGTCCGGAGGTGGCACTGGCGGCCGTCGACCGTCTTGAGCACAGGTTGGCCGACTATCACGCCTACCACGCCACCCGCGCCGACCTGCTGCGCCGGCTGGGCCGCGGTCATGAATCGCGCGCGGCCTACGACAAAGCCATCGAGCTGGCCGGCAACACCGCCGAGACCGCCTCCCTGACCCGCCGCCGCGACCAACTGCGGTAGCGCTCACCGGTCCTCTCCATCGGCAGCGCATCGATCCAGCCGCCCCGCATGCGCCGACTGAAGTGAGACGACGACACCGCCTGCCTCAGATGCGATGAGACCGCCTCAGATTCCCCGAGGCAGGACAGGGGTGCCACTCCGGGCGTCCCCCACGCACGTCGACCACGAGCGGTGAACCCCGAAGACTGACCGTAACTTGCGGGAATCATCATTCCCGTGGGTTGAGCGGACGATTTTCTGACCCTTCTTATTTACTGGAAACAGAAATACAGAAAATGTAGGCTGCGCGCGTGACGATTCCGAGCGCCGAAGACTCCGTTACGAACGACGCGCCCCCCGCGGAGCGGCCTTGCCGCTACTGCGGGAAGCCGGTCCCCCAGCGGAGTGGACGTGGCCGGCCGCGTGCGTACTGCCCCGACGCCGACTGCCAGACCCGCGCCAAACGCGACCGCGAACTGCGCCGTGCGGTGCCCGGCCTGGAGGGGGCGCTGGCCCGCGCCGAAGATCTGTACGACCGCATGGAGCAGGGCCTGGCCGCGGCCATCGCTCCCCTGGCGACCGCGCTGGAGACCGAGCTGTCCCCCCGCGGGGTCGAGGCCCGGATCAGCGCCGAGCGGGCGCAGGCCCAGGCCCGCGTGGCCGCCGCCATGGCCGCCCGGGAGGAGGCGACCCGAACGGCCGAGCAGGCCGGGCAGGCGGCCGCGGAGGCCGACGCCCGCGCCCACGCCGCCGACCAGCGGACGGCGGAGGCCGAGCGTGCCCGCGCCGAGGCGCAGACCTCTGCCCGGCAGGCCCGTACCGAGGCCGAACGCGCACGGGCGGAGGCGGCCGACCTGGTGCGTCAGGCCGAGGACGCCGCCGAAGAAGCGGCACGACGGGCCGCGCAAGAGGTCGAGGACATCCGCCGCGCGGCCGCCGAGGACGTCGAACGCGCCCGAGCCGACGCCGAGCGTGCCCGGCAGGACGCCGAGGCCGCGCGGAGCGCGCAGGCGGAGGCCGTGGCCGCCGCCCGGCGGGCCGAGCGCGAGACCGAGCAGGCCCTCGCCCGGCTGGAGGAGGCAAGCGCCGAGCTCGCCGAGGCGCGGACGGCCGCGGTACAGGCCGACCGTGAGCGGACGGCCGCCCGCGCCCGGGCGGAGGTCGCTGAGGCCGGCCGGGAGCGCGCCGAGACCAGGGCGGCCGCCGCCGACGCCGAGCGTGCCGCCGCCCTGGCCGTACGGGACGCGGCTCTCGCGGACGCGGAACGGCTCCGTGCCGAAGTCGCCGAAGCCCGCTCTTCCGCCGAGCGCCTGCGCGGCGAACTCGAGCAGACGCGACTGCGGTTGAGCGTCGAGCAGGCCCGCCTCCGTGACCTGGAGCGCGACCGCGCCGCCGCCCGTGCCGAGGCAGAGACCCAGCGCGAACGGGCGATCACCGCCGAGCTGCGCGCCGCCCGTCCCCAAGAGGGGGGATCACCTCGTAGGGAGGAGACCGATTCCGGCGCGGAGGAGTGATACCGGGACCGAGCGGCTACGCCCCGAGCGCACGTGGCCTTCGTGCGGGGCGGCCACATCACCCGGGAGAACCCGCGGGCCCCGATCGCCCGCGTCGTGAACGGGAGCCCCGGGCACGCCCGGTCCACCACGGAGCCTTCGCAAAACCCGTTGGCGGACCACGGCGACCACTGCTACCTTTCGGGAGGCCGTGCGAGAGAACGAGGAGGTGGTACCCGTGAACGCAGTATCGACATGGGTGCTCCCCTCTGGGGCCACGGTCGGACGATAGGTCGTCCGGGAGCGCCGTTCAGAGCACTCCCGAAAGGCGCGACCATGCGATTCACCTCCGAGCGGCGCCTCGACGACGGCGTCCTCGAACGCGAATTCGCCCTCGGCGAGATCCCCGGCATCCTGTGGACACCCGTGTCCGCATCCGAACCGGCGCCGCTGATCCTGATCGGCCACCCCGGCGGACTGCACAAGATGCGCCCCCGGCTGGTGGCCCGGGCCCGGCACTCGGCGGAGTACGGCTTCGCCGCTGCCACGATCGAGCTCCCCGGAAGCGGGGACCGGCCCCGCTCGGCCGCCGCCGAGCAGGCCCGCGCCG
The DNA here is from genome assembly GCF_024055715.1 of Actinoallomurus soli. Taxonomy (GTDB): domain Bacteria; phylum Actinomycetota; class Actinomycetes; order Streptosporangiales; family Streptosporangiaceae; genus Actinoallomurus; species Actinoallomurus soli. Next base: position 213,362 of record NZ_JAMXMV010000013.1, read on the forward strand.
ACCTGCGCCGGGCGCTGCAGGCCGGCGAGCCGGTCGACGAGGAGATCGTCGACCGGCTCATCCTTCCGCTGGTCGACACGGCGGTCCCGGAATGGCAGGCCACCCTCGACGCCCTCCTTCCGCTGCCCGAGATCGGCGGGCCGGTCGGGTACTCAGGAGGAGTGATCGCCATCGGCGTCCGGCTGGCGGTGGTCGAGCCGCGCATCTCGGCCGCCGTTCTGTTCGCCGGGAGTTTCGTGCCTCGCACTCTGTTCGACGAGGCCCGGCAGGTCACCATTCCGCTGCATGTCCTGCTGCAGTGGGACGACGAAGGCAACGACCGGCAGGCGGCCCTGGACCTGTTCGACGCCTTCGGCACCAAGGAGAAGACGCTCCACGCCAACATGGGCGGGCACACCGGCGTCCCGCAGTTCGAGGGGGACGCCGCGATCCGGTTCTTCACCCGGCATCTGAGCTGACCGCCGACCACCCCCGCCGTCAGGCCGACGGCAGACGGTGGGCGTTGGCGATCAGGACGCCGCTCATCGAGGACAGGTCCCGCCCCTCCCCGATGACGGTGGCCGGCAGATGCACAACCGCCCCGATCGCGGCAGTACCGGCCATCAGCGGTACCGTCGCGGTCGGGCCCTCCGCTCGGGCCGATGCGTTCAGGTGAGAAGCAGCCGCACGTAACGCCCCATGCTGGAGCGCCACTCCTGAAAAGGCGCTATGCGACCCGCAGCAGTTCTGCAGTCAGCGGGTTGAGCTCGACCGGCTCGTCCTCGCCGACGAGAACCGTCCCGCCGATGGTGACCATGTGGTCGCCGATTCCGCAGCTTGGTTCGAAGGCGAAGGACATTCCGGGCTCAAGGATCATGTCGGCCAACGTTGCAGGCCGTGGGGCGGCTGGACCCAATCGATACCCCGCCGGCGATGGCTGCTGACGAAGATCGGCGGGGCACTGTGGGCGGCCGCCGTGTGGGGCTCGGTCGTTGCCGCCTCGGTGACCTGGTGGTCGCGAACCGAGAACGCGCTCAACCACCACCGGTTCGACCCGTTCGAGTTCGACGTGCAAGGCGTGGTCCCGGTCGCCTACGCAGTGTTCGCGGTGGCGCTGGGCATCGCGGCCGGAGCCGTAACCTGCCGCTGTCACGCCTGCACGGGGGGCTGCTCAGCGGCTCCTGGCAGTTCGGTGGACAGGTCCTCGATCCCACCCATCACGCCGTCGGCCACGTGATCGGCGGAAACGACTGGAACATCCAGCAGGCGATCCCGGCCGACTGCGTCTTGAACGACCCCGACAGGGTGCGACAGTGCCTGTCCGCCGACGGATACCGCTTGGTCGTGCACTACCAGCCGGCATCCGGATACCGGACCTTCCAGTTCATCGAAGCGGGACTCTTCCCCCCGTCGCAGCCGTCCTCGTCCTGATCGCCTACCAAGTCATCACCAGGCGAGCCGCCTGAGACATCTCACCATGTCGGTGCCCGCGCACCGGATACCCGCCCGCATGGTCTATCCCGGCCGCGCCTGGTTCGGACCGTCACATGATCGGCTGGTTGGCGTCCAGCTGATCGGCGCGCTCACCGCAGCGCGCTTCGATGCGGTCGACGACTCGCCGACTCCACACGTGAATGGCCGCGGCCTGATCGGGCGTGAGTGCCTCGAAGAAGTACCGCCGGATGTTGTCCGCGTGCCCCAGGATGGCGTTCTCCACAGCGCTGCGGCCCTTGGCGGTCAGCCCGACCCCGACCCGACGGCCGGACCGGTCCTCGGTCCGATCCACGAGTTCGCGGTTCTCCATCCGCGTCAGCTGGTGCGCCACGCGGCTTTTATCCCAGGCGAGTGACTCGGCGAGCTCGCTTACGCGCAGCCGGCCCTCGGCCGCGCGGTGAAGCGTTACGAGCACGCTGAACTCGGCCTTGGAGATGCCGTAGTCGCGCTGCAGATCACGGTCCAGCTCACGGGCCAGGAGACGCTGCGCCTGCATCCAGCTGTTCCAAAGCTCCCACTGCTCGGGTTCCAGGGTGCGGGGCTTCGCCATGCCACGATCATAACCCGAAGTTGACTCGACAACTTGGCCATGCCTAGAGTTGTCGCGTCAACTTCTGGCGTGTCCTGCGCGGCCTCTCGGCATCATGCGCCGCACATCCTGCCCAATGACGGCGATGCACTGAGGAGCGGGAATGAATCACACAGTGGCGGTCATCGGCGGAGGGTATGGGGGGTCACTGGTCGCCAAGGAGCTGGACTCCGAGGCGGACGTCACGCTCATCGATCCCCGGGAGGCCTTCGTCAATGCGGCCGCGTCGCTGCGGGCACTGACGCGACCGGACTGGGCGCACAACGCGTTCTTCCCGTTCGCGACGCTGCTCCAACGAGGACGGGTGATCCGCGACAGAGCCGTCTCAGTGGACCCGAAGGGCGTCACCCTCGCTTCGGGTGAGCGAGTCGAGGCCGATTATCTGGTCCTGGCCACCGGTTCCGGCTACACGTATCCGGCCAAACCGAACCACGCGTCGACGAGCATCGCCCAGCAACTGGACGATCTGCGCGAGACCTACGGGGAGCTGGCCGGTACCGACCGCGTGCTGATCCTCGGCGCCGGCCCGGTCGGCCTGGAGCTCGCAGGGGAGATCAAGGACGTCTGGCCGGACAAGTATGTGGTCATCCTCGACAGGACCGATCAGTTGCTCCCCGGCTTCCTTCCCGAGGTGCGAGACGGGCTACGCCACCAGCTGGACGCGCTCGGCATCGATGTGCGGCTGGGCGCCGGTCTGACCGCGTTGCCGACCGTCGAGGCCGGTCGGGCCGGCCGCTTCGCGGTCACCACCCACAAGGGTGAGCAGATCGTGGCGGACATCTGGTTCCAAGCCTTCGGGGTCGAGATCAACACCGGCTACCTGGCCGATGGATGCCTCTCGCCGCTGACCGAGCGGAAGACGGTCCCGGTCACCGGGCGACTGAACGTCCAGGGCTACGACCACATCTACGCGATCGGAGACATCGCCGCTCTCCCCGACCCCAAGATGGCCTCCTACGCGATGACACATGCCGACATCGTGGTGAAGAACATCAGAGCGCAGCTGGCCGGCGACCGGCCGGACGCCGTTCACGCGCCGACACCCGAGCGAAGGATCCTGCTTCCGCTGGGAACGCGGGCGGGCATCGGCCAGCTCCCGACACCAGACGGCGTCGCCGCGGCCACGGCGGAGACTGTCTACCAACGCAAGGGCGCCGACCTGTTCACCGCACGGTTCGCCTCCCGGTTCGACCGCGCCTGACCGGTCGATCGCCTCAGCCCGCGGCGCCGGTGTGTTGGAGGATGAGTTCGGCGATGCGGTGAGGCAGCCCGGGAGAGAAGAACCCGTGCCCCATGCCGGGGGTGGTCCGCAGCCGTGCCCCGGGGATCCTCGCGGCGACGGCCTCGCCGTGGGCCGGTGGGCGGAGCGGGTCCGCTGTGCCGTGGATGACGAGCGTCGGTGCCGTGATACCGGACAGGGGCACGAGCCGGTCCTCCGTCATCCGCCTGGCGGCCAGGTCATGGTTGGCGGCGGTGGCCTGGTCGGGGTCTCGTTCGTAGGAGAGCTCGACGTTGCGCCGCGCGGCGTCCTCGTCGAATGCGAGGACGCCGCCGTTCAGTATCCGCCACGTCTCCAGGGCCGCCGCGATGCGCTCTTCGGGTGCCGAGGGCGGTGACCCGGCGAGGCGGGCGAGGTGCGCCAGTACCGCCGGCGCCGGAGGCGGAAGGTCGTCAGGGTCGGGTGACCGTCCGGACATGGCGCGCACCCACGCGTCCCTGGCGTCGTGGCCCATCGGGCCGGTCATGATGGCGGTGAGGTCTCCGCGGGATGTCCCGTTCCGGCCCCATCACCCCCGAGACGGGCGGACGGCGGTGCCGAGGATCAGCGGGGCCAGAGGGAAGGGAATGCCGGTCTCGCGAGGGCCGAGCCGGTCGAGTCGTTCGATCACCAAACCGGCGCGTTCGATCGTGGCGGCGGTGTCGCGTCCGAGGTGGCAGCCGCCGTTCAGTCGCGGCCACAGGACGGCGTCGAGGGCATGTTGAACGTGCCGCCGGCCCGGAGTATCGGCCTGTACGTGTTCGAGGAACCGCAGTCGTCCGCCGGGCCGGAGCACCCTGAGGATCTCGGCCAGGGCGGCGTTCGGGGCGGGCACGGTGCACAGCACCAGGCAGGCCACGGCCGCGTCACAGGAGGCGTCGGCGGCCGGAAGCCGGTCGGCGGATCCGCCGGTGACCTGGATCGGCACGGGCGTCCGGGTGGCGGTCGCCTCGGACAGGCGCCGTAGGTACGGTTCGGGTTCCACGGCCAGCACGGCCTCGACCTGGTGCGGATAGTGGGCGAAGTTGGACCCGGTGCCCGCACCGATCTCGACGACCCGCCCGGACAGGCCGTCCAGCAGGGCGTGACGGTGCGGGCCCAGGCCCCGGTCCATCAGCGGGCAGACGCGGGCGTAGAAGCGAGCGAACAGCGGATGCCGGCATCGGGCGCTCGCGCCCCCCATCGTGGGTGTCATCCTTCCTCCCCGGTGACCGCCCGGGTCAGGGGCGCAGGAGGGTCTTGATGGCGCGGCGCTCGTCCATGGCCTTGTAGCCCTGGGCGGCCTCCTCCAGCGGGAGTTCGAGGTCGAAGACCCGACCCGGATTGATCTCGCGGTCCCAGATCAGCCGGATCAGCTCGGGCAGGAACCGGCGCACGGGCGCGGGGCCGCCGTGCAGGTGCACTCCGGAGAAGAACAGCTCCTCGCCGGGGAGCCGGACGTCGTGGCTGACACCGACGTAGCCCACATGCCCGCCCGGGCGGGTGGCGCGGATGGCCTGCATCATCGACTCCTGGGTGCCGACCGCCTCGATCACGCTGTGCGCGCCCAGTCCGCCGTTCAGCTCCTTGAGCTTGGCCACGCCCTCATCGCCGCGTTCGATGATCAGGTCGGTGGCGCCGAACTCGGTGGCGAGCTTCTGCCGGTCGGCGTGCCGGCTGAAGATGACGATCCGCTCGGCCCCCAGCTGCCGGGCGGCCAGCACCCCCAGCAGGCCGACCGCGCCGTCGCCGACGACCGCCACCGTCTTGCCCGGCCCGGCCTCGGCCGCCACGGCGGCGAACCAGCCGGTGCCCAGCACATCGGAGGCGGTCAGCAGCGAGGGGATCAGGTCCGCGTCGGGCATGCCGGGGGTGGCGACCAGGGTCCCGTCGGCCAGCGGGATGCGGGCCCTCTGCGCCTGGGTACCCCCGACCAGTTCGGCGTGCACACAGCGGGACTGATATCCGGCCCGGCAGATCTCGCAGGTGTTGTCGGAGGCGAAGAACGACCCGACCACGAAGTCACCGATCGTGATGTCCTCGACCTGGTCGCCGATCTGCTCGACCACGCCGACGTACTCATGGCCCATCGGCTGGTCGTGGAACTCATCGACGCCGCGGTAGGGCCACAGGTCCGACCCGCATACACACGCCGCCGCCACCTTGATGATCGCATCGGTCGGCTCGATGATCCTTGGGTTCTCGCGGTCCTGCACCCGTACGTCACCCGGACCGTGCATCACCACACCACGCATTGCCTTCACTTCCTTGGACTCGTGTGTCGACGTACTGCGATCACATGCCGGGGTCGGTGTCGCGTCACACCGGCGGCGGTCCGCGTACGGCCTCGGCCGCACGCGGACGCCGACTCGGCGGGCCCACGTCCCGCTCGCAGTGGTCATGGCCTCTGAGTGGCCACTACCCATCAAAGACGCTGGTCAGCAGAGGAAGAAGGCACTGCCGGAAGGTGTACTGGCAGGGCACCCCTCCCGCGCGGACGCGGGCACGACCGAGCCGGGTCCCGCCAGCCGATCCCGGGGGCGAGAGAAGGTCGGTCGGCCCGCGAGGAGGATCGGACCGGATTTCGGCGGTAGCCGGCCTCGAGGAACAGGGACGGGGAGCCGGGTGAGGAAGTGGGAGGGGCGCCCGCTGAAGGTCGGCCGAAACCGTCCGGTACCGCCTGACCAGCTCGGCCCGCCACGCATGCCGCGGCCTCATCGTCGGTCTCGGGCACGAACGACGCGATCACCTCGACCGCAGCCGTCGGCTTCTCAGGCGGCACCACCCGCTCGATCTCGTTCCACACCTCCGCCGGCGATATCAGCCGGTCGTCGGTCGCCTACCCCGGTGGCCAGGGCGTACTGGATCGCCGCGCTCAGATCAGCGCCGCGACGGCGGTGTCCACGTCGGCTTCCGTCGTGTAGAGGTGGAAGGCGAGCCGGGCCGCGCCGTTGCGGACGGATGCGCGAATGCCGGCCGCCGCGAGCCGCTCGGCCGCGCCCGGGCGGGTGACGCTGACGATCGCACTGTCGCCGGGCGGTAGGCCGAGGCCGGTCCGGAACCGGTTGGCCAGCCGTACGTCATGGTCGTGGATCGGACCGATGCCGATCTCCAGGAGCAGCTCCAGCGTGGGGGCGGCCGCGACATAGGAGAACCAGGGGACGGCGATGTCGAATCGCCGGGCGTCCTTCGCCAGCCGCAGCGGCGGGCCGTACGAGGCGTCGCCGTCACCGGCGTACCAGTTGGCGGCGATCGGCCGGATGCGGTCGCGTACCGCCGGGCTGACGTAGCAGAAGGCGGTGCCGCGCGGGCACATCAGCCACTTGTACGCCGAGACGGCGAGGACGTCGAAGGGCGTCGCGTCGACCGGCGTCCAGCCGACCGCCTGAGTGGCGTCGGCGATGATAAGCGCGCCGTGCGCCCGCGCCGCCGCGACGACCTCGTCCACGGCGGCGACCTCACCCGTCGCGGACTGGACCAGGCTGAAGGCGACGGCGTCCGTACGCTCATCGATCGCTGCGGGCAGGTCCGCGGGCGGCACCGTGCGCACGTCGAGATCCTGCACGAGCCACGGGAACAGGTTCGACGTCTGCTCGATGTCAGGGACGACGACGCGCGAGCCGGGTGGCAGTGAGGCCGCGACCGGGGCGAGCACCTGCGCGGCGGAGGCGCCGACGGCCACGTCGTCGGCCGGGACGCCGACCAGACGCGCGAACGCGCCGCGCGCGCGATCGGTGGACCGATCCCACTTGTCCCAGCCGTTGACCCCGCGACGCCACTCGGCCAGCGCGCTCTGCAGCGCCTCGAACGCCGGTGTCGGCGGGATGCCGTAGCTCGCGGTGTTCAGCCATCCCGGCTCCGGGTCCCACAGGCGTACCGCCTCGTCAAGATTCATCCTGGTGAGCCTAGGGGGTCGGGCGGTGCCGCCCGCGTCCGAGTACGGACCGACCGCACTCGGACGCGAAACCGGGTGGCTCACCAGGGAAGAGGGCCCTCGATGTCGAAGTAGCCGCCGGTCGGGCCGTCGGGGCCCACCTGTGCCATGCGCACGATGATCTCGGCGCCCTCCTCGACGGTCTGGATGCCCGTGTGAGCGTTCAGGTCGGTGGCGGTGTAACCGGGCTCGACCGCGTTGATCCGCATCTGCGGGAACGCCTTGGCGTACTGCACGGTGACCATGTTGACCGCGGTCTTCGAGGCCGGGTAGGCGATCCCCGGGTAGGCGTACACCGGGGTGCCCTCGGCCGTCGCCCTGGCGAGAGAGGCCAGGCCGCTGCTGACGTTGACCACGACCGGTGCCGCGGACCGCTGCAGCAGCGGCAGGAAGGCGTGGGTGACGCGTACGAGACCGAAGAGATTCGTCTCGAACATCTCCCGCATCAGGTCCGCGGTCGTCTCGGCGGCGCCGACCACTCCCCCGTCCGGCGTCCGCCCTTCGATGCCGGCATTGTTGACCAGCACGTCCAGGCCGCCGTCCGCCTCGATCGTCTTGGCCGCCGCGGCGACGGACGCGTCGTCGGTGACGTCGAGGAGGACCATCCGCGCGCCCAGGCGCTCGGCGGCCCGGCGGCCGCGTTCGGCGTCCCGGCTGCCGATGTAGACGGTGTGACCCGCGGCGATGAGCCGACGGGCGGTCTCGAAACCGAGGCCCTTGTTCGCCCCGGTGATCAGTGTTGTCGTCATGGCTCCAGGTTGCCGCCGCGGGACGGCGGCACCCAGTCGTCCCGTCTTCCTGGGACTACGGGTACCAGGAAGTTCGCCGGCCCGCCGTGCAGACTGATGGATGTGGCGACGACAGAGTTCGGACGGACGGTACACCGCTGGCGCGACCGCGTGTCGCCCGAGGCCGCCGGATTGCCCACCGGCGGGCAGCGGCGCGCGCCCGGCCTCCGCCGCGAGGAACTGGCGCTGCTGGCCGGGATCTCCGTCGACTACATCACCCGCCTCGAGCAGGGTCGCGCGTCGAACCCGTCCCCGCAGGTCGTCGAGGCGCTGGCCCGGGCCCTGCGGCTGTCGAGCGGCGAGCGGGCCCACCTGTTCGGCCTGGCCGGCCTTGCGCCGCCGGGGCCGGACACGGTCCCCGCGTACATCACTCCGAGCGTCCAGCGGCTGCTGGACCGGCTGACCGGGACGCCCGTCGCGGTGTACGACGCGTCCTGGACGCTGCTCATCGCGAACCCGCCGTACGCGGCGCTGATGGGCGACCCGTCCGGTTGGCGGGGCAACGAGCGCAACGGCGTGTGGCGGAACTTCCTGGGCTATGAGAACCGGGTCCGGCAGACGCCGGAGTCCCAGGGCGCGCTGCAAGCGGCTCTGGTCGCCGACCTGCGCGCGACCGTCGGGCGTTATCCGGCCGACCAGCGGCTGCGGCGGCTGGTGGCGGAGCTCCAGGCGCGCAGTGACCGGTTCGCCGAGCTGTGGGAATCGGGTGCCGTCCGCCGCCACGAGGCCGCGCGTAAGACCATCGACCATCCGCAGGTGGGCGCCCTGACACTGGACTGCGACGTGGTGACCGTGGCGGGCAGCGACCTGCACATCATGATCTACACGGCCGAGCCCGGCACCGAGGACGCCGAACGCCTGGAGCTGCTGACCGTCCTCGGCACTCAGTCGCTCCTCGGGTGACCGCCCCTGTCCCAGCCCCGACCCGGGTGGGCGGATCTCCGCCCGCGGCCCGGGCGGGGTGAACGAGGGGGTCAGATGCCGCAGAGTTCGGCGAAGCGCCGTGCGCCGATGTTGCCCCCGGAGATGATCACACCGACGCGGGACGGCGGGGTGATGCGGCCGCTCAGCAGCGCGGCCAGCGGGCTGGCGCCGCTCGGCTCGATGACGATCTTCAGGCGTTCGAACGCGAACCGCATGGCCTCGCGGATCTCGTCGTCGGTCACCAGCGCGATCCCGTCGACCAGACGCCGGTTGATGGAGAACGTCAACTCGCCAGGGATGTCCGCGGCCTGACCGTCGGCGATGGTGCGGGGTACGGGGATGGACACGCGCCGCCCTGCCTCGAGGGAGCGCTTGGTGTCGTCGCCCGCCTCCGGTTCCACGCCGATCACACGGATCGCCGGGGCGAGGCCCTTGGCGGCGGTGGCGCTGCCGGCGATGAGTCCTCCGCCGCCGACCGGGACCACCAGGGCGTCGAGGTCGCCGACCTCATCGAGGAGCTCGAGTGCCGCGGTGCCCTGCCCCGCGATGACGTGCGGATGCTCGTACGGCGGGATGAGCGCCAGGCCGCGGTCGGCCGCCAGCGCCTCGCCGATGGCGACCCGGTCGCCGGTGTAGCGGTCGTAGGTGACGATCTCCGCACCGTAACCGGCGGTGGCGTCCATCTTGGACTTCGGGGTGTCCTCGGGCATGAGGATCACCGCGGTCGTGCCGAGTTCACGGGCGGCGAGGGCGACGGCCTGGGCGTGGTTGCCCGAGGAGTACGCGGCGATGCCCTTGGACAGCTGCTCCGGCGTCAGCCGGGAGGCGGCGTTGTAGGCGCCGCGGAACTTGAACGCGCCGATCCGCTGCAGGTTCTCGCACTTGAGGAAGATCTCGGCGCCGACGAGCGCGTCGAGGGTGCGCGAGCGCAGCACCGGGGTGCGGTGCGCGACGCCCTCGATGCGCGCGGCGGCGGAACGGACGTCTTCCAGGGTCACCGGGAGTGTGGCGTTCATGCTCCGTCTTCCTGCGAGGTCTTCCTGCCAGGCGGTGGGCGTATGGGTCCTGCCTCAGTGGATCGGGAGGATGCTCCGTTCATCGGCGGGACGCGGACCGAAGATACGCCGGTCGGCCTCGGCGATGCGGACGTCGTTGATGCTGGCCTCGCGACGGCTCATCAGGCCTTCGGGGGTGAACTCCCACAGCTCGTTGCCGTAGCTGCGCCACCACTGGCCGGTCGCATCGTGGCATTCGTACTGGAAGCGCACCGCGATCCGGTTGCCGTGGAAGCTCCACAGCTCCTTGCGGAGGGCGTAGTCGAGTTCCCGGTCCCACTTCTCGCGCAGGAACGTGATGATCTCGTCCCGGCCGGTGATCAACCGGTCGCGGTTCCGCCAGACCGAGTCCTCGGTGTAGGCGAGCGCCACCCGTTCGGGATCGCGCGTGTTCCACGCGTCCTCGGCGGCCTGGACCTTCTGCGGCGCGGTCTCCGGCGTGAACGGCGGGAAGGGCGGGCGTCCGGTCACGGCGGTCTCCTCGGTCGGGTCTCTCCTAACGCTTGAATCGTAGCAATCCCGTTAGGAGTGCTCGCTGAACGGGCGGTGCCACCGCCCTGAGCGATCGACCGGCCCGTGAGGAGGAGGATCTTGCCGCAGAGCGGACGCCGGCCGAGACGGCTGCGGCTCTGCGGCGCCTGCTGACGGTTCCGGACGATCGGAGGGTGTCGTGGATCTCACGCCGTGCGCTCCTGAGCTCGCGCGTTGGTGTCAGGAGCGAAGGGCGCGCAGGCCGGTGCGGATTTCGCGGACCAGGATCTCGGGCTGTTCCAAGGCCGCGAAGTGGCCGCCCTTCTCGGCCTCGCCGTAGTGGATCAGGTTGCTGTAGGTGTCTTCGATCCAGTTTCGTGGCAGGCGTGGGATGTCCTTCGGGAAGACGGTCACCGCGACCGGAAGCGTCAGCTTCGGGCCGGCGAAAGTGGCCGATTTGTTCTCCCAGTAGATGCGGCCGGACGACGCTGCGCTGTTGGTGAACCAGTAGAGGGATATCGCGTCGAGCATGTCGTCCATGCTGAGGGTGTCCTCGGCGAGCCCGTGGTTGTCGGTCTTGGACTGGAACTTCTCGTAGATCCAGGCTGCCTGACCGGCGGGAGAGTCCGCCAGGGCGAATCCGACGGTCTCCGGCTTCGTGCCCTGAAGGTGGTTCGACCCACCGAGATCGCCGGCGTAGAGGGCGAGGGCCTCCACGGCGTCGCGCTGTTCGGGCGACAAGGTGTCGGGCATCTGTGCGGGAAAGGCGTACTGGGTGTTCAGATGGATTCCGAGAAGCCCCTCAGGTTGCATGGCCCCGAGGGCGGTGGTGACGACGGCGCCCCAATCGCCGCCTTGCGCGGCCCATCTCGTGTAGCCGAGACGCTTCATCAGCTCCGCCCACGCGCTTGCGATGCGCGATACGGTCCACCCGGTCTCCGTGGGCTTCTGGGAGAACCCGAACCCCGGGAGCGACGGGACGACGACGTCGAATGAATCGGCGGCGTCTCCTCCGAACGGCACCGGATCGGTCAGCGGGCCGATCAGCTTCAGGAACTCGACGATCGAGCCCGGCCATCCGTGCGTGAGCATCAGCGGCATTGCGTCGGGATTCTTGGACCTGACGTGGATGAAGTGGATGTCCAGCCCATCAATCTCGGTCAGGAACTGCGGGAAGCGATTGAGCTCGGACTCCAAGCGCCGCCAGTCGTAGCCGCGCTCCCAGTAGTCGACCAGAGATCTGGCGTTCTCTACCCGAACCCCTTGCGACCAGTCGCCCACCGTTTCCGGATCCGGCCATCGAGTCCTGGCCAGTCGCTGCTTCACGTCGGCGATCTCCGAATCCGAGATCGAGACGGTGAACGGGCGGACGAGGGCCGAGGTCGGCGGCGTCGGTGCGGTCATTGCCTTCTTCTCCTGGGTTTCGAAGCACAGCGCAACTCCTCGTTGCACACTGGTGTGCAATCTACTTCACTGCACACCGGTGTGCAACAATGCTGTCGTGCCCACCGAGTCCTCCCGTGTGCGCTCGATGAACGAGACACGCGATCGCATCCTCGACGTCGCCCTCGACGTGCTGGGCGAGAACCCCGACGCCGGCATGGGTGACGTCGCCTCCGCCGCCGGCGTCGTCCGTCGCACCGTCTATGGCCATTTCCCCTCGCGCCTCGACCTGGTTCGGACACTCACGGAACGGGCCGTCACCGAGATGACAGCCGTGCTCACCGAAGTCAACGCCTCCGACGCAGAAGCGGACGCGGCGTGGGCCGAATTCGTCGCCCGCCTCTGGCCGGTGGCGCACCGGTACCGAGTGCTGCTGGCGCTGCGCCGTGGCGAGTACGGCGAGGCGATCCACGGCATGCTCGGGCCGGTCGACGAACTCCTCGCCGACCTCGTGAAACGGGGCCAGGACACCGACGTGTTCGCACAGCACCTGCCGGCGGGCATTCTGAGCCAGGTTGCCTACGGCGTCGTGTTCGCCATTGCGGACAGCGACCTGTCGAACGGGACCCTCGGCGCCCGAGCAGCGACGATCACGAGCCTGCTGATGCTGGGCGTTCCCGAGACGCGCGCAACCGCTCTCGTGGGCGACCAGTCCTGACCTGCAGCACTCGAGCGAGTTGCGGATCGTCCTGCCCGGGCACGACTACCGTGCTCATGGAACGCGAGTACATCCGCGACCGCACCCTCGAAGGGCACGAGTCCGCCCGCAAACGCGGCAAGACCTTCGGCGGCGCCGGCGTCACCGACGACATGCCGTCCGTTGCCCCACCCTCTCCTTTGCGGCCGGCGTCCGGGCTAGGACTCCGAGGCCGCTACCTGGAGAATGCGCAAGTGACACGACCGAGAATCCGCGTCGCCGCCTACGTGATCAGGCATCGCGCCGTCCCTGAACTCCTGGTCTTCGACCACGTCGACATGCCCCAGGCCGGCACCCAGATTCCCGCGGGCGGCGTCCACCCGGACGAGGAACTACACCAAGCCGTTTTGCGCGAGGTCGTCGAAGAGACCGGTCTGCTCACCGCCACAGTGATCCGCCCGATCACCGTGGAGGACAAGCCCCATCCCGACACCCGGCAGCCGCGCAGGACCACCTACTTCCATCTTCAGGCGCCCGCGACCACAGCCGACGCATGGCACCACACCGTCGGCGGCGCTGGAGACGACGCCGGCCTGACATTCTTCTGCCGTTTCGTGCCACTACCACTCGAACGATCCCTGACAGACGATCAAGACGCGTGGCTGGGCCATCTGGACCCCCGCTGGGCGACCCCGGCGACCCTTTCCTGATCCGGGTACGCAGAACCGACCTGTGCGCGCTCTTCAGAGACTCTGCCGGGAGTGATGGGCACGCATGATCAGGTCAGTGGTCTGGTGGACGATCTGCGGGATCTCCTCGTTGGTGAGGGGCTGGACGCCGCGCAGCGAACGTACTTGCCCCTCGGCGGCGAGCAGCATGACGAACTGGTGTGCGCTCAGCGCCGGGTCGGGCACGCGGAGGTCCCCACGGCGGTCCCGTTCGGCCAGGTAGGCGGCGATCGCATCGCGGATGGCCTGTCCGGTGCCGTCGTCGCGCCAGGATCGTTGCAGTTCGGGGTGGTGGGGTAGTTCGGCGATGGTCAGCCGGTGCAGCGCCATGTGGTCGGGGGTGAGCATGGCGCGCAGTAGCCGCTCCCCCGCGTTCTGCAGGTCGGTGCGCGCGTCGCCGGTGTCGGTGACGAGCGCACCGGCGTCCTGCGGGTCCACCCCGGTGGCCTTGCGGGCCTGATCGACGACGCGCGTCAGCAGTGGCTGGCGGTCAGGGCGATGGTCCAGATGGGATCCCAGTTGATGCCGTTCTGTCCCACCCCGGCCGGTATGCAGCCGGCTGCGCCGCCGTTGCCGTCGTAGAGCCTGGTCGCCGCGCCGCCGGTCTGGACATTGGCCACGAATCCCGTGCCGTGCCAGTAGCTCAGGGCGTAACTGCCATAGGTGTAGAACTTGAAAACCAGTGCGCCGGTCGAATAAGGCACCCCGGCGCACGCGTACCCGCTCGGGCAGTCGACGCTGCCGTTGGGCCCGACGAATTCGTGTTCCACCGCCGGCGACGTCGACGGCACCGCAGCCGGGGTGATCCCGGCGGGTTGCGACGGCGGCCCCTGCAACGGCGCCGATCTTGGGTAGTCCATTTTTCATGCCACACCTCGTCTTCTCGAAAGGGCATTGAATTCGCCGACGACGCTCCTGATCAAAACCGTTACTCGAACGAATGCCCTGCAGATCTCTAGGGCGAGATTACGTTGACTACGCCGAGTCCTGTCACCAATTCGCGTCCGGCGTCTCGCCATTCCGTGCACCGGGCATCGCCCTGAACGGGTCACCCGGTGCGGTGGTCAGGGGCCCGGCCGGGCTCGGGGCCTCGCCGCACCGTGGCCGAGAGGGAAAACCGGTTGCCGGGCGTGCCGGGCGCGGGGCACGATCCGGGCATGACCACGACCAGTGCCGTACTGCCGCCGTCCGTCGCCGTCCGTCCGGCGCGGTTCCAGCGGCAGCCGGGGCGACCGCGGAGGCCGATCACCGTACGGCCGTGATCGCCACGCTGGTCGCGGGGCTGCTCGCCGGCTACGGCATCGCGGTCCCCGTCGGAGCGGTCGCGGCGTACCTCATCGCGCTGACGACACGAACGTCCCTGACGACCGGCGCGTGCGCCGCGCTCGGCGTGGCCACCGCCGACGGCCTGTACGCGCTGGTCGCGACGGTGGGCGGCTCCGCGGTCGCGGCCGTGATCCGGCCCGTTCTGGTGCCGCTGCGCTGGTGCTCGGCCATCGTGCTGATCGTGCTGGCCGTCCGGGGGCTGGCCGGGGCGACGGCCCGTTACCGCGAGCGCTTGGCGCCCGCCCGGGCCGGGGAGCCGCCGATCGGCCCGGGACGGGCCTACCTGGGGTTGCTGGGGATCACGCTGCTGAATCCCACCACCGTCGTCTACTTCGCCGCGCTGGTGCTGGGCGGCCACGGCGAGGTGGTCGCCGACCAGACGCGGCGGGCGGTGTTCGTTCTGGCGGCCTTCGCCGCGTCCGCGAGCTGGCAGCTCCTGCTGGCCGGCGGCGGCGCGCTCCTCGGCCGTGCCCTGACCGGTGCTCGTGGGCGGCTCGGCACCGCGCTGGCCTCCAGCCTGGTAATGACCGCTCTGGCCGTGTACCTGCTCATCGCCTGATGGAGGCTCCGCCGGGCGAGGACGGTTGCGCGTCGAGCGTCGTGGCCCAGCTGGCGAGCAGACGGAGTTTCTCCTCGGAGTCGCTGCCGGGTTCGGTGCCGTAGGCGACCAGGGTGAGGTCGTCGGTGGGCAGGTCGAGGGATTCGTAGGTGAGCTGAAGGTCGCCGACGACGGGGTGATGGATGGATTTTGAACCGATGTGGTGCTGGCGGACGTCGTGGCGGGCCCATCGGGTGCGGAAGTCGTCGCTGCGGGTGGACAGTTCGCCGATGAGGTCGGTGAGCCCCTTGTCGTACGGGTCCCGGCCGGCTTGGGCGTGCAGGAGGGCGACGGTGTCGTCGGCGGCGCGTTCCCAGTCGCCCCAGAAGTAGTGCGAACGGGGGTCGAGGAAGATGAAACGAGCGTGGTTGGGGATGGCGCCGCGGGCCACGTCGATCATGGGGGCGTACAGGGCGCGGCCGAGGGCGTTGAGGGCCAGGATGTCGCCGCGTCCGTTCATGACGAAGGCGGGCGCGTCGGTCATGGCGTCCAGCATCCGCTGCACCGTGGGCCGTACCTGCCGCGGGGCGGAGCGGCGCCGGCGGCGCGGTCCGGGGTCGGCCGCGCGGGCGAGGTCCTCCAGGTGGATGCGTTCCTCGTCGTTCAGCCGCAGCGCGCGGGCCAGGGCGTCCAGGACGTGGTCGGAGACGCCGGACAGGTCGCCGCGTTCCAGGCGCGAGTAGTACTCCACGCTGACCCCGGCCAACTGGGCGACCTCGGCGCGGCGCAGGCCGGGGACCCGGCGGGTGCCGTAGGAGGGCAGCCCGGCCTGCGCCGGTGTGATCTTGGCGCGGCGGGAGGTCAGGAACTCCCGGATCTCGCTGCGGTGGTCCACCGTCCCAGGCTAGGCGGCCTTCCGCCTGCCAGGGGTGCCCTGTCAGTACGCCCTTCGGCAGTGCCTTCTTCGCGTCCGGATCAGAGCCTTCAATGGTCAATGGCGACCGCCCGGCCCCGTGAGGATGCGGGGAGCGGGCTCCGAGATCGCACGTCGTCGTCGACGCCGACTTCGTCCTGTCGGTGCCCGAGGGCATCGACTTCGCGGCCGCGGCGCCGCTGCTGTGCGCCGGCATCACCACCTACTCGCCGCTGCGCCACTGGGGAGCCGGCCCGGGCAAGAAGGTCGCGGTGGTCGGTCTCGGCGGGCTCGGGCACATGGCCGTCAAGATCGCCCACGCCATGGGCGCCGAGGTCACCGTGCTCTCGCAGTCGCTGAAGAAGCAGGAGGACGGCCTGCGGCTCGGGGCCGACCACTACCACGCCACCAGCGACCCCGACACGTTCGCCCGGCTCGCCGGCCGATTCGACCTGATCGTCAACACCGTGAGCGCGGTCATCGACGTCGACGCCTACCTCGGGCTGCTCGCCGTCGACGGCACCCTCGTCAACGTCGGCGCCCCCACCGAGCCGCTGAGCGTCAACGTGTTCTCCCTCCTGAACGCCCGACGCTCCTACGCCGGGTCGATGATCGGCGGCATCGCCGAGACGCAGGAGATGCTGAACTTCTGCGCCGAGCACCACCTCGGCGCCGACATCGAGCTGATCCCGGCCGACCGGATCAACGAGGCCTATCAGCGCGTCCTGGCCTCCGACGTCCGCTACCGGTTCGTCATCGACATCGCCACCCTCGGCTGACGCGCGGCGCACCCGGCCGGAACGCGCGGCAGGGCGCCGGGCGACCGGTCCACGGCCGCTGGGATCACAGCTGCGAGACACCGCCGTCGACGGTCAGCTCCGCGCCCGTGGTGTAGGTGGCGTCGAACGCGAGGAACACGACCGCCTTGGCGACCTCGCCGGGATCGCCGAACCGCTGCATGGGGTTGTTCGCGGTCATCTGCGCCTTGGTCTGGTCGGCGGCCTCTTTCGGCAGCGACCTGTCCAGGATGCCGGTGTCGATCGGACCAGGGCTGATCGCGTTCACGCGGATCTTGCGCGGGAGCAGCTCGCGGGCGAGACCGCGGGTCATGGAGCGCAGGGCCGCCTTGCTGGCCGCGTAGGCGCTGACCATCGGCATGCCCTTGACGTTCGCGACCGAGGTGGTGAGGACCACGCCGCTCCCCTCACTCAGCAGCGGGGCGAGTCTCTGCACGGTGAAGTAGGCGCCTTTGGCGTTGATCGCGAACAGTTCGTCGTACACCTCCTCGGTCATCGATTCGAAGGGCACGGTCCGGGTGATGCCGGCGTTGACGAACAGGGCGTCGACGGTGCCGAACTCGGCCTTCACACGGTCGGCGAGAGCGGCGATGTCAGGAAGTGAAGCGGCGTCGCTCTGGACCGCCACGGCGTGCTCGCCGAGCTGCTCGCGGGCGGAGTCGAGCCCGGCCTGGCCCCGCCCGGTGATCAGAACGCGTGCTCCCTCGTCCACCAGCAGCTTCGCCGTCGTGAAACCGAAGCCGCTACTGCCGCCCGTGATCACGACACGCTTGCCGTCGTACCTGCCCATGGCGAACATCCTTTTCAACGAGGTGAAGGCGCACCGGCTCCGATAAGGCACATCGACGGTGCCACGCCGGTACTCCCAGCCTGCCGCTGGACGGCCTCCCCGATCCAATGAAACCTCTGCAACGCGCGTCGCGGTTCGCGCATCACCACAGGTCACGACTTCGACCGGTCGGAACGAGGACTACTGTGCCCTCATGCCCGACGTGCCGCCGTCCTCGGTGAACCTCGACCTGCAGCTGGTGCACTGCTTCACGGTCATCGCCGAGTACCGGCGTTTCGGCCGTGCCGCCGAGGTCCTGCATCTCACCCAGTCGTCGCTGAGCCGGCAGATGCACCGCCTGGAACAGCAACTCGGCACCCGGCTGCTGGACCGCACCCCGCAGGGCAGCCACCTCACCGAGGCCGGCGAGGTGTTCCTGCCCGAGGCCAGGGCACTGCTGCGCACCGCCGCCCAGGCCATCGCCCGCACCCAGGCCGCCGCCCGGCCCAGCCGCATCACCGTCGGCTACACCAACGGCGTGATCATCACACCCGCCGTGCGCGCGATGCGCCACCGGCATCCCGACGCCGAAGTGCACGCCCAGCACATCGCCTGGCACGACGTCCGGCCCGCGCTGCTGGAGCACCGGGTGGACGCGGTGGTCGGCAGGCTGCCCTTCCCCACCGACCACCTTCATGTCACGGTCCTCTACGACGAGCCGCGCGTGGTGATCGTGTCACTGGACCACCGGCTGGCCGGCAAGGAGCGCGTCTCCCTCGACGACATCGCCGACGAGCCCCTTCCCCGGCTGCGCGACTCCGACCCGGCGTGGAGCGCCTACTGGCGCATCGATCCCCGCCCGGACGGCCGCCCCGCGCCCGACGGTCCCGTCGTCGACACCGTCGAGGACAAGTTCGAACTCGTCGCCTCCGGACAGGCCGTGGCCATCTCCGCCGCTCACAACCTGGCGGCTCTGCGTCCCGACCTCACCGCGATTCCGCTGGAGGGCGTCGATCCGGCGCACGTCGTGCTGGCCACCCGTGCCGACGACCGCAGCCGCCTGGTCGCCGTGTTCCGCGATCACGCCCGGGCCCACCTCACCGGCCCGGACCCCGGCCCCGCCGAACACGCCGGTTCCTGACCGCGCGACCGGCCACGGAACACGGCCGGACGAGGGGAACCCGGCACGCCGCGTCGTTCACTCTCCTCCGGGCACCGGACCGAGGCGCTGCTCCAGCCGCTCGATCCGCGCGACGACCGGCTGCAACTGCTGCCGTACGACGTCGGCCAGGGCCTTGGCGGGGTCGGCTGCGGAGGTCTGCGCCCGCAGGTGCACGTAACCGGCCAGAGCGGCCGTGACCGCGCGCCGGGTCAACCGGGGCTCGGCGCCGAGCCCGCGCAGGACGCGGCCGGCCGTGCCCTCGGGTTCGCCGACCAGCCCCAGGAGCAGGTGCTCGCAGCCGACGTAGTTGTGCCCGAGGGCCGTCGCCTCGGTCACCGCCAGTTCCAGCGCGCCGGCGGCGGCGACGCTGAAGCGCGCCGACGCGTCATCCTGCGCGCCGCCGGCCTCGGGATCGGTCTGGCGCTCGAGGTCGCGCTGCACCTGGAGGGGGTCGATGTCGATGGCGCGCAGCACGTGCAACGCCAGGTTGCCGCCTTCGGCGACGATGCCGGCGAGCAGGTCCGCCGTTCCGACGCTCGAACGGGCGTCGGCGGACGCGCGATCGACGGCCAGCTTGATCGTCGTGTGGGCTCGTACGGTGAACGACGGCAGCCGCTCGCCCAGGTCGTCCCGGGACAGCTCGCCCAGTGCGGTCTGACGGATGGCGGTGACCCGCCGCACGGCCTGTTCCAGTGCCCGCTGGCAGATCGCGGACACCGGGACGCCGGCCTCTTTGACGGCTTCGGCGAGTTCGTCGGGCAGGTACACGTTGATCTTCGGCATGGCCGGTCCTCAGGCTCGGGAACACGATGACGCCTCAGGTATACACCCGTTGGGGTTATTCGTATATAACCCCAAATTCGCGACCGTCAGGCGGGCTGCGGGGAGGGCGTCGCCGGAGCGGCCGCGACCTTGCGGGTCTCGCGCATCATCAGCAGGCCGTTGACCACCATCAGCGTCGCGGTCAGGCCGTGGACGCCGAGCGCGGTGGCCACGGAGCCGTGGTGCGCCAGCACGTCGGTCATGTCGCCGTACGCGGCGAGGGCCTCCACCAGCAGCACCCAGCCCAGCGCCCGGCGGTGGCCCGTCACCAGCAGGATGCCCAGGACCAGGGCCAAGACGACGTCGCGGATTCCCTTGATGATCAGGAAGCCGCCACCGTCGCCGGACGGCCGGCTCGGCAGGCCGAAGCCCGGCGCGGTCGTCTCCGGGCTCAGGATGAACTCCATCCCGAACCAGAGGATGAAAAGGATGAAGGCGGCGACCAGGACGGTGTTGATCTTCTTCAGCGACATCGTTCTTCTCCTTGGGAGTCTTCGGCGAGCTCGGTGAGTACGTGCGCGGGGTCCGGCTTGCGGTCAGGCCGCGCGGACGCGACGGATGTGGCGGGCGTAGCGAGGGCGGCCGATGACGTGCCAGACGCCGCGCACCGGCGCGGGGAGGGCGGAGAGGAGCGTGGCGCGCTCGGCCGGGTTCGCGTCCTCCAGGACGAGGCCGAAGAGCGTGAGCAGGGTGAGCTTGGGCGTGTTGGCCACCAAGTGGTCGCCCTGTGCGGCCCACTCCTGCTCGGTGATGTGCTCGGCCGCGAGCGGAAGAAGAGTGGCCTCCTCGTCGTCGAGGTGTTCGAGCAGCACCGCCCGGTGATCGGTGAGGACCGCCACGAGGGTGTCGCGCTCGTCGGCTCCGGCGGTGGCCTCCCACGCCGGGACTGCGGCGTCCAGCCTGGTCAGCGTGGCCGCGACGCGCTCGTGCTGGGCCTCCATGCGCAGGACGATGTCCGCCTCCAGATCCACCCGGGACAGGAGTGGCGGCCACAGCAACGCGTCCTCGCCCTCGTGGTGGTTCTTCAGCCCCAGCCGGTAGTCGCGGAAGTGGTCGGCGATCACCTTGGCGCGAGCGGTGTCGCCCGGGGCGACCGCCGCGACGAGCTCCATCAGCAGCCGCGACTCGCGGCGGAAGGCGCGGTGGACGATCTCCATGCTCTGGGTGTCGACGCTCATCTGTTCCTGCCCCTTCAGCTGTTCCGTTCGACGTGCTCAAGACTGCTCCCGGGGGTTTGGAAGGCACTTGGAGTCGACTTGGAACGCGTGCGGCGGCCGCGCGTACGATGTGTCACCTCATGATCTTGATCAGGGTGTTGGGCTCGCTCGCGGCCGAGGCCGGCGGCGAGCCCGTTCCCCTCGGCGGACCGCGGCAGCGCGGCGTGCTGGCCCTGCTGGTGGTGGCGCGAGGACACGTCGTGCCGGTCGACCGGATGGTCGAGGACCTGTGGCGCGGCGAACCACCGTCGCGCGCCCTGGCGTCGTTGCAGGCGTACGTGTCGAACCTGCGCCGCCTGCTGGAACCCGGCCGCCCGCCGCGGACCCCGGCCCGCCTGCTGGTGAGCGCGCCGCCCGGCTACGCACTGCGCCTGCCGCCGGGGGCGGTGGACGCATGGCGCTTCGATGAGCTGCTCGACGAGGCCCGTACGCTCACCGATCCCCGTGACACCCGCGCGCGGCTGGACGAGGCGCTGGCGCTGTGGCGCGGACCCGCCTTCGCCGAGGTCGCCGACGAGCCCTGGGCCGCCGCCGAGACCGCCCGGCTGAACGAGCTGCGCCTGGTCGCCCGCGAACTGCACATCGCCGCGGGACTGCGCCTCGGCGACCCCGGGGCGGTGGTACCCGAGGCGGAGGGCCTCACCCGCGACGCTCCCCTGCGCGAGGAGAGCTGGCGCCTGCACGCTCTCGCGCTGTGGAGCAGCGGCCGCCAGGCCGACGCGCTGGCCGCGCTCCGCCGCGCCCGCGCCACCTTCGCCGACGAGCTGGGCCTCGACCCCGGCCCGCACCTGGTGGCCCTGGAAGAGGCGATCCTCACCCAGCGCACGGACGTCCTCCGCGCGGCCGTCCCTCCGCCCCCCGCGGACACGCCCCGGCCACGGGCGACCGCGCCGCCTCCGAACAACGGGCGCCGCGCGACGACGTTCGTGGGGCGAGAGGGCGAGCTGGCGGCGCTGGTGGCGGTCGCCGGGGAGGCCACCGCCGAGGGGGCGCGCGTCGCGCTCGTCACCGGGGAGGCGGGGCTGGGCAAGTCGACGCTGCTGGAGCACCTCGGCGCGCGACTCGGGCAGGACGGGTGGCTCGTGGCCGCCGGGCGCTGTCCCGAGGTGGACAGCGCGCCACCCGCGTGGGCGTGGGTCGAGGCGCTGCGGAAGGTGGCCGTGAGCGTTCCTCCGGGAGAGTTCGCGGACGACCTGGCGCCGCTGCTCTCCGACTCCGCGCCGGTGGACGACGACGCGGCGGCCGGGCGGTTCCGGCTCCGGCAGGCCGTGTGGAACTGGCTCGCGGCGGCCGCCGCCGACCGGCCCGTCGCCGTCGTCCTGGACGACCTCCACTGGGCGGACGCCGCCACGCTGGAACTGCTCGGCGGCGGCGTCGGCGTGCGGGCCCCGATCCTGGTCGTGGCGGCATACCGCGCGGACGAGAGCGAGCGCCTCACCGAAACGCTCGGGTCCCTCGCCCGCACCGTACCCCTCCGGCTGGACCTGCCCGGGCTGAACGGCGACGCCGTCGCGGAGCTCGTACGTGCCGAGTGCGAGGCCGACGACGCGACCGTGGCCGGGATCGCCGAGCGAACCGGCGGCAACCCTTTCTATGTGCGGGAGAGCGCCCGGCTGCTGACCGGCGAGGGCGCGCTGGTCGCGCTCTCCGAGGTCCCCGAGGGCGTACGGGACGTGCTGCGGCGCCGACTGGCACGGCTCCCCGAGAGCAGTGTGTCCGTCCTGCGGCTGGCGGCGGTGGCCGGCCGGGAGAGTTCGGTGGACGTGCTCGTGCAGGCCGCCGACTCCGACGAGGACGGGGTGCTGGACGCGCTGGACGCGGGCGTCATCGCCGGGTTGCTCGACGAACCCGGGCCCGGGCGCGTCCGGTTCGTTCACGCGCTGGTCAGGGACACGCTGGTCACCGACCTCACCCGGTTGCGAGCCACCAGGATGCACGCCCGCATCGCCGCCGCCCTGGAGGGCACCGGCGACGTCGCGGCGCTCGCCCATCACTATGCGCGAGCGGGATCGCCGAAGGCCGTCGCCTATTGCGTACGGGCCGCCGAACTGGCCGAGGCCCGCTACGCCCACGACGTGGCGGCCGCACTCCTCGCCGACGCCGTCGCCAACTCCAGCGATCCGGACGAGCGCGTGGGCCTGCTCGGCAGGCTGCTGCGCGCGCAGATCAGGGCCGGGGCCGTCGCCGCGGCCAGGGACACGCGCGAGCAGGCCGTGGAGTACGCCGAGTCGATCGGCCGCGACGACCTGATGATCGCCGCGTTCACCGCCTGGACCGAGCCCACCCCCTGGCAGGCCCGCGCGTACGGCACGGTCGACCGTCCCATCGTCGGCCGCCTCAGCCGCCTGCTCGAGCGAACCGACCTCGCCTCCGACGTGCGGTCCCGGCTGCTCGTCGCGTACGCCAACGAGCTGGTGGGCGAAGACGACCCGACGGTCATGGCGGCGGCGCGGGAAGCCCTCGACCTCGCCACCGATCCCCGCCTCCGGGCCGCGGCGCTTCTGATCCTGGCCGGCGATCCCGGGCGGGAGGAGTACGCCCGCGAGCTGGTGGAGATCGGCATCGAGCACGACCTGCCCGTCTACCGCGTGACCGGGCTGCTCGACCAGGCCGCGAACGCCGCCGCGGCCAACGACCCCGCGACCATGCGCCGTGTGACCGGGGAGGCGCTCGACCTCGCCCGCGCCTACCGGATGCCGGAGGCGATCAGCGCCGCCGAGATCGCGCTGGCGACCCTGGTGCTCATCGAGGGCCGGTTCACCGACGCCCAGTGCCTCTACACCGAGGCCACCGCACACATGGAACGCGCCGGATCGGTGCACGCCGGCTTCCTCGGCCTCGCGCTGGCGGTGATCTGGCTGAACGACGGCACGCTCGGCGACCATCTGGACGACGTGCGCGCGCTCCACGAGGCGTTGGGCCCGATGGTCGCCGACCTGCTCGCGCTCGCCCTCCACGCCGCCGGCCGCGGCGACGAGGCACGCACGTCAGCGAGCCCGATCCGGCCGGACTTCTTCTTCACCTTCCTGACGAGCCTGCGCGCGATGGCGATCGTCGCACTGAACGACCACGACGCCGCCGCGGAGATCTACGCGGAACTGCTCCCCCATCGCGACGGTCCCCCGGCCGGCGCGGAGAGCCTGTCGCTGGCCCTGCCTCCGGTCGCCCACACACTCGGCGAAATCGCCCTCCTCCTCGGCCGGGGCGACGAGGCCGCCGCCCACTTCGCCCACGCCGCCGCCATCGCCGACCGGTGGAACGCCCCCCACTGGTCCGCCGACGCCCGAACACGCGCCGATCGTGGCCTCGGCGTCCATGTTCCGACCCCGCAGGAACGTTGAGAGCAAGAACGGCAGCGGGGCGCCTCGGCGTTCAGCCGGCGGTGCGCTCGCCGAGGGGACGGCGCCGCGCCGACAGGTCGGTCAGGGCGGGCGACCGCCAGGCGCCGTCCGCCCGGTACAGGTCGGTTCCGGGAGGCACGATCTCGTCGATCCGGTCGAGCGTCGCGTCGTCGAGGGTCAGCGCGGCGCCCGTGAGCGTGGCCCGAAGCTGCTCCATCGTCCGGGGACCGATGATCACCGAGGTGATGGCCGGGTGCGCGGCGGGGAAGGCGACGGCGAGCTCGGGCAGGGTGCACCCGAGGTCGGCCGCGAGCTCGATGAGCCGCTCGACGGCCTCGTACTTCGCGGTGTTCTCCGGGAGGGCGGGATCGAAGCGCCCCGGGGTCAGCGCGGGACGGCCCGTGGACAGGTCGACGGTGCCGCCCCTGCGGTACCTGCCGGTGAGGAAGCCCGAGGCGAGCGGGCCCCACGTCATCACGCCCATCCCGAGCCGGCGGCAGACCGGCAGCACCGACGCCTCGATCCCCCGGGCGAGCAGCGAGTACGGCGGCTGCTCGGTCCGGAACCGTCCCAGGCCACGGTGCTCGGCCACGTGGTGGGCCTCGACGATGTCCTCGGCGGGGAACGTCGAGCAGCCGAAGGCCCGGATCTTGCCCTGGCGCACCAGGTCGGTCAGCGCGGAGAGCGTCTCCTCGATGTCGGTGGTGTGGTCGGGGCGATGGATCTGGTAGAGGTCGATCCAGTCGGTCCGCAGTCGGCGGAGGCTGTCCTCGACCTCCTTGACGATCCAGCGCCGGGAGTTCCCGCCCCGGTTGGGTCCCTCCCCCATCGGGAAGTGCACCTTGGTCGCCAGCACCACGTCGTCGCGCCGCCCCTTCAGGGCCTTGCCCACGATCTCCTCCGACTCCCCCGCGGAGTACATGTCGGCGGTGTCGATGAAGTTGACCCCCTCGTCGAGGGCGGCGTGGACGATGCGGGCGCACTCGTCGTGGTCGGGGTTGCCGACGGCCCCGAACATCATGGCGCCCAGGCAGTGGACGCTCACCTGGATGCCGGTGCCGCCGAGAACGCGGTAGCGCATGGATCATGCTCCTTCTCGAGGAAGCGCTCGAACGTCGATCGTCGCGAGGGTGGCCGCGACGGTCACGGCTCCGCGGTCCGTACGGGCCGGCGGTGCCGTGACCGCCGTACCTTAGGAGCTAGAGTCGGCTCTAGATCAAGATCCGGGTGCGCCCCGGCCGAGCGGTCCCCGCGAGTGCGAGCGCGACGGCGAACGGCCGGTCTGCGCGGCGGACGGCCCGCCGGACCATCAGCCTGCGGCTCTGCGCGTCCGGTCGGCCGGAGTGTCCGCGACGGCTTCGCCCCTGGCCCCGGCGGCCGTTTCGGGCGGGCTGACCTCGGCCAGCAGTCCGTCGAGTGACAGGTCCAGCACCCCGGCGACGGCGACGACCGTGAAGAAGGCCGGGGTGGGGATACGGCCCCTCTCGATCTTGCGCAGAGTCTCCGGGGAGATGCCGGCCCGGAGTGCCACGTCGGTGATGCTGCGCGAACCCCTGGCCTCGCGCAGCAGCTCGCCCAGCCGTTCCCCGCGCAGGCGGTCGGCGATCGACAACGGTTCGCGTACCATGAGCCCAATACTAATACCGGTATAGTTATTTGGACTTGAGGAGGCAGAAGTTGATCGAGCTCAAGACCGCCGGCGAGGTCGAGACCATGCGCGAGGCCGGCCGGGTCGTCGCGGCGGTGCACACGCAGGTCCGCTCGTACGCGACCGCCGGGGTGTCCCTGCGCGAGCTCGACGAGCTGGCCCGCCAGATCATGCACGAGGCCGGGGCCGGATCGTCCTTCCTCGGCTACCACCCCTCGTTCGGCGCCACTCCCTACCCCGGCGTGATCTGCACCTCGGTGAACGAGGTCATGCTGCACGGACTGCCCACCGGCTACCGGCTCCGTGACGGCGACCTGCTGAGCATCGACTGCGGCGCCCACATCGACGGCTGGCATGCCGACGGGGCCGTCAGCTTCTGCGTCGGCGAGGCCCGCCAGGGCGACGGCGACCTGATCGCGACGGCCGAGCGCATGCTGGCCGCCGGGATCGAGCAGGCCGTGCCGGGCGCGCGGCTGGGCGACATCGGCCAGGCCATGTCCCGCATCGGCCGCGCGGCCGGGTACGGCATCCAGAACGACTTCGCCGGCCACGGCATCGGGCGGGCCATGCACGAGGAGCCGTGGGTGCCCAACGAGGGCCGTCGAGGGCACGGCCTGAGACTCCGCTCCGGCATGGTCATCGCCATCGAACCCAGCCTGATGGCCGGCGGCGATGACGACTACGCGATGGCCGAGGACGGCTGGTCCCTGGTCAGCGGAGACGGCAGCCGCACGGTCCACGTGGAGCACTCGGTCGCCGTCACCGACGACGGACCGGTCATCCTGACCCTCCCCTGACGCCCGGCGACGCCGACGGCGGTACGAACGCTCAGGCGGGCGCCGGCGCGGCGCGGAGCCGGTCGACGATCACGGCGCGGGCGGCCTTGCCCTCGGGCGTCGGAGTGAGCGGATAGACGTGCACGAGGCCCGGGGCCTCGTGGAACTCGAGGTCGATCCCGGCCTCGGCCGCCTTGCCGGCCAGCAGGTGCGCGTCGGGATTCAGGATGTCCCGGGTGCCGCAGAACATCGTCACCGGCCCCAGCCCGCGCAGGTCGGCGTTCAGCGGGCTGACCCGCGGATCGGTGATGGGCAGGTCGCCGCGCCAGTGCTCGGCGAAGACCCGTCCGCCCGCGCGCCCGAGCCACGGGTCGCTGGGCTGCACGGCGTCGATGCGGGGATTGGCGAAGGTGAGGTCGAGCGCGGGCGAGATCAGCACGGTCCGCGGCAGTGTCACCTGGTGGCGGTCGCGCAGGAACACCGCGGTCGACAACGCGATCTGCCCGCCCGCGGAGTCACCGGCCAGGCACGCGGTGCCATGCTCCTCCCGCCCGGCCAGCACCAGGTCGGCGACGCGCCCGACGACCTCCCCGGCGGTCCCGTACGGGATGAGGGGATAGATCGGCAGGAGCACGGTCGTTTCCGCCTCGGCGGCGATCTGCGCGGCGAGCCGCCAGTGCTGGGAGACGATCTCGTTGACCCATCCTCCGCCGTGCGCGTACACGACGCAGCCCCGGGGCCGGCCGCCGTTCGGGGTGAGGGTGTAGACCGGCCACTCATGCGGCCGCCGCACGGACACCGTCACGTCCGCGCGGAGCCGTCGGGGCGGCCCGTACGGCTGCGGGCGGAGCGTCCGCTCGCGGAGGTGGTCCCGCGCCCCCTCCGCCGTGACGTACGGCCGGTTCATCCGCCTGACGCGGACGTAGCCGGAGACGAGCCGGCTGCTCACGCTGACCAACGTTCCCCACCGTCCCTTCTGATCCGCGGTGTTCCCCGGCCTCAACGAGGCTCGTCGTCAGGCGGGGACCCGGGGCCCCGGTAGGGCAGGGTCTGGCTGTAGACCACGCTGGTCGTGGTGCTGCCGAACTGCGCCAGCTCGTCGACGAGGCGTTCGAGGTGGGCCATGGATCCGGCGGCCACCTTGAGCGTGTAGCAGTCCTCCCCGGTGGTCCGCAGGCACTCCAGGACCTCCGGGCGCCGTTCCAGCAGCCGGTGCAGCGGCTCGTGCCGGCTGCCGGGATACTTCAGCCGCACGACCGCCAGGACGGCGTAGCCGACTCTCGCCAGGTCGACGTCGGCGCGGTAGCCCGTGATGACCCCGAGGGACTCCAGTCGCCGGACCCGATCCGTCGCCGCCGACGCGCTGAGGCTGACCCGGCGGCCGAGCTCGGCGAGGGGGACACGCCCGTCGCGCTGCAGCTCGGTCAGGATCGCCCAGTCCGTCGCGTCGAGATCCTCGGTCATTCCGCCAAGATACCGGCGTATCCACGGGACCAGGCGGCATACGCCGTGGATCGTCTCTTCCCGGTCCCCCGAGGCCCTCGATAGTTTCTTCTCATGCGAGTCGGGGTGAATGTTCCCAACTACGGGCCGGGGACCCGTCCGGAGGTGCTGCGGCGCTGGGCGCGGACGGTCGAGGCCCTCGGATACGACCTGTTGACGCTGTCGGACCACCTCGTGGTGACGCCGGACGTCGCGGCCCAGTATCCGGCGCCGTTCTACGAGCCCTTCACCGCGCTGTCCTGGCTGGCGGGCGTGACCGAGCGGATCCGGCTCGGCACCTCGGTGGTCATCGTGCCGTACCGGCATCCCCTCCTGCTCGCGCGAATGGCCGCCAACCTGAACGAGCTGAGCGGGGGTCGGCTCGTCCTCGGCGTGGGCGTCGGCTGGGCGCGCCGGGAGTTCGAAGCCCTCGGGGTGCCCTTCGAGCGGCGCGGCGCGCTGACCGACGAGTACCTGCGGGCCGTCCGTACCGCGTGGGCGGAGGAGAAGGACTACCGGAGCGGGTCGATCCCGATCTGGGTCGGTGGCAACAGCACGGCCGGCATCCGCCGGGCCGTGCGCCTGGGCGACGCGTGGCATCCGCTGCGCGACCTGACCCCGTCCGGGCTGCGCGCGTCGGTGCAGCGGATGAACACCGTCGCCGGCGAGCTGGGACGTCCCGTGCCCGCCCTGGCGCCGCGCATCCTTTTGCGGCTGACCGACTCCCCCGTCACCGGTGCGGACCGCCGGCTCGGCGAGGGCTCGATCGGGCAGGTCGTCGGCGACCTGGAGACGCTGCGCCTGCTCGGCGCCGACACCGTCGTCCTCGACCCGTTCCTCGGTGATCCGGCCGAGACCCTGCATCCGCAGACGGCCTGGAGCGCGCTCGCGACCGTGGCCGACCACTGGAACCTGGACTCACGACCATGACGAACGGAGCGACGATGACACCTGAGGACGAGCGGTTCCTGCGCCGGGCCATCGAACTCGCCGCCGTGGCGACCGGGAAGGGGGACGCCCCGTTCGGCTCCCTGCTCGTCGGTCCGGCCGGTGAGGTGCTCGCCGAGGAGCACAACACCGTGATCAGCGACCGTGACATCTCCGCGCACCCGGAGCTGAAGCTGGCCCGCTGGGCGGCCCGTGAACTGGACCCCGCCACCGCGGCGGCGACCACCATGTACACCAGCTGCCAGCCCTGCGGGATGTGCTACGGCGGCATCCAGCGCTCCGGACTGGGCCGGGTGGTGTTCGCGCTGTCCACCGAGCAGTTGGACGCACTGAAACCGGGCGGCGGCTGGCCGGTCGTGCCGCAGGAGGGTCCGGCGCTGTTCGACGAGGCCCGCGTCCCGATCACGGGCTTCTACGGCTGAGGGGCGCGTGTGCGCGGATGAGACACCGCGGGCGCGCGGCGGCAATACGATCATGTCGTGCTCAAGCCGGATTACCCGATCGTCACCGAGCGTCTCCTCCTGCGCCCCTACACTCCCGAGGATCTG
Source organism: Actinoallomurus soli (assembly GCF_024055715.1). Classification (GTDB taxonomy): domain Bacteria; phylum Actinomycetota; class Actinomycetes; order Streptosporangiales; family Streptosporangiaceae; genus Actinoallomurus; species Actinoallomurus soli. Next base: position 242,928 of record NZ_JAMXMV010000013.1, read on the forward strand.
GACGCCCTGCACGACATCCAGTCCCGGCCGGAGGTCGCCCGCTACCTGTACTGGGACGCCCGTGGCCGCGACGAGGTCCGCGAGGCGCTGCAGCGGAAGATCGCCTCCTCGGTGATCGGCGACGAGAACGGCGGGCTGCAGCTGGCGGTGGTCCTCCCGGAGTCCGGCACCCTGGTCGGGGACGTCGTGCTGATGTGGACCAGCCGGGAACACCGGCAGGGCGAGATCGGGTACGTGTTCCACCCCGACCACGGCGGCCGCGGTTACGCCACCGAGGCCGCCGAGGTGATGCTCCGGCTGGGGTTCGAGGGGCTCGGCCTGCACCGCCTCGTCGGGCGCCTCGACGGCCGCAACACCGCCTCGGCCCGCGTGCTGGAGCGCCTCGGCATGCGCCGCGAGGCGCACCTGATCCAGAACGAGATCGTCAAGGGCGAGTGGACCGACGAGGTGATCTACGCGATGCTCAAGGACGAGTGGCGGGCCCGCGCGTGAGCACACGCCTGCGCCGGTACGCCGCCGACAACGCCCGGATCGTCGCCGACGGCGAGTACACCACCGCGGACGGCACCGTCGTCGTCATCGCCCCGGCGCTGGAGGCCGCGATGGCGGGCACGGTCGGCCACTCCCCGGACGGGCCGATCCCGCCGCCGCCCCCGGCCGGGCCCGGGCACCGGACGCGCTTCGAGGTGACCGCGGAGGGCAGCCTGCAGGCGGCCCGGCGGCTCCACGGCACCGGCACCGGCACCGGCACCGGCACCGGCACCGGCACCGGCACCAGCGTCGGCATGAGCGGCGGCCGGATCGCCGTGCTGAACTTCGCCTCGGCCCGCAACCCCGGCGGCGGATACCTCGGCGGAGCCCGCGCGCAGGAGGAGGACCTTTGCCGGCACTCCCTGCTGTACCCGTGCCTGCTGCGCGCCCCCGAGCACTACGAGGCGCACCGCGCCTCCCGCGACCTGCTCTACAGCGACCGCGTCATCTGGTCCCCCGACGTCCCGGTGCACCGGGGGAACGACGGGAGCCTGCTGCCCGAGCCGCACCCGGTGTCGTTCCTGACCTGCCCGGCGCCCAACACCGGCGAGGCGCTGCGCCGGGACCCGGCCGTGGCGGACCGGATCCCGGAGGTGCTGCGCGCCCGGGCGCGGCGGGTGCTGTCGGTGGCAGCCCATCACGGCACGCGCCGGCTCGTCCTTGGCGCGTGGGGGTGCGGGGTGTTCCGCAACGACCCGCGTCAGGTCGCCGAGGCGTTCCACGCCCACCTGGCGGCGGGCGGGGACTTCGCGGCCGTCTTCGACCACGTGGTGTTCGCGGTGTGGGACCGCGCGCCGGACTCGGCCAACCGCGCCGCGTTCGCCGCGTGCTTCGCCGCCGAGACCGGCGCGGCACGACCGGCCTGAGGTTCCCCGCTCCCGCGGTTCACCAGGGGTAGGTCCCGCCCTCCTCGCTCAGGAACACTCCGCTCGGGACGTCCCCGGTGACCTGCCGGGCGATGGACGCCCCGCCCTCCGCGGCGCTCAGCCGGCCGCGGTGGCCGTTCAGGTCGGTCGCGCAGAAGCCCGGGGACACGGCGTTGACGGTGAAGCCACTGTCCCGCAGCGCGTTCGCGTAGATCAGCGTCACCGCGTTCAGCGCGGCCTTGGAGGAGTTGTAGGCGAGCAGGTTCGCGTACGGCCGCAGGTCCGGGTCCGGGTCGGCGAGGAAGGAGAAGGTGCCCAGCCCGCTGGAGACGTTGGCGATGTAGGGGGCCGTTGACCTGCGCAGCAGCGGCAGCATCGCGTTCGTGACGGCGACGACGCCGAACACGTTGGTCTCATAGACCTCGCGCAGCGTCGCGACGGGAAGCTCGGCCGGCGGATGCGGCCGGTCGCGGCTGACGTCGGCGTTGTCTGCACCATCCCCTCGTGGGCCGGCTCGACCTGGACTGCGAGGCGCTGCACGACCCACACCGCGATCAGTGGACGATCTTCTACACGGCCGCGCCGGGGACCCCTTCGCATGAGGCGCTGAAACTGCTGAAGGTCATCGGCACCCAGGATCTGGCCGTACGGACCCCCGGCGACTGACGGGCACCGTCCGCGCCGGCCGGGGGCGTGGCCGCGGAACTACGGCCGATCGTCCCCTGGGGCCGGCGTGGGCGCCGGCGCCATCGGCCCGGTGCCCGCGCGCCGTTCGAAGGAGAGCAGGTGCCGCTTGCGGTGCAGACCGCCGCCGTACCCGGTGAGGTCGCCGGAGGATCCGACGACGCGGTGGCACGGCAGGATGATGCCGATGGGGTTCCTGGCGTTGGCCAGCCCGACGGCGCGGGCGGCGGTGGGCCGGCCGATCCGTTCGGCCAGCTCCCGGTACGAGACGGTCCGCCCGAAGGGGATCTCCCGCAGCGCCGCCCAGACCCGTTGCTGGAACGCCGTGCCGACCGGCGCGAGCGGCAGGTCGAAGACGGTGCGCCGGCCGGCGAAGTACTCCTCCAGCTGGCCGATCACCGCGCCGAACGGCGCGGGATCACGCTCGCCGAAGGTGTGCTCCTCCGGCCGGTACCGCTGCCGGTCCATGTACAGGCCGGTCAGGGCGCCGTCGGCCGCGACGAGGGTCAGCGGGCCGACCGGGCTGTCCATCACGGTGTGCGAGCGGTGGGACATCAAGGCTCCTCTCGGGTCAGGCGGGCATCCGGTTGACGGCGTGCTCGCCGGTCGCCCACAGGTACTGCACCGCGTACGCCCGCCAGGGACGCCAGGCGGCGGCGTGCCGGGTGAGGGCGGCCGGGGTGACCGGCAGGCCGAGCGTGCGCGCCGCCGCGCGTACGCCCAGGTCGGTCGGGGTGAACGCGTCCGGGTCGCCGAGCGCGCGCATCGCGATGATCTCGACGGTCCAAGGGCCCAGCCCCGGCAATGCCGCCAGCCGCTCGCGGGCCCGTCCCCAGTCGCTGCCGGCGCCCAGGTCGATCTCCCCGTCCGCCAGCGCCCCGATCAGCGTGGTCAGCGTCGTACGGCGGGCGCGGGGGAACGCCAGCGTCTCCGGGTCCAGGTCCGCGAGCGCGTCCACGTCGGGGAACAGGTGGGTCAGACCTCCCTCGGGGTCGTCGACGGGCTCACCGTGGGCGGTGACCAGGCGGGCCGCGTGGGTACGGGCCGCCGCCGTCGACACCTGCTGGCCCAGCACGGCCCGTACCGCGAACTCGGCGGGGTCGACGGTGCGCGGCACGCGGCGGCCGGGGTCCTTGTCCACGTGCGGGGCCAGCACGGGGTCGGCGCGCAGCAGGTCGTCGACGGCGACCGGGTCGGCGTCCAGGTCCAGCAGCCACCGGCAGCGGCTGATCGCGATGGCCAGGTCCCGCAGGTCGGCCAGGTGCAGCCGGCAGGCGATGTGATCGGGCGTGGGCCGCAGCGCGACGACGCCATGGCCGTGGGGCAGCCGCAGAGTGCGCCGGTACGCGCCGTCGCGCCACTCCTCGACGCCGGGCACGCCGGTCGCCGCGAGGTGGCCGAACAGGTTGTCCGGGCACAGCGGCGCGCGGAACGGCAGCCGGACCGACAGGGCCCCCGACGTGGCGGCGGGATGCCCGCGGGAGACGCGGTCGCGCAGTTCGGTCGGGGACATCGCGAACACCTGGCGCACCGTGTCGTTGAACGCCCGGACGCTGGCGAACCCCGAGGCGAACGCCACGTCGCTCATCGGCAGGGAACTCGTCTCGATCAGCAGGCGGGCGGTCTGGGCGCGCTGCGCGCGGGCCAGTGCGAGCGGGCCGGCGCCGAGTTCGGCGCGCAGTTGGCGTTCGACCTGACGGGTGCTGTAGCCGAGCCGGGCGGCCAGGCCCGGCACGCCCTCCCGGTCGATGACGCCGTCCGCGATGAGCCGCATCGCGCGGGCGACCAGGTCCGCGCGCTCGTTCCACTGCGGCGAGCCGGGGCTGGCGTCGGGGCGGCACCGCTTGCACGCGCGGAATCCGGCCTGCTGGGCCGCCGCGGCGCTGGGGAAGAACCTCATGTTCTCCGGTTTGGGCGGCACCACCGGGCAGCTGGGCCGGCAGTAGATTCCCGTGGTCAGCACCGCGGTGTAGAACCATCCGTCGAATCGGGCGTCCTTGGACTGCACGGCCCGTACGCAGCGCTCCACGTCCTCATGCATGCGACAAGCATCCCCGGTGGACAGCGTGCCGCGCTCGCGGGAATCCGACATCATGCTGCGCCCGCCCGGTTCCCGGCGGGCGCGGGACGGCTCGGCCCGGACGGCGCCGACTACCATCTGAGGATGCCGACCACGGGGGAACGCCCACGTCCCGACCTGCCCTGGACCGGGCGGCCCGGGCGCGCCGACCTCATCTGCTGGGCCGGGATCGCGCTGAGCGGCCTGTACGCCCTGGCGCTCATCCCGCTGCGCCCGGTGCTCATCGGCCGGAACCCGGTCCTGCTGGAGTTGCTCACCGGCAGCATGACCTCGATCGTCACCGCCGGGGCGTTCGCCCGCGTCGGCCAGGCGTCCCTGGTCCTGGCGATGGCCGCCGCCGTCCCCGGGATGATCGTGTTCGACCCGTTCTTCTGGTGGGCGGGCCGGCTGTGGGGACGCGGCATGCTCACGTTCGTGGCCGGGCGCGGCGGCCGGGGCGACCGGATGATCGCCCGCGCCGAGCGCCTCGGTCGCCGGCTCGGCTGGGTCGGCGTCCTCATCTCCTACTACCTGCCCGTCCCGGCGGCGCTGCTGTTCGTCATCGCGGGCTGGACGGGGATGCGCCTGGTGACGTTCGTGCTGCTCGACGCGGCCGCCGCGCTGCTGTGGATCGGCATGCTCATCGGCCTGGGCTACTTCCTGGGCCAGGACGCGGTCGACGTCGCCAAGACCATCTCCCACTACGGCACCTGGGCCTCGATCGCCCTGGTCGTCGGCGTCATGGTCGTCCGGAGCGTACGCGGCCGCCGCGCCGCCGCTTCCGCGCCGGCCGCCGAACCGGCGGACGTCACCGCGGACCGCTGACGTCTCAGTGCGGCGGGGGCGGCGGGGGCGGCGGGGGCGGCAGGGAGTCCAGGCCCGGCGCCGACTCTGGCCAGACCAGCAGGACGCGGCAGGGGGCGTGGTCGACGACGAACCGCGTCGGCGGGGCCAGGCTGCGCGGCCCCAGCCGGTCGCGGGCGCCGTCGCGGGCGCAGATGAGCAGGTCGGCGTCTTCGGCGGCCCGTACGACCTCGTGTTCGACGCGGCCGTGCCGGGCCTGGCTCGCCGCGTCCCGGCCGAGCCGTTCGGCGGCCGCCGCCAGCAGGTCGGCCGCGGCGGCCTGTGACAGCGCCTCGAGCCGGACACCGGGGTCGCGTCCGCGGCGGCCCCGCCCGAGCAGGCCGGTGTAGGCGTGGTGGGCGGCCGCGGCGACCGTGTCGTCCGTCACGTGCAGCAGCGTCAGGTCGGCCTCGGCGGGCACCAGGTCACGGGCGGCGTCGACGGCGGCCTCCCAGGTGCCCTCCGCGACCCAGATGATCACCTTCACGCCCGATCAGCCTCCGATCGTCGTCAGCACTCCCCACAGTGCCACGGTCGCGGCCACCAGCGTGGCCGGAACGGTCACCAGGCCCAGCCGGGTGAACTCCCCCAGCCCCGGCTCGGCGTCGTGCTCGCGCAGGATCCGCCGCCACAGCAACGTGGCGAGGGAGCCCACGTAGGTCAGGTTCGGGCCCAGGTTCACGCCGATCAGCACCGCGAGCACCGGTCCCGGCCCCTGGGGCGCCACCAGCGGCAGCATCGCCAGCACGGCGGGCAGGTTGTTGATCAGGTTGGCCAGCAGCGCCGCCAGGGCCGCCACCGCCAGCAGCGCGAGCAGGCTTGATCCGTGCGGCAGCACACGGTCGGCCGCCCGGTCCAGGCCGTTCACGACCACCGCCTTGACGACCACGCCCAGCGCCAGCACGAACAGGCAGAACAGCGGACCGGCCGACACCACCACGCCGCGGACCGTGGTCCGCCGCCGCCGGAGCGCACGGGCCGCCAGCACCAGCGCACCGGCCAGCGCCGCCCATGCCGGGTTCACCTCCGCGAAGGAGGTCACCACGAACCCCGCCAGCGTCAGGGCCAGCACCACGACCGTGAACACCGGCACCCGCGGCCGCTCGACCGGCCGCTCCCGGCCCGGCACGACGGCCAGATCACCGCGGAAGAACCAGCGGAACACCGCGTACTCCACGGCGATGACCACCAGCCACGGTACCGCCATCAGCCCGGCGAACCGCGCGAACGACAGCCCGCTGGCCGCGAACGCCAGCAGGTTCGTCAGGTTCGAGACCGGCAGCAGCAGCGACGCGGAATTGGCCAGATGGGTGCAGGCGTACACGTACGGGCGGGGCCGCACCCCGACCCGCGCGGCGGTCGCGAACACCACCGGCGTCAGCAGCACGACCGTGGCGTCCAGGCTCAGTACCGCCGTGATCAGGGAGGCGACCGCGAACACCCCCGCCAGCAGCCGCACCGGCCGCCCATGGCAGACGCGGGCCACCAGGTCCCCGGCCGCCGTGAACAGCCCCTCGTCGTCGCACAGCTGCGCCAGCGCCAGCACCGCCGCCAGGAACCCGACCACCGGCAGCAACGTGCGCGTCTGCGCCCACGCCTGCGAGGGGGACACCGCGCCGGCGGCCATGAGCATCCCGGCCGCGGGCACGGCCGCCACGGCCTCCGGCAGCCCGCGCGGCCGGGCGACGGCGAACACCAGCACCGCCAGCAGCAGGAGGACCGCGAGGGTCTCGGCGACGACGGTGTGCAGCACGGCCTCCCGGGTGGCGAACGGTACGGCCCGTCCCGATGCCGTCCCCGCGGACCACCAGCATCTCACCCCCCTGATCACCAGAAGGGCCCGCCCCGGGTACCGTTTCGCCCCGTGAGGACCTACCTGGAGGAGCTGTTCTCCCTCGACGGCCGTGTCGCGCTGGTCACCGGCGGCAGCTCCGGCATCGGGCGGGCCATCGCCGTCGCCCTGGGCCGCGCGGGCGCCCGGGTCGTCCTCCTCGCCCGCCACGAGCCCGGACTCCGCGACACCGCCGCCGAGCTTGAGTCCCACGGCCGCCCCGCCGCGTACGTCACGGCCGACCTCGCCGACCGTGCCCAGGTGCACCGGGCGGCGGAGGAGGTGGTCGTGCCGTTCGGTGAGCCCGACATCCTGGTCAACTGCGCCGGGATCAACCTGCGGCCCCCGATGGACGAGCTCGACGAGCGGACCTGGGACCGTACGATCGCCGTCAACCTCGACGCGCCGTACCTGCTCGGCCGGAGGTTCGGGCCGGGCATGGCCCGCCGCGGCCACGGCCGCATCATCAACATCGCCTCCCAGCAGTCCTTCCGCGCCTTCGCCAACAGCGGCGCCTACGGCGCGTCCAAGGGCGGGCTGGTCGCCCTGACCCGCTCCCAGGCCGAGGCGTGGTCGCCCCGGGGCGTGTGCGTCAACGCGCTGGCGCCCGGCTTCGTCGTCACGCCCCTGGTCACCCACATCCCCGCCGACCGCCGGGACGCGATGGCCGAGCGGACCCTGATCGGCCGCAACGGCGTTCCCGGCGACTTCGCCGGCGCCGCGGTGTTCCTCGCGAGTGCCGCGTCGGCCTACGTCACCGGCCAGTCGATCTTCGTCGACGGTGGCTTCTCCGCCCACTGACGGGTGGGGCGTGCCTCCGCGCGGGGAGCGGGATCAGGACAGGAGCGCGGCGACCGCGTCGACGACCGCCTGCCGCCGGGCCGCCGTCGAATGGCCGGCGACGACCGCGTCGAACTCGGGCACGTTGGAACTCCAGAAGCCCGACAGGTGGATGACCAGCCCGAGCAGCACGTCCGCCGGGAAACGCGCCGGCAGCACTCCCCTGGCCTGCGCGTCGGCGATGGCCCTGACCTTGGCCTCGTTGCTCTCCACCACGATGGGGAGCAGGTCGCCGGTGCCGGCGCGCTCCAGCCGGTACCAGGTGGCGATCCGCTGCACCCACGGGCGCCGCTCGTAGGAGTCGAACAGCCGGCCCGCGTACTCCGGGAGGTTCTCCGCGTCGATCGGCACCGCGCCGACCGTGTCGCGGCACATGTCGTCGAAGACGGCGTCGAACAGCCCGTCCTTGCTGTCGAAGTAGTGGTAGATCTGCGCCTTGTTGCTCCGGGCTGCGGCCGCGATCCGCTCCACCCGGGCGCCCGCGATGCCGTAGGCGGCGAACTCCTCCCGTGCCGCCTCCAGCAGCCGTCTCCGAGTGGCCTCCGCGTCTCTGCTCATAACGGGAACATCTTAACCGACCGTTTAGTTGACAGGCACGCCGAAGCGGGCTTAGCTGTAACTAATCAAACGGTTAGTTAGTTCCTCTCCTGGAGTCCCCATGTCCTCCTCCTCTTCTCTGGTCCTCCTCGTCAGCGGGGCCTCGCGCGGCCTCGGCCGCGAGATCGTCCGTACCGCCCTCACCGCCGGGCACCGCGTCGTCGCCGGGGCCCGGCAGGCGTCCGCGCTGGACGACCTCGCCGCCGAGCACGGCGAGCGGCTCACCGTGGTGCCCCTCGACGTCACCGACGACCAGGCCGCCGAGGCCGCGGTGGCCACCGCGGTCGACCGCTACGGCCGGCTGGACGTCCTGGTCAACAACGCCGGCTACGCCAACGTGGCCTCGATCGAGGACGCCGACTTCGACGACTTCCGCGCGCAGGTCGACACCAACCTGTTCGGCGTCGTCCGGCTGACCCGCGCGGCCCTGCCGGTGATGCGCGAACAGCGGGCCGGGCACATCATCCAGGTCTCCTCCGTCGGCGGCCGGCTCGCCACCCCGGGCCTGGGCGCCTACCAGACCGCCAAGTGGGCCGTCGGCGGCTTCTCGTCGGTGCTCGCCGGAGAGGTCGCGCCCCTCGGTATCAAGGTGACGGTCCTGGAACCGGGCGGCATGCGCACCGACTGGGCCGGCTCGTCGATGCGGATCGACCCGATCCGTCCCGAGTACGCCGAGACCGTCGGCCGCATGGCCGCCATGCACGGCGACGGGCGGGTCACCATGGCCAGCGACCCCGCCAAGGTCGCCGGGCTGGTGCTCGAGGTCGCCGCGCTGGAGGAGCCGCCGCTGCGGCTGCTCGTCGGCACGGACGCCTACACCTACGCCACCCAGGCCGGCCGGAACCTGCTGGCCGAGGACGAGCGCTGGCGTCACCTGAGCGAGTCGACGACGGCCGACGACGCCACGGCGCAACACCTGGACCCCCTCGGCCGTCACTAGGTGTATTGACCACGGACCGTGCCGGCCGGCCGTTCGGGCGCCCACTCATGTCAATCGGCGTCCAACCGCCGAGCCGCGTCCAACAGCAGCGCACCGAAGTCGTCATAACGAAAATCCTCAGGAAGGCTGCCGTCGCCGGTGAACCACTCGTACGCGGCCCACTCACCGTCCTCCGCTGCGTCGCCGGGATACAGCAGCCAGCAGACGCCGGGACCGCCATCGTCTCGTGCGATCAGCAAGCTCCGCTCGAGGATCTCGTCCGCTGCGGCGCCGAAGCTCCAGGCTTCCACGAGATCGGGGTCGCGTTCGGGGAGCCACCCGATCTCGTCCACGTTGAGCAGATCGACATAGTCGACATAGCCAAAGCCGTTGCTCGCCATCAGGAAGTTCCGGTACGTCGGCGGCAGTCGAGTGCCGAGCCGCTCTTCAGCGGCCACGACCGCATCCGCACCGGCCGGCGCGTAGCCGATCCATCCCTCGCGTTCGACGTGACTCCTGACGAACCTTCCGGCCCCGTTCTCCTCGAGCTGACGCAACGAACGCGAGTTGTCCAGGAACTTCGAACTGTAGTCACGTAGGAACGCGCGCCACTCGGTGACGCTGAAGGAACGAAGGTCCACGTTTGAACTCCTTCGGCGAGCATGCTCGGCGCGGCGTGTTCTTCAGATCACCAGGCAGGTTCCACTCCGGAACACGCCGGACGAGTCAGCCCCGGTTCATTCGGAAATGAGTAGCAAGATATACGCCACGTCGATCGAACGTGGCCGGTCATGCCTGACGGCCCGGGAGCATCGCGAGCGCCTGCGATCGCTGGGCGACCAGCTCGTCGTAGGTGCCGTCACGCTCGGCCCACCGGTGCATCAGCACGCCCTTGACGAGGATCTCGCGCGGAGTGGGGTCGGCCTTGAGCAGGTCCATCACCTCGGTGACGAACTCGCTCAGGTCGAGCGCGCGGGGGTTGAGCTTCGCGTGCTCCGGGGTGAGGGCGACGGCCGGGGGAACCAGTTCGGCGACCTCCACGCCGGTGCCGTCCAGCTGTGCGCGCAGCGCCTCAGAGTAGGCGTGCACGGCGGCCTTGGAGGCGGCGTAGGTCGGCATGGGCGGGAACGGCAGGAACCCGATGCCCGAGGTGACCGTGATGAAGGTGCCGGCGCCGCGCCCGATCAGGTGCGGGGTGAACGCGTCGATGACGCGGATGGTGCCGAGGAGGTTGGTGTCGATCGTCTGCTGCGCGACACTGAAGTGCGCGGGATCACGCAGGTCCTCGAGGATCATGACCCCGGACATCGTCACGACCGTGTCGAGGCCCGGATGGCTCTGGAGGATCGTGTCGCGGGCCCGGTCGACACTGTCCTGGTCGGTCACGTCGATGGGAACGGTGGCGAACCCCTCGGCCGCGAGCTCGTCCAGCAGGTCGGTCCGCCTGCCGCCGATGATGACGGCGCTGCCGGCCGCGGTGAACCGGCGGGCCAGCTCCAGGCCGATTCCCGAGGTGGCGCCGGCGATGAAGACGGTGCGATTGGTGATGTCCACTGATTGCTCCTAGTCGGTCCGGTACAGCGACGCCTTCAGTGTCGATCCGGCTCCCGGCGGGAGGCAGTACCCCCGTCTTCCCGGGTCCTGGCAGGGCCCCCCTGGCCGGCGGAACCCTGAACTACGCTGCGGGACATGAGTGACGACCGCGCCAACCTGCTCGGCGACTACCTCCGTGCCCGGCGGGCACTGGTCACCCCCGAACAGGCCGGGCTGGCGGCGGGCCCGAACCGCCGGGTCCCCGGATTGCGCCGCGAAGAGGTCGCCATGCTCGCGGGCATCAGCGCCGACTACTACCTGCGGCTCGAGCGCGGCCGTGACAAGAACCCCTCACCGCAGGTCCTCCAATCCCTCGCGCGGGTTCTGCGCCTCGACGAGATCGAACAGGCGTACCTCCTCGACCTGGCGGCCCCGCGCCCGAAACCACAGCGGCGCCGTAGGCCCGAACGCGTGCCCGCGCGCTTGCACCAGCTGCTGGCCGGCGTGCAGGTCCCCGCGTTCGTGGAAGGACGCGCGTTCGACGTGCTCGCGTCCAACCGGCTGGCGGTCGCGCTCTCCCCGCGCCTTCAGCCCGGCTACAACCGTCTGCGGTCGCTGCTGCTCGACCCGGAGGAGCAGGCGTTCCAGCATGACTGGACACGCTCTACGGAAGGGTTCATCGCCGCCTTCAGGAAGTCCGTCCGCGACGACATCGACGACCCGCGATTCGTGGAACTGGTGGGTGAGCTCGCTTTGTCGAGCGAGCGGTTCCGGACGCTGTGGGCGCGCCACGACGTCCGCAACCTCGACGGCGGCACCACCATCGTGAACCATCCCGTCGTCGGCGAACTGCACCTGCACCGGGACAAGCTGCCGGTGGACGACCTGCTCCTGGTCCTCTACTACGCCGATCAGGGCAGCGAGAGCGACGACAAACTCCGCCTCCTCGCCTCCATGGCCCAGACGCCCGACCTCACCGAACGACCACCTCGAACCCCACGGTGACCGGCCCGCCGGGCCTCGGCCTCACGCCTCCGGAACCCGGCCGAGCCAGGCCTGCAGCGCCCACCGCCACCGCAGCGCGTCGGCCAGCGCCTCCCCCGGCGGGACCGGATCGGCGAAGCCCGTCAACGCCGCCAGGCGGCGCAGCCGGTGCTTGACCGTGTTCGGATGCACATGCAGCGCGGCGGCGGTCTGGTCGGCGCGGCCCCCGTGATCCAGGTAAACCACGGCCGTCTCGGCCAGCAGCCGGTGGAACTCATCCGCCGCGTCCAGGCCGGCCAGCCGCTCGCGGGCCAGCAGCTCACCCAGCGCCGGGTGGGCGTCCAGCGCGACCGGGACCGCCAGCGCCGTCAGCTCCCACAGCCCCTCCAGGCCCCGCCGCCGCGCCGAGGCCAGCGCCGTCCGGCCCAGCCGGTACACCTCGGCCAGCTCCCCCGGCCGTACCGCCGGCCCGGCAACGACGAGCGTCGCCGCGGCGGCGGGCAGGCGGGTCGTCACCGCGCACAGCCGCCCGTCCACCAGCCCCGACACCCCGTCGGCCAGACCCAGCGCGGCCTCGACCCGCCGCGCCTCCCGCGGGTCACCGACGTCGGTGACCAGGCAGTGGTAGCGCCGCCGTACGTCCAGGCCCGCGTCGGCGGCGCACGACACCGGACCGCCGCCCAGCAGGTCCCGCAGCGCCTGCACGCGCGCCGCATGCGCGGAGTGCGCCAGGCTCAGCTCCGTCTCCCGGAACGCGTGGATCAGCCGGTTCTGCAGCCCGTTCGCGTACGCGTCGAGCTCCAAGAGCTCCTCGATCAGCGCGTCCAGGGACACCCCCGCCGACCGGGCCTCGTCCAGCAGCCGCGTCATCACGTGCGAGCGCGCCGCCTGGAACCCCTCCAGCAACGCCGCCAGCGGCACCCCCTGCAGCGCCCGGTCCGTGGCCAGCCGGTCCGCGACCCGCGCGTCGTCCTCGTTCAGCCCCGACTCGTCGATGAACGCCGCCGACACCACCGCCAGCAGCGCCGCGATGTGCCGCCGGACCTCCTGCACCGGCAGCGCCGCGATCGGCGGGGACTCCGTACGGGCCGCCTCCACGACCGCCTCCAGCGTCCGCGGGTCGGCGCGCATCCGCTCCATCAGGCGGCGGAGCACGGCGCGTTCGGCCATCGTCGTCTCCCGGTACGGCGCTGGGCGGCACGGGAGAAAAGCCTCCCGTGCCGCCCAGTGTGGACCGATCAGCTCGCCGGCGTCAGGGCCGCGATCGCCTCCGGGGCCGCCTGCCCGATCCGCTCCCGCTGCGGGAACGTCCCGACCGGCACGCGGGCGACCTCCGTCGCCGTCGCGTAGTCGACCACCGACACGGCGTTCGCCTTGCTGAGCGAGACGAAGCAGCGCCTGCCGTCGACGCTGCTGGTCCCCCAGTACGGCAGGCTGTCCGTCGGGTAGTTCACGAACCCCTTCGTCGACAGGTCCGCGGTGTTGACGATCGCGGTGTAGTCGTCGATCGTCCCGACGTCGCACAGCTTCGAACCGTCCCCGGACAGCGCCAGGCCGTGGTGCGCGGAGTTCTGCGGGTAGTCGTCCGGCTTCAGCGCCTGGCCGTGCGCGCTGTAGGGCATCGTGACGGTCGCGACGATCTTCGACTGCGCCAGGTCGTACTTGATGAAGCCGTTCAGGTAGGACTGCTGGGTGTAGAAGGTGTTGCCGTCCGGCGCGATGAGGTTCGGCCGGATCCCGTGCGGGAGGTTCCAGGTCTTGACGACCTTGAGCGTCGACGCGTCGACCTTCGTCAGCTGGAAACTGCCCTTGAGCAGTTCCAGCGACTGCGGCAGCGACGTGATCCCGATGCTGGAGTTGTAGATGTACTTCCCGTCGGCCGTGTAGTCGTTCTGATGCGGGTACGTCCCGGTGCCGAACCTGCCGACCACGGAGCCGGTCGCGGTGTCCAGCACCTCGGCGACCTGCGCCGTCGTCGCGGAGATGACGTACCGCGTGCCGTCCGGGGACAACGCCGCGTGGTCGGCGTGGAAGCCGTCCAGCCGGGTGTGCCACAGCTGCCGCCCCGACACCAGGTCGAACGCCGCCGCGTCGTCGAGGTTGCCGCGCGAGACGTACAGCGTCCTGCCGTCCGGGGACAGCTGAACGTCGTCGACGAACCGGTCACCGCCCTCGATCCCCTTGACCGTCTCGTACCCGGCCCGCTGGATCGGGTCCATCTCGTTCAGCCGCTGCTGCAGATCCCCGATCACGTTGAACGACCCGAGATTCTGGTACGTGTGCCCGTCGATGAAGCTGACGCTGCCGGACTGACTGTTGCCGACCAACAACACGTCCCGTAGCCCGGCCGCACCGGCCGACCCCACCGGAACGGACAGCGCCGCGGCCGTCGCCGCGCAGACAACCAGGGCTTTGAGTCTCCTGCCGGACATCTCGTCTCCTCACGAACCGCCGTCGTCGAAACGGGAGTGCGCCTAAGTCTGAGTACGGGACGCGCCGCCGCACAGATCGCCACAGCCAACGTCGCGAGGTCCCGATGTCGCCCACCGACAACCGGCTACATGGCCGGGAACCCGGCCCACACGACCGTACGGTCCCCCCTTCCGAAGGCGTCGGCAACGAATTCTGGGGCAGCCGAATTCCCCACGCTATGTAGCGATCATCGGCGAGGGGACTGTACGGTTTTCGGTGTAACTCCTGATCAAGGAGTTACACCCGATGACGACAACTGAAGTGAAGGCGGACGCCGCGGTGGCTGAGCCTGGTAAGCCGGCGAAGGGCAAGGACGCCGGGCAG
>NZ_JAMXMV010000014.1 GCF_024055715.1 Actinoallomurus soli
GTCGAAGATCTCGACGAGCTCGTCCGCGCATCGGCCGGGGGTGAGACCCGCGGAGAGCAGCGGGCTGACGCTGTCGATCGAGGCGCGCAGCGCCGCCGCCATGACCTGCGGGTCGAAGGACCGGAAGGCTCCGGTGCGCTGGCCGTCGGCGAACAGGCCGGCCAGCCGGTTCACCGAGTCGATGTGGTGCCGTTGCCAGTCGCCCAGGCCGCCGTTGAGGAAGATCTGCTGCAGTGCGCGGACCTGCGGCGCGTTGTCGGCGATGAACGCGACGTTCGCCCGGATGAGGGCGGCCAGGAGCTCCCGGGCGCCGGTCGTGGCGTCGAGGGCGGGCCGCATGTAGGCCTCGGCGTCGGCGACGACCTGGTCGGCGACGGCCGCCAGCAGCTCGTCCTTGCTGGAGAAGTGATAGGTGATCAGCCGCTTGCTGCTGAGGCCCGCCTCCCTGCAGATGGCCTCGAACGTGGTGGCCTGGTGGCCGCGCTCCGCCAGCAGGGCGATCGCGGCACGGGTGATCTGCTCCTTGCGGGCCGCGGTCGCCGCCTGGCGGGTGGTCATGACGGTCGAATCTACTCGCCGCGCCGAGAGTAGGCGCGCCGGACGGTCCTGCGGCTCACCGCCACCGCGACCACGGCCAGCAGGAGGCCGACGACCGCCTGTTCGACCTTCATCCAGACGGGGAAGCCGTCGTGCGGCAGCGCGACGATGACCACGATGGCCGCCGGTGCGACGGTGGACATCACCCGCATGCGCCGGTAGGCGGTCCGGCTGCCGTCGTAGGTCCGTCTGGCCGCTGTGAGGAGCAGGATGGCGATCGCGACGACGATGAGGCCGCGGATCCACACGGCGGCGCCCCCGCCGGCCAGGGCCGCGACGCCGAGAGTCGCGATCGAGAGGACGAGCACCGCGCCGAAGAGGAGGCGGACCCGCTCGTAGAGCTTCTTATCCACACGGATAACTTTATCCGTCCGGATAACGTTCGCCAAGCGTCCCGGTCCATCGGCCGACGTCCCGCGGGGGCGTCACGGAGTGACCCCCGGCGGCAGCCGCCGCCGGAACTCCGGGTTCAGGCGGATCGCCCTTCGCAGGTGGGCCCGGCCCTGGTCGGCCTGTCCCTGGTCGATGAGCAGCAGGCCGAGGTTGAGTTCGGCCGCCGCGTTGCGAGGCTCGATGCGCAGGTCCCTCCGGTAAAAGGAGATCGCTTCGACCGGTCTGGTCGCGGTCAGCAGGACGCCCAGGTCGTACAGCGCGCCGCCGAACCGCGGATCGATGGCCAGTGTCCTCTTGTACTCGCTCTCCGCGTCGGCGGCGTCTCCGTTCTGCTGGAGGAGCACGCCCAGGTCGTAGTGCGCGAACGCGTTGCGGGGATCGATCCGTGCGGCCGCCTTGTACTCGTGCAGGGCCTCCACCGTGTCGCCGGCTCGCTGGGCGGACCGCCCCGCGCCGACCAGCCGATCCGCGGCGTCGCCGGGCAGGCTCCCCGGATCGAGCTCCGTCGTCCTCTGGAACAGATAGGCGCCGGGCTCGACGTGGATCAGCGTGTAGCGCGACCAGAGGGAGAAGGTGGACTCCGCCGTCCAGGGGACGAAGCTCGTCCTCGGGGAGACCAGGACGATGTAGTCGGCCTGCCCCATGGCCGTCGCCCACTCCCGTACGAGTCGCGGCGTGAACGGTCCCGCGAAGGGCGGCGGGTGCGCGGGGTCGGCCGCCAGCCACTGCCCGTAGACGTCCACCGTCGCGGGGCAGTGCCGCTTCGTGGCGAGACGGTCGGCCTCGATCAGCGCGGTGGCGGCATCGAAGATCACACATGCGCCCGGCCGGATGTAGGCGGAGAGCTCACGTCCGGAGTCGACGTAGTGGGTCGTGTAGTTCCGGGCGTAGCCGAGCCGGGCCAGGGCGGCCAGGGAGGCGACGACCAGGACGATCGCCATCGCGGTGCGGCGCAGGAGCGGCACGGCGCGTCCCGCGCCGGAACGGCCGGCCCCCACCGCACGCGCGAACCTGCCGACGACCACGCCGAGCAGCAGGGCGAGGAACACGCCGGGGAAATAGCCGTAGCCGTTGAAGAACTGACGTGGGACGCACAGCCCGGCCACCGCCGCGATCGCGGCCGCGAGGATGAACCAGTCCAGCGCGACGCGGCGGCCGGCCACGGCATAGCCGACGACGACCGCCACCGCCAGCGTCGCCAGCACCCCGACGGCCAGGACCGGCGCCGCGCTGAGACCCGGCACCGCGCCGAGACCGGTCATCCACGCGAACCTGGCGTCGATCGGCGCGGCGGCCCATCCGGAGGTCCCCCTGGTGAGCTGGACGACGATCACATCGTGCACGAAGGTCCCGGGGGCCAGGGCGAAGAACGGGAGGACGGGAGCGGCCGCCCCCGCCGTGATGCCGCCGATCAGCCACCCGGCCCGCCTCCATCCGCCGGTCGCCGCGCAGAAGACCGCGTAGACGGCCAGCAGGGCCACGACCGGCATGAGCGCCCAGACCTTCACCGCGCAGGCGAAGCCGAACGCCAGACCGCCGGCGAAGGTCCGCCGGCGACTCGACGTGAGCGTGCCGGTCGAGCCGAACAGGGTGAGCGTGCCGATGAGGCACAGGAAGAGGTGATAGACCTCGAGTTCGACGGTGTTGGTGACGTCGAAGGTCAATGGAGAGCAGGCCAGGGCCAGCCCTGTCGTCGCCATGGCGACCCGCCCGCGATACCGGACGATCAATGAGCCGGCGATGGCGATTCCCAGCGCCGGCGCGGCGGTCAGGACACGTGCGATCGCCATGGCGACCGGCTCGCCGACGACCTTGGCCAACGCCGCGATGGGCGCCAATATGAGCGGCAGGCCCGGTGGGTGCAAGAATGTGAAGTCCCGATAGGGCAGTCGCCCGCCGACCAGCCGCAACGCCGCCCCGAAATAGACGCCGTCGTTGTACGAGTTCAGCTGGTGTATTCCGATGAGGGCGTGCGGCCGGGAGAACTCCCAGCCGAGCAACGCGGCCGAGACGAACCCCACGCCACCGGCGACGGCCCTGTGATGCCATGCCGGCGGTATGCGGACGGCGGGCGCTCGTGGGAAGGAACGGGGCCGACCTTCGATCTTCATGCCACGAGGCTCCGGCACCCTGCCATACGCACCGCGTGGCGACAGCCGCGCACATGGCAAATGAGAGTCGTTCCGCACCGGATCTTGACCTTGCCGGTTCCCGGGATACGCAACGTCGACGGTTCTCCGGTCCGACCGGCGGCGGGTGGCGCCGCCGACGCCCCCGCTCGGCCCGCGGGGTGACGGCGCTTCGCACCGGCCTTCCCGCCTCGCGCGAATCACCAGGGACGGCCGGCGGTGAAAAGGCACGAACCGCCTCTAGCCGGACTCGGTTGATCGTGCTCAATTGAATAGGTCTGGTCCGTCGCAGGCGATGTGGTCGATCGTCCCGAGGGTGACGGCCCTCCTCAACACCTTGGTGGTATGTATGGAGTTCCGCATCCTCGGCCCGGTCGAAGTAATTGACGACACGGTAAGCGTGAGAATCGGAGGGCCGAAACCTCGGACCATTCTGGCGATGCTCCTCTTGGCCCAAGGGCGGGTCGTTCCCGACTACCGGGTCATCGAGGTCGTCTGGCCCGGCAACGAACCCGCGACGGCCGAGGCCCAGCTGCGGACGTACATCTATGGGCTGCGCAGGAGCGTGGGATCCGGAGCGCGCATCGTGCGGCACCCACCCGGTTATCGGCTGGAGACCGCTCACGACCAGATCGACCTGTTCACCTTCGAGCAGCTCATCCGGGACGGACGCCGCGCGGCCGCGACGGGGCGGATGGAGGAGGCCGCTCGCCGTTTCGCCAAAGCGCTGTCGCTGTGGCGCGGCCCGGCCCTGTCGGGCGTCACCGAGCCGCTCGCGCGCCTTGAGCAGCCCCGGCTGGAAGAGGCCAGGCTGGCGGCGGTGGAGGACTGGGCCGACGCTTTACTGGCCCTCGGCCGGCACCACGAACTCATCCCGGAACTCACCAGCGTCGCCTCACAGCAGCCCTTGCGCGAGCGGCTGCGTGCGCAACTCATGGTCGCGCTGTATCGAAGCGGGATGCAGGCCGATGCCCTGAGTCTGTTTCATGACACGCGCCGTATTCTGGCCGACGAACTGGGGATCGACCCCGGTGCCGAACTCCGTCAGGTCCATGCGGCGATTCTCGCCGCCGACCCGGCCCTCGGCGCCGGCGGTGACGGCGCCGTCAGGATCCATCGGGAGGCTCCGGCGGAACCCGGTGGCCGTACCCGTCCGGTCGCGCGCCGCAAACAGCTTCCGCGCAACATCCCGGATTTCAGCGGCCGGGAGAAGCAGATCGGCCAGCTCTGCACCCTGTTGAAGGCCCCCGCGGACCGGTCGGCGAAAGAAGCGCCGACCGTGCCCGTGATAACGGGGATGCCCGGGGTCGGCAAGACGGCCCTCGCGGTGCGTGTGGCTCACTTGTGCGTCGAGCACTATCCCGACGGCCAGCTCTACATCGACCTGCGAGGCGACCGGCCCGATCCCCTCTCGGCGATGGAGGCGCTGAGCCGGCTGCTGCTCATGCTGGGCGTCGACGGCTCGGCGATACCCGACGACCTGACCGAGCGCATCCGGCTGTACCGGGACCGGCTCGCCGACCAGCGGATCCTCCTGCTGCTCGACAACGCGGCCGGAGAGGGGCAGGTGCGGCCGCTGCTGCCGCACGACCCGGGCTGCCGGGCGATCGTCACCAGCCGGACCCGGCTGGCGGCGCTCGAGGGCAGCCAGATCTTCGACCTGAACGTCTTCGAGCGGGACAGCGCCTTGGAACTGCTGGGCCGGGTGATCACGTCCGAGCGCGTGGCGGCCGACCCGCGGGCCGCCGAGCGGATCCTGGCGATGTGCGGCTACCTGCCGCTGGCGGTACGCATCGCGGCGGCCCGGCTGGCCGCCCGGCCGCACTGGCCGCTCGCCCGGATGGCCCGGCTGCTGGAGAACCACCATCGGCGGCTCGACGAGTTGTGCTTCGCCGATCTGGAGATACGCGCCGGACTGATGCTCGGTTACCGCGGGCTGCCCCCGACGGCCCGCCACGCCTTCCGGCTCCTCTCCCTGCCCGACGTTCCGCACGTCGGCGTCTGGCTCGCCGCCAGCCTCCTCGACGTGCCGATGGAGACGGCCGAGGAGTTACTCGACTCGCTCGTGGACGCTCATCTGATGGAGGTCGAGGGCGGCGACGGGCCCGGGCGTTTCCGGTATCGCTTCCACGACCTGGTCAGGGTGCTGGCGAGGGAACTCGCCGCCGAGGAGGGCTCGGAGGAGGAGAACACCGCCGCCTGCGACCGGGCGCTGAGCGCCGCGCTTCACCTCGCCCGGCAGGCCGACGACCGCCTGCCGAGCCAGTGCTTCGGCGTCCTCGGCGACGTAGGGCCGGTCCGGGGCGTCGATCCGCGCGCGCTCGACCTGGTCGCGAGCGATCCGATCGCGTGGTTCGCGACGGAGCGAGAAGGGCTGGTCGGCATGGTCGTGCAGGCCGGCGCGCTCGGCCGCCCCCGGTTTCCGTGGCTGCTGGCCCAGGCGCTGACGAACTTCTTCGACCTGCGCGGCCTGTACGACGACTGGTCGCACACCCACCAGCACGCTCTCGACGCGGCCCGGCGGACCGGCGACCGGCTGGGCGAGGCGGTGATGCTGCGCGGGCTGGCCGAGCGGTGCGCCTTCCTGAGCGACAACGCCACGCGCCTGTCGTACGCGCAGCAGGCGCTCGCCCTGTTCGAGCAGCTCGGTGAGATGGCCGGGCAGGCGGACGCGCTGTACCACTGCGCGGACGTCCACCGGCAGACCGGGCACACCGAGACCGCGATCGCCCTGCTCGAACAGGGGCTGCGGCGGGCGACCGATGGCGGCCACCTGGTGGGCGAGGCGCAGGCACGGGAGGGGCTCGGCAAGGTGCACACCGACCAGGGGCGCCTGGAGGAGGCTCTGCGTGACTACGAGCGGAGCGCGGCGATCTGGCAGGGACTGGGGCGGCATCGCTACCGGGCGCTCATCACCCGCAGCATCGGCATCATCGAACGGGAGCTCGGCCGGTACCCCGCCGCCGCGCTGCGGTTCGAGGAGTGCCTGGCGGCGTTCCGTGACGTCGGCGATCGCGTGGGAGAGGCGTACACGCGCAACAGCCTGGGCGACCTGTGCCGCAAATGGGGGTCCACCGACCGGGCACGCGTCCAGTACGAGCAGGCGATCAGCATCTTCACCGACCTGGGGCTGCAGCGCCACTTCGGGCACGCGGTGGCGCTGCGCGGGCTCGGCGCGCTCGATCTGGCCGCCGGCCGTCTCGATTCGGCGATCGACCAGCTCACCCGGTCGCTCGGCCTGTGGCGGGAACTCGACATGCCGGTGTGGGAGGCACGTACGCTGCTGATCCTCGGCGAAGCACACGCCATGCACGGCGACTCACGTGCCGCGCGGGACACCTGGCAGACCGCCCTGATCCTCTGCCAGCGCCTCGGTCTGCCCGAGGCCGCCGAGCTGGCACTGCGGCTGACGACCGCGAAGGGGAGCACCGCGGGCGCCTGATTCGCTCCCGCCCACCGGCGGTCGTAGTTCTTTCAGAGATTTCTCGTACTCCCGCCGGGACGAGGCGAGCGAGACCTCCCGGAGCCGCCGACCTGGCCGGACGCCGCGGCGACTTTTTTCGTACGCGCCGGCCGCAGTGTGAACCCGACGACACAGCGACCTGATGTCGGAGGAGATCACGATGAACGGCCCTTGCCCCGCGAGCGTTCGGGTCAGCCAGTCTTCGCGGCCCGAGACGGCGAAGTCCCTTCCGCGCTTCCGCGACTCCGACGACGAGTGGCGCGACCAGTCCAAACGTCTCGCCAGGTTCGCTTGGCGGCCCGGAACGCGCTGACGGCGGCCTGACCGGTATCGCGACACCGTCCCCCTACTTCCCGAGGAGATCGCCATGTCCATCGCAAATCCCCCGTCGTTCCTGCGGGTGAACGGATCCGCCATCACCGACGCCACCGGGCGCCCGGTCCGGTTGTACGGGATCGGGCTGGCCGGCTGGCTGAACATGGAGAACTGGATCACCGGATATCCGGGGCACGAGAACGGCATGCTGACGGCTGTCAGGAACGTGCTCGGCCCGGATCTCGCCGCGGTGTTCCTCGACCGCTTCCTGGAGCACTTCTTCACGGCCGACGACGCCGCCTACCTCGCCTCGCTGGGGATCAACGTGGTGCGGATCCCGTTCCACTACAAGTACCTCGAAAGCGATGACGCCCCCTTCCAGATCAGGGACGACGCGTTCATCCACCTCGACCGGGCCGTCCGGCTCTGCGCCGAGCACGGGATCCGGACGATCCTCGACCTGCACACGGTCCCCGGCTGGCAGAACCAGGACTGGCACTGCGACAACCCCACCAACACCGCGCAGTTCTGGCGGCACCCGCACTTCCAGGACCGGGTGCTGAACCTGTGGAAGGCGATCGCCGCGCACTACCGGGACGAGCCCTGGGTGGCCGGCTACAACCCGCTGAACGAGCCGGCGGACCCGACCGGCGAACGGGTCCTGCCCTTCTACCGGCGGCTCGTCGAGACGATCCGGGAGATCGACGACCGGCACATCATCTTCCTGGACGGCAACCGGTACGCCGTGGACTTCCACATCTTCGACGAGACCTGGCCCAACGTCATCTACTCACCGCACGACTACCCCCCGCCGGGCCACACCCCGGGCAGCCGGTACCCGGGCCGGATCAACCTCGTGCACGTGGTGGCCCCCGAGGACGGCAAGTCGGCGGAGGTGGAGCCCGCGATCCAGTACTGGGACAAGGACGCGGTGGAGCGGGGCTTCCTCGGTCGGGTCGAGTTCCCGCGCCGCACCGGGACGCCGATCGTGGTCGGCGAGTTCAACGCCGTGTTCCCCGGCGACCCGGAGACCGACCGGATGCGCCTCAACCTCGTCGAGGACCAACTGGACGTCTTCCGGCGGCACGACGCGCACTGGATCTACTGGTCGTACAAGGACGTCGGGCTGGCCGCCCCGCTCACGCTCGACCCGGACAGCCCGTGGATGCGCCGCGTCCGCCCCATCATGGAGAAGAAGGACCGTCTGGCGGTGGACCTCTGGGGCGGTCTCCTGGACAACATCGCTCCGGTGCTCGACCCGATCCGCGATGTCTTCGCCAAGGAGTTCCCCGACTACTGCCCCTTCCCGTGGGGCGCCCAGTTCGCGATCAACCGGCTGGTGCCGAACATCCTGTTCGCCGAGGCGATGATCCCCGAGTTCGCCGAGGCGTTCCGCGGCATGGACGAGCAGGAGATCGACGACATGATGCGGTCGTTCCGCCTGGAGAACTGCCGGCCGAGAGAGGACCTGGTCGCCACGCTGCGTGACGCCATCGCCGCCACCGAGGCGGCCCAGCCCACCATGGCCGCGCCGACCATGGCCGCGCCCACCACGGTCCGCTGAACGGCCGCCGCACCGCCACCGCCGGGAGTTCGACCATGCGCCCCACGCTGACCGGCCTGCGCCCGGACCCGTGCCCGCCGTCCGACGGCGAACGCTCTCTGCACGCCACGTTCACCGCGTCCTACCGCGTCGACGCCGTGCCCGGACTGTTCGATCACGGCAACGACACGTTGATCGAGATGCTCGGGCCGGCTCGGCGGCTGGTCGTCGCCTGCGACTCCACGGCCGCCGTCCGCAGAGACCTGCTCGTCTCCTATCTCGAGAACGCCCAGAGCCGAGGGCTGCTCGAAGATCTCATCGTGGTCGACATCGGCGATGACCACGAGCCGGACACCGACGGGATGGACGCCTGCGACGCCCTCGTCGATGCGGCGGTCAAGGTCCAGCTCGGCCGCCGAGACGCCTTCCTGGCCTTCGGCGGCGAACGGATCGGCCAGATCGTCGCCGTCACCGCCGCCTCGTTCCGCCGGCATACCACCGCCGTCCGCATCCACCGGGACCTCGCGGCCGTGGTCGCCTCCCTCCGCGATGGGGTACGGGTGCGCATGGCGGGCGGCCCGATCAGCGCGCTCCAGCGCCAGGCCCACGTCATCGTGGACGAGGACGGCCTGGCCGAGGTCCCGCTCGGCCCGGCCGAGCCCGCGGCGCTGCTCGCCCTGGCACTGCTCGACCGGTCACTGCTCGACCGGCTGCTCACCTGCGCGCCGCAAGAGTGGCGGGCCGAAGGACTCGCCGCGGTCCTGCGCCTGTGCCGCCGACCCGGGCCCGGCAGCCCGGCCTGGCAGGTCGGAGAGGCGTGGTCGGGATTCGCGCCGAAGGAACTGGACGCCGGACGGCGGCGGGTCTGGTCGATCCTGCTCGCGGCAAGGGTGGCCGAGCGAATGCGCCTCCTGCCGGCCGACACCCGGCTCAAGCTGACGGCCCTCGCCCGCCGGCTGGAACCCGACCTGCCGGCGGCCCGGGCGGTGACGGAGGGGATGGCCGAGACGGCGGCCGACGCGGCGGCCGTACGACGGTGGCGCGCCGGCCACGAGGGCGGCAGAGGCGTCCTGGCCGTGGCGCTGCCGACCGCGCACGGGGTGGAGCTGGTGGAAGCGGACGTGACGGTTCTGGAGACCGCGCTTGCCGCCACGCCGGAGGACGCCCTCGCCCGGCCGCACGCGGACGTCACCGTGCTCAGCTCGGAACGGATCGTCCCGACGGCGCTCCGGGCCCAGGCCCGTACGACCGTGTCCGCGGGCTTCTCAGTGGGGTTCACCGAGCGCGTGCTCGATCCCGGCAGCGCGGCCCTGGCCGACCTGCTGCCCACGGGCGGTCACGTGCTGGCGTTGGTGGACCCGTACCGGCCCGACCAGCTCCGTCGGGTACGGCGGCTCATGGCCGGATACCAGCGCGAGGGCTACGTGGCGCGCTTCACCATCCTGCCGGTCACCCCGACCGACCGGGCCAAGACGCTCGACCAGGTCACCCGGATCGTGCACGCGGCGGAGGGGCTGGGGCTGGGCGAACACGACCGGATCATCGTGGTCGGCGGCGGGACGGTGATGGACATCGCCGGCTACGCCGCCTACCTCTACCGCGGCGACACGCCGTACATCCGGGTCCCGACCACGCTGGTCGGCATGATCGACGCGGGCATCGGCCTGAAGGTGGGCGTCAACGTCAACAACCAGAAGAACCTCATGGGCGCCTACCACCCGCCGCTCGCCTGCGTCTGCGACCCCGAGTTCCTGCGCACGCTGTCGCAGGACGAGCTGAGGTGTGGCCTCGCCGAGGCGGTGAAGATCGCTGCGGTCTGTGACGCGGGCCTGTTCGACCTGATCCAGGACCACCATCCCGACGTGCTGGCCAGCCGTGACACCACCGCCGTACGGGAGATCCTCGACCGGTCGATCCGGGCCATGCTGCAGCAGCTGCAGGCCAATCCGTTCGAGGACGACCTGCGCCGGCTGCCGGACTTCGGGCACGAGTTCGGCCATGTCCTCGAGTCGCTGTCCCGGTACCGGCTGCGGCACGGCGAGGCGGTGGCGATCGGCATGGCCCTGTCCTGTTGCCTGGCCGTCCACACCGGCCACCTGAGCCGGACCGACCTGGACCGGCTGCTGACCCTGCTGCGCGCGACCGGGCTCGCGTTGTACGACCCGGTCTGCGACCCCGACGTGCTGTGGCGAAAGCTGCACGACGACGTCATCCCGCACAAGGCAGGACGACTGCATCTCGTGGTGCCGCGCCAGATCGGCGTGGGCGGCTTCATCGACTCCATCGAGGAGCTCGACGTGCGGATGCTGCACGAGGCCTGTGCGGAGCTGCGTGCCTGGACCCGGAAGGACCACGATGAACCAGACCAGTGAGCCGGCCTCGATCGTGGTGGACATGGGCGGTACCACCACCCGCGTCGGCGCGTACCGCGACGGGCGGCTGACCGGCGACACGGTGCGCTTCGCCACGCCCAAGCCGGCGGGCGGCCGGTCCGTACGCGAGGAGCACCTGGACCGGATCGCGGCCGAGGTGGACCGGATGCGCAAGCGCCACCCCGCCCCGGACGTCCGCGAGGTCGGCGTGGCGGTCGGCGCCACCGTCGACTCCCGCGGCCGTATCCGCAACGCCTCCCTGCTGTGGAACGAGCCCGGCACCGGGTTCGATCTCGGCGCCGCCCTCGCCCGGCGGCTCGACTGGGCCCGGATCACGGTGTGCAACGACATCGCCGCCGCGGCCTGGCGATACCAGGACCTGGGCCGGTTCGCGCTGCTCACCATCAGCACCGGCGTCGCGATCAAGGTCTTCGACGCCCGGCTGCCCTTCGCCGCCCGGCTGTTGCTCGACGACGAGGGCCTGGGAGGAGAGATCGGCCACGTCCGCGTCGACCCCGAGCGCCGGGCCCCGCACCGTACGCTCGGGCGAGCGGCCGCCGCCGGGGACCTCGCCGCCCGGGCACGGCTCGGCGACGCGGGTCTGCGGTGGTGCGAGTGCGGGACCGTGGGGGACCTGTGCGCCCACGCCTCGGGACCCGCGACCGTGCGGGCCGCCGCCGCTCTCGCCCGCAGCGACCCCGGGCTCTGGGACGGCTCGCGACTCGCGGGCCGGTGCGGAGGCGACCCCGAGAAGATCACCGCGCCCGCCATCGCCGCGGCGGCACAGTCCGGCGACGCGTTCACCCGGACGCTGCTGTCGGCCGCGACACGGCCGCTGGCGGCGCAGATCCTGCAGTTGTCCGCCGCGCTCGGGCTGCGCACCTTCGTGGTCATGGGCGGATTCGCCAACGGTGTGGGTGAGCCGTGGTTCGCCGAACTGCGCGCCAACCTCGCCGATCTGCTGCCCGCCGGCGGCTGGTTCACCGGCTGGACGGACGCGGAGGTGGACGCACTGGTCCGGCCCTCCCGCGACCGCGACGACAGCCTGGTCGGCATGGGATGCCTGCTCGCCGAGCGGCGCACCCAGGTCAGGGAGGTGCACAAGCCCGTCGGGGAGGCCCGCGCCCTGCTCCGCCACCGGAGCGCGACGCGGTGCGGCCGCAGGCAGTTCGCCGTGCGGATGGCGTTCGCCGGCATCTGCGGAACCGACCTGCAGGTCATCCGAGGCGACAGGGGCTGTGAGCCCGGCGTTCCGGGCCACGAGTGCGTCGCCCAGGTCACCGAGGTCGGCGCCGACGTGTCGGGGGTGAGCGTCGGCGACGTCATCGGCGTGAACCCCAACCGGCCGGACGACGAACACGACAAGTTCGGCCACAACCTCCCGGGCGTCTTCCGGGAGCGGGTCGTCTGGGACGAGCACCTGATCGACCGCGGTCAGATCATTCCACTGCCCGCCGCCGGACTGGCCGAGTGGACGCTGCTGGAACCGCTGTCCACCGTGGTGCGCTCGGCCCGGGCGGGCGGGGACCGATGGCGGGACCGCCGTGTCCTGATCGTGGGGGCGGGCGTTTCCGGGCTGCTGCACGCGATGCTGGCCCGGCACGACAAGGCTCGACGCGTCCTGGTCGCCAACCGCAGCCCGCAGCGGCTGGAACTCGCCGTGGAGCGTGGCGTCCTCGCCCCTGAGGACTGCCTGGCGCTCGACGGCTCGCTGCCCGCCGCGATCGCGGAGGCGACCGGCGGCGCCGGAGTGGACGTCGTCGTCCTGGCCGTCCCGCGCGGCACCGGACCTGCCATCCTGAACGACCTGTGGCCCAGCGTCGCGGACGGCGCGACCGTCCACCTCTTCGGCGGGTTCCACCCAGGCTCGACCGTACGCCTGCCCGGCGGAGAGCAGGTGGCGGCCCATCCGATCCGCGTTCGCGGCGAGCGGCACCGGGCGAGTCTGGGCGGCGCCCGCGCGTGCACCCTGGTCGGGTCGAGCGGCGCGGATCGCGAGGACTACCAGCGCGCTCGCGACCTGTGCGTCGCCGGGGAGGACCGGCTGGACCTGGCCCCGCTGGTCAGTCATGTCGTTTCCCTGGACGCCACGCCCGGTGTCCTCCGGCAACTGATGTCCGACGGCCGGCTCGGCGGCCGCCCGGCGCTGCGGGTGATCATCGACTTCAGCCTGACGGGTGACGTCGTCCGGGCGGTGGACGGCGGCGACCTGCCCCGGATCGGAGTACGCACATGAACGACGCGAGACCGACCGATCATGCCGACGCGCGTCAGGTCGACGCGCGTCAGGTCGGCACGAGATGGAACGGCGCGGTGTTGAACCGCGCGGTGGTGGACGGCGCGGTGGTGGACGGCGCAAGGCCGGCCGGTTCGCCCTGGATGGGGCAGGCCGGCGCGGCGTTGGACGGCCTGGACGGCGACACGCTGTGGACGGCCGTCCTCGCGGCCGCGGCCGGTTCGCGTGCCGGACCCGCCGCCTCGGTCGCACGGCTGTGCGAGGGCGGCGGCTCGACCCGGCTGGGCTGGGTCCGCCCGCCGAGCCGGCGCCTGGTCGAGCAGAACCTCACGGAGATCCAGGCCGCCCTGGCCGTCCCCGAGGACCGGCCGGTGGTGCTCCTGGGGACCGGCGGCTGGACGTTCGCCGTCCAGGCGCTGCGGGAGGTCCTCGGTCCCGACTCCGGAGTCGTGCCGATGGACAGCCTCTGTCCGGCGACGATCCGCGCGACCCTCACCGACGCCGGTCCGCCGGGCGCCTACGTGGCGGTGTCCGCGTCGCGATCCACGATGGAGGCGGTGCGACTGGCCGAATGCGTCCCGGCGTTCGCCGGAGCGGAGCGGGCCCGGCTGGTCTGGCTGAGCGACCAGGCCACACCGCCGTCGGCGTTCGCGCTGTCCCCGCGGCAACTGCGGGACCAGACCGCGATCATCGGCGCGCCGCTGTCCACCGCGTTCCTGCTGCCTGCGGCGATCATGGCGGGGCCACGGCTGGCCGCGGTCTACACCGGTTTCGTGCGCCGCTACCGGCCGCTCGGCCTACGCGCCGCCCGGATGGCCGCCGAAGCGCCCGCCGACGGTGCGCCGGACATCCACATCGCCACCCCGCGCTGGGCGGGCCCGGGCCTTCGGCTGTGGTTGCTCCAACTCGGCAGGCAGGCGCTGTGCGGCAAGTCCGGCCGCTTCCGGCCCGCGATCGCCGTGGTCGGTCCCGATGAGGACGCCCCGGCCACCGTGCGGCTGGATCTCTCCGCGGCCGAACCGGGGCTGGCCGGGCTGGTGGACACGATGTACCTCGCCGGGGTGTTCGCCGCCTGCCTCGCCCTCCGCGCCGGGGTCCCGGTCGCCGAGGAATGCAACGTCCACGCGTACAAGGACCTGCTCCGCGGAGCCGCCACGCCGGAGACCGGGTCCCGGGTGCGGACCGTGCACGCGCTGCCCGACGCGGCGGCGGACTGGCTGGCCGACCGGCCGGATCTCA
The DNA here is from genome assembly GCF_024055715.1 of Actinoallomurus soli. Taxonomy (GTDB): domain Bacteria; phylum Actinomycetota; class Actinomycetes; order Streptosporangiales; family Streptosporangiaceae; genus Actinoallomurus; species Actinoallomurus soli. Next base: position 14,288 of record NZ_JAMXMV010000014.1, read on the forward strand.
CGAGGCTGCACGTGGTCCGCTACGACTCCGCCGCCGAACTGCCCGACGCGGTGCGCGCGCGGTTCGCCGCAGTCACCCGGCGGCCCTGCGAGGTCCACGACGGCAGCGCCTGGAACCACCATTCCTTCCAGGCGGTCTACGCCGACCGGTCGGCCGCGGTCCTGGTGCTCGCGCCGCCGGAACCGGCGGGGGATCTCCCGCTCGCGCCGCCGGAACCGGCCGGGGATCTCCCGCTCGCCGAGGCGGCGCGGGCACAGCACCGAATCGCGGTGGCGACACACCGTTCGCTGGCCGATCGCAGCCGGCTGATCCGGGTGCACCGGGAGGGAGGCCGCCGTGGGTGAGGCACGGGCCGTCCTGCTGGACGTCGACGGCGTCCTGGTCGACACGACCGCGCTGTTCGCCGGGGTGTGGCGCCGCTGGGCGGCCGCGCGATCGCTGGATCCGGTCCTCGTGGCCGGCCGTACGTCCGGGCGTCGCGTCCGCGACGTGCTGGCGGAGGTCGCCCCGCACCTCGACGCCGCCGCCGAGTCGGCGGTGCTCGACGAGCTCACCGCCGCGGAACTCGGCCGGGTGCGGCCGATCCCGGGGGCGGCGGACCTGCTCCGGCGGCTCGACGGAGTTCCGTGGGCCATCGTGAGCAGCGGCAGCAAGTGGTGCGTCGAGGCGTGCCTGCACGCGGCGGCGCTGCCGCTCCCCGCCGTCCGCGTCTTCGCGGAAGACGTGCGGCTGGGCAAGCCGTCGCCCGAGGGATACCTGACCGCCGCCCGGCGGCTGGGGGTTCCGGCCGCCGACTGCGTCGTGGTCGAGGACAGCCCCGCCGGCGTCCGCGCGGGCGGGGCCGCCGGATGCACGGTGGTCGCCGTGGCGACGACGCACAGCCTCCGCGAGCTCCAGGCGGCCGACGTGCGCGTGCCGACCCTGGCGGCCGCCTCCCGCCGGCTGGCGGGCGCCGTCGGCCCTTTGACCGTCACGGCCCCCCTCCGGGCCCGGACACACGGAGGCCACCGATGACCGAGCATGTGATGAGCGCGCGGGATCTGCGCAAACGCTACCGTCGCGGGGTCGCGGTCGACGGCGTCAGCCTGGACGTCGCGCCCGGCGAACGCGTGGCCCTGGTCGGGCCCAACGGCGCGGGCAAGACGACCACGCTGATGATGTGCCTCGGGGCGGTGCGGCCCGACGCCGGCACCGTCGAGATCCTCGGGCAGCGCACGGAACGCCAGCGCCGGGCCGTACTGGCCCGGGTCGGGTTCGCCGCCGGCTACCTGCCGCTGCCGCCGCACATCCGGGTGATCGAGTACCTGACGATGTTCGGGCGCCTCTACGGGTCGCCGGATCCCAAAGGACAGGCCCGCGCCGCCCTGGACCGGTTCGGGATCGGGCATCTGGCCCGGGCGATCGGCACGGAGATGTCCAGCGGCCAGCGCACCCTGGTCGGCATCGTCAAGGCCACGATGCACGCGCCGGCACTGCTGATCCTGGACGAGCCCACCGCCTCACTCGACCCCGACATCGCGCTGCGCGTCCGTACGAGCCTGCTGGAGTTGTGCCAGAGCGAGGGCACCGCGCTCCTGGTGACCAGCCACAACATGACGGAGGTCGAGCGCCTCGCCGATCGGGTGGTCTTCCTGATGAACGGCCGGGTGATCGTCGACGGGGCGCTCGAAAGCGTCGCGGCGCGGCTCGGGCAGTCGAATCTGGAGGACGTCTACCTGCACCTCAGCACGATTCCGCAAGCGTCCCGAGCTCGGAGGGCGACATGATGAGCACGATCTCGGCCGGGCGCCCGCGGGCCGTTCCCGCGCTCCGCCGGATCCAGGCGATCGCGGTACGCCATCTCCTGGTCACCGTACGGAACTGGCAGCGCGTGTTCGACATCGCGGTCTGGCCGGCCGTCGACACGATCCTCTACGGCTCCATCGCCACCTACGCACAGCACGCGCCCGCCGGCGGTTCGGCCCGGACGGCACTGTCGGTGGTCGCCGGAATCGTGATGTGGCACCTGGTCTACCAGGCGGAGATCGCGGTCGCGACCGGGTTCTTCGAGGAGAGCCACTCGCGGCAGTTGCCCGGCCTGCTGGTGACACCGTTGCGTCCCCTCGAATGGGTCCTCGGGACCGCGCTGCAGGGAATGGCCAAGGTGGTCCTGGGCGTCACCGCGGTCGCCGGAACCGCGGCCCTGCTGTACGGCTACGACATGTTCGACCCGGGCCCCGGCATCGTGCCCGTCATGGGCCTCCTGCTGCTCAACGGCTGGGCGCTGGCGCTGATCGTCGTCGCGCTCGTCCTGTACTTCGGAGCGGGTTCGGAGGGACTCACTTGGGGGCTGCTGTTCGTCATCCTGCCGCTGTCGGGCGCCTTCTACCCGGTGTCGGCGCTGCCGTCCGCCGTCCGCCCCCTGTCGGCGGTGCTTCCGACGAGCTACACCTTCGCGGCGGCCCGCGACGTCACCGCCCACAGCGCCTCGGCCGGACCCCACATCGCGATCGCCGCGCTGGCCACCGTGGCACTGGTGATCGTCTCGGTCGGCTTCGTCACCGCCTCGCTGCGAACCTTCCAGCGGCGCGGTTTCATCAGCCGCTACCAGTAGGCAGGAGGATCCCGTGCCGAGCAGCGTGGACTACCTGCGCCGACTGCGGACCCCCGCCCCCGTGGCGGACCGCGACGCGGCGGGGCCGGGCGTCACCGTCCTGGTGCCGACCTACACCGCCCCGGAGACGGACCGGATCGAGAGCCTGCGGCTCTGCGCCGACAGCGTGCTGCGCGGCGGCCCGGCCCGCAGCGGCCTGCCGGTCTCGTTCGTCGTCGTGGACAACGGCCTGTCACCGGCCGCCGCCCGGCGGCTGGGGGCACTTCTGGCGGCCACCGGCCGTCCCCATCACATCGTGCGGAGCCCGAGCCGCCCGCCGGGCGATCGCTACACCGCGGCACAGGCGCGGAACGCCGGCCTGGCCCACCTCGCCGGTCTCCCGGCCGACTCACCGCTCCGCCATCGGTACCTGCTGTTCCTCGACGACGACACCGCGCTCGCCCCGGACGCCCTCGAACTCCTGATCGCCACCCTGGAGACCCGCCGGCAGGCCGTCGCGGCCTGCCCCCGGGTCGTCCCCGTCGCCGATCCGGCCCGATGGCTCCATCGGCCCCGCCCGGGGCCCGCCTCGGCCGCGGTACGGCTGCCCGGCGCGCTGCGCGACGGCGAGTACGACCTGTTGTCCACCACGTCGCACGGCAGCCTGGTCACCGGCCGTACGGTCGGGCTGCTGGTCCGTCAGGGACCGGTGCTGGCGTCGATCCGGCGCCACGGCCCGTTGTTCTACGAGGCGACGCCGTACGGCAGCACCGAGGACATCCTGGTCATGGCCGTCCTGTCGCACCTGGGCGAGCTGTGGTCGGTGCCCGCCGCCGAGGTCGCGGACGAGACCCGCAAGACCCCTGGCACGACCCGGGCGCAGCAGTACAAGTGGGGCTACGACCACGCCTGGCTGAGCAGGGCCATGTCCGACGCCGGTCTCCTCCGGCCCGGCGTCCACACGCTGAGCTGGGCGCCCGGCCACGGATGGCGCTACACCCGGCACGCCTGGGGCCCGGTGACCGGATTCCTCATCAATCCCGACGAACTCACCCTCGGACACCGGATGCTGTCGGCCCTGACCGAGCAGCGGTCGGTCGCCGCCGGCCTGTTCGGTCCGCGGGCCGGCCAGATCACCGCGGGCACCCGGCTGCTGGGCCGGATCCTGCGACGGTGGCGGACCGGCCCCGCGCCCGAGGTGGAGACGCACCGCCCTGACCTGCCTCCCCTGGCCGGGCGTGACTGGGCCGGCCTGCGCGACGGGCTCGACGCGCTGATCGGTCACCTGGCCGGAAACGCCGTCGGCAGCCTCGACAACCGCCCCGGCCCGGACGGCGTTCCCCTCTGCTTCCTCTATGGCGCCCGGCAGCCCGCCGTCCAGGGAGCGCCGGCGCTGACCACCCAGACCACCTCCTGACCCGAAGGGAGCGTCAGATGGATCTCAGGATCGGCATCGTCGGAGCCGGCTTCCTCACGCGCCACTCGCTCGTCCCGGCCCTGCGCTCGGTTCCGAACATGCGGCTGGCCGCCGTACTCGACACCGAACCGGAAGCCCTGCGCGCGGTCACGGCGATGTGCTCGGGCGTCGAGACGTACACCGACGAGGACGCCTTCTTCGACGCCGGGCTCGACGCCGTGCACGTGGCCACGCCCAACCACCTGCACGAGCACTTCGCGGTGCGGGCGCTGGACTGCGGGCTGGCCACGCTGATCGACAAGCCGCTGGCGCACCGGGTGGCCTCCGCCCAGCGGATCCTCGCCGTCGCTGCCAAGGCCACGGCCCCGGCCCTCGTCGGCTACATGTCGAAGTACAACGTCTACAACCGCGAAGCACGGCGGCTGGTGCGCTCCGGAGCGATCGGTGCTCCGCGTGCCATGTACGCGGCCCGGCTGGGCTGGCGCAAGTACGACTGGCGCAGCCGCCGCCGGTACAGCGGCCTCGGCTGCCTCGCCGACCTCGGCATCTATCCGGTGCTGACGGCCATCGACCTGTTCGGCGAGGATCCGGTGCGCTGCCAGGGCACGCTCTGGCCGGTGAACGATCCCGAGTGCACCGACCTCCACGCGCAGGCGACCCTCTGGTTCGACGACCGGCGGTATCTGCAGTTCACGACGGCCGCGACGTTCAACGAGGAGCCCGCGTCGGCCGAGGTCTCGGCGTACACGCTGGTCGGGGAGGAGGGTATCATCCAGGTGCGGGACTCCTGGGCCATGAGCGGTGCCGGGCATCTGGAACTGTGCGACGGCGGCGGCTGGCACCGCGCCGATCTGGTCCCCACCGATCCTTACGCCGAGCAGTACCGGCTCCTGGCCGAGTGCGCGGCCGGCGCCCCCGTGCCCGAGGAGGTGGGCCTCGCGCGCGGGCTGGCGGACCTGGAGATCCTCTACGCGGTAGCGGACAACGCCGCCGGGGCCGGCGGGGTCACGCCCATCCGGCACTCTCCGGCCGCGAACGGCGTCACCCGCTCTCCGGACCCTGACGGCGCCGCGTGGCCGCCGGACACGAACGGCGCCGCGCAGTCGCCGGCCGCCGGCGCGATCGAGCACGCGCCGACCGGGACCGGAACCACGTCGGAGCGATCATGAAACTCGTCATGCACAGTTACTCGTTCCGGAACTACCCGATCGAGCACGTCTTCGCCGTCGCACGGCACTTCGGCTTCCCCGCGGTGGAACTGGCCTCCTGCCACTTCGACGCCGCCGAGGCCCGGCGGGACGTGGCCGCGGCGGCCCGGCTGGGCCGGCGCTTCGGCGTGGACATCCACTGCGCCGGGTACTACGGCGACTTCATCGCCGACGGTGCCGTCCGCACCCGATCCATCGAGACCGTCCGGGCGGTCATCGACGCCTGCGCAGACAACGGGATCGATCTCGTCAACGGGTTCGGCGGCTGGCTCGTGCGCGACGAGCCGGACTGGCGCCGCAACGGCAGCGCCATGGCCGGGGCTCGGGAGTACGAGCGCGCCGCGGAGGCCTATCGCATGCTCTGCGAGTACGCCGCCGAGCGTGGGGTCCGCGTCTCGGTGGAGGTGCACCCCAACACGGTCCACGACACGATCGGGGCCGCGCTGCGGCTGCGCGACCTGGTGGGCGGCGACTCGTTGATCATTACCCCGGATCCCGCCAATTCGTACATCCTCTCTGAGCCGGACCGCGATCCGGGCATCCTCGACCGGCTCGGTCAGGTTCCCTACTTCCACCTGAAGAACTGCCGGCCGGCCGACCCGTGCCCCGATTTCACCGTGGGTACGGCGGACGGGGCCATCGACAACCACCGCTGGCTGGAGAAGCTGACTCTGCTCAAGGTTCCCGCCGTGTGTCTCGAGTACTGCGGGACCGGCGACCCCCACCCTCCGATCGCGGCGGCCCGGGAGTACGTGCACGACTGCCTGCGGCTCGGCGAGGCCCTCCGGAACCATGGCCGGGAGAGCTCATGACGATCACCTGGGGCATTCTCGGCACCGGCCGGGTCGCCGGGATCTTCACCGAGGACCTCCTGCTGGCGGGCCACCGGGTGGCGGCCGTCGGTTCGCGCGCCCCCGGCACCGCGGCGGCCTTCGCCGCCCGGTACGGCATCGGCCGCGCCTACGGGTCGTACGCCGAGCTGGCCGCGGACGACCGGCTCGACATCGTCTACGTGGCGACCCCGCACAGCTCGCACCACCCGCTGGCCCGGCAGTGCCTGGAGGCGGGCCGGGCGGTCCTCGTGGAGAAGCCCTTCACCACGAGCCCGGCCGACGCCCGGGATCTCGTGGCGCTGGCCCGCCGCCGCGGCCTGTTCCTCATGGAGGCCATGTGGACGCGCTTCAATCCCGTCATCGTCAAGCTGCGGAGCCTTGTCTCCGAAGGCCGCATCGGCGAGATCAAGGCCGTGTACGCGGACTTCTCCGTGGCGCACGACTTCGATCCCGCACATCGCCTCTGGGCCCCCGCACTGGGCGGCGGCGCCCTCCTCGACCTCGGTGTGTACGCCCTGTCGTTCGCCTCGATGCTCCTCGGCCGGCCCGACTCGGCCGAGGCGATGATCGCGCCCGCACCGACCGGGGTGGACGCCAACACCGGCATCCTGCTCGGGTACTCCTCGGGGGCGGTCGCGCTCCTGCACTGCGGGCTGCTGGCCGAGTCGCCCCAGACGGCCACGGTCGTCGGCACCACGGGGTGGATCGAGGTCGGGACGCCGTTCTTCCGCCCGACCCGGCTCGTGCTGCACCGGCACGGGGCCGCCGCCGAGACGTACAGCGCGGACATCCGCGGACACGGCTACGTTCACCAGGCCGAGGAGGTGGCCCGCTGCCTGCGGGCGGGTCTCATCGAATCGCCGATGATGCCGCTGGACGACAGCCTCTCAGTGCTCGACACCGCCCACGCCGTGGCTCAGCGGTCCGCGACCGCTCGGCGATCGATCTCCGAGAGGACCCCGTCGGCCTCCGGTACGCCGTGAACGGCGGCGGCGCCGGCCAGGGTGGGGTCCGGACCTCGCGCCGGACGCGTCCTCGGGCACGGTAGGCGGAAATGTCATCGCCGACGATCCGGGCGATCGATCGAGCTCCTTTCTTCAGAGGACCCGTCGAAGGTGGTGGTGGGGCGGAGCAAATATGAGGCGGGTGGGTCTGTCAAGGACCCGATGCGCATCGTGAGAACGCGACGAGGCCGAGTACGGCTCATCTGGTGTTCTGCGCCCGGGCATACCTGGCCGGCGAAGCGCCGGGATGAAAGCTTTCATCGTCGATCGGTGTCCAGGGGAACATCATCGAAAGGTTTCGATGGCATCCTCGCCCACTGGAAGGGGTCCGTGACACAGGCAGACCGGGATGTGCGCCCGAAATCTTTTCGAAAGTCTTGACACATTTTCTCGGTGTTACTCACACTGAGTCCCCAAGGCGGTCGGGCCTGTCAGACGTGGCAAGGCCCGCCAACTGGCGACGCCTTGGTGGTGGGCGTCCCGGCAAAGGGACGCGGCGTCGATTCCGCGGGGACGTCCCCGCGTTTCCGGCCTTTCCCCTGCAGTTATGGAGGCTCAGGAGTGAGCACCAAAGAAACACCCGTGCCCGGAACCCGGCGATCCGTCCGCCGCTTCCACCGGGCCCTGGTCGCCCTCGCCCTCGGCGTCGCCGGGACGACAGGCGTCGCGCTGGCGGTGGCGGTTCCCTCGAATGCCGCGGCGAGCACGCTCGGTGCGGCCGCCGCGCAGAGCGGGCGGTACTTCGGCACCGCCATCGCCTCCGGAAGGCTCGGTGACTCGGCGTACACCACGATCGCGGGCCGCGAGTTCACCATGGTGACGCCCGAGAACGAGATGAAGATCGACGCCACCGAGCCCCAGCAGGGCCAATTCAACTTCAGCGCCGGCGACCAGGTCTACAACTGGGCGGTACAGCACGGGATGCGGGTCCGTGGCCACACCTTGGCCTGGCACAACCAGCAGCCCGGCTGGATGCAGAGCCTCAGCGGCAGCGCGCTGCGCCAGGCGATGATCAACCACATCAACGGCGTGATGGCTCACTACAAGGGCAAGCTCGCCTACTGGGACGTGGTGAACGAGGCCTTCGCCGACGACGGCTCCGGGGGGCGCCGCGATTCCAACCTGCAGCGGACCGGCAACGACTGGATCGAGGTCGCCTTCCGCACCGCGCGGGCGGCCGATCCGAGCGTCAAGCTCGCATCGAGAACTGGACCGCCGCCAAGACCCAGGGCGTCTACAACATGGTCAAGGACTTCAAGTCCCGCGGCGTCCCGATCGACTGCGTCGGCTTCCAGTCCCACTTCAACAGCGGCGACCCCTACAACAGCAACTTCCGCACCACGCTGCAGAACTTCGCCGCCCTGGGCGTCGACGTGGCCATCACCGAACTGGACGTCCAGGGCGCCTCGGCCACGACCTACGCCAACATCACCAACGACTGCCTGGCCGTCTCGCGCTGTGTCGGCATAACGGTCTGGGGCGTACGGGACAGCGACTCCTGGCGGTCCGGCGACACCCCGCTCCTCTTCGACGGCAACGGCAACAAGAAACCCGCTTACAGTTCCGTCCTCAACGCCCTCAACGCCGGATCGTCCACCAACCCGACCCCGACTCCGACTCCGACCCCCACCCCGCCCGGCGGCGGCGCCGGACAGGTCAAGGGCGTCGCCTCCGGCCGCTGCCTGGATGTGCCCGGCGCGAGCACGACGGATGGCGTTCAGCTGCAGTTGTGGGACTGCAATGGCAACGGCAACCAGCAGTGGACCTACACCTCCGCCAACGAGTTGCAGGTCTACGGCAACAAGTGCCTGGACGCCGCCGGCACCGGCAACGGCGCCAAGGTGCAGATCTACTCCTGCTGGGGCGGCGACAACCAGAAGTGGCACATCAACTCCGACGGAACCATCGTCGGCGTCCAATCCGGACTGTGCCTGGACGCCTCCGGCCAGGGCACCGGCAACGGCACCCAGATCCAGCTGTACTCCTGCTGGGGCGGCAGCAACCAGAAATGGACCTGGGACGGCGGCACCGCCTCCCAGTGAGGTTCCAGCGGTGCGTTGATCCCGCCGAAGTCTGATCGCCCTTCCTGACGAGAGAAGCCTCCGGTGCGGCGAACCCGCCGCGCCGGAGGCTCGTCACTTTCGTTCGGAGAGGGTCGGCGCAGCGCCCGGGCCGCCGCGCCGGCGTCGTCGCGGCGCGAAGCAGCCGGGCGTACTCGGGCGAGGTCGGCCGTACTCGCCCGAGAACAGAGCCGTCCGGTGGTGAACCCGATCACGGTGGGATTCGTATGCCTTACCAAGGGGTCGGCCTACCGCCGATACCGCCTGCGTAAGGGGCGATAAGGAGCGCGATCTTGTCTTCTCAGTCAGGACCCGGCGAACGCGTGGAGTCGCTCGGTATCCGTCAGCCCGTGGAACTGCCCAAGGTGGACATCGAGGAGGCCGGAGACCTGGCACCGGCCGGCGGCGTCGAGCCGGCCCAGGAGGGTGACGGGCCCGCCACCGAGGAGGAGAAGGCCGACGAGACTCCAGAGCCGCCGGAGGGCGGGCCGTCGACGGTGAAGGAGAAGGAGGACCCCGCCCCGGACGCGGACGTCGCGGTGGCGGCCGTCCCGCAGGGCGGTGCGGCGAACGACGATGAGATGCCCCCCGACCGGCCGAAGAAGCCCGTGCTGGCCGCGGTCGCGATCGGCGGGGTCGTCCTGCTCGCGATCCCGGTCCTCCTGGTCGGCACGGGCTCGCGCCACGCCAAGAAACACCCCGTTTCGGCGGCGGCCGACAGGGTGCTGTCCGGCAACGGCCAGCAACCTCCGCCGGGCGCGTACACCTCCGTGTCCCCATCGGCGACCCCGACCTCGGCGCCCTCCGCGACACCCTCCGCACACAAGACGCACAAGCCGGCGTCCGGCAAGAGCGCCGCGCCCAAGGCCTCCGGCAAGTCTTCACCTCGCGCCCAGGCGGCCCATAAGGGCGGTTCCTCCAGCAAAGCGGCCGGCAAGGGCGGTTCCGCGGTCAAAGCGGCCGCCCACAAGGGCGTTCCGGCGAGTGAGAAACCGGTGTCGGGCGGGAACCCGTGGGCACTCGAAGTGCATGCGCCGTACGACCTCAACCCGGGTAAGACCCTGCGCACCAACCGCCTCGCGCTGACCATGCAGAAGGGCGGCGACCTGGTGCTGAGGGACACCAGCGGCAAGATCATCTGGTCGACCGGGACGCATCACGCCGGTGCGTACGCCGAGTTCCAGACCGACGGCAACCTGGTCGTCTACATCAACGGCCGGCAGGCGGTCTGGGGAGCCGGAACGTTCGGTCACGATGGCGCGACGCTGGTGCTCCAGGCCGACTACAACATGGTGATCTACGACGGCCACAACGCGCTGTGGGCGACCAATACCTACAGGTGACCCGGGCCGTCCTTCGCTGTACGTTCCCAGTCCCCGAAACCGGCCGGTTCCGTAACGATCCGGTGCCGGAACGCTTGGGTACGGTGGTGACGCCCCGATTCCTCAAGAACGGTGCCCCGATACCCGAGACCAGGGACGAGCGCGCCGCGCCCCACGGGTGATCCGCCCGGAACGCCCGCTCGGCCGCGAACGCGACCACACCCGCGACGCTGAGATCCTCCAGGCCGCCCGCGACGCCCTCCATGGCCGCTCACCGCGTCATGTTCATGAACGGCACGGTGGACCGCGCCTTCATGGAGAACCCGATCAACCGGGTCGTACTCCCCGTCCTCGGCCTCGGCCCCTCCTGAACCTCGCCGAAGAGCGCCCCGACGAGGTCGTCCGGGAACTCGCCGGGTTCTTCGCGTAATAGGCGCCCCATTGGCCACGATGTGTCACGGGTTCAACACAGGTGCCGCGGAGCAATATCCCTTACGTGGCGAGGCTCCGCGAGCAGGTCGGCGACCTGCTCGCGGACCGGGTTGCGGTCGGCGTGCTGATCCGGGCCTTTCCGCCAGAACTCGTCGATCGCGTCGTGGACCGGCTCGGCGTGCGGGAGCAGCGCATGCGCGCGCTGCCGGCCCGGCTGATGGTCTACTACGTGCTGACCATGGTCATGTTCTTCCGGTCGGGTTACGGCGAGGTCTGGGACAAGCTCGTCTCGGGGCTGGCCTGGGCGTACCCGTTCACCGCCGAGCCTCCGCGCGAGATGCGGCCGACTCCGGCCGCGATCACCTATGCCCGCAAGAGACTCGGCTCGCAGGTGATGGCCGCGTTGGTGGAGGAGGCCGCCGGGCCGCAGGTGCGGGAGGAGCCCGGGCATGTGCGCGTCGGCGGGATGCGGCTCGTGGCCCTGGACGAGGCGCCGCTGAGCCTGCCGAATACGCCCGGGAACGTCAGCGTGTTCGGCTACCCGCCCGGCGGTTCTGAGCCGGACCCGGTCCCGCAGGCCCGCGTCGTGGCGCTCGGCGAGTGCGGGACGTCGGCGATTCTCGGCGCGGGCGTTTTCGGCGCGGCCTTCGACGAGACAGCGCTGATCCGGGAGCTCCTGCGGAAGCTGGATCCCGGTGACCTGCTCCTGTTCGGCGGCATCCTGCCCGCCTATGACCTGCTGGGGGAGGTGATCGCCGCCGGGGCGCACGTGTTGTGGCAGGCGGGGCCGGAGGACGACCTGCCCAGGCTGAGCACGCTTCCCGACGGCACCTACCTGTCCCGCCTCGCCGGCCCGGCCGCCCGGCCCGGCTCCGGCGGCGCCCCCGGCCTCGCGGTCCGGGTCATCCCCGATGCCGGCGAAGGCCCGCCGGCCGCGGGGAGGCCGGGGAAGCCCCTCCTCGTGACCGACATCCTCGACGCCAGGGTGCTGCCCGCGGAGGCGTGCGTCGCGGCGCATGCCTCCCGCTGGCGTCTCGGGGACTGCTTCAGCACGCTCGACCTTCTGCCTCCCGGAGGGTCGGCGGTGACGCTCCGGTCCAGGGATCCCGACCTGATCCGCCAAGAAGTGCACGCCATCCTGTGCTGCTATCAGGCGGTGCGGCTCCTTGTCAGCCGTCGTCCGAACGGCCAGACCGTTCCCGCGGCGATTTCCCATCAACCGGCAGAGGCCCGAAGATCGGCTCGCGCATTACCCGCCTGGGCGCCCGGAGCCGTCGTCGGGCTGGCCCGGGACGTGAGACGTAGGCGATTGTCCGGCCGAGCCGGCCCTCCTGAGACGTAGGAGATTCTCCCGCCGAGCGGGCTCCGGGGGTCGGCGTCGAGGAGGCCCTCGGAGGCGTTCCGCCGCGAGCAGGCCGGCCGGGAGCCGGCGTGGTGGATCGGCGGAGCGTGCGCCCGGCAGGCTGGGCCGCGGACGGACGACCGATACCGACCAATATCGTCGTCCGGTATCGCTCAATCCCGCCCGCAATGGTATTAAGTTAACGGGGAATGGCCGCGGAAACGACCTGGCCGTTCGAGCGGTGGCCGACATGGGGCCGCACCGCCTGTCGGCAACTCCGCGGCACCCATGGGGGACCGGTGACGCACCGCGGCCCCTCGGTGCGTCGTCCGCTTTCGCGACCTCGCGAGCCGCCCCGCACCGTCGTCTGCCCCGCCGCACGAAATGGCGGCATCAATTGCGCTCGCCCGCAGGCGGCCCGGCGGCTAACTTAAGAGCATTGTTTTAGGTCCGCAACCGGTCATGAGGACGGCCCGGGCCGCGGGTTCCGGCCCGGCAACTGCTATGCGCATAATCGTCGCTAGTTTGTTGAACGCCGTGAGCTCTTGGAGAGACGATGACATCGTCCAGGACTGCAGCACACAGGCCTATCACCGAACCGAACGTGGAAATGCGCCTTCCGGTGCGCAGTTCGGCAGCGGGAGCCGCCGAACGAGAAGGGCCGACCATGCTCCCCGCGCCCGATCAGGACGTGCACACCGTTCCGCTGAGCGAGCTTTTGCCGGCCGACTCGCCGCGGCTTGCCGGGGAAGATGAGAATCACACCCGCCGGCTGGTCGAGGCCGAGGCCGAGTTGCCGCCCATCCTCGTGCACCGCAGCACTATGCGGGTGATCGACGGCATGCACCGCCTCCGCGCCGCGATGGCCAGCGGCAGGCAGGAGATCCGGGTTCGATTCTTCGAAGGCGACGAGAACGAAGCATTTCTACACGCCGTCAGGGAGAACGTCACTCACGGACTCCCGCTCAGCCTGGACGACCGGAGGCGCGCCGCCCAGCGGATCATCGCCGCCAGCCCCGACCTTTCCGATCGCGCGATCGCCGGTTACACCGGGCTGTCCGACAAGACGGTCAGTGCCATCAGAAAACGCTCAAACGCGGAAAATCCGCAGTCGAGCAAGCGCATCGGCGTCGATGGCCGCGCCCGCCCGCTCAACAGCACCGAGGGCAGACGGCGCGCCGTGGAATTCCTCACCGCCCGCCCGGACGCCTCTCTGCGGGAGATCGCCGCCGGCGCCGGCATCTCGGTCGGAACCGCCCATGACGTCCGCAAGCAGATGCAGCGTGGGGAAGACCCCATCCGCTCGCGCCGGCCCAGCGCCGACCCGGACCGCGCAACGTCCCCCGGGCCCGGCCAGGTCGTCACCGCCCGGCGCCCCGCCCGGCGCCCCGCCCCCGACGTCACCGGCTTCGATCCCGGGTCACTGCTGGAGAGCTTCGTCCATGACCCCGCGATCCGGCAGTCGGAATCCGGCCGGGGCATGCTCCGCTGGCTGCACGACCACGTGGTCCGCGGGGCCGACGTCAACCAGCTCATCGAAGCGGTTCCTCCCCACCGCGCCGACTGTCTCATCACCCTCGCCGAGCACTGCGCCGGGGTATGGCGTTCCATAGCCGACCGGCTCGCGGCGGATCAGACCTCCCAGTCGCCCGGACGCCGTCTGACCGGCCATCCCGCCGAACCATCAGCACGCCCAGAACCCTGAGACGCCGGACGAAGGGTTCGTGCCCACGCTGCGAAGGCGACGCGAGGCCCATGCCCGGAAAGGGCCGGCCTCGGTCGCCCGGCTCCAGGCCGCGGTGCGGCTGCCGTTCGCGATCATCGTGGAATCTCGTCCGCCGAGCGGAACAAAACGCCGGAATCGGTGCATTCTGGCTGTCTCATGAGTGTCAGTTAAAATACCGGAACCGGCGTGAAATAACTGATCATTCCATGAGGTCAATTGATCCAGGCAGTGAATGCTCCCTACGGTTAAGGGAACTCTATGACTTTCGCTACGGGGCGTGCTCTCCATAAGATGCTGGCGCCGCCATCGACCGAGGTGACCTTTCTCGTGCGCGGCTTCCACGTCGGGCAGCCGCAGGCTCGCGACTATCTGGAGCAGGTCGGCCGCTGGTTCCTCGTCGGCCTGGAATACGGCATGACCGTGCGGGGAGAGCGCGAGGTCGCGACGCGTCTGGAAACGGTTCCCCCGGAGTACCGTGGTTTCGCCTATGAGGGCGCCTCGATGGCGCTGGCGATCCTTGACGGTCTTCTTCCGGGAGCCGGGGGGCGGCTGCACAGGTTCATCGCCGGCCCGGCGGCGCACCAGATCTACACCGCACACGTCGGGGCGGGCTGGGCGCTGGCCCGTCTGCCGCGCCCGCTGCGCCCTCGGGTCCGGCTCAGGGATCCGTTGCTGCGCTGGCTGGCCCTCGACGGATACGGGTTCCACGAAGCCTATTTCCGGACTCCGCTCGTCGTAGGCGAGCAACGCCGGCCTCGGATCCTCCGCGGCCACCCAGGGGACGCCCGTGACGCCGCGCACGTCGTCGACCAGGGGATAGGCCGGGCCCTGTGGTTCGTCTGCGGGGCCGACGCCGCTCACCTGGCCGGCACGATCGCGGGCTTCGCCCCCGACCGGCAGCCGGACCTGTGGGCCGGCGCGGGCCTGGCCGCGGCGTACGCCGGTCAGCAGAGCGCGGCCGGCCCGGCCGGTGGGGAGGACCCGGCCGCGAGGCAGGCGGTCGAGGCATCGCTGCGGGAGTTGGCCGCCTGCGCCGGCCGCCACCTGCCGGATGTAGCCCAGGGTGCGGCTTTCGCGGCCAAGGCCCGGTATCAGGCGGGGCTGGTCACCCCCCTCACCGCCACCGCGGTGCGGGTGCTGTGCGGGATGGAGGTCGCGGAGGCGGCGCGATGGACCGATGACGCCCGGCCTGCCGACCCGGCGGCCGGAGACGCCTATCAGGCATGGCGCCTCCGGATCCGCGGGCGCTTCACGCGTGAGCCTTCCCATCCCCGTCGAGATGGTCAGAGGTCCGGCGGTCCTGGGTTCCGGACAGAAAGGTTCGCGGGAGAGAAGTGAACATAAGAAAGCTCGCACCGCCGGCCGTCGTGCTCGCGCTGATCGGGGTGCTGTTGCCGCTGGCGCAACCACGCGGAGCGTCAGCCCGGCAGCAGGCAGCCGTGGTCTCGCGATATCACTTCACGCAATTGCCCATCGCCGAACCGCCGGGCCTACCGAACGCCACGATCCGGGACGTCAACCCGGCCTACCGGCGCATTCAGGCGTGGATCTCGTCGGTGGGCGCCGCGGTCGCGATCAACGACTTCACCGGCAGCGGCCGGCCCGACGACATGTGCCTGGTCGATACCCGGAACGATTCGGTGATCGTCACTCCGGTGCCGGGCACGCAAGCCGTCGGGACCTTCGCGCCATTCGTGCTCAGCCCGTCCCCGGCGCTGCCCTACGACACGTCCACCATGGCCCCGATGGGCTGCGTTCCCGGCGACTACAACCAGGACGGACTGACCGATCTGCTGGTGTATTACTGGGGCCGGACTCCGGTGCTCTACCTGCTCAAGCGGGAGGCGAAGCAGCTGTCCGCGTCGGCCTACCGGCCGACCGAGGTCGTCCCGCACCAGCCCGGCCCGGGAGGCCGCTACACGGGCCCGCTCTGGAACACCAACGCGGTGGCCGTGGCGGATCTCGACGGCGACGGCCACCAGGACATCGTCATCGGCAATTACTTCCCGGACTCTCCGGTCCTCGGGTCGCACTCCCGGGGCAAGGTGGTCATGCCCGAAGGGTTCTCCCGTGCCACGAACGGCGGCGGCGACCTCGTCCTCCGGTGGGACGGCGCCACCGCGACCGGGGCGCCGAGGTACGCCGAGGCCCGCGACCCGTTCCCGAAGGGTTCGGCGACCGGCTGGACGCTGGCCGCGGCGGCGGCGGACCTGGACGGCTCGATGATCCCGGACCTGTACGTGGCCAACGACTTCGGCCACGACCACCTGTTCGTCAACAGGTCCGAGCCCGGGCACATCCGGTTCACCGAGGCGAAGGGCTGGCGGTCACCGGTCGTGCCGAAGTCCAAGGTCCTCGGCAACGGCTCGTTCAAGGGCATGGGCGTCGACTTCGCCGACCTGACCGGCAACGGCAGGCTCGACATGGTGGTCAGCAACATCACCACCTCGTTCGGCCTCGAAGAGAGCAACTTCACGTGGATGAACACGTCGAGCAGCCAGGCCCAGATGCGTCGCGACCTGCTCCGGGGGAACGCCGACTTCACCGACAGGAGCTGGCCCATGGGCCTGGCCCAGAACGGGTGGTCGTGGGACGTCAAGGCCGGGGACTTCGCCAATCGCGGTACCCAGGACGTCGTACAGACGGCCGGCTTCGTGAAGGGCACGGTCAACCGCTGGGCGCAGTTGCAAGAGCTCGCGACGACGAACGACAACTTCCTCTCCAACCCGGTGTACTGGCCCAACATCGAGGCGGGCGACGACGTGGCCGGACACCAGTGCCCGGCGTTCTTCGCCCCGGGACAGGGCGGCCGCTACGTCGACCTCAGTGGCCCGCTGGGTCTGTGCGTGCGCACCCCGACGCGCGGGATCAGCATGGCCGACACTCGTGCCAACGGGGCGCTCGACCTCGCGGTCGCCCGTCAGTGGGGGCCGCCGGCGTTCTACCAGAACGACGCTCCCCATCTCGGTGAATACCTCGACCTGCGGCTCTTCCGCCCGGTGCCGGGGCAGCGGGCACCGCTCCAGGCGGCGGGTACGCCGGCCATCGGAGCGACGGTCACCGTACGGACCTCCTCGGGCAAGACCATGATCGCCCAGGTCGACGGCGGCAGCGGGCACTCGGGCAAGAACGACTTCGGCCTGCACTTCGGGCTGGGCGAGTCCGGCGCTCCGGTGGCCGCGACGGTGACCTGGCGGGACACGAACGGCCAGGTCCACCGCGAGACGACCCGTATCACCCCCGGCAGCCACACGCTCCTACTCGACTCGACCATTCATGAGGTACCGGCGCGATGACATCACTCCGCGGAAAAAGCTCGCGTACGCCGGCCCGGCCGGCCGGCCAGGAGCCGCCGAAGGACGTCCCTCAGGACCCGCCGGAGGGCGTCCGTCCGAAGCCGCCGAAGGACGTCCGGATCGCGGCCCTGCGCAGGTTCGCGATCTCGATCACCGTGTTCAACATCATCGGCTACCTGTTGCTCGGGTTCGAACAGCCCTGGCTGTGGCCGTTCATGGCGGTGGGCACCGCCTACGCCACCGAGATCCTGGTGGAGGCGGTCACGGCGTGGGCCCACCGCCGGCCCCCCGCCTACCGGGGGCACGGGCTGAGGGGGCTGGTCGACTACCTGCTGCCCGCGCACATCACCGGCCTCGCCGTGAACATGCTCCTGTACGCCAACGCGCAAGCGTGGCTGGTGGTCTTCGCGGTCGTGGTGGCCGTCGGCCAGAAGGCGATCCTGCGCGCCCCGATCAAGGGGAAGTCGCGGCACTTCATGAACCCGTCGAACTTCGGCATCGCGGTGGCGCTGCTGCTGTTCTCGTGGGTCAGCATCGCGCCGCCGTACGAGTTCACGGAGAACACGGGGGCGGTGCTGGACTGGCTCATCCCGGTCCTCATCCTGGCGTCGGGGACGATGCTGAACGCCCAGCTCACCAAGAAGATGCCACTGATCGGCGGGCTGGTGCTGGCGTTCGCGGCCCAGGCCGTGTTCCGGGCCGCCGTGTTCGGGATCGCCTGGCGGCCCGCGCTGCTGATGATGACGGGAACGGCGTTCGTGCTGTGGCTCAACTACATGGTCACCGACCCGGGCACCACCCCCGTCAGGCCGCGCGACCAGGTCATGTTCGGCGCGTCGGTGGGTGTCATCTACGGCGTCCTGATGGCGCTGCACATCGTGTACGGCCTGTTCTTCGCGCTGGTCGTCGTCTGCGCCGTCCGCGGCGCCTACCACTGGGGCAAGGCGCTGCCGGCCGCGCGGCGGCTGCGGCGCGAGTCCGCGCCGCCCGTCCAGGTCGCGGCCACCGTGGCCGAGGCCAGGTGACGACATGGGGCAACGGATCGCGATCATCGGACTGGCGTGCGAGTACCCGGATGCCTCCTCGCCCGCCCAGCTGTGGGAGAACGTACTGGCGCAGCGCCGGGCGTTCCGCCGCCTACCGGACGAGCGGCTGAGCCGCGCGGACTACTACTGGCCCGATCCGGATGCCGGCGACCGGTTCTACACGGACATGGCCGCGGTCATCGAGGGCTATGAGTTCGACCGGGTCGGCTTCCGGGTCGGCGGCAGCACGTACCGGTCCACCGACCTCACTCACTGGCTGGCCCTGGACGTCGCATCCCGGGCGCTCGCCGACGCGGGATTCCCCGGCGGCGCGGGCCTGCCCGCTCTGACCACGGGCGTCATCGTGGGCAACACCCTGACGGGTGAGTTCAGCCGGGCGAACCTCATGCGCCTGCGCTGGCCGTACGTCCGGCGGACCGTCGCGGCGGCGCTGCGCGCGGAAGGCTTCGACGACCGCCGGCTGGAAGGCTTCCTGGCCGGCCTTGAGCGGCAGTACAAGGCTCCGTTCCCCGAGGTGGGTGAGGACACCCTGGCCGGTGGGCTGTCGAACACCATCGCCGGGCGCATCAGCAACCACTTCGACCTGCGGGGCGGCGCCTACACCGTCGACGGTGCCTGCTCCTCGTCCCTGCTGGCGGTGGTGACCGCGTGCACGGCGCTGGCCGACCACGAGATCGACGTCGCGGTCGTCGGCGGGGTCGACCTGAGCATCGACCCGTTCGAGCTGATCGGTTTCGCCAAGGTCGGCGCGCTGACGCCGGGGGAGATGCGGGTGTTCGACCAGCGCAGCTCCGGTTTCCTGCCCGGCGAAGGCGCCGCGATGGCGGTGCTCGTACGCGAGGAGGACGCGACCGGCGGCTACGCGGTGATCGAGGGCTGGGGGAGGTCGTCCGACGGCCGCGGCGGGATCACCCGCCCGACCGTCGACGGCTACCGGCTGGCGATGCGCCGCGCGTACGAGCGGGCCGGGTTCGGCCCGGACACGGTCGGCTACTTCGAAGGGCACAGCACCGGCACGCCGACCGGCGACCAGGTCGAGCTCGAGGCCATCTCGGCGGAACGCGACGCCGCCGATCCGCAGGCGCCGCCGGCCCCCATCGGCAGCATCAAGGCCCTCATCGGGCACACCAAGGCCGCCTGCGGCATCGCGAGTCTCATCAAGGCCACGCTGGCGGTCCGGGACGGCATCATCCCGCCCACCGCGGGCTGCGTGGACCCGCACGACGTGCTGCTGCGGGACCGCCCGGCACTGCGCGCCTCGGCCGGCGAGCCGTGGCCGTCCGGGCGGCCGCGCCGGGCGGGCGTCACCTCGATGGGCTTCGGCGGGATCAACACGCACGTGGTCATCGGGCAGGCCCGCGACCGCCGTACCGATGAGGCGCGGTCGGTCGCGCTGCTGGCCTCGGCGCAGGACCGGGAACTGCTGCTGGCGGACGCCGACGAGCCCGCGGAGCTGCGGGAGACGCTGCTGCGGCTGGCGGACTCCGTCTCCGCCCTGTCCTTCGCCGAGATGGGGGACCTGGCCGCCGTCCTGCACGACGGATATCGCGGGCGGCCGCTGCGGGCCGCCATCGTCGCCGGGCACCCGGTCCGGGCGGCGGAAGCGCTTCGGCGGGCCACCGACGCACTGGGGGAGGGGCGCGAATCGCTGTTCGACCCCGATGCCGGTGTCTTCCTCGGCCGGGTCACCGGCCCGGTCAAGACCGGGCTCCTCTTCCCGGGGCAGGGCTCCATCCGGGGCTCCCGGCACGGTCACAGCGCCGCCCGCGGCCGCTTCCGCGCCGTGCTCGACTCGTGGCCGATGCCCGACGGGGACCCCGTCGACACCGCCGTGGCCCAGCCCCGGATCGTCGCCGCCTCGCTGGCCGCCGTACGCGTCCTGTCGGCCCTCGGGATCGAGGCGGAGGTCGCGGTGGGGCACAGTGTGGGCGAGCTCGCGGCCCTCGCCTGGGCCGGGGCGGTCGACGAGGCCGCGGCGCTGCGGATCGCGACCGTGCGGGGACGCATCATGGCGGGCCTCGGCAGCGGGGGAGCGATGGCGGGCCTCGCCGCGGCGCCGGACCGGGTGACGCCGCTGCTGGCCGGCGATCCCGTGGTGATCGCGGCGCTGAACGGCCCCGGCCAGACGGTCGTGTCCGGGCCCGCCGACGCGGTGGACCGGGTCGCCGTACGGGCCCGGCAGTCGGGCATCGAGTGCACGCGCCTCCGCGTGTCGCACGCCTTCCACTCACCGCTGGTGGCGCCCGCCGCCGCCCCGCTGGCCGAACACGTACGGGACCAGGAGTTCCGGCCGCTCCGCGGCCGGGTCATCTCGACCGTGACCGGCCAGGAGCTCGCGCCCGGCACCGATCTGGTCCGGCTGCTGACCGAGCAGGTCACCGCCCCGGTTCGGTTCGGACCGGCGGTCGCGGCCGCGGCCCGCGACGTCGGCCTGTTCATCGAGGCCGGGTCGGGTTCGACGCTGAGCGGGCTGGCCGCGGGCAACGCCGGTGTTCCGGCGCTGAGCATGGATCTCGACGCACCGTCACTGGCCCCCCTGCTGAGGGTCGTGGCGGCCGCGGTGGTCCTCGGGGTCCCGGTCCGTACCGAGGCGCTGTGGAACGGCCGGTTCACCCGGCCGTTCCGGCTCGGCGCGCCGCTGCGGTTCTTCGCCAATCCGTGCGAGTCCACCCCGGACCTCGACCTGCCCGCCGCCCCGGTCGTGCCGCGTGACCGCGGCGAGGCCGAGCCCCGGAACGACGCGTCCGGGAACGAGGCCGGCGCGACCGAGGACAGCGCGATCGAGCGGCTGCGGAGACTGACGGCCCAGCGGGCGGAGCTCCCGCTCGAGGTGGTCCGCCCGGACACCAAGCCGCTGGACGACCTGCACCTCAGCTCCATCGTCGTCGGCCAGATCATGAACGAGGCGGCCGCCGAGCGCGGGCTGACCACGCTCGCCCCGGCCACCGGCTTCGCCACCGCCAGCCTGGCCGAGCTCGCCGAGGCGCTGGACGACCTGGCCGCGGCGGCGTCGCCGGGACAGGACGCGCGGCGTGACGCCGTGGAGGGGGCGGGACCGTGGGTGCGCCCGTTCGCGGTCGCGTGGGTGCCCGCGGATCCGCTACCGCCGCGAGCGGACGCCGCCGCCGGCGGAACGGGCTCGTGGCAGGCGTTCGTCTCGCCCGGAGCCCCCGAGGCCGAGCGGCTCCGCCGTGCCCTGGAGACCGCGGGCATCGGTGACGGGGTGCTCATCTGCCCGTCGCCGGCGCGCGACACGGCGGAGACCGGGATGCTGCTGGCGGGCGCCCGCGCCGCACTCGCCGGAGCCCGGCGCTGTCTCGTCGTCCAGAGCGGCGGCGGCGCCGCGGCCCTGGCCAAGACGCTGCACCTGGAGAACCCGGAGGTCGTCACCTGCGTGGTGAACGTCCCGGCCGGTCCCTTCCCCGTCGCCGCCGTCGTACGCGAGGCCGCCGCCGCGACCGGCTTCACCGAGGTGCGCCTCGACGAGCGCGGCCGGCGCAGCGTTCCCGTGCTGCGCCCCCACACGCCCAGGCCCGGCCCGCTGCCGCTCGGGCCCGAGGACGTCGTGCTCGTCACCGGCGGCGGCAAGGGCATCACGGCCGAGTGCGCGCGGGAGCTGGCCACCGGCACCGGCGCGAAGCTCGCGATCCTGGGCCGCTCCGATCCGGCGCGCGACGCCGCCCTCGCGGCCAACCTGGCGCGGCTGGAGGCCGTCGGCGTCGAGCACGCGTACTTCCCGGCGGACGTGACGTCGGAGGAGCAGGTCGCCGCCGCCGTGGCCGGCGCGCGCGAACGGCTGGGCGAGGTGACGGCGGTCCTGCACGGCGCCGGCCGCAACCGGCCGGCCGCGCTGACCAACGCCGACGAGGCGTCGTTCCGCGCCACCGTGGCGCCCAAGGTCGACGGGCTGCGCGCCGTGCTCCGCGCGGTCGACCGCGGTCGGCTGCGGCTGCTCGTCACGTTCGGCAGCATCATCGGCCGGGCCGGCCTGCGCGGACAGGCGGAGTACGGGACGGCCAACGAATGGCTGACCGACCTGACCCTCGACCAGGCCCGCCGCCGCCCGGACTGCCGCTGCCTGGCCATCGAGTGGTCGGTGTGGTCGGGCGTGGGGATGGGCGAGCACCTCGGCGTCCTCGACGCCCTGGTACGCGACGGCATCAGGCCGATCCCGCCCGACGAGGGCGTCAGGATGTTGCTGCGGCTGATCGCCGACCCCGGAGCCCCCGGCGTCACGGTGGTCGTCGGCCGCACCGGCGACCTGCCGACGGTCTCCTTCGAGGAACGGGAGCTGCCGCTGGCGCGGTTCACCGAGAATCCGCTGGTCTTCTACCCCTCGATCGAGCTGGTCGCCGAAGCCCGCCTCACCGAGCACGACGATCCGTACCTGGCCGACCATCAGGTGGACGGGGTGGCGATTCTGCCGGGCGTGCTGGCCCTGGAGGCGATGACCGAGGCGGCCGCCGCCGTCACCGCGTTGCCCAACCGGCCGGTCTGGGAGAACGTGGAATTCCTCCGGCCGGTGACGGCGGACGGAGACCTGACCGCCACGATCAGGATCGGTGCGGTGGTGCGGGAGGACGGGGATTCGGCCGACGTGGTGATCCGCAGCGCGGAGACCGACTTCGCCGCCGAGCACGTCCGCGGCACGTTCCGGCCCGGGCCGGTGCCCCCCGCCGGTGACGCGCCGACGCATCCGGCCGCCCGCCTGATCAAGGCAGGGGACTGGTACGGCCCCTTGTACTTCCAGGGCAGCCGGTTCCAGCGGGTCATCGGCTACCGGAAGCTCACGGCGACGGGCTGCGTGGCGGAGATCTCCGGAAGCCCGGACAAGCCGTGGTTCGGGCCGATGCTGCCCGCCAGACTGCTGCTCGCCGACCCCGGGCCCAGGGACGCCTTCATGCACGCGATCCAGGCGTGCGTGCCGGACGCGACGCTCCTGCCGGACCGGGTCGAGCGCCTGGTGCCCGCGACGGGCCTGTGGCCCGATCGGCTCTTCCTGGACGCCCGCGAGCGCAGCCATGACGGCGACAGCTATCTGTACGACCTCACGGTGTACGACGAGGCGGGCCGGGTCGTGGAAGAGTGGCAGGGACTACGGCTGCGGGCGCTGCGCCGCCATGGCCCTCCCGCGATCGCGGCTCTCATCGGGCCCTACCTTCAGCGGCGGCTGCCGGAGGGCGTCGGGGTGGCGGTCGAGCCGGAGGGCCACGATGAGCGCGCCGAGGCGACCCGCCGTGCCGTCAGTCGCGCGGTCGGCGCCGACGTGTTCGTACGACACCGTCCCGACGGACGGCCCGAGATCGAGCTGCAGGTGGGCTCCGGCCACGGGCCTGAGATCTCGGCGTCCCACGGCCCGGGGTTCGTGCTGGCCGTCGCCGGGAACGGTCCGCTCGGCTGCGACGCCGAGGAGGCCGTCGACCGTCCCTGGCCGCAGTTGCTCAAGGCCGGCCGGATCACGCTGGCCGAACGGGCCGCGGCCGAACTCGGCGAGCCCCTGGCGGTCGCCGCCACGCGGGTGTGGGCGGCCACCGAGTGCCAGGTGAAGGCCGGCGGCTCTCCCACTGATCCGTTGAGTCTCATCGGATCGGCCGAGCCGGGGTCGCTGACGTTCGCCTCGGGCCGGGCGCGGATCGTCACGATCGCCACCGTCCTGAGCGGCGCCGAGCACCCTGTCGTGTTCGCCGTCCTCACCGGAGACGAGGGTCGCGCATGACGCCCTACTTCGAGTACCGCCACGTCGTCGGGCTGGACGAGACCAACGTCGTGGGGAACGTCTACTACGCGCACTTCGCCCGCTGGCAGGGCCGGTGCCGGGAACTCTTCCTCCGGGAGCGTGTGCCCGGGCTGCTCGCCGAGCTCGGCGACGGCCTGAAGATCTTCACGCTCACCTGCTCATGTGAGTATCTCGCCGAGGTGTTCGCGTTCGACGAGATCGCCGTACGGATGCGGCTCGCCGAACTGACCCAGACGCAGGTGGCCTTCACGTTCGAGTACGTGCGGGTGCGCGAGGAGGCGGAAGAGCTGGTGGCCAGGGGGCGGCAGCGCGTCCTGTGCATGCGGGCCGAGAACGGCGGGATGAAGCCGGCGCGCGTGCCGCCGGCCTTCCGCCGGGCCCTCACCCCGTTCCTGGCGCGGGTCGGCTGATGGAGCAGCTCAGGCGCGCGATGGCGCAGCACGCGGCGGCGGTCGCCGTGGTGACCGGGCCGGGCCCGGTCGGGCTGACCGTGACCACGTTCACCTCGGCCAGCCTCGATCCGCCGCTGGTGTCGTTCTTCGTGTCGCAGACGTCGACCACCTGGCCACGGCTGCGCGACGCCCGGGTGTTCGGGGGGAACGTGCTGGCCGCGGACCAGGCCGACATCGCCGACCGGTTCGCGCGCCGCGGCACCGATCGGTTCGGGCCGCACACGCGGTGGTGGAGCGGCCCCCTGGGCGTCCCGCTCATCGCCGGCACCGCGTGCCACGTGGCCTGCGAACTGGACAGGGTCATGCCGGTCGGCGACCACTGGCTCGTCGTCGGCCTGGTCGTCCACGCGGAGGCCGGCGGCGTGCCGCCGCTGCTCCGCCACTCCCGCCAGTACGGCCGCTTCCAGGGCATCCGGCCACCGGCCGGCGAACCCGAGCCGGGCCCCGCGGCGACGCTGCTGCACTAGTCGTATGGCCTCGATCGCTCGGCTATCTGTTCATTTATCGATAGTTAAGGCGAACCGTCCGGATCGCGAGCGCTGACGATGAAGCTCGATATTCAGCGGGTTCGTCCTCTATTGCGGTGCACAACTGCGGAACCCCGGCCTTGATGCGGTTCTGACGCTATGTAAAACTGAACTGTCGATCGATCGATGGCAGTGAATCACCCGGGTCCCAACCTCCCGCAAGCGAACAGGAAGGAATCCCTATGATTCCCCGCATTGGCAGCAGGGTCGCTGCCGCGGTCGCCACTCTCGCCCTCGCCGGCGCCGGCGCCGTCGCGGCTCAGGTGCCGGCGAGCGCGTCCAGCTTCACCGCCACCTACCTCTGCAACGTCCCCGGCGCGGGCACCGAGACCTCGACGATCAACGCTTCGCTGACGGCCTCGCCGAACCCGGCCACCTCCGGCTCGAAGGTCGGCTTCGCGCTGGACGTCACCAGCATCAGCGTGCCCGCGTCCGTGGCCATCAACTCCTGGAACGCCACGGCCGTCATCGAAGGCAGCGGCGCGGAGACCTCGGCGTTCACGGCCACCGCGTCCGGCGGCTCGGTCCCGGCCGGCCAGCCGATCAACAACGTGGACATGACCGGATCCTGGACGCCCTCCGCCTCCGGCACGGACAAGTTCCTGATCGGTGACATCACGATCAACATGGACGCCGCGTCGTACGGGAACGTGACCGTGTCCTGCACACCCAGCGGGTCCCGGCCGACCGCCGGGACCCTTACCGTCCGCTGAGCCGCCACCGCTGACCGATTCCCCGGCCGGGCGCTCCCGGCCGGGGAATCCGCCCAATCCGTGCCGTTCACTGCCGTGACGCCAGTTGATTCTCCGGTGGAGAGGCGATAATTCCTCAGCGTGATCGTTGAACATCCTTTACAAGGTCGAGCTCATCGATACAGCCTTTACGGACGCGAACTTATCGATCTCCTTCCGGACCGGCGGGGAGCCGGAGCCTCCAACCCCTGGATGTCATCATGTCGAACACCGCCGCACGCCGGCAGACGCAGCAGTGGAACCGTTTTGAACATCCAGTCGCGTTCTGGCTGGGAGCCGCGGCCTGCACCGCGGGCGTCGCATTGCATCTTCCGATGTATTACAGCGCGCGTGACATGGGGTACCGGATGGCCGGGATGCGGCCCGACGCCGAGATGCTGACCGGTATGGCCCTGATCATCGGCGGACTCGCGGCGGCGCTGTACGGCCTGCTGCCGAGGGGGACGCGGGAGTTCCGGCAGGCCGCCGCCGGGATCCGGGTACGGGCGCTCGACGACGCTCCGATCCGGCCGCGGCACGTCGCAATGCTCCTGGTCATCTCGGTCGCGATCGTCATCGACGTGATGAAGCCGGCCGCGCTGGCGTTCGTCGCACCCGGAATGGCGAAGGAGTACGGGCTCAAAGCGGCAGGCAACCCGCACGGCCACATCCCGGTGGCACTGCTGCCGTTGTCGGGCATCAGCGGGACCGTCCTCGGATCCTGGCTGTGGGGGTGGCTCGCCGACCGTATCGGACGCCGGTCGTCCATTCTCTACGCCGGGCTACTGTTCGTGACCACGTCCATCTGCGGTGCCATGCCCGGTTTCAATTGGAACCTGCTCATGTGCTTTCTCATGGGCATCGGCGCGGGCGGCATGCTGCCCATCACCTTCGCCCTGCTGGCCGAGACCATTCCGGCCCGTCACCGCAGCTGGATCATGGTCTTCATCGGCGGCGGCGTATCGGGTGCCGGTTATGTGCTGACGAGCTGGCTGGCGGGCGCGCTGACCCCGCACTACAGCTGGCGCATCCTCTGGTTGATCGGACTGCCCACCGGGGTTCTCTTCATCGCGCTGAGCCACTGGATTCCAGAGTCCCCGCGGTTCCTCCTCGCGGTCGGACGCCGGAAAGACGCCGAGACGATAATGGCGCAGTTCGGTGCCGCGGTCGTCGAGGAGACGGACGACACCGAGGCGGCCGACGATCGGGGCGGCGGATTCCGCCGGCTGTTCGGCTCGCCGCTCATCGGTTCGAGCGTGGCGATCAGCATTCTGGCGCTGGGAGTGGGACTCATCACCTACGGCTTCCAGCTCTGGATTCCCACGAACCTTCAGCATCTCGGTTACACCACGGTCAACTCGGACTACATCGTCCGGAACGCCGCGCTCATCGGGCTTCCGATCGGCCTGCTGGCCACGGCCATGTACGGTTTCTGGAGCAGCAAGAAGACCATCATCGCGTTCTTCGGGCTGCTGGCGCTGGCCCTGTTCGGATTCGTCCTGGCCGGCGACTCGCTCGCGCATGATCATGTTCTCCTCACCGCGTTGCTGGTCGTCCCGCTCTCCGGGACCAGCCTGGTGGCGGCGCTCATCACGGTCTACGCGTCCGAGGTGTACCCGACGCGGATCCGGTCCCGGGGCACCGGGCTGGCCGCCGGGATCACCAAGGCGGGAGGCGTGCTGATCATCGTCATGGTCGTCGCCGCGGCCACCCCGCCGTCGATCGCGGTGACCGCGATCATCGGGGCCGCGCCGCTGCTGATCGGCATGGCCGTCTTCGCGCTCACCAGTCATGAGACGCGTAGCAGGCGGCTGGAGGAGATCAGTCACGCCGAGTCCGTGGCGGCGTCCGCGCGGCCCTGAGGCACCGTGTCCGGCCGGTCGGCCCCTGCGGCGCACACCGCTTTCTCCGCTACTCGGAGAGAGCGGTGCTGCGCGATGGATCATCACGGTATGCGGATGGTGCGGAAGAAATGGCGCAGCCGCCAGGGGCGGGGCCCGCTGATGACGACCTTGCCCGTGAGCACCGCCCGCGGTCTGCCGACGCGGCGGAACAGCATCAGGGCGAGCGCCGCCGGATCGTACGAGACGCGTACGTCAGGCTTGCGTCCGGGCCGTTCGGCCCGGACGCGGCCCTCGTGCACGACGATGGTCACCGGCGTCGTGTAGCGGGAGCGGAACTCCGCGACCAGCCGGCCGGTGCGCACGGGCCGGCCGGTCGCGCCGGCGTCCAGGACGTGACCGGCGCCGTAGGCCGTGAGCCCGACGAAGAACAACTCGAAGAACCACGCGGCGTCCTCCGGCGGGATCGGCCAGGGAAGCCGCCTCGCGCGGGCGATGTCACGCCCGTGGATGAGCAGCTCGTTGAGCAGGTGAGCGAGCAGCCCGGCGACGGGCACACGGGAGCCTCCCAGCCACGGCACCGGCGTATGCGGAGCGGTTCCGGCGGTGGCCGAGAGCACGACGCCGACGTTCGCCCGCAGCGACGCGGCGAGTCTCCGCGGGTCGCGGTCGGTGAGCTCCCGCAGCCAGGCCGCGTTCATCGACCCGACGGTGTCCAGCGTGGCGTTCGCCACGCGGGCGGGCAGCCTCGCGTCAGGACCGCGGTCGGCATCTGCCGCCGTCAGCGAGATGTACAGCCCGGCGATCGTGGCCACGTGCGCGGCCACGTCGGTCACGGACCAGTCCCGGGTCGCCTTCGCCCGCCCGTCCGGCAGCGACGCCACCAGCGCCGCGAACCGGTCGGCCGTCGCGTCCAGAGCGGCACGGACCTTCGCCCACGACTCGTCGGTGATGACCGGCAGCGGCTGGTCGGCCGGTTCGCGGCCCATCGTCACAGGACCCATCGTCTTCCCTTTTCAAGGTCTCACGGCGACGCATCATGGCGGCACGCGCTTTCTTGACGCCATTATGAGTGCGTCCTAAGCTCATTTGCACTAACTATATTTTTCGAAAGTAAGACGGCCGGAAAAGGACGCGGATAATGACCACGACCTCGGACCAGGCGATCGCCGCTGAACTGGCGGGTAGTCCCTCCACCGCCGGCGAGTGGGTCGATCGCGGGCGTCAGGTAGCCAAGATCCTCGCAGTCGACGCGGCACAGCGGGATGGCGAGGGAAAACCCCCGTACCGGGAGATCAAACTGCTGAAGGACAGCGGGCTGGTGACCTTGCTGGGGCCGGAGGCTCACGGTGGTGGAGGGGAGACCTGGCCGACGGCGCTGCGGGTGTGCCGGGAGATCTCCAAGGCGGACGGCTCGGTGGGCCAGTTGCTCGGGTACCACTACCTGTGGGCCTGGGCGACGCGATTCTTCGGCACCGACGAGGAGATCGCCCAGGAAGAAGAGCGTTACACGCTCAACCGTTACTTCTACAGCGGCGCCATCAATCCGCGGGACAAGGACATCGTGGCGACCGACGAGGGGGACAGTCTTCGGCTGAACGGCGGCAAGTCATTCGCCTCGGGGAGCCTGGTCTCCGACCTGACCTGCCTGACCGCCGCGCTCGAGACCGGCGGGAGTCTCTTCGTCATCGTGGACACGAAGTCACCGGGCCTGTCGTACAACCATGACTGGGACAACATGGGCCAGCGCCTGACGGAGTCGGGCAGCATAACCGCCACGGATCTGGTCGTGCCGTGGAGCGCGGCCATCGGCCGCGGCGGCAAGAAGGCGACTCCGATGGTCTACAGCTCGCTGTCGCTTCTCACGCTCCAGCTCGTCATGACGAACATGTACCTCGGCATCGCGGAAGGCGCCATGGAATCGGCCGCGGAGTACACCCGGACCAGAACGCGGCCCTGGCCGTACGGCGGCGATGACAAGGAAGCGGCGACCGACGAGTGGTACATCCTCGAGGCGTACGGTGACTTCCGCGCCAAGCTGTGGGCGGCCGAGGCGCTGATCGACCGGGTCAACGACGAACTCGCCGATCTGCTGCACGGGCAGCGGGAGGCCGTCACGTTCCCACAGCGGGGCGAGGTGGCGGTCCGGATCTCCGCGGCCAAGCATCGGATCGTCCGGGACGGGCTCGACGTGTGCTCCCGGATCTTCGAGGTGATGGGGGCCCGTTCGACGGCCGCGAGGTACGGATTCGACCGGTTCTGGCGGAACCTGAGGACCCACAGCCTGCACGACCCGGTGGCGTACAAGGCTCGGGAGGTCGGACGTTACACACTGCTGGGCGAACTGCCGCAGCCCTCCTGGTACACGTGACCGGCCGGTCGTCCCGCGTCGGTGGTCGTCGGGTCCCGGTGCGCCGGCGGTCGTGGCGCGGCTGAAAGGATCGCGGGTGGAATATCATTATCAAGCGATTCCACCGGAGGTCACGGTCGTGAAGCATCAACGCCGCAACTACGGCCAGTACTGTGGCCTCGCCGCCAGTCTCGACCTCATCGGCGAGCGCTGGACGCTCCTGATCATTCGGGAGCTCCTGGCCGGGCCCTGCCGCTACAACGTGCTGCTGGCCAACCTGCCGGGCATCGGCACCAACCTGCTGGCCGACCGGCTGAAGTTCCTCACCGAGTGCGGGATCATCCGCCAGCGGGCCCGTGAGGGCTCGAAACTCCGAGACTACGAGCTGACCGAGCAGGGAGAGGGTCTGCGCGAGGCGGTGCTCGCCCTGGCCCGTTGGGGTCTGGGCACGCTCGAGCAGCCCGCTCCCGGCGACATCGTGCGCCCCCGGTGGGCGGCGCTCGCCATCGAGGCGATGATCGATCCGAGTGCGGCAGGACCTGACGAGCAGTACGAGTTCCGCATCGACGACGAGGTCTTCCACGTGAGCGTGCTCGACGGCCAGGTGACGGTCGCCCAGGGGAAGGCCACCACCGAGCACGCGCTCACGCTCACTACGGATTCGCTCACCTTCGTAAAGATCGGCGCCGGGTTGCTGAACCCACTGGAAGCCACGCTGACCAACCACCTCGTCATCGACGGGGACGAGGACGCGATCGTCCGCTGCTCGCGCCTGCTCGGCCTGATGGCTTAGAAGGAGCAGCGCACAAGGGAGGTACCCGGTGACCGAAGCGTACGGGCGCGGGCCGGTCCGCGCGAACCTCAGCGTCGGCACGAGCGTGTCGTACGCGTTCGCCGTGGAGGCCACGATCGGGCAGCGGGGCATGCGCTACCTGATCGGCCGCCGGTTCGGCGAGCACACCGCCGTGACGGTGCTGCTCGTCTCACATCCGGCGAATCTCGCCGGCACCCACGTGTGCATCAACGAGGACGCGGCGGCGGGCAGCTGCGACGTCGTGACGTACGTGCCCACCATGAAAACCCCGATTCACCTGGTCGAACGCCATGTCCTCGGCTGCCTGCCGCTGACCGACATCGGCTACCTGGATCTCATGGCCTGGCGTTACCCGGGCCTGGGCCCCGGCGAAGAAGGCCGCACGGCCGACATCTCGTGGAGCCGGTGGGCCGATGCCGAGGCCCGCACCTACCCTGGACCGGCCTCCACCCCGGGGCTGACCGTCACCGAGGCGATCGACCGGTCGACCCGCCTGGTCGTGGCGCGGGCCGTCGAGCGCCTCGGCATGCCGGTCCGGCGCTGGGAGGTGCTCGAACTGGGCGACCCGGACACCGGGGACCTGCCCCTGCGCATCCGGGTCTCCCGGCCGCAGACCGGGCACTGCACCGAGCTGCAGCGCACCACCGAGCCGGTGGAGATCCCCGAGGGGGAGTTCGACACCGGGCCGGTCGCCCTCGGCCGGACGATCGAAGAGGCCCTGGGCGACCGGGCGGCCTGAGTCGTCCGGCAGGCCGGACCGGCCCGTTCAACCTCGGAATTCTCGCGATCGAGCGGCGTGCGCGGCCGCCGAAGCATGCGTGGCGTGAGGCCGGCCGGGTCGGCCGTTCACTGGTCCGGCGCGAGGCGGCGGGCCAGCCAGGCGAGTGACAGCAGGTGGCGCTGATCGAGGTCGCCGTGCCCGCCGGGGAAGAGCTCGAAGTGCACGGTCTCGTCGGGCACCCCCGCCCTGGCGAGGGCCTGGTGGAACGCCTGCGCGCCGAGGTCGAGATGATGCTCGTCCCCTGCTCCGCTGTCCACCCAGATGCCGCGCATCGATCGCATCGCATCGGCGTGCCCGGCGACCATGCGGACGGGATCGAGGTCCAGCCAACGCTGCCAGACGTCCGGGAGCAGCATGCCGCTCTGCCCGTCGAAAGGAATTTCGGGCGTGCCGTCCCTCCGAGCGGAGAAACAAGCGGACACACCGTACAGGATGAGCAGGGAACGGTCCGCCGCCTTCGCCGGGACCCCGCGCTCCCGGAATTCCTTCCACCAGCGCTGAATGTCACCGTCGTATGAGCGCAAGAAGCGGATGCACCCGAGGAACTTCGCCACGCAGGTGTATTCGAACAGGGCGTCCCCGGCGTGGGTGGCGAGGCCGCCGAAGAGATCGGGACGCAGCATCGGGGTGATCATCGCCCCATAGCCGCCGCTCGACTTTCCGGCGATACCGCGGTGATCGCGATGAGCCAGGGTCCGGTAATGCCGATCGACCCAGGGCACGATCTCATCGCACAGGTAAGAGTGGTACCGGCCCGTGCCCGGCGAGTCCACGTACTGGCTGCCGCCGTAGCTGGTCCAGGCGTCGACGTACACCACGATGGCCGGCGGTGCGGCCCCTTCGGCGAAGAGCTCGTCCACCGCCTCGATGAACGTCTTGCGAAACGGACCGCGGTTACGCCACATCCCAATATGTCCCAGATACCCGTGTATCACGTAGACCGTCGGGTAGCGGCGGTCCGGCGTATCCTCGTAGCAGGGCGGCACATGAACCCACAGCGGGCGTTCCCAGGGATCGCCCAGCGGATTATCGCGAAGCATCTCACTTTCGAAGAGGTGCTCATCGAGGCGGCCGGACAACTCCGCTGACCACGGAAGCATTTCTCCTCCTGAATGCGCCTTGCCGAAGATTGATGAGCGGCCATTGGCGATGTTTAAC
Source organism: Actinoallomurus soli (assembly GCF_024055715.1). Taxonomy (GTDB): domain Bacteria; phylum Actinomycetota; class Actinomycetes; order Streptosporangiales; family Streptosporangiaceae; genus Actinoallomurus; species Actinoallomurus soli. Next base: position 46,937 of record NZ_JAMXMV010000014.1, read on the forward strand.
TGTACGCCGGGCCTGTCATTCATTACAGCATTCTGGTGATCGCTGTATCAGGCCGCGGTGAATAGGCGAGCGGCACCAGGGAGGGAATTCGAACATGACCGGCCAGGTGACGTGGGCCACGATCGGCCGGAGGCTGGCCCGGCTCTGCGGGCTGTGCCTGCTGACCGGCGGGCGCATGGCCGTCATCGTGATCACGACGAGGCGCTCCAAGCGCGCCGGACGCCTGACGATCGAGCTGGTCCGCATGATCGAAGAACTCGGAGGCGCGTTCATCAAGGCGGGCCAGGTCGTGGCGACGCGCGTGGACCTGGTGGGCCCGGCCGTGGCCGGCGAGCTCAACCGGCTCCACGACCATGTGGCGCCGATGACGGCGGTGGAGGCGATCGGCACCGTACGGCACGCCCTCGGTCCGCTGTCCGACGACCTCGTCGACGCGCTGGCCCGCCCGCCGGTGGCCAGCGGCTCGATCGCATCGGTCTACCGGGTGCGCCTCGCGGACCGGACGGTCGCGCTGAAGGTCCGCCGCCCCGATGTGGGCGCGACCATCGCCGCGGATCTCGCCATCATCAGATGGCTGGGCAAGGCGGTCACGAGGACGCCCGCCTTCCGCCGGGTGCCGATCGTCGAGATCGCCGACCAGATCGGGCGCTGCCTGATCGGGCAGCTCGACTTCGCCGCCGAGGCCGACAGCCTCCGGCAGATGAAAGAGCACCTCGCCGCGGTGTCCGGAGTGCACGTTCCCGCGGTCATCCCCGAGCTCTGCGGAGACGGCGTCATCGCCATGGAGTTCGTCGACGGGCTGACGCACGCGTCGATCGAGAGGCTGCCGGCGGCCGTTCGCGAGGCGGAGGTCGCCGTCCTTGTCCGGGCCGTCTACCACCTGCTGTTCGCCGCCGGATTCGTCCACGTGGACCTGCACCAGGGCAACACCTACTTCCGGTCCGACGGGACGGTCGTGCTGCTGGACGCCGGCTTCACGTACGAACTGAGCCGCGAGGCCTCGCGGAGCTTCACCGCGTTCTTCGGTGGCATGATCCAAGGAGAGGGCGAGGCCTGCGCCGACGTCCTGTACGCGACCGCGCGAGGGACCACGTCGCCGGCCGCGACCAGGGAATTCCGCACCGGGATCGCCGATCTGGTCGAGCGGAACACCGGCTCCCGCGTCCAGGACTTCAATCTGTCGCTTTTCTGCGTGGAGCTGTTCGATCTCCAGCGCCGCTGCGGGCTTTTCGCTGAGGCGGAGTTCATCTTCCCGATGCTCTGCCTGCTCAGCCTCGAAGGATTGGTCAAGGAACACCATCCGACGATGGATTTCCAGATCGAGGCGGCGCCCTACGTCATGCAGAGCCTGCTCACCGAACCGCCCGATGAGCCGCAGCGGGTCGCCTCGCCCTGAAGTACGAACAACGCCACTCTCGAATGATGTTTCCGTGGAATCCACCGACCATCGAATGAGGAGCCAGAATGACAACGCCAGCGCAGACCATGGCCGAGCGGACGCGCCAGATGTGGGCGGCGGTCGACTACCACCCCATCGCCGTGCAGGACGTCCTGGTGAGCGAGCTGCTGGCCCGGGCCGCGGACGTGCACAGCGGGCACCGGGTCCTGGACGTGGCCGCCGGCTCGGGGAACAGCGCCCTGGCCGCGGCCAGGCGCGGAGCGCGGGTGACGGCCACCGACATCGTGCCCGCCGCGCTGGAGACCGCCGTGCGGCGGGCGGCGGCCGAGGGCCTGCAGTTGGAGGTGGAGGTCGCCGACGCACAGGACCTGCCGTTCGAGGACGGTACGTTCGACGTGGTGCTGTCGAGCTTCGGGGCCATGTACGCGCCGGACCAGCAGCGAACGGTCGGCGAGTTGCTCCGGGTCTGCCGTCCCGGCGGGCGGATCGCCATGGCGAACTGGACACCGGACGGGGTGGTGGCGAGGCTCCAGCGGGTCATGGCCTCGGTCATGCCCCCGCCCGCCCAGGCCGCCCCGCCGCGTAAGCCGCCGGTGGCATGGGGCAGCGAGCAGCACTGCCGTGAGCTCTTCGGCGACCGGGTGACCTCGCTCAGCGCGACCGTACGCGTGGACGAGATGTGCGCGCCCTCCGCCGGGGCGCAGGTCGAGCTCATGGCCGGTCACCTCGCGCCCTGGCACATGGCGACCAAGGTCCTGCCTCCGGAGTCCCAGCAGAAGCTGGCCGAGGCGGCGGCCGCCGAGTACGAGCGCGTCAACCGCGCCACGGACGGCACCCTCGTCGCCCGCGCCGAGTACCTGGAAGTGGTGGCGGTCAAGGCCTGAGCCTCCGTCCCGCGACGAATCCCGGGGCCGCCGTGCCGGCAATGGCGCGGCGCGCCCGGGATTCGATCTTGCCTTTGATGAGCCGCCGTTCGGCGGCGAGCTCCGCCTCGGTGGCGTTAAGCGCGGTGAACGGCCGCCTGCCGACGCGGCGAACACCTGCAGTGACAAGAAGAAAGTAACGACTTTACCTTGCTCGGACAGGTGAGTTGACTAAGCTTCGGTGGGCGCAACAATCTTCAACGCAAGAAGGCACCAGCCGAGGAGGATGACCGATGCCCAGCACCGACCTGATCACTTGCCTGTGGTTCAACGGTAACGGTGAAGAGGCGGCCGAGTTCTACACCAGCGTCTTCAAAGACTCATCGATCGGCCGGATCAACCGGTTCACCGCGACCGGGCCAGGTCCCGAGGGATCGGTCGCGAGCGTGGAGTTCACTCTGAACGGCCAAGATTTCATCGCGCTCAACGGCGGTCCGGCGTTCACCTTCAGCGGGGCGATCTCCTTCCAGGTCCCGTGCGCGGACCAGGCCGAGGTGGACTACTACTACGACGCGTTGGCGGAGGGCGGCGAAGAAGGCCCGGGCGGCTGGCTCAAGGACAAGTACGGCGTGTCCTGGCAGGTCTTCCCGGCCGTGCTTCCGGACATGCTCAACGCGCCGGACCGAGAGAAGGCGGCCCGGGCCGCGAAGGTGATGATGGGCACGCGCGGCAAGATGGACGTCGCCGCGCTCCACCGGGCGTTCGACGGGGACTGAGCAACCGGGCCGGCCACGGTGGCGGCCGAACACACCTACCGTGATCGTCGCTGCCTCGGTGATCACGGTAGGTCGCTCGGTGCCTCCAGCGGGTCGACCGGTCGTGGCGGCGCCGAGCGGTTCGGAGCGTGACTCCGGCTACCAGGCGACGGGTACGGTGGCCGGACCCTTCTGGATGAGGGACGGACGCCAGGTCGCCGGCCGGCCCGGAACGAGGCGAAGTTCCGGGAGGCGCTCGGTGAGAACGCGCAGCGAGATCTCGAGCTCAAGGCGAGCCAGCCTGAACCCGATGCAGTAATGCGGCCCATGCCCGAACGCCAAATGGCCGGTTGACGAATCGCGGGTTATATCGAACTCGCCGGGCCGGTCGAAGACCGCCTCATCTCTGTTGGCCGCGGCCGGGCAGACCGCAACCTCGGTGCCTTCAGGCAGTTCCTGCCCGGCCAGCACCGTGTCCCTGGTGGTCTGCCGCAGGAAGAGATGGCCGGGGGCGCAGAAACGAAGGATCTCCTCGACGGCGTGCGGAATCATGTCCGGCCGGTCGCACAGCAATCGCCACTGCTCCGGGTGCTCGAGCAGTCGGAGGACCCCGGCGCCGATCACGGCGGACGTGGTGATCTGGCCGGCCAGCGTGACGCCCCAGGCCGAGCCGACCAGTTCGGCCTCCGCGTCCTCAGAGAGCTCGCCGTCGGGCGCGTAGGCCGCGATCGCCTCGCTGATCAGGTCGTCACGCGGCTCTGCTCTGCGCGCGTCCACGTAACTGCCGATCAGTTGCTGGGAGTGCACCCACGACTGCGCGGCCTCGGCCTGCTCTTCCTCGGAGGGGGCGACATAACCGATGGCGATCTTCACGGCGTTTCTGGTGTCGTCGCCCAGTGCGGCATGGTCCTCCGGCGCGATCCCCATCACGTGGGCGATGACGGAATTGGCCAGCGGGTTGGCGTAGGCGGCCATGAGCTCGGCCGTACTCCCGCCCGCGGTCAGTTCGTCGGCCAGCGCCGTGGCCCGCTCTGTGATGTACGGCCTGACCGCTTCCACCCGCTCGGCCGTGAATCCGGCGGCCCACGGCCGCCGGTGCTCCAAATGCTCCTCGCCGTCCATCACGAGAAAGACGGGTACGAGGGGGTAGCCGCTGAACATGATGGGAAGCACTTCCATGCTGAGCGGTTCCAGCGGCCGCAGGTTGTTGACGGACGAGAAGGTCCGTCCGTCACGCATGACCTTCTTCACCTCCGCCATCCGGGTCACCACCCAGACACCCAGCTTGGACGAGAAGAAGACCGGCATCTCGCGTTGGGCGCGCCTGTAGAAGTCGAACGGATCGTCGAGATGCGTTCCCATCGGGTCGTACTCGTCCCCCAGGGACTCAGACATCGCTTCCTCCATCTGCTCGCGAAGCTACTTTTCGGTCCCCTGCTTTCCTGCCGGAAAAGTAGGCGTAAGCGCCACGCTGCCTGACCTGAGGATCGGCGATTCCCGCCCGGGCGAGCCACCGCTCGATGTCCTCGGCCTTCCCGACGGTGGCGAACTGATCGGCACGCTTGAAGATCGCGATGCATGCGGCGGGAACATGGCCGGCGCCGGCGACCACCGCGGTTCCGCGCACCTGTCCGCCAGGACGTAGTACACGAGCCATCTCCGCGACGGCGAGTTCGGGGTCCGGAAAGCAATGCAGGCCGTTGTAGGTAAGGCACAGGTCGAAGGCGGCGTCCTCGAACGGCATCGCGCTCACATTCGCGTGCACGAAATCGATCCCCGCCAGGCCCCGCCGCGCCGCCTCCGCCTTGGCTCGATCCAGCATGAAAGGCGATATGTCCGCGGCGACGTAGCGCACCCGCCGGCCGGGCGTCAGCCCGCGAAGGGCCACCCCTCCTCCACACGGGATGTCGAGGATCTCCGATCCCGCGGGCACGTCACCGAGCCTGGCGATATCCGCGTAGAGATCGCCCATTTCGTTGTGCCACATGATGCGGCCGAGCGGATCGGCAAGCCACTTGTGCATGACGATGAAGTCGTACATGCGTGCCCCGAAGTTGTCTCTGCTCCACTGCTGGGCCACGCGGTCGGCGGCCTGCGGCAGTTTCCCCGCGGCGCCGGCTTCGCCTGTCATCGCAGTCCTCCTGAACGGTCGCAGCGAGCTCGATTCTCGGCACGTCGCACCAGTTGCTAAAGCTATTGTTGGCGAACTTCCTGTGCAACGTGCGCGACTGTTCAGCGGCCGTCCGGCGACGATTCACGTGCTCAACTGCGGGAATCCGCAGTTGAGCGGGAAATGCTAGGGCGGGAGCGACAGGCTTGGATGTTCAGTTTCCCGGTTGAGCCCCTTGTGATTCACGGCGCCTAAATACTATATCTACCTAAAGTGTTGGATGGAGGAACCTGTCGTGCGCATTGTGACAGCAAGTGAATCACCTGCCGCAGATCCCGAGGGCATGTCGTCGCGGCGGCAGCGACAGACGGTCGTCATCACGTCGGTCACCGCCTTCATGGTCGGCTTGGACGTACTGGTGATCATGGTGGCCCTGCCCACCCTGCTCCAGACACTGCGGGCGAACGCCAGCGGCCTCGCCTGGACGGTCAACGCGTATGAGATCGGCTTCGCCGGAGCGCTTCTGACCAGCTCGGCGCTCGGCGACCGCTACGGCCGGCGCGCGGTCTTCATCGCCGGCGTCGCCGTCTTCACGGCCGGGTCGGCCTGGTGCGCCCTGAGTTCCGCATCGGGAATGGGGATGCTGATCGTCGCGCGCGCGTTTCAGGGGATCGGCGGGGGAACCGGGATGGCGCTCGGGCTGGCCATCGTCACGGTGGTCACCCCACCCGCCAAACGGGGCACGGCGTTCGGCATCTGGGGCGCGATCATGGGAATCGCCGTCGCCGTCGGGCCGCTGATCGGCGGCGCCATACTCTATTTCCTGCCCTGGCAGTGGATATTCTGGGTGAACGTTCCGATCGGCGTGACCCTGATCGTGCTGAGCTTTTTCTCGATCGAGGAGACCAAGGGCGATGTACGGCGCCTCGATCTCATCGGGCTCATCATCGCCACAACGGCCATCGTCCTGCTGCTCCAGGCGCTCATCCGCGTCGGAAGCGTCAGGTGGTACGACCCGGCGATGCTCGTAGGCCTGGTCGCCGGCATCATCGGGTTCTTCGTATTCGTACGCTGGGAACAACGGTGTTCGCACCCGATGATTCCGCTTGCGATGTTCCGCAATAAGAGCTTCACCGGGGGATGCCTCGCCAGCTTCGCGCTCGGCGCAGGCCTTTATGGCAATGCCTTCATATTCACCCAGTACCTCGAGCTCGTACTCGGTGCGAATTCCATCGGAGTCGGGCTGCGCCTGCTCCCTTGGGTCGCTCTGGCGCCCTTCGTCGCGCCCGTGGCCGGTGTGCTCGCCGACCGGCTCGGCGAACGACCTATCGTCACCGCCGCTCTCGCCATGTTCGCCGCGGCGTTCTTCGCGATCGGGATACTCGTGACGTCAGGGCAGACGTACGCGACGCTGGTCGTTCCATTGCTGGTCGCGGGGATCGGAGTCGCGGCCGCGTTCCCAACGACTGCCACCGCCGTGATGAGGTCGATGGACCCCGGGCGGTTCGCCATCGCGTCCGGAGTGAGCACCACCATACGACAGACGGGGGCGGGCTTCGGGGTGGCCCTTGCCGTGGCGATGTTCTCCGGCTTCGGCGGATACGGATCCGGGCGGCAGTTCTTCAACGGATTCGGCGCGGCCGTCTACGCGCTGGCCGCGATCACCCTGCTCGGCGTGATCCCCGCCCTGATCATCCCGGCCTTGAAGTCCCGCGGCACCGAATCCGTCCCGCCATCGGAGATCCTGACCGGGCCGGCGAGATCGTCGTAGCCGGCCCGGCGGCCACCACGTTGACGTACGACCTCCCCGTCGCCGGCCACTCATCTCGGCGCGGCTCGCCGGAGTCCCGCCTCGGCTCTGGCGGCCGAGGGGCACTCGAATGGATGTCCAATGAAAACAAGAACGAATTCCTGTCTGCTGGGTACCATCACATTGCTCGCCGTCCTCATCAGCGCGTGCGGATCGGCCCAGAAGAAGCCGGCGGACTCCGTGAACGCCGGGATCACGTTCCGGAACATCGCGGTTGCCGGAACGACGCTGGCCGCGTACCGCCGATGCGTGACCGAACCCGAGCACCAGAAGCGGGTGCACAACAAGAAGAGGTTGTTCATCACGATGAACGACTTCACCGATGAGCCGATGCACGACCGGGGGATCCCGGGCGTCGTGATCTTCGACTACAACAACGACGGCTACCAGGACATCTTCGTCTCCAACGGGCCGTGCCGGCCGAGCTCCCTCTACGAGAACATGATGGGAACGACGGGGAAGCTCGAGTTCCGCGACGTGGCGGCCCAGGCGGGCCTGGCGCTGCCGGGGTTCAACGCCAACGGCGCCTGTGCGGGCGACATCAACAATTCCGGGTACGAAAGCGTCTACGTTCTTGGGCGGAATGGCCCTAACCACCTGCTGTTGAACGAGGGCAACGGCCACTTCAAGGACATCACGCAGGCGAGCGGGGCCGAGGCGGGCGTTCACAGTCACATCAGCTGCACGATGGGGGACTTCTCCGGTAACGGGCGGCTCGATATCGCGATCGCGAACTCGAGTGACATGAAGACCGCGAAAGCGATCATGAAGAACACGGCGGACTATAACCAGCCGAACCAGTTGCTGGAGAACATGGGCGGAAACGCTCCGCGCTTCCGTGATGTCAGCGTGAGCTCGGGATTCGCCACCACGACGCCGCTCCCGGGCCAGACCTGGGCGATCGCCGCGGTAGACCTCTTCCAGAACGGCTGCACCGACATCGTGGCGGGCACCGACCAGGGCGCGGTTCCGATGACGAAGTACGGCGGCGGCGGCGACCGAGGGTTCATCCGGGTGTACAAGAATGACTGTCACGGTCGATTCACGGACGTCACGCGGCAACTCGGGCTCATGAGCTCTCCCGGCGCCTGGATGGGCTTCGCGTTCGGGAACTTCAACTTCAACGGAAGGATAAGCATCTTCGGCACCAATTTCGGCGACTTCCTGCTGCCCATGTACGGTCTGCCGCAGAACCTCGGTGACCTCTCCAGCCGCTGGATACTGCAGCGGGCGAACGGAACCTTCGCCGACCCGCGGAGCTCGACCTTCAAATATCCCGCCAAGAGCGGCGCGGACCCCAGTCTGGGGGGTCTGCATGCGACGCCGTTCGGTTGGGGTGTCGCCGCCCTCGATTACGATAATGACGGCTACACCGACATCGCCTATGCCGGGAGCATGGACGGTATGAACGGCGCTGACGCCGATAACCCCGGAACACTGCTGCGGAACAACGGTCCGAAGAAACTCATCAAGGGCTTCTATCCATCGTTCTCCTACGATCCGGCCCTGGCCAACGACGGTGCCGACGACCGCAGGCGGATCATCACCGGCGTTGCGGCGGGCGATCTCGATAACGATGGTCACGCCGACCTGGTGACCGCCGCCCAGGGAGTGATGGTCGGCAAGCTCACCGAGGACCACCAGCACTTCGGCTCGCCATTCGATAACAGCCAATACCTTGCGGAATACACGTCGGTCGGCGTCATGAGCTACAAGCCGGCTCCGGGCAACACCACCGACGGGACACTCGCCGTCGAGATGAACAAGGGCGGCAACGGAAACAACTCGGTCGCAGTGCGCACACTCGGCGCCGTGGGACTGGTTCCCGGTGCGAAGGCGAACCGGGACGGCGTCGGCGCCGTCGTCGGTTTCACCCCCGCCGGTCTTCCCACGGAGATCGATCCTGTCGTGGCCGGTTCGAGCTACGCGTCCCAGAACTCGCTGGTCCAGACGTTCGGAATGGGCAAGTCGAGGACCGGGACCCTGGAGGTCCTCTGGCCAGGGGGCGTCCGCAACAAACTCTTCGACGTCCAGGCCGGCGAGCGGATCACGTTCCCGGAGATCCCCTGCAGCTATACCGATAAGTCGATGTCGGTGCGGGCGTACACGTCATGTGTCCGGGGATCGCTCGACGCACTGGTTCGCAAGGGCAAGGTGAGCGGTTCGACGGCGGCGCGGTTCACCTCCAGCGCGCTGAAGGCGTTCAACGAGGCGCACCAGCCCGACTAGGAGGAAGGGCCGCCCACGGCGGAGTGCCGCGATGAGACATCGGAATCCGGAAGCAGGTGAGTTTTATGGCGCACGGTTCGGAGGCGCTGACCCCCGCCGAGGCCACTGCCCGCGCGCAGGCGCTCATTCCCGTCATCGCCGAGCGCGCGCTCAAGACCGAAGCACTCCGCCGACTACCGGACGAGACGTTCACCGACCTCGCCGATTCGGCCCTGATGCGGATCACGCAGCCGCGGCGCTTCGGCGGCTCGGAGCTCGACCTGGCCGACGTCTTCGACGTCATCAACCTGCTCTCCCAGGGCTGCGGATCCACCGGCTGGACCTATTCCCTGATCATCGCTCACGGCTGGTTCGTGGCGTTGTTCGGTGAACAGGCCCAGCAGGAGGTCTGGGGATCGAACCCAGACGGGATATTGAGCACCTGCTTCAGTGGCGGATGCCCGCCGGATGCCGTCGACGGCGGCCTGCACATCCGAGACGGCCGGTGGCGGTTCTCGACCGGCGTACACCACGCGGACTGGGTGGCGCTGCTGGCCCCGGTACGCCAGGAGGACGGGCCGCCGGACATGCGGTTCCTGCTGATTCCGAAGGACGAGGTCGAGATCGTCGAGGACTGGCGGGCCGCCGGGCTGGCCGGCACGGGCAGCTGCAGCGTCGAGGCCAGGGACGTCTTCGTACCGCACCATCGCACGCTGCGGCTCCAGGACCTGCTCAATGGCACTGCGCCCGGCTCCGCGGTCAACGACGGCCCGATGTACAGGCTTCCGCTCGTCGGCACCTGGCAGGTCTTCCTCACCGCACCCGCGGTCGGCATCGCGCGGGCCGCGATGGCCGCGTGGATCGAGCGGACGAAGAGCAGGCTGCGCCCTGCAACCGGCGCTCCCCGGGCTGCGGACCCCATCGGCCTGGTCCGGCTCGGTGGTGCGGCCGCGCGCATCGAGGCCGCCGAGACTCTGATCCGGCGGGCAGCGGAAAACGTGACCTCGGATGTGCGCGCCCTGGGCGCGGCCGCCCCCGCGACGCTCGCTCGCAGTCGCCGGGACAACGCCTTCTCGGTCGGACTGTGCGTGGAGGCGGTCGAGGACCTGTTCCGGGGCGCCGGAGCGAGCGCGCTGGACGAGAACTCACCGCTCCAGCGGAACTGGCGGGACGTGCACGCCGTGGCGCAGCACGTCGCGAACAGCCTCGACATGAACCTCCGCGCCTGGGGTGAGCGAGCCGTCGGACTGAGCGACGGCCTCCGCTTCGGCTGAGGACCGGCGGTACGCCGCCGTCGGCCGGTCAGCGACTCGGGGCGGCGGCGACGTCGCGGCTCGCCCTCTCCGCGATTCGGTCGGATCTCCGGGCTGCGGCTCACGGCTTGCCCTCTTCATGATCCGGTCGGCCGGCCGGTCATCGGCGGCGTGGACCTGACCGATGCCGGCGTCGCCCTGCCCAGGCTTTTCGGGCCGCCGCCGTCGACCACCGACCGTCGACCACCGACCCGTCGACCGCCGACCACCGGCCACCGGTCAGCCGGTCGCCGATCGGCTACCGGGTGCCGCGGCGGGCCGGATACAGGTTCCGGGCAGCACTTGGCCCTCCGGCTGCGACGGCGACGGGAGTGCTACCTGACCTGGGGGACGAGTACCTGCCCGAAGCGGGACAGGCACCGCACCCGCCTCGCACGCGGCCGCCCGGAAAGCCGCTACAACCGGTTCTAAGGGAGCCCCAGGACGGGCAATGCGCTGGGCCGGCGCGACCGCGTCGGCTGGTTCGCCGGGCGTCGCGGTCACGCCCTTCATCTCACTTACGCTCGATCACGGCGAGCCATGCCTGCGCCTGAGTCACGCCGTGGAACGGATTGAGCTCGAACGCGTCGGCGGTGAGGGACTCGACGGTCCATCCGTCGCTGAACGCGGCGCGCAGCTCCTCCGCGTGGAACCGGTGCGGACCCCAGTTGCCCGGCTGCCGGTCGCTGAAACAGATGAGGTAGCACGTACCGCCGGGTCGCAGCACTCCCGCGAGGCTCGCGACGTACCTGGCCCTGTCCTCCGCGTCGAGCACGTGGAGAACGGCGCTGTCGATCACCGTGTCGACGGTCATGGCCCGGCGCGGCAGATCGAGTGCGTCGGCGACCTCGAATCGCGCGCTCACACCACGCTCGGCCGCCTTCGCGCGGGCACTCGCGATCGCGGTCGGCGACAGGTCGATGCCGATGACATCGGCGCCGCGGCTCGCCGCGAGCAGTGCGTGCTCGCCGGTCCCGCACCCGGCGTCGAGAACGTGACCGCGGAGCCGGCCTTCGTCCGCCAGCCGTACGAAGGCCGGCTGCGGACGGCCGATGTCCCACGGCGGCGGAGTCTCCCCGGTATAGCTGTCGTCCCAGGACTCCTTCATGTCGCGAGCAGCGATGACGACGGCCTCCTCGCCCGCGGCGATCACCGACACCAGCAGGTGGCGGCCCCCGTGGGTGAGGCCGTAGACCAGGGTCGTGCCTTCCGGGCCGGGGGCGGACCAGTAAGGGCGCTCGAGGATCGCCTCCCGCGCTTCATCCGGTCTCACGCCGCGAGCGGCGACATCATTATCCGACCAGTCACTTTCCCGGACCGCCTTGAACATTCCAATCACCCTCAATGTCAATTACTGCATTATCGGCAGGGTAATGCGTTGGCAGGAAAGGGGAAGCCCGCCGGATTCTCCCGGCGGGCTTCCCCGACCTGTTCTCCCGACCGGCGGCACCGTTGCCGACAGCGAGTTCGGATCAGGCCATTCCGTCGCGGCTGGGTGATGGCCGGCTCCGGCGGGCCGAGAGCGGCCCGCCGGAGCCGGCCTCACACCTATGCCTTCAGGAGCACCTCGGCCAGCGCCGGCGAGATGGTCACACTGTCGATCGGCACGTGGTGAAGCAGCGCACCGATCTCGATGTCGGCCGCGATGAGCTCACCGACCGGGCGGTTCTCGCTGTCGTACAGCGGGTACCTCGTCGAGGTCCGCGACACGTCGCCGATCGGGGGGACCATCGCGACCCGGGACTCGAGCCGCACCACGCGGTCACCGGTGTGGATGATCTGGCCGAGCTCTTCGATCTCGAACTGGGGGTAGATGTCGGTGACGCAGTCCTTGATGGGCATCAGGGTGCCATCGCGGTACGGCGTCGGCCGGACCCTGGCCCCTTCCGGCCTGGAAGGAGTGTTGGAGACCTTGACCTGGCCGAAGACATCGCTGTGGCCGGTGACCTGAAGGGTCAGGAACTGCGCGGTGATCGTGGAGGTGACCCACTCCAGCTCCACGCCGTCGGCCGCGTACGGGTCGTGCCGGCGGTACATCGCCATGCCGTGCAGGTCCACGATGTCCTCGCCGAGGCCCTCGACGAGGACGTGGATGCGCTCGCGCACGGTGAACGCCTCGAGAGCCGGCGGGGTCAGCGTGTACGGGCGGATCGGGTACAGGTTGCCGGGCCCGCCCCAGGCGGACTCGTGGCCCTTGACGACCGCGTCCGGGTTGGGGGTCTTCAAGCCTTCGGACCCGACGGCGACGCCGCGTTCCATCACGCGTTTGAGGATGTTCTCCGATTCGCTCATGACTGAGCCTTTCCGTGGAGGAAATGGGACTGGACTGCGGCGTTCCGGCCGGGCGGCCGGTGACGCCCTGAGCTGGTCGACGATGTGGGCGCAGTCGACCAGGCTTGGTGGATTCGGGTCTGCGCCGCGGCGATGCTGACGACGGAGTGGGTTGGGATGGGCGGGCTCGCTTGAATCAAGACAAACACTTTAAGAAAAGATAGTCAATGAGTACGCCCTGGACGCGACCTCCCGGGTGCCGTGCGGACGAAGTCGCAGTTCGCGTCAGAGCGACTTGTCGGAATCGGTCGCGGAGCCAGGATGATCGAAACGTGTTTCAGGAGCATCCGAGCGCCGACGCGCCGTACCTCGTGAGGACACCGTGCGGGGCTCTTCGCCGACCGCGGCTGCGGGCGGGCCGCTCAACCGCGAATCTCCCGAGGTTGAGCGGCCGGCCGCCTTCGCGTCGGCTCACCCGGCGTGGCTCACTCCGGGCGGATCGCCTCGCACAAGGCCTGGGCCGGCAGATCGACCGGGCGGCAGTGGGGGTCATGCATCGCCGACAAAGGCGCCTTGCATTTCCTATTGCGAGCTGCGCGATCTGATAGGGCTTGATAACGTTCGAATGAGTGCCGCCGTGCCGGGACATTGATCAGGCGGGTGAGTGAAGCATGCGGCTGAGTAATCTTGAAACGGGTCAGCGGAGGCCGGCCAAATTCTTCATGCTGATGGCCTCGAAAGCCTCGGGCGCGGAGATGGCCGACGTGGTGAAGATGTTCCTCTACCGGCCGGAGTTCTTCGGCCGTGCGATAAGCGAGATCTTCACGGAGGTCATGCGCGGGCCATCCTTCTGGACCGCTGGAGAGCGTGAGTTCATCGCGCTGCGCATCGCGCAGCTCTATAAAATCCAGTATTGCATAGACATCCATACCGAGATGATCAGTATCGCGTCCACCGGCGAGGTAGACGCGGCAGATGTCGACACCGCACGGCCAGAGCTCAGGGCCGTTCTCCCGTTCCTGGAAAAAGTGACGCGCTCTCCTGACTCGGTCGGTGAGAGCGATCTCGCGGAGGCGCGGGAGCTAGGGGTCTCCGACGAGGCCGTGATCGAAGCGCTGCATGTCGCGTTCATCTGGGATGCGGTTGACCGCCTGGCGTACGCATTCGACTTCAAGCTGCTCGACGGCCAGGTCACGAAGGGAACCCGGGCACTCCACCAGTTCAAGTACCGGTTCCCCGCGTTCACGCTGCGGTGAAAGGGAGATAATGCGCGACGAAGAGGAAGCCACCGCGGCGAAGTATTCACGCCTCATCTCCGATCTGCGTGAAGCGGTGTTCGAGGGGCCCGGCCGGACCGACCAGGCGGCACGCAAGTCCGCGGCCACGGGAGGAGCGCTTGCTGAGCCTTGGCTGTCCTACGCGGCGAAGGTCAGGGATGAGTCATGGGGGGTGACGGATTCGGATATCGAGGACCTCAAGGCGGCCGGCCACAACGAGGACGAGATATTCGAGATCACTGTCGCCGCCGCCGTGGGCGCCGCACTGCGCGCGCTCGACGCCGGCCTGCGGACGCTGCGCGCTGCCGGCTGAGCTGGTATTCCCGCACAAGACGGCCATCACCGCCCGTCCGGAGCTTCGTGCGAACCGGCGGGCCGTGTCCTGTGACGTCGAGCCGCCGGCGGAGTGCGCGGCTCGGTTCCGAGCCCTTTCACGTCGGCGGGAGTTCCGGGAGAACCGGGCGTAGGGATTCCCTGTCCTGAGCTCCGGCAGAGTTGTCCGCTGCCGTTTTCCACACCGTCCCGCCTGCGGCGCTGAACGAGCCATCAATAATTGACTAGCTTTTTTTAAAGTGTTCTACTGATGGCGAGGCCCCGGTGCCGCCCTTAACGGCGGTGGCGGGCGTGGAGATATCAAGGAGGTATCATGCCCCACATTCCCGTAGCCGAGGGCAGTCCCGGAATCTTCGGGCTCTTCCAGTTCAGGCCGGAAACCGCGGTACCGATGCTCGAGCTCTGCGAGGTGCTGCTTCGCGCGGACAACTCGCTGTCGCGTGGCGAGCGTGAAATGATCGCCGGCTACGTGTCCCAGGGAAATCGCAGCGAGTTCTGCCAGGACGGGCACTTCACCATTGCGGCCATCCAGATGGAGGACGGCCGCGATCTCGTGCGCGCCGTCCGGGCGACGCCGGAGGATGCGCCGATCAGCGCCAAGATGAAGGCTCTGCTGCGCATCGCCGAAAAAGTACGGATCGGCGGCCGCTCGGTGCTCGAGGACGACGTCGACGCGGCGCGGGACGCCGGGGCGACGGACGTCGAGATCCACGACGCCGTGCTGATCGCCGCGGCGTTCTCCATGTTCAACCGGTACGTCGACGGCCTCGACGCGATCATCCCCGAGGACCCCCACTTCCACGACGTGGTGGCGCAGAAGGTCGTCGCTCAGGGGTACTCCAGGATGGCGAAGATGCTCGCTGAGGGGGCCTCCAAGGCCGGCGCCGCCCGGTGAGCTGATCTGCCGTGACAGTGGAGACGCAGCAAGAGATCAGTCCCGCGGAGTTCTCGCGAGCCTATCCGGAGTACCTCGCCACCGGGCATCTCGACCGGATTCGCCGGGACGACTTCGCCCGGCTCGACGACCACGACCTGGTCTATGTGGACTACGCCGGCAGCGGCCTTCCCGGGCGGTCACAGGTTGCCGCGTTTCAGCGACTCCTGTGCCAGGAGACCCTGGGTAATCCGCATTCGGAGAACGCGCCGTCCCGGCGTTCCTCTGAAGCGATGCGGCGGGCCCGGCGGGCCACGCTTCGGTTCCTGAACGCCGACCCCGACGAGTACTCGGTCATCTTCACCGCGAACGCGACCGGCGCCCTGCGGCTCGTGGGTGAGGCGTTTCCGTTCCGGCCGGGGTCCCGGTTCGCGCTGTTGCAGGACAACCACAACTCCGTGCTCGGCATCCGCGAATACGCCGCCGCGCGCGGTGCCACCCTGGAGATGATTCCGCTGCGGCCGGATCTGCGCGCGGATCCGGCCGCCGTGATCGAGGCCCTGGACCGCGGGAGCACGCTGCCGTCGCTGTTCGCGTATCCGGCGCAGAGCAACTTCTCCGGCGTGCAGCATCCGCTCGGCTGGATCCACGAGGCCCGGTCGCGTGGCTGGCGCGTGGTGCTCGACGCCGCGGCGTACGCAGCGGTCTCCGACCTCGACCTGAGCAGCGACAAACCGGATTTCGTGCCGCTGTCCTATTACAAGATATTCGGCTGGCCGACCGGGCTCGGGTGCCTGGTCGCCCGCAATGACGCGCTCGCCGAGCTGCGGCGTCCGTGGTTCTCCGGCGGAACCGTGCTGGCCTCCAGCGCCCTGGGCGGATGGCATGCGCCCGCCGCTGCGCCAGAGGGTTTCGAGGACGGGACGCCCGACTTCACCGGCGTGCTCGGAGTCACGATCGGCCTGGACTACGTGCGGGAGAGCCTGGGCCGCGATGCGGTCCGGACCAGGCTGGGGTGCCTGATGGATCGCCTGCTGGACGTCATGCGCACCCTGCGTCACGGGAACGGCCTCCCCGTCTGCACGGTCTACGGCCCCGCCGACACGAAGGACCGGGGGGCGACGATCGCGTTCAACCTGCTGGACACCGATGGCGTCCTCGTCGACGAACGGGCGGTGGAGACGAGCGCGGCCCACAGCGGAATCGCCCTGCGCGCAGGTTGTTTCTGCAATCCGGGAGTCGGCGAGACGATCTTCGCGCTCGATCCCGAGGACCTGCTCCGCGCCGGGCGACAGCGGCCCGCGCCGGCCACGGCGGATGAATACCGGCGCGCGATGCGGTTGCCCACCGGCGGTGCCCTGCGGATCTCACTCGGGCCGATGAGCAACCTGCGCGACATCTCCCGGCTGATCCGGTTCCTCAAGTCCTGGCGGGACTACCGTGCCGCCGATGACGACCTGTCGAGGCTGGGCGAGCGAGCCCGGTGCTGAAGGTCGGCCGCGGACAGGCCGGCGCGGCCGGGCACCGCCTGGGCGCCGGGCCGGGCGGTCTCTAGGAGTCCACCTGGTCCGGCGATACCTCGGCCAGCGCGGTGCGCGGTTGGGCGGTCACGTTCTCCAGCAGGACCAGGATGAGCACGGCGGCGATGACGAGCACGATGGCGGTGACGCGGAACGCCAGCGTGTATCCGTCGGTCTGCGCTACCGCTACGGGCGTCCCCGTGCGGATGTGGTCGGCGGCATGGCGGAGCGCGATGGTGAGCAAGATGGACAGGCCGAGTGCCGAGCCGACTTGCTGCATGCCGGTCTGCACCCCCGATCCAAGGCCGGAGTCCTGACCGGTGACCTGGTGCAGCGCGCCGTTGATCAGGCCGGGGAGGCAGATCCCGGTGAACAGGCCGACCACGATCAGGCCGGCCAGCAGCCCGCCGGGGTAGGACGAGTCGGCATGCAGGTAGCTCGCTGCGAACATCCCCGCAGCGGTGCCGATGAAGCCGATGGTCAGCAACAACTTGACACCGAGACGTGGCATCAGCGCGGTGTTCATGCCTATCCCGGCGCCGAAGGCAAGGCCGAGCGGCAGGTACGCGAGGCCGGTCTTCAAAGGGGAATAGCCGAGTATCTGCTGCATGTACAGCGTCAGCATGAAGGCGTAGCTGACGAACGTCGCGAACAAGGCCGCGGTCAGAACGTTGGACGTCGCCCGGGTGCGATTGTTGAAGAACCGCAACGGGACCAGCGGATCGGAGGAACGACTCTCGATTGCGACCATGATGACCAGGAGGCAGATGCCGCCGATCAGCGGAAGGAGCACCTGCCATGAGCCCCACGAATGCGAGGAGACATTAAGAATGCCGTCCACGATGGCCAGGACGCCACCGGTCACGGTGATGGCTCCGGCCGCGTCGATCGAGTGGCCTCCGCGAGCCATCCGGCTCTCCGGCAGCACACGCGGCGCCATGATCAGCGCGAAGAGCACGACGGGGATGTTGATGTAGAAGATCCACCGCCAGTCCACGTCGGTCAGCAACCCGGAGATCACCGGGCCGAGCGTCCCGCCCACGCCGCCGATGCCGCCCCAGATTCCCACAGCCTTCATCCGCTCCCGCGAGTCGGAGAACAGCAGCGGAATCATGCCGAGCGCCGCCGGGCCCGCCAGCGCCTCTCCCATTCCCTGGGCGAATCGGCTCGCGACCAGCATCGACGACGTGACGGCGGCACCGCATGCCGCCGACGTCACCCCGAAGACGATCACACCGATGAGGAACATCCGCCGGCGCCCGAACATGTCGGCCAGGCGGCCGCCCAGCAGCAGGAACCCGCCGGCCACCAGCACGTAGCCGTTGGGAACCCACGAGAGTGCCTGACGGGAGAAGCTCAGGTCGTGCTGGATCTTGGGGAGGGAGACGTTCACCACGGTGGCGTCGAGGACGAGCATGAACTGCATCGCCGCGAGAACGGCCAGCGCCCGCCACCGCCGCGGGTCGGATTCTGCTGTGACGAGTGCCGGATCGTGCAAAGGATCTGGGGTGCCCACTACCTGATTCCTCCTGACCTGCTCCGCGGGCACGATTCGCCATCAGGACGCAGGTGCCTGTCCGGGAGCCGTGTCACCTCGGCATATCTTGCCCATGACTGGTGCGCGTATTGTGCATAAGTCGCTCTTATTCGGTTAGGGCGATTTGTGCACCTTTCGCTAATGTGGCGTACTGCTACTAACCATTGACAAACCGCGCCGAATGTTATCACTTTCCGTAAAGAATGGAAAGCGTGGCTGAGCTGCGGATATGGCGCGGTCGCCGAAGAGTGCCCGTTTAGGGCCGACGCTGCCAAGGCTTTGGGTCCGGGTTTTGGACTGTACATTTTCCGGGTTTTGTTGCTCTTGCGGGCCGCTCGGCGGCCCGGTCCGGGGGAGACCCTTCCGCTCGCCGAGCTAGCCGCGGAGGGTGTGCCGAACCCGCGGAGCCCCTGGTCGTGAGGGCGTTGCCGCGGCCGGCGACGTGGCGGCATCCGCCTCCGACGCCGCCCCGGCGCGCGGGTCGGGCGCCGCCGTGGCCGGCTCAACAGGCTGATACGGGCTTTCGAACCGGACCCGGCGTGTCGCGACCGTGAACTCCGTGCCCGGCATCAGCAGGGCCGACGCGCCGGGTGCGATGTGCAGGTGCCCGCCGCCGGGAAGCGCCAGGGCGATCGGGTGGAGCTCGCTCGACACGAAAGGCTGCCACCCGGCCAGCCGGATGTCGGCGAGGGCGGACGCGGCGGGTATCGCATCGCGGCGCCCGGCGGTGAGAGTCCCCGGTCCATCCACTTCGGCCAGCCTGACATCACCGTCGAGGACGTACGCGTCGCCGTCGTCGAGGATCAGGACGCCCAGCGGCGGACGCCGGCCGAGGACACGCGTCCCGTTCAGCTGGGGCAGTGGTCCCCCGCAGATCATGCAGTACCGCGTTCCTGGATGGCCGAAGTGGCCGTGGCCGCACATGTTCCCCTCGACCAGATCCCCGTTCGGCGCGGACGTCGGGTCTCCGTACACCCGAGCATGGCCGGTGTGAGGGGGGAGGGTGAGCCGGGCGGCCGCCGTGCCCGGGACGGCATCCCGCACCCGTGCCTCGGAGAAGCCGGCGCCTTCCGGCCGGGAGGTGTCGGGCCGATCGCCGGGCACCGGGGATTCCGGGACGTGGGAGTGCACGATCAGCCCGCCCTCGAAACGCCAGCGAATGAAGATGACGCGCATGGGGCCCTGGCTGAAGAGCCACATGAGCCCCCACGTCGTACCCATGTGAACGACGAAGCCGGCGAGATAGGGCGAGTCCGGCCCCAGGGAGCCCGCGTTGGCCAACGAGGAGCCCGACATGCCCGGCATGGGGCCTGACATCACCGGGAAGAGGTGGTCCAGGAGCCATACGAGGAGAGCCTCGTTGAGCACGGTCAGCAGGGCGAAGACCGATGGCCAGTCCCTGTCCCAGCGCCTCTGCTGGAGGCGGTGATAGAGGTGTTCCCACACCAGCCCGTAGACGGCCATCAGCAAGAGGCTGTCGAACGCCATGGAGTACGACATGCCGGTCGTGACTCCGGGGGGCTCGGGCAGGAAGGGCGAGATGATGGCCGTCCACAGCACTCCGACGGTGGCGGCCAGGAAGAGTCGCGTCTGAAGCCGACCTCTCAGCGTTGGAGTCATGGCACTCGGCGGACCAGCTGTTTGATCCAGGCGGCGACCGAGGACCTCGGGCCCAGCCGCGCGCACACCCCTTGCGCCGCCAGGTCGTCGCAGATGAGCAGTGCCGCGTCGACGAGTCCCGCGAACGAGTCGACCGGCGCGAGGTAGCCGCCGCGCGCGATCGCGCCCGAGGCGTAGAGGCGACCCGGTTCGCCGCCGGAACCGCGTACTTCGAAATGCGGCCCGACGTCGAGGCCGCCCAGGGCG
The DNA here is from genome assembly GCF_024055715.1 of Actinoallomurus soli. Classification (GTDB taxonomy): domain Bacteria; phylum Actinomycetota; class Actinomycetes; order Streptosporangiales; family Streptosporangiaceae; genus Actinoallomurus; species Actinoallomurus soli. Next base: position 67,052 of record NZ_JAMXMV010000014.1, read on the forward strand.
TTGACGGCCGCGCCGCCGCTGTCGATGAGATCGGCCAGCAGCGGGTTGTCTCGCAGCTGCGGGCTCATTCCGGTGCAGTCGATCAGGAAATCGACGTCCAGGCACAGCGCATCGCGTTCGGCCGAGTCGGCGATGAGCAGCCGCACCTGCCGGTCGCCGGACGGCTCCATCACGGTGATCTCTCCGCTGAGCGCCTGGTAGAAGCCCTCCGACCGCGCCTTGCGGAGCTGCCGCTGCCAGTGACGCCGCTTGGCCGTGGTCGTGGCGCCCATCGCGGTGATCCAGGCGGCACGTTCCGTACTGCTCATGCCGGCCAGCTGTTCCCGGTGCTGCCCCGACGTCGCCGACCTCGGGAAGCTGAACGCCTGGTAGCGCCAACCGTGTTCGACGACGGGGCTCGATCCGCGCCGGCCCGGCGGCTGCTCGGCGAGATCGCGGAACAGGTGCAGGATCCGTACCGCCCGGCCGGAGCGGTCACGGTCGTCGATCAGCCGCTGCAGGACTCGCGACGCGGTGATGCCCGCGCCGCGTACCAGCACCGTCCCCGCCCGGCGCCGCAGCACCTGATACACGTGCTCGTGCGGCTCATAGGCGTTGACCACGTTGAAGTACTCCTGATGGCGCAGCCGGTATTCGATCAGCCCGGGCGCGTACCCGAGCGCCGGGTACCCGGTCCCCAGGTGCAGGTATGGGGTGCGCAGGACATACGGAGAGGAGTGATCCGCGGGGTGCACCAGGCAGAAGAAGCCGCCCTCGGCACTGGGCCTGATGAGTCCCGCCTGCCCTGGGGCCAGCATCGAATCCCAGCCGATCCGGCCGGCTTCCCGGTCGATACCGCGGAACACCTGACCGGGCGAAGGGTTGTAGAACTCGGCCGCCACCGGCTCGGTGAGCACTTTCCACAGCGGCCGGATGGTGCGGCGCCGGATCGCCTCCTGCACCGCGTACCCCGGGAACCCCCAGATGTTGTCCGCGCGCGACCCCGAGTCCGAGCGCAGTGGGTCGTCGTCGCGGATCTGGCCCGTCCTGACCAGGCGGCTCAGGTTCTCGTAGGGCCGGCGTTGCGGGCTGACGACCCGCATCTGCGTCGCATCGAGCCCGCAGATCCGCAGCGTGTCGACCACGGTGAAGCCGGCCAGGCCACCGCCGACCGTCACGAAGGTCGCGTGCTCGGCGCGGAGCCCCGCCGCCGCGACCAGTTCCTCCGACCAGACGGGCGCGGCCCGCAGCCGCTCGAGCTCGGGCGCTCCGGCGTACGCGGAGCCGGGCATCGGGTGGGCGGTGAGGTCGGGCATCAGTTCCCGACCCCCCGCCACGGAACGCGCCTGGCGGCCACCGGCCGCCCGGGCCGGGCGCTGATGTCCCCCAGGCGGCGCCCGTGGGTGCCGATCCCGAATGCCGCGAAGGCCCCGACCGGCCGCACACCGCGGAGAGAGTCACGGCTCCTCGGTGAAGAACCAGAAGAACCAACTGCAGTCATCGGCGCACTCCTAGCATCTCTGCGGCTGGTCGCGGGCCGGCTACCGAGCCGTCTCGAACGCGCCCGGCTCGGGCGGCGAACACGGCGGACGAGCAGGCTGCGGGCCTGCCCCGAACAGGGTGGACTGGCGTTCCGTCTAGGCGGCCAGCGACGCCATGAGGGCCTCGAGTTCGCTGACCATGGTGGCGTAGTCGACCAGGCGCTCGTGGATCTGGGTGTGCTCCGCGGTCTGGTCGCCGAGTTCGGCGACGAGCACCTCGATGAGCCGGTCGAGGTTGTTGTGGGCGATGCTCACCGGGAAGTGGGAGAGCGGAGTGGTGAGCTGCGGGTCCGCGGTGGGCGGCCCGGAGGTGATGCGGCCGTCCGAGCCGGACGCCTCGCGCCACGAACGTTCGACGGTGAGGTCGTAGCGGCGGAAGGCGTCGAAGTAGTAATTGCGCCAGCGCTCGCGGAGCTCAGCGGCGCTGATGCGGTTGTCGAGGAATTCGGCGGCGGTCGGTACGACGATGGCGCGGTACTCGGCCAGCAGCGGGCCGGTGTCGGGGCCGCCGGTCTGCACTCCCTGGTCTGTCACCGTCATGGTGTTCTCCGATCGTGGGCTAGTGGGCGGGCTCGCTTGAGATCAGACAAACACTTGAAGAAACGATAGTCAACGAAGCGGCGCGTGTACTGATCGGCGGGAGCGCCAGTGCTCGCAGGGAGCTTGACTTCGCTGGCTGCGAATGACGGAGAACTGCAATATATTTCAGTAGCGCCCGGGCGCGGCAGGTCGTGGCTGGCGGGCGCGCTGCGCAGGTCTTCGCCGACCGCGCCCGGGCTGCTCAACCGCGAACTTTTCGAGGTTGAGCGGCCGGCCGGCCCCGCACCGGCTCACCCGGAGCGTGGACGGCCTCACCGGGCCCTGGCCCGGATCCGGAATACCGAAGAACTCAGCGTAAAGAATACGCGGCGCCCTTTCAACGACTCCGATATCGCCCATGCTGTTCGTGGGAACGATGCCATGGCCGGCCGGCCGCGTAATAATCCAACCGATGATTATGATGATCTATCGGAAAGGCGGAGCGATGCGCGAACCAAGTGCCGTGGTGGCCGATTTCGGCTTCGAAAACCTCGACATGTCGTGGCTCCGGCGCAAGGAGGGCGTCAAGTGGGGCCGGGCCGGGCACGATGTACTCCCCGCCTGGATAGCCGACATGGACTTCCCCGTGGCGGAGCCGATCAGAGAGGCGATATACGCGACAGTACGGCGAGGGGATATCGGATATCCATCCTGGTCGAACTGGATGGGGCTCAGCCCGCTTGCCGAGCCGTTCGCGAGGCGGATGACCGAGCTCCATGACTGGCAGCCCAGGCCCGACTGGGTGCGTAACTTCAGTGACCTGATCCAGGCGATACAGGTCGTGCTCTACTTGACCACGCGGCCAGGAGAAGCGATCGCCCTGCACACGCCGAACTATCCGCCGATCCTCAAGTCGATCACTATGATGGGACGGCGGGCGATCTTCAGCCCGATGGAGTGGACCGGCGAAGACTGGGGCTTCGATCCGGCCCGGCTGGAGCAGGACGTGGCGAAGGCCGGATGCCGCACCTTGATCGTCGTCAACCCGCACAACCCCACCGGGCATGTGTACACGACGGCGGAGTTGCAGGCTCTCGCCGACATCGCGGTGCGGAACGACATGCTCGTCGTCGCTGACGAGATCTTCGCCGAACTGGCCTACTCACCGCATCGGCACGTCCCCCTGGCCTCCCTGGGGCCGGACATCGCCGACCGGACGGTCACCCTGACCTCGGCCACGAAGGCGTTCAACATGGCAGGCCTGCGCTGCGCGGTCGCGCACGTCGGCTCCGCCCGGCTGCGAGAGGCCCTCGACGCGTGCCCGCCGGACCTCTTCGGCGTCCTCGACGTGCTGGGCGTGGAGGCGACCAGAGCCGCGTGGGAGAAGGGCGGCGCGTGGCTGGCCGCGCTGATGGATCATCTGGGGGAGAACCGCGACCTGATCGCCGACACGCTGACGGCGTGGGCGCCGGCCATCGGGTACCACCCGCCGCAGGCGACATACCTGGCCTGGCTGGACTGCCGCCGTCTCGAAATGGCGATGGAGCCCGCCGCATTCTTCAAGGAGAAGGCGAAGGTCGCGCTCAGCTCGGGAGAGAACTACGGGCCTGGGGGAGCCGGGTTCGCACGGCTGAACTTCGCCACCTCAGCGGCGCTCCTGGGCGAGATCCTGAACAACATGGCGGACGCCGTCGACGGCGCACAGTAGGCCGGTCCGCCGGTGGACGGGGGAGGCCCGATGCACCTCTCACAATGGATCCGTCGCCTGACACCCCGGCGGGGCGATCTGCTGCGCTCGCTGGCGGTGCTCTGTTCCTATTGGATTCTGGCCGTCGATTGCATACCGCGAGATCTCCTGATGGGCGATGACCGAATCGAATCCGAGGGTACCGGGGAGACCGATTCACAGTCGGGCGTCGAGAGTCGCGGTGCGAAGAATTAGGTAGGCGATCGGCAGATCGTGCCGATCGCCTACTGAGAAATGCCCCGGCGTGGGCTGTGGCTCGTCCCGTGGCCGGCCGGCCTCGGGGCGTCCGAGGCCGGCTCGGAGTGAGATCAGTCGGCGAGGTTCGCGGCGGAGACGAAGACCGCCACCTCCTCGGCCGGGTCGGTGCCCATGGCGCGGGCCAGATTGCGGTACGGCGCGGCCTCGTCGGTGCGGCCGCGCCGCTCGAGAGTGCGGGCCAGCGCCTCGTACGCCCAGCCGTTGGCGGGATCCAGCTCGATCAGCCGCCGGAAGGTGCTCTCCGCGCGGCCCAACTGCGCGCTGTGGAAGTAGGCCCGCCCGAGCAGCTCGACGGCCGCCCGGTTGTCCGGCTCGCTCTCGACGATCGGGGCGAGAATACGACCCGCCTCGGCGTAGTCCCGGGCGTCGAAGAACATCCGTCCGCGCTGGTACTCCTCGTAGATCATCGGGGTCCTTCCATCGACGACGTCCGCATCGTCGGACGCCGGCCGCCACAACGCTCGTCCCCGCCGTCCTCTTCCCACCGTCCGATGCCGTGGCTGCACCGGCTCACTTCAGGCGCCTGCTGCCCGGGGCGTCGAGAGCCCGCCGAGGGTGGGCGCAGCCGCGCGTGCGCACGCGCGGCTGCGGTGACGAGCGGCCGAGCGAGCTCCTCGAGGGGTGCTCGCCGGCCTGGGCGTGCGGTGAACCATCACGGCCGGCGTCTGGACAGGCGTGGGGACGGCGATTCGCCGCGCTCATTACCGAATGGGGTTATGGCTAAGATGACGATCTCACCTTGACTGGAGGCCGAGCGTGCCCGATTCGCAGGATGTCCGAATCCCTACGGTAGATGTCACCAGGCCGAGTGTCGCTCGGATGTATGACTACTATCTGTCAGGGAAGGACAACTTCGAGGTCGATCGGGCCGCCGCGGAGCAGGTCGCGCAGGCCATGCCGGAGATCCGCGAACTGGCTCTGGAGAACCGCTCGTTCCTGCGCCGGGCGGTGCGCTACATGACCCAGCGTGGTGTCCGGCAATTCCTCGACATCGGCTCCGGGCTGCCCACCGTGGGTAACACCCATGAGATCGCCCAGGAGATCGCCGCGGACGCGCGGGTCGTCTACGTCGACGTCGATCCGGTGGTGCTCGTGCACGGCCGGGCGCTGTTGGGAAGGGACAAGAGCACCACAGTGGTCCAAGGCGACATGCGTCGCCCCGGCGAAGTACTCGGCCACCAGGAGACCACCCGGCTGCTCGATCCGACGGCTCCGGTCGGAGTGCTGATGATCGCCATGATCCACTTCCTCACCTTGGAGGAGCGGCGTTCGGTCATGGAGGAGCTGCGTGCGGCCCTTCCCCCGGGGAGCTATCTGGCCGCCACTCACGTGACCGGGGAAGGCCACTCCGCTTCAGCGGTCGAGCAGATCGAGGCCGTCTACGCGACCACACCGACGCCCATCTACTTCCGTCCCCGGCAGGAGATCGCCGGCTTCTTCGAAGGGTTCGACGTGGTCGAGCCCGGGTTGGTCACCATCGACCGGTGGAACCCCGACTCCGACCAACGAGATCGTCCTCGGGCCAAGGCCGGCACCTGGCTTTACGGAGCCGTGGCCCGCAAGCCCTGACCGGAAGGTGAGCGCGGCACGGAGGGCGGGCCGGGATCCGGCGCCGCGCCCCGTGCCGCTTCGGCGTTCACCGCCCGGCGTGGCTCGAGGCCGAGGCCGGTGGGTCAGTCGTGGGCGATCGTGGTGTTGTTCGCTCGGGTGGTGATCGGGTCGGTGCGGACGGTGAGGACCCGGGTCTGCGGGTCGTAGCTCCAGCCGGTTCCGGTCTCGGTGGGGGCGAGGCGGTGGCCGTTGACGGTGACGGTGGTGGGCCGGTCGGTGTCGACGAACCGGACGGTCCAGCGTCGTTCGGTGACCCGCCCCGGGTACTGACCGCGTCGTCCGCCGATGACCACGGCTGAAGTGGGACGGCCGGGTCCGTTGGCGTTCTCGACGTAGTCGATCCGGGTGGTGGCGGAGTGGCCGTGCTCGTCGCCGTGGCCTTCTCCGGCGTCCTCATAGAGGGTGAAGCCGCCCGGAGCGCCGGGTGCCACGTCCAGGGTGACCTGGTCGAGGGGGCGCTGGCCGACGTTGTCGACGTAGTCGGTCCAGCGTCCCGGCGGGAACCAGGGACCGTTGGACGCCGACGACATGGTCTATGTGAAGCTCGCCTTCGGCGACCTGGACGACCTGGTCCTGGCGGCGTCGGCCGGTGACCCGGACGTCACCGACGTGGTCACGCAGGCCGTACGCCACCTCGGCCGCGGCCTCGCGAACCTGGTCAACATCACCAACCACGCCCATCTCGTCGTCGGCGGAGAGCTCTCGGCCCGATTCTGCGCGTGGAACCGCTACGACACTCCTTCGCCGCCCGGCTGTCCGGCATCCGCCTCAGCACGGCGTCTCTGGGCAGGCGCTCATCGCCGTACGGAGCGCTCGCGATGGTGCTCACCCAGCCGCCGCGTTTCGTCGACGGTGCCTCCGGCCGCGACATCGGACCACGGTCTCGGGCGAAGCGGCGATGAGACGGACCCGCACGGCCGGCGCACCTGACCGGCTCCGTGCGGCACGCGGTTCAGCGCGGAGGAGCGCCCCTGGCGACCAACTCGGTGGGAAGGACCACCGTACGCGGCAGGGAGCGGTCTCCCTCGATCCGGCGGAACAGCAGTTCGGTGGCGACCCGGGCCAGTTCGTGCGTGTCGTAGGCGATGACGGTCAGCGGGTACGGCACCAGGCGGGCCAGGTCGAAGTCGTCGAACCCCAGCAGCGCGGCGTCACTGCCCCGGCGGCACAGCTCCTCGATCACGCCGACGGTGATCCGGTTGTTCAGGCTGAAGAAGGCGGTCGGCGGGTCCGGCCGGTCGAGCAGGTCGGCGACGGTCCGGGCGGCCGCCGCCGGATCGCGGATGCCGTCCCGGACGAGCCGGGTGTCGTACGGCGCGCCGGCCGGGGCCAGCACGTCGTACGCGCCGTCGAGCCGTTCCCGCATGGTGTGGATCCCGACCGAGTCGAGCAGGATGCCGATCCGGCGGTGGCCCGCCTCCACGAGCCGGCGCACGCCGGCCCGCGCGCCGCCGCGGTTGTCGAGCAGCACCGTGTCGGCGGCCAGTCCGCCGGCCGGCCGGTCGAGGAAGACCACGGGAGTGCCGAGCTCGACCTCGGTGCGCAGGAACGAGTGGTCGTACCCGGCCGGCACCACGAGCAGCCCGTCGACGCGGCGGGCGCACATGTCCCGCAGCAGTTGCCGCTCACGCGCCGGGTCCTCCTCGGAACTGGCGATGATGAGCATCATGTCGTGCTGCCGGACGACCTCGGCGGCGGTTCCGGCGATCGTGGCGTAGAACGGGTTGGCGATCTCCTCGATCAGCAGCCCGATCGTGGCGGACGCCTGTCCGGAGCGCAGCGAGCTCGCGAGATGGTTGCGACGGAAGCCGAGCTCCGCCACGGCGGCGAGCACCCGCTCGATCAGGTCGGGCTGGACGTTCGGCTCGTTGTTCACGACCCGCGAGACGGTCTTCAGGCTCACCCCCGCCCGGTTCGCCACGTCGACCATGGTGGGCCGCCTCGTACGGCCGATGTCGCCGGTCATGCGACGAACCATACCGGGACGCCTCGGCTCGGTTGACAACCTTGTCAGGCCGCATCGGTCAACCTGCCCGTCGTGGCTCTCGCCGTTGGGAGGGGAGGCGCCGCGGCCGTCAACTCGTCCGCCTCGCCCGCTCGAAGGAATCGGAAAAGTCGGACGGACGGTTATGAATCGGTTACATGGACCGATCTTGACAACGTTGTCTTCGAGGATCACGCTAGCCGTGATCTTCATTCGGGTGCCGCTCCTCCGCAGAACCCGCCGTCCCCCATGGAGTCCCCGCATGCCTGAATACCCGCGCTTCTGTTCACGGCAGCGGTCGCGGCGGTCGCCGCGGCTCCACGGACCCTCTCCCGGCGTCGGCCCGCGCTAGCCCTCCGCTCACACCGACGTACGGCAAGCCCGGCTCACGTACTCGGTAGGCCGCTCACGCCCCCCGCGCACCCCCGACGTTCGGCGCTCCCGCGCCTATCGAGTCGAAAGGCCCCTGCCATCAACGCGTCTCCACCCCTCCGTGCTCCCTTGCCCCTCCGGCGATTGGCCGCGGCAGCGGCCCTGTTGATGCCGGTGTCGCTGCTCGCCATCGCACCCTCGGCCAGCGCTGCGGCGCCGCCCGGCGACTTCAGCTCGTCGTTCGAGTCCTCCGATCCGCAACCCGCGACGAGCACCGCCGAGGTCGACGCGAGCGGCAATCCGATCCAGGGCAATCTGAGCGGATCGAGCCCCAGCGGACTGCCCGGCAGCCTGCTCGGCCAGGTCAGCGCGGTGACCGCGAGCGCCGAGAACCCGCCGAACGAGATCGCCGCGAACCTCAAAGATGAGAACCCGTCGACCAAGTGGCTGGCGTTCGACCCGACCGGCTGGGCGACCTACCAGCTGGCCAAGCCGGCGGCGGTCGTGAAGTACTCCCTGACCTCCGCGAACGACGCGCCGACCCGCGACCCCAAGGACTTCGTCCTGCAGGGGTCGGACGACGGCAAGACCTGGACCGACCTGGACAAACGGACAGGGCAGAGTTTCAGCGGGCGGTTCGCCACCAACGTCTACAGCTTCACCAACACGACCGCCTACGGCTATTACCGGCTGAACGTCACCGCGAACTCCGGTGACTCGCTCGTCCAGCTCGCCGACTGGAACATCAGCGACGGCTCGAACACCCAGCCGCCGGCCACCCCGATGGTCGGCGTCGTCGGTGCCGGTCCGGTCAGCGGCTACAACATGAAGCCGGGAGCCGGATTCACGGGGACGGCCTCGCTGCGCTACTCGGGCGGCGCCCAGGCCGCCGGCCGCGCGTACGCGACCGACAAGCTGTTCGACGTCAACATCCCGGTCGGGCCGAAGACCCGGCTGTCCTACAAGATCTTCCCTGAGTTCACCGGCGGCGACACGCAGTACCCGTCGACCTACGCGGCCGTCGACCTGCACTTCACCGACGGCAGCCACCTGAGCCAGTTGTCGCCCGTCGACCAGCACGGCTACGCGCTCACGGCCGCCGGACAGGGCGCCTCGAAGGTGCTCTACGCCGACCAGTGGAACGCGGTGCAGTCCGACATCGGGGAGGTCGCCAAGGGCAAGACGATCGACCGGATCCTGCTCGCGTACGACGACCCGCAGGCCAAGGCGTCGACCCGTTTCCAGGGCTGGCTCGACGACGTCACCGTGACGGCCGAGCCGACGCCGATCGACGGCTCCAGCCTGACGAATTACGTCGACACCCGGCGCGGGACCAACGCGTCGGGCTCGTTCTCACGCGGCAACAACCTGCCGATCACGGCGCTGCCGAACGACTTCAACTTCTTCACGCCGGTCACGGACGCCGGGTCCAACTCGTGGGAGTACGCGTACCAGCAGAGCAACAACGCGGCCAACCTGCCCACGCTGCAGGGACTGGCGATCTCGCACGAGCCCAGCCCGTGGATGGGCGACCGCAACCAGATGTCGGTCATGCCGGTGCCGGCCGGCGGGTCGCTCACCGGAGCGCCCAGCACCCGGGCCCAGGCGTTCAGCCACAACGACGAGATCGCGCGGCCGGACTTCTACCGCGTCGCGATGAAGAACGGCATGGCCGCGCAGATGTCGCCCACCGACCACGGCGGGATCATGCAGTTCACCTTCCCGTCCGGGATGGCCACCGGAAGCCTCGTCCTCTACAACGGCACGTTCACGATCGGGACGGACGGCGCGTTCTCCGGCTGGGTCGACAACGGAAGCGGCCTGTCGGCCGGTCGCAGCCGGATGTTCGTGTACGGCACGTTCGACCGGGCGCCCACGGCCTCCACCGCCACCTCCGCCACGTTCGACACCTCCGCGACGCACGACGTGACGATGCGCATCGCGACGTCGTTCATCTCGGTCGACCAGGCGCACAAGAACCTCGACCTCGAGGTCACCGGTAAGAGCTTCGACCGGATCCACGCCGACGCCACCGCGGCCTGGAACGACCGGCTCGGCCGGATCGGCGTCCAGGGGGCGACTGAGACGCAGCTGGTGACGCTCTACTCGAACCTCTACCGGCTCAACCTGTACCCGAACTCCCAGTCGGAGAACACCGGCACCGCCACCGCGCCGCACTGGCAGTACGCGAGCCCGGTGTCGGCGGCGACGGGCACGTCGACCGCCACGCAGACCGGCGCGAAGATCGTCGACGGGCAGATCTACGTCAACAACGGGTTCTGGGACACCTACCGCACCGTGTGGCCCGCGTACTCGCTGCTGTACCCGGACATCGCGGCCAAGATCGCCGACGGGTTCGCCCAGCAGTACCGCGACGGCGGCTGGATCGCCCGCTGGTCCTCGCCCGGCTACGCCGACCTGATGACCGGCACCAGCGCGAACGACGCGCTGGCCGAGGCGTACCTCAACGGCGTCAAGCTGCCCGACCCGCTCGGCGCGTACGACGCGATCGTCAAGGACGCGACCGTCGCGTCCGGGCGCAGTGCGGTCGGCCGCAAGGGCATCGAGACCGGGCTGTTCCTCGGCTACACGCCGACCTCCACGGGCGAGTCGGTGTCGTGGGCGCTGGAAGGCTTCATCAACGACTACGCCATCGGCAACATGGGCGCGGCCCTGGCCAAGGACCCGGCCACGCCGAAGGCGCGGCGCGCCCGGCTCGAGGAGGAGTCGGAGTACTTCCTGCAGCGCGCCCGTAACTACGTCAACCTCTTCGACACGAAGACGAAGTTCTTCGAGGGACGCAACGCCGCCGGGACCTTCACGGCCGGCAACCCGCTCGACTGGGGCGGCGTCTACACCGAGACCGACGGGTGGAACTTCGCGTTCACCGCGCAGCAGGACGGCATGGGACTGGCCAACCTGTACGGCGGGCAGCAGGCGCTGAAGGACAAGCTCGACCAGTTCTTCGCCACCCCGGAGAACGCCGACCACCCCGGCGGGTACGGCGGCACGATCCACGAGATGCTCGAGGCGCGTGCGGTCCGCATGGGTCAGCTCGGCATGAGCAACCAGCCGTCACACCACATCCCGTACATGTACGACTACGCCGGCGCGCCCTCCAAGACGCAGGCGATCGTGCGGGAGATCCTGCAGCGCCTCTACGTCGGCAGCGAGATCGGCCAGGGCTACCCGGGTGACGAGGACAACGGCGAGATGTCGTCGTGGTACATCCTCAGCTCGCTCGGCCTCTACCCGCTGCAGGCCGGCTCGTCCAACTGGGCCATCGGCTCGCCGCAGTTCACCCGGATGACCGTCCACCGCGAGACCGGTGACATCGTCGTCAACGCGCCGGACAACAGCACGAAGAACGTCTACGTGCAGAGCGTGAAGGTCAACGGGGAGAAGCAGAAGCAGACGTCCATCGACTCGTCCGTGTTCGCCCACGGCGGCACGATCGACTTCCGGATGGGCCCGAACCCGTCGGCCTGGGGCACCGGCAAGAAGGACGCGCCGCCGTCGCTGACCGAGAAGAACGACGTGCCGCAGCCGTTGCAGGACGTCACCGGCCCCGGTCTCGGCACCGCGACCGCGACCGGCGGGCAGGACGCGTCGAAGCTGTTCGACGACTCGTCGTCCACGCAGATGACCTTCGCCTCCGGCACGCCGCAGGTGACCTGGGTCGTCCACGGCGGCAGGCAGCAGCCGACGTACTACACGCTCACCTCCGGGGCGAGCGCGGGAGACCCGTCGGACTGGGAGCTGCAGGGCTCCCGGGACGGGATCACCTGGACCACCCTCGACCGGCGCAGCGGCGAGGTGTTCACGTGGCGGAACCAGACCCGGCCCTTCAAGATCGACAAGCCGGGTAAGTTCCCGCAGTTCCGTCTGGTCGTGACGAAGACGACCGGTGCCGCGCAGACGAACCTCGCCGAGATCGAGCTGCTCGCCGGCGGCGACGTCCAGCTCGGTGGCGGCGACATCGCGGTCACCCCCGCGAGCAGCGTGCACGCAACGTCCGGCGTCGCGGTGTCCGCGTCGCTGGCCTCCGTCACCGGGGGTACCGCGAGCGGCTACCAGGCCACGGTCGACTGGGGTGACGGCTCACCCGCCACCGCGGGCACCGTGACCCTGAGCTCGCGGGGCGTCTACAGCGTCGGCGGTTCGCACACCTACGCCAAGCCGGGTTACTACCAGGCCAAGGTCACGGTGACCGACGGCACCGGCCAGGGCGTGGCGACGGCCGGAGTCGACGTGGCGTACGCGCCGAGCAACAGCCTCACCACGGCGTTCGACACCGTCTGCATCGGTGACGACGGCACTCTGGCGGCCAACTGCGACGCCAAGTCGTGGGCGTACTCGCGTGCCGCCCTGGCGGCGGCCGGCGTGACCCAGGGCGAGCGGCACGACGTGCCCGGAACGGCGCTGCACTTCACGCTGCCGGCGGTTCCCGCCGGACAGCCGGACGACGCGACCGGCAACGGCCGCAAGATCGTGCTCAACCTGCCCGCCGACGCCAAGAGCATCTCGTTCATCGGCGCCGGTACGCAGGGCAACCAGAGCACGACCGCGACGGCGACGTTCAGCGACGGCAGCACCGCGAACATCCCGATCCAGATGAGCGACTGGACGCTGGGCGGCAACCCGAACGGCACGCCGTCCTACGGCAACATCATCGTCGCCAAGTCCGCGTACCGACTGCTCGGCACGAGCAAGGACGGCGCGCAGCCGTTCCTGTTCGCCACCGCGCCGTACCAGGTCCCGGCGGGCAAGACGCTCGTCTCGGTGACCCTCCCGACGCAGACCGGCGACCCCGGCTCGGCGGGCAGGATCCACGTGTTCGCCATCGCCGACGACGGCACGCCGGCCGCCGCGCTGGCGACCACCGCTCCGAAGGACCAGACGGTCACCGCCGGGCAGGTCCTCTCCGCGGACCTCGGTTCGGTCAAGGGCGGCGTTCCCGACTCGACGGGCTACCACGCCAGTGTCCAGTGGGGCGACGGCACGGCTCCCGAGGACGTCACGGTCGGCTCGGACGGTGCGATGAGCGGACAGCACAAGTACGCGCAGGACGGCACGTACACCGTGCACGTCACCGTGTGGGACACGCTGTCGAGCAGCACCGAGACGTTCACCGTGACCGTGGGGCGTGCGAAGTCCCAGCCGTCGATCTCGGTGGCGGCGTCGGCCGCCCCCGGTGACCCGATCACCGTCACCGGCCGCGGGTTCGCCGCCGGCGAGAAGGTGACCGTCAAGCTCGGCACCAGCCCGGTGCGCAGCCTGACGGTCGAGGCCTCGGCGAAGGGTGCGGTGAACACGTCGATAGCGGCGTCGGACGGCGCCCAGCCCGGCCGGTACTCCGTCACCGCAGCCGGCGCGTCCTCACGGACACCGGCGACGGCGACCGTTCGGGTGACCGAGCAGCCGGTGGCGCGGACGTACCGACCGGAGGTGACGTTGTCGACCACCTCGGGGCCGCGCGGCACCGCGATCACGGTCAACGGTTCCGGGTTCGCGCCGAACGAAGCGGTCACGATGAAGTTCGGCGCCGGCCTCGCCTCCATCACGGTGCGCGCGAACGGCGACGGCGTGATCTCCGGGGCGGTCATCAGCGTCCCGGGGACGGCGAAGCCGGGTGCGACGAGCATCACGCTGACCGGCGCTCACTCGGCGGCCCGGGTCAGACTGCCCTTCACGGTCGATGACCGGAACTAGGCGGAGCTAGTCGAAGCCGCCGGTGAGCGGACCCTGTCCACGGTCGCTCACCGGCGGTTTCACGTCTCGTACGACCCGCGAGGCGGCGTCTGACGGTCCGGACGCTGCACGGGGACCGTCTGGGGCATCAGCTGAATGGCGCCACCGGGGGTGGCGGGGCGCCACTCGGCGAGCATGATGGTGGCGTCGTCGGCCAGCGGGCCGTCGTGCTCGGCCAGGAGACCGTGGACGAGGCGGCGCAGCGCCTCCGGCGCGGACATGCCGGCCGCGGCGGTACGGAGGATGGTGTCGGCCAGGCGATCCACCCCGAACAGGTCGCCGTTGCGGGTGCGCGCCTCGGTCACGCCGTCGGTGTAGCACAGCAGCCGGTCGCCCGGTTGCAGGGTCTCGCGGTGCGTGCGCGGCCGTGTGCCCTCCAGCAGCCCCATGGGCGGGTCGGGGGTCCGCGCGAGCTCCTTGATCACTTTGTCCTTGCGGATCAGCAGCGGGGGCGGATGGCCGCAGTTGACCCATCGCAGCAGGCCGGTCTCCGCCTCCAGCTCCAGCAGCAGGCCGGTCATGAACCGCCACTCCGGGCTGTGCTCGCGGATCGCGCTGTCGGCGACCGTCGCGATCTCGGCCAGGTCGCCGCCGGCCCGGCGGGTGCTGCGGCAGGAGGCCAGGCCCACGGACGCGACGAGCCCGGCCACCAGGTCATGCCCGGCGGCGTCCAGGATCGTCATGTGGACCGCGGTGTCCATCGTGGAGAAGTCATAGGCGTCTCCGCCGAGCCGGTAGGCGGGCTCGGCCGCCGCGGATATCACGACGTCCTTGGTGGCCAGGGTGTGGCCCGGCATGAACGCCCAGACCATCTCGGCCGACAGCTCCATGCGCTCGCGCCGGCGCAGCCGCGCGAAGCCGTCGCTGTACACGCCGTGGCTGGCCACGAGGAGCGCCACCACTCCGGCCAGCAGGTGACACCGTTGCAGCACCTGCTCGTCCAGGTGATCGAGGGCCAGCTCCAGGACGCCGAGCCGTATGGTGCCGTCCACCAGCGGCAGCCACACCCGATGCCGCCGCACCGGCGCGTCGATCGCGGTCAGATCTCCTGAGGCGTCGCACTCTTCGGCCGTCACCGCGGCCAGTCTCCGGTAGGCCAGCCCGGCCACCGTGCCCTCGATCCGCACCGTGCCGCGCACGGGCGCGATCACGCCGGCCTCCGGATCACCGACGTCGACCGGAACGTCGATGGCCGGGTCCGCGTCGCCGTCCGCGCCGCAGGGGAGCGGCACGAGGACCGTCTCCTGCAGGTCGGCCAGGTAGACGACCACCCGTGTGATGCCCAGCGGCCGGGCCTGGTCCAGCACCACATCGGCGAGCCGGCTCGGCGGGTTGCACCGCGCCTCCCGCAGCATGCCGGCCAGCACCCGTTCACCCACGGACAGACCGGCGGAATCACCGACGTTCAACACGGCCGCCCGGTGCCGCTCCGCGTCAGCGGATCACGGCCGTGGAAGCGGGTGAGAGGACCGACCGGCGCGTGTTCCGCGTTCCGGCGATCGCGGAGAAGATGTTCGGACACCGGCGACTCCTGCCGACAGGGTCTCCAGGCCGGGAGGCCGCCGTAGCCCTGTCGTCGGCCCGCCGACCTGCTCTGACTCCGACACTACGCCCTGCCGCCCGGCGATTTGAGGGCAGCCCACAGGGAGACGGCCACCGCCGTTCTCCCTCCTCTCACCTCGCTTCTCCGGGCCGCGCCGGGCGGAGGAGCAGTGGTCGTCGTGACGGAACAGAAGGTGGCGATGCCGGAGCGGTCCGGCCTCACCTCCGCCGGAGCGGTCCGGCCTCACCTCCGCCGGAGCCGCTCAGCCCTCGGGCCGGATGCCCTCACTCGGCATTCCTCCCGACTCCGTCGCTCCGGTGGCCGGCATGCCCCCGGTGTGGGTGCCTCCGGCAGGCATGCCGGTGGCCTGTCCTTCGGCCGGCATGCCCGTGGTGTCCATGCCCTCGGCCGGCGTGCCGGTGGTCTCCGCGCCGCCGAGCGGCGTGCTCGTCGTGCGTCCACCCGTGATCGGGACGCGGTGCCCGTGGGATCGTTGCGCCTTCGGGATGCGCAGGGTCAGCACGCCCTCCTCGAGCTTCGCCTCGACGTTGTCCTCGTCGACGTCGGACGGCAGCGACGCGTGGTAGTGGAAGCGCCCGATCCGTACGCGCAGCGCGTTGGATCCTTCGGTCTCCTCCCGGACCTCACCGTTCACGCACAGCTCACGGTCGCGGATGCCGACGTCGATGTCGTCCGGCAGGATGCCCGGCAGCTCGAGCCGGACGACGTAGCCGTCGTCGGTCTCGTCGATCTCCGCCATGGGCACCCACGGGCGTTCGGCCTCGGCCTCCATCGGCGGCTGGATGAGCCCGGTCATCCGGTTGAGCAGCTCCTGAACGTCCGCGAAGGGATCCCGGTGCAGCAGTCCGGTCGGCTCCATCCCGTGCAGTCGGCCCCCTCTGCCACGCCGCCTCATCGGCATAGTCATGACAAATCCCCGTTTTCGTCGGTATGGGCGCCTTCGTCGGCGTCCACTCTCCCCGTCCGTCGAGGCGGTGGCCTCAGGCCACCGCAACGGCCTCATTGAGCGCCGTACCCGGCCGTTCTCGGGACCACACGTCGATCGGGCCGCTCGCGGCCGGTCGTCCGCCCCGGTCCGGCCGCTGCTCCCGGCCCCCGACGCGGACTGTCACGCGGCCCTGCGCAGGCCTTCTCCGCAGGCTCATCCGAGGGCCTCCGGACGGCGCTGAGGCCGCGCTCAGGTCATTGGCCTGCGGGTTTTGTGGACGATGGTAAGGGTAGGGCGATCGGTAACAGACCTACGTATTGATCGTTTTCACGCTCGAAGTCGGCGATATCGGCAGTAGGGGGGCCGGGGCCGGCGGGTCGGGTCAGGGCGGATGGGGGCTTGGCGCCCGCTCCGGCTGCGGGCGCCGAAGGGGGACACGATCATGAAGGACGGACTGCGGATCGCCCTGGCCGTCGGCGCGGGGTATCTCATGGGCCGCCGGCGCAAGATGAAGCTCGCGCTGACGCTCGCTGCGGCCGGCGCCTCGGGGCGTATCGCCAAGAACCCGGCGAGCCTCGTCAAGCAGGGTACGAACCTGCTGAACACCTCGCCCGAGGTCAAGAACCTGACCGATGCCGTGCGCGGCCGCCTCATCGAGGTCGGCAAGGCGGCGGCCGTCACCGCCGCCAGCAGTCAGATCGACGCGCTCAGCGACCGGCTTCAGCGACGGACCGAATCCCTCCTGCGGCCGCCGCGTACGCCCGGCGGCGCCCGGGAGAGGGAGGAAGAGGAGCCCTACGAGGAGCGGGACGTCCGCGAGGAGGAGCGCTACGACGAGGAACCGGAGGAACGGCCGAGGCGCCGGCCCACCGCCCTTCGCAGGCCGTCCGCCTTCCGCCGCCGGCCACGTGCCCACGACGTCGAGGAAGAAGAGAGCGAGCGGCCGCGCGAGGCGCGAGAGTACGCCGAGGACGAGAACGCCCGGCCGCGTGGCGTGCGGCGCTCGGCCTCCCGCCCCGCGGAGCCGGAGGACGAGTACGAAGAGGAGACCGACCGGCCACGACGGGAGGCTCCGCCGAGCGGGCCGGGGCGGCCGCCCGTCCGGCGTACGGGGAGGTGAGCGTCGATGACGGACGCGACGCGCTCGGTGACCGATCCACTGAAACGGACCACTGAGGAGCTTCCCGGTGGTGACCTGCTGAAAGACCTGCACGCCGACCGGTTGCTCGGCGAGGTGCAGCACCTGCTCGCCGCCATGGGCACCCGTGCCGCGAAGCGTCTGCTCGAACGGGTCGAGGGAACCGCGGACCGGCTCGGCGACTACTCCGAGAGCGGTGAGGGCGGCCTCCTGTCCGCTCTGACGGGAGGCGCCGGCGGTGGTCTGCTGTCCAGCCTGGCCAAGGGCGAGGGCGGCGGTCTGCTGTCCGGCCTCGCCAAGGGAGCGGGCGGGGGCGTGCTGTCCGGCCTCGCGAAAGGCGCGGGCGGCGGCGTGCTGTCCGCCCTGGCCGGCGGGGGAGAGAAGGGATCGCTGAGAGAGCGGCTCGCTCCGGGGTTCGCCGCCGTCAAGGCGTACGCCAAGACGAAGCTGGAACAGAGGCTGCGCGGGGGCGACAAGGGCGGCAAGGGCAAGAAGATCAAGGTCACCAACATCGTCGAGACACTCGACGTCGGTGCCCCGCTGAGGCTCGTCTACGACCAGTGGACCCAGTTCGAGGACTTCCCGTCCTTCATGAAGAAGGTCGAGGACGTCCACCAGGAGAGCGACGAGAAGGTCCGGTGGAAGGCACAGATCTTCGTGTCGCACCGTAACTGGGAGTCGACGATCATCGAGCAGATCCCCGACAAGCGGATCGTCTGGCGGTCGCGCGGCCCGAAGGGCTACGTGGACGGCGCCGTGGCCTTCAGCGAGATCGGGCCGGACATGACCCGCATCGCGCTGGTCCTGGAGTACCACCCGCAAGGGCTGTTCGAGCACACCGGGAACCTCTGGCGCGCCCAGGGACGCCGCGCGCGGCTGGAGTTCAAGCACTTCCGGCGGCACGTCATGACGCAGGCGGTCCTGCGCCCCGACGAGATCGAGGGATGGCGGGGCGAGATCCGCGACGGCGAGGTCGTCAAGGACCACGAGACCGCGATGCGCGAGGAGGGGAAGGCCGAAGGCCGGCCGGAGCGAACCGGGCGCGAGGAGGAAGAGCCGGAGCGCGGGCGCGAAGAGGAGCGCGAGCGCGAGTACGCGGAGGAGTACGAGGGCGAAGAGGAGCCGGAGTACGAGTACGGCGAGGAGGAGCCCGGCGAGAGCGAGCGCGGGCGCCGCGAGCCCGTGACCTCCGGCAGACGGCGTGGCGACACCGGGCGAGAGGAACGGCCCGAGCGCTCGGGACGCCGCGAGCGCCGCGGCTGACCGGCGGAGGCTCCGGCCGACCGGCGGAACCACTGGCTACCGACGGAACCACGGGCTTACCGACGGAACCACGGGGGGGGACCATGACCACGGCAGTACAGCCGGCGGGTGGGGGTGGGCTCGGACGCCCATCGGGCGGCGGCCTGGCCGACGTCATCGACACGATCCTGGACAAGGGGCTCGTCATCGACGCCTACGTCCGGGTGTCGCTGGTCGGCATCGAGGTGCTGGCCATCGACGCGCGCATCGTCGTCGCCAGCGTCGATACGTACCTGCAGTTCGCGGAGGCGGCCAACCGTCTCGACCTGACCCAGACCGAGGAGCAGGGGATCCCCGGTCTGATGAGGGACCTGCAGGAGGGCGGTGCCAAGTACAAGACGCGGGGTGCCATCGAGGGCGTCGGTGAGAAGCTCCGCGAGTTCGTGGGCATGGACGACGCCGAGCGGGCGGTGCCGCGTCGGCGGCACCGATCGGGGGAGGAGTGAGATGACGGCACCTGGACGGACCCGCCCGGCCCAGGGGGCGCGGGAGAAGGGCTGTTACGTGTACGGCATCCTGCCGGGAGACGTGGAGCTGACCCCCGACGCCCGCGGGCTGCGAGATCACGAGGTCGACCTGGTACGCCACGGGGACATCGCGGCGCTCGTCAGCGACATCGACCTGGGCGGCCCGATCGGCCGGCCGGAGGACCTCACCGCGCACGAGCGGCTCCTGGACGCAGCCGCCGTGGAGGTCCCCGTCCTGCCGATGCGGTTCGGCGCGGTCCTCACGAGCCGGGAGGCGGTGGAGCGGGAACTGCTGGCCGCCAACCACGACCAGTTCCTCGCCGCCCTGGACGAGATCGAAGGGCGGGTCGAGTACATCCTGAAGGGGCGCTATGACGAGCGCGCCGTGCTCCGGGAGATCATGTCGGAGAATCCGGACGCCGCGCGCCTGCTGGAGCAGATCCGCGACCGTCCGGAGGAGCTCACCCGCGATGCCCGGATCCGGCTCGGGGAGTTCATCAACCAGGCGATCTCCGCCAAGCGCGACGCCGACACCCAGGGGGCGGCCCAGGCGCTCTCGGAGTACGCGCAGGCGAGCGTCCCGCGGCGGCCGACCCATCCCGAGGACGCCGTCCAGGTGGCCTTCCTCGTCGAGACGGACCGGCGGTCCGAGTTCGAGAAGGCCGTGGCGAAGATCGCCGAGGAGTGGCAGGGGCGGGTCGACCTCCGCCTGCTCGGCCCGACGGCGCCGTACGACTTCGTCATCACACCGAGTACGGGGGCCTGAGCCATGGGCCTGGTCTCCTCGATCCTCACGTTGCCGTTCCTCCCGGTGCAGGGCGTGATCAAGCTCGGCGAGCTCATCGAGCAGCAGGTGGACCAGCAGCTCAACAGCCCGATGGCGATCCGCGCCCAGCTGGAGGAGATCGAGCGGCGACGACAGGCCGGCCTGATCTCCGAGGAGGAAGAGGCCGAGGCGCAGCAGGAGATCCTCGGCCGGCTGATCGGCGGCCGGGCCACCGGCGCCCCGTAGCGGGTTCCGGCGGTCCCACCGGAAGGGAGGAACCGTGTCCGTCAGCCGCAGAGACCGGCCGGAACGCGCGCGTCGGCGGCTCGATGACGAGGTGGACGAGGACCGCGGTGCCGAGTACGAGGCCGGGTACGACGCCGACGACGAGGCCGCCGGGTACGAGGAGGACGAACCGGAGCCCCGGCGAGGGCGCGGGGGTGCGGCGACGGCCGGATCCGCGCGGCTGTCCGCCGGGGAGGCGGCGCACGCCGCGCTCCGGGAGATCACCGCGCTCACCGGCAGGTCCGCGGAGGGCGTGGTGGCGATACGGCCGGGGGAGAGCGGCTGGGTCGCCGGCGTCGAACTGCTCGAGGCCCGTCGCGTCCCCTCCTCCTCGGACACGCTCGCGCTGTACGAGGTCGAGGTCGACGAGGAGGGCGGCCTCGTCGCGTACCGCCGGATCCAGCGGTACCCGCGCGGCCGTGGCGAGGCGTCATGACACCGGACCGACCGCGGGGCGGGTACATCACGCCGTACGGGACCGGGCCGAGCGCGCGCGAGGGCGCCAACCTCGGCGACATCCTGGAGCGCGTCCTCGACAAGGGCATCGTCATCGCCGGCGACATCCAGGTGAACCTCCTCGACATCGAGCTGCTCACCATCAAGCTGCGGCTGCTGATCGTGTCGGTCGAGACCGCGCGCGAGCTGGGGATCGACTGGTGGGAGCACGACCCGTGGCTGACCGGAGACCGGCGGGGCCTGGAGGAGGAGAACCGCCGGCTGCGAGAGCGGGTCGCGGATCTGGAGGAGGGCCGGCACGGGCGGCGGGCCGTGGACGCGCCGCGCGAGGGGCCGCGTACGGAACGGGAACGCGGCCGCCTCGAAGAACCAGAACGCCGCCGCGTCGATCCGGAGCGCCGCCGTGACTGACACCGGAACCTACCTGTACGCCATCGCACGGGACACCGGGACGTCCCCGCCACCGGGACTGACCGGCCTGCTGGGCGCGCCGGTCCGGACGATCGCGGAGGCCGGGCTCGTCGCGTATGTCGGGACGGTGCCGCTCGCGCAGTTCGGGGAGGCCGCCTTGAAGCGGAATCTGGAGGACCTGACCTGGCTGGAGGCGACGGCGCGGGCCCACCATCAGGTCGTCGAGGCGGTGGCGGAGGCCGGCCCGGTCGCTCCCGTACGGCTCGTGACCGTCTACCGGGGCGACGAGCAGATCCACCGGCTCCTGCGCGACCGCGCCCATGAGTTCACCGAGGTCCTCGCGCGGGTGGCCGGACGGCGGGAGTGGGGCGTGAAGGTCTTCGCGGCCCCGCGCCCGGCCGCGTCGGATGACGCGGGGGGCGGTGAACCGCCGGAGAGCGCGGCGGAGCGCCCGGGCACGGCGTATCTGAAGCGTCGCCGGACGAACCTGCGCACGCGTGAGGAGGCGTGGCACCGGGCGGCCTCGCGGGCCGAGCGGATCGACTCGGTCCTGACCGGCATCGCGGTGGCGCGCCGGCGCCACCGGGCGCAGGACCCGCAGCTGTCCGGCCGGGACGACTGGATGGTGCTGAACGGCGCCTACCTGGTCGAGGACGAGCGAGGCGAGGAGTTCGCCGCCGCGGTCGCCGCGCTTCGGGACCCGGAGCTGGACGTCCAGCTCACCGGGCCGTGGGCGCCGTACTCATTCACGATCAGTGAATCCGGAGCGGGAGGGACCGCGTGACGGTCGACCGCTCCGCCGAGCGTATGCCGGCCGCGCGAGCCGGGGTTCCGGCACAGCGCGTCGCGCTGGTCGACCTGCTCGACCGCCTGCTGGCCGGCGGCGTCGTGATCAGCGGCGACCTGACCCTCTCCATCGCCGACGTCGACCTGGTGCGCATCTCGCTGCGGGTACTGATCGGCTCGGTCGGCGGCGACGACGTCATCGCGCCGCGACGATCCGACGCGCCGGGGACGGGGCCACTGTGAACGAGCCCTCCCACTCCTGGTCGCCGGACCCGAACGCCGCCGACCGCACCGGCGCCGCTCATTCGGCAGATGCCGCGCATCCCGGGGGCGCCGCGTTTCCCGAGGGCACCGATCACCCCGCCGGCGCGGCTCATCCCGGGGCCGCCGATCATCCCGCGGGCGCTCCGGCGCGCCGCGGCGGCCGGCGCATCGAGGCCGACTCCGAGACCGTGCAGCGCGACCTGGCGCAACTGGTGCTCACCGTCGTGGAGCTCGTGCGGCAACTCGTTGAGCGTCAGTGCATCCGGCGGGTCGACCAGGGTGATCTGTCCGACGAGCAGGTCGAGAAGATCGGCGTGACGCTCATGCGCCTGGAGGAGGCGATGGAGGAGCTGTGCGAGCGGTTCGGCCTGTCGATGGCCGACCTCAACCTCGATCTGGGTCCGCTCGGCACCCTCCTCCCCACCGACCGGGAATGAGCGACCGAGCGGACCTGATCGGCGCGACCGCCCCGACCGGCGGTCGCCGGTCGGCCGGCGATGGGGACGCGCGGCCGGTGCCCGTGCCGCCCGGCACCGTTTCCCGAGCTCAGGCGGCCTTCCCGGCCGTACGGAGCGGGCCGCGGTTCGCCAGGACGGTCTCGGGGCGGTGGCGGCCCTCCGTCGCGTGATGGTGGGTCTCCGCGGCCTCCACGCTGCCTCCGAGGTCGGTGGCGGCGTCGAAGGTTCCCGCGCCGGACAGCGTGACGCAGGCGGCCAGGGCCACCGCGATGCCGGGCAGCAGCCGTGAGCGTCTCGCCGGCGGAGCGGCCAGCAGCGCCGCGACGCGGCGGGGGACGGGTCCGGCGGCCGCGGAGAGCGCCCCCACGGGCGCGGCGGGCGCATGAGCCCGTTTTCTGGCCAGGGCCGCTCGCGCGATGGCGCGGGCGACGAGGCGCCGGTCCCCGACGGCGCCCGCCGCCGACTCGTCGGCCCAGCGCTCGAGGTGGTAGCGCAGCGGCGCGCGGAGCGTGAGCAGCGCCGGGTGCAGGACGGCCGCCACGTCCATCACCAGAGTGAACAGGTGGTGGCGGCCGGCCAGGTGCGCGCGTTCGTGGGCGAGCAGCACCTCCCGCTCACGGGAGTCGAGGGCTCGCAGCATGCCGGTCGTCACCACGATGGTGCCGGGGCGGCCGGGCACGGCGTAGGCATCCGGGAGGTCGTCCGGTAGTACGGCGAGGTCGCCGCGCCGGGCCTGCGCGGCGTTCGCGGCCCGCAGAAGGGCGGTGACCCGCCGGTGGAGCGTCCGGCCGGCGGCGCCGATCGTGACGGCCAGGGCGAGACCGGCCGCGCAGGCCAGCGGCGGCGGGGTCGGCGACATGCGGCGCAGCAGGGGCGGCGACAGGTGCTCGGCGGCCGCGACGACGTCCAGCCGGAGGAGGCCCGCGCCGGTCAGCAGGACGAGGGCGAGCGCCGTGCAGGCGGACAGCACGGCGCCGGTGGCGGCCAGCAGCCAGGAGGCCGGCCGGGGCGCCAGGCGTTCCGCCAGGACGCGGACGAGCGGCACCGCGAGCAGGGGGATCAGCAGCGGTACCCAAACGTCGAAGACCATGCCCTTCATTATGGGGCCGGAAGAAGGCGCCGGTCCGGGGGTGCGGCACCGGCGGCCGCCCTGATCTACTATCGGGGTAATACCTGAAGTGTCTGGAGCGGGACGTGACCAAGGAACAGGAGCCGGGGCGGCGGCCTCCCGGCATGCTGGAGGACGCCGTGCTGGCCGCCCTGTGGAACGGCGGCCGGCCGATGAGCCCCGGAGACGTGCAGGCCGTGCTCCCCGGCGACCCCGCCTACACCACGGTGATGACCACCCTGGCACGGCTGCACCGCAAGGGGCTGGCGACGCGCACCCGCGCCGGACGCGGATTCGTCTACTCGCCCAACGTCGACGAGGCCGCCCATACGGCGACCGCGATGCACGATCTGCTGAGCCGCCGGAGCGACCGGGCCGCGGTGCTGGCCCGTTTCGTCTCCGAACTGACGCCCGAGGACGAAGTGCTGTTGCAGCGGCTGCTGCACCCGGAGGAAGACGAGTGACACACGGCCGAGCGCTACTATCCGAGTAGTAGAAGTCTCGGCATCGGAGGTCGGCCGTGAAGGATCGGCGTTTCCGCCGTACACTGCTGCTCGCGGCGGCACTCCTCGCCGCATCGCCGGCGGCCGGCTGCGGTGACGGCGGGGCGACCCACGCCGCCGGCCCGCACCCAACGGCCGCCTCGGTGCCACAGCCCGCGCACGTGGTCGTCGTGGTGCTGGAGAACAAGTCCGATCGTCAGATCGTCGGTGCCCGTGACGCGCCGTACCTGACGGCGCTGGCCCGGTCCGGTGCGCTGTTCACGAATTCCTACGCGGTGCGGCATCCGAGCCAGCCGAACTACCTGGCGCTGTTCTCCGGGTCCACCCAGGGGCTCACCGACGACTCCTGCCCGCACACCTACACGGCCCCGAACCTCGCCTCGGAGCTGTCGGCGGCCGGGCTGACCTTCGCGGGTTTCGCCGAAGCGCTCCCGGCCTTCGACCGGACCGCCTGCGTCACCGGCCGCTACGCCCGCAAGCACGTTCCCTGGGCGGACTTCCCCGACCTGCCGGACGCCGTCAGCCGGTCCTTCGCCGACTTTCCGTCCGACTATTCCGCGCTGCCCACGGTGTCGTTCGTCATCCCGGACATGTGCGACGACATGCACAACTGCCCGGTCAAGACCGGGGACGCCTGGGTCCGGGAGAATCTAGACGGTTATGCGCAGTGGGCCCGGACCCACGACAGCCTGCTCATCGTCACCTTCGACGAGAACGACAACCGTCCCGGCAACAAGATCGCCACCATCTTCGCCGGCGGCCCCGTCAAGCCCGGGACGTACCCGGAGAGGATCGACCACTACAGCGTGCTGCGGACCATCGAGGACGCCTACGGGCTCCCGCACGCCGGGGAGAGCGCCGCACGCAGCCCCATCACCGACGCCTGGAGAACCTGACCGGCCGGAACCGGACCCGGAGGGGCGTCACCGGTACTCCCGGTGCCGGCGAGCCGGGACCGGGAGTCCGGGAACTCAGGGTGAGGTGTCAGGCTGATCGCCGTCCGGCCGCGTGGGCTCCTTGCCGGCCGGCGATGGTGTCCCTGCGGCTCACGGTCAGGTAGCCCACGAACGCGACGATGACCACCGCCAAGGCGAGGCTGACCGGGCCGGTGCCCAGCGCGACGCCCCCCCTGGCGCGCGACACGCCCAGCCAGTCGGCGAACGACGCGCCGAGCGGCCGGGTGAGGACGTAGGCGACCCAGAAGGCGGCGATAGCGTTCATCCTGAGCAGGCCGTAGGCCACGGCCGGAACGGCGATCAGGACGGCGAACATCACGCCCGAGGCGAGGTACCCGAGATGGACCGTCACCGCGGTCATGTCGCCCGTGGCGGTGCCGAGCGCGAAGGTGGTCATGACCGTGGTCCAGTAGAACAGCTCACGCCGCGGCGTCACGACGCTGTGGATCGACAGGGTCCGCTCGCTCGCGTACCAGAGCGCGAAGATCGCGGCGAGGGCGACGACGAAGAACGCGGTGGAGATGACGTACGGCACGCCCAGGACGACGTGCACCACGTCGGCGGCCATCGTGCCGAACACGCTCACCATGACGATGGCGGTCCAGTAGATCCAGGCGACATAGCGCCGGACCGTGAACTGCAGCGCCAGCGATGCCGCGAGGACCACGCCCGCCGCGGCCACCGCGACGATCGGACCCAGGCGGTGCGCCAGGTAGTCGGAGGTCGTCTCACCCATGCCGGTGGTCAGGACCTTGACGATCCAGAAGTACGCGGTCACCTCGGGGACCTTGCTCATCGTCCGCCGGGTGACGGCGCGGGGGCTGTTGCGCAGTTGACTCGTCGCCATGTGGCTCGTCGACCTTGTCCTCTCGTGTTCTCGTACGGTCGGGGAATGGTCATGAGGGCCGGAGCAGCCCGGTCTGGTAGGCGAGTACGACGGCCTGGACGCGGTCGCGGAGGCCGAGCTTGGGGAGGATGCGGCTGACGTGCGTCTTCACGGTCGCCTCGGACAGCCCGAGCGCCACCGCGATCTCGGCGTTGGACAGGCCCCTCGCCATCTCGATCAGCACCTCGCGTTCCCGGTCGGTGAGCCGGCCGAGGCGCGGGTCGTCGGCCGGGCCCGGCCGCGCGGGGCTCTGGCGGGTGAACGCCTCGATCAGCAGCCGGGTGAGCCGGGGCGCGACCACGCCGTCGCCCGCGGCGACCGTGCGGATGCCCGCGATCAGCTCGGCGGGCTGGACGTTCTTCAACAGGAAGCCGGCGGCGCCCGCGTGGAGGGCGGCGAAGGCGTACTCGTCCAGGTCGAACGTCGTGAGGATGAGGACGCGCGAGGCGGCGTGGTCGCGGACGATCCGCTCGGTGGCCTCCAGGCCGTCCATGCCCGGCATCCGTACGTCCATCAGCACGACGTCGGGGGAGCGCGAGGCCACCTCGGCGAGGGCCTCGGCGCCGTCGCCGGCCTCGCCGACGACGGTGATGTCGGGTTGCGTCTCCAGCACGAGCCGGAACCCCATGCGCAGCAGTGGCTGGTCGTCGACGAGCAGAACGTTGATCACCGGCTGACTTCCAGCTGGGACGGCTCGAAGCGGGCGTGCACCCGCCAGCCGCCGTCGGGCAGCGGCCCGGCCCGGAGCCGGCCGCCGTAGACGGCGACGCGTTCGCGCATTCCGGCGATGCCGTGCCCGGCGCGCGGCCGGCCGGCCTGAGCGAGGGCGGCCGCCGACCCGTCATCGGTGATCTCGACGTCCACCTGTTCCGCGGCGTACTCGAGCCGTACCCGTGCCGTCGTCCCCGCAGGGGTGTGCTTCCGGACGTTCGTGAGCGCCTCCTGGACGAGGCGGTAGATGGTGAGTTCGGCTCCGGAGGCCATGGCGGGCGGCCGTCCGGCGACCGTGAACTCCACGGGGAGTCCCGCGGCGCGTACCTCGGTGAGCAAGGCGTCCAGCTGGCTCAGCCCCGGCTGTGGACGCCTGAGCCGATCGGCCGCCGGCGCGTCCTGGCGGAGCACCTCGAGGACGCGCTGCATCTCCGCGATGGCCTGGCGCCCGATCTCCGACGCCTTGGACACGGCGTCGGCGGCCCGCTCCGGCGCGGTCGGAAGGGTGTAGGCGGCGCCGTCGGTGAGGGCGACCATGACCGAGAGGCTGTGGGTGACGATGTCGTGGACGTCCCGGGCGATCCTCGCGCGCTCCTCGGCGGCGACGATCTGGGCCTGCTGGTCGCGTTCCCTCTCGAGGCGGGCGGCGCGGTCCTCCAGCGACGCGAGGTAGGCACGGCGCGTGCGCATGTTCAACCCGATCACGGCGGCGGCCGTGGTCATCCCGGACAGCAGGACGAACGCCTTCCACAGGTGGACCCGCGGGACCCACTGGTCGGTGGCCATGGCGACGCCGAGTTCCACGACGCCCGCGGCCACGAGCAGCCGGCGCAGCGTCGAGTGGGCCGCGACGGAGTAGAGCGCGATCAGTACGGCGAGGTCGCCGACGGTGAGGAGCACCCCGCCGAGCCACTGGACGAATGCGAGCCCCGCGACCACGGTGAACGCGGTGAACGGCGCGCGCCGCCGCCAGGCCAGCGGGACGAGGAGCGCGACCTGAAGGGCCCAGCCGAGCAGCGCGTGCCGCGGCGGGTCCTTGATCAGGTGTGGCGCTCCGATCAGGAACAGCAGGACGGCGAACCCGCCGTCGACGGCGACGGGATGGCTCCCGGCGAGCGCGCGGACACGAGGGCCCCAGCGCACGGCGAGCGCGCCGGGGCCCATCTTGGGCGAGTCGGTCATCGAGGGTCAGGCGTCCCGGCGCTTGAGCAGGTACGCGGCGACCGCCATGGCGATGACGGTGTAGAGGACGAAGACCCCGAAACCCGTCCACGGGCCGAGCGACCCGGGATCGGGCGCGTTGGTGAGCAGGTCGCCACCGGCGTTGCTCGGCAGGTACGGCGTGATGTGCTTGCCCCAGGACGTCAGGTTGAGGACCTCGCCCAGGACCGGCAGGACCAGCAGGATGCCGAACAGCGCGGCGATGGCTCCGGCGGTGCTGCGGATGATGGTGCCGAGGGCGGTGCCGAGGAGGCCGACGACCGTGAGGTAGAGCCCGACTCCGGCGACGATCCGCAAGGCCTGGGGAGACGAGAGCGTGGCCTGGATGTGCTGGGACGACAGGATCGCCTGGCCGCCGAGGAAGGTCACGAACGAGACGATCTCCATCAGGACCAGCACGACCACGCTGAAGACGGCGGCCTTGGCCCACAGTACGGGGAGCCTGCCGGGCACCGCGGACAGCGTGGCGCGGATCATGCCGGTGGAGTACTCGCCGGTGATCACCATGACGCCGAGCACGCCGACCGCGAGCTGGGCGATCACGTACGGGCGCAGCGGGACGGTCACCGCCATGGTCGCGGCGTCGCCGATGGGGCGGTGGTGGTCGCCGACGCGGGTGGCGAAGCCCCAGCTGAAGAGCATGCCGAGGCCGATCGTCGCGACGATCGCGGCGAACAGGGACCAGAAGGTCGAGCGCAGGGTCCTGAGCTTGATCCATTCGGAGTTCAGCACCCGGGCCTGGGTGACCCGGCCGGGCCGGACGGTCGTGGTGGCGGTGGTCATGCCGCGGACCTCTCTGCGGTGCGGGCGGGCGCCCGGTACTCGACGGAGTCGCCGGTCAGCTCCATGAACGCCTCCTCCAGTGAAGCCTGCTGCGGAGCCAGCTCGAAGAGCGTGACGCCGTTGTCCGACGCGATCTGGCCGATCCGGTCGCTGGTCAGCCCGCTGACGAGCAAGGTGCCCTCCTCGGTGGCCGACACCGTGACGTCCGGGCCGGCGAGGAGGTCCCGCAGCCGGGCGGCCTGGGGGGAGCGGACCTTGACCCGGCCCGTCGACGCGCGCTCGATGAAGTCGGTGACGGAGGTGTCGGCGATGAGCCGGCCCCGGCCGATCACGATGAGGTGCTCGGCGGTCAGGGCCATCTCGCTCATCAGGTGGGAGGACACGAAGACGGCACGCCCTTCGGCGGCCAGGCCCTTGAGCAGGTTGCGGATCCACAGGATGCCCTCGGGATCCAGGCCGTTGACCGGCTCGTCCAGGATCAGCGTCTTGGGGTCTCCCAGGAGCGCGGACGCGATCCCGAGGCGCTGGCCCATGCCGAGGGAGAAGCCTCCGGCGCGCTTGCGCGCGACCTCGCGCAGGCCGACCAGGTCGATGACCTCGTCGACCCGGCGGCGCGGGATGCCGGTGGTCGCGGCCAGCGCGAGCAGATGGTTGTAGGCGGTCCTGCCCGTGTGGATGGCCTTGGCCTCCAGCAGCGCGCCCACCTCGTGCAGCGGTGCCGCGTGCTCGGCGTACGAGCGGCCGTTGACCGTCACCGAGCCGGAGGACGGCCGGTCCAGGCCGAGGATCATGCGCATCGTCGTGGACTTGCCCGCGCCGTTGGGGCCCAGGAATCCGGTGACGATCCCGGGTTCAACGGTGAACGACAGGTCCTTCACCGCGGTCTTGTCGCCGTAGCGTTTGGTCAGGCCCCTGGCCTCGATCATCATCGGTCCTTCGGAAGGTTCAACGGTGTCACGGGGAAACGGTAGGGATCGGACCACGCCGGATCGTCGCCCTCACGGAGGAATCCCGCAGGTCACGAAGGTCCACCGGACGATGTAGGCCTACATCGCGGGATGCAGCGGCCGGACCGGCTCGGCATCGCCCTCGTTCCCGGCCGGCCGCGCGGGTCGGCTGCTCACGGCCCGTCCGGTGGCGCTCCCGGCCGGCGTCGGCGCTCAGTCGGCGTTCGTCCCTCCTCCGCCGGGGCGGGGGACGTCCGATGGCAGATCACGGCCGGTCGTGGCCGCGTGACCCCGCTCCCGCCGGGCTACGAACATCGGGGCGAGCTGGAGGTACCACAGGAGCGCCAGGGCGGCGCTGCCGAACAGCAGGGAGACGAGCATGCGGAACCTATCCGGAGGGAACTACTACAAGCATAGTAGAAGGCGGGTCCGGCGGGAAGCGGCCGTCCGGGTGAAGGGAGCGATCTCATCGCCGCCCATCGCCGGCCGGCGCGGCGCGCGTACGGGCGAGCGGCGTCGCGCGCGGGTCCGTCCACGGGGCTCCGCCGCGGCCCGAATACAGTGGGTCGTATGGCGCCGCTGGAGCGTGACGCGGTCGGCCGGCCGCGGATCGGGGTGTCGAGCTGCCTGCTCGGCGATCCGGTCCGCTACAACGGCGGCCACAGCCGCTGCCGCTTCCTCACCGATGAGCTCGCTCCCTACGTCGACTGGGTGCCGTTCTGCCCGGAGATGGAGATCGGCCTTGGGACCCCGCGTGAGACGCTGCGGCTGACGGCCGGCGACCGGCTGGTCGGCCGGAGTTCGGCCGCCGACCACACCGCCGCGATGGCCGCCCTGCCGCTGGCCTCGGGCCTCGACGGCCAGGTGTTCAAGGCCAGGTCGCCGAGCTGCGGCGTCCGGGGCATCCCGCGCTACGCCGGAGACGGGCGGCCCGCCGACCGGCGCGGTCGTGGCGTCTACGCGGCGCGGCTGATCGACGCGGACCCGCTGCTGCCGGTGGAGGACGAGGGCCGGCTGAACGACGCCGGGCTGCGGGAGGCGTTCGTCGAGCGGGTGTTCGCCCGTGCCCGCCTGCGGGAGCTCTTCGCGGGCGACTGGCGCCCGCGTGACCTGGTCGCCTTCCACACCCGCCACAAGGTCCAGATCCTCGCGCACGATCCCGCCGGTTACCGGCTGGCGGGGCGGGCCGTCGCCCGGGCCGGCGACCGGCCCCGCGAGGAGACCGAGGCCGCCTACCGTGCGCTGTTCGACGCCGCGCTGGCCCGCAAGGCCACGCGGGGCCGCAACGCGAACGCGCTCCAGCACGTGTTCGGCCAGATCAGCGAGGTCCTCGACGACACGCGGCGGCACGACATCGTCGCGAGCATCGAGGACTACCGTCGCGGCGACGCCCCGCTCAGCCTCCCCGTCGCGCTGCTGAGCCACCATGCCCGCGGAGAGGGCATCGCCTGGGCGGCGGACCAGACCTACCTGGCCCCCTTTCCGGCCGCCCTCCGCCTGCGTCATCACCTCTGATCGCCGAGTTCAGGACGGCGCGGTCGGCCTCTCGGGCGTCCTGCGGCGGCTCCGCCGACCCCTGCGGTTCCGGTTCAGTTAGTTAGCGGTAATAATGGTTATATGTCTATAACTGATGGTGTTGCGGTTCGAAGCGGTACACCTCCCCAGGAGGCGGGCGGGAGCCGGCGCTGGCTCATCCTGGGGATCTGCTGCATGAGCCTGTTCATCGTCGGCCTGGACAACACGATCGTGAACATCGCGCTGCCGTCGATGCAGCACGATCTGCACGCCTCCGTCTCCGGCCTGCAGTGGATCATCGACGCCTACACCGTCGTGCTCGCCGCGCTTCTCATGCTGTCCGGCTCCACGGCGGACCGCGTCGGCCGGCGCCGCACCTTCCAGACGGGCCTCGCGCTGTTCACACTCGGCTCGCTGCTGTGCTCACTGTCCCCGACCCTCGGCTGGCTGGTCGCCGCGCGTGTCATTCAGGCCGTCGGCGGTTCGATGATGAACCCGGTGGCCATGTCCATCATCACCAACACGTTCACCGACCCACGGGAACGCGCGCGGGCCATCGGCATCTGGGGCGGCGTCGTCGGTCTCAGCATGGCCATGGGCCCGGTCGTGGGCGGCGCGCTGGTCGCCTCGGCCGGCTGGCAGGCGATCTTCTGGATCAACATCCCCGTGGGCCTGCTCGCGATCGTCCTGTGCGCGCTCTTCGTTCCCGAGTCGCGTGCGCCGCGCGCCCGCCCGATGGACCCGGTCGGCCAGATCCTGATCTGCGCGCTGCTCGCCGGGCTCACCTACGGCCTCATCGAGGCGCCGTCCGCCGGATGGGCCTCCGCGCAGACCCTGGGCTGCTTCGCCGGGGCCGCCCTCGTCCTGGTCTGCCTCGTCGCGTACGAACTGCGCCGCGCCGAACCGCTGATCAACCCGCGGTTCTTCCGTAGCGCGCCATTCGCGGGAGCGACCGTCATCGCGATCTGCGGCTTCGCCGCGCTGGGCGGCTTCCTGTTCCTCAACACGCTCTACCTGCAGGACGCACTCGGCCGTACGGCGCTGCACGCCGGCCTGTTCACCCTGCCGATGGCCGGGCTCACGGCGCTGTGCGCGCCGCTGTCCGGGCGGATCGTGGGCGGTTCCGGCCCTCGGCTGCCCCTGGCCGTCGCCGGCACCGCCATCGGGCTCAGCGCCCTGCTGCTGACCGGCCTCACCGCGCACACCCCGGTCTGGCGGCTCATGGTCGCGTACGTGCTGTTCGGCCTCGGCTTCGGCATGCTGAACGCGCCGATCACCAACACCGCCGTCTCCGGGATGCCGCGGTCGCAGGCAGGTGTCGCCGCCGCGGTCGCGTCCACCAGCCGGCAGATCGGCCAGTCGCTCGGCGTCGCCGTCATCGGCTCCCTGGCCATGTCCGCCGTGCACGGGCCCCTGCGCACGGGGATCCCGGCCGCCAGCCACGTCGGCTGGTGGGTCGCCGTCGGATGCGGCGCCGCGATCCTCCTCCTCGGTATCCTCACCACCGGTCGCTGGGCCAGGCGGACCGCCGAGCGTACGGCCGAGCGCCTCATCCACGGCTCGACCGAAGCGGCGGACACTGCGTGAGCCGGCCTCGACCGCTCCTCTGACGAAGGATGGGCCCATGAACGACAGGTCCGGGACGCCGCGCGACGCGGCCTCCACCGCCGTCGCCGACCCGGACGCGGTCGCCCGCGTCTGGGCGGCGATGTGCTCGCTCGTCCTGAAGCAGGAGGACCGGCGTAAGGAGGTTGCCGAGACGCTCGGCATGAGCTTCTTCCGCGCCAAGGCGCTGCGCCGGCTTCTGCCCGGTCCCCTCACCATGCGGGAGCTGACCGCCAGGCTGGCCACCGAGAAGCCCTACACCACCCTGGTCGTCGACGACCTGGAGCGGCGCGGGTTCGTCGAACGCAGCGTCCATCCCGACGACCGGCGCTGCAAGATCGTCACTCTGACCACGGCCGGGGTCGCGGCCGCCGAGCAGGCCGAGCGCATCCTGGCCCGGCCGCCGCGCTCCCTCCTCGACCTCGCTCCCGAGGACCTGGCGGCCCTCGACCGGATCATGGCCGAGCTCCGATCACCGCGGGGCTGACCGGCGAGACGGAGGGCGGTCTCACGCCGCCGCGTGAGCGGGAGTTCTCCCGCGGCCTCCCGGGTGGCGGTGCCGCCAGAACCAGAACACGGCGCAGGAGACGAGCGACCAGCCCGCGAGGACGAGGAACGGGAAGACGTGCTGGTGGTGGCGGAAGTAGATCGCCGTGTGCTGCGCGTTGACCGACGCGCCCGGCGGCAGCCAGCGGCCGATCGTGCCGAGCGGCGAGGGCAGGAGCGCCCAGGAGACCGCGCCTCCCGAGGACGGGTTGCCGAGCAGGACCATCAGGCTCCACGTCGGCAGCATCGCCCAGCGCCCGAACAGGGTCTTGAACATCGTGAACACCATGCCGCAGGTGAACATCGTGAAGGACAGGATCGGCCAGGACGCGCCGAAGGGCAGGCGCAGCGCGCCCAGGAGCCAGTCCACGATCGCCACGATGACGAACCCGCCGAGCACCGAGTACGCCACCGTGAAGGCGATCCGTTCCAGCGGCGCCAGTGCCTCCGCGTGCGCGCTGAGCTGGACGGCGCCGACGAACCCGAGGATCACCGCGGCGATCGAGACGTAGAACACGGCCAGGCCGCGCGGGTCGCCGCGCTGCAGCGGCTTGACGTCCCGCACCGTGACCGCGACGCCCGTGGCCCGGCCCACCTTCGGCGTGGTCTGTTCCAGCAGCTGGGCGACCGAGGCGCCCGACGCCCCGGCCACGTCCACGGTGACGGCCCTGCCGGAGTCGCGGAAGTCGAGGATCGCGAAGACCTTCTGGGCGTCCACCGCGTCGACGGCCGCCTCCCGGCTCTCGTACGGGTAGATCCGGACGGAGGCGTTCAGCGCCTTCTCCAGCCCGCCGATGAACGCCTTGGCGCGCGCCGGCCGGTAGTTTCCCACGATCGCCACCGGGAGCGAGTGCGGCGTGGGGTTCGCCATGGAGTAGCTGTAGGAGCCCGCGAACAGCCCGGCGGCGGCCGAGATGATCAGCACCAGCACGGTCGCGGGCAGGAACGGCGACCGCTTGAACGCCGCCCAGCGCTCCGCGCGGGTGGGCGGCCTGCCGTGCGCGCCGTGGCCCGGCGTCTCGGACATGTCACCACGCTAAGCGACGGCGTGCCGGCGCGCGGCCCCGGGAGGCCGGCGCCCGGGTGCGCGACGTCACGGTGATCACCGTCCGCCGTACGCTCGGCGGTCGGATCACCGCGCGGTGCAGAGCCTCAGTGGGAACACCGGTTTCACTTCGCCGTGACGCAGAAGAACCACACGTTGATGTCCACCTCGGTCCAGGCGGGGTCGCACCGGGACGTGGAGGACACCCGGGACAGGCCGATGCCGCGGGTCATCACCTTGTACTCGGTGGCCGCGGACCAGCAGGAGGCCTTGACCCAGGTGCTCTTGCGCTTGATGTAGTGAATGCAGTCTCCGGCCTTGGCGGACGATATGGAGCTGGAGAGGTTGAGCCTCTCGGTGGCCCAGACGGAGAAACCGCGGTCGCTGTGGTAGAGCAGGACCGCCACGACGGCGGCGACGCACAGGGCGACGATCCAGCCCGTCGAGTCGTTCGAGCCCTCTTGTTCCTGGGGCGCGGTCTGCGGCTTCGGGGTGTCCGATGTCTTCGCGGGCCCGGTGCTGCTCTTCGGCAAGGGCTTCGCGGGTCCGGGTTCCTTCACCGGTGGCTTCGCCGACTTGGGCTTCTTCGCCGGAGGGCGAGCAGGCGCGGGCACGGTCAGCCGTTTCGTCTTCGCGGTTTTCCCTCCGTTCGTGTTCTTCCCGGACGTACCGCTCTTGCCGGCGGCCTTCGAGCGGTCGAGCAGACGGAACGCGTCGGCGACGGACGGGCGCCTGTCCGGCGTCTTTCTCATCAGCGCCATGATGAGCGGTTCCAGTCGCCCGGCGCGTTCAGGTGCCGGTGGATCCTCCGCGATGATCGCGGACAGGGTCTCGTCCGTGGTGTCGCGGTGGAACGGGGGGACACGTTCGAGCGCGTAGTAGAGGGTCGCGCCGAGGGAGAACAGGTCGCTCGGCGCCTGCCCGTCGAGGCCACGGGCGCGCTCCGGGGCGAGGTAGTTCATCGTGCCGACGAAGGTCCCGGGCGCGGTGAGCGACCGGTCGTTGCGCGCGACGGCGATGCCGAAGTCGGTGAGCAGGATGGAGCCGTTGTCGGCCATCATGACGTTGGCGGGCTTGACGTCACGGTGGATGATCCCGGCCTCGTGCGCCGCGCCGAGCGCTTTCAGGAGCGCCTTGGCCAGCCGTGCCGTCTCGTTCACGGAGAGCGGCCCGTACCGCTTGACGTGGTCCTCCAGCGAGTGGCCCACGACGAACTGCATGACGATCCAGGGAGCGTCTCCGTCGATCACGACATCGTGGACGGTGACGATGTGCGGATGGTCGCGGAGCTTCGCCGCGTTACGGGCCTCGCGTTCGGCGCGCTCCAGGAACTGAGCGCGCATGGCGGGCGGCAGGGCCGGGTGCAGCAGCACCTCCTTGACGGCGACCGTGACCTGAAGGAGCTGGTCCCATGCTCGCCAGACCCGCCCGAACCCGCCCGCCGCCAGCACCTCGTCGAGCCGGTAGCGACCCCCGATGGCCTGCCCCGGCTGCGCCTCCCGAACCATCGATCACCCCACTGGCCGCCCGCCGCGGCGATAAGGAAAGCCGAGCCGAGGGCCAATCGTAAAGACATCCCCATCCATCTGACAGTGGGTAAGGCGTGCCGGCCGGGCGCGGGGCCGTACGCCGCCGGACGGGACGAGCGGGCCGGGCGGCACCGGCGAGCGGCTCCGTGTGGCGCGATGGGACCTACGGCCGGCGGCGCGCGACGGGACCTACGGCCGACGGCGCGACGGCAGGACGACGACGGCGTCGCCGACGGGACGCTGGCCGGTGGCGTCCGAAGGAGAGTTGATCATCTGGCCGCCGACGACCATCGTCGACGAGCCGCCGCCGTCGAGGTTCATCGCCTGGACCGCGCCGAGGCTCTTCATCACCTGGCCGGCCTCGGCGATGGACAGGCCCTGGCTGAGGGACGCCTGCCGGCCGTCCGCCTCGACGAGCAGCAGCCGTCCGTTCCGATCCGTGCCGATCATGGTGCGGGGATTGCGGCGCAGGACCCAGCCGTAATAGAACGACGGGTCGCCCGGGTGGACCAGCCCGTCGGCCTGCGGGGCGATGGCGACCCGGCCGTCGGTGACCAGCTGCGGGCCGCCGTTGACGACCGAGTCGTTCGGCCCGAAGTTCACGGGCCGGCCGCCGGGTCCGGTGACCTTCGTGCGGAGGCGCAGCCGGTGCCCGACGACCGCGTGCTCGCCGAGCCAGGACGCCTCGGTGCCGATCGCCTCGATCACCCGGCCACCGGCGGGCACCGACGTGGCGGTGCGCGGGCCGGTGGACACGACCGTGCCGTGGGCGTCCAGCACCGCCTCGGTGCCGGGCCCGGTCGGCAGCGGCCCGCCGAACTCCGGCGTGAACACCGCCATCTCGTTCGGGTCCGTGCAGGTGACGTCGTGCCGGGGGAGGGCCGTCGGGCTGTCTCCCGCGTCGCCGCCGCAGTCGCGGATCACTCCGGGCGTGCGGTTGAGTCCCTCGACCCGGTGCGTGCGGCCGCGTTCGTCGACCAGATCGATGCCGGTCCACAGCTTCTTCAGCTCGAGTCTGCGGCCGCCGTCCCGCAGGATCGCCGCCACCCGGCCGTTGGTCGCGTCGTGCAGCAGCCTGCCGTGCTCCACGACGATGCCGGCCGTGTCGCCGGGC
The DNA here is from genome assembly GCF_024055715.1 of Actinoallomurus soli. Lineage (GTDB taxonomy): Bacteria > Actinomycetota > Actinomycetes > Streptosporangiales > Streptosporangiaceae > Actinoallomurus > Actinoallomurus soli. The sequence goes on from NZ_JAMXMV010000014.1 coordinate 104,108, forward strand.
ACCCCGTCGCTCTCGGAGATCACGAAGAACCCGCCGTTCACGGCGGCGAGGGCTCCGGTGTCCTGGGCGATCTGGGTGGTCGTCCGGCGGCCCGCGAGCGTGGCGTCGTGCGACTCGGCGACGCTGCCGTGGAACCGGTGGAGGTCGACGGTCAGGGCGCGGACCGTCCAGGGGCCGGTGGTCGAGTCGCCGTCGAAGCCGGTGTAGACCACCGAGGGTTTGAAGTTCGCCGCCTTCAGCTTCTTGGCGGCGGCGTTCGCGGCGTCCTGGGTAGCGTACCGGCCGACCCGCACCCGGTAGCCGATCACGCCGGCCTCGACGTCGGCGAACGCGGGCGTGGACACCGGCTGCGCCTGGCCGGTCCACCCGGCCGCCGCGAGCTGGGCGACGACCGCGTCGGCCGCCGTGTGCGTTCCCACCACCGCCGTGACGGCGTCCGGGTCGGGTGACGGCGGGACGTCGGAGGAGGTGGGGATGCCGACCTCGATGGTCCAGTAGTCGTCGGGCGACACCCGGCCGCGCGTGATGGTCGTGAGGGTGATGCCCGGGGCCACGTCCTGCGTGGTGCGGGTCTCGGCCAGACCACCGGGACCGAGCGGCAGCGAAGCCGTCGTCGCGGGCCCGCCGGCGGAACGGCCGGCCTCGGCGGGTCCGGGCGCCGTGCCGGGCGTGGCCGCGCGCGCCGCCGTCCCGGTCGTCGCCAGCAGAGTGAGGGCCGCGGCGCCCGCGGCCCATCCCCGTCGAACTCCGTGCGTCACGACGCCTCCTCGTTACCGATTCCGGTTAATGATCACCACAAGTTGATCAACAGCGTCGGTATCTTACGGAATACTGGATCACCCCAAAAGACCCGGAAAGCGGCTGAAGGTCGAATTCCGGGTAGTGCGGGGATGATCCGCGAGCCGACGGATCCGGCGGCCCGCCGACCCGGGGGCCGCCCCTATGCTGGACATTCAGGCCGAAACAGGCCTCTTCCGTCCACGCCGGTAGGCGACCACCCATCGGACGAAGGAAGCATGAGCGCCACCCGCACCCAAGGAACGCCGAGGCTGCCCGCGCCGGATCCCGCCGTCCTCGCGGCGGTCGAGGCCGCGGTGCCGGGGATCACCCGTTCGCGCGTCAGCGACCGGCTGGGCGTCGCCCACGACGCGTCGCACTACCTGCTGACACCGCAGGCCGTCCTCGTGCCCCGCAGCGCCGAGCAGGTCGGCGCGCTGATGCGCGCCGGTCTCCCGCTGACCTTCCGGTCCGGCGGCACCAGCCTGAGCGGGCAGGCGGTCACCGACCACCTGCTGGTCGACACCCGGCGGCACTTCCGCGGCATCGAGGTGCTCGACGGCGGCGCCCGCGTCCGGGTGCAGCCGGGCGCCGTGCTGCGGCAGGTCAACGCCAGGCTCGCCGCGCACGGCCGCAGGCTCGGACCCGACCCGGCCAGCGAGGCGGCCTGCACGATCGGCGGGGTCGTCGCCAACAACTCCAGCGGCATGACCTGCGGCACCCACGCCAACACGTACGAGACGCTGGAGTCGATGGTCCTCGTGCTGCCCGGCGGGACCGTCCTCGACACCGGCGCGCCGGACGCCGACGTCCGCCTGCGCGCCCTCGAACCCGACCTCGCGGCGGGCCTGGAGCGCCTGCGGGACCGCGTCCGCGGCAACCCAGAGTCGGTGCGCCGGATCAAGGCCCAGTTCGCCCTGAAGAACACCATGGGCTACGGGCTGAACAGCTTCCTCGACCACGACTCGCCCGCGCAGATCCTCGCCCACCTCGTCGTCGGCAGCGAGGGCACTCTCGCCTTCGTCGCCGAGGCGGTCCTGCGGACGGTCCCGGCGCACCGCCTGGCGGCGACCGGCCTGCTCGTCTTCCCCGCGCTGCGCACCGCGATGGCCGCCGTGCCCGAGATCGTCGCGGCGCGCCCGGCCGCCGTCGAGCTCCTGGACGCCGAGTCCCTGCTCGTCGCCCAGGAGGACCCGAAGGCCGAGGACGTCCTGCGCACGCTGACCGTGGAGGACCATGCGGCGCTGCTGGTGGAGTGGCAGGAGTCCGATCCCGAGGTCCTCGCCGACCGCGAGCGCGCGGCCGCGCGGCTCTTCGACGCGTTCGACCTGGCCGCTCCGGCACGGCTCAGCGGGGACGCTCAGGGACGCGCGGTGCTGTGGCACATCCGCAAGGGCCTGTACGCCTCCGTCGCCGGCGCCCGTCCCAGCGGCACGACGGCGCTGCTGGAGGACGTCGCCGTCCCCGTGCCCGCGCTGGCCGACCTCTGCGACGACCTCGCGGAGCTGTTCGCCGAGTACCGGTACGAGCGCAGTGTCGTCTTCGGGCACGCCAAGGACGGCAACCTGCACTTCATGCTCAACGAGCACTTCGGCACCGACCTGCGGCGGTACGCGGACTTCACCGAGGACATGGTCGACGCGGTCCTCGGCCGCGGCGGCACGCTCAAGGCCGAGCACGGCACCGGCCGCGTCATGGCCCCCTTCGTGCGGCGTCAGTACGGCGACGAGCTGTACGCGGTGATGCGGGAGGTCAAGCGGCTGTGCGATCCGGGTGACACGCTGAATCCCGGGGTCGTGCTGACCGACGACCCGCGGGCGCACCTGCGCGACCTCAAGTCCGCCGTCACCGTCGAGCCCGAGGTCGACCGGTGCGTCGAGTGCGGCTACTGCGAACCCGTCTGCCCCAGCCGCGACCTCACCACGACGCCGCGCCAGCGCATCGTGCTGCGCCGCGAGCTCGCCGCCGCCCGCGCCGCGGGCGACCACGAACTGGCCCGGCGGCTCGAGGCGGAGTACGAGTACGACGCCGTCGAGACATGCGCCGTGGACGGCATGTGCGCCACCGCCTGCCCCGTGCTGATCAACACCGGAGACCTCACCAAGCGCCTGCGCGCCGAGGGCCACGGCCGCGTCGCCCAGGCCGGCTGGAAGACCGCCGCCGGCCACTGGGGCGCGGTGACGCGGGCCATGGACAAGGCGCTCGACGTTGCGGCGGCGGCCCCGCCGGGGCTCGTCGAGGCGGCCGGGCGGGCGGCACGCAGGATCGGCGATCCGGACACCGTCCCGGAGTGGAGCCGCGACCTGCCGCGCGGCGGCGAGCCCCGGCGGCCTTCGCCGGCGCCGGACGCCGACGCCGTGTACGTGCCGTCCTGCCTGAACACCATGTTCGCCCCCGCCGAGGGCGGCCCGGGCGTCATGGCCGCGCTGCGGCGCCTCACCGAACGGGCGGGCCTGCGCCTGTACGTGCCCGGGGACATCGCGAACCTGTGCTGTGGCACCCCGTGGTCGTCCAAGGGGTTCACCCAGGGGTACGAGGTCATGCGACGCAAGGTGCGGGAGGCCCTGCTGGCCGCCACGGACGGCGGCCGGATCCCGGTGATCAGCGACGCCGCCTCCTGCACCGAGGGGTTCCGCCGGCTCGCCGGCACGGCCGGCCCGGCCGTCGCGGTGGTGGACGCGGTGAGCTTCGTCGCCGAGCACGTCCTGCCCCGGCTGCCGGCGGCCCGCCGCCTGCGCTCACTGGCCCTGCACCCGACCTGCTCCTCGACGCGGCTCGGCCTGGACCGGGACATCGTCCGCATCGCCGAGATGGTCGCCGAGGAGGTCGTCGTCCCGGAGGGCTGGCAGTGCTGCGCCTTCGCCGGCGACCGCGGCCTGCTCCACCCGGAGCTGACCGCCTCGGCGACCCGCGCGGAGGCGGAGTCGGTGGCCCGCGGCGACTTCGCCGCCCACGCCTCGGTCAACCGGACCTGCGAGATCGGCCTGTCCCGCGCGACCGGCGAGACCTACCACCACCTGCTGGAGCTCCTCGACCGGGTCACCGCCTGACCGGCCCGCCTCCCCGATCCGGAGCGCCGTCCCGGGCCGTCCCGTCCTGCGCCGTCCGGTCCCGGGCCGTCCGGTCCTGCGCCGTCCCGTCCTGCGCGGTGCCGTCCTGCGCGGTGCCGTCCTGCGCGGTGCCGTCCTGCGCGGTGCCGTCCTGCGCGGTGCCGTCCTGCGCGGTGCCGTCCCGGCCCGGGACCCCGCCCTGGCCCGGCGCGTCCTCTGGTTCCGGAGCGCGGTCCGGACCCGGAACGCCTCCGGAGAGCATCCAGGACACCGCGCGGTCGACGATCGGCTCGGGCACCTCGTGGCCTCCGTCGAACTCCTCGTACGTGACCTGGTACCCCAGGGCCCGCAGGCCGCGGACCAGCCGGCGGCTGCAGGCGTCGATCCGCAGGACCCGGTCGCCCGTCCCGTGCGAGACGAACACGCGCGGCGTCCCGTGCGTGACCAGCGGGGTCGCGAACCCGGGGGAGAAGGCGACCACGGCGTCGAACAGGTCGCCGTTGGTCAGTCCGATCGACAGGGCGTACGAGGCGCCGTCGGAGAACCCGCCGACGATCACGCGTTCGACCGGGTAGGCGTCGAAGATCTCCTCCAGCACCCGGTCCAGCCGCAGCACGTCGGTCCCGAATCCGTCGACGATCAGGTCCCAGGTGTTCGCGGCGGACTTGGGCGCCACGAGCAGGAGCCGGTGCTCGTCCGCGGTGGGCAGCAGCAGGTCCAGGCCCTGGCGCGCCGACCCTCCGGCGCCGTGCAGGAGCACCACGAGCCGGTACGGGCGACCGTCCACGGGCGGCGGAACGTACGCCATGGCCAGCAGTTCGGCCGCCGGACCGTCGAACCGCAGCAGACCCGTGCGGTCGGACTCCACCACCGGATCGCAGAGGCGGACCGCCAGGCGGCCGTGGTGGAAGCCCTCCTCCGGCTGCTGATGGGGCTCGGCGGGCTCGGCGGTGAAGGACATCTCGATCACCTCAGGTCGATGTCGGTAACCCGCGGTGACGGGCCGGGAATACTGCGGGTGACGCTCGACGTTGTGAATGTCATCTCTGGATGACATCCCCCGCCCCGTTCGCCGGACAATCCCTCGTCCCCATGGCGTCACCGATCACGCGGGCGGCCATTCCAAGGAGTTTCTTCCCCTCATGGATATTCATACCGATGCCCTTGTCGTGGGCGGAGGTCTGGGCGGCGTCGCCGCCGCGATCGCACTGGCCAAGGCCGGCTCCTCGGTCGTGCTGACCGAGGAGTACGACTGGCTGGGCGGCCAGCTCACCAGCCAGGCCGTACCCCCGGACGAGCACAGCTGGGTCGAGCGCTTCGGTGTCACGGCCGGCTACCGCGCGCTGCGCGACGGGATCCGGGACTACTACCGGAACCACTACCCGCTCACCGGACGCGCCCGCGCCTGGGACGAACTCAATCCCGGCGCCGGCTGGGTCAGCCGCCTCTGCCACGAGCCCCGCGTCGCCGTGGCGGTCATCGAGGCCATGCTCGCCCCCTACCGCGGCTCCGGCCGGCTGCGCGTCCTGCAGCCGTACCGGCCGGTCGGCGCGGACACCGAGGGCGACCTCGTCACCGCGGTCACCCTCGCGCACCGGGACACCGGCGCGCGGACGACCGTGTCCGCGCGGTTCGTCCTCGACGCCACCGAGACCGGCGAACTGCTGCCGCTGACGGGCACGGAGTACGTCACGGGCTTCGAGTCGCAGGCGGACACCGGCGAGCCCAGCGCTCCCGAGGAGGCACAGCCGCAGAACATGCAGGCCATCTCGGTCTGCTTCGCCATGGACCACGTGGACGGCGACCACACGATCGAGCGGCCGAAGACCTACGACTACTGGCGCGCGTACCAGCCGGAGTTCTGGGGAGACCGCCTGCTGTCGTGGTCGGCTCCGATCCCGCGCACGCTCGAGCCGGTCGAGCGGACCTTCACCCCGAACCCCGAGGGCGACCCGATGGCCGTGCTGGGCGACCAGCAGCGCTTCGGCGGTGACCTGGATCTGTGGTCGTTCCGCCGGATCGCCGCGCGCGGCCTGTTCGAGGACGGCGCGTACGCCAGCGACATCACGCTGGTGAACTGGCCGATGATCGACTACTTCGACGGTTCGATCATCGACGTCCCGGATGCCGACCGGCACGTCGAGGCCGCGCGCGAGCTGTCCCGCTCCGCGCTGTACTGGATGCAGACCGAGGCGCCCCGGCCGGACGGCGGCACCGGATATCCGGGGCTGCGGCTGCGCGGCGACGTCACCGGAGGCGCCGACGGCCTCGCCCAGGCCCCCTACATCCGCGAGTCGCGCCGCATCCGCGCGCTCTGCACCGTCCCCGAGCAGGACCTGTCCCTGGCCGTGCGCGGCGACAAGGGCGCGGTCCGGTACGAGGACTCGGTCGGCGTCGGCATGTACCGGATCGACCTGCACCCCTCGACCGGCGGCGACAACTACATCGACGTGGGCTGCTCGCCGTTCGAGATCCCGCTCGGCGCCCTGATCCCCCGGCGCATGCGCAACCTCGTGGCCGCGGCCAAGAACATCGGCACCACCCACATCAGCAACGGCGCGTACCGCCTGCACCCCGTCGAGTGGAACATCGGCGAGGCCGCGGGCACCCTGGTGGCGTTCTGCATGGAGCGGTCCGCGACGCCGTACGCCGTCCGCGAGAAGGACGACCTGCTGTCCGAATACCAGTCGCGGCTCGAACGGTCCGGTGTGGAGCTGCACTGGCCGGACGGGGTCCACGGCTACTGAGCCCCGGTCGTCGTGAGGCGGACGCGGTCCCAGGAGTTGTTGGCATAGCCCTTCGGATTCCACAGTGTCGCGGGCGACTCCGGCTGCGTCACGCCGTTGGAATCCCAGGCGCGGGCGGTGACGACCGTGTCACCGCCCGGCAGGTCGACGACGATGCGCCACTCCTGCCACGTCCAGGGGCTCAGCGGCGCGTCCAGTTCCGCCTGCGTCCAGGTGCGGCCCTCGTCCAGGGAGACGTCCAGCCGGGCCACGGTCCGGTCCTCACCGGCGTACGCGTAACCGGCGACCTGCGTCGGGCCCGGCGGCAGCGGCGTACGGCCGTCGGGCGCCAGGATGGCGCAGTTGACGCCGACCGGGCCGAGGGGGATGCCCGCCCCGGGCCCCGCCAGGGCGGGGTCCGCGTCCGGCGGCAGGATGCGGTAGGCGACGGCCTGGAAGTAGTTGGCCGACGGTTCGGCCTGCGCGGTGACGCGCTCCAGCCACTTGACGCTGCGCGCGCCGATCCACCCCGGGACGATCACGCGCAGGGGGGCTCCGTGCACGTCGTGCAGGGGCCGGCCGCCCATCCCCCAGGCCAGGAGCACCTCACCGGAGATCGCCTTGGCCAGCGGGATCGAGCCGCCGAAGGGCTGCGGCGGATCGGCCAGCGGGGAGACGTCGGGGGCGGCGAAGGCGACGTGGCGGGCGCCGGGCCGTACACCCGCGGCGGCGAGCACGTCGGCCAGGAGCACGCCGGTCCAGTGGGCGGTGGAGGTGGCGCCGGGCCCCCACGGGTCCTCACCGGGGATGTCACGGACGTCGAGCAGGCCCGCCCGGCGGTTTCCCGCGCACTGCACGGTGGCGAGGAGTTGCCGCTCGGCGAACCGCCCGCGCAGGTCGCCGAGCGACAGGGTGAGGGGGCGCTCCACCAGGCCGTCCACGCGCAGCCGCCAGGCGCGGGCGTCGATGTGGGGGATCGGGCCGTGGTTGCGGCTGTAGAAGCTCTCCGGATCCGTGAGCACGCGGTGGGCGAGGGCGTGGCGCGGCGGTTCGGCGTTGAACGGCTCACGCCGGTGCACCACCATGTCGTCCCGCTTGCCCCACGGCCCCATGTCCCGAGCGCTACCCGCCCGGACGGCCTCCACCCGCGGCGTCCCCTGCGGGGGCGCCAAGTTCGTGCCCGAAGTTCTTTGCCGAGCCGGGACCGCACCCGACGCAGACGGCACCCGACGCGGACGGCACCCGACGCAGACGGCACCCGACGCAGACGGCACCCGACGCGGACGGCACCCGACGCGGACGGCACCCGACGCGGACGGCACCCGACGCGGACGGCGCGTGACGCGGGCCGCATGCGACGCGGACGGCGCGTGACGCGGGCTCCGCGCGGTCGCCGGGCTCAGCCGCCGGACGTCGCCGGGTGGGGCGACTCGGCGAAGGCGCACTCCGGATGGGTGTCGCGGTCGATGATGTTGCGGACGGTGGCGTGGACGCGGACCGGGCCGGGGCGCAGCGCCGTCACCTGGAACCAGCCGTCGGGCGTGGTCGTGAGGCAGGCCGCGCCGCCGTCGGCGACGCCCCACATGTCGTTGGCATGGATGCGGACCGTCTCGGTGCCGGCCGTCGGGAAGTCCAGGATGAACGACGAGACCTCGAGGGTGCGCAGCGTGGCGGGGCCCGAGGCGAGCGGGACCGCGTCGGCCACCTCCCAGACCTTCCAGTGCGCGTCGTGCCAGACCTCGTGCAGGTAGGAGGGCGGGTCGGCGAGCAGCGCGGCCTCGGAGAGGCCGCCCCGGTCGAGCGGGACGTCGGGCAGCGCGACCAGGCCGACGGCGTTGGCGTTCAGCCAGGCGCGGTAGCCCTCCGCGGTCAGCGGCCGGTAGAGCGCGGGGGAGTAGCGAAGGTCGAGCTGCCGCTCCCAGCCGCGCGCCATGGGGAACCGCTGGGCGAGGAACACGGTCTCCCAGTGCTCACGGGTGAACGGGACCTCGAGCCGGCCCGCCGCCGGTCTCCGGGTGGCCAGGAACGACTGCAGGCCCGTGTAGTACGAGGCGTTGGACGACGGGTCCCCGGCCGAGTTGGCCAGGGCGGTCGCCACGGGCACCAGTTGCCAGCTGAGCAGCGGCACGATCAGCAGCGCCAGCACCAGCCGCTGGCCGTAGCGGAGCAACAGGTAGCCGGCCGCCGGCAGCGCGAGCGTGCTGCCCAGGCGGGCGATGTTCGCTCCGACCGGGTTGGGCACCACGAACAGCGCGGCGCTGAGGCCACCGTAGATCACCGCGAAGCGGCGGATGAGAGTGCTGCTCCGCGGGGTGACGGCCAGGGTCAGGGCGCTGAACAGCAGGACGCCGAGGAGGTTGACCAGGGGGAACGGGAACCGGCCGCTGCCGCCCCCGGTGACGAAGGACACGAGCATGCCCAGGGCGGCCGAGCCGAGGGGGGCGACCCGCCGCCAGCCCGCCTGGGGGGCCCAGCTGAGGCCGGCCAGCAGCAGGAACAACCCGGCGAGTGGACTCGACAGCGACGAGCAGGCGGCCATCATGAGCACCAGCAGCGGCAGGCCTTCGATCGCGGCGAGCAGCGCGGCCAGCCCGAAGGCCAGCCCGAGGGCGAAGGGCAGCTGGCCGATGATCAGCTCGCCGACGATGCCGATGGCGAGCGCCAGGCGGAAGAAGATCTGCGCGCTGTCGCGCGGGCCGGGCAGGAGCCTGCAGGCCGCCCAGGTGATCACGGTGCAGGAGATCAGGCCGGTGATCCGCGCTCCCAGGACCGCGGCGATGGGCGGGAACAGGACGCTGTAGCCCGGCAGGCTGTGCCCGTCGTACCACTGGTTGTTGAACGCCACCAGACCCGCGGTGCGCGCCACCCAGGTCCGGAAGTACTGCGCCGGCAGATCCGGGCCCCGAAGGTTGAGGGCGATGACGAGAGCGCCGAGCAGCAGCGTCACCGTCCACGGGTGACGCACCGGCGCGGCGAGGCACCGGCGAATCCACGACGCGCCCCCGGCCGGCGAGGGTAGGGTGTCCACGAGGCCGAGGTCCTGGCCGGTCGCATGCGGGTCGCCGCTCGGACGCGGACGCATGGATGTCTTCACTGCTCTCCCTTCTGTACCGGGCTCAGCCGCGCCCGCTCACTGCCCCATCCTTCACCACCGACGCCGCAGGTCCCGGCGTCGGCCCTCCGTCCGGCACGCCCCGATCCTGCCGTATCGCGCCGCCGGGAGGAGCGGATCATCCCGCTCCCCGGCGTGTTCCGCTTCCTCCGGCCCCGTTTCGGCCGGAACGGTTTCCTTGGGCGGTCAGGCCGGAATCACGGCCGTCCGGCCGGTTCAGCGGGAGAACTCGGCCCGGACGCCGAGCAGGCGCACGGGCCGCCGAGCGGTGAAGTGGCCGAGGGCGGCCAGGGCCGCCTGCTCGATGGCCTCCGCGTCCACGGTCGGCGTGGGGATCGTACGCCCGCGGGTGCGGGTCGTGAACGGCGCGTACCGCACCTTCACGACGACGCGGACGGCGGGCCGCCCTTCGGCGGCGATCTCCTCCGCCACCCGCCTGGCGAGGCCGGCCACCTCATCGCGCACCCGGTCCCAGCCGTCCAGGTCGCGCTGGTAGGTCGTCTCGCGACCGTGCGAGCGCGCGACGTACGGCGCGTCCGTCACGGGGGAGTGGTCCTCGCCGAGGGCGAGGCGGATGAGCCACGGGCCGGTGGCGGGCCCGAATCGGGCCGCCAGGACGGCCGGGTCGGCGGCGGCGAGGTCCCGCACGGTGCGGACGCCCAGCGCGGCGAGCCGCCCCGCGGTCCGGCGGCCGATGCCCCACAGCACGTCGGTCGGCCGGTCGCCGAGCACGTCGGGCCAGTCGCCGGAGGTCAGCCGGAAGACGCCGCCCGGTTTGCCGAAGCCGGTCGCCATCTTCGCCTGCAGCTTGTTGTGCCCGATGCCGACCGTGCACTCCAACCCGGTCGCCTCCCGTACGCGGGCGCGGATCCGCCGGGCGACGTCCTCGGGGTCGTCGCCGGTCACCGCCAGGAACGCCTCGTCCCACCCCAGCACCTCGACGACGGCGTCGAACTCCCGGAGCGTCGCCATCACCCGCGCCGAGAACTCTTCGTACACGGCGCGGTCGACCGGCAGGAAGACCGCCTCGGGACAGCGCCGCGCCGCCGTGCGCAGGGGCAGTCCGGAGTGCACACCGAAGGATCGCGCCTCGTACGACGCGGTGCTGACCACGCCCCGCTTGGTCGGGTCGCCGTCGCCGCCGACGACGACCGGCCGCCCGCGAAGCTCCGGCCGGCGCAGCATCTCCACCGCGGCCAGGAACTGGTCGAGGTCGACGTGCAGCACCCATGGACCCACACCCCATCTTCGCTCCGGCGCCGGAGCGGGCGCGCACCCCCCTCTCGCCGGGTGGGCGGCCCGGTACGGCGTCGGTCGGTTCAGTCGGTCACGGGCTGATAAGGCCGGATGCGGTCTTTATCCCTCCTAAGCGGTGATGTACCCTCAGTGCCGGAACAGATACACAATGTGAGATCGTTCCGGGGCGACCAAGGGGGGTGGAGACGTTCGACCATGCCTCTCCACGCCCGGTCCCACGATCTCCCCTCGCCGGCAGGCCCGCCCGACACCACTAGGAGACCTCTCCTCATGTCGACGACCGCCTCGACTCTCGTTCCCCGTCGCTGGATCGCCCTGATCTTCATCGCGCTCGCCCAGCTGATGGTCGTCCTGGACGCGACCATCGTGAACATCGCGCTCCCGTCGGCGCAGCGGGCGCTGAACATCTCGGACGCGAACCGGCAGTGGATCATCACCGCCTACACGCTCGCGTTCGGCGGGCTGCTGCTGTTCGGCGGCCGGGTCGGCGACCTGATCGGCCGCAAGCGCGCCTTCCTCATCGGCCTGATCGGTTTCGCGGGCGCGTCGGCCGTCGGCGGCGCCGCGGTCGACGAGGGCATGCTGCTGGGCGCCCGCGCGCTGCAGGGCGCGTTCGGCGCGCTGCTGGCGCCGTCGGCGTTATCACTGCTGGCGGTCACGTTCACCGTCGCGAAGGAGCGGGCGAAGGCGTTCGGCATCTACGGCGCGATCGCCGGCGGCGGCGCCGCGATCGGCCTGATCCTCGGCGGTCTGCTCACCGAGTACCTGAACTGGCGCTGGGCGCTGTACGTCAACGTGCCGATCGCCGTCGTCGGGCTCGTCGGCGCGCTGGCGTTCGTCCGCGACCCCGCCCCGCACGAAGGCGCGCGCCTCGACGTCCCCGGCGTCATCCTCGTCACGGGCGGGCTGGTCGCGCTGGTGTACGGCTTCACCCGCGCCGAGTCGGAGGGATGGAGCGAACGCGGCGTCATCGGCCTGCTGGCCGGGGCGGGCGTGCTGATCGTGGCGTTCGTCGTGGTCGAGGCGGTGACGAGGGCACCGCTGCTGCCCCTGCGCGTCGTCCTCGACCGCAACCGCGCCGGCGCCTACCTCGCGGTCGGCCTGTCGGTGATCGGCATGTTCGGCCTGTTCCTGTTCATGACGTACTACCTGCAGACGGTCAGGCACTACTCGCCGGTCCGGACCGGCCTGGCGTTCCTGCCGCTCACCGCCGGGATGATCGTCGGTTCGACGCAGATCTCCGCACGGCTGATGAACCACGTACCGGCGCGCCTGCTGATGGTCCCCGGCCTGCTCGTCGCGGAGGGCGGCATCGCGCTGCTGCTGCGCATCCGGGTCGACAGCGGCTACGCGGGTGTGGTGCTGCCCTCACAGGTCCTGCTCGGCATCGGGCTGGGCGCGACGATGATGCCCGCCATGAACCTGGCGACCCTCGGGGTGGACCTACGGGACGCCGGCATCGCCTCCGCGATGGTCAACACCTCCCAGCAGGTCGGCGGCACGCTCGGCACCGCGCTGCTCAACACGGTCGGCACCACCGCGGCGACGGGCTACATCGCGGCGCACGCCACCGGCCGTCCCACGCCGGCGCTGGCCGCCGCCGGGCTCGTGCACGGCTTCCAGGTCGCCCTCTGGTGGGCGATGGGCGCCATCGGCCTGGCGGCGGTCATCGTCGCGACGCTGATCACCCGCAGGGGCGAGCCGCGCGCGCCGGCGCCTGTCCGGGCGGCCCGGGACCTCCCGCGTGAGACGCGTGGCGCCGAGGCGGAGCCGCCCCGTGAGCTCGCCGCCGTGGGGACGTACGCCGAAGCGCCGTGGGAGGACGGACCGCAGGGCGAGACGCGCCTGGCGTACGCCCCGGTGGCGTCCGCCGGGGGGTACGGCGGGCCCGGCGGCGCGCGGGTCCGGGGCCGGGTGCGCGGCGCCGAGGGCGGGCCGGTCACCGGCGCCGCGCTCACTCTCATCGATCTCGGCGGACGCCAGGTCGACCGGGCCGTGACCGGTCCCGACGGCGGGTACGCGCTGCGCGCGCCGGGCGGCGGCCCGTACATGCTGATCACGGCGGCCGACGGGCACCAGCCGCGGGCGGCCACCGTCGTCCTCGGCGACGACCTCGTCGACCACGACGTGACGCTGTCCGGCACCGCGAGCCTCTCGGGCGTCGTACGCGCCGCGGCGACCGGCGGGCCGGTCGCCGGTGCGGTGGTCGTGGTGACGGACGCCCACGGCGAGGTGATCGGCTCGGCCGGGACCGGCGACGACGGGGGGTTCGTCTTCGACGACCTGGCCGCGGGCACGTGCGTCGTGGCGGTGAGCGCGGGCGGCCACCGGCCGGCGGCGCTCACCGTGGAGGTCGGGGCGGGCGGCACCACGCGGTGCGAGGTCGAGCTGCCCGCCGGTGCGCGGGTGCACGGCACCGTACGCGCCGGCAGTGCCGACCTCCTGCTGGCCGACGCCCGGGTCACGCTCGTGGACGCAGCCGGCAACGTGGTCGCCACGGCCACCACCGGCCCCGACGGCGCGTACGCCTTCGAGGACCTCGACCCCGGCCCGTACACCGTGATCGCCACCGGGTATCCGCCGGTCGCCATGGCGGTCGAGGCGGGCGAGAACGGCTCGGAGCCGTTCGGTCTGACCTTGCGCCATCCCACCGAGGAGCAGGCATGACGGACGACGAGGGCCTGCGGGCACGGGTCCGCACCACGGACGGCTGGGCGGTGCCGCACGCGGTCGTCACGGTCGCCGACATGACCGGCCGCCAGGTCTGCCGCGCCGAGGCGGACTCCGAGGGCGTGGTCCGCACCGAGCCGCTGCCGGCCGGCCGCTACACCGCCATCGTCACGGCCATCGGGTACGCCCCGTCCGCCTCGACCGCGCGCGTCGGCGCGGCGGGAGCCGCCGAGCTCGGCACGGTCCTCCTGGACCGCCAGGCCGGCACGGACCTGCCACCGCCCGGACCGTGGTCGATCGACCCGGCCCACTCCAGCATCCTGGTCAGCGTCCGGCACCTGGGTCTGTCGAGCATTCACGGGCGCTTCGGCGAGTTCGGCGGCCGCATCGACCTCGGCGTGCCCGTCGAGAGCTCCCGCGTCGATGCGGAGATCAAGGCCGCCTCGATCGACACCGCCAACTCCCTGCGCGACGAGCACCTGCGGGGCGGTGACTTCCTCGACGTCGAGCGGTTCCCGGTCATCACCTACGCCGGTACGCGCGTCGTCCCGGCCGGCGGCGACCGTTGGACCGTGCACGGGGAGCTGACGCTGAAGGGGGTACGCCGCCCGGTGGAGCTGGACCTGACCTACCTCGGCACCGGCCCGGACCTGTGGGGCGGCGTCCGCGCCGCCTTCCGCGCCAGCACGGAGCTGCGCCGTGAGGACTTCGCGATGACCTACAACCAGGTCCTGGCGGCCGGGATCGGCGCCATCGGCACGACGCTCCGCGTGGTCCTGGACGTCCAGGCGGTGCGCGGCACGTCGCCGCCTCCGGCGTGAGGGGCGGCACCCGCCGAGCGGCGGCGCGCCGGCGAAGGGGAGGGGCCCCGCGCGTCGGACGCGCGGGGCCCGGACGGATGGATGGTCAGGACGCGTTGACGGCGACGTCGTCGATCGTGAAGCTCGTCTGCAGCGACGAGTCCTCGGTGCCGCTGAACGACAGCGTCACGGTCTGCCCGGCGTAGGACGACACGTCGAACGTGCGCTGGGTGTACCCGGACGCGGCGTTGGCGTTGCTGTAGGTGGCCAGGGTCGTGCTGCCGATCTTGACCGTCAGCTTGTCGTAGGCGGTGCTGCCGGACTCGCTCGTGTCGATGTGCAGCCAGAAGCTGAGCGAGGCGCTGCAGCCGGACGGGATCGTCACCGACTGGGTGGCGCTGTCGGTGTGGGTGGTGCCGTACCCGTCGAGCCAGGCGAAGTAGGTGCCGGAGTGCGCGGACTCACCGCTGCCGTTCGCGGAGACGACGCCGGAGGTCGTCGTCCACGGTGCGGTGCCGCTCTCGAAGCCGCCGTTGCTCACCTTGTTGCCCGGCGAGGAGCACCCGCCGCCGACCGTGTTGACGGTCCAGGTGAAGGACGCCGACCCGGAGGCCCCGGTCGAGTCCTTGGCGGTGACGGTGACGTTCGAGGTGCCCGCCGCGGTCGGCGTCCCGGAGATCAGGCCGGTGGAGGAGTTGATCGACAGTCCGGCGGGCAGGCCCGCCGCGCTGTAGGTCAGCGTCTGGCCCGACGCGGAGTCCGTCGCGTGGATCTGCAGGCTCACCGCCGTGCCGACCGTGCTCGTCTGGTTCCCCGGGCTGGTCACCGTGACGGTGTTGCCGCCGGTGGAGCCGCCCTGGAAGGCCGTCGCCCCGTTCGGGGTGCCCAGCCCGGTCGGCCCGTCGTATCCGGAGGTGGCGGTGCACAGGTAGGACGGGCTGCACGAGCCGTTGCTGCCCGACGTGACGTCGTTCAGCGCGCTCGTGTGAGCGTACGGATAGGACGCCGGGTACGTCCCGGACGCCGGCGACCCGCCCAGCGCGTAGACGCCGGCGATGATCGGCGCGGAGGCGCTGGTGCCGCCGACGACGAGCCACCCGCCGGTCTGGTAGCTGTCGTAGACGGCGAGGCCGGTGTTCGGGTCGGCGACGGCCGAGACGTCCGCCACGGTCCGCTTCGAACAGCCGGAGTCCTTCTGCCAGGACGGCTTCGGGTCGTAGGAGGAGCAGCCCGAGCCCGCGCCGGACCAGGCCGACTCGGTCCAGCCACGGGAGTTCGACGCCCGGGACAGCGAGGTTCCGCCGACCGCGGTGACGTACTGCGACGCCGCCGGGTACTCGGTGCCGTATCCGTTGTCGCCCGACGACACGGTGATCGCGACGCCCGGGTGGTTGAAGTACGACGAGTCGCTGCTCGTGTCGGTGCTGTCCTCGTTGCCGCCGTAGCTGTTCGACACGAACTTGGCGCCGAGACTCACCGCGGTGTTCACCGCGGTGCCCAGGTCGGCCATGCTCGGCTGAGTGGCTTCGACGAGCAGGATGTGGCAGTTCGGGCAGATCGCCGACACCATGTCCAGGTCGAGGGACTCCTCTTCGGCCCAGCCGGAGTCGGCGGAGGGGAGGGAGGTGCCGCCGGTCTCGTTGACCTTCTTGAAGCAGCCGTTCGCCGTGGTGCAGGCGGGCAGCCCGTACTGGGAGCGGTAGGTCGCCAGGTCGGACGCGGCGTTCGGGTCGTCGTAGGCGTCGACGATCGCGACCGTCTGCCCGGATCCGGCCGAGGAGGACGGCAGGGCGTACGCGCTCTGCAGGTCGGACGGGCCGAAGCCGGACGGCGCCAAATTCGGCTGGATTCCCTGGCGCGCGGTCACGTCGGTGCGCACGAGGCTGAGGCAGGCCATCTGGCCGCGGCGGGTCGGCTCGGCGCACGCCCGCTTCACCGGGGAGACGTGGTGCGGTCCCGCCGACACGGCCGGGGCGGCGTTCGCCGGCGTGGTCGTGGCGGTGAGGACGGCGAGGGGCAGGGTGAGCGCGGCGACGAGGGTGAGTGCGGCGCGCCACAGACGACGAGCTCGGGTGGGGGGTGACATCCTTGCTCCCTTTCTGGCGGGAGGCCGGGGGTGCGGTGGGGTCGACCGCTTCCGGCCCGTTGCACCACGATTGGTGGTGCTGCGCGGAACATAGGTATTCGTCACGTTCGGGTCAATGCGGCTTTACGCTCTCTTGACGAACGCTGTCCGGTTTCGGACGCGGAGAGCCTGAGGGCTACCGAGCGGTAGGGGAAGGGTGAGAGGGTTGCGGATCGGACTTCTGGGGACCGGCCCGTGGGCGGAGCTCACGTACGCTCCGGCTCTGCGGGGCCATGCGCAGGTGGACTTCACCGGAGTCTGGGGCCGTCGGCCCGAGGCGGCCGGTGCGCTCGCCGAGCGCTTCGGAACCCGCCCGTACGCGGACGTGGACGCCCTGATCACGGACACCGACGCGATCGCGATCGCGCTCCCGCCCGCCGTCCAGGCGCCGCTCGCCGTACGCGCTGCCCGCGCCGGCCGTCACCTGCTGCTGGACAAGCCGCTGGCGATCGACGTGGCCGACGCGCGCGCCGTCGTCGCCGCGGTGCGGGAGACGGGTGTCGCCTCGGCGGTGTTCTTCACCTCCCGTTTCGCCGACGGGGCGCGTCAGTGGATCACCGAGCAGTCCCGGCGCGGCGGCTGGTTCACCGCGCATGCCGCGTGGATCGGCGCGCTGGACGGCGGCCCGTTCGCGGACTCGCCGTGGCGGCGCGAGAAGGGAGCGCTGTGGGACGTCGGCCCGCACGCCCTGTCCGTGCTGCTCCCCGTGCTCGGCGACGTACGCCGGGTGGCCGCGGCGACGACCGGCCCCGGCGACACCGTCCACCTCGTCCTGCGACATGACGGCGGCGCGTCGAGCACCGCCACCCTGACCCTGACCGCGCCGGAGGCGGCCACCGGATCGACGGTCGAACTGCGCGGCGGCCACGGCGTCACCGTGATGCCCCCGAACGGCGACACGCCGGTGGCCGCGCTCGGCCGCATGATCGACACGGTGCTCGAGTCGGCGCGCACCGGCCGCCCGCACGACTGCGACGCGGCGTTCGGCCTGCGCGTCGTCGAGATCCTGGCCGAGGCCGCCCGGCGGCTCTCACCGGACACCACGGATGCCGGCCGGACGCCTCGCGGCTGAACGCGCCGGGCCGCGCGTTCAGCCGCCGTACCGGCGCCGGCGGGTGGCGTAACTGCGCAGGGCGCGAAGGAAGTCGATCTCGCGGAACGCGGGCCAGGTGGCCTCGCAGAAGTACAGCTCCGAATAGGCGCTCTGCCAGAGCAGGAAGTTCGACATGCGCTGTTCGCCGCTGGTGCGGATGATCAGATCCGGATCGGGACGCCCGGCGGTGTAGAGGTGCCGCGCGATGTCGTTCACGGTCAGCGCCGCCGCCACCTCCCGCAGAGAGTCGCCGGCCTCGGCGCGCTCGTACAGATGGTCGCGCAGCGCGTCGGTGACCTCCTGCCGGCCGCCGTACCCCACGGCCAGGGTGACGTGAGCGCCGGTGGTGCAGGCGCGGGTCGCCTCGACGGCGTCCTTCAGGGCGCGGGCGGTGCTGTCGGGCAGCGCGTCGAGCAGGCCGGCGACGTGGACCTGCCAGCGGGCGTCCTCGCGGGCGAGACGCTCGGCGGCCATCCGCTCGATCACCCGCATGAGGAAGGCGATCTCGGCGTCGCCGCGGCGCTGCAGGTTCTCGGTCGAGCAGAGGAAGACGGTGACGTGCCGGATCCCGATGGTCTCGCACCAGGCCAGGACGTTCTCGGCGTGCGCGGCGCCGTGCTCGTGCCCGAGGCTCGGATCGTCCAGGCCGGCCCGCCGAGCCCAGCGGCGGTTGCCGTCCATGATCAGGCCGACGTGCTCGGGGAGCGGGCCGCCGGCCACCTGCCGGCGTAGGCGGCGGGCGTACAGGGCGTGGACGAGACCGGTCATCGGGCACCTTCCGTTCGCTGACGGCCACTTCGGAGCCGCGGCGGGTTGATACCTAGGCAGTCTATGCCTAGGATCTCTTGGTATGGATGCCGTACGTGGACACCTTGACGGGCTGGTGCTGGCGGTGCTCGCCACCGGCCCGGCGCACGGGTACCGGCTGATCGACCTGCTCCGAGAGCGCAGCGGCGGCTTCTTCGAGCTGCCCGAGGGGTCGGTCTACCCGGCACTGCACCGCCTGGAGCGGGCGGGCCTGATCGAGAGCGGCTGGTCGGCGGAGGAGGGCCGCCGCCGCCGCGTCTACGCGCTCACCGCCGGCGGCCGGCGGGCCGTCGACGAACGGCGCCGCGAGTGGCGGTCGTTCTCCGCGGCGGTCGACGCGATCTTCGGAACGGGGGCCTGAGGATGCGCGACCCGATGCGGGACTTCCTCGACGAGATGCTGACCGTCCTGCGTGTCGGCACCGGGCGCCGGCGCCGCATCGCCGCCGAGGTCTCGGACCACCTGACCGACCTGATCGAGGAGGAGCGGCACCGCGGGGCCCGGCCCGAGGAGGCGGCCGAGCGCGCCGTGGCGCGCTTCGGCGACCCCCGCGCCCTCGCCGCCGAGTTCAACGCCGACCTCGCACGGCACTCACTGGGCCGCGCCGCGTGGGCGCTGACCGGCTGCGTCACGGTGGCGTTCGCGGCGGCGGGCCTTCCGCTCAACGGCGCGCCGCCGGCGCGCCCCTGGCCGTCGCCGGCGGTGTTCTACGCCGTTCCCGAACTGCTGGTGCAGCTCGCGATCGTCTGTGGCCTCAACGCCCTGTTCCTCACGGTCGTGGCGCCTCGGTTGCGCGGTGCCGCGCTCGCCGGGCGGCCGGCGGCGCTGGCCGGGCGCAACCTCGCCGCGGCCACCCTCGCGCTGATCCCGGTGGCGGTGGTGGCCGCCGGGAACCTCACGGGCTCCGTGCCGTTCGCCGAGCGCCTCCCGCTCGCCGTGCTGACGGTCGGCTTCCCACTCGCCGGCTGCGCGGCGCTGCGGGCCGCCGGGCGGGCGTCCTGGCTGGCGTCGCCCCGGGACGACGAGAACGTCCTGGACGTGATCGCCGCGGTCTGCCACGCGTCGGCCGGCCGCGTGCCGTACGCGGACCTGGTGCTCCGGACCGTCTCGAGCGGGTGGCGAGCGGCCTGCCGCCGGGCGCCTCGGCTCATGCGCTGGCTCGACCTTCGCCACCACCCCTGGCAGGCCGCGGCGACCGTGTCGGTGGCCGCCGGCATCGGGCTGAAGACTCCGGACCTGCTCATCGGCGACCTCGACCCCCTTGCGGCCGTCATCGAGGCGGCCACGGTCTACACCTGCTTCGCCGCGCTCGGCGGCCTCCTCGGCCTGCGCGGCGGCCGGGCGGACGACCGGTCCGAGCCCGAGCACGCGCCGCTCGTCACCACCTGAGCATCCCCGACCATCCCCGCCCGTGCGGGCCGACCACGTGCGCGCCGGTCCGCACGGGCGGGCCATACGCCTCCGTCCCACCGGCGGGCCGGCCATGTGCGCGCCGGTCCGCGGGACGGGCCATGCCGAAAATCAGGAGAACCATGCCCGGCTCTGTCTCACCGACCGTCACGACCGCCGCGGCCATCAGCGCGGTCGGGCTGTCCCGCCGCTACGGCGAGGGGCCCACCGCGGTCCACGCGCTCCGGGAGGTGGACCTCACGGTCCCGGCGAACTCCTTCACCGCCATCATGGGACCGTCGGGCTCCGGGAAGTCGACGCTCCTGCACTGCCTGTCCGGGCTCGACACCGCCACCGGCGGGCAGGTCTTCCACGACGACATCGAGATCACCCGCATGAGCGAGCGGGAGCTGACCCGGCTCCGCCGCGAGCGCGTGGGGTTCGTGTTCCAGGAGTTCAACCTGCTCCCG
Organism: Actinoallomurus soli; assembly: GCF_024055715.1. Lineage (GTDB taxonomy): Bacteria > Actinomycetota > Actinomycetes > Streptosporangiales > Streptosporangiaceae > Actinoallomurus > Actinoallomurus soli. The sequence continues at coordinate 124,384 of NZ_JAMXMV010000014.1, forward strand.
ACACTGACCGCGCGGGAGAACGTCCTGCTGCCCCTGCAACTCGCCGGGCGGCGCCCCGATCCGGGCCTGCTGGAGACCGTCATCGGCCTGCTCGGGCTGGCCGAACGCCTCGATCACCGCCCGGCCGAGCTGTCCGGCGGCCAGATCCAGCGGGTCGCCGTCGCCCGGGCGCTGGTCACCGAGCCGCGGGTCGTCTTCGCCGACGAGCCGACCGGCAACCTGGACCGGCGTTCGGGGACGGAACTGCTGCGCCTGCTGCGCCGGTGCGTGGGCGAACTCGGCCAGACCGTCGTCATGGTCACCCACGACCCGGCCGCCGCGGCGTACGCCGATCGAGTGCTGTTCCTCGCCGACGGCCGGTTCGCGGGCGACCTGGCCGACCCGACGCTGCCGGCGATCCTCGACCGGCTGGACGCGCTGGAGGACGACCTCGGCGAGAACGGAGCGGAGCGGTGAGAGGCCTCGTCACGGTGCTGCGGCGGGGGCTCGCCGCGCGCCGGGTCCGTACCGCCACGACGGCGATCGCGATCGCGGCCGCGGTGGCGTTCCTGTCCGGGACGTACGTGCTCACCGACACCATCGACGCGGGCGTACACCGTTCCGCCGCCGAGGCCACCGGCGGGGTGTCCGCGATCGTGACCGAGGCGGGCGGATTCGGCGGGTCGCTGTTCGGCGGCACGACGACGATCCATCCCGGCCTGGTGGCGAAGGTGCGAGGCGTGCCCGGGGTGAGCGCCGCGGAGGGCGTCGCGGTCGGCTACGCCATGCCGCTCGACCGGCGCGGCCACGCCGTCTCCTCCTCCGCCGCCATCGGTGTCTCCGCGCCCGCCGACCCGAGGCTGCGTCAGTTCGCGCTGCGCGACGGGCACTGGCCGCGCGGCGCGGACGAGGTCGCCGTCGACGCCACCACGGCGGGGACGCTGCATCTCGCCCCGGGGCGCACGCTGCGCGTCGCCCTGGCGGGCGGCGCGCGGACGTTCACCATCAGCGGCGTCGTCGGGTTCGGCTCCGCCGGGACCATCGCCGGGGTGAGCGTCGTCGCCTTCACCCCCGAGGCCGCGCCCGGGCTGCTCGGCACCGGCGGGAGGTACGCCGCCGTCGCGGCGGCCGGCGAGGCGGGGGTTCCGGCCGCCGCGCTCGCCCGCCGGATCAAGGCGGCGGTGGGCGCCGCCTACACCGTACGGACGGGTTCGCAGCAGGCCGACCGGCTGGCCGGCGACATCTCCGGCGCGGCCTCGGTGATCGGCGCGATCCTCGGCGCCTTCGCCGTGATCGCCCTCATCGTCGCGACCCTGCTGATCGCCAACACGTTCACGATCACCGTCGCCCAGCGCACGCGGGAACTCGCCCTGCTGCGCTGCGTCGGGGCGAGCCGGGGCCAGACGGCCCGGCTCGTGATCCTCGAGGCCGTTTCGATCGGGCTGGCCGGTGGCGTCGCCGGCCTGTTCGGGGGGATCGGGCTGGCCGCCGGCCTGCGCGCCTCCCTCGGCGCCCTGGGGCTGCCGCTGCCCGCCGCGGCGCCGGTCCTGCGGACGCACACCGTCGTGGCGTCGCTGATCGTCGGTGTCGGCGTGAGCGTGGTCGCGGCGGGCGCCGCCGCGCTCCGGGCGTCCCGCTCGCGTCCCCTGGCCGCGCTGTCCGCCGGCCTGACGGCCACGGGCACCCGCCCGCCCGGATGGACGCGCCGGATCGTCGCGACGGGCGTTCTCCTGGCGGGGGCGCTCCTGCTCGTCACGACCTCGGCGCGGGGGTCTGTCGCGCTCGGCGCGCTGGCGCTCCTCGTGGGCGCGGGACTGGCCGGGCCCATGCTGGTACGCCCGCTCACCGCTCCGGCACGCCGCCTGCTGCCGGTCGCCGCGGGCGTCTGCGGACGCCTGGCCGGCCGGCAGATGCTCCGCGACCCGCGCCGGGTCGCCGGCACCGGGGGAACGCTCGCCGTCGCGGTCGCCACCGTCTCCATCGTCGCCACGCTCGCGGCGACCACGACCTCCAGCCGCGCGCTCGACGTACGGCGCTCGCTGCGGGCCGACTACGTCCTCAGCACCACCCCGGGAACGGGCGCCGGGCTGGACCCGGCGCTGACCGGCCGGATCGAGCGATCACCCGGTGTGAGTGCGGCCGCCGGGATGCCCTGTGGCATCTTCCGGGCGCCCGGCGACTCCGACAAACTGTGCGGCATCGACCCGAAGGCCTATCCGCGGCTCGTCGATCCTCATGCGAGCGCGGGCAGCATGGCCGACCTGGGGCCGGGGACCATGGCGGTCAGCGCCGTCGTGGCCGGACGCCTCGGCTGGCGCCTCGGCCAGACGATCCCCATCACCTTCCCGGTCGGCGGCACCCGGCCGACGCGCATCGTCGCCCTGTACGACTACGAGGAGGTCGCCGGCGCCTACCTCATCCCCCTCTCCGACTACGCCGGGCACTACCCGCCCGACCAGCAGGCCGACCAGACGATCCTCGTCCGTGCCGCCGACGGGGCCCGGCGGCAGGTCCGCGCCGAACTCACCGCGCTGCGCGCCGACTACCCGCAGGCGATCCTCGACGACAGGGCCGGCTACGGCCACCGGGCCGCCGCGGGCATCGATCTGCTCGCCACCATGATGACCGGCCTGCTGGCCCTGAGTCTCCTCATCGGCCTGATCACCGTCGCCGTCGCACTGGCCCTGAGCGTCCTGGAGCGCACCCGTGAGATCGGGCTGCTCCGGGCCGTCGGCGCCGAGGCCCGCCAGATCCGCGTCATCATCCGCGCCGAAGCGCTCGCGACCGTCGTCACCGGATCGCTCACCGGAGTGGCGCTGGGACTTGCGATCGGCTGGCCGCTCGCCCGCGCCCTGAACGGGCGCGTCCTCGGCCCGCCCGGCGTCCCCGTCCCGCTCCTGGCGGTGGTCCTGCCCGCGGCGGTGGTCGCGGGGCTCCTCGCCGCCGCCGTCCCCGCACGGCGCGCCGCCCGCCTGAACGTCCTCACCGCCCTGCGCGCCGAGTAGCCACGGCCGCTTCCGGGCCGCGCCGGGTCAGACGAACAGCGGCTCGGCCCGGGAGCGCTCGACCAGCGCGTCCATCGCGGCGTCGCCGGGCGCCTCGCCGAAGCGGGCGGCGGCGTCGAGGACCCGGGGGAGCAGCTCCACGTCGCCGACGCTGTTGACGAAGACCCCGGGCCGGCTGAGCGCCCACCAGACGGCGAGGTCGATGTCGTCCTGCCGCTCGAGCGGTTCGTACCAGGTCGACCGGGTGTGCGGGCGGCCCATCCAGGGCCGCAGCGCGATCGACTTGATCGTCTGCATCGCCACCCGCCGCTCCTGGCAGGTCCGGTAGAGGGCCTCGAAGTTGCCGGCGTAGTAGGGATTGCGCATGGTGACGTAGTTGTAGGGCAGCAGGACCGAGTCGAAGTCGAACCGCTCCAGGCTCCGCCGGTGGGTGGCCGCGATCTGCGTGCCGTGGCCGGTCACGCCGATCCACCGCACGAGTCCCTCCTCGCGGGCCGCGAGCGCCGCCTCGATCGCCCCGCCGGGGCTGAGGGCGACGTCCCACTCGATCGGGTCGGCCAGGGCGTGCAGCTGCCACAGGTCGACGTGGTCCACGCCGAGACGGTCCAGCGACCGGTGAAGCTCTTCGCGGGCACCGGACGCCGTACGCTCGCCGGTCTTGGTCGCCAGGAAGAACCGGTCCGGCTCCCGCCGGAGGAGCGGGCGGAGGCGCACCTCGGCCTCGCCGTAGGAGGCGGCCACGTCGATGTGGTTCACGCCGTGCTCGATGAGGACGTCCAGGGTCTGGTCCGCGACGCTCTGGGACACCGCGGCCAGTGCCGCGGCTCCGAAGATCACACGCGTGCTGGCGTGGCCGGTACGCCCGAACTCCGCCGTCTCGATCGGCATCTGCGACCCCTTCCGATCCAGGCGGGTGTCCCGCTCCGATGCCTCATCGGGGGAACGGCCCGCGCGGTGACGTCCACGCTACCGCGCGGGCCACATCGGCCTCACCGGCCCCGGACCCACATCATCACGTCGGCCCGGGGCCCGGCGGTCAGGTGCCGTAGACCTGGAGTTCCCAGAGCGAATAGCCCCACTGGGTCGCCCGCTGGGTGCCGTACACGCGGACGTAGCGGCCTGATCCGGTGACGTCGAGGGTCTGGACGCCTCCGGTTCCGCCGGTGGTGGAGTAGACGGTGGTCCAGGTGTTCGCGTCGGCCGAGGTCTGGATCTGGAAGGCCGTGGCGTAGGCGGTCTCCCAGTTCAGGGTGACCCGGCAGACGGACCGGGTGCCGCCGAGGTCGACCTGGAGCCACTGGGGGTCGCTGAAGGCCGAGGACCACCGCGTGCCCGTGTTCCCGTCGACCGCGTTCGACGCCGGGAAGGCCGTCGACTCGGTCGACGACGGGGTGGCCGTCCTGCCCTGGGCGAGGTTCGTCGTGGAGCAGCCGCCGCCGGTGCCGCCGGACGGCGTGGTCCACTGCTGTTGCGCCGAGCCGGTGCAGGTCTCGATGTCGAGCCGCGCGCCGGTGTTGCCGCCGGGGTCGGTCAGGCACAGGCCGGAGTTGGGATTGACCAGTTCGCCGTTGGCCTGACGTTTCCAGACCTGGGCGTTCGTGCCGTTGCAGGGATACCAGTCGACGTTGGTGCCGCTCGTGGTCCCGGCGCTGACCACGTCGAGGCAGCCGCCCTGCACCCGCAGCGTGTCGTCGCTGTAGGTCGACCAGGACTGTCCCGCGCCGCCGTTGCACGCGGCGACGCCCATCGGGTTCCCCTCGGTGTTCAGCGCGTTCTGGTTCGTCAGGCACAGGCCGTTCAAGCCCTTGACCGTCCCCGTCGCCGTGGCGGTCGCGGTGGGGGTGGAGTTGCCGCCCTGCTCGTAGACGGCCACGTAGGAGACGCTCATCGAGGCGCCGGACGTGGTCGCGGAGGTCGGCGTCGTGCAGCCGCAGACCCCGTCGGGGTAGTTCCCGCCCATCGCCAGGTCCCAGATGATGAAGAACCCGTGGTCGATGGCCTGCTGCCAGGCGGTGACGCCGACCGAGGCCTCGGTGATGGTGCTCTCGACCGTGCCGTCCATCAGGAACTGCAGCGTCTCGGCGCTGGTGTCGGTGCGATCGATGATCACCGAGTAGGTGTGGTAGCCGGTCTGGCAGGTCGAACTCGTGTCCGGGCAGGCGATGAGGGCGTGCCCGGGGCTGTTCGCGGAGTCGTGCAGGGTCTGCGAGGCCTGGTTGAGGCCGTTGACGTCCTCCATCATGTCGATCTCACCGGAGGTGGGCCAGCCGCCGCCGGCGCGCATCGGCGAGCCCAGCGCCCAGAACGCGGGCCAGTAGCCCAGTCCGGCGGCGGGGTTCGGCTGCTGGATGGACGCCGTCATCTCCAGCTTGCCGCCGGGCGGCGCCTGGAAGTCCTCGCGGGTGCTCTCCAGGCGCGCCGAGGTCCAGGTGCTGCCGTTCTTGACGGCCTTGAGCACCAGGTGGCCGTTGCCGTCCAGGGAGGAGTTGGCGGTGGAGCTGGTGGTCTGCTCGCTCTCGCCGGTGCCGTAGCCGGTGCCGATGTCGTAGAACCAGTTCGCCGACGAGGGCGGCGACCCGGCGGGCCCGGCGAAGTCGTCACTGAACACGGTCGTCCAGCCGGATGGGGGCGGAGGCACCGTACCGGCGTGCGCCGCGGGAACGCCGACGACGGTGGTGGTCATGACCGCGCTCAGGCAGGCGCCGAGGAGCGCGATGACGAGCAGGAGCGCATGGTGCCCGTGCGACCGTGAGGAGCGCCGGGCGCGCCCTCTCCGGGGAAGCGCGATCCGAAGGGGTGGCGGGACGGGTTCGGGTGACATCGGGATCTCCTGAGAGCGAAGCGGGGGAGCTCCTCAGGGAGCGCTGTACGAGCCGTACACTCACCTCATTCGGACCTTATGTCAAGCCTAAGTTTAAGCCGCTAGCGTTCGTCGCCGGAGGACGCGGAGCCGCTGAGCTCAGTGCCCGGAGATGAGGTCGGCGAGGCGGGCATAGGCCGAGGTGCGGTCGAGGCGATCGTTCTCGCGCCGGTCGGCCGCGCGGTACAGCGTGTAGATGAGGCGCACGCCGATCCAGCGCAGCGGCTCCGGCTCCCACGGGCGGACCCGGCGCCCGACCCAGGGCAGCCGGGTCAGCTCGGTGTCGTCCCGGAGCACCAGGTCACGGAGTGTCCGGCCGGCGAGATTGGTGGTCGCCACCCCGGTTCCGACGTAACCACCGGCCCAGCCCAGACCGGTCTCGTGGTCGAGGTGCGCGGTCGAGCACCAGTCGCGCGGGACCCCGAGGACGCCGCACCAGGCGTGGTCGACGCGCGCGTCGGCCGCGGCGGGGAACAGGTCGACGAGCATCCGCGAGAGCGCGGCGACGGTCCGCGCCTGCGTGCGGCCTCCCCGGTCGCGGCGGGAGCCGAACCGGTACGGGACGCCGCGGCCGCCGAGCGCGATCCGGCCGTCGGCGGTGCGCTGCGCGTAGATGTACGCGTGCGCCTGGTCGCCGAGCAGTTCGCCGCCCAGCCAGCCGATGTGCTTCCAGACGTCCTCGCCGAGCGGCTCCGTCACGATCATCGAACTGTTCATCGGCAGCCACTGGCGGCGCTGCCCGGCGATCCCGGCGGTGAACCCCTCGGTCGCCCGGATCACGTACTCGGCGCGTACGGTCCCCCGGTCGGTCACGGCGGTCGCCGGCTCGTCCGCGCCGCGCGGGCGGATCTCGGTGACCGTCGTGGACTCGAAGATGTCCACGCCGAGCCGCTCCACGGCACGCGCGAGACCCTGCACCAGGCGGGCCGGCTGGATCCGGGCGCAGTGCGGGCTGTACGTCGCGTCCAGCGCTCCGGCGACGCGCAGCCGGTCCTCGCGCTCGTCGCGGGGGAGCAGCCGCAGGTCCTCCTCGGCGAATCCCCAGTGGCGCGACTCGGCGAGCTCCGCGTGCAGCCGGCGACGCTGGGCCGGGTTGGTCGCGACGTTCAGCACTCCGCCCTTGACGATGTCCGCCTCGACGCCCTCCCGCGCGGCGACCCGGATGACCTCGTCGACGGTGTCGAACATCGCCCGCTGCAGCGCGACGACGGAGTCCCGGCCGTGCGCGCGGGCGTAGCGCTCACGGGAGCCGGCCATCTCGGCCGTCAGCCAGCCGCCGTTGCGCCCGGACGCGCCGAACCCGGCGAACTCCTTCTCCAGGATCGCGATGCGCAGACCGGGCCGGGCCGTCTTGAGGTAGTAGGCGGTCCACAGCCCGGTGAACCCGCCGCCCACAACGCACACGTCGTACTCGCGTGCGCCGGGGAGCGGGCCGCGCGCCGCGGGCCGCCCGGCCTGGCGGTACCAGAAGGAGACTCCGCCGTTGCGGAAATCAGGGGTCTTGCGGACGGTGTCCATTCGGGTACCGCCTTCCATCAGTGGCCGTCGCGAGCCGGCCCCCGCCGTGTCGGCGCGACGTCGTCCCTGTGCGTCGAGGTCTCCGGCGGAGCGGTCCTCTCGTGGAGGGGCCGTCCACCGGAGACCTCGACGTCCGGCGCTCGGGGCCTCAGTGCTCGGAGGGCGAGGTCCAGATCCGGAACTTACCGCTGTCGTACAGCAGCCCCAGCATGTAGAGCATCCCGTCGTAGTAGCGCGCGTAGCCGGACGGGATCTCGGTGTTCCAGAAGTCGCGGACGAAGGCCCGCCGGGCGCTGTCCGTCGCCGTGATCGCCGACGTGGAGTTCATCGCTACCAGACCCTGCGCGTGGGCGGGCTCGTAGGTGTTCTGCCCCGACGACAGCGGCGTGCCGTCGAGGTGGTACCGGCTGACGTAGGTCGTCACGCCCTGGCCCTCGAAGAAGTTCTCCAGGGTGTTGGAGTACTCCTTCTGCCACGGCTTCGTGCCGAACCATGCGGCGTCCACGTTCGCGTTGGCGATGGCCCGCCAGGCGTCTTCCTGGAAGTTGTGGGTGTAGGAGTTGTCGGTCGGGGTCTCCCCGTTGCCGAAGTACGGCGTGCCGTCGAAGTTGGCGTAGTCGGGGGTCAGGCCGGTCTGCGGGTTGTGGGCGGTCTGCAGGAGCTTCTCGCCCGCGTCGTACGCCTTGTCCCACAGGTCCTTGTCGTCCTTGTCGACCGCGGCGAAGACCTTGTAGAAGGCCGGCAGCGCGTAGGACGGGTCGGTGAAGTACAGGAAGGTCGCCGGCGGGGTGAACAGCGGCAGGTAGTACTTCCGGTCGAACATGTCGACGCCGCCGTTGTCCGACTCGTGCCACATCGCGTGCAGGATCTGCCGGGCCTCGGTGCCGTAGTCGTAGATCCCGTCGCCGTTGCCCCAGCGGCCCTCGGCGAAGGCGAGCGCGGCGGCGATCCACTGGTCACCGTCCGGGGCGACGCCGGTGCTGAGGATCTTGCCGGTCGTGTCGGTGTGCCAGGCGAAGAAGTACTTCTCCTTGCCGCTCTGGAGCTGCATCTTCGTCTTGGCGAAGTTCCACAGCGAGTCGAACTCGTGCTTGTGGCCGAGCTGGACCGCCATCATCATGGCGTAGCCCATGCCCTCGGTGCGGACGTCCTGGTTGCCGATGTCCTCGACGTAGGCCATGTCCGGCGTCAGCTGGTAGTAGATCGCCTGGCCGTCGCCGCGGTGGGTGGCGTCCGTGCCCGGGTCGCCGTGGAAGAGCTGCTGCCAGGCGGCGTTCACCCGGGCGTCGACCGCCCGGCGCGAGATGCCCGCCTTGACGAACACGTTGGGGTACACGCCGGTCCGGCTCGCTCCGGCGTGGCTGTCGCCCACCCCCGCCGGCGGGTTGTTCTTCGCAGGGGAGTTCTCCGCGGCCGAAGCCGTCGCGGGGGTGGTCAGGAGGGTGAGGGCCGACAGAACCGCCAGGCCCAGCTTCGCTTTCTTGCGCACGCAACACCTCTCTGCGTCGACGTGAATCCGGTCGGGGACGATTTCGGCCGTCGGTCACCGGATGGTGGCCCTCGGTCGGGTGCGCGCGCCGCGTTCCCCGATCGAGGACGTTAAGCGCCTGAAATACTCCGGGTCAAGGCATAACCTGGGCGTTACTGCCGGTCAATTAATCCGTAGTCCGGATTAACTGGCCGGCGGTCACACGCTCAGGTGCGAAGACCGCGATCTCAGCGCTGGGCGAGGTACCGGGCCGCGATGGCGCGCAGGCGGGCGTGCGTGCCGTCATAGACGGAGGTGCCGGACAGGACGCTCTTGGAAAGTTTCGCGAGCATGGTGTAGTTCGTGTCCACGACGTTGCCGGCCGGTGCGAGCCCCGCCTGGCTGACCAACTGGTACGCGTCGAGCGTGTCGAGCCCGAGCAGCCCGGCGGTCCAGGTGACCAGGTCGTGCTGGCTGATCCGGAAGGCGTCCTCCAGCGGACGGGCCGAGCCGATGGACATGACGTGGTCGTCGCTCTCCAGGCGCGGCCAGGCCGGGGCGCCCCCCTTGATCAGATCGACGACGACGACCGTGTTCATGGCCGCCTCCACGGCCGTGCCGCACACCTCGCCCTCGCCCTGCCGGCAGTGCCCGTCGCCGATCGAGATCAGGCCACCGGGCACGTTGACGCCGAAGTACGCGGTGGTGCCGGCGCGCAGTTCCGGGGTGTCCATGTTCCCGCCGTGCGGGCCCGGAGTGATGCTCATGATGACCTCGCCGGCGGCCGGCGCCACGCCCACCGTGCCGTGCATCGGGTCGAGCGGCAGCTCGACCTCCAGGTCACTGGAGCGCGCCTTGAACCGGCAGGTCCCGCGCGCGGAGTCGACGTCGTACAGCCACACCCGCTCCTCGAGCGGCGGGTGCAGCATCGCCGTGGCGTGCGTCGTGGTCAGCGCTCCGAAGTGCGGGAACGTGGACGAGACGGCCCAGTTCCTGGCCGGCCGGATGTCCGCGAAGTGCACCGCGACCGTGTCGCCCGGCTCGGCGCCGGCCACGGCGATGGGGCCGGTGACCGGATTGAGGTAGGGGAACTCACAGACCTCGCTCGGCAGGTCCGCGACCGTACGGACGGCGCCGCCGAAGCAGTCCTCGGCGAACAGCTCGACCACGGTGCCCGGCTTCACGGTCAGCGCCGGGGGCCGTCCGCCGAAGGCGAAGGCGGGTTCGGCGTCCAGCGTCACGACCTCGATGCTCACTTGCTCGTCTCCTCACCGGCGATGCCCGCCAGGGCGGGCCGGCGCCGGGCGATGAGGAGCCCGACCAGCACGACCACCCCGAGGGCCAGCCACACGAAACCCATCTTCTGTGCCGCGACCTTGGCGTTGATCACGACGTATCCGAGGATCAGGAACCCGATCGCCGGAGCGATCAGGTGACGCCACCAGTCCCGGCTGCCGGAGCGGACGACGTAGTGGACCACGACGGCGACGTGCAGCACCAGGAACGCGGTCATGGCGCCGAAGTTCACCAGCGAGCTGAGCAGGGTGATCCCGTCGCCGCGGCTGTTCATGTACAGGCCCAGGCCCAGCGAGACCGCCGCGACCAGCAGGGTGGCGTTCACGGGCACGCGCCGCCTCGGGTGCACCTTGGCGAGGAAGCCGGGCAGTTGCCGGTCCCGCGCCATCGCGTACAGCAGCCGCGAGGTCGCGGCCTGGGCGACGAGCGAGTTGGCGAAGCCCCAGGAGACCGCGGTCGCCAGGGCCGTCAGCTTGGCCAGCCAGGCGCCGCCCGCCACCCGGGCGGCGTCGTAGAAGGCGGTGCCGCCCGGATCCCCGTGGGCGAGCAGCCCGGCCTGGTCGGGGACCAGCAGCGAGGCGACCCAGGTCTGCACGATGAACAGCACGCCGGTCAGCACGAGGGCGGCCACCATCGACCTGCCGATGGCGCGCGCCGACTCGCGGTTCTCCTCGGCCAGCGTCGAGATGCCGTCGAAGCCGAGGAAGCTGAGGACGGCGATGGACACCGCGCCGAAGACCAGGCTCCAGGAGAAGGTCGCGTGATCGTAGAGGGGCGACAGGGCGGAGCCGTGCCCCTTGCCCTGCGCGAGGGCCACGACGCCCACGACGAGGAAGAGTGCGAGGACGACCAGCTCGGCGACCAGCATGATCCGGTTGATCCTCGCGGTCATCTCGATGCCGAGGTAGTTGACCACGGTGTTGAGCACGACGAAGGCGATCAGCCACAGCCACACGGGGATCGCGGACACGAGGGAGTTCATCGCCACGCTCGCGATCAGGTACAGCAGGCTGGGCACGAGGACGTAGTCGAGCAGGATCATCCAGCCGGACAGGAACCCGACCGGCGCCCCGATGCCCCGGCCGGCGTAGGTGTAGACCGAGCCCGCCATGGGGAACGCCCGCGACATCTGCGCGTACGAGCCGGCGGTGAACATCATGGCGAGCATCCCGATGGCGTACGCGAGGGCGACCATGCCGCCCGAGCCCTGGAACACGCTGCCGAAGATGCCGAACGGCGCGATCGGCACCATGAAGATCAGCCCGTACACGACCAGATCCCGGAAGCTGAGCGATCGCCGCAGCTCCTGGGTGTATCCGTAACGTTCGATGCCTTCGACGTCACTCATGGATCCTCCTCGATGGAGCGGTGCAGCGCAGCCTAGGGAATCTACTTCCAGATGAAAAGGTTTTGTCTGGAAAAGTCAGTAGCGGGCGACCACCGTGGGTCAGTAGCGGCTGACGACCGTCAGATCGAGCCCGTCCGCCCTGGCCAGGTAACCGCCGGCCCGCGGCGGGCCGAGCGGCGCGGCCGCCCACGCCCTCCGCGCGTCCGGCTCCCCGGGCGCGTTCAGCAGGAGGCCGGCGGCCGCCTTGACCCGTCGCGGATCCAGCGCGCCGTACGCCGCGAGGGCCGCCGCCAGGTGGACGCCGTCGTACAGGCCCTCCGCGTAGACGTCCAGCACCGGAGCGTGGCCGCCGAGCTCGGCTCGGTAGCGCTCGGCGAGGGCGATCCGCCGCTCGCCGTCCTGACCGGCGAACGACCGCATCGCGGAGTACAGCTCGCCCGTGTCGTCGCCGCCGATGGCCAGCAGGCCGTTCATTTCGAGCGACCCGGACAGCCGGATCACCCGGGAGGCCGGACCGGACGACGCGAACACCCGGTTGAACCGGACGAGGTCCCGTCCGACGAGGCTGACCAGGACCGCGTCGGCACGCACCCGGAGCAACGCGTCCACGGCCTCCTCGGCTCCCGTCCCCACGACCGGTTCGAACGGCAGGAGACGGTCGAGGACCACGTCGGCTCCGATCGACCGGATCAGCCGGGCGGCCACGCGGTGCACCGAACGCGGCCAGATGTAGTCGCTGCCCACCAGCGCCCACCGCCGGGGCCGCCGGTGTTCGGTCAGCCAGCGCAGCGCGGGCGCCAGCTGGTCCGCCGGTGAGCCGCCCAGCAGGACCACGCCCTGTCTCCGCGCGCCGCCCTCCTGCGGCGGCGTGAAGAAGTAGGCCGACCGGCGGGCGATCGCAGCCTCGACGGCCCGGTGCACATCGCTCGTGTGGTAGCCGACGAAGGCCTGCACGAGCCCGGCGTCGGCGAGCAGGCCGGCGTCCCGCGCCACCTCCTGTGGCCGTCGGCCGGCGTCGACCAGGACGAGCTCGACGGGCCGCCCGGCCGCGGTCACCTCGCCCGCGGCCAGGCAGGCGGCGGAGAGCCCGGAGGGCCCGGTCAGGCCGAGGGGCCCCGACAGCGGCAGCAACAGGCCGAGCCGCAGTACCGAGGGATCGGGCCCCGCGACCAGGAGCTCCGCGGTGTCCCGTACGACCGCCAAGCCGCCGTTCACCCGACAAGTATGCTCTCCGCAACGGACGACGGCGGAAGGCGCAACGTGTCGAATCAGAGCGAGACGGCCCTGCCCGCCGCCACGGCCGACCTCGTCGATCTGCTCACCCGCACCCAGCGCGCCCTCGCCCGGGATCTCGGTGCCGTGCTGGAGGATGAGGGCACGTCCGTCGACCAGTGGCGGGTGCTGCGCGCGCTCGACGGCGCGGAGGGCCGCTCGATGGGCGAGCTCGCGGCGGACGTCGAGATCCCGCATCCCACCCTGACCCGGATCGTCGACACCCTGGTCGACTCCGCCTACCTTTACCGCTCCCAGTCGGCCAGGGACCGCAGGCGCGTCTCCGTGCACGTGTCCGACCTCGGCCGCCGCAAGCTGCGCCGGCTGGACGCGCTGGCCGTCGCGCACGAACAGGCGATGGCCGCCCGCCTCGGCCCGGACACGGTCGCGACCCTGTCAGCCATGCTCCGGTCCGTACGCGAGCGGCTCTGATCCGGCTGCGGGCCGCGTCACCGGCCTGCCTCCATCAGGCCGCCAGGGCCCGACGGAGGAACCGGAATCCCCTGACGCGGCGCTTCTTATCGCCACTCCTACCGTGACGGCACCTGTCACCCGAGCCTGTGAGAGCCAGATGAGCATCCGCGTGTACCGCAACGCCGCCATCCACACCGGAGACGGCGGCAGGCCGCCGGCCCGGGCCATGGCCGTGGAGGGCGAGCGTCTGCTGGCCGTCGGCGCGGAGGCGGAGGTGCGCGAGGCCGCGGGGCCGACGGCGGAGCTGATCGACCTGGAGGGCGCCGCGGTGCTCCCCGGCCTGTACGACGCCCACATCCACACCGCGCAGTACGCCCAGAGCCTGGGCGCGGTCGACCTGCGCGACGCGCGCTCCCTCGACGACGCGCTGGCGAGGGTGGCCGCGTACGCGGCGCGGCTGCGACCGGGCGCATGGCTGTTCGGCGGCCGGTGGAACAGCAACACCTGGGACCCGCCGGCGCAACCGGACCGGTACGCGCTGGACTCGGTCTGCCCCGAGCTGCCGGTCGCGCTGCCCAACGCCGACGGTCACACGGTGTGGGCCAACTCCGCGGCCCTGCGGCTGGCCGGCATCGACGCCGGCACCCCCGACCCGATCGGCGGCGAGATCGTCCGGGACGCGAACGGGGAGCCGACCGGCATTCTGCGCGAGTCGTCGTCCTACCCGCTGCGCGACCTCATGGTCTCCGCCGACCTGTGCGACCGGCTTCGCGCCGCGCAGGAGGAGCTCCTCGGATTCGGCCTGACCAGCGTGCACGACATCGACGGCGAGGACTGCCGGGACGCCTACCTGCGACTGCGAGCGGTGGGCGAGCTGAAGCTGCGCGTGCACAAGGCGATCCCGATGGACCACCTGGAGGCGGCCATCGCCGAGGGCCGCCGTACCGGGCAGGGCGACGACTGGTTCCGCACCGGACCCGTGAAGATCTTCAGCGACGGGGCGCTGGGCTCGCACACCTGCCACATGAGTGAGGCCTTCGCCGGCGAGGAGGGCAACGCCGGCATCGCCGTCACGCCGTACGACGACCTGGTCAGGCTGTTCGCCAGAGCCGCCGGCGCCGGCATCGCGGTGGCCACGCACGCCATCGGCGATCAGGCCAACCACCTGGTCATCGACGCGTACGAGGCGATCGGCCGCAGCGCGGGGCTGCGGCACCGCATCGAGCACGCCCAGCACCTGCGGCCCGGCGACCTGCCCAGGATGGCCGGGCTCGGCGTCGTCGCCTCGATGCAGCCCGTCCACTGCACGAGCGACATCGACCTGGTCGACTCCCTGCTGACCGGCCGGGAGCTGGCCTCCTATGCCTGGCGCGGGATGCTGGACGCCGGCGTTCCGCTGGCCTTCGGCTCCGACGCTCCCATCGAGCACCCGAACCCGTTCGCCGCGCTGTACGCCGCGGTGACCCGCACCCGCACCGACGGCACCCCGGCCGGCGGCTGGCAGCCCGGGCAGCGGCTGACCATGGCCGAGGCCATCGCCGCCCACACCGTGGGCGCGGCCTACGCCGCGGGCGAGGAGAACGACAAGGGCGTCCTCGCGCCGGGCAGGCTCGCCGACTTCATCGCGGTGGACACCGACCCCTACCGGGAGCCGGCGGACGCGGTGCTGCGCACCAAGGTCCTGACCACCGTCGTCGGCGGCGACGTCCGCTGGCGGCGCATCTGAGGGAACGCCCTTGGCCGGACCGCCGAGGCGGCGCACGCGCTCGGCGGGGCGAGGGGCCACACGGCGGCCGCCGGCAAGGCGCTCCGCCATTCTGACAGAGCCCTTAACGGAAGGTTCGCGCGCACTTAACCGGGCCTCGCTTCTCAGCCACGTTTCCGGCGTTCACACTCTGGCGGGGCACCGCCCCAGGGCCCCGCACCCGACCCCTCCGGAGGTCCCCGTGACCGGAAGAAGAGCCGCCCGCCGCACCCTCGCCGCCCTCGCGTCCGCTCTCGGCCTCGCCGCCGCGGCCGGCGTGTGGGCCGGGACCGGTGGCACCGCGAACGCCGCGGGCAGCGTCCCGACTCCCGACCACACCGTGGTCGTGATGATGGAGAACCACGCCTACAGCCAGGTCATCGGCAGTTCCAGCGCGCCGTACATCAACTCCCTCAAGAGCGGCGGCGCCGTCCTCACCGCCTCCTACGCCATCACCCACCCCAGCCAGCCCAACTACTTCGCCATCTTCTCCGGCTCGACACAGGGCATCACGGACGACAGCTGCTACACCCCCGGGTTCAGTTCCGCCCCGAACCTCGCGTCCGAACTGGCGGCGGCGGGCAAGTCCTGGGCCAGCTACAACGAATCGCTGCCGAGCCAGGGCTCGACCACGTGCAGCAGCGGCGAGTACGCCCGCAAGCACAACCCGTGGTTCGGGTTCAGCAACGTCCCGACCTCGACGGCGATGACGTTCGGCCAGTTCCCGACCGACTACACGACCCTGCCCAGGGTCTCCTTCGTCATCCCGAACCTGTGCGACGACATGCACGACTGCTCGGTCTCGACCGGTGACACGTGGCTGAAGAACAACCTCGGCGCGTACGCGACCTGGGCCAAGACGCACAACAGCGTCCTCATCGTCACCTTCGACGAGGACAACAGCCTCAGCGGCAACCACATCCCCACCGTGCTGTACGGGCAGCCGGTGCTCGCGGGCAGCAGCTCCGGCATCCACTACAACCACTACAACGTCCTGCGCACGATCGAGGACATGTACGGCACCTCCCACGCCGGGAACGCGGCCTCCGCGACCGACATCACCGGCATCTGGGCGAGCTGACCACAGGGACGTCGCCGACAGCGGCGGCGTGGCCGTGGCCCGGGACGCGCTGCGTTCCGGGCCACGGGCCGTTCACCGTCGGCACCTGCGTGGCCGTCACCGGCGTGCTGGTGCTGCCGCTGTTCGTGCCCGGACGGTCCGGACGGACCACGGAGCCCGCATCGGGTCACCGCCCCGCGTCCCGGTCGCCGCCCTCGCCCCCCTGCGTTCGGCCGGCCGACGGCTGCGGGAGCCGGTCACAGGAGGGTGAGCTGCTCGGGCTCGGGGGAACGATGGGGCACGGGCGGGGGTGTGCGCAGGCGGCGGACGCCTCGGCGCCGGCCGATGCCGTGTTCGTCGGCGAGTTCCTTGACGCGTTGGGCGATGCGGTGCTGGTAGTCCTTCGGCGCGTACGCCCCGCGGCCGTACAGGCGCTCGTAGGGGGCGACGAGTTCGGGGTGGTGGTCGCGGAGCCAGCGGGTGAACCACTCGCGGGCACCGGGGCGCAGGTGCAGGACGATCGGCGAGACGGAGGTGGCCCCCGCCTCGGCGATCCGGCGTACGGCCGCCTCCAGCTGTCGTGGGGTGTCGGTGAGGTAGGGGACGATCGGGCCCATCAGGACGCCGCAGCCGACGCCGTGGTCGTTCAGCGTCGCGCAGACCTCGAGGCGTTTGAGCGGGCCGGGCGTGCCAGGCTCGAGCAGCCGCCACAGGTCCTTGTCGACGAAGCCGACCGACACGGCCGTGCCGACCTCGGTGCGGTCGGCGGCCTCCTCCAGCAGCGGCAGGTCGCGCAGGATCAGCGAGCCCTTGGTCAGGATGGAGAAGGGGTTCGCCGCGTCCCGCAGTGCCTCGATGATGCCCGGCATCAGCCGGTAACGGCCCTCCGCCCGCTGGTAGCAGTCGACGTTGGTGCCCATCGCGATGTGCTCCCCGGCCCATCTCGGCGCGGCGAGCTCCCGGCGCACCAGCTCCGGAGCGTTCACCTTCACCACGATCTGCGAATCGAAATCCCGCCCTGTGTCGAAATCGAGGTACTTATGGGTGTTCCTGGCGAAACAGTAGACACACGCATGGCTGCATCCCCGATAGGGGTTGATCGTCCAGCGGAACGGGACGCGTGAGGCGGCCGGGACCCGGTTGATGATCGACTTGGCCCGGATCTCGTGAAAGGTGATCCCGCGGAACTCCGGGGTGTCGACCGTGACCGGGCTGCCGAACAGCCCGGGGTCCTCGCCGTCCAGCGCCAACGCATCCCAACGCATGGTCCCACCCTAGAACATGCGTTCGATGATGTCTCCGTCGGCATCCGAACGGCGGGCGGTGACCGCTCAGGCCGCGAGTGCCGCGGGGGTCGCGTCGACGAGGGCGGTTGCGGCGGGGTGCCAGGGCCGGTCGCCCGGCCCGGAGAGGACGAGCCGCCGGCCCATCACCGGGCGCACGGGCACCATCACGAGGCCGGGGACGAGCATGGCGGCGGTGAGGGCGGGGACGATCGTGACGCCGATCCCCGCCCGCACCATGGCCAGCAGGGTCCCCATGTCGCGGATCCGGTGGGTGGGGGAGAAGGGCGTGCCCGCCTGACGGTGCAGCTCGCGGACGTGCCGCTCGCATCCTCCGCTGGACAGCAGGAAGGCGTCGTCCTCGAGGTCGGCCGGGTCGATGCCCGGCTCCGCGGCGAGGGGGTGGTCGTCGCGGAGGAGGACGTGAAAGGCGTCCTCGGCGAGGAGGACGCCCGGGCCCGGGGGCGGGTCGACGAGGACGGCGAGGTCGACCGTGCTGCGGGCCAGCCAGTCGGCGACCTCGTCGTCCTCGCCCTCGAACACGGCGACGTCGACGCGGGGCAGCTCGGCCTGCCACCGGGGGATGAGCCGGGGGAGGAGACCCTGGCAGACCGTGGTGGGCGCGGCGAGCCGCACGGTGCCGGCCGGCAGTCCGTCACGCTGGGCGGCCAGGTCCGCGATGGCGGTCGCCGCCGCGAGCGCCGCGCGGGCGTGACCGAGGATGAGGTCCCCGAACGCGGTGGGGCGGGGGTGGCCGTGCCGGGTCAGCACCGACCCGCCGAGGGCGCGCTCCAGCGCAGCGACGGAGTGGGAGATCGCGGACTGGCTCACACCGAGCTCGTCGGCGGCGGCGCCGAAGCCGCCGTGGTCCAGCACGGCGACGAACGCCCGAAGCTGGCTGAGGTTGAGGCTCATGAGTCTTCCTCATGGGTGGGAAGCGGCCACTTGTTGGACTCATCGTCGCATCTCCACCCATGATCACGTCGCGGAAGCGGTGTTCACGGCGTGCGGGAGGACGGATGGAGCGGCCTGGCGGATCGGCGGGGTGGCTGCCCGGTTTCGTGGTTCTGTCGATCATCTGGGGGTCGAGCTTCGCCCTGATCAAGGTGGCCGTCGACGCGGGCGTCGCGCCACTGTGGGTGGCGCTGTGGCGGTGCCTTTTCGGGCTCGTGGCGCTGAGCGCGGTCTGCGTCGCGCGGCGTGCCGCGGTCCCTCGGAACGCGCGGGTATGGGCGCACGCCCTGGTCGTGGCCGCACTGCTGAACTCCGTGCCGTTCGCGCTGTTCTCGTACGCGGAGACGCGGGTGAGCTCGGTCGTGGCCGGGGTGTGGAACGCCACCACGCCCTTGACCACGCTGCTGTTCGCCGTCGCGGTGATCCCCGAGGAGCGGCCGACGTCGCGCCGGTCGATCGGGCTGGCGACCGGCTTCTGCGGGGTGCTCCTGGTGCTGGGAGTCTGGAGGGGACTCGACGGCGGCACGCTGGGCGGCAGCCTGGCCTGCCTGGGGGCGACCGTGTGTTACGGCGCCGGCTTCACCTACACCCGGCGTTTCTTCGCCGGGGGAGGGGAGTCGGCCGTCGCGCTGTCGGCGGTGCAGATCCTGTGCGCGACCGCCGAACTCGCCCTCGTCGCGCCGGCGGCGGCCGGTGCGCCCTCCTGGCCCGGGCCGGCGGCCGTCGCCGCGCTGGCGGGGCTCGGCGCCGTCGGCACCGGGCTGGCGTACATCATCAACCTGGGCGTGATCCGTGCGGCCGGGCCGACGGTCGCCTCGACCGTGACGTACCTGACCCCGCTGTGGTCCACGCTGCTGGGCGCGGCGCTGCTCGGCGAGCCGCTCGGCTGGAACACCCTCACCGGCGGCCTGCTGATCGTCGCCGGGGTGGTCGTGGCACGGTCGCCGCGCCGGGGAGCGCGCGCGGCCGTCAGCGCGCCGGGAAGCCCGGGACCTCGCGGGCCAGGTGTTCGAGCTCGCGGGTGAGGTCGTGGGGGGTCACGATGCCGACCAGACGGTCCCCGTCGAAGACGAGGAGGCGTTCGCGGGCGAGCCGGGGCAGCAGCTCGGTCAGCGGGGTCTCCGCGGTCGTACGCTCCGCGTCCTCGATGAGGGTGCCGAGAGGTGTGTCGGGTGGTTCGCCGCGGACGCGCGCGGTGGTGACGATGCCGCGGACGACGCCGTTGTCGACGACCGGATAGGCCGAATGCCGGTGGCGGGGCAGCATCTCGCGGAGGAACGCGGCCACCGGCATGGAACTCGGCACGGTGAACGGATCGGGCGTCATGATCCGGCGGATCGGGACGCCGTCGAGCCGCGCCCGGACCCTGGCCTGTCCCGCCTCCAGACCGGCGGCCGTGATGAGGAACCAGCCGACGAGCGTGAGCCACAGCCCGTCCGCGCTCCACATCGCGATGTAGAAGCCGGCGAGCATGGTCGCCCAGCCGAACGCGCGGCCGACCTGGGTGGTCTGCAGCGTCGCCTTCACCCGGTCGCCGGATCTCCGCCACAACAGGGCGTGCACGAGCCGGCCGCCGTCCAGGGGCGCGGCGGGGATCGTGTTGAAGACCGCCAGGAGCGCGTTGATCAGAGCGAGCCACGTGACGCAGCCGCTCACCAGGCCGTCCACTCTCGCCAGGTGGAGAACCCCTGACGCGGCGCCGAACACCGTCGCCAGCAGCATGCTGACGAGCGGTCCCGAACCGGCGATGCGGACCTCGGCGCCCGGAGTGGCCGGCTCGCCCTCGTACCGGGCCACGCCGCCCAGCAGCCACAGGGTGATCCCCGTGACGGTGAGCCCGTTCCGGCGGGCGACGAGGGCGTGCGCCAGCTCGTGCGCCAGCAGCGAGGCCAGGAAGGCGGTCGCGGTGAGCAGCCCGCCCAGCGCGTACGCCAGCGGATGCAGTCCCTTGTACGCGCGCGGCAGCTGCTCGCCGGCCAGGCCGTACGTGATGAGCGCGAAGATCACCAGGACGGTCCAGTTGACGCCGACGCGCACGCCGCCGATCCGGCCGAGCCGGAGGGTGTCGTTCATAGCCGCCGCCTTTTGTCGTCCCTGAGTAAGGGATACCCGCCAAAGCACTCCGAAGTCTCGGGCAGAATGCCCTTCCGTGGGCTCATCCATCGCCAAGAGGACCATCGCCGCCGCGGCGGCGATGGTCGTCACGGCTGGATGCGGTGGTCCCGCGGACCGGTCCGGACCCCCGGCGGCGCAGGCGGCCGAATGCGGCCAGGTCTCGATGGCCCGCTCGGACGACGGGCGGCAGACCCGGGCCATGTGGATCGTCTCGGTGGGCAACGGCGACTGGCCGAGCAGGCCGGGGCTGTCGGCGGCGAAGCAGCAGGCGGAGTACCGCGCCCTCCTGGACCTGGCCGTACGGCGTGGCTTCAACACCGTCTACGTGCAGATCCGGCCGTCGGCCGACGCCTTCTACCCGTCCCCGTACGAGCCGTGGTCGCGGTACCTCACCGGTAAGCAGGGCAAGGCCCCGGGCTACGACCCGCTGCGGTTCCTGGTCGACGAGGCGCACAAGCGGGGACTGGAGTTCCACGCCTGGTTCAACCCCTACCGGGTGAGCACCGGGCCCAACCGCAAGAGCCTGGCTCCGGGCAATCCGGCGCGGCGGCATCCGGACTGGGTGTACCGCTACGGCGACGCCCTCTGGTACGACCCTGGTCTGCCCCAGGTCCGCGACCTCGTGACGAAGGTGGTCCTCGACGTCGTGCGGAAGTACGACATCGACGGCGTTCACTTCGATGACTACTTCTACCCCTATCCCTTGCCCGGCAAGGACTTCCCGGACAAGTCCACGTTCAAGAAGTACGGCGCCGGCTTCAAGAGCCGCGCCGACTGGCGCCGGCACAACGTCGACACGCTCGTCCAGACCCTGTCGACCGGCATCCACCAGGCCAAGCCGTGGGTCAGGTTCGGCATCAGCCCGTTCGGGGTCTGGCGCAACAGGTCCGACGACCCGAACGGCTCGGCGACCCACGCGCTGCAGAGCTACGACGAGATCTACGCCGACACCCGGAAGTGGGTCCGGAACGGCTGGATCGACTACGTCGTCCCGCAGCTGTACTGGCCGCTCGGGTTCGGTGCGGCGGACTACCGGACGCTGGTGGCGTGGTGGGCCAGGCAGGTGGCGGGCACGCATGTGCAGCTGATCATCGGGCAGGCGGCGTACCAGGTCGGACACGGCGGGCCGTGGAACAAGGCCGCCGAGCTCTCCCGCCACCTGACGCTCGACGCGAAGTACCCCCAGGTGACCGGAGAGGCGATCTTCAGCGCCACGGACGTGAGACAGGACCGTCGCGGCTTCGCGTCCCGGCTCGCCCACGACCACTTCCAACGCCCGGCGCTCGCCCCGGTGAGCCCGCGTACGGCCGCCGCCCGGCCGGCGGCGCCCACCGGCCTGGTGGCCGAGGACCGCAGGCTGACCTGGCAGGGCGCCGGCGCCGCGTCGTACGCGGTCTACCGCTCGCCGGCGCAGGGCCCGGCGTGCGCCGCCCCGGACTCCCGCCGGCTCCTCCTGGTGGTGCCGGGCACGACGACCCGGATCACCGACCACACCGCCGAATCCGGTCGGGTCTACACGTACTACGTGACGGCGCTGGATCGACGGCACCGGGAGAGCTTCCCGACCCGTGGCGCCCATATGACCGCTCAAGGCGGCTGACCTGCGTTTACGTGGCGACCATGCCACATGTGGCCGCAAAGGGCGAGGCTCGCTGGCTTTTTGAGGTTTCCCATGCTCAATAAACAGGGGATGATTCCTGGAAATCTGTGACCCCCTGGAGGTGCGGCATGGCGCTCTCAATGGAGGAGGAGCGAATCCTCACCGAGATCGCATCTCAACTCGGCCAGGACGACCCCCGTCTGGCCGACCGGCTGTCCAACTTCGGGCGCCTGCGCAGGCGGCGGCGCATCCGCGCCGCCCTGGCGATCGCGATCGCCGTGCTCGTGATCGCTTCCTTGGTGACCGCCGCCGTGGTCACCGTGCCGGTCTGACGAACGAAGTCGCCCCCGCGGGAGATCCTCCCGCGGGGGCGTGTGACGTTCAGGCCGGTGTGGTGGTCGCCTCTCGGCGAAAGGCACAACGCGGCTCCTGCTCCGACCAGCCGGCCGGCCGGTATTCCGCGAAGGCGGTAGGTGCGGCCCGGGGACACATGCCACACCGGCCTCACCAGCGTAACCGATGCGCAGCGGTGACACGGACATCTCCCGGCCCGGGGTGGCGCACCGCGACCCGGGCCCGCCGGGCGGTCGCGGGACGACCGCGTACGGGCGGTGTCCGGGCATGGGCGGTGTCCGGGTAAGGGTGGTATGCGAGTACGGGCGGTCTCCGCGGCGACCGCGGGCGGAGAGCGCCGGCGGTCACCGCGCCCGTGAATCGGTGCAGGTGCGCCTATGAACCGGCGCCGACCGGGCCGGTGCCGATCGGCCCCGGGATGATGCCCAGTTGGGTCGCGATGGTGGCGATGTCGAAGTAGACCCGCTCACAGATGATCCGGTCGCCTTCCGGGCCGTCGAAGAGGAAGAACGCCACCATCGGGCACCGGAAGGCGCGGCCGGTCGGCGGAATACCGTACAGCTCGCCCAGGTGCGTGCCGAGCAGGTCGAACTCCGCGATCACGGCGTCGTCCGCATGGCGCAGGCGGACGTTGTCATGCCGCTGGTCGGGGAAGGCCTCGCGGGACCGGTGATAGTAGGCCATCACCTCCTCCGGGCCGTCGAACACCTCACCGGTGGGGACGATCTCGTAGCGGGGATGGCTCATCGTCGCCAGCGTGACGTCGAAGTCCTGGGCGGTCTCGGACTCGAAGTGGGTGCGGATCAGGGCCTCGCGGGCCTCACGCACACTGGTGCTGGTCACGGTCTCTCCGTCCTGTGCATCGGGCGAATGGTGGCGAACTGCGACCGGTGGCCGTTGGCCTCGTAGGTGATCTACATTGTAAAGGCGGAAGTCGTATCGTACGACTCGTTCATCGGAGGCAACGGAACGAACGTGATGCTTCGCAACGCAGCGGCCTCGGCCGGTGTTCTATGAACGTGACCGAGACCGACATCCGCCTCCCGATCGTCGCCGCGCTCACGGAGGACCTCGACACCGGCTTCGTCGCGCTCTTCGACGCCTACCGTGACGTCGTGTTCTCCGCGGCGCTGCGGCTGTGCGGGCGATGGGCCGACGCGGAGGACCTCACGGCGGAGGCGTTCCTGCGCGCCTATCGCGCGCTGGCCGGTTACGAGCCGCAGCGCATCGAGAGCCTGCGGCCGCGCCCGTGGCTCATGACCATCCTGGCGAACCTCTGGCGCAACACCGCCCGCTCGGCCGCCCGGCATCCGCCTCCGGCGCCCCTGGAGGCCGCGCCGGAGGCGGCCGATCCGGCGGAGCCGGCCGAGCAGGTCGCGGAGCGGTCGGAGACCGGTCGCGAGCTGGCCGCGCTGCTCGACGAGCTGACCGAGGAGCAGCGCCTCGCCATCGTGCTGCGGCACGTCGTGGACCTGCCGATCGCGGAGATCGCGACGGTTCTCGGCGCCCCCGAGGGCACGGTCAAGTCCCACATCTCGCGGGGTCTCAAGCGACTCCGCGTGCTCTACCCGGGGAGGAACGATGAGCACCGTTGAGTCCCACGGCCCGGACCCCTTCGACCAGGACGATTCGCTGATCGCCGATCTCGGCGCGCTGACGGCCGGCGCGCCGGCGGGCCTGCTCGAGCGGGTGGCGGCCCGCTGGGTGCGCGTCGACGCCGCGATCGGCGGCGTCTACGTCGCGATGACCGACCAGGGCGTCGCCTACCTGCGTGCCGGACAGGATCAGGAGGAGTTCGCCGCGTCGTTCCGGGGCCGGTTCGCTCGGCCGCTGCTGCCGGGCGGCGGTCCGCCCCCGGCCCTGGTGCGGGCACTGCGGACGGGACGCACCGGCGGGCTCCACCTCGACCTGCGGGGGCTGCGTCCGTTCGAGGAGGCGGTGTTGCGCGCGGCGGCGACGATCCCGCGCGGGGAGATCCGGCCGTACGCCTGGATCGCCGAGCGGATCGGCCGGCCGAAGGCGGTCCGGGCGGTCGGCACCGCGCTGGGAAGGAATCCGGTGCCGCTGCTGATCCCCTGCCACCGGGTGACCCGCTCCGACGGCCGGATCGGGCAGTACGTCTTCGGCGCGCCGGCCAAGGAGCACCTGCTGCGGACGGAGCAGGTCAATCTCGACGAGGTCGGCACGCTCGCGGCGAAGAACGTCTACTTCGTGGGCAGTGACACCACGGGCGTCGTGTGCTTCCCGAGCTGTCGCGACGCGCGCCGGATCACTCCGGCGCACCGGCAAGGCTTTCGTACCCTGGCACAGGCCGAGAGTGCCGGATACCGGCCGTGCCGGCACTGCCGGCCGGGGGGCGCACCGGCATGAACACGGCCTCACCGGGCACAGGTGTTCAGGACCCTTTGCGCCTCCGTTCAGGAACGTCCTGTTGACTGGCCCGGTAAGTCGTTGTCTCCGACCGAGGTTCCGTCGTTTTGAGCATCCGCACCGACCTCGTCCGCACAGAACCTGTCCCCGCCGAACCCAGCCCCGCCGATCCCGCCCGCACCGACCTCGGCCGCGCCGATCCTGGCCGCACGGATCGCACCGGCACCGACCTCGGCCGCGCCGACCCTGGCCGCGCCGGGTCCGCGGGTGACGATCCGGCACCCCCCGTTCCGGCTGCTCCCGGCAGCGCCGACCGCGGCCCGGCCGGTCGCAGCCGCACCGACCGGGATCCCTACTTCGACAACGCGAAGTTCCTCGCCGTCGTCCTGGTGGTCATCGGCCACGCCTGGGAGCCCCTCCGGGGTGCGAACGTCGGGGGTCGTCTCCTGGAGGCGGCGCAGACGTTCATCTACGCCTTCCACCTGCCGGCCTTCATCGTCATGTGCGGGTACTTCTCGCGAGGGTTCCCGAGCACCCGCGGCCGCACCCGCAAGCTCGTCGCCGCCATCGTGGTGCCCTATGTGCTGTTCAGCGTCGCTTATCCGCTGTGGGCCGGGCTGCTGTCCGGCCGCCACGTCGGCTGGGATCCGCTGGAGCCGTACTACCTGACCTGGTTCCTGCCCGCCCTGCTGCTATGGCGGCTGTCCACGCCGCTCTGGCAGCAGATCCGCCTCCCCGTCATCGTGGCGGTGCTGATCTCGATGCTCGCCGGGTTCGTCACCCTGCCGAGCATGCTCAACGCCGCCCAGGTGCTGTCGTTCCTGCCCTTCTTCGTGCTGGGGCTGGCCCTGCGGCCGCACCACTTCGCGGTCCTGCACCGCCGTGCCGTTCGTATCGCGGGCGCGGCAGTGCTCCTCCTCGGTGGGGTCACCGCCTACCTGCTCGCGCTGAGCGTCGATCCGGAGTGGGTGCACTGGCGGCGCAGCTTCGGTCAGCTCGGGGTGGGCGCCTCGGCCGGCGTCGGGTTCCGGATCGCCGCGTTGGCCGCCGCGTTGATCCTCACGGTGGCGTTCCTCGCGGTCGTGCCTGCGCGGCGCACGTGGTTCACCCGGCTCGGCTCGGCGACGATGTACGCCTACCTGCTCCACGGGTTCGTCACGCTGTACCTGTCCTACCAGGACTGGTACTACGGCATCTCCGGCCGGCAGGTCGTGCTGGTCACGGTCGGTTGCGCGCTCCTCGCCGTCGTCCTGTCCGGGGACGTGGCGCGCCGGGTGTTCCGGTGGGCGGTCGAACCTCGTATGGACTGGCTCTTCCGTACGGCTCCCGCCCGCCGCGCGCCGTCCCGCCCCGTGCCCTCCCGCCGCCGACCGGAGCGAGGGGACGGGGTGACCGGGCGGGACGAAAAACACGGCGCGGTCGCCGGAGCCGAGTGACGGAAGGGGAGCCGCCCGGCGTCGAAACGCGCGCCGGGCAGCGGCTCAGCGGACGATGATCGCCTGCCGGCTGATCGGCAGCTGATGCGCCGCCTCGGCGATGGCCGCCACCTGCTCGGGGGAGAAGCGGTTGCGCTGGCGCCGGACCCAGCCGGGCAGGCGGTGCATGCGGAGGAGGGTGACGCCGTCGGCCTCGACGAGGCCCCGGGCGAGGCGACCACCGTGGATGACGGCCACGGCCTCCACGACGACCTCGCCGCCGAGGCGCTCGGCGAGCATGGCGGCGGTCGCGTCGGCCCGCGCCCGCAGCGCGCCGACCATCTTGGCGCCGGATCGCTCGTCGATGAACAGCGTGCCCCGGTAGGCGGCGATGTCGGTGTCCGGAGCGACCGCCTGATTGTCGATCATCATGACGCCGGTGGGCCCGATCACCAGGTGGTCGATCTGACCCTGATCTGGAACGTTCCTTCCCTGCAGGACGCGGTATCCGCGCCAGTCGAGGGTCAGGCGCAGGAGGGTTGACGTGCGCCGTTCGCCCCGTTGGCCCTTGCGCCAGACGCTGGAGGCCATCCGCTGGCGCAGGTAGTACAGGGCGTCCACCGCGGCGACCGCCACCGCGGCCAGCAGCCCGAACCAGAAGTCGACGAGTACCGTGCCGATCACCAGGCCGAGGGCGGCGAGCGCGCCGCGCACTTGAAGCCGGCGGCGCTTGCCCTGCGCCCACAGCTGCTCGTGCACCGCCTGGGGGGACCCGCCGATCAACGCCGGGTTCTCCGGAACATAGATCGACCGACCGAACATGACGCGACCCTTTCGCTCGTGGGAGTTTATTATCCCGTGACCTCCGCGAAATGGTCCCTGGGGTGACGCAGTTAAACCCAAAAGTAACAAACGGAAATGTTGCCGATATCTGCGCCTGGAATTTCCGTGCAAGCTGCACTGCGGGTTGCACGGGTGGGTCTGTGGTGCGGATGAGGTGCCGAATTCGGTCTCGTGACCGAAGGCCATGTCCCGCGATGAAGACGTCAGCATAGCGCCCCTGGCTCCGGCGAATGCGGCGGTATCGAGATCGGCTGCATGTCATTTCTCGATGTCGGTGCGGATGCGGGCGGACCTTATCCCGGACGCCGTCGCTCACACTTATCGCCGAAACCCATCGCCGATCGCCGGCAGGCGGGGCCGTACCCGCCCGGGGGCTCCTGAAGGCGCCGGTCAGGGAATCGATGAGTCGGTGAGTGACGTGTCGGGAAAGTGGTGAGTCGACGCACCGCCGGCGCGGGCCGGCAGGCCGCTGCGGGCCATTACGGCGAAATCCGCTGGCCGGTCAACGCGCCGACCGCCAGCCGTTCGGTGAGCGCTCGCGCCCACAGCGGTGCCGGACCGCCCGTCCCTGGGCCGGCAGGCCGCGCCGAGGGGCGGGTCACACCCTCATCGTCACTCTCGAACGTCCGGATGGGAAGACCTCGCGCCGCCCCGAAACCGCGCCGACCCGAAACCGCGCCGCCCCGAAACCGCGCCGACCCGAAACCGCGCCGACCCGAAACCGCGACACCCGGCCGGACCCGGAACACCGCTGGCCTCCGGCACGGACCCGGCGAAGGCTCGGGGTCACCGGATCGACGGGCCGACGACGGGCCGCCGGCCGGCGCTCAGCCGGAACTTCCCTCCAGGAGCACGCGGGCCACGAGTTCCGGGTCGTCGCCCATCGGGACGTGCCCGCATCCCTGCAGCCAGACGAATCGCGCGTGCGGCAGCGTCTGCTGGGCGCGTACGGCCTGGCTCGAACGCAGGAGGCGGTCGCGGGTGCCCCACGCGATGGTCACCGGGACGTCCCGCACCTTGCCGCGGAACGTGGTCCTGCGACCGGCCCGCAGGGTCGGTTCAAAGCCCACCGCGCCGCGCAGTGCGGCCGCGTCGGCCAGCAGGGTGTCGACGCCGATGAGATCCGGCCGTCCGTAGATCATGCCGAACATGAGACGGCGCATCCGCGGCGTGCTCGCCAGCCGTCGCATGGCCGAGGGGGACAGTCCGGCGCCGAGCCGCGAGGCGCGCAGCACGAGCGCCGCATACCGTAGTTCGAGCGGGGTGTAGAACCCGGCGGGGGAGAGCGCGGTCACCGAGCGTGCGAGCCCCCGGTCGGCCGCCTCGAGCGCGAACAGTCCGCCGAGGGAGTTGCCGGCGACGTGGGGGCGGTCGACGCCGAGCCGGTCGACGAACTCCCGCAGCACGTTCACCACGGTCTCGAGGTCGTACGGGGTGCCGGGGGGCAGAGGCGGCGAGGCGCCGAAGCCGGGCAGGTCGACCGCGATGACGTCGCGCTCCTTGGCGAGCAGGTCGATGACCGGCTCCCACGCCTGCCAGCGGTGGCCGATGCCGTGCATGAGCAGCAAGGGCGGGCCGTCACCCCGCCGTTCGAAGACGATGTCCACGCGCCGAGGGTAGACCCGAAGTTACCGCTTGGTCACTATGAAAGTGATCACTTTCGCGGGCCACCGCTCAGGGTTCGAGTTCGGCGGCGACGCCCTGGAAGTCGTTGATGGAGAGGGTCAGGGTGTTCTGTCCCTGGAAGACCTGGGTCTCGCCCACCTGGCCGAGATGGTGGTTGCAGGCGCGATCCAGGTACGCCTCGACGAGCCGGGCGTTGGTGAGCCGGCCGCGGCCGCGGAGGGCCGCCAGGTCGCGCCGGGCCACCTGCCATGCCTCCGGCTCCAGCTTCAGGCGGCGTTCTCCGGCCAGCAGCGCCGCGAGGTGGACGCGAAGCTCCGGATCGGACAGGTCGGGCAGTCGTACGGTGCGCAGGTCCGTGATCAGCTCCGGGATGGCGTCGGTCAGCTCGCGCAGCCGACCCGGCGCGCAGGTCGCGGCGAGGACGGTCTCGCTGACGCCTTCGACCCGTGCCCGGTACAGCGCCGACGCGTAGGCCGCGCCGCGGTCGTCGTCGAGGACGATCGTGTCCAGGTCTTCGATCAGGAGCGTGTGACCGTTGTACTCGGCGAGGCGGTCGCGCAGGCGCCGCGGGTCGATCTCGGCGAGTTCGTCGGCCAGAAGCGTGTGGACCTCGCCGCTGCCCACGCCGACCTCCGCCAGAGCTCGGGCGATCATGCGGGTGAGCCGGCGCTGGCCGCAGGACAGCTCGCCGACCAGCAGCACGGCCGGCGCGGAGGCGCTGGACACCTCCTGGCCGCGCAGGCTGAGGGCCCAGCTGCCGCGCCGGCGAAGCTCCGTCAGCAGATGCTCGATGTCGTCGGGGCCCGGCAGGAACGTGATGCCGTACGCCTCCACCGGACGCGGCCCGGGACCGTACGGGGAGGCCGCCGGGTCCGCGAACGATCCCGAGCCGTCCCCTCCGGCCGCCGGGGTCGGATAGGACGGCGGAGTTCCGGCTCCGGCCGCCGGGAGCGGGTAAGGCGGCGGAGTGCCGGTGCCGGCCACGGGGTCCGGGTGGTGCGGCGGTGCGCCGACTCCGGCCGTCCCGCTCGGGAAGGGCGGCGGAGTGCCGGCTCCGGCCGCCGGATCGGCGGGGACGGCCGAGGTCGGTGGCACGCCGGGGTCGGGCGTGAGCGCGGTCGGCGGAGCGGGCGGGAACGACGCCGCCGGGTCGGGTGTCACGCTCGTCACCTCGGGGGTCCAGCCGTCGTACGGGGAGGGGGCCGGTGACGTGCCAACGGGGTCGGAGGACGGACCCGGAGCGCCCGGGCCCGGGACGCCGGGGTCGGAGGCCGGCGCCGTGAACCCGGACCACGCTCTGGTGCCCTCGGGCACGCCGGAGTCGGAGGCGGGCCCCGAGGACCCGGTCGACCAGCGGCCTCCGACCGGGCTCCCGTGGTCGGCGGCCGGCGCACCCGTACCGGGGTGGGACGACGGGCCGGTACCGGGGTGGGACGACGGGCCCGTGCCCGCCGCGACGCCGGGGATCGACGTGGGCGCGGCAGGGCCGCCGGGACCGCCGGGGTCGGACGTCGGCGGGGCGGCCGGGTTCGAGGAGGGCGCGGAGGGAAGCGGCTCGGAGGCCGGCCAGGCCGTGGTGGCCGGCTGCGGCGGGGGAGCGGCGTCGGCCTTGCGCTGTTCGGCGAGGTGGGCGCGGGCGGCCTCGATGATCTCCCAGGGTGTCAGGCCCTCACCGGGGCCCGGCTCGGGGCCGGCGTCGATCGCCTTCAGCAGCGCCGCGGGGACGGTGAACCCGGGCCGGGGCGGAGCCATGCCCGCCAGCCGGCACCAGGACAGCGCGGTCGCGTAGGCGGCGGCCAGCAGGGTCCGCAGGATCTGCGGGTCCGCGCCGGCGACGGCGCCGGGCAGCGTGCCGTCGACCGGCCACAGCTCCCGCAGCGGGTGACCCGGCTGTGCGAGCGACTGCAGGGTGCGGACCGCTTCGGGGTCCAGCCAGGGGAGCACGGCGGCCGCCGCACCCGGTGCGCCGTCGAGGTCGGCGGCCAGCAGGGCGAACGCGACCCGCCGTGCCTCGGCCGGTCCGGCCGCGGCGGCGGGCAGCGCGGCCGCCATCGCGGCGAGGTCGTAGCAGGCGAGCCGGAAGTGGTCGCCGGGGGCCGTCTCCCGCAGCAGCGTCACCCGCAGCTCCGGGGGGCAGCGGCGCAGCCACTCCTGCACGATCGCGGGGTCGCCGTAGCGGACTCCGGCGTGGTCGTTCGGGACCATGCGCAGGGTCGTGGCGGCGATCGCGGCGAGCGCGTCGGCGCGGGGCCGGAAGGCGGGTTCGCCGCGCAGGGCCTCGGCGGTCTCCCAGAGGACGCGGGCGACGTAGGACGCGCCCATCGGGTCACCGGCCCGCAGCCGCTCGGTGTAGGCACCGACGATCAGCGGGAGCGCGGGCTGCAGGAACCAGCGCGGGCCCGGTGCGGCGGGGACGAGGTGGCGGGCGTACAGGCCGAGGATCGGGTGGTCGTCCATGGTGACCGGAGCGCCGGCGCACCACAGGACGGCGAAGAAGGACACCGCGATCGGGCTCGGGGTACCGGGCAGGAAGTGCGGATCCTGCAGGGGGAACTGGGCGGGGTTGGCGGTCGCCGCCGCGGTCACGGTCTGCTGGAGCCGGCCGAGCACCGTGGGGGAGGGCGGCGCGCCGAACAGACCGTCGCCGGCCAGCGGGCCGGGGGTCAGATCCGGGCCGGTGGTCAGGATGGAGGGGGGTACCGGTGGGCGGCCCGCGCCTGGCGGCGCCGGCATCACCGCCTGCCGAGCGGCGGGGTCGAACGGAGGCGGGCACAGGTGCCAGTTGCCGTCCAGGCCGCAGCGGTACCAGCGGCCCCATGCTCCGAACAGCCACCATTCACCGGCTCCGGCCAGCATCCGTGACGTGAGCGCCTCGGCGCGCGCGTGCGGT
This sequence comes from Actinoallomurus soli, assembly GCF_024055715.1. GTDB lineage: Bacteria > Actinomycetota > Actinomycetes > Streptosporangiales > Streptosporangiaceae > Actinoallomurus > Actinoallomurus soli. The sequence goes on from NZ_JAMXMV010000014.1 coordinate 155,798, forward strand.
GGCGCACCCATCCACCACGGGGAGGAGGTGATGCCGCGCACGTCTGTCTCGATGGCCGCGAACGGGTCGCTCGGGGGTGCGGCCGGGGCCTGCCAAGTCACGATGCGCATCGTAGTGGGTCGATTCGTACGCCATTGCGGCGCGTAATTACCGTCCTGTAGCTTTGCTCCTTAATCAGGAGGGGGTGGGCGAGTGAACGCCGCGCGGCTCAAGGCGTCGGGGCTGGGCTTCGGGATCGTGTCCGCGATCGCGTTCGGCACGTCAGGGCCCTTCGGTAAGGCGCTGATCAACGCGGGTTATTCGCCGCTGCAGGCGTCATGGACACGGATCGCCGGCACCACCCTGGTCCTCGTGCCGCTCGCCCTGCTGCTGCGCGGGCGTGCCGCCGGGCGCGCGGTGCGCCGGCGGTGGCCGCTCCTCCTGCTGTACGGGGTGATGGGCGTGGCGGGCTGCCAGTCGCTCTACTTCGTCGCCGCCTCCCGCATCCCGGTCGGCGTGGCGATCCTCCTGGAGTTCACCGGCCCGGTGCTGGTCGTCGGGTGGATGCGCTTCGTCCAGGGCCGGCGGGTGCCCCGGAGCGCGTCGATCGGCGTGGGGATCGCGCTGGTCGGCCTCGCCTGTGTCGTGGAGGTCTGGTCGGGTCTCGGCATCGACCCGCTGGGGCTGCTCGCCGGGCTCGGCGCGGCCGCCTGCCAGGCCGCCTACTTCCTGATCATCGACCGGGTCGGGGAGGACGTCGACCCCCTGGTCATGACCGCCGCCGGGTCCAGCGTCGGCGTGGTCCTGCTGGCCGTCGCCGCGCCGCCGTGGGAGATCCCGTGGCACCTGCTGGCCACGGGCGTACGCTTCGGCGACCGGCAGGCTCCGGGCTGGCTGCTGGTCGTCTGGATCGTTCTGGTCAGTACGGTCACGGCGTACCTCACCGGCGTCGCCGCCGTACATCGCCTGTCCGCGCCGGTCGCGGGCGCCGTCGCGTACATCGAGACGGTGTCGGCGGCGTTGTGCGCCTGGATCGCGCTCGGTGAGGGGCTGGGCGTGCCGCAGCTCGTCGGCGGGGCGATCGTGCTGGTCGGCGCGTTCGTCGCCCAGCGGTCGGTCGCCCCCGACGAACCGGTGATGGAGCCGGTGCTCTCCCTGGAGGGCGTCGGCGTCAGGAGTGCCGGCGGGTGAAGGTCCGGGTGCCGATGGTCAGCGCGGCCACCGCGAACACCACCGACACGGCCAGCCCGGCGGTCAGCGTCCCCGACGCGTAGCGTCCGGCGAAGGCCGCGCGCAGCGCCTCCACGCCGTACCGGAACGGCGTCGCGCGGGACACGGCGTCGAGCCAGCCCGGCGCCGCCGACATCGGCAGCAGCGCCCCGGACAGCAGCAGCATCGGCACCACGAAGGTGCTGGACAGCGGCGCGAACAGCTCCTGCCGCCGGAGCGTCAGCGCGAACGCGTAGGACAGCGCGGCCAGGCCGGCCGCCAGCGGTACGAGCAGCGCCAGGCCGATGAGCAGGCCCGCGACCGGGACGCGGAACCCGAACGCCGCGCCGACCGCGATGACCAGCACCGCCTGGCCGAGGAGCACGACGGTGTTGGTCAGCACCCGGCCCAGCAGGAGGGCCAGGCGGGACGCCGGTGTGACGCGCAGCCGTTCCAGGACGCCGAACCGGGCGTCGAAGAGGATGCCGAACCCGGCCAGGCCCGGGCTGAGCAGCGAGAGCTGGATCAGCACGCCTGGTACGAAGACCTGCCAGCTGTCGTGCCCGAGGTAGGTCCCGAGCAGCGGACCGAACAGGACGAGGTTGAGGACGGGCTGCAGCACGCCGAAGACCAGCCCGAACCATCCTCCGAGCGTGAGCCGGAGCTGATGGCGGAAGAGCAGCCAGGTGTCACGCGGCACGGGCGGCCGCCTCTCGGTCGGTGAGGGCCAGGAACACGTCGTCGAGGGTCGGCCGGGTGTGCTGGATCGACAGGGGCTCGACGCCGGCCGCGTCCAGAGCTCGGGTGAGCTCGATGAGGATCCGGTCCCCGGGGGCGACGGTCAGCCGCAGGGTGCGCCCGGTGACGCGCACCTCCCGTACGGAGGCGAGACCGGCGAGCGCCGACCGGGCGTGCGGGACGTCCCCGGAGATCTCGAGGGTGACGACGTCTCCGCCCAGCCGGGCCTTCAGCTCCTCCGGCGACCCCTCCTCCACGACACGTCCCCGGTCGATGATGAGGACGCGGTCGCACAGCGCGTCCGCCTCGTCGAGGTAGTGGGTGGTCAGGAAGACCGTCGTGCCGTGCCGGTCGCGGAGCCGCCGGACGTGGTCCCACAGGGCGCTGCGGCTCTGCGGGTCCAGCCCGGTGGTCGGCTCGTCGAGGAAGACGACCGCAGGCCGGTGCACGACGCCGAGCGCGATGTCCAGGCGCCGTCTCTGCCCGCCCGACATCGATCCGATCGGGCGATCGGCGAGATCGAACTCGGCCAGGAGGTCGCGGGACCGGGCGGGCGCGTCCGGCGTGCGGTACAGCCGGGCCTGCAGCACCAGCTCCTGCAGGGCGGTGCAGGACGGGTTGGTACTGCCGCCCTGGGCGACGTAGCCGATCCGGCGCCGTACCCCGGCCGGGTCGGCGATCAGGTCGTGCCCGGCGACGGTCGCGGTGCCGGCGGTGGGCCGCAGCAGGGTCGTGAGCATCCGGAGGGTCGTCGTCTTGCCCGCGCCGTTCGGCCCGAGGAATCCCACGATCTCTCCGGCCCGGACGGTCAGGTCGACGCCGCGTACGGCGTCCGCGCCGGCGAAGGATTTGGCGAGGCCACGCGCCTCGATGACGTGATCCATGGAAGTAGGCTAACCACATAATTGGTGTCGCACCAAACTTTGAGTGACTCCAATCTGAGTACCATGAATCCCATGGCGGAAGAGCTCGGGCTCCGGGAGCGCAAGAAGCGCGAGACGCGGCAGCGCATCGCCGACGTCGCCATGGGGCTGTTCATGCTGCGCGGCTTCGACCGCACCACGGTCGCCGACGTCGCCGAGGCCGCCGACGTGTCCGTCAACACGGTCTTCAACTACTTCAAGACGAAGGAGGACCTGTTCTTCGACCGGCAGGACTTCGCCGTCCAGGGGCTCGGCCGGGTCGTCACCTCCCGGCGTCCGGGGGAGTCGGTCGTGGAGGCGCTGCGCCGCGACTTCCACGAGGCCCTGGACGAGGGCGACTGGCGCTACGGCACCAACAGCGGCGCGGACGACTTCTCCCGCCTGGTGCTCGAGAGCCCGTCACTGCGAGCGCGGATGCGTGAGATGGCCGACCTGCGCAGGGACCACCTCGCGCAGGTCCTGGCGGAGGAGACCGACGCCGACCCCGACGACCCCACCCCGCGGTTCGTCGCCGCGCAGGTCGTCGCGCTGATCCAGGCCGTCTCGATGGAGTACCTCCGGCGCCGCCGCGCCGGCGGGAGCCACGCGGCGATCCTCCCCGCCGTGCGGACCGCCGTCGACCAGGCCTTCGACCTGCTGAGGTCCGGCATCGGAGACTATCCCCGGTAGCCGAAGGCGCCCGCGCGGGCGGCCGCCAGGGCGGCGCCCGCGGCCCGGTCGGCGACTCCCGCGTCGACCGGCTCCCGGCTGACGAACAGCCGGTAGTAGACCGGCGCCACCGCCGCCCGTACGACCTCGGCCGGGTCGGTGTCGGCCGGCAGCTCGCCGCGGGCGACGGCGCGGGTCACGATCCGGGCGGCCTGGTCGTGCCGGGAGGCGAAGAAGCCATGGAGCGCGGCCGCGGCGGCGGGATCCTGCAGGGCGGCGGCGACGAACGCGGTCGACACCGGCCCCTCGTCCGGATCGGTGAACCCGGTCACCACCAGGCGGGTGAGGGCCCGTAGATCCTCCTCCACGGAGCCGGTGTCGGGGATCGGCCAGGGCTCCTCGGCCGCCATCTCCAGCGCGTCGGCGATCAGGCCTTCGACCCCGCCCCAGCGCCGGTAGACGGTGGTCTTGTGCACCCCGGAGCGGGCGGCGACGCCCTCGACGGTCAGCGCGGCGTATCCCTTCTCGGCGAGCTCGCTCAGGGTGGCCGCCCGGACGGCGGCCCGGACGCGGGCGCTGCGGCCGCCGGGACGCAGCCCGTGCCCCTCGGTGCTCGTCATCGAATAATCCCTTGCCTTCGGAGGTGCCGACCTGTCATCATCTTAACGCAACCGAAGTTGCGATAAGCTTGGTCAGTGAAGGAGAGCAGTCGCCATGGGCCTGACCCCGAGCACCGCGATGTCCCGTCCACGCCGTGTATCGGAGGTCCTCCTTGTCCACTCAGCTCACCCTGCGGGGCGTCGCCAAGTCCTACGGTGACCACCTCGTCCTCGACGACGTCTCGTTCTCCGTACGGCCCGGGGAGCGTGCCGGGCTCGTCGGGGAGAACGGCTCCGGCAAGTCGACGCTGCTGCGACTGATCGCCGGCGTCGAGCCACCGGACGACGGCGACGTGACCGTCATGGCCGACGGCGGCGTCGGGCACCTCGGGCAGACGAGGAACGTGCCGCCCGGCGACACCGTCCGGCAGGCCATCGACGCGGCCCTGGCCGACCTGCGCGCGATGGAGCGCCGGATGTGCGAGCTCGAGGCCGACCTCACCGAGGACCGGTTCGCCGAGTACGCCGCGCTGCGGGCCGCGTACGAGGCGCGGGGCGGCTACGAGGCCGACGCCCGCGTCGACAAGGCGATTCACGGGCTCGGCCTCGCCCACCTGGAGCGGGACCGCGCGCTCGGCACGCTGTCCGGCGGTGAGGAGGCCCGGCTGGCGCTGGCCTGTGTCCTGGCGGCGTCCCCCGAGATCCTGCTGCTCGACGAGCCCACCAACCATCTCGACGAGCCGGCGATGACCTGGCTGGAGGACCGGCTCCGCACCCACCACGGCACCGTCGTCGTGGTCTCCCACGACCGGCTCTTCCTCGACCGGGTCGCCACCGTGATCTACGAGGTCGAGGACGGGTCCGTGGGCCGGTTCGGCGGCGGATACTCCGGCTTCCTCGCCGCCAAGGCGGCGGCCCGCGTCCGCTGGGAGCAGGCGTACGCGACCTGGTGCGAGGAGGTCGAACGCGTCGAGAGACATGCGGCGACCACCGCCCGCCGGGTCGCGCCCGGCCGGCCCATGAAGGACCGCAACAAACCCGCCTACGACCGGGACGCCGGGCGGGTCCAGAGCTCGGTCGCCAGCCGGGTGCGCCAGGCGCAGGAACGGCTCCGGCAGCTGCGGGCGCATCCGGTGCCCAGGCCGCCCGAGCCGTTGCGCTTCGACGGGCTGTTCGGCGGGGGAGAGGGGGAGGGGGCGCTCGCCGAAGTGCGCGAGGCCACGGTCGGCGACCGACTGTGCGCGGTCTCCCTCACCGTGACGGCCGGTGATCACCTGCTGATCCACGGCCCGAACGGCGCGGGCAAGTCCACCCTGCTGCGGCTCCTCGCCGGCGAGGAGCCCGACTCCGGGAGCGTGCTCCGGCGCGGCCGGGTGGGGTACCTGCCACAGGAGGTCGACTTCCCCGACCCGCGCCGGTCCGCGCTGGCCGTGTTCGCCGACGGTCGGCCCGGCCACCCGGACGAGCATCGCCTGCGGCTGCTGTCGTACGGACTGTTCCACCCCGACGCCCTGGACACGCCGGTCGGCGGGCTGTCGGTGGGGCAGCGGCGGCGGCTGGCCCTGGCCCGGCTGCTGGCGGCGGAGCACGACCTGCTGCTGCTCGACGAGCCGACCAACCACCTGTCGCTCGTCCTGGTCGAGGAACTGGAGACGGCGCTCGCCGACTACCGGGGCGCGCTGGTCGTCGTCTCCCACGACCGGACACTGCGGAGCCGCTTCCCCGGCGTGCGGCTGGAGATGCGCGACGGGCGTCTCGCCGGGTGACCGCCGGCGGGCCCTCGACGTGCCCGATGGTCGGGGCCGGTGGCCGGGGAGTGTTCAGACTCCGGCGTCGGGCACGTCCTGGCGCTCCGCGGCCACCGTGCGCAGCTCCTCATCGTGATGCCGTACGGATGGAGGGAACGGTACGCGAGACGCTGAGCACGGCGAGCGGCACTCGCCCTGTCGCCGGGCCGCGCCATCACGGCCCTAACTTACTTTGTAAAGGCGGGGGCCATGAAGTTATGATCCACGACGGAGGTGCGACATGAGCCGTCTCGGCGTATCCGCGTATCTCCGAAGGCTCGGCCTCACCGACCCCGGCCCGCCGAGTGTCACCGCCCTGCGCGTCCTGCACGCCGCCCAGGTCGAGCGTGTCGCCTATGAGGCACTCGACGTGCAACTCGGCCGGCTCACCTCGATCGACCCGTACGAGTCCGCGGCGCGGATCACGGCGGGCCGCGGCGGTTACTGCTACCACCTGAACGGTGCGTTCGCCCTCCTGCTCGGCGCGCTGGGCTACGAGGTGACATGGCACCGGGCGGGGGTGCAGGGTCGGCGGGCCGCGACGCCGCCGGGTCCGGCACTGGCCAACCACCTGGCGCTGACCGTACGCGGTTTGGCGGCGGAGGACTGCCCCTCGGGCGTCTGGCTCGTGGACGCCGGTCTGGGCGATGGACTGCACGAGCCGCTGCCCCTGAGCGAGGGTGAACACGTCCAGGGGCCGTTCCGCTTTCGTCTGCGGCGTTCAGCGGCCGCACCCGGAGGGTGGCGGCTCGACCACGATCCCCGTGGCGCCTTCACCGGCGTGGATTTCGGCATGGGGCCCGCCGTGGTGGGGGAGTTCCTCGACCGGCATCGGCACCTGTCCACGTCGCCGGAGTCGGGGTACGTGCGGACCTGCACGGTCATGCGCCGGGACGCCGGCGGCGCCGATGTGCTCACCGGGTGCGTGCTGCGACGCATCGGCAGCGGTCCGGACCGGAAGGAGGTCCTGGAGTCCAAGAGCGCGTGGTACGCCGTTCTCGCCGACCTGTTCGGGCTGACGCTCACCGATCTCGACGACGCCGACCGAGAGGTCCTGTGGGCACGTGTCCGCGGGGCCCACGAGGCCTGGTCCGCCGACCGCGGCGGATCCATGCTTCAGGTGGGCGAGGTCTCCGGGCCTCGGCCGGATGCCGGAGACTAGTTGCCCGGATCCTGGTTTCGGCCGCCCTGATGGCTCTGCGCGGCCCGGCGTCGAGCCGAGTGAGAGTCAGCCGACGACGGTGTGGACCGGCCCGGTGGCCACACGGACGTGCGTCGTCAAGGGCGGAGAACCAGCTTCCCCCGTACGGCGAGCGAGCAGGTCCTCATGCGGGTCCCGGGCCTGTGCCAGGTCGCATGCGGTGACGCGGGCGAGCAAGGAGTGGGGCCCTGGGAATCAGAGCTCCGCGGCCGGGCGCGCCGGTACGCGGGTCTGGGTCGGGCCGTCCGGTCATGGCCGCGCTCGATCTGCTCGGACGGCGCTGGACGATGCGCATCCTGTGGGAACTGAGCCAGGCACCGGCAGAGACACCGACGGGCTTCCGCGAACTGCGGCGCCGCTGCGAGCGCATGTCCTCCAGCGTGCTCAGCACCCGCCTCGCCGAGCCGGCCGACGCCCGCCTGCTCACCCCGCCCGGCGACGGCTACCACCTCACATCGCCCGGCCGGGACCTCGGCGAGGCGCTGAGTCCGCTGGACACCTGGAGCCGACGCTGGGCAAGGGAAATGGACACCGCCACAACCCAGGGGTGATGCGTTCGCGGCGCGGCTGGTGCGACCACGCGTCGAAGCCGAGTGGCGGGGCTCACCCCAGGGGAGGCGGCTCGATGACCGCGCCGAGCCGCTCACTGCCTGCCGGGATCGGCGATCCTCGCCGGCCGCCGAGCCGATGCTCTACCCCCACGCCCTCAGACGCCATGTGACGCAGGGGCTGCCACCGGAATACGGCAGAAACGGACCGCGGCCTGTCGCTCGCCGTGGTGCTCGTGGTGAATCGCCACCGCCTTCACGGGCGCGGGGCGCCGGGACGGCGGCTCGCCTCCGTGCCACGCCGGGTGTGCGCCCGGCACTGGTTGCCTTCGGGGAGGCCGGCTGTGGGGGCCGAATACATGCACCCCTTCCGGCGCGTCACGGTGCAGAACCGTGCTGTGAGACGTGCGGGGTCCGCCGGCCGTGTGAGATGTCCCGCTCCCATCGTCGTGGCGTTGGCGGTCTGAGGAGGTGACCATGTACTGATGACCTCCTCGCCCCGCCCGCCGCACGTCGGTGGCCGACCGGACCCGACAGGCAGGACTAACGCGCTCGGTGGAGAGCCCGCTCCCGCCCGCGGATACCTGCTGGACAACGCGCGCGCCGAGGCGGGCGAGCGATTCGTTTGGCTGGCCGAGCTGTTCGACGGTGTGACGCGGGCGCACTTCGATCGACTGGGGGTCGGGGCGGGCTCGCGCTGCTGGGAGGTGGGGGCCGGTGGCCGCAGTATCCCGGAGGCGCTCGCGGCGGCCGTCGGTCCGACCGGGTACGTGCTGGCCACGGACATCGACCCGTCGTGGCTGAAGGCAGGTGGCGGGTATGAGGTGCGCCGGCACGACGTCGCCGCTGATCCGCCCCCGGAGCCGGGGACGTTCGATCTGGTGCACGCCCGGCTCGTGCTGGTCCATGTACCCGACCGGGCTCAGGCGTTGGCCACGATGGCGGCGGCGCTGCGGCCCGGCGGCTGGCTGCTGGTCGAGGACGCCGATACCGCTCTGCAGCCACTGGCATGCCTGGACGACAGCGAATCGGCGCGGCGGGCCAATCGGCTGCGCGATGCGGTCCGGGAGCTGCTGACGCGCCGCGGCGCGGACCTGCGCTACGGCCGGACACTGCCGCGGGCACTGCGTGAGGCCGGCCTGGCAGATGTCGCCGCGGCGGGCTCTTTCCCAGTCGGCGGGCCGGCCTGCGACCGGCTGGAGGCGGCGACCATCCGGCACGTGCGCGGCGAGCTGCTCGCGGCCGGCCTTACCGACGACGCCGAGATCGATGCGCACTTGGCCGCCATCCACGCGGGCGAACTCGACCTGACACTCGCGCCGCTGATCTCGGCCTGGGGACGTCGTCCAGCCGAGCGCTCGTCGGCACTCAGTAGCAATCTTACTATGTAAAGGCCGTCGATAGTTGCAAAACTCAAAAATCATGAACAACCAACAAGTTCATCAGTATGAGGACCCGGCCTCGGCGGTCAGCCCTTCTGTGACGAGCGAGGGTCCAGGACTCTGGTGATGAAGCTCGCCAGTTGCGCCCGCATTCTTTCGCGCGGCACGCATGCTTGACCGGCCAGGTGCTCGACGAGGTCGGCTCGGGTGGCGGCGAGCAGGGCATGGGCGGTGAAGTCGCTGTCGGTCAGACCGGGAATCTGCTCCAGCATGGCTTGGAGCAGGCTGTGCCATCGCTCGTAATGCTCTGCCTGGTAAGGGCTGGCGCTCCCCGTTTCCTCCAGGGCCAGTGCGAGGCGGCGATTGTCGAGTTTGAAGCACAGGAAGGCGTCGAGCAGGGCGGGTATGCGCTGAAGCGGCGGGGTGGGGGGCCCCAGCGGTGGCGGGCCCGTTTCGACGGCGTCCATGATCGGTTCGAGCCGTGCCTCGTACAGGGCGCGGATCAGCCCGGTGCGGTCACCGAAGGCGCGGAAGAGCGTTCCTTTCCCGACGCCGGCCGCTGCCGCGACGTCGGCCATGGTGACGTCCTCGGGGCTCTCGCAGCGAGCGAAGAGGGTGTCGGCTGCCGCCAAGACGGCCATCCGGTTACGGACGGCGTCCTTGCGAGGTTTGCGCTCGGGCACGCGGATTCCTCCAGTTGCGATCCGGACCCTGGGTCCGTATCGTGAGTTTCCGGACCCAGGGTCCGGATTTTACGAGATGGAGGATACCCATGTCCGCACACACCTCTCCAGCGGATCTGTACCGCCACAGCCTGCGGCTGCTGCTGGACAAGGACATTCCCGGCTGGGTCGGCCTGTGGGCCGAGGACGGAATCATGGAGTTCCCCTTCGCCCCCCAGGGCTGGCCCGAGCGGCTGGAGGGCAAGGAGGCCATCGCCGCCTACATGCGCGACTACCCCGACCACATCGACCTGCACGACTTTCCCGACCTGCGGATCCACCAGACCACCGACCCGGAGACCATCGTGGTCGAGATGCGCGGTGTCGGCCGCCTGGTGGAGACCGGGGCGCCTTACGACATGACCTACATCGCCGTCGTGACCGTTCAGGACGGACGCATCACGTCCTACCGCGACTACTGGAACCCCCTCGCCGTCCTGCAGCCCGGCGCCGACTTCACCGAGAGCACCCGATGAGCACGACCGGGACCACTTTGGTCATCGGCGCCACCGGCAACACCGGCGGCCGCACCGCCGCGCGGCTTGTAGCCGCCGGCCACCGGGTCAAGGCGGCCAGCCGTCACGCCGCCCCCGTCCCCGGCGCGGAGCCGGTCCGCTTCGACTGGTACGACCCCGCCACCCACGGCGCTGCCCTCGACGGAGTCGACCGCGTCTACCTCATACCGCCCCTGGGCGAGTCCGACCCGGCGGCGGTCATGCTGCCCTTCCTCCAGCGGGCCCGCACCGCGGGCGTACACCGCGCGGTGCTCCTCAGTTCCTCGGCCATACCCGAGGACGGCCCGGCGGTGGGGGCGGTGCACCGGGCCCTTCCCGGCCTGTTCGAGCAGTGGGCGGTGCTGCGGCCCTCCTGGTTCATGCAGAACTTCACCGGCACGCACATCCACGCCCTCAGCATCCGTGAAGACGGCACCATCTGGACCGCCACGGGCGACGGCCGTGTCGGCTTCGTCGATGCCGAGGACATCGCGGCTGTCGCCGTCCATGCCCTGACCGGCGAAGACGCCCCCAACACCGACCTCGTCCTCACCGGACCAGAGGCGCTGAGGTACGACGACATCGCCGCGATCATCACCGAGGTCACCGGTCGGCCCGTGGTCCACCGCCATCTGTCCTACGAGCAGATGCGCGATCGCTTCGCGGCGCTTATGCCGCCGGAGTTCGCCGCGATCTTGGCCGGCATGGACCGTGCCATCGCCGCGGGCTCCGAAGACCGCACCACCGACACCGTCCAGCGCGTCACCGGTCGGCCCCCGCGCGCCTTCCGTGCCCTCCTTGAGAAGGAGATGCCGTGGAGCAGCTGATGTTCCCAGGTGATCAGCAGTTCTGGTTCGAGACCCTGCGCAATCTCGGCCTGGCGGTCTACGGCGGCTCGGACGTCGGTGAAGTCATCGCCACCGCCGCCCGCGTCACCTCTGGCGACTATGACGGCTGGCACGAGGCCTGGCTGTCCACCGCCGAGCGCCTGGAGACCGAGGCCCGCGCAAGCCACCCCATCAGCGCACGCGACGGACTCCTGCGCGCCTCCACCTACTACCGGGCGGCCGAGTTCTTCCTGCACGGCGACCCCGGCGACCCGCGCATCGACCACGCCTATAAGCGTGGCGTCGCCTGCTTCCGCGACGCCATCGCCCACTTTCCCGGCATCACCCCCGTGGAGATCCCGTATGAGGACACCGTGCTGCACGGCTACTTCTACCGGGCGGCGGGCGAGGGCCCGAAGCCGACACTGGTGATGCACAACGGATTCGACGGCGCCGCCGAGGAGTTGCACTTCTTCGGCGCTGCCGGCGGACAGGAACGCGGCTACCACGTCCTGACCTTCGACGGCCCCGGGCAGCCTGCGGCCATCCACCGGGACGGGCTGACCTTCCGGCCGGACTGGGAGAACGTGGTCGGTCCCGTCCTGGACTTCCTCGCCCAGGACACGGGCGTCGATCCAGCCCGCATCGCGCTGCTCGGCGTCAGTCTCGGCGGCTACCTCGCGCCCCGCGCGGCGGCCTATGAGCGGCGCCTGGCAGCCGTCGTCGCCGTCGACGGTGTCTTCGACGCCGTCTCCGCTCTGACCGCGCACCTCCCGCTGCCGCACGACGAGGTGGTCCAGCGCGCGGCAGCGGCGCACGACGAGGAACTGGACCGGATGATCGCCGACGCCCGTGAGCAGAGCCCGACCCTGCGCTGGGCCTGCGACCACGGGCGCTACGTCACGGGGACCTCGACCGACCGGAGATTCCTGGCCGAGTACGCCCGCTACAACTTGGGCGACGGAAGCGCGGAAAAGATCACCTGCCCCGTGCTGGTGTGCGAGGCGACCGCCGACCTGTTCTACTCCGCCACCGAGGAATCCGACCCGCGCAGGCTGTACCGGCACCTCACAGCGCCGAAGAAACTCCTGAGCTTCACCGAGGAGGAAGGCGGCGACGCCCACTGCCACCCTGGCGCCCTTCGCCTGGCGGTGGCGCGCATCTTCGACTGGCTCGACGACACGATCTGATCCGTTCGACCTCACGCGGATCGCTCGGCTACCGTCCCGCGCATCGGAACGCGGCCGGTCGAAGATCAGTGCGGTCTTCTCACCGGCCGGTGGTGGCGGTGAGACGGTGGAGCCGGAGCGCGAGCTGGATCTCCAGCGTGCGCTCCGGGTCCTGCCAGTGCTCGCCGAGGAGCTTGCCGACCCGGTCGAGGCGCTGGGTGACCGTGTTGACGTGGACGTGCAGGCGCTGGGCGGCTCGCGCCAGGCTGCCGCCGACCTCGAAGTAGGCCTCCAGGGTCCGTACGAGCTTGGTCTTGCGGCGTTCGTCGTAGTCCAGGACGGGGCCGAGCGTGGCGGTGAGGAAGCCGGTGACGTCCCTGCCGTCTCCGAGGAGGAGGCCGACGAAGCCGAGTTCGCGGGTATCGGCGCCCTGTCCGGCGCGGCCCAGTGCGAGGAGCGCGTCGGCGCAGCGTCCCGCCTCCTGGTGTGCCGCCGTGACCTTGGTGGCGGAGTCGACCGGGCCGGCGGCCCCGGCGGTCGCGGTGGTGCCGAGTGCCGCGCCGCAGTCTTTGGCGGCGCGGCGGGCGACCGCGCCGGGGTCGAGGCCAGGGAGGAGCAGGACGATCTCGTCGCCGCGGGTGGCGAAGAGCCCGCCGGCGGCGGAGGCGTAGGAGGCGGCCCAGAAGGCGGCGCGGGGCCGGTCCGTGTCGTGCCGGACGACGGCGAGGACGTAGGGGGCTCCGAGGTCGAAGCCGATCAGGCGGGCGCGGGCCCGTAGTGCGTCGAGGTCGGTGACGCGGCCGCTGAGCAGGTCGTCGAGCAGTTCGCCGCGGACCCGGCCTTCGGCCTCGGCGACGCTGCGGCGGAACAGCAGGAGCAGTGCGGTGACGAGTGCGCCGCGTTCGAGGATGCGCTGGTCGCTGCCGGACAGTTCGCCGGCGCCGGGAGTGCGCAGGATGAGGGTGCCGAGCACTTCGGCGCCGGCGGCGATCGAGGCGATCCAGAGCCGTCCGCGTTGTACGGCGCGTCCGAGGGAGCGGGAGGCGCGGGCGGCTTCGATGACGGTGGTGGCGTCGGGTTCGCCGAGGTCGCCGACGGCGGCGAGGGGGCGGCCTTCGGGGTCCAGGACGAGGAGGGCGCCGCCGAGGACGTCGATGATGACTTCGGCGACGTCCTGGACGCCGCCGCCGCGTACGGCGAGGGTGGTCATGCGGTCGTGGGCGTGGGCGGCGCGTTCGACGGCGGCGCTGCGTGCCTTGATGAGTTCGTTGGCCGCGCTGAGTTCTTCGAGGGCGGCGCGGGTCTCGTCGAGGAGGCGGGCGTTGTCGATGGCGATGGCGGCGTGGGCGGCGAGGGAGCCGAGGAGGGCGATCTCTTCGGGGACGAAGGGGCGGGCGCTGCGGTTGGCGGCGAACAGGACGCCGATGACGCGGGGGCCCAGGCGCATCGGGACGCCGAGGATCGCGACCAGGTCTTCTTCCTGGACGGCGGCGTCGATGTAGGCCTGATGGTCGAAGCGTGCGTCGGCGAAGTAGTCGGGGGTGCTGTAGGGGGTGCCGGTCTGGGCGACGAGGCCGGCCAGGCCGGCGCCGAAGGGGATGCGGAGGGCGCGGAAGGCCGCGGAGACCGATCCGTCGGTCACGCGCATGCAGGTGTCGCCGCGGTCGTCGTCGCTGAGGGTCATGTAGGAGATGTCGGCGCCGAGGAGGCGGCGGGCGCGGCGGACGATCGCCTCCAGGACGGCGTCGAGGCGGCGCAGGCCGGCGAGGTCGCTGGCGGTGTCGAAGAGGGCTGCGAGTTCGGCTTCGCGGCGGGCGCGGTGTTCGAGGAGGGAGCGGACGCGGAGGGCGGCGGCCTTGGTCGTCTCCAGTTCCGCGAGCACGCGTGGGTCCGCGCCGGCGACGCGTGCCTCGAGGAGGGGTGCGTCGAACTCGGCGGCGGAGGCCTCGCGGGCGAGCAGGTCGAAGAAGACGTCGCACTTCATCTGGTTCGCGATGCGGAACTCCGGCCTTCAGGCCGGAGAGGAAGCGCCGCTCCCTCCATTCTGTTACGGTGTGTGAGTCTGCGATAGCCAAGCGGATTCGCGGCCGGGCGGGCCGTGACAGTGCGGGGAGCCCTCCAGCCGTTGGGCGGGGCTGTGAACCGCGAACCACTGGCTTCTCCTTCGTGAGAGGTCGGAATCTCCCGCTTTCAGGCGGGAGAGGACGTCAAGGCGGTCATTGTCAGTGGGCGGTCCAGGCGCCGTCGATGGTGACGGATGAGCCGGTGATCATGGCTGCGCTCGGTGAGCACAGGTAGGCGACGAGGTCGGCGACCTCGTCGGGTTCGATGAGGCGGCGGATCGCGGCTCTGGCGAGCATGATCTGGTCGATGACCTGGTCGGGGTGGAGGTCGTGGGCGGCGGCCTGGTCGGCGATCTGGGCCTCGACGAGGGCGGTGCGGACGTAGGCGGGGCTGACGCAGTTGGCGGTGACGCCGTGCGGGGCGGCCTCCAATGCGATCACCTTGGTGAGGCCTTCGAGGGCGTGTTTGGCGGTGACGTAGGCGGCCTTGTAGGGGGAGGCGCGGTGGCCGTGGACGGAGGAGATGTTCACGACGCGGCCCCAGCCGCGCGCGTACATGCCGGGCAGGGTGCGGCGGGCGAGCCGGAACGGCGCCTCGACCATGATCCGCTGGATGCGGGTGAAGGTCTCCGGGGGGAATTCGGTGATCGGGGCGACGTGCTGGAGGCCGGCGTTGTTGATGAGGATGTCGACGTCGTCGCAGTCGATGCGTTCGACCGCGTCGGGGTCGGACAGGTCGACGGCGAGGGCGTGGCCGCCGAGTTCGTCGGCGGCGGCCTCTGCGGCGTCGGCGCGCAGGTCGACGATGACGACGTCGGCGCCGGCGGCGGCGAGTCGCCGGGCGCAGGCGAGGCCGATGCCTCCGGCGGCGCCGGTGACCAGGGCGCGGTGCCCGGTCAGGTCGCGGTGGCCGGTCAGGTCGGTGCCGGTGGCCGGGGCGGGTCCGGTGCGGGTGGTGGCGGCCACGGTCATGCTCCTTCGGACGCGGGTCGTCGTGGCGTGCGGTGCGGTGCGGGGGTGGGGAGGAGGTCGTGGACGGTGCCCCAGAGGCCGCGGCGGAACACCAGGACGATGATCACGAAGATGGTGCCGGTGACGAGTCCGATCTCCTGGAACCCGGCGGTGGCGAGGTAGTCGTTGAGCTCGACGATGAGCGCGGCGCCGAGCGTTCCGCCCCAGAGGGTGCCGATGCCGCCGAGGACGACCATCATGACGACCTGGCCGGAGGTGGTCCAGTAGACGTCGTCGAGTGAGGCGAATCCGTGGCCGATGGCGAACAGGCCGCCGGCGAGTCCGGACAGTCCCGCGGACAGGACGAACGCGAGGAGTTTGTAGCGGGCGACGGGGTAGCCGAGGGCCTGGGCGCGTGCGGGGTTGTCGCGGACCGCGGTGAGAACCCGGCCGAAGGGGGAGCGGGTGATGCGCCAGGCGGCGAAGAGTCCGGCGAGGACGAGCGGCAGGCCGGCGTAGTAGAAGAAGAACGGGTCGGACAGGTCGAGGCCGAAGAAGTGCCGGGGGATGCCCTGCAGGCCGTTCTCGCCGCCGGTGAGGCCGCGCCACTGGTTGACGGCGAAGTAGACGACCTGGGCGAAGGCGAGGGTGACCATCGCGAAGTAGATGCCGCGCAGGCGGGCCGACAGGTATCCGATGGGGACCGCGAGGAGCGCGGCGGTGGCGGCGCCGCCGAGTACGGCGACGGGGAACGGCAGTCCGGCGTGCAGCGCGATGAGGCCGGTGACGTAGGCCGAACCGCCCCAGAACGCCGCGTGCCCGAAGGGCAGCAGTCCGGTGTGGCCGAGGAGCAGGTCGACGGCCGCGGCGAAGAGTGCCCAGCAGGCGATGTCGAGGGCGACGGGCGGGTAGATCGCCCAGGGCAGGGCGAGGGCGATGAGAAGCCCGGTGATGAGGGGGATGGGCCGGGCGGTGAGGCGGGACAGGATCACAGGGCGGCCTCCTCGCGGCCGAACAGTCCGGCCGGTCGCCAGAGCAGGACGGCGGCCATGACGACGAAGACGAGGGTCTGGGAGAGGGCGGGCACGTAGAGGTCGCCGAGGGCGGTGATCAGTCCGATCGCGAAGCCGGCGGTGACCGAGCCGAAGATGGATCCGAGGCCGCCGATGACGACGACGGCGAACACGGTGATGATCAGGTCGGCGCCCATGAGGGGGTTGACGGCGCGCATGGGGGCGGCGAGTACTCCGGCGAGTCCGGCGAGGGCGACGCCGAATCCGAAGACGGGCGCGACCCAGCGGCCGACGTCGATGCCGAGGGCGCGGGTGAGCTCGGGTCGTTCGGTGGCGGCGCGGACGATCGTTCCGACGCGGGTGCGGGTGAGGATGAGCCAGGTCGCCGCGCAGGTCAGCAGGGACACGGCGAGGACGAAGACCTGGTAGGCGGGGTAGTCGAACAGGCCGAGGTCGAGGGAGCCGGACAGCGCGGACGGGCGGGGGTAGGGCTGGGACTGCACGCCGTACCGGTGTTTGACGGCGTCCTGGAGGATCAGGGCGAGCCCGAAGGTGAACAGGAAGCCGTACAGGGGGTCCAGGCGGGTGAGGCGGCGGACGAACACGCGCTCGACGAGCATTCCGGCGGCGCCGAGGAGGAGGGGGACGGTGACGAGGGCGACCCAGAAGTTCAGGCCGAGGGAGTCCAGCAGGACGTACGCGCCGAAGGCGCCGAGCATGTAGAACGAGCCGTGGGCGAAGTTGACGACGCGGAGCATGCCGAAGATGACGGACAGGCCGAGGGCGAGCAGGGCGTAGAACGCGCCGCCCACCAGGCCGTTGAATGCCTGTTGCAACACGTTGACCTCCAGTGGGGTCCCGTGGCCCGCCGAGGGCGGGCCGGGGAGGTGGCCGGGTCAGTGGAGCCGGCAGGCGGGGGACGGCGGCTGGAAGGCCTGGGCGGCGGGGACGGTGGAGAGGATCTTCTCGTAGTCCCAGGGTTCGGTGACGTCCTTGGCGGGCTTGACCTGGGCCAGTGACACGTCGTGGGTCAGGAGGTGGTCGGCGGCGCGGATGGTGCCGTCGTGGGTGAAGACGTCGTTGATCTTGGCGCCTTCGAGCTGCTTGACGACGGTGTCGGATTTGTCGGTGCCGGCGCGTTGCACGGCTTCGAGGTACTGCAGGGCGGCGGAGTAGTTCGCGGCGTTGGCGAAGGTGGGGCGTTTGCCGGCGGCGGCCTGGAACCGGTCGGCCCACGCGCGGTTGGCGGCGTCGGCGTTCCAGTACCAGGGGTCGGTGAACTTCGTGCCGGCCAGGGCGTCGGAGCCGAGGGAGTGGATGTCGGTGAGGAACATCAGGCCGACGGCCAGGCCGATGCCTTTGTCGCGCAGCCGGTACTCGTTGTACTGCTTGACGAGGTTGACGAGGTCACCGCCGGCCTGCATGGCGCCCAGGACCTGCGGTCTGGGGGTGAGTGAGGGCGCCTTGAGCAGGAAGGAGGAGAAGTTGTCGTTGGGGAACGGCGCCGGGTCGCTCTTGACGACGGTGCCGCCCGCGCCGCGTACGGCCTGGGTGAAGCTCTTGTTCATGTCCTGGCCGAAGGCGTAGTCGGGGTAGACGATGTACCAGTTCTTCGCGCCGTCGTGGGTGACGGTGCCGCCGGTGCCGTTGGCGAGGGTGTAGCTGTTGAAGCCGTAGTGGAAGGTGTAGGCGTTGCACTGCGCGCCTTCGAGTTCGGTGGTGGCGGCCGAGATGTCGAAGAACAGCTTCTTGCGGGCCTTGGCGACGTTGGCGACGGCGAGCGCGGCGGAGGAGGTCGGCACGTCGAGGATGACGTCGGCCTGGCGCCGGTCGTAGAGTTCCTGCGCCTTGCTGTTTGCGATGTCGGGTTTGTTCTGGTGGTCGGCGGTGATGACGTCGATCTTCTTGGCGACGGCCTTGTCGCCGTACTTGGCCTTGTAGTCGTCGACGGCGAGCCGTACGGCCTTGACGCTGCCCTGCCCGGACAGCTCGGAGTAGACGCCGGACTGGTCGTTGAGCACGGCCAGCACGATCTTGCCCCCGCTGATCTTCCCCCCGCCCCCGCCGGGTCCGCCCGCGCATCCGGCGAGCGTGATCGCTCCGATCGTCACCGCGGTCGCGGCGCGTAGAGCCTTCATCGGTTCCTCCTCCTCGGTGGTGGTCCGGGGTCTGTCAGATCCCGAGGTGTTCCAGCAGTTCGTGTTCGCGGGCGCGGACCTCGTCGTTGCCCAGGGAGCGGACGATCCGGCCTTCGGCCAGCAGGTGGTGCCGGTCGGCGACGGTGGCGGCGAAGTGGATGTTCTGTTCGACGAGCAGGACGGTGACGCCCTGGTCCTTGACGTCGCGGAGGATCGCGCCGATCTGCTGGACGATCAGCGGGGACAGTCCTTCGGTCGGTTCGTCGCACAGCAGCAGCCGCGCGCCCATGCGCAGGACCCGGGCCAGGGCGAGCATCTGCTGTTCGCCGCCGGACAGCTTCGTGCCGGGGGAGCGGCGGCGTTCGCGCAGCCGGGGGAACGTCTCATAGATCTGGCCGAGGGGCCAGGGGCGGGGGCCGACGGCGGGTGGGAGCGTGAGGTTCTCCTCGACGGTGAGCGTGGCGTAGATCCCGCGGTCGTCGGGGACGTAGCCGAGACCGCAGCGGGTCCGCCGGTGGGCGGGCAGGCGGGTCAGGGCGGTGCCGAGGAACTCGATCGTGCCGGTGGCGCGGGCGCCGCCGGTGGCGTGCAGGCCCATGACGCAGCGCAGCAGTGTGGTCTTGCCGGCGCCGTTGCGGCCGACGAGGGTCACGATCTCGCCTTCGGCGATCTCCAGCGACACGTCGTTCAGCACGCGGGCCTCGCCGTACCAGGCCGACAGGTCCTCAATGCGCAGCATGGGCGTCTCCCAGGTAGGCGCTGATGACGCGGGGGTCGCGGCGGACCTCGGCGTAGGGGCCTTCGACGAGGACCTGTCCGGCCTGCAGGACCGTGACCCGGTCGGCGAGGGCGGCGACGACGCTCATGTTGTGCTCGACCATGACGACGGTGCGTCCGGCGCGGATCCGCTGGATCAGTTCGATGGTGCGGGTGAGGTCTTCGGTGCCCATGCCGGCGGTGGGCTCGTCCAGCAGCAGGACCCGCGGGTCGAGGGCGAGGGCGAGCGCGAGTTCCAGTGCGCGTTTGCGCCCGTAGGCGAGGGCGCCGGCCGGTTCGTCGGCGTGCGCGGCGAGGCCGACCTGGTCGAGCAGGTCCAGGGCGCGGCCGGTGAAGCGCCGCAGGGCCCGGTCCGACCGCCAGAACCGCCAGCCGAGTGTCGTGCCGGCCTGCAACGCCAGTTCCAGGTGCTCGCGGGGCGTCATCTGCGGGAACAGGCTGGTGGTCTGGAAGGACCGTGCGACGCCGTGCCGGGCGACCTGTTCGGGGCTCTTGCCGGTCAGGTCGCGCCCGCCGACGTGGATGCGGCCGGCGGTCGGCCGGTGGAAGCCGGTGAGCAGGTGGAACAGCGTCGTCTTGCCGGCGCCATTGGGGCCGACGAGCGCGTGCACCGCGCCGTCGGCGACGTCGAGGTCCACGCCGTCGACCGCGCGGAAGCCCCGGAAGTCCTTGACCAGGCTCCGCGCGGTGAGCACGGGAGGCGGGGTGGCGGGAGCGCCCATTCGCCCTCCTTGGCACTGTGTCGTACGGAACGGTGTCGTGCCGGTCACCGGCTGGTCGACGGCCGGTGAACGGTGCAGGTGCCGCCGAACACTAGGCAGCCCACGGGGCCGGATCCATGTGTGCGGGCCCCACATTCGCCCGGGTTCCGGTGGTCCGCGGCCACAGGAGGCGCCGGTGCGCGGGGGGTATGGGGGCGGCCGCCATGGGGCGGCGGGGGATTGTGGGGCCACGAGCCGTCGACCCCAGGGGGCCGGGGGTCTCACGATGGCGGGCACGGTGTTCCCCGACCCAGGAAGCGAGGCGTGCATGCGACCGACGCGTCAGCTCCTCGCCGTGACCGCCGCCGCGGTGATCGCCGCGGTCGCCGTGACGGCCGTGCCCCATCCCCGGTCCGCCCGTGCGGCCGCGTGTCCCGTGGTGAGCGTTCCGGGCGCGGAGCGGCAGGTCTCCGCGTGCCTGGCCGATCTGACGACGGCCGGTACGGTGGCCACCGGCCACACCGTGCCGGCCGACTGGGCCGGTCTGCAGCCCGCCGGCGCGCGCAACCCCAGCGGCGTGCCGGGCCTGCAGATCGACGGCTATTTCCCCGACACCTCGACGACGAACACGAACAACGGCTGGGACCACGACTCCCAGTTCGTCCTCCGGCTGCCGGAGCACTGGACCGGCGGGCTGGTCGTCGCGGGTTCGCCGGGCAACCGGCGGCAGTACGCGAACGACTTCGCCATCTCCGACTGGGTGCTGGCGCGCGGCTACGCGTACGCGGCGACCGACAAGGGCAACACCGGCGCGCAGTTCTATCGCGACGGGACGCGGCCCGGTGACGCCATGGCCGAGTGGAACCGGCGGCTGACACAGCTGACGTTCGCCGCGAAGGCGGCCGTGGCGCGCAGGTACGGCCGGCCTCCGGCGCGGACGTTCGCGGCGGGGATCTCCAACGGCGGCTACCTGGTGCGCTGGCAGTTGGAGAACCGGCCCGGCCTGTACGACGGCGGCCTGGACTGGGAGGGGACGCTGTGGCGGGCCGAGGGCCCGAACCTGCTCACGTCGCTGCCGACGGCGATGCGGGAGTACCCGCGGTACGCCGCGACCGGTGACCCGGCCGCGCACGCGGCACTGCTGGGCGCGGGGTTCGCGGCCGGCTCGGAGCCGCTGTGGGACTTCCACGAGAAGGTGTACTGGGACCTGACCCAGCGGATCTACCGGCAGGAGTTCGATCCGGCGTTCAGCGCGCCGGTCGAGGCGGGCACGCCGTACTGCGCCTCCGGCACGCCCGGTTGTGACGCCGACTACGACTACGCGCGTCGGCATCGTTCGGTGCACGAGGCCGTGCGGCGTGTCGCCCTGAGCGGGCGGATCGGGCGGCCGCTCATCACGCTGCAGGGCACGCTGGACACGCTGTTGCCGATCTCCCAGGACTCCGACGTGTACGACCGGCTGGTCCGCGCCCGCGGGCGCGGCGGGCTGCACCGGTATTACCGGATCGCGGGCGGCAACCACGTCGATTCGCTGTACGACGCGTTCCCGGATCTGCTGCGCCCGATCCTGCCGTGTTTCCATGCCGCGTTCGCGGCCCTGGAGGACTGGACCGGGCGCGGCACGCCGCCGCCTCCCGGCGGGACGGTCCCTCGCCCTACCGGCGGTGACCTGGCCAACACCTGCTCGCTCCGCAGGTGAGGGGGTGCCGGTCAGGTGAGGGGGTGCCGGTCAAAGGGCGGCGATCGCCTCGTCGACCGTGGGGTAGGAGGCGAAGACGTCGTGGAGCCCGACGATGCCGAAGACGCGGTTCAGGTCGGGGTTGAGGCCGACCAGCGCGAGGGGCGCCTTGCTCGCCTGGGCGCGGTGGTACGCGGTGACCAGCACGGTGATGCCGGTGGAGTCGCAGTAGGTCAGGTCGGTCAGGTCGATGATGATGCCTTCGGCGGTGAAGGCCGTCTCCTGGAGGGCCTGCCGCAGGTGGGCGGCGGTGTAGTAGTCGAGCTCGCCTTCGACCGCGATCACGGCCGGGCCGGCGGGGTGGGCGTGGGTGGTGGCGGTCAGGACGCGGTCGGTCACCGGTTCTCCTGTACGGGGACGGTGGTGTCACGGGTGGGCACGGACAGGGCCAGCAGGGCGGTGTCGTCGGTGACGCCCCTACCCAGATCCTCGAGAAGCTTGCGGACCGCCGCGAGGACGTCGTCGGCGCCCTGGGGGGCGACGGCGGTCAGGTAGGCGGTCAGTCCGTCCTCGCCGAGCATGGCGCGAATCCGGGTGCGGGCCTCGGTGAGGCCGTCGGTGTAGAGCAGGAGGGCGTCGCCGGGCGCAAGGCGGGTGCGCGTGGAGGCGAAGCGCGGGGCGGGCAGGATGCCGATGAGCTGCCCGCCGGGTGTGGGCGCCGTCTCGACGGTGCCGTCGGCGCGCACGATGACGGCCGGCGGGTGCCCGCCGCTGGCGAGGGTGACGGTGAACCCGCCGTCCTCCGCGGGTTCGAGCACGCCGAAGACGACCGTGCAGAAGCGCGGCTCGCCGCCCTGGTACTCCCCTTTGAGGACGGCGTCGAGGTTGGCCAGGACGGCGCGGGGGTCGGGGTCGTAGATCGCGGCCGCGCGCAGCGTGTAGCGGGTCAGCGAGGTCAGCGCGGCGGCCTCGGCGCCCTTGCCGCACACGTCGCCGAGGAAGAACGCCCAGCGGCCGTCGTCGAGGGGGAACAGGTCGTAGAAGTCACCGCCGATCTGGTCCGCGGAGGCGGTGTGGTAGGCCGCGGCGGAGTCCAGGCCGGGCACCGTGGGCAGGGCCGGTGGCAGCAGCGTGCGTTGCAGGGTGCGGGCGAGGGACTCGGCGCGGGAGCGCAGTTCGCGTTCGGCGGCGACCGTGCGGTAAGCGCCGAGCCGTACCTCCAGCTGGTCCATGACCAGGGAGGCCAGGTCGGTCAGGGCCGTCAGCTGCTCGTCGGTGGCGTCGCGGGGCCGGGTGTCGGCGACGTTGACCGTGCCGAGCCGGTGCCCGTCCGCGGTGGTGATGGGCGCGGCGGCGAAGAAGCGGACGCCGGGGTCGCCGTGGACGAACGGGTTGCCCGACGTGCGCGGATCGGTGAGCGCGTCGCGCACGAGGTAGGAGGTGTCCTGCAGGACGGCGGCGGCGCACAGGCCCGGGCCGGGGGTGACCTCGGTGAGACCGGCGGACACGCCTCGGGCGGCTTTCAACCACAGCCGGTCGCCGTCGGCGAACGCCACCGTGGCGATCGGCGCGTCGAAGATGCGGGCGGCCAGGGCGGTGATGCGGTCGAAGGCGCCGTCGTGGACGTCCAGGGTCCGGTAGCGGTCCACCGCGGCCGTGCGCCGCCGCTCGCCGGCGCCGCGCGGCGCCGTGGCGGTGGCGTGTGCGGTGTCCATCGACGTCGTTCTCCAACCTGCGTGAATGATCCCCGGGCGAAGAGGTACAGATGTAACGGCTCGGGGACGGTTGGCCTATCCTACGGAAGCCGCCGGGCCTTCCCCATTGCAGGTCCCGGCGGGGTCGTGGCAAGGCCGGCGCGGGGTCGTGGCGAGGGAGAGGGCGATGAGCGGTGCTGGTCCCAGCGGGCCGGTGGAAGACGCCGGGTCCGGGCCGCCGACGGCGGCCGGGGCGGGCGTGTTCTTCGTCGACGGGGAGGTCGGCCGGGACCTCGCCGTGGTGGATTGGGCGGCGACACCGCTCGGGCCGCCGGACGGCTGGCCGCAGAGCCTGCAGACCGCGGTCAGCATCCTGCTGTCGTCGCGGTTCTCGATGTGGATGGCGTGGGGCCCGGAGCTGACGTTCTTCTGCAACGCGGCCTACCGGCGGGACACGCTGGGCCGTAAGTACCCCTGGGCGCTCGGCCGGCCGGCCGGCGAGGTCTGGGCGGAGATCTGGGACGACATCGGCCCGCGGATCGGCACCGTGCTGAACACGGGCAAGGCCACCTGGGACGAGGCGCTGCTGCTGTTCCTGGAACGGTCGGGGTACCCCGAGGAGAGCTACCACACCTTCTCCTACAGCCCGCTGCGCGACGACGCCGGCACGGTCGTCGGCATGCTGTGCGTGGTCAGTGAGGAGACCGAGCGGGTCATCGGCGAGCGCCGCATGGCGACGCTGCGGGACCTGGGTTCCGACCCCAGCGTGGTCCGTACCGAGCAGGAGATGCTGGCCTTCGCCGGCCGCCAGCTCGGCGGCAACCTGCGGGATCTGCCGTTCACGCTGGTGTACCTGTTCGAGGACGACGGTCCGGCGCGGCTGGCGGCCTCGACCGGGATCCAGGCCGGCCATCCGGCCGCCCCGGTGACGGTCCCGGCCGACGGCACCGGCGGCGTGTGGCCGGCGGCGGCGCTGGCGCGGGGGGAGTCCGCGCTGGTGGCCCTGGAGGGCGCCCCGTTCACCGGGCTGCCGTCCGGGGACTGGCCGGCGCCGCCCACGCACGCGCTGGTGGTGCCGCTGCTGCAGCAGGGCAGCGCGCCGTACGGTTTCCTGGTCGCGGCGCTGAACCGGTACCGGCCGCTGGACGAGAGCTACCGGGGGTTCATCGAGCTGGCCGCCGGGCATGTCGCGGCGGGTATCGCCAGCGCCCGCAGTTACCAGGCCCAGCAGCGGCGGGCCGAGGAGCTCGCCGAGCTCGACCGCGCCAAGACCGCGTTCTTCTCCAACATCAGCCACGAGTTCCGCACCCCGCTCACCCTGATCATGGGCCCGGTCGACGAGCTGCGGAACCGGCTGGGCGCCGCCGACCCGCGGGCCCGTGAGGAGCTCGACGTCATCCGGCGCAACGGGCTGCGGCTCGGCAAGCTGGTCAACACGCTGCTGGACTTCTCCCGCATCGAGGCGGGCCGGATGCAGGCGCGGTACGAGCCGGTCGACCTGGCGACGGTGACCGCCGAGCTGGCCAGCGTGTTCCGCTCCGCGATCGAGAGGGCGGGGCTGGTCTTCGAGGTGGACTGTCCCCCGCTGCCCGAGCCGGTGTGCCTGGACCGGGGCATGTGGGAAAAGGTGATCTTCAATCTGCTGAGCAACGCGCTGAAGTTCACCTTCGACGGCTCGGTCCGGGTGAGCGTGCGCGTGGAGGACGACCATGCGGTCGTCACCGTCGCCGACACCGGGATCGGCGTGCCCGAGGAGGAGATCCCGCGGCTGTTCGAGCGGTTCCACCGCATCGAGAAGGCCCGCTCGCGATCGAACGAGGGCAGCGGCATCGGGCTGGCGCTGGTCAAGGAGCTGATCGGCCTGCACGGTGGCACGATCAGCGCCGTCTCCGCCGAGAACCAGGGCACCACCTTCACGGTACGGATGCCGTTCGGGCACGCGCACCTGCCGCCGGACGCCCTCATCGACGGGGACGCCGCGGCGACGGTCTCGGCGACCGCCGATCCGTTCATCCACGAGGCCCTGCGCTGGCTGCCCTCGGACCCGCAGTACGACGCCGAGACGCAGCCCGCCTCCGAGGAGGTCGGGCCCGGCACCGGTGAGGAGCCCGCGGCCGGGCCGGGACGCGGCCTGCCGGCGCGGGTGCTGATCGCCGATGACAACGCCGACATGCGCGAGTACCTCACCCGCCTGTTGCGCGGCGCGGGGCACCGGGTCAGCGCGGTCGAGGACGGGCAGGCCGCGCTGGAGGCCGCGCGAGCCGACGCGCCCGACCTGGTCGTCAGCGACGTGATGATGCCGCGTATGGACGGCCTGCAGCTGGTGGCCGCGCTGCGCGAGGACACGCGCACCGCGAGCATCCCCGTGCTGCTGCTGTCGGCCCGAGCGGGCCAGGACGCCTCGATCGAGGGTCTGGAGGCGGGGGCGGACGACTACCTGATCAAGCCGTTCTCCGCCGCCGAGCTGCTGGCGCGGGTGCAGGCCGTTGTCGAGCTGGCCCGCCTGCGCAGCCACCATGCCCGCTGGCGCACGGCCCTGGTCGACTCCCTGCAGGAGGCCTTCTTCGTCTGTGACGAGCAGGGCGCCGTCGTGGAGATCAACGCGGCGTTCACCGACATTCTGGGCTTCGGTGCCGAGGGCCTGCCGTACGCGCCGAGCTACCCGTGGTGGCCGGACGCCGACGGTGACCCCGAGGCTCACCGGCTCATGGCGGAGGCGTTCGCGGGGGTGCTGTCGGAGGAGCGCGGCGTCTACACCGTGCCCGTGACGCACCGTGACGGGCACCGGATGTGGATCAGTGTCGCGTTCAACCAGGTGCAGGATCTGGACACCGGGCGCCGGGTGACCGTGGGCACCTTCCGTGACGTGACGGCCGAGCACTACGCCATCCAGCGGGAGACGGCGGTGGCGGCCCTGAGCCTGCGGCTGTCCCAGGCCGCCAGCCTCGAACAGGCCCTGGCCGGCGCCCTGGAGGAGGTGCAGGCGCTCTGGCGCGCCGATCGTGTCCTGGCCGTCGTGTTCGCCGGCGGTGGCGTGCCGGTGGTGACCGGCACCGGCGGGGACACCGCCTGGGAGGCGCTGAGCGACCAGCACCGCGCCGCGCTGACCGGGCTGCGCGACGGCCCGTCCCTGGCGCCCGCCACCAACGCCGCGGGCACGGCCGCGGGCGTCAGCCTCGAACATCCCCGCGGCCCGATGGTGCTGTGGCTCGACCTGGACGGTCACCGGCCGTTCACCGACCAGGACCAGACCCTGCTGTCGCTGCTGGCCGGTCACCTCGCCCAGGGGCTGGTGCGCGCCCACCAGATCGACCAGCAGCGTGAGACCGCGATCGCGCTGCAGCGGGCCATCCTCGGCCCCTCCGACCTGCCGGAGGGCTTCGCCGTCCGGTACGAACCGGCCGCCCGCCCGCTGGAGGTCGGCGGTGACTGGTACGACACGGTCCCGCTGCCCGACGGGCGCATCGGCATCGTCGTCGGTGACTGCGTCGGCCGTGGCCTGCAGGCCGCGACGGTCATGGGGCAGCTGCGCAGCGCCTGCCGGGCACTGCTGCTGCAGGACCCGCGGCCCGACCAGGCCCTCACCGCGCTGGACCACTTCGCCGCCGGAGTCCCCGGCGCGATGTGCACGACCGTCTTCTGCGGGATCCTCGATCCGCAGACCGGGCACCTGGCCTACTCCAGCGCCGGGCACCCGCCCGGCATCGTCGTCCATCCCGACGGCGCCCGGCATCTGCTCGAGGGCGGCCGTTCGGCTCCGCTCGCCGTGCGTCCCGGCACGCCGCGCCCGTACTCCGAGCACACCCTGCCGGCCCGCGCCACGCTGCTGATCTACACCGATGGCCTCGTCGAGCGCCGCCGCCGGCCCCTGACCGAGGGCATCGACATGGCCGGCGCGGCCGTGCAGGAGGGCCGGGAGACCGGCATCGACGTCCTGGCCAGCCAGGTCATGACCCGCCTGGCGCCCGCCGGCGGGTACGACGACGACGTCGCCCTGCTGCTCTACCGGCACCCGGCCCCGCTGGAGATGACCTTCCCCGCCGAGGCCACCCAGCTCGCGCCCGTCCGCAGGGCCCTGCGCAGCTGGCTCACCAAGTGTGACCTGCCACCCCAGATGGTGCAGAACGTGCTCGTCGCCGCCGGTGAGGCGTGCGCCAACGCCATCGAGCACGGCCACCGCGACGCGCCCGGCGACATCGTCCGCATGCGCGCCGAAGCGCTGGTGGACCGGATGCGCCTGACCATCACCGACACCGGCCGCTGGAAGACGCCCGAACCCGAGGCCAACGCCCACCGTGGCCGTGGGCTCACCTTGATGCGCGCCATGATGCAGCACGTCACCGTCACCCCCGGCCCCGACGGCACCACCGTCGACATGCAGACCAGGATCGCCTGATGACAACCCCTCTGACCCTGACCCCGGACCGCCGACCGGACGGCACTCCCGTCCTGACCGCCGCCGGCGAGATCGACATGAGCAACAGCGCCGATCTGGCCACCGCCGTGACGACCGCCCTGGCGGACGACGGCAGTCCCCTCGTCGTCGACCTCACCGACGTGGAGTACCTCGACAGCGCGGGGCTGAGCATCCTGCTGTCCTACGCCGACCGCATCGAGGTGATCGCCACGCCGCTGCTCGGCCCGGTCCTGACGATCTGCGGCCTCACCGACCTGACCACCGTCCGCGGCCTGGACCCGACCGACTCCGCCTGACGGTTCCGGGCGTGTGGCAGCGGTTCCGGTGACGGTGACGCACCGCGACCACGCGACGCGGTGACGACGCGGGGGAGCCGCCCGCTAGGGACGCGGGTCCAGGGTGATGTGGGGGGACAGCGCGCGAAGGAAGTCGGGCGCGTCGAAGATCTCACCGGCGGAGGCGACCCCGGCCGTCCGGGTCCGTCCGGTCAGGACGCGGTCGACCGCCTCGACGGCGAGTGGCGCGGTGACGGCGTAGATGTCCTGGCCGCTCGCCGCGGCGCGCCGTTCCCGGCCGCCGGAGCGGACGACGACGTCGACGAGGAAGGTCTGCGCGGACCGCCCTCGCGCGTCGACCGGGGCCGGCGCGGGCGTGTCCGGGTCCGACAGGTCCCTGGCCGCCTCGACCGTCATGTAGGTGCGCACGTCGGGGATGGGCAGGTGGTGGGGAACGGTGACGGCGTCGGCCATCGTGAACTCCCCGATGACGGTCCGGGGACCCATCGGCCCGGGGAAGGGCCATTCCAGGGTCGGCGGCTCGTCCTGGCGGTACTCCAGCCGCCCGTTCGCGTAACGGACGCGCCGGCCGTCCCGCCGCTGCCGGGAGACCGCGCCCGAGGCGCGCGTCCCGGCGGTGGGATGCCAGCCGCTCAGCCCGTAGGCGATGTGCGCCTCGTCGGCCGTCGTCCAGTCGTCCATCGCGGCGGTGGCCAGCAGGTCGCCGAGGCCGCCGTAGAAGGCCATCGCGGGGACGATCATCGCTCCCGCCGCGCGGGCGCGGTCGGTGAAACGCGTGAACGTGTCGACGATGGCCTCGATCTCGGCCGCCACGTCCACGTAGGGGATCCCGGCGCGCAGGGCCGCCTCGATCACGGGGGCGGCCGTCGTGGCGAAGGGCCCGGCGCAGTTGATCACAGCCGCCGCGCCGGCCAGGGCACGGTCAAGGGACGCCGGGTCCTCGGCCGACGCCGGGCGGCCCTCCAGCCCGGCGTCGGACGCCAGCGCGTTGAGCTTCTGTGCGTCACGCCCGGACACGACCGGGACGTACCCGCGCTCCCGCAGGTGCGCCACCACGAAACGCCCGGTGTGCCCGTACGCGCCGAACACCGCCACCGTGAGTCCTGATCCCATGGGTTCTCCTCGCACTCGATCGGCCTGCTGCGGTCCGTCACGCAGATCCTGGCGGGGGCGGGCGCCTCACCACGAGTGTCCGGAACGCCAACACCCGTACAATTCCGGACATGCACACGGTGGCGCTGGCGGTCGTCGACGGGATGCTGCACTTCGAGCTGTCGCTGGCGTACGAGGTGTTCGCGGCCGACCCGACCGGCGTGGCCGACCCCTGGTACGGCCTCGCCGTCTGCGGGCCGGCCGGTTCCGGCTGGAGCCCGACCACGGCCTGGACCGGCTCCCGTACGCCGACACCGTGATCGTCCCGGCCTGGGCCGACGTCGACGAGGCCCCGCCTGCGGACCTGGTCGACGCGGTGCGCGCGGCCCACGACGCCGGAGCGCGCGTGGCCTCGCTCTGCACGGGCGCGTTCGTGCTGGCCGCCGCCGGCCTGCTGGACGGGCGGCGCGCGACGACGCACTGGGCGCACACCCGGGTCCTCGCCATCCGCTACCCGCGGGTGGAGGTGGACCCGGACGTCCTGTACGTGGACAACGGCAGCGTGCTCACCTCCGCCGGCAAGGCCGCCGCCATGGACCTGTGCCTGCACCTGATCCGTCTCGACCACGGCTCGTCGGTCGCCAACGCGGTCGCCCGCCGTCTGGTGGTGCCGCCGCACCGGGACGGCGGCCAGGCGCAGTTCGTCACCACCCCGGTGCCCGCCCCGGGCAATCACCCGCTCGCCGGGCTGTTCCCCTGGGTGATGGAGCGGCTGGACCGGCCGCTGACCGTGGAGGACCTGGCCCGCCGGGCGCGGATGAGCTCGCGGAACCTGGGCCGTCATTTCCGGGCGGTGACCGGCACCACTCCCTTGCAATGGCTGCTGACCCAGCGGATCCGCCGCGCCCAGGAACTGCTGGAGAGCACCGACGATGGCGTGGACGCCATCGCGGCGGCCACCGGCATGGGCACCGCGACGACGCTGCGCCGGCACTTCAACCGCACGGTCGGCGTCCCCCCGGACACCTATCGCCGTACCTTCCGCGCGCGGACCGGTCCGGGCCCGGCCGGTGACACCACCCATGGTCCGCCGGAACCGCGCTGAGGCCGCCGGGCGCGACGCGCGGAACGGCCCTCGCAGGTGAGCCGCGAGTGGTCGCCGCGAATCCGCGTGGACTGGCCCTTTCCGGGTGCTCTGAAACGGCTCTACGGTGCCAGCCATGAATGGGAGCGCATGGCTGGAACGTCCCTCGCTGATCGGGCGGCACGTCCGTCTCGAGCCGCTCCGGCCCGAGCACGCGGAGGGTCTGTACGAGGCGGGCAAGGACCCCGAGGTCTGGAGGTGGCTGAACGTCCGGCAGCCGTCCGACGTCGCGGAGATGCGCCGCATGGTCGAGGAGGACCTGCGCGCGGTCGGCGCCGCGCGGCTGCCGTGGGTGCAGATCGACACCGTCACCGGGGAGGTCGCCGGCACCACGTCGTACTACGACCCCGAACCGGTGCACTGCGGCCTGTGGATCGGGCACACCTGGATCGGCGTCCGCTGGCAGCGGACCGCCCTGAACACCGAGGCGAAGCTCCTGCTGCTGGAGCGGGCGTTCGACGTGCTGGGCGCTCTCCGGGTGGGCTGGCATACCCACCACCGCAACGAACGCTCCCAGCGCGCCATCGAACGCCTCGGCGCACGCCGCGAGGGAGTGCTGCGCAGCCACCGCGTCCTGCCCGACGGGTCCGTCCGCGACACCGTCTGCTACTCGATGCTCGCCTCGGAGTGGCCCGCCGCCCGTGACCGGCTGCGGGCCCGCCTCACCGCCGCCTGACCCGCTCCCCGCGCGGCCGGCCCGTCCGCTCCGGCGTCGTCCCGGCCCGTCGGCGGGGGGTGAGTGCCCGCGCCGCCCGCCCCGTTTCGCGTACTGTGGCTGCGCATGGCCGACTCCGAGATCGAGATCACCGCAGAGCTGGTCCACGATCTCCTCAGGGACCAGCACCCGGACCTTGCGGGGTTGCCCATCCGCGAGGTAGCGGGCGGCTGGGACAACCGGATGTGGCGCCTTGGGGATGAGCTGGCCGTGCGCATGCCGCGCACGGAACGTGCCCCGGCTCTCCAGCGCAAGGAGCGCCGGTGGCTGCCCGTCCTGGCCCCGCGTCTTCCGCTCCCGGTGCCGACTCCTGTGCGGATCGGCGAGCCGTCCGCGCGCTTCCCGAGGCACTGGAGCATGATGACGTGGGTTCCCGGCGCGCCACTCGACTGCGCCTCGATCAGCCGCGACGACCACGCGGCCGGCACTCTGGCGGGCTTCCTCAGGGCCCTCCACGTGGCGGCGCCCGCCGGGGCGCCGGCCGGTTCGGACCGCGGTGCTCACCCCAAGAAGTGCACGGACGGCTTCGAAGAGTTCTTGCGGGCCGTTGTCCCCGGCGGCGTTACCGCCGATGTCCGGGCCATCCGGGACGTCTGGGACGATGCCGTCGCGGCCCCCGAGTGGGAGGCTCCGCCGGTATGGCTGCACGGTGATCTCCATCCCGCGAATGTCGTCGTCTCGGAGGGGACGCTCTCGGGCGTGATCGATTTCGGCGACATGTGCGCCGGCGACCCGGCGTGGGACCTCGCGGCCGCGTGGCTGCTCCTTCCGGCGGGCGCGGGTTCACGGTTCTTCGAGGCGTACGCGCAGGCGGACGAGGCGACGATCCGGCGCGCCCGCGGGTTGGCCGCTCTAAAGAGCCTCTTCCTGATCCTCATGGGCCAGAACGGGGAACGAGGCATTCCCGGCGGCAAGCCGACATGGGGACCCGCCGGCCGGGTGGCGCTCGATCGTGTTCTGGCATTCAGCTGAGCCGGCCCTCTCCCGCATCGGCCCCGTTCCAAGGATCCCCGGATGAGCGCACCCCGATCGTTCTTGCTGCCGCCCGTCGCGACCACCACGGGCCGGCTCCTGGCGGAGGCGGCCGTGTGGCGGGGAATGGACGTGCGCACGCTGCCCGGTCCTCCGATCCCGGCCGACCTGAGCGGCCGCGCCCACCTGTACGGCGGCGAGCGCTTCGCCGACGCGGTGACGGCCGCGCTGGACATGGCCCTGTTGGACCCGCCTCTGGATCTGCTCGCGGCCCTGCCCGCGTACTTCACCGGCAGACACGTCGAGCTGATCACCCTGGGGCAGTCCCGGCGGGAACGTACCCCCCGCTTCGTCAAGCCGGCCGCCGGGAAGGCGTTCCCGGCGGGGGTGCGCCCGGACGGCGCTGCTCTGCCGGCGCACCTTCCCGCCGGACTCCCCGTGCTGTCCGCCGAACCGGTCATCTTCACCGAGGAGTACCGCCTCCACGTCCTGGACGGCCAGGTGCACGCC
Source organism: Actinoallomurus soli (assembly GCF_024055715.1). Classification (GTDB taxonomy): domain Bacteria; phylum Actinomycetota; class Actinomycetes; order Streptosporangiales; family Streptosporangiaceae; genus Actinoallomurus; species Actinoallomurus soli. The sequence goes on from NZ_JAMXMV010000014.1 coordinate 188,185, forward strand.
GCGAGCCGCTACGCGGTCTCCGGGATCCTCGACAGCGCACCGCTGCCGCCAGGCCACCGCGCGATCGGCTTCGGCGCCGAACTGCTGAACCACCTGGGGAGCGGGCTCCCGAGCGCCGTGGTCGTCGATGTCGGGATCCTTGACGGCGGCCGGTTCGCCGTCGTCGAGGCCAATGAGGCATGGTTCAGCAACGCCTACGCGGCCGACGCCGAGCGTGTCCTGGACGTCGTCCTGCGAGCGGCCGGACCCGCACGTGATCTACGGGACACCGACCGGCCCTTCGTACGGCGAAGGGCCGCGGGCGTACGTGCCGACGCAGCCGCCCGTGATCTGGGAGACCTCTCTCAGTAGGAGGGGCGGCCGCCACGCAGGCCGGATATCTCCCGGCACGCCTCGTCGACGTGGTCGTGTGCTGCGCCGGTGCGCGTCAGAAGTTCCAGTCCAAGACCGACAACCACGGGCTCGCCGAGGACACCCTCAGCATGGACGACATGCTCGACGCGATATCCCTCTACTGGTTCACCAACAGCGCAGCGTCGTCCGGCCGCATCTACTGGGAGAACAAATCGGCCACTTTCGCCGGCCCGAAGCTGACGCTTCCGGTCGCGGTGACCGTCTTCCCGAAGGACATCCCACGCCTGCCACGAAACTGGATCGAAGACACCTACAGCAACCTGATCCACTACGGCGAGGCCGAGAAGGGCGGCCACTTCGCGGCCTTGGAACAGCCCGAGATCCTGGTCCGCGAAATCCGCACCGGCCTGCGCGCCCTTCGCTCCTGACACCAACGCGCGAGCTGGCGCGGACTGGAGCAGGTGGCGTACGGAGCCGGAGCGCGGTGGCGTACCCGACCGTCTGGTCGTACTGCCGCTCAAGGGTGATGGACAGCCTATCCGGTATTCGCTAACCTGATGGCGGACAGCCTATCCGTCAATTCCTGGACGACACCGTCCGCCCCACGCCACCGGGCACAGCGGATCACCGGGCCGGGGGAGCCGCACACTCATCGCCGTGATGGCGCGCCCGACCTCAGAGCCGAAGCGCCGGCCGCAAGGAGGAGCCATGCCCATCGTGATCAACGGAGTCGCGACCGAGGTCCCGCCCGACCCGCGCGTGTCACTGCTCGACCTCCTCCGCGAGCGTCTGACGATGACCGGAACGAAGAAGGGCTGCAACCAGGGCGCCTGCGGCGCCTGCACGGTGCTCGCCGACGGCGAGCGCATCCTCTCCTGCCTGGCGCTCGCGGTGCAGTACGACGGCCGCCGGATCACCACGGTCGAGGGTCTGTCCGAGAACGACACCCTGCACCCGCTGCAGCAGGCGTTCGTCGAGCACGACGGCTTCCAGTGCGGCTACTGCACGCCCGGCCAGATCTGCTCGGCGATCGGCATGGTGGCGGAGGCGAACCGCGGGGCCCCCTGCCACGTCACCGCCGACCTGGCGGAGGAGACGGTCGTACTCACCCGCGAGCAGATCCGGGAACGGATGAGCGGCAACCTCTGCCGCTGCGGCGCGCACAACGGCATCGTGGAGGCCATCGCGGCGACCTACGGGGACGGGGCGTCGTGAGGCCGTTCACCTACGCCCGGGCCGCCGACGCGGCCGACGCGGTCCGGCTCGCCGACGGCGGTCGCGCCAGATATCTCGGCGGCGGCACCAACCTCGTGGACCTGGCACGGGAGACGGTCGAGCGTCCGGAGGCCCTGGTCGACGTGACCGGTCTGTCCACCGCCATCGAGGAGATCGGCGGGGGCCTGCTGATCGGCGCGGCGGCACGCAACGCTGCCGTCGCGGAGCACCGCGCGGTGCGGACCCGATACCCCGCCCTGGCCCGGGCGATCGTCGCGGGCGCCTCGGCGCAGATCCGCAACATGGCGACGGTCGGGGGCAACATCCTGCAACGCACCCGTTGCGCCTACTTCTACGACGACGGCTCACGGTGCAACAAGCGCCGGCCGGAACAGGGCTGTGACGCCATCGAGGGCTTCAACCGCGGCCACGCCGTCCTCGGCGCCTCGGCGGCCTGTGTCGCCACTCACCCCTCCGACATGTGCGTGGCGCTGGCGGCCTTCGACGCGACCGTCCACCTCCGGAACGCCGATGGTGAACGGACGCTGCCGATCACGGACCTGCACCGGCTTCCGGGGAACCGGCCCGACCTGGACACCGTGCTGGAGCCCGGCGAGCTGATCACCGCCGTCGAACTGCCCGCCCTGGCACTCGCCGCGTCCTCGGCCTATCGGAAGGTACGGGACCGGGCCAGCTACGCCTTCGCCCTGGTCTCGGTCGCCGCGGCGATCGAGGTGACGGACGGGATCGTGAGCGATGTTCGGATCGCGCTCGGCGGGGTCGCCCACAAGCCCTGGCGCGCCTGGACGGCCGAAGCCGCGCTCCGGGGCGGCCCGGCCACCGCGGAACGCTTCCGCCGCGCCGCCGAGGAAGAGCTGGCGAGCGCGGTCGCGCTTCGCCACAACGCCTTCAAGATCGAGCTCGCCGAGCGGACCATCACGACGGTCCTGACCGACCTCGCGGGAGAGCAGCCATGAGCGAGAACCACGATGCCGCCCGGCCCGCGGTGAAGACGGCGGTCGGGCCGGCCCCGGACGACTGGGGGCCGGGCCGCGCCCCCGACCCGCTGAGCCGGCACAGGTCCGGCACGATCGGCACTCGAGTCTCGCGGGTCGACGGGCCTTTGAAGGTGCGGGGCGCGGCGACCTTCGCGGCCGAGTTCCGGTTCGACGGCATGGTGTACGCCGCCCTGGCATTCAGCACCGTGCCCAAGGGACGCATCACGGAGCTCGACACCGCCGCCGCCGAGGGGGCGCCCGGGGTGGTCCTGGTGATGACCTACCGGAACGCGCCGAAGATCACACCGCTCCCGGAGTGGTACACCGAAGGCAAGGCGGTGGCCGGCGACACCCTGCCGGTGATGCAGGACGACCGGATCCACTGGAACGGCCAGCCCATCGCCGTCGTGCTCGCGGACACGCAGGAACAGGCCGACCACGCCGCGTCCCTGATCCGCGCCGGCTATGAGCCCGAGCCCGCGGTCACCTCCTTCGAACAGGCCAAGGCCGCCGGCCGCCACCCCACGTTCCACTACGGCCGGCCGCTGAAGACCGAGATCAGCGATGCGGAGGCGGCGCTCGCGGCCGCGCCGGTGAAGGTCGACGAGATCTACCGGACCCCCTTCCAGAACCACAACGCCATCGAACCGCACGCGGTCACCCTCGCCTGGGACGGTGACGAGCTGGTCGTCCACGACGCCAGCCAGGCGGTGGTCCACACCGCCTGGTCGCTCGGCTACGCGTTCGGCCTGCGGCAGGACCAGGTTCACGTCAGCTCGCCCTACGTCGGCGGCGGCTTCGGCGGCAAATCCCTCTGGTCCCATCACATCCTCGCCGCCGCGGCGGCGAAGCTGGCCGGACGCCCGGTCCGTGCCGCCCTCACCCGCGAGGGCGTCTATCGCGTGGTGGGCGGGCGCACCAAGACCGAGCAACGGGTGGCGATCGGCGCCCGGCCGGACGGCGGCTTCGACGCCCTCGTCCACACCGGCGTCGTCGCCATGGGCCGCCACAACACCATGCCGCCCGAGCCCTTCATCACCTCGACCGGTTCGCTGTACGCCGCCCGCAGCTTCACGCTGGAGGTGGAGGCGGCGCACATGGACATGCTCGCCAACACCTTCATGCGGGCGCCCGGGGAGGCCGTCGGCTCGTTCGGGCTCGAGTGCGCGATCGACGAACTGGCGGACCGCCTCGGCATGGACCCGATCGAGCTCAGAGTCCGGAACGAGCCGGAGAGGAATCCGACCTCCGGCCTGCCCTTCTCGTCCCGGCACCTGCTGGAGGCCTACCGCGTGGGCGCCGAGCGGTTCGGATGGACCGAGCGGAGCCCCAGGCCGGGAACACGAAGCGAGGGCGAATGGAGGGTCGGGATGGGGGTGGCCACCGCGAGCCATCCCTACATCCGGCTGCCCGGCGGCGAGGCGCGGATCACCCTGACCGCCGACGGCCGCGTGATCATCGACGTGGCGGCGCACGAGATGGGCATGGGCACCGAGACCACGACCGCCATCGTCGCCGCCGAGCGGCTCGGCCTCGATCTGGATCAGGTGACGGTCCGGCAGGGCGACTCCCGCCTGCCCGGCCTCATCATGGCCGGCGGCGCGCAGCAGACGGCCGTGATCGGCGGGGCGGTCAGCGCGGCCCACCGCGCTCTCCTGGCAGTGCTGATCGAGCTGGCCGGCCACGACTCTCCGCTCGCGGGACTGAGGCCCGAGGAGGTCGGCTGCGTCAACGGCGGCCTCCACAAGCTCGAGGACCCGAGCCGGTTCGAGAGCTATACCGACATCCTGGCCCGGGCCGGCCGCGGCGAAGTGTCCGTGGAGGCGTCCGGGCCGCCGCCGTTGGAGCTGACGCACTGGTCCATGCGCTCCTACGGCGCGATGTTCTGTGAGGCGCGTGTCAACGCCGTCACGGGCGAGACCCGGATCAGCCGCTTCCTCGGCTCGTTCGACTGCGGCCGGATCATGAACGCCAAGACCGCGGCGAGCCAGTTCCGCGGCGGGATCATCATGGGCCTCGGACTCGCGCTCATGGAAGAGACGCATCTCGACGAGCGCCACGGCAGGATCATGAACCCGAACCTGGCGGAGTACCACGTGCCCGTGCACATGGACGTGCCGGAGATCGAGGTGATGTGGACCGACATCCCCGACCCGCATTCGCCCATGGGAGCGCACGGCGTCGGTGAGATCGGCATCACCGGGGTCGGCGCGGCGGTGGCCAACGCCGTCTACAACGCCACGGGCAGGCGCGTCCGTGATCTGCCGATCACCTTGGACAAGCTCCTGTGAAGCGGCGCCGATCCCGCTTCTCCCCTACGAGGAGGGTTCAGAGCGATGCACCAGGAACTGACATCGGACGTGCCCCGTTTCTCGCCGGCGGAGCGCGATCAACGGTGGCGGCGCGTACGGGCGTTGATGCGAGAGGAGCGGCTGGACGCCATCTTCGTTCCCCCGAACACCGGCCTGTTCGACCAGCTCCAGGCCAACGTCCGCTACCTCACCGGCATCGGCGGCAACTGCTTCCCGGCCGCGGCGGTGTTCCCGCTCGACGGTGAGGTCACGGCGATCACCGGTCCCAACGTGGACGTGCGCTTCTGGCGGGAGAGGCAGGACTGGGTCGACGACATCCGCCTGGCCACCGTCGGCTGGGGCTACGCCGGAACGGCGATCGAGCGGCTCCGGGAACTGGATCTCGGCACGGCCCGGATCGGCATCACCGGGCTCGCCGGCAACACACGCTCTCCGGAGGGCGTGACGTCGTTCGGCATCGTCGACGGGCTGCGGCGCAACTTCCCTGACGCCGAGTTCGTCGACGCCACCCTCGTGATGGAGCGCGCGCGGTTCGTCAAGAGCGACGAGGAGCTGTCCTTCATGCGAGCGGCGGACGCGCTGGTGGAACGGGCGCTGGCGGTGATGCACCGCGAGGCCGGGCCGGGTGTGCCGGAGAACGTGGTGTACGCCCGCATGCTCGCGAGCATGGTCGAGGGCGGTGGTGAGATCCCCACCATGATCCTCTGGTCGGCGGGCCGGCCTCAGCCCCCGTCCAATCAGCACATGCCCTCACGCCGCGTGCTCCGTGCCGGCGACATGGTCTGCACCGAGGCGGAGGCTCGGTGGGGCGGCTACATCGCGCAGATCGCGCAACCGATGTTCGTCGGAAGAGCGCCGGAGGAGTACAAGCGGATGTTCTCGCTGCAACAGGAGGCCCTCGCCGCGTGCTACGAGAGTCTCCGTCCCGGGAACACGGTCGGTGACATCGTCGACGTCGCCGCCCGCTTCTCGACCGACGACCACGAGTGTCGCCTGATCATGCATGCTCGCGGGCTGGGAGATGATTCGCCGATGGCGGTCCTCGGCCACACCCGGAACGACCTGATGCGGAACTGGCCGATCGAGGAGAACTCCACCTTCATCGTGAAGCCCATGGTCCGAACCCGCGATCGAAGGAAGTACATCTACTGGGGGGACACGGTGGTCACCGGCCGCGACGGCGCTCTACGGCTGGGAAGGCGCGCACCGGAGCTGATGGAGACCAACGCCTGAACCGCGATCGGCCACGACGCCGCAGTGCCGTCACCCGGCGAGGACGGACCGGATCGCCACGGTGGCGATCGGGAGGTCGAACTCCCCGGACGCGGTCTCCGGTGTCGTGTGCAGGTAGTCGAGGATCCTGGCCATCAGCGCCGCCCGCTCGTCCTCCGGCAGGATCAGTACGTGCGAGTGCGTGCGGATGGTCGCCGCCATCGACTCGGCGGTCCGCCGCTGGGCGTGGGCGAACTCGGCGTACTCGACCGCCGGGAACTCCGGTGTGGGGGTGAACGCCCGCTCGGCCTGCCAGTCCCCGAGGCTCAGGGTGCTCCGGGAGACCTGTTTCAGGCCCCCGACCCAGGGGACCCGATGGTCGTCGACGTTCCACAGGCAGGCCAGCACGCCGCCGGGGGACAGCACCCGCGCCATCTCCGGCAGCGCGCGGTCGAGGTCGAACCAGTGCAGCGCCTGCCCGACCAGGACCGCGTCGACCGACCCGTCCGCCAGGGGGATCCGTTCGGCCGTTCCCATGACCGCCCGCACGTCCGGCAGGCGGGTGCGCAGCTCCGCCAGCATGCCGGGGTCGGGCTCCACGGCGACCAGCGTGGTGGCGTACGGCACCAGCGCCTCGGTGAGCTTGCCGGTTCCGGCCGCCAGGTCGAGGACGCGCAATGATCCGCGGGCCACGACGGGCTCCAGCGCCCAGCGCACCGCCTCATCGGGATAGCCCGGGCGTTCCGTGGCGTAGGCGGCGGCATGACCGCCGAACGACGATGCCCGGCGGGCGACGATCTCGGGGTCGCGGTCGGGGGGAGAAGGGGAAGAGGCGGTGCTCATCTGCCCGACCCTAGACCCGGCACGCGAGCGTGTTCGGGACTCGGCGAACACCGACCTTTCGTGCCGTCCCCGCGCGGTCACACCGGAGCTGCCGATCCCGGCCGGTCGCGCGACCGGCCGGGATCGAACGCCGGCCTCGGGGTCAACCGTGCACCTGCTGGGCGTTCCTGGGCAGGAGGCCCACCAGCAGCAGCGTCAGGAGGTTCAGGCCCGCGGCGATGCCGAAGACCAGCTCCGCGGCGGCGAGATGGGAGTGCACGGACGGGTGCCCGACCCGTGCGAAGAACACCGTGCCGAGGGCGGCGACGCCGAGGGCGCCGGCGAACTGCTGGACGGCGTTGAGCATGCCCGCGCCGGTGCCGACCTCTTCGGGGGTGGCGTCGCCGAGGATGAAGTCGACCAGCGGGACGAACACCAGCCCGGAGCCGAAGCCGGTGAGCAGCAGCGCGGGCGCCATCTTCCCGACGGTGATGCCGGCGCCCCAGTGGGCGATCGACCACCACAGGGCCAGCAGGCCGATGACGGCGATGGCCAGCCCCAGGTGCAGGCAGGCGCGTCCCAGCCTCTCGGCGAGTACGGCGCCTGCGAGCAGGACGGCGACGGCGGTGCCGAGAGCCCAGGGGATCAGCGTGAAGCCCGTGTGCAGCGGCGTCCAGCGCATGCCCAGCTGTAGCAGCAGGTTGACGACGAGGACGAACGCGCTCAGGGACGCGTGGAATCCGGCCACGATCACCAGGCCGACGACGAAGCTGCGCTTGCGGAACAGCGACGGGGTGATGACCGGGTGCTCGCTGCGCCGTTCGGAGACGACGAACAGCGCGAACAGGACGACCGCGGCGGCCATCATGACGTAGGTCCACGCGGGCCAGCCGAGGTTACGTCCCTGGATGAGCGGGATGATGAGCAGCGCCGAGGCCGCGGTGAGCAGGCCGACGCCGGGGAGGTCGAGGCGGGCGGCCGGGTCCTCCCCGCCGCGGCGGGGCAGCACACGCCAGGCGAGCGCGGCGGCGACGACGCCGAACGGGACGTTGATCAGGAAGATGGAGCGCCACCCGCTGCCGAGCAGGTCCAGGTGGAGCAGCCAGCCGGCCAGGATGGGCCCGGCCACGGTGGCCAGGCCCATCAGCGGGCCGATCGGCATCAGTGCCCTGCGCAGGTGCCGGGGCGGGAACACGATCTTCACCAGGGCCAGCCCCTGCGGGATCATGACCGACCCGCACAGGCCCTGCAGCGTGCGGGCGACGATCAGGAAGACCACGTCGGGGGCGAGACCGCAGGCGAGCGAGGTCAGGGTGAAGCCGGTCATGCCGAGCAGGAACAGCCGCCGGCGCCCGAGCAGGTCCCCGAGCCGTCCTGAGGTGATCAGGCCGAGCGCGAAGGCCGCGGTGTAGGCGCTCAGCACCCATTGCACCGTCACCTGGCCGCCGCCGAGGTCGGTGCGGATGGAGGGGCCGGCGAGGTTGGCGACGCTGGAGTCGATCAGATCCATGAGGTCGGCCAGGAACACGACGGCCAGGACGAGCCAGGCGGTGCGCAACGGCAGTGTGCTGGAGGTGGGCGCTTGCGATGAGCGCTGGTCAATGGACACGAACACCGTTCTACAATAGAACACCGTTCCTAACAAGGCGAACAATGTTCTTCATGCAGAACGGTGTTCGTCTGTTCGCTAGACTGTCCGCATGTCACCGACTCCGCAGGAACGGCGAGCAGCGCGGCACCGGCTCGGCACCGGCTCGAGCGCACCCGCGGCCCGGCGCGGACCGTCCGGCGGGCGCAAGAGACCGATCACGGTCGACGCCATCATCGGCACCGCGTTCGGCATCGTGGAGAAAGAGGGATACGAAGCCCTCACGATGCGGCGCCTGGCCACTGAGCTGGAGACCGGGCCGTCGTCGCTCTACGCCCACGTGGTCAACAAAGAGGACCTGGACGAGCTGCTCATCGGCCGTCTGTGCGCCGAGATCGACCTGCCCGAGCCGGACGCCGTCACTTGGCGGCGGCAGATCATCGACGTCTGCACCCAGCTGCGCGACCAGTATCTGCGTTACCCGGGCATCTCCCGGGCGGCCTTCGCCGCCGCTCCGTCCAATCTGGACACGCTGCGCGTCAGCGAGGGGATGCTCGCCATCCTGCTCGCCGGGGGCATCGACCCGCAGACCGCCGCCTGGGCGATCGACTCACTGATGCTCTACGTCAACGCCTACAGCCTCGAGATCTCCCTGGTGAACAGGCGGCTCAGCCGCAGTGACCACGCCTGGGTCGTCAGCCGCGACGAACTACTGGACCGATTCGCCGCCCTGCCCGATACCTTTCCCCACACCAAGCGCTACGCCGAAGAGCTCACCGCCGGCACCACCCACGATCGCTTCGACTTCACCCTCGGCCTGATGATCGACGGCCTCCCGCGTCAGCAGCGGAATCCGTGACACGCCGGCGGTGTGCGCGAGACGCAGGCAGGTCACCCGCCCGTACGGCCGGACGCGGCGAGGAGGTCCGCCACGAGCCGCCGCGCGTACGAGGCGTCCAGCCGCCCGGGGCGGAACAGGATGCGGTACATCATCGGTGCGACGACGCCGTCGATGACCGACTCGATGCCCGGGGTGTTCTCCCCGCGTTCGGCCGCCCGAGCGAGGATCACGCCGATCTGCTCGGCGGCGTATGCCGAGCACTGGCCCGCGTTGCCGCCGTCCGGGTCTCCGAGCAGTGCGTCGCGGATGTAGGCGCGGCCCGGGGGAGAGGCCATCTCGTCGAGGAACTGCTCGGCCCAGGTCTCCAGATCCGACGCCAGGTCTCCCCGGTCATCCGGCGCCGCGTCAGGCCGCAGGCGCTCGACCGCCACGTCCGACAGCAACTGCTGCAGGTCACGCCAGCGACGATAGATCGTCGACGGAGTGACACCGGCGCGTGCGGCGACCAGTGGCACCGTCAGTGCGTCGCGGCCCACTTCGGCCTCGAGTTCGCGTACGGCGGTGTGCACCGCATGCTGGACCCTGGCGCTGCGCCCGCCGGGACGCACCATCGCGCGACTCATGCCTTTCACTCTAAAGCAAAGACGTAGCTTCTAAGTGTGCGCCGGCCGGTGGAGAGCGGCCGGCGCACGGGCGGCCTCACACCGCCGGCGCGAGCTCGCGGGCGGGCTCGGTCCGTTCGTACGCGTGGCCCACACGCAAGAGCGAGGCTTCCCCGAAGGGCCGTCCGAGCAACTGCATGCCGATCGGCATCCCCTGCCGGTCGCGGCCGACCGGCAGGGAGAGTGAGGGCACCCCGGTGATGTTGGCCGGGGCCGAAAGGCGCACGTAGGCGTCGGAGACACTCTCGACCGTGCCATCGGGCCACGTGAGGGAGTCTTCGCCGGCCCGCACCGCGGTCGCCGGGACCGCGGGCGCGGCGATCACGTCGACCTCCTGCAGCATCCGTGCCCACGCCTGCCGCATGAGCGTCCGGGCCCGCTGGGCGCGCAGGTAGTCCCCGGCGGTCATCAACGCGCCCGCTTCCAGGAGGATGCGGACGTCCGCCGCGTACAGTCCGGCGGTGTCACGCAGCGCCTTCTCGTGGTAGGCGGTGGCCTCAGGGACCATCAGTCCCCACTGGATCGCCTGAATGTAGCGGGTCATCGGAATCTCGACCTCGACGAGCCGTGCGCCGAGGGCCTCCAGCCGGTCGATGGCGCGCCGGACCGCCGCCTCGACGTCGGGGCCGACGCGGTCGAAGTAGTAGTTGCGCGGCACGCCGATGCGCAGTCCCGACAGATCGCCCTCGGAGGGCGGCCGATGGTTCGGCAGGCCGGCGGGGTCGCCGGGAGCATGCCCGGTCAGGACGGGCAGTACGAGGGCCGCGTCCTCGACGGTGCGCGTGATGGGGCCGACGTGATCCAGGGACCAGGACAGTGACGTCACGCCGTGTCGGGGAACGAGGCCGTACGTCGGCTTGAGACCGACCACTCCGTTCAGCGCGGCGGGCACCCGGATCGATCCACCGGTGTCGGTCCCCAGGGCGAAGGTCGCGGTACCCGCCGCCACGGCGACGGCCGATCCGCCGCTGGAGCCGCCGGCGACCCGGTCCCGGTCCCAGGCGTTGTGCGTCTGTGGCGTGGTGAGCCCGTAGGCGAACTCGTGGGTGTGGGTCTTGCCGACCAGGACGGCGCCGGCCGCCGTGAGGCGCGCGGCGACCGCGCTGTCGGTCTCCGCGCGGTGACCGGCCCGTACGCGGGAACTCGCCGTGGTCGCCGTGCCGGCGACGTCGATCAGGTCCTTCAGTCCCACCGGGATCCCGTGCAGCGGGCTACGGAAGCGGCCGGCCGCGGCCTCGCGTTCGGCCTCGCGTGCGGATCGGCGTGCGCGTTCCGCCGTCACCGTGACATACGCGCGCAGGTGCGGCTCCACCTGCTCGATGCGGTCGAGCACCGAGTCCACCAGCTCGACAGGGGACACTCGCCGGGCCCGTATCGCGTCCGCGGCGGCGGCGAGGGACAGCTCATACGGCCGCATCGTGGTTCTCCTCTCCCATCCGGTACGCGATGGCGGGCGGGGTGTCTCCGAAGTCCAGTTCCCGCAGTACCGAGACCACCGAGTGGATGTGGTCGGCGATGACCGCGACCTGGCCGTGGCGGTCGCCTGCCAGTGGGAGCCCGGCGCGGGCGGCCCATCGGGCGGCCTCTGGCGGCGTCAGTTCAGTGGCGGACACGGGTGTTCCTCCTGTTCGAGCCGGAGTGGTGGTACGACGCTCCACCAAAAGCTAAGCGTTTGCGTTAGGCCACGATAGGAACTATCGTGACCTAACGCAAATCCCTAGCCTTTGTGCTTCGCGGGAGGAGTCTCATGTTCATCGCCTCACCAGGCGCGCTTGCACGGTGCCGCCGCTCGCCGGTCCGCACACGGCGGGCGTACCGCGCGTCCTTCGTCCTGGACACCTCGATCCTGGTCGCCCTCCTGGCCGCGTCCAGCGCGCCGACGCCGCTCTACCCCCGCTACCAGCATCAGTGGGGCCTGTCCACCCTGACGATCACGCTGGTGTTCAGCGCCTACTCCCTGACGTTGCTGCTGGCCCTGCTGATCACCGGAGCGCTCTCCGACCACCTGGGGCGGCGCCCCGTCCTGGGGGCTGCGCTGGTGCTGGAGACCGTGGCCATGGCGCTGCTCGCCACGGCGGACGGTTCCAATGCGCTGATCGCCGCCCGGATCCTGCAGGGAGCGGCCACGGCCGCGGCCACCAGCGCGGCGGGCGCCGCCCTGCTCGACCTTGAAGATCCCTCGCGCCCGGGCAGGTCCGCCCTGACCAACGGCATAGCCCCCGTGGCGGGCATGGCCGTCGGCGTGCTCGCCTCGACGCTTCTGCTCCGCCTCGCGCCGGACCCCACGGCCACCGTGTACGTGCTGCTGGCGGCGTTGTTCGCCGTCCAGGCCGTCGCGGTCGCATTCACCACGGAGACGGCCCGCCGGCACGCCGGCGCGTGGCGTTCTCTGCGCCCGCAGCTGTCCGTCCCGTCCTCGGCCCGCCACGCGCTGCGACTCACGGGCGCCGGGGTCGCCGCGGTCTGGGCGCTGGGCGGCTTCTACTCGTCCCTCGGGCCGGCGCTGGCCCGCCTGGTGTCTCCCGGCGGCCCCGGGGCGGCCGGCGGCCTGATCTTCTTCACTGTCACCGCCACGGCGGCGCTCACCGTGTGGACGGTGCGGCGTACGGCGCCGGCCGTCGCGGCGACGGCCGGGTGCGCGGCCGTCGTACCCGCCACGGCGCTGACTCTCGGAAGTCTGCACGGTGGCGGCCTGCCCGCCCTGTTCGGCGGAGCGGCCTCGGCCGGAATCGCCTTCGGTGCCGTGTCCCAAGGGGCGCTGCGCATGACGCTCACCGCGCTCTCCGAACGAGACCGCGCCGCGACCCTGGCCGCCTACTACGTGCTCAGCTACCTGTCGATGAGCCTTCCCGCCATCGCCGCGGGTGCCGCCACCGGACGGTACGGGCTGGGGACGGCATCCCACGCTTACGCCACGGCGGCCGCCCTCCTCGCCATCGTGGCGATGGCGGCGCTCACGGCCTCACGACGAAGCCCGATCGATGCATCCCGATGAAGAAAGGAACCAACAGCGCATGCGGACATCACCGCTCAAGGAGTCCGGCGCCGCCGCCACCACCGCCTCATGGGCCGTGGGCGACATCACCGTCCACCGCGTCGACGAGATCCTCCTGCCGCCCGCGACCGGCCCTTGGCTGCTGCCCGGCGCCACCCCGGACGTGGTCACACGCCAGGACTGGCTGCGTCCCCACTTCGCCGACGACCGAGGCGTCCTGCGCATCGACAGTCATGGCTTCGCGCTCTCGGTGGGCGGGCTTCGTGTCCTCGTGGACACCGGCATCGGCAACGGCAAGACGCGGGCGAACCCGGCATGGCACGACCTGAGGACCGACTACCTCGCGCGCCTCAGCGGCGCGGGCTTCTCTCCGGAGTCCGTTGACCTGGTCATCCTCACCCATCTGCACACCGACCACGTCGGCTGGAACACGCGCGAAGAACAAGGGGCATGGGTTCCCACCTTCCCCCGCGCCCGCTACGTCACCTCCAGGGTCGAGCGGGAGTTCTGGGCCGGTTACGACATGGACGAGCCGCGACGGCAGATGTTCCGCGACTCAGTGCACCCGGTCGAGGACGCGGGGCTGCTCGACCTCGTCGACGTACCGGCCGAGGGCACCGAGGTCGTCCCCGGCCTGCGCCTGCTGCCCACCCCGGGGCACACCCCCGGTCACATCGCCGTCCAGCTGAGCAGCCACGGCGAAACGGCACTGATCACGGGCGACTGCGTCCACCACCCCGTCCAGTTCGCCCACCCCGCCATCGGCAGCTGCGTCGACATCGACCCGGAACAGGCCGAGGCCACCCGCCGCTCCCTGCTCAACGCGCTCGCGGGCACGGACACCCTCGTCCTCGGCACCCACTTCCCACCGCCGACCGCCGGTCGTGTCATCGCCCACGAGGACGGCCACCGCCTGATACCGATCACCCCGGTCCATGGCCTCTCCCACACCGGCCAGGGCGTGCGCTGAAACGGGCATCGCTCACGCGGGCTGCGCCCCTGGCGCGGAGCCGGGAGTCCGGGGCCGTCCCGGGCTCCCGGCTCGGGCGAAGGCGACGATCTCCGGGAGGTCCGGCTGATATCCGTCACCGGTGTTCACCGGCAAGGTGGGAACGTCAAGAGAGATCGGGACGAAGGAGTCGATGGAGTGCCGCCCGTCGGCGATCGCCGCGAGGAGCCTCCGGTCTCCGTGCGCGGACCGGTGGGGATCGCCGGCGACACGACGGGCTATCCGATCGTGAGCGGTGGCCGCCGGGGCGATGCAGCGGATGACGTGAATGTCGGCGATCCCGGCGAGGGGCTCCAGATTCGGGCGCCAGACCCGGTCCTGGAAGGCCGCCTCGGCGACCACGGTCACCCCGCCCTTCAGCAGCGTGGCCAGGACGTCGAAGAAGACGCCGAGGGTCGGCAGGTTGAGAGGGTCGTCCCCGGTCGGGTCGAATCCCGGCGTGGCCAGCACCATCCCCTGCTTGATCTCATCGCGGACGACCGCAGGGCAGCCGAGCTCCTGCGCGAGCCGGTGAGCCAGCGTGGTCTTACCCGTCCCGGGCGCCCCGCTCACCACGTTCAAGATCGGCTTGGCCATACCGCATTGTCGCAATTCCAGCCTGACACGGCACGTGGCCGCGCTGATCACGAACGTTCGCCGGACCGTCTGGCGTGCCGATCACCGTCATGGGTCGATGCCGTCGGCCATCAGGGCTTACGGCGAGGTCAGGTGGGGCGTGGGTGCGTAGCTGGAGATCAGTGGCTTGAATCGGGCGGGCTCGGCTGAGTTGCGGCTCAGGATCAGGCGCCGGCTTGTTGCTGATCGGATTCGATGTTGTCGAGGACGGCGCCGAGCAGGCCGGGGAAACGGGCCTCGAACTCATCCGCGCGGAGTCTGGCGCTTTGCTGCTGCCCATGGTTGATGCGGCGCAGCAGGCCGCATTCGCGCAGGATTCGAAAGTGATGGGAGGTGTTGGACTTGCTGATGTCCAGCTCGCGGCGAATCTCCGAGCATTCGGTCTCCCCGTTGCGGGCCAGCAGCGCCACGATCCGCAGGCGGAGCGGATCGCTGAGCCCGTGCATCGCGGCCGCCAGGGTCACATCCGCCGGATCGGCATGGAAGACGTCGCGCATGACTGAAGGATATCCAAAGGTTCAACGATTGTTGTACCGTTGAACGCATGTCCGAGCTGAACCCACGGATCTATCTCCTTGCTCTCGGCACCTTCACCGTCGGAACGGAGGGCTACGTGATCGCGGGCGTCCTGCCCTCCGTCGCCCACGACATGCGCACCTCGGTCGCGGTGTGCGGCCAAATGGTGACCGTCTTCGCCCTGGCGTACGCGCTCGGCGGGCCGCCGCTGATCAGGCTTTTCCATAAAGTCCCGCCGAAGCGGGTGCTGATCGGCGCCGCCGTGTTCTTCGCGGCCGCGAACCTGCTCGCCGCGCTCTCGCCCGACATCGCCGTGTTGATCACCGCGCGAATACTTGCCGCCGGCGGCGCGGCCCTGTTCCTGGCCCCGGCCGCCGCGGCGGCCGCCGCGCTGACCCCGCCCGAGCTGCTGCCCCGCGCGCTCTCGGTCACCGCCACCGGTAACGCGTTGGCGCTGACGGCGGGCGCACCCATCGGGACCATCATCGGGTCCGCCTTCGGTTGGCGAGGGTCTTTCCTGTTCGTCACCGGCCTGGCGGTCCTCAGTGCGCTCGTGGTCGGGGCTTTCCTGCCCGACGTACCGGCGCCCCCGGCACCGGCCGGCGGCCGGCTCGCACTGCTGGGACACCGGCAGATCCGGTCGGCGCTTGCCACCACCTTCGGTCTGTTCCTTGCCTCCTACACCGTCTACACGTACCTGTCACCGGTCATGGGCACCGCGATCGGGGCGGGCAGCACCGGTGTGGCCATCTTGATGGTGGTCTTCGGCGGGGGCGGACTCATCGGCGGCCGGCTGATCGGGCACGCGCTCGCCCGCTTCCCGCTGGGCTCAGTGCTGCGAGCCGTCGTGCTCGTCGTCACCGTCATGATCTGGCTCCTCGCCCTGCTGACCGGCGTGCACGCGCACACCACGGCGGACACCGTCATCGCGTACCCGATCGTTCTGATCTTCGGTGCGGCATGGTGGTCCGGTGGCATCAGCCAGCAAACCCGGCTGGCCACCCTCGCCCCCGACCAGCGCTCGCTGGCCCTGGGCCTGCAGTTCTCTGCCCAGTTCCTCGGCGTCGCAACCGCCGGCGCCGTCGGCGGGCTCACCCTCGGGCTCTCCGGGCCCGGCGCCGTCCCCATTGTCGCCGGCATCATCGCCATCGCCGCAATCGTGACCATCCAGCACACCCCCGGCTCCACCCTCACGGAAGAGCCGGAAGGACAGGACCACGCGACCCACAGCAGACCCGTCGCCCGCTGACGGGGCAGACACCGGCCCTTCTACGCACCTGCTCCCATCGTCAGACCGACGACGGCCACCTCGACGCAGCTTCCCTCGTTCCCGCCACTGTGAGTGCTCTTACGCCATGAAGCGCGGGTCAATACAGGAGTCATCATGGCATTGACGCTATCTCGATCAGTTCTCGCGACAGATCCTCATCCAGCGAAACCGTGAGCAACTTCGTGAAAATCTCAGCATGTCCGGTGACCTCTGCCTCATCCTCTACGAAGAGACTCCCAGTGAAATGCTCGACCGCCGTGACGCTGAGACGCCCTGGTGGACGAAGGGTGAATAGATCGAACGGCCCCGCCAGCCAAAGATAGGCCCCCGCTGACTCGGGCAGCACCCGTAGCTCTACGGCCTTGTCCCTGGCAGCCTCGGCTAGGCATTGCAGTTGGGCGTTCATCACCGAAGGGTCGCCCACCTGGTTCCGCAGCGCCGCCTCGCCGAGGGTCTGTCCAGTTAACGGTGTAACTCGATCTTGCGGGGTCTAGTTGCGGGCGGCGGCCAGGCGGCCTTCGAAGGTGATCTCGAAGGCGTTCAGGGCTGCTTTCCAGCGGGTGATCCAGCGTTTGCGGCCCTTGCCGGTGGGGTCCAGGCTCATCACC
>NZ_JAMXMV010000015.1 GCF_024055715.1 Actinoallomurus soli
GCCCCCCCCCCCCCCCCCCCCCCCCACGTCGCCGGCGCACCGGATCAGGGGCCGGTCCGTGGCGGCCCGGTGAGGGCGCCGAGGCCGCTCGCCTGGGTGCGCCAGTCGGACGGATTCGGGGTGCCGCCCGCCCAGCGCTGGCCGATCCGGTTCAGCGGGTCGCGGTCATGGGCCCAGATCGAGTCCGCCTGCCGCTGGGCGAACGCCTGATAGGCGGAGGTGCCGGTCGCCGCCGCCAGGTCGGCGAGGTAGCGGCTGAAGATGCCCTTGAACTGCTTCTGGTTGTCGTCACAGGTGCTCTGGCCGACGTCGC
Source organism: Actinoallomurus soli (assembly GCF_024055715.1). Lineage (GTDB taxonomy): Bacteria > Actinomycetota > Actinomycetes > Streptosporangiales > Streptosporangiaceae > Actinoallomurus > Actinoallomurus soli. The sequence goes on from NZ_JAMXMV010000015.1 coordinate 314, forward strand.
ACGACTCGGTCAGGATCCCGTTCTGGGTGAGACCGGTCATCGCCGCGTCCGCGAGTCGTCGCGCCGCGGCGAGCAGTGCGGCGTCGCCGGTGGCGCGCCACGCCTCGACCAGGCCGCCGATGGCGAGGCCCTGGTTGTAGGTCCAGACCGTCTGACCGTTGTTGCGGCAGTCCTGGGTGAGGCCGTCATTGACGAGGTTCGCGGAGTTGATCAGCCCGCTGTTCAGGTACCACGTCGCGGCCGTACGGGTCCGTTGCAGCCAGACGGTGTCGCCGGGCGTACGGCGGTGGATCGACGCGGCGAGCCGCAGGTACAGGCCGCTCGTGATCGCGTTCTTGTACGTGCGCTCCCGGTTCCACCACACCCCGCCACCGCACGTGCTCGGATCCCAATACTGGTTCACGTAGTCGGCGATCGTCGTGGCCATGGTCAGGTACCGCCGGTCGCCGGTGTGGTCGTAGGCCGCCACCCACGCGAGGCCCCACCACGCGCTGTCGTCGATGGCGCGGCTGACGAAGTTGCCCTCGATGGGATCGGTGCCGCGCTGCCCGGCCGGGAACACGCCCTTGTTCTGGTCGAACGTGCGGGCGATGACCCAGTCGTCCTGGGGGTCGCCGTCGTCGATGAGCGTCGTGAGCGTCGCCGCGGAGTTCCACCAGCTGCTCGGCCACCAGCCGGTGTAGGGGTCGTAGGAGTACATCAGGGCGTCGGCGGCCGCCGCGGCCCGTGACGGCGCGGGCCGGGCCCACGCCGTGCAGCTGCCGTTCTGCCCGGACACCGCTCGCCCGCAGGCGCGGACGGCGCCGCCGTACAGGCGGCCGCGCGGGTCACGGGTGGCGAACATCGCGGTACGGGCGGCGGTCGCGCCGCTCGCGACCGAGAGGCGGCCGAGCGAGGAGCCGTCGGGCCAGGTGGCGCCGCCGTCCCACGAGCGGTCGAGCCACACCTCGTCGCCCGGAGCGCCCGCCTCGATGCCGGCCCAGGCCATCCCGTTCTGGTCGGCGTGCAGCCGGATCACCCGGCCGGACAGGGTGGTCGCCGGGACGGGCTGGGTGTCGCCGTTCGCCTGCGCCGCGTCGGTGCGGTCGCATCGGACGTCGCAGACCGTCGGGTAGACCCAGTCGGTGCAGGTGACCGCGTCGGCGTCGCCGCAGGCACGGATGAGACCGCGCCGGTGGCCGCGGGGGTCGGAGATGTTGTACATGAGCGTCCGGGTGCCGGTCCACGTGGCGGGGATGCTCGCCTTTCCGAGCAGTCCCTCCCACGTCTGTCCGCCGTCCCAGGACCGGTCGAGCCACACGGCGTCGCCGGTGGCGCCGTCGTCGATGCTCCCCCATGCCATGCCGTCCGCGTCCGACACGTGCAGCACCAGCGTGCGGCCGTTGATGTTCTTCTGCGGCACGGGGAACGTCTCCTGCGCGGCCCGCGACGGGTCGAGGGTGTCACACGAGAGGAAGCAGACCTGGGACGCGGCGGCCGCCGGTGCGATGCGGAGGCCGGGCGCGGTGCAGAGGATCAGGACCAGTCCGGCGACGGCGGTCGCGGCACGGCCGAAGAGGGTACGTCGATGTCCTCGCATGGGGAACTCCAGGGTGAGGCGGAGGACCTGGTTCTCCGGAAGGCGGGCGGTGTCCGCGCATGACGGTGTCGGGAACCGGCAGGTGAGGTCGTCTGCGGTGGCCGGCGGGGCAGACGCGGGGGCGGGGTACTGGCTGACTGCAGTCTTTGCCGTAAATTAAGCATTACGGTCAGATCCGTCAATACGCGCGCGACCATGAGGGAAAAGCCCCGATTGCGATGTTCGAACGTGTGGGATTCGGGCCCGGACGCGGGCGCGCCTCGATCAGCGGGCGAGCGGGACGGCGGCGCGGCCGTCGCGGAGCATGGCGACGGCGCGGGGGAAGTCCGTGAGCTGTTCGGCCAGCAGGTCCAGGCCCAGGGCGAGCGAGTGCGCCGGGACGCCACGGGCGGTGAGGATGTCGGCGGTCCAGGCGATGAAGCGGGTGAACAGCCCGGAGTCGTCCAGGTAGAGGGCCGTCGCGAGGAACTCGGTGATGTGGGCGATGTCCTCGGCGGTGTGCCGGCGCTGCCGCTCGCTGTAGCCGGCCATGGCCGGGAACCGTTCCTCGATCGCGGCGAGGACCGCCGCGACGAGCCGGTGGGCGTTGCGGGTGACCAGGGTGTACTCCTGGTCGGCCAGGTGCGGCAGGTCGTCCAGGGGCTCGTGGGCCGCCGGCGGGACGTACGGGCGGGCGACGATCTCGGCGAGGCGGTCGGCCGCCGCACGGGCGTCAGGGGCCCAGGCGTCGGCGCCGAGCCGGTCGGCGTAGCGGCCGCCGGGACCGAAGGCCGCCCCGCCGACGATGACCGGGACGCCCGCCGCCTGGGACGCGCTGATCGCGTGGTGCGCGGCGGGCAGGCGGGTGGGGATGGAGGAGGACAGGGCCAGCGCGTCGGGTCCCGTACGGTGCAGGTGGTCGATCAGGTGCGGAACGGGAACCTGCGCCCCGAGGAAGTCCACCTGCCAGCCGCGCAGCCGCAGGGTCTCCGCCAGCAGGCGGGCGGGCAGGGCGTGCCACTCCCCGTCGACGCACGCGACCGTGATCCGCCCCTGGTGTGACCGCCGCGGCGCGGACCCGTGGTGGGCCAGGGCGGCGATGACGTGGTCGTTGATGGCCGAGGCGGTGTGCTCCTCGGCGACGCTGAGCCGGTTGGCGGCCCACTCGACGCCGACCTTCCCCTGCACGGGCGCGATCACGTCGAGCAGGGCCGACTCGGCGTCCAGGCCCGCGTCCACCGCCGAGAGCACGATCTCCACGGCGGCGTACTCGTCGCCGCCGCGCACGACGTCCCACAGCCGGGCGGACAGGACCTCGATGTCCGAGCGGTCCGGAGCCGAAGCCGTCATCGCGGGACCTCCTCACCTCGTGGACGCCGCCCCGCCGCCTCCGGACGCCCGGCCTGCGGTGCGCCGATGGCCACGACGGCCATGTCATCGTGGTCGTGGTCACCGGCCCATTCGGCCGCGAGCATCTGCACGCGCTCCACGACGCCTTCGGCGGGCATCCCCGCGCACTCGGACAGCGCGTCCTTCAACCGCTCCTCGCCGAACATGATGTCGCCCAGCGGCCCGCCACGGGCCTCGGTGATGCCGTCGGTGTAGAGCACGCACGTCTCCCCCGGCGCCAGCTCGACCCCGGCGGTCGTCGCCTGCACGTCGGGGAACGCCCCGATCAGAGTGCCGCGCGTGGCGGCCTCCTCCACGACCCCGTCGCGCCGCACGATCAGCGGCGGCGGATGCCCGGCGCTGGTCAGCCGCAGCCGCACCCGGTCTCCGGCGCGCACCGCCGAGGCGAGCACCAGGGTGGCGAACCGGGTCGATCCGGAGTTCAGCAGCGCCCCGTTGAGCAGGGACAGCGTCCGCAGGTGGTCGCCGGCCAGGGGCAGCAGCGCCTGCAGCGTCGTGCGGATCCGGCCCGTGGTGACCGCCGCCTCCAGGCCCTTGCCGCACACGTCGCCGAGGACGACGAGGGACTCGGCGTCCTCGTCCTCACCCGGATGGACGTCGTAGAAGTCACCGCCCACCAGCTCGCTGCGCACCGACGCGCGGTAGCCGCCGGCGTAGGCCACGCCGTGGACGTGGCGCAGCCGCGGCGGCAGCAGCTCGCGCATGAGGATCTCGGTGATACCCGTCCGGTCGGCGTACACGCGGGCCGCCGACAGCGCCGCGCCCGCCCGTGCCGCGAACAGCCGGGCGAAGACCTCCTCGTCGTCGCCGAACCCTCGCCGGTCGTTGCGGCGCAGCAGGATCAGCGCGCCGGCCGGGATGCCGTGCCCGGGCAGCGGCGTCACCGCGACCGCGCCGACCGGTCCGCCGAAGCCCTCCGGCACGGCCCACGACGGCAACCGGCCGGGATCGATCCACCGGGAGGGGATCGGCGGGAAGCCCTGCAGTGCCTCGCTCAGACCCGGGACCTCGGCCGGGTCGGCCCGCAGCGTACGGCGGGTGACCTGCGCGCCGCGGATCGCGTACGCGACCGGCAGCCGTTTCCCGGTGGCGGGCGCGACGAGGATCGCGGCGTCGGCCAGGTGCTCGGCCGCCAGCCGTACCGCGACCTCCATGCACCGGTCGTAGTTCAGCGTCGTCAGCAGGGCGCCCGCCGCCTCGACCAGGAGCGCCGTGCGCTTACGCTCCGCCACCAGCGCGGTCTCGGCCCGCCGCCGGTCGGTGTCCTCGACCAGCCACCAGATCACGTCCCCGTCCGGGGAGAAGGTCGCACGGGCTTCATAACCGTGTTCGCCCGCCTCGCCGCGTACGGGCTCGTCCACGGTTCCCGACGCGACGGCGGCTCGGTGCGCCTCCGCGAGCCACCCGGGTGTCGTGGCCGCAAGGCTCGCGCCCGGCTCGGCGCGCGGGAACAGCCGGGCGGCGGCCTCGTTCAGCTCGACCACCCGGCCGGCGCCGTCGGCCACCACCACGGGGTGCGGGGCCGCGGCCCATACGCCGGTCATCCGCCCGGTACCCCGCCGGTCCGCGGGAGCAGTGCTGGAGACATCCACGCGGCAGGCCCACGGACGCGCGAGCCCCCACCACCTTCCCGGTCGGAAACCTTGCTCTGCGACAACCGTCCCTCAAGTGAGATATAAGAGCAAATCCCGGTCTGTGTACTGCCACGCTAATCGCTCGCCGCCCGTGCCCTGTCCAGGAGCGCGGCCGCACGCGCCTCCTCGTCGGCGCCCACCCGCTCGCGCCGCCCTCCGCCGCCCCCGCCACGGCCGCCCGGCCCCCGCCCCGCGGTCTGGGCTACAGGAAGTTCGCAAGTCATTCGACTTATGGACGTTCCGCCACGATCTGGGACATTGGCATCGTTGGACCCACATCGCTCGCCGATCCCCCCCTGCCCCTGCGTACCAGAGGAGCCCCCATGGCCGCCGACGAGGCCGAGAAGACCGAGGCCCCCGCGGTCCGACGAGTTCCGCTGAACCTGTTCGGCATGGCGTTCGGCATCGCGGGGCTGGCGGGCACCTGGCTGACCGTCGCGCGCTACGGTCACGCCCCACTGTGGGCAGGACGGGCACTGCTGGCCGTCTCGGCGGTCGTCTGGGCGGTCACGGTGGCGCGCTACGCGCGGTACGCGCTGTCGGTACGCGGCGCGTTCGCCACCGACCTGACCGATCCCGTCGCCGCGCCCTTCGCCGCCCTCGCCGTGATCACTCCGATGCCGGCGGCGTCGCAGGGCCTCTACGCGTACGACTCGACCGCCGGAACCGTCGTCTTCGACGTGTTCCTGGTGCTGACGGTGCTGCTCGGCGGCTGGATGACCGGCCAGTGGATCTACGGGTCACTCAGCCTCGACCAGCTCCATCCGGGGTACTTCCTGCCGACCGTGGCGGGCGGCCTGGTCGCGGCGGCCGGTGCCGCCGCGGTCGGGCAGCGGACGCTGGGCTACGCCATGCTCGGCCTCGGGCTGATCTGCTGGTTCATCCTCGGCTCGATGATCATGGCCCGGCTGTTCTTCCGCCCCGCGCTGCCGCCGGCCCTCTATCCGACCCTGGCGATCGAGGTCGCGCCCGCGGCCGTGGCGACCGTCGCCTACGTCTCGCTGCGCGGCCCCCACGTGGACGCCTTCAGCGCGATCCTCGCCGGATACGGCACGCTGATGGTGCTCGCGCAGCTGCGGCTGCTGCCCGCCTTCACGCGGCTGCGGTTCGCCCCGGGCTTCTGGGCGTTCACCTTCTCCTGGGCCGCGGTCGCCACCAGCGTCGTGCACTGGACGCAGATCCTCCGCCCGACCGGGTACCTCGTCTACACCTACGCCGCGCTCGCCGCGGCCACCCTTCTGATCGCCGGCATCGCCGTACGTACCGTGCCGGCCACCTTCTCGCGGGGCGGTGTCCGCACCGGGCCTCCCCATACGACCCCCGCCCCGGAAGAACACTGAGAGGAATCCTCGATGCCCACCATCACCACCGCCGACGGCACGCGCATCTTCTACAAGGACTGGGGCAGCGGGCGGCCCGTCGTGTTCAGTCACGGCTGGCCGCTGAACGCCGACGCCTGGGACGAGCAGCTGCGCCTCCTCGCCGAGAACGGCTACCGCGCCATCGCCCACGACCGCCGCGGGCACGGCCGCTCCGACCAGCCCTGGACCGGCAACGACATGGACACCTACGCCGACGACCTGGCCGCCCTCATCGAGCACCTGGACCTGCGGGACGCCATCCTGGTCGGCCACTCCACCGGCGGCGGCGAGGTCACCCGCTACCTCGGCCGCCACGGCAGCGCCCGCGTCGCCAAGGCCGTCCTGCTGGGCGCCGTCCCGCCGGTGATGGTGCGGAGCGAGAAGAACCCCGAGGGCACCCCCATCGAGGCGTTCGACGGCATCCGCGCCGGGGTGGACGGCGACCGCTCCCAGTTCTACTGGGACCTCAGCGAGAGCTTCTACGGCTTCAACCGTCCCGGGGCGGCCGTCTCCGAAGGCGCCCGCCGCGCCTTCTGGCTCTGGAGCATGCAGGTGGGCGTCAAGGCCGCCTACGACTGCGTCGAGCAGTTCTCCGAGACCGACTTCACCGAGGACCTCACGGGCATCGACATCCCCGTCCTGGTCGCCCACGGCGACGACGACCAGATCGTCCCCATCCAGGACGCCGCCCTCAAGACCGCCGAACTGCTCAAGGACGCGACCCTGAAGGTCTACCCCGGCGCGCCCCACGGCCTGTACGGCGACTTCCGCGCCGCGTTCGAGAAGGACCTCCTGGAGTTCATCCGCGCCTGACCGGCCTGAGCGGACCGCGCCTTCGGGGCGGTGCGGGGATCACGTCCCCGCACCGCCCCGAAGTGTTCCCCGCCCGGACCGCCGAACCAGGTGAAACGGCCTCTTAGTCTTGAAGCTCGCAATCACGCGATTCGCCGGGCGAAGGGACAGAGAAGCACAGATGGGTCGCGTCGGCGATGCGGGACCTCCCGAGATCGGAGTCATCGGCAGGGAGAGGGAACTGGCCCGCATCCGGCGGCTCCTGGACCCCGAGGACGCGGACCGTTCGCCTCTGCTGCTGGTCATCGGCGAACCCGGCTCCGGCAAGAGCACGTTGCTGGACGCCGCCGCCCGCGAGGCCGGGCGCCGGGGCCTGCGGGTCCTCCGCTGCCAGGGCCACGAGGGTGAGACCGAACTCGTCTTCGCGGGGCTGCACCAGTTGCTGGCCCCCATGTCGGCCGAGATCCGGGAGCTGCCCGGTCCGCAGCGCGACGCCCTGCTCAGGGCGTTCGGGCTGAACCAGGCCGAGCCCGCCGGCGCGGCGGGGGAACCCGAGCGGCTGCTGATCAACCTCGCCGTGCTGACGCTGCTGTCCGACACGGCCTACCGGCGGCCGCTGCTCGTCATCGCCGACGACGCGCAGTGGCTCGACGCCTGCTCGCTGGACGCGCTGACCTTCGCCGCGCGGCGGCTGGCGGGCGAACCGGTCTCCGTCCTGGCGGCCACGCGGACCGACCCCGTACCCGAGCAGTTCGGGGCGGAGTTCCCCCGGCTGCCCGTGTCGCCGCTCACCGAGGCGGCCGCCGACCGGCTGCTCGACGTCCAGCCGTTCCCCCCGGCGGGACCGCTGCGACGGCAGATCCTGCGGCAGGCGGCCGGCAACCCCCTGGCCCTGGTGGAGCTGGCCAGGGCGACGGCCGACTCGTCCGCCTCCCTCTCGGACACCGCCGTCGAGCGGCTCCCGCTGACCGCCCGGCTGGAGCGGATCTTCGCCGACCGCCTGGCGCGGCTGCCGGAGGGCACCCGGCGCGCGCTGCTGTTCGCCGCCGCCGCGGACGACCCCGACCTGCCCGCCGCGCTCCTCGCGTCGTCGGCCGCGGGCCCCGACGGCGGGATCGAGGCGTGGCTGCTCGCGGAGCAGGCCGGCCTGGTCACCCTGGACAGCGGCCGCGTCGCCTTCCGCCATCCGCTGATGCGCTCCGCGGTGTACCAGGCCGCGTCCTTCGCGGCCCGCCGGGAGGTCCACCTCGCCCTCGCCGAGGCGCTCGCCGGAAACCCCGACCGCCGCGCCTGGCACCTCGCGGCCGCGGCCCTCGCCCCGGACGAGGCGATCGCCGCCGCCCTGGAGGCGACCGCGGACCGGGCGCGCAGGCGCGGCGGCTACCGCGTCGCCGCGGCGGCGCTCGAACGCGCCGCGCGGCTCAGCCCCGACCCCCAGCGGCAGGCGCGGCGCCTCCTGGCCGCCTGCGACCTGGCGATGCACGCGGGCCGCCCGCTGTGGGTGGAGCAGCTGACCGCGGGAGTCGTCGCCGCCACCGACGATCCGGAGCTGCTCACCGAGGCGGCACTGTGGACCGGCTGGGCGCTGGCGGCGACCACCCGCCAGAAGGCCGCGCTGTCCCACCTGCTGCCGCTCGCCGCGTCGACCGTGGACACCGCGCCGGCGGTCGCCCTCAGCGCGGTCCGCCACGCCGCCATCGTCGTCTACACCATGGGTGACGAGGACTACCGACGCGAGGCGCTGGAGCTGCTGGCACGGATCCCGGCGGACGTCGGGGAGAGCTCCGACGACGCGTGGCCCCGCGCGGCCCTCGACCCCTTCGGGGACCGGCCGGGCCACCTGCGCCTGCTGGAGCGGGCCGTGACCCTGCCGGGCCTCGGGGCCAACGCGCTCAACGAGATCGGGGCGTGCGCCTGGGTGCTCGACGAGACCGCCACCGCCGTCCGGCTGTACGGCGACTCCCTGGAGCACCTGCGGCGCGCGACCACCGCCGGGTCCAACGCCACCCTGGGCCAGGCACTGGCGATCGCCCAGTTCGAGAACGGAGCGTGGGACGCGGCGGAGGTGACCGCCGACGACGCCCGCCGGGTGGCCGCCGAGAACGGCCTGGACATGGCCGGGCGGTCCGCGACCTACGTCAGCGCGGCGCTGCTCGCGCAGCGCGGGGACACCGGCCGGGCGCGCGAACTGATCGACCGGGCGGTGGCCGGCATCGACCCCACCGAGAGCCGCGCGCTGCAGGCACGGGCGCTGGCCGTGAAGGGCGCCATCGCGACCGTCGAGGGCGACCACGCGCTGGCGTACGAGCTGCTGCGCTGCCTGTTCACGGCGGATCCCGACCCGGTGCCGCTGCACTACCACGCCTCCCACTACGGCCTCGGCGACCTGGCCGCGGCGGCCGTACGCGCGCGTCAGGAGAAGGACGCCGCGCGGGTGCTGGACTCCGTCGAACGCCGGCTGGCGGGCCGGATGTCGACCCGGCTGACCCTGCTGACACACCGGGCGCGGGCACTGCTGGCCCCGGCCGGCGAGGCAGAGGAGCACTTCCGGGCCGCGCTGGCCGACCCGGCGGGCGAACAGTGGCCGTTCGAACGGGCGCAGGCCCGCCTGGAGTACGCCGAGTGGCTCCGTCGCCGCCGCCGCACCGGCGAGGCCCGTACGGCGCTGGCCCAGGCCCTGGCGGTGTTCGAACGGCTCGGCGCACGGCCCTGGGTCGCGCGCACCACCGCCGAGCTGCGTGCCTGCGGGGTCACCATGCCCGTGCGGAAGAAGCGGGCGCGTCCCGTGGACCTCACCGCGCAGCAGCTGCAGATCGTACGGCTCGCGGCGAGCGGGCTGACGAACCGGGAGATCGGGGGACGCCTGCTGCTGTCGCCCCGCACGGTCGGGTTCCACCTGTACCAGGCGTTTCCGAAACTGGGCGTCACGACGCGCGCGCAGCTGCGCGACGCCCTGAACGACGCGGAGCTCGACTAGGGGCGCCCGGATGACGTCCTCCGGCCGCCCGTCGAGACCATGCCGGGCGCGCCGGCCGGCGATCGCCGGACGCCGATCGGTTCGATCCCGTCCGTGACGATCGCCGGCCGGACACGGCCGAACGGCCGGTGGCTCGGCGGCCGATGGCTCAGCGGCCGCCGCGGTGGTCGTCCCGGCCCGGGTGGTCGTCCTGGCGGCCCCGGGACCCGTGCCGTACCTCGTTCTTGATGATCTTTCCGGTCCGGGCGTCGATGAGGAGTTCGCGCTGGACGCCCTTCGCGGTCAGCTTCACCTCCCAGGCGGGAGCCCGCCGGGTGCCGCGGAGTTCGGTCGAGAGGATCCGCGCCCCGGGAATCGCCGTGCGCGCGATCCTGTCGGCCTGCGCTGCGCTGATCCTGGTGCTCGCCGCGACGGCCGTGTCGTCGTGGTGGCGTCCGGCGGAGTCGTCGTGCGCGACGGCGGTGGCCGGCCGGGTGTGGTGGTCATCGGCGAATGCGATCCCGCCGGCCGTGGCGATGGCGGTGGCGGCGGCGAATCCGACGCCGAGAATGGTGAGACGGCCCATGGTGTACGTCCTCCCGTGTGATGGGTCTGGCTGACGGGATTCAGGTTGCCGCCGGGGACGATAAGCCCGTGCTGCGGCGCGGCTAACGTCGGGCTAAGACCTCTCGGTAGGCGCGGGCAGTGTCATGGTGACCTCCGCGCCGCCGCTCGGGGAGCGGCCGAGGGTGAGGGCGCCGCTCGCGGCGTGGGCCGTGCGCCGGGCGATGTCCAGGCCGAGGCCGGTGGAGGCACGGCCGCTGCGGCCGCGGCCGGGCAGGCCGGCGACGGGCAGTCCGGGGCCGTCGTCGCCGATGACGATGCGGGCCCCGCTCGTCGTCGCCTCCAGCCGTACGGTGAAGGCCGTGGCCTCCGGCGTGTGCGCGAAGACGTTCTCGAGCAGGGCGTCCACGGCGGCGGCCAGTTCGTCGCCGTCGACGGCGACCGGCACCGGGTGATCGGGCAGGACGGTGCCGACGGGGCGGTCCTGTTCGTCGGCGAGCGCGGACCAGTAGGCGACGCGGTCGGTGAGGATCTGACGGGCGTCGCACCGCCCGCCGGACCGGCGGGGGTGGCGCGTGTCGCTGATGATCTGCGTGACCGTCCGCTCCAGCGCGTCGACGACGGCGGTCACGCGCTCGGCCTCGGCCGGGTCCCGGAGCGATTCGGTCTCCAGCCGCAGCGCGGTCAACGGGGTGCGCAGCCGGTGCGACAGGTCCGCGGCGGCCTCTCGTTCGCCGGTGAGCAGGTCACCGATGCGGCCGGCCAGGTGGTTGAGCGCGGCGCCGACGTCACGGATCTCCGGGGGCCCGGCGGGGTCGATCCGGGCGTCCAGGTCGCCGCCGGACAGCCGCTGCGACAGGGCGGCCAGGGCGGTGACGGGACCGAGCATCGAGCGGGCGATCGCGTCGGCCACGACCAGGCCGACGCCCAGCAGCCCGATCCCGAGCAGGCCCAGGATCAGCCAGGCGCGCAGGACCCCGGCGCGCAGTTCGGCGGTGGTGACGAAGGTGCGGATGACGATGGTGCCGGCCGGGGCGCCCTGCACCGCGACCAGGATCTCGCGTCCGCCCGGCGCCTCGGCGGTGACGCTGCGCCCGCGCGCGGCCAGTCGGAGTGCCGGGCTGCGGGGCGCCGGCGCGCCGATGAGACCGTCGTCGGCGGGCCAGAGCACCGTGATCGGGTACCGGCTCGTCGCCCGGACCTGGGACACGGTCAGCTCGACGGTGCCGCGATCGGCCGTCGCGACGACGGGTACCAGCGACTGGGCCGCGGTGGTGGCGGCGGTGGTCGCGCGGTCGGCGGCCACCTGGCGTACGAGGAGGGCCAGGGGCACCAGGAACGCGATCAGGACCAGAGAGGCGGTCGCGGCGACCAGCCGGAACAGACGGCTCCTCATGGCCTCACGCGCCCGGATCGACGATCTTGACGCCGGCTCCCCGGACCGAGTGCAGGTAGCGGGGCTCCTTCGCGGTCTCGCCGAGCTTGCGGCGCAGCCACGCCACGTGCACGTCGACGGTCTTGTCCGCTCCCCCGTACGGCGTCCGCCAGACCTGCGTCAGCAACTCGCGTTTCGGAACCACCTGCCCGGCGCGGGCGGCCAGGTAGTGCAGCAGGTCGAACTCCTTGGGCGCCAGCTGCAGCGGCCGCCCGTCCAGGCTCGCCTCCCGTGCCCTCGGGTCGATGCGCAGTCCGCCGACGAGCACCGGTGCCTGCTCGTCCCGGCGGTCCTCGGCGCGGCGCAGTACCGCCCGGATCCGCGCGTCCAGCTGGCCGGCGCCGAAGGGCTTGACGAGGTAGTCGTCGGCCCCGGCGTCGAGGGCCCGGACGATCTCGCTCTCGTCGTCACGCGCGGTGGCCACGATGACCGGCACCCGGCTGACGCCCCGCAGCATCCGCAGCACCTGCGTGCCGTCGAGGTCCGGCAGGCCCAGATCGAGCACGACGAGGTCGGGGCGTCCGTCGACGGCCTGTTGCAGGCCGGTCATGGCGGTGGCCGCGGTGGTCACCGCGTGACCGCGCTCGGACAGCGCCCGCACCAGCGCCGTCCGCACCGACACGTCGTCCTCGATCAGCAGTAGTTGCGGCACAGCCCAACCGTAACCAGGTGATCGCCGACAGATCGGGTCATGGCAGGCCCTTATCGCCGTCTTATCGGTCCCTTAGCCGCGGTCGTGGCAGCCTGGCCGAATGACCAGACGCGTCCTCATCGGGATCACCGCCTGGGCGGCCGCCGCCGCGGTCTCGACCGGCATCGGCATCGCCGCGATCTCCGTACTGGGCGCCGGCATCACCGACCGCGGGGTCCGGCCGTTGACGCCGGACCAGGTCGAGCGGGCCCTGGCCGCCGGCACGACGCCGGCACCCGCGGCCACCACGCCCGCGACGCCGACCGCTCCGGCCGCGACGGCGACCTCTCAGGGCACGAGCGGCGCTCCCGCGGCCGCGACCACCCGTGCGCTGTCCACGTCGGGCGGGAGCGTGCTGGCGCGCTGCGGACCGGCCGACGCCGTGTACCTGCTCTCCTGGACGCCGGCCCAGGGCTACGGGGTCGACGACGTGAAGCGCGGGCCGGCATCGCGGGCCTCGGTGAAACTGGAGGCCGACCACGGCCGCAAGCTCGTCATCCAGGTGACCTGCCGCTCCGGCGTTCCCACCGCCGTCACGACGAAAGGCGGCCGGCACGACTGAGCGGCCCCGGCCGGTGCCGACGGCGCCGGTCCGTGAGACCGTAGTGCGTCATGACCGCCACCGTTCGCGACAACCCGGCAGCCGACCGCTTCGAGATCTACGAGGACGGGGAACGGGTCGGGTTCGCCGTCTACCGGCTCAACGGCGACCGGATCGCCTTCACGCACACCGAGGTCGACCCCGCCTTCGGCGGTCGCGGCCTCGCCCGGCAACTGGTGACGACCGCGCTCGACGACGCCCGGCGGCGGGGCCTCGCCGTGCTCCCGTTCTGCCCGTACGTCCGCAAGGTCATCGCCGAGAACACCGACTCCTACCTCGACCTGGTCCCCGAAGGAGAGCGGGCCCGCTTCGGGCTCGCCCCCTCCGCCGGCTGACCCGGTGGCCGACTCCGAACCCTCCCGTACGGGATCCCCCGCCTCGTCCGCCGCCCGGCTGGCCTGGCTCGACCTCCTGCGGGGGATCGCGGCCATGGTCGTCGCGCTGCACCACGCCACGTACTACTACGTCCCTCGCTGGCGGGCGGGGCTGGGGATCGACTGGTTCGATCCGGGGCTGTACGGCGTCCTGGTGTTCTTCCTGGTCAGCGGCTACATCATCCCCGCTTCGCTGGAGCGTCACGGGCAGGTGCGCCGCTTCTGGATCAGCCGCGTGCTGCGCATCTACCCCCTCCTGACCACCGCCTGCGCGATCACCCTGCTGCCCTACCTGCTCGGCGTGCGCGGCCTGCGCGCCGGGCTGGAGGCCTACCGGCCCGCGACCGCCGTCCTGGCCCACCTGACCATGCTGCAGGACGTTCTCGCGGTGCCGAACGTGATCAACGTGCTGTGGACGCTGTCGTACGAGATGCTCTTCTACCTGCTCGTCGTCGCGCTGTTCGTCACCCGGACCCACCGCCTGTCCGCGCCGATCGCCGTGACGCTCGCGGCCGCCGCCGTGCTGGTCGGCGGGCTCCTGCCGATGGCGGCGCTGTCGAGAACGGTCGGGATCGGGCCGACCGCCGCGCTGACCGCGGTGGTCATGGTGACCGCGATCGTCGCGGCCGTCTCGACCCGGCCGTCCGTACGGACCGCGGGCGGGATCCTCGGCGGGGTCCTCGCGATCGCCCTGGTCGGCCTGAACGGCCGCATCGGCCCGTGGCAGAGCCTGATCATCCTCGCCGTGATGTTCACCGGCACCGCGCTGTACCGCGCGGAGCACGGGCAGATCCGCCCGCGCACGGCGGTGCTCTCGGCGGTCGTCGTCCTGGTCTGCGCGGTGGCCGCCGGAGCGCTGCACGCGCAGGTCACCATGGCGCCGGCGCAGGTGGACGCCTTCGCGGTCTACTGGAGCGGCTCGCTGATCCTGGCCGCGCTGACGTTCGCCGGGGGGTGGGCACTGCGCCGCCACCGGATCCCCCGGTGGCTGACCGGCCTGGGCGCCATCAGCTTCTCGCTGTACCTGCTGCACCCCGTCCTGCTCATGCTGTCCGACCAGTTCGGCGGCACCCCCGACCATGACGACGCGCTCCGCCTCACCGTCTTCGTCGCGGTCCTGATCGCGGTCAGCGCCCTGACCTATCGGTACGTCGAGAGCCCCTTCCAGCGGCTCGGCCGGCGCATCGGCCGCTCCACGGCCACGGCCGCCCGGCGGCCCGCCGTCGGCGACGCGGCCGGCCCCGTCGCCGCCCCGGCGCCGGACGACGTGGCCTCATAGCGCCCGGACCGGTTCGTCCGGATGCCCCCGGTGACGATGTGACCGGAGGGACCGAGCGTGTTGTCCCCCGGGATAGTCCCCCGGGCTTTTCCCTACCGAACGCCGACCATGTCATTACTCTAAGTGATGACCACTGGTCAGGACGTCGAGGGCCGGTGGCGCCGAGAGCCCAGCCGTACCTGCCGAGGAGGGCGAGATGCCGGGACGCACGCCATCCGGGCCGTCGTTCGAGAGTTCGGTCCCCGGAGGCGCGCGGGCCCGGATCGCCCTCGGCCGGCGTCACGAAGATCGCCGCTCCCGGCTCTCCGAGCTGCTGCCCGGACGAGCGGACTTCGAGGCCATGCGCCGCCATCCGCGGCGGGACGTCGTCGCCGGCCTGTCGGTCGCGGTCGTGGCGCTGCCGCTGGCGCTGGCGTACGGCGCCAGCTCGGGCCTGGGAGCGCGTGCCGGGCTGGCGACCGCGGTGGTGGCCGGCGCGCTGGCGGCGATCTTCGGGGGCGGCGCCCTGCAGGTGTCGGGCCCCACCGGCGCGATGACCGTCGTGCTCATCCCCGTCGTGCACCGCTTCGGCCCCGGCGGCGTCATGCTGGCCGGGGCGATGGCCGGTGTCGTCCTGATCGCCGCCGCCCTGGCCCGCGTCGGCCGGTTCGCGCGCTGTGTGCCCGCGGCGGTCGTGGAGGGGTTCGCCGTCGGAGTCGCGGTGGTGATCGCCCTGCAGCAGGTTCCGGCCGCGCTCGGACTGCGCGCCCACCACCACGACAAGGTGTGGCGTGACGCCGTCCGGGCGGTCGCGGACTACACGCATGAGGTACGGCCGGCACCGCTGCTCATGGCCGCGGCGGTGGCCGCGGTCGTGATGACGGGCAACCGGTGGCTGCCCAAGGTGCCGTTCCCCCTCGTGGCGATCGGCGTGGCCACGCTGGTGGCCGAGGTCTTCCCGCTCGGCCTGCGCCGCATCGGCTCGGTGCCCGCCGGCCTGCCCGCTCCGTCACTGGGCTTCCTGCACCCCGACCTGGTGGCGGCCCTGCTGCCCTCGGCGCTGGCCATCGCCGTCCTGGCCGCACTGGAGGGGTTGCTCTCGGCGGCCGTGGTCGACGCGATGGGCGGCGACCGCCCCAGCGACCCCGACCGGGAGCTGTTCGGGCAGGGCCTGTCCAACCTGGCGGTGCCGCTGGTCGGCGGGGTGCCCGCCACCGCCACGCTCGCCCGTACGGCGGTCAACGTCCGGTGCGGCGCGACGTCCCGGCTGGCCTCGCTCACCCACGCCGTCGTGCTCGCCGTGATCGCCTTCGCCGCCGGGGGCCTGGTCGCCGACATCCCACGGGCGGCGCTCGCCGGGCTGATGTTCGGCGCCGCCGTCCGGATGATCAAAGTGGGGGCGCTGGCGTCCATCCTGCGGACCAGTCGTGTCGACACTCTGATCGTGGCGTTCACGTGCACGGTGACCGTCGCGGTCAACCTCATCGCCGCGGTCGCCGCCGGGGTCGTGATCGCGACCTTGGTGACCATCGCCACTCTGGCACGGGGCAGCCGCATCGAGGCCGTCCCCTTCCCCACGGACGGCGCGGGCACCCCGGGCGACGCGCCCCCCGGCGAGATCAGCCTGTACCGCCTCGACGGGCCCTGGTTCTTCGCCACCACGCATCGGCTGCTCGCGAGTTTCACGAACCTCACCGGGCCCGGCGTGGTCATCCTGAACATGACCGGCGTCTCGGCCCTGGACCTGACGGCGGCCCGCGTCATCGGCGAGGTGATCGCCTTCCTCCGCTCGCGCGGCGTCACGGTCCTGCTCGCCGGCGTGCGGCCCGACCACCACCGGCTGCTCGCCGGCGCGGCCGACGCGCGGCCGCCCCTGGTCGAGCTCATCCATCCCGATCCGGACGCCGCGATCACCCACGCACGATCGCTGCTGGCCGGCGCGGATCCCCGTACCGCATGACACCGGTACGCGCCGTCCGGCGCCCGCCGGGCACGGCCGCCCCCGCACCGGGAGTCCGGCATGGGCGGCGGTGAGACCGTCCTGGTGGGGGTGGACGGCGGCGACTCGGGACGGGCCGCGCTGCGGGCGGCCGCGGCGTACGCCGCACGAGGCCGCGTCCGGCTGCGCGCCGTCCACGTGCGGCCCGGCCCGCTGCCCGGCGAGTGGCTCGGCTGGCCCGCGATGGACCTGTACGACACGTCGTGGCGCGACGCCCTCGAACTCGACGCGTGGTTGTGCTGCACGCTCCTGCTCGGCGGCCAGGGCCTGGAGTGGGAGTTCGTCGTCACCGAGGGCAGGCCGGCCGAGGCGCTGCGCGAGCGGGCCCTGCTCGACACCGCGTGCGCGGTGTACGTCGGCGCGCGGGTCCGCTCCCGATGGGCGGCGCGCCTGCACCGGTGCACGGCGACCGACCTGGCCCGCAGGTGCCCCTGCCCGGTCCGGGTGATCCAATTCGCGGGCCGGGGCCCGATGACGCCGTGACCTTCCCGTCGCCGCGTGACTTCGCGGACAGGGTGGGCTTCCCTTCGGTGCACATGCGGGACACCGAGCCGGCGATGTAACGTACCGTCATATTGTGATTATTCTCCGTGAATGACCTCTTCCGACGCCCCCGGCGACGCGACGGTGCCGGACGCGCGCTTCCTGTTCGCCAACGAGCGGACGTTCCTGGCCTGGAGCCGGACCGCGCTCGCGTTAGTGGCCGCCGGGCTGGCCGGCGTCCAGGTCCTGCGGCCCTTCCCCGGGGTCCCCTGGAGCCGTGACCTGCTCGGCGTTCCCCTCATGGTCCTCGGCGCCGTCATCGCGACGGTCGGGTACCTCGAGTTCCGGCGCAATCAACGGGCCCTGCACCAGCGGAGGCCGCTGCCGCGCTCGTGGCTGCCGACGATCCTGGCGGTGGCCGTGACCCTGACCGCCGTCACCTCGGTGGTCGTCGTCCTCGTGTCCACGGTGCGCGCCCGATGACCCCGCAGCCCCGGCGGGACCGCGACCCCGGCTCCGCCACGGAGCGCACGCGCCTGGCCTGGACACGGACCGCCGTCGCCGTGACCGCGCTGGCCGTGGCGATCGCGAAGGCCGCCCCGGCCGTCGGCCTGCCCGTCCTGGCGGCGACCGCCCTGGCGTGGGCGGTCTGCCGCCGTCGTCTCCGGCGCCTCACGCCGTACGGCTCCACGTGGCGGTTCCCGCTCACGACCGCGACCATCGTGGGGGTCTGCACGGCGGCCGTCGTCGCCGTGCTGCTCGGCGGCCGGCTCCCGCACTGAGTGATCGTTCCCGTCGGGCGGGAACAGGCCCGAGGCGGCGCAGACGAGGAGACTGAAGAGGCTTTTGTGGCCTTCTGTCTATTCAATGGCTTATTTCATGCCCTAAATTGTGGCGGCGGACACACTCACTGCCCGCCCGTCCGCGCAGCGGACGGACCTTTGCCGACAGCAGAGGCAGGCCGTAACCCGATGCACATTCGCGCGGCGCGAAGCCGCATGCCCCGCCCGGCGTTCCGTCGCCCCGGGCTCTCGTCCCGCCGGGCGACGGGCGCCGTACTCCTGTCCGGCGCCCTCCTGACCCTCGCGGTCCCCGGCGGGGTCGCCGCCGCGACGCCGCCGCGCGCGGCGGGCCCGGATCTCGGTCCGGGCGTCCTCGTCTTCGACCCGAGCATGCCGCAGTCCGACATCCAGGCGGCCGTGGACGCGGTCGCGCGGCAGCAGGTCGACGACGAGATGGGCACCCGGCGCTACGCCCTGCTGTTCAAGCCGGGCGTGTACGGGTCCGTGGACCATCCCCTGAAGTTCCAGGTCGGGTACTACACGGAGGTCGCGGGGCTCGGCCGGTCGCCGTCCGACGTGACGATCAACGGCTCGGTCGACGTCTTCAACCGCTGCCTGGCGGCGGACAACTGCATCGCGCTGGACAACTTCTGGCGCTCGATGTCGAACCTGACGATCAATCCGGCCGGCGGGTCCGGGTGCCGGACGAACACCGAGTTCTGGGCCGTGTCGCAGGCCGCGCCACTGCGCCGGGTCAAGATCACCGGTAACACCACGCTGATGGACTACTGCACCGCCGGGCCGCAGTACGCCAGCGGCGGCTTCATCGCCGACTCCGCGATCTCCGCGACGGTCGTCAGCGGTTCCCAGCAGCAGTTCTACACCCGCAACGGCAGCGTCGGCGGCTGGAGCAACGGCGTCTGGAACCAGGTGTTCTCCGGCGTGGCCGGCGCGCCGGCCCAGTCCTTCCCCAGCCCGCCGTACACCACGCTGGCGACCACCCCGGCGTCGAAGGAGAAGCCCTACCTCTACGTCGACGGTTCCGGCGCCTACCAGGTCTTCGTGCCGGGCGCCGCGCGCAACTCCCAGGGCACCACCTGGCAGGACGGTCCGACCCCTGGCCGTTCGCTGCCGCTGAGCTCCTTCTTCGTCGCGCGCCCCTCGGACCCCGTCTCGAAGATCGACTCGGCGCTCGCGCAGGGACGCAACCTGCTGCTGACCCCCGGCGTGTACGACGTGGCGCACAGCATCGCGGTCAAGCGCGCCGGCACCGTCGTGCTCGGCCTGGGCCTGGCCACCCTGACGGCGCAGCACGGCGCCGTCCCCCTGACCGTCGCCGACGTCCCGGACGTCGACATCGCCGGCCTGACCGTCGACGCCGGACCGGTCGAGTCCCCGGCACTGCTCCGGGTCGGCACGCCGCACGCCAAGGGCAGGGCGCACGCGTCCGACCCGCACCGGCCGACCGCCCTGCAGGACGTCTTCTTCCGCGTCGGCGGGCCGCACGCCGGCAAGGCCGCGACCAGCCTCGTGGTCAACGGCGACCACGTGATCCTGGACGACATCTGGGCGTGGCGCGCCGACCACGGCACCGGCGTGGGATGGACGCAGAACACCGCCGGCACCGGCGTCGTGGTGAACGGTGACGACGTGACCGCGACGGGCCTGTTCGTCGAGCACTACCAGAAGTACAACGTCGTCTGGACGGGCGAACGCGGCCGTACGGTGTTCTTCCAGAACGAGCTGCCCTACGACGCGCCCGACCAGGCGGCCTGGCGGCACGGCGACGTCGACGGCTGGGCGGCCTACAAGGTCGCCGACGGCGTCCGGACCCATGAGGCCTGGGGCCTGGGCAGCTACATCTACACCAACGTCGACCCCGACCTGCACGCCACCAACGCCTTCGAGGTGCCGGTCACGCCGGGGGTGCGGATGCACGACCTGCTCACCGTCTCGCTCAACAAGGCCGGGACGATCGACCACGTGATCAACGGGGTCGGCGCCCCGGTGACGCCGGCCTACCAGGGCCCGGCCGACGTCGTCTCCTACCCCTGATCCGCCGCGCGCCCGGCCGTCACGCCGACGGCACGGCGGCCGGGCGCGGGTTCCCGCGGAACCCGCGCGTGAGAAGCTCGTGAACTGGGCCGGTAAGGGCGAATCCGCCCTGAGCACGGGTGGATCAGGAGGGACGAGCGGTGGACGAGTTCGATGTCGTGGTGCTGGGCGCCGGGCCGACGGGGGAGAATCTCGCGGAGCGGGCCCACGCGGGCGGGCTGACCGTGGCGATCGTGGAGAGCGAGCTGGTGGGCGGGGAGTGCTCGTACTGGGCCTGCATGCCCAGCAAGGCGCTGCTGCGCCCGGCGGCGGCGCTCGCCGACGCCGCGAGGGTCGCGGGCGCGCGCGAGGCGGTGACCGGGGTCCTGGACGCGGCGGCGGTGCTGAAGCGCCGCGATGACTTCGCGTCGCACTGGAAGGACGACGGTCAGGTGAGCTGGCTGGACTCCGCCGGGATCACCCTGGTGCGCGGCCACGGCCGGCTGGACGGGGAGCGCCGCGTGGTCGTGGACACGCCCGACGGCGGGCGGCGCGCCCTGACGGCGCGGCACGCCGTGGCGGTGTGCACGGGAACGCGCGCGGCGCTGCCGGAGCTCCCCGGGCTGGCCGAGGTGCGCCCCTGGACCAGCCGCGAGGCGACGAGTTCCCCGCGGGTGCCGGACCGGCTGGCGGTGGTCGGCGGAGGCGTCGTCGCGGTCGAGATGGCCACCGCCTGGCGGGCGCTGGGCAGCGAGGTGACCCTGCTGGTACGCGGGGACCGCCTGCTGGCGAAGCTGGAGCCCTTCGCGGGAGAGTTGGTGGCGGAGAGCCTGCGGGAAACGGGCGTCGACGTGCGGTTCGGCACGTCGGTGACGGGGGTGCGCCGCGACGGCCCGGTGGTCCTGACGCTTAACGGCGGCGAGGCCCTGACGGCGGACGAGGTGCTGTTCGCGACCGGCCGGGTGCCGGCGACCTCCGATCTGGGCCTGGACACCGTCGGCCTCGAGGCGGGAAAGCCGATCGAGGTGGACGACACGGGCTTGGCGGCCGGCGTCTCCGGCGGCTGGCTCTACGCGGCCGGGGACGTCAACGGCCGGGCGCTGCTGACCCATCAGGGCAAGTACCAGGGACGGATCTTCGGCACGGCGATCGCCGACCGGGCCGCGGGCCGCGAGCTGGACCTGGCGCCGTGGGGGCGCAGCGTGGCCACCGCGGACGAGCGCGCGCTGCCGCAGGTCGTCTTCACCGACCCCGAGGTCGCGGCGGTCGGGCCCACCCTCGAACAGGCGGAGCGGCAGGGCCGCCGGGTGCGCGCGGTGGACTACGAGCTGGGCAACGTCGCCGGGTCCTCCCTCTACGCCGACGGATACCGGGGCCGCGCCCGCGCCGTGGTCGATCTCGACCGGGAGACGCTGCTGGGGGTGACCTTCGTCGGCGCCGGTGTCGCGGAGCTGCTCCACTCGGCGACGATCGCGGTCGCCGGAGAGGTCTCGATCGCGCGGCTGTGGCACGCGGTGCCGTCCTACCCCACGATCAGCGAGGTCTGGCTGCGCCTCCTGGAGACCTACCGCGGCTGACGCCCCCGCGGCCCGGTGGCCGGCTCCGTCCGCCGGCCACCGGGAACGCGGCACACGAGGTGACTACGACGCGGAGTCCCAGGCGATCTCCGGTGAGTGGTAGAAGTTCACGCCCATCGCCGTCCAGCGCGGGCCCTGGGCTGCCAGCCGCGTCCGGTACTCGTCCCACGACCGGCCGTGCTGCGGCGACCAGCCGATCTCGGCGATTCCGGCGAGGCGCGGGAACGCCATGTACTCGACCTCGTGGATGTTCGTGAGCGTCTCGCTCCAGATCGGGGCCTCCACGCCGCGTACGTCGTGCTCGGTCACGCCGGTGAAGATCGTGGTGGGATCCCACTGGTAGGACTGCTGGACGCTGACGTAACCGGCCCAGTGCAGGCCGTACGGCGAGTTCTTGTCGTACTGCATGTCCAGGTAGGCGTGGTTGGCGGGCGACAGGACCAGCGGAACGCCCTTCTGCACGGCCGCGGTGGCCAGCGGGTCGGCGACCGGGGTGTTCCCGTCGGCGATGCTCCAGTTCTGCGCCAGCGTCGCCGGGCCCGGCTTCACGTCCGCCTGCGCGATCTCGTTCCAGCCGATCATGTTCTTGCCGTGGGCGTGGACGATGGGCTGCAGCCGGTCGATGAACTTCACGTAGTCGGTGAGCGGGGTGCTGTGCGCCTCGTCGCCGCCGATGTGGACGTACGAGCCGGGGGTCAGCCTCGCCAGCTCCCCGACCACGTCGTCGAGGAACCGGTAGGTGACGTCCTTGTCGACGCACAGCGAACTGAAGCCGACGTCCGTGCCGGTGTAGAGCGGCGGCGCCTTGCCGTCGCAGTTCAGGTCCGCGTACGAGGCGAGCGCGGCGTTCGTGTGACTCGGGGTGTCGATCTCCGGGACGACGGTGATGAAGTGCCGCTGGGCGTAGGCGACGATGTCCTTGTACTGCGCCTGCGTGTAGTAACCGCCCGCGCCGCCGCCGACCTCCGTGCTGCCGCCGTACGTGGCGAGCCTCGGCCAGCTCTTGATCGCGATGCGCCAGCCCTGGTCGTCGCTGAGGTGCAGGTGCAAGGTGTTGATCTTGTAGAGCGAGATCTCGTCGATGTACCGCTTCACCTCGGCGACGGTGAAGAAGTGCCGGGACACGTCGAGCATCGCGCCGCGCCAGGCGAACCGCGGGCTGTCGGAGACGTGCACGGACGGGACGATCCAGGGGCCGGGCCGTACGCCGCGCGCCTCGACCTTGGCCGGCAGCAGCTGACGGAGCGTCTGGACGCCGTGGAACAGGCCGGCCGCGGTGGGGGCCTGGATCCGCACGCCGCCGCCGGTGACGTCGAGCCGGTATCCCTCCGTCCCCAGGCCGGGCGCCGGGGTCAGGCGCAGGGAGATGGCGTGCGGCGAGCCCTCGGATCCCGACACGACGGGGAGCCGGTACCCGGTCGACGGACGGATCAGTCCGGCCAGGAACGTCGCCACGCCGGCGGCGTCGCGGGAGCGCGACGCGACCACGATCCTCGTCGCGCGGGTGAGGGTGAAGGACCGCCCGGGCACGGTCCGCAGGGAGGCCGGAGCCGGGATGATCCGGGGCGCGGCCGTGGCGGCCTCCGCCCGCGGCGGCCCGGCCAGCGCCGTGACCAGTGGGATCACCGTGGTCACGGCCGCGGCCGCGGTGAGCCGTCTGCCCGGATGACCGGCCGTACGGCCGGCGCGCCGCCGGGGCTTCGGCGCGTCGAATGTTTTCTCCACCATGCACTAGATCGAACATAACTTTCCAAAAGCCGTCAAGAGGGGGGGAAGGACAGCAAGGCCACCTCTTTGCAAAGCACTGTCGAACTATTGCGTTAATCTGTCGTGAAATTTAGCCTCGGTGGTGCGTCCCCCACATGCCTCGCCCGGCAGGTGGCCCCGCCCAACGCGCCCCGCCCGCGTGCGGTCGGCGCTGTTCGAAACGAGAGGCGCAATGAGACCGAAGCACGCACGGCTGCGGTTGCTCGCAGGAGGCGCTGTCATCAGCCTCATCACATCCGTGGCCGCCGTCCTGGGGGCGGCGGCCCCCGCGTCCGCCGCGGACGGCCCGAACCTGGCGGCGGGAAAGACCGTCTCGGCCAGCAGTTACAACGACGTCTACGCCCCCGCCAACGCCAACGACGGGAACCAGTCGACCTACTGGGAGAGCGCCAACAACGCGTTCCCGCAGTGGATCCAGGTCGACCTCGGCGCGGCGGTCGGCACCGACAAGGTCGTGCTGAAGCTGCCGACCGCGAACTGGGGCGCGCGGACCGAGACGTTCGCCGTCCAGGGCAGCACCGACGGCACGAAGTACACCGACATCGTCGGCTCGGCCGCGCACACGTTCGACCCCGCGAGCAATAACACGGTGACCATCGGGTTCGGCACGGTCGTCACCCGGTACCTGCGGCTCAGCATCTCCGCCAACACGGGCTGGCCGGCCGGGCAGCTGTCGGAGTTCGAGGTGTACGGGCCGGCCACCGGCGACACCCAGGCGCCCACCGCGCCCACCGGCCTCGCCTACACCGAGCCCTCCTCCGGCCAGATCAAGCTGACGTGGAACGCCGCCACGGACAACGTGGGCGTGACCGGCTACGACGTGTACGCCAACGGGACGCTGCGCGGGAGCGTCGCGGGCAACGTCCTGACCTACACCGACACCCAGCCGGCCACCGCCACGGTCACCTACTACGTGCGGGCGAAGGACGCCGCCGGGAACCAGTCGCCGAACAGCGACACGGTCACCCGTACCGGCAGCGGCGGGACCGGCACGAACCTCGCCGCCGGCAAGCCGATCACGGCCTCGTCCCACATCTACGACTTCGTCGAGACGAACGCGAACGACGACAACGTGGGCACGTACTGGGAGGCCGCCGCCAACAGCTACCCGGACACCCTCACGGTGAACCTCCGGGCGAAGGCCGACGTCGGCTCCGTCGTCGTCAAACTCAACCCGGACGCCTCCTGGGGCCGGCGCACCCAGACCATCGAGGTGCTCGCCCGGCCGAACCACTCGGGCGATTTCACCAGCGTCGTCGCGGCCAAGACGTACACCTTCGACCCGGCGTCCGGGAACACGGTGACGATCCCGGTGACCACCACGGCCGCCGAGGTGCAGCTGAAGTTCACCGCCAACTCCGGCGCCACCGGCGGTCAGGTCGCCGAACTCCAGGTCATCGGCACCCCGGCCCCCGCGCCCGACCTGACGATCGGCGGCATGTCCTGGAGCCCGGCGTCGCCGACCGAGACCGACGCCGTCTCGCTCTCGGCGACCGTGAAGAACACCGGGACGGCGGCCTCCGACCCGACCGACGTCAATTTCTACCTGGCCGGGCAGAAGGTCGGCACCGCGGCGGTCGGCGCGCTCGCGGCCGGCGCCTCGAGCACGGTGACGGCGTCCGCCGGGACCCGCGCCGCGGGGACCTACCAGCTCAGCGGCAAGGTCGACGAGGCCGACAACGTCCTGGAGCTGAACGAGGACAACAACTCCTACACGAACCCGACGTCGCTGACGGTGGCGCCCGTCGCCAGCTCCGACCTGGTCGCCTCGTCGGTGACCTGGACGCCCGGCAATCCCGCGAGCGGCAACACCGTGACGTTCAGCGTGGCGGTGAAGAACCAGGGCACCGTGGCGGCGGGCTCCGGCTCGCACGGCATCACGCTCACGCTCCTCGACGCGAACGGCGCGACCGTGAAGACGCTCACCGGCTCGGTCGACGGGACCATCGCCGCGGGCGCCACCGCGGCCCCCGTGACCCTTGGATCGTGGACGGCGGTCAACGGCCGGTACACCGTCAAGGTCGTGCTGGCCAACGACGCGAACGAGCTGCCGGTCAAGCAGGCCAACAACACCAGCAGCACCCCGCTCTTCGTCGGGCGCGGCGCGAACATGCCGTACGACACGTACGAGGCCGAGGACGGCGTCCTGGCCGGTGGGGCGACGGTCGTCGGCCCGAACCGCACGATCGGCGACCTGGCCGGTGAGGCGTCCGGCCGCCGCGCGGTGAAGCTGGCCACCACCGGCAGCAGCGTGGAGTTCACCACCAAGGCGAGCACCAACACGCTCGTCACGCGCTTCGCGATCCCCGACGCGCCGGGCGGCGGCGGGATCAACTCGACCCTGGACGTCTACGTCGACGGGACGTTCCTCAAGTCGATCGACCTGACCTCGCACTTCGCGTGGCTGTACGGCAGCGAGACGAGCCCGGGCAACTCGCCGGACTCCTCACCGCGGCACATCTACGACGAGGCGCACGTCATGCTCGGCACGACCGTGCCGGCCGGGCACAAGATCAGGCTGCAGAAGGACGCGGCCAACACGGCGGCCTACTACTCGATCGACTTCGTCGACACCGAGCAGGTCGCGCCCCTCGCCAACCCCGACCCCTCCAAGTACGCCGTGCCGGCCGGGTTCACCCAGCAGGACGTGCAGAACGCGCTGGACAAGGTGCGCCAGGACTCCACCCTGGTCGGCGTGTACCTGCCCGCGGGCACGTACCAGACGTCCGGCAAGCTCCAGGTGTACGGCAAGGCGATCAAGCTGGTCGGCGCCGGCCCCTGGTACACCCAGTTCCAGGCGCCCACCGGCCAGGAGAACACCGACATCGGCATCCGGGCGGACGCGACGGCGAACGGCTCGACCTTCTCCGGCTTCGCCTACTTCGGCAACTACACCTCGCGGATCGACGGGCCGGGCAAGGTGTTCGACCTCCAGAACGTCGCCAACGACACGATCGACAACATCTGGGTCGAGCACATGGTCTGCATGTACTGGGGCAACAACACCGACCACATGACGATCACGAACTCCAGGATCCGGGACACGTACGCCGACGGCGTCAACATGACCAACGGCAGCTCCGACAACCTGGTGTCCAATGACGAGGCCCGCACGACCGGGGACGACAGCTTCGCGCTGTTCGCCGCGACCGACTCCGGCGGCACCGGCGAGAAGAACAACGTCTTCCAGAACCTCACGGCGATCCTGCCGTGGCGCGCGGCGGGTGTCGCGGTGTACGGCGGACAGGACAACACCGTCAAGAACGTCTACATCGCCGACACGCTGACCTACTCCGGCATCACGATCAGCTCGCTCGACTTCGGCTACCCGATGGAGGACTTCGGACCGGACCAGACGACCTTCGGCAACATCTCGATCGTGCGGGCCGGTGGCCACTTCTGGGGCGCGCAGACCTTCCCCGCCATCTGGATGTTCTCCGCCTCGAAGCAGTTCCGGGCGATCCGGGTCAGTGACGTGGACATCGTCGACCCGACGTACTCCGGGATCATGTTCCAGACCGACTACGACACCAGCGGCCGGGCGATGAACCCGGTCACCGACACCGTGCTCACCAACGTCACCATCACGGGCGCGCACAAGAGCGGCGACGCCTACGACGCCAAGTCGGGCTTCGGTCTCTGGGCCAACGAGCTGCCCGAGCCAGGTCAGGGCCCGGCGGTGGGCTCGGTCACCTTCCACAACCTGAAGATGAGCGACAACGCGGTCGACATCAGGAACACGACCTCCACCTTCACCATCGACGTCCAGCCGTAGGAGACGGCGAGACGCCCGGCCGGAGCATCCCCGGCCGGGCGTTTCTCATGTCGAGAAGCGTCCTCCTCCGTTCGTCGTCCTGATGGACAATCCCCCGTCGGAGGAGGAGACATGAGATACCTGCTGCTCGTCTGCGTCGATGAGGACGTGGAGCGGAACGCCGACCCCGGCGCCTGGATCGAGGAGATGGAGGGCCGGGGCGTACGGCTGACGGGCAACCGGCTGCGTCCGGTACGTGACTCGACCACGGTGCGCCGGAGGAACGGCGAAGTGATCATCGCGGACGGGCCGTTCGCGGAGACCAAGGAGCAGATCGGCGGCTTCGACATCCTGGAGTGCGCCGATCTCGACGAGGCGATCGAGGTGGCCTCGAAGCACCCGGCGGCGGCGTTCGGAACGATCGAACTGCGGCCGTTCTGGACCGAGTGAACGCCCGGGACGCCGTCGCCGCCGCCTACCGCGACGAACGGGCCAGAGCGCTGGCGACGCTCATCCGCCTCACCGGCGACTGGGAACTGGCCGAGGAGTGCGTCCAGGAGGCCTTCGAGGCCGCCCTCCTGCACTGGCCCGGCGAGGGCG
Source organism: Actinoallomurus soli (assembly GCF_024055715.1). GTDB lineage: Bacteria > Actinomycetota > Actinomycetes > Streptosporangiales > Streptosporangiaceae > Actinoallomurus > Actinoallomurus soli. The sequence goes on from NZ_JAMXMV010000015.1 coordinate 27,944, forward strand.
TCCCCCGCCGGCCCGGGGCGTGGCTGACCACCACCGCGCGCAACCGCGCCCTGGACCGGCTCCGCCGCACCACGGTCGAGGCGGCGAAGCTCAAGGAGGCGACCGGAGTGGCGGACGCCGGGGACGACGGGTGGGACGACGACCGCCTGCGGCTGATCTTCACGTGCTGCCATCCCGCGCTCCCGCTGGGCGCCCGGGTCGCGCTCACCCTGCGGACGGTCGCCGGTCTGACCTCCTCGCCCTGATGCTGCTCCACCACTCCCGCGTCGACGCGCGTACGGACTCCACGGGGGTGCTGATCCCGCTGGAGGAGCAGGACCGGACCCGGTGGCACCACGAGATGATCGGCGAGGGGGTCCGGCTCCTCACCGGCACGGTGACGCCGTACCAGCTCCAGGCCGCCATCGCGGCCTGCCACGCCACCGCGGCCACCGCCGGGGAGACGGACTGGGCGCGGATCGCGGCTCTGTACGAGCGCCTGGCGGGCTTCGCGGCCTCCCCCTTCGTGGAGCTGAACCGGGCGGTCGCGGTCGCGATGGCGGAGGGACCGGCGGCCGGGCTCGTCCTCGTCGACGCGATCACCGACGCGGGCGCGCTGGAGGGCTACCCCCTGCTCCCGGCGACCCGCGCGGACCTGCTGCGCCGCCTCGGCCGGTGGGCGGAGGCCGAGAACGCCTACCGGCAGGCGCTCGCCCTGGCACCCGGCGACTCCGAGCGGACCTACCTGCGCCGCCGCATCGACGAGGTACGCGCCCGGCTCGGCTGACCCCGCCGAAAGGAGATCGCGCCGCATCGGCGACCTGCCGAGACGAGGTCGGGCGGATCGGTGACTCTGCCGAGACGAGGTCGGGCGGATCGGTGACCCTGCCGAGACCAGGTCGGGCGGATCGGCCGGCCTGTCGAGAAGCGCCTCGCGCCGTTCGTCGTCTCGGCGGACCCGGCTTCTCCCGGGACGGCGATGGCAGGAGGCGCGATGACGATCCAGGACCCGACCACCCCGACCGCCCCGACCGCACCGGCGCCGCCGGCCGCGCGGGCCGCGTGCGCCGGCCGGTGGCCCGCGACCGCCGTCTTCCTCCTCAACGGGCTGACGCTGTCGACGTACATCGTGCGGCTGCCCGCGCTGAAGGACGAACATCACCTGACGGACGGTCAGGTCGGGACGATCGGGGTGCTGTTCGCCGTGGCGGCGCTGGCGTCCATGCAGTTCGTCGGGCCGCTGGTGGCCCGGTTCGGGAGCCGGACCGTGCTGCGCGTCTCTCTCGCCGCCATGCCGCTGCTGCTGGGCGCCGTCGGCCTGGCCGGCGGGTCCGTCGCCTTCGCGGTGGCCGTGACCGCGCTCGGCGCCGTACACGGGGCGACGGACGCCGCCATGAACGCGCACGCCCTGACGGTGGAGCGGCTCGCCGGGCGGCCGGTGCTGAACGGCTGCCACGCCGCCTGGAGCGTCAGCGCGGTCGCCGCGTCCCTGGCCGCGACCGTCTCCGCGCACACCGGCGTCGGATCCGCGACACATCTCTGCGTCGCCGCCGCCGTCCTCCTGGCCGGTGGGCCGGCGGTCGGTCCGTTCCTGCTGCCCGCGGCGGCGGACCGCCGTACGGACCCGGCGCCGAAGGGCGGTCGCGCGGGACTGCGCGGCGCGTGGACGGGGAAGGTCGTCGGGCTGGGCCTGACCGGCACCGTGCTGATGGTCTGCGAGGGCGCGGCGCTCGGCTGGGGCGCGATCTTCCTCCATGAGGGCAGAGGCGTCTCGCTCGGCCTGGCCACGGCCGCGGTGACCGCCTACACGGCGGGTCAGACCGGTGGTCGGCTGATCGGGGACCGCCTGACCGCGCGGCATGGGGCCACGCTCGTGTTCCGCGCGGGCGGGCTGGTCGCGGCGTGCGGCCTGACGGCGGCCGTGCTCGTCCCGTACCCGTCCGCCGCCGTCGCCGGGTTCGCCGTCGCGGGCCTCGGCGGATCCGTGCTGGTCCCTCTCGTCTTCAGCGCGGTCGCGCGGAACGACGGCACCGGTCACGACGCGGCGACCCTGGTCTCACGGCTCACGACCTTCACGTACGCCGGCGTCCTCCTCGGCCCCGCCCTCATCGGCTCCGCCGCGGAGGCCATCGGCCTGGCCGCGACGCTGGCCGCCCTGATCCCGCTGCTCCTCACCGTGGCACTGTTCGGCCCGATCCGCCGTGGAAACGATCAGTCGGCGCGGTGACGGCGGAAGCGGTGGTAGACGAAGCGGGCCAGGACGATCACGGCCAGGCCGGCCAGCAGGTAGATCTGGTAGCGGAAGGCCTGCTGGGAGATCGCCCCGATGTGGGTGCCCACCGCGTACCCCAGTCCCGTCCACAGGCCGACCCACAGCACCGCGCCCAGCGCGTTGAAGGCCAGGAAGCGAGGCCAGTGCATCCCGGTGATGCCGGCGAGGATCCCGTTGGCCTGGCGAAACCCCTCGATGAAGCGGGCGATCGTCACGACCTTCCCGCCGTGCCGGACGAAGAACTGCTCCGCCCGCCGAAGGCGCTCGGGCGTCAGGAGCACGTAACGGCCCCACCGGTGGGCGAGGGCGCAGCCGCCGGTGCGGCCGATCAGATAGCCGACGTTGTCCCCCGCCACCGCCGCCACGACGGCGATGACGCCGAGGATGACGACGTTCAGCCGCCCGGCCCCCGCGTACACGGACGCGGCGATCAGGATCGTCTCGCCGGGAACGGGAATGCCGAAGTCCTCCACGAAGATCAGCACCCCGACCGCGGCGTAACCGTAGTGATCGAGTACCGGGGCCAGGTGGGCCAGCGGCCCGGGCAGCGGCGGCGCCATGCCCTTCCCCTACCCGGTCCTGGTTCAGGCCTCCTCCATCGCCTCGCCGAGGGCGTGGAGCACCCGGCTGTGCTGCTGGTCGGCGAGCAGGTGCCCGGCGCCGATCGCCAGTGCGACCGGCCACTCGACCAGCTCCAGAGCGGCGAGGACGCCCAGCCCGGCGTAGTAGACCAGCTTCTCGGGCCGAGGCAGCATCACCTGTCCCAGGACCGGCAGTTCGACACGGCTGCCCAAGTGATGTTCGACCTTCTCGATCGCGGATTCCCTCATGGCACGGCACCTTCGGGCTCGGCATCGCCGTCACCACGACGTACCCCTTCTGACCGGGCCGCATGCTCCGCGGACGGGGCACCCGAAAAGCGGTTGCCGGCCGACACGGCGCGGGCCACACTCCTGCGGTGACCGACACGCCGTACGAGGATGGCCGCGCGGGGATCGACGCGGGGCTGGTACGGCGGCTGCTCGCGGCGCAGTTCCCGCAGTGGAGCGACCTGCCGGTCCGGCCGGTGGAGGTCGACGGGTGGGACAACCGCACCTACCGCCTCGGGAACGAGATGACGGTGCGCCTGCCGACCGCGGCGGGCTACGCCCCGGCGATCGACAAGGAACACCGCTGGCTGCCGGTCCTCGCCCCGTGTCTCCCGGTCGAGATCCCGATCCCGCTCGCGAAGGGGACGCCGGGCGAGGGGTACCCGTTCGACTGGTCGGTCCGCCGCTGGCTGGACGGACGGCTCGCCCGGCGGGAGCGCATCCCCGACCTGCCCGCGTTCGCCGCCGACCTGGCCGGTTTCATCCGCGCCCTGCAGCGCGTCGACGCCACCGGCGGGCCGGCGGCGGGCGCGCACAGCTGGTACCGGGGCGCCGCCCTGACGCACTACGACGACGAGACGCGGCGCTGTCTCGCCGCGCTCGACGGCCGCGTCGACACCCGCCGCGCGTCGGCCGTGTGGGACGCCGCCCTGAAAGCCGAGTGGAAGGGCGCGCCGGTGTGGTTCCACGGCGACGTCGCCGTCAACAACCTGCTGGTCAGAGACGGGAGACTGGCCGCCGTCATCGACTTCGGCACCTCGGGCGTCGGCGACCCGGCCTGCGACCTGGTGATCGCGTGGACGTTCTTCGCCGGCGGGAGCCGGGAGACGTTCCGTACCGCCGTCGGCCAGGACCCGGCCACCTGGGCGCGCGCCCGCGGCTGGGCCCTGTGGAAGGCCCTCCTCGGCCTCACCGCCCCGGACGCCGACGACGCCCGGATCGCCGCCGACCGCCGCGTGGTCGAGGAGATCCTGGCCGATCACGAGTCACGGTCCCGTATGACCGAGTGAAGGATCACACGGCGGCGCCGGCGCCCTTTACAAAGTACGTGTGGGGCACGGGATACCGGGTCGAACACGCTGAACCGCCCGCGATTCCGGAGGGCGCCGAGCCGCCTGCCGACCCTGCCGCCTGCACGCAGAGTCGAGATGTGGGATCATTGTCCTTGCCGCCCTCGATGACCGAGGACGGCAAGGACCGGTAACGATGTCCTGACCTCCCCCGTCTTCGACGGACGGCGTCACCGTCCGGGGGCCGCGCAACCGCACGGTCCACCGAGGACGTCTCGGGCGAGCAGATCGCACTGATGACCACGGACGGGATCCTGGTCGGCGACCTCGCCCCGGACTCGACGGCGAGTCCGAACGACGGCCATCGCCCTTCGGCGGTGTCCGTCACGCGGAGGCCGGCACGCTTCCGTTACCGGCTGATCCACAGGAAGAGCCCGTGAAAATCCCCCGCGATCTACGACAGCTCGCCCGGCGCGCCGAAGCCGCCGGGTGGACCATCACCCTGACCAGCAACAACCATCTCGCCTGGAAGCCGCCGTCAGGGCGCACCGTCTTCTGCCCGTCGACGCCGTCGGATCACCGCTCCGTCCAGAACGTCATCGGCAAGCTCCGGCGTGCCGGCCTGAACACCCGCTGACGTTCGGCGGTTCGGATGAGACGGCTCTGGAGGGTCCGTTCGCGTCACCGCGCCGGGCAGCGCGCGAGACGGTCGAGGACCTGCGCCAGCGACGCGTTAGTGAGGTCGCGGACCCGCGCGTACTCCTGCTCCGGATACTGCCGGGGCCCGTTCTCCACCAACATGATCAGGTAGAGGTAGGCCCGGTAGAGGTCGAGACGGACGCGGGCCGCCGGGGTCAGCTCCAGCGGGGTCACCTCGCGGTAGCCCGCCAGCAGGGGGTCGTCCTCGCGCAGCTCGCCGAAGATGGTCGGCGTGGCGAACTCCGCCAGCGGGTCGCCCCAGAACGCGCGTTCGTGATCGATGATCGCCTGGATCCGCGGCGTGGCGGTGAGGTCGAGAAAGACGTTCCCCCGCCACACGTCGAAGTGCACGAGACGCGGTGTCACCACCTCGTCCAGGACGGGCGCGGCGGCGGTGAGCATCGCGCCGATCTCCTCGGCCGGCAGCGGCAACGGCGTCGGGTACCGCTCGACGTCGGCCAGCAGCGCCCCCGCCATCGCGAGGTACGCCGCGCGCCAGGTCGTCCCGGTGATCCCCGCGTACGGGTAGCCGAAGACGGTGCCGGTGACCGTGTGCAGCCGCGCGAGGTGGCGGCCCAGCTCGCGGCGGAGTGCGTCCTCCCCCGCCGGCTCGACGTCGTTCCACGAGACGCCGTCGAGCGCGCCGAGCAGCAGGAGGTCGCCCCCGAGCACCGGATCGTCGAACACCGCGCCGAGCAGCGGCGGCACCGGAACCCCCGCCGCGGCGGCCAGCCCGTACGCCTCCGCCTCGGTCCGCAGCAGGAAGCGCTCGTAGCTGAGCTGTTCGAGGTCATGCGGCGGCGCCAGCTTGAGCACCACCTCGCGGCCGTCGTCGAGGGTGAGCCGCCAGACCGCGTTGGCGAACCCGTCCGTCAGCTCGGTCGACGCGACCACCCCGGCACCGAGGACCCGCCGCGCCAGCGCGTCCAGTTCGGCGCCGCTCAGGCGGCGCTTGGTCCTGCTGTCCACGGCCTCGATTCTGCGGCCTGGCCGATCGCCGGTCCACCGTTCTCCGTCGCCGCCCTCGCGGGACGGCGGGGGCCGTCAGATCACGCGGTCCGGCCGCCGGCCGATCCGGCCTTCCGGACACGGGTGTTCTGCATCCCGGTTCGGGCAGCAGGCCACGGTCAGGTCGATGAAGTTCCCGCCTCTGAGCCACCAGGCCCAGACGACGTCGTTGCCCCGGCGCAGGGTGTCGAGGGCGTTGGCGGTCATGGTCTCCAGGGAGGGCGCCTGGAGCTGCCGGTCCAGGTGCATGCGCTGGTCGGCGACGTCGGTGTACTGCCGGGCCAGCCAGGTCACCGCCTCGCCGGGGTCGTCCCAGGTGCCCTTGACCATTCGGGCGGGTTTGCTGAGCCAGGCGCTGGTGGCCTCGGGTGGGACGACGGCGGTCTGGAACTCGGGCGTTCCGGGGCGGCGTGCGTCGTCGAACGGTTTGATCGCCTCGCCGGGACCTCGGTAGAGGTACGCATGGAAGTGCACGGATCAGTCCCTAAGATCGTGGGAGGCGTCCCCCCGACTTCGCCTCGGGGGGACGCCCTGTCACTCACCGCATGCCGATGACGGCGATCTCGACGCAGGCCTCACCGTCCTCACCGGTATAGCCACCGCACCGGCGCACGGCCTTGCGCCACACCGCTTCATTCACGAACCCCACCTCCTCCCTGTCCTCGCCGTGGCCCTCCGCGAGCAGCGGAGGGAGGTTCAGGAGGCGGGCATCGTCTCGGTGCCCTGCGAACCCGGCAGGGACGGACGGGGCCAGGTCTCGGCGATGGCCTGGCGGAACTCGGCCAGCACCCGGCCGTACAGCGCCCAGCGTTGCTGTTCCAGCTCCCGCTGGCCGCGACCGCGGATCTTGTACCTGCCGGACGCGGAGACGGCGACCCACTCCCGGGTGAGCGGGTCCTCTTGGACGGTGAAGCCGGGGATCACCGGCACCGGCCGCTGTGCGGTCACCGGACGAGACCGGCGATGTCGGCCCGGGACAGGGTCGCCCCGGGCTTGACGAGCACGGCATGGACGATCTTGTCGATCTCCGAGACCTCGGCCCAGAGGTGGTCGGCCACGGCCGCACTGATGAGGACGCCCCGCCCACTGGTGTCCATCGGATCGGGCCGCCTCCTCCTCGGCAGCGCTCCGGGATACGGATCCCGGACACGCAGGTGGGTCCAGCGGGTCCTGGTCTCGACGCCGAGCCAGATGTCCGCGTCCACCTGAGACGGCGGAGCTCCTAAGGTCCGGACGCAGGTGAGGGCGTTGGTGACCAGCTCGGAGGTCACCAGCTCGACGTCGTAGACGAAGTCCGGATCAGCGGACCCCAGCCGGTCGCGCACCAACCGCCGCGCGTCCGCGACAGCCGACGGCAGAGGGGGAATCCGGGTCCAGCCCGGACCTGGAACGCAGACCTTCGCGATCTGGCTCGATCTTCTCGGTGATGGGACGCATTGCGTCATGGAGGCTCCTCGGGGGACGAAGAGTCGCTACTCAAAGTAGGAACTCAGTCACGATGCGCTCCACTATGCTCCACCTATTAGCTAATTCGCAATGAGGTTCATGCTAATAGTCAAGATCTATTAGGCATTTTGTGGCGAGTGTCCGCTTCTGTGGCGAAAGCCCTACGATCAGTGACGCTCAACGAGAGAGGACAGCTCAGATGGCCGACGCCAGGCACAGCCCAACGGTCCGCCGTCGTCGACTCGCCCGGGAACTCCGGAGGCTCCGCGAGGCGGCGGGTCTGACCGCCGACGAGGTCAACCGCCGACTCGAATGGGCGAACGGCAAGGTAAACAAGTTGGAACGCGCATTGACCGTCCGGCCGCGCGTCACCGATGTCCGAGTGCTCCTCGAGACCTATAACGTGACCGACCAGGCAATCCGGGAAGCACTCTTCGACCTGACCCGCCAGGCCCGCCAGCGCGGATGGTGGACCGCGTACGGACCACTCGATGACAACTACGTCGAGTTCGAGGCCGAGGCAGCGAGAATCAGCACCTACGAGCTCGCCATCATCCCCGGCTTGCTGCAGACGCCGGAATACGCCCGCGCGATCCAGCGAGGCTCGATGAAGAACGAAGATGAGATCGAGAACCTCGTCCAGCTCCGCATGGAGCGCCAGAAGATCCTCACGGACAAGAACCCACCGAAGTTGTGGGCGGTCATCGACGAGAACGCCTTGACCCGTTCCTTCGGCTCACAGGAGGCCAAGGTCGGCCAACTCCAACGGCTCATAGACACCGAGCACCTGGAACACGTCACCGTCCAGGTCATGCCGATGAACATTGCTCCGCACGCAGGCCTTCACGGCTCATTCGTGATCCTGGACTATGAGGATGATCCGAGCCTGGTCTACTGCGAGGCACGGCCGGGCTCCTCCTATGTGGAAGGCGCCCCCGCAGTTGAGGAACGACGGAGCGTCTTTCAGTTCCTGAGCGCGACCGCGCTCGGGCCTGATGAGTCGATCGCCTGGCTCAGGCGGTTGGCGGAAGATGAATGAGGGAGTGCAGCGTGTCCCAGTCCCCCACCAGCAGCTGGCGCAAGAGCAGCCACTCCGGCGGCGGATCCGGCAACTGTGTCGAAATCGCCGTCGTCGGCGAGTCGCAGCGCGCGTAAGGCCGGAAGTGCGCAGCCCCAGGAGTGCTCCTGGGGCCTGCGCCATGTCGGGGGCCGGGTCGACGGCACCTGATCACTGGCACCTACTGTGCTTAGACGGCAGCATCCGCCAGTGATCAAAGGTGCTGCAGGACTTCGCCGCCGCCGTGGTCGGGTTGCCGTCGATGTGGCGGGTCGATGACCGGTTTGCCGTGTTCGGGACGTCACTGCCGACGGCACGGTGACCGGTCGGCCGGCCGGCCGGGTGGCTCGTTCGGCGCAGGGGATCACGCGCGGGTCATCTCATAGCTCGCGGTCATGGCTACGGACAGGTCGCCGTCCCCGCCGATGGTCGCCACCGTCTTCGCGGCGCCGACGCGCGCCAGGTAGACCATGCCGCTCAGGGCCAGTGCATGCGCCTGCTCGTCACCGCCGAGCCCCTTGACACCACGCCGACCAGGCCACGGCCGCGGTGGCCGCGGCCGCCCGCGCCGGTGTTTTCGCACGCCCCGCGGGCCACGACACCGATCGGTCAGGTGCTCCAGGAAGCGGGGGCTATGACCCACAGTGCCTCGGAGGTGGCGGTCTCGTCCGGGTTGAGCCAGCTGTGCGGCTCTCGGCCCGAGAACGTCAGCGTGTCGCCCTCGGCCAGCGTCACCACCGAATCGCTGAACCGCACCTGAAGAGTACCGCGCAGCACGTGGACGACCTCGACCTCGCAGTTCAGCGTGTACAGCTCGTCCCCGCCGGTGGCGCCCGGCCCAGTGACGGAGCGGATCAGCTGGACCCTTCCCTGGCCGCGTGGGGTCAGCAGGCGCTCGTCCGCGCCCTGGCCGGTGAGCTGGATCTTCGGGGCGTCGCCGGCCCGTACGACGTCGTTCTTCGGGGCGGTGAACAGCTCGCCGACGGGCAGCGACAGCGCGGCGCACACCGTCACGAGCGTCGACACGCTCGGCGAGGTGACATCCCGCTCGATCCGGCTGATGAAACCCTTGGTCAGGCCGGTGCTCTGCGCGACCTGGTCGATCGTGAGCCCCTGGCGCTGCCGCGCGTCGCGCAGCCGGGCGCCGATGCGCGGCTCCTGGCCGCCGGCATCGATCGGCACTGACTTCATCCGGCCCCTTCGTCCTGTCACCGGCCCGGACCGGCGGCGCGGCGGTTGCGGCCGGTCTAGGTCGCCGCCCGCACTCTACTTGTTTCTTGGCAGGAAACTCCCGTTGCTCTATGGTTATCACGCCAGGTAGCCGAGAGGACCCCATGTCAGACCATCTGCCTCGCACGACCGAGAACGGCCACGTCGGTCCCGTGGTGGCCGGCGTCGTGCCCCGCTTCGCCGGGCCCGCGACGTTCGCCCGGCTGCCGCGGCTCGACGAGGTCTCCGACGTCGACGTCGCCGTGGTGGGCGTGCCCTTCGACACCGGGGTCAGCTACCGGCCGGGCGCCCGCTTCGGTCCCGCGCACGTACGGGAGTCGTCGCGGCTCCTGCGCCCGTACAACCCGGCGCTGGACGTCGGCCCGTTCGGCCGGCAGCAGGTGGCCGACGCGGGCGACATCGCGGTCAATCCCTTCTCGATCGACGAGGCCGTGCGGCAGATCGAGGCGGGCTCGGACGCGCTCCTCGACCGGGCGGGCCGGTTGCTGACCATCGGCGGCGACCACACGATCGCGCTGCCGCTGCTGCGGTCGCTGACCCGCCGCCACGGCCCGGTCGCGGTCGTCCACTTCGACGCGCACCTCGACACCTGGGACACCTACTTCGGCGCGGCCACCACGCACGGCACGCCGTTCCGGCGGGCGTCCGAGGAGGGCCTGCTCGACCTGTCCGGCTGCCTGCACGTCGGGATCCGGGGCCCGCTGTACGACGCGGCGGACCTGACCGCCGACGCCGAGCTCGGCTTCCAGATCGTGCACGCCCGCGAGATGGAGGACCTGGGCACGCGCGGCGTCGCCGAGCGGATCCGTGAGCGGGTCGGCGAGCGGCCGGTCTATGTCTCGGTCGACATCGACGTTCTCGACCCGGCGTTCGCGCCCGGCACGGGCACTCCGGAGTCCGGCGGCCTGCTCAGCCGTGAGCTGCTGGCCCTCCTGCGCGTGTTCGCCGACCTGGAGCTCGTCGGCGCCGACGTCGTCGAGGTCGCCCCGGCCTACGACCACGCGGAGATCACCGGGATCGCGGCCTCGCACGCGGCGTACGAGCTGCTGTCGGCGATGGCCCTGAGCCGTACATAACGCCAGTTACGGGTACGCCGTACGTAACATCGCACGCACCGTTTGGAGAAGCACAGCATGACCCCGCCCCCCGGCATCGAACAGCGCCGCATCCTCAAGACGGCGATCCCCGGTCCCCGCTCGGCCGAACTGCACGCGCGCAAGAACGCCGCGGTCTCCGCGGGCGTCTCCACCGGCCTTCCCGTCTACGTCGAGCGCGCCGGCGGCGGCATCCTGGTCGACATCGACGGCAACCAGCTGATCGACTTCGGCTCGGGCATCGCGGTCACCACGGTCGGCAACGCCGCCCCGCGCGTGGTCGAGCGGGTGCAGGCGCAGGTCGCCGACTTCACCCACACCTGCTTCATGATCACCCCGTACGCCGAGTACGTGGAGGTCGCCGAGGCCCTGAACGAGCTGACGCCGGGCGAGCACGAGAAGCGCTCCGCGCTGTTCAACTCCGGCGCCGAGGCCGTGGAGAACGCCGTCAAGATCGCTCGCTCGTACACCGGCCGGTCGGCCATCGTGGCCTTCGACCACGCCTACCACGGGCGCACGAACCTGACCATGGCGCTCACCGCGAAGAACATGCCCTACAAGCACCGCTTCGGGCCGTTCGCCAATGAGATCTACCGGGTGCCGATGGCGTACCCGTACCGCTGGCCCACGGGCCCGGAGAACTGCGCCGACGAGGCGTTCGAGGCGTTCGTCTCCCAGCTGCACGCCCAGGTCGGCGAGGAGAACACCGCCGCCGTGATCATCGAGCCGATCCAGGGCGAGGGCGGGTTCATCGTGCCGCCCGCCGACTACCTCGCGCGGATCGCGGAGTGGTGCCACGACAACGGCATCCTGCTGATCGCCGACGAGATCCAGACCGGGTTCTGCCGCACCGGCGACTGGTTCGCCTGCGACCACGAGGGCGTCGTCCCCGACCTGATCACCACCGCGAAGGGCATCGCCGGCGGGCTGCCGCTCGCCGCGGTGACCGGGCGCGCCCAGGTGATGGACGCCGTCCACGGCGGCGGCCTCGGCGGCACGTACGGCGGCAACCCGGTCGCCTGCGCGGGCGCCCTCGGCGCGATCGAGACGATGCAGGCCGAGGACCTGCCGGCGCGGGCCCGCGCGATCGAGGCGCTGTTCGTGCCCCGGCTGCGGGAGATGGCCGCCAAGTTCCCCCAGATCGGCGACGTCCGGGGCCGCGGCGCGATGCTCGCGATCGAGCTGGTGTCCGACCCCGAGGCCAAGACCCCGGACGCCGGGCTGACCGCCGCGGTGAACCGCGCCTGCCACGCCGCCGGCCTGGTCACCCTGACGGCGGGGACCTACGGCAACGTGCTGCGGTTCCTGCCCCCGCTGTCCATCACCGACGAGCTGCTGGCCGAGGGCCTCGACATCCTCGAGCAGGCCTTCGCCGCGTCCGTCTGAGCCCCCTGAGGACGAAGTCATGTCAGACGTCACTCCGTTCTACCTGTCCGGCGTGCCCACGACCGGTACGGACACCCTCGAGGTGACCTCCCCCTGGGACGGTTCCGTCGTCGGCGTCGTCTCCGTGCCGACCGACGCCCAGATCGAGCAGGCCGTCGCCGACCTCGACGCCGTACGGCGGGAGGCCCAGGCGACCCCCGCGCACGTACGGGCCGCGGCCCTCGACCACATCTCGGCGCGGCTCGCCGAGCGCGCCGAGGAGATCGCCCGGCTGATCACCGCGGAGAACGGCAAGCCCCTGCTCTGGGCGCGCGGGGAGGTCTCCCGCGCGGTCTCGACGTTCCGCTGGGCTGCCGAGGAGGCCCGCCGGTTCTCCGGTGACCTGCAGCGGCTGGACACCGAGGCGGCGGCGACCGGACGGCTCGCCGTCGTACGGCGCTTCCCACGCGGCCCGGTGCTGGGCATCGCGCCGTTCAACTTCCCGCTGAACCTGGTCGCGCACAAGGTCGCTCCGGCCATCGCGGTCGGCGCCCCGATCCTGGTGAAGCCGGCGCCGGCCACGCCGCTGTCCGCGCTTCTGCTCGGGGAGATCATCGCGGAGACGGACCTGCCGCCCCGGATGGTCTCGGTGCTGCCGGTGCCGAACGACCGGATGTCCGCCCTGGTCGACGACGCGCGGCTCCCGGTCATCTCGTTCACCGGCTCCGGCCCGGTCGGCTGGGCGATCCAGCGGCAGGCGCCGCGCAAGCACGTCACGCTGGAACTCGGCGGCAACGCCGCCGTCGTGGTGAACGACGACTGGCCGGACCTGCCCGGCGCGGCGCGCCGGATCGCGCTGTTCGCCAACTACCAGGCGGGTCAGTCCTGCATCTCCGTCCAGCGTGTGCTCGTCCACTCGGGCATCTACGACGCGTTCGTCGCCGACCTCGTCGCCGAGGTGGAGAAGCTGCCGACCGGCGACCCGACGGCCGACGGCGTCCAGGTCGGCCCGGTGATCAACGACGCGGCGGCCGAGCGGATCACGGACTGGATCGACGAGGCCCGCCGGGGCGGCGCTTCGGTCCTGGCCGGCGGCGGCCGCGACGGCCGTACCGTGGCGCCGACCGTCCTCGCCGATGTCCCCGCCGGGTCCGCGCTGGCGGAGGAGGAGGTCTTCGGCCCGGTCCTCACGGTCGCCCCGTTCCGCGACCTGGACGAGGCGTTCGACCTCGTCAACGCCTCCAAGTACGGGCTGCAGGCGGGGATCTTCACCACCGACGTGCAGGCGGCCTTCCGCGCCCACCGCGACCTGGAGGTCGGCGGGGTGATCGTCGGGGACGTCCCCAGCTTCCGCGCGGACCAGATGCCGTACGGCGGCTGGAAGGACTCCGGCGTCGGGCGGGAGGGCGTCCGGGCCGCGATGAACGACCTCACCGAGGACCGCGTCCTGGTCCTCACCGGCCTCGACCTCTGACGACCGCCCCCGGCGATCGGCCCGGTGACGAAGACCGAGCGCCGGTGCGCCGTCGTCGCGGAGCTGCGGGCCGTGTCGCCGCCGGGCCCGGCGCCCCGCGTCGTACAGCGGGCCCGGCGCCCCGCGTCGCGCAGCAGGCGCTGCGCGGCGCGGGGCGCCCGCTGCACGCGGTGGCCGGGCGTCGACGCCGGTCGCCCCGACCACCATTACCCGGCCTGACAGAATCGGCAAGTGCAGCCTGCAAAGGACTCCCGCACACCGTTTCCCGCGCGCGCCCGATCCGCGCCGGGTCGGTTCTCGGCGGGCGGGCCGCCGCCCTAACCTCGACGTCATGGGCATCGAGGACGACATGGGCGAAGTCCCCCGAATCCCGAGGGCGGGAAACGCATCGAGAGGCCGTTCCTCGGGCTCGACGGAGTTCTCCACCGCCCTGCGAATGGCGATTCAAGAAAGCGGCCTCACGCTGGAAAGCCTGCGGAACCGGCTGCGGCAGCGGGGAATTCGTGTCAGCGCCGCCACTTTGAGCTACTGGCAGGGCGGGCGGAGCCGGCCACAGCGCCCCGACTCCATCGCCGCCGTCGGAGTGCTGGAGCAGATCCTGGAGCTGCCGGGCGGCGCCCTGACCGAGCTGCTGCGGCCGCGCCGGCGCCGCGGCCAGGCGGGAGGCGGCCCCCTGCACCCGGCACGGCTCTGGTCCGACCCGCGCCCCGTCCTCACGATGCTCGGCGGGCTCGACCGGTCGTCCGACCACCGGCTCGAATGGCTGAGCGTGCACGACGTCTACGAGGTCGACGCCGACCGGCGACCTCGGTCGCTGGCGGTACGCCAGGTGGTGCGGGCGTCGGGCGACGACGTGGACCGGGTCGTCGCCGTGCACCGCGCCGAGGCCGAGACGGATCCCCCGCCGGCGCTCGGCGACCTCCGCCACTGCCGCCGGGGCCGGGTACGCCACGAGATGGGGTTCGTCGCCATCGAGCTCTTCTTCGACCGGGTGCTGGCACGCGGCGACACGGCGGTCGTGGAATACGAACTCGGCTTTCCGGGAGACCGGCCGATCACCCGATTCTATGACCGCCGTTTCAGGCATCCGGTAAGGGAGTATCTGGCCATCGTCCGGTTCGACCGGCGAATGTTGCCGGCACGCTGCTACCGCTACGAACGCGACACCGTCGAGGTGCCACGGCGCCGTACCGCCGAGCTCTGGGTCGGATCGTCCGGCGGCGTCCACATCACGAAGAGCGGGATGGACGGCGGGATCATCGGACTGGAATGGGAATGGGAATGATCACAGGCCGCGTTAACTGATATTAACAGTGAATTCTGTACGCCATGAAAACGTTGACGGTCACTGGCCGCGACGACCACTATTCCTCCAGCGACCCCGCTCCACGGGAAGGACCGTGCCTCCCGACCGGATCACCCCGGACCTCGGTGCCCCGCCTGCCGAGGTCCGGGGTGATCGCCTTTGCCGGGGCCTTGCCAACCGGCGACGCGACTGAGATCTTTCATGGCGTACACAGCCCTGTCCGTACCTCGGTCAAGGCCAGGTCGGGGGTGGCCGTCCTCAACCGGAGGCACTCGAACCGTGCGGAGCGTGGTGGAGGATGATCTCCTCCAGGTGGTTCGGAGCGGTCCGTTCGACGTGGCGTTGCAGGCCGCCATCCAGGCTCGCGGTCTCACGCTGGAGACCCTCCAGCGGCGGCTGAGGGAGCGGCGCATCCACGTCAGCCTCTCCAGCCTCAGCTACTGGCAGCGTGGCCGGACCCGGCCGGAGCGCGCCGACTCGCTCCGGGCCGTACGCGGACTGGAGAGCATCCTCGAACTGCCGCGCAACTCCCTCATCACGCTGCTCAAACCGCCGGGCAACCGCCCGGCCGGGACATGGTCGCTGAACGAGATCTTCCCGACTCCCGGCGCCCTCGACCTGCTGGACGAGATCGGCGATCGGGTGGACGGCCGCATCACCTGCCTGAGCCTGCACGACCGTTACGTCCTCGGCCCGGACCGGGACCTCCGGTCGGTGCAGACCCGCGCGGTGCTCCAGGCGCAGCAGCCGGGAGTGGACCGCTGGATCTGCCTCTACCACAACGAACACGGCGTGCTGCCCACACGGAAGGACGCGAGCCGCTGCAGGGTCGGCCGGGTCCGCACGGACGAGGCGAGCGCGCTGGTGGCCACGGAGCTCCTGTTCGACCGGCCGCTGGCACGCGGCGAGACGTACCTGATCGAGTACGGCTTCGGCTTCACCCCGCCGGGACCGCCCGACACCGAGGAGGGCCGGGGCTTCCGGTACCCCCAGCACGAGTACCTCCTGGAGATCGAGTTCGATCCGTCGGCGATCCCGGCCCGCTGCTACCGGACGTGGCGTCCGGACGCCACCGCCCGGACGGCGGAGGAGACCGACCTGCGGCTGTCCAGCTCCCACACGGTCCACGTCATCGAGTTCGGACTGCAGGCCGGCGGATACCTCGGGATCGGCTGGGAGTGGGACTAGGGAGCATCCGGTGGATCTCCCTCACCGGGCGCCCCTGACGCACCCGTGGATGTGACCTTCCGCGACTTTGCCGACACTTTCCGTCGTCCGTGACGGGTGTTACAGTTCGCAGTGCTCTGAACACCCTTAGTATTCCCCGGCGGTGACGTGCCGTCGGCGTGTCCGACCCACGCGGAGGTCCTGGCATGGAACGCGCGATACTCCTGGCCGTCGACGAGCGGCCCGACGCCGACTCGGCGATCGCCGAACAGCTGCGCCGCCTCTGCGCGGCGATGGACGAGCACGGGCTGCGGGTGCGCTGGACCCACCGCAGCGCCGACGCCCTGGCGGTGATCCGCTCGGACGCGACGCTGACGGGACTGCTGGCCGGCTGGGGCGCTCCCGGCGCCGAGGAGATCATGAAGGCGGTGACCAAGCGGTTCAACCGCCTGCCGGTCTTCCTGCTGACCGCGGACCACGAGCCCCGCGACGTCCCCCTGTGGGTGTACGAGGTGATCCAGGGCTACGTCTTCCCCCTGGAGGACACCCCCGACTTCATCGCCGGGCGCATCGCGCACGCCGCCGAGGAGTACACCGAGCAGACGCTCCCGCCGTTCTTCGAGGCGCTGCGGCACCTGGAGGACCGCCACCGCTACTCCTGGCACACCCCGGCCCACGCCGGCGGCGTGGCGTTCCTCAAGTCACCGGTGGGCCGGGCGTTCTTCGACTACTACGGCGAGCGGCTGCTGCGCACCGACCTGTCGATCTCGGTCCCCGAGCTGGGTTCACCGCTGGAGCACACCGGCCCGATCGGCGACGCCGAGCGCAACGCCGCCCGGATCTTCGGCGCCGAGCGGACGTACTTCGTGATGAACGGCAACTCGACCGCCAACCGCATCGTCGGCCATCACGCGGTCGCGCGCGGCGAGCTGGCGCTGGTCGACCGCAACTGCCACAAGTCGATCCAGCACGCCCTCGCCATCAACGGCGCCCGGCCCGTCTACCTGGTCCCCGAGCGCAACGGGCTCGGCCTGGCCGGCCCGATCCCGGCCGGGACCCTGTCGGCGTCAGCGGTGCGCGACCGGCTGGGCGGCCATCCGTTCACCGCGGACGCGGCCGCGCCGGAGCCCACCTACGCGGTGGTCACCAACTCGACGTACGACGGCCTGTGCTACGACGCCGTACGCGTCGCGGAGCTGCTCGGCACGTCGGTCCCACGGGTGCACTTCGACGAGGCGTGGTTCGCCTACGCCCGCTTCAACCCGCTCTACGCGCGCCGGTACGGCATGGCCGTCGACGAGCGGTCCCTGCCGGGGCCGGAGCGGCCGACGGTGTTCGCCACCCAGTCCACGCACAAGCTGCTGGCGGCGCTGTCGCAGTCGTCGATGCTGCACGTGCGCCCGTCGCCCCGCGCCCCCGTCGACCACGACCGGTTCAACGAGACGTACCTGATGCACGCCAGCACCTCGCCGCTCTACCCGATGATCGCGTCGCTGGACGTGGCCGCCGCGATGATGGACGGGCCGTCCGGGCCGTTCCTCACCGGGGAGGCGATCGTCGAGGCGATCCGCTTCCGGCAGGCGATGGTGCGGCTCGCCGCCCGCATCCGGGAGGACGGCAGCCGCCCGGACTGGTTCTTCGGAGTGTGGCAGCCCTCGCAGGTGACCGATCCGCGCACGGGCGAGGCGGTGGCGTTCGAGGACGCCGAGGTGGAGCTGCTGGCCACCGATCCCGGCTGCTGGACGCTGCGGCCCGGCGCCGGCTGGCACGGGTTCGACGGCCTGGACGACGGGCACTGCATGCTCGACCCGATCAAGGTGACGATCACCTGTCCGGGCGCGGACGCCGCCGGCGGCACCACGGAGTGGGGCATCCCCGCCAAGATCGTGGCCGCCTACCTCGAGCGGCGCGGCATCGTCGTGGAGAAGACCGGTGACCACACGCTGCTGGTGCTGTTCTCGCTCGGCATCACGAAGGGCAAGTGGGGCACCCTGATCGACGCGCTCATCGACTTCAAGAACGCCTACGACGGCGACGTGCCCCTGGCGGAGGCACTGCCCGGCTTCGGCCCGTCCGGGGTGACGCTGCGCGCCCTCTGCGCCCAGGTCCACGGCAGGCTGCGTGATTCGAAGCTCGACGTCCTGCTCGACGAGGTCTTCACCGATCTGCCGGAGCCCGTCCTCACACCGGCCGACTGCTACCAGGCGCTGATCCGGTCGCGCACCGAGCGGGTGCCGCTGAGCGAGCTGGCGAACCGCGTCTCCGCCACGGTCGTCGTCGTGACCCCACCGGGCATCCCGATGCTGATGCCGGGCGAGTCGACCGGCCCCGACGACGGACCGGTCATGAGCTACCTGCGCGCCCTGGAGGCCTTCGACCGGACCTTCCCCTTCATCGACACCGACATCCACGGAGCACACCGCGACGACACCGGCCGCTACTGGATCGAGTGCGTGATCGACTAGGGCCCGGCCGACCGGATACGCCCGGGGCCCGGCCGACCGGACAGGCCCGGGGCCCGGGGGACCGGGTACGCCCCGGGCCGGCCCGCGTGACGACGTTTCGCGGGCCGGCCCGGGCTGCCGGTGCACCGTCGACAGGGTCGGACGTATTGTCCCCTTATGGGGAGTTCCTGCAGCGTGGCTGCCGGGGACCTGCGAGGCGCGCGCGATGGCCTGCGGTGACGAGATCGGCGCCGCCGAGCCACTGGACAGAGCGCTGGACGAGGAACTGGCCGCGGCGGTGCGCCGTACGGGCGCCGCGACCGGATGCGTCTTCCTGTACACCGACGGGAGACGGGAGCTGCGCCTGGTCGCGATCTGCGGCGTACCGGAGGCGCTGATCGCACCCTGGGTGCGCATGCCGATGTCCCGGTCCAATCCGATGTGCGACGCCGTACGGGAGGACCATCTCGTGTGGGTGGGCTGCCAGGGGGACATGGCCCGCCTGTATCCGAACGTCGCGGCGGCGTTCCCCTACCGGTACACCCTCGCCGCCCTGCCGCTGCGGGGCGCGCGCGGGCCCTGGGGTGCGCTGCTGCTGATGTGGCCCGCCGGTCATCCGGCGACCGCCGACCGCGGCGAGCGAGTCGGCATCGAGGCCGCTGCCCGGCGCATCGCCCGGTCGCTCGACCACGCGGACCGCCCGCCCGGCATCCCCGCCCGGCCGCGCGTCGTCTCGCTGCAGCCCGGCGAGCCGCGCCGTCCGCCGTACACGGCCGTCGACTTCGTCGAACGCCTGCCCGAAGGCGGCCTCACGCTCGACCTCGACGGCCGCATCACCTTCGTCACCACCACCGCCGCGGAACTGCTCGGCCGTGCCGCGGAGGACCTGCTGGGCACCCGGCCGTGGGAGTCGCTGCCCTGGTTGGACAACCCGGTGGCCGAGGACCGGTACCGCACCGCGGTGATCAGCCGGGAGCCGGTGCGCTACACCGTCCTGCGGCCGCCGGACGTGTGGCTGGACATCAAGCTGTACCCGGACGCCAGCGGGATCAGCCTCCGTGTGATCCGGAGCGACACGGGCGGGAGCCGGCGATCCGACTGCCGAACGATGGCCGCCGGTCCGGCCGCCCCCTGGGCCGACACCGATCGCATCGGGCGGCTCTACGAACTGGTGCACCTGGCCGCCGCGCTGACCGAGGCCGTCGGCGTACGCGACGTCGTGGACCTGGTCGCCGACCAGGTCCTGCCCGCGTTCGGCGCGCAGGGCCTATGGCTCTCCGCCGCCGAGGGCGGGCGCTTCAAGGTCATCGGCCACCGCGGATATCCGCTCAGCGCCGTCGAGCGCTTCGACGGCGTGTCGGTGGAGGTCATCGACAACCCCGCCGCCCTCGTCGTCGCCAGCGGCATCCCCCACTTCTTCGCCTCTCCCGAAGAGATCTCCGTCATCTATCCCGAGGGTCCCAGCATCGGCGGCAAGAAGGCCTGGGCGTTCCTGCCGCTGATCGTCTCCGGTCGGCCCGTCGGCTGCTGCATCATCTCCTACGACGAGCCGCACACCTTCAACGCCGACGAACGCGCGATCCTCACCTCCCTCGCCGGCCTGATCGCCCAGGCCCTGGACCGTGCCCGCCTCTACGACGCCAAGAAGGACCTCGCTCACGGTCTGCAGCAGGCCCTCCTGCCGCACAGCCTGCCCCGGCTGGCCGGGCTCGACGTCGCCGCCCGCTACCTGCCCGCGACCCACGGCATGGAGATCGGCGGGGACTTCTACGACGTGGTCCGCCTCGACGACACGACCGCAGCCGCCGTCATCGGCGACGTGCAGGGACACAACGTCAACGCGGCGGCCCTGATGGGCCAGGTCCGCACCGCGGTCCACGCCTACGCCGCCGCGGGAGCGTCACCGGACGAGGTGCTCGCGCACGCCGACCGGATCCTCACCGATCTCGGAACCGATCTGTTCGTCTCCTGCCTCTACGCCCAGCTCGACCTCGCCGGCGACGAGATCGCCCTGGCCAGCGCCGGCCACCCGCGACCGCTCCTGTGCTGCCGTCCCGGAGAACCCCCGACCGCCCGCCCACTCGAGATCGAGCCCGGCCCGCTGCTCGGCATCGGGGATGCGGCCGATTTTCCGGTGACCATGGTGCCTCTGCTCCACGGAACGACCCTCGTCCTCTACACGGACGGTCTGGTCGAGGTACCCGGTGTCGACATCGACCAGACCACCGACGCGCTGGCACGGCGGCTCTCCGAGTCCGCGGGCCTCCCGCTGGGCGCCCTGATCGACGAGCTCATCAGCACGAGACCGACGAGCCGGCACACCGACGACATCGCCGTCCTCGCCCTGCGGAGGACATGACGCTCCTCATCGGGTCCGGCTCTGGTCCGGCGCTCATGATCAGGCTCACGGGCCGGGCGTCCGCGTCGGCCCCAGACGGCTGTCGGCCGTGACGGTTAGACTCCCCCGCCATGTCAGCACCCCCCACGCCGCTCGACCTGGCATACGCCCTCCTGCGGGAGGGCCGGCCGGCCGACGCCGAACAACTCATGGTGAGAGAGCTCCAGGCCGTGGAGCGACGGCACGGGCGCGGCAGCCCCGAGTGGGCGTCCGCGCAGTGCGATCTCGGCAACCTCCTGTTCGGCTGCGACCGCCCGGACCGGGCGATCGAATGCTTCCGCAGCGCGTGCGAGGGGCCGGCGCCCGACGACCCCGACGCGTACAAGGAGCGTCTCACCTACCGCCTCAACCTCGGCACCGCGCTGCTGATGACCGGCCGGCTCGACGAGGCCGACGCCGAGCTGCGGCGCAATCTGGAGGAACGGCTGGCCTTCTACGGCCGCCCGCACCCCGGCTACGCCTTCGGTCTCGAACCGCTGGCCGACGTTCTCCTCCGGCGCGGGGCCGTCCACGAGGCGCGCGAGGCGATCGAGGAGGCGATCGGCAACTTCTGGCGTAACGGCCACGAACGGGTCGCCACCGCGCTGGCGCTCCGGGCGGAGATCGTGACGGCCGAGGGCGGGCACGACCCCCTCTTCCCCGGGCTGGACCAGCTGCCCGACGAGGTCGTCGAAGACCTGGCGACGACCGTGCTGAACCGCACCGGCGCGGCGCGGCCCGACGACGCGGCCAAGGCCGTGCTCACCGGCCTGACCACCGTGCTGGAGGTCCGGCTGGGTCCCGACCACCAGGCCACGCTCAACGCGCTCTCCCATCTGGCGAATCTGGGTCGCCATCTCGGCGACGGGCCCGGGCGCGTCACGGCGATCCACAAGGTCCTCTCCTCGTACGACCGCCAGGGCAGGGCGGAGGACGCCCTCATGGCGGCGCTCGGCCTGGCGATGGCGCAGAGCGACGCGGGCGACCCGGCCGGGGCGCTGCGCACGTACGCGCAGGCACGCACCCGCGCCGACGCCCTGGGCCGTCCGGAGCTCAGCAGCCAGGTGCTGCGGAACTGGGGCCTGGCGCTGGCGGAGGCGGATCGCCCCGCCGAGGCGGAGGAACGCCTGCGCGAGGCCGTGGCGGCCGCCGAGCTCGGGCACGACTACGAGATGCTCGGCCGCGCGCGGATCGCGCTCGGACTGTTCCTGCAGCATGGGGAGCGGTTCGCCGAGGCGGGTCAGGTGGTCGAGGCGGGCCTGGCCACGCTGGACGTCGCGCATCCGGACGCCATCGTCGGCCGCAGCCACCTCACGGCGATCACGGAGGGTCGTTCGTGCGGGTGCGGGGACATCCAGGGCACGATCGCCGACGCGTTCCGCGACTTCGTCGTGGGCAGGCTGCCGCAGGGTCTCCTCGACGGACTCGACGTGACCGCGAAGGACGGGGAGTTCGCCGTCAGCGTCCGGCTGCGCCGCGAACCCACCGACGACGAGATCGCGCACATGAACCGGGTGATCGAGAGCGCCAACGCCGAGTTCCGTAAGCGCCTGGCGGCCGCCGGATAGCCCCGGACGGCCGGGGAATGATGGATCGGTGGACATCGACCTGTCGGGCCGCCGGGCCCTCGTCTCCGGATCCAGCCAGGGCATCGGGCTGGCGATCGCCACGGAACTCGCCCGCGCGGGTGCCGCCGTCGTCGTGAACGGACGCGGAGACGACAAGACCCGGCATGCCGCCCGATCCATCACCGACCGGCTGCCGGACGCGGACGTCACCGCCGTCGCCGCCGACCTGGCGACGGCGGACGGCGCCGCCGAGCTCCACGCCCGGGTGCCCGACGTGGACATCCTCGTGAACAACCTCGGCATCTTCGGCGCCCGGCCCGTCCTGGAGATCGACGACGACGAGTGGCGCCGGTACTTCGAGGTCAACGTCCTGTCGGCCGTCCGCCTCACTCGCACGTACCTGCCCGGCATGATGGAGCGCCGCTGGGGCCGCGTGCTCAACATCGCCAGTGACTCGGCGGTCGTCATCCCCGCCGAGATGGTGCACTACGGGATGACCAAGACGGCGCTGCTGGCGGTCACCCGAGGCTTCGCGAAGGCGGCCGCGGGCACCGGCGTCACGGTCAACTCGGTCATCGTCGGTCCCACCCACACCCCGGGCGTCGAGACCTTCGTCGGCGAGCTCGTCGGCGAGGACGTGCCGTGGGACGAGGCCGAACGCCGCTTCATGCGCGAGCACCGGCCGGGCTCCCTCATCCAGCGGCTCATCGAGCCCACCGAGATCGGCAACGTGATCGTCTATCTGAGCTCGGAGTTCTCCTCGGCGACGACCGGCGGCGCCGTCCGCGCCGACGGCGGATACGTCGACTCGATCCTCCCCTGACCCCCGGCCCAGGCAGCACCTGCCGGTAGACGCCGAGAACGCGCGGGCCGTCGGCGAACACGCCGACGCGGTCGCCGCGGCCCTCGTGCTCGGCCGGCGCGAAGGAACTGGCCGCTCGCTGGCGGATTCGTACAGCGGGCGAGATCTTCCCTCCGACCGTACGGAACGCGTCCGGTCTGCAGCCCGCGTACCGGATCGGAATCGCCCAGCCCGCCGCCTGCACGGAGGCGCTCGACGCGCAGGTCGCCCGGGCGTTCATCGCGCAGGGCTGCCGCGTCGTCCTCCGGGCGACGTACACCGACGCGACCCGCACACTCCTCACGACGGTCGGGGCGGTGGTCATGCCGGACGAGGACAAGGCCGAGACCGCGATCGAGGCGTTGTCCTCAGGCGGCCACGGACGATACGCGCTTCGGGTGGTGTCGTTCCCGGACACCGTGGCGGCCGACTGGGACGACGCCCGGCGGCAGTTCACGGCCTACCGGTCCGGCCCCACGCCTTACGTCACCGTGCAGGTCAGCGGATGGGTCGACGGGAGGACGATGCCCGAGACCGCCGACAAGGAGCGGTTCAGGTTCGCCGACACCGTTCTGGATCACCTGTCGGATGTCTTCGTCCAGGCGGACGACCCGTGCAAGGCGCGGGATGTCCGATGCTGACCGGCCACCGGATGAGCCGGCGGAGCCGCCGGCTCATCGGACTCACGCTGGCGAGCCTGGTCCTCGCGGCCGCGAGCGCGCCGCGGCCGGCCCACGCGGACCCGGACGATCTGCAGATACGCCTCATGGCCGAGACGCTGCTGGCCCAGGACATCACCAAAGGCCACGGTGTCACCGTGGCGGTGCTGAGTACGGGGGTCGATCCGCACACGCACCCGAGGTCCGGCACGCTCCGGCCGGGAACGGACCTCGTCGGCCTGCCGCATCCGAAACGGCTCGAGGGCACGCTGATCGCCTCGTTCCTCGGCGGCAGCCGCCTGTCGTCGGATCTGCCCGGGCTGGCCCCCGCCGTCGACATCCTGCCCGTCCGGATAGCACCGGATGACGGCGAGCACGGGGCGGACGACTGGTGGGGCGGCGGCCGCGTCTGTGACACCCTCGCGCGGGGCATCCGGTATGCCGCCGACCACGGCGCCGGCGTGGTGCTCGTCAGCGCCGGCTGCTGGGGTTACGACTATGAGCAGAAGCAGATGGAGGCGGCGCTGGACCGGGCCTGGAGCAGGAACGTCGTGGTGGTGGCCCCGAACGAGCCGGTCGGCGATGGGAATGCGCCGCCGTTGCCGGCCGCCGTACCGGGCGTCATCGGTGTCGGCACGCTCGCGAAGGACGGCACCCGGTGGCCGAAGTACTCCCTCAAGAGCAGTGTCACCCTGGTGTCCGCGCCCGGCGTGCGGACTCCCGGCGTCGGGCCGGGAGGGCAGCCCGGGTGGGCGTTCTGGGGAGTTCCACCCGCCGTGGCGTGGGTGGCGGCCACCGCCGCGCTGGTGCGATCGGAGTTCCCGCGTCTAACGCCGGCCCAGGTGGCCCAGGTGATGGCGGTCTCCGCTCACCACCCGAAGAACGGATACAACCCCGATATCGGATTCGGTGTCGTCAACCCTCTGCAGGCGCTCATCGCGGCCAAGAAAATCGAAGGGCGGCCGGTCCCCCTGACCGCGCCCGGGGTCCGCGACGGCGCACACTTCGGCCGCCCGGGGACGATCGGCGCCGTACGGCACGATCCCGCCCTGCTGGCCGGTCTCGGCGGTCTCATCCTGGTGAGCGTCGGCGCGCTCGTCGCCGCCGTGGTCCGGTTGCGCGGCGGCCGTCGTACCGGCGAGGCCGGAGCGTCTTATCCCTGGACCTCCGCGACCTGATACAGCCGGATATCCGCCGATATAAGGGGTTACGACTATTTGTTTTTCCGGCTTTGACAAGTCTTGTTGCGTCGATCCTCCGGACTTAAGATCAGGCCGACCTGATCCGGGACAGAGACGTCCCGCCAGAGGAAGGCCCCGCCATGCCGTTCCGTATCCTCGCCCCCGCCCTCATCGGTGCCGGCACACTCGCTCTCTCCGTCGCCGCGATCCCCGCCGCCGACGCGTCGGCCGCGACCGCTCCCCAGCGCGCCGCCCTGGCCACGACCACCCTGTACTACGACGACAGCCAGGCCGCGGAGTTCAAGAGCGCCGTGGTCGCCGGCGCGCAGGTGTGGAACTCCAACGTCCACAACGTCCGGCTGGTCGAGGCCACCCCCGGCACGACCGCCCAGATCCGGGTCATCGCCTTCGACGGATGGCCGCAGTCGACGCTCGGTCCGGTACGGCCCGGCGGGCGCGGCACGGTCTACTTCGGCCGCGAGGCGGTCGACGAGGGGTACAACACGACGCGCATCGCCGCTCATGAGCTCGGCCACATCCTCGGGCTTCCGGACGCGAAGCCCGGCCCGTGCTCGTCCCTCATGTCGGGTTCGACCGGTGGCGTCTCGTGCACCAACGCCACGCCGAACGCCTCGGAGCGCGCCGCCGTCGAGACGAACTACGGCGGCTCGGCGGTCACCGCGGCGCAGCCCTTCGCGGGCGGGCCCGTGACGGACGCCCCGTGACCGCCTGACCGCCCGCGCGGCGATCACCGTGGCCGAGGTGGCGGGTGGTCCGGGACGCCCGGAGCACCCGCCACCTCGGTCAGCGTCACCACGCTTCATGAAATACTCTTCGGTAAACGACGCTCCGCCATCCCGCACCCCGACCTCGAATCGAGGAACTCCGCACCGTGTTCACCCGCCAGGACGACGAGCAGGCCCCGGCCGCCCCGGGCCCCGCAGGACGGGCAGCCGGAAGCGGAGTGTCCCGCCAGCCCATGAGCATCCTCGTCGTCGAGGACGACCCGGGCGACCAGATGCTGATCCAGGAGGCGTTCTGCGACTCCGACGACGGCCCGCCGCCCCGGCTGGCGATCGTCGAGGACGGCCAGGAGGCGCTCGACTTCCTGCACCGGCGGGGTGAGCACACCGGCGCGTCCCGGCCGGACCTCGTCCTGCTCGATCTGAACCTCCCGAAGTACAGCGGACGCGCGGTGCTGGAGTCGATCAAGACCGACGGGGAGCTGCGGTCGATCCCGGTGGTGATCTTCACGACGTCCGCCAGCTCCGACGACGTCGCCGCGACCTATCTCCTGCACGCCAACGCGTACGTCACCAAACCCGTCGACCTCGACGGCTTCACCAGCACCGTTCAGCAGATCAACAGCTTCTTCACCCGGACCGCGCGCCTGCCGGACCCATCAGCCGCCGCCTGAGCGGACCGAACATGTTCGCTACCGTTGGCGCATGACAGGTCGATCCACGGCACCGCGCAGCCGGCGGGAACGGCCGGCCAAGCCGGCCCTGACCCGGGACGGCATCGTCGCCACCGCGGTGGAGATCCTCCAGGCCGAGGGCCTGCGGCGCGTCACGATGCGACGCCTGGCCCAGGAGCTCGACACCGGGCCGGCGTCGCTGTACGTCTACGTCCGCGACACCGCGGAGCTGCACGCCGCGATCCTCGACCGGCTCCTCGGAGCCGTGGACCTCGGGCCGGTCCACGCCGCGGGCGACTGGCGTGAGCGCCTTGAGGCGGTGCTCACCTCCTACCTGACCGTGCTGTTCGAGCACCCCGGCCTCGCCCAGGCCGCGCTGGTGGCCCGGCCCCACGGAGAGCACTACGTGAACCTCACCGAGGCGCTGCTCGCCCTGCTCGACGAGGGCGGCGTTCCGTCCGGCCAGGCGGCGTGGGGCGTGGACCTGCTCCTGCAGTACGCCACGGCGACCGCGGCCGAGCACGCGCCGCGCGCCGGAGGCGACGTCGCCGAGTCCGAGGAGGACTGGGACGCCCTGCGCGACGCCGTGCGCGGCGCCTCGCCCGCCGCTCGTCCCCATCTCGCCGCCGTCGCCGACGATCTGCTCGCCGGTGCGCCCGAGGCCCGGGTGTCCTGGGGATTCCGCACCTTGATCAACGGGATCGCCCAGACTCCCCGGCCCTGATCGAGCCCCCCGCAGGAGGTTCGCGGCGACGGGTCAGCGCGCCCCGGCGAACAGGTCGAGCACGCCGTGCGGGGCGTCCGCGCGGAAGGACAGGTCGAGGCTCGCCACCGATCCGGCGGCGGCGGTCTCGGCGCGCGGGAACATCGCCCGCTCGTAGGCGGCCAGCGCGGCCTCGGTGTCGCCGGCGTGCGCGGCCAGGGCCTCGCCGAGCTCGGCGCCGTCGAGGAGGGCGATGTTCGCGCCTTCGCCGGCGAACGGCGGCATCAGGTGCGCGGCGTCGCCGAGCAGGGTCACGCCGGGAACGCGCTCCCAGCGATGGCCGACCGGCAGGGTGTGGAGCGGTCGCGGGACCAGCGCACCGTCGGCGTCGGCGATCAGCGCACGCAGCCTCTCGTCCCAGCCGGCGAAGTGCTCCAGCAGGGCCTCCTTGGCGGCTTCGGCGTCGGAGAAGTCGATCGCCGCGAGGGTGCCGGCCGGGGCCCGCAGCGCGATGTAGACGTGCAGGCTCCCCTCGGGCTCGCGGTGCGTCAGGAAGCCCCTTGCCGGGCCGAGCGCCTGGGCGAAGCCGCCACCGAGGAGGGCGGCGTGCCCGGGGTGGCGGGCGTCGGCGTCGCGCAGATCGGCCTCGACGAGGGACACGCCCGCGTACGCCGGGACGGCGTCGGAGACGAGGGGGCGGATCCGCGACCAGGCGCCGTCCGCGCCGACCAGCAGGTCGGTGGTGAAGCGGGAGCCGTCGGCGAGGGTGACCTCGTGCCGGCCGTCGCCCAGCGGGCGGGCCCCGGTGACCTTGGCGCCCCAGCGGACCGTGTCCGGCGGCAGGGAGCCGAGCAGGAGGTCGCGCAGGCTGCCGCGTTCGACCTCGGGGCGGCCGCCGGTGCCGTCGTCGTCCTCGCTCAGGTGGACGACGGCGTCCTTGTCGAGGACGCGCAGGGCCTCACCGCCGCGATGGACGATCGTACGGAACTCCTCATAGAGGCCGGCGGCCCGCAGGGCGGCCTGCCCGGAGTCCTCGTGGATGTCGAGCATGCCGCCCTGCGTCCGCACGGCCGGCGACGCCTCCGCCTCGTGGACCGTCGCGGGGATGCCGTGGACGTGGAGCACGCGCGCGAGGACGAGGCCGCCGAGGCCCGCGCCGATGATCGCGATCGGGTGATGCCGGGTCATGGAGGGCTCCTTCGGGAGGACGGTTGCCGCTCCACAGGCTAACGAACATGTTCGTAACGAACAAGTTCGTCACACTCCGGCGGCCCCCGTCCGGCAGGGGCGCGAGCCGGCGACGAGGCACTCGCTCGGCCGCAAGCTTTGCGCATCTGACCAGATATCTACGCAGGTCAGACAAACCTCACCTTCGCGGCTGGGCACGGCAAATGGTGCGGACATGTCTCGGCACGGAGGAGGCGTGCCGGATGTTGATCACGGCACTGGTGGCACCTGTGAGCATTCCGATCGCGGCCCTGCTCCTGGTCCTGGGACTGGCCAAGCTGGAGCGGGTACTCGTCGACGAGGGCGACCGGCCCCTACCGGAGACCGACCGGCCGGAGACGCGGACCGAGAGCGCCGACGCCGCGTCGGCCTGACCTGACCGGCCGGACACCCGGCGAGTCGGCGGAGACGTCGGCTAGGGTCGCGCTGACGCCGTACCGCGATGCCAGGGAAGGACCGGCGCGCCATGGAGATCTGGATCAACCCACGCTGTTCGAAGTGCAGGTCGGCGATCTCGCTTCTGGACGCCGAGGGGGCGGACTACACGGTACGGCGCTACCTGGAGGAGCCTCCCACGCGGCAGGAGCTCGAGGAGGTCCTGGGCCGGCTCGGTCTCGAACCATGGGACATCGCCCGTACCGGTGAGGCCGTCGCCCGCGAGCTGGACCTGGCGTCCTGGGAACGGGAGCCCGCCGCCCGCGACCGGTGGCTCGACGCCCTGGTCGCGCACCCGATCCTGATCCAGCGGCCGATCATCACCGCCGACGACGGCACGACGGTGATCGGCCGCACCCCCGAGTCCGTCAGGTCGGTCCTGGGCTGAACCGGCCGTGGGCCCGCACCACCGCGGACGGGCCCACGGAGGATCCGGGTCAGAAGTGGATGAAGTTCCCGACGCTGCTCGCGCTGATCGTCCGGGTGTCGTAGTTGTGCGCGCTGAGGTAGTTGTACTCCTCGACCAGGATCGTTCCGTCGCTGTTGACCCGGGCGACGTAGGCGACGTGCCCGTACGTGCCGGTGTTCCACTGCGCGACGGCCCCGACCTTGGCGGTGTGGTCGACCCTGACCCCGGCGGCCGAGGCGGCGTTGTCCCAGTTGATGGCGTTGCCCCAGTGGACGCCCCCGTAGGAGTTGGTGAAGTCGACGCCGAGCCGCTGACGGACCCGCCACGCGGCGAACGAGACGCACTCCCGCTTGTAGAAGAGCCACGGGTCCGCTTCGCTCCACGAGTCGGACTTGTAGGGGTAGTCGTCGGTGACCGTCTGGATGCAGGGCGGTGCGACGGTGCCGTCCGAACCGGTGTAGACGTAGGCGTCCGCGACATAGCCGGCCGGACTGGTGATCTTGTCCCAGACGCTGCTGGTGCCGTACGTGCCGGTGACCGTCGTTCCGCGCGTCTGGCACGTGATGGTGACGCTGTTCCCATCGGGCACGCTGCCGGTCGCCGTGTAGCCGGTGCCCGCGCCGGAGCGCACGGTGAGTGCGACACCGCTGGTGTTGACCGTGCCGGTCGCCGCACTCGCGGCCGGCACGCCCACCAGCATGACCCCGGCCACGGTCGCCGCGACCGTCAGCCCGCCTCTCCTGATCCACGCCATGCCCGACCCCTTTCTGACGGAAGATCCGATCAGACGGTAAGTGATCAACTGACACGCTGGAATCGGCGAATGTGACAAATTAACGGACTCCGGCTGGCAACCCGATGCCCCGGAGGAGACGGGGGCTCAGCCGGCGGTGAAGTGGACACCGGAGAACCCGGCGCGCCACGCGGTCACCTCGGCCGCGACCGTCTCCGGCTCGGTGTCCGGGTCGAGGCCACGCGCGATGAACGACGCCAGCACCGGCATGTCCGCCTCCGTCATGCCGAGCCGCACGATCTCGGGAGTGCCGACGCGCAGACCGTTCACGTCCCCGTCGACGGGCGCCGTCGGCAGGCCGATGCCGCAGGCCAGGAGGTTGGCCCGGCGCAGCCGGCGCGCGGCCCGCTGCCCGCCGCCGTACCGGTGGGCGAGGACCGCGAACTGGTGCGACCGGGTCGCGCCCCGGTCGGCGGCGAAGACCGGCACGCCCAGGGCCGTGAGCTCCCCGGCGAGGCGGGCGGCGGCCGCGGCCATCGTCTCGGCGTAGGCCCGCCCGGCGGCCTTCCAGTCGAGCATGGTCACGGCCAGCGCGGCGGTCCGCCCGGCGTCGAAGTTCGCGGTCAGCCCCGGGTAGGCGATCGCGTCGAGGCGTTCGGCGAGCTCGGGGTCGTCGGTGACGATCAGGCCGCCCGCCGGGCCGCCCAGACTCTTGTACGTGCTCATGGTGATCAGGTGCGCCCCCTCGGCGAGGGGCTGGGGCCACACCCGCCCGGCGACCATGCCGCAGAGGTGGGCGGCGTCGAAGAGCAGGCGCGCGCCGACGGAGTCCGCGACCTCCCGGATGGCGGCGACGGGGTGCGGGAACAGGTTCAGGCTGCCGCCGATCGTGATCAGCGCCGGGCGCGTCTCCTCGGCCAGCGCGCGCAGCGCGGCGACGTCCACCGTGTAGCCGTCGGCGGCCACGGGCGCCGGCACCGTGGTGAGCCCGTACAGCCCCGCCGCGCCCGGACCATGGTGGGTGACGTGGCCGCCGATGTCGGCCGGCGGCGCGATGATCGTGTCGCCGGGACGGCAGATCGCCATGAAGGCGTAGAGGTTGGCCAGCGCGCCCGAGCCGACCCGGACCTCGGCGTACCGCGCGCCGAACACCTCGGCCGCGAGCTCGGCGGCGATGATCTCGATCTGCTCGATGGCCTCCAGACCCGTCTCGTACTTGTCCCCCGGGTAGCCCAGCGAGGCCCGTGAGCCGAGCCCGGCCGCCAGCATCGCCTCGGCCCGCGGGTTCATGACGTTGGTGGCGGGATTGAGATTGATCGATTCGACGTCGTGGATGCGGTGGTTCTCGGCGACGAGCCCGTCGAGGGCGGCCAGCACGGCGGGGACGGGCCGGCTCGCGACCGACTCCGATACCTCCCGCACGCGCTCTTCGCTCGGTGCCGGGACCCAGGGGCGGGAGGCGAGGGAACGTGCCATCGGGCGATCTCCTGGTGAACTGCGGGACGGCGGCCGCGCGAGCGGCCCGTACGCGGCGACGGTAGATCGCGGCGGCCGCGCGGCGCATCGGATGAACGCCCTGACCTGCGCACGGTCGTTCCTACACTTGTCGGAAGACGAGCGGCGGGAGGTCCGGTGGAGGCGAGCGGCGGGATCCAGGCGAGGCTGGACGCGCTGGCCGCCCGCATCGGGCACGGCGTGTCCGTCGACGACCCGGAGGGCCGGCTCGTCGCCTACAGTGCGCACGAGGCCGGTGCCGACGCCGCGCGCATCGCCGCCATCCTGACCCGGCAGGTCGCCCCCGCGATCCAGGACTGGCAGAACCGGCACGGCATCGCCGAGGCGACCGGACCGGTCCGTGTCCCCGCCAACCCCGCGCTGGGGATGGCACCACGGCTGTGCGTTCCCATCCGCGGGGACCGCCGCTGCCTCGGGTACCTGTGGGTTCTGGAGTCGGACGGGCCGCTGGACGATCCCGCGATCACCGAGGCGCTCCGCTGCGCCCATGACCTCGCCGGCGCCCTCACCCCGGGCGCCCCCGCCGACGGCGGCGTGGACGGCCTCGTCCGGCGGCTGGTCGGCGAGGACTCCGGCACCGACGTACGGGACCGGCTGGCGGCGGCCGTCCCGGCGCTGGTCGGCGCGCGGATCCAGGTGTGCGCCGCCGTGCCGTACCGGCCGGAGGACGAGAGCGTCGCCGCGCTCACCTCCGCGGACTTCCGGCGTCTCAGCGCCGGGATGTCCCGCGCGCTGCACCGACACCCCGCCTATGTCGGATCGTTCGTCGGCGCCACGCACGCGGTGGTGCTGCTCCGGCATCCGGCGGACCGCCCTCCGGCCGCGGACGCGATCCATCGGGTCGCCGAGGCCGTGGGTGGCGGGCCCACTCCGACCGGGACGCGGCTCGCGGCCGGTGGCGGGCCCACTCCGACCGGGACGCGGCTCGCGGCCGGCGGCGAGTCCCCGCGGGACGGAACGCGGCTCGCGGTCGGCGGCGGGGCCCCGCCGGACGGGACGCGGTTCGCCGTGGGCGCCAGTGAGCCGGTTCCCTTCGCCGCCGGTACGGCGCGCGCCGCGCACGCCCAGGCGCTCGCCGCGGCCGAGCTCACCGTGCTGGACCCCGCGCTGCCCGAGCCCCTGTACT
Source organism: Actinoallomurus soli (assembly GCF_024055715.1). Lineage (GTDB taxonomy): Bacteria > Actinomycetota > Actinomycetes > Streptosporangiales > Streptosporangiaceae > Actinoallomurus > Actinoallomurus soli. Next base: position 60,555 of record NZ_JAMXMV010000015.1, read on the forward strand.
GGTCCGATCTCGGGCCGTACCGCGCCCTGCTGCGGATGCCGCCGGCGGACGCCGAGGACGCGCTAGCGCCGCTCGACCGGGCCGGGGCCTCGGGCGACACGCTGACGCGGACCCTGGAGACCTACCTCGACCTGGGCTGCGACGCCCAGCGCACGGCCGCCCGGCTGCGGCTGCACCGGACCAGCCTGTACTACCGGCTGGGCCGGATCGCCGACCTCCTCGGCGCCGACCTCGGGGACGGGCTCGTACGGCTGGACCTGCATCTCGCGCTGAAGAGCCGCCGCCTCGCCCGCCGCACGCTCACCTGACCCCTGAGGGCGCGCCCCGGCGGCCGGTCAGGCGGGGCGGCGCCAGGGGCCGGTCGGCGCCACGGGCCGCTGGTCGCGCGCCACGGCGGCGCGGTGCTCGCGGGGGCTGACGCCGCGGACCCGTTTGAACGCGGCGCTCAGCGCGAACGGGCTGCCGTAGCCGACCCGCTCGGCCACCTGGCCGATGGTGAGACCGGGGTCGCGCAGCAGGTCGGCGGCGAGCGCGAGACGCCAGGCGGTCAGGTAGGCCATCGGGGGCTCGCCGACGAGCGCGGTGAACCGGCGGGCCAGGGCCGCCCACGAGACGTTGGTGGCGGCGGCCAGCCCCGCCACCGTCCACGGGCGCTCCGGGGCGTCGTGCAGGAGCCGCAGGGCCGCGCCGACGACCGGGTCGCTCTGGGCGCGGTACCAGGGCGGCGGGTCCGCCTCGGGCCGGGAGAACCACGTGCGCAGGGCGGCCACCAGCAGCAGGTCGAGGAGCCGGTCCAGGACGGCGTCCTGGCCGGGCTCCTCCTTGACGACCTCAGCGGCGAGCAGGGGAACGAGCGGGCCGTCCCACGCGTCGTGCCGCAGGACGATCAGCGGGGGCAGCGCGTCCAGCAGCGGACGGCAGATCTCGCTGAGCACCTGGTAGGTGCCGGTGACCAGCACCGCGGCGCCTTCGGCCGCGTTCCCCCAGGTGCGGACGCCGAGCTCCCCCAGGTCCGAGAGCTCACCGCCGTCCGGGGTGGTGCAGCGCTGGCCGGGATGGATGACCGCCTGCGGGGCCGTGGCCGGGTCGTCGGCGAAGGTGTACGGGTCGGGGCCGCGCAGGATCGCGACGTCACCCGGGCCCAGCTCCGTCGCCCCGCCGCCCTCGGGGATCACCCAGGCCGTGCCGCGCACCGTCGCCACGAGCGTGAGCGGCGCCTCGTCCCGCACGCGCAGCGACCAGGGCGGCACGAGGGAGGAGCGGAGCAGGAAGGCCCCCTGCGCCCGGGGCCCGTTGAGGAGCCCGGCCACGATGTCCATGCCGCGACTGTAGACGAACACGTATGAATCAGAGAGCTTCGGCCATGGGAAGTCTCACACGGAGGCCATTGAATCGAGCCATGACCCAGAAGAGCCTCCAAACCGCCCTCCTCATGGCGGCGACCGTCACGACCGGCCTCATGGCCGGCCTGTTCGCCGCGTTCGCGTACGCGGTCATGCCCGGGCTGCGCGACAGCTCCGACCGCTCGTTCGTCGAGGTGATGCAGAACGTCAACAGGGCGATCCTCAACGGCTGGTTCATGTCCTGCTTCGTCGGCTCGCTGATCCTCCTGATCGGCGCGGCCCTGCTGGCCTGGCGCGGGCACGGACGGCAGGCCCTCCCCTGGATCGTCGCCGCCCTGGTGTTCTACCTGCTGATGTTCCTCATCACCAGCGGGGTGAACGTCCCGCTGAACGACCGGCTCGCCAGGGCCGGCGACCCCCGTCACATCGCCGGCCTCGCCGCCGTACGGCAGCGGTTCGAGGCCCGGTGGGTCACCTGGAACGTCGTGCGCGCGGTCGCGAACCTCGCCGCCTTCGCCTGCCTCGTCTGGGCGCTGGTCGTGTACGGCGCGCACCGCGACGACGCGCGCCGCGACGGTCCGCGCGCCGCCGGTCTGCCCTCGGCCGCGACGGAGGACGCGGCCTTCACGAGCCGGTCCCGGCCCGCGACGGGTGACGTGGCCTCCGCAGGCCGGTTCCCGGCCGCGGCAGGGGACGTGGCGCGAAAGGCGGGGTACGCGGCGTCCTGGCGCCGCCCGGCGGCCGCCGGCTGTGAGAGGCTGTGCGCGGCGAGCGGACGGTCGGCCGGCGGGCGTCCCGCCGCCTCCTGCGACGCTGCGAGGAGTGGGAGTTGACCGGTACGGCGCACGACTTCCTGGCCGTGGCCCGTTCGGCGGCGGGTCTGCTGCGCGACCCGGCGGTGGCCGCCCGGTGGACCGGGCCGAGCGCGCTCCCGGAGTTCCGGGTGAGCGGTCTCGCCGGTCACCTCGCCTACCAGGTCCTCGCCATCCCGCGGATCCTGGCGCGGCCGGTCCCGCACGAGCCGACGATCCCCCTGCTGGAGCACTACGCCCGCGTGGACTGGATCGACGCCGGCCCCGACGCCGACATCAACGTCCGCATCCGGCGGGGCGGCGAGGAGGCCGCGGCCGGCGGACCGGAGGCGCTGGCGGCGGAGGTGGACGCCGTCGTCGAAAGGTTGACCGGCGACCTCGCGTCCGCGCCGGACCGGGCGGTGCGCATCCCGTTCTGGGGGCCGTGGTCGCTGACGCTGGACGACATGCTGATCAGCCGGATGATGGAGCTGGTCGTCCACTCGGACGACCTCGCGGTCAGCGTGGGGGTCCCGGCGCCGGCGCTCCCGGCGAGCGCCGTCGAGACGGTGGTCGACCTGCTGACCCGCCTGGCCGTGCGCCGGCACGGCCCGACCGGCGTACTGCGCGCCCTGAGCCGCGCCGAGCGGGCCCCGGCCTCGATCGCGGCGTTCTGACGGCCGGGCACCGAGCCAGACCAGAGAGGAACCACGGATGGACGACGACAAGGAACTCCGGCGGCGCTTCGAGACGCTGACCACCGCGCACGTGGCGGACGCGTGCATCCGCGCCGGCCTGCCCGTGCGCTGCGCCCCCGCCGCGATGAGCGCCGTGGAGCCCGGCACCCGCCTGCTGGGCCGCGCGCGCCCCGCCCGGCACCTCGGCAGCGTGGACATCTTCCTGGAGGCGTTCGAGGGCGCGGCGCCCGGCGAGGTGCTGGTGGTCGACAACGACGGGCGTCTCGACGAGGCGTGCGTCGGCGACCTGGTCGTCCTGGAGGCCGCGGCGGCCGGGCTGACGGGCATCGTGATCTGGGGCCTGCACCGCGACACCGCCGACATCCGGGCGATCGGGCTGCCGGTCTTCAGCCTGGGGGCGATCTCCACCGGCCCGCTCAGCCTCCGCGACCGCCCGGCGGACGCGCTCACGTCGGCCACCGTCGGCGACCAGACGGTGAGCACCGAGGACCTCGTGCTCGGCGACGACGACGGCGTGCTGTTCGTCCCGGCCGCCGAGGCCGAGCGCCTCCTGACGATCGCCGAGCGCATCCGCGACACCGAGCGGACGCAGGCCGAGCGGATCCGCGCGGGCGTCTCCCTGCGCGAGCAGGTCGGCTTCGCCGCCTACCTCACCGCGCGCGGCGAGACGCCGTCGCTGACGTTCCGCGAGCACCTGCGCTCCGTGGGCGGCGCCATCGAGGAGTGAGCGAGCGCCCGTCGCTCCGGGGGAATCGGGATGAGGCGGGCCCGGTGGCGATGTTACGGTTCCGGAGCCGGTCGCGGGACTGCGGTGCGACTTCCGGAACCCGCCTATGAAGCGACGATTCGCAGCTCGTGCCCCCACTCCCCGACCGGCGCTCCCCTCCCTCCCCCCGGAAGGTGCGGACCGTGGCGCGTGCCGAGACCAGCGCGGACTTGATCGCCGCGGAGGACGTCCTGTTGTTCGTCAACGCGGCGATCACGTCGACGGGCCAGCGCGAGTTCCACTCCGGCGCCGATGAGCAGAGCCTCTCGCTGGACTTCCTTCACGAGTACGTGCTCGGCAACTACCGCGATCTGTACGCCGCGACGCTGGCCCTGGACGTCAACGACCACAACGCGGTGCTCATCGCGCGGAATCTCCTGGTCACCGCGGCCGAGGCGAGCGCCGAACAGCGCCGCGCCGAGGGCCGGCTGATCGCCCGGCGGCTCGCCCTGCTGCCTCCGCAGCGCGTGTACGGCCTGTTCCGGCGGTTGCGCCGTGCCCGGGTCAACAACCGGCGGACGCGGGCGATCATGCGGGACTGGCTGGCGGCCCGCCCCGACCCGGCGTTCGACGCGGTGAAGTACCGCGCGGCGGTCAAGGATGCGGTCCGGCACGCGCACCTGGCGCCCGCCGGCGAGCTGGGCCCCTTCCTGTTCACCCCGCACCGGCCGGCCGCGTACCGCACGCCGATCCTGGAGACCTGGCGGCGCGCCCACTACGAGCAGGCCGCGATGTACGACCTGCCGTACACCGTGGCGGAGGGGTTCGCGGCCCGGCACGGCGTCCCGCGTGGCGCGTTCCTGGAGCGTGTCGCGCCCCGGCTCACCCGCCTCGAACGGCTGCGCCTGCAGGAGTCCGCGCGCGGCCTGGGGGCCGAGGCCGTACGGGCCGACCTGGGAACGATGCCGCTGACCCGGCTGGCGTCGTACGTGCTCGGCCTCTCTCTGGAGGACCGGCGGAACCGCCGCGACGAGCTCACGGCGGCGCTGCGCACGGCGGCCCGCCGTGCGGCGGGCGAGGATGCGGGCCGCTGGGGGACCGTGGCCGCGGTGCTCGACGACAGCTTCTCGGCGTACGGCTCGGGTCAGAAGCGCCGCCGGCCGCTCGCCGTCGCGCTGGCCTGTCACTTCCTGCTGGAGGCGCTGGCCGCGGAGTACACGCCACTGTGGCTGTCCGGCCGCGCCGACGCGCTGTCGGTCCGGCCGTACGGGCCGACGCCGCTCGGCGAGCGGATCCTCGACGCGCTGGAGCTCGGGACCGCTCGCCTCGTCATCGTCTCCGACGGTTGGGACAACGCGCCGCCGGGTCTGGCCGGTGAGGTGCTGCGGATCTGGCGCACCCGGCTCGACCCGTCCCGCGCCTGTGCCATCGTCCACCTCAACCCGGTGTACGACGCCGCCGACTTCGACGTGCGGCGCCTCGCGCCGACCGTCCCGACCGCCGGCGTCCGGGACGCCGAGAACCTGGTCGCACTGGTCGAACTCGCGCAGTTCGCGGAGGGACGCACGGGACTGCCGGAGCTGCGCGCCCACCTGGCACGGCGCGTCGAGGACTTCCTGCGGGAGGGCCCATGACCGAGCGAAGCGAGGGAAATCGATCGGCACGGCCCCTTGGTCATGGGGCCGGCGAAGGAGGTCCCATGACCAAGGTGACGCTGAACGGCCTCACGAGCCGCCCGTCGCAGGTGTGGGGCGGGGTGCGGCTCGTGCCGCTGATCCGGGAAGAGCCGATCGAGGACCTGCGGCTGGACGCCCGGCTCTACGACGCCGACGCCGGGGTGGTCACGGTGGACCCGCGGACGGTCTACTGCTCCTACATCCCGCACGGTTATGTGGCGACGTGGGCGGACGACGGCGCGCCGGCCGCGGCGTACGGCACCCAGCTGCGCGACGCCGCCGACCGCGACCGCGCGCCCAGGCGGATGCCGCTGCGCTTCCACCGCCGGATGGCACGGCGGCTCGACAAGAACCGGCTGCGCTTCCTCCCCCTGCACGTGGCGCTGGAGGGCTACCTGGCGCTGCACTTCGGTGGTCCCACGTTCGCCTGGAAGGAGTGGTCACGGGAGGCGATCCGCCGTGGCCTGTCGCCACGCGCGGAGGAGGCGTACACGGGCGGCGCGGTCCGGGGCCTGGCCGACGCCCTGCGGGTGTTCGAAATCTACCCGGGCCAGTGCGGCGTCCTCGTCTACGCCGCGGACGCGCTCGCCGCCGCCTTCGTGGTGCCGCATCCCGCCGACTACCGCGCACTTCACCCGACGCTGATCCACGACCTGTACGGCGAACTGATCTACCACTACGCCATGCTGGGCGGCCCGGTGCCCGCCTTCGGCGCCCGCGTCGACGACACGGCCGTGCGTTCGCTCGGCGACCTGCGGGCCGCCGCACGGGCGCAGCGGGACGAGTGGGCCGCCTTTCACGAGGACGTCATGGCGGGCGGGCTGCTGGACGGCGACTACACCCGCGAGTACGTCCAGGAGGTCGGGCCGTACCGCCTGTCCCGGTTGATGCCGTCCTTCGAGCGGCATCGGGAGAACCACCTCGGTGAGCTCATCGACGACGACGCCGGGCGGCTCGCGTACCTCAAGACGTTCCGGCTGTCGGAGAACCAGGTCCGGCGCGGTCACCTGCTCACCCGGCTTGCCGCCGGCGACTGGAGCCTTTCAACGACGGCGGCCGCCATGGGCGTCACCGAGCCCGAGCTCGTCCGGCGGATCGAGGCGGCCGGCTTCGGCTACCTCCTCCGCCAGGACGTCCGCGACCACTACCGCGCCCGAGCCCGTGGGGACGCGGCACGGCGCGGGCGCTAGAACTCGACCTGGGTGCCCATGACGACGGTGCGGTCCTCCGGGAGACGGAAGTACTCGGCGGGGCTGGCGGCGTTGTTGGCCAGGGTGAGGAACACCCGCTTGCGCCACCGGCTCATGCCGGGCTCCCGGGTGAGGCGCAGGGAGCCGCGCGACAGGAAGTACGAGGCGTGGTCGGGGTCGATGTCGAGCAGTTCGTCCCGGCCGTCCGCCTGGGACGCGGCGAGCCGCAGCGCCCCGGGGATGTCCTGGTCGTCCTGGAACCCGTACGTGACGGTGAGGTGCACGATCCCGTCGTCCCGGTAGCCCAGGTCGTCGACGCTGATCCGCTGTTCCCGCGGGACGTGGGGGATGGTGTCGTACGTCACCGAGACGATCACGACGTGCTCGTGCACGACGTGGTTGTGGTCCAGGTTCGCCCGCAGCGCCAGGGGCGTCGTCTCCTTGCCCGGGTGCGGGAACACCGCGGTGCCGGGCACACGCGGCACCTTGGTCATGCGCAGCTTCCGCACGAGTTCCGGCAGCGCGCCCTCCTTGTCGACCCGGCGAGCCGTGACGATCTCGCGCCCCCGTTCCCACGTCTTCATGACGGTGAACACGGAGACCGCGATCAGCAGGGGCAGCCAGCCGCCGTGCGTGACCTTCGTCAGGTTGGCCGCGAAGTAGGTGATCTCGGCGCCGCCGATCACGACACCGATCACCACGAGCCGCCACATCGGCCACCGCCACTCCGCCCGCGCGATGACCAGGAAGAGGATCGTCGTGATGATCAGTGTCCCGGTGACCGCCACGCCGTACGCCGTCGCCAGGTGCTCGGACGACTTGAAACCGAACATCAGCGCCAGCACGCCGATGAACAGGATCCAGTTGACCGCGGGGACGTACACCTGGCCGACCTCTCGCGGCGAGGTGTGGCGGATCCGCAGGTACGGCAGGAACCCGAGCCGTACGGCCTGGCGCGACACCGAGAACGCCCCGGTGATCACGGCCTGGGAGGCGATCACCGTCGCCGCGGTCGCGAGGATCACCATCGGCAGCCGCGCCCAGCCCGGCAGCAGCAGGAAGAACGGGTTCGCCACGCTCTTGGGATCCCGGAGGATCAGCGCGCCCTGGCCCAGGTAGTTCAGCGTCAGCGCCGGGAACACCACGCCGAACCACGCGCGCCGGATCGGCCGCCGGCCGAAGTGCCCCATGTCGGCGTACAGCGCCTCGGCGCCCGTGATCGCCAGGACCACCGCGCCCATCGCGATGAAGGCGACGTACGGGTGCCGCAGCACGAAGGCTCCCGCGTAGGTCGGCGACAGCCCGAGCAGGATGCCCGGCTTCCGTACCACCTCGCCGACACCCGCGAGGGCGATCGCGACGAACCAGACCACCATGACCGGCCCGAACAGGATGCCGACACGGTGCGTGCCCCAGCGCTGCGCGAGGAACAGCAGGGTCAGGATCGCCGCCGCGATCGGCAGGACCAGATGGGACACGGCGGGGCTGGAGACCTTGAGGCCCTCCACCGCCGACAGCACCGAGATCGCGGGCGTGATCACGCTGTCGCCGTAGAACAGCGAGGCGCCGAACACGCCGAGGGCCATCGCCACCACGGCCTTGCCGCGCACGCCGCCGAGCACCCGCCGCACCAGGGCGGCGAGCGCCATCACGCCGCCTTCGCCCTCGTTGTCGGCGCGCAGGATGAAGATCACGTACTTCACCGACACGATCAGCGTGACCGACCAGAACACCATGGAGATCACGCCGTAGACGTCGCCGCTCGTCGGGCGGACGGCCCCGTTGTCGATGCGGAACACCGTCTGGAGGGAGTACAGCGGGCTGGTGCCGATGTCGCCGTAGACGACCCCGAGGGCACCCAGCATCAGCGCCAGGAGCCCGGACCGGTGCTCGGACGAGCCCGGCCCGGACGTGGACGCGGTGTCCCGCACCGCAGAATCGGCCATGAGGCAATACCTACCTGACGGCGATCCGGCCACACGCAGCCGGGTCCGGGATGTGCCCTGACCTGGGACGGGCGTCAGGCCGTGTGCTGGTAGGCCGGGTAGGTCAGATACCCCGCGTCGCCGCCCTGGTAGTACGTGGCCTCGTCGACGGGGGCGATCGGGAGTCCGAGGCGCAGTCGCTCGACCAGGTCGGGGTTGGCGATGAAGGCGCGCCCGAAGCTGATCAGCTCGGCGCCGAGCCCGAGCCAGTGGTCGGCGTCCTCCCGGCTCGTCTGCTTCGGTCCCATGGGAAGGACCGGGTTCATGATCAGGGTTCCCGGCCAGGCACGGCGCAGTGCGACCAGCACCTCTTCCTCGGCGGTGGCCTCCAGGTGGACGTACGCGAGGTCCAGGCGGGCCAGCTCGGTCAGCAGCGCGGTGTAGAGCTCGGGAACATCGGTCTCCTCGACGCCCCAGAACGTCCCGCCCGGGGAGAGCCGGATGCCGGTCCGGGCCGCGCCGACGGCCTCGACGGTCGCGGCCACCGCCTCGACCGCGAACCGGATCCGGTTCGCGACCGAGCCTCCGTACCGGTCCGTGCGCAGGTTCGCGTTGGACGAGAGGAACTGGGAGATCAGGTAGCCGTTGGCGCCGTGCAGCTCCACGCCGTCGAACCCGGCCTCGACGGCCCGGCGGGCGGCCTCGGCGTACGACCGGGCGTGCTCGGGCACCTCGGCGGTCTCCAGGGCGCGTGGCATGGGCGCGGGCTGCGGGCCGGTCGGCGTGAACACGTCGCCGACGGCGGGCACGGCCGAGGGCCCGACCGGCTGCAGGCCGGTGGTGTCGGAGTGCGAGACCCGGCCGCCGTGCATGATCTGGGCGAAGATCCGCCCGCCGTTGGCGTGCACGGCGTCGGTCACGGGCCGCCAGGAGGCGACCTGCTCATCGGTGTGCAGGCCCGGCGTGCCGGGGTTGGACTGGCCGATCAGGCTCGGCTGCACGCCCTCGCTGACGATCAGTCCGGCGGTCGCCCGCTGGGCGTAGTACGTGGCCATCGACGGTGTCGCCAGGCCGCCGGCGGCGGCCCGGACCCGCGTCATCGGCGCCATCACGAGCCGGTTCGGCAGCGTCAGGTCACCGAGCCGGTAGCTGCTGAAAAGGGTCGTCATCTCAGGACTCCTCCGCTCCGCCGTGCCCGGATCTCGGGCACGGCGATACGCTAAAACCTGACATTGACGTCAGAGGCAAGCGTTGTGGCGCGAGTCACAACCGGGGAGGACGACGACATGCGCATCGGGGAGCTCGCCGCACGGACCGGCGTCAGTGTCCGGTCCCTGCGCTACTACGAGGAGCAGGGCCTGCTCACCAGCGTCCGCAGCGCCAGCGGGCAACGGCACTACACGGAGGACGACGTCGAGCGGGTGGGGTTCATCCAGCGGATGTACACCGCGGGCCTGTCCAGCCGCACCATCGCCGAGGTGCTGCCCTGCGCCGACGCGCCGAGCGAGGAGCACTCCGACGCCGCGCTGGAGCGGATGGCCCAGGAGCGCGACCGGCTGTCGGAGCACATCACCGAGCTCATCCGCGCGCGGGACGCGCTCGACGACCTGGTGGCCATCGCACGAGCACACCGCGAAACGCTGCGCGCGCCGGCGGCCCGCTGATCACTCCGGCGCCGGCTGATCGATGAGCCCCGGCAACGCACGCAGCGACGTGATCTCATGGCGGGGATCCGGGTCCCCGGGCCGGCGCGCCGCACCGGCCCGGTTGAGCCAGACACCGGCGCCCAACCGGGCGTTCCGGGCGCCGAGGACATCGGTGGCGAGGCTGTCGCCGACGTGCCACACCGACTGCGGCCCGACGCCCAACCGGCCGAGGGCGAGCTCGAAGATCGCCTGATCCGGCTTCGCGACGCCGATCTCGGCGGACACGACGATCTCGTCGAAGTGGCGGTCGAGCCCCGTCGCCGTCAGCTTGTCCCGCTGGGCGTCGGCGGGGCCGTTGGTGACGACGGCCAGGGCGTCGACGCGCTCCCGGAGGGCGACGAGGACCTCCAGGACATCGTCGAACAGCCGGTAACCGCCCTTACGGTCGCGCACGTAGAGGTCGAGCGCGCGTTCGGCGAGGAGCTCGCTCTCGCACCCGCACGCCGAGAGGGCGTGCCGCCAGAGCTCTCCCCAGATGGCGCGGGCCTCAGGGGATCCACTCGGCGAGCGCGCGATGGTCCCCTCGGTCCCTCCCAGGTGGCCGGCGTAGGCACGGGTGTACGCGTCGAACAGCCGATCGGCGTGGAGCTCCGCCGCATCGGCGGTCAGCGCCGCGCACACCCGGCGTACGGTCGCGTGCCACGCCGCCCGGTCGTAGTCGATGAGCGTCGCGTCGAGGTCGAAGAACACCGCCCGGATCGGCCCCATCCCGGCATCCTAGGAGGGATTCGGGAACTCCGGTCAGCCCTGCTGGAAGTAGTGCCCCTGCGCCAGATCCTCGAGGAGTCCCGGATGCACCGGCTCCCACCCGAGCACCTTGCGCGTCACCTCGCTGGAGGTCGGGTTGTCCACTCCCACGGCGGGGCCGAGGAAGGCGAACCGCTCGGCGGCGTCCGACGCGGCGATGCTCGTCGTGGGGACGCCGACGCCGCGCCCGATGGCCGCCGCGATGTCGCGGAAGGGGATCCCCTCGTCGGCGACCGCGTGCAGCCGGCTTCCGGCCGGCGCGCTCTCCAGGGCGAGGCGGTACACCCGCGCCGCGTCGAGCGTGTGCACCGAGGGCCACCGGTTGGCCCCGTCCTCCACGTATCCCGACACGCCGGACTGACGGGCGATGCCGATCAAGATGTGCACGAAGCCGTGCCGGTCGAGCGTGCTGTGCACGATCGGGGGCAGCCGGACGACGGAGGACCGTACGCCGTGCTCGGCGAGTCCGGTCACGAAGTTCTCCGCGTCGACCCGTGGACCGCTGTCGGCGAAATCGGCCTCGGTGCCCGGTCGCCCGGTGATGCCCGCCGAGATGAGCATGAGCGTTCCGGAGGTGGTGACGAACGGCTTGCCCGTCCCTTCCAGCCCTGAGGCGAGCGCCTTGATGGCGGCGAGGTCGGCGGCGACCGCAGCGGCCATATCGCCGGCCCCCATCAGGTCGTGCTTGAAAGCGAGGTGGATGACGCCGTCGGCCGCCGCGGCGGCCTCGCGCAGCCCGTCGAGATCGTCCAGGTCGCCGCGCCGCACCTCGGCGCCGGCGGCCGTGAGCGCCTCGGCCGAGCCGTCCGAACGCGCCAGCCCCACGACCTGATGCCCCGCCTGCAGCAGCTCCGGCACGACCGCCGAGCCCATGTGCCCCGACGCTCCGGTCACGAAAACACGCATGGTGAGCCCTCCTCGGGCGAGTGATGTCACCTGGTGCCATCACCATAGCAGAGGCATGACACCAGGTGACATCGACTAGTCTTCTCCCATGGGGAGATGGCGGCCGGACGCGCGGGCGCGGCTGCAGGAGGCGGCCATGGCCCTCTACGGCGAGCGCGGGTACGACGAGACGACCGTCGCGGAGATCGCGGAACGCGCGGGGCTGACGAAACGCACGTTCTTCCGCTACTTCACGGACAAGCGCGAGGTCCTGTTCTGGAACTCGGATCTCCTGGAGCAGCAGATGGTGGCCGCCATCGAGGCCGCCCCTACGTCCGCCCCGCCTCTCGACCTGATCGGCGCGGCGCTGGACGCCGCCGCCGTCCGGTTCGAAGAGAGCCGTGAGTTCGCCGGCCTGCGGCACCGGATCGTCGCCTCGAGTCCCGAGCTCCAGGAACGCGAGCTGATCAAGGCCAGGTCGATGGCCACCGCCATGACGCGGGCACTGTGCGCCCGGGGAGCCGGCGACACCGCCGCCGCCCTCACCGCCCTCATGTGCACGACCGTCATGCACGTCGCCTTCGAGCAGTGGGTCGACGACCCGGACCGGACGCCGTTCCAGCAGCTCGCCAAGGACGCCCTGGCGCAGCTCCGGGAGCTCACCGCCGCGGGCTGATCCCGTCAGCCGGTCGGGCGGGTGCGGAGGCCGTCGAAGGCGACCTTGGCGACGGCGTCCGCGAGGTCGGGGCCGCCGATGTGGCCCTGCGGGCGGTACCACTCGATCAGCGAGTTGACCATGCCGAACAGCAGACGGGCGGTGGTGGCCGGATCGACGTCGCTCCGCAGGTCGCCGTCGGCGACGGCGTCGGCGACGAGCCCGGCGACGATGCGGTCGAACTCCCGCCGCCGTTCGAGGGCGTCCCGCTCGACCTGGGTGTTGCCGCGCACCCGCAGCAGGAGCGTGACGAAGGGCAGCCGGCCCACCAGGACCGTCACACTGCCCCGTACGAGGTGCTCCAGGCGGTCGACCGCCCGCCCGGGGACGGAGTCCAGCTCGTCGGCCAGCGCGAAGAGCCCGTCGAGGGCGCGATCGACGGCCAGCCGCAGCAGCTCCTGCTTGCCCGGGACGTGGTGGTAGATCGCGGCCTTGGTGACGCCGAGCTCGCGAGCGAGGTCGTCCATGCTCGTGCCGTCGAAGCCGCGCTCGTTGAACAGGGCGACCGCGACCCGCAGCAGGGACTCCCGGTCATGGCCGGGCCGGCCGCGCCTGGTCCGCCGCGCTCCGGGCGGCGTGCCCGACGGTGCGGCCGATGGCGTGGTCGCACGGTCAGCCGGTCGTCCCCTTCCCTCCGCCATGGTCGCACGGTAGCATGAATTACCTACCATTCGGTCAGTTAATCGATCCTGGAGGCCGGCTCCATGACCGCACTGCACAGCTACGTCGGCGGCCGGTGGCAGGCGCCGACGGGCGAGGGCATCCCGCTGCACGACGCGGCGACCGGCGAGGAGATCGCCCGCGTCTCCACGGCGGGGATCGACATGGCCGCCGCCCTGGAGTACGGCCGCCGCGTCGGCGGTCCGGCGCTGCGCGAGCTCACCTTCCACCAGCGCGCCGCCCTGCTGAAGGCGCTGGCCTCGCACATGCGCGAGCACCGCGAGGAGCTGTACGCGCTGTCGGCCCGGACCGGCGCCACGCTGAACGACTCGCGCTTCGACGTCGACGGCGGCATCGGCGTGCTGTTCGCGTACGCGAGCCGGGGCCGCCGCGAGCTGCCGAACGACACCGTCTACGTCGAGGGCCCGGTCGAGCCGCTCGGCAAGGGCGGCACCTTCGTCGGGCAGCACGTCTGCACCCCGCTGCGCGGCGTCGCCGTCCAGATCAACGCCTTCAACTTCCCCGTGTGGGGGCCGCTGGAGAAGCTCGCCCCCGCGTTCCTGGCCGGGATGCCCAGCCTGATCAAGCCGGCGGAGCAGACCGCGTACCTCACCGAGCGGCTGGTCCGGCTGATCGTCGACTCCGGCCTGCTGCCGGAGGGCGCCGTGCAGCTCGTCTGCGGCCCGCCCGGCGACCTGCTCGACCACGTGACCGACCAGGACCTGGTCGCGTTCACCGGCTCGGCCGCCACCGCGCGCAAGCTCCGCGCGCACCCGGCGATCGTCCGCGAGGCGGTGCGGTTCACCGCCGAGGCCGACTCGCTGAACTGCTCGATCCTCGGGCCGGACGCCCGGCCCGGCACGCCCGAGTTCGACCTGTACGTCAAGCAGCTCGTCACCGAGATGACGGTCAAGGCCGGGCAGAAGTGCACCGCGATCCGGCGGGCCCTCGTCCCGGCCGAGCTGATGGACGACGTCGCGGCGGCGGTCCGCGAGCGGCTGGCCAAGGTCACCGTCGGCGACCCGTCGCGCGAGGACGTGCGGATGGGCGCCCTGGCGAGCCTCGACCAGCGGGAGGAGGTCCGCCGGGCGGTCAAGGCCCTGCGCGGCGCCGCGACATTGATCTTCGGCGACCCCGACCACGTCGAGGTGGTCGGCGCCGACGCCGACCGGGGCGCGTTCGTCTCGCCCATGCTGCTGCGCTGCGACGACCCGGACCGCACCGAGCCGCACGAGGTGGAGGCGTTCGGGCCGGTGTCGACGCTCCTGCCGTACGACTCGGCGGAGCGGGCGATCGAGCTGGCCGCGCGCGGCCGGGGCAGCCTCGCCGGGTCGGTGGTCACCGCCGACACCGGCTTCGCCCGGGAGATCGTGCTCGGCCTCGCTCCGTGGCACGGCCGGATCCTCGTCCTCGATCGCGACGACGCGAAGGAGTCCACCGGGCACGGCTCGCCGCTGCCCGGCCTCGTCCACGGCGGGCCCGGCCGCGCGGGCGGCGGCGAGGAGATGGGCGGCCTGCGCGGCGTGCTGCACCACATGCAGCGCACCGCCGTCCAGGCCGACCCGGCGACGCTGAGCGCGGTGACCGGCCGCTGGGTCGCCGGCGCGCCGCGGCGTACGCACGTGTCCGGCACCGGCGAGGGCGTGCACCCGTTCCGCAAGTCCCTGGCGGAGCTGCGGGTCGGCGATGCGGTGACCGCCGGGCCCCGCACGGTCACGCTGGAGGACATCGACCACTTCGCGGAGTTCACCGGCGACACGTTCTACGCGCACACCGACGAGGAGGCGGCGAAGGCGAACCCGCTGTTCGGCGGGATCGTCGCGCACGGCTACCTGGTGGTGTCGCTGGCCGCGGGGCTGTTCGTCTCCCCCGAGCCGGGGCCCGTCCTGGCCAACTACGGCCTGGAGAACCTCCGGTTCCTCACTCCCGTCAAGCCGGGCGACGAGCTGACCGTGACGCTGACCGCCAAGCAGATCACCCCACGGGCGAACGCCGACTACGGCGAGGTGCGCTGGGACGCCGACGTGACCAACCAGACCGGCGAGTCGGTGGCCAAGTACGACGTGCTGACCCTGGTGGCGAAGGAGGCCTCATGACCGTCGTGGCCGAGGAGAGCCTCGAACGGCACTTCGAGCACACGATCGAGCGGGACCAGCGGATCGAGCCGCGCGACTGGATGCCGGACGCCTACCGGGCCACGATGATCCGGCAGATCGCGCAGCACGCGCACTCGGAGATCATCGGCATGCAGCCGGAGGGCGACTGGATCACCCGGGCGCCCTCGCTGCGGCGCAAGGCGATCCTGCTCGCCAAGGTGCAGGACGAGGCGGGCCACGGCCTGTACCTCTACTCCGCCGCCGAGACCCTGGGCGTCGACCGGGCCGACCTGACGACCCGGCTGATCGAGCGGCGGCAGAAGTACTCCTCGATCTTCAACTACCCGACGCTCACGTACGCCGACGTCGGGGTGATCGGCTGGCTCGTCGACGGGGCCGCGATCTGCAACCAGGTGCCGCTGTGCCGCAGCTCGTACGGCCCGTACGCCCGCGCGATGATCCGCATCTGCAAGGAGGAGTCGTTCCACCAGCGGCAGGGCTATGAGCTGCTGATGACGATGATGCGCGGCACCGGCGCCCAGCGGGCCATGGTCCAGGACGCGGTGGACCGCTGGTGGTGGCCGAGCCTGATGATGTTCGGGCCGCCCGACGCGGACTCGCCGAACACCGCGCAGTCGATGGCCTGGAAGATCAAGCGGCACACCAACGACGAACTGCGCCAGCGGTTCGTCGACATGACGGTGCCGCAGGCCGAGGCGCTGGGCGTCACGCTCCCCGACCCCGACCTGAGGTGGAACGCCGAGCGCGGCCACCACGACTTCGGCCCGATCGACTGGGACGAGTTCAAGCGGGTACTGCGCGGCGACGGCCCGTGCAACGCCGAGCGCGTCGCCCGGCGCCGCCGCGCTCACGAGGAGGGCGCGTGGGTCCGCGAGGCCGCCGCCGCCCACGCCGCGAAGCGGAGGGACCGATGAGCGAGCGCGCGTCGTCTGGACTGAGGAGCGCCGGGAGCGAAGCGACCAGAGCGACGAGGGAAGACGACGCGTTGGGCGCTCGCTCACCGCGCTCGCGGAGCGAGCGCAATCCGGCAGGGAGCGATCTGTACGAGGTGTTCGTGCGCGGGAAGCGCGGGCTCAACCACGTCCACGTCGGCTCACTGCACGCGCCGGACGACGAGATGGCCCTGCGCAACGCACGGGACCTGTACACCCGCCGCAACGAGGGCGTGAGCATCTGGGTGGTGAAGGCGTCGCACATCGCGGCGTCCAGCCCCGACGAGAAGGACCCGTTCTTCGCGCCGTCGGCGGACAAGGTCTACCGGCACCCGACCTTCTACGACATCCCCGACGACGTGCCGCACATGTGATCGGAGCGTCATGTCCTTCGACAACGTCTACGAGGCCCTGAGCGGCGACGGCGACGCGCGGTGGGCCTTCGGTACCGGGTTCGCCGACCCCCTCGCCGGCGTCGACACCACCGTCCCGCCGGACGTCGACCCCGCCGACCTGGCCGCCTACTGCCTCATGCTCGGCGACGACGCCCTGGTCATGTCGCACCGGCTGCAGGAGTGGTGCACGAACGCGCCCGACCTGGAGGAGGAGGTCGCGCTCGCCAACATCGGGCTCGACCTGCTCGGCCAGACCCGCATGCTGTACGCCCGCGCGGGCCACGCCGACGGCACCGGCCGCGGCGAGGACGCCTACGCCTACTTCCGCGAGCCGGAGGAGTTCGCGAACGTACGGCTCGCCGAGACGCCGCGCGGCGACTTCGGCGACCTGATCGCCAAGCTGCTGGTGTTCGCGACCTGGCGGCTCGCGCTGCTGCAGCGACTGATCCCCTCCCGCGACCCGGTCCTCGCCGCGATCGCCGCCAAGGGCGTCAAGGAGGTCGCCTACCACCGCGACCACGCCGCCCAGTGGGCCGTGCGCCTCGGCGACGGCACCGACGAGTCGCACCGGCGGATGCAGGCCGGGCTCGACCGGCTCTGGCCGCTGGTCGGCGAGCTGTTCACGCCGCACGAGGTCGAGGAGCGCCTGGCCCGCGCGGGCGTCGCCGCCGACCCGGCCGGCCTGCGCGCCGAGTTCGACGCCGTACTCGACCAGGTGCTCACGGCGGCGACCCTGCGCCGTCCCGAAGCGCCGCTGGAGCCGGGCGGGCGGCGCGGCACGCACACCGAGGCCCTCGCGCCGCTGCTCGCCGAGCTGCAGAGCGTGGCCCGCGCGCTCCCGGAGGCGACGTGGTGACCACGGTGACGGACGCGCGGGCGGTGGCCGAGACGGTCACCGACCCGGAGCTGCCCATGCTCACGCTCGCCGACCTCGGCGTGCTGCGCGACGTGACCGAGGAGGACGGCCGGGTCGTCGTGACCATCACCCCGACCTACTCCGGCTGCCCCGCGATGGACGCCATGCGCGCCGACCTGATCCGCGCGCTGCGCGCGGCGGGCCACGAGCAGGTCGAGGTGCGCACGGTGCTGCACCCGCCGTGGAGCACCGACTGGATCAGCGCGGCGGGCCGCCGCAGGCTCGCCGAGGCCGGCATCGCGCCGCCCGGCGCCGCCCCGCGCCGCGCGGAGGGGCCGATCCCGCTCGCCCTCGGCCCGACCGTGCTCACGGTCCGGTGCCCGCGCTGCGGGTCCGCCGACACCGAGGAGACCTCGGCGTTCGGCGCGACCGCGTGCCGGGCGCTGCGCCGGTGCCGTGCCTGTCTCGAACCGTTCGAGCACGTCAAGGAGATCTAGGTGACCGTCAGCACACCGGCGCCCGCGCGGGCGCGCGGAGGGTTCCACCGGCTGCGGGTCGCGTCGGTGGAGCGGCTGTGCGCCGACGCGGTGGCGGTGACGTTCGACGTCCCGCCGGAGCTCGGTGACGTGTACGTCTTCCGCGCGGGCCAGTCGCTGACGCTGCGCCGTGAGGTCGGCGGCCGGGAGGAGCGGCGGTCGTACTCCATCTGTGCGGCCGAGGGCGCCGCCCCGCGTGTCGGCGTCCGCGAGGTCCCGGACGGGCTGTTCTCCTCCTGGCTCGTACGGCGGGTGCGCCCCGGCGACGAGATCGAGGTCGGCCCGCCGACCGGTGGATTCACGCCCGGCGACGAGACGGCGGGGCACCACGTGTTCGTCGCCGCCGGATCCGGCATCACGCCGATCCTGTCGATCGCCGCCACGGTCCTGCGCGACCCGGCGGCCACCGCGACCCTGCTGTACGCGAACCGGCGCGCGGACACCGTGATGTTCGCCGACGAGCTGGCCGACCTGAAGGACCGCCACCTCGACCGCCTGGAGCTCGTTCACGTCCTGTCCCGCGAGCCGCTGGAGACCGAGCTGTTCACCGGGCGGCTGGACGCGGCCAAGTTCACCGCGCTGCGCGCGCTGCTGCCCCCGCTCGCGGACGTCGCGCACTGGTGGCTGTGCGGCCCGTACGCGATGGTCGAGGACCTGCGGGCCGTGCTCGACCAGGAGGGCGTCCCGGCGGGCCGGGTCCACCGGGAGCTGTTCTTCGTCGACGACGTGCCGCCCGTGCCGGTCCGCCACGAGGACGCCGCGCCCGACGGCGCCACCAGCGAGGTGACGATCCTCCTGGACGGCCGCGCGACGACGGCCGCCGTGCCGCGCGACACCCCGCTGCTGGATGCGATGCAGCGGGTCCGGCCCGACCTGCCGTTCGCCTGCAAGGGCGGTGTCTGCGGCACCTGCCGGGCCAGGGTCACCGACGGCAAGGTCCACATGCGGCGCAACTTCGCCCTGGAGGAGTCGGAGGTCGACGCCGGATTCGTGCTCACCTGCCAGTCGACACCGCTGTCCGACCGCGTCGGCCTCGACTACGACGCCTAGGGCATGTGTCAGAGTCCCGTCCGTAGGACAGCGGGGCTTCGCGACAGGCCCTAGTCTTCGGGCCGGTGGGCGGGGCCGTGGGAGTCGCCGCAGTGCTCCTCCGGCCGCCGGCCGATCGACAGCAGCGGGTCGGGGTTGTGGTCGACCTGCAACGTCGTGTGGGTGATCCCGTACTCGGCCAGGACCGCCTCCAGATCGGCGCGTACGGCGTGGCAGTCCTCCCCCGGGGCGACCAGGACGTGCGCGGAGGCCGCGGTCATCCCCGCCGTGATCTGCCAGATGTGCAGGTCGTGCACCTCGGTGACGTACGGGCGGGCGGCCAGGGCCCTGCCGACCTGCTCCGGGGAGACGCCGGCCGGCGCGGCCTCGAGGAAGATCCGCCCCGACTCGCGCACCAGCCCGAGCCCCGCCTTCACCATCAGGACGACCACGACCAGGGAGGCGATCGCGTCGGCGCGGGCGAACCCGGTCATCAGCATGACCAGCCCGGCGACGGCCGTGGCGATGAAGGCGTACGCGTCGGTGAGGATGTGCCGGAAGGCCCCCTCGACGTTGAGGCTGGTGCGGTCGGCGCGGGAGATCAGCCAGGTGGCGCCGACGTTGACGACGATGCCGACCAGCGCGGTGACGAGCACGAGGCCGCCGGTCACCTGCGGCGGGCTGATCAGCCGCCGGATCGCCTCATAGGTCAGCCAGGCCGACAGCAGCAGCAGGGAGAGCCCGTTGGCCTGGGCGGAGAGGATCTCGGCGCGCTTCAGGCCGTACGTGTAACCGCCCCGCGGCGGCTTGGCGGCCAGCCGCATCGCCACCAGCGCCAGCGCGATGGACGCGGCGTCGGTCAGCATGTGCGCCGCGTCGGAGATCAGCGCCAGTGAGCCCGCCAGCACGCCGACGGCGACCTCACCGGCCATGAACGCGACGATCAGGCCGAGCGCCCCGCTCAGCAGGCGGGCGTCGGCGTCCTCGCCGATGCCGTGGGCGTGGCCCGCGTGGCCGTCGGCGGACCCGGCGTGGTCGTGCTCTTCGCCGTGCGCGTCGTGGGCGCTGTGCTCGCTCATGTCACGTCTCCCTCGGTCTGGCGGCGCTCGGGGTGGGCGGCAGCCGGGGCGTGGCCGATGTGGGTGAGGGCGACGTCCAACAGCATGCGCACGTGCGCGTCGGCGAGCCGGTAGTAGGCCATCCGCCCGGACCTGCGCGCCTGGACGACCCGGTGGGCGCGGAGCAACCGCAGATGGTGGGAGACGGCCGACTCGCTGGCGCCGGCGACCGCCGCCAGGTCGCAGACGCACATCTCGCCCTCCAGCAGGGCGACCAGAACCTTCAATCGGCCGGGGTCGGCGAGCAGCCCGAAGACGTCGGCGACCTCGGCGACGTCGTTCGCGGGCGGCATGGACGCGCACACGGTCGCGACGCGGCCGGGGTCCACGACGCGCACCGCGCAGGACTCGAGACCCACGACCACCTGGTCATCTGAACGATTGCTCATACGTTGCACCCTATGACGGGCGCGGAGCGTCGCCAACCCTCCTACTCCGGCACCCGCTTGACGGCGATCACGGCGACATCGTCCTCCAGCCTCTCCGCCGCGTAGGCGCACAGGTCCGCGTGCAGGCGTTCGACGAGCCGGGCCGGATCGTCCTCCTCCCACGCGAGCAGACGGTCCCGGAGGGGATAGAACACGTGGTCGGCGTCACGGGTCTCGATCACGCCATCGGTGTACAGGAGCAGCAGGTCACCGGGCCGGAACGGGAACGAGTCGACATGGGAGTCCGACTCGGCCAGTTCCCCCAGGCCGAGCGGCGGCGCGGGCCGCGTCGCCCGCAGCTCCCTGACCCGTCCGCGCGTCAGCAGCAGGGGCGGCGGATGCCCGCGGTTCACGATGTGCACCTGCGGCTCTTCGTCGGGGATGTCCAGTACGGCGGCGGTGACGAAGTTCTCGCCCGAATTCGCTCCTTCCTCCTCCAGTGTGGTGAGCTCGACGGTGGCGGCGCCGTCGAGGAAGGCGAGCAGCTCGTGCAGCGCCGACCGCCGGTGGGCGGCCGCGCAGAACGCCCCCATGACCAGCGCGGCGCTGTCGACGGCGGCCAGGCCCTTGCCCCGGACGTCCCCGATGATCAACCGCGTCCCCCGCGTGATCCGCGCCGCGCCGTACAGGTCACCGCCGATCCTGGCCTCCTCCTGGGCGGTCAGGTACAGCGAGGCGATCCGCAACGGGCCGATCCGCTCGGGCAGGGGGCGCATCAGCGCCCGCTGGGCCGTCTCGGCGACCGAGCGCACGATCGCGAGTTGCCGCTGATGCCGCCGGCGTACGGCGGAGAAGAACACGATCAAGGCCGACACCAGGAACAGGGAGATCACGTGCGACTCGTACTCCGGGAGTCCTCGCCAGCGGTCGTGCGCGGCCACGAGCACGTCGGCGCCGATCGCCGCCATCCCGATCAGCGCGACCTCCACCGGCCCGGCGAAGGATGCCGTGAGCGCCGGCCCCACGATCAGCAGCGGGCCCAGGTGGATCCGGGGCCCGGTGGCGATGTCCGCCACCACGATCAGCCCGATCAGCGCCAGCGGCAGCAGAATCAGCGCACGGCCCCGCCACCACACCCGCGGGCCGGCCGTACGGGGGTGTCGGATCCGTCGCACCATCCCTGCGTACCCGCTGCGGGCACGCGCCGACACCGGGACGTCGCTACGCGGGCGTCCGCTTGATCGCGATGATCGCGACGTCATCGTTCAGCATCTCGTCGGTGTACGCGCACAGGTCCGCGTGCAGGCGCTCGACGAGCCGCCCGGGGTCGTGCTCGTCCAGCATGCGCAGGCGCTCCTGGAGCGGGTAGAACGCGCCGTCGGCGGCGCGGGCCTCGATCACGCCGTCGGTGTAGAGGAACAGGACGTCGCCGGGACCGAACGGGAAGGTGTCGACCAGGGCGTCCTCCGGGGCGAGGTCGCCCAGGCCGAGCGGCGGCGCGGGCCGCGTCGCGATCAGCTCCGTGACCTCTCCATGCGCCAGGAGCAGAGGCGGCGGATGCCCGCGGTTCACGACGTGCACGCACGGCTTCTCATCGGGGACGTCCAGCACGGCGGCGGTGACGAACCGCTCCCCCCAGCCCGGCCCGCCGCCGTCCGCCGGGACGGGATCGACGGCGGCGGCGCCGTCCAGGAAGGCGAGCAGGTCGCGGAGCGCCGACCGCTGGTGGGCGGCGGCCCAGAAGGCCCCCACCACCAGGGCGGCGGTGTCGACGGCTGCCAGGCCCTTGCCCCGGACGTCCCCGATGATCAACCGCGTGCCCCGTGCGATGCGCGCCGCGCCGTACAGGTCGCCGCCGATCCGCGCCTCCTGTTCGGCGGTCAGGTACAGCGAGGCGATCCGCAACGGACCGACCCGTGCCGGAAGGGGACGCATCAGCACCCGCTGGGCCGTCTCGGCGACCGAGCGCACGAGCGTCAGCTCCCGCCGGTGCCGCTGCCGCAGGGTGGAGACGAACATCATCACGCCCATGATCATGATCAGCGAGGAGAGCTGCATCTCGTACTCCCCGACACCGCGCCACGTCTCCGAGACGCCGACGATCACGTAGGCCGTGACGGCCACCAGCCCGATGACGGCGACCTCGCCGGGGCCGGCGAAGCAGGCCGTCGTCGCCGTCGCCACGCTGAGCAGCGGGCCGAGATGGACCTGCGGCCCGTTGACGAGGTCGGCCGCGCCGATCACCATCACCAGGGCGAACGGCAGGAGCATCAGCGCGCGGCCCCGCCACCGGGACCGTGCTCGACCCGAACGGTCAGCACTCAACCGTTGCACCATCCCTGCGTACCCGCTGGTCAGCGGTGAACCATCACCGAACCGCTAACGCCGGACGCCTTCGACGACGGGCGCCCCGGTCCCGGCCCGCCGCTCGGGGGTGCGGACGTGCTCCGGCAACAGGCCGTAGATCATGATCCGGGCCATCGCCTGGGACAGCAGCCGCCTGCCCGCCGCGGTCTCGAGGACGGCGGGGAGGCGCGGTTCGGCGTCGCCGAGGGCCCGGTCGATGATCCGGCTCTGGACGACCCGCTGCACGGTCTGGGTGCCGATCGTGGGGACGGCCCGGCGGCGCTGGACCCGGCGCACCAGGCCGGGGTTGAGCGTACGGTCGAACCGCGCCGGGTCGGCCTGCGCGCGGTACAGCGGATCGGCCAGCAGGTTGGCGGCCGCGACGGCGTCCTGTACGGCGAGGTTGATGCCGACACCGCCGATCGGCGACATCGTGTGGGCGGCGTCCCCGATGGCGAGCAGACCCGGCCGGTCCCAGCGCGCGAGCCGGTCCAGGCCGACTTCGAGGAAGGCGACCTTGTCCCAGGCGTCGATCTCCCCCACCCGGTCGGCCAGGAACGGCGCCAGCGCCGCCAGCCGGTCCCGCAGCGCCCGGAGCCCCTGAGCGCGGACCCGCTCGTACGACCCCTTCGGGATCAGGAACGCGATCTGCCAGTAGTCCCCGCGGTCGATCGTCGCCGCCATCTGGCCCCGGCCGATGTAGCCGCCGAGGCCGCTCCGGTCGCCGGGCCGCCGGGAGATCCGCAGCCACAGGACGTCCATCGGCGCGCCGAGCTCCGTGGGGACCATGCCGGCCGCCTTCCGCAGGTCGGACCGGCGGCCGTCCGCCGCCACGGTGAGAACCGCCCGCAGTTCGTGCTCGCCCGAGGGATCGCGGTAGCGGAGTCCGCGCACCGCGCCGCCCTGTTCGATCGGGCCGAGGACCTCGGCGTTCATCAGCAGGCGGAACGCCGGGTACCGCCGCGCGTGCTCGACCAGCAGGGTCAGCAGGTCCCACTGCGGGATCATCGCGATGTGGCGGTACCGCCACCGGGTGAACCGCGTGAGGTCAGCATCGATCAGCGGCCGCGTGTCCGTCCCGATCCGCAACGTCGTCAGCTTCCGGTGCGGGAGACCCTCCAGCTCGCCGACCAGCCCGATCTCGTCGAGCACCCGCAGCGTGGACGGATGGACCGTGTCGCCCCGGAAGTCGCGGAGGAAGTCCCCGTGTTTCTCCAGGACCGTCGTCCGCACCCCGGCGCGCGCCAGGAGCAGGCCGAGCGTGATCCCGGCGGGGCCACCGCCCGCGATGGCACAGGTCGTTGTCTGAGCTTCCGGCATCTCAGGTTCCCCGCCTCGTCGGGACGATGACGTACGGACGCCGTCGTGGCCCATACCCGGACCGGGCACCCGTGAACCCGGACCGTCCGCCACCGGCCGGCGTCCGCGCGTCTGCGGCGTCGTCCGGGCACCGGCCAGGCCATCGGCGCCGAGAGTTCACGTCGTTCTCACGGCGAGAACCCTCGGCGCGATCACGCGAGGTCCTGCCGCCCGCGTCGCGTGCCCGGAGGTGGCCGGTCGCACTGCGAGGAGGTCCGCGTGGGGACCGCCGGCGAGGCGGTCCCGGTGCGGACCCGGCCTAGGCGATGCCGAACACGCGCTCGGCCGTGCGGTGGGCGATCGCCGTCCGCTGCTCGCCGGTCAGCGGCACGTCCCGCAGGAAGGCCACGGCGGCCGCCGGGTCCTCGTACGGGTAGTCGATCGCGAACATGATCCTGTCCGCGCCGACCGCGCGCAGGGCCAGCCCGAGCACGTCCGGATCGTCGATGCCGCTCGTGGTGATCACGAAGTTGCGCCGGAAGTACTCGCTCGGCGTGAGCGACAGGCGTGGCATCGGCGTGGCCGCCCCGGCCGTCCGCGTCGCGAACGCGTGCCGGTTGTCGATCCGCCGCAGCCAGTACGGGATGCCTTCGCCGAGGTGCCCGAGCACGACGGTCAGGCCGGGGTGACGGTCGAGCGTACCGCTGAGGATGAGCCGCATGGCGTGCAGCCCGGCCTCGGCCTGGTAGCCCCAGATCGCTCCGGGCAGCCCGTAGTCCCGGTAGGCGGCGAGCATGCTCGGCGCCCGTGGGTGCAGGTAGATCGGCGCTCGGCTCGCCTCGGCCGCCTCCAGGAGCGGCGCGAACCCCGGCTCGTCCAGGTAGCGCCCGCCCGTATGCGAGTTGATCATGATGCCGTTGAGTCCGAGCGGGCCCATGGCCCGCTCGATCTCGGCGGCTGCGGCGACCGGATCCTGCGGCGCCACGGTGGCCAGCCCGCCGAACCGCGCCGGATGCCGCCGTACGATCGCGGCCAGCGCGTCGTTGAAGTCCCGGGCCAGTGGCACGGCGTCGGCCGCCGGGTAGGGCTGGACCCCGGGCGGGTTGAGGCTGAGCACCGCCATGTCCTGCCCCAGCGCGTCCATCTCCCGCAGCCGGGCATCGAGATCGACGAGCCGGGCGCGGAACTCGGGTGGGTCCTCGATCGTGCGCATCAGGTCGATCTCGGTCTCGTCGCCCGGCACGACGTCCAGTCCGTGCGCGACGCGCAGGAACGCCTCGGTGGCCAGGTGCTCCTCGACCGCGATGACCCTCATGCCCGCCGTCCGCCGTCGACCGACAGCGCGATCCCGGTGACGAAGGACGCGGCGTCGGTGCAGAGCCAGACCGCCGCCGCGGCGGCCTCCTCCGGGGTGGCCAGCCGGCCGAGCGGGGTGATCGCCGCCTGCCGCCCGATCATGTCGGTGCCGGCCGCCACCTCCTCGAACCCGGGGGTGAGGGTCGGGCCGGGACAGACGGCGTTGACCCGGATGCCGTCCGGCGCGTAGTCGACCGCGGCGACCTTGGTCAGCCCGACGACGCCGTGCTTGGCCGCCACGTAGGCGGGGGCGGTCGGGATCGCGTACAGGCCGCCGTTGGAGGCGACGTTGACGATCGCGCCGCCGCCGCGCCGCCGCAGGGCGGGCAGCTCGTACCTCATGCACAGGAACGTCCCGGCCAAGTTGACGTGGACGACGCGCTCGAACTCCTCCAGGGTCATCTCATCGAGCCGCCGGTGGTGGGAGGCCAGGCCGGCGTTGTTCACGGCGAAGTCCAGGCCGCCGTACGCCGCGACCGTGCGCTCGACGGCCGCCTGGACGGAACGTTCGTCGGCGATGTCGACGGCGACGGCAAGCGCCTCCCCGCCGTCCCTCCTGATCATCTCGGTGGTCTCGGCCGCCGTGCTCTCGTCGATGTCGAGCACGGCGACCGCGGCACCGTTCCGGGCGAACTCCAGCGCCGCCGCGCGGCCGATCCCACTGCCGGCGCCGGTGACCAGCCCCGCCCTTCCGGACATCGCGCTCATGGGCCCTCCTTCGCCGGGGGAGTGATCAGAGGCGCTGTGTCGTTGATTCGCTCGCTCCGCTCGCTCATGCCAGCGGCTCGTGGTTCGCCCAGGCGACCTTGTACGGGTGCCGCGACTGCCAGCGGTCGATGACCTCATGCAGGCCGGGCGCGGTGAATCCCTTCGCCAGCGCGTCCAGGTCGGCCACGGTCACCTGCACGATCGCGGTCGCGATCAGCGCCGGAATCGACTCCTCGCCCGGGATCGGGAGGTGACGCCGCGTCACGACCGACTGAGCGAAACCGGCGTCAAGCATGACCCGTTCGATATCCGCGAGGTACTGATCGAGCTCGGTGTCAGGGAGGGGCTGATCGAAGGAAACGAGCATCGTATGCTGAATCATGCTGTTGATTCTCGATGGCGTACGCCACCGATGTCCAAGACCGCTTCGATCTTCGGCGATAACCTGAAGGCATGATTGAACGGGAGACCCGCGAGCTCGAGTACTTGCTCTGATCCCGCCGTCCGTCGCCGCTGCGCTGCGGCACAGGTGAGGGTGTCGACCCGGCCGTCTCATCGGCTCGACCTCATCCGTCGCCGGGGAGACCGGACAGACCGCCGGGATGTGACGGGAGTACGCGCAAGATCTTCCAACCGCCGGGTGCCCCAGACCGCCGGAGGCGGCCGCCGCCATCCGATGCCGACTGCCGGGCCCCGGCGCGGTGGCCTGCGGCAGAACCCCGGCACCTTCTCCGCTGGAGGCCGCCCCGGCGCGCGGATCACTCAGCTCGGAGTGTGAAGGCCGTCGAGGATGACGGTGATGGCCCGCTGCGCCTGCTGAGGCCCGGCGGGCACATCCAGGACGCACCCCGTCGGGGTCGCGGCCTGGGCCAGGAACGGGATGTCCTCCCAGCTCACGTCGTCGCGCAGAACCCGGGCCCGGTGAGCACGTTCAGTGACGCGGTGCAGAAGGTCCAGGAGACGACGGCGCTGTGCGGCGACGCGGGGGCCGCCCTGTTCGTCGAGGGACCCTGACAGACCGGCGTTCTCACGGGCGCGCAGCGCGAGACTGGTGAAGACGCCGGTGAAGCCCTCCCACGGGTCGGGGCACTCGAGGGCGCGTTCCGCTTCGTCGATCAACTCGTCGAGGATGTCGAGCAGTACGGCCGCCATGAGCTGATCCCGTTGAGGGAACCGTCGATAGACCGTGCCGACGCCCACGCCGGCCAGCCGTGCGATCTCGTGGTAGCTGACGCCGAGTCCGTGGACGGCGACAGCGCGCCGGGCCCCGGCCAGGACCAGTCCGGCGTTGCGTTGCGCGTCGGCACGCGGCGCTTTCACCGGTGTCTCACCGGCGGCTCCCTCGGATGGCATGCCGTCACCATACCCAGAAGTGGACAGCAGTCGTCCACTTCCGTACGCTGCCGTTAAGTGGACAGGATCTGTCCATTTAGCGAAAGGGTGTCGCCATGTCCTCACGTGTGTGGCTGGTCACGGGCGCGGCGGGTGGCCTCGGCCGCGCGGTCACCGAACGGGTCCTCGGCGCCGGGGAACGGCTGATCGCGGTGACGCGCAGCCCGGAGCGCCTGGCCCTGCCGGCCGAAGGCCACCCCGGCCGGCTGCTCGCGGTCCGCGCCGACATCACCGATCCCGCCCAGGTGCGGCAGGCGGTCGAAGACACCGTCGGCGCCTTCGGCAGGCTCGACGTGGTCGTCAACAACGCCGGCTACGCCCTCCCCGGCCCGCTGGAGGAACTCGACGAGAAGGACCTGCGTGCCCAGTTCGACGTCAACGTCTTCGGCCCTGTCAACGTCCTGCGCGCGACCCTGCCCTACCTACGGGCCGCCCGCCGGGGGCACGTCCTGCAGATCAGCTCCATCGCCGGGCAGAGCGCAGCGGCCGGAATGAGCGCCTACACCGGCAGCAAGCACGCTCTGGAAGGCATCTCCGTCTCCCTGGCCGCCGAACTGGCCCCCCTCGGTGTCCATCTCACCATCGTCGAACCCGGCGCGGCCCGGACCGACTTCCGCCGACGGTGGACCGACCGCGCTGCAGGGCGGACCACCATCGCCGACTACGCCCCGGTCCGTCAGGCGCTCTCGGCGATCGGCGCCGACGCGGAAAGCCGGCGGGGCGACCCCGCCCGCATCGCCGACGCCCTGTACGCCGTGGCCGGAATGGACCGGCCGCCGCTACGTCTGCCATTGGGCAGCGACGCCCTGGCCGCCATCCGGCGCGCCCGCACCGCACAACTGGAAGATCTGGACAGGCACGAGGCACTGAGCCTGTCCTCCGACCACCGTTTTGGAGACTGACGTGCCGGAGAACACGAACACCGCGGTCGTCACCGGGGGCAGTGACGGCCTCGGCTACGCCATCGCCGGCGCCTTGGCGGCCCAGGGCGCCGACCTGATTCTGGTCGCACGCGACCCCGGCAGACTGGAGGCGGCTCGCAAGTCCCTGCTGCAGCACGGCACCAGCGTGCACACCCTGGCCACCGACCTGTCCGATCCCGGCGCCGTCACACCGGTCGCCCAGCAGATCCTGGCCCTGACCGACCGGGTGGACACCCTCGTGAACAACGCCGGAACGGCACACTTCGGATCCTTGCGCGACACCTCCACCGAGGAGTTCGACGCCATGTGGCAGCTGAACGTCAAGGTGCCCTTCCTGCTCAGCCGGGCTCTCCTGGACGCGCTGATCCTCGCTCGGGGCAGCATCATCAACATCAGCAGTTACTGGGCGCACAAGATGGCGGCCGGCCGCTCCTCGGCGGCCTATTCCGCCACTCGCGGCGCGATCAACTCCATGACACGGGCCCTGGCCAACGAACTCGGCCCGTCCGGTGTCCGTGTCAACGCCATCGCCCCCGGCGCCGTACACACCCCCACTTACGAACACGCCTACCTGGGGCGGATGAGCCCTCAGCAACGCGAGACGCATGACCAGCAGGTCTCAATCGCCTATCCCCTGGGGCGGATCGGCCGGCCCCAGGACATCGCGGAGGCCGCGGCCTACCTCGCCTCCTCCCGGGCACAGTGGACCACCGGCATCATCCTCGCCGTCGACGGTGGACTGACCGTTCGCTGATTCCGCGTTCGCGACGAGGGCCGGGCCGGTCAGCCGCCGCCGGGTGAAGGCGGCGAGGACCGGCCGGGCGGTGCGTCAGCGGGGGAAGTCGGTGCGAGCCCAGTCTGAGCCGTCGCGGCTGTCCGCGCCCGCGAGGGGGCCCAGAACTGCGAGGGCGATGAGCAGCGCGAGCACGATCCACATGGTGAAACTCTCCTCGGTCATCAGTCTTCTTCTCT
This sequence comes from Actinoallomurus soli, assembly GCF_024055715.1. Lineage (GTDB taxonomy): Bacteria > Actinomycetota > Actinomycetes > Streptosporangiales > Streptosporangiaceae > Actinoallomurus > Actinoallomurus soli. Next base: position 89,944 of record NZ_JAMXMV010000015.1, read on the forward strand.
GTTGCTCCTTACATTTTCCGCCTCTCAACCATGAAGGTCCAGCGAGCTTTACTGCATGGAATCTGTAAGCTCTCCTGAATGATCGACCTCGTCCGGTTGCGGGTGCTTCGCGAACTTCAACTGCGCGGTACGGTCGGCGCGGTCGCCGACGCGCTCGGCTACAGCCCCTCGGCGGTCTCCCAGCAGCTGGCCCAGCTGCAGAAGGACGTCGGAGTGCGGCTCACCGAACGGGTGGGGCGCCGCCTGCGGCTGACCGAGGCCGGCGAGACCCTGGCCCGCGCCGCCGACGGCCTGCTCGCCCAGGCCCGGCAGGCGGAGGAGGCCGCGCGGGCCGCGTCCGGGATGGTGGCCGGGACCGTGCGGATCGTCGCCTTCCAGACCGCGCTGCTCAATCTGGTGGCGCCCGCGCTGGACGCCCTGTCGACGCGCTACCCGGACCTCGTCGTCGAGGTCCTCGACGACGAGTTCGAGCGCGCCCTGCAGGCCCTCGTACTGCAGGAGGTCGACCTGGTGATCAGCAACCAGTACGACGCCGTCCGGCGCCCGCGCACCGCCGGGCTGACCGACGAGCTGCTGCTGACCGAGCCGACCCGGCTGATCCTGCCCGCCGGGCACCGCCTGGCCGCCACGAAGGCGCCGGTACGGGTGGCCGACCTGGCGGGCGAGGTGTGGGCGTCCGGGCATCCGGGGACCGCGCACGCGGAGCTGACCGAGCGGCTCTGCGTGGAGCACGGCGGTTTCCGGCCCGAGATCCGGTACCGCTCCAACGACCTGCTGGTCATCCTCGCCCTCGCCGCCCACGGCCAGGCGATCGTGCTGCTCCCCGAACTGGTCCGGTTCACCGACCAGTCCGGCATCGCGATCCGCGACCTGGCCGACGCCGACGTACGGCGCCGCGTGCTCGTCTGGACGCGGCGCGGCGGCGACGTACGGCCGTCGGTGCGCGCCGTCCTCGACGCCCTGCGCTCCGCCGCCGACGGGCTGACCTCCGTACGCCCGGGCGTCACGCGCGGAGAGTGATCCGCCCGCGAGGCCGCACCTGACGGATCGCCGTCCGATCCCAGAACCCGAGGGCGGTGCCCTCATGGCCCCGGCGCCCGGGGGCGTACGGCCTGGTCGGAGGGCTCGTCCTGCCACTCGCCCCAGGAGAGCGGTGTAGCTGGCGTCACCCCGGAGACGGAAGCCCGCGCCATGGGCGTCGCGCTCGCCCGTCGGTTCAATCAAGTCCATGAAGCCTTCACGGACGAGAAGATCACTCGCACTCGCCGGGGCCCTCCTGGCCGCCTCCGTCATCGGCGGCGCCACGACGGCCTCGGCCGCTCCCCCGGCCACGGGAACGCTGCCGCCGCTGGACCCGGCGGCGCTGCGCGCGGCCATCGCCGGGCTGCCGAACGCGACGGTGACGGGTGCGATGGTGAAGATCACCGGGCCCGCCGGCCACTGGAGCGGCACCTCCGGCGTCGGGAACGTACGGACCGGGACGCCCGTTCCGGCGGACGGCCGGTTCCGGGCCGGCAGCATCTCCAAGGTGTTCACCGCGGCGGTCGTCCTGCAGCTCGCCGCCGAGCACAAGGTGGACCTCGACCGGTCCGTCCAGTCCTACCTGCCGGGCCTCCTGCCCGCGTCCTACCCCGAGGTCACCGTACGGCAGATCCTCGACCACACCAGCGGGCTGCCGCACGGCGGCAGCCTCGGCGAGCCGGAGGGCGACCCGAACCAGTGGTTCGTGGACCACCGCTTCGACAGCTGGACGCCCCAGGAGATCGTCGCCGACACGATGAAGTACCCGATGGACTTCCCGCCCGGCACCCGCCAGCGCTACAACGGGATCAACTACTTCGTCGCCGGACTGCTCATCGAGAAGGTGACCGGGCGGTCTTACGCCGACGAGGTGCAGCGGCGGATCCTCCGGCCACTGCACCTCAACGCCACGTACGTCCTGGACCGACGCGACCCGCGCCTTCCGGGCCCCCACTCCCACGGCTACGTCGCGGTGACCGCGAACGGCACGACCGTGCTGCACGACGTGTCCGAGCAGAGCCCCTACCCGTGGGCCGAAGGCGGAATGATCTCCAGCGCGGACGATCTCACCCGTTTCATCCGCGCCGTCTTCCAGGGCCGCGTGGTGCCCCGGTCCGTGCTCGGCGCGATGTTCACCGTGCCGAACGTGGAGTACGCCGACAAGAACAACTGCAGCATCGGGCCGGACGCCGGCCGCGCCTGTTACAGCGCGGGCCTGATGCGGACGACGCTGCCGAACGGCCTGACCGGCTGGGGCAAGACGGGCTCCCGCCCCGGCTACACCAGCGGGATGTTCGCCACCCGCGACCTCCGCCGCGTCCTCGTCTACTCGCTCAACCCCACGGGCAACAAGGACGGCTCGGAGCAGCCCTACGTCATGAAGATCGCCGCTGCCGCCTTCGACCCGTCACTCGCCGCTCCCACCTCGGGCTGACCCTCAGCGGGGGCGGCGGGGGGCGGCGTCGCGTTCGCGGCGGACGGTGGGCTTGCGACCCTTGATCGTGGTCCTGCGGAGGGCCTTGATGACGTCGTCCGCCGCCCCCTCGGGGATCTCGACGAGGGAGAACCGGTCGGCGATCTCGATGGTGCCGATGTCGCGCCCGGCCAGCCGGGACTCGCCGGCGATCGCGCCGACCAGGTCCTGCGGCCGGATGCCGGCGCTGCGGCCCGCTCCGACGAACAGCCGGGTCATGCCCTGCGCGGGACCACGCCCTCGCCGGTCACGGCGGCCGCCGTCCCTTCGTTCGCGCCCGTCGCGCCCGTCCCGGCCGGGTTTGTAGGCGACCTCCGGGATCTCCTCCTCGTCGACCGTCGCCCCACTGGAGTCGTACGCGAGCTTCACCGCGGCCAGCGCCACCTCCATGACGTCGAACTCCTCGGCGAGCGGCTCGACGATGGCGAGGAAGTGCTCCAGGTCGTCCTCGAGGAGGCTCTCGCGCAGCGCCGCGCGGGTCAGGTCGAAGCGACGGGCCCGCAGGTCGGCGACGGTGGGGACCTTCTGCACGGTGATCCGCTGCTTCGTCTGGCGTTCGATCGCCTTGAGCATCCGGTGCTCGCGCGGCTCGGCGAGGGTGATCGCGACGCCCTCGCGGCCCGCGCGGCCGACCCGGCCGATGCGGTGCACGTACGACTCGGGCGCGGAGGGGACGTTGTAGTTCACGACGTGGGTGAGCTGCTCGATGTCGAGTCCGCGCGCGGCCACGTCGGTGGCGATGAGCAGTTCGGCGGTGCCGTTGCGCAGCCGGCTCATGACCCGGTCCCGCTGCTCCTGGCTCATCCCGCCGTGCAGCGCCTCGGCGCGGTAGCCGGAGCCGTTCAGGCTCTCGGTGAGCTGGTCGACCTCCTCGCGCGTACGGCAGAAGACGATCGCGGCGGCGGGCGACTCGACGTCGAGGAGCCGGCCGAGGGCCGCCGGCTTGTGCGCGCGGGCCACGACGTACGCGTCCTGGCGCACCTTCGGCGCCTCGCCGGGCGCCGGCGCCTCCCGGCCCATCTGGATCCGGACCGGCTCGCGCAGGTAACGCCCGGTGATGCCCTCGATGCGCGGCGGCAGCGTCGCCGAGAACAGCACGGTCTGACGGTCCTCCGGGGTCTCCTGGAGGATCGCCTCGATGTCCTCGGCGAAGCCCATGTCGAGCATCTCGTCGGCCTCGTCGAGCACGACGGCGCGGACGGTCTCCAGCTTGAGGGTGCCGCGGCCGATGTGGTCGAGGGCCCGGCCCGGCGTGGCCACCACGACGTCGACCCCGCGCTCGATCGACTTGATCTGCCATCCGATCGGCTGGCCGCCGTAGATCGGCAGCGCGCGCACGCCCATGCCCCGCCCGTACCGGTGGAACGCCTGGGAGACCTGGACGGCCAGCTCACGGGTCGGCACGAGGACGAGGGCCACCGGTCCGGCACCCCGGCCGTCCTCGGGCATCCGCTGCAGGATCGGCAGCGCGAACGCCGCGGTCTTGCCGGTCCCCGTCGCGGCCTGGCCGACGAGGTCGCTGCCCTCCACCAGCGGCGGGATCGCCTCGCGCTGGATGGGGGTGGGCTCCTCGTAACCCAGCCCGGACAGCGCGTTCAGCAGCTCCGGCCGCAACGGCAGGTCCGCGAAGGTCACGGCGCCGCCGTCGTCGCTCACACCGTCACCGGCCGTACCACCGTCGGTCACACCGTCACCGGCCGTACCACCGTCGGTCACACCGTCACCGGCCGTACCACCGTCGGTCACACCGTCACCGGCCGTACCGCGGTTGGTCACATCGTCACCGGCGGTACCACCGTCGGTCACGCCATCGCCCGTCGTGTCGCGGTCGGTCACGCCGTCGGACTCGTTGGGGGTCATCATCGACTGGTCCTTCCCAAAGCTCACCTCTACGCCTACACCGTCCCGGTCGGCGCCGTTCGACCGCACCCCGGGTTGGAGCGTTCCTGTAAGGACCGGGCCGACGGGACGGGCGCGCGGGCGGGCACGGCCGGGCGGGGGTGAACGCTCGAGGTGGGCGGGTGCCGGGGCGCGCCGGTCAGGGCTTTCGCCCCACGCCCGCGACCGACCAGATCATCTCGGGGTCGACGGCGGGTACGCCGGAGTCCGGACGCCAGGCCGGCACCTTGACGATACCGGGCTCGACGAGGTCGAGCCCCGCGAAGCAGGGTTCGACCTCGGCCAGCGAGCGGACGTTGCGCCGCCGGCTGCCCCTGACGATCTGCTCGTCCTGGTAGAGCTCGGCGAGCTTCTCGGTGACCTGGGGCCGGGGGTCGGAGATGGCGTGGCTGATCGCCAGGTAACTGCCGGAGGCGATCCCCTGGCGGAAGCGCTCGACGATGCGGACCGCGACGTCGTCCTCCGGGATGATGCTGAGCACGCCGACGAGCAGGATCCCGACCGGCTGCCGCAGGTCGATCAGCTCCGTCAGCCGCGGATGGGCGAGCAGCGCGTCGGGGTCGTGCATGTCGGCGCGGATGACCGCGGTGCGGGGGGAGCCGGCGAGCAGCGCCTGGGCGTGGTTGACGACGAGCGCGTCCTGGTCGGCGTACACGACCCGCGTCTCGGGGGCCGTGGCGTGCGCGACCTCGTGCACGCTGCCCCGGGTCGGCAGCCCGCAGCCGACGTCGACGAACTGCCGGATCCCGGCGGCCACCATGAAGCGCACCGCGCGGTCGAGGAAGTTACGGGACTCCCGCGCCATGATCGGAAGCTCGGGCGCCAGGGCGAGGGCGCGTTCGGCGGCCGCCCGGTCGGCGGCGAAGTTGTCCTTCCCGCCGAGGATGTAGTCGATCATCCGGGCCTCGTTGGGCATGGTCGGGTCGAAGCCGGACGACCTCGAACCAGACTCCACCTTCGCCCCCTCACGGACCACCACAGGTCGAATGATCCCAGAAACCGACGCCTACCGCAGAACTACGTGACAACGCCTCAAAGCGGAGCATCCGGAAGATCTTCCGGCCGTACGATCGTCAGATCGTCCTTCGTCGGCGCGCGGAGCTCCGCGACCCGCTGCGCCTGGTGCTCGGTCATCCGCTGGAACACCTGCCGGGCCGCGCGGCCGTTCCCGAAGCGCGCCCCGCGCGGGTAGCGCTCGAAGAACTCCAGCAGCCGGGCCAGGGTGTCCTCGGGCAGGTGGTAGTCGTGCTGCCGGGCCTGGTACTGCACGATGCGGACGAGCTCCTCGGACGAGTAGTCCTCGAAGGTGAGCGTACGGGTGAACCGCGACGCGAGACCGGGGTTGGAGTCGATGAACCGCTCCATGTCGCCGGGATAGCCCGCCGCGATGACCACCACCTCGTCGCGGTGGTCCTCCATCAGCTTGACCAGCGTGGCGATGGCCTCCTGCCCGAAGTCGTTGCTCTGCCCGTACGGCGCGAGGGCGTACGCCTCGTCGACGAACAGCACGCCGCCCAGCGCCCGCTTGAAGACCGCCTGCGTCTTCGGCGCGGTGTGGCCGACGTACTCCCCGACCAGGTCGCCGCGGTCGGTCTCGACCAGGTGCCCGCTGGACAGCAGCCCGAGGGCGGCCAGGATGCGCCCGTACAGCCGGGCGACGGTCGTCTTGCCGGTGCCGGGGTTGCCGGCGAAGACCAGGTGCCGCGACAGCGGCGGCGGCGACAGCCCGACCTCCTCGCGGCGCTTGACCATCTGCATCAGCTTGGCCAGCGAGGCGACCTCCTGCTTCACGCGGCTCAGGCCGACCAGCCGGTCGAGCTCGGCGAGCAGGTCCGCCAGGTCCTCCCTGCCGTCGCCCTCCGTGAGGGCGCCGCGGGCGGTGGCGTGCGCCGCGCCGGGGCGCGGGACGGCGCGCTGGCTGCGCTCGGCGGACGGGATCGCGCTCGTGGCGACGTTGCCGGTCCGGCAGTCCTGGAACACCGGCTCGGCGCCGTCCGCGACGGTGAGGTCCTCGCGGGTGTCGTGCACGAGGCAGCGGCGCACGGTGGGCGTGGCGTGCGCGCCGACGTACAGGGCGGGAAAGCCCGTCTCGGAGATGTCGCAGTCCTCGAGCACCCCGGCGGCGCCCTCGTTGAGGTACACGCCGTTCTTCCCGGACCGGGCGATCGTCACCGACCGGACGCGCGGCCGGGCGCCCGTCCAGATCACCAGCGCGCTGCCCTCGGTGTCGCAGATCTCGGCGTCCTCGATCCACGCCTCGCTGCCCTCGTCGAGGAAGACCCCCGCCGACCCGGTCCCCGAGACCTTGCCGCCGCGGATCAGCACGCCGGTGTCGGGCCCGACCTCGATCCCGGTACGGGCCACGTCGGAGAACTCGCAGTCGTCCAGGAGGGGCCGGTGCCGGGTCGTGATCTGGGCGCCCATCTCCACGTCGCTGACGCGGCACTCCCGCAGCACCGCGTCGGCGCCCTCGATCGACACCCCGGCGAGCCGCGCGCGTTCGATCCGGGTCCGCTCGGCGAACAGGTCGGCGCGCTCGTCGACCCGTACGCCGTGCTCGGGGGTCTCGCGGACGTGGCAGTCCTGCAGCGTGGCGCGCGCGCCGCCGCCGAGGTGGACGGCCGTGAACGCCGTCCTCGCGATCTCGCACTCCCGCAGGGACACCACCGCGTCGCCCTTGCAGTGCACCCCGTTGGCCCCGGACCGGGCGAACACCGACCGGCGTGCGCGCACGGCGCCCGCCCCGGTGACGACCAGCGCCGTCCCGGTGACGTCGACGGCGCGCACGTCCTCCAGGTCCAGCCGGCAGGACCCCGTCGCGACGATCGCCGCCGCGTCCGTCTCGCGGACCTGGCAGTCCTTCAGCCGGGCGGCGGCCTCCCCGCGTACGAGGACGCCCTCCGCCTTGGTGCGGACGATCTCGCAGCCCTCGAGCCGTACCCGGCGATCCTCCAGCCCGGCCGAGGCGCCCTCGGCCTCGTCGCGGTGGGCCGCGGCCGGCGCCGGCTCCGCCGCCCCCGCGGAGTCCTCCAGGCGAACGCCCTGCGCTCCGGAGTCGTGCAGCCCGCATCCGCGCAGGGAGGCGTACGCGGCGCCGCCGATGACCAGCGCGGCGTTCCCCGACCGGCGGATCTTGCAGTCGGTGAAGATCCCGTGGGCGGCGCCGCCGAGCTGCAGGCCGGGGCCGCGCGTCCGGTCGACCACGGTGCGGACGCACTCGACCTGGGCGGTGCCGTCGAGCCGTACGCCCGCGCCCGCCACGGACCGCACGGTGCAGTCGGCGATGATCCCCTTGCTCGTGCCCGTCACGCGCACGCCCTGGCCGGCGTCGCGAAGGTCGCAGCCGCGCAGCGTGAAGGTCGCGTCGGTGAAGGTGATGCCGCCCCCGTTGATCTCACAGCGTTCGAGGACCGGCGCGCCGTCACGGCCGAGCACGGCCACGTCCGCGGAGCCCGCCGCCTCCAGCGTCAGGTCGCGCACGGTCGCCGAGCAGTCGTGCAGGCTGAGCGCGGGCCCGTGCGGTGAGACGACGCGTACCGTGCCCGCCCCTTTCGCGGCCACGATCGTGACGTTCCGGTCGATGATCAGCGCCTCGTTGTAGACGCCGGGCTGGACGGAGACCACCGCGCCGTCGGCCGCGGCACGCACGGCGGCGCCGATCGTACGGTGCCCGCCCCAGGCTCCGGGCGCGACGCGCTGCCAACCCGCCTTGACACGGAACTCCTCACGATCCGTGTTCCCTGGCATACCCACGCGATCAAGCTTGCCAGGCTCACCTGCCACATGCGAGTGTCGCCGTCCCGCGTCCGGCACCGGGACGGCGTGGCGCGGATCACGATCGGGCAACCGTCACCACGCGGCTCCGCCGAGTGAGATCATGCCTCATGCCCTACCGTGCGCGATGGTCCGGCTACCCCGGCCGGCCGGGCATGCCGGACCGGAGGACCGCCCTGCTGGCGGCCCTGGGTGCGGCCGCCACCGCGATCGGCGGCTGCGCCCTGACCGGGGCGGGAGGTCGCTACCGGAAGGGACACCTGCCGATCGCGACCGGGGTGACGGACGGGGTCTACTACCGGTACGGCCAACGGCTCGCCCGCCTCCTCGACGACCGCCTCCCGGGCGTGCGCGCCTCGGCGGAAGTCACGACCGGGTCCCTGGACAACCTCCAGTGGCTGCGGTGGGGCGGCGACCGGCTCGCGTTCCTGGCCGCCGACGCCGCCGGCGCGGCGGCGTCCGAGCACGGCACGGCGACGCCCGATCCCGACGCGCCGATCCGGGCGCTGGCCCGCCTGTACGACGACTACCTCCACCTGGTGGTCCTGGAATCGTCGAGCTTCCACACCATCGACGACCTGCGCGGCCGGCACGTCTCGGTCGGCGCGAAGGGGTCGGGCGTCGAACTCGTCGCCCGGCGGGTGCTGAGCGCCGCCGGGCTGACCGGGCACCTGACGCCGGTGCGGATGGGCCTGGACTACGCGCCCGCGGGCCTGCTGTCGGGCCTGATCGACGCGTTCTTCTGGTCCGGAGGCCTGCCGACCGCCGGGATCGCCGAGCTGGCCGAGCGGATCCCCATCCGCCTCATCCCGCTGGGCGGGCTGGCGCCGCAGATCCGCCGGCGGTACGGGCCCTACTACCGCGCGGCGACGATCCCGAGCGGCACCTACGTGAACGTCGACGAGACCCAGACCCTGGCCCTGGCCAACTTCCTGGCCGCCCCGGCCTCGTTCGACGACGGGCTCGCCTACCGCGTGACCGAGATCCTGATCCGGGACCGGGACGCCCTCGCCGCGGCGGTGCCCTCGGCGGAGCTGCTGGACGTGCGCAGCGCGATCCAGACCGACCCGGTCCCCCTGCACCCGGGGGCGCTGCGGTACTACCGCTCGATCCGGCGCTGACGGCGGGCACCGCCAGGGTCACCGGCCCGCGGGCCCACCGGCCGGTTGGACGTGACGGCGCGGACCGCGGTCGCCGCCCGCCCGCGCCGCCACCCGCCGGTCAGACGGTGACGGAGGGGACGGCCATGGTCACGCGGAGGCCCGCGCCGTCGGCGGCGGCGATCTCCAGCCGGCCGCCGCTCGCCTCCAGGAGCGTACGGGCGACCGACAGGCCCAGCCCGGAGCCGTCGACGTTCTGGTGACCCGGGCTGCGCCAGAACCGGTCGCCGATGCGGGCGAGCTCCTCCGGCGGCAGGCCGGAGCCCTCGTCGGTGACGCGGATCTCGACGTCGCCGCCGATCTCGGCCAGTTCGACGGTGACGGCCGACCCCTCCGGGGAGAACTTCAGCGCGTTGTCGATCACCGCGTCGAACGCGCTGCCCAGACCGGTGGGGTCGGCGGCGCCGAGCACCGGTCCCGTCCACCGGCGGCGCACCTCGATGGCCCGCCGGTCCGCGACGACCTGCCAGGCGGTGACGCGCTCGTCGACGAGGACGGCCAGGTCGATGGCCTCCACCGTGGCGCCGTGCTCCTCGGCGAGGGCGAGTTCGAGGAGGTCGTCCAGGACCCGTGTGAGGCGCTCGGCCTCGTGCCGCAGATCCTGGATCTCCTCCTCCGACCCGGGGGGCAGGGACAGCGCCAGGCCCTCCAGCCGCAGCATGACGGCGGACAGCGGATTGCGCAGCTGGTGCGACGCGTCGGCCACGAACGCGCGCTGGCGCTCCATCGTGGCCTCGACCTTCTGCACCATCTCGTTGAACGACGCGGTGAGGCGCCGCAGCTCCGGAGGGCCGGTCGCGGCCGGGACGCGCACGTCGAGCCGTCCCGTCGCGATCGTGTGGGTCACCGCGTCGAGCGCGCGGACCGGGCGCAGGATCCAGGTGGCGACCAGGTGGGCCAGCGCGAGGAAGAGCAGCACCGCGACGGCCTCCGCGGCGGCGAGCAGCGCCCAGTCCCGCGCGACGGCGGCCCGCATCCGGCCCGTCGGCGAGACCGTGACGACCGCGCCCACGACGTCGCCGTTCCGCGTCACCGGCGCGGCCACGACGAGCGGGCCGTCCTCCCACGGCCAGATGGTGCCGGTGTCGGCGCTGTGCCGGCCGGCGAACGCCTGGCGCAGCCCGACCCGGACGCCGTCCGCGTCGTTGCCCGGGTAGCCGGGCGTGTCGAGCAGGATCGAGCGCTGGCGGTCGACGACCGCCGCGGCGGTCCCGTAGACGTCGTGGTAGCGGGTGATCTCCTCGCCGATCTCCGAGGGCGACGTGCCGAGGGGTTCGCCGGCCACGATGGAGGCGAACCGCGACGTGTCGTCCAGCCGGTCCTGGAAGAGGGCGTCCTGGTGCTGGCGGACGATGCTCGTGGCCAGCGGGACGCCGAGCGCGAGCAGGCTGCAGATGACCAGGGTGTTGAGGACGAGGATCAGGCGGGCGCGCACGGTCGGATCACGAATGCGGGGGCGCGGATCGCGGATGCGGGGGCGCGGGCCGCGTGCCGCCGTCCGCGGTGACGCAGTAGCCCACGCCGCGCACGGTCTGGATGGCGCCGGGCACCTTCAGCTTGGCGCGCAGCGAGGCGATGTGGACCTCCAGCGTCCGCTGGTTGCCCTGCCAGTTCGTGTGCCAGACCTCGCTGATCAGCTGGTCGCGGGGGCAGACGACGCCGGGCCGTCGGGCGAGGACCGCCAGCAGGTCGAACTCCTTGCGGGTCAGGCTCGCCGGCACCCCGTCGACGCTGACCACCCGGCGCAGCCGGTCCAGGTGGATGCGCCCGGCGATCAGCTCGTCCGCGGCCGGTTCGGCGGGGCGGGCGCCGTCGTGCCGCGCCGAGCGGCGGCTGACGACGTGGATGCGCGCGATCAGTTCCCCGACGTCGTACGGCTTCACGACGTAGTCGTCGGCGCCGAGGTGGAGGCCGTGGATCCGGGAGCGCACGTCCGACCGCGCGGTCACCATGATGATCGGGACGTCGCGGACCGCGCGGATGCGGCCGCACAGCTCGAACCCGTCGCTGTCGGGCAGGCCGAGGTCGAGCAGGATGACGTCCGGCTCGTTCACGAGGCGTTCGAGCGCCTCGGCGGCGGTGCAGGCCGGGTCGACCTCGAAGCCGTGCCGGCGGAGCACCGAGCACAGCGCCGCGGCGACGCGGACGTCATCCTCGACGACGAGTAGCCGCACCACCGCTCCTTCCGTCAGGCGACCTAAGCGATCTTTCGCCTCAATCGCACACCGTACCGGGCCGATCACACGAATGGGACCGGGCCCTCCCCGGCGCCGGAGGGGGAGGGCCCGGAGTACTCGGGGTCAGCCGACGGAGGCCAGGTCGGTCTCGCCGACCGCGGACTCCCCCGCGACCTCGCGGGACGGCCCGGCCCAGCCGCTGCGGACGCCCCAGGCGTAGAAGCCCAGCGACGTGACGGCGACGACCGCCATGTCCACGCCGTACGGGATGACGTCGTGGCCGCCGAACTTGGCGCTGCCGAGCGCGGACAGCAGCGCCATCCACGCGAGGTAGGCGACGAGCCAGATCCCGGCTCGCAGGTGCGGGACCCACGCGGCGAACCCCTGCCGCCAGCCGTAGTAGACGTAGATCGGCAGGCCGAGCGCCATGATCCCGATGACCTCGCCGGTCAGCGGCCACTTCGACCAGAACAGCAGCAGGGAGGCGAACATGAACCCGGCCGGCGCGACGACCTTCAGCGCGGGCGCGCGGGCGGGCCTCGGCAGGTCCGGGCAGGTGCGCCGCAGGACCATGGCCGACACCGGCCCGGTCACGTACGAGATCACGGTGGCGACCGAGATGACCTCGGCGAGCGAGCCCCAGCCCCGGAAGGTGAACAGGAAGACGAAGGAGACCGCGAGGTTGAACCACATGGCCGGCTGCGGGATGCCGTACTTCGGGTGGACGTAACCCAGGATCTTCGGGAAGTAGCCGTTCTCCTTCATGCCCTGGATCATCCGCGCCGTGGACGCGGTGTAGGTCATGCCCGTGCCGGACGGGGAGACGAACGCGTCGGCGTACAGCGTCACGGCCAGCCAGTTGAGGTTCCAGGCCATCGCGAGGTCGGCGAACGGCGAGTTGAAGTCGATGCCGGACCAGCCGTGCCCGAGGAGGTGACCGGGCACGGCGCCGATGAACGCCGTCTGCAGCCCGACGTACACGAGCGCCGCGACGACCAGCGCGCCGATCAGCGCGATCGGCACCGAGCGGCCGGGGTTGCGCGCCTCACCGGCCAGGTTGATCGGGCTCTGGAAGCCGTTGTAGGCGAAGACCACGCCGGAGGTGGCGATCGCGCTGAGCACCGCCGCCCAGCCGTACGGGGCGAAGCCGCCGTGGTGGACGAAGTTCCCGCCGTGGAAGCCGGAGGCGATCAGGCCGATGACCGTCAGCGCCGGGACGGTGAACTTCACGATCATGATGAAGTTGTTCGCCAGGGCGTACAGCCGGACGGTCCAGTAGTTGAGCAGGAAGTACACGATGACGAGGACGGCGGCGAGCGCCAGTCCCATCGGGTGCAGTTCCTTCCCGTCGTACAGCCCCTTGGCCCAGTGCCACTTCCAGGAGCTCATGTACTGGATCGAGGCCTCGGCCTCGATGGGGATGACCGAGACGATCGCGATCCAGTTCGACCAGCCGCCCATGTAGCCGACGAGCGAGCCGTGGGAGTACTGGGCGTAGCGGACCATGCCGCCGGACTTGGGGAAGGTCGATCCCAGCTCCATGTACGACAGGCCGATGAGGATCATGATGCCCGCACCGATGATCCACGCGAAGAGGGCCGCCGGGCCGGCGACCTTCGCGGCCTTCCACGAGCCGAACAGCCAGCCCGAGCCGATGATCGAGCTGAGCCCGACCATCAACAGCGAGAAGGTCCCCAGTCGCCGCCGGTAGTCACCGGTCGACGCGGGCCCGGACACGGATGACGCGGTCGCCATTGATCACTCCATCTCGTCGCGCGCTCGAAGCGGGGGGGATGTCTCGCGCGATGCGGACGAGAATCCCCCGCGCGGGAGCGCGACCCGAGACGTTTGAGCGAGATCTGAGGTTCCAGGGCGACGGCGGCGCCCGGCCCGGGTCCGTCGAAGGGCTCGGTCCCGGTCCGTCGAAGGGCTCGGTCCCGGTCCGTCGAAGGGGCCCGGCCGGTCAGCAGCCGATGCGCGACGATCCGACGGCCACGTCGTCGAACCAGAGGGTGTCCCGCGCGCCGCCGTAGCTCTCCCAGCCGAGGCGCAGGTCGACAGGGCGCGGGCGCCAGTTCGCCCGGCTCAGCCACTGGCGGTCGACGTCCGGCGTCGGGGTGCCGTCCTCGTGCAGGCCGGCGACCTCGGTTCCGTCCAGCCAGGTGCTCATGGTGCCGTTCGTCCCGTTGATGGCGAACTCCACGCAGGACCACCGGTTCACGGGCAGCGGCACGCTCATCGCGACGCCCGTCGGGCTCTGCTCGGGCAGGGTCGCGTCGTCGGACTCGCGGTTCCACTGCAGCGCCTGGTTCTGGCCGCCGAGCCGCAGGTGCTTGTTCCCGTCCGCCGCGTCGGTCAGCGTCGTGAAGGCCACGTGACCGGCGGGCAGCGCCTGCGTGTGCCGGACGTAGTAGCGCACGTAGATCACCGAGCCGGCCGCCGCCACGCCGGTCGTGTTGACCGCGAACGCGTGGTCGCAGTACGTCGCGCCGCCGTCCACGCGGAGCGAGGTGGTGCCGCCGTGCGCCTGCGTGTGGTCGATCGCGACCGTTCCCGAGCCCTGGCAGTCGGGGTAGGACGGCTGCCAGGCCCCGGACGGCGTCGATCCGGTCTGGTTCTCGAAGCCGTCGCAGAAGGCCGCCTGCGCGCACGACGTCGGGGGCGTGGGAGTCGGCGTCGGGGTGGGGGTCGGCGTGGGAGTGGGAGTGCCGTCCCCCTCGCAGCTCGCGCCGTTCAGCGCGAAGTCGGCCGGGACGGTGTTCTGGCCGCTGAACGTCCCCTGGAACCCGAAGCTCGTCGAGGCCCCGGTCGCCAGCGCGCCGTTGTACCCGCTGTCCCGGGCGGCGACGGCCTGCCCGGACTGGGTGACCTGGGCGTTCCAGGCGGAGGTGACCTTCTGTTCACCGGCGAACGTCCAGGTCAGCGTCCAGCTCGTGACCGGGGCCGCGTTGTTGGTGACGCTGACCTGAGCGGTGAAGCCGCCGGTCCACTGGTTGAGGGTGTACGTGACCGCGCAGGGCGGCGCGGCCGACGCCGTCCCGGCGGAGGGCAGCACGAGCGAGACCACCAGGAGGATCGCTCCCACCACCGCCGAGGCGGCCCCGTACGGCCAGGTGGCGGGCCGGCGGAACACGGGTCGGGTCTTCGCTGGGCCGGGCATGGCTGCTCCTCACCGGGACGGCGCGTACGCGCCGAAGCGCGTACGCACCAGAGTGAGAGGACCTCAAGCGCCCGGCAAGGATCTTCCACGTTCCTTTCACGCCTGAGGGGTCAGCGCGTGGCCTTCCAGCCGTGCACGCGCATCAGGGCGGCGGCGACGCGGGCGAACCGTTCGGGCTCGAGGATCGCGCCCTCCCGGCGGATGTCGTCCTCGTCGAGCGCGAACACGCGGTCCAGCCGCACGTACGACTCGCGGCCGTCCCGGTCCCAGGTTCCCGAGCCGAGTTCGAGCCAGTCGGGGTCGTCGCCGTGGTCACGGCTCGACAGCATCATCGCGAGCAGACGGCGGCCGTGCCGGCCGACGACCAGCAGCGGCCGGTCCTTCCCTCGGGACGGGTCCTCCTCGTAGGGCACCCACGCCCACACGATCTCGCCGGGGTCCGCGAGGCCGTCGAGGTCCGGGGAGTACTCGAGGGTCGCCGCCCTCTCGGGGGTATAGATCTCGCGCACCGCGCCGTGCGCGGGCCGCGGGTCTTCGCCATGATCGAACATCCGGGCAGCTTATCCGTCCGCCCAGCCGGGGCCGCGCTCCGTCGTCTCCGGCGGGGCTCAGTCGTCGGCGGCGGTGAGGTCAGGGCGGTGACCGAGCCGGAGCCCGCCGATCATCTGGGAGACGAACGCCTCGTCCTCGGGCCCGTCGCCGAGCAGCATCTTCATGAACGCGTGGTTGAAGCAGGCGCCGATCAGCAGCCGCGCCGCCGCCACGCAGTCCACGTCGGCCGCGATCCGCCCGAGGCCGCGCTCCCCTTCCAGGTAGCCCGCGACCTCGGCGTACGCCGCCTGGGGTCCCAGGTCATGGCTCTGGAACACCTGCCGGAGCCGCACGATCTGGTCGGAACTGGCGAGGATGGACACCTTCGCCGCCAGGATCTCCCGGTAGAACCCGATCGTCGCCTGCCCGGCAGCGAAGAGGTTCTCGGCGACCTCGCCCCGGCCCACCCGCGCGCCCAGGTCCTTCATGACGCGCGCGAAGACGGGGAGGCGGTCCTGCAGGAGGGCGAGATAGAGCGTCACCGCGGACGGGTCGGACCCGGGCGGGGCGGGCCGCAGGATGTCGGCGGCCGCCCCGAGCACCTGATGTCGTACGGCGTCGCCGTGTCCGCTCGCCGAGGGGGACCACGCCGATCGATCATCGGTTTCCATGACGCATAAGGATCTTGCGGGAAACCCGCCCCGTCAACGAAAACGTTCCGAAGATCAGTACCCGACGGTGAAACGTGTCCGGTGGTGGCGGGGATTCTCGGCCTCGTCGAGCAGTGCCACGGCGAGGTCCTCCATGGAGATCCGGGACTCTCCTTCGGCGTCGACCAGCAGTTCGCCGGCGCCCAGCCGGTACGCACCGGTGCGCTCGCCCGGCTCCAGCAGCGCCGGCGGGCTCAGGTAGGCCCAGTCGACGCCGGTCGCGGCGCGGCAGGCCGCTAGCTGGTCCGCGCAGGCCAGTGCGATGGGCCGCAGCTCGGCGGGGAACCCCGGCTCCTCGACCACGGTGAGTCCTCCGGTGCCGGGCACGGTGAGGGTCGCGGCGCCGCCGACGACGAGGAGGCGGACGCCCGTCCCGGCGAGGCCCGCCAGCAGCGCCTTCGCGACCGTGACGAGCTCGGGCTCGCCGCCGGGAGCGGGACGGGTCGCGGTGATCACGATGTCCTGGCCGGCGGCGAGGCGGCCCACGTCCTCGGCGTTCCGGGCGTCCGCCGTACGGATGCGGGCGCCCGCGGGCGGCTCGGCGAACCGGGCGGGGTCGCGTACGACGGCGGTGACCTCGTGGTCGCGGGACAGCGCCTCGGCGACGACGCGGCGTCCGACGGCCCCCGCCGCTCCGAACACGGTGATGCGCATGGTCACGAGCTCCTCCTCGCGGTGACGGCGGGTGCCGCCGGTGGGGCGGGTGGTGCGGGTACGGCCTCGCGGCGCCGGCCGCCGGACCACTGGCCGGCCAGCGTGCCGCCGAAGGCCAGCGCCATGCCGAGCAGTTGCAGGGGCGTCAGGGCCTGGCCGAGCGCGGCCCAGCCGATGACCGCCGCGGACAGCGGGCTGAGCAGCGGGAGGAAGGCCACCGAGGTCGCGGGAAGACGGGACAGGCCGCGGAACCACACCCAGTACGCGGCGGCCGTGCCGACCGCCCCGAGGTAGAGGTAGCCGCCGACGGCACGCCCGTCGAGGGCGGGCGGCGGTCCCTCGACGAGGAGGGTCACCGGCACCAGCAGCAGCCCGCCGGCGGTGAGCTGCCAGGCGGTGAGGCCGAGCGGGCCGACGCCCTCGGGGCGGCCCCAGCGCTTGGTGAGCACCGTGCCCGCGGCCATCGACGCCGCCCCGGCGAGCCCGGCCAGCACGCCGAGGACGTCCATCCGGGCGTCGGCGCGCAGGACGACGAGTCCGACCCCGGCGAGGCCGGTGAGGGCGGCCAGCAGCTTGCGGGCGGTGGGCCGCTCGGCCAGCAGCAGGGCGGCGAACGCCAGGGCGAACAGCGGGCCGACCGCGCCGAGCACCGCGGCGACGCCTCCGGGCAGCCGGTAGGCGGCCAGGAAGAGCAGCGGGAAGAACGCCCCGATGTTGAGCACGCCGAGGACGGCCGCCCGCCACCACCAGGCCCCGCGCGGCAGCACGCGGGTGGCGGCGAGGAGGACGAGGCCGGCCGGCAGCGCCCGCGTCATCGCGGTGAACATGGGCCGGCCGGGCGGCAGGAACTCGGTGGTCACGGCGTAGGTCGACCCCCATGTCAGGGGGGTGAGCGCGGTGAGGGCCAGGTCGCGGACGCTCGACGAGGAGGAGGCGTCCCGCCGGGCCGTGAGAACGGCCATGTCGATCCCTCCAGATTGATAATCTCAACGTTGAGATAACAGCACGCAGTGATGCTCAACGTCAAGTAGATGAACGTTGAGATTGTTTGCGTTGAGAGGAGTGCCCGGTGAGCGACGCGGTGGATCAGATCCTCGGCCAGTGGGCCCGTGAGCGACCCGACCTCGACGCGTGGCCGATGGGGATCATCGGCCGGATCAACCGGCTGTCGAGGCTCGTGGACCGGGAGCTGAAGGACTTCTTCGCCGCGCACGGGCTGGAGCACTGGGAGTTCGACGTGCTCGCCACCCTGCGCCGGTCCGGCCCGCCGTACGCGCTGACGGCGGGCGCGCTCAACCGCGCCGCGATGGTGACCTCCGGGGCGATCACCAACCGGATCGACCGGCTCGCGGCCAAGGGCCTCGTGGAGCGGGTGCCCGACGAGCAGGACCGCCGGTCCGTACGGGTCCGCCTGACCGAACGGGGCCGGGCCCTGGTCGACGAGGTCGTCGGGCTCCACGTCGCGAACGAGGCCCGGCTGCTCGCCTCGCTGAGTCCCGACCGGAGGATGGAGCTGGCGGACCTCCTGCGCGACCTGCTCGAGTCCTTCGGCGACACGTCGATCGAATGATCCGCCCACGGACGACGAGGGCGGCCCTGGCGGTTCCGAGGATGCCGGTCAGGCGACGGGGACCAGGGTGAACCGGCCGTCGGGGCGGCGTTCGGCGCGCCCGAAGACGACATCGGCGAAGTGGCCGCCGTAGCCGATCGTGCCGGGGCGGCTCAGCTCTTCGACCAGGCGGCGGCGGTGCTCCGCGGACTCGGCCGGGTCGTGGTCGATCCCGCAGGACCACTCCGGGTGCGTGACCTGGACCGGCGCGTGCAGGGCGTCGCCGAACGCGATGAGCCGCCGGTCGCCGCCGGTGATGGTGTAAGTGGTGTGGCCGACGGTGTGTCCCGCCGCGAACGACGCCCGCACACCGGGGAAGATCTCCTCCCCGTCCTGGGCCGGGTGGACGCGGGACGCGAAGGCCGCCAGGCGTTCCTCGGTCGCCCCGCCCTCGGCCGCCAGATCGCGCCGCTCTCACTCGGGCGCCGCGACGAAGTGGGTGGCGTGCGCGAACGGCGGTGCGCCGGCGCCGGGCGCCGTGCTCCAGGCCCAGCCCAGGTGGTCGGTGTGCAGGTGGGTGATGGCGACGGCCTCGATCCGGTGCGGCTCGCGGCCCAGGCGGCGCAGGCCGTCCAGCAGCGCGCCGCCGTACACCCTCCCCAGGAACGGGTTGGCGGGGTCGTCGGGGTGGGTAGCGCGCTCGGCCGACGATCGGCCGGGCCCGGCAACGATGCGCCCGAAAGGCGATGGGGCGTCGGCCTGCCGGCCGGCGCCCCATCCGGAACCCGTCAGTGCCGGGCCTTCAGCTTGACGGTGACCTTCTTCGGGGCCATGACGCGCTTCGCGGCGCTCTTCCTGGCCTTCGGCTGCGGGCGCAGGCCCGCGACGAGCTTCGACAGGGTCGACGGCGACGCCGTGGACCGTACGGCCGGGGTGTCCGCCGGGTTGATGCCGACGCCGAGGCTCATGACGCCGGTCAGGTTCATGGAGTTATTGGCCGATCCGGACGGCAGGCCCATCATCTGGTTGATCACGCCGTCGAGGATCGAGCCGGGACCGCAGCCCTTGGCGGCGGGCACCGCGATCTTGTTGTTGATCTGAACCGGATACGGCGTCCAGCCGAGCGCCGGGTCGCCGGCCCCGCCCGGGACGAGGATCGTCGGGGTCAGGCTCGCGGTGATCGGGCCGATGACGCAGGACGTGCCGAGCAGCTGGTTGTTGAGGTGGACGTTCAGCTTCGCGGTCGCCTCGATGCCGCCCGGGCCGAGCTGGACGGTGATCGGCGCCGCCAGCGACTGAGTGATCGTGAGCTTGTTGACCGGCAGCAGCGCCGCCGGGGTCTTGCCCAGGATCGGGCCGACCAGCGGCAGCTGACCGATCAGGCCGCCGGGCACCTCGACGGGCTGCGACACGAGCTGGTCCCCCATCACCGGCGGGTTGAGGACGCTGCCCGGCCCGAGGGAGGAGATGTAGCCGGTGACGCGGATCGCGTTCGGCGGCAGCGTCAGGGCGAAGCTGCCGATCTTCACGCTGCCGCCGGAGGTGATCTGCGTCTGGCAGGCGTGGTTCTGCGGGCACTGCGCCTGGAACTTGGCGGCGACCTGGGGCATGCTGCCGTGCGCGAGCGCCGGGACGGCGGGGTGCGGCGCTCCGGTCGGCGGCGCGGCCGGGTCGAGACTGCCCACGGCGCCCTTGCCCGCCTCGGTGAACCAGAGTTTCTTGCCCGGACCGGCCGCGATCCGCATCGGCGCGGACAGCGTGGCGGGCAACGGGTACTCGGTGACCGTGCCGGAGCCGGGGTCGACGCTGCCGATGTTGCTGGCGGCGGCCTCGGTGAACCAGATCTGCCCGTCCGGGCCCACGGTGATGCCGATGGGCGCGGAGTCGGCGGTGTTCACCGGATACTCGTCGATGCCGCCGCTCGCCGGGTCGAGCCGGCCGATCATTCCGACGCCGGGTTCGGTGAACCACAGGGCGCCGTCCGGACCGGCGACGATCCCGCCGAGGGCCGGTGAGCCGCTGCCCGCGGACGGCGGGTTGTAGGAGGTGACCGCGCCGGTCTCCGGGTCGAGCCGGCCGATGGACCCGTCGGTGCCCGTGTACCAGACCGCCCCGTCCGGGCCGGCCGCGAGGCCGTACACGCTCGCGCCGGCGGTGGCGTACACGGTGACGGTGCCCGAGGAGGTGATCCGGCCGATCGCGGGCGACGCGCCTCCGCCGAACCACATCGCGCCGCCGGGACCGGCGATGATGTCGGTCAGCCGCCCGCCCGCGAAGTTGACGTCGCCGGTCGTGGGGACCTCGAAGAGGGTGGTCTTCCCCGTCGCCGGGTCGACGTAGCCGACGCGCGGAACGTCGACGGAGGAGTCGGTGAACCACAGGCGGCCGCCGGGTCCGGCGGCCATCCCGTCGGCCGCGCCCTGGGTCTTGGCCGAGTTGGCGGGCAGGGCGTACTCCTTGACCTTGCCGGCCGAGTCGACCTTCCCCAGCCCGCCGGCGTTCTCGGCGAACCAGACGCTGCCGCTCGGGCCCGCGACCAGGCCCGCGGGGGCGACGTCGGGCACGGGCAGCCCGATCTCGGTCACGCCGGCGGCGGCGCCGGCGGGCGAGGCCGGGCTGAGAGCGACCGCGCCGAACAGGGCCGCCGACGCGACCATCCCCGCGCGCACACCACGATGGCGCATGCCATCGCCTCCTATGATCTTCATGGTGGGCTACTAGAAACCCACGGGTGTTTCACGTCAAGCCGATCGGTGCCGCCCGTCCGGTTCCGGTCACCGGCGCGGTACGGGGAGGCGCAGGGGCCGCCCGGAGGCGGCCCCTGCTCGTGTTTCGTCCCTCGGTCGCGTACGTCAGGTGATCGTGACCGTCGGGCTCGTGGTGTAGACGCCGGTGGCGGTGCCGGTCGGGCTGATCGTGCCGCAGGCCGCGTTGCCGGAGAACGGCACGCTCGCGCTGGTGAACGTGGCCTTGCCCGTCGAGTTGCTGTAGCTCGCCGTGATCGGCGCCGCGGCGGTCGGGGCGCCCGTCACCACGCAGCCGGGCAGGGTGGTCGTCGACACCGTCACGCCCGCCTTCGGGATCGTGATCTTGACCGACGTCGGGCTGGCGATGGCCAGCAGCGTCCAGCTGCCGTTCGTGTGGTTCGCCGTGATCGTGGCCGTACCGCCGAAGTTGTCCTTGCAGCCGCTGAACGTCGGGTCCGGGCTGATGTTGACCGGGCCGTAGCCCGACGACGGAGTCGTGAACTTGATCGTCGAGCTGGTGCAGGTCACCGAGAAGGACAGGCCGGACAGGGTGCCGGCGAACTTCACGCTGGTGCTGGTGGCGGTGATCGCGGTGTTGGCCGGGCTGACGCCCGCCGCGTAGGCGATGCCGCCCATCATGGCGACCAGGGCGCCGGCCCCGGTGACGGTCGCGGCCAGCTTCGCCGTTCTGGAGATCATGTGCGTACCTCTCCTGAGGAGGCCGGGACCGACCTCGCCGGTCCCGGGTTCTGCGGGTGGTGGCGGGTTGTCGGGACAGTGGAACGGTGCGGTGCGAGGGGGTGACGCCCTCCTCTCTCCGGTCAGGAATGCGCCCCCGCGCCGACGCTGAGGATCGCGGGAAGGTCGAGGCTGTTGCCTGAGGCCGACGGCAGGCCCATGGTCGAGTTGATGACCCCGTCGAGGATTCCGCCGATGCCGCAGCCGTGGGCCTTGGGCACGGACAGGGTGGTGTCCTTGATCTCGACGTTCAGGGGCTGCCAGCCGAGCTGCGGGTCGTGCACCGAGCCGCCGGACCGGTCCGCCGGGGCCAGGCTCGCGGTGATCGGCCCGATGACGCAGCTGCCGCCGAGCAACTGGTTGTTGAGCTGGATGTTCAGGGTCGCGGTGGCCTGCAGGCCACTGGGGCCGAACCCGACGGTCACCGGCCCGGCCAGCGACTGCGTGATCGTGAGCTTGTTGAACGGCAGCATCGCCGCCGGGGTCATGCCGAGGATCGGGCCGATGAGCGGCAGGGTGCCGATGATGCCTCCCGGCACCTCGACCGGGACGGACTCCAGTTCGGACCCGGTGAGCGGCGGCTGGAGGGTGGCCGTGCCGGTGCCCAGCGAGGTGACGTAGCCGGTGACGCGCAGCGCGCCGGGCGGCATCGTCTGGCTGAAGCCGCCGATCTTCACGCTGCCGCCCGTCGTGATCTGGGTCTGGCAGATGATCGCCGTGGTGGGACAGCGGCCCTGGAAGGACGCGGCGATCCGCGGACTCGAGCCGTCGGCGATCGGCGGGGCGGCGGCGTGCGGCGAGCCGGAGGGCGGCGCGGCGGGGTTCAGCCGGCCGACGGCGCCCGTGCCCGCCTCGGTGAACGACAGCACGGCCCCGGGCCCCTTGACGATCCGCATCGGGGCGGACAGGGCGTTCGGCAGCGGGTACTCGGAGATCTTCTTGGTCGCGGGGACGATCCGGCCGACGTTGCCGGCCGCGGCCTCGGTGAACCACACGTTGCCGTCCGGGCCGGCGGTGATGCCCTCCGGAGCGGAGTTCGCGGTCGGCACGGCGTACTCGGTGATGGCGCCGGTCGAGGGGACGATACGGCCGATCTTGCCGACGCCGGGCTCGGTGAACCAGACCGCGCCGTCCGGGCCGGCCGCGATGCCGCCGGCCGCCGGATTGCCCGAACCCGACGAGTCTGGCGAGTAGGTCGTGACGTTCCCCGTGGCCGGGTCCAGCCGCCCGATCGCCCCGCCGTTCGTGTCGGTGAACCACAGCGCCTTGTCGGGGCCGGTCGTGATCGCGTACGGCGACAGGCCGACGGTGGCGTACGCGGTGACCGCGCCCGAGGAGGTGATCCGGCCGACCGCGCCGGCCGGGCCGCCGGCGAACCACATGGCGCCGTCCGGTCCGGCGGTGATGTCGGTGAGCTGCCCGCCCGCGAAGCTCACGTCCCCGGTGGTCGGCACCTCGTACGCGGTCACCGCGCCGGTCGTGGGGTTGACCTTCCCCACGCGCGGCACGGCCGTGGACGCGTCGGTGAACCACACCGTCCCGTCCGGCGCGGTCGCGGCGCCCTCCGGGACGGCCACCTCGTGCTGGGAGTTCGCCGGGACGGCGTACTCCTTCACGACGCCGAGGGCGTCGACCCGGCCGAGGCCCTGCGCGTGCTCGGTGAACCACACGCTGCCGCCCGGTCCGGCCGTCAGGCCCAGCGGCGTACTGTCGGGGATGCTCGCCGAGTACTCGGTGACCGTGCCCGAAGCGGCCTGCGCGGGAACGCACGGGAGGGCCACTGCGAGGGCGGCCAGCAGGAGCGTTCCCGCTCTGGATCCACGATGGCGCATGCCACCGCCTCCTTGGGATTCATCCCCCGAGGACGATGTTCGGTTCGAAACTTGTCGGTAACAAACGAGCTTCCTGCAAATAGAAACCGTACGGTGTCTCATGTCAACCGCAGCCGGGGTGACGGCCGGATCCGGCCGTCACCGACCCCGATCGGGCGCCCGGCGGCATTTACGCGCCCTCCGGCAGGCGGTAGACAGCCGGATGACGGTGCCACGGACGGGAGGTCACCCATGCGCGACGGAGCCTCGGGACTCGGGCACCCACGCGAGCCGCACCCGGACGGCGCGGCGGGGCGGCGGGCCCGGCCGGCGGACGCGGAGGCCGCCGCGGCACGGCGGACCGGCTTAACGGACGCCGGAGACGACGCGGACGGACGCGCGCCGTCGGCGGAGCCGGCCGAGCCCGCAGAGTCCGCACAGACGGCCGAGTCCGCGCAGCCGGCGGAGAGCGACGACGCGGACGCGCGGCGGGCCCGGTTGATGGACGCGCTCGTCACCGTGGTGGCCGAGCGCGGCTATCCGCGGACGACGGTCGAGGAGGTGGCGGCCAGGGCCGGGCTGCCCACCGGGGCCTTCCACGCCTGCTTCGGTGGCATCGAGGAGTGCTTCCTGGCCGCGTACGAGCGCGGGACCCGCCTTCTGCTCGCCCGGACGGAGGCCGCCTACCGGGCGGAGTCGTCGTGGCCCGCGGCGGTCCGCGCCGGGCTGCGGGCGGCCCTCGAGCTGGCCGCCGCCGAACCCGCCTTCGCGCGGATGTGCGTCATCGACGCGAGCATGGTGGGCGCCCGGGCGCACCGGGCGCGGGTGGCGTTCCTGGCGAGGTTCCGCGCGTTCCTCGGCGGACCGGGCATCCCGCGGATCCCGGACGACATCAGGAACGCCATCATCGGCGGGGTCTACACGATGGTCTACAACCACGTGGAGTGCGACCGGACCGCGGAGCTTCCCGAGCTGGCGGACCCGCTCACCGACTTCCTGCTGGCCTTCTACCGGGAGGGCGGGTCGCCCGCGTCCAGCTGAGCCGCCGCCTCCTCGCGGCCGAGGGGCAGCAGCGCGAAGTAGACCAGGGACGGCAGCATCGCCGGCAGGCGGTCGCCCTCCCCCGCCTCCACCGCCCCGTAGACCGCTCCGTAGATCCCGCCGATGATCGCGTCGATGACGACCGTGGGCAGGGACGGAAGGTCGTACGCCGGGTCGGTGAAGAACTTTCGGAACCGCGCGAGGTGCTCGATCCGCGCCTTGCGCAGCCGGGGGCCGGCCGCGTTGACCTCCACGAGCGCGGCGCGGGCGAACAGCGGCTCGGCGGCGAGGATCTCCAGCATCGCCCGCAGTCCGGCGCGGATGCCCTCCGGCCAGGAGTGCGCGCCGTGGTACGCGTGCGCCATGCGGTCGAGGAGGATGCCGGTGCCCCGCTGGTACGCCGCGAGAAAGCAGTCGTCCATCTCGGTGAAGTGGACGTAGAACGTCTTCTTGGTCACCCCGGCGGCCTCGGTGATCTTGCTGATCGTCGTGCGGGTGTAACCGTGTTCGGCGACCACCTGGACGAAGCCGTCGATGAGCCGGTCCCGCTGGATGTCGGCGACGGTCTCCGGCGGCAGCCCGTGCCGCCCCGGTTTGATGGCCCGGCCGGGCTCCCGCGCGGAGCGGGATCCCGGGATGGCCGGCTCCGCGCCGGGCGCCGCCGGGAGGGCCGAGGCCGTACCGGCCGCCGGAGCCTGACCCGTCACCGGAGCCGTGCCGGTCGACGGAGCCGTGCCGGTCGACGCCGGAGGGGCCGGAGCTGGACCGGTCGCCGCCGGCCGTTCGGACTGCCTCGCCATGGAATCCGCGCGTTCCTCCGTAGAACCGGGGAAGCCGGTCGTCACCTACCGTCCGGCTCACATTACTCGGGGGTCTCGACGGCGAAAGGCTACCTTCCGGACCGAAGGAACGCACGAGCCATCGGTCCGTCCCGCTCGCGCGACGCGGTTTCGCGCCATTGTCACCGGAGCCGCATCCCATCGCGCGGCCGCGACGCCTCTGCCACGGTCGGGACGTCACCCACGCCGTACCCGGCACCGCGTTCACCCGCTCGGGAAGAGGCTCGGCCGCCGGAGGGGCGAAACACGTCGATGACACGCCTGTAAAGCTCCCGTTGCACCCCCGCAATTCGGCTTCTATCGTGTGGGGCACCGCGCGGTTTCCTCTTCCCCGTTCCCGTCGAATGACCGTCGAAGCGCTTCGACTCTTATTCGACAGAGAGGTCATCGAATGAAAGCGGCACGATTCTCGGTGCCCGCGTTGGTCCTCACGCTGGTGTGCGCATTGTGGTCCGGCACGGCCCGGGCCGCGACCTGGTCGTCCTCCGACCAGTGGGCGACCTGGTCCAACGGCGGCTACACCCTGTACAACGACGTCTGGGGCAGCGGCGCCGGCCCGCAGACCATCTGGGCCAACTCCTACAGCAACTGGGGCGTCTGGGCGAACCACCCGAACACCGGCGGCGTGAAGTCCTACCCCAACGTCACGAAATACGTCGGCAGGTCGCTGAGCTCACTGAACTCACTGAACAGCAGCTTCAACGTCACGGTCCCCGGCTCCGGGGCGTACGAGTCGGCGTACGACATCTGGTCGAGCGACAACGCGTACGAGATCATGCTCTGGATGAACAAGACGGGGGCCGTGGGACCGCTCGGCTCCTACCAGACGAGCGTGTCCGTCGGCGGGCACGCCTGGAGCGTCTACAAGGGCAGCAACGGCTCCAACCAGGTGTTCTCGTTCGTGCGGTCGGGCAATACCTCCTCCGGAAGCGTCGACATCCGCGCCGTGCTCAATTGGATCAAGAGCGCCGGATGGTTCGGCGACGTCACCGTCGGAAACGTGCAGTTCGGGTTCGAGATAACGTCCTCCAGCGGCGGCCTGAATTTCGCGACCAACAGTTACTCGGTCTCATTCGGCTGACGAAAGACCGGCGGGTGAGGGCCGGTTCCGCGCTCGGCCCTCACCCGGCGACCGCCTGAGTGGTTTGGAGCGATCTGTCCGGAGCACAGCAGCCTCATGCGGACGGAACCCCACTCCGACGACCCCGATTCCACCGTGCGACACCGCTGGCAGGCGCTGGCGGTGTGCCTCGTCGCGGCCTTCATGACCCTCCTCGACGTCAGCATCGTCAACGTCGCGCTGCCCTCCATCCGCGAGGGGCTGCACGCGTCACCGGACGGGCTGCAGTGGATCCTCAGCGGCTACGCCCTGACGTTCGGCCTCGTCCTGGTCCCCGCCGGGCGGCTCGGCGACGCGCGCAGCCGCCGGGCGGTCTTCATGGCCGGCCTGGTGCTCTTCACCCTGACCAGCGCCGCCGCCGGCCTCGCGCAGAACATCGCCTGGCTCGTCGGCGCCCGGCTCGTCCAGGGCATCGCGGGCGGCATGCTGAACCCTCAGATCGCGGGGCTGATCCAGGTGATGTTCCGCGGGCCGGAGCGGGGCCGGGCGTTCGGGAGCCTCGGCGCCACGATCGGCATCGCCACCGCCGCGGGCCCGATCCTCGGCGGTGCGATCATCGCGCTCGCCGGGCCGATGGAGGGCTGGCGGTGGGTCTTCTACGTCAACGTCCCGGTCGGCCTGATCGCGCTGCCGCTGGCGTGGCGGCTGCTGCCGGCGCCGAGCCGGACGCGGCGTGCGCAGAGCCTGGACCCGGTCGGCGTCGTGCTCCTGGGAGCCGGAGTGGTGGCCCTGCTCCTCCCGTTCGTCCAGGAGCAGCAGTGGCACGGCGCGCTCAAATGGCTGCTGGTGCCCGCCGCCGTCGTCCTGCTGGCGTCCTTCCTGTGGTGGGAGCGGCGGCACGACGAGCCGATGATCGACCTCGGCCTGTTCCGGCTCCGCTCGTACGCGCTGGGCTCGACGATCGCGCTGCTGTACTTCGCGGGTTTCACCGCCATCTTCTTCATCTTCACCCTGTATCTGCAGAACGGCCTGCACTACAGCGCGCTGAAGGCCGGCCTGGCGATCACGCCGTTCGCGGTGGGGTCGGGGGCCGCGGCCGCCGTCGGCGGCCGGGTCGTCTCGCGGTTCGGCCGGCCGCTCGTGGCGGTCGGCCTCGTGCTCGTCGGGCTCGGGCTCGGGGGCGTGCTCCTCGCCGTGCACTTCGACTCCGGCCGGCAGGTCGCCCTGGCCACCGCCCTCCCCTACCTCGTGGCGGGGATCGGCAGCGGCCTGGTGATCGCTCCGAACCAGACGATCACCCTGTCCGAGGTGCCGCCCGAGGGCGGCGGCAGCGCCGCGGGCGTCCTGCAGACCGGGCAGCGGATCGGCACCGCGGTCGGCATCGCGGCGGTCGGCTCCGTCTTCTTCGCCGCGGTGCGCGGTACGCACGGCGGCTGGGCCACGGCCTTCCAGCACGCGCTGTACGTCGTCCTGGCGTTCGTGGTCGCCGCGCTGCTCGCCGCCTTCGCCGACCTGCTGACGGGACGCCGTACGGTCCACCATCCCGGCCGGCACGCGCGTCACCACGCGGACCGCCACCCGGTCGCGGGCGGTTAGCGGGGATGGTCCCGGGTAGGGCAGCGCGCATGGCGGAGATCTACCTCCGCGTGAACGGAAGAAAGCACACCGTGAGCAGGGAAACCATGGAGTCGCCATGACCGAACGTGATCTGCCGGACCGGGGCCAGCCGGCGAACCCGGAGGAGGTCGTCCACCCCGATCCCCTGCCGGACGAGACGCCGGGCATCGAGGAGCCCGAGGCCGACTTCATCGAGCAGCGACTCGACACCGGCCGCGAGGAGGGCGCCGCGGAGCGCCCACCCGTCGAGGAGCTCCCCGCCGACGCCAACGAGGCCGACGTGATCGAACAGCACATCACCGCCGGGGACGACCTGGACGAGGACTACTCCTGACCCGCACGTTTCGGATTCCCGACTCGGGTAGGGGTCGCGCGAGCAGGCGAAACGCGCACGCCGGGGTACGCCGGGTGAGGAGGTCGACATGCCTGAAGAACGGAACGAGCGCGAGGAGTCGGACCAGTTCGAGGAGTTCCTGGCCCGGTTCTTCGGGACGGGCGCGCCCCGGCGGCCCACCAACCGCGTCAACATCGCGCGCTTCATGACCGAGGGCGCCCGCGAACTCGTCCGCGACGCCGCCGTCAAGGCGGCCGAGTGGGGCGGTCCCGACCTGGACACCGACCACCTGCTGTGGGCGGCGACCCGCCAGGACGTGACCCGGCACCTGCTGGACCGCGCCGGCACCGATCCGGAGACGCTCGCCCGGCAGGCCGAGCGGCACGTACGGCGCGGCCCGGCCCGCGAGGACATCTCCGCGCGGCTGACCCCCTCCGCCAAGCGCGCGCTGCTGGACGCCCACCAGATCTCCCGCGCCCTGGACGCCTCCTACATCGGTCCGGAGCACATCCTGTTCGCGCTCGCGGCCAATCCCGAGTCGGCGGCCGGCCGCCTGCTGCTGGCCGCGCGGATCACGCCGGAGGCCCTGCGGTCGGCGATCGGCAGCGTGCCCGGCGGCTCCACCGCCCACCCGCCGTCCGACACGCCCACCCTCGACCAGTACGGACGCGACCTGAGCGCGATGGCCGGCGAGGGCAAGGTCGATCCCGTCGTCGGCCGCGACGAGGAGATCGAGCAGACCATCGAGGTGCTGTCCCGGCGCACGAAGAACAACCCGGTCCTGATCGGTGACCCCGGTGTGGGCAAGACCGCGATCGTCGAGGGCATCGCCGAGCGGATCGTCGAGGGCGAGGTGCCGGAGATCCTGCGCGGCAAGCGCCTGATGCAGCTGGACCTGGCCGGGCTGGTCGCCGGAACGCGCTTCCGCGGCGACTTCGAGGAACGGCTGAAGAAGGTCGTCGAGGAGATCAGCACGCACGCCGACGAGCTGCTCGTGTTCATCGACGAGATCCACACGATGGTGACGGCCGGGGGCGCCGAGGGCGGCATGAGCGCCGGGAACATGCTCAAGCCCGCCCTGGCGCGCGGCGAGCTGCACGTCATCGGCGCGACGACCGTGGACGAGTACCGCAAGAACATCGAGAAGGACGCCGCGCTCGAACGCCGCTTCCAGCCGATCCTCGTGCCGGAGCCGAGCCCCGAGGACTCCGTCGAGATCCTCTGCGGCCTGCGGGACCGCTACGAGGCGCACCACCAGGTGCGCTTCACCGACGAGGCGCTGGTCGCGGCGGTCGACCTGTCGAGCCGGTACCTCACCGACCGGTTCCTGCCGGACAAGGCGATCGACCTCATCGACCAGGCCGGCGCCCGCGTCCGGCTGCGCACCACGACGCCCGGCCGCAACGTACGGCGCCTGGAGGAGGAGCTGGACCACCGCCGGCGGGAGAAGGACCAGGCCGTCGCGGACGAGAAGTACGAGAAGGCCGCCGCCCTCCGCGACCAGATCGTCGAGCTGGAGGAGCGCGTCGCCGCCACGTCCGGCGAGGACGACGAGACCGCGACGGTGCCGGAGGTCACCGCCGAGGACATCGCCGAGGTCGTCTCGCGGATCACCGGGATCCCCGTCGCCCAGCTGACCGTCGAGGAACGCGAACGCCTGCTCCGGCTCGAGGAGCACCTGCACGAGCGGGTCGTCGGGCAGGACGAGGCGGTGGCCGCGGTCGCCGAGGCGGTCCGCCGCTCCCGCGCGGGGCTCGGCGACCCGGACCGGCCCATCGGCAGCTTCCTGTTCCTCGGGCCGACCGGCGTCGGCAAGACCGAACTGGCCCGCGCGCTGGCCGAGGCCCTGTTCGGCAGCCAGGACCGGATGGTGCGCTTCGACATGAGCGAGTTCCAGGAGCGGCACACGGTCAGCCGGCTCACCGGCGCGCCGCCCGGCTACGTCGGTTACGAGGAGGCCGGTCAGCTCACCGAGGCCGTACGCCGCCGCCCGTACTCCGTCGTGCTGCTGGACGAGATCGAGAAGGCGCACCCGGACCTCTTCAACGTCCTGCTGCAGCTGCTCGACGACGGGCGCCTCACCGACGCCCAGGGCCGTACGGTCGACTTCCGCAACACGGTCGTCATCATGACCAGCAACCTCGGCTCCGACGTCATCGGCACCGGCGGGCTCGCGACCGGATTCTCCGACGCGGGCGGCGGGGAGGACGCGTCACTGCGCGAACGGGTCATGCGGCGGCTGCGCGAGGCGTTCCGCCCGGAGTTCCTGAACCGCGTCGACGAGATCATCGTCTTTCGCCGGCTCGACACCGAGCAGCTGCGCCAGATCACGGACCTGCTGCTGGACGAGACCCGGCGCCGCCTGCGCGCACAGAACCTGTCGATCGAGTTCACCAAGGAGGCGGTGGACTGGCTCGCGCGCCGGGGCCACCAGCCGGAGTTCGGCGCGCGGCCGCTGCGGCGGACGATCCAGCGCGAGGTCGACAACCGCCTGTCGAGCATGCTGCTGGGCGGCCGGCTGGGCCCGGGCGACGACGTCCGGGTGACCGTCCACGACGATCGGCTGGAGTTCGCGGTGACGAACCCGAACGGCGACCACGCCACCATCGCCGCCCCGGCCCACCGGCAGGCCTGAGCCGCCGCCACGGGAGGCGGGCGCCCGGCCGTGCCGCCGAACCGGCACCGGGCGGCCAGGTGATCCGTCCGGCCGGTCAGCCGGCCGTCGTGACCGTCGCGTCGCAGGCGGCGGCCCGGTCCAGGAGCAGCGTGCGCTCCCGGTCGTTCCGGGTCAGCGACGCGGCGCGCTCGAACTCGGCGCGGGCCTCCGCGCTCCTCCCCAGCCGTGCCAGGAGGTCACCGCGCACGCTCGGCAGCAGGTGGTAGTCCTTCAGGGCGGGCTCGCCGGCGAGCCTGTCGACGATCCGCAGTCCCTGCTCCGGCCCGTACGCCATGGCGACCGCGACCGCGCGGTTCAGCTCGACGACGGGGGACGGCGTGACCGTCCCGAGCGCCTCGTAGAGGGTGGCGATCCGCGCCCAGTCCGTGTCCTCCGCGGTCGGCGCCTGGGCGTGGCAGGCGGCGATCGCGGCCTGCAGCATGTACGGGCCGATTCCGCCGCCGACCTCCTCGGCCCGCAGCAGCGCCGCGAACCCGCGGCGGATCAGCAGGTGGTCCCAGCGCGCGCGGTCCTGGTCGAGGAGCTGGATCGGCTCCCCGGAGGGGCCCACGCGCGCGCGAAGGCGGGACGCCTGGATCTCCATCAGCGCGACCAGGCCGTGGACCTCCGGCTCCCTGGGCGTCAGCTCGGCGAGGACCCGGCCGAGCCGCAGGGCCTCCTGGCACAGCGCGGGCCGCGTCCAGTCGTCCCCGGCCGTCGCGGAGTACCCCTCGTTGAACACCAGGTAGAGGACCTCCAGAACGGAGGACAGACGGGCGGCCCGTTCCGCCTCCGGGGGCACCTCGAACGGGACCTTCTTCGTGGCGAGGGTCCGTTTCGCCCGGACGATCCGCTGGGCGACGGTCGCCTCGGGAACGAGGAACGCGCGCGCGATCTCATCGGTCGTCAGCCCGCCCAGCAGCCGGAGGGTGAGCGCGACCCGCGCCTCCGTGGACAGCACCGGGTGGCACGAGATGAACATGAGGCGCAGCAGATCGTCGCCCAGGTCCTCCTCCAGCGCGGCCTCCAGCTCCGCGTCGGTGGGGTCCTGGCGCGTCTCCAGGTCGCGGCCGATCTCCTGCTGCTTCTGCTCGAACCGCTTCTCCCGGCGGATCCGGTCGATCGCCCGGTGCTTGGCGGTGGCCATGAGCCAGGCGCCCGGGTTGTCCGGGACGCCGTCCTGCGGCCACTGTTCGAGGGCGGCGACGAGCGCGTCCTGCGCGAGCTCCTCGGCGACGCCGACGTCCCGCATCATCCGGGTGAGGCCGGCGATGATCCGCGCCGACTCCAGCCTCCAGATCGCGTCGATCGTCCGGTGCACATCGGGTGTCGTCACGGCCCGATCAGAGCACCGCCGCCCTCCTCGGCGCAACCCGTCAGCGACGCTCCGCGATTCACGGACGCGGCCACGCCGCGGTGCCACAGGACCTACGGGCGGCCCCGCCCTGCGATGGACGACCCGGGCGACGCGCCGTCGCCGACCCCGTACCCCTTTCCCAAGTTCCCCGTACCTTTGCTCTGCTCACCTCCGGTAGGCACCGGACCGTTCCAGGTGCCTACTCGGGGTGAGCAGAGCAAAGAGCGGCGGAAGCGCGGGGGGCTACTGGCCGGGGCCGAAGACCTCGCGGATCTCGCCCTCGCCGTCGCCGACGATCTGCCAGAACCGCTTCGACAGCTCGATGGCCTCCTCCTTCGAGCGCACCTCGATCAGCGCGAAGCCGACGACCGCCTCCTTCGCCTCGGTGAAGGGCCCGTCGGTCACCGTGATCTTCCCGCCCTCGGACTTGATGTAGGTGCCCGCGGGGTTCAGCCCGCCGGTCGCCAGCAGCACGCCCGCCCGGGTCATCTCATCGATGAACTTGCCCATCTCGACCATGAGCTTCTCGTCGGGCGGGCCGCCCGCGGACTGACCGTCCTTGGTCATCATCAGGAACCGCATCGTCGTGTCTCCTTCGTCTCCGGGCGAGGGTCTTCTCCGGGCGGGCCGGATGAGCCGGTCGGCTCTTCTCGCCTCCGCCCACACGTCGAACGGGGACCGGCCCGATCGACACGTCGGGCCGAGATTCTTCTACGGACCGCCCCGCGTCGTCTCGGACGGCCGCCGGACGGCGCGCTGAGCAGGGACGAAAGGAATCTCGGAAAAAAAACTCGGACGAGGTGTCGATCCGGCGGGTCGCCGTTCGACGTGTGAGCAGAGGCCGGGAAACGCCGCGGTCCGACTGAGAGGAAGACGCCATGGTCGCCACCCAGACCACCACCGCCCGCACGGCCACCGTCGCCGCCCGCACGGCCGGCGCTTCGCGCCCGGCCGACAGGCGCGCCGTGAACGTCGCCCTGTGGACGATTCAGATCCTGCTGGCGGCGTTCCTGCTGATCGCCTCGGCCGCGCCGAAGTTCGCGGGCCAGCGTGACGCGGTGGAGACGTTCGCCAAGATCGGCTGGGGCCAGTGGTTCCGGTACGTCACCGGCGTGGTCGAGGCCGCCGGCGGGATCGGCCTGCTCGTCCCCCGGCTCGCCGCCTGGGCGGGGCTCGGTCTGATCGGCCTGATGATCGGCGCGGTCATCACGCAGGTCTTCGTGCTGGTGCCCGCCTTCGCGGTGCTCCCGGCGGTGTTCGGCGTGCTGTTCGCGGTGATCGCCCGGGTGCGCATGCCGCAGGCCGTCTCCCCGGCCGCCCTGTTCAGGCGCTGAGATCACCGCCCCCACCGACGGCCGCCGGCCCCTCTGGGCGCCGGCGGCCGTCGGCTCGTCAACGGGCCGGTCGGCCGGGCCCCTGCCGGGCGGCTTCGAACGACCGGCGGGCGCCGGACCGCATGAGCCGGCGTTCGTCCTCGTCGATTCCGCCCCAGACGCCGTGTCCCTGCCCGGTCTCCAGCGCGTAACGCAGGCAGTCCTGACGCACCGGGCACCGTCCGCAGACCACCCGCGCCTCGGAGACCTGGACCGGAGTCAGACTTCCGCTCCCGATCGGGAAGAAGAGCTCCGGATCCACCTTCTGGCATTCAGCGCGGTTCATCCACGAGACGTCGAAAAGCATGAGGAAATCCCAACGGTGTGCTTGGGGCGTATCGGTACTTGGGGATGTATCGGCGGTCGCGGCCGCCGCCTGACTGAGACCGCCCTACTGCCCGCCCGATTCGGGGTCATGCACGCGAGCACGAAGAGTAAGGCATCTATAGCTGACAGGTAAGGACCGATTGCCGCCGGTCCGGCATGGGGAGGTACGGCCGAGGACGACTCGGCCGGAGGAGGACGGGTGGCGAACCGCGATGACCAGGGACGACGGCCCGAACGGTGGCCGGTCCGGCGGCGTCCGCGGACGCGCTGGGCCGAGCAGGAGCCGACCGTCGGCCAGGCCGACGCCGCGGTGATCGGCGCGGCGCTGAAGCGGGCGCGGGCGCGGCCCTCCGGGAACTGGTTCGCCGTCGCCCCGAGCGGTGAGGTACGGGCGGACCGGCCGCTGGGACTCCGGGTCCTCGGCAGGGAGCTGGTCGCCTGGCGGGACCGGGCCGGCGCGGTGGTGGCCGGGCCCGGTGCCTGTCCGCACCTGGGCGCGCCGCTGGCGCATGGCCGGATCGTCTGCGGCGACCTGGTCTGCCGATGGCACGGACTGCGGCTGACCCCGGACGGCGGAGCGGGCTGGCGGCCGCTGCCCTGCCATGACGATGGCGTCCTGACCTGGATCCGGCTCGACCAGGCCGGTGAGGAGCCGTCGCCCCGGCCGGTGCTGCCCGTCCGGCCGCGGCCGGCGCGCAGCCTGCACGCGGTGATCCGGGCGGTGGGCGCGTGCGAGCCGGAGGACGTGGTCGCCAACCGGCTCGACCCGTGGCACGGCGCCTGGTTCCATCCGTACTCCTTCACCCGCCTGCGCGTGACCCGCGTCCCGCCCGACGGCGCCGGGGACATCGACGACCGGTTCCTGGTCGAGGTCACCTACCGCCTCGGCCCCCGGCTGGGCGTGCCGGTGCTGGCCGAGTTCACCTGCCCCGAGCCCCGGACGGTCGTGATGCGCATCGTCGAGGGCGAGGGCGCCGGCAGCGTGGTCGAGACGCACGCCACCCCGCTCGGGCCCGGCCGGGACGGCCGCCCGCGCACCGCGGTGCTCGAGGCGACGATCGCCACCTCGGAGCGTCCCGGGTTCGCGGTCGCGCGGGCGGCGGCCCCGGTCGTACGGCCGCTGATGCGGCGTGCGGCGACCCGCCTGTGGCGCGACGACCTCGCCTACGCCGAACGCCGCTACGCCCTGCGCGCCGGAGCCCTCTGACCGCGCGCGGAATATCGCCGCCGCCCTCGACCGGCGACGGCGCGCCGTCAGTGAGCCGGTGCCAGGTCGGCGAGGCGGCGCAACACGGCCACGCGCCCGCGCAGCGGGACGGTGGTCAGCGGATGTCCCGCCAGGCCCCAGCGGGTCAGCAGCCGGTTCGCGGCGTGCCAGCCGGTGGTGGCCGCGCGTTCCATCAGCGCGACGGGCAGGTCGACGCGGACGCCGTCGCCGGCCAGGACCAGCCCCGGCACCGGCCCGTCCACGGTCGGCCGCCGCGTGAACGTGCCGGGCGCGAACAGCGGGCAGTCCCGCCGCCACTCGGTCACGTCGCCGACGATCGCGGGGTCTCCGGTCTCCGGATAGACCTCGTGCAGGCGGCGCAGGAGACGCGCGGAGGCCGGGCCCCGCGCCCCCGTCACCGCGTACGCGTGCAGTTCGACGACCGACCCGCCGGTGGCGCGGGCCCACGACGCGGCCTCCTCGTCGTAGCGGTTCAGCACGCTGACGTTGTCCAGCGGCGGGAGGCCGCCCGTGGCCAGGAACGCCGGCCGGTGCGCCGCGACGGGCCGGTCCAGCCAGAGGCGGCGCACGAGGTACGGCGGCGCGGTCTCCTGGCCGGCGACGCGACGCCGCCACTCCGGGTCGCCGAGTCCGGGGGACGCGGCGACGAGATCGCGCAGGCCCGGCACGTCCAGGGCCAGCACGACCGCGTCGGCGGGGCGGCCGCCGTACGAGGTCTCCACGGTGAACCCGCCCGGCCGGGGCCGTACGGCGTCGACCGCGGTGCCGGTGCGCACGTCCGCGCCCAGGTCCGTCAGGTGGCGGCCGGCCGCCGCCCACAGGTCCCCCAGCGGACGGCACGGCACGTCGAACAGCAGGCCCTCGGCCGAGCCGAGGAAGTACAGGTGGAACATGACCGCCAGTTCGGCTGCGGACAGCCGGTCCGGCGGCGCGAAGAAGCTGCGCGAGAACACGTCGAACGCCAGGTGCCGGGCGGCTGCCGGGAAGCGCAGCCGGGCCAGGAACTCGGCGGCGTCCAGGTGGTCGAGCCGCCGGTAGGTGCCGGGGACGGTGACGTTCATGAGCGGGAGGGCCGCGCGGGCGTTCAGGCGCAACAGGTCCCGCGCCGTGAAGGTGGGGCTGCGCAGGGCGAAGGCGAGGGCGTTCCACGGCGGGACGGCGGGCAGGCCGCGGAACGTGTCGATGCGCCCCGCCGCGTCGACCAGCGGATAGTCCGGCAGCGCCGTCAGCCGGTCGAGGCCCGGATCGGTCCGGCGCAGCAGGGCGCGGAGGTTGTAGTACTGCCGGAAGAACGCGTGGAAGCCCCGGCTCATCCCCACCCGGTCGCCGCCGGGCAGCGTCGCGGTCCAGCCGCCCGCCCGCCCGCCGAGATGGTCCTCGCGCTCGTACAGTTCGACGGCGACGCCGCGTTCGGCGAGCGCGGTCGCGGCGGTGAGACCGGCGATCCCGCCGCCGACGACGACGGCGCGGGGCCGCTCGGCGAGCGCGTCGGCGTGCGGGCGCCCGGGCGGCGGCGGGTGACGCACCCGCCTGCGATCCCGGCTCGAGTGCTCATCGATCCGGCTCCTCCGCTCGCTCACGGGGCCTCCGCGCGGAAGGTGTGGACGATGCCGCGCTGCCAGCCGCCGGCGGTGCGGGTCCGGACGCCGGTGAAGCCCGCGCGGCGGAGCCGGCCGGCGAGCGCCTCCGGGGAGTCGAAGTCCAGCGCGCTGCGCCACAGGTAGCGGTACAGGCCGGCGTCCCCCGTCAGCAGCCGCCCCGCCGGGATGATCACGCCCCAGCAGACGGCGTGCCACACGAGCCGCGCGGCCGGCCCGTCGCGCAGCGCGTAGTCGTGGACGACGAGGACGCCGCCGGGGCGCAGCAGCGACCGCAGCGCCGCCGGCGCCGCGTCGCGGGCGGGGAGGTTGCGGAGGAGGTAGGCGGCGAAGACTCCGTCGAACGGCCCGCCGAGGTCCTCGGCGGACAGGTCCTGGACCAGGCCCTCGACGAACCGTACGGTGACGGGCCACGGTTTGGCGCGGGCCCGGGCGAGCATCCCCGCCGACGCGTCGATGCCGACGATCTCGGCCCGTGGAGCCATGGCGACCAGCGCGGCGGTGGAGGCCCCGGTGCCGCAGCCGGCGTCGAGCAGCCGTGTCCCCGCACCACCCTCGGGCAGCGCGAACGCTCGGGCGGCGTGGCGCAGGCCGGCGTGGTAGCCGGGGTTCGCGCCGACGAGCCGGTCGTACGCCGCCGCGTGCCGGTCGAACGCGGTGGGGACCTCGGTCCGGAGCAACCGCCCGCCGCTCATCGATCCGCCGTCTCGTCCGGCCGCTGCCGCTCCCAGGCGAGGAGAGTGGCGGTGACCAGCGCGAACCCGAACAGGAAGTCCTCGACGGGGATGTCGAACGGGAAGCGCAGCCCGGTGATCCCGCGCGGGTCGTACACGACGACGGGCGACGGCAGCCGCGTCAGCCGGCCGTCGACGACGACCTGGAAGCCGAAGACGATCAGCATCGTCAGCCAGTACGCCGGGCGGCGGAACAGCCCGGTGCGCAGCCACCAGCGTTCGAGGGCGACGACGGCGGCCACCGACAGCAGGGCCGGGACCGTGTACCCCGCCCCGGTCATGAGACCTCCTTCGTCGGCCCCATGACCAAGGTGCTGTGCTTCTTGACTGCCTCGCTTCGCTCGGTCATCGCCGCCGCTCCGTTCGCGCCCGGACCGGTGCCCGCAGGAGCATGCGCCGTACGGTCTCCAGGGTCAGCACCGCGCAGACGGGCACTACGAGGAAGAACAGGGCCTCCTCCAGCGGCACCGACAGCGGCAGTCGGACGCCGACCAGGTAACGCCGGTCGTACCACCAGACGCCGGCCGCGATCGCGACCGCGTCCCAGGCGAGGAAGGCGGCAGCCACGGGCAGCACGGCGCGTGCCAGCCGGGCCGGGCGCCGGTACACCCGGCTGCCGGACAGCTCCAGGGGCAGCGTGACCGCCAGGCAGCCGGCCAGGAGAAGCAGATAGCGCAGATGGTCCACCTCACCGCCTCCGGGCGGGAGGCGCGTGCACCGCCCGCGTCCACAGGGTGCGGCCGAACGCCGACCCGGCCAGGGCCAGCCGCCGGCCGGTTCCGACGCTGACCCGGCCGGCGAAGACGTTGTGACCGCGGTCCTCGATCCGGTCGAGGATCCGGGAGTACAGGGCGTGCGCGGTCGCGATGCAGGGCCGCGAGGCCGGGTCCAGCAGGGCGATCCCCGGACGGGCCAGCCGGTAGATCGCCCGGGTGCGGCCGATCTGGTCCGCCAGCGCCCGCCGCACCCGCGGGTCGACGCGGCCGGTCCGCCGGCACCAGGCGAGCAGGTCGCGGTCGACGCCGTAGGCCGCGAGTTCGTCGGCGGGCAGGTACACCCGGCCCCGGTCGAGGTCCTCGCCGACGTCGCGCAGGAAGTTGGTCAGCTGGAACGCCCGCCCGAGGGCCGTGGCGGGCGGCACGGCCTCCGCCGGATCGCCGACCGTGCCGAGCACGGGCAGCATCTGCAGGCCGATGACCTCGGCCGATCCGTACATGTAGTCGCGCAGGGCCGCACGGGTCGGGTAGCCGGTGACGGCGAGGTCCATCCGCATCGAGCGCAGGAACGCGGTGAACAGCGCGCCGGCGATGCCGTACCGGCCCGCGGTGTCCACGACGGCGGCCAGGACCGGGTGGTCGCTGCGGCCGGCCCGCAGACCCGCGGTGAGGGCGGCGGCGACGTCGTCGAGCAGCGCGGCGACCCGGTCGGGTCCGTGCCCCGGAGCGGGCTCGTCGACCAGGTCGTCGGTGTGCCGGGCGAAGCCGTACAGGGCGTGGACCGCCGGTCGCCGGGACGGCGGGAGCAGCCGCGTCGCCAGGAAGTACGTCCGGCCGTGCCGGGCGTTGAGGGCCCGGCACCGGCGGTACGAGGCGCGCAGGAGCGGATCGGTGATCCCGGCGGCGTCCAGTTCGCGGCGCGCCACCACCGCCTCCCGCCCCTCCCGGTGCTCGGCCCGGCCCGTCATCGCGCGCCGTTCGCGGGGACGAGCCGGCCTCCCGGGTCCGCGACGAGCGCGCGCCGCTCCCGTGGAACGCCGGTGATGCGATCGGCCGCGAGCCGTCCGGACATCAGGGCCGACGGGACGCCCACGCCGGGCACCGTGCCGCAGCCCGCGAGCACGGCGTTCTCCGCCGAGCGCGGGACGTTGCCGGGCCGGAACGGCCCGGTCTGCCGGAACGTGTGGGACAGGCTGAAGGGCGTGCCCGCGACCAGGCCCAGCCGGTCCCAGTCCGCCGGAGTGATCAGGTGGAGCGTCTCCACGGTGCTCGGCGCGAAGCCGAGCCGGCCCGCCACGACGTCGAGCATCCGGCGGGCGTACGCGGGACCGGTGCCGTCCCAGTCGGCGGGCCGGTCGGCGAGGTTCGGGACGGGGGCAAGGAGCGACAGGAGCTCCCGCCCGGGCGGGGCGAGGGAATGATCGGTCGCGGTCGGCCGGGTCAGCAGGAGCGACGGGTCGCGCATCAGCCGGCCGGAGAGGACCAGGTCGTCGAACACGCCCTCCCACGCCTGCCCGAACAGGAGATTGTGGTGCAGGGTCCCCCTCCACACGCTGGGCGCGGACAGGTGCAGGACCACCGCCGAGGGCGCCGGCCGCAATGCACAGACGCGGTGCGGGGAGCAGCCCAGCAGGCGGTACGCCACCCCGAGCTCACAGCTGATCACGACCGCGTCGCACCCGATCCGGTCCCCTTCCTCGGTGCGGACCGCGATGACGCGGCGGCCCCGGCGCTCCAGCGACGCGACGGTCGTGGCGTAGCGGAAGGTGACTCCGGCGGCCGCGGCCGCGGCCGCCAGGGCGTCCGGCAGCGCGCGCATCCCGCCGTACGGGAAGTAGACGCCGCCGATCGTGTCCATGTAGGCGATCACGGCGTAGAGCGCGAGCGCGCTGCGGGGCGCGACACCGGCGTACAGCGCCTGGAAGGTGAAGACCCGCTGCAGCCGCTCGTCGTGGATGAACCGGCGGACCGCGCGCTCCCACGGGCCGAACCCGCCCAGGAGCGTCAGCTGCGCCAGGTGCGGCCCCAGCAGCCGGAGCGGCGAGTCGACGTTGGCGCCGATGAACCTCTCGAACTCCACCTCGTACAGCCGGAGCAGCCAGCGCCGGAGCCGCCGGTAGCCGGCCGCCTCCTTCGGCCCCGCGAAGACGCGGATCTCCTCGGCCATCGCCTCCGCGTCGGGGCGGACGTCGAGGACGCTCCCGTCGGCGAAGTGGGCCCGGTAGGCGGGGTCCAGCCGGATCAACCGAAGCCGGTCCCCCATCGACGCGCCGACCGCCGCGAAGGTGTCCTCGACGACGCCGGGCATGGTCAGCACCGTCGGCCCGGTGTCCAGGAGATGGCCCGCGACGTCGCGGCGGCCGGCCCGGCCGCCGGGCACCGCGTGACGTTCGACGATGGTCACCTCACGGCCGCGTCCCGCCAGGTGCAGCGCGGCGGACAGACCTGCGAGCCCGGCACCGATCACTACGATCCGGTCGGTGCTCCCCGCGACGGTGCGCATGCCCCTCGGGTACCCGCACAGCCGCCTCCCAAGCCCCTCCAGCCCAGCATCGCCGCAGGTCAGGCTGATAATGCGGGGTTTGACGCGGAAAATCCCGGCGCATCGCACCGCCCGGATTCCGGCTCGCGAGGGCCGGCCTCAGCGCCTCGGCGAGGGCCGGCCTCAGCCGCCCTGACAGGAGCCGGCCTCAGCCGGTCTTGGCGAGGGCCTGTTCGAGGTCCGCCCACAGGTCGTCGGGGTGCTCGACGCCGACGGCGACCCGGATCGTGCCGGCGCCGAAGCCCGCCGCCCGCAGCTGCTCGTCGCCGAGCATCCGGTGGGAGGTGCTCGCTGGGTGCAGGACATAGGTCTTCACCCCGCCGAACGACGGCGTGAGGGCCGCCAGGCGTACCGCACCGGCGAAGGCCGCGCCGGCCTCGCGTCCCCCGGTCAGGTCGAAGGCCAGCACGCCGCCCTGCCCGTCGGGCATCAGCCGGACCGCGACCTCGTGGTCCGGGTGGTCCGGCAGGCCCGGGTAGCGGACGGACGCCACCGCGGGATGGCCCGCCAGCCGGGTCGCCAGGTCGAGGGCGTTGTCGCAGTGCCGCCGCATCCGCAGGGCCAGGGTCTGCATCCCCCGTACGGTGAGCCAGGACGCGAACGGGTCGGCGGAGGCGCCGAGTTCGGCCGCGTAGTGCCAGACCTTGCGGTGCAGCTCCTCGGCGGCGAACACGGCGACGCCGCCGAGCACGTCCGAGTGCCCGCCGAGGTACTTGGTGGCCGAGTGGACCACGACGTCCGCGCCGTGCGAGATCGGGCGGCACAGGATCGGGCTCGCGAAGGTGTTGTCGACCACGCTGAGCACGGCCGCCTCCTTCGCCACGGCGATCAGCGCGGGCAGGTCGACGACCTGGGTGGTCGGGTTGGCGATCGTCTCCAGGTAGAGCACGCGGGTGTTCGGGCGCAGCGCGGCGCGGACCTCCTCGGGGTCGGTGCCGGAGACGTACGTCACCTCGACGCCCCATCGCCCGGCGAGGTCGTCGAGCATCCCGATCGTTGCGCCGTAGAGGCAGCCCTGGGCGACGACGTGATCGCCGGAGCTCAGCACCGCGAGCAGCACCGCGTTGATGGCGCCCATCCCGGAGGCCGCGGCGAGCCCCGCGACCCCGCCCTCGAGGTCGGCCACCGCCTCCTCCAGCACCCGGACGGTCGGGTTGCCGAGCCGGCTGTAGAAGAACGCGCCGTCGGGACCGCCGAACGCCTCGGCCATCACGTCGGCGTCGTCGAAGGCGAACAGGTGCCCCTGGTAGATCGGCACCCCGACCGGGCGGCTGCCGGTCACCTCGACGACGGGCGGGTGGACGGTCCGGGTCTCGGCGTGCGGTTTGTCCTGCGGTGAGGTCATGCGTCCCATCTTCGGCCCCGAACCGCCCGATGGCCAAAACGTCGCTCCACAGGTTATTTGTCGTCTGTGGACGACAAATATGCTGGGCCTGATCCCCGACCGAGGACGTCCATGGACATCGCGCAGCAGCCTCTGCCCGCCTACTACCGCCTGAAGCGGCGCCTTCTCGCCGACATCGAGAGCGGTCACTACGGCGCGGACGGCAGGCTGCCCACCGAGCACGCCCTGTGCGCGGAGTACGGCCTGAGCCGTACGCCGGTGGCGCGGGCGCTGTCGGAGCTGGCGGCCGAGGGGGTCGTCGTGCGGCACCGGCGCCGTGGCACGTTCGTGAACCCGGAGTGGATGCGCGCGCTGCGCGCGGCTCCGGAGGTGTCGGTGATGACCTGCGACCAGGCGTGGGAGGACCAGCTGAGGGAGGCGGCCGGCAACGACCTGCGGCTGTCGATCACGTCGGCGCCGCTGAGCGAGCTGCGAGCGATGTTCCGCCGGGCGATCGCCGAGGGACGGGGCCCGGACCTGGCGCTGGTCGACTCCGTCTGGGTGGCGGAGTTCGCCGAGTCCCACATGCTCACGCCGATCGGCGAGCTCGACCCCGAGTGGGTCGCCGAGCACGACGCCGACTTCCTGCCGCCGTTCGCCGACGCGTACCGCCTGGCCGGCGACGGCATCGTGGCCGTCCAGGCCCAGGCGGACGTCACCGGCCTGTGGTACCGCCGGGAGGCCCTGGACGCCGTGGGCGCCTCCCCGCCCGGCACCTGGCGTGAGCTGCGCGCCCTGGGCCGTGCGCTCGCCGCCGGCCTCCCCCGCGACCGGTACGCCCTGGTGATGCCCGGCGGCCCGGCCGCGACGGAGACGGCGACGTACGCGCTGGTCGGCCTGCTCGCCGCGAACGGCGCGACGATCTTCACCGCCGACGCGGTGACGCTCGACTCCCCCGCCGCCGTGGAGACGCTGCGGTTCCTGCGCCGGCTCGTCGACGACGGGGTCCTGCCGGCCGAGGTGGTGACCTACGACCGGCACCGGGCGGCCCGGCTGCTGGCGGCCGGGCGCGCGGACCTGTTCGTCGGCGCGAGCTACCACGCCGAGCTGATCGCCGCCGAGACCGGCACCGCGCTGCCCGAGGTGGGCGAGCGGTTCGGGTTCGTTCCGCTGCCCGCGGGCCCGCACGGGCCGCCGGCGATCCTGTGCGGCGGGATGGTCTACTGCATCCCGCGCCAGGCACGGAACCCTCGGCTGGCGATGCGGCTGCTGCGCGCGGCGACGGCTCCGAAGCGCCTGGCGGACCTGTGCGCGGAGACCGGCCAGCTCCCGCCGCGCCGCAGCGTGCTCGACGCCATGGCGCCGGTCTCGCCGTTCCACGCCCAGACGGCGGCGCTGCTGGAGCACGCGGTCATGCGGCCGTCGGCGCCGGTGTACGCCCTGGTCTCCGCGCAGCTCCAGACGCTGCTCGAAGGCGTGCTGACCCGGCGGTGGAGCCCGGCGGCGGGCGTCGCCCTGGCCGCCGACCGGATCAGCGCGATCACGGGCCTCCCCGTCGTCCGCGCCTGACCGCCGATCCGCACGCGCCCGACCGGCCGACGTAACGCGTTCGTAACCCATTCGCCCGCCCCTCTTGACGTGGAACGCTCCAGCTTTCACATTTGCCACAGCACAGTGGCAAATCCCCCTGGAGGGAGCGCACATGCGGCGGAAGTCAGCCCTCGTGATGACGGCGGTCATGGTCGCGGCGACGGCGAGCGCCTGCGGCGGCGGATCCTCGGACAGCAAAACGATCAAGGTCGCGTACCAGAAGTTCGGCAACTTCATCGGTGCCGACGAGCTGTTCAAGAAGATCAAGCCCGTCTTCGAACAGCAGAATCCCGGCCTCAAGCTCAAGCTCATCCCGATCGAGGCGGATGAGAACTCCTACTACACGAAGCTCAACCTCATGCGGCGGTCTCCCAAGACCGCCCCGGACGTCGCCTACGAGGACACCTTCTTCGTGAACTCCGACGCCGAGGCGCGCTTCCTCATGCCGCTCGACGACGATCTCAAGTCCTGGCCGGACTGGTC
Organism: Actinoallomurus soli; assembly: GCF_024055715.1. Classification (GTDB taxonomy): domain Bacteria; phylum Actinomycetota; class Actinomycetes; order Streptosporangiales; family Streptosporangiaceae; genus Actinoallomurus; species Actinoallomurus soli. The sequence continues at coordinate 134,167 of NZ_JAMXMV010000015.1, forward strand.
GCAGTTCGTCGACGCGGCCAAGGCCGCGGGCCGGGCGGCCGACGGCCACACGTACGGCGTTCCGATGGGCACCGACACCCGCGGCCTCTGGTTCAACAAGCAGATCTTCGCCAAGGCCGGGCTCCCGGCGAACTGGCAGCCGAAGACCTGGAACGACATCCTCGCCGCGGCCCGGCAGATCAAGGCAAGGGTCCCCGGCGTGATCCCGCTCAACGTCTACGCGGGCAAGGGCGTCGGCGAGGCGTCCTCCATGCAGGGCTTCGAGATGCTGCTGTACGGCACCGACGACAAGCTGTACGACGACCAGACCAAGAAGTGGGTCGTGCCGAGCAGGGGCATGGGCGCCGCCTTCGACTTCCTCAAGACGGTCTACTCCTCCGGGCTCGGACCCACGCAGCAGCAGGCCCTCGACCCGCACTGGAGCGACAACGTCGGCGGGCAGGAGCTGCCGAAGGGCAAGCTCGCCATCGCCCTCGACGGCTCGTGGCTGCCGCAGGCGTGGATCCCCGGCGGGGCGAACGCCTGGCCGCAGTGGTCCAGCGTCCTCGGCACCGCGGCCATGCCCACCCAGAACGGCCAGGCTCCCGGCAAGGTGTCGCTGTCCGGCGGCTGGCTGCTGTCGGTCGGCGCCCGCACCAAGAACCCGTCGGCCGCCTGGAAGCTCGTGCAGCTCGCCCTGAACAAGGAGAACTCCCTGTTCTTCTACATCAAGGCGACGCAGGTGTCGGTGCGCAACGACGTCGCCGCGGACCCGAAGTACCTGGAGGGCAACCCGACCCAGAAGTTCTGGACCGACCTGGTGTCCGTCACGCAGTACCGGCCCGCGTACAGCGTCTACCCGCAGATCTCCAACCAACTGCAGGCCGCGACCGAGGCCGTCGTTACCAACCAGGCCTCCCCCCGGTCCGCGATGAACGACTTCGCCGGTCAGGTCAAGCAGATCGCCGGGCCGGACAAGGTGGAGGCGAAGTCCTGATGCGCCGCACGCGCTCCCGCACCGAGGGGACGCCCTGATGGTCGCCGTGGACCTGCCCGAGCGCACCGCCACCCGCCGCCCGCCCGCCCGGCGCGGGCGGCGGGCCGCCGGACGGGCGCTGCCGCTGGTGCCCGCCTTCGGCCTGCTCGCGCTGTTCTTCGTCGGGCCGATCCTGTGGTGCGTCTACGCGTCGTTCACCGACATCGCGCTGACCGGCGCGGGCGCCAGCACGCCCCACCTGGTGGGCCTGCGCAACTACCGGCAGATGTTCTCCGACCCGACGTTCACCAAGTCCCTGTGGCTGACCGTCGTCTTCCTCATCGGATCCGCGATCATCGGGCAGAACATCGGCGGTCTCATCCTGGCGCTGCTGATGAACGGCCGGCGCCGGATCGTCCGCACGGTGGTGGGCATCATCGTCGTCGGCGCCTGGGTGCTGCCGGAGCTGGTCGCCGGGTTCATGTGGTACGCGTTCCTGTCCGACACCGGCACCCTGAACGCGATCCTGCACGCCGTCGGCCTGCACGGGAAGAGCTGGCTGTACTCGATGCCGCTGGCCTCGGTGACCATCGCCAACATCTGGCGGGGCACGGCGTTCTCCATGCTCGTCTACTCGGCGGCGCTGTCGAACGTGCCCGATGAGCTGCTGGAGGCCGCCGCGGTGGACGGCGCGTCGGCATTCGCGCGGCTGCGGCACATCACGCTGCCGCTGATGCGGCGGGCGATGCTGACGAACCTCATGACGATCACCCTGCAGACGCTGGGGGTCTTCACCCTCATCTTCGTGATGACGGGCGGCGGCCCGGGGACCAAGAGCCAGACGCTGCCGATCTACATGTACCAGGAGGCGTTCAAGTTCTACCACCTCGGCTACGGCGCCGCGCTGGCGATCGTCCTGCTCGCCGTCGGCGGGCTCTTCTCGATCGTGTACCTGCGGGGCATGCGCAAGGAGGTGTGACGATGCCGGTTCCGTCTCCGACGGCTCCCCGACGACGCGCCGTCGCGGCGGTCGCGTACCTGATGCTCGCGCTGGTGGGGCTGGCCTTCCTGCTGCCCTTCGGGTGGCTGTTCCTCGCCTCGATCTCCGAACAGCCGACTCTGAGCACGTCCATCCCCGACCGGCTGACGCTGCGGAACTTCACCGACGTGCTCACCGGCGACAACCTGCACGCGCTGGCCAACAGCCTGGTGCTGTCGATGGGCGCCGCGCTACTCACCCTGCTCCTGGCCGCCCCGGCGGCCTATCCGCTGTCGCGGTACAGCCAGCGGTTCGGGCGTCCGATCCTGTTGGGGCTGATCTTCGCGACGTGCCTCCCGGTCACGGCGATCATGGTTCCGGTGTACGGCCTGTTCGTCCAGTTGGACCTGCTCGACTCGATTCCGGCCACCACACTGTTCCTGACCGCCACGGGGCTGCCGATGGCGATCTGGATGATGAAGAACTTCATGGACGACGTGCCGATCTCCCTGGAGGAGGCGGCGTGGGTGGACGGCGCCTCCGGCCTACGGGCCCTGCTGCGGATCGTGCTGCCCCTCATGGTGCCGGGCACGACCGTGGTGTTCACCTTCACCTTCGCGCTCACCTGGGGCAACTTCTTCGTCCCGTTCATCCTGCTCATCGATCCCGCGAAACAACCGGCCGCCGTGGCCATCTACCAGTACTTCGGAACCCAGGGCGGGTACGCCTCCTACGGGCTGCTGGCCGCCTTCTCGATCCTGTACTCGCTGCCCGTCGTCCTGCTCTACGCCGTCGCCCAGCGCACGCTGGGCAACGCGTTCGCGATGCAGGGCGCCGTCAAGGGCTGAGCCGGAGGAAAGCCTTCATGCGCATCGCCGCCATCGAGCCGACCGACCTGTTCGCCGGTTCGACGTCGCATCCCCGTCAGATCGTCCGCGTGACGCTGACCGGGGCCGACTCCCCCCTGACCGAGATCCGGGTCTCGCTCACCGGCCCGGCCGTGAGCACCCCCGAGCCCACCGTCGTCACCCGCCTGGACCCCGGCGAGACTTTGGTCGCCGAGGTCGGCGTACGCCTCGCCGAGCCCGTCACCGAGGGCGCCGTCCGCCGCGTCACCGCCGTCGCCGAGACCTCGGGCCAGGACCGCGCGACCCTCGACGGCGAGATCGTCGCCGCCGTCACCGGCTGGACCATGTGGATGGTCTCCCACTTCCACTACGACCCGGTCTGGTGGAACACCCAGGCCGGGTTCACCGAGACCTGGTACGACCTGCCCGCCGCCGAGGAACGCCGGCCGACGTTCGTCAGGACCGCGCTGGACCTGGTCCGTGCCCATCTGGACGCGGCCCGGCGTGACGAGGACTACAAGTTCGTCCTGGCCGAGGTCGACTACCTCAAGCCGTACTGGGACGTGTACCCAGAGGACCGCGCGGACCTGCGGAGGTTCCTGGCCGAGGACCGGATCGAGATCGTCGGCGGCAACTACAACGAGCCGAACACCAACCTCACCCACCCCGAGTCCACGATCCGCAACGCCGTGTACGGCATCGGCCACCAGCGCGACGTCGTCGGCGGCGACCCGCGCTCGGCGTGGATGCTCGACGTGTTCGGGCACGACCCCGCCTATCCGGGGCTGATGGCCGACGCCGGGCTCACCTCCTCCGCCTGGGCGCGCGGCCCGTTCCACATGTGGGGCCCGAACCGCCACGTCGGCGACAACGAGCGCATGCAGTTCCCGGCCGAGTTCGAGTGGATCTCCCCGAGCGGCCGGGGCCTGCTGACCGCGTACATGGCCAACCACTACAGCGCCGGCTGGGTCATGGAGGAGCAGGCCCGCACGCTGGAGGAGGCCACGGACCTGGCGTACACGCAGTTCGGCGAGCTGCGCCCGGTCGCGGCCACCCGCAACGTCCTGCTGCCGGTCGGCGGCGACCACGTGATCCCGTCCCGGTGGAGCACCGAGGTCCACCGGGACTGGAACAAGCGCTACGTCTGGCCGCGCTTCGTCGTCGGGCTGCCCAAGGAGTTCTTCGCCGCCGTCCGTGCAGAGTTGGGCGAACGCCGCGCCGTGCCGGTGCCGCAGACCCGCGACATGAACCCGGTCTACACCGGCAAGGACGTCTCCTACATCGACACCAAGCAGGCGCAGCGGGCCGCCGAGGTCGCGGTCCTCGACGCCGAACGCCTCGCCACGCTCGCCGCGCTCACCGGCGCGGCGTACCCGGCCGAGGCCGTGGACAAGGCGTGGCGGCTGCTCGCGTACGGCGCCCACCACGACGCGATCACCGGCAGCGAGTCCGACCAGGTGTACGTCGACCTGCTCGGCGGCTGGCGCGAGGCGTACGAGCTGGGCGACACCGTCCGCGCCGCCGCCCTCGACCACCTCGCCGCGCGGGCCGACACGACCGGTCCGGGCCGCCCGGTGATCGTGGCGAACACCCTGTCCTGGGCCCGCGACGGCATCACCACCGTGCGGCTGACCTTCGACGAGCCGCGCCCCGGGCTGCGCCTCGTCGACGACGCGGGCGAGCCGGTCCCCTGCCTCGCCGAGGGTGTACGGACCGCGGAGGGCGGCGGCGTCGAGGAGGTCACGCTGACCTTCCTCGCCCGCGCGGTGCCCTCGCTCGGCTACCGGATCTACCACGTCGTCGACGCCGGCGACCTGCCCGCGGGCTGGACGCCGTCCACCGGAGCCGAGGCGCGGAACGCCGCGTTCGCGGTGACCGCCGACCCGGAACGCGGCGGCGCCCTGACCTCGATCCGCGATCTGCGGACGGGCGACGAGCTGATCCGGCCGGGCGGGCTGGGCGGCGAGCTCTACCTCCAGGAGGAGCATCCGACCCACCCGACCTGGGGCGAGGGCCCCTGGCACCTGCTGCCGGCGGGTCCCGGCCACGGCACCGGCGCGCGCTCGGCGTCCGTACGGGTCGAGGAGTGCCCGATCGGCCGCCGGATCGTCACCGAGACGACCCTGGACGGGCTGACGATCACCGGTGAGGTCCTGCTGTGGGACGGCGTCGACCGGGTCGACTTCCGCACCCACGTCGGCGGCTCGATCGGGCGGGACCACCTGCTGCGCGTGGGCTTCGACCTGGACGTCCCCGGCGGCCGCCCCGTCGCCGAGGTGGGCTTCGCCGCGATCGGCCGGCCGTTCGGCTTCCCGGACGCCGACACCGCCGAGAGCCTGTGGACGCTGGACAACCCGGCGCACACCTGGACCGCGCTCAGCGCGACCGTGCGGATCGCGCTGACCGGCGACGACGGCTCCCGGGAGGAGCACGCGGTCGGCGTCGCCGAGGTGATCGGCACCGACGAGGGCGCGCCCGCGCGTACGGTCCTGGCCGCGCTGGCCGCGCAGGGCGTGACCGCGACGTTCGGCCGCCCGGACGGCCCACGCTACGGCGCGCTCGACGTCGACTCGAACCTCCCCGATACCCGCGTCGTCCTCGGCGGCCCGGACGAGAACGCCTTCGCCGCCGAGGTCCTGTCCGCCGCGGACCCGGCGTACGCGGCGGCGCTGGCCGAGCACGGCCGGGTGTTCGTGCCCGCCGCCCGCCCCCTCGCCGAGGTGTGGGTCCCGGACACCGACGTGCGCGGCGCACGCGACCTGCCCGTGCTGATCGTCGCCGGCGACGTCGCGGACCTGTGCGCCGACCTCGCCGACGCGACCATCGACGTACGGCGCCCGGCCGGAACGGCCGGGAGCGACGCGCCGTACGCGGGCCGGTCGGTCGCGCTGTTGAACGCCGGCCTGCCCGGCACGGTCACCACGCCGGACGGCCGGGTGTACCTCAACCTGATGCGCGCCTGCAGCACCTGGCCGAGCGGCGTGTGGATCGACGGCCCGCTGCGCACGGCGCCCGACGGGTCGAGCCTGTCGTGGCAGCACTGGAACCACACCTTCGGCTACTCCCTGACGGCCGGAGCGGGCGACTGGCGCGCCGCCGGGTTCGTCCGGGCCGGCCAGGAGTACAACCACGCCGTCCTGGCCCGGCCCGCCACCGCCCATCCCGGCGAACCCGCCCCCCGCGGCGGCCTGGTGACGGTCGAGCCGGACAACGTCCTGCTGTCCGCGCTCAAGCCGGCCGGCAACCCCCTCGCCGCCGCCCGCCCGGACCAGGCCGACCCCGCCGACGGCGTCACGGTCCGCGTCTACGAGTCGGCCGGCCGCCCGGCCACGGCCCGGATCGGTCTCTTCACCGGCATCACGGACGCCCACCGCACCGACCTGCTGGAATCCGACGACGAGTCGGCGCCGGTGGCCGGAACCGCCCGCGTGGACGGGGCGGCAGGGGTGGGCGGCGCGGCGCCGGTGAACGCGACGGCCTCCGTGGACGGCGCGGCGCCCGTAGGCGAGGCGGCGCCTGCGGACCGGGTGGCGCCCGTAGGCGAGGCGGCGCCTGTGGACGGGGCGGCCGAGATCCCGCTGGGCGCCGCCGACGTCGCCACGGTCCGCCTGCGCCCGGCGTCCGGCGCCTCCGGGCCTGCGCCGCTGGGCCCGGAGGCCGAACCGGTCCAGCCGGTGTTCGGCCGCTACTGGCTGCACAACAAGGGCCCCGCCCCCCTGGGCAGCCTCCCCACGGCCGTGCACCTGTCCCCCCAGCGGATCGCCCTCACGGGTCCCGAGCTCATCCGCCTCACCGTGGCCGCCTCGGGCCGGGAGGCGACGGGGCGCGTCGAGCTGGACGTGCCGGAGGGGCTCACCGTCACCGGCCCGGCGCCGGACTACCGGCTCGCACCCGGCGAGTTCGCCGAATACGAGCTGACCGTCGACGCGCCGGGAGCCGCCGCGGGCACCTACTTCGTAGCCGCCCGCATCCGCGACGACCTGGGCCAGATCATCGAGGACGTCGTCACGGTCCAGGTGGGGGCCGCTCCGGCCGGGGACCCGCTGCACGTCGAGCTCGCCCCGCCCCCGCCCCGTCTCCGGCCGGGGGACGACGGTGAGATCACCGTGCGGCTGCGCAGCTCCGCCGCCGCTCCGATCCGCGGCGAGGCCCAGCTGATCAGCCCGTACGGCACGTGGGGCCCGGCGTCCGACGTCCTGATCACTCCGTGGACGGCGGGCTTCGAGGTCGCGCCGGGCGCCGAGACGGTGGTCCCCTTCCGCCTCCACGCGCCCCGGACGGCGAGACCGGGGGCCTGGTGGGCGTTGGTCCGCGTGACGTACTTCGGCCGCCTCACGTACACGGAAACGGTCGCGGTCGAGGTCACCCACTGATTTACGCCGAGGGTTCTCGCGGTCCCGACCACGAGAACCCTCGGCGCTCACGGTCGCCTAGATGTCAGGGCAGACCGCTCCGGTCCAGGGGCAGATCAGCGGGTCGAAGTCCCTGTCCGCGAGGTCGTTGACGAACCTGCGGTTGTCGGCGAAGTCCTCGTTGATCCACCGGGCGACCACGAGTACCGAGATTCGATCGGCACCGGCCTTCCGCAGCGCGAGCGCGGCCGACTGCGCGTGCCCCCCTCGCGCCCAGGTGTCCTCCATCACAAGCACGTGAGAGCCACGGGGAAGGGTGGTCTCAGCGATGAAGTGATCCGGGTCCACCGCTCTGGGATCAGGGACCTTCGGGGAGGCGATGAGAGGGATCTCTCTCCCGGGTGCCGTTCCTTTGGCCAGCCGGTGCAGAGGATGTTCCCCAGGTCTCGCGGGCAACGACGGCACGGTCGTCCAGTGCGTGACCGTGACTCCGAGAAGCGCGCCGGCACATCTCGCATGAGCGGACAGTCCGAGGAGGAGGAGCATGGCCACGATACGGCGGTGTTCCTCGATGGGCGGCCGCGCCTTGTAGCCACGCATGAGGTAGCCGGACTGACGGTGGCCGATCGCGTAGGTCAACGGGGCGACGGCGTCGGCTAACCCGGCATGAACGCGATGGGCATTGCACGAGAAGCAGTACCGGAAGCCTGCGACCGGCGTCGTACAGACGGCGCAGGTGGCGCCCGCCTGGCGTATGGGGTTCCGCAGGTAACCGCCGGCCGTTGCCACGAGGGCAGCGCGGAGTCGAGCCTCCGCATCAGGGGGAAGCACGCTCAAGTGGACACCAGCCTGAGCAGCTCGGCGTCGATCCGCGCACTCTCCGTGATCAGCTCTTCGATGACCGACAGAACCTCGGCCGGCCGCACGGCGACGTGCACGCCCGGGCGGCCGATCAGCGCCTTCGCCCACTCGTTGCGCTGGACGACCAGGTCGGTGAGGATCACCGGGCGACCGTGCTCCACGGCCAATCGTGCCTGAATCCGAGCGCCGCTCTGCTCGCCTGCCTCGACCACGACAGTGGCGATTCCGTAGCCCGACATGGTGGCGTTTCTCATCGGGAAGGTGGACTTCTGGGGCGGAGCGTCGGGCCAGAACTGCGACAAGAGGAGGCCTCGCGATCCGATCTCCGCCTGCAGCCCACGGTTCGTCGCCGGATACGCCCTGTTGATGCCCGTGCCGATGATGGCGACGGTGCGGCCGCCGGCGTCCAGGGCTGCTCGATGGGCGGCCGTGTCGATGCCGAGCGCCAGCCCGGCGAGCACGGTCACATTTCGGGCGACCAGCTCTCGCGCCAGGTGAGCGGCGATCTGCAGTCCCCGGTCGGACGCCCGACGGGAGCCGACAACCGACACCGCGACCTCGTCGGGAACCAGACGTCCACGGGCGAACAGCACCGGCGGCGCCTGGTGGATGCCGCGCAGTCGCGCGGGATATCCGGCATCGAGGATCGTCAGCAGTCGATGCCCCTGGCTCGTCCACCGCTCGATGTCCTCGGCAGCCGCCCCAAGCGGATCATCCTCGCCCGGCACGGCCATCAGCGTGGCCGGCCTGGCCTGCTCCCACACCTGCAGGGCGCTGCCCGATTCGAGGACATCGGCAGTGATCTCCGACCAGCTCATACCGCCGGGCCGATCGCGTAGCAGCGCGACCAGCGCCGCCTGCTCGCCGCGTGCGACCCCGTCCATGGAGCCAGGGTACGAGGGTGATCTTGGTATATCCACATCACGTCTTTCGGGATCGCACACTCGTTCGAATCTATCAGCCCTGAGCTGGGCGGTCACGCGGGTCCTGACCGAGGCCCGCGCCACGGGGGCGGTGCGGTCGTCTCCCGCAGCCGTCGTCCGAGGCGGTCGGATCCGGCCGGGCGCGAACCGGGCCGAGGACACCGGCGTCACACCAGCGACCCGAAATCACCACCCCGCCTTGAGGAACGCCCCTTGCTCACCAGCCGCATCCTCGCCCGCCTGGCTGTCATCGGCGGGATCGCCGCCGCCTCGGCCCTGCCCCTCGTCATGACCGCCGACGCGAGCACCAAGGTCACCCGGCACGTCACGGTCCGGATCTCCACCCAGGACCAGACGATCAAGCTCTACCAGCGCACGTCCGGCGGCGGCTGGACGTTCACCTCGCGTCTCTACCGGTGCGGCACTCACCCGCGCCAGACCCTCTTCGCCTGCTACCTCGACCGCTGACCGCCGACCGCGCCGCCATGGCGGGCGGTTCCGCCCGGAACAGCCCGCCGTGGTGGTCGGTCCGGAAACCGCCGGTCGTCAGTCGGCGGAGCCGGGTTCGGTGAGTTTGCGCTGCATCTCGGCCTTCACGGGCTCGGACATGACCCTGGAGGCGGTGGTCTGGACCTTGTTGCGCAGGGAGCCTCCGACCACCTCGGGCTTGCCCGCCATGAGCGCCTCGAAGCCCTGGCGGGCCACCTCCGCCGGGTCGTCCTTGTTCTCCATCGCGCCGAACCTGGTGTCCTCCATCTCCGCCCGCTCGAAGAACCCGGTGTCGGTCGGGCCCGGCATGAGCGTCGTGACGGTCACGCCGGTATCGCCGAGCTCCTCGCGGACGGCTCCCCCGAAGGAGCGCAGGAACGCCTTCGACGCCGCGTACGTCGCCTGGAACGGGCCGGGTCCGACGGCGGCGATCGACGAGGTGAGCAGGATGCGGCCCGCGCCCCGTTCCAGCATGGCGGGCAGCACCCGCCGGGTCAGGTGGACGGCGGAGGTGACGTTGAGGTTGACCAGGCGGAGCTCGTCGGCCAGGTCGTTGTCGGCGAACGGCCCGGAGACGCCGACGCCCGCGTTGACGGCCAGTGCCTCGGGCGTACGGCCGGTGGCGCGGATCGCGTCGTACAGCTCCTCCACGCCGTCGTAGGTGGCGAGGTCCACGCGGACGGCGGTCACGGCGGCGCCGGTGCCTTCGAGCTCGCGCGCCGCGGCGTCGAGCTCGGCGTCCTCGGCGGCGATGAGCACGTCAAAGCCGTTGCGGGCGAACCGGTCGGCGAGTTCGCGGCCGATGCCGCTGGACGCTCCGGTCACGACCGCCAGGGGCCGGGTCGGTGCGGTCATCATGAGATCCTTTCCGCGTTGCGGCGACGGACGTCGAAGCGCAGGTCGAAGGGGTTGAGCGTGCGCGGCAGCGGCCGGTCGGGCGTGAGCGGCCGCCGGGACGCCAGGCGATGGTCGTGGTCCTCGAGCAGGACGGCCAGGAAGGTGCCGGCGACCAGCTCGACGAGGTTGCGTCCCGGGCACTCGACCGGCCCGCCGCTGAACGGGACGACCGACCAGTTCTCCTTCGCCGTGCCGTCGAGCCAGATCTCCGGGACGAAGCGGTCGGCGAAGGGCAGCGTCTCGTCGTCACGCTGGACGAACGCGGTGAGGATGGCCAGCGCGGTTCCCGCGGGCAGCGTCGTGCCGCCCCAGTCGGTCTCGGTCGTGGTGTCGCGCAGGATGGCCAAGGTCGTTGGCCACAGCCGTACGGACTCCTCGACGCAGGCGCGCAGGTAGGGCAGGTCCTGCGGCCGGGACAGGTCCCGGCCGTCGATCTCGGCGCGGGCCCGCGCCGCCTGCTCGGGATGGCCCGCCAGCACGGCCAGGGTCCGGAAGACCGCCATGCCGGCGGGTTCGAAGGCGAACAGCCACTGGGGCACCTGGTCGGCGGGTTCCGTGCGGGGCGTCGTGGGCATGCCGCCGACGAGCGCGGCGAGGCTACCCGGCTCCTCCCGCCGCAGGTGCTCGCGCAGCCGGCGCTGGAAGCGCTCGCGTACGATCCGGCGGCCGGGGTGGAAGAAGGACCAGTTGGCGTCCATCCGCAGGCGGGTCAGCAGGTCGGTGAGCTCGGAGTCGTCGCGGGCCGCGTCGCCCAGGACGATCCGGCGCACCAGCCGCCACCAGGTCCGCCGGAACCCGTCCCACGTGAGGGTCCCGTCGGCGTCGGCGGCGGCCAGCAGGTCTCCGGCCTCCTCCTGGATCTTTCTCGTGATCGCGTCGGCCATGCGGTGCACGGGGCGGGCCGTGTCCAGGACCGCCTCGTTGAACCGGCGGCGGTCGGCGCGGTCCGCCCCGGTGGAGATCAGGACGCCGTGCGGCTGGAAGCGTGCCAGCGCCGCGCGCTTCTCCCGGTTCGCGGCGGCGAACGGCTCCGGGGACCCGGTGAGGACCCGGCGGACGTCGCCGGCCGAGAGGACCAGGGCGATCGAGCGTCCGGGGATGCGCAGCAGCAGGGGCCCGGGGCCGTACCGGGCCCGCATCCGCCGCAGCAGCCGGGCGGCCCTGCGGTCGGCGTCGAGCGCGTCGGCCATCGCCACGATCCTCGGCCGCCGGGCGAGCACCCCGCGCGCGATGGTCGGCGCCAGCACGACGGCCCCGATCCGCAGGGTGTCGAGTACGGACGCGCGGCGCGGCGGGGCCTGCGCACGCGGCGGGCTCTGGGTCGTCGTCATGCGTCCTCCTTCACTCCTCGCCCCGACGCCATGTCCCGCGGACGCGGCGATAAACCCCCAGGTGCGGCGGGCAATGCGATCAACACCCGAAGATCACCCGATTTGACGAAACCGTTGCGTTCGGCCGGAGTTGCCGTTGTTACAGCGGGCAAATCGCGAATTAGGACTTGATTAGCCCCGAAAGAAAAGGTGGTGTCACATGTCCACGCGTCCCATGGCCGGCATGGAGGAACATCCCGACATAGCCGCACTCCGCGCGCGTTACGACCGCGTCGCCGAGACGACGTCCGCCCACACGCTCGACGGCCTGACCTTCCTGAGCGGCCTGTACCTGGCCATCTCGCCGTGGGTCGTCGGCTTCCACGCGCGTACGACGTCGCTCACCATCAACGACCTCATCACCGGCATCGCGATCTCGCTGCTGGCGCTCGCGTTCGCGTCGGCGTACGGGCGCACGCACGGCCTCGCCTGGCTCGTGCCGCTGCTCGGCATCTGGACGATCATCGCGCCGTGGGTGGTCCGCGGGGCCCGTCCCTCGACCGGGAACATCGTCAGCAACGTGCTCACCGGCGCCCTGATCACTCTGTTCGGCCTGGGCGCGGTCGGGATCGGGATGATGACCAAGAAGCAGCGGGGAGAGATGCAGGCAGGCATGCCCGGCAGGCCGACCCCGCGTCGCGGAATGATCTGAGCGAGCCCGTACGTCCCGTACGGGACGACGGGGGAAGAGAGGCCCGACGATGCCTGAGTCAGGCCGCCCGATCAAAGGCGAGCACAAGTACGAACAGCATGTGACCTCGCCCGAGCAACACGAGGAACGTCCCGGGAAGAGCCTGGTGACCACCGACCACGAGGTGATCCGGCACTGGGCCGAGGAACGGGACGCCCATCCGGCGACGCCGCCCGGGAGCGAGTACGAGGGCAGGCCGGGGCGCCTGCTGCTCGACTTCCCCGGCTACGGAGGACAGGACCTGGAGAGCATCTCCTGGGACGACTGGTTCGCGACGTTCGACGAGCGCGGGCTGAACTTCATCTACCAGGAGCACCGGGCGGACGGCTCACCGAGCAACTTCTTCCGGCTGGAGAACCCCGAGCGCGACGACGACTCCTGACCCGCCGCCGGTCAGGCGTCTTTGCGCCAGACCAGGGCCGCGGAGATCGGGTGGTTGCGGTAGCGCTCCCACTTCGGTTTCACGGCGAGCCAGCGATCGTCGATGACGCCCTCGCGCATCTCGACGAGACGCCGGCCATGACGTGGTCGCTCAGCAGGTGCACATGCGTCGTGATGGCGATCGGCTCGCCCGACGCGCTCGTGAAATGGGTCGGCATCCCGGACGCCATGATGAAGTGCGGGTGGAAGGCCACGATCACGCACAGCGCGCCCGGCTCCGCCAGCCGCCACGCCTCGGCGTAGAACGGCGCCAGGTCGGCCAGGTGCTCGTCGATGAGCGACGCGATGATCAGGTCGTACGTGCCGCCGCCGAGGCCGGTGGCCGTCACGTCGGCCTCGAACAGCCGGTCGTGCCCGCCTTTCGACCGCGCGACCGCGAGCATCTCGGGGGTGAGGTCCACCCCGTCGATGGCGGTCACGCCGTGCCGTCGCAGCCAGGCGGCCGTCCGGCCGGTGCCGCATCCGAGATCCACGGCGCGCCGCACGGATCCCCAGGCGGGCTCGGTGAGCCGGTCGAGCAGCGCGAGGTCCATGACGTCCTCGACCGTCTCCTCGTACGTGCTCACCCACTGCCCGTAACCGGTCCGTACGTCCACCATCCGGTACCCGCGCGTGTCGAAGTCGGCGAACCGCACCATGGGGCCAGTATTCATGATCGTTCAGCCGGTCCGTCAATCGCTCGGGTGATGGCGGACTCCACGGCGGCGACGCGGTCGGCGAGGAGACCCAGCGCGCCCACGGCCCGGGTCATCGGGTCGTCCTCGGCGCCGCCGAGGGCCTGCGCGCGCCGGTAGGCGGCCTTGACCGCCGCCCAGCGCTCGGCCCGCTCGGCGGTGAGCGTGCCGCGCAGCTCGGCCAGCTTGAGCAGGTTCTCCTCGGCGCCGGAGGCCAGGGTCTGGGCCTCGCCGAGGTAGTGGTCGTCGATGACGGCCTCCAGCTCGGCCTCGTTCATCACGGGCACGATCCGCTCGGCGAGCCTGTTCATGTTCCGGTACGAGCCCTGGAGCCGGAACGGCGGCTCCGTGCGGGAGGCGTCCGCCTGGGCGGCCGAGGCGATGTAGGCGCGGTTGGCGGCCAGCACGACCTCCCGCACCCGCAGCAGCCGGCGCAGCACCGCGGTGATCTGCTCGACCTCCGGGCCGGAGTACGGGTGCGCGAGCCGGTCCGGGGACACGGTCGTGTCGCCCTGCGCGAGGCGTACGAACAGCTCGACGTCGGCCCGGTCGCGGGTGGACAGCGGCGCGAGCACGGGGTTGGAGGTGAGGGCGTTCTCCAGGTAGCTGAGCGCGAACAGGTCCTCCCGGCCGGACAGCACGTCGCCGAGGTTCCAGACGTCGGCGCGGTTGGCCAGCATGTCGGGGATGCGGAAGCGCTGCCCGGACTCGGTGTACGGGTTGCCGGCCATGCAGACCGCGAACCGCTTGCCGCGCAGGTCGTACGTGCGGGTCCGGCCGTCCCAGACGCCCTCGATGCGGCGCTGTGCGTCGCACAGCGAGATGAACTTGCCCAGCAGCTCCGGCGAGGTGTGCTGGATGTCGTCGAGGTACAGCAGCACGTTGTTGCCCATCTCCAGGGCGAAGTTGATCTTCTCGACCTCCTGGCGTGCGGTCGCGTCGGGCGCGTCCGCGGGGTCGAGGGAGGTGACCGACGGGCCGAGCGCCGGGCCGTTGACCTTGACGAACATCAGGCCGAGCCGGCCGGCGACGTACTCCATCAGCGTCGTCTTGCCGTAGCCCGGCGGGGAGATGAGCAGCAGCAGGCCCATCTGGTCGGTGCGCTTGGCGTCGCCGGCCGCGCCGAGCTGCTTGGCGAGGTCGTCGCCGATGAGCGGCAGGTACACCTCGTCCAGCAGCCGGTTGCGGACGAAGGAGCTGAGCACGCGCGGCCGGTACTCCTCCAGCCGCAGCCGCTCGCGTTCGGCCGCGACCAGCTCGCCGCGCAGGCGCTGGTACGCGCGGTAGGCGGGCACGCGTTCGGCGCGGAACCGCCGGGTCCGGGCGACGCTCTCGTCCAGCCGCAGCTCCAGGCGGCGGCCGGTGATCCGGGGGTGCGCCCCGAGCAGCCCCTCGACGGTCGCGGTCAGCGGGGCGGAGGAGTCGTGGCGGCCGAGCCGGCCGCACAGCTCGATCGCGACCGCCTCGGCGAGGTCGTCGGCCGGGCCGCCGGTGGTCGCGAGGTACGAGCCGAGCCACGCCTCGATGAGCTGGTGCCGGGCGGCCAGATCGTCCTCCGCCAGGGCCGCCAGGTCGTCGCGGTACCCCGGTGAGCCGCCGAGCGCGGTGCGGAAGCCGTCGAGCAGCGAGCGTGCCCCGGCCCCGGTGACGAAGCCCGCGGGATCGGCGGCGAGCTCCTCGAACAGGTACTCCCCGATCAGCTCTCCCGTGTCCTCGGGCGGCAGGATCCGGGTGGCCGCGCCGGGCCCGTGCAGGCCGTTGCGGGTGAGGAAGGCGAGCGCGGCGGCGGTCAGCTCGGCGCGCAGCGCCCCCGCCGCCGGGGACTCGCCGAACGCCGCGCGGGCGCGGGCCAGCGAGGCGGCACGGGTCGTCCAGGACCGGCGGGACCCCTCGTCCGTACCGTGCGCCCAGAACAGCTGGGCGGCGGCGCGGGCGGCCGGCGGGTAGCGCAGCAGGCCGGCCTCGGCGCGCAGCCGCAGCAGCGCCTCCAGGATCAGCGCGGCGTCGTGGTCGTGCACGCCGCGCTCGTACCCCTCGTCGTAGCGGGCCTCGGCGGCGGTACGGACGAGGGCCGGCAGTCCGCCGTCCTCGGCCGCGCGGCGCAGCACGTCGGCGGGCGTCCCGGCGATGATCTCCGCCGCGAGGTACTCGGCGCGGTAGACCTCGGGCGTCTCGGAGACGAGCGTCTGCTCCCAGTACGGCCGGGTCGCGGCGAACGCCGGGTCGCGGACCGGCGACCGGTAGTCCGTCCCGGTGACGGCGTAGGCCATGCCGCCCTCGTGCGGGACGAGGGTCAGGTCGATCGGCTGGGTGTTGACCGCGAACCGGTGCGCGCCGAGCCGGATGCTCTCGCCGCCGTCCTCGTACAGGTCCTCGCGGTCGCGCAGCGCCCGGCCCGCCTCCTGGCGGGCGGTCTTGAGCAGGCCGTCGAGCTCCTCGGCGCGTACGGCGTCCCCGGCGGCGCGCAGCCGCCCGACGACGGAGCGGACCTTGTCCACCATGGGGTCGGCGGCGAAGTAGGCGTTGATCTCGTCGAGCGAGCCGAGCGCGGCGGCCCGGCGGCGTACGCCGGTCAGGATGCGGGTCGCGGACTCGGCGAGCCGGTCGGCGCGGCGGGCGCGCTCGTCGAGGAGCGTCTGCTTGCGCGCGGAGAACGCCTCGTAGACCTCCTCGCGCTTGGCGGTCAGCTCGGCCACGAAGTCGTCGAACTCGGCGAACCGCGACTCAAGGGTCTCCAGCTGGAGCATGACGCGGCCGAGCTGGTCGTCGCAGGCGTCGGGCGTGTCGGCCATCGCGAGCGCGCCGGTGACGGCCTGCCCGAGCAGCGCGAACTCGGCCGCGTACGCCGCGCGGCCCTCGGCGTCCAGGAGCTCCCGGCGGCGGGCGTCGAGGGTCGCCTGCGCCCGGTTGATCCCGGCCAGCACCTCCCCGACCCGTTCCAGGATCGAGGTGCGCACGGTCGCGTCGCCGATGTCGAGGGTGCCGACGACGTCGGTCACGACCTCCAGGCCCTCGTACTGCCCGGCGAGCCGCTCGCGGATCGGGGCGGCCTCGGCCGTGGTGGTGATCTCCTCGATCGCGGCGAGCAGCCGGTCGATCTCCTCGTGGTAGGCGGTGAACGCCTCGGACTCGCGCAGGAACTCGACGGCGCGCCGCCCGGTCGACGCGAGTTCCCCGCTCAGCCGCTCGGCCAGCTCGTCGATCTTCGCCAGGTCGGCGTACCGCATGTCACGGAGCGTGACGAGGCGGCCCTGCGCGCGGCGCAGCCCGGTCAGCCGGGTCACCCAGCCGTCGGCGCTGTCGGGTGAGTCGCCGCGGGTGAGCCGGATGAGCGTGGTGATCTTCTCGTCGGTCTCGGCGAGCGCGGCGGCGGCCTGGGCGGTGAGCCGCTGGACGGTCTCGAACTCCTCCAGGACCTGCCCGGCCGTCGCCCGTACGCCGGCGAGCGGGACGCTCAGGTCGCCCAGCTCGGGGTCGCCGAGCCAGTGGTACGTGTCGAAGGCGCGCTCACACCCGGCGATCAGCGCCTCGAACACCCCGGCCGACGGGGTCGTCTCCTCGACCATGCGGGCCACCGACAGGCAGTCGGAGATGCCCCGGACCAGGTCGGCGTTGCCGACCCGCTCCAGCGGCCCGGTCCCGGCGGGCTGCGCCGCCGCGTACACGTCCGACAGGTACGGCGTCTGCCACACCTGCATCGCGTGCACGCGCGTCGGCTCGCCGGAGTCGGCGCGGAAGACGACGAGCGTGCCGTCGTCGAACAGCGAGTAGCCGTGGCAGGAGATCGGGGTGGCGACCTCCTTGCGGATCACGTTGTACGGCAGCAGGAGGTACCGGCCGGCCTCGCGGGCGTGGAAGACGTACAGGACGTCCTCGCCGTTGGTGGAGCGGATCATCCGCTCGTACTCCAGCCCGTCGACGTCCGTGTCGAACGTCTTGGCCGCGCCGGTCACCAGGTAGTAGCCGCCGGGGAAGATGACGCCGTGGTCCTCCGGCAGCCGCCGGCAGGCCTGCCCGATGCCGTCGAGGCGCACGACCGTCTTCGTACGGGTGTTGAAGACGAGGTGGCGCCGGGCCTCCTCCTTGTACGGGCGGATCCGCAGGAGGATGAGCGCGCCGACGCGGGCGTACTGGACCTCGGCGTCGGCCAGGCTCTGCAGCGGCTCGTCGACCGGCTCGCGGTAGATGCCCTCGCCGGTCTCGGTGTTGTTCTCGATCTTGACGGTGAGGTCGCCGCCGACCGTCTCGACGAAGACCTCGTCCTCGATCGAGATGTGCGGGTGACGGCCGAGGACGTGGTCGTCCCGGGTGGTCTCCACCCACGTGAAGTCGTACGGCGGCGGGAAGACGTGGTCCTGCTCCCCCAGGTTGTCCTCGTACGCGGCGGTGCCGTCGGCGCCGACCGTCCAGCGCAGCACCCGGTTGTCGTGCTCGGCGGCCAGGCCGGTCTGGAAGACCGCCAGCAGCTTCGCGTCGACGCGCCGCAGCTGCAGCAGCCGGGTGTCGCGGTAGTAGCGGTACAGCTCGCCGAAGTCGCGCTCGAAGCGCGGCTCGCGCAGCAGCCCCTCCGGCCCCTCGGTGGCCTCGAACCGGAACGCGTCGCCGTCCCGGACGAACCGGTACAGGGCGAACACGTCGCCGACGGCCGTCTCCGGCCGCAGCCCGATGAACACGTTGAAGCCGAACAGCATCAGCCCGCCGACCGCGACGATGTCGCGCGGCACGCAGTTGTGCTCCGTACGGATCCGCTCGGTGCCGACCAGCCGCAGTTCCGTGCCGCCGAACACCTCCAGCCGCCGGGCGTTCAGCGCCTCGGCCCGCCGGACCAGCTCCTTGGCCTGCTCGCCGAGCCGGGCGCGGAGCACCTCGTAGGTGCCCGCGTCCAGGCCCGGCCCGGCAGGCGTCTCCCCGCCCTCGGTCACGTGGTTCCTATTGCTCGATCACGGCCATGTTGGAGATCGCGGCGTCCGCGACGCCGAGGCGCTCGGCGTGGTCGAGCAGCTCGCGGGCCTTGTCGCCCTCGGCGCCGCCGGCCTTGATCCGCTGCATGAGCAGCGCGGACAGGGTGAGGTTCTTGATGTCGTCGGTCTTGATCGAGCCGACGAGCCGGGCGAGGTCGTCGGGCAGGCTGCGCGAGCCGTTGAGCCACGGACCGGCGAGCCCCTGGGCCACCTCGGAGTGCTCGACGAACCCGTCGACGCTCTTGCCGACGGTGATCGCGCCGACGATCTTGTCGAAGAAGGCGCCGTCTCCGCCGACGATGTCGATGTCGGCCTTCTCCAGGCCGGCCGCGAGGACCGTCGCCTGGGCCTCGGCGACCTCGCGCTGCACGTCGAGACCGGCGAGCCGGATCTCCTTCTCGGCCTGCAGCCGCAGGCGGTACTCCTCGTGCCCGCGGGTGGCGTCGTCCATCGCGGCCATCCCGGCGGCCTTGTCGGTGAGGCCCTCGGCCTCGGCCTTGAGCTTCTCGCGGATCCCGTCCGCGTCGGCGAGGGCCTGCTCGCGGTTGGCGACGGCCGCCGCGCGGCCGGCCTTCTCGATCGCCTCGGCCTCGGCCAGGGCCTTCTCCCGGTTGACGGCGGCCTCGGCGCGGCCGACCTTCTCGATCGCCTCCGCATCGCGCTCGCGGACCTGGACCTCGGCCAGGCCCTCCGCGGCGGCCTCCGCCTGGATGCCCTCGGCGAGCCGAATCTTGGCCTGCGCGTCGAGCTCGGAGGTCTTCTGCCGGGCCTCGGCCAGCAGCAGTTCCTCGCGGGCCTTGAACTTGGCGGCCTCCTCGGCGGCCTCGGCGGCCTTGATGCCCTTGACCAGGTTCTCCTGCGCCTCGGCCTCGGCCTGGATGATCACGGCCTGGCGGGTGCGCTCGGCCTCCTCGACGACCCGGAGCCTCTTGATGCCCTCTTCCTGCTCGGCGACGGTCTTCTCGACCGCGATCCGCTCGCGGACGACCTCGGCGATCTCCCGCTTCTCCGCCTCGACCTCCTTGTCCTTGGCGATGCGGGACAGCTCGGTCTCCCGTTCGCGGGCGATCACCTCGAGCATGCGGTCCTTCTCGATCCGCTCGTTCTCGACGGCGATGACGCGTTCCCTGTTCTTCTCCGCGACGGCGATCTCACGGTTGCGGTTCTCCTCCTGGACGCCGAGCTGCTCGTCGGTGCGCAGGCGTGCCATGTGCGAGGTCAGCCGCTCCTCGGCCTGGACCTTGGCGATCTCGGCCTCCTCGCGGGCCCGTACGGTCTCGATCTCCCGCTTCTTCTTGACCTCCGCCTCGGCCTGGCGGCGTTCGAGCTCGAGGATGGCCTCCCGCGCGTCGACGTTCTGGCGGGTGATCTCCTTCTCCTCGTTGCGCTGGTACTCGTTGGTGCGCACGTGCTCGATGGCGGTCAGCTCGGTGATCTTCCGGATGCCCTGGGCGTCGAGGATGTTCGTGGGGCTGAGGCTCTCCAGCGGCGTCTGCTCGAGGTGGTCGATGGCCGCGTCCTCGAGGTGGTAGCCGTTCAGGTCGGTGCCGATGAGCGCCACGATCTGGTCGCGGAACTCGTGCCGGTGCGTGTACAGGTCCACGAAGTCGAGCTGCTTGCCGACCGTCTTCAGCGCCTCGGAGAACTTCGCGTTGAAGAGCGTCTGCAGCGTCTCCTCGTGGCTGGCCCGCTGGGTGCCGATCGCCTGCGCGACCTGGATGACGTCCTCGACGGTCTTGTTGACCCGGACGAAGAAAGTGATCTTGATGTCGGCGCGGATGTTGTCACGGCAGATCAGGCCGTCCCGGCCGCTGCGCTCGATCTCGATGGTCTTCACCGAGATGTCCATCACCTCGGCCTTGTGCAGCACGGGCAGCACGATCGCCCCGGTGAACGTGACGTCCACCTTCTTGATCTTGGAGATGATGAGGACGCGGCCCTGCTCGACCTTGCGGAACAGCCGGCTGAACAGGTACCAGGTGCCCAGAGCGACGATCAGAATCGCGGCGACGAGCACGGCGATCGCGATGCCGATGGAGTCCATCAGTGGTCCTTCTCGCGGGGGAATTCAGTTGATTCGACGGTGCGGATCGAGCTCGGCGTCATACGGCATCACCCAGAAGAACTCGCCGTCGGCGTCGTAGTCGAAGATCAATGCGGTACTGCCTGCTTTGAGGATCTCTTCGCCCGGCTGGTTCCCGTGCTGGCGAACCTGGATCACGGCGGCCGAGCCATCGGCGGCGCGCACCTCCGCCTGGCCGAACGTCAGGTCGACCCGGCTGGTGCGGATGACGCACATCCGGCCCACGAAGTCGCGCCGCGAGGGCAGCACCTCTTCGGGGAGCATGTACCGCAGCGGCCGCATCAGCAGCCTGGTGACCAGGAAGGACGCCAGGAGCGCGGCGGCCAGCACGCCGATCGCCGGTCCGGTCCCGGTGTGGTCGTCGCGGCGCAGCAGCACGGTTCCGGCCACGCCGGCGAACCACGCGAGCACCGCGAACAGCGACAGCGCCACCGCCGTGACGATGGTCGCGGCCGCGTCCAGCAGCCCGATGACGACCAGCAGCCAATAGACGAGGACGACGGCCAGGAGGGCGCCGAGAACGACGGCCGGAAAGGCGAGCGCCGCACGGGTGAATTCGGTCACCGGCGCCTCCCCGCGGGCATGGCCCTATCGACGTTGCCGACCAGGCTTCCCGGCGCACCATAAGCGGTCGAATACCGCTTATGCGGCGAAATACGTTCGCCGCGAAAAGCACCGTACCGCATCCGATCCAGGGTGATGCGTGACATAGGACACACAAGCCCTGGCCGGCCACGTAAGGGCACCGGGCGAAACCGCTGTCAGCGGCGTCGCCGGTTGGTGCGGACGGCCGCGATGACGGCCGCGATGATCATGATGGCCAGGATGCTGAGGCCGATGGTGGCGGCCTGGTGACTGTAGTGCGGGAAGCGGGCGACCACGGTCCGGGCGATGGAACGCGCGGTGACGGCCGGAGCGGCGAGCCGGATCTGGACGGCCGCCGCCGCGATCCCCGCCGTCGGGAGGGCCATGACCTCATCGTCACGCCGCCTCCGTATAGGCAGGGTTATCGCTGGGCTAACGATGTATGGGGCAGGTTGTCGCACTTGCGGGCGGCGACTTACGCTTTGGGCAAGCAGGCACCTCGTTAGGTGAGGCGTCTGTCCGGATACAGGCCGCTGACCCCACGACGTCGAGAGACGCCCAGGGTCAGGACACCTCTCCCCGGCTTAAGGGGACAGGCCAAGTGGCTTCCCTCGATGGGAGGGATACGCCGGGCAGTGCCAAAGCTCTTACGAGACGCGGAGGGGTGCGGAGCGTGGCCCGACGGGCGGCACCCTGTCATGGATGCGGCGGCGTGTGGACGCACGCCGCCTGGACCGGGCGGAGGTGAGGACATGTCCGGCAGTAGTCCGGGGCGAGATCAGCCCCCTCACGGCGTGTCCCGCATTCGTTCCGGTGCGCGGTAGCGCTTCCCGATCGGGCATGGCCGCCGGGCGGGAAGCGGCTGACGTGTGCCCTTGATGGTCCCGGAACGGGACCATGGAGGGAGTCGTTCGTCATGGTCGAACAGGAACCGGCCCTCGCCGGTCGCCGGCCCGTCGGGTCCGGAGGCCGGTGATGGGGCGCCAGGGTCTTCTCGCGGCGGTGCCACGGGCGGTACGGCAGCGCTACGGGCAGCGCAACGGCCGCCTGACCCGGAGGCATTCGGTGCGCCAGGCGCTGATCCCGCTGGCCGGGCTGGTGGGCCGGCCGGTGGTCAACCAGGCCGGCCAGCAGATCGGCCGGCTGGTCGATCTGGTCGCCCGCTGGAACGGCCGCGAGACGTATCCCGCGGTGACGGGCCTGGTCGTCCAGGTCGGCCGACGCCGGTCGTGGGTGCCGTACGAGGTCGTGAATCAAGTGGAGCCGCAGGCCGTCACGTTGCGCAGCGCACGTCTCGACCTGCGGGAGTTCGAGGAACGCCCCGGCGAGGTCGCCCTGGCGACGCACGTACTGGACCACCAGCTCGTCGACATCGAGGGCGTGCGGGTGGTGCGCCCGTCCGACCTGTACCTGACACCGGTCGAGGGCCGGTTGCGGCTGGTGGGCATGGACACCGGGCTCGGCGCTCTGGCACGCCGCCTGGGGCCCGCCCGCTGGCGCAGGCGTGCCGTCCCGGAGCAGGTGATCGACTGGTCGGACGTGCAGGCGTTCGGCGGTCCGGCGGGCCGGGGCGGAGCCCGGCTGGCGGCGCCCCGCGCGGAACTTCGCCGCCTGCACCCCGCCGAGCTGGCCGATCTCCTGGAGGACCTGGGCCGCCCCGAGCGCCGTGAACTGCTCGATCTGGTCGGCCCGGACCACGCCGCCGACGCCCTGGAAGAGATGCGCCCCGACCAGCTGGAAGAACTGCTGACCGAGGCCGATCCCGGCCAGGCCGCCGGGTTGGTGGCCCGGATGGAGCCCGACGAGGCCGCGGACGCCCTCCGCGACCTGGACGCCGAGCGGCGCGCGCTCCTGCTCGCCCGGCTCCCCGAGCAGACCAGGTCGACGGTGTGCGACCTGCTCGCCCGGCAGGAGGACTGCGCGGGCGGGTTGATGACCACGACGATCATCCGGGTGCGGCCCGAGCAGACCGTCGCACAGGTCCGGGACCTGCTGACGGCCGAAGGCGTGCACATCGCCGACATCGACGCCGTCGCGGTGGTCGACGAGAACGACCGCCTGCTGGACGACGTCATCCTCGGCGAGCTGCTGCTCGCCGATCCGGGCACCACGCTGGGAGAGCTGGTCGGCCCGCCCTGGCCGATCACCCTCCGGCCCGAGGCGGGCCCGGCCGAGGTCGCGACCCGGCTCGCCGAGTCACGCCGCCTGTCGGTGCTGGTCGTCGATGAAGAGGAACGCCCCCTCGGGCGGATCCTGGCCGATGACGTGGTCGACATGCTGCTGCCCGAACGGGGCCGCCTCCACTTCCCCCGGGTGCTGTCATGACCGCCCGGCACACCGCACCCTCCACGACCGGCCCCGGCCTCCGGGCGCCCGCCGGCCGGGCCGCCCCGACCGGCGGGAACCGGCCCCGCAGGAGCCCTCGGCGGATGCTGATCACGGCGCTCGCGTTCGCCGGGCCCGGGCTGATCGCCGCGAACGCCGGCAACGACGCCGGCGGGATCGCCACCTACGCCTCGGCCGGCGCGCAGTTCGGCTACCGCACCCTGTTCGTCATGCTGCTGGTCACGGTCGGACTCGTGGTCGTCCAGGAGATGTGCGCCCGGCTCGGCGCCTACACCGGCGAAGGACTGGGCTCGCTGATCCGCGAGCAGTTCTCCATCCGGGTCACCGCGTTCGCGCTCGTGGCGTTCCTGGCCGCCAACGTCGGCCTGGTCGTCTCCGAGTTCGCCGGCATCGCCGCCGCCTTGGACCTGGTCGGCGTCGGCCGGTACGTCTCGGTCCCGATCGCCGCCGTGGTGATCTGGGCCCTGGTGGTCTTCGGCTCCTACCGCTACGCCGAACGACTGTTCCTGATCCTGTCGCTGGCGTTCCTGTCCTACCCGATCGCCGCCGCCCTGGCCCATCCCCAGCTCGGGAAGGCCGCGAGCCAGACGATCTGGCCGCACCTGCTCGGTTCCAAGGCCTTCCTGCTGCTGACGGTCGCCCTGATCGGCACCACCATCACCCCGTACATGCAGTTCTATGTCGCCGGAGCCGTCGCCGACAAAGGGATCGGCCCCGCCGACTACCGGGCCGAACGCATCGACACCGTCGGCGGCGCGATCTTCGCCGACCTGATCAGCATGTTCATCATCATCGCGACCGCCGCCGCCATCCGCACCCGCGCCCCACTGGACACCGCCGCCCAGGCCGCACACGCGCTGGCGCCGGTCGCCGGCCGCTTCGCGGAGCAGCTGTTCGCCCTCGGCCTGCTCGGTGCCTCCGCCCTGGCCGCCGCCGTCGTCCCGCTGTCGACCGCCTACGCCATCAGCGAGGCCGCCGGGGTCGAACGCAGCGTCGGCCGCCGATTCCGCGAAGCGCCCCTGTTCCTCGGCCTGTTCACCGCCCAGATCTTCATCGGCGCCGCCATCGCCCTCATCCCCGGCAACCTCATCCACCTGCTGATCAACGCCCAGCTCCTGAACGGCATCATCACCCCGATCCTGCTCACCTACGTCCTGGTCCTCGCAGGCCGCAAGCGGCTGCTCGGAGACGCCGCCAACGGGCCCGTCCACCACCTCATCGCCACGATCTGCGTCGCCGTCGTGGCGATCATGGCGGCGACCGCGCTGATCATCACCGTGCTCGGCTGGTTCGGCATCGCATGACCCGGGAAGCGCCTCGGCCTGAAGGCGCGTGACATGGGACACACCGGGTCTTCTCCGTCGGCCGCGATTACTGGCTGGCTGTACAGTCAACATCCTTCCCACGAGAGGAGCCGCGCATGGCCGCGCGTGACTGGGCCGTCAAGAAGGCCGCGTCGAAGATCCTTGGCCCCGACGAGAGGCTCGCCGCCAGCTGCATGGCGAACCTGCCGGGCACCCTGAAACGGGAGGGCTACTACGCCGCGCTGCAGAACGTCGTCGGCATCCGCTTCGTCGACGTCGCCGCCGACGGCGGGCTGCCCCCGAAGATGAACATCGCGGTGACCGACCGGAGACTCCTGCTGTTCGAGCAGTCGATGCTCGGCCGGGCGAAGGAGCTGGTCGCCGAGGTTCCCCTGCAGCAGATCGCCGGCGCCCGGGTCACCGAGTCGGGCCGCGCGCAGATCTCGGTCAAGGTCCACAACTTCGTGATCACCTTCGCCGGCGGCACGGACCTCGCGCTCGAGTCGGCCGACAAGGGCGGCGTCACGAACCTGGTCGGCGCGATCAACGGACGGGTACGGCACTGACCGGCGCACCGGGGGGCGGCAGGCGGCGGGACAATGGTGTGTCCGTCATCGATGCCCGGGGGTCCGCTTGTCGCCACGTTCGGCCCGTGCCAACCAGGAGCTGCGCGAGCAGTCCCGCCGCCGGATCCTGGAGGCGGCCCTGACGCTGTTCGCCGAACGCGGGTTCGAAGGCGCCACCATCTCCCAGATCGCCGAGCGCGCGGGCGTCGCCCGGGGCCTCGTGTCGTACTACTTCCCGGCGAAGGAGGAGCTGCTCCACGAGCTGCTCGGCCAGGCCCTCGACGGGCTCCTCGCGGGCACCGACCCGGCCGACGGGGAGGTCACCGCGGACCAGCGGCTCGCCGGCGTGATCGACCGCACCCTGACGATGGCGCGGGAGACGCTCGGCGTCCAGCGGCTCGTGCTCTGCCTGATGCTCCAGCCCGCGAGCCGCGAGATCTTCATCAAGGTGGAGTCGGCGAAGGCGGACGTCATCGAGCGGTTCGAGGACCGCCTCCGGCAGATCTTCGCCGACCGCGGCGCCGAGGACCCGGCCCTCGAAGAGGTGATGTTCCGCAGCGTCCTGGAGGGCGTCATCTTCAAGATGGCGGTCTATCCGGGGGCCTACCCGCTGGCGGCGGTCCGCCACCGGCTCTTCACGATGTACGGGCTGCCGGCCGGTGACCCGCCGACCGAGCCGGTCGGACGCCTTCGCGCGCACTGACCCCCGGACATCGGGCCGATCGCGAGGTCGGTCCGGTGCGCGCCGCGCGATCCCGATGAGTTCCGCGCGGCCGGGCGGTCGGCACAGGGTGCCCCATCCGTCCCAGCGAGAGGACTCCCCGACATGGCGACCTTCGTCCTGATCCCCGGCGCGGGGTGCGACTCGTGGTACTGGCAGCCGCTCATGGCCGAGTTGCGCGGGCGCGGCCACGACGCCGTGAACGTCGACCTGCCCGCCGAGGACGACGCGGCCGGGCTCGCCGACTACGCCGACGCCGTGGTCGAGCAGATCGGCGACCGCACCGGCCTGATCGTGGTGGCGCACTCGTTCGGCGGCTTCACCGCGCCGCTCGTCTGCGAGCGCGTGCGGGTCGATCTCCTGGTGATGCTCACGGCGATGGTCCCCTCCCCCGGCGAGGCCCCCGGCGAGTGGTGGACCGCCACCGGGCACGCCCAGGCGATGCGCGAGGCGGCCGGGCACCACGGGCCCCCGGAGGAGGACCACGACTTCGACCCGGTCTACTACCACGACGTTCCGGCGCACCTGGTCGCCGAGATGCGCGAGCACCCGCGCGGCCAGTCGGAGACCCCGGGGAAAGAGCCATGGCCGCTGCCCGCGTGGCCGCGCGTACCGGCGGAATTCCTGCTCTGCCGGGGCGACCGTCTGTTCCCCGCCGCATTCATGCGCCGGGTCGTGAAAGAGCGCCTCGGCATCGTCCCCGACGAGATCGACGGCGGCCACATGGTCATGCTCAGCCGCCCCGGCGAGCTGGCGGACCGCCTGGTCTCCTACCTGCGACCCGACCGGCCGGCGACCGGAAATGGTAGGGAGATGTAATTCCAGAAGCCTTTCATTAATTGCCATTTTGTGGTATGCTAGAGAAAAGCGCATATATGGTTCCGTCTCGTGGATAATGACGGAAAGCCCAGCCAGACCGCACTCACGGCCGCGGCGGCGCGCGCGGCCCACCTCATCGTCGACGACGAGCCGCGGATCTTTGCCGACACCCTCGCGTACACACTTCTCGGAGACGAGGCCGAGAACCTCGTCCGCTACCACCGTCTCCACGGCGACCACCCCATCCTCGCCGAGGCGAGATCGATGGCGACGGTACGGAGCCGGTACACCGAGGACCGTCTCGCCGAGGCCGGGGCCCGCGGCGTCACGCAGTACGTCATCCTGGGCGCCGGCCTCGACTCGTTCGCGTACCGCTGCGGCGCGGGCGGCCTTCGCGTCTTCGAGGTCGACCACCCCGGCACCCAGGAGTGGAAGCGCGAGCGGCTGAAGGAGGCGGACCTCGCCCTTCCCGGCACGGTGACGTTCGTCCCCGTCGACTTCGAGACCGCGGTCCTGCCCGAGGCGCTCGCCGAGGCGGGATTCGACCCGTCCCGGCCCGCCTTCGTCAGCTGGCTCGGTGTGACGATGTACCTGACCAGGGAGGCCGTCGCCGGCACCCTGGCCGAGATCGGCCGCTTCGCCCCGGGTACGGAGATCGTGACCGACTCCATGCTCCCCGCCGGACTGCGGGACGCCGAGGGCCAGGCGTACGCCGAGGCGGTCTCCTCGGTGGCCGCCGAGCGCGGGGAGCCGTGGCTGAGCTTCTTCGCCCCCGAGGACCTGTCCACGCTGCTGGAAGAGCACGGCTTCGGCCTCGTCGGGCACGTGCGCCCGTCCGACGCGATCGACGCCGGGCTGTGGAAGCGGACCGACGCCATCCGCCCTTCGGGCCTGAGCCTCCTAACCCACGCGACCGTCCTCGTACGGGCGCGCTGATCTTCCATGAAATGAGCCCCCGTCGGCGGCGGACCGCCGACGGGGGCTCGGTCGCCCGGACTCGCCGGGCGATGGGTCGATCCCGCGACTACGGCATGGCCGTCAGGGCGGACACGAGCGCGGTTCCCTTCGGGACGCCCCATCCGGTCGTCAGGTCATAGCCGGTCGTCGTCGGGTAACCGGCGGTCGGGACACCCCACATCTGGTTGTCCACGATGTCGCCCGCCGACTTGGACACCGTGCCGTCGACCCCGACGTCACTGCCGTCGAAGCCCTTGGGAGCGTCGCCGTAGTGCTGGGGGACGATGTCGGTGTAGGCGGTCGAGCCGAGCCCCGAGTAGAGGATCGGGTCGAGGAACCCGATCGGCTGCTTGCCCGCCGACCCGCGAGCGGCGTTCACCAGTGCCACCAGGGCGGCGGTCTGCGGGCTCGCCGCGGAGGTGCCGCCGTAGATGGTCCAGCAGCCGGTGGAGTTACCGCAGTTGTAGTCCGGGTACGCGGAGATGTACACCTCCACGCCGCCGTTGACCGCGGCGTTCCACGAGGTGTCGGGGACGAGCCGGTGGTCGCCGTAGCCGGTGGCGACGTTCTTCTGCCAGTCCGGTCGCGCGTAGACGCTGCTGGCGCCGCCGCCGGTGCCGATCGGCCCGAACGACTCGTTCCACGCCGCTTCGGAATTCCCGCCGTCGGTCCACTTCCAGTAGTCCGGGTTGCGGGCCCCGGTCGAGGTACGCGGCGCGTTGTCGGACGGGTCCCAGGTCCAGCCGTACTGCAACTGGGTGCCGCCGACCGACACGACGTACGGGGAACTGGCCGGCCAGCCGACGGTCGGCTGCGGGTAGGTCGCGCCCTCGTGCTGCTGCTTCGCCGCGCCCGAGGTGCCGTCGTCACCGGAGGACGCGAAGAAGTTGTCGTGCTTGGCCAGGCCCTTCTTGAAGACCTCGTCGAACTTGGCGGTCTGCGTGGCCGCCGCGCCCCCGAAGGTCTCCTCGGTGACCCCGAACGACATGGAGAACACCGTGCCGGCCGGTTCCGCGTCGACCTCGTCGGAGATCGCCTTGAACAGGTTCGGGAAGCCCTGCACGCCCAACGTCTCCGCCGGCGGAACCGCCACCAGGACGATGTGCGCCTCGGGAGCCACCGCGTACGCCCACTCGATGTCGAGCGTCGCCTCGCCGGACCAGCCGGCCGCGCCGGAGTTGCCGGACAGACCCTGCCCGTTCGCGTTGTTGTACTGCGGGTCGCCCTGGGGGAACTTCTGGGTGAAGTCCGGGTTCGGCAGGTCGGGGAAGAACGCGTCGTGGAAGCGCTGCAGGTCGGCCGCTGCGGTCGGGCTGCCGTACGCGTCGACGAGGACGATCGTCTGACCCTGCCCACGGTTGGGCACCGTCTTTCCGCCGACGGAGATCGACGGGACACCGCTGACGCCGTACGCCGAGCGGATCTGCTGGGGGGTGTAGCAGTGGTAGTACGAGACGTTGCCGCCGTCGGGCAGCGTGCACGCCGTGGAGGCCTGCTTGGTCGCGCTGACCAGGTCAGGAGTCATGGGCACGTGCACCGCCTGCGGCACCATGCCGCCGCCGGCCTGAGCCGCGACGCCGACCGTCGGCGCGAATGCGGACGCCACCAGCGCCCCCGCACCGGCAACCGCCGCGGCTACGGAACGTATGCGCACAATTCACCTCATCAATCTCGCTTGCCGGTGGGTCGCCGGAACCTCACCGCTGCGGCAAGCAGCGGTAATTGTGCTGGTATTCGCCCTAATACGCCAGAAGTTACGAGTGCTAATGAAATTCCGATTTGGTAACGTTTTCCGTGGTGAATAGGTCACAGTACGTCACTTAACAGCGTTGAACTGGGCGTTCTCCCGGGCGAAACGCGGCACGGCGTCCGCCGAGCAGGCGTTCGACCATCCCTGGGAGGATGGTCAGGTGCGCGTACGGCCCATCTCACCGTCCCTCCTGGTCGAGGAACTCGCCGACCGGATCGCGGCCCTCCCCGAAGCGTCGTGGGCGCGGGTCGCGATCGACGGCGCCCCACCCGCCCGGCCGGGAGACCTCGCGGACGCGCTGGTGGACCCCCTCCGGCTGCGCGGCCGCGACGTCCTGCGCGTCTCGGCCGGCGACTTCCTCCGACCGGCCTCGCTCCGCTTCGAGTACGGCCGGGAGGACCCGGACGCCTTCTACACGGACTGGCTCGACGAGGGCGGCCTGGTCCGCGAGGTGCTCGGCCCGCTCGACCCCGGCGGCTCCGGCCGGGTGCTGCCCACCCTCTGGGACAGCACCGTCGACCGGGCCACCCGCGCCTCGTACGTGACGCTGGCGCCGGGCGGCGTGCTCCTGCTCGACGGCGCGCTCCTCCTCGGCCGGGGCCTGCCGCTGGACCACACGGTCCACCTGTCGATGTCCCGAGCGGCACTGGCCCGCCGCACCGGACCGGACGAGGAATGGACGCTGCCCGCGTACGAGCGGTACGAGGACGAGACCCGGCCGGCGCTGACCGCCGACGTCGTCGTCCGCGTCGACGACCCGAGACACCCGGCCCTCATGGAACAGCCCTGACCCCGAAGACCGGCGGCCGTCACGCTGAGGTGAGGCCGGCGACGATGACCGTGGTCAGCCGGGTCAGATAGGCGTCGTCGACCGGTCCCCCGATCAGCAGCAGGCGCCCCAGCAGCGGCGAGATCAGCAGGTCGAGGCCGAGTTCGCGGTCGATGTCGGCGGGCAGTTCGCCGCGTTCGACCCCCCGGCTCAGCACGGTGGCGGCAGCGGCGCGGCGTGGTCCGGCCACCGTCTCGCGGAGCGCGGCGCCGAGGTCGGGACTGCGCGTGGTCTCGGCCGCCATGTCCAGCGCGATCCGCTTGATCCGCGGATCAGCGACCTGCGCGACGATCACATCGAGGAAGCCGCGCACATCGCCGGCCAAAGACCCGGAATCCGGCACCTCCGGTACGTTCCGGCGCACCGCCGTCTCGAGCAGGTCGAGCAACATGGCCTGCTTGGACGGCCAGCGGCGGTACACGGCGGCCTTGCCGACACCGGCACGCCGGGCCACCGCGTCGACGGACGTGCGCGCGTATCCGGTCTCCGCCAGCTCGTCGAACAGGGCGGTGGTGATCGCGCTGGTGACGGACTCCTGGAGGACGGCGGCGCCGGCCGGCTCGCGCTTGCGTGGCATGCCGCACAGTATAGACGGGACGGAACGGTTGCGTTCCATCGATCGCCGTGCCTACTCTTCGTCATTGAACGTCGGAACGGTCCCGTTCCGACGTAGGCGAAGGAGCCCGTCATGAACATTCACCCGCTGCGCATCGGCCGCACCAAGGTCCCGTTCGGCCAGTTCTACGGTGGCCTGGAGGGGTTCTCCCTCGGCGAGTTCGCCGCCGACAAGGATCACTTCATCTGGGTGCCGATCCACGCCTACCTGCTTGAGCACCCGACCGTCGGCCCGGTTCTGGTGGACACCGGGATCAGCCCGGCACAGGCCGCGCACGCCGACTACTACCGCGGTTCGATCATGGAGCACGTGATGGACGCGGACGAGTACGACCTGCCGGACGAGGAGACCATGCCGGCCCGACTCGCGCGGCTCGGCTACCGCCCGGAGGACATCCGCGCCGTGTTCATCACGCATTTCCACGAGGACCACGTCGGCGCGCTCAACCTGTTCGCGCACGCTCCGGTGTACCTGGGCGCGGCCGAGTACGCGGCGCGCGACGACAAGGTGCTCGGCCTCGTGCCGCTGGCCTACCCGCCGTCGATCGCGCCGATCACCGACTGGCGCCCGCTCGAGTTCACCGGCCCGGCCATCGGCGGCTTCACCGGTTCGGCGGACGTGTTCGGCGACGGCAGTGTCATCGCGCTGCCCACCCCGGGGCACAGCCCCGGCAGCACCAGCCTGCTGGTCGACCACCGGTTCCTCCTGACCGGCGACGCGATGTACACCATCCGGCATCTCGCGGTCGACCAGGTGCGCGCCATCCAGCTCGGTGGCGAGACCCGCTATGTCGACTCGATCCGCCGCATCCAGTGGCTGCGCCGGGAGCTCCCGGACCTGCTCATCCTGACCTCGCACGACCACACCGACTACGGCGAGCGGTTGATCGCCGGACTTGCCACCGGCCACCTGTCCGATGCGGACCTCGCCTGGGCCAAGTCCTACGAACGGGCCACCTTCGACGAACTCGCCAACATCAACCCCGCCCGGTTGCCCCGCTTCGTGCCCGCGGCGGACGGCGGCCCGGTCGGCCGCGCTGAGTGATCGACGCCGTTCAGGGGCGCCGACGCCGGATCGGAGATGATCCTTAACCCGGATGACGGGTTAATAGGGGGGCATACGAAATACCACGAGTAACGATCCTTCGCGGCGCGCGGGTTGTCGTTGATGACCCCCCGGAACAGCGCTTCATTCTGCTTATCCTGCCTGCACTGACCAGCGAGAACGTCAGGTCAACAGCACCCAGGACATCCCAGAAGGGCGGAAGAATGCGCACATCCCCCAGCCCCACGCTCATCACCCTCGGCCGTCTGGTGCGGCGTTATCGAGACGCGGGAAGCATCCTCCAGGCCGATCTCGCCAAAAGGCTCGGTTATTCGGATGGATGGCTGAGCAACGTCGAAACCGGACAGCTACGTCCTCGGCGCGAACAGGTCGCCGCCATCGAGCAGGCACTGGAGGTTCCGCCCGGCGTGCTCCTGGAGGTCTTCAACATGCTGGAGGGAGAGAGCCTGCCGGGCTGGATGCGCGACTGGCTCGCCGAAGAGCGCCGCTCGTCGGCGCTCCGGGCGTTCGAGCTGGCCGTCGTCCCCGGCCTGCTGCAAACGCCCGACTACGCCCGTACGGTCCTCGACGGCGACGAGGCCGCCGTCACCGCCCGACTCGACCGCCAGGCCATTCTCAAAAGCGAAAACCCACCTACACTCAGGTGTGTACTGGACGAAACGGTCCTCACTCGCGGCTTCGGCGATGCGGCGGTGATGCGTGATCAACTAGAGCACCTGGTGAATTGCGTGTCCCCTCGGCTCGCGGTCCAGATCGTCCCCTCCGGCGTCCGCTACGAAGGTCTGGCAGGCGCATTCACGATCGCCACCGTCAACGGCGGCGACGTTGCTTACATCGACACCGTCGTTCGCGGTCTGGTCACGAGCAACCCAGAAGACATCGCATGCCTGATCGATGTCTGGGAGTCGATCCGGACATTCGCCCTGTCCCAACGCGAATCAATCGAGCTCATCAAGAAGGTGGCGGAGGAACGATGGACCTGAACAACGTCGACTGGCGCAAGTCACGG
Organism: Actinoallomurus soli; assembly: GCF_024055715.1. Classification (GTDB taxonomy): domain Bacteria; phylum Actinomycetota; class Actinomycetes; order Streptosporangiales; family Streptosporangiaceae; genus Actinoallomurus; species Actinoallomurus soli. Next base: position 167,258 of record NZ_JAMXMV010000015.1, read on the forward strand.
CACAGCAGCACCAACGGCGGGAACTGCGTCGAGGTCTGCGTCACGGAGCAGGCGGGGTAACGGACCACGCCGAATGGCGCGAGTTCACCTCGCGGCGGGCGTCGGCGTCAGGGGTCCCGGTATCCCTCCGCGCCACACGCGCTGGACGGAGAGGGTGTCGCCGATGGTGGTGGTCGGGTCACCGGCGACCAGTGTGAGGTCGGCTCGGAGGCCGGGCTTGATTCGACCACGGTCATCGAGGCCGAACCGACGCGCCGGGACGGAGGTCGCCGCCCGCAGTGCCTCCATCGGCGTGAAGCCTCCCATCACCAGGAGCCGCAGTTCGCCGTGGAGGCTGGCGCCGTGGGCCATACCCGGTGCGCCGAGATGTGCGGCGTCCGTGCCCGCGAGGATGTCGACGCCGGCTCGGTGCAGCGCGGCGAGCGTCTCGAGCGCGTAGCCGAAGTTCTCGGCTGGACTCATCGCCATCGTGCCGGACAGATTGTCGAGCCATGTCGGCGTCAGCTTTGAGCTGACCCGCGGGTCCTGAGCGAGCTGGGCGCCGGCGGGCTCGCCGGTGATCGACGCGATCACCGTCAGCGTGGGGATCACGAAGATGCCGGCAGCGGCGATCTTCTCGATCAGCTCGTCGGTATGAGGCCGGTCGAAGAAGGAGTGAGTGAGTCCGTCGACGCCGGCGTCGACGACCTGATCGGCCGTCTCGATGGTCATCGCGTGCGCGAGGACCATCGTGTTGCGGGCGTGGCCCTCACGAACGGTCGCCGCGACCAACTCGGGAGCGAGGCGGGGCAGGGACGAGCCGAACAGGTGGCCGTCCTCCACCAGCACCTTGAGGTAGTCGGCGCCCTCGGCGATCCTGCCCTCGACGAATGCCGGGATCTCGTCCACGCGCGTGGCGGTCGGCCACGGTGGATCCCCTTCTCCTTGCCGGAGCTGATGCGGGTGCCCATCCGCAGGAGTGAGCCCGACGGAAGGGGAGCGCACGTCGGCGAGGTCACTCGACTCAGCGACCTGGCGGCGCAGCGGGATCATTCGCTCCGGCATCGAGAGCATGTCGAGCTCGGTGGTGATCCCGAACGTCAGGGACTGGCGGAGCGACTCCGCGTCGGTGTGGGTGTGAGCGTCGATCAAGCCGGGCAACAACGTGGCACCCGTGCCATCGATGAGTTCGACCCCCTCGGGACGCCTGCCCGCGACGCTCACGATCGTGCCGTCCGCGACTTCGACGTCGACGACCCCGAGCAGGTCCTCCCCATCGAAGACCCGCGCGCCTGTGATCACGAAGTGGTTCATGGCGCCGTTGGCCTCAGTCGTACGCAGCATCAAGCCTCCGGTTCGTGGTTACCAATGGTGACCACAGAACCGTAGGTGACCGCAATTGAGCCGCCAAGAAGGCACTTTCCCGCCAGGTGGTGAGGTCCAGGTGACCGGCCTCCTCGGGGGTATCGGACTTTCTCGCCGCGGTCGGCTGAGCCGTGGCCCGGGCGTGCGCGGCTATGCCCGGAGGCCGGCTCCACCGCCGACGGTGATGTTCTCGCCGGTCACGTAACCGGCCGCGTCGGAGGCGAGGAAGGCCACGACCTCGGCGACCTCTTCGCCGGTGCCGAGCCTGCCCAGGGGGACCCGGGCGGCCGTGGCCTTGAGGGTCTCCTCCAGCGCTTCGGTCGGGAGTCCGTGCTTGGCCCAGATCGGGGTCTCGATCGGGCCGGGGCTGACGGCGTTGACCCGGATCCGCCGGGGTGCCAGCTCAACGGCGAGGGACGGGACGAGGGCCAGAAGGGCTCCCCTGGTGGCGGCGGTGACGGACCCGCCGGCGATGCCCCGCGTCACGCCGATCCCGACGGTGAAGATGATGGAACCCCCGTCGTTGAGCAGCGGGAGGGCCTTCTGCAGGGTGAAGAACTGGCCTTTGAAGTTGACGTCGACCATGTCGTCGAACGTGGCCTCGTCGAACGCCTCGACCGGCAGGCCCCGTACGATCCCGGCGTTGAGGAACAGCACGTCGAGCGCGCCGAATCGCTCCCGGACCTGTTCCACGACGTGGTCGGTGTCGGCGAGGGACCGGGCGTCGGCGCGCAGCACGACGATCCCTTCGGGGAGTGACTTCTCGGCCGCGGCGATGGTGTCGGGGTTCTGCCCGGTGACCACCACCTGATATCCGCGCGAATGCAGCAGTTCGGCGGTGGCCCTGCCGATTCCGCTGGTTCCGCCGGTGATCAGAGCTGTAGGTGCGGACATGGTGGACTCCGTTCCGGAACAGGGGCCTGAGGAGCGGCCCGATGCGGCACCGTGCCGGTGCGCGGCCGCGGACTCCACCTTCGCGCCACGGAGCACGCCAGGTCCAATGAATGTTCCGCATCCGGCAATACGCTTCGCGTAACACCCGACGTCATGGCATACGGGCCTAAGCTCCCTGTATGCCCGAGTCGCCACCGCCTCCGATGAATCTCGACCTGCGGCTGGTGCGGTACTTCACGGTTCTGGCCGAGCATCGGCACTTCGGTCGCGCCGCCGCCGTCCTCCACACCACCCAGCCGTCGCTGAGCCGGCAGATCAGCCGTCTCGAACAGCAGTTGGGCGTCCGCCTGCTGGATCGCACCCCGCGAGGCAGCGAACTGACCGAGGCCGGGGAGACCTTCCTCCCGCTCGCGAAGACGCTCCTGCGCTCCGCCGCCCAGGTGGTGGCGCGCACCCGGGCCGCCGCCCGGCCGGACCGGATCACCATCGGCTACACGACGAACCTCATCGTCACTCCGGCCGTACGCGAACTGCGCCACCGGCACCCGGACGCCGACGTGCGGACCACGTACGTGAACTGGAACGAACCCCGCGAGGCGCTCCTCGATCACCGCGTGGACGCGGTCGTGACGCGGCTGCCGTTCGCCACCGACCGGCTGCGCGTCACGGTCCTCTACGACGAGCCCCGCGTGCTCGTCGTGCCCCTCGACCACCGCCTGGCGGGCAAGGAGTCCGTGACGATCGACGACATCGCCGACGAACCTCTGCCACGGGTGTCCGACCCGGACTGGAACGCCTTCTGGCGCATCGATCCCCGGCCCGGCGGAGCCCCGGCGCCCGACGGTCCCCTCATCGAGGCCGTCGAGGACAAGGCCGAACTCGTCGCCGCCGGGCAGGCCATCGCGATCATCCCGGACGGAGAGCACGTCCGCCGGCTGCGGCCCGACCTCACCACGATCCCCCTGGAGGGCGTCGAGCCCAGCCAGGTCGTGCTGGCCACCCGCGCCGACGACCGCGGCCGCCTCGTGACGGCGTTCCGCAAGATCGCCGAAGCCCACCTCAGCGGCAGCGGCACCGGCCGGTGACCCGTCAGGTGGCGGACGGGACCGGGCCGGCCGCATGTGGCCGCAGAGGGACGGACCATCCTTACCCTTCGCCCGGTGCATACGCATTGACCTGCGGGTATGGGGAGGCGGGCGGGCGGAGCAGGAGAGCGTCATGGCGAAAGAGAAGAAGAAGCTGCACAAGGGCGACCACGTCTCCTGGCGCAGTCACGGCGGTGAGGCCCGCGGCGAGGTCGAGGAGGAGATCACCGAACGGACCGAGGCCGCCGGCCGTACGGTCGCCGCGTCGCCGGACGAACCGCAGTACCAGGTCCGCAGCGAGAAGTCCGGCGGCAGGGCGGTGCACAAGCCCGACGCGCTGAAGAAGGAGGACTGAACCCGTGGCGGGCGAGGACGACGAGGAGATCCGGAGGCTGTTCGGCGAGCTGGTCAACCTCAAGCCCGCCGAGCTGGAACGCTGGCTCGGCAGTGAGGAGTCGAAGGCGGCCGGGCAGCACTCGGGCGGCGGCGAGTCCACCGGCCACGAGTCGGGCCGCCGGATCGTCGCACTGCTGCGCGCGAAGAAGGCCGACCTGTCCGAGGACGACTACGCGCACATGCGCAAGGTCGTCGGCTACATCCGCCGCCACCTGGCGCAGCGCCCCGACGGCGACATCCGCGAGACCCGCTGGCGGTACTCCCTGATGAACTGGGGCCACGACCCGCTCAAGGACTGAGGAGCCCGGTCACCGGCCAAGGGCGTTGTGCAGCTGGACGCGGGAGGTCGCGCCCAATTTGGCGTAGATCCGCGCCAGGTGGGCGCCCACCGTACGGTGCGAGATGTAGAGGCGTTTGCCGATCTCCCTGTTGGTCAGGCCTTCGGCGGCCATCTGCGCGATCTGGAGTTCCTGCGCGGTGAGGAGGTCGCTGGTGGCGGCCTGTCGTTCGCTGCTCCGCTCACCGGCGGCGCGGAGCTCACGGCGGGCCCGCTCCCCCCACGGCGACGTGCCGAGCGCGTCGAAGGTGTCCCGGGCCGCGCGGAGGTGCTGTCTGGACTCCACGGCGCGCCGTTGCCTGCGGAGCCATTCGCCGTACGCCAGCTCCGTGCGCGCCCGCATGAAGGGCCGCCGGGTCAGGTCCGCGGCCAGTGCCGTCCGAAAGAGGTCCTGGGCCTCCTCCTTGGCCTCGTCCTGGCCCGCCAGCACCGCCCGGGCCAACCGCAGGCCGTCGTGCAGGGACGGCGAGGTCGTGCTCTTCGCGGCCGCCTCCATCTGGGCGATCACGCCGGCCACGTCGCCGGGACGCTCACTGCGGAGCGCCGCGTCGGCGATGTCGGCGACCGTGTGGCAGCTCAGGGCGAGCTGGTGCGATGAGTCGGTGATGTCGTGCATGCGCAGAAGCCGGGTGAGCGCCTGCGGGTAGTCGCCCGCCCCCAGTGCGGCGAGGGCGCGCGCGTGCTGCGCGGTGGCGAGGACGTTCCGTGCGCCGACCGGCGTGCCGAGCCGCTCGGCCTCGGCCGCCAGCTCCTCGGCCCGGTCGAAATGGCCGCGCAGTGCCTCGATCTTCGCCTGCGTGGCGAGGATGAGGCCGAGCAGGAACGGCTGGCCGGTCTCCCGGGCGAGCCTGCCCGCCTCTTCGGCGGCGGGCAGGGCCACCGCGAGGTCGGCGAGCTGCGCCGCCGCCCACGCCTGCGCCGCGAGCGCGCGGGCCAGGAGTTGCAGGCGGCCCTGCTCGCGCAGGCCGGCCAGCGACGCGGCGGACTGCGTGATCGCCACGTCGAAGGTGCCGACGAGCACCGCGACGCTGCCCACGAGCCGCACGGTCGGCGAGTCGAGGCCGGATCGGGCGAGCAGCCGCTCCGAGCGTTCGATGACGACCGCGCCCCGGGCGATGGGGGCCGCGTAGCCGAGGATGGCGAGCAGCCGGGCGTCCAGCGGGTCGAGCGGCAGTCGTTCGGCCACATCGACGATCCGGTCTCTGGCCGCCATGCCCGGCTCGCTCCAGAAGCAGCGCAGCGCGGCGCTCCAGAGGATCCGGACCGCTAGATCGACGTCCCCGTCGGCGGCGACGGACTCGGCCAGGTCGGCGAGCGCCGAGGCGTCCATGCCGCCCTCCCGGAGGCCGTCGTCGAATGCGGCCCTGATCCAGGCCAGGCGGGCACGCCGCTGCCTCGACGGCTCGATCTCTCCGGCCTCGGAGAGGAGCCGGTCGACGATCTCCGGGCGGCCGAGCTCGACCGCACCGTCCGCGGCGCGCAGGAGCCGGTCGGCCCGCCGCTCCGGATCCGGGCTCAGCCGCGCGGCCCGCTCGAGGGCGGCGACGACCGCGGCGCCGCTGCCACGGCGCTGCGCCCGGACCGCGACCGCCTCGAGGGCGGCCGCGATGTCCTCGTCCGGCCGGTCGCTCGCAGCCGCCAGGTGCCATGTTCTCCGGTCGGGCTGATCGGCCAGTGCTCCGGCCAGGGCCCGGTGCACCTCGCGGCGCCGGGCGGCACCGGCCGCCTGGTGGACGGCCGAGCGGATGAGCGGATGATGGAACGCCACACGGCTCTCGTCCGGAGTGAGGAGGCGGACCTCGACGGCCGGCCTGAGGTCGGCGGCCGTGACGGACCGGCCCGTGAGCCCGCGGGCGGCCGTCAGCGTCTCGTTCAGATCCGCGCTGTCGTTGAGCGCGGCGACCTCCAGTACGGCCCTCGTGGCCGCCGGCAGCGCGGCGAACCGCCGCGTGAAGGCGCTCTCCAGCCTGGCCGTGAGCGGCAGCCACGGGCTCGCGAGGATGGCGGCGCCGTCGGTGCCGTCGACCGCGGCGGGCAGCTCGATCAGCGCCAGAGGGTTTCCCGCCGCCTCGGCGAGCAGCCGGCGGCGCGCCGCGGCGGGCAGGTCCGCCGCACCGACGTCGAGCAGTGCGGCGGCGTCCTTCGCGGACAGCGGCGGGATGAGCAGGTCCGGCAGCCCGGCCTCGTCCAACCGCGTCGCCATCCCGGGGCGGGTCGCGGCGAGCAGCAGGATCGGTTCCGACTCCAGCCGCCGTCCGAGGAACGCGAGCACGTCGGCGGTGGACGGGTCGAGCCAGTGCGCGTCCTCCGCGACGATCAGAACCGGGCCGGCCTCGGCTATCTCGGCGAGCAGGTTCAGCACGGCGAGGGCGACGAGATAGCCCTCGGGCACGACCGCCTCGGTCATACCCAGCGCCGCCCGCAGCGCCTCCCGCTGGCCGGGCGGCAGCACCCCGATGCGGTCCCGTACCGGCCACAGGAGCTGGTGCAGCCCGGCGTAGGGCAGATGGGCCTCGGACTCCACACCGGCCGTGCCCAGGACACGCAGGCCGGACGCGTGCGCGAACGCCGCGGCCTCCTGGAGCAGGGCCGACTTCCCGATGCCGGGCTCACCGCGGAGCAACAGGGCCGCACCGGTCCGATGTACCGCGCTCACCAGGCCGTGCAGCCGGCTGATCTCCTCGCTCCGTCCGATGAGTCCCACGTCCCACAGGCTAACGACCGGCCTTTGGCCGCCTCGCCCTGCCTTGACCTGCCGCGATGCCGACCGGAGCCGTCGGCGGACCGCGCCACGATGGTCACATGACCGATGCCTCCCGGCCCCCGCCGCCCGTAGCGTCGGCGCCATGGCCGTCACCTACCAGTCATCGGACACGAGGGAAGGAACCCGTCGCTTTCGCGAAGCGGGGACGCTCTACGGGCGCGACGCCGAACTCCGGCTGCTCGCGGAGGTGACGTCTCGCGGTCTGGCCGGCGCGGGCGGCGCCCTGCTGGTGCGCGGAGAGGCCGGGATCGGCAAGACCGCCCTGCTCGGCGCGGCCCGGGAGGCCGCCGTCGGGCGGGGCTGCCGCGCCCTGTCGGCGGTCGGCGTGCAGTCGGAGGCGTCGATCCCCTTCGCCGGGCTGCATCAGCTGCTCAGGCCGGTCCTCGACCGCGCCTCGGCCCTGATCCCCCGGCAGCGGCTGGCGCTGTCGGCGGCGTTCGGGATGGCCGAGGGCGTCGCACCGGAGATGTTCTCGGTCGGCCTGGCGTCATTGGAACTGATCAGCGGCCTGGCCGATGACTCGCCCGTCATCCTGGTGATCGACGACGTCCAGTGGATCGACCGGCCGAGCGGTGAGGTCCTGGCCTTCATCGCGAACCGCCTGGGCGCCGAGCGGGTGGTCATGGTGCTCGCGCTCCGTGAGGGACATGACACCGTACTGAACGACGCGGGCCTGCCCGAACTGCCGCTGGCGAAGCTCGACGACGACGCGGCGACCGCGCTTCTCGCCGCGCGCGCACCGGAACTCGGCGAGGCCGCCCGCGACCGCGTCCTGGCCGAGGCGGCCGGCAACCCGCTGGCGCTGGTCGAGCTTCCCGCGGCACTGAGCGGGGACGGTGTCCGGCAGGTACGGACGCCGTGGCTGCCGACCACCCGCCGCCTGGAGCGGACGTTCCTCCCCCGCGTCTCGGGGCTGCCGGACCCGACCCGGAGCATCCTGCTGATCGCCGCCGCCGACGACCAGAGTGACCTCACCGAGATCTTCAGCGCCGTGGAGCTCCTGGACGGCACGGCGCCCTCGGTCGACGTCCTGGAACCCGCCGTCGAGGCCGGGTTGATCGAGCTCGACGGGCGTGAGGTGCGCTTCCGGCACCCCGTCATCCGCTCGGCCATCTACCGGGCGGCCCTCCCGTCGAGACGCCTGGCCGCGCACGCCGCGCTGGCGAGAGCGCTGACGCACTCCCAGGAACGCCGGGCCTGGCACAGGGCGGCCGCCAGTCCCGGTCCGGACGACGGCGTGGCCCTCGATCTCGAGGCGGCCGCCCTCCGGGCACTCGACCGGGGGGCTCCGCGCGCCGCGGCCGAAACCCTGCGCCGGGCAGCGATGCTGAGCGACCCGGGCGGGAACCGGGGTCGTCTCCTGCTGCGTGCGGCGGAGATCGACTTCGACCTCGGCGACGCCGTCGCCGCACGCCGGCAACTGGCCGAGGCGAAGTCCTCCAGGCTCGAAGAAGGAGAGCGGCTCCGCCTCACCCTGTGGATGGAGGCCCTCAACGAGGAGAGCTGGTACACCCCACAGCGGGTACGGGTCTTCGCCGACGTGGCGGACCGGTTGGCCGGCGCCGACAGCGACGGCGCCACGCTCGCGCTCAGAGCCCTGTGGCCGCTGTCCGTCGGCTGCTGGTACGGCGATCCGACGCAGGAGACCCGTGACCTCGTCGTCAGGACGGCGCGACGCCTCCAGCGAAGCGACGCCGACCCCATGGTCCTGTCCATCGCCGCCTGCGCGGACCCGGTCAAGGAAGCGGCACGGGTCATCCGCAAGGTCTCCCGGATCGCGCCGGAGTTCACGGGCGACCCCGCCGAGCAGCATGCGCTGGGAGCCTCGCTGACCGCCATCTGGGCCTTCGACCTGTCGTGGCCGTTCCTGTGCGCGTCCGTCGACGGTCTCCGGCGGCAGGGGCGCCTCGGCCTGCTCGGCGAAGCCCTCGCCTCTCAGGCGTGGGCGGCGATCCACCTCGGCAAGCACCGGCTGGCGGCGACGGCGGCGGATGAGGCCGGCCGGCTGTCCCGCGACACCGGCCGATCCCGCTGGGCGCTGGTGGCCGACCTGGCCACGGCCACGCTGGCCGGTGAGCGCGGTGACCACGACACCGCCAACGAGCTCATCCGGCGGACAGAGGCGGAACTGCTCTCGGTCGGCGCCCAGTCCATCCTGGGCTTCGCCCAGTTCGCCCGAGGACGGTGCGCCCTCGTCAGCAACCAGCACGGCGACGCGTTCGAGCAGCTGGCCCGGGTACTCGACCCGTCCGACATTGCCTATCACCCGTTCGTGGGCTACCTGGGGATCGCTGACCTGATCGAGGCGGCGACCCTCACCGGCCGCCACGACGAGGCGGAACACCACCTCGCGCGGCTCGACGCCCTGGCCGAGCGGACGACCTCGCCGTACCTGCAGGCCATGGCCGCCTACGCCCGCCCCCTGGTCGCCGACGACGACACGGCCGAGCCTCTCTACCAGCGGGCCCTCCACACCCGGCTGAAGAGCTGGCCGTTCCACCGGGCACGGCTCCTGCTGGCGTACGGCCGGTGGCTGAGGCGCCGGCGCCGCCTCATCGAGTCCCGTGCCCCGCTGCGGGCGGCCATGGAGAGCTTCGACGCACTCGGCATCAGGGCGTTCGGGGAGGACGCGCGCGCCGAGCTTCGCGCCGCGGGCGAGGCCGTCACCCGGTCCACGCCCGACACCCTGGACAGGCTCACCCCGCAGGAACTGCAGATAGCCAGACTCGCCGCGAGCGGGCTGACCAACCGTGAGATCGGGGCGCGGCTGTTCCTCTCGCACCGGACCGTCGGCTTCCACCTCTACCGGATCTTCCCGAAGCTCGGCATCACCTCCCGCGCCCAGCTGCGCCTGGCCGACCTCGGCGGCGAGCAGCTGTAGGGGTGCCGATCCGCATCGTCACCGCCGGCCGCCGATGTGGCTCAGACCCGGCCATCGCCAGTCCCCTTCGGACCCGAGAGGGCCGGGAACAGCCGGGAGGAGTTGCGGGTCGTCAGCGCCCGCCATGTGGTGCCGGGCGGCTGTTCGGCTCCGTCGATGGACGCGACCTGGGCGGCGGTGCCGGCGGCCGGGGTCCAGCAGTAGTCACTGCCGTAGAGGATCCGCCGGCTGCCGAACGCGTCGACCAGAGCGGGGATCTGCCGGGGGAACGGCGTACCGGCCATGTCCCACCAGAGTCCCGCGAGCTGCTCCTGGACCGTCGGGGCATCGCCTGCGCCGCCCAGGAAGACGGTGCGGAAGAGTTCCATGCGGTCGGCGAGCAGCGGCAGGCTGCCGCCGCCGTGAGTGAAGATCCACTGGATCCCGGGGTAACGGGTGATGACTCCGCCGAAGACCAGGTCGGCTGCGGCACGGGCGGAGTCGAAGATGAACTCCATCATCGGGCGGGGCCGCCCCAGGGACAGGGCCTCGCCGCAGCACGGCGACGTGGGATGGACGAACACGACCGCGCGACGGCGGTCGAGCTCGGCCCAGAGCGGCTCGTACTCGATGGCGCCGAGGTACCTTCCTCCGGCGTTGGTCACCACGGCAACGCCCCAGCTGGAGAGTTCGTCGAGGGCACGCGAGGCTTCGGCCAGGGCGCCCTCGACGTCCGGCAGAGGCAGCGAGGCGAAGTGCCCGAACCGCCCCGGGTGTTCGCGCGCCACGCCGGCGCCGACGTCGTTGACCTCCCGGCAGAGCGCACGAGCGGCCCGGTCGTTCCCGAAGTGGGTGCCGGGCGACGAGATCGACAGAATCGACGTGGCCACCCCCCACTCGTCCATCAGCTCCAGGTGGGCAGCGGCGTCCCAGCGCGGCCATCCGGGCATGCCGTCGGGCCGGAGATGCCCCGCCGCCCTCGCGGCGGCCACATACTCGTCCGTCACGAAGTGGGCGTGCACGTCGACGAGTCCCTCTGCGTACGGCTGTCGGCTCACGGGCGGTCGGTCCTTTCTTCCTCGGTCGCCGGTCGCGACGCGGGGCCCGCCCCCGGCGGCCCCGCGTCATCATCGGTCGAGCGGTCAACGGGTGGAGAAGCCGCCGTTGAGGAACACGGTCTGGCCGTTGAGCCACGCTCCGTCGGTGAGCAGGAAGCGCACCCACGGAACGACGTCCTCCACCTTCGTGAGCCGGCCGAAGGGCGTCTGAGAACGGGAGAACTCATCCTCGCCGGGCGCGGCCGCGTCCCAGAAGAACGACGTGTCCATGGGGCCGGGGGCCAGGTTGTTGACCGAGACCCGGCGGCCCGTCAGCTCCTTGGACAGCGCCCGGGTGAAGTGCTCCACCGGGGCCTTGCTGCCGGCGTACACGGAGTACCGGCCGGTGTAGGCGGCCAGCAACGACGACACGAGGTTCACGATTCTGCCGCCGTCTTCGATCCGCTTGGCGGTCTCGGCCATGACGAAGAACGCGGCCTTGGAATTGATGGCGAAATGGGCGTCGTACTCCTCTTCGGTGACCTCGGTCATCGGGGCGCCCTTCGCGATCCCCGCCGTGTTGACCGTGGCGTACAGCGCGCCGTAGCGATCGACCACCGAATCGACGACGCGGCGGATCTCGGCCACCGAGGTCAGGTCGGCCTCGATCGCGAACGCGTTCCCACCCGCCGCGACGCACGCGGCCACCGTGTCCTCGGCGAGGCCTTTGTCGGAGCGGCTGTGGTAGTGGACGGCGACGCTCGCCCCGGCGGCGGCGAGGTCACGTGAGATCGCACCACCGAGATTCTTCGCTCCACCCGTGACCAGGACGGCCTTTCCGTTCAAAGCATTCTCGGGCATCGAATGTGTCCTTCCCTGTCGCTTGGAGACGTCGGCCATCGTCGCCAGGCCGTCGCCGTGCCGTCTTCTGTCACCTGACCTGCTCGGCGCCACGTCACCGCCCGGTGCCCGCGCCGGTGACCGGCCCAGTCACCTGACGGAAGAAGGCCGGGAGCCGCTCCGAACACGATGAGCGCGTTCCAACGAGAGGAAGGCGACCCATGGTCGATCAGCAGAATGCGAATCCAGCCGGTGACCGGGTGGCGGTGGTGACCGGAGGCTCCGGTGGCATAGGCCAGGCGATCTGCCGGCGCCTCGCCGACGACGGATGCGCCGTCGTGATCAACTACGCGGGGCGGCCGGCCGAGGCGGAGGGACTGGCGAAGACGATCACCGATCGTGGCGGCCGGGCCATCGCCGTACGCGCCGACGTCGCGGACGAGAACGACGTCGCGGCGCTGTTCGAGGCGGCCGAGTCCGCCTTCGGCGGTGTCGACGTCGTGATCAACACGGCCGGCATCATGCTGCTCTCGCCGCTGGCCGAGCTCGACCTGGCGGTGCTGGACCGCATGCACCGCATCAACATCCGGGGCACCTTCGTCGTCGGCCGGGAGGCGGCCCGCAGGGTCCGGTCCGGCGGCGCGATCATCAATCTCTCCACGTCGATCGTCAAGATCGCCCTGCCCACCTACGGGGCCTACGCCGCCAGCAAGGGCGCGGTGGACGCGCTGACGCTGATCCTCGCCAAGGAACTGCGCGGCCGGGACATCACCGTCAACGCGGTGGCCCCCGGGCCGACCGCCACTCCGCTGTTCCTCGACGGGAAGGACCAGGAGTCGATCGATCGCCTGGCCCGGATGGCGCCGCTGGAACGTCTCGGCGTCCCCGCCGACATCGCCGAGGTCGTCGCGTTCCTGGCCGGACCGGCCCGCTGGGTCAACGGCCAGATCCTCTACGCCAACGGCGGCGTCATCTGACCCGGCCGCCGCACCGCGGTCGCGACCCCCATCGAACCCAGCAACACCCGTACTCCACCCGAGGAGCAGGCACAATGCCGTCCAAGAAGATCATCATCGTCAGCGGGGCGTCCAGCGGCTTCGGCGCCATGACCGTACGGGGTCTCGCCGACGCCGGGCACGTCGTCTACGCCGGCATGCGCGACATCACCGGCCGCAACACCGCCGCGGCCCGCGACGCCTCCGAATACGCCCAGGCCCACTCGGTGGAGCTGCGCCCCATCGAGATGGACGTGTCCCGCCAGGACTCCGTCGACGCCGCGGTCGACGCCGTCATCGCCGAGCACGGCCGGATCGACGTGGTCGTGCACAACGCCGGGCACATGGTCCTCGGCCCGCTCGAGGCGTTCACGCCCGAGCAACTGGCGAGCGTCTACGACACGAACGCCGTCTCCACACAGCGGCTCAACCGGGCGGCGCTGCCCCACCTGCGCGACCGGCGGGACGGGCTGGTGGTCTGGGTCGGTTCCAGCAGCACCAGGGGCGGCACTCCGCCGTACCTCGGCCCGTACTTCGCGGCCAAGGCGGCCGAAGACTCCCTCGCCGTCTCGTACGCGGCCGAGCTCGCCCGGTTCGGCATCGACACCGTCATCATCGTCCCCGGCTCGTTCACCACCGGCACGAACCACTTCGCCAACGCGGGTCACCCGGCCGGTACGGAGGTGGCGAAAGCCTACGAGGACGTCTACGGCGACCTGATGGGCCAGGTCGCCGAGAAGCTCGCCGACCTGGCGCCCGCCGACGCCGACCCGGCGGAGGTGGCCCGAGCCATCGTCCGGGTGGTCGACACCCCCAAGGGCCGGCGGCCGTTCCGGGTGCACATCGACCCGGCCGACGACGGCGCCGAAACCGTCAACCGCGTCGGCGACCTGGTCCGGCGCGAGTTCTACCGGCGGGTCGAGCTGGAAGACCTGCTCGGCCCGGCGCTGCCCACGGACTGACCGAGAAGCCACGACCGGCGAAGGACCATCTCATGTCCCATCACCTCGACACGCCGCTGGCGGCGCAGAACGGCCAGTTGTTCATCGACGACCTGTACGTGTTCCCCGGGCAGGGCAGCACGGTGTTCGTCATGGACGTCAACTCCGACGTCACCGGCGTCTACGCGCAGCCGGGCTTCCACCCGGAGGCGCGGTACGAGTTCAAGGTGCACTTCGACGGTGCCGCCTTCGAGGACCTGACCTACCGGATCTCGTTCGGCGAGCCCGGCCCGGACGGACGGCAGACGCTGCAGGCGCACGTGCTGACCGGCGCCGACGCGCGGGAGGACGAGGCGGCCGGGGACCTGCTGCTGGAGGGCCGCACCGGAGAACCGGTCGCCGGAGGCGGCGTACGGGTCTGGGCCGGACGCGCCACCGACCCGTTCTACATCGACCTGTCACTGCTGGCCATCGTGAACGGCGCGGTGGCGAAGGGGACCGCGGCCGACCTCTCGGCGTGGCGGCCCGACGCCGCGCAGAACAGCTTCGCCGGCACCACGGTGGAGTCGATCGTGCTGGAGGTGCCGCACTCCCACCCGCTCCTGCGTCCCGGCGCGAGGACCGGCGTGTGGTGCGCCACCAAACTCGCCACCGACGCGGGCGGCTGGCGGCAGGTCAACCGCGCCGGTCACCCGATGATGTGGCCGATCTTCTGGCCCGACGACACCGACTTCTCCAACCCCGCCAACACGAGACACCCGTCGCAGGACCTCGACGCCGCCGGCGGGCACATCGCCGGCCTGGTCGCCGCCGTCGCCGGGGCCACCGGCATCTCCGACGACCCCGGCGGCTACGGCGAGACCGTGGCCCGCGCGCTGTTCCCCGACGTCCTGCCCTACGTGGTCGGCACACCCGCGACGTTCGGCTTCGCCACCCGCAACGGACGGGCACTGGCCGACAACGCGCCCGAGGTCATGCTGTCCCTCGTCACCGGCACCGCCGTGCTCTCGGGCCTCACACCGGCCGTCGCGGGCGAACGGCGCAGCGGCACATTCCCCTACGTCATTCCGGCCTGACCATCTCCCGGAAAGAATGGCAGGATGACGCGGCCGGTGACCGCGTCATCCTGCCATCACAATGGTGGCGCAGGTGGGATTCGAACCCACGCTCTCTGGCTTATGAGACCAGCGGGGACGGCCGAACTCCCCCACTGCGCTCCGTATCTGACGTGCCGCCCCAGGGATTCGAACCCTGAACCTTCCGGTCCTGAACCGGACGCCTCTGCCGTTGGGCCAGAGCGGCGTGAATGACGAACGTGAAGAAGCGCCCTACCGGAAAAGGCGACCTCTTTCCGTTCCCCTTCAGTGTGAAGAAGCCCGACCATCACGGCAACGCATTTTCCAGCCGCCCCTATGACGTGGCGCACGGCGGCCGCTCACCCACCCAGGGGAGCGTCAGGGCAACCTAAAGCAGGCTTGACCTGCGTCGACTTGCGATCTTTCGAACATCAGTTCGAAGATGGTCTCATGTACGACGCCCGCCCGCTCGACCACTACCCGTCCGGATCCCATCGGATCGAGGCCCGCGACGCCTGGGTCTGGATCCGCCACAAGGGCGCCTGGCGCAAGGGGGCGATCCACTGCTGGTACGTCCACGGCGACACCTGGATGGCGTGGATGCAGCACGAGGATCCCACCCCCGACGTCCCGTGGTCGGCGTGGGGGCTCTACCTGTACGACGGGGTGACGATCCGCCGGCGCCACACGCCGGCGGCGATCGCCCGCGTCGAGGTCCCGGCGGGCCCCGACGGACCCGACCGCATCACCGCCCGCCTCCGCGACACCGGCTACACCGTCGAGCCCCGGCACCATCTCGCGGGCGGCGACAGGACTCTGCTCATCGGATGAGGCATCCATCTTTACGCCCTCCAGGCGGAGTGCGCCACGGGCGTACGCATCCGCGGCCTGCGAGGACTGCCGCTTCACGCTGCAGGGCTGGTGCCGGCCCGCGGAGTCCACGTGGGCACCCAGGAGCGCCACCGACAAGCTGCCGCCCCCTGGATCGGCCCGGGCGGCTCGTCCGCCCACTCGGACTCCGAAAGCCCGGAATCAACGGACCACCGCGGATCGCACCAGGGAAAATAAGCAGCCAACTGTACAGCTGGCTGTGCAGCTGGCTGTTGTCTTGCTACGCTGGACGCATGAGCGAGCAGCCGAAGCCGCACCAAGATGCCTCACGGGTCGCCGGAGAGCTCCGCGTCACCCTCGGGCAGTTGGTCCGCCGACTTCGTGAACAGGCGGCGGGAAGCGACCTGACCAAGTCGCAGATGTCGGCACTGTTGCGCATCGAGCGCGAGGGGACCGCGACGTCGTCGTCCCTTGCCGAGGCTGAAGGCATGCGCCCCCAGTCGATGGCCAAGATCGTCCGCGTTTTGGAGGGAGCCGGCTTGATCAGCGGCTCGCCCGATCCGAAGGACGGGCGTAAGACTCTACTCAGCCTCACTCCGGCCGCGCAGGAGCAATTCCGCATTGGACGGAGCGCCAGAGAGGACTGGCTGACGAGTGCGATCGACGCCAGCCTCTCCGATGACGAGATCGCGCAACTCGCCTCTGCCGTGAAGCTGCTGAGGCGCCTGGCTCAGTCGCCCTGACCTGCCTGCCGCTGTGCAGCGGCACGGATAGCACCGCAGATACACGCATGCAGCGGATGCGGTTCCCGCCCCCCGGTCATTCATCGAACGAAACGAAGGATTTAGCATGCCCATTACCACGATCGACCCGCGGACCGCTCTCATCGTCGTCGACCTCCAGCAGGGCATCGTGACGACCCCGCTGGCTCATCCGGTCGACGATGTCATCCAGCGCTCGACAGCCTTGCTGAAGGAGTTCCGCAGCCGGGGCTTGCCCGTCGTGCTGGTCAACGTCGCAGGATCCCCGGCCGGCCGCACCGACGCCGGCGGCCCGCACACTCACACGTTCCCGGCGGGCTGGACGGACCTGATCCCCGAGTTGGAGCGGCAAGACGACGACCTCGTCGTCACCAAGTATGCGCGCAGCGCATTCACCGGCACCGGCCTGGCCGAACGGCTGCGCGAACTCAACGTGACCCAAGTGGTGATCACCGGGATCGCCACCAGCAGCGGCGTCGAGTCCACAGCCCGGGACGCGCACGAGCAGGGCTTCCACGTCACCCTTCCCCTGGACGCCATGACCGACTCCGTCCTGGACCGGCACGAGCACAGTGTGGCGCAGATCTTCCCGCGCATCGCCGAGACCGGCACTACCGCGGACGTCCTGAGCGTCCTGGCACTACGTTCATGACCACCCCCACGACTGAAACACCTGCCGCCGCCGCTACCTCCACGGCTTTCGGATGGCGCTTCGTCGGTCCGCTACTGCTGGGCTCGACGCTCAACCCGATCAACAGCTCGATGATCGCGACTGGCCTGGTCGGGATCGGCCTGGACTTCCATAAAGGCCCAGGCACCACGGCGTCCCTGATCTCCGTGCTCTACCTCTGCAGCGCGGTGATGCAACCCACCATGGGCAAGCTGGCCACCGTCTTCGGCGCACGACGTGTTTTCATCACCGGACTGCTCATCCTCGTACTCGCCGGCATCACCGGAGCGGCCGCCCCGGCCTTCGGCTTCCTGCTGCTGTCCCGGGCCCTGATCGGCATCGGCACCTCCGCGGCCTACCCGACAGCCATGGCCCTGGTCCGAAAGCGGGCGGACGAGACGAAGGCAGGGGTGCCCAGCCGAGTTCTGGGCAACTTCTCCATTGCCTCCCAGGTCACCACTGTGATCGGCCTGCCGCTCGGCGGCCTGCTGGCTGGGATCTACGGCTGGCGCGCGATCTTCTTCGTCAACGTCCCCCTCGCCCTGCTCACCCTTGCTCTGACCCTCACAGGCGTCGCCAGCGACAAGCCATCGGCCCGCGAGGGCCGCGAGCCTTTGGTGACGATGATCGACCTACCGGGCATCGCGCTGTTCGCAGGGACCATCATCAGTACGCTGCTCTTCCTCTCCCACGTGAAGACTCCTGACTGGTGGGAACTGGCCGCAGCGCTTGTCCTCGGCACCGTCCTGGTCATCTGGGAACGACGCGCCGGCCGTCCCCTGGTCGACGTGCGAATGCTCGGGCGCAACCGGCCGCTGCTGCGCACCTACCTGCGCCAGGCCGTGGTCTCGCTCGGCATTTATACCGCTATGTACGGCACGAGTCAGTGGATGGAGCAGGCCGCCCACTACAGCTCGTCCCAGGTGGGTCTGATCATGCTGCCACTGTCGGCCGCCAGTATCGTCATCGCACGCGTCGTCTCGACACGCGGTTGGGTGCGCCGCCCGCTCGTCATGACCGGAATCTGCATGCTGCTCACCGGTGCGACCATGCTCCAGATCACCCACAGTTCGCCGGTGCTACTGCTGATCGGCATGTCGTTGCTGTTCGGACTTGCCAACGGCTTCAGCGGCTTCGCCAACCAGGCCACCCTCTACGTACAGGCTCCAGCAGAGGAAGTTGCCATCGCCTCGGGGCTCTATCGCACCTTCGCCTACTTCGGGGCGATCTTCTCCTCCAGCCTCATCGGCATTGCCTTCGGGACCCAGGCCGGCGACGGCGGCCTGCACACCATCGCCTGGGTCACCCTCGGCATCGGCATGGTCAGCCTGCTACTGACCGCCCTCGACAAGAAGATCCCCGCGAAAGTGAACTAACTCGACGGGGATGGTTCTCCCGACGACGGCACACCGCTGAGGCACTCGATGTTCACAGCGATGGCTACGACACGTGCTGCAGATACGCCCTTCGTCTGCCGTAATCCGACTCCCTTGTACTGCAGATTCATCGGGACCATTTCCAGGTGACCGATGACGGCAAACCCTCGTGCGCGGCACCAGCCGTACTAAGTCAGTCGTGCAACTGTCCCGTTTGGTAGGCGAGACAGGGGTACAACGCGGGTCATGCCGAACGATCCGGTCAGGAGGGCGCGGGGCGGCGTACGGGCGTGGTGGAGGCCGGGATGCCGCTGCTGATAGGTACGTCCGGGTGGCAGTACAAGCACTGGCGCGACGTCCTGTACCCGACCGGGCTGCCGCAGCGCGTCTGGCTGGAGCGGTACACCGAATGCTTCGACACGGTGGAGAACAACAACGCCTTCTACCGGTTGCCCAGCCGTGAGGTCTTCGCCGGGTGGCGGGAGCGCACGCCACCGGACTTCGTGATGGCGGTCAAGGCCAGCCGCTACCTGACCCACATCAAGCGCCTCAAGGACCCGGAAGAGCCGGTGGACCGGCTGATGAACGCCGCCGGCGGCCTGGGCGACAAGCTCGGCCCGGTCCTGGTTCAGCTTCCCCCGACCCTGCAGATCGAGGTCGAACGCCTGGAACGATGCCTGCGCCGCTTCCCGGCCGGCGTCCGGGTCGCGGTCGAGCCCCGGCATCCGTCCTGGTGGACCGACGAGGTGCGCGACCTGCTGATCCGGCACGGGGCCGCGCTGTGCTGGGCCGACCGGCTCGGCCGGCCGCTGACGCCCCTGTGGCGGACCGCCGACTGGGGTTACCTGCGGCTGCACGAGGGCGCGGCGACGCCCTGGCCGGAGTACGGCGACCAGGCACTGCGCTCCTGGGTGCGGCGGCTGGCCGAGACCTGGGACGACGCTCAGGACGTCTACGTCTACTTCAACAACGATCCGGGCGGCGCGGCCGTACGGGACGCCGGGCGGTTCGCCGAGTTCGCCCGCGCGGCCGGTCGCGGCGTGACCCGAACGCCCGTCCTGTCCACGCGCTGACGCTCCGCCGCCCCACTCTCTGCGCGGGCGCGCCTCACCAGGTGACGGGCAGCGCGGACACGCCGCCGGTGAGGCGGTCGACGCGGCGCGGCAGCCGGTCGATCGGCACGGCCAGGCGCAGGCCGGGGAACCGCTGGAACAGCGAGCCGAAGACCGCCCGCAGCTCGACGCGGGCGAGGTTCGCGCCCAGGCAGTACCGGATGGCGTAGCCGAAGCCGAGGTGCGGCTGCGGGTCGCGGCCGATGTCGAAGCGTTCCGGATCGGTGAAGACGGTCTCGTCGCGGTTGGCGGCCGCGGTCATGACCACGCAGAGCTCGCCCGCCCTGATCCGTACGCCGTCGACCTCCACGTCCTCGCGGGCGTACCGGGCGAGGCCGTGGTCGTTCGGCACGGCGACGCGCATGATCTCCTCGACGGTCGCGGGGACCACCGCCGGATCACGCCGCAGCTCCGCGAGCTGGCCCGGGTTGGCGAGCAGGAGCAGAACGCCGTGGTCGATGCGGTTGACCGTGGTCTCGTGCCCGGCGAACAGCAGCCCGCCCGCGATGGTCGCGACCTCCTCGGGAGGCAGGTCGGCCTGGGCCAGGTCGGAGTAGACGTCCTCGCCCGGGTCGTCCCGCTTGGCCTTGACGATGCCGTGGGAGTACTCCTCCATGGCCGTACGGGCGGCGGCGGACCGGTCCGCGTCGGTGAGGTCGGTCATGTCATCCGCGAGCGCCCGGAAGTGGTCGCGGTCGGCGAGGGGGACGCCGAGGAGCTCGCAGATCACCTGGATGGGCAGCGGGACCGACAGCGCCGCGTGCAGATCGGCCGGCGGGCCGTGCTCCTCCATCCGGTCGAGCAGGCCGTCGACCAGCTCCTGGACGTGTCCGGACAGCGCCCGCATCCGGCGCGCGGAGAACGCCGGGGCGAGGAGCCGGCGCATGCGGTCGTGCACGTCCTTCTCGGTGGCGAACTCCCCGGTCGGCCCGCCGGTGAGGGCGGAGTTGGAGAGCCGGGGGGCGTGGTCGGGGTCGGGGTGGGAACGGCCGAAGCGCTGATCGGCGAGGATCGCCCTGGCCGGTTCGTACCCGGTCACGAGCCACGCCTCGTCACCGGTCCGCGTGCGGATCCGCGCGATCGGCTCCTCGGCGCGCAACGCGGCGTACGTCCCGGAGATCCCCAGCATGTCGGTGCGCTCGAACGGCAGTCGTGGCAGGTCGGCCATGAGGCGACGTCCCCTTCCCCGAGGTCCCAGTCAACCTCCACGCTTTCACCCGTAATGTCGATCGTCAATGCACCCTAAGTGGCGAAAGTCGGGATTGTCGGTTGCGGCCACCGCCCCTGCCGGTCAAGGCGTCCAGGCCGGATCGCGGCCGGCGAGACCGAGTGCCCGGTCGAGCAACGGAGCCGCCTCCGGAACCGGCACCTCCGAGCCGAACGCCCCGTACTGCCGGGCCATCCCGGCCATCCCGGACACCTGGTCGAACAGCGTCCGCGCCAGTTCGTCATCGAGCGGGACCTGCCGGCCGGTCGCCACGGCGAGGTCCCAGGCGTGCGGCAGGAGCTCCGCGAACAGCATCCCGCCGACCACCCGAGCCGGCATCCTCATCGTGGCGAAGAGGCCGGTCTCGCCCTCCCAGGCGTCCGGCTCGGACCAGGCCGCGGCGGCGGCCCGCACGCTCACGGCGTACCGGCCGGCCCAGTCGGGTTCGGCGGTGAAGTCGTGCTCCTCCGCCGGGGACTCGGGCGGCGGCGCCTTGCGTGCGGCCGCCTCGAAGCGGAACCCCGTCCAGTAGATCAGATGGTTCAGCAGGGCGCGGAGCGGCCCGACCGGCGCGAGCGGCTGGACGGCGGGCGACCGTCTCAGCGCGTGGACGCCGTGACCGGCTCGTGACTCTTTCACATAGCATTCAAAGGACGACGACGCCCGGCAGAAGGACTTTTCCCAAGTGAGCTCCGCTACTGAACCCCTGCGCGCGCTGCTGCTGGAGAGCATTCACTCCGACGCTGTCGCCTCGCTGGAGAAGAACGGCTACGCCGTCGAGCTGCTCGATCGCGCCCTCGACGAGGACGAGCTGGTCGCCCGCATCCCCGGTGTACATCTGCTCGGTATCCGGTCGAAGACGACGATCACCGACGCGGTGCTCGCCGCCGCGTCCGATCTGCTGGCGGTCGGCGCGTTCTGCATCGGGACCAACCAGATCGACCTGTCCGCCGCCGCTCAGCGCGGCGTGGCGGTCTTCA
This sequence comes from Actinoallomurus soli, assembly GCF_024055715.1. Classification (GTDB taxonomy): domain Bacteria; phylum Actinomycetota; class Actinomycetes; order Streptosporangiales; family Streptosporangiaceae; genus Actinoallomurus; species Actinoallomurus soli. Next base: position 188,764 of record NZ_JAMXMV010000015.1, read on the forward strand.
ACGCGCCGTTCTCCAACACGCGCAGCGTCGTCGAGCTGGTGATCGCCGAGATCATCGCGCTGACCCGACGGCTCACGGAGAAGAACTCCGCGCTGCACGCCGGCGTCTGGGACAAGTCGGCCGAGGGCGCCCACGAGGTCCGGGGCCGTCGGCTCGGCATCGTGGGCTACGGCAACATCGGCAGCCAGCTGTCGGTGCTGGCCGAGAACCTCGGCATGAGCGTGTTCTTCTACGACACGGCCGACAAGCTCGCGCTGGGCAACGCCCGCCGGTGCGCCAGCATGGAGGAGCTGCTGTCGGTCTCCGACGTCGTGACCCTGCACGTCGACGGCCGGCCCGGCAACAGCGGCCTGTTCGGTGAGGCGGAGTTCGCCCGGATGCGCCCCGGCAGCCTGTTCCTGAACCTCTCCCGCGGGTTCGTCGTCGACCACGGCGCACTGCGGCGCCACATCGAGTCGGGTCACCTGGCCGGCGCGGCGATCGACGTCTTCCCGCACGAGCCCAAGGGCCGCGGCGACGAGTTCGTCTCGGAGCTGCGCGGACTGCCCAACGTCATCATCACGCCGCACATCGGCGGCTCGACGGAGGAGGCGCAGCAGGACATCGGCCAGTTCGTCTCGGGCAAGCTGCAGGACTTCGTGGCCACGGGCAACACCGCGCTCAGCGTGAACCTCCCGGCCGTGTCACTGCCCGCCCCGGTCACCGGGCACCGCCTGACGCACCTGCACCGCAACACCCCGGGCGTGCTGGCCACGATCAACGGCATCCTCGCCGACCATGAGGTGAACATCGAGGGCCAGCTCCTCGGCACGCGCGGTGAGATCGGCTACGTGATCACCGACATCGGCACCCAGTACACCACCGACGTGCTGGAGAAGCTTCGCGCGCTGCCGAACACCGTCCGGCTGCGCCTGCTGTCCTGACCGCGCGCGTTCACGCGATGTTGAGCTCCGGCTCGGCCGCGATCTCCGCCTGCTCGGCCGCGACGGCGGCCTCGACCTCGCGGCTGGACACGGCGATCCGCACGGCGAAGAAGTAGACGGCGAGGGCGAACACCGCGACCGTCAGGACGTCGATCCAGTCGGGCAGCACCTTGCTTCCGCCGTAGCGGCCCAGGAACCCGATGAGGATCATGCCGCCGAGCCACGGCCAGACCCACATGGCCGCGGTCCAGTTGAGCGGCGATCGTTCGGCCCGAGGAGTCCTCGCCCGGGTCACCGCGAAGATCATCAGGCCGAGCAGGATGGCGAGCCCGAGCTTCCACTCCGCCTGGAAGCTCGACCAGTAGATGATCAGGTTCGCGCAGATGAAGGCGACGGGCGCCAGCACGCGGTGTGCCGGAAGACGGTACGGACGGTTCCGTTCCGGATCGCGCATCCGCAGGGCCCGCAGCGCGATCGGCCCGTACGCGTACATGATCGCGGTCGCCGAGGTGACGAGACCGACCAGGGAGTGCCAGCTGGGGAACGGCAGGAACGCGATCTCCCCGACGACGAAGGCGATGATGACCGAGACGATCGGCACGCCCTTCGGGCTCACCTTCGCCACCGCGGCCGGCACCGACTTCTCCCGGCCCAGCGCGTACGAGAGGCGGGACGACGCGGCGACGTACACGAGGCCGGTCCCGGCCGGTGAGATCACGGCGTCGGCGTAGAGCAGCCCGGCCAGCCAGGCGGCGCCGGCCCCGACGGCGAGCGTGGCGTACGGGCCGAAGTCGCCCTTGCCCACCGGGTTCGCCCAGCCGTGCGCGATGTGGGCGGGGTTGAGCGCGCCGATGAACGCGATCTCGAGCAGGATGTAGACGAGAGTGCCGATCGCGGTGGCCGTGATCACCGCGCGTGAGACGTCCTGCTGCGGCTTCCTGGCCTCTCCGGCCAGCTGGATCGCCTGCTCGAACCCCTGCAGGGCGAACACGACGCCGGCCGGCAGCGCGGCGAACACGCCGTGCGCCCCGAAGGGCATGAATCCGCCGCCGGCCCTGAAGTTGGACGCGTGGAAGGTCAGCAGCAGGAGGACCACCACGGTGAGCAGCGGGATCGCCGTCTTCCAGATCACGGCGATCCCGTTGGAGTGGGCGAGGAGTTTGACGCCGACGATGTTGATGAGCGTGAAGAGCAGCATGAAGACCGTCGCCACCAGCAGGCCGACGCCGGTCAGCGTCCCATCGGCGTGGAGCATCGTGATGTGGTGCCTCACCCACCCGATGTGGTCGCAGTAGGACAGCATCGCCTCGACCTCGATCGGGGCGATCGTGACCGCCTGCACCCAGGCCATCCAGCCGGCGGTGAAGCCGACCAGCGGGCCGAACGCGAAACTCGGGAACCGCGCGGTGCCCCCGGCGATGGGATAGGCCGCGCCGAGTTCGGCGTGCACCAGGGCCAGGATGACCAGCATCACGGCGGCGAGGATCCAGGACACCAGTGATGCGGGGCCGGCGATCGTCGCGGCCGTGAGCGCGCCGAGCAGCCAGCCGGAGCCGATGATCGATCCGAGCGAGACGAACATCAGTCCCCAGAAACCGACGTCACGCCGTAGGCGTCGTCCCGAATCGACGGATCCGGTGGTGCTGGGCGCCATGAAACCCCCTTCGAGGGTGCTAGCGGACGAACCAGTGGCTATCTGGCGCTAATCGACGTTATGGACAGGCCGTAATGCACGTCAACGCCGGAGGCAGGCTAATTCGATGCGCCCTTGAACGCAATGAGAGACCAGCACACGCGTATACCCGAAGAGTCTTTTGAGACCTCCGTAATCCCAGGTGATCGACGGTTTCCGAGTGACTGCTGTTTCGTTTGATAATCAGAGGAACAGCAGCGTTTCGCACTATTGGGGAAATAAGGCTTTCGTCCGGAAAGCGAAGCCGGGGGAGCACATGGCGACCGAGAACCGAAGCGCGGGCAGCGGGGGATCCGTGACGTGAGCCCGACTCGACGGCTGCGCCCACTGCCCGCCGGCCTTCCCGCGACGACCCGGAGTCTCCTGCAGGAGCTGCGCGCGCTGAAGGACCGGTCCGGGTACGACCTCCGCGCCTTGGAGGGGAAGACCTCCGCGCCTTGGAGGGGAAGACCTCCGCGCCTTGGAGGGGAAGACCTATGCGAGCCGGTCCTCCTGGGGACGCTGGCTCAGCGGGGAGACGTGGATCCCGCGCGAGGCCGTCGAGACGATGGCCGAGATCTGCGGCGGCGACAAAGAGCGGCTGCGGGCCCTGTGGCACCGCGCCGACGAGGACCGCCGGACCGCCCTCGCCGCCGACCTCGCGGAGGGCGGCCCCCTCCCGGCCGCCGCCGAGGACCCCGAGGAATCCCCTCCCGCGGCGGACCCCGCCGCCCCTCCGCGCCCGGCAAGGCTTCCCCGCACCCGCCCGGCCAGGGCTCCGTACGCCCGCCCGCCGGGGATCCCGCGCACCCGACCGCCGAGGGTCCACCGCACCCGACAGACGCGGGCCCCACACACCCGGCCGTCGGGGGCCTCGGGGTCCCGGCCGCCGCAGGCGCCTCGCACTCGCCCGGCGAAGGGCCGGTCGACCGGCTCGGAGCGGTGGTGTCCCGGCCGTCCGGGCCCCCGAGGCGTGGCCGGCTCGTCCACGCCGGAATCACGGTCGGCTGTTCGCTCACCGCTGGCGCGATCGGCCTCGCCGTCGGAATGTCGCTTCGGCCGGGTCCGGCGCCGCGGCCGCGTCCGGCCCCCACCGACATCCAGTGGATCACGCGGTCCCAGATCATCGCGCGCGCTCGAACCTGGCATCCGCACAGCGGGCAGCGCGTCCCGTACGACATGGCGCGAAATCACGGCGGATACCGGGCGGACGGCTCCGGGTACGCCTCGATGGCGCTCGGACTGCCCGCGCCCGGCCCCGACTCGACGGACCTGGCCTGGGGCGGCTACACGCGGCAGATCCCCCCGTCGACGCTGCTCCCCGGCGACCTGATCATCAACGCGATCGGCGAGGCCGGCACCCGGCAGGTCGCGATCTTCGAGAGGTGGGCGAACACCGCGCACACGGCGTACTGGGTGTACCAGCAGCGTCGCGGATACGGCACGGACCACCTCGTCCTCCGGCATCCCCTCGCCGCGGACGGCACCTACCGGCCGTACCGGCCGCTGAACATCCACGAACAGCCCGGAGAAACGCCCGCTCCGTGAGCCCGGCGGCCCGACCGTGGACGACGTGCGGCGCGGTCCTGAGACAATTCAATGTATGGGTCTGATCACGACCGTCGGCGTCGCCCTGCATCCCGAGCGCAACTGCAGGGGCGTCATCGACACCATCACCGGCTGGGCACGCGACCGGAAGGCGCAGGTCCTCGGCCTGCCCGGGGAGGTCGCCCGCATCGACGGCGACGTCGAGCCGGTCGAGCCGGACGCCCTGGCCGACCGCGCCGACCTGATCGTCAGCCTCGGCGGTGACGGCACGATGCTGCGCGCCATGCGGCTGAGCTACCCGCGCCGGACCCCGGTCCTCGGCGTCAATCTCGGCCGCCTCGGCTTCCTCGCCGAGATCGACATCCCGGACCTGAGCGCGGCGCTGTGCGCGATCGACGAGCACCGCTTCACCGTGGAGCCCCGGACCGGGCTCCGGGCGACCGCCGACGGCTTCGACGCGCTCGCGTTCAACGACATCGACCTGGCCCGCGTCCCCGGGGACGGGATCCCCGTGGTGGAGCTCTGGGTCGAGGGCAACCCCTTCGTCCGGTACGCCGCCGACGCCGTCGTCGTCGCGACGCCCACCGGCTCCACGGCCTACAACTTCTCCGCCGGAGGCCCGATCGTCTCCCCCAGCGCCGAGGGGCTGCTCGTCACGCCGGTCGCGCCCCACTCCGCCTTCAACCGCGCGCTGTTCCTGTCCCCGCAGGAGAAGCTCGCGCTGCGGATCCTGCCGACCAGCGGCGCCGTCGCCGTCGAGGCCGACGGCGTGCTCATCGGCCGCCTCTCCCCCGGTGACGTCCTCGACCTGACGGCGCTGCCCGGCGCCGCCGGCGTCGTACGGCTCGGGCAGACGACCTTCTACCAGCGCGCGCAGCGGCGCCTGCGCCTCATGGGCTCGGCCGAGGCGGACGGCGACTGATCCCCGCCGCGAGCCGACGAGCGAGCGGAGTGGCCGGTGAGGGACGAGCCGGCCGCGGAGCGAGTGAGGAGGCGAGCGCGGCAGAGCACGGCGAGCGCGGCGATCAGTCACCCGCCCGGGCCTCAGGCGGTCGGGACGGTGAGCCGTCCGGTGCGCAGCAGCCCGGTCGCCATTGCGGACGCCTCGCGTACCTGGGTGGTCAGCCACTCCCGCCGCCGCCCGAACCGGGAGGCCGGGGCCGAGACGGTGAAGGCGCCGGCCGGGTGATCGGTCTCATCGAAGTACGGAGCGGCCACGCAGCAGACTCCCGGGCTGAACTCCTCCAGATCGAGGGCGTACCGCCGGCGGCGGATCTCCGCCAGCTCGGCGAGGAGCGCGTCGTGATCGACGATCGTCTGTGGCGTGACCGGCGTCAGGTCCACCCCGTCGAACAGGGCCGTCACGTGGTCGCCCGGCAGGAAGGCCAGCACCGCCTTCGAACCCGCTCGTGCGTGCATGAGCTCGCTGTACCCCACGTCGAGGGCGGCGGGCCGGACGGCGTTCGGTCCGGAGAGATAGTGCTGGAGGACGAGGCTGCCGTGGTACCAGCCGGAGACGTACGACGTCTCACGGGTCTTGGCGTGCAGGCGGGTGAGGATCACGGAGAGTTCGGGCGACGGGCCTGAGCGCCGCCGCAGGTCCCGGCCCAGTGTCGCGGCGCGCGGCCCGACGTCGTAGCGCCCGCCGGGCAGGCGGACCAGGTGCCCGCTCTCCAGCAGCGTGCGCAGCAGGTGGTAGCAGGTCCCGGGCTTCAGCCCGAGGGTGCGGCTCAGCACCTTGGCGGTGGCGGTGCCGTCGGCGGTCGCCACCGCCTCGAGCAGGACCAGGCCCCGCTCGAGGGTGCGCAGCGTCGTACGGGCGGGCTCCCCGGCCGGCGGTCCGCCGGCACCGTCTTCGCGTTCCGGCATGGTTCCTCCCCCGCCCGTTCCGGGCCGTCGCGGCCGTCGCCCGACCAGCATGAGGCCGAATTTCGACTATGTGAAATCCGGGGCGCCGAGACGGCGGCTCGCCGGCCCACCGGCCCTAGCGTCGTCATCCGGAACGACATGACAGGAGCATTCATGACCCGCCGCTGGAGCCCGGACGGCCTCGCGCCGCCGATCGGCCAGTACAGTCACCTGGCCGCCGTACCGGCCGACCATGAGCTGGTGTTCGTCTCGGGCCAGGTCGGGGTGGCCGAAGACGGGACCCTCGCCGGTCCCGACGCCCGGTCCCAGACCCGCCAGGCGTTCGCGAACATCGGGCGGCTGCTCGACTCCCTCGGCGCCGGACCCGAGCACCTGGTGAAGCTACTGACGTTCGTGGCGGGGACCGAGCACCTCGACGGCAGCCGTATCGCCCGGGAAGAGGTGTTCGCGGCCTGGTACCCCGAGGGCGACTGGCCCGCCCACTCGCTCATGGTCGTCGCCGCGCTCGCCCGGCCGGACCTGACGGTCGAGGTCGAGGCCGTCGTGGCGCTCCCCCGGCGCTGACGTCGGCCGTCGTGGCGCTCCCTCGGCGCTGACGGTCCGGCCGCGCGGGAGGACACCGCCCAGGCCCCCGGCCGAGCGGCTCCTGTGGCGGCCGCGCGGCCTCGGCGGGAGGGGTCAGCGCGGCGGGGCCCACTCCGGCGTCCAGAGGCGCGCCCCGTCGCGGTCGCGCAGCCTCCGCAGGAAGGACAGCACGCCGGGAGTGCCCATCCCCCAGCTGCCGCTCGCCCCTTCGAGGGTGTTGTCGGGGAAGACGGGGTGTTCGAGGTCGCCGCCGCTGCGGGTCAGCATGAGCTCGACGACGTGCTCGGCTCCTCGCCAGAACTCCTCCTCCCCGGTCGCCAGCGCCACGTCGATGAGCATGTCCCCGATGCCGGCCAGCCCACAGCACTGCGAGACCACCCACGCCTGGGGCGCGATCCCCAGGCAGGCGCGGGCGCCCGCCCTGGCGGTCTCGAAGTACCACTCGTCGTCGTAGACCCGCGCGGCGCGCACCAGCGCGGTGACGATTCCGGAGAGTCCCTGGCACCAGGAGGCGCCCATCGGCCGGGCCGCGGGTTCGCGCAGCACGCGGGCGAGCGTCGCGGCCTCGCCGGCGAGCGCGTCGAGCCGTCGCCGGGCCGCCTCACCGGCCGCCGTGTCCCCGGTGGCCCGGTGGTAGGCGAGCAGGAACGCCGCGATGCCCGCCTCGCCGTGGGCGAAGCCGGACTCGGTGGCCACGCCGGTGCCGGGCTGGGCCGGAGCCGCCGCGTCCTGCGTGTCGCGGACCTCGCCGGCCAGCAGCCGCCGCGCGCATTCGGCGGCGACGGCCAGGTGCCCCGGCCGGGGATCCAGGTCCGCCAGGAGCAGGTGACCGGCGCCGACACCGGCCACCCCGTGTACGTAGTCGCCGCGTTCGGGGTCGCCGAGTTCGATCGGCTCGCCGACCGGGACGTCCACGCCCGGTATCCGCCGTGCCGCGCTCAGGAACAGCTCGGTTCCCGTGCGGCCGAAGAACAGCGCCGAGGGCAGCCGCGTCGGCGGGATCACCCGGGCGGTCCAGCGGGCCAGCTCCCCCGCCACCTCCTCGGTGGCGGCGTGGTGCAGCAGCTCCATCCCGAGGCCGGCCGATCCGCCGTACACGTGCGTCACCGGGGGCGAGGACCGCCGGGGGTCCGCCGGGCCCGCCATCGTCTTCTCGGCGAAGCGGACGCATTCGTCCCTCGTGTGCGCGATCACCGCGTCGAGCAGGTCGGCGGTGAACCGCGGTGGTGCGGTCCGGGTCCTGCCGGCGGTCGCGCGTCCCGTACGGTGCCGTCCGTCCCGGAGGTCGGACGCCGCGGCGGTGCGCTCGGCGGGGTCGAGGCTGAGCAGCCGGGGGATCAGGCCGCGCACCCCGGTCGTGACTCCCGGGAACAGCGCCGCCAGGGTCATCAGGGTGCGTTCGAGGTTGCGCGCCGGGTCGGGGTCGACGCCGATCGGATGCATGCCCGTGGCCGCGAAGAACAGCACGCCGCCGAGGGCGAAGTAGTCGTCCGCCGGTTCGGACGCGCGGCCGGTGTGCTGGTCCGGCACGCTGTAGCCCGGCGTCCAGCCGGGGATCTGGAACCCGTCGTACCTGCTGTTGCCGAAGTCGACGAGCGTGCAGCGCAGATCGTCGTCCAGCACGACGTTCTTCGGCGACAGGTCGCGAACGACGACGCCGCGGGCGTGCACGGCGTCGAGGAGGCCGACCAGCTGCGTGGCGAGGGCGGCCAGGTCGCGGCCCGTACCGGGTGGGTCGTCGGCGAAGAGGCCGTGCTCGTTCACGAAGCGGTTGAGGTCGCGGCTCCCCTCCTCGGTGATCACGAGATACTCGTCCTCGCCGTGCCGGAAGTGATCGATCAGGCCGGGTACGCCGTCGATGCCCGCGAGCGCCTGCAGGATCCGGCGTTCGTTGCGGATCTGCAGCCGCAGGTCCATGCCGTCGGCGTTCTCCCCGACGTACGCGCGGGCCTCTTTGATCACCACGCGGCGCCCCGAGGCGGTGTCCTCGGCGCGGTAGACGTTGCCACGTGCGCCACGGACGACGCCGGAGGTCAGCCGGTACCGGCCGCCGAGCGTCGGCGCGCCCTCGGCGGCCCCGTCCTCCGGCGCACCGCCGCCGGACACCGCCGAGCCGTCCGGTGCCGCGGAGCGATCCGACCCCGCCGAGCCGTCCGGTACCGCGGAGCGATCCGACCCCGCCGAGCCGTCCGGTACCGCGGAGCGATCCGACCCCGCCGAGCCGTCCGGTACCGCGGAGCGATCCGACCCCGCCGAGCCGTCCGGCGCGGCGGGGTCCGGTGTCGGCTGCCGGAACGGGTCGGAGGCCCAGGGCGGGCAGCGGAACTCGGGCCCGGCCGCCCCGGGGAGGAACTCCCCGTCGGGGCCGATCAACACGAGTTCGTAGTCGCCGTTCTCATCGACGCGGTACTGCGGAACGAACGGCCCGTACCGGTAGTAGACGGGTGCGCTGCGGTGCACCCGGCGATCGCTGGGCACCTGGGGCCCGGCGTATCCGGCGAGCGCCGCCGCGAGCACCCGCCCGACCTTGACGACGCGGTCCTGCGGCGGATACACGGTCACGGCCTTGCCGACCGCACCGGGATCGGTGTCGCCGGAGTTCAGTTCGCGCAGCACCGCGGTGGATCGCGCCACCTTGAAGTCGCAGTCGAGGTGGAACAGCAGCGGGAGGACCCGGTCGAGCGTCGCCACGAGGGTGCCGGGACGCGCGGACACGTGGAGTTTCCAGCCCTGCGCGGGCAGGTCGAGGCCGGGCCGGTGCACGCTGACCCAGGTGTCATCGACGTGGACTTCGCGGCCCTCACGCTCCGCTATTTCGGCGACTCTTTCCGCCATGTCCTCTGTGCGATCTGAAACAGCCGCGTCCATAGAGTTCCTCCACGCGAGCACTCGATTGCATTTCCCGCGATATGTCAGCGAGAAAGGCCATCGGGCCGCGCCGATGGCCTTTCTCTCACCACGCGGCCGGGAGCGCTCCGTCCCGGCGTGCGTGGTCGGCGCCGGACCGGGCGAGGGTCCGGGGCCGCCGTCGCTCAGACGGTCACTTGATGGACGGGCAGCAGGGGAACGTGCTGCAGACGGTGCGCTTGCAGGTGTTGACGCAGGCCTGCGGGCCGTGCAGCAGCTCCATCAGCTCGCCTTCGAAGTCGATGACGAGGTCGTCGGCCTCGAGCACACCTGCGTCGCGGGGTTCGAGCGTGAGTGCGGGCATAACGGACTCCTTCCTCGGCCGGCGCCTCGTGGGCGGGCCGCAACGGATGTGCGGGGCACGACCGTCCTGGTGTGGAATGCGCCCCGGGTTCATCGAATGCCAAAGACGTGAGCGCTCAAAACGGCGTCTTCGCCATGATCAACCTCCAGCATTATGAGTTCGATCTTGGAAGCTGTCCAGGTCGCGATGACGACTATTGACGCCGTTGATTTCTCCCGAGAAAGAGGCATAATGACTGGACCGTGATTTTCTACCGTTTCGATCGGGATAGCGAAGATTATTTACATCGCCCGAACCGTCGTCTAGCGTGAGTAGCCATGATCACTTCGGGTCGCGCCCGGTGAGGCTCCGGCGGAGGAACCGGCCCGCCACTCCCGCCGCCGACCAGTCGGGTCTCGCGCTGCGCTACTGGGAGATCCACGACGACCGGTTCATGTCCGCGGGCCTGATCACGATGGCGCGCAGGCTGCCCGCCCTGACCGGCGCCGCCCTGCGCCTGGCGTGGCAGGCCGACCGGCGCGACACGCTCGCCGCGCTCGGCCTGAACGTCGTCGCCGGAGCCTTCACCGCGTTCGGGCTCCTGGCGACGACCGGCGTCCTGGAGTCGTTGTTCGCCGGCGGCCCCAGCGCCGCCCGGGTGCGCGCCGCACTGCCGGCGCTGCTCCTCGTCGCCGCCGCGACCGCGGTCCGCGCCGGGCTGCTGGCCGCGGCCGGCTGGGCGCAGCTACGGCTCAAGCCGCGCGTGGAGCGGCTGGCCGAGACGCGCCTGTTCCAGCTCACGACGCGGGTGGAGCTCAGCGCCTTCGACGACGACGAGTTCCACAACGCGATGCAGCGGGCGCGGGACAGCGGCGTGCCCGACTCGGTGACCGTCGTCGAGATGACGGTGAACGTGCTCACCGGCGCGGTCGGCGTCGTCGCCGCCGCCGCGACCCTCGGCGTGCTGCACCCGGTCCTCATGCCACTTCTGCTGATCACCGCCCTGCCGGACGGGTGGGCGGCACTGCGCGCCGCCCGCATGCGATACCTGGCCTTCCGCAGGATGTCCCGGGCACGGCGCCGCAAGTACATGCTCTCGGACCTGATGGCCGAACGGCCGCCCGCCGCCGAGGTACGCGCGTTCGGCCTGCGCTCCTTCCTGCTCGGGGAGTACGACCGGATCGCCGACGCGGAACAGCGGGTCGAGCTCGACGTCGCCCGGCAGCAGACCGCCACCAGGGTCGCCGGCGACCTGCTCACCGGCGCCACCACCGGCCTGGTCTACGCGGCGCTCGGCGGGCTCCTCGCCGCGGGGATCATCCCGCTCGCCGTCACGGGAACGGCCGTGCTCGCCATCCGGGCCGGCCAGTCCTCCCTCGCCGCCCTCATGCAGTCTCTGAACAAGCTGTACGAGGCGGGCCTGTACTTCGGCGACTACCTGGACTTCTGCGCGATGGCCCGCGAACGCGTCCCCGCCCGGCACGCCGGCACGGCCCCGGCCTCCTTCGGCCGCATCACCGCCGAGCGGCTGACCTTCACCTATCCGGGCGCGGAGACACCCGCCCTGCGCGACGTCGACCTGACGATCCGCCGCGGCCAGGTGATCGCGCTCGTCGGGGAGAACGGCTCCGGCAAGACGACGCTCGCCAAGCTCCTGGCCGGCCTGTACGTGCCGGACTCCGGCACGGTCCGGTGGGACGACACCGAGATCTCCGCGATCGACGGCGACACGCTGCGCGAGCGCATCGCGGTGATCGCCCAGGACCACACCCGGTGGCCGCTCACCGTACGGGACAACATCCTCATGGGCCGGGCGGCGGAGGAGGACCGGCTGGCCGAGGCCACCCGGGCGGCCGGCGCCGACCAGGTCGTCGACCGGCTGCCCCAGGGGTTCGACACGCTGCTCGACCGCAGGTTCGAAGGCGGTCACGAACTGTCCGGCGGCCAGTGGCAGCGGATCGCGACGGCGCGGGGCTTCTACCGCGACGCACCCTTGATGATCTTCGACGAGCCCACCTCCGCTCTGGACGCGCGCGCCGAGCACGCCCTGTTCGAGCGCATCCGCGACCACGCGCGGGACCGTACGGTCGTCCTGATCACGCATCGCCTCGCGAGCGTCCGCTACGCCGACCACATCTACGTCCTGGACGCCGGACGGGTCACCGAGCACGGCACGCACGCCGAGCTCATGCGCGCCGAAGGGCTGTACGCCCAGCTGTACGAACTGCAGGCCGCCGCCTACCGCGCCACCCCGGACCTGCAACCGGGCTGACCACCACCGCCGCCCTGCGCCGCCCCGGCGCGGAGCGGCGCTGCGGATATCCTCGCCGTGTGGTGGCGACGCAGACCGGTGGCGGTTCGATCGACAAGGCGCTCACGGTGCTGGAGGCACTGGCCGAGCACAGCCGGGTGACCGACATCGCGGCCGGCACCGGGCTTCCCAAGTCGACCGTGCACCGCATCCTGCAGTCCCTCGTCGGCTGGGGGTTCGCACGCGCCGACGGCGGTGGCGGCTACCTCCCCGGTCCGCGCATCCTCACCCTGGCGGGCAAGGTGATGAGCCGGTTCGACCCGGCGCAGCACGCCGACTCGGCCCTGCAGGCGCTGCGCGACCGTACGGGCTTCACCGTGCACTTCGCGATCCGCAGCGGTGACGAGGCCGTGTACGTCCGCAAGCTGGAGGGGCTACGGCCGTACCAGATGGGTTCGCGGGTCGGCATGAGCCTGCGCCTGCACTCCACCTCGATCGGCAAGGCGATCCTCGCGCAGCTGTCCGACGGCGAGGTCACCGCGATCGCGTCGCGGACCGGGCTGGAGCCGCGCACCGAGCGCACGATCACGGAGGTCGACGCGCTCATCGCGCACCTGGCCGAGGTCCGCCGTCGCGGTCACGCCGTCGACGACGAGGAGAACGAGCGCGGCATCCGCTGCGTGGGCGCGCCGGTGTTCGACCACACCGGCGCGGTGATGGGCGGCATCTCGGTGTCCGGGCTCGCGTTCGAGGTCGGCGCGGACGACGCGCCGCTGTTCGCCGAGGTGATGGCCGCGGCACGGGACGTCTCGCTGGCCATGGGCGCTCCGCCCGAGCGCGTGCCCGCACCGACGCACGCCTGACCGCGCGCCCGACCGCGCACCCGAGCCCGGGCCCGCACCGACGCACGCCTGACCGCGCGCCCGACCGCGCACCCGAGCCCGGGCCCGCACCGACGCACGCCTGAC
>NZ_JAMXMV010000016.1 GCF_024055715.1 Actinoallomurus soli
GCAGCAACGGCTCGATCCGCTGCCAGGCCGCATCGGTTAACTCATGTCGCCGGACCATGACACACCATCAAAGCCCGTCACAAGATCGACCTCAGCCGAACGCCAAGATCTACCGGACACGCCCTAGTACTGCAACGGCACTTATGTGAGTGGATAACCGCGTCGTCGGTAATGGCTGAGGCGGGCTTGGTACTGGCGTCGGCGGCGCCAGATCGACCAGGCCCAGACATGTTCGGTGATGTGAACGCCGTGGATGATCAGCTTGATCAACAGCCGGCGGATCGCCGGTAGCGTGGAGAACTAGGCCAAGCCGTGTATGGCGGCTCGCGGGACGCACCTCGCCGCCTCCGGCCGGTGGCGCACCGTTCCCATGTCGCTCCACAGTCGCCTCCCGTCGTCGCGCCCTGCGGTCGCCGCCGGGGCCGTCCGCTGCAACATGCGGCGCTATCCAGCAATATCCGGCGAAACGCACGGTCCTGCCCGCGATGACGCAGCTCAGCACCTGTGGCCGATGGTCGAGCTGCGGCGTAACAGGGCGCAATCGCTCCGTCATTCCGCGGCAACTCGTCCTTCTTAGCGTCCCCGGCGGGGATCGACGCAACGAAGGAGAGACATGGATCTGGCGGAGAATCCGGCGCTGGAGGACTACTCCCTCCGCTACGCACCCAGCGCCTTCCGTTCCTGGTCGCCATGGATGGTCTTTTTGAGCTGCCTGGTCGGCCTGTCGGCCATGGCCGGCTACGCGCTCGACGCCGCGTTCGTGAACGCCTTCGGATTCGGCAACGCGCTCATCGGCTTCGCGGTCGCCACTGCGGTGACCTTCCCGCTGACCCTCGTCGCCGCGTTCGCCATCGCGCGACGGCACATCGACATCGACCTGCTCACCCGTGGCGCCGGCTTCGGCTACCTGGGGTCGACGCTCACCTCGCTCGTCTACGCCACCTACACCCTGATCTTCCTCGCGTACGAGGGCGCCATCATGGCGCAGGCGCTGACCGCACTGACGCACCTCGAGCTCCACGTCTCGTACGCGGTCGTCGCCCTGGTGATGATCCCGCTGACGGTGTACGGCATGACGTTCAGCGCGAAGTTCCAGGCATGGACATGGCCGATCTGGGTCGCGCTGATCGGGCTGGCGCTCTGGTCGGCGGCGACCGCGCCGCACGCGGTGCACGACATGGTCAGGCCGCACGTTCCCGCGGCGGCGGCCACCGGGGTCACCGTGCTGGCGGTGTTCACGATCGCCGCCGCCCAACTCTCGCTCGCCGCGCAGGTCGGCGAGCAGGGCGACTACCTGCGGCTGATGCCCGATCCACGGCCGGGCCGCGCCGGCCGGTGGAAGCTCGCGGTGATCTTCGGCGGGCCGGGCCTGACGTTGTTCGCGGTGGTGATCTTCTTCGCGTCGACGCTCCTCGTCGGGTACGCCGAGACGCAGACCACGCCGGACCGGGCGGCCGAACCGGTGGAGCTGTTCACCGTGGTCTACCAGCGGATGACCGGCAGCCATACGGTCGCGCTCCTGCTCGCCGGCCTGCTGGTCCTGCTCTCCCAAATCAAGATCAACATCATGAACACCTACTCGGGGTCGCTGTCCTGGTCGAACTTCTTCTCCCGGCTGCTGCACCGTCACCCGGGCCGGGCGGCGTGGGTGTTCCTGCAGGTGGCGCTCGCGCTGCTGCTCATGGAGCTGGACGTCTACCACCACATCGTCACGGTCCTCTCCTGGTACGCGAACCTCGGGATCGCCTGGATCGCCGCCGTCGGCTCCGACCTGCTCATCAACAAGCGGCTGCTCAAGCTGTCCCCGGCGGGCGTGGAGTTCCGTCGCGCCCACCTCTACAACGTGAACCCGGTCGGCTTCGGCTCGATGGCGGTCGCGGCGGTCGTCGCGATCGCCGCCTACTACGGGGCGTTCGGGGCGACCGCCGCCGCGCTCTCGCCGTTCATCGCGCTGGTCCTGGCGTTCCTGCTGCCGCCGATCGTCGCCGCCGCCACGCGCGGTCGCTGGTACATCGCGCGTACGAGCGACCTGCCGGCGGACGTGGAGGTGCTGCCGTGCACGGTCTGCGCCGGTTCGTACGACGCCGCGGACATGGCCGCCTGCCCGTTCCACGACGGGACGATCTGCTCACTGTGCTGCTCGACCGAGGGCTCGTGCCGCGACCGGTGTAAACCGAACGCCTGGCGCCCGGTCGGGGAGCCGACTCTCCTCGGGATGCCGGAGAAGCGCACGGCGGCCCTGCCCGCGGCGGTCACCGCGTCCACCGAGGAGATGGGGCGGCGATGACCGAGCGGAGCGAGGGAAGCGAAAGCACGGTCGGCTCTCCGGCGAAGGAGGGCTCGTGACGAGGTCGCTCATGATCAGGCCGCGTAACACCCGGGTGATGGACCGGGAATCACGGCGAAATGGACCGACCGTAATGTGCCCGCCCATGGCGGCTCGGGGGTATGGACTGGGCGGAGCGCAGGACGCCCAGGTCCGTCGGCTGCGCGACCTGCTGCGCTCGGCGGTCCTGCGCGGCCGCTTCGACGGCGGGCAGTTGCCCGGCGAGGCGGAGCTGATGGCCTCGTACGGTGCGACCCGGGCGACGGTACGCGAGGCCCTTGACCTGCTCCGCCGCGAAGGGCTGATCGACCGGCGGCAGGGAGTCGGCACCCACGTCGTCGTCAACGCCGTCCTGGCCCGGATGGCCGAGGCGCACGGCGCGGCCGACCCGATGGCGGACAGCATCTTCAACCGGCGGATGCGCCCCCGCGTGCTCGACCGCTCGGAGGTTCCGCTGCCCGCGGCCGCCGCCGAACGCCTCGGCGCGCCTCCCGGCGCGCCGTGCCTCCGGTTGGAGTACGTCGCCCTGGTCGAGGACGAACCGACCGCGCTGGCCACCAACTACGTGCTGTTCCCGGAGGGTGAGCGGCTGCTCGCCCCGCCCTTCGACTCCGACTGGTACGCCCTGCTGCGCGAGGCGGGTCTCCGCTTCGGCGAGTCGGAGTTCATCATGGGCTGTTCTGCCGCCGATCCGGCCACGGCGTCGCTGCTCGCCGTCGCCGCAGGCGCTCCGTTGATCACGTTCGAGCAGGTGATCCGCGATCCGGACGGGCGGCCGTTCAACCTGGCGCACATTCACACGCGCGGCGACCGCTTCCTCTTCGTGTCCCGCGCCGTACGGACCCACACCACGGCATCGCGTCCCGGACGTCCCCTCGAGTCCTGACTCCGCTTCGTGGCGCCCGAGCCGCCCCGCCGAGTCCGGGGCGAGCCGTCTCATCGAGCACTGAGCCGGCGTCGTTGCACTCGACCCGGCTGAAAGAGCCCGGACCCGCACCGTCCGCCGTACGGACGGCCGCGCGGGCCCTGACCCCCGACCGCCCGTACGGGCGGTCGCATCCCCCTTGGAGGAGACCCCTATGGAGACACCCCTGACCGTGACCGAGGCCGCGGCGGCCCTGCGCGCGGGAGCGGTGACGAGCACCGAGTTGACCCGCGCGGCGATCGCCCAAGCCGACCGGCTCGACGGCGAACTCGGCACGTACCTCACCCGCTTCGACGAGACCGCGCTCGCCGCGGCCGAACGCGCCGACCGGGAACTCGCGGACGGCATCGACCGCGGACCCCTGCACGGCATTCCGTTCGGGGTAAAGGACATCCTCGCCGCGTCCGAGGGGCCGACCACGGCGCAGAGCCTGGTCCTCGCCCTAGAGTGGGGGGCCGGCAAGGACGCTCCGGTGGTCTCCCGGCTCAAGGCCGCCGGGGCGGTGATCACCGGCAAGGTCACGACCATGGAATTCGCCTGCGGCATGCCCGACCCGAATAAGCCGTTCCCGATCCCCCGGAACCCCTGGGACACCGCCACCTGGCCGGGCGGGTCGAGTTCCGGTACGGGCAGCGGTGTCGCGGCCGGCATGTTCTTCGCCGGGCTCGGCACCGACACCGCCGGCAGCATCCGCATCCCGTCGGCGTTCTGCGGGGTCACCGGGCTGATGCCGACGTTCGGCCGGGTGCCGAAGTCCGGGTGCGCGCCGCTCGGCTACAGCCTCGACCACGTCGGCCCGCTGGCTCGCAGCGCCCGCGACTGCGCCGCCATCCTCGAGATCATCGCGGGCCACCACCCGAGCGACCCGGACTGCGTCGACCAGCCGTTCACCATGCCGGACCTGGACGCTTCGCTGGAGGGCGTACGGATCGGCGTCGTCCGTGAGCATCACTTTCCGGCGGACGCGGACCCTGCGCTCGCCCCGGCGTTCGACGGGGCGCTCGCCGCACTGACCGGGCTCGGGGCGACGCTCACCGAGATCTCGCTGCCGTACTGGTCGGAGATGCTGGTCGCCAACATCGTCACGATGGCCTCCGAGGCGTTCGCCTACCACCGCAACGACCTGGTCGGCCGGTGGGAGGACTACTTCTCGGCGACCCGGCTGATGCTGGCCCGCGGCGCGCTGGTGTCCGGCGCTGACTATGTTCAGGCCCAGCGCGTCCGGCGGGTCGCGCAGGACGCGGTGGCGCGGCTGTTCGACGACGTCGACGTCATCGTCTGCCCGACCACGGCGATGGGCGCGCCGCGCTATGAGGACGTGACCGACGCCGACGGCAACATCAACATCGAGGGGCTGTTCCAGTACATCTTCACGCAGTACTGGGACTGCATCGGCAACCCCGTCCTGGCCGCGCCGATGGGCTTCACCGCATCCGGCCTGCCGCTGTCGATCCAGTTCGCCGGCCCGGCATTCGGTGAGGCCGCGATCCTCGCCGCCGGCAACGCCTTCCAGCAGGTCACCGACTGGCACCGCCGCGTGCCCGAACTCGCCGCCGCCCTCACCACCGCCACCGCCTGATCCGAGGAGAACACAGATGACCACCACCCCGTCGCCCATCGCACCGCCCGGCCCGGCCGCCGCACCGGACGCGCAGGCGCTCGCCGACGTCGGCGTACTGCTGACGCGTGCCGGCCTGACCGTCCGCGAGCCGGAGACCGCCCTACTGGCCGCCGGATATGAGGCACAGAACGCCGGGGTTGCCCTGCTGTATGCGGTATCCGAGGCCCGCTACGTCGACCCCGCGCTCCGATTCCGCGCCGACGCCCGGATCGTCGACTGGGCCGACTGAACCGGTCGGCGCCCCGCCGGTCGGAGCGGCGTCAGCCATTCCGACCGGCGGCGCGAGTATCTCTGTCAGACGAATACACAGATCGGCCGCGCCCTGCACAGATCGGCTGCGCCCTGCGAGGAACGATGCTGCATCGCCGTTACGCGGGACGCTTCCACAGCTTCGGGTAGGCGTGCGGGCGCTGGGCGTACTTCGACGGCTCGCACCGCGAGGTGCCGTCCGCGGGCGTCGAGATCGTTGTGCAGGTCCAGCCCTGCTGGCATGCCTTTGTTTTGGGAGAACGGCCCCGACCCGTTCACCGGGTGCCAGTTACGCCGGCCGATATCCTCACCGACGATCGGCCGCCGCCGCAGGCCCTCGGCCCCGCGGTCCCGGTCCGGCGGGCCGAGCCGGCCTCGGGCTCCCCGCCCGGGAACGCCGGATCGACCTGCCGACACGACAGGGCGGCATCGCGCCTCCCTGTGGGCTCCTCAGGCGTTCTTGCGGGCGGCGCGGCGTTGCCGTGCGCCCAGGGGCGCCTGGGAGAGGTCCTCGGCGCTGGACCTCAGGTTCTTGTAGCCGTAGCCGCGCCCGGTCAGCCACGCCCGCGCCGCCTCCTCCGCGCGTTCGGTCGCGACCAGGATGTCCTCCGCCGCCTCTCCCGTCTCCTGGAACCGGAAGGTGAAGGCGGGCCGGGCGGCGAGGTCGTAGCTGAGGTGGCCTTCGGGGGTGAAGGCCGCGGTCAGGACGTCATGCTCTTCGGCCTCGGCGAGGAGCTCGGCGCGCTGCTCGGCGGTGAGCCCGTCGAAGACGCCCCGGACCATGATGCGGAAGGTGCGCGTACTCATCCTCTGACCCTAGTGAGCCGCCGTCGGGTTCAGGTAGGAATTTCGGCCCGCCGCGGCGTACGAGGTGAGCATGCCCGGTCCGTTGTCGACCTTCAGGTTGCAGCCCGGCCCCGCGTCGAACCGGACGAGCCCGGCGATGTTGGGGTACTTGCTCCGGAGCACGCCGGGAATCGCGCGGTACCACTCGACCGAGCGCTTGGGATCGGCCGGGTCGTACTGCGTGCCGTACTCCGGGAGGATGAACGGCTTCTTGGCGAACCCGTGCTGCTGGAAGAAGCGGTACGTCGGGCCGACCTTCTCGTCGAACGTGTGCCACGGCCCGTTGTGGCACTTGTAGAAGTTGTACGGGTCCCAGCCCACCCAGTCGGCGTACGCGTCACCGGGGTAGGAGTCGAGCATCCGCTGCGGGTTGACTCCGCTCATCGTGCCGGTGACGACCCAGACCCACACGACGTTCGTGACGCCGGCCTTCTGGAAGACGTCGTGGACGTGCCGGGCGGCCGCGACGTACTCCGCCGCGCTGCCCTTCATCTCGCCCTTGTTCTGGTGCCGGTCCATCTCCGGGTCGAAGGACATGAAGACCTTCTTGCCGTACGCCTTCACGCGCTCGGCGACCGGCTCGATCACGGAGCGGTCGTAGGTGCCGGCCGCGATGTCACGCCACTTGTAGCTCTGCTGGGTCTGGTAGACCTTGCTCTCCCAGGCGAAGAAGAGCAGCCGGTTCTGTCCGAGCACGCGTTCGGAGGCGTCCGGGAAACGTCCCGGCCCGGGGGCGTTCGAGAAGTCGTGGAAGCGCAGGGTGAGGTCGAAGCGCCGGCCGATCTTGCTCTCGATGTCGGTCACGGCCGAGGTGAGGGACTTGCCCTGCACCGAGTAGATGCCCCAGTAGGCGCCGCACTTCGGCATGAGCTTGGCGTCGGCGCCGCAGTCTCCGCCCGGTGTGGCCGACCGGCCCTCCGCGAGGGCGACCGCCCTCGCGGGCGTCTTCCCGCCCTTGCCGTCGTTGCCGGACGCGGAGCCGCAGGCGGACAGCACGGCGCCCGCGCCGACCAGCAGCACCGCCGACAGGGCGGCGACGCGCCCGCGTGCTCTGACGATCCTCATGTGCCAAAGCCTCCCATTCCCCAGGCCCCCAACGCGGGATCGGGGAATCACCCGGTGGGTGATTCCCCGATCACGATGATGCGGAAGGTGATTTCGGATCAGGGGCAGAACCGGCCGAAGCCGCCGAGCCACTGGTAGCCGGAGCCGGTCCAGGAGCCCTGGCTCAGGTCGCCACCGGCCCACATGCACCCGTTGTTGTCCTTCACGAGCGCCCAGACGCCGTTGCCGGCCCGCGACGAGAAGGAGGGGTTCCAGTCGGGCAGGTACTTGCCCGTCTTGGCGTCCCAGGCGCCGACCATGTTGAGGCGGTGCACGTTGGAGTAGCCGCCGGTCTTCGGGTCCGGGTACGTCCAGCCGTCGGTGTAGTCGAAGTCGAAACCGTGCGACCCGGCGTACAGGACGCCGTTGATCTCGACGGACGACTGGAAGTCACCGCCGGAGCGGGCGAGGTTGCCGCCGATCTTCTTGTCGAAGTCCCGGTCGTAGACCTGCAGGTCGTGCTCCGACCCGCCCATCCAGACGCGGTCGCCGACCTCGAGGATCGTGTTGCGGTACGGCTTGCTCGGGTCGTCGGTGCTGGGGATCCACTTGGTGTCGCCCAGCCCCGAGATGTGGCCGCCCGGTGCCGCCGTGCTGACGATCGCGAAGTCCTTGAGCGACACCTCCTTCTGCTTGCCCATGTGCTGCATGCGGCCGCCGAAGTAGACGCGGTCACCCTGCGAGCTGGCGTCGAGCGAGTAGACGCCCGCGTCGAAGAACGGGTTCCAGGTGGTGTCCGGGGTCCCGTCCGTCACCTTGACGCGCGCGGCGCCGCCGACCCAGAACGGCGACTTGCTGATGGTCGTGCCGCCCTTGATGTGGTCGAACGTGCCACCGATGTAGAGCCAGCCGTCCTGGATGTCCATGGCCCGGCCGCGCGGGATGTTGGGGTTGCCGTTGGCGTCCTTACCGCCGCGGATCAGGCTGGACTTCCAGGTGGACAGCGGCGCGCCGGTCTTCAGGTCGAGTGCCGCGAGGCCCGACGTGTTGGCGACGCCGTTCACGTTGGTGAAGTCACCGGAGACGAACAGCTTGTCGCTGGTCCCCTTGATCGCCCAGACCTCACCGTCCAGCTTGGGCCGGAACCCGGTCTTCCACTCGCCGGTGCTCGTGTCGAACGCCGCGAGGTAGGACTGCTGGACCTTGTCGCCGGCCGCCGGGTTGGCGCCCTTCTGCACGTACTTGAACTCGCCACCGACGTAGAGGGTGCTCCCGACGACGCCGAGGGCGTGCACCTCGATGTGGTTCTCACCGCTGAGGCCGCTGACCACGCCGGTCACGCCCCAGGGGCTCGGCGAGGTCTTGCCGCTGAGCAGCTTCGGCGTGGCCGGGGCCGGACCGCCGGTCGAGGTCGTGATCTTTGGACGGATCCAGACCTGCGTGAAGGGGGTGGGCAGGCCACTGGAGGTCGCCTTCCAGAGGTAGCTGCTCGAGCTGGTCGACGCGCCCGAGATGCTCGTGGTGTAGGCGAAGCCCTTCTTCCACGAGTCGGCCTGGGCCTTGACGGTCGACAGGCCGTTGTACGGGTGCAGGAAGTCGGACTTCTTGATCGCGTCGGTGTACCCGCCGTCGTAGGTCGTGCCGTCGAAGGACGCCGAGCTCAGCGGGAGCCCGCCGTCGAAGGTCCACGACCAGTCGGCCAGGTCCTTGTACTTGAGCGAGACGTCCTGCCAGGAGGTGCCCTCGGCGTTCTTGGCGCGGTGAAGCCGCACCTCGTCGATCGAACCACCGTTGAACAGGCCGTTGATGGTGTCGCCGGGGACCGTGGCCGGTGAGAAGGCGCCGGTGCCGGTCGGGGTGTTGCGCACGTTGGACGCGCTGCTCTGGCCGGCGTAGTGGAAGTTCCAGTTCTCGCGGCCACGGCCGACGAGAATCCAGCCTCCACCGTCGGTGGTCATGTCGCAGTAGAACTGCTGGGCGCTGCTCATCCGAGGCGTCTTCAGCCAGTACAGGCCGGTCGTGCTCTTCGGATAGTCCTGCTTGACGGCCCAGCAGGACAGCGCGGCGGCGCCGGAGGACTTGCCGTCCGGCGCGCCCGCACTGGCCCAGTTGGGGACGAAGATGACGCCGGCGGCGACCAAGGCGGCCGCACCGGCGACCAGGGGGGCCTTGCGCGCAGGCAGACGGAATGCCATGAACTCTCCCGCGGAGATAAAGCGGCGAGCAGAGGGGCTCGGGGATAATCAATCTGCGGCACAGAGAAGCTGGCGCAGGAACGTGGCAAAATTAGTGCAACGTGCACTCGTTGTCAACGAGAGTAATCATTTCGCTATTGCCGGTGATTAGCGCGAGAAAAATCGCTGCTGAGGCGAGTAAACCTCCCACGGGGGCTGCGCGTCGCCCCACGCCGCCGCGTCAGGCCGGCCAGGAGTACTCCTCGCCCAGCAGCTCGTACAGGGCCCGGTTGTGCGGCCGGTAGAACTCGGTGAGCTCCTCCTTGGTGGCCGGATTCATCGGCGGCGCCGGAAGATGGTTGTGCCGCTCGGCGATCTTCAGCGGATGTGCAGGAAGTCCCAGGAATTCGGTGACCCGGTCCACGGCCGCCTGTTCGTTCGTGTACAGGTCCTCCGCCGGCATGATGAGGAACTGCTCGCGTGGGAAGACCGAGAACCAGTGCTCCAGCTGCGGCCGGTAGATGCCGCGGTCCCGGTAGGTGTAGAAGTCGTGGGCCCGGCTGTAGTACATCGGGTCGGCGGCCATCTTCTCGCGCTCGCCGCGCAGCCGCTCCGGCTCGGCCGCCAGGGCGTCCTCGAAGCTCAGGTCCTCGACGCCGTCCCCGACCCGCTCCCAGTAGTGGGAGTAGGCCCGTTTCACCGGATCGCGCAGCGTCACGATGATCTTCACGTCCGGAGTGCGGGCGCGCACCCGCTCCGGCACCGGCGGGTAGTACATGTAGTACGGGCAGGCCTCGCCGGTGACGGGCCGGGGGCCGCCGAGGCGCTGCTGGATCCGGTCGAGCTCCTCCTCGGTGGCGAAGTGCGAGCGGTACCAGTCGTCGCCCCGGTCGTAGTTGACGTAGTAGTAGCCGGGGCTCTTGACCCCGCGCGACTCCGGATACATCGGCATGACCAGCGGGTGCTGGATGAGGTAGTTCCACAGCGAGGTCGTGCCGCCGCGCTTGGTGCCGATGATGAGGAAGTCCGGCAGGTGCCGCCGGCCGGCGGTCCGCACGGCGTACGCGCGCGTCGTCGCGTTGGCCGCGTCCTTCACCCAGCGTGGCGAGCGGTCCTTCGCCCACCCGACGAACCCGGTCGGCACGTCAGCCCTCCTCTTTCTCCCCGGCGCGCCCGCGTGACCGCAGCGCCCCGAACATCACGTCGGCCTGCAGCACGTGCCGCAGCCGCCACAGCACGGCACCGTAGCCGCCGGTGGCCAGGACGGCGTACGCGGCGAACGCCGGCAGGCCGGTGCCCAGGAGGATCCGCAGCACGATGCCGAGGCCGCCGAACCACACCAGCGCCCAGGCCCCGACGGGAGCGAGCGTACGTGTCCGCAGCCGCAGGCCCATGAGGTAGCGAACCTGCACCACGGCCAGCAGGTTGTCCACGAGCATCGAGACGCCCCACGCGGTGGCGGCTCCGATGATGCCGAACGACGGCACCAGCAGCAGGTGCAGCACCACCATGAGGACCACGACGACGGCCTTGTCGATCAGGTTCCACGAGCTCTTGCCGCCCATCAGCAGGACCGTCTGCACGTTCCCGGTCGCCAGCACCAGCGCCATGGCGCAGGCAAGGATCGCCATCGCCCCGGCGCCGCCGCGGAAGTCCGTGCCGAACAGCGTGAGGACGAACGGCCCGAACACCGCGAGGGCGAGGTACAGCGGCCAGGAGGCGGCGACGATCCAGCCGGTCGCGACCGCGTTCAGGTCCTCGGCCTGCCGGGTCTCCCCCCGCGCGAGCAGGCCGGCGATCTGCGGCGCGACGGCGAGCCGGGTGGCCGCCAGCACGAGCGTCCCGGTCGTGATGAACCGGCCGGCCGTGGCGTAGATGCCCGCGTCGTGGCTGGACACCATCGCGCTGACGAGCGGAACGCCGAGCCAGGTGACGACGATCTCGAGCATGGCCGCCACGCCGCGCAGCCCCGAGAAGGCCCAGAACTCCCGGACCGCCGAAGACGCCGCGCCGCCGGACGCGATCCCGTCCCCTCCGGCCAAGGCGGGTGCGATCTGGCCTGCTCCGGCCACCGCGGGTGCGATCGGGCCTGCTCCGGCCGCCGCGGGTGCGACCTGATCCGGTCCGGCCGCCGTGGACGCGACCCGGGCCGCTCCGGCCGCCGCATGGTCCTCCGACTCCGCCCGGCGGAGCAGCCGCCACAGGATCGCGACCGCCGCGACGAAGGTCAGCGCGATGGGCAGTGACCAGGCGACCATGACCCCGCCGGCGCCGTAGCCGACGGCGGCGACGGCGATGACGAGCACCGGGCGGCTCAGCGGCGTGACGACGTTCGCCTGGACGGTGAACGCGGCGAGACTGCCCATGCCGCGGGTGCCCGAGAGCGCGACGTTGCGGGCGGCCGACACGGCCAGGACGGGTCCGCAGACCCGCAGCAGGAACACCGCGTCGTCATGGTGCGCGGAGTCGACGAGCAGCCCGGCCAGCCACGGCGCCAGCGCGAACACCGCGAGCCCGGCGACCGCGCCGACGGCCAGCACGGGGACCAGCGCGGCGACGACGACCCGGCGGAGGTCACCGACCCGGCCGAGGGCGCGCAGGCGCGCCGTCGTGCGTACCAGGCCCGTGTCGGCGCCCAGCTCGGTGACCTCCGTGAGGATCATGAAGAGCGCGACCACGGTGAAGAAGACGCCCGTCTGCGCCGGGCCCAGCACCCGCGCGACGACGACGGTCAGCAGGAAGCCCGCCACCGCGGCGACGCCGGAGCCGACCAGCCCGATCGCCCCGCCGCGCGCGAACTCCCGTACGTGCGAGCGCCCGGCGCGGTCGTCCCGCGCGGCCTCGGCCTGAGTGGTCAATCGTCGTCCTCTCCCTGGCTCCAGGTCGGCCCCGGGGTGTAGCGGACCCAGCCGGACAGGGTGCGGACGTCCGACCGGGCGAGGCCGGACCCGGCCCGCCGGCGGGGCGGCCCGAGCGGCGCCACCTCCGGGCCGCCCGCCGTCTCACGCATCACGAGCGCCGCCGCCACGAAGATCACCACGAGCTGGGAGCCGTCCAGGCCGTAGTAGAACATCATGAAGGAGGCCATGACCGTCACGACGTGCAGCCACAGCAGCGCGCCCGGCGCGGCTCGCGTCCGCAGCGGAAGCAGCCACAGCCAGGCACAGAACAGGGTCAGCGCCACAAAGCCGAACGAGAACATGACGTTCCAGAACTGGCCCTGGGTGCCGACCGAGATGCTGAGGGTGAGCGACGGACGCGGCGCGCCGAATCCGATGAACGGCGACTCCAGCGTGCGCTCGAACGCCTCCCGGTAGATGGTCGCCCGGCCGGCGTTCGTGGAGCTGTACTGGGTGCGGCTGCCGATGCTCTGCCCGACCCCGAGCGCCGAGGCCGTCGCCAGGCCGATGCCCAAGAGGACGAGCACCGCCGCCAGCCACTTCACCTGCCCGCGGAAGCCGAACCGGACGGCGGCGTACACGACGCCGACGCCGACCGCGAGGAACATCCCGCGGTTCAGCGTGCTGAAGGCGGGGACCAGCGAGGCGAGGAGCAGGACGGTGACCGCCTGCCGCCGCCACCGGACCGCCGCCGTCCGCATGTACAGGATCGCGAACGGGACCAGCAGCGCGAAGTGGCTCCCCCACGTGTTGGTGTACGGGAACGGCGCGCTCGGCCGGTTGTAGGCGCGCGGCGCCCCCCATGGCCGCTGCACCTCGGCGAACTTCGGGTGGACGAGGTCCTTCACGTAGTCGTTGCCGGCGATCGAGCCCGGCAGCAGACTCTGCATGGGCGTGCTGATCGACCCGTTCGGCAGGATGACGCCCAGGTAGCCGCCCGCCACCACCCAGATCCAGAACAGCACCATGAGGCCGATGGCGCGGGACAGCGGCAGCGCGCGGCGCGAGGCGTTGTAGACATAGAGGAAGAAAATGGTGGCCGCGGCGTAGTTCATGAACCGGAAGACGAACCCGATCATGCGGCCGGCGCTGTCGAGCTGGGTCGCCGACAACGTCATCCAGATCAGGAACAGCAGCCACAGCCCGAACGCGGGCGGCACACGGAGGCCGCGCCGCAGCAGCAGAACGCCGAACATCGGCAGCGCGGCCAGATCGGCGGCGAACCCGCCGAGGCCCAGCACCCACAGGACCGGGTAGCCCGCGAAGAACACCGCGAACGGCCACCGGGGCAGGTCCTGCCCCCATGACTCCTCTTCGGAGGAGGGGGCGTCGGAGACGCGCCGGGATCCCGGCCGCGCGTTCGAAGAGCTCACGGCGGTCACGCGGCGATCAGACCCGCAGGCCGGGAGCCGCGCTCGACGGGGCGCGCCCGGCCGCCGGAACCGCCTTCGTATCCGTTCGACACCGACAGCTCCTTAGACTGCTTGTCCCGCCGCCACGCCGGCAGGAGTTTACCGGGGGCGGCCCCGGGCCTTACCTTCTCAAAGACTTCAGTGGGGAGAGCCGGGAACAGCATGCCCATCCGCCTGTACCGCGCGTCGTCGGTGTTTCTGGCCGCGCTCTGCGCCTTCTGGCCGACCACCGCCACCGCGCGCGTCGACGGAGATCCGGGACCGATCGACGCCCAGGTCGTCGAGACCGTGACCGACACCCGCATCACGCAGGCGAGCGGGCTGGCGACCAGCGAGAACGGCCGCATCCTCTACAGCCACGAGGACTCGGGCCGCTCCACGGACGTCTTCGGGCTCGACGCCAAGGGCAGACCGCAGTTCACCGTACGCCTGCCGGCGGGGTCCAACCAGGACTGGGAGGACATCGCCGCGGTCCGGCTCCGCAACGGCAAGCGGGCCATCTACGTCGGCGACATCGGCGACGCGCTGAGGACCCGTCAGGCGGCGAAGAAGTCGAGCCGGCGGGACTACGCGGTGCTGAAGTTCGACGAGCCGCCCGCGAACTCCACCGGCCAGGTCACCCCGGCCGGCCTGGAGACGTACCACCTGCGGTACGCCGACGGCGTCCCCGGGCGCAACGCCGAGTCGCTGCTCGTCCAGCCCGGCACCGGCCGCGTCTTCGTCGTCACCAAGACCGAGACCGCGCAGCAGCAGGCGTCGCTGTGGGAGGCGCCGGCGAGCCTGAACCCCCAGGGCGTCAACCTGCTGCGCAAGGTCATGGACGTCCCGGTCACCCGGGCCTCCGGCGGCGACTTCTCCCCCACCGGCGACCGCGTCGTCATCCGCGACGACGACACCGCGTACGTCTGGTGGATCAACGACGGCGACGTGGCCAAGTCCCTCGCGGACAAGCCGACGGCGGTCCTCCTGCCCCAGCAGAAGCAGGGCGAGGGGGTCACGTTCACGCCGGACGGTCACTCGCTGCTGGTCAACTCCGAGGGCGTCGACCAGCCCATCTGGCGGGTGCCGCTGCCGAGCTCGGTCAACGCGATGACCACGCCGCTGCCCGCGCGGCAGAGCGCCGGCGACACCGGCGGCGGCCAGGACACCACCCTCGTCGCGCTCGCCATCGGCGGTGCGGCGTTCGTCCTCGCGGTCGCACTCATCGGCTTCCACGTCCGACGCCGCGCCTGACGAGTCCCGCGCGTTCGTCGGCCGCCGCGCCTGACGGGTCCCGCGCACGTCAGGCGCCGGCGCCTGACGAGACCCGCGCAAGCACACGGATCGGCCAAGCCCGGCAAGGTATGTTATGGCGGTCTCATAGACCTTCGGCGAAGGGGCCACGCAGTCAGATGGACGCCACGGCCACGGGGGGCTCGCGCGAGCTCGCGGACTACCTCGCAATGCTCAAACGCCGCTGGTGGGTGGTTGTCGCCGCGGCCGCGCTCGGGATCGCGGTGGCGGCGATGCTCGTCGTGGTGATGCCCAAGACCTACTCCGCCTTCACGGTCGTGAACGTCACGCCGACGACCCTGGACAGCGGCAGCCAGTCCGGCAAGCAGCAGGACATCAACCTGCAGACCGAGGCGCAGCGCGTCCGCTCGTACGACGTGGCCGAGCGGGTCGCCCGGAACCTGCACTCGAATCAGACGCCCACCATGCTGAGCTCGTCCGTGTCGGTGAACGTCCCTAACAACTCGACGGTCCTCTACATCACCGTCAACGCCGCGACCGCCCAGGGCGCGCGGGACCGTGCGCACGCCTTCGCCCAGGCCTACCTCGACGACCGCCGCGACAGCGCCACCGGGGTCCTGATGACCCAGCTGGGGGCCCTCCAGCGGCAGATCAACTCGCTGTCGAAGCAGCTGCGGACGATGACCGACAAGGTGCAGAAGAACCTGGTCGTCGCCCAGATGCAGGCCCTCAACAACAAGTCGTCCGACCTGCGCGTGTCGGCGGCCAACGTCAACCCCGGCCAGATCATCACGGACGCGCGGCTGCCCGGCTCGCCGTCCGACCCGAGCCTGATGAGGTACCTGCCGAGTGGGTTCGTCGGCGGCCTGCTGCTCGGCGTGGTCCTGGCGATCCTCCTGGACCGTACGGACAAGCGGGTGCGCACCGCGCAGGACATCGAGCGGGTCCTCGACCTGCCGGTCCTGGTGGACATCCCGGCCAAGCGCGGCCGGGAGGGCCTGGGCCTGCTGCCCGCGCGCAGCCGTACCGGGCAGAGCTTCCACGAGCTCTCCCACGTGCTCACGGCCACGCTGGGGCACGGCAACCACGTCCTCCTGGTCACCGGCGCGGCGCCGGGCCGCGGCGGCAGCCTCGTCGCCGCCAACCTCGCCGCGGCGCTGGCCCGTACGGGCTCGGACGTCCTGCTGGTCTGCGCGGACCTGGGCTCCTCGCTGGCCGGTGAGATCCTCGGTCTTCCGGAGGGGCCGGGCCTGTCGGAGGTGCTGCTCGGCTGGGCCGAGCCGCAGGAGGTGGTCCGCAAGAACCACGGCGCGCCGACGCTGAGCGCCATCACGGACGGCGCGAACAGCGAACTGGCCGCCGAACTGCTGCAGCGCGAGCAGATGACCCGCCTGATCGGCTCCTTGCGGGAGAACTACCGCTTCACGATCATCGAGGCCCCGTCCACGGAGCTGGGCGCGGACGCCCAGGCGCTGGCGGACCTGGCCGACGCCGCGATCATGGTGGTCGAGGTCCCGCTCGCGCGCTACGCCCAGGTACGGGACGGCGTCCGGCGCATCGACCGGATGGGCGCCGCGGTGATGGGCGCGGTCGTGCTGCCCGTACAGGACGACAAGGTGTCCGCGCCGCCGCCCCGGCCGCTGCCGGCCCGGACCCCGCCTCCGCTGCGCGAGCGGCCGGTTCATCCCCCGACGATGACGGCGGGCACGGCGACGCCGCAGGGCAAGTACCAGGCCATCGAGGACGCGCCGACGGTGCTCGACATGGTGGCCGTGTCCGACGAGGGCGCCCCTCCCCCGAAGGGCCGCCGGCACCGGCCCGAGCCGCTCCCGCCCGCGTCCGGTGAGCAGCCCGCCCGGCCTTCGGCGTCGGCGCGCTCCACGGCTCAGGCGAGGTCCGAGCTGGCCCGGTCCGTCGAGCCTTCGCGCCACGCCGACCCGGCCCGCCCTGCGGACGCGGCGCGCCCGGCTGAATCGGCACGTCCCGCGGAGCCGTCCCGCCCGGCCGCCCAGCCGCGCCCGGCCGAGGCGGCACCGCGGACCGACACCGCCGAGTCGGCACGGCCGGCGCCGGCCGACAACAGTTCGGCGGAGACGGCCGCCAACCCCAAGGTCACCTGGACGACCTGAGCGACCACCGTCCGGCGCGCGAAGGCAGACCTCCGCGCGCCGGGTGGTCACGGTTTCGCCGAGCGCCGACGGCGCAAGGCGCGCTCCTCTCGAAGGCCGGCCCCCTCGAAGGCCGGGCCCTCTGCAGGCCGGACTCCTCGAAGGCCGGATCCCCGAGGGTGAGACTCTGCGCGGGTCAGATGCCCCGGCCGCGGGCGTGCAGGGTGAGCAGGACCCGCTTGCCGGAGACGGCGCCGCTGGCCACCGCGAGTGCGAACGGCACCCGCCGCTCCTTCCAGTTCGCCCGCATCGCCCGGCCCGCCCAGCGCACGGCCTCCCGGCGCCGGCCGATGGTGGCGCAGCCGAACGCGATCTGCCCGTACACGCGCGCGGCCGCCTCGGGGGACCGGCCGATCTCCGGGTAGCGGTCGAGGAACCACCGCAGGGCCTCGACCTTCGTCTCCCAGGCCTGCGCGTAATAGGACGTCTGCCCGAACAGCACGCGGACGTACGGCCGGTCGACGTTGACGATCGGATGCCGCCGGGCCGCGCGCAGCGCCAGGTCCCAGTCCTCGCCCTGGCCGCCGGGGATCGTCTCGTCGACCATGCCGATGTCGATGAGCGCCTCGCGCCGCGCGACGTACGTCGAGGAGTGCACGCTCACCACGCGGTCGCCCACCAGGTCGTCGAAGCCGACCCGGTCGGCGCCGGCCAGTCGGGGCAGCTCCCGGCCGTCGAACGCGACGAGGATGCCGCAGCTGGCCAGGACCGCCTCGGGCTCGGTCTCCAGCGCCGCCACCTGAGCGGCCAGCTTGCCGGGCAGCCACACGTCATCGTCGTCGCAGGAGGCCACCAGATCGGTGTCGAGCGCGAGGATGCCGGTGTTGCGGCTGCCGGGGAGGCCGGGCGTACGAGTGTTGGCGATGACCTCGACCCGGTCGCCGGCCAGACTCGGGTCGGGTTCGGCCCGGTCGTACACGACGACGACGCGCACCGATCCGTCGTAGTCCTGGGCCAGCACGGACTCGATCGCCTTGCGCAGCAGCCGGGGACGGTTGTGAGTGGGGATGACCACTCCCACAGAGGGCAGCACCCGGGAAAGTTTAGGCTGCTGTGCGTAATCATGAGCAGCGTCCGGAAGGGTGATTTCAGGTGGCTCCGAGGATCGCGACCGCCGAGCGGGTCGACCGTGACCAGTTGCTGGAGTTTCTACGGCCCCGGCACCACGGGATGTTGTCCACCGTACGGGCGAGCGGCCGGCCGCAGATGTCGCCGGTGACCTGCGGCGTGGACTCCGACGGGCGGATCGTCATCTCGACCTACCCCGCGCGGGCCAAGGCGCGAAACCTGCGCCGGGACGAGCGGGTGTCGATCTGCGTGCTGTCCGACGACTGGGACGGCCCGTACGTCCAGGTCGACGGGCGCGCCGAGGTGCTGGACATGCCGGAGGCGCTGGACGGGCTGGTGGAGTACTACCGCTGCATCGCCGGCGAGCATCCCGACTGGGACGAGTACCGCGAGGCGATGCGGCGGCAGGGCAAGTCGCTGATCCGCATCCACATCGAGGAGTGGGGGCCGATCGCGACCGGCGGCTTCCCGCCCGAGCAGTCCTGATCCGAGCGGCGTACGGGCCCGGCGCCCCTGGGGAGCCGGGCCCGACCCCGTTCGATCTAGCGGTTCTCCATGATCATGCCGGCGCCGACCGTGGCGTTGGTGGCCTCGTCGATGAGGATGAAGCCGCCGGTGGCGCGGTTGCGGGAGTAGTCGTCGGCGAACAGCGGCTGGGTGACGCGCAGCCGCACCCGCCCGATCTCGTTCAGATCCAGGCGCTCGGCGTCCTCGTGCCGGTGCAGCGTGTTGACGTCGAGCCGGTACTGCAGCTCCTTGATCATCGCCCTCGCGGTGCGGGTCGTGTGCTTGATGACCAGCTTGCCGCGCGGCACGAGCGGGCGCTCGTCCGACATCCAGCACACCATCGCGTCGACGTCCTGGGTGACCTGGGGCCGGTTGTGCGGCCGGCAGATCATGTCGCCCCGGGAGATGTCGATGTCGTCCTCCAGCAGGAGCGTCACCGACATCGGCGGGAACGCCTCGTCCACCGGGCCGTCGGCCGTGTCGATCCGCTTGATCCGGGTGGTCAGCCCGGACGGCAGGTGCATGACCTCGTCGCCGGGCTTGAGCACGCCGCCCGCGACCTGCCCGGCGTAGCCCCGGTAGTCGTGCAGCTCCGGGTCGGTGGACTTGTGCGGCCGGATGACGTACTGCACCGGGAACCGCACGTCGATGAGGTTCCGGTCGGAGGCGATGTGGACGTTCTCCAGGTGGTGCAGCAGCGACGGGCCGTCGTACCACGGGGTGTTCGCCGACCGCTCGACGACGTTGTCGCCGTGCAGGGCCGAGATCGGGATGAACGTCAGGTCGCCGACCGACAGCTTCGCCGCGAAGGACGTGAACTCGTCCTTGATGCGCTCGAACGTCGCCTCGTCGTAGTCGACGAGGTCCATCTTGTTGACCGCGAGCACGAGGTGCGGCACCCGCAGCAGCGTCGCCAGGAAGGCGTGCCGGCGCGACTGCTCCAGGATGCCCTTGCGCGCGTCGATGAGGACGATCGCCAGGTCGGCGGTCGAGGCGCCGGTCACCATGTTCCGGGTGTACTGGATGTGCCCGGGAGTGTCGGCGATGATGAACTTCCGCCGGGGCGTGGCGAAGTAGCGGTAGGCCACGTCGATGGTGATGCCCTGCTCCCGCTCGGCGCGCAGGCCGTCGGTGAGCAGCGCGAGGTTGGTGTACTCCTCGCCCCGGTCGCGGCTGGTGCGCTCGACGGCCTCGAGCTGGTCCTCGAAGATCGACTTTGAGTCGTACAGCAGGCGCCCGATGAGGGTGGACTTGCCGTCGTCGACCGAGCCCGCGGTCGCGAGCCGCAAGATGTCCATTTAGAAGTAGCCCTCCCGCTTGCGGTCCTCCATGGCGGCCTCACTGGTGCGGTCGTCGGCGCGGGTCTGGCCGCGCTCGGTGATCCGCGTGGCGGCGATCTCGGCGATCACCTCGTCGAGGCCGGTCGCGGTCGACTCGACGGCGCCCGTGCAGCTCATGTCGCCGACCGTGCGGTACCGGACCGTCGCCTCGAAGGCCGGCTCGTCCTCACCCCGGTTGGAGTACGGGCTGTCGGCGAGCAGCATGCCGTCGCGTTCGAAGACCGTGCGGGTGTGCGCGAAGTAGATGGAGGGGATCTCCAGGCCCTCCATCCGGAGGTAGTCCCAGATGTCGAGCTCGGTCCAGTTCGACAGCGGGAAGACCCGGACATGCTCGCCCTGGCGGATCCGGGTGTTGTAGAGGTTCCACAGCTCGGGCCGCTGGTTCTTCGGGTCCCACTGGCCGAAGTCGTCGCGGAAGGAGACGACGCGCTCCTTCGCGCGGGCCTTCTCCTCGTCCCGGCGGGCGCCACCGAACGCGGCGTCGAACCGGTGCTCCTCGATCGCGTCGAGCAGCGTGGTGGTCTGCAGGCGGTTCCGGCTGGCCCGCCGGCCGGTCTCCTCGACCACGCGCCCCTTGTCGATGGACTCCTGGACGGACGCGACGACGAGGCGGACGCCGAGCTCGGCGACCCGGCGGTCGCGGAACTCGATGACCTCGGGGAAGTTGTGCCCCGTGTCGACGTGCATGACGGGGAAGGGGACCGGCGCCGGCCAGAACGCCTTCTCGGCCAGGCGCAGCATGACAATGCTGTCCTTGCCACCGGAGAAGAGCAGGACGGGCCGTTCGAACTCGGCCGCGACCTCCCGGATGATGTGGATCGATTCGGATTCCAGGACGCCGAGCTGAGACGTCCGGTAGTCACGGGTGTCCGCGGTACTGCGCTGCATGTGGAGCCGCTCCCGGGTTCGTTTACGAGACCGCCCGGATTCCGGCGAGCAGCGTTGGCGCCAAATCCGGGTGGCAAACCAGGATATCCGGCAGCAGGGTGTTCTCATTGTTGTAGGTCAGGGCTGACCCGTCGATGCGGGAGGCGTGGGCGCCCGCGGCGAGGGCGACCGCGACCGGCGCCGCGGAGTCCCATTCGTACTGACCGCCCGCGTGCACGTAGGCGTCGACGTCGCCGAGGAGCACCGCGGCGACCTTCGCGCCGGCCGATCCGATCGGCATGACGCGCACGTCCGGCTCCACCTCCTCGACCAGCCGGTCGAGGAACGCGGGCGGGCGGGTGCGGCTGACCGTCATCCGGATCTGCGACGGGTCGGGCAGCGGAGGCGGCGTCAGGGGCTCGGCCGTGGAGAGGGTGCGGCCCTGGGCGGGCAGTGCGACGGCCCCGGCGGTGAGCCGCCCGGTGCCGTCGGCGTCCCGCTCCCAGAGCGCGACGTGAACGGCCCAGTCGGACCGCCCCTCCTCGCCGTACTCGTACGTGCCGTCGAGCGGGTCGATGATCCACACGCGGTCGGCGTCGAGGCGGCCGAGGTCGTCCTTGCCCTCCTCGCTGAGGACCGCGTCGCCGGGGCGCTGCCGGGCGAGCGCCTCGGTGATGCACACGTGCGACTCTCGATCGCCGGTGTCCCGCAGTGTTCGTACGTCGGCGAAGCCGGACTCTGCGCGCAGGCGGAGCAGGAGCGCTCCCGCCTCGGTGGCCAGGTCCCTGGCGAGGGCGTGGTCGTCGTGGATCACGTACTTCTCTCTACACGTCAGTAGGCACCGGAACCGTGCAGGACGGCCGCCCAGGTCTTCCACAGGATCTGCAGGTCGAGGGTCAAGGACCAGTTCTCGACGTAACGCAGATCCAGGCGCACGGATTCCTCCCAGGTCAGGTCCGCCCGTCCGCTCACCTGCCACAGACCGGTCATGCCCGGTCGTACGACGAGGCGGCGGCGCACGTCATCACCGTACTGTGCGACCTCGTCGGGCAGCGGCGGGCGGGGGCCGACCAGCGACATGTCGCCCCACAGCACGTTGAACAGCTGGGGCAGTTCGTCGAGGGAGTAGCGCCGCAGCCAGCTCCCGATCCGGGTGACCCGCGGATCGTTCTTGATCTTGAACAGGACGCCGTCGTGCTCGTTGAGCTGCAGGAGCTCGGCCTTGCGCCGCTCCGCGTCCACGACCATCGTCCGGAACTTCAGCACCGTGAACTCGCGGCCGTCCTGACCGACCCGGACCTGGCGGAACAGCGCGCGACCGGGGCTCTCCAGCCGGATGGCGATCACGATGGCGGCCAGAAGTGGCCACAGGACCATCAGCGCCGCGGTCGCGACGGTGCGGTCGAACGCGTTCTTGACGAGCCGGCGGGCGCCGCTCAGCTCGGGATGTTCGACGTGCAGGAGCGGCAGCCCGGCGACCGGGCGGATGGAGGTACGCGGACCGGCGACCTCCATGAGCGCCGGGGCGACGACGAGGTCGACGTCGTCCTTCTCCAGCTGCCATGCGAGGCGGCGCAGCGCCACGCCGTCCAGTTCGGGGCAGGCGAGCACGGCGACGGTGTCGGCGTGCACCGCCTCGACGGTTCCGGCGATCCGGGCGAAGTCCCCCGCGACCCGTACGCCCTCGATCTCACGGACCGCGTCGTCGCCCGCGGCGAGCATCGGCGGCAGGCAGGCGGCGACGATCTCCATGCCGTGCTGGGG
Source organism: Actinoallomurus soli (assembly GCF_024055715.1). Lineage (GTDB taxonomy): Bacteria > Actinomycetota > Actinomycetes > Streptosporangiales > Streptosporangiaceae > Actinoallomurus > Actinoallomurus soli. The sequence continues at coordinate 22,445 of NZ_JAMXMV010000016.1, forward strand.
CTCGCGGCGCAGCTGCCGCACCAGGTCGGCCACTGCCGCGCGGTGGCCGGCGGCCACGACCCGGCGCATGCACTCGCCGGCCTTCCGCCGCCGGTGCAGCCGCTTGCGCAGCTGGTACCGCCCGACCAGGTCGAGGCCCGTCGTGAGGGGCAGCGCCACGATGACGTAGCCGCGGGCGACGTCGATCTTGGTGGCGTACGCGAGGATCGCCACGGTCGCCGTCAGCGAGAACCCGGCCTGGATGATCCGGCGGAACTCCTCCGAGCCGACGCCGAAGAGCCGCTGCTCGTACGCGCGGCCCATGCCGAGCACGCCGGTCCACAGGAAGGGCAGGAAGAGGCTCAGCCCGATGTACGGCGTGCTCCACGGGTCGCCGAACGTCGGATAGCGGAACCGCGCGACGAAGGCGAACAGGCCCGCGAGCAGGGCGACGAGGAAGTCGACGCACCATGCCTGCCGGGCATAACCGGAGGTCCAGGCCTCGACCTGGGAACGACTGCTGTGGGCGGCCTGGGCCTCCGGCCACGCCTTTCCGACGACCGCCATCTCACCCCTCGCCGAGCAACACGAGACCTCTGCTGAAGCAGGACGCCCAGGGGTCACCGGAGGTTCACAGGTTTCGGAAGAAATCGCCCTTCGTGTCACTCCGGGGGCGGTGAGCGCCGAAACAGTGATCTTTCCGGCGGCGACCACGGACACGGCGCCGCGCTCCTGGGGGTACACGAGGCACGATAGAGACAGAGAGCGCACAGAGGGGCGGAAACCACGTAATCGACCGCACGTGGCCTCTCCGCTGGGAGAAGGTCTTTCTAAGCGGTATGAAAGACGTTCTGCGCGCGGTCCAGGCCGTCGGTGAGCAGCGCCTCCGTCGCGTCGGCGGCACGCTCGGTGTTGAGGTCGAGCTCCTTGCGCTCGGTCCCGGAGAAGTCGCGCAGCACGAACACCGCGGCGTCCATCCGCCCGGGCGGCCGGCCGATCCCGAACCTGACCCGCAGGTAGTCGCGCCCGCCGAGCGCCTTGGTGATCGAGCGCAGGCCGTTGTGCCCGTTGTCGCCGCCGCCGCGCTTCAGGCGCAGCGTGCCGTACGGGATGTCGAGCTCGTCGTGGACGACGATGACGTGCTCGAGCGGCACCTTGTAGAAGTCGCGCAGGGCCTTGACCGGGCCGCCGGACTCGTTCATGTACGACCGGGGCTTGGCGAGCACCACGCGGAGCCCCGCGAGCCGTCCCTCGACGACCTCGGCGCGCGCCTTGTGCGCCTTGAACCGGCCGCCCATCCGCGCCGCCAGCAGGTCGAGGACCATGAAGCCGGCGTTGTGCCGGTTGCCGGCGTACTCGGGGCCCGGGTTACCGAGCCCGACGACGAGCCAGGGAGCGTCCGCGCCCGCGTCCGCCATCACCGACCACCCTCCGACGCATCAGAGCCCGCGCGGGGACCGCCGGGCCTGTCCGGCGCCCATTCCGCACGGGCTCACCGCGCCCCGGCCGGGGCGCACACGACTCATGGACCACGCGGTACCGCGCAGGGGGCCGCCGCGTCGCCGCGACGGCCGTCCCGGGGGCTGGGGAGGCACTGTCACTCCTCGCGTCCCGGGGCGTGCTGGAGCGGGAGGAGTGTTACTCCTCGCCGCCCTGCTCGGTCTCGCCCTCGGCGGCGGGAGCCTCGGCGGCGGCCGCCTCGCCCTCACCGGTGGTCGCGGCCTCGATCTGCTCGGCCGTCGGCGCCGCCAGCACGTGCAGGACGAGGGCCTCCTCGTCGGCGCCCAGGCTCGCGCCCGCCGGCAGCTTGAGGTCCTTGGCGAGCACCTGGGTGCCGACCTCCAGGCCCTCCACGTCGACCTCGACCGCCTCGGGCAGGTGGGTGGCCTCGGCCTCGAGGGCCACCTGCACGAGCTGCTGGTCGAGCATGCCGCCCGGCGCCACCTCGCCCGTCACCTGGACCGGGACCTCAACGGTGACCTTCTCGCCGCGCTTGACGACGAGCAGGTCCACGTGCTCGAGGAAGCCCTTGAGCGGGTCGCGCTGGACGTCCTTCGGCAGCGCCAGCTCGGCGCCGTTCTCCAGACCCTCCACGCGCAGCAGCACGTTGGGCGTCTTGAGGGCGAGCATCAGCTCGTGGCCGGGCAGCGTGATGTGCTTCGGGTCGGTGCCGTGGCCGTACAGAACAGCGGGCACCTTGCCGGCCCTGCGAGCGCGCCGTGCGGGGCCCTTACCGAATTCGGTGCGGGGCTCGGCGGCAATGCGTACCTCGGACACGGCGAAAACTCCTCGCTCAAATGAAGCTTGTCAGTACAAGTCGACGCGCGTAACGTCGAAGATCATCGGTGCTCCTCGCGGCCGGGCCCAGAGTGGGCGAGCCCTTGAACGCAGCGTCGGACGCACACGGTCTCCCAAGTTTAGCCGATCCGCGTTCCGGTTCGTGCGGAGGACCGCGAATCCAGCTCCGGTCCGCCTCGGGCCGCCGAGGAGACCGGTGACCGAGCCCGGCCACGACGGCCGAAAGGGCCGGTGACCGGGCTCGATCGTGGCCGCCGGGAACGGCGGCCGCGAACTCAGCTGTGACCGCCGAAGAGGCTGGTCACCGAGCCGTCGCTGAACACCTCGCTGATCGCGCGGGCCAGCAGCGGCGCGATCGACAGCACGGTCAGCTTGTCGAATCGCTTGTTGTCCGGAATCGGCAGCGTGTTGGTGAGAACGACGTCGGAGATCCGGGAGTTCTTGAGCCGGTCGACGGCCGGCCCGGACAGCACGCCGTGCGTCGCGGCCACGACGACGCGCTCGGCGCCCTCCTCGAACAGCGCGTCGGCCGCCTTCACGATCGTGCCACCGGTGTCGATCATGTCGTCGACGACGACGCAGGTGCGCCCGGCGACCTCGCCGACGACGTCGAAGACCTTCACCTCGTTCGCGACCTCGGGGTCGCGACGCTTGTGGATGATGGCCATCGGGCAGCCGCCCAGCTCGTCACTCCACCGCTCGGCGACGCGCACCCGCCCGGCGTCCGGGGCGACCACGGTCACCTGCTCGGTGTCCAGCTTGGCCCCGAGGTGCCCGGTGAGGATCGGCAGGGCGAACAGGTGGTCCACCGGGCCGTCGAAGAAGCCCTGGATCTGCGCGGTGTGCAGGTCGACCACCATCAGCCGGTGCGCGCCGGCCGTCTTGAACAGGTCGGCCATCAGGCGCGCGGAGATCGGCTCGCGGCCGCGGTGCTTCTTGTCCTGCCGGGCGTACCCGAAGAACGGCGCGACGACCGTGATCCGCTTGGCCGACGCGCGCTTGAGCGCGTCGACCATGATCAGCTGCTCCATGATCCACTGGTTGATCGGCGCGGTGTGGCTCTGCAGCACGAAGGCGTCGGAACCGCGCACCGACTCGTTGAACCGCACGAACGTCTCACCGTTCGCGAAGTCGTACGCCGAGGTGGGCGTCGGCTCGATGTCGAGAGCCTCGGCCACCTCTTCGGCGAGTTCGGGATATGCCCGGCCGGAGAAGAGCATGAGCTTCTTCTCGCCGGTCGCCTTGATCCCTGTCACGCGTACAGTCCCCTCACTCGCTGTCCTGGCCATCCTGCTCGCGGGCGCGCTGCGCCGCCTCCGCGGACGGGGTGCCGGCGCGCTTGCGCTGGACCCACCCCTCCACGTTGCGCTGGCGGGCGCGGGCGACCGCCATCGCCCCCGGCGGGACGTTGTTCGTGATCACGGAGCCCGCCGCGGTGTAGGCACCGTCGCCGATCGTCACCGGAGCGACGATCATGTTGTCGCTGCCGACCTTGACGTGGTTCCCCACGACGCTGCGACTCTTGTTCACGCCGTCGTAGTTGACGAAGACGCACGCCGCTCCGATGTTGGAGCCCTCGCCGATCTCCGCGTCGCCGACGTAGGTCAGGTGAGGCACCTTGCTGCCCTCGCCCACGACGGCGTTCTTCGTCTCGACGTAGGTGCCGATCTTGGCCTTGCGGGCCAGCCGGGTCCCCGGCCGCAGGTACGCGAACGGGCCGACGCTGACCTCCGGGCCGATCTCGGCCGAGACGCACACGGCGTTCACGACCGTGGCGTCCTCGCCCACGGACGTGTCGGTCAGCGTGGAGTTCGGGCCGATCCGCGCGCCCGCGGCCACGTGGGTGCCGCCGCGCAACTGGGTGTTCGGCTCGACGACCACGTCGGGCTCCAGCGTCACCTGCACGTCGACCCAGGTGGACAGCGGGTCGACGATCGTGACGCCGGCGCGCATGTGCTCCTCGAGCACGCGGTCGTTCAGCTGCCGCCGCGCCTGGGCGAGCTGGACCCGGTCGTTGACGCCCTGCGTCTCGACCCAGTCGGCCGCCTTGTACGCGCCGGCCCGGTGCCCGTCGCCGCGGAGGATCCCGACGACGTCGGTGAGGTACTCCTCACCGCTGGCGTTGTCGGTGGTGACCCGGCCCAGCGCGTCCGACAGCAGCTTGCCGTCGAAGACGTACATGCCGACGTTGATCTCGTTGATCGCGCGCTCGTCCGGCCCCGCGTCCTTGTGCTCGACGATCCCGGCCACCTCGCCGGCCGGGCCGCGCACGATCCGGCCGTATCCGGTCGGGTCCGGGATGTCGGTGCTCAGGACCGTGACGGCGTTGCCGTCGGCCTCGTGCGTACGGACGAGCTCGGTGAGGGTCTCCCCGCGCAGCAGCGGGTGGTCGCCGTTGGTGACGACGACGGTGCCGGTGAGGGCGCCGACCGCCTCGAGGACGATCCGCACCGCGTGGCCGGTGCCGTTCTGCTGCTCCTGGGTCACGGCGACCGCGTCCGGCGCGATCTCCGCGAGGTGCTCGACGACCTTGTCCCGGCCGTGCCCGACGACGACCACGAGGCGCTCGGGGCGCAGGTCGCGGGCCGCGGCCAGCACGTGCCCGACCAGGCTGCGCCCGCCCAGTTCGTGCAGGACCTTGGGGGTGGTGCGGGATTTCATCCGGGTGCCCTCGCCCGCGGCGAGGACGATGACGGCTGCGGGGCGGCTCATGGTCACGCGACCACCTCACCGGACGGCTCGGTGGTGTGCTGGTGACATGGCATCGCCCGGTGGCTCGCTCCGCTCACTGGAGGAGGCTCCTCGGCGTCGCTGACAGGTTCGAAGCCGGGCGCGGACGTCTGGAGGGACCTCCGGTGAGGGTGTCGGCCTGCGAAGGCGGGGTCGCAGGTCCGTTACCCGCCCGACACCGGAAGGATACCGCCCGCCCGCGTGCCGCACGCGCCCCGGTCGGGGACGCGGGGCGTCGAAGCCGAGGTCACCGGGCCCGTACGGGACGCGGAGGCTCGACGGAGAAGAGGGCTCCGGCGCCTGGATTCGAACCAGAAATAAAGGGACCAAAACCCTCCGTGATGCCGATTTCACCACGCCGGATCGCCGCCGCGGCATGACCCTGCCGCCCCGGCATCCCTAACGATAGCGGTTGCCCCGTCGGGCGGCGCGCTCGTTCCGATCAAGCCACGGGAGGCACGCCCCGGCCGTTCCCGTGCGCGGACGCCGGGCCTTTGTCACCGTCGGGGACCAAGGGGCGCCTTGCGATATGGCAACCCTCGTGTGACCGACACGACATGTTTGCGGAAATCCTGCCGGGTATCTACCTAACTTACGCGGCCGTAGGTTACGGTTGCGTAGCCGTAAGTTTCCCGATGAGGAGGAGGAACCGCATGACCGTAGCCCCGACCGCGCCACCTCGACCGCAGGTCCAGTCCGAGTTCGAAGCGAAGCCCAAGGGCGTTTTCGAACGCGTCCTGCTGGCCTTCTTCATCGCGGTGCCGCTCCTCGCCGTCGCGGCGGCCGTGCCGTTCGCCTGGGGCTGGGGTCTCGGCTGGAGCGACGTGGCGATCACCGTGGTGATGTACACGGTGACCGGCCTGGGAGTGACCGTCGGCTACCACCGGCACTTCACTCACAAGTCCTTCAAGGCCAAGCGTCCGCTGCGCATCGCACTGGCCCTCGCCGGCAGCCTCTCCATCGAGATGAGCGTGATCGACTGGGTGGCCACTCACCGCCGCCACCACAAGTACTCCGACAAGGAGGGCGACCCGCACTCGCCGTGGCGGTTCGGCGGCGACTGGAGGGCGCTGACCAAGGGCCTGGTCTGGGCGCACATGGGCTGGCTGTTCGACGCCCGCCGCACCTCGCCGGCGAAGTTCTGCCCCGACCTGGTGGCGGACAAGGACATCCGCCGTATCAGCCGGGTCTTCCCCGGCCTCGTCGCCGTCTCGATGCTCCTGCCCGCCCTGCTGGGCGGCCTGATCACGATGTCCTGGTGGGGCGCGCTGACCGCCTTCTTCTGGGGCTCGCTGGTGCGCGTGTCCCTGCTGCACCACGTCACCTGGGCCATCAACTCCATCTGCCACGTGATGGGCGAGGAGGTGTTCGACTCCCGCGACAAGGCGCGGAACGTCTGGTGGCTGGCGATCCCGTCCTTCGGCGAGTCCTGGCACAACCTGCACCACGCGGACCCGACGTGCGCCCGGCACGGCGTCCTCAAGGGTCAGATCGACATCAGCGCACGGCTCATCTGGATCTTCGAGAAGTTCGGTTGGGTCCGTGACGTTCGTTGGCCGAACGCCCAACGTCTCGCCGCGAAGCGGATATCGTAAGCCAAACTAACAGTCTCACACGGCGCCGCCTGCGGTCGGGAGTCCAGGGCCGCCAGGGAAGAGCAGCAGTGAGCGTAGCCAACGATTCGGCCGCTACCGCAACAATTGAGGACGTGAGCGAACCCCCACGGTCACGCCGGAAGCGTATGACCGGAAAAGAACGACGGGAGCAGTTGCTCGACATCGGCCGGACACTCTTCGCCGAACGCGGCTTCGACGGCACCTCCATAGAGGAGATCGCCAGCGTGGCGGGAGTGTCCAAGCCGGTGGTCTACGAGCACTTCGGCGGCAAGGAGGGCCTCTACGCGGTCGTCGTCGACCGCGAGATGGCACGACTGCTCGACCTGATCACACAGGCCCTCGTCGGCGGGCACCCGCGGCAGAAGATCGAACGCGCGGCCCTCGCCCTCCTCGAGTACATCGAGAACAGCAGCAAGGGCTTTCGCATTCTCGTCCGCGACTCCCACGCCGCCTCGGCGACGGGGACGTTCGCCAGCCTCCTCAGCGACATCGCCAACCAGGTCGAGCACATCCTCGGCGACGAGTTCAAGGAGAAGGGGTACGACCCCAAGGCGGCCCCCCTGTACGCCCAGGCGCTCATCGGGATGGTCGCGATGACCGGCACGTACTGGCTGGACGTGCGCAAGCCCAAGCGCGAGGAGGTCGCCGCCCACCTGGTGAACCTCGCGTGGAACGGCCTGTCGGGGCTGGAGCCGAGGCCGTACCTCACGACGGACCACAAGGCCCGCCAGAAGGAGATGAAGGTGCGGGCGAAGGAGGCGGCCAAGGAGGCCAAGGAGCAGGCCCGCGCCGCCCGCAAGAACGGCGTCGATCCCACCGCCGCCTGACCCTGCGTAGCCGTTCTGTCACACCCGGCCCCTATCGTTCCGGCGACAGGCGACGGTGACGGGGCCCGCCCGGCATGGATCTCGGCCCTCACGGGGCGACGATCCGCCGTCGGCGAAGCAGGAGGTGGGCAGTGCGATACCGATCCGGCGACTCCGATCAGCGCCACGAGGGCCGGAGGCGTCCCTCTGTGGCGGCCGAGGGGCCCGGGGTCCCCCAGCAGGCGGGCCGAGCGCCCGACACGTCGGGTGATGCCTGCGCGATCCGGCTCACCGAGAGTCTCGAGGACGCCGTCCTCGCGCTCGACGCCCAGCCGGCCGGCTTCGAGGACGCCGTCCGCAAGGCGGATCACGTGGAGGAGCTGCGGCGGATCCTGGGCATCCTGCTCGACGTGCTGGCCGACTGGGAGATGCTGGCCGACCGAGAGGCGCGAGGCCCCTGACGCGGCATGCGGCCGACCGAGAGGCGCGGAGCCCCTGACGCGGCATGCGGGTCCGTGACCCACCGAGCGGGGTCGGTGACGCGGCACGCCGGGCCGGCGACGCGCCGGGCGATGCCGGTGACGCCGCACGCCGGGCCGGTGACGCGGCACGCGGGGTCAGTGACGCGGCAGGATCCGGGCCCGTGACGGCGTCAGGCCGTCGCGACCGGCTGGAGGAATTCAAGGCGGTTCCCGACGGGGTCGTCGACGTAGAAGCGGCGATATCCGGGCAGCAGGTCATCGGGCCGGACCCGGTGACCGGCCGCCCGGAGCCGGTCCGCGAGCGCGTCCAGGTCGCTCACGATGATTCCCGGGTGCGCCTTCCCGGCGGGACGGAAGCCGGCCTCGGCACCGATGTGGATCTCGATGCCCGGCGCCCGGAACCACACTCCGCCCCGCGCCGCCAGGACCGGCGGTTTGGGCACCTCGGTGAGGCCGAGTTCCCCGGCGTAGAACTCCCGCATCCGCGGCTCGGAGCCCGGCGGGGCGGCGAGTTGTACGTGGTGAAGTCCGGTGAGCAGGCTCATCCTCCACTCCCTCCGGCCCCGGCGCCGGGGTGGGCGCGGCATGGCCACATATCTCTTGACGTCAAGAGAGATGCTCCCGGCATCGATATCTCGATGTCAAGAAAGGTAAGGTGATCGATTGTGAAGGACGAGGTGGACCGGCTGGTCGAGGCGTGGCACGCGGAGCGGCCCGATCTCGACGTGGAGCCCCTGCACGTCCTCAGCCGGGTCTCGCGCCTCGCCCGCCACCTCGACCGCGCCCGGCGGGCGGTGTTCGCCGCGCACGGGATGGAGTCATGGGAGTTCGACGTGCTGACCGCGCTGCGGCGCGCCGGCCCGCCGTACGAACTCAGCCCCGGCCGGCTGCTGCGCGCGACGCTCGTGACGTCCGGGACGATGACCAACCGGATCGACCGGCTGGAGTCCGCCGGCCTCGTCCGCCGCGGCCCCGACCCGCAGGACAAGCGCGGTGTCCTCGTCCGGCTGACCGACGCCGGCCGTACTCGCGTGGACGCCGCGTTCGCCGACCTCGTCGACCGCGAACGCGAGCTGCTCGGCTCCCTCAGCCCCGGCGACCGCCGTACCCTCGCGAGCCTGCTGCGCTCCCTCCTCGTCCCCTTCGACACCGACCCGCCCACCTGACGGGATTCACCGCGCCGACCGCCGCCGGACCCGGCACCCGGCACCCGAACGCCCCGCCGGGGCTCAGGCTCCCCCGGTGGCCGGCACCCGACCACCGAACCGCCCATCGGGAGCCCGCACCCCCGGACCGGCGTCGCGCTCGGTGCCCGGTCACCGAACGGCCCGCCGGGAGCTCGCGCCCCCGCACCTTCGGGAGCCCGTGCCCCCGCACCCCGGACGCCGGCGCCCGGCGCCCAGCGCCCGATCACCGGACGGCCCGCCCGGGCCCGGGCCCCCGGACCGGCGTCGCGCTCGGTGCCCGGTCACCGAACGGCCCGCCCGGGCCCGGGCCCCCCGCCGTTCCGTACGACGGCCGATCCCACGCCCGGATCCGGCGGGGCCGCTGGAGGTCAGATCAGCGGCTCCTGGCCGCCGTCGTACACGAGGAGCCCGTCGTCGCGGACGCGGGCGCCCGGTGCGGGGGGGGTGCGGCGTGAGACGCCCGTCGTGCATCAGGTGGACGACCGGCACCTGCCGGACCAGGACGAGGTAGTCGGCGATCAACCGGCGATGGCAGCGCCACCACACGCTCTCGCTGCACATGACGGCCTGCCGGCGTTCCTCGGCCAGCAGCTCGTCGACGGCCGTGCCGAACTCCTCGGTGCGCATGTGCGCCGCGTAGCCGCGGAACATCACCTCCCGCCAGTACACGTCGGGCGAGTCGGCGGGCGCCCGCCGGAAACCGCCGAGGCGCCTGTCCCACCGGTAGTCGATCCCACGCTCGGGCAGCCAACGCTCCATCTCATGCCGCGCGACATGCGGGTTGCGGCGGCTTCCCGGCGCCGTACGCACGTCGACGAGCAGTTCGACGCCCGCCCCGCCCAGGAGCTCGGCGATCCGGTCCGCCGACGCGGTGCCGTGCCCGAACGTGACGACGGGCATCAGCGCAGCGCCGCCTCGACCACCGCGCCGACGGCCAGCAGCCGCTCCTCACCTCCGGACGGCCCGACGAGCTGCAGGGAGGCGGGCAGGTCCGTACCGGCCACCGGAACGGGCAGCGCGAGCGCGGGGTGGCCGGAGAGGTTGAACGGCACGGTGAGCTCGGTCAGGTCGACCTCGCGTTCGGCGCCGATCCGGGGTGGCGGCTGGGAGATCGTGGGCAGCGCGAGCACCGGATACCGCGTGAGCAGCTTGTCGAACAGTTCGCGCGTCGCCGTCTTGGCGGCGTACGCCTCGTCGAACAGCCCGTCGGTGACCGAGACGCCGCCTTCGATGCGGCGGCGGATGCGGGCGCTCATCCGGTCCGGGTAGGCGAGCAGGTGACGGTGCTCCCGGTGGCCCTCTCCGCGGATCAGCGTGTTGCCGGCGGACAGCGCCTCCTGCCAGTTGTCGAGGGGTTCGTCGGCGAACGCCAGCCCGGCCGCGCGCAGCGCCGCGTCGACGGCGGCGTCGAACGCCGGATCCACCGCCACGCCCTCCGGGCGCAGCCGCCCCACGATGATCCCGGACTCGTACGGCTCGGGCGTGAACCCGGGCTCGATCAGCCGCATGCCCAGCGCGATCGCCGCCACGTCACGGCCGAGCGGTCCGACGGTGTCCAGCGACGGCGCGAACGGGAAGACGCCCTCCAGCGACACCCGGCCGTGGGTGGTCTTCAGGCCGACGACTCCGCAGCACGCCGCGGGGATCCGCACGGAGCCGCCCGTGTCGGTGCCCAGTGCGACGTCCGCCTCGCCGTTGGCCACGGCCACCGCCGAGCCGCTCGACGAACCGCCGGGCACGCGTTCCGGATCGACCGGGTTCACCGGGACCCCGGTCCACGGGTTGATCCCGTCGGCGGCCCGGCACAGCTCGGTGAGGTTGGTCTTCCCGACGATCCGGGCGCCCTGCGCGCGGGCCGCGGCGACGCACGCGGCGTCCGCGTCCGCCGGCTCCGCCCGGTCCGCGATCACCGGGCAGGCCGCCGTCGTCGGCACTCCCGCGACGTCGATGGCGTCCTTGACGGCGAGCCTCGGGCCGTCTCCAGGCGCCTCCATCCGCAAGAGCCACGTCGTCACGATCCGCCTCGCTCGCTCACGATCATCAAGGTCACGGACCCATCTTGCTCCTCCCGCGCCCTCCGTGTCGTATCGCACCGCCTGGGCGCGGGCGCCAGGCGAATGGATCTAACACGAGAATGCGTCCCATGTCTCAGGCGACGCTGCGCACCGACCGCATCCAGCTCGTTCCCCTGTCCGACGACCATCTCGAGTACGAGGTCGAACTCGACGCCGACCCCGAGGTCATGCGCTACCTCGCCGGCCGCGCCCGTACCCGTGAGGAGGTCGAGGAGTTCCACCGCCGGCGGCTCGCGGCCGCGAGCCGTGTTCCGGGACTCGGCTTCTGGGCCGGCTTTATCGACGGGCGGTTCGTCGGGTGGTGGCTCCTGGAGCCCCCGGAGCGCGCCGACCAGGGGCCGGTCGAAGGACAGGCGGAACTCGGATACCGGCTCCTGCGTCGCCACTGGCGCCAGGGCCTGGCGAGCGAGGGTGCCCGCGAGCTCATCCGGCACGGATTCGGAGATCTCGGGCTGACCCGCATCTTCGCCGAGACGATGGCCGTCAACACCGCCTCCCGTGCGACGATGGCCGCACTCGGTATGCGGCACATCCGTACGTTCCACCTGCACGACGACGAACCGCTGCCCGGCGGCGATCTCGGTGAGGTCGAGTACGCGATCACCCGGCACAAGTGGCTCGCCCGCCAGGCGACCGAAGCGTGACGGACCGCCAAGGCCGTGCCCGTCTCGGCGTCGCGTTCCGGCCGCCCCCGTGTCAGGAGACGGCGGCCTCCAGCGCGGCGGCGGCGCCGCACAGCAGCTCCTCGCTCCCGGCCGGCCCGACGAGCTGTACGGCGGCCGGCAGGTGGGAGCCGGGCAGCGGCACCGGCAGCGCGAACGCCGGCAGCCCGGCCAGGTTGAACGGCGCGGTCAGCACGCACAGCAGGAGATCGTCGTCCCCGGCCGGAGGGGTCGGCGCCACCCCCGGAAGGACCGGGAGCGCGAGGACCGCGTGCCGCCGGAACAGGTTGTCGAGTTCCGCGCGGATCGCCCGCCGGGTCTCCTCGGCCCAGCCGCGCTTGCCCTTGGCGTCGGCGTACAGGCCGTTGAGGCGCCGGTAGATCCGGTCGCTGAGCCGGCTCGAGTCGGCAAGGAGGTGACCGTTCTGCCGGTAGGCCTCCTCGCCGACGATCACCCCGTTGGCCAGGACGGCGTCGACGAAGTGCGGGCAGGTCTCGTCCACGACCGTGAACGCCCGGCGCAGCGCGGTGTCCACCGCCGCGTCGATCGCCGGCTCGGCCACTCCCGGGATCCGCAGCCGACCGACCGTCATCGCCGGATCGTACGGTGTGGGCGCGAATCCGGGCTCGATCAGTCTCATGCCCAGCGTCACTCCGGCGACGTCCCTGGCCATCGGGCCGATCGTGTCCACCGAGGGCGCCAGCGGATGAACACCGTCACGCGGCACACGGCCGTACGTCGTCTTCAGCGACGCGATCCCGCAGCAGGCGGCCGGAACGCGCACCGATCCGGCGGTGTCGGTGCCGAACGCCACGTCCGCCTCCCCGGTGGCGACGGCCACGGCCGAACCGCTGGACGACCCTCCGGGGACCCGGGAGGGGTCGAGCGGGTTCACCGGGGTGCCGAACCAGGGGTTCACGCCGTCCGCGCCGAGGCACAGCTCGGTCAGGTTCGTCTTTCCGACGATCCGCGCGCCCTGGGACCGTGCGACCGCCACGACGGCGGCGTCGGCCGCCGCCGGCTCGGCGCGGTCCGCGATGGCAGGGCTGCCCGCGCTCGTCGGCGTGCCCTTGATGTCCATCGCGTCCTTGACCGCCAGCCGCGGCCCGTCGCCCGCGTCGTCCAGCCGCATCATCCATGTCGCCATGGACAGCGATCATGGCGGGCCGGGACGGCGAAGAACACCCCTCATCCCGACCGGCTCGGGTCGTCTACGCCTCATCAGCGAGGATGAGCCACTGCTCCTCGATCTCCTCGCGCTCGGCCCGGACCGTTTTCAGCTCCGCGTCAAGCTCCAGCAGCTTCTCGTGGTCGGTGGCGTGCGCGGCCATCAGCTCGTGCAGCTCCGCCTCCCGGGCGCCGAGCTTCTCGATGCGCCGTTCCAGCCGGTCGAGCTCCTTCTTCGCCTGCCAGGAGTTCTTGGCCGGCTTCGGCTCGGCGGCCGCCGCCCGTACGGGCTGGGGTTCCGGCTCCGACCGGCGCCGCCGGTCGAGGTACTCATCGACACCGCCGGGCAGCAGCGACAGCCGTCCGTCGCCGAGCAGCGCGACGACGTGGTCGCTGACCCGCTCCAGGAAGTACCGGTCGTGGCTGACCAGCACGAGCGACCCGGGCCACCCGTCGAGCAGGTCCTCCAGCTCGGTGAGCGTCTCGATGTCGAGGTCGTTGGTCGGCTCGTCGAGCAGGAGGACGTTCGGCTCGGCCATGAGGAGGCGCAGCATCTGCAGGCGCCGCCGCTCACCGCCGGACAGGTCGCCCACCGGGGTCCACTGCGCGTCGCCGCGGAAGCCGAACCGCTCCAGCATCTGGCTCGCCGAGAACTCCCGTTTCCCGAGGCTGATGCGCCGCTTGATCTCCTCGACCGACTCCAGGACCCGCTGCGCCGGGTTCAGCTCGCCGAGCTCCTGCGACAGGTGCGCGAGCTGCACCGTCTTGCCGCGGATCACCCGGCCGGCGGACGGCGCGACCGTCCCCTCCAGGAGCCGCAGCAGCGTCGTCTTCCCGCTGCCGTTGACGCCGACCACGCCGACCCGGTCACCGGGCCCGAGCTGCCACGTCAGGCGCTCGAAGAGCGTACGGTCACCGACGCGCAGGGTGACGTCCTCGACGTCGTACACCGTCTTGCCGAGCCGCGCCGTCGCGAACCGCACCAGCTCCACGGTGTCACGGGCCGGCGGCTCGTCGGCGATCAGGGCGTTCGCGGCCTCGACGCGGAACTTCGGCTTGGACGTACGCGCCTGCGGCCCCCGCCGCAGCCAGGCCAACTCCTTACGGAGGAGGTTCTGCCGCTTCTCCTCCGCGGAGGCGGCGATGCGAGCGCGCTCCGCCTTGGCGAGGACGTACGCCGAGTACCCGCCCTCATAACGGTGCACCTGCCCGTCGGACACCTCCCACGTCCGCTCGGTCACCGCGTCCAGGAACCACCGGTCGTGGGTGACGACGATGAGCGTACGGTCCTTCAGGTGCCCGGCCAGCCAGGCGATCGCCTCGATGTCCAGGTGGTTGGTGGGCTCGTCCAGGACGAGAAGATCGGTCTCCGGTACGAGCAGCCGGGCGAGTGCCACGCGCCGCCGCTCACCACCGGACATGCCCTCGATCGGGGAGTCCAGGGAGACGTCGGGCAGCAATCCGGCCAGGATGTCCCGGGCCCGGGCGTCACCCGCCCACTCGTGCTCGGCCCGATCACCGAACACGACGGAGCGCACGGTCGCCCCGGCGGGGAACTCGTCCCGTTGGGTGAGGAACCCCAGCCGCAGCCCGCGGGTATGCGTGACACGCCCGCTGTCGGGCTCGACACGGCCGGCGAGCAGCGAGACCAGCGTGCTCTTGCCCCCGCCGTTCCGGCCGACCACCCCGATCCGGTCACCGGCGGACACGCCGAGAGAGACATCATCGAGCAGCGGAACCGGCCCGTACGCCTTGCCCAGGCCTTCAACATTGATCAGATTCACGACCCCACCAAGGTTAGTGGCTCTCCCACACCCCACCCACCCACTCCGAACCGAAGCCAGGCGACCACGGAACGTCTGGATCCAAGGAGCGTGAACGACGCCATCCAGACCCGCGATGTCCTGGAGACCACTCGGACATCCTCGCCGCCATGGCCCATAGCCGCGGGCCGGCCAGTTCCGAGGCCCGTGAGCCCCGCAACGCCGCCCTACTCATCCACTGCGAGGGACGCGACGACAGTTACCGCCCTCCCCCTGGTGAGGCGGCAGCGGAGATCACCCGGAAACGAGCGGAGCGCGAGGCGTATCTGGCCGGCGAGCAGCGAACGGCCCCCAACTCAGCTGATAGCAGAGGTGAACTCCGGGATCCACGGTCGCTTGCTCGGCTCGAAGATCAGCTAGTCCCCTGCGGATGCAGCAACCGAGACGATCGCCCGCTTAGAGATCGATCCAGCTCGGGCTGATCGCTCACCGATTGACTCTGGCCTGAGCTCCAGGCACGGCGCGCATCCACGCGTCCTTCAGCGGAGATGCTGGCCGATGGCCTCGATCAGCCTAATAGAGTATTGGCGCGTCACAGCTTCCGTCAGGTTGCGGCCCTTTACCGGGTTGCCGGCGTTCGCTGCGGATGAGTAATCCGCACCTTCAAAGAAGACGGATATCACGACGTTTCGGAAGCGGGCACATACATAGCTACCGCCAATGTCATAACTTCTTACAGAGCCGTCTTGGCTAGGATGAGCGGCGGCCTGCTCCTTCACGGGAAGAGTGAACACTTCATCACCAATACCTGTGGTCGCTTCTGCCGCCCCCTGCTCAAGAGCATACTTCCCCGTCGAAGTACGCTTATTCGCCATCTCGTTTCTCCTGGCGGCGAGATCAGCGTGCGCACCGTTCGGGTCGACGCTCCGCTTCACCGAAAGACGCAAGTACCGACCAAACTTAGAGTTGAACGACACCCATATGAAAGTCTGCCCATCACCCGGACTTCTATCAGTGTCATCTCCAGTGAAGACCTTCCCGGAGGTGACATCATTCGTGATCACCGGAGATACGGCCCTAGCCACGTTAGGCAACGTGCGGACCAGTCCAGATGAGTCCAGAACAGCCTTGTCCGGCAACTTGTCGACAGGAGCCGCCGGCAGCGACTGACTAGGAGCTGATCGCGAATGAGACGAATCTTCGCCTAGGTAAACCCGTATCGCTACACCCACGATAGCCATGCCGATCGAAAGCGATACTAGGACCCAACGAAGCCCCCGGGACTTCTTTACACTCGACCTACTGCGCCGATCACCTTCACCTTTCGATCGAGGGCCTCCATAGACGTCGGTCGGAGGCTCCGGACCCACGGGTCCCGCCATGTCTCAGATTCCCTTTACCCATTCGATGCCGTCGCCCGGCACCGGAGTCACCTCATCAGGAATTTGACGGAGCACCTATACTGAGTCCTCTTCGCCCGAGTGATGAGCCTCCCTAGAGCGCTGTTCTCTTCTAAAAAGGTACGCAACAAAGATCGTTGCAGTTGCCCCCGGAATTGGCGCAAAACGAAGAACCTCGTGCATGGATATACCCACGATGAAGGCGCAAATCATCGTCAACCACAGAACACCGATGGCTAGCCGCAATGAAGGTGGCGTGGTTCGCCGGATGCGGCCCCAATTTCCGGTGCCAAACAACGTAATCGCAGGACCCGCAGAAAGAAAAACAACAATGATCGAATATAGGATACCAAGGAGCGTGTATCCGATGAGGAAATCCGCTGTCGCGGCACCATGACCACTCATCGCTTTGCCTTAGTCAAAAATTGCTCCTACCAATGGGGCCACTACCGCACCGACGGCAGCTCCCACCCCAATGCCAGCACCTGTGCCGAAGCCCGGCGCTGGAACGAGCGTACCGATGACGCCACCAGCAATCGTGAAGTCACCCAGCACGACCCCTTCTGCCAAGTCTTTCATGACGCCCTTCTTGTGAGCGTCCGGCGGGTGGGCAGCCATAAGCGGGTAATCTGCGGTCGTGAAGCTCTTCTCAAGACCCGCCAGCTGGGAGGCAAGAGAGTTGATCTCTGCCTGAGACAGCAAAGTTCGGTGATTATTCCGATAGTTGACCATCCCGGCGGCCAGCATCTTATATTCCGAGGCGAGCTTCTGCGCAGCCGCCCGACGAACTTTCTCAGCAGCGGCCAGCGCTTCGGCTCGACGTTGATTAAATTGCCCAAGGAAAGTCTGTATTTTTGGATTCGAGGAGCCGCGGGGAAGGCTCATGTTCCCCGATCGATCGATAACAACGTAACCAGCTGCCACCCCTCTTTCTGCCTGCTTCTCCAGCCAACATTCGATCTTGGCGAGGTTGAGTGCAAGATTGTCGACGATCTCGCCGATCGAAGTCGCACGCTGAGACAACCAGTTTATGTCGTTCAAGTCCTGACCGAACTGGTCTTTGAATTCCCCTACGGCCGAGCCGGGGTATACAGAGGCACCACTCTCGCGAACCAGGCGAGTGACCGTACGGTTCAAGTCAGCAACAGGTTCTTTGCTATCCTCCGCGAAGTTGTAGAGCACTTGAGCAAGACCCGACAGGCCTTGAATATCGCCACCAACCCAGTTAGCAGAAAAAGTCGGCAGAGGCAATGTTGCTTTCGACATCCCCGGTCTCCGCTGTCAGTAGCTCGGCGGCGGCGTCTTCTTTGTCAGGTAATCAAAAATGTTACCTTCAGCCTCTTGGTAGTTACGCCGGGCATAGTCCAACTTGTAAGCATGTGCACTTACAGCTTGGGCGAGTACCACATGCATCTCATAGAGAGCATCGAGCGTCACACTGAGCATTTTGTCGATTGTTGCGTCACCACCTGATGGGCAGGTGAGCTGAGTCATTAGGTTGGCATAAGCCTCTCCTTGCCGCGAGAACTCGGCTGACGCCCTTGCTAGATCGTTGAAGACGACCTTGTAGCCGCTGCTCACGAATTCTCCCTCCTCCAGGCCGCCACCCGGTCAGCCGTCCACCTCTCGGCGTCTTCTTGCACTACCGGGTTCACCACGACGCGCACCTGGGCATGTGATATCTGAATCAGAAGCTCAAGAACTGGCATCTTTTCCCAAGGTTGCCATTCTCCGAGCTGCTCGACAAGCAATTCTTGCTCGGTGAATACCGGCAGCACACCGGTTCCATCTGCGAGAGCTCGCAGCTCGAACTGCACCTCCCGAGGGCCGGCGGCTTCAGATGGCTTGCTCGGAAGGGTGGGCACGTATATCCAGGCGACGCCTTCGGTCAACTTCTTTCGGGCTTCGTAAGCGCTACGTGCCGCCGGGCCATTCATCGGCGATGAGCTGGGGCCTCCAGGGGGAGCCGATGATGGACCGTGGCTGGGGGAATTCATCCTCACCCTTCACTTGTTCCGTATATCGAATGTGCCTTCGTGTGGCTGCCTGTCACCAGTAGAAGCGGTGCCAGCCACGTTCACTCGCCGGCGCCACACGAACCCGCCGACCACGACCATGGCGATGATGGCACCGGCCGCGGTGAGGGAGATGATGAGGAGTCCGTTACGTGCATGGCCCGATTTCGCCGATGTCTGCGTTGCAGAGGATTTCGGTGTAGGCCGAGCAGCCGCAGCCGAATGAGATGCCTGCCACTTGTCGAACGCTTCGAAGACGGGGTTCGGTGCGTTCGATGGGACGGGGTAGCGCTGCGGGTTCATCGCGGCGGTGATCTGAATCGCGCCATAACCCGTCTGATCGTTCCACTTCGAGGAGCCCAACGGACGAGCCGTCGCGATCAATCTTTGCACCACGGTACGCGCCGACATTCCGGGGTTACGTGCTCGAATCAGCGCCACAGCGCCCGATGTCAGCGCTGAAGCCATACTTGTTCCCCAGCCGGAATAGCCTTGCCCGTCTTTTCCAATCGTTCCACCGACACCCGGGGCAGCTACGGAAACGTACCATTGCCTTTCAGAACCAGCTTGGGGTTGCAGATGTTCATCAATCGAACCGACCGCCAACACCCCTACACATGAAGCAGGCATCTCTGGCGGATTTGAGCCGTCACCCAAATTCCCTGCAGCCGCTACTACCACCACGTCATGCTGCAGCGCGTATGAAACGGCAGCCTGCACGTCTGGATCACAATGCTGCGAAATATAGGTCGAATCCGATCCCTGAGAAATATTTATTACTTTGGCCCCGTGATCGACGCTGTATCTGATACCGTCGGCGAATCCCTTGAATTCGATGTCGGCCCGGTCACCGGGCTGTTCTGCGGCATGAACAGGCAGCACCTTCACGGATGGAGCGATACCGACATAGCCAGTGGGCCCGCCACCCCGGGCCGCAATGAGCGCCGCCATCGCGGTCCCGTGACCAAAATCGAAGTCGAAGTCCTTACGGCCATCACTGTCATGCCCTGTGGTATCCGTTCCCGGAAGAACAGCTCCGCTCAACTCGGGCAACTCAGCGTTGACTCCAGTATCCAGGACGGCGACAGTGATACCGGCACCAGTCGTCGTCGGCCAGACATCGCTCTGAATACCCCAGGCGGAGAACCACCATTCATCCTGACGCGGCTGGGGTTGGGCGTCGGCCCTCATCGGCGGCATCACCGCAGCGAAGGTGGCGACAAGGCCTACAGCGAGGCGCCAGACGATCTTCACACATCTTCCTCGAAGTACCAGGGAGAGTCTTTGCCAACTGCTCCGACCTGCCCCTGTTCGCGATTCGTTGGATTCTCCAGTTGCTCGACCTTCGCACGTAGCCGGGCGATCTCCTCTTGTGGGTCCTCACCGCTGTCTTCGAGGCTCAACTCGTAGAGGAGCTGATCAAGATCATCGCTATCACTGGATAGATCGATCTGGACGAGCTCCGGCGCTTCGTCGCCGGCACTCGCTGATTCGTCCTTGGCTTCCCTGGCGCCGATGAGGTGTGAGCCTGCCTCAATGCCGCCGGTCCACACGTCCTCGTCTTCGGTGAGCCACGTCGTACGCTCACGTTCACGGTCACGGCGATCGCCTGCCGCTCCACCGGCAGGACCCACCACACCGGCCTGGCTCGCAGCCCTCATCTCGGCGGCTTGACTTGCAGCCCTTGTTTCGGCGGCTTGAGCCTCTTCGGCTGCACTCGCCGCCGCATCGCTCACAGCCCTACGGCTTCCAACTCCCCCCCATGGGCCATTCGCTGGGCTGATGACTCCAGGACCACCTGGTAGCAACCCTCCGATGACACCCCGCGGAGGAGCATCGATGCCTGCTCCAGGCATCCCTGGACTACCTGGAGCGTTAGGTAGTAGGCCGGTCCTGCCGCCGGGCATCTCAGTCCTTGGATCGGGTGCTGGAGATCCCGCGAGCTGCGTATTCGAGCCGTCGGCGCCAGACACCGGGTGACCGCTGCCCGGAACGTGAGATGACCCTTCGGAGGCACCGCTCCGGATCTTCGGCGCGTGTCCACCGACACCCGGCGCTCTACCATCCGCAACAGGGTTTCCTGCAGGGCTTCCACCTGCTGTTTCTCCGATCCTTTTCGCGCCGGTGGTCGGAGAAGGTTCGTAGAGCGAGTTGTTCGGCGGGAGGGTGGTACTGACGTCTGAGGGCATCCCGGCCCACGCCTGGTAGACGCGTTCGTTGGCACCGGCCATCCAGCTCCGTGCCTCGGCTAGGTCTTTAGACGGAGGCCTCTTCTGGTACCAATCCAGGTTGGACCCGTAGTCATTGATCGCAGACCCGAATTCCTGCGCGGATCGTTGAATGGTCGCAGATGATGCCCAAATCTCCCGCAGTGCGGACTGTGCGGCGGCGGCGTCTGTTCCGCCCCAGGCTTCATGAAGCATGCCACGGACCGTGACCAAGTCGGTCGTGACCTTCTCGTACGCGGAAGCGAAGTCCTGGTAGTTCTGTCCAGCCGCCTTGACATCGTCCGGAGCCGTCTTCTTCAAGAGATCGTCGATGTCTTTGCGACTGTTGTACTCACCAGGCGTTCCGGAAGGAGCGCCGGCGCGCATGGGGAACGTGAAGCCCTCGGCCATCTCAGTGCCTTCCATCCGGGTTCAAAGAGTTGGCCACAGGTGCCTGTGACTCGGGCCGCGCCGACGGCGGGGAGAAGTCATAGCTCATCGCGCTACCCCCCGGCGCGACGTTCAGCCGCTTGTCCAGCGCAGCGATCCGGCGCGCGAGGTTCGCCTCGTTCGCGTCATGAACGTTCGCAGCTTGATGCAGCTTGTGAATCGTGCTCAGCAGAGCGTGCAGGATGCGGCTGTGCTGCTCGGCGAGGGCATGGTGACCGGCTTCGACGCTCGGCTGCAATTCCAACGCGGCGTCCCACGTGCCGAGCGCGCTCGGGTCTTTGAGCGGCTGCAGTCGCTCACTCGCCGCGAGGAGGTCTTCGAGGTGAGCTTCGAGTCGGTCGGCGACCGCTCTGACCTGAGAGGTGTCGACCCGGAGCTTGCCATGGTCGTCGATTCCCGGCCAGTCGTTGTACGTCTGAAGTGGAGCCGAGTTCGCGTTCACCGGCGGCATCGGTCTTGGCCTCCTCGCATGCGAGCACCCCGTACATGCACTGCTCCAGCAGGGGCTTCGATGCGACGGTCAACCGTCATCGCGCCATCCCCTGCTTGCCCCGTCGATCCCCAAAACGTCCTAAAACTTTACGGATCCTGACAGGGAACGTCCAGGCCATTAGCCATTCGGTTTACCGAGCCGTGACGATTCGGCATTAGGGACGAACGTTCACGCCGTCCGCCCCTGACCGAAACTGCGCTACAGCAGGGTCACACCCGGGACCGGGCCGGAGGCGGGGCGGACGGCAGCGAAGCGGCCCGACTCGTTCAGGGCGGCGGCGAGTTCGGCGCTGTGATCCAGGGAGGCGGCGAGGAAGGCGCACGTGGGGCCGGAGCCGGACACCAGCGCGCCGAGGGCGCCCGCATCCCGACCGGCCGCCAGCGCGTCGCGGAGGGACGGGCGGAGGCTCAGGGCCGCCGGCTGCAGGTCGTTGTGCAAGGCCCGGCCGAGGGCCTCGGCGTCGCCGGTCTTCAGGGCGGTCATCAGGTCGTCCGACACCTGGGGCCACACGCTGTCCTGCTCCCCCGCGGCGCGCAGCCGGTCGCACTCGGCGTACACCGCGGGCGTGGACAGGCCGCCGTCGGCGTACCCGAACACCCAGTGGAACTCCCCCGTGACCTCGACCGAGGTCAGCCGCTCCCCCCGGCCCAGGCCGACGGCGGTGCCGCCGAGCAGGGCGAACGGGACGTCGCTGCCGAGTCGGGCGCCGAGTTCGAGCAGCGTCTCGCGGTCGAGACGGGCCTCCCACAGGACGTCGCAAGCGAGCAGGGCGGCGGCCGCGTCGGCGCTGCCGCCGGCCATGCCGCCCGCGACCGGGATGTCCTTGCGGATGTGCAGCGCGACGTCGGGGCGCCTGCCGATGTGCTCGGCCAGAAGGGCGGCGGCGCGGGCGGCGAGGTTGTCCGGGCCGGTCGGCACGTTCGCCGGGCCCTCGACGGTGACGCTCAGCGCCTCGGCGGGGGTGGCGGTCACCTCGTCGAACAGCGAGACGGCGTGGAAGACGTTGACGAGGTCGTGATAGCCGTCGTCGCGGACGGGGCCGACGCTCAGCTGGAGGTTCACCTTGGCGGGCACGCGCACGGTCACAGTACTCACGATCAACCGATCGTAGGCGACGAGGGCCGGTGTTCGGCGATGCGGGTGAAGGCGACGACGTCGAGGGACTCGCCGCGGGCCGTCGGGTCGACTCCGGCGGCGCGTAGGGCCTCCTCGGCCGCCGCGGCGGAACCGGCCCAGCCGGCCAGGGCCGCGCGGAGTGTCTTGCGGCGCTGGGCGAAGGCCGCGTCGATGACGGCGAACACCTCCGTGCGCGAGACCGCGCTCGTCGGTGGCTCGCGACGGGTGAAGGCGACGAGCCCGGAGTCGACGTTCGGCGCAGGCCAGAACACCGCGCGGCCGACGTTCCCGGCGCGGCGAGCCTGGGCGTACCAGGCCATCTTCACCGACGGCACGCCGTACACCTTGCCGCCGGGCCCCGCCGTGAGCCGGTCGGCGACCTCGGCCTGCACCATGACCAGCCCGCGCCGGATGGACGGGAACGTTCCGAGCAGGTGCAGCACCACGGGCACCGCGACGTTGTACGGGAGGTTCGCGACGAGCGCGGTCGGCGGCGAGCCGGGCAGTTCGGTGACCCGCAGGGCGTCGTCGGGCACGACGTCGAGGCGGTCGGCGAGGTCGGGGGCGCGCTCGGCGACGGTCTCGGGCAGCCGTTGGGCGAGGACGGGGTCGACCTCGACGGCCACGACGCGGCTGGCGACCGGCAGCAGGGCCAAAGTCAGCGAGCCCAGCCCGGGGCCGACCTCCAGGACCACGTCCTCCGGGCCGACGTCGGCGTCGCGGACGATGCGGCGCACGGTGTTGGCGTCGATGACGAAGTTCTGCCCGAGTGTCTTGGTCGGCCGCAGTCCCAGGCCGCCGGCCAGCGCGCGGACATCCGCCGGCCCGAGAAGTCGTTCACCCACGGACCCAGTCTCCCGTACGACGGTGGCCGCCCGGCCACCGTCCCTTGATCCCTGGCGGTCGCTGCCGCTAGGGGGCGGCGAATGCCAGTGATCAGGCGTGCAGGGCCCGTAGCGCGTCGATGACGAAACGCCGGGCCTGGGCCATGTCCTTGCGCGCGCGTTCCAGGTCGATCACCTCGGCGCCCGGCGCCGTCAGCGCGGCTCGGCGGATGAACGCGGACAGGCTCAGGCCGGCCGCGTCGGCCGCCTGCTGGATCCGTTCGATCTCCGCGGAGTTGAAACGGACGGAGACGACGCTGTCCAGCTTCCGAGAGACTCGGGCCTCTACCTGCTCGCCCCATACTTCCGGATTGTCGCGCTGCTCGTAGTAGAACTCGGCCGCGTCAGCGTCGGACATCTCTGACTTGCTCACCGTCATACCTCCCAAGCCGTCACGGGCCGGGCGGATCGTCCACCGGCGTCATACGTGAAGGGCACTGCGAGCTTCCTCCCGCCGTCAGTCACACCGACCGCGAGATGATCCGCCGCCGCCCGCGCCTGTTGCGTCGGATCATCGGTCCGTTGACGAACACCTGCTCGACCTCATCTCGCGTCACGCGTCGCAGCGCATGGTCGAGGTTTCCGTCGTCCCACTCGATCGTTTCGATGACGAGCAGAGCCCGCGCCCTTCATGTCATACATCCTAGACGCCGAATGTATGACTCGCGAGCGTGATCGTTCAGCTACTTCGTGTATTCAGGGTCACCAGGGGCCGAAGACGCGTTCGCCGTTGGCGGCGATGGCGGCGCACAGGTCGGCGAGGTCGACGCCCTTGACGTCGCTGAGGCAGCGGACGGTCAGGGGGACGAGGTACGGGGCGTTCGGCTTGCCGCGGTGCGGCACCGGGGTGAGGTACGGGGCGTCGGTCTCGACGAGGATGAGCTCCAGAGGAGCGACCGCCGCCGCCTCTCGCAGGTTTGCGGCGTTCTTGAAGGTGACGTTGCCCGCGAAGCTCATGTAGTAGCCGTGCTCGGCGCAGACCTTGGCCATCTCCCGGTCGCCGGAGAAGCAGTGGAAGACGACCGTGTCCGGCGGGCCCTCCTCCTCCAGGATGCGCAGCACGTCGTCGTGGGCGTCCCGGTCGTGGATGACGAGGGCCTTGCCGGTGCGCTTGGCGATGTCGATATGGGCGCGGAACGAGCGCTGCTGGTCCTCGACCGAGGCCCAGTCGCGGTAGTAGTCCAGGCCGGTCTCGCCGACGGCGCGTACGTCGGGCAGCGCGGCCAGCTTGGCGATGTCGGCGAGGACGTCGGCGGTGGCGTCACCCGAGTCGTTCGGGTGGATCGCCACCGCGGCGTACACGTCGTCGTACGTCGCGGCCGCGTCGGCGGCGTGCTGCGACGAGGCGAGGTCGTAGCCCACGGTGACGGCCCGCCGGATGCCGACCGAGTGGGCGGCGGCGAGCACCTCCGTGATCGGCACCTCGAGGATGTCGAGGTGACAGTGGCTGTCGAACACCTCGACCGGCAGCGCCTCGGGCAGCGGCGGGAAGGCCGCGCCGCGGAAGCCGTCCGACGTGTTCTCCGGTCCCTCGCTCATACGAGCACCCTCCCCGGTGTCGCGGCCGGGTACGAGCCCGGACTCAGGACTGCTCCAGCCGGGCCAGCTCCTCGTCCACGACCGAGGAGTCCAGCTTGGCGAACAGCGGCGTGGGCGGGGCCAGCGGCGTGCCGGCCGCGATCGGGCGCGACTCCCAGCGGGCCTCGGTGTCGTAGGACCCGGTGAGGACCGGGTAGTCGGGGCCGCCTTCCTCGGAGACCTCGCGGATCTCCGGGGCGCCGCTCCACTCGCCCTGTCCGCCGAGCATCCGGTGGACCTTCTCCGAGGACCCCGGCAGGAACGGCGTGAGCATCGACTTGGCGTCGTCGACGAGCTGCAGCGCGACGTGCAGGATCGTCTTCATCCGCTCCGGGTCGTCGTTCTTCAGCTTCCAGGGCGCCTGCTCGGACAGGTACTTGTTCGCCTCGGAGACGGTGCGCATGGCCTCGTTCGCGGCGTTCTTGAACCGCGAGCGCGACAGCTCGGCGCCGACCGCGTCGAACGCCCTGCGCGACCGCTCCAGGATGTCGCGGTCGAGGTCGGTCAGCTCACCCGCGGCCGGGATCTCCCCGATGTTCTTGGCGGCGAAGGAGATCGAGCGGTTCACCAGGTTGCCCCAGGTCGCGACGAGCTCGTCGTTGTTGCGGCGGACGAACTCGGACCAGGTGAAGTCGGTGTCCTGGTTCTCCGGGCCGGCGACCGCGATGTAGTAGCGCAGCGCGTCGACGTCGTACCGCTCGAGGAAGTCGCGGACGTAGATGACGACCTGGCGCGAGGAGGAGAACTTCTTGCCCTCCATGGTCAGGAACTCTGAGGAGACGACCTCGGTGGGCAGGGTGAGCCTTCCGAGGGAGCCGGCCGTGCCGCCCTTGTCGCCCGCGCCGTTGTAGCCGAGCAGCATCGCCGGCCAGATCTCGGCGTGGAAGACGATGTTGTCCTTGCCCATGAAGTAGTACGTCTCGGCGTCGGGGTTCTGCCACCAGGCGCGCCAGGCGTCGGGGTCGCCGCTGCGCTTCGCCCACTCGACGGAGGCCGACAGGTAGCCGACGACCGCGTCGAACCAGACGT
This sequence comes from Actinoallomurus soli, assembly GCF_024055715.1. Taxonomy (GTDB): domain Bacteria; phylum Actinomycetota; class Actinomycetes; order Streptosporangiales; family Streptosporangiaceae; genus Actinoallomurus; species Actinoallomurus soli. The sequence continues at coordinate 48,382 of NZ_JAMXMV010000016.1, forward strand.
ACAGCCGCTTGTCCGGCCGGTCGACCCAGTCCGGCAGCGGCACGGGCACGCCCCAGTCGAGGTCGCGGCTGATCGGCCGGGGCTGCATGTCGTCGAGGAGGTTGCGGGTGAACTTGTAGACGTTCGGCCGCCAGAGGCCCTCCTTGCCCTGCAGCCACGAGCCGAGGGTCTCGGAGAACGCGGGCAGGTCGAGGAAGAAGTGCTCGGTCTCGACGAACTTCGGCGTCTCGCCGTTGATGCGGCTCCGTGGGTTGATCAGGTCGATCGGGTCGAGCTGGTTGCCGCAGTTGTCGCACTGGTCGCCTCGCGCCCCGTCGTACCCGCAGATGGGGCAGGTCCCCTCGATGTAGCGGTCGGGCAGGGTGCGCCCCGTGGACGGGGAGATCGCGCCCATCGCCTTCTTCGTGAAGACGTAGCCGTTGTCGTACAGGCCCTTGAAGATCTCCTGGACGACGGCGTAGTGGTTGCGCGTCGTCGTCCGGGTGAACAGGTCGTACGACATGCCGAGGCCGTGCAGGTCCTGGGCGATCACCTTGTTGTAGCGGTCGGCCAGCTCACGGGCGGACACGCCCTCCTTGTCGGCCTGGACCTGGATGGGGGTGCCGTGCTCGTCGGTGCCGCTCACCATCAGGACCTTGTTGCCCGCCATCCGCTGGTAGCGGCTGAACATGTCGGCGGGCAGCGCGAAGCCGGAGACGTGCCCGATGTGGCGGGGCCCGTTGGCGTACGGCCAGGCGGGCGCGGTCAGGATGTGGCGGCTGGACATGTGCTAAGCCTAAGGGCCGCCCGCCGATGACTCACTCCGATATCACCTTTCCGGCACGATCACCATGCCGTGTCCGGCTCCTCTTCGTCGTCGAGCGCGTGGGCGTCGTCTGCGAGATGCAGATCGAGTGAGACGCCGCTCAGTCCCCGATCAGAGGGGACCGCGGCGGAAGCGGGTGGCGGCGGCCCATCCACAGGTCCGCCACCGCGAGCGCGGCCGCGATACAGGCGACCGGGACCACCGGCAGGACGTATCGGTGGTCGAAGTCCAGGACGGCCACCGGGAGTACGAGCAGCGCCGCCGCCGCGATCCACGGCAGGCGGGCGCGCCGCCGTACGCCCAGGGCCCCGACGGCCAGGATCGCGGCGAGCACGGGACCGCGCAGGTAGGCCGGGTACTGGTAGACGCGGAGGAATCCCGCGTACGGCTCGACGGAGCGATAGTCGCCCGCCCCGGGGTCGTACGAGGCGAGGGCCCTCCTCGCCTCCGGGACGTCCGGCAGCGGCACCCGGCCCTTCGCGAAACCGAAGGCCGGGGTCACCCGTTTCGGATGACGCGCCGGAGTCCAGTGGAACGCCAGCGACACGTCTCCCGCGACGTCGGCCGCGTAGTCGAGCGGCTGGGCGGCGATCGCGCGCAGCGCGAAGGAGCGGGCCACGTCGTTGGCGGCGGCCGGGCCACCGGGGAAGCGGTTGATCGGCGAGTCGGCCGCCCAGACGTACTCCCCCGCGGCGTCCTGGCGCGTCCCGGCCGGACAGAGCCGGGCCTCCCGCTCGGGAGGGAGGATCACCCGGCAGTTCGCGAACGTCATGGTGCGCGCCCACAACGCGACGCCGTCGCCACCGGCGAGGGTGAACCGGCCGTAGACGGAGGCGTACCAGCTCGCGTAGAGGACGATCGGGAGGGCGCCGACGACCGCGGTCGCCAGCACGGGCCGCCGGCCGGTCCGGCGGACGACGAGATGCGCCAGGACCAGGAGGAACAGCGGCAGCGCGATCGTACGGGTCAGCGCCGCCAGGCCGAGCAGCGCGCCCGCGACGGCGCCGGCGCGCGTGGCCGGTCCCGGCGACCACATCAGGACCGTGATCGCCGCGACGACGAGGAAGATGAACAGCGCGTCGGACAGCACCGCGTGTTCGAGCTGCAGGAACGACGCGTCGAACAGCTGCGGGACGGCGGCGGCCGCCGCGCCCCAGGCGGGCAGCGAGTGCCGCCGCAGCACGGCGTAGACCAGCATGCCGGTGGCCAGTCCGAGGGCGTGCTGCGTCGCCACGACGAAGGTGACGCTGTGGAACGGCCGCAGCAGCGCGAGGAGGAACGGATAGCCGCTCGGCTGGAACCCCCACGAGGGGCGGGGGTGCGCGGCCAGGGACAGGTACGCGAAAGAGTCCCCGTAGTAGATCCGCGCCGGCCGGTAGCCGAGCATCGTGGTGATCCGCAGGCCGGCGGCGAGCGCGAGCAGGACCGCGAACGCCCCGTGCCCGCCGAGCGGCCGCCGGGGTGCCGAAGTGCCGTACGGCCGCGGTGGTGCCGGGATGAGCAGGTTCGTCACGGGGGCGCCCTCATCGATCGGTAATGATCAACTAGACGCTGCACATCAGTGGAGAGTTCGCTGAACGATGAAGAAAGCCCTCAGCGACCGAGAACCCGGCGCAATCCGCCTGGGAAGCCCCTTGACAGCCTGGGGAGCCCATGGAAAAGGCCCCGGTGGGTCACACCGGGGCCTCGGGGAGGGGCGACGTCAGGCGGTCTTGTCGGCCGCGCCCTCGGCGCTCGCGCCGGCGTCCGCCGACACGGCCTCGGCCGGAACCGTCTCCGCCTCGGGCGTCTCGGCCGCGTCCTCGGCGGCACCGGGCGCGTCTCCGTCGGTGTCCGCGTCGTCGCGCGGGTCCGCGGGAGCCCCGGCGTCGAGGGTCTCGCTGCGGACCTTGTCCGCCGCGGCCTCGACCACGTCGGTGGCCTCGTCGACCACGTCGATCACGGGCGGGTGCGAGCGGCGGCGGATCGCGAGGATGCTCACGAACAGCGACGCGAAGATCATCTGGAAGCTCATGATGAGCGCGGTGGCCGACGGCACGACGATGCGCAGCGCGTCCCGGGGGTCGAGCTCACCGAAGCTGTGTCCCTGCCAGTGCGCCAGCGAGGCGACGAGCCCGACGAGGCCGGCGAGCGCGAGCAGCCCGCCGACGACGAGGCCGCGTTCCAGGCTCCAGCTGTCGATGACGCGCTGCACCCGTTTGTCATGGGGGAGGAAGCCCTCCTCCATGGCGTACACCTTGGTCAGCAAGGCGAAGATCACGGCCTGGAAGCCGATCACCACCGCCGCCGAGGCCCCGACGAGGGTGTCGACGTCGAACGCGACGTCGCCGACGTGGATCGGCCCGGTGGCCAGGGCGACGCCCGCGATGAGCCCGATCGCCATCATGAGCAGGCCGGGGATCAGGAACAGCCAGCGCGGGCTGTACAGGCACAGGAAGCGCAGGTGGCGCCATCCGTCGCGCCACGTGCTCAGGTGCGGCGGGCGCGACCGGCCGTCGGGCGACAGGGTCGTGGGGACCTCGCGGATGTCGTAGCCGGCGAGGGTGGAGCGGACCACCATCTCGCTGGCGAACTCCATGCCGCCGGTCTGCAGCTCCAGCCGCAGGATCGAGTCGCGCCGGAACGCCCGCAGCCCGCAGTGGAAGTCACCGATCTTGCTGCCGAAGAACAGCCGGCCGACGAAGCTCAGCACCGGGTTGCCGAGGTACCGGTGCAGCGGCGGCATGGCGCCGGGGGCGATGCCGCCCTTGAACCGGTTGCCCATGACGAGGTCGGCGCCGTCCCGCAGTTGCTCCAGGAACGGCATGAGGGCGGTGAAGTCATAGGAGTCGTCCGCGTCGCCCATCACGACGTACGTGCCGCGAGCGGCGCGGATACCGCCCATCAGGGCGTTGCCGTACCCCTTCGCGGACACCGGGACCACCCGGGCGCCCGCGTCGCGGGCGAGCTGCCGGCTGCCGTCCGTACTGCCGTTGTCGGCGATGATGACCTCGCCGTCGACACCGTGCTCGGCGAAGAAGCCGAGTGCCTTGCGAACACAGGTCTCGACGGTCTCGGCCTCGTTCAAGCACGGCATCACTACGGAGAGTTCCACGTCGTGTCCTCCATCACCCCACAGCACTGGCTTGGGGGCTTTTCGACTAACCTCGTCGTGTTCCGACAAGTGGCGCGTGTTATCCATGATGCCTGCCGACGAGCGACCGCGTGTTGCAAAGTCGCAACCTTTAACTCCACCTGGAGCACGGATGCGACGGCAGGCTGGGGATATCAGGATAGGGGCTGTGCGGTCCAGGAAGGTCGGTCCGGACTTGACGAACGCCGGAGAGCGGGGCGGGTCCACCGTCGTGACCAATACGCGTTCCGACGAGGAATCGCAGGTCACGACGGTTGACGAGAATGTGACGGAAAAGACGCCGGCCGTTGGTGGTTCCGGGCTGCGGGCACTCGTACGGCGGCACAAGATCTTCACCGTGGTGCTCGCGGTCGGTGCGCTGCTCCGGATGATCGCCACCCTGGGCTACCGGCCCGCGTCGTGGTTCAACGACTCCTTCGACTACCTGCACGTCGCGATGGCGCCGTACCCGCACCCGATCCGCCCGGACGGCTACTCCTTCCTGCTGTGGATCTTGAAGCCGTTCCACAGCTTCATGCTGATCGCGACGATCCAGCACCTGATGGGCCTGGCCTCGGCGGTGATGATCTACGCGTTGCTGCGCAAGAGGTTCGGCCTGCCGGCGTGGGGGGCGAGCCTGGCGACGTTCCCGGTGCTGTACGACGGCTACCAGATCCAGCTCGAGCACCTGATCCTGTCCGACACGATGTTCGGCTTCCTGCTCGTGTCGGTCGTCACATTGCTGCTGTGGCACGGCCGGGACCTCACCTGGAAGACCGGCGCGCTCGCGGGGCTCCTGCTGGGGCTGGCCACGCTGACCCGTTCGGTCGGCACGCCGGTCCTGCTGGCGGTGATCGTCTACTTCCTGGTGCGGCGGATCAAGTGGCGTGTGATCGTCGCCACGGTCGCGGTGTGCGCGCTGCCCCTCGCCGCCTACGCCGGCTGGTTCTGGTCGTACTACGGCAAGCCGGGCATGACGATGAGCAGCGGCGTCTTCCTGTACGCGCGGGTGTCGGCGTTCGCGGACTGCAACAAGATCAAGCCGCCGGTGACCGAGTACGCCCTGTGCAAGAACAACAAGACCTCGCACACGCCGCTCGTCTTCTCCCAGGACGCGATCTGGAACCGCAACTCGCCGTTCCACCGCATTCCGGATCAGCGCTTCACCAACGACCAGAATCAGCTCGCCAGCGACTTCGCCAAGCGGGCCATCATCGCGCAGCCCCTCGACTATCTGCGGGTCGTCGGAAAGGACTTCCTCTTCACGTTCCGGTGGAAGCGCACCGTCTTCCCGGACCGCGCGACGTACGAGATGTACCAGTTCAGCACAAAATCCGCCGCTCTGCCGACCTGGCGGATGAGCAGGGACCGTACGGCGGCGTCCGAGGCCCACACGTACGAGCAGGGCAACGCCCGGACGAAGATCGTCGATCCGTGGGCCACGACCATCCGCACCTACCAGCGGTTCGTGCACCTGCCCGGCACGCTGCTCGGCGGGATCCTGATCGTCGGCCTGGCCGGGCTGATCCCGCTCTGGCGGCGATGGGGCGGGGCGGCACTGCTGCCGTGGGTCACCGCGACCGGGCTGCTCCTCGTGCCGCCGGCCACCGCCGAGTTCGACTACCGGTACGTCCTGCCCACCGTGCCGCTGGCCTGCATGGCAGCGGCGATCACCTTCTCCGGCGAGCCCCGCCGGAAGCTGGCGCGGCTCGCCCGTACGGTCCGGCGCCGGGGCGGCGGGACGGACGCGGAGGACACCTCGTCGTCCGGCGACGCCGTGCCGGCGTAGGGCGTGCCCCGGCCCGTGCGGGACCGGGAACACGCCCGACGGCCGATCAGTAGGCGTGAAGCCTACGGCACTTGAAGATCATCTCCAGTTCGGCGTAGCGGTGGGGCGGGACGGCCTGGCTTCGCGGCCGGCCCGGCGGGAGGATCTTGACGTCGTACGCCCCGCAGGACGGGCAGTACAGCTCCGCCCACGGAGAGGTGCAGCGCTGACCGTTGCGGCGGTAGTAGACGACCTCACCGCCGTGTCCGTCGGCGCAGTGGCCGACCTCGAATTCGACGTGCCATTCGAGCAGGCAGGCCAGGCATTCGTACGTCCACGTCTCACTCGAGATCATGGATTCGTGCATCGGCGTCACCCCCGGGGGAATCGGCGTACACGCGTGGAATACGCACCGAAGTCATCTTCCCCGCCAAGTGGTGCTTTTGATGGAGACGCCGCCGCAAAATTAAGTTCAAATAAGGGTCAATGATCCGCTTTGTAGGCAATGACAGCGTCATAGAGTTCTCTTTTCGGAACTCCGTGCTCCCGCGCCACATCGCCGATCGCCTGCTTGCGCGGGGTGCCCTCCCCCACCCGGCGCTCCACCTCCGCCGCGAGGTCCCCCACGTCCACCTGTTCCGCTCGCTCCGGAGCTCCGGCGACGACCACCGTGACGTCCCCGCCCACTCCGCCGGCGGCCCACGCGGCGAGCTCCCCCAGCGGACCGCGCCGCACCTCCTCAGGCGTCCCGGCCGACGCGCGGCAGGCGGCGGCCGGGCGGTCGGCCCCCAGCGCCGCCGCCATCGCCTTCAGGGTCCCCGCCAGCCGATCCGGCGTCTCGAAGAACACCATCGTGCGCGGCTCGTCGGCGAGGGCGCGCAGCCGCGCGGCGCGCTCCCCGTCCTCCGGCGGCAGGAACCCCTCGGCGCAGAACCGGTCCCCGGGCAGCCCGGAGACGACGAGCGCCGTCGTCACCGCCGAGGGGCCGGGCAGCACCGTCACCGGCACCTCCGCCTTCACCGCCGCCGCCATGAGGCCGTACGCGGTGCCGGAGACGCCCGGCAGGTCCGCGTCCGCGACCACGAGGACGTCGCGGCCCGCGCGGAGCTCGTCGAGGAGCCCGGCCTCTCCGGCGCCCCCGTTCGCGTCGCGGTACGAGACCACCCGGGCGGACGGGGAGACCTCCAGGTCGGCGGCGAGCCGCCGCAGGTGCCCGGGGTCCGCCGCGGCGATGACGTCCGCCTCGGCCAGCGCCGTGCGCAACCGCGCCGACGCGCCTTCCACTCCTCCGGTCGGTGCGGCCAGCGTCAGCGTCCCCATGTTCTCCACGCCTCCATCTTCGACGCTTCCGTGCGCCGCTCGTCCGGGCGGGGCCCCCCGCGGACGCCGAATGCGTCGTTCCCAATCGTTTCTGACGGTGAAGTGCACGAGCTCCACGGCTTCCGCCCGTACGATGTCGGAGTGGTGGCGATGACGGGAATCGAACCCGAGACACGGCCCGAGCAGGGAAGAAGGCCACTGTCCTTGCGTCAGTGGCTCACCCCGGACATGCCCGGCAGCAGACTCATGGGGTGGGTCGGCCCCCTGCTCGTGACCCTGTTCGCAGGTGTCCTGCGCTTCTGGCACCTCGGCAGGCCCAGAGCCGTCATCTTCGACGAGACGTATTACGCCAAAGACGCGTACGCGCTGACGAAGTTCGGTTATGAGCACAACACGGTCAAGGACGCCGACAAGCTCCTGCTGCAGCATCCGCCGAACCTCCACATCTGGGCGGACGGTGGAAGTTTCATCGCGCACCCGCCCGCCGGGAAATGGCTGATCGCCATCGGGGAGTCCATCTTCGGGATGACGCCGTTCGGCTGGCGTTTCTCCGCCGCCCTGGTCGGCACCCTGTCCGTGCTGATCCTGGCGCGGGTCGCCCGCCGGATGACGCGGTCGAACCTCCTCGGCACGGCGGCCGGCCTCCTCCTCGCCCTCGACGGCATGCACCTGGTCACCAGCCGGACGGCCATCCTCGACGTCTTCGTGATGTTCTGGATCCTGGCCGGGTTCGCCTTCATCGTCATCGACCGGGACGTCTCCCGCGCCAGGCTCGCCCGTAAGATCGCCGAACGGGGCGAGGACGACGGCCTCGGCCCGTTCGTCATGCACTGGTGGCTCATTCCCGCCGGCCTCTGCCTGGGCACGGCCACCGCCACGAAGTGGACCGGGCTGTACTACATCGCGGCGTTCGGGCTCCTGGTCCTCATCTGGTCGATGGGCGCCCGCCGGGCCGCCGGAGTGCGCCGCCCGTACGCCGGCGCGTTCGCCTTCGAGGCCGTGCCGGCCTTCCTGTCCATCGTCGTCCTCAGCCTGATCACCTATGTCGCCTGGTGGAGCGGCTGGATCTTCAACGCGGGCGGCTGGGGCCGCGGCCGCGTCGCCTCCAACCCGGTGACCGCGTTCTTCCAGGCGATGCCCCGGCTGTGGGACTACCACCAGCAGATGTGGCACTTCCACACCACGCTGTCGGCCCACCACCCCTACCAGTCCTGGCCGTGGAACTGGCTGATCCTCAAGCGGCCGGTCTCCTTCTACTACACCCAGCCGACCGGCTGCGGAGCCCCCACCTGCTCGCGGGAGGTGCTCGACATCGGCACCCCCGCCATCTGGTGGGTCTCCATCGTCACGATGCTCATCGTGGCCGCCTGGTGGCTGGTGCAACGCGACTGGCGCGCGGGCGCCACCCTCCTGGGCTTCCTCGCCGGCTGGGTGCCGTGGTTCTACTACGGCCTGAACCACCGCACGATGTTCCTGTTCTACGCCACGCCGATGCTGCCGTTCATGGTGCTGTCCATCGTGCTGGCGCTCGGCCTGCTCATCGGTCCCGCGACGGCGCCACCGGCCCGCCGGGTGTTCGGCTCGGCCATCGCCGGCGCGTACGTCCTGACCGTGCTGGCCAACTTCTACTTCTTCTATCCGGTGCTGACGGGACACGTCATGTCCTACGAGTCCTGGCACTCCCGCATGTGGCTGGTCTCATGGATCTGAAGCCCCGGACCAGGGTCTGGCGTAACGGCCGGCTGGAGAAGGAGGACTTCCCCGCCGGGCAGATCAGCGACTACCTGGCCGAATCCGACACGGTCGTCTGGCTCGACCTCTGCGCGCCCGACTCCGAGGGTCTGGCCCTCATCAGCGAGGAGCTGGGCCTGTCGCCGCTCGCGGTCGAGGACGCCGTCAGCGGTCACGAACGTCCCAAGCTCGACCGGTACGACGGCCACCTGTTCCTCAACGCCTACTCCGTGCACCTCACCGACGACGGCACCGGCCTGGACAAGCACGAGATCTCGGCGTTCATCACCGAGCGGGCGCTCGTCACCGTCCGCATGGACGAGGGCTTCGACCTCGACGCGCTGCTGAAGCGCTGGGACGGCTCGTCCGACCTGGCGCAGTACGGGGTCGCCTACCTCCTGCACGGCCTGCTCGACCTGATCGTCGACGGGCACTTCGACGCGGTCCAGGCCCTCGACGACAAGATCGACGACCTGGAGAGCGATCTCTTCGCGGACCACATCCCGCCCGACACCCAGCAGCGGAGTTACCGGCTGCGCAAGAGCCTCGCCCTGCTGCGCCGGGTCGTCCTGCCGATGCGGGAGGTCGTCAACACGCTCCTGCGCCGCGACCTCGAGGTCATCCCGGCGCCCATGGCCCCGTACTTCCAGGACGTCTACGACCACGTGCTGCGCGCCACCGAGTGGACCGACAGCCTGCGCGACATGGTGACGAGCCTGCAGGAGACGCGGATCGCCATGCAGGGCAACCACCTGAACCTGGTGATGAAGAAGCTCACCGGCTGGGCCGCCGTCATTGCCGTGCCCACCGCCATCACCGGCTTCTACGGCGAGAACGTCCCATACCCGGGCTTCGGCAAGCACTGGGGCTTCGTGACGAGCATCGTCGTGCTCCTCGTCACCGGCGTCGCCCTCTACGCCGTCTTCCGCAAACGCGACTGGATCTGAGCCCCCTCAGAGCCGGTCGACCTCGGTCAAGTCGATGTCCAGATCGAACGGCACCGTCAGCTTCAGCCGGTCGTGGTGGATGCCGGTCAGTGCGTAGTTGCGCGTCGCCGGGTCAAGCTCGTATACGTAAACGGTCGGCCGCCCGGAGGCACTTTCCACTCGCCAGAAATGCGGGATCCCTGCCTTCGCGTACAGCTGCGGTTTGCGCTCTCGATCCCGCTCCTCCGACTCAAGAGACACAACCTCTACGGCTAGCAGGACGTCAGCCGGCCGATACGTGGTCTGCTCCGGTCCGGTAACACTCTTCGCCCGCACGACCAACACGTCGGGTTCGGGCCGCTGCCGAGGCCCAAGAGTGATCGTCATCTCACGGCGAACCCTGACGTCGGCCGGGGCGGTCCTCCGTAGACCGGCTACCAGGACGTCCATGGTCAACAGATGGAAGTTGGCCTGCGGGCTCACGAAGACCAGACTGCCATCTATTAGCTCTGTGTGAGGTGGCAACTCCGGAATGTGATCCAAGTCCTCTGCGCGAAAGCCTTCCGCCGGAGGGATGTACCACGGACGCTCTTGTGGCATTTCAGGCATCGGCGCCGCCGTCATCTGATCTCCCTCTACGGAGACGGTCTCCAAGGAACCTTGTTGATGCCAATCTACCAATGTTCACTCGACAGTGACCCGAGTTCCACGCTCCGTAATGTCCGAGGGGTCGGTGTTGGCGCCGCAGCAGACGAGGGCGAGGCGCTCGCCCGGGGCGGGGCGGTAGGCGCCGGTGAGCAGGGCGGCGTACGCGGCGGCGGTGCCGTGCTCCAGGACGAGGTGATACCGCCGCCACAGCTCTCGCCGGGCGGTGACGACGTCCTCGTCCGACACCAGGACGGACGTCACGCCGGTCCGGCGGGCGACGTCGAAGGCGATGTCGCCCACCCGGCGGGCGCCGAGGGAGTCGGACGCCACCCCGGAGACCTCCACGTCGACCGGTTCGCCCGCCGCGAGGGCGGCGTGCAGGGACGGGCAGCCGTCCGGCTCGACGGCGACCACACGGGACCGGCCCTCCAGAGCGGCGGCGATCCCGGCCATCAGCCCACCGCCGCCGACCGCGACGAGGACGGTGTCCACCCCGCCGGTCTGCTCCTCGAGTTCAAGCGCCAGCGTGCCCTGGCCCGCGCAGATCTCCGGCTGGTCGTACGCGTGGCAGAACAGCGCGCCGGTGTCGGCCACGCGCTTGGTCGCGGCCTCGTACGCCTCGGCGTACTCGCGTCCCACCTGCGCGACGGAGGCGCCGAGTGCCTTGAGACCGGCCACCTTGACGGCGGGCGCGGTCTCCGGGACATAGACCTCCGCCGGAACGCCCAGCTCGCGCGCCGCGTACGCGACGGCGAGCCCGGCGTTGCCGCCCGACGCCGCCACCACGCCCGCGTCCGGGAGGCCGCCCCGCTCGACGGCCGCGAGGATCCGGTTGAACGCCCCTCGGGCCTTGAACGATCCGGTGTGCTGCAGTTGCTCCAGCTTGAACCACCGCTCGCCGTCGTCGAACACCGGAGTCGTACGGACCCGGGAGCCGAGGCGGGCCCGAGCCGCTTCCACGTCGCTGCGAGAGATCACCCGTCCACCGTACGGCCTTCGTGAAGGGATCTTCCGCCGGCCGTGGGCCGTACGTCCCGTCGGTGGAAACGGCCGGTGTGCATCGCGGTGGTGGCGGGAAGAGGAAGAGAACGGTAAATCGATTGATAACGATTGAGGCGCGGGCCCTTATGAGAAAGGCGGCAGCACGGGATCCTGGGGCCGTGACGGGCCCTCCGAAGAACCGGAGCACAGCCGAACGAGTGGCCGCACAATTGGCGACCTGGCCCGGGCTGGCCACCGGTCGACCGTCGTGCGGCGCCGGTCGCGGTTTCGCATACCGCGGCACCCAGATCCTCCACCTGCACACCGGAGACGAGGCCGATCTACGGCTCACCCGATCGTTCATCGAACGGCTCGACCAGGTGCTGGCCGAGTCCGGGCAGATCGTCGTCCGGCCGGGCGACGACTGGGTGACCGTGCGTCTGGACACCGACACCGCGGGCTCCTTGCTCATCAGCCTGATGAGCCTGGCCATCCAGGCCGCCGGGGATCAGGCATCACCGACCCGCCCGTGTACCTGGGAGCGAACCCGACGCAGCGAGCGTAGTGGGCGGTCGAGGGACGAGACCGCCCGCGAAGCGAGTGAGGAGGGTGAGCGACCCGTCGAAACAGAGCGAACCCGACGCAGCGAGCGTAGTGGGCGGTCGAGGGACGAGACCGCCCGCGAAGCGAGTGAGGAGGGTGAGCGACCCGTCGAAACAGAGCGAACCCGACGCAGCGAGCGAAGTGGGCGGCCGAGGGACGAGACCGCCCGCGAAGCGAGTGAGGAGGGTGAGCGACCCGCCGAAACAGAGCGAACCCGACGCAGCGAGCGAAGTGGGCGGTCGAGCAGTACACCCTCGCGCGCCTCCGGCACGACGGAGACCGCCCGCGAAGCGAGTGAGGAGGGTGAGCGACCCGCCGACACGGAGCGAGACCGGCACGGCGAGCGAAGCGGGCGGTCGGGCGACGTGTCCGGCCCGGACAGCCCACGGGCTGCCCGCTCGGAGAACGGCGAGGGAACATTAGCGGCCCGGGCGTCGGAACGTTCCCTGCCTCGGCCCCTGCGTCGGATGCGACCGCTGCGCCAGCGGTAGAGGCGGGAGGACGGGCGCTCCCGAAGATCGACGATCGCGCCGGCGAAACGGACACTTCCCTGCTTCCCGTGACGACCACCTGCGAAGGGTCCCTAGGATCGGGCGTGTGACGCGGGAACGCATCCTGGTGGTGGAGGACGATGCCATCATCGGGTCCGAATTGCTGAAGGCACTGTCCGCGAGTGGGTACGAAGCGGGCCTGGCGGCGACCGGCGCGGCAGCGCTGGCGGACGTGGGTGCGCATCCACCGGATCTCATCCTGCTGGATCTCGGCCTGCCGGACATCGAGGGAGTCGAGCTGTGCCGGCGGTTGCGGGCGGAGCTCCCCCTGACCGTCATCGTCGTGCTCACCGCCCGGACCGAGGAGTTCGAGGTGGTCGTCGCGCTGGACGCGGGCGCGGACGACTACCTGACCAAGCCCTTCCGGCTGACCGAACTCGTCGCGCGGATCCGCGCCCACCTGCGCCGCCGCGCCGCCGAGCCGGGCGACCGCGTGATCAGCGTCGGCCGGCTCCGGCTGGACCTGCCGGCGCGGCGCGTCCACATGGCCGGTGCCGAGGTGGTGCTGCGGCCGAAGGAGTTCGACCTGCTGGCGGCGCTGGTGACGCGTGCGGGCGAGGTCGTGACCCGGGAGCAGCTGATGGACGAGGTCTGGGACGAGAACTGGTTCGGCCCGACGAAGACGCTCGACGTGCACGTCTCAACGCTGCGCCGCAAGCTCGGGCCGTACGGGCAGATCACCACGCTGCGCGGGCGCGGCTACCGGTACGAGCGCGAGATGGCCGCGGAGGCCTGAGCGCGGCGCGCGGCGTGGCCGCGGAGCCGTGTCGCGCGGCATGGCGGCGGAGGCGTGTCGCGCGGCGCGGCGGCGGAGGCCTGAGCGCGGCGCGGCCGCGGAGGCGTCTTGCGCGGTGTGGCCGCGGAGGCGCGAGCGCGTCCGTACGCGTCAGTCGGCGGAGCGGTAGTCGCTCGTCGGCAGGAGCAGGCTGAAGACCGGGGGTGAGGGGCGCCGCAGGACCAGGCGGCCTCCTTCGGCCTCGGCGAGCGAGCGCGCGAGGGCGAGGCCGATCCCGTGCCCGTCCGCGGGGCCGCGGAAGACGTCGGCGCCGTCGGGGATGCCCGGCCCTTCGTCGCCGACCTCGATGGCCAGTCCCTGGCCGACGTCGACCGCCGACACGGTGATGGGCACCTTGCCGTGGGTGACGGCGTTGTCGACGAGGACGTTGACGATCTGGCGTACGGCCGACAGGGAGGCGCGGACCTCGGGCAGGCCCGGCTCGATCCGCACCGTGACGTCCGTACGTGCGCGGATCTCCGCGAGCAGCGCGGGCACGTTGAGCACTCCACGGTCGGCGGGGCTGCCGCGCGAGAGGCGTACGAGGTCGTCGATGATCTCTTGGAGGTGTTCGCCGCGCTCGATCGCCGTGCGGATGACCGCCCGCGGGTCCTCCCCCGCCAGTCCCGACTCCAGGCCGAGGAGCAGCCCGGTCAGCGGCGTGCGCAGCTGGTGGGAGACGTGGGCGCTGAACGCGCGCTCGCGTTCGAGCAGTTCGCCGAGGCGCCGGGCGGTCGCCTCCAGGGCCTGGCTGGCGGCGTCCGCCTCGCGGACGCCGACGGACCGTGCCCGGATGCTGAAGTCGCCGCTGCCGAGCGCCTGGGCGTCCCGCGTCAGGCCTTCGAGCGGTGCGGCGAGCCGGCCCGCCTGGCGCCGCGCCACCACGGTGGCGAGCCCGACGACGAGGATGGCGAGCGCGACCATCAGCAGCCAGGCGCGTTCGACCCGGCCGCTGATGTGCTTGTACGGGGTCGCGACCCGGACGACGGCGACGATGTTCTCATCGGAGGGCACGGGCGCGGACACGGCGAGCAGGCCGTTCTCCACCGCCTCGTGGACCCGGCCGTCTCCGGCGGCCCCCGCGACCGGCGAGTTGCCCGGGCCTCGGCCCGTGACGCGGTCGCCGTCGAGGTCGTAGATGCCCACGCTGAGGTGCCGGGACATGCCGGTGGGCAGCGTCACCGGCTTCGGGCGTCGCGCGATCGTGTCGGGGACCGCCGCCGAGATCCGCGTCGCGTCGCGTTCGAGCGACTTGATCGCTTCGTCCCGGTACAGCCGCTGGAGCGCGATCGCCAGCGGAATCGCGAACAGCACGACCGCGAGGGCGGCCACGCCGACGATCGCCACGAGCACGCGCCGGCGCAGCGGGGGGATGCGGGTCATTCGCACATTGTGCATCGTGAACGGTGATGTCCTGGCCGGTCCGGCGCCCCTGCCCGGGGCGCCGGGGCGGGTCAGCCGCAGACGTTCTTGAGGGAGACCGAGCCGTTCGAGGCCGTCGCCCCGGCCGTCGGCGAGGTCGTCGGCGTCTTCTTCTTGTGCCGCTTGACGGTCGGGCTCGCACTCGGCTTGTGCGGGTTCTCGCTGTCGGCGATGGCGTTGGCCGCCGTCCGGCGCATCACCTGGATGATCGTCGCGTCCGCCCGCCGGTCGGTGTGGAATCCGGGGATCTTGTCCGGGTTGTAGGTGAGGCTGGTGATGTCGGCGCCGTGCTTGACGGTGCCGGACAGTTTCACCAGGGCGGGCAGCAGCGCCGACGGGATGTTGGTGTAGATCGTGTTGGTCGCGGCTTCGGCGAGCTTCTCGAAGTGGGTGACGACCTTCTGCGGATCTGCCTGCTCGGCGATGTCCTTGAGCAGGCACTTCTGCCGGTCCATGCGGTGGAAGTCGTCGTCGGCGTGCCGGCTGCGGCCGTACCACAGCGCCTGCTCGCCGTTCAGATGGTGGGTGCCCGGCTGCAGGTATCCGGACGGCGGGATGCCCCGCTCCGGCTCCCCGCCGATGGGCAGCCTCTTCTCGATGTGGACCGTCACACCGCCCATGGCGTTCACGATGTCCTTGAACCCGGACAGGTTCACCAGCACGTAATAGTGGATCTTCAGGCCGGTGAGGTAGCCGATCACGTCTTCGAGCAGGTGGGGTCCGCGTTGGCCCTTCTCGTAGCCCGGCTCGAGCTCGGGGTGCTTCTCACCGTAGAGGTACAGCTCGTTGAGGAGGCCGCAGTCTCTGCCGACCACACCGCATCCGACCTCGCCCGTGTAACCGTTCGGGAACCGCGATTGCAGCTGGGGCGGCATGTCGAACCCGTACAGCCCGCGCGGGATGCTCAGCATGACGGTGTTGCCGGTCTTGGTGTCGATGCTGGCGACCGTCATGCTGTCGGTACGGATGCCGGTACGGTCCTTGCCGCCGTCACCGCCCAGCAGCAGCACGTTGAGCCGCGGCAGGTTCTTCCACGGATTCGCCGCGTTCACCTTCGGACCGGACTTGTCGCCACCGGGGAAGATCTTCGACAACGTGTCACGCAGCACATAGGTGGTGTTCGCCGCGTACACGAACGGCGTGCAGATCAACAACGACAGCACCACGACCAGCGTCGTCGACGCCACCCGCATCGCCGCCGGCAGACCCACCGGCCGCACCACCTGGTACGACCGGATCACCACCGCGGCCCACACCACTGCCAGGGCCAGCAGCACGGCGATGATGACGTTCAGCCAGGTGTTCTGGACGACGAGCTGTTTCAGCTGGTCCTGGAACAGCTCGCCCGCCGTCGCCGCGCCGCCCACGAGCAGCACCAGAAGACCCATCAGGGCGAATCCGGCGGCCCGGCGACCGGCCGCCACGTGAGCGGTCCCCCACACGACCGCGGAGGCGAGTGTCAGCCCCAGCGCCCGCCACAGCCCGCCGACCGGAACGGACCGGTGTCCTCTCGTCTGACCCGGTGCCATGACTCTCCCGCCTCTGTCACGGACGCCGCTCCGCGGACGCCCGTCCGGGGCCCGCCGCCGAAGCGGCGGGACCCGGTGTCGGACGCGACGTCAGTCACAGGCCGACCTGAGGTCGGCGATGAGCGTCACCGCTCAGCCGGCCGGCTCAGCCACAGACGTTCTTCAGAGAGACCGCACTGTCGGAGCCGGTGGACGTGGCCGTCGCACTGGGTGAGACGCGCGGAGTCTTCCGTTTGTTCGTTTTGGCGCTGGCCGTCGTCGTGGGCGTGCTCTTCTGCGGGTTATCGCTCTCCGCGATGGCCTTGGCCGCGGCGTTCCGCATGATCAGGACGCTCGGCTGGTAGACGTGGAAGCCGGGGATCTTGGCCGGGTTGTAGGCGAGGCTGTGGATGTCGGCGCCGCCCTTCACGGTGCCGGACAGCTTCACGAGCGCCGGGAGCAGTGCCGACGGGATGTTCGTGTAGATCGTGTTGGTCGCCGCCTTGGCCAACTTCTCGAAGTGCGTGACGACCTTCTGCGGATCGGCCTGGTCCGCGATGTCCTTCATCAGGCACTTCTGCCGGTCCATGCGGTGGAAGTCGTCGTCGGCGTGCCGGCTGCGGCCGTACCACAGCGCCTGCTCGCCGTTCAGATGGTGGGTGCCCGGCTGCAGGTAGCCGGACGGCGGGATGCCCCGCTCCGGCTCGCCGCCGATGGGCAGCCTCTTCTCGATGTGGACCGTTACACCGCCCATGGCGTTCACGATGTCCTTGAACCCGGACAGGTTCACCAGCACGTAGTAGTTGATCTTCAGGCCGGTGAGGTAGCCGATGACCTCTTCGAGCAGGTGCGGGCCGCGCTGGGACGCCTTCTTGTACTTCGGCAGCAGGTCGGGGTGCCGCTGCGCCTCGATGTACAGCTCGTTCAGCAGGCCCTGGTCCCCCGGGTCTCCGGTGTAGCCCTGCGGCCACTTCGCCCGGAGCCGCGGCGGCATCTGGAAGTGCTGCAGGTTCCGGGGCAGGCTGAACAGGACCGTGTCGCCGGTCTTGGTGTTGATGCTGGCGACCGTCATGCTGTCGGTACGGATGCCGGTGCGGTCCTTACCGCCGTCACCGCCCAGGAGCAGGACGTTCACCCGCGGCATGTTCTTCCAGGGATTGTCCGCGTTCACCTTCTCGCCGGAGTTGTCGTCACCGGGGAAGATCTTCGACAGGGTGTCCCGCAGCACATAGGTGGTGTTCGCCGCGTACACGAACGGCGTGCAGATCAACAACGACAGCACCACGACCAGCGTCGTCGACGCCACCCGCATCGCCGTGGGCAACCCCGCCGGCCGCACCACCTGGTACGACCGGATCACGATCGCCGCCCAGGCCAGCGCCAGCACCAGGATCGCCACGGTGATGACGTTCAGCCACGTGCCCTGAACGGCGATCTGCTTCAGCTTGTCCTGGAAGGTCAGTCCCAAGGTGGCGGTCCCCGCGAGAAGCAACGCGAGGACTCCCATCAGGGTGAATCCGGCGGCCCGGCGACCGGCCGCCACGTGAGCAACCCCCCACACGACCGCGGAGGCGAGTGTCAGCCCCAGCGCCCGCCACAAACCGGCGACGGGTACGGGCTCACGCCCCCCAACCTGCCGTGCCATGAAGTCTCCTGATCCTCTGCTCGCGAGCGCTGCTCGCTCCGGGCGCGCATCCCCAACAGGGACGTGCGGCCGCGCCGACCGGTTTGCAAAGTGATTGTTTGGATGCGGTCAGTAACCCTTGGCATTGACTGCAGGATCGTACCCGACCTGTGACCCTACCTGGCCCGATAGCACGGTAAGGCACACTGGCCCCAGTTATCACGGCATTCGGAAAAACCTCACGAAGTGCCATGTGAATGGCGTATATCCGTTACGGACTAGCCGCCGCAGGCGGCCGTCAGCGAGACGGCCTTGTCCTTCGCACCGGCCTTGGGAGAAGCACTGCCGGACGCGTCCGCACCTGCGCTCGGACCGGCCGAAGCGTCCGGAGACGCCGCCGCGCTCTCCCCGGCCGAGGCGCCCGCCGACGGGACGGGGCTGCCCATTCCGGCCGGCGAGGCCACGGGGCCGGACGTACCGGACGGCTGAGCGGACGTGCTCCCGGCTCCGGACACCTCCGGCGTGGGCGAGGCGGTCGCCGAGCGCTCCCCACCGGCCTCGATCGCGGCTGCGGCCGCACGCCGCATGACCTGCAGGTCCGGCCGGTAGACGTGGAACTGCGGCGGCACGAACATCAGGCTGCTGATCTGCGCGCCGTGCTTCATCGTCTCGGAGAGCGTGATCAGGGCGGGCAGCAGCTCGGCCGGGATGTTGCTGGAGATCGTCTTCTTCGCCGCGGCCGCGAGCTGCTGGAACCGGGTCAGCACCCGCTGCGGGTCGGCCTGCTCGGCGATCGCCTTCATCAGGCACTTCTGCCGGCCCATCCGGGTGAAGTCGTCACTCGCCGTCCGCGACCGCCCGTACCAGAGCGCCTCCTTGCCGCTGAGGTCTCGGTCGCCGGCCTTGAGCACCCCGGTCGGCGCGCTGCCGTCCTCCGGGCCGCCGAACGGGATGTCGTGGGCGATGTGGACCTTGACGCCGCCCATCGCGTCGACGATGTCCGCGAAGCCGAACAGGTTGACGAGGATGTAGTAGTCGATGGGCTGGCCGATGAGGTAGGAGATCTCCTCGCGGACCAGCTCGGGCCCGCGCCGGCCCTTGTCGAAGCCCGGCACGAGCGAAGGGTCGTCCTCGGCGTCCTGGAACAGCTCGTTCAGCAGTCCCTCGTCGCCCGGGGCGCCCACGCCGGTGAACCCGTCCGGCCACCGGGACCGCAGCCGGGGGATCACCGGGAAGTGCTGCAGGTTGCGGGGCAGGCTGAGCAGCACCGTGTCGCCGGTCTTGGTGTCGATGCTCGCCACCGTCATGCTGTCCGTACGGATGCCGACCCGGTCACCGGCCCCGTCGCCGCCGAGCAGGAGGATGGTGACCCGCGGCTTGTCCTTCCATGGGTCGTCCACGTTGACCGGCTGCGGACGCGCCTGGTCGCCGTGGAAGATCGTGCCGATCGTGTCCCGCAGGGTGTAGGTGCTGCGCGCGGCCCAGACGAGCGGCGAGCACACCCCGACGACCAGTACGAGGACCATCCCGCCCGCGAGGATTCGCCCGGTCCAGGCCATGCCGGTGGGACGGACGACCTGGTACGAGCGGACGACGACCGCGGCCCACAAGAGCGCGAGCGCCAGGATGCCGCCGGTGATGCCCTCGAGCCAGTCGCGCCGCACCGCGATCTGCTTCACATCGTGCTGGTACCTCAGGGCGACGAACACTCCGCCGCCGACCAGGATCGCGAACAGCCCCATCAGGAGGATTCCGGCGACGCGTCGTCCGGCCCACAGGTGCGCGATGCCCCAGACCACCGCGGAGGCGACCGTGAGCCCGAGCGCGTTCAGCAGACCGCGCCCGCCGCCTGCCTTCGCCGGGGCCTTCTCACCGCCGGAGGCAGCCTCGGCGTCGGGAGCGGCCTCGCCATCGGGAGCGGCCTCGCCATCGGGATCCGCTTTGGCATCGCTACCGGCGGCATCCGCATCGGCCGTGCCGTCCGTCGCCTCGGTGACCGTGTCCGGGTCGTCCGAGCCGGCGGCGTCCGAGTCGGTCCCGGACGGCGCACCGGCGGGGCTTTCGGTGGCGGTGGCGGCCGGATCGGATGCCGGCTCGGCATCCTCGGGCCGGACCCCATCGGTCACGGGAGCGTCCGCGCCGGAAACGGCGGAGCCGTCCGTGGCGTCACCCGCCGCCGTCTCGGCCCCTTCGGCAGGCGTCGCCGCCGCCCGTTTGGGGGCCGCCGCGGCCTGGACGACCGAGACGCCGTCCCCGGCGGTCGCGCCGCGCCGGCCGCCTGCTCCGGCCGTGGGGCTCTGCTCTTCGGAACGCCCTCCGGCGTCGCCCTCGCCGTCCTGGGCCGGGGAGTCGCTCCCCGCTTCACCGCCGGCGGCGTCGTCCTTGCCGTCGGAGACGCCGTCCACCGCGCCTTGTCCCATATGCACTCCTGTGTTCCAGCCGCCAGCCTAGATCATCCGGGCATTCAGTCGGCCCGCCGTACGACCGGTGGAACACAGACGGCCGTACGACCGGGGTGCGAACGATCACCTTTGCGGCAACGAACGACACCGCCAAAGAATCCCTTAATGCCCGGAATAGGCCGATTGAAGCTGTTATGGCGTCATATCGATTTTCTCCAGGCTCGTAGATCACCGGCGAGAGCCCAAGGATCCCAGTGCCGGAGTCACCCGGCGAGCGTCACCGGACGGCGGCGAGTCCGTGTCCCGCCAAGGCTTCCTCCACGATCCCCCCAGGAGGGTCAAGGACGGTCACGGCCGTGCGCCAGGCGACGGCGTCAAGCGAGCACGGCAGGGCCGCACCAGAAGAGGAGGCGGAGAGGATGTCCCGCGCCGCTCGCCAAGCGCGGTGGCCGTCGGCGCGGCTCGGCCGTCCGCGATGGCGCCGGTTCCCAGCGATCACCGGGAACCGGCCGACCGCCTCAGGAGTTCCACGCCCTGGCGAACTCCGCCAGGTTGATGCGCCCATCGCCGTCGTCGTCGGCGTGGGCGAAGATCGAGTTGATCTCGTCGCCACTGACGGCCTCATGCCGGCGGGTCATCGCGAGCTTGAACTCCATCGCGGTGATGTAGCCGTCGCCGTCGTAGTCGATCTCCTTGAACGTCCGCACGATCTCGTCGTCCACCAGTGCCTCCTGTCGGCCCGTACATCTCCGGCAGCGGTCACCGTACGGCCCGGACCCGGCGCCGCGCGACACCCTTCCGCGGACCGGCTCCGCGCAGCCGGGGAATCGACCGCCCACCGGCGGCCGCACGGGCCGGCGCCGGCTCGCCAGACCCGACGCCGGAGCGGCTCGGCGGACCCGCCTCCACCCCGGCGGGAGACATTTTGCCTGATCAGAGGACCTATCAGCTGATTTGTCAGATATTATCCGTTTCCTGCCGTTGTACGTAACTTTGTCACGATCTTGGGACGATGTGGCGGGACGGGGATACCGATGTCCTTGACCGAGGCCCTACGGACGGGTGCTCCGCAGGCGTTCGGCGCGCTCTATGACGAGTACGCCGAAGGGCTCTACGCCTACTGCTATGTCATGGTCGGCGTCGAAGCCGGTGACGCGCTGCACGACGTCTTCGTCACCGTCGCCGGCAATCCGGGCGCCGTTCCGGATGACGACGCGCGGCTTCCGGTGTGGCTGCACTCGCTCGCCCGAGCCCAGTGCGTACGGCGCGGCGCCCTTGTCCGCGGCGTCGCGACGACCACCTCGACCGACCCGTTGCGGCGCGCGCTGGCCCTCCTGAGTCCCGGGCACCGTGAGGTCCTCGCCCTGACGAACGCTCTCAGCCCCGAGCAGACCGCCGAGGTCCTCGGCGTGACGCGGGACGCCGCCGAGACGCTCGCGTGGGACGCGCAGCAGCGCCTGGAAGAGGCCGCCGCCTCCGTACGGGGTGAGGAGACGCGGAACTCGGCCATGCTCGCCCCGCTGAGCGGAGAGGCGCTGCACCGGCTGGTGACGCTCGGATACGAGCCTCCGGCAGGGCAGCGGGACCGGATACTGGCCTCGTGTGCCGCGGCCGCGCCCGCGCCGTCGGCGACGGGGCTCGACGCCGGCACGGCGTCCCCGCTCGGCGGATCCCCCGCGGCGACCGATGACGCCACCCGGCAGATCCCGGCCGTCTCCCCGGATCAGACGGCCACCACGCCGCTGGGACAGGTCGGGTCCTCTCCTGACGCGCGACCGGGCCGACCCGTGCCCGGCGCCTCCCGGCCGACCGGCTCCGCGCCTGCGGAGACCACGCCTGTGGGATTCGTGTCTGCCGAGCCGGGGCCTGCCGGATCCGGTCCTGCGGAGGCCGGGCCTGCCGGATCCGCGTTCGCCGAGCCCGGGTCCGCGGAGGCCGAACCGGCCGGCTCGGGAGCGGCGGCCTGGGAGGCCATCGACGCCGCGTGGGCCGAAGACGCGAACGCGTCCACCGGTGAGCAGCCGCCCGCCCGCGGTGCGCACGCCAAGCCGAAGAAGTCATCGGGCGGCGGCCGGCTCCTCCCGATCGTGGCCCTGGTGGCCTGCGTCGCCGCGGCGACGGGCACGGCCTTCGCGCTGACCGGTTCGCATCACACGCACGACACCGGCGAGGTCGTCCACCAGAGCGGCCGGCCGAACCCTCCGGCCCCGCCGCCTTCCTCGGCGGACCCGACGTCCCCCTCACCGACGGCGGTCACGTCCCACCCGAGCACGTCGCCGGCGCCGACCCGTACCGGCTCGGTGCCGAAGACCGCGAAGCCCCGAAAGACCACCGCCTCGGCGGGCGGCTCGAAGTCGTCGCCCTCGGCGTCACCCACCAAGTCGACGCCATCGGCCAAGCCGACCTCCACGTCCGCGTCGACCTCGCCGGCTCAATCGACTCCGTCTGCGAAGCCGACGCCGTCCGCCGAGCCGAGCTCACCCGCTCAACCGACTCCGAGCGCCGAACCGACTCCCTCCACCGAACCGACCCCGACGGCCAAGCCGAGCAAGACGGCGAAACCGAGCAAGACGCCAAAACCCAGCAAGACGGCCCGTCCGGCCCACACCCACACCCCGAGGCCGACCCACACGCCGAGGCCGACCCACACGCCGAAGGCGACCCACACCGCCGAGCCGACCAGGCCGGCCACGTCCCCGGACCGGCCGACGCGCAGGCCGAAGCCGCATCGCACCACGACCTCAGGTGACGGATCCACAACCGGTCGTGGGAGCGTCGGCCGTCGAGAGTCCGCTCAACCCTTCCCTTGGCAGGATGGGAATCCACAGATTCCGCATTTCCCCCAGCGATCCAACGGGGCCGGTTCTGGTTCGGCTCAGGGCAGCCAGGGTGGCCAGGGCTTTCCCCAGTTCCCTTACGGTCCCGGCTCTGGTTTCGTCCCGGGCGGCCAAGGCTCCCCGGGCGGACAGGACGGTCAGGGCGGCCAAGGCTTCCCGGGCGGACAGGACGGTCAGGGCGGCCAAGGCTTCCCGCAACGCTCCGGCGGTTTCAATCCCGGTTTCGGTCAGGGTGGCCAGGGTGGCGGCCAGGGGTTCGGCGGTCCTCAGTCCGCTCAGCGTCCCCGGGGATGAGACCGGTGCGCCACGGAGGAACGGTGCGCCGCGCGTCTGCCCGTCCGCTGTCGATTGACGCTCTGGACAGCCCGGCCCGCCGGATGATGAACTCCCTCGGGGACAGCGGGAGGGGCGGCCGTGGCTCGGGTGACTCTGGCTCTCGTCGGCGCGGGACTGCGCGGACGGTCGTACGCCCGTCTCGCCCATGCCGGCGGCGTGGGGCGCGTGGTGGCGCTGGCCGAGCCGGACCCGGGACGCCGTGCGGCGGCCGCCGAGGAGTTCGGTGTCCCCTCCGACCGGGTGTACGCCGACTGGAGTGAGCTGGCCGCGCACGAGCGGCTGGCCGACGCCGCGATCGTGGCCACCCAGGACCGCCAGCACACCGGGCCCGCCGTCCGGCTCGCCGACCTCGGCTATCACATCCTCCTGGAGAAGCCGATGGCGACCGAGGAGGCCGAGGCGGCCGCCATCGCCGACGCGGCGGAGCGCAACCGGATCATGCTCGCCGTCTGCCACGTCCTGCGGTACACGCCCTACACCCGGGTGCTCAAGGACGTCCTGGACAGTGGGCGCATCGGCCGGCTGGTCAGCGTGCAGCATCTGGAGCCGGTCGGGTGGTGGCATCAGGCCCACTCGTTCGTCCGGGGCAACTGGCGGCGCTCCGACACCTCCGCGCCGATGTTGCTGACCAAGTCGTGTCACGACATCGACTGGCTGATGTACCTGTTCGGCCGCTCGCCCCAGCGGGTCGGTTCCTTCGGCGGCCTGTCCCACTTCCGGGCTGAGGACGCTCCGCCCGGAGCCGCGGACCGCTGCCTGGACTGCGGCGTCGAGAGCACCTGCCCGTACTCGGCCAAACGCCTCTACCTGGAGTGCCTCGGCGACCCGGCGCGGCACTTCTGGCCGCTGTGGGCGGTCACCGACGACCACACCGAAGAGGGCGTGCTGCGGGCGCTGCGCACCGGGCCGTACGGCCGTTGCGTGTACGCCTGCGACAACGACGTCGTCGACCATCAGGTGGTCACCATGGAGTTCGGCGACGGCGCGACGTGCTCCTTCACCATGAGCGCCTTCACTCCCATGGAGCACCGCCGCACCCGGCTGCTGGGCACCCACGGCTTCCTGGACGGCGACGGAACGACCGTCCGGCTCGTCGACTTCCGTACCGGCTCCGATGAGGTTCTGGACACGAGTACGACCGCGGGCGCGTCCGCGGCGGACGGCCATGGCGGCGGCGACCAGGGCCTGGTCGATGCCTTCCTGAACGCCGTGGCCACCGGCGACGCGGCCGCGCTGAAGTCGGACGCGGCCACGAGCCTGGCGAGCCACCGCGTCGTCTGGGCCGCCGAGCGGGCCCGCCTCTCGGGCAGCGTCGTCAGCCTGCCGTAGTCGCCGCTCACGCTCGGGCGCCAAAAGAAAGACTTCGAAAGCCGCTGACGGCGCGCGAGGTCGACCGAAGTCATGCCTCCGGCATGCGGACTCCTGCGGCGACGGCGCGTACCAGCTGATTGCGACGGCGGCGTTACGGCCACATGACCCCCTTGACAAATTTTTCCGCTGGACCATGATTGCCTTTCAAGCGAAGGAAATCGACAGAAACAGAAAGCTGGATCGATCGAGAAGGGGGTGGGGTATGGGCACGACCAGCGTCGACGCGGCCGAGTCCGGCCTGGCGGTCGCCACGGCCGCGGATCGGCCACGACGCCGCGAACGCGCGCGCCGCCGCGCGGCGGCCCCCCGCGGTGACGGCCGGATCGCGTTGCTGTTCCTGGCGCCCGCGCTGCTGGGCTTCGCGGTGTTCTACGTGTACCCGGCGATCCGCGGCGCGTACTACTCGACGACGGACTACAACCTGCTGTCGCCGCCGCGCGGAGTCGGCATGGCCAACTACACGGCGCTGGTGCACGATGCCCTGTTCTGGAACGCGCTCAAGGTCACCGGCTACTACGTGGTCCTCAACATCGTCTCCCAGACCGTGCTGGCCCTGGTGCTGGCGGCGCTGATGTTCCGGCTGACCCGGTCCGTCGTGGTCCGCGCGATGCTGCTGGTGCCGTGGCTGGTGCCGAACGTGACCGTGGGCCTGCTGTTCCTGTGGCTGTTCGACGCCGACCTCGGGCTGGTCAACCATCTGATATCGGCGGCCGGGCTGAGCACCCACGGCTGGTTCTCGTCCACGACCTGGGCGATGCCGACGATCGCGCTCACCAACACGTGGGCCTACACCGGCTACACGGCGCTGCTGCTGTACGCGGGGATGCTGCAGATCCCCGGGCAGGTGTACGAGGCCGCGATGCTGGACGGCGCGAGCGAACTCCGCATGTTCTTCCGGCTGACGCTGCCGCTGATGCGCCCGGTGCTGGCGCTCGTGCTGGTGGTCTCGGTGATCGGGTCGTTCCAGATGTTCGACACGGTCGCGATCACCCCGACGCACGGCGGCCCGGTCAACGCCACGCGCGTCATCTACTACTACATCTACGAGCTGGCCTTCACCCACTTCCGCATGGGCTACGCGAGCGCCGCCGCGATGTCGCTCGTACTCATCCTGGGCGCACTGACCCTGCTGCAGATGCGGCTGCTGCGCGCCTCCCGCTCGGACCTGGCCTGAGGAGACGACGATGGCACGGACGACGACCGCGCGGCGATGGTCGATCGGGAGGGTGCTGGCCTGGGCGTTCCTGGGCGTCGCCCTGGTGGTGACGATCTTCCCCTTCTACTGGATGCTGCGCACCGCGCTCACCCCGGCCCACGAGCTGGCCACCGACAACACCGGTCTGTGGCCGGCGCACCCCACGCTGATCAACTTCCGGCGGGTGACCGGTGCGACGACGGTCGCGCAGAACCAGGCCGCCGGTGGTTCCGGGGCGCAGCTGAACTTCCTGCTGTACCTGCGCAACTCGATCATCTACTCGACGCTGATCGCCGCCGCGCAGACGCTGTTCTGCGCGATGGCCGGCTACGCCTTCGCCCGGCTGGCCTTCCGCGGCCG
This sequence comes from Actinoallomurus soli, assembly GCF_024055715.1. Taxonomy (GTDB): domain Bacteria; phylum Actinomycetota; class Actinomycetes; order Streptosporangiales; family Streptosporangiaceae; genus Actinoallomurus; species Actinoallomurus soli. The sequence goes on from NZ_JAMXMV010000016.1 coordinate 74,657, forward strand.
TGACGCGCTGTTCGGGGTGTTCGTCATGGCGCTCATGGTCCCGCCGATCTTCACGCTGCTGCCGAACTTCGCCCTGGTCAAGAGCCTGGGATGGCTCGGATCGTTCGCCGGCATGGTCGCCCCCAGCATGCTGATGACCCCGTTCGCGGTGTTCTTCCTGCGGCAGTTCTTCCTCAACATCCCCCGCGAGGTCGAGGAGGCCGCGACCATCGACGGCGCCGGTCGATGGATCCAGTTCTGGCGCGTGATCATCCCGATGAGCCGCGGCCCGCTGTTCACCATCGGCCTGATCACCACCGTGTGGGCCTGGAAGGACTACCTGTGGCCGCTGCTGGTCGGCCCGAACCCCGGCACGCGGGTGCTCACCGTCGGGCTCGGCATCTTCCTGCAGCAGTCCCCCAACACCGCGCCGGACTGGACCGGGCTGATGGCCGGCTCGGTGCTCACGGTCATCCCGGTCGGGCTCCTCATGGTCTTCTTCGGCCGCCGCCTGGTCGAGTCCATGAACTTCACCGGCATCAAGTAACCCCCTCCTCGCCTCGCCCCGTCTGTGGAAGGACTCCTCGCCATGAGGACACGCGCACGCTGGACCGCCGCCCTGATCGCCGCCGTCCTGCCGCTGGCCACGACCGCCTGCTCCTCCGGCGGCTCGGGCTCGTCGAACGGCCCGGTCACCCTCACGTACGCGCTGTGGGACAACAACCAGCAGCCGGCCTACCAGGCCTGCGCCGACGCGTTCACCGCCGCCCACCCGGACATCCACGTCAAGATCACTCAGTCGGCGTGGAACCAGTACTGGCAGAACCTGACCACGCAGATGACGTCGGGCAACGCCCCCGACGTGTTCACCGACCACGTCGCCTACTATCCGCAGTTCGTCAAGAACAACCAGATCCTGGACATCACCTCCCGCGTCGCCGCCGACAAGGTCGACCTGAACCAGTACCAGGGCGGGCTGGCCGATCTGTGGGTCAAGGACGGCAAGCGCTACGGCCTGCCCAAGGACTGGGACACCGTGGCGATCGCCTACAACACCGGCATGCTCAAGTCCGCCCACGTGGACCCGGCCGGCCTGGCGAACCTGACGTGGAACCCGACCGACGGCGGCACCTTCGAGCAGCTGATCGCGAAGCTGACCGTCGACCAGAAGGGGCACAACGGGCTGGACCCGTCCTTCGACAAGAACCACGTCAAGATCCACGGCATCGAGCTCATCTACGACGACGGCGCCACCGGCCAGTCCACCTGGGGCAACTTCGCGGTCGCCAACGGCTTCACCTTCCTGGACAAGAACCCGTTCGGCACGAAGTACCACTACAGCGACCCCGCGCTCGCCCAGACCGTCGACTGGTTCGCCTCCCTCGCCAAGAAGGGGTACGCCGCCCCGTACGACAAGGCCTCCACGCTCGGGCCCGACGCCGTGCTCAACGCGGGCAGGGCGGCCATGACGATGACCGGCTCCTGGAACATCAACACCTACCTGGGCTCCTCGGCCACCCAGAAGTTCGCGTTCGCGCCACTGCCGGCCGGGCCGAGGGGACGCAAGACCTTCATCAACGGCCTGTCGGACGCGATCTACACCGGCACCAAGCACCCCGACCAGGCCTGGCAGTGGGTGAAGTTCCTGGCCTCGACCTCCTGCCAGGACATCGTCGCCTCGAAGGGCGTCGTGTTCCCGGCGATCAAGACCTCCAGCCAGAAGGCCCTGGCCACCCACCAGGCGGCGGGCCGGAACGTGAAGGTGTTCGTCGACGAGGCCACCACCCCCGGCGAGACCTTCTCCTACCCGATCACCGACCACGCCGACCAGATCACCCAGGAGGTGCAGACCGACCTGGAAGGCGTGTGGCTGGGCAAGTCCACCGCCGCGGACGCCCTGGCCAAGGCGCAGAAGGCGGTCGACGGATTCATGTCCCAACCCTGACCGAGCCCGACTCAGCCCTGGACAGCCGCGCCGCCGGCCGGACCTGTACGGCCCCGGCGGCACCCGGGGGCGACCGGGACGCCGCCACGACCCGGCGTTCACGGCCCCTGCCTCACATGAATGCGATCTGACATGGCTCATCTGCTGGACCTCGGCGGCCATCGCGTCGCCGCGGAACTCTCCGGACCTCCGACCCCCATCCGATCAGGCGTGCTCCTCCCGCCCGGCCGCGTCGCGCTGCTCCACCGGCTGCCCGACGCCGACGTCTACCGGCACGGCTGGAACTCCTGGAGCCCCTCCGGCTGGCGGGCGATGCACGAGCCCCCGCTCCGCATCGCCGCGCCGCAGCGCCGGCTCACCGCCGACGACACCGTCTGGGACGACCCGACCCGCCACCACTCGTCGGCGGTCACCGCGCTGACCGCCGGCGACGGGAACGTCCTGCTGCTGGGCAGCCTGGGCCTGGACGTGCCCCGGCTGGCCGTCGACCGCGACACCGTCACGGGCTGGTGCGAAGGCGGCGACGCGCCCTGGTTCTGCGCGTACGGTCCTGAACTCGACGTCTTCGCCCGTTACGCCGAACTGCTCGGGGAGCACCTGGGCGTCGCCCCGGGCGGTCCCCGGCTCAGGGCCGGGAACGTCTGGTGCAGCTGGTACGCGTACTACGAGGACATCGACGAGGCGACCCTGCACACCGACCTGGCCGGGCTGGCCGGGCTGCCGTTCGACGTGTTCCAGATCGACGACGGCTGGGAGCGCATGGTCGGGGACTGGGAGCCCAACGACAGGTTCCCGGCGGGGATGCGGGCCATGGCCGGCCGCGTCGCCGACGCGGGGCTGCGGCCCGGCCTGTGGGTCGCGCCCTTCATCGCCCGGCCCGAGTCACAGGTGGTCCGGGAGAAGCCGCACCTGTTCCTGCGCGACGCGGCCGGGAATCCGGCCACCGCCGGTTACAACTGGGGCGGCCCGTACTACGCGCTGGATGTGACCCTGCCGGAGGCGCGCGACCACCTCAGGACCCTGGTGGAGAGGGTGGTCGGCTGGGGTTTCCGGTATCTCAAGCTGGACTTCGTCAACGCCGCGGCGATCGCCGCCGAGCGCCACGACCACGGCGTCGGCCGGGAGAGCGCCTACCGCCAGGCCATGGAGCTGATCCGTGAGACCGCCGGGCCGGACGTCTACCTGCTCGGCTCCGGCGCCCCGGTGCTGCCCTCGATCGGGGTTTGCGACGGCATCCGGGTCGGCCCGGACGTCGCGCCGCAGTGGACCAACTACGCCACCGACGACCCCTCCGACGCGACGGCGGAGAACGCCCTCGTCGCGTCCGTCAACCGGCTGTGGCTCAAGGGCCTGGTCGAGCTGGACCCGGACGTCGCCTACTTCCGGAGCCGCGCCAACCTGCTCACCGAGGACCAGCGCCGGCTGCTGGCCGACCTGGCGCACGCGTGCGGCTTCCGCGCCACCTCGGACCCGCCCGGATGGCTGGACGCGGCCGAGCGCGAGGACCTGGCCGCGTTCCTGGCCGGCGACCCGCCGGTCAAGCAGCTCGACCGCTACCGCGTCGCCGTGGGCGGACGCGTCGTCGACTTCACGGCAGCGGCGCTCCGCCGCGCCCGCTGAGAGAGCACACCACCGCCAGGAGCCGGGGCGGCGTGGACCACCCCGGCTCTTCGTCCCTGTGATCGGCCACGGAGGTCGGCATGTCCCATCAGGAGAACCCCCGAAGAAACCGCAGGAGAGTCCCCCGCGTGATCGCGGCGATCACGCTGGCCGCCGCCGTGACCCTCGGCGCCGCCGGCCCCGCGACCGCGGCGTCGCACGGCGCCGCGCACGCTCCGAAGCCGCACGGCGTCACGGCCGCGAGCACCCCGGTCCCGCACGGCGTCCCGGCCCGGCCGCCGGCACCGCCGAGCCCCGACCCGACCCTGACCGACCACCCGCTGGCGTACGCCCCCGGGCCGCTGGACAACCCCGACAAGGGCCTCGCCGTCTACTACAGCGCGGGGAGCAACCAGAACACCGGCTACCCGCACAGCATCACCTGGAGCTACTTCCCGCTGTCGGCGGTGATGAAGAACGCCTCCGACTGCGGCACGCTGGACTGGTCCGCGGTCGAGAGCATGCTGGGCGAGACCGCGTCGTACGGCAACACCGCCGCGATCCGGTTCTACCTCGACTACCCGAGCGGCAATCCGACCAACGGCATGCCGCCGTGCTGGAACGGCAAGGTGCCGACGAACAACGACACCTACTGGAGCACCCAGAGCCCCGACTACGACAACCCGTTCCTGCTCAGCTCCCTGCAGGACTTCATCGCCAAGTTCGGCGCCAAGTACGACGGCGACCCGCGGATCGGGTTCATCCAGCTCGGGCTGATCGGCTACTGGGGCGAATGGCATACCTGGCCGCAGAACGGCACCGGCGGCTACCCGAACTTCATGCCGACCGATGCGAACGCCGCGCTGATCGTCAAGGCGTACGCCAACGCCTTCCACAAGACCAAGATCGAGGTCCGCTATCCGACCTCGGCCGGCGGAGCGGCCAACAACCTGGACATCGGCTACCACGACGACTCCTTCTGCTACCGGGAGGGCAGCCCCCTGGCCGGGGTCACCCTTCCGCAGTCGCTCGGCGGAGCCGACTACGCCCAGCTCCAGCTGGACCTGAACGAGGGCACGGAGAACAAGTGGATCACTGACTCCATGGGCGGCGAGGTCCGGCCGGACATCCAGTCCACCGCCTTCGGCACCTGGAGCACCGGCGCCTCCGGAATCAACGACGACATGAAGGCCTGCATCGAGCTCGAGCACACCACCTGGAAACTCGACCAGGGCTCGACCGGCTACTCCCGCGGCGACGCGAACGTCGGCGCGGCGGTACGCGCGATGGGCTACGACTTCACGGTTCCGCACGCGTACTACAAGAACTCGGTCTCCGGCACCGCGAAGATCGGCGTGACCATCTCCAACGACGGCGTCGCCCCCTTCTACTACCCCTGGGCCGTACGGCTGGGCCTGAAGGACTCCAGCGGCAAGGTGGTGAAGACCTGGAGCACGCCGTGGGACCTGCGCACGGTCATGCCGCAGCGCATCCGGGCCTTCCCGGACTGGAAGGTCGGCGCGGACCCCACCTACCTGCCTTACGGCTACCCGCAGTACTTCGAGACCAGCGTCGACACCACCGGCGTGGCCTCCGGCTCGTACCAGCTGGTGATGAACGTGGTGAACCCGCTGTCCACGGTCAACGCCGCCGCCAAGCCGCTGCGCTTCGCCAACGCCACCCAGGGCACCGACGGCTGGCTGGGCCTCGGGTCCATCGGCGTGGGCACGTCCGGCGGATCGGGCCCGGTCTCGTACGAGGCGGAGGCCCCGGGCAACACGCTGGCCGGTGGCGCGGTCGTGGCGTCGTGCTCGGGCTGCTCGGGCGGCCAGAAGGCGGGCTACATCGGCAACGGCGGCACTCTGACCTTCACCAACGTCGCCGGCGGCACCGGCGGCGCGACCAACGTCACGGTCTACTACGCCAGCCAGGTGTCGCGCACGCTGAAGATCAGCGCGAACGACGGCACCCCGGTCAGCGTGACCCCGCCCGCCACCGCGGACTGGCAGACGGTCGCCTCCACCAGCGTGACCCTGCCGCTGAACGCCGGATCCGCCAACACCATCACCATCGCCAACCCGAGTGACTGGGCCCCCGACATCGACCGCATCGTCGTCGGCTGAGTGAGCCCAGAGGGCAGGGGATGCGCAGGTATCCCCTGCCCTGCTCGCGTTCGGCGTATCCTGCCGTGCGAAGCCGACAGCAACGCAAAGTTTCGGACAGACAGGGAAAGGACGCCATGGCCACCCTTGTGCTGACCGGTGCCGGCAACGTCGAGCTGACCCGGCGAATCCTGTCCGACCTGTTCGTCGTCCCGGAGCTGGCCGGGACGCTGCGCGTCGTGCTGCACGACATCGACCGTGAACGCCTGGACACCGCGCAGGTGCTGGCCGACCGCCTCAACGCCGAAGCCTCCGCCGGCGCGCGCATCGAGGCCCACCTGGACCGCCGCGCCGCCCTGGACGGAGCCGACTTCGTCGTCTGCCAGCTCGCGGTCGGCGGGTTCGAGGCGGCGCTGCGCGACTTCGAGATCCCCGCACGGTACGGCCTGCGGCAGACCATCGCCGACACCATCGGCATCGGCGGGATCTTCCGCGGCCTGCGTACGATCCCGGTCCTCGTCGGCATCGCGGCCGACATGGCCGAATGCTGCCCCGACGCCTGGCTGCTGTCCTACACCGACCCGCTGGTGATGTCGCTGTGGGCCGTACGCGCCGCGACCGGCCTGGCGAACGTCGCCGGGTTGTGCCACGCCGTACGGGACACGCACGCGTTCCTGGCCGACGCGGTCGGCCGGGACGTCGACCAGGTGTCGTTCCTCACCGCCGGCCTGCCGCACCAGGCGTTCGTCCTCGAGTTCGCCGCCGACGGCAGGTCCCTGTACCCGGAGCTCGCCGACGCCGTCGCGGCCGACCCCCGGCTGGCGAGGCACGTCCGGATGGAGATCTGGCGCCGGTTCGGCTTCTTCCCCACCGAGTCCAGCGAGCACGCCGCCGAGTACGTGCCCTGGTTCATGAGCCGCGAGGCCGAGATCCGCCGCCTCGGCATCCCCGTCGGGGAGTACCTGGGCCGGCTCGGCCAGAACCTGCACATCTACGAGGAGATACGGCGTCGCATGGCCGCCGGACGGCCGATGCTCACCCGCTGGCAGGACCCCGAGATCGCCTCCGAGGTGCTCGTCGCGATGCTCTCCGCCACCCCGCGCCGCATCAACCTCACCGTGGCCAACGACGGCTTGATCCCCGCGCTCGGGAACGACTGCTTCGTCGAGGTGCCCGCCACGGTCGACGGCGACGGCATCACCCCCCGCCGCATCGAGAGCTACCCGGTGCAGTTGGCCGCGCTCAACCGGACATACGTCAACGTCGCGGAGCTGACCGTCCACGCGGTGCTGGACGCGGACCCCCGCCACATCCGCCACGCGGCGATGCTCGACCCGAACACCGCGGCCAGCCTGCCGCTGCCAGAGATCGCAAAGCTCTGTGACGAGATGATGGAAGCACACCGCGACCTGCTGCCCGCAGGCATCGTGACTCCGGACCTGAAGGGTGAGGCGTGACCAGCACGAGTGAATCGATGCCGGCCGAAGTGCGTCGCGAACGCATGCTCAGCCTCGTCCAGGATCAGGACTTCGTACGCATCGCCGCCCTGGCCGAGGCCTTCGGCGTCTCGGTCGTCACCGTACGCGGCGACCTGGACGCCCTGGAGGCCCAAGGCCTGATCCGCCGGGTACGGGGCGGGGCCCGATCGGTGCCGCTGGGCCTGCAGAGCGAGCCGTCCTTCGAACAGTCCCTGGGCTCCTCGGCCCTGGAGAAGGTCGCGATCGCCAAGGCCGCGACCGCCCTGGTGACCAGCGGCCAGAGCATCGTCATCGACGCCGGCTCCACGACCGCCTTCTTCGCCCGCGAGTTGGTCGCCCGCCGCGACCTGACGGATCTGGTGGTCTTCACCAACAGCCTCAGCGCCGCCCACGAACTGGAGCCGGCCGTCCCGCGCTTCACCGTGGTCCTGTCCGGCGGAACGCTCCGCTCCCTGCAACACTCCCTCGTCGACCCGATGGGCGGCCGGATCCTGGAGAACATCCACGCCGACATCGCCTTCCTGTCCTGCAGCGGCATCCACCCGGAGACCGGCGTGACGAACATCAACATCGCCGAAGCCGAGATGAAGATCCGCATGCTGCGGGCCACCAGCCGCCACATCCTGCTGGCCGACTCGTCGAAACTCGACCGCACCGACCTGGCCCCGGTCTGCCCGTTGAGCGACATCGACCTGTTGATCACCGGCGACGCCGCCGACGAGACAGCCCTGAGCCGCCTACGCGACCGAGGCCTGTCCACCGAAATCGCAACCCTCAGCGGCCGCGGCTGACCGCACGGCCGCAGGCCCGGACCTGAGGCCACCCTCCGAAGACACGACCATCCAGGGCATATCCGTGCGGAGATCAGCGACATCGACGGTGCCAGCGGCGTGAGCAGACGTCACCGGCGGGAAAGCTGCACGACATCGGCCGGATCGCCAGTGTATGTCGAGTGTCTGCAACCTCGGGGTCGTCAACTGGTCCGGCCGTTACCGGCTACCTGACGGCCACAACCGGTAACTGGCGCGTCTCGGTACGCGGATTAGGGCATCACGCAGGCGGACCCCTCACGCCCAGGAGCAGCCGTGAGCCGCGAAACGACCCCGGACAGCACCTTCTGTGACGCCAACAGGCAACGACCTGAACTTTCGATTGGGCTCGCATGATGGCGGAACGCAGCGGTCACAGCACGAACTGCGAGAAAGCTGAGAAGCCGCCGTGCGCCTGCCAGTGCGGGGGAGCCGAGCATGGTTGGCAAGGTGCGATCGCCATCGCCGCCGCCCCGTCCGACCGCGACCTACTCAGGCTTGAGCGAGAGGCCGACCAGGCATGGAGCCAGGCCGAGCGCCGTCGCACCGACCAGCGCAAGCCCGGGCCACAGACCTCGGCCGGGCGGCAGGCTGCGATCAAGGCGTTCGTCGCCGAGGTAATCCGATGGTTACGGCGCGATCCGAACCTGCGCCAGGCCACTAAACAACTCGGAGAGCCGTTCCGCATCTCTCGCGACACCGACCCGGATGGACTACGTCGACGTCTCACCGCCGAGCAGGAGGAGAGGTTCGTCGAGGCGCACGTGATCCCCGGGCTGCGCAAGGAGTTCGGCGACCAGCGCATTAAGGACTTCCAGAGAAAGGCCGGCACGGCGCACTTCTGGTGCGAATTGCTGGCACAGACCGCCCATGCTCTTGACGAATTCCGTGGTCGATACAACCAGGCGAGGAGAGCGGTCGCCGCGGTACTGACCAGCGCTGGTGAGCGACGCCCGGACGGCTGGACTGCCCTCCTGTCGGAAAAAGATGTGATCGAACGGGCGGTGGAACTGGTATTCAAACATCTGCCGAGGGTCGCGACCGGGGGCATCGCCGTCCAGGACGCCTTCAACTTGATCTGGCCTGCTCGTATTCTGGCGGTGTTGATGTGCCGGGAACCCCGCCGTCATCCGGCCGTACGGGAGTATTGCGTGAAGCCGATCGTCCGGTACGGAGCGGCCGAGATCCAGGCCCGGGTCAAGGACCGGCTCCGACAAGCCTTCCCGCTCGACTGGCCCGAGTTGAGCGGGCCGGACGAAGACACGAACGATTTAACCTAACGATAGCACGAAATCGACCAGCAGATCGCGGGCACATCTGTCCGGAGTGCTCTCGCGCGCGAACGCCGAGAGGCCGCGACAGACAGTCATGGACGGGTAAGTGCGCCGGTCCGCGGGGGGGCGGGTGCGAGCCTCCCGCTTCAGAATTCGCTCAGCCCGCTTCGCCAGCTACCCCAATGCCTTCTCGTCCCGAACTCCCGGCGCTCCTAGCCCTTCATCGCCTCGCCACGTTGCGACGTTTGGAGCTGGAAGGTTGTGTGAACGGTAGTGAGGGGCTGGATGCGGACATTGGTCATTCCTCGGCGCCAACGGATGGAAGTCGCGCGGCAGTTCCCTGAGTCAACCTGACGTTGGCCGCCTACCGTGTTTGCTGTGGTCGAGAACGCTTGAGCGTATGTTGATCGGCGGCAAGGTGACCCGGACCGCAGCGAAGCGAGGACCGGAAGCGCCGCGACAGCTGTTCTTTGACCCTCGTTGGGGTCAGCCGGCCAGGCCTTCGGCTGGCATGAGCCCTTCGATGAAGGTGTGGGAGTCGGCGGCAAGGTGCAGTTCAGTTGCCAGGTCGGTGTCGAATCAGGTGATGCATGGCTCGTGCCGGGTGCGGTAGTCCAGGGCTGCTTAACCTACTGAGGCCACTGGATAATAACCACCCATTTTTAGATCGATATGTCATCGGAGTGGCGATGATCATTTAGTCAGCCCGAGACACAATCTAGCAGCCTTTGGTGGCACTGAATTCCTCGAACACCGAAGGAAGCTTTGGGTGTCCAAGAACAAGCATCCCTGACATCAGCTCATTTCTTATTGTTTCTACAAGAAGCCCGTATGCCCACTGAGCAAAGCCATACCAATTGCCTTCGAGATTTTGCTCGTCACCTGGATCTGCTGGCCACACTCCGATCCACACCATAAATGACCGATACAGGGCTTCCGACAGTTGTCTTATGTCATCACTTCCGTACGCGGCCAGTCGAGCGGCATCAATCCCCTCTTTGAGTTCGCGCGGCTCTCCTTCAACATCGCCTTCAATATGGTGCATTACGCTCATCATGGCGCCATGAAAGCGAAGAAGCTCAAGATATAGCTTTTCTCGCTCAGACCAATAATGCTCACGACGCAAGAATCGCTTTTCTTCTATCTTAATGTCGCGCTCATGCTTTCTATCCGATCTGCGAGTCAACGGCGGGACTATTGCAGCAATAACGCCTACAACGCCTGACGTAACAACAGATATAACCGCCACACTGGACATACCTACCTCCATGACTATAGTCTTCTCGTAACGGTAAATATTTAGCCGCCGTCCGCCATGAGCACTAGCGACCGCTTTGACGCCACTCTCTCGGTAACGGTTCCTCCAAGCACTGATCGGCCAGGCTTCTACGGCCTCATGGCCCGGTTCCGGGTGAGGCGGTTCGGGCGGCGGTCCCGTCTCGTCGTCAATGAACGCTGCGGGCGGATGTCCGACGCGATGAAAGTCCTCATCCGGCCTAATGACCGGTGTTTTGTCGGGTCTCATGGCCTGCGTGAGACAGCGTGCCCAGGAGGTGCGTGACACTCTGCCGAGTGCAGGGTGGAGTTGAGCGTGGTCGAGGAGCGAAATCGAGGCGTGCTGCAGGTGCTGTATGCCTTGGTCCGACTCGCATACGGCCGTTCGCTGGCCGGGTTGGGACGCCTAGTTGTGGCTGCTTCCGGGGCCTCCGACGGTAGGGCCTTGTGGCCAGAGGGCCGCGAGGTCGACTGGTGTGAGTGGTGATCGATAGGCGGCGCGTAGTACCCGAGTGATCGTTGCGCTGCTGGCCTCGGCGAGATTGGCGAACCAGTCGATCCCGGCGGCATAAGCCCACATGTACGTACGGAGTAGGGGATCGACGCTGCGGTCGGTCAGCGTGCCGGCGATCCGGTCGTTGCTCCACCAGGGGACGCGCTGCCTGGCGTGCCGTACGCATTCCTCGATGGGCGTCCCGGCGTTGATGGCCAGATGCAGTTCGGCTCGTACGAGCTGCAGGTAGTGGTCGATACGGACACGGCAGATCAACGCTTCGTCGTCGGGGCTGACGAACAGGGGCATGGCTTGGGCGAGTCCCTCGAGGAGGACCTGCTGAGGGCCGTGGACCGATGACAGACGTACCCATGGGACGTCTTCGGCTTGGCAACGCATGGCGATGCTCGCGCTTTGCAACCCGTGGCCAAGGACTTCGTGGAGGGCGAACTGACGGACCTGGACCTTGGTGAACGTCGCGTTCCGCATGTTGAGCCGTAGCCGGACCCGCTGACCGGCGCCGTCCAGCCAATACGCCCAGTAGGCGTCGACGGATGTCGTCTCCACCGTCAGCTCGTACGGGGCGCTGCTGTCGGTCATGTGGCGGACCGCAGGCTCGTACTCGGTGGCCGCCTGCCGAATCGCATCCGGTGCTGCGTCGGCGTCGATGGGTCCTTCCACCTGGGCGAGGTCGGTGATGGTGGTCGGTCCCCAGCCGACGCCAAGTGCGTCAAGGCAGGCGCGAGCCTGCTCGCCCTTCGCGGTGACGTATTCGGCCGGCCATCCGGCTGCGGGGCACCCCTGAGTAGCGCGAACGTAGGCATCCAGCGGCTGGCGCTCGCCCATCAGGGCGCGAAGATAGGCCAGATCGGCGGTGATCCGTCTGAGGACGGCAGGGTCCTGTACTTCAGTTATCAGCTTGCTCAGCCGCTCGAAGGTGGTCAGCCGGTCGACGGGCGCCGGTGGGGCGCCCTCGGGAGGATGGAAGTCGAAGTCGATCACGGCAGGTGCTCCTCGCCCCAGCTCGTGCTGGTTCCAGGCTCGGAGAGCGTCCTCTACGGCGTCACGCGCGCTCACGCGTCACCGTCCAGCGCAGCGTGACCGACTGGCCAGGGCGTAGATAGTCGCGGGTCAGCGTGATGATGACGTCGTCCCCTTCGTAGTCCCAGATCAGCTCTTCGGTAGCGGAGATCTCCAGGCCATCTTGATGCTCCTCGATGGCCGAGCAGCCGATCAAGTCCCCAGCGTCCGCCTGCCGGAGGTTCAAAGTGAAGTGACGGGTGTAGCGGTTGATGCCTTGCCGCCAGTACAAGGCGTCTTCGAACCTGCCGCCTTCGCAGACGTAGCCGATCACTGCGGACTCTCCTGGCTGGATCGCCGGCGATAGCTGGCAGGCGAACTTGGAGAGGTTCGGGGTGTCGTGTCTGCGCTGGATCGCTATGCGCCTGGTGCTCTCTCGCAGCGGGTAGAGATCGAGCCTGCCGGTCGTGTGCTCGAACCACAACTCCCTCGCAAGGCGGGTCAGCGGGCGGTCCGTCAGGTTCAGCAGCTCGTAACGGTAGGTGACGCGCGCCGCTCCGTCGCGGGTGATATGGATCTCGATGCGGGTGTCCAGGTCGACGATGTAACCGGCGAGGTGAGCGAGTTGGCTGATCTCCTCATCGCCTAAGCGCTGCTCCTGCTTCAGCTTGAGCAGCCGTTGACCCACCCGCTGGGTGCTCTCACTCAGGTTCGCGGCGTCACGCGCGGACAGTCCCATGTGGCTCCGCCCTACCTCTGACTGCTCCGGACCCCACTCGATGGCGCTGACCGCCGGGCGATCGATGCGGCTCTCGATGACATCGAACAGCCCCGCCCGGTCAGACGCGTCTCTGTCCGCGGTTTTCGGTTCGGCGGGTTCATAGGGCTCGAACAACTGCGTCGCCGTGTAGCCGGGGAGCATCTTCTCCAGCACCCGGCAGTGATGCGGGTGCGGAAGCCCCTTCAACTCGCCGGACAGCCATCGATGGAACTGCGCACGGCTCGGCCAACTACCGACGAGTTCTGGATCGATCGTGCGTGCCACTTTGTCGTATTCCCGACAGAACGCCCCATGCGGCTGTAGGTGCCTTTGTCGCAGTACAACTTTGAGCCGTATCAGCGTGGTGGCCACCGCTTTGCCCCCTTCCTGCGACCGCCCAGACTCGTCGAACGTAACACGAGCGAGAACGAAACGAGACACAACCGAGCAGCAAAAGCCGCAGACGGCGCTTGTCCGATATCGAGACGGGACATCGAGCCTTGGCAGGCTTCTACGTGCGACGACTTGCAGCCATCCGGCCGCAGGTGGAGTGACGGGATGTGGGGCTGGCGACAGAAACAGGAGGATCTGCAGCCTCCCTCTTTCCACTCAGATGGAGTGAGGGATTACGCAGGTTCCCTAGCCGGTCCGCCTCGAACGAAGGGAGCACATAGTGGCTGGATCCAACCGGGAACAGGCGCTTGAGACGCTGGTCGAGTTGTGCCGACACTTGGTCCGGCTAGGCCTCAAGCCAGGGCTGAGCGATGCGCGTCCGGCCGTATCTCTTCGGGACGATCTCACCCAACAGAAGATATGGGTGGAGATCGACGCCTCACGCGGATCTTTCGTATGGCGGCGCGACGACTATGAAGATCACACGGTCAACGACCCCGCCGGCGCGGCGGCGCGACTCGCCGAATACCTGAAAAGGCGTAATACGGGGCCAGGCGGACGATCATGAGCACGGATCCAGTCGCCGTCCTGCATCGGCGGTTCCCGGGGTTGGTGTTCTGGTTCGGCGTACGCACGGGATCCTGGTGGGCGATGGTCCCACCTCCCGCCGGATGGCGACTCATAGAAGCCGCCGACCCTGATCAGCTGACCCACGCGATCATCAAGGCCCAGTCGTGGCCCTGGCCCGCACCGCGCCAAGGCGCACGCTGGACACTCGGCGCCGGGCAAGACCCACTCCCCGTCGGGCGTGGCAGATAGAAGCAGAGATAGATATGGCCGGTTCGTACGTCGCAGCGACGCAACGGACAGTGCTGCGACGAAGAGTGCCGCCGTAAGGGACTACGTTGGTCAAATGCTGCCCGATCTTCCCCTTCGTATCGGCTCTCGGACCTCGCCGATGGCGCTCGCCCAGGCCAACCATGTGCGCGATCTGCTCACCGGCATGGTCGAGGGGCTCGAGGCCGAGATCGTCGGAATCCAGACCTCCGGTGACCGCTGGCAGGGCGACCTCGCCGATCTCGGCGGCAAGGGCGCGTTCCTGAAGGAGATCGACCGGCAACTCGTGATGGGCGGCGTCGATATCGCCGTGCACTGCATGAAGGACGTCCCTGGCGACGTTCCGCTTCCCGAGGGCACGGCCTTCGCGGCCTACCTGCCGCGGGAGGACGTCCATGACGTCGTCGTCTTCCCCACCGGCTCCCCGTATCGCAGCATCGACGACCTGCCCGCCGGCGCGCGGGTCGCGACCGCCGCCGTACGGCGCAAGGCGCAGCTCCTGCGAGCCCGCCCCGATCTCCACATCGATCGCATCCGGGGCAACGTCAACTCACGGCTCGCTCGGCTCGACGCGGAGCGCCGGTTCGACGCGATGATCGTGGCACGTGCGGGCCTGCGCCGGATCGGGATGGAAGAGCGGGTCGGGCAGGTCCTGCCCCTGGAGATGATGTGCCCGGCGGTCGGCGCAGGCGTCATCGGGATCCAATGCCGTACGGCGGACACCGGCATCGTCGGGATGCTGCGACTGCTCGACGACGCCCAGACCCGTACCCACGTGACGGCCGAACGCGCGATGCTGCAGGGCCTCCAAGGGCACTGCAACTCCCCGATCGCCGGGCACTGCGTCACCACGCCGGAGGGGCAGCTCTCCCTCACCGGCATGGTCTTCTCTGGTGAGGGCGATACGTTCGCCTACGCCCACGAGTTTGATAAGCCCGACCGCGCGTCCGAACTCGGCGCGTACGTCGCCGCCACGCTGGCTCGCAAGGGCGCCCGCGACATCATCGCCGGCATCCCGGACTCTCCTTGAGTATCGCGACGCCGTCTCGTGGTATCCGAATACCGATTGAGTGATAGACATCGAGTCATGCCGACGCCGACCCAGGAACTCGAATATGTGAGGCTCGCTACCAGACGCCTGCTCGACAGCGTCGCGTCCCTCACCGACGCAGACGTACGAGGTCCTTCGCTCCTTCCTGGGTGGAGCCGCGGGCACGTCCTGACCCATCTGGCGCGCCATGCCGACGCTCAACGCCGCATGCTCGCTGGAGCGATCGCCGGGCGGCAGGTCCAGCAATATCCCGGAGGCGCATCCGGCCGGGAACGAGAGATCGAGGAAGGCGCGTACCGTCGAGCGTCCGAACTTCTCGCTGATCTTCGCTCCGCTACGGCTTCGCTGGAACACGACTGGCAGGCCATGCCCGAGCACGCGTGGCACCTGATGACCACCACGTTGCGGACGCATCAAGCCCTTCGCGATGGAGTTCGTGCCCGCTGGCGAGAGGTCGAGGTGCGCCACGTCGACCTGGCCGCCGGGTACCGGCCCGCAGACTGGCCGGAGGAGTTCGTCGCCGTGTTCCTGCTACGCGCCATCTGCAGCCTGCCCACTCGTGCCCGGGACGCACCGGATGGCTACCGATGGCGCCTACACGATGAAACCAGCGGAGCGGCCTGGCGCATCACTCGGGACTCTCTCGCTCACGGTCACGGACCGGCCGACGCCGAGATATCGGCCGCGGGTGGGCAATTGCTGGCCTGGCTGCTTGGGCGTGGCGCTCACGGAATCCAGGTCAAGAACGCCACCGACCCTGAAACCGCCCTACGGCTGCCCGAATACTTCCCGTTCGCATGAAACGTGCCAGCCGTCGGCCTCTATGATCCATCCCGCGCCGGTCACCGACTTTCGCGAGTGGATGGCTTGCGAGCGTCCATGGATGCCTGGAGAGGGCTTTGGATCAGAAGCAGCTCGATGCCCTGACGGCATTGTGGAATGACCGGTGGGGTGGGACACCGTCCGCCTACAGGCTGAAATATCGATTCCGGGACAGGTGGGTGAGGTTCCACAGCCTTCCCGGTTCGAAGCGGTACCCCGATACCGAAGAAGAGCTCGAAGTCGTGCTCGGGCGGCACCACACCATCCTCCGGGAGCTCGGCGCCGCAGAAGGCCTGTATGTCATCGCCGACTCCTACCACGGGCCTGAGTGGCGCTGGCGGCCGGACAGCAGCCTGCACCCGGATGCGGTGCTGTGGTACACGCTGACGCCGGAAGAGGACCCGGACTTCGGGCCTACGACGGAGATCGAACTTCGCGCGAGCTGGATGCCGTACGAGTCGGCTCTGCTGGATCCGCTGCTGCGGGCCGTCGCGGATGACCAACTCGGTTTCGTGATCCTCGCCCCAAGTGATCTGCGCTGGCTGTATCACCCCTACGACGGGGGCGCAGACCTCATCACCTCCACAGTCCAAGAACGCGATGCGTTCAAGCAGCGACACAGCGCCTGGCTGTCGAGCCACCCATTGGGGCTCTAGACCAAGATCCAGCTCAAGCAACTCGGACTGAGACGTTCCCGGCCGCGCCGGGCTGGTGGACCTGGTGGTCTTCGCCGCCGAGACATCTCGGCATGCCGGCGTTGAGGGTGATGAGCGCTTCGCGCTGCTCGTCGGCACAAACCGTCCAAGATCATTCGGAACCGTTGTTAGCACCGGCGTTAGCAACATCCCGTACGGAGACGGGCCGCCGGGTCCTGCGAATTCACCACGGCAGGAGAGTCACGCCCGACCAGACCGCGACGGGTTGACCTGCATTGGCCAGATCCGGCGATCTTGATGTGTGAAACCGGACAGCGGGGTGATCCATCACTCGGAAGCGGGCCATTCCTCGGCCAGGATCGCGTATGAGAGACCGTCGATCCATCCCTTGGTGCGGTGGAGAGAGTCTTTCACCGTGTGCTGTTCGCGGCGCATCCCAACCCGCTCCATGAGCCGCCACGAAGGCTCGTTGTCGTAGAAACAGTCCGCGTGCAGACGGCGCAGGCCAAGGCTCCCGAAGGCGACGTCGATGAGGGCGCGTACCGCTTCGGTGGCATAGCCCTTGCCTCCGTAGGAGGGATCCAACGTCCACCCGAGCTCTCCTTGGACGCCTTTCGCCTGGTCAGCGACCTCCTCCTGGGCCCAAGCGTCTTGGATCTGCAGCGTCAGATCGCCGATCACCTGGCCGTCCAGTTCGACGATGAGCAGGTCTGCGAGCTGCTCATCGCGGAGAAAACGCTCACGGTAGTCGTCGTACGTCACCGTGGCGGCCCGGACCCATTCGTGAGTCTCCGGTAGTTGCCGGTAGGCCCAGGTCGCGTCCAGGTCGTCGGGGGCAGCCCGGCGCAACAGCAGTCGGCCGGTGGAAATCGGCCAGTCCAGCGTGTCAAGAGGGTGGCGCATGGGCTTCATGCTGACAGAGCCGTGGTGACACATGAAACGGATTAATGCGGGCGACGTCCCAGCAACGATGCGGCGATCGCCCTACAGGAACTGACAGACCGCTATGACTCGGCTCCCCGCCATCCGGTCCGCCGTGACTCCCTCGTCGGCGCCGGATGACCGGCGGTGCTGCGCCGTGGCCCTCGTCGACATCTGCGCCACCGCGCTCCGCGAGCGTGAGAAGGACCAGACGGCGGCCCGCGACGCTGCCGGGGGTGAGCGGGCGGGCAGCCGATCGAGCCGCGTAACTTCAACCGGAGCTTCGCCACCGCGTGCGCGAAGGCCGGCGTCCGGAAGATCCCGGTTCACGCGACGCGCAGACGTGCGCCTCGATCCTGGCCGCGATGGACGTTCACACGAGGGTGGCGATGCAGAACCTGCGGCACAGCCAGATCTCGGTCACGATGAACGTCTACAGCGAGGTCTCCTCGGACGCCACGCGGAAGGCGCTCAAGCGGCTCGGCAAGCGGCTCGATTCGTAGCCGTTGCTGTACTTCGCTGCTGTACGAGATCGAAAAAGGCCGGTTCCGTGATCGGGACCGGCCTTTGACCATCGGGGGCCCGGGGGTGTCCCCCGGAGGAAACGACGAAGGACCAGCGGGAAGAGAGCGAAGCTCTCGACCACACTGGTCCCAGGTCCGAAGTGGAGCTGAGGGGATTTGAACCCCTGACCCCCTCGATGCGAACGAGGTGCGCTACCGGACTGCGCTACAGCCCCAAGGACGCTGTAAGGCTAGCAAACATTCGGCACTCCTCGCGCATCGATTCCCCGGTGTTCCGGATCACAGCAGGTCGGGTCGGGGCGAACAGCAGCCTGGGTGTTCGTCCTGAGGTGTCTCCTGAGAGGAGAAAACCGCTCGTCTCAGTAGACACCTCTGGAAGAGAACACCCACCCCCCAGTGGCGCCTGAGCGATCACGCGCTGGATTCCCGCGGTTCTCGCAGGGACCCGGTCGGCTCCGACCGGCCGGCGGAGCCGGGGAGGGGCTGTCAGTCGCCGACGGCGCGTTGGTCGGTGTACTGGTCGTACACCTGCTCCTCCGGGCGTTCGGGCATGGAGATGATCTCGGCGGTCCGCTGGGCCTCGCGGGCGAGGCGGGCCTCTTCCTCCGCGCGGGCGCGGCGGTCGGCCTCGATGGCGCGCATCCGGGCCAGGTGGCGGGCGCGGCGTTCGGCGTCCATTCTGACGGCGCTGCGCAGGAGCGTGAGGTGGCCGACGAGCAGGACGGCCGGGGGCACGGTGAACCACCACGGGGTGACGCCGGCGACAACGACGGCGACGGCCGTCAGCTGGAGGAGGATGAGGCCGACGGTGCGGCGGCGGCGCCGGGCGATCACGGCGGCGCGGCTCGCGCGCCGGTTGGCGGCGTGGCGGGCCGCGCGGGCCGGGGCCGCCGTCGGGACGACGTCGTCCTCGTGCAGGCCGTCCTCGACGCTCTCGGCGCCGTCGACGGCCTCGACGGACGTGTCGGTGTCCTCGTCGAGGCGGCGGTTGCGGGTGCGGGATCCGTCGCGGCGGAGCCACATGGGGACCAGGACGATGCCCCAGACGACAACGATGGCGAGATAGAGGAGTGCGCTGCTCATCAGCCCTCCTCGTAGGCGCGTCCAGGCCGCAGGCTGACCTGGCAGACGCGCTCGCTCACGTCCCGCACGCTAAGACCCACCGTCAGTGGTTGACGAGTATTAGGGGCGGTGTGTCGCGAGATCGGATCCTTCCTGAAACTTTGCTGACCGAAAGTTTCCAGGCACCATGATCACGACGTACGGCACCCGCAACTCTCGGTTATCCGGAGTATGGTTTCGCAAACATCACATTTAGGCATCTTTCATACCACTGTCCGCCTTCGGCGCGTGGCTCCCCCACCACCGCAACCGTCGCCCACGTCTAGGGTCCGGCCGCCCGGTGACGGGACGGTGAATTCCCGTCAGCGGGGGAAAGTCTGGCGGGTGCTGGCGCGCCAGCGCGTCATCAGGCCGCCGGGAACGTCCTCGGTGGTCAGCGCATAACAGATGTGGTCACGCCAGGCGCCGTCGATGTGCAAGTGACGCCGTCGGACGCCCTCTTCGCGGAAGCCGAGTTTGTCGACGACGCGGCGGCTCGCGGTGTTCTCCGGGCGGATGTTCGCCTCGACGCGGTGCAGGCCGACGTTGAAGAACGCGTGGTCGACGGCGAGCGCGACGGCGGTCGGCATGACGCCGCGACCGGCGACGGCCTTGTCGACCCAGTAGCCGATCTGCGCCGACCGGGCCGAGCCCCAGACGATGGCGCCGATCGTGAGCTGGCCGACGAACTCCCCCTCGTACGTCACGACCCATGGGAGGGCCAGGCCGTGCCGGGCCTCGCGGCGCATGGTCTGCACCATGCTGAGGTAGGGGCCGAGGCCCGTGCGGAACAGCGGCGTCTCGGGATTCGTCGGCTCCCAGGGGCGCAGCCATTCGGCGTTGCGAATCCGCACATCCCGCCAGGTCCGCGCGTCGCGCAGCCGCAAGGGCCGCAGCCCGACCGGCCCCTCGTTCAGGTTGACCGGCCAACCCCGCATGCTTGCCACACTCACATGATTCCCCTGTGACGGGTCCTACGCCATCCTCGTCAGGCAGTGCGTGGGTGATCGCCGCCGCCGATCTGGTCGACGGCGTGTCGCAGCACCTCGCCGAGCACGGCCATCCCGTCGCGCACCCCGCCCGTGGAGCCGGGCAGGTTGACGATGAGCGTACGGCCGGCGACGCCGGCGAGACCACGGGACAGGATCGCGGCCGGAACCTTCCGTTGACCGGCGATCCGGATGGCCTCGGCGATTCCGGGAATCTCGCGCTCGATGACGCGCCGGGTCATCTCCGGGGTCCGGTCGGTCGGGGTGAGCCCGGTGCCGCCGCTGGTGACGACGGCGTCGTAGCCCTGCGCGACGGCCTCGCGCAGGACCTCCTCGACCGGCTCGCCGTCGGGGACGACGACCGGACCGTCGACCTCGCAGCCCAGGTCGCGCAGGAGGCGGACGAGGACCGGCCCGGAGGTGTCCTCGTACACGCCCGCGGAGGCCCGGTTGGACACGGTGACCGCCATGGCCCTGATCGTCGTCATGGCCGCCGCCAGACGCCGGTCTTGCCGCCGGTCTTCTCCTCGACGCGCACGTCCGTGATCACGGCGGCCGGGTCGACCGCCTTGACCATGTCGATGAGGGCGAGCCCGGCGACGGACACACAGGTCAGCGCCTCCATCTCCACGCCCGTACGGTCGGCGGTGCGCACCTGCGCCATGATGGCGACGCCGTCGTCCCGTACGGTCAGGTCGACGGTGACGCCGTGGATGGCGATGGGGTGGCACAGCGGGACGAGGTCGGGGGTGCGCTTGGCCGCCTGGATGCCCGCGATGCGGGCGACGGCGAGCGCGTCGCCCTTGGGGACGTTCCCGGCGCGGAGGGCCGCGACGCACTCCGCGGACAGCCGTACGAAGCCGGTGGCGGTGGCCGTACGGGCGGAAACCTCCTTGGCGGACACGTCCACCATCCGGGCCGCTCCGGACTCGTCCAGGTGGGAAAAACCACTCATGGCAGCTCCAGCACGTCGACGGTCTGCCCTGCCTGCAGCGAGGTGACGTCCTCGGGGACGACGATCAGGGCGTTCGAGGACGACAGCGCGAACACCTGGTGGGAGCCCTGCGCCTCCGCCGGGGCCACCCACAGATCCCCACCCTCGTCTTCCCCGAGGTTCGCGCGAAGGTAGTGCCGCAGTCCCTCCGGCGAGGAGTCGATCGGCACACGGAGGGGGGCCCGTACGGTGCGCGGCGGCGCGGGCGGCAGGCCCTGCAGCGCGCGCAGCGCCGGGCGGACGAACACCTGGAAGGAGACGAACGCGCTGACCGGGTTGCCGGGCAGCGTGAAGACGGGCACGCGGTCGTCGAGCAGGCCGAAGCCCTGGGGCTTGCCGGGCCGCATCGCGACCTTCTCGAACCGCATCGTGCCGAGCCCGGACAGCACCTCCTTGACGACGTCGTAGGCGCCCATGCTCACCCCGCCCGACGTGATGATCACGTCGGCGGACGCGAGCTGCTCCTGGATCGTGGCGAGGACCTCGCGCGGGTCGTCGCCGACCGAGCCCGCCCGGAACCCCACGCCGCCCGCCTCGGTGACGGCGGCGGTCAGCGCGAAGCTGTTGGAGTCCCAGATCTGGCCGGGCCCCACCGCGTTGCCGGGCTCGACGAGCTCGCTGCCGGTGGACAGCACGGCGACGCGGGGCCGGGGGCGTACGAGGACGCGGGCCCGGCCGACCGCGGCGAGCATGCCGATCTGGGCGGCGCCGAGCCGGGTGCCGGCCGGCAGGACGGTCTGCCCCGCGGTGACGTCCTCGCCCGCGCGCCGGATGTAGTGGCCGGGCGTCGCGGGCCGGCGGATCGTCACCTTCGCGGCGCCGCCGTCGGTCCACTCGACCGGGACGATGGCGTCCGCGCCCGCGGGCAGCGGCGCGCCCGTCATGATGCGGGCGCACCGCCCCGGGGTGATGTCGTACGCGCCCTGGTCGCCGGCGGCGATGTCGCCGACGACCGACAGGCTCACGGGTGATGTCTCGGACGCGGCCGCGACGTCCGCGGCCAGCACCGCGTAGCCGTCCATGGCGGAGTTGTCGAACGGTGGCAGGTCGACGGGCGCGGTGACGGGCTCGCCGAGGACCCCGCCGAGTGACTCCGGCAGGGCCAGCTCCAGGGGCGGAAGCTCCCGTACCGACCCCAGGATGTCCGCCAGATGCTCATCTACCCGCTTCATCGTGCTTCGCCACGAACTCTCGGAGCCACGGCAGGAACTCGTCGGCCAGCTCCGGCCGGTCGGCCGCGAACTGCACGACCGTGCGCAGGTAGTCCAGCTTGTTGCCGGTGTCGTAGCGACGGCCGCGGAACAGCACGCCGTGCACCGGGCCGCCCTCGGAGCGGTCCCGCTTGGCCAGCGTGAGCAGCGCGTCCGTGAGCTGGATCTCGCCGCCCCGGCCCGGCGGGGTCTTCTCCAGGACGTCGAACACGGCCGGGTCGCAGACGTACCGGCCGATGATGATCCACCGGCTCGGCGCCTCGCCGGGCACCGGCTTCTCGACGAGGTCGGTGACGCGGACGACGTCGTCCTCGTCGGTCGGCTCGATCGCGGCGCAGCCGTACAGCGACACCTGCTCGGGCTCGACCTCCATCAGCGCCACCACGCTGCCGCCGTACGTCTCGCGGACCTCGAGCATGCGCTGCAGCAGCGCGTCGCGCTCGTCGATCAGGTCGTCGCCGAGCAGCACGGCGAACGGCTCGTCGCCGACGTGCCGGCGGGCGCAGTGGACGGCGTGGCCGAGGCCCTTGGGCTCGCCCTGGCGGACGTAGTGGACGTCGGCGAGCTCGGCGGACTCCCGGACCGAGTGCAGCCGCTCGGGGTCCTCCTTGGCGCGGAGCGCCTCCTCCAGCTCGTACGCGCGGTCGAAGTGGTCCTCGATCGGGCGCTTGCCCCGCCCGGTGATCAGCAGGATGTCGTCCAGCCCGGCCGAGACGGCCTCCTCGACGACGTACTGGATCGCCGGCTTGTCGACGATCGGCAGCATTTCCTTGGGGGTCGCCTTGGTCGCGGGCAGGAATCGCGTGCCAAGGCCGGCAGCGGGAACGACCGCCTTGGTGACGGGTACATGGTCGGCCATGACAAGACCCTAACCGCCGATCGCGGTGGTTCTGCGAACGGTCCCCCTTCCAGCGTGCGTTCTCAGGGATATGTCACGCAGATTTCACGCGACAATGGACGCGTGCGCGACATCACCGGAGAGAAGACGGCCCTGCGTTCGGACCTGCTGGCGGCCCGCGCCCGCCTCACCCCGGACGAACGCACCGCCGCCGGGCGGCTGTTGCGCGACACCGTACTGACGCTGCCGGAGGCGGAGATGGCCGGCACCGTCGCCGCGTACGTCTCGGTCGGCTCGGAGCCGGCCACCCAGAGCCTGCTGTTCGCGCTGTGGAAGCGCGGCACGTACGTCCTCGTTCCCCGGCTGCTGCCGGACCGCGACCTCGACTGGGCGTCCTACGAGGGCCCCGACTCGCTGCGGCCCGGGCCGTACGGCCTGCTGGAGCCCACCGAGCCGGCGCGCGGCCCGGAGGCGATCCGCAGCGCCGACCTCGTCATCGTGCCCGCGCTGGCGGTGTCGTCCACCGGCGTGCGCCTCGGGCGCGGCGGCGGCTCGTACGACCGGGCGCTGACCCGCGTCGCCTCCTCCATCCTCACGATCGCGCCGGTGTACGACACCGAGCTGGTCGCGTCCCTGCCCGCCGAGCCGCACGATCTTCCCGTACGGGCGGCGGTCACCCCGTCGGGCGGCCTGGTCAGATTCGCCGGGGCCACGACGTGAGCGGCCACGACGCGAACGGCCGGGACCTCGACGGCCGGGGCTGGCGGCTGCTCGCGCTGCCGCCACTCGGCGCGGACCTGATCCACCAGGTGTTCGATCCGCTCGGCGCGGAGGTCGTCGTGCCCGCCGAGCGGAGCCGCGACGCCCTGCACGCGGCGCTGACCGGCGCGGAGCTGGTCGTCGGCGACTTCACCGGCGAGCTCACTCTCGACGCGGCCGCGGTCGCGGCGGCGCCGCGGCTGGCGTTCGTGCAGATGCCGTCGGTCGGGGTGGACAGCCTCGACCTGGACGCGCTGACCGCGGCCGGAGTGGCGGTGGCCAACACGGCCGGCGCGAACGCCCGGTCGGTGGCCGAGTGGGCCCTGGCCGCCGCGCTGGACCTGTCCCGGCAGCTGTCGTGGGCGGACCGGCGCATGCGGGAGGGCGGCTGGCCGCAGCTGGAGACGGCCGCCCGCGGCGCGGACGAGCTGGCGAACCGCCGCGTCGGCGTGCTCGGCATGGGTGCGATCGGCGCGGAGGTCATGCGGCTGTTCGAGGCGCTGGGCTGCCGGGTCGCGTACTGGTCACGGCGGCGCCGGGACACCGGCGTCCACCTGGAGCTGGACGAGCTGCTGGCCTGCTCCGACGTTCTCGTCGTCTGCCTGCCGCGCACGCCGGAGACCGTCGGGCTGCTGGACGCGCGGCGGCTGGCGCTGCTGCCGAAGGGCGCGTTCCTCATCAACGTCGCGCGCGGCGGCATCGCGCCGGACGACGCCGTGCTCGCCGCGCTGGACGGCGGAGGGCTGGCCGGGGCCGCGCTCGACGTGTTCGAGGACGAGCCGCTGCCCGCCGACCACCCGCTCCGGCGGCACGAGGGCGTCCTGCTCTCGCCGCACGCGGCCGGCGCGACCCGGCAGTCGCAGCTGAACATCATCACCGCCGTCGTGGACAACGTCCGCGCGGTGATCGAGGGCCGTCCGGTGGCGAACGTCGTCAACGGCCTCGACCCGCTGATCCGTCACCGCTGATCCACCAACGCTGATCCATCGCTGATCCGCCGACGCGGATCCATCACCGCCGATCCGTCGTCGCGGTCGCTCTCGCATCCGCGCGCCCGGTCGGCACTTCCCGTCCCGTACGGCGGCGCTCCGCTGCCATCGGTGACGCACTGTGAGAAAGTCCTGTTCAAGGGGGTGTGGGTGAAACTCGACCTGTGGCTGTTGCTCGGCTCGATCGTGGTCATCACGGCGATCGTGGCGGTCCGGCTGGCCCATCGAAGCGGGCTGCCCAGTCTGCTCCTGTACTTGGCGCTCGGCCTGATCCTGGGCGAGTCCGGAATCGGCATCCGGTTCAACGACATGCTGGTCGCCGAGACGCTGGGCCTGGCGGCGCTGGTCCTCATCCTGGCCGAAGGCGGGCTTACCACCCGCTGGGCGAGCGTACGGGACGCGATCCCGGCCGCGCTCTCGCTGTCCATCGTCGGCACCGCGGTCAGCATCGCGGTGGTCGCGGCGGCGGCGCACTGGCTGGTCGGCATCGAGTGGCGCCCGGCCCTGCTGCTGGGCGCGGTGCTCGCCCCGACGGACGCCGCCGCGGTGTTCTCGGTGCTGCGGCGGCTGCCGCTGCCCGCGCGCCTGACCGGCATCCTGGAGGCCGAGTCGGGGTTCAACGACGCGCCGGTGGTCATCCTCGTCGTCGCCCTCAGCGCGAGACACGTCGAGTCACCGGTGCTCATGGCGGTCGAACTGGTCTACGAACTGGTCGCCGGGGCGGCGATCGGCCTCCTGGTCGGGTGGCTCGGCGCGCACGGCCTGCGCAGGGCGGCGCTGCCCGCGTCCGGTCTGTACCCGATCGCGGTGCTGGCGCTCGCCGTCGGCGCGTACGGCGCGGCGTCCATGGCGCACGCCAGCGGGTTCCTCGCGACCTACCTGGCGGCCCTCGTGCTGGGCAACAGCCCGCTGCCGCACCGCCCGGCCACCCGCGGGTTCGCCGAGGGACTGGCCACGCTGGCCCAGATCGGGCTGTTCATCACGCTCGGGCTGCTGGCGTCGCCGCACGAGCTGCCGGCGCAGGTCGGTCCGGCGCTGATCTGCGGGTTCGCGCTGGTCCTGGTGGCGCGGCCGCTGTCGGTGCTGGCGTCGACGCCGTTCTTCGGGCTCGGCCTGCGCGCGAAGGCGTTCCTGTCGTGGGCCGGGCTGCGCGGGGCGGTGCCGATCGTGCTGGCCACGATCCCGGTGACGGCCGGGCTGCCCGGCGCGCGGGAGCTGTTCGCGCAGGTGTTCATCATCGTGGTGGTGTTCACCCTGCTGCAGGGCCCGACGTTGCCCTTCGTCGCACGCCTGCTGCGGGTGGCGGTCGCCGATCGCGCCCGGGAGATCGACGTCGAGGCCGCGCCGCTGGAGGAGTTGCACGCCGATTTGCTGGACATCCGGATTCCGCCGGACTCCCGGCTCGACAACGTGGAGATCTTCGAGCTGCGGCTGCCCGAAGGGGCGGTGATCACCCTGATCGTGCGGGAGGGCCGCAGCTTCGTGCCGGGCCCCGACACCGCCCTGCTGGCGGGCGACGAGCTGCTGGTCGTGGCGACCAGCGCCGCCCGGCCGGCGGCCGAACGCCGCCTGCGCGCCGTCAGCCGGCGCGGGAAGCTGGCCGGCTGGTACGGCGAGCACGGCTATCAGTGAACGGGGCGACGGGAATCAATCGGCGCCCGGTAGCATTAGCAGTCACTGAGTGAGAGTGCCAGCCCCCGAGGGTTGTGTACAGCTAGGAGGAACTCGTGCCGACGTATCAGTACGCGTGCACCGAATGCGGTGAGCCTCTGGAGGTCGTGCAGAAGTTCAGCGACGACCCGCTGACCGAGTGCCCCGCATGCGGCGGGCGCCTGCGCAAGGTGTTCTCCGCGGCGGCGATCGTGTTCAAGGGATCGGGCTTCTACCGCACCGACAGCCGCAGCGGGGCGACCACCTCGTCGAGCAGCTCGGCGAAGAAGAGCGAGCCCGCCAAGACCGAGGCGAAGAAGGAGTCCTCCTCCTCGTCCTCGTCTTCGTCCGACTCCTCTTCCGGTTCTTCGTCCGGCTCTTCCGGCTCCTCCGAGAAGGTCGCCTGACCCACCGCACGCGGCGGATCCGTCGAGCGCCCGGTCCTCCAGACGCCCGCGTGAGCGAGCGCAGCGAGCGAGCCATGAGCACGGCGCCTCTGGTCACTCCTCCGACGAAGGAGGGCGCGTGAGCGAGCGCAGCGAGCGAGCCATGAGCACGGCGCCTCTGGTCACTCCTCCGACGAAGGAGGGCGCGTGAGCGAGCGCAGCGAGCGAGCCATGAGCACAGCGCCTCTGGTCACTCCTCCGACGAAGGAGGGCGCGTGAGCGGGCTCCCCGCCCGGTCGGGGAGCCCGCTCACGCCGTGATCAGCGCACGGTCTGCGGCATCGGCCGGTTCCCCGAGGCGGGGGACTCGTCCCCCGCGAGGCGGCCCGGCAGCCAGATCCGCCGCCCGACGTCGTACGCCAGGGCGGGGACGAGCAGCGACCGGATCAGCAGGCTGTCGAGCAGCACGCCGAACGCCACCGCGAACGCCATCTCCACGGTTCCCGTCACCGGCAGGGTCGCCAGCCCCGCGAACGTCGCGGCCAGCACGACCCCGGCCGAGGTGATCACGCCTCCGGTGACGGTGAGCCCGCGCAGCACGCCGCGGCGCGTGCCGAGCCGCTGCGACTCCTCACGCACCCGCGTCATGAGGAAGATGTTGTAGTCGACGCCGAGCGCGACCAGGAAGATGAAGATCTCCAGCGGGAACCCGGAGTCGGCGCCCTCGAAGCCGAACAGGTGCGTGAACACCAGCCCGCAGACGCCGAGCGACGCGCCGAACGACAGCACCACCGTGGCCATCAGCAGCAGCGGCGCGACGAGGGCCCGCAAGAGCAGGACCAGGATGACGAGCACGACGCCCAGGACGATCGGGATGATCACCTTGTTGTCGTGCGCGGCGGCGCGCTGGGTGTCGAGGTTGACCGCGGTGTTCCCGCCGACCTTCGCCCCCAGCGGGTGCACGGCGGCGCGCAGCCGGTCCACCGTGTCACGGGCCGCGCGGGTGTCCGCCTCGCTGGACAGCGTCGCCTCGTACTGCTCGTAGCCGCCCGCGACCACCGGGCCGCTCACGCCGGACACGCCGGGCGTACGGGCGATCGTGGCGCGCAGGCCGGGATTCGCCGGGCCGATGACGACCGCCGGGCTGCCCGTCCCGGCCGGGAAGTGCCGCGCCAGGACGCGCTCGCCCACCACCGAGTCGGGCGTGCCGACGAACTGACCGGCGTTGGAGATCGGCCCGGTCTTCAGCGACAGGATCCCGCAGGCCAGGGCGGCCAGCACCAGCACGCCGCCGACCGAGATGATCCGCGGCCGGGCGCTGACGAAGCGCGCGACGGCGGCCCAGACGCCGTGCTCCTTCTCCAGCGCGTCGGGCTCGTCGACGTACCGGGCGTCGAACCGCGGCACGACCGGCCAGAAGACTCCGCGCGGCAGCGCCACGAGCAGGGCGGGCAGGAGCGTGGTCATGGCGGCCAGGGCGCAGACGATGCCGACCGCCGCGACCGGGCCGAGGCCGCTGGTGGAGTTGAGCTCGGCGACGAGCAGGCACAGCAGGGCGATCGTCACGGTCGCGGCGCTGGCGAGGACGGCGGGCCCCGCGCGGCGCAGCGCGATCCGCATGGCCTCGTGCTTGTCCTCGTGCCGGTGCAGTTCCTCCCGGTACCGGGCGATCAGCAGCAGCGCGTAGTCCGTGCCCGCGCCGAACACCAGCACCGCCAGGATCGCGGTGCTCTGGCTGTTGACCGTGAGACCCGCCTTGGCCAGCAGGTAGACCAGGCCCTGGGACAGCATGTACGCCGAGCCGGCCGACAGCAGCGGCACGACCCACAGGAACGGGCTGCGGTACGTCAGCAGCAGCATGACGATCACGACGGCCAGGGTGACGAGCAGCAGCGTGCCGTCGATCGACATGAAGACGCCGATCAGGTCGGACATCGTGCCGCCCGGGCCGGTCACGCGGACGTCGAGGCCGGCCGGCGGTCCGCGTTCGACGACCTTACGGAGATCGTTGATCGTCTTGAGGACGACGTCCCCGTCACCGCCGACCGGCACGACGAGCTGCATCGCCCGGCCGTCCTCCGAGGTGATCGGGCCCGTCACCGACGTCACGTGCGAGACGCCCTTCAGCTCCGCGGCCGCCGACCGCGCGAACGCCACGTCCTGCGGCGTGACGCCGCCGCGCCGCTCGTACGACACGAGCGTGACGGTCCCGTCCTCGTGGTGCAGCCTCTTCTGCAGCTTGATGACCTTGGTCGCCTCGGCCGCGCCGGGCAGGTAGGCGTCGGCGCTGTTCTTCGTGACGCCCTGCAGCCTGCCTCCGAGTGCGCCGCCGACCATGAGCAGGATCAGCCAGGCGACGAGGACGACCCACTTGGTACGGCGGCCGGCGGGGACA
This sequence comes from Actinoallomurus soli, assembly GCF_024055715.1. GTDB lineage: Bacteria > Actinomycetota > Actinomycetes > Streptosporangiales > Streptosporangiaceae > Actinoallomurus > Actinoallomurus soli. Next base: position 103,906 of record NZ_JAMXMV010000016.1, read on the forward strand.
CCGGCCAGTCGGCTGGGCATGGTTCACCTTCCCGGGGAACGCGACATGTCTTCTCTATCGGCGAGAAGATATTACGCGTACGTCCTCGTGACAAGACATATCGCGAATCCGGCATCGGTCCACGGACGCGGGTTATCCACAGGATGGGGAGACCGTCTCGCCGCCCGGCGCGACGGGCGGCTAGGGTCCGGCTCATGCATGCAGAGATCGGCGTGATCGGCGGTTCCGGCTTCTACTCCTTCCTCGACGACGTCGAGGAGATCGAGGTGGACACCCCCTACGGCCCGCCCAGCGACACCATCGCCCTGACCACGGTGGCCGGCCGCCGCGTCGCGTTCCTCCCCCGGCACGGCCGCGACCACCGCTACCCGCCGCACAAGATCCCCTATCGGGCGAACCTCTGGGCTCTGCGCTCCCTCGGGGTTCGCCAGGTCGTCGCGCCCAGCGCCGTCGGCTCGCTCCTCCCGGCGTACGGCCCCGGCACCCTCGCCGTCCCCGACCAGCTCGTCGACCGCACCAGCGGCCGCGCGCAGACCTACTACGACGACGGCGCCGTGCACCTCTCCTTCGCCGACCCCTACTGCCCACGCGGCCGCCGCACCGCGCTGGAGACCGCCCGCGCGGCGGACTGGGAGCCGGTCGACGGCGGCACGCTCGTCGTCATCGAGGGGCCGCGCTTCTCCACGCGCGCCGAGTCCCGTTGGTACGCCGCCCAGGGCTGGACCCTCGTCGGCATGACCGGGCACCCCGAGGCGGTCCTCGCCCGCGAGCTCGCCCTCTGCTACATCCCGGCCTGCCTCGTCACCGACCTCGACGCCGGCATCGAGGAGGGCGAGGGCGTCACCCACGAGGAGGTGCTCCGCGTCTTCGCGCAGAACGTCGACCGGCTGCGCGACCTCGTCATCGACATCATCGGCGCGCTGCCCGCCGAGCGCGACTGCCCCTGCCCCCACGCCCTGGACGGCCTCGACGTGCCCATCGAGCTCCCATGACCACGCCGGCCCCGCCCGCGACTCCCCGGCGGGCTCGCCGAACTCACCGAGCTCCCATGACCGGCCCGGCCACGCCCGCGGTCCCCGGACGGCCTCGGCGTGCTCATCCAGCCGCCCTGACCGCCCCCACCCGGCTGCGGAAGCCGCGATGAGAGCGATGCTCAGCCGACACCGCCGGCTGCTCGCCGCCGTGCTGGCGGCAGCGGCGGCGGCGTTCGGTCTCGCCGCCGCCCGGCCTCACCAGCGTGGGGTGCCGGTCCTCATCGCCGCCCGCGACCTGCCCGGCGGCGCGACCCTGCGCTCCGCCGACGTCGCGATCCGCGCCCTGCCCGCCCGCGCCGTGCCCGCGGGGGCCGTCCGCCGGGCGGACGGGCGCACGCTGGCCGGGCCGGTGCGCCGGGGTGAGCCGCTGACCGACGTACGGCTGCGCGGCGGCACGCTGCTCGACGACGCGGAGCCGGGCTCCGTGGCGACGCCGGTCCGCCTCGCCGACGCCGCGGTCGTGCGGCTCCTGCACGCCGGCGACCGCGTGGACCTGCTGGCCGCGCGGGCCGAGGGGCCGCTGCCGGCGCGCACGGTCGCCGCCGCGGTCCCGGTCGTCGCGGTGCCCCGGCCCGGCCCCGACACCGACGACGGGGCGCTCGTCGTGCTGCGCACGGACCGCGCTCAGGCGGCGGCCATCGCCCGCGCCGCCGTCGACTCCCGCCTGTCGGTCACCATCGTCGGTTAGCCCCACGCTGCCCGCATGACCGGCGGGCGGCCGACTGCGGACGGCGATCCGCGGCCCGCGGCCCGCGGCCGCGAGCGGCAGGGGTCAGTCGCTGGAGTCCGGGGTGTTCTCCTTGGTGTACTCCCAGTGCCACGGCTCGAAGGGGCTGCTGTAGGCCCACGCCGGGTGGAAGAAGTCGTACGTCTTCGAATTCGCCTGGAGCCAGTTGAACTGCGCCGAGCCCTGGCTCTGCACGCCGCCGCACAGGTCGACGGCGGTGCCCCAGCCGTGGTTGCTGTGCCCCGGCACGGCCGCCATGCCGGGCCGGTTCGCGTAGATCCGCTGCTGCTCGGCGAGCGGCCGGTAGGAGTCGGTGAGGCACATCTGCGTGCCGAAGTGCGCCTTGTAGGCGGCGTTCAGCTTGTAGAAGGCCAGTGCCGCGTCGGGGCGGAGCTCCCGGCCCGGCTGCGGCAGCGGGCAGAGGTACCGCGCGGGGATGAGCCCGTTGGGGAACTTCCGCGCCTCGGCGACCAGGCTCCGCTGGCAGGACATCTGCAGGCGGGTGCTCGGGTCGAGCTTCTTCAGGGCGGCGGTCAGCTGGGCGGTGATGCGGCCGGCGCGCTGCTTCAGGGAGTTCATCTGCTGCTGGAGCTTCGCCTCCTCGACCGCGTTGTTCGACTGCAGCTCCTGCGCCGACGCGGCCAGCTGCTCGCGCTGCCTCTGCAGGCGGTTCGCCTTGTCGATGAGGGCCTTCTGGTCGTTGGTCAGCATCGTCAGGTCGGTCGCGGCGGCCAGCGCCCGGTCGGGGTCGTTGCCCCCGATCACGGCCGGGATGCCCATGACCCCCGGCTCCTTGTACGCGCTGGCGGCCAGCTGGGCCAGCGGCTCGCGGATCTTGTTGAGCTCCGCGTCGGCGGTGCCGAGGTCGGCGAGGGTGCTCTTGAGCTTGTCCTCGGAGGCGTTGAGCTGCTTCTTGCGCGCCTCCCAGGCCTTGGTGGCCTGGGACAGCTCGTTCTTGGCCTGGTCGGCCTGCTTGCGAAGGGCCTTGACGCTGTCGGCCGACGGCGATGGGGCGGCCGACGACTCACTCGCGGCGTCGAGCGTCAGCAGGAGCATGACCGCCGTGATCGCCGCGATCAGCGCCGCTGACCGAGTGCTTGGCACGCGGAGATCCTCCGGGGGACTGGCGAAGATGTGCGGCGGGTTGACGGTACTACAGGTGACGGCGTGCTTCGTGCTCTGCCCGTGACCTCATGGGGTCGTGTGGCCGCCGCGCCGGTGTTTGCACAGGTCCCACATCCACGGCCACTTCTTCAGCTCCGGCGGGCACTTGGTGTTCGCGGACGGGGACGGACGCGTGCTCGGGGTCGGGCGCGTCCGGGAGGTCGTGCCGCGGGTCGGTGTGTGCGAGGGGGAGGCCGACGCGGAGGACCGCGCCGTGGGGTGGACGCTGCGGGAGGCGACGATCTCGCCGAACGCCCGCTCGGTCTGTGCGACGGTGCCCGAGTCGCCGTGCGCCCGCGCCGACGGCGTCGCGGCGGCCGCCTGGGACCGCGAGGGGTCGTCGTGCCCGCCGCCACCTCGGACGGCGAACAGCCCGCCGATGATGAAGGCCGGCACGATGATGAGGACGGCGATCAGCGTCACGCCGCGACGGAACGGCAACAGCTCCAACCAACCCACCAGGCGGCTCGCGACGGTAGCACGCGGCTTGTCCGTTGCGTCCTCAAATAGGCCATTCACGGGAGCAGAGTAGCGACAAGGGACGCTCCGAGTAGTCGGAACCGGGCGACATGTGGCCTCCGCGTCCGGAACAGGCCCCTGGCAGACTTACCGGCGTGGGCGATCGCATGACTTTTCCGGACCCTGACCGCATGCTGGGCTGCCTGCTGGGCGGAGCCATCGGGGACGCGCTCGGCGCGCCGATCGAAGGCCGGCCGATCGCGGAGATCCGGGCGAAGCACGGCCCGGCGGGGCTGACCGAGTACAGCGACGCGCGGGTGCGGGCGGGCGCCGTCACCGACGACACCCAGATGTCGCTGTTCACCGCCGACGCGCTGATCCGGGCGTCCGTCCGCGAGCGGGGCAAGGGCATCGGCGGGGCCGCGCCCGGCCTGCTGCAGGCCGCGTACCTGCAGTGGCTGCGCACGCAGGGCGAGGACCTCCCCGATCAGGATTTCGGCGGAGGCTGGCTGTTCGCCCAGCCGGAGATGCATGAGCGGCGGGGGCCCGGCCAGACCTGCCTGAGCGCCCTGCACACGATCGCCGCGCGGCGGCGCCCGTACGTCCCGCTGGGGAGCGTCGAGGAGCCCATCAACGACTCGAAGGGCTGCGGCGGCGTCATGCGGGCGGCGCCGGCGGGGTTCCCCTTCTCCCCGCGCGTCCCGGACGGGGCGGCCGGCTGCCGCCGCGCCGCGTTCGCGATGGGGGCCACGTCCGCCGCCCTGACCCACGGCCACCCGAGCGGGTACCTGTCGGCCGGGGTGCTGGCCGCGACGGTCTGGGGCCTGCTGCGCGGCGCGGACCTGGCCGACGCGCTCGACGCCGCCCGTACGGTGCTGGAGTCGTACACGGATCACGAGGAGACCTCGGCGTCGCTCGACGCGGCGGTGGCGCTGGCCCGGGAGGGCGACGCGCTCACCCCCGAGCGGTTGGAGACGCTCGGCGGCGGCTGGACCGGCGAGGAGGCCCTGGCCATCGGCGTGTGCGCCGCGCTCTCCGTACGGGACGGCGCGCCCGTCGACGTCGTACGGCGGGCGCTGCGGCTCGCGGTCAACCACTCCGGGGACAGCGACTCCACCGGCTCGATCTGCGGCAACCTGCTGGGCGCGCGGTACGGCACGGCGGCGCTGCCCGGCCACTGGGTGGCCGGGGTCGAGCTGCGGCGCGTCATCGTGCAGATCGCCGCCGACGCCGCCCTGGAGTTCGGCCCGAACGCGCCGGCCGACCCGCGGACCGGTGACGTGCCGATGAGCTGGCACGCCCGCTCCTGACCGGCGGGAGCGATCGGTTCAGGCCATCGCCCTGACCGGGGCCGGGGAGAACTTCACCGGCAGCGCGGTCAGCGCGCGCACCCGGAAGGCCGGTCGCCATTCGAGCTCGTTCGGCGGCACCGCCAGCCGTACGTCCGGAAGACGGTCCAGGAGCACCTCGACGGCGGTCTCCGCGATGATCTCGCCGAGCTCCGGCGCCGGGAAGGGGCAGCCGTGGTCGCCGTGGCCGAAGGAGAAGTGGGCGTGGTTGGCCCGCGCCCCGGTGCCGGGCGCCGTCCGTACGAGCGGGTCGGAGTTCGCGCCGGCCAGGCAGATGACGACGGCGTCGCCGGCCCGGATGCGGCGGCCGCCCAGCCGGGTGTCGCGGGTGGCCCAGCGGAAGGTGTTCTGGGCGGGCGACTCCTCCCACAGCACCTCGTTCATCGCCTGTCCGACGCTGCGGCGCCCGCCCGCGAGGGTCAGGGAGAACCGGTCGTCGATCAGCATCAGCCGCAGCGTGTTGCCGATCCAGTTGGCCGTCGGGTCCTGGCCCGCGATCATCATGATGAGGAGGTCCTGGGTGAGCTCCTCCTCCGTGAGCTCCGCGGGGTGCCGCAGCATCCGGGAGGCGACGTCCGGGCCCGGCTCGGCGCGCTTGGTCTCCAGCAGGCGCCCCATCGCGCCCGCGAACCGCTGGTACGCCTCCAGCGCGCCCTCGCCGCCGTCCAGGACGGCCATCACGTCCTCCGCGATGCTCCACGCCTCGGACTCGGGCAGGCCGAACATCCCGGCGAGCGCGAGCGCCGGGATCCGGCTCGCGTACTGGACCATCAGCTCGGCGCCGTCGCCGCCGCAGAACTCGTCGATGAGGCCGTCGGCGATCCGCTCGCACCGGGCCCGCAGCTCGAACCGGTCGACCTCCGCCATGGCCTCGGTCATCGCCTGGGCCCGCCGCTGGTGGGCGGCGCCCTCGCTGAACAGGATCGATCCGGGCTGGTACCCGACGAGGGCCATGAGGGGCCAGTCCGGAGGGATGTTCTCCCACTGGTTCCAGCGGCGCGAGTCGCGGGCGAACAGCGTCGAGTCGCTGAGCACCTGGTGGACCTCGCGGTAGCCGAGGATCAGCCAGGCCGGCACGTCGCCTTCGAGCAGGATGGGCAGCACCTCACCGTTCCGGCTCCGCAGCTCGCCGTAGAGCCGGGCGGGGTTCTCCTTGTCGTAGCGCGGCCCGTACAGGGGGACGGAGTCGGGCGGGATCGGCGACGGTGGGCCGAGGGGCCGGATCGTCGGCTCGGGCTCGATCATGTGCCGAGGATGCCACGGATCATGATCATGTGACGGGCACCGGGGAGATTTCGCCCGGGAGCGGGACCGGGTGACCTCCCCGAGTGCTCAGCGGCCGCCGGTCTGGGCCGTCGACAGGGAGTAGAGGTGGTTGACCAGCGTGATCAGCACCTTCTTGGACGAGTCGCGCTCGCGGGCGTCGCAGTCGATCAGCGGGATGTCCTCGGAGAGGTCCAGCGCCTTCCGGATGTCCTCCAGCCGGTAGGCGGGGCCGCCGAAGTCGTTGCGGGCGACGATGAACGGCATGCCGTGGTGCTCGAGCCGGTCGATGGCGTACCAGGAGTCCTCGACCCGCCGGGTGTCCACGAGCACGACCGCCCCCAGGGTGCCGGAGAACAGCCGGTCCCACAGGAACCAGAACCGCTGCTGCCCCGGCGCGCCGAACAGGTACAGCACCATCTGGTCGTTCAGACTGATCCGCCCGAAGTCGAACGCCACCGTCGTGGTCGTCTTGTCCCGTACGCCGGCCGCGTCGTCGATGCCGACGCCGGCCCGGGTCATGACCTCCTCGGTGCTGAGGGGGCGGATCTCGCTGACCGAGCGGACCATGGTCGTCTTGCCGACGCCGAAGCCGCCGACGATGACGATCTTGAGTCCGTTGCTCGCGGTGCTCCGCAGCGGCGCGGTGACCCGGTCAGAGGTTTTCAAGTCCAAGGAGCACCTGCTTCAGGATGGCGGGTTCGGGGAGTTTGGTCTTGGCGGGTGCCGCCGTCGGATGACGCGCCGTGATCCGGCCCGTGTCGAGCAGGTCGCACAGCAGGATCTTCACCACGCTGACCGGCAGCCCGAGCTCGGCGGCGATCTCCACGACCGCCATCGGGTTCGTGCACATGCGCAGGATCTTCACGTGCTCGGACTGCATGCCCGGCGTGGGATCGCACTCGCTGACGATCAGAGAGACGATGTCGATCGAGTCCTCATCGACCCGGCTCCGGCCGCCGGTGACGATGTACAGCCGGTCCGGGTCCTCCCTGTCGACTGACCGGGACGTCATCGGGCGGCGCTGCCCTGCTGCGAACGCCGCGGCTGGGCGACCAGGTACTCGCCGAGCTGCTCGACCAGCTCGTGCATGTTGTGCCCGATCACGCCCACGTCGGCCTCCTCGCCGGCGATGAGGGCCAGGTGGGCGCCCTCCCCCGCCTCGACGATGAACAGCAGCCCGCCGTGGAACTCGGTCATGGACTGGCGGAGCCCGCCGGTGCCGTCGCCGAACTCCGCCGAGGCGCCGTAGGACAGGCTCTGGATGCCCGAGGCGATGGCGGCGAGCTGGTCGGCCTGGTCGGTGCTCAGCCCGTACGTGTGGCAGAGCTTCAGCCCGTCCTTGGACAGCACGATGGCGTGCCGGCTCTCGGGGGTCCGCTCGAGGAGGTTCTCCAGCAGCCAGTCGAGGTCGCGGTCTGTGGTCTTCATGGGTGGTGCGGGGCGGTGATCCGGGTGCGGGCACCGGAGACTCGTCCCCTGCCTCCTATCTGTTGTCGTGTCTTTCCGGCCTGGCAGGGTGAGCCGAGCGTTCAGCTCTGATCCGTCTTCGGCGCGGGCGCGTCACCGCTCGTGCGCCTGCGGCGACCGGCCTCCCGGAAGGCGCTGAACCGCGCTCCGGGGTCGGTCGTGGGTTTGTCGACGCGGGGTTTCGGCGCCTCGGACGCCTTGGCGGCCGCGGCCAGTGTCTGGCCCTTGCGGCGCCGTGGCAGCCCGGCGACCGTGCCGGCGCCGTCGGGGATGGTCTTGTTCGCGATGTCGATGATCTCCTGCGGCCCGGTCGCCGGGTCGGTGCGTTCGCCGGCGGGCGTCACGGCCGTGGCCTCCGCCGTCGTGCCGGAGGTGTTCGCGGCGGCGAAGGGCGCGGGCGGCTCGGCGAGCGCGACCGGCCGGGCGGGCGCGGCCGCGGTGTCCGGCCCGGCCGTGGCGCCTTCGGTACGGCGGGCGCCGAGGCCGACGACGCGGGACCCGCTCGGTTCGGCGCCCGGCGCCGGCTGCGTGATCAGCGACCTCGGGACCAGGACCACGACTCCGGTGCCGCCGCGGGAGGAGGGCCGGAAGGAGACCGTGAGGCCGTGCTTGCGGGCGAGGCAGCCCACCACCGCGAGGCCCAGCCGGGTACCGGAGAGGGTGGTCAGGTCCAGCGTCTCCGCCGAGACGGCCCGCTCGGCGCGCTCCAGCGCGGCGGCGCTCATGGCCAGGCCGCCGTCCTCGATCGTGACCACGACGCCCGCGTGCACCTCTTCGACGTAGACGTGCACCTCTTCGGACGGCGGGGAGAAGCTCGTCGCGTTGTCCATCAGCTCGGCGAGGGCGTGCATGACGCCTTCGGCGGCGTAGCCCGCGACCGCGACGGTGCTGGTGGAGTGCACCCGGACGCGCTGGTAGGCGCTGATCCGGCCCACCGCGCCGCGCAGGATGCTCTCCATCACGATCGGCTTGGTCCAGCGCCGTCCGGATCGGGCGCCGGTGAGCACGGCGATGCTGTCGGCGAGACGGCCGGCCTGCGCGGTCGTGTGGTCGAGCTTGAGCAGGTCGCCGAGGACCTCCTCGTCGTGGCGGTTCTCCATCTCGCGCAGGTCGGCGAGCATGCTGGTGGCGAGGGCCTGGACGCGGCCGGCGGCGTTCGCGCAGACCGACATGGCGGCGGCGCGCATGCGCTCTCCGCGGGCGATCTCGTCGACGATGGCGCGCAGGATCCGCCGGTGCTCGGCGGCGGCGGGCTGTTCGATCGAGGCCATCGCCGTGGCGCCGGACGCCCCGTCGCGCAGCCGCTTCACGACCGCCGGCAGGGTCTCGTCGGCGAGGCGGGCGGTCTGCGCCTCCATCGTCTCGACGCGCTCACGCAGGACACGGGCGCTCTGGAACCCGTAGGCCGCGGCCGACAGCGCGGCGCACAGGGCGAGCGCCGCGATCCCGGTGCAGGCGGCGACGAGCCCGCGATCCGCGGCGGGGACCGAGGCCGTCACCACCAGGCAGACGCCGCCGGTGACGACCACCGCGGCCAGCAGGACGAGCAGGGCCCGGTCCATCGGCGGGCGCTCGACCCGCTGGTGGGTAGGAACGTGTGCTGACATCAATCAGGTCCTCGTCGCGGTTGGAGCAGAAGACGGGGTCATCCGGAGCCGTGGGCGGGCCGTCCCCGCGGGGGCGCACGACCGCAGTGGGGAATGGCCGATAATTCGCTATGCAAGTGTCGTACGGGGCGCGGACGGCGAAGTCCCTGGTAGGAACCAAGCCGCGTATGGGACGGAAATAGTAGTGGTTCAGTAGTTGCTACGGAACTGTTTGTCGCTTTTGCCCTTCACGAACAGCCGCAAAACACAACACGACGGCCCCCGGGCGATGCGCCCGGGGGCCGTCGTGTCGTGGATCCGCTCAGCCGGTGACGGGCAGGTCGCTGGGCACCGGCTTGGGCTTCGGCGCCTGGCCGGGCGGCTCCTGGCCAGGCGGCTCCTCGCGGACGCCGGAGCAGGTGGCGGAGGAGACGCTGAGGGTCTGGGTACGGCCGGGGCCGAGGGGCAGCGTCACCTGGATGGCGGTGACGGTCAGGCTGCCGTCGGCGTTCCGCGTCTGCTTGTTCAGGGTGACGGAGGCGGTGCCGAGCCCCTGGACGGGAATCCTGAGCGCGCTGTTCGGCGCGGCGACGGCGGCCAGGCGGTGCCCGGCGAGGGAGGCGTTCGCCAGGCGGCTGGCGCCGGTGCCTGCGGTGCAGGTGGCGGTGACCAGGTGCGCGGTGAGGGCCGCCTTGGCGACGCTCAGGTCGGTGACGCTGGCCCGCGCGAAGGCGGGCTTGGCCGTGACGTGCAGGACCTTGACGTCGATGAGGGGGTTGGCCGGCAGGTGCAGCAGGCTCCGGTCGGCGGTGTCGGCGACGGCCGGGGTGGCGGGGATGGCGACCAGGCCGCTGGCGGCCAGGCCGTAGGCGGAGCCGGTCCCGGTCGTGGCCGAGGCCGTACCGGTCAGGGCCAGGGCCAGCGGCGCGGCCAGCGCACCGGCGGCCACCGCGCAGGCGGCCAGACGTGTCGAACGCATTGCGAACTCCTTGAAAGTGGATGGAGGCCCCTAGGCCGTGACGACGACCGGGGTGCCGAGGGGGACTTCGGACAACTTCTTCAGCGCGTCGGCGGGCACCCGGACGCAGCCGTGCGTGACCGCCTTGCCGAAGACGGACGCGCTCGGCCAGCCGTGGAACGCGACCGTGCCGGGACCGCCGCCGAACGTGTCGAGCGTCTCGGAGTGCGCGCCCACCGGCAGGATGAGCGGGCTGTAGGTCTTCTTGGCCGGAGCCAGGGAGGCCAGCAGGAAGGTCCGCCCGACGGGGGTCGGCGTCTTCGCCGCCCCGACCGCGACGGTCCAGGTGCCGAGCTTGTGGCCGGACCTGGTGAGCGTCAGCCGGCGCGCCGAGGTGTCCACCGCGATCTGGTACGGGCTGTGGGCGGTGTCCAGGCCGACCGTCTCCGTGGGGATCCAGCCGGTCGAGTGGTTCGGCCGGCTGGGCAGCAGGACGCGGTCCCACCCCGGCTTGGTCTCCACGACCGGCACCCAGGTGGGGCTGCCGAGCTGGGTGCTCGGCAGCGCGGCCACCGCCGGCCCCCCGGCCGTCGCGGACACGGGCACGGCGGCCTTCGGGTGCACGACCGTGCCGTCGGCCATCGCGTCGGAGGCGTCCTGCCCGAGGCCCTTCAGCGTCGTGTACGTCGTCGCCTGCGGCAGCTTCCCGATGGACTTCGCGGCGGGCGCGTCGCCGGCCGGGGCCGGCTTGTGGCTCTTGCCGCCGCAGCCGGTCACCGACAGCGCGACGGCCACCGTGACCGCGGCGGCCGCGGTCAGGCGGCGCGCGCGCACCGGCGGGTGCGCCGTCGCCGCACGGTCACGGCGAACGCGGTTGAAACGATCGGTCACGAATACTCCCGAAGATCGTGTTACAGGGGGGGAGGCGAGCGAACATCTCGCGAGACCGTTGATCTCGGAGGGAAGCCACATAACTACCACAGGTAACCATGCGCCCGTCAGTAACTCTCGGAGATCGTTTGACAACAGATGCCGACGTGCGGAGATAACGCTGGATATCGGCACCGTCACCGGACGGTGACAAACCCCTCACCCCGGGAACCCGCTCCAGGTTCCGCGCTCCGGGCGCGGTGTCCGCCACCCGGCGTACGGCAACGGCCGCGCCGGTGCGCGCGGGCGGACCGGCCCTCCCCCGGACGGCCGCGAACTGGAATGATTCGTCCCATGAGCATGCCGATCCTGATGACGGTCGACGACGACCCGTCGGTGTCCCGCGCCGTCGCCCGTGACCTGCGGCGGCGGTACGGGAACGACTACCGCGTCGTACGGGCCGACTCAGGCGCCGACGCGCTCGACGCGCTGCGCGAGATCAAGCTGCGCGGTGAGGCCGTCGCCGCGATCCTGGCCGACTACCGGATGCCGAACATGAACGGCATCGCCTTCCTCGAGCAGGCGATGGACCTGTTCCCGCACGCCCGGCGCGCGCTGCTGACCGCGTACGCCGACACGGACGCGGCGATCCAGGCGATCAACGTCGTGGACGTCGACCACTACCTCCTCAAGCCCTGGGACCCGCCGGAGGAGAAGCTCTATCCGGTGGTGGACGCGCTGGTGGAGACCTGGTGCGCCGTCGGCGACCGGCCGGTCGAGGAGACCAAGCTCATCGGGCACCGCTGGTCGCGCCCGTCGTACGAGCTCCGTCAGTTCCTGGCCCGCAACTCGGTCCCCTACCGCTGGTACTCCGTGGACGAGCCCGAGGCCGCCCGGCTGCTCGAGGCCGCGGGTGCGACCGCCGACGAGATCCCGGTGGTCATCACCCCGGACGGCAAGGCGCTGCGGACGCCGACCGGCTCGGAGATCGCCTCCGCCGTCGGGCTGTCGACCGTGCCGGCCGCCGAGTTCTACGACCTCGTCGTGATCGGCGGTGGCCCGGCCGGGCTGGGCGCCGCGGTGTACGGCGCGTCGGAGGGCCTGCACACCGTCCTGGTGGAGAAGAAGGCCACCGGCGGGCAGGCCGGGCAGAGCTCCCGGATCGAGAACTACCTCGGCTTCCCCGACGGCGTCTCCGGCGCGCAGCTCACCGACCGCGCGCGCCGCCAGGCCGCGAAGTTCGGCGCCGAGGTGCTCACCGCGCGGGACGTCGTGGGGTTGACCGCCCGGGGTCCCGCCCGGGTGATCACCTTCGGCGACGGCACGGAGATCGCCGCGCGGGCGGTCGTCCTGGCCACCGGCGTGTACTACCGCGCCCTGGAGGCCGAGGGCGTGGAGCGGCTCACCGGGCAGGGCGTGTACTACGGCTCGGCGTCCACCGAGGCCCCGGCCTGTCAGGGCAAGGACGTCTACATCGTCGGCGGCGCGAACTCCGCCGGTCAGGCCGCGGTGTTCTTCTCCCACCACGCCCGTTCGGTCACCCTCCTCGTACGCGGGCCGAACCTCGAGCGCTCCATGTCGCACTACCTGATCGAGCAGCTCCGGGACATCCCCAACGTCCACGTCCGGGTGCGCACGACCGTCGAGGCGGTCGACGGTGACGAGCACCTGGAGCGGGTGACGCTCCGCGACGCCGACACCGGGCAGACCGAGACGCTGCCGACGAACCACCTGTTCGTGTTCATCGGCGCGGCGCCGCGTACGGAGTGGCTCGGGGAGACCGTCTTCCGGGATTCGCACGGCTTCGTGTGCACCGGTCCCGACCTGCTGCACGAGGGGCGCCGCCCGGCGGGCTGGACCCTGGACCGCGATCCGCTGTACCTCGAGTCGTCCGTCCCGGGGGTCTTCGTCGCCGGTGACGTACGCTCGCAGTCGGTCAAGCGGGTCGCCTCCGCCGTCGGCGAGGGCGCGATGGCGGTCGCGCTCGTGCACCGGTACCTGGAGGAGCGTTGAGCACCGAAACCCTCACCCCGGACGAACTCCGCACCCTGTTCCTGTTCGAGGGGCTCTCCGACGAGCAGCTGGCCTGGGTGGCCGCGCACGCAGGCGTCGAGCACCACCCGGCGCGGGAGCGGGTCATCGCCGAGGGCGACCCCGCCACCTGCTTCTACGTGCTGCTGTCCGGCACGCTGCGCATGTGCCGTACGGTCCACGGCGACGAGGTGGAGCTGATCCGCACCGAGCAGCGCGGCGTGTACTGCGGCGCGACCGAGTTCCTCATGGGACAGCGGGGCGACCAGCGCTACTCCGCGTCGGTGTACGCCGTCACCGACCTGACGTTCCTCACGCTGCCGGCGGCGGAGCTCGGCGAGCGGTTCGTCGCGTGGTTCCCGATGGCCGCGCACCTGCTGGAGGGGATGTTCCTCGGCCGGCGCAACACCGACGCGATCGTGGGCCGGCGCGAACGGCTGGTCGCGCTCGGCCAGCTGTCGGCCGGGCTGACCCACGAGCTGAACAACCCCGCCGCCGCGGCCGTGCGGGCGACGTCCGCGCTGCGCGAGCGCGTCGCCGGGATGCGGCAGAAGCTGGCGCTGCTGGCCCGCAACGACATCGACCCCGACCTGCTCGAGCGCCTCATCGACATCCAGGAGCTCCTGGTCAAGCAGGTCGGTGACGCGCCGCGGCTGTCCGCGATGCAGACCGCGGACCGGGAGGACGAGCTGGCGGACTGGTTCGACGAGCACGACATCGGCGACGGCTGGAACCTCGCCGCGATCTTCGTGCCGGCGGGCATCACGGTGGAGCGCCTGGAGGAGGTGCGCACGGCCGTCGGCCCGAACGACCTGAACACCGCGCTGCGCTGGCTCGGTTACGCCGTGGAGACCGAGACGCTGATGGGCGAGATCGAGGACGCCACGACCCGGATCTCCGCCCTCGTCGGCAAGGCCAAGCAGTACTCCCAGATGGACCGGGCCCCGTTCCAGTGGGTCGACGTGCACGACGGCCTGACGTCCACGCTGGTCATGCTCTCCGGGAAGATCGGGCACGGGGTCCGGGTCGTCAAGGACTTCGACCTGTCGCTCCCGCAGATCCCGGCGTACGCCGGCGAGCTCAACCAGGTGTGGACGAACCTGATCGAGAACGCGCTCGGCGCGATGGGCGGCGAGGGCACGCTGACGATCCGCACCGGCCGGGACAACGACCGCGTGCTGGTGGAGATCGGCGACACCGGGCCGGGCGTCCCGCCCGACCTGCGGGAGCGGATCTTCGAGCCGTTCTTCACGACCAAGCCGGTCGGTGAGGGCACCGGGCTGGGGCTGGACATCTCCTGGCGGATCGTCGTGACCAGTCATCACGGCGACCTGCGGGTCACGTCCGAGCCGGGCGACACCCGCTTCCAGGTGTTCCTGCCGCTCACCGAGCAGCCCGAGACCTGACGGGTTTCAAACCCCTTCGAGCTGGACAGACAACCCGGAATCACCTCATAAGCTCCTCTGAGCCTGCGGTGGAACGGTCCAGGTGTGTTTGCGACAGGAGGGGTAGATGGCCGACAAGAGCCTCCAGCCGGGGTTGAAGAACCGGCACGTCGGCATGATCGCCATCGGTGGCGTCATCGGCGCGGGCCTGTTCGTCGGGTCGGGAGCGGGCATCCATACCACCGGCCCGGCGATCCTCGTCTCGTACGCCATCGCCGGGCTGCTCGTCGTCCTCGTCATGCGGATGCTCGGCGAGATGTCCGCCGCCTCCCCCGACACCGGCTCCTTCTCGGCCTACGCCGACCGCGCGATCGGCCGCTGGGCCGGCTTCACGATCGGCTGGCTGTACTGGTGGTTCTGGGCGGTCGTCCTGGCCGTCGAGGCGACGGCCGGCGCCAAGATCGTGCACGGCTGGATCCCGGCCCTGCCGCAGTGGCTCCTGGCCCTCGCCCTGATGATCCTGCTCACCGCCACCAACCTGGTCTCGGTGGGCAGCTATGGCGAGTTCGAGTTCTGGTTCAGCTGCATCAAGGTCGCCGCGATCGCGGTGTTCATCGTGCTCGGCCTCCTCGCGATCTTCGGGGTGCTGCCCGGCACGCACGCCGTCGGCATGAGCAACCTGACCGGGCACGGCGGCTTCTTCCCGCACGGGTACGGCGCGGTCGTCACCGGCCTGCTCACCGTGGTCTTCGCGTTCATGGGCAGTGAGATCGTCACGATCGCGGCCGGCGAGTCCCGGGACCCGGGCCGCGCCGTGACCCGCGCCGTCAACAGCGTGATCTGGCGGATCCTGGTCTTCTACCTCGGCTCCATCGCCGTCGTCATCACGCTGCTGCCCTGGAACGCGAGCAACGTGGCCAAGAGCCCCTACGTCGCGGTCCTCGACCGGATCGGCATCTCCGGAGCCGGCACCATCATGGACGTCATCGTCCTCACCGCCGTGCTGTCCTGCCTGAACTCCGGCCTCTACACGGCCTCGCGGATGGCGTTCTCGCTGGCCGAGCGCGGCGACGCCCCCAAGGTGTTCGGGGCCACCACGGCCCGCGGCGTCCCGCACGTCGCGATCTGGGTGTCGGTGGCCTTCGGGTTCGTCGCGGTCATCTTCAACTACACCAGCCCCGACACCGTCTTCCTCTTCCTGCTGAACGGCTCCGGCGCGGTCGCGCTGTTCGTCTGGACCGTGATCGCCGTCTCCCAGCTGCGGATGCGCCGCCGCCTGGAGCAGGAGGCGCCCGACCGCCTGCCCGTGCGCATGTGGCTCTTCCCGTATCTGACCGTGGCCACCATCGCCGGCATCGTCGCCATTCTCGTGACGATGCTGTTCGACAAGAGCGGTCGGCCGCAGGTGCTCTGGTCGGTCGTGGTGGCGGCCGTCATCGTCATCGCCGCCTTCATCCGCCACGGCCTCCCCCGTACGAGCGAACCGGCCGAAGCGGTCCCCGCCGAACGCTGACCACCGCACCCGCCGCCGGCACCGGGCCCGCAAGGGCATCTCGGCGGCGGCGATCCCGGCCAGGGGTGGCCTGGCCGGGATCGCCGGTCGACAGGGCAGGTCAGAGCTTGCCGGCGGTGATGTCGGCCAGGCTGACCCGGGTCACCGCGTAAGTGGCGGCAGGGGTGATCTTGCCGGCCGGGCCGGTGGCTGCTGCCCCCAGCGGGATGCCGGTCTTGGCGTTGATGGTGATCGCCTCGTGGCGGGCCGGCCCCTTATCGGCCTTGGGATCGATCTTGGCCTTGCGGCCGCCCCCCTCGTACCCCACTTCGGCCGCGCCGGCGGTGAGGGTGAGCGTGGGCCGGCCGCCGGCGGTGCCACGGGTGACGGTGATGCCGGGCAGCGCGGACACCAGGCGCAGCACCCCGGCCCGTGCCTGGGGGTTGCCGGAGCCCGCGATCAGCGCGTCCTGACAGTTCTCCCAGACGTAGTTGTCGATGTGCAGCCCCCCGGCCGACCTGTTCTTGACCTGCGCCGAGAGCCAGGCCGGGACCGGGGTTGCCTCGGGCCAGGCCATCTTCAGCAAGGCGGTGTCCAGGTCGCCCTTCACCGCGTAGGTCGCCGCGGCGACCTCCCGCCGGAACATGCCGTCTCCCTGGTCGTTGTTCTTCTTGACCTCGGCCGGCAGGCCGGCCTTCGTCCGCGAGAAGAAGTACCGGCCGTCGTCGGTGAACAGGTCCCAGACCGTGACGCTCGTGTGGTCCGACGTCGCCGTCTTGCGTTGCACCAGCGTGGCGTCGCCGGCGGGCCGCGGCTCGGCGGCGACATCGGCGGCCAGCTTCACCAGTGGCTGCTGGACGACGGCCGATCCGGGATTCGCCGGGTGCGCGCGGCCGGCCTGAGCCGTTCCGGCCGGCTTGGACGGACCGATGCCGGCCACGCCGATGGCCGTCACCGCCGCGACCGCGACGACGCCGGCCCCGATGCCGCCCCGGACGATTCGGTCGCGGCGGCAGGCCCGGTGGGCGCGATGCTCAATGGCCGGCACGTCCGGGGTGAAGGGCTGTTCTGCGACCAGGTCGCGAAGCGCCGAGCCCAGGCGCTCTTCGGTCGGGGAATTCATAGGGGCGACTCCTTGTGCTTCAGGCAGCCTCCGAGCGTGTTCAGCGCCCGGGCGGTCTGGCTCTTCACGGTGCCCTCGCGACACCGCATGACGGCAGCGGTCTCCCGCTCGCTCATCCCCTCCAGGTAGCGAAGGACGACGGTGGCCCGCTGCCGGGCCGGGAGGGTCAACAGGGCGCGTAGCAGATCGGCGCGGTTGACGACCTCGTCAGAGACGTCGGGGACGGCGACCTCGGGATGGTCGGTGCCGGCACGTACGGGCAGTCCGCCATAGCGTTGCCAGTGTCGGTTGAACTCGTTGATCAGGATGCGCTTGACGTAAGCGTTCCGGTTGTCGGCTCGTTGTACCCGCCGCCAGTGGCGGAAGGCCTTGACGAACGTCTCCTGTACCAGGTCGTCGGCCAGGTGCCAGTCGCCGCACAGCAGATACGCGGTGCGATGGAGTGAAGCCGCGCGGCCGGCGACGAACTCCCGGTACTCCTCTTCGGGGCGACTCATTGCCTCCAGCTTTCGGTGGTTCGTACTCATCCAGAGGCCGGGGCCCGCCGAAAAGGTTCGCAACGAGATTTCATCCCGTCGGTTTTCGGCTTGACGTCCGGGAATAGGTTCCGTCAGACGGGAATGATGCGGCGACCGGACAGCTTCAGCCGATCGCGTGAGGAAGACCTATTCGATGAAGAAGTCGGCCGTCGGCGAATCCGCCGGCACCCCCGAGACCGACACCCCCGAGGCCGGCCGTTCAACGGCCGAGACCTCCGAAACCGAAGCTCCAGAGAACACTGAGAAGGGCACTCCCGAGGAGGAGGCTCCCGAACCCACCGACCTCGGCGTTCGCTGGTGGTGGTCGGCGCTGCGCCGCACCGTCGGCGAGGTGCAGCGCGACGAACTCGTCGATCGGGCGGCGTCCCTGACCTACTACGGCGTCCTGTCGGTGTTCCCGGCGCTGCTCGTGCTGGTGTCGCTGCTCGGCCTGGCCGGCAAGAACACGCTGCAGCAGCTCATCGACGAGGTCGGCAAGGCCGCCCCGGGGCCCGTACGCCAGCTGGCGATCAACGCCCTGACCCAGCTGCAGAACGGCGCCGGCATCGCCGGTGTCGCCGGGCTGATCAGCCTCTTCGTGGCGCTCTGGTCGTCCTCGGGCTACATCGCCGCCTTCATGCGGGCATCGAACGTCGTCTACGACGTTCCCGAGGGCAGGCCGCTGTGGAAGACGCTGCCGATCCGCCTGGGCATCACGATCGTCATGCTGGTCTGCCTGACCGTGACGGCGGTGACCGTGGTCGTCACGGGCGGCATCGCCCGCCGCGTCGGCGACCTGATCGGAGCACAGTCCGCGACCGTCACCGTCTGGGACATCGCCAAGTGGCCGGTGCTCCTGCTGATCGTGAGCTTCATGTTCGCGCTGCTGTACTGGGCCTCCCCCAACGCCAAGCAGGGCTTCCGGTGGGTCAGCCCCGGCGGCGTCCTCGCCGTGGTCCTCTGGCTGGTCGTCTCGGCCGGATTCGCCGTCTACGTCGCGAACTTCGGCTCGTACAACAAGACGTACGGCAGCCTGGCGGGCGTCGTCGTCGCGCTCATCTGGCTGTGGATGTCCAACCTCGCGATCCTGTTCGGCGCGGAGTTCAACGCCGAGCTCGAACGCAGCCGCGCCATCGAGGCCGGTCTCCCCCCGCGGGAGGAGCCGTACGTCGAGCTGCGCGACACCCGGACAATCAAGGATGACGAGGCGCCTTGAGCTGCGCGTTCTAGCCTGGGACGGTGACGGCGGCCTTCGAGATCGGTGAGCCGGCGGGCCAGGGATGGGCGCAGGTCGGCGCGCTGGCCCTTGCCCTGGCCCTGTCGGCGGCGATCGGGATCGAACGCGAGATCCGGCACAAGAGCGCCGGATTGCGCACTCACACCCTGGTGGGCTTCGCCGCCGCCCTGATCGTGCTGGTCTCGAAGTACGGTTTCACCGACATCCTGGGCCCGCACGTCACGCTGGACCCGTCCCGGGTCGCCGCGCAGATCGTCACCGGGATCGGGTTCATCGGCGGTGGCCTGATCTTCGTACGGCGCGACGTGGTCCGCGGCCTGACCACCGCCGCCATCGTCTGGCTGACCGCCGCCGTGGGCATGGCGGCGGGAGCGGGCCTCTGGCTGCTCGCCATCCTGGTCACGGCGGGGCACTTCCTGGTGGTGTTCGGCCTGACCCCGCTGGCCGCCCGGCTACCACGGTCGAAGTACGCGCAGTCGCGCCTGCGCCTGGCCTACCGCAGCGGGCGCGGCGCGCTGCGTGAGGCTCTCGCCCGGTGCACCGGCCGCGGTTTCACCGTCAGCGAGCTGTCGATCGAGGACCGGGGCGAGGACGAGGATCCCCGCGTCGTCTCGGTCTGGCTGTCGGTGCACGGCACCGGGCCGGTCAACGAGCTGGCCGCGCTGCTCTCGGAGATCGAGGGCGTCGTCGCGATCTCCTCCGATGACGCCAACATCCCACGGGAGTGACGCTCCCCCTAACGGTCAGCCCTGCGGCGCGGACGTGCGGTCGCCGCGGTGCGGGTGGCGTTCGAGCGCTTCGCGGACCGTCGGCTGGATCGGGATCGTCTGGTCGACGCCCGACATCTGCAGCAGCCGCGCCATGCGGTCGGGAACGGCCGCCAGCGTGAACGACCCACCGGCCTCACCCGCCCAGCGGTGCAGCATGATCAGGGCGCTGAGGCCGCTGGAGTCGCAGAAGGGGACGCCGGACACGTCGAGGATCAGGTGCGGATGGCCGTCGCCGCCCGCACCGCGCACGGCGGTGCGGAACCCGCCGCTGGTGTAGAGGTTCAGCTCACCCTTGACGGTGAGGACAGCGATGGGCCCGCTGACGTCGGTGACGTCAACGTCCAGATCCTTCACCATCGGACACCTCTTTCCTAGGGCGGGCGTGCTGCCGATGATAGGTCAGGGCTTCCCCCGAAGGGCGGCCCCACACGTTTCCGGGCCGCCGGATCACCGCTCCCCGGAGCGCGCCCCAGAAATCTCGGGGGACCGGGAACAAGGGCGTCGTCCGCTCCGTTACACCTCTCGTGGCCGATGTGCCTGGTGTCCCCGGGCCTCATCTATCGCCTTCGCGGAATACCGTTCGGCTGGAGCCGCGTTGTGCCTTTCGCCGAGAGGCGACCCGCACATCGGTACACATGCTGCGACGGCCCTGCCGGGATTCCCGGCAGGGCCGTTCGTCTTCTCCGGGCTACCTCCGGGTCCGCCGGCGGACGGTCAGGGCGGCGCCCACCGCCAGCGCCGCGGGCAGGACGAGGTAGGCACCGCACGACAGCAGCACCAGGCCGGTGAAGACGGTGGCCGCGCGGCGAGCGCACGGCCGCGGCGGTCCTCGCGGGGCAGGAGGCGGACGGCCGCGGCCGTTCCGACGACCGTGACGGCGGCCAGGCAGGCGGCGGTGGCCCGCATCAGCGTGTCGAGCCCGATCCCGTACGGAACGGCGACGGCGGTGACCAGGCCGGTGAGCGCGGCCAGCAGTCCCAGGCTGCGGTGCGGCACCCGCCCGGCCGCCGCCCCCTTGGCCAGCGGCGCGGGCAGGGCACCGTCGCGGGCGAGGGCCGCGCCGAGCCTGGCCCCGCCCGCGATGTAGGTGTTGACGGCGATGAAGCCGAGGATGACGGCGACGACGCCGGTGGCCGTCCGGGCCCCGCTCCCGATGCCCTCCTGCAGAACCAGGGCGAGCGGGACCGGTGAGGTGGCGGCCCGCCCGCCGAGGACGCCGAGCACGGTGACCACCAGCCCGAGGTACAGCACGCCCACGATGAGCAGGGTCAGCGCCGTCGCGCGGAGCATCGACCGGCGCGGGTCGGCGAACTCCCCGGACAGGTGGCTTGCCGCCTCCCACCCCGCGAACGCGAAGAACAGCACTCCGGCCGCGTGCACCACGCCGAGCGCGCCGTGCGGGGCGAACGGCGTGAAGTTCCCCCACGACAGTCGCGGTCCCGCCGTGACGATGGCGGTGGCCAGCAGCGCGGCCAGCCCGCTCACCAGCACCAGCTGAACCCGGCCGGACATGCGCAGCCCGCCGTGGTTGGTCGCGAACGCGGCGGCCAGCAGCCCGACCGCCACCACCACCGCCCAGGAGTGATCGAGACCGACGGCGGAGGTGACGTAGTCCCCGCCGATGCGCGCCCCGGCCAGGGTGCCCACCGGAACGATGCCGAAGAACCACCAGCCGACGATCGCCGCGACCCTCGGCCCGAACGCCCGCCCGGCGAACGTCGCCACCCCGCCGCCGTCGGGGTACCGCGCTCCGAGCGCCGCGAACGTCAGCGCCACCGGCGCGCTCAGGATCAGCAGGGCCGCCCAGGCCAGGATCGAGGCCGGCCCGGCCGCCGCCGCGGCCAGGTGCGGCAGCGCCAGCACGCCGGGCCCCAGCACGGCCCCGACGAACAGCGCCGTCCCCTGCGCCGTACCCAGCCGGTGCTCGCGCGCCGGAGCGGCCGCCCCCGCCGGTCCGTTCCGCGTCGACAGCGCCACGTCGTCTCCCCCCTGATCGAACGAAACGCCAAGACGCTAGCCATTCGACCGGCCTAAACCGGGGTTCACCGAACATTCGTCCGAAATCAGGACCAGAATCATGGCCATGGACGAACTAGACGTCGAAATCGTGCGCCTGCTCCAAACGGATGCTCGGCAGTCCAACCGGGAGCTGGCCCGCAGGCTCGGCATCGCCCCCTCGACCTGCCTGGAGCGGGTCCGGACGTTGACCCGCCGCGGGGTCATCCGCGGCTACCACGCCGACATCAGCCTGGCCGCCCTCAACCGTGGCGTACAGGGCCTGGTCGCCGTGAAGCTGCGCGTGTCGAGCCGGCCGTTCATCGACGCCTTCCAGGAGTTCGCGTCCCGGCTCCCCGAAGTGCTGAGCGTGTTCGTCATCTCCGGCGACGACGACTTCGTCCTGCACGTGGCGGTGCAGGACCTGGACCGCCTGCACGCGTTCCTCATCGACCGGCTGAGCAAGCGCCGGGAGGTCGCCGGATTCCGTACGTCGGTGGTCTTCCAGCAGGTCGGCAACCCGGTCCTCGACCGCCTCGACGACCCTCACCCGACCCCCTGAGGCCCCCGAGCCCACGCCCCGCTTCTCACCCGCCCACGCCGCCCCGACAGGCCGATCGCGACACCGACGCCCGGATCGGTCGGCCGCGGCATACAGAAGTCTCGGCAAGCGCAGCGTCCGCTGCCCGCTTCCCCACCCTTTGCCCCGTCTGCGATGTCGCGTTCAACGAACCGGATGCTCGCCCACCGCCGGCACCGAGCGGCGAACGCCGTGCGGAGCGATGCCTTGCCGCCGTTGTACACGGGCGAACCCGGCCATTCGGACGGCCGGCCGACGACACCGGCGGCAACGAGTCAACAACGGTCGCTCTCGTC
Source organism: Actinoallomurus soli (assembly GCF_024055715.1). Lineage (GTDB taxonomy): Bacteria > Actinomycetota > Actinomycetes > Streptosporangiales > Streptosporangiaceae > Actinoallomurus > Actinoallomurus soli. The sequence goes on from NZ_JAMXMV010000016.1 coordinate 126,213, forward strand.
CACGGCGTCGAGGTCGGCGCAGTGGCGGACGATCCGTTCCACCACCTCGACGCGGTCGTACGGCGAGTGGCGGACGACGCCGAGACCGGGCGCACGGTAGGAGATCGAGCCGTCGCGCACCCAGACGTGCATTCCGGCGCGGACGCAGATCACGGCCATGCCGTAGCCGATGGCCAGTTGCAGCGGGCCGAGGCCCCGGGCGGCGAGCAGAGCGTGGATCTCCTCCGCCGTCCGCCGCGCGGTGCACGCGCCCGGCGTGACCAGGCCGGCGGGCACGGGCACCGTGAAGTAGACCGCCTTCCCGAGCACCGGCCCGGCGCCCAGCCGCGACCGCGTCCGGTACATGCCCCACTCGCCGCCGTACTCCGTCGTCAGCGCGTCCACCACCTCGAAGCCGCGCCCGCCCTCGGCGTCCGGCGGCGGCCGCAGCCGTCCGTCCGGGACCGGCCCGCGCCACGGCGCCGAGTCGTAGACCGCGAACACGACCTCCGGCCGCGCCCGCCACCGCAGGTACGCCCACAGCTCGGGCAGCCCGGCGATCGGCGGGCACGCCGGGACGACACCGCCGTACGCGTGCACGTGGACGTTGGTCGCAAGCTCGGAGAGGGCGACGGCGGCGTCGTACGTCGTGACGGCGGGCATCCGCAGCTCGCCGAACACCGCCTTCAGCACGCTCCGCGCGAACCGGGCCCCCGTGGGGTCCGGCGGAAGAGGCCAGGCGGCGCACCCGCCGGCCGGTACGACCTTCGGATCGATGCCGCCGATCGCTGTCTCCATGGCTCACCTCGCCGTCCGCTGTCGAAATTCCTTTCCACAGCCTCGCCAACGGACCTCACTTCCAGTAATGACTCGCTCTACACTCCGTTACATCTCGGCCAACCGGCCCCCGCCGGTTGCGAACACCGGCCAACGGAGGAGCCCCCCATGCCGCGTCACCCGAACCCTCTGGACCCGTCCTCGTCCCCCCTCGCCCTCTTCGGCGCGGAGCTGCGCTTCCTGCGCGAGCGCGCCGGCCTCACCCAGGACCAGGCCGGAACGAAGGCCAACTACAGCGGCTCCCACATCGGCGCGGTCGAACGCGCCGAGGACATGCCGCTCCGGAAGTTCGCCGAGCGGATGGACGACGTCCTCGACGGAAACGGCGTCCTGCTCCGCCTCTGGGACGGCCTCCTCAAGCGCAGCGTCCACCCACCCTGGTTCGACTGGCCCGTCCACGAGTCCGCCGCCGACCTGCTGCGCAGCTTCGAGCTCGCCCTGGTGTACGGCCTCCTTCAGACCGAGGCGTACGCGCGGGTGCTGCTGCAGGGCGACGAGCAGAAGGTGTGCGCCCGGTTGGCGCGTCAGGAGGTCCTCCGGCGCACCGAGCCGGAGCCGCCCTACCTCTCCTGCGTGCTCGACGAGAGTGTGCTCTGGCGCAAGGTCGGCGGTCCGGAGGTGATGCGCGAGCAGCTCCAGCACCTGGTCGCGGTCGTCTCCGACAAAGTCAGCGTGCAGATCCTCCCCTGCGGAGCGCACCGCGGCGTCAACGGGTCGTTCGTGCTCGCGACCGTCGACGATCGGCGGGAAGTCGCGTACGTTGAAACGGCGGCGCACGGGATCACGACCGGCGAGCCGGCCGACCTGGCGAGGCTGACCAAACGGTTCGAGTCGATCCGGTCGCGGGCGCTGCCGGTCGACCAGTCCCTCAACCTGATCACGAGGACGGTGAAGGAACGATGGAGCTGACCACCACCCCCGAATGGCGCACCTCCACCCGCAGCGGCGACAACGGCGGCCACTGCGTCCAGGTCACCCTCTGGCGCAAGGCCAGCCGCAGCGGCGACGACGGCGGCAACTGCGTCGAGGTTGCGCTGCTGTCCGTCACCGGCGGCGACCCGGTCCCCGCCGACCGCGCGTAGCGACCTTCCGTCACCAGGACGGCGAGCACCATGGATCCGACCACTACGCCCGAGTGGCGCACGTCCACCCGCAGCGGCGACAACGGCGGGGCCTGCGTCGAAGTCGCGGTGCTGCCGGTCACCGGCAGCACCACCGCACCCGCCGACCGCGTCTAGTCGTCCGACCCGGTAGCCGGTGGCGGCACCTCGACGACGAAGAACAGGAAGCAGGGTTTGGTCGAAAGGTCCTGAAAGTCGTCGGGGAACAGTTCCCGGGCGGCCGGGTCGGGCTGCGGCTCGCTGATGGCGGAAAGACGGAAACCGGCGGTGGTGAGGGCATCGATCATCGCGTGCAATGACTTGCGCCAGAACCTCATCGGGACGGACTGCCCGTTGAACGTCCAGTCGAAGGTATAGCTGGTGGTCGCGAAGTAGTCGGGCCGAGGGTCCTGGAACGTGTAGGCCACGAAAGGGTGGTCCACCGACGCGATCAGCCGGCCGCCGGGCCTGAGCACTCGCCGCACCTCGGCCAGCGTCGGCCCCCAGTCCTCCAGGTAGTGCAGCACCAGTGAGGCGACCACGTCGTCGAACGCGCCGTCGGCGAACGGCAGGCCGTCCCTCAGGTCGACCACGTGCAGGTCCGCGTCGTCACCGAGCCGCCGCCTGGCCAGCGCCAGCATCCCGGCGCTGGCGTCGATGCCGGTGACGACCGCACCGCGGTCGCGCAGTGCGGCGGACAGGGGGCCCGAGCCGCAACCGGCGTCCAGGACCCGGCGGCCGGCCACGTCTCCGGCGAGGGCCAGCATCGCGGGCCGCTCGTAGTACGCGTTCACGAGGTTGTTCTCGTTAACCGCCGAGTACGCCTCGGCGAAACCGTCGTAGTCATTCACCCGGTCCCGGTCTGCGGACTGGGCGAGGCCTTCAGGCACGTCAACGCGGTCCATCGTCGCAGCCTAGTAGTCACGTGATCCACCGAACATCGGCTTGGCGACGCTGGTACCGGGAGCTCGGACAACCTCCACAAATCGAACGACCGGGTGGCCTGTCGTCTCCTAGCGGCGTCCGTGGTGGCGGAAGGTGAGGTGCCGCATCGCCTGATCCATGCAGGTCGCGGGACACCTGGTAGTAGGCTTCGCTAACTAGTTGTGTTTCGAGACTACTGGAGGCGTTGTGGCCGACCGTACCGGGCACGTCACGTTTCAGCATGGCCAGGCGTTCCTCGCCACGATCTCCGAGCGGTGGAACTACCAGATCCTGCGGGAGGTGTTCTTCGGCGTCCGCCGGTTCGGCGAGCTCAAGCGCGCCCTCGGCATCTCGGCGAACATCCTCACCTCGCGGCTGAACGACCTGACCGAGCTGGGGCTGCTGTCCAGGCGCGCCTACCGGTCCGACAAGCCGTGGTACGAGTACGAGCTCACCGAGGCCGCCCGCGAGTTGGTCGTCCCGGCCATCGTGACGATCACCCGGTGGGCGGAGGGCCACGCGACCGGAGAAGGCGAGGCACGCCGCCCCTTGGTGCACACCACCTGCGGCAGCGAGACCGACCCCTACCTCGCCTGCAGCGCCTGCCACCAGCCGATCGTCGCCTCGACCCTCGTTCCGCTGGACGCACAGGAGGGGAGACCGGCCGCGGAGTCGTCACAGTGAAGCAGTAGTTGCATCTCAGAACTAGTAGCAATATCGTACTAGCAATGAACGCTTTCGCGTGGAAGGACGACTGCTCATGACGACGAGCCGACTCGAAGAGGCCACCGAGAAGCTGGTCCCCACCTCTCTCGGGCTGATCAACGTGCGTGAGGGAGGGCGGCTCGACGGCCCGGCCATGGTGTGCTGGCCGAGCCTGATGATGGACGGCACCATGTGGCGCTACCAGTACGAGCACTTCGCGCCCACCCACCGCATGGTGCTCATCGACAGCCCCGGGCACGGGAAGTCCGACGCCCTCCGCAAGATCATCGATCTGAAGGACTGCTCGGACGTCCTCGTCGAGATCCTCGACGCCCTCGCCATCGACACGTGCGTACTGGTGGGCAACAGTTGGGGCGGCATGCTCGCCGGGGTCTTCCCCGCCTACCACCCCGAGCGCACCGCGGCGGCGATCGGCATCAACTGCACCGCCTCACTGCCCACGATGTTCGAGAGCATCTGGGCCACCGCCTTGGCGACCTACCTCTCGCTGCACGCCAAGATGCCGCCACTGGCAGCCAAGGCCGCGCGCGCGGCGTTCGCCGGTCCGACCGCCGAAGCCACCAACCCCGAATTCCTGGAGTTCACCGACTTCGTCCTTCGTGACGACCCCAAGTCCGTGGCATGGGCACTGCGCAGCATCCTCATCGGCCGCAAGGACGAGCACCGCAGGCTGGCCACCATCAGGAACATTCCCGTCCTGATCATCGCCGGTGAAGAGGACAGCCAGTTCCCGGTGCATGCCGTGCGCAAGATGGCCGACGCGATCGAGAACAGCACGTTTCGCGTGCTGCTGCACACCGGCCACCTGGCCGCGCGGGAGAACCCCGACGCCGTCAACGCCGAGATCGACGCCTTCCTCGCCGCCCTGCCCGCGGCCGTCTGATGGAGCCCGCCATGACCCGCGACGCGACCCCGGAGTGGATCCTGCAGATCATGCGCGAGATCGACACCCTGCAGTTCGGGGAAGGGTTCGCGCGCATGACCGAGGACACCGAGATGTTCTTCGGCACCGCCCGTGTCCGCGGCGCCGAGGCCATCAAGGCGTTCTTCGTCAAGATCGACGAACCGCTGAACATCACCCACGACGTGCTCGAATGCTGGAGCGCCGACGGCGTCGTGTTCCTGCGCGGCGAGGCGACCATGGCCAAGAAAACCGAGCCGGACCGCGAGGTGCGCGCCCCCTTCATGCACATCTACTACCTCGACGACACCCGACCGGCCCGCATTCGTACGATCCGCATCACCGCCGGGCCGCTGGAGACCGACACGGTGATGTGACCGGCTCCGACCGCGCCTTGCGACGCTCGTACCAGGTCCTCGTTCACGGGTACCCGGTCCCGGAACCCCGGTCGGCGGCCGCGTCCGTGCCGGGCATCCGCATGCGGAATTCGTTCGCGGTCGGGTTCGATGCCGGGGAGACTGCCGGGTGTGGCTGTGACGCAACAGCTCGCCCGGGTCTCCGGGGCGGAACTCGATGCCTGCCGGGCATCGGTCGAGACGCTGGACCTGCTGTGCTCGTTCGACCTGCGCCCGGAGTCCGACCACCTCGACCTCGACTGGGCCCCTGAGGGTCTCGTGCGGTGCTGCGAGCCGGCGAGGGTCGACGCATCGGCGGTCGTAGCACTCCGCCGAGCGCTCGACGGGGACGATGAGGTCAATCCGGCGTACCGCGACGCTCCTGACTCCATCTGGGGTCATCCGGTGACCGCGCTCGCGCCGGGCGCCGTCGCGGAGATCGCCGGCCTGCTGCGGCGGATCGACCCGCAGGCCGTGCTCGGCGCGCTTCCCGCCGACCCGGACGAGGCGAGGACGCGGATGGGGCGGAGCCTCGAGTTCCTCACGGTCGACCCCCACCGCTATCTGGAGCCGCATTTCAGCGCACTGCTCTCCTTCTACCGTGACGCGGCCGATCGGGGGCCGGCGGTCGTCCTGTGGTGGGACTGACGACCTGAGCGTTCGGTGCTCTCATCCCCGAGGAGCACTCGCGGAGCCGAGCAACGACGGACCTTGCCGCCGTATGTGACGCATCAATCCGACTTTCTGGGACTTCGGACCGGCAATACCGACGACGAACTGTCAACCTCGACTGCGAGGTGTCAACGGCGGCGGCAATGCAGCAATGGCGCTCGGAGCCATGATCTCGTGGTGGCACCGGGGCCGACCTGACTCTCGGGGAACGGGCCCCGACAGTCGCTGAGCGTGGGCGCTTCGCCGTGTTGGCGACGCAGCACGCTCGGCGTTGACCGAGTTGCCCACGACACGGCCGAGCGGGGCTGGTCGTCGCCCCGGGGCTGACCGCGTTGACGCGGATCTTGCGCCCGCGCGTTATCCGGCGGCCTCTTCTGCGACTTCTAGCCGTACCGGCTCGAACGAACGCGAAAGAGAGGAGGTGGCGTGGACGAGCGGGAAGCACGATTCACCCGCCTCTACGAGGCGTATTACCGCAATGTCTTCGGCTACGTCGTGCTGCGGGTCTCACCCGACGCGGCGGAGGACGTCACCGGCGAGGTCTTCGCCGTCGCGTGGCGCAAGATCGATGACGTTCCCGAACGGGCGCTGCCGTGGCTGCTCGGCGTGGCCCGGAACCTCGCCCGCCGCTCGTACGGGGCGGCGGGCAAGGATCGCGGTCTCGTCGACCGGCTCACCGGCCTGACCACCGACGCCGACCTGCCGGCCTGGGACGTCGCCGACCACGTGGTGGCGCGGGACCAGGCGCTGGCCGCCCTGCGCGACCTGTCCCCCAAGGAGGCCGAGGCCATCACGCTGATCGCCTGGCACGGCCTCACCCCCGCCGAGGCCGCTCGCGCCGTCGGCTGCACGCGTGCCGCCTTCACCGTACGGCTGTACCGGGGCCGCCGCCGTCTGGCCAGGGCGCTCGGCCCGTCCCAGGAGACCGGGACGGAGACGCCCGGCCCGGCACCGCGCCCTCGACCCATCCGGGAGAAGCTGTGAACAACGACGATCTCGACCGCACCATCACGGCGCTGCGGCCGGTGGCGGTCGACCGGCTCGCCGGCGCCGCGTACGAACGACGCCGCGACCCTCTCCTCGTCCGCGCCGACGGCGAGGACGTCCGTACGGCGCGTCTGACCCCGGCACGACCGAGACGCCGGCTGGCCGTCGTCGCCGGAGCGGCGGTGGCGGCGGCAGCGCTCGTGGTGGCCTCCTCGTCGCTGCCCGGGAAGGACCGCTCCGGCGAGGCCACGGGGAACGGCCCGAAGCCGTACCACGGGACCCTCGACGCACGCACGTTCCTGCTGGCCAGCGCGGAGACGGCCGCCAAGCAGCCCGCCACGCGCGGTACCTGCTGGTACAGCCGGACCCGCATGTGGCTCGACGTCGAACGCGGCGATCCGGCCGGGGCCAAGCCCCAGCCGAGCCACCTCCCGCGATCCATCAAGCCTTACACCGGGCCCGTCTACCGGGCTCAGACGGCGAGCACGATGGAGGACTGGAAGTGTGTCCAGCCGGGCACGGCGACCATGCGGTTCCGTACGCGGTGGCCGCTCGACGTCCGCGTCACGTTCCCATCGAAGAAGGACGAGGCGGCGTGGAGGGCGGCGGGCTCACCGGCCCTGGAGATCAACGGCGGAACGACGCGGACGAAACCCTCCACCGTCACGTACGAGAAGGGCTCTCACCTGGTCAATCCCGACATCGGCTCGCATGAGATCGAGTGGCGGACCATACCCCGGCTGCCCGCGACGAAGAGCGGTCTGGAGACCTACCTGCGGAGGCTCTGGAAGGAGGACCGGAGTCACGGCGCGCACGGTTACACCGCCCCCGCCGACTTCGGCGAGTACGTCTTCGTCAGCGCGTGGGACCTGTTCATGGCGCCGACGACCCCGGGGACGCGCGCGGCGCTGTACCAGGTCCTCGCGGACAGCCCGTCCGTTCACATCACCGGCCGCGTCACGGACCGGGAGGGCCGGCCGGGCGTCGTCATCGCCACGGACCGCGCCGATGTCCGGCTGACCGTCGACCCGAGGACCGCCGAACTCCTCGACTACCAGGAGGTGCAGCCCGCGAGGCCGGGCGGCCCTGCGGACGGTGGCGGCATGTACCGGTCCTTCGAACATCAGGGCTGGGTCGACAAGATCGGTGCCCGACCCGGCTCCTGACCGGCCGGCCGGGGGGCGTCGTTCCGATGACCCCCCGGTTCCGGGCAACTTCGGCGGCCCGGCGAGCATCTCTTCTCATGAAGTCGATGATCACGAGTGCTCGCCGCGCTCAGCCGAACCCGGGGAGAGGCCGATGCAGAGCAGGTTCCGACGGAGGTCGCGTGTGCTGATCACCGCGGTCGGCGTCGTGGGAGGTGTCGCCGCCGTCGGTGCCGCCCCCGGGCCTTCCGCCTCGGCACCGGCCGCCACGATCCACGCCGCCGCCAGGATGACCGCGCAGGCGCCGATCCCCTCGGCGGCCGTCGAGGAGCTCCCCTCCGCGCCGACCGCCACGCCGCCGCCATCCGCCGGGAACGCGGGGCGCTGCGCGGCAGAGCACGGGAAGTACCACGGCACGGTGCTGCGACGGTTCCCCGTCGTCGGTGACATGGGTACGCCGAAGGGGGAACGAGGAGGCACCCTCATCGTCCTGCGGTCCGCCGTCTGCGGCACCGTGTGGGCCGAGGTGACGAAGGACGGGAGGCACCGAGGGGCGTACGGCACCGATGTCCGGGTCGCCACCTACGCCGACACGCCCACCGACCGCTGGAAGGTGGCCGAGAACGATGTGGACGTCGCCACCGGCGGTGCCCTCTCCACGAAGGCGGTGCCCGCGCTCGCGCACGGACGGATCGAGGCGGAGGCCCGCTGGGCGGGGCGTCACTTCAGCTTCAACAGCCCGCTCGGCAGCGTCCGGTACTGACCTCACCCCGAGTGACGTCGCGGACGTCGCCCCCTACTGGGGCGGATCGACCATGCGAGTTCACGCGCGGCCGAGGAGCTCCGGAGCCCGAGGTACGGGCTTCAGCGCGAGCACCGCGATGTCGTCCTGACGTCGTCCGCCGGTCCAGTACGTGACACTGCGTGTCAGCGCGTCGACCAGTTCGCGGGGAGTGGAGGGCCGGATGCGGGCGAGCGCCGCTCTGGGGTCGTAGAAGGTTCCGTTCCGGTCACGGGCCTCGGTGATCCCGTCGGTCACCAGCAGCAGCGTGGCGTCCAGCGGCAGGGCGACGGTGTCGGGCCTGGTCGTGCCGTCCACCGTCGGCAGGTCCATACCGAGGGGAAGGCCGGGCGTCTTCGGCTCGACCATGGCCACATGGCCGTCGTTCAGGAGGTACGGAGCGGTATGGCCCCGACTGAGCAGGGACGCCTCGGTCGCTCCCGGCCGAATCTCGACGAGCAGAGCGGTAACGAAGCTCTCGACGTGGTCCGGGTTGCCGGGGTCCTTTTCCCGGGTGATGGCGTCGTTCAGCCGGTCGGCGAGTTCCGCCAGCGTCGCCGCCTGCCCGGCTTCGTGACGGAAGGCGCCGACGACCAGGCAGACGGTGGACACCGCCTGCAGTCCCTTGCCGCGGACGTCGCCGATGATCGCGCGAATGATACCTGGACCCGATCCGTCCTTATGCTCGGGCTGGTCGCCCCTTGCGTCTTCGGGGCGGGCGTCGCTTGGCCGGCCGATACGGGCGCCGGCGTCCTCTGACGACGAATCCCCGAAAATCCCCGATTCGGGAGAACTTCGAGGGCTCGTCAAGCATCATCACTGTCAGGTGAAGGATCAGGAGCGCTCGGTGCGCTTCGAACTCGGGGAGAGAGCCGGTGAGGACCAAGAACCGCCGCAGGTTTCCGGTGCTGATCGCAGCGATGGGCATCGTGGGCATCGCCGCGGCGATCGCGACCGCGTTCGCTCCCGCCCGCCCGACGACCGCCTCGGCGGCGAAGGCCGCCGAGGCGGGCTCGCATCGCGTGGGCGTGCGACCGGTGGTCCATCCCGCTCAGTGGCTGCGCCACCGCTGAGCCGGAGGACGCCCGGACTCGGCCTCACATCTCCACGGGGAGCAGGCCGCGTTCGGCGAAGACCTTCTTGGCGACGAACGTCGCGTTCAGGGCTCGCGGGAAGCCGCAGTAGCCGGCCGAGTGGAGCAGGGCCTCGACGATCTCCTGCGGAGTCAGGCCGACGTTGAGCGCGGCGTTGATGTGCACTTCGAGCTGCGGTTCGGCCCCGCCGAGCGCGGTGAGCATGCCGAGCGTCACCAATTGCCGGTCGCGCGGGGCGAGGCCTGGGCGGGCGTAGATCTCGCCGAATCCCCAGGCGACGATCTGGTGGCCGAGCTCCGGCGAGATGTCGGCGAGGGAGTCGACGACCTTCTGCCCGGCCTCGCCGTCGATCTGGCGCAGGACGTTCAGGCCGTGCTCGTACTTCTCTTCGCGGGTCATGGCGACTCCCTGGTCTTCGGTCGTGGTCGGCCGGTTCCGTCCGGCATGTCCATGACGGTAGGAGTTGGAGCGCGCTCTAACGCAAACCCGGGGCGGCCAGCTCCCGTACGACGCCGGCGAAGCCGTGGACCAGAGGGCTCTCCGTACCCTCGGGCCAGGCCAGGGCGACCCGGAGCGGCTCCACGTCGGTGAGCGGAACCCAGGCCAGGTCGGGGCGCGCGTAGTACCGCGCCATGCTCGCGGGCGCGAAGCAGATCGCCGCCCCCTCCGCGACCTGTTCCAGCATCTCCTCGACGTTGTCGTTGGTCGGGCCCCACCGTGGGGGCGAGCCGTCCGGCCGGGGGTTGACCGCCCACCAGTCGACCCACGCGCGGGGCGCGCGTTCGGTCCACATCAGGGGCTCGTCCTTGACGTCGAGGATCGACAGTCCCGTACGGCCCGCCAGCGGGTGACCGGCGGGCAGGCCGACGATCCTCGGCTCGGTGTGCACGACCTCGCTCCGCATTCCCGCCAGGTCCGCGGGCAGCCACACGAAGGCCACGTCGACGCGGCCGTCGCGCAACGCCGCCGCCTCCTCGCCCCAGTCGAACCGCTTGGGCTCGACCCGTACGCCCGGGTGGCGGCGGGCGAACTCCGCGCGGGCGCGCGTCGTCAGCTCGCCCGCGCCGCTGGCCTCGAACCCGACCCGCAGCACGCCCGTGGCGCTCCGGCGGTGGCGATCGGCGGCGGCGGTGACGCGGTCGGCCTGCTGGAGCGTACGCCGGGCCTCGGCGAGGACGTCGCGTCCGGCGGCGGTCGCGGTGACGCCTCCGGCGTGCCGGTCGAACAGCCGCACGCCGAACTCCGCCTCCAGGTTCTTGAGGGCGTAGGAGAGCGCGGGCTGGCTCACGTACAGCCGCTCGGCGGCTCGGCCGAGGTTCCCCTCGTCGTCGATCACGACCAGGTACCGCAACTGGCGCAGCTCCACGCTGGGATCATAAGCCCCCTTTATGGCTTAAGTGATCTTCTGTCTTGGACGCCGGACGCCATCCGCTGCGTGAATGGAGGCATTCCACTTCGACGGGAGTTCGTGAGATGAGCACTGAGAGCACGCGTACGGCGAGCGGCAGGGTCTGGCTGATCACGGGGGCGTCCTCCGGCTTCGGCCGGGCGATCGCGGAGGCCGCGCTGGCCGCCGGCGACACCGTGGTGGCCACCGCCCGCAAGCCGGAGTCGCTCGACGACCTGGTCGCCGCCCACCCGGACCGGGTGAGCGCCGTCCCGTTGGACGTCACCGACACGGCGCGGGTGTCCGCCGTCGTCGCGGAGGTGATGCTCTGGTACGGCCGGATCGACGTCCTGGTCAACAACGCCGGGCACAGTCAGATCGGCGCGGTCGAGGAGACGACCGACCGGGAGTTCCGCGACCTGATGGACGTGCACTTCTTCGGCCCGGCGGCGCTGGCCCGCGCGGTGCTGCCGCACATGCGCGAGCGGCGTTCCGGCGCGATCGTGCAGATGAGCTCGATGGGCGGCCAGTTGTCGTTCGCCGGGTTCGGGGCGTACTCGGCGACCAAGTTCGCCCTGGAGGGCATGTCCGAGGCGCTGGCCGAGGAGGTCGCTCCGTACGGGATCAAAGTGCTGATCGTCGAGCCGGGCGCGTTCCGTACGGGCCTGTTCGGCGGCGCGCTGCATCAGTCGGCGGCGATGGACGCCTACGCCGAGACGGTGGGTAACACCCGCGCCATGGCGGAGGGGGCCCACGGTGGTCAGCCCGGCGACCCGGCCAAGGCCGCCGCCGCCATCCTCACCGCGCTGGACGCGGAGCAGACGCCGCTGCGGCTGCCCCTGGGCAACGACGCCGTCGACGCGCTCGTCGCGCACGCCGACGGCATCCGGCGGGAGTGGGCGGAGTGGGAGCCGGTCTCGCGCGGCACCGACTTCGACTCCTGATGTCGGTGGCCGCCGCTACGGTGGGCGCCGGTCGGTGAAAGGGGTGGGCATGGCGGGCGGCAACGCATCGGGCGTCGTGATCGAGCCGTGGGGCGAGGGGGATCTCGATCTGCTCCGGCGCATCAACGCGCCGGAGATGATGGAGCACCTCGGCGGGCCGGAGAGTGAGGAGAAGGTGCTCGACCGGCACCGGCGCTACCTCGAGGCGCGGGAAGGGGGCCCCGAGGCGATGTTCCGCGTCGTCGTGCCGCCCGGGCGGGAGGCCGCGGGCAACATCGGCTACTGGGAGCGCGAGTGGCGGGGTGAGACCGTCTACGAGACGGGCTGGTGCATCCTGCCGGAGTTCGGCGGGCGGGGCGTGGCGACCGCCGCGGGGCGGCTCGTCGTCGAGCGGGCCCGCGCGCAGCGCCGGCATCGATTCCTGCACGCGTACCCGTCCGTCGACCACCCCGCGTCCAACGCGATCTGCCGGAAGCTCGGCTTCACGCTGCTGGGGCCCTGCGACTTCGAGTACCCGCCGGGGCGCCCGATGCGCTGCAACGACTGGCGGCTGGAGCTTTGACGCCGGCACCGTGAGCCGAGGCCATGATCGAACATGCGTTTGAATCCGGCGCGTAGACTCCTGGTATGACCAGCGCTTTCCAGGCGTCGCTGCTGGACTCCGAGGACGAGATCGCGTTCCGCCCGCTCGGCCCGTCGGTGCGCCGGACGACGCTCGACCGCGGAGCCTGGATCGACGTGCGCCGGAGCTGGGTCACCGGCGCCGACACGCTCTTCGAGCGGCTCCGGGACACCGTGCCCTGGCACGCCGAGCGGCGGCACATGTACGACCGGGTGGTCGACGTGCCCCGGCTGCTGAAGTTCTACGACGAGGACGAGACGCTGCCCGATCCGGCGCTCGACAACGCCCGAAGGGCACTCAACGTGCACTACGCCGCCGAGCTCGGCGAGCCGTTCCGCACGGCCGGCCTGTGCTTCTACCGCGACGGCCGCGACAGCGTCGCCTGGCACGGCGACACCATCGGGCGCGGCAGCACGCAGGACACGATGGTGGCGATCGTGTCGGTCGGCGCGCCGCGCGCGCTCACGCTGCGCCCGCGCGGCGGTGGCGGCGGGACCCTGCGGTTCGAGCTCGGCCACGGCGACCTCATCGTGATGGGCGGCAGCTGCCAGCGCACCTGGGAGCACGCCGTGCCGAAGACCGCCCGGCCCTGCGGCCCCCGCATCAGCATCCAGTTCCGTCCGCGAGGGGTCCGCTGACGCCCCTACGACGTCTGACTCTCGTACGACGTCCGGCTCCCGTACGACGCCCGCCGAGCCTCGCGTGAGGCGGCCCGAATAGGCGGGCGAAAGCGGGACATACTCGCTGGTGTCCCCGACCCATCGGAGGAGCAATGGCCTGGTTCGGCGCCCTCGTCCTCTTCGCCGGCGCGATTCTGACCTTCGCCGTCGGGGGTGACATCGGGGCACTCGACGTCCGCACGCTCGGCGTCGTCGGGATGGCGGTCGGCGGCGTCCTGCTCGTCGCCGGGATCCTGCGGCTGCGCCGACGCCCCCGGGTCGCCGGGCGGCGCGCTCCCGCCCGCGTCGTCCGGAACGGCGTGCAGGCGCGGGTGCAGGACCGGGTGTACCGGACGAGCAAAGGCAAGATCATCGCGATGATCGCCGTCGTCGTCTACATCCTCTCCCCCATCGACCTCATCCCGGACGTGTTCCTGCCCATCGGCATCGTCGACGACGCGACGGCGTTCACCTGGCTGCTGTTCGCGATCGGCCAGGAGGTCTCCCGCAAGCGCCGGAGCACGCTCACACCGTGAGCGTGGGACAGGTGTCCGGCGTGCCCGCGCGGTACCGCCCGGGCGCGGTCGCGAACTCGCGCTTGAACGCCCGCGCGAAGGCGAACTCCGAGGTGTAGCCGGTGCGCTGCGCGATCGCGCGCAGCGGAAGATCGGTGTCGCGCAGCAGCATCGCCGCGACCGTCATGCGCCACCACGTGAGGTAGGCCAGCGGCGGCGAGCCGACCATGCCCGTGAAACGCCGGGCGAAGGCCGCCCTGGACAGCCCGCCCTCGGCGGCGAGCGACCCGACCGTCCACGGCCGGGCCGGGTCGTCGTGGACGGCCCGCAGCGCGGCCGCGACGGCGGGGTCGCGGAGCGCGGCGGCCCAGCCGGTGCCGGCGTCGTCGGACCGGTCCTCGTAGAACGCGCGCAGCAGGTACAGCAGGAGCAGATCGAGCAGGCCGGTGAGGGCGGCGTCCCGGCCGAGCAGGCCGGTGAGGGCGGCGTCCCGGCCGGGCCGCGGCCGGGCGCTGAGCTCGTGGCCGAGCAGCTCGATCGCGCCGCGCAGCGCGGGGTGCGCGCCGACGCGGGCCGGCAGGTGGACGACGTCGGGGAGCTCGGTCAGCAGCGGGTGGGGACGCGACTGGTCCAGACGGTAGGCCCCGCACAGCATCTCGGTCTGCGCGCCCGTGCCGTCCGCTTCGACGGGCAGGGCGACACGGCCGGTCGCCAGGTCGTCGTAGGTGAGGCGGACGTCGGTCAGCGTCCGCGACGGTGTGTCGGCGATCCCGTGACCGAGCTCGCGCGGCAGGAGGACGACGTCGCCGACGCCCAGGAGCATCGGCTCACCGCGCGCGGGGATCAGCCAGCAGGAGCCCTTGAGGATGACGTGGAACCCGGCGCCCTCCTGCGGGCGGAACCGGATCCCCCAGGGCGGGCGCAGGCACGTACGCGACGAGTGCGGCCGCCCGGTGCGCATCACCGCCACGGCGTCGCTCAGCACGTCCATGCACCGACCGTACCCCCAGTCGGCTCCGGCGAGACGATCGGATATGGATGCCGGACGTACGGGCATGGGACGGCCTTCTCGCGAGTCCTAGCGTCGATTTCCGGCGGAGGTCGCGGACGTGCCGTGACCCGCCGTGGATCTCGGGGAGGACGCGATGAGGATCGCCGTGTACGGGGCGAGCGGATTCACCGGCCGGCTCAGCGTGGCCGAGGTGCGCCGCCGTGGGATGACCCCGGTCCTGGTCGGCCGGAACGAGGACCGGCTGCACGCGGCGGCCGTGGAGGCCGGGGCGGCGGACGCCGAGATCCGCCTCGCGTTCCTGGACGCACCGGATGCCCTCGTCGGCGCGTTCGCCGGCTGCGACGCCGTGGTCAACTGCGCCGGGCCGTTCACGTCGTGGGGCGAGCCGGTCCTGCGCGCCGCCATCGCGGCGGGCCGGCCCTATGTCGACACCTCCGGCGAACAGCGCTACATCAGGCGGATCCTGGACACCTACGACGCCGAGGCCGCGCGTGCGGGCGTGGCGGTCGTTCCGGGCCTGGCCGACGACGGCGGGCCCGGCGACCTCATCGCGCACCTGACCGCGCGGCGGCTGCCGGAGGTGGAGGAGCTGGTCGTCGCGGACCTGCGGCTGCCCGGCGGGGCCACGCGCGGTACGGCCCGGACCATGGCGACGGCGTTCGCCGAAGGACCCCTCGACCACGTGGACGGCGCGCTCGTCCCCGCCGACGGCCAGGGCCCCGCGTCGCTCGGCGTGCCCGGCTCGGACGAGGAGGTGCCGGTCGCGCCGTTCCCGCTGCCGGGGGTGGCCACCGTGCCGCGTCACGTGCGCGCACGCCGGGTCCGGAGCGTCATCCGGGCCGACGTGGCGGCGCTCTTCCAGAGCCTGACGCCGGACCTCGTGGAGAGCGTCCCGGAGGTCCTGGACGACGAGACCCGGCGTGCCGGACGGTGGCTGATGACGGTCCGCGCCGTGGACGGCGCGGGCGGCCGCGCCGAGGGCTGGGTCACCGGCCCCGACCCGTACGGTCTCACCGCGGTCATCGCCGTCGAAGGCGCGCGGCGGCTCGCCTCCGGCGAGGGGCGCGCCGACACTGCCGGCCGGGCGCGGGCGGGAGCGCTGACGCCCGCCCAGGCGTTCGACCCGGCGGACCTCCTCGACTTCCTCGTGCCGTACGGCGTCGCCTGGCAGGTCTCGCCGGCGCCGGATCAGGGGACGACGACGCGGTAGTGCGTCGTCAGGCGCCCCTCGTCGTCCAGGACGTGGAAGGCGAACGCCGGCGGGATCTCGTGGTCGACGAGGCCGTCCGTGCCCGCCGTGCCCGTCTCCCAGGGCAGCCGGATCGTGGAGACGACCCCCGGCGCGACCAGCAGCGGCCGGCCCGCGAACGTCGTCGCCGCCGGGGTGTGGGCGTGGCCGCAGACGACGGCGCCGACGTTCGGGTGGCGGGCGAGGAGCGCGGCGAGCCGTTCCTCGCCGAACTGCCGGATCCCGTCGACGTACGGGACGTGCAGCACGACGGGCGGGTGGTGGAAGGCGACCAGCACGGGCGTCGTCGGCGGCGTCCCGGCGAGCACCGCCTCCAGCCAGGCCAGGGTCTCCTCGTCGAGGCGGCCGTCGTCCCGTCCCGGGATCGACGAGTCGCACAGCGCGAACACCGCGCCCGGTGTGCGGTGCACCCGGTTGACCGGCCCGTCGCCGCCCGGCTCGCCGAGCAGCACCGCGCGGAACGGCGCGCGTACGTCGTGGTTGCCCGGGCAGACGAGCACCGGGTGGCGGGAGGCCAGGAGACCCCGCGCCTCCTCGTACTCGGCGGGCAGCCCGTGGTCGGCGATGTCCCCGGTGACCAGCACGGCGTCCAGGTCGTACGGCAGCCGGTCGAGATGGGCCAGGACGGCGCGCGTCCGCGCGGCGGCGCGCGGACCGCCGTCCAGGTGCGTGTCACTGAGGTGCGCGAAGACGATCACACGGTCGAACGTACGAGGTGGGGCGGAGACGGGTTAAGGTCCACTCCGCCCCGGAAGCCACCGGCCACTCAGCCGCCGCTGGTCGTGTAGGTCACGCCCGTGTACGCCGGGCCGCAGGTGTTCGCGCACGGCAGCGAGAAGGAGTAGACGCGGCCGCCGCCGATCAGGGCGTCCGACGCGTCGACGACCCGGATGCGGTAGTCGCGGCCAGCGGTCGTGGTCGGGGCGATGACGTACGCCTGGCCCATGTCGCCGTCCATGGTGGCGTTCTTCCACGAGGTCCCGTCGTAGTACTGCACGCCGTAGATGCCGTTCGGCAGGT
This sequence comes from Actinoallomurus soli, assembly GCF_024055715.1. Taxonomy (GTDB): domain Bacteria; phylum Actinomycetota; class Actinomycetes; order Streptosporangiales; family Streptosporangiaceae; genus Actinoallomurus; species Actinoallomurus soli. Next base: position 143,162 of record NZ_JAMXMV010000016.1, read on the forward strand.
GGGAGACGGCGATGACGGGCCACCAGACCTGGGCGTTCTGCAGGAAGCCGATCTTGATGTCGCCGGTGTAGCCGGGCGCGGGCACGAACTGCCAGGCGATGTGCCGGTTGTTCCAGTGGTTCGGGTACATGTCACCGACCGGGGCGCCGTTCTCGACGAACCGGTTGAGCGACGCCTGGGACAGGTCGAGGTGGTACGGGTCGTCGCGGCACCAGGCGTTCCCGTCGGCGCAGCTGTCGGCGACCAGCATGGTCAGCGTCGCGCCGTCGTAGGCGTCGGCGGTCCAGGAGCCGTTGCGGCAGAAGGGCTGGTTCGGCGCTCCGTCGTTGACGCCGGTGCAGTAGTCGCCGATCGTCACCTGCACGTAGCGGCCGCAGTTGTGGCCGTTGTCGAAGATCCCCATCCGGGCGGCGTCCGACGGCGCGATGGGGCGCGGGTAGCCGTTGTAGTCGTGCGGCGTGTTGAAGACGTTGAGGGCGACGAAGTCCTGGCTGTCGAGGTTCGCCTGCGGCAGCCCGCATCCGCCGTACGGCGAGCCGAGCCCGGTGAACCAGGTCGCGTTGCCGGTGAAGGGGGCGTCCGCCGCCGGAGCCGCCCCGCCGGTGGTGCCGGAGACGGCCGAGCCGCCCACGGCCGCCCCGCCGGTGGCGGCGGAGACGACCGCCCCGCCGGTCGGCGTCCGGTCGGCGGCGAGGGCCTGCGCTCCGGCCGGGGACGCGCAGGCGAACGTCAGGGCGCTCAGCGCCGGCAGCAGCGTGCGCAGCCGCCTGCGGTTCCGATGGGGCATCGCGGCCTCCAGGGGTCAGAACACCGGGTTCCAGCCGTCCGAGCCGGCCAGGTAGGCGTTGGGGGTGTACGAGGGCGCCTGGGATGCGGCGAGCTGGGGCCGGTTCGCGTTGACCGCCGCGCCGGCGCCCGTGTTCGTGTACTCGGAGAACCGCGCGCTCTTCCACGAGAAGCCCGACATGTCGGTCCAGGGGTCGTCCCGGATGTGCGCGCCGAGCGTGCACTCGCGGAACAGCACCTGGCCCACCGCGTGCACGTCGTTCGACGGGTGCCAGGGCCGGCCCAGGTACACCGACTTGGCGGGCGCGTTGCTCGTCAGCGTCGAGCGGTAGAAGAGGAAGCCGTACGGGTTCGTGTCGGTCGTCGCCGCCGCCGTGACGTACCCGTTGTTGGTCGAGGAGCCGCGGCTCAGCGAGTGGATCTCCGACCGGTCGAACACCGCGGTCCCCCGGCCGAAGATGAAGTCGACGTCTCCCTCGACGTAGGACTTGCGGATATAGGACCGGCCGACGGTGCCCGTGCCGGCCGTCCACAGCAGGAGCGTGTCCTGGTTGCCGAGGACGCGCACGTTGTTCAGCACGGCCCGGTCCGCGTTCAGGTCCAGGGCCACCGCCTGGGAGCTCCCGTTCTTCGCCTCGTCGTAGTCGTTGGCGAAGGTGAGGTTCTCGGCGCGGAAGTCGTTCGCGGACACGGCGACCGTCGCGCTGCCCTGGGTGCCGTACGTGCTCGCCGCGTGGTTCTCGACGATGACGACCTGGTCGCGACTGGAGCCGGTGCCCTTAAGCGTGACGTGCGTCTTGGCCGAGGGGATCGAGACCGTCCCCCGGTAGGTGCCCGGCTTGATGTCGATCTCGTAGCCGGAGCCGCCCGCGGGGGCTGCGTTGACGGCGGCCTGCACGGTGGTGAAGTTCCCGCTGCCGTCCTGGGCCACGGTCACGACCGTGGCCGCCGACACCGGGCCGCCGTACGCCGCGGCCGCCGTCAACGCCAGCGACGCGAGGACCCCCACAGCGCCGACGCGTCGCATCTGGGACATTCCCGCCTCCCGAGAGCCGACCGGGCGAGGGTGGGCCCGGTCAGGAGCAGGTTCCGGCGCGCGTCACGCCGCGTCAAAGCGGCGGCGAGCGCCGCCGGGACGGCCCGTGCCCGCCCCGCAGGTCACCGGCCCGGCGAGCGACCGTGAGGGGCGGCTCCGCACTGAAAGTTTCACCATCGAGACGGCGGTTCTTACGGAATGCGGACGGCTCGCCGCCATCCCGGCTCCGGCCGCCCGGCCGCGGTTAGCGTGCGGGCATGCGCGTACTCGTGACCGGCTCGGCCGGGTTCATCGGATCTCACGTCGTCGAGACGCTCCGGGAGCACGGCCACCAGGTTCGCCTGCTCGACCTGCGGTCGGGCGAGGACGTCCGCGACGCCGCCACGGTCGCGCGGTGCCTCCTCGGCGTGGACGCGGTCTGTCACCAGGCCGCCAAGGTCGGCCTGGGCGTCGACGTCTCCGACCTGCCCGCCTACGCCTCGACGAACGTCCTGGGCACGGCCGTCCTGCTCGCCGGGATGGCCGGGGCGGGCGTACGGCGGCTCGTGCTCGCCTCGTCGATGGTCGTGTACGGCGAGGGCGCCTACGACTGCCCGGCACACGGCCGGGTACGGCCCGGCCCGCGCGCCGAGGAGGACCTGGCGGCGGGACGGTTCGAGCCGCGCTGCCCGCTGTGCGGGACGGCGCTGACGCCGGGCACCGTCGGCGAGGACGCGCCCGTCGACCCCCGCAACGCCTACGCCGACTCCAAGCTCGCGCAGGAGCACCTGGCGGCGTCGTGGGCCAGGACGACCGGCGGCGTCGTGGTGGCGCTGCGGTACCACAACGTGTACGGGCCGCGGATGCCGCGCGACACCCCGTACGCCGGAGTCGCCGCGATCTTCCGCTCGGCCCTCGAACGCGGCGAGGCGCCGCGCGTCTTCGAGGACGGCGGGCAGCGCCGCGACTTCGTCCACGTACGCGACGTCGCCCGCGCGAACCTCCTGGCCCTCGAGGCGGCCGGGCCTCATCCCGGTGGGCTGCGGGCGTACAACATCGCCAGCGGTGAGCCGCGTACGGTCGGGGAGATGGCGGGCGCGCTCGCCAAGGTGTACGGCGGGCCCGATCCGGTCGTCACCGGCGGGTACCGGCTGGGCGACGTCCGCCACGTCGTCGCCTCCCCCGACCGGGCCCGTACGGAGCTCGGCTTCCGCGCCACGATCCCCTTCGAGGACGGCACGGCGGAGTTCGCCACCCGCTCCTGAGAGCCGTCCTCAGTCGCCGGGGAACTCGATCTGCGGTGTCTCGCCGGCGGCGACAAGGAAGTACCCGAGGAACGTCACGCCTTCGTCCTGGGCGTCGAAACGGGCGATGCGGACCCCCTCGGGCTCGTAGAACACGTCCCCGGGCCCGAGGACGGAGGCCGCTTCGCCCTCGACCTGATAGACCACCGAACCGGTCTCGACGCTGCCGAACACCGGCCCGTTGTGCACGTGCAGCCCGGCCGCGTGGCCGGGCGCGATGGTGATGCGCCGGATCTGGACCCGGCCCGTGCTCCGAGGGGCCGGCAGGAACTGGTCGAGCACGACCGAGCGCGTGACCGGCGGGGCGTCCTCCGCCTCGATGGCGTGGTTCGTCATGCGATCATCGTACATACCAGTAGGTACAAAGCGGAGCGCCATCGGCGGCTCCGCAGGGGGCAGCGGATCGTCATCGGCTCAGGAGGCTCAGCCAATCACGCAGCAGCGCCGCTTCGGTGGCCCTGAATCCGGCGTCCACGAGGGGGTCGGCGCCGCGGCCATCACCGACGGCGGCCAGCAGTGCCAGAGCCCGGTCGGCGATCGTCGTTCGGACGTCGGCCGCCGGTTCGGTGCTGACGATCGAGTCGATGACGGTGTCACGCAGCCCGGTGAGCGGGGTCGGGTCGCGCTCATCCTCGGGCTGCGCCAGCAGCAGCAGCACGGCGCCGGTCGTCGACGCCTCAATGGCCCGAGCGGCCGTCTCGACCGGCACGCGGAGCCGGCCCTGCTCGCGAGCCCGCTCGAGTAGACGGCGCAGGATCTCGCCGTTCTCCTGGGCGGCGGCCGGGCGGCGACCCGGGCGCAGGTTGCCGTACATCAGGGCGTAGAACGCGGGATTGCGCAGCCCGAACTCGACGTGGATGTTCCAGCCGCGCCGGATGTCCTCGATCGCATCCTCGCCGGGCTCCATTCCCCGCTTCTCGGCCAGGTAGCTCTCGAACACGTAGCTGCCGAGGGCGTCGAGCAGGCCGTCCTTGTCCCCGAACAAGCGGTACAGCGCAGGCGTCTGCACCCCGGCGGCGGTCGCGACCGCCCGCGTCGAGATGCCGGCCGGGCCGTGCTCGGCCAACAGCTCGGCCGCCGCCTTCAGGATCGCCTCCTGCTGGTCGCGTCGTTCCACGCCCGTCTCGGGCGAGCCAGGGTCGCTGCGCATATGCCGATGGTAACAAGTTTCCGTTGACATTGACACTACCGTCGTTACCTGCTTAGCGTTGACGATGTCACCACGGCGCCTCATCGATCGCTAGGAGATCTCATGACCCCCACCGCCGCGACCCGGCCGTCGCGCTGGCCGACTCCATCGGAACGATGGGCGACCTCGTCCAGGCCGGCAAGGTCCGCCACCTCGGCCTGTCCGAGGTCACCGGCGACGAACTGCGCGAAGCCCACGCCCACCACCCGATCAGCGCGGTGCAATCGGAGTGGTCGCTGTTCACCCGCGACATCGAACGCGGCCTCATACCCGCCGCCGCCGAACTCGGCGTCGGCGTGGTCGCCTACTCCCCTCTCGGTCGCGGCTTCCTCACCGGCGCCCTGCCGAGCGAGTTCACCACCGGCGACATCCGCTCCCGGTTCCCCCGCTTCACCGGTGAGAACGCCCAGCGCAACGCAGCGCTCCTGCACCCCATCACCACGATCGCCGCCGACCGCGGCGCCACCCCCGCACAGGTCGCGTTGGCCTGGCTGCACCAGCGACGCGCCGTCCACGGCCTCACCGTCGTGCCGATCCCCGGCACCCGGCACCCGAACCGCCTCCACGAGAACCTCGCCGCACTCGGACTCACCCTCACCGCCGACGAACTCGCGCGACTCGAACCCATCGCCGCCCAGGTCACCGGCGACCGGTACCCCGACATGACCGAGACGTCCAACGCCCGCGAAAGCCGACCGACCGACTGACCGCACGACCCACCACGAGCATCGAGAACGGAACAACCATCATGTCCAGCATCACCGTCGGCATCGCCTACACCTCCGGCTACGGCCACACCCGCGAACTGGCGAACGCCGTCGCCGAGGGAGCCGCATCAGTACCCGGCACACGCGTCGAAACGATCGACGTCGACGTCGCCGCGATCACCGACGACGACTGGCGCACCCTCGACCGATGCGACGCGATCATCTTCGGCAGCCCGACCTACATGGGCAGCGCCTCCGGTGCCTTCCACGCCTTCGCCGAAGCCACCTCCGGCCGATGGACGACCCGCGCCTGGCAGGACAAGATCGCCGCCGGTTTCACCAACTCCGGCTCCATGAGCGGCGACAAACTGCACACCCTGCAGTACTTCTCGATGCTCGCCGCCCAACACGGCATGCACTGGATCAGCCTCGGCCTGCTGCCCGGCTGGAACACCACCACCGCCAGCGAACACGACCACAACCGACTCGGGTTCTACCTCGGCGCCGGCGCCCAGACCTGGAACGACCAGGGCCCCGAAGCCGTCCACGCCGCCGACCTGGCCACCGCCCGCCACCTCGGCCGGCGAGTAGCCACCCACACCAGCCGGTTCACCCTGGACCGCACCGGCATCCCCGACACCGCAGCCGGCTGAGGTCGCCGAGGCCGACCCGCTGCCGGGACGGCCGCAGCGCGCCCACTGGGATCCGGGACAACTTGAGCCTTCCCAGCGGCGGGATGTGGAGCGTGGGGTCCTTCTCGGACGCCTCCGGCGGTCTGCACCCTTCATCGCACGTCAGGGCTGAGATCCCCGTTCTGGTCCGTCGGCGGCACCCGGAAGGGCGTCGCCGGCTCAGACGCCGAGCGGGAGGCGGACGACGAAGCGGCAGCCGGCGCCCGCGTTCGAAACGCCGATCTCCCCCGCGTGGGCCTCGACGATGCCGCGGGCGATGGCCAGGCCGAGCCCGGCCCCGCCGCCGGGCGTGCGCGCGGCCTCGCCACGGAACGCCACGTCGAACAGGCGCGGCAGGTCCTCGTCCGGGATCCCGCCGCAGGCGTCGGACACCGCGACGTAGGCCATGCCCTCCTCCGCCCCCGCCACGATCTCCACACCGCCGTCCTCCGGGGTGTGCCGGATCGCGTTGACGACGAGGTTGCGCAGGGCGCGGCCGAGTTCGGCGGCGTCCACCTCGACCGGCAGGACGCCGTCGGCCTGCCCGCGCAGCCGTACGCCCTTCGCCCGGGCCAGCGGCTCGGTCCCGGCGACCGTCTCCGACACCAGGTCGCCGAGGCCGACCCGCTGCCGGGACAGCCGGAGCGCGCCCGCGTGGATCCGGGACAGCTCGAACAGGTCGTCCACCATCGCGGTGAGCCGATCCGTCTCCGCCCGCATCTGCGCGTGGTACTGACGGACGGTGACCTCGTCGGCCACGACCTCGTCCTCCAGCGCCTCCGCCATCGCCCGCAGCCCGGCCAGCGGGGTGCGCAGGTCGTGGCTGACCCAGGCGACGAGCTCACGGCGGCTGGTCTCCAGGGCGCGTTCACGGGTGCGGGCCGCGTCGAGGCGGTCGTACGCGGCGGACAGCTCCGCCCCCAACTCGGCGAGCTCGGCGGGCAGTCGGCGCTCCGGCGGCCCGAACCGGCCGGTCTCCCCCGCCGTACGTACGGACGCCAGCAGGGACCGGGTGCCGCCGATGAGCCGGTGGCCGAGCAGGAGCGACACCCCGAGGCCGACGAGGCCGCCGATCACGGTCACGGTCAGCGCGACGGACCGGTCGTGGTCGCTGATCAACATCTTCAGCGTGATCGCCACGATGCCCGCCACGGTGGCGAGGACGGTCGCGGCCGAGACCACGGCGAGCAGGGCGGTGATGGACCGCCCGCGCAGCGCGTACAGCGCCGAGACCCCGGCCGCGCCCACGAGCAGCGCGGCACCGGCGGCGTACGCCACCACCTCGACGAACGCGTTGAAAGGGATCATGTGAGCGGCTCGAATCGGTAGCCCACGCCCCATACGGTGAGGATCCGCCGGGGCGCGGTGGGGTCCTGTTCGATCTTCTCTCGCAGTCGGCGGACGTGGACCGTCACCGTCGACGAGTCCCCGAACTCCCAGCCCCAGACGTTCCGGAGCAGGTCCGCGCGGGTGAACGCCTGCCGGGGATGACGCATCAGGAACGCCAGCAGGTCGAACTCCCGCGCCGTCAGCGAGACCTCCGCGCCGCCGAGCCGTACCTCGTGCGCGGCCGCGTCCACCGTGAGGTCGGCGTCGGTGATCGTCCCGCCGGTCGGCGTGAGCGCGCCGCGCGCCCGGCGCAGGACCGACTTGACGCGCAGCGCCAGCTCACGGGGGCTGAACGGCTTGGTGACATAGTCGTCGGCGCCCGTCTCCAGCCCGATGAGCCGGTCGGTCTCCTCACCCAGCGCGGTCAGCATGACGATCGGCACCGGCCAGCGTTCGCGGAGCCGACGGCACACCTCCAGGCCGTCGATGCCGGGCAGCATGAGGTCGAGGACGACGAGGTCCGGAGGGCGCTCCTCGGCGGCGCGCAGCGCGGCGTGCCCGTCGGCGACGCAGACGACCTCGTGCCCGTCGCGGAGGAGGTAGCGGGACACGACGTCGGCGACGGTCGGATCGTCGTCGACCACCAGCACGTGCCCCGTCTCGGATCTCACCATGGCGACCTCACCAGCGCCTGGACCGTCAGCGCGGTCACGGCCTGTGCGAGGAGCAGCGTACGGGCCGGCGGGCGGTGGACGGCGCACGCGATCGTCGTCCAGGCCGCGTACGGGATCCAGATCCGCTCGACCTCGCCCCGGGTGACGCCGGACAGGTCCAGCGCGACCATCCCGATCAGCGCGGCGGCGACCGGCAGGCCGAGCCGTCCACCGCCGACCGGGGCCGCCCGGCGGACCATCGCGCGGGCGAGGGGGACCGCCCGTCCCAGCACCGCCGGAAGGGCCATCGCGGTCGCGGGGCCGATCAGCAGCGCGAGCACGGACAGATCCCCGAGCAGGAAGTAGGCGTACGGCCGCGCCCGGGCTCCCCCACCCGCCGCCCAGGCGGCATGCGTGCCCGCGACGCCCGCGAACCACGAGAACCCCGCCAGCGTGAAGGCGACCGGAACGACCAGGCACCCCACGGCCAGCGCGCCCAGGACCGGACGAGGCGGTCGCGTCAGGAGGAGGACGGCGAGCGGCAGCGCGAACACCGGCAGCAGCCCGTAACTCAGGTACGGCAGCGACCCCAGCAGCAGCCCGCCCGCGAACGCCGCGGCCACCACCCGCCACCGCCCGGCCAGTGCCCCAGCGGACGACACAGCAGACGATGGCACAGCGGACCGTGCGGCGAGCGGCATGGCGGGTGGCTCAGCGGACCGCGCACCGCGCGGTGCGGGGAGCGGCATGGCGGCGACGGTGAGGAGGGCCACGGCCCAGGCCGCGACGCCGAGGAACAGGGCGTCCACGCTCGTGGCGACCCACAGGGCCGTGGGCGCGAGGACGAGGAACGGGACCGCGCGGCGGGCCGTCTCCGCGCCGGCCAGCCTCCGGACGGTGACCGCGATCGCGGCCGAGGCCGAGCCGCCCGCCACGATCACGAGGGCCGCCGCCCAGCCCGCGTCGCGCAGACCCGCGTACCGGAGCGCCCACAGGATCAGGGTCGGCAGGGGCGGGTGGCCCTTCACGTGCGTGGGGTACGCCTGCATGTCCCGCGCGAAGCCGCGCAGCCAGCGCAGCGGGTCGTCGCCGACGGCGGGCAGGCCGGCCAGGTACTCGGTCGGCGCGGTGAGGGGCCGGGCCAGACCGTCCGGCAGCTGCAGCGCCACCGCCCACAGCACCGACCCGAGCCACGCGACGACGAGCAGCGCGCCCCAGGGCAGCCGCCGCGCCGCGACCGGCAGGACCGCGACCGCGACGAGCGCCAGGGCCGCCGCGGGCAGCAGCGGGCCGAGCAGCAGCCGTGGCGAGGCGTGCAACGGCGGGAACCGGTCCACCGGCAGGTACCCGGCGGCGCGGAGGACGGCTCCGACCGCGAACCCGGCCGAGATGATTCCGACCCATGCCGCGAGGGCCGTCCGGGCGTGCCGCCCCGATCCCTCGCCGAGTCCAGTGGCCGGTCGGCCCGGCTCGCCGGCGGCCTGCCCCGGCCCTTCGCCGAGCCCACCGGCGGCCTTGTCCGGCTCGTCGACGGACTCTTCAGGAGCGCTGCCCGGCTGGTCCGGCGGGTCGGCCGGACGCCTCTTCCGGCCGGGCGACCTCACCGGCGCGCTGAAGCTGATCACGCCCCCACACTAGGACTGACCAGGAGGGATGCGCCGTACACGTCATCACTCCGTAAGGGTTTCCGGCGCGGGTCCCGGCGTAGCGTCACGAAGGTGATCGACGTTGTACTGCCCTGCCTCGACGAGGCCGCCGCCCTCCCATGGGTGCTGACGCGAATGCCCGAGGGCCATCGCCCGATCGTCGTCGACAACGGCTCCACCGACGGCTCGGCGGAGATCGCCGAAGCCCACGGGGCGCTCGTCGTGCACGAGCCGCGCCGCGGTTTCGGCGCCGCCTGCCACGCCGGGCTGCTCGCCGCGACCGCCGACATCGTCTGCTTCATGGACGCCGACGCCTCCCTCGACCCGGCCGACCTGCCCAAGGTCGTCCGCCTGCTGGCGGATGCCCCTCCGGACGCCGATCCGGACGCGGGCCGCGCGGTCGACGTGGACCGGCTCGGCGCGGACGGAGTCGGCGCGGACCGGCTGGGCGCGGACCGGCTCGCCGCGGACCGGCTCGGCACGGACTTGGTGCTGGGGCGGCGGCGGCCGGTCTCCTTCCGGGCGTGGCCGCCGCACGCGCGGCTCGGCAATGCCCTCGTCGCGCGCCGCGCGGGTCTGCGCGACCTCGGCCCGATGCGGGCGGCCCGGCGGACCCGCCTGCTCGACCTGCACCTGACCGACCGGCGATCCGGGTACCCGCTGGAGATGGTGCTGCGCGCCCGCGCCCAGGGCTGGCGGATCGCCGAGACGGATGTCGCCTACCACCCGCGTACGGGCCGGTCCAAGGTCACCGGCACCGTACGGGGCACGCTCCGGGCCGTCCGCGACATGCGCCGCGTCCTGGAGACGGTGTGACCGCCCCCGCCGGAGGCGGTCCGGTGACGCTGCTCGTGATCGCCAAGGAGCCGGTGCCCGGCCGGGTCAAGACCCGGCTGACCCCGCCGTACACGCCCGTGCAGGCGGCGGCCCTGGCGGAGGCGGCGCTGGCGGACACGCTCGCCGCCGTCTCGGCGGCGCCGGCGGCGCGGCGGGTGCTCGTCCTCGCCGGGCGTCCGGGCCGGTGGCTGCCCGCGGGGTTCGAGGTGGTGCCGCAACGCGGCGGCGGACTGGACGAGCGGCTCGCGAACGCCTTCGCCGACGTCGGCGGGCCCGCCGTCCTCGTGGGCATGGACACGCCCCAGGTCACCCCGGCTCAGCTCATGCGGGCGGCCTGGAGCCTCGACGACGGGGACGCGGTGTTCGGCCCCGCCGCCGACGGCGGGTTCTGGCTGCTCGGCCTGCGGCGGCCCGATCCCCGGTTGCTGCTCGGAGTGCCGATGTCGCGCCCGGACACCGGGGCGTGTCAGCGCGCCCGGCTGCGCGGCCTGCGCGTCACGACCCTCGAGACGCTGACCGACGTGGACACCGCCGCCGACGCCGCACGGGTGGCGGACCGGGCCCCCGGCACGCGGTTCGCCGCCACGCTCGCGGCCATCGGCCGGGCCGGGGATGCCGCGCCCGTCCCCGTACGAGGAGGCGCGCGGTGATCGGCGGGCTGTACGAGGGGTCGCTCGCCGGGCTCGGGTCGGTGGAGATCGAGCACGCCGACGGGCGGCGGGAGCGCCTCCCGGTCGACCAGTGGTGCGACGGACGGCCCGGCGACGACACCCTGCTGGACCGCTGCGCCGGGCCGACGCTCGACGTCGGGTCCGGGCCGGGGCGGCTCACGGTCGCGCTCGCCGAACGCGGCCTGCCCGCGCTCGGCATCGACGTCACGCCGTACGCCGTCGAGATGACGCGGGCGGCGGGCGGGCTGGCCCTGCTGCGGGACGTGTTCGGCCACGTCCCGGGGGCCGGGCGGTGGGAGACGGTGCTGCTGGCCGACGGCAACATCGGCATCGGCGGTGACCCCGCCGCGCTGCTGCGCCGCGTCGAGGCGCTGCTGCACCGGCGTGGCCGGGCGATCGCCGAACTCGGCGCGACGACGCGTACGGAGTGGGTGCGGCTCCGTGACCCGCGGCAGGTGAGCGACTGGTTCCGCTGGTCGCACGTCGCCCGCGACGCGATCGGCGGATACGCGGAGGAGGCCGGCCTGCGGGTGGCCGAGATCTGGACGGAGGCCGGGCGATGCTTCGCCGACCTGACCCCGCTCGCCTGATCACGGCGATCGGGCGGTTCGCCTCGCGGGAGCGCGACGGACGGGACGAGCGGACCGCCGCGTGGCTCGGCGCGGCGCTCGGCGTCAGCTTCACGGTCGCGTTCGTGACCGGACTGATCAGCCACTTCATGCAGCATCCGCCGGGGTGGGCGGTCTGGCCGTCGCGGCCGGTCGGCCTCTACCGGCTCACGCAGGGCGCGCACGTGATCGGGGGCCTGGCCACGATCCCGCTGCTGCTGGCCAAGCTGTGGACCGTCTACCCGCGGCTGTGGCAGTGGCCGCCGGTGCGCTCGGCGGGGCACGCGCTCGAACGGGCGCTGGTGTTCCCGCTCGTCGGCGGGGCGCTGTTCCAGCTCGTGACCGGGCTGTTCAACATCGCGTACTTCTACCCGTTCCCGTTCTTCTTCACGACGGCGCACTACTGGACCGCCTACATCGTCTACGGCGCGCTGGTCGTCCACGTCGCGAACGAGTGGGCCAAGGTCCGCGGGCTGCGTCCCGGACACGGGAGTGCGGACGCGCGCCCCACCGGGCCCTCGCGCCGGGGATTCCTCGCGACCGTCGCGGGAGCGTGCGGGCTGGTCGGGCTGACGACCGTCGGGGAGACGTTCACCCCGCTCGGCGGGCTCGCGCTGCTGTCCCCGCGCCGGCCCGGTGTCGGACCGCAGCGGCTGCCGGTGAACAAGACGGCGGCCGCCGCCGGCGTCCGCCCGGATCCGGCCTGGCGGCTGGCGGTCACCGGTGACGTGGCACGTGAGCTGTCCCTGTCGCTCGCCGACCTGCGGGCCATGCCGCAGCACGCCGCGCGGCTGCCGATCGCGTGCGTCGAGGGCTGGAGCGCCGCGGGGACCTGGGCCGGCGTACGGCTCCGCGACGTCCTCCACGCGGCGGGCGTCCACGCGGGCGCGCGGGTCCGGGTGGAGTCGCTGGAGGCGGGCGGGCGGTACCGCGCCTCGGAGGTCGACCCGCCGCACTGGCGCGACGAGCTCACGCTCCTCGCCCTCGACCTGAACGGCGAGCCGCTGTCACCCGACCACGGGTACCCGTGCCGGCTGATCGCCCCGGACCGTCCCGGCGTGCTGCAGACCAAGTGGATCGCCCGGCTGGTGGTGCACGGGTCATGAGGGTCGGGCGGGGACGCCTCATCGCGTACGGCCTCGGCGCGGCGCTGATCGGCGTCGGCGGCGCCGGGCTGCTGCGCGACGCCGCCGAGACCGACCCGGTCGGCTGGCTGGTCTGGGTCGCGGGCGCGGCGCTCGTGCACGACCTGCTGGTGGTCCCGGCCGTGCTCGGCGTGGCCCTGCTCACCGGGCGGCTGCCGACGTCGTACCGCCGGCCGGTCCGGGTGTCGCTGGTGCTCGCGGCGTCCGTCTCGGCCGTGGCGCTGCCGATGGTGCTCGGGCTCGGCCGCCGGGCCGGGGATCCGTCACGGCTTCCCCAGGCGTACGGCGTCCATCTCGCGGTCGTCCTCGCCCTGATCGGCCTGGCGGGCGCCGTCGCCACGGCGTTCCGTGCGATCCGGGCCGGACGGGGGCGGTCCCGCCGCCCCCGGTGAGGACGGCGGTTCCCCGTCAGTGGAACTGGGGGACGACGAGGTAGATGCCGTAGCAGACGATCAGCGCGCAGGCCAGGAAGCAGAGCCCGGCGGCGACGGTGGCGAGCGTTCCGTCCCGGTCCCGGCCGGTGTCCGCCGCCGGCCGTACCGACCAGGCGAGGACGCCGACCGCGAAGATCACGACGATCGCGACGCCGACGGCGAAGGCGACGACGGCGACCTCCCCGAGGGCGCTCCACTTGACGTTCATCGCGCTCCCCTCACGCCGCGGTGGTGGCCTGCGACATGACCGCCGCCGTCGGCTGGTCGTTGACGTTGGCGGCGTGCACCGGGTCGCGCCGGGACACCGCGTAGATGCCCGTGGCGATGGCGATCGCCGCGACCAGGACGACGACGATGCCCGCGGTGCCCTGCTCGGCCACCGCCGCCGCGAGCCCGCCGACCGCCGCGGCCGCGGGCAGCGTGAACACCCATGCCAGGACCATCCGGCCCGCGACGCTCCAGCGCACCTCCGCGAGCCGGCGGCCGATCCCCGCACCGAGGATCGCGCCGGAGCACACCTGCGTCGTGGACAGCGCGAATCCCAGGTGGGAGGAGGCCAGGATCACGGTCGTGGCAGAGGTCTCGGCCGCGAACCCCTGCGGGGACTCGATGTCGGCCAGCCCCTTGCCCATCGTGCGGATGATCCGCCAGCCGCCGATGTACGTGCCGAGCGCGATCGCCAGGCCGGCCATCGTGACGACCCACCAGGGCGGCCCGGAGCCGTGGGACAGCACCCCGGCCGAGATCAGCGTGAGGGTGATGACGCCCATCGTCTTCTGGGCGTCGTTCGTTCCGTGCGCCAGCGACACCAGCGAGGCCGAGGCGATCTGCCCGGCCCGGAAGCCGCGCCCGACCTCGTCCCGGCGGCCGCGCCGCGTGATCACGTACGCGAGGTAGGTCGACGTGACGGCGACCACGCCCGCGATCAGCGGCGAGGCGAGCGCGGGGATGAGGATCTTCTCCGTGACCACGGAGAAGTGGACGCCCTTGACCCCGGCGCCCACCCAGACGGCCCCGATCAGTCCCCCGAACAGCGCGTGCGAGGAACTCGACGGCAGGCCGAACACCCAGGTCACGAGGTTCCACACGATCGCGCCGACCAGGCCCGCGAAGATCATCGCCGGTGTGACGAGCGAGTCGTCGACGATCCCGCCGGAGATGGTCTTGGCCACCTCCGTGGACAGGAACGCGCCGACCAGGTTGAGCGCGCCAGAGATCAGCACCGCGATCCGTGGCGGTAGCGCGCCGGTCGCGATGGAGGTCGCCATCGCGTTGGCGGTGTCGTGGAAGCCGTTGGTGAAGTCGAATGCCAAGGCCGTGATGACCACGGCCACTACGAGGAACGACCAGTCGCCCATTGATCCCGCCTTCGGTCCGGCGGCTCACGTACCCCTGAAACCGTAGGTTCACCCGCTTAACACGCCGTGAACCGCGCGGAACGCCCGAACCGGGAGACGGCGACCACGACGCTAAGCCGGCGGACGGCGACGGCGCGAAGGGCCGGGGTGACGGCGCGAGACGGCGGCGGACCGCCGCCTCCCCCGTCCGGGAGTCAGAGCTCGACGGTGTCGCCCGGGGAGAACCGCTCGTAGGCGGTGCCGGTGCCCGGGCCGTTCGCGCCGAGCAGGCCGTTCACGACCGTCTTGCCGATGTCGCTGAGGACCTCGTCGTGTACGGAGAATGCGCGGGCCGGCTTGACGGCGCGGACGTAGTCGATGACCTCGGCGGGCTTCTGCCAGGGTCCGCTGATCGGCACCATGAGGGCGTCGACCGGCCGCTCCGGCGCGGTGAAGGCGTCGCCCGGGTGGAAGACGCTCCCGTCGATGAGGAATCCGACGTTGCCGATGCGGGGGATGTCCGGGTGGATGACCGCGTGCCACTCGCCGTGGACCTCCACGCCGATGCCGTTCACGTCGAAGGCGTCGCCGTGGCCGACCACCGTGACCCGGCCGCCGAGGCCCTCCAGCTTGGCGGCGGTGGCGCCGTTGGTCCAGACCCGCAGCCTCGGTGACGCGTCGAGCGCGGCGCGCAGCGCTCCCTCGTCGAAGTGGTCGAAGTGCTCGTGGGTGATGAACACCGCGTCGGCGCCGTCCAGCGCGCCGGGCGCGGTCAGGCCGCCCGGGTCGACGACCAGTGTGGTGCCGTCCTTCTCGATCCGGATGCAGGCGTGTCCCAGCTTGGTCAGTCGCATGCGCCGACGTCCCTTCGTCTTCCCCATTTTTACAGCCATGCTGTATATCAGTGCCGAATATACAGCATGGCTGTAGAGTCCTCGGCATGGACGAGGTGGACGTGAACGAGGTCGCCCATGAGCTGCGGCTGGTCGTCGGGCGACTGGTGCGCGGGGCCCGCCGTCCGGAGGACCTGCCGACACCCCAGGCCGCCGTGCTCGGCCACCTCGGCCGGGAGGGCCCGCTGACCACCGCCGACCTGGCCGAACGGCAACGAGTACGGCACCAGTCGATGGCCCGTACCGTCGGGCGGCTCACCGCCCTCGGCCTGATCTCCGCCGGGTCGCACCCCAGCGACGCCCGTAAGACCCTGCTCACCATCACCGACGCGGGCCGTGCCGAGCTGCAGAGCCAGCGGATCCGGCGGGCGGACTGGCTGGCGGAGGCGATGGCGAGCGAGCTCGACCCCGAGGAGCAGCGGGACCTGGCCCGCGCGGTCGCCCTCCTGGCCCGGCTGGCCGACCGCTGAACGCCTGAACGAGCGGCCGCCGAACGTCCCTCCGACCGACCGCCGTACGCCCGCCCGACCGGCCGCCGTACGCCCGCCCGGGCGGCCACTGAACGGCGTACGGGCCCGGGACGTGGGTCCCGGGCCCGTACGCGACTCACCGAGGCTCAGCCGGTGCGGAGGTAGACGCCGTCGCTGGTCGGGTCGTCCGGGTCGCCCTCGGGGGACGAACCGCCGACCGACCAGACGGTCTTCGTGCCCGGCCGGTTCACCAGCGCGGTCAGGTTGACGTCGTGCCCGGACGGGCGCGGCGCGGCCGAGGAGGTGAACGTGTCACCGGTGACGTGGACGAGCGCCGGGTCCCACGCCCCCTGCAGGATCCACACGCCGCCCGACCCGTCGGCCGCCACCTTGGTGTACGCCTGGCCCTTCTCGGTGACGAAGGACTTGGACTTCGTGCCGGTCAGCCGCAGCGCCAGCCGCGTGTAGCAGGTGTCGTCGCCGTCCTCACCGCAGGACCACGACTGCGCGCCGACCGCCCAGACGTTCTTCCCCGACACGGCGATGCCGGTGAGGACCGTGGCCGCGTCGGGTTCCGGCTTGGCCAGGGCGACGGTCTTGACGACCTTCCACGACCTGCCGTCGTAGTGGACCACCGCGGCCTTGTCCCCGATGGAGCCGGCCGCCCAGATGTTCTTTGCGGACACCGCCTGCAGGGTGACGACGTGGGCGGGGAGCTTGACGCTCGCCCACTTCTTGCCGTTCCAGTGCCGGGCCGTGGTGCCGCCGTTCACCGCCCACACGTTGGAGGCGCTGACCACGCCGGCGTCGGTGGCGCGGAAGACGCCGGTGAACTTCGCGGACGTCCACTTCTTGCCGTTCCAGTGCACGACCGAGCCCTCTTCGGCACTGAACGCCCAGACGTTCTTGCTGGACGAGGCGTCGACGACGTTCAGCGCCATCGACCAGCCGGCGGGCAGCTTCACGTCCTTCCAGGTCGTCCCGGACAGGCGCTGGACGACCGGCCGCGTCTTGCCGCTGACGGTCCGCTTGCCGACGGCCCAGGTGCTCCCGGTCGGCGCGACGGTGACGTCGCTCAGGATGTCATCGCCCGGCAGTTTCGTCGTCTGGGTGACCCGCCAGGCCGGCGTGGCGGCGTGCGCCGTGCCGACGCCCATTCCGAGGGCCAGCGCCGCCGCGCCCGTCCCCACGATCAATCGTCGCATTCGCGTCCTTTCGCTGTTGCGAAGGAAGACGCCGGAAACGAGTCCGTGGTTCACCTGATCGTCATTCGACGGCTCATTCCCGTTCCGAACGGGCCTCCTCGTCGGGGAACTCCGCCAGCAGCCGCCGGGCCGCCTCGCGCACGCCCGGGTCGGAGCCGTCCAGCAGCTCGGCCACGGCGGGAAGGAGGTTCACGATCATCAATCGAACGTTCCCCGCCCACTCTTCAGGCTGTTCTCCCGCGGCGACCGGTCCGGAGACGGCCCGCGCGATGTCGGTCACCAGGGACAGCAGGGGGCCCCGGACGTGGTTCTCCGCCTCGGTGGCCAGCAGGACGAGGAAGGGAACGGTGGCCACGGTCGCCGGGAAGACCTTCTCACCCTCGATCAGGAGCGCGGGCAGGCCGTTCAGCGCCTCCTCGGCGACCTCGGCGTCGTCGGACGCCATCCTGAGGATCCGCTCCGGGAAGTCGGTGGCCGGACCGCGCGCGCTCTCGAGCTCCTCCCACTCGAAGCGGCGCAGGAACCCGTGCAGATCCCGTTTCGGCCACAGGCGTTCGGGGTCGAGGCGCACGGTGGCGGTCCCCGTCGGGCCGCCGACGGTCAGGACGCCCTCCGGCTCCAGGATGAGCGTCTCGATGCCGGGCCCGAGGTGGATGACCGCGTCGAGGCCCGACTCGTAGTCCCACAGCCAGACGGCGCCCGTGCTCCAGACGGCGGCCATCGCCGGCCCCGTCTCCAGGGACTCGATGCCGAGCGCGACCACCTTGCCGCCGCGCCGGCCGATGCCGACCGGCACCGGGTCTCCCTCGCCGGAGGACGGCCACACGTACACCTGCCCGGCCGCGTCCCCGCTCAGCACCGCGTCACCCGGTCCGTCGAAGTACCGGCAGGCGACCGCGGTCACCGGCGCGTCGTGCGCCGTACGGCTCAACGGAGCCACCGGCACCTCCGCGTCCGTATCCGCCGAGACCTCCGCGCCAGGCGGAGTCACCGCGTCCACCGACGCGTCCGCACCCGCCGGGGCCGCCGCGCCCGCCGCGGTGGCCGGGCGGGCGGGCGGCCACACGTGCAGGCCGCCGGCCTGGTCGCCCGCGACGACGCCGACGTCCGGGTCGGCGGCCCAGACCGTGAGACCGGCCGGCCGGGCGGCGCCGGTCAGCACCGCCGGAGGCTCGGGCTCCGGAGGGCAGAGCGGCCGGTCGGAGACGGCCTCGACGGTCCACCGCCCGTCGGCGTCCGTCTGGCCGACGCGCAGGGACAGCGGCTCGGGTTCCGCGGGCTCCGCCTGGTCCTTCGGGTCCGGGCGGTCGGCCTCCGGGGACTCGATCTCGTCGGCCCAGTCGGCGCCGAGCGTACGGGCCAGGTCCTCCAGGGCCGTACGGGTCCGGGCGTGCACCACGAGGGGGAAGTCGACGAGGCCTCCGTCGTCGAGGTAGACGATCGCGTCGAGGGCGCCGTAGGCGAGGGTGTCGGCGCCGAGTTCGCGCCAGGGCAGCAGGCCGAGCTCCGGGAGGTCGCGCCGGACCCGGTCCACCAGTTCGGGCTCCGGGTCGTACAGCCGTACGGTCCAGCCGTAGTGCGCGGGCAGCCGCGTCACGGCCAGCTGCAGGAAGAACTCCGAGATCGACCGCGCCTGCACGACCCAGCCGTCACCGGTGCTCACCAGCACCTTCGGGTCGGGAAGCGCGGCCTCGGCGGCGAGATAGCCCCACTCGTTGCAGTACTGGTACTCCGCCTTGAACACGCAGACCCGGTGGTCGTCGTCCGGTCCGACGAAGGGGTTGCCCGGTGGCAACCCGTCCGAGACCCCGTATCCCGTGGGATCCGGGCGCACCGTCGGCGGCCACTCGGGATTCGTCCAGTACAGCCGGGGGCGATAGGTGAAGGAGTTGAACGGCAGGTCCCACCACTCGTCCAGGGCCGCCGGAACGGGCAGCGTCAGGTCGACGCGGTCCCACTCGTCGCCGTCCTCCTCATCGGTCCCCTCGGCCTTGAGCCGGCGCACGTACGCCTCGTGCTCGGACTCCGACCAGCGCGGCCAGCGGGGTTCGCCGCCGGGCGGCTCGTAGCCCCACTCCTCCTGGAAGACGCGCAACAGCTCCCACCGCGGGCCGGTGTCCGCGAGATGCTCGGCGAACGCGGCAGGGGACATGCGGTCGCGGTCGTCCCAGCGCGGCATCACCCGCCGCAGCCGCTCCGCGAACCGCCCGTAATCGATCACTTCCGGCACAGCGGTCAGCGTAGGGGCAAGCTTCGCCGATCGCACTCCGTGGGACCTTCGCCCCTAGTGACGCCGGGCGCCGCTCGGCGAGCATGCTCATAGTCAGGCGGAGGTCCGGCCGCGAGGGGGACGGTTCGGCGTTCGCGCCCGGTAGCAGGGACGCACCAGACTCCGCCGATTCCGCAAGCGGGGGAAATCCATGGCAGGCAAGCCGCACACACGGACGTCCACGTCGAAACGGACCGCGACCGCGAGGGAGAGCCGGCAGAGCCTCGGACCGATTCTGGCGGCGAGGACGCGGGTGCGCCCGGGGGCGGCGCCGATCGTGTCGCTGCGCGGCGAACTCGACATCGCCGGCACGGACGCCCTCGAGGACCTGGTGCTCGACGTGCTCCTCCGTCACGGGCCCGACGTCGTGATCGACGGGTTCGGGGTGACGTTCTGCGACGCGCGCGGGCTCGGCGCCCTCGTGCGGTGCGCCAATGAGGCGGGCCGGGCGGGCGGCCGGTTGACGCTGGTCCGTCCGAGTCACCGGCTGCGTCGCCTCATGAGGCTGGTCGGCCTCGACCGTCTGCTGTGCGCCGCCGCGGTCCCGGCGCCTCGCCGACCCGGAGGATCTTGTTCGACAATGTCGACACATCCGCGTTGACGTGCATTAATACCCCACATAGCGTCGTTCATGCGTCAAGAAAACGCCGACGGAGTCTCCTCGGCCGGCCGACCTGACGCCCGCCTCGTACATGTGGCAGGGATCTCCTTCAGACCCCACCGGGTCACCCGGTCATGCTCGTGTACGGTCGCGGCCCGCGCTTGCCCCTTCCCCCGAAATACGGGCGGGGTGTTCCCCTCACCCCACAACCCCGCACCCCGCCCGTATGACACTTCTCAGCTGAAGAGGAAGTGGCCGCAGTTCGGCCACTGGCCCTGCCAGCGGCCGTTCACCCGGTTGTAGAGGAGCTGCGCGCGGTAGGTCTGCTCGGCCGCCGGCGCGTCGCTGGGCAGCCCCGATCCACCGACCGTCGCCCAGGACTGCCGGTTGAACTGGTACAGCCCGTAGTAGCCGGCCGGGTTCACCGCCCGCGGGTTGCCGCCCGACTCGCACTTGGCCAGCGCCGCCCAGTTGAGGCGGGCGGCCGAGCCGGCGCCGCTCGGGTGCGGGCCGAGCGCGATGATCCGCGACACCGGCGTGCGCTTGATCTTCTCGTCGATGACGGCCTTGACCTTCTTGCCGTGCCGCCGGACGTACGCGGTCGTGACCATCTTGTAGCCGGAGCGGCCCGCGCGGGTCACCTTCTGGCTGAAGGCCGGGAGCTTGGCGTCCTTCTTCTCGACCGTCGGCGCCGGGATCACGACCTTCGTGGTCTTGGGCGCGGACAGCAGCCGCAGCACCTTGACCGTCGCCGTCGGAGCGGCGTCCGCGGCAGGCGTGACCAGGTCGTACTTGCCCAGTTGGATGCCCACCTGGGTGAGCACGTCACGGACGGTCGACGCCGTCGTCATCGTCTCGGCCTGCTTCTTGTGGTCGACGAGGACGACCACCTTGACGGGCGTCGCCGTGGGGCGCACCGCCGCGTCGCGCGGCGCGACCGCCGCCGTGTTCTTCTTCGCGTCATCGGCCTTGCCTCCGCAGGCCGAGGCGGTGATCGCGAGCATCGTCAGACCGGCGACCAACAGGGAACGGCGCACATTTCCTCCGCGTCGGGGGCATCCCGGTACCGGGCAGACCATAGCGGAGCGTACGACCGCATTCGCCGGAAGCGACGAATTTCATACCAGTTCGTACGGGCAGGCGCCGTCGCCCCGGTGATCACACGGGGCGACGGCGCCCGGAGTCAGACGACGACCGACAGGAGAAGGACGAAGACGAAGGCGACGACGGAGATGATCGTCTCCATCAGCGACCAGGTCGCGACGGTCTGGCCGACGTTCAGCCCGAAGTACTCCTTGACGAGCCAGAATCCGGCGTCGTTGACGTGGCTGAAGAACAGCGAGCCCGCCCCGACCGCCAGCACCAGCAGCGCGACGTGGGTGCTGGACATCCCGGCCGTCAGCGGGGCGACCAGGCCGGCCGCCGAGACGGTGGCGACGGTCGCCGAGCCGGTCGCGAGCCGGATGGCGACCGCGATCAGCCACCCGAGGACCAGCGCCGGGATCGACCAGTGCTTCGAGAGGTCGACGATCATCTGGCCCACGCCGACGTCGACGAGCGTCTGCTTGAAACCACCGCCGGCGCCGACGATCAGGAACACGCCCGCGATCGGGGCGAGCGAGCCGTCGACGACGGACGAGAGGCGCTCCCGCGTGAAGCCGGCCGGACGGCCCAGCGTGAACATCCCGAGGATGACGGCGGCCAGCAGCGCGATCACCGGCGTGCCGATCACGTCGGCGACACGCTGGGTCATGTCCTTCGGGTCGTCGATCACGATGTCGACCAGCGCCTTGATCAGCATGAGCACGACCGGCAGCAGGACCGTGGCCATGGTCGCGCCGAAACCGGGGCGCCGCACGGCGTCCTCGGCGTTCGACTGCGGGACCATCCGGTCGGGAGCGGAGACGTCGACCCACCGCGCCGCGTACCGGGAGAAGACCGGGCCCGCGATGATCACCGTGGGGACGGCGACGAGGATGCCGAAGGCCAGCGTGACGCCCAGGTCGGCGTGGACCGCGCCGATCGCGGCGAGCGGCCCGGGGTGCGGCGGGACCAGACCGTGCATGACCGAGAGGCCGGCGAGGGCCGGGATCCCGATGCGCATCAGCGAGTGGTTCCCGCGCTTGGCGACGAGCAGCACCACGGGGATCAACAGGACGATGCCGACCTCGAAGAACAGCGGCAGCCCGACGATGCCGGCGATCAGGACCATCGCCCAGGGCATGGCCCGGCCGCTCGCCTTGGCGAGGATCGTGTCGACGATCTGGTCGGCGCCGCCCGAGTCGGCGAGCATCTTGCCGAGGATGGAGCCGAGGGCGATGAGCACACCGACGCTGGCGACGGTGCTGCCCAGGCCCTTGGTGAAGCTGTCGACCACCTTGTCCAGGGGTGCGCCCGCGACCGCGCCGAGGGCCAGCGAGCCGAGGGTCAGGGAGAGGAAGGCGTGCACCTTGAACGCGGTGATGAGCACGACGATCACGGCGATGCCCACGAGGACGGCGATCAGCAGGTGAGCGTGGCCCGCCGAGGCGATCGGTGGTGGCGCCGCGTCGGCGAGAGGGGTGAGAGCGGTGAGGGGGCTGAGGGGGCTGAGGGGGACCAAGGCCTGACCTCCAGGGGGGTTGGGCAGGCCGGCGGGGCCGGCGAGGGGGTTACTGCCTTTGAACGGTGCCGCCGGACCGTCGACGGCTCAGCGGAGCGGCGACCCGACCGACCGTAGTACAGCCTCCTCAGGCGCCCGCGCCGCCCCTCGTCTCCAGGCAGGTCAAGGGGCACGGCGGCGGGCCGGTACGGGCTCCGGCGCCGTACCCGCGTGACCCGGGGTCGAGGGAATCGTGTCCGCGCGGGCCTCGCCAACGATCACCAGCTGTGACAGAGTGACTACGTTCACGTTCCCCCGGGGAGAGCGTTATGCGCGGACTGCCTCTCGCCGCACGGGCCTATGCCGGCGGCGTCATCGCACTGGCCATCGGCGTCATCGCGACGTCCTCGTTAACGGGTCTGTGCTGGCCGAGACTCGCCGTCCTCGCCGGCCTGTTCGTGGTCACCGAGTCGTCGGCGGCCACCCTCACGATCAAACGCGCCCGCGTCTCCATGAGCTTCGCGGCCGGTCTGGCCGCCGTGGTGCTGGCCGGCCCGGTCGGCGCCACGCTGATCGGCGTGACGGCGATCCTCACCGGCCGGCGCGACCTCGACCTGATCAAACGCCTGTTCAACGCCGCGCAGTACGCCCTGAGCGGATACGCGGCGGGGGCGGTCTTCCAGACGCTCGGCGGCCATCCGTACCGCTGGGGTGACGCCAACTGGACCGGCCACGTCATCGGCCCCTTCATCGGCGCCCTCGTCACCTTCGTCACCGTCAACCTCGCGCTGATGACCGTCGTCCTGCTCGTCAGCCGGCAGGCGACCTGGCGAGAGGTCCTGGCCACCGGGCGCCTGGTCGTCCCCGGTTGCCTCGGCTTCGGGATGATCGGGCTGCTCATCGCCGGCATCTGGCCGGCGGCCGGGCCCCTGTCCGCCGTGCTGGTGCTGATGCCGGTGTTCATCGCCCGCTGGGCGTTCACCCAGATCGTCGCCCAGCAGCGCGCGCACGCGGCCACCGTCGCCGCACTGTGCCAGGCCGTCGAGACCAAGGACTACTACACCCGCGGCCACAGCGAGCGCGTGGCGTACGGCTCGGTGATGATCGCCCGGGAGATCGGCATGCGCGTCGACCGGATCAACCGGCTCCGGTACGCCGGCATGCTCCACGACGTCGGCAAGCTCGGCGTGCCGACGAAGGTCCTGCAGAAGCCCGGCGACCTGACCGAGGAGGAGTTCGCCGCGATCCAGCTGCACCCGATGCGCGGAGAGGAGATCGTGCGCGACATCGACTTCCTCGACGAGGCGCTGGGCGGCATCATGCACCACCACGAGCGGGTGGACGGCAAGGGATATCCGATGGGCCTGGCCGGTGAGGAGATCCCCGAGTTCGCCCGCATCATCGCGGTGGCCGACACCTTCGACGCGATGACCTCCAGCCGGTCCTACCGTCCCGGCCTGCCCGCCGAGACCGCCATCGATGCGCTCCGGCGCAATGCCGGCACACAGTTCGACCCCGTGCTGGTCGACGCCTTCCTCACCGCGCTGCACCGCGACGGCTGGGTGGAGGCCGAGCCGGTCCCGCCGCCGGAGAGCGAGGACGTGGAGACCACGCAGCAGGACCACGACGACCCGTCCATGCCGATCGGCGTCGCCGGGGCGCAGTGAGGTCGCACGCGGCAGGAGACCGCGCGCAGTGACGCCGGCGCGCCGTGAGGCCGCACGGAGCAAGGCCGCACGCGGCAGAGGGCCGCGCGGCAGGAGGCCGTGTGCGGCAGGGCACCGCGCGCGGCAGGAGGCGCGTGCAGTGAGGCCGCGCGTAGCCGGGTGACCGCGGCGTGATACCCAGGAAGATGTGCGCGTCCGGCGACGCCTTAGGGATCTCCGCCGGGAGGCCCACCTCGGTCACGTCCTGGTGGTGGTCCCGCTTGCGCTCATTGTCATCATCACGGTCGTCGACGTCGTGACGCCCGAGAGCATCCACCTGAGGCCGCTGCTCGTGGTCGCCCCCGCGCTGACGGCGTCGTTCGCGGGTTCGCGGTGGACCGCCGCGATCGGAGCGCTCGCCCTGGTGTCCGGCGTCGCGGAAGGTCTCGAACAACACAATCTGAACAACCCCGAGCAGTGGCTCGAGATGCTGGCGATACTCGCCGTATCCGCGTTCGTGGTGGTGTTCTGCGCGCTCCGGGAGCGGCACGAGAGAGTCCTGCATCGGGTCCGTTCGGTGTCCGAGATCACCCAGCGGGTCCTGCTCCGGCCCCTGCCCCGCGAGGCGGGCCCGCTGCGCATCGCCTCGATGTACCTCGCCGCGGCCGCGGAGGCGCGGATCGGCGGTGATCTGTACGGGGCCACCCGCACGGCCGACGGCACCCGTCTGCTCATCGGAGACGTGCGGGGGAAGGGGCTGGCCTCGATCAGTGAGGCCGCCGCCGTGCTCTGTGCCTTCCGTGAGGCGTCACACCACCCCATGGACCTCTGCAAACTCGCGCTGCGGCTGGATGCCGGCGTCTGCCAGGACGTCGTGGAGTACGCGGAGACCGAGCCGTACGCGGAGGAGTCCTTCGTCACCGCGTGCGTCGTCGACCTCCCCGACGCCGAGCCGAAGGCGGAGGTGATCTCCTGCGGTCATCCACCGCCGCTCATCCTTCGCGGCGACCAGGTCCTGACCCTGCAGCCGGACCAGGTCGCCCCTCCGCTGGGACTCGGGCTTCTCACGGCCGGCGAACCCCAGCCGGCCACGTTCTCGTTCGAGCCCGGCGACGTTCTCCTGCTGTACACCGACGGCGTGATCGAGGCCCGGGACCGTACCGGCGCGTTCTTCGACCTGCCGGCGCGTCTGAGCCTGCGGGCCGGAGAGGACGTCGACACCCTCGTCGAGCGGCTCCGCCGGGATCTGTTCGACCATGTGGGCGGCCGATTGGACGACGACACCGCCGTGATCGCGATCGCCCGTGCGCCGGTGCCCGCCCGTGAGTGACCCACCTCGTCGATCCGGACGGCGGGCGGACGCCGCCCAGGGGATGCGGGCCAAAGCCCGGGTAATGATCTGCACCAGTACCGCGCAGGGACGCGATCCGCGGACGGCCACCGGGTATGCAAGCCGACGCACCGGGCGCCATGGACGTCGAGGCACCGGGTGTCGCGGACGTCGAGCCCGCCGCTCATCGAGCGGGGATTCGACCGGGGCGCCGCGACGCTCTTCCCGAGAAAGGAGCCTTCGGATGAGAGGAACCGTCCACGGCCGCCTCATCGCCGTCCTCGGCCTCGCGCTGTGCGGAGCGATCGCGTCGTCGATGAACACCGCCGCGAAGGCCGCGCCGACCCTCCGGAACGCCCTGGCCTACGACAACAACCGGATCGGCAACGGAAGAGCGAACGTCAACACGACCTCCATCCGGAGCCCGGCCAACGTATCCGGCGTGCAGATCGTCGCGGACGCCAACGCTCTGACACGGATCAGCAGGAACAACGCGATCTGCAAGAGACATCGCCGCTGCCGGATCTGGCAGTACTCCTACGTGGGGTACTGATCTCATTTCCACGCCGGCTATCGATCCGCTCTCAGGCGGTCTCGGCCTGGGTCTGGATGAGGTGGGACTGGCTGAGCCGGAGGGTGCCGTAAAAGATCAGCGCGAAACCCGCCACCTCGGCGATCACCCAGGGTCCCGATCGGACCCTCTCTCCGAACATCGTGACCCCGTACAGGATGCTGGCCACCGGGTCGGAGATCGTCAGCGCCGGTTGGGCGGCGACCAGGGTGCCGCTCTGCAGGGCGTTCTGCAGGAGGAACAGGCTGCCGAAGCCGGCCGCGATCATCGCGTACGGCTCCCAGGAGGTCAGCAGGACGAGCATGCCCTTGTCCACCAGGTTGGTGGTCGCCTTCATGAAGGTCGCGGTGAAGGCGAACCCGACCCCGGCGGTCACGCCCAGCAGCGCCGCCCGTGCCGCGCCGGAGGCCGACCTCGACAGCAGCGCGATCCCGACGATCGCCCCGACCGTGACGATCGCGGCGATCACCCAGATCAGCACGCTCGGGGCGCGCCGCCCGGGTGCGGGTGACGCCGCTCCGAGGAACGCGGCCAGCCCCGCCGTCATCGCGCCGACCGCCACCCAGACGCCCCGTTCGAGGTGAACGCCCGACAGCCGGGCGAGGAAGATCATGGTCAGCGGCAGCTCCGCGATGAGGAGCGGCTGCACCAGTGCCAGCCCGCCGTTCGACAGCGCCAGCGCCTGCAGGAGGAAGCCCGCGATGAGGGCGCCGATGCCTCCGAGCCACACCGGCCGGCGGACCAGCGCCCAGAGCAGGGCCGGGCGGAAGGCGAACTCGTCGGGCTCCGAGCGTGCGGCGCGGCGCTGCAGCACCGAGGCCAGGGCATTGCTCGCCGCGGCGAGCAATGCGAACAGGACGGCGATCACGGCAGTCTCGCCTCCGCGCACCCGGCGACGTCGTCGTCCCGTTTCGCCATGTACGGCGACCGCCCGAGGATGACGATCCCGGCGACCATCATGGCCAGGCCGACGATCTGTCCGGCCAGCGGTCCGGTGCTCAGCCGCAGCCGCTCGGTGAAGACCACGACTCCCAGCAGGATTCCCGTGATCGGCTCCGCCGCGGTCGCCGCGGGCAGAGAGACGCGGAGCGGCGCGGCGTCGAAGGCCGACTGGGCCAGCAGGAGCCCGCAGATCGCGACGATGACCAGCGCGTACGGCTGCCAGCTGGTGAAGATCGCGCCGAGCCCGTGCCCGATCCTGATCAGCACTCCCCGGGTGACGGCGTCCTGCAGGCCGAACAGGATGCCGGCCGCCGCGGCCAGCAGCATCGCCCGGATCTGCAGCGAGGAGCGCCGTCCGATCCCTACGAGGATCAGCACGATGAACACGATTCCGGCGGCCGCCAGCCAGCGACCGGACTCCGGGCCGGTGGGGTGCTCACCGTGCGGCCGGCCGAGCAACAGGAACAGCGCGATCCCTCCGGACGCCATGAGGCCGCCGAGCCACTCGTTCCACTTCAGGTTCTCCTTGCAGACGATGCGCCCGATGACGAGGGCGAACACGAGGTTGGTCGCCAGCAACGGCTCGACCTTGGACACGTCCGCTCCGGACAGTGCCACCGCCCCGAGGATCTGGCCGCCCACCATCGCGGCGAGCCCCGCGAGCCAGAGCGGTTTGTGGAGAAGATCCAGCAACAAGGACGGGTGCAGCATCCGGCCGAGCGGCTCCCGGTACGCCGCGTGCTGCTGGGCCACGAAGCCCAGCCCCAGAAGGCCGGCGGCCGCCAGCCCGATGATGAAGATCATTCAGCCCCCTGTAGGGAACGTGTCATCGCCCCGCCGACGGCCGCCGCGCGCCCCGGCCGGCCTCCCCGGTCTCCGGTCCGCGCACGCTCTTGACGGCCCGGCTTCGCCGCATCAGCGCCCTGATCTGCCCCGTTATCTGGCCTCTTCCCCCAATTGATGCCTCGCTATCACCGTCCGTCCGATCCGGCAGTCCATGTCAACTGACAAATTTTGACATCTGTTACTCGCCCGCTTAGTGTCCCCGTATGGAGCAGCGAACACTCGGCTGCCCGAGGGCCTTCGCGCCCATCACCACCCGCGCGGCAACGAATGAGGAGTGACCGATGACCATGGTTCGAGCGATCGGAGTGACGCGGCCAGGCGGACCGGACGCTCTCGGCGAGCTCGACCTGACGGCCGAGGCGATCGGTCCCGGTCAGGTCAGGATCCGGGTGAGCAGCGCCACGGTGAACCCGACCGACGCGATGATCCGTTCGCGCCCGCGGCAGAACGACGCGGACACGGTGCGGGTGCCGGGCATGGAGGTCGCCGGTGTGATCACCGAGATCGGCCCCGCCGTCGACCGGCCGTTCGCGATCGGGGACGCCGTCATGGCCATCGTGGTGCCCTCGGGCGAGCACGGCGGCTACCGCGCGGACCTCGTCGTGCCGGCGCGTTCGGTCGCGAAGATCCCGACCGGGCTCTCCGACGTCCAGGCCGCCACCATCCCGATGAACGGCCTCACCGCCCGGCTCGCACTCGACACGCTGGCGCTCCCGGCCGGCGCGACGGTCGCCGTCACCGGCGCCGCCGGCACCGTCGGCGGGTACTTCGTCCAGCTCGCCAAGCAGGCCGGGCTGGTCGTCGTCGCCGACGCCGCCCCGCAGGACGAGGCGTTCGTCCGCGACTGCGGAGCCGACGAGGTCGTGCCGCGGGGCGACGACTTCGTCGCAGCGGTACGCCGCCACCACCCCGGCGGCGTCGACGGGCTTCTCGACGCCGCCGCGCTGGAGGCCGCCGTGCTCCCTGCCGTCAAGGACGGCGGCACCGTCGTCACCGTCCGCGGCTACCAGGGCGACGGGACCGACCGGGTCCGCGTCGCCCCGATCTTCGTCCGCGACTACGTCGAGGCCGCGGCCGAGCTCGACCGGCTCGCCGAACTCGCCGGCGAAGGACGGCTCACCGTCCGCGTGGCCGGCGAGCTGCCCGCATCCCGGGCCGCCGACGCGCACCGCTCGCTCGAACGGCGCGGCGTTCGCGGGCGGTTCGTCCTGCGGTTCGGCTGACCGTTCCTCGAGGAGGTTGAACATGACCACGGAAAGCGCCGTCACCATGGGAGAATCCGTCGCCGTCAAGCCGCGAACGACCGGGACGAATCCGGGCGTGACACTCGAACCCGCGGCGGCCGGCTTCGACGAGCGACGCCTCGGGCGGCTCGCCGCCTACCTGGACGAGTGCGTCGCGAGAGGCCTCAATCGGGGCTCGATCGTCCTGGTCGCGCGGCGAGGGGAACTGGTACACGTCTCGTCGCACGGCACGAGAGACGCCGAGGGGCGGCTCCCCGTCGAGCCGGACACGATCTGGCGGCTCTACTCGATGACCAAACCGGTGACGTCGGTCGCCGCCCTCATGCTCTGGGAAGAAGGGGTGCTCTCGCTCTCCGACCCGGTCGAGCGGTTCCTTCCCTCGTTCGCGCGAATGCGCGTTGCCCGGCCCGGCGCGGATGGGGCGACGGTGCCGGCGGTCGAACCCGTCCGAATCCGGCACCTGCTCACGCACACGGCGGGCCTGACCGTCACCGGGCTGGCCGACAACGCCGTGAACGACGCGTACCGGGCGGCGGGGATCGCCGCTCTCGGCGAGCCGGAGCCCTATACGCTCGACGAGCTGTGCGAGCGGCTCGCCTCGCTGCCCCTGCTGTTCGAGCCGGGCTCCGCGTGGAACTACTCGCACGCGACCGACGTGCTCGGCCGGATCATCGAGATCGCCAGTGGAATGCGGCTCGACGAGTTCATGGCGAAGCGCATCTTCGAGCCGCTCGCGATGACCGACACCGGTTACCGGCTGCCGGCCGACGATCGGCCGGCCGCCCTGTACCGGCTCAATCCCCGCACCGGACGGCCTGAGCTCATGCCGGACCCGGGTGTCGCCGCGGGCGATCTCCCGACGCTCGTCGCGGGCGGGCACGGTCTCCTGTCGACCGCGCGCGACTACCAGCGCTTCGTCCAGTTGCTCGCGCGCGGAGGCGAACTGGACGGCGAGCGATTGCTCGCGCCGCGCACCGTCGACCTCATGGCGGCCAATCACCTCCCCGGCGACTCGACCATGTCGGCGTTCAGCCATCCGCCGGCGCGGACCACCGGCATCCACGCGGGGCGCGGTTTCGGGCTCGGCGTCGCACCGCTCCTCGATCCGCGCTCGGTCGACTCGCTGTCGAGCGCCGGCGAGTACGGCTGGGGAGGCGCCGCGGGCACCAACTTCTGGGTCGATCCCGAGGAGGACCTGACGGTGCTGTTCATGACGCAGGTCATGCCGCCCCCGGATGACACGTGGCTGGCGCTGCGCCGGCTCGTCTACCAGGCGCTCGTGAGCTAGCCCGGCACACCACCACGGCCACCGCCGGCCCCGCGCGCCGGATGCCGGATGCCGAACCATCCCGAACTCTATTGCATAATGCAATAGTGGTTGACGCTAAGCTGCTCCCTGGAACCGGCAGGTCGGACGACTCCATCCGTGTGCAGCGAGGCCGCGGTGGCGCGCTCACGGGCCTGCGGGAGGCCCCCTGGGGCATCATCGCCCTCTCTCTCCTCGTCGGCGCCGGAGCGGGTCTGGGCGCCATCGTCTTCCGCTGGCTGATCAAGACGTTCACGCACCTGTTCTCCGGGCACGCGGACTACTCCGCCGCCGGACGGGTCGCCAACCCGCACGTCCCCTGGCTGGGGCCCTGGTTCCTCCTCCTTGCCCCCGTGATCGGCGGCCTGGTGTACGGCCCGCTGGTGCAGCGCTTCGCCCGCGAGGCGCGCGGCCACGGCGTGCCCGAGGTGATGCTGGCCGTCGCCCAGCGCGGCGGACGGATCGGCGCCCAGGTCGCGGTGGTCAAGTCGCTGGCATCGGCGCTCTGCATCGGATCCGGCGGCTCCGTCGGCCGCGAAGGCCCCATCGTGCAGATCGGCTCCGCGCTCGGCTCGTCCATCGGACGGCTGATGCGGCTCTCGGAGAACCGCCTGCGGGTGCTGGTCGCCTGCGGCGCGGCGGGCGGGATCGCGGCGACCTTCAACGCCCCCCTGGCCGGGGTCTTCTTCGCGATGGAGCTGATCCTGCGCGACTTCACCGCCGAATCGTTCGGCGCGGTCGTGCTGTCCGGCGTCACCGCCTCCGTCGTCGGCCGCGCCGCGATGGGCGACGTGGCCTTCCTGCAGCTTCCGTCCTTCCACGTGCGGCACCCGGCCGAGTACCTGCTGTACGCCCTCCTCGGCGTGGTCGCCGGCGCCGTCGGCGTCGGCTTCACCCGGATCCTTTACCTGATCGAGGACTTCTGCGACTGGGCGTGGCGCGGCCCCGAGTGGCTGCGCCCGGCCGCCGGCGGGCTGCTCCTGGGCGGGCTGCTGCTGGCGCTGCCGCAGATGTACGGCGTCGGCTATCCGGTCCTGGAGAACGCCATCGGCGGCCGCTACCTCATCGGCATGCTGCTCCTGCTCCTCGTCGGCAAGATGGTGGCGACCAGCCTCACGATCGGGATCGGCGGGTCGGGCGGCGTGTTCGCCCCGAGCCTGTTCATGGGCGCGATGTTCGGCAGCGCGTTCGGACTGGTCGTCCACCACCTCCTGCCGGGGACGGTGGGCCCGGCGGGCGCCTACGGCCTGGTCGGCATGGGCGCGGTCTTCGCGGGCGCGGCCCGGGCCCCGATCACCGCGGTGGTCATCATGTTCGAGCTCACCGGCGAGTACTCGATCATCCTGCCGCTCATGCTGGCGATCGTCCTCGCCACGCTCGTCGGCAAGCTGCTGTCCGCCGACACCATCTACACCCTCAAGCTCCGCCGGCGCGGCATCGACATCGACGACCACACCCGCGCGAACCCCCTGGCCGCCAAGCCGGTGGCGGACGTCATCGAGCCCGTGCCCGCGCCGCTGCCCCAGGACACGCCGCTTCCGGAGGCCGCCCGCCGGCTCGTCCTGTCCGAGCACGGAGTCCTGCCCGTCACCGGGCCCGACGGGACCTACCGCGGCACGGTCAGCGCACGGGCGGCCGCCGAGGCCCTCACCGAGGGCGACCAGGCCCCGCCGACCATCGGCGAGCTCACCGAACTGCCCGCCCCCGTGACCTCCGACCTGTCCCTGGCCGACGCCCTGCACATCCTCGTCGGCGCTCCCGGGACGGGCCTGCCCGTGCTGGACGACTCCCGGACCACCCTCGTCGGCTGGATCACCCACCAGACCGTCCTGTCCGCCCTCCGCCCCGGGGGCGGCGCCGGGCCCCGGCAACCGGTCACCGACGTTCGTCGCGATCGTTCCCGCGGTTGGCGACGATCACCGCGACCGGCGGTATCGCGAACGCGACGATCGTGAGCGCCGCGGCCGCCGTCGCCGAGAACCGTACGACGACCGTCCAGGACAGCAGGAACAGCACCAGGCAGACGGACATCATGGCCAGGTAGGCCCGCCGGCGGCTCCGCTGCCCGCTCACATCGATCATCCCGATCTCCACCAGGAAGCAGTCAGACGAGGCCCTACCCGGGCAGGACGGCGCCATGACGGCATCGCCACCCCGCTTCTCGCCACGGGGGGAGTCCCGCCGTCAGTCGTCGGTCGGCGGCCGTGCCGGGAAGCCGGCCGCCTCGCGCAGCCCCTGATCGACGAGATCGGGGCGCTCGACGCTCGACCGGCTCTCCGGAACGATCGTGAGGCCGCCTTTCGCCTCGTACAGGACGAACCGCACGCCGGACAGGTCGAACACTCCTCGCTGCCGGAGCTGCGCCAGCAGATCGCCCTCCGTCAGGCCGCAGATCGCCAACTGGTCCCGGCGAATGGCTCCGTGCGCGACGAGCACCCGGATCCGGTGGTCGGTGAGCCGGCGGAAGAGCGGGTGGAACCGCAGCGCGGCGACCACACGGTGCATGACGATCAGGGTGACCAGGGCCACGGCCCCGGTGATGAACGACTGCGTCGAAGCGATCGCCGTCCGGCCCACGATCGCGCCGACGGCCACCGCGGCGATGAAGTCGGTGATCGTCCACTGGGCCAGCGTGCGCCTCTCGCCCAGGCGCAGTGCGATCAGCGCCGTCCCGTACATGAGCGCGGCCTTGCCCGCAGTCGCCCCCAGGTGCATCCAGTTGCCAATGAGCCACGACATGCCGGCTCTTATCCCCAGCGAGCCGATC
Source organism: Actinoallomurus soli (assembly GCF_024055715.1). Taxonomy (GTDB): domain Bacteria; phylum Actinomycetota; class Actinomycetes; order Streptosporangiales; family Streptosporangiaceae; genus Actinoallomurus; species Actinoallomurus soli. The sequence continues at coordinate 176,165 of NZ_JAMXMV010000016.1, forward strand.
GTCCCACCGGAAGGCGGTCCTCAGGCCGGGCTCCGGCCTGGCTCCGGCCTGGCTCCTCGCGCGGGTCCCGGTCTCCGTCGCCGGCCGGCGTGCCGGATCGCGGCGGGCGCTGGTGGATGCAGAGCTCGCGCCGGTGGCCGCCTCGCGCAGCGGCGGCAAGCCGCCGGAGCCAAGCAGCTCGCCCTCCGCTTCGGCGAGCAGACGGCGCGACCGAACGAATGACCACGTTCCCGCAGGCATACATGTCCGGCCGCAAGCTCGGCCACCCGGGAGGTGATCCCGACTAGACCTCAGACGCTTGAGCGGGGCCGTCGGCGAGTATGGCATCGATCAGCCCGGGGAACCGCTGGTCGAGTGCCTCCCTGCGCAGGACCGGGTAGCGGGAGGTTCCCTCTGCGCGGCACTCGTTGACCCCGGCGCCGAGAAGCTGCTTGAGGTGGTACGAGCAGGTCGAGGGGGGCAGGCCGACGTGCTCGGCGACCTGGCCGGTGCTGCGGAGCTTCCCGTCCGCGAGCAGCCGCACGATCTCCAGCCGCACCGGATCTCCCAGGGTCCGCATGACCGTCGCCAGGTGCAGCTCGGGCGCTGGCGGGGTCGGCTTGGGCCGGCGTGAGGAAGACATGACCCCATGGTACCGTCATTCCGATACTTCCAAAGATTTGGAAATATGGAAGGAGTGGCGGATCGTGAGAGTGGTGTCGATTCCCCGTTACGGGGACCCGAGGTCCTGATCATGGACGATGTCGACATTCCGCGTCCGGCAGCGGGGCAGGTCACGATCGATGTCGCGTATGCCGGCGTGAACTTCGCCGATGTCATGTACCGGAGGGGAACGGTTCCGCTTGCCCTGCCGCTGACGCCGGGGATCGAGGTCTCCGGCCGGATCCGTGCGGTGGGCGAGGGAGTGGATCACCTCGCTCCGGGGCAGCCCGTCGCAGCGTTGACGATCGTCGATGCCGGCGGGTACGCCGAGGTCGTCGCGGTCGACGCCCGCCTCGTCGCTCCTCTTCCCAGCGAGGATGACGACCTGCTCATGACCGCTGCGGGTACACCGTCGAACACCACCACGGCAGTGATGGCCCTCACCCGCGCCGGACGCCTCGTCCCCGGCGAGGTCATTCTCGTGCACGCCGCGGCCAGCGGCCTGGGCAGCCAGATCGGCCAGGTCGCCGCCGCCCTCAAACCGCGGCAGGTCATCGGCACGGTGGGCCATCCGGACAAGACCGACGCGGCCCGCGCCTTCGGCTACGACACCATTCTGCTGCGCGACCAATGGCTGCAGGATCCCGCCGCTGCGCCGCGGCCTGACCTTGTCATCGATCCCGTCGGCGGACCTGCCCGTGCCGCCGGCCTGGACGCGCTCGGCCCGGACGGCCGCCTGGTCGTCATCGGCAACGCCTCCGACAGCGCCGAGTTCAGCGTCGGTACCAACGACTTGTTCTTCACCAGCCGGACAGTCGCCGGGTTCAGTCTCGGCGCGATCAGTGCAGCCCATCCCGAGCCGGCGGGGGACGCGCTGCGGCACGCGGTCCACTTGGTCGTCTCCGGCGAGGTCCGAGTCGATGTGAACACTGTGCTGCCGCTGGACCAGACGGTCGAGGCGCACCGGCGGGTCGAGTCAGGCGCAACTACCGGCAAGACCGTCCTGGCGGTCGGCCGCTCCTGATCCGCCCGGACCCGGCGGCCCGACCGGGTTACCGCAACGACACGCCTTCGCATCCGACCGCCGGGCCCAGAACGGGCGTTCCGCCCAGGGGCAGCAGCAGACAGCACCGCACCCTGAGCGACCGGGCGCCAGCCCCCAGTGGCGCCATCTGCTCCTTTCTCTCGTCCATTGCCTCCAACGAAGGGTTTGATCATGAAGGTCTACCGCCTCGGCCGACGCGGCAGCATCCACAGCCTCGGCCTTCACGAGGAGCCCGTGCCGCGGCCGCAGCGCGGAGAGGTCCTGGTCCGCGTCCGGGCCGTTTCCCTGAACTACCGCGACCTGGCCATGGTCTACGGCCACTATTTCCCCGACGCTCCCGACGGTCTGATCCCGGTCTCGGACGCGGCCGGGGAGGTCGCCGACGTCGGCGAAGGGGTGACCGGCTTCGCCATCGGCGACCGGGTCATCAACGTCTTCAACCCCCGCTGGTTCGGCGGACCATACCCCGGAACCGCCGCCTACGAGTACGGCACGGCCCAGGACGGCTGGCTGACGCAGTACAAGACCGTCTCGGAAGAGAGCCTGGTCGCCATGCCCCACGGGATGTCCTTCGAGCAGGCGGCCACGCTGCCCTGCGCGGCCGTCACCGCATGGACCGCGCTGACCGGGCCGCTGCCGGTCACCGCTGGCGACACCGTGCTCACCCAGGGAACCGGCGGGGTGTCGCTGTTCGCCCTGCAACTGGCAAAACTCATCGGCGCCCGTGTCATCGCCACCACCTCCAGCCCCGCCAAAGCCGAACGGCTCACGGCGCTCGGGGCCGACGAGGTCATCGACTACACAAGCAATCCCCAGTGGGGCCGGCTCGCGCGAGAACTGACCGGGGGCCGCGGCGTGGACCGCATCATCGAGGTCGGAGGGGCCGCCACCTTCGCTCAGACCCTGATCGCCGGCAGCGACCGCGCCGAGATCGACGCCATCGGCTTCCTCGGCCCCAAGGACTGGGGCGTGGAATTCATGGACCTGTTCAACGGCGGCTTCGAGACCATCCGCAGGATCCGTGTCGGCAGCCGCCAGGACACCCAAAGCCTCCTCCGCTTCCTGGCCCGGCACAACCTCGAACCGGTCATCGACGGCGTCTACCCCTTCGAGCAGACCCTCGACGCATGGCACCGCCTCGACACCCGTGCGAATTTCGGCAAAGTCGTCATCACGCTGTGACCCCCGGCCCTCGCGTACTCGGGCTCTGTCATGGCGCGGTACCGAATCCGCGTGGTCCCGCGAGGAGCCGGTCCACGGCGGCGTCGAGGTCGGCGGGGGCGGTGACGCCCACCGCGCGGACGACGCCGTGCTCGTCGACGAGCACGTTCGTCGGGACCCCGCGGATGCCGAGGCGAGCCGCGTACGCGCCGGTCTCGTCCAGCAGGATCGTCCCCCGGATGTTCCACACCTCCGCGAAGTGGCGTGCCTCGCGGCCGGCGTCCCGGCTCTCCCACACGTTGATTGAAATGATCTCCAGCCCCGACCGGGCCGTACGGCGGCGCAGCTCCTCCAGGACCGGCGCCTCCGCGTTGCACGGGCCTCACCAGCTGGCGAAGAAGTTGATCACGTATTTCTTCTCCGCCCACTCCCGCGTGGTGCGGATCCGCCCGGTGTGCAGGTCCGGCAGCGCGAAACCGGGCAACGGCCGCCCGACGGCCGGGTGCCGCGCGGGCGGCTCGGGGCCGGGCAGCCACGGCCGGTCCACGACCGTGAGGCTGCCGCTGCCCGCGTTCGACACCAGCAGGCGGCCCGTCGCAGGATCGACGACGCAGTCCCCCGGCCCGTACCCGACCCGGATCCGGTGGCTCTCGGCGCCGGCGCGCGCGTCGAGCACGCTGACCGTGCCGGCTCCCCGGTTGCACACGTACACGTGGTGGCCGTCGCGCGAGACGGCCACGCCCACGGGAGCCCGTTCCACCGTGAACCGCCCGCCGATCCGCCCGTCGGCGAGCGAGAGCCACAGGACCGTGTTCTCCAGCGAGTTCGCGACGTACAGCCGGTCGGTCGCCGGGTCGGCGACGGTCTTGCACGGCCCACGCCCCACGGCGATGCGGTCCAGCGGGCGCAGCGTGGCCGCGTCGAAGACGGTGAGCGACGCGGCCATGAAGTTCGCGCAGTACCCGCGGTCGCGCCGCAGGTCGATCGCGATGCTGCCGGCGCCGAGCCCGGCGGGGATCGCCGCGATCGGTTCGAGGCGGTCGACGTCGACCACGGTGACCGTGGACCCGGCGGTGTCGCCGCTGAAGATCCGCCGCAGCCGCGGATGGTACCCCAGCCCCGCCGGGTACGCTCCGACGGCGATCCGTGTGATCGGCTCTCCGGTCGCGGCGTCCAGGACGCTGATGGTGTCCGACCGGGCGTCGGCGGTGAACAACCGCCCGGTCGGAGCGTCGAAGATGAGCGGTATGGGCTCCCGGCCGACGCGCGCCCGCCAGAGGGGCGTCATCCGGACGAGGTCGACGGCGGTCACGGCGTCGCTGCGCGAGCAGGCCACGAACGCCCGCCGCCGCCGCACGTCGACCGCGATCGCCTCGGGCCCCATGCCGACGCGCACGTGCGCCAGGACGCGGTGAGCACGGTCGAACCCGCCGTACCCGTCGTCCGCCGTCGGCTCCACCGGGCCCATAGGGCTACGCGTTGCCAGCGGACCACCAGCGGAAACAAGGCGGTGCGCAAAGAACGCGGACGATCATCGGCACCGTGTCGCCCGGTGCTCGGACTCGGCGGCCGTCGCGACGTCCCGGGGATAGGCGGGCAGGGCCCGAAGGAGGATCACGGCGTTCGCCACGAGCGGCACGAGCATCACCAGGAAGGCGTACATCAGTCCCTGGGCGCGGTTACCGGCCCGGGCGCCGAACACGTCGGCCAGGAGACCGAACGTCACGGGCGCGGCGGCCTCGGCTCCCATCCGCAGGACGGTGCGGACGGCCTCGGCGCGCCCCCACAGGCGGAAGTGGATGACGTCCAGTCGCGCGGCGTCCAGCGGAGGGTTCGCCGCGGTCAGCGACGCGGCAGCGAGCAGGAAGGCCGGCAGCGCGACGACCACCGCCGTGGTCAGGAGGCCGGGAAGGAACAGCCCGGCCGCCAGCAGGTAGGCCACCGCGGGGACGACCACGCGGGCGCCGAGGAGCCCGCGGCGGGTGAGCCGGTCGGCGACCCGTCCCCCGGTCAGCACCCCCGCCAGCGCGCCGGCGCCGATGAGGATCGCCAGGCCGCTGACCGCCGCGTGGCCGAGACCGTAGCGCCGCATGACGAAGTCGACGCCGAACGTCCGCAGGGCCGCGAAGAAGAAGTACCCGAGCGCGGACGCGACGATCAGCACGACGTTCGTGCGGATCCGCAGCACGTAGCGCGCCGCCGCCCACAGCGACATCCCCGCCGGATCACGCCGCAGCACCAGGGCGGGGTCGGGGCGGACGCCGTGTTCCCGCACCGCGGACCGCGCCACGTCGTCCTGGTCCGGCCCGCGCTCCGCGTCCTCCTCTCCGCTTCCCTGTGCCCCGCCCGCCCGCTCGTCCAGGCGCACATCACCGGGCCGTAGCCGGCTCTGGCCGCCGCGCGCCGGCTCGGGAAGCCGGCGCGCGATCACGTACACCAGTCCCAGCCCGAGCACGGCGAGGAACGCGAAGGCCGCCCGCCACGTCAGCAGGGGCGCCAGGTTCCCGCCGACGAGCAGGCCGAGACCGGCGCCGAGCAACTCGCCGCTGAGCACGAACCCGTAGATCCGGCCGCGCTCTCCGGGCGGGAAGTAGTCACCGATCAGCGAGGCGACCGGCGGCCCGGAGGTGGCGGTGACGGCGCCGAGCGCGAGCCGCGACAGCAGCAGCCACAGGAACGAACCGGCGAGCGCGCCGACCACCATGGCCGCGCCCCACAGGACGATGCTCACCGCCAGCAGCCGGGAGCGGTTCACCCGGTCGGTCAGCGCGCCGACGGGAACGGCGGCCAGCGCGCCGACCCCCGATGAGACCGAGGTGAGCGCGCCCAACTGGGTGTTCGTGATGCCCAGGCTCTGCTTCAGCTCCGGGGCAACCGCTCCGATCGTTCCCTTGTCGGCGGCGTCCAGCGCCATCACGCCGGCGAGGATCGCGATCACCTGGAAACGCGCCGGGCCTCCGACGAGCTCCAGCAGCCGCCGTCTCGCCCAGCCGACGGCCTGACGCAGTGGAACGGTGAACCGATGACCTGCCGAGGCCGGCATAGGCCCCCTGTTTCCGCGAGACCCGGGCGGACACCGGCGCGACGGTCAAATGTCCGCCATACCGGCGGCGGGTGCCGCCTTTCCGCGGAGATGACGGCTCCCATGACGGCGCGAGAGACGACCCCGGGTAGGTAGCGCGGAGAAGCCGAGTCACGCCTGGGGCCGCCGGGCCGACGGTGGGGGCGGGAGTACGCGGATGTGCCTGGGTATCCCTGGAGAACTCGTCGCGTTCGACGACGACCCTCCGGACCTGGCGACGGTCGACGTGAGCGGAGTCCGGCGGCGCGTCAACATCGGCCTGCTGGAAGGGGAGGACCTGCGGCCCGGGGACTGGGTCCTCGTCCACGTGGGCTTCGCACTCTCCAAGATCTCCGAGTCGGAGGCCCAGGCCCTCCTGGAGTTCCTCGAGGACATGGGGCAGGCGTACGACGACGAGATCGCCGCCTTCCGAGAGTCGAACCCGTAGGGGGGATCCGATGCGCTTCGTCGACGAGTTCCGGGACGCGGGCAAGGCGCGGGCGCTGGCCGCGCGCATCGCCGCGCTGTGCGAGCCCGGGCGGTCCTACCGGTTCATGGAGGTCTGTGGGGGCCACACCCACACGATCTACAAGCACGGCATCGAGGACTTCCTGCCCGAGTCGATCCGGCTCGTCCACGGACCGGGCTGCCCCGTGTGCGTCATCCCGATGGGCCGGGTCGACGACGCGATCACGATCGCCCGGCAACCTGACGTGATCATGACGTCGTTCGGTGACATGATGCGCGTCCCCGGCGGGCAGGGGTCGTTCTTCGACGCGAAGGCGGCCGGGGCGGACATCCGGATGGTCTACTCCCCGCTGGACGCCCTGAAGATCGCGCGTGCGGAGCCCGGCAAGCGGGTGGTGTTCATGGCCATCGGGTTCGAGACCACCGCGCCGTCCACCGCGATGACCGTGCTGCGCGCCGCCGAGGAGGGCGTGGACAACTTCGCGGTGTTCTGCAACCACGTGATGATCATCCCGGCCATCAAGGCGATCCTCGACTCTCCCGACCTGCGCCTCGACGGCTTCCTCGGTCCCGGGCACGTGTCGGCGGTGATCGGCTGCCGGCCGTACGAGTTCATCGCCCGCGACCACGGAAAGCCGCTCGTGTGCGCGGGGTTCGAGCCGCTGGACATCCTGAGCTCGGTCCACATGCTGCTGCGTCAGCTCGCCGAGGGCCGGACGCAGGTCGAGAACCAGTACGCGCGGGTCGTGCCGTGGGAGGGCAACCCGAAGGCGCTGCGGGTCATCGGCGAGGTGATGGAGCCCCGCCCGTACTTCGAGTGGCGCGGCCTGGGGTTCATCTCCCACTCCGCGCTCCGGATGAAGGAGGCGTACGCCCGGTTCGACGCCGAGCGGATCTTCGAGCTGCCGGGCGTCCGCGTCGCCGACCCGAAGGCGTGCCAGTGCGGCGAGGTGCTGAAGGGCGTGCTGCGGCCGTGGGAGTGCAAGGTGTTCGGCACCGCCTGCACTCCGGAGACCCCCATCGGCACCTGCATGGTCTCGTCGGAGGGCGCGTGCGCGGCGTACTACGCCTTCGGCCGGTTCAGCCGGGAGCGCGTACGGGAGGCGAGCCGCACGTGAGCCGCGACGACGACACCGGCCCCGAGGCGTACGCCGCCTGGGCCGAGGAGGCCGTCCGTACGGCGGCCACCGCCGAAGACCTCCGTACGGCCGCCGCGGAGGACGTCCGTACGGCGCCGTCCGACGGGGACGCCCCGGACCGGGAGCGGCAGGTGCTGGACCGCATCGAGCGGGCGCGCCGCCGCAGGCCCCGGCTCCGGGAGGAGCGCGTCACGCTGGCGCACGGGGCGGGCGGCAAGGCGACGAGCACGCTGATCGACGCGGTGTTCCTGGAGGCGTTCCGCAATCCCCTCCTCGAAGCCCTGACGGACGGCGCGGCCGTCACCGTCGGCGGCACCCGCCTGGTCTTCACCACCGACTCCTTCGTGGTCTCCCCGTTGTTCTTCCCCGGCGGCGACATCGGACATCTCGCGGTGAACGGCACGGTGAACGACCTGGCGGTCTGCGGCGCGCGGCCGCTGTTCCTGTCCGCCGGATTCGTCCTCGAGGAGGGCATGCCCGTCGAGGACCTCCGGCGCGTCACCGGGTCGATGGCACGGGCCGCGGCACGGGCCGGCGTCCAGATCGTCACCGGCGACACGAAGGTCGTGCAGCGGGGACGGGCCGACGGCTGCTACATCACCACGGCCGGTATCGGAGTCCTCGCCGAGGACGTCCGCCTGTCCCCGGAGGCCGCCCGCCCCGGTGACGCGGTCCTGGTGTCCGGGCCGATCGGCGACCACGGCGTGACCGTGATGCTCGCTCGCGGCGAGCTCGACATCGACGCGGATCTGACGTCCGACACCGCCCCTCTCCACCAGCTCTGCGCGCTCCTGCTGGAGGCGGCCCCCGGCACGCGGGTGATGCGGGACGCGACACGCGGCGGCGTCGCGACGGTGCTGGCCGAGATCGCCACGGCGTCCGAGGTCGCGATCGTCGTCGACGAGGCGGCCGTGCCGGTCCGGCCGGAGGTCGCCGGTGCCGGCGAGCTCCTCGGCATCGACCCGCTCTACGTCGCCTGCGAGGGACGGATGGTCGCGATCGTGGACGGCGCCGACGCCGAGGCCGCTCTCGCCGCGCTGCGCGGTCATCCCCTGGGCGCCGGGGCGGCGTTGATCGGGCGGGTCGCCGCGGATCCGCAGGGTCTCGTGCTGCTCAACACGGCGTTCGGCGGGACCCGGATCGTCGACCTCCTCGTCGGCGACCCGCTCCCCCGGATCTGCTGAGACGCCCTCGGCCGCGGACTTACGGGCGGCGCTCCGTCATCGCGTCCGTCTCCCGTGCCGAGACCGACGCATGGCGCCCGAGGTAGTAGTCGAGGAGCGAGCGGGTCTCGGCCAGCACGCCGGCCCAGGCACCGAGGAGCTCCTCCCCGCGATCGGTGAGGTGGTACGTACGCCGCCGCGGCCCCGCCTCCGACGGCTCCCAGCGCGAGCACAGCATCCCCTGGCGTTCGAGGGCGCGCAGCCTGCGGTAGAGGGTCCCCGGGTCGCCCTCCGCGAGACCGAAGGGCTTGAGCCGCTCGAACAGCTCGTAGCCGTGCGCGGGTCGTTCCCGCAGCAGGAGGAGCAGGCAGCACTGCAGGAAGTTGCGCGGCTCCCCGACGGGCCGCGGACCGGGAGGGTCCGTCCGTGGAGACGGCATGCCTCACCTCCGCTCGCCCTGACCACCGCGGGTAACGACCTGTCAATTCGTGTACCCATGCGATCACCGTCGCACCCCTGCCGGGGCCGGGTCTGGACCCGCTAAGTGGCCGCGCCACCTAGGGGAGCAGGTCACTTACCGAACGTGACGACCGTGGCTTATACCGGTAAGGCCCGCCTTTCCGGCGGGTGAGTTCCGGGTCGCGCTCCGGCGCAGGAGGGATAGCGATCATGGCAGCTGAGCCGGTCACCGCCGGCACCGCCTTCGATCGGGCCCTGGCGGTCGCCGACGCGATCCTCTACGAGGGCTACCTGCTGTACCCGTACCGCCGCTCCTCACCGAAGAACCAGGTCCGCTGGCAGTTCGGCGTGCTGACCCCGCGCGCCTGGACCGAGGCGCGCGGCGTGGACGACGAGGGTCTGGCCGGGTCCGCCGAAGGCTGGTGGCAGCGGACCGAGTGCCTGCTCGAAGCGGATGAGGAGTCCGTCGTCCGGTGCCGTGTCCGGTTCCTGCAGCTACGGCGCAGGTCCGTCGAGGAACGCGCCGCGGAGGGCGCCCACCGCCCGGTCGACGGGCTCCGGCCCGGCACCCGGCCGGAGCCCGTCGACTTCGACGAGGCGATCCCCAGGGAGTTCGACCTGCGGTTCGTGGTCGGCGATGCGCTGTCCGGCGAACGGCGGTTCGCGTTCCGCGCGCCGGGCGGCACGGACGTCGAGACGCTCCGGGACGAGGACGGACGCCCGGCTGCGCGGGTCGTGTTCCGGTCCTGGCCGGTGGAGGCGTCGGTGACGGTCTCGGCGGCCCGCTGCCCCTCCCGTTCCCGGCTGGTCCGGCTGCGCGTCCGCGTCGAGAACGCCGACCGTACGACCCCGCCGGGCGTCCCCCGCGCCGAGGCGCTGCGGCGATCGCTGATCGCCGTCCACACGATCTACGCGGGGTATGACGCGTCCTCCGCGGGGCGGGACGCGGCGTTCGTCTCCCTGATCGACCCGCCGGAGTGGGCCGGGGCGGAGGCCCGGGCGTGCGCGAACGTCCGTACCTTCCCCGTGCTCGCGGGGTCGCCCGGCGAGCGGGACCTGCTCCTGTCGTCGCCGATCCTCCTCTACGACCACCCGCGGATCGCTCCGGAGAGCCCCGGCGACCTGAACGACGCCACCGAGATCGACGAGATCCTCTCGCTGCGGACGCTCACGCTGACGGACGCGGAGAAACGGGAGGCCCGCGCGACCGATCCCCGCGCCGCCGCCATCATCGACCGGGTCGACGCGATGCCGCCGGAGGTGCTGTCCCGCCTGCACGGCGCCATCCGCTCCCTCGCGCCGCTTCCCTCGGCGTCCGCCGCTGCAGCCGACGCCGGCGAGGCGCACACGGACACGGGCGGCGCCGCCGAGAACGCCGCCGCCGCCGAGGCCACCGCCGCTGAGAACGCCGCCGCCGAGGCCGCCGCCGCCGAGGCCACCGCCGCTGAGAACGCCGCCGCCGAAGCCGCCGCCGCCGAGGCCGCCGCCGCCGAGGCCGTCGCCGCTGAGGGCGCCCCGCCGCCGTCCCGGTGGAGCCCGCCGGACGAGGCCGGCCTGCCGCCCGGGGCCGACGCCGTCATCGTCGCCGGCCGCCGCGTCGCCAAGGGCTCGCGGGTGCGCCTCCTGCCACGTGCGCGGGGCGGTGACCCGCAGGACATGTTCCTGGCGGGCAGGACCGGCCGGGTGGAGGCCGTGCTCCTCGACGTCGACGGCTCCCATCACCTGGCCGTCACCCTGGAGGACGATCCCGGGGCCGGGCTCGACCGCTGGTACGGGCGGTTCCGGTACTTCTCCCCCACCGAGGTCGAACCGCTCGACGAGACCGAGACCGGGGACCCCCGGTGAGCGCCCCGGGCGGCCGGGTGCTCGTGGCGGGCATCGGGAACATCTTCCTGGGCGACGACGGCTTCGGCATCGAGGTCGTCCGCCGGGTCGACGCGTCGGCGCTGCCTTCGACGGTGGACGTCGCCGACTACGGCATCCGGGGCGTCCACCTCGCGTACGACCTCCTCGACGGCCGCCACGAGACCTTGATCATGGTCGACGCGGTGCCCCTCGACGGCCCGCCGGGCACGCTCGCCGTCCTGGAGGTCGATCCGGAGCAGGAGCCGACGGCGCCGCCGGCGCTCGACGGTCACGGCATGACCCCGCAGGCCGTTCTGGCGCTGCTCCGCGGGCTCGGCGGCCGGATCGACCGCGTCCTCGTCGTGGGCTGCCGCCCGGCCGTCCTCGACGAGCGGATGGACCTGTCCGAACCGGTGCGCGCCGCGGTGGACGACGCGGTGTCCCTGGTGACCACGCTGGCCCGTGAAGAGGCCGCGAAGACCCTGCGAACGGAGAGGCGGCCCGCCGATGCATGAGATGGGACTGTGCGACGCGATCGTCGAGGCGGCCGTACGGCGGGCCGGCCGGCATCCGGTGTCGAGCGTGCGGGTCCGGATCACCGGGCACCCGGTCGACGCCGGCGTCCTCGAACAGGGCCTCCGGCTGGCCGCGGCCGGGACGGTCGTCGAAGGGGCGACCGTCGAGGTGATCGCCCGGCCGCCGTCGGTGCGGTGCCGCGACTGCGGCGGCCGCTTCGAGGCCGTCGACCCGCGCCTGCTCGCCGCGTGCCCGCGCTGCGGCGGCGTCGACGTCGACGCCTCCGGCGCCGAGGAGGTCGTGCTGGAGGCCATCGCGTTCGACCCGGTGCAGGAGAGGAGCTCGTGATGATGGACGCGACCGAACTGCTCGAACACGATCACCGGATCGTCGAGCAGATGTTCCGCGACTACGAGACGGCGGCCTCGGCCGCGCAACGGCGAGGGGTTGTGGAGATCCTCATCCGCGAGCTGTCCAAGCACGCGGCGCTGGAGGAGCTGCTCGTCTACCCGCTGGCCAAACGGCTGATCCCCGAGATGGCGGACGAGGTCGACGAGCACCTCGGCGAGCACATGGGGCTGAAGAAGATCCTCGCCACCCTGGACCGGCTGTCGGCCGGCGACCGGCTGGAGCGCGACCTGGTCGCCGAGCTGAAACGCGAGGTCGACCACCACGTCCAGGAGGAGGAGGGCCGGTTCTTCCCGACGCTGCGCGAGACCCTCGGCCGGGAGGCCCTGGAGGACCTCGGCGAGCAGCTGCGGGAGGGCAAGCGCGCGGCGCCCACCCGGCCTCATCCGCACGCGCCGAACGAGCCGCCCGCGCTCGCGATGGCCGCTCCGGTCGCCGCGATGTACGACCGCGTCCGCGACCGGCTGCAAAGGAGACCCCGCACATGAGCATCGAGACCGGATTCCCGCACGCCGCCGAGGAGCCCACGACCCGCGGGGAGCGGAAGGGCTTCGAGCACATCGACATCCTGTGGATCTCCGAGGGCATGAGCTGCGACGGCGACACCGTCGCGATGACCGCCGCCGGGCAGCCGCCGATCGAGGACGTGGTGCTCGGTCTCATCCCCGGGCTGCCACGGGTGACCCTGCACAACAAGGTGCTGTCGCCCGCGCAGGGCGGCGAGCAGTTCCTGGCGCCGTTCCGTGCGGCGGCCGCCGGGGAGCTGGAGCCGTTCATCCTCGTGATCGAGGGCTCCATCCCCAACCAGAACATCATCGAGGGCGACGGGTACTGGACGTCGTTCGGCAACGACCCGGAGACCGGTGAGCCCCTCACGCTGAACTGGTGGATCGACCGCCTCGCGCCGAAGGCCTGGGCGGTGGTCGCGGCGGGGACCTGCGCGACGTACGGCGGCATCCACGCGATGGCCGGCAACCCGACGGGCTGCATGGGCCTGGCCGACTACCTCGGCTGGGATTTCAAGTCGACCGCCGGGCTGCCGATCGTCAACGTCCCCGGCTGCCCGATCCAGCCCGACAACTTCATGGAGACGCTCACCTGGGTGCTGTACCACGCCGCCGGCGGCGCGCCCCCGCCTCCGCTGGACGAGCTGCTGCGCCCGCAGTGGCTGTTCGGCAAGACCGTCCACGAGGGCTGTGACCGGGCCGGCTACTACGAGCAGGCGGACTTCGCCAAGGACTACAACTCGCCGAAGTGCCAGGTGAAGATCGGCTGCTGGGGGCCGGTCGTCAACTGCGACGTGCCCAAGCGCGGCTGGATGGGCGGCGTCGGCGGCTGCCCCAACGTCGGCGGCATCTGCATCGGCTGCACGATGCCCGGCTTCCCGGACAAGTTCATGCCGTTCATGGACGAGCCGCCGGGCGGGTCGCTGTCGTCCGCGCTGGCCAAGCCGTACGGGATGTTCATCCGCCGGATGCGGGGCTTCACGAACCAGACGCTCAACACCGAACCGAAGTGGCGCCACAACGAACGCGAGCTGACCAGCGGCTACAACCCGCGCTGGCGTCCGTGACCGGACCGGCCCGTACAGCGAAGGAGACCGACGACCCATGGCACTGACCGAACGGACGCGGGAGCGGCAGGCCGCCGGCGAGCAACTCGTCGAGATGGCGTGGGATCCGATCACCCGGATCATCGGCAACCTCGGCATCTACACGAAGATCGATTTCGCGAACCGGCGGGTGGCCGAATGCCATGCCACGTCGTCCCTGTTCCGCGGCTACTCGGTGTTCATGAAGGGCAAGGACCCGCGGGACGCCGGTTTCATCACGAGCCGGATCTGCGGCATCTGCGGTGACAACCACACCACCTGCTCGATCTACGCGCAGAACATGGCGTACGGGATCAAGACGCCGCCGCTCGGCGAGGACATCATCAACCTCGGCGAGGCCGCCGAGTACATGTTCGACCACACGATCTACCAGGACAACCTCTGCTTCGTCGACTTCTGCGAGGCGATGGTCAAGGCCACCAACCCGAGCGTGCTGCAGCGGGCGCGGCGGACCGAGGCGCCGAACGCGGAGATCCACGGGTACCGCACGATCGCCGAGATCATGGAGGCCTACAACCCCTTCGAGGGCGAGGTCTACAAGAACGCCCTGCAGGTCAGCCGCGTCACGCGGGAGATGTTCTGCAAGATGGAGGGGCGGCACGTCCACCCCTCGACCCTCTATCCGGGCGGCGTCGGGACGATGCCCGAGCCGACGCTGTTCACCGACTACCTGAGCCGGCTCATCTCGATCCTCGACTTCGTCAAGCGGGCCGTCGCGATGAACGACGACGTCTTCGACTTCTTCTACGAGGCCCTGCCCGGCTACGAGGAGGTCGGGCGCAGGCGCGTCCTCCTCGGCTGCTGGGGCGCCTGGCAGAACCCCGACATCTGCGACTACCGGTACGAGAACATGACGCGCTGGGGGCGTGCCATGCACGTCACGCCGGGCGTCGTCGTGGACGGTCAGCTGGTCACGACCGACCTCGTCGACATCAACCTCGGCATCCGCATCCTGCTCGGCAGCTCCTACTACGAGGACTGGGTGAACGAGGAGCCGTTCGTCACCCACGACCCGCTCGGCAACCCCGTCGACATCCGCCACCCGTGGAACCAGACGACCATCCCGGTTCCGCAGAAGCGGGACTTCGAGGACAAGTACAGCTGGGTGATGAGCCCCCGCTGGTTCGACAGGCGCAGCGGTGAGCACCTGGCGCTCGACACCGGAGGCGGGCCGTTCGCCCGCCTGTACGTCACGGCGCTCGCCGGCCTGGTCGACACCCCGTACGTCAAGGCGACCGGGTCCAGTGTGCGGATCAGCCTGCCGCGCAGCGAGAAGCTCCCGGAGATGACGCTGGAGTGGCGGATCCCGAAGTGGTCCAACGCCATCGAGCGGGACCGCGCCCGCGCGTACTTCATCGCCTACTCCGCCGCGATGTCGCTGTTCTTCCTCGAACGCGCGATGGGGCGGATGCGCGCCGGGGACATGAAGGTGTTCCAGGACTTCCAGGTCCCGGACGAGGGCATCGGCTGCGGGTTCCACGAGGCGGTGCGCGGCGTCCTGTCCCACCACCTCGTCATCAAGGACAAGAAGATCGCGAACTACCACCCGTACCCGCCGACGCCCTGGAACGCCAGCCCCCGCGACATTCACGGCGTCCCCGGCCCGTACGAGGACGCCGTCCAGGACATGCCGATCTTCGAGGAGAACGGCCCGGACGACTTCAAGGGCGTGGACATCATGCGGGCCGTCCGCAGCTTCGACCCGTGCCTGCCGTGCGGCGTCCACATGTACCTCGGCAACGGGAACGTGCTGAAGAAGCTGCACTCCCCGACGTTCGGAGCGTCCCATGGCTGACGGGCCCGCCGCCGGCCTGCCGGAGGAGGAGATCGCGGACCGGCTCGTACGCCTCGACGCCCTCCTCGAACGCCTGGAACAGGCCGGCGGGGCCGACGCCGAGGTCGCGCGCCACGCGGTCGAGGCCCTCACCGAGGTGTACGGCACCGCCCTCGCCCGCCTGATGCGCCTGGTCGGCGGAGTGCCGGAACTGGCCCCGGCGCTGATCCGCGACGAGTTGCTGCACCACCTGCTCGTCCTGCACGGCCTCCACCCGCAGCCGGTCGAGGAGCGCGTGGCGCGGGCGCTCGACGACGTACGGGAGGCGCTGCGCCCGCGCGGCGGCACGGTCGAGCTGACCGGGATCACGGACGGCGTCGCCCACCTGCGCTGGTCGGGCGGCGGTGGCTGCGCGTCGTCGGCGGCCGCCGTCGAGCGCGCGGTCGTGGAGTCCGTGCTCACCGTGGCGCCCGAGCTGAGCCGGGTCGAGGTCCGCCCGGCCCCGGCGCCCCCGGCGCTGATCCCGGCCGAGTCCCTGCTGCGCGGGCCGGCCGCGTCCGCCCACCCGCGGAGCCGGACCCCATGATCGGCTCGGGCGAGGAGGGACGCGCCGTGGAGACCTCGGGCGAGAGGGAACGCGCGGTGCAGGCCTCGGGCGAGGAGAGACGTGCCGTAGGGGCCGCAGGTGCGGAGGGACACGCCGTAGAGGGCTCGGGCGCTCTGCGGCGGGCCATCCACCGGGCGGCGGCGGACGGGCGGTCCGAGGATCTCTGTGAGCTGTGCGCGCGCCCGGCCCCGCCGGACCACCGCCACCTGCTGGACCTGCGGACGCAGGAACCGCGGTGCGTCTGTTACGCCTGCTCGGTCCTGTTCCAGCATGACGGGGCCGGGCAGGGGCACTACCGGCTGATCCCCGACCGCCGGGTCCGCCTGAGGGCGTTCTCCCCGGCGTCGGTGGGCGTCCCCGTCGGGCTGGCGTTCTTCGTACGGCGACCGGACGGCCGCGTCCTCGCCCACTACCCGAGCCCGGCGGGCGCCACCCGGTGGGAGGTCGATCCGGAGACGTGGGAGGCCGCCGTCCGGGACACCGACGGGCTGTCGGACCTGACGACCGACGTGGAGGCGCTGCTCGTCAACACCGTACGGGGGCGTTCGGAGGCGTGGATCGTCCCCATCGACGACTGCCACCGGCTGGTCGCGATCGTCCGCCGGCACTGGCGGGGGATGTCGGGCGGCGAGGTGGTGTGGACCGAGATCGAGCGATTCTTCGACGAACTGAGGAGGCGTCATGGGCCGTATCCGGGTCGGTAAGCCGCACGTGAAGATCGACGCTCCCGCGCACGTACGGGGGATCCGCGAGGGCAACGCCAAGCGGAGCATGAGCCGGCAGATCGGCCATCACAAGGACCACACCGCCGACGCGCGCCGCTCGACGGGGATCCGGCCGAAGAAGCACGACGCGATCCTCAAGATCATGCCGAACCTGCCGCCGGGCTGACATGAGAAGGGAAGAACGAATGATCAAGAAGGTGCTGATCGGCGCGGCCGTCGCCGGTGTCGTCGTGGTGGTCATCCGGGAGTTCCCGTCGCTCCGGAGGGAGTTCAAGATCTGGCGGATGTGACCGAAGCGGCCCCAATGAGAATTAACACCGAGTTTGGCGAATGAGCACCGAGTTTGGCGAAGCTTGCCGACCGCTGCTCGTTCCGGTCGGAACGAGCAGCGGTCGTGGTAAGGCACCCAGTTCGGCTTCGCGGCGCCGAGCCCGATACGCCTTCGCCCGGTATGCCGCACTGCAGTATTTCCGGCTCTCCGCGCTCCCGCCAGGCAACCGGCTCTGGCTCACCACACGCTGGTCCACTGCGGCGCGTAGGTCGCCTTGATAATGATCACGGTCGGTCGGCGGTCCCGGCAGGACACGTTCGGGAGCGAAGGGCCGTAGCGGAGCAACCGATGGCCCGGCGTCCGGTCGCGGGCCGCTGAACGGGTGCATGCACCCGGGCGCCTCGCAAGACGTCTCGTTCAATTGAGGCGTCCTCGGGAACGCGACGGTCGGCCCATGTAGCGTCGGCGTGGGACGTAAACGGCTTGGCCCGGCGTGTGCTGGTGCCGCCGAACGGTGTTGATGCTTGAGGGGTTGGGTATGCGGCAAGCCCGGTGGCGCACATCGAGTAGTAGTACGGGGGCGTGTGTGCAGGCCAGCCCGGCGATCCGGTGGAAGTCGGATGGGGCGATCACGCAGGGTACCGGCGAACGCGCGGGAGCGAAGGTTCTGTGGTCCGCGACCGGCTCGGCGGCCGCCGGCCCGGCCCAGGACGCCACTCGTCCGGCCAGGGAACAGGCCACCAGCGGCACGGCCGCTGGCGTCGATACCGGTGGTCCCACGACCGCCGTTGAATCGGTACCTGCATCAGACGTCTGGCGAGGTGAAGCGGGTGCGGGCCGCCATGGCCGGCCACGCGCCGCCACGCACACCGGCGGCGTACCGGCCGGGATTTCCGCGGGTCGGGCGGTTCACGGGCCGGCATCCGGTCGATCGCGTGCTGCATTCGGTGGCGCGGTGGCTCACCTGCCCGGGGCCGGCAGCGCGCTGTCGGCGGAGCAGGTCACAAACGATGCCACCGCGGCCACCGAATCAGCCAAGAACGACGAGAACGACCGGCTTGACGGCCCGGGCCCGGTGCCCGGACCGGAGCGCAGCCAGTACTGCTGGCTGCTGCTCACCGACCTATCGCGTCGCTGGTCACCCACACGACCGCTCCCGGATATGACCGCGGCCCAGCAGTGGCCACCGGTCACCGCCTGGGCAGACGTGATCGAATTCCTGGAGAACACCGGGTCCGGGGCGCGCGCCTACATCCGGCTCGGCCGCCCCAACCGGATAGGTCACGCCATCGCCCTGTACCACACCCACGACCAGGGTCTAGTGGTGATCAATCCCGAACAACCCGCTCAACGGCCAGAAGACGGTTACACCATCATTGTCGGCACCCAGAAAGTGACCGACTGGCTCACCGGTAAGTACGGCACACCAGACCGCCTCGATACACCGAACCTTCGCGGTACACCAGCTCGCCTCGGTACACGAGACGACCTGCCGCTGATCGACGCCCACGTACTCTTCCAAGACCCCAACGGCCAGGTGATCCACCCGCCACTCGGCCAGGCCACGCCACCGTCGAAACTCGTTCAGGCCCTGACCGACCCCACCGACCCCTACACCGGGATGTACCCCTTCCGCCGACGCCGTGACCGGACCACCCGGACACCTCGCACCGGCAACCGAACCGGCCCTGCTGACCGCGGAGGACGCCGAACTCCCCCGCCGGCCTACCAGCCGCCGGCCTCCCCAGCGCCGGACTACGCGCCTGAACAACTACCGGACTACAGTGAGCGCAGTCCCGGTGACTGCCTGATGTACGCCCTGCACGACACGGCCTTTCACGTGCTGCCCCCCGAGGCGCACACGGTCCGAGGAATGCGCAACCGACTCGCCGACGCCTTGTTCGAACCCACCTACCAGGCCGCCGTTTGGGATCAAGCCCGGCAATCCCTCGCCGAAGACCACGCCAGAGGCCTGGGCCACCAGCAGGGCACCCGGGCCTGGACTCAGGCGGTCAACACCCACCGGGCCGACCACCCACAACCGGACTGGGGACGCCTCATCACCGATCTGCGGACCCCCGGCTCATGGAACAACGCGGCCGGAGACATCGCCCCGCTCCTGGCCGCCGGGGTGTTCCATCTCGCCATCACCGTCCACGGCCCGCACAACACCCGCTACCAGATCGGGGACCCCAACGGCACCCCCATCGACCTATGGCGCAACGGCACCCACTGGGAGGGCCTCACCCTCGCAATCGACGAGGACGCGCTGGCAGGAGGAGAGAATCAGTCGGGGTGGACGCAAGCGGCCAACCTCCAGCCGCCCAGCGCCCCCGCCTCACCAGCCAGGCGTCAACAGCCAGCCCGGCCCAGCGCTAGTGAGGCTCGCACCGAATACGAATCGGACCTGCAAAGGCTGCGGAACGACCTCCAGGCGGACGACAGAGGCTACCTCCAGGCGGACGACAGAGGCTACCTCCGGGTCGCGATCGATGCACTCTTCCGCAGCCTCCGTGGAGTGGGAGACGACGAGCTCATCGCCCAGCTCGGCCCCGACTACGCAATAGAAAACAGGAACGGGAATACGTGGTTCCTCTACCGGCCGGCGGGGGCGCAGACGCAACAGCCGGCGGGCAATGAACACGAACCGGACCTGCATAGGCTGCGGAACGACCTCCAGGCGGACGACGGAGGCTACCTCCGGGTCGCGATCGATTACCTCTTCCCCAGCCTCCGTGGAGTGGGAGACGACGAGCTCATCGCCCAGCTCGGCCCCGACTACGCAATAGAAAACAGGTACGGGCTTCTGTGGTTCCTCTACCGGCCAACGCGAGCACAGACGCAGCGGCCGACGGCGGGGACCGGGCGGGCAGGGCCTTCTGAGCAGGAGTTGCGGGACGCTGCCCGCAGCGGTGAGGTTCCGGCCGAACACGAAGGGGAACCTCTCTCAATCGATGAGGATGCACTGACAGCACGAGAAGACCTGCAGTGGCGCACCAGCGGCTTCTATGTCGAGATGGGAGACAACGCGCCCATTCTCCAATTCGGCCGCGACTACGAAATAGGAAACGATGAAGGCCGGACTCCCTGGTACATCCACCGGCCGGCGGGGGCGCAGACGCAACAGCCGACGGGCAATGAATACGGATCGGACCTGCAAAGGCTGCGGAACCGCCTCCAGACGGACCACGGAGGCTACCTCCGGGTCACGATCGATTACCTCTTCCCCAGCCTCCGTGGAGTGGGAGACGACGAGCTCATCGCCCAGCTCGGCCCCGACTACGCAATAGAAAACAGGCACGGGCTTCTGTGGTTCCTCTACCGGCCAACGCGAGC
>NZ_JAMXMV010000017.1 GCF_024055715.1 Actinoallomurus soli
GCCGGTGGCGAAGGCGGCGGCGGCGTTCGCCAGGGCGTCGGGAGCGAGGCGGACGTCGTCGTCGGGGAAGGCGACGATGTCGTAGTCGGGGTCGAGTGCGGCCAGTCCGGTGTTGCGGCCCAGCGAGAGGCCGCGGTCGGAGGTGATGCGGCGGAGGGGGAGTCGGTCGCGGTAGGTGTCGATGACGGTGGCGGTGTCGGTGGTGTGGCTTTGGTCGACGACGATGACCTGGGTGGGGGGCTGGGTTTGGTCGGCCAGTGAGCGCAGGAGGGTGTCCAGGTGGACGGGGCGGCCGATGGTGGCGATCACGCACGCCACGTGTAGCTGTGCGGACATGGCTTGATCATCGCCGTACGGTCTCGCGTGGCGTCGCCGCCTCGACGGCGGCAGGGGCTCTCCGGTGCGAACGGTTACCCGCCCATTGCCGCCTCGTGCGCCGGGTGAGCGGCCGGACGCCCGTCCGCCGTCGGCGCGCCGTGGTCAGCCGTTCCCGCGCGTGGCGAAGACCCAGCCTCGGTTGATGACGTAGCTCGACGGAGGGCTCACCAGGATGAGCAGCGCTTGCGCGACCATGACGGGAATCCCGGCGAGCTCGACGAGGAGCGGCAGGCCGACGAGCGACGTCGCGAGGAATCCGAGGCCGACCGCGTAGAACCGCAGAAATCCCGGCAGCCACGTCCGGCCGGTGACCGGGAAGACGACCCGCCGGTACACCGGATAGACGAGCAGCGCGGTGACGAGATGACTGAACACCGCCAGCAGAAGGTACGGCATGGCCGCACCGAAAACCAGCAGGCCGATCCCGAGGAGGCCGTAGTACACACCGGCCGTGCCGGCGCCCGCCAGCAGATAGGCGACGCGCTGCCCGTGCCGCGTCGCGGGCGTCCCCCGCCGCATGACTGCGGTCCGCGGTGTACGACGGGGTCGCGTCGCGCGCCCGTTCGGTCCGCTCACCGAACGACGTGTTTCAGGTACCGGGCAGCGGCCGGGCCCGTGTTGACGATCAGGTCGAGGATCGTGACCTGGTGGTCGAACGGCGGATGGAGCTGGGAGTACTCCGGATAGCCGGAGTAGTCGAACCACCGGACCTCGATGCCCGCGTCCTGGAAGAGCTCCTCGTTCAGATAGGCGCGGGCCGCCGGACCGGTCACGTACTCGTCGGCGCCGGCCTTCCGGCACAGGTCGAGCACCCGCTCGGTCCTGGATCCCGCCGGGGCGTAGTCCTCGGCGCGGCTCAGATTCGCCCGGATGCCGAGCAGCGCGCAGATCCCTTCGAGGAAATGCCGGTTTATCGCCGACAGCCTGCCGGACGCGCACGTGCGGTACAGCTCCTCGATGGCCGGCGCCATCTCGCCGAAGCAGGGGGCCTTGCGGTATGCCTGGGTGAGGATCCGCCAGTGCCTCACGTGCCAGTCCGGGTCGCTCACCGTGACCTCGTTGATGAGTCTGCTCAACGGGCCCCGGCTGATCGGGATCGACAGCCACCTCGCGCCCGCCTCCGTCTTGATGCGATTGCGGTTGCGCCAGTTCCCTGCGGTGTACTGCACGTTGTCGAGCAGGATGAACTCGTCGACGTAGGCGATCAGATCGAAGTATCCCTTCCACGGGACATAGTTGGACTGCAGGATGGCGACTCGCTTCATGCGCTGTCTCTCTCTCGCGGAAGCCGACGGCTCCGGGCGGCTCAAGGCCGCTGGGACAGGACACCGGGAGGACACGCCGGCTCGCCGGCCGGGTCGGACCGGTTCGCCTCCGCGCGCACCACATAGGTGGGGCGGCCCATCCCGCCGGAGTGGAGCCGGCCCAGGTACTCGCCGAGGATCCCGATCGCGAGCATCTGCGCGCTGGAGAACAGCGCCACCATCGACGCCACGCTCGTGAAGCCGGCGACGGTCGTTCTCCCGGCGAAGTAGTTCCACAGCAGGACGGTGAGAAGGCAGACCCCGAAACCGCCCACCAGCAATCCGAGGTAACTCACGCATCTCAGCGGGGTCGAGCTGTAGCCGACGACCACGTTGACGGCCTGGCGCAGCAGCGCCCGCAGGGTATAGCCGGAGCGCCCCTCGGTCCGCTGATCCATGTGCACGTCGACCTCTTCGATCCGGGTGGTGCACCACGACAACGCGATGTCGAGGCACACGTACGGACCGGTCACCCCGTCCAGGCCGCCGCGCAGGAACGCCCGGAAGGCGCGGAAGGCGCTGATGGACCGCGCGCTCCGTACGCCCAGCGGACCCGACAAAGCGATCTTCAGCAGGTGCGACGAGAGGTTCCGCGCCATCCCGTGCTCGTCCTCCCGGGGGCGGCCGTAGACGAGGTCGACGTCGCCGGTGAGCGCGGCGAGCAGGCGCGGGATCTCCTCCGGCGGATGCTGCAGGTCGTCGTCCATCGTCACGATGACCTCGTGGACGGCCGCACGGACGCCGGCGATCGTGGCGTGGTGCTGGCCGTAATTGCGGGCCAGCCGGATGGCGCGGACCTCGGGACGGCGCCGGGCGAGGTCCGCGGCGACCTCCCAGGTACGGTCCGGGCTGCCGTCGACCACCAGCACGACCTCGTAGCCGGCCGTCGCCTCGGGCAGGACGGCGGCGAGCCGGTCGACGAGAGACGGCAAGGTACGCGCCGATCGGTAGCATGGGACAACTACTGAAACGAACATCGATACCTCGCAGAACGCCCTCGCAGTTCTCCGCCGTCGATGTCGATTATCTCGATCACGGGTCCGCGGATCACTCGCCCGGCAAGGCGGTTTGCCGACTCCGGAGGCTATACGGACCGTTCGCATTCCCGCGAGGGCGTCTCATGGCGAGACGAACCCGCATCCCTTACGCCAGCCGCACGACGATCGTGAAATCGTAGCCGTTGTAGTCATGCAGGAGCGCGACGTTCTTCGAGTAATGCCGCTTGCAATGATCAAAGTAGAACAGCGGGTCGCCGTAGTAGAGATCGTCGCGCATGCGTTCCGGGTCGGAGTAGGACGTGAGCAGGTTGAAAGCGAATCCCCGAGTGCTCACCTCGGCCATCTGCGCGACCTCTTCGAGCACATACCGCTGCCATTGCACCGGATCGAAGCCCAGTTTCATGTTGAAGGTGCCACTGGCGACGGTGTAGTCGGCCGGGATCAGGTCGGCGCGGTCGCCGACGAAGCGGACCCGGGCGTCACCGCCGTACAGTGCCTCACCCTGCGATCGCATCGCCTCGGAGATGTCGAATCCGCAGTAGGTGAACTCGCTCCAGCGGGCCGCCAGGAACTCCGCCAGCGCCCCGTAGCCGCTCCCGTAATCGTTGACCGAGAACGGCTCGGCCCCGTCGATCACCTTGACGAGCTGCTCGAACCGGACCGTCTGCGCGGCCGGCGTGGCGAAGTCCACGCCCGCGTGCGTGGCGCCGTGCTCCTTGACCTTGTTCGCGAAGTAGGCCTCGACGTCGCGCAGCATCTCCTTCATCGGGTCTTCGCT
This sequence comes from Actinoallomurus soli, assembly GCF_024055715.1. GTDB lineage: Bacteria > Actinomycetota > Actinomycetes > Streptosporangiales > Streptosporangiaceae > Actinoallomurus > Actinoallomurus soli. The sequence continues at coordinate 3,459 of NZ_JAMXMV010000017.1, forward strand.
CCCCGGGAGGACGGGACCTTCGCCGCGGCGATCCGTGCGGAGACCCGCTGGGCCGTCAGCGAGGCCGCCCGTTTCCACGCGTTCTTGACGCCCCCGGCCCGGAGAGGAGCCCCCTCGGCGTGTTCGAGGAAGGAGTACCAGGGGAGGACATCGGAGAAGTCGGTGGCGCGGTTCGCGCCGATCCACCATTCGTCGCCGAACCTGCGGCCGCTGCGGAACGCCGGCCACGCACTCTGGTAGTGGATCCGCCACGCGTCGTGGAGGATCACGTAGCCGTGCCGTCCGATCAGGTCGGCCGCCTGGAGCACGCATCGGCGGCGCTTGCGGCCGTCGACGATGGCCAGGTCGCAGGCGAAGCCGAGCCGCGCGGGCAGCGAGATGTAGTCGTCCAGCGGCGCGAGGCGGTCCTTCTCGCGCCCGGGCACCCAGGGCAGGAGCTCCCCGAAGTCGTAGCCGACCGCCAGGATCCCGCCGTCGCTGAAGAACTTGCCGGTGTCGGCCTCCGCGAGCTTTTCGGCATGGGTCACGACGGCGCGATGCCGGGCGGCCAGCTCCGGTGCGACCGACGAATCGAAGTACTCCCGATGATGCTCGATCGCGAGCCACTGGTAGGGCACGCCGAGATGATCGAGGAACCTCGTGTACCAAAGGGTGCTGCGTCCTGTTCCCCATTCGACGACGCGTACCGGCTCGCCGTCGCGGAGGGACGCGAGCCGGTGCAGGAGCTCTTCGTAGAGGTCGGCGTCACGAACGCTCATCCACGCCTTGGGACTCTCCGTTTCGCTCCACCATGTGGTACCGGGATTCATCATGAGGGAGTCCTTTCCGTCGTGCTCGGAACGGTACCGTTCCCCTCGCGGCGCCTCCGTATGGTGACCGCTTGCCGCCTGTATGCGCGTGTCGTTCACTGGTACGTCCACGGCGAAAGCCGAAGGTCGCGGCCCCCCTTCTGAAATCGACAGTCTCCGGCGAATCGGGTCGCATATCGTCATTCGCGGCTCTCGGCCGGCGCGCAAATGGCTCATGCATTCTCCGGTAGTGATCGGTAAAGGCGCCCACGCGACGGTTCGGTGCCCGGGCGCCGCGTGGAATGGTGTATCGCAGCGGACCGCCGGAGGGGGAGGTTGTGGACGCTTCTGCCATACGCACCACCACGGCTCTGGAAGACCGTCACTGGTGGTACCTCGAACGGCGCAGGCTCATCGCCCGCGAGGTACGGAGGCTCGGCGCCCCCGGGAAGGCGCTCGACATCGGCGCCGCCGGCGGCGGGAACACGCGGGTCCTGCGCAGCTGCGGATGGCAGGCGCTCGCCGTCGACTACAGCGAGACCGGCGTGGAGATCGCCCGCCGACGCGGGGTGGACGCGATCCGCGCCGACGCGCGGGACCTGCCCATGGCCGACGGAAGCCACGACCTCGTCCTGGCCTTCGACGTCCTGGAGCACATCGAGGAGGACCACCTCGCGGCCGCCGAGATCGCCCGGGTGCTCCGCCCCGGAGGCACGACGCTGATCGCGGTACCCTGCGACATGACGCTCTGGTCCGCGCACGACGAGGCCAGCGGCCATTTCCGGCGCTACGACCGGGAGACCCTCACCGATCTCATCACCGGATCGGGACTCGTGATCGACAGCATGTGGAGTTGGAACGTTCTGCTGCGTCCGGTCGTCGCGTGGCGACGGCGCTCCTCGACCGGAGGCGACGTGTTCCGGTTGCCCGCGCTCGTCAACCTGGGCCTCACGGCCGTCATCACCGCGGAACGCTATCTGCCGGTGCGGAGGCTGCCGGGGGTGTCGCTGATGCTGCGAGCGCATCGCCCTCCGGCCTTCTCCCGCGGACTCGACGGGCGCGGCCGTACGTGACGCGCGGACGGCACCGCGCGTCACATGGTCGTCCAGCCGCCAACGAGGTGAACTCCATGAAGGCATTGGTCCTGGCCGGGGGGCGTGGCACACGCCTGCGTCCGCTCACTCACACGTCGGCGAAGCAACTCGTGCCGGTCGCGAACCGGCCGGTGCTCTTCTACGGCCTGGACGCGATCAGAGAGGCGGGGATCACCGAGACCGCCATCGTCGTCGGGGACACGGGCAAGGAGGTACGGGCGGCGGTCGGTGACGGGACCGAGTTCGGACTGAAGGTGTCCTACATCCAGCAGGAGGCGCCGCTGGGCCTGGCGCACTGCGTCCTGATCGCCCGGGACTTCCTCGGTGAGGACGACTTCGTCATGTACCTCGGCGACAACCTGCTCATCGGCGGGATAGCGGACCTGGTGGCGGCCTTCCGATCCGGCACGTACGCCGCGCAACTGCTCCTCAGCCGGGTCGCCGAGCCGCAGTTCTACGGAGTGGCGGAGCTCGACCCCACCGGTGCCATCCGCAGCCTGCAGGAGAAGCCCGACGTGCCGAGGAGCGATCTGGCCATCGTCGGCGTGTACATGTTCTCCTCCGCGGTGCACGAGGCGGTGCGCGCGATCACCCCGTCGGCCCGCGGCGAGTTGGAGATCACCGATGCGGTCCAGTGGCTGATCAACCATGACCATCCGGTGCACTCCTACCTGGTCAGCGGCTACTGGAAGGACACCGGCCGCCTGCGGGACATCCTCGAGTGCAACCGCATCGTGCTGGAACGGGTCGAGGCCCGCACCGAGGGGACCATCGGCGGGCGCACGGAGATCGAAGGACGGGTCGTCGTCCAGCCGGGCGCCGTGGTCGAGGACTCGGTGCTGCGCGGGCCGATCGTCATCGGGTCCGGAACGAAGGTGGTCCGCTCCTACGTCGGACCGTTCACGTCCATCGCGGAGGACTGTGTGATCGAGGACGCGGAGCTCGAATATTCGATCGTCCTCGGGAGTTCGACGATCCGGGGGGTTCCCCGGATCGAGCATTCACTGATCGGCCGGGACGTCGAGGTGACCGGTGCCTCGCGTGTTCCCAACGCCCACCGGCTCATGGTGGGCGATCACAGCAAGGTGCAACTACGGGCATGAGATTCCTCGTCACCGGCGGAGCCGGGTTCATCGGATCGAACTACGTTCACGCGCTGCTGAGCGGGGCCTACCCCGGCTTCGAGGACGTGACCGTCACCGTGCTGGACAAGCTGACCTACGCCGGCCGGGCGGCCAACCTGGCGTTCGCGGCGCATGATCCGGCGTTCACGTTCGTGCGCGGGGACATCACGGACGGCGACCTGTTGCGGCGGCTGCTCCCCGGGCACGACGTCGTCGTCAACTTCGCCGCGGAGTCCCACGTCGACCGGTCGATACACGATGCCGCCGGCTTCGTGCACACCAATGTGGCGGGGACGCAGCGGCTGCTCCAGGCGGCCGTCGAGGCGGAGGTCCGGACATTCCTGCAGGTCTCCACGGACGAGGTGTACGGCTCGATCGAGGAGGGATCGTGGCCCGAGACCGATCCCCTGCTGCCCAACTCGCCGTACTCCGCGTCGAAGGCGGGCGCGGACCTCCTCTGCCACGCGTACCACCGCACCTACGGGCTGGACGTGCGCGTCACGCGCTGTGCGAACAACTACGGGCCGCGGCAGTTTCCCGAGAAGGTCATTCCGCGGTTCATCACCAACCTGCTCGACGGGCGCAGGATCCCGCTGTACGGCGACGGCGGGAACGTCCGCGAATGGCTGCACGTGGACGACCACTGCCGCGCGATCCAGCTCGTCCTGCAGAAGGGCGGCGCGGGCGAGACGTACAACGTCGGCGGTGGCGCCGAGATGACGAACCTGGAGCTCGCCGAGAGACTGCTCGCCGCGCACGGTGCCGGGTGTGACATGGTCGAGTACGTCGACGACCGCCCCGGCCACGATCGCCGCTACGCGCTGGACACGACCAAGCTCCGCGGACTCGGCTACCGGCCCGAGGTGGACTTCGACGAGGGGATCGCGGCGACCGTGCGCTGGTACGCCGACAACGAGGCCTGGTGGCGGCCGTTGATCGCACGCCGGCGGAATGGGCCCGTCTAGATTTCGTAGACGGACCAGTCTCCGGCCGTGAACCGCAGCCGCGCGAGATGCGCGAGCGCGGGGGCGGGGCCGTCGTGGCGCCGGTCGACGAAGAGCCAGCGGACGCCGTACCGATCGCGAAGCCGTCGTACGGTGACGGGCGAGGGACGATGGAACGCCGCGTCGTTGTCCGCCAGCCGGCCACGGTCCCAGAACGGCACGGCGGCGTCCTTCACGTGCGTCTTCGCGGCCTCCTCCGGGGTCCTCGCCTCGTAGGACCAGCCTTCCACCAGGACGCGGCGCTCGGTGTACGCGGCCACCGAGAAGTGCTGAGCGTCGCAACGTCCGGGGTTCGGCGTGGTACAGATCGAGTTGGTCGCCACCACGTCGCCGGGGCGGGAATGGTCGCGCAGCCAGCGTCCCGCCGCGATGGTGCCCGGGGTGATGACGGTCGTCGGTGACGTCCGCACGACGCCGCGCCAGGTGTCCCGCACGTGAGCGGCGGTCGTCGGCAGCACGAGCCCCATGACGAACGCGGCGGCGATCGCCGGCGATGCCGGTCGCAGGGAGAGGTGCCGGCGGCCGGCCACGGCCAGCGCCGCCAGGAGGACCGCGACGGCGCAGACGAGGACGAGGAATGGGCCGAGGACGCGCTGCACGGGTACGCCCGCGCCCGGCCTCGGCCCGTCGTTCAGCCGGCGGATCGTCAGGATCAGAGCCACGCCACCGCCCATGGCGGCGAGCAGCGCGCGCCGGAATCTCGCGTCCTCCCGCGGTGGGAGCACGGCCACCAGACCGTGCACCGCGACCAGACAGAGGTACGGCGCCGCGCCGTACAGGAACTGGCGCTGGGAACTACCGGGGAAACGCAGAATCAGACCTGCCGCGGCTCCGGAGACGCCGACGCCGAGCAGCAGGAGCACGGGTGCGTCGAGCACGGCCCTCGGCCGGAAGGCGAGCATGATCAGGCCGACCCAGACGCAGCCCAGCCCGAACACGCAGATCAGGACCACGGCGACCTTGAGGGAGAGTGACGGGCCCGTCGTCGCGCCGACGTCTGCCGCGACCGTGCCGAAGATCGACAGCGGATGCACGACCAGTCCGTCGGAGGTCCCACCGAAGATCGCTATCTGCGCGAACAGCAGAGCCGTCGTGACCATGACGGCGGCCACGGCGGCGGTTCGATGGAGTCGCCGCCGTACGAGCGCGGTCACGGCCAGCACACAGAGCAGGCCGCTGAGGAGGATCGGCAGGAAGACCGACTTGGAACCGAGCGTCGCGGCGAGCAGGACGGCGAACAGGACCCACGGGCCACGGGCCGCCCTCGGCCGCCGGAGAAGATCGACGAGGAGGAGGACCAGGGCGGCGAACAGCATCGCGCCGAAGGCCTGGGTGGGACTCCACCACGGGACCTCGTCCCGCAGGATGATGTTCGCTCCGAGGCCCGGCGCCCAGGGGCACGGACTGGGGCAGCGGGCGAAGACGGCGAGCCCGAGCGCCGCCAGGCCCGGCCACCACCCGCCGGTGAGGCGTCGGGCGATCATCGCCGTCAGGACGATCGAGGCCGCCAGGACCGGCAGCAGGTAGAGGCGGTAGAGCAGGGCTTCGGGCTCGATTCCCGTGGCCCAGCTGGTGGCCGCCATGTCGGCGTAGACGAACCAGTGGTAATGCAGCGGCTCGCCGAGCACGAAGGGCGAGGCCGGCGGGACGTGGTGCTTCAGCTCGCCCAGCAGGCCGAGGTGGAAGGGCATGTCGATGTAGGGCGCCGCGTATCCGGGCCAGGCCAGCCGGTGATCACGGAAGAACGACGTACCGCTCGCCATCACGGCCAGCGCGACGAACGCCGCCAGACCCCAGGAGAACGCCGCGGGCGCCCGGCCGGCACGGCCGGCCCCTCTCCAGTACGGGCGGAGCGCCGGTATGGCCACGAAGGCGATGATCGTGGCGATCGGCCACGCCGGCACGAGCAGCGGCAGCCCGGCCCAGCGCTCGGGGAGGTAACCGAGCACGGTGATCGCGTGTCCGAGGGCGGTGCCGACCGCCGCGTCCTCGGCGAGATGCCGTGCGCCACCGCGGAGGGCACGGACGAGGAGCGTGCCGGGCAGGGTCACGGCGAGCACCGAGAACACCCCGAACACCGCCGTCTGCCGGTGATCGACGCCGTAATGGTGGAGTACCGCCACGGTGAGCGCCAGGACCGATCCGGCGGGCGGCCAGCCCGACGACAGGGCCTCGCGGACGGAGAGCCGGGACCTCGCCGTCCTGACCTGACCTGTCGCGTCGCGGGCCGTCTGAACCGGTGTCACTGGAACCCCATGTGATCTTCTCTCGGGACGAAGGCCGACCGCGGGTGCCGAACGGATCTCGTCTCCTGCCTGGGAAGGGCCGGAAGGCCCGGCCTCCCCGGGCGGGTCAGCCGGGGCCGTCATACGACAGGACGCTCTCCACGACGGTGTCCACCTCGGCGTCGGACATCGCCGCGAAGAGTGGGAGCCGGACTATTCGGTCGGCCATGTTCTCGGTGGTCGGGCAACCTCCCGGAGCGATGCGTCCGTACCGCAGTCCGCCGGGCGAGGTGTGCAGGGGCTGGTAATGGAAGACCGCCTGCACCCCCCGATCGGCGAGGTGACGCAGGAACGACTGACGGCTCGCAAGGTCGGGCAGCAGCAGGTGGTAGAGGTGCGCCGGGTGCTCGCAGCCGACGGGGACGAGGGGCCGCCTGATCCCGCGTTCCTCGACCCGGTCCGCGAGCCGCCGGTCGTACGACGCCCAGATGCGGTGCCGTCGGCGCTGGATGTCCTCCATCGCCTCCAGCTGCGCCACGAGGAAGGCGGCCAGGAGCTCGGACGGCAGGTAGCTGGAGCCGTTCTCGACCCAGCGATACTTGTCCACCATGCCGCGGAAGAACTGACTGCGATTCGTCCCCTTCTCACGAATGATCTCCGCGCGTTCGACCAGCCGCGGATCGTTGATGACCAGGGCTCCGCCTTCACCGCACTGAACGTTCTTCGTGGCGTGGAAGCTCTGAGTGGCCAGCGCGCCGAAGGAGCCGAGCGGGCGGCCCTTGTAGCGGCCGCCGAACCCGTGCGCGTTGTCCTCGACGATCGTCAGGCCGTGCCGGTCGGCGATCGCCGTGATGGCGTCCATGTCACAGGCCACGCCCGCGTAGTGGACGACGACGATCGCCCGGGTGCGGGGGGTGATCGCCGCTTCGATCCGGCGCTCGTCCAGGTTCAGGGTGTCCGGGCGGCAGTCGGTGAACACCGGGACCGCACCCCGCAACGCCACCGCCGTGGCCGTCGACACGAAGGTGAACGACGGCATGATGACCTCATCGCCCGGCGCGAGGTCGAGCAGCAGCGCGCTCATCTCCAGCGCGTGCGTGCACGAGGTCGTCAGGAGCGCGGCGGGAGCGCCGATGACCTCGGCGATCAGGGAGTTCGCCCGCCTTGTGAACGGGCCGTCGCCCTCCAGGAGCCCGCTGGCGAGCACCGCCGTCATGTGCTGCTGTTCCGCCCCCGTGACGTACGCGCGGTTGAAGGGCACGGCCGGTGTCCCGGTCGGAGTCGTCCGGTCCACCGTCCCGGTGGAGATCGCCCGCTCCGTCGTCCTGCTCACGACTCGGCGCTCGATTCCGGCGTCCGGAGCGCCCGGCGCAGGTACCAGGAGACGGCGAGACCACCGATGATCACCGGGAACGTCCGGCCCAGCCCCCAGTAGAAGATGCGTCCCATCTCGAGCAGCCCGATGTAGAGGACCGAGTAGAGGATCAGCCCGCCCACGTCGCCCGAGCGCAGTGCGCGGTAACAGATGCCGAGGGCGAGTCCGAGGACCGTCCACCAGATGAGCGCGCCGGCCAGGCCGTAGTCCGCGACCGCCAGAAGAAGGGATCCGTTGTTGACGAATTCGAGGTTGCCGTACTGCTGCAGGACCTTGGACCACTCGTCCAGGCTGATGCCGAGGACGCTGCGGGGGTCCAGCAGCGACCCGAGTACCGGGGCGCTCCAGATGAACGGAACCGTGAAGAACGGAGCCCTCGTGTAAGGCGCGAGGCGCGCGAGGAGAATGGCCGAGTTGTTGGACGCGGTGGCGTAGTACCCGCCGAGCCGGAGCATGATGAACTCGCCGAAACCCACATCCCCGTACTGGGGATGGCGATCGTTCCAGCTCCGGGTGAACTCGAAGACGGCGAAGACGACGGCCAGCGCCAGCGGAGCGAGTAAGGGGAGGGCGGCCCAGAACAGCTTGCGCCGGGACCGGCGCGTGGTCCCGGTCCGCGTGGCCGCGGCGAGCACCACCGCGGGGATCGCCATCTCGAACAGTGCGAGGCGCTCGGCGTTGATGAACACCCTGAGCAGCGTCAGGACCGCCAGCAGTGCCAGGGACCAGTGGTGTCGTCGGCCGCTGATCCGGCGGTCGAGCAGCAGGCACACGAGCGCCAGCGGCCCGAACTGGGTCAACGTCGTGACGCCGGGGGCGGTGGAGAAGTACACCTGTTTGTCCACGATCAAGGCACCCTGATCCAGGTGCATGGCGCTGAGGACCTGCGCGATGCCGTATCCGCGCGACAGCGCGAGGAGCATCCAGACGGCGTACCCGGTGACGGTGAGAGCCAGGAAGACGTTGCCGGCCCGCCGGAGGATCCGCCGCTGCGCCGCGCTGGTGGTCAGCCGAGGGCCCCGGACCGGAACCCGGCCGTGGGCGAGGGACGGCACCATGGCTCCGGCCACGAAGGCGCCGAGGAGCAGCAGGCTGGTCAGGCCGGTCTCGGAGCCGAAGTACTTGGGGGTCCGCCACCACAGGAGGTAGTCCTCGCCGGGAGTCATCCAGGCGACGGCGAGGCACGGCAGCACGGTGAGGACCGCGGTCCAGGAGGGGTGCAGCCACCAGGCGCCATCGCGCACCCGGAGCTGACTCGGACTGGATGCCTCGGCTTCGGTCGCCCCCGGCCGGTCACCGAGGGCGGCGAATGTTCGAGTGGTCACGGACGCTCCAGCCTTGATCGTGTCTCGTGGAACCCCGACGCGGCGGCCTCCTCGGATGAGGCCGCCGGGCACGGATGGTCAGGCGGTGGGCTCGTGCGTCGCCGCGCTCGGCACCGGCTCGCGGCCGTCGGGGCCCGGGGAGGGCGCCGTCCTCTCGGACTTCCCGGTCCCGGGGACCCGGCCCGGGGAGATGTAGCGGTAGTAGCGGTCGTTGCTGCTCGGCTTCGTCATGTTCACGACGACGCCGAGGGTCTCCGCGTTCACGGCGGCGAGGCTCTCCGCCGCGGACCGCAGTTCGTCGTACTTGGTCCGTCCCGCCCGTGCGACGAGGATGACCCCGTCACAGCCGGAGGCGACGACCGCGGCGTCGGCGACCGGGAGGAGCGGGGGAGAATCGACGATGACGTAGTCGGCGTGCTCCCGCAGTTCTTCCAGGACCTGCTGCATCCTCCGCGTGCCGAGCAGTTCGCTGGGGTTCGGCGGCACCGGACCGCTGGTGACGACCTTGATCGTCGATCGTCTCTTGGCCTGCTGGACGACATCGGCGATCTTCGCCTGACCCGCCAGCACGCTCGTGAGGCCGGCTCCTTCGACGAGCCCGAGAGAGGCGGCGATCGACGAGCGCCGCAGGTCGGCGTCCACGAGGACGACGCGGGCACCGTCATCGGCTAGGGAGAACGCGACGTTCAACGCGGTGCTCGACTTGCCGTCGCCCCGGTGCGGGCTGGAGATGACGATCGTCCGCGGGGGCCGGTCGACGCCGATGAACCGCAGGTTGGTCCGGAGCTTGCGGTACGCCTCGGCGCGCTTGCCGAAGCGGTCGGTGTCGTCGGCGAGGACGTGCCTGCGCGCGGCGAATTCGCGCGGGACCTCGCCGAGCACGGCGAGACCCTTGATCCGGCTCACGTCCGCGGCCTGGCCGATCCGGGTGTCGAGGGCGTCCTTCAGCGCGCCCGCGGCGATTCCGGCGATCACCCCGAGAACGAGGCCGATGATGATGTTGAGCGTCGGTTTCGGGCTGCTCGGCTCGGCCGGGACCGCGCCCGGGCGTACGACGTGGATCTGGATCGCCCAGGGCCGGCCCGCCTGGGGCCCTTCCAGGTCGGAGACCGCCTTGGCGAGATGCCGGGTCACGCTGTTGACGATGCGCGCGGCCATCACCGGGCTGGAGGCGGAGGCGCTGACGTTCAGCAGCGCGGTGTCCAGGGGCACCTCGACCGACAACCGCTTGGCGAGGGTGTCCGGCCGCATGCGCAGGCCCAGTTCCCTGAGGACCGGCTCGGTGACCGTCGGCGTGGTCACGATGTCGGCGTAGGAGCGGACCTTCTGCTGGCTGAGCAGTGTGCCCTGGTACGCCTGGTCGAGCCGGTCCGTCGTCTGGGAGAGGGAGAAGAAGACCGACGCCTTCGACTCGTACGTCGGTGACTGCAGCATGGTGATGAGCTGGGCGACGATGACGCCCAGCACCGGTGCGATCGCCAGCAGCACCAGGTGCCGGCGGAGCCCACGTACCAAATCACTGATCGTCACGCGATCTCCTCGTCGATGTCCACCGTCGACGGTGACGCGCCGACGTACCAATGAGCTCCGCGACCGATCACGCCGCCGCTCCCGGGACGAGGCCGGCGAAGACCTCCAGATGTCTTCGGGCGCACTCGGCCCACGTGAACCGCCGCGCGTTGGCCTGACCCCGGGTCCGCAGGACCGCGGCGAGGGCGTCGTCGGCGAGGACGTCGCGCAGCGCCCCGGCGATGGAGCCCGGACCGAGGTCGGTGATGACGTGGGCGGCGTCTCCGGTCACCTCGGGCAGCGCGCCCCGGTCGGAGGTGACGACCGGTGTGCCGCAGGCCATCGCCTCGACCACCGGGAGTCCGAACCCCTCGTGGCTCGACGGCAGCGCGAACACGGCCGCGGCCCGCATCAGCGGCGCGACGAGCTCCGCCGGAACCTGGCCGAGGTACCGCACGTGGGGCGCGTCCGCCAGCAGGGCTTCGATCGGCGCGGACCCGCGGAACGATCCACCGGCGACGACCAGCGGGACCCCCAGCCGGCTGATCTCCGGGCGGCCGACGGCCTCGACGAGCGCCGGTAGGTTCTTGCGGGGATCGAGATTGCCGAGATACAGGACGAAGCGTTCCGCCAGGCGAAGAGGAGCGAGGAGCCTGCCGTCCGCGGAGCCGTCGGGATGGAAACGCCGCGTGTCGATGCCGTGCGGGATGACGTGCAGGCGGTCCGGCGGAACGCCGAACTCGGCCTCGATCTCCCGCGCGGAGTTGGCGGAGACGGTGATGACGGCGGCTGCGAGCCGGGTCAGGCGAGCCACGCGCATCCGCCACGTCCGCTCCCACAGCGCGCGGCGCAGGCCGGGGACGCGGACCGAGGGAACTCCGTGGACGGTCGCCACGATCGGTATCCGGGCGGGGAGCAACGCCCCGGTGTCCCCGGGGTAGTGCAGCAGATCGGCCTGCCGGTGATCCACGCGCCCGGGCCAGGCGACGCCCTCCGCCGCGGCGTAGGCGAGCGCGCGTACGACACCCGTGCGCCCGTCACCCGGCGGCGTCATCACCTCGGCCGTCACCCCGAGGCGGGCCAGGTGGTGATAGAGCCACTCGGTGTACGTGGTGTTGCCGCCGACGTTGCGGCTCAGGACCTTGCCGGTCAGCGCGACCCGGATACGCGGCGACGTGGCCCCGCCGGCGAGCGCGGCCCGCCGGACCGGCCTGACCGTACGGTCCGGCGCGAGTGCTGCGCGTGCGTCGCCGGCCGGTGGGACGTGGGTCATGCCGTCCGCACCTCCGCCGGCCCCCGGCTCAGCGCGGTGACGAAGTCCTTCATCTTGTCGATGAAGATCGCCTCGTCGAAACGGGCCGCGTGGTCCCGGAGGATCTCTGGTTCGAACCGCATCCCCTGGAAACGGCGCAGCGCGTCCTTGAGAGAGTCGACGGTCTGCCGGTCGAAGAACGTCCCCGTCAGCCCCTCGACGACGGTCTCCTGCAGACCGCCCCCGTTGAACGCGATGACCGGCCGTCCGCTCGCCATGCTCTCGAGCGGGATCAGGCCGAAGTCCTCTTCGGCGCAGTGGATCAGCGCTCTGGCCCGGCGGTAGTAGCCCGCCATCTCCGTGTCGCCGACCCAGCCGGTGAACCGGGTCTTCGGGCCGGCGATCGCCCGCAGCCGGGGCAGCTCGCTGCCCGTCCCGGCGACCACCAGGGGCAGATCCAGGTCCCGGCAGGCGCGCACCGCCAGGTCGACTCGCTTGTAGGGGACCAGCCGCCCGGCGATGAGGAAGAAGTCGTCCGGCCCGTCGCCTGCGATCGAGAAACGCGACAGTTGAATGGGCGGGTGGATGACGACGGCGTTCCGGCGGTAGTACTTTTCTACCCTTTGCGCGACGAATGCCGAGTTGGCGATGAAGGCGTCGACGCGTGCGGTCGCGGCCAGATCCCACATCCTCATATGCCTGATGAAAGCGGGCATGGCCAATCGGATTACTGGGTTCAAGGGCCCGAAACCTGGATTCTTTGCATAGCGGTAGTGGTCGCTCCAATAATAACGGGTCGGCGTGTGGAGATAGCAGATGTGCGGCGTCTCGGGGCGTGTCACGATCCCTTTCGCCTCGGCCGAGCAGCTTGAGATGACGACGTCGTAGGAGCTGAAATCGAATGATTCAAAGGCGAATGTCCGCAGAACCGGGTAAAGCTGGTGCCGGGTGGCGGCGAGCGGCCATTTCTGCAAGAACGACGTCCGTACCTGGGCCTGCGCGAACTGCGGCAGCGCCCGGGGTGCGAAGACCGACGTGTAGATCGGTGCGTCCGGGAACGCCTTGTGCAGACTCCACAGGACGCGCTCGGCCCCGCCCTGGTTGGTGAGCCAGTCGTGGACCAGTGCGACCTTCAGGCCGCTTCCCTCGCCTCGCCCGCGCGGGGCGGGAATCGCCCCGGAGTCCGGCCGGCCGTCCGACCGGGCCTCCACTTCCATTCGTGTCATCGGTTCACCCCGCTCCGCGACCGGCCAGCACGGCGCTGAGGGTGCGGGCCAGGATCCGGGCGTCGAGCAGCAGCGACCAGTTGTTCACGTAGTGCAGATCAAGGTGGATCGCGTCCTTCCAGGACAGCCGGGACCTGCCGCTGACCTGCCACAACCCGGTGATGCCCGGTCGCACCCGCAGCCTGCCGTAGTCGTCCGGGTCGTAGAGGAGCACTTCGGCGTCGACCTGTGGACGCGGGCCGACGAGCGACATCTGGCCGAGTGCAACGTTCCACAACTGGGGCAGCTCGTCGAGGGACCACCGGCGCAGCCACCTGCCGAGCCGCGTGATGCGGGGATCGTCGGGAATCTTGAACAGCGGCTCGTCTCCTCGACTGTGAATGCGCAACAGTTCGGCGAGCTGCTCTGCGGCATTCACTCTCATCGAGCGGAATTTCCACATCCGAAATGGCCTGCCGTTCATGCCGATGCGTTCATGACCGAACAGCACCGGACCCGGACTGCTCAATAGCACCGCAATGGCGATGGCCAACATCAGCGGGGAGAATGCGAGAAGCAGGAGAACGGCCAGCACCCGGTCGGCGGCGTGCTTGACGCGTCGTGCTCCGTCCCCGCTCAGCAGCCGTTTTCCGGGTGGATGGCCGGTAGCATGATAAGGCGCGTCGATGTCCGCAATGCGATCTTCGAGCCGGTCTGTCGGCGTGGCCTGACCCGGCTGTGCGCCCGGTGCGAATATGGACATTATTGTTCCCCGGCGTGAGTTGAAGAATCTCCACTCCCAGGTCCCAGGTATATCACCGCCTTGTGAATGGCCGCCCCATCTCCAAGATCAACGCTTGGTCAGTCGCACGGAAATTGTTGATCGAGGCGGCTTCGGTGAGTTGTGGCTCCCGGGGCGGACGGTGCAATGCTCTGAACCCGGCATCTCGCGGTGCCGAAATTCCGAATGCCTATCGGGGGTGTATATGTGCGGCATAGCGGGCGTGGTGTCGGCGGATCGTCCCGACCCGTGCCTCGTCCGCCGTATGTGCGATGTTCTCGCCCACCGGGGGCCCGACGGCGAAGGCTTCCACGAGGATGCGCACGCCGCGCTCGGCATGCGGCGGCTCGCCATCGTCGACGTCCCGGGGAGCGATCAGCCGGTCTACAACGAGGACCGGACCGTCGTGGCGGTCTTCAACGGGGAGATCTACAACTTCCCCGCGCTACGGCGCGAACTCCGCGACCGCGGTCACCGTCTCGCCACGAACGGCGACACCGAGTGCCTCGTGCACCTGTACGAGGAACTCGGGGACGAGCTGGTCCACCGGCTCCGGGGGATGTTCGCGTTCGCCATCTGGGACGGCCGCAGACGGCGCCTCCTCCTCGCCCGCGACCGGGTGGGCAAGAAGCCGCTGTACTGGCGCACGGAGGGCGGGACGCTCTGGTTCGCCTCGGAGCTCAAGGCGCTCACGCGTGACCCCGCGCTCCGTCGTGAGGTCGACCTGGTCGCGCTGCACCACTACCTGACCTATCAGTACGTACCGGCACCCTGGTCGATCCTCCGGGGCGTGCACAAGCTGCCGCCCGGCCACCTGCTGTCCTGGCAGGACGGCGTCGCGGTGACGGCACGCTACTGGCGCGTCGACTGCACGCCCCGCGACGTCGCGTCCGAGGAGGAGGCCGCCGAAGAGGTCCGCGTCCGCCTGCTGGACGCGACACGGGTCCGCATGGTGAGCGAGCGGCCGCTCGGGGCCCTCCTGTCCGGCGGGATCGACTCCTCCGCGGTCGTCGCCGCGATGGCCCGGCACTCCGCGGGGCCCGTCAAGACGTTCAGCGTCGGCTTCGACGACGAGAGCCTGGACGAACGGCGCTACGCGCGGATGCTGGCCCGGCACTACGGCACCGACCATCACGAGATGGTCGTCACCTCCTCGGCCCTGGAGGTGCTGCCCGCGCTGTCCTGGCACTACAACGAGCCGTTCGCGGACTCCTCGTCGATCCCCACCTTCCACCTCGCGCGGATGACCGGTGAGCAGGTGACGGTCGTCCTCAACGGGGACGGCGGGGACGAGCTGTTCGGCGGTTACCTGCGCTATCTGCTCATGGCCCGCGCGGGTCGCGTCCCCGGCCTGACGTTCCTGCGGGCACCGCTCGACCGGGCCGGCTCCGCACTCGCCGCCCGCGGCGCCCCGCGCTCGGCGCTGCAGAGGGCCGGGCGGGCGATCGGGCTCCTCGGGCACCCGGCGCCGCGGCGCTACGCGCGGCTGATGTCGTCCTTCACCTCCGAGCAGAAGACGGCGCTGTACTCCGGCCCGCTGCGGGCGAGCCTGACGGACGTCGACAGCCACGGCCTGCTCGACGACGCGTTCGCCGCCTCCCGCGCCGGCTCGGTCCTGGGCCGCGTCATGGACGTCGACCTGAACACGTACCTTCCCGGCGACCTCCTCGTGAAGATGGACACCGCCACGATGGCCAACTCACTGGAGGCGCGTTCCCCGTTCCTCGACCATCACCTGGTGGAGTGGGCCGCCGGGCTCCCGCCGCGGCTCAAGGTCCGCTCGGGAACGACGAAGTACCTGCTGAAGAAGGCCGTCGAGCCCTGGCTGCCGCCCGGGCTCGTGACCCGGCCGAAGATGGGGTTCGGCGTTCCGCTCGCGCGGTGGCTCCGCACCGATCTGGCCGACCTGGCGTGGGACGTCCTGACGGACCACACGGCGAGGTCACGGGGGCTGTTCCGGCCCGAGGCGGTACGGGGGCTGCTGCGACGCCACGCGGGCGGACACGACCACGCCGGGCGCATCTGGGCGCTGCTGCAGTTCGAACTCTGGTGCCGGGTCTTCCTCGACCCACCCGTACCGGGAATCGACCACGACCTCGCGTCCCGGCCGTGAACCGGCGCGGCGCCGGCCGCCGGGCCCCCCGGACGGCGCGGTGAACGACGCGGCCGGCCGGCGCACCCGCCCCCCGGACGGCCACGGCGCCCGCCCCCCGGACGGCCGGGCCACGCGGCTTCCGGGAGGCCCGGCCACCGGCGCCCCGGAGGACCGGGCGGCGCCGACCCCGGCCACCCACGCCCCAGAGGACCGGGCGGCGCCGACCCCGGCCACCCACGCCCCAGAGGACGGGGCGGCGCCGACCCCGGACGGCCGGGGCGTCCGGAGCCTCGGCGGGCTGGCCGCCCGGACCCTGGGCTCCTACGGCGTCAGGTTCGTTCTGGGCGCGCTGATGAGCGTGGTCGTGAACCGGTCGCTGGGGCCCGAGGGCCGGGGCGCGTACGCGGTGCTGATCGCCGTCGCGACGGTCGCGTTGCACCTCGGTCAACTGTCGGTCGAGGAGGCGCACGTCGCACTCTGGTCCCGGATCCGCGACGCCGCCACCGTCACCGCGAACAGCGTGCTGTTCGGCGCGGCACTCGGATGCGTCTGCGCGGTCGGCGCGGCGATCGTCGTGGTGGGGCTGGGGCCCGGCGTCGTCCCGGTGCCCGACCTCGGCCTCCTGGCCGTGGCGCTGGCCTGGATCCCCTGCGCCATGACCGAGAAGCTGCTGGCCCGCCTCATGGTGCTGAGGACGCGGATCGAGGTCAACAACCGGAGCGGACTGCTGAGCGTGGGCGTGCACTGCGCTTCGCTGGTCCTGCTGGCCGCACTGGGCGAGGTGACACTGGGGCGGGTGGTCGCGCTGTGGACCGTGTCCGCCGCGCTGCCCCTGGTGGTCCTCCTGCCCGCCGCCCGTCCGGCGTTGCGCCACTGCGACCTCGCGGTGGCGCGCCGGACGCTCCGCCTGGGCCTGCGCTACCACACCGGCCTGGTCTCGATGTTCCTGCTGCTGCGGGCGGACGTCCTGATCCTGGGCGCGATGACGACGACCGCCGAGGTGGGACTGTACGCCGTGGCCGTGACGCTGATGGAGCTGGGCCGGGTCCCGCCCGACGTCCTCGCGAACCTCGCCATGCCGCGGCAGCTCGAAGACGACGAGCGGGCGGCGGCCCTGTTCACCGTCCGGTCCACGAGGATCGCGGCGCTCGTCGCCGCGGGCTCCGTGGGACTGCTCTGCGCCGCCGCGCCGCTCCTGGTTCCGGCGGTGTACGGTCCGGTGTTCACGGGGGCGGTCGGTCCGCTGCTCGCGCTCGCGCCCGGCCTGTGGTCGATCGGAGCGAGCAGGCCGGTCGGCGCCTTCCTGCTCCGGCTCGACCGCCCGCTGTGGAACTCGATGACGGCGGTCGCGGCCCTCTCGGTCAACGTCGCCGTGAACCTCGCGCTGATCCCGTCCTGCGGCGCCGTCGGCGCGGCGCTCGCCTCCAGCGTCGCCTACACCGTGCTGGCGGTGCTCCAGGTCCTCTGGTTCCTGCGGGTCACCCGGAGGCCGTGGAGCGACCTGCTCCCTCGGTGCTCCGACGTCCGCTTCCTGTGGGCGACGGCCTGTCGCGTCCCGTCCTGGAGGGCCGGCTGACGCGGTGGCGGGCCGCGCGCTCAGGTCCGCATCGCGACCGCGCGCGGCGCCGCCGGTCCGGAGCGCGCGGCCAGTTCGCGCCGCGCGTGGGCGATGGCGTCGGTGAGGATGTCGTCCAGGGAGCGTCGCGGCAGCCAGCCGGTGAGGATCCGCAGCTTGGTGGTGTCGGGGACCTTCCGCTGCATGTCCTCGAATCCCGACTCGTACGCCTGGTCGTACGGGACGAACTGGATCGCCGACGCGCTGCCGGTCCGCGTGACGATCGTCTCGGCGAGTTCCCGGATGCTGATCTCGCGTGAGGAGCCGACGTTGTAGGTCTGCCCGACGGCGGCGGGCTCGTCCAGCAGCCGCAGCAGCGCGTCGACGACGTCGCTGACGTGAGTGAAGCAGCGCGTCTGCCGCCCGTCCCCGTACACGGTCAGCGGCTCGCCCCGCACGGCCTGCCGGACGAGCCGGGGAACGACCATGCCGTACGCGGGGCTCTGCCGCGGGCCGACCGTGTTGAACAGCCGGACCACGACCGTCGCCAGGTCACGCTCCCGGTGATAGCAGTTGGCGAGGATCTCGTCCACGGCCTTCGCCGTGCTGTACGCCCAGCGCACGATGGACGGGGGCCCGAGGATCCGGTCCGCGGTCTCCCGCAGGGGACCCGAGGAGTTCTTCCCATAGATGTCCGACGTGCTGGTCATCAGCACCTTGCGGCGGTACCGGTGCGCCGCCTCGATCACGATCTGCGAGCCTCGGATGTTGGTGATCAGTGACCGCAGGGGTTCCTCGACCACCAGCCGTACGCCGACGGCCGCCGCCATGTGGACCACGGCGTCGCACTGGTTCATGAGTTCGTCGACGATCAGGTCGTCGAGGACCGACCCGTGGACGAAGCGGAAACTCGCGTTCTTCGCCGCCTCGCCCAGGTTGGCGGGGCTTCCCGTCGCCAGGTTGTCGAGAGCGATGACGGAGTCGCCGCGGGCCAGCAGCGCGTCGACGAGGTGCGACCCGATGAAGCCCGCCCCGCCCGTCACCAGGTATGTCATCCTGCAGCCTTCCGGCATGCCGCGCCTCCCGGGCTCCGTGAGCGTCGCCGCGGATCGGATGGCCGAACCGCGAGCGGCCTGGGGTGGCGGGAAGTCCGTTCCCCGCCGCCCCAGGCCGGCCGATGACGGTGTGCCGTCACCGCTGCGGAAGACGGTCGAACACTCGCGTCAGGAGCAGCCCGGCACGCTGCCGACCGGGCTGCAGTTGTTGGGAGCGTTCCTGATGACCAGGCTGTCGTCGAGCAGCACCGGACCGGCCTCCTGGTCGCGGAAGATGCCGCCGCCGTCGCTCGCGCGGTTGTCCTCGACGAGGGTGCGCACGAGCCTGGCGCGCCCGCCGACGCCGTTCAGCAGGCCGCCACCATGAATCTTGGCGGTGTTCTCGTCGAGCGTCGTACGGAAGAAGGTCGCCGTTCCGCCCAGTTCGTTGTAGACGCCACCGCCGCTGCTGTTGGCGCTGTTGCGGCTCAGCCGGCTGAACTCCACGGCGAGACGGCCGTCGCTGTAAATCCCGGCGCCGCCGCCGCCAGAACCGTTCGGATGAACGGTCGTATTGTCGGTGATCAGGGTGTAGGAGACCACCGCCGTGCCGCTGTCGTTGCTGAGTCCCGCCCCGTTGTCCGCCGTGTTGTTCCGCAAGGTGACCTGGAACAGGTGAAGGGTGCCGCGTGCGCTGAGGATGCCTCCGCCGGTAAAGACCCCGGAGTCGCCGCCCTCGACGAAGATCCCCCTGATCGTCAGCCGGGCGCCGGTGAAGACCTCGAACAGGCGGAACCGCGGGCCTCCGGTACGCCGGATGTGCGTGGACGGCCCACCGACGATGGTGATGTCCCCTCTGATGATCGGCAGGGCGTCACCGCCGCGTGTCCCCGTCTCCGCCGGGGCGGTGAAGTCGTAGTTGCAGCTCGCGGCGAGCCGGATCGTGCCGTGGCCCGCCGCGTTGACGTCCTTGATCGCATCCACCAGGCCTGACGCCCCGCCCGTAGGTCCGCTGCACGGCACCGTCACGACGGGCTGTGCGTAGGCCGAGGGCGGCGATGCCGCCGCTACTCCCGCCCCCATCAGCGTGGCAGCCGCTATGCTGCCAGCCGTTCTAGCGAATGAACCCATGAGGCTCCCCCCGAACAGAATGGACATTCCTCTTGTCGGTGATGAATTGTCCTCGCGGCACCGCCGACATCGGATAGAGAAACATTGCGCAGGCCATCACACCGCGTCGGGGCATCGCCGATTTCCGGTTCTTTGCCGCCGCGGACCACTTTTTAAGTGGCCCTTGATTCGGCGGCCGGAGGGATAGCGCCCTGAATACGCGGAAAACGTATGAGTGGCCGGGGACCCGGGTGACGATCCGGCGGGGACCCCGGACAGCGGTCCGCCGGGGACCCCGAAGGGTCCCCGGCGGACCGGAGTGGAACGTCAGCCCTGCGGAAGGGGTCAGCCCTGCGGGAGGGCCGGCTTGCCGGGAGACCAGAGCCAGGTCTTGAAGAACCCGCTCAGGTCCTGCTTGGAGATCTTCTGGGCGAGCGCGGTGAACTGCTCGGTGGTGGCGTTGCCGTGGCGGTGCTGGGCCGCCCAGGTGCGCAGCAGGGTGAAGAAGGCGTCGTCGCCGATCTTCTCCCGGAGGAACTCCAGCACCATGCCGCCGCCGCTGTAGACCCGGTCGTGGAACATGGTGTCCCGCTTCGGGTCGGCGATCACGACGTTCCACCAGCTGTCCGTCGCAGAGTGGCCGTTGTAGGTGGCGAGGGCCTGGTCGTGCACCGTCCGGCCGCCGTGCTTCTCGGCCCAGTACCACTGCGAGAACGTCGCGAAGCTCTCGTTCAGCCAGACGTTGTTCCAGGTCTGCACCGAGACGCTGTCACCGAACCACTGGTGCGCCAGCTCGTGCGCGATGGTGTTCGTGCTGCGCACGTCGGAGTACAGCGGCCGGGTCTGGGTCTCCAGCGAGAAGCCGATCGCCTGCCCGTTGTACGTCGCCAGGTCGGCGATCGCGCCGGTCGAGTCGAACGGGAACTTCCCGTACAGCTGGTCCCACAGGTCCGTGGCCTCGGCGGTGGTGTCCCAGAAGAACGTCATCGGGTCCGGGTGGTTCGGGTCGCGGCCCACGAGCTTCGGGTCGACGGCGACCGTCTCGGGGATGCCGAGCGGGGTCTTGCCGTTCTTGAAGGTCCACTTGCCGATGTCGGCGGTGGCGAGGTAGGTCGCCATCGGGTTCTTCTCGTCCCAGACGAAGGTGCTCTGATCGCCCTTCGTGCGCTGGGACACGAGCCGTCCGTTCGCGATCACGCCGAGGTCCTTGGGCACCGTCACCTTGAAGGTGAAGGCGGCCTTGTCGGACGGGTGGTCGTTGCTCGGGAACCACGTCGACGCGGCATTGGGCTCGTCGCCCATGAACGCCCCGTCGTCGGTGTGGACGAAGCCGTACGGGGAGCCGAACACGACCGGCGAGCCCACGATCGTCTGCGGCACGCCGCCGTACGTCACGGTGACGGTGAAGCGCCGGTTCTGCCGCAGGCCGCTCTTCGGCGTGATCACCAGTTCCTGGCCGTCGCGGGTGAACTCCGCCTTGTGGCCGTTCACCGTGACCTTGGAGACCGTCAGCTGCTGCAGGTCCAGGTCGAAGCGGGACAGGTCCTGGGTGGCGCGCGCCGTCATGGTGACGACGCCGTCGAGCCGCTTGGTCGAGGGGTCGTACTTCAGGTCGAGGCCGTAGTGCAGGGCGTCGTACCCGCCGTTGCCCTCCAGCGGGAAGTACGGGTCGCCGATGCCCGGAGCGCCGGGGGAGAAGTGAGGCCGTGCCGCGGCGGACGCGGCGGGGGAGATGGCCGCCACGGAGACGAGGGTCGCGCCGACGGCCACCAGCCGGGATGTTCTGCGCATGTGGGGGGTTTCCTTGTGCAGAAATCGAGTGGACCTTGCGACTCTGGCGTAAGCGCCGCGGGATTGTCCAGACTTTCAGCACCGAAACTGGCAGACGGTCGTGATCTCGCAGTTCGGGGGAGCAAACCCCGGAGTTCGGAAGCGGACACGCGGTGGCCCCCGGAGTCACCGGGGGCCACCGCGCCGGGCCGGGGGCGGTTCTCAGTGAGCGGCGGCGAACTGCTCCTCTTCGGTGGACCCCTTGAGCGCCACCGTCGAGGAGTCCGGCGAGACCGCCGTGCTGACCAGGTCGAAGTACCCGGTGCCGACCTCGCGCTGGTGCTTGGTGGCGGTGTAGCCGTCCCTCTCCGCGGCGAACTCCGCCTCCTGCAGCTCCACGTAGGACGTCATGCCGTCCTCCGCGTAGCCCTTGGCGAGGTGGAACATCGAGTAGTTGAGCGAGTGGAAGCCGGCCAGGGTGATGAACTGGAACTTGTACCCCATGTGCCCGAGCTCGCGCTGGAACTTGGCGATCGTGGAGTCGTCCAGGTGCTTCTTCCAGTTGAACGACGGAGAGCAGTTGTAGGCCAGCATCTGGTCGGGGTACTCCGCCTTGATCGCCTCGGCGAAGCGCCGCGCCACGTCCAAGTCGGGCGTGCCGGTCTCCATCCACAGCAGATCCGAGTGCGGGGAGTACGCCAGACCACGGGCGATGCACGCCTCGATGCCGTTCCGCACGCGGTAGAACCCCTCCGCGGTGCGGTCGCCGGTGGTGAACCGCCGGTCGCGCTCGTCCACGTCGCTCGTCAGCAGCGTCGCGGCCTGGGCGTCGGTCCGCGCGATGATCAGGGACGGGACGCCGGCGACGTCCGCGGCGAGGCGGGCGGCGTTCAGCGTCTTGATGTGCTGGCCGGTCGGGATGAGCACCTTCCCGCCGAGGTGACCGCACTTCTTCTCCGACGCGAGCTGGTCCTCCCAGTGCACCCCCGCGGCGCCGGCGGCGATCATGGCCTTCATCAGCTCATAGGCGTTCAGCACCCCGCCGAAGCCGGCTTCGGCGTCGGCGACGATCGGCGCGAGCCAGTGCGGAGCGGACTCGTCGCCCTCGGCCCAGGTGATCTGGTCGGCGCGCAGGAGCGCGTTGTTGATGCGGCGCACGACGGAGGGGACGGAGTTGGCCGGGTAGAGGCTCTGGTCGGGGTACGTGTGCCCGCTGAGGTTCGCGTCCGCCGCCACCTGCCAGCCGGACAGGTAGATCGCCTTCAGGCCCGCCCGCACCTGCTGGACGGCCTGGTTTCCGGTCAGCGCGCCGAGCGCGTTGACGTACTCGCCCTGGTGGAGCAGTGTCCACAGACGCTCCGCGCCGAGGCGGGCGAGCGTGTGCTCCTCCTGCACCGAGCCGCGAAGGCGGATGACGTCCTCGGCCGTGTAGGTCCGCTCGACGCCGGCCCACCGCGGGTCGGTCTTCCACTGACGCTGCAGCTCTTCGGCTGCTCCCTTGAGGCGACGGTCGCTCATGGATACTGCCCTCCTCTGTCGTCCCCTGGGTGCTTGTGTCCTACTCTCTGGCTTCGGAGGCGGATAGTGAACCGGCCAGTAACAAGAAGAAGCGCATAAATTTCGCTACGATGAACCTGTGACGGGCTTTCAAAAAGAAGAAGCGCTGAACTTGACGAATGGTCTAGACCTCGTGACGTTCGGCCAGCGGCTTCGGCACCTCCGCCGCGCACGGGGCTACACCCTCTCTGAGCTGGGAGAACGCGTGGGCCGTGCGCCATCCCAGCTGTCCCTCCTGGAGAACGGCCGGCGCGAGCCGAAGCTGTCACTGCTCCAGGCGCTCGCCTCGGCGCTCGAGGTCCCCGTCGAGGAACTCCTCCGCAAACAGCCGCCGAACCGGCGCGCCCAGCTCGAGATCGCCCTGGAGGAGGCCCAGCGCGACCCCGTCTACCGCGCGCTCGGCCTGCCGCACCTGAAGGTCGGCAAGCGGGTGCCCAACGACGTCCTGGAGCACGTGCTCGCGCTGTACGACGAGGTGAAGCGGAGCCGTACGAAGCCGACCGCCAGCCCCGAGGACGCCCGCAAGGCCAACGCCGAACTGCGCCGCCAGATGCACGAGCGGGGCAACTACTTCGGCGAGATCGAGCGGGTCGCGGCCAAGTCCCTGGAGGCCGCCGGCTACCGCGGCGGCGCGCTGTCCCAGGGCATGCTGCTGTCGCTCGTCACCCACTTCGGTTTCACCCTGCGATACGTCCAGGACCTGCCGCGCTCGGTCCGGTCCGTCACCGACCTGCGCAACCGCCGCATCTACCTGGAGCGCGAGCAGCTCGGCATGCACACGCCGCGCACGATCCTGCTGCAGACGCTCGGCCACATCGCGCTCGAGCACGCCGTGCCGAGGGACTTCGCCGACTTCCTCCGGCAGCGGGTCGAGGCCAACTACTACGCCGCCGCCACCCTGCTGCCGGAACGCACGGTCGTGCCGTACCTCCAGGAGGCCAAGGCCGACCGTGAGCTGTCGATCGAGGACCTGTGCGACGTGTTCTCCGTCTCCTACGAGATGGCCGCGCACCGGTTCACCAACCTGGCGACCCACCATCTCGATCTGCCGGTGCACTTCACGAAGAACGACGAGAGCGGCACGATCTACAAGGCGTACGCCAACGATGGGCTGATCTTCCCCGCCGACGAGCACGGCGCGATCGAGGGCCAGCGGATGTGCCGTCAGTGGGCCGGGCGGCGGGTCTTCGGCGCCGACGACCGGTTCTCGGTCTACTACCAGTACACCGACACGCCCACCGGCACGTACTGGTGCCTGTCGCACATCGACCCCAGCCACGAGCGGGACTTCGCGATCACGCTCGGCGTCCCGTTCGAGCACTCCCGGTGGTTCCGCGGCCGGGACACCAACCGTCGCGTCAGGTCCGCCTGCCCGGACGGCGACTGCTGCCAGCGGCCCCCGGCCGAGCTGGCCCGCCGCTGGCAGGGGCACGCCTGGCCCTCGGCGCGCGCCCACTCCCACGTCCTCGCCGTCCTGCCGCCCGGCGCGTTCCCCGGCGTGGACGAGGCGGACGTCTACGCGTTCCTGGAGCAGCACGGCGAGACGTGACGCTCCGGTGCTAGGAGCGCCGGGCGACGCGAAGGGCGCGCCGCTCGCCAGGTTTCCCCTCGCTGTGATGCCGGCGAAACGAGGGTGAAACGCTGGCGGGTGTCAATGGGCCCGGAGTGCTGACGCAGGAGAGGGGACGATGAGGTGCTGCCCCAGGTACAGGCGTGGCTGCGCAACCGCATGAGCTCCGCGGCGGACTGGCCGGTGGACCGGCTCCTGGCCGCCAAGGGCGAGACGACGGTGAGCGTCGTGCTGCCCGCCCGGAACGAACGCGCGACGGTCGGCGAGATCGTCGCGACGATACGGCGGGACCTCGTCGAGCGAGCCCCGCTCGTCGACGAGATCCTCGTCATCGACTCCCGGTCCGTCGACGACACCGCCGAGGTCGCGGCGGCCGCGGGCGCGCGCGTCGTCGCCCAGGACGCCGTGCTGCCGGAGCTGCCCCCGCTGTCCGGCAAGGGGGAGGCGCTGTGGAAGTCGCTGCACGCCGCGCGCGGCGACGTCCTGGTCTTCGTCGACGCGGACCTGCGGAACTTCTCGTCCTCGTTCGTCACCGGGCTGCTCGGCCCGCTGCTCACCGACCCGTCCGTGGCCTACGTCAAGGCCTGCTACGACCGCCCGCTGAACACCGGCGGCGTGTCCGTCCCGGGCGGCGGCGGCCGGGTGACCGAGCTGGTCGCCCGCCCGCTGATCAACATGCACTGGCCGCTGCTGGCCGGGTTCGTCCAGCCGCTGGGCGGTGAGTACGCCGGACGGCGGACCCTTCTCGAACGCGTTCCGTTCGTCACCGGGTACGGCGTCGAGCTCGGCCTGCTCATCGACGTGCTGGAGGCCGTCGGCCTGGACGCGATGGCCCAGGTCGACCTCGGCACCCGCGAGCACAGCCATCAGTCGTCCGAGGCGCTCGGCGGCATGGCGGGCCAGATCATGCAGACCGCGTGGTCCCGGCTCGACCGGCAGGGCCGGATCGTGCCGCTCGAACCGCCGTCGACGGTGCTGACGCAGTTCCGCCGCGACGGCGACGGTCACCAGGTGCAAATCCGCGACGTCTCGGTCGGCGAACGCCCGCCGATGGCCGAGATCCGTTCCTACAGCGACTCGGCCGCCTGAGAGCCGTGCTCGGACGGGCGGTGGCCCCGCCGGGCACGGATGTCATCGTGCCCGGCGGGGCCGTGGGGTCAGAGGCAGATGCTGCCCTTGCTGCTCATCGTGAGCACACCGCAGGCCAGCTCCTCCTGGACCGCCGCCTCACTCTGCAAACGCAGGACCTCTTCCACGCCGACCACTCCTTTCCATCGATGCGGGGACAACGGCGACCCTCGACCCGGCCGAGTGCCCGTCGAGGGTGTCAAGGGGAGCCGGCGCGGGATCCGTCAGGCGGCACAGGGCGAGCAGGATCCCGGCGGACCCGGACCACAGGTCGGCGGACAGCCGCTGTCCCGGCTCACCGAGCCAGCCGACGCCGTCCTCACGTGGGACCGCGGACCGGAACAGGCCACGGGCGCTGGTGAGCGCGGCGTCCATCAGCTCGGGCCGGCCCAGCCGCCGTCCCGCGTCCGCCAGCGTCACGGCGAGACCCGCCAGACCCGGGAACAGCCCGGGGAACACGGCGAAGCGGGCCGTGCACGCGCGCAGGCAGCGTTCCAGCGCGTCCGCCGCGCCGAGATCTCCGTCGCCGATCACGTCGAACTCCGCGTCCGGACGGCACGCCAGGTAGCGGGACAGCACCGCGGCGTATCCCGCGCTGCCGCCGAAGAGGTACGGATAGACGCGGCGGTCGTCGTGGGAGAGCCTGAAGCCGAGGCCGTCCACCGGGATCGGCTCGGCATAGGCCAGTTCCTCCCGGAGCAGTCGCATGCCGCGGGCGAACGGCCGCGAGTCCCCGGTACGGCGGTACAGGGCGTACAGGGCCAGCGCCACGCCGGTGCGCCCGCCGACGAGCCCGGACCGGTTGGTCCGGCTCAACCGGAAGGTGAGCTCGTCGCCGTCGGGAACGCGTTCGAGCAGCCGCTGGGCGAGGTCCAGCCACCGTTGCTCGCCGGTGCGGCCGTGGTGGACCAGCAGGCCGAGCGCGGTACCGGCCGCGCCGGCGCCGAGGGTCGCGACCGTGTCGTTCAGCGGATGGGCCGCCGCGGTGGCGAGCAGTGAGCCGGCCGCCTCGGACTCCCCGAGCCCGGCGAGCACACAGGCGATGCCCGCCGTGCCGTACAGCAGTCCGGGAGCGCCGGTCTCCGCAGCGGCCATCGTTTCGTCCCGGAGCCGGCGGACCACCCGGGGGTCGCAGGAACGACCGGCGCGGTGCAGCGCGTACAGCACACCGGCGGTCCCGGCGGCCACGGCGCGGGTGCCGGTCTGATGCCCCATCGGGTTCGTCGGATAGACCCGTACCGGGTGATCCGGTTGAGCCGCCGCCTCCAGCGCGTCCGCGGTCCGGTCGGCCAGCCGGCGCAGCGCGGCGACGGTGTCCTCGCGCACGGCCCGCGGCGTGGGCAGGCCGGGGCCCTGGCGTACGCTCCCGGGCGCCGGCGGGGGAGGGGCCTCGGATCGGTCGTGGCAGTGGGTGGCCCACTGCCACAGCCTCGGGGGGACCGGTGCGAGCTCGGTGAGGTCGGCGTACAGGTGGTCGAGGGCCCGCGGGTGCCGTTCGGCCACCTCGTGCAGGGGGAACAGGAGCAGCAGCGCCAGGGCGGCCAGCCCGAAGCGGTCGAGTTCGCGCGGATCGCGCTCCACCGCGGACCGCGGATCCGGATGCAGGTAGCCGGGGGTGCCCATGATCCTCCGGACGTCCCCGGCGCGTTGCACCGCCTCGAAGTCGACCAGCCGTACCTGATCCTCGTCGTCGACGAGCACATTGGTCGGGCTGAGGTCGACGAAGACGTAGCCCAGTTCATGCAGGCGTTCCAGCTGCGCGTCGAGCCGGTCGAGCAGGGCCAGGCAACGGCGGTGATACTCGGCGAACGCCGCGGCGTCCGGCCCGATGCGCACCGCGGGGTTGTTCAGCACCATCCACCGGTACAGCGGAACACCGGGCGTGAACTCGGTGACCAGGTAGCTGTGCTCCCAGTGGTGGAACAGCTCGACGGGCCGCGGGCACAGACCGGGCCGGCGGCCGTGGATCGCGCGCAGGGTCAGGTACTCGGCGTTCAGCCGTGTCTTCGCGTCGGCGCCGTCCGGGGTGTACCCGTTGTGCGCCCGCGCCTCCTTCACGAAGACCTGTTCGCCGGCCGGGGAGCGGAAGCGGTAGGCACCACCGGCGTTGCCGTGGCGGATCACCGCCTCGAAGCTGTAGCCGTGCAGCGTGACCGGGCCGGTCGCGGCCTCGGGGGCGGCCGTACGGAACGGGTCGGCGACGCCGGGCGGCAGATGGAACGCCGGCCGGCGCTCGTCATCGATCTCCCGGCCGTCCGGTCCGGCCATGGTGGGGACCTGATTGCCGTCCGCGTCGACCCGCAGACGGCCGCGGAACGCCCCGTAACGGTAGGAGACGCACTCGCTCGCGCCGAAACGGCGATCGGAGAGCACGAAAGGCCCGCTGATCCCGCTCAGATCCCCGGCCAGCCGCGTTAAGAGGGACCGCGCGCACTGCTCGGTGGGCGGGTAGAGGGTGCAGAACTTGCCGCTCTGCACGCGGTTCGCGTGCTTGCCGTGCGCGTGCAGGAACATCTCGCGTCCGGCCAGGTGCTTGAAGGGGACTCCCGCCTCGGCGCAGGCCGTCGCCACCACCGTCAGCACCGACTGGGCGTTCGCCAGGGAGCTGGACACGTGGATCTTCCAGCCCTGATCGGGCAGGAGCAGACCGGCCGGCCCCCAGTGGGTCCACGCGCCCGAGTCCTGGCGCGTCCATCCGTCGGGCATGGGGCCGGCGTCATAGCGCGGACCGGGATCGGCGGTGTCCCAGGGTTCGTAGTGATCCTGATCGGCGATCAGGAAGGACATGTCCACTGCCACCTGGCCACTCCTGACCGGTCGAGTCCGGACGGATCGAGGGCGACGGCGCAGGTTCCCGTCAGGGCAGGCCAACGGGATGATTCACGCGCGTCTGACCGAGTATCACCCACCGATAGATGAAATCGACGGATGTGTCCGTCTCTGGCCGTGCTGCCGGGAATGAGGCTGGGGAGAGCGGCGGGGCGGGACGATCAGCCCGGGGACGGAGGCGCCAGGATCCCGCCGAAGGTCGGGTCCGGGTTGGCGCTCGCCGCCGTGCCGGTCGTCTTCGTCCTCTTCGCCGCGGTGGGGGCGGAACCGCTGCCGTACGCGTCCGCCGGCGGCGGCACCACGTCGAAGTGCGTCGTGGCCTCCGTCAGCCCGGACAGGTCCAGCCCGATCTTGCTGAGCGGGGCGCCCAGCGCGTTCAGCGGCTTGAGCAGCGTCTCGCACTGCTTGGGCGGGGCGCCGAGGGAGTACGCCAGCGAGCACAGCCACATCGCGATGTTCTGCGACTGCATGAGGTTCAGCCGGGAGTGCAGCGTGCCGTCCTGGTAGTCGTAGACCGACATCGCGTTGGTGGCCGCGACCGGTGCCTTGTCGAGGAAGTTCTGCAGGGCCTGCTTCTCCTTGACGAGGATGCCGGTCACCTGGGCGAGTCCCTGGACGTTCGCCGCGATCTGCGTCTTGTTCTGCTTGACGAACGCCGAGACCTCCTGCAGCGCGACCGTCAGGCTCTTCAGCGCCGCCGTCAGCTCGGTACGCTCCGCGTTCAGGGTGCCGGAGACGGTCGCGAGGTTCTCGGAGAAGGCCCGGATCTGCCGGTCGCTCGCGGCCATCGCCTGCGTGATCTTGGCGAGGTTGCGCACGGTCTGGCTGGCGTCGCTCCGGTTGTCGGCGAGGATCCGGCTGACCTCGGACAGGTCCTGCAGCGTCTGCTTGAAATCCTCGCCCTGCCCGTCGAGCGTCTGCGCGCTGGACTTCAGCAGCCGCGACAGCGCGCCGTTGGCGTTGGCGCCCTGAGGACCGAGCGCCTTGGCCAGGTCGTTGACCGACTGGTTCGCGTCGTCCAGCTCGACCGGCACGGCCGTGCTGGACAGCGGCAGCGTGGCGCCGTTCTTCAGGGCCGCCCCGCCGCGGTAGACCGGCGTGAACTGGATGTAGCGGTCGGCGACGAGGGACGGGACGATGATGACGGCCTGGGCGTTCGCCGGGATCTTGCGCTTGGCGTCGTACGCCATCCCGACCTCGACCATGTTGCCCTTGGGGATCACGCGGGTGACCTTGCCGACCTTCACGCCGAGCACGCGGACCTCGGTGCCGCGGTAGACGCCCGTGGCGCGCTCGAAGTAGGCGGTGACGTGGGTCTGCTCGCCGCCGGGCCAGAAGACGGCGACCAGGGCGGCGACGAGGACGACGGCCAGGACGGCCGCGCCGTAGGCCAGCACGCGGGTGGGGCGGGAATCCCGACGGCGGGGGGAACCGGGCGAACCCACACAGACTCCCGTTCTTCCGGGGCGATCAGGACACGAGGCGCGGATCGCGAAATAAGTTACCTCTTACCTCGCCGGGAGCGTACCGCTCGTTACAGCCTCGTGACTCTCATCGCACCAAGTCAACCTTCTCTGGGCCGTATTGTGACACTGACCACCCTGTTACCGGCGGTAGCACCTCGCCCGCTAGGGTGAAAGCAGACAACGGGTCCAATAGCGTGCCCGCCGCCCGTGGCCGGCCGTGAACGGAGGAAACATGTCGGACGACGGCACCCCGGCCTTCTCGCTGGAGCTCAACGAGGACGTCCGGGCGGTCCAGGAGTGGGTCCATGAGTTCGCCAAGGACGTCATCCGCCCCGCGGGTCAGGAATGGGACGAGCGTGAGGAGACGCCCTGGCCCATCCTCCAGGAGGCCGCCAAGATCGGGCTGTACTCGCTCGACTTCTTCGCCGGCCAGTGGATGGAGCCGTCCGGGCTCGGCATCCCGGTGGCGTTCGAGGAGCTGTTCTGGGGTGACGCCGGCATCGGCCTGTCACTCGTCGGCTCCGGCCTCGCGGCCGTCTCCGTCGCCGCGACCGGCACGCACGAGCAGATCGGCGAGTGGGTGCCGCAGATGTTCGGCACCGCCGACGACATCAAGCTCGGCGCGTTCTGCGCCTCCGAGCCCGACGCCGGATCCGACGTCGGCTCCATCCGCACCCGCGCGGAGTACGACGAGGCCAAGGACGAGTGGGTGATCAACGGCACCAAGACGTGGGCGACGAACGGCGGCATCGCCAACGTCCACGTGGTCGTGGCCTCCGTCGACCCCGAACTCGGCACCCGCGGCCAGGCCAGCTTCATCGTGCCGCCCGGCACCGCCGGCCTGTCCCAGGGGCAGAAGTTCAAGAAGCACGGCATCCGCGCCTCCCACACCGCCGAGGTCATCCTCGACAACGTCCGGGTCCCCGGCTCCTGCCTCGTCGGCGGCAAGGAGAAGCTCGACGAGCGGCTCGCCCGTGTCCGCGAGGGCAAGCGCGCCGCCGGCCAGGCCGCCCTGCGCACCTTCGAGGCGTCCCGCCCGACCGTCGGCGCCATGGCCGTCGGCATCGCCCGCGCCGCGTACGAATACGCCCTGGACTACGCCCGCGAGCGCGAGCAGTTCGGCAAGAAGATCGGTGACTTCCAGGCCATCGCCTTCAAGCTCGCCGACATGAAGACCCAGGTCGACGCGTCCCGCCTCCTGGTCTGGCGCGCCGCGTGGATGGCCCGCAACGGCAAGGAGTTCTCCAGCGCCGAGGGCTCGATGGCCAAACTGCACGCCGGCGAGACCGCCGTCCGGGTGACGGAGGACGCCATCCAGATCCTCGGCGGCAACGGCTACACCCGCGACTACCCGGTCGAGCGCTGGCACCGCGACAGCAAGATCTTCACGATCTTCGAGGGCACGTCGGAGATCCAGCGCCTCGTCATCGGCCGCACGATCACAGGACTGCCGGTCCGCTAGCGTTTTTACAGGTCAGACGGACTGTCCGTGGCCGTCCGTGTGGGGTTCGATCAAGCTGCACGCCGATCAGCGATTGCCCGTCAGACCCCATCGTTTTCTGTCGGTTCCCAACGCCGTGCTGACTTGGTGCTGACCCCTAACCGCTAGGTACGTCGTAACCGGGTGGGGGCCAGCACGTCCGCAGTGGCTCGCCGTCTGGAACTCAGCGGTGGTCGGGCACACCATATTCAGGCGAGGGAATGGCAGCAGTTCCAGTCCGACCAGCGTGGCGCCGGTCAGGTCCAGGTCCATCACGCCCCAGAAGCGGGAGCCGCTGGCCGGTGGATTCGTCCGGTCATCGCGTAGGTGCTTGATCAAGACGCGCTGGGCGGTGAGACGGACCTGGTGCTCGCCCTGCTGGTCGGCGGGGATGGGCTGGGCGGTGTTCTGAACGGCGCGACGGCGGCCACGGGCGGCCGCGGCGTTCGGGGGAAGCCGGGGCAGGCTGTAGGGCAGGCGCAGGTAGGCGCAGAGGACATCGACGATCGTCTGCCGCAGCTCGGCGTGGTTCTGGCCGACGACAACGCCCGCCATTACACCCGCGAACACCCGACCGCCCTGGCGTTGCAGCGCAGCCTGCTCCCGCACACCCTCCCCGACCAGAACGCCGTCGAGGTGACCTGCCGCTACCTGCCGGCCCGGTCAGCCGTAGGCGGCGACTGGTTCGACGTCATTCCCCTGTCGGGCCCGCGAGTCGCCCTGGGCGTCGGCGATGTGGTCGGTCACGGCCTCCAGGCATCGGCCACCATGGGACGGCTGCGCACACGCGGGCCACCCGGCGCCGGCTGTCGTCTTCCCCGACGGCACTGTCGACTACCTCGAGGTACCCGCTGGGCCGTCACTCGGGCTGGGCGGCTTGCCGTTCGAGACACTCGACATCCGTCTTCCCGAAGAAGCCAGCTGATCCTCTATACCGACGGCCTCATCGAACGCCGGAATCGCGACATCGGGACCGGGCTGACCGAATGTGGCGACTTCTCAGCAGAACCCACGGATTGCCCAGTGAGACGTGCCGAGCCCTGGTCGATGCGCTGGTGCCTGCTCAGCGTAGCGATGACATTGCTCTGCTCGTCAGTCGGACGCGGTCCCTGGACGACCGGTACATCGCGCACTGGAACTACCCGGCGAACCCACTGCCGTATCCCACCTGCGTCAGGAAGCCGCTCGCCAGCTTCCGAATGGCACCTTGAGGAGCTGGGCTTCACCACGGAACTGATCGTCAGTGAATTGGCGACCAATGCGTTCCGGTACGCGGCGCAGCCGAGTGAGCTGCGGCTGATCTTTGATCGCGCTCTCCTACGCGAAGTTTCTGACTGCAGCAGCACGTCCCCGCGTTTGCGGCGGGCCAAGAGCACGGATGAGGGCAGGCGAGGTCTGTTCCTGGTCGCCCGGCTCGCCCAACGTTGGGGAACGCGGTATACCGTGAACGGAAATGTTATTTGAATGGAATAGTCTCTTCCTGCTGCCATCCTGCGAGCGCGGCTCTAATGACCAGGAGTCGTGCACGAGATGCGCAATTCGACGCTGAGCGGCCGACAGGCGCGTCGACCCATGCTGAACTGGCCGCCCCCGTCGGAAAATGAGACGCAGTCTCGCCGGCCTTGACATGGAGTCCCGTGCCTGACGGCTACTCTCTCGGTTCATCGTCGTCCACCCCGGCCCGTCCGGCCTGGGCTGAGATCGCAAGCAGTCGTCAGGGGTGGTCGCGCTGAGCGCCACGTCCACGCGTCGGCCGAGTGGACCCTGGCGTACCCGGACCTCCAGGGCCAGCAGTTCGACGATGGAGAGTCCTCGACCGTGTTCGTCGTGGCCGGGCCGGGACGCCGGAGTCCGTCACCGAGATCCACAGGACTCCCTCGCGCCGGGACAGGCGGACGGTCATGTCGTGACGGCCGTGCTCGGCGGCGTTCGCGGCGAGCTCACCGACGATGAGCTCGGCGGGCTCCCGATCGGCGGACGGGCATCGCCACTGGGTCAGGACGGCGACGACGCAGCGGCGGGCCACCGGAACCCAGCGGACCTCCGCCGGCAGAGCCAGGAGGGCCTGGTGCCGGGGGAGTGTCCTGGCGTCGAGGGGGCGGCGGGCGTCATCCCCCGGTCACGGCAGACGATCGGCTGAGCGGCGGGCCGGTGTTCCTCGACGGATCCGGCGGGCGGCCTTGTCGCCTCTCTGAGGGTTGTGGTGAACATGATCGGCCCCGAATCTGGCGGAAGAGGGGACGTTGCGGGCGGGTCCTCTCGGCGGTAGGTCAGCTCGGGCCCCTATAGGTGGAACCGCTGATCACCAGGCCGCTTCAGACGCTACGCGGCTGTTCGGCGCGATGTAGCTGGGCGACGGGGTGCATCCACCCTGTCCGGCAGGGGTGGGACGTCGCGGGGCCGGACACGTGGGTGTCCGGCCCCGCTGTCGCCACCGCCTGCGTCGGCGCGGTGGTCGTCGGGTGTCCCCGTTCCCGGCGTCGACGGGTCAGCCGTCGGTGTCCGCCCCGGTCGGCAGGGGCGGTTCCGCGGCGAGGCGTTTCCACTCCTCGTCGGTGAGGACCCGGGAGCGGAGCAGGAAGCGCACGCCCTCGGGCGCTTCGAGGGAGAAGCCGCTGCCCCGGCCAGGGACCACGTCGACGGTGAGGTGGGTGTGCCGCCAGTACGCGTACTGGTCGGCGCTCATCCAGAAGGGGACGTCCCCTGCGACGTGGCCGAGGAGGACGTCCGAGGCTCCGACCCGGAACTCACCGCGGGGGTAGCACATGGGCGCGCTGCCGTCGCAGCAGCCACCGGACTGGTGGAACATCAGCGGCCCGTGTGTCGCGGTGAGCCGCCGCACGAGGTCCTCTGCGGCCGGTGTCAGCTCGACGCGCCCGGTGCGGGCGGCCATCAGAAGAACCCGAGCTTCTGTCCGGAGTAGCTGACCAGCAGGTTCTTGGTCTGCTGGTAGTGGTCGAGCATCATCTTGTGCGTCTCGCGGCCGATGCCGGACTTCTTGTAGCCGCCGAAGGCGGCGTGCGCCGGGTAGGCGTGGTAGCAGTTCGTCCACACACGGCCGGCCTTGATCTCCCGGCCGAGGCGGTAGGCGGTGTTGCCGTCCCGCGTCCAGACGCCGGCCCCGAGGCCGTACAGGGTGTCGTTCGCGATCTTCAGGGCCTCGTCGACCGAGTCGTAGGTGGTGACCGAGACGACGGGACCGAAGATCTCCTCCTGGAAGATGCGCATGTCGTTGGTGCCGCGGAAGATGGTCGGCTCGATGTAGTAGCCGCCCTCCAGACCGGCGACGGCGCGGGGGCTGCCGCCGGTGAGGAGTTCGGCGCCCTCCTTCTTGCCGATGTCGATGTAGGAGAGGATCTTCTCATATTGGTCGTTGCTGGCCTGGGCGCCGATCATGGTGGCCGGGTCCAGCGGGTTGCCGCTGACGATGGCCTTGGTGCGCTCGACGCAGCGGGCCATGAACTCGTCGTAGA
Source organism: Actinoallomurus soli (assembly GCF_024055715.1). GTDB lineage: Bacteria > Actinomycetota > Actinomycetes > Streptosporangiales > Streptosporangiaceae > Actinoallomurus > Actinoallomurus soli. Next base: position 38,208 of record NZ_JAMXMV010000017.1, read on the forward strand.
TCGACGAGTGGATCAGGGCGCGCGAGGGGCAGGTGCACACCTCGCCCTGGTTGAGCGCGAACATCACGAAGCCCTCGACGGCCTTGTCCAGGAAGTCGTCGTCGGCGGCCATCACGTCCGGCAGGAAGATGTTCGGGCTCTTGCCGCCCAGTTCCAGCGTGACGGGGATGATGTTCTCGCTCGCGTACTGCATGATCAGGCGGCCGGTCGTGGTCTCGCCGGTGAACGCCACCTTGGCGACGCGCGAGCTGGACGCGAGCGGCTTGCCCGCCTCGACGCCGAAGCCGTTGACGACGTTGAGGACGCCGGGCGGGAGCAGGTCGGCGATGAGTTCGACCACCAGCAGCAGGCTGACCGGGGTCTGTTCGGCGGGCTTGATGAGCACGCAGTTGCCGGCGGCCAGCGCGGGCGCCAGCTTCCAGGCGGCCATCAGGATCGGGAAGTTCCACGGGATGATCTGGCCGACCACGCCCAGCGGCTCGTGGAAGTGGTAGGCGACCGTGTCCGCGTCGATCTCGGCGATGCTGCCCTCCTGGGCACGGACCACGCCGGCGAAGTAGCGGAAGTGGTCGATGGCCAGCGGGATGTCGGCGGCCAGCGTCTCACGCACCGGCTTGCCGTTCTCCCAGGTCTCCGCGACCGCGATCCTCTCCAGGTTCGCCTCCAGCCGATCGGCGATCTTGTTGAGGATGTTGGCCCGCTCCGTCGTGGAGGTGCGGCCCCACCCCGGTGCGGCGGCGTGGGCGGCGTCCAGGGCGAGGTCGATGTCGGCGGCGGAGGAGCGGGCCACCTCACAGAACGTCTTACCGGTGACCGGCGTTGTGTTCTCGAAGTACCGGCCCTCCACGGGGGCGACCCAGTCACCGCCGATGAAGTTGTCGTATCGCGGGGCGAAGTTGACGATGCTGCCGTCTGTTCCTGGCTGCGCGTACACCATGGCGGCTCTCCTCGGGGGATGGTGAGTGCGGTACGACGGCCCACGCCGTCGTGATGCGGTGCACTATGAGCCCCCGAGGTTGGCGGGAGGTTGGTGCCCTGGGGGCGAGGCGTCAGTCGCGCAGGGCCGCGCCGAGGCGGCCGGCCGCGATGGCGCGACGGGTGTCCCGCGGGCCGAGCAGGCTGAGAGCGTGCTCGTGCACCCCCACGTCGTACGGGGCTCGTTCGCCGTACCGCAGCGCGTGCTCCGGACGGGCGCTGGCGAGCACCGCCTCGCGCACCGCCACCTCGAGGTGGGTGCGCCACTCCGCGATGCCTGGCGCCTCGGACCAGGGCAGCAGCGGGCCCCGGTACAACCGCAGGGCGGTGTCCGCGTCCCCCTTCTCCAGCGCCCGCAGCACATCGGCGGCGTCGCAGGACACAGGTGTGGTCAGCGCGTAGCGACGGGTGGCGACACCGCCATCGAGGGCGCGCCGCAGATGGGAGATCTCCGCCTTGAACGTGGACGCCGTCACCGGCCGGTCGCCGTACACGGCCTCACGGAGGCGTTCGGGGGAATATCCGTCCGGTTCCAGCGCGAGCAGTGTCAGGATCTCCAGCTGCCGGGGCCGCAGGGGGAGGGGAACGCCCTTGCGTACGGCTTGTCCGGGACCGAGGCAGGTGAGGTTCACAGGGTCGGTGTTACCGCAGGGGCGCAAGGGGGGCTCTGATCGGAGCCGGGCCTCGACTGCGGCGACCAGCGAGCGCACCGTGGACATCGCCAGAGGGTTGGAGCGGTCCCAGGTGGTGGACATGTCCAGCACGCCGAGGACGCGTCCGTCCGGGCCGTGCACGGGAGCGCAGTAGCAGACCCAGTCGTGCAGGGCCGTCACCAAGTGCTCGGCCGAGAAGACGGAAGTGGGGCGGCCGGTGCGCAGCGCGAGGGACAACGCGTTGGTGCCCATGGCCTGCTCGTCCCAGCGACCGCCCGGCGCGAAGTTGACACGCTCGGCGCGACGGCGCATGGTCCGCCCGCCGCACGTCCACAGAATCGTGCCGGACTCGTCGGTGAGCGCGGTGACGAACCCGGCGTCCTCCGCGATGCTGCGCAACTCGTCGGCGAGGCCGTCGACCGGCCGGCGCAGCGGCGAGCCGCTCCAGCGGTGCCGCACAGCGCCCCCGTCGGTGACCGGGGCGCCGTCCCGGCCCGGATCCACGCTACTCAGCGAGCGAACCCACGATTCGGTCACGTCGTCGCGCACCGCTTCCAGACCGCTCGGTTTCGATCCGGCGGTCCTCATCTCCGGCACCAGGCGGGACCACTCGCTCTCCAGCGCGGCTCTGCGCCGCCGGAGGTCACTGCGTTGTGACATGTGCTTTCCCCTGTCATCGAACGGGGACGACCGATTATTGTCCGCAGGGACCGCGCCGGCGCACCTGTCCGAGCGGTCCGCGCCCCTGTCCGATCGGACAGGCGCCGTACCCCGGCGCGCGTGCCTAGCGTGGTCTTCAGTTAGACGACAGTGTTATCGACCAACTCGGCCGTAAAATCAAGGTTGCATGTGGGTTGCGGGCTTCCCGCCCTTTGGAGGTCGCATGTCGCTCGCATCTCACGCCATGGTGGCGGACGGTGACGATTCGAGTTCGGACTGGAGTCGCGACGAGAGCCACTGCGAGCTTCTGGGACCGCAGCGCACGAGCACGGAGGCCGTGCGGCAGTCCGCCCGGCTGGCCAAGTTCCATGTGCCCGAGGTCGTGTTCGGGCCGCGTTCGCTCACGGAGCTCGGGCACTGCGCGCTGCGCCTCGGCGGTCGCCGGCCTTTCCTGGTCACCGATGCCGGGCTGATGGAGGCAGGCTGGGTGGACGAGGCGGTCGGCCATCTGCGCAGGGCCGGTCTGCGGCCGGTCGTGTGGTGCGAAGTGACGCCCAACCCCAAGGACCATGAGGTGCAGGCTGGCTTCCAGCGGTACGCCGCCAGCGGCTGCGACGTGATCGTGGGGGGCGGCGGCGGCTCGGTCATCGACGCGGCCAGGGGCGTGGCGATTCTGTCGAGCAACGGCGGGCACATCCTCGACTACGAGGGTGTGGACCAGGTAGTGCAGCCCATCCCTCCGACCGTGATGGTGCCCTCCACGTCGGGCACCGGGGCGGACGTCTCCTAGTTCGCCGTGATCACCGACACCCCGAGCACGTCAAGCTCACCATTGTGAGCCGCACGCTGGTGCCTGAGATCTCGGTGATCGACCTGCGGCTGCTGACCACCATGCCGGACTGGCTCAACGCGGCCACCGGCCTGGACGCACTGACGCACGCCATCGAGGCGTTCGTCTCCCGGGCGCACAATCCGCTGACGAACAACCACGCCCTGCACGCGGTCGAGCTGATCACCGCGAACCTGGTGCGCACCCAGGTCGACCCCAGGGACTTCGAAGCGCGGCTCGCCATGGCCCAGGCCGCGCTGGAGGCCGGCATGGCCTTTACCAACGCCATCCTCGGCGCGACGCACGCCATGAGCCACCAGGTCGGCGGTCTGCTGGACGCCCCGCACGGCGTGGTCAACGGCGTCCTCCTGCCGCACGTCATCCGGTTCAACGCCGAGGCGTGGCCGGAGCGCTTCGTCGCGCTGGGCGCGGCGGCTGGCCTTCCGGTCTCCGGTGTGCCGGCACAGGAGGTGGCCGAACAGCTCGCGGATCTGGTGCGCGCACTGGCGGACGACGTCGGCGTGCCGAAGGGACTGGCGAGCCTCGGGGTCGCGGAGCGCGACGTGCCGGTCCTGGCCCCCACGACACTCAAAGACGCGTGTATGGCCACCAACCCCGGGGAAGTCGACGTGCGGGACGTGGAGACACTGTTCCGCAAGGCACTGTGAGGCGATCCCGGTGAGCACTCCCGAACGCACGAACCGGACCCCCGACCTGGGAGTCCTCACCGGGCTGCATCGCAGGAGCGTCTGCGGGGTGATGAACAGGTGGTGCCGGCGGTGTCGCGGGAGCAGCCGCGCGAGCGCGGAGATGATCGCCCGGTCCGCCCACGATGGCCGGGGAGCGGCGACCTGGCGGCGGAGCACCGCGAGCTGATGCCGCAGTACCAAGATCTCTGCGTCTTTCGACGCCTGTGATCGGGCGAGCAGCGCGATCCACCCGAACACCCGTAAGACGATCAAGTACAACAACCGCAGAGCCATCCTGCGATCCTGCCGGAGCCGAGCTACCGACCACAGCGAAACCCCAGATCAGCCCCTGCGACACGATATTCGGCACCCACAGGCGTCAGGTGATCGATCACGAGTGTTCCTCACTGCAGCCGTTGCAGGGTTCCGGGACTGTGCCGCTGTCACCACTCGTAGAGGGGCGGGTCAGGAAGCGGCCGTGGAGAGGCGAAGATCCGTGTTGCGACTTCCGGCCAGGGTGCGGAACAGCCCGTCCACGTCCGAGGGGGCGGCGTCCCCGCTCCATCCGACATACATATCGGGGCGCACCAGGATGAGTCCGCGTGGTTCGTCGGGCAGTGTCGGCTCGTCGAGGTCGAGCACGGTCAGCGGGATGCCCAGACGAGTCGCGGCGTCGGTGAAGGCTGCGGTGTCTCCGTGCACGTGGACCAGGGTGAAGTCGCGCCCGAGCAGGTCGAACACCGAACGCCCGTCGGGCAGCCAGGTGTGTGGGAACCGGGAGCCGGCGGTGACGCTCGGCTGGTACCGGTCGATGCGTTCGATCGGCGGGCGACCCTGGGCATGGTCGGCGACAATCCCCGGGGAGCCGGCGTAGCGAGAGCCGAACTGGACGCCCTGACTGTGCCATTGCTGCCGGTCGACCTTTGCGATCAGCGCACCGACCTCGGCGCGCAGCCGGGCGCCCTCGGCGTCGTCCACGTGCAGTGCGGGATCGCGGGCGATCGAGGCCATGTCGCGGTCGATCTTCAGCGCGGCGCGGGAGGTGGCCTCGCCGACCGACCGGCGTTCGGTCTCGTACGCCGTGAGCAGCTCGGGGCCGCCCCAGCCGGCGAGGAGTGCGGCCAGCCGCCAGCCGAGCCCGACGGCGTCGGCGATGCCGGTGTTCATGCCGAATCCGCCGAGCGGCAGCCAGAGGTGCGCGGCGTCGCCCGCCAGCATGATCCGCCCGTCGACGAACCGGTCGGCGACGAGCCGACGCGGTGTCCATCGCACCACCTGAAGCTTCTCCAGCTCCATCTCGCGGCCCAGTGCGGCGCGCAGCACCTCGTCCTCGTCGAGGTCTTCTGGGGCGGTGCCCTCGGGGACCCGGGCGTGGCAGAGGTAGAGCCCTGCGCCGTCGAGCTGCACGAACGAGCCCTTCAGCCGAGGGCCGTACCACCAGTACATCCAGCCCGGCCGCTCCGACGCGGCGAACTCGCGGGCCAGCTCCGCGGAGCGGAAGTAGACCGAGAGCCGGTTCTCCGCGGCGCGGGCGTCGCCCTCCAGCCTGGCGCCGATCGCGCGGCGGGTGGTGCTGGTTCCGCCGTCGCAGCCGACGACATAGTCCGCGGTCAGCACGGTTTCGAACCCGTCTGTCTCGACCCGGACCTCGACGATCTCGCCGCGCTGAGCGACGCTGGTGACGCGGTGTCCGCGTGTGATCTCGACGGAGGGATAGGCGCGCACGTGCGCTTCGAGGATCGGCTCCAGGAAGATCTGTGAAATCCGGTGCTGGGGTTCGGGCGTGGGCCATTCCTCCAGCTCGGGGGCGGTTCCGTCGAGGATCTGCTGCGCCGAGGAGAACGGGAAGCGGTTCAGCTCCCAGCCGGTCAGCGTCGTGCAGTAGACGACGTCCGTGGCGTGGTCGAGCGGTAGGCCGGCCCGGCGGATCGGGTCTGCGACGCCGAGTCGGCGGAAGTACTCCATCGACCGGGCGTTGGTGGTGTTGCAGCGCGGGTTGTCCGTGGTGGTGTGGCTCTGCTCGAGCACAAGCGTGTCGACACCTCGGGTGCCGAGCTCGGCAGCGAGCGTCATGCCGACCGGGCCCGCGCCGACGACGATCACGGAGCGGTGGCCGGAGGGAGTGGGCATCAGTGGATCTCCTTGGGTGTGTCGAGCGCATTCAGCGCTTTGCCCGCTAGGGGAAAGACCCGGCAGAAGGTGCGCCAGAAGATGTTCTCCAGGTGCCCGGCGTCCATCTCGGAGGCGAGCAGCTCCTCCATGACGGCGGGCACGTTGTAGCTGACGGGGTCGGCGTAGGAGTCCGTGCCGAACAACAGCCGCTCGGAGCCGAACCGGGTGACGAAGGCTTCGAGCGGACGGAGCAGCGGGAAGCAGATGGCGGTGTCGAACAGGATGTTGTCGAACCTGTCAGCGAGGTCCATGACGTACTGGATCTGGGTCGACGCGGAGAAACCGTCGAGTGCGACGATGGTCGCGTCGGGGTGGTTGCGGGCGAGGTCGGCGAACATCCACGGTGCCTCGAGGTTGGACTCGGCGAACATGTGGATATAGCAGGGCAGTCCACGGGCGGCCGCCTCGTCGACTAGGTCGTGTATACGCCGGTCGGACACTGCGACGCCCTGGTAGCGGGTGTGCCAGACGACTCCGTCGAGCGCCAACTCCGCGACCATCCGGTCCATCTCCTCGCCGCAGAGTGCGGTCCCGTGCAGCGGCTCCACGGTCCCGAGCGCCGCGAGGAAACGCGGCGAGGCGTCCCGGTACGCCGCGATGGCGTCGTTGACCTCGCGGGTGTTCACGATCCCGTGGGGCCGCTCGTACTGCAGCCCGGGCATGACGGCGCAGGCCGTCATGCCGAAGCGGTCGAGCATCGCGTGATGGGTCTCGACGGGATCGCGGACCTCCTTCGCCGCGGACCGTTCGCCTGGCGCACCGATGGAGAGGCGGCCGACGTGGTGATGGGTGTCGACGACATGCCGGACCGTTCGCCTGCTCACGCGAGATCCTCGCGTCCCGCGTCGTTCGCACGTCGGCGCAGTGCTGTGATGGAGAGCAGGCTGATCATGCCGAGCGCCGTCATGTAGGCGGCGACGGACCAGCTGGCCTTCGTGGCGTCGAGCAGTGCGGCGGTGATGAGCGGAGCGAGCCCACCGCCGAAGATTGATCCGACCTGGTAGCCGAGCGACGCGCCGGAGAAGCGGACGTCGGTGCTGAACAGCTCGGAGTAGAGCGCCACCTGCGGCCCGAACATCAGCGAGTGGACGGTGAAGCAGACGAAGATCGCGACGAAGACCAACCACAGGTTGGCGGTGTCGATCATCGCGAACATCGGCCACGCCCAGACCGCCACGCAGACCGCCCCGATGATGAAGAGTTTCGGCCGGCCCACGCGGTCGGACAGGTGTGCGAAGTACGGCAGGAAGAACAGCGGCGCGACGCAGGCCGCCAGGATGACACCGAGCAACGGAGCCTTCGCCAGGTGCAACGAGCGGACGCCGTAGTCGAGGACCCCGGACACGATGATGAACGCGACGGCGTTCGGCAGCACAAAGGCACCGCCGGCCAGCAGGATCGTCCGCCGGTGCTCACGGACCACCTTCGTCAGCGGCGGCTGCTCCGGCATGTCCGGCTCCGGCCGGCTGGCCTGCAGCTCCTTGAACTTGGGCGTGTCCTCGACCGCGCGGTGGATGTAGAGCCCTATGCCGATCATGACCAGACCGGACAAGAACGGGATCCGCCACCCCCAGGCTGACATCTGCGCGTCGGAGAAGACGAATGAGAGCAGCAGGAAGGCGCTGATCCCGGCCATCAGCCCCAGTTGCGCGCCGACTTGCACGAAACTGCCGAGGAAGCCGCGACGCCCGGTCGGGGCGCTCTCGGTGAGCAGCAGGGATGCACCGCCCCACTGTCCGCCCAGGGCGAAACCCTGCAGGAGCCGCAGGAGCACCAAGAGCGTCGGGGCAACCCAGCCGATGGTCGCTGCGGTGGGCAGCAGGCCCATCAGAAAGGTGGCGACACCCATGATCGCGGTCGACGCCGCCAGGACCGGCTTGCGGCCATGGCGGTCGCCGTAGTGACCGGCGACCGCACCACCGAGTGGGCGGGCGACGAACCCGACGGCGAGGGTCAGGAAGGACGCCAGAGTCGCAGCAGTGCCCCCCAGCCCGGAGAAGAACAGCGGGCCGAGATAGATCGCGGCGGCGGTGGCGTAGACGAAGAAGTCGAAGTACTCCACGGCCTGAGACAGGACGGCAACGGTCACGAGTTGGCGCAGCCCACGCGGCGCCGCCGCGGCGGCGCCCGGCTGGGCGGCGCCCGGCGGGGCGGCGGCGGCCGGCACTGGGGGTGTGAGGTCGGTCATGCAGGAAAAGCTAGGCCCGCCACTCGGATAGGACTATGACGAATTCTCCCCGCTCGACTGAGCCATATGGCTATCGATCCGGTCGAGTCGGGCCCGGATGCCGTCGCGGAGGACGCTCGTCAAGGTGGACTGGAACGCCGTGAGTCGCTTGCCGCGGCGCTGCACGAGGTACAACTTGTCGCGCAGGTCGTGTCCAGTGATCCGCACCTCGCGCAACAGGCCTTCCTGCAGCTCGCGGCGCACGGACTCACGCCAGAGCAGGGCCACCCCCAGCCCGCCCTGCACCGCCACCTTCATCGACTCGGCGCTGCCGAGCTCGATTTCCACCCGCCGATCGACGACCCCGATGGCGGCCAGCGCCGAGTCCTGGCTGCGCCGGATGGCCATCCCAGCAGGCGGGCAGACGAAAGGCAGGCCGGTCAGTTCGGCGGCGGACGCCGAGTCGCCGACCCGGTCGTCGTCGATCGCGGCGACCAGGCAGAACGGTGGCCTGGCGATGAGCTCCGCCTCGAAGGCGTTGGTGTCGAGGACGGCGTCCGTGGCGAGCACCGAGAAGTCGTAGCGGCCTGCGAGCGTGCGCTCGAGGGCGATTTCGACGTTCGACTGGTGGAGCGCGATCGACGCGTGCGGATGGCGGCGACGGAAGTCCACGAGGATCGGGGGAAGGACGTAGTTGCCGACGGACATGCTCGACCCGATCAATGCTCGCCCGGCCGCGCCCCGGGCGATGTCTCGCAGGCTGTGGTCGAGCTCGGTGCGTCCTCGTAGCACCTCGGTGGCCCACAGGTGTACCTCGGCCCCCGCTTCCGTGAGCTCCAGGCCTCGGCCCTCGCGCCGGAACAGCTTTACCCCCAGTCGTTCCTCCAGGGAGCGCAGGTGCGCGCTGATGACCGGTTGGGAGACGAAGAGGTCCTCGGCGGCGAACCGGACGCCGCCGCGCTCTACCACGCGGCAGAAGACCTCGAGCTTGTGCAGAGAGATCCGGTTGTCCGGCGCCAGTGACGGAGAATCCATAGCCAAAATCCTAACTTCTGCCGTCGAACTTTCACATAGACCTATGTGATCGGTGGGCATAGCGTTGGATCGTCCCCACCCCGCTGAGGAGGTCAGGATGCCGCTCGCTGCGATCACGGCGTCTCACACGCCGCTGATGCACACTGTCGCGCCACGAGGTGACACCCGGGCCGCGGTCGACGCGGCCTTCGCGCAGGCCCGTGCCTTCGCCGCGGACTTCCGACCCGACCTGGTCGTTGTCGTCGCACCCGATCACTACAACGGCATGTTCTATGACCTGATGCCGCCGTTCTGCGTGGGTACCGCGGCAGAGGCTGTCGGCGACTACGGGACGGGCGCGGGGCCGTTGGCCGTCGACCGCGACGCCGCACGCCATGTCGTCCGCGAGCTGCTCGCAGCCGAGATCGACCTGGCGATGTCCGAGCGGATGGTCGTCGACCACGGATTCGCGCAGCCCCTAGAGCTTCTGTTCGGCGCGATCGAGGCTGTCCCGACGGTGCCCGTCTTCATCAACTCGGTGGCGCTGCCCTTCGGCCCGCTCCGGCGGACGCGGCTGCTCGGCGAGGCATTGGGCCACGCGCTGCTGGCGCTCGATCGTCGGGTGCTGCTGCTCGGCTCGGGCGGGCTCTCCCACGATCCGCCGCTCCCCGCCCTGGAGGGGGCGCCTCCTGAGGTCGCCGCCCGACTCGTTGCCGGCCGGAATCCGACACCAGAGGAGCGGGCGGCCCGGGAGAACCGAGTTCGCGACGCCGGGCTGGCCGTGGTGGCGGGGGATCCCGGGCCGCGGCTGAACCCGGACTGGGACCAGGCCTTTCTCGACCTGCTGGCCCAGGGACGTCTCGCGGCCACCGACACCTGGACCAACGACTGGATCACCGCCGAGGCGGGCAACTCCGCACACGAGGTCCGCACCTGGCTGGCCTGCTACGCGGCGCTGTCCTCCGCAGGCCCATACGCCGTGCGCAGCCGCTTCTACCGCCCGATCCCGGAGTGGATCGCCGGCTTCGGAATTACCACCGCAGAGACCCGGAGGATCCCGTGACCGTCCCCGCCCCCGTCACCGACGACCCGAGCATCTGGACCGCCCTGCTGGGCCAGGACCTGAGCATCCGACACGTGCAGGTCGGCGAGTGGAGCACCCGCGTGCTGGAGGCGGGCTCCGGGCCGGAGACCGTGGTGCTGCTGCATGGTGTCGGTGGACACCTGGAGGCGTACGCGCGCAACATTCCGGCCTTCGCCGAGCACTATCGTGTAATCGCCTACGACTACCCGGGCCACGGCCTGACCACCTCGGCGACCCGGCCGCTCGAGCTGCCGGACTACGTCGCGCACCTGCTCGGCCTGCTCGACGCCCTCGGCGTGGAGCGCGCCCACCTGAACGGTGAATCGCTCGGCGGGTGGATCGCCGTCAAGACCGCGTACGCGCACCCCGAGCGGGTGGGCCGGATCGTGCTCAATACCCCCGGGGGTGCGCTGTCCGATCCAGCGGTGCGCGAGCGCATCCGCAGCCTGTCCCAGGGTGCCGCCGACGACCCCAGTGACGAGCGCATCCGCGCCCGGGTGAGCTGGCTGATGGCCGACCCGGCGAGCGTGACCCAGGAGCTGGTCGACGTCCGGCGCACGATCTACGCGCAGCCGCCTTTCGCCGAGTCCATGCGCAACATCATGTGCTTGCAGGATGGAGACGTCCGGGCCCGCAACATGATCACGGACGAGGAGCTGGCGGGGATCATCGCGCCTGCCCTCGTCGTCTGGACCAGCGACGACCCTTCGGGTCCCGCCGCCGTCGGACTGCGGATGGCGGAGCGACTCCCGAACGGACGGTTCGAGCTGGTCGAGGGTGCGGGACACTGGCCGCAGTGGGAGCAGCACCGCCGCTTCAACGAGCTGGCGCTCGGCTTCCTGTCCGAGGACGCCCGCATTGGGGCTGACGCGGGATGACACTCGACACGCGCTCACGTGCGTGGCGCACTGACAGCTCGACACCTGCAGAGGGAGCCTTCCAGTGACCGGGACCCGGCCTTCGAACAGCTACGACCTCGACTCCGTGACGACCGCCGACGACGAGGTCCTGCCGGTGCGGAACCCACGCACCGGGTGCGTGGACCACTGGATCCACCCGCCCCGGGAGGCGGAGCTCGCCGAGCTCTGCGCCGACCTCCGGAGTGCCCAGGTCGCGTGGAACGAGGCAGGGGTCGGTCATCGGGTGGGGGTCATGCGTCGCTGGGCGGACGCGGTGGAGGCGAACGCCGACGCGATCGGAGACGCGGAGACCGTCGACACCGGGCGCAGCCGGGTGTCCCATGAGGTGCCGCACATGGTCGTCGCGGCCATCCGCGGATGGTGCGACGCGGCCCCCGCCATCCTTGAGCGGGCTCGCCTCCACGGTGTGTCGAGCACGTCCGACACCGTGAGCTACGACACCGAGCTCGACCCGTACGCCCTGCTCGGCGTGATCAGTCCGTGGAACCATCCGTTCCTGCTCTCGACGCTCGACGCGGTGCCCGCGCTGCTCGCGGGCTGCGCAGTGATCATCAAGCCGAGCGAGGTGACGCCCCGCTTCGTCGAGCCCGTCGCCGCGAGCATCGCCGAGGTACCCGAACTGGCCGCCGTGCTGCGGTACGTCGTCGGGGGATCGAAGACCGGGCAGGCGATCGTCGACCAGGTGGACGCCCTGTGCTTCACCGGCAGCGTGCCCACCGGCCGCGCCCTCGCCGAGACGTGCGCCCGCCGATTCATCCCGGCGTTCCTCGAGCTCGGCGGCAAGGACGCGGCGATCGTGACTGCCTCGGCCGACCTGCGCCAGGCCGCTGCCGCGGTCCTCAAAGGGGCCGTGCACAACACCGGCCAGGTGTGCTTCGCGACCGAGCGCGTCTACGTCGACAGGAGCGTGCACGACGAGTTCGTCGAGGAGCTGACCGCCCAGGCCCGCCGGCTCGAGTTGAACCACCCGGACGTCGACCGCGGGCACCTCGGCCCGTTCATCCTCGGCCGCCAGGCCGACGTCGTGGACGCCCACCTAGCCGACGCCGTGGCCCGCGGTGCCACGATACGCTGCGGTGGCCCGAGCGAGACGCTCGACGGGGGCCGCTACATGCGGGCCACAGTGCTGACTGGGGTCGACCACACCATGACGATCATGCGTGAGGAGACGTTCGGTCCCGTGGTCCCGGTGCAGGCCTTCGACGATGTCGACGAGGCGGTCCGGCTCGCTAACGACAGCGACTACGGGCTCTCCGCCGCAGTGATCGCCGGCGACGAGCAGGAGGCCCGAGCTATCGGTCGGCGCATCAATGCCGGGGCCGTGAGCCTGATGGACACGTCATTGACGATCACCATCATGCGCGACGTCGAGAAGACCTCGTATGGCGCGTCCGGACTGGGTGGCTCCCGCATGGGGCCCAACGGGATGCTGCGCTTCCTGCGCCGCAAGGCCCTCATCACCCGTTCCGGGCCGGTGCCCGACATGGACGCGCTTCGCGAAGACGCCGCCGCGCCCGCGCGAGCCTGACCGGCCGGGCCGGTCGATCGACGCGCGCGGCCGGCCCGCCTCACAGCACAACCGTCAGCACGACACCCAGACACAGACACGGAGGTCTGCCATGCCCGTAGACGGGAGCGACGAGCCGGTCGGCCTGCTCGGCGCCGGAACGATCGGTGGCGGCTGGGCCGCCACCTACCTGGTCCGACGGCGACCGGTACTCGTGGTCGATCCGGCAGCCTCCGCGCTCGAAAGGGTCACGGCCTACCTCGAGACGGTCTGGCCATCGGTCCGCCGGACCGTGCCCGAGGCGCCCGCCTCGGTCCCCCTGGATCTGCTCCGGCTCGTCCCGGTCGAGGATCTCGGCGAAGCCGCCCTGGTACACGAGAACGTTCCCGAGTCCCTCGAAGCCAAGCAGGATGCGTACCGGTGCATCGAGGCCGCGGTCGCGCCGCACATCCCGATCCTGTCGAGCAGCGGCGGCCTGATGCCGTCGGAGCTCCAGGCGCGCATGGAGCACCCCGAGCGGCTGGTCGTCGCCCATCCGCAGAGCCCCGTGTACGCGCTGGCCCTCGTCGAGATCCTGGCGGGCAAGGCGACCTCTCCCGATGTCGTCGCCGCCGTGCTCTCGCACCTCACCGCGCTCGGCAAACGCCCGGTGCTGCTGCACCGCGAGATGGCGGGCTATCTCACCAACCGGCTGACGTTCGCGATGCTCCGTGAGGCCGTGCACCTGCTCGCCGAGGGGGTCGTGGACGCCCGTGGGATCGAGGAGGCGGTGGTGTACGGCATCACCCCGCGCTTCCTGGTCGGTGGTCCGCTCACCTCGCTCGCCCTGGCCGGCGGTCCCGACGGGATGCGGGGCGCGATGCGCTCGTTCGCGCCGACCATCGAGAAGTGGTGGTCCGACCTCGGCGCCCCTCACCTGGACGAGGACGTCCGTGACCGGCTCGTCGCGGCGGCGGACGAGATCCTCGACGGACGACCGATCGCCGAGGTCCTCGCCGCCAGGGACGCCGCGGTGGTCGATGCGCTGCCGCTGCACCGTGCCGGCGAGCGCACCGGGGATACGGGGGCATGACGATGTTGTTCACGACGCCCTCGGTCGACTGCCGCCGCGAGCCCGACGGCTCACTCGTGCTGCGCTCCCGCACCCCGGCAGGCCAGGCTGCACCCACGATCCTGCATTGGCTGCACCGGTTCGCTGTCGAGTCACCCGACACCGCACTGCTCACGGTCGCCGCCGACGCTGGCCGGAGGAGCTGGACCTACGCCGAGGCCTGGGAGGACGTGACGCGAGTGGCCGCCGCGCTCGCCGAGCGGGGGCTGCGCCAGGGGGATCGAGTCATGGTGCTGGGCGCGAACTCGGTCGAACACCTCACGATCGGGCTCGCCACAATGCTGGCCGGGGGAGTGGCCGTCCCGCTCGCACCGCAGTACGCGGGCCCGGACGCAGAACGCGACAAGCTCGCCGGGCTGCTCGAGATGCTCAAGCCCGCAGTGGTCTGGGCGGAGACCGCCGAGCAGGCCGCCGTCGTGACCGCCGCCTCAGCCGCCCACGCGACGCAGGTCCTCGTCGGACGCGCGGCCGTGACTGACCTCGCGCGGGCCGTCGATGACACCACCGCGCGTCCGCGCCCGGAGGACCTCGACCCCACCGCCCCGGCGAAGATCCTCCTGACCTCCGGCTCCACCGGCAGGCCCAAGCCGGTGGCCTACACCCAAACCATGATGACGACGAACGTCCGCATAACGATCGACGTCTGGCCCTTCCTGGACGACCACCCGCCGATCCTCGTCGACTGGCTGCCGTGGAACCACGCCTTCGGCGGCAACGCCAACCTCAACCTCGTGTTGTCCCGAGGCGGAACCTTGCACGTCGACGAGGCGGCGGGCCGACCGGAGCGGCTCAAGAAGACGATCGAAAACCTCCGCCGCTTCCGCCCGACCTTCCACGGAACCGTCCCGGCGGGATTCGCGGCGCTCCTCCCAGCGCTCGAGGCCGACGAAGGCTTTCGCTCTGCGTTCTTCGACCGGCTCGACGTCCTGTTCAGCGCGGGCGCAGCCATGGACCCGAACGTCTTCCACCGGTTGTCCACGCTCTCGGCGACCGTGCGCGGAGCCCCCGTCCCCATCGTCACCGGATGGGGATCGACCGAGGCGGGCCCGGGCGCGACCATGGTGCATGCGCACGGGGTCGACCCAGACTGCATCGGCACCCCGCTCCCGGGCGTCGAGATCGCCCTGCGCTCGGTGGCCGGGAAGCATGAGCTCCTGGTCCGCGGGCCGTGCGTCGCGACTGGGTACTGGCAGCACCCCGAGCAGACCCGGGCCGCATTCACCCCGGACGGGTGGTACCGCTCGGGCGACGCGGGAGAGCTCATCGATCCCTCCGCCCCGGAACGCGGCCTGCGCTTCGCCGGTCGCATCGCGGACGACTTCAAGCTGGCGAACGGCACCTGGGTCGACAGCACCGGAATCCGCGCAGCCCTCCTGTCCCGCAGCGGGGGGCGCCTGCGCGACGTCCTCGTGGTCGGCGCCGACCGACCCGCGCTATGCGTGCTGGTCTGGCCGGACAGCCGTGTCACCGAACCCTTCGAGGAGGAAGACCTGCGCGTGCTGCTGAGTGACCACAATCGCGCACAGCCCCGGCCGAGCACCCGGCTGCTCGACGGGGCGCTGCTGGACCCCGAGCCGCATCCAGACGAGGTCAGCAGCAAGGGGCAGCTCATCCCCGCCGCGGTGCTCCGGCGACGCGCACCGCTCATCGAGAAGCTCTACACCCGACAGGGAATGGCACTGTGAAGCTCAGCGACCCAACGGCATCACTGGTCGTCGACCGCGCTTCCGAGCTCCGCGCGCACGTCGGCAACGAGATCGGGATCAGCGGATGGACCGCTTTGGAGGAGGCCGACGTTCTCTCGTTCGCCGAGCTGACCCGGGACCGGCATTGGATCCACACCGATCCCGCCCGCGCTCGTACCGAGGCAGGCCTAGACGGAATCCTCGCCCACGGGTTCCTCGTACTCTCGCTGATCACGGCGCTCGGCGACCAGTGCTACACCGTCCGCAGGGCGCGGCGGTGGACCAATTACGGCCTCGAACGGATCCGCTTCACCGCGCCGGTGTTCCCTGGTGACGAGTTCCGCCTGCGGGTGACGCTGGATGCGGTGGCACCAGGGCCCGCCGGAACCACCCGCCTCGATCTCGGATGCCGGCTGGAGCGGAGGGACGGCGATCGGCCGGCTCTGGTCGCGACCTGGATCGTGCTGGTGGAGGAGGCGTGACGGAGACCCGGATTCCCGAGGACTATGTCCCCATCGACCAGGGGGGCACCTTCCTTGGACATGTCGGCGGGCTGACCTGGAGGCGCGGTCCGGACCGGACCGACACCTGCGTGCTGCTAGCCCCCCACCACTTGAACCCCAACGGCACCGCGCACGGCGGGCTGCTGCTGACTCTGCTCGACATCACCCTCGGCGCGACAGTCGAGTCGTTCCTCGGCGTGGACGCCGAGCGCCATCCGGTCACACTCCAACTGTCGTGCTCGATGCTCGCACCGGCGCGTGGTGGCGAGTTGTTGTTCGGCGAGGCCACGGTCGATCGAGCGACGCGAACCGTGACGTTCGTGTCGGCGCGCCTGCACAGCCGGGGGCAGACAGTCCTCACCGCGAGCGCGGTGTTCCGGAACCCGCCGTCTTCGACCATCACGGACCGCACATGACGAACACCTTGCCCCCTACCGCTCTGGCGACCGTCCCGCCAGAGGTGCGGGCAGCGGCGTCGGCGTTGCTAGGCGCCGCCCGTACCAGCAGCCCGTGCCCGCCGGTACGCGACGGCCTCACGACCGAGGCCTCCGCCGACAGCGTGGCGACCGGGTACGCCGTGCAGAACCTGCTTACCCAGGCCCGCCTCGAGGACGGGCACCGGATCGTCGGCCGCAAGATCGGGCTGACCTCGCCCGCCGTCCAAGAGCAACTCGGGGTCGACCAGCCGGACTTCGGCGTCCTGTTCGACGACATGGACCTCAGCCACACCCCGACCATCCCTCTTCAACGGCTGCTGCAACCCAAGATCGAGGCCGAGGTCGCCTTCGTCCTCGGCGCCGACCTCGACACCCCAGACCCGTCCCAAGCCAAGGCCCGCGCTGCAATCGCCCAGGTCGTCGCCGCGTTGGAGATCGTCGACAGCCGCATCGCCGGCTGGGACATCACCATCGTCGACACCATCGCCGACAACGCCTCCAGTGGCCTGTTCGTCCTCGGCGCCGGCGCGCGCCCGCTGGGCGACGACGAGGACCTAGGGCAGGTCACCATGGAGCTGATTGACCAGGACGGCAGGGTGCTGAGCCACGGGACCGGGGCCGCCTGCCTCGGCGACCCGATCAACGCGCTTGTGTGGCTTGCCCGCATCACACACCGCCTTGGCGCCCCGCTGCGCGCCGGTGAGATCGTGCTCTCCGGCGCACTCGGCCCGATGGTGCCAGTCACCCCGGGCACTACCTACACGGCGTCATTCACCGGACTCGGCAACGTCCAGGCGCATTTCGGTGACGCACCCGACCCACTGCGCAAACGAGGAGCCTGACATGACCTCCAGCAGCGATACCGGCCAATCCGGCACCGGCCGCCCTGCCCGCACCAAAGCGGCGATCATCGGGTCGGGCAACATCGGCTCCGACCTCATGTTCAAGATCATCCGATTGTCGGAGACCTTCGAGATGGGGGCGATGGTCGGCATCGACCCCACCTCCGACGGGCTCGCCCGCGCGAAGCGACTCGGCTACGCCACGACCGCCGAGGGTGTGCAAGGCCTACTCGAGTTGCCCGAGTTCGACGAGATCGGCGTGGTCTTCGACGCCACCTCAGCGAAGGCGCACATCGCCAACGCCGCAATGCTCGAGCCGCACGGCAAGCTCCTCGTCGACCTCACTCCCGCCGCGATCGGCCCGTTCGTGGTGCCCGCGGTCAACCTCGACGAGCACCAGACCGCATGGAATGTGAACATGGTGACCTGCGGCGGACAGGCCACCATCCCCGTAGTCGCCGCAGTCTCCCGCGTGACCGACGTCCCCTACGCCGAGATCGTCGCCTCGATCGCCTCCAAGTCCGCCGGCCCCGGGACCCGCGCCAACATCGACGAGTTCACCGAGACCACCGCCAAGGCGATCGAGGTCGTCGGTGGCGCACAGCGGGGAAAGGCCATCATCGTGCTCAACCCCGCCGAACCCCCGATGATCATGCGGGACACCGTGCTCTGCCTCGCCGCCGGCGGCGACGCGGACGAAATCAAGGACTCCGTCGCCCGAATGCACGCCGAGGTTGCCCGCTACGTGCCCGGCTACCGGCTGAAGCAGCAGGTGCAGGTCGATCCTGTCCCCGACGACGAGCCCCTCCACACCCTGATCGGGGACGCCCCCCGGCCGCGCTGGCGGGTCTCGGTATTCCTCGAGGTCGAGGGCGCGGCCCACTATCTGCCCTCATACGCCGGGAACCTCGACATCATGACCTCGGCTGCTCTGCGGACCGCGGAGCAGTTGGTCGCCGCGAAGCAGCTGGAGGTGACCCGGTGAACGACGTCCCCACGCTCTACATCCAGGACGTGACGCTTCGGGACGGCATGCACGCCGTCCGGCACCGCATGTCTCCCGATCAGGTCCGGGCGATCGCCTCGGCCGTCGACAAGGCCGGCGTCGCCGCGATCGAGGTCGCGCACGGCGACGGTCTCGCTGGCGCCAGCCTCACCTACGGACCAGGCAGCAACACTGACTGGGAGTGGATCACCGCGGCGGCCGAGGTAGTCGAGAACGCGGTGCTCACCACGCTGCTGCTGCCCGGGATCGGCACGATCGAGGAGCTCGAGGAGGCCTACGACCGCGGCGTGCGGTCGGTCCGTGTGGCCACCCACGCGACCGAGGCCGACATCGCGATCCAGCACATCGAGAAGGCCCGCGAGCTCGGCATGGACGTCTCCGGCTTCCTGATGATGTCCCACATGGCGCCCGCCGCGGATCTGGCCGCCCAGGCAAAGATCATGGAAAAGGCCGGCGCACACTGCGTCTACGTCACCGACTCCGGCGGCAGGCTTACCATGCGCGACGTGCGCGACCGCATCCGCGCCTACCAGGACGTGCTCGAGCCGACCACCCAGATCGGCATCCACGCCCACGAGAACCTCTCGCTGTCGGTCGCCAACTCGGTCGTCGCCATCGAGGAGGGCGTGACCCGTGTCGACGCCTCCCTGGCCGGACAAGGCGCCGGTGCCGGGAACTGCCCCATAGAGGCGTTCATCGCCGTCGCCGACCTGCACGGCTGGAAACACGGCTGCGACCTCTTCGCCCTGCAGGACGCCGCCGACGACATCGTGCGCCCACTGCAGGACCGACCCGTCCGCGTCGACCGGGAAACCCTTACCCTCGGCTACGCAGGCGTCTACTCCAGCTTCCTCCGCCACGCTGAACGCGCGGCCGCACAGTACGGCCTCGACACCCGCGAGATCATTATCGAGGTCGGACGCCGCGCTATGGTCGGCGGCCAGGAAGACATGATCGTCGACATTGCCCTCGACCTCGCCGCGACGCGGCAGCAGGCGCGACCCTGAGCGCTTCCGGCGGTATGACCACACGCCCGCGTCGTTGGTTATCAGCGACTGGAAGCAGGAGCAGCCAGGTAGCCGCGGCATTGGGGAGTGTCTAATCAACGGCTCTGGCTCACTTCCGGTGGTGACTGACCGTAAGCGCCCGTGACCTTGGCCCTTCCCGGCCAGCGAGGTCCTCTGGCAGAGTCGGGCAGCTGCCGTCTTTGTACGGCAGGTCGCCGGACTGAACCCCGGACATGCTTCCTGACCGGCTCAGATGTCGTCGGCATTCCGGATAAGCGTCCACCGGGTCCGTTCCATACGGAGCGTTACCACCGGAAGTGAGCCAGGGCCGAAAGAGCGACAGAGCCGTTAACTAACTGGATAGACCCGCGGCGCCAGCCTGACTCTGCCCGGGAGAGGAGTTACCGTCGCGAGGGCTGGCGCGACCGCCGAAGGCAGGTCAGGCCGGGGACACCTCAAGCCCGGCGGTCTATGAAGGTCGGGCTGTTCACCGCCATGTAGGGGAGCGCGCCGCCGGCTGCTCTTCGCGCGTTGCGCAGTGTTCAGCCGATTCCGGTGACCTGTAGCGCGGTGGTCCAGTTGTTCTTGATAGCGCTTCGGGCGGCAGAGAGCGTAATGGTGCCAGCGCAGACGGCGTTCTTGAGCTTCGTTTCGATGCCGTCTTTGGTGTAGGCGGTCTTAGAGGTCCTAACAGAAAGATCAGCGGACGAGGCGTCGCCAGTAGATGATGGCTGCGGCCAGGGTCATGAACGCCTCATGGATGTCATCGCGGATCTCCCAGCGGATGCGCAGGCGGCGGAACCAGTGCAGCAGGCCGATCGTGCGTTCCACGACGTAGCGGTGGACGCCCAGTCCTGAGCCGTGGGCGGTGCCGCGTCGGGCGATCAGGGGTTTGATGCCCTTCTTCCAGACCTTGCGCCGGTATTTGTCGTGGTCATAGCCGCGGTCGGCGTACAGGCTGTCGGGCCGCCGCCGGGGTCGGCCGACCCGCCCGCGGACCGGTGGGATCGCCTGGATCAGTGGCATGAGCTGGGTGACGTCGTTGCGGTTGCCGCCGGTCAGGCTGAGGGCGAGGGGGATTCCGTGCGCTTCGGTGATGACGTGGTGTTTCGAGCCCGTTCGTGCGCGGTCGACCGGGCTCGGCCCGGTTTTGGGCCGCCCTTGAGCGCCCGCACGTGCGAACTGTCGATCACCGCCCGGGACCAGTCCAGCTTCCCGGCCGCGTGCAGCTCGGCCAGCAGCACCTGATGCAGTTGCTCCCACACCCCGGCCTCATGCCATTCCTTCAGCCGGCGCCAGCAGGTCATCCCCGACCCGAACCCCAGCTCCTGCGGCAGGAACTCCCACGCGATCCCGGTGTGCAGCACGAACAAGATGCCGCACAACACCTTGCGGTCATCCAGCCGCTTGCGGCCCGGGTGGCGCGTGCGGCGCTCCACCTTCGGCAACAGCGGCTCGATCCGCTCCCACAGGCTGTCCCGCACGATCCACGGCGGCTGCTCGCCCTTCTTCACGGAAGATGATCAAAGCTGCCCGGCAGCCACCGTGGGACCGAAGTGATCATTTTGTTAGGACCTCTAAGAGGCCGCGGGCAGGGCAATCTCGCGGTCGAGGCCGAGTTCGTCCCGTACCCGGATCAGCGAGGCCGCCCGGATTGAGGCGTACAGCTCGTACGGATCGTGCAGCGGCCGGCCCAGCACGTCGGCCAGCGCGCCGGCGCCGAAGTCCGCGCCCGCCCGGGTCGCGTCCTTGGACCCGTCGGAGGTCAGGTTCGACTGGAAGATCCCGGCGGCCGAGCGGGGCAGGAAGTCCTCGTACACGATCGGCCGCGCAGTGACCCAGCCCTCCGCGAGGAGGCCGGCGAGGTCGGCCGGGGGAGCGGACGCGGGCCGCGCGCCCGTGGTGTGAAAGGTGAAGTAGGCGAGGTCGCCGGTCACCAGCTCGGCCTCCGTGGACGGAACCCGGCCCTCCCACAGCTTGGCCGCGACGGCGCCCCGCTCCTCGGCGGTCACCCGCTGCCCCGCGAGCGCGGCGTCCAGCGCCGCGGACAGCTCGTCGTACAGCGCGCGTCCCGCCGGCGTCACGGCGATGCCCCGCGCCTCGACCTCGCCGAAGCGCACCCGCAGGTCGTCCTCCACGACGCGGCCGTCGTCCTCCCGGAACACCCGGGGCTCGGCCAGCGCGCGGAAGGACGTCTGGCGCAGCAGCAGGTCGGGACCGTTCCAACGTGGCGGCCCCTGGATCGCGTCGATCATCGTGATGCCGCGCTCGCTCATCCGCGTGTAGAGGGCGTCGATGTCGAGGACGCGCGGGGTCAGGTGGTTGACGTGCGTGCTCGGCACCCCGCCGATGTCGGCGGCGACGGAGGAGACCCGCTCCAGCTCGGTGTACCAGCTGCGGGAGACCGGCTCGCGGGACAGCTCGAACGCCTGCGTCGCGAGGGTGAGGAACTCCTCGGCCTCCCGGTCGTCCAGGCCGCCCTCGGCCTCGGCCCGGTCGGCCAGCTCCAGCAGCCGCGGCGGGAAGAGCCGGCGTGCCCCGAGGAACTCGCCGAGCCTGCGCTCCAGGTCCTCGTCGAAGAACCGCCGGTCGCCCGTCACCAGCATCGAGGTGAACACCCGGAAGGGGTTGGCGGCCAGCTCCGTCTCGTCGACGGGACGGAACGCCGTGGAGACGACCGGCACCGAGCTGCTCGCGGCCTCGCGCAGGTCGTAGTAGCCGACGGGGTACATGCCCATCGCGCCGAAGATACGGGCGACCTGCGCCATCTCGGCGGGCGTGCCCACGCGGATCGCGCCGTGCCGCTCGGCGGTCACGCGGTCGATGGAGCCGAGCCGTTCCGCGTCAGCGCCCATCCGCTCCAGCACCTCGCGGTTGACCTCCTGCGCGACGTCGACCAGCGTGTTGTACGCGGGCACCTCCGTGCCGTACATCGCTGACAGCCGTCGGGCGAAAGCCGCCCGGAGTGCGGTCGAGTCGACCATCTGCCCCTCTCCTTGCCGCCGGATCGTCGCTTGTGTCACGGAAGGGTACGGAGAATGTGGGCGGAGCGCCAGGGGTCGCATGTAACATGCTACTCATGGACCGGGCTGCCGACCTCGCCAACGACCTGCGCCGACGCGGAGTCACCGACCTGCTGACCGACTCGATGTCGCGGTCGTTGTTCTCCTCCGACGCCTCCCTGTACCGGGTGCCGCCCCTCCTCGTGGCGCGCCCCCGTTCCGCCGAGGACGTGGCCGCCGCGGTCGAGCTGTGCGCGCGCCACGAGATCCCGCTCACCGCGCGCGGCGCCGGCACGTCGGTCGCCGGGAACGCGGTCGGCCCCGGGCTCGTCCTCGACTTCAGCCGACACATGCGGAAGGTCGTGAAGGTCGATCCCGAGACCCGGACCGCGGTGGTCCAGCCCGGCGTCGTCCAGGCCGAGCTGCAGCGGGCGGCGGCCCCGCACGGGCTGAGGTTCGGCCCCGACCCGTCCACGCACACGCGCTGCACGATCGGCGGCATGATCGGGAACAACGCGTGCGGCTCCCGGACGCTCGGCTACGGCCGTACCAGCGACAACGTAGCCGGCCTCAAGGCCGTCACCGGCAACGGCACCGCGCTGGACCTGACCTCCCCGCTCGGCGCGCCGGCGCCCGGCGGCCCCGCCGAGGTGGCCGCGCTGCACGAGCTCGCCGCCGCGAACCTCGCTCCGATCAGGACGGAGTTCGCCCGGTTCGGGCGGCAGGTGTCCGGATACGCGCTGGAGCACCTGCTGCCGGAGCGCCGGTTCGACGTCGTCCGCCTGCTGGTCGGCAGCGAGGGCACCCTCGCCGTGCTGACCGAGGCGACGGTGAACCTGGTCACCGACCCGGCGCACCGGGTCCTGATCGTGCTCGGCTACGAGGACATCGCGGCGGCCGGGGACGCCGCGCCCGCCCTGCTGGAGCACCTGCCCACCGCCTGCGAGGGCATCGATGCGCGCATCGTCGACGTGGTGCGCACGCGGAAGGGCCCCGACGCGGTGCCGCCGCTGCCGAGCGGGGCGGCGTGGCTGTTCGTCGAGGTCGCCGGGGACGACGAGACCGAGGTCCTCGACCGGGCCCGGCGGGTCGCCGACGGCTGCGAGGACGCGCTGATCGTCGCCGACCCGGCGCAGGCGGCGCCGCTGTGGCGCATCCGCGAGGACGGCGCGGGCCTGGCCGGCCGCAGCCCCGCCGGGCTGCCCGCCCACGGCGGCTGGGAGGACGCCGCGGTGCCCCCGGCGATGCTGGGCCGCTACCTGCGCGACTTCGAGGCGCTGCTGGGCGAGTTCGACCTGACCGGCCTGCCGTACGGGCACTTCGGCGACGGCTGCCTGCACATCCGGATCGACTGGCCGCTGGACCGTCCCGGCGGGACGCAGCGGTTCCGCTCCTTCCTGGAGTCCGCGGCCACGCTGGTCGCCGGCTACGGCGGCTCGCTGTCCGGCGAGCACGGTGACGGCCGGGCCCGCAGTGAGCTGCTGCCGCGGATGTACTCCGAGTCGGCGATCGGCCTGTTCGAGCAGGTCAAGGGCATCTTCGATCCGAATGACGTGCTCAACCCCGGGGTGCTGGTGCGGCCCCGCCCGGTCGACGCCGACCTGCGGGTCCCGGCCGCCCGGCCGGTGCGCAAGAGCCTCGCGCTGGCGTACCGCCACGACGGCGGCGACTTCAACCAGTCCGTGCACCGCTGCACCGGCGTGGGCAAGTGCCGCGCCGACAACACCGGGTCCGGCGGCGTGATGTGCCCCTCCTACCTGGCCACCCGCGAGGAGAAGGACTCCACCCGAGGACGGGCCCGGGTCCTGCAGGAGATGGTCAACGGCTCCCTCGTCTCCGGCGGATGGCGCTCGCCCGAGGTCCACGAGGCCCTCGACCTGTGCCTCTCCTGCAAGGGCTGCGCCTCGGACTGCCCGACGGGGATCGACATGGCCGCGTACAAGGCCGAGGTGCTCCACCAGAGCTACCGGGGGCGGCTTCGCCCCGCCGCGCACTACTCGCTCGGCCGGCTGCCGCTGTGGGCGCGGCTGGCCGGCCGCATGCCGCGCCTCGTCAACGCGACCCTGCGGGTGCCCGGGCTGCGGCGGGCGGCGCTGGCGGTCGCCGGAGTCGACCGGCGGCGGAACCTCCCGGAGTTCGCGCCGCGGACGTTCCGCGAGTGGTTCGAGCGGACCCGCGACGAGCGCCCGGCGGAGGGCCGTCCGGTCATGTTGTTCGTCGACACCTTCACCGACCACTTCGCGCCCGAGGTCGGCCGGGCGACGGTGGCCGTGCTGGAGGCCGCGGGCTACCGGCCACAGATCAGCGAGCGCCGCCAGTGCTGCGCGCTGACGTGGATCTCCACCGGCCAGCTCGACGCGGCCAAGAAGATCCTCGGCCGTACGGTCGCCGAGCTGGCCGAGGCCGCCGAGGCGGGCGTGCCGATCGTGGGCATGGAGCCGTCCTGCACGGCGGTCCTGCGTTCGGACGCGCTGGAGCTGCTGGACGAGGAGGTCGCGGCGCCGGTGGCGGCGCGGACCCGCACACTGGCCGAGCTGCTGGCCGAGACCCCGGACTGGCGGCCGCCCTCGTTCGAGGGCACGACGGTGGTGGCCCAGCCGCACTGCCACCACCACGCCGTCATGGGCTGGGGCAAGGACGCCGAGATGCTGAAGCAGGCGGGCGCGGACGTCCAGCGGCTGGGCGGCTGCTGCGGCCTGGCGGGCAACTTCGGCGTGGAGAAGGGGCACTACGACGTGTCCGTCGCCATCGCCGAGCACCAGCTGCTGCCCGCGCTGCGCGGGGCGGACGCGGAGACCGTCGTCCTCGCCGACGGCTTCTCGTGCCGCACGCAGATCGCCGATCTGTCGCCCCGCCAGGGCGTCCACCTGGCCCAGCTCCTCGCCGAGCGGCTCGACCCGGCCGAGCGGCTCGACCCGTAAGCCCGGAATGCTCAACCCGGTCCACCTGAGGACACTGACCGCCGTCGTGAACGCCGGGTCGTTCGCCGACGCGGCGAGGCGGCTCGGCTACACCGCCTCGGCGGTCTCCCAGCAGGTCGCGGCGCTGGAGCGGGCGGTACGGATGCCGCTGTTCGAGCGCGGCGCCCACGCGATCAGGCCCACCCCGGCCGCGCTCTACCTCGTACGGCGGGCCGCCGACGCGCTCTCCGCGCTGGACGCCCTCGAAGAGGACGCCCGCGGCATGGCGGAGGGCCGGATCGGCCGGCTGCGGCTCGGCAGCTTCCCCACGGCCAGCCAGCGGCTCCTGCCGATCGGCCTGGCCTCCTACGCGCGGGCGTACCCGTCGGTGGAGATCCTCCTCGACGAGGGTGAGCCGGACGAGCTCATCCCGCTCGTACGTGCCGGGGAGCTCGACCTCGCGCTCGTCTACCGGTACGACCTGGTGCCACGGGCCTGGCCGGGCGACCTGGGGGAGACCCCGTTGCTGGCGGAGGATCTGCTGCTCCTGCTGCCCGAACGCCACCCGCTCGCCATCGCCGGGGCGGTCGCGCCCGGCGACCTCGGCCACGAGACGTGGGTGGCCCCTCGGGAGGGCACCGCCGGGGCGTCCTGCCTGCGCCGGCTGTGCGCCGAGGCGGGCTTCGAACCGCAGCTGGACTACCGCAGCAACGACTACGGGGTCATCCACGGCTTCGTGCGGTCCGGTCTCGGCGTCGCGCTCGTCCCGGCGCTCGCGCACCTGCCCGGCGAGGGCGTGGTCGCGACCCGGCTCGACGGGGTGACGGCCCGCAGGCACGTCCTCGCCGCGCACCGCCCGGCGGCCGTGAACCCGGCGGTGACCGGCGCGGTGCAGACCCTGCGCCAGGCCGCCGCCCGGCTCGCGGACGACCTCCCCGGCGTCGTCGCCGCAGCGTAGGCAGCATAAGAAGTTCTTCGGCCATGCCCAGAGATGGCGGGGCTCGGCCGCTTCCTCCGGTATCGCCCGGTCCCCGATGCTGGACCCACCGAGCGAACCGAGAGGTGGGCAGCGCTGTCGTGAGCGATGACGTCTTCGCACTCATGGACGAGTGGGGACCCGAGAAGGTCGTCTGCGTGTCCGACCGCAGGACCGGGATGCGGGGTGTCCTCGTGCTGGACAACACCGCGCGCGGGATGGGCAAGGGCGGCACCCGGATGGGCCCCGGCGTGACCGTCGGGCAGATCGCGCGGCTCGCCCGCACGATGACCTGGAAGTGGGCCGCCGTCGATCTGTTCCACGGCGGCGCCAAGGCCGGCATCGTGGCCGACCCCGCGGCGCCGAACAAGGAGGAGATCCTGCGCGCGTTCGCCCGGGCGCTGGCCAACGAGGTGCCGAAGGAGTACGTGTTCGGCCTCGACATGGGCCTGACCGAGAACGACGCCGCCGTCCTCCTCGACGAGCTCGGCGACCGCGGGGCGGCCGTCGGCCTGCCCGGCGCGCTCGGCGGCTTCCCGTACGACCAGCTCGGCGTCACCGGGTACGGCGTCGCGGAGGCGGCCGACGCGGCCGCCGCCGAACTCGGCCTGGAGCTGCGCGGCGCCCGCGTCGCCGTGCAGGGACTCGGCGCGGTGGGCCGGGCCGCCGTGCGCAGGCTGGCCGAGCTCGGCGCCGTCGTGGTCGCCGCGTCCACGGTGACGGGCTGCGCGCACGACCCCGACGGCCTCGACGTGGACCGGCTCCTCGCGCTCAGCGCGGAGTTCGGCGACGACTGCGTCCGCGAGTACGGCCCGGCGGCGCCGCCCGAGCGGGCCCTGTCGGTGGAGACCGACATCCTCGTGCCCGCCGCCCGCGAGGACGTCATCGACGTCGACGTGGCCGGGGCGACCACCGCGAAGCTGGTCGTCGAGGGCGCGAATCTCCCGGCGACCCCCGACGCCCGCGCGATCCTGCACAAGCGGGGCGTCGCGGTGGTGCCCGACTTCATCGCCAACGCCGGTGGCATCGTCGCCGCCGCGCACTCGATGGACGCCCGGTACTCGCCGTTCCAGGTGGAGCCCGGGGACGTTTTCTCCATGATCTCCACCAAGCTGCGCGCCAACGCGGCGGCCGTGCTGCGCGAGTCGCGCCGCGCGGAGATCACCCCCCACGAGGCGGCGTACGCGCTGGCCCAGAGCCGCGTCCGCGAGGCCATGGTCCTGCGCCGCCGCGTGCCCGAGCACGTCTGAGAAGGAGCCTGTTCGATGAGTCGTGAGCTGCCCGCCCGCGCGTCCGCGGTCATCATCGGTGGCGGTTGCATGGGCGTCGCCGCGGCGTACGAGCTGGCCGCGGCGGGCGTGACCGACGTGGTCCTGATCGACAAGGGGCCGCTGGGCTCCGGCTCGACCTCCAAGGCCGCCGGGGGAGTGCGCGCGCAGTTCTCCGACCGGGTCAACATCGAGCTCGCCATCCGCAGCCTGCAGACGTTCGAGACCTTCGCCGAGCGGTTCGGGCAGGAGATCGACCTGCACAAGCCCGGGTACCTCTTCCTGCTCGACACCCCCGAGGCCGTCGCGGAGTTCGAGCGGAACGTCGCGGTCCAGAACGACCTCGGCGTGCCCAGCCGGATCATCACGCCGCGCGAGGCCGCGGAGCTGTCCCCGCTGATCGACACCGACGGGCTGCTCGCCGCGGCGTACTCGCCCACCGACGGCCACTGCACGCCCGAGTCCGTGGTCCTCGGCTACGCGGGCGCGGCCCGCCGGCACGGCGCGACGCTGCTCCCGAACTGCGCGGCGACCGGCGTCGAGACGGCCGGCGGCCGGATCGTCGCGGTGCGGACCGAGGGCGGCCGCATCGAGACCGACACCGTGATCTGCGCGGCAGGCGCCTGGTCGCGAGAGGTCGGCGAATGGGTCGGCGTCGACCTGCCGGTGACCCCGCTGCGCCGGCAGATCCTGATCAGCGAGCCGATCCCCGACCTGCCGCCGACGGCGTTCACCATCGACTTCGCCACCTCCTTCTACTTCCACCGGGAAGGGCGCGGGCTGCTGATCGGCATGTCCGACCCCGAGGAGACGCCCGGTTTCAAGCTGGACCGCTCCGACGCCTGGCTGCCCCGCCTGGGTGAGGCCATGGCCCACCGCGCGCCCGCCCTGCTGGACGTCGGCTTCGGCACCGGCTGGGCCGGCCTGTACGAGGTGACGCCCGACCACAACGCGCTGATCGGGACCGCGGAGGGCGTCGACCGGTTCATCTACGCCACCGGCTTCTCCGGCCACGGCTTCCTGATGAGCCCGGCCGTCGGGGAGGTCGTCCGCGATCTCTACCTCGGCCGCACGCCGTTCGTCGACGTCAGCGGCCTCGACACCCGGCGTTTCGCCCTGGCCGGGGCACGCCCCGAGCTGAATATCGTCTGAGACAACCGACTACCCGAGGGAGAACCCTGATGGTGACCACGCTGCCCGGCACCGACGAGCTGGCCGCGCTGGCGCGAGAGACCGCGAAGCGCTGCGGTGTGGACGTGGACGCGCTCGGCGCCGGCGTCGACACCACCTCGCCGATCAACGGCGAGCGCCTGGCCGCCTTCCGGTGGGTCGACGCCGGCGCCGTCGACGACGCCGTCGCGCGGGCCCGGGAGGCGTTCCTCGCCTGGCGCCGGGTCCCCGCGCCGGTCCGGGGCGCGCTGGTCAAGCGGTTCGGCCGGCTGCTCACCGAGCACAAGGAGGACCTCGCCACGCTGATCACCCTGGAGGTCGGGAAGATCACCTCCGAGGCGCTCGGTGAGGTCCAGGAGATGATCGACATCTGCGACTACGCCCTCGGCCTGTCCCGCCAGCTGTACGGGCGCACGATCAGCTCCGAGCGGCCGGGCCACCGGCTCATGGAGACCTGGCACCCGCTGGGCGTCGTCGGAGTGATCAGCGCGTTCAACTTCCCCGCGGCCGTATGGTCGTGGAACACCGCGATCGCCCTCGTCTGCGGCGACCCGGTCGTCTGGAAGCCGTCCGAGCTCGCCCCGCTCACCGCCCTGGCGTGCGCGGCGATCCTGGACCGCGCCGCGGCCGAGGAGGGCGCCCCCGAGAACCTGAGCCAGGTCCTCGTCGGCGGCCCCGAGGTCGGCGAGGCTCTGGTCGACCACCCGGGGATCGCCCTGGTCAGCGCGACGGGCTCGACCCGCATGGGCCGCGCGGTCGGCCCGCGCGTCGCGGAGCGCTTCGGGCGCTCTCTGCTCGAACTCGGCGGCAACAACGCCGCCATCGTCTGCCCCTCGGCCGACCTGGACCTCACCGTGCGCGGCATCGTGTTCTCCGCCGCCGGCACGGCCGGCCAGCGCTGCACGACCATGCGCCGCGTCATCGCCCACACCGACGTCGTCGGTGAGCTCGTCGGCCGCCTCGCCGACGCGTACGCCCGCCTCCCGATCGGCAACCCGCTCACAGCCGGCACGCTGGTCGGGCCGCTCATCGGCGAGCGCGCGTACGAGGCGATGCGCGGCGCGCTGGACGCGGCCGTCGCCCAGGGCGGCACGCTGGTGGCCGGCGGCGGGCGCAGGTTCGCGGACCAGGCCCCGGGCGCGTACTACGCCGAGCCCGCGTTGGTCCGGATGCCGGAGCAGACCGAGATCGTCACGCAGGAGACCTTCGCCCCGATCCTGTACGTCATGCCGTACGAGAGCCTGGAGGAGGCGATCGCGCTCAACAACGCGGTGCCCCAGGGCCTGTCGTCCAGCATCTTCACCCGCGACCAGGCCGAGGCGGAGCTGTTCGTCTCGCCGGAGGGCTCCGACTGCGGCATCGTCAACGTCAACATCGGCACCTCCGGCGCCGAGATCGGCGGCGCGTTCGGCGGAGAGAAGGAGACCGGCGGCGGCCGCGAGTCCGGCTCCGACGCCTGGCGCGGCTACATGCGCCGCGCCACGAACACCATCAACTACTCCGGCGAACTCCCGTTGGCCCAGGGCGTCGAATTCACCGTCTGACCGAGCGTCTGGCCCGCCAAGGCCCGGCGGGCCGGACGTCGGGCCGGTCCCGCGAGCCGTCGGACAGCGCAGCCCGGCCGGGCGCGTCGTACGAAGGGGGGTGCAAGGCCGCCCTGCGCGACGCGCGAAGTCCCTGAGCCGGGTCGGTGGGCCACTGTGACGCCGGTGTTGACGTCACAGGCCCGGCGAACCGGTCATTGATTCGTCAGCGTCGACGGCAAGGAGACCACAACGGCGGCACCGCGACCACGGCGACGGCGACGCCCCCGCGCGCAGGAGGCGGCCGCCTTAGAGCACGGATAAGGATCGCACGCCATGGGTGTTCTCGCCGACTACTTCACGGTGAACTCCGAGGCGTCGGCCCGGCTGGCGGGCGTGACCTCAGCGAGTTCGGTGACAGCGGAGTCGTCACCGACGACGGCGAGGGGGCGGTCGTGGAGCGGATGGCACCGGATACCGTGGCCGCGCTCGCGGCCGTAGACGACGCGAGGCTGCACGGCTACGCAGAGGACGAACTGCTCGATGCGTTCGAACTCGAACGCATCACGGACCTGCGGAACCCGGCCCGCGAGGCGATGCGACTCAAACAGGGGATGTATCGCTGGATGTGCGTCTGAGCGCCTCGAACAGCTCCCTGCGAAGCGGCGGCGGCAGCTTGCGGCCCATGTCGTTCGGGCTCACCAGCGCCTGATCGCCGGTCCGACCCCGCGCTGTGAGAACGAGCCACTTCAGGCTCGAGCGTGCCTCCTCCCGGTAGTGCGCGTCCGGCCACCGCTCCACCAACGGCAGCACCGCCGCCACCCGCTCGCTGATCCGGTCGACGAGCGCGTAGTCGGGCGGGCCGGGCCAACGCTGAGCCCGCAGGTCGATGTCGTGGAAGGCGATGTGGTCGAGCTCGGCGCCGGTGAAGTCGTTACCGGCGAAGTCGTTGTGACTCCTGCCCAGCGCGGCCTGATGCTGGGCCGGACGGCCCCAGAAGTCGATGTTCTTCACCGGGCCGAGGAAGGCGCAGTCGACGAACTCGGCGCTGGAGGTGAACACCTGCTCCCTGAGACGGGAACGGTCGAACACGCAACCTTCGAACCGGACGTTGCCGAAGAAGACCTTCCTCGCGAAGCGTGTACGCCGGAACACGCAGGTCCGGAAGACCGACTGCGGCCAGTTCCTTCCGTCCCACGGTCCTCGCACGCAGGTGGCGCCCATCGACAATCGGTCGAAGGCGGTCCCGGAGAAGTCGCATCCCTCGAACTCACTGCCGTGGACCATGAAGTCGGTGAACTCCATGGCGGAGAAGCTCACGTCCACCATCCGTGCCCGGTCGAAGATCACGGCGGACACTCCGGCGGGCAGGTCGAATCGTCCGCCCCGGAGTTCTCCGCGGGCGGTCACGCGATCGTGCATGTGCGGAGTCTCGCAGTCGGCACCGACAGGCGAAGCGGACGTCAGCGGGAGGGGGCGACGCTGTCGCGTTCCAGGAATCGGGCCGGGACGACGGTGCGGCGGCCGCGGGCGTCGGCCTCCGGGGCGCCGTTCCGGGCTATCTGGGCGAACAGCTGCTCGGCGGCGGCGCGGCCCATCTCGTACGACGGCTGCACGACGACGGAGATCCGGGGGCGGACCAGGGTGGTCCACTCCAGGTCGTCGAAGCCGAGCAGGGAGATGTCGCCGGGGATGGCGATGCCACGCTCGGAGAGCAGTGAGAACGCGCTCTTGGTCATGTAGCTGTCGGCCGTGAACAGCGCGGTCGGCGGGTCCTCGAGCTCGAGCATCGTCTGTACCGCCTGCATGCGGCGCTTCGGCTCGTCGTGCGGGACGAGGGCGATGAGGTCGCGGTCGGGGTGGATGCCCGCCGCGGACAGGGCCCGCAGGTAGCCGCGCACCCGGTCGTGGGAGGGCCGGGACGGGCCGGCGACGCTCGCGCGTACCTTGCCGATGCGCAGCGCGGGCGGCTCCTCGGGCTGGACGGAGCAGAGGAGGGCGATGCGGCGGTGGCCGAGGCCGATGAGGTGGCCGATCGCGGCGGCGGTCGCGGCCTCGTTGTCGGCGACGACGCTGTCGATGCCGCTGTCGCTGAGCTGGCGGTCGAGGGAGACGACGGGGACGCCGGCGCGGGTGACGGCGTCGATGTGGCCGTGTTCGCGCACCGCGATCGGGGTGATGATGATGCCGTCGACCTTGTGCGACAGCAGGACCTTGGTGGCCTGTCGTTCCTGGCTCGCCCGGTCGTCGGTGTTCATGACGATGACCTGGGAGCCCTCGCGCAGCGCCACGTCGCAGATGCCGCGCATGGCGGCGGAGAAGAACGCGTCGGAGATGTCGGCGCAGACGAAGCCGATGACGTCGGACTTTCCGCTGCGCATCGTACGGGCGATGCGGTCCGGCTCGTAGCCGAGCTCGCGGACCGCCTGGTTCACCCGCTCGATGACCTCCTGGCTGGAGTAGCCGTATCCGCCGAGCACGCGGGAGGCGGTCGCCCGTGAGACGCCGGCGCGCTTCGCGACGTCGTTGATGTTGGGCCGCGACCGCTTGGGGCGTTCCCGGGAGCCGGGTTCAGTCGCCACGTTGAGTTCCTTCTGTGTCGTGCGGAGGCGGCGTGTTCACAGGTCGACCCGGGTGCCGATGCCGTTCGCGCGGGCGGCGGTGTACGCCCGCCACGCCAGCACGGCGTCCTGAACCCCCAGGCCGTTGCTGTGGAACACTACAGTTTCCGCTTCGCCGGCGCGTCCGGGATGATCACCGCGCAGCACCTCGGCGAGCGGACGCACCGCCTCCTCCTTCAGCACGCCCGCCCGTACGGCCTCCAGCACCGGCCCGGTCGACCGCAGCGCCTGTTCGGGCAGGTCGGTGAAGGTCAGGGCGGCCGTCGCGGAGCAGGCGACGTCGATCTCGCACCGGTCGGGGGCGTACGAGCCCATCGTCAGTACGGTCGTACCCGCACTGAGCCAGGCTCCCTCGATCACCGGCGTACGGCTGAGGGTGCAGGCGGCGATCGTACGGCTGCGCTCGCACAGGTCCCGTGGTGACGCGGCCACCTCGACCGGCAGGTCCGCCAGGCGCTGGTCGAGGTGCGCCCGGCCGAGGGTCTGCAGGCGGGGGCTCCACATCAGGAACCGGTCGACCGGGAGCAGCGCGTGCGCCAGGAGGGCGAACTCGGTGGCCTGCGCGCCGGCGCCCAGCACGCCGACGGTGTGAGGCCGGCCGGGGGACAGGGCCCGCGCCGCCGCGACCAGACCGCCCGCGGTGCGCAGCGCGGTGATCGTCGCGCCGTTCAGCACGCCGACGGTCCGGCCGGAGTCCGGGTCGTGCACGGTCACGGTCGCGTGCACGGTCGGCAGGCCGTGGTCCGCGTTGCGGGGATGCTGGGTGCCGGTCTTGAAGACGACGCCGGTCTCCCCGTCGGCGGCGGCGCCGTGCACGAACGCCATGCCGTCCGGCGCGAACGTCGTGTAGTGCGCCTGCGCCGACCGTACACGCCCGCGCTCGGCGGCCAGGAGGAAGGCGCGATCCTGGGAGTCCACCACGTCGGCGGCGCCGACGGCGGCCCGGATCTGCGCGTCCGACAGGATCAGGGTCTCCACCTCAGAGCACCCGGGCCAGGAACGAGCGGGTGCGCTCGTGCTCGGGCGCGCCGAAGATGTGCCCCGGCGGGCCGGCCTCCACGACGCATCCGCCGTCCATGAAGACCACGTGGTCGGCGACGTCGCGCGCGAAGCCCATCTCGTGCGTGACCACGACCATCGTCATCCCCTCGTCGGCCAGGTCGCGCATGACGGCGAGGACGTCACCGACGAGTTCGGGGTCGAGCGCGGAGGTGGGCTCGTCGAAGAGCATGAGCTTGGGCCGCATGGCCAGGGAGCGGGCGATCGCGACGCGCTGCTGCTGCCCGCCGGACAGCGAGTCGGGGTACGCCTCGGCCTTGTCGGCCAGGCCCACCTTGGACAGCAGCTCCATCGCCCGTTCGCGCGCGGTCGCCCGGTCCACGCCGCCGACGACGACCGGTCCCTCGATGACGTTCTCGATGACCCGGCGGTGTGGGAACAGGTGGAAGCCCTGGAAGACCATGCCCATCTGGCGGCGTTGCGCCGCGAGCTGGGACGAGGTCATCTCGCGGAGGGCGTCGCCCTTCCAGCGGAAGCCCATCGGCTGCCCGTCGAGGTAGACGTGCCCGCTGTCGGGGACCTCCAGCCGGTTGACGCAGCGCAGCAGCGTGCTCTTGCCGGACCCGGACGGGCCGATGACGCACTGCACCTGACCGGCGTGGACGTCCAGCGACACGTCCCGCAGCACGTGGTTCGCGCCGAACGCCTTGTTGACCTTCTCGACCCGCAGGAGAGGGACCATGACGGGCTCACGCCTTTCCGAACGAGGGGAGGAACCGCAGCCGCTTGACGTTCTTCATCGCGCCGGACCGGTGGTGCGTCGTCTTCAGCCGCTTCTCGACCTGCTGCTGGGCCACGGTGAGCAGCGTGGTCAGCACGAGGTACCAGATGGTGGCCACGAGCAGGAGCGGGATGGTCTTGTAGTTGCGGGAGTAGATCATCTGTGCGCTGTAGAGCAGGTCCGGCGTGGCGAGGACGCTCACCAGCGAGGTGAACTTCAGCATCGAGATGAGGTCGTTGCCGATCGGCGGCACGACGATGCGCAGCGCCTGCGGCAGCACGACCCGCCGCATCACCTGGAACCGCGACATCCCGATCGACAGCGCCGCCTCGGTCTGCCCCTTCGACACCGCCTGGATGCCGGCGCGGATCATCTCCGCGGCGTACGCGCTCTCGGTGAGGGACAGGCCGAGGATGGCCGCCGTGAACGCCGAGATCACGGTGTTGGTGTCCCACGACGCCAGCACGGGCCCGTACGGGATGCCGAGCTTGAGCTTCGGGAGCAGCGTCGCCAGGTTGAACCAGAACACCATCTGCACCAGGGGCGGCACGCCGCGGAAGAACCACAGCCACAGCCAGCTCACGGCCCGGAACAGGGGGTTGGCCGACAGCCGCATCACCGCCAGCAGGATGCCGAGGGCCAGCCCGATCACCATGGCGAGGACGGTCAGCTCCAGGGTCCTGAGCAGCCCCTTGAGGATCTCGCCGTCGAACAGGAACCTCAGGACCGTCGACCAGTCCATGTTCTTGTTGGTGACGAGGAGCTGCACGAACATCCCGATGACCAGGATGAGCAGGGCCCCTCCGACCCACCACCACGGATGCCGGAGCGGAACCTTGCGCGCGCCCTCGGCACTGCGGAACCCGCCGCCCTGCGCGGCCTGGTCGGCGGGGCTGCCCGCGATCGTCATCATCGACTCCTTCAGGTCAGAGGGGTCCCGGGCGGCTCAGCCCTCGGGGTGGGCCTTGGTGATGAGGACGGCGGTCTTGAGGTCGCCCTGGCTGCTGACGCCCCACTTGGCGCGGATCCTGGCGTAGGTGCCGTCGGCGATGACCGACTGGAGGGCCGCCTTGAGCGCCGGCCCGAGGGGGCTGCCCTGCTTCACGCCCAGGCCGTTGTAGACGGCGTTGACGAGCAGGCTGGAGGTGTCGAGCCGGCCGCTCTGCTTGGCGCTGTACTTCAGCTTGCCGGATCCGGCGGCGACCAGCTGGACGCGACCGGACGTGACGGCCAGCTCGGCGGAGGGCTGGTCCTTGAACTGCTCGATCCTCATCGGATTCGAGCCGCAGATCTTGGCGTTGTTGTCGGTGAGGTACTTGTACTCCCACGCCCCGGTCAGCACCGCGACGGACTTGCCGCACACGTCCTGGAGCCTGGTGATGTCGAGGCCCGCGCCCTTCTTCCAGCCGAAGGCCGTGCCCTCCTTCTGCAGGGGGACGAAGTCCAGGCTCTGCAGCCGGTCGGGGGTCACGCCGAGCGAGGCCACCGCCAGGTCGTACCGGCCGTTGTTCAGCCCGGGGATGATGACGTCGAAGCCGGTGGCCTGGTAGGTGAAGGTCATCCCCATCCTGGCCGCCATCGCCTTGGCCACGTCGACGCTCCAGCCCTTGATCTGGCCGTTCTCGACGTACTCCTCCGGAGCCCAGTCCCCGAAGACGGCGACCTTGGCGCTCTTGAGGTTCGCGGGCACGAGCTTGGCGACCGCGGGGTCCGCCGCCTGCGCGGCCGGCGAGGTCCCGGAGGCGGAGGACTTGGAGTCGTTGCCGCCGCAGGCGGACAGGAAGAGCGCCGCGCACGCCGTGAGCGCGGCCAGGGCCACGCTCGCGCGGCCACCACGGGTACCGGTCATCATGATTCCTTTGCTGCTGTGGCGGACAGGTGCCGTGTCAGGTCGGAGGTGATCGGTCTGGCGTGCCCGAAGGCACCGAGGGATGTACAGACCCGTGCGGCGTGCGCGCAGGCGCGCCGCAGGGTCTCCTGCTTCCCGAAACCCGAGGTCAGGCCGGTCAGCATATGGGCGATGAACGTGTCTCCGGCCCCGAGGGTGTCGACCACGTCGACCTGTGCGGCCGGTTCCGCGAGGAGCTCGCGGCCGTCGAAGAGCTGCGCGCCCGCCGATCCCCGGGTCGCGAGGGCGACGCGGGCGCCCTGGCCGCACGCCCAGCGCAGCAGATCGCCGGTCTCGGCCTCGCTGAGATGGGAGGCGGAGAAGAAGGCGTACGTGACGTGCGGGATCAGCCGGGCGGCGTACTCGTCGCCGGTGTGCTCGTCGAAGTCGAACGACAGGGGCACGCGTTCGGCGACGGCCGGCAGCTGGTCCTCCAGCTGCGCCGAGTAGCTGGAGTGGGCCAGGTCGTGGGCCGCGATGAACTTGAAGTCCTCCTCGTCGAGCCGGAACCGCGCCACGCCCCGGTCGTACGGCCCGAAGGTGCGCTCGCCGCCGACGTTGACCACCGTGGCGTAGCCGGTCGGCCCGGCCGGCCGCCGCAGGCGTGAGACGTCGACGCCCTCGGCCAGGAGGGCGGCGGCGAGCTGGTCGCCGCGCTCGTCCCGCCCGGCCGATCCGACGTAGGAGGACCGGGCGCCGGCGCGTGCCGCGTGGACGGCGACGTTCACGCAGTTGCCACCGGGGTACATGTGCCCGGTCTCCGGATAGCAGTCGATGATGTTGTCACCGACGGCGGCGAGCCGCATCAGTACTCGACCTTCCACATGTAGCGGCGGTCGGTCAGCGGGCGGCCCGAGAACGCCTCGAAGTGCTGCGCCAGCCGGGCCGTGACCGCGCTGGCCATGATGAACGCCCCGACGGTGGCCCTCAGCTCCGCCGGCACGCCCGGCAGCGACAGGGACGCGCCGTCGATGACGTGGTTGCGGTGGTTGTAGCGCTCCAGGAAGTTCAGCGTCCGCTGTCCCATCGGGCGCGTGGAGTCCTCACCGAGGAGCAGGATCACCGGCACCTCGCCGTCGACGACCTCGAACGCGCCGTGCAGGAACTCGCCCGAGCCGGTGGCGACCGCGTGCTTGATCTGCATCTCCTGCAGGTAGCAGGCCGCGAACGTCTGGGCCGCACCCTCCAGGGGGCCGGAGCCGAGGACGTACACGCACGGCTCGTCCACGCACGCCGCCGCGATGTCGCGCAGGCGGTCGTCCAGTTCCAGCACGGACTTCTCGAACGCCGCCGAGCAGGAGCGGAAGGCGGCCACGGCGTCGTCGTAGTCGTCGGCGACGCCCTGCGCCTTGAGCAGGGCGTACGCGATGAGCCCCTGGAGGACCTGCTTGGCCTCGACGCTGCGGTGCAGGACGATGTCCGCCGCCTCCTTGGCGACGAGGCTCTCCGGGTCCTTCGTGACGAGCAGCACCGGCGCGCCCGCCTCACGGGCGAACCGGACGGCCCGCGCCGTCTCGGCGGTGCCGCCGTTCGTGCTGCTGGCGATCACGATCGAGTCCGGGCCGAGGGCGGACGGCCTGCGCAGCATGAACTCATCGGCGTTCAGCGCCACCGCGGGGATGGGGGAGCGCTCCAGGATGAAGCGCATCGCCCCGAACATGAACAGCGAGCCGCCGCAGCCCACGAGGTAGATGACCCGGGTCGTCGGCTTCAGGGCCTTCTCGACGAAGGCGGTCACCTCGGCCTCGATCTCGGGCGTCACGGCAACGTCGACATCGCCACGGAGGGTATCGGGAATCGGCGCCAGGGGACGGACGGGCTGGCGTACCAGGCTCAATGCAAGCTCCAATGTGAGAACGATCTCAGATTGGGGGTGATGATGCTCCTGCTCTCGCGGGCCCGTCAAGACCTCATCGCGAGCCGGTCCGCGCGGTCCACGGCCCCCGGCCCCGGCGTCACCGGGCCGGCACCCGCCCCGGCCGGTGCCGTCGCCATTCGGCGCGAGGCATCGCGGGTACGCGGCGAAATGCCGCTCGCGGCTTTACGAAAAGGTTCACGCCGATCCGGTGAATGGGCGTTGAAGACACCGCACGCGCCGGCCGTCGTCCGGGAGAACCCGCAGCCGGTGAGCGTGATGACCGTCCTCGCGCGGATAAGGGCGATCAGAACACGACTCGTGACAACCGGCCTTCACCGTCCGCTCGCCGGCCGCGCGGGCAGGGCGACGAGATCGCGCCGTGATGGGGGCCGTCGCCGGTTCCGAAACGACGGTCCCAGGTCTTCGCGATCGCGTCAGTGGAGGCGACGGCTGCCGGCCGCCTCGTCGAAGATGAGCCAGGTGCGCGTCGACCGGATGCCGGGGAGCGCGTGGATGCGGGCGAGGACGACGTCGCGCAGTGTGACGTTGTCGGGCGTGCGCACCAGCATCACCAGGTCGACGTCGCCGCCGACGAACGCCAGATGCTCGATGTAGGGCACCTCGCGCAGCCGCGCGGTGACCTCCCGCCAGGAGTGCTGCTCGATCGTGAGCAGCACGTACGCCGCGGTGCCCAGCCCCGTCCGTACGGGATCGATCCGGGCGGTGAAGCCGGTGATGACGCCCTCGGCGACGAGCCGTTCCACCCGCGCGTAGACGTTCGAGCGCGAGACGCTCACCCGCTCGGCGAGGGTGCGCATGGACATCCGGCCGTCGTTCTCCAGCTCGCGGAGGATCGCGCGATCCACGTCGTCGAGCGGGGCCGCCGTTCGTCCGGCGGAACCGGGGTCGCCCGTCGCCTCGAAGGACAGATGATCCATGAGTGCCCCCTGGTCGAGCAGTTCGTCCGTGTTTCCGGCTGCCTACTGGTCTTTTGGCCTATTTCAATCGATATTCCTAGCACTGGCCGAGCAAGGAAGGCGGGGCCGGATGACGGATCGACAGCACGACGGCGGCCCGGAGGCGCTGCTCCCCTCGGAGCGGCCGGTCCGCTTCCTCACCGACACCGGAGCGGCGGTACGGGGCCGGCCCCGTTATCCGCTGCCGAGCCCGGAGACCCTCCGCCGGGCGTACCGCGCGATGGTCGTGGGGCGACGGTTCGACGCCCAGGCGACGGCGCTGACCAAGCAGGGACGCCTCGCCGTGTACCCGTCGAGCCACGGCCAGGAGGCCTGCCAGGTCGGGGCCGTCCTCGCCCTCCAGGACGGCGACTGGTTCTTCCCCACATACCGGGAGTCCATGGCGCTGGTGACCCGCGGCATCGAGCCGACGGAGGTCCTCGCCCTGCTGCGCGGCGACGCCCACTGCGGCTACGACCCGCACCGCCATCACGTGGCGCCGCAGTGCACCCCGCTGGCGACGCAGACCGTCCACGCCGCCGGCCTCGCCTACGCCGAGCAGCGCAAGGGCAGCGGCCGCATCGCGCTCGCCTGCGTCGGCGACGGCGCGACCAGCGAGGGCGACTTCCATGAGGCGCTCAACTTCGCCGCCGTGTTCAAGGCGCCGGTCGTATTCCTCGTGCAGAACAACCAGTACGCCATTTCGGTCCCGCTGGACCGGCAGACCGCCGCGCCGTCCCTGGCCCACAAGGGCATCGGGTACGGCATCCGCTCCGAGCGCATCGACGGCAACGACCCGGTCGCGGTGCTCGCGGTGCTGTCCGCCGCCGCCGAGCACGCGCGCTCCGGCCACGGGCCGTTCCTGGTCGAAGCGCACACCTACCGCCTCGAATCGCACACCAACGCCGACGACGCGACCCGCTACCGCACCGACGCGGAGGCCGAGGAGTGGCGCCGGCGCGACCCGATCGCCCGGCTGGAGGCGTACCTGCGCCGCCGCGGCCACCTCTCCGACGAGGACGTCGCGGAGGCGGCGACGGCCGCCGAGGAGTTCGCCGCCCGGCTGCGCACCGCGATGAACGCCGCCCCCGAGCTCACCCCGCTCGGGATGTTCGACCACGTCTACGACGTCCCGACCCCGCAACTGGACGAACAGCGGGCGTCGCTCCGCTCCGAACTCGAGGCCGAGGAGGCGCTGACGTGACCACTCCGTCCACCACCATGGCGCAGGCCCTGAACTCCGCGCTCCGCGACGCCCTCACTGAAGACGAACGGGTC
Source organism: Actinoallomurus soli (assembly GCF_024055715.1). Classification (GTDB taxonomy): domain Bacteria; phylum Actinomycetota; class Actinomycetes; order Streptosporangiales; family Streptosporangiaceae; genus Actinoallomurus; species Actinoallomurus soli. The sequence continues at coordinate 78,689 of NZ_JAMXMV010000017.1, forward strand.
GTGGTCTTCGGCGAGGACGTCGGACGGCTCGGCGGCGTCTTCCGCATCACCGACGGCCTCACCGCGGAGTTCGGCGAGGACCGCTGCTTCGACACGCCGCTCGCCGAGGCCGGGATCGTCGGGTTCGCCGTCGGCATGGCCATGGGCGGCTTCCGACCCGTCGTCGAGCTGCAGTTCGACGCCTTCGCCTACCCCGCGTTCGAGCAGATCGCCTCGCACGTGGCCAAGATGCGCAACCGCACCCGCGGCCGGGTCGCCCTCCCGATGGTGATCAGGATTCCGTACGCCGGCGGCATCGGGGGAGTCGAGCACCACTGCGACTCCAGCGAGGCCTACTACGCGCACACGCCGGGCCTGAAGGTCGTCACCCCCGCTACGGCCGACGACGCGTACTCGCTGCTGCGGGAGGCGATCGAGGACCCGGACCCGGTGATCTTCCTGGAGCCCAAGAAGCTGTACTGGTCGAAGTCGCAGGTCGCCCTGCCGGTGCGCACCGAGCCGTTCGGCCGCGCCGCGATCCGCCGCCAGGGCGCCGACGCGACCCTCGTCGCCTACGGCCCGACCGTGCCCGTCGCCCTGGAGGCCGCCGAGGCCGCCGTCGAGGAGGGCTGGGACCTGGAGGTCGTCGACCTGCGGACGATCGTGCCGTTCGACGACGAGACCGTCGCCGCGTCGGTGCGCCGGACGGGCCGGTGCGTGATCGTCAGCGAGGCCGCCGGGTTCGCCGGGGTCGGCGCGGAGATCGCGGCCCGCGTGCAGGAACGCTGCTTCCACAGCCTGCACGCACCCGTGCTCCGGGTGACCGGCTACGACATCCCGTACCCGCCGCCGATGCTCGAACAGCATCACCTCCCGAACGTCGACCGGATCCTCGACAGTCTCGACCGGCTCCAGCGCGACGACCGCCCCGACCCGCGCTTCCTGCCGCTGGGTGGTGCCGCGTGATCGCCACCGGCACTGAGGTGATCTTCCGGCTCCCCGACCTCGGCGAGGGCCTGACCGAGGCCGAGATCACCGAGTGGCGCGTCTCACCGGGGGACACCGTCACCGTCGACCAGAACGTCGTCGAGGTCGAGACCGCCAAGGCCGCCGTCGACGTCCCCATCCCGATCGCGGGCACGGTCGCGAGGCTGTACGGCGAGGCGGGATCCGTCATCGCGGTCGGCGAGCCCCTCATCGCGGTGACCGTCGCGGCCGGACCGGACGACACGGCGGGGGAGGGCTCACCGGCCGCCGACGAACGCCGCCCCGCAGCCCGCGACGAGCGGTACCGCGAGGAGGAACGCGCCGGATCCGGCAACGTCCTCGTCGGCTACGGCACGAGCGCGGCCCGCCGCTCACGCCGCCGCCGCGCCGGGCGCACGATCTCCCTCCCGCAGCGCCGTGAACCCAGCCCGGCTCAGGTCGCCACGGCCCCCCGGGCCGCCGCGGTGGTCACTCCGACCGCCCGGACGGCCGTACGGCCCGAGGCGCCGCGCGTCATCTCACCCGTGGTCCGCCAACTCGCCCGGACGCACGCCATCGACCTCGCCGCCCTCACCCCGAGCGGCCCCGGCGGTGTCGTGCTCCGCCGGGACGTCGACGCCGCCATCGCCGCGGCCACCAGGCCCGGAAGAGCCACGACCGCCACGGCCCAGGCGCCGGAGGCCGCCGTCCCGGCTCCGGCGGCGGCCCCCGGTCTGACCGTGGCCCCCGAGCCGGTGGATTCGGCGGAGGGCCAGGCCCCCGTCCGGGTCCCGATCCGGGGCGTACGGCGGACGATCGCCGAGAAGCTCTCCCGCAGCAGGCGGGAGATCCCGGACGCGAGCACGTGGGTCGACGTCGACGCGACGCCCCTCGTCGAGCTCAAGGAGGGACTCGCCCGTACGCTCCCCGACGCCCGCATCGGGATGCTGGCGCTGTTCGCCCGGATCTGCGTCGCCGGGCTGCGGAGGTTCCCCGAGCTCAACGCCTACGTCGACACCGAACGCGACGAGATCGTCCAGGTTCCGCAGGTCCACCTCGGCTTCGCCGCCCAGACCGACCGGGGCCTCGTCGTCCCGGTCGTCCGCGACGCGCACCGCCTGACGCTGGCCGAGCTGGCAGCCCGGCTCCGCGAGCGCACCGAGGCCGCCCGGGCCGGCCGGCTCGACCCCCGTGACCTCACCGGCGGAACGTTCACCCTGAACAACTACGGAGTGTTCGGCGTGGACGGCTCCAACCCGATCATCAATCACCCGGAGGCCGCCATGCTCGGCGTCGGGCGGATCGCCGACCGGCCGTGGGCGTTCGAGGGGGAGATCCGGCTGCGCAAGGTGGCGCAGCTGTCCTTCACCTTCGACCACCGCGTCTGCGACGGCGGAGTGGCCGGCGGTTTCCTCCGCTTCGTCGCCGACTGCGTGGAACGCCCAGAACTCCTGGTGGCCCACCTGTAGGGCCGACGCCGGCCGCGCCGCCATCGGGCAGGTGAGGGGAGGCCCGGTCCAGAACGGCACGCCCGGGTGTACACGACGGCGGCAAGGCCACCAGTCGCGACAGGACCGGCGCTGGACTCCATCACTGACAGGCACAGGGCCATACGATCCTGATCGTCCCTACGCCAGGAGTGCCAGTGAATGCCGTCGATCGGTCACGGATCACCGATGCGCGCGCCTATGACCCGGTGTCCGCTCGGGCCGCCGTGGACGCGCTACGCGATCCTCGGTCGGCCGAGCACGCCGCCAGGGCGGTGGCGAATCTGCGGTACGCGGTCAGCAACGACCACGCGGGAACGCTATACCCGGCCGCGGTGCCTGCGACCGCCCTGTTGCTGGAAGTGATCGCCGATCAGCCGGGCCCGGCGCGCATGGAGGCTCTTTACGCGCTGTTGGACTGGTGGGGTTGCTTCGTGGCCGATCCCGAGTGCGGGATCCATGACGACCCGGAGCGGGGCCTCGTGGACGTGCGCGAGGGCGTCGTAGAGAGGGTACGGGCGGCGGCGGACATGCTGCGAAGGGTCGCGAAGGATCCATCCGCCGGCGGCCATCACCGTCCTGTCGTCAGGGAACTCCTGCAGAACCTCGACGCCGGCTGGGATCGCGGCGACATCTGATCCCCGCCCAGGCCCGCGAAGCGAACGAACCTCGACCTGTTCATTCCGGAGCATCAGAGCCGATCGCCTCCGGCGCGGTCCGGCGGGAATCCGCCGGCGGTGCTGCTGTCTAATGGCGGCGATCGCGACAGAGGGGAGCGACGGGTATGCGAGTGACGGTCGAGTGGCAGCGGGTGATCGACACCGAGCCGCAGGGTGCGCTGGTCAGGTTCCGGCGGGAGTTCGCCCAGGAGGTGTGGAGCGATCCCGTGGATCTGCGGTTCGCGACCGAGGTGGGGGTCTGCCACTCCGATGGTCTGTTCCGGGCGTTCACCTCGCTGATCGAGCGTGATCCGCAGATCCCCGAGGGCTGCGTCACCGAACGCGACGACGTGCCGGAGCCGGTCGACACCCCGAAAGGCCGGCTGCAGCAACTCGGCTGGATGATGACCGGGCGTACCTTCGTGAACCTGAACGACGGCACTGTCTGGCACAGCGATCCCGACCAGGCCGTCGACTATGAGCTCATCAACAGCGATCTGTCCTCGCTGGCCTATGTGCTGTACAAGGTGATGGCGGAGGCACCGACGCGGCGTGAGGAACTGCCGTCGCCGGACGACTGGGAGGAGGCCGAGAACATCGTGCGCGCGGACACGCAGCGCTGGGACCCGGTGCCCTTCTCGGATCCGGACGGCTTCTGGTCGCGCTACCTGGACGAGTACCAGCTCTACTACTGAGCCAACGGGCGGTCTCAGCCGACCGGCGCCGGCTGAAGTCCAGCCCGGCGGTTCCTTGCGTGTCGTCGCCCACGGCGTGGAACGCCCGATCGCTCCCGGCGGGCTCTGCCGCGGATCGCCGGCGATCGCTGCGTTCTAACGGCAGCAATCGCCAGGGACCTTCGTCTCGTAGGGGGACGCAGCGCGGCGATCCGATGCCCGAGGCGGCTGTCAGGGCGACCGCCGGTCTCGTGGCGGTTGGGGAGGGGCGTCGGAGACGTCGCGGAGGGACAGGGACTGGGCGTCGGTGAGACCTTCGCGGGCGCCTGCTCGGCGGCGGGCACGGACCTCCGGGCCTGTGCGGGGCCGGTACTTCGGGTCCTGGCCGCAGCCGCAGGGCTCGAATCCCTCGTAGCGCAGGCCGGCGGCGAGGACGGCGGCCACGGCGGCCCACCTACGGTCGTCGCCCCTGCGCGGTGCGGCGAAGTCGTGGCCCGCGTATGTCATCGGCGTGCGGCAGCGCGGGCACAGGTGCTCGCGGTCGTCCCACGGATACTTGTGGCTCTGGCGACAGGGCACGCAGACGTAGTGGACCTTGTAGACGACCATCCCGTACCGGCACACGGATTCAGGGTAACCGGGCTTGATCGTCCCGCAACGGGATTCTCGCCGGGGCGGGAGGCCCGTCGGTGACCGGCGGTGGGCCGGTCACCGGATGCGGGCGCTATCCGCCGGACCGCTCGCTGCGGTGGCGTACCTTCTCGGTCAGGCGGTCCAGGCTCTCGGTCAGTTCCTGCTCGATCCGGGAGCCGGGCGGCGCGTGCTCCTCGTCGAAGAAGGACAGGTGGACGACAGCCTCGCTGCGGTCCGGCTCGATGCCGGTGACCTGCAGCCAGCCGGCGTACTCGCCCGTGTCGCGGGTGCCCCACTCGACCCGGAGCTGATCGCGTTCGGCGCGCATCAGGGCGCGTTCTCGCTCGGAGCCGTGTTCGACCGTGACCTCGGGCAGGTCGGCCGACTCCAGGTGTACCTCTCCGGGCAGCCACTGGTCCATCGTGTCAGGGTCGGACGCCTCGTCGAACACCAGCTCGGGAGGCGCGTCGAAGGCACGGGACCGCTCGTACTCGGCCATGGCGTACTCCTTCCGTCAGGGCGGCGGCGGTGCGTCCGCCTCTGATCGGTCGGCTACCCGTCCCGGCGATGCCGACACCACCGGCCGGGTCCTGCGGCGATCGTCACATCCGACGACGAAGCGGTCAGCGCGGTGGGGTCTGGCCGTAGCCGGAGAGCTTTCCGGCCACGCGGGCGATCTCCTCCGCGTCCAGCAGGCGGGGCTTGCCGGCGCTCACCGCGCGCAGGTACAGCTCGCTGAGCCATTCGAGGTACTCGGCGCCGGTGCGGGCCGCGCCCAGATCGGCGCCGACCGCGACCGTGCCGTGGTTGCCCAGGATGCAGCCCGTGGACTCGCGCAGCGCGCGGACGGTGGCGTCGGCCAGCTCCCGGGTGCCGTACGTCGCGTAGGGCGTCACGCGGACCGGGCCTCCGAAGAGCGCGATCATGTAGTGGATCGGCGGCAGTTCGTCGACGAGTGTCGACAGCACCGTGGCGGCCGTCGAGTGCGTGTGGACGATCGCCGACGTCTCCTTCGCCGCGTACACCGCCAGGTGCAACGGCAACTCGGACGTGGGCTTCAGCGGCGCGTCGACCGGAGTGCCGTCCAGCGCGTGCACGCCGACGAGCTCAGGGGTCAGCTCGGAGTAGTCCACCCCGCTGGGGGTCACCGCGACGTGGTCGCCGACCCGGACGCTGACGTTGCCGGACGTCCCGGGCAGAAGACCGGCCGCGGACAGGCGCCGGCAGGTGTCGACGATCTCCTCCCGGACTTCACCGAGCAGCATGGCGGACTCCTCCCCGCGCGGCGCGGAACCCGGCCGCCTGTTCGATCTCCTCGCCGGCCGCCGGCGCGTCACACCCGGTAGAAGGCGGCGGCGTTGTCATGAAGGACCCCGGCCACGTGCTCCGGCCCGGCCAGGTCGGCGAGCAGCCGCAGGTCGTCGTCCTGGAACGGCCGCCGGGCCCGCGTGGACGGCAGGTCGGTGCCGAAGAACAGCGCGCGCGGGTTGACGTCGAGCACCGCGCGGACGGCCTTCGCCACGTCGAGGTCGACGCGTCCGAACCCGGTGGCCTTGACCCGGGCGCCGCGCTCGACGAGGGACAGCAGGGCCGGCAGCCCCTCCTCGGACAGGCCGAGGTGGTCGACGCTCACCGCGGGCAGGGACCGCAGGACCGGCGCCAGCTCCGGCAGTTCCCGCGCGTCGATGTAGAGCTCGACGTGCCAGCGGGCGACCGCGTGCACGCGCCGGGCCAGCGTCCGCAGGTGGTCGAGGGTCTCCGAGCCGCCACGCCGTACGTTGAACCGCACGGCCCGGACGCCGCACGAGTCCAGGCGGGTGATCTCCTCGTCGGTCACCGACACGGGCAGCTGCGTCACGCCGACGAAGCCCGGGCCGAGCCGCCGGAGGGCGTCCAGCAGGTACGTCTGGTCGAAGCCCTGGAAGGAGCCGGAGACGACCGCGCCGCCCACGACGCCCAGCGGCGCCGTCCGCGCGCGGTAGTCCGGGACGGTGAAGGCCGGAGGCAGGTAGCCGTTGTTCTCGATGAGCGGGTAGCTCGGATCGATGATGTGCAGGTGGGCGTCGAACACCTGCGGGGGACCCGGGATCCGCTCGTCGCTGGTCACGTCGGCTATCTTCTCAGAGGACGGGGCGCGGGGCACAGGGGCGGTCGATAGTTTTCGAAAACCATTGAGCTCGCCTTCGGGCGCGCTCCGCCGGGGCTCTCCTCGCACCGCGTCGGCACCGCCCGTCGTTGACCCGGCGACCTGCTCCTAGGAGGATGTCGAAAGATTGCGCTAATCTTCGAAACACACGGGTCGACGATGTGGAGGGGTGCGTGGCACGTCCAGCCGAAACGGGATCGGAACAGACGACCGGTCGGCGCTCCCGGCCCACCTTGGCCGACATCGCCGTGGAGGCCGGCGTCTCCACGGCGACGGTGTCCAAGGTGCTCAACGGCCGGACCGACGTCGCCGCGGCCACCCGGGAGCGGGTCACCCGGCTGCTCAAGGCCCACAGCTACCTCCCGCCGGGCGTGCGACGGGCGCGCCGGTCCGGCCTGGTGGACGTGGTGATCAGCGGGCTCGACAGTCCCTGGGCGGTGGAGATCCTGCGCGGGGTCGAGGCGGAGTGCGCCGAGCGCGGCACGGGCACCGTCGTGTCGCTCGTGCGCGGGGACGACGCCCGGCCGCCGAGTTGGGCCTCGCTCAGCGTGCAGCACCACAGTGACGGCGTGATCCTGGTCACCTCGCGGATCACCGCGGCGCAGCGCGCGCAGATCGAGCGGGCGGGGGTCGGGCTCGTCGTCATCGACCCGGTGGACCTGCCCGACACCGACCTGGTCAGCGTCGGCGCCACCAACTGGTCGGGCGGCCTCTCGGCGACCGAGCACCTCATCTCCCTCGGGCACCGGCGCATCGCCGCGATCGGCGGTCCGCAGGAGATGCTCTGCACCCAGGCCCGCATCGACGGCTACCGGGCCGCTCTGGAGCGCGCGGGCATCGAGCTGGACCGCGGCCTCATCCGGTACGGCGACTTCCAGTACGAAGGCGGGTTCCAGGCGGCGCGCGACCTGCTCGAGTCGCCCGACCGCCCCACCGCGATCTTCGCGGGCAGCGACCAGCAGGCGATGGGCGTCTACGAGGCGGCGCGCCAGGCGGGTCTCAGCGTTCCGGCGGACCTCAGCGTCGTCGGCTTCGACGATCTGCCGCTCTGCCAGTGGCTGTCGCCGCCGTTGACCACCGTGCGCCAGCCGCTCGAGGAGATGGGGCGGGTCGCCGCCCGGACGCTGTTCCAGCTCCTGGACGGCGAGACGCTCGTGACCCCGCGCGTCGAGCTCGCCACCGAGCTGCGCGTCCGGCTGTCCACCGCCCCGCCCGCCGCCTGATCGGGGCATGGTGAGCACCGCAGGACGGCCGGCGCCGTCGGCACGTGCCTTCCGCAACCCGATTCTGCCGGGCTGCCACCCCGACCCGTCGATCTGCCGGGTCGGCGCGGACTACTACCTGGTGACCTCCTCGTTCGAGTGGTTCCCCGGTCTCCCGATCCACCACAGCCGGGACCTGGTGCACTGGCGGCCGCTCGGCCACGTCCTGGACCGGCCGGAGCAGCTGCCGCTGGACGGTGTCCGGCCGTCGGGCGGCCTGTACGCGCCGACGATCCGCCATGCCGGCGGCACCTTCTACGTGGTCTGCACGCTGGTCGACGGCACCGGCCCGTCCGGCAACTTCGTGGTGACGGCGACCGATCCGGCCGGGCCGTGGTCCGAGCCGCACTGGCTGGGCGAGCCCGAGAGTTTCGACCCGTCGCTGCTGTTCGACGAGGACGGACGGGTCTGGTTCCACGCGACCCGGCCCGTGGACGCGGACGGGCACACCGAGGTCTGGCTGCGGGAGTTCGACCCGGCGACGCCGAGCCTGACCGGCCCGGAGCACGTGCTGTGGCACGGCGCGCTGAACGACGCCGTCTGGGCGGAGGCCCCGCACCTCTACCGGGTCGGAGACTTCTACCACCTGGTGGTGGCCGAAGGCGGCACCGCGCGGGAGCACGCCGTCACCGTGGCACGGTCGCGCCGGGTCACCGGCCCGTACGAGGGGAACCCGCGCAACCCGGTCCTGACCCACCGCCATCTCGGGACCGGCCACCCCATCGTCGCGACCGGGCACGCCGACCTGGTGGAGACCGGCACGGGGGAGTGGTGGGCGGTGTTGCTCGGGATCCGGCCGTCCGGCGGGGTCATGGGCAACCTGGGCCGGGAGACCTTCCTGGCGAGGGTGGAGTGGGAGGACGACTGGCCGGTCCTCGCCCCCGGTGCCGGCCGGGTCGAGGCCGTCGAGGCCGCCCCCGACCTGCCCGAGCACCGCTGGCCCGCCGAGCCCGCCTGCGACAACTTCGAGGATCCCGAGCTCGGCCCGCACTGGAACGTGCTCCGTACGCCGCGCGAGCGGTTCTGGGACCTGGCCGAACGCCCGGGCCACCTGCGCCTGCGGCTGCGGCCGGAGACCGTGACCGAGCACGCCTGCCCGAGCCTGATCGCCCGTCCGCAGAGCCACGCGCGCTTCGCCGCGCACACCGCGCTGGACTTCGCGCCGCAGGGCGCGAACGAATGCGCCGGTCTCGTCCTCCTGCAGAACGACGAGTTCCAGATCCGCCTCCTGGTCACCCTCCGCGACGGCCGGCGGGTGCTCCACCTGATCCGCAGGGCCGCCGGGGCCGACGAGACGCTCGCGGAGGGGGCCCTGCCCGAGGGCCGGGTCCGGCTGGCGGTGGAGGCCCACGACCAGGCCTACGCCTTCCGGTACGCCGTGCCCGGCTCGCCGTGGCGGCCGATCGGCGGCACGGTGGACGGAACCGTGCTGAGCACCGAGGTCGCCGGCGGCTTCATCGGCGCCTATCTCGGCATGTACGCCAGTGCCACGGGGCGGCCGAGCACGAACGTCGCCGACTTCGACTGGTTCGAGTACCGCGGCCTGGAGTGAGCCCCGCACCCGAGACGGCCGGTCCGGCGTCCCGGGGGAATCCTGCGTCCTTGTCCGTTACGTGACTCGTTGAGAGACTCGCGAGCGGAAAACCTTTTCCCATGTGGAAGAGGCGGGACGTCGGTGAAGGAGGACGCGGATGGGTGAGCGGAGTCGCAGGCGGGTGCTCCAGACGGGCCTCGGCGTCGCCGCGGGATCGACGATCCTCGGCGGTCTTGGCGGAGCGGCCCGCGCCGCGACGGCCCGCGCCGCGACGACCGGCGTCCCGGCCGGGGCCGGGCGGTCGGCCGGCCTTCCGTGGGTCGCCGACCTCGGGGACGGCCGCTATCGGAACCCGGTGCTCAACGCCGACTGGTCCGATCCGGACGCCGTACGCGTCGGGCCGTACTTCTATCTCACCGCCTCGACGTTCAACCGGGTCCCGGGCCTGCCGATCCTCCGGTCCCGCGACCTGGTGAACTGGACGATCATCGGGCACGCGCTGACCGAACTGAGGCCCCGGGACGTGTACGACACGCCGCAGCTCGGGAACGGCGTGTGGGCGCCCTCCATCCGCCACCACGCCGGCCGGTTCTGGATCGTCTACCCGGACCCGGACTACGGCATCTTCGTCACCACCGCCGTCGACCCGTCCGGCCCCTGGACCGAGCCGCACGTCCTCAAGGCGGGCCGCGGCCTGATCGACCCCTGCCCGCTGTGGGACGACGACGGCCGGGCGTACCTGATCCACGCCTTCGCCAAGAGCCGCGCCGGGATCAACAACCGGCTCATGCTTCACGAGATCAGCCCGGACGGCCGGCGGCTCCTCGACGAGGGCCGGATCGTCGTCGACGGCGACGAGATCCCCGGCTACAGCACCCTCGAAGGCCCGAAGCTGTACAAGCGCGACGGCTGGTACTGGATCTTCGCTCCGGCCGGCGGCGTGACCGGCGGCTGGCAGTCGGTGTTCCGGTCGCGCAGCGTCTTCGGCCCGTACGAGAACCGCATCGTCCTGGCGCAGGGCGACACCCCGATCAACGGCCCGCACCAGGGCGCCTGGGTCACCACCGAGCGCGGCGAGGACTGGTTCCTGCACTTCCAGGACCGCGGGGTGTACGGGCGCGTGGTCCACCTGGAGCCGATGCGGTGGCGGGACGACGGCTGGCCGGTGATGGGGCAGGACGACGGCAGCGGACGCGGCGAACCGGTGCTGGTCTACCGCAAGCCCGCCGTGGGACGGCCCTCGAAGATCTGCGCTCCCGCGAGCGGCGACGAGTTCACCGGCCACCGGCTCGGCGAACAGTGGACCTGGCAGGCCGACTCCGACCCGTCATGGGCGTCGCTGCGCGGCGGCCGGCTCCGGCTGGCCTGCCCGCCCAGCGCCGACACCGCCGACCTGCGGCTCCTGCCGAACGTCCTGGGCCAGCGCTTCCCCGCCGAGTCGTTCGTCGCGACGACCTCCCTCACGCTGGACGCGCGAACGCCGGGAGCGCGGGCCGGGCTGGTCGTGCTCGGCTACGGCTACGCGTGGATCGGGCTGCGGCGGACCGGGTCCGGGCTCGCGCTCTGCCACCGGCCGCCCAGGGCAAGGCCGAGGTGGACGCGGTGGCGCCGATCCCGATGTCGCACGGCCGGTCCTCGGTACGGCTGCGGATCGAGGTCGGCCCGGGCGGCGTCTGCCGGTTCGCGGCCGACGCGGACGGGCACGGCCTCCAGCCGCTCGGCGGGCCGTTCACCGCCTCCCCGGGCAAGTGGATCGGGGCGACGCTCGGCCTGTTCGGCACCGCCCCGGCCGGCGCGTCGGGCGACGGCGCGGCGTTCGACTGGTTCCGCGTGGGCCCCGCCGAGGGGTAGCCGCCTCTCAGCCCAGGAAGCGCCGCACCCGTTCGACCGTGCCGTCGGGGTCCTCCCAGAAGAAGAGGTGTCCCTGGTCGGGCAGCCACTCCAGCCGCGCGCCGGGGATCCGCTCGGCCAGCAGGGGGGCGTTGCGGGGATCGACGACACGGTCGGCGGTGCCGTGCAGGACCAGGGTCGGCGCGGTGACGCCGGCCAGCCGCCCGTACGCGTCGTGGCCGAGTGAGGCGGCCGACTGCGCCTGCCACGCCGCGGGGTCCTGCGGGTCGGCGAGCCTGCGGGCGAGCAGGTCCTCCAGGGGACGGGGCGACGCCAGCGCGTTCGCGGTCAGGCGCCGCGTCGCCTCCTCCGGCGGCAGGCCGGCCGCCTCGCGGATGAGGGTGAGCGTCGCCTCCGGCAGCGGGTACGCCTCCGCGCCACCCGGCGTCGTACAGGCCAGGATCAGCCGGTCGACCCGGTGGGCGTGGTCCAGGGCGACCATCTGGGCGATCATTCCGCCCAGGCTCGCGCCCATCACGTGCGCCCGGCGCACGCCGACCGCGTCCAGCACCGCGACCGCGTCCGCGGCCATGGTCGCGGTGTCGTACGGCCCCGGAGGCGCGTCACTGCCGCCGATGCCGCGGTTGTCGAACGTGATGACCCGGTACGTCTTCGCGAGCGGCGGGGCGACGGGCTCCCAGCCCCAGCGGGGGTAGCCGAGGCCGTGGATCAGCAGCAGCGGCGGGCCGTCGCCCGCCTCCTCGTACGCGATCCGTACGCCCGCCGCCGTCACCGTGCCCGTCGTCATCGCCGTCCTCTCGTCTGTTTCGATCAGCCCAGCCAGGAGGCCACCTGGGCCTCCGCGCCGGAGTCCCAGCCGAGCTGCAGGTGGTTGAGGGCCAGGGTGGCCGAGGCCGCGCGGTTCGCGATCCCGGCGGTGTTGGTGCAACTGGCGACGAACACCGCGCCGTCGGACGGGCCGGTGTGCTCATTGTGCATCAGCGGCATGGTCGGGGAGTTCCCGCACAGCTCGTAGACCGGGACGCTCGCCGGGACGCCGGCGTCGATCAGCGGCTGCACCAGCGAGCCCTGGTCGATGCTGTACTGGATGCCGCGGCCGCTCGTGTAGTAGCCCTGCCCGCCGTAGTAGGTGGTGTACCAGTCCTGCTCGGTCGTCGGCAGCGGGTAGACGTCGTCCCAGCGGTACAGCATCTGCCGCGCGCCGGGGAACGCCGTGCCCTCGTAGCTGAGCTGCGTCTCGTCGTACCAGAGGCCGTAGCAGACCATCGCGGTGTGCGGCGCGGGCGCGTCGAGGGAGCCGCCGCACTGCGGGAAGATCGCGAAGTCGTGGCTCCAGCCGTGCCGGAAGCCCCAGTCGAAGCCCTTGTTCGGCCCGCCGAGCAGGATGAGCTGCCGCACGTCGCCGGCGTAGGCGGTGCCCCACGACTTACGCAGCGACGAGACGTACATGCGGGCGTTGAACGCGCCCTTGGACCAGCCGACGACGTCGACCTGGGACGCGCCGGTCTTGGCCTTGATGAGCTTGACCGCGTCGCCGATCTGCTCGCTCCAGTAGTACCCGTCGCCGGTCTTGTGCGGGAAGCCGATCGCGAAGACCTTGTAGCCGCGCCCGTCGAGGTACTGCATGAGACCGGTGGAGGGACAGCTCGCGCTGCCGCAGCCGTTCGGGCCGAGGACGTTGGGGTTGGCCCACGCCTGGTCGGCGGTCTGGTTCGCGCCGTGCACGAGCAGCACCGGCACGGGCTTCGAACCGGTCAGCGCGTTCGGCGCCTGGTACAGCAGGAACCGCGACGAGTGCGGCTCGGCCACCCCGCCGAACAGCCGTTGCGTCTGCCCGGTCTGGTCGCCGACGCCGCCCGGCGGATAGTCCTCGGCGGCGAACCCGGAGGAGGTGTCGCGGTACCGCTCGACCTTGCCCCAGCCGTTCTCCAGGCCGCTGGTGTAGGTCGCCTCGAGCGTGACCGAGGACGTCGCGTACGCCGGAAGGGGCGACGCGAACATCAACAGGAGGATCAGACCGACCAGGATTCTGCGCATCCGCCGCCCCTTTTATGAGAGGTGATTCACCTGTTAATTTGGCGGTGCCGCCGCACCCCGTCAAGAGCCGGTCGGGAGGGGAATCATGACCGAGCGGAGCGAGGGAACCGAGAGCGCAGCTCCCACGGGTCGCCTCTCCGACGAAGGGGGACCCATGACCGAGCGGAGCGAGGGAGTCGAAGGCGCGGTCCCCACGGGTCGCCCCTCCGACGGAGGAGGACCCATGACCCTGTACACGCGAGAGGCCGGCGAGGGCGAGCCGGTGCTGTTCGTGCACGGCAACCTGTCCGACGGCTCCGCCTGGGAGGAGCAGCTGCACCTGCTGCCGCCCGGTTACCGGGGCATCGCCCCGGACCTGCGCGGATTCGGCCGCAGCGACCCGGCGCCGATCGACGCGACGCGCGGCGTCGGCGACTTCCGCGACGACCTCCTCGCCCTGCTCGACGAGCTCGGCCTGGAGTCGGTCCACCTCGTCGGGCACTCCATGGGCGGCGGCGTCGTCATGGACCTGGCCACCCGGCACCCCGAGCGCGCGCGGACGATCACGCTGGTCGCGCCCGTCAGCCCGTACGGCTTCGGCGGCACCCGCCTCGACGGCACGCCCTGCACGCCGGACTTCGCCGGATCGGGCGGCGGCACGGCCAACCCGGACCTGGTCAAGCTCATGCGGGAGGGCGACCGGACCGACGGGCACCCGGTGTCGCCGCGCAACGTCGTCCGGACGCTCTACTTCCCGGGCGCCGAGGCCGTGCGGAGCGAGGAGGAGCTGCTCGACGGCATCCTGCGCACCCGGGTCGGCGACGACCACTACCCCGGCGACGCGACGACGTCCCCGCACTGGCCCGGCACCGCGCCCGGCGCCCGCGGGGTGCTGAACACGATGTCGCCGAAGTACTTCGACTGGAGCGCCTTCCCGGACTCGGGCTGCCGGGCCCCGGTGCTGTGGGTGCACGGCGATCGGGACGCGGTCGTCTCCGACACCTCGATGTGCGACCTCGGCCACCTGGGCGCGCTCGGGTACGTCCCCGGCTGGCCGGGCGAGGACGCCTTCCCCGCCCAGCCCATGGAGGCCCAGACCCGGCGGGTCCTCGACCGCTACGGCGCCTACCGGGAAGAGGTGATGGCCGGCACCGGGCACTTCCCGTACGCCCAGCGGCCGGAGGAGTTCGCCGCGCTGTTCCACGCGCACCTGGCGGGCTGAGCCGATGGCCTGGCGCATCGAGGAGGAGCCGCCGCCCACCAGCACGCGCGGGCGGCCGCTGTCGGCGAAGGGGGAGCGCACCAGGCGCAGCCTGCTGGACGCCGCCGAGCAGGTGTTCGGCGCCCTCGGCTACCACGACGCGTCGATCGTGAAGATCACCGAGGCGGCCGAGGTCGCGCAGGGCACCTTCTACATCTACTTCCCGGGCAAGCGGCAGATCTTCGACGAGCTCGTCGCCGACCTGAACCGCCGGGTGCGCCGCGCGATGTCCGAGGGCGCCCGGCAGGGCCGCACCCGCGCGGAGGCCGAACGGCTCGGGTTCCGGGGGTTCTTCCGGTTCACCGCGGAGCACCCGGCGCTGTACCGCATCATCCGGCAGGCGGAGTTCGCCGCGCCGGACGCGCTCCGCCGGCACTACCAGGCGATCGCGGACGGATACGTCGCCGGGCTGCGCGGCGCGATGGACGCCGGGGAGATCACTCCCGCCGACCCGGAGGTCGTCGCCTGGGCGCTGATGGGCGTCGGCGAGATGATCGGCATGCGCTGGATCCTGTGGCGGGACGACGCCGAGGCCGGCGAGGTGCCGGAGCACGTCTTCGAGGAGATGTACGCCTTCGTCCGGCGCGGGCTGGGTGCCTCGTGAGCCTCGGGCGCTGGATCCGCGACCGGGCACGCACGACGCCGCGCCGGACCGCGATCGTGTTCGGGACCGAGGAGATCACCTACGCCGAGCTGGACGACCGGTCGGAGCGACTGGCGTCCGGGCTGGTCGCACGCGGCCTGCGGCCGGGGGACCGGGTCGCGACGCTGACGGACAACCGGCCGGAGCACGCCGAGCTGTTCTTCGCCTGCGCCAAGGCCGGCCTGATCCTCGTCCCGATGAACGTCCGGCTGACCGTGCCGGAGCTCGCCTACCAGATCGCCGACGCCGAACCGGCGATGCTGTTCACCGCGCCCGGCCTCGCCGCCCCGCCTTTCGGCGGCCCCGTCCTGGACCTGACCCGCGCGGGCCTCGACGCCGTCGCGGCGGACCTCCCGACGGCGGACCTCCCGACGGCGGACCTCCCGACGGCGGACCTTGCGACGGCCCGTTCCGGGACGAACGGCCTTCCCGGCGACGGGGGTCCCGGCCCGGACGCCGGGCTGCTGATCGTCTACACCTCCGGCACCACCGGCCGGCCCAAAGGAGCGCTGCTCAGCCACGCGAACTGCTTCTGGACGAACCTGTCGCTCGACCGGGGCTGCGAGCTGCGGGAGGACGACGTCGTCCTGCAGGTGCTCCCGCAGTTCCACGTCGGCGGCTGGAACGTCCAGCCGCTGCTCGCCTGGTGGAAGGGCGCCACCGTCGTGCTCGAGCCGTCCTTCGACCCCGGTCGCGCGCTGCGGCTCATCGCGGAGCGCCGGGTGACCACGATGATGGGCGTCCCGGCGACCTACCAGTTCATGGCGGCACAGCCGGAGTTCGCGACCGCCGACCTGTCCTCGCTGCGGTGCGTGGTCGTCGGCGGAGCGCCGATGCCGGAGCCGCTGCTGCGCACCTGGCTGGACCGGGGAGTGCGGATCACCCAGGGGTACGGGCTCACCGAGGCCGCCCCGAACGTCCTGTGCCTGCCGCCGGAGGAGGTCGCGGGCCGGGTCGGCTGGGCGGGCAAGCCGTACCCGCACGTCGACGTGGCGCTCCTCGGCCCGGATGGGCCCCTGGACGGGCCGGGCCGCGGCGAGCTGGTCGTGCGCGGGCCGAACGTCTTCACCGGCTACTGGCGCAACCCCGCCGCGACCCGTGAGGCCGTCCCGGACGGCTGGCTGCGCACCGGCGACGTCGCCGAGCGCGACGCGGAGGGCTTCTACCGGATCTGCGACCGGGTGAAGGACATGTACGTCTCCGGCGGCGAGAACGTCTACCCGGCTGAGGTCGAGTCGGTGCTCGCCGCGTTCCCCGGCGTCGCCGAGGTCGCGGTCGTCGGGGTGCCCGACGAGCGCTGGGGCGAGGTCGGCTGCGCGTTCGTCGCCGGGGACGTCCCGGTCGACGCGCTGCTCGCGCACTGCCGGGAGCACCTCGCGGCGTTCAAGGTGCCCAGGCACGTACGGCTGGTGCCCGCGCTGCCGCGGTCGGCCGTCGGCAAGACGCTCAAGAACGAGCTCCGCTCGGGGTTCGCCGGATGATCGGCCTGGCCGCCACGGCGGCGTACCTGCCGTCCCGCTGGACGCCGGCCGCGGAGATCGCGCGGCGCAGCGGCATTCCCGAGGACGTGCTGGTCGAGCGGTTCGGCCTGCGCGGCAAGCACGTCGCCGCGCCGGACGAGCACGTCAGCGACATGGCGGCGACGGCCGCCCGCCGCCTCATGGACGAGCGCGGCCTCGCCGCCGGCGACGTCGACGCCCTGGTCTACTTCGGCTCGACGTGGAAGGACTATGCCGTCTGGCACGCCGCCCCGCGCGTCGCCCACCTGCTGGGCCTGCGGCGGGCGGCGGTGTTCGAGATGGCGTACGTGTCGTGCGGGGCACCGGTCGCCGTGCGCTTCTGCCGGAACCTTCTTCGCGCCGAGGAGGAGCTCACCACCGTGCTCGCGGTCGGCGCCTCCCGCGAGTCGTACCTGATCGACTACAGCAACCCGCGCGCCCGCTTCGCCTACGACTTCGGCGACGGCGCGGTGGCCGCGCTGTTCACCCGGGATCAGGGCGCGGAGGTCCTCGGCTGTCACATGCTCACCGACGGGTCGTTCTCCGGCGACGTCATGGTCCCGGCGGGCGGCAGCGTCGCCCCCGCCGACGCCGGGACGGTACGCGGGCGGCGGCACTTCCTCGACGTGCCCGACCCCCGCTCGCTGAAGGAGCGCCTCGACCCGGTCAGCCTGCCGAACTTCGTCGCGGCGGCGGCCGGCGCGCTGGCCCGCTCGGGCGTGGACCGCGCCGACTTCCTGTGCGCCCTGCACGTCAAGCGCTCCCTGCACGACGCCCTGCTCAAGGAGCTCGGCCTGCCGCCGGACCGCGCCGAGTACCTGGACGACACGGGGCACATGAGCGGCGTGGACCCGCTCCTCGCCCTCGACCGCGCGGCACGGACGGGCCGTCTCACACCCGGCGACCACGTCCTCCTCCTGGCCGCCGGCACCGGTTACACGTGGGCCGCCGCCGTGATCCGCTGGACCGGGTAGCGGCCTGCCGAACCTCGTGTCGGATTCCCGCCAGTCCGGTGGGGCGTTTCCGCGACAGAGTGGAGGCATGAGCTCACAGAACACCGCGTCGCAGGTGAGGCGGCAGGTGGACGCCGCGGACTGGGCGGCGATCGCCGAGGAGTTGGACGAGTACGGCTGCGCGCTGACGCCCCGGCTGCTGACCTCGGAGGAGTGCCACGCCATCGCCGGCCTGTACGAGCGGGCGGAGCTGTTCCGCACGACGGTCGACATGGCCCGTCACCGGTTCGGCTCGGGGGAGTACCGCTACTTCACGCACGACCTGCCCGAGCCGGTCGCCGAGCTGCGCCGCGCCTTCTACCCGCGCCTGCTGCCGATCGCCCGCGACTGGGCGGCCCGGCTCGGCCGGCCCGCCCCGTGGCCCGACGACCTGGACGAGTGGCTCGCGATGTGCCACGCCGCCGGACAGGGCCGGTCCGCCCAGATCCTGCTGCGCTACCGGGAGGGCGACTGGAACGCGCTGCACCGCGACGTGTTCGGCGACATGCTGTTCCCGCTCCAGGTCGTCATCGGTCTGGACGAGCACGGCACCGACTACACGGGTGGCGAGTTCCTGCTCGTCGAGCAGCGGCCGCGCGCCCAGTCACGGGGTACCACCACCGTGCTCCGGCAGGGCCACGGCCTCGTCTTCACCACCCGCGACCGGCCGGTCCGGACCAAGCGGGGCTGGTCGGCGGGCGCCGTGCGACACGGCGTCAGCACCGTACGGTCGGGCCACCGCCGCGCCCTCGGCCTGGTCTTCCACGACGCCGCCTGAGCCCGCAGCTCAACGGGGGATCGCGAACACCGCCGCCGCGGTGACCGCACGCTCCTCCAGGTTGGCGGTGCCCGCCACCTCGTACCGGGCAACGGCCGTGAGGCCGTCCGGCAGGTAGGGCCGCAGCGGATCCCCCAGCAGGACCTCCACGCCGCGTCGTCGCTGCGCGCGCAGGAACGTCATCATGGCCCCGGCGAGGTCAGCGTCGTAGCAGACGTCGCCGGCGAGGATCACGTCCACTCCGTCGAGGTCGCGGTCGAGGACGTCGTCGGCGAGGACGTCGACGTGTACGCCGTTGAGCGCGGCGTTCAGGCCGATGGCGGTCGCGGCGAGGGGGTCGATGTCGCAGGCCGTGACGGACCGGGCGCCCGCCAGGGCCGCGCCGATCGCCACGAGGCCGGACCCGCTCGCCAGGTCCAGGACACGCCGCCCGGCCACCGACTCCGGATGGTCGAGGACGTGGCGAGCGAGGGCCTGGCCGCCCGCCCACGCGAACGCCCAGAACGGCGGCGGTACGTCCGAGTCGGCTCCGCCGCGCTGCGTCGCCTCCCAGGCCGCGAACGGCTCATCGGCGAGGTGCAGGGAGATCTCCGGGACCAGGGGAGGGGCGCAGACCCGGGTCAGTGCCCGGACCGTCGCGGCGTCGCCGTCCGTCACGGCCGGCTCCGCGAACAGGGGATCACGTGGGTCACCCTATCCAGGCACCACCGGCGACGCGGTACGGGTTCGCTGGCAGGCGGTGCGGGTTCGTCGGCAGGCTGCCCGGGTTGGCCGGCAGGCGGTGCGGGTTCGTGGCGATGCCGTGCGGGCCCGCCCAAGGCGTCGGCGATTCCGCTCGCCACGCGGCCGTCCTGAGGTGGAGTCCCCGTAGCAATCGCCAAAATCCAACGACCCTATAGCTGACCTGCGCTTATGTGCGGCTGTTCGACGTGGTCGGCAAGGCCCTCACCCCCAGGATCCGGGACCTGGGCAAGATCACGCTGCTGCGCGACGACACCCCGGCGGCCACCACCGCCCGCTACCCCCACGCCGGGAAGCTGCTGGCCGACCGGTGGAACGAGGACCTGATCCGCGCGATGTATCCGGACCTGCTGCGGGTCGACGGGTCGCTGAATTTCGGGGAGGCCACCGCCTCGCTGATCGTCGGGAAGTGGTCGGCGGCCTCGGGACAGAACACCCTGGCGGCGCGCTGAAGGAGTGGGGGCGGATGCGCCGCACCATCCACGCCGCCCGCTACCTGCCCGACCCGATCTACCGGCGGAAGATCTCCCGGCAGCGCAACAAGGGCGAGAGCCTGCACGTGCTGCGGCGCGACCTGCACTACGTCCAACAGGGCACCATCGTTCGCCCACACCTGCAGGACCAGACCGAGCAGGCGTGGTGCCTGACTCTGCTGACCAACGCGGTGATCACTTGGACGACCGAGTACTACGGCAAGGCGATCGGGACCTTGCGGGACCAGGGCCGCGACATCGGCGACGAGCTGTTGTCGTTCATCGCCCCCGGCCGCCGGGAGAACATCAACTCCTTCGGCTTCATCAGCGTGGACATCGAGGATGAGCTCGCCAAGCTTGTGGAGGGATGGCGGCCGCTGCGGCCCACCACCGTCAACGAGGCCGGCACCACCTTCATGCTCGCCCCCTGAGAGCGCCCACCTCAACCGGCCTGGGTGGAAGAGCGCTGGGGCCCGGTGACCGTGGTGGTCGTGCCGGGGCTGGTCAGGGTGTCGGGTCGGGCCCTTTAGGTTGAAGGCGGAGCTTAGGGGGTTCGTGTGCTCGGGGCGGGGGCTGTGAGGATGCCGTTGAGCAGGACGAGGAATTGCCATCGGCTGCGGGCCTCGGGGGTGCCTGAGACCAGTTCGGCGGTGGCGGCCGTAATGTGCGGATGCCGGTCGGGCCGGATGGTGCGCAGTGCGGTGAGGAAGGCTTGCCATTCCTGCGCGGCGTTGGGGTCCTGGTTGCGGGTGCCGTGTTCGACGGCGGTCGCGGTGGCGAGCTGGAGCAGCAGGTCCACTCCCCAGGCTGCGCGTTCAGTGTCCATGCCGCCTTCGTACAGGACACTCATCAATGCCTCGATGAGGTCGAAGTAGTTGCGGCCGCGTGGCCGTGACACCAGCGCGGAGCGGGCGAGGTTCGGCCGCGTGTAGAGGATGTGGATGTAGGAGGCAAGGATCTTCATCAGGCGCTCGCGCCAGTCCCCGGGGGCCGTCACAGGGGCGAGGTCCACTTCTCCGAGCATCTCGTCCAGCATCGCGGCGTGCAGTTCGTCGGCGTTGCGGAAGTAGACGTACAGCGAGGCCGGCCCGGTGTCGAGTTCCCGGGCCAGGAGCCGCAGCGTCACCTGGTCGTGCCCCTGGTTCATCAGCTTGACGGCCGCAGCGACGATCCCGTCCGCGGTGAGGGCCGGCTTGGCGGGCCTGTCGCGGCGGCTGCGGGGGGATGCGTCAGGGGCAGGCATGACACCACAGTACCGAACATGTTCGGCGCTGTACAAATCGTAGAGCCGCGCCCGACTTACCGAGTCATTGCTCAGTGTGATTATCTACGCACTCGCTGCGTAAATCCAGGTTCGGTGAGGAGCGTAGCTCGTTACATTCGCCCGGGCGCATCCGGCATCGCTGGTGTCGGCGGGCGTTTCGCCGGTCGTCGAGCCCGCCCGTCGAATGGGTGGGAACCATAGCGAACGAACTTGTTCTTAGCGAACATGTTCGTTAGCTTGTGGGGACAGCGACTCTTCGACCGCTTTTGGAGGAATCATGTCGACCTACATCACCAACGTCCGCGTTTTCGACGGTGAGCACGTCTTGGACGCCCGCACTGTGGGCATCGACGGAACCGAGATCGTCTCTGTCGGCCAGCAGCCGCCGCAGGACGCCGAGCTCGTCGACGGCCAGGGCGGCACGCTGCTGCCGGGCCTGATCGACGGTCACGTCCACACCTCGCTGGAAGGGCTGCGGCTCGCATTGGCGTTCGGGGTCACCACCGAGCTGGAGATGCAGGGGTACTGGACGCCTGAGCAGCGAGCACAGATCGGCGCCGACGACGAGATCGCCGACGTCCGGTCCGCCCTGCTCGCTCTGATGGCGCCCGGAGGACACCCCAGCGAGCTGATGGGCGACCTCGGCGATCACGCCCCCGACAGCGGCGGCTGGACCATGCCCTCGGTATCGACCCCCCAGGAGGCCGTGGCCTACGTCAACGCGCGAGTAGCCGAAGGCGCCGACTACATCAAGGTCATGATCGAGGACGGTGCGGTCATGGGGCACCCCGGCCTACCGATGATCAGCACCGAGACCCTGAAGGCAGGAGTGGCCGAGGCACACCGGCTCGGCAAGCAGGTCATCGCCCATGCCCTGACCGTGGCGGCCACGCAGCAGGCCCTGGACGTCGGCGTGGACGGCTTCGCGCACCTGTTCATCGACCAGGCGCACACACCGCAGATCATCGCCGCCATCGCCGACGCCGGCGTCTTCGTCACCCCGTGCCTGGCCGTCAGCGCCTCGGTCATGGGCGGTACCGGCGTTGTGCTCGCCGAGGACCCCCGGGTGGAACGGCGACTGCCCGAGCCCTGGCTCGAAACGCTGCGCGGGACCTTCAACACCTTCCCGGACGGGCGCTTCGAGGACGTCCTCGGTTCCGTCGCGGCACTGCGCGACGCGGGCGTCGACATCATCGCCGGCACCGACTCCTCGGTTCCGGTGCCCTCCCACGGCGGCGTCGTGCACGGCGCGAGCCTGCACCACGAACTCCAGCTATTGGTCCGAGCGGGCCTCAGCCCTCAGGAGGCGCTTCGCGCGGCGACCGGCACACCGGCCCGCAGGTTCGGCCTCACCGACCGAGGCCGTATCGCCTCCGGAGCACGAGCCGACCTGCTCCTGGTCGACGGCGATCCCACGACCCGCATCGGCGACTCCCTGTCCATCCGAACGATCTGGCGCCGCGGTACCGCCACGGCAGCGCACTGAACGGCCAACGCACCGGGGGCCTCGACCAGTGCCCCACCTAGGAGTGATCCATCATGTCGGCACCAACACCCGCCCCCACGGGCGCCGCTCAGCCGGCCGAGCCCGCCGTGCCCAAGAACGTCCGCTGGGTGCTGCTGGGGATCCTGCTCGCCATGCTGCTGGCGCAGCTGGACGGGCTGATCGTCGGCACCGCCATGCCCACCATCGTCAGTGAGATCGGAGGGCTGGACCACATCTCCTGGGTGGTCACCGCCTACACCCTCACCATGGCCTGCTCGACCCCGATCTGGGGCAAGCTCGGCGACCTTTTCAACCGCAAGCTGATGTTCCTTTCCTCGATCGTGCTCTTCCTGATCGCCTCGGCCCTGTCCGGGGCGTCGACGACCATGACCGAGTTGATCATCTTCCGTGCGGTCCAGGGCGTCGGCGCAGGCGGGCTCGCCGCAGGAGCGTTCGCGCTGATCGGCGCACTGCTGCCGCCCCGCGAACGCGGCCGGTACCAGGGCATGGTCGCCATCGTCATGGCGCTCGGCAGCATCGGCGGCCCGCTGGTGGGCGGTCTCATCACCGGCCACCTCGGCTGGCGGTGGGCGTTCTACATCAACCTCCCCATCGGGATCATCTGCATCGTGTGGTGCCAGCTGCTGCTGCACGTCCCGTCGGTCCGCAAGGAGAAGGCCGTCATCGACTGGCTGGGCATCACGCTGTTGACCAGCACGATCGCCGCGACTGTGCTGGCCTTCACCTGGGCGGGCAGCACCTACGCCTGGGAATCCTGGCAGATCCTCGCCCTCGCCGCCGGGGCCGCCTCCGGGTTGGCTCTGTTCATCGCCTCCCAGAAGCGGGCCGCTAACCCGCTCATGCCGCTGCGGATCTTCACCGAGATCCGCAACTTCCCGCTCGCCTCCCTGTTGCTGATCGTCGCGGGCGTGGCCATGTTCGGCGCCACGCTCTACTTGCCACTCTTCCAGCAGACCGTGCAGGGCGCCTCGGCCACCAACTCGGGTCTGCTGCTGGTCCCGATGATGGCCGGCACCGTCATTGCCTCCAACATCGCCGGGAAGGTGATGACCAAGACCGGCAAGTACAAGATCTTCCCCGTGCTCGGCACCGCGTCACTGGTGGTCGGCATGTACCTGCTGTCGACCATGGACACCGGCACCGCCCGGTTCACCACCAGCCTGTTCATGGTCCTGGTCGGCATCGGCACCGGCTTCACCCTTCAGATGGCCAACACCATCGCCCAAAACAGCGTGGAACTGCGCGACATCGGAGCCGCCTCCGCCGCCGCGACCCTGTTCCGCACCGTCGGCGGCTCCCTCGGCGTCGCGGTCTTCGGCTCCCTGTTCACCGGCTCCGTCCAAGACCACGCCGCACCAGGCGAAGGAAGCACCAACCACCTCGCGCACATGACCGCCGCAGCAAAGGACGCCTACCTCCACGCCGTCGCCCACGCCACCCACCAGATCTTCCTCGTCGGCGCAGCCATCGCCGCCGTCGGCCTCATCGCCGCCACCGCCATCGAAGAAGTACCGCTACGTGCCAAGCCCGGCAGCGGTCCCGCTCCCGCCAAACCCGCCACCCCACAACCAGCCAGCAAATAGCTTCCGGACAGGGCCACCGCTCCCCGACCTCCCTCAGCCGCTACTCCCGGCCCTCCATCCAGGCCCTGGACCAGGGTCACCCAGCGGATCGGTCGAGATCGTACGATCACCCGACATCCCCTTTCGTCGTTGTTTCGGGCCCCGTCTTCCTACGAATCGTTCTCGACGATCCCGCCGGCGGCGTGAGTAGGGGAATACTCAAATCGCGCGTTCCCGGCGCCGTCGGCCGGGGAGCGCGTCAACGGCCGGAAGCGGACCGTCCGGACCATTCCGTCAGGTCGCGGCCCTCGATCGCGGCGGCCATCAGGTCGGGGAACGCGTCCGGCGTGCAGGCGAAGGCGGGAACGCCCAGGGAGGCCAGCGCGACGGCGTTCGCGTGGTCGAACGCGGGGGCGCCGTCGTCCGAGAGCGCCGTCAGCGCCACCATCCGCGTGCCCGCGGCGGTCAGGGCCGCCACCCGCTTCAGCATCTCGGCGCGCGACCCGCCCTCGTACAGGTCGCTGATCAGGACGAGGACGGTCTCGCGCGGGCGGGTGATCAGGCGCTCGCAGTAGGCCAGGGCCCGGTTGATGTCGGTGCCCCCGCCGAGCTGCGTGCCGAACAGCAGTTCGACCGGATCCCGCAGCCGGTCGGTGAGGTCCACCACCGCCGTGTCGAACGCGACCAGTGACGTGCGCAGCGTCGGCATCGAGGCCAGCACCGCGCCGAGCACACCCGCGTGGACGACTGACGCCGCCATCGAGCCGCTCTGGTCGACGCACAGGACGATGTCGCGTTCGACGGTCCGGCGCCGCCGTGCGTACCCGATCAGGTGGTCGGGGACGACGGTCCGGCGCGCCGGGACGTAGTGGCGGAGGTTGGCGCGGACGGTGCGGTGCCAGTCGACCTCGGAGGCGCGCCGGGGACGGCGCCGCCGCGCGGACCGGTCGAGGGCGCCGTCGACCGCCGACCTCAGGCGCCGCGCGAGGCGGTCCTCCAGCCGACGGACCACCGCGCGGACGACGGCCCGCGCGGACTCCCTGGCCCGCTCGGGCAGTACCCGGTTCAGCGACAGCAGAGTGCCGGCCAGGTGGACGTCGGGCTCCACCGCGTCCAGCATCTCGGGCTCGAGGAGCAGGCGGGTCAGGTCGAGGCGTTCGACGGCGTCCCGCTGCATGATCTGCACGACGGTCGACGGGAAGAACGCCCGGATGTCGCCCAGCCAGCGGGCGACCTGCGGCGCGGACGCGCCGAGCCCGGCACCGCGGCCCCGCCGCCCGGCACCCCGCCCGCCCGTGCCGTACACCGCGTCCAGCGAGGCGTCCATCCTCGCTTCCTCACCGGTCAGCGCCGCGCCGGTGGCCTCGGCCGCCTCACCGCCGAGCACCAGCCGCCAGCGTCGCAGCCGCTCCTCGTTCGCCTCCGCGTCGGCGGTCACGGCCGCCCCCTTCCGTCGTCCGGCCGCGACTCCACCCGTCCGGCCGCCCCCGGCCGATCTCCCGGACCGGGTTTAGCCTGCGATCGCTCGAGGTCAGCCTGCAGGCTGCCGTGATCCGTCCGGGGATCGACGGGATCCCCCGGTGGGTTGGCGGGATCCGCCGGTGGATCAGCGGGATCCGCCCGTGGGTTGCCGGGATCTGTCGACGGGCTGTGGGGATCCGCCTGGGGGTTGCCGGAATCGGCCTGTGCGCCGCCGAGGATGCCGATGACCGTGCGTACGGCCGGGGCGGCGCGTTCGAGATCGAGCGCCTCGTCTTCGGGGAGGCCGGGAGCCGAGGCGGTCCCGATCCGGGCCACCCGCTCCCCGATGGACCGGCGCTCCGGCCCCTCGAAGGTTGCGAACGTCCGGCGCAGCAGCGGTAGCACGGCGGTGAAGGACTCCGGCGGCAGACCGGCGATCCAGGCGTCCACCAGACCGAGCAGCCGGTCGTCGTGAACGAGGATCAGCCCGCCACCGGACAGGAACCCCTCGATCCAGGCGGCCGCGCGAGCCGGTGACGCGCCGACCGACACGGCGCGCGCCATCCGGTCGCCGATCCCGCCCACGGTCCGGTCCGCGCCGTCGCTCCCGTGTGCGGAGCCGTCCGTGTCGTCGACCGGCCCGCCACCCGGCAGCCGGCCGTCGGCCGGCCTCTCGTCGACCAGCCCGCCGTCCAGCAGCAGCCGGGTGAGTCGTCCCTCGATGAGGCCGTGCAGGCCCGGGCGGTCGATCAGGGTGGCGAGCATCCCGTACCAGCGTGCGCTGTGCTCGCCGTCGCCGAGGAGCGACAGCGCGTCGTGGACGTCGTCCACGTGGCCGAGCAGCGCGCGGGCCGCGTCGTCGTCGAGGCCGGTCACCTCCGCGGGCAGCCCGACGCAGATGCGAACGACCAGGCCGTCGACCACGGTGCGGAGCGGTTCGGCCGACGTTCCCCGGACGTCGCCGTAGCGCAGTGTGCGGACCAGCGAGGGCAGTGCCGCCATCAGGTGGGCGACGTCGGTGTCGGCCGCCGCCCGGTCCGCGAGCGCGGCCATGACGGCCGGCAGCGCGTCGCCGAGGTCGGCGGGCAGGCACCGCTCGGCCAGCGCGGTGAGCTCGGCGAGACCGCCGGCCTCGGCGGCCAGCGCCCGTGCCCGCGCGGACGCCGCGCTTCGCACCGTCAGGCCCCACGCCCCGGCATCGACGAGCCGGACGTCGAACTCGGGCCGCCACGCCAGCGTCCAGGTCTCCCGGAAGGTCCCCTTGCCGCGCCGGGACTCGCCGGGCTCCCCCCAGGGGACCTCCAGCAGCCGGAGCCGGTGCAGCAGCCGGCTGCGGTCGAGATCGACGGGCCTTCGCAGGTCCAGGTCGAGTTCCTTGGCGGACGCCGACGGCTGGAACCGCAACCGCCGCTGTTCGTCCCGCAGGTCCCGCTGCAGCGGCACCATCGGCGCACCATCGGGTACGGCGCCGAGGCGCTCGCCGACGACCATGCGGCGCTGGATCAGGTCCAAGGGGAGTTCGGCGCCCTCGCAGAGCACGGCGAGCGCCGCCTCGGTGACCTCCGCCAGCCCGGCGAGCGGCCGGTCGCGCAGGGCGGCGAGCGCGTTCGCGAGGCGCACCGCCTCGATGACGTGGGCGGACGACACGGGCAGGTCCTCCGCCCGGAGCACCGCCGCCACCGCGGTGAACCAGCGCTCGATCGGGCGGTCGGGCGCGGTGAACAGGTGGTGATACCACCCGGGGGACGTGACGCCGGCGCCGTACCCGGAGCGGCTCGCCAGCCGGCCGTACGACCACGGCACCCAGGTCATCGCCACTCTCGTCGCCGGCAGCCCGCGCAGCGCGCGGTCGTCACCCGCGGCGGTGGGCGTGCCGGCCGAGCGGGCGGGGCCGAGCGCGGCGGCGATCGCGGGCACGTGCCAGGCGCCGCAGACGACCGCGATCCGCTCGTACCCGTCCTTGAGGGCGCGGTGTACCGTCCGGCGCATGTACGCCTCGCGCCGCTCCTCCCATCGCAGGTCGTCCTCTGGCAGGGCCGGCGCGTGCTCCCGGAGCGCGGCCATCGCCTCGGCGACGGCCTCGAAGGGCGCGGGGCCGCCGCCGCGGTGCTCGACGACGTCCTCCCACCAGCGTTCGGCGTCGTCGTGACCGGCCGCCTCGGCCAGCCGGGCCAGCGGATCGAGCCGTACGGCCACCGCCACGCCGGAGTCCTCGCCCGGCACGGTGCCGCGACCGGATCCGTCCCCCGGCACCGTGGCCCCGCCGGGTCCGTCGTCCGGAGCCGTGTCGCCACCGGGTCCGTCACCTGGAGCCGTGGTGACGCCGGGTCCGTCACCCGGCGCTGTGGCGTCGCCGGACCCATCGCCCGGCTTCAGGGCGACGCCGGATCCGTCGTCCGGTCCGGGAGCGTCACCGGTATCGGCGGGGACGTCCTCCGGCGGCCGGTCCGCGAGCAGGTGCGCGGCGGGCAGGTCGCAGAAGCGCACGGGCACCTTCGCCCGGAGAGCGTGGCGGATCGCCTGCCATTCGGGGCTGAACTCCGCGAACGGCCAGAACGCCGCCCGCCGCCCATCCCCGCCGTCCACGGCGTGAGCGAGCAGCGCGACCGGGGGCACCATGCCGGGGTCGGCGGCGAGATCGACGATGGCGTCGGCCTCGGGTGGTCCTTCGATCAGGACGACGTCGGGCCGCATCTCCTCCAGGGCGCGGCCGAGCGCCCGCGCCGAACCCGGGCCGTGATGCCGGATCCCGAAGATCCGGACGCGCTCGTGGGCGGGGGCGGCCACGGTCAGGAGACCTCGCGGCAGGCGCGGTAGAAGTCGCTCCACTCGGGGCGTTCGCGCACGACGGTCTCGAGGTACTCCTGCCAGACCACGCGGTCCGACACCGGGTCCTGCACGACCGTGCCGACGATGCCGCCGGCCACGTCGGCCGGGCGCAGCACCCTGTCGCCGAAGTGGGTCGCGAGGACGCGGCCGCTCGTGATCACCGAGATCGCCTCCGCGGTGCTCAGCGTGCCGCTGGGCGACTTCAGGCGCGTACGCCCGTCGGCGGTGCGGCCGGAGCGCAGCTCACGGAAGACGGTCACGACCCGCCGGATCTCCTCCAGCCCGGCGACGGTCTCCGGCAGCTCCAGCGACGTGCCGATCTGGGCGACCCGGCGGGCGACGATGTCGACCTCTTCCTCGGTCGTCGCGGGCAGCGGCAGCACGACGGTGTTGAACCGGCGGCGCAGCGCGCTGGACAGGTCGTTCACGCCGCGGTCCCGGTCGTTGGCGGTCGCGATGACCGTGAAGCCCTTACGCGCCTGCACCTCGGTGCCCAGCTCCGGAACGGGCAGGGCCTTCTCCGAGAGGATCGTGATGAGGGAGTCCTGAACGTCGGACGGCATCCGGGTGAGCTCCTCGATCCGGGCGACGGCCCCCGACCGCATCGCCCGCATCACCGGGCTCGGCACCAGGGCCTGCTCCGACGGACCCTCGGCGAGCAGCCGCGCGTAGTTCCAGCCGTACCGGATCGCCTCCTCCGCGGTGCCCGCCGTGCCCTGGACGAGGAGCGTCGAGTCGCCGCTGACCGCGGCCGCCAGGTGCTCCGACACCCAGGTCTTGGCGGTGCCGGGCACGCCGAGCAGCAGCAGCGCCCGGTCCGTGGCGAGCGTGGCGACGGCCACCTCGATCAGGCGGCGCGGGCCGACGTACTTCGGCGTGACGACCGTGCCGTCGGGCAGCGTCCCGCCCAGGAGGTAGACCGTGACGGCCCGCGGCGACAGCCGCCAGCCTGGCGGGCGCGGCCGGTCGTCCCGTTCGGCGAGGAGGGCGAGCTCGTCGGCGAACTGGTGCTCGGCGTGCGGGCGCAGCACGGCCTCGGTCATCGGAGGGGCTCCTTCGTCGGGGGTCATTCGGTCGGTCTCACTCGCCGTTCGCCTGGGGCCGCGCTCGCCGCGCGGGCGGGGTCATCGCAGCTCCCCGAGCATGTCGTGCCGGAATCGGAGGACGTCGGCGAGCTCGCCGAGCGGCCGGTGGCCGGGGTGCCGCCGGGCGAGCTCGTCCAGGCGCGGCGCGACGGCCGGGGCGAGGCGCTCGCCGGCGAGGCGGCACAGGTCGGCGGGGAACCGCCCGAGGGCGGGATCCGCCAGGGCGGCGATCGTCACGTCGGACAGCGCGCCGGCCCAGGGCCCGGGGACGCGTTCGAGCACGGTGAGACGGGCGGCGTGGTCCTCGATCCGGCGTACCGCGTCGGCCGCGCGATCCTCACGCTCGGCGACGGGCAGGACGTCCAGCAGGTCGGCGAGCACGGGGACGTCGCCGACCACGACGTCGCCCGCCAGCAGCGTCTGGGCCCAGGCGGCGTCCCGCTGCCGCGCCGCCGCGCGGGCCCATCCGAGGTGGACGTCCCGCCTGACGTGCTCGTCCGGCGTGGACCGTGCGCCGGTGGTGACCGGCAGGGCGGCGACGCGCTCCGGAGGCAGGCCGAACAGCGCGGTCCAGGTGGACGGCGGCGTACGGGCGAGGATCTCCCGCAGCCAGCCCGCGCGGTTCCCGACGCGCTCGATCGCGTGGTACGGGATGCCGTCGCGCCGCATGCCCTCGTCGTGGTGCTCCGGTGGTTCGACGGCGATCCGCTCCAGGCCGCCCGCCGGCCCGGCCACCGGGTGCAGGCAGGCGAGCGCCCGTTCGGTCATGCGCCGTGCGTACGCCGAGCCGGGCAGCCGGGCGAGCAGGTCGGCCGCGATGCGCCGCACCTCCAGGCCACGATCGTCCAGGGCCGCCTCCAGGAACTCCTCGTCCGCGAGGGAGAGCCCGCGCTCGAACGCCGTGAGGAACCGCGCCCGCTCCGGCGCCGGCTCACGCCCCCACGTCGAGGACAGCGTCGTACGGGCCGCGGCCGGGTCGGTGGCCCGCGACCGCAGCAGGTGGGCCATGCGCTGAGCCCGGGTGCCGGTCGACCACACCCCGGGATCCTCGACCTCCTCACCACCGCCGGCCACGACGAGGTACGCCCAGTCGAGGTTCTGCATGGCCAGCCAGACGCCCCGCCGCCCGGCGGCCCGCGCGATCGAGGGACGTAGCGCCCGGTCCGCGCGCCCCTTGTGCAGCAGGTCCGGGAGCAGCCGCGGCGGGACCCGGCGGCCGCTCCGGGCCGCCGCCTCGAGCCACTCGGGCAGGACACGGGCATGCTCGCCCGACAGGATGCGGCGCAACCGGTCGGCCGCCGTGTCCGGCACGACGGGTGCGGTCTCCGCCGGCGCGGGGGCGGTCGGCTCCGCGCTCACCGGCCGCCGGCCGGCGCGCCTGCGCACCGTCAGCAGCGCCGCCTGGTCCAGCAGGCGGGCCGCCGGATCGGCCGAGCCGCCGGGGACCTCGTCGAGCGGCGGCACCGGCCGCTGCCGCGTCCCCAGCAGCGCGGCGGTCACGTGCTCACCCCACGCGCTCACGGTTCACCTCATCGGTCACAGCGGCACGGCTCCTTCCTCGGCCTGCCAGGCGGACAGCGGCAGCAGCCCGCGCGGCGACCACTCGCCGGCGACGGTGAGCGGCCGGCCACCGGAGACGGCCCACAGCCGCCAGACGTCGGACGCGCGCAGCGGCAGCGCGGCGCCGTCCGCGTCGACCAGGCAGGGACCGCCCGCCTCGTCCCGCGCGGGCCGGACGCCGGCCAGCACGGCGGGCCACCGCTCCAGCCAGGGATCGCGGGCCAGTGCGTCGGCGTACTCCCGGAGCAGCCCCGGCACGGTCGTGCCGCGCGGCGGCCGGCGCACGGGCGCGGCCTGCCGGGCGGCCACGAGCGCGCGCAGCGCCAGGGCCCCCGGGTAGAAGGCCAGCTCGGCGTCGACCGTGTCGCCGACGACGAGCGACGAGTCCAGCGCCCGCCCCGCCCGGTCCGGCGCCCGTCCCGCGGGAACCGGCGCGTCCGGCACCCTCCCGTGCGCGTCCGGCGTCCGTGCCTGCGCGTCCGGCGCTCGTCCGTGCACACCGGGTGTCCGTGCCTGCGCGCCCGGCGTGCGCGCCGACGCGCCCGCCGTCCGTCCCGGCGCGGCGAAGGACAGGACGAGCGCGGGCCGCCCGGTCTCCTGGCCGCGCAGCCAGACGCGGCGGGTGAGGAGGCGGTCCTGCTCCACGTCACGGCACCCCGCGACGTACCAGTGATCCCGCACCGTGTCACCCGCCAGGACCTCCTCCTGGCTCACCGGGAATCCGACATGGGACCGGACGGTGGCCCGCAGCGGTGCGGGCAGCTCGCCGCGACGACGGAACGCAGTGACCAGCAGCCGCAGCAGGGCGTACTCCTCCAGCAGCCGCTCGGGCCGGCCGTCGGCGGGCAGCGAACCGAGCTCCCGCACCCGGGACGCCAGCGCGCCGGCCTGGGCGTCGACGAGCCGCCGGGCGACGCCGTCCCACATCGAGGACGGGGCGCGATCGGCGTGCGCGAGGCCCTGGGCGACCTGGTCGCACAGCCATCGGTCGAGCTCCTCGACCCCGGCGGCGACCCGCTGCTCACGCCGCTCCACCGTCGCCGTCACCGGCGCGTCGTCTCCGGTGGCGCGGCGGCCGGGTGTGTCGTGCACACGATCCCGCCCCACGCGTTCGATCACATGCTCGAACCTATCGGCGCCCGCCGACATTCGGCGGCGGACTCTCGGCGGGGCCGGTGGCGGAGGTCAACCGGCGGACACGGGTCGGCGGGCGAGCAGGTCGACGACGCCCGTGGTGTCCTCGTCGCCGTGCCCGTCGGCCAGGCGGCGCCTCATCAGGCCGACGTACGGGAGGAGCAGCTCGGGACTGACCCCCTGCTCTTCGGCCGTGCGCAGCAGCGTCGCCGTGCCCGCGACCTGCATGGCGAGGTCGGAGACGACGCCCTGGGTGTAGTCCCCGCTCACCAGGCGCTCGGCCGTCCCGTGCACCGAGGCGGTCATCGCGGTCAGCCAGCCCTTCAGCAGCCGCGCGAACTCGCCCGGCGCGACGTCCTCCCCGCGGATCAGCGCGAACGCGTGCGCGACTCCCGCGAACATCCCGTACATCGCGCTCAGCAGCGCCACGTCGTGCAGGGCCGCGAGGCCGGGGTCGGCTCCGACGTACTCGGTGTCGGCGGGCACGGCCAGCGTGTCGCGGTGTGCGTCGAAGAGCGCGCGGGAGCCGCTGTAGAGAACGTAGGCCCCGGCACCGGGCGCTCCGATCATGGGCGGTACCGCCATGATCCCGCCGTCCAGGAACCGGGCGCCGCGCGCCCGCGCCCACGCGGCCCGCGTCCGTGCCTGATCCGGCGTTCCGGTGGTGAGATCGACCAGGTCCCTGCCCGCCAGGTCCGTACCGGCGAGGACCTCGTCGACCGACGCGTCATCGAGCAGGCAGACCACGACGAGGTCGTTCGCCGCGACGGCCTCGGCGGCGCTCGCCGCGACCGTCACGCCGTCGGCGGCGAGGGGCTCGGCACGGGCCGCGGTGCGGTTCCAGACGGTCAGCGGGTGCCCGGCGGCGAGCCAGGCGCGGGCGAGCGCGGTGCCCATCGTGCCCAGGCCGAGAAGCGTGAGAGAGGTTCTGTTCGAGTTCATGCTGGTTAGGCTGGGGCCGGCACTGAAAGGTGATCAAGTACGCACTTCAAGGTGGGTGGTCACCCCGTGGTAAGCGAGCAGGCAGGAGGGCTGCGTGTGGCGACCGCGCGACGGCCCGGGGCGTACATCTGCGGCATCGACGCCGCGATGGACGTCATCGGCGGGAAGTGGAAGGTGCTGATCCTGTGGGCGCTCAACGAGCGCCCCTGCCGGTTCGGCGAGCTGCGCCGGCATCTGCCGGGC
The DNA here is from genome assembly GCF_024055715.1 of Actinoallomurus soli. GTDB lineage: Bacteria > Actinomycetota > Actinomycetes > Streptosporangiales > Streptosporangiaceae > Actinoallomurus > Actinoallomurus soli. The sequence continues at coordinate 111,870 of NZ_JAMXMV010000017.1, forward strand.
GTCACCGAGAAGGTCCTCGCCTCGCACCTGCGCGAGCTGGAGGAGGACGGCATCGTGCACCGCGAGGCGTACGACGAGGTGCCGCCCCGGGTGGAGTACTCGCTGACCGACCGCGGCGTCTCGCTCAACGCCGCGCTGGCCCCTCTCGGCGCGTGGGGCCGGGAGAACATCCTCGGCGGCGCGTACGCCCGTACACCCGCGACGGATCACCCCGCCCCCGGCGAGCGGTGACCGAGAGCGGGCACACCTTAGGAGTCGAAGAAGTCCCCGAGGAGCCCGCGCCCGTCGTCGTCCGGGCGGCCCGCCGCCCCGCCCTCCGCGAGGTGCCGCTCCACCTGGTGGCGGTCGTAGCCGCGCAACACCACGTCGAAGGCGGGAGGGAACGGCGTGCCGGCGGGGTCCTGCGCGAGTCGCCGGAGGTAATCGTCGACCTGGCGGCGGTCGTAACCGCGCCACACGATGTCGAACGTCTGGTTCATCCGGCCCTCCCGGAACCTCGGTCCTCCTGAGTACGACGCCGCCCGGCCGGCCAGGGTTCCGGCACGATCTTGATTTTTCTCGAATTCAGCAACCATTGGTCTTTACAGATCGCGTACGGCGTCGGCTTGCGGTGGCGAGTTGGATGTCTCTGACCAGGTCCGGACAGGGGCCTGAAATCCGCCTTGACATGACTTCTGAAGATTATTTAGTTGAAGCAATCCGCGATCGCAGGGGCGCATGAATGTGAATGACGTTTCCTCTGCGAGGCCGCCGGTTCTGCGCCAACCGTTATTCCAGGAGGACTCCATGGCCCAGGTGACATCCGACGCCGACGTCCGCGCCCCGGTGCCCGGCGACACCCTTTCGGCGCCCCGCCGCGCCGTCGTCATCGGCGCGAGCGTCCTGGCGGCCTTCCTCCTCACCGTCGTCTGGTCGGCCGAGTTCGTCGACAAGACGATCGGCCAGAACGTCGCCGGGTCCCTGCTCGGCCACGATCCCGTGCGGACCCCGATCGCCGGCTCGGCGGCGGGCATCGTCTACGCGTTCGTGTCCGGTCTGGCCGGTACGTTCACCGCCTGCAACATCGCCGTCTTCGGCGCAGTCGCCCCGATGGTGGGCGAGCCGACCTCCCTGCGGCGACGGCTCTGGAACTCGCTGCGGCCGCTCGCCTGGCTCGGCCTGGGCATGGTCGTCGTGTCGGCGACCTACGGCGCGATCACCGGCGTGGCGGGCACCCGGATGCCGCAGTTCTCGACGGCTTCGGGCCGGCCCACCCTCACGCCGCGCCTCGTCCAGTCGATGATCGCCTTCGGCGTCATCGGCACCGTGTTCGTCCTGCTCGGACTGGTCGCGCTCGGTGTCGTCCCCGACCCGCTCGCCCGCCTGTCCAGGAGGTTCCCGCAGGCGCGGTCCGTGCTGGTCGGCATGATGATCGGCGGGTTCCTCATCGGCCGTCCCTACCCGCTCTACCGGGTGCTGTTCCGTGATGCCGCGCAGAGCCACGACCCCTTCTTCGGAGCGGCCGCCTTCGCCCTCCAGTCGCTGGGGAACGTCCTGCTCATGGCGCTCATCACCGTCGTCCTCGTACGGCTCACCGGCGGGCGCGTGCGCCGGTGGGTCGCCGCACGTCCGGGACGGGCGGCGCTCGTGACCGGTGCGGCGTTCCTGGTCGCGGGTGTCTTCACCGTCCTCTACTGGGACGTCCGGCTCCTGTCGAACGTCGGATACCTGTGGTATCCGACCGCGCCGTGGACGTGATGGCCCCGGCCGGAGACGAACCCCACCCCATCACGTCGGAGAGGCAGACCATGCCGTACATCGAACTGGGCAACGACGCGCCGGGCATCGTCGGCCTCCTCCGGTACCGCCCGGAGATCGGCCGGCTGATCGGCGAGATGGCCGAGGTCCTCCTGCGGGGTCCGAGCCCGCTGACGCGGGGCGAGCGCGAGCTGATCGCGGCGTACGTGTCCTCGCTCAACGAGTGCCGTTTCTGCGCGTCATCGCACCGGGCCTTCGCGGCGGCCCAGCTGCCCGAGGGCAGGACCCTGGTCGACCAGGTCTGCGCCGACGTCGACACCGCCCCCGTGACGGACAAGCTCAGGGCGCTGCTGCGGATCGCGCGCGCGGTGCAGACGGGCGGGCGCTCCGTGCGGCCCGACCACATCACGGCCGCCCGCGCCGCCGGGGCCATCGACGTGGAGATCCACGACACCGTGCTGATCGCCGCCATGTTCTGCCTGGCCAACCGATACGTGGACGGCCTGGCGGCGGTGACGCCAACGGACCCGGCGTCGTACGAGGAGGCCGCCGCCCGGATCGTCGCCCACGGGTACGGCGAACTCCTGCCGGATCAGTGAGCCGGGAGGAGCGGATCGGCGGTGACCGTCACGGGCGCGCGGTGGACGGCCGCACGCGCTTCCCCTCGTGAGCGAGGCGCCCCCTGCGGGGCGTCCTCACGGCCGGGGACCGAGCTCGGCGAGGACCGCGGTGAGGGTCGCGCCCAGGGGGGCGTCCAGGGTCAGCAGCGCCTCGCCGTCGCCGCGGGTGCGGCCGTGGTTGACGATCGCGACCGGTATCGAACGCTCCGCCGCGCGGCGGACGAACCGATACCCCGACATCACCGTCAGCGAGGATCCGAGGACGAGGAGCGTCCCGGCGCCCTCGGTCAGGGCGTAGCAGTCGTCCACGCGCGGGCGCGGGACGTTCTCACCGAAGAAGATGACGTCCGGCTTCAGCACCCCGCCGCAGTTCAGGCAGGCGACGGTGGTGAAGGAGTCGATCCGGTCGTCGTCGAGGACCGCGTCGCCGTCCGGATTGATCACGGTGGCCTCGGCGTCCCAGCCGGGGTTGGCCGCGCTCAGCCGCTCGTCGAGCTCCTCGCGGGGCGTACGACGGCCGCACCCGAGACAGAGCACACGGTCGAGGCTGCCGTGCAGTTCGATGACGTCGCGCGCGCCGGCGGCCTGGTGCAGACCGTCGACGTTCTGGGTGATGATCCCGGCGACCAGGCCACGACGCTGCAGCTCGGCCACGGACCGGTGCCCGGCGTTGGGCGCTGCTCGCGCGACGTGCCGCCACCCGAGATGACTGCGCGCCCAGTAGCGGCGGCGGGCCGCCTCGCTGCCGACGAAGGTCTGGTACGTCATCGGGTCGGCGCGCCGGCGGCGCCCGGTCTCTCCCCGGTAGTCCGGGATGCCGGACTCGGTGGACAGGCCGGCCCCGCTCAGGACGACGACGTCGCCGTCGGCGACCAGGTCGACCAGCATCGCGAAGGCGGTCTCGAACGTCGGATCGGCTCCGAGTAGTCCCGTGCCACTGCGTCCGCCGGCGGACGCACCGCCATCATTCCCCGCCCCAGTCACCCTTCCATCATGCTCGATGCCGGTCCCTGCCCGAGCCGCCGGGGGAGACGGAAGATCGTCAGAGGAAGCCTCTACGATGCGGTGCGTTCACGACCACCCGGTGCCGAGGATGACTGATGGCGAACCAGCGCGTTGCACGGGCCCTGGACTCGATGCGCAGCCCGGATCCGGGAATCCGGGCCCAGGGCTTCGACTTCCTGCGCGAGCACGCGGACGCGTACGTCGGCGACCTCGCCGACGCGTTCGGCGAGGAGCAGGACGACGAGCTGCGCTGCCTGCTCCTCGAGCTCGTCGCCGAGGCCCGGTCGCCGGGCGCGCTCGAGCTTCTGTCCGCCCAGCTCGACAGCGAGGACGAGTCGCTGCGGTTCTGGGCGGTCAGGGGCCTGGAGATGCTCGACAGCGCGGCGGCCCGGCAGGCCCTGCACCGCGCGCGCGTCAACGGCTGGATCGCCTGACGGCGCACGCGTCCCGCCGCCGCCCGCGATTCCGGGACCGGACCGCGGCCGGAGGCCCTGGCGCCTCAACGGGTTCACGACCCGTCGGCCGTGGCTCCGCCTGGCGCGGGACCACGGTGGACGGGCGTCAGCGGGTGCGGCGGCCGGTCAGCCGTTGCAGCCGCAGGAGCATCCCTTGGAGCAGGAGCAGCTGGACCCGTGACCACATGAACATCCGCGTCTCATGCCCCGAGCGTGTGCCCACCGCCCGCCCCAGATCAAGGGCAGATTCCTGTTACCCGCGTCACCGGCTCCGGGTCCACCGCTGGTAGGGAGCGAAGGACCTTGCCCGTCGGGGCACGACGCCGAAGATTTTTACCATTTCGTCCCATCTATGACCTCGATTGCCAGATGTCCACTCCTGTACGATTCCCGGCACTTGGGCGCTGACCTGCGGTTTCTCCGCCCGAGCCCCCCGAGACAGGAGTAGTCGTGACGATGCGGTGGACGGCGAGGATCGCGGTGCTCGCCGTGTGCGGACTGGCGGCCGGGGCGCTGCCGCCCGCGACGGCGGCGCTCGCGGCCGCCGGCCTGCCTCCGGCCGCCGGCCTGCCTCCGGCGGCCGACCCGGGTCCTGTCGCCGGGCGGCCCGGCGGGGACGGGACGGGGAGCCCGGCCGTCCGGTCGATCTTCAACGCGCCGCAGGCCGGCTCCGCCAGGCGGGACGCGATCGCCGACCAGGTCGCCCGGCTGATCGCCGGGACGCCGGCCGGGGAGACGATCGCCGTCGCGATGTACCACTTCTCGAGCCTGGACACCGCCCGGCAGCTGATCGCCGCGAACCGGCGCAAGGTCCACGTCCAGGTCGTGCTCGATCACGAGTCGACGGCCTACCCCGCGTACAAGAAGCTGCGAGCCGGCCTCGGGACGGACACGAAGAAGCCCTCGTGGGTCGTGACCTGCGGCCGCGACCGCGGCTGCATCGGGCCCAGTTTCAACCACAACAAGTTCTTCCTCTTCTCCTCGGCGCTGGGCGCCAAGGACGTCGTGCTGCAGACGTCCGCCAACGCCACGGACGGCGCCCGCGACACCCAGTGGAACGACGCGCTCACCATCCAGGACGCCGGAGTGCACGCCGCCTACCTGCGCTACTTCCAGGACCTGGCCGCCCAGCACCGGACCGGTGACTACCACCGCAGCGTGCGGTCCGGGCCGTACCGGGTCGACTTCTTCCCGTGGGCGAAGGGCGACCCGATCAGCGACGCCCTCGACAAGGTGTCGTGCGCGGGCGGCACGCGCCTGCGCCTGAGCGTGGGCCACTTCACGTGGGCGCCGATCGCCAAGCGGCTCTGGAAGCTCGACGACGAGGGATGCCGCGTGCAGGTGGTCTTCGACCAGATCGGCCAGAGGGTCGCCCGCCGCCTGACGAAACCGGGCGGCCGCCACGGCAACCCCGAGATCCGCTACCTGTCGGAGAACGGCCGCGTCTACGCGCACTCGAAGTACCTGCTGATCGACGGCGGCTACCAGGGGACCCGGCAGAAGGTCGTCTCGACCGGCAGCCCCAACTACACCGAGGTCGGCTTCCACTCGCACGACGAGGCGATGATCACCATGGCGGACGCCGCGCTGGAGGACGGGTACGCCGCCAACTTCGACGCGGTGTTCGCCCACGCCCACGCGGTCAAGGCCACCGACGTGAACTCCGTGCCGGCGGCGGTCTACGATCTGGGCGGCGACAGCGGATCCGGGTCGGAGTGACCCGGACCGCGCGCGGTCAGGCGGACGGTGGCTCGGCGCGGACGGGAACGGACGGACCCTCCGCGGGCTCCTCGCCGACGGCGGCCGGGGTGGAGCCGCCGACCGCCAGGCCGAGGACGGCGGCGAGGACGCAGACCCCGGCGGTCGCCCAGAAGACGTCGGCGTACTCGGTGTGCAGGGCCGCCTTCACCGCGGCAAGGTAGGTGGCCATCCGGCGGGTGAACTCCGCCTGGGACACGCCGATCGGCAGCGGCGTGACGAGGTGCGCGGTCAGTGCGTGGAAGCGGAAGAAGCCCCAGGCGCTCAGGCCCGCCACGCCGAGCAGCATGCCCATCATCCGGGCGACCACGACGGCGGCCGAGGCGACGCCGTGCCGTACGGCCGGCACGGACCGCAGCGCGACCGACGACAGCGGCGCGATCACCAGCCCCAGCCCCAGCCCGGCGACGGCGAGGTCCACGCCGACCCGGGAGACGGCGAACACCCCCAGGTCGTAGTGGAGACCCTCGGACCGTACGGGCCAGGCGGCGATCCGGGCGTACCCGCAGGCGGCGACCAGCATGCCGCCGGCGACGATCCAGCGTTCGGCGCACCGCCGGGCGACCAGCCCCCCGGCCAGCGCGGCCACCGCCAGCGGGATGAGGAAGCGGGCGAGCAGGAACGCCCCGCCGGTCGAGGTCCGTCCCAGCAGGGTCTGCGCGATCAGCTGCACGTCGACCAGCGTGATCATCAGCGCCGCGCCCGAGAGGAGGCTGACGCCGAGGACGGCGAACAGCCCGCCGCGCCGGGCGCCGCGCAGGTCGAGCAGCCGGGTCCGCGCCCGCGCCTCCCAGCCGGCGAACGCGACGATCACCACCGCGCCGGCGGCGACGCACGGCACACCCCACGAGGGCAGCGCCGACCGCTGCGGGTCCGGGTTGTACAGGCCCGCGACGAGCAGGCCCAGCCCGGCGGCCAGCAGCAGCCCCCCGATCACGTCGACGCGCGTGGGGGCGGCCGGGCGTCCCCGCGGCACCGCCCACCAGACCGCAGCCATGGCCAGCAGCGTGACCGGGATGTTGATCCAGAAGATGCCGCGCCAGCCGACCAGCGCGGCCACTCCGGCCCCGTACAGCGGGCCGAGCACGCTGCCGAGCTCCTGCAGCGCGCCGACCGCGCCGAGGACCGCGGGCCTGCGCCGCTCCTCCCACAGGTCGCCCGCCAGCGCCATCGTGATCGGCAGCAGCGCCCCGCCGGCCAGGCCCTGGATCCCGCGCCCGGCGATCAGCACCGGCAGTGAGCCGGCCAGCGCGGTCACGGCCGAGCCCGCGGCGAATCCGGCCAGGCACGCCTGCACCATCACCTGGCGGCCGAACCGGTCGGACAGCATGCCGAGCAGCGGCATGCCCGCCACGTAGCCGAGCAGGAACGCCGTGACGACCAGACTCGCGTGCTCGATGTGGTTCACCGGGACGCCGAGGTCGCCGACCATCGTCACCAGGACGGTCACGACGACGTACGCGTCGATGGCGGCGAGCAGGACGACCACGCCGCCCACGCCGAGGGCGATCCGCCGGGAGCCGCCCGGCCGTCGAGGGCTCACCGGGCCGGGGCGGTGATCGAGAACGGCTTGTTGAAGTCGGTGAAGGTGACCGTCGCCGTGCCGGGCTTGCCGCCGTTCTTACCGGGCACCTTCACGTCGGCCTTCAGCACCCGGTGGTCCGCCTTGGAGATGGACAGCTCCGCGGGCGTGTCGGCCGAGATGCCGGGGACGAGCCGCGACAGCGGTTCCTTGGCGAGCGTCGCGTCGACCTCGTAGCAGTCCTGCCCGGCGACCTTCTGCCGGCCCTTCGTGTCGGCGTTCTTGGCGGTGGACAGCAGCTGCACGAGCCCGCGGTTCGGATCGAGCACGGCGGACGGGTCGTAGATCCCCGCCACCTTGGACAACGGCTGCTGCTGCCACCCTCCGGTGAAGCCGCGCAGATAGGCGGTCTTGCCGAGGACCACGAAGTCCAGCTGGATCGACAGGCCCAGCTGGGTCGTCTTGGCCGACCCCTGGGCGTTCCCGTTGCGCAGCAGCTTCGCGTCCGCGCTGTCGACCTTGAGATCGGGATGGCCCGAGGTGCGCAGCGAGAAGCCGAGGCTGGTCACCGCCCGCGTCGCGGTGGCCGCCTGCTGGAGCAGCGTGGCGCCGGGCGGGTTCTTCCCGGAGCCTCCTCCGCCGCCGCATCCGGTGGCCAGGGCGGACGTGAGCGCGACGAGGCAGGCGAGCTTCGCCCGGAGTGATGACATACGGGAAACATATCGACCCCGATGGCACCGGCGGGGACACACGCCGAGCGTCCGCCGACGAATCGGGTGAATCGCCCGCCATTCCGCTGGTTCGTCCTTACACTCCCGACCGTGGACACCCCCGCCGAGGTGCTGGTCGTCGACGACGATCCGATGGTGGCCGAAGTGGTCACGGCGTACCTCACCCGCGCCGGCCTGCGGGTACGCCGCGCGGCCGACGGCCCCTCGGCGGTCGCGTCGGCCGAGGCCCACCTCCCGGACCTGGTCGTTCTGGACCTCATGCTGCCCGGCCTGGACGGCTTCGAGGTCTACCGCCGGATCCGCGAACTCGGCCCGGTCCCGGTCATCATGCTGACCGCGCGCGGAACCGAGGGCGACCGGGTACGCGGGCTCGAACTCGGGGCGGACGACTACGTGACCAAGCCCTTCAGCCCCCGGGAACTCGTGTTGCGCGCCCGGTCGGTGCTGCGCCGCGCGCACCCGGCCCCGGTGGAGCCGGCCGACGCGCCGCCCGTCCCCCCGACCCGGACGATCGGCGACCTCACGCTCGACGCCGCGGGCCGCCGCGCCGTCAAGGCGGGCGAGCCGCTGACGCTGACGGGCCGGGAGTTCGACCTGCTCGCCTTCTTCGCCGGGCATCCCGGGCAGGTCTTCACGAGGACGGAACTGCTCCAGCACGTCTGGGGCTGGGAGTTCGGCGACGAGTCCACCGTCACCGTGCACGTCCGGCGGCTCCGCGAGAAGGTCGAGGACGACCCGCACCGCCCCCGGCTCATCGTCACGGTCTGGGGCGTCGGCTACCGCTTCGACCCGGGACCGGACGCCGCCGCCCCGGCGGAGGACGGCGACGCTCCGTGAGCGGGCCATCGAGCACGGCGCTTTCGGTCGCCCCTCCGGCGCAGGAGGACTCATGAGCGACGACGTCTGCGTCATCGTGATCGGCGGCGGCTCGGCTGCGGGGGTCGGGCTCATCGGCCTAGGGGTCATGCGGGCGCTGCGCGGCCGGTCCCTGCGGCTCGCGCTGTTCGTGCTGGCGGTGGCCAGCGTGCTCGCGATGATCACCGGCACGGTCGTCGCGGCGCAGGAGATGTTCATCTCCCCGGAGGACTTCGGCGTCGTCCTGACCGTCTGCGTCGCCTCCGGGATCGTCACCTCGGCGATGGCGCTGCTGCTGGCGCGCGCGATGGTCGCCGACAGCCGTACGCTCCGCCGCGCCGTGCGCGCCCTGGGGCACGGGGCCGCGCCGGGGGCGGACGGGAGCCTCTCGACGGCGGAGATGGGCGAGCTGAGCCGGGAGCTGAGCCTCACCAGCGCGCGGCTCGCCCAGGCGCGGGAGCGGGAGCGCAGCCTCGAGCGTTCCCGGCGCGAGCTCGTCGCCTGGGTCTCCCACGACCTGCGGACGCCGCTCGCGGGGCTACGGGCCATGGTCGAGGCGCTGGAGGACGGCATGGCCCCCGAGCCGTCCCGCTACCACACGCAGATGCGGCTCGCCGTCGACCGGCTGTCCGGGATGGTCGACGACCTGTTCATGCTGTCCCGCATCCACGCCGGGGCCCTCGCCCTCTCCCCGGAATGGGTCACCCTGGCCGACCTGGTCGACCAGGCGGTCGCCGGGACCAACCCGCTCGCCCGCGCGCAGGGCGTCCTGCTCGGCGCCGAGGTCGGCGACCCGGTCGTCGTACGCGCCGACGTGCGGGAACTCTCGCGGGCGCTGACCAATCTGGTGGTCAACGCGATCCGGCACACGCCGTCCGCGGGCTCCGTGCTGGTCGAGGCCGGCCGCCGGCACCAGCACGCCGTGCTGGCGGTGTCCGACGCGTGCGGCGGAATCCCGCCCGGCGACCTGGACCGCGTCTTCGACGTCGCCTGGCGCGGGACCGCCGCCCGTACCCCCGAACCCGACTCGGGGGCGGGCCTGGGCCTGGCGATCGTACGCGGCATCGTGGAGGCGCACGCGGGAGCGGTCGAGGTGCGCAACACCGACCACGGCTGCCGCTTCGAGGTGCGCCTCCCGCTGTCCACGCCCCCGTACGGCGCGTGACACGTACGGGAGGACGTCCCAGGTCACGGCGGGGATGACGCCGCCGGCGCCCACGGCCGCGAAATATTACGAGATTCGAACACGGCCGCCGATGGGCCCTGCGGGCCCTGGCCGCTCCCTACATTCCTCAGCGGCACTACCGGTGCGCGCTCGCGGTTCAGGCGGGGAGCGACGTCGCACGGCAGTCCCGCCAGGCGGTCCCGTACGGGACCGCGGACGACGGACGAAGGAGCGACCCCGTGAAGACATCGACGAAGGTCACCGGCGTGACTCTCGCCGGGCTGACCGCGGCCGGCGTGGCGATCGCCGCGATCGGGACCGGCCCGTCCACCACGGTGACCCGGAATGTCGGCGAGAACCGCGCCTACACCGCCTCCCACGACACCGGGCGCACCGCCGCGCACTCCTCGAACCCGCCCCGGCCCTCCGCCTCCGCCCGGCAGCGGACCAGACCCGTGACCGTCGCGCTCACGACCCGCTACACCGTCCGGAACGTACGGGCGGGGCACTCCGTCGCGGTCCTGCGCCAGGCCGGGCACCGCTGGCGCGTCGTCGGCCGCCTGCGCGCCACCGACCGGCGGGTGCCCGGCGCGACCGTCTCCGTGCGTCGCCCGACCACCGTCGTCGCCGCGGTGGGGCGGCACGCGGTCCGCCTCGTCGTCCCGCCGCACGCGGTCGTGGTCGTCGCCGACAACGGCCGTGTCGGCGTGGTGGCGTGGCGCTTCGTCCGCAAGGTCGTCCCGATGCCGCCGGCCGCGACCCCCTCCGCGCCGGACACGCCCCCCATGACGCCGCCCACCGTCACCCCCACACCGACTCCGACCGGCTCGCAGGCTCAGGTCGTCGGCGGCCTGAACGGCCGGGTCTCCACCAAATGGTGACGCGCCGCCCCGCGTGACCTGAGCGAGGTCACGAGCCGCCCCCCGCGGAACGCGCCGCGCGCCCCACCGGTCTCTCGAGAGGACACCGAATGTCGTACCTGGAAAGGTCGAACTGGAAGGACCCGAACCGCTCGCGGCGGTTCCGCCTGTTCATCCCGCTGGCGGTCGCGCTCGTCCTCGCCGCCGGTTCGGCCGTGGCCCTCACCACGAAGATGGGGCTCACGGCGTTCGGCGGCGCGCCCGGCTGTCCGAGCGCGAGCGCCGCGCCGACCCATCGAACACCCAGGACCGGCCCCGGCCGCCGTCGGCTCCCGCAGAAGGGAGCCGAGGAGGTCAAGGTCGGGGCCACGCCCGCCGCCTCGCCGACCGCTTCCCCGCCCGGCGGCGCGGCGGCGGGCCCCTCCGCCGGGGCAGGGACGGCGGACCCCGGCGGCGCACCCTTCACCGGTGCGCCGAGCGCGGATCCGGGGACCGCCGCTCCCTCTCCGGCGGTGCGGGCCGCGACACGGTTCGCGGCCGGCGCCGCCGCATCCGGCGGGGCGCCGGCGGTGGCACCGTCGCCCGGCACCGCGATGCCCGACGCGGGCGCACAGCCGTCCGCCGGGACCGCCATGCCCGACGCCACCGCGCAGCCGTCGGCGGGTACCGCCCTGCCGAGCGCGCGCGGCTCGGCGGGCACGGCGATGCCCGCCCCGAGCGGGAGCGCGGCCTCCGGGAGCGCCGCTCCGGCGATGCGGAAGCGGCCGAGCGCGACCCCGAGTTCCTGCCCGAGCGCGACCCCGACGACGGGAGGCGGCGCGCCGGCGGCCGACCCGAACGCGAACTGCACACTGATCGTGCCCGCCGACCCGTTGAGCGCCCGCGGCCTGGCCACCCCGTACCGGCTGACCGCGACGAACCCGGCGATGGGCCCGTGCAACGAGGCGAACGTCAACCAGTCGGCGTTCGTCCAGGCGACGGTCATCGACCCGGCGACCGGGAGACTGTCGGTGTACAGCCCGCTGGTCGTGGACCAGGGCGCACAGCCCGCCGCCGCGCCCGTGACACCCGCCCTTCCGGCCGGCGCCGTGGTCGGCATCTGGTTCGGCTACAACGGCGACAACCTGACCCTGCGCGGTACGGGCGGGGCCCTGCGGCAGGGCAGGTGCGTGGGCGGCCTGGGCGGCTCGGTCTTCGGCCAGTTCGCCTACTGCAACGCCCCGGCCTTCTTCCGGGCCGCGAACGCCGCGATCCGGGCGGGCACGCTGACGGTGCCCGCGCTGGGCACGGCGAAGGACGGCATGCCCTGCATGTCGACACGCGACTTCGCGCTCGTCGACCAGGACCAGAGCGACAACGTCCAGACGACGTACCTGGCGACGGCGGACGGACGGATCGCGCAGAACACGGCGGCGAACAAGGGCAGGCTCGCCGGCGCCCGGACGCTCGCCAACCCGAGTGACAACGCGCTCCTGGACGCCTTCGTCGACCCGGCCCTCGGCTGCACACCGTGGACCGCCCCCGACCTCGCCAATCCCGGCACCGTGGTGACGTCACTGGCGATGGACGAGCTCCAGGCCGCCGCCCACCAGACGGCGCCGAGCGCGCTCGTCCCGCTGAACAACCCGATGACGCTGGTGAACGGCCGGACGAGCACGGCGAAGACCGACCTGTACCGGGCCGGGGTGGACCAGGCTCCGCTGCCCGCCGGGCAGACGCCGGCGGCGTACTGCCGCGGCATGGACACCGCCCAGGCCGCGCGGCTGCGGAAGGACATGCGGCTGCTGGCGGGCCAGGCCAGCCCGATGCCGGGCGCGGCCGACAGCCTGTTCACCTTCCTGGGCATGCGGTTGCAGCAGTCGTTCGGGAACCTGAAGTGCCAGAACTTCGGCCTGGCCAACCCGGTCGCGAAGCTCACGATGAACGGCAACGTCGTGACCGGCGTCACCTTCGCCGGGAACGCCGGCCAGGGCGGGAACGGCGGAAATGGCGGCAGGCCGGGCGGAAACGGTGGAACCGGCGGCAAGGGCGGCCGCCCGCGCCACCACGGGCCGGGACCGCGGAACTGACCGTGCGCCCGGGCGCGCACCTCGGCGAGGACGCGCCCGGGCACTCCCGGCTCCTGCTCAGCGGCCCTTCCAGTCGAGGCAGACCACGACGGCGTCGTCGGCGAGCTGGGTGCCCTGGTGACGGTCGACGAACCGGTGCAGCAGGGTGCGGACCAGATCCGCCGGGGGCTGGAGGCGGGACTCGGACAGGTCGCGCATCAGGAACTCCTCGTACGCGGCGCTCGCCCCCGGCAGGTGCGCGGCGTGCACGCCGTCGCTGACGATGACGAGCCGGTCGCCGGGCCGTACGGTGAACCGCTCCTCGGTGTACGGGGTGTCGCCGAACATCCCGAGCGGCAGCTGCCGGTCGAGCGGCACCCGCTCGACGGCGCCGCCCCGGAGCCGGTAGATCACGGGTGAGCCCGCGTCCACGGCGGTGACCTCGCCGGTCGCCAGCTCGATGCAGAGCAGGAGGGTCGCGACGTGCTGCCGGCCGCCGTAATGCCGGAAGATCGTCTCGTCGGCGAGCCCGCACTGCTCGAGCAGGTCGCCGCCCGAGCGGCGGGCGTTGCGCATCGCGCCGACGGCGAGCTGGGTCAGGAGCGCCGCCGTGGTCCCCTCGCCCATCCCGTTGGTCACCGAGATGACCAGGGTGTCCCGGCCGGCGCTCCAGTCGAAGTTGTCGCCGGCCACCGAGTAGGCGGGCTCCAGCTGACCGGCGAACTCGTACTCCGGCGCCGAGCCGACGCGGCCGGGCAGCAGCTCCCACTGCATCTCCGCGGCGAGGGTCAGGCGTTCGCGGCGGCGGGCCTGCCGGTAGCGGTCGGTGGCACGGTCGGCGATCTCCAGCGCGCGGCTCAGCGTCGCGGCCACGTCGAGGAGTTCGGCCCGCTGCTCGGCGGACGGGAGATCGGGCAGAGTGATGCGCAGCACACCGAGCCGGTTGCCCAGGACGGTCAGCGGGAGGTGCAGGAGCCGCCGGGTGCCGGGGGACACGGTGGTGGGCGGTTCGAGCACAGGTTCCCCGGTGGCCAGCGCCCGCCCGCTGGGGCTGCCGGCCAGCGCGATCGGCGCCTCCCCGGAGGCGACCGGCTGCAGGTAGGCCATCCGGTAGTCGGTCAGATAGATCTCCGCGGCGTCGGTGCCGCAGAGCTTGCGTATCGTCTCCTCGGCGACGTCGGCCAGTTCGTGCGGAGCCGCCAGCCAGATCCGGCGTTCGGCCTCGCGCAGGGCGTCACCGTCCCCGAGGCTCCCACGGCCGGGCTCTTCATACGACATGGCGATCCGCCTTTCCGTCACCGAATATGCGAAAGTGTGACCATGGCCAGTGCGCACCAGCCCATCGACCGGCAGGCCGCCATCGTCGAAGCGTATGCGGCCGCGCTGGTCAACGCGTGGGACAGGGCCCAGGAGGTCGCCGGCTTCGGAGTCTCGGCGACGCAGTTGCGCGCGCTCGCCGTCATCGACCGCAACCACGAGATGACGATCAGCGCGCTCGCGGGCGAGCTCGGCACGCTGCTGTCGTCGGCGAGCCGACTGTGCGACCGGCTGGAGGCGGCGGGGCTCATCTCCCGGGACACCGATCCGGCGGATCGCCGCGCCGTGGCCGTCTCCCTGAGCCGGAACGGCAACGCCGTCTTCGCCCAGCTCCGCGAGCGCCGGCAGGCCGAGTTCGCCCGCGTCCTGCGCGAGATGCCGCCCGCCGCGCGCGAGGCCCTGATCGAGGGCCTGGCGGGCTTCCACATCGCGGCCGGCGAGCCGCCTGCGGACAACGGGGCCTCCACGGCGATCGGTTTAGTCGACCGCGCACGCCGGCGCTTCCCGCACTCCGCTCCGCCGCCGACGCGCCGGGCGAACCGCCACCCGTCCGGAGTCCGCCGCCGGTCGTCCGGGTCAGCGTAGGTGGATCGTGACCAGGCAGGTGTCGTCATTGGTGTTCGCGATGGTGCCGTCGAGCAGGTGATCACTGAACCTCTCCGCGTCGCCGACCGGCCGGCCGGCGAGGCGGATGAGCTCCTGGAGGGCCTCGTCGAGGGGCATGTCGCGGCGTTCGACGAGGCCGTCGGTGAACAGCAGGAGCGCGTCGCCGAGTTCGAGGCTGGTCGTGGCCTCCTCGTACACCGCGTCCGGGGCGAGGCCGAGGAGGAATCCGGCGGGCAGGGGCAGCAGTCCGGCGTCGCCGTCGCGGACCAGGACGGGGGGAAGGTGGCCCGCCCGTGCCCACCGCAGCGAGCGCTCCGAGGGGTCGTACAGCGCGCAGATGGCGGTGGCGAACGTTCCTCCGGTCAGGTGGTACGCGACGTTGTTCAGCATCCCGAGGAGCTCGGCCGGGCCCGCCCCGGTGATCGCCAGGCCGCGGAGGCTGTTGCGCAGCGCGACCATCCCCGTCACCGCGTCGAGTCCGTGCCCGGCGATGTCACCGACGGCGAGCAGCACCTTCTTGCTCGGGAGGACGACGGCGTCGTACCAGTCGCCGCCGACGAGCTGACCGCCGCCGGCGGGCCGGTAACGGACGGCGACGTCGAGGCCGAAGGCGCTGACCGGCTGGTCGGTCGACGGCAGGATCGCCTCTTGCAGGTGCAGTGCCAGGCGTTCCTGGTCCTCGGCGCGCTGCTCGGTGTCGGCGAGCCGGTCCTGGGTCGCCGCCAGGGCGACCTCGGAGTGGTAGCGGTCTGACACGTCCTGGTACGCGCCGCGGATCGCGATGACCGCTCCGGACGGATCGGTGACCGGCTCGGCGAAGGCGCGGATCTGGCGGATGGACGCGTCCGGCCGGACGAGCCGGAACGTCGCGAAGGCCGGCCGGTGCAGCCGCAGCAGCTGCTCGCGGAAACGCCGTACGGTGACCCGGTCCTGCGGATCGACGTTGCCGGGCAGCTCCTCCAGGCCGATGGCCCGCGCGGAGGGCGGCAGCCCGAAGAGCGCGAACGTCGGCTCGCTCCACATGACCCGCCCGCTCACCAGGTCGTGCTGCCAGGCGCCGATCCGGCCGAGCCGCTGGACCTGCTCCAGGAGGGCGCCGGAGGCACCGATCCGCTCGCCGTCGTCCCAGGTGAAGGTGAGACGGTCGAAGATCCGCGCGATGCGCACGCGGTGGACCGGCTCGTCGGCGGCGCCGGCGATCGACCACTCGGCCTCGGCGGGCCGGCCGGTCTCCAGGACGTCGAGGCTCACGTCGAGCGGCCCCCCGGGCAGGGCCGTCTGCGGGGAGACGTGCGAGAGACGCTGTCCCAGGAGGCTGCCGGCGGAGTATCCGGTCACGCGGGGGACCTCGCGGCCGATCCGGTCGATTCGCAGGTCGACGACCCGGCCGGAGGCGTCACGGACGGGGCTCAGCAGCAGGAACGCGTCGCTCAGCGCGGTCAGCACGGCGGCGGCGTCGAGCAGCCGATCCTCGTCGGCCGATTCGGGCCTGGCGTCCAGCGTCTGCGCGCACACCCGCGCGAGGGCGGTGAGCTCGGCGCGTACGGCCGGCGTGAAGCCGGGCAGCCCGGCCGCCCAGCGGATCTCCAGCACGCCGACGCATCCGCCGTCGGCGGACAGGGGGAGGACGGCCCGTGCCACGTCCTGTCCGGCGCCGGTCAGCGGGGGCACGCCACGGCGCCGGGCGGCTCCGCCCGGCCACCAGATCGGCGCGCCGTCGCGTACGACGCGCTGCTGCAGGCTGTCCATCTGCGGGGGAACGCGACGCCAGTGACCCCGCTCCAGCGGGTCGAATCCGGCGGCGCCGACGAGTTCGAGCGCGCCGTCGGGGCGCAGCGCCCACAGCGCGGCGGCGACGGCGTCGGACAGGGAGAGGGTCTCGCCGAGCAGCGCCGCCGCCATCGCGTCGCCGTCCTCGGCATGGAGGACGGCTGCCTCCGCCAGCCGGGGGCTCGCAACGGGTCCTCCCTCGTCGGCGGCCCGCCGGGCCGCCTCGGCCAGCGGGTCGTCCGCGGCGAGGTTCACGAGGTCCGCCGCCAGGTCGACGAGCGAGGTGCCGGTGCCGGCCGCGAGGCGCGCCAGATGGCCGAGCGCCTCGGCGGGCGAGCAGCCCAGCCGGTCGACGAGGATGCCCGTCGCGATGTCCGTGAGGGCGCGCGCCGCGGTCCGGTCGCGCGCGTCCTCGAGCCGCTGCCGCTGCTCGGCGACAAGAGCGGTCAGCCGCATGACGTCATCCGGCGGGACCGTCATGCCGGCCCCGCCGCGTGTACGTTGGGCGTCACGTGACACCCGAGGGATGCGGTCAGGTCAAGCCCTTATCTCGTCCGAAGGGAACGGACAATCCCCAGCGCGAACGTCGCATCGCCGCAGACCGGGGGCGTCCGACGGTAACACTGCCAGTATGGTTGCCATGAGGCAAGTAGATGGCGGTCTAACAGAAGAGCACTTGCGCCGCGCATGTGGGCGGACGATCGGAGTGAGGGCATGTCTCAGCGGGATGTCGCAAGATCGGCAGTGCGCGAGCCCGACGGCGCGGACGAGGCCGCCCTGCGCCAGCTCCTCGCCGGGCTGACCGCCGTCCGCGACGGCGACTTCGCCACCCGCCTGCCGCAGACGGGCGACGGGCTGATGGACGAGATCGCCGGCGTGTTCAACGGCATGGCCGACCAGCTGTCCCAGTTCACCTCCGAGGTCACCCGCGTGGTCCGCGAGGTCGGCACGGAAGGCAAGCTCGGGGGCCAGGCACAGGTTCCGGGCGTCTCGGGGAACTGGAAGCACCTCACCGACTCGGTCAACGCCATGGCCGGCAACCTGACCGGCCAGGTCCGCGACATCGCGCAGGTGGCGACCGCCGTGGCCCGCGGCGACCTGTCCCAGAAGATCACTGTCGACGCCCGCGGTGAGATCCGGGAGCTCAAGACCACCATCAACACGATGGTCGACGAGCTGTCGTCGTTCGCCGACGAGGTGACGCGGGTGGCCCGCGAGGTGGGCACCGAGGGCCGGCTGGGCGGCCAGGCGCAGGTGCCGGGCGTCGGCGGCACGTGGCGCGACCTGACCGACTCGGTGAACTTCATGGCCGGCAACCTCACCGCCCAGGTGCGGTCGATCGCGCAGGTGGCGACGGCGGTGGCGAAGGGCGACCTGTCGCAGAAGATCACGGTCGACGCCCGCGGCGAGATCCTCGAACTCAAGAGCACCATCAACACGATGGTGGACCAGCTGTCGTCGTTCGCCGACGAGGTGACGCGGGTGGCCCGCGAGGTGGGCACCGAGGGCCGGCTGGGCGGCCAGGCCGACGTCAAGGGCGTGTCGGGCACCTGGAAGGCGCTGACCGAGTCGGTCAACGTCATGGCGGCGAACCTCACCGACCAGGTCCGCTCGATCGCCGAGGTGACGACGGCGGTCGCCCGCGGTGACCTGTCGCAGAAGATCCGCGTCGACGCGCGCGGGGAGATCCTCGAGCTGAAGGAGACCATCAACACGATGGTCGACCAGCTGTCCGCGTTCGCGGACGAGGTCACCCGCGTCGCGCGCGACGTCGGCACCCAGGGCAACCTCGGCGGCCAGGCCATCGTCCGGGGCGTCTCCGGCACGTGGAAGGACCTGACCGACAACGTCAACGTCATGGCCTCGAACCTGACCGCGCAGGTGCGGTCGATCGCGCAGGTGGCGACGGCGGTGGCGAAGGGCGACCTGTCGCAGAAGATCACCGTCGAGGCCCAGGGCGAGGTCGCCGCACTCGCGCAGACGATCAACACGATGGTCGACACGCTGGGCGCGTTCGCGGACGAGGTCACCCGCGTGGCCCGCGAGGTGGGCACCGAGGGCATCCTCGGCGGCCAGGCGAACGTCCCCAACGTCGCCGGCACCTGGAAGGATCTCACCGACAACGTCAACTCGATGGCGAACAACCTCACCGGCCAGGTTCGCAACATCGCCCAGGTCACGACGGCCGTCGCCCGCGGCGACCTGTCCAAGAAGATCGACGTCGACGCGCGCGGCGAGATCCTGGAGCTGAAGACCACGATCAACACGATGGTGGACCAGCTGTCGTCGTTCGCCGCCGAGGTCACGCGCGTCGCCCGCGAGGTCGGCAGCGAGGGCCGCCTCGGCGGCCAGGCCGAGGTCGAGGGCGTGTCCGGCACGTGGAAGCGCCTGACCGAGAACGTCAACGAGCTGGCCGGCAACCTCACCCGCCAGGTGCGCGCGATCGCCGAGGTCACCAGCGCCGTCGCGACCGGCGACCTGACCCGGTCGATCTCGGTGGAGGCCCAGGGCGAGGTCGCCGAGCTCAAGGACAACATCAACGCGATGGTGCAGTCGCTGCGCGACTCGACGCGGGAGAACCAGGAACAGGACTGGCTGAAGACCAATCTCGCCGGCATCGCCGGCCAGATGCAGGGCCATCGCGACCTGGTGACGGTGGCCGAGCTGATCATGGACGAGATCACCCCGCTCGTCGCCGCGCAGTACGGCACCTTCTACCTCACCGACGCCGGCGGCGGCGAGACCTCCCTGCGCCTGATCGCCAGCTACGGTCACGAGGCCGGCGCGCCGGCCGACCGCGAGTTCAGGCTGGGGGAGTCCCTCGTCGGTCAGGCCGCCCGTACGAAGAAGACCATCACGGTCGACAAGGCCCCGCCCGGATACGTGAAGGTCTCCTCCAGCCTCGGCGACTCCGCGCCCGCCGATCTGATCGTGCTGCCGATCGTGTTCGAGGGGCAGGTCCTCGGCGTCATCGAGCTGGCCTCACTCACCGGCTTCTCACAGGTCCACCGCGACTTCCTCCGCCAGTTCGCCGAGACCGTGGGCGTGAACCTCAACACGATCATCGCCAACTCCCGTACGGACGCGCTGCTGGAGGAGTCGCAGCGGCTCGCCGCCGAGCTGCGGTCCCGCTCCGAGGAGCTGCAGGCCCAGCAGGAGGAACTACAGCGCTCCAACGCCGAGCTGGAGGAGAAGGCCGCGCTGCTGGCCCGGCAGAACCACGACATCGAGATCAAGAACTTCGAGATCGAGCAGGCCCGGCAGGAGATCGAGGAGCGCGCCCGGCAGCTCGCGCTGGCCTCCAAGTACAAGTCGGAGTTCCTGGCGAACATGTCGCACGAGCTGCGCACACCACTGAACAGCCTGCTGATCCTGGCCCGCATCCTCGCCCAGAACCCCGGCCGGAACCTCACGGCCAAGCAGGTCGAGTTCGCCAACATCATCCACTCGGCCGGTACCGACCTGCTGCAGCTGATCAACGACATCCTGGACCTGTCCAAGGTCGAGGCCGGCAAGATGGACGTCCACTCCGAGAGCATCGCCGTCACCCGGCTGATGGAGGACATCGAGACCACGTTCCGGCCGCTCACGACGGAGAAGGGGCTGGACTTCCGGGTCGACATCGCGGACGAGGTGCCCGCCGAGATCTACACCGACGAGCAGCGGCTGCGCCAGATCCTGCGCAACCTGCTGTCGAACGCCGTGAAGTTCACCGAGCGCGGCGGCGTGGAGCTGCGGATCCGGCGCGCCGACGACGTCACCCTGCCGTCCCTGGAGCCCGGCGAGCCGGTGCTCGCCTTCGAGGTGATCGACACCGGGATCGGCATCGCGGAGGAGAACCTGGAGGCGATCTTCGGCGCCTTCCAGCAGGGCGACGGCACGACGAGCCGCCGGTACGGCGGCACCGGGCTGGGCCTGTCGATCTCCCGTGAGGTCGCGGGACTGCTCGGCGGCGAGATCCACGCCAAGAGCCGTGTCGGGGACGGCACCACGTTCACGCTCTACCTGCCACCGACGGCACCGAGGCCCGGCGAGTACTCCGGCGGGGAGCTCGATGCCCTTCCGGTCGCCGCCGGGTCCCCGGCGGCCGCGCCGGTCGTTCCCGAGACGCGTCGGCTGCTCGTCCTGGAGGAGGACGGCGGCCTGCTCACCCCGCTGGCCCGCAGCGCGGCGGCCGACCTCGCCGACACGCACGGGAACGTGGAGATCACCAGCGCGGCCGACGCCGACGAGGCGGTCGCCGCCCTGCTCGACGCCCCACACGCCTGCGTCCTCCTCGACCCGAGCCTCCCCACGGCGACGGCCTTCTTCGACCGGCTCGACCGACAGCCGGGACTCGGCGCCCTGCCGGTGCTGGCCCATCCCGGCCGCAGGCTCAGCGCCGCCCAGGAGCGGCTGGCCGCCGGGCGGGCCCGCTCCCACCCGTTCGAGCTGCTGCCCTCCCTCGACGAGCTGCGCGAGCGCGTCACCCTGTACCTCTCGGGCGGGCGGCTCGTCGACGCGCTGCCCTTCATGACCCCGCCCACCGAGCCGGCCCGGGCCGATGCCGCCGGGGAGGAGGACCCCGAGGTGCTCGGCTACGCCGAGCTGAGCGGCCGCCGGGTGCTCATCATCGACGACGACGTCCGCAACGTGTTCGCGATCTCCAGCGCGCTGGAGCTGTACGGCATGTCGGTCATCCACGCGCCCAACGGCAAGAAGGGCATCGAGGTGCTGCGCGAGCACGACGACGTCGAGCTCGTGCTGATGGACATCATGATGCCGGAGATGGACGGGTACGCCACGACGGCCGCGATCCGTGAGATGCCGCGGTTCGCGGACCTGCCGATCATCGCCGTCACCGCCCGCGCGATGCACGGTGACCGGGAGAAGAGCCTGTCCGCCGGCGCGACCGATCACGTGGCCAAGCCGGTCGACACCGAGGAGCTCCTCGCCTGCATGAAGCGGTGGCTGCACACCTGATGCCCGGCGACCGGCCCGCCCGGCCGCGGCCGCGGCCGGGCGGGCCGGTCGTTCACCAGGTGAGCGGCAGGCTGTAGGCCCCGTAGATGACCATGTCGTCCCGCAGCGGCACGTCCTCGGGCGGCACGGCCGGCCGAAGACCGGGGAAGCGGGCGAAGAGCGCCGGGTAGGCGACCTTCATCTCGGAACGGGCCAGCTGCTGGCCCAGGCACTGGTGGAACCCGTGACCGAAGGCCACGTGCTGCGCCGGGGGCCGCGTGATGTCGAGCCGGTCGGGATCGGGGTAGTGCTCGGGATCGCGGTTCGCGGCGGACAGCGCGGCGACCACGGTCTCGCCCTCGCGTACGAGGTGCCCGCCGATCTCCACGTCCTCCCGGGCGACGCGCACGAGCCCGAACTGGATGATGCTGAGGTAGCGCAGCAGCTCCTCGACCGCGCCGTCGATCAGCTCCGGCCGCTCGCGCAGCGCCCGCAGCTGCTCCGGATGGGTCAGTAGCGTCAAGGTCCCTAGAGCCAGCATGTTGGCGGTCGTCTCGTGCCCGGCCACGAGCAGCAGCAGCCCGACGCCGGTCAGCTCCTCCGGCGTCAGCCCGTTGTCCGGGTCGTGGACCAGGCTGCTGAGCAGCGCGTCGTCGGGCTCGCGCCGTTTGCGGTCGATGAGGCCGCGGATGTAGTCCCAGATCGCGTCGCGGGCCGCGAAGATCGTGTCCCGGTCGGCGCCGACCTTGAGCAGCATGCTGGTCCAGTCCTGGAAGGCGGCCCGGTCCTCGTACGGCACGCCGAGCAGTTCGCAGATGACGAGGGAGGGGATCGGCAGCGCGAAGGCGGGGACCAGGTCGGCGGGCGGCCCGGTGCGCTCCATCGCGTCGAGGTGCTCGGCGACGATCTGCTCGATCCGCGGGGTCAGCTCGCGCATCCGCCGGGTGGTGAACCAACGGGTGAGGATCCGCCGGTAGCGCGTGTGCTCTGGGGCGTCCATGCTGATGAAGGACCCGGAGCGGAAGACGGGCTCGTCGGGGCGTATGGGGAACGCCCGCACCGGGGACGAGGCGCGCAGCCGGTCCGAGCTGAACCGCGGGTCCGAGAGGATCGCCCGGACGTCCTCGTGCCGGGTGAGCAGCCAGCCGACCTTGCCGTCCGGGAAGGAGAGCCGGCTGACCGGGTCCTCCTCCCGCAGCAGGCGGTACTCCCGGGGCGGGTCGAAGGGGCGCTCGCGGCGTGTCGGCAGCGACGGCGGCGTGGAAACGGACAAGGGGAACCTCCTCCGCTCAGGCCCGGCCCGCGGATACGACACCGGAGATGCGCCGGTCAGTGGTCGGCCGGTGTTCCCGGCGCCGGCCGCCCGCGGCCCTGTACGACCCGGACGGCGGCCGAGCGACATCTCCCACCCTATGCCGAGATATGTGTGTTTTACATAGATCGCCGGTCTGTTTTACCTTCGGGACCGCCCGGGCGGAGCCGGGCCGCCGACCCGGCGTCCCGGATCGCCTCGGCGGCGCCGGCCGCCTGCCGGACTCCCGCCTCGTACGACGCCGGGGAGGCGGCACGGTCGTGCAGGTCGGGCCCGAACGCCTCGATCGCCGCCCGGTCGGGGACGATCCGCACGGTGGGCGTCGCGGCCGCCGCCTCCGGCGGAAGGAGGTGGGCCAGCGGCTCGACGAGGATCACTGCCCCGGCGCCGGCGGCGAGGTCCGCGTTCACGCCCCCGGCCAGCGCGCCGTCCATGTACCGCCGGCCGCCGAGGGTGATCGGCGGGTAGACGCCCGGCATGGCGCAACTCGCCGCCACGGCGGACGCCAGTGGCGCGCCGTCGTCGCGGCTCCAGACCCGCCGCTCACCGGACTCGACGTCGACGGTCGTGATCAGCAGCCGGCCGTCCGGCCAGCCGGTGCCGGTCAGGGCGGCCATCCGGGACCGGTGTGCCTCCTCCTCGCCCGTCCCGGCGAGGGCGATCCGGCCGACCCGTCGTCGCGCCTCCACCGGGTCCAGGCTCCGGTCGCCCAGCACGGCGAACACCTCGTTCAACCGCGCCGGATCCACCACCGGGCCTGATGTCTCGGTGCCGGTCCGCGGCAGGGTGCCCAACCGTTCGAGGTCCCCGCCGGTCGCGAGCATCGCGCCGACGATCGCGCCCGCCGAGGTGCCGACGATCAGGTCGGCCTCCGCCGGGTCGACACCGGCCCGGCGCAACCCGACCATCAGGCCCGCCGTCCAGGCCGTGCCGACGACGCCGCCGGGCCCCAGCACCAGTGCCGTGGTCATGACTTCCGTCCTTTCGAGAAGTGGCGCGGCAGGAACAACGCGGGCGGCAGGGCCAGGGCCATCAGGACCACGGCCCAGACGTAGGTGTGCTGGAATGCGTCGGCCAGCGGAGGCGCGATCGCGTGCCTGGCCGGCGCGGGGAGCGACCGGACCGCGCCGATGCCCCGCTCGGCGGTGCCGGGCAGCCGGTCGCGCATCGCCCCGGCGAGGACGACCGAGATCAGCGCCGTGCCGAGCGCGGCGGAGACCTGCTGGGTGATGTTCAGCGCCGTGCTGGCGCCGGGAACCTCCTCGTTCGGGACGTTCCGGGTCGCCGCCGTCATCGCCGGCATGATCGTCATTCCCACCCCGACGCCCGTCACGGCGAGCGGCAGGAGGAGGTGCCAGTACGGCGTGTCGGCGTGGACCTGGGGGGTGAAGACGAGGAATCCGATGCTCGCCAGGGCGATCCCCACGGGGACCAGCCGCCTGGGGGACACCCTGTCGATCAGCCGGCCGGCGATCTGCATGGTGGTGCCGGTGGCCAGGACCTGGGGGATGCCGAGCAGCCCGGAGGCGGTCGCGCTCTGCCCCCGTACGACCTGGTAGTACAGCGGCAGCAGCAGCATCGACCCGAAATAGGCGCAGGTGAAGAACACCAGGGATCCGGCGGCGGCCGCGAACGACCGCCGCCGGAACAGCCGCAGGTCGATCAGCGGATGCCGGGCCGTCAGACCGCGGACGACGAACCCGGCCACCAGCGCGGCGCCCGCCAGAGTCGGGACGAGCACCTTCGCGGTGCCGAAGTCGCCGTGCTCACCCCCGGCGGTCAGCCCGT
This sequence comes from Actinoallomurus soli, assembly GCF_024055715.1. Lineage (GTDB taxonomy): Bacteria > Actinomycetota > Actinomycetes > Streptosporangiales > Streptosporangiaceae > Actinoallomurus > Actinoallomurus soli. The sequence continues at coordinate 136,360 of NZ_JAMXMV010000017.1, forward strand.
AGATCGCGATGGCCAGCCCCGGAGACAGCATCAGCAGGCCCGGAACGTCGAGGCGGTGCCCCGGCTCAGGCATGTCGGCCGGGAAGATCCGGCAGGCCAGCAGGAGCACCAGCGCCCCGAGCGGGAGGTTGATGAAGAAGATCCAGCGCCAGGAGGCGCTGTCGACCAGCCAGCCGCCGAGGATCGGCCCGGCCAGCGGCCCGATCAGGACCGGAATGCCCAGCACGCTCATCATCCGGCCCCGGCGTTCCGGGTCGGCGGCCCGGATGACGATCGTCATCGCCAGCGGCGTGATCATCCCGCCGCCGAGACCCTGCAGCGCGCGGAAGCCGATGAGCGAGCCCGTGTCCCAGGCGAGCCCCGCCAGCGCCGAGCCCAGGGTGAACACCCCGATCGACGCCAGGTAGGCGCGCTTCGCGCCGAACCGGCCGACCGCCCACGCCGTGGCGGGGATCACCGAGGCCAGCGCGAGGGTGTACCCGGTGGCCACCCACTGAATGGTCGCGACCGGCGCGTGGAAACTCTGGGAGAGCCGGCCGAGGGCGACGTTGACGATGGTCATGTCGATGACCGTCATGATCGATCCGAGCACGATGACCATGGCGACGGCCATCGGAGCGGGAGCGCCGCGCGGCGGCCGGGAGCGGGTGCCGGGCTGAGAGGTGGAGGCGGTCGTCATGGGAACATCCCCTTGGACATGAGGCTCGGCGTCAGGCGGCGTACGGGCGGACGGCGCGCGCCTCGCGCAGCGCGCGGGCCCACCACAGCAGCTGGTCGAGCAGGGCCTTGGCGGCCGCGTCGCACCCGGCCGGATCGACCGGCCGCCCCTCCGCGTCGAACCGCTCCCAGGCGCCGTGGAAGCTGACGGTCTCGCGGACCGTGACCGCGTGCACCTCGGCGAAGACCGGGCGAAGATGCTCGACCGCCCGCAGCCCGCCGGACAGGCCCCCGTACGACACGAAGCCGACCGGCTTGGCGTGCCACTCCGCGTGATGCCAGTCGATGACGTTCTTGAGCGAGGCCGGATAACTGTGGTTGTACTCCGGCGTCACGACGACGAACGCGTCCGCCGCGGCGAGGCGCGGCGTCACCCTCTCCAGCGCGCGGGCCGTCTCGGGCGCCGGCGCCGACCCGAACGCCGGGAACGTCAGCGGCAGCCCGACCTCGGCCAGGTCGATGACGTCGACCTCGACGTCCGTACGCTGCCGGGCCCGGTCCGCGAACCAGTCGGCGACGGTCGTACCGAACCGTCCTTCGCGGACGCTCCCGATGATGACGGCGACCCTGAACCGCTCGGTGCTCTCGGACATGAGGAAACCCCTGTTCGTCTCGATGGTGGTGGCACGACCGCCGGTGGGGCGGCCGTGGGCACCACCATCGGACTTAAACAAAGGTTCAAGTCAAGCTAGGCTGCCCGGTATGGATCACCAGCGCCCGAAGATCGCCAAGGAGCTGACGATCGGAGAGCTCTCCGAGCGCAGTGGCGTCGCCGCCTCGGCCCTGCGCTTCTACGAACGGCAGGGCCTCATCCACAGCCGCCGTACCAGCGGCAATCAGCGCCGGTACCACCGCACGACGCTGCGCCGGGTCGCCTTCATCCGCGCCGCGCAGAGCGTCGGCATGCCGCTCGACTGCGTCGGCCACGTCCTCAACATGCTGCCGCCGGACGCCGAGCTCACCCGCGACTTCTGGGTCGGCGTCTCCGAGTACTGGCAGCAGGAGGTCAACGAGCGCATCGCGAAGATGGAGCGAATGCGGGACCGGTTCACCGAGTGCATCGGCTGCGGCTGCCTCTCCTTCGAGCAGTGCACGCTCGTCAACCCGGACGACGTGCTCGCCGAGCAGGGCCCGGGCCCCCGCCGCCTCCTGACCCCCTGACCCGCGGCGTTCCCGGCGACCACGTGGACCGGAACCTGGCGACGAGAAGCGCTGCGGCGTGCCCTAACGTGTGACCGCCCTGTTCTGACTCACGTTGGCGAAACCCCAGGAGGCGGGCCGTGGCGGCACAGATTCCGCATGTCGAGTACGAGCGGCCCGGACGACGGCCCGTGGTGCTGGCCGTTCCGGGCACGTTGTGCGCGCCCGCGGTGTTCCGGCCGCTGGCGCAGCGCCTGGCCGGACAGGCCGATTTCGACGCGGTGTCCTGGATGACCGACTCCGGTCCCTGGGACCTCGGCACGGTCGCCGACCGGCTCGCCGCACACATCACACGGCGGCACGGCACGCCGGTGATCGTCGTTGGGCATTCCACCGGCGGCGCCATCGCGCTGCGCCTGGCGGCCGGACACCCCGGGCTGGTGGCCGCCCTACTCCTTGTCGACACCGGCGCGCACATGCGCGGCCATGGCGACGTGGACGCCATCGTGGCCTCGCTGACCACGGACTGGGGTCCGCAGCTGCACGCCAGGGTGCTGGACCGGTCATTCGCCACGCCACCCGACCCGGCCTTCCGCGACGAACTGCTCGCCTACGCCGCCTTGGTCCCCGTCCAGGCCGCGCTGGACGCACTGCGCAGTCAGCGGGACCTGGATCTCACCCCGGCACTGCCCGAAATCGATTGTCCGGTCACCGTGCTGCACGGCCTGCACGATCCGACGAGAACGCCGGACCAGGCACGGGAACTGGCCGAGGCGATCCCGGGCGCGCGGCTGCGCCTGCTCGACACCGGACACACCCCGGTCTACGAGGACCCGGACGCGGTGGCCGTCGAACTGCTCAACCTGCTCGCGCGCCGCAAGGAAGCCTGACAACGGTTCCGTGCCCAGGAAACGGTCGAGGGCCCCGGTGCCTGCTCACCGTCGCTGGTGTACGGCCGTGGATTTCGGTTGTCTGAACGACGAAGACTCTCGGCGCTGAGCATGTCGAAACCACCGCGGCGGCGATACGGCGAGGCTGGCGGGCTGGGCGGCCGGCGGCGGCTCATGGCTGCGCGGGCCCAAGGCCCAGGCCACTACCACGGCGACTGGGTTCACCTACGTTGTTCGGCCGCCTCGTGGCGTTGTGTCAGCGACAAGTCGGCCGCTGGCCCCCCTGCCCCGTTCGATCCGCCAGCCTGCGGGCAGAATGTGGTTTCGCCCAACGTCAGTCATCCTGGCATCGGCCAATTCCGGGGGGTGATCAAAATGTGCCTTATCGAAATCAACGATCCCCCCGAAGGCTGCTCCCCGAAAGCAGGCGGCCTGACCGAAGACCGCTCGGCCGAAGTAAGCATCGCCGTTGAACTTGGTGCCGCGGTATCCCGTCCCGCCGACCAGCGTCTCTCCGATGAAGTAGGAGACGTCGGGCTGGGCCGCGGTTCTGAACCAGGCGCCTTCTTTGAAGGTCGCACCTATGAATGAAACGCTGCTGCCATTGAAAATTGCGCCGCCGAAGAAAGCGGAGTTGAAGGACGCTCCACCGAAAAATGCGCCATCGGCGAAGGTCGCCTCTTCAAACTGGCCGCCCGTGCCGAAGGTAGAGTCGCCGAAGAAGGCGCGGTTGGTGAAGGTGGCGCGTGTGAAGTCAGCGTAACCGGCGAAGACCGCCTTGGTGAAATCGGTGCTGCCCACGAAGTTGGTGCGGGTGAAGTCGGCGCTGGTCAGCGCACAGTTTCGAAGGCTGAAGGTGATGAGGGTAGCGCCGACGAGGTCCAAGGCCAGCCCCGCCCAGTGAACCTCGGCGTTAGAGTTCAAATGGGTACGCAGGATGCGCTGCGCGGCAAGGCGAACCTCGCGTTCTTCGGCTGCGGTGTGTCCAGTCGACGAGGCTTCCAATTCGGCGCGGTACCTGCCGATCCCCAGCAAGCCCCAGGCCGAATGACGCTGCTTATCCGGCCGGTCGACTGAATCATGAGGAGTGTAGGGCATCCGTAGATAGGCGCAGATTATATTGACGATGGTCTGTCGGTGAGAGGAGTTGTCGTTGGCGAGCCGTTCGAGCGTGTACAAGGCGGTGAGGCGGACGGGCGCCTTGTCGGAGCCCAGTTGCTCGGCGGCGGCGTTGTACAACTCCGTGATCCGGCGTTCGGCCGCATCGCGATCGGCCAACGCGGCCGCGACCTCCTGATGACGCTGCCGACGGAACGCCAGCATCAGCCCGGCTGCCGCGCCGGCGCCGCCGCCGGCGGCCAGGCCGGTCCTGACCGCATCGACCTTGACCTTCGCCCGCTCCGTCCCTGCCGGCACCTCGGCCGCCACTTCGAGCAGCAAGGCGGTGGTCACCCAGATCGCCGCTCCGACAGCCGCCGCGGCGGCCAGAATCCAAAAGCCGGCCGCAAGCGGTCGTATGCGTAGGCGTCTCAAGGCCTGATTGCCTGATCGCGGAACAACCCGGCGTCGTCGAATCGGTGTCAGCACCAGTCACCACCATGCATCGCGGCAGTACCGTGAAGACCATCTCAGATCAGACGATTCACCCCGACAAGGCGTTCGAACCTGTCGCCTCTGGCGATCTCCGTCGCAGTCCAGAGAGAGCGTTCCGCCGGTTGGATGTCGTCGGTGGGCGGTTGCGTCGATCGGCCGTCATCGTGGCGTGGCCTGGAACGCTCGGCGGTAGGCGCCGGGCGTCGTGCCCAGGACGTTCAGGAAACGCCTGCGGAGGTTGGTTGCCGAGGAGAGACCGACGCGGCGGGCAATGGCGTCCAGCGGGAGATCGGTGGACTCAAGGAGGTCCTGGGCTCTGGCGACGCGCTGGGCGAGCAGCCACTGCCCTGGGCTCGTGCCGAGCTGTTCGACGAACCGCCGGGTGAGGGTACGCGCTGAGACGCCCGTATGCGCGGCCATGGTCTCGACGGTCATCGTTTCGCTCAGTCTTTCGGCGATCCACTCCAACAGCGGCGCGAGGGTGTCGTCGATCTGGGTGGGATGTGGCGGTGCCGAGTACTGCAACTGGCCGCCCTCGCGATGGGGCGGCATGACCATGGTTCGCGCGATGTGGGCGGCGTACCGGGCGCCCTGGTCCCGGCGTACGAGGTGTATGCACAGGTCGAAGCCCGCCCCGGCGCCCGCGCTGGTGGCGACGTCACCGTGGTCCACGTACAGTACGTCCGAGTCGACCTGGATGTTCGGGAAGCGCGCGGCGAGCTCGTCGGCCTGCGCCCAGTGCGTGGTCGCCCGTCGTCCGTCCAGCAGTCCGGCGTGCGCGAGCGCGAAGGCGCCGGAGCAGATGCTGACCACCCGCGCGCCACGGGAGTGCGCGCGGCGGAGCGCCCGGAGGACCGCAGGTGAGGGTGGCTTGTCGATGGGCAGCCAGCCCGGGATGATCACGGTGTCCGCCCGGTCGAGCGCGTCCAAGCCGTCGGTGACGAGCATGTCGTACGCCGCGAGCGTCGCCACCGGGCCGGGACGTTCCGTGCACACGCTGAAGGCGTACCGCGCCGGAAGTACCGGCCGCTCGATCCCGAAGACCTGCGCCGCGCAGGCGAGTTCGAAGGTCGATTGCGGTGGGCGGACGAGTGCCGTTACGCGATGCATGGCGGAAAAGTACCGCTCCACGTCTTTCCTGACACTCGGCGCGGTGGTGGTCGCCCCGCCAGGCTGGCCCCATGACGACAGAACAGAGCACCGCTGCCTACGTGTGGTCCAACGTCCAGGACGCACCGGTCCGTGAACTCTTTCCGGGCATCCGTCTGCGCCCGCTGTGGAAAGGGGGCAATGGTGCGGGGGCCTACGTGCTGGAGATGGACGCGAACACCTGCTGGCAGGGGATCGACGTCCACGAACCAGGTCCCGAGGAGGTCTTCGTCGTCTCCGGCATCTTCAACGACGGCGAGCGCGACTACCCGGCAGGCTCTTTCATCCACGCTCCGGCAGGCTCCTCACACGTCCCCCAGACGGCGACGGGCTGCACGCTTTTCCTGTTCTACCCGGAAGGCTAACGAGCCGTCCCCTCTGAGCCTTCGCGCCGCCATACCGCCTGCCGGTGGACTCCGATCGCTGCTGGCCAGCAGCAGGGCCCGCGCGTAATCCTCGGTCTGAAACGGCGCTGGAATGATCTGGCCTTGGTAGATCCGGATCACCCCGGCGATGGCCTCGTATCCGATGACCGACTGAGCCCAGTCGGGATTGTGGCCTTTCTGGGCGTACCAGAGGAGCAGTTCGAAGAGGCCGCCGGTCTGGAAGTGGCAGTCGAGGATCTTCGCCTGTCTCTCGTCGATCTTTCTCCGGCCGGCTTCGACGTTGGAGACGGTCGATGGTGCGGCGGTGGCGATCTTTCCCCACTGCACCAGCGAGAGGCCGTTCTTCTCGCGCTCCCATCGGAGCAGGTAGGCCAGCATGTGCCAGAGAGACGTCCTTGGGTTGAGCGGAGCGCGTACGGCCGTCATTGACTCTCCCGTTGTGTCCGGCGTGAGCGGCTATTACGGAGAGTGGATCCTCTGAGACGCAGCGCAGCGGAATCCCGAAAACTCGCCTAGACGGGCACTCCGGCCCCATACCGTGACCGCTCTAGACCGCTCTAGACCGCTCTAGACCGCTCTAGACGACTCGCCGGTTCCTCACCCGGCCGCGCCGCGTTTCGGGGCCGCGCGGACGTGCGCGCGTTCGCCCTGTTTCCCGATAAGGCTCAGGAACTCGACCGGGCCGGCGCTGGTGGCCCCGAACCAGTGCGGGATGCGTGTGTCGAACTCCGCGGCCTCCCCGGGCCTGAGGAGGAGGTCGTGCTCCCCGAGGACGAGACGCAGCGTTCCGTTGAGGACGTAGGCCCAGTCGTAACCCTCGTGGGTGCGCAGCTCGGGCTCGGCGTCGTCGCTTCCGGCCGGCAGGACGAACTTGTACGCCTGAATCCCTCCGGGCCTGCGGGTCAGCGGCAGGATGACCACGCCGTCGCCGCAGGAGATGGGACGCAGGTTGACGCGGGGATCGCCGGTCGGTGGCGCGTCGACGAGCTCGTCCAGCGTGACCCCGTACGCGCGGGCGAGCGGCAGCAGCTGCTCGAGCGTGGGGCGCCGCAGCCCCGCCTCCAGCCGGGACAGGGTGCTGGTGGAGATGCCGGTCTCCGCCGCGAGATCGGCGAGCGTGACGCCCTGGTGCAGCCGGAGGTGCTTCAACCTCGGTCCCACGGCGTCGAGAGTGCGCTCGAAGGCTTCGTCCATCCCCCCAGTTTGCCATTCGGCAACAACGTTTGCGGATTTGCGGCGTTCGTCTGCACCATGACCAGCGCGAACAAGGAGGACGATCTATGACGTACGACTTCGACAAGGACTTCTGGGAGCGGCACTGGCAGCAGGGGCGCGTCGAGGGACCGGGGACCATGGGCGGCAACCCGCCGAACCCGTACCTCGCGCGTGAGACCGGCGGCCTGACACCGGGCACGGCACTGGACGCGGGCTGCGGCGGCGGCGCCGAGGCGATCTGGCTCGCCTCTCACGGCTGGCACGTCACTGCGGCCGACATCTCGGCCGAGGCCCTCGCCCGCGCCGCCGAACGCGCGACGGCGAGCGGGGCCACCGAGCGCCTGCGGTGGGTCGAGGCCGATCTGAGCGTCTGGCGCCCCGACGCGCCGTACGACCTGGTCATGACCCACTACGCCCACCCGGCGATGCCGCAGCTGGAGTTCTACGACCGCATCGCCGCATGGGTGGCTCCCGGCGGCACGCTGCTCATCGTGGGGCACCGGCACGGCCCGGGCTCCACCGGCCACGGGCACCACCCGCCCGCCGAGGCGTCGGTCACCGCCGCGGCCATCACCGCGCGCCTGGACGGCGAGACGTGGGAGATCGTCACCGCCGAAGAGCCCTCCCGCACGCTCACCGGCCCCGAGGGCCGGGCGGTCCACCTCGACGACGTCGTCGTACGCGCCACCCGGCGCCGCTGAATCCACGATCCGACGGCGCCGGGGCACGCTGATCCGGCGCCGACACCCCCTGCCCGCGTGAGAGGAATGCCATGAGTACGAGCCCGTCCACGGACGCGAGAGTCCCCGACCCGGTCATCCACGATGCGCGACGACGCCGGACGGTCCTGGTCGCGGTCTGTGTCGCGCTGATGGCGGTCATCGCCTCGGTGTCCGGGCTGAACGTCGCGCAGCCGGAGCTCACCGCCGCGTTCGGCGCCTCCCAGTCCGAGGTCCTGTGGTTCATCAACATCTACGCGATCAGTCTGGGCGCGTCGCTCCTGCCGCTCGGCGCGCTGGGCGACCGGTGGGGTCGCAGACCGGTGCTGCTCGCGGGCCTGGTCGTCTTCGGAGCGGCGAGTGCGGCGGCCGGCCTCGCCCCGTCCTCCGGGGTCATGCTCGCCGCGCGCTTCCTGAGCGGGGTGGGGGCGGCGATGATCATGCCGGTCACCCTCGCCGTCATCACCTCGACCTTTCCGGAGGAGGAGCGCTCCAAGGCGATCGGCGTGTGGACCGGCGTCGCCGGCGGAGGAGGCATCCTGGGGATGTACCTGTCGGCGGTCCTGGTCGACGTGGCGAGCTGGCGGTGGTTGTTCGTCCTGCCGGTCGTGCTCGTCGTCGTCGCGGTCGTCATGACCCTGCGTTCCGTCCCGAACTCCCGGGAGGCGTCGGGGCACGCGTTCGACACGGTCGGGTCGCTGGCATCCGTCGTCGCGGTGGTGGGGCTCGTCCTCTTCCTCCACGAAGGTCCCGAACGCGGCTGGACCGCGCCCGCGACGCTGCTGAGCCTCCTCGTCGGTGTCCTCGCCGCCACCGGATTCGTGGCATGGGAGCTGCGCCGGCCGGCTCCGCTCCTCGATGTCCGCCTGTTCCGCGAGCGAGGTCTCGCGAGTGGATCCGTGTCGCTTCTGACGGTCTTCGGCGTGCAGGCGGGGATCTTCGTGGTCCTGTTCCCGTACTTCCAGGCGGTGCTCGGCTGGTCCGGCCTGCGCTCCACCCTGGCGCTGATGCCGATGGCGCTGCTGATGATGGTCGCCTCCGGCCTCGCCCCCAGGGTGGCCGTGCGCCTCGGCAGTCGCTCGACGATGGCCGCGGGGATCCTCCTGAGCGGCGCCGGGCTGGTCCTCATGGCGACCTTCGTCTCCGTCGACGGCGGCTACCTGTCGATCCTCCCCGGCATGCTCGCCATGGGACTCGGCATGGGCCTGACGATGACGCCCTCCACCGAGGCCATCACCAGCGCCCTGCCGCGTGAGCGGCAAGGCGTCGCGTCCGCGCTCAACGACGTCACCCGGGAGTTCGGCACCGCACTCGGTGTCGCGCTGCTCGGAGCGGTCCTGACCGCCGGCTACCGCGGCGCCATCGACACCCGGCTGCACGGAGTGCCGGACGACGCCGCCGCCACCGCCCGCGAAGGGGTCGTCAAGGCCCTCACGGCCGCCGGCAAGGCCGGTCCCCAGGCGCAGGCGCTGGCCCGAGCCGCCAAGGAGTCCTTCGTCGACGGCTGGCAGCGGGCCATGTGGGCCGGCGCGGCGGTCATGGGGGTCCTCTTCGTCTACGTTCTCCTGCGCGGTCCGCGGCAACGGCCCGAGGGTTCCGGCGGCGGCAGCCGTGAGCCGGACGACGCGCTCATCGACGCTCACTGACGCGCCGAAGCCCCGTTGTCCGACGAACGCCCGGTGCCGCCCGGGCCTCGTCGGCCACGGGCACCGTCCTCCCGCCGAGGCGGACCCTGACGGTTCACATCGCGACGACCGCGTTCTTGCCGCCGTCCACGGTCAGCACTGCGCCGTGGATGTAGGAGGCCCGGGGCGAGACGAGGAAGCGGATGGCCTCGGCCACTTCTTCCGGCCGGCCGCCTCGGCCCGCCGGCAAGCCGGCGAGATAGCCCCCGTACATGTCGCGCATGTGCTCGTTGATCGGGGTGAGGATGTAGCCGGGATCGACGGAGTTGACCCGCACGCCGCGCGGTCCGTACTCGGCGGTCCACGACTTCGTCAGCATGCTGAGAGCCGCCTTGGCGGCCTGGAAGGCGCTCGTTCCCGAGGCCGCCATGGTGGTGCTGAGGCTGCCGACGTTGACGATCGCTCCCCGGCCACGCTGGGCCATGGCGGGCGCGAACGCTCCCACCAGGATGTACGGCGCCTTCACGTTCAGGTTGAACGCCGTGTCGAACATCTCCTCTGACGTGTCCTCGGTCGGCGCGAAACCGCCACCGCCGGCATTGTTGACCAGCACGTCCAAGGGCGCGCCGTCGAGGGCCTCATTCGTCTCGGCGACCAGGCCGCGTACCGCGGCGGGGTCGTTGAAGTCGGCGACCAGGTCCACCGCCCGTCCTCCGGCCGCCTCGATCAGCTTCCGGGTCTCGGCGGCGCGGCCGCTGTCACGGCCGCAGACCACGATCGAGTATCCGTCTTCGGCCAGCCGTAGGGCGGTCTCCCGCCCGATCCCGCTCGTCGAACCGGTGACCATGGCCCACGAGCCTCGCGCCGCAGAAGCGCCGGGCATCGCTGTCTCACTCATGCGAGAATCTCGTCCTTACTCCGCAGGACCAGCCATTCCGGCTGGGTGATATCGGACACGTGCGTCTGGGACTGGTCGTCGTGGCGGCGGATGAACTGCATTGACGATTCGTCCACGGCAGGATGTGCCTGTTCGGCCACCCCGCCTCCCTTTCCAATCAGGTCACAGGCAGTCAGTATTCCGCACGGATGCCTGTGGCGCGCTCGCCGTACGCGCATCGGCCGGATGGGGCGACGGGTCGTCGCGGCGCGCCATCTGGGTAGAGTCGGGCGGTGCCCGAGCTAGAGAAGTTGCATGCCGGCCATGCCGCGGCGGTCCTGGCATTCGAGCTGGTGAACCGCGCCTACTTCGCTGCTTCGATCTCCGACCGCGGCGACGAGTTCTTCGACCGGTACCCCGACCGGCACAGCGCCTCGTTGGCCGAGCAAGAGGCCGGCATCTGTGCCTTCTACGTGCTCGTCGCCGATGACGGCTCGGTTCTGGGGCGGTTCAACCTGTACGACATCGAGGACGGCACTGCCAAACTCGGCTACCGGGTCGCGCAGCAGGTCGCCGGCCGCGGTGTGGCGACCGCGACCGTCCGGGAACTGTGCCGGATCGCGGCGACGCGGCACGGGCTGCGCACGCTGCGGGCGGCCACCTCCCACGCCAACGTCGCGTCCCAGAAGGTGCTGACCAAGGCCGGGTTCGTCCCGGTCGGCCCGGCCACCCCGGCCGATCTCGGCGGTAAGCCGGGCACCTGGTACCAGCGCGACCTCCAGCCATAGATCTTGATCGCGCCGGGGGACCGGCTGCAGAGCCGGCGGTGGTCAGCCTCGGAGGATTCCCTCCAGGAAGGCGCCGGCCAGGACGTGTCCTTCCACGTGGGGGAGCAGCCGCTGCAGATCCACGTCGGTCGCGTCGTCGACCATGACCTCGTCCAGGGCGAAGAGGTGGAAGCCGTAGCGGTGCACGCCGTGGCCCGGCAGCGGGCGCGGGCCCTGGTAGCCGGTGCGGCCGCGATGGTCGGGCAGGTAGCGGACGCGGGGATTGTCCGGCGTGAGCGCTCCCTCCTCGACGTACGCCGGGTCGGGTGGGAGGAGAGCGGCGAGGTGGAGGCCGGGCCGGGCCGTCGGCACGTCGATGTCCTCCATGACGAGGAGGAGCTGGGCCGTGCCCTCGGGCAACCCGGCCCATCGCAGCTCGGGGGAGAGGTTGGGCCCCAGATCCATCGTGGCGTGCCGGAGGGGGATCGTCCCGCCGTGGTCGAAGGAGGGGGAGGTCAGCTCGAACGTCCGCGGCGCGGCGAGCTCGGGGGCGTTCCGGACGCTGTGCTCGGTGCCGGCGCGTTTGCGGCGCAGGAGCATCCCGAGGGGGGTCAGCAGCAGCGCGAGGATTCTGAGGTGCACAGGGGGGCCTTCCTTTGTCGGATGCGGAGTCGCCGGAGGGCTCTGGGAGGCCGAGGCCCGCTCCCCGCGCCTTCCGGCGACGCTGATCGGGACTCGGCGGTCCAGGGCGGTGACCAGCGCGGTGAACGCGCCGAGACCCACGACGACCCAGCCCAGGTGGTGAAAGCCGGTGTCAGTGACCCGGTCGCCGAAGGCGATCCCGATGAGGCTGGAGGAGAAGATCGCGCCGATGTAGGCGAAGGTGCGGAACAGGCCTGAGGCGACGGCGATGCCGTCGGCCGGTGTCTGCACGTACAGGGTGGTCTGGTTGGCGAGGTTGCTCAGGCCGTTGGTGCACCCGAACAGCACGGTCATGGCCAGGGGGAGACCGATCCCGGCATCGTGACGGGCGGCCGCCATCGTCAGCCCGCCGCCGGCCATGGCGAGCGCGCCGAGCGTCAGGGGCCGGCGGACCCAGCCGCGCTTCGCGACGACGCGGGCGAGAACCATGCTGACCAGCGAGAGCGGCAGCATGATCACCCCCACCCGGGAGGAGCCGTAGCCCGCGCTGCCCTCGAGCCACTGGGTGATGGCGTATATGGCCGTGTAGACCCCGAGGCCCGTCGTCGTCTGGCGCAGGTACGTGCGCCGCAGCGCGCCGCTCCGCGCGAGAGCGCGCACGTCGATCAGCGGCGACACTGCGCGGCGCTCCCAGAGGACCAGCGCGGCGGCCGTCGCCGCCGCGAGGCCGGCGAGCGGCCACGCGGGCCGTTCGAGGTCGTCGAGGAAGATGAGCAGGCTCACGACGCAGGCGGCGAACAGGACGATGCCCGCGAGGTCGACATCGGCGAGGATGCCGGTGAGACCCCGGCTCCGGCGGGGCGGCGGATCCTGCTCGACCTGGCGGGCCGCGAAGCCGAGCGTGATCAGGGCGAGGGGAACGTTCACGAAGAACAGTGCCCGCCAGCCGAACACCCCCGCCAGCACGCCGCCGACCGGCAGCCCTACGACGGTCACGACCTGGGACGCGATGGAGAAGTTGCCCAGCACCACGCTCGGAACGCCGGTGGCCAGGCGCTCGGCGCGGCGCCGTACCAGTGCCATCGCCGACGGGTAGCAGGCCGAGGAGCCGACCCCGATCAGGGCCCGCGACAGCAGCAGGAGGCCGAAGGCCGGGGCGAGACCGCCGATGACACCGCCGACCAGCAGGATGGCCACACCGGTCAGGAAGATCCTGCGCGGACCGTACAGGGTGGCGAGCTTGCCCATGGTGGGCTGCATGACCGCGCTGCACAGGTAGAGCACAGCGACCAGGCCCGCCGCCTGCCCCGGGCCGACGTGGAAGTCGGCCGCGATCGCTGCCAGCCCGGTCGCGATCATCGAGCTGTTGACCGGGTTCAGGGTGGTTCCCAGCATGAGCGGCAGCGTGAAGCGCAGGCCGAACGCGGCCTCGGGCGCCCGCGCGGGCGGCCCGTCGGGCTTCGCCGTGTCGCCGGCCAGGGGGAGGGGGTCGGGCATGGGACCTCTTCAGTCCGTGACGGAAGGCGTCGGGGACGGCCCGCCACGTAGCTCTTTTGTATAACTAAGGATTTTTCTTTTGGCATACTAAGGACTCATGGATGAGCGGGCAAGTGGACCGTTGAGCGGCGACCATGACGTGCCGGAGCTGGGCACCGCGCTGCGCGCCGCGGTCGCCCGCGTCTACAGCCGCTTCCGATCCGAGCGCGCCGAAGGCGAGATCGGCGACGCCGCCGTGCTCGCCCTGGCCGCTCTGTGCAAGCACGGACCCCTCACGCTCACCGAGCTCAGCAACCGTGCGCGCGTCACCCCGGGTTCGATGAGTCAGACCGTCAACCGACTCGTCGCCGGCGGCTACGCGACCCGCGAGAAGGACCCGTCCGACGGGCGCCGCGTCCTGTTCGTGCCCACGCGCGACGGCAGGGCTCAGGCCGACGCCGCCCTCGCCGCCCGGCAGGACTGGCTCAACCGCCAACTCGCCCGGCTCGACCCCGAGGAGCGCGCCACCCTCGCCCGCGCGGCGGACCTGTTGAGTCGCATCGCCGACTCCTGACCTCCGGCCGGTCGGCCGGTGACGCTATTCCTCTCCGGCCGATAGAGGCAGGGTGCCCGCGGTGCTGCGATCCTCCGATGAGGGAGGAGCGGCGGCGCGGGCCCAGACCCATTTGCCGCGGTAGGACGGGTCGGCGCTCGGATCGGCGGGATCGGGGCGGTATCCCCACTCCAGGGCGAGTGCGTCCACGATCTGCAGCCCCCGATGCCCGTTCGTGTCGAAGTCGAGGTCGGTCGGATCGCCGAGGGCCGGGTCGGCTGTGGGGGGCGGTGCGGGACGGCCCGGACTGCGGTCCCACACGGCGATGTAGAGCGCGCCGTACTCCCAGCGGCATACGAAGCGGATGATCTCGCCGGGAGTCGCTTTCACGGCATTCGTCACCAATTCGGCTGCTATAAGAGCCGCGTCGTCTGAAATGTGAGAATAGTTCCACTTTTTGAGGCGACGCATCAGCAACGTGCGCGCGAAGCCGGGTGCCGTCGCGCATGCGGGCATGCATATCCGGATATCTTCGGTCATTGCCGCCGCCGTTCCTCTGCTTGCCGTGATTCTAGATTCTTCTGCCGAGGAAGGCGCCTTCTGGGGCTACGATCGAGCGTGTCCGCCGGGCGGCACCTGACCTTGCCATGGCCGATGGCTCATCGAACCCGGCCGGGATGAGACGAAGGCCGGACTCGGTTCACTCGTAGCCATCGATCGCGGTGAGACCGTCGAGGCCGAGATCCGCCAGGCATGGCACCGTTCGCGTGAAGTACCAGGCGAGGTCGGTGACCTCGGGCGCCCCGGGCAACTCGCGCCGATTCGCTCCCGGCTCAATCGTTAGACTCGATCGGTCGTCGTGGAACAACAGATTGATGCCAGTGCCGTCCGGCAGCCAGAGAGCGATCGCGGTCGGTGAGCCCTGCGAGAGATCATCATCCATCTTGCGTACGACATCGTCGTAGTCGGCGGCGACGCAGAGATTCCAATCGAAGTCACCGGTCATAAAATTGATCTTGCCATCGAAAGTGCTATCGTGTGCGGCCTGCCAGCCTGCGGAAGCGAGACGTTCGAGCACGCGCGCGACGCTCAACTGCGATCCGAACTGTAGATCAATGCTTCTCGAACGCCCCATCGCCTGCCATCCTTTCTGTCGCGTCTTATGGTATCACGCGATAAGGGATCCCCTTTTTGTTCAGCCAGTTCATCACCTTTTCGGGGATTGGGTTCTCTGAGATTATTTCGAACCCCACCCCTTCGTGCTGGGTGATCTGTAGCTGATTCCCGGTTTGGGATAGGAATTTATTGTAATCTTTCTGATTCTCGAGTATTCGTTTCCAGTACTCGCCTGACTTGGCCTCGAACCATGTTTGTCCTTGTGTGCCGACGTATTTACCGTCGAACTGCCTGTTGGCCGCCTTGAACGACTCCTCTCCGCCCAGCTTTTCTCTCAAGTACTTCTCGTACGCGATACCTCGCTTGGCCGGGGTGTCCGCGGTCTTGGCGAGTTCGGAGTCGGCGAACGTCTGTGCCCTGTCCAACTCCTTGCCCAGCGCGCGGCCGACCGTCTTGTCGAATCCGGCTTTCACCACCGTGACGATCTTCGTGTCGGCGATGGCTTTGAGAAGGTCGGCGAGTGTTTCGCGGATGGCCCAGCGTGTGGCGATGCCGGTGACGGAGCGGAGCATGAAGGCGCCGGCACGGCGAAGAAGGGGCCCCAGCGCCCTCCGTAAGAGGCCTGCGGCCGCTTCGGCGCTGAGCAGGATGATGATCTCGGCGATGTGCTCACCAGTGACGATCTTGGTGGCATCGCGAATGGCCTGCGCGTACTCGTGACAGGCATGGGCCAGGGCCTGGCACATGGTGGACAGGCCGGACAGGACGGTGGTGGAGTCGGCGGGGCGGTAAAGGGTGGCCCAGTAGTCGGCGACCGCGCTGTGTTCGGCGTTGTCCGCGGGATCGAGGATCGTGGTGATGGTCCAGTCGAGCCACGATGCGATCTGTCCGATCTCCTTCGCGGCCTCGCTCCAGGCGTCGCCCGTCTGGTCGAACATCTGGGGGTTGCCCTGCGGCCAGTCGTCCGAAGTGCCGATGAGGTCGTCGACCCATCCGGGCAGATGTGGAAGTCTGACGCGAATGAGCGGCACGGTGGTGTGCGGCGCCCAGCTCATCGCTCCGATCACCGACGGAGGGGCGGCGGCCACGGCGAAGTTCTGTGTCACCGGATGCACCGGATACTGCGGCGGTGGGTCGCCGGGGTTGTCGGCGCGCGAATGGTGGTCGGCGGCCAGATGATTGTTGATCGTCTGGGTCAGCCCCAGTGAGGTGCCGCCCAAAGCCTCGATCGCGGTGTGGAACGCCTGGAAGGCGGCCTTCGCCGCCGGATCATAGAACGCCGCTAATTGATGGGCCGCCTTGTCGAATCCCGCCATCCCCGCCGAGTGCGCGGCCAGCTTCTGCGACAGCGTCGTATACGTCCTGATCAGATCCTGCTGCCCGGTTGCGAAGTTGGCCGCCGCCCGATCCACCGTCTCCGGTGTGATGTCCACTCGCGGCGCCGGAGGAGGCGACTTACGCGGTGTGCTCATGCCGTAGGCCACATCACGGGTCTCGCGAGCAGGCCGTACTGATCCCCGATGAGCCATTGATGCGCTCGGCCACCGTTCGTGCCCCCCTCAGCGCGATGCACTGGCTGATCAGAATCACCGCATCGCCGCTTGACTGTCAAGGGCGGGAAACCGGAGCCGGTCAGAGGGCGTTCATGCGCTGGTTCAGGCGGTGGACGCAGGGAGCGATGTTCAGCAGCCGGGGCCGGGGGCCGCGGCGGGAGCCGGGGCCCACGAGGATGCGCCAGCCGGAGACGTCGATGAAGTGAAGGCCCTCGGTGTCGACCGTCACGTTCCCCCACTCCGCCGCGACGCGGGCGAGCGCGTCGGCGAGGGCGGGGCTGTTGGTGACGTCGACGTCGCCCCTCAGAAGCACCGTGTCCGGGGGTGTCACCTGGATGATCCTGAGTTGGCGGTCCTCGTACAGGACGAGGCTCGCGCCCGGCATGATCGTTTCTGCCGTGTGTCCGTTACGTTCTGCCATGACGGCCACTAACATCACGAGGGTGCGCTCGTAGGGGCCGCCTGTTAATCCGCATGTCCCGAGCATGCCTGGAGGAGAGAACCACGTCAACCGATACCGGAAACGAACTTCCTGATTTGCGTCCCCGGGCAGCACGGTGACCGGCCCGAACGCGGATCGCATGAGGAGCACCATGGGCACGCCCGCGGATGGTGGACCCATCCGGCACTGGACCTTTCTGACGAATCACGCTCGCGTACTTCTGGAGATCGCCCGGAACCCACAGGCGAGGCTGCGGGACATGGCGGCCGTCGCGGGCATCACCGAGCGGGCCGCCCAGACGATCGTGACCGACCTCGAGGCCGCGGGTTATCTCACCCGGACCCGCGTCGGCCGGCGCAACCACTACACGATCGATCCGACACGTCGCTTCCGTCATCCGGCCGAGGCCGATCACCGTATCGAGGGTCTGCTCTCCCTGTTCACGCACCGGGAGGAGAGCCGGGACCCCGAGTAGGGGCCGTTCTCGTCGATCGAACCGGCGATCGAGGGGTTCGCGAGCGCGCCGCCCCGGGACCTCGCCGACCCGGCTCGAGGCCCGCACGGCCATCGCTTTACCGAAGCCGGGCCGACCTGGGCATTGACTACGCGGTTATCGTCGCGCACCGTCGAGAGTGGAGTTCCGCCTTCACTTCCTGAGGTGATTGCGCACGATGCGTCGTCCGGTTCCGCCGGTCCGGCGAGTCCAGGCGTCCGGCGAGTCGATGGGGGCGGGAGGAAGAGCCCGCGGTGGCGCCGTCGCGGTGCTGGCCGGCCGGGTCTTCGCGCATGCCCGTCCGTCGGACGCCTCCGACCTCGCGGCGCTCGTCGGCACGGGCGGCGGTCTGGTGCTGACCGGTGCCAACCCGGTGCGGGCGGCCCGGCGGTGCCGGGAGGAGCAGGCGTTCGGCGGCCCGATCCTGTTCGACCTCGCGGCGGCGGAGGCGAAGGTCGCCACCCGCGATCGCCCGTTCGACGACGGCGGCGACGGGCTGATGGAGATCACCCTGGAGGAGCGCGTCCAGGGGCAGATCGACGCGGGCGCGGACGCGGCGCTCACTCCCACCGGGTACCTGCGGGCGGCGGACTTCGGTGCCGTGGAGGCGGCGATCGAGGGCGCGGTCGGCCTGGGCCGCGACGACGTCATCCTGTCGCTTCCCCTGGACGCCGGATGGCTGGCGCCGGGGCTGATCGACAAGGCGATCGGCGTGCTCGCCCAGGCGCCGATCGCGAAGGCGGTGATGCTGGGCGGCCGGCCGGACCCGCCGCGGCGGATGATGAACGGCCTGCTCGGCCTGCGCCGCCTCGTCACCGAGGTCCCGGACGTCGCTCTGTTCCGTACGGATCTGGCGGGGCTCGACGCGGTGGCGCAGGGTTGCCTGGCCGCCTCGATCGGGACCAGCGGCGCGCTGCGGCGGATCGTCCCGCCGGACGAGGCCGCGGTGTACGGACCGGCGAACGGGGACGACCGGTCGCCCGGCGTCCTGGTGCCCGACCTCCTCGCGTACGTGCGGGGCAGCGTGCTCGCCGAACGCTTCGGCGACCGGCCGGCGCCGCCGTGCCGCTGCGCCCGCTGCGGCGGCCGGAGCATCGTGAGCTTCCTCCGGCAGGAGGACTGGAAGGACGCGCGCCTGCACGGCGTCGCGGTCTGGACCGAGTGGGCGCGCAACCTCGTCCACCCCGACTCGCCGGACGGCCGTCGCCGTTACTGGCGGCGGCTCTGCCGGGACGCGATCGCCGCGCACGCCCGCTACAACACCTCCGTACGGGCGCGGGAGCCGGTGTTCGTGCCGCCGGAGTCGCTGTGGCTCTGGGCCGGTGAGGACACCGCCTCCGCGACGGCCGGGTGGGTCACGCCGGCGCGGCCCTGAGCGTTCGCAGGTGGAGCTCCTCGGCGAACACCCAGCCGGCGGGCGTGTGCGCCCGGCTCCCGAAGGGTTCAGGGGGCACGATGACCTCGGTGCCGGCGACGAGCCCGACCCCCCAGTAGTCGGCCTCCGCCCGCGCCTCGCCGAGGTCGGCGGGCGGGCCCGGCAGGACGACCAGGCGCGCGCAGTACGCGCCGAACCGCCCGGCGCGGTCGAGGCCGGCCCGCCAGGACGCCGCCCGGACGATGGCGAGCTCGGGGCGCAGGGGACGCCGCAGCCGCCGTACGACGCCCGTCGGCGTGAGGTCGGCGCATCCGGGCGGGAGCTCGCGGACGGCCCGCCGCTCCCTGGCCGACAAGGCGGTCCAGGGGACGGTCGCCCCGGCCGGCAGCCCCAGCAGAACGTCGAGCAGGTCGGCGCGGGTCACGCCGGTCAGCCCGGCGGCCGCCCGCCGCCGCCGCTCCGCCTCGTCGGGAACGTAGGCCATGGTCACCTCGACGCCCCGCATTCGTACGTCGGCCAGCAGGGCCGCGGGCCGGACGGTGCTGGGGGGAAGGGCCGCTCGGGACCCGGTCGCCGTCATGGCGGACCAGCCTGCCATGAGTACGGGCGCGCCCGCGCCCCGGCTCACCTGCGCCGGATGAGGAGCATGGCCGCGTCGTCGGCGATGCGGCCGCCGACGTGCCGGAGGACGTCGGCGCGCAGGTCTGCGAGCGCCTGTTCGGGATCGGCGGCCGTGAGCAGGTGCGCGCGCTCGGCCAGCGGGTAGAAGCGGCCCTCGCCGTCGCGGGCCTCGACGACCCCGTCGGTGTACAGCAGCATCTGGTCCGCGGGCGCGAACTTGATGCGGTAGGGGCGCGGGGCGGCGGCGCCGAGGTCGGACAGGCCGAACGGCGGAGCGACGTCGTCGGGTTCGGCGAACCGGCCTTCGCCGCCGCCGCGCAGCACGAACGGCGAAGGGTGACCGTAGTTGAGCAGCGTGACGATCTCGGCGTCGCCGAACTCGGCCAGCACGGCCGTGACGAACTTCTCGCCGGCGCCCTCCGCCGCCGTCCGCCCGGAACCGACCGCTCCCGCGCGCCCGGAGCCGGCCGCCGCCGTCCGCCCGGCGCCCGCCGCGGGCGGCCGGCCGGAGCCCTCCTGGACCGGACGGCCGGTGGGCTCCGCGCCCAGGCGGCGGCGCAGCGCGGCCTCGATGCGGGTCGCGACGCCGGTCAGGTCGGGCTCGTCGTAGGCGGCCTCACGGAACGCGCCGAGGACGTCCGCGGCCGTCTCGACCGCCTCCAGGCCCTTGCCCTGAACGTCCCCGACGATGACCCGGACGCCGTACGGGGTGGGAGTGACCTCGTACAGGTCGCCTCCGATGCTGGCCTCCGCCGTCGCGGAGGTGTAACCGACGGCGACGTGGATGGATCCGACGCGCCGGGGGACGGGGCGGAGCAGCACGCGCTGCGCCACCTCGGCCACGGACCGGACGTCGGCGAGGATGCGCTCGCGCTTCTTGCGGTCGGCGCTGGCCGCGACGCTCGCCGCCGCGACTCCGGCCATGGCGAGGAGCGTGAGGGTGTTGTGCCGGCGGCCGAGCGTGTGGTGGTGGTAGCTGAGAGCGGCGGACAGCGCCAGGGCGGTGAGGCCCACCAGCGCGGTGCGCCGGATCCCGCACCACAGGCTCGCGAAGGCGGGGCCGAGGACGAGCATCGGCCGGAATATGATGTCCGGGCTCGCCCAGAAGTCGACCAGGGCGACGAGCGCGAGCATGCCGAACGGCAGGGACCGCAGCAGCGGTCCGGGTCTCGAACGCGGTGTCTCGCTTATGGCGCACCCCCAGCCGATCGCCTTGCATTCGTGGGGAGAATAGCGCCGCCGGGCGGCCGGCTCCGTCACTTTCCGGCATGGCGGCCGTGGCGACGGATATGTCGTCCCGGCCTGCGGGCGACGTCGCGGGCGGATGTCCCCTGCGATATTATTGGATAGCCACTCAAAGGGGGATATTCGGTAAATATCGCTCGGTGAATAACGCGCGAACCAGGTGGATCCCGGGGCACTTCGCGGCTCGCCGCCGGGCAACCCCGTCGACCTGGGACGATGGCTCCGGGCCGATGGCGTCGCGGGCGTGCGTCACCGACTGTCGTACGCTCGTATTATCCTAACCCCCGACAAAGTTAGCTGAGAGAGGAATACCTCGTGGCGACGAAAGTCGTAATGGTGGATGATTTGGATGGGCATGACGGCGAAGACGTCGCCAAGCGGGATTTCGAGGTTTCTGGCGTAACGTACACCATCGATCTCGGCGATGAGAACTTCAAGCGTCTCGAAGAGCTCCTCGGAGAGCTCGCGCCGTATATCGAGAAGGCGGCCAAGGTCCGCCAAGCGGGCCGGGCCCGTAAGAGCGCGTCGGACACGGCGCCGCGCCTGCGCGGCTACTCCAACAGCGACGTACGCGAATGGGCCGTCGCCGAGGGCATCGAGGTGAGCGAGCGGGGCAAGATCGCCGACGAGGTCTACGAGAAGTTCATCGAGGCCCACCCGGACGCCAAGCCGGAGGAGTGACACGGCGCCGGCGGCCCGTTCGAGACCGACGGCGCCTCTCGAGGGCCACCTCCCGCGAGTCGTCCCTCAGAAGGTCGCCGGCGGGCCGAGGTTCCCGGCGTCGTCGACGGCCTGCACCACGACCTTCCGCGCGCCGGCCGGGATCGTGAGACTCTGCCGGCCGCCCGCGTCCACGGTCGCCGTGACGGTGGAGATCTTGCCGTCGGCGTCGACGCGGTAGGTCGCGGCGCGGCCGGCGTACCCGTCGTCGCCCGGCGCGGCGAAGCTCACGGTCGTGCCGTCCTGGCGAAGGTCGCGCAGGGCGCCGGGTGGACGGGTGTCCGTCCCGTACCGCCCGGTGCGCCGCTGATCGTGGTGGTAGGTCCATGACTCGGCGTCCGGTTTGCCGTCGGTCTTCCAGGCGAACAGATAACCCTCGCGCGTGGTCGTCACCAGGTCCGTGCGGCCGTCGCCGTCCAGGTCGCCGGCGGACGGGGAGAACAACGTCCACCCGCCGGTGAACTTCGGGAAGCCGGCGGCCTGGCCGGATGGCGTGAACGCGTGGATCGTCGAGGTGTCCCCGCCGTCGACGACCTCGGCCTTGCCGTCCCCGGTGACGTCCGTGATCAGCGGCGCGCCGAGGAAGTCCAGGCCGGTCCGCGCGTGCGGGTATCCCGAGACCGGGAGCGTGGTCGCGGCGTCGTAGCCGCGCTCGTAGTTGGCGATGGCGGTGCCGCTGCCGGGGTACAGCAGCGCGGCGATCAGCGACACCGCGCCCGACCCGGACTCGGCGTACCCGAGCCGCCCGGCGTCGCCGAACCGCCCGAACGCCCCGCTCGTCGTGAACGACGCGGGCAGGTCCACCGCCGGGGTCGGCGACGAGCCGGTCAGCAGCGCCCGTACGGCCGCCGCGTCGTGGCTCAACAGGGCGGACGCCGGGTTGTTGAGCGGCCCGTAGGCACCCCGGATCGTACCGTCGCCGCCGATGAGGAAGGTCGCGGAGAACGACGGGCCGGTGGCGACCTCGTCCTTGCCGTCGCCGTCCACGTCGGCGACCGCCGGGCTGTTCGCCGCCTCGGTGATGAACTCCTGCGCGCTGCCGTAGTACGTGATGATCGACGGCACCCGCACCGGCCAGCCCTTCACCGGCGAGCCGTCGGCGTGGTACGCGTACACGTAGTTCGCGCCGAGCGCCTGGATGCCCGCCCCGTGGCTCTCGGAGTGCTGGGAGCGCACCACGATCTCCGGTGTGTGGTCGCCGTCGAGGTCGGCCACGGCGGGGGTGGCGTCGAGCTTCGCGTCGTCGATCGCGGTGAGCCCCGAGGCCGGTTTCGGCGGGTCCGCCACGGTCACCGGCCAGCCGGGGACGTCCGAGCCGTCCGCGTGCCAGGCGTGCAGCCGCCCGTCCCAGCCGGCCTGCACGATCTCCAGGCCGGGCTTGCCGTCCAGGTCGACGAGGACGGGACAGGCGGTCGCGCCCTGGTGAGGGAGGCGGGTGTAGGGCAGCGCGGGCCGGGGGATCGCGGGTTTGCTCACGCCCGCGTCCAGGGTCTTGGGCCAGCCGGGCAGGAGCCTTCCCTGGGCGTCGAAGACGTACGTCCGGCCGGTCGTGCTGGTCACCACGACCTCCTGGCGCCCGTCGTGGAACAGGTCGCCGACGGCCACCGGGGCGATGATCGGCTCATGGCCCGGGTCGAAGCCGGGGATCCGGGCCGATTCGGTGTTCGTCGTCACGGGCCAGCCGGACAGCTCCCTGCCGCTCACCCCGTCGATGGCGTGCACCCGGCCGTCGGCGTCGCCGAACACGATGGCCTGGTGGCCCGAGCCCTGCAGGTCCGCGAGCGCGGGCTGGCTCTCCCCGCCGATCCCGAAGCGCTGCGGGAACCCCGCCCGCAGCGTGTCGTCGTGGTGGACGGCGATGGCGCGGCGCTCCTCGCCCATCCGGCCCGCGTCGTCCCACACGCGCAGCCGCAGGGTGACGGTGTACTGCTCGGTCGCCGACAGCTCCTTGTCGTCGGGCATCGCGTACGCCTTGTCCCAGAAGGACTGCGGCAGCCGGCTCAGGTCGAGCGTGCCCACCTTGCCGTCGTACGTCCCGGTGCCCTGCCCCGTGCCGGCCTCGATGAACGCCGAGTCGGCGGGCTCGATGCCCGGCGCGAACTCCAGTCGATAATGGAAGCTCCCGGCGCGGGAGGCGTCCACGTGCCCGGTGACCGGCACGGAGGAGGTCGTCGCCGGGTCGTACAGGGAGTACCAGTCCGGGCTCTCGATCCAGGTCGCGGGCGGGATGTCGCCCTTGGCGACCGCGGCGAGGGCCTTGGCGGCGTTCGGGCGGCCGTAGCCGTATTGCCGGTCCCATCCCGGCCGTCCGGGCCAGCCCAGGCCCGCGTCGTCGACGTCGCTCGCGGTCGCGCGCAGCACCTGCACCGCCTCGGCGTTGGTCAGCGGCCGGTCGATCTTCTTCTCCTTCGCGGCCTGCGCGCCGTAGGAGAGCAGCAGGCCGAACAGCCCGCCGGTCGTCGGGGTCGACTCGGACGTCGAGCCGCCCTGCGTGGCCACCGAGAACATCGCCTTCGCGCCGAACGACGTGAGGTTGGAGCGCTCGCGGTAGGTGTTCGTCAGCGTGTTGGCCAGGACGCCCGGCGCGCCCGCGGCGTTGGCGACCAGGCCGTTGCCGGGGATGACGTGCGGCCAGAACATACCGCCCTGGTGGTCCGTGGAGTCGAAGTCGTTGCTGGACTCCACCATGACGACGCCGTCGTTCCAGAACTTGTCCACGGCGCGGCGCATCGCGGAGGAGTACCCCAGGTCCGCCGTCGTGCTGACGATGACCTTGGCTCCGGCCCGGCCCGCGTACAGCCACGCGGCCGCGAGGTCGTCCGTACGGTCCAGCGCCTCGTCGCCGGCGCGGACCGGCAGCAGCCGGCACTTGGGACAGATGCCGACGCCGAACTTCCCGTTGTCGGCCTGCGCGGCCGCGACCCGCTGCTGGTCGTTGGCGTGGCCGTACGTGGAGTCGGGCGTCGCGGGGTCGTTCTGGTCGTCGTAGAAGTCCCAGCCGGAGATGTCGTCGGTGAACCCGTTCCCGTCGTCGTCCTTGCCGTCGGAGAACGCGACGATGAGGTCCTCCGGGTCGATGACGCCGTTGCCGTTCGTGTCGTGCACGCGTGGGTCGTCGGCGTAGTCGGCGGCGGTGACCGCGCCGTCCCCGTCCCGGTCGTAGGTGTCCGACCCGGCGGGTTTCGGCAGCTCGCCGGTGTTCAGGAAGACCTTGTTCGCGAGGTCGGCGACGTCCCCGTTGTGCCAGTTGATCCCGCCCTCGACGTAGGCGATCACCGTGTCCGGTGATCCGGTCGTGTAGTCCCGCCAGGCCGCGTCGACCGACATCCCGGCGGCCTTCTCCGGGTCCTTGGCGAGGGGCGTGCACTTCGGGATGAAGGAGTAGAGGTTGTGCTGCTGCCCGCCCGGCGCGGCCGTGGTGAGACAGCTCACCGGCGCGCCGTTCTCCACGGGCGCGTAGTCCGGGTCGTTGGGCGGCCCGGCGGGGAACACGTCCGCCGCCGCCGGCCGGGCGAGCATGATCAGCAGGGCGGGTACGACGGCGCATACGACGGCCGGGAGACGCCTCACGGGGGACCACCTCGATCAGTTGACCGCGTGGATCACTGTCCGCCAACAGCCGGGTGATGAGTAGCCCTCTGACCAGATGAGGACATGAGTTTTTCTCGCGTTAGCGCAGACGCGAGAAGGCCGGGCCCGCCGCGACGGACCCGGCCCTGCTCGAGGATCATGACTCCGTGCCGTCCGGCGACGGCCCGGAGGCGGACGTCACTGGTCCGGGCGGTCGACGTTGCCGCGCCAGGCGCCGGTCTCGCTGCCGCGCTCCTCGATGAACTCCTTGAAGCGCTTGAGGTCGTTCTTCGCCCGGTGCTTGACCATTCCGGTCTTGTCGGCGACGTTCTCGAGGAAGCCCTCGGGCTCGACCTCCAACTGCAGGGCGACCCGGGTGTTGTCGTCGTCGAGCCGATGGAAGGTCACCACGCCGGCGTTCTTGGGCTCCTCCACCGAGGTCCAGGCGATGCGCTCGTCGGGACGCTGCTCGGTGATCTGCGCGTCGTACTCGCGGGTCGCGCCTGCGACCTTCACCTTCCAGTGCGTGAGCGTGTCGTTGACCTGCCGGATCTCCTCCACGCCCTCCATGAACTGCGGGAAGTCCTCGAACTGGGTCCACTGGTTGTACGCCGTGTGAACCGGGACGTGGACGTCGATGCTCTCCATGACACTGCTCATCGTCCATCTCCTTCGCAGTCGTTTTCCGGTCAGGTGCCTCCGCTACCCGGTGAAACAGCACATAAACGAGTGTCCGATCCGGCCGGCCCTCCGATCCGAGATCATCGATCGATGACCCACACCGACGATCACGACTACTGGAACCACAACACCCACTACCACCGGTTGGTGCTCGACGCGATGCCCGACCCGTGCGAGGCGGCGCTGGACGTCGGGTGCGGTGAGGGGCTGCTCGCCCGCCGGCTCGCGACCCGGGCGCGCCGGGTCACCGGGGTCGACCGCTCGGCGGAGATGATCCGGCGGGCGCGCGAACGCGCCGGCGCGTCCGGCGGCCTGGAGTTCGTGGCGGCCGACTTCCTCCGGCACCCGTTCCCCGAGGGCGCGTACGACCTGGTCTGCTCGGTGGCGGTGATCCACCACATGGACTTCACGAGCGCGCTGACACGGATGGCGGATCTGCTGCGCCCCGGCGGGACCCTGGTGGTCGTCGGCCTGGCCCGCAACCGTACGCCTCTGGACTGGGCGCGCGACGTCGCGGTCCTGCCGGCCGTCATGGTCGTCGACCGCGTCCGCGGCAAGGCGGATCCGGCGGGCATGCCGATGGCGGACCCGGAGATGAGCTGGGGCCAGGTGCGCAGGGAGGCCCTGCGGCTGCTGCCCGGCGCCCGCTTCCGGCGGCACCTGTACTGGCGCTACTCGGTCCGCTGGCGCAGGCCCTGACCGACGAGCGTCCGCGATCAGGTGGTTCCGGCGGCCGCGCGGGGCCCGGCGGGGAGGCGGGCGGCGCGGAGCGCGGCGCGGCGGATCTTCCCGGCGTCGTCGCGCAGCGGCTCGGTGACGAACTCGAACGTCCGGGGGAGCTTGTACGCCGCGAGTCGCTCGCGCAGGTGGGCGAGCAGCGCCGCCTCGTCGACGTCCGTGTCGGCCTGGACGATGGCGTGCGGCACCGATCCGAGGTCCTCGTCGGGCAGCCCGACGACGGCGGCCGAGCGTACGGCCGGGTGCTCTTCGAGGACACCCTCGATCTCGGCCGGGTACACGTTGGACCCGCCGACGAGGATCATGTCGGTGTCGCGGTCGGTGAGGTAGAGATAGCCGTCGGCGTCGATGTAGCCGAGGTCGCCCAGGCACTCCCAGCGGCCGTCGGAGCGGGCCGTGGCGCCGATGTAGGTGTAGGTCGGCCCGGCGTCCGGGCGCATCCAGACCTGGCCGACCCGTCCCGGCCCGAGGGGCCGGCCGAGCTCGTCACGGACCTCGATGTCGCCGGTCAGCGGGCGGCCGACCGAGCCCCGGTGGGCGAGCCACTCGGTGCCGCTGATGCGGGTGACGGCCTGCGCCTCGGTCCCGGCGTACAGCTCCCAGATCCGTTCCGGGCCGAGCCAGTCGATCCACGCCTGCTTGAGCCACGGCGCGATCGGCGCGCCGAGGTGGAACAGCACGCGCAGCGCCGACAGGTCCGCGGCCGTGCGGTCGGCCTCCGGCAGCCGCCAGATCCGGTGCATCATCGTCGGCACGGCGTACATCCAGTCGACGCGGTGCCGCTCGGCGAGCCGGAGCGCCTCCGCCGCGTCGAAGCGCTCCATCAGGACCACGTGCTTGCCGAACAGCAGGGCCGCGGTGAGGGACATGAACGGGCCGTTGTGCGTCAGCGGCGCGGTCACCAGCGCCGCACCGCCCTCCGGCATCTGCGCCCCGAGGCCGAACAGGCCCGCGCGCTCGGCGATCCCGGGCTCCACGGTGGCGATCAGCTTGGGACGTCCGGTGCTGCCACCGGAGGCGAGGATCTTCCAGGGCTGCGGGACGATGCCCGGTGGCGCCGACTCCGGCTGGCCGGCCCCCGCAGACGGGGAAAGAGTGCCGGGGCCGCTCGCGGCGATCACGACCACGGGCCGGGCCAGCTCGACCACCGGCTCGCGTTCGGCGGCCGGCAGGCGGTCGGAGACCGGTACCGGGGTGCCGCCGGCCTTCCAGGCGGCCAGCAGCGCGACGACGAAGTCGACGCCGTTCGGCAGGACGATCGCGACGCGGTCGCCGACGCGGACGCCGTGGTCGCGCAGCTCCCACGCGAGGCGGTTCGCGCGCTCGTCCAGCTCGCGCCGGGACAGGGTGACCCCGCCGCAGGTCAGTGCCGGCGTCTCGGGTTCCGCCGCCGCGAGGCGTGTCAGTGCGACGCCGAGCGGGGTTCCGGTGCCTGCGGACATGTGGCTTCTCTTCCTTCGCGGCTCTGCTGCGGCTCATCCGCGGCGGGCGGCCGGCCGCGGTCCGTACGTCGATGGGGTCGATAAGTTACTTCACGTAACATAGGGTTCCTCCGCACCGCCGTGTCAAGCGGTTCCGGCATCGTCACCGCGTGTGCCGGGCGGCCCGCCCGTCATCCAGCCGGCGTCCCCGAACCCGCTCCAGAGAAGGTCCGTCAGCTGGGCGACGAGCTCCTCCCGGCCGACGTGGCGCCGGTCGAGCCACAGGTCCGCGCTGCTGCGCACCAGCCCGACCATGGCATGTCCCCAGGTCAGCAGCAGTGCCTGCCGCTCGGGGCTCTTGTCCTCGTTCACCGACGCCATGAAGCCCGCCAGGTCGTCCCCGATCATGCGCAGGAAGGCGTCGAGCGCGTCGCCGAGGGCCGGAGCGCCCTCCGCGCTGCCCCGCGTCAGGAACCGGTAGGTCTGCGGGGCCTCGTCGATCCGCCGCAGGATGACGTCGATGGCGGCGTGGGTGCGTTCGCGTGGATCGGCGTGGGCGGCCAGCGCCGCGCGCCAGTCGGCCAGCAACGCGACGGCGAACCGCTCGCCGACCGCGCGGGCCAGGCCGTTCTTGTCGCCGAAGTGACGGTAGACGATCGGTTTGGAGACACCGGCCTCGGCGGCGACGGCGTCCATGGAGACCTGGGGACCGTCCCGCGCGATGACCCGCTCCGCCGCGGCGAGCAACTGGTCGCGCCGCTGGGCCCGGGGCAGGCGCTTGGTGGCGGGCGGGTCGCCGCCGACGGCCGCCGGATCCACCGCGTCACCCCCATTCCGGTAGGGGCCCAAGCGTACGCGGACGCGGGACCGCGGTGCCCGCGCGAGCACCCCCGGGCGGGCACCGCGGCGCCCGCCCGGGCGCTCCCTCGGCGTGACCAGGCGGCCGGAGCCGTGCTCCGGCCGCCCGGTCCGTCCCGCCTCAGGGTCGGCCGGCGGCCTCCCAGACCGCGGCCAGCTGCCACGTGCCGTGGTCGCGGCGCAGCTCGTACGTCGCCGGGGTCTGGCTCCCGGCCGCGCGGGCCCGGACCTGCCACAGCTGGGTGTCGACGTCATCGCGGGGCCGCTGGAGCCCGAGCATCTTGACGAAGGTGATCACTTCGTAGCCGCAACCGTCCCAGGTGAAGCGGGCGGGGCGATCGGCGAGGACCTCTACCTGGACCGGTTCGTCGTACACACGCCGTCTCATACTCGCATTCTATTCGAACTGGTGTTCGAAAACGAGCATCCGGCCGCATTCTCGTACGTCCCCGGCGCATCCGGCTCGTTCGGCCCGTTCGGCCTGGATCAGGCGCTGATCAGCGCGCGGGCCTTCGCGGCCCGCACCGCCGCCGTGAGCGTCTCGATGTCGTACGCGCCGTGGTGCCGGCGGCCGTTGATGAAGAACGTCGGCGTGCCGGAGACGCCGCTGAGGTCGGCCGACTGGACGTCCTCGGCGACCCGGGAGGCGCCGGTCTGCTCGCGCAGGTCCCGGCGGAATCGCGCGACGTCCAGCCCGAGCTCTTCGGCGTACCGGATGAGGTCACCGAGCCGCAGGTCGCCCTGGTGGTCCATCAGCGTGTCGTGCATCTCCCAGAACGCCCCCTGCGCGGCCGCGGCCTCACTCGCCTCGGCGGCGAACTGCGCGTTCGGGTGCACGTCCTGCAGCGGGAGGTGCCGCCAGACGTACCGCACGTCGCCGTACCCGGCCAGCAGTTCGCGGACGACCGGCTCGGCCTGGCCGCAGTACGGGCACTCGAAGTCGCCGTACTCGACCAGCGTCACCAGCGCGTCCCGCTCGGGGCCGCGGATGTGGTCGCGGTCCGGGTCGACCGGCACCGCGAGGTCGACGATGCCCTCGGCCGTGCCCATCAGCGCCCGCAGCCGGAGCTGTGTGGGGAGCATGGCGGTCAGGCGGAACAGCACCCAGGTCAGGACCGACGCGACCAGCGCGGACGCGAGAATGCCGAGCTTCGCCTCCTCCAGCGGCGGACCGCTGAAGGCGAGCGTCGCGATCAGCAGCGACACGGTGAAGCCGATCCCCGCGATCGTCCCGCCGCCGAGCACGGCGGCCCAGCCGACGGGCGGCCGGACGCCGCCCCGGCTCAGCCGGGTGAGCAGCCACGTCGACGCGGTGATCCCGAGCGGCTTACCGACCACGTACGCGATGAGGATGCCGAGGGTGATCGGGGAGGTGAACGCACGGGACAGCAGGCCGCCGCTGATCGTGATGCCCGCGTTGGCCAGGGCGAACAGGGGAACGATCAGGTAACTCGTCCAGGGATGGAACAGCAGTTGCAGGCGCTCGTTCGGAGAGATGGCCGAGGCCAGCCCGCTGGTCGCGGTCCGCGCCAGTTCGGCGGTCGGCTGCTCGCGGAACGACCGGAACAGGTCGCTGGCGCGCTCCAGGTCCGTGCGGGCGGCCGGCGACGCGTACGTGATCAGCCCCATCGCCAGGCCCACGACGACGGGCTCGACACCGGACTTGAGCATCGCGACCCACCCCGCCGCGCCCAGCAGCAGGAAGACGATCCCGTACCGCACGCCCGTCGCGCGGACGAGCAGGATCGCGGCGAAGATGACGAGCGCCGCCAGAAGTGCGGACAACCTGACGGCCTCGCTGTAGAACACGCCGATGACCGCCAGGGCGACGAAATCGTCGACGACCGTGACCGTGAGCAGGAAGGCGTGCATCCGTGCGGGGAGCTTGGCGGCGGCCAGGCTGAGCATCCCCAGCGCGAACGCCGTGTCGGTCGACATCGCGACGCCCCAGCCGTGCGCCGCCGGGCCGCCGCCGTTCGCCGCCAGGTAGATGGCGATCGGGACGATCATGCCGCCGACGCCCGCGACCAGCGGCAGCACCAGACGCCGGCGGTCGCGCAACTCGCCCATGTCGAACTCCCGGCGGGCCTCCAGGCCGACGACGAAGAAGAAGAACGTCATCAGGCCGCTGTTCACCCAGGTCCGCAGGTCCAGCGACAACCCCGAGCCGCCGACGCGGATGGACAGCGCCGCGTGCCAGAGGCGTTCGTACGATGACGGGTCGACGTTCGCCCACACCAGCGCGACGATCGTCGCGGCCAGCAGCACCATCGCGCTGCCGGTCTCGGTCCGCAGGAACTCTCGCAGCGGGGTCTTCAGGTTCCACACCCACGCGGTCCGGCCGGAGTACGGGGCCATCTCCCGAGATTCGGTCATACACGAATTCTCACGCAGGTGAGGGGCAGGTCGGGCAGGCGCCGACCGGGTCGTCCGGGGCCCGGAGATCATCTCCTGCCCTGGTGGTGCCTCAGAGGCCGGGAAGCGGCGGTTCTCGAGGTGAGCCCCAGTCGGGGTTTCCTGGGGCGCAACCTTTACGTCTTTTAGGCCGGACGGGGTGCTTTGTGAGCTTCGTCTAGCTAGGCGGAGAACTCCGGAACGGTTCTACGGCATCCAGATCTCCGGGGACGCCGACGGCATCCAGATTTCCGGAGCCGCCTGGACGTGGTTCGCCCTAGGATGCGCCTGCCGGTCCCGGGCGTGTCCCAAGCCGGCGCCGAGTGCGATGACCGCCACGCCGGTGGCCGCGATCACACCCGCGGCTGCGCCTGCCAGGGCTTTCTTGTTGATGGGCGTGCTGCGGTCGGTGTTGCTGTTGGGGGTGGGTTGCACGGAGTGAAGGTTACGCGAGAGATCGCCGCGATACCACTGACTTAAGGAGATTCGTGCATGGCCGGCCTCACTCGGGAGAAGCGGACCGCCGACGATCGACTGCCGGACAGGGTGATGGTGGGCCTGCTGGCCAAGACGTTCCCGCCGACGCTGGTCGACGCCGTTGTGAAGGAGGCCGGCGTAGGTGAGCAGCGCACCCGCGTGCTCCCCGCCGGGCTCACCGTCTACTTCACGCTGGCCCTGTGGGTCTGGGCGAGGGCCGGATACGACGCCGTGCTGGGCAGGCTCCTCGACGGCCTGGCCTGGATCCGCGCCGATTGGGGCGGCAAGACGGTCCCGACCACGGGGGCGATCGCCAAGGCCCGGGCCCGGCTGGGCTGGCAGGTGATGGAGGCTCTGTTCGGCGAGGTCGCGGGCCCGGTCGGCGACCAGGGGACTCCGGGGGCGTTCTGGCGGGACCGGCGGGTCTGCTCGGTGGACGGACTGGCGGTGGACGTCCCGGACACGACCGCCAACGACGAGGCGTTCTGCCGGCCGGACCCGCGGAGGCCTCCCCAGGTCCGAGTGATCGCCCTCGCCGAATGCGCGACCGGTGCCGTCATCGACGCGGTGGTGGAGGGCGACCGGTCGGCTGCGCACAGACGGGCGGTCCAACTCGCCGATTCGGTGGACGAGAACACGCTTCTCCTGGCGGGGCGGAGCTTCGCGGGGGCGGAGGTGTGGAGCTCGCTGACCGAGCGCGGGCTGTGGCTGGTGTGGCGGACGGACTCGGCCGCGGGCCCGCCCGTGGAGGTCCTCGACGACGGCACCTACCTGGCCGACCTGTGGACCGGTCCAACGATGGCGGGGACGCCCGTACGCGTAAGGGTCGTCGAGTACACCGTCGAGGGCGAGGAAGGGGAGGATCCGGAGTCGTTCACGCTGATCACCTCGTTGACCGACCCGGACAAGGCGCCGGCGATCGAGCTCGCCCAGTTGTACGCCCGCAGGTGGCGGATACGCGAGTCCATCTCCGTCATCAAGGACAAGCGCGCGGGAGAGCCGGATCTGCGTTCGAAGTCGCCCGAAGTGGTCTATCAGGAGACCTGGGCGTTGCTCTGCGTCTACCAGGCGATACGCGATCTGGTCTGGGCGGCCGTCACCGGCGTGGGCCTGGACGCCAGCCGGATCAGCCTCAAACCGTGGCGCGGGGGTAGCTGCTAAGGAAGTGGCTTGCGCCCCTGGATGGTGGAGTTATTGCATCCCGCTGGTAGGAATGAATAACGCTGGGGTGAAACATTCTTCACGAGTATGCATTTCCAGCCTGTGGGGAAGAAAGCCGATACCTTGACGTCTTGGCCAGATCCGTCGCACATTTGGCCCCATGTGAGCGTGCCGCAGGCTTTTCCGCGAGTTGTGGGACAAGCGGTCTGCGGTGAGCGGAGGTCCACGGCGGATGGAGACGGACCGAAATTCCGGTGACGTCGCGTTTCATCTGTTCGGTCCCATCGAACTATTGATCGATGGGCGTTCGCACGATCTCGGTTCGCCGATGGAGCGATGCGTCCTCGCCCTCTTGTTGATGCAATGCGGCCGGCCGATGTCCTGCGACGTCCTCACGGCCCGGCTCTGGGGGGATGATCCTCCCGGCAAGGCGCGGAGCAATCTGTCCAGTTATATCTCCCGGACGCGCGGGCGCCTCCGTGCTGCCGGCAGTGACGCGCAGATCACGTCGAACGCTCAGACCTACACGCTCACGACCGATCCCGACTCCGTCGACCTGCACCGATTCCGCCGGCTGGGGCGCCAGGCCGACGCGATCGCCGACAGCGGCGACGCGACGGCGGCGGTAGGCCTGCTCCTGCAGGCGGATGAGCTCTGGCGCGGTGAGCCGCTGGCCGGTCTGCCGGGCGAGTGGACACCGGCCATGCGCCGAAGCCTTGAGGAGGAACGCCGCCGCGCCCGGCTGAAACGCATCGAGCTCGAATTGAGTCTGGGCCGCCACATCGAGATCATCGGTGAACTGCACCGCCTGGTCGCCAGGTATCCCCTGGACGAACGGTTCGCCGCCCAGCTAATGCTCGCCCTCTACCGAAGCGACCGCCAGGCCGACGCGCTGGCCGTCTATCGCGGGATCCAGCGGCGGCTGATGGAGACTCAGGGCGCGGACCCCGGAGCCACGCTACAGAGACTGCAACACCAGATCCTCGCCCGCGACGGCGAATTGGCCATCACACCACGGCACCGGAGCCCCGGCCATGGCCCGCAGCCCAAGACGTTACCGCCGCGCACGGTCCACTTCACCGGACGGACCCGCGAACTGCGCGCCCTCACCGGTACGGATCAGCGCAGAACGGGAATTCAGGCGGTGGTCGTCGAAGGCATGCCCGGAGTGGGTAAGACCACCCTCGCGGTTCACGCGGCGCACATCCTCGCCGATCGTTATCCCGACGCCCAGTTGCTGCTGCCGTTGCACGCCCACGATCCCCACCATCCCCATCTCGCTCCTGCCGGCGCCCTAGCGGAACTGCTCACCATGCTCGGCGTTCCGGCCGGTAGCGTTCCTCCGACGCCGGCGCGGCGCGCCGCCATGTGGCAGGCCGAGATGGCAGGGCGGCGGGCGATCATCGTGCTCGATGACGCCGCGGACGGAGATCAGGTCAGGCCCCTCATTCCCGCCGCGCGGGACTGTTTCACCATCATCACCGCCAGGAACAGGCTCAAGAACCTCGACGGCCTGCGGCAGATCTCCCTGGAGACACTGTCGCCGGACGAATCCCTGGTGCTGTTCAACCGCCTGGCCGACGCCGGCGACGCCGTCGACGAGGAGACCGCCACCCGGATCGTGAACCTGTGCGGCCACCTGCCCCTGGCGATTCATCTGGTCGCGAGCCAGATCGGGAGCGGGGCCGGATCACGGCCGCCGGAGGTCGTCGATGATCTCCAGACCGCCGGATCGACCATCCTCGATGTCGGCGTCGGCGGCGACGCCGTCCAGGCCGCCTTCGAATCGTCCTACCAGAGGCTCTCGCCGGACCAACGGCGGGTCTTCCGCCGGCTCGGAATCGATCCCTGTATCGACATCACGACGCATGCCGCAGCCGCCCTGTGCGGTACGACGCCATCGGACGTCGCGCCCGTCATCGACGGCCTCGTCGAATCCCACCTCCTCAACCGGGGGCCGGAAGGGCGGCTCTCCTTCCACGACCTCATCCGGGGGTACGCCTGCGATCGGGCCGAACGCGAAGACTCCTCACAAGAGCGGCGCAGGGCGCTGGGCCGGCTTCTGGACTATTACCTGCGCAGCGCGCAGCGCGCCGATCGGCTGCTCCATCCGCATCGTCGAAGAACCGCGACGGCGTCGTCCCGCCCGGCGGAGGACGTTCCCGTCGTGAACACCCGGGAAGACGCGCACGCGTGGATGGAGGCGGAGTGGCGTAACAGCCTCCGCGTGATCGAATACGCGATCGACCACGAATGGAAGACCCAGGGCGTCCGTCTCGCGCACGCGATGGCGGCGTTCCTGGACACCGCCGGGAAGTGGGGGCAGGCGGCGACGATCCACGAACGCGCGCTCCGGGCCGCCCGGGAACTCGGGGACGCTCGTCACCTCGCCCAGGCGTCGGCCGAACTCAGCCTCGACCGGCTCCGTACCGGGCGTCTCCGCGATGCGCTGGACCACGCCCAACGCGCCCTCGACGCCTACCGCGAGCTTCGGGATCCCCAAGCCGAGGCCGAATCACTCGACCACATCGGTGTCATCCACTGGTCCTCCGGAAGGAACCGAGAGGCCCTGGCCTACGGGCAGGAGGCGCTCGCCCTCTACCGGAGGATCGGCGACGACCGGGGCCAGGCGGACAGCCTGGCGCACTGCGGCATCGCCCGCTGGCACTTGGGCCGCTGCGAAGACGCGATGGACTGCCTGCGCCGGGCGCTCGCCCTGTACCGGCGGGTCGGGGACCGCCGCGGCGAGGCGAAGACGCTGAACAACATGGGAGAAGCGCTGCGGCAGCGCGGGTTCCACCGGGAGGCGACCAGTCTCTACCAGGAGTCGCTGGCCATCTTCAGCCAGATCTCGGGCCGGCAGAACAGCGCGATACTGAAGAACAACCTCGCCAACGTCCTGCAGTACAAGGGGAGATACCGGCCGGCCATCGACGCCTACCGCGAAGCACTCGTCGTGTTCCGTGAGACGGGGGACCGTAAGAACATCGCCGACGTCCTGAACAACATCGGAACCACCTACCAGATGATGGACCGCTACGACGAGGCGCTGATCCATCACAAGAAGGCCAGGGCCATCGCCGAGGCGATCGCCGACTCGTTCGAACGCACGTGGGCGATCCGGGGGATGGGCGACGCCTATCGGGGCATCGGCCGCTATCAGGACGCCCTCGACTGCTATCGGGAGGCCCTGGCGACGGCGCGCGAGATGGGCGATCTCTACCAAGAGGCACGGATCCATGACGGCGTCGCCACCGTGACGCTGCACCTGCACGGCAGCCAGGCGGCGAAGATCCGCTGGCGGCAGGCGCTCGATCTCTTCCAGGCGCTGGCCGTTCCCGAGGCGCGCTCGCTGGCGCTGCGCCTCACGGCCCTGGACGGCGTGGCCTCCTGAACCGCGTGGCCTCCTGAACCGCGTGGCCTCCTGAACCGCGTGGCCTCCTGAACCGCGTGGCCTTCTGAGCCGCGTGGCCTTCTGAGCCGCGTGGCCTTCTGAGCCGCCCTGAGCAGCCGTGCAAGGACGTCATCCCGCCGGCTGCAAGCGGCCGATCCACCCTCCCGGCCCACTGTGGGCTCGAGCGGTCCACCGAGGACCTGAGCCGGGAGGTCGGCGATGACCTGTGATGAGTGGAGACCGGGGCCGTACGGGCTCGACGCGGCAAAGGGGACGACGCTCGCCGGGAGGCGCAGCGTCCTGGTGGTGGTGCACCACCTCACGGCGGCGACGCGGCTCGCCGACGTCGTTCCGCTGGTGGAGGGCGACCGGCGGATCCAGGTCGTCTACACCGAGTCGCCGGCGTCGGTGCTGCGCGTCGGGGCGGGGGACCACCTGCGCGACCTGGGCGGCCTCCTCATCCCGTACCACCAGGCGATCCGGACGTCGTTCGACCTCGCGATCGCGGCCGGCGACGGCCGGCTCCAGGACCTGCACGCGCCGGTCCTGACGCTGCCGCACGGCGCGCCGCCCGGCGTCCTCGTCCATCGCTGGGCGGGACGGGGCCCGGCCGGGCGTCGTCCCCTGCCGGGCCTGCGGGCCGACGCGATCGCGGCAGGGGGGAGGGTCATCCCGTCCGCCCTGGCGGTCGCCCACGAGAGCCAGGTCCTGCAGGTGGGCGAGGTGTGCCCGGACGCGCTGCCCGTCACCTTCGTCGCCGGCGATCCGACCTTCGACCGGATGCTCGCCGGCGCCGGCCGGCGGGCGGCCTACCGGCAGGCGCTGGGCGCCGGGCCCGACCAGACGCTGGTGTTCGTCTCCTCCACCTGGGGACCGCGGTCCCTCCTGGGCCGCCACGACGATCTGCCGCTCCGGCTGGCCCGGGAGCTGCCCTCGGACCGGTACCGGATCGTGGTCGCGTTCCACCCGAACATCTGGTGCTGGCACGGCCGCCGGCAGGTGGCGGCGTGGTTCGACGACTGCCGGCGGCTGGGCGTACGGATCCTTCCTCCCGAACAGGGCTGGCAGGCGGCCCTGGTGGCCGCCGACCGTCTCATCGGCGACCACGGCTCGGTGACCGGCTACGGGGCCGCTCTCGGGGTCCCGACCCTCCTCGCGGCGTTCCCGGACGAGGACGTGATGGCCGGTTCCGCGGTCGCACTGCTGGGGCGATCGGCGCCACGGCTCGATCAGCACCGGCCGCTGGAGCCGCAGATCGCCGCCTGCACGCCCGGCCCCTCGGCCGCGCTGCGGTCGCGGCTCACCTCCCGCCCGGGGCAGGCGGCGGCGATCCTGCGCCGCCGGATGTACGAACTGCTGGGGTTGCCCGAGCCGCCCTCGGCGGCGCGTGTCGAGCCCGTCGCGCCGCCCCGGCCGCTGGAGGTGGTCCGGTGACCGTGCGGCTGGTGCGCAACGAACTCCGCGTCGGATCCCTCCCGCTCGCCGGCCCCGCGTCCCGGGGACCGGCCGTCCGGATCGGGGAGACGGTCATCTCGGTGGTGTCGGCGTCGCTTCCCCTCTCCTGCCCGTACGAGCCCGGCCGGGTGACCGACGAGCACCTGCGGGCGGAGGCGGACGAGGAGGACCCGGCCTGGCTGGCCGTGGCCGACGTGATCGTACGGGCCGGACCGGGCGCCCGGACGGGTCCGAGCGGCGCGCTCCTCGCGGTCGTCGAGGAAGCGTGTGAGCGGGTGGCCGTCCCGGGCGGCGGATGGGTGATCGACGTCCCCTCCTGGTATCCGCCGGGGGCGTTCGCGTCGTTCGTGCACACCTGGCTGGTCATCGGGAGGTCCCTGCGGTCCCTGACCGGGGCGTCCCTGCTGCCCGCTCATGGCGGCCCGGACTGCCGGATCCGGGCGAGGCGTGTCCTGACCTCCTCCGCGTCGGGCGCGCCGTGGGCCTCGTACATCGCCAGCGCCGACTCGAGATGAGCCCGCTCGTCCCGGGGCCGGCCGCGCCGGACCGCCATGTCCGCGAGGGCCACGTGGGCGTTGGCGGCCTCATGGGTGGCGCCGATCGACTCGCTGAGGTCCACCGCCGTGCGCAGCGCCCGCTCGGCCTCGTCGACCCGCCGCAGCTCCAAATAGGAGCGGGCAAGGCTGTCAAGCGACCGGACCTCGTTGTAGGGGTCCCCGTCGGCGTGGAAGAACTCCCGGGCCTCGACCAGGTGCCGGACGCTGTCCTCGGGCCGTCCGGCGGTTCGCAGCGCGTCACCGAGGCGGCGCGCCATGATCGCCATGCCCCGGCGGACGCCGAGGCGTTCGTTGAGACGCAGGGACATGGTGAAGGTCTCGATCGCGTCGTCCGGCCGTCCGAGGGCCAGCTCGGCCAGCCCGCGGATCTCCAGGGCGGTGGCCTCACCGGTCGGATGATCGGTCGCCCTTTCCAGCGCCACGGCCCGCGACGCGTGATCCAGTGCGGCCGCGAAGTCCTTGAGGTTCAGGTGTGCGGAGCCGAGCTGTTCGAGGATCCGTGCCTCGGCGCGACGGTCCCCGCAGGCGCGCGCCGCGTTCAGGCCGAGCTCGTGGGTGGCGAGCCAGTCGCGGTAGTGCTTGCGGTAGACGAACAACGGCCACAGCGCCTCACAGACCTCCCACGTCTCACGGTCGTGGCCGTGCTCGGCCGCGAGCCGCTGCACGGCGACGAGGTTGGTGCGTTCCGACTCGAGCCAGGCGAGGGCGTCCTCCCTGTCGAGCAGGGGGAGGAGCTCGGCGTCCGTATGGTGGTCCCTGAGCCGCCACCGCCCGGGGATCACGCTCACGTCCGCCACGGCCGCCCCGCGCAGGTAGTGGTCGACGATTCGTCGGATCGCGGCGCCGCGGGCGGCCGGCGTCTCGTCCCGGTCGGCGGCGGACCGCGCGTGCAGGCGCAACAGGTCGTGGAACCGGTAACGGTCGTCGTCGGTTTCCTGGAGCAGGTTGGCGTCGACGAGGACGTCCAGGACACGGGCGGCCGCCTCCGTGTCGAGCCCGGCCGCCGCGGCGGCGGCCGCGAGGTCGAAGTCGGGGCCGGGGTGCAGGCCGAGCAGCCGGTACGCGCATGCCGCGTCGTCGGGCAGCGCGGCGTACGACGCGTCGAAGACCGCTCGTACGGACAGGTCGTCGTCGACGTGCAGGGCGGCCAGCCGGCGTCTCTCGTCGTTGAGCTCGTCGACCAGGCGGGAGATGGGCCACCGGCGCCGGGTCGCCAGCCGCGCCGCGGACGTGCACAGCGCGAGGGGCAGCCGCCCGCACAGCTCCGCGAGCTCCCTGGCCTTGCCCGCCTCCCTCGCCGTGCGGTCGCTGCCGAGCATGCGGTCGAGCAGGGTCCGCGCACCGGTGTGGTCGAGCGGGTCGAGGTCCAGGAACGTCGCTCCGTGCATCGCCAGGCCCGACAGCTGCCGCCGCGCCGTGATGATCACAATGTTCGGGCCGTTACCGGGGAGCAAAGGCCGCACCTGTGCGGCGGAGACGGCGTTGTCGAGCACGATGATGAGTCGCCGTCCGGTGGTCAGGGACCGGAACAACGCCGACTGCTCCTCCGCCGCAAGTGGAACATCACCGGCGGCCACGCCCAGCGATCGAAGAAGACTGGCCAGGCCTTCTTCAGGTGTCAAATGGGGTATTCCGGAATATCCTTGGAGGTCGATATAGAGCTGGCCGTCGGGGTAGCCGGAGCTGACGCTCCGGAGCCAGCACAGGCCGAGCGTCGTCTTCCCGATCCCCCCTTGACCCGTGATTACGGCGAGCATCGTCCGAGCGTCTTCCGCGGCGTCACGCGCCAGGCGTTGCAGCGTGGCGATCTCTTGCTCACGGTTCGTGAAATGCGAGGGACATATCGGTAATTGTGCTGGTGTCGGATGCGATGCCGGGGGAGCGGCGTTGAAAATGATGTTCCCCTCAATGGACCGCGCTTGGACGCTGGCGCCCAGGGCGGCATCACGGATGGTGTTGCTTGTGATTTCGGGCTCTGACTCCTGCTCGCGGTCAGCGTGCTCGGTCACGAAGAACACCTCGGATATCGAGTGCAGTTCATCAACGCTAAAGCGGATCAAGACCATCTGCAAGGCGGTCTGTTGGTGCCGCGTCGTTCGCCGGGCGGGCCGGCGCCTCCCGGCGCTCGGAGTCACCGCTCGTCGGGGAGATCCGCGAGGATCCGGCGGGCCGCTCGCGGATGGCGCCGGATCAGGTCGGTGAGCTGCTCGAGCTCGGACCAGTGCGCGACACCGACGACCGGGACGCTCGCCAGTGTCGCGCGGAAGTCGTCCAGTGCCGCCTGGATCCGCCGGGCCCGGTCGGTGTCGTCATCGCCCATGAACCTTCGCCCTCCGTCCCCCCGGGGCGGTGGCGCCACCGTCCAGTCCCCGCGCGCCACCGCCCCCCGGACGCTCGAGGCGGCCCGCCAACCCACCGATGAAAGCGGCCGCCAGAACGTCTGGCCTCTCGGTGAGTAACCTAGCAGCTCCATAGAGCGGTGTATAGCGGTAGGCCGCTACCTGTGCGTTCGTGCAGCTCAACGGTGCTCTAGCGTGATCTCCGTGAGCGACGAGAAGCCGGTTTTCGACGAATCTGACCCGGAATACCGTTACAAGCAGGTCGCCGACCACATCGCGAAGCGCATCGAGAAGGGCGAGCTGCGGCCCGCCACGCGGCTCCCGGGGGAGCGCGACCTCGCGGTGGAGTACGGCGTGGCGCTCGGCACCGCCCGGCGCGCCGTCCGTGACCTACGGGAACGCCGGCTGGTCATCACCCTTCCCGCGAAGGGCACCTACATCCGCGCGCCGAAGAAGGACGACGGCGCCGACGGGTGAGGGTGATCCGGCCCGGCCTCACCTGAGGGTCGGTCACTCCCACCAGAAGGACCACAGGGAGCTGCCGCAGATCTCCTCGGCGTGCCCTTCCAGGGTCCCGGGCCCCTGCAGGATGACCTCCGGGCAGAACGTCCAGTGCTCGGCCGCGACGTGCAGCGCGTGCCGGAAGGTGGTCGGCGGCGCGGCGACGCTCAGCTCCAGCGTGTTGAACCCGATCCCGATGAGGCGCGCCCCGAACCGGTCCTCCCAGCTGCGCACCACCGCCGAAAGGGGCGCGGTCCAGGGATTGTGGTGACGCGCGCCCTGCCACCCCATCGCGGTCAGCGCGTCGGCGCCGCGGGTCACGGGCACGAGCCCCAGGGGCCGCCCGTCGAGGACCTCCACGCACCGCCCGGCGAGGGCGTCGGGATCCTCTCTCCGCTCACCCGGAGGGGCCAGGCCGGGGGAGTAGCGGCCGAAGGGGGTGATGTCCGCGGCGGGCTCGTCCCATTCGGCCCAGACCTCGGCCATGAACGCGGCCGCGT
Organism: Actinoallomurus soli; assembly: GCF_024055715.1. GTDB lineage: Bacteria > Actinomycetota > Actinomycetes > Streptosporangiales > Streptosporangiaceae > Actinoallomurus > Actinoallomurus soli. The sequence continues at coordinate 177,720 of NZ_JAMXMV010000017.1, forward strand.
CGTAGTTGTCGATCTCGTCGATCGGCTCGGGTGCGATCTGGCCGGTGGACCACGGCTGCGTGGTGTCCTCCAGCATCACCGGCCACAGACCCGACGCGTGGGTCTCGGCCCGCAGCCGGGACCACAGCGCGCACGGCGCCGGGTCGTCGCTGATCCAGAAGGCGGGCCGCTTGGCCGGCTGATGCTGCGGGTAGCCCGGGTCGGGCCAGACCACGTATCCGGACGGGAGTGTCACTGAGAGTGTCCGACCGGCGCCGCCGTCGGGGAAGAGTTCAGCCACTTCTGGCGGCAGCCGTTCGTGATAGTCCATCGCAGTCGCTCCGGCGCCGGGCGGATCCCGGCGCTGCGGAGATCGTAGTGCGGCCGGGCCGCCCGTGTGCGGGCGGCCCGGCCGCATGGTCCGGAGTCTGCGGGCCTCGGCTCTTCCGAGGCCGCGGACCTCAGCTCTTCGAGGCCGCGGCGAGCGCCGTCTGGCCGCTGAAGACCGGCAGGTAACCGCTGGCGTGGCCGGTCGCCGTCGGGTGGTAGGAGTTGCCGATCGGCCAGGTCACCGCGTTGAGCCAGTTGTCGCCCGAGCACAGCTCGTGCCCGGCGAACTGGCCGCGTACGTCGGCGAAGGTGAACCCGGCGTTGGCCGCGGCCTTGCCGATCACGGTGTCGAGCTCGTCGGCGGCGCTGTTCAGGGCGACGTGCTTGGTGTGGCTCATCCCGATGCACCCGGAGTCGTTGGTGATGTAAAGGTGCGGATAGTCGAGCACGACGACGTGCGCGTTCGGGGCCTTCGACCGGATCGACGAGTAGACGTTGTTCAGCAGGCCCGGAAGCTGCGTGTCGGCGAAGTTCTTCGCGGTGTTCACCGCGCTGACGCAGGACGAGTCCGAACTCAGGACGCAGGTCTGCATGACGTTGCTGAATCCGGCGTCGTTGCCGCCGATCGTGATGCTCACCAGCGAGGTGCTCGAGTTGAGCGAGCCGAGCTGGCTGTTCAGCACGTCGCCGGTCTTGGCGCCGGCGCAGGCGGCGAACGCGAACGAGGCGGGGGAGTGCGCGGCGGCCCACTTGGCGGGGTAGGCGTTGCTGCTGCGCTGGCAGGCGCTGTCCAGGTCGTACGAACCGGCACCGGTGCCCGACGAGTACGAGTCGCCGAGCGCAACGTAATTGGTCGTCGACGCCGAGGCGGAGGTGGCGGCGCCGGCCACGGTGGCGGCCGAAACGGCCAGCGCACACGCTGCGGAGACGACGAGGCGGGGGAGTTTCATCGACTCTCCTGAATGGGGGGGACGGAGGCTCGACTAACTCAAGCACCGAAATCCCCGTTTGAGGAGAAGCCGAAATCGGCCAGTTTTCGTGACCGATTCAGTCGTTGACATCCGACGGAACAGATGTCAGATTTGTTAACTATTGTCAGAGACGGTCGATTTCGGCGTTCCGGTGAAAGGCACGGGTCGACCTGCGGTTTCTCAGGCGAGGGCCACCTGGGAGTCGCGGCCGAGCGCGATCAGCGCGAGATTGCGCAGTGAAACCGATCCCGGGCGCAGGTAGTCACCGTGGCCTCCGGGCCCGGCCGCGAAGACCCGCGCGCCGAACGCCGGCGACACCGGGTCGGTGCCGAAACCCAGTCCGAGCACCCGCACATGCGGGACCATCCCGATCCAGTCGCTCGCCCCACGCCCCGCCCAGACCCGGGCCCGCGTGCCCAGGCCGGCCGCGCTGGACGCCGACATCCCCGGGCTCCCGAACGCCGCCACGGCGTTGACGGGCAGGCCTCTGACCGCCTCACCGCACACGACCGATCCGTAGCTGTGACAGAGCAGGGTCGTGTCGGCGGACGGGTTGAGGCGGTGGACATCGGTCACGAACCGGCGGAGCCGGGCCGCGCCCGTGTCGGCGCGGAAGTCCGTGATGACCCCCGGGCTCGTCACCTTCGGCGGGCTGTAGCCCAGCCAGGCGACCACGGCCAGATTCGTACCCGGCTCGATCCGGCGGGCCTGGCCGAGCAGCGCCCGCGCCCCGCCGCCCGGCGTGGCGTACGGCCGGCTCCCTCGGACGTCGAACGTCGTCAGGGTCGTGTCGGCGCCCGGCACCAGGATCGCCACCCGCCGCGCGTGCGCGAGGTCACCGAGGACCTCGACGCCACGGCCGGTGCCGCGCGCGTCGAAGAACAGGAACTGGCGGCCGGGCGTCATGAGGCGGGTCAGCGACCGGGCCATCGCGAAGTCCTGGATCCGTCGCGCCGTCTTCAGCGCGGCCCCCATCGCGCGGCGGTTCGCCTTATAGCGGGCGGCGAGGGTCGACACCGACAGGGCCGGCAGGGCCCCGGGCTTGGCGTACATGTTGACGCGTCCCGCGCCGAGGGTCGTCACCCAGATCGCGATCACGACCGCGACGGCCGCCAGGCACCTGCTGAGTCCACGGGTACGAGGCAGTCGAGGTGTGATCATACGGGGGATCCTCCAGGTGACGAGGCACGGCGTGAGCGGGAGCCGGATCCGGACGAGGCCGGCCGCGCACCCGCCGGCCGGCTCTGGAAGAGGCTCCCACGCGGCACCGGGCCACAGCATAGGTCACTTCGATTGTCACCATGCCGTGGTCGGGCCGCTGCGAAGTGAGACGGGCGGCCGGGGTCGTTGGTTCGCCCCCGCCGCCCCCCCATCCCACCGGACCCACCCAGCCGCTCCCGGTCCGGCACAACCGA
>NZ_JAMXMV010000018.1 GCF_024055715.1 Actinoallomurus soli
CCGGTAGTTAAGCCCTTCAGCGCCGATGGTACTGCACTGGAGACGGTGTGGGAGAGTAGGACGCCGCCGGACACTTACATAGATCAGGAAAGCCCGCCAGGCTGACGCCGGCGGGCTTTCCTGCGTTTACCGGCCGATTTCAGGCGTCAAAACGACAATTTCTCGTGGTCGACGCTTCGGTCAGCGCCGAGCGATCATCGGCGGTGAAACCGCAGGTGATCTCCCGGTCGGCATTTTCAGGACCTTTCGCGTCCGCGCGTTCGGCGGCCTGCTGCATTCACCCGTTCGGGCCGGTCCGGAACTGCGAACAACGGGTTCGATACGGTCGGTGCCTGCTAGGTTTGAGCTGCGCCGTTCAGCAGGCGGCGCGTCAGCGGTCATTCGGCCGCCCGGGGAACTGAGGTGCGTGTGTCCAACGAGGGCCAGGGCGAGCGCGTCATCGCGGTTCGCGACAGCAAGGATCCTGACGGTCCCAAGCTGTTCTTCAGCGTGAGCGCATGGCGGGACTTCCTCAATCGCATCAAGGCCGGCGAATACGACCTGCCGGAGGACATGCGCGAGGGCCTCGACGAGCGTTTCGCCCGCTGACGGGCACACGGCATCGCTCGGCGGCCGGCCATCGCGCTCCTGACCGCGTACGAGGTCGCGCGCATCGACCCGGCGGCCGGTGCGGTCTCGACCGGCCGTGATCAAAGGACGACCGCGGCGCCCGCCGCGCGGGCGCCGAACCCTGTCAGCTCCCGATCCGCTTGCGGGCCTGCCCGCGCAGCCGCCGCCGCTGGGACGGGTCGAGCATCAGGTAACCGGCGATCGGCGCGGCGATGAGGCCGAGCACGATCAGCAGAGTCACCCACCAGGGCAGCAGCCACCAGGCGATCAGCGCCACGGCCACGCCGCCCACGACATATCCGGTGCGTCCCATGACAGTCTCCGTTCCGAGGGACTTCGCCTAAGGAACGAGTACCACCGCGATCGGTGTTCCGGGAAGCGCGATATATCTTGTCCCGGTGGGCGGCCCACGTGCTCCGAGGGCGCGCCCCGGCGTACGCGGCCGCGCGTGATCGACCACCGGTCATCGAGAGCAGCCGACCTTCATCGTTCCGATGGCGACGCCGACGCGACCGACCCGCCCCCGTGACCCCGGAACGCCGTGAGAAGCCCTCTCGCGGCTTCGTACGCCCGAGGACGCGGCTCTAGACCCGGAGGGTGAGCGGCCCGCCGCCCAGCTGCTCGAGGAGCTGGGCGTGGAGCAGGCCGTTGCTGCAGACGACGCTGCCGCCGTCGGGGCTGGGCACGCCGGACAGGTCGGTGAAGATCCCGCCCGCCTCCTCGACGATGATCTGCAGGGCCGCGACGTCCCACAGGGAGACCTCGGGCTCGGCCGAGGCGTCGACCGTGCCCTCGGCGACCATGACGTGCGACCAGAAGTCGCCGTACGCCCGAGTGCGCCACACCTTGCGGCCCAGGTCGAGGAACTTGTCGAGACGGCCCTGCTCCTCCCAGCCCGTCAGGCTCGAGTAGGAGAAGGAGGCGTCCGCGAGCTCCGTGACGCCCGAGACCCGGCAGCGCGTGGCCTTGGCGAGGCTGCGGCCGGTCCAGGCGCCGCCGCCCCGCGCGGCCCACCAGCGGCGGTTCAGCGCCGGGGCGGACACGAGCCCCACGACGACCTCATCGCCCTCCATGAGGGCGATGAGCGTGGCCCAGACGGGAACGCCGCGAACGTAGTTCTTCGTCGCGTCGATCGGGTCGATGACCCAGCAGCGGGGACCGTAGCCGGTACGGCCGTACTCCTCGCCGTGGATGGCGTCGCGCGGCCGGGCCCGCTTGAGCGTGTTGCGCAACGACTCCTCGACGAGCCGGTCGGCGTCGCTCACCGGGGTGAGGTCGGGTTTCGTCTCGACGCGCAGGTCGAGGGCCCGGAACCGGCGCGTGGACACATCGTCGGCCGCGTCCGCCATGACGTGTGCCAGCCGCAGGTCATCCGAATAGTCCGCCACGAAGGGCAACCGTATCGCGACAGAGCCCGTGGCAGACACACTGGACGGCGTGAACACCTCAATATCTTCCGAATCCCGGCCGATGCCCGAACCACCGACGCCGGCGCTGCTTTTCGATCTCGACGGCACGTTGATCGACAGTGTGTACCAGCATGTGATCGCCTGGCGTAACGCGCTGACCGTCGTGGGAATCGACCTGTCGGTGTGGCGGATCCACCGGCGCATCGGCATGAGCGGTGGTCTGTTCGTGTCGGCGCTGCTGCGCGAGACGGGGGTGTCGCTGACTCCGGCGGAGATCGAGGAGCTGCAGAGCCTGCATGCGCGGGCCTACCTCGAACAGGTCGATTCCGTACGGGCGCTGCCCGGCGCGGCCGACCTCCTCGGCTTCCTCACCGAGCGGGGCGTGCCGTGGGCCATCGCCACGAGCGGCCGGATGAAGACGGCGCATTCGGCGCTGGCGATGCTGGGGCTGCCGGAGGACACCCCGATGATCACCCGGGACATGGTGCGGTTCGCCAAGCCGGATCCGGACCTGTTCCTCGCCGCGGCGGCCCTGGTCGGGGTCGAACCGCGGCATGCGATGGTCGTCGGCGACAGCGTGTGGGACCTCCTCGCCGCCCGCCGCGCCGGAGCGCTCGGAATCGGCCTGCAGTCCGGTGGCTACGGCCGCGAGGAGCTCGAGCGGACGGGCGCCTTCCGCGTGTACACCGACCCCGCCGACATGCTGACGCGGATCGACGAGCTCGGCCTACGTCAGACGACCTGACGGATGGGGGCCGGCCGAGGCTTGTCCGCCGGCGGGGACGCCAGGGGAGCGCCGGGCCCGGACACGCGCGGGCCGGGCCCGGTCATCCGATCGGCGCCTCGGTGCTCCAGGAGGCCAGGAGGCGCAGGTTCGCCTCCGACGGGGAGCCCGCCTCCACGGTGTAGGTGACGAGGATCCGATCCGGGTCATCGGGCAGCCGGAACGACTCGTAGTCCAGGGTCAGCTCGCCGACCAGCGGGTGGTGCAGGACCTTACGACCGTTGCTCTTGTCCTTGACGTCGTGGTCCGCCCGCCATCGGCGGAAGTCCTCGCTCTTGACGGACAGCTCCCCGATGAGCGCCGCGAGCTCCGGGTCGTCTGGGTGCTCCCCGGCCTTCAGCCGCAGGTAGGCGACGGTCTCGCGCGCCTTGGCCGTCCAGTCGTCGAAGACCGCCTTGACGTCCTCGTTGAAGAAGATCAACCGGGCTCAGTTCCGCTGCGGCGGCGCGAGCGCGCCGAAGTCGGCGAACAGCGCCGCCGCGAGACGGCTCCAGGCGAGGATGTCGCCGCGCCGCCCGATGACGTACGCCGGGACGTCCGGGGCCATCTCCAGCAGCCGCAGCAGCCCGGGCCGTACACGCTCCGCCCGGGGCGGCCGGCGCCGGGACCGCGTGGGCTTGGCCAGGTTGCGGAGGTGCGCCCGCTGGGTCTCGTCCAGCCGGAGGGCGCGAGCCACGGCCTCCAGGATCTCCTCGGAGACGTTGACCGCCCGGCCCTGTTCGAGGCGCACGTAGTAGTCAACGCTCACCCCGGCTGCTGCGCCAGCTCCTCCCGGCGCAGCCCTGGAACGCGCCGGCGGCCGCCGTACGGGCGCAGGCCCACGTCCTCGGGCTGCAGCCGCGCCCGCCGGGTCCGCAGGAACTCCGTCAGCTCGGCCTTCTTGTCCATGCCGCCCTGTATCCGGGAGACCGTGGCGTTTCAGGGTGGCCCTGCCGGGCCCGGGCACGGTGGACCTCGGCCCGGCGTGCCCTGGGCACCCCGCTCGCTCGTCGGCTCGCCGCAGTGCTCACCGCCGCGCTCGCCTCCTCACTCGCTCCGCGACCGGCTCGTCCCTCACCGGCCGCTCCGCTCGCTCGTCGGCTCGCTGGGCGGGGTCAGTCGGTGTCGTCGCCCTCGCGGGCGGCCAGCAGGCGGCGCAGTGAGTCGAGGCGGGCCGCGTCGGCGTGGCCCGCGGCGACCCACGCGTCAAGGGCGCAGTCGGCCTGCAGGTGCGTGCAGTGCGGCGGGCACGCCGCGGCGCCCTCGACCAGGTCGGGGAAGGCACCCAGGATGTCGTCCGGTGTGACGTGGGCCAGGCCGAAGCTGCGCACGCCCGGGGTGTCGATGATCCAGCCCTCCGCGGAGGGCAGCTGCAGCGCGACCGCCGAGGACGACGTGTGCCGGCCGCGCCCGGTCACCGGGTTCACCTCGCTCACGGCGCGCTCGGCGTCGGGGACCAGGGCGTTCACCAAGGTCGACTTCCCGACGCCCGAGTGCCCGACGAGCACGCTCAGCCGCCCGGCCAGGCGCTCGTCCAGGTGGTCGACCGGCTCGTCCTTGCGCGTCACGACGTACGGGATGCCGAGCGGCGCGTACGTCTCCAGCAGCGGATCCGAGGGCGCGAGGTCGGCCTTGGTCAGGCACAGCAGCGGCTCCAGGCCCGCGTCGTACGCGGCGACCAGGCACCGGTCGATCATCCCCGGGCGGGGCGGCGGGTCGGCGAGCGCGGTGACGATCACGAGCTGGTCGGCGTTGGCGACGATCACGCGCTCGATCGGGTCCGTGTCGTCGGCGGTCCGGCGGAGCGTCGACGTGCGGGGCTCGATGCGGACCACCCGCGCGAGAGTGTCCGCCCGGCCGGACACGTCGCCGACCAAGCGCACGCGGTCGCCGACGACGACGCTCTTGCGGCCCAGCTCGCGGGCGCGCATCGCGATGACCGTACGGGGGCGGTCGCCCTTGCGGCCGGTGCCGTCGCCGTCACCGTCGATGAGACAGGTGTAGCGGCCGCGGTCCACCGCGGTCACGAACCCGCCGACGGAGTCCTCATGGGCCGGCCGCCGTCGGGTACGCGGCCGGGAGCCGCGTCCCGGCCGCACCCGAACGTCGTCCTCGTCGAGCCTCCCCCAGTCGCGCGCCATCGGTTACCGGAGCATCTCCGTCCAGAGCTCGCCGAACTCGGGGAGCGTCTTGCCGACGGTCGGGAGGTTCTCCACCTCCACGTCGGGCACGGCCAGGCCGAGGACCGCCCCGGCCATCACCATCCGGTGGTCGTCGTACGTGTGGAAGACGCCGCCGCGCAGCGGCTTCGGCCGGATCTCCAGGCCGTCGGGCAGCTCGCGGACGTCGCCGCCCAGACCGTTGATCTCCGTGGTGAGCGCGGCGAGGCGGTCGGTCTCGTGGCCGCGCATGTGGGCGATGCCGCGCAGCCGCGTGGGGCCGTCGGCCAGGGCGGCGAGGGCCGCGATCACGCAGGTGAGCTCGCTGACATCGCCGAGGTCGACGTCGATGCCGTGGATCCGGCCGCTGCCGCGCACGGTCAGGTCGCCCGCTTCGTACGTCGCCGAGCCGCCCATGTCGGCCAGCAGCTGACGCAGTGCGTCACCGGGCTGGGTGGTCTCGGCCGGCCAGCCGCGGACCGTCACCCGGCCGCCGGTCACCAGGGCGGCGGCGAGGAACGGTGCGGCGTTCGACAGGTCCGGCTCGATGTCGGCCTCCCCGCCGCGCAGGCCGCCCGGGTGGACCCGCCAGACGTCCGGGGCGCTCTCGACGGAGACACCGACGTCGGTCAGCATCCGCATGGTCATCGCCAGGTGCGCGGCCGACGGCACCGGCGGCCCTTCGTGGCGGACCTCGATCCCCTTGGCGTAGCGCGGGGCGGCCAGCAGCAGGCCGGAGACGAACTGCGACGAGCCCGACGCGTCGATCGTGACCGAACCGCCGGGCACCGCGCCGGTGCCGCGTACGGCGAAGGGGAGCGCGTCCCCCTCCACCTCCACGCCGAGCGCGCGCAGGGCGGCCAGGATGGGGCCCATCGGCCGCTTGCGGGCGTGCGGATCGCCGTCGAAGGACACCGTGCCGCTCGCCAGCGCCGCGACCGGAGGAACGAACCGCATCACCGTGCCGGCGAGCCCGACGTCGAGGGTCGCCGGGCCGCGCAACTCGCCCGGGGTGACGCGCCAGGCGCCCTCCTCCGCCTCGTCGACGGCCATGCCCAGCGATCGCAGGGCGCCCGCCATGAGGAGCGTGTCGCGGCTGCGCAGGGGCCGCCGGATCAGCGAGGGCTCGTCGGCCAGCGCCGCGAGGACCAGCGCGCGGTTGGTCATCGACTTGGACCCCGGCAGCGCGACGACGGCGTCGACCGGCCCGTCGGCGGCAGGTGCGGACCACAGAGGATGCATGACTGAAGGGTACCGGTCGCGGCCGTGGCGAACGGCGCGTAAAGCACCGGTTCCAAGACCGCCGCGAGAGGGGAATGCGCCGGTAGATCTCGCGGCGGCGGCCCTGACCGGTCGCTACGTTGACGGCAGCCGACCGACACGCGGACCGGCGGCCGGGCCGACACCGGGGACGGCGGACGAATCGGCACGCGGACCGGCGGCCGGATCGAGGCCGGGGACGGCGGCCGGAACGAGATGACAGCAGGGGAGGATCGTGGACGCATCGCCACGGTCACGCCGGGCGCGGCGTGCGCCGGCCGGCACGGACACGCCCGTGGCCGGACGGCGATCGGCGCCGCTCCCCCCGGGACCGTACGAACTGCGCCTCGCCGACCTGCGGACCCGCTGGCCGGGCGGGGAGGTCATCGGCTTCGGCGACGCGGATCTACTGCTGCCTCAGGGACGCCGGGTCGCGCTGCTGGGCCGCAGCCGTGTGGGCGCCTCGGCGCTGGCGGCCGTACTGCTGGGGTTCCTGGACTACCAGGGCGTCGCCACTCTGAACGACGTGCAGCTTCGCGATCTCGCCGACGAGGACGTCCGGGGGGTCATCGGGCTGTGCGCGCACGACGCCCACCTCTTCGACACGACGATCGCCGAGAACGTCCGGGTCGCCCGGCCGGACGCCACGGACGAGGACGTCGCCCGCGCGCTGCGCGAGGCGGGGGTCGACCTGTCGCCCGACACCCGTGTGGACGATCAGAGCGTGGTGGTCGGCGCCGGACGCCGGCGCATCGCCCTGGCCCGCGCCCTCCTGGCCGACCTGCCGATCCTCATCCTCGACGAGCCGGACACCGGCTCCGAGGATCCCGGCGCGGACGCCGCGCTGGCCGGGCTGATCGCCGCGGCCGAGGGCCGTACGCTGCTGCTGATCATGCATCGTACGGTCCTGCCGGGGGCCGCGCCGATCCTCCGCCACGTCGACGAGGTCCTGGAGATCTGACCGTTCGCGAGCGCGACGTCGCGGCGGGCGGCCCCGGCGCGACCGATGTCAGTGTCCGACCTTCGCGGCCTTCTTACGGGTGCTCGACACGCGCTTGGCGGCCTTGCGCCGTGCGCGCTCGGCCTTGCGGCTCGCCTCCGACCGGGCGAGCGCCGCCTGCAGCTTCGCCTCGTGCGCGCCCGCGCGGGCCGCCTTCACCGGGCGGTACTTGCTCGGCGCCGTCGCGGCGACGAGCAGCGCCCCGAACAGCCCGGCGGTCTTGAAGAACTGGGACCGCTCCGCGGCGCGGCGCTCCGGGTCGTCCTCGGCCCAGAACCGGTGCTCGGCCAGGAGACTCGGGACGAGCTGGCCGGCGAGCACGAGCGTCGACAGCCGCTGGAACCGGCCCAGGGCCAGCAGCGCGCCGGTGCCGAGGGACAGCGCCCCCTGCAGCCGTACGAGCGACTCGGGATCCTTGGTGGGGAGCCAGGACACACGGTCGGCGAGGGGTTTGATCACGGGGGCGATCTTCTCGGCACGGGTGCCGGGATCGCGCAGCGTCTCGATGCCCGTCACGACGAACGGCGCCGCCATGAGGGGACGAGCGAGAGTCCTGATGGGTTGCATGACTCCCGTCATGCCCACCGTACGCGCGAACAAGCCCCCCTCTTTGGCAAGCTTGGCGGGTCCGGCGCGCGATGCGCCGTACGGACGGGAAGGGGATGCGCGGAGCCATGTGCGGGCGGTATTCCACGACGCGTGGGCGCGACGAGATCATCGACGCCTTCGACGTCGAGCGCGACACGACCGACGCGCTCGAACCCGACTACAACGTAGCGCCGACCAAGCCGGTGCCGATGATCATGACGCGGGACGTCCGCGAGCTCCACGTGGCGCGCTGGGGGCTGGTGCCGTTCTGGGCCAAGGATCCGGCGATCGGCTCCCGGATGATCAACGCGCGGGTCGAGACGGTGCACGAGAAGCCCGCCTTCCGGCGCGCCTTCGCCCGGCGGCGCTGTCTGCTGCCCGCCGACGGCTACTACGAGTGGTACACGCGTGAGGAGGGCGGCAAGCAGCCGTTCTTCATCCGGCCCTCCGACGGAGGCATGCTCGCGATGGCCGGCCTGTACGAGATCTGGCGTCCCTCCGAAGAAGCGCCGGAGGAGGAGTGGCTGTTGACCTGCACGGTCATCACCACGGAGGCGAGCGACGACGTGGGCCGCATCCACGAGCGGATGCCGATGCTGGTCGAGCCCGAGCGGTTCGGCGCGTGGCTCGATCCGGAGCTGACCGCCCCGGAAGAGGTCCGTTCCCTGCTGGTGCCCGCCGCCGCGGGCCGGCTGGAGGCCTATCCCGTTTCCACGGCAGTGAACAAAGTCCGAAATAACGGGCCTGAACTGGTCAAACCGCTGTCCGATATGGGTATCTCTTCCGGCGAGAGCCCCACGCTGTTCTGACCGCCTCGCCGGGAGGTACGCATGGTCGTGGACACGGCGCAGAGGCGCCTGGAGGACATGCTCGCCGATCTTGATCAGGCGATCGCCGTCCTGCGGAGCGAACATCCGGAGGCCGACCAGCACACCGCCGACGCCGGCGCGAGCCTGTCGGCCACCGACCGGGCGGAGGCCGCGCTGGACGCCATGCGCCGCGAGCGCGCCGAGGTGCTGGCCGCTCTCGCCCGGGCCCGTGCGGGCACCTACGGCAAGTGCGTCGACTGCGGCCAGCCGGTCCCGGAGGGCCGGCTGGAGGCACGGCCCGCCGCCGCCCGCTGCGTGACGTGCCAGGCCAAGCACGACCGCTTCCGGCGCTGACCGGCCCCGGGAGCTCCCGGGGCCGGCGCTGACCGGCCTCGAGAGTCGCCGGTCTTCCCCGCGGAAGGATCCCGGGAGCTCTCGATCTCGCGGCGGCCGCAGGGTCTCGGGAGCTCCCGGTATTCCGGCGCTGGAACGGCCTCAGGGGCTCTTGATCGCGCTCGCGACCAGGTGGATGCCGACCGGCTCGTCGCCGAGCGGCGCCGTCAGCTCCGCGCGGACCAGGCGCGGGAGCGCCTGAGGACTCGTGGTCAGGACGTGCTCGACCGTCGAGGGCGACAGGGTCGTCCGCGGCCTGATCCACTCCAGCTCCAGCCCGCTGTCGGTGAGCAGCTCCCGGAGCTGCTCGGCGCCGAAGCAGCGGGTGATCGAGCCGTCCGGCCAGGGCACGAGGACGACCTCGGAGCGGGGCACGTCCGACAGGTGCGCCCAGAAGTTCTGCTCGGCGAGGATGGCCATGCCGAGCACGAGCGAGTCGACGCACATCAGCACCCGGCCGCCCGGCCGGAGCACCCGCGCGATCTCCGCCACGACGTTCTCGGTGACGAGGTGCCGGGACAGCACCCGCCCTTCGGCGACCACGGCGTCGAAGGAGCCGTCGGCGAGGAATCCGAGCGAGGCGGGATCGGCCACCACCGGTTGTACCCGCCGCGAGCGCGGCCCGCTGCGCGGTGTCTCCCGGACCTCGACGACCGTGTGGCCCGCCGCGGCCGCCTGCGGCGCGCACCGTGCCTGCGGACCCGACAGGTCCAGGACACGGGACGGCCGGCGCGGGAGCCAGCGGGAGAGTTGGGCGGCGGCGACGGCCCAGTAGAAGGTCCAGTAGCTCGCGAGCGACTCGGACTCGGACTCGCCGACAGCGGGATGCTTCGCCGGAATCGACAGCACGGCGGCTCCTCGGGGATGCATTTATCCCAATCCTTCCCTGTCGGCGGCATGGCTTCACCCGTTGTCACTGGTGACCGAGCATTCCTCTTTCCCGGGAATCTCGCGGCCATGCGAGGTGTTGCACTGCGTCATAACGGTCAGTGACATGGATTAGTTCGAGGTGACGATGAGCCTTCTGCTCGCGGACCGTCGGCAGGCCTCGCCGGCGGACCCGCTATCGTCTGGTGCGTACGGTTTCGATGCCGACGCCGGCCGGACGGAGGAGGTGGGTCAGGTTTCCGAGGCAGTGGAGACTCTGGAGGAGCGGACGAGGCGCTTCGAGCGCGACGTCCTGCCGTTCCTCGACCAGCTCTACTCGGCCGCGCTGCGGATGACGCGGAACCCGGCCGACGCCGAGGACCTGGTTCAGGAGACGTTCGCGAAGGCCTTCGGTTCCTTCCACCAGTTCCAGGAGGGCACGAACCTCAAGGCCTGGCTCTACCGGATCCTCACCAACACGTTCATCAACTCCTACCGCAAGAAGCAGCGGGAGCCGAAGCAGTCCGCCGCCGAGGAGATCGAGGACTGGCAGCTCGCGCGCGCCGAGTCCCACACCTCGAGCGGGCTGAAGTCGGCGGAGTCCGAGGCGCTGGAGCACCTGCCCGACTCCGACGTCAAGACGGCCCTGCAGGCGCTGCCCGAGGACTTCCGCATGGCGGTCTACTTCGCCGACGTCGAGGGCTTCTCGTACAAGGAGATCGCCGACATCATGGGCACTCCTATCGGTACGGTGATGTCCCGGTTGCATCGGGGCAGACGTCAGCTGCGGACGATGCTCGAGGACTACGCGCGTGAGCACGGCCTCGCCCGCGCGAACGGCGGCCAGCGTAGGGAGGACCAGTCATGAGCTGCGGCAAGCCGCACGAGACCCCCTGCTCTGAGGTGCTGGGCCGGATCTACGACTATCTCGACGGTGAGCTGGACCAGGGCGGATGCTCCGACATCAAGCAGCACCTCGACGAGTGCGGGCCCTGCCTGAAGGAGTACGGCCTGGAAGAGGCCGTCAAGAAGCTCGTGCACCGCTCGTGCGGGTGCGACCCGGTGCCGCAGGACCTGAGGGCGAAGGTCATGGGGCGCATCGAGCAGGTCCGCTCCTCACTGACCGAGTAAGGCGGATCAGGACCGTAGGTGACGATTGGTTCACGCTTCGCTCACGTTTCAGCGGGCGTCTGCGTGACCTGCCGCAGTCGGGTTAGGCTTACCCCCGATCATTCGGGCATCGTCGAGTCGTAGCCGGGCTGCCGCACCGCCAGGTGCCCAGGCTCGACAGGGGAGGCAGAAACACATGCGAGTAGGCGTGTCCTGGGCTTAGCCCATTACCTCGTGGGGGCGGCATTGCGTGGACTACCCCTGGCCGCATGGGCTTACGTCTGTACGGTCGTCGCGCTCGGCACCTCATGCATCGCACTCTCGTCCTTCGACGGCATCGACTGGACGACACTCGCGGTGCTGGCGGTGCTCTCCGTTATCTGCGAGTCGGTGCCGGCGCTGCTCAGCAGCGCCAGCGCCCGCGTCTCGCTGAGCTACTCGGCCGGCCTGGCCTCGGTCGTGCTCCTCGGCCCCGTCGGCGCCGCCCTGGTGGGCGCGTCCGCCGTCGTCACCGGCCGGCGTGACGTCGCCCTCGTCAAGAGGGTCTTCAACGGCGCGCAGTTCGCGCTCTCCGGCTACCTCGCGGGCGTCGTCTACCGCGCCGCGGGAGGCACGGTCGGCCGGCCGAGCGACGGCTCGTTCCCCGCGATCATCCCGCCGTACGTCGCGGCGCTGGTGACCTACGTCGCGGTCAACCTCGGCCTGATCGCCATCATCCTGGTGCTGATCAAGCAGGCGCCCATGTGGGGGTTCCGCTGGGGGCCCGTCGGGCAACTGACGATCGGGCAGCTGGCCTACGGCATGTTCGGCCTGCTGATCGCCGCGCCCTGGAGGGTCGTCGGTCCGTTCTCCGCGGTGCTGGTGCTGCTGCCGATGTTCATCGCCCGGTGGGCCCTTGAACAGACCCAGGCGCAGCAGGAGGCCCAGGCCGCCACCATCGCGGCGCTGTGCCAGGCGGTGGAGACCAAGGACTACTACACGCGCGGCCACAGCGAGCGGGTCTCCCGCGGCGCGGCGATGATCGCCCGGGAGATCGGGATGCGGCCCGACCGGGTCGGCGCGGTCCGGTACGCCGGCATGCTCCACGACGTCGGCAAGCTCGGCGTGCCGACGAAGGTGCTGCAGAAGTCCGGCGCCCTGACCGAGGAGGAGTTCGCCGCGATCCAGCTGCACCCGATGCGCGGCCTGGAGATCGTCCGTGACATCGGGTTCCTCGACGAGGCCCTGGCGGGGATCATGCACCACCACGAGCGGATGGACGGCACCGGGTATCCCATGGGCCTGGCCGGGTCGGAGATCCCCGAGTTCGCCCGGGTGATCTCGGTGGCGGACGCGTTCGACTCGATGACCTCCACCCGGTCCTACCGCCCCGCCATGTCGAACGAGGCCGGCATGGCCGAGCTGCGGCGCTGCGCGGGCACCCACTTCGATCCGGCGCTGGTCGACGCGTTCGTCACCGCGGTGGAGCGCGACGGCTGGACCCGGCCCGACCCGGTCGCCCCGCCCGAGGGCGAGGAGACGGCTCAGCAGGACCACGACGACCCGAGCGTGCCGCTGCGCGTCGCCGGTGAAGGCGTCCGCTCGTGACCGCAGGCCGAGAGGCCCCTATCGCCGGCCGGGAGGCCCCAATGAGGACGAGGCGCCCATGACCGCGCCGGCGCCCGTACGCCGGCGCACCATCGGCCAGGCGCTCGACTCCGCGCAGCTCCTCCTGAGCGCGGTCGCCGGGCTGCTCGTCATCGGCTCGGTCACCCAGGTCGCCGCGGTCGGCGTCGTCGACTCCCGTACCGCCGTGCTGTTCGGCGCGCTGATCGCGGTGGGCGAGCTGCTGCGCATGAACGTTCCCGGCAACCGGGAGGTCGCGCCGATCGCCAGCGCGGGCGCCCTCGGGTACGCGCTCCTGCTGAAGGTCGGCGCCGAGTCCGCCGCCCACTCGGCGTTCCAGGTCGTGACCGTCACCGCCTGCGGCACCCTCGCCGGCGCGCTGCCGCACATCGCGGTGGGCCGGATGCCCAAGCTCGACGCGCTGTCCCGGCGGATCCTCACCCCCTCGGTGGTGGCCTTCATCTTCCGGCCGATCATGGACTCGTCACTGCGCGAGCACTGGCCGGCGCTGATCACCGTGATGGTGCTGACGGTGATCCTGTCCTGCGTCATCGACATCAGCGTCGCGGCGGTGATCCGGACGGAGGCCGTACGCGCGCGGTTCGGCATCGCGCTCGGCGACGAGATCCAGGCCATGGGGCCGCTGTGCGCGGCCTCCGGCGCGACGGGCATGCTCCTCGCCGTCAGCACGTTCGTCATGGGCCCGGCCGCGCTGCTCGTCTTCACCGCGCCGATCCTCGTCACCCAGGTCGCCTTCCGGCGGTTCGCCGGCATCCGGGCGACCTACCTGCAGACCGTCCGCGCCCTGTCCCAGGTCACCGAGGTCGGCGGGTACGTCGAGGCGGGGCACTCCCGGCGCGTCAGCCGGCTCGCCGTCGCGATGGGCCGGGAGCTCGGGATGACCGAGGAGGAGCTCCTCGAACTGGAGTACGCCGCGCTGATGCACGACATCGGGCAGCTCTCGCTGCGCGACCCGATCCCCGGCGGCGCGACCGTCCTCGCCTCCCCCCAGGAACAGCGCCGCATCGCCGAGCTCGGCGCCGGCGTGATCACCAAGACGGGTGTCCTCGACGAGGTCGCCGAGATCGTACGCCGACAGTCCGACCCGTACCGCGTCAGCGACGGATCGGCGCCACCCCTCGCGAGCCGTGTCATCAAGGTGGCGAACGCCTACGATGATCTCGTCGGCGACTCGGCCGACCGCGATCGGGCGGCGGCCGTGCTGGAGCGGCTGCGCCTCGACTCGGCGGCGGAGTACGACCCCACGGTGATCGAGGCCCTCGGCCACGCTGTCGACCGCATGCGGTGACAAGTCGACCCCACGGGTTTTTGTCGCCGCGCGCGACGGTACATCGGGCATCGCATGGTTATTCTCGCTGGGCCGAGTGCGAATGAGGAGGATCGGTGTTCGAGTCCGTATTGGTGGCCAACCGCGGAGAGATCGCCCGACGGGTGATCCGTACGGTGCGCGCCCTGGGGATCAAGGCCGTCGCGGTCCACTCGGAGGCCGACGCCGACCTCCCGTACGTCGACGAGGCGGACGAGGCGATCCTCATCGGCCCCGCCCAGCCCGCGCAGAGCTACCTCGACATCGACGCGGTGATGGAGGCGGCCAAGCGCACCAACGCGCAGGCGATCCACCCCGGGTACGGCTTCCTCGCCGAGAACGCCGCGTTCGCCGAGCGGGTGATCGCCGAAGGGCTGGTCTGGATCGGCCCGCCGCCCGAGGCGATCGCCGCGATGGGCGACAAGATCAACGCGCGCAACCTCATGGAGAAGGCCGGCGTTCCGGTCGCGTCCGGCACCCGTGAGCCCGTCCCCGACGCCGACGCGGCGGTCGCCGCGGGCATCGGCTACCCCGTCATGGTCAAGGCGGCCGGCGGGGGCGGCGGCATCGGGATGAGCGTCGCCCGCGACGAGGCGGAGCTGCGCAAGGCATACGAGACGGCGCGTACCCGCGCCGAGCGGTTCTTCGGCAACCCGGACATCCTGCTGGAGCGGTACATCGAGCACGCCCGGCACGTCGAGGTGCAGATCCTCGGCCTGGCCGACGGCACGGTCGTGGCGCTGGGGGAGCGCGATTGCTCCGTGCAGCGCCGGCACCAGAAGATCGTCGAGGAGACCCCGTCGCCCGGCGTCGGCCCGGAGCTGCGCGCCCGCATGCTCGCCGCCGCCGTACGCGCCGGTGAGGCCGTCGGCTACCGGGGCGCGGGCACGGTCGAGTGCCTGGTCGACCCCGTCGCGCAGGACTTCGTGTTCCTGGAGATGAACACCCGCCTCCAGGTCGAGCACCCGATCACCGAGCTCGTCACCGGCCTGGACCTGGTCGAACAGCAGCTGCTGATCGCCGCCGGGGAGCCGATCTCCTTCACGTCCGTCCAGCCGCAGGGGCACGCGATCGAGTTCCGCGTGTACGCGGAGGACCCGAAGCGCTTCCTGCCCAGCCCGGGCCCGATCACCGTCTGGGAGGAGCCGGCCGGCGAGGTCGTCCGCGTCGACTCGGGCTACCGCGCGGGCAACACGGTCACTCCGTTCTACGACCCGCTGCTGGCCAAGCTGTGCGTGTACGGCCCGGACCGGGCCCAGGCCCTCGCCGCCGCCCGCAAGGCGGTCGCGGAGTTCCGGATCGAGGGTCTCAAGACCAACCTGCCGTTCTTCACCGAGCTGCTGGACGACCCGGGCTTCACCGCCGGCGAGTACGACACCGGTCTCGTGGACCGGATGCGAGCCCGGTGACGGGCCGTACGGCACACTGCGAAGACGCGAACGAGAGCCTTCGTCCGATGGGTAACGTGCGTCCGGCGTACGCCGGCGTTTGAGGAGAGGAGCCGCAGTGGCCGAGGTCCGCGCGGAAATGGTGGCGAACGTCTGGAAGGTGCTCGTCAGCGAGGGTGACCAGGTCGAGGAGGGCGACACCCTCGTCATCCTGGAGTCGATGAAGATGGAGATCCCGGTGCTCACCGAGGACTCCGGCACCATCTCCAGCCTGAAGGTCGCCGAGGGCGACGTCATCCAGGAAGGCGACCTGATCGCCGTCATCGACTGACCCCGCGGCGGTGAGCTCGCCGTCACCGAGACCTCCGCACGCCTGGACGGCGCGCTCAGCGGTCGGCGTCCCCGCCGGTGCGCCTGCGCGCCACCGGGATGCGTTCAGCGCGCGGCAACCGAGGTGCCGGTGGCCGCGGGCCTGGTCGCCGGGAGACGACAGCCGTCACGGTGCTGTTCCGCTCGATCCACGCGGCCGCGTGTGGGCAGATGGCCGATGCCACGAAGATCAGGTCCGCGTGGTCGGCCGCCAGGTCGCGGCGGTGGATCGGCTCATGATGAGCCAGGCGATTCCGCAGCAGATGGAGCCGGGCGACCCGGTCGGCGACCTCCCGGCGCCTCTGCGGCCGTAGCTCGGGAAAGGCGTGCCGGAGCGCCGGTGTCCAGAGACTCTGCTCGTACCGGGCGCTCAGTAGGTAGCGCCAGAATCCGAAGCCGAGCTCGGACACCATCCGTCCTGGGGTGATCGGACGTCGGAGGCGCTTGATCCGTCGTCGTGCGTCAGCGATGTCCGCCTGTCGATGCATCTCGAAGACGCCGAGAGGATCGTCGTACCAGGCTCTCGGTAGCCCTTGTTTCCTGTGCCAGGAGGTGAGTTCCCTATGAAGAGCGTTGCGGAGGACGACCTCGAAGCCCTGGAGAGAGGCGAACAGCGCCGCGCTGGCCTCGGTATTCCACTCGTAGGGGGCGAGGCTGCCGGTGTGGTGGCCTCCGGTCACTGCGTCGTATGACGAAGGCGTTCTTCCGTGAGCCGGTTACGCAGAGTTTTCATCCATGTGGGACTGGTGACATCGACCACTGTCGGCTATCCTTCAGCGGAACACCCCGGATGGCCTCTGCATCGCAAGCCACCGGGGTTACTGTTTTCGTGACCTCCTTATTGCTGGCAGTGACGTTCCGGTCGCGCAGCCGTTCGAGTCGAGAGGGACGGCGAGGCCGGGTCAGAGGGCCAGGGCGTAGGTGAGGAGCTCGGCGCCCGGGGTGGGGCTCCAGTCGCGGTCCGGGGTGCGGACGAAGCCGAGCCTGCGGTAGATCCGGTGGGCGGCGTGCATGACCGGCTCGGTCGACAGGCGCAGCGTCGTGCAGCCGTCCTCGCGGGCCCGGCGGATGCAGTATCTGACCAGGGCCTCGCCGAGGCCCAGCCCGCGCGCCATCGGGTTGACCGCGAGCATGCGGAACTCCGCCTCCTTCGGTCCGGCCAGCTGGGCCCAGGCGCTGTCGTGCCGGCAGTAGGTCACGGTGCCGATCGGCTCGCCGCCCCGTGCCGCGACGACCAACTCGGCATCGCGGGCGCGGGAGGCGGCGTCGCGCAGGTAGGGGACGTAGCTTCCGTTCGGGCTGATGTATCCGGCGGCGACGTAGACCGTCGCGGTGAGCTCGCCGACCGCACGCAGCTCCTCGGGGCGGGCGACGCGGATCTCGATGCCGGCCGGCGTCCCGGGTGCGGGCGGTTCCCCCGGTGAACCCAGCACCGGAGGCTTCTCCTGGCTCACGAAGGAAGCTTAGAACAACACAAAACCGACCATGTACCCCGTAGCCTGCGGCAGCTTCGTGAGCGGCCGCCGCAGGCGCTCAGCCGGTGGTCACTTCGGGGAGGTCGCGGACGCGCGCGTCGTCGGCGTCCGCGAGGAAGTCGGCCGGGCTGGTCTCGTCCACGCCGTCCGCGACCTTCAGCGCCCGCAGCAGGACGGTGAGCACCACCACGACCAGCATGTTGAGGACGAACGCGGTCAGCGCGATGTACCCCGTGTGGTGGATGAGGGGGATGTCGGCGATCGGCTGGCCGAAGTGCTTCTGGGTGGGCGAGGACTGCCGGTACGCCGTGACGGTCCCGTACACCATGGCCACGGCCCAGCCCGCCAGCAGCGCCCAGCGGTGGAACCACCGGGTGAACAGCCCGATCGCCAGCGACGGGAAGGTCTGCACGATCCAGATGCCGCCCAGCAGCTGCAGGTTGATCGCCAGTGACTTGTCGAAGGCCAGGACGAAGATGAGCGCGCCGACCTTCACGAGCAGGGACACGAACTGCGAGACCCGCGTCTCCTCGGCCGGGGACGCCTCCGGCCGGAAGAAGGCCTTGTAGACGTTGCGGGTGAACAGGTTCGAGGCGGCGATCGACATGATCGCCGCCGGGACGAGCGCGCCGACGCCGATCGCGGCGAAGGCGACCCCGGTGAACCAGCTGGGGAAGACGTGGTCGAACAGGGTCGGCACGGCCAGCTGCGGATTCTTCGCGGCCTTCACGGCGGCCGCCACGTCGGGCTTGGCCAGCGCCATGTAGCCGAGAAGGGCGAGGAGCCCGAGCAGCAGGGAGTACGCCGGGAGCAGCGCGGCGTTCCGCCTGATGACGTTGCGGCGGCCGGCGGCGAGCGCCCCCGTCACCGTGTGCGGGTAGATGAACAGCGCCAGCGAGGAGCCGAGGGCGAGCGTGCCGTACGCCCAGTGGTTCAGGTCGCTGGTGACGATCGATCCACCGGGTTTGTGGGTCGCCGGGTTGACCTTGGTGAGGGACGCCTGGGCGCTGTCGAAGATGTGGCCCCAGCCGCCGAGCTTCGTCGGGATGTACAGGATCGCCACGATGATCACGAGGTAGATCAGCGCGTCCTTGACGAAGGCGATCAGCGCCGGGGCCCGCAGGCCGGACGTGTAGGTGTAGGCGGCCAGGAGCGCGAACGCGATGAACAGCGGCAGGTCCCGTGCCAGGCCGGAGCCCTTGACCCCCATGACGGTGAGAACGGCCTGGATGCCGACGAGCTGGAGCGCGATGTAGGGCATCATCGCCAGGATTCCGGTGACGGCCACGGCCAGGCCCAGGCTCTTGGAGCCGAAACGCCCGCGGACGAAGTCGGCCGGTGTGACGTACCCGTGGACGTGGGACACCGACCACAGGCGGGGACCGATCAGGAAGACGATGGGGTAGGCGATCGCGGCGTACGGCAGGGACCAGAAGCCCATCGCGCCGCTGGCGAACACCGCGGCGGGCACCGCGATGAACGTGTAGGCCGTGTAGAGGTCGCCGCCGAGCAGGAACCAGGTGACGAACGTTCCGAAGCTGCGCCCGCCGAGGCCCCACTCGTCCAGGTGCAAAAGCGTCTGGCCGCGTCGCCACCGGGCGGCGGCGAACCCGACGACGGTCACCAGGAGGAGGAAGAAGACGAAGACCGCGAGCTCGACGCCGTTGACGTGGTCCATGGACTCACTCGCCCTTCTCGTCGGCCCGGTCGGGGGAGGATCCGCCGGTCCTGCGGCGGGTGAGCGCGTACGCGAGGCCGATGAAGGCCGCCGTGAGGATCACCCAGACCAGTTGCCACCAGTAGAAGAAGGGGAAGCCGGCGAGGCGGGGCTTGATCTTGGCGTAGCTCGGGACGGCGAGGTAGATGACGAAGGGCGCGATCAGGAGGACGGCGATCACGACCCGCACGAGAGGACGGGTCGGTGGTGCGGCTTTGTTCGGCATGTCGGGGCCCCTTCGGAACAAAGGTTCGCTTCCGCCACTCTGAACGCATGTGATCACGATCCGATCTCGGCCTGCGGCGTCCGGATAACGAACCGGTAACGTCCCGGCGCTCAGTCCGTCGGCTTCGCCACTGACGGAGGGCCGTTCCCGGGCGAGAGCGGCCGTCTCCGTGGAACGGCCACCGTCGGAGCGCCTGTGGGCGAGGCCCCGACCGCTCCGGAGTACGGGGAGGTGGCGGTCGGGTCCGCGGTCGGCACCCCCTCCGAGTCGATGGACCCGACCCCGGCCGGGCCGTCACCCCCCGGGCACGAGACGTTCGAAAGCTTTTCCACGAGGATCGGAATGAGATACGGGGCTCTCACGATCGGCGCGCCGGGCAGCAGGCGTGCTGTGCAGGCGATCTGCAGATATCCGTCCACCGCCTGTCGCGTCGACCGGCGCCGGGACTCGACGAAGATCGCCTGGGTGCCGATCGGGTGGATCGTGACGTCCGCCGTCAGCTCCGTGCGCAGGCCGCGTTCGCGCTCCTCCGCGCTCGGACCGGCCAGGAGGGCGTCGAACACACCCTGGGTGTCCCACGGTGGAACGGACCGCTCCACGGCCGTCAGGGCGCCGTCACGGAAGAAGTACACCTGTGCCTTGGGCAGGGAGGTGGCGGTCGCGGTCGGCGCCTCTCCAGCGCTCACCACGCCGGTCGGGCGCACTCCGCACCCCGCGAGCAGGCAGACCGCGAGCAGGCAGACCGCGGCGGTCACGGGGACCGCGCGTACGGGCCGCCTCATGCCGGGATCCGTACCGTGAAGACCGCGCCGCCGCCCGGCGCGTTGCCCGCCTCGATCCTCCCGCCGTGCAGGGCGGCGTTCGCCTGGGCGATCGACAGGCCGAGCCCGGTGCCCTTGCCCGCCGGGCGCGCGGGGTCCGCCTTGAAGAACCGGTCGAACACGTGCGGCAGCACGTCGTCCGGGATGCCGGGACCGTTGTCGATCACCCGTACCTCCAGACCCGCCCGCCCGACGACGCGGACGGGCGGGTCGCCGTGCCGCAGCGCGTTGGCCACCAGGTTGGCGATGATGACGTCGAACCGCCGAGCGTCGAGCCGTACGCGCAGGCCGGGCGGGATCTCGATGACGACCTGGTCGGCCCAGCCGCGGGTGGTCACGCACTCGCGGACGAGGGCGGCGAGCGGCACGTCGTCCAGGGTCAGGTCGGCGGTTCCGGCGTCCATCCTGCTGATCTCCAGGAGGTCCTCGACCAGGGCGCCGAGGCGCCGGGTCTGCTCGGCGACCAGGCGGGCCGCCGTGCCGGTGTCCGCGGGGAGCCGGGCGGCGTCCTCCTCCAGCAGGTCGGTGACGGCGGTCATGGCGGCGATCGGGGTGCGCAACTCGTGCGAGACGTCGGCGGCGAACCGCCGGGCGGTCGCCTCGAGGTGGCGCAGCTCACCGACGGTGTACTCCAGGGACGCGGCGCTCTCGTTGAAGATCCGCGCGACGTCGGCCAGTTCGTCCCGGCCGCGCACGTCGACGCGGGCGGTGAGCTGCCCCTTGCCGAGCGAGCGGGCGGCCCGGGCGAGGCGGCGCAGCGGCCGCAGCACGCTGCGCCCGAGCAGCGCGGCGAGGACCACCGCCAGGACGACCGTCAGCGCCCCCGCGCGCGTCAGGGCGCTCTGGATGCGGTTCAGGTCGGCGTTCTCCTTGGCGAGGGACGCGAACACGGCGACGGTGAGCGGCAGCGGCCCCCCGTCGCGGCCCTGCACGCGCGTGGCGGTGACGAGCCAGGGCGTCCCGTGGATGACGACCCGCTGGAAGTACAGCCCCTGGGCGGCGCGGGAGGTCAGGCCGGCGGGCACGTCGCGCAGGCCGAACTGCCCGGTGGCGACCACCGCGGTCCCGTCGGTCACGACCACGTACCGGTCGGGGCGCACCAGCGCGGTCGCCACGTCCCGCAGTGTCCGCTCCGGCACCGGGGCGGTCAGGTCGCCGGGCACGGTGTGGGCGAGCGTCTCGCGCGTGTCGATGAGGACGGCGTCCTGCGCCCGCTGCAGGATGGCCCGGCGGACGAGGACGTACCCGATGCCGGCGACGAGCGCGGTGGAGGTGAGGCAGGCGGCGACGAACGCGATGAACAGGCGCCCGCGCAGTCCGCTGATCACGGTGCCGTGAACCGGTAGCCGAAACCGCGGACCGTCTGGATCAGCGTGGGCGCGGCCGCGTCCGTCTCGATCTTGGCTCGCAACCGTTGCACGCAGGCGTCCACGAGGCGCGAGTCGCCGGCGTAGCCGTGGTCCCACACCTCCCGCAGCAGGTGGCCGCGGGTCAGCGCCTGCCCGGGATGGCGGGTCAGCTCCAGGAGCAGCCGCAGCTCGGTCGGGGTGAGGTGGACGTCCGCCCCGGCCTTCGTGACGCGCAGCGCCGCCCGGTCGATGACCAGGTCGCCGAAGCTGGACCGGCTCATCGGGGTCTTCTCCGCGCGCCGCAGGACGGCGCGGATCCGCGCGTCCAGCACGGCCGGCTCGACGGGCTTGACCACGTAGTCGTCCGCGCCCGCCTCCAGGCCGACGACCACGTCCAGGCTCTCACCGCGCGCGGTCAGCAGGATGATCGGGATCTCGTCGGACTTGCGGAGCCGGCGGCAGACCTCCACGCCGTCCAGGCCGGGCAGCATGACGTCCAGCACGACGATCTCCGGGCGGCGCGCCCGCGCGTACTCGAGGCCCTCCTCGCCCGTCGTCCGTGCGGTGACCGAGTGCCCCTGACGGGTGAGGGCGAGCTCCAGACCCGTACGGACCGACGGATCGTCCTCCACCAGCAAGATCGCGACCATCGGCCCATTATCGAGCGGCGGGCCCGGCGGCGGGCTTCTGTCACCGAATCCAGACATTTTCCGGGAAGCGTGACCGCATCCCGACAGCTTGATGACGCTTCCTGACCATGGTTGATCTACATGGCGGGACGGCGCAGACGCGAGCGGAGACGATGGACGCGGATGGCGGTACGCGGCCTCGGGGGCCTCGTACCCCGCAAGGGCCGCAGGCTGCGGCTGGTCCGGCGGGCGGGCTATGTGCTCGGCGGCCTCGTCGTGGTCCTCGGAATCTGCCTCTGGGTGGTCTACACGCAGGTCAAGGTGCCGCCGGTCAGCGCCGCCGCGCGGGCGGAGGCGAGCATCCTGTACTACCGGGACGGCACCCCGATCGCCCAGATCGGACGGCTCAACCGCGTCGCGGTGCCGCTGCGGGAGATCCCGGCGCACCTGCGCGGCGCGGTCCTCGCCGCCGAGGACCGTAACTTCTACGGCGAACCCGTCGTCTCGCCCACCGGCCTGACCCGCGCGGTCTGGGCCGCGCTGTCCGGCGGGCCGCGCCAGGGCGGGTCCGGCATCGCCCAGCAGTACGTCAAGGTCGCCTACCTGAGTCCCCGCCAGACGCTGGACCGCAAGGTCAAGGAGCTGTTCATCGCGGTGAAGCTGAACCGCGCCCGGTCCAAGGACTGGATCTTCGAGCAGTACCTCAACACCGTCTACTTCGGCCGCGGGGCGTACGGGGTGCAGGCGGCCGCGCAGGCGTACTTCCGCAAGGACGTCGGCGCGCTCACCCCGGCCGAGAGCGCACTGCTGGCCGGGGTGATCCAGGCGCCGTCGTACCTCGATCCCGCGCTCGGGCACACCGCGCGGACGCAGGCCCGCTGGCGGTACGTCATCGACGGGATGATGAGCACCGGAGTGCTGCCGAAGGGGCCACGGCCGGCCTTCCCGAAGGTCGCCCCGGCGCACACCGACCCGCTGTACGGCGGGCAGCGCGGCTACCTGATCGAGCGCATCACCGGCGAACTGCACCGGCGGGGCTTCGACGACGACGCGATCTACCGGCGCGGCCTGCGGGTGACCACCACCCTCGACCGCGCGACGCAGGAGGAGGCGCCGCGCGCGGTGGCCGAGGCGGTCGGCGGGGACAAGGACATCGAGACCGGTCTCGTCTCCGTACGGCCGGGCACCGGTGAGATCCTCGCGGCGTACGGCGGACGGGACTATCTCAAGCACCAGTACGACAACGCGTTCCTCGCCGACCTGCCCGCGGGTTCCTCCTTCCACCCGTTCGTCCTGGCCACGGCGTTGCAGGACGGCATCGGCCTGCGCAGCGTCGTGGACGGATCACCCCTGAAGGACGTCCGCAACGACGACGACGACAACACCGGCGCGACGGACCTGCTCAGGGCCACGGCGGCCTCGTACAACACGGTGTTCGCCCGGCTGGGGGCGAAGACGGGCGCCTCCGCCGCCGGCCGCGTCGGCCTCCCGAGCCGGCCCGTGCCGCCGCGGGTCCACGCCGTCGACCAGGCCGCGGCGTACGCCGCCCTGGCCGACGGCCGGTACGCCGACCCGCACATCATCGCCCGCGTCACGGACTCGTCCGGGAAGACGCTGCTGACCGTACGGCCGCACGTCCGGCGGGCGCTGTCCTCGTCCGTGGCGGCGGACGTCACCTTCGCCCTCGCGCTCGGGGCGAAGCCGGGCGGCGCGCGACCCGTGCTCGACCGCCCGACGGCCGGCCAGATCGGCACCACGGACGCCAACGCCGCCGCCTGGTACTGCGGCTACACGCCGAGCGTGGCCACCGCCGTCGTCACCTACCGCGCCAGCAACCGGCCGCTGATCAACCACGGTGACGCGCCCCTGCGCGAGACCACCGGTACGCCGGCCGCCATCTGGAAGGCCGTCACGGCCACCGCCGTCGCCGACCGGCCCGTCGAGGACTTCCCGCCGCCCGCCTGGGTCGGCAAACCCCAGCGGTTCGCGACGCCCACGCCGAGCCCCACCCCGCCGGCGTCCCCGCCTGCCACGCCGGCGTTCCCGCCCACCACGCCGACGTACGTGCCACCGGAGAAGCGGGCGTCGCGGATGCCGTCACCGAAGAAGACCGCCTCCGGGACGCCGACGATCGACCGCTCGGACCTGGCCAAGGAGAAGGGGGCCCGGGCGAGCCGCTCCCCGAAGGCCGATCCGCAGGCCACACCCTGACCGGTCAGGCGAGGGCCGAGCAGTCCGCCTCGTCGGGCAGCAGCGGCCGGAGCATCACCCGGTAGGACCGGCCGTGTTCCGTCCAGTCGCTCCACCGGCCGGCCGGCGCCTTCCGCGCCTCGGCACCGGTGAGGACGGTGCAGGTCCGCGTGCCCACCCGTGTCCCCGAGCCGAGCGGCACGGCGAACGGCCACCGCGGCGCTCCGGTCGCGGACCCGGGCAGCGCCAGCGCCGCGACCTTGGCCGGGCGGTACGGGTGCGGCGCGGCGGCGAGGTCGCCGCGCGCCCAGGCCGACGGATTCAGCAGGGCGAGCAACGCCGCCGCCCTGCCGTCGCTCACCGGCTCGACGAGCCGGGTCGTACGCGGCCGCCCGTCGACGACGAAGGTGATGACCGCGTACATGGCGTCGGCCATGTACGGGCTCTCCACGGTCCGCGGCGTCGCGAGCCCGGCGTCCCGAGCCGCCGACACGATGCGCCGCACGGCCCGTGGCGTCAGCCGGTACTCGGTCAGCGCGCCGGACGCCCCGGCGACGACGCGCCCGTCGCGGTACAGGGAGAAGTCCGGCAGGCTCCCCGGGCCGCCCAGCCCGGCGATGCCCCCGCTGGTGCTCGTCCGCAGCACCAGCGCGGTGCCGGACGGCACGGACGCCGACGGCGGCGCCGGCGTGGGATCGAGCCCGGCCTCCGAACGTCCGGAACAGCCCGCCGCCACCAGTGCGGCGGCCACCACGACCATGGCCTTCATAGAAGATCGCTCCTCAGTGCGTGGCGCGTCCCCGGAACTCAGACGTGCTCCGAGGCCGCGCGGTTCCCTGGCAGGTCGGGGGGAGCGGGTCGTACGGGGGGATCAGGGGATGAGGTCCCAGCTGCGGGCGCGGGCGGCGCACTCCGCGCGGAAGGCCGCGGCGTCGAAGACACCGCCGAGATGCGGGGCCAGTCCGTCGCGGGCGGACAGCAGGAACTCCGGCCCGGACAGCGCCCCGGACCGATCGGGCAGCGCCCCGGACAGCGGACGGGCGGCGATCGTCTCCAGGTCCCGGACGTTGCACAGGTCGTCGAGGCCGGGCCGGCGCGGCCAGGCCCCGATGACGACCCCGGCGAGTTCGAGCCCGTGGTTCGCCATGGCCTCCAGCGTCAGCGCCGTGTGGTTCAGCGTGCCCAGGCCCGGCCGCACGGCGACCAGCACGGGCGCCCGCAGGGAGTGCGCGAGGTCGGCCAGCGTGGCGCCGTCCTCGTCGTAGCGCACCAGCAGCCCGCCGGCCCCTTCGACGATCACCAGGTCACGGTCGAGCGCCTGGATCCGCTCGGCGGCCGTGCGGAGATCGAGCGGCGGGAGCCCGGCCCTCCGGGCGGCCGCCGCCGGTGAGAGCGCGTCGGTGTAGCGCGCGAACTCGTGCAGGTCGCCGACGCCCGCGAGCCGCCGCACCTCGTCCAGATCCCCGGCCTGGTCCGGGCGCGCCCCGGTCTGCGCGGGTTTGACCACCGCGACCGACGCGCCACGCGCCCGTGCCAACGCCGCGAGGGCCGCCGTGACGACCGTCTTCCCGACCCCGGTATCCGTCCCGCTGACCACGAGCACACTCATTCGAGTGAGCGTAATGAGAGAAGACGCCGAACGAGAGCCTCAGCGCCGAGGATTTCCGTGCCGATGGCGACTCTGATCCTCGGCATAGACGTTCTCCTCCAGGATGCCCGGGATCAGGCCGGGGCCCGCGGGGGTCCAGCCGAGCAGGTCGCGGGTGCTCTGGCTCGAGGTGGGAGCGTCGAGGCCGATGAAGGCGGCCAGATAACCGAAATGCTCCGCGGCGTCTTCGGGCGCGATGGGTGCGGCCGGAACGCCGAGCCGGCGGGCGATGGCCGCGGCGATGTCCCGGAGGGCGATGCCCTCCTCGGCCACGGCGTGCAGACGGGACCCCGCGGGCGCGGATTCGAGCGCGCGGCGGTAGAGGCGGCCGACGTCGCGTGTGCCCGCGGCGGGCCATCGGTTGGCACCGTCGCCGGTGTACCCGGACACTCCTGTGGCCTGCGCGATGGCGATGAGGCCGGAGGCGAAGCCGTAGCGGCCGCGGCTGTGCACCGTCGGCGGCAGACGGACGACCGAGGTCCGTACTCCCTGCTCGGCGAGGGCGATCAGCCGGTTCTCCGCGTCGATCCGCGGTCCCCCGGGCCACACGTCGTCCTCGGTGATCCTCGCGCGGGAACCGGCGAGCGCCAATCCGAGCAGGCCGTTCGTGCCGACGAAGGGCTTCCCCGTGCCCTGCAGGGCGGCCCCCATCGTCTCGATCGCGCGCAGGTCGGCGGTGGCCGCGCCGCCCAGGTCCCCGGCGCGCATCTCGTCGTGCTTGAACGCGAGGTGGACGACGCCGTCGGAGTCGTGGACCGCGGCGGTCAGACGGTCGAGGTCGTCGAGGTCGCCCCGGTGGACGTCGGCGCCGAGCGACCGCACGACGGCCGCCGACCGCTCCGAGCGGGCCAGCCCGACGACGCTGTGACCGGCCGACACCAGTTCGGGGATGACCGCCGAGGCGATGTGCCCTGAGGCGCCGGTGACGAATACCCGCATTGCCGAACCTCCTTCGAGGCCGCGCCGAGGTACCGAGTCGGCACGGTGACTGCACTTGGTGCAGTCAGTCTATCCATGTCGACTGCACTTGGTGCAATCGGTACGCTCGCAGGCATGCCGAGATGGGAACCGGACGCCGTCGGCCGCCTGCAGGCCGCCGCTCTCGACCTCTTCGCGGAACAGGGCTTCGAGCGCACCACGATCGAGGAGATCAGCAGACGGGCGGGGCTCAGCAAGCGCTCGTTCTTCAATCACTTCGGCGACAAGCGCGAGGTCCTCTTCGGCCCGGTCTCCGAGATGCAGCGGGAGACCGTCACCCGCGAGATCGCCGCGTGCCCCGGGACCCTGCCGCCGCTCGAAGCCGTCGTCCGCGGCCTGCAGGCCGCCGCCGACGCGGTGTTCGAGGCACGCCGCGACGCGGCGGCGCGCCGCCGCGACATCGTCGAGGCCAATCCCGAACTGCGGGAACGCGAGCTCCGCAAGCAGGCCGCGCTCACCGACGCCATCGCCGCCGCGCTCCGCGCGCGAGGCGTCGACCCCGACACGGCCCTTCTCTCCGCGCACGCCGGCATGGTGGTGCACCGGACCGCGATGCGGCGATGGACGCGATCGACCGACGGCCGGTCCCTGCGGGATCACCTCTCCGACGCGCTGAACGCACTGCGCGCGACCGCCGCCCAGACGGCCGGTCAGGGGGACGCCGACGAGGCATCGTGACGGGGGAGGCGTCCCGCCCCGATCTCGGAGTCCGCGCAGGGGCGCGGCAGGCCCCCGATCACTTCACGGACGGGGCTGCCGGGTCGCAGGAATCCGTCAGGGAGTCTGGCCCTGGCGGCGGAGGCGGGTGATGAACTTGTAGCGGTCGCCGCGGTAGAAGGACTGGGCCCACTCGACGGGATGGCCGTCGACGTCGAAGGCGTGCCGGGACAGCAGGAGGAGCGGCAGGCCGACGTCGACGCCCAGGAGCTGGGCGTCGTCGGGGGTGGCCAGCACGGTCTCGATCGTCTCCTCCGCCTCGGCGAGGTGCACGTCGTACGCGGTGGCGAGGGTCTCGTACAGCGAACCGTGGCGCGGCAGCTCCTTGCGGAGGCCGGGGAAGCGGCGGGCGGGCAGCAGGGACGTGTCGATCGACATCGGCTCACCGTCGGCGAGGCGGAGCCGGTGGATGCGCAGGGCGCGGCCGCCGGGCCGGATGCCGAGCAGGCCGGCGACCCGCTCGTCCGCGGTGACGTAGTCGATGTCGAGGATGCGGGTCTCCGGCTCGAGGCCGTGGTGGCGCATGTCCTCGGTGTAGCTGACGAGCTGCAGCTCCTGGGCGACCTTCGGCTTGGCGACGAACGTGCCCTTGCCCTGGATCCGCTGCAGGCGTCCTTCGATCACCAGCTCGGCGAGGGCCTGCCGTACGGTCGTACGGGAGGTGCCGTACTTCTCCGCGAGCGTGCGTTCGGGCGGGAGAGGGCTTCCCGGCGTCAGCGCCTCGGTCAGCTCGATGAGGCGCTTCTTCAGCCGGTAGTACTTCGGGATCCGTGGCTCGATCCCGAGCTCCGGTGCCTGCTCAGCCGTCACGCGCACTCCTTACGTTCACCGCCGCGTCGCTCCGGCGTTAGGAGCAGGGTACGGTCTGGTCCGCTTCTTGACATTAGCCAGTACTCGCGTGACGGCTGTGAGATCCGCCTCGCCGAGATCGGCGCGGGCGGTGAGCCGCAGGCAGGCGCGCCCCACCGGAACGGAGGGTGGCCGGAAGCAGCCGACCCGGACACCGTCGTCCGCGCACAGCTCCGCCGCGCGCACGGCCTCGTTCGGGTCCCCGATGATCACTGGGACCACGGCGGCGGCCGGGGACGTCGTCTCCAGCCCGAGCTCACGGGCGACTCCGGCCAGGTGGAGGGCACGAGCCCGGGCCCGCTCCGGCAGATCCGGCTCGGCGACCAGCACGTCGAGCGCGGCGAGGGCCGCGCCCGCGCACGCGGGCGCCAGCCCGGTGTCGAAGACGAACGAACGCGCCGTGTCGATCAGCGTCTCGATCACCTCGGGCGCGCCGAGGACCGCACCGCCCTGCGCGCCGAGCGACTTGGACAGGGTGGCGGTGAGGACGACGTCGGGCTCGCCGGCGATCCCGGCGGCGTACGCCGCGCCCCGGCCGCCCGGTCCGACGACGCCGAGCGCGTGCGCCTCGTCGATCAGGAGAATCGCGCCGTGGCGCCGGACGACCCGGTGCAGCTCACGGAGCGGGGCCAGGTCGCCGTCCACCGAGAACACCGCGTCGGTCGCGACGACCGCGTCCGCCGAGCCGGTCAGGGCGGCGTCCACGGCCGCGACGTCCCCGTGCGGCGTGACGGTGACCGCCGCGCGGGACAGCCGGCACCCGTCGATCAGT
Source organism: Actinoallomurus soli (assembly GCF_024055715.1). Classification (GTDB taxonomy): domain Bacteria; phylum Actinomycetota; class Actinomycetes; order Streptosporangiales; family Streptosporangiaceae; genus Actinoallomurus; species Actinoallomurus soli. The sequence goes on from NZ_JAMXMV010000018.1 coordinate 29,028, forward strand.
GAGGCGTGGTTGCCCTGGTCGGAGACGATCAGCCGGGGCCGCAGCGCGGTGAGGGCCCCCAGGTTGGCCAGGTAGCCGGAGGAGAACACCAGGGCGGACGGCATGCCGGTGAACTCCGCCAGCCGGTGCTCCAGCTCGGCGTGCAGCTCCGTCGTCCCGGTGACGAGGCGCGACCCGGTGGAGCCGGTCCCCCACTTGCGTACGGCCTCGATCGCCCCCTCGGCCAGCCGGGCGTCGCGGGCCAGGCCGAGATAGTCGTTGGAGGCCAGGTCGAGGAGCGACGGGACGGGCGGACGTGGGCGCAGCGTCCGGTGCAGGCCGGCGGCCGTGCGCTCGCGGGTCGCGGCGGTCAACCGCTGAAGTGGGTCCACCCGGAAATCATTCCAGCCCCGCCTGCGATTATGCAGACGTGCCCACGTTGACCGACCTCACCAGGCAGCACACCGATCTGGACGCGGCGGACCTGGAATGGATCCACGCCCTGGTGTCGGACTGGCAGCTGCTCGCCGACCTGTCGTTCGCGGACCTGGTGCTCTGGGTCCCGCTGACCGGCCGCCGCTCCCGCGGGGGCGGCGGCCCCGGTGCCGTCGACGGCTGGGTGGCCGTCGCCCAGATCCGGCCCACGACCGGCCCCACCGCCTACACCGACGACCTCGTCGGCATGGTCGTCGAGCCCGGCGGGCGCGGCCTCATCGACGTCGCCTGGACGGAGGAGCGCATCTGCCGGGAGGGGGACCCGGAGTGGGGGAGCGGCATCCCGGTGCGGGAGGAGGCGATTCCCGTACGCCGGGACGGCCGGATCCTCGGCATCATCCAGCGGAGCACGAACCTCAGCTCGGCGCGTACGCCCAGCCACCTGGAGCTGACGTACCTGCAGAGCGCCAGCGACCTGGCGAAGATGATCGACGAGGGGCGGTTCCCGTTCCGTGAGGTGGAGCCGAACCTCGCCCGGTCCCCGCGGGTCGGCGACGGCCTGATCCGGGTGGACCGGGACGGGCGGGTGCTCTACGCGAGTCCCAACGCGCAGTCGGCGTACCGCAGGCTGGGGCTGGCCACCGACCTGGTCGGGACGCTGCTGGGGGACACCACCGCCCGGCTCATCAACACCGCGGTGGACGACTCGCTGGCGGTGGTCGCCGGCGGCCGCGCCCCGAGCGAGACCGAGATCGAGTCGAACGGCGCGATCGTGCAGCTGCGGGCCATTCCGCTGATCGTCGACGGGGAACGTACAGGGGCGCTCGTGCTGCTGCGGGACGTCACCGAGCTGCGCTGGCGCGACCGGGCGCTGATGAGCAAGGACGCCACGATCCGGGAGATCCACCACCGGGTGAAGAACAACCTGCAGACCGTCGCGGCGCTCCTGCGCCTGCAGGCCCGGCGGCTGCGGGTTCCGGAGGGACGGGCCGCCCTGGAGGAGGCCGTGCGCCGGGTCGGCTCGATCGCGATCGTCCATGAGACGCTCTCGCACACGCCGGAGGAGCTGGTCGACTTCGACGACATCGCCGACCGGGTCATGGCCATGGCCGGGGAGGTCTCGGCGCCGGAGACCCGGGTGCGGCCGAAGAGGGTGGGGAGTTTCGGGGTGCTGCCCGCGGTGATCGCCACCCCGGTCGCCATGGTCCTCGCCGAACTGCTGCAGAACGCCCTCGAACACGGCCTGGCGAACCGCGCCGGAACCCTCGAGGTGGTGGTGACGCGTGGCGACGAGCGGCTGAAGGTGCTGGTCGCCGACAACGGGAGCGGGCTGCCCGACGACTTCGACGTCGACTCGACCGCGAGCCTGGGCCTGCAGATCGTCCGCACGCTGATCGTGGGGGAGCTGGGCGGGGTCATCGACCTGCGGCCGCGTCAGGGCGGGGGCACGGAGGTGGTCCTGGACATCCCCCTGGACCAGGGGCCGCGTACGGCTCCGCCCCCCTGAGCCCCGCGGGGCCCGGGAAACACGAACGCCCGTGACCTGGGGTCACGGGCGTCGATCCGGCGCGATGTCGATGGACCGATCTGCGAGCCACGATGCGGCGGACGTCGTTTCTCAGGGTGGTCTCTCAGACGTGGGCGCGAGCGCGGGCGCGGGCGTTGCGGCGCTTCAGGGCGCGGCGCTCGTCTTCGCTCATCGCGCCCCAGACCCCGGCGTCCTGGCCGGAGGTCAGTGCCCAGTTCAGGCAGGCGTCGGTCACCGGGCAGCGGCGGCATACCTGCTTGGCCTCTTCGATCTGTACCAGCGCGGGGCCGGTGTTCCCGATCGGGAAGAACAGCTCGGGGTCCTCGTCACGGCAGGCAGCGCGGTGGCGCCAGTCCATGCGGTCCACTCCTTCGTAGCGCGTGAAGTGTCGACTCCACTTGTGAACGGTTTCACGATGTCGCGAACAGTCCAAGGACCATGGGTAAGGTCCGGGAAGTGTTCATGGCGGTCTCGACCAGGGGTGATACCCGATGCCGCGCGCCACTTAGAGATTCCCAGGGCCTCAGAGAGGGCGCAAGAGCTTTGAGAAACTTTTCTCAAAGTATGGCTGTCGCGTGTGTCACACGGCCGAAACCCGAACGTAACTTCGTGACTCAGATCACGATGCGCACCGCTTTGGGAACGGACCGGAAGGTCACCGACTCGCGTTGCCCGAGGTAGTCCCCGTCGACCTGGAACGCTATCGGCCGGTGGGAGCGCAGCGTGAACTCCGTCAGGTCGTGCAGACCGAGGACCTGACTGCCGCGCGGCTGCCGCTGGAACGGAGGCAGAATCTGCGACAGCACGTTCAACGTCGACAGCACGTCGAGCCGCCGCAGCCCGAACAGGTCCAGGCCGGTCGCGAACGCCGCCCGCGGGCTCGGGTCGACCGGCCAGGGACCGGCGTACGTCCACGGTGAGGTGTTCGACACGATGCCCATGAAGATGTGGCCGAGCGGCGGCTTGCCGGGCACCTCGAGGGTGAGCGCCGGGCGGCGCCGGTCCGTCAGCACGAAGAACTGGCGCAGCGCCGTGCGGATGTACAGCGTGGAGTACGCACGGGAACCGGCGGCCCGGCGCTGCTCGACGGCGTGGACGACCTCGGCGTCGAGCCCGAGGCCCGCGCAGAACGTGAAGTAACGGTCGTCGGCCATGCCCAGGCCGACGGTACGGTGACGCCCGGCTCGCAGCGCCTCCAGCACCTGCCCGGCGGCGTCGAGGGCGTTGTTCGGCAGCCCGAGGGAGCGGGCGAAGACGTTCGCGCTGCCGGCGGGGACCACGGCGAGCGCCGGCAGGTCCTGCGACGGCCCCGCGGCGAGCAGCCCGTTGACTGCCTCGTTCACGGTGCCGTCCCCGCCCAGGGCGATGACCACGTCGTAGCCGTCGCCGACCGCCTGCTCGGCCAGTTCCATCGCGTGCCCGCGCCGCTGGGTCTCGGCGAGCTCCAGCCGCACCTCGCCGGCGAACGCGCGCATCAGCACGTCCCGGGCTCGCCGTGACGTTGTCGTCGCCTTCGGGTTGGCGATCAAGAGAGCGCGCACGCCAAAAGGGTAGCTTCACCGCAGACCAGTGGATGGTGCGGCCTGGCCATCACGGGGCGACGCGCCCGGCTACTGTTCCGGTTGTGTCCACACGTCCAGCCACTCTGAGCGCCGCAGCCGTCGTCGAGGCCCTGGAAGGGGTCGCCGTGCTGGCCGTCGGCCTGTACGTCGGCGTCGAGGCCGTCATCGGCCGCCCCCACGACCTCGCGAGCGCCGTCGCCCTCGCCTTCATGGCCGTCCTCGGCGGCGCCGGCATCATCGCGGTCGGCTGGGGGCTGTGGCAGGTACGCCGCTGGGGACGCGCGCCCGCGCTCCTCACCCAGATCTTCACCTTGATCATCGCCGTGTCGATGTTCCAGAGCCATCGGCAGGTCCTGGGGATCGTCCTCGTCGTGGTCGCCGTCGTCGGCGCCGCCGCCCTGCTCAGCCCCCCGACGACCCGCGCCCTCATCGACGAGTGACGGCAGAGCGACAGGCCCGCCGGAGACGACACACGCCGCAGGGAACGACGCGCCGCCGGAACGGCGGAAACGACGCGCCCGCCGGAACGGGTGTTCCGGCGGGCGTGTTCGGTCGGTCTGTGCGGGCTCAGTCGTCGGCGGTCAGGCCGTCCCGGAGCTGGGCCAGCGTGCGGGCCAGCAGCCGGGAGACGTGCATCTGCGAGATGCCGAGCTCGGCGGCGATCTGCGACTGCGTCATGTTGCCGAAGAACCGCAGCAGCAGGATGCGCTTCTCCCGGGCCGGGAGCTTCTCCAGCAGCGGCTTGAGCGACTCGCGGTACTCGACGCCCTCGAGGGCGTCGTCGACGATGCCGAGGGAGTCGGCGACCGCCGGGGCGTCCTCGTCGCCGGAGTCGGGTGCGTCGAGGGAGACGGTGGAGTAGGCGTTCGCCGACTCCAGGCCCTCCAGCACCTCCTCCTCGCTCATCTGCAGGTGCGCGGCGAGCTCGCTGACGGTCGGCGCCCGGCCCTCGCGCTGGGCGAGGTCGCTGATCGCCTTGGTCAGCGACAGCTTCAGCTCCTGGAGCCGGCGCGGCACGCGGACCGCCCAGCCCTTGTCGCGGAAGTGGCGCTTGATCTCACCGACGATCGTCGGCGTGGCGTACGTGGAGAACTCCACGCCACGCTCGAGGTCGAACCGGTCGATCGACTTGATCAGCCCGATCGTCGCGACCTGGACGAGGTCGTCGAGCCACTCGCCGCGGTTGCGGAACCGGCGGGCGAGGTACTCGACGAGCGGCAGGTGTAGCTCCACCAGCTCGTCCCGGATGCGCTGGCGCTCCGGGTCGCCTTCGGGCAGGGTGGCGAGCCGCTCGAACAGCAGACGCGCTCGAGCGCGGTCGGGCACTCCGTGCTCGTTGCCGGCCACCGTGGTCTTCTCGGTCACGCGTCCACCTCGCTCAGCGGCCCGAAGCCGCGTGGGCGGTGATCGAGTGCCGTGGGGATCGCGGCGTTCATGACGTCTTCCCGCGCCGCTTGTTCATGACGATGGTCACGCGGTCGTCGACACCGACCTTGGCGTCGACGTCGCCCGCGAGCGAGCTCAGGACGGTCCAGGCGAACGTGTCACGGCTGGGCTCCAGGCCGTCCACGGTCAGAACCGAGACCGAGATGCTCATGGCGTCGTCGGTCAGCTCGAACTCGCAGGTCAGATCCGTGCCCGGCACCGCCTGGGCCAGGAGCATCGCGCACGCCTCGTCGATCGCGATCCGCAAGTCCTCGATCTCGTCGAGGTTGAAGTCGAGGCGTGCCGCCAGCCCGGCCGTGGCCGTGCGCAGCACGGAAAGGTAGGCACTGTCGGCCGGCAGCCGTACGGTCACGACGTCGCGCACGTCGGACACACTCGCCGCCATGGCCGCGGTTTCCTCGGTCACGTCACTCCCTCGTTGGGGCTACCCGCTGATGTCGAAACTACCGCCTCAACGCACCCGCGCGCGCATCCGGCGCGCTCGGAGGTCGAAGTGATGATCGTAGAGGCCGGGGGCCGTCTCCTCGCAGACGGGGGCCGTCCATCCGGCCCCTGCTCCCGTGGGCCCGCCGCTGGTCCGATCCCGGCCGAGAGAAGGCCCGGATCAGGCGTTCTTGGTCTCCCAGAAGATCTTGGCGATCTCGTCGATCTTGGCGAGGAGCTCGTCCGCCTTGGCCACGTCGAGGGTGCCCTTGGTGCCGGCGGCGCCCGCGAGCTTGGTGGCCTCGTTGAACAGCTGGTGCAGCTGCGGGTACTTCTCGAAGTGCGGCGGCTTGAAGTAGTCCGTCCACAGCACCCACAGGTGGTGCTTGACCAGCTGGGAGCGCTCCTCCTTGATGATCAGAGCCCGAGCGCGGAACACCGGGTCGTCGTTGGCCTGGTACTTCTCGATGATCGCCTTGATCGACTCGGCCTCGATCCGGGCCTGCGCCGGGTCGTACACACCACAGGGCAGGTCGCAGTGGGCCGACGCCGTGGTCTTAGGGCGCAGAAGTCGTGCAAGCACCTGCGTGTCCCTTCCGTTGTTTCGGATCATGCTCCGCTAGCAGACACTACTCCTGGTACCCTTCCCGCGCGCAGAGAGGTGACCCACGTGCAGACGGTCGAGGTCACGGGTGAGTCGATGCTGCCGGTCCTGCGGCCCGGCGACTGGCTCCTCGTACGCCGCGGCACCCGCCTCGCCCCCGGCCACATCGTCGTCGCCCGCCATCCCCGCGAGGCCCGGCTGATCGTCAAGCGGGTGGCCTGGCGCGACCGCGACGGGTGGTGGCTGGAGAGCGACAACCAGCGGGCCCCCGGACGGCAGGACAGCTGGGACTTCGGCGCCGTGCCGGACGATCTGATCGTCGGGCGCGTCATCGCGCGCTACTGGCCACGCCCCTCCGTACGGCTCCGCGCGCCCCGGCGAGGCCGGAGCGCGCGGACACGGGACGACGCGTAGAACCTCAGAGCACCTTGGACAGGAAGTTCTGGGTGCGCTCGTGCTGCGGCTCGGTGAGCACCTCGCGGGGGTCGCCCTCCTCCACGACGACGCCGCCGTCCATGAAGACCAGCGAATCGCCGACCTCACGGGCGAAGCCCATCTCGTGGGTCACCACGACCATGGTCATGCCGTCCTCCGCGAGCCGCCGCATGACGTCGAGGACGTCACCGACCAGCTCGGGGTCGAGCGCGCTGGTCGGCTCGTCGAACAGCATCAGCTTCGGCTCCATCGCCAGCGCCCGGGCGATGGCCACACGCTGCTGCTGGCCGCCGGACAGCTGCGACGGGTAGCTGTCCACCTTCTCGGACAGCCCCACCTGATCGAGGAGCCCGAGCGCCCGCTCCCGTACGACCTGGCGGGGCTCGCCCTTGACCCGGACCGGCGCCTCCATGATGTTCTGCAGGGCCGTCATGTGCGGGAACAGGTTGAACCGCTGGAACACCATGCCGATGTCCCGGCGCTGCGCGGCGACCTCCTTCTCGTGCATCTCGTGCAGCTTGTCGCCGCGCTGCCGGTAGCCGACGAGGTGCCCGTCCACCCAGAGCCGCCCCGCGTCGATCTTCTCGAGGTGGTTGATGCAGCGCAGGAACGTCGACTTGCCGGAACCGGACGGGCCGATGACGCACATCACCTGACCGCTGCGGACCTCCAGGTCGATGCCGCGCAGGATGTGCAGGCGGCCGAAGTACTTGTGGACGCCCTCGGCCTTGACCATCACGTCGTTCGCCGGTGCGTTCTCCGTCATGCGGACCCCTCCTGTACGGCCGGGGGCTTGGCGTGGAAGGTCGTCAGGTTCCGCCGCAGCCGTTGCAGCGGGGTCGGCGGCAGTTCCCGTGCGGAGCCGCGGCCGAAGTGACGTTCCAGGTAGTACTGCCCGACCGAGAGGATCGAGGTGACGATGATGTACCAGACGCTGACCACGATCAGCAGCGGGATCGTCTTGTAGTTGGCGTTGAAGATGTCCTCGCCGGCCTTCAGCAGTTCGGTGAACGCCACGGTGGAGGCGAGCGAGGTCGTCTTCAGCATCGAGATGGTCTCGTTGCCGGTCGGCGGGATGATCACGCGCATCGCCTGGGGGAGCACGATGCGCCGCATGATCTGCAGCCGCCGCATGCCCAGCGCCTGTGACGCCTCGGTCTGGCCCTCGTCCACCGACAGGATGCCCGCCCGGACGATCTCCGACATGTACGCGGCCTCGTTCAGGCCGAGGCCCAGGATCGCCGCGATGAAGGTGGTGACCAGGCTGTTGACGTCCCAGGTGATGAAGGTCGGCCCGAACGGGATGCCGAGCGAGATGTCGCCCATCAGGGACTTGATGTTGAACCAGAAGATCAGCTGGACCAGGACGGGCGTACCGCGGAAGAACCAGATGTACAGCCAGGCCGCCGACGACATCAGCGGGTTCGCCGACAGCCGCATCAACGCCAGGATGATGCCGCCCACGATGCCGATGGCCATCGCGATGACCGTCAGCTCCAGCGTGGCGACGAGGCCCTTGAGGATGCCGCCGTCGAAGAAGAACTTCTGGAAGGTCGTCCAGTCGAGGTTCTTGTTGGTGAACAGCATGTGGACGAACATCGCGGCCAGCACGAGGATGACCGCGCCGCTCACCCACCTGCCGGGGTGCCGGACCGGCACGGCCTTGATGCTCTCAGGCCGTGCCGATCCGGTGCTGTCGATCTCGGTCACGTTCGCCTCAGCCACTCGCCCCGTTGACCTTCGGGTCGGTCAGGGCACCCGCGGAGATGCCCCACTTCTCGGTCAGCTGCTTGTAGGTGCCGTCCGTGATCAGGTCCTTGACGGCCTTCAGGATCCCGTCCCGCAGGTCGTTCTCGTTCTTCGGGACCGCGATGCCGTACGGGGCCGTGTCGTAGGCGTTGCCGGCGATGACGAACTTGCCGCCGGACTCCTTGGCGGCGTAGGCGGCGACCGGCGAGTCGGCCAGCACGGCGTCGGCGCGGCCGGCGCCGAGGGCCAGGTTGGCGGCGTTCTGGTCGTCCAGCGAGATCTTCGTCGGAGCCGGCTTGCCGCCCTGCTTGCACTTGTCGAGGCGCGCGCCGGCGTCGGGCTTGGCCGCGGACTTCGGCGTGAGCTCGTCCTCCTGCGTCGTGCCCTTCTCGACGGCGATCTTCTTGCCGCACAGCGACAGGTCGTCCGGGCTGAGCTTCTCGGGGTTGCCGGCCTTGACCATCAGGCCGGTGCCCGCCGTGAAGTACGTGACGAAGTCGAAGCTGGCCTCACGCTGCTTGTTGTCGGTGAAGGACGACATGCCGACGTCGTACTTCTTGCTCTGCAGCGCGGGGAGGATGTTGTCGAACTTGACGTCCTGGAACTCCGCGGTGACGCCGAGCTTCTTGGCGATCGCGGTGCCGAGGTCGACGTCGAACCCGACGATCTGGCCGTTCTGCTTGAACTCGTTCGGGGCGTAGGACGCATCGGTGGCGATGACGATCTTGCCGTTCTTCTTGATCGTATCGAGTGCGCTCTTGCTGCCCCGGGAGGTCGTCTTGGCGTTACAGGCGGACAGGGCGACGGCGGCCGCCAGGACCGAGATGCCCGCCCCGATGGCGTGACGGCGAAGACCGCTGTGCACGGCGTCCTCCTCCAGGCTTACGGGGCGGTCACGCCCCGGTCGATTGCACGGTGGTTGTGCGACATCTTGGCGCAACCCCGTCCGAAGTGCGATTACTGCCTTGAAACAATCCCACAACGGCCGGACGATCTTCGGGCAGGTCTCAGCTCGCCGCCGCGTTGACCTTGGGCCCGCGCACGGCCCCCGCGGAGATGCCCCACCTGTCGGTGAGCTGGCGGTAGACGCCGCCGTCGATCAGGTCCTTGACCGCTTTGAACACCGCGTCCCGCAGGTCGTCGTGGTGCTTGGGGATCGCGATCCCGTACAGCGCGTCGCCGTACGGCTGCCCCGACGTTTCGAAGCGGCCGGCGGACTGCTTCGCGCCGTAGATCACGGACGGCGTGTCGGCGAGCACGCCGTCGGCGCGCCCCTTGGCGAGGGCGGCGTTGGCGGCGGACTGGTCGTCGAACGAGAGCCGGATGGGCGCGGGCCTCCGGGCGTTCTTGCACGCGCCCAGGCGCGAGCCGGCGTCCGGCTCGGCCGCGCTGGCGGGCGTGAGCTCCTCCTCCTGCGTCGTTCCCCTCTCCACGGCGATCCGCCGACCGCACAGGGACAGGCCGTCGGGCCGCAGCCGTTTCGGATTGCCCTTTCGGACCAGCAGCATCGTGCCCGCGGACAGGTACGTCACGAAATCGAGCCGGCTCTCCCTTTCCCGCGTGTCAGTGAACGAGGAGAGGCTGAGGTCGTACTTGCCCTCGGTCAGCGCGGGCAAGATCGACTCGAATTCCATGTCCTGAAACTGCGGTTGAACGCCCAGTTTCCGGGCGATCGCGGTGCCCAGGTCGATGTCGAAGCCCACGATCCGTCCGTCCTGCTTGAACTCGTTCGGCGGATACAGGGCATCGGTCGCGATGACGATCTTTCCGGCCTTCCGTACGCGGCCCAGGGCGCCTGCGGGATCGGCGTCCCGGCAGGCCGAGAGGGCGGAGGCCGTCGTGAGGGCGGTGAGGGCCGCCGCGATCAGGCGGCGGGCGAAGGGACGGGGACGCAGTGCTCCTCCTCGGGGCGGAGGCGGGGGGACGTACGGGGGAGTCGGACGACATCTTGGCCTACTCCCACCCGGATCGTGATCAAGATTGACACGAATGGATAACGGGCGATGTCTTGTCTCACACATTGCGCCCCGCTGACTGCCGAGCGCCGTAGGGTGTGGGACCATTGGTCGACGGGTGACCCCCGTACACATCGAGAGACGGCCGCGCTGTCCATTGACCCGGAGGCAAATGCGGTCGTCTGCCCGTATTTCCACTAGTAGCAGGGGTCGCTGTGGCCGTTGAGCCTGTCGAACCGCACAATTACGACGATGATCCGGCCTTCGCGTTGCACCGCGGAGGCAAGCTCGAGGTCCGTTCCACCGTCCAGGTCCGGGACAACGACGACCTCGCCCTGGCGTACACCCCCGGTGTGGCGCGCGTGTGCTCCGCGATCGCGGAGAGGCCCGAGCTCTCCTACGACTACACCTGGACCTCCAAGGTCGTGGCCGTCATCACCGACGGCACCGCCGTGCTCGGCCTCGGCGACATCGGCCCGGCCGCGGCCATGCCGGTGATGGAGGGCAAGGCGCTGCTGTTCAAGGAGTTCGCCGGAGTCGACTCCGTGCCCATCTGCCTCGACTGCACCGACACGGACGAGCTGGTCGAGACGATCATCCGTCTCGCGCCCAGCTTCGGGGGCATCAACCTGGAGGACATCAGCGCGCCGCGCTGCTTCGAGATCGAGGACCGGCTGCGCGAGGCCCTCGACATCCCCGTGTTCCACGACGACCAGCACGGCACCGCGATCGTGGCGCTGGCCGCGCTGCGCAACGCGTCGCGCCTCATCGGCAGACCCCTGTCGAAGATGCGCGCGGTCGTGGCCGGGGCCGGTGCCTCCGGAGTGGCCGTGTCCCGCATCCTGCTGAACGCCGGGATCGGGGACCTCGCCCTCTCCGACAGCAAGGGCCTGATCCACGAGGGCCGCGAGGGACTGAACCCGATCAAGCGGGCGCTCGCCCGTGAGACCAACCGCGCCGGGCTCAAGGGCTCCACCGAGGACGCCCTGCACGGCGCCGACGTCTTCATCGGCCTGTCGGGCGCCACCATCCCGGAGGACTGCCTCGACGTGATGGCCGAGGACGCCGTCGTGTTCGCGCTGTCCAACCCGGAGCCGGAGATCCACCCGGAGATCGCCCGGCGGCACGCCCGCGTGGTCGCGACGGGGCGGAGCGACTTCCCCAACCAGATCAACAACGTGCTGGCGTTCCCCGGGGTGTTCCGCGGGGCCCTCGACGTCCGCGCGCACACGATCACGGAGGGGATGAAGCTCGCGGCGGCCGGCGCGCTGGCCGACGTGGTCGGCGACGACCTGTCCGAGGACTACGTCATCCCGAGTCCCTTCGACGAGCGCGTCGCGCCCGCCGTCACCCAGGCGGTCGCCGACCAGGCCCGCAAGGACGGCGTCGCCCGACTCTGACCCACCCGCACCGCGGCCCGCGCACCTCACCCAAGGCGCGCGGGCCGCTGCACGTTTCAGCCAACCGTGACTTCGTACAGTGATTAATAAGAAACCGATTGTGATCATTGACATCTTTATGTCACGCTGCCGACACTGAAGGCATGCGGAGGACGACGGTGCGGATCGACGATCAGCTACTCGCGGACGCCAAAGCGTTCGCGGCCCAGCAGCATCGCAGCCTGAATTCGGTCATCGAGGATGCGCTGCGTCAACTGTTGCGGCGTGCGGACGCTTCCTCTCGAGAGCCCGCCGCGTTCCCCACGTACGGCGGCACCGGACCGGCCAGACCCGATATCGACCTGAACGATCCTCGCGTACTCAAGAGTCTCATGTACGAAGAGGAAGACGAGGACTACAGGACGCGAGCCCGTGATGTGGCTGGTTGATGTCAACGTCCTGGTGTACGCCCATCGCCCGGATATGGCCGATCACGAGCGGTATCGGGGCTGGCTGTTCGAGATGATGGACGGCCCAGAACCCTTCGCGGTGTCAGACCTCGTACTGAGTGGGTTCGTTCGGGTGGTGACGAATCGCCGCATCTACAAAGACCCAACTCCACTCACTATGGCGTTGGCCGCCGTGTCCACTCTTCGCAACCGGTCGAACTGTGTCCCTCTCGTACCGGGTCCGCGTAACTGGGCCATCTTCACTGAACTCTGTGAGAAGACCGGCGCCAACGGCAACGACGTGGCGGATGCCTATCACGCCGCCCTCGCCATCGAGCATGGGTGCGAGTTCATCACCACGGACAAAGGCTTCAGCCGGTTTCCGGGGTTGCGGTGGCGGTGTCCCCTCGACTGATCGTCTGGGGAGGGGCGGGTTAGGCTGCGGGCATGTTCGCCGTCACTGCCGCACGCATCGATGCCGACGATCCGCTGAACGCGCTGGAGCTGGGGGATCGTCCCGAGCCGACGGTGCCCGAGGGGTGGACGACCGTCACCGTCAAGGCGGCCGCGCTCAACCATCACGACGTCTGGACCCTCCGCGGTGTCGGGATCCGGGAGGACCGGCTGCCGATCGTCCTGGGCTGTGACGCGGCAGGGATCGACGAGGACGGCAACGAGGTGATCGTTCATTCCGTCATCGGCGATCCGGAGCGGGGCGGCGGCGATGAGACGCTCGATCCGAAGCGCTCCCTGCTGTCGGAGTCCTATGACGGCACGTTCGCGGAGAAGGTCGCGGTGCCGCGCCGCAACCTGGTGTCCAAGCCCGCCTCGATCTCGTTCGAGGAGGCGGCCTGCCTGCCGACCGCGTGGCTGACCGCGTACCGGATGCTCTTCGACAAGGCCGGGCTGCAGCCCGGATCGACCATCCTGGTCCAGGGCGCGGGCGGCGGGGTCGCCACCGCGCTGATCGCGCTCGGAGCGGCGGCCGGTTACCGCGTCTGGGCCACCAGCCGTACCGAGGAGAAGCGCGAGCGGGCCCTCGGACTGGGCGCCGACCAGGTCTTCGAGTCCGGGGCGCGGCTGCCCGAGCGGGTCGACGCGGTGATGGAGACCGTGGGCCAGGCCACCTGGTCGCACTCCCTGAAGTCCCTGCGCCCCGGCGGGCGGATCGTCGTGTCCGGCGCGACCAGCGGCCAGGCGCCGCCGGCCGAGCTGAGCCGCGTGTTCTTCCTGCAGCTGTCGGTGGTGGGCTCCACGATGGGCACCCGGGACCAGCTCGTACGGCTGGCGCGCTTCCTCGACAAGACCGGCGTGCGCCCGCGGATCGACCGCGCCATCCCGCTGAGCCAGGCACGCGACGGTTTCGCCGCGATGATCGAGGGCGACGTCTTCGGGAAGATCGTCTTCACCGTGTGATTGGTCTTAGGACCACTTCCGGCTACCAGCCGGGGTTCCCCGGCAGCGCCAGCGAGAGGTACTTGTCGTCTTCGGAGACCATCACGCCCAACCGGCAGCAGTCGTCCAGGAAGGCGGCGACCTCGCCCAGCGACAGGTCGAATCCGCCGTCGAGCAGCGACTGGTGGACGCGCTTACCCGCGCGCGCGGTGTCGCCGCACGCCTCGTACGCCTCGGCCTGCCAGCCGTGCAGCACGGCCTTCCGCGGCCTGCCCGAACGGGTGTCGAGGATCTTCAGCCTGCCGGGCAGACGCTCGTAGAACAGCACCGGCCGGTCGCCGCTCGCCCACCTGCGCTTCCACTCCAGAGCCGCGGACGTCAGGAGCTCGTGACTGTCCGCGGAGGCGACGTCCGAGGCTTCGAAGTCGAAGAAGTAGGCGATCCGCGAGTGGTCCAGCTCGGGCGGGTAGACGTAGGCGTAGCTCGCCTGCGGGCGGACGCCGGAGATCGCGAAGGACCGGTCCGTGAAGTACGGGCTGAAGCGTTCCAGCCAGATGCCGAGCTGGCCCGTGGGCGGTTGCAGGTGATAGAGCAGCGGGACCAACTCGGCCTGTTCGGCGTAGTCCTGGTCGGTCTCGCCGGGGAAGCCGCGCAGGATGTGCCATTCGGTGGAGATGCCGTGGTAGCGCGCCCATTTCAGCAGCCGGATGTTGATGAGCTTGCTGGAGCCCTTGCGCATCAGCCCGAGAACGTGGGTGCTCAGGCTCTCGATACCGGGCTGGATCCGCCGGACGCCGGCCCGTCGCATGACCGCCAGCTGCTCCCGCGTGAGGTTCGCCTTGACCTCGAAGAACAGGTTGAGGTCCCAGCGCCGCTCCGCCAGCTCGGCGCAGAACGAGGACAGGTACGCCATGTCGAGGATGTTGTCGACCGCGTCGACGCGGTGCGTCGGATGGGCCCGGAGGAGCTGTTCCAGGTCGGCGAATGCCCGCTCGCCGGCCTTGGAGCGGTAGTTCATGCCGAGGGCGTTCAGGCCGCAGAACGTGCAGTGGTGCTTCTGCCCCCACCAGCAGCCCCGGGAGAACTCCACCAGGAGCCGCACCTCGTCCTCGCCCAGAACGCGTGACCGGTCGTGCCGCTCCAGGGCGCGGAAATAGTCGTCATAGTCGGGCGCCGGAAGGGCGTTCAGGTCGTACGTGCGCGCCGACTCGCCCACGTCATCGTGATCCGTTCCCCGGCGACGCACGCCCGGGATCGGACGGGACACGCCGGCGGCGAGGTCGTGCAGCAGCGTGGGCAGGGCGATGTCCCCCTCCCCGGACACCACGTAGTCCAGCCACGGCAGTTTCTCGGCGTAGGCGATGCCCATCCCGCCGTCGAAGTTCGCGCCACCGTAGATCAACGGCAAGTCCGGGAAGCGTTCCTTCAGCCGGCGTCCCAGCGCGAGGGAGGCGGTGTTCTGCAGGAAGGTCGAGGAGAACCCGACGGCGTCGTAGGAGGACCAGTCCGCCAGGTCGAGACAGTCGTCGATCCAGGCGGGGAGGACCTCCCGGCGATAAGTGACCAACTGGTCGGGGCCGTTCTCCAGGATCGTCGACCAGGTCTCCGGCACCTCCGGGTACTCGGCGAAGTAGTCGGCCTCCGGCCGGATGTCCCCGAAGGCGGCGTAGGAGAACAGCCACTCTCCCAACTGGTGGAACCGGTCGTCGTTCATCCGCGCGATCCGGTCGTAGATCCGGTGGCCCAGCAGGTCGCTCAGCTCGAGGTTGAGATAGAGCACGTCGCAGTGGTGGCCGGCCCTCTTGACGATCGCCTGCAGCAGACCGCACTGGATGGAGGGCGAGTCGACCCAGCACCACGGCATGTTGACCAGGGCCACCCGCAGGGGCCGTGACGGGGGCCCGACCAGCTCCCGGGACGGATCCTTGGGCGCCAGCGGCAGCATTCTGGTCATCGCCCCGGTTCCCGCCGGTTCACCGGCGTCGGCCCTTGGGTGCAATTTTCCCTCTCCCTCCGCGGAGAACGCCGTGACCACTAGAAGTCGCCGTGGAGCTGGGCGGTGAGCTTGATGAGCGCCCGCAGCCGGTCACGGTTCAGCACCTGTCCGGCGACCGGGATGGTGAACGCCCTGCCGGAGGGCAGCACCGCCACCGAGCTGTCGCCTCGGCGCGCGCTGCCTCGTCCGCCGAGCCAGGGGGCGATCGACGTACTGCTCGCGCCCCCGTTGCGCTTGAGGAGGAAGAACTGGTCCCGTACGTCCTCGAAGCCGGCGAACTCCTCGATGTTGGCGAACGGGATGGTCGGATCGCTGATCGGCACCAGATCGACGCCGGGGTCGTCGAGCGGCGGGTCCGGCCAGAGCCGTCGTCCGAACGCCGCGAAGTACAGCAGCGTGTGCGCCGTGTCGATCCCGCCGACGTACGGCCGGTCGTCCGAGGTGCGCCGGACGAGACTCATGCGCTCGTCGTCGACTCGTCGGTCGATCTCCCCGGGCCACCGGTTCGCCCCCTGGGTCGTGTCCCGCCAGGGCAGGTAACGCGCGATGTCCTCACTCGGGGGGAGGGGGAGGATCTCGACGGCGAACGCGCCGGGATTCTTGGCGACCATGGAGCCCGGCGTCAGGGAGAACGTCCCGATCCCGGCGAGCGACCACAGGTCGTCGTGTTCGAGCAGGAAGTCGTACGTGCGAGCCGCCTCGTCGTCGCGCTCGCCGGGGAACCCGGTGAACCCCATCATCTGGGCGCCGATGTCGTACCTGGCCAGGTCGCGGAGGATGTCCGGCACGTCCGTGAGCCGCACGCCCTTGTCGATCAGGTCGAGCACGCGCTGCGACCCCGACTCGTAACCGAAGGAGATGGCGACGCAGCCGGCGTCCTTGAGCCTCTTGGCCATGTCCCGTTTGGGGAACGTGCGTTCCAGGCGGAGTTCGGCGCTCCAGCGGACCGGGTCGCGCAGGTCCTTCATGGCGTCGCAGAGCAGACGGAGGTAGCGCGGGGACATGGCGTCGACGGCGAAGTACACGGTACGGCCGACCCCGGTGATCTCCTCCAAGTCCTTGATCACCGCCTCGACGGGACGCTCCCTCGACGGCGAGGTCGGGCGATCGGAGTTCAGGCCGTAGTCGCAGAAGGTGCACTTGTTCCAGTAGCAGCCTCGCGTGGGGCTGTACAGGATCACCGGCTCCGGCGACCAGTAGGCGTTCCAGTCCCAGACGTCGTAGGCGGGCGTCGGCAGGTCCGCGACGTTCTCGTAGTTGATCGACGGGGACGGCGCGGTGTCCTCGCGGGTCAGCACGCCCGGGATCCCGGCGAGGTCACGCCCGTCCCGCACGGCGGCGAGGATGTCGCAGAACGGCGTCTCTCCCTCGCCGGGGACGATGAGGTCGGCGTCGGTGAAGATCCGCCAGTAGTCGCCGGGGACACGGGCGAAACGGACGTGGTCGCAGACCTCGGTTCCGCCGAACACGATGACGGTCTCCGGGCGGGCCGCGCGGATCTCCCGCGCGAGGCGCAGCGCCATCGGAAGCTGTCCGGTGTAGGCGACCGAGAGGCCGACCACCCGCCATTGGCGTTCCCCGATCACGTCGAGGAACGGCCCGCGGACGTAGGGATCGAACGGACCGGTCAGGCGGTCGATCAGCGCGGGATCGCAGAGGTCCGCGTAGCAGGAGAGGTTCACCACCGGGCCGGGCCGGATCTGGAAGTCGGCGATGCTCTCGGGGACCCCGTCGAGGCAGAGCAACTCCTGCCAGCGGTTCATCGCCAGGACGGCCTGCCGGTAGGTCGGATGGTGGTAGAAGGACCGGCCGTCCCGGAAGATGTCGATGGCCCTGCCGACGAACTCCGGGCTGAGCCCCTCCGCGCCGAGCGCGGCGCGGTAGTCCAGCTCATCCGCCCTGGTGAGGTCGGTGGACGCCTCGATGCGCCTCCGCGTGGCGGCCGCCCGCTCCAGCAGCCGGCCGACGTTCTCCGGGCGCGCCAGATGGTTGAGCGCGTCGATGTTGGCGTCGACGCACCGGCCGCCGGAGAATCCCGCGCGCCGTGCCGCCGCCACGAGATAAGGAATCGAATGATAAGGCTGGGTCGGATCGGTCAGCGGCGGGTTGATCATCAAGTACGGCAGGTCGCTTTCCCGGCGCCGCCGGCCGCGGATCGCAGGCATTTCGGTCAGGAATGTGGCCACCCGTTCCTCCGCGGTCGCGCTGGAGTCCGTCCATCGGATTAATGATCGCGAGTTTGGCATGGCCGTCAGGTAATGGGAAGTCGTGGTCGTCGTGGTGTTCTTAAGACCGCTGGTGAGTGATTTTAGAACGCGCCGCGTCGTGTCTTAAGAATCCGGTCGTCACGAGGGTGGACGGCGGCCTGGGCGCGACATATGTTCGCGGCAGTCCTCGACCACCAGGAGGTTTACGTGTCCAAGGACCCACTCGCCCCGCTCAACGCGGCCGGTCTGCAGCGGCTCCCGGAGCCGATGAAGGCCGTGTTCGAGAACCTCAGCCCGGAAGAGCTGAGGGTCGCCAGCGCAATCCAGGAACGACTCAACGCCGTGACGCCGGACTTCGAAGGCCAGAGCGCCGACAACAACAACTGCCTCTGCTGACGGCAATTCCGGCCCACCATTCAGGGTGGGTCCGCCGCTGACGCGGTGAATCCTTCAATCACCAGGAGGTCTCCATGTCCAAAGACTCGCTCGGCCCGCTCAACGCGGCCGGCCTGCAGCGGCTTCCGGAGCCGATGAGGGCCGTGTTCGAAGACCTCAGCCCGGAGGAGCTGAGGGTGGCCAGCGCCATTCAGGAACGGCTCAACGCCGTGGCGCCGGACGTCGAAGGCCAGATCAGCGACCCGAACAACAACAACTGTCTCTGCTAGCGGATCTCCCGAACCGCGCTGGCGGAATTCCCGGCCCGCCATCTCCGGCGGGTCGGGAGAACAAACGCTGTGAGGTGAAGGACATGGGGGAGAAGGTCAGCCGATATGTGGTCGTCAGCGACCACGTCTACGGTGACGACGAAGGACTCCGGGTTTCGCTGCTCTACGCGACACGGACCGCGAAGGCGCTGTTCGTCGTGCCGCGGATCGCCGACGCCGTACGGGCGGGCGACATCGGCGCGATCCCGCCGGCCACGCTCGCCCAGCTGAGACAGGCGCAGGCCGTGGTGCCGGACGGGGAGGACGAACTCGAGGCGATCCTGGAGCGCAACCGGACGGCCGCCCTCGACACCTCGGCGGCGAGCTTCATCCTGCTGCCCACGTCGTACTGCAACATGGGCTGCACGTACTGCGGGCAGGAGCACGTGCGGGGACGGCTGACCGCCGACCACCGCGACCGGATCCGCGCCCGGGTGCTGCGCGCCCTGCGGCTGCCGGCGACCCGGCAGTTGAACGTGGACTGGTTCGGCGCCGAACCGATGATGGGATACGCCGTCATCCGCGACCTCGCTCCCGATTTCGTGCGCGCCGCCGCCGAGAAGGGCGTCGACTACACGTCCGCCATGGTGACCAACGGCTCCCTGCTGACCTCCAGGAACCTGGACGTCCTCATCCGGGAGTGCGGGATATCGAAATTCTTCCTCACGATCGACGGCCCGCCCGAGGTGCACGACGTGCACCGGCCGATGAAGAGCGGCCGCGGATCGTTCTGGAAGATCATCCGGACCGTCCGCGCGGCGCTCGACAATGACGACTACAGGCACGTGACGTTCGACTTCCGCACCAACGTCGACGTGCACAACCAGGACACCGTTCCCCGGTACATCGAGCTGATGGCCGAGCTGGGGTTCACCCGCCCGAACGTGAATTTCACCCTCGCCCGCGTGCGCCCCTGGGGGAACGACGTCTCGGCCATCGAACTGGCCGGAAGAGACTACGCCGAACGCGAGCTCTCCTGGCTGGCGGCCATGCAGGAACACGGCCTGCCGTTCTCGCGCCTGCCCACCCTCGCCAAGAGGATCACCTGCCCGGCGGTGAAGCGCACGGCGGAACTGATCGGCGGCAACGGGAACATCTTCTCCTGCACGGACCACCCGCTCGTGCCCGAGGCGGAACGGACCAGCACGCTCGCGCACATCGCCCAGGCCGACCTGCCGGACATCCGCCCCAAGGGCGAGTTCGACGACTGGCACGACGAGGTCGCGGAGGGCAGGTCCTGGTGCAAGGACTGCGTCTTCCTTCCCACCTGCGGAGGCTCCTGCCCCAAGGCCTGGCACGAGGGCAATCCGCCGTGCCCGAGCTACCGGCACAACGTTCAGGGACGGCTCGACCTCATGGCCGGGCGGCTCGGCCTGCGGCCGGTCCCGGCGGATGGCCTGATGCCGCTGTGAAGAGCCACTTCAACCTGCTCGTGGGCGCCAGCGGCGCGGCCAACGTGATCAACCTGCCCGGTTACCTGATCGCGCTGCGGCGGCTGCCACGGGTCCGGGTGCACGTGGTCATGACGGCCACCGCGGCACGGCTGCTGCCGATCGAGACCGTACGCCTGGTGAGCGACGCGGCGTACGGCGAAGGGGACGGCAATCTCGATCCCGGCCACGCGCGGCTGGCGGCCTGGGCGGACCGGTTCATCGTGCTGCCGGCGACCGCGCACACGCTGGCACAGGTGGCGCACGGGTTCGCCGGGAACCTGCTGACCGCGACCCTGCTGGCGCACCAGGGCTCGGCGATCTTCTTCCCCAGCATGAACGCGGCGATGTGGCAGAAACCGAGCGTGCGGCGGAACGTCGCCCAGCTACGGGCGGACGGGTACCACGTCGCCGACCCGGTGATGGCGCCGGCCTGGGAGATCGCCGGCGAGTCCGTCCGTACCGGGCCGGGGCTGCCGTCACCGGCGCAGGTCGCCGGGATCATCGAAGAGATCATCTCGCCACACCTGACCGCCGTGCCAGACGAGGAGGCGCGGTGAGCCGGACACCGATCGCCGCGATCAAGTCGCCGCTGACCACGGGCCCC
Organism: Actinoallomurus soli; assembly: GCF_024055715.1. Classification (GTDB taxonomy): domain Bacteria; phylum Actinomycetota; class Actinomycetes; order Streptosporangiales; family Streptosporangiaceae; genus Actinoallomurus; species Actinoallomurus soli. The sequence continues at coordinate 49,311 of NZ_JAMXMV010000018.1, forward strand.
ATGGCCGTACGGGGGTTCCCCCGGCTGATCGTCGGGCAGTTCACCTCCAGCATCGGGGACCTGTGCACGGCGATCGCGCTGCCGTGGCTGATCCTGTCCGTCTCCGGCGGGCCCGTCCTGCTCGGCTCCGTGCTGGCCTGCTACGGGGTCAGCCGGGCCGTGGCGATACCTCTCGGCGGCGTCCTCACCGACCGGTACGGCGCGCGCCCGATCATGCTGTCGACGGACCTGGTCCGGTGCGCGCTGACCGCGGTGGTCGGCGTGCTGGCCTACGCCGTCACCCCGTCGTTCGCGTGGCTGGCCCCCATCGCGCTCGTGCTCGGCGCCTGCGGCGGGCTCTTCGTGCCGGCCTCCTTCGCGCTGTTGCCGTCGTTCCTGCCGGACGCGGACCTGACCGCCGGGAACTCGATGTCCTCGGCCGCCACCCGGCTCGGCAGCCTGCTCGGGCCGGCCCTCGGCGGCATCCTGATCTCCGCGTTCGGTCCCGGCCCGGCGCTGTTCGTGGACGCCGCGACCTACGTGGTCTCCGCGGCCACGCTGTACGCGCTCGCGGTGCCGAAGGCGGGCGCCGAGCAGGACCGGGACGCGGAGAAGACGGTGACGCTCCGCGCGGTCCTGTTCCGCGGCCGGTTCCTGCAGATCGTGCTCGTCACGGCGGCCATCGGGAACCTCGTGTACACGGGGGTCTCGGAAGTGGCGCTGCCCGCGCTCGCGCACCGTCACTTCGGCGCCGGAGGGTACGGCACGATGCTCGCCGGGCTCAGCGCCGGCCTGATCGCCGGGTCGCTCCTGGCCCGCCTGGAATGGCAGGGGCTGCGGCAGGCGTACCTCCTGGCGATCCTGGGGCTCGTCATGGGCCTGTCCGTCGCGCTGGTGCCGTTCACCGGCGGGCTGGCCGGAGCGACCGTGTGCATCACCGCCTTCTCCGTCGCCAACGGCTGGTCCGGGATCGTCCTCATGACGATGTTGCAGCTCTGGGCCCCGCGGCACCTGCTGGCCCGCGTGATGAGCGTCATGCTGCTGGCGATGTCCGGCACGTTCCCGATCTCGGCCGCGCTGTCCGGCTGGGCGGTGGATCGGCTCGGGGTCAGCGTGCTGTTCCCGGTCGCGGGCTGCGCCATCGCCGTCGGGATCCTGTGGGCCGTCGCCCAACCCACGTTCCGGAACGTCGATCCGGGCGACCGGTACACCGAAGAGCTGGAGCCGGTGGCCGGCTCCGCCGGGCCGGTCGGTTAGAGCGATCAGAGAGCGGGAGAGGCGAATGGCATTCGACGCGCTGTCGGCCTTACGGGAGAGCGGCCACTGGGTGGACCTGCTCTCGGCGGACCAGAGACGGGTCCTGGCCGAGCTCACCGAGGACGAGGTGAGGTTGCTCAACCGGATCAAACACCGGCTCGACGAAGCGGCCCCGGACGTCCAGGGCCAGGAACTCAAGTTGCTGTGACGAAAGCGAGCCTCGGTGTCCGACCACACGGCGTGCCGCGCCTGCGGCGCCAGATTGTCCGAAGGCCATCGGTTCTGCCCGTTCTGTGGCGCCGTGGTGGAGGTGACGGAACCGGGCCCGGACGTCCGCAAGAGCGTCGCCGTGCTGTTCATCGACCTCGTGGACTCCACGGTCCTGGGTGAGCGGTTCGACCCCGAGCTGTTGCACGGCGTCCTCCGGCGCTACTACGGCGTGTGCGGCGACGCCGTCACCGCGTACGGCGGCGTGATCGAGAAGTTCATCGGCGACGCGGTGATGGCCGTGTTCGGCCTGCCGGTCAGCCATGAGGACGACGCGCTCCGCGCGGCGCAGGCCGCGATGTCGATCGTCGAGGCGGTTCCCCGCCTCGCCGCGGAGTTGCAACTCCCCGGCCTCGGGCTGAAGGTCCACTGTGGAGTCGCCTCCGGAGAGGTGGCGGTGATCAGCGGCCCGGGCGTCGACCTGCGGATCGTCGGCGACACCGTCAACACCGCCGCACGGCTGCAGAGCGCTGCGCCCCCGGGCGAGGTCCTGATCAACGCGGAGGCCGCGCACCTCGTACGCGGCCGCATCGGCCTGGAGGAGCTGGGGCCGCTGTCCCTGAAGGGCAAGGCCGAACCGGCACGGGTCTGGCGGGCCACGGCCGCGGCCCCCGAACAGGCCCTCGTCCGGGCCCCGCTGATCGGGCGTTCGGCGGAGCTGGCGAGCCTGACGGCCTGCTACCGGCAGGTCGTGGCCGACCGGGAGTGCCGCCACGTCCTGGTGGTCGGCGAGCCCGGCATGGGCAAGACCCGGCTCGTCCAGGAGTTCCTCGCCCGGATCCCGCCCGATGAGGCCGTCGTGCTGACCGGCTCCTGCCAGCCGTACGGCCGGGACATCACGTTCCATCCGCTGCAGTCGATGCTGCGCGACTCGCTGCCCGGCGGCCTGCCGTCCGTCGAACGGCTGCTGGGCGAGGACGAACGGGCCCGGCGGACGCTGTCGGCCGTCGCCGGCGAGGATCCGGGACGGCTCCCGGCCGGTGTCGAGGAGATCCGCTGGGCCGTCGTCCGGCTGTTCACCGCGCTCGCGGAGCGCCGGCCGCTGATCCTGGTCTGGGAGGAACTGCAGTGGGCCGAGCCCATGCTCGCCGCCCTCATCGAGAACCTCACCGGCGACCTGGCCGGCCTGCCCATCCTGGTCGTCCGCGTGGCACGGGACGAGCCACCGTCGAGCACCGGGCGGACGATCCGGCTGGGGCCCCTCGATCCGGCCGACACGTCGACGCTGGTGGGCGCGCTGTCGTCCGGTCTCGCCGAGGTGACCGCCCAGCAGGAGCGGCCGGTGATGGCCGGAATCGCCGAGCGCAGCGGAGGGAACCCGCTGTTCGCCACGATGCTGATCGGCGCCCTCGCGGACGGCGACCCGGCGATGGCCGCGTACGGCGACCCGGGCACGCTCGCGGACGGCGACCCGGCCGCCCCGGAGCTTCCGCCCACGATCTCGGCGCTGCTGCGCGCGCGGATCGACGCCCTTCCCGCCGCCGAGAAACGCACGCTGCAGTGGGCCGCCGCCTGCGGCCGCGACTTCGACCTCGACCAGCTCCGCGCGCTCGGCGGTGAGGACGGGGCTCCCGACGGCGACGTGGCCCGCCCGCTCGCCGGTCTGACGCGGCGCGGCCTCGTCCACCGGCTCCCGTCGGGCCGGCTGCAGTGCGCGCAGGTGCTGATCCGCGACACGTGCTACGGAATGACGGCGAAGACGCTGCGGGCACGGTGGCACGCGCTGCTGTCGGACCGGGCGGGGCCGCCCGGCGAGGCCATGTACCACGCGGAGCGGAGCGCGCTGCTCTACCGCGACGTCGGCCCGGACGACCCGCGGCTGGCCGCGCTCTCCGACCGCGCGGTACGGCTGCTCGTCGCGGAGGGGACGACGGCGCTGCACCGGCGCGACACCGGGGCCTCCCGGTCGCTGTTCGAACGGGCGCTGCGCCTGCTGACCGAGCACGGTCGCCGGTACGCGGACGTGACCATCCGCTTGAGCGAGGCGCTGCTGGCACGCGGAGACGGCGAGGGAGCGCTGCGGGTCCTGGACGAGGGCGCCCGGCGCGTCGACGCGGCGCATCGGATCACGGTGGGCCTGCAGCGCGACATCGTCGGCTTCCGCCTGGGGCGTACCGGCTTCGACGCCGCACGGGCGAGCCTGGACCGCTACGAGGCCGACCTGCGCGACCGGCCGGACGACCACCTGAACCGGTGCCTGCTCCACCAGTTCCGCGGCTTCGTCGAGCTCAGCGCGGACCGGGTGGGCAGGGCGGAGGCGGCGTTCCGCGACGCCCTCGACCGGGCGCGGCGGCTGGACGAGCCCTGGATCGCGGACCGGCTGTCGAGCGCTCTGTGCGAGCTGGTCCAGTGGTCCCCGACCACGGTCGCCGAGGGACTGACGCTGTGCGACGAGCTGTGCCGGCGGTTCGCCGCCGACCGGCTCCTCCTCATCCCCGTCCTGACCACGCGCGCCCGCCTGCTGGCCCTCGCCGGGGACGTCGCCGGTGCGCGCGCGACGCTGGCGTCCGCGCGGGAGGACGCCTCGGCGATGCACGCGGCCCTGCCGGAGATCGCGATCAGCCAGTCGGAGGCGGTGCTGCTGTCGCTGGTCGGCGAGCACACCGCCGCCGGCGGCCGGTTCGCCGAGGCGGCCGGGATGCTGCGCGGTCAGGGCCATCTCCAGCCCGCGCTGACGCTCCAGGTGTACGCGGCGCGGGAGATGCTGCGCGCCGGCCGCGAGGAGGCGGCCGCCCGCGCCATCGCCGAGCTGGAGGAGAACGAGCTGGTCGCCCGGGCGCGGATCTGGCTGCGGCTGCTGCGCGCCCGCCTGGCCTGCGCGGCCGGCCGCGCCGGTGAAGGGTTCCATCGGGCCCGCTGGGCGCTCGACGCGCTGGAGACCGACGATCCGTGCCTGCGCGGCGACGCGTGGTTCGAGTACGCGGTCATCTCGCGTGCGGCGGGCCGGACGGAGGAGGCGGCGTGGGCCGTCGCCGAGGCCGAGACCTGCTACACCGCGAAGGGCGCGAACCTCCCCGCCGGCGCGGCACGCCGGTGGGCCGCGGCGACGATGGGCGGTGAGGCATGACGCATCCCTGGCATCGGCCGGCCACCGAGCACTTCCCGGGCGTCCCCGCCTGGGGGGTGCCGACCTCACAGGTGCCGCTCCAGACCCTGCCCGTCGTCCACCTGGAGAACGTCACCCCCGAATGGGCGTGGGGCGGCGCCGACGGCGGCGGTGTGCGGGTCTGCATCGTCGACAGCGGGGTCGACGGCACCCACCCGCAGGTGGCGCCGGTGGACGAGGCGATGACCGTGGTCTTCGGCGAGGACGGCGATCCGAGCATCGTGCCGACCGAGCCCGTGGACACCGCCGGTCACGGCACCGCGTGCGCGGGCATCGTACGGTCGATGGCGCCCGGCGTGTCCCTGTCGTCGATGCGGGTGCTGACCGACTCGATCGCCGGGACCGGCCGGGCGCTGCTGGCGGGCCTGGAGTGGGCGATCGACGCCGGGTTCGACGTCATCAACCTGAGCCTGGCGACGCGGAAACCGGAGTTCGTCCCGGCGCTCCACGACCTGGCCGACCGGGCGTACTTCCGGCGCTCGGTGCTGGTGGTCTCGGCGCACAACATGCCGGTCCGCAGCTTCCCGTGGCCGTTCGCCTCGGTCGTGTCGGTGGCCAGCCACGACCAGGGCGATCCCTTCCTGCACTACTACAACCCCTCTCCGCCCGTGGAGTTCTACGCCAACGGGGTCGGCGTGCCGGTGGCGTGGCCGGGCGGCGGGCGGACCCGAAGCTCCGGCAACAGCTTCGCCGCCCCCCACATCACCGGGCTGTGCGCGCTGATCCTGAGCAAGCACCGCTGGCTCACGCCGTTCCAGCTCAGGTCGGTGCTCTACCAGACCGCCAAGAACGTCATCGGAGTCGACCATGCCGCTGCAGAACTACTCGCTCCCGGACACCCGCACGGACCAGACCGCGTCGCTCACTGAACGGCAGCTCCTGTACTCGGTGGTGGAGATCGCCCGCAACGTCTTCGGCGCGGCGGCGTCGTCGATCTTCCTGATCGACGACGACACCGGAGAGCTCGTCTTCGAGGCGGTCGCGGGGGAGGGCGACGCCCACCTGCCGGGGACCCGCTTCCCCGCCGGCACCGGCATCGCGGGGTGGGTGGCGACGAGCGGCCAGCCGATGTACGTCGACGACCTGTCCGGCAGCACGCGGTTCGCCAGGGACGCGGCGGCCTCGACCGGGTACGTGCCGGACAAGCTCATGGCCGCCCCCCTGATCCGCGGCGAGGACTGCATCGGAGTGCTGGAGGTCCTCGACGCCTCGCAGACCTCCCGCAGTGAACTGACCGACCTGGACCTGCTCGGGCTCCTCGCGATCCAGGCCGCCATCAGCCTGGAGATCTTCATCCGCGCGCACCGGCGCCCGACCGTCCCCCGCCAGGCCGGTCCCCACCCGGCCGGCGACGACCCGTACCTGCTGGTGGCCCGGATCGGAGACGGGCTGAGCACGGCGGGCCCGGCCGCGGTGACGCTGGCGACCACCCTGCTGAAGGCCGCCGCCGACGTCGTCGCCGGTGGGCGGCCGCCCGCGTGATCCCCGGCGAGGAGAGGGTGGTCTTCTTCACGCGGGCGGCCGACGCGGAGGTGTCGGAACTGGAACGGCTCCTCGCCCTGCTCGGCGTCCCCTCCCTGCGGATCGACGCCGACGTCCTCGGCCCGATCCAGGTCGAGCCGACCACCCCGGCGACCATCCGGATCGGCGGCCGGGCCGTCCGCCCCACGGCGAGCTGGACGCGCAGGTTCTGGGCCTCCGCCATGCCGCCCGCGCGCACCCCGGTCGACGTGCTGCACCGGGACAGCTGGCTCGCCCTCGCCGCCCAGCTCGCCAGGTCGGCCCCGGCCGCGCTGCCGGGCCCGCGCATGGGGCTCCTGGAGCAGCTTACGGAGGCCGCCGCGAGCGGCGTGGGCGTCCCGGCGACCGTCGTCGGCACGGACCTGGCCGAAGCCGCCGACCTGCTGCCCGGTGACCGGCTGATCGTCAAGGTGCTGGACACGCACTTCGTCGAATCGGCGCCGGGCACGCTGCACGGCTTCCTCCCGTGCGTCCTGCCGCGCGCGGAGGTCGCCGGGCTCGCCACGACCTCACGGGTCCCGCTCGTCGTCCAGGGGTACGTGCCGCACACGGCCGAGTACCGCGTCTACGCCATGTGCGGTGAGCTGATCACCTTCGAGGTGCGCAAGCCCGCGCCGGACGCGATCTGGCGGGATCCGGACGCGGTCGCCGTCCGCGCCGTCGACGCCCCCGCGGACGTGGCCGCGGCCGTCGCCGGCCTCGCCGAACGCTGGTCTCTCGGCTATGGCGCGTTCGACGTGCTCGCCACTGAGGACGGCACCGTGTTCCTGGAGGTGAACGCCGACGGCGACTGGCGATGGTACGAGGCCAAGGCCGGTGTCCGGACGGTCAGCCGGGCGCTCGCGCTGATGCTCCGCGACCTGCACATCGCCTGCGGCGGAACGGTCACGCGGTCCGGGTTCGACCTGCTGACGGTGATGGCCGGTTGACCGCATTCGACGGGTTCAACGGGTTCAACGGGTTCGATGGGGAGGCGCGTGTGGGACAGCGGTCCGCACTTCTGGACCTGGCCGGGCCGTACGGCGCGGTCGGCCGGCCGCGGCGGGTCAACACCTACGGCTGGATGCCGAACGAGTGCGTGTTGTACACGGCGTCCACGGGCAACCCCTCGGCCGTGACCGGGCCGTTCCGGGCCGACGCGCGCGTCGGCCACGGCACCGGCAGGGCGTACGGCGACGCGGATCGGGCGCGGCTGCTCGCGGTGGCCGAGGCGCTGGAGCGGTACTCGGGCCTCGTCGCCCCCGAACGCGGCGTGGTCGTGGCCTCGGCCGCCGAACTGGGCGACGACGCGCTGGACCTGGACCTGATCGCGCGGTGTTCGCCCCGGGAACTGCGCAGGCCCGGCTGCCCGGTCCACGCCCCCGACGGGACCCGGCCGATCCGCTGGACCGAGGCCGTGAACCTGCGCACGGGCCGGCCGGTGCTCGTCCCGGCCGTGCTGGTGTTCCTCACGTTCCCCGAGTCGGCGGCCGAGAACTTCTGGATCCCCATCTCCACCGGCTGCGCCGTCCACCGCACCGTCGAGGCGGCCGTGGTCAACGCGCTGTGCGAGTTGATCGAACGCGACGCCCTCGCGCTGACCTGGCTGCTGCGGCGGCCTCTCCCACGGCTGGCGGAGGACCGCCTGCCGGACTCGGCGCGGTCCATCCTCGCCTGGTGCGCCGACCACGGCATCGAGTCCTTCCTGTACGACGCCACCACCGATGTCGGGGTGCCGGTCGTGTACTGCCTGCAGATCGCCGAGCACACGTCCCGCACCGGTCAGCTCGTGGGCGCGGCCTGCGGGTTCGGCGGCGCCTCGCTGACCGAGCACGCCCTGCTGGAGGCCATGGGGCTACGACTGGGGATCGAGAGCCGGCCGGCGCCACCTCGCCGGTACGCCGACCATCGGGTGGTGGACGACGGGGCGGCCGTGATGGCCGCGCGGGCCCGCCGGGAGGCCTTCGGGTTCCTGCGCGGCGGCCTCCCGGCGTCCCACCCGGCCGGTGACCTCTCGGCGTCTCGTCCGGTCGGCGGCGATCCGGGCTCGGACCGGGCGCGCCTGGAGTTCCTGCTGCGGCGGCTGGCGGAGCTGGGCATGACGGTGCTGATGGTGGACCTGACGACGCGCGAACTGCGGGACAGCGGCCACGTCGCCGTCCGGGTGATCGTGCCCGAGCTGCAGCCGATGTCGGCCCGCCCGCTGGTGCAGTACCGCGCCCACCCCCGGCTCCGCACCGCCGCCGAGCGGATGGGGCTGCCGCCCCTGCCCGAACGGCGCCTCAATCCCTATCCGCAACCGATGGCGTGAGGCCCATGGACGACGACACCGCGACGGACGTACGGATCGCGGCCGACGGCGACTTCGGCGCCGTGTTCGCCGAGCACCTGCGCGGCCTCCTCGCCTCGGTCGGGGGACCGGTGCGCACGGGGACGCCGCGGATCGACGTCCGGGCCTCCTGGCGGGACGTGCCGGCGGAGTTCGCGGCGTTCGGGGCCGCGGCGCGTCCCGCGCCCTGGCTGCCGGTCGCGGTGGCCCACCCGTACATCCGCGTCGGCCCGCTGTTCGTGTCAGGCCGGGCTCCCTGCCACACCTGCTTCCGCACCCGGGCACGGCAGCACGAGGACCCCGTGGAGGAGGAGATCAGGCAGCGGCTCGCCGCCGATCCGGGACTCGGAGTGCGCGGATTCCTGCCGTACCAGTCCATGATCGCCGCCGGGCTGGCGCTGGCGTTGCTGCAGGGTGAGGAGAGGGGAACGGTCGCCGTGATCGACTGCCGTACCGATGAGGTGGCCACCTGGCGCGTGACACCCGCGGAACAGTGCCCCGGCTGCGACGACGGGACGGACCGATGAGCCGCTACCCGCGCCGCAGGGAGGGGCTGGCGTTCGTCCCGACCGACGACGGCTACATCGTGGACGGCGGGCCACGGCGGGAGCACCTGACCGGGCGGTTGGCGCGCGAGGCGCTGCCCGTGCTGTTCGGCCTGATGGACGGGACCAGGACCGTCGAGCAGATCGGGGACGCGCTCGGCGTGCCCGTCGACCCGATCGTGGACCTGCTCGTGGAGCGCGACCTCGTGCGGTACGAGGCGGCGCCGGACCCCCACCCGTCGTGGATCTTCCTGCGGCGGTCCCTGCCCGCCTCCCGGGCGGACGGCGTGTGGCGACGGCTGCGGGCCGCACGCGTCACCGTCATCGGCGACGACCCGGTGGCCGGGCTGCTCGCCGCGTTGCTCCGCCAGTCCGGCGTCGGGACCGTCGACCGCTCCGGCGGTCCTGCGGATCTGACCGTCGCGGTGGTGAGCGGTCCCGAGGTGCCCGCCGCCCCGCCGACCGGGGCCTTCCTGCCGGTACGGACGGACTCGGCCGCTCTCCCGATCGGCGGGATCGACCGCGATCCGGCCCGGGCGGCCGTCACCGCCGGGATCGCCGCCGGAATCGTCCTGCGCCGTCTCTCCGGGTACCGGCCGGCCGGGCTCTGGGAGGAGACGGAGACCGCCGAGGGAATGACGGCTGCCGGGGGCAGGGCGGCCGCCGAGGGCAGGGTGGTCGGCGCGGACCTGGAGTCCGCCGCTGGGATGGGAGCCACCGCGCGGTCGGGATCCGCCGCGGGGACAGGAGCGGCTGCGGGCAGGGGAGCCGTCGTGGGGACGGGAGCCGTCGTGGGGACGGGAGCCGTGGCGCGGTTGGGAGCCCTGGCGGAGGTGGGAGCCATGGCGGAGGTGGGAGCCATGGCGGGGATGGAGGCGGCCGGGGAAATGGTGCCTGCCGTGCGTCCGGCGCCCCCCGCCAAGTGGTACCTGACCGAGCGCCGTGTCCCCCTGCGGCGCAGCCCGCATCCGCTCGTTCGAACGATGTCCTGGATACTGGCCGGCCGGCGGCTCGCGCCCGCGGCCGCGCCGCGCGCCGCCGTCCGGACGTACCTGGTGGGCGACCTCACCGGCGGCGGCCACCGGGCCTACGCCGTCGACCTGGCCGCGGGCGCCTTGGTCGAGCTGCCCGGAACGGTGAAGCCGGGCGGTGACGTCGTCACCGTGGTGCTGACCGGCGACCGGACGTGGCCGCAGGGCACGGCCGGCGAGCGGCTGCTCCACGGCGACACGGGTCTGCTGATCGCGCAGCTCGCCGATGACGCCCGGTCCGCCGGCTGGAGCGTCCGGACGCGCGACGCCGACGGCCGCGCGGACGCGCTCGATCTCGATCCGGACCGGGAGCGCGTGACCGCCGTTCTCGACCTCGCCCCGGTCCGCCGGGTCGCACGCCCGTCCCGGCGCCGGCGGCGTCCGCCGGGCCATCGCTTCGGCGATCCGGCCCGCGACATGAGCCGCCTGACGAGGCTCGCCGGCCTCGGCCTCGGCCGGGCGGACGAGATCTGCCCCGATGGGCGGGTGCGGTACGCCTGCCGTCCGCGCGGTGCGCTCGGGTGGGTCGGCGAATATCTGGACGATCGAGGCCTCGCGGCCGCGGCGGTGCTGCTGTTCACCGGCGAAGCGGACGCCCGCCTCGTGACCAAGGCCGCGGTGGCGGCGGGGACGGTCCGCCTCCTGGCGGCGAGCGCGGGAATCGGGGCCGGGCTCATCGCCGGCCTCGCCGACCATGACCCGCACGTGCTCTACGGCTGCGTGCTCGCAGACCCGGGGCGGCTCCCCGCGGCCGTCGTTCGATGAGGCGACGCCGGCCACGGTGATGGGCGCGGGTGCCGTACTCCGCGGGCGCCCGGCCTGACGTGCCCGCTCAGCGTCCGGCCGACGGCGCGGCGGGAAGGCGGACGTCACCTCCGCCGTCACGGTAGAGGGAGTTCGGCATGGCCATCGCCTGCTGCAGGAACGCGGAGATGATGCGTGCTCCCGCGCGGTCCTGCGTGAGGTTCTTGGCGCGCGCCCACGCCCGGAGCAGCTCCAGGTCCGCGATGCTCAGGGTGACGATGATCTGTTTCACCGAGCCGGGCCGGTGCCCGTCGCCCGCGGGTCTCTCGTCTTCGGCGGAGCTCGTGGTCTCGGCCGCGCGCGTCTTGAAGTAGTCCGCCTGCTGCGCGTTCGACATCTCGGCCACCGCGGCGGCGATCCGGCGCAGTTGCGCGTCGTCGACCTTCTTGGCTCCGTAATGGTCCTCGATCCTGAGCGCCGCGCGAAGGTCGATGTCACCGCTTCTGACGAGCTCCTTCAGGGCCGGCCTCAGGCGGTCGAACTTGACGTAGCGCCGCACCCTGCCGTACGGAAGTCCGAACCGTTCCGCGACCGCCTTGATGGATCCGTACTTGTGGTAGAGCCTGGTGCAGGCGTCGATCAGGTCCAGGGTGTTGAGATCGCGGCGTATGAGGTTCTCGCTGATGGAGAGGGCGCTGGCGACATCCTTGTCCGGCCTCTCCTCGATGATCGCCGCCGCGATCTCCGTGGCACCGAGCCTCCGCATCGCCAGCCAGCGTCTCTGGCCGGCCAGGATCTCGTAGTATCCCGCTCTGTCCTCCAGCGGAGCGATGATGATGGGCTCCAACTGGCCGTGTACGCGAATGCTGTCCACGAGTTCACCGATGTCCTGTTCGACATCGCGTGTTCGAGCCTGCTGTGCGCCGATGACAAGTCTGTCCAGATTAATATTTTCAACCCTGTTGAAAAGCACCATATCGGCCTCTCCGTCTGCGCATCGCCCACCTATGCGCCTCCCCAGTGAACCAATGGTCGATCCGGACGCCAGGGGCGTCCGGATCAGAATCGACGACTCGCTATCAGCCTGGCCCGGCCGTCGACTCGAGTGACATGCCGCTAACAGGGACGACCATGTCCGAAATTATGAGTGCCGGGAGTCGGCGGCGGTAGGTCATATAAACACCTCAGCGACATCCTCGCGGTGCTCCACAAGGCTGTGGTGCCCGCGCCACGGCCCTGTGGACCCGACTCACCAGACGGCCATGCGCGGCGGCATCTCGCGCTCCATCGCCGCGCGGGCGAGTTCGGCCTTGTTGCCGACGCCGAGCTTGGCCCGGATTCGCTCGACGTAGGTGTCCACGGTCGACTTGCGGACGCCGAGCTGGGTGGCGATCTGGCTGTGGGTGAGACCGCGCGCGAGCATGCGCAGGGTCTGGTCTTCGCGGGGGGACAGGTGCGGTCGGCCGACGTCCGACGCGGCCATCAGCGTGTGGGCCACGTCGGCGATCTCGTCGCAGAGCAGGAAGCCACCGCCCGCGACGACGCGCAGACCGGCGATGAGCAACGAGGTGTCGCAGCGTTTGGTGAGGTAACCGCTCGCGCCGGCGCGTACCGCCGCCACCACGTCCGGCGGCCTCGCCGACGTGGACATGATGAGGACCCGGGTCGCGGCGAGCTTGGCCACCGCGTCGATCGCCGGAACCTCACCGTCGAGGTAGAGGTCGAAAAGCACGACGTCGACCCGGAGCCCTTCGACGAGCAGCCGTTGCAGGTCCTCCACGTCGGCCACTGACGCCACGACGGCCATGTCGGCCACCGTTTCTAACGCGTGTTCGACGCCACAGCGCGCGATCGGGTGAGCATCAATGACCGCGACATGAATCAAAGTGGCCCCCGGCGGAGGTCGGCCGATGATCTGTGCCCCACAAATGTGGTGTTATTTGGTGCATCAACACAGTATCTGGAAAAATAACGCTAATCCAGAAGTATTCGGACAATTACCAGCCAGGGTGACGTTCCGTTCCAAATCAGTGACCGATCGGCATGGGCCACTGCGGTGACGCCGCGGCGATGACGGGTTCGGCGCGGCCGTTCCCGCTAGCGCCCGTCGACCTCCGGAACGCCCTGGTCCTTGGCGAGGATCTCCGTGCGCAGCCGCGTCGACGTCTCGGCGAGGAGGGCGCGGGCCGCGGCCACCTGCTCCTCGTCGACGCCGTCCCGGGTCGCGGCGCGGACCTCGTCGACGAATCTGCGCAGCGCCCGGTCGAGCTTGACGCGGGTCGCGTCCTCGCTGCTGCCGGTGGCGGTGGCCCAGGCGTCGTCCCAGGTGTGCCGCCACTCCTCCTGCAGGGTGCGCTTGTGCTCCTTCCAGTGCGCCTTCTGCCGCTGCCACTCATCCTTCTGCCGTCGGGTCGTCTCCTTCAGGTTCTGCGCCGCTCCCGCCGGGCCCTGCCGGCGCATCTCGCGGGCGGCCTGGGTGAGCTCCTCGCGCAGCGACCGTACGGTGTCGCGGACGTCCTCCTGGACCTCGCGGGCGATGTCGCGTACGGACTCGGTGAGCTCCTCCTCCAACTCCGCGAGCTCGTCCATCCGGCGTTCGAGCTCGTCGCGGCCCGCGTCGGTCAGGCGGTAGACCTTCTTGCCCTGCACGACCTCGTGGGTGACCAGGCCCTCCTCCTCCAGCCGGGCCAGGCGCGGGTAGATCGTGCCGGGGGAGGGGGAGTAGACGCCCAGGAAACGGTCCTGGAGCAGCCGGATGACCTCATAGCCGTGCCGAGGGCTCTCCTCGAGCAGCTTCAGCAGGTACAACCGCAACCGGCCATGCCCGAAAACTGGACTCATCGCTCGCTCACCCTCATAGTCGATCGCCGATCACGTCAGTTCCTCCGGTGCCGGTCGGCTGAGCAAGGTGACGGCGCCGGAGACCGAGTTCACCGTGAGGGACGCGTCGCCGTCGCCGAGCGTACCGCTGACGTACCGGCCCACCGGACGCTCCTGCCGGGTGAGCGCGGGGAAGGCGGCGTCCACCCTGCCGGTCATGGAGTTCAGCGTCACCTTGGCGGAGGTCGACTCGGGCAGCCGAATGGTGACCTCGCCGGAGACGGTGCTCACCTGGGTGTGGCCGCCGGCACGCAGGTCGACGTCGGTGGTGACCTTCCCGGCGACCGAGTGGGCGGTCAGCCGGTCGAGGCTGCCGCCGGCGAGGGCCAGGTTCCCGGAGACGGACTTGAAGGTCACCGAGCCCGCGAGTCCCTGCGCCTCGATGTCGCCGGCGGCGGTGTTCGCGTCGATGGCCCCGGTGACACCGTCGAGGGTGACATCGCCCGAGGCGGCCTTGACGGACACCCGGCCGGCCAGGCCGGTGACGATCGCGTTCGCGGTGACGACGTTCAGGGTGACCGGGCAGTCGGGCGGAACGGTGATCGTCACGTTGACTCGCCCGCGGGTGTTCTGCAGCCACTTGAGGACGCCGTCCCAGCCGCCGCTCTTGTGGTTGACGGTCAGCATCCCGGCCTCGTGGATCACCTCGAGGGGCTGCCCGGAGATCTCGGAGACCTGGAGCGTGGGCCGTTCGTCGCTCGGGAGGATCGAGATGGTCCCGGCCACGATGTTGGCCTTGAGCGCCACCACGCCGTCGAAGTCGAGTTTTGTCGGCTCATCCACCGTCCAGCGCGCCACGGCACGATCCCCTTCCGTCGGGAGGCTTCGCTGTAAACACGATATGTCGCGTTACGCGAAAGTCAAGATGTATCGCGTCACACCCACCGTGAGCTCCGTACGACGTGGCGAGCCGCCGCGTGCCGAGGAAAGGATCAGTCGTCGTCCTCGTCGCCCAGCCGGGCCAGCCACGTGGCGAGTCGCTCGACCGGGGTCTCGAACTCGGGGTTCAGATCGACGAACTCACGCAGCCGATCGGCCAGCCAGACGAAGGAGACCTCCTCCTCGCCGCGGCGGTCGGCCAGTTCCTCGATCCCCCGATCCGTGAAGTACATGGCAATCGTTCTCTTTCGCTGTCATCTCGCGCCTGGAGCGGAACGGCGCTCCACACGTGACCGTGCGGAGCGCCGTACGCCGGATGCGGCCGTTACTCGCTGAAGACCGCGGCCACCAGGCCCTGCTGCTCCAGGGCGTGGATCTTGGCGGACCCGACGGCGGGAGAGGAACTCGCCTGGCGGGACACCCGCTTGAGCTCCCGGCCCTCCAGGTGCGGCGGCAGCTTCAGCGCCATGAAGGGCCACGCCCCCATGTTGGCGGGCTCGTCCTGCGCCCAGACCAGCTCGGCGTCGGCCGGGTACTTCGCCAGCTCCGCCTTGATCTCGTCCACGGGCAGCGGGTAGAGCCGCTCGACGCGGACCAGCGCGATCGAGGTGTCGCCGGACTTCTCCCGTGCGGCGGCCAGGTCGTAGTACAGCTTGCCGGTCGTGAGCACGACACGGCGGACCCGCCCCAGCTGCTTCGGGTCGCCGATCACCGGCTGGAAGGAGCCGGAGGTGAAGTCGGCCGTGGCCGACGTCGCGGCCTTCAGCCGGAGCATCGACTTCGGGGTGAAGACGATGAGCGGCTTCTCCCGCGGCGACAGGGCCTGCCAGCGCAGCAGGTGGAAGTAGTTCGCCGGGGTCGTCGGCTGCGCGACCGTCATGTTGTCCCCGGCGCAGGTCTGCAGGTAACGCTCGATGCGCGCCGAGGAGTGGTCCGGGCCCTGGCCTTCGTACCCGTGCGGCAGCAGCAGGACGACGCTGGAGCGCTGGCCCCACTTCTGCTCACCGGAGGAGATGTACTCGTCCAGGACCGACTGCGCGCCGTTGGCGAAGTCGCCGAACTGCGCCTCCCAGCAGACCAGCGCGTCCGGGCGGGTCATCGAGTAGCCGTACTCGAAGCCCATCGCGGCGTACTCGCTGAGCAGCGAGTCGTGCACGTAGAACTTCGAGGTGCCCGAGCCGAACTGCTTGAGCGGGGTGTGCTCCTCACCCGTCTTGCGGTCGAAGAGCACGGCGTGCCGCTGGCCGAACGTGCCGCGCCGGCTGTCCTGGCCGACGAGGCGCACCGGGCGGCCGTCGATCAGCAGCGAGCCGAACGCGAACATCTCACCGGTCGCCCAGTCGATCGCGTCCTCTTCCACCATCTGCGCGCGCTTGGCCAGCAGCGGCTGGACGCGCGGGTGCGGCGTGAAGCCCTCCGGCAGGTTGAGCTGCGTGTCCACGATCCGCTTGATCGTCTCGTCGGAGACGGCCGTGGCGACGCCCGCGTGGTCGAGCGGGATGCGCTCGACGTCGGGTTTGGTGAAGCCCGCGGGCGGCTGCTGCTTGGTGGCCTCGCGGGTCTCGCTGAACGCCCGCTCCAGCTGCTGCTGGTAGTCGCGCAGCGCCTGCTCGGCCTCCTCGACGGTGATGTCGCCGCGGCCGATCAGCGCCTCGGTGTAGAGCTTGCGGACGGACCGCTTGGCGTCGATGAGGTCGTACATCAGCGGCTGCGTGAACGACGGGTTGTCACTCTCGTTGTGACCCCGCCGCCGGTAGCAGATCATGTCGATGACGACGTCCTTGTTGAACGCCTGGCGGTACTCGAACGCGAGCCGGGCCACGCGCGCGCACTGCTCGGGGTCGTCCCCGTTGACGTGGAAGATCGGCGCCTGGATCATCCGGGCCACGTCGGTGGCGTACACGCTGGAGCGGGAGTACTCCGGCGCGGTCGTGAAGCCGACCTGGTTGTTCACGATGATGTGCACGGTGCCGCCGGTGCGGTAGCCGCGCAGCTGCGAGAGGTTGAGGGTCTCGGCCACGACGCCCTGGCCTGCGAACGCCGCGTCGCCGTGGATGAGGATCGGCATCACGGTGAAGCCGCCCTCGCCGACGTCGCGCAGGTCCTGCTTGGCGCGGACGACGCCCTCGGCGACCGGGTCGACGGTCTCCAGGTGGCTCGGGTTGGCCACCAGGGAGGTGCGGATCTTCGAGCCGTCGCGCGCGACGAAGTCGCCGTCGGCGCCGAGGTGGTACTTCACGTCGCCGGAGCCCTGGGCGCTGCGCGGGTCGAGGTTGCCCTCGAACTCGCCGAAGATCTGGCCGTAGGACTTGCCGACGATGTTGGCGAGGACGTTGAGGCGGCCGCGGTGGGCCATGCCGATGACGACCTCGTCGAGGTGGTCCTGCGCCGCCGCGGTGATCACCGAGTCGAGCAGCGGGATCAGCGACTCGCCGCCTTCGAGGGAGAAGCGCTTCTGCCCGACGAACTTCGTCTGCAGGAAGGTCTCGAACGCCTCGGCGGTGTTGAGCCGGCCGAGGATGTGCAGCTGCTCCTCGCGGTCCGGCTTGTCGTGGGGGACCTCGACCTTGGACTGGATCCAGGCACGCTCGTCGGGGTCCTGGATGTGCATGTACTCGATGCCGACGGTGCGGCAGTAGGAGTTGCGCAGGACGCCGAGGATGTCGCGCAGCTTCATCGTCGGCTTGCCGCCGAAGCCGCCGGTGGCGAACTCCCGCTCCAGGTCCCACAGGGTGAGGCCGTGCTTGAGGACGTCGAGGTCGGGGTGCCGGCGCTGGGTGTACTCCAGCGGGTCGGTGTCGGCCATGAGGTGGCCGCGCACGCGGTACGCGTGGATCAGCTCGTGCACCCGGGCGACCTTGGCGACGTCGTCCTCGTGCGTGGCGCTGATGTCCTGCACCCAGCGGACCGGCTCGTACGGGATCCGCAGCGCCTCGAAGATCTCGTCGTAGAACTCGTCGTCGCCGAGCAGCAGCCGGTGGACGATCCGCAGGAAGTCGCCCGACTGGGCGCCCTGGATGATGCGGTGGTCGTACGTCGAGGTCAGCGTCATGACCTTGCTGATGCCGAGCCGGGCGAGCGCCTCCTCGGAGGTGCCGGCGTACTCGGCGGGGTACTCCATCGCGCCGACGCCGATGATCGAGCCCTGACCGGGCATGAGCCGCGGCACGGAGTGGACGGTGCCGATCGTGCCCGGGTTGGTCAGGCTGATCGTCGTCCCGGCGTAGTCGTCGATCGTCAGCTTGTTGGCCCGCGCCTTGCGCACGAGCTCTTCGTACGCCGCCCAGAACTGGCGGAAGTCCAGCGTCTCGGCCGCCTTGATGTTCGGAACGACGAGCTGCCGCTGCCCGTCGTCCTTCTTCAAGTCGATGGCGAGGCCGAAGTTGACGTGCTCCGGCTTGATCAGCATCGGCTTGCCGTCGACCTCGGCGTACGCGGCGTTCATCTCCGGCATCGCCTGCAGCGCCCGGACGATGGCGTAGCCGATCAGGTGGGTGAAGGAGACCTTGCCGCCACGGCCGCGCTTGAGGTGGTTGTTGATGACGATGCGGTTGTCGATCAGCAGCTTGGCCGGGACCGCGCGCACGCTCGTCGCGGTCGGCACGGCCAGGCTGGCCTCCATGTTGGTGACCGTCCGGGCGGCGACGCCGCGCAGCCGCACCTCTTCGGCGCCGGCGGGCGCCTGGGGAGCGGGGGCGGGCTTCTTCGCGGGCGCGGCCTCGGCGGGCCTGGCGGGCGCCGCGGGCTTGGCCGCGGCCGCGGGGGCGGGGGTCTGCTTCGGAGTGGGGGCCGTCGGCGGAGTCGTCGGGGGCGCGGCCGCGCCGTCGGCGCCGGCGGGCGCCTTGGCCGGGCGGTCCGGCTGGTAGTCGGCGAAGAAGTTCCACCAGGCTCGGTCAACCGAGTTGGGGTCTTCCAGGTACTTTTGGTAAAGCTCGTCGACCAGCCACTCGTTCGGACCGAAGTCGGGAGTGTTCAGGTCGGCGGAGGATCGCGACGACTGGGTCGACACGGCGGCGATCGCCCTCTTCCGCGGCTCGCAGGTGGATCAGTAACCTTGTCAAGGCTACCGGCCCTGCGGGCCCGGCGGGGCAAAGCCCGGAACGCTCTGGTAGGTCGTCGGTGATTCCCGTCGAACCAATTGGTGTGCTTTGAGCGAAATCAGGGTATGGCTAATCGATTCAGCCCGCTTTCGCATGTGACCTTGATCTCATTCACGGGTCGGTGATCCGCGCGGCGAAGTAGACCGCCTCGGTCCCGGGGTGGCGCACCAGCACGAGGAACGGCCGGTCGACCCGGAACTCCACGGGGCGCACGGGGGTGAAGGCCGCGAGCGTCATCACCGCGGCCGTCGCGGCCGCCCCCTCGAAGCCGCTCTCGTCCACCTCCAGCACGGCCTTGTGCTCGATCCGGTCGAGGTGCACCGGCTCCTCGGCCAGCCCGGACAGGTCGGCGTCCTCGGTGAAGGCGGTCCCGGCGCCCAGCGCCCGCAGGGCCTCGCCCAGGCTCACCCGGCCCTCGACCCGGAACCGGGGAAGGGACAGCGCCACGCTCATCTGCCGTGCCGAGCCGCGCAGCCGCCGGAGGAGGTCCGGGCCCGGCGGCGCGCCGGCGGGGTCCGGCCCGACGACCACCTCGACCGCCAGACCGCCCTCGGCGGCCGGGGCGACCATCCGCCAGCCGCCGGCCTCGGCGTACGCCATCCGCCCGGTCCGCCGCATCATCGGCACCCGGCGTCGTCCGCCCGCGCCGTGGAAGGGCTCGGGCCGGGTGTCCCGCCCGGCGAACGGGCTCCGCCAGGCCGCCTTCAGATACAGGGCGTTGGCGAGGACGGCGGCGGTACCCCGGCCCACCGAGCCGGGCGGCAGCAGGTCCCGGATGAGGTCCTCGGTGACCTTCTCCACCTCGGTGTTGATCGCCCGGCGCGCGGCGTCCGGATCCCCGGCGAAGTCGGCGACCCGGAACGCGGCCCCCGGCAGGTCCCCGAGCGCGCGCCGGTAGGCGTCCTTGACGGTCAGCCCCGGACGGGCCCACAGGATGTTGGCCACGTGGATCTCGGCGTCGCCGAGCGCGGCCGACTCGGCGAGCCCGAGCCGCTCCGGCGGCGCTCCGAGCACCCGCGTGAGCTCCGCCAGGGTCGGACCGCGCGCGCCGGCGGCGACCAGCGCGAGCGCCGACGCCACGGAGTACGGCGACCACACGAGGTTCGCCTCCGGCGGCAGGTGGTCGTGCAGCCGCATCATGAAGTCGTCCACGGTGCGCACCTCCCTCTCGATCCAAAGTAATGACCCAGTCTCAAACCTGAGGACGATTCGCGAGTGGACCAGGGCTCATACGATGACGAGGTGCCGACGCCGGAAATGGGATGTTGATCGCCTGTGGGCTCCATCACGCATGCTCTCCTGGACCTGCACGGTCCGGTCATCTATGGCGTCGTCGCGGCGCTGGTCTTCGCCGAGGCGGCGCTGTTCTTCGGCTTCGTCTTCCCGGGGGAGACCGCCATCGTCGTGGCCGGCGTGCTGGCCAGCCAGCACCGGGTCTCGCTGCCCGTCCTGCTCGTGGTCATCTCGCTGTCGGCGGTCGTCGGCGACTCGGTCGGCTACGAGATCGGCCGCCGCTACGGTGACCGGCTGCTCGGCATGCGGGCGCTGCAGAAGCACCGGCCGAAGGTGGAGAAGGCGCACGGCCTGCTGCGCCGCCGCGGGGCGTTCGCCGTCTTCCTCGGCCGTTTCACCGCCCTGCTCCGCGCGCTCATGCCCGCCCTCTGCGGCAGCGCCAAGATGCCGTACGGCAGGTTCCTGGCGTTCAACGCGCTCGGCGGGGTGACCTGGGGGGTCGGCTTCACCGTCGGCGGCTTCCTGGTCGGCACCGCCTTCGAGCAGGTGGCGCAGTGGGCCGGGCGGGTGCTGGCGATCGCGGTGGCCGTCGTCGCTGTCGTGGCCTTCGTCGTCTGGTCGGTGCGCCGCAGGCGCCGGGAGAACGCCGCCGAGCAGGAGGAGCTCACGTCGGCCGAGGAGCCGGAGCCCGTTCCCGACCGCGGCCCCTGACACGCCGCGGGGTCGTTCGCCCGTGCCACCGCCGGTCGGCCGTTTCTTACGGACGATGATCACCGCTGATGTACGCCCACCTCGTCAGCGAGCACGGTGCCGCCCCGCCGGACGACGAGGGTGACTACGCCTACTACGCCGGCCCGGTCAAGGTGAGCGCCGCCCACGACTGTGTCGACTGGGGCGGCGCGTCCGACCCCGGCTGGAACGTCTGGGTCTCCGGGTACTCCCACTGCGGCCGACCCGGCCCGGCACGTCTACGGAACGGCCCGCGATCCGGGGACGGATCGTGGGCCGGCGCGTTTCCGGGACGTTGCCGCGTCCCCGACCGAGCGGGATTCGGTCGGGTATTGGACACTGGGGGCACGGTGGACCCCGTGTTCAGGAGCTCAGGTCGCGAGGAGGGTACGGAGAATGGCGGAACTGCGGTTCGACGGACGGGTGGCGATCGTCACCGGAGCGGGTCAGGGGCTCGGGCGGCAGCACGCCCTCGAACTCGCCGCGCGCGGCGCGAAGGTCGTCGTCAACGACCTCGGCGGCGCGCTCGACGGCACCGGCGCCTCCACGGGCCCGGCGGCGGACGTGGTCGCCGAGATCAAGAAGAACGGCGGGGAGGCCGTCGCCAGCACCGACAACGTCGCCACCACGGACGGTGCGGAGGCGATCGTACGGACCGCGCTCGACGCGTTCGGCCGCGTGGACATCGTCGTGAACAACGCCGGCATTCTGCGGGACAAGTCGTTCAAGAACATGTCGCCGGAGGAGTTCGACCAGGTCATCGCGGTGCACCTGCGCGGATCGTTCCTCGTCACGCACGCCGCCTGGCCGCACCTGCGGGAGCAGGCGTACGGCCGGGTGGTCATGACGTCCTCGCCCGCGGGCCTGTTCGGCAACTTCGGGCAGGCGAACTACTCGGCGGCGAAGATGGGGCTCGTCGGCCTGACCAAGACGCTCGCCGCCGAGGGTGCCAAGTACGGCATCAAGGTGAACGCGATCGCCCCGATCGCCTGGACCCGCATGACGGAGGACCTGTTCCCCGCCGAGTTCAAGGACCGCCTCAGCGTCGAGCACGTCACGCCCCTGGTCGCCTGGCTCGCGCACGAGGGCAACGAGAGCACCGGCGAGACCTACACGGTCGGCGGCGGCAAGGTCGCCCGCGTGTTCGTCGCCGAGGGACCGGGCTTCACCAAGAAGGACGGCCTGAGCGTCGAGGACGTCCGCGACAACTGGCGGCAGATCAACGAGACGGAGCCGTACCTGCTGGCCAAGAACATCGGCGAGCAGACGACGGCGCTGTTCCAGGCCCTGCAGTGAGACCGGCGCCCTGACCGGCGCGGCGGCCGGCCACCGCGCCGGTCAAGGCACCGCGCCGGTCAGGGCGCCGCGCCGGTCAGGGCGCCGCCTGGAAGTCGGCGAAGTCGAAGCCGGGGGAGACGACGCAGCTGACCAGGACCTCCCGGTCCGTGGCGGGCCGGGCGGACTGCCAGACGCCCGCGGGCACCAGCGCCTGCGGGCGCTGGCCGTGTTCGACGTCCGGGCCGACGACGACCGTCTCGGTCCGCTCGCCCGGGGTGTCGGCCTCGCCCCCGAGGACGAGCTCCAGCGGGCCGCCGCGGTGCCAGAGCCACACCTCATCCGAGCGCACCGAGTGCCACATCGACTCCTCGCCGGGCCCGAGCAGGAAGTAGATGCCGGTCGCGGTCGACCGCTCGCCGCCGTGCGCCGCGACCGGTACGGACGTCCGCCAGGTCTCGCGGAACCAGCCCCCCTCGGGGTGTGGCAGCAGGTCCAGGGCCTCGGCGATCGGCGGCCTGACCTCGAAGGCGGTGACCCTGCCGCCCGGATTGCGGCGGCCGAACCGGATCTCCCGGACCGTCTCGCGGTTGACGGCGCCGGGCAGCATCAGCCGCGGATGGTCGAAGACGAGCGCGATGACCTGCTCGTCGCCGAAGTGGTCGGTGGCCAGGGCGGCGGCGTCCTCTTCCGGCGCGTACGCGGCCGTCTCGCTGCGGAAGTCCTGGTCGGGATGGGCGCGCCACGCGGCGAGCGTCGTGAGTAGAAGCACGGTTCCACCGTAGTCCGGTGCGCCGCCCCTCAGGCTGAGGCGAACGCGGATCGTGTTCGCTCGAACAGGTCTCGAAGTTGGAGAGAATTGAGTTAAGATACATCGCGACTGAGAGGGGTCTTCGATGGAGCCGTACCACCAGCCGGCGCCGGACCGGGCGAGTCTGCGCGCCTCCGACCAGGATCGGGACGAGACGGTGCAGCGGCTGCAGGTCGCCTTCGCGGAGGGCCGCCTCACGGACGGGGAGTTCGACGAGCGCATGCGCGGCGCGCTGGCCGCGCGGACCTACGGCGACCTCGCCGGGCTGCTCGCCGACCTGCCGGCGGCCACCGCCCCCGTCACGCCGCGTCCGGCGGTGCCCGCGCTGCCCAAGCCGGGGCGCTACACGGTCGCCTACAAGGACATCGTGCGGCTCGCCGGCCGCTGGCGGGTGCCCGGGACGTACCGCGCGCTCGTCTACAAGGGCGGCGGGGTGATCGACCTGCGGGCGGCGGAGCTGACCGAGCCGGTCACCACCATCCTCGCCGTGGCCTACAAGTCCGACCTCCAGTTCCTCGTGCCGCCCGGCGTCCGTGTCGAGGCGAGCGGCTTCGGTGTCACCCGTGACGAGGAGTGGACCGGTGACCTGGACGCCGACGCGCCGGTCGTGCACATCCGGGCCTTCGCCTACAAGGGCCGCGTCGAGACGCGGACGATGCCCCGGCACTGAGGCGCTGAGTCCGGACGAAGCCCGGGCGGTGAGTCCGGGCGCCTCGGCCGGAGGCGGACGCCCAGGGGGACGCCTGACCCCTTCACCCGGATTACGGCCGGAGACCGGCCTTTCCGGTCGGCTGCGGTGACATCTCCCACAGCATCCGAACGAACCCTTGCGACGGCAAAAGCATCGTAATGATCGCTCGCATGAGGTAAAACAGGTTGGCTCGTGCAATCTGTCAACGTTTGGGAGAGCTGTATGCGAATAAGCCTGGGGAAGGCCGCCGCCATCGGGACGTTGTCGGCAGTGGCCCTCGTCCCGGCTGTGGCCGCCCCCGCGACGGCCTTCGCCGTCGCCGCCACATCCCCCGTACAGGCGCAGGCCAACCCGACGCTTCATTTCGGTGACAAGGGCGCGGCGGTCACACGTCTGCAGCAGCGTCTCATCGCTCTGCACTACGACCCGGGAACGGTCGACGGGCAGTACGGCAGCCAGACCCGGTTCGCGGTCTGGGCTTTCCAGAAGGCCCAGGGAATGCACCCGAACCAGTCGGCGCCGGTCGGTTCGAAGACCTGGGCCGCGCTGGCGCACCCGAAGGTTCCCAAGCCCCTCGTCAAGGGTGGCGCCAAGAACCGCGCCGAGGTGGACCTGACCCACCAGCTGCTCTACATCTACAAGAGCGGCAAGCTGGTCCTCATCAGCCACATCTCCAGCGGCCGGGCGTACTACTACCAGAACGGCCGCAAGATCAACGCCCGTACGCCGACCGGCAACTACTACGTGTACCGGAAGGCCAAGGGCTGGGAGACCGGCCCGCTCGGCAAGCTCTACAAGGCCAACTACTTCCACGGCGGCTATGCCATCCACGGCGAGCCCGAGGTGCCGCTGTACCCGGCGTCGCACGGCTGCGTGCGGACGCCGATGCACACGGCGGACATCGTCGCCAAGCTCCTTCCCCTCAAGACCAAGGTCTACCTGCGGGGCAAGGCGCCGGCCTGAGCATCCTGAGACGGAGCCGTACGCGTGGGCGTACGGCTCCGTTCTCCTTTCTCGCCGGTCTCAGCAGTCCACGAGCTCCGGGCGCTGGTTCAGGACCTGTGCGCGCGGGGTGACGAACTCCCGGTACGCCTCATCGGCGTCCGGGCGGAACACCGCGACCTTGTGGCAGTTCTGGAACGCCAGGCGGACGCCGTAGTGGCGCTCCAGCGCTCCGCGCATCGCGTCGCTGGCCGGCATTCGCAGCAACTGACCGCGGGCGGCCTCGTCCGGGGGGCGGCACCTCGTTGGCCGTGAAATCGGCGCCGTCCGCCCGGAGCTCGCCGATCAGCCCGTCGACGACCTGCCAGGCGTACGGCAGGGACGTGCGGATGCATTCGACGAAGGCCGCGTCGTCGAGTTGGTCCCGCCGGGCGCTTTCGAGGAGTTCGCGGGAAACTGTCAGGGACATGTCACCACCTCCGAAGGGGGACGTTAGGCAGCCCTGCCGGAGACGTCTATGACCCGATGGTGACGACGGCCTGCAAGCGGTCGCCGACGTACGGGAACGGGCCGGTGACGGCCCGTTCGGAGATGAAATTCCCACCGGAACGGTCTCGTCTCCGCCCCCCGTTGCGGGCCGAATAGCGGTTTGATAGGTCCTTGCACGAATGGTCTTCAACAAGAGGTGAGCGTGACCACGACCGGTAGCGGAGCGCCCCCCGGGGAGCCTTTCGGCGGCAGTGCCGTCCGCCCCGCCCAGAATCACCCCCGGCCGGGCACTCCCCGGCGCTCCGGCCGCGACGAGCGCCGCCGCATCAGCGAGCGGCTCGCGGAGGCGGCGGACGCGGCCTCGGACGGCCGCCGCGTCCGCGGCGTGCCGAACTCCTCGCCCTGGCAGCGTTCCAACGCCGTGTGGCACCGGGCCGGAATCGACTGGAGCCGCGCCGAGCCGGAACGGCGCCCGCCGGCGCCCGCCAGCGTCCCCGTCGCGGCCAGCGCCGCGGCGTATCCGAACGCGGCGAGCACCGCGCCGCGGCCCACGGCCGCCGTCGCGGCCGCGGCCGTTCCGCCCGCGGCTCCTCCGGCCTCGCCCCCGGCGCCGCCCGCCGCCCCGGTGCCTCCTCTCGCTCCGGTGCCTCCGGCCGCGCCGCCGGGCGGGACGGCGGACGGTGAGCCGTGGGCCCCGCCGACGCGGACGCGCCGCCTGCCCCAGGTGCCGATCCGGCCCGTCGCCATCGCGGCCGCGGTCGTCGTCGTCCTCGGCGGAGGCGCGTACGCCCTGTTCGGCACGGGCGGCGACGCGCCGAAGAAGCCGGCCGCGCCGGTGCCCGTGGCCGCCGACCGTCTCTTCACCCCGGACCCGGCGGCCAAGACGAGCGGCCGGTCGCACGCGCTCACCGCCGTGGTCGCGGCGGGTGGCGCCGTCGTGGCCATCGGCTCGGAGCAGGGCGGCGTCTACTCGCGCGCGCAGTTCCTGACCTCCGCCGACGGCGGCCGCACCTGGCAGGTGGCACGGGTGCGCGGGGCCGACGGCGGCGATCCGCCGCCGGGGGAGTATCCGCAGTTCCTCGCCGGGAACACCCGCGGGTGGGCGGCGCTCGGCGTCACCGCGCAGGGCGTGGTCTCGTGGACGAGCCGCGACGCCCGGACGTGGACGCACGCGGCGGTCGTCGGCGCGTTCGCTCCCGGCGACAAGATCAATCGTCTGGTCCGCACGGGTTCGGGGTTCGTCGCGGTCGGGACGGGCGCCACGCAGGGCGGTGGCACGCAGGGGGTCGTCTGGACCTCCCGCGACGGGCGCTCCTGGACGCGGGTGGGCCCGGGACAGCTCACGCAGCAGAAGGGCGGCACCCTGATCGGCGTCTCCTCCGCCGCCGCGTTCGGCGACACGGTGGTCGTCGAAGGGACGCTGCGGACCACGGAGACGGTCACCAAGAAGGTCAAGAAGAAGAAGCGGAAGGTCACCCGGACCGCCGACCGGGAGGCCGTCTGGCGGTCGCCCGACTCCGGGCGCACCTGGGCGCCGGTCACGATCCCGCAGGCCCAGGGGTCGTCCGGCGACGTCACGGCGCTCGTGAGCACGCGCTCGGGCCTGTTCGCCGCCCGCGAGGGATCGCAGACCACCGGGTCGAAGAAGCACCGCCGCACGACGTCGTACGCCGTCATCTTCGGCTCCGCCGACGGCCAGACCTGGGCGGCGGTGGGCCGGCTCGGCACGGACGGCTACTCCCACCTGGGCGCCCTGCGCGGCGCGGACAACGGCCTGGCCGCCCTGGTGCCGGTGGGCGGCGGCAAGACGGCCGTGCTGACGAGCGCCGACGGCAAGAGCTGGCAGCGCACCGGCGACGTCCCGCCGGGCCGGACCCTCACCGACGTCGCGCCGGCGACGGCCGGCGCGGTGGTCACCGGACGGACCGGGACGAGCGACGCGTACCTCACCGTCGCCGGAGTCGGCGACGTCAACCTCGGCGCGATCCCGGGCGCCGTCCACCCCGAGCTCACGCTCACCGACGTGGTCGCCGACGCCGGCCGCGTCATGGCGGTCGGCGGTTCGAACGGTGACGCCGCACTGTGGACCTCGCCGGACGGCTCGGCGTGGACCCGCGCCGCGCTCCCGGCCGGAACGCCTCCCCGGCAGCTCACCGACGTCGTGCACGGGGCCGCGGGCTGGCTCGCGATCGGGCGGGCCGGAGGCCGTCCGCTCACGCTCATGTCCGCGGACGGCGGGTCGTGGCAGGCCGTGCCGGGCGGGAAGACGTTCGGCGGCTCGGGCCTCACCACGGTGGCCGCGACGGCGAACACCGGGACGTACGTCATCGTCGGCCGGAACGGTGACACGAGCGCCGCGGCCTGGTACTCCACAGACCTGAAGAACTGGACCTGGGCCGGTGGCGCGGAGAAGGGCGACCTGACCGGCACCGGGGACGCGCCCAAGTGGACCGCCGACGTCGCGGCGGGCCCGGCCGGATTCGTGGCGGTCGGCGGCCAGACCAAGAACAAGACCGCGCAGCCGGCGGTCTGGACCTCGCCGGACGGGAAGAAGTGGGCGCTGTCCCCGACGGCGCCGGCGCTCCCGCAGGGCGCCCCCGCGGGCTCGCTGACCTCGGTCGTGGCGCGGGGCGGGGTGCTGGTCGCGACCGGCGTCACCGGCGCGGCGGGCGTCACCGGCCCGCCGGCGGCGGGCGCTCCGGGATCCGCGGCCTTCGCCGTGGTCTCGGCGGACGGCGGCCGGACGTGGCAGCCCGTCTCCCTGCCCGGCGCGGGGCAGGGCACGGCGGTGACGGCGGCGACGGCGACGGCGCACGGGTTCGTCCTGGCCGGCGCGGCCGGTTCGGACGTGGTGCTGTGGACCTCGCCGGACGGTCGCACCTGGCGGTCGTCGCGGCCGCACGGCCTGGGGCTGGACGGGCTCGGCACGCAGCGGCTCGCCGGGCTGACCGTCGTCGGCGGCACGCTGGTCGCGGTCGGATTCACCGGGGACGCGTCCGGGGACGTGCCGACCCTTTGGCGGACGCCGATTCCCTGATCCCGGACCGACCGAAAGGCGATTCGGTTGCATGAGAACGCCATTGCGGCCGCCCTTCGTACGAAGGGCGGCCGCAATGGCGTTTCCGGGGGCGTCAGCTGACGTGCAGGTCGACGCCGAGGAGAATGAGGACCCAGAGGAAGATCGCCAGTATGGCGCTGACGACGCGCTTGAGCAGGCCGACCGTGATGTAGTCGTGGTCCCAGGCCACGAAGATCCCGATCAATATGTAAATCAGGCCGACGAAGCTGATGCCGCCCCTTATTCGCATTGGAGCCTCCTGGTTCCGGGCTGAACGCCCGCCAGATGCCCGATATGCGGCAAATGAAACTTCCGCCTGCTGACGATGGCCGGAAAGTGTGTAGCGAATTCGCCACTCGCAGCGATGAAGCAGGTGAGTCACCGCGCATGGGTGACCGGCGTCCCGGTCCGGGACACCTCATCACGGCGCGACCCCGCTCCCCACAGGGTCAGGGAGCACCGGGGTCGCGGCGGGGCGGCCGGCGGCCGGGCAGCGCCCGTCGGCCGCCCCTTTTCGCCTCTCTA
Source organism: Actinoallomurus soli (assembly GCF_024055715.1). GTDB lineage: Bacteria > Actinomycetota > Actinomycetes > Streptosporangiales > Streptosporangiaceae > Actinoallomurus > Actinoallomurus soli. The sequence continues at coordinate 77,681 of NZ_JAMXMV010000018.1, forward strand.
GTCGAAGACGACGACCTGGCGGATCGCGTCGCCGCGCCGCAGCGTCGCCATGGCGTCGTTGAGGTCCTCGAACCGGATGCGCCGCGTGATCAGGCCCTCGATGTCCAGCCTGCCGCTGCGCCACAGGTCGACGAAGAGCGGGATGTCGCGCCTGAGGTCGCTCCCGCCGTACAGCGAGGACTTGAGGTTCTTGCCCTCGAACAGCAGCGAGAACGCGCTCATCTGGAAGGTGTCGTCCGTCGCGCCCGCGCCCACCACGATGACGTCGCCCCCACGCCGGGTGGTCCGCCAGGCCGTCTCGATGGCCGCCGCCTTGCCGACGACCTCGAAGACGTAGTCGAAGCCCTGGCCGCCGGTCAGCAGGCCGTTGACCTCCTGCAGGTCGTCGAGCGTGGCCGTGTGGGTGGCGCCGAACTGCTTGGCGATCGGGTGCTTGGACTCGTTCGGGTCGATCGCCAGGATCGTCGCCGCGCCCGCGATCCGGGCGCCCTGGATCACCGACAGGCCGACGCCGCCCGCGCCGACGACGGCGACCTTCGAGCCGGGCCGTACCTTCGCCGTGTTGAACACCGCGCCGACGCCGGTCGGGATGCCGCAGCCGAGCAGCGCGGCGTACTCGAACGGCACGTCCTCGGCCACCTTGACGACGCCCTGCCAGGGCACGACGAGCTCCTCGGCCCAGGTGCCGCAACCGGCCATCCCGTATGCCGGGGCGTCGCCGCCCAGCCGGAACCTCGGGTCCCCGAACGTCTGCGCGATGAAGGTCATGCACAGGTACGGCTCGCCGCGGACGCACTCGGCGCAGGTGCCGCAGTCCGGCGTCCAGTTGATGACGACGTGGTCGCCGGGCCCGACGTTCGTGACGTGCTCGCCCACCTCGACGACCTCGCCGGCGCCCTCGTGCCCGATGACGCAGGGGATCGGCATGGGCAGCACGCCCGTCAGGACGGACAGGTCGGAGTGGCAGACGCCGGTCGCCCGTACCCTGACCTTCACCTGGTCGGGACCGGTCTCGGTCGTCGTGGCGTCGTCGCGCAGCTCGACCTCTTCGTCGCCGACCTGACGTAGGACCGCGGCTCGCACCGTGCACACCTCCATGGCAGGGCCGACGGGGAGCGCCGGCCGACGATACGGCGCCCCGGGCGGGCGCCGGACGTGCTGGCACCGGGCGGGCGCCGGACGCGGCCGGCGCCGTGGGCGCCGGGGCTACTCCTCGAGGGTCAGCGCGGCCTTGGGGCAGGAACGCACGGCATGCCGGACGCGGTCGAGCAGCTCGGCGGGCGGATGCGGCTCGACGATGTGCAGGACGTCGTCGTCGTCGAGGTCGAACACCTCGGGCACCAGGCCCACGCACACGCCGTTGGCCTCGCAGACCAGCGGATCGACTCGTACTTCCATGGCTCCTCGCTCAGGTGAGCTTGCGATGGTCCCAGGACGCGACGCCCGTCGGCTCGACGATGTACGCGTGCCGCTTGGCCGCGGTCTGGTCGACGAGCGAGGCGATGGCGTCATCGTCCTTCAGGTCCATCATCCGGCGGACCACTTCGCAGCCAACATACCGAATGTCGTTCGGTTCGGTAAGGGCCCGCACCGTGCCGTACATCATCAGCCCGCGCAGCTCGAAGTAGTCCTCGCCCGTCTCGATGAGACAGGTCACCCGGGGGTCGCGGCGCAGGTTGTGCGCCTTGCGCGACGTCCGGTAGGTCCAGAAGGCGATCTTGTCGTCGACCAGGCCGTAGAACATGGTCACGAGATGGGGGCTGCCGTCGCGGTTGATGGTCGCCAGCTGCAGCTTCTTCTGCTCCCTCAGGAGCGCGGCGACCTCGTCGTCCGTCATGGCGACACGGGAACGCTGACTCACGCGAGAAAGTAGAACACGTTTCAGTAAGTGCGGGCAAGTGCGCCCGGAGGGCGACGGCCGCCCTCGGCCGGATCACGCGAGCCGTCGGCCGGGATGACGGCGGGCGGCGTCGGCCGGGAGGCGGGCGCCGCCGGCCGGTGCCGCCGTCCCGAGCGGGTCGGAAGCGGTCAGAACGCGACGCCGCACCGGAGGATGACGTTCGCGTACGGGGTCGCCTCCCCGGTCCGTACGACCAGCTTGACCGCGTGCGCGAGCAGCTTCAGCTCCTCGTGCGGGACGTACGTGAGGGCGGGCAGCCGGTCGTCGAGCAGGGCGTGGCACTCCGGATTGCCGCCCACGACCTCCTCCGCCGCGACCGCGCCCTCGACGACCAGCTCCGCCAGGATCCCGTCCAGCACCTCGGCGAAGCCGGGGACGCCGAGTGTGAAGGCCAGGTCCACCACGTCCGCGTCGGCCGGGATCGGCATCCCGCTGTCGCAGATCAGCACCTGGTCGGTGTGGCCCAGCCGGGCCAGGGCGCCGGAAAGGGCGCCGTTCAGAATTCCCCCGCGTTTCACCTAGTCCTCCAGATCGGCCGGCCTCGGGAAGGAGCTCTGCGCCCCCGCGACCCGTACGGCGGCGGCTCCGACGCGCGCGGCGAACCGCGCGGCCTCCGCAAGATCGTCGCCCCGCGCCAGCCGCCAGGACAGGGCACCGGTGAACGCGTCCCCGGCTCCTGTCGTGTCGACCGCCTCGACGCGCGGGCTGGGCACCTCGATGACGCCGTCGCCGTCCGCGACGACCGCGCCGTCCGCGCCCTTGGTGATGACGACCGAGCGCGGGCCGCGTGCGAGCAGGCCCGCGGGGTCGCTCGCCCCGAGGAAGGCGGCCTCGTGCTCGTTGACCACCAGGGGGTCACAGAGCGCGAGGAGCTCGTCCGGAACGGCGGCGGGCGGCGACAGGTTGAACACCACTCGCGCGCCGGCCCCTTCGGCGGCGCGCGCGGCGGCGAGCACCGCGTCGAGCGGCACCTCCATCTGCAGCGAGACCACCGACGCGGCGGCGAACAGCGGTCCGGCCGCCGTCACGTCCTCCTCGGTGACGCGGCCGTTCGCGCCGGGGGACACGATGATGCTGTTGTCGCCCTCGGGGCCCACCGTGATCAGCGCGACCCCGCTCGGGCCCGGCGTGGTGATCAGGTGGGTGATGTCCACGCCGTCGCCGCGCAGGGCGTCCCGCAGGAAGTCGCCCTGCCCGTCGGTGCCGGCGCGGCCGAGGAACGCCACCCGGCCGCCCAGCCGGGCGGCGGCGACGGCCTGGTTGGCCCCCTTGCCGCCCGGGTAGGTGGCCAGGTCCGAGCCCAGCACGGTCTCCCCGGCCGCCGGGCGCCGGTCGACGCGGACCACGAGGTCCGCGTTGACCGAGCCGACGACCAGCACGTCGTAGGTCTTGTCCGGCATTCAGGATCCGTTCGTGAACTGAGCCACGTTGTCCTTCGTGGCCACCTTGACGGGGACCGCCACGGTAGCGTCGATCTTGTCGCCCTTCGCGGCCTTCACGGCGGCCTGCACGGCCATCTGGCCGAGGAGCACCGGCTGCTGGGCGACGTCGGCGGTGAGCGTGCCGGCCTGGATGGCCTTGAGCCCGTCCGGGGTGCCGTCGAAGCCGATGACCTTGACCTGCTTGCCGGCCTTCGCGCCCAGCGCCTTGATCGCGCCCAGCGCCATCTCGTCGTTGGCCGCGAACACCCCGGTGATGTCGGAGTGCGCCTGCACGATGTTGGTCATGACGTCCAGGCCCTTGGTCCGGTCGAAGTCGGCGGGCTGCTGGGCGACGACCTGGATGCCGGGGAACGCCTTGATGCCCTCCTCGAAGCCCTTCTGCCGGTCGTTGGCGGCCGACGTGCCCGCGGTGCCCTGGAGAACGGCGACCTTGCCCTTGCCGCCGAGCGCCTTGCCGAGCTCCTGGGCGGCCAGCTTGCCGCCGGCGACGTTGTCGGAGGCGACGGTCTGGGTGACGGTCGCGCCGTCGACGCCGCGGTCGGCGGCGACCACGGGAATTTTGGCGCGGTCGGCGGCCTTGGCGGCCGGCGCGGCGGCCGCGGAGTCGACCGGGTTCAGGATGATCGCCTTCATGCTCTGGCTGACGAAGTTCTGAACCTGGTTGACCTGCTGGGAGGCGTCGTTCTGGGCGTCCGTCGTGGTGATCTTGACGCCCTCCTTCTTCGCCTCCGCCTCGGCGCCCTGGCGCAGCTGCACGAAGTACGGGTTGTTCAGCGTCGAGACGGACAGGCCGATCTTGATGTCGCCCCCGCCGCCGGAGGACGAACCGCCGCCGTTGTTGCAGGCCGTGAGGCCGAGGGCGAGGACCGCACCGGCGGCCGCGACCGCGGCCGGCTTGATGAACTGCATGGTGGTGAGACCTTTCGATGTGTTTCTTCAGCGGGCCTGGCGGCGGCGCAGCGTGTCGAGGAGCACCGCGAGCGCGATGACGACCCCGATCACGACCTGCTGCCAGAAGGCGGAGACGGACAGGAGGTTCAGGCCGTTGCGGAGCACGGCGAGGATGAGCGCGCCGACGAAGGTGCCGAGGGCCTTGCCCTTGCCACCGGACAGGCTCGCCCCGCCGATGACGACGGCGGCGATCGCGTCCAGCTCGTAGCCGGCGGCGGCCTGCGGCTGGGCCGAGGCGAGCCGGCTGGCCAGGACGATGCCGGCGACGGCCGCGAACCCACCCGCCAGGGCGTAGGTGACCAGCTTCTGCCGGGTGACCTTGATCCCGGACAACCGGGCGGCCTCCTCGTTGCCGCCGATCGCGTACATCGCGCGCCCGGAGTACGTCCGGTTCAGCACGACCGCGGTGATGACGCCCATCACGATCATCACGATCACCGGCACCGGCAGGTAGCTGCCGATCGTGTCACCGAGGTGCGACACCGAGTCCGGCAGGGCGATCGGGCTGCCCTGGGAGATGACGAGGCCGAGGCCGCGCGCCACGCCCTGCATGGCGAGCGTGGCGATGAACGGCGGCAGCTTCCCGTAGGTGATCAGCACGCCGTTCACCAGTCCGCACGCGATGCCGACGATCAGCGCGAAGCCGGTGGCCAGCGGCCAGGGCATGCCATGGCTCGTGGCGGTCCAGGCGAGCACGACCGCCGACAGGGCCGCGACCGCGCCGACCGACAGGTCGATGCCGCTCGTGATGATGACGAACGTCTGGCCGAAGGCGAGGATCGCGGTGACCGCCGCCTGGACGCCGACGTTGAGCAGGTTCGTGACCGTCAGGAAGTCGCCGGACAGCAGGGTCAGGGCGACGACCAGGACGACGAGCCCGAGGAGCGAGCCGTTCTCGCTCAGTACGGCGCTGCCCTTGCGCAGCCGCAGCGTTCCGGTCGTCATGCTGTTTCCTCCAATTCGCCGACGGCGAGTGCCATCACCGAGTCCTGGGTCGCTTCGGCGGCGCTGAGCTCGCCGGCGAGCCTGCCGCGCGCCATCACGAGCAGCCGGTCGCTCATGCCCAGCACCTCCGGGAGGTCGCTGGAGATCATGAGCACCGCGTGCCCGGTGGCGGTCAGCGAGTTGATGAGCTGGTAGATCTCGACCTTGGCGCCGACGTCGATGCCCCGGGTCGGCTCGTCGAGGATGAGGACCTTCGCGTCGGCCAGCAGCCACTTGCCGATGACGACCTTCTGCTGGTTGCCGCCGGACAGCGTGCGGACCTCCTGGCCGAGGCCGCTCATCCGCACGCCGAGCTGCTCGGCGACGCGGGCGGCGGCCTTGGCCTGCCCGGCGCGGTCGACGAACCCCGCCTTCGTGGCGCGGCGCATCGTCACGAGGCCGAGGTTCTCCCGGATGTTCGCGCCGAGGACGAGCCCCTGGCCCTTGCGATCCTCGGGCACGAGGCCGAGGCCGGCCTCCATCGCGGCGGTGACCTTGCCGCGTGGCAGCGGCCGCCCGTCGACCAGGACCTCGCCCGAGTCGTACGGGTCCGCGCCGAAGATCGCCCGGACCACCTCCGTACGGCCCGCGCCGACCAGGCCGGCCAGGCCGACCACCTCGCCGGCGCGCACCTCGAAGGACACGTCCTCGAAGACGCCCTCGCGGGTGAGGTTCCGGACCTCCAGCAGCGGAGCGCCCTGGGTGGAACGTTCCCGCGGGTACTGCTGCTCGATGGAGCGGCCGACCATCAGCCGTACGAGCTCGTCCTCGGGCGTGTCGGCGGGCACCTCGGCGACCGAGGCGCCGTCCCGCAGCACCGTGACCCGGTCGCCGATCTGGGCGATCTCCTCCAGGTGGTGGGTGATGAAGACGATCGCCACGCCCTGCCGCTTGAGCTGGCGGACGATCGTGAACAGCCGCTCCACCTCGGAGGTCGTGAGCACGGCGGTCGGCTCGTCCATGATCAGGACCCGGGCCCGGAGGCCGAGTGCCTTGGCGATCTCCACCATCTGCATCCGGGCGATGCCGAGGCTCTCCAGCGGCGCGCGGGGGTCGGCGTCCACGCCGACCCGGTCGAGCAACTCGCCGGCGTGGCGGTACATCGCCTTCTTGTCGACGATGCCGAAGCGGCGGGGCGGCCGGCCGAGCATGAGGTTCTCCGCCACGGTGAGCTGCGGTACCAGGTTGAACTCCTGGTAGATCGTGGCGATGCCGAGGTGCTGGGCGTCCTCGGCGGTGCGGATCGCGGTCTCCCGGCCGTCGACGTAGATCGTGCCCTCGTCCGGGTGGTACGCGCCGGACAGCATCTTGATCAGCGTGCTCTTGCCCGCGCCGTTCTCGCCGAGGAGGACGTGCACCTCGCCGGGGCGCAGGTCGAAGTCGACGCCGTCGAGCGCCACGACCCCGGGGAACCGCTTGCGCAGGCCGCGTACCCGCAGGATCTCCTCTGTCATTTCGTCTCCGTTTCTCCGCAGGAGCGGCGGATCACGAGCCGGGCCGGCAGGACGACCGACTCGACGGGGTGGCCCTCGACGCGGTCCAGGAGCACGCGCACCGCGCGGCGCCCGAGCTCTTCGGCGGGCTGCGCGATCGCGGTGAGCGGCGGGTCGAGGTGCGCGAACCACGCCACGTCGTCGAAGGAGGCCAGGGCGACGTCGTCGGGGATCCGCAGCCCGCGCGACCGGATCTCGTCCAGGGCGCCGAGCGCCATCAGGTTGTCTCCCGCGAAGATCACTTCGGGGGGTTCGGACAGGTCGAGGAACCGGGCGGCGATGGCCCGCCCGCTGGCCGCCTGGAAGTCGCCCGCCTCGACGTACCGGCCGGGGACGTCCAGGCCGCACGCGCGCATCGCGTCGTGGAAGGCCCGCGTGCGCTCCCGTCCGGTGGACAGCAGCTCCGGCCCGGAGATGAACGCGATCCGCCGGCGGCCGAGCCGGTGGATGTGCCGGACCAGGTCGTGGATGGCCTCCGTCCCGTCGGCGCGCACGGAGGGCACCTCCAGGCCGGGGAGTGTGCGGTCGAGGAAGACGACCGGGGCGCCGGAGCGCACGCAGTCCTCGACGAGCGGGGTGATCTCCGCCGTCGGGCAGATCAGCAGGCCGTCCACGCGCTGCTCCAGGAGCGTGCGCACGTAGTGGTCCTGCTGCTCGGGCCGCTCGTCGGCGTTGCCGATGACGACGGTGTAGCCGGCCGCACGCGCCTCGTCCTCGACCGCCCGCGCCAGGACGGCGAAGAACGGGTTCAGGATGTCGCCGATGATGAGCCCGAGCGTCTGGGTGGCCTCGGTGCGCAGCGAGCGGGCGACGGCGTTCGGCCGGTAGCGCAGCGCCCGCATCGCGGCCTGGACCTTGTCGCGAGTCTCCTCGCTGACCCTGGGGCTGTCGTTGAGCACCCGTGACACCGTGGCGACGGAGACGCCCGCGTGTGCGGCGACGTCCTTGATGCCGGCCATCGGGCCTCCTGTTCGGTGCGTGATGGAAACGATTACATGGGAGTGTATGGAAACGATTACATGATCTCTACGTGACGTGGGTCACCTTGGTCGAACCGGGATCGATCGAGTCGGATGGGGAGCGGCCGGGCGGCGGCGGGTAGGGTGCCGGGCGTGACCAGCCAGGCGACGAACCACGCGCCCATGCCGCCCGACCTGCGCCGTGTCGCCGAGGCGGCGAAGGGCTTCATGCCCGTCCCCGAGGGCATCGCGCTGTACGAGACCGCGCTGGAGTACGGCCCGCGCGGCCCGATCCTGGAGGTCGGCACCTACTGCGGCAAGTCGGCCGTCTACCTCGGCGCCGCCGCCCGTACGGCCGGCTCCACGGTCGTGACCGTCGACCATCACCACGGCTCGGAGGAGAACCAGGCCGGCTGGGAGTACCACGACCCGTCCCTCGTCGACCCGACCACGGGCCGGATGGACACGCTCCCCGTCTTCCGGCGTACGATCGCCGCCGCCGGCCTGGAGGACCACGTCGTCGCGGTGGTCGGCGAGTCCGGCACCGTCGCGGCGCTGTGGGGCAGGCCGCTCGCCATGGTCTTCATCGACGGCGGCCACGCCGAGGACCTCGCGCAGGCCGACTATGACGGCTGGTCACCGCACGTCATACCGGGCGGCGCCCTCGTCTTCCACGACATCTTCCCCGACCCGGCCGACGGGGGGCAGGCGCCGTATCGCGTCTACCGGCGCGCCCTGGCCACCGGGCAGTGGACCGAACGCCGCGTCGAGGGCTCCCTCCGCGTCCTCGAACGCACGGCGTCCTGACCGGTCACGGCTCCGCGCGCCGTACGAACACCGCGAACGCCGCGGTGACCAGCGTGATCGCGCCGATGACGACGAGCTGGGTGTGCATCCGGGCCACCAGGAGCGCCCGCGGGTCCCGGAAGGGGGCCAGGTCGGTGGGTAGGGCCAGGGCGTAGAAGACGGACGTCCCGACGGCGCCCCCGAGGAGCTGCCCGCCCTGGTGCAGCCCGGCGGCGGCGCCCCCGAGGCGTACGGGCGCGTGCCCGAGCACGGCGGCGGCCGCGGTGGGGATCACGAGCCCGAGGCCGAGCCCGGCGAACGGAAGCCACGGCACCACGGACGCGTAGGAGAAGTCGCGCCCGAGCAGGGACAGGCCGAACGCCGCGGCCATGGTCAGCAGCAGCCCGATCACGAGCGGCGGCCGAGGGCCCACCCGGCCGCCGACGGCGGCCGCGATCGCCGCGCCGACGACGTACGCCAGCGTCATCGGCAGCGTGGCGATCGCCGCCTTCAGCGGCGCCATGCGGCCGACCGTCTGCAGGTAGACCGCCAGGAGCATGTACAGGCCGTTCAGCCCCGCGAAGCCGACCGCCGACAGGCCGATCGCCGCCGGCAGCGAGGGCGAGGCCAGCAGGATCGGAGGGCGACCGCGCCGGATCTGCGACTCCACGATCCAGAAGATCCCGACCAGCAGCGCGGCCCCGGCCAGCAGGACGCCCGTCACGACACCGGCCGACTCCTGGACGCGGACCACCGCGAAGGTCAGGACGAACAGCGCCGCCGACAGGAAGACCATCCCGGGCAGGCTGAACGACGCGGACGCGTCACCGCGCGACTCGCGGCCGGCGACCAGGACGATGACGGCGGCGAGGACGCCCAGCACCGCCGGGAGGACGAACACCCAACGCCACGCGACCTGTTCGATCACCGGCCATGCGACGAACACCCCGGCCAGCGCCGTACTGCCGGCCACGGCGCCCCAGACGCCGGTGACGACGATCAGCCTTCTCCCGGAGAAGGCCTCGCGGACGAGCCCCAGACCGGCCGGCAGAGCCAGGCCCGCCGCCACCCCTGCCGCACCCCGCAGCACGATCAGCACGCCGAGGGCGGGTGAGAGGAGCGCGAGGAGCGTGGCCACCGCGCACGCGGCCGTACCGATGACGAACAGCCTCTTGCGCCCGAACCGGTCGGCGAGCCATCCGCCGGCGACGACGCTGAGCGCGAGCCCGAGCAGATAGGCGTTCGCCACCCAGGTCAGGCCGGCGAGTGTCGCACCCAGGTCCCGCTGGATGATGGGGAGGGCGAGATTCACCCCGCTCGCGGTGAGCGAGTTCGCCAGCACGCCGAGCACCACACCGAGTGCCGCGAGCGGCGGAACGCCGCGCGCCGGTGTCCGCATCGGTGCGGCCTGGAACGGCGGCGCGCCGTGGCGGGTCGCGGCCGCCGCTCCCTGGGTCAGCAGCGTTCGCACGTCGCCCTGCGGAGCACCGGGTGGGGCGCCCAGCAGGTGCAGCAGCGCCTGGACGGCGGTCGGCCGGCGCCGCGGGTCCTTCTCCAGGCAGGCGGCGACGAGGCCGCCCAGCCAGGGCGGCAGCCCGCGCAGGTCCGGGACGCCGTGCAGGATGGCGTTCATCACCGACGGCACCGAGTCGCCCGCGAAGGCCCGGCGCCCCGTCGCCGCGAACACCATCGTCAGACCCCACGCGAACATGTCCGCGGCCGACCCGATCGGACCGGCCGTGAGCTGCTCCGGCGCCATGTAGGCCGGCGTGCCGACGACCTGGCTCGTCATCGTGACGTCGGAGTCCAGCACCCGCGCGATGCCGAAGTCGATGACCCGCGGCCCGCCGGGACCCATGATCACGTTGGCGGGCTTGAAGTCCCGGTGCACGATCCCGGCCTGGTGGACGGCGGTCAGGGCGGTGGCGGTGCCGATGGCCAGCCGCAACAGCTCGGGCTCCGGCAACGGGCACGTCACGTCCTGCAGCGCCGGGCCGGGCACGAACTCGCTGACGATGTACGGCTGGTCGCCGGCGACGTTCGCGTCGATCACCGGCGCCGTGCAGAACCCGGGAACCCGCTCGGCCGCCGACAGCTCACGGACGAACCGTGAACGCGCCCGGGCGTCCCCGCTCAGCTGCGCGCGCAGCAGCTTGATCGCCACCTGCCGCCCGGCCGCGTCCGCCCCGAGATAGACCACCCCCTGGCCGCCCTCACCGAGACGCGCGGTCACCGTGTACGCGCCCAGCCGCGTCGGATCGCTCGGGAGCAGTGCGGCCGTCATCCGTCCTCCGAATGGGGGTCGATCGGAGCTGGGCCCGCCATCGATCGACGGGAACCCGATCATTATCGACGCTGCGGCGCTCCGGGACCGGCCATCCGCGCGAAGCGGCGCGACCGGTGGGACCGCCGGTGGGCCCTGCGACCCAATGCGAAATAGGGCCCCCGGCCCTTTCTGCGGCGACGACAGGACCCAATACTGATCACCCGGACCGGTCCATTACCCCACCTTTGAACCCCCCGAAAGGGGCCCTCGTGGCCAAGGTTCGTGTACTCGCCTCCGCCGTCGCCCTCACGCCGCCGCTTCTTCTCGCGGTCGCGACCGGTGCCCAAGCGTCCGCCACCTCATCCGCGCCCGCCACCTCATCCGCGTCCGCCACCTCCGCGCCCGTCACCTCTTCGTCCGCGCCCGCTGCGGCGCGCCCCGCCGGCACCGTGTCGGCGGCCGCGGTCACGAAGACGGTCAAATTGGTCACGCAGGAGCAGTCGAAGTCCTACTACTGTGCGCCGGCCGCCGGGCGCGCCGTCGCGTCGACGTGGATGCCGAAGAGCTCCCTGCCCAGTCAGAACACGGTCGCCAAGGCCATGCACACCAAGGCGCCGAATGGGACCGGCACCGCCTGGATCGCGATCGGCATCAACGCCGTCATTCATCGCGGTTCCTACTATCAGAACCTCCACCCCACGTCCGCGAACTTCGTCTGGAACGCGGTCACCTACGACATCGGCACCAAGAAGCACGCGGTCGTCGCCCGGGTGCTGGCGGGCGCGAAGCCGTGGACGCCGCACTGGAACGACAAGACCGGCCACGCCATGGTCATCTACGGCTACCACTCCGATTCCCACGGCAAGCAGCTGTACTGGTGGGACCCGGCGGACAACACCTTCCACCACTCCTCGCTGAGCTCGTCCTGGACCGCGATCTCGAAGGGCGGCAAGAACCTCATCGGCTTCTACCCCAGCTGAGCAGAATTCCGCCTGCACGGCATCCGCAGAGCGACGGCCGGTCCTCGCCGGGAAACCGGAGAGGACCGGCCGAGGGCGCGAGGCACCGGTCATCCGCGCAGAGCGGTGCGAACGTCCATCAGCGCGAACCCGAGCAGGTTGAGCCCACGCCACTCCGACGGCCGGGACGCCTCCGGTTGCGACGCCGACAGCCCGATGCCCCAGACGGTGTCGTACGGGCTGGCCTCCACGAGCACCCGATCGCCCGTGGCCAGCAGGAAGTCGCGCAGCGGCGGATGCTGCCCGAACTTCGCCGTGTTCGCCGCCACCACGAGCCCGTACCGGTGCTCGGCCCAGACGTCCTCGTCGAACCCGCGCACCCTGCGCCCGGCGCTCTTGGCCTTGGCCGGGTCGTCGTCGGCGAGCACGCGCTCCTCCGCCTCGGCGTCCCCGAACAGCCGCGCCTTACCCGCCATCATGGAGTGCTCGGCGGTCGCGTACCGCACGCCGTCCACCGTGAACGGCGCCGGATACCACTGGCTCAGGCAGCCCTTCCCGACGCCTCCGCCCTTCGGCGGCCGATGCCCCCAGAACAACAGCATCTCCGGCAGCCCACCGTCTTCCTCCAACCGAACCAGCTCCTCGACCCGCATAAGGGCCGATGCTGCTGGTATCGGCGGTATCCGGGCAACCCGTTTCCTCGTACTTGACGTGGGCTGCCAAGTACTGGACGATGGGCGTCAAGTGATGCTGGACTGTGAGAGGAGCCGGTCATCCGCAGGGAGCTCATCGACCAACTGGTCCGGATCATCGAAGTGCGGTTGCTCGATCCGCTGGAGATCCTTCTCGACGGTGACGACGCCGTCGGCGTGTTGCGGCGCTCGGTGCGGGAGCGGGCGGCGGGCTGGGCCGACCGGATGATCGACGGCGATGAGCAGACCGCGACGCACACGATCGCGCGGATGATGGCGACGCTCTATCCCGGTGACGAGCCGTTCGACCCGCCCGCCGACTGGTGGCGGACGCCGCTGGGGCAGGTCGTCGTCCGCCGGGTCGGGCATCCCTTCGCGCGCGCCGTCTCGTACTCGGTGGCGGGGGCGATGCTCGGCATCACCCGGCAGGGCGTCCACGACCTGGTGACCCGGGGAAAGCTCGAACGCCACCCGGAGGGCGGCGTGACGCCCGAGTCCGTACGCGACCGCCTGAACCGGCGGTCCTCGACCTCTTGAGAGGAATCCCATGGCCGTTCGTCTGGCGACCGAGGACTCCGGCGGGCCCGGAGCGCCACTGCTCCTGCTGCACGGGGCCGGCGCGAACCTGGTGAGCGTGGCCGCGCTCGCGCGGGAGCTGTCCCCGCGGTTCCGCGTTGTGACGGTGGACCTGCGCGGGCACGGCCGGTCCGAGGACGGGCCGTGGGAATGGGCCGCGGTGCTCGACGACCTCGAGACGGTCACGGCCGATCTGGACCTCGGGGAGCCCGCCGTCGTCGGCTGGTCGCTGGGCGGCATGCTGGCGGCGCTGTGGGCCGAGCGGCATCCGGACTGCCCGATGGCGGTGAGCATCGACGGTACGCCGCCGCCTGCCCGGCCGGAGCAGCTCGACGGGCTCGATACGGCCGACGCCGAGGCGGAGATCGACCGGCTGCGGGCCGCCTTCGACGGGATGGCAGCCGTGTACGCCAGGCCGCTGGCGCCCGAGGAGGTCGAGGCCGCTGTCGAGGGGCGGCGGGCGATGGCGCGGCGGGTCGGCGCGCCCGAGGAGCCGGCGGCGGACGGCTTCCGGCGCAACCTCGTGGCCCGCGACGGGCGGACCTGGATGCGGCCGTCGCCGGACGTTCTCGCCGGCCTCCGTACGGCGATGGACACGCTCGACGTCATCCCGGTCTACCGTGCGGTGCGATGCCCGCTGCTGGTGGCCGTCGCGACCGACGACCTGCCGGAGCAGCGGCCGTTCCAGGAGCTGTACGCCGCGTACCGGCGCGGGTTCGAGCGGCGCCTCGCCGAGGCGGCGGAGGCGAACCCAGCGCTGCGCGTCGTACGGGTCCAGGGCGCGAGCCACGCGATGGTCGCCGAGCGGCCCGCCGAGCTCGCCAAGCTGATCACGGAGTTCGCCGACAGGGCCTAGTTCAGCGCCTCGGCCAGGGACTCGCAGCCGCAGGCGACCGGGTCGGCGGGCTCGGACGGGCCGAGCGGGCGGCCGTCGATCTCCTTGAACAGGCGGGCGGCGGGGGAGGCGCCGGCGAGGGCGTCCGCCGCGAGGATGACGGCGGCGGCCGTGTAGGTGGAGCGGTCGCCGGGGAAGTGGCGCCGGTTGGCGAACTGCCAGCCGGTCCAGTACGACCCGTCCTCGTGCCGCAGGTGCTGGATGGTGGCGAACAGCGCGCGGGCGCGGGCGGTGTCGCCCATCGCGTCGAGGGCGAGCACGAGCTCGCACGACTCCGCGCCGGTCACCCACGGCTGGTCGGAGACGCACCGGCAGCCGAGACCGTCGGCCACGAACGTCTCCCAGCCCTCGTCGATCCGGCGGTACGCCGCGGGGCCGCGCAGCGGGCCGCCGAGGACGGGGTAGTACCAGTCCATCGAGAAGCGGCTCTTGTCGGCGAACGCCTCCGGGTGGGCGGCGACGACGTGGCCGAGCTGGTCGGCGGCGAGCTCCCAGTCCGGCTGGGGCTCGCCGAGGCGCTCGGCCAGGGCGACGGCGCAGCGCAGCGACTGGTGGATCGACGAGCAGCCCGTGAGGAGCGCGTGGTCGTCGGGAGAGCCGTCCGGATGGCGGATCCAGATGATCTCACCGCGCGCCGTCTGCAGGCCGAGCGCGAACTCGATCGCCCGCCGGACGGCCGGCCACATGCGCTCGGCAAATTCCTGGTCGCCGGTGAGCAGCAGCTCGTGCCAGACGCCCACGGCGATGTACGCGGCGTGGTTCGACTCGCCGCCGGGCTCGGTGACCTCGCCCAGGACCCACTTGGCGGGCCAGGAGCCGTCCTCGCGCTGGTTCGCGCGCAGCCACTCGTACGCGCGCCGCGACTCGGCGCACAGGCCGGCGATCGACAGCGCCATCGCCGCCTCGACGTGGTTCCAGGCGTCGACGTGGCCGGGTACGCCACCGGTCGGCGCGAACCAGGGGATGGCGCCCGAGGGCTCCTGCTGGGCGGCGATGCTGCGGGCGGTGGCGAGGATTTCGTCTGCGGTCAGGATTCCGGGTACGGCCTCAGGCCGCCGCATGCGCCTGCTCCTGGTCCTCCGCAGCGGCGACGGTGGGCTTGGTGAAGTAGACGACGACGCTCTTGCCGATCACGGGGTTGAGCACGCGCTCGGCGAGCCGGGTGGCGAGCGGCCGCTTCATGATGTCCCAGACGAGCACCTGGTGGTACGCCTTGGCGAGCGGGTGGCCGTCGTTGTTCACGCCCACCGCGCACTTGATCCACCAGTACGGCGCGTGCAGGCCGTGGGCGTAGTGGTGACCGCCGACCTCGAAGCCGGTCGACTTGAGCTTGGCCTCCAGCTCGGCGCGGGTGTAGATGCGCACGTGCCCGCCGGGGGCGGTGTGGTAGTCCTCCGACAGTGCCCAGCAGATGCGCTCGGGAAGCCAGGACGGCACGGTGACGGCGAGCTCGCCGCCGGGCTTGAGGACCCGCAGCAGCTCGGCCATGGCCGCCATGTCGTCGGGGATGTGCTCCAGCACCTCCGCCGCGACGATCTTGTCGAAGGTGTCGTCGGGGAACGGCAGGCTCAGCGCGTCGCCGGTGACGGTCCGCGCCGAGGCGCCCTCGGGCGGCTCGCCTTCGAGGGCCATCGCGGCGAACATCTTCGCCACCTCGGCCAGCTCCGCCTCGTCGCGGTCGAACGCGACGACGTGCGCCCCGCGCCGGTACAGCTCGAACGCGTGCCGGCCCGCGCCGCAGCCCATGTCGAGCACGTGCTCGCCGGGCGACACGCGGAACCTGTCGAAGTCCACGGTCAGCAGGGTCAAGCTCCTTCCGGGCGGCGCCCGCGGCGGCGGGCGATGGCGGCCTCGTAGTGGCCTACGGTGGCCCGCGCGACGGCGGACCAGGTGAACCGCTCCTGCACGCGCGTGTAGCCCGCCGCGCCGACCCGCTCGCGTTCCTCCGGGGAGTCGTGCAGCCGGCCGAGCACGCCCGCCAGCTCCTCGACGTCACCGGGCTCGACCAGGATCGCGGCGTCGCCGACCACCTCGGGCAGCGCGCCCGTACGGCTGGCGACGAGCGGGGTGCCCGAGGCCATGTGCTCGACGGCGGGCAGGGAGAACCCCTCGTACAGCGAGGGCACGACCGCGATCTCGGCACTGGCCAGCAGCTCGCCGAGCTCCTCGTCGGAGATCCCGGAGACGAACCGGACGCGGTCGCCGAGGGACAGCTCGCCGACGAGCTGGTCGGTCGGGCCGCCCGGCCTCGGCTTGCTCACGATCACGACGTGGACGTCCCGCTCGGTGGCGAGCTTGGCGACCGCGCGCAGCAGCGTGGAGACGCCCTTGAGCGGGGAGTCGGCGCTGGCGACGGCGACGATGCGGCCGGGGACGCGTTCGCCGCGCGGGTGGAAGTACCGGGTGTCGACGCCGAGCGGCAGGATGTGCACCTGCTCGGGCGGGGCCTGGAAGTCGCGGATGATGTCGTGCTTGGACGACTCGGAGACGGTGAGGATCGGGCCGATGCGCTGGGCGACGCGCGCCTGCATGTTCACGAACCCGTACCAGCGGCGCTTGCCGAACCGCTCCTTGACGGTCTTGGCCGCCTCGATCTCGATCCGGCGGTCCACGCTGATCGGGTGGTGGATGCTGGTGACGAGGGGCAGGCCGATCCGGGGGATGGCGAGGTTGCCGTAGCCGAGCACCTGGTTGTCGTGGACGACGTCGATCGAGTCGCGGTACTTCCGCAGCTCGCGCAGCACCCGCAGGCTGAAGGTCAGCGGCTCGGGGAAGCCGCCGGTCTTCATGTGCGCGAACTCCAGGACGTCGATCCAGTCCCGGTACTCCGACAGCGCGGGCGTGCGGAACGGGTTCTCGTCCGCGTACAGGTCCAGGCTGGGGACCTTGCGCAGCAGGATGTCGTCGCGGTCCAGCTCCGGGTACGGCTGGCCGGAGAAGACGACGACGCGGTGCCCGAGCTCGGCCAGCTCACGGGTCAGGTGCCGCAGGTACACGCCTTGGCCGCCGCAGTGCGGTTTGCTCCGATAGGAGAGCAGGGCCACGCGCAATGGTTCGCCGACCTCGCCCACGCGTTGCCCCTCCCGCACGTGTCACTGCTGGTGAAGTTAGACCATAGCCTGACAACCATTACGCCTGACCCCCTATTAGCCATTGAGTCTAAAAAGGTGGTGAAGGCCACGTTCGGCGCATCAGGTGACACGTCGCCAGATCATCCGCTGAAGCGGACCGGCATCTCCTTGATGCCGTTGATGAAGTTGGACCGTTGCCGCCGTGGCTCGCCCGCCAGGGCGATGCCGGGCAGCCGCTCGGCGAGGGTCTCGAACAGCACGCGCAGTTCGAGACGCGCCAGGTGGGAGCCCAGGCAGAAGTGCGGGCCACCGCCGCCGAAGCCGATGTGCGGGTTCGGATCACGCCCGATGTCGAAGTCGTAGGGGTCGGCGAAGACGTCCTCGTCCCGGTTGGCCGAGGCGTAGAACACCACGACCTTGTCGCCCTCGCGGATCTCCTTGCCGCCCAGCTCGGTGTCGCGGGTCGCCGTGCGCTTGAACAGGTTGACCGGGCTGACCCAGCGCACGATCTCGTCGGCGGCCGTACGCGCCAGGTCGCCGCCGTTCCGCAGGTCGTCGACGAGCCGGTGCCACTGGTCCGGGTGCTCGAAGAACGCGAGCATGCCGCCGGAGGCGGCGTTCCGTGTCGTCTCGTTCCCGGCCACGATCAGGAGCATCATGAACAGGTCGAACTCGTCGACCGTCAGCTCCTGGCCGTCGTGCGGCCGCAGTAACGTCGTGACGATGTCGTCCCGCGGCTCCTGCCGGCGGCGCTCGGCGAGCTCGTTCGCGTAGGCGTACAGCTCGGCCGCGGCGGCGCCCTCTTCCTCCTCCGTCGAGCGCAGGTCGGGGTCGTCCTCGCCGATCAGGCGGTTCGACCACTCGAAGATCTTCTCCCGGTCCTCGACGGGCGCGCCGATCAGCTCGCAGATCACGTACAGCGGGAGGGGAGCGGAGACGTCCCGGACGAAGTCCGCCTCGCCCCGGCGGGCGACCTCGTCGATGAGACCCCGGCAGATCCCGCGGATGTGGTCCTCCAGCCGGCCGATCGCCCGCGGCGTGAACCCCTTGTTCACGATGCTCCGCTTGCGGGTGTGCTCCGGCGGGTCCTGGTTGAGCATCATCATCCGCTGTAGGACGAGATGTTCCTCGGCCGGCTCGGGGAACAGCGCGAGCCTGCGGTAGGAGGAGAAGATCTCGGGATGCCGGGAGACGTGGACGACGTCGTCGTACCGGGTGACCGCCCAGAAGTCCGGTTCACCGGGGTGCCGGTGGACGGGGTCGTGGTGGCGCAGCCACCGGAGCCGATCGTGCGGGATGCCGGCGTTCGCGTACCGGTCGGGGTCGACCAGGTCGATGTCCATCCACGACTCCCTCAAAGGTCGGCTGTCTGGAATCCTCCGTCGGGAAGCCCGGTCAGCGCCTCGGCGAGCGCCTCGGGGGTCGAGCCGGTCACTCGCAGCGCCACCGTGGGCGGCGCCAGGACCGTGACCGTGCCGCCGTAGGTGACGAACACCTGGCCGGTGACGTCCTCGGCGGCGGGAGAGGCGAGGTAGGCCACCAGCGGGGACACGCGCTCCGGGGCCAGGGGGTCTGCGCCGTCCTCGGGCGCCGGGCCGAAGACATCGGCCGTCATCGCGGTACGGGCGCGCGGGCAGATCGCGTTGGCGCGCACGCCGTACCGGCCGCACGACTGGGCGATGGACAGGGTCAGCGCCGCGATTCCGCCCTTGGCCGCCGCGTAGTTCGGCTGGCCGGGCGAGCCGAGCAGGAACGCCTCGGACGCGGTGTTCACGATCCGGGCGTAGACCGGGCCGCCCGTCTCCTTGGACCGGGCCCGCCAGTACGCCGTCGCGTGGCGCGCCATCACGAAGTGGCCCTTGAGGTGGACGGCCACGACGGCGTCCCACTCCGCCTCGGACATGTTGAAGATCATGCGGTCCCGGGTGATGCCCGCGTTGTTGACCAGGACGTCGAAGGTGCCGTACGCCTCCAGTGCCGTCTTGAGCAGCGCCTCGCCCGCCGTCCAGTCGGCGACGTCGCCCTCGGCGACCACCGCCTCGGCGCCCTCGCGCCGTACGAGCTCGGCGGTCCGCCGGACGGCCTCGCCGGGCAGGTCGTTCAGGACCAGCCGCGCTCCCCGCCGGGCGAGTTCGAGCGCGTGCGCCCGGCCGAGGCCGTCGCCGGCCCCGGTCACCGCGACGACCCTGCCCCCGAGCGAGACGTCCTTGTCCGTGGCGGCCATCCGGCTCCTTCCGTGACGGCATGCCGACCGCCCGGGGTGGCCGCCCGAGCGCCGGCATGCCGCGTCCACTATAAGTGAAACGTGTTCTAATGTGAAACCTGTTCTAGCAACGTCGTCCGGACGGGGTGAACCGCACCGGAAGCTCCTTGATGCCGTTGATGAAGTTCGAGCGCAGCCGCCGCGCCTCGCCGGCCTGCTCGATGTCCGGCATGCGTTCGAGGAGCACCTCGAACAGCACGGTCAGCTCCAGGCGCGCGAGGTGCGTCCCGAGGCAGTAGTGCGGTCCGCCGCCGCCGAAGCCGATGTGCGGGTTCGGGTCGCGGCCGATGTCGAAGGCGTACGGGTCGTCGAACACGTCCTCGTCCCGGTTGGCCGAGGGGTAGAAGATGACGACCTTGTCGCCGGCCTTGATCGGCTGTCCGCGCAGTTCGGTGTCGCGCATCGCCGTGCGGCGGAACAGGTTGACCGGGCTGACCCAGCGCACGATCTCGTCGGCGGTGGTCCGGAGCAGGGCCCGGTTCTCGCGCAGCCGCCGCCACTGGTCCGGGTGCTGGAAGAAGGTGAGCATGCCGCCGGACGCGCCGTTCCGCGTGGTCTCGTTGCCCGCCATGATCAGCAGCAGGATGAACATCGCGAACTCGTCCGCGCCGAGCACCCGGCCGTCGGCGTCGGGCTGCAGCAGCTTGGTCGCGATGTCGTCGCCGGGGTGCTCCCGGCGGTAGGCCGCCAGCTCATGGGCGTAGGTGAGGATCTGCGCCGAGACGTCGCGCGCGTGCTCGGCGGAGGTGCCGTAGTCGGGGTCGTCGAAGCCGATCAGGGCGTTGGACCAGTCGAAGAGCCGTTCGCGGTCCTCCACCGGCGCGCCGATGAGCTCGCAGATGACGTACAGCGGGAACGGCGCGGAGATGTCGCGGACGAAGCACGCCTCCCCCCGCTCGACCACGTCGTCGATGAGCTGGTGGCTCACGTCGCGGATGTGCTCCTCGAGCTGCTTGATCATCCGCGGCGTGAAACCCTTGTTCACGTAGCCGCGCTGCTTGGTGTGCTGCGGCGGGTCCATGAACAGCATCATCAGCCGGTACAGCGCGATGTCGTCGTCGGTGAACTCCTCGAACATCGACGTGCGGGCGTACGAGGAGAACAGCTCCGGATGGCGGGAGACCTGGACCACGTCGTCGTACTTGGTCACCGCCCAGAAGCCGGGTGAGCCGTCGTCCGGATCCTCGTGCCAGTAGACCGGCGCCTCCCGCCGTAGCCGGCGGAAGCCTTCGTCCGGGAAGCCTCCGCGCTCGTAGATCTCCGGCGTGATGATGTCGATCGGCATCGTCGCTCCTCGGGCGGCACCTTGTCTGAAACACGTTCTAAACCAAGCGCTCGCTCGGGTCAAGAAGACAGAGGTGGCCGGGGGAGTGGCGCGCGTCTCATCAACGATTCGTGACCGGAGTGTCACCCTGGGGAGAGGCTGCGGCGGCCGGCCGGGCCTGGTAAGCGCGGTTCTCGTCGATCAGTCGATCGAGCGCTGCGATCGCGGCGAGGACCGTGTCGAGCGTGCCTGAGAGACGCTCCCGTTCCCGGCGCATCACCGCCATCGAGTCCTGGGCGGCCCGCATCGTCGGTCTGGTCGTCATGCACGGCAGCATCTCGACGATCGTGCGGCTGGACAGGCCGGCCGCGAAGAACGACTGGATGAGTCCGACCCGCTGGACCTGGTCTTCGGCGTAATGGCGCTGACCGCTCGGGGACCGGGTGCTCACGACGAGCCCCTGCTCCTCGTAGTAGCGCAGAGAACGCCGGCTGACCCCGGTCCGCTCCGACAGCTCGCCGATCCTCATCGACACTCCATTCGTGCTGACGATTGCGCTTGCCCCTCACATCAATGTCACCGTTTACCGTAATCCGCGCCGACAGGGGGTCCGCGTCAGGCGGGCGGACCTCGCGTCAGTGAAAGGAGACACTGTGATCAAGTTCGCTTATCTGATCAATCGGGTCGACGGCATGACCTTCGAGGAGTTCGTCGAGTACCACCGCGACCGTCACGCGCCGCTCTTCACCTCGATCCCCGAGGCGAAGCAGTACGTCAGGAAGTACACGGTCTCGCATCCGGTGCCGGCCGAGAATTACCCGGCTCCGGCGTACGACGGCCTCACCGAGATCTGGTTCGACGACTGGGCGGACCACGACGCGTTCTTCGCCTCCGAGAACTACCGCGTGCGGGTCCATCCCGACGAGGCGAACTTCATCGACCAGAACTCGATCGGCGTGATGGTCACGGAGGAGACGACCGTCATCTGACGCGAGCCGTCGTCAACACTTCTGAACCAAGTGGTCAGAACGTCACCGACCTCGGCCGTACCCGCCGGGGAGCCGGGTCGACCGGCACCCCGGCCGTGTCCAGGGCGCCGAGGAGCTCGTGCGCACAACGCGTCCAGAAGTAGTAGTCGCCGTCGGCGCAGCCCAGGCCGACACCGGGGCCGCCGAGGAATACGGGAGCGATGGGGAAGGCCTCGTGAATCGCCCGGAACGGCACCGATCGTGGTCGGACCATGAGCGTGAACGGGCCTCGCGCGTGGAAGCTCACCCGGTGGGGATGCAGTTCGAGACGGGCGAGGGGCCGGTCGAGGTTGACGCGTCCGGCTCCGCCTCTCATGGGCATGCTGAATCCGCCGATGTACGAGCGGACCTCGGAATCCGATAAGGGTGCCATCGTGGGTCCTTGGGGCGGGGGGTCAGAGGCGTTCGAGGATCGTCGCGGTGGACAGGGCGCCGCCCGCGCACATCGTGACCAGGGCCGTGGCGGCGTCGCGGCGCTCCAGCTCGTGCAGGGCCGTGGTGATCAGGCGGGCGCCGGTCGCGCCGACCGGGTGGCCGAGGGCGATGGCCCCGCCGTTGACGTTGACCCGGTCCAGGTCCGGTTCGTGGACCGAGGCCCAGGACAGGACGACCGAGGCGAACGCCTCGTTCACCTCGAACAGCTCGATGTCCCGCATCGACATGCCCGCCGCGGCGAGCACGGTCTCCGTCGCCTGGACCGGGCCGTCCAGGTGGTAGTACGGCTCGGCGCCCACGAGCGCCTGCGCCCGGATCCGCGCCCGGGGCCGCAGCCCGTGCGCGCGGGCCCGCTCCTCGGACATCACGAGGACGGCGGCGGCGCCGTCGGAGATCTGCGAGGAGGTCCCGGCGGTGTGCAGCCCGTCGCCGGCCGCCGGGCGCAGTCTCGCCAGCCCGTCGAGCGTCGTCTCACGCGGCCCCTGGTCGCGGGTGACGGTGCGGACCTCTCCGGTGGGGGCGCCGTCGTCGCCGAGCACCGGCGCCTCGATCGGCGCGATCTCCCGGTCGAAGCGGCCGTCCGCCTGCGCCTTGGCGGCGCGCTGCTGCGAGCGCAGGCCGAAGGCGTCCAGGTCGTCGCGGGTCAGGCCGCGCCGCGTCGCGATGCGCTCGGCGGCGGTGAACTGGTCCGGCAGGTCGATCGACCAGTCGTCGGGGCGGGGCCGGGCGTACGGGTGACGGCCGCCGGCCTCCTGGCAGGGGGCGGTGCTCGTGATGTTCGCGCCGAGCGGCGCACGGCTCATGACCTCCACGCCGCAGCCGATCGCGGCCTCCACGACGCCGGCCTGGATCAGGGCGGCGGCCAGGTGGACCGCCTGCTGGCTCGACCCGCACTGGGCGTCGATCGTCGTGACGCCGACCTGGTGGGGGAGCCCGGCGTACAGCCAGGCATGGCGGCCGACGTGGCCGCCCTGTTCGCCCGCCTGCGTGACGCAGCCGGCGAGGACCTGGCCGATGTCGGCCGCGTCGATCCCGGCGCGTTGGATCACGGCGCGCTGCGCGTGGGCCAGCACCGCCTGGGGCTTCAGGCCGGCCAGCCATCCACGGCGCTTGCCGATCGGCGTGCGTACGGCTTCCACGATGACCGGCGAGCCCATGTGGCCTCCTGCGGTGACGACGCCTCGCCCGAACTATAACCCGTTCTAATATGACGGTTGCAAGCCTCACGGCATCGGCGGATGCCGGGAAGAACTTGTTCTGGTGCAGTTCGATTCGGTGAGCGTGCCCGCAGCGGCCGGTCCGTCGCGGACCCCCGGCCGAGCGCGCCCGAACGGGGGTGTGTCGAAGTTTCGCCGTTAGGCGATCAGAGTGTCGAAGTCGCCGGCCTTGGCGCCCTGGATGAGGGCTTTGATCTCCGCCTTCGTGTAGACCAGGGCGGGCCCGGCCGGATGCCGGGAGTTCCTGACGGCCACGCTGCCGTCGGGGAGCTGGGCCAGCTCGACGCAATTACCTTGTGAGTTGCTCCGGTGGCTCTTCTGCCATCGGACGTCGGCGAGATCGGTGGCGGGGATGCCGTTGTACGCCCGGTACTGCATTCATGTCTCCTGGAGAATCCTGCTGAGGATCTCGGCGGTGTTGTCCGGAGGTGCGCTGACCACGCAGAGGCGTTCCATCGCCTCCATGTAGGCGTCCACGTCGTCGCGCCTGTCCAGATACAGCGCACTGGTCAGTTGCTCGACGTAGACCACGTCCGGCAGGTCCGATTCGGGAAACCGCAGGATGGTGAACGCCCCGGCCTCGGCGGTATGACCGCCGACCCGGAACGGCAACACCTGGAGAATGACGTTCGGCAGCTTCGTCGCCTCGATGAGGCGCTCGATCTGACCGCGCATCACTTCTCGTCCCCCGATCGGGCGTCGCAACGCCGCCTCGTCCACGACCGCCCACAGGCGAGGACCGTCCCCTCGCGTGAGCAGCTTCTGACGAGTTATCCGCAGGCTGACCCTCTGCTCGATCTCTTCGGGAGGCGCGGCCGAGTTGCCCAGGGAGATGACGGCGCGGGCGTAGCCCTCGGTCTGCAGCAGACCGGGGATGAACTGGACCTCGTAGGTGCGGATCAGCGCGGCCGCCTCTTCCAGCCCCACGTAGGTCTCGAACCAGCCCGGCAGAACGTCGCCGTACCTGTGCCACCAGCCGGGAGTGTTGGCGTCCTGAGCGAGCTCGAGAAGGCTTTCGCGCTCTCGCTCGTCCATGACGCCGTAGAGGGTGAGCAGGTCGGCCACGTCGCGTTCCTTGAATCCCACCCGGCCCAACTCCAGGCGGCTCATCTTGGAACCGGAGGCGCGGATCGCGTACCCGGCCTCCTCGCGCGTGATGCCCTGCCGCTCACGCAACCGACGCAGCTGAGCGCCGAGGAGCCGGCGCAGAACGGTCGGTCCCCCAGCGGGCTGCGCTGTGTCCACCCCTACCTCCATGAGCATCGGTCAGCGCACAGTGTGCCACTCCCTTCCGTCGCTGTCAGAGTTGCACGATCGTCTGCACGTGCATCGGGCCTTGCATATGCAAGGCATGTCGAGCAGGATAGCGCGCGAGGCACGCCGATCACTGCTTCCCAGGGGATCGCGATGACAGCACACGGAGCGCGCTGGATGACCGGTGAGAGCGTCGACGAAGCGCACGAGTGGCTGTTGTCGGCGATCGCGCGTGGCGGACGGTGGCCGGGCCACCTCGTACCGCCCGCCAGGATGGGCTCGGACGCGATGACGCGGGACCTCGCCGCGCTGCCCGAATCGGTGCGGGAGGCGCGCGAGTTCACGCGTGACGGGCTGAGGACCTGGGGCCTGGCGGCCATGTACGACGACGTCGGCCTCGTCGTCTCCGAACTCGTGACGAACGCCATCCGGTACGCCGTCGGGGCGACGGCCGGCCCCGGCGACACCCCGGTCAGGCTCGGGCTCCTGCGGACCGTCGGCCGGCTGACCTGCGCGGTCGCCGACCCCAGCGACGAGGTGCCCCAGCAGGGGGAGGCCGACTTCGTCTCCCAGAGCGGGCGCGGTCTGTACCTCGTCGCCGCGTTCAGCGACGCGTGGAACTGGACCCCGCTGTACGGTCACGGCAAGGTCGTGTGGGCGACCTTCACCACCCGCGGGAGCTGACGAGCGCGGCCGTGAGCACCGCGGCCGGCCGACGAGCGCGGCGATGAGCACCGCGGCCGGCCGACGAGCGCGGCGATGAGCACCGCGGCGGGGGTTCACAGCATCATGACGCCCGCGACGGCCACCCACACGCAGGCACCGGCCAGCAGCAGTCCCTCCACCGGCGACATCGGCGGCGGTTCGGCGTGCCCGCGCAACCATCGTCGCCTGCGGTACGCGACGACCGTCACCGCCAGCGGGCCGAGCAGCGCGACGGCCCCGGCCGGGAACGCGATCTTGACGGCGAGCAGGCCGGCCGCCCAGCAGGACAGCAGGGCCCGCAGCCAGGTGAGCTCCGTCCGCTGAGCCTGGAGGCCGGAGCTCACCGGGTCACGAGCCCGCTGACGAGCGTGGCGGTGAAGAGGACCGCCACGCCCACCGTGAGAACGGCGGGAAGGGGATCGCGCGGCAGGCAGACTCCCAGCCGCATCGCCTCCTGGGCCCGCCGCCAGCGCCGGTAGGCGACGGGCGCGATGACCACGCTCAGCGTGATGGCGCCGAGGCCGATCTCCCGGTGCCAGCCCGGCAGCGCGACTCCCCGGATGCCGCCGACCAGCGGTATCCCGAGCGCGACCAGGCCGAAGGCCGTCCGTACCCAGGCCAGCAGGGTGCGCTCGTTGGCGAGCGAGAAGCGGTAGTCGGGCTCGTGCCCGGGTTCGACATCCGACATCGTCTTCAAGGCCCTCCTCAAGACGGTCGAGGCCCGTCCGATGATGCTTCTACCCACCGCCGCCGGCCCCGGGCGTGTCCCGCCACCGGTCCGCCGGCGCGGTGGGCTCCCGCCTGCGGCGATGGAGCCCGCTTGGGAGGCGCTCGGTCCGGGAACGTCTGCACAGGGCGGTCGTTCCGCGCGGGCGTACGCGGGGTCCGCCGCCGAATCGGGCG
The DNA here is from genome assembly GCF_024055715.1 of Actinoallomurus soli. Taxonomy (GTDB): domain Bacteria; phylum Actinomycetota; class Actinomycetes; order Streptosporangiales; family Streptosporangiaceae; genus Actinoallomurus; species Actinoallomurus soli. The sequence continues at coordinate 103,724 of NZ_JAMXMV010000018.1, forward strand.
TATGTGGCAACTCGCTCGATTTTGCCCTTCGTATGACCCTGAGCAGGGAAAAGGTCTGTCCGGATCTCCCATTGTGGGCTTGTGTCGAGGCCGTTCGCGGAGCAACGTGGACCTTCGAAGGCGGAAACGGTGTACCGGCACGATCGGGGGATGGTCGGCATGGCCGCGGAGAGAAGAGCCACAGCCACGAAGGAGAGGCCCGCGTCGCAGAGGACGTCGGCGACGACCGCGGCCACCACACGGCGCGGTCGTACGACGACCCCGGCGACGACGGCGGAGACGATGCACACCGAGGAGCACGGGGCCGCGGTCCCCGTCCCCGTCGTCACGCCGCACGTCAGGATGTTGAGGATTCCCCTGCCCACCCGGGGGCTCGCCATGGTCGGCGACATGGGCCGGGTCGCCGCCGCGTACCTGCCCCCCAGGGACCGGTTGATGTTCTACGGAGGACTGGCGGCCGCCGCCGCCATCGGAGTCCTCGACTGGCCGGTGGCCGCGGCCGTCGGCGTCGGGACGATGGTGGCGCGCCGGGCCGCCGGTCGGCGGGAGCCCGCACGACCCGTCCCGGCGAGCACGCAGGCCGCGACGCCGGCCGAGACTCCGGCACGGACCACCGGCCGGACGACGGCGGGCACGAGCCGGTCCCGGACCACCACGGGCACCACCGGCCGGACCCGGACGACGGCGGGCGCGACCGGCGCCAAGACGACGGGCACGAGCCGATCGCGGACGACGGCCGGCACGAGCCGGGCGCGGGCGACCGGCGCCACCGCGGCCGAGGGCGCGGCGGGAGCCGAGACCGGAGCCACGGGCGCGGCCGGTACCGCGACCACGCCTCGTTCCACCGGCCGGTCCACGGCCGAGAACGCCTGACGACCGGGTACCCGGACTCATGCCGCTGGGACCACTTCTCCGTGCCGCGTCCGGCCTGCTCCAGATGACGGCGACGGTCACCGGCACGGCCGCGCGGGCCACGGCGACGGTCACGGGCACGGCCGCGCGGACCTCGGTGACGGTCACGGGCACGGCCGCGCGGGCGTCGATGACGGTCCCGGGCGTCGTACGGCGCGCCTCGTGCGAGGCGGTGCGCCTTCCGGGCCTGCTGGTGCGTCTGCCCGCGGCCGCCGCGCGGGCGTCCGAGGCGGTCGTACAGGACCCGGCGGCCGCGCTGCGCGCCGCCATCGAGACGGTGGAGCAACGGCGGGTGCACCGGGCCGGCCGGCGGACCAGCATCCGGGTCCGGGGTCTGCATCACCCGGGCCGCGAGGGCATGGCGAGCGACCTCGTCACCGCGATGAGCGAGGTCGCGGGGGTGCGCCGTGCCGAGGTGAACGGCGTTCTCGGCGTCGTGATGGTGGCCCACGACGGTGACGTCCCCGTTGACGCGCTCACCGGGGTGGTCGACGCGGTCGAGGACCGGTACGACGCCGCCGGTGAGCCGTACGCCGCGCATCCCGACCCCGGCCATCGGCAGGCGGTCCTGCGGGAGACGGCGCTCACGGCCGCGTACGCGGCGGGGGCGACCGCCGCCATCACGGGCAGGTTCGTGCTGCGCGCCGTGCCGATCCCGCCGGCCGTGGGCACCCTCATCGCGATGGCCGACTCGACGCCGCAGGTCAGGGAGCGGCTGACGCGGTTGATCGGGCGCGCGGCGACCGACGTCCTCATCGGCGGTGGCCTCGCGGGCCTGCAGGCGCTGGCCCAGCAGCCGACCGGCCTGCTGATCGGCGCCGTGCACCGGACGACCCGCGTCGGGGAGGCGCGCGCGTACCGATCCGTGTGGCACCGGCGCACCGGGCACCTGATCCGTGAGGAGGGCTCGTTCGAGGCCCCGGCTCTGGACGTGCCCGAGCGGCCCGTGCCGCTGCCGTACGGGCCGGTGGAGCGCGCCGCCTGGACGGTGCCCACGGCGATCACCGGTGCGGTGGGCGCGTACGTTCTCACCCGTGACGCCGCGCGGGCACAGGGGGTGCTGGCCGCCGGTGTGCCGAGGGCGGCGCGCATGGGCCGCGAGGCGTTCGCCACCCAGCTCGGCCTGGTACTCGCGGGCCGGGACATCATCGTCATCGACCTGGAGAGCCTGCGCCGGTTCGACCGGGTCGACCACGTCATCGTCGACGCGTCGGTGCTGCGCACCGGCGACATGGTGATCGAGGACGTCGTCCCCCTCCCGTTGGTCACCGCCGAAGAGGCGCACGAACGCGCCCACGCGCTGGTGGACCTGGAACGCCCGGAGGCCCGGCGGGAGGACGGACCCTGGGTGGTGACGCCGCTGCGCCCGGCCGCCCCGGCGTCCACGTCGACCCCGGTCTCCGCCCCCGTCTCCACGCCGGACTCCGCCCCCGTCTCCACGCCGGACTCCGCCCCCGTCTCCACGCCGGACGCCGCCCCCGTCTCCACGCCGGACTCCGCCTCCGTCTCCATCTCGGACGCTGTTCTCACGTCCGCCTCCACGGGCGCCCCGGCCACCGAGGCCGAACCGGCTCCGGTGTCCGAGGCCGACCTCTCGGCCGAGGCGCGGGCGCGCGCTGCCGAACTGCGGGAGCTCGGCGCGATCGTGCTCCTGCTGACCCGCGACGGTGAGCCGGCCGCCCTGGTCTCCGTGGTCGCCGAGCTCGACCCGCTGGCCGAGGCCCTGATCGACGCCGCCAGGGGGGTGGGGTCGGTGGCCGTGGCCGGCGCCTCCGTGCTGGCGCAGCGGCTGTCCGTTCCCGACGCGGTGCCCGGCGGCGGCCGGCTCCTCGACTCGGTGCGCCAGGCCCAGGAGGCCGGGCACGTCGTCGCGCTCGTCGCGGCGCGCGGTGGCGCGCCGCTCGCGGCGGCGGACGTGGGGATCGGGCTGCTGGCACCCGGCCGCCGCCCGCCCTGGGGCGCACCCCTGCTGTGCGGGCCGGGTCTGGCGGAGGCGTGCCTGCTGCTGGGGGCCATGCCGTCGGCCCGGCGGACCAGCACGCGCGCCGCCCGGATCGCCAACGTGGGGTCGGTGGCGGGGGCGCTGCTGGCCGCGGCCGGGTCGTCCGCACGCGCGCCCCGGCGGGCGCGGCTGGCGGTCGACTTCGCCACCGTGTCGGCGTTCGTCGTGGGCTCCCTGTCGGGCCGGGCGCTGACCCGGCGGCCCGCTCCCGTGCCGCAGGACCGTACGGCCTGGCATGCGTGGCCGGCCAAGGCCGTGCTCACCCGGCTGGGGTCGTCCATGTCCGGCATCGACGAGGACGAGGCCGCCCGGCGCCGCTCGGACGTGGGGGAGGTGATCCGCCCGCCCGGGCTCGCCCAGGTGACCGTGGACGAGCTGGACAACCCGCTGACCCCCGCGCTGGCGGCCGGGGCCGGAGTGTCCGCGGTGGTCGGATCGATCATGGACGCGGCCCTCATCGGCGCGGTCCTCGCAGTCAACGCGATGATGTCCGGCCTGCAGCGGGTCCGCGCCGACCGCGCGCTGCGGCAGCTCGTCGACCTGAGCGCGGTGCGGGTACGGCTCCGGCGTCCGGACGCGGGCGGCGAAGAGCCGCGGGCCACCGCCGACCAGCTCGTTCCCGGCGACGTCGTCGTCCTCACCGCGGGGGACGCGGTCCCGGCGGACCTGCGCCTGCTGTCGGCCAAGGACCTCGAGGTCGACGAGTCGAGCCTTACCGGCGAGTCGCAGCTGGTCACGAAGGACCCCCGGCCCAGCATGGCCCGGTCTGTCGCCGACCGGCACTCGATGCTGTACCAGGGCACGGTGATCGCCGCGGGCGACGCGGTCGGCGTCGTGGTCGCGACGGGCGCCCAGACCGAGGTGGGGCGCACGACGCGGCAGGCCGGCGCCGAGGACCGTCCCGGCGGCGTCGAGACGCGCCTGCGCGCGCTGACGCGGGTGACCCTGCCGGTCGCCCTGGGGGCCGGCGCGGTGCTCTTCGGGACGGATCTCCTGCGCGGGGCCACGCTCGCCCGTGCCCTCGGACCGGCGGTCAGCCTGGCCGTCGCCGCCGTGCCCGAGGGGCTGCCGTTCGTCGCCACGGCGGCCGAGCTGGCCACGGCCCGGCGGATGTCCCGTCGTGGCGCGCTCGTCCGCAACCCGCGCACGATCGAGGCCCTCGGCCGCATCGACGTCCTCTGCTTCGACAAGACCGGCACGCTGACGGAGGGACGGCTGCGGCTGGGCCAGGTGTCCGACGGCATCGCGTCCCGCCCCGTCGAGGAGCGGCTGCCGCCGGCGTTCCGGGAGATCCTCGCGGCCGCCGTACGCGCGACGCCGGACCCCGGCGGCGGCCGGCTGCCCCACCCGACCGACCGGGCGATCATGAGGGCCGCCCGCAAGCTCGGCATGGACGCCGCGGAGGGGCTCGGGGCGTGGCAGCGGGTCGACGAGCTGCCGTTCGAACCCGCGCGCGGCTACCACGCCGTGCTCGGCCGTACGAACCGCCGGCAGCGGCTGAGCGTGAAGGGCGCTCCGGAGATCATCCTGGAGGCGTGCGACACCTGGCAGCGCGACGACGGGCAGGTTCCGTTCGATCGGGAGGCGCGGGAGAAGGTCGACCAGGAGATCGACCGCCTGGCCCGCCTCGGCTACCGGGTGCTGGCGGTCGCGGAGCGCGCGGCGTCGGGGCGCCGGGACCTCACCGCGGAGCGCATCGACCGGCTCGGCTTCCTCGGCCTGCTCTGCATCGCCGATCCGGTCCGGCCCACCGCCGCGGAGGCGGTCGGCCGGCTGCGGAAGGCGGGCGTCGACGTGATCATGATCACCGGTGACCACCCGACCACCGCGGAGGCCATCGCCGCCGAGCTGCGGCTGCTGAACGGCCGGATCATGACCGGGCCGGACCTCGACGCCCTGCGCGACGAGGAGCTGGCCGACGCGCTGTCCAGGGTGGCGGTGTTCGCCCGGGTCAGCCCCGCGCAGAAGGCCCGCGTCGTCCGGGCCCTGCGCAGCGCCGGGCGGGTGGTCGCCGTCACCGGCGACGGCGCCAACGACGCCCCGGCCATCCGGCTGGCCGACGTCGGCATCGCGCTCGGGGAGCGGGCCACTCCCGCCGCCCGCGAGACCGCCGACGTGGTCGTCACCGACGACCGGATCGAGACGATCACCGACGCGATCGCCGACTGCCGGGCGATGTGGCGCTCGACGCGGGACGCCCTGGCCGTGCTGCTCGGCGGCAACCTCGGCGAGATCGCCTTCACCGTGGGAACGGGGCTGGTGAGCGGGCGCAGCCCCTTGAACGTGCGTCAGCTGCTCCTGGTCAACCTGCTCACCGACATGCTCCCGGCGATCGCCCTGGCGGCCCGCCCGCCGTCCGGCGTGACGAGCGAGGAGCTCCTTGCCGAGGGCCCGGACCGCTCGCTCGGCGGCGCGCTGACCCGTGACGTCACGGTCCGCGCGGGCACGACGGCGGGGGCGGCGCTGGCGGCCTGGATGATGGCGCGGGCCAGCGGCACCCGCGGCCAGGCCGACACCACCGGCCTCGTCGCGCTCGTCACCACGCAGCTCGCGCAGACGATCGTCGCGGGCGGCCGCGACCCGCTGGTGCTCGGCTGCGGCCTGGCGTCCCTCGGCGCGCTGGCGTTCATCGTGCAGGTGCCGGGCCTCAGCCACTTCTTCGGCTGCCGGCCGTTGCTCCCGCACTGCTGGGCCATCGCCCTCGGATCGGGGGTGGGTCTGGCTCTGGCGGCCGTACTGCTCACCCGGATCCGGCGACCGGCCGTCTGACTTGGGAAAATGTTCACCTACCCGTCACCCGCCACCGTAACCATCGATTCGGACAAGAAGGCATAATTTAGGCGGAAGGTATCCCCACTCAACCCCTAGGTGCCCCACCATGCCTGACCTCGTGTCGACCGTCCTCGCCAAGGCACTCGTGATGATCGTCGAGGCCCTTGTCACCCGGCTGGCCCTCTACCTGGTCCGCACCGGGATGTCCGGGCAGCTCCGGGCGGCGGCTGCCTGAGCCTGCTCCCGGCCCGCGTCCTCGGCCTCAGAAGTCGGCGAGCAGGCGGGCCGCCGCGATCTCCAGTCGCGCCTGAATCTCCTCGTTCGTGGTGTGGCCGCGGAGCATCTCGATCATCTCCATCACCCACACGCTGCTGAGCGACCGCAGGAGGACCCGGCTCTCGCCGCCCTCCCCGGCGTCGGCGTCGGTCCCCGGCACCCGGGCCAGCATCCCGGTCATGCGGTTGCCGAAGTCGGTCTTGACGTCCGACAGCAGCAGTGACCGGATCAGCGCGTCGGCCAGCTCCGGCTCGCGCATCAACCCGCGCGTCGCGCGCATCAGCACCTCGACGGCGCGCCCGGCCGCGGTCGCCGAGCGCGGCGGGCGGCGCTCCAGGCTGCCCTCGAGGGTGTCCATCTCCTCGCTGACGACCGCGACCACCAGGTCCATCTTGGACGGGAAGTACCGGTAGAGCGTGCCGAGGGCCACGCCGGCGCGCTCGGCGACGGTCCTCATCTGCATCGCCTCCACCCCGCCGCGGGAGGCGAGGGCCGCGGCGGCCTGGACGATGCGCCGGCGGCGCTGGTGCTGGCTGCGGGAGCGGACCCCCGGATGGCTGGCGGCGGTGGACTCTGCCGTCACGACGACTCCTCGGGCTGTGAGCGCGGTGCCCCGCCCGCGCGTGTCATGGATCAGCGTACCGCCCGGTGAGAACACGTTATGCATTGCCGCGGGCGAGGGGGCTGGAACTCGTTCGGTCGAGGTAAGCAGAGCCCGACGCGCCCGGAGGGCGGGTGGGGGATCACCGATGGTGGACACATAATAGAATCTGTTCTAGTTTTCTTCCGGTGAGCCCGGGAGGTGACGCGGTGTCCGGAACGGTGGCCGACCTGCTCCGGGCGCGGTCCGCCGACGACCGCGTCGGGCTCCGTGCCGCCGGCGACGCCTGGACCTGGCGCGCGGTCACCGGGGAATGCGCCGGGCGCGCCGGCTGGATGGCCGGGATCGCGGGCCGGAGGGCCGGGTCGCGGCCCCTGCACGTCGGCGTCCTGCTCGACAACGTCCCCGAGATGGTCTTCCTGCTCGGCGGCGCGGCCCTGTCCGGCAACGTGATCGTCGCCCTCAACACGACACGCGCCGCCGAGGAACTGGCCGCCGACGCGACGCGCGCCGACTGCGACCTGCTCGTGACGGAGCCGCGCCACGCCGCCCTCGCGGAGCGGGTCGCCGCCCGCACCGGCCTGCCGGTCACCGGGCCGGAGCGCGCCGCGCCCCTCGGAGAGCCCGCGCCGGTCGCCCCGGAGACCCTCCTGATGCTGATCTTCACGTCCGGCACGTCGGGACGGCCCCGCGCGGTGCGGGTCACCCACCGCAAGATCGTCCTCCCCGGCGCGGTGCTGGCCGGCCGGCTGCTGCGGCCCGACGACGTCGTCTACTGCCCGATGCCGCTCTTCCACTCCGGCGCGGTCATGGCGGCGTACGCCCCGGCGCTCGCCGTCGGCGCGCAGCTCGTCCTCCGCGCGCGGTTCTCCGCCTCCGGGACGCTGCCCGACGTCCGCCGGTACGGCTGCACGTACCTGCACTATGTCGGCAAGGCGCTGTCGTACGTCCTGGCGACGCCCGAGCGCGCCGACGACGCGGACAATCCACTGCGCATCGCGTTCGGCAACGAGGCCGCGCCGCTGGAGCAGCGGCGGTTCGCCGAGCGGTTCGGCTGCGCGGTCGTCGACGGGTACGGCTCCACCGAGACGGCGATCGCCCTCACGCCCGATCCCGCCGGCCCGCCCGGAGCGCTCGGCCGCCTCGGCGACGGGATCGCGATCCTCGATCCGGCCACCGGCCGGGAGTGCCCGCCCGCGCGGCTGGACGCGGCCGGCCGCGTCCTCAACGGCGAGGAGGCCATCGGCGAGCTCGTGAACACGCGCGGGCCCGGCCTCTTCGACGGCTACTACAACGAACGCGCCGACGACCGGCTCCGGGACGGCATGTTCTGGAGCGGCGACCTCGCCTACCGGGACGCGGACGGCTTCGTGTTCTTCGCCGGGCGGGACGCCGACCGCCTGCGCGTGGACGGCGAGAACTTCGGCGCCGCCCAGGTCGAACGGGTCCTCGGCGAGCTGCCCGGCGTCGCGGCGCTCGCGGTGTACGGCGTGCCGGACGTCGCGGCGGGGGATCAGGTGATGGTGGCGCTGGTCGGCTCCTTCGACCCCGAGCGGTTCGCCGCGTTCCTGCGCGGGCGCGCCGACCTGAGTCCCAAGTGGACGCCGCGCTACGTACGGGTCGCCGGCCGGCTGCCGTCCACCGCCTCGAACAAGGTGGTCCGGCGGTCGCTGGCGGCGGACGCCTGGAACACGACGGATCCGGTCTGGTGGCGGCCCGGCCGGGAGCTCCGGTACCGCCGCCTGACCGGCGAGGACGCCGAACGGCTGCGCGCCGAGTTCGAGAGCCGGGGCAGAGCGCACCTGTGGCCCGCCGGGAACGGCCGGGCGGCGGGCAACGTGACCTGAGGAGGGGCCATGGACTTCGACCTGGACGAGAGCGCCCGTGAGCTGCAGGACCTGGCGGCCGGCCTGCTCGGCCGCGAGGCGACGACGGAACGCCTGGAGGCCCACGAGAGGTCCGGCGCGCCGTACGACGCCGCGCTGTGGGGGGCGATGGCGCAGGCCGGCCTGCTCGGCGCCTGCCTGCCCGAGGAGGTCGGCGGCGCCGGGCTGGGGGCGGTCGAACTCGCCGTCATCCTGCGCCAGGTCGGCGCGCACGTGGCCCCGGTCCCCGCGTACGGCTCCCTCGTCGCGGCGGCGACCGTGGCCGCGCACGGCACGGAGGAGCAGCGCGGACGCCTCGCCGACCTCGCCGCCGGCGGATCGGTCCTCAGCGTGGCGGTCCGCGAGCCGGGCTCCGGCCTGGCCACGGCCGCCGGCCGCGAGCCGGGGACAAGCCCGGCCACGACGGGGCCGCGCGAGCCGGGTCGCGGCCCGGCCACGGCGACGCCGCACCGGCCGGGGACCGGCCCTGCGACGACGGCGCGCCGCGACGGGGACGCGTACGTCCTCGACGGGGTCAAGACCTTCGTCCCGTACGCCGAGCAGGCCGACGTCATCCTCGTTCCCGCGTGGCTCGGCGAGGAGACCGGCGTCTTCCTGGTGGAGCCGGGCGCGGTGGCGCTCGCCCCGCAGCCGTCGGCCACCGGAGAGCCGCTGTGGCGGATCGGCCTGCAGGGCGTACGGGTCGGCGCGGACGCCCTGCTCGGCGGCGGCGCGCACCGGACCCTCACCGAGCACGCCACCGCGGGTGCGGTCGCCATCGTGTCCGGGGCGCTCGACCGGGCCCTCGCGCTGACCACCGAGCACGTCAAGACCCGTGAGCAGTTCGAGCGGCCGCTCGCGGAGTTCCAGGCCGTCACGATGCAGATCGGCGACGTCTACATCGCCAAGCGGGCACTCGACGTGGCGGTCTGGGCGGGCGTGTGGCGGCTCGCCGAGGGTCTCGACGACGCCGCCGAGGTGCTCGCCGTCGCCGCGTACAACGCGTGCGACCCCGCGTTGCGGGCCTTCTACACCTGCCAGCACCTGCACGGCGGGCTCGGCCTGGACGTCACCTACCCGCTGCACCGGTACTTCGCCTGGGCCAAGCACCACGCGGAACTGCTGGGTGGCGCCGAGGCGCAGTTGGACGCGATTGGAGCTCTGGTGGCCTGATGTTCATCGACCTGACCGACGAGCAGAAGGCGCTGCGTGCCGAGCTGCGCGCGTACTTCGCCTCCTGCCTGACCGACGCGCAGCGGAACGACATCGCCGACGATCCCTTCGGGACCGCGTACATGGCGCACTGCCGGCGGCTGGGCCGCGACGGCATGCTCGGCATCGCGCTGCCGAGGGAGTACGGCGGCGGGGGGTTCGGCCCCGTCGAGCAGCAGATCTTCGCCAATGAGATCGCCCGCGCCGAGGTCCCGTACCCGATCATCACGCTGAACACCGTCGCGCCGACGCTCGTGGAGTTCGGCACCGACGCGCAGAAGAAGCGGTTCCTGCCGGGCATCCTCGCCGGTGAGTGCCACTTCGCGATCGGCTACAGCGAGCCCGGCGCCGGAACGGACCTGGCCGCGCTGCGCACCACGGCCGTACGGGACGGCGACCACTACATCGTCAACGGCCAGAAGATCTTCACCTCGGGCGCGCACTACGCCGACCACATCTGGCTGGCCGCGCGGACCGACCCGGACGCCAAGAAGCACAAGGGCATCTCGATGCTCATCGTCGACACCAAGGACCCCGGCTTCTCCTGGACGCCGATCGTCACCATGGACGGCCGCCACCACACCAACTCCACCTACTACCAGGACGTCCAGGTCCCGGCCGACCTGCTCGTCGGCGAGGAGAACAAGGGCTGGAACCTCATCGTCAACCAGCTCAACCACGAGCGGGTCACGCTCGGCCCGGCCGGCAACATCGGTCACACCTACGACCGGTTCGCCCACTGGGCCCGGACGAGAACGGGTCCCGACGGCCGCCCGCTCATCGACCACCCCGACGTACGGCGCGCGGTCGCGCGGGTCCACGCGTACCTGCGGGTCAACGAGCTGCTCAACTGGCAGGTCGCCGCGAGCATGGATCTGGGCTGGCTCGGGGCGCCGGACGCGTCCGCCACCAAGATCTACGGGTCGGAGCGCATGCAGGACGTCGGCCGCGTGGTCGGCGAGGTCCTCGCCCGGTACGGCGATCCCGGCGACGAGGAGACCCGCGACCTCATCGAACGCCTCGACCACGGCGTGAAGGGCGCGATCGTGCTGACGTTCGGCGGCGGCGTCAACGAGATCCAGCGGGAGCTGATCGCGATGATCGGCCTCGGCCTGCCGCGAGCCCCCCGGTGACCGCCGCGAGCCACCGCGAAGGAGACAGACACCTTGCACGATCGGCTGATGGCCCTCGCGGAGGAGCTGGCCGCCCTGGGAGAGCGGTCCGCCGCTCCCTGCCCGGACCCGGTGAACGCCCCGATGATCCGCAACTGGGCCCAGGCGCTCGGCGACCGCGACACCCGGTGGACCGGGACGGCGCCGCCCGCGATGATCCAGGTCTGGTCGATGCCCGGGCTGAGCACGGACAAGCCCGGCTCGGTCGCCGACCGGGTCCTGGCCCTGCTGAACGAGTCCGGCTTCACCGGCGTGGTCGCCACCAACTGCGAGCAGACCTACGACCGGTACCTGCGGCACGGCGAGGAGCTGCGCTCGACGATGCGCTTCGGCGGCGTCACGGGGCCCAAGCGCACCGGCCTGGGCGAGGGCTACTTCGTCACCTGGCACCAGACCTGGTACTCCGGGGACGAGCGCGTCGCCGAGATGATGTTCCGGGTGCTGAAGTTCCGCCCCCGCGCGGCGGGCGGCCGGACGGCGAAGGGCCGCCGGCCCCGGCCGGCCATCGGCCCGGACACCCGGTTCTTCTGGGACGGCGTACGGGACGGGGAACTGCGCGTCCAGCGCTGCGCCGAGTGCGGGCGGCTGCGCCATCCACCCGGCCCGATGTGCCCGGACTGCCACGCGACCAAGCGCGAGCACGTCACCGTGAGCGGGCGTGGCACGCTCCACAGCTACGTCGTCCACCACCATCCGCCGGTCCCGGGCTTCGACCCGCCGTTCGTGGTCGCGCTCGTCGACCTGGAGGAGGGCGTGCGCATGGTCGGCGACCTCCTCGACTGCCCGCCCGACCGCGTACGGATCGGCATGCCGGTCGAGCTCGTCTTCCAGAAGATCGACGACGACCTCACCCTGCCCCAGTGGCGCCCGTCCGGCTCCGCGCCGCAGCCGGGCACACGGGAGCCGGCCGCGCCGGAGGCGCGCGACGCGGAGGCGGCGGCGGGCCCGGCGGCGTTGAGCATCGAGCTGACGCCGACGTTCGTGATCGCCACCGCCCTCGCGACGCGCGACTTCACACCGGTGCACCATGACACCGCGCTGGCACGGGCGCAGGGGTCGAAGGACATCTTCCTGAACATCCTCACCACGATGGGCCTCGTCCAGCGCTACGTCCTCGAACACCTCCCCGGCGCCGTCCTGGAGGGCATCTCCGTACGCCTCGGCGTGCCCGCGTACGCCGGGGACACGCTGACCCTGACCGGCCGCGTCGTCGACGACCGCACGGTGGAGGTGCGCGGCGCCGTGAGCCTCGGCGACCACGCCATCGCCACCGTACGACTCAAGGGGGGATCATGAGCATCTCCGGGACGGCGGCGATCGCCGGGATCGGGGCGACCGGGTTCTCCAAGGAGTCGGGCCGCTCGGAGCTTCAGCTCGCCGCCGAGGCGTGCATCGACGCGATCAAGGACGCCGGGCTGACGCCGGGCGACGTCGACGGCCTGGTGACCTTCACGGCGGACGTCAACACCGAGATCGCGGTGGCGCGGGAGCTCGGCATCCCGGGCCTGTCCTTCTTCTCCCGCGTGGACTACGGCGGCGGCGCGGCCTGCGGAACGGTCGCGCACGCGGCGATGGCGGTCGCGACCGGGCTGGCGGAGACGGTCGTGTGCTACCGGGCGTTCAACGAGCGCTCAGGGCGCCGCTTCGGCCAGGCGGCGGCCCGCTCCGAGCACGCCGTCGGCGCGGCGGACCTGGAGTTCTCCTGGCACCTGCCGTACGGCTTCGCGACCCCGGCCGCCTGGGTCGCGATGTACGCCCGGCGCTACATGCACGAGTACGGAGCGACCAGCGAGGACTTCGGGCGGGTGGCCGTGGCGATGCGCCGCCACGCGGCGACCAACCCGAAGGCGTGGTTCCACGAGCGGCCGATCACCCTGGAGGAGCACCAGGCCAGCCGGTGGGTCGTCGAGCCGCTGCACCTGCTCGACTGCTGCCAGGAGTCCGACGGCGGCGTCGCGATCGTCGTGACCGGCGCGGAGCGCGCCCGCGACCTGCCCCATCCGCCCGCGGTGATCAGGGCGGCGGCGCAGGGCTCGGGGCCCGGCCAGATGATGATGTTCTCCTACTACGAGGACGACCTGACGACGCTTCCGGCGATGGGCCGCGTGGGGGAGACGCTCTGGCGGCAGGCGGGGCTGAGGCCCGCCGACGTGCAGGCGGCGATCCTGTACGACCACTTCACGCCGTTCGTGCTGGTGCAGCTGGAGGAGCTCGGCTTCTGCGGGCGCGGCGAGGCGAAGGACTTCGTCGCGGACGGCGGCATCGAGCTCGACGGCCGCCTCCCGGTCAACCCGAACGGCGGCCAGCTCGGCGAGGCGTACATCCACGGCATGAACGGCATCGCCGAGGCCGTCCGCCAGCTCCGCGGCACCTCCGTCAACCAGGTCCCCGGCGTCGAGAACGTCCTCGTGACCGCCGGCACCGGCGTCCCCACCAGCGGCCTCATCCTCACCCGCCCCTGACCCCTCCGGCGGCGGCGCTTCCCCGATGACCGTGTCCGTCGACGCGTCGACAGGGCGCGGGCGGCATCGCATTCTGGAGGTATGAGTGACGATCGGGATCGCGGGGCCGACACGGCCCCGAAGCGGTGGCACACTCTCCCGTCACCCGTGGATCTCCGGGACACGGTCGCGGTCCAGGAGACGAGTTGTCGCCGGGGCATGGAGTCGTCACCGGCGCTGTCCCGCCAGCAGGGATTTGTTCCTGCTGGGGTTACAGCGTCGAATCACTCAGGGCAGCCCGGAGGGTTCGCCGGGCTGCCACCGGACCCGGCGAACGTGTGCGGTCACCGCACGAGGCACTCGCGCAGGGCGTTGATCAGGCGGGTGGCGCGGGCGTCACCGTGGCCGACCATGCGGTTGGCGACGTAGGCGAATCCCACGCCGTACTCGTCGTCGCCGAAGGCGAACTGGCCGCCGGCCCCGTCGTTGCCGAAGCTGCGCGGCCCCGGCATCGGCCGGAACGACGAGTCGAGCAGGAAGCCCGAGCCCCAGCGCGCCCCGGCGTCGAAGCCCAGCCACCCCTTGCCCGAGGACACCTCCCGGACCGCGTCCGTCACGGTGTCCGGGGTGAGCAGCCGCTCGCGGCCCTCGATCCCGGTGACCGCCGCCGCGTACAGCCCGGCGAGCCCGCTCGCCGACGCGGTGGCGCCCGCGCCGGGCAGCTCCATTCTGAGCAGGGCCGGGTCGTTCCAGCCGTGCGGCTCATCCAGGCCGGGGAAGACCAGGGCGCCGTTCATCGTCACGATGCGAGTGAGCAGGTGCTCGGGCCCCGGCATCGCAGGCCGTCCCCCGGCCTCGACGAGCCGGGCCCGGCCGTCCATCTCCCGATCCGGCAGGCCGAGCCAGGCGCGCAGCCCCAACGGGTCGCCCACGGCCTCCCGGAAGTAGGCGCCCGGTGTCAGCCCGGTGACGCGCCGGATCACCTCGCCGAGGAGGAAGCCGAAGACGTGGCCGTGGTACTCGTACGCCGTGCCAGGCTCCCACAGCGGCTTCTGCTCCTCGATGGCGCGGATCACCGGCGTCCAGGCGGCGATCTCCGTGAACGAGAGCACCTCGTCGAGGACGGGGACTCCCGCACGATGCCCGAGCACCATGCGGGAGGTGATCGCCTCCTTGCCGTTCCGCGCGAACTCGGGCCAGTACCGGCCGACGGGCGCGTCCAGGTCGAGCCGTCCCTCCTGTGCGAGGAGGTGTACGCACACGCTCACGATGCCCTTGGCGCAGGAGAACACCGGCACCACGGTGTCCTGCTCCCATGGCCGGCCGGTCCGCTCGTCCGCGACCCCGCCCCAGAGGTCGACGACCTTACGCCCGCCGGCGTACACGGCGACCGCCGCGCCCAGCTCGGGGAAGTCCGCGAAGTTACCCGCGAAGGCGTCGGCGACCGCGCCGAACCGCTCGTCGGCCCATCCGTGATACCGCTCCACTGTCTCCGTCCTTCATGGTCATCCGCCCCGGGAACGCCCAGGCGGGTCTTCGTTCGTCAGCCACTGCGGGTTCAGTGCGACGGCCAGTTCTCCAGGAGGACGTGCAGCGCGTCGAGCGAGCGCGACCAGGAGTCCTCGACCTCCCGCGGGTGGGCGAAACCACCGCTGAGCTCAAGGTGGATGTAGCCGTGGAAGGCGGCGCGCAGCAGGCGGCCGGCGTCGGTCAGGTCCGGCTCGGTCAGGCCGTAGGCCCGGAGCATGCCGTAGGTCAGCTCGATGCTCCGGCGCAGGGCGACGGAGTCGGCGACCTCCTCCGGGTCGAACCGCATCTGGGTCGCGGCGTACCGGCCGGGGTGTTCCAGCGCGAACCGCCGATAGGCGTTGGCGAACGCGACCAGCGCGTCCCTGCCCGCCCGGCCCGCCACCTCGGCGGCGATGCGTTCGGTCATCTCCTCCCCGCCGAGCAGGGCGATCCGGACCCGCAGCTCCCGCAGGTTCTTGACGTGCGAGTAGAGACTGGCGTCCTTCACCCCGAAGCGCCGCGCCAGCGCGGAGATGGTGACCTGGTCGAGCCCGACCTCGTCCGCCATCTCCGCGGCGGCCTCCGTCACCTTCGCCGCACTGAGACCGGCCCGGACCATGCGCCACCTCCCACCGTTCCTAGACTCTCTAGGTAGAACCCTAGTGCCACTAGGCGTTGGAGGCACGTGGATATCGGGGATTCGTTCGAGCGCGCCGGTGGCCGCCTGCCCCCTTACCTGCTCGGCGGGGCCGTGTACGGGGCGCCGGCCGGTGTACGGGCTACGGGAGCAGGGCTCTCACCAGCCCCAACGGCGCAATTCGGCGTCTTGCAGGAGCTCCCGCAACTTCTCCTGGCCGGCGCGCCACCCGACCAGGTGGTAATAGTCGTCCGCGGTGAAGCCGATGACCGGCACGCCGGGGGCGTGCGCCCGCACCGCCTCCATGACGCGAGAACGGCGGTAGCTCCACCCGCGAACTTCGGTGTGCAGGCTGACCGCCGTTTTCATCC
Organism: Actinoallomurus soli; assembly: GCF_024055715.1. Lineage (GTDB taxonomy): Bacteria > Actinomycetota > Actinomycetes > Streptosporangiales > Streptosporangiaceae > Actinoallomurus > Actinoallomurus soli. The sequence continues at coordinate 119,494 of NZ_JAMXMV010000018.1, forward strand.
GTGCCTCCGGCAGGTCGCCGTCCAGTTCTCGAAGTTGTTCCCAGACGTGCAGCTCGATATCAGGCCTTGAGAGAATCTGCCTGAGTCGCGCGAAGTGGTCTTCGGGAGAGCCTGCGACGGAGGGATTCAACCGCACCCCGACACATTCGACGGTGCCGCGGAGGAACTCCGTGCGCCGGGAGAAAAGGATGAGTGCGTTGATCTCATCCCAGGGGATTCGTCTTGCCAGGCCATCGGGCTCGGATCCGGGGTGGACGCAGTGGGCGAAGTAAACGCCGTTGGCGTCGATGGCAAAGGCGATCCAGTGCTTGGAACGTCCCCGGGCGAATCTCATCAGGCCGAAGCCGACCATTCCGATCCCTGCGAGGAGCAGGGCGAGGGCCGGAGGGCCGTCTCCCAGACGCGCACTGTGAGCGGCCAGGACGAGCCAAATGGATGCCGACACGATCGCGACCCCGCCGACGGCGATCGACACGGTCGGCCCGAGGCGTCCGAAACGCTCGATGTACGGGGGCGGCGCGGCCCCACGGCGCTCGGCTGTCTCTCCGGCGATCACGATGAGAATCCTCCGGCCCGACCCTGCTCAACGCCACACCCTAACCGGCCGGCGCACCGTACGCCGGGCCTCCGAGAGCACGTGTACGGTGCGCCGTGAGCCGGCGCAATCGCGTGCGCTTCATAACGGCGCGCGCGATCCCGCGGCCGGGCTGTCGGCCGGTTCGTGCGAACCAGAGTCTTGGTGCCGATCACGTGAACACCCACGTAGTACTTCGGCTGCTCCAGAACGGCGAGTCATCCTGTCGATCCGCGACTTTCACGATCTGCAGATCGACGTGCCGAGCCGACCTGCTGTCAACAGGCCGCTTTGAGCTCCCCGGCTATCGGCGACTACATGTCGGCAGGCCGATATGTCACCTGTGAGTTCTGGCTCTCTGGTACGGGGGCCGAGAGTGGGCGGGACCGTGTCGGCTCATGGGCCCGCTGGTAGGCCGGCGTCATGGGCCAGGATGGCGGCTTGGACGCGGTTGGTGCAGCCGACTTTGGTGAGTATGCGGCTGATGTGAGCCTTTGCCGTGCCTGTGCCCATGTGGAGTCGCTGGGCGATCTCCGCGTTCGACAGGCCGGCGGTGACCAGGCGGAGTACGTCGCGTTCGGTGTCGGTGAGCTGCTCGATTCGGCGTTTGGCCGGCTCGGCGTCCTGGGAGTCGGAAAGCAGGTGGCGTTCGATCAGCCGGCGGGTGATCTGGGGCGCCAGGATCGACTCGCCGGTGGCGGCTACGCGTACGGCTCGGATCAGTTCGGTGGGGCCGGTGTCCTTGAGCAGGAAACCTACGGCGCCGGCTCGGAGGGCTTGGGCGACGTTGTGGTCGTCGCCGAAGGCGGTGAGCATGGCGATGTTGGTCCGGGGGGATTCGCGGGCGATGACCGGAACGGCCGCCAGGCCGTCGCCGCCGGGCATGTGGACGTCCAGCAGGGCGACGTCGATTTCGTGTTCCCGGCAGGCGCGGACGGCGGAGGGGCCGTCGGGCGCCTCGGCCACGACCTCGATGTCGTCGGCGGTGTCCAGAATGAGGCGGATACCGGCTCGCATGAGCGTCTCGTCATCGGCGATCAGGGTCCGGATCACCCGCGTCATTGTAGGGCTCGCATGATGATCACCATGGCCGTGCCGACAGCGACCGGAACGAGTACCAGCAACCCGAGGCATCCGGCGCCGAGGGCTCGGGGCAGCGTGAGCACTTCGTCATCGAGTGGCCTGGGCCGTTCGGGTACGTCGCGCCGCACCGCGGGGTCGGGGGGCAGGGGGACGGGCGGGCGGAGAGGGAGGTCGGCCGTGACCAGGAATCCGCCCTCGGGCGTGGGACCGGCGGTGAAGGCGCCGTGGAGCAGAGCGATCCGTTCGTCCAGGCCGACCAGTCCCTGGCGGGTGCCGGGGAGCCGTTGGGGCGTGCCCGGTACCGGGCCGTTGATCACGCGTACGCGGGCACGGCCGGCGTCGTTGGTGACTTCGACCCGGGTATGTGCCGTCCGGGCGTGCTTGTGCACATTGGTCAGGCCTTCGCGGACGACGCGGTGAAGGGCGTGGCGCGTCCGCGGGTCCGCGTCGTCGAGGTCCCCGCCGGACCACGCCAGGTCGACGTCGACACCGGCCCGTCGGGACTCGGCCACGAGATCGGCGATATCGGTTCGGGTTCCGCTGCGTCCGCCAGCGGTTTCGGCAGCACCCTCCATGGGGCCACGGAGAACCTCGAGGATCTCGCGCAGTTCGGCCATCGCCGTCGCCGCCGTGGTGCGCAGAAGCTCGGCCTGGCCGCTCACCCGGGGGGCTTCTTGGGCGACGGTGAGTTCCAGCGCTCCGGCGTGCATCGATATCAGGCTGAGCCGGTGTCCGAGCATGTCATGCATTTCGGCGGCGATGCGTGCGCGTTCCTTCATTCGCGCCTTTTCCCCGGTGAGCACCTGCGCCCGCTCCAGGTACTCGTTGCGTTCCCGCAGCAATCGGACCAGCGGACGGCGCCGCCCCATCAGGCTCCCGGCCAACGCCGGTAGCAGGAGGAGAAGTGCGGCGTTCAGCGCGTAACCGGCGAGCGTCTCGCCGAGTCCGTACGAGGCGGTCGTCTCCGCCACCACGCTGAGGGGAAGGCCGGCACCCACGGTCGCCAGCACCATCGACCACAGGCGCCGGGCGGGACTGATGCGCCGTGCCGTCGAGTACGCGATCACGGGCAGGACCGCCAACGCCCCGATATCGGTGCCGGCGATCACCGGCACCGTGGCCGGCAGCGCTCCGGCCGGCCAGCGCTTGCGAGCGGGCACCAGCAGTGCCGCCCAGACCGCGGTCGCCGCGGTGACGGTCACGTGGCGCGGCGACGGCGGTGACATCCAGAGCGGCAGGAATCCGATGGCGAGCGCCATCAGGAACATCGCCAGTTCGCCGACCACCACATGAGGCGCCGCAGAGCGTACGGCGGCCCGTGTCTGTTCCGCCTCACGGGTGACGGCCATGCGGACGGAGCGAGCCCGTTCGACCAGCGGAGAAATTCGCGGACACCTCGCCTTCGGCCGTGAACGTAGCTCATTGAACGCCGATCGGCTCGCTCATTATGGTCGATCGGCCATATGGTCCGGATGATCGGCAGATGTCTCGGCACAAGGCGCGTTCCTAGGCTCCATCGTGATGATCAACGAAGGGGGCCGCATGATGAACGCGTCGAGCACCGGTACCACCGACGCCTCCCGCGAGGTCGTGGAGTCGCTGGCCCGGGCGTATGAGAAGGCCGCCGAGACCGGCCAGACCGTGGGAACCCAGCATCTGCTCTTCGCGCTCCTCAAGGGCGAATCCGCGGCAGCGGATCTGTTGTCTCGCAGCAACGGCGGGTTGAGGGCGGTCATCTCGGCCAAGGACGACAGGGTCTGGCTCTGGCTGAGCGAGGACGATGGCAGGAACGACCCGCCGGCCGCGCCCGCGGTCACGGCGCTGTTGCACGAGGCCGCGTGGGTGGCTCGCCGGACGGCGAAGCCGCGTGACGAGTCGGCGTCGCCGGAGAACCAGCCCATGGTGCCGAGCGAAGCGCTGGCCGCCGCGCTCGGTCAGATGCTCGTGTCCGCTAACGAACTCGGCGTCACCTGGGCGAACGAGACCCACCTGCTCATGGGACTGCTGCACGATCCCGGTAACCGGGCAAGTGAGGCACTGCTCGAACGGCGGCTGGATCGGGACGAACTCATCGCCAGGCTCGCCGTGCATCCGAGCGCGCACCAGGGCGGCGAACCGAACACGCGCAGCGTCGACGGGCTGCGCAACCTGGGCATGCTCGACAAACCCGCGGGCCGAGGGTGGGGAGGCCGCATCGGCAGGCGACTCACCAGCGGTGGCTTCGGGTCGCCTGTCGTGCCCACGGTGCGCATGGAGGCCGAGCGCCAGGCCGTCCGGCTCGGACATTCCCGCGTGACCACCGCGCATCTGCTCCTCGCCATGCTCGTCGTGGACGACCAGCTCACCGCCGCCGGCCACCGGCTCCGCGACGGGGTGGCCCGGGTCAACACGGGTGCTGAGCTGCTGCGTACCCGAGGAGCCACACCATCCGCCGTGTTCAACGCGGTCGCCGACCTGATCCGGACGGGCGACCGGCCGCAGGCAGGTTCACTCGCCCTGGAAAGCAGCGCCGAGAAGGCGTTGACCCGCGCACGCCTGCTCGCCCATGAGGGCAAGAGCCCGTCCACCGGCACCACGCACCTGCTGGCCGCGGTGCTGGCGGACCCCGACGACCCGTGCCAGGCACTGCTGTCCGCCACAGGTGTGAACGTCGAGGAGCTCCGCCAGGCACTCGGGTGACCATTCCCGTCCGATGTGGCGTTCACCGAGCATTCGGTACGGCCGTGGCCGCTCAGGGGCCGAAGCGTGCCCAGACGACCTTGCCGGCGCGCTGGGAGGGGTACCAGCCGAGCCGCCCGCCGGTGAGCTCGTTGATGATGAACAGGCCGCGCCCGGTCTCCGCGGCCTCGTCTGCGTCGACGATCCTGGGCAGGTTGGCGCTGTCCGGATCCCACACGCCGACCTCCCCGACGCCGTGCCGTGGAGTGGCGACCCACGTATGGATCACCTTGCCCGGGTAGAGCCGGCAGGCGTTGGTCGTGAGCTCCGTCAGGATCAGCCGGCCGAGGTGGCGGACCTCCTGCGACAGGCCCCATGAATCGGCGGCCTGGTCGATGAGAGTGCGCACCAAGTAGACATTCTCGGCGCAGGCGTGCAATTCAAGGGTGAGGCGGGGCGGCGGGACCCATTCGTCCGGACTTGTCGTGACCATGCAGCGTCCTTTCGGGAAAACTCCCTGCATTCGCTTGATGACGTGTGGTGACATGGTCTGTGGACAGAGAAGCCGCTGGTGACGACTGTCGTAGTCAGGGGCGAACGTGCCGACTCTCGCGACGCGAGTCGCGACGAGTCGCGAGACCGAAGAGGAGTGGCGAATGGCGATCGGCAAGAAGCGCCCCAAGACCCTCGAACTGTTCGGCTCCGAGGTGAAGCGGTACCGCTCGATGTCGGGGCTCTCGCAGGATCAACTGGGAGAGGAGGTTCCCGTCTGCGGCTCCCATGTCGGCAAGATCGAGCGCGGCGAGACGCGCTGCGACCGGGCCATCGCCGTCAAACTCGACGAGATCCTCGACACCCGAGGCGCCCTCCCGTCCCTCTGGGACGAACTCGTCCTCGACGCGGCCTTCCCCGTCTGGTTCGACTGGCCCGAGGTCGAGTCCGAGGCCGACTTCCTCGGTACCTATCAGTGCCTGGTCGTGGACGGCCTCCTCCAGACCGAGGACTACGCGTCAGCGCTGCTGGGCGGCGACAAGGCCGCGACGGCGGCCAGAATGAAGCGGCCCGCGTGAGGATCCACCGCCGCCTCGCATATCCGCGCTTCTTGCGGAGGCTGTCCTGCGGAATCAGGTCGGTGATCGTGACGTCATGCGTGGGCAGCCCGAACATCTGCTGTCCGTCGTGTCCTCGCGTATCTCCGTTCAGATCGTTCCCGACCCGCTCGGCCCTATTGGTACGAGTGGGGCTTTCGTGCTTGCGACTCTTCCGAACCGGACCGAGTTGGCGTACGTGGCGACGGCCGTCCGCGGAATCACGACGAGCGAGCCGGACGATATTCGCCTACTCTCGGAAACGTACGATCAGATCCGATCCCGAGCGCTTCCGGTGGAGATGTCCAGAGACCTGATCCGCCGGGTTCTGGAGGAACGATGGACGTGACGGCCAGTGCTTGGAGAAAGAGCAGCCACAGCGAAGGAAACGGCGGTCAATGCGTCGAGGTGGTCGTCGTCTCGTCGTAGACGGCCGCGCCGAGTCGTTACGGTCTCGATCGCTTGAGCAATGCCGGACGTGGGATTGACTCGTGGGCTCGGCGGGCCTCCAGCAGGGCGGGGAGGTGGTCGCGACTCCAGGCGCGGGCGGCGTCGATGAGGATCAGCAGGCTCCGGCCCAGGTCGGTCAGTTCATACTCGACGCGTGGGGGGTTCTCGTCGTACGCCGTCCGGGTGACCAGGCCGTCGCGTTCCATGGCGCGCAGGGTCTGGGTGAGGACCTTCGGGGTGATGCCGCGGAGCGGTCCGCGGAGTTCGGTGAACCGTCGCGCGCCGTCTTCGAGGCAGAGCACCACCATCGCGGTCCACTTGTCGCCGATCTGGATCGGCATGGCGCTCGACGGGCAGACGGGGTCGAACATCTCCGGGTCCAGCGGCTCGGCCATGGCTCCGCACTCTATCCCGGTATCGTTGAGGTAACCAGTATCCCATGGATACCGTCCTCTTCCGGCGGCGAAGTACGCGGCCGGGAAGGGGAGCGGCGCCATGAGCAGGATCGTCATCTTCGGGGCCGGTGGCCGGGCGGGGCGGACCATCACCGCCGAGGCACGGAGCCGGGGGCATCAGGTCACGGCGGTCGTACGGGATCCGGACAGGTACCCCGAGCTCGGCGCGGACGGTGTGCGGGTCGTGGCGGGGAACGTCACCGACGCCGGCGCGGTCGCCGCGATCAGCGGAGGTCATGACGCGGCGGTCGAGGCGGTCAGCCCGTTCTCCGGACCTGAGCAGGGCTTCGACGATCTCGACTCGGAATTCTTCGTCAAGGCCGCCGCTGCGCTGCTGAGCGGTCTGCCCGAGGCCGGCGTGTCCCGGCTCGTGGCGATCGGCCTGTTCTCCACCCTCGCGACTCCCGGCGGCGGGCTGGTGATGGACGACCCCGAGGCGCACCCGCCCGAGTTCCGCCCGTTCGCGGAGCGGCTCCGGCCGTTCGCGGCCGCGCACGCGGCCGGTCTGTACCGGCTGCGCGAGGCGGACACCACCGTCGACTGGGTGATGCTGACCCCGCCCGCCCGGCTGGAGGCCGACGGTGCCAGGACGGGCGGCTACCGGATCGGCGGTGAGACGGCGCCGCCGCCGGAATCCCGCCTCTCGTACGCCGATCTCGCGGTGGCGGCGATCGACGAGATCGAGACACCGCGCCATCACCGCACTCGCGTCTCGGTCTTCGGTGAGTCCTGACCCACGACGGACGGTCGGCGGCAGACGCCCTCACGACCTCGCCGTCTCGGCCCGGTCATCGGCCGACAGCAGCCGGGACCAGGTCGTGCGGGCGGCCGCGGTCAGGGCCAGTCGCTCGTGCGGAGGCCCGGGTCCGACCGGACGCCAGACGAGGCCGGGGTCGTCGACCGAGCCGGCCCTCGTCCGCAGCGCGACGAGATCGTCGTGGCCGAGGAGCGCGTGGCGGAACAGGCTGTGGCCGCCGTGCGTCTCTGGAACGGTCTCCGGTGTCCAGCCGTGCTCACGGAGGCGGGTGAGGACGGCGGCCGCGTAGCCACGGGCGCGCTCGGCCGGGAACCACAGCAGCCGCTGGCCGGCCAGCTCCGACCAGGTGAGTGCGGGCCGGTCCGCGAGGGGATGGCGGTGGTGCGTGACGATGCCGAGCGGCTCGTCATTGATCGTGCGCAGGACCAGGCCCGATTCGTCCACCGGTGTCCGCAGGATGCCGAAGGCCAACGTGCCCGCGCGGAGAAGGTCGCCCTGTCGCTGGGAGTCGGCCTGCTCGTAGGCGATTCGCAGTGGCCCGTCGCGCGTCATGAGCCCCTCCGCGCGAGCCAGGACGGGCTGCGGCACTCCCCGGCACACTCCCACGCTCGCCGTGGAGGGGACGGCTCGCGCGGCCGCGACGGACGAGCGCAGCTCGCCGAGCATCCGGTCGACGCCGTCCCGCAGCAACCGTCCCGCTTCGGTCAGCTCCATCCCCTGGGGGACGCGCCGGAACAGCGGTGTGCCGATGCGCCGCTCCAGCAGCCGGATCTGCTGACTGAGGCTCGGCTGGGCGATGCGCAGCCGCCGGGCGGCCTCGGTGACGGTGCCGGCGTCGGCGACCGCCGCGAAGTAGCGCAGGTGCCGCAACTCCACGCCCGGAAGCTCGTCCATGTGCCCGCCCTCGACCCCTGCCGCCATCAGCGGTTATAGGTGTGAGCCTATAGGGCCGCCACCGGCCGGTCTTGGCGTCGGCGCGGCGCCGTGCCCTTTGCTGAACCCATGTACGTGATCCTGCTGAGATACCACGCCCCGCTGGAGTCGATCGACGCGCTCAAGGAGGCGCACTACGCGAACCCGGACGGCGTCTTCGCCAAGGGGATGGTCCACCTGGCCGGCCCGCTGGAGCCCCGTACGGGCGGTGTGATCATCGCTGACGGCGAGAGGACGGCGGTCGAGGCGGCCGTCGTCTCCGATCCCTTCGTCACGAGCGGCGCCGCCACCGCCGAGATACTCCGGTTCCATCCCACCTGGCGGGACGAGAACGGCACCTCGCGCCGCGCTCCTCAGTGAACGCGCGCGTCGGAGCCGTCGATCACCAGGGCCTGCCCGTCGCGCAGGGCGCGGTGGGCGACGCCCTCGGCCCGGTAGCGCGCGGCGACGGCGGTCAGGACCTCGGTCTCGGGATGGCCGGGGGAGTCGACGTGCGGGACCACGGCGTGGTCGAGGACGCCCAGGCCCTCCCAGGTCGGCGGATCGCCGTAGGCGGCGGGTACCACCTGCGGATCGTCGCACTCCTCCAGGCCGCGCAGGCTCGGCGCGAGCACGCAGGCGCCGGCGCTGTAACCGGCGTAGACCGTCGCGTCCCGCCGCAGCAGTGCGGTCAGCGCGAGGTCCGCGCCGCTGCGGGCCATGGCGTGGCGCAGCATGAACGTGTTCCCGCCGCGTACCCAGATCATCGGGAAAGGGGCCAGGACGTCGGCGATCACGTCGCCGGGCCGGTCGAAGAAGTCCCGCAGGTCCACCTCGGTCGGCCGCAGCCCCAGCCGGGCGAGTTCGTCGGCCTCACGCCGCACTCCGGCCGAGCGTTCCGGCTCGGCCTGGGCGTCGAGGGCGTTGGCGATGACGGCGACGTCGGCGCGGGCCCGCCGCTCGCGGAGCAGCGCGAGCAGGCGGTCCGGGTGATCCCCCATACGGAAGGAGGACAGGTAGAGACGCACCCGTGGACCTTAGAGGTTGCGCGGATTGGTGATCTTCAGGGGCGGCGGGTAGGACGGTTGTCCCACCGGTGGGTGGTCCAGGCTCGGCGGATCAGGCTACGCAGAGCCGAGTCATGGATCGACAGGACCGCGACCACACCGCGCGGGACGATATCAGGTCGACGTGCCGGCGCAGGAGCGCGTCCCTGGTGTGACGAGCACGTTCAGCCGCCGAGTTCGCCGATGAAGTCCGTCAGCAGCGCGGCGAACCGTTCCGGTGTCTCCTGGTGCGGCGCGTGGCCGGCGTCGGGGATCAACTGCACCTCTCCGCGCCACAGCGCAGGGATGGTGAGCTTGCGCAGGTAGTCAAGGTTGACCAACTGCTCGCCGACGCCGTGCAAGATGGCCAGCGGCTGGCGGAGCTCTGCGACGATCGCGACCTCGTCCGCGAACCGACCCTCGCCGACGCTGGAGCCCAGCGCTGTGCGCGCCGCGCCGTCGGTGGCCAGGATGTCGGATACGAACTCGCTGGTTGCCAGCGCCGAGCCGGGCGCGGTGAAGCTGGCGGCAAGCGACTGCGCCTCGGACTCGCTGAGGCTCGCGCTGCCGACGGCGCTCATCGCCGGATTCGGCAGGAACGCCTCCGGAAACTGGGCGGCTGACGCGACCGGCGGTGCGCCGAAGATGACAAAGCCGGCCGCGTCCTGCAACGTTGGTGCGGCCTCCAGAATGATCTGACCGCCCATGCTCCATCCGACGACGACCGCGTCGGCGGCACCGAGCGTCCGAGCGAAGTCGGCGAGCACCGCCGCGTATCCCGGCAGCGAGTAGTCGGACGGGTCCCTGGCCGGCTCGGACTGCCCGTGGCCGGGCAGGTCCAGCGCAAGGCAACGGAACCGCTGGCCGAAACCGCCGGTCAGCACTGGGATCCAGGTTCTGGCCGAAGACGAGTTGCCGTGGACGAAGATGACCGCGCGATCGTCTTGGCTGCCCCGGCCGCCGGGGCTCTCCAGGTACGCGATCCGCTGGCCGGCGATGTTTACGCTCAGGTGGTCCACTTGCTGCCTCTTGGTTCCGTTGGCCCGTCTTCCCGTGCCGTTGCCCGGGCCCCCCGAGCCTCCGGGACGCCGAGAAGGATCTCGGTCTGGGCGGTGAGGTCTTGCAGGGCGGGGGAGCATCTGGCGAAGTCGATCAGTTCTCCCACCCGGGTAACGTACCGTTCGGCCCGCACGGTGCGGTCGCGGGGTGGTGTTGTGACGGGGTGTGGGCACGGTTCTGGCACAACGCGTTCAACCGGCTTCACCCTCCTCCTGACGCCCTGGCCGTCCAGCTGTGGATCGACCCGAACGGCTGACCCATCATGATGCGGCGCGGGTTTTGCCCGCCGGAGCCGGCGATGCTCGACCGGCGGGTTCGCGGTCGCGGTACAGCCCTGGTGGGAGGCCGAACCGCCGTTTGAAAGCGTGTGAGAAGGCGTACGGGGAGCCGTAGCCGACCTGACGGGCGATGGCGCCGAGCGGCATCTCGGACTCGCGGAGGAGCCGGGCCGCCGTGGTCATGCGCCACCAGGTCAGGTACGCCATCGGCGGCTGCCCGGTCAGGGCGGTGAACCGCCGGGCCAGGGTGGCACGGCACAGGCCGACCTGTGCGGCCAGATCCTCGATCCGCCAGGGCGCGGCCGGGCGTTGTGGTACGTCGCATCGATGAGACGATCGCGCATCCAGGAGCTCGTATCGCGCATTGGAAAGCGCATCGGGGGCCGTGAACATGGTCTCATGAGCGATTTCCAGATCGGTGACGTCGAGGTCACCAAGGTCGTGGAATGGCAGGGCGAGATAGCGCCCGCGCGGTTCATCGTCCCGGACAGCCCGGCCGAGATCTGGCGGCGCAACGAGTCCTGGCTCGCGCCGGATCACTGGCACCCGGAGACCGACGCCTACCACGGTGCGGCGCAGACCTGGGTCCTGCGCAGCGAGGGCAAGGTGGTGCTGGTCGACACCGGAGTGGGCAACGACCGGGACCGGCCGCAGATCCCGCTGTTCGACCATCTGCGGACCGACTTCCTCGGCCGGCTGGCCGCGGCGGGCGTACGGCCCGAGGACGTGGACCTCGTGATCAACACCCACGTCCACTACGACCACGTCGGCTGGAACACCGAGTCGCGGGACGGGGAGTGGGTCCCGACCTTCCCGAACGCCACGTACCTGATCCCGCGGATCGACCAGGAGTTCTTCGACCCCCGCAACGCCCACCGCCGCCGCGCGCCCCGCGACGACCACGAGAGACGCCGACAGGAGGGCAGCCGGATCGTCTACGCCGACAGCGTCGCCCCGGTCCTCGGCCGCGCCGAGCTGTGGAGCGACGGCCACCGCGTCGACGGGAACATCAGCCTGGAGCCGGCGCCCGGCCACACGCCGGGCTCATCGATCGTCCGAGTGGCCTCCGGCACGGACCGCGCCGTGTTCGTCGGCGACATCCTGCACAGCCCGGTGCAGATCCTCGAACCCGACTACAACAGCTGCTTCTGCGAGGACCGCGCGCAGGCGGCGGCGACCCGCCGCAGGGTGCTCGAACGCGCGGCCGACACCGGAGAGCTCGTCGTGCCGGCGCACTTCGCCGGCGCCGGCGCGGCCGAGGTCCGTCGCGACGGCGACCGCTTCGCCATCAAGCGGTGGGCCGCCTCGACCGGCTGAGGCCGTACGTCGGCCGGAGCCGTACGAGGCGGGCGGGGCCGGATGAGGCCGGTCCGTCTGACGCGCGGTGGGGTGTCTCCGCGGCCGATCAGTTCGGCGAGGAGGCCTCCACCGCGGCGGCGGGGAAGTTGATGCCGTCCTCCAGGGACAGCAGGAGCTCCGACAGCACGTCGGAGAACCGCTCGGCTCGTACGATGCCGCTGCTGAGCAGCTCGAACGCCGTGTGGAACACGCCGTTGACGACGGCCGCGACCACGTGCGGGCGCAGGTCGGTGGCGGGGTCCACGCCCATGCGGTCGGCCACCAGGAGGGTCATCTCCGCGTGCTTCTTCTGGCCGTGTTCGAGGCTGCTGCCGAAGACGGCGGGGCTGGTCTCCATCAGGCTCTGGATGCAGCCGAACCGCTCGGGGTCGAAGCCGAACTCGCCGTCCTCGAAGGCGCGGATGACCGAGACCGCGGCGCGGCGCAGGGCGGTGATCACCGGCTCGTCGGCGGGCCGGGCGGCGTACGCCTCCTTCATCGCGCCGAACTGCTCGTCCTGGAACGTCAGGAGGACATCCTCCTTGGACGCGAAGTAACGGAAGAACGTCCGGGAGGACACGTCGACCGCGTCGGCGATCTCCTCGACGGTGGTCGCCTCGAAGCCCTTCTCCGCGAACAGCCGGAACGCGCTGTCCACCAGGGCCTCACGAGTGCGCTGCTTCTTTCGCTCACGACGACCGGCCGTCGGAGCGCAGGGCTGAACAGCAGGGGACGCCTCCATGCCCGCAGGGTAGCTGACATTGGACGGCTCGGCCAATAGTTCCTTCATATCGTGACACTCGTCATAGCCGGACTTTAGTCGCTTGACGACAACTGTCACAGCATGACACGTTTGGGACCTCACGAACTTTCGGAGGCAGTTCATGACGTCCCCAGCGACACTTCCGTCCCGCCCCGGGACGCACGAAAGACCGAGCCGGGCCGGTCACGGCCATCCTTGGCTCACCCTGCTCGCCGTCGCGCTCGGCGTGATGATGGTCGGCCTCGACGCGACCGTCGTGTCGATCGCCAACCCGGCCATCGCCAAGGACCTGCACGCCGACCTGTCCGGTCTGCAGTGGGTCACCAACGGCTACCTGCTCGCGCTGGCCGTCACCCTGATCCCGGCCGGGAAGATCGCCGACCGGTTCGGCCGCAAGCGCACCTTCCTCGCCGGTGTGATCGGCTTCGCGGTCGCCTCCGTCCTCGTCGGCGTGTCCGGTGGCATCGGCATGGTGATCTTCTGGCGCGTCGTGCAGGGCTTCGCGGGCGCGCTGCTGCAGCCCGCCAGCCTGGCCATCCTGCGCAACACCTTCCCCGCGGAACGGCTCAACGCCGCGATCGGCATCTGGGGCGCCACCGTCGGCATCTCCATCGCCGGTGGCCCGATCGTCGGCGGCCTGCTCGTCCAGCACGTGAACTGGCAGTCGGTCTTCTTCCTCAACGCGCCGCTCGGTCTGGTCGCCCTCCTGGTCGGCCTGTGGGTGATCCGCGAGTCCCGCGACGAGGGAGCCGTCGGCTCGTTCGACTTCGCCGGCGTCCTGCTCCTGTCCGGCTCGCTGTTCGCCCTGGTGTGGGGCCTGATCAAGGCCGGTAACTATGGCTTCGGCGACCCGGTGCCGCTGTGGTCGTTCGCCGCGTTCGCCGTCCTCATGGTCGGATTCGTCATCCGCGAGGTGCGGGCGACGCACCCGATCCTGCCGATGAGCCTGTTCCGCTCGGCGTCGCTGTCGGCCGCGACCGGACTCATCGTCCTCGGCGCGTTCGCCCTGTTCGGCACGATCTTCTTCATCACCCTCTACATGCAGCAGGTCCACGGAATGTCCCCGGTGCAGGCGGGCGTCCGGATGCTGCCGATGACCGCGATCTTCATCGTCTCCTCGCCGCTGGGCGGGGCGCTGACGCAGCGGTTCGGGCCGCGCGTGCCGCTCGGGATCGGCATGGTGTTCACCGCGGGCGCGCTGTTCGGGCTGTCCCGGATCGGGGTCGACGCCTCGTACAACACGATCTGGCCGTGGTTCATCCTGATGGGGATGGCGTTCGGCTTCATCCTCACCGCGGGTACCGAGGCGATCGTCGCGAACGCCCCCGTTCACCTGGCGGGCGTCGCGGGCGGCCTGCAGCAGACCGCGTTCCAGGTCGGCGGCGTGCTCGGCACCTCGGTCCTCGGCACGATCCTGTCCAGCCGCGTCGGGAGCGTCCTCGTCGACCGGCTGACCGGCGCGGGACTGCCCGCCCCGGCGGCCCACCAGCTCACCGGCGCCAAGGACTACATCGCCCAGGGCGTCGCCCCGGTGCCCCACGGCGCTCCGGGCCCGGTCGCCAAGGCCATCACGACCGGCAGCCACCTCGCCTTCATGGACGGTTTCCAGACCTCCATGACGGTCGCCGCGGTGGTCGCGCTCGTCGCCGCGTTCGCCGCCCTCCTCGTACGGCGCGGCGAATCCCCGGTCGAAGGCGCCCTCGCCATCTGACCGGCACCGGGTACGGGCGGCGGTGGCCGCCGCCCGTATCCGTCTCTCATCCGCCGCCTCCAGGGAGGTCGACCATGTCCCACGCCATCACGTTCCCGACGACCCCGCTGGCGGCGAGCGGCTGGGAGTTGCGCGTCGGCCGGGGGAGCCGGCGCCGTCCGGCCCTGGAGGTGCACACGGGCGACGGGCTCATCGACGTCGCCGTGGCCCGCGGGCTCGACGACTCCCTGGTCCGCGGCGCCGTACGCGGCCGGGGCTGGTCCGTGGCCTGGGGCGAGCTGCCGCCCGGGGGCGAGGTGCTCGTCGAGTTCCACGCCGGGGGATCGGTGGTGAAGGTCCCGGCCGTGACGATCGCGGGGGCGTTCTGGGCGGCCGAGGTGCCCGGACGGTACCGGTCCGTCACCGTGACGACCGCCGTCGACCGGGTCTCCGTCCGGCTCCGCCGGTTCCGCGAGGCTCGCCTGCCGCAGCGGTAGGACGGGCCGCGACCGGCCGGCGAGGGGCGTTCGCGTCCGGGCGACCCCCTCACCGGCCGGCCGATCCCTTCACGAAAGCGCACCCGATCAATAAGTGTGACGGTTCAACGTGTTGCCTCGGTCAACCGTAAGAGTAGGATCGGCGGCATGACCGACGCGACGACGGAGCGTGCGCCCCTCGGCCGGCGCGAGCGTAAGAAGGCCGCCACCCGCCAGGCCCTGGCGGACGCCGCACTGCGCCTCTTCCTCGAGCGCGGCTACGACCAGGTCGGCATCCGGGACATCGCCGAGGCCGCCGACGTCTCCACGACCACGCTGTTCAAGCACTTCCCCGGCAAGGAGGCGCTCGTCTTCGACGAGGACGCCGAGCTGGAGGCCGCCCTGATCGCCGCCGTGCGCGAACGCCCCGAGGGAACATCGATCCCCGCCGCCCTGCGCGACTACGTCCGGCGCTCCCGGCGGGTCAAGGGCGGCGACGCCGGCGTGAGCTTCACCCGGTTCGTCGAACTCGTCGAGAACACCCCCGAACTGCGCGAGTACGAGCGCCGCATGTGGATGCGGCACGAGACCGCTCTGGCCCGGGCGATCGCCGAGGAGATCGGCGCGCCCGCCGACGACCCGACCTGCCGGGCACTGGCCCACTTCGCCCTGGAGACCCGCTACCTCCCCGGCGGGAGCGCCGACGCCGACACCGCCATCGCCTGTGCCTTCGAGCTGCTCGAACGCGGCTGGAGCGCGGCCGCTCAGAACGCCCGGGGCTGATCCACCCGACGGGACGGTCGCCTGTCCCCGGGGTAAGACCGGGCTGACGATCGTCCGTATGTCATGGAGCTCTCAGAAAGAGCCCCTACGCTTTCCCGCGTGCATTCGTTCCTCAGGCGCTTCCCCCTGCCCATGGTGTTCATCCTGGCGTTCTGCGCCGTCTCGGCCGTGTACGCGTACGGCCTGGGGCCGGCCCAGCAGCGCTCGGTCGTCGCCACGACGGCCACGAACCTGGTCAACCTGAGGACCGACCCCGTCGGCACCATGGTCGCCTCGGCGTTCGTGGCCCAGGCCGTGCCGTGGATGTGGGTGGTCCTGGCGGTCATCGGACTCTTCCCCGTGGTACACCGCTTCGGCAACGTCCGGACCCTCGTGCTGGTCGGCGCCGCCCAGGTCATCGGAACGCTCATCAGCGAGGGCCTGCTCGCCTGGCGGATCTCGGCCGGCGCCATGCCCGCCTCCCTGCGGTACATCGACGACGTCGGCCCGTCCTACGTCATCGCCTCGGCGCTCGTCGCCACGATGCTGTACGGCGCCGAGCCGCTCGTGCGCACCGCCCGGCACGGCCACCGGCTCTTCGACCGCGTGCCGAGCCGCTGGTGGCGCATCGGTGCCGGGGTGGCCCTGGCCTTCCTCGCGCCGCACCTGTTCAGCGGCCTGGACCGGCTGGGCGTGGCGGCGGTCGGGCACCTCGTCGCCATGCTCGTCGGCGCCGCCCTCGGCCTGATCTTCGTGCGGCGCGAGCGCTCGCGGACGGGCCAGGACGGCCCCGGCACAGCCGCCGGTGTCCCGCGGCGACGCGTCCTCAGCGAGGTCTGACCGGCGATCCGCGGCCCTCCCGGGCCGCGGTGGGCATCATGGTCTACGCCCCACGCCCGCGTAGCCGTCGACCGGCTCGCCGGTCAGGTCGGGGTGCACGGGCCGCCACCGGGTGATCTCGACCAGGCCCGGCTCCACCAGCTCCAGCCCGCGGAAGAACCTGGCGATCTGTGCCACCGACCGGGCCGTCATGGGCGTGGTGCCCTCGACCTGGTTCCACATCCGTATGGCCTGATCGGTGCGCTCGCCGTGTACCACGTTCGTCGTCGCGTACAGCGCCAGGTACGACCCGGCCGGCAGCGCCGCCACCAACCGGTCGACGATGTCGTACGCCTCCCGATCGTCGGGGAGGAACTCGGTGATGCCCATGAGCATCAGCGCGATCGGCCGCTCGAAGTCCAGGACGCGAGCGGCCTGCTCCAGGATCGCGTCGGGTTCCCGCAGGTCCGCATGGACGTAGTCGGTGACCCCCTCCGCCGTCGAGGTCAGCAGCGCCTGGGCGTAGGTCAGGACCAGGGGATCGTTGTCCACGTAGACGACGCGGGTCTCGGGCGCGGAGCGCTGAGCTACCTCGTGGGTGTTGTCGGCCGTGGGCAGCCCGGTGCCGATGTCCATGAACTGCCGGACTCCGGCCTCCTCGACCAGGTAGGAGACGGCGCGGTTGAGGTACTGGCGGGACTCGCGGGCCAGCCGGACCACCTCCGGCAGCACCTGTACGGCCTGGTCGCCGGCCTCTCTGTCGGCCGGGTAGTTGTCCTTGCCTCCGAGGAGGTAGTTCCAGACGCGCGCCGGGTGTGGCACATCCTTGTCGATCTTCGGTTCGTTCACGGTGACCTCGATGGCTGCGAAGACGTTGTCGATCTTCGAACGTACGGGCCGCCGGCAAAGGTCCGGGATGGGGAGGCGCGAGCCGACCGCGACCGGATGTGGTCGCGCGGGACGCGGCCGGCCGGCCCAGGTCCGCCCGGCTCGAGCAGGCGCCGGAGTCTCCTCAGGAGGTCTTCGGCGTCGGGGTCGCGCTGGGGCTTCCGCCGACCGACACCGGGAGGGGGAGCGTCGACAGGCTCGGCGTGGGTGTGGGCGTGGGTGTCGGCGCGGAGGTGGTCGGCGACGGCGTCGGGGTGCCGGACGGGGTCGGGCTCGACGGGGAGGCGGGCGGGCGGCTCGCCGTCGGCGTCGGCGAGGACGACGCGCGGGTGGCCGAGGCCGACGGAGACGCGGCGGCGGTCTTCGGCGCGGTCCGCGAACCGCCGGCGCGCGAGGACCCGTCGCCCAGCGTTCCGGCGTCGCCGGGCGACGACGGACGGCTCGTCGGCGTGCCGTGCCGCACCAGCCGGCTGTTGTCGCCGACGTGGGAGACCCCCTGGCCCGGACCGGCCGGCCAGACCAGGATCGCGCCGACGACCGCAGCGGCACAGGCGGCCAGGGTGAGCGTCTCGGTGAGCAGGGCGTTGCGCCGGTGCGGCCGGCGCCGGTGGCGGGCGGCCGCCGCGGTCTCGGGCCGGGTGCGCCTCGCGTGGTGCCCGGTCGCCGCGTCGGCCGTGCCGAACGCGCCCTCGATCGAGAGGGGCAGCCCGTCGGCGTCGGACAGCGGCACGCCGGCGGTCGCCCGCTCGGCGGCGGCGCTGGCGGCGACCACGTCCTCCCGCAGCGACGCGGGAGGGCCGGGCACCCGGCGGCTCACGAGCGCGGGCAGGCGGCCCTTCGCGAGCGCCGTCAGCAGCTCGTCGTCCGCCTCGGCGCCGGCCTCAAGCACGGTGACGACGGCCTGTTCGAGCCGGCGGCCCGCCATGCGGACCAGCAGCTCGGCGGTGTCGTCCGCCACTCCGGTGATCCTTGCGAGCCCCTCGACGTCGAGTGCGTCGGCCAGCGCCAGCGCGTCGCGGTGCTCGGGGCGCAGCCGGGCCAGGGCGCGCTCCAGCGGGGGCGCCATCGGATCCGCCGCGACGGCGTGCGCCAGGGCGCCGCGCCGCAGCACCTCCGCCCGCGCCAGCGCGTGCAGCCAGAGGGGGAGCGCGTCGTCGTCGGACGGGGCTCCGGCGCGGTGGCGGGCGGCTGCGGCGAAGGCGTCCCGCGCGGCGTCGGCGGCCTCGTCACCGACCATGCGGTGGCAGTAGGCGTGGATCCGCGGACCGTGCTCGTCGTAGAGCAGGCCGAAGACCTCCGGCTCGCCGGCGCGCAGCGCCTCCGTCAGGGACACCCTTCGACTCCGTTTCACCGCTCGGCTCGTCGTCACTACAAGTAAAGAGCAAGCTACCAGCGATGTAAAAATCGGTGCTAGAGGGTTTTGCGCGAGCGATCAGGCGGCGGGGTCCAGGGGGCGGAGCTCGTCGGCGTAGCTGACCGAGACGCGGCGCATGACGCCGCCGTCGTCGATGGAGTACTGCCCCATGCGCCAGAGCGGCGGCGAGTACGCGTGGATGGACACGCTGCGGTCCGCCACCCCGACCAGGCGGTGGATGTGCTCGGGGCCGAAGCAGAACGACGTGCCGGTCTCGACCTCCACCTCGACGTGCTCGCCGCCGATGCGGGGGTTGCACTCCATGAGGACGCCGTCGACGACCGCGACCGCGCCGGAGGAGATGTCGTGGTCGTGCCAGCCCGTGTCGCTCTCGGGGGTCCAGCACAGCAGCCACACGTCGACGTACTCGTCACGGTGCAGCGACACGTAGTGGCGGTGGCCGTCGGGGAAGTCGACCAGCTCGCGCCACTCCTCGGGGCGGGCGGCCAGGTCGTCGACGAGCCGGCGGAGCTCGTGCCGGTCGAGGCTTCGTTCGGGCAGGGACTCAAAGGCCACGAGGGGTCAGTCCTTTCCAGTGAGGAGCCGGTGCGGGTTGGCCACGCGGATGGCGTGCTCGGCGGCGTCGCCGACGCCGAAGTCGCGGGGGATACGGGCGTACGGGCGGTCTGAGCCGCTCACGATCGTGTCGATGCCGATCGCCCGGACGGTGGCGTCGACGGCGCGCGGTCCGTACGAGGACGTCTCGACGTAGGCGTTGGGATCGACCAGGCCGCGCCCGCCGCCGCGCGCGGCGAACCGCTCGCCGTGCAGGGGCGCGAGCCCGGCCAGCAGCGCGAAACACACACGGAGGCCGGGATGGCGCGGCCGGCCGAACGCGCGGAAGGCGTACCAGGCGGCGTGCATCTGGTGGACGTACGGCACGAGTGCGGGCCACCACGCCGGGCCGTCCGCGGCGGGGGCCGGACCGGGGTGGACGAACAACGGCAGGTCGCGCTCCTCCAGCACGGTGAGGAGGGGCGCGCAGCGCTCGTAGCCGACCGCGTCGAGCAGTGCGGTCGCGGGCAGCTGCAGGCCGGCGAGGCCCTGGTCGAGGAGCCGGGCGAGGGCGGGCGCGTCGATCTCGGTCAGACCGGCGGCGGCCCACGCGCGGAACGGCTCGGGCAGCGCGAGCGCGTCCGCGTGATAGGCGTCGAGGAGGGGAGCGGCCTGGTCGGGCGGCAGCGACTCCACGCCCAGGGGGGCGGACAACGAGGTCAGCACGAGGCCGACGCCGTCCTGCGCGGCCTCGTCGGCGCGGCGCCGGAGGTCGTGGTCGGCGGGGTCGACGTCGTAGGGGGCCTCGCCCGCGAGGTGGAGCGTCCAGCCGTCGAGCCGGGGGGCCGTGGTGCGCCGGCGGAGGGCGTCGAGGAAGGCCGGGCCCCAGAGGTGCTGATGCACGTCGATCCGCACGCGGCCGCTCCTTACGCCCAGGTCAGGAATCCTGAACCGGTTCACTGAACCGTATCAGTGTAGCGGTTCAGTGAACCGGTTCACACCCGCCCCCTTCACCACACGGACAACTGCCGCTTTCACCAACGAAAGGTGTTTTTCGGATTATTGATGCGGTTCAGTAGGGAAGGACCTTCGATCGTTCGCCCGATCGGAGGTGCCCGTGAGCCGACTGACCATCGACGAGGTCTACGAACACGTCAACGGCGTCTGTTTCAAGACCGGTCCGCCCGGCCTGGTCGGGATCGAGACCGAGTGGTTCGTGGTCGACCGGAGCGCCCCGTCGCGGAGCGTTCCGGTGTCGCGCGTCCGGGCGGTGATGGAGGCGGCCGGGCCGCCGCCCGCCGGGAGCCGCGTCACGTACGAACCGGGCGGCCAGCTCGAGCTCAGCTCGCCCCCGCGCCGGGGCCCCGCCGCGGCGCAGGCCGCCATCGCCCGCGACATCGCGCACGTCACCGCGCACCTGGCCAAAGAGGACCTGTCCCTCGACGGCCGCGGCGCCGACCTGCGGCCGACCGTGTTCCAGGCGACCGGCGGACGCTACCGGCGCATGCGCGAGTACTTCGGCGACCACGGCCTGCGGATGATGTGCGGCACCGCCTCCCTCCAGGTCTGCCTCGACATCGGCGCGGACGACGCGGACGCCGCCCGGCGCTGGCGGCTCGCCCACGCGCTCGGGCCGGTGCTGGCCGCGGCCTTCGCCAACTCGCCCGGACCGTCCGTACGGTCCCGGCGGCAGGTGGTCTGGGAGACGCTCGATCCGGGGCGTACGGCGGCGGTCGGCGGCGACGACCCCGTCGAGGCCTGGGTCCGGTACGCCCTCGACGCGCAGGTCATGCTGATCCGCGACGGCTGGCGGGCGGCGCCGGGAATGACGTTCCGGGAGTGGATGGCGACGGGCCGCCCCGACCTCGGCGACCTCGCCTACCACCTGTCGACGCTGTTCCCGCCGGTCCGGCCGCAGGGCTGGCTCGAACTGCGGATGATCGACGCGCTGCCGCCGCCGTACTGGCCGGTGCCGGTCGCCGTCGCGGCCGCGCTGCTCGACGACCCGGTCGCGGCCGACCTCGCCGCCGAGGCCGCCGAACCGGCGCGGGACCGCTGGCGGCAGGCCGCGCGCGACGCCCTCACCGACCCGGTGCTGGCCCGCGCCGCGCGCCGCTGTTTCGCCGCCGCGCTGGACGCCCTGCCGCGGCTGGGCGCCGACGCGCTCGTCCCCCTGGTCGACGCCTACGCCGGCCGCTTCGTCGAACGCGGACGCTGCCCGGCGGACGAGCGACCGGGCCGCTTTCCCATGCCCGAGAGACCCGAGATGTTCACGGCCGTGCCGGACGCGGGATCGCCCGCCACGGCTACCGAGGAGGAGCCCACGTGGACCTGAAGGAACGGATCGCGACGGAGCTGATGGCCGCCCGCGACCGGAGCGTCGGCCTCACCCTGGAGGCGCTCGAGGAACCGGACCTGATGGTGCAGGTATCGCCGCTGATGTCCCCCCTGGTCTGGGACCTGGCGCACATCGGCAACTACGAGGAGCTGTGGCTGCTGCGCGCCGCCGCGGGCCAGGAGGCGATGCGCCCGGAGATCGACGACCTGTACGACGCCTTCGAGCACCCACGGGCCGAACGCCCGAAGCTCCCGCTGCTCACCCCGGCCGAGAGCCGCGCGTACATCGACACCGTACGGGCCAAGGTGCTCGACTCGCTGGAGAAGGTGCCGCTGACCGGGCCGCTCGCGGCGGGCGGCTTCGTGTACGGGATGGTCATCCAGCACGAGCACCAGCACGACGAGACGATGCTCGCCACCCACCAGCTCCGTAAGGACGGCCCGACGCTGCTCGACCCGTCGCCGGAGGACGCTCCCGCCGGCGCCCCGGCCCTGGCCGGGCATGAGGTGCTGGTCGAGGCGGGCCCGTTCGTCATGGGCACCTCCGACGACCCGTGGGCGTACGACAACGAGCGCGGCGCCCACACGGTCGACCTGCCCGCCTTCTTCATCGACGTCACGCCGGTGTCGAACGCCGCGTACCTGGCGTTCATGGACGACGGCGGGTACGACGACCCGCGCTGGTGGCACCCCGACGGCTGGGAGTGGCGCACGCGGACGGGCAAGCGGTCGCCCGCCTTCTGGAGACGCGAGAACGGCCAGTGGCTGCGGCGGCGGTTCGGCCGGGTCGAGCCGGTGCCGTTCGACGAGCCGGTGCAGCACGTCTGCTGGTACGAGGCCGACGCCTACGCCCGCTGGGCGGGCAAGCGGCTGCCCACCGAGGCCGAGTGGGAGAAGGCGGCGAGCTGGGACCCGGATACGCGCCGCAAGCGCCGCCTGCCCTGGGGCGACTCCGGCGAGCACGCGAACCTCGGGCAGCGGATGATGCGGCCCGCGCCGGTCGGCTCCTACGCCGACGGCGCGTCGGCGTACGGCGTACGGCAACTGCTCGGCGACGTGTGGGAGTGGACGTCGAGCGACTTCCACGGGTATCCCGGCTTCCGCGCGTTCCCCTACAAGGAGTACTCCGAGGTGTTCTTCGGCACCGACTACAAGGTGCTGCGCGGCGGCTCCTGGGCGACGCACCCGCTGGCCTGCCGCACGACCTTCCGCAACTGGGACTATCCGATCCGCCGGCAGATCTTCGCCGGGTTCCGCTGCGCGAGGGACGCCGCCTGATGTGCCGCCACATCGCCTACCTCGGAACGCCGCGCACCCTGCACGAGCTGCTGTTCGCACCGGACCACTCCCTGGAACGGCAGTCGTACGCGCCGCGCATGAACGCCAACTGCATCATCAACGCCGACGGGTTCGGCGCGGGCTGGTACGACCCCTCCCGCGCCCGGCCCGTCCGGTACCGGCGGTCCCAGCCGATCTGGACGGACCTGTCCTTCGCCGACGTCGCCGAGGTCGTCCGCAGCACGTGCGCGGTCGCGGCCGTCCGCTCCGCGACGCCCGGCTTCCCGGTGGACGAGTCGTGCGCCCAGCCGTTCACCGACTTCGAGCGCCTGTTCAGCCACAACGGCGCGGTCGAGGGGTTCCCGGGCGTCGAGGCCAAGCTGCGGGAGCTCGCCGGCGACCTCGCGCCGATCCCGGACGCCCGCGCCCCCGTGGACTCGGCGCTGCTGTTCGCGCTGGCCGCCGGGCGCTGGCGGGCCGGGGGCGGCCTCGCGGAGGGGCTCGCGTACGCCGTCGAGGCCGTCGCCGCGCTCGCGCCGGGCCGGTACAACCTCCTCGCCGCCGACGGGCGGTCGCTGGCCGCGACGCGATGGGGCGACACGCTGTACGTCCGCCGGGGCGAGGACGTCGTCATCGCCTCCGAGCCGTACGACGAGGCGCCGGACTGGGAAGAGGTCCCCGACCGCTCACTGGTGACGGTCGATCAGCACGGGGTACGGGTGAGCGCACTGTGACGGGCCCGGGCCCACGGACGACGAAAGAACATCGGGAGGCATACGTGGATCGCTTTCTCACCCCGGACGATCTCGGCAAGGCGCTGCGCCGGGACGTCGCCGACGGCCTGAGCGCGCGGCCGAAGACGCTGCCCGCCAAGTGGTTCTACGACGAGCGCGGCAGCGAGCTGTTCGAGGAGATCACCCGGCTGGAGGAGTACTACCCGACCCGCCGCGAGCGCGAGATCCTCGCCGGCCGGGCGGGCGAGATCGCCGAGGCGACCGGCGCCGTCACCCTCGTGGAGCTGGGCGCGGGCTCGGGGGAGAAGACCCGGGTGCTGCTCGACGCGCTGGGCGGCACGCTGCGCACCTACGTCCCGGTCGACGTCAGTGGGGACTTCCTCGCGCACGCCGCCGAGCGGATCGCCGCGGACCACCCGGACCTGACGGTGCGGCCGGTCGTGGCCGACTACGAGCGGCACCTGGCCCTGCTGCCCGGCGGTGAGCGCCGCCTGATCGTGTTCCTCGGCGGCACGATCGGCAACATGACCCCGGCCGAGCGGGTGTCGTTCCTCAGCGCGCTGCGCGCCACGATGAACGACGGCGACGCCCTGCTGCTCGGCGCGGACCTGGTGAAGGACGAGGGCCGCCTCGTCCGTGCCTACGACGACGCGCGCGGGGTCACCGCGGAGTTCAACCGGAACGTCCTGAACGTCATCAACCGGGAGCTCGGCGCCGACTTCGTCCCCGAGCGCTTCGAGCACGTGGCCGTCTGGAACGCCGGCGACGAGTGGATCGAGATGCGGCTGCGGTCGACCGAACCGCAGGTCGTCCACGTTCCGGCCGTGGACCTGAAGGTGGAGTTCGAGGCGGGCGAGGAGATGCGCACGGAGATCTCGGCGAAGTTCCGCCGGGACCGGATCGAGGCCGAGGCCGGGGCGGCGGGACTCACGGTCGACCGGTGGTGGACGGACGAGGACGGTGATTTCTCGCTGAGTCTTGTCAGACCCGCTCTATAGGGTTGGAGCCGTGGCGCAGCAACGGAAGCGAGCGACCATCCGCGAAGTGGCGAAGGCGACCGGGCTGTCGCCCGCCGCCGTCTCGTACGCGCTGCGGGGCATCCAGACGTCGGAGGAGACGCAGCAGCGGGTCCGGCAGGCCGCCGCCGAGCTGGGGTACGAGGCGCATCCCATCGCCCGTGCCCTCGCCAGCGGGCGCACCGGCATGGTCGGCCTGCTGTGCGGCTCCCTCGAGGACCTCTGGCAGCAGTCGCTCGCGGTCGGCATCGGCCGCGCGCTGTTCGCCCGCGACCGCTACGCCATCATCCTCGACGCGGCCGGCGACCCCGAGCGGGAGGCCATGCTCGCGCGGCAGCTGCGCGACCAGCGCGTCGACGGGCTGATCGTGCAGCCGGTGGACCCGGCCGGCGACGTGTGGGCCGAGCTGGGGGAGAGCCTGCCGATCGTGTCGATCGGCGACTCGCTGCGCGGCGGGCACGCCTACGGCGAGGTGGTGTTCGACAACCGCGCCGGCGTCACGCTCGCGCTGGAGCACCTGCACCAGCTCGGGCACCGGCACGTCGCCGTGCTCACCCCCACGCGCGCCAGCACGCCCGACCGCCCCGCCGACGTGCACGTCAACGCCGAGGCCGAGCGGATCGGCATCCAGGTGGACGTGGTGACCTCGCCGCAGGCGCTGCACAGCGCCACCGAGACGGCCCTGGCCGTGCTCGGCCGGCCGGATCCGCCGAGCGCGCTGTTCTGCTTCTCCGACTCGATCGCCTACGGCGTCTACGCCGCCACCCGCGAGCTGGGCCTCAGCGTGCCCGGTGACGTGTCGGTCGCCGGCTTCGACAACCACCCGATGTCCGCGCTGCTCACCCCGCCGCTGACCAGCGTCGACTGGGACATCGAGGACATCGTGCACTCGGCGGTCCGGGTCATCGTCGGCGGCATCGAGGGCAAGCCGCGCCGCCGCCGCATCGTCTGCGAGCCCAGCCTCCTCCCCCGGGAGTCCACCGGCAAATGTTCTTCTCAGTAGGCGCCGTACGCCGCGATCCGGGGGAGCAGGTCCGCGGCGGCGGCGATGTCGGTGTCGAGCGGCCGGTCCTCGACGGCCGGGTCCAGCGCGTCGGCGGCCTGGGCGTACACCTCGCCGAGCCGGTCCGGTGGCGTGCGGCCCTGCATCCGCAGCGCCCGCACCGCCGCGACGAGCTCGCAGGCCAGCGCGGTCCGGTAGGCCGTGACGACGTCGGTGGTGGCACGCGCCGACTGGGTGGCGAAGCCCGCGTGCTCCTCGACGCCCCGCGACAGCACGGCGCTGCCGAGCGCCGCGGGGGAGGCCAGCCGCCGGATGTCGGCGATGGCCGAGTGCGCGACGTACTCCAGGATCATGATCCCCGAGCCGGGCTCGCCCGGCGCCGCCTGGAACGCCTCGAGCCCGGTGAAGGACGGCTCCACGAGCGTGCCGAGCCGGGCCGCCGACAGCGCCGCCGTCTGGAACAGCGCCGCGCGGACGGAGTCGAGCGCCAGGCCCACCGACGCGGTGTGGAAGTTGCCGTTGTGCCAGACCGTACGGTTCACGACGTCGACCAGCGGGTTCTCGGCCGCCGCGTTGATCTCCCGGGTGACGATCCCCTCGGCCTGCTCGGCGACGTCCACGGCCGGCCCGTGCACCTGGGGGAACGCCCGGTAGCCGTACGGGTCCTGGATGCGCGCGGGGGTGACCTCCTCGGGCAGCAGGCCGCGGACCGCCTCGGCGACCCGGCGCTGCCCGGGGTGCGGGCACGCCTCGTGCACGGGCGCGGCGAAGGGCTCGGCCGAGCCGCGCACGGCCAGCAGCGACAGCGCGGCCACCGGGATCGAGGCGCGCAGCAGTTCGGTCACGTCCCGGACGGCCAGCGCGGCCTCGCCGAGGGTCGCGGCGTTCGAGCTGATGAAGGCCAGCGCGTCCGTGGGCCGCAGGGAGAAGCGCGGGCCGCCCGCGCCGCCCTGCCAGGGGCGCTCGCCGATCAGGCACAGCGCGGTCGAGGCGAGCGCGGTCAGGTCTCCGGTGCCGATCGCGCCGTACACCGGGATCGGCGGGATCAGCCAGCGGTTGACCACCTCGGCGAGCGTGCCGAGCACCTCCGGGTCGACGCCGGAGCCCCCGGCGGCGATCTGGTTGAGGCGCACGACGAGCATCGCGCGGACGATCTCGGAGGCGAGCAGCGGCCCCGCCCCGCCGGCGTGGCTGCGCAGAAGGCGCAGGCCGTGGGCGTCGTCGTCCTCGATCGTGACGTTGCGGTTGGCGCCGACGCCCGTGGTCCGGCCGTAGACGGCCTGGCGGTCCGCGACCTCGCGGGCGACCTCCCACGCCTGCCGTGCCCGTTCCACCGCTTGTGGCGGAACTGTAACAAAGACGCCCTCTCGGGCGACTGCCGCTACGACCTCGCAGGTCAGGCCGCTACCGTGGACGGCTACGGATGTCGGACTCATCGGTGGAACCTTACGGCAAGCAGATAAATCACACTATCTTGACCTTTAATCCCGGATAACCCCAGGGGCTGAGCCACTCTTGATCCAATTCGATGGCGTAACGAAGCGCTACGCCGACGGCACCGTGGCCGTCGACGACCTCACGCTGCAGATTCCCACCGGCCAGATCACCGTGCTCGTCGGGCCCTCCGGCTGCGGCAAGACCACGACATTGCGGATGATAAACCGCCTGATCGAGCCGACCAGCGGCACCATCACCATCGACGGTGAGGACGTCCGCGCCCAGGACCCCGCCCGCCTGCGCCGCGGCATCGGCTACGTCATCCAGCACGCCGGCCTGTTCCCGCACCGGACGATCGTCGACAACATCGCCACCGTCCCGTACCTCCTCGGCTGGGACAAGAAGAAGGCCCGGACGACGGCGCTGGAGCTGATGGAGCGCGTCGGCCTCGACACCAAGATGGCCAAGCGCTACCCGTACCAGCTGTCCGGCGGGCAGCAGCAGCGCGTCGGCGTCGCCCGCGCGCTCGCCGCCGACCCGCCCGTCATGCTGATGGACGAGCCGTTCAGCGCCGTCGACCCGATCGTGCGCAAGAGCCTGCAGGAGGAGTTCATCCGGCTGCAGTCCGAGCTGCGCAAGACCATCGCGTTCGTCACCCACGACATCGACGAAGCGATCAAGCTCGGGCACACGGTCGCGGTGTTCAAGGTCGGCGGCGTCCTCGCCCAGCACTCAACGCCCGACGAGCTGCTGGCCGAACCGGCCGACGACTTCGTCCGGGAGTTCCTCGGCGGTGAGAAGGGCCTCAAGCGGCTACGCTTCAACCGCGACCTCGACCGCCAGGACGAGCCGGGCGCCGAGCGGCAGGACAAGCCTGACGTCGAGGCGGCGGAGCGATGACCCTGGCGGCGGCGAACGGCGGGGAGCCGCTGATCCGCTGGGACTGGATCGGTGACCACACCGGGCAGCTCGCCGACCTGACCGCCCACCATCTCAAGCTGGCGCTGCTGCCGATCCTGTTCGGCCTCATCGTCGCGATCCCGCTCGGCCTGCTGTGCGCGCGGTGGCGCTGGCTCTACCCGCCGACGCTCGGCGTGGCCAACGTCCTGTACGGCCTGCCGTCGCTCGCGCTGTTCATGCTGTGCATCCCGTACTTCGGCATCGGCAGCGGCGGCCGCGCGGACTTCACCATCATCGTGCCGCTGACGCTGTTCTCCCTGTCGGTCCTCGTGCCGAACGTCGTCGACGGGCTCCGGTCGGTCCCCGATCCGGTCCGCCAGGCGGCCACCGCCATGGGGTTCGGCACGCTGCGGCGGCTGATCCAGGTCGAGCTGCCGATCGCGGTTCCCGTCGTCATCGCCGGGGCGCGGGTCGCGGCCGTCTCCTCGATCAGCCTGGTCAGCGTCGGGACCCTCATCGGCAACGGCGGGCTCGGGCAGCTGTTCGTCGATGGGTACTCCCGTGACTTCACGACGCCGATCATCGTCTCCTGCGTGCTGATCATCGTTCTCGCGCTGGTCAGCGACGGCGTCCTCGTCGCCGCGCAGCGCCTGCTCACGCCCTGGGCCCGGAGGGGGACGCGATGAACCTGGCCGACCAGATCAGGGCCGCCTGGACCTGGCTCACCGCCTCGGCGCACTGGAGCGGCGGCGAGGGCATCCCGCACCGCCTGCTCGAACACCTCGGGTACAGCGCGCTGGCCCTCGTGATCGCCGCGCTCATCGCGCTGCCGCTCGGCGCTCTCGTCGGTCACACCGGCCGCGGCGGGTTCGCCGTCGTCACCGTCGCCAACTTCGCGCGGGCCATCCCCACGCTGGGCCTGCTCCTGCTCGTCGTCACCGTGACGTCCATCGGCCTCACGCCCGTGATCATCCCGCTGATCGCGCTGGCGACCCCGCCGATCCTCGTCAACACGTACGAGGGCGTTCGCGGCGTCGACCCCGACATCAAGGACGCCGCCCGCGGGATGGGCATGACGGGGACCGGCATCCTGCTCAAGGCCGAGGTGCCGGTGGCCATGCCGCTCATCCTCCTCGGCCTGCGCACGGCCGCCATCCAGGTCGTCGCCACCGCGACCATCGCCGCGTACGCCGGCATCGGCGGGCTCGGCCGCTACATCGTCGACGGCCTCGCCCGCAAGGACTACCCCTCGGTCGTCGGCGGCTCGGTGCTCGTCGTCCTGCTCGCCGTCATCGTCCAGCTCGCCTTCGTCGGCATCCGCCGAGCGGTCGTCTCCCGCGGCCTGCGCAACTGAGACCTGATGATTCAACGGAAGGAATCAGCATGATCCGCATCGTTCGTGGCGCCGCCCTCGGCGTGACGGTCGCCCTCGCGCTCGCCGCCTGCGGAGGCGGCGGAGGCGACAAGAACGGCGGCAACCCGCTCGACCAGAAGTCCAGCGGCGGCGGCGCGGGCAGCGTCGTCGTCGGCTCGGCCAACTTCCCCGAGAGCCAGCTGCTCGGCGAGGTGTACGCCCAGGCCCTGGAGGCCAAGGGAGTCAAGGTCACCAAGAAGTTCAACATCGGCAGCCGCGAGGTCTACTACGACCAGGTCAAGTCCGGTGCCATCACCGTGATGCCGGAGTACAACGGCGCGCTGCTGACCACGTCGGTCGACAAGAGCAGCACGGCCGTGACGACCGACCAGGTGAACTCCGAGCTCAAGGCGAAGCTGCCGTCGACGCTGGAGGTCCTCGACTCGTCCAAGGCCGAGGACAAGGACTCGGTGACGGTCAACTCCCAGACCGCCGCCAAGTACCACCTGAAGTCGATCGCCGACCTCAAGTCGGTGGCCGGGCAGCTCACGATCGGCGGTCCGTCGGAGTTCAAGACCCGCCAGCAGGGCCTGGTCGGGCTGGAGAGCAAGTACGGCCTGAAGTTCAAGAAGTTCCAGCCGTTCGACGCCAACGCGCAGACGACGCTGGTCAAGCTGCTGAAGAACGACAGCATCCAGGCCGCCGACCTGTTCACCACCGACCCGACGATCACGGCCAACAAGTTCGTCGTGCTGGAGGACCCGCAGAACGTCTTCAGCGCGCAGAACGTCACGCCGCTGGTCTACAAGTCCGGCCTCAACGCGACCGGCGTGGCCGCTCTGAACGCCGTCTCGGCCAAGCTCACCACGCAGGACCTGCTCGCCATGATGACCAAGGTCGTCAGCGACAAGGACGACGCGAGCACCGTCGCCAAGGACTGGCTCAAGCAGGCCGGCCTCGGCGGCTGACCCCTGGCCGATCAGGTACCGCGGCCCCTCGGCGATCGCCGAGGGGCCGCGTGGCCAGGACGGGGGAAGGGCACGTGAGGTGAGCGCACGGGAACAGGCACGGTGGACCAGGGCGCGGCTCGGCCGGGACGGACCCTCGCTCGACCTGCTCACCGCCCGCTTCGACAAGCACGTCTACGCCCCGCACGCGCACGAGGAGCTCACCGTCGGCGTCTGCGTGGGCGGCGTGGAGTCCATCGACTACCGCGGCGGCCGCATCCGTACGGGCCCAGGCTCGATCATCGTCCTCGAGCCCGGCGAGATGCACACCGGCGGCCCCGCCACACCGATCGCCGGCTACGCCTACCTCGCCCTGTACGCCGACCCCGCCCTGGTCACCGACGGCGTCCGAGGCGGCCTTCCGCACTTTCGTGAGCCGCTGCTCGACGACCCCGAACTCGCCGGGGCCCTGCGCGCCGCGCACATCGACCTCGTCCGCCGCCCCGACCCCCTGGAGGCTGAGTGCCGCCTCCCCTGGCTGCTGACCGCGCTCGCCCGCCGGCACTCCACCGCCCGCCCGGTGAGCGACACGGTCCCGGGCGCCGCCCGGATCGCCCGCACCGTCCGCGACCGCCTGGCCGGCGACCTCACCGCCCCGCCCTCGCTCACCGGCCTCGCCGCCGAGCTGGGCCTGTCCCGCTACCAGCTCCTGCGCGCCTTCCGCACGGCGACGGGGGTCCCGCCGTACGCGTGGCTCGCCCAGTACCGCGTGACCAGAGCCCGCGCGCTCCTGGAGTCCGGGTTGCGGCCCGCCGAGGTGGCCGCACTCGTCGGGTTCGCCGATCAGGCGCACCTGACCCGGTGGTTCCGGCGGGTGCTGGGCGTGACACCGGCGGCGTACCGCACCAGCGTGGCAGGGGCGGCGTAGCCGCAACAGCGTTCAAGACGGCCCCATCCGGGCGGCCCGATACTCGCCGCATGACTGCACGTGGCTGGTTCCTCTTCTCCCTGATGGGAGTGGTCTGGGGCATCCCCTACCTGATGATCAAGGTGGCGGTGGACGCGGTGTCCCCGTCCACGGTGGTGTTCACACGCTGCGCGCTCGGCGCCGTCCTGCTGCTGCCCTTCGCGCTGCGGCAGGGCGGCCTGGTCCGCACCGCGCGGGCGCACTGGCGTCCCCTGCTGGCCTTCGCGTGCACCGAGATCATCGTCCCCTGGTTCACCCTCAGCGACGCCGAGCGCCATCTGTCCAGCTCCACGGCGGGCCTGCTGATCGCGGGCGTGCCGATCGTCGGAGTCGTCGTGGCCCGCTTCTTCGGCGGCACCGACCGGCTCGGGCTCCGGCGGGCGGCCGGCCTGACGGTGGGCCTCGCGGGTGTCGCGGTCCTCACCGCACCGCACCTGACCGGCGGTGACGCCCGCTCCCTCGCCGAGGTGCTGGCGACCGTGGTGGGGTACGCCACGGCCCCGCTGATCGCCGCGCGCCACCTGAAGGGCGTCTCCTCACTCCAGCTCACGGCCGCCTGCCTGGCCCTGGCCACCGTGGTCTACGCGCCCGCGGCCGCCGTCACCGGCCCGTCCGCCATGCCGTCCGCCGAGGTCCTGGCCGCCCTCGCCGGTCTCGGCGTCGTGTGCACCGCGATCGCGTTCGTGGCCTTCCTGGAGCTGATCAAGGAGGCGGGCCCCGCGCGCGCCACCGTCATCACGTACGTCAACCCGGCGGTCGCGGTGGCGGCCGGGGCGGTGTTCCTCGGCGAACCGTTGACGCCCGGGGTCGTCACCGCCTTCGTCCTGATCCTGGCCGGATCGGTCCTGGCGACGGCGGGCCCCGCCACCGGTGAGCCGCGTACGCCTGATACGGCCCCTACGCCCGAGGCCTTGGCCGGCGCGGTGGACGAGTCCGGCTGACGGCCGCGCGCACCCCGGGGCGCGTCGTCACATCGCGCGCAGGCGGTCGCGGAGGGCACGCGCGACCCGTCCCATCAGCGCCTCGGCCTCGGGCTGGTGCAGGGCCGGCACCCGCGACCCGGTGAACGCCGCGACCCCGAAGACCCGGCCGTCGGCGTGCTCGACCACCCCCACCTCGTGGCGGAGGTTGAGGAGCGTCCCGGTCTTGGAGGACCAGCGGGTCGCGTCGGACCGGAAATCGGGTGCGAGGCGCTGCCGCAGCACGTTGTCGCCCATGAGCTCCCGGACCCGCGCGGCGACGTCCGGGTCGATCTTCGACGGCGTCCACAGCGCCTGCAGCAGGTCCAGGTACGCCCGCGGGGATCCGGAGTTGGCGAGGGTCACGTCGAGCTGCGGGATGCGGTGGCCCCGCCCGGTCGTGCCCGCCTCGATCGCCAGGACATGGGCCAGGTGCGCGTCCTCCGGGGGCAGCAGTTCGGCGAGCGTCCCGGTCAGCTCGCGGATCGTGTGCCGTACCGTGACGCCGCGCACGCCCAGCTCCTGCAGGATCGCGGCGACCTCGGCCGGCGGCGTGAGGGCGAACAGCGCGTCCGTCGCGGCGTTGTCGCTGACGGCCATGCTGAGGTAGAGCAGGTCGTCGACGGCGATCCGCGTGGCGTGCCGGAACCTGCTCAGCCCACTCGGCCCGGGTGCCGCGGCGCCCGGCTCGATCGAGATCTGCGCCGCGCCGTCGAGCTCCCCGCGCCGTATGCGCTCGAGCGTCGCGATCGAGAGCGGGATCTTCACCAGGGAGGCGACCGGGAACTCCAGGTCCGGATCGATGCCCAGCTCGTCGCCGGAGCGCAGGTCCCGGACCAGGAACGACCCGCTCAGCCCGGCGTCGTCCAGGGCCGTGCGCAGGTCACGGAGCAACCCCTCGACGCCCGTCACCGTACCGCGCCTCCCTCGGTCTCATCGGCGCCCAGGCAGCGGGCGATCTCCGCGCGGAGCCGGACCCGGACGCGCTCGGCGTCGTCGCCGATGCCGGCGGCCACCTCGAAGCCGCGCCCGACGCCGACCTCGCCGATCGGACGCCAGTGCAGCCCGAGCTCCCCGGCCTGGCGCGGCGAGCACAGGAGGAGATCCCCCGACGCCACCGCCTCCGCGGCCGCGGCGACGAGAGTACCCGCGACGGCGACCTGGGCGGGCAACAGGCCGACCGCGTCGCGGACCCGGAACAGGCGGTCCCGGACGTGCGGCACGTCGTCCTCGGGCTGGATCCAGATCCGGCGCGGCCGTGCCGCGAGGGCGGCGCGGCCCGGCCGCAGGGTCTCCAGGTAGATGGTCCGGGCGGCGGGAGCGGCCGTGCCCGCCAGCCCGAGGGCCACGGACCAGGTGCCCTCGTCCGGCGGCACCGCCGTCAGGGCGGCGCGGACCTCACGGGACCGGACGAGCTCGGCGCGTTCGGCCGGCGGCGCCGGCTGGAAGTCCAGGTAGACGCCCTTGCGGCGCGCCTCGGCGGTGAGCAGGGCCAGGTCGCGTACGGAGCAGACATCGGGGACGGCGAGCCGGAGCGGGCTGAGCTTGGCGCGTTCGGCCTCGTCCTCCATGGCCTCCGCCAGCCGCACGAGGCGCTTGGCCGACGGCAGCATGTCGCGACCGAATCGGGTGAGCGTCACCCGGCGCGAGGACCGGTCGAGCAGGCGCTCGCCGAGGTGCTTCTCCAGGGCGGCGATCCGGCGGCTCGCCACCGGCTGGGGGATCCGCGCCGCCGCGGCTCCCTCGGTGAAGCTGCCGTGCTCGCTGACGCTCACGAACGCACGCCACGCCCCGAGGAGATCCACGACCAGAGTTTATGCTGTTTCAGCATTGAATCGCCCGTTTACGTCTTTGACCGCATACGAGGGCCGTCGGAAGACTCCCCGGCATGAGGAACGCACGACAGAAGAAGCAGCCCACGCGCCTTCGGGCTCCGCTCGCCGCGGCCGCCGCCCTCGCGCTCATCCCGCTGAGCGGATGCGGCGCGGACGGCGACGCCGCGACCGCGTCGGCGAAGGTGACCCCCGCGAGCGCGTCGGCCACGGTGACCGCCGCGTCGGCGCCCGCGGGGCAGCGGAACGACCAGGCCTTCCAGGCCCTGGAGAAGCAGTACGACGCCCGGCTCGGCGTCTGGGCGCTCGACACCGGCACGGGGAAGGTCGTCGCCTGGCGCGCCGACGAGCGGTTCGCCTACGCGTCCACGTCCAAGGTCCCGCTCACGGGCACCGTCCTGCGCGAGGACCCGATGAAGCGGCTGGACCACGTGGTGAAGTACACGGCGGACGACCTCCTCTCGTACTCTCCGGTGACCGAGAAGCACGTCGCCACGGGGATGACCATCCGCGAGCTGTGCGACGCGGCGCTCCGGTTCAGCGACAACACGGCCGCGAACCTGCTGTTCCGCGAGGTCGGCGGGCCGAGCGGCCTCGGCGCCGCCCTGCGGCGGATCGGGGACCGCACCACCCATGTCGACCGCAACGAACCGGACCTCAACACCGCGATCCCCGGGGACGTCCGGGACACCAGCACGCCGCGGCAGCTCGGCACCGACCTGCGCGCGTACACGCTCGGCCACGTGCTGCCCACGCCCAAGCGCGACCTGCTCATCGACTGGATGCGGCGCAACACCACGGGCGACAACGTGATCCGCGCCGGCGTCCCGGCCGGCTGGACCGTCGGCGACAAGACCGGGACCGGCGACTACGGCGTGCGGAACGACATCGCCGTGGCGTGGCCCCCGCACCGGGCGCCCATCGTGATGGCGGTCATGTCCAGCCGTTCGACGAAGGACGCCACGCCGAACGACAGGCTCATCGCCGGCGCCGCCAAGGTCGCCGCCGACCGCCTGACCTGACCCGCCGTCCCGGCACGTCCACCTGACCTGACCCGCCGTCCCGGCACGTCCCGGTCCGGTCCGCCCGTGGGGTGGGCGAACCGGACCGGGAGACCCGTCAAGCCGTGATCAGGCGTCGGACTCGCACGTCACGTGCATCTGGCGCGTCGGCCGTGCCGTACGGCCGGTACGCAGGAGCGCGACCAGTGTCGCGACGGCGAACGCCACCACGAACAGCGAGTAGTCCCGCGTGGCGGAGGCCAGGCCACCGCCGTGCACGACGAGGATCCCGGCGACGATGGCCGGCAGGCCCATGCCCAGGTAGCAGACCACGTAGATCGTCGACAGGACGCCCGAGCGCTCGTGCTCGGCGACCAGGGGCAGGACGGTGCGCATCCCGCCCTGGAACCCGGCGCCGAAACCGACCCCGGCCACGCAGGTGCAGGCGAAGAAGCCCACGATCGACGAGGACTCGACGGCCACGAGGGTCCCGAGTGAGCCCACCACGAGCAGTCCGATGCCGAGGAACATCACGGTCCGGGGCGGTGTGCGTTCGAGCGCGACGGTGGTGATGGTCGAGACCACGGTGAGGACGAACAGGCCGAGGCCGCCGATCACCATGGACGTCGAGCCCGAGAGCCGGCGGGCGAGCGCGGGGGCGAGTGAGCCGTAGAAGCCGCCGAGCGACCACACCGCGAACAGCGCCGGCGCCACCGCGAGCAGGGGACCGCGCAGGTGGCGTGGCACCGCGAGTTCCGGTACGAGGGCGGAGCGCAGCCCGGGCCTGCGGCCGATGGTCTCCGGTAGCAGCGCCACGCCGGCGGCCTGGATGACGAAGATCCCGATGAGCATGACGTAGATGAGCCGCGTGGGCGCCGGCAGGTACTGGACGACCAGGCCGGACAGCAGTGCGCCGACCCCGGACCCCAGTCCGGGGGCAATGGCGTTGGCGCGTGTGCCGCGCTCGCGGTCGATGTCCAGCATCGCGGCGCCGAGTGTGCCCAGCGCACCGCCGGTGGCGACGCCCTGCAGGATCCGCCCGGCGAGCAGGGCGCCGATGCCGCCGGCCGTGATGAACACGACCATGGCGACGATCTGCAACGCCAGCGCGGCCAGGAGGACCGGCTTGCGACCGAGGTGCTCCGACGTCCGGCCGAGCACGAGCAGCGCGGCCAGGACGGTGAGGGCGTAGCTGCCGAAGACGATGGTGGTGGTCATCGGGGAGAAATGCCATCGGCCCGCGTAGATGGCGTAGATCGGCGTGGGGGCACTCGAGGAGGCCAGGAACGAGACGATCATCGAGGCCAGCAGCGTAAGGCCGGCGAGGCCGGGACGCCGGGCGGTCGCGGAGACGTTCTCGTCCTGCTGAGCCGAAGTCTTCATGTCGAATCTCAATGCGAATGGTGACGAGCTCCCGGGCTCGGGGGCCGGCCCCCGAGCCCGGGAGCATCGGTCTATCGGGATGCGGTGTCGGGATAGGTGGCGGTCGCGCGGATCTCGACCAGGAGACCCGGGCTGGCGAGGCCGCTGACACCGATGATCGTCCAGGCCGGGTAGGGGGCTTTGATGAGGCGCTGTTTGGCCTCGAGGAAGCCGGCCATGTTCTCGCGGATGTCGACGTGGTAGCTGGTGACGTCGACGAGGGCCGTGAGGTCGAGGTTCTCCAGCCGAAGGATCTCCTCGATGCGCCGGATGGCGATCTCGGTCTGTTCTTCGACGGTCTCCGCGATGGTTCCGTCGGCGCGGCGGCCGATCGTTCCGGCGATGAAGAGCTGGCCATGGGAGCGGACCGCGGCGGAATAGCCGAAGCTCGAGAAGGCGCTGGTGGTCTTGCCGAAGACTGCGGAGTCCTCGGGGATCTCGACGGTGTAGGTGGTCATCGCGGTGAATCCTTTTCTTTGTCGACCGAGTAGGGGTTGTGGGGTTCGGGGCGTCAGTCGCCCCATCGGGACGAACGGCAGGCATGCTCCAGCCGGGTCTGGCCGAAGGTCTCGCGTTCGCGGATGAACTCACCGGGGATCGCGTAGCGAGGTGCGTTCTTCGGGTTCTTCGCGGCTTGCGCGACGATCGCGTCGGTGAGCGAGCGGATCATTTCCAGCCGTGGATAGGCGGCGTGGACGGCGTCGGCCTGCGCGTCGGTGAGGGCTTCGAGGTGGTCGCCGCCGAGCGGGCCGCCGAAGTCCAGGGCGACGCCTTCGCGGACGAGCAGGCACAGGGTGCCGCGGCGTTCCGCGATGCCCGAGGAGGTGTGCAGGGCGATGGCCTGCCAGACCTCATCGGCGTCGGCTGCGGGCGTTCCGTGTTCG
This sequence comes from Actinoallomurus soli, assembly GCF_024055715.1. Classification (GTDB taxonomy): domain Bacteria; phylum Actinomycetota; class Actinomycetes; order Streptosporangiales; family Streptosporangiaceae; genus Actinoallomurus; species Actinoallomurus soli. Next base: position 156,570 of record NZ_JAMXMV010000018.1, read on the forward strand.
ATGAGGAATTCGGCGGCCCGGTCGGCGCCTTCGACCTCGAAGCGCTGACTGTGCGGCCCGTCCGACGCCACGCCGAGGTCGTGCATCGCGCACGCCGCGAACAGCAGATCGTCGTTGTAGTCACGGCCGACGACCAGGGCGAGGCGAGCGGCCACCAGCCGGGCGAACAGATAACTGCGGATGCTGTGGTTGAACACCGACTGTGATTCCACAGGTCGGATGAGATCCACGATGGCCTCGGCAAGCGGTGTGCCGGGCAGCGCGAGCAGGTCGGCGGTCGTCGCGCCGGCCTGGTCGGTGGGGATCGGTCCGGTCATGTCCTCCAGGGTGGCCGTCACCGTCCTGACCTGGACAGTGGCAATTTCGCCGACTTTCGTTAGGATATTGCCATGGCGGTACATCGAGTCGCTGTGCTGGCGCTGGACGGGGTCACCCCGCTCGACCTGGCCATCCCGGCGCAGATCTTCAACGCCCGGCCGGAGACGCCCTATGAGATGACCGTGTGCGCACTCGACTCGAAGGTGACCACCACCGCGGGTTTCACTCTGGTCGCCGCTGGGGGCCTGGAGCAGGTGCGCGCCGCCGACACCGTGATCGTGCCGGGATTCGAGCCGCTCCTTCGGCCGCCGGAGGCCGTGCTCGGCGTACTGGCCGAGGCCCGTGACCGGGGCCGGCGAGTGACGTCGATCTGCACGGGCGCGTTCGCGCTGGCCGCCGCGGGCGTGCTGGACGGGCTGCACGCCACGACCCACTGGAAGCACATCGAGGACCTCGAGCGGGACTTCCCCGCCGTCAAGGTCGGCCGCGACGTGCTCTACGTCGACGAGGGAGACGTGCTCACCTCGGCCGGGGTGTGCTGCGGCATCGACCTGTGCCTGCACATCGTGCGCCGCGACCTGGGGGCGGTGGTGGCCAACCAGATCGCTCGCGGTCTGGTGGCCGCCCCGCACCGCGACGGGGGGCAGGCCCAGTACGTGCCCGCTCCCGTCGCGGAGGCCGGTGAAGCGTCGCTGTCCGAGACCCGCGAGTGGGCCCTGCACCGGCTCGGCGAGCCGCTCACCCTGCGCGTGCTCGCCCGGCACGCGGGGCTCTCGCAGCGTACGTTCATGCGCCGGTTCACCGAGGAGACGGGCACGACCCCATTGCAGTGGTTGCTGGGCGCCCGTCTGGGCAGGGCCCGGGAACTGCTGGAGACCACGGACTACTCGGTGGACCGGGTGGCGCAGGACTGCGGGCTGGGCACGGCCGCCAACCTACGGCTGCACTTCCGGCGTGCGCTGGGCACCACCCCCACCGCCTACCGGCGCGCCTTCAGCCACTGACGTCTCCGGTTCGGCGGAGCGGCAGGGCTCCTGCGATCGCCTGTCAGCCCGCGGCCAGGAGCCGTCGGATCCAGGCGGCTCGGGTCGCGGACGCGGTCTGTGACAGCGAGGCATGGGGGACCATGCCGTCGAATCCGTGGAAGCCGCCCGGCCAGACGTGGAGCTCGGCCTGAACGCCGGCCTGCAGCAGCCGAGCGGCGTAGTCGATGGCCTCGTCGCGGAAGGTCTCGACGGAGCCGACGTCGACGAATGAGCTGGGCAGACCGGTCAGGTCGGTCGCTCTCGCCGGCGCGGCGTAGACGCTGACGTCGCCGCCGCCTCTGCGTTCGCCGAGCAACGCGGTCCACCCGGTCGTATTGCTGGTGGCGTCCCAGATGCCCTCGCCGTCGAGTTCCCGGCTGCTCGGCGTGACGAAACGGTCGTCGAGCATCGGGCACATGAGCACCTGACCGAGCAGCCGCGGACCGCCGCGATCGCGGGCGAGCAGTGCCACGCCGGCCGCGAGCCCTCCGCCCGCGCTCGCGCCGGCGACGATGATTCGGTCCGGGTCGCCGCCGATCTTCGCGGCGTGTTCGTGGGTCCACAACAGGCCCGCGTAGCAGTCCTCGATCGGAGCGGGATCGGGATGTTCCGGCGCCAGGCGGTACTCCACCGACACCACGACGGCGCCGTTGTCGACGGCCCAGTCGAGCGCGCCGGCGACTCCGGTGCGATTGTTGCCGATGATCATGCCGCCGCCGTGCATGTAGTAGAAGACGGGCGCTCCTGCCGCCAGGCCCACGGGCTTGAGGACGAGCAGCGAGACCTCGGGGGCGCCCGGCGGACCCGGTATGGAGATGTCCTGCAGTTCGACGGTCCCGTCGCGCGTCAGGTCCTCGTCCGCGACCGCGAACATGGGGTTGGCCCGCAGTCCCTCGATGTCCCCGGCGGTGATGGACGGTGACAGATGTTCGTGGACGACCGTCAGCACTGCGGCGAGCTCCGGATCGAGCGGTGGGTGGGTCATCGTCGTCCTCACTTCGAGTCGATCCTTGCCAGCGGGTCGCCGGCCGTGGTCAGGGAGTCGCGGGTGGTGGGCCACGCGCCGTCGTCGAGGCCGAGCGCGGTGCGCAGGTATGCGAGGGTGGCCTGCTGGACGAGCGCGACGCGTTCGGGGTTCTCGTCGGTGGTCCGCGTGTCGTGGTGGCCCTGGATGCCGCCGAGTCCGTGTTCCGCGCCGAAGAGGGTCACCAGGTCGGTGGCGCCGGGGCTGAGGTGGTAGCCGTCGGTGAACCAGTCCGCGCCCCGGACCGTCAAGGGGGAGTCGTCGTGGTCCCCGGCGACGATCAGGCTGGGCGTTTTCATCACCGTGAAGTCGGGGTTCATGAAGGGGAAGTACTGGGTGGCGAGCGGGCTCAGGTCGTCACCGCCGGTCCCGGGCAGGCAGAGCAGTACCGCGGCCTTGACGCGCGGGTCGGCCATGCTGTCGCCGGGTGTGCCGTCGGTCTGGAGGACCCGTGCGCCGGCGAGGGTGCTGGCGGTCTGTGCGCCCCAGGAGTGCCCGGCGGCCGCGATGCGGTCGGGGTCGAGGCGTCCGGCCAGTCCGGGCACGGCGGCTTCGACGGTGTCGAGTTGGTCGAGGACGCCGGTGAGGTCGTCGGTCCGTATGCGCCAGATGTGCGGGGTGCGCGGGTCGTCGGGGGCGAGGCCGGAGGAGTCGAGGTGGGTGGGCTGGATGACGGCGAACCCGTGGCGGGCCCAGTAGCCGGCCAGTGGCGCGTAGTCGTCCATGGTCAAGGTCATGCCGTGGGAGAAGACGACGACCGGCAGGTTGTGGCCGGTCGTCGGCGCGGTGACCCGTACCAGCAGGTCCTGGCCGCGGTCGGGGGCGGTGAGCCTGACCGGCGCGACCGAGATGACCGGCGCGCTCGGATCGGTGATGGCAGGGGGTGATGCGGTGTCGCTCATGGGAGTCCTCGCTAGTGGGAGGGATGATTAGGGCGAGCTGGCACAATTAGTTCCGGAGCGTCGCTCCGAATCCGAATATATGGAGCAATGCTCCGCTTGGCAACCTGGAGGTGCCCGCATGTCACCGGCAGACATGCCGCAGGCCCGCGGCGAGCGGCGCAAGCGGTCCGACGCGCGCCGGAACGCCCAGACCCTGCTCGACGCCGCCGCGGCCGTCTTCGCCCGCGCCGGCATCGACGCTCCGGTGCGGGACATCGCCGCCGAGGCGGGCGTCGGCATGGGCACCGTCTACCGGCACTTCCCCACCCGCCCCGACCTGGTGGTCGCGGTCTTCCGCCACCAGGTCGACGCGCTCGCCGCCACCCCGGCCGGCGCCTCCGGCGAAAACCCCGAGAACCCTTACGAGGCTCTGCGGTCCTGGGTGGCCCGGTTCACCGACTTCCTGGTGACCAAGCACGGCCTGCCCGAGGCACTGCACTCGGACCAGGCGGGGCTGGAGAGCCTGCACGCCGAGTTCGTCGACCGCCTCGTCCCGGTCCTCGACCGGCTGCTGCGGGCCTGCGTCGACGCCGGCCGGATCCGCGCGGACGTACGCCCCCTGGACCTGATGATCGCCATCGGCAACCTGTGCATCGGCGCCGACACCTTCCCCGGCTACCGCGCCCGCCACATGGTCGACGTCCTCCTCGCCGGCCTCCTGCACCACGCCCCCGCCCCCACCGACGCCGACCGGCCCAGGACGCCCACAGCGCCCTGAACGACGTCACCGTGCCGCGCGGGAGCCGAGGTCAGGGGTGACGGCAGGGGGCGAAAAGCGTGACCGCGTCGGTGATCAGCGCGTCGGCTTGCGCGGCCTGGACCCGGTCGGAGGCGACGAGTGAGGCGATGCCCTGCAGGGTGGCGATGAGAAGCAGACGCAGACGCTCGGGTTCCCCGGGCGGAAGCGCGCCCCCTCGCTGCCATCGGCGGACCAGGTCGCCGAATTCGGTGAACAGGCGTTCGGACGCCGCCCGCAGCCCGGCGGACCGCGTGGCGGTCTTGGCGCCGAACATCAGATCGAGCAGAGCGCCATCCGTGGTCGCGAAGCGCACATAGGCGCCGGCCACCGCGCGCAGTTGAGCCTCGCAGTCCTCGCCGGCCCCCTCGATCGCCACGCGCATCTCCTCGCCCAGGCGCGCGAAACCGGTCTCGGCCAGGGCGTCGAGCAACGCCTGCCGGTCGGCGAAATGGCGGCGCGGCGCGGCGTGGCTCACTCCTGCCTGACGGGCGAGGTCGCGCAGCGACAGGGCCTCGATGCCCTGCTCCCGCAACGTCCGCTCGGCCTCGGTGAGCAGTGCGGTGCGCAGATTGCCGTGATGGTAGGGCCGATCGGGCATGCGCCCCAGCATAACACCCGATGTATCCATTGACAGCATTGTCGTCGATGCCTACATTGTTGCTCGTGACTACTTTTAGCGTTACCGACATCCCTGACATGACCGGCACGACGGCGATCGTGACCGGCGCCAACAGCGGCATCGGCCAGGCCACGGCCCACGCCCTGGCCGCGGCCGGCGCACGCGTCGTGCTCGCCGTCCGCAACGCCGGCAAGGGCAAGGCCGCCGCGGCCGCCATACCGGGCGACACCGAGGTCCGCGAACTCGACCTGGCCGACCTGGAGTCCGTCCGGTCGTTCGCCGCCGGCTGGGACGGCCCGATCGACCTGCTGATCAATAACGCGGGCGTCTCGGGACCGACGCTGACCCGCACCGCCGACGGATTCGAGTCCAAGTTCGGCATCAACCACCTGGGGCACTTCGCCCTGACCAACCTGCTGCTCGAGCACATCACCGGCCGCGTCGTCACGGTCGCCTCACAGGCCGAGCGATACGCCAGGCTGGATCTCGCCGACCTCAACTGGGAGCACCGGCCCTACCAGCCCTCCCGCGCCTACAACGATTCAAAACTGGCGAACCTGCTGTTCACCGCCGAACTACAGCGCCGCCTGACCGCCGCCGGATCGGCCGTGCTCGCCCACGCCGCCCACCCCGGCCTGGTCGCCACGGACATCTACCACCACGACGGCCCCCGCCGCCCGTCCGACATCCTGTGGTCGATCGCGCTCCGGCTGCTGGCCCAGGATGCCCGGCGCGGCGCGCTGCCGACCCTGTACGCCGCTGTCGCCGACATCCCCGCCAACAGCTTCACCGGCCCCGACCATCTCGCACACATGCGCGGCGCCCCGGAACTCATCGGCCGCTCCGGTCCGGCACAGGACACCGACCTCGCACGCCGCCTGTGGAATCTCTCCGAGCAGTTCACCGGAGTCGGATTCCCCCGCTGACCGGCCCCGCGGCCGCGCGGCCGCCGCTGTGGGATGCTCCGGCCGAACGCGCGACCACCGCCATGACGACGGGTGGGCCGCCCACTCGAGCGCGGCAACGTCCGAGACGTCCGCGCCTACGGGGTGGGGCGGACCGAACCGGGAATCCCCGTGCGGGCACGATCGATCGGGCGACCGCCGGCCGGAAGCATGAAGGCGTCGATCCCCACCTGCTCTCGAGGTGACCTTCATGCGCTTCTCCCTCCCGCGGACCTCCCGCCTCGTCGCGCTCGGCACGGCCCTCGCGTGCGCGGGCTCGGTCGCCGCCGCCTCCCCGGCCTCCGCCGGGCCCGTCTTCCGGCCGGGTTCCCCCGGCGTCGGCGATCCCTGGTACCCGCTGGAGGGCAACGGCGGGTACGACGTCCGGCACTACTCCCTGGACCTGGCGTACGACCCCTCGACCCGGCGGCTCGACGGCGTCGTCCGCATCCGGGCGCGGGCCACCCAGAACCTGTCCCGCTTCGACCTGGACCTGCGCGGGCTCACGGTCCGGAGCGTCCGGGTGAACGGGGCGGACGCCCGGTTCACCCGCGAGGGGCAGGAACTGATCATCACTCCCCGCCACGGCCTGCCCGAGGGGGCCGGCTTCGTCGTCACCGTCGCGTACGGCGGCGAACCAAGGCCCATCGGCGGTGACACGCCGTACGGCTTCGTCCCGACCGACGACGGGGCGGTCGTGCAGAACATCGAGGACGGCGCCTCGACCTGGTTCCCCTGCAAGGATCACCCGTCGGACAAGGCGACCTTCGACTTCCGGGTGCGCGTCCCCCAGGGTCTCGGCGTCGTCGCCAACGGCCGGCTCGTGTCGCGTCGCACGGACGGCGACCGGACGACGTTCGCCTGGCGCGAGAAGGACCCGATGTCCACCTACCTGGCCACCATCGACATCGGGAAGTGGCAGGTGCGGACCGGGACGACGCCGGGCGGGATCCCGCAGTACACCGCCGTCGATCCGAGGCTGGAGGCGGCCCGGCCGGGCTCGGCGGCGTTCTTCTGGAAGACCACCGCCGAGGTCACCGACCTGTGGACGAAGACGTTCGGCCCCTATCCGTTCGACTCCACCGGCGCCATCGCGCTGAAGGTGAGCTACGACGGCAAGGAGCTGCCGTTCTCGGAGGAGACGCAGACCCGCCCGGTCTACTCCCAGGTCGACTCCGCCGGGACGGTCGCGCACGAACTGGCCCACCAGTGGTTCGGCGACAGCGTCGGCATCCGCGGCTGGAACGAGATCTGGCTCAGCGAGGGCTTCGCCACCTTCGCCACCTGGTACTGGGACGAGGTCAAGGGCGGGCGGCCCGCGGCCGAGCAGGCCCGGCAGGTCTACGAGACGTATCCGGCCGACTCTCCGATGTGGCAGGTCGTGCTCGCCGATCCGAAGGCCCCCGACGAGAACGCCGGCCCCCGCGTCTACTACGGCGGCGCGATGGCCCTGCAGTTCCTCCGCGAGAAGATCGGCGACGAGAGATTCTTCGCCCTGCTCCGCGCCTGGACGGCCGAGCACCGGCACGGCACCGCGACCACCCGCGACTTCGCCGCCCTGGCGACCCGGATCTCCGGCCAGGACCTCAGCGCGTTCTTCCGGGCGTGGGTCTTCGGCACCGGCCGCCCGCCCCTCCCGCCGGCGGCCCGCCGCAGCGCCCGCTGAGCAGGGCGGGACCTTCCACCGGACGTCGGCGCCCCGG
>NZ_JAMXMV010000019.1 GCF_024055715.1 Actinoallomurus soli
GGCCTTTCCGCTCGACTTGCATGTGTTAAGCACGCCGCCAGCGTTCGTCCTGAGCCAGGATCAAACTCTCCGTTAAGGCCAAACGACGATCATCGGCGAAGACGACCGCCAAACCCAACGAAAAAAAATCCCGGCAAGAATCATACTTGCCAAAGGAATCCAAACCAACCACAATCAACCCGAAGGACCGACCATGATCAGCGAGGACCATAAAGGCACTGGCTTTTAGCACACTGTTGAGTTCTCAAGAAACGGACACACACCGTCAGGTCCCTGTTTCCAGTTTCCCGTCTGGGGCATTTCCTTGGGTCTATCTTACCGATTTGCTTTCCTTTGTCGAATTGACCGACTCGGGATAACTCCTCGATACCCGCCCAGCACTCAGAAACCGAAGCCAAAACTTCAGTGACTTTCACTGGGAGGTTCCCGGCGACCGCGCCACCTTGTCGGTGTCACGTACTCGGCCGGGCCGACAACCCATCCTACCCGCGCCGCAGAGTGACTCTGCCACGCGCTATCGAGTGGGGTGTCTTCCGCGGGGCCGGCCGCCTTTCGGCGTCCCGCTCCCCTGCGGGCAACGAGGACTCTACGTGGCCCCGGCAGCAAGGTCAAATTGCGCCGCTGGCACGTAAAGATCGGCAGGTCAGCTTCGTTGTTCTCCCTACCCCCGGAGTTCGCGGGCGAAACCTCGACGGCCGGAACAACTTCCGGCGATCGCTCTCGGACGGTCCACCGGGTGGCTCGGCCGGCGGGTTCGCCGGCGCAGGCGCCCGCCCACACGTACGCCCTCGGCCGTCACCTGAACTCCATGACCGGGCCGGTGGGGACGGGTCGGCGCTGGGACCAGGGCCCGTACGGCGGCAAGATCCGACGCATGACTACGCACAACGAGACGAGTCCGGTGTCGATCGACGAGGTGATCGCCGGCGGCCCGGTCCTTACCGACCGCAGGACCTGGTGACGGCGAACGACGCCATCGTGCGGGTCGCCCCGTTCGAGGGCGAGCGCCCGTGGCACCACACGACGAGGACGAGCTGTCCCTGTGCCGGGACGGCGGCTTCCGCGTCGAGCTGGAAGGCCGGGAGCCGGTCACGCTCAGCAAGGGCGAGTTGTTCGTCGTGCCGAGGGGCGTCCGGCACCGCCTCGTCGCCGAGCGGCCCGTGCACGCCCTGATGCTCGAACGCCCGGAGACCGAGCAGTACGGGAACTGACCCGCCGCCGGGGAGGCCGTACGGTCCACGGCCTCCCCGCACCGATTCCGCCGCGCGCCCCGCCGATCCGCTCCGCACGAATTACGATCTCGACTGCCGCAGCAGGACGATCGGATGCCGGAGAAGGACGTTGCCGTGATCGACGAGAGCGTTCCCCTCATACGCGTACGGCCTCGGGCGGCGGCGGTCGTCCTCCTGGCCGTGGTCGCCGCGACAGGCTGCCGGTCCGAGGAGCGATCCGCCGCGCGACCGTCGGCGTCCTCGGCCCCTGCCTCGTCGGCCGCGTCGGCGCCGAACCCCGCGCCCTCCTCACCCCTGCCGGCGCCCGGCACCCTTACGGACACTCCGACGCCCAGTGCCTCGGGCCCCGCCGTCGGCGTCCCGGGCCAGGCCGCCATCCGGCGCGTGCTGACCCGTACCGTCGAGGCGGCGGACCCGTCCACGCACTTCGTCAGCGACCGCCCGCCGGTGACGACGCCGGACGGGCACGGCGGCACCCTCACCGCCGTGATCGGCCAGCGGTACCCGACCGCCGATGGCAAGGGCCAGCTGGTCTTCTTCTGGCACGGCACGCGGTTCCTCGGCTGGGACGCCGTCACCGAGACCGACGCCGTACGGGCGGTGACCGCCGGCCCCGGCAGTTTCCGGGTCACCTACCTGCACTACGCGGCGCGGGACCCCGAGTGCTGTCCCTCCCTCTCACCCGCCGCCGTCACGTACACGTGGCAGGACGACGACCGCCTGGTCCCCTCCGGCACGCGCCCGCAGCACGGCGCGGCGGTCCGCGTCCGGCTCATGTCGTAGCCGCCGGGCGCGCTCGGCGGCGGGCGGTCAGGCGGCCGCGGCCGTCGTACGGCCGAGGGCGCCGAGGTCGCCGCGGAGGACGTCGGTGTACGGGATGGTGAAGTCCCCGTTCGGCATGGTGCCGGTGAAACGCGTTCCGATCACCCGGGCCGGGAGGTACGGCGCGGCGGGTCCGTGCCGGTCGGGGTGACGGCCGTGTCCCGTACGGCTGTCAGCGGCGGTGTAGTCGACCGGGACGCCCCAGGAGGCCGGTGCGTCGTCGCGCCCGAGGATGACCCAGTGGTCAGTGTCAACGCGCGCGGTCAGGTCGGGGACGCCTCCGGTGTGGCAGTCCAGCGCCGGGAGGACGAAGTGGCGGAGGCTGTGCGGCCGGTACCACAGGAGCAGGGGGTTCGCCGATCGCGCCTCGGTGTTGTCGAAGCAGCACACGATGATCGCGTGCCCGGGGTGGCGGGCGGCGTAGAAGTCGAACAGCGGCGGGTTGGGCCGGATCCGCCGGTGTTCGGGCACGCGTTCCAGCGCCTCGGGGATCAGGGTCGGGTCGGTGGCCAGGACGACGGTGTAGATGTCATGGTCGAAGACCTGGACGGGCGGTGGTCCGCCGGCCACCGCCACGCAGCCCTCCGGCAGCGGCCCACGGCCGCGGGTCCGTGGGGCGAGGGCGTCGACCATGTCGCGCAGGACGCGCGGGCAGTGGCGGGTGTCGACGAAGTTCGCCGGGGTCATGCCGGTGGCGGGCACGTGCAGGAGCATCGCGTTCGGCCCGTCCGAGAGGTTGACCGCGGTGTTCTGGTAGCCCAGCACGTGAACCCGGCCGTGCTCGGGATGGCTCGCCCGACCGTGGTACAGGATCGTGCCCGAGAACCGTGACGCCGCCGTCGACACGCACATCCGAACCCCCTCCCGAGGTCGAGATCACCGCGAACCGTACCGCCCGGCCCGCCCGCGCGGCGGCTCCCCGCGCGGGCGGCGTGCTCACCTGAGACGGATGAGCCGCTTGAGGATGGACGGTCCGTCCAGGTCGCGGTCGACGGTCACGGGGACGGCCGCGGAACCCGCCCGTACCGTTCCGACGCGCTCACCCTCGGCGGCCTGGTGCGGCGGATCGCCGGTGACGCGGACGGGAACGGTCAGCCCGCTCCAGCCGACCACCGTCACGGGCTGCGCGGCGCGCAGCGGCACGCGCCCGCCGAGGCCGTCGTCCACCTGCGCGACCCGCGCGCCGGCCTTGGCGAGGGTGACCGAGGTCAGGGCGTTCTCGGCGGCGACGACGAGCTGCTGGGCGACCTCGATCGCGCCCAACGCGCTGGGCGACTGCTGTCCCATCACCGCGCCGACGATCGTCGTGGTGACCTTGTCGATCCGTTTCTGGGCGGCGAAGACGAAGTTGCCGCCCGCCGCGTCGGTGTAGCCGGTCTTGCCGCCGATCACCCCGTGCCGCCCGACCAGGACGTCACCGGCGGAACGCGGTGGCCGCCCGTCGTTGGGGACGTAGGTGTGCATGGCGACGATCTCGGCGAACGCCGGGAGCTTCATCGCCGCGGCGAGCAGCTTCACCTGGTCGGCCGCGGTGCTGACCGTGTGCGAGTCGTATCCGCTGGGATCGGTGTACGTGGTGGAGGTCATCCCCAGCGACCGGGCGGCGGTGTTCATCTTCTGGACGAACGCCTGCTCGTCGCCCGCGTCCCAGCGGGCCAGCTCGTGCGCCAGGTTGTTCGCCGAGACGATCAGCAGCGCCTCCAGCGCCTTGTGCTCGGTGAACTCCTGCCCGGCGACGACCTCGACCAGCGACTCGCCCCGCTGCTTGCGCTCGGGGAGCCGGGCGGCCTCCTCCGCCGAGATCTGGAACGTCGGCCCGTCCTCGCCCGCCCGCAGCGCGTGGTCGTGCAGGACGACGTAGGCGGTCATGACCTTGGCGACGCTGGCGGTCGGGGTCGGCGTCTGCCCACCGGCGGACCCCATCGACCCGAGGCCCTCCGCGTACAGGGTCGCCTGGCCCTGCTGCGGCCACGGAAGGTCGAGGGCAGGGCCGCCGAAGGTGTAGCGGGTGGTCGACAGCGTCAGGCGCAGCGTCGGCGCGGGCACCGGCCGTACGAGCTGGCCGGCCACTCCGCCCGCCAGCAGCATGAGCACGACGATGGCGGCGATCAGGCGGCCGCGCCGCCGTTTCCGTACGGGTGGTTCCGCCTCCGGGGCCGGTGCGGGGAGCTCCGCGATGGGCTGCCGGGTGGTCGCGGGCGGGAGCATCGGGGCCGGGGGCTGCGCCGTACGCGGCGAGACCTCCTCGTACGAGGGCGTCGTACGCGGCGAGGTGTCCTGATACGAGGACGTCGTACGCGGCGAGACCTCCTGATACGGCGGCGTCGCCCGCGGCGGGGCCTCCTCATACGAAGGTGTCGCATGCGGCGGGGCCGTCCGCGGCCGGGTCTCCCGGTACGGCTCCATCGCCGGCGCGGGCGGGACGATCATCGGCAGGCCGTCCCGCTGCGTCGTGTTGGCGAAGTCCGCCGAGGTGAACGGGCGGGTCCCGGGCAGCGCCTGCTCGACCGTTCGCGGAGCCGGGGGATGCTCGGAGGCGGCCGCGCGCCGCGGCGGCGTAGGCGTGTCCGCCTCCGGCTCACGGTGGGCGCCCGGCGTACGCGGCTCGGGGACCGGTCCGGAGGCGGACTCCGGGGGGCTCGGCTGTCGCGGAGCGGGCGCCTGCGGCTCGGAGGCCGGCCCCGGGGCGGGCTGCGGGGAGCGTGACTCCCGCGGAGCGGGCTCGTGCGGAGCGGCCGGCTCGGCGCGCGGGTCCGTCCGTCGTCTCAGGGGATACGACAGGCGGGGAAGGTCCATGACCGTGGGGTCCAGGGACACGGCGGGCCGCTTCGGCCGTGGCGGCGGCTCGAACAGGGAGGGTCGCGTGACTCCGCTCTCGTCGGTACCCGTGTCCTCCGCTCCCGTACGGGAGCCGCCGGGTTCGGAGCGGGACCGTCCGGTCTCGGCCGGGGGCTCCGGGCGTACATGCTCGGCGGTCGCCGTCTCGTCGTCGCCAGGGGCGGCCTCGGCCGCGACGGTCTCGGCCGCGACGGTCTCGGCGGCGGAGGAGGGCTCGGCGGATGACGACGAGCGGGCGGAGGAGGGCTCGACGGAGTCGGGGGACGGCTCCGGCCGTTCCTCGTCCGCCTGCTCGTCCTCCTCGTCCGCCTGCTCGTCCTCCTCGTCCGCCTGCTCGTCCTCCTCGTCAGCCTGCTCGTCCTCCTCGTCAGCCTGCTCGTCCTCCTCGGCGTCCGCGTCCGCGGTGTCGTCCTCGTCCGCGTCGTGGCCGGTCGCCGGGGACAGGTGTTCCGGCTCCTCGTCCGCGTCGGCCGTGTCCTCGGACGCGGGCTCGGCCGCGTCGTCGGAGGTGGGTTCGGTGGCGGGGCCGGGCTCCGGGGAGCCCTCCCGTTCGGGCGCGGGCCGGGACGGCGCGTCGGATTCGTCGGCGCCGGCGCCGGACGGGGTGCCCGTCTCCTCCCCCGGTTCGGGCTCGCTCTCGGGATCACCCGGCGACGGCGGTCCGGAGGTCTCGTGCCGTGCGTCGTCCTGCGACTCCTGCGACGCATCATTCACGGCGCGACCTCCTCGACTGTGGGACCGGGCGGAGGGGCGGGATCACCGGACAGGCGCGTGCATCGACCCCGCCGACGCCTCTCATACAGGTGAAGACGCGGATGTCAGCGACAAAGTTCACGCGGTTCGCCGGTTCAGGGCCTTGGCCGCCGGAAGCCGATGGTAGGCCGGGGCCGGCACCCCGCGATGCGCCGGTACCGGGGAAACGCGGAACGCCGGCGCCGGACCACCGCGAAGCGCCCACCAGGGGCGATCGCCACCCGATGGGCGCCGTACGGGAATCCGGGCGCGCGCGGCGTGACCCGGCCCCGCGCGTCAGCCTTCCGGCGTCTGCTGGAGCATGGCCAGCGTCAGGACGTCGCCGCCGATGCCCCAGCCGCCGTCGGTGACCTCCTCGACCAGGACCATGGTGTTGGCCCGGGCGCGTTCGCCGTAGATCTCGACGTACAGGTCGGTGGTGCGGGTGACGATCTGCTTCTTCTGCTGCTCATCGAGGGTGCCGGCGGGCACCTTGAAGTTCGCGAACGGCATGGCTGTTTCCTTTCTGCGGTGAATGATCCGGAACCCCGCGGTGGTCGGGGCGGGGCCGGACGAGCGAACGGGGCCGCGGCGGGTCAGATGATGCCGCCGTTGGCCCGTATGACCTGGCCGTTGACCCAGTGGCCGGCCGGGGAGGCGAGGAAGGCGACGAGTTCGGCGATCTCGGCGGGGGTGCCGATCCGGTTCACCGGGGTCTGGGCGGCGATGCGGGCGACGGTCTCCTCGTCCTTGCCGTCCAGGAACATGTCGGTGGCCGTGGCGCCGGGGGCGACGGTGTTCACGGTGATGTTCCGGTCGCCCAGCTCGCGGGCGAGGACCAGCGTGAGGGCCTCGACGGCGCCCTTGCTCGCGACGTACGCCCCGTACGTCGGGAAGGCCAGCCCGACCTGGGACGTGGAGAACGTGATGACCGCCCCGCCGGGCCGTACGGTGCGCGCGGCCTGCCGGGCGACGACGAAGGTGCCGCGGATGTTCGTCCGGTGCAGCGCGTCGAGGACGGCCAGGTCCAGGTCGGCGATGGGCGACAGGTCCATCCGCCCGGCGGCGTGGACGACGACGTCGACGCCGCCGAACTCGGACTCGGCGGTTCCGAACATCGCGGTGACGGCCTCTTCGTCGGCGACGTCGGCCTGGGCGGCGACCGCCCGGCCCCCGGCCGCGACGACCTCCTTCACGGCGGCCTCGGCCAGGTCGCGGTTCCCCGCGTACCCGACCACGACGGCGAACCCGTCGGCGGCCAGCCGTACGACCGCCGCCCGGCCGATGCCCCGCGAGCCACCGGTGACGATGGCGACCCGCGGGCGGCCCGGGTCCTCCCCGGGCGTGGCGGGGCCGGCGGGAAACGACATGGAGACTCCTCGGGAGGTGGGTACGGGGCGTCGTGCCCCCTGACGTGTCCTCCACGATGAGGCGGCGCGCGCCGGTCAGCCAGGGCTGCGCTTACCCTGGGGTCGACGACCCCTGGTTCCGGGCTCGGCGCACAAGTCAGGATGGAGAACGTGAACCTTCCCGAACTCGCCGCGTTCCTGAAGTCCCGGCGCGCCCGGGTCCGGCCCTCCGACGTCGGCCTGCCCACCGGCCCCCGGCGCCGGGTGCCCGGCCTGCGGCGCGAGGAGGTCGCGCAGCTCGCCGGCCTGTCGGCGGACTACTACACCGAGATCGAGCGCGGGCACAGCGCCCAGCCCTCGGCCCAGACCCTGGCCGCCCTCGCCCGCGCGCTCCGCCTGAGCGGCGACGAACGCGACCACCTGTTCCACCTCGCCGACCGCCGCATCCCGGCGGCGCACGGGCCGACCGCGCACGCCCAGCCCGCGCTCCTCGGCCTCCTGGACCGGCTCACCACCACTCCCGCCCAGGTCATCACCGACCTGCACGAGACCCTCGTCCAGAACGAACTGGCCGTCGCCCTCGTCGGCCGCCATCCGGCCGTACGGGGCCCGGCGGCGAGCTTCGTCTACCGCTGGTTCATCGATCCCGCCACCCGCGACGTCTATCCGGTGGACGACCACCCGTACCACTCCCGGAAGTTCGTCGCCGACCTGCAGGCGGTCGCCGCCCGCCGCGGCCGCGACCCGGAGGTGGCGAAGATGGTGGCCTCGCTCCGGCGCCGCAGCGAGGAGTTCGCCGCGCTGTGGGACACCCACGACGTCGCCGTGCGCCGGACCGACCACAAGCGCATCGTCCACCCGACGCTCGGCGTCATCGAGCTCGACTGCCACAGCCTGCTCAGCGAGGACGGCCGCCAGCGCCTACTGTGGTTCACCGCCCCGCCCGGCACCGAGGGCGCCGCCAAGCTCGAACTGCTCTCCGTCATCGGCACCCAGGACCTGGCGCCCGGCGAGGCCGCCCACCCGGCTCCCGAGCGGGCCTGACCGCCGGCGGTCCGGGTCCGCTCGGGGTGTGCCGCCCGCGCGGGCTCAGCCGATCGGCACCTGCTGGATCACGGCGTCCTGGTCCGGCGCGATCAGCGCCCACGACTTGACCGACCCGTGGCCCTCCCACGGCAGGTGGTCGGAGATCCCCTTGAGCGAGTCCCCGCCGTCGCCGTTGACGAGGGTCACCTCCTCGATCGGACCGCTCGGCATACGCGCCGCGAAGGTGTACCACCACAGCGGCCGGTCCGGCAGCGCGTACCCGGTGAACAGCCGCTCGGCGACGACCATGGTCGGCGACCGGTCCGCGGCCGCCTGCTGCGTCACCTCGGTGAGGCCGCCGAAGTCGCGGATCGCGATCGGCCCGTAGTGGATCTTGGCCGCGCGCCGCCCGTCGAAGCGCATCTCGGTGTGGACGTTCGCGGCGAGCCCGTGACCGGGCATGGCATACGCGGCGAAGACCGGGAAGACATAGTGCAGCCAGTCGTACGCGGCGGCGACCACCGGATGCCGGTCGTCCCCGCCGACGCCGACGGCCTGGTCCCAGGCGAACACCTCGCCCCACGCCGGATGGTTCACGCCGATCGGCATCCGTACGACCACGCCGTTCGGCTGCAGATCCGGGGTGTCCACCGCGATCCGCAGCCGGGCCTCCGGAAGCTCGACGACGTTGTTGTCGAGCCGGCAGGCCAGGCCGTGCCCCTCCCCGAACATCCGGGCCAGCAGCTCCGCCGCACTCGCCGCGTCCATCACACACCTTCCGCTGGGGATCATGAACGTTGATCCGACGAGCCGGTCGCTCCTTCGGTTCACGCCGTTTCGCGCCGGTCCCCCGGCCTCACCGGTTTCTGGATCGGCAAGGGCGGGGGCTCACGCGTCACCGCGGTCGGTGTGGACGCGCGACCGGCTCAGCGCCGAGGGCGCCCTTCGCGCAGCTCTTCGACCGCCTGGACGACGCGGCGCTCCCGCGTCTCGGCCTTCTTCGCCTGTTCGATCCAGGTGACGTACGCCTTCTTGCGGGAGGGCGACAGGCCGTCGAAGCAGCGCTGCGCCTCCGGCTCGGCCTTCAGCGCGTCCGCGAGATCGGCCGGCACGGTGAGCTCCTGCGGCGCGTCGTCGAGCTCGACCTCGACGTCCACCTCGTCCCCGGCCGCGATCCCGGCGCCCTTGCGGTGCTCCGCGCTGACCGGAATCTTCGTCACGCCGCGCATGCTCCCGAACGTGGTCGCGTACGCGTAGCCGTTGATCGTGACCTTCACCCGGGCGCGCTTGCCGCCCCCGAGCGCTTCCACGACGTCGTCCGGAACGTTGATCCCCGTCGCCGTCTTACCGTCCAGTTGCACCGTCGCACGGAACCTCATGGACGGGAGTATCCCTCTGAGACGCCTCGAGATCACTGTGTTCTGTGACGAACCAGCCCCGGATGGGCCTTGGCGGTCAGAGACGGCCGGTCCGAGTCGCGCTCCTACCGCGGTCGGCCCAGCCGCTCCGCGCTCAAGCCACAGCCGGGCGCAGGCGACGTACGGCGGTGGTGATGTCGTCGAGCGAGTGGTCGAGGGACTGGTCGGACAGGACGATCGGGGTGCCGTACCGCGCCAGGTTGCCGCGCGCCTCGCGGAACAGCCACGGCCGCACCCGGTCGACGACGATCTCCGGTTGAGTGGGAACGATCAGCAGGACCGGAGTGCTCGTCCTGCCGCGCAGGGCGGCGGTTCGCCTGACATCGGCCACCTCGTCCCAGCTCAGCCGTACGCCCATCAGCGGAAGCCGGACTCCGCTCTCGTCGACCGCCACCACCGGCACCCGGCACACCGTGCTGACGACGACCGGGCCGCCGAACAGCACCAGCAACACGGCGCCACAGACGGCGATCACCGCTCCCGGCAGGTCGGCCCGGGTCACCCCGAACACCAGCGCTGCCACGGCGGCCAGCATGAACAGCAGGTACGGCCCGTTGGGCCGCAGGCGTACGCGCAACGACATGAGGCCTCCACGATCGGCCGCTTCGCCGGTCAGGACCGGCCGGGTTCGCCGGGCGCCACCACACGGAAGCGCTCGGCGACGACGAGTGTTGCATCGTCGATCACGGGAGTGTGCCCCAAAAACTCGCTTACTCCCTCGCTCCGGAAGAACTCCTCGTGCGCCGCCCGCCACTCCGCCGCGTCCGCGTACCCGCGCCCTTCCGCCCGCGCGTACTCGTCGTCGATCTCCTTGATGGGGACGACGCGGACGTCGACGAGCTCGATCACGACCGCCGTCCGTCCGTCGGAGTCGAGCACGGCGAACCGCTGCCCGGCCTCCGGCACCGCCTCCCCGGCGTGCTCGTAGATCTCAAGCAACCCGGTGAGCGCCGTCTTCTCCCCGTTCAGGATCGCCGCCACGCCGCTGTCCCGCAGCGGGCCCGGGAAGGCGAGTTCGAGAGTCGGAAGATCGTCATGTGCCATGGCGCGAGCGTACGACCTCGATCAGCTTCAAGGACGTCGGCGAGCCATCCCGCGCCGTGACCGCCCGGCTCAGTACGCTCCCCGGGCGCCACGTGGAGGAGACAGATTCAGCGGCTCTCCCACAGATGGTGGAACCGGTCATGGAGGCGAATTTGATCTACCCCCCGAGCCCACGGCACGAACGGCACATGCCCCGACGCCGGGCCGGCCTGACCACCACCGTCACTATCGGCGGAGAGCGGTTCTCTCTGACCGCCAACGGCCGCCAGGACGGCACGCTCGGTGAGGTGTTCATCCAGTGGGGCAAGCAGGGCCAGACGCAGGCCGGGCTCTTGGACATCTACGCCGTCACGCTCTCGGTCGGGCTTCAGCACGGCGTCCCGCTACTCGACCTCGTCCGCCAGGGCCTGGACCTGTACTTCGTGCCCAACGGCCACACCGACGACCCTCAGATTCCGCGGGTCCGGTCAGTGGTGGACTGGGTGGCCCGGCGCCTGGCGATCGACTGGCTGCCGTACGAGGTCCGCGCCGTCGAAGGCATCTTGACGATCCAGGAATGCGAAACCGCCGCCACAGACTGGTTGGCAACCGAGACCGTCGGCATTCCGGCGCTCAGTTCTGCGAGCAGCCGGTGACTGTAGAGCCCTTCGATGTTCGCCGGCTCCGTCTGGTGGAGGTCGAAGCGCCGCAGTTGTCGCTTGAGGAACAACACGCCAGGGACCGCGTGTGGGAGGCCGCGGTCGAGGCGAACCCGTGTCTGTTCGACGGTCCGGTGGCGGCGTGCGCGGGATTGGAGACGGATGGCGCGCACGGTTTGATTCTGTCGTGGGCGCGGGTCACCTACCGGCACTTCGCCCTGCGTCGGGTTCCCGGCAACGCCTCGTGGTTGCCCTCGCTCTTCATGGATGTCGTACAGCCGACGGACGACGGACGCATTCTGGTGGGGAGGGGGTCGTCGTCGACCGCCGCGCCGGGCCGTCAACCGCCGCGCCGGGCCGGTGGCAGCTTCCCGGCGGTTCCCTAGAGCCGCCTGAGCAACGTGAGGCGCTCGATGAGGCCGCCTTGCGGCGCCACGCCGCGAGAGAACTGGTGGAGGAGACCGGAATCGACCTCGCCTCGGAGAAACTACGTCCGTGGGGCATCGTCCGCAGTGAGAGACACGGCATCGGCTTGGTCTTCCTAGCTCCGCCTTGGCCAGAGACGGAGCTACGTGATCGCTTCGAAGCCATGGCAACCGCTGAGCGGGCCCTGGGACGCGACCCGGAGCTGGACCGGATGGCTCTGGTGCGCGCCCCGGCTGAGGTCTCCGCCCTACAAGGACCGCACACCTACTACCTTGAAGCGGTCGTACGCCGGCACGCCGAGGCCTCGTCCCGAGGGGATACCGAGAAGCCTCGGTAGGCGGTCGACACGTTGCCGCGAGACGGGGAACACGGCGAAGCGCTATGAGGCCGCTAATACGAGCAGAGACGCTGCTCGGCCCATACGACCTTGCCGCCCTCCTCGCAGTGCACAGCCGACCAGCGCGCGCTGAGCATCTCGATGATTCCCAGGCCCCGGCCGTCTAGGTCGAGGTCGTTCGGCTGGCGCTTGGTCGGGAGGACTGGGTTGATGTCCCAGACCTCAGTGAAGAGGCTTGGGCTCGTCCATCTGAGACGTAGGCGGATCCGGCCGATCTCAGTGATCCCCATGGCTCGGTGGAAGGCGTCGGTGGCCTTTAGCGCGTTGGTGGCCAACTCCGACACGATCGTCTCCGTGTCGTAGATGAGCTCGGTCGGTAGGTGCCAATGCCGAGCCACCTCGGCGACCAGGCGTCGGGCGAGAGGGACGGCGTTCGGTGCGGCAGCCAGGGTGACGGCCTGGTCCTGCTGGTTCGGGAAGAACGCCACGGTTGGCCTCATGCGATCACCACGCTCAGTAAAGTGTCGGAAGCTCAGTGTGAACCTGCAACGAAGATCAATGCAACCTGTTGCATAGGATTTAGGTTGCATAGTTCTCAAGGAGGCCCCCATGCCTGCTCACCCGCGCCCTACTGTCCGGCTGCGCCGCCTGGCTGGAAGCTTGAGCCGATTGCGTACAGCTCGCGGCCTGAGCAGGGAGGACGTGGCAGAAGCCACCGGCATCAACAAGGCCACGCTCTACCGAATCGAGAAGGCGAAGGTCCGCCCGCAGACGCGCACGCTCGCCGCCATGCTCACGCTCTATGGAGTCGATCTCGACGAGCAACGGGCTCTGACCAAGCTCCTCAAAGACTCGCCGCAGCCCGGATGGTGGCAGGCGTACACGGACGAACTGCCCGAGGAGTACAGCACCTACATCGAGTTCGAGGACGAAGCTCGGAGCGTCTGGAACTACGAGAGCCTGTACATCCCGGGCCTACTCCAGACCGAGGAGTACGCCCGCGCCGTCATCCCCGGCGGCATGCCATCCCTAAGCCGGGAAGAAGTCGACCGGCGAGTCCAGGTCAGGATGGAACGCCAAGCGATCCTGGACCGCGACCCCACGTTCCACCTCTGGGCCATCTGCGACGAAGCTGCGATCCACCGCGCGGTCGGCGGCCCAACCGTCATGCGCGACCAGCTCGTGCATCTGGTCTCGGTTATGGAACGGCCGAACGTCACGCTCCAAGTAGTGCCGTTCGCGACTGGTGCGCACCCCGGCATGCCGGGATCGTTCGTCGTGCTGCAGTTTCCCGGCGATCCGTCCGTTGTGTACATCGACAGCATGGCCGGCAACCTTTTCCTCGAAGAGGAAACAGACGTACGTCGCTACACTGGGCTCTACGAACACCTCAGAGCGGTCGCAATCAGCCCAGGAGCCACCAGACAGCTCCTAACGTGCGTGGCCAGTGAGCACTCAGCGAGGGGAGGGACAGGCGATGGGTGACTTGTCCCGGATTGATTGGCGCAAGAGCAGCCGATCCAGTTCAAACGGCCAGTGCGTTGAGGTTGGAATAGTCGAAAAGATAGCCAGCCCGCAACAGACCTAAGGCAACCCAGATTCACGCTGCATTAGCGGACATGCACCACAGAGACGCGCCGCTGCATCGATACGCTTGAACGATCCCTCCTCTTCCTCTTCGAAGATGCATGTTATTCCAAGTCCACCAAGGAGCTCGACCATATCTTGGGTCGGCCGCGTTGGCAGAAGGATAGCTCGTCGCCGAACTTGAGCATGTCGACCATAGTCTAGTATCTGCCCAATCGCCATGCGTATATCGCCACGGCTCGCCGAGCCTTTCGCTTCAACCAGTTCATTGGCGGTCACATCGAAAAGGTCAGTCTTCAGAGGAAAAGCGCGATCAGGCAAGCTTATGCGCCGCTGTCTAGATATATGACCTCGCTCGCTTAGCCATGCCGCATACCGCTGCACCAGCATGGATTCCCGCCGCTCAGCCTCCGTGATCGGCTTAGCGCGGTTGACCCGAAAACGATCCGCATTGTGCGCTTCCAGATCGACATCTTCTATTGTCACCTGATCATAACGCTCGTCGTCATACAGCCGAGCGTCGCTTACACGCCAGAGACGAAAGACAATCACTTGTCGCATATCTTTGTTGACGTCGGGCGCGTCTTCATATCGAAAGGGATCCCGTTCGTCAACTACATATTCACCTAGGTAGCAATGCTTGCTAGGGATAGCCTCTTCGAAGAGATGAACCGTCCGGCCTGCCAGACGGTGATCGCGAAGCGCAGCGTTATTGCTACTAGAATTGAATGTCTGGTCGCCAACCTGTCCATCGCCGGTGTATTGGTATCCACCATCGCCGAGTGGATGATCCAACCCGTAAAGCTTGCGGCCCTTTATCGTTGAGAACAGCAAGACGGCAGATGATTCGTTCGAGATGGAGATCCCCCTTTGGCGTTGCCCGCCGCATCGGCGGTGGATCTCCTGGCGAGGAAGGACTTCCCCTTCCCTGATCTTCCATGGCATAGGCCGCAATATACGGCAAACCGGACTTTTTGTCGTGTCGAACGCCGTTCGCCCCTGTTGGGTTGTCGGCGGCAGGCCATACGGTTGCTTGCATGCCCGAACTCTCCCCTGGGGTTTACGAACACCTCATCACCGTTGACCTGCGTGAACGTCTCCATTCGGTTGACAGTGACCTCGTACGCAAGGAGCATCTCATCGAAGATGACGCCGATGAAGTCCTCGTACGACACCTTGGCGAGTTGACACGTCGCGCATTGCGGATGGTTCGGGAGGCCAGCAGGAAGGACGCGCTCGCAGCACAGGTGACTGCAGCCAACGGTATCGCCAAGGCCATCGCATCGGTTGTCGCTGAGGCGGTCACTGACTCCGACCTCGTCGCTGATGAGCAGGAGTTGCTGGTAGCGATCGCCGCCGGTCGCCGGCCAGACGGCAGTGTTCCCTTCCCTGAACGGCCCGACATCCCACTCTCAAGCAGCGCCCTTCTGGTCAACGGGCGTGACCAGCCGCAGATTGGCCGCGAGGTCGTCAAGGAACTTGCATCCGCTGATCAGGTCGATCTCCTGTGCGCCTTCATCAAATGGCATGGCTTGCGGCTCATGGAGGACGGGCTTCGGCGCTTCATCGAGCGTGGCGGCAAGCTGCGGGTCATCACTACGACCTACATCGGCGCGACGGAGCGGAAGGCGCTGGATCGGCTCATCGAGATGGGAGCCGAGGTCAAGGTTAGCTACGAGACCCGGACCACCCGTCTTCATGCCAAGGCATGGCTGTTTCACCGGGCTTCGCAGCTTGACACCGCGTACGTCGGGTCGTCCAACCTGTCTAAGACAGCGCTGACAGATGGCAAGGAGTGGAACGTCCGGATCGCGCGTGCGGAGCAACCGCACCTGCTGGACACTTTCGAGGCCACCTTCGACGAGTACTGGGCGGATCCCTCCTTCGAGAGCTACGACCCGGACCGAGATGCCCAGCGGCTCGACGAAGCACTGAAGAAGGAAGCCGGTGGTCCCACCGACCTTCCACTCCAGATCACCAACATTGCGGTTGTGCCGTACCCCTACCAACGCGAGATCCTGGACGAACTCCAGGCAGCACGCGAGCTACACGACCACTGGCGCAACCTAGCCGTCATGGCAACCGGCACCGGCAAGACGGTCGTTGCCGCGCTCGACTACAAGCGGCTGCTGGCCCAAGGCACTGCCAAGTCGCTGCTGTTCGTTGCACACCGCAAGGAGATCCTGCAGCAGAGTCTCTTGACCTTCCGGCAGACGCTGCAGGATGGTTCGTTCGGTGAGCTGCTGGTCGATGGCCAACGACCCCAGGAGTGGCAGCACGTCTTCGCTTCGATCCAGTCGCTGTCCCGTCTCGAGATCGAGCCGGACCACTTCGACATGGTGATCGTGGATGAGTTCCACCATGCAGAGGCCGCAACGTACACCCAGCTACTCGATCACCTGAAGCCGAAGGTGCTGCTAGGCCTCACCGCGACACCAGAACGCACAGACGGCGCCGACATCCTTCATTGGTTCGACGGTGGCAAGCCGACCGTAGAGCTTCGGCTGTGGGAAGCGCTGGAACGAGAGCTCCTGGTCCCCTTCCACTACTTCGGGATCCACGACGCGACTGACCTGTCTCAGATCACATGGCGGCGTGGCACCGGCTACGACATCGCGGAACTGACGAATCTCTATACCGGGCATGAAGCGCGTGTTTCCATGGTGATCAAGGCCTTGACGGACAAGCTCGCCAACGTCAGCGCCATGCGCGCAGTCGGCTTCTGCGTCAGCATCGCGCATGCGGAGTTTATGGCGGCGCGCTTCAACCGGGCAGGGATCCCTTCGATCGCAGTCACCTCCGCGACTGATCCCAGCGCGCGAGCGCAGGCCCTGGTTGATCTCCGGAACCGGAAGATCAACGCCCTCTTCACGGTGGATCTGTTCAACGAGGGCGTCGACGTGCCCCAGATCGACACAGTTCTCTTCCTACGTCCCACCGAGAGCGCGACCGTCTTCCTCCAACAGCTCGGCCGCGGCCTACGCTTCGCCGACGACAAGCCATGCCTCACGGTCTTGGACTTCGTTGGACGCCAGAACGTCAACTTCCGCTTCGACCTGCGGTACCGAGCGCTCACAGGCGATAGCCCACGCCAGCTCGAACGCGACATCCACACCGGATTCCCCGCCCTGCCAGCCGGCTGCCATATCGATCTCGATCGCGAGGTCAGCAAGCTTGTGCTGGAAAATCTGAAACAGGCGCTCAACGCGAACAAGAAAGCGATCCTCGCTGAGATACGCAGCTTGGCGGAGCAGAACCTGGCTAGCTTCCTCGAAGAGACTGGGCTGGAACTCCAAGATCTGTTCACGAGTTCGCGAGGAGGCTGGGTTGGCCTTCGCCGCGAGGCTGGTCTTGAGCAACGGCTGCCGGAAGACCTCAAGGATGACCGGAGTCTCGCCGCCGCGATCGGCCGCATGCTGCACCTAGACGATCCCGAACGGATCGCCTTCGTCCACGAAGTGCTCTCACAAGACGAACCGCCTCAACCAGCGGCCTTCGATGCTCGCCAACGACGCCTCCTGGCGATGTTCCATGCGTCAGTCGACAGCAGCCTGCCGATGAGTGCTCTTACCCGGAACCTTGAGCGCTTCTGGCGGAACCCGGCGCGAAGAGATGAGGTGCTGGAGATTACTGAGGTGTTGCGAGCACGCCTTCACCGCATCACTCCCGCGTTGGCCGAGGCGAGCCACGTCCCTCTTCGCCTCCACGCCACCTACACCAAAGACGAGATCCTGGCTGCCTTCGGAGTGGAGAAGCCTCGGTCGTGGAGATCCGGCGTTCGCTGGATGCCTTCGGAACAAGCTGACATCTTCTTCGTGACGATCAACAAGACAGAAGCTCACTTCTCGCCGCAGACGATGTACAGCGACCGGGCGATCAGCCCTACCGAATTTCAATGGGAGTCCCAGCATGTCACCCCCGAGGGCTCCGAGACCGGCCAGCGGTACATCCACCACGCTGAGCGAGGTTCGAGCGTCCATCTCTTCGTCCGCGAGCACAAGGGCGATCCGTTCATCTACGCCAGTCCGATGACGTACAAGAGCCATGAGGGAGAGCGTCCAATGCGTATCCGCTGGCAACTGGCTCATGAGCTCCCCGCGGACGTCTTTCACTATGCCAAGGTCACGGCAGGATGATGCGCACCTTGGTCTCGAAAAACTCCGGCGAATCGGTGCCAGCCCCTAACCTCTAGTGACCTGCCGATGTACCGCCCAGACTCCTGCGGCCTCAGCCATATTCTCGATCCATTCCATCGGAGTGTCGTCGGCGATCTCTTCCCACAATTTGGCACACGCCTGCGCGAAGACGGCCAGTCCCTTCGGGGGCGCGGCCTGCCAGGCGGGCGCCCGCTTCACCACCTGTTCCGCTGAGGTCGCGCTATGCCCGTTCGCGATCAGCCGCAGGATGAGGCAGGCCGGATCGATCCAACCGGCCCCCCTCGTCGGCCAGGCCCAGTCGATGAGCAGCGCCTGACCATCGGCGATCAAGACGTTGAGCGGGTTGTAGTCGGTGTGAAGGAGCCGGTCGCCCTTGAGCCATTCCAGGTCCGCAGGCTCGTCCACGTACGTCCGCCAACGGTCCTCCGCCAGTTTCACAGGCAGATCCGGGCACTGGATAGTGCCGAGCTCCGTCATGGCCTCGGCGACCTTCGGCAGATCGGCGGAGCCAGGCCGGTAGTCGGCGTGCCGGCCGTCGATCACTTCGAAGCCGAGTACGTCCCACTCGCCTTGCACCCGCCACAGCAGTCGGGACGACAGGTGCGCGACATACGGGTTGATCATCGCTTCCATGTCCTGGTTCCAACGCCGGGGGTAGTCCCGATGCAGCCCCTTGACGAAAACAGGGCCGGCCTCGGTGGCCAGTATGGCCGCCACGGCGGAGTTCAGTCCTTCCGACACGGTCTTCGCTGACCACACCGTGCCGGTGTGCTCCTCGACCGCCGCCCTCGTCTCACCAGGTAGGTCTTCCCAGTGGATACGTTCGACCGCCATGTCTCCCCCTTGCTGACCGTGCCGAAGGGCCGCCCCGCGACATCGTAGGGCGGCCCCGCCTCCAGCGACGGTCAGTACGGCTGGTCGTCGCCGGCAGTGCATGCACACATTGCCGTCTTGACCAGCGTGTCCAGGTCTCCGACGAACTCAACCTCGGACAGGGCCGTAGTCGGCTTCGGCCCGATTACAAGACCAACGGTCATCCAGCTACCCCCTCTCTCGGTTCTCGGTGCTGGCAGTAGGTCGCCAGCGGAGCCTTGGCCTTGCGGTACAGCTGCACGAGCGGCATGCAGGTGCCACACGTGCTCTGGAGCGAACAGCCGGTGC
Source organism: Actinoallomurus soli (assembly GCF_024055715.1). GTDB lineage: Bacteria > Actinomycetota > Actinomycetes > Streptosporangiales > Streptosporangiaceae > Actinoallomurus > Actinoallomurus soli. The sequence continues at coordinate 18,768 of NZ_JAMXMV010000019.1, forward strand.
ATCCGCCTTGCCGGAGGAGAAGCGAGTTGGCGATCTCGCCGAGGCGACGAAGCCCTTCCACGCCTTCCTCGACGAGCGGGATGTTGGGGTCACGTCCGATCTTGCAGATGCTGGCCATACCGTGCGGATCGACGTGGAAGAAGCTGTGGCCGGCATTGCAACCGGTGAACGGCTTGCGCTTGCGAAGATGCTCGACGGACTGCGCGGGCAGCGTCTCCGCACCGCCGTAGATCGTCGGTGCCATGTTCATGTAGAGGTGGTGAGGCACACCGAGCGCGTCACCCATGGCCTGCATCTGTTCGACCTCATGCGCATTGGTCTTCGTGATGATCAGGCTGAGTTTGAGTGGCAGGCGGGCCTCGTGCGCTGCAGCCAGCCCACGACTGAACGCTTTGAACGCGCCCCTTCGCCGGGTCAACCCGTCGTAGCTCGCCTCGGTCGCGCCGTAGACGCTGATTGTGATCTCGTGCGGTCGATGGGTCGTCAGCAGTTCGAGGATCTTCGGGTTGGCCAGCCGCGAACCGTTGGTGAGGATGGTCAGCATCATGCCCAGGCGGTAGGCCGTGTCGTAGACGTTCGAGAAGAGCTTGTCGATCATTGGCTCGCCGCCCGTGAGCTGGAGCCAGAGCACACCGGCGTCCCGCAGGATGTGAAGCAGCTTCTCCCGCTCTGGCCAGGACAGTCCCTCGAAACGCTTCAGCCCGAGATAGCAGTGTTCACAGTCGTAGTTGCAGCCGAGGTTGAGTTCGTAGGTTGCTCGCACGTAGCCGTACGGCGATTCAGTCCGTACGACGGCTGTCTCGTTAAGCGGTCGGCTGCTGATGTCGAGTTGCCAGGCCTGGCGCACGGCGTCGACCATCCACTCCGGCGCGTACCCACCGTTAGCGGCCGTCTTGCAGAGTGCCCGGTACTTGTCGCGTGGTAGCCGCAGGCCACCGTGGCTCCCTGGGCGCAGCACCAGGTAGTCGCCGGAGAATGGAGAGACGATCAATTCGTGCATGGCTTCCCCTCGAAGATCGTCAGACCCTGTGGACCGGCTCCGACTTCGTTTGGCGCGTAGGCCACAACTCTGAGCCGGATTCCGGGTGACATGCATGCGTGACGAGCGTGATCGGGGGGTGAAGCATTCCAGGCGTTCTCCATCGGCCGCCTTCCCGTGAGGGTGACCTTCGCCTGGACAGTAAGACGGCAGCAGCCTCCAACTCCGGAACCGGGTTACGGGGTAGGAACCTGGTTCCTGATTCCGCAGCTCAGCCGAGCCGCAAAAGCTGTTCGACGCGAGCGATTCCCGCCTCTACATCGTCGAAGAACACCACGGCCATGCCCAGCCGTTCGGCCGGAGGCAGGTTGTGCGCGGTGTCGTCAACGAACACACAGTCCGACGGCCGCACCCCCATCTTGTCGGCGGTGAGCTGGTAGATATCCTCGCCGGGCTTACGGAGCCCGACCCGGTCGGAGATCACGACGGCGTCGAACCTTTCTTCCAGCCTGTACCCGTCGTATGGGTCATAGCTGCCGGTTCCCCATGAGTTGGACAAGACCGCTGTAGCGATACCCGCCGCACGGGCACGGTCGACCAGTTCCAAGACCGGTCGGCACGGCCGTAGGTCGGCGAGAATCTCACCCAACAGGCCGTGGGAGTCGACACCCAAGAGCCGCGCCAGCGCCGCTTCATACTCGCGCTGAGGCAAACGTCCATCCTCGACTGCGGCCAGCGCCGCCCGGCCCTCCTCGGAGTTGCGCAGTACGTTCTCGACGGCGGTCTCCCCCAGCCCTTCCCTGACGCCGAATGCCCGCATCGCTCCGTAGAAATCCGTGGTGACCACTCCGCCAAAGTCCAGAATCAGTCCCCGATACAACCCTCAGCCTCCGATCAGGAGATCGCCTTCAACTCGATCAGCTTCTCACCGAGTCGCCGGACCGTCGGTGTCCGGGTCGATCGCACGGTTTTGAACAATCTGGCTACTCGCTTCAAGCTGTCGGCGTGCCGAGTCTCGTTGATGATCTTCAACGCGTCGAGGGCATGTTCGGCGCCCTCCTCGACCTTCCGGTCCTGGACGTATGCCTCAGCGAGATCGATGTGGGCAGTGCAGCGGTGCTTGCGCAACGCTGGATCCAGCCGTCCGAGCGCGGCCAGCAGTTCGTCCTGGGCTTCGGCGTACCGACCGAGCCGCATGAGCCCGCCACCGCGGTAAGCGGTCACCTTATCCGCGTTGAACACACCGATGCCGAGCCACGGTCGAGCAGAGCCATCGCGTTGAAGGTGGGAGTCAGCCTCCTCCAGCAGCCGTTCGCAGTATCGGTCTTCACCACACGCAGCGTGCATCTCTGAGGCAACCGCCGACAGCCAGCCGTGAGTGACTGGGTGAACCCCGCGCCCTGCCAGATCGAGCGCACCACGAGCGAAGCCGACGCCGGCTCTGAGGTCACCGTCGTAGGAGGAGTGGAAAGCCCGACAACCGAGCGCGAACGCCAGGAGCTCAGGGTCGTCGATATGCTGGCCCGCCCTCGCTGCGACGGCCAAGTACTGCCGGGAGGACTCGAAGTCACCCAGATCCAGCATCAACATGACGCCGACCAGCGCAGCCATCTGCCCGATCATCGACACTACTCGGTTACGGTGCTCGCCAGCGTCGGGCGCGAGTTCCAAAAGTACATTTAACGTTCCGTAAGCCGGCCCAATCAGCGAGAACGCTGACGAAGATCGATAAACCTGGCGATAACCGAGTGTGGCCTGTTCCAAACCCTTCAGCGTCTCCGTGTCCAAGCGATGTTGCTGCGACAGAGCCGATTCGAGCCGATCCCCGAGGTCGCGCGGATTAGCCGGATAGCCGCCGAGCAGCTCTAGCATTCCCATGACCGAGGCGGCTGCCTGCCCAAAGAACCAGCGACGCTTCATCTCAGACCACATCTCCCAGTCACGAGGATTGATCAGCAGATGCATGAACTTTAGGGTCTGCTGCTGCTCAGGCTGCTCCTGCTCGCCACTGGTTCGCGCATCCAGGGCGACCAGATGAGCCAGCCGGACACCGAGGAGGGTGGAGATCTTCTGAGCGAGGTTGAGACTGTCGAGACGTATCACGCCCGTCTCCACCTTGGAAACCCAACTCTCACTTCGACCGATCAGATCTCCGAACTGCAACTGTGAGAACCCTTTGCGGCGCCGAGCCTCCGCCATACGTCGCCCCACTACGGTGTCGCGCTCGTCCATGGGCCCACCGTCTCCGCTGGTGTGATCCGCTGCTTCTAAACAGCATCGAAGCTAATGCATCAACCGCTGCATGACCCAGCACAACGAAAACATCTCCCGACCCGAGGGCAGTCCTACGGTTCCCCCGTAATTGCAGTCAGATCGCCGTACGCCGGAGCGAGACATGATCACCCGCCCTCCGCGGAGATCGCCGGTCCTACTGTGTGATCACTTCGACGAGGCGCTCGCCCAGAAGTACGCCGCAGCGCGGGAGCGTCCCACCTCGATGAGGGGCGGCTTCTGCGTTGGGTGTGGCTTCCCAGATGACTAGATCTGGCGCTGGCTAGCGAGCGGGGATCACTCCCATCCGAGCCTGGCCCTAATGACTGGGCGGCCCTCATCTCCCAGGGGTTCGTCACCAGCTGATCGTCACCCGCGTGGTGGGCCGATTGATGAGCATGCCGGGCGCAAGCTTTTCATCAGGAGTACCCGCGGGGTGCGCGGTGATGATGGGTTGGGAGGGCCGGTCGTTGTCCCATTGATGCAGCAGGTCGGCGAGGCTTGCGGCGAGCTTGACACTGTCGGGCCCATGCGTGATCACGCCGAGCTCGTCGACGTCCTCGCTGCAGGGGCGTACCGCGATGTAGGCGATCGTGCCGCCGTGGTACAGGCAGGCGCCGGCCCAACGCCGGGCGGGGTTGATCAGGCCGCTGTCGCGGGCTGCGTTGGTGACGGCCAGGCGGCCGAACCGGCTGGCGTTGGTGGCCAGCCACAGGTCGAGGTGTTCGACCGGTTCGTCGTCGCGGACCCGTAGTCCGGTCCAGTGCTCATGGGCGGGGTAGGCCAGGGCCTGGGTGAGCAGGTCGTCGTCGTGGGGGTCGCGGGCGTCCAGTTTCAGGACGACGTCGGGGCTGAGCTGGATGATGTGGTCGCCGTGGGCGGCGCTGCCGCGCATGGGCACGAACCCGCACACGCGCGCGTGGCTGCTGACCATCCGGCCCGAAGGATTGAGGTCGAAGGCGATCGAGCGGGTCAGGCCGCTGCCGTGCAGGCGCAGCGGCACGACGATCCGTCCGCCGGGGGCGAGCTGCTCCCACCATGGAGAGGGGATGTCCCACGCTTCGGCGGTGACGATGATCCTGTCGTACGGGGCGCCGGCGGGATGTCCGGCGGCGCCGTCCCCGCAGATCGCCTCGACGTTGCGGTAACCGGCCCTGGCCAGCGCGGCGCGGGCCCCAGCGGTCAGGTCCTCGTCGATCTCGATGGTGACGATTCGACCGGCGTCGCCGGCCACTTCGGCGATCAGGGCAGCATTGATGCCGGTGGCCGCACCGATCTCCAGCACCCGGTGACCGGGGTGGACGTCCAGGTCCTCCAGCTGGGTGGCGACCAGGTTCGGATGGGAAGCCGAGGAGATCGCGCTGCCGTCGGGGGCTCGTTTGGTGATGACGACCTGCGGGGCGTAGGCGGTCGCCAGGTCGACGCCTTCCAGGAACAGGTGCCGCGGCACGGCGAGGAAAGCCCGCTCTACCTGCGGGGTGCGGAACGTGCGGCGCCTGCGGATGTAGTCGACCAGGCCGGCCCGCAGCTGCGCGGGGTCAAGGCGCGAGGTGTCGATGGCGTCGTTGGTCACCGCTGTCAGCGTAGCCGCAGGTGCGGCGGCAAGCGGTGCACTTCCGGAGCCGGGAGGCTCCATGTCCTGGTGGAAGACGGCATGGGCTGCCGTACCTGCGAGGACACCTTGCACATCGCCCGGCAGGCCCATCCGGTTCCAGGCGAACAGGATGTGGTGGGCGAGTACGGCCCGCACACCCCTGGTGAGGCGCCCGTCGGTGGCGAGGTCGGCGATGCGCCGGCCGGTGTGGGTGAACACGTCGGGCCAGGCGGGGACAGCCATGAGGGGATGTCGGCGCTGTGGCCGACGGCGGTGATGAGCTGCTGCACGCTGCGCTCCGCGGCCTCCGACGGGACCGGCTGGTCACTGCTCCGGTGAGCAGTGACCTGGGCCCACACGTCGCCCTGTTCGTACCAGTCCAGGCCGGCGCCGCGCATCAGTGCAGTGCCCAGAAGCAGTCCGAGTTCCCGCCGGTGGTCCAGGCGCGCGTGCCGGATGTAGTCGAGGACGTGACGACTGTCGGCATGGAACAGCTGGTGGGCCAGGTCGATGCCGTCGGGGCCGCCGAACGCGTGGGTTTCGGGCTCATAGATCGGGGTGGTCCACCGCCGGATCGCGCCGGTGGCGGTCAGCTCCCGCATGAGCTGTTCGAGAAGGGCGACGGCCTGCGTCTGCCGGCCAGGGGCGGGAAGGTAGCGGATCCGCCAGGAGACGCCCTTGCGGAGGAACCACCACGAGGTGATCACCTGAGCGTGCTCGGCGGCGACCAGTTGTGGGCCGAGGCGGCTGACGGCGATCTGCTCGGCGGTCGGCCAGTCGTCGCACCACAGGGTCACTTGCCGCCAGAGGGTGTCCGTGGTCGGGATGTTCATCGCAGGGAGTTCCTTCACTGTTCGGCGTTGACTAGTTGATCAGCAGGCTCGTTTCCCAGCCTCCGGAAGTCCCGGTCGCCAGGGTGTGCAGGACCAGCGCGGTCCCGGCGTTCCCGTCGATGAGCCCCGGCGTCTGCCCGACACGGGAGGCGTCGACCGTGGCCAGGAGCGTGTCGAGCAGGCCGGGCAGCCGGGCGCCCAAGTCGGCAGAGAGCGCGTCGCCGGCGGCGCACCAGGTGGTGGCGATCAGACCGGCCCAGCCGTGGCAGAGCGCGGCGTCGGTGAGCCGGGCGAGTTGCGGCGGGTCGCAGAGGCATCGGGTGAGGGCCTGTTCGGCGTGGCGTTGCCGGTCCCGGTCGCCGAGGGCTTGGGCGGCGAGCTGCTGGGCGCGGGCGATGCCGGGGGTGCCGTAACACCAGGACGGCCGGGTCGGGCCGGTGCGGGCGGACCGGCCGGCCCGCAGGTCGGTCAGGGTGACCCGCTGCGGCCACCCGGGTCCCGTAGGGGTGTCGTAGCGCCAGGCGTCCAGCCACTGGCAGATCCGATGGATGGCGGTGGCCTGCCCGTCGACGGTGACGCCTTGCCGCATCGCGAGGGCGAGCAGCGCGAGAGGACCGCTGATCCCGTGGGCCATGCCGAGGTCGGCGTGCCCGCCACGGAAGACGTCCGCGGGCCTGCCGTGGGGGATGTCGCTGGTCCACCAGCCCGGTGCTGCGTGCCCGGCTTCGTCGTCGGCGGGGAGTGGTTCGGTCAGCCGCACCAGGTAGGTCAGCACCTGGCGGCTCAGCGGTCCGTGTGGGTCGCGGTGCAGTAGGTAGGCGCCGAGTCCGGTCAGGCCGCGTACGAGGTCGAATTCGGCTCGGCTGGGGCGTGCCGCGGCGGCGATCCGGGCGGCGGCCGCCTGCAGGCGGGTCTGCACCAGCGCGGTCACGGCGGCGTCCAGCTGCTGCTCCGCCTTCGGATACCGGCCCGGCGGGGCTGTGACGGTGATAGCGAAGGCGACGGCGGGTGCCCCGTGCCATAGACCGGCGTTGGGTCCGGCGCTGATGTCCTCGCCGGCGGCATGCGCCAGCCACTGGTGGGCGCGGCCCCAGCCGCCGAGACCGGCGCGCGCGCGACAGCCGTGCAGAATAGCGACGCCTGCGGCTCCCTTGGACAGGGACTGGCCCGGCCGGTGGGTGTCCGCAGGGCCCCGGTGTGTTCCGCAGGGCGGGGGGACGGCGAGGGCGTCTGACAGGCGGGCGGCGAGTTGGTGGGCGGCGTGCCGCTGCCGCGCGGACAGGACCTCGGTGAGCGAGCTCATCGCTGCTCCTCGGCGGTGTCGTGGCGGGCGATCCAGCTGAGGGCGGCCGCGCGGGCGAGTCGGTCGCAGAGCTGTTCGGCGTCGGGATCGATCCCGCGGGCCCGGTTGTGGTGCAGGTGCAGCAGCGATCCGGTCACCGCGGCGGCCGTCACCGGGGTGCCGCCGGTGGCCAGGCGCTCGGTGTAGGTGACGACCGCGTCACGCCGAACCTCCCAGGCCTCGATCAGCGTGCCGAGCTCGTGGAAGGCCACCGGAGCGTTCGGCGGGCCGGCCAGTCGGAGGGTGTCGCGGACGAGACCGCGGTCGAGCGCCGGCGCCGGGGCGGTGCGCATGGTGGCGACGAGCCAGCGCATTCCGGTACGGCGGTCTCCTGCCAGAGCGCAGGTCAGATCGATCATGCTGACAGCGGTGAGCACACTGGGATGGGCCTCGCGCCTGGCGGTCAATGCCTGTACCTGCGCGACGGCGGCCGCGGAGTCGGCGGCGAACAGAGCTTCGGCGGCGGCCTGAGCCGTGCCCGAGCCGTAACGGGCGGTCTCCGGGTGGTAGGTGTCCAAGACCAGATCAGTGGCCAGGCCGCGTCGCCGTAGCTCAGCTGTCCAGGATCCGACCCGGGAGGCGGCCTCGCCGTACTCCTCAACGCGGCGCAGGTGAAGGCGGAGCCGCAGATGGGGGCGAGGGTCCCGGTACCGGATGAACCACCACATCGGCGCAGGCTCCCAACCGGCCAGGAGGTCCGGCACCGCTCGGGTGAGGATCGTGTCGAACACCTCCGGGTGCCCGTACACCTTGGCGAACAGCACGTCGCCCCCAGGAAGGACACCGTCCTGGTGGTCGACCAGCGGCAACGGGCCAGGACGGTTCACGACGGCGGGCGCCGGACCCGAGGGTGTGGACGACGCGATGGGGACGACGAGCTCGTGGGCGCGACCGCCGAACCATCCATGGTCGGTGGCCGACGTCGCTTCGGACACCACGGTGGTCTGCCCTCGCTTGGTGGTCTTGTCCAGGTGGTCCCGCAGCACCGCGCGATCCATCGGCGCGTCCAGATTCAGCCGCAGGAGACGATCGGACTCACCGACGCTCACGGTGGCCGGGAGGCCGAGACGCTCGCGTAGGGCGCTCAGCGCGGCGTCCCAGACCGGGCCGGGCGCCTCCGGGCCGGGGAGCGCGGCTGCGGAGATGCGCCACCGCGCCGGGGCCAGAACGGTGCGACCGGTACGGATGCGGGGCAGGAATGGCATGCAACCGGCAGGTCCCCAGGCGAACGGTGTCAGCGCGGCGTGCCGGGTGCGGGCGAGCTCGAAGACGAACCGGGCGAGCGGCGGCAGGGCGTGCCGGGCCGGCGCGTGGGCCAGCAAGGGCTCGACCATCTGTTGCCGGGACCGCGACAGGAGGTACAGGGCGTGGAGGTCTGCGGTGACCGCGAGATCGGGGAGGCAGAACCGTCCGGGTTCTTCAGCACGGTGCTCGGCGAGCGTGAGGATGTCGGGCAATAAGCGCGGTGCGCAGGTGAGGTTCTCTACGCGTGGATGCACGGGCGGAAAGCACAGCTGCGCGGCGATCGCCCCGTCGACACTGACCGGCAGTCGGCGGAACACACCGATCATCCGCTGCTGGTCCTCATCGGGCAGCAGGTCGAGGAACCGGCCGGCCAGGGCCGCCGCTGTCCGGCCCATCCCGACGACCATCAGCGTGAACGCTCCTTCGGCCAGCGCGGCCATCGTCGGCGCGGCCACCTCGACGCACAGGGCCGCGTGCGGAGCAGGCCGCGGTTGGATCGCCTCTCCCGCCGTCAAGGTGTCGATGAGGTGGTCATCGAGGACGACTTCGCGGGCACCGTCCAGGGCCGCTTGCTGGGCCAGCGCCAGCAGGCGTTGATCCCGCTGCGACATCGGCGCCGCCTGGCTCTGCTGCTCTGGGTTCGCGTAATGCGTGGGATACCCGAGGCCGGCCACCGGATCGATGAGCCGATCGAGAGGGACGACCGCGCTCTGCGCGTATCGACCGTGAACTGCGAGCGCTGCCGAATGATCTGCTGCCAACCGGCCCGAGCAGGAAGCGGCGTACCGCCCGTTGAAAGGGCGCGGCAGCGGTCACCGAGTGGCGTGACGTGTAGAAAGCAGTGATTCCGCCACCGAAGCTGGCACCGATGACGTTCACCGGACCGCTGCCCCTCTCGGCACGGGCGTGCTCTACGGCGGTGCGAATGTCGCTCACGACGCCCGAGATCGTGAGGTCTTCCTGTCGGCCGTCGCTCTCGCGATGCCCACGGAAGTCGGAGCGCAACGATGGCAGGGTGGCTTCGGCGATTCCCTCGGCCAGACGCGTGAAGAAACCGCCTTCATCCCGCGTGACACCAATCAGGCACAAGTCGGGGCTGGAGAACAGGCCGGCGGCGACGGTCCCCGGTTCCCTGTGGGCCAAGAACCGACGGACTGGTGCAGTAATACGAGGAACGATCGTTCGGAATCTTGACATATCGCTCTGCTCTGACATCGTCTGGTAGCGCTGTAAATGACGAGGGGGCGTCGACGCAGATGCGGCGTGGAGCCTACTGCCTACCGCCGGGGCCCCAGGGCCGGAGAGTGACGGATGAGTAACCGGATCGTGGTCGATCTGTCGAAGGTGGAACAGGCGATCAGCGGGTTCGAGCGCGTGTTAGCCGCGTTGCGGAGACACTTGGCCGACTTGGATCGCGATCTGCAGGCATCCCTGGCGTCATGGGACGGGGATGCGGCGAGTGCGTACTGGGTGGCCCACAACGAATGGCAGGCGGCGGCCGCCGACATGGCCGAGCGGCTGGCGTCATTGCGCGGGACGCTGGTGACCGCACACGGCAACTACCGCACGTCTCTCCAGACCAATGTGACCATGTGGGACGTCGTATGACGGGCGGACCGCTGCCGTGGTCCCCGCCACAGCCGTGGCATCCCCCCTTGGTCGCTCCCTCACGCGTCGAGGTGAGCCCGGAGATGGTGGCGGGCGCGGCGGCGAAGTTCGCCGTCGGTCAGCACGACCTCATCGATGCGTGGATGCGCCTGCAGGGCGCCCTGGAGGCCAACCGGGGAATGGCGGGCGACGACAAGGCCGCGCACACGTTCAACGACAAGTACGCGCCTGCCGTGCAGGCCGTATGGAAGGCCTTCCGGCAAGCCGTCGTCGTGCTCGGTGGGACCTCTCTTGGTCTCACGCAGACCGCGAACAATCATCTCAAGGCTGATCACCACTCACGCGCAGATGGTCGACAGGGATCCCCCGGGCTGCTCGGCCCCAACGAGGTCTATCCGGACGTATCGATGGCGGCGCCTGCAGACGCCATCGGACCGGCGGCAACGGGCCCCTACTTCGGCGCGAACAAAATCCTGGCGGTGGTGTTGGCGGGGTATTGGCCGGCCGCTCACCCCAACGACCTCGAGAGTGCGGCCGGCGCCTGGCGGAACGCGGCGAGCGAGGTCATCAAGGTCGCCGACTGGTTGAACTGGGCCATCGGTCAGTTGACCGACTCGACCAAGACCCGTGACTTCGCCGCTATCCAGAAGTATTGGACGACGGTCTACCGGCCCGGCGACGGACACAGCCTGTTGGGCGGGCTCGCCAAGTTGTGCAACGCACTCGGCGATGCCTGCGATGGCTTCGCGAGCGCCACCTGGAGTGCCCAGAACAAGATCAATCTAATCGTCAGCGCCCAGGAAGTACTCATCCTCCTCACCGCCGGGGCCGAGAACGTGATCGCCCGCGTCACCGCCGCCCTCGACCGGATCGCCCGGGCCAGTGTGACGGCAGTCGCGCGTGTCACCGGACGCACTATCACTGCGGAGGTCGTCGCCGAACTAGAGGCCGCTACTGCAGGCACCCCAAAGGTCGAACCGATCGAGGCGAATTTCAACGCCACCGTCGGTAAGGCCCTAGAAGACGAGATGGCCGCGGCAGATGGCGTGAAATCCGAAGGGAACCTGAGTATCACGGCAGCGAACCCATCGGACTCTGAGGTCAAAGCCGCCGAGTATCTCGCGGCACAAGGCCACGAGGTGATCCTGCGAGATCCTGTAGGCACCAGGGCCGGTGGCATGACGAGCGACCTGCTGGTGGACGGAGAACGCTGGGACGTTTACACACCGAAGAGCTCGAACCCCAACAGGATCGTCAGCGCGGTGGCTTCGAAGGGTAGTCAGGTGCACGGCGGCGGTGTCATCCTAGATCTGTCACAAACAAGCGTCACCCCTGAGGACCTTGGGAACATACAGGCCCGTATAGCCGGGACGGGTGGTCGCGTGAGCAAGATAGTAGTGATGCCCAAATGAGCAAGATACGTTGCGTATGCAAAACGATCCTGAGCACGAGCGGGGAAATCCCTAATCCCATCGAGTGGAAGGTGATGTCAGACTCGAAGTTCGATGAATTCTCAGGATCGGTCGATGCTGAGGAGATCTATCGATCATGTGGTTCGATCTTCCGATGCCCCACGTGTGGTCGCCTTTGGGTGTTCTGGAACGATCTCGGCGAAGATCCTCAGCTGTATGCGCCGGAATCGATCGAACAACTGGATGATCACATCGATGAAGGGTGAGTCGGACAGGTTCCCCCACTTGCCACCTGAACATCGAGCGGCCTACTGTGTGATCACTTCGACGAGGCGCTCGCCCAAAGGTATGCCGCAGAGCGGGAGCGTCCCACCTCGATGAGGTGATGGAGGGGCGGCAGGTTGTATTCGTCGACCCTTCCTCTCGGAGGTCTCTGTCATGAACGTCGGTATCGGTCTGCCCATCGGCGACCCGGCTCTCCTGCTCGACTGGGCGCGGCGCGCTGACGCCGGGCCGTTCAGCACGCTCGGCCTGCTCGACCGGCTCGTCTACGACAATCCCGAGCCCCTGGTGGCGCTCGCCGTCCTCGCCGGCGCGACGTCCCGTGTCCGCGTGCAGACCGAAGTGCTGCTGGCTCCGCTGCGCGACACCTCGCTGCTCGCCAAGCAGGCCGCCACGCTCGACCGGATGTCCGGGGGACGGCTGGTCCTCGGTCTCGGGGTCGGCGGGCGCGAGGACGATCACCAGGTCGCGGGCGTGGACCTGCGTACGCGCGGGCGGCGTCTCGACGAGCAGCTGGCGGTGATGCGCCGCATCTGGTCCGGCGAGCCGTACGGCGACGGGGCCGGGCCGATCGGACCCGCGCCCGCTCGTACCCGCGGGCCTGAGGTGCTGTTCGGCGGGTTCAAGCCGGTCGCGCTCGAACGGGTCGCGCGCTGGGGGGACGGGTTCCTCGCCGCCGCGGCACCGTCGTGGGCGGGCGGGCTGTTCGACACCGTCCGTACGTTCTGGAAGGAGCACGGGCGGGACGGCGAGCCGCGCATCGTCGCGCAGGTGAACGTCGCGCTCGGCTCGCAGGACGTGATCGACGACGCGCGTGCCCGCATGGGCGCGTACTACGCGTTCAGCGGCATGGCCGATCGGATGGTCGCCGGGATGCTCACCACGCCGGGCGAGATTCGCGACGCGATCGCCGCCTTCGCCGACCTCGGCGCCGACGAGGTGATGCTGTACTGCTACGGGCTCGATCCGGCCCAGGTGGACCGCCTCGCCGACGTCCTCTGAGGACTCCGGCAAGGCGGAGCGGGAACGGTTCCACTCGCGCGGACCGCAGACCGCAGACCGCGGGCCGCGTGGCCGCCCGGCGAGGGCGACCGCGCGGCCGCCGGTCACGCCCCGACCCACTGGGGAGATCATTTCGTTACCGACCGCGCCCGAACGGATCGCAGGGAGTGAGCGTCAGACTCGCCGACGAGAGATGATCTTGGTGCCTGACCTGCTCACCGGATCTCTCGATCGGGCATGGAGGGTTCGGCGGTGTGGAGGAGCGCGCGGTGACCAGTCGAGTTCTGTTGCCCGGCGACCCACGGCGCCTCGGTCCGTACGAGCTGACGGAGCGTCTGGGGGCGGGCGGGCAGGGCGTCGTCTACCTGGCCAGACGTGCCGACGACCCCGGGGAGTACCCGCGGCGTCTCGCGGTGAAGATGCTCCGCCAGGACCTGGCGATCGACGACGCGGCGCGCGCCCGTTTCGTACGGGAGGTCGCGGCGGCCAAGGAGGTCGCCCGGTTCTGCACGGCGCAGGTGGTGGACGCCGACGTGACCGGCGACCGGCCGTACATCGTCAGCGAGTACGTCGACGGCCCGTCCCTGCAGCGGCTGATCTCGGAGAAGGGGCCGCGGGACGGCGCCGACCTGGAACGGCTGGCGATCGCGACCGCGACCGCGCTCGTCGCCATCCACGAGGCCGGGATCGTGCACCGGGATTTCAAACCGCACAACGTCCTGATCGGCCCGGACGGGGCGCGGGTGATCGACTTCGGCATCGCGCGCGCGTTCGACGCCGCCGCCACGATGCCCGGTCAGGTCTTCGGCACCCCGCCGTACATGGCGCCCGAGCAGCTGAGCGGCGGTGTCATCACGACCGCCACCGACGTCTTCGCCTGGGCGTCGACCGTCACCTATGCGGCCTGCGGGCACCCGCCGTTCGGGAAAGACACCTTCGAGGCCGTCGCCGCCCGCATCCTGACGCACGAGCCCTTCCTCGGCGGTCTGGAGAGTCCGCTGCGCGATCTCGTCGCCGACTGCCTGGCCAAGGACCCCGCCGACCGCCCGTCGGCCCAGCAGGTGCTGCTGCGTCTGCTCCGGCGCAGCGAGGTGGTCGCCAGGCCGGCCGGTGACGTGCCCGCCGGCGCACCGGCCACCACGGTCATGCTGGCCGCGGGCACCGCGCTCGCCGACCCCACGGGGACCGCTTCGCTGCCGAGCGCTCTCCCCGGGACGCTCGGTGCCGCCGGTTCCGGCCGGAGCGCGGCGGACGTACCGTCCGGGGACGCCATCGCACCGGCGCCCGGTGAGCCCGGCCTGGAGACCTCGCCGTGGTCCCGGCAGACGCCGCCCGGGGAGGGGACCGCGTCCGGCGAGACGCACGGCGCGGCGAGGCCGGGCCGCCGGAGGCGGCGCGTGGTCGTCCTGTGCTCCGTGGCGGTCGCCGTCGTGGCCGTCGCGGCGGCGACCGTGGTTCCCGGCCTCGTCCATCGAGGAGGACCCGGCGCCACCGAGGCGAAGGCGGTCCGCAGGCTCCTGGGCTCGCATCTGGCGGCGGGGGACCCGCTGGCCGGAAAGCTCGCGGCGACCTGCGACGACGTCGCCGCCTCGATCCCGGCCTTCGCGCGGCTCGTGGCGGACCGCCGGCGGGAGTCGGCTCAGGCGAGCGCCCTGCGGGTCGACCGGTTGCCGCACGGCGCCGCGCTGCGGCAGGCCATCGCCGACGCGTACCGGTTCTCGCTCCAATCCGATCAGGCCCACCTCGCGCACGCGAAGTACGTCGCGTCGCTGGGCTGCGGCCCGCGGAACGCGCCGAACTCCGAGTACCTGCGGCAGGCGACCGCCCTCGACGACCGTGCCGCTGCCGCCAAACGGCGGGTCGTCGGGCTGTGGACCCCGATCGCGCGGAAGGAACACCTGCCGGTCTACCAGTGGAACCAGCTCTGACGTCGGCCCTGGACGGCCTTCCCGGTGCCCCCGGCTTCTCGGCGGGGCTCGTCAGGAGCGCGGGGAGGCGGCGGCGCGGAGGACGGCGGACCGCTCCTCGGGAGTCGGGTCGACCTGGGTGTGGGCGGTGAAGCCGACCCCACGGCCCCGCGTCGCGGGCGACGGCGTCGACCTCGATGATCAGCGCGGAAGCACGTCCGGGAGGCCGAACGCCGCGACCAGCGCGGGATCGTGGAATTTGACCACGCGGGAGACGCCGGTGGCGGTGGGGGCCAGCACCACCGCGCCGTCGGCTCGGAGCACGCCGTCCGCGTCCCGGTGGTACACGACGGCGGCGGGCTGGCCGTTGGCCGCAGTGGCGATCATCCGCCAATCGCCCGGTGTGCCCAGCACGTACGCGTCGAGCGTGTGGATGCACATCGCCCGGCCCGCCTGCCATTCGCGGAACGGCGTCGCCTCCAGCGTGGCGTCCGCGCGCAGCACCTGTTCCAGCAGGCCGGCGTCGGAGCGTTCGAAGGCCGCGATGTAGCCGTCGAGAAGCGCGCGTGCCCGTTGGTCGGTCGGTTCGAGGAGCTCCTCGGGCTTCGGCTCCACCTCGTCCAGCCGGGCGCGGGCGCGCTGCAGGCCGCTCTTGACCGCCGCCGTGGTGGTGTCGAGGATCTCCGCGGTCTCGGCCGTCGAGAACGCCAGCACCTCGCGCAGGATGAGGATCGCCCGTTGGCGGGCGGGCAGGTGCTGCAGACCGGCGATGAGCGCGAGCCGCAGCGACTCGCGCTCGATCACCACCGCGGCCGGATCGTCGGCGGGTGGGGCGATCCACGCGTCCGGCAGCGGCTCCAGCCACGCGACCTCGCCCGGCGCGAGGGGACTCGGCGGGCGATCGGGTCCGTCGTACGGGCCCGCCAGGCCTGAGGGCAGCACCCGGATCGAGCGCGGCTGCAGCGCCTTCAGGCAGACGTTCGTGGCGATCTTGTAGAGCCAGGATCGAATCGACGCCCGGCCCTCGAAGCCGGAGTAGGACCGCCACGCCCGCAGGTAGCTCTCCTGCACCAGGTCCTCGGCGTCGTGCGCCGAGCCGACCATGCGATAGCAGTGCGCCAGCAGCTCCCGGCGGAACCGCTCGGTCTCGGCGGTGAACCGGTCGTGATCCGGTGCCGCCCGCAGATCCGAGGTCACACCGGGAGCCTAGTGCCGTGACGCCTTCGGGCATGGCCCACGTGCCGACGCCGCCGACGACGCCAGGCCCTGCCCCGGCCACCATCGACGACGCGGGATCCTCTCGCACAGGCGGCGTGCACGATCAGACCTCGTCGAGTTGCAGGATCATGCCGCGGAAGGTCGCGTAGCGGGCCAGGTTCACCGTGGCGTCCTCGGCGACGCGCCGGCCGATCTCGGACCCGAGCGCGGCTTCCAGCGCGGCCATGTCATCCCAGTCCAGCATCACGACCATGTGGCACGGCTCGCCGATCACGGCCGCCGGCTCATGGCTACGCGTGTAACGACGCAGGCCCGGATACCGTTTCGCCAACGGGATGTGGACCTCGTCGTAGTGACGTTCGAACGCGTCGACGTCGGTCGGGGTGTCGTACATCACGACGAATCGCGCCGGCCGCTCAGGGGCCGGGTCCACGGTCGCGGTCATCTGCTGCAACTCCTGTCATGGGAACCTCCGGCGTGCGGCGTCACCGGCTCGGTACGAGGGGGGGTTCAGGGCAGCAGGGCCGATTTGCCGGCGGTGGCCCTGGCCGCCAGTTCCGTCAGCGCCTTCGGGCCGTCGGCCAGTTCGTACGCGGTCGGCGTGCCGGGGGCGAGCACGCCGGCCGCGATCAGCGCGGACAGCTCCCCCATCAGCTCGCCGAAGATCTGCGGTGCGGCCTGGATCAGCACGCCGATATTGAGGCCGATGAGGTGGACCTGGTGCTCGTACACCAACTGCCAGTTGGTGATCGAGGCTTCGCCGCCCGCCACGCCGTAGACGATGACCCGGCCGGTGACCCGCTTGGCGGCGGCCAGGCCGGCGGCGAAGGTTGCGCCGCCGGCCGACTCCAGGACCACATCGGCGCCGGAGCCACCGGTCAGCTCCATCACCGCGGCGGCGAGGTCGCCGCCGCGAGAGTCAAGGACGTGGTCGGCTCCCAGTGCCAGCACCGTCTCGTGCTTGCCCGGCGAGGCAGTGGCGATGACCGTCGCACCGTAGTGCTTGGCCATTCTCACCGCGGCCTGGCCGGTCGCACCCGCCGCGGCGTGGATCAGTACGACCTGCCCGGCGGTGATGCCGCCCAGCGGCCTGAGCGCGGCCAGCGCGGTGGGCCAGTTCACGACCAGGCCCAGCGCCTGCTGCTCCGTCCAGCCCGCGGGCACCGGTACCGCCGCGGCCGCGGGCAGGACCATGTACTCGGCGAAAGCGCCGGCTCCGACGCCGACGACGCGGGCCCCCGGTCGCGGGCCGGTCACCGCCTCGCCCACCGCGACGACCTCACCGGCGGCCTCGAAACCCGCCAGGTACGGCGGGCGCGGGCCGCCCGCGAACGTGCCGTGGGCCTTCGAGATGTCGGCGAAGTTGACCCCGGCGGCGGTGACGCGGATCAGGACCTCGCCCCGGCCGGGGCTCGGCACGGGCGCGTCGGTGATCAGGCGCATGTCCTGCGGGCCGTTGAGGGAGGTCTGCTGCAGCGCGCGCATGGTCGCGGGAATGCTCATTGGCGATCGGCCTTTCTCGGCGTACATGAGAGAGGCGCGGCCCGTCGCGCGGGCCGCGCCTCCCACCATGTAGATCCCGGCCGCCACGAGAAGGAATCGGCCGCTCCCGAAACATCTGCGACCGGCGACCCGGGTCGGCGGCCGGGCCGCCGAGCGGCCGTACGGGCCGGTCAGCCGCAGAAGGCGGCCTCGGCGACCTTCTTCAGGTCGGCGCGGAAGGCCGGGTCGGCCTGGAGCTTCTCGTCCGTCCGGTTGTAGGAGATGATCGCCTGCCGCCTACCGTCCTTGCTGGTGTACGCCCAGGTCCGGTAGCCGGGCCAGCCGCCGTCGTGGCCCCAGGCGCTGCCGCAGCGGAGGCGTACACGGTAGACGCCGAGGCCGTAGTCCTCTGGCGAGCCGTCGTCGATGACCGCGCGCGTCGTGGTCAGCTCGCGCTGCTGGGCGCGCGGGAGCAGCCGGCCGGTGAACAGGGCCCGGTGGAACGTCGCGACGTCGTCCACGGTGGAGATCATGCCGCCGGAGGTCCAGCCGCCGGACGGGCTGATCAAGGTGCTGACGTCGCCGTACGAGCCGTAGTAGCCGTGGACGTACGGGCCGGAGAAGCCGGTGCCCCGGGGCATCGAGGTGTGCTTCAGGCCGAGCGGGCGGATGATGCGCCGGCCGATCTCGGATTCCACTCGGTGCCCGGTGACCTTCTCGATGATCATCCCGGCGAGGATGTAGTTGGTGTTGGCGTAGCTCCAGCCCTTGCCCGGATCGAACAGCGGCTCCTTCTCCAGCGCGATGTCGACCAGCTCCCGCGGCTTCCACACGCGCTCGGGCTGCGTCTGGATGCGCGGGTCCAGGGCGTACTCGTTCAGGCCGCTGGTGTGCTGCAGCAGGTTCCGTACCGTGATGCGGCGGCCGTCGTTGCCGCCTCCCCGTACGACCCCGGGCAGCCAGTGGTCCACGGTGTCGTTCAGCGAGAGCCTCCGCTCGGCCACCAGCTGCAGCAGCACGGTCGCGGTGAAGGTCTTGGTGATGCTGGCGATCCTGATCTGGTCACGGGGGTCCATCGGGGTGCCGGTCTCTTGATCCGCGACACCGGCGGCGAGATGCGTGACCGTGTTCCCCCGGCGGGTCATCACGATGACGCCGGGCTGCCCGTCGGCGACGAGGCGGTCGACCGCCGTCCGCAGCCCCTTCGGCTGCCGCCCGTCGGCCGTACTCGCCTTCGGGGAGGTCGGACGGTCGGCCGCGTTCGCGAGCGGTGCGCAGACGGCCGTCAGGACCGCCGCCGCGAGCAGGCCGGCCGTCGCACGTCGGGCCATGGTTCCAGCGCGAGCCATCACGTCTCCAGGTTCAGCGTGTAGGTCGGTCGGTGACGTGATCAACCCTGCTGGACGACGGGTGGGGCGCACATTGGTCCCAACCGGCGTATCCGGAGGTGTACGTGGCGACACCACGACCGAGAAGCCGGTCGACATCATCGCCTACGATCGCGCCGGCACCGTCGTCTTCACCCGGCATCGCCCGGGCATGCCGAGCGCGCCCGGCTGACCAGGCCACCGATCACTGGATGTTCAGGCGGATCGGGTGGGAAGGGTCCTTCGGGCAGGTGAAGACGCGCAGCTCACCGAAGCGGCCGACGACGACGTCCGGGTCGCCGCCGCTGTCCATGGTCAGGAACAACCGCATGCGCGCGCCACACGAGCAGTCGATGACGTGGAGGTCGGTGAGGTGCCAGCTGGGCCAGCCGCCGACCTTCCACCCGGGGCGGCAGGCCAGGACGCGCTCGAACTCGACGTCGCGTTCCTCCGCCCAGCGGTCACCCTCGTCGTAGAGGTCGTCGGGGAGTTCGTCACTGGCCGGGAGGTCGACGATCTCGAGCGGGGCGACGGCGCAGGGGCGCGGGAGGTAGGACCTGCCCACGCGGTCCGGCCGGGGTGGGTCCAGCACCGTCTCCACCGTGGACGACGACCGGTACCGCAGCTCGACGGTGGGGCCGGAGTAGTACGGCTGTCCCGGGAGGTCGCCGTGGTCGTTCGGGCACCACAGCACCTGCAGCACGTCCGTCCCGGGCGGCCAGTGATCTCCCGGGACGTCGCGGGCGAACAGCTGGAGCACGGGGACCATCGGCACGCCCGGGCCCGAGGTGTCCTGCACCCAGCGGCACCGCTCCCACGTGATCATGTCGAGCGCCGACGCGCCCGCCATGATCCGATCCTGCTCACGGGCCTCCTCGGCCGTGAGCTCGTACGCCCGGCCCGGGTTCCGGCGGCGCCGTTCCTTCATGGCGCGGTCGATCCGCTGCCAGGTGTCGCGTTCCTCGTCCGACAGCTTCTCGCGCGCCTGCACCAGGTGCGGCGCGGGGCATGCCGGCCACGGCTCGTCCGCCGGCCACAGCAGCGGCCCGCCGACGGAGCCGTCCCGGACTCCGGGCGTGCCCGCCGTCGGCCGCAGCAGGGTCGCCGGGCGGGCGTACTGCAGGAAAGCGGGAACGTCGGCTATCAGCGACTCGGCGGATACCGGCACGGGCGCACCCCATTCGACGGATCTCCAGGAGGGAATCCGATCATGGCAGGGCTCACGGGGCCGGTGGTGGCGTACGCGTCGGTCAGGCCGGGCGGGTGGCCTGGTTGAGGAGCGGCTCTCCGGCGGCGAACCTGCGCAGCTGCTCGGCGATCAGGCGTTCGGCGCGCGGGTAGAACGTCGCGGAGCCGCCGGCCACGTGCGGGGTGATCAGGACGTTCGGCGCCGACCAGAGGGGGTGGCCGGGCGGGGGCGGCTCGGGGTCCGTGACGTCGAGGGCGGCGCGGAGCCGGCCCGATCCGGTCTCGGCGAGGAGGGCGGCGGTGTCGATCGTGCCGCCGCGGCCGACGTTCACGACGAGCGCGTCATCGGGCAGGGCGGCGAGCAGGCGGGCGTCGAGGAGGCCGGTGGTCCCGGCGGTGAGCGGCAGGGTGGACACGACGATGTCCGTGTGCGGCAGCAGGTCCGGTAGTTCGCCGACGCCGTGCACCGACTCGGCCGGGCGGGCGCGGCGGGCCACGCGCCGTACCTCGACCTCGAAGGGCAGCAGCCGGGCCTCGACGGCGGCGGCGATCGAGCCGTACCCGAGCAGGAGGACCCGCGAACCGGCGAGCGAACGGGTGAAGTGCGGCCGCCAGCGCTTTTCGTCCTGGTCGCGGACCCAGCGGGGCAGCTCGCGCTGCGCGGCGAGGATCAGGCCGAGCACGTGTTCGGCGACGCCGGCGTCGTGCAGGCCCCGGCCGTTGCACACCGTGACGTCCGGCGGCACGTGCGGCAGCAGGGCGTCGACGCCGGCGCTGAGGCTCTGCACGGCCTCCAGTTTCGGCATGCCGCTCAGGAGGTCGAGGGTGCCGGGTCCCTTCGCGTACGGGAGCACGTAGAACCGGACCTCGGACAGGTCCGCCGGGGCCGGGCCCGTGCCGTCGTAGATCTCGACGGTCAGCGAGCCGGGCCAGCCGCCCATCAGGTCGGCGACGTGCGGCCAGGGGACGAGCGTGTCGGGTGGGGCACTCACGCGCTCATCTTCTCGTACGACGTTCGACCAGCGCCCGTTGAGCTCGTTCCCGCACGGCTCGGCGTCGTCGGGGACGGTCGTCAGGACGACGCGGGCCCCGCCCGCGCCGAGGACGCGGACGGCCCGGTCGAGCTGCGCGTCGAACCGCGCGCGGAACACCGGAGGTCGCGATGGACGGCGCCCGGTCAGCCCGCGAAGTCCGCCGGGTTCCAGTGCGTCCCCGCGTTCCGGTTGCACATCTCCGCGACATAGCGTGGCGTGAACCCGTTGTCCCGGGCGTACGCGTTGATGCCCGCGACGGACTGGCAGATCCCGCCCGTTTCCTGCCGGACACCGCCCGCTGCGGCCGCTCCGCCCGCCGAGGCGACAATGGCGGTCGTCATCGCCGCGAACGCCATTCCGGCGCTCTGCATTCGTGAGATTCGCATGGTCACAGCCCTCCGTTCGATCGATTTCCTCTGGCACGGTAGCCAGTCGGCGAGGCCGAATTGAATGGCGTTTCGGTCAAGGGATCTCAGCCCCGCTTAAACGTTCGCTACGGCCCGCTGACCTGCACGTCGTCGCGCTGTTCGACGGGAGCCGGGGGCTGGAGGAGAACCGCCGCGCAGGCGACGACCGCGGCGACCGCCAGGAATGCGGGAGCCATCACCTTCATCGGCTTTCGGCTGTGCCGCAGGGGATTCTCCACCAGATGGTACGAGGCGGTCGCGAGAACCGCCGTGGCGATCGCGGCCGCGATGACGCGATCGACGGCGGGCCATTGGGGGAATCGCACGGCGAGGAAGACCCAGATCGGCCAGTGCCAGAGGTAGAGCGAATAGCTCACCTTGCCGATGGCGACGAACGGCCGGGAGCCGGCGATCCGCGCGGGAAGCCCGTCCCCGGTGAGGACGAGGGAGCCGATGAGCGTCGCCGCCGCGACCCCGGCGACGGGCAGCTGCCAGGTGTACAGGGCGCGGCCGCCCAGGTCCGCGGTGGACCAGAGCCAGGCGAGGCAGGCGGCGGCGAGGACGCCCGCCGGGGCGGTGACGCGCGCGGGCAGCCTGCGATCCACGACCGCCGCCGAGGTGGTGAGGACGGCGAGCAGGGCGCCCAGGGCCAGCCCGCCGGCGCGGCAGTCGGTGCCCAGGTAGGCGCGGTCCGGCGCGCCCGGGACGAAGAACAGGTGCATCGCCGTGTACGCGCACCCGGCGCCGAGCAGGGCGGCGCCCGCCAGCACCCGCCGGGAGCCGAGGACCCCGGCCAGCGCGACGAAGAGCAGCGGCCATACGAGGTAGTACTGCTCCTCGACCGCCAGCGACCACAGGTGGTTGAGCGGCGCCCGGTCGACGGGGACGCCCCAGTAGCCGACCTCCGCGAAGATCGAATACCAGTTGGAGCCGTACACCAGCGCGGCGAGCGTCTGCGCGTTGACGGTGTGGCGCATCGGTCCACCGGCGCCCAGGTGCATCCACGCCTGGACCACGACCAGCACCGTCAGCACGGCCGGGAACAGGCGACGGGCCCGCCGCGCCCAGAACACCGCCAGCCGCGTGGTCCCGGTGCGCGCCCGCTCGGCGAGCAGGAGCCGGGTGATCACGTAACCGGAGATGACGAAGAACAGGTCGACGCCCAGGAACCCGCCGCGCAGCGGCAGGCCGAAGTGGTAGGCGATCACCCCGAGTACGGCCAGCGCGCGCAGCCCGTCCACCGCCGGGAGGTGCGGCGCGCCCGTACGCCGTCCCCGATCGGCGCGGACCATCGGCTGCTCGCGGAGCCGGGAGCCGCCGGCGCCGTACGGGACGGAGAGGCGCGCCGGGCGGGCCGGAGCGCGATCCCGGACCGGGCCGCGGCGTCGCGGGCCGCCGTCAGGACGCATGGGCGTGCAGGTCGGCGTGGATCGCGTTGAGGAGCCACGCGGCGAGCCGGTCGCGGGCCGTAGGGGTCGGATGGCCCGTCTCGTCGTAGACGTCGATGCCGGAGATCACCCGCGGGCAGTCCCGGTCGCCGGTGCACATCTGGCCGTGCAGGTCGAGCAGCCGGACGCCCGGGTTACGGGCCGCCGCGGCGCGCAGGGCGGCGTTCATCAGATTCGACCAGCGCCCGTTGACCTCGTTCCAGTACGGCTTCGCGAGGTCGGTGACGGTCGTCAGGAAGACCCGCGCCCCGCCGGACCCGAGGACGCGGACGGCCCGGTCGACCTGGGCGCCGAACCGCGCCCGGAACACCGGGTCGGTGATCGAGGTCGGCCCGTCCTGGCCGGGAAGCTGCTGCCGGGTGTGCGCGTCGTAGATCCCCGTTTCGAGGAGGATCGCGTCCGGCCGGACCCTGGCCACCAGGCCCCGCCAGTGCTCCGGCCAGTCGTTGCACTCCGGCTTGGCGACCAGCTGGTTCGAGATCTCCACCCTGGCGGGCTGCATGATGCCGCAGCCGCCGCGGGCCGCCTTGACCACGACGATGTGCCGGTCCGGAGCCGCGTTGGCGAGCTTCTCCATGCCGTTGCCGAGGGTTCCGCCCCAGGAGTCCCC
The DNA here is from genome assembly GCF_024055715.1 of Actinoallomurus soli. GTDB lineage: Bacteria > Actinomycetota > Actinomycetes > Streptosporangiales > Streptosporangiaceae > Actinoallomurus > Actinoallomurus soli. The sequence goes on from NZ_JAMXMV010000019.1 coordinate 41,997, forward strand.
GACCACGAGGACCCGCAGGTCCCTGACCTCCGGGCGCAGCGCCGCGTCACCCAGCGGCGGGACGTTCGGGCCGACCCGCGGTCCGGCGGGCGGTCGTACGGACGGCCCGGCGGGCGGTCGCACGGGCGATCCGGCGGGCGGTCGCGTCGCCGCGTCGCTCGTGCCGCCTGCCGGCGACAGGCCGAGCGCGCAGCAGCCGGCCGCCGCCAGGCACAGGATCACCCGGCTCGTCGTGCCCATCACGGGGACTTCCCTTCTCCAGCGAGCGTGCGGGTCACCGGGCCCGGTGGCCGGCGGCCGTCCACAGGGTGGTGAGGATCCAGTTGCCGAGCCGGTCGTGGGCCGGAGCGGTCGGATGGCCGGTCTCGTCGTAGACGTCCACGCCGCGGATGCGGGCCGGGCAGTCGTCGCTCACGCACAGCTGACGCCGTACGTCGAGCAGGTGGACGCCGCGCCGGGCGTTCCGCTGCACGACCGTCTCCACCTGCCGGTTCATCTCCCGGGCCGTACGGGCCTCGGCGCCCTTGCCCAGCACCGCGGTGCCCACGAACACCGCCGCGCCATGGGCGCGCAGCAGCCCGATCGCCCGGTCCATGTCGGCCTGGTACCGCTGCCGGAACACCGGATCGCCGAGGTCGCGCGGCCTGCCGCCGTCGATGACCTGGGGCGTCTGGTCCCAGTACGCGGTGTACAGCACCACCGCCTGCGGCCGGTACCGCTCGACGAGCCGGGGCCACTGCTCGGGCCAGGTCCGGCACGCGGGCCGGGTCTCGGTCAGCCGGCCACCGGGCGCCTCCTTGGTGGGCAGCATGATGCCGCAGCCGCCCTGGGCCGCGTTGACCACCGTGTAGCCGCGGCCCCTGCCCGCGTTCGCCATGCCGACGCCGAGGTTGCGCGCCCATGAGTCGCCCACGACGAGGACCGTGAGCCCGTCGGCCCGTGGCGCCGGGCCCTGCGTGCCCAGCGGCGGAGCGACCGCCTGCGCCGCTCCGCCGGCCGGCGGGGCCTTGGCGACCGGGTGACCGCAGCCGGCGGCACCTCCGAGCAGCACCGCGACGGCACCCGCACCGATCGACCTGATGATTCCCACGTCGCCCCCGCCAGGCCGTCCTCCACAAGATCAGGTGGAGACGTTGCCGAGTGTGATCATGCGTAATCCGTGCGGTAGCCGATGGCTTGGCAAACATCGAGACCCAGGGCGAGCCGGGTCCCGGCCGCCGCGATTCTGTCGGTCGTTCCGGCAAAATCGCCTGCATGGGCTTCTTCGACGATCTGATCGTGCCGGACCCGCCGGAAGAGCCGCAGCCGGAGTTCAGGGAGCTGGGTCCGCTCACGCCGGGCGCGAACAGGCCGCCGTCGGACTGGTTCCTGCCGGCGACGGTGCCGGTGGGACGTGAGGTCGGCGCCGGGCCGTACGTCCGCGTGATGCTGCACGGCTTCTCGGTGTGGCCCGACTGCGTGACCGTCCACCTGGCGGTGTTCGCCCGGCGGATCCGGACCGCGAGGCGACGCGCGTTCCCGCACCACGGCCGCCCGAAGGCGGGTGCCCTGCACGTCGGGCTGCTCTTCGGCGACGGACTGCGGGTGACCACGCTGGACGGCGACCCGTACGGCGGGGCCGAACGGCTCAGCCTGCGGCCGACGCACGGTTCGGGCGGAGGCGGGTTCCACTACACCGTCGACCTGCTGCTCAGCGGGCTGCCACCGGCGGGACCGGCCGAGCTCGTCGTCCAGTGGCCGGATGAAGAGGTGCCGGAGACGCGTGTCGAGATCGACATGGACGAGATCATCGAGGCGGCCTCACGCGCGGTGGAGATCTGGCCGAGCCTACGGCCGCCTGAGCGGGGTCTCGGCAGGCTGGTCGGGACGATCACGATGAGCGGCCACGGGGGAATGATGGGCACGGCCACGCTCACCGTTGCGGCGCGGCGCGGGGCGGGGCCGCAGAAGCCCGACGAAGAGGACCGGTACGCGCCGCGCGCCGAATGGCCCACGGAGGACGACGACTGGAAGGACCTGCGGCTCATCAAGGCGCGGCTGACCGGCGGCGCCGAGCCGGAGGCGGACCTCGGCTATCACGGCACGCCGCTGCACCGGGCCGCCGCCGACGGGAGCGCGGAGGTCGTGGCCGAGCTGGTCCGCCACGTCGGCGACGTCGACCTTCCCGACCAGAAGGGCTTTCCCCCGCTGTACGCGGCCGTCCGCCACGGCAGGCTGGCCAACGCCGCGGTCCTGCTCGGCGCGGGGGCGGATCCGGCGGCGAGCCTGGGGACCGGCGGCACCGTCGGCCGGCTGGCGCTGGTCACGCCGCTGGCGTCCCTGTTCGAAGGGCGGCCGGACGTGAAGCCGCTGACCAGAGCCGAACGCGCCGCGCAGGAGGAGGCGGACCGGCTCATCCGCGTGTTCCGGCACGTCGACACCGACGGGCTGGGAGCGGCGTTCGTCGGCGGTCTGGACGAGGAGGAGGTCATCCGGCGGCTCGGCGCGCACCCGGAGGACTGCCCCGTGCTCGACCTGGAGCGGGAGCCCGGCCCGTACGGCACCGGACCGGGCGGCTTCGACCCGTACGACTTCGAAGAGGCGCTCCAGTACGTCGGCGTCACCGCGGTGCCGGGCGGCTGCGTCATCAGCCAGCCGAACGGCTACCTGCCCTCGAGGCGGGACTTCCTGCTCCCGCTGTCGCGCGGCACCGTGGCCGGCGGCGTGTTCTTCAATCCCAAGGGCGGGCGGTACGGCTGCGTGATCCGGGACGAGGAGGTCGGATTCGACTACGAGTTCTTCGAACCGGGTTCGGACGCGCCGTACGAGCACTGGCTGTACCGGTTCTGGGACAAGCAGCGCGGGTTCACGCGTGGGAGCGAGCTGGCCTTCGTCGCGGGAACGGCCGGCGTACGGCCCGAGGACGCCAGGATGCTGAAGGGATCGCCCCGGCGCTGGGTCCGCGTGCCCGAGGAGGACTGAGGCCGGTCGGTCGCGGGCCGGTACCGGCGAATGAGGCGGAGGAGCGAGGAGAGCGGTGAGCCGGCAGGCGTCGAGCGGTGGGCGGCCCTGGTCGAGGAGTACGCCCGGGCGATGCCGCACTGATGCCGCCGGAGGGTCAGCGGCCGCTGCGGGCGGTGCGCCAGCGGCCGGGTGACAGGCCCTCCTGGCGCTGGAAGAACGCGGTGAAGTTCGCGGGGTCGTCGAAGCCGAGGCGTTCGGCGCAGCGGGCGACGGGCAGGTCGGTGTGGGCGAGGAGGCGTTTGGCCTCCAGCAGGATCCGCTGGTCGAGGAACCGCTTGGCGCCCACGCCGGCGTCGGCGCGGGTGGCCCGGGTCAGGGTGCGGGTGCCGTAGCCGAGCGCGCGGGCGTAGTCGCCGACCTGGTGCCACCGGGTGAAGTGCTCCTCGACGGCGGCGCGGTAGCGGCGGAAGACGGTGTGGTCCTCGGCCGCGACCGGGATCGCCGGCTCGGCCGGGACGACCCGGAGGACGAGGGCCGCGAGCAGGTGGGCGAGCACCGACGGCGCGGCCAGGCGCGGATCGGCGACGGCGGCCTCGTGCTCCCGGGCCAGGTGGTCCGCCGCCCGCAGGCTCAGCTCCCACGTGGCGGCGTCCAGGTGACGGGTGGTCGGCGCGAAGGCGTCCGCCGCCGCGCGGGCGGCCGGACCGGCGGGCAGGAAACCCTGCTCGAACAGGATGAGCGGGCCGTCGAGGCCCTCCACGTCGGTCCAGCGGTGCACGACGCCGGGCCGGATCCACACGACGCTCCGCTCGGCCAGGTCGTGGTCGACGAAGTCGGCCGTGTGCCGTCCGGTTCCCGAGCGGACGAGGGCGAGGACGTGGAAGTCAGGGCGCTGCGGCCGGGTGCGCCGGCGACCGGGGTCCATGTGCCGCAACCGCGCGAAGCTCAGCGCCTCGACGCCGAAGCCCGCCCCGGGGGCCGGGGAGTACCGCAGCTGCCGGACGCCGGGGAGCTGACCGTTTTCCACAATGGCGACGCGCCTTTCCACCGTGCCTATCGCGTGGTCCGAGCCTAGCTTTGATGACTGTCAGGCCATGACCCGGGCGGCCCGGAACGGACGGTCCGGCTTTCCAGAGGAGAACACGGTGACGACGGAAACCACAATCACGAGCGTGCCGGTGACCGGCGGGGCGATCGACGTACGGCGGCAGGGGCGCGGCGGTCCGACACTCGTCCTGCTGCACTACTGGGGCGGGTCCGCGCGGACCTGGGACGCTGTCGTGGACCGGCTGCCGGCCGAGCGCGACATCGTGCGCTTCGACCAGCGCGGCTGGAGCTCGTCGCGGCGGCTGCCCGGCCCGTACGACCTGGACCGGCTCGCCGACGACGTCGCCGAGGTCGTGGCGGGCCTCGGCCTGGAGCGGTACGTCCTGGCCGGGCATTCGATGGGCGGGAAGGTGAGCCAGCTCGTCGCCGCCCGGCGTCCCTCCGGGCTCGCCGGGATCGCGCTGGTCGCCCCGGCGCCGCCGCAGCCGCCGGCCATGGTGACGCCCGAGTACCAGCAGGTCCTCGCGCACGCGTACGACTCGGCGGAGAACGTGGGGCAGGCGCTCGACCACGTCCTGGCCGCCGTCCCGCTGGACCCCGCCGTCAGGGACGCCGTCGTACGCGACAGCCTGGCGAGTGACGCGGACGCGCGTGAGGAGTGGCCGCTGCGCGGGATCGCGGCGGACGTCTCGGCGGTCGCCGGGCGGATCGACGTGCCGGTTCTCGTGCTGGCGGGCGAGAACGACCAGGTCGAGCCGCCGTCCGTCCTGCGGGAGCACCTCCTGCCCCACCTCCCGGACGCCCGGTTCGAGGTCGTCGCGAAGAGCGGGCACCTGCTGCCCCTGGAGGCGCCCGACGCCGTCGCCTCGGCGTTGGAGGACTTCGCCGCCCGCCTCGGCCACTGACCGCGGACCGAAAGAGCGCCCATTACTTAATTTGTCAATTTTGGCGCATGAGTCGTTGACTGTCCTTACTGCCACCCGCCGCTCAGGCGGACACCACGGAAGGACGCGTCATGATCGAGGTCATCGGCGCCGGTTTCGGACGCACCGGCACCCTCTCGCTGAAACTGGCACTGGAACGACTCGGGTTCGCTCCCTGCCACCACATGACCGAACTCGTCGACAACGCCGAGCAGACGGATCTGTGGGCGCGCGTCGCCACCGGAGAGCCGCTGGACTGGGACGAGGTCTACCGCGGCTACCGGGCGACCACCGACTGGCCGGGAGCGCACTACTGGCGCCGGCTGATCGAGCACTTCCCGCAGGCGAAGGTGATCCTCACCGTCCGCGACCCGCAGAAGTGGTACGAGAGCGTGCGCGGGAGCATCTACCGCGTCAGGTCTCTCCCGATGCCCGACGGCCTCGACGCGAAAAGGCGGAATTTCATCGACGAGATGATCTGGCAGCGCGAGTTCGGAGGCCGGTTCGAGGACGCCGACCACGCCATCGCGGTGTTCAACGAGCACAACGAGGCGGTACGCCGGGAGGTCCCCGCCGAGCGGCTCCTGGAGTTCCAGGTCGGCGACGGCTGGGAGCCGCTCTGCGGCTTCCTCGGCGTGCCCGTCCCCGACGAGCCGTTCCCGCGCAGCAATGACCGGCAGGAGTTCGCCGACCGGGTCGCCCAGCGGATGCGGGCCCACTGAGGAACCGCACCGGCGCCGCCTCCGGCCGCCCGGCCGGGGGCGGTGCCGGTGCGTCCGGGCGACCGGGTCACTTGGCCCGTGAAGTGCGGATTCATCCTGATTCGCCCCTCTTCGGGCCGGGGAGAACGCAAGCGGGAACTGCCACTCCCGGGGGGACGCCGTGCTGGACGTGATCGGGGCCGGATTCGGCCGTACGGGGACGCTGTCGTTGAAGCTCGCGCTGGAACGGCTCGGATTCGGGCCCTGCCACCACATGATCGAAATCATCGACGACCCGGAGCAGATCGACCGGTGGGCGCGGGTGATCGAGAACGGCGACCGGAACTGGGACGAGGTCTACCGCGGCTACCGCGCGACCGTCGACTGGCCCGGCGTCGCGTTCTGGCGGGAGCTCGTCGAGCACTACCCCGAGGCCAAGGTGATCCTCACCGTCCGCGACCCGAAGAGCTGGTACGAGAGCGCCCGCGAGAGCATCTACCGCGCCGGCTCGATCCACACCGACGATCCGGTCGGCGTACGACGGCGGCGGCTCGTCCGCCGGCTGGTCTGGGAGGGCGACTTCGGCGGCCGGTTCGAGGACGCCGAGCACGCGATGGCGGTGTTCACCGAGCACAACGACGCCGTACGCCGGGAGGTCCCGGCCGGCCGGCTGCTGGAGTTCCGCGTCAGCCAGGGCTGGAAGCCGCTGTGCCGTTTCCTCGGCGTACCCGTGCCCGGCGAGCCGTTCCCCCGCACCAACGACCGCCGGGAGTTCGCCGAGCGGGTCGCCCAGCGGCAGGGACGATGACGCGTCCCGGCCGGCGCGTGACCTCGACGCTTGTGGGGTGAGTCCGCGACGGGTATACAGCGCGGATGAGCGAGCTCGCCCGGCTTTACCACGAAGCGACCGGCTTCGGCTCCGGACGCCCGCCGCGGCCGAGTGTCCCCGGGTTCATACCGTCCGACCCGGCCAACCGGCCCGTCCCGTTCAAGCGCTACTCCGGCGCGCCGGTCCTCGGCCTTCCCACGGACCTTCCCCCGGGAGGGGCGCCGGCGGTCGCGGCGCTGTCCGGGCGGGTGCCGCCCGCCGGGAACGGCGTGGACCTGGAGTTCCTCGCCCGGCTGCTGTTCCTCTCGGCGGGGGTCACGCGGTGGGCGGAGGTACAGGAGCAGGCCGTCTGGTTCCGTACCGCGCCGTCCGCGGGCAACCGGCACCCGGTGGAGGTGTACGTCGCGGCGGGAGCCGTCGCCGGACTGGAGACCGGGCTCTACCACTTCGCGCCGGACGTGTTCGACCTGGAGGAACTTTCCACGGGCGACCACCGCCCGGCCCTGGCCGACGCCGCCGCCGCGCCGGAGATCGCGGCCGACCCGCTCGTCCTCGTCCTCACCGGCGTTCCCTGGCGCACCGCGTGGAAGTACGGCGAGCGGGGCTGGCGGCACGTGTACTGGGACGCGGGCACCATGCTCGCCAACCTCCTCACGGTCGCCGAGGCGTACGGCATGCGGGCGCACGTCCTGCTGGGGTTCGTGGACTCGGCGCTGGGCCGGCGGCTCGGGATCGACGGTATCGCCGAGTTCCCGATCGCGGTGGTCACGATCGGCGGTCTCGGTGAGCCGACTCCGCCCGGCGAGCGCCCGGCCCCGCACCTGGCGGCCTCTCCCCCGGCCCCCGCCCCGCTCGAACTGCCGCTCATCACCGAGGTCCAGCGGGCGGGGCAGCTCGCGACGACCGGGCAGGTGACGGCCTGGCGGGCGGCGGCGCCCGCCGGGACGCGCGGCGCGGACGCGGTGGAACCGCCCGCGAACGCGCCGGACGAGACGATCGACTCCCTGATCCTGCGGCGCGGGTCCACCCGGCGGATGCGGCCGGACCTCGTACCGCCCGAACTGCTGGAGTGGAGCATGGCCGTGGCCGGCCGGCCCCTGCCCGCCGACGCCCTCCCGGCCGGGTCGACCCTGCTCTCCCACCGGCTCACCGTCCACGCGGTCCGGGGTCTGGAATCCGGGCTGTACGACCGGACCGGAGGACGCTCGGAGCCGTACCGGACCGCGTCGGAGGCGTCGGTGCGGCGGCTGAGCCGCTACCTCTGCCGGGACCAGGCGCTGGCCGGCGACGCGGCCTTCACCGACTACATCTTCACCGACCTCGACCGGGTGCTCGACGCGTACGGGGACCGAGGCTACCGCGTCGCGCAGCTCGAGGCGGGGGTGGCCGCCGGGCGGCTGCAGCTGGCCGCATTCGCCCTCGGGTACGGCGGCACCGGCCTGACCTTCACCGACGACGACGTGGCGGCGGCGTTCGGCGGCCGGGGGTCGTGCATGCTCGCCGTCTCCGTCGGGATCCCCGCCTACCAGGCCAGGCCGGGCGGCCCGCCCGGCCGGCCGACCCGCCTGGACCGGGTCGTGACGTCACGCCGCGAGTAGGCCGTCCCGGTATCCGGGCACGGACCCGGCCGACGGCGTCGTCCCCGGCCCGGGCCGACCGCGGGCCCGTCCCCAGCGCGGGCCGACCGCGGGCCCGTCCCCGGCCCGGGCCGGTCGCGGGCTCACCTCGGAGACGCGCCGGCCGCGGGCGCGGGCGGGCCGGCGGTGGCTCAGGTGCGCAGGTAGGCGAGCTCGGGGAACCGGGCCTCGTACCGCTCCAGGAGGCGGCGCGCCACAGAGACGGAGTCCACCAGCGGGTGGGTGGCGAGGGCGCGCAGCGCGGCCGGGCGGGAGCCGGTCGTCGCGGCCTCCAGGACGGCGCGCTCCACCGCCTTGACCGTGGTGACGAGGGCGAGCTGGTGGTCGGCGAGCGGCGCGCAGGCGACCGGCCGGGCGCCGTTCGCGTCGACCAGGCACGGCACCTCGATGACCGCGTCGTCGTCCAGGCCCGGCAGGGCGCCCCGGCCCCGGACGTTGAGGATCAGGGTGGTGCGCTCGTCGTGGGCGATGGCGCGCATGAGCGCGAGGGCGACGTGCTCGTACCCGCCGGACTCCAGGTCGCAGGACTCGCGCTCGCCCGCGCCGGCGGCCTCGCGGTTCTCCGCCATGTACGTGGTCTCGCGGGCCATCCGGGTGGCCTCCCAGGCTTCGAGCGCGGAGCCGGGCGAGTCGGGCGTACGGGCGTAGAAGTCGCGCTGCTGGTCCAGGACGAGCGCGCCCCGGGTGAGCTCGGCGTTCCCGGCGGCCGCGACGGCGTCCCGCGCGAAGTAGTAGTAGTGCAGGTACTCGTTGGGGACCGCGCCGATCGCGCGCAGCCACTCGCCGCCGAACAGCCGGCCCTCCTCGAACGACGCCAGCGCCGCGTCGTCGGCCAGCAGGTCGGGGAGCACGTCGCGGCCCTCGACGCGGACGGCGCGCAGCCAGCCGAGGTGGTTCAGCCCGACGTAGTCGAACCAGGCGGCGCCCGCGTCCACGCCGAGCGCGGCGGCGACGCGGCGGCCAAGGCCGACGGGCGAGTCGCAGATGCCGATCACGCGGTCGCCGAGGTGGTGGGACATCGCCTCGGTGACGGTGCCCGCCGGGTTGGTGAAGTTGATGACCCAGGCGTCCGGTGCCACGGCGGCGACGCGGCGGGCGATGTCCACCGCGACGGGGATCGTGCGCAGGCCGTACGCGATGCCGCCCGCGCCGACGGTCTCCTGCCCGAGCACGCCCTCGTCGAGCGCGAGCCGCTCGTCGGCCGCGCGGCCGGCGAGCCCGCCGACGCGGATGGCGGAGAACACGAAGTCCGCGCCGGTCAGCGCCTCGTCCAGGTCGGTCGTCGCGGTGACCGCCGGGGCGTCCGCGTGGCCGGCGGCCTGCTCGGCGAGGACCTGGCGGATCACGGCCGTGCGGGCGGGGTCGAGGTCGTACAGGACCACATCGGTGACGCGGCCCTTGCCGCGGTCGGCCAGGAGCGCACGGTAGACGAGCGGCACCCGGAACCCGCCGCCGCCGAGGATGGTCAGTCGCATGGTCCCGAGGCTAACCCGCGCGAGCGACGCGCGGATCGAGGATCGCGCGGGCGCGGACGACCCGGCACGGGTGAGATCGGGGATCGCGCGGGCGCGGACGACCCGGTGCGGCGGGCGCGGAGATCACGCGGCGCGGACGACCGGCCCCGGGGTCGCCGGAGCGGCGCGCGGGGCGGCCCGCTAGCCTCGGGAACGGCCGAGGTCACCGTCGGTGATCGTTCGGTCGGGCTGCGTACTCGGACACCTCACAGGAAGCCCCCAGGATGCGGGGAGTTTCGAGGGTTATCCCTAAGGAAAGAACGCGGCAGGGGGGTGCGATGCGTAGATTGTTGTGTTTGTTGGCGTCCGTGGCTCTGCTGGCCGGCTGCACCGAGGCCCGCGGAGGGACGCCGCACGTCGCGGCGCGCGCCGGAAGCGTCGAGACGCCGTCCCCATCACCGTCCCCGACCAGCGCGACCCCGACACCTCTCCCCAAGGGCACGCCGACCGCGAAGGCCCTCACCGCGGGCCGTCGCGTCGGGGCGATCTTCTCCCACGACACCTCGGGCACGCACTTCTGCACCGGCAGCACGGTCGACAGCCCGAACCACAACCTGATCATCACCGCCGCGCACTGCCTGCACGGCGGCAAGGGCAGCGACTACACCAGCGACCTCGTCTTCGTCCCCGGCTACCACGACGGCAAGGCCCCGTACGGCGTCTGGAAGATCCGCTCGCTGCTCGTCGACACCCGCTGGGCGCACGACTCCGACGAGGACCTCGACGTCGGCTTCGCCATCGTCGCGCCCCTAAACGGCAGGAACGTCGGCGACGTCGTCGGCGTCAACACGCTCGGCATCGACCCCGGCTTCCGCAACGTCGTACGGGTCACGGGCTACCCGATGCGGTCCGACAAGCCCGTCACCTGCGTGAACGCCACGGCCAAGGAGGACACCTACCAGCTGCGCTTCGCCTGCAACGGGTACTTCCCCGGCACGAGCGGCAGTCCCTGGCTCGCCGACTTCGACCCGGACCGCGGCGGCCGGGTCGTGGGCGTGATCGGCGGCCGGGAGGAGGGCGGCGACGAGGACGACATCTCCTACAGCTCCTACTTCGACGACGATGTCAAGCACCTCTACGACGAAGCCGTCCGGGAGAGCGCCTCCCCCCAGTAGCGCCGGGCGGGTCAGTGGGAGCGGCCGCGTCCGGCCGGGGTCCTGGCCGGGGCGCGCTCGCCGTCGCCGCCGGTGATCGCGATGCGCCTCTCCTCGCCGTCGTCCGTACGGATCCAGGCGGTGTCCGGGGGCGGGACCACGTCGACGAACGCGTGGTTCAGGCGCACCCGTATCCGGCTCGCGGGGCGGTGGGCCGCCTTGGGCAGCACGCCGTGCTCGTCGGCCTCCGCCAGTGTCAGCACCTTCGCGGGCGGCGCCCGGCGGCCGAGGACCACCGCCGCGCCCGTCTCGTTGATCGGGGTCTCGACCTCGATGTACGCGCCGTTGGGCAGCCGTTTGATGATGCCGCTCTCCATGCCGTGTTCGAGCATGTCCCGCTCCCGGCGCTGCAGGCCGAGGCACATCCACCGGGCGACGAGGAACGCGATGATCGGCCCGATGATCACCATGATCCGGAAGAACCACGTGGTCGCGAACAGCGGGATCTCGAACGTCTTGGCGATGATGTCGTTCGCGCCGGCCGCCCACAGCAGGCCGTAGAAGACGGCGCCCGCCAGGCCGATGCCGGTGCGCACGGGCACGTCGCGCGGCCGGTCGAGGAGATGGTGGATCTCGTAGTCGCGGGTGACCCAGCGTTCGAGGAAGGGGTAGACCGCGAGCCCGGTGAACAGCACGCCGGGCACGATCAGCGCCGGGACGATGACGTTCATCGGCAGCGTGTGCCCCCACGCGTTGATCTCCCAGCTCGGCATGAGCCGCAGCGAGCCCTCCAGGAAGCCCATGTACCAGTCCGGCTGCGACCCCGCGCTGATGGCCGCGGGCGTGTACGGGCCGAACAGCCACACCGGGTTGATCTGCAGGAACGTCGCCATCAATGCGACGATCGCGAAGACCCACAGGAAGAACGCCGTGGTCTTGGCGAAGAAGACCGGCCACATCGGCTTACCGATGACGTTGCGGTTGGTGCGGCCCTTGCCGGGGAACTGCGTGTGCGTCTGCCGCCAGGTGAGGATCACCCCGTGCAGGGGGATCAGCGCCAGGAGGATGCCCGGGATCAGCAGGATGTGGATGGTGAACAGCCTTGGGATGATCACGTTGCCGGGGAACTCGCCGCCGAACAGGAACATCGACAGGTACGTCCCGACGATCGGGATGCTCAGGAGCACGCCCTCGAGGATCCGCAGGCCGGTGCCGGACAGCAGGTCGTCGGGCAGCGAGTAGCCGAACAGCCCGTTGACGAGGGCGAGCAGGAACAGCACCACGCCGATCAGCCAATTGATCTCCCGTGGCTTGCGGAACGCGCCGGTGAAGAAGTTGCGCAGCATGTGAGCGACGATGGCCCCGATGAACAGGACCGTCGCCCAGTGGTGGATCTGCCGCATGAGCAGGCCGCCGCGCACGTCGAAGCTGAGACGGATCGTGGACTCGTACGCCTCGCTCATCGTGACGCCGCGCAGCGGCATGTACCGGCCGTTGTAGATGACCTCGTGCATGCTCGGTTTGAAGAAGAAGGTCAGGAAGACGCCGGTCACGACGATGATGAAGAACGAGTACATCGCGACCTCGCCGAGCAGGAAGGTCCAGTGATCCGGAAAGACCTTTCGCAAGGCTTTTGCAAAGAAACGGGCGCCCCCGACGCGTTCGTCGACCGCTCGGCCCGCGCTGGACAGTGGTTTCGGCACCGTGGCCATCGCCGCACTCCGCTCTGGCGGCCCCCCGACCGCCCCGGCATTCGGGTCTTCCACCCACTTCTACTCCCCGGCCGGTAACGCAACGGAGTTGAGATGGCCACTTTTGGCACAATTAGTGCAAGTAGTCACTTCTCACCGGTAACTTGCGATCTCAGCCGTGGGCTGGGGGAGGTTCCGCGTGACGAACGAAGGGCGGCCGTGGTCGTACATTCCACCCGAACTCGCCGCCAAGGTCGCCCCAGGGCTGGCCGACGAGATGATGGAGGAGATCCACCACCGGATCCCCGAGTACGCCCGCCGCTGGGATGACGCCTTCGCGACGGTCATCCGCTCGGCCATCGACCGGGTGATCGACGAGGTCTTAAGGCGTCTCGCCGCGACCGAGGACGCCGCGCACCTCGCCGGGAGCGGGGACGCCGCGCACCTCGCCGGGAGCGGGGACGCCGCGCGTCCCCCCGGTCCTGCCGACCCCGACGCCGAGCCCATCGCCGACTTCTTCCGGGCGATCGGCCGCAGCGTGGCCCGCGAAGGGCGCGGACTCGACGGCCTCCAGACGGCGATCCGCGTCGCCGGGCTGGCCGTCTGGCGCCGGATCTCGGCCGACGCCGGGCCGCTCGGGCTCTCCGCGCAGGTGCTGTGCGTCCTCGGCGAGACGGTCATGCTGATCCAGGACGAGGTCGCCGCCGCGGCCGCCGAGGGCTACGCCCAGGCCGAGGCCGCCGTGGCCGGGGAGCTGACCCGCCGCCGGAACCAGCTCGTCAACCTGCTCCTCGCCCGGCCCCCCGCCTCCTCCGAGGACGTCACCGAACTCGCCCGCGTCGCCCGGTGGCCGGTGCCGCGCACGGTCGCCGCCGTCGCCCTCTACGAACGCCGCCAGGGCGTCGGCCGGCCCGCCCTGCCGCCCGACATCCTCGCCGACCTCAGCCGCTCCAAGCCCTGCCTGATCGTGCCCGACCCCGACGGGCCGGGGCGCGCCCGCCTGCTCGACGCCGCCCTCACCGACTGGGTCGCCGTCGTCGGCCCGACCGTCGGCATGTCGGAGGTGGCCCGGTCGATGCGCTGGGCCCGCCAGGGTCTCGACCTCGTACGCCGCGGCCTCATCGCCGACACCGACGTCGTACGGTGCGCCGAGCACATGTCCACGCTCATCCTCTTCCAGGACGAGGAGCTGCTCGCCGCCCTCTCCGCCCGGCAGCTCGCGCCCCTGGCCCACCTGCGGCCCAGCCAGCAGGACCGGCTGGCCGAGACGCTGCTGGCGTGGCTGCAGGCCGGGCGCAACGCCAACGAGGTCGCCGTACGGCTCCACGTCCACCCGCAGACGGTGCGGTACCGGCTGCGCCAGCTCGACGACCTGTTCGGCGACCAGCTGCAGGACCCGGACCTGCGGTTCGAGCTGGAGATCGTGCTGCGCGCCCGCGCCCTGCTGTCGGAGGACAACCGCGCCCGTGAACCCGCCGAAGGCCAGGTGATCAGCCTCCGCCGCTGACCCCGTCACCGGTGGCGGGGCAGCGTGCGGAAGGCGAGGACGACGGAGAACACGGCCAGCGGGACCTCCAGGAGCACCGCCATCGCCACCGCCGTCACCTGGTCCGCGCCGGGCGCGGCGGTGGACACGTCGAACCACGCGTCCGCGACCAGCAGCGTCGCGGTGACCATCGCGGTCAGGCACGCCCGCGCGTCCCGCCGGATCACCAGCACGCCCGTCGCGACGAAGGACAGCGCCTCCAGGGTGTCCAGCCCGACCCAGGCGACCTTCCAGTGCGCGGCGGTCGCCGTCGCCGGCAGGCTCGTGGCCAGCACGAACAGCCAGGGCAGGAGCGCCACACCCGCGCCGATCAACCCGAGGCCCAGCCGCCTCGGCCACCGCGCGCGAGTACGCGGCGCGACCCGGGAGCCCCGGGCCGAGGGGACGGTACGAGGCTCGTGCGGGGCGACGCGGGCGCCGGTCGGCCGGCGGCCGATACAGGGCCCGGTCGGCGTGACGCGGGGTCGCGGGGGCCGGGGGTCGGTACGGGGCCGGTGGGGCGGGGCGGCGGCGATGAGCGACATGATCACAAGCATCGCGATCGGGGACGTCACCGTCAGTCACGCGGCTTTCCGACCTCGGGGTGGTGCTGGCTTCACCCCCGGCCGGGCACCTGCTCCATGGCAGGACGTGAGGCGCCCGAAATAGAGTCGGCCCATGACTTCTGCGGTCGCCCCGAACCGCGCCTCCCCCTCCTGGACCGACTACCTTCCGTGGTCGCGCGGCGCATGGCGCAACACGACGTTCGTCACGGCGGGCGTGCCCGTCCACGCCCTGGCGGTGTCGCTGTTCGCCCTGCCCTGGGTCGACGGGCCCGTCTCGCTGGCGGAGGTCCTGCTCGCCACCGTGGTCTCGCTCGCGCTGCCAATCGCCGTGCTCCGGCCGCTGAGCGCCCTGCAGCGGAGCCGGTTCTGGGGGCTGCTCGGCGTCGACGTGCCCGCCCCGCCCCGTGGCCGGCGCGACCTCCGCGCCGCCCTCCGCTCCGGAACGACGTGGCGGCCGCTGATCTACCACGTGCTGGCCGGTCCGCTCCTGGCCGGGGGCGGGCTGCTGGTCGTCGTGATGTGGGCGACCGGCTTCGGCCTGGCGGGCCTGTACGCGTACGCGTGGGCGCTGCCGCCGTACAGCCCCCTCTACGTCCCGGAGCACCAGAAGTTCATCAACGTCCTGACCGTGTGCGGCGCCCTGCTCCTGATCGTCACCCCCGCCGTCGCGGCGGTGGTGGCGCGCCTGGACACCCGCGCCGCGCTGGCGCTGCTCGGGCCGAGCCGTACCGAGGAGCTCGAACGCCGGGTCGAGGACCTCGCCGAGAAGCGGGCCGGCGTCGTCGATGCGGCGGACGCCGAACGCCGCCGCATCGAACGCGACCTGCACGACGGCGTGCAGCAGCGGCTCGTCTCGCTCGCGATGAACCTCGGCCTCGCGCGGGAGACGCTCACGGACGTCCCGGACGACGCCATGCAGGTGATCGCCGAGGCGCACTCCGAGGCCAAGGAGGCCCTCACCGAACTCCGGAACGTCGTACGGGGCCTGCACCCGGCCGTCCTCGACGACCGGGGCCTGGACGCGGCGCTGTCGGGCATCGCCGCCCGCGCCCCCCTGCCCGTCAGGCTCCGGGTCGACGTCCCCGAACGTCCCGCGCCGACCGTCGAGGCGATCGCGTACTTCGTCGCCTCCGAGGCCCTCACCAACGTGACCAAGCACGCCCGCGCCTCGCACGCGGAGGTCGTACTGGCCCGCGAGGAGGACGTCCTGCGGATGACCATCATCGACGACGGGATCGGCGGCGCCGAGCCCTCGCGCGGCACGGGCCTGACAGGTCTGCGCCAGCGCGTGGCGTCGGTCGACGGTACGTTCGCGATCACGAGTCCGGCCGGGGGGCCGACCGTCATCACCGTGGAGTTGCCGTGCGCGTTGTGATCGCCGAGGATTCCGTCCTGCTGCGAGCCGGGTTGATCAAGCTGCTCGAGACGTCGGGGTTCGAGGTGCTCGCCGCGGCCGACGACGCCGAGGGCCTGCTCGCCGCGGTCGAGGAGCACCGGCCCGACCTGGTGATCGCGGACGTGCGGATGCCCCCCGGCTACTCCGACGAAGGAGTACGGGCGGCGCTCGTCATCCGCCGCCAGTGGCCGGAGGTCGCCGTGCTGCTGCTGTCGCAGTACGTCGAAGAGCGGTACGCCGCCGACCTCCTCGCGGCCAACACCAGCGGCATCGGCTACCTGCTGAAGGACCGGGTCGCCGACGTCTCGTCCTTCCTCGACGCGCTGCGCCGGGTCGCGTCCGGTGGCACCGCCCTCGACCCGGAGGTCGTCGCCCAGTTGCTCGTACGCCGGCAGAGCGACCCCCTCGAGACCCTGACCCCGCGCGAACGGGACGTGCTCGCGCTCATGGCCGAGGGCCGTTCGAACAGCGGCATCGCGCAGGCCCTGGTGGTCAGCGAGAGCGCCGTCGCCAAGCACATCAACAACATCTTCGCCAAGCTCGGCCTGGTCGACGGCGCGGCCGCGGATCACCGCCGCGTTCTCGCCGTCCTCCGCTTCCTGGAAGGAGGGTCGTGATCGAATCCCCCGAAGTACCGCAGACCGCTCCCCGGGAGCCGGCGACCGAGGCGATCTCGCAGCGCCCGCGCCGCCGGACGCTGTGGAGATTCGTGGCCGCCTTGACCGCGTTCGTCGTCGTCGTGCCGAACGGCGTGCAGATCTGGGGCAAGCTGGTCAGCCAGAAACAGCGGAGTCGCCTCATGGCCGACACCCGCCCCATCACGGCACTGGAAGTGGACATCGGCGCCGGTGACCTGTCGGTCACCGCCGGCGACGCCGGCGGGGTCACGGTGGACCAGACGCTGAGGTGGGTGACGCGCAAGCCGCGCGTCAAGGCGACCTGGGAGGGCACGACGCTGCGGCTCACGGGCGCGTGCGTGGCGTGGGTGCCGTTGTCCGGCTCCTCGTGCAGCGTCGGCCTCCAGGTCCACGTCCCCGCCGGTGTGGCACTGCGGGCGACGTCCACCTCGGGCGAGGTCGCCGCCACGGGGCTCACCGGTCCCGTGCGGCTGTCGACCACCTCCGGCGTCGTCTCCATGCGGAACCTGACGGGGCCGGTCTGGGCGCGCGCCGGCTCCGGCGTCATCGAGGGGATGGGGCTCCGTTCGCCCCGGGTGGACGCCGGGTTGTCGTCCGGAGCCCTCGATCTGACCTTCGCGGACGCCCCGCAGGAGGTCACGGCGCGGGCCGGCTCCGGCGCGCTGTCCGTCTTCGTGCCGCCGGGACAGCGCTACCAGGTGACCACGAAGTCGTTCGGCGACCCGTCCGTCGAGCGCGGGCTGGCCGACGACACCGCCACCCGCCGCATCGACGCCCGGACCTCCTCCGGCTCGATAGAGATCCGCTACGCCCGCCCCTGACCGATCCGCCCCGGCGAGCCGGGGAAGATCGATGGCGGGGCGGGCAACCGGCCATCACGGGCGGGCGAGCCGGGGGAAGACCGGTGACGGGGCGGGCAGGCGGCCGTCGACCGCCGCGCACTGCCTCGCGATGCGATCCGCGGCGTCCGGCAGGAACGGCGAGAGTTCCGCACCGAGCGTCCGGCACGCGTGCAACAGCACCGCCAAGGCCGCGTCGAGGCGCCGGCCGGCGTCGCCGTCACCGGCCCGTTCGGCGCGCGCGAGCTCCCACGGGCGTACCTGTTCGACGAACCGGTTCGCCGCGTCGGCGATCGCCCGTACGGCCTCCGTCGCCGCCCGGAGGTCGAACGCGTCGAGCGCGGCGGCGACGAGCGCCGGCGCCCGTTCGCATGCCGCGACCACCTGGCCGGCCGGCACGTCCGGCAGCCGTCCGGCGTCGCGGGGGCGCGCCTCAGGGTCGAGGAGGACCTCGCCATCGGTGCCGGGGAGGACGGGCGGGCGGCCGTCGCGGTAGCGGTGCAGCATCGCGACCACCCGGTTGACGAGGTTGCCGATCCCGTTCGCCAGCTCGTCGTCGGCGCGCGCGATCAGCCGGTCGTGGGTGAAGTCCGCGTCGCCGACACGTGGCACCTCGCGCAGCAGCCACCAGCGGACCGCGTCGGTGCCGTACGCGTCGACGAGCGCGACCGGATCGACGGTGGCGCCGCCGGACTTGCTGATCTTGCGGCCGCCGGCGGTGAGGTAGCCGTGGACCAGGATCTCCGTGGGCAGGGGCAGCCCGGCCGACAGGAGCATGGCCGGCCAGTAGACCGCGTGGAAGCGGACCACGCCCTTGCCCAGGAGGTGGATCCGGCGGTCGGCCGCCGACCACCAGCGCCGCAGGTCCGCGTCGCCGGTGCCGTACCCGAGGGCGGTCAGGTAGTTGCCCAGGGCGTCCCACCACACGTAGACGACCTGGCTCGGATCGCCCGGCACCGGGATGCCCCAGCCTCGGGCCCGGGCGACGGAACGCGAGACGGAGAAGTCCTCCAGCCCGCCCGCGATGAAGCCCAGGACCTCGTTGCGGCGTTCGGCCGGCTCGATGCGCAGGCGGCCGCTGTCGATGAGGTCGTGCAGCCGGTCGGCGTAGCGGGACAGCCGGAAGAACCAGTTCTCCTCGGCCACCCGCTGCGGCGCGGTCCCGTGCTCGGGACAGCGCCCGTCGTCGAGCTCGGCCGGGGTGGAGAACTGCTCGCAGCCGACGCAGTACAGGCCCTCGTAGTGCTTGCGGTACAGGTCGCCCGCGGCCTCGCACGCCCGCCAGAACCGCTCGACACCGGCCCGGTGCCCGGGATCGCGGCTCGTGTGGACGACGTCGTCGACCGAGACGTTCAGCGGCCGGTGCAGCGCGACGAACGCCGCCGCGTTCCGGTCGACGAACTCCTGGACCGGGACGCCGGCCCGCTCGGCGGCCTGCACGTTCTTCAGCGCGTTGTCGTCGGTGCCGGCCTGGAGCCTGACCGCGTCACCGCGCCGGCGATGATGCCGGGCCAGCACGTCGGCCTGTACGAGTTCGAGCGCGAACCCGACGTGCGGGCGCGCGTTGACGTACGGGATCGTGGTGGTGACGTAGACGTGGGATCGGGTCATCGGAACCTCCCGGGAGAGCCGGGGCTCCGATGCGCGGGAACGAATCGAGGCCCCGTGTTCAGGGCCTCGGATTTCGTGCGTCCGTCAGTGGCGGCGGCCCCGTGCGGGGCGCATCATCACCTGACCTACGGACGTGTTCATGCCTCCACCCTACGGCCTGCGGCCCGGTACGGCACGGCGATTTCTCGGTCACGCAGAGCGGCCAATCCGTTACCCGCGAGGCCCGGTGGGGTTAACGTCGTTCCATGACCGACAGGATTGAGAGCGACTCGCCGGACCGTGAGTACCTCGACGAGTTCGGTGATCTGGACCTGGCCGTCGAACTCGTCCGAGGGCTGAACGACGAGCTGGGCGAACCGGATGATCGGTTAACCCGGCGTCTGCACGACCGGTTCTCGAGCGAGCAGGCCATCGACGACGTCCGCACCGGCTGCATGACGCTCCTGATGTTCCTCGGCGCGACGTTCCCCGAGCCGCCGCTCGACTTCATCCCCGCCGCCGTCCGCAAGATCCGGAAGCTCGGCGTCGTTCCCGAGGACGTCCTCCCGATGATCGCGGGCGGGATGACCGCGGCGTTCCTCCGCATCTCGCCGAACGGGTGGCGGGACGCCCTCGGCCCGGTTCCCCGCGCCGAGTCGCTGGCGTGGGTCTACGCCGCATGGGCCCTGGTCAACTACGTCGACTTCTGCCTGGAGGAGAAGGGCGCGGCGCTCCGCCACCTCGACGACCTCGTGAACGAGGTGCTGGACGCGGACGGCTGATACGGCGATTCCCGCGCGCTCTGGGCAGCACCCGGGGACGGATCCGCGGCCGGTTCCTCGCGGAGTCGGTGAGCGTCTGCGCTCTCGGCGGATGCGCCGGCGCCACGCTCGGCGCCTGGGCACCGCGGTGTACGCGGCGTCGCGCGGCCGGCCCGCGGTCATCCCGGCGATCGCGGTCCTCGGCGGCACCGGAGCCGCCCTGCTGATCGGCATGCTCGCCGGCCTCTACCCGGCGACTCGCGCCGCCCGCCTGCCCCCGGTGGAGGCCCTCGCCCTGTGAACCGGCCCAGGCGGGGAGTTCAAGGACCTCGCCTGGCTGTAACGTCATCTGTTACAGGAGGTGGGTCATGGCGGCGAACAGTCGGCTCACGATCGCCGTGCACGCTCTCGCGTGGCTGGCACTGGCCCAGCGGCAGGGCCGCGATCAGCTCACGTCGGACCAGGTCGCCGCCAGTGTCAACACCAACCCGGTGATCATCCGTCGCAGCCTCGGCGACCTTCGCCGGGCAGGCCTCGTCAGTGTCCGCCACGGACCGGGGGCAGGCTGGAGCCTCGCCCGGCCACCCGAGGAGATCTCCCTCGAGGAGGTCTACGACGCGGTCGAGCGGGATCCGCTGTTCGGGATGCACCACACCGAGCCGAACCTCGAGTGCCCGGTCGGCAAGGGCATCCGGCCGGCACTCGGATCGATCTACGGGGGAGCCGAGCAGGCCCTGCGGCGAGAACTCGCCCGTACGTCGATCGCCGACGTGCTCCGCCAGACCTTGCGGGCGGGCTGACGATGTACGCCCCGCCCCACTGACGGGGCAAAAATGTAACAACTTTGATTACAGGAAGGACCTCCCCCGATGACCGAACCCCGGTCTCAGGTCGTGGAACTGCGGCAGTACACCCTGCACAACGGAAAGCGCGATGTGCTGATCGACCTCTTCGATCGGCAGTTCGTCGAGTCCCAGGAGGCGACCGGCATGGAGGTGATCGGCCAGTTCCGCGACGTGAACGCCGCCGACCGGTTCGTCTGGCTGCGCGGTTTCCCGGACATGCGCAGCCGGGATGCCTCGCTCCGCGCCTTCTATGGGGGTCCCGTCTGGGCGGCCCATCGGGACGCGGCCCGGGACACGATGATCGATACCGACGACGTGCTCCTGCTACGGCCCGTGGACGAGGACTCCGGCTTCCCGGCCGCCGCCGGACCACGGCCCCCGGTGGGCCCGGCGGACCGGCCGTCCTCGCTCGTCGTCGCGACGCTCTGTCGCCGCGATCGGCCCTTCGACGATGAGTTCGCCGAGTTCTTCCGCCACCGGGTGCGGCCGGTGCTGACCGAAACGGGTGCCGCGCCACTGGCGTACCTGCAGACCGAGCACGCTGAGAACACCTACCCCGCGTTGCCCGTACGGGCCGGCGAGAACTTCTTCGTGTGGTTCGCCCGGTTCGCCGACCGGGACGACCTCACCGGGCACCTGGGGCTGCTGGAGCGTTCGCCCTCGTGGCGCGACGACGTGCTGCCGAGACTGTCGGCCGTCCTCACGGGCGAGCCACAACGGCTGACGCTCACCCCGACCGCGCGGTCACTCCTGCGCTGAGGTGGTCGCCTGCCCGGATGGCCGAGGGTAGTGGCGGCTCGGCGAGGAGGACCGCGACCGCGCGGGCGTCTCGCCGGATCGGCGTCGTCCTGGTCATCGCGGCCGTACTCAGCGCGGGGCCGCAGGGCTTCGGGTGTATCCGAGCATCGAGTCGTAGAGGTCGGTGCGCCGGTCGCGGATCAGGTCGTTCAACGGGGTCCAGATCGGGGCGCTGCGGGCCGAGACGACGTCGATGTCGGCCGTCAGGATGGTCTCCTCCTCGGCGCCGGCGACCCGGCCGATGGGCCAGCCGTTGGTCCCGGCGATCAGCGAACAGCCGAGGAAGCGAGCGCCCCGGTCGGTTCCGACCCGGTTGGCTGCGGCGATGAACACGTTGTTGACGTGCGCGGCGGTCATGGTCAGGTACGAGGCCATGCACCTGCCGCTCTCGTCGAAGATCGGCGGTGGTGTCCAGACCCAGTTGTTGACGCTGCAGATGATGTCCGCGCCCTGCTGGGCCAGCAGCCGGGGCGCCTCGGGGAACCAGATGTCCCAGCAGACCAGCAGGCCGATCCGCCCGATCCTCGTCTCGAACACCGGGAAGCCCAGGTCACCCGGGGTGAACCATAGCTTCTCCTCGTTCCACAGGTGCGCCTTTCGGTAGCGACCCACATACCCGTCCGGTCCGACGAGGACGGCCGTGTCGTACAGGCGCACGCCGTCGCGCTCGGCGAGGCCGCCGACCACGTACACCCCGTGACGCCGGGCGAAGGACTCCCAACCCCTGACCGTCTCTCCGGCCGGCACGCTCTCCGCGTGGTCGTACGCCTCGGCGCGGTCGCGGAAGCTGTAGCCCGTGGTCGCCAACTCCGGCAGGACGATCAGCGTGGCACCGTCCTCGACGGCCTGGGACGCCAGGGCGAGCGCCCGTTCGGAGTTGGCGGCGCGGTTCTCCAGGCCGGCCTGGGGGGCGAACTGGATCACGGCGACCCGCACCGGGCTGACGGACGAGTCCGGCGCCGATGGTCCTTGCGAAGAGGTGGTCGTCATCACGGGCCCTTTCCCGTTGCCCAAACGTTTGGGCCAAACGTTTGGGTTAGCATGAACGCCAGTACACAAGGCCGTCAAGAGGGGTGATCCGGCTCATCCCCGGAACACGACGACCGGCATGGGGTGAGCCGGTGCCGAAGGAGGTGAGGGGTCGGTGGCGGACCCGAAGGCTCGCCCGGTGACTCTGCGGTCCATCGCCGATCAGCTCGGGCTGCACATCTCCACCGTCTCCCGCGTGCTGAACGGCCCCGCCGAGGACGGTGCGCGCGCGGCCTCCGGCGACACCGCCGAGCGCATCCGCCGCCTGGCCGCCGAACTCGGCTACCAGCCCGACCCCCACGGCAGCGGCCTGCGCACCGGGCGCAGCAGGCTCATCGGGGTCCTGGTCCCCCGCGTGTCCGACCTCGTGCTCGCGACGATCTACGAGGGCATCGACGAGGCCGCCGGCGAACGCGGGCTCACCACCATCGCCGCCAACAGCCTCGATGACGACGAGGTTCGGCGAACGCGAACGAAGATGCTGCTCGCGCGACGCGTCGACGGCCTGATCTTCGGCGATGCCCGCCTCGACGACGCCTTCCTCGACCGCCTGGCCGCGGACGGAGTGCGGTTCGTCCTGGTCAACCGCAGGGCGGGGAACCATCCGTCGGTGACGCCCGACGACCGGCTCGGCGGCCGGTTGGCCGCCGAACATCTCCTGGACCTCGGCCACACCGACGTCGCCGTCATCGCGGGCCCGCCCTTCGCCAGCACCGGTGCCGACCGCACCGCCGGCTTCCTCGACCACTACCGGGACAGCGGCATCCGCATCCCGGACGCCCGGGTGCTGCACTCGGCGTTCGACACGGCGGGCGGACGGGCCGCCGCGGACACGCTGCTCCGATCGCCGGACCGGCCCACCGCGATCTTCGCCGTGAACGACTTCGCGGCGATCGGCGCTCTCGGCGCGGCCCGTGATCACGGCCTCCGCGTCGGCGCCGATGTCGCGATCATGGGCTACAACGACACCCCGCTGGCCGCGGAGCTGCCGATTCCGCTCACCAGCGTCGCCGTACCGATGCACGAGATCGGCCGCCGGGCCCTCGAACTCCTGACCCGACTGCTGGCGGGCGAGCAGATCGAATCGGAGCGCCTGGCCCCGATACTGGCACCTCGCGCCTCGACCGGCGCCGGACAGACGGGCCCCTGACCGATCCATCGGTCACGGCGCCGCGGTATCTCCGGCAGGCTGCTCGTGCGGACGTACGAAGGGCGTGGCGAAGGCGTATCCATAGCGGGCCGGAACCGACGAATCAGCGCCTGCGGCGAAGCCTCCTGCCGGCACCCGCCCAGGCGGCGGATGGGAGGATGCGAGGATCGCGCCGGCCCAACGGAAGAGAGCCTGAGCATGGCCGTCATCCATCACACCACCCTCAGGCCGACCAAGCTGGAACTGCTGGCCTCCTGGCTGCCCTCCCGGCCGTGGTACCTCGGCGGCACCGACGAACCGGACCTGGCCAAGGCGGGCGGTTTCCGGCTGGACGACCCGCAGGGTGCGGTCGGGATCGAGTTCATGGTGGTCACCGACGCCTCCGGCGCTCGACCGACCACCTACCTGGTGCCGCTCACCTACCGCGGCGCCCCGCTCGACGGGGCCGAACACGCCCTCGTCGGCACCATGGAGCACGGAGTGCTGGGGCGGCGCTGGGCCTACGACGGCTGCCACGACCCGGTACTGGTCAGCCGGTTGCCGGCTCTGATCGAGGGCCGGGTCCAGGCCCAGGCCCAGAGCATCAGCGACACCCCCGACCTGGAGGTCACCCGCTCCTACAGCGGTGACGGCCTCGCCGCCACGGACTTCACCAGTGCCACCGACGACCCAGAGGGCACTGAGCTGTCCGCGCCGGACGGTGCGGTCCTCCGCCTGCACCGGGTCCTGCGCCCCGCCCCGGACGGCACGCCGGAGGGAGCGGTAGGCCACCTGGCGGGCCCCTGGCGGATGCCGGACGGCACCCGCCAGCGGGGACTCTTCGCGGTCGTGCACGCCTGATCCCTGGCCTGTGCCGAGGGTTTTCGTCGTCGCGACGCCGCCCGGTCCTTGACGCCCACTAGGCGTTCATGAACTCACGGGGCGACAGCGCCCGGTTGGTGATCCGCACGTCGCCGATGGTGCCGTGGAAGACCTGGTTGACCGCGCCGGCCCATTGGTATCCGCCGAGTAGGAACGGCATCTTGAGGGTGGTCAGGCCGATGGCTTCGCTGGTGGGGTTGCGTCCCTCTTCGCAGCCGTTGACATAGAGCTTGATGATCCGGCCGTCGTTGGTGACGGCGACGTGCCACCACTGTTCCTTCTGCAGCAGGTGGCTCCAGGCGGTCGTCGCCCCGTTCTGGTTGAGCGGGTAGGCGTTCCACTGCAGCTCGATGGAGCTTGACAGGCTGAGGGTGAGGACGGGCTCGTCCGCGGTGGCGGAGGGGCCGTTCTTTCCGGCCTGGCCGGCGCTGCCCGCACGGCTCAGCATCGATGACCAGCCGTTGCGCCCTCCGTCCCAGTCGGCCGGCACCTTGAAGAACACCTCGAACGTGTAGCCCTTGGCGAAGGTCTCCTGGTTGATCGGCGCGCGGTCGACCGTCTGGAGGTAGGCACCGCTGACCGGGTTGCCCTGACCTGCGAAGACCAGGCCGGCGTGGCCGGGCTGGTCGGGGTGGTGGTCGTCGGTCCAGGTGAGCGCGTGCGCGGGAGTGCCCGGCACGCTGCGCAGGACCAGGTCGTTGCCGTTCCCCGCCTGGTCCTTGACCACGGTGTTCGCAGCGACGTCGCCGCCGGCGGCGCCGCCGTTGTCGAACCGCCAGTAGGCGAGCGTCCCGCGTACCAGCATCTGACGCGCGGGGCGGGCCTTGCGCGGCGGCACCGGCGCGAAGCCGGCGAAGCGCTCGTCGAAGTCGATCGCCATCGAGAAGTAGTCGACCGGCGAGGTCAGTTCCATCTCCTCCGCGGCGAGGGAGTTGGCCTCCTGCCTGGCGGCCAGCTCCCGGATCCATGGCGAGAAGGTCGCGACGTCGATCCTGCCCCTGTCGAGGTCGAAACGATAGGAACGGATCATTCCGGCACCGCCGTAGTACCGGTCCTGGTAGTTCGTGATGTGCAGGTGCACGTCGTTGCCGTGGCTGTTCTTCATCACGGTCGAGCCGGGCGGCCAGTAATGCCCGTTGAGGGTGAGGAAGATCTGGTCGTTGTTCTTGATCAGGTCGTCCCACATCTGCTGCCCGTAGTCGGACAGCCCGGCCGTGCCGTCATCGTACGAGCCGACGATCTCATGGGTGGTGACGATCACCGGCAGGGTCGGGTTCGCGGCGATGACCGCGTTGGCCCAGGCGAAGCCCTTCTGCGACATCCGCCAGTCGAGCGCGAGGAGCATCCAGGAGCGGCCGCCGGCCCGGAAGATGTGGCAGGTGTTGTAGCCGTCCGGGCTGGAGGAGTGGTAGCTGGGAGTCTTGCGGGCCCGTGCGGAGCTGAAGGTGTCCAGGTACGGAGTGGCGCCGCGCTGGTCGTCGCCGTGGACGTCGTGGTTGCCGGCCAGGACGCTGTACGAGGCGCGCGCACGGTCCAGCATGTCGAACACCTTGGTGGCCGCGGCGTACTCCTCGGTGAGACCGTTCTGGGTCACGTCACCGAGGTGGGCCAGGAAGACGATGTTCTCGTCGCCGTCCCCCGCGCGGCCCTTCGGGTCGAGGACGTAACGGAAGGACGCCTCCATGGGGACCGGGTGAATCCTGTCCTGGTCGAACATGTACTGCGTGTCGGGCATGACGACCAGGGTGAACCGGGGGCTCTCGGGGTCCGGCCTCCACTTGCCGCGCGGCGCCGGAGTCATCGCGGTCTGGCCGTAGGGGTCGCCGTCCGCGCCCGACCTGCTCCCCGATGCGTACGCGGGCGTCGCGCCCAGCAGGCCGGCGGCTGCCGCACCTGCGCCGAGAACGCCGGCTCCGCGCAGGAACCTGCGGCGGCTCGACGCGGCGATGCCGTTCCCGTCGAGGTCTGCGGTGCGGGGGCAGGCGCAACCGGCCGCGTGCTCGTCATGCCCGGTGTGCTCGGTGGCCGCCGCCTGCGCCTCCTCCTGGTCGGGTTTCGGAGTCGTCATAGGGAGGGATCCGGTTTCACCGGTGTCGCCGCCGCCCGCAGGAGAGCTGTGCATTTGTACTCCAATGTCGGAATTCAAGCGCAGCTACGGTACGGCCGATCATGGAACGGCGGCCTTGCGCGCCGGATACCGGATACCGAACGCTCAGCCAACAGCGTGACCGCCACGGAAAGTGCTGTAACGGCGACGGCGCCGGCCGGTGCCCCGCACTCACCTGAGTCGAGCGGGCTGTTCGACCGGTGCGGCCCGCCCATGCCGAGGGTCTCCGTCGTCGGAACGACGGAGACCCTCGGCGGCGGTGACCGGTACGGCGGTCAGCGGCGGTACAGCGTCAGGTTGTCTTCGCCGATGCGGTCGCGGAGGGCCGGGTTCTCGATGCCCTGGCCCTCCTTGTCGGCGGCGACGAGAAGGCCGACCTTGCCGATGTGCTGGTTCGTCTGGACGGCTCGGGTCGCCTCGCCCGCCTCCTCCAGGGGGTACACCGCGGAGAGGGTCGGGTGGATCATGCCGAGGCCGATCAGGCGGTTGGTCTCGACGGCCTCGTGGTAGTTGAAGCCGTGGCTGCCGACGATGCTCTTGATGTTCATCCACAGGAACCGGTTGTCGTACTCGTGCCGGTAGCCCGTCGACGAGCCGCAGGTGACGATCTTGCCGCCGCGCCGTGCGACGTACACCGACGCCCCGAACGTCTCCGCGCCGAGGTACTCGAACACGATGTGCGGGTCCTCGCCGGTGAGGGACCGGATGCTCTCGCCGAGCCGCCGCCACGCCTTCGGGCTGCGCAGCCCCTCGTCGCCGAGTTCGAGTTCGCTGCGGTTGATGACGTGCTCGCAGCCCTGCCGGCGGACCAGGTCGGCCTTCTCCTCGGAGCTGACGACCGCGACCGGGATGCCGCCGCCGTTCCTGACGAGCTGGACGGCGTACGAGCCGAGGCCGCCGGTGCCGCCCCAGACCAGCACGACGTCGCCCTGCTTCATGCGGGCGCCGTGCGCGCCGACCAGCATCCGGTACGCCGTCGCTGCGCACAGCGTGTTGGCCGCCGCCTCCTCCCACGTCAGGTGCGCGGGCTTGCGGATCAGCTGGTTGGCCTTCACGACCGTGAACTCCCCGAACGCGCCGAAGTTGTTCTCGAACCCCCAGGCCAGGGCGTGGCTCGACACGCCGTCCTCCTGGCTGGCGGGCTCCTGGTCGTCGATCACGCCCGCGTGGACGACGACCCGGTCACCGACCTTGAAGTTGTGCACGCCGTCGCCGACCCGGACGACGACGCCCGCGGCGTCGGAGCCGAGGATGTGCCACGGCTGGTCGTGCCGGGCGCCCCACGGGCCGGTACGGCCGAGCTTCTCCAGGAACGCGAAGGTCGGGATCGGCTCGAAGATCGCCGACCAGACGGTGTTGTAGTTGATCGCCGCGGCCATCACCGCGACGACGGCCTCGTCCGGGGCCGGTTCGGGCATCTCGACCTCGCCGACGTGGATCGAGCGCCGGACGTCCTTGTCCGTCTCGCCGTCGAAGATGCCCACCTCGTCCTTGAGCGTGTGCGCGGCACGGAATCGCGTCGGCAGCTCGCAGGCGAGCAGTTCGGCGGGTCCGGCACCCGCGCGGACCGCTTCGAGCAGATCGGACATGGAACCTCCTACTGGATGAGCAGTGCCCCCAGGTGTCCGGCGAGGGTGTGCACTGCGGGCGGATCGAGCAGGTTCAGGTGGTGGGCGCCCCGGATCGGGACGACCTCCAGGCGCGGGCAGAGGTCGCCGAAGCCGTTGGTCTCGTCGAGTTCGTAGCGGGCGTCCCGTACGGTCCAGGGCGTCGGCTCGGTCGCGCGGTACAGCACCACGCGCCCGTCGTACGGCTCGGGCCGGTACGCCTCCAGGGACCGCGTGTCCTCATGCGAGGTGAGCTGGTGGTGCAGGATCGCGGGCGGCAGTTTCTCCATGAGCGGCGCGGCGCGCTCCATCACGAGGGCGAGCTGGGCGGCCTCGTCGAGCGGGCGCAGCTCCTCGACGTCGAGAGCCACGCCCAGGCCGTACGTCTCGTTGAGGTAGGCCGCGAAGTCGGCGTACCGGTGGGCGGCGGCCTCGGCCGGGTCGTCGGCGCGGCGGGGAATTCCCGCGTCGATCAGCGCGAGCAGCTCCACGTCGCCGAGGATCCGGGCCGTCTCGTACGCCACGACGCCCCCGAAGGACCAGCCGCCGAGCCGGTACGGGCCTGCGGACTGTGCCTCGCGGATCAGCGCGGCGTAGCGCGCGGCGCGCTCCTCGACGCTCGGCGCGTCCGCGAACCGCTCCAGCCCGAAGAACGGCCCACCGACCAGCGTGGCGAGCTGCCGGTACACGCCCGTCGTCCCGCCCGCCGGATGCGCGCAGAAGAACGGCCGGCCCCGCGTTGCCGGGGTGAGCGGCCGGACGATGCGGCGCGCGGCCTCCTCCTCACCCGCCCGGATCACCGAGGCGAGGTGCTCGACCGTCGGATGGGCGAACGGCTCCGCGTGGTCGATCGGGCGGCCCACCTCGAGCTCCAGGATCTCCAGGACGGTACGGGCCTGGTCCTCGCGGCCGCCGAGGGCGAAGAAATCGTCGGTCGCCGAGACGCGGTCGGCGCCGAGGACGCGTTCGAAGACCCGGATGACGAGGCGTTCGGCCGCGTCGCGGGCGTCGACGAACCCCGGGCGCGTCCCCGCCGCCGGGGCGGCCGGCGACTCCGGGTCGGCCAGGCCCAGCTCGGTGAGCGCCCAGGTGGTCAGGACGTTCACGCTGCCGCCCTGCAGCAGGACGGTGGCGGGCACGGTCAGCCCGAGGTCGTGTTCGAGCGCGCTCTTGATGCGGACCGCAACGAGCGAGTCCAGCCCCAGGTCGGTCAGCGACTGCGCCGGATCCGGGGTGAACCCCAGGACGGTCGCGACCCGCTCGGCGACCCGTCCCCGGACCAGCGCGCGGGCGGCGGACGGCTCGGCCGCGCGCAGCGCCTCCGCGCCCGGCCAGTCGTCCTCGGCCTCGGGCAGCGCCTCGACCAGCGCGGAGAAGTACGGCATCCGGCCGAGTTCGGGGAACGCCGCCACGGCCTGCCGCGGGTCGAAGCGGAGCACGCCGGTCGCCGGCCGGCCGTGGGCGAGCAGCGCCTCGAACGCCTCCGCGCCCTCCTCGGGCGTGATCGGGTCGATGCCGCTCGCGGGACCGCCGCTCAGGTTCGCCGCGCCGCCGACCCGGGACCAGGTGCCCCAGTTGATCGTGTACGCGGGCACGCCCCGCTCCCGGAGCGACCCGGTGAGGGCGTCGACGGCGGCGTTCGCGGCGGCGTACGCGCCCTGGCCGGGCGAGCCGAGCAGCGCGGCGGCCGAGGAGTACACGACCCACCAGTCGAGGTCGCGGCCGCGCGTCGCCGCGTACAGCCGGTGCGCCCCGTCGACCTTCGGTCCCCAGACCCGGCGCAGGCCGGCGGCGTCGATGTCGGTGAAGATGCGGTCGGCCAGCCCGCCCGCCGCGTGCACGACACCGCGCAGCCGCTCCCCGGCGGCGGCGACCATCCGCTCGGCGACGCCGGGCACGGCGACGTCCCCGAGGACGACCTCGACCTCGACGCCGCTCTCGCGCAGCTCGCTGATGGCCTTCTCCGCCTCCGGCGGCGGCCCGTTCCGCCCGGACAGCACGATCCGGCCCGCACCCCGCTCGGCCAGCAGCCGGGCCGTGACGAGCCCGAGACCGCCGTACCCACCACTGATCACGTACGCGGCCCCGCGCCGCACGACCGCGCGCGGCCGGCCACCCCGGGGACGACCCCCGACGAGGCGCCCCTGACCGGGACCGCCCACACCGTCGCCCACACGGCCGCCGCCGACGGGGGCACCGCCCACACGGCCGCCGCCGACGGGGGCACCGCCCACGCGGCCGCCGCCGACGGAGGCACCGTCAAGGTGGCCGTCACCGACGTGGCCACCGTCGACGTGGCCACCGTCGAGGCGGCTGCCGTCGTGGCGGCCACCGTCGTGGCGGCCGCCGTCGAGGCGGCCACCGTCGAGGCGGGCGGCGGTGAGCCGGGCGACGTACCGCCTGCCGCCGCGCCGGGCGATCTCGGTGTCGGCGGGCCGGGCGCGCAACTCGGCGGCGATCGCCTCGACGGCCGCGTCCGGCGGGCCGTCCGGGTCGAGGTCGAGGTGGGTGGCGCGCAGGCCCGGCGTCTCGAACCCGAGCACCCGGACCATCGCGCCGGCGAACGCCTGTCCCGGGTCGCCCTTGCCGGTCCCGGTGGGGCGGAGGGCGCCCCGGGTCACCAGCCACAGGCGCGGCGGCACGGACCCGCTGGTCAGGCCGCGTACCAGGCCGGACACCGCGAGGACGAGGCGCTCGTCGGTCAGGTCGGCGGGCGGCAGGGTGACGACGTGGGCCGGGACCTCCGCCGCGGTCACCAGGTCGCGGGCCAGGCTCTCGACGCCGGCCCAGTCGCCGGTCTCGCGGACCACTCCGTCCGGCAGCGCCCCGGCGATCGGATCACCGGGGGCGGCCAGCACGACGGCGTCCACGAACGGATCGCCACCACCCGCCCCCGTCGATTCCTCGACCGTGGGAGCGACGACGGCGGAAGTCCCTGCGCTCGCAGCCTCGGCCATGAGAGTCCCGGCCGCAGTTGTGCCGGCAGTCGCAGCCTCGGTCATGGCGGCCGCGGCGGCCGAAGACCCGATGGTCGCAGCCTCTGCCGGGGCCGCGTCGGCCGATTGCCAGGTGAGCTCGGCGAGTTTCGCGCCCAGCGGCACGGGCAGTTCCGTGCGCCCGTACGAGCGCATCCGGATGTCGGTCGCCTCGGCGAGGGTCCGTCCGCCTTCCCCGACCAGGCGGAGGGCGACCAGGGGGCCGTCGTCGGCCGGGGTGAGGCGGATGAGGCACCGGCCGCCGTGCCGCGTCGGCCCGTGCACCCGCAGGACGCCGATCGACTCCGGCAGCCAGGCGCCTTCACCGAGCAGGTCGGCAGCGGCGTCCAGGCAGCGGCCGAAGACCTCCGGGTGGAGCCGGAAGTGCCGGTTGCCCTCTGCGGCCGGCCCGATCTCGGCCTCGGCGGCCACGCCGAGGCCGTCGGCCGGCGGGCCGTCCCCCGGCGGAACCCCGACGCGCGCGCCGGTCGCGCCGGCCTGGTGGCCGTTGCTCTCCGGCCGGTCGCCGCGCGGCCGCCCGGCGGCCGCGGGCTCGATCAGGTCATCGGTCTCGTCGGCCGGACGGGGCGGCCCCGCTGAGACGGTGGCGGAGGCGACCGGGGTCCAGGTGGCGGCGGGGGTGCGGGCGTGGATCTCGACGGTCGCGCCGTCGTCGTCGGCCGGGGTGACGGACGTGGTGAGGGTCGTGTGCTCGTCCAGGGGCACGGGCCGGTGCAGGTGGAGTCCGGAGACGGCCGCGTCCGGGCCGAGCAGTTCGGTGCCGGCGGCCAGCGCGATCTCGGCGTACGCGGCGGCGGGCAGCAGGGGGTGGCCGAACGGACGGTCGGCCCACGGTGAGGCCGCCGTGCCGA
The DNA here is from genome assembly GCF_024055715.1 of Actinoallomurus soli. Taxonomy (GTDB): domain Bacteria; phylum Actinomycetota; class Actinomycetes; order Streptosporangiales; family Streptosporangiaceae; genus Actinoallomurus; species Actinoallomurus soli. The sequence goes on from NZ_JAMXMV010000019.1 coordinate 73,935, forward strand.
CGTCGGCGCTCCAGACGTGCCGGTCCTCGCCGGGGAGTTCGACGTGCGCGCCGAGCAGGGGGTGCAGGCCGGTCGCGCCGCGCGGGGGCGCGTCGATCCAGTGCCGCCGGTGCTCCCAGGCCGGGGCGGGCACGTCGATGACGTGACCGTCCGGCGTGGGGGCGGGCAGGTGGCCGTGGACGGTCAGGGTGGCCAGGGCCTCGTGGAAGGTCACGGTGTCGTCGGCCTCGGAGGGCCGCTCCCCTCCCGGGCGGCGGGGCGGGCGGCGCAGGGTGGGGACGACGAGCGCGCCGTCGGCGGTCTCGGTGATCGCCTGGGCGAGCAGTGGGTGGGCGTTGACCTCGACGAACGCGGTGAACCCGTCCTCGGCCGCGGCGGCGACCGCGTCGGCGAGGCGTACGGTGCGGCGGGCGTTCGCGGCCCAGTAGTCGCCGTCGAAGGCCGGGGCCTCGCGCGGGTCCTCCAGCACGGTGGAGTAGAAGGGCACGTCGGCCTGGCGGCCGCGGACGTCCGCGAGCCTGCCGCGCAGGGGGCCGAGGATGGGGTCGACGGCGGGCGAGTGGCCCGCGCCCTCCGCCTGGACGACGCGGGCGAGCAGCCCGTCGTCGGTGGCCCGGGCGGCGACCCGCGCCAGTTCGCCGGCGTCGCCGGTGAGGACGGTCTGCCGTGGCGAGGAGCGGACCGCGACGTGGACGTCCGCGCCGGTCCGTACGTAGGCGAGGGCGTCGTCGGCCGCACAGCCCATGACGAGCATCGCGCCGCCGCCCTCCTCGGCGATGCCGTCGAGCAGCCGCGCCCGGCAGGTCATGACCGTGACGCCGTCCTCCAGGGACAGCGCGCCGGCGACGACGGCCGCGGCGATCTCGCCCATCGAGTGGCCGATGACCGCGCCGGGCTCGGCGCCGTACGAGCGCAGCAGCGCGGCGAGGCCGACCTGCAGGCCGAACAGCGTGGTCATCGTGCGGTACACGCCGGTGACCCGCTCGCCGCTCTCGAGGGTGTCCCACAGCGAGAAGCCCGCCTGCGCGGCGAACGGCCCGTCGAGCGCGTCGATGGCGGCGGCGAACGCCGGTTCGTCGGCGAGGAGGCGGCGGCCCATGCCGGGCCGCTGCGCCCCGTACCCGGAGAAGACCCAGACCGGCGGGGCGTCGCGGGCGACGGTGACGCCCGTGATGCGCGGCGCGCGGAGTGCCGCGGCGAGGGCCGTACGGTCGCGGCCCACCACGGCGGCGGCCGCGCGGCCGCGCCCGAAGCGGCGGCTCAGCGTGCGGGCGACGTCGGGCAGTGCGGCGTCCCCGGCCTCCAGCCAGTCGGCGAGGCCGGCGGCGTACGGGCCGATCCGGCCGGCGTCGACGTCGGAGAGGAGAAGGGTGTGCACCGCCGGTTCGCGGCGGCGGCGCGGGCGTTCGTCTTCGGCGGGCGCCGCTTCGAGGACGACGTGCGCGTTGGTGCCGCCGAACCCGAAGCCCGAGACCCCGGCCAGGGCGGGTCGGTTGCGGGTCTCGGGCCAGGGCGTCTCTTCGGCGGCGACGGCGAGCCCGAGGGCGTCGACGTCGATGTGCGGGTTCGGCTCGCGGTAGTGGAGGCTCGCGGGGATCCGCCGGTGCGCGAGCGCGAGCACGACCTTGATCAGTCCGGCGACGCCGGCGGCGGCCTCCAGGTGGCCGAGGTTGGACTTGACCGACCCGATGAGGACCGGCCGGCCGTCCGGGTCCGGCCCGCCCAGGGCGGCGCCGAGGGCACGGGCCTCGATGGGGTCGCCGAGGAGGGTTCCGGTGCCGTGCGCCTCGACGTAGTCGGGGCGGCCGAGCCCGGCGTACGCGGCGCGGAGGACGGCGACCTGGGCCTCGGCGTTCGGCGCGACGAGGCCGGTGGAGCGGCCGTCGGAGTTGACCGCCGACCCGCGGACGACCGCGAGCACGCGGTCGCCGTCGCGCCGGGCGTCGGACAGCCGTTTGAGGACGAGGGCGCCGCAGCCCTCGGCGCGGACCATGCCGTCCGCCGACGCGTCGAACGGCTTGCAGCGACCGTCCGGGGCGGTCACGCCGCCCAGGTCGAACGTCTTGGTGATCAGCGGGGACAGCAGGACGTTGACGCCGCCGGCGACGGCGAGGTCGCTCTCCCCGGCGCGCAGCGACCGTACGGCCAGGTGCGTCGCGACCAGCGACGACGAACAGGCCGTGTCCACGATCATGGAGGGGCCGCGCAGGTCGAGGAGGTAGGACAGGCGGTTCGCGACGATGCTGAGCGCGGCGCCGGTGGCGGTGTAGGGCCGCAACGGCGCGGTCCCGGTGACGTAGCCGTACTCGGGGGCGGAGACGCCGACGAAGACGCCGGTGCGGCTGCCGCGCAGGCTCGGCGGTGCGACCCCCGCGTGCTGGAACGCCTCCCAGGCGACCTCGAGCAGCAGCCGCTGCTGCGGGTCCATGACGTCGGCCTCATCGGGCGTGATGCCGAAGAACCGCGAGTCGAAGCCGGCGACGTCGTCGAGGAACCCGCCGAACCGGGTGACGTCCTCCAGCGTGCCGTCGTCGAAGGGATCCCAGCGGCCGTCGGGCACCTCGCGGATCCCGTCGCCGCCGTCGAGCAGAAAACGCCAGTAGGTCTCGGGACCGGAGACGCCGCCGGGGAATCGGCAGCCGATTCCGATGACGGCGATCGGTTCGTCGGAAACGGCCGAAAGTGGCGGCGTGTCATTCACCGAATCACCGTACGGAGCGGAGAATTCACCCTGGGCTATCACGTCGGCGAGACGGGCGATGGTCCGGTGTTCGTAAAGGAGGGTCGCGGGCAGTCGCGCGCCGACGAGCTTTTCGAGTTCGCCCGCGATGGCGACCGCGTCGCGCGAGGTCAGACCCAGTTCGTCCAGCGGCCGGTCCGGGTCCACCTCGGCGGCGGGCACCTTGCACCGGCCCGCCACGGCGTCGACGAGGAAACGGCGGATCGCCGGTTTTCCCGGTCGGCGGGGGCCGGGTCCGCCCGGCTCGGTAGCCGCCATTTGTGCTACCCCCATTACGCACGGTCACTGATGAAACAACGCGGAAGAGTGAACACCGTGTCTTATCCGGCATGAGTCCCGATGCGCACAAAGGTCACTTTTCTCTCAGCTGCCTTATCACCGCGATGACAAGACTCACCGTGGTGAATATGGCCTTATAGGTCGAATGACCCGCACGCGACATGGATGGACGCTCACTGTGATCGCGGTCGCCGGGTTCATGACCACACTGGACAACACGGTCGTGAACGTCGCGCTGCCGTCGATCCAGCGTGACCTGCACATCTCCCTGTCCGCCCTGGAATGGGTCGCGACGTCGTACATCCTGATCTTCGCGAGCGTCATGCTCGCCGGCGGCCGCATGGCCGACGTGTACGGCCGCAAGCGGATCTTCCTGATCGGCCTGACCGTCTTCACGGCGGCGTCCGGGCTCGCCGGGCTGGCCGGAAGCGCCGAGACGCTGATCGCCGCCCGCGTCGTCCAAGGCGCCGGCGGCGCACTGGTCATCCCGGCGGGGCTGGCACTCGTCACCGTCGGCCGTACCGAGCGGGAACAGGCGCGGGGCACCGTCGTCTGGGTCGGCTCGGCCGCGCTCGCGCTCGCCCTCGGCCCGGTGGCCGGCGGGTACATCGCCCAGCACTGGGCCTGGAACTGGATCTTCCTCATCAACCTCGCGCCCGGCCTCGCCGTCGTGCTGCTGGGCGTGTTCGTGATCCCGGAGTCGCGGGACACCACCGCGGACGGCGTCGACCTGCCCGGCATGCTCGCCTCCGGGACCCTGCTGTTCGCCGTCACGTACGCGCTGAACGAGGTCGCCTCCCACGGGTGGGGCAGCGGCATGGTGCTCGGGGCGTTCGCGCTGGCCGCCGTGGCGCTCGTCGCGCTGGTCACGGTCGAGCGGTGGGCGCACACGCCGATGATCGACCTGGTGTTCTTCCGCAGCCGGGCGTTCACGGGCGGGGTCGCGGTGCAGATCCTGTGGGGGGTCGGCTTCAACGGCGTGCTGTTCTACGCCTCGCTGTTCCTGCAGCAGGTGCTGCGGTTCTCCCCGACGAAGACCGGCTCGGTGTTCCTGCCGCCGGCCGTCGTGATCGCCGCCCTGACGCCGGTGTCGTTCTGGGTGGGCCGCAGGATCGGCGCCCGCTCGACGATCGCCTGGGGCCTGTTCCTCATGGCCGCCGGGATGGCGGCGTTCGCGCTGCTGCGGCCCGGGGACGGCTACGCCGACCTGCTGCCCGGCGTGGCTCTGATCGGTGTCGGCTCCGCGCTGAACATGCCGCTCACCGGTTACGTCCTGACGTCGATCCCCGAGGAACGTTCCGGCGTCGCGGGCGGCATCCTCAGCGTCGGCCGCGAGGTCTCCGGGGCCTTCGGCATCGCGATCATCGGCGTCATCATCTCCGCGCGGCAGCGGTCCGAACTCGCGTCCGGGAAGGGGCACGCCACCGCGTTCCAGCACGCCACCTCGGCCGGGCTGCTGTGCGGCGCCGGCCTGGTCTGCCTCGGCGCGCTCATCGCCTTCGCCACGCTGCCGCCCCGCCCGCGCCGCGCCCGGCACGCCCGCCCGTACGGCCCGGTCGGGACCGCGGACGCCGACGCTCTGGGCACGGCCGCCGACGTCCGGAACGCGCTCGCCGACGTCACGCCGGCCCCCGAGCCGGCGGCACGCCCGGGCCGGGGCGAGGTCCCCGACGTCGCGGGCGCCCCGGAGCCGGCGGCACGCCGGGGCCCGGGTGAAATCCCCGGCGTCGCGGGCACGCCGGAACGGCGGCCGCTGCGGGCCTGGTCACCGCCTGCCGAGAGCGTGCGGTGACCGGGGTGCGGCGCGACATCGTCATCTTCGCGGCCGGCTCGCGGGGCGACGTCCAGCCCTGCGTCGCGCTCGGCCGGGGCCTGGCCGAGCGCGGCCACGGCGTCCGGCTCATCGTCGCGGCCGGCCACGAGCCCCTCGCCGCCGGGCTGGACACCTCCGTCCTGTCCGTCGACCCGGCCCGGCTCCTGGAGACCGACGAGGTCCGCGAGTGGCTGCGGAACGGCCGTAACCCGCTCGGCTTCGTCGCGGGGTTCCGGCGCGTGATCCGGCCGATGGCCGAGATGCTGCTCGGCGAGATCCTGGCCGGCTGCAAGGACGCCGACCTGCTGATCTTCCCGACGCTGGGCTTCGTCGGGCACCACCTCGCCGAGTACCTCGGCATCGACGACGCGCTGATCCACTTCCAGCCCAGCCAGCCGACCAGCGCCTTCCCGCACCCGCTGGTGTCCCGGGCGTACGGCGCGAACCGGCTGAGCTACCACCTGGTGGAACAGCTCGCCTGGCAGCTCTCCCGGCCCTTCCTCAACACCTGGCGGCGCGACACGCTCGCGCTGCCGAAACTCCCCCTGGGCGGCCCGATCCGCACCGTACGGGACGTTCCGGTGCTGGCCTGCTTCAGCGAGGCCGTCGTGCCCCGGCCGCCGGACTGGCCCTCCCACGTCCACGTCACGGGGTACTGGTTCCTGGACGAGCCCTCGTGGACGCCGGGCCCGCGGCTCGCCGACTTCCTCGCCGCCGGGCCGCCGCCGGTCTACGTGGGGTTCGGCAGCATGACGCCGCCGCACCCCGAGGCGATGGCCGCGACGGTACGGGCGGCGCTGCGCGCCGCGGGCGTGCGCGGGATCCTCGCGTTCGGGGACGACGGGGCGGGCGACGACGACGTCCTGGTGGTCGGGGACGTGCCGCACTCATGGCTGTTCCCCCGGATGCTGGCGGCCGTGCACCACGGCGGCGCGGGCACCACCGCCGCCGCGCTGCGGGCCGGGATCCCCGCCGTCGTCTGCCCGTTCTTCGGCGACCAGACGTTCTGGGGCGGCCGGGTGGCGGCGCTCGGCGCCGGTCCCGCCCCGCTGCCGATCAGGAGGCTCGCACCGGAGCCGCTCACCGCGCGGATCACGGCGGCCGTGGGCGACGAACGGATGCGCCGCCGTGCGGCGGACCTGGGCCGGCGGATCGCGGCGGAGGACGGTGTCGCCCGCGCCTGCGCCGCGCTGGAGAACGCCCACGGAGCCGGGGCGGCCCGACGCGTTGGAGACGGCCTGGGGGCGGCCGGAAACCATGGAAACGGGGACGATCGATGACGAGCTTCGTGCACCACCTGCGGGCCCAGGTCGCGCGCCACGGCGACGACCGCTGGTACGCGCTGGTCGACGAGCACAAGGGCGAGCTCGTCGAGCTCGAACGCGCGACGTTCGCGGAGCTGGACGGCCGCGCGCGGTCGGCGGGCGCGTGGCTCGCCGCCGCCGGCCTGGACGGTGAGGCCGCGCTGCTGCTCTACCCGACCGGGCTGGAGTTCCTCCGCGTCTTCCTCGGCTGCCTGTACTCGCGGGTCATCGCCGTGCCGTCGCCGCTGCCGTCCACCGACCCGCGCGCGCTCGAACGCGCGGAGGGCATCATCAAGGACGCCGACATCCGGATGGTCCTCACCGACACGGCGAACGCGCCGATGCTCACCTCCTGGCTGCGCGAGAGCGGGCTGGACGGCCGGGTGACGTGCGTGGCCACCGACGCCGCCGCGATGCCGGACCCCGACGCGTGGGAGCCGCCGGAGCCGGAGCCGGGCACCCCCGCCTACCTGCAGTACACCTCCGGCTCCACGAGCGAACCGCGCGGCGTCCTGCTGTCCCACGGCAACCTGCTGCACAACTCCGCGCAGATCTACACGATCCTCGGCCGCCCCGAGGACGGGATCGGCGCGGGCTGGCTGCCGCACTACCACGACATGGGACTCGTCGGCCTGCTCCTCCAGCCGCTGTACGCGGGCGGCAGCCTGGCGTTCGCCTCGCCCGTGTCGTTCGTGATGAGACCGGCGCTGTGGCCGCGAATGATCAGCCGGTACCGCGCCCAGTACACCGTCGCGCCGAACTTCGCCTACGAATGGCTGGTGCGCGGGGTCAAGGACGAGCAGCTCACCGGCCTGGACCTGTCCTCGCTCACCTGGGCGCTCAACGGCGCCGAGCCCGTCCGTACGTCGACGCTGGAGAAGGTCGTCCGGCGGTTCGGCGAGGTGGGGTTCCGGCGGGGGGCCTGGGCGCCGGGCTACGGGATGGCCGAGGCGACGCTGCTGGTCACCGGCACCGAGCGCGGCCGTGGCCCGGTCGTCGGCCGGTTCGACCCGGCCGCGTTGGAACAGGACCGCGCCGAGCCCGCCGCGGAGGGAGTGGAGCTGGTCGGGTGCGGGCGGCCGATCGACCTGACGGTGCGGATCGTCCACCCCGAGTCGGCCGAATCGCTGCCCGACGGCCGGATCGGCGAGATCTGGGTCGCGGGCGGCAGCATCGCCCTCGGGTACCGGCAGCGCGCCGAGGCGACCGAGGAGACCTTCCGGGCGCGCCTGGCCACCGGAGAGGGGCCGTTCCTGCGCACCGGGGACCTCGGGTTCGTCCACGACGGCGAGCTGTACGTCACCGGACGTCTGAAGGACCTGATCATCGTCAACGGCCGGAACATCTATCCACAGGATGTGGAAGAGGCGAGCCGGGACGTCCACCCCGCCGCCCGCGCCGCCGCCGCGTTCGGCGTGGAGGCCGGGCGCGAGCACGTCGTCCTCGTCCAGGAGGTACGGCCCAAGGACCTGGGCGAGCTCACCTACGCGGACCTCGCCCGGCGGATCAAGGGGGAGCTGGCCCGTGCGTTCGGGCTGCCCTCGATGAACGTCGTCCTCGTCCAGCGCGGCGGCGTCGGCAAGACCACCAGCGGCAAGATCCAGCGGCGGCGGATGCGCGAGACGTTCCTGGCGGGCCGGATCGCCCCCCTCCACACCGAACTCGAACCGGAGCTGCGCGCCCTCATCCCCACCGGTGAATGACGCCCGCCGACCGGCCGGGCTCCCCCGCACCCGGCGCACGACTCTACGGAGGCCCCATGCCCAGTGAGACGCTCATCCGCGACTGGCTGATCGAGCGCGTCGCCGAGTACCTCGAACGCTCCCCCGCCGACATCGACCCGTCGGCGATGCTCGCCGAGTACGGCATGGACTCGGTGTACGCGATCAGCCTGTGCGGCGACATCGAGGCGGAGTACGACCTGGACGTCGAGCCGACCCTCGCCTGGACCCACCCCACCATCGACGCCATCGCCGCCCACCTCGGCGAACGCGTCGGCGACCACCCCGCCCCCGACTCTGTTCCCCCCGACCAACCGACCCCGACCCACCTCCCGGCCCACCCCGACCAACCGACCCCGGCCTGACCCTCCATGACCACACCCTGGCCGCTGTCGGCGGCGCAGCGCGGCGTCTGGTACGCCCAGCTGCTGAACCCGGACGTCCCCGTCCAGGTCGCGCAGTACGTCGAGATCGACGGACCGGTCGATCCGCAGGTCTTCGCCGCCGCCGTACGGGCCTGCGCGCACGAGGTCGAGGCGGTGCACGTCCGCCTCGTCGAGACCGCCGGCGACGGCCCGCCCGGACAGGTCCTCGACGTCGCCTCGGCCGAGGTCCCCCTCGTCGACCTGAGCGCCGAGGCCGACCCGATGGCGGCCGCGCGGGCGTGGATACGCGCGGACGCGGCCGCCCCGGTCGACCTCATCGGCGGACGGCTGTTCGGGAACGCGCTGCTGCGCCTCGCCGCCGACCGTCACCTGTGGTACCTGCGCTGCCACCACCTCGCCGTCGACGGCTACAGCGGCCCGCTGATCACGCGGCGGCTTGCCGAGGTGTACACGGCCATGGTCGAGGGACGGCCGTACGGCGCCGGGACGCTGGGCTCGCTGGAGGTCCTGCTCACCGAGGACGAGGAGTACCGCGCCTCCGGCCGGTTCGAACGCGACCGCGCGTACTGGCGGGAGCGCTGCGCCGGCCTGCCCGAGGCCCCGTCGCCGTCCGCGCGCCCGGGGCACGGCACGCGGCCGTCCGCGCGGTTCCACCGGGCGACCGGCCGGCTCGGCCCGGAGGAGGCCGACGCCCTCACGTCGGCGGCACGGGTGCTCGGCACCACGCTGACCGGGCTGACGATCGCGGCCGCCGCGGCGTACACCGCGCGCCTGTGCGGTGTCTCCGACGTCGTCCTCGGCCTCGCCGTCACCGCGCGGACCACCCCGGCGGCGCGCCGCACGCCCGGAATGCTGTCGAACGTCCTGCCGCTCCGCCTCACCGTGCGGCCTGCCGACACGGTCCGGGAGCTGACCGCCCAGGTCACCGAGCAGGTCGGGCGGCTGCTGCGCCACCAGCGGTACCGCCTGGAGGACCTGCGCCGCGACCTCGGCCTCCTCGGCGACGCCCGGCCGCTGTACGGGCCGGTCATCAACATCATGGGATTCGAGCAGGACCTGGACTTCGCCGGGCACCGGGGCGTCCCGCACGTGCTGACCACCGGCCCGGTGGAAGACCTCGCCGTGAACGTCTACGAGGGCGAGGGAACGCGCGTCGACCTCGACGCCCACCCGGAGCGGTACACGGAGGCGGAGGTCGCCGCCCACCACGCGCGCCTTCTGGAGTTCCTGCGGACGCTCGCGACCGCCGCGCCGGACCGCCCGACCGGCGTGCTCGACGTCGCGCTGCCGGAGGAACGCGCCCTCGACCGTGCCGCGTCCCCGGAGACGCCCCCGGAGGAGCAGACCGCCGACCGATCCGGAACCTTCCGGACGCCGTGGGCGACGGCCTTGGGACATCGGGTCCCCGACCGCGCCGGGCCGCCGGAGGAGAGAGCCGGCGTCCGCGCCGAGGCGCCAGAGGAGCGGGCCCGCGTCCGCGCCGGGGTGCCGGAGGCGCGGCGGGCGACGATCACGAAGTTGTTCGCGGAGCGCGTCGCGCTGGACCCGGACGCGGTCGCGGTGACCCATGACGGCGCGTCGCTGACGTACGCGGAGCTGAACGCCCGCGCGAACCGGCTCGCCCACCGGCTCATCGAGCGCGGCGCCGGGCCGGAGCGGCTCGTCGCCCTCGCCTTCCCCCGGTCCGCCGACCTCGTCGTCGCGGTCCTCGCCGTGCTGAAGTCCGGGGCCGCGTACGTCCCGATCGACCCGGACCAGCCGGCCGCCCGGATCGCGGCCGTGCTGAAGGACGCCGCGCCCGCCCTCCTCGTCACGGCCCCGGGCGCGGAACCGCCCGCGGGCGTCGAACGGATCGTCCTCGACGACGACCTGCTCGCCGGGCTCCCGGAGCACGATCCCGTCGTGCCGCTGGGGCCCGAGCACCCGGCGTACGTCATCTACACGTCGGGGTCCACCGGGCGGCCGAAGGGCGTCGTCGTCCCGCACGCCAACGTCGTGCGGCTGCTCGGCGCGACCGACCCCTGGTTCGGGTTCGGGCCGTCGGACGTGTGGACGCTGTTCCACTCCTACGCCTTCGACTTCTCGGTGTGGGAGCTGTGGGGCGCCCTCCTTTACGGCGGCCGTCTCGTCGTCGTCCCGTACGACGTCAGCCGGTCGCCCGAGGAGTTCCTGCGGCTGCTCGACGACGAGCGCGTGACCGTGCTGAACCAGACGCCCTCGGCGTTCGGGCAGCTCATGCGCGCCGACCGGGACAAGACCCGCGACCTGGCGCTGCGGTACGTGATCTTCGGCGGTGAGGCGCTGGACCTCTCCCGGCTCGCCGACTGGTACTCCCGGCACGCCGACGACGCGCCCGTCCTCGTCAACATGTACGGGATCACCGAGACGACGGTGCACGTCACGTACGCGCCGCTGGACGCCGCGAACGCCGCGGCCGGGACCGGCAGCGTGATCGGCGGTGCCATCCCCGACCTGCGGGTGTACCTGCTGGACGCGGCGCTGCGGCCCGTGCCGCCCGGCGTGACGGGCGAGCTCTACGTCGCGGGCGCGGGGCTCGCGCGTGGTTACCTCGGGCGGCCGGACCTGACCGCCGAGCGGTTCGTGGCCGACCCGTACGGACCGGGCCGCATGTACCGCACCGGCGACCTGGCACGGCGGCACGCCGACGGCCGGCTGGAGTACGCCGGGCGGGCCGACCACCAGGTGCAGCTGCGCGGCTTCCGGATCGAGCTGGGTGAGATCGAGGCCGCCCTCGGCGCCCACCCGTCCGTCGACGAGGTCGCGGCCGTCGTCCGCGAGGACGGGCCGGACGAGGACCGGCACCGCCGCATCGTCGCGTACGTCACCGGCCGGGCCGCGGACCCCGCCGCGCTGCGCGAACGCGTAAGGGACGCCCTCCCCGGTCACATGGTCCCGGCGGCGGTCGTGCGCTTGGACGCGCTGCCGCTGACGCCCAACGGCAAGCTCGACCGCCGGGCGCTGCCCGCGCCGGAGATGGAGCCGTCGTCATGGGGACCGCGCACGCCGGTCGAGGAGGTCCTGTGCCGGATCTTCGCCGAGGTGCTGGGGACACCGGCCGTCGGAGTGGACGACGGATTCTTCACGCTCGGCGGGGACTCACTGCTGGCCACCCGCGTCGTCGCCCGCGCCCGGTCCGTGCTCGGCGTGGAGATCCCGGTGCGGACGCTCTTCGAGACGCCCACCGTCGCCGGGCTCGCCGCCGCGCTGGACGCCTCCGCGCCGGCCCGACCGCCGCTGACGGCCGCCGGAGAGCGCCCGTACCCGGTGCCGCTGTCGTACGCGCAGCGCCGGGTGTGGTTCCTCCACCGGCTGGAACCGGACGCGACCTACACGATGCCGGTCGCGCTGCGCCTGACCGGCGACCTGGACGTCGACGCGCTGCGGGCCGCCCTCGCCGACCTCGTCGGGCGGCACGACGTGCTGCGGACCGTCTATCCCGAGACCGGCGGCGAACCGCGCCAGGTCGTCCTGGACGGCGTACGGCCGGACGTGACGGTCACCCGGACCGACGACATCGAGGCCGCGCTCGCCCGGGACATCGCCCACGGCTTCGATCTGACCACCGAGATCCCCCTGCGCGCCCGCCTGTACGCGGCCGGGCCCGGTGAGCACGTGCTGCTGGTCGTGCTGCACCACATCGCGACGGACGGGTGGTCGTTCGCGCCGCTGGCGCGCGACCTGGTGACCGCGTACGCCGCGCGCGCCGGGGGACGAGCCCCCGCGTGGGAGCCGCTGTCGGTGCAGTACGCCGACTACGCGGCCTGGCAGCGGAACCTGCTCGGGTCCGAGGACGACCCCGACAGTCTCATCTCCCGGCAGGTCGCCTACTGGCGGGAGACCCTGGCCGGGCTGCCGGACCGGCTGGACCTGCCGGCCGACCGGCCACGCCCCGCCGAGGCGTCGTACGCGGGCGGGCGGGTTCCGGTGCGGCTGGACGCGGAGGGCCTCGCCGCGCTGGCGCGGGCGACCGGCGCGAGCGTGTTCATGGTCGTGCAGGCGGCCCTGGCCGCGCTGCTGACCCGGCTCGGCGCCGGGACCGACGTCCCGATCGGCACGCCCGTCGCCGGACGGACCGATCAGGCGCTCGACGACCTCGTCGGCATGTTCGTGAACACGCTCGTCCTGCGCACCGACACCTCCGGAAACCCGACGTTCCGGGAGCTGGTCGGGCGGGTGCGGGACGTCGACCTGGCCGCCTACCAGCACCAGGACGTGCCCTTCGACCGCCTGGTCGAGATCCTCGACCCGCCGCGCAGCATGGCCCGCCACCCCCTGTTCCAGGTCATGCTCGCCTTCCAGAACACCGACCGGGTCGAGGTCGAGCTGCCCGGCCTGACCGCGCGGATCCGGCCGGTCGGAACGGGGACGGCCAAGTTCGACCTGCTGCTCGACCTGGACCCGAGCGGGGCGGGCGCGCTGGAGTACGCGACGGACCTGTTCGACGCGGCGACCGCCGAGGCCATCGCCGCACGGCTCCGCCGTCTGCTCACGGCCGCCGCCGCCGACCCGGACACCCGGGTCGGCGCGATCGACCTGCTGGACGACGGCGAGCGCCGGCGAGTCCTGAAGGACTTCAACGACATGGGACGGCCGGTGCCGCCCGCGACCCTCGGCGAGCTCTTCGACCGGCAGGCGGCCCGGACGCCGCACGCCGTCGCGGTGGTCGACCCGGCGAACTCCGTCACGCTGACGTACGCGGAGCTGAACGCACGGGCGGACCGGCTGGCGGGCGCGCTCGCCGACCGCGGCATCGGCCCGGAGGACTTCGTCGCCGTGGCGCTGCCGCGCTCGGCGGAGCTGATCGTCGCGCTGTGGGGCGTGCTCAAGGCAGGCGCCGCGTACGTCCCGATCGACCTCGGCCACCCGGCGGAGCGGATCGCGCTCCTGCTCGACGACGCCCGGCCCGCCTGCGTCATCGCGCGGGAGGAGACCGCGCTGCCCCGGGACCTGCCGCGCCTGCGGCCGGACGAGGACGGACACGCGCCGCCCGTGCGGGAGGCGCGGCCGGACGAGGGACACGCGCCACGGGTGCGGCGGCACGGGGAGGGACACCCGCCGGGCACGCGGCGGGTGCGGCCGGGGAACGCCGCGTATCTGATCTACACGTCGGGGTCCACGGGGCGGCCGAAGGGCGTCGTCGTCCCGCACCGCGGGGTCGCCGACCTGGTCGACTGGGCCGTCCGCGACTTCGGGCGGGAGCGGCTGTCGCGGGTGCTGGCCGCCACCTCGCTGAACTTCGACGTGTCGGTGTTCGACACGCTCGTGCCGCTCCTGGCCGGGGGCTCGATCGAGATCGTTCCGGACCTGCTGGCCCTGCTGGAGCGGCCGGTCGACGCCGACCTGATCTGCGCGGTGCCGTCCGCGCTGGCCGCCGTGCTCGCCGAGGGGGCCCGGCCGAACGCCGGCACCCTCGCGCTGGCCGGCGAGGCGCTGACGCCGCGCCTGCTGCGGGAGGCGCGCGCCGCGCTGCCGGGCACCCGCATCGCCAACATCTACGGCCCCACCGAGGCCACCGTGTACGCGCTGGCGTGGGAGGACGACGACGGCGACCCGGACGGGGCCGTCCCGATCGGCAGGCCGCTGACCAACACCGGCGCGTACATCCTCGACGCCTGGCTGAACCCCGTCCCGGTCGGCGTGCCCGGCGAGCTGTACCTGACCGGCAACGGCCTGGCGCGCGGCTACCACGACCGGCCCGACCTCACCGCCGAGCGGTTCGTCGCGAACCCGTTCGGACCCGGCCGCATGTACCGGACCGGCGACCTCACCCGCTGGACCGCCGACGGCCAGGTGGAGTACCTCGGCCGTACCGACCAGCAGGTGAAGATCCGTGGGTTCCGGGTGGAGCCCGGCGAGATCGAGGCGGTGCTCGGCGCGCACGACGCGGTCGGCCGGGCGGTCGTCGTGCTGCGGGAGGACCGCCCCGGCGACCGGCGCCTCGTCGCGTACGTCACCGGGCACGCCGACCCGGCCGAGGTGCGCGCGTTCGCGGCCGGACGGCTGCCGGGCCACATGGTGCCCTCGGCCGTCGTCGTCCTCGACGCGTTCCCGCTCACGCCGAGCGGGAAGCTCGACCGGGCGGCCCTGCCCGCGCCGGAGACAACCGCCACGGCGCCGTCGCGCGCGCCGCGCGCCCCCGCCGAGGAGATCGTCTGCGGGATCTTCGCCGACGTGCTCGGCGCGGAACGGGTCGACCTCGACGACGGCTTCTTCGACCTGGGCGGCAACTCGCTGCTCGCCACGCGGGTGATCAGCCGGATCCGGTCGGCGTTCGGCGTGGAGCCGACGATCCGGGCGCTGTTCGAGGCGCCCACGCCCGCCGGTGTGCTGCGGACGCTCGACACGGCGAGCGCGGCCCGGCCGCCCCTGCGGCCCGTTGACCACCCGCCGATCGTCCCCCTCTCGTACGCGCAGCAGCAGCTGTGGTTCCTCGACAGCCTGGAGGACGAACCGTCGGGCACCTACACCCTCACGGGCGCCCTGCGGCTGACCGGAAAGCTCGACGAGGCCGCCCTGCGGATCGCGCTGTGCGACCTCGCCGAGCGGCACGAACCGCTGCGGACCGTCTTCCCGGTCTCCGGCGGCACGCCGTACCAGCTCGTCGTCGACGGCATGGCTCCCGAGCTGACGGTCGTCGACGTGGCCGAGACCGAGGAACTGTACGAGCGGGTGGCGGCGGACGCCGCGCGAGGTTTCGACCTGTCGGTCGAGCCGCCGCTGCGGGCGCACCTGTACGCCCTCGGCGCCGACGAGCACCTGCTCCTTCTCCTCGTTCATCACATCGCCTGCGACGGCTGGTCGCTCGCCCCGCTGGCCCGCGACCTCATCGCCGCGTACGCCGCGCGGGCCGACGGCGAGACCCCCGCGCGGGACCCGCTGCCCGTGCGGTACGCCGACTACGCGCTCTGGCAGCGGGCCCTGCTGGACGACGACGATCCCGAGGGGCTGATCGGGCGGCAGGCCGCGTACTGGCGCGAGGCGCTCGCCGGGCTGCCCGACCGGCTGTCCCTCCCCACCGACCGGCCGCGCCCCGCACGCGCGTCCTACCGCGGGGCGACCGTCACGTTCGACGTGGACGCCGCGCTGCACGCCCGCCTCGAAGCGCTGGCGCGGGAGCGCGGCGCGACCGTGTTCATGGTCGCGCAGGCGGCGCTCGCCGCGCTCCTGACCCGGCTCGGCGCGGGCACCGACGTCCCGATCGGCTCGCCCATCGCCGGGCGCGCCGACGAGGCGCTGGACGATCTCGTCGGCATGTTCGTCAACACGCTCGTCCTGCGGACCGACACGGGCGGCGACCCGTCGTTCGGCGAGCTGCTGGCGCGGGTGCGCGAGACGGACCTGGCCGCCTACCAGCACCAGGACCTGCCGTTCGAGCGGCTCGTCGAGATCGTCGCGCCGGAACGCTCGATGGCCCGGCACCCGCTGTTCCAGGTCATGCTCGCCTTCCAGAACACCGAACGCGCCGTCGTCGACCTGCCCGACGTCCAGGTGGCCGTCGAACCCGTGCACGCCGGGGTGGCCAAGTTCGACCTGCACCTGATGCTCGAGGAACGCCGGGCGTCCGACGGCGGCCCGGCCGGGCTCGACGGCACCCTGGAGTACGCCCTCGACCTGTTCGACGCCGGAACCGCCGAGCGGATCGCGGCGCGCTTCGTACGGTTCCTGGAGACGGTCGCCGCCGATCCGGACGTGCGGATCGGCGCGGTCGACCTGCTCGACGACGCGGAGCGCCGGCGGGTGCTGGAGGAGTGGAACGCCACGGCCCGCCCGGTACCGGCGGTGACGCTGGCGGACCTGTTCGAGGCGCAGGCGGCCCGGACCCCGGACGCGGTGGCCCTGGTGTACGAGGGCGCCGGGCTGACGTACGCGGAGTTCGACGCGCGGGCGAACCGGCTCGCGCACTACCTGGCCGAGTGCGGCATCGGCCCGGAGCGGTTCGTGGTACTGGCCCTGCCGCGCTCCCTGGAACTGCTGGTCGCCATGTACGCGGTCGTCAAGGCGGGCGCGGCATACGTGCCGGTCGACCCGGACCATCCCGCCGACCGCATCACGTACGTGCTCGCCGACACCCGTCCGGCCGTGGTCGTCACGATGGCCGGACTCGCCGGCCGGCTGCCGGCCGACCTGCCACTGCTCATCCTCGACGATCCGGGCGTACGGGACGAGCTGGAGGCGCTGCCGACCAGCGCACCGGGCCGGTCCGTCTCACCGGGTCACGCGGCCTACGTCATCTACACGTCGGGTTCGACGGGGCGGCCGAAGGGTGTGGTGGTCCCGCACGCCGGCATCGTCAACCGGCTGCTGTGGATGCAGGCCGAGTACGGGCTCGGGCCCGGTGACCGCGTCGTGCAGAAAACGCCGGCGACGTTCGACGTGTCGGTGTGGGAGTTCTTCTGGCCCCTGCAGACCGGCGCGACACTCGTCATCGCCCGGCCCGGCGGGCATCGGGATCCGGGCTACCTGGCCGACCTGATCGAGCGTCAGGGCGTCACGACGGCGCACTTCGTGCCGTCAATGCTGGCGGCGTTCCTCACCGAACCCGACGCCGCGAACTGTTCCGGGCTGCGGCGGGTGCTGTGCAGCGGCGAGGCGCTGTCACCCGAGCTGGCGGCACGTTTCCATGCCCTGCTGCCCGGCGCGGAACTGCACAACCTGTACGGGCCGACCGAGGCATCCGTCGACGTCACCTCCTGGCACCACCGGCCGGGAGCGGACACCGTGCCGATCGGGCACCCGGTCTGGAACACCCACACCTACGTCCTGGACACCGCACTACGCCCCGTACCACCCGGCGTCCCCGGAGAGCTCTACCTCACCGGAACCCAACTCGCACGCGGCTACCACGACCGGCCCGGCCTCACCGCCGAACGATTCATCGCCAACCCCTACGGACCCGGACGCATGTACCGGACCGGAGACCTCGCACGCTGGAACCACCACGGCCAACTCGAATACCTCGGACGCACCGACCACCAAGTCAAAATCCGCGGCATCCGCATCGAACCCGGCGAAATCGAAACCGCCCTCGCCGGGCAGGAGGGCGTGACCTCGGTCGTCGTGCTGGCGCGGGAGGACCGGCCGGGCGATCGGCGTCTCGTCGCCTACGTCACCGGTGACGTGGACCCGGCCGAGGTGCGGCGGGCCGCCGCGCGGGCGCTGCCGGAGTCCATGGTCCCGGCGGCGGTGGTCGTGCTGAAGGCGTTCCCCCTGACCCCCAGCGGGAAGGTCGACCGGGCGGCGCTGCCCGCGCCCGTGTTCGGCGCGGCGGCCGGATCGCGGGCTCCGGAGACCCCGGCCGAACGGCTGCTCTGTGAGATCTTCGCCGAGGTGCTGGGGTCGGAGTCCGTGGGGGCGGACGACGGGTTCTTCGACCTCGGCGGTGACAGCATCCTGGCGATCCAGCTCGTCTCACGGGCGCGGGCCGCCGGATTGGTGATCAGCGCGCGGGACGTGTTCGAGCACCGGACCCCGGCCGCCCTCGCGGCGGTCGCCCGTACGGCCGCCGACGTGACGGCGCGAACGGAGCCGCCCGGTGCCGGGATCGGGCCGGTGCCGCGCACGCCGATCGTGGCGTGGCTGGCCGAACGGGGCGGGCCGTTCGGCGGGTTCAGCCAGTCGATGCTCCTCACCGTGCCGCCGCGCCTGGGCGTGGACCGCCTCAGCGCGGCGGTGCGGGCGCTGCTGGACCACCATGACGCGCTGCGGATGCGGCTGCACCGGACGGACGGCGACGCGTGGTGGCTGGAGACGACGCCGCCCGGGACCGTGGACGCGACGAGGTGCGTGAGCCGGGTCGAGGGGTACGACCGCGAGGCGATCGCGGCGCGGGCCGAGGCCGCCCGCCGGAGCCTCGACCCGGAGGCGGGGGCGATGGTCCGGGTCGTCTGGTTCGACGCCGGTGACGCGCCGGGCCGGCTGCTCCTGGTCCTGCATCACCTGGTCGTGGACGGGGTCTCGTGGCGGATCCTGCTGCCCGACCTGGTGCTCGCGCTGGAGGGCGTGGCCCTGGACCCGGTGCCGACCTCGTACCGGAGGTGGGCGCAGCGGCTGGCGGCCGCCGCCGGCCATCCACAGGTTGTGGACGAGCTTGCGCGCTGGGTCGAGCTCCTCGACGTCGCGGATCCGCCTCTCGGCGATCCCGGCGCGCGGGACGTCGCCGCGTACACCGGAGCGGATCTGCGGCGGTTCACCGTGACCCTGCCGCGCGCACAGGCCGAACCGCTGCTGACCACCGTCCCCGCCGCTTTCCACTGCGGCGTGAACGACGTCCTGCTCACCGGTCTCGCCCGCGCCGTCACGGCCTGGCGACGCGACCGCGGGCGGCCGTCCGGTGACGGCGTACTGATCGACCTTGAGGGGCACGGGCGCGAGGACCCCGACGACCTCGGCGGCGAGGCCGAGCCGGACGCGCGCGGCGGCCTCGACCTGACGCGGACGGTCGGCTGGTTCACCGCCCTGCATCCGGTGCGGCTGGACCCCGGCACCGGCGGCGCCGGGCAGGCGCTGAAGCGGGTGAAGGAGCAGCTGCGGGCGGTCCCGGCGGGCCTGACGTACGGGCTGCTGCGCCACCTGAACCCGCGGACCCGGGACCGGCTCGCGGCCCTGCCCGCGCCGCAGATCGTCTTCAACTACCTCGGCCGGGTCGACACCGGGGACGGCGACTGGAGCCTGGCCCCGGAGTCCGACGTACTCGGCCCCGGCCACGACCCGGACCTGCCGCTCGCCCACGGCCTGGAGATCGACGCCGTGACGCGGGACGGCGACCTGTACGCCACCTGGGTCTGGCCCGCCGGCCGGCTGTCCGAGGACGCGGTCCGCGAGCTGGCCGACCGCTGGTTCGCGGCGCTGCGGGACCTGGCCGACGCGGACGGCGGCGGGCACACGCCCTCGGACCTGACCCTCGTCGAGCTGGACCAGGACGAGATCGACGCGCTCGAGGACCTTTGGGAGCAGGATTGAACCGGTCGCAGATCGAGGACGTCTGGCCGCTGTCGCCGCTGCAGCACGGTCTGCTGTTCCACGCGCTCCTCGACGAACAGGACGTCTACGCGGCCCAGGTCGTCCTCGACGTCGAAGGCCCCGTCGACGCGGACGCGCTGCGGAAGGCGGGCCGGGACCTGCTGCGGCGGCACCCGAATCTGCGCGCCGCGTTCCCGCACGACCGGGTGAAGAAGCCGGTGCAGGTCGTGCCGCGCTCGGTGGAGCTGCCGTTCCGTGAGATCGAGGCGGCCGACGCGGCCGAGGCCGACCGGATCGCCGACGCCGACCGCGTCGCGCCCTTCGACCTGACCCGTCCGCCGCTGATCCGCCTCACGCTCGTACGGACCGGTCCGGAGCGGGCCCGGATCGTCCTCACCCACCATCACATCCTGCTCGACGGCTGGTCGACGCCGCTCCTGGTCACCGAGCTGCTCGCCCGCTACGCCGGGGCGCAGCCGCCGGCGACCACTCCCTACAAGCAGTACCTCGCCTGGCTGAAGCGGCAGGACCGGGCGGCGGCGACCCGCGCCTGGACGGCCGCGCTGCATGGGGTCGAGGAGCCCACCCTCCTGCTGCCCGAGGCGGCGGGCCGGGCCCCCGTCCTGCCGTCCGCCGTGTCGGAGGAGCTGCCGGAGGAGCCGACCGCCCGGCTCCGGCGGCAGGCCCGCAGGCACGGCGTCACGGTCAACACGCTCGTCCAGGCCGCCTGGGGGCTGCTGCTGGCGCGGCTGACCGGCCGGTCCGACGTGGTCTTCGGCCAGGTCGTCTCCGGACGTCCACCGGAGCTCCCGGGTGTCGATCAGATGATCGGCCTGTTCGTGAACACGGTTCCCGTACGGCTCCGCGTCCGGGAGGACGAGACGCTCGCGGACCTGCTCACCCGTCTCCAGGCCGAACAGGCCGCGCTGCTCGACCACCGGCATCTTGGCCTCGCCGAGATCACCGGCCTGGCCGATGGCGCGGGGGCCGGATCCGCGCTGTTCGACACCCTCACCGTGTTCGAGAACTACCCGTTCGACCCGTCCGCGATGGACGAACCGGTGGCGGGCCTCCGCCTCACCGGCGCGACCCAGCGGGACGCCACCCACTACCCGCTGACCCTGTACGTCGTCCCCGGCGACCGGCTGACGTTCCGCCTCGACCACCGGCCGGACGTCGTCGACGGAGACGCCGCCGCGACGCTGCTCTCCCGGTTCCTGAAGCTGCTGCGCGCCATGGCCGAGACACCCGACGTACCGGCCGGCGCGGTGGACGTCCTGCTGCCCGGCGAACGCCGGCGGGTGCTGGAGGAGTGGAACGCTACGGCGTGCCCGGTACCGGCGGTGACGCTGGCGGACCTGTTCGAGGCGCAGGCGGCCCGAACCCCGGACGCCGTGGCCCTGGTGTACGAGGGTGCCGAGCTGACCTACGCCGACTTCAACGCGCGGGCGAACCGGCTCGCCCACTACCTGGCCGAATGCGGCATCGGCCCGGACAGCCGCGTCGCGCTGGCCCTGCCCCGCTCTCTGGAACTGCTGGTCGCCATGTACGCGGTCGTCAAGGCGGGCGCGGCGTACGTTCCGGTGGACCCCGACCACCCCGCCGACCGTCTCGCCTACGTGCTCGCCGACACCCGCCCGGCCGTGGTCGCCACCACGGCCGGACTCGCCGGCCGACTGCCGAGTGGGATGCCGCTGCTCGTCCTCGACGACCCGGCGGTGGCCGAGGAATTGGCCGGGTTCGCCGACACCGACCCGGCCCGTACGGCGAGCCCGGACAGCGCGGCGTACGTCATCTACACGTCCGGTTCGACGGGACGGCCGAAGGGCGTCGTCGTCCCGCACGCCGGCATCGTCAACCGGCTGCTGTGGATGCAGGCCGAGTACGGGCTCAGGCCCGGCGACCGCGTCGTGCAGAAGACCCCGGCGACCTTCGACGTGTCGGTCTGGGAGTTCTTCTGGCCCCTGCAGACCGGCGCGACACTCGTCATCGCCCGGCCGGACGGCCACCGCGACGCCCGCTACCTCGCCCGGTTGTTCCAGGAGGAACACATCACGACGGCGCACTTCGTGCCGTCGATGCTGGCGGCCTTCCTCACCGAACCGGAGGTTGCCGACTGTTCGGGGCTGCGGCGGGTGCTGTGCAGCGGCGAGGCGTTGTCCCCCGAGCTGGCGGCACGCTTCCACGAGCTGCTGCCCGGCGTGGAGCTGCACAACCTCTACGGGCCGACCGAGGCATCGGTCGACGTCACCTCCTGGCGCTACCGGCCGGACGCGGACAGCGTGCCCATCGGGCACCCGGTCTGGAACACCCGCACCTACGTCCTGGACACCGCCCTGCGCCCCGTACCACCCGGCGTCCCCGGAGAGCTCTACCTCGCCGGAACGCAATTGGCCCGCGGCTACCACGACCGGCCCGCGCTCACCGCCGAACGGTTCGTCGCCAACCCGTTCGGGCCCGGACGGATGTACCGGACCGGAGACCTCGCACGCTGGAACCACCACGGCGAACTCGAATACCTCGGACGCACCGACCACCAGGTCAAAATCCGCGGCATCCGCATCGAACCCGGCGAAATCGAAACCGTCCTCGCCGGCCACGAGGACGTCGCCCACTGCGCCGTCGTCGCCCGGCCGTACGGCACGGACGGAGTCCGGCTGGTCGGGTACGTCGTGGCGCGTGCGGCCGGCACCGATCCCGCCCGGCTGGTGGCGGACCTGCGGGCGCTCGCCGCCCTCAGCCTTCCCGAGGCCATGGTTCCGGCGGCCATCGTGGTCCTCGACGAGCTGCCGCTGACCTCCAGCGGCAAGCTCGATCGCCGGGCCCTGCCCGAGCCGGAGTTCTCCGCCTCGTCCTCGCGGGCGCCCCGGACGGCGGCCGAAGAGATCCTGTGCGGGCTGTTCGCCGAGGTGCTGGGAGTGGGCCGCGTCGGCCCGGACGACGACTTCTTCGCGCTCGGCGGGGACTCGCTCCTGGCGATCCGCATGGTCAGCCGGATCCGTGCGGTGCTCGACGTCGAGGTCGGCGTGCGTACTCTCTTCGACGCTCCGACCGCCGCCGCTCTGGCCGAGCGGCTCGACGACGCACGCCACGGCTCACAGCCGAAGCTCGTACCCGCGCCAAGGCCGGATCGGGTGCCGCTGTCGTACGCGCAGCAGCGGTTGTGGTTCCTCGACCAGTTGGACGTCCGCAGCGCGACGTACGCCATGCCGCTGGCGCTCCGGCTGACCGGGGAGATCGACGTCGACGCGCTCCGCTCCGCGCTGGCGGACGTGGTCGCGCGGCATGAGGTGCTGCGGACGGTTTATCCACAGGTCGACGGCGAGCCCTGCCAGGTGATCCGCGACGACGCACGGCCTGAGCTGCGGGTGGAGGAGGTCGATGACCTGGCGGCCGCTCTGAGCCGGGACGCGGCGCACGGGTTCGACCTGGCGACGGAGATCCCGGTCCGCGCCCGCCTGTACGCCGTCGGGCCCGGTGAGCATGTGCTGCTGCTGGTGCTGCACCACATCGCCGCCGACGGATGGTCGTTCGCGCCCCTGGCCCGGGACCTGATCACCGCCTACGCCGCCCATGCCGAGGGACGGTCGCCCGCCTGGCGGCCGCTGCCGGTGCAGTACGCCGACTACGCGGTCTGGCAGCGGGAACTCCTCGGATCCGAAGACGCCCCCGACAGCCTCATCTCCCAGCAGATCACCTACTGGCGCGACACCCTCACCGGCATACCCGACCAGCTCGACCTGCCCACCGACCGGCCCCGCCCCGCCCAGGCCTCCTACCGGGGCGGGAGGGTTCCGGTGGACATCGACCCGGAGCTGCGCGCCGGGATCGCCGCGCTGGCGCGGAACGCGCACTGCAGCGTGTTCATGGTCGTGCAGGCCGCCCTCGCCACCCTGCTCACCCGCCTCGGCGCCGGGACCGACGTCCCCATCGGCACACCCATCGCCGGACGCACCGACCAAACCCTGGACGACCTCGTCGGCATGTTCGTCAACACCCTCGTCCTACGCACCGACACCTCCGGCGACCCGACCTTCCGCGAACTGATCACCCGCGTCCGAGACACCGACCTGGCCGCCTACCAGCACCAGGACCTGCCCTTCGAACGCCTGGTGGAGATCCTCAACCCACCGCGCAGCATGGCCCGCCACCCCCTCTTCCAGGTCATGCTCGCCTTCCAGAACAACCCGCGCGCCCGGCTCACCCTCCCCGGCCTCACCGCCGAACCCCTGCGCGCGGACACGACGACGGCCAAGTTCGACCTGCACTTCGTGCTGGAGGACGGTGACGGGCTGAGCGGCGTGCTGGAGTACGCGACCGACCTGTTCGACGAGGCGACCGCCGAGACGATCGTCACGCGGTTCGTCCGCCTGCTCCGCGCGGTCGTCGCGGATCCGGACGTCGCGCTGCGCGACATCGACGTCCTCGACGAGCGGGAACGGCATCGGGTCCTGGAGGAGTGGAACGCGACGGCCCGCCCGGTTCCCGAGGCCGCGCCCGTCGAACTCTTCGAGGCGCAGGTCGCACGGACGCCGGACGCCCCGGCGCTCGTCGCGGGCACGCTGGACGACCCGGCCACCCCGGTCACGTTCACCTACGCGCGGCTGAACGAGGAGGCGGACCGGCTGGCCCGTCACCTCGTCGAGAAACACGGCGCCGGTCCCGAACGGCTCGTCGCCCTCGCCCTGCCGCGTACGGCCGAACTCCTCGTCGCGCTGCTCGCCGTGCACAAGACGGGCGCGGCCTACCTGCCGATCGACACCCGCTTCCCGGCCGACCGCATCGCGATGATGATCGAGGACGCCCGGCCCGTCGCGGCGGTGACCTGCGACACCACGGCGCACGTGCTCCCCGGCGACCTGAGCGCGGTCCGGCTCCCGCTGCGGCCGCACGACCGCCCGGCCGAACCTGTCGCCGCTCGCGCCCGGCGGCCCGGCCACCCGGCGTACGTGATCTACACGTCCGGGTCGACGGGGCGGCCGAAGGGCGTCGTCGTGCCGCACGGCACCGTCACGAACCTCCTTGTCTCGATGGCCGAGCAGGTTCCGCTCACGCCGGAGGACACGCTCGTCGCGGTGACCACGGTCGGCTTCGACATCTCGGTGGTGGAGGTCTACCTGCCGCTGCTGGCCGGGGCGCGGATCCGGCTCGCGCGCGAGGAGGAGGTCACCGACCCGGCGCGGCTCGGCCGGCTCCTCGCGGACGCGACCGTCATGCAGGCCACGCCGACCCTCTGGCAGGAGCTCACCGGCCTTCCCGAGCTCGACGGGCTCCGGGTGCTCGTGGGCGGCGAGGCGCTGCCCTCCGGGCTCGCCCGCGCGCTGCTCGACCGCGGCTGCGCGGTCCGCAACCTGTACGGTCCGACCGAGACGACGATCTGGTCCACCGGCACCGAGATCGACCAGGCCACGGCGGCGCGGCCGCCGATCGGACGGCCCCTCGCCAACACGCGGGTCTACATCCTCGACGACGCGCTGCGGCCGGTGCCGCCGGGCGTCCCCGGCGAGCTGTACATCGCCGGCTCCGGGCCGGCGCGTGGTTACCTCGGCCGCCCGGACCTGACCGCCGAGCGGTTCGTGGCCGACCCGTACGGACCGGGCCGCATGTACCGCACCGGCGACCTGGCACGGCACCGCCCCGACGGGCGGATCGAGTATCTCGGCCGGATCGACCACCAGGTGAAGGTCCGCGGGTTCCGCATCGAGCTGGGCGAGATCGAGGCCGTGCTCACCGCGCATGAGGCCGTCGCGCAGGCCGTCGCCGTCGTCCGGGAGGACCGGCCCGGCGACCGGCGCGTCGCCGCGTACGTCGTCGGGGCGGTGGAACCGGCGGAGCTGCGGAAGTTCGCCGGGCAGAGCCTGCCGGACTCCATGCTGCCGTCCTCGATCACGGTTCTGGACGCGCTGCCGCTGACGCCCAACGGCAAGCTCGACCGCCGGGCGCTGCCCGCGCCGGAGATGGAGCCGTCGTCACAGGGACCGCGCACGCCGGTCGAGGAGGTCCTCTGCGGCATCTTCGCCGAGGTGCTGGGGACACCGGCCGTCGGAGTGGACGACGGATTCTTCACGCTCGGCGGGGACTCACTGCTGGCCACCCGCGTCATCGCCCGCGCCCGGTCCGTCCTCGGCGTGGAGATCCCGGTCCGGACGCTCTTCGAGACACCCACCGTCGCCGGCCTCGCCGAGGTGGCCCAAGGGGCGGACACGGCCCGACCGCCGCTGACGCCCCGCCCGCGAACGACCGGCACGCCGCCGCTGTCGTACGCGCAGCGACGCCTCTGGTACCTGGCCCGGCTGGAGGGCCGCAGCGCGACGTACGCCCTGCCGCTGGCGCTCCGCCTGACCGGTGACCTGGACGTCGACGCGCTCCGCTCCGCGCTGGCGGACGTGGTCGCGCGGCACGAGGCGCTACGGACGATCTTCCCCGAGTCGGACGGCGCCCCGTACCAGGTGATCCTGGAGGACGAGCGTCCCGAACTCCGGGTCGAGGAGACCGATGACCTGGCGGCGGCCCTGAGCCGGGACGCGGCGCACGGCTTCGATCTGGCGACGGAGATCCCGGTCCGCGCCCGCCTCTACAGGACCGGCCCCGGCGAGCACGTGCTGCTGCTGGTGCTGCACCACATCGCCGCCGACGGATGGTCGTTCGCGCCGCTGGCCCGGGACCTGATCACCGCCTACGCCGCCCATGCCGAGGACCGTCCGCCCGCCTGGCGGCCGCTGCCGGTGCAGTACGCCGACTACGCGGCCTGGCAGCGGGAACTCCTCGGATCCGAAGACGACCCCGACAGCCTCATCTCCCAGCAGATCACCTACTGGCGCGACACCCTCACCGGCATACCCGACCAGCTCGACCTGCCCACCGACCGCCCCCGCCCCGCCCAGGCGTCCCACCGGGGCGGGCAGGTGCCCGTACGGCTCGACGCCGAGGGCGTCAGGACGCTGGCCCGGCGGACGAACGCCAGCGTGTTCATGGTCGTGCAGGCCGCCCTCGCCGCGCTCCTCTCCCGCCTCGGCGCCGGGACCGACGTCCCCATCGGCACACCCATCGCCGGACGCACCGACCAAACCCTGGACGACCTCGTCGGCATGTTCGTCAACACCCTCGTCCTACGCACCGACACCTCCGGCGACCCGACCTTCCGCGAACTGATCACCCGCGTGCGAGACACCGACCTGGCCGCCTACCAGCACCAGGATCTCCCCTTCGAACGCCTGGTGGAGATCCTCAACCCACCGCGCAGCATGGCCCGCCACCCCCTCTTCCAGGTCATGCTCGCGTTCCAGAACAACCCGTCGGCCGAGCTGCACATCCCGGGTGGCGCCGCGGAGCCGCTGCCGCTGCACGCGGGGGTCGCCAAGTTCGATCTGACGCTGAGCCTGGAGGACGGCCTCGACGGGGTCCTGGAGTACGCGACCGATCTGTTCGACGCGGCGACCGCCGAGGCCATCGCGGCACGGCTCGGCCGCCTGCTCACCGCCGTCGCCGCCGACCCGGACGCGCGCATCGGCGCGATCGACCTGCTGGACGACGGTGAGCGCCGCCGGCTCCTGGAGGACTTCAACGACACGGGACGGCCGGTGCCGCCGGCGACGCTGGCGGAGCTGTTCCGGGCGCAGGCGGCGGCGACGCCGGAGGCGACGGCGGTCGTCTTCGAGGGTGAGGAGCTGACGTACGCGGAGCTGGCCGCGCGCGCGGAGGAGCGCGCGGGGACGCTCACCGGGCTGGGCGCCGGGCCGGAGCGGATCGTGGCGATCGCGCTGCCCCGGTCCGTCGAGCTCGTCGTGACGATGCTGGCCGTCACCATGACCGGCGCCGCGTACCTGCCGATCGACGTCGCCCATCCGCCGGAGCGCGTCGCGTCCATGCTGGACGACGCCCGCCCGGTCTGCGTGGTCACCGAGGACGGCGTCGAGCGGACCGACGGCCCGCCGTCCCCGGCCGGCGGCGATGCGCGGGTCGACGGCGCGGCGTACGTGATCTACACGTCGGGGTCGACGGGGCGGCCGAAGGGCGTCGTCGTCACGCACCGGGGGATCGCGAGCCTGGCCGCGACGCAGCGCGAACGTCTCGGGATCGGACCGGGGAGCCGGGTGCTGCAGTTCGCGTCGCCGGGTTTCGACGCGGCGTTCTGGGAGCTGGTCGCGCTGCTGTCCGGGGCGACGCTCGTGCTCGCGCCGCCCGACCGGCTCGTCCCGGGCGCGCCGCTGGCCGAGCTGGCCGCCGCGCAGCGGATCACGCACGCGACGCTGCCGCCCGCAGCGCTCCCGACCCTGGAGGGGCTGCCGCCGGGGGTGACCCTCGTCGTCGCCGGTGAGGCGTGCCCGCCCGAGCTGGTGGAGCGCTGGTCGCGGGACCACCAGATGATCAACGCGTACGGGCCGACGGAGACGACGGTGGCCACCACGGTCGGCGCGCCGCTGTCCGGCCGGATCGCGCCGCCGATGGGCACCCCCGTGGCGAACACCCGGGTGTACGTGCTGGACGAGCGCCTGCGGCCCGTGCCGCCCGGCGTGCCCGGCGAGCTGTACGCCGCCGGGTTCAGCCTGGCGCGCGGCTACCTCGGCCGTCCGGGCCTCACGGCGGAGCGGTTCGTCGCGGACCCGTACGGCGCGCCGGGTGAGCGGATGTACCGGACCGGCGACCTCGTCCGCCACCGCGCCGACGGGCGGCTGGAGTACCTCGGCCGTACGGACCACCAGATCAAGATCCGGGGGTTCCGGGTGGAGCCGGGTGAGATCGAGTCGGTGCTGACAGAGCACGAGGACGTGTCCCAGGCGGCCGTGGTCCTCCGGGAGGACCCACCCGGCGGGCGGCGTCTCGTCGCGTACGTCGTGGGCGACGCCGATTCGGCCGGGTTGCGGGCGTTCGCCCGCGACCGGCTGCCGGAGTACATGGTCCCGGCGGCCGTCGTCCCGCTGCCCGGACTGCCGCTGACCACGAGCGGGAAGCTCGACCGCGCGGCGCTGCCCGCACCGGAGTTCCGGGCGTCGGGCCGGACGCCGCGCACGCCGGAGGAGGAGCTGTTCTGCCGGCTGTTCGCCGAGGTCCTCGGCCTCGACGGGCCCGCCGGCGCCGACGACGGCTTCTTCGACCTGGGCGGGGACAGCATCGTGGCGATCCAGCTCGTCGCGCGGGCGCGGCGCGAGGGTCTCGTCCTCACGGCGCGGGAGGTGTTCCGGCACCGGACGCCGGGGGCGCTGGCGACGGTGGCGCGGCCCGCCGGGCGGGACGGCGCGGAGCCGGAGCCCGAGGGCGCGGGGGTCGGGCCGGTGCCGCTCACCCCGATCATGAGCTGGTTCGCGGAGCTGGGCGGTTCGCTGCACCAGTCGGCGCTGCTGACCGTGCCGCCCGGGCTGGGCCTCGACCGGCTGACGCGGGCCGTCGAGACGCTCGTGGACCACCACGACGCGCTGCGCCTGCGGTTCGACGGGCGGCGGGCCGAGGTCACGCCGCGCGGCACGGGCCGCCCGCACGTCTCCCGCGTCGAGGGCCTGGAGGGCATCGCGGAGCAGGCGGAGGCGGCACGGCGGGCCCTGGACCCGGCGACCGGCGCGACGGTGCGGGTGGTCTGGTTCGACGCGGGCGACGCGCCGGGCCGGCTGCTGCTGACACTGCACCATCTCGTCGTCGACGGCGTCTCCTGGCGGATCCTGCTCCCCGATCTCGTCCTCGCGCTGGAGGGGCATCCGCTCGACCCGGTCCCGACGTCGTTCCGCGGCTGGGCGCGGCGGCTCGTCGCCGCCGCGAACGATCCACAGCTTGTGGACGAACTCCCGCACTGGACCGCCCTGCGGGACGACCCCCCGCTGGCCGCCCGGCCCCTGGACCCGGCGGTGGACACCGCCGAGACCGTACGCCACCTGCGCGCGAGCCTGCCGCCGGAGGTCACCGCGCCGCTGCTGACGAGCGTTCCGGCGGCCTTCCACGGCACCGTGAACGACGTCCTGCTCACCGCGCTCGCGCTCGCCGTACGCCGCCGGCGCGGCCGGGAGAGCGTGCTCGTCGACCTGGAGGGCCACGGCCGCGCCGACCTGGGCCCGGACCTGTCCCGCACGGTGGGGTGGTTCACGAGCCTGTATCCGGTGCGGCTGGCCCCCGGCACCGACGACCCGGGCCGCGCGCTGAAGCGGGTCAAGGAGCAGTTGCGCGCCGTTCCCGGCGAGGGCATCGGGTACGGGCTGCTGCGCTACCTCGTCCCGGCGACGCGCGGCACGCTCACGGTGACCCCGCAGCTCGGCTTCAACTACCAGGGCCGGGTGAATCCCGGGCAGGGCGAGTGGTCCACCGCGCCGGAGTCCGGCCTGCTCGGCATGGGCCACGGCCCGGGCACGCCGCTGCCGCACGGCATCGACGTCAACGCGGTCGTGCACGATCTGCCCGACGGCCCGCGCCTGCTGGTGACCTGGTCGTACGCGTCCGGCCTGTACGAGGAGGACGACGTGCGGGAGCTCGCCGACGCGTGGTCGGCGGCGCTGCGGGAGCTGGCGGTCACCGAGGACGGCGGGCACACGCCGTCCGACATCTCCCTGGTCGACCTCGGCCAGGATGAGATCGACGAGTTCGAGGCGGAGCTGGAGGACCTGTGAGCACCGGACGCGGGCGGCGGGAGGATCTGTGACGACCGGACGCGGGCGGCTGGAGGACGTCCTGCCGCTGTCCCCGCTCCAGCAGGGGCTGTACTTCCACGCCGCGCTGGACGACCGGGACCTGTACGCGACGCAGCTCGTGCTCGACCTGGAGGGCCCCCTGGACGTCGCCGCGCTGAAGCGCGCCGCGTCCGCGCTGCTCGCCCGGCACGCGAACCTGCGCTGCGGCTTCCGGCAGCGCAAGAACGGCGAACCGGTCCAGCTCGTCCACCGCGAGGTCGCCCTGCCTTGGGAGGAGGCGACCGGCGACCCCGGCGCCGTCGCCGAGCGGGAGCGCGCCCGGCCGTTCGACCTGGCGCGGCCGCCGCTGCTCCGGTTCACGCTGGTCCCCGGCGGGCCGGACCGGAACCGGCTCATCGTCACGAGCCACCACATCCTCCTGGACGGCTGGTCGATGCCGGTCCTCGCGGAGGAGTTCTTCACGCTCTACCTCGGCGGCACGCTTCCTCCCGTCACGCCGTACAAGCGGTACCTGGAGTGGCTGGCCGGCCGGGACCGTACGGCGGCCCGCGAGGCCTGGGCGAAGGCCCTCGACGGCGTCGAGGAGCCCACGCTGGTCGCACCGGCGACGGCGGCAGGGCCGCCGGTGCCGCCGCGCCGGGTCACCACCGAGGTCGCGCTGGACCTGTCGGCGGTCCGGCGGCACGGGCTCACCCCGAACACGCTGGTCCAGGGCGCGTGGGGGCTGCTGCTGTCCCGGCTGACCGGCCGCGACGACGTGGTGTTCGGGGCGGCGGTGTCCGGCCGTCCCCCGGAGATCCCCGGCGTCGGGCGGATGGTCGGGCTGTTCGTCAACACGGTTCCGGTCCGGGTGCGGATCGACGAGGAGCGGTCCGTCGCGGCGCTGCTCACGCGGCTGCAGGACGAGCAGGCCGAGCTGTTCCCGCACCAGCACGCCGGGCTGACCGAGATCAGCCGGACGCCGCTGTTCGACACGATGACCGCGTTCGAGAACTATCCACAGCCTGGGGATATCGCGCTCGGCGACGTACGACTGACCCGTGTGGATCTCTTCGACGCGACGCACTACCCCCTCGCCCTGGTCGCCGCGCCGCTCGGCGGCGACCGGCTGTGGCTGCGGCTCGACCACCGGCCCGACGCGTACGACGACGCGGAGGCCGCGCTGCTGCTCGCCCGCGTCGAGCGGCTGCTGCGCGCGATGGCCGCGCGCCCCGACGCCCCCGTCGGCGACCTGGACATTCTGCTGCCCGGCGAACGCGACCGGATCCTGGGCGACTGGGCCGACGGCCCGCCCGCCGCGCCGCCCCGTACGCTGCCGGAGCTGGTCGGGACCTGGGTCGGGCGCACGCCCGACGCCCCCGCCGTGACCTGCGAGGACACGACGCTCACGTACGCGGAGCTGTGGGCGCGGGCCGGTGCGCTCGCCGGCGAGCTGACCGCGCTGGGCGTCGGCCCGGAGACGATCGTGGCGATCGCGCTGCCCCGGTCGGTGAACTTCGTCGTCTCCGCCCTGGGCGTGAGCCGGGCGGGTGGCGCGTACCTGCCGATCGACCCCGGCTATCCGCCGGACCGCGTCGCGTTCATGCTCGACGACGCCCGGCCCGCCTGCCTGATCGCCCCACCCGGCGTGCCGCTCCCGTACGACGGGCCGCGCCTGTCCCCGCCGGCGGCCGGGCGCGACGTCCGGACCCGGCCCGTACGGCCCGAGAACGCGGCGTACGTCATCTACACCTCCGGGTCGACCGGGCGGCCGAAGGGCGTGGTCGTCTCGCACGCGGGCCTGGCGAGCCTCGCCGCGACCGAGATCGAGGGGTTCGGCCTCGCGCCGGGCGACCGTACGCTGCACTTCTCCTCGCCGAGCTTCGACGCCTCGGTGTTCGAGCTGCTGATGGGCCTCGCCTCGGGCGGGACCGTGACGATCGTGCCCCCGGACGTGTACGGCGGCGAGGCCCTCCGCGACGTGCTCCGGGAGGTGACGCACGGCTTCGTCGCCCCGGCCGTGCTCGCGGGCCTCGACGCCGACGGCCCGGCGAACCCGCGCACCCTCGTCGTCGGCGGCGAGTCCTGCCCGCCCGGCCTCGTCGAACGCTGGGCGCCCGGCCGCCGGATGATCAACGCGTACGGGCCGACGGAGACCACCGTCGCCGCGACGATGAGCGCGCCGCTCACCGGCGACGCCACGACGATCGGCCTGCCCATCACCGGCGCGCGGGTGTACGTGCTCGACGGGCGGCTGCGGCCCGTCCCGCCCGGCGTGCCCGGTGAGCTGTACGTCGCCGGGATCGGCCTGGCCCGCGGCTACCTGAACCGGCCCGCACCGACCGCCGAGCGCTTCGTCGCCGGCCCGTTCGGGCCGGGCCGGATGTACCGGACCGGGGACCTCGTCCGGCGGCGGGCCGACGGCCGCCTGGAGTACCTCGGCCGTACGGACGCGCAGGTCAAGGTGCGCGGCTTCCGGATCGAGCCCGGTGAGATCGAGGCGGTGCTCGCCGGGCAGGACGGCGTCGGGCGGGCCGCCGTCGTCGTCCGCGAGGATCGGCCGGGCGACCGGCGCCTCGTCGCGTACGTCACCGGCGACGCCGACCCGGCCGAGCTGCGGCGGGCGGCGGCGCGGACCCTCCCCGGCCACCTGGTCCCCTCCGCCGTCGTCGTCCTGGACGCCCTCCCGCTCGGCCCGAGCGGCAAGCTCGACCGCGCGGCGCTGCCCGCGCCGGAGGTCTCCGGGGTTTCCCGGCCGCCGCTGGGGCCGCTGGAGGAGGTCCTGTGCGGCCTGTTCGCCGAGGTCCTGGGCCTGGACCGGGTCGGGGTCGAGGACGGGTTCTTCGAGCTCGGCGGCGACTCCCTGCTCGCCACCCGCCTGGCCGGCCGGGTCCGCGCCGAGCTGGGCGCCGACCTGCCGGTCCGTACCGTGTTCGAGGCGCCGACCGTCGCGGCGCTCGCCGGCCGCCTCGACGCGGCGCCCGCCGGCGGGACCGCGCCGCTCGACGTGCTCCTGCCGCTGCGCGCGCGGGGCGACCGGCCGCCGCTGTTCTGCGTGCACCCCGCCGTCGGCGTGGCCTGGTCGTACGCCGGGCTGCTGCGCCACCTGCCGGACCGGCCGGTGTACGGCCTGCAGGCCCGCGGCATCGCCCGCGACGAGGACCTGCCCGGATCGGTGGAGGAGATGGCCGCCGACTACGTCGCCGTCATCCGCGGCGTCCAGCCCCACGGCCCGTACCACCTGCTGGGCTGGTCGCTCGGCGGCCTGATCGCGCACGCCATGGCCGTACGGCTGCGGGCCGGCGGCGAACAGGTCGCCCTCCTCGCGCTCCTGGACGCCTACCCCCTCGACGGCGACCCGGATGCCGAGGTGCCGCTGCCCGACCTGCTGCGCGACCTCGGGTTCGCGGTGCCCGAGGAGGTGACGGCGGAGGACGTCGCCGGTCTCCTGGAGGGCAGCGCGCTCGGCGGGATCGACGTCCACCGCCTGGAGGGCCTCTACCGCGCCTACCTGAACGCCCTGCGCAACGGGCGGCGGTTCGTTCCCGGACGGTTCGACGGGGACCTGCTGCTGTTCACCGCCGCGCGCAACACCGAGGCGCCGCCCGCCGACGTGTGGGCGCCGTACGCCGCCCGCGTCGAGCCGTACGCGGTCGACTGCGCGCACACCGAGATGGCCGATCCCGGCCCACTGGCCCACATCGCCGCGAAGTTGAAGGAGAGTCTGGATCCATGACCAACCCGTTCGAAGACCCCGACGGCCGGTACCTCGTCCTCGTCAACGAGGAGGGGCAGCACTCCCTGTGGCCGACGTTCGCCGACGTCCCCGCGGGATGGACCGTCGCGCACGGCGAGGACACCCGGCAGGCGTGCCTCGACTACGTCAACGAGCACTGGACCGACATGCGCCCGAAGAGCCTGATCGCGGCCATGGAACAGCACGAGAGGGGCTGACGTGCCGGGCTGGATCCGCACCTTTCAGGCCCGGCCCGCCGCGGCCACGCGGCTGATCTGCTTCCCCCACGCGGGCGGGTCGGCGGCGTTCTACCGGCCCTGGGCCCTGGCGGCCACGGAGGTCGACGTCCGCATCGCGGAGTACCCCGGCCGGGCGGACCGGCTGTTCGAGCCCCTCGTCGACGACGCGGTCGAGGTCGCCCGCGCCGTCACGGAGGCGCTGCTGCCGCTGCTGGACCGACCGGTCGCGCTGTTCGGGCACAGCATGGGAGCGACCATCGCGTACGAGACGGCCCGCCTGCTGGCCGCGCGCGGCACCCCGCCGGCGCACCTGTTCGTCTCCGCCTCCCGCGCCCCCGGCGACCGCCCGGTCAAACCGGCCGGAGAGGTCTTCCACGACAAGGACGACGACGTGCTCGTCGCCGAGCTGGTCCGGCTCGGCGGGACGGACGCGCAGGCTCTCGCCGACCCGCAACTGCGCGAACTCGTCCTCCCGTACATCCGGAGCGACTTCCGGCTCCTGGAGAGTTACCGGCACGCGCCGGGCCCGCCCCTCGACGTCCCGATCACCGCCTTCACCGCGGACGCCGACCCGATCGTCACGCCCGCGCAGGCCGAACGCTGGGCCGAGGTCACCACCGGCGCGTTCGCGCTGCGGATCTACCCCGGCGACCACTTCTACCTGCTCCCGCACCGGGACGCGCTGCTGGCGGCGATCCAGGAGGGTCTCGCCGGACGGGTCAGGTGAAGTTGACGCCGTCCGTGATGGGCTGGATGGTGCCCAGGACGATGGAGTCGCAGATCGGCGGCTTGTGGTCGCCGTCCCCGGAGTACGTGAGCGGGATCCAGGAGCTGTTCCAGGCGACGCCGAGGCCGGAGGTGGCCCCGCCGCAGTCCGGGCCGGTGTGCCACTTCATTCCCGCGAACACCGAGTTCCCGGCGCGCAGCGCGATCGTCCTCCCCCTGCCGGGGTAGTTCAGGCGCGTCGCCGGCAACGGCCTGTAGTCCGGCCCGCCGGCGCCGATCGGCGCCCACCCGGCCGGAATCAGGCACTGGTGATTCGACCGGTTGGTCAGAATCAGCATGCCGATGCCCTTCTCCTCGGAGTTGGAGTTCTGCACCTGAAGGTCGGCACGGAGTTCGGCGGCCATGCAGGTCGGCGTGGTTCCGCGGTTCGAGGCCGTCGTCGCGTGGCCCGCCGTACCTCCCGCGTTCCCACCGCTGTGGCCGGTGGACGACGACGACGCGGTCGGGCTGGACGACGGCTGCTCCGCGTCGAATGGGGGCTTCGGCTTGTCCCCGCCGACATTGCACCCGGTGACGGAGAGGGCGACCAGACCGCCTCCGCAAGCGATGACAGCGGCGGAACGCAGGCGCTTGAGCTTCATTCGTGAGCCTCCCAGCGGAATCAGATCCGGAACACTGAAGGAGATGTCCGCGCATGGACGGAGGTTCGTCATGACACCCGTCTGATCAGCGGAAACGCGGTGATCGTCTTCACACGAACTTCGCACGCCTCTTCGTCGTCTGCGCGCGAAAGCGTCAGAGCGTGCGCCGCAGATGCTGCTCGGCCCACTCCGCGAAGCCGGTGAGGGGCAGGCCGAGCGCGCGGGCGTACGCAGGGCGGGCGGGCTGGTCGGCCTCGTTGTACCACATGTGCGAAACGGTCCATTCCGGCATTCCGGCGGCGATGGCCTCCTCCGCCGTCATGGACGGCGCGGTCAACTCGGTCCCCAGGACGCCGGAGAGGACCTCGGCGATCTCGGTCATCGACAAGTGGTCGCCCGCCAGCTCCAGTTCGACCGTGTGGAACCGCTGCGGGGCGGCGAAGGCCGCCGCGGCCGCGGTGCCGATATCGGCGACGGCGACGAGGGGAATCCTGGTGCCGGGCTGGATGACGGTCACGATTCCGCCCTCGATGCCGTGGGGGAACAGGAAGTCCATGAGGAAGTTCTCCATGAAGAACGCCGGTTTGAGCAGTGTCCAGTGCTCAAAGCCCGCCTCACGAACCCGGTCCTGGAGTGCCGTCTTGGTCTCGTAGTAGTGCTCCAGCGCCGCCCAGCGGCCATCCGCCCAGCCGGGTGCGTTCCGGTGCTGTCCGGCGCCGGAGACGGAGGTGTGCACGAACTGCGCCACCCCTGCGTCGCGCGCGCCGTCGATCAGATTGCGTCCCTGGACCCACTCGGAGTCACCCTGGAGGTCGTTCATGTCGGGCATCTGCACGGAGAAGACGGCACGCGTCCCGGCGGCGGCCCGGCGTACCGAATCGAGGTCGTCGAGGTCGCCGGTGACCAGCTCGGCGCCGAGCGCCGCGACGGCCCTGGCCCGCTCGGTGGCCGGGTCGCGGACCAGCGCACGTACGGGGACGCCCGCCGCGAGCAGGGCGCGGGCGGTGGCGCCGCCCTGTCGGCCGGTGGCGCCGGTGACGAGGACCGGTGCGGGATCGATGGGCATGGCTGCTCCTCGGGAGTGCAGGCGGATAAACGGCGGGGCCCGCCACTTACTGGCCCCGTAATATATGGAGGGCCCCGCCACTTATGCAAACCCGGAGGTGACGCGATGTCCGCCCAGCGTGCGGATGCCCGGCGCAACTACGAGCGCATCCTCGCCGTGGCCATGGAGGAGGTCGCCGCGCACGGCGCCGACGCCTCCCTGGAGCAGATCGCCCGCACGGCGGGGGTCGGCTCCGCCACCGTGCGACGGCACTTCCCCGGCCGCCGCGCGCTGCTGGAGGCGGTCTTCCGCGAGCGGATCGCGACCCTGTGCGCCCGTGCCGGCGAGTTGGCCGAGGTGGCGGACGCGCGAGCGGCGCTGCTGGAGTGGCTCGGCGCGTTCACCGCGTACGCGGCCTCGG
Source organism: Actinoallomurus soli (assembly GCF_024055715.1). GTDB lineage: Bacteria > Actinomycetota > Actinomycetes > Streptosporangiales > Streptosporangiaceae > Actinoallomurus > Actinoallomurus soli. Next base: position 110,555 of record NZ_JAMXMV010000019.1, read on the forward strand.
CGCGGGGGATGGCCGCCGCGCTGGCCCAGGAGGGGCTGCTCGACCCGGAGGACGGCGGCGACAACGCATGCTCGGCGCAACTGATCCAGGCATGCGGGCCGCTGCTGCGGCGGGCACAGCGAGCCGGTGCGGTGGCGCCCGGCGTGGCCGTATCCGACCTCCTCACGCTGATCACGGGCATCGCGCTGGCGACGGAGCGCCATCCGGACGCGGCAGCCGAGGCGGAGCGATTGCTGGGACTGGTGGTGGCAGGGGTGAGCCCATCGGTGGTCACCGCTCGCGGGTAGCCCCATGCCGGCCGTACGCGAAAGCGTCACGCTTCGCTCACGGTGCCATCTTTTCCGTGATCGTCGGCGTCTCATCTGTCGCGAGGGCATCCGATCCCGCCGAAAGGAACGCCATGGCGGACAACAACGGGAACGACCAGGTCGCACTGTTCATCGACCTGGAGAATCTGTCGATCAACGCGAAGACGGCGCTGCCCGGCCAGGTGACGAATCCGGTGCCGTACAAAGTGCTGGAAGGGCTGTGCCGCCGCTACGGGCACGCGTCGATCCGGCGGGCGTACGCCGACTGGTCGAAACCGGAGTTCGCGCGGTTCCTCAAGGACCTGGACCTCAACGGAATCGACCCGATCCAGGTCGTACGCCTCGGCGCGCAGCAGAAGAACGCGGTCGACATCCACATGTCGGTGGACGTGATGGAGGTGCTCTTCACCCGGCCCGAGGTGACGACGTTCCTGCTGGCCACCGGGGACAGCGACTACGCGCCGCTCGTGAAGAAACTGCGCGGCTTCGGCAAGCACATCGTCGGCATCGGCACCGAGGCCAGCGCGAGCAACCGCCTGATCGCCAACTGCTCGGAGTACAAGTACTGGGGCACGCTGGTCGCGGAGGTCGACCCGGTGGCCCGCGCGACCATCGGCGACACTTTTCCGATCGCCGAGGCGAAACGGCTCGTCCTGTCCGCGTTAGAAGAGAGCGCGACGCCCGAGGCGAAGGGCGCCTGGCTCAAGTCGAAGATGCGCACCCTGGACCCGTCCTTCGACGAGAAGAACTACGAATGCCGCAGCTTCCGCGAGTTCCTCGGCCGCCTGGAGGGCGTCGTGACCGTCACGACCTCCAGCCACGGCGACATGATCGTCACGCCCCTGACCCGCAAATGAGGCTGCAGCCGGGTCTCTCTTCGCGTCCTGCGCTGTGGCGGCCGGTTGAGGCGGCCGACACCGACCAACTCACCCGAGCGGTCTTGGAAGCGCGCACCTGGCCGTGGCCTCGGACGACATGATTCAGGGACTCCTCCCCGCGCCGGCCTTTCCAACGGAAGTGGACCTCGACCGTCCTGACGCCTGCGTGTCGTCTCGGCGAGAACGCCCTGGGAAGTCACCGGCCGACTCGGCCGCCGCTACTGCCTCCTTGCCGTCGCAGCGACCGGGTTTCGTCCGACTTGTGGCCTCTGCGCCGTCAATACCGATGACAAGCATCAGGACGCCGACTCGGCGAGTGGCGGGTCAACGGTCGTCGCCCAAGTCCGACCGGAAGGTCAGAGAAGGGTTGTCGCGTTTGTCGGAGGGGATGATTAGCATCCGCGGATGACTGCCGATCAGGATGATCAACGCCTTCCGACGCCGGATGAGGAAGTGCGCTTTTGGGGCCTGCTTGAAGCGGCATGGGCACCGTTGGGTGACGACGTCGATCGGGCGCGGCGAGCATTGGCGGGCCGCGTGCCGGACGATGATGGTGACTCCGCGCTCGTCTCCATCATCGATGGTGCCCTCGAGGGCTTCCTGCGCAACCTCGCGAAGCAGAGTCGGGAACTGTCGGCGGCAGAGCTGACCGACTTTGATCGAGTCCTTGAGCGAAAGCTCTATGACATCGACCGCGCAGACATCCAAGCGGTCACCGATGGCTCCGACGACGGCTTCTTGTATGCCCGAGGCTTCATCGTCGCACTCGGCCGTGCCTACTACGCTGCGGTGGTCCGCAATCCCGACATGGCCGTGGTCGATGCGGAATGTGAGGAGATGTGCTACTTCTTCGCCCACCTGCACCGCGAGCGGTTCGGCGGCTTCCCGGCAACCGGTTCGGGAATCACACGAGAATCATGTTCGAATCCCGCCGGCTGGCACTTCTGACCCGAACCTCGACTTCTCGCGAGCGCCGACCAGTTCACCCGCGCGGTGCTGGAGAGACGCACCTGGCCGTGGCCTCCGACCGCCTTCGCGGCGGCGGGGTGAGAGCTGCCCGTTCTGAGGTGTCTGCCTGGACCAGAAATCGTCTCGCCTGAGTAGACGGCCTCGGATCAGGTGCCGCCTGCCCTGTTCCGTTCGACCCTGGTCGTCTGAACCGCGAGGCCGTGGGGTGCGCGGCCCGGGAACATTCGACCTGGGGCCGAGTGGCCTATGACCGAATGTTGCCGTCCGCTTTCACAGTGTGATCACCCAGTCGTAGATTGAGGCCCCACGTAGGGCCGGGACGAGGTGTGGCCCTGCCCGCCGCACGACCGGCGGTGCTCATGCGGCGGGCCGAGTCGGCGAGGTCAGACGCGCTTGGCGCCGATGGCGGCCATGATCTTGGGCCAGGCGGTGTGCATCTCGCGCTTCCAGGCGGGCCAGGAGTGCCGGCCGTCGCCGTAGATGTGCGAGGTGATCGGAACGTGGAGCTCCTGGGCCTTCTGGGCGAACGTCACGTTCGTGGCGCCGACCATCCGCTCGCTGAGCAGGCCGATGTCCCAGGGCGCGGTCTTGGGGTTGTCGCCGGGGCCGGGCTTGCCGGTCGTGCCCGACGAGATGTAGACGCCGGTGCCCTTGAGCCGCTGGATGAGGTACAGCGGGTCGTGCTGACGCCAGTTCACGTCGTCCAGGCCCGGCACGCCCCAGATGCGGAACGGGTCCGTGCCGTCGTTGGCGCCGACGATCGTGAACATCAGCAGCGCGGGCACGCCCGGCGACCGGATCGACAGCACGCCGCTGTACGAGGCGGCGTACCGGTACAGGCCCGGGTAGCGCTCGGCGTACGTGATGGCGCCCTCGCCGCCGGAGGAGTTGCCCATGACGGCGCGCGCGGTCCCGGCGTGGTAGGCGCGCTCCACGATCTCGCGGACCTCGGTGGTGTGGAAGGTCTCCCACTCGGGGGTGCCGTACTTGCCGTAGTTGTACCAGTTCGTATATGAGCCGTTCACGCCGCCCTCCGGCATGACGACCATGACGTTGTACTTGTACGCGTAGGTCTCGATGTCGGTGCTACGGGTCCACGACTGATAGTGGTCGCGGCCGCCGTGCAGGGCGTACAGCACCGGGTACCGCTTGGTCGTCGAGGTCTTCCAGCCCTTCGGCACCAGGATCCGCACCTTGACCGACTGGCCGAGCGCGACCGACTTCACCGTCAGGTCGACCTCGTGACTGGTGAGCCACTTCTGCGAGGTGACGCGCGCCCCGTCGCTCGCCTTGGCGGTCGTCGGCACCTTGTTGCTCGGCTTGCTCGCCGCGTCGGCGGGCGACGCACCCGCCATGGCGACGGCCAGGGCCGCACCCATGGTCGACGCGATGGCGCGGCGGAGCGGAGTTCCTGGCATGCTCAATCCTCCGGTGTCTTCCAGTGCCACCCGGGGCGGTCCGGGTTGGGAACGATCTCTCGCTGGGGACGGGGGGCGCTCGGGCCGCCTTCCGCCTCCTCGAATGTCTCGCGGGACGCCAGAGGCCGGCCGTTGACGGCCGCGACCCGGCGCAGGATCTCGTCGGCGAACGTCGGCTCGCCCGCGTTCTCGGACTCGTCGGTGAGCGTCGGCTCGCCCAGGCTCTCGAGCTCTTCGGCGCGCGTCGGCTCGCCCAGGCTCTCGAGCTCTTCGGCGCGCGTCGGCGTGCCGGTGCTTTCGAGCTCGCCGGTGCTCTCGGGCTCGTCGGCGGCGGGCGGCCCGGGGACGGCCGGGGGCTGCGGGGCCGACCGCAGCGCCCTCCGTTCCGCCCTCAGTTCGGCCAGCCGCTGCGACTGCCGCCGCGCCCTGGGCGCGGGGGCCGCCGCGACCAGCGCGGGCTCCAGCGGCGAGGTCTCGCCCGGGGCCGGTGCGTCCTCCTCGGCCGCGGCCCGCTCCACGGCAGGCGAATCCCCCGCGGCGCCTCCCACGGCCGGCGGCGGCTCCTCCTCGGTCTCGTGTTCGCCGAGGTCGATGCGGGAGTGGAGGGCGCGCAGGGGGCGGGGCAGCCACCAGTTCGCCGGGCCGAGGAAGCGCATCGTCGCCGGGACGAGCAGCATCCGGACGAGCGAGGCGTCGACGACGATCGCCACGAACATCCCGACGCCGATGAGCTTGACCAGGGTGATCTCCGCCGTGGAGAACACCGCGATCACCACGAGGAACAGCACCGCGGCGCTGGAGATGATGCCGCCCGTACGCTGCAGGCCGATGGCGACGGACCGGGCGTTGTCCCCCGTACGGTCCCACTCCTCGCGGACCCGGCTGAGCAGGAACACCTCGTAGTCCATCGACAGCCCGAAGACCGTGAGCAGGACGAGGATGATCGTCGTCGGCTCGGTCGTGCCGGTCGGGGTGAAGCGCAGCAGGCCCGCGAGGTGGCCGTCCTGGAAGCCCCACACGATCGCGCCGAACGACGCGCCGAGGGACAGCAGGTTCATGGCGACGGCCTTGAGCGGCAGCACGATCGACCCGAACGCCATGAACAGCAGCAGGAACGTGACCAGCCCGATCACCGCGCCGACCGTGGGCAGGCCGCGCCGCAGGCTGTCCATCATGTCCATCTGGGCGGCCGTGGAACCGCCGACGTCGGCGTACAGGGCCTCGCGCTGCGGCGGGACGGCGCGGATGCGGCGGACGAGGTCGCGGGCCTGGTCGCTCATCGCGGCGTACCGGTGGCGGACGGAGATGCGCACCGCGGCGTACTTGTCGGCGTATCCGGTGATCTCCACGCTGGTGACGCCGGGCAGGTGCCGCAGCCGGTCCTCGTAGTCGGTGATGAAGGACGGCACCGGCCGCTTCTTCGACGGCACGAAGTTCTTCGGGATGAGGTCGCCGGACAGGACGACGTCGATCGGGTCCTTCGAGCCGGTCGGGAACTCCCGCTGGAACGCCTCGTACAGCCGGCGGTTCGGGCTGCTCGTGGGCAGCACGCGCACGTCGGTCGTGCCGAACCGCACGTGCAGGAACGGCGTGGTCGCCGCGCCGAGGACCACCATGACGCCGACGAAGTACAGGATCGGGTGGCGCATGACGCTGGTCGCCAGGCGGTACCACGGGCCGCTGTCGCGCCGGACCTCGCGGGCCCGGCGGCGCCAGGGCATCCGGCCGAACTCCACGCGGGGGCCGAGGAGGGCGAGCAGCGCGGGCAGCAGGACCAGCGCGCCGACGATCGCGACGGCGACGACCGCCATGCCGCCGAGGCCGACCGAGCGCAGGAACATCTGCGGGAACAGCAGCAGGCCGCTGAGCGCCGTCGTCACCGTGATGCCGGAGAACGCGATCGTGCGGCCCGCCGTCGCCATCGTGTTCGCCAGGGCCGTCGGCCGGTCGGCGCCGCGCGCCAGCTCCTCCCGGAACCGGTTGACGATGAACAGCGAGTAGTCGATCGCCAGGCCGAGGCCCATCATCGTGATGACCTCGGCGCTGAAGGACGAGACGTCGGTGACCATCGTCAGCAGCCGCAGGACGGTGAACGCCCCGACGATGGAGAACGCGCCGACGACGAGCGGCAGCCAGAACGACCCGAGGCTGCCGAACACCAGCAGCATCAGGACCAGCAGCACCGGGAAGGAGATCGTCTCCGCGCGGGCCAGGTCGCCCTGCGTCTGGGTGTTGAACTCCTTGGCCAGCGGCACGCCCCCGCCGACCCGTACGCTCAGGCCCGGCGCGCCGAACCGGTCCTTGATGGCGTCGTACGAGGCGGCCTTGGCCGAGTCGTCGCCGGCGAGCTGCACGGCGGCGAACGTCGCGTGCCGGTCCTTGGACGCCAGCTCGGCGACGCGCGGCGTCTGGCTCCAGTACGTCAGGACGCCCCGGATCCGGTCCTGGGGCAGGCGGGCGAGGGTCGTGGTGACGGCGCCGCGGAAGCGCGGGTCGTCGATGGTCAGCCGGTCGCTGCGGTAGATGACGAAGACGTCGGGCGTGGAGTTGCTGAAGTACTGCGCGGACAGCTTGGCCACGAGCGAGGACGAGGAGTGCGGGTCGTCGAAGCCGCCGCTCTTCAGCCGCGCGACCGCGCCCGACCCCCACATGCCGGACAGGACCGCGAACGCCAGGCACAGGGCGAGACAGCTCAGCCGTCGTCGATGGACGAGGCGTCCCAGACCGGCGAACATCGCTGCCCTTCGTCTACCGGATCACGGGCAGCGTCCCGGCGAGGTACCGCTCCCGGCAGGCACTGCGCGCGATCTTTCCGCTGGACGTGCGCGGAACTCCGCCCGGCTCCACGAGCACGAAGTCGTCGAGCCGCAGTTCGTGGGCGGCGCTCACGGCGCTCCGTACGGCGCGGGCGATGTCCTCCACGGGGACGCCCTCGCCGCCCCGAGCGCGTTCGGCGACGACGACGACCCGTTCGCCGTCCTCGCCGGCGAGCGCGAACGCCGCCACGTGGTCGCGCCGGATCCCCTCGTGCGCCTCCTGCGTGCTGACCTCCACATCCTGGGGATAGTGGTTGCGGCCGTCGACGATGATGAGGTCCTTGATCCGGCCGGTGACGTACAGCTCGCCGTCGTGGACGACGCCGAGGTCGCCGGTGCGCAGCCAGCCCTCGGCGGGCAGCCCGCCGGCCGGGTCATCCAGGACGGCGCCGAACACCTCGGCGGTCCTGCCGGGGTTGCGCCAGTAGCCGGGTGAGACGTTCGGGCCGTTCACCCAGATCTCGCCGACCCGGCCGTCCGGCAGTTCGATCCGCGACTCCGGGTCGACGACGGCCACGTGCTGGCCGGTCGGCGTGCCGCAGGACACCAGGACGGTGTCGCCGCCGGGCCGCGCCTCGCCCCCGGCCAGCGCCACCCGGTCGAACGCGGTGAACCGCGGCTCGCCCCGCGTCTTGCTGGAGACGTACACCGTCGCCTCGGCCAGGCCGTACCCCGGCGACTGCGCGGCGGGCCGCAGCCCCGCCGAGGCGAAGGCCTCGGCGAACATCCGCACGGTGTCCGGCCGGATCGGCTCCGCGCCGTTCAGCGCGACCCACAGGCCGTCGAGCCGCAGCCGGGCCTTCTCCTCCTCGGTGACCCGTGAGGCGCAGTACTCGTACGCGAAGTTCGGCCCCGCCGTGATCACGTCGTCGTGCTCGGACAGCAGCTCCAGCCAGCGCAGCGGCTCCATCACGAACGCCACCGGGTCGGTCAGGACGAGGTGGTTGCCGTGCACCAGCGGCAGGGCCAGCGCCAGGATCAGCCCCATGTCGTGGAACAGCGGCAGCCAGCTCACGCCGACCGTCACCCGCGGCCGCGCCTCGTACGCGGCCCACACCTGCAGCGCGTTGGCGGTGATGTTCCGGTGGGTGATCTGCACGCCGGCCGGCGCGCGGGTCGACCCGGAGGTGTACTGCAGGTACGCCACGTCGTCCAGGGCGATCTCCTCGCCCGGCCAGGAGGCGGCGAGCGAGACGTTCACCGTGTCGGCCAGCACGATGTCCTTGGGCCGGGGCGCGCTCTGCTCGTCCAGGAAGCGCTCCACCTGCGGGAGCGCGGACGTCACGGTCACCACCACGGACGGGTCCGCGTCGCCGTACGAGCGGATCAGCCGGTCGCCGTGGCCCGGCAGGTCCGGGGAGAACAGCGGCACGGCGATGAGCCGGGCGTACATCGCCCCGATCATCGTGGTGAGGTACTCCAGGCTCTGCGGCATGAGCAGCGCGACGCGCTCACCGGGTTCGGCGACCTCGCGCAGCCGGGCGGCGATCGCGCGCGCCCGCCGGTGCATCTGCCCCCAGGTGAGCTCCTGCCGCTCGCCCGCCGGGTCGGCGGCGTAGTCGACGAAGGTCAGGGCCGGCGCGGACGGCATCTCGGCCGCCCTGCGGGCCACCGCCGCGATGAGCGGTTCGTCCAGGGCTCCGGGCTCCAGAGGCCGACCACTCAGTGCCACGTCCGCACTCCCTGCCTCGCCACGGCCGCAAGGCCGACACCACCCGTGATCATCGTGACCGCGTGAAGCTATCGCAGTACGCGAAGCCGCCACTTGCCCCCGAGCCCACATTCGCCGCACCGTCCTTGTCACGCCGGTGACAAGCGGAAGAGCCGCAGGGCTCAGCGGCACTTCCGGGTGGAGCAGATGCGCTGGTCGATGATCTCCTGCAGGATCCGCTGCACGTCCGACGAGTCCATGGCGTGGTACGCGGCGCCGTTGGTCTCCTCGGCGATGCTCTGCATCGTCCTCATGTCGACGGACGGGCCGAAGCCGATGGCCAGGACCGGGACCGGCTTGTCGGGGTCGTTCTCCTTCGCGAGCGTGCGCCGCAGCTCCTTGAGGGAGATGCCGGAGGGATCGTCGTTCCTGCCGTCGGTGAGCAGGAGGACGTTGTTGTAGTAGCCCTGCTTGTAGGTGGTGCGCAGCGAGCGGACCGCCGCGAGCACGGTGTCGTACAGACCGGTGTCGCCGTCCGGCTTCGGGCGGATCCGGCCGAGCACGTGGTTGATCGCCTGACGGCGCGTGCCCGATCCCGACCGGGTCGAGAGTGGCCCGATCGGCACGTCCACGCGATAGTCCCGGCTGCCGTCCAGTCTGGTGGAGAACGTCCACAGGCCGACGTCGGTGTCGTCGGGCAGGGTCGCCAGTGCGCTCGTTCCTATCTTCGCGGTCGCCTGCAGGCGGCTCACCCCGCCGCGGACCGGCTCGGCCATCGACCCCGACACGTCGAGAACGCACAGCGCCCGGGCGGTCAGCGACAGCTTGCTCCAGACCTGCATCGCCTGGGTCACGTCGTCGGCCGACGGGGTCGGCAGCGCCCGCGGGACCTGGGTGTTCAGCCCACCGGCGGCGAAGTCCCGGCCGGGACGGCCGTCCGGGGTGCGGAAACCGAGTGCCTGGACGGCGGCCCGCGCCTGTCCGGTGTTCATCGCCTGCGCCAGCAGGGTCGTGGCGCCGGCGCGGGTACGGTCGCCGGTGGTCACCGCGAACGGGTAGTCGAGGCTGAGCACGCCCTCGCGGGGATAGAGCACGGCCGCCGGGGCGGTCGTGGCGTGGTTGTACTTCCACACCGCCTGCTCCGGAGCGATCAGCACGGGCGCCCTGCCGTCCTGGTTCCGTGCCATCCCGGCGAGCAACGCCTGGGTGGTCGGCGAGACGTTCTTCCGCACGTCCTGGACGAGCCGGCCGAAGACCGACAGCGCGTTCGGGTCGCGCTGCAGCAGGACCCGGGTCATGACGACCGTGCCGATGCCGGCCGCCTGACTCGCCGGATCGAGGATCTGCAGCCGGACGGACTTCGCCGAGATCCCGGCCTTCCCACCGGTGCCGGAGGAGGGCGACGCCACCGACCTGAGCAGCGTGTCCCAGCTCAGCGGAACCTTCTGCGCGGCCATCGCGGTGGCGAGCGAGCGCGTCGTCGCGACGACGACCGGGGTCCTGGCCACGGAGAGCGGAGCCGGACCGCCCTCGGCCGCGCCCGAGGAGACGTGCGCCATGGCGAGCCAGATGGAGGAGTCGGGGATCCAGACATCCGGCCTGGCCGTCCCCGGTGCCGGCACCGCGCCGGAGAGCGTTCGGGCCACTCCGGCCGGATCCGCCGCCTGCACGCCGGCCTGGACGCACCTGCCGTCGATGGAGTGGTGTTCCTTGTTGAACGTCCGGGTGATCTCGACGATGGCCGGCGCGACCTCCGGCGCCGCGGCGACGTTCAGCGCGATCGGGCTGCCGCCGCACTCCGGCTTGCCGGACAGCGCGTACACGGCCACCCCGACCAGGAGCACCACGACGGTGACCCCCGCGACCAGACCGGTCAGCGCACGGATCCTACGGCGCCGCGCGGCCCGCTCGTGCTCCATGCCGCCGGGACCGAGATCCCAGGGATCCGGAGGGCGGATCCCGGCACCGGCCGTGCCCAACCCGGCGGAGACCGCCGGCCGCTCCCGGGGCCCGGTGCTCTCGCGGGATCCTGCGGTGGTGTGAGGCCCTGTCGTCTCCCGGGGCCGTATGGTCTGGCGGGGTCCGGTGGCAGAGCGCTCACCGCCGGCGGCGGTGTCGTGCCCGAACAGGTCGGGGCGCGTCACCTCCGACGGCGCCTCGGCGGGCCCGCCGTCGTCGTCCTCAGCGGGATACGGAGGAGTCGCCGGGGCGTACGGAAGCCATCCGGCGGGCCCTTCGCCGCGCGGTCCGCGAGGTCCGCCCGTGGGCGCCTCATCGTACGGCTCGTTCCGCCGGTCGCGCGGAGGCGCGTCGTCGCCGCTCGCCGCTTCGGACCCGTCCGCGGGCGGTGCGGGGGGCGTGTCACCGTCGCGAGGGGCCTCACCGTCGGCCGATGTCGACTCCTCGAAGGTCACGTACTCCGACATACCGCCACGACCAGGTCTCTTGCGGCGGTTTCCGCGCACGACTGTCCTCATTTCGACTGTCGGTGATACGACGCGGAACTGTAGCGCCTGGGACAAGTGTGTCAAAACGGTCTAAATGATGAATCAGCGCTGAGTAACGAGGCATAACATTTCCCCTACCGGTCACCCCGAGGACACCCGGAAGCGCTGCATTACGGTGCAAGACGTGAGAATGCCCCGGCTGCCGCGCGGACAGCGCGCCGACATCCTGCTGGCCGCGGTCGTCGGGGTGCTCGTGGCCCTCAGCACCGTGTGGCACGCGGGAGGTTTCCGCCCCGTCCACGCCCGCGCGTACGCCATGATGGCCGTCGGCGTCGCCGCGCTCGCCGTCCGCCGCCGGGCGCCGGTCCTCGCCGTCACCGTCGTCGGGGTCTCGACGGCGTACTACTACATCGGCCCGTTCCCGGACGGCGCGGAGATGCTCACGTTCGCCGTCGCCTCGTACCTCGCGGCGGCACAGGGGCAGCGGATCGCCGCGTACGTCGGAACCGCGGCAGGGCTCTCGGTGTTCGGATGGGCCGAGTTCGCGATCGGGCCGGGCCGCCCCGCGCGGTTCCTCGGCGTCCTCGCCTGGGTGCTCGTCGTCGTCATCGCGGGCGAGGTGACGCGCTACCACCGGGCGTACCTGAGCGAGGCACGGCGACGGCTCGCCGAGGCGGAGCGCACCCGCGAGGAGGAGGCCCTGCGGCGCGCCACCGAGGAACGCCTGCGCATCGCCCGCGAACTGCACGACGTCCTCGCGCACAAGATCTCACTGATCAACGTGCAGGCGGGCGCCGCCCTGCACCGGCGCGACCCCGAACAGGCGTACGCCGCGCTCAGCGCGATCAAGGACGCGAGCAAGGAGACGCTGCGGGAACTGCGCACGACCCTCGGCGTCCTCCGCCAGGTCGACGAGGCCCAGCCGCTGGCCCCCGCGCCGTCGCTCGACCACCTGGAAGACCTGATCGCCCAGACAAGGAAGGCCGGACTGCCCGTCGACCTCACCGTCTCCGGCGAGCGCGCGCCCCTGCCGTCACCGGTCGACCTGGCCGCCTACCGCATCGTCCAGGAGGCGCTCACCAACGCCGTACGGCACGCCGGCCCGGCGACCGCGACCGTCCTGGTCCGGTACGACCCGGACCGGGTGACCGTGGAGATCACCGACGACGGGCGCGGCCCCGCCGCCGGCGAGGGCAACGGCATCCGCGGCATGCGCGAACGCGCCACCGCCGTCGGCGGCACCCTCACCGCGACCGGCCGCCCCGGCGGCGGCTTCCTGATCCACGCCACGCTCCCCCTGGCCCCGCCCTGACACGACCGCATCGCGGTCACCACCTTCGACGTCATCACCGACGCCGGAGAAGACGCTGCCCGCAAGGCCGCCACCGTGCTGCACAGCGCGACCATCCTCAGCTGGTCGCATGCGGGAAGCGAATGTCCCTACTACGGGATCACCCTGGCGTACTCCGAAGTGCGGGACCTGCTCACCCCACAGATCGCCGCGGCACTACCCGGATAGTCGCGCAGGCGCGCATCAATGCGGGTGAGCGGCGGGACTCGCCATCCTGGGCGGCGGAGGAGGCGCGCCGTCCGCGGCTCGCGTGGACGCGGCGGAGAATATCGATCGCGGGAGGAGGCCGAGGACCGCCATTCTGCGTTCATGGATCAGGCGCAGGCACTGCTCATGGGAGGACGCTCCGGCGTCGGCAAGACCACGGTGGGGTGGGAGGTCTCGGCGCGGTTGCGGGCTGCCGAGGTCTCTCGTGCGATCATCGACGGGGACTTCATGGGGCAGGTGCATCCGGCGCCCGCGTGCGACCCCGACCGGTCGCGGATCACCGAGCGTGATCTCAGCGCGATCTGGGCCAACTTCGCGGCTCTCGGCTACCGCCGCCTCATGTACGTGACCACCCTTTGTGTGCTGCCCGAGACGACCGGCATGTTCGAGCGAAGAAGTCCTCCAGTTCTTCGAAGGCTTCGATCTCGTCGAACCTGGACTGGTCGACGTCAGGGAATGGCACCCCGAGCAGGAAGCTCCGGAAGTAAAGATCGAACTCGTCGGTGCCATCGCACGGAAAGCGGGTTGGGAACTGCCGGCATGGCAGAATCACGAGGCGCGAGGGGGGTGAGCGCATGCGGGCCAACGTGTTGGGGCCGCTCGTCGTACGCGGCGAGGCCGGGGAGGTACCGACAGGGTCGCCGCAGCAACAGGCACTCCTCGTCGCGCTGGTGCTGCGCCGGGGCGCACCGGCCACCACCGCCGACCTGATCGACGAGCTCTGGGACGGGGATGCGCCGGTCAGCGCCGCCGCGATCATCCGGACCTACGTGCACCGGCTGCGGCGGTCAGGGCTGGCCGTCACCTCGTCGCCGCATGGGTACAGCGCCGGTGCGACGCTCGACCTCGATCGCTTCGAGGCACTGGTGGCCGAGGCGGATCACACCCGGGCGGCCGGTGACCGGTCGACGGCCGCCGCGCTGCTGCGCGAAGGGCTGGACTTGTGGCGTGGTCCGGCGCTCGCCGGCGTCGTCGGTCCCGGCGCCGACCGTCGACGGGTCGCCCTGGAAAAGCAGCACCGGGCCGCGCTCGTCGCCCGGCTCGAGATCGATCTGGAGCTTGGGCTGCTCCGGCCGCTCGAGCCCGAGCTGTACGCGCTGGTCGCCGCCCACCCGCTGGATGAGTATCTGCGCCGGCTGCTGATGACCGTCCTCTACCGGCTCGGGCGCCAGGCCGACGCGATCGCCGCCTACCACGAGTGCCGTCGGCTGCTCGACACCGAGCTGGGCGTCGATCCCGGGCCCGAACTGCAGGACCTCTACACCCGCATGCTGCGGGCCGACCCCGAGCTGATGAGTACGGGCGACCGTCCCCGCCCGGCCCAGCTGCCGGCCGTCCCGGCGGTCTTCGTCGGCCGCGAGCACGAGCTGCGACAGGACCCGGGTCCGGCCCGGATCCTGGTGATCGCGGGGCTGGCCGGAGTCGGCAAGACCACGCTGGCGCTGCGCTGGGCGCACCGGCACGCGGCCCGCTTCGACGATGGCCAGCTCTACGCCGACCTGCGCGGATACGCCCCCGGCCGTGCCCCGGCGGAACCGGCCGACGTGCTGCACGGGTTCCTGCTGACGCTCGGCGTCCCGGCCGCCGACATCCCGGCCGACCCTGCCGCACGGGCGGGCCGGTTCCGGACCGCACTGGCCGGCCGGCGGATGCTGATCGTGCTGGACGACGCCGGAAGCGCCGAACAGGTCCAGGATCTGCTGCCCGGCGACGGTGACTCGGTCGTGCTGGTGACCAGCCGCAGTACGCTGTCCGGCCTGATCGCGCGTACCGGCGCCCGGCTGATCCGGGTGCGGCCGCCGGACGTGGACGAGGCCGTCGCCCTGGTGGCCGGACGTCTCGGGGCCGAACGGGCCGCGGCGGAACCGGCCGCGGTACGTGACATCGTCGAACTCTGCGGCCGCCTGCCGCTGGCCCTGGCGGTGGTGGCCGCGCGGGCGGTCACGCACGAGCACCTGCCGCTGGCCGCGATCGCCGGCGAGTTGCGCGAGTCCCGGAGCGCGCTGGACGCGTTGCGCACGCCGGACGCGACCGTCGACGTCCGAGCGGCCCTGTCCTGGTCCTACGACGCACTCGGCGAGCACGCGGCCGACGTGTTCCGGCTGCTCGCCGCGCATCCCGGCCCCGACCTCACCGGCGGCGCGGCCGCCGCCCTCCTGGGCCGGCCGGTCGGCGGCGCCCTGGCCGAGCTCGCCTCGGTGCACCTGCTCGACGAGCATCGGCCCGGCCGGTACACGATGCACGGCCTGGTCCGCGAGTTCGCCCGGGAGAGGGCCGGATCGGAGCCGGACCGCGCCGCGGTGCACCGCATGCTCGACTATTACCTGCACATGTCGTACGCGGCGGCGATCTCCGCCTTCCCGGCCCGCTACCGCGTGCCGATCGACCCACCGGCGGCCGGCGTCGTATGCCCGGAACCGGACGCGACCTGGTTCGACGCCGAGCACCCGGTGCTGCTGAGCGCGCTCGACCACGCCGCCCGGCTCGGGTTCGACCGGCACGCCTGGCAGCTGGCGTGGGTGCTGCGCGACTACCTGAACCGGCACGGGCTCTGGCATCACCTGCAGTCGGCCCAGGAGATCGGGCTGGCCGCCGCCGAACGTACCGGCGATCCGCTCGCCATCGCGCACAGCCTGCGCGGAATCGCGCACGCCGACACCAACATGGGCCGCTTTCGAGCCGCGACGGACCGGTTGCGGTTCGCGCTCGCCATCTTCACGGCCGACGGCGATCGCGAGGCCATCGCCGACTGCCGGCGCCAGATCGCATACGTGCTGGAGCTAGAGGGCGACTTGGAGGCGTCGCTGGCCGAGGCGCTGCGGGTGCTCGACCTCTATCCGCCCGGCGCCGACCCAGGGCGGCGCGCCGCCGCACTGAACGCGGTGAGCTGGGACAACGCCGTTCTCGGACGGTTCGAGGCGGCGCTCGCGTACGCCCGTGAAGCCATCACCCTCGGCAGCAGCCTCGGACCGTACGCGCTGGCCGACACCTACGACACCCTCGGGTACGTCCAGGCCGGCACGGGCGCCCGGGCCGCGGCCGAGGCGAGCTACCGGCAGGCGGTGAAGATCTACCGCGAGCGGGGAGCGGTGTTCCGGGCGGCGGACTCGTTGCGCTCGCTCGCTGAGACGCTCGACGCCGGGCGTGCCGGGGATACGTACCGGGAGGCCTTGGTCCTGCTCGCGGACGCCGACGATCCGCGTGCCCCCGCGCTCGTCGCTCAGCTGAAAGATCGTCTACGCCGCGTCCACGATTCGTAGACGCGCGCCTTCCGAGAATGGTCTCCGACGCCGAAACTCGGAAGGACCTCGTCTCATGAATGAACAACCACCCCCCAGCGCCGTGATGACCCAGCTGCTGGCCGGCTTTCAGGTCTCCCAGGCCCTGTACGTGGTGGCCAAGCTGGGCATCTGCACCATGCTCGACGACGGGCCGCTCAGCATGGCCGACCTGGCGCAACGCAGTGGCGCGTCGCCTCAGCCGCTCGGCCGGGTGATCCGCACGCTGGGCATGCTCGGGCTGTTCCGCACCACCGAGGACGGCCGCGTGGAGACCACGCCGCTGGGCGCGACGCTGTCCCACAACCACCCGCAGACGCAGGCCAACGTCGCCGAGATGTGGATGGAACAGCAGTACCTGCCGTTCAGCGACCTCCTGCACACCGTACGCACCGGCGAACCGGCCACTGAGCACTACCTCGGCCAGCCGCCCTTCGACTGGATCTCCGCCGACCCGGAACGCGCCGCCCTGTTCGCCCGTGCCATGGCCGACGTCACCGGCACCATGCGCACAGGCCTGTTCGACGGCTACGATCTGCCCCCGGGCAAAGTGGTGGCCGACATCGGCGGCGCCGACGGCAGCCTGCTCGCCGAGCTCTTCACCAGCCACCCGGACCGGCACGGCATCGTCTTCGACAAGCCCGCCGTCGCGCCGATCGCGGCCGAGACGATGATCACACGCGGCCTGGCCGACCGGGTGGAGGCGGTCGCCGGCGACTTCTTCACCGAGGTGCCCGCCGCCGACGTCTACCTGCTCAGCTTCGTCCTGCACGACTGGAACGACGACGACGCGGTCCGCATCCTCCAGACGATCCGCCGGTCCGCCGCGCCCGATTCCCGGCTACTGGTCGTCGAAGGTGTGATGCCGGCCGACGACACGCCGCACCCCATGAAGCTGGTCGACCTGACCATGCTGGGCGGCACGGCCGGCCGGGAACGCACCGCCGACGAGTTCACCGACCTGCTGACCGCCGGCGGCTTCCACCTCGACCGAATCGTCCCCCGGCCGTCCCCGTTCTCGATCATCGAGGCCACCCCGCTCTGAGCACCGGAGATAGAGCCTCTGGAGGTGGAGTACAGCGGCGAGATCGCCCCCGACACCGTCTATCGCGTGGCGGAAATCTCCCCGCGCGGCCGCGCGTACCTGGTCGCGGCCTACGACGACCGCGAGCCTGTCGAGATCAGCACCGGGACCGAGATGTTCTTGGAGCCGATCAGCGGAGACGCTCGCGAGACGCTCGACCGGCTCGTGCGCAAGTTCCGTGCCGCCACAGAAGTGCCGGCCGGTGATGAGGCGCATGACGCCGCCGTCGAGCTGGCCGACTTCGTGGAGGAACTGAGCCGCAAGGCCTGACCGGCGCCTTGCCCCTCTCCGTGGCCCCGCTCGCCGCGCCGGCCCTGCTCATGATCCCTGGCGCCTGCTGCTCCCTATGCGCACGTCGCCTCCGGGGTCGGCTATGAGTCGATCGCCTCTTACCGAGACCGCGACACCCGGATCAATCGCGCACTCGCGAAAGCATTGCGCTGAACCGCGACGTCACTGAGAAGCAGCCGTCGGGGCGGTTCGCCGGGCCGGGGTACCGTGATCAGCGGCGCTTCCGCCCGCGGTGGTCATCGGAGGGTGAGCGGGGTCTCGGAATCGACGTGGGTCAGTTTCTCCGGGTTGCGGACGTAGTACAGGCCGGTGATGCGGGCGTTCTCGACGCGGATCGCCATGGCGCCGTCGATCTCGCCGTCCACCCGGATGAGGAGCGCCGGGCCGCCGTTGACCACGGTGGGTTCGGCGGTGATCGCGGCCTTGGTCTTGCCGATGCCGCCGAGCATGTAGCGGACGATCTTCTCGGCACCGGTGATCGGCCGCAGCGCGGCCTGCTTGACGCCGCCGCCGTCGCTCACCAGGACGACGTCGGGGGCGAGCACGTCGAGGAGGGCCTGCGGGTTCCCGGTCTCGAGCGCGCGCCGGAACGACTCCAGGGCCGCCCGGGCCTGGCTCGGCGGAACCGCCTCGCGGGGACGCCGGGCATCGACGTGCTTGCGGGCGCGGTGGGCGATCTGGCGGACGGCCGCGGGGCTCTTGCCGACGGCGGCCGCGATCTCGTCGTAGCCGACGTCGAAGGCCTCGCGCAGCACGAAGACGGCGCGCTCGGTCGGGCCCAGCGTCTCGAGGACGAGCATGAGCGCCATCGACATGCTCTCGGCGAGTTCGACGTCCTCGGCGACGTCCGGCGCGGTGAGGAGGGGCTCGGGCAGCCAGGGGCCGACGTACGCCTCCTTGCGGCGCTTCATCGTGCGCAGCCGGTTGAGCGACTGCCGCGTCGTGATCCGGACCAGGTAGGCGCGTTCGTCGCGCACCTGGTCGAGGTCGGTCCTGACCCAGCGCAGCCAGGTCTCCTGAAGGACGTCCTCGGCGTCGGCCGCCGATCCGAGCATCTCGTACGCGACGGTGAAGAGCAGGTTGCGGTGGGCGACGAAGGCCTCGGTCGCGGGGTCGGTGGTGTGGTCGCTCATGCCTGGGCCGCCCGTTCGGTGGTGATCGGCGCCTCGCCGCCCCGTGCCTCCAGCAGCCGCCGGCGCTCGGCGTCCTTGGCCCACCAGGTTCGCACGCCGGGCCTGCGCGCCTCGTACCCCAGCTGCCAGACGGTGCTCCGGCACACGAACTCCTTGGCCTTCGCGCCCACGCGGCCGCCGAGGTGGAACCTCGTCGCGGTGTCGTTCCGGTGGGAGAATTGGAAGACGCCGAAGCGGCGCCCCAGGCTGATGCACTGCCCGGCGAACCCGACGCTGACGGGCGTCGGCCGCTCACCCGCGATCCGGCTGAGCACCGTCTCGGCGGCCTGCGGGCCCAGCTGGACC
Source organism: Actinoallomurus soli (assembly GCF_024055715.1). GTDB lineage: Bacteria > Actinomycetota > Actinomycetes > Streptosporangiales > Streptosporangiaceae > Actinoallomurus > Actinoallomurus soli. The sequence continues at coordinate 128,731 of NZ_JAMXMV010000019.1, forward strand.
GCGGACTGGCAGCCCATCCGGAACGGCAGGCCCGACGGCGCCGCCGAGTCCCCGGCCGCGATGATCCGCACGTCGTCCACGCTCGTCAGCGTCTCGTCGGTGAGCAGGCGGCCCAACGCGTCGGTGCGCAGCCCGCTGCGCGCGGCCAGGTCCGGCACGCCGAACCCGGCGGTCCAGATGGTCGGACCGCTCGGCAGTTCGCGACCGTCGCCGAGCCGCACCCCATCGTGGGTCACGGCGGTCACGTTCGTGCCGGGGCCGTCGAGCACGGTCACGCCGAGCCGGGCCAGCCGCCGGGCGACCGAGCGCCGGCCCCGGGGATGCAGGTACGGGCCGAGCTCCCCGCCGCAGACCAGGGTCACCGTGCGGCCCTCCTCCGCCAGTTCCGCCGCGGTCTCGATGCCCGCCGGACCGGCTCCGACGACCGTCACCGCGGTCGACGCGGGCGCGGCGTCGAGGACCGGCCGCAGCCGCTGCGCCTCCTCCAGGGTGGCGATCGGATGGGCGAACTCCGCGACTCCGGGCACTTCCGCGTCGGTGCTGTCGCTGCCCACCGCGTAGACCAGATAGTCGTAGCCGACCGTGCCGCCGGCCGCCAGGGTCACGCAGAGCCCGGCCGCGTCGATCCGGGTCACGGTGTCGACCACCAGCCGCACGCCGTCGGCCAGGACCTTCCGGTAGTCGACGACCGCGTCGTCGGATCCGCCCACCAGTTGGTGCAGGCGGATCCGCTCCACGAACGCCGGGCGCGGGTTGACGAGCGTCACGGTCACGTCGTCGCGCTGCGTCAGGCGATTCGCGGCCATGACGCCCGCGTACCCGCCGCCGACCACGAGGACCTCGGTGTTCTCGGCCATGGTGTCTCCTCCGTCTCAGGGATTCGGCCTCAAGACACCGCGTGATCCACGGTTGTGACATGCGTTTTGACCCAAGCCTCAGAACAGCAGCGGCCGGCTGCCTCAGGGCTGCGTGAGGGGGCGCGTCAACGATGAAGATCGAGTGGCCGGATGCATGGAAGATGTTCGGCTGGGCACAACAGTAGTTGTACTGTACGCAACATGCCCGCCAAGGAGATCCTCGCAGCGATCCGCGACTTAGAGGCCGCTGGATGGCGCGTTGTCATCGCTTCTGGCCACGCACACGCGTATGCCAAGGCGTACTGCCCGGGCGGCCAGGATGGATGTGCGCCGCTCATTATCTACGGTACGCCCAGAGTCCCGGAGCATGAAGCCACGAAGATCAAGCGGACGTTGACACGGTGCCCGCACACCTGCTCCGGCGAGGAGGTCTAGTGAACGTGTACTGGTTCGACGTGAACGTGGCCGGACCTGTCACCGACAGGCACGCCGAGGCGCTAGGAGATGTACTGACAGCCGCCGATGGCATCGACGCGACCGTTCAGGCCGGGGAGGACGGAGGCGTGATCATGTTCTCCCGAGAGGCCGATGACGCGATTCAGGCCATCATCTCTGCTGTCAAGGACGTCGAGGAAGCCGGGATGACCGCCACCGGTGTCACCGAAGATCTTGTGACTGCGGAGGACATCGCTGAGCGAGCGAAGGTCACCGCCGCCTCGGCACGCTACTGGGTCACAGGCGAACGAGGACCGGGGGGATTCCCTTCCCCCCGGGTCGCCCGGCCGAAGGCGAGCCTCTACTCATGGGCGGAGGTGTCCACTTGGCTATACGAGGCCAGACTTGGTGCAGTCGACCACGTCGCCGTTGAGACGGCACAGGCCTGCGCCCTGATCACCGCTGCTCTTACCGTCCGTCGAGGTGTGGCCAACCTGCCGAAGCACGAACGCCATTTGGTGGCACGACTCGTAGCCTGACCAGGGGCCGTTGGCGGCGGCGGAAGAATCGCGGTGCGGACGCCGCTCTATCGCTCGTAGCGCTGGAGGGCCTCCGGGGTGACGGGGGCGAAGAAGTTGACCAGGTTGCCGTCGGGGTCGCGGAACAGCAGCGACCGGTTGCCCCAGGGCTGCGTGGTCGGCTCGTTCACGAAGTCGACGTCGAAGCGCTTGAGGTTCTCGTACTCCGCGTCGACGTCCTCGACGCGGAACTCGACGAGCACGCTCTGGTTGGCGGCCGGCCGCGGCGCGTTCGCGCCGAGCGCCTGAACGGTGCGGGTGCTCGCGATGGCGAGCGTCCCGGCCGGGGTGATGATCTCGGCAAAGTCGTCCGTGGACCACTTCGCCGCCTGGCCGGTGGCCTTCTCGTAGAAGCCGGCGAGGCGGGCGACGTCCTCGGTGATGACGCGGATCGAGGCGAACTGCATGGTGTACTCCCGTGTGCTCTGAACTGCGATAAGACGACCGTAGAGCGAATACCGGACAGGATCCGCCCGGTATCCGATGCGACGTTTGGGGATTCATGTCCGGGTAGGCGACGGAGAGACACGTGTGAGCGGTACGGATGGAGGGAGCGTCCACGTGAAGGCAGTGGTCTACCGCGGTTCCAAGGACGTACGGGTCGAGGACGTCCCCGACGCGCGGATCGAACGGCCGACCGACGTCCTGGTCCGGGTCACCACGACGAACATCTGCGGCTCCGACCTGCACATGTACGAAGGGCGGACGGACGTCGAAGAGGGCAAGGTGCTCGGCCACGAGAACCTCGGCGAGGTGATCGAGGTCGGCCCGGCCGTGGATCGGGTGAAGGTCGGCGACCGGGTCTGCCTGCCGTTCAACATCGCCTGCGGGTTCTGCAAGAACTGCGAGCGCGGGTTCACCGCGTTCTGCCTGTCCGTCAACCCCGGCTTCGCCGGCGGCGCGTACGGCTACGCGGACATGGGCCCGTACTCCGGCGGCCAGGCCGAGCTGCTGCGGGTGCCGTACGGCGACTTCAACTGCCTGCGGCTGCCGCCGGACGCCGAGGAGAAGGAGAACGACTACGTGATGCTGGCCGACATCTGGCCGACCGGGCATCACGCGACACAGCTCGCCGGCGTCGCGCCCGGGGACTCCGTGGTCGTGTACGGCGCCGGGCCGGTCGGCCTGATGGCGGCCTACTCCGCGCAGCTCATCGGCGCGAGCAAGGTGATGGTCGTCGACCACCAGAGCGACCGGCTCGCGCTGGCCGAGAAGATCGGCGCCATCCCGGTCGACCCTCGCAAGGGCTCGCCCGTCGAGCAGGTCATGGAGCTGACCGGCGGGGAGGGCGCCGACAAGGGCTGTGAGTGCGTCGGCTGGCAGGGCGCACGACCCGCAGGGCGACGAGCACCCCGAGCTGACCATGAACGACCTCGTCGCCTCCGTCCGTGCCACCGGCGCGATCGGCGTCGTCGGGGTCTTCGTCCCGGAGGACCCGAAGGCCCCAGGTGAGCTGGCCAAGCAGGGGAAGCTCCCGTTCGACATGGGGCTGTTCTTCCAGAAGGGCCTGCGCATGGGCACCGGCCAGGCCAACGTCAAGGCCTACAACCGGCAGCTGCGCGACCTGATCGCCGCCGGTAAGGCGCAGCCGTCCTTCGTCGTCAGCCACGAGCTGCCGCTGGAGCGGGCGCCGGAGGCGTACGAGCGGTTCGACCGCCGCGAGGACGGCTGGACGAAGGTCGTCCTCAAGCCCGCGGCATGACCGGCGCGGGGCCCGGCCCGTCGATGTGATGATGGGGCGCGTGCGTTCCCCCATCAGGGTCGTCCTGGCCGACGACCAGACGCTCGTACGGGCCGGGTTCCGGTCCATCCTCGACAACGAGGACGACATCAGCGTGATCGCCGAGGCCGGCGACGGAGCCGAGGCGGTGCGCCTCGCGGCGGCCGAACGCCCCGACGTCGTCCTGATGGACATCCGGATGCCCGTCCTCGACGGGCTGGAGGCCACCCGGCGGATCGTCGCCGACGAACGCCTCCGTGACGTCAAAGTCGTGATCCTCACGACGTTCGACCTGGACGACTACGTCTACAGCGCGCTGAAGGCCGGGGCCAGCGGCTTCATGGTCAAGGACACCGAGCCGATCGAGCTCATCCACGCCGTACGGGTCGCGGCGCGCGGCGACGCCCTCCTCGCGCCGTCGGTGACCCGCCGCCTGATCGGGGAGTTCGCCGCTCGCATCAAGGAACCGCCGCCGTCCGTCGAGCTGAACGCCCTGACCGACCGCGAGCGCGAGGTCCTCGAACTCGTCGCGGCGGGGCTGTCCAACGACGAGATCGCCGAGCGGCTCGTCGTCAGCCCGGCGACGGCGAAGACGCACGTGAGCCGGGTCCTCACCAAGCTGCGCGCCCGCGACCGGGCGCAGCTCGTCGTCCTGGCGTACGAGTCGGGGCTGGTCCGCCCCGGCTGGCTCGGCTGAGCCCCGGGCCGGGTCTCCTCCTTCCGGAGGATCCCCTACCGCCCCTGCGGTAGGGCCGAAGGGGACGCTGCACCAGCGGATGTACGGCAGATGTCACACGTAGCCGGACGCCGTACCACCGCCTGATCCGCTTCGCTACCAGGGTGCCCGGCCCGAGGGACTCCCACGGGCCCCGTCGCACGAAGACCGCGACCGGACCTGGAGGACCGTTGAGCACCCTGGCGCTCGCCCGATCGTTGTTCGCCCTCACCGCGGGGACGCATTTCCTGTTCGTCGCGCTGACACTCGGCCTCGCGACGCTCGTCGCGATCATCCAGACCAGGGCGGTGTTCGGGGGCGGCGCCGTGCACGTGCGGATGGTGCGGTTCTGGGGGCAGTTGTACGTCATCAACTACGCGGTGGGGATCGTCACCGGGCTGCTGATGGAGTTCCAGTTCGGCCTGGCGTGGCCGGGTCTGGCGGATCAGGCCCCCGGTGTCTTCGGGACGCCGCTCGCCCTGGAGACCCTGGTCGCCTTCTTCGTCGAGGCGACGTTCCTCGGGCTGTGGATCTTCGGGTGGGACCGGATCAACCGCCACGCCCACCTGGCCCTGATCTGGATCGTCACGCTGACCGCGTACGCCTCGGCGTACTTCATCCTCGTCGCGAACGGCTTCCTCAACCATCCCGTCGGATACGTACGGACCGGCGGCGGGCTGCGCGTCGACTCCGCCGGCGCGCTGTTCACGAACCCGGCGGCGCTGCTGCCGCTCGCGCACGTCGTCTCCGGAGCGTTCCTGACCGCCGGGTTCTTCATGGCCGGGATGAGCGCCTGGCACCTGTTGCGCTCGCACGAGCCGGAGCTCTACCGCCGGTCGCTGCGGATCGGCCTGATCGCCGTCCTCCTCGGCATCCTGCCGTCGGCGGCGTCCGGCGGCCTGCAGTTCCCCTACGCGCCCCACGCCACCGGCGTCCATCCCCTCAGCGGGCTCGCCGCGGAGACGATGATGGCGGCCTGGGCGTGGATGTTCGCCGTCGCCCTCATCGCGCTGGTGAAGCTGCCGTTCACCGGCTGGCTCCTGCGCGGGCGGATCTTCCTGCGCGTCGTGACGGCGACGCTGCCGCTGCCGTACGTGGCCATGCTCGCCGGGTGGTTCTACCGCGAGACCGGGCGCCAGCCCTGGCTGATCTACGGCGTGCTGCGCACCGAGGACGCCGTACGCCCGATCGGCCACGGGGCGATGCTCGCGGCGTTCACCGGCGTGGCGGTCCTGTTCGCGGCCCTCGTCGTCGTGAACATCGCGCTGCTCCGGCGGTACGCGCGGCTCGGCCCGGATGGCGCAGCGCTCGGCCGGTCCGAGCTCCCTGCCCGGCCCGAGCCCGTCCCCTCCTTCTGACCCGGAGCGCACTCGTGGACACTTTCGCGTTCTCCCTGCTCGGCTTCTTCGTCGTCGGGTATTTCCTGTTGGCCGGCGCCGACATCGGCGTGGGCATGCTGCTGCCGTTCCTCGGCCACGACCGCCGGCTGACCCTCGCGGCGATCGCCCCCTTCTTCCTCGGCAACGAGGTGTGGCTGGTCGCCTCCGCCGGCCTGCTGACCGCCCTGTTCCCCGCTCTGGAGGCCGACCTGTTCGGCCGGGCCTGGGGCGCGCTGATCGTCCTCGTCGCCGCGTGGATCCTGCGCGACACCGGGCTGTGGTTGCGCGGCCGTCAGGAGGGGCGGACCTGGCGGCGCGTCTGGGACGGGGCGATCGTCGCGGGCAGTTGGGGCGTCGCCGCGTCCTGGGGCGTGACGATCGGCGTGCTGATGGGCGGCGGCGGGCTCCTGTTCGCCGGAACGACGTGCGGCCTGTTCGCGCTGCACGGCGCGGTCTTCGCCGTCGTACGGCTCGGCACCGACGCCGCGCGCGCGGTGGCGCGGTGGGTGGTCCGGGCCGCCCTCCTCGCCGGCGTTCCCTGCGCCGTCGGCGCGGGGACGGACGATCTCGGCAGGACGGCGCCCATCGCGGCCGCGCTGGCAGCGGTGCTGGTCGGCGCGTGGATCGCACTCGCGCGGCCCGGCGGCGCCGAAGGCCGGGCACGGGACGGGTCGGCCGGGGACGGCTGGGAGCGGACCGGATCGGCGCGGGACGGATCGGCGCGGGACCGATCGGCGCGGGACCGATCGGCGCGGGACGGATCGGCGCGGGACCGATCGGCGCGGGACGGCCGGGAGCGCAACGGGTGGGCGCGGAACGGGTGGGCGCTGGCGGCGTCCACGCTCGCCATCACCGTCGTGCCGCTCCTCGGCGGGCTGAATCTGCCGCACGTCTCCCCGGCGGACGACGCCACCCTGACGCTCACGGTCATCGGCCCGCTGGTCCCGGTCCTGCTCGCGGCGCAGGCGTGGGTGTGGTGGCTCTTCCGCGACCGGGTCGAACGGCCGTCGTACCTGTGATGGCGTACCTGCTGTTCGCGCTCGCGCAGAGCCTGCTCGTGGTGGCCCAGGCCGACCTGCTGTCCCGCGTGCTGGCCGGAGGCGCGCCGCTGCTGCCGCTGGCGGCGGTCCTGGCCGGCCGCGCCGTCCTCCTCGCGGGACAGGGCGGCGTGTTCCGGTGGACGGCGGCCCGGCGCAAGGAGGAGCTGCGCCACCGGCTCCTCCGGGCCGGCGGCCCGGCCGCGGACGTCACGCTGCTCGGCCGGGGGCTCGACGCCCTCGACCCGTTCTACGCCGGATACCTCCCGCAGCGGTACGCCGCCGCGGTGATCCCTCTCGCGGTCCTCATCCGGCTGGTGGCGGCGGACTGGCCGTCGGCGCTCGTCATCGCCGTGACGCTGCCGCTCATCCCGGTGTTCGGGGCGCTCGTGGGGTGGCGGACCAGGGAGGCGACCCGGCGGCAGTGGGGGCTGCTGCACCGGCTGGGCGGTCACTTCCTCGACGTGGTCACCGGGCTGCCGACGCTCCGCGCCTACGGCCGGGACGAGGCGCAGACGGAGGTGGTCCGTGCCATGGCCGACGGCCACCGGCGGGCGACCGTGCGCACGCTCCGCATCGCCTTCCTGTCGTCGTTCGTGCTGGAAGTCATCGGCACGCTGTCGGTCGCGCTGGTGGCGGTGCCCGCCGGGCTCCGCCTGCTGGACGGCTCGATCGGCCTGCGGACGGCCCTGCTGGTGCTCCTCCTGGCGCCGGAGGCGTACCTGCCGCTGCGGCTCCTGGGGACCCGGTTCCACGCCGCCGCCGAAGGGCGCGCCGTCCTCGACCAGGTGGCGGAGGTCCTCGCCGAGCCCGACGCTCCGCGTGAACTCGTCGGGGCGGAGGAGCGGGCCGGGCTCGCGGCGGAGCGGCGGGAGCCGGGGGATCCGCGCCCGCCCGCCGTGAGCGAGCGGGCTTCGGCGGCGAAGGAGCGGGCTCCGGCGGCGAGCAAGCGGCGCGTGGCGAGGGAGCGGCGCGTGGCGAGGGAGCGGACTCCGGCGGCTGGGGAGCGGGCCCTGGCGGCGGCCGAGCGGACCTCGAAGGCGGTCGAGCCGGCTCCGGCGGTGAGCGAGCGGCGGGCGGCGCGGATCGAGGTCACGGACCTGGTCGTCCGCTACCCCGGCGCCGGCGCGCCGGCCCTCGACGACCTGTCGCTGACCGTCGAGCCGGGCGAACGGATCGCGCTGTCCGGCCCGAGCGGTGCCGGCAAGACGACCCTGCTTCGGGCGGTGCTCGGCTTCGTCGTCCCCGAGAGCGGCCGGATCCTCGTCGACGGCCACGACCTCGCCGAACTGGATCTGACCGCGTGGCGCCGCCGCGTCGCGTACGTGCCGCAGCGGCCGCACCTGTTCGCGGGCACGGTGGCGGACAACATCCGCCTCGGCCGCCCCGACGCGGAGGACGACGCCGTACGCGCCGCCGCGGAGGCCGCCGCCGCCCACGCGTTCATCACCGCACTGCCGGGCGGATACGACGCGCCGATCGGCGAGCGCGGGCTCGGCCTGTCCACCGGGCAGCGGCAGCGCATCGCGATCGCCCGCGCCTACCTGATGGACGCGCCGATCGTGGTGCTGGACGAGCCGACGGCGCGGCTCGACCTGGCCGCCGAGGCGGCGGTCGCGGACGCCGCCGCCCGGCTGCTCGACGGGCGTACCGGGCTGCTCGTCGCGCACCGCCCGGCGCTGCTGTCGATCGCCGACCGCGTCGTCCACCTGAGCGGGCGGGAGGTGTGCGTGTGATGAGACGGCGGGTCGAGGGGTGGGAAGGGCTCCGCCTGGCCGGGGCGGTGGCCGCCGGTACGAGCGCCGAGTTCTGCGCGGTCGCGCTGACCGCGACGGCCGCCTGGCTCATCGCGCGGGCGGGACAGCATCCGCCGTTGTCCGCACTGGCCCTGGCGATCGTGGGCGTACGCGCGTTCGCATTGTTCCGGGGCGTCCTGCGCTATGGGGAACGGCTCGTCGGGCACGACGCCGCCCTCCGCGTCCTCGCCGGCCTGCGCGTCCGCGTCTACGAGGCGCTGCGTCGTGCCGCCGATCCGGCCGAGGAGACGTCGCCGCGAACACCACGGGACGCGGACGCGGTGCAGCGGATGGTCGCCGACGTCGAGTCCGTTCAGGACCTCCTGCTGCGCTGCCTGCTGCCCGCCTCGGTCGCGTGGCTCACGGGCCTGGCCGCGATCGCGGTGACGGCCGTCCTGCTGCCTGCGGCCGGCGCGGTCCTGGCCGTGGGTGTCGTGCTCGCCGGGGGCGGTCTGCCGGCCCTCGCCGCCCTCGCCGCGCGGGCGGACGCCCGCCGCGCCGCCGACGCCCGCGCCGACCTCGCGGTCCATGCCCTCGACCTGGAACGCGGCGCGGCGGACCTCGCGGCGTTCGGCGCGACCAGGCGCTTCACAGCCCGCGCCGAGGCCGCCGCGGGCCGGCTCGCACGCCTGGAGCGGCGGGCCGGGGTGATCGAGGCGGCGGTCGCGGCCCTCGGCACGGCCGTCCAGGGCGCCACCGTGCTCGCCGTGCTCTGGACGGCCCGCCGGAGCGGCGCGGACGGCGTCCTGGTCACCGTGCTCACGCTGACCGCTCTGGCCTCGGTGGACGCGGTACTGCCCGTCGCCGAGGCCGCCCGGCGGCTCTCCGAGATCCGGCCCGCCGCCCTCCGGGTCCTCGACCTGCTACGGGCCGGCGGGCGGCCACGCCCTCGCCGGGTGTTCGTCCCGGCTCCGGTGCTGCGCCCGGCGCTCGACCTTCGCGGCGTCCGCGTGTCGTACGTGCGCGACGGAGGCGGCTCCGTCCCGGCGCTGGACGGCGTCGACCTGTGTGTCCCCGCCGGACGCAAACTCGCCGTGGTCGGTGCCAGCGGTGCGGGCAAGAGCACCCTGCTCGGCGTCCTGACCGGCGAGGTCAGGCCCGCCGAGGGGGTGGTCCTGCTGGGCGACGCACCGCTGGGCGCGTACGAGCCGCGTGACGTACGGGCGACCGTGCGCGGACTCGCCCAGGACGCGCACGTCTTCAACGCCTCGATCCGGGCCAACGTGACGCTGGCCCGGCCCGACGCCACCGACGTCGAGGCGGCCGACGCCGCCCGGCGGGCCGGCCTGCTCGGCTGGATCGAGACGCTGCCCGAGGGCTGGGACACTTTGGCCGGCGACGCCCGATCGTCCGGCGGGCAGCGGCAGCGGCTGCTGTTCGCCCGCGCGCTGCTGGCCGATCCGCCGGTCCTGGTCCTGGACGAGCCCACCGAGGGCCTCGACCTCGCGACCGCGGACCGGCTGATCACGGACCTGCTCACCGACCGGCGCACGGTCGTGCTCGTCACCCACCGGCTCGCGCCCCTCGCGGCGGCCGACGAGATCGTCGTACTCGACCGTGGCCGGATCGTCCAGCGCGGCACCCACCGCGCCCTCACGGAAGTGCCCGGCCCTTATCAAGATCTCTGGGCGGCGGAAAGCCGCCCGGGCACCGTCCCTGCTATTCCGCGGGAGTGAAGATCTGGTGCATGATCCCCCGCCGGTGGCGGCCGTGGTAGGACCCGGCTCCGTCGGGGTCCGCGTCGAGATTGGCCAGGTAGTCGCTCTCGGCGTCGATCAGGCGTTCCAGCTCCCCACGGTCGAGGAAGACGCCGTGGCAGCCGACGCATTCCTCGATCATTACCCCATTACGTTCCCGAACGTCCCATTCGCCGGAACACTTCGGACACGTCATCCCCGTCGCAGCCATTGCGGCTCCCCTGTGAACGAATTCGGCGATCAGTAAGACTAATAACGATCGCCGTAAGAGGGAACGTTTTTGGCTCGCCGCTTATTTGATCATGATGGCTCCGGAAGATCTCAGCGGGTGGGGCCCAGCACTTTGGGCCTGATCGACCGCATCCGCCGCCGAAACGGCGCCGCGACCCGGTTCCGTCTCAGGATCACCAGACTGGCCAGCCACAGCAGAAGCGTCTCGGCGGCCACGGCGACTCCGAGGGCGGCCGTCCAGGATCTCCTCCCCTCCCGGGCACCGGTCGGTGTGACGGTGGTCAACTCGGACGTGCCGTCGGGGCGGGGCGGCATGGCCGCCGGCCCGAGTTCGACGCTGGGCAGCACCGGCGTGGTCGGACCCGCCGACGGCCGCCCGGAGGCGCCCGTCCCCGGAATGACGGGAGCGGCGGCAACGGCCGGACCGGGCTGGGGCACGGCTCCGGCGCCCGCATCCGCACCCGCCCCACCGACCGGTCCGACGAGGTCGGCCGGTGGAACCAGCGGTGCGGGTGGAGCCGTCGCCCCGGCCGGCGCCGGCGTTCGCGCGTGCGCGGGCTTGAGGGACTTGGCGGCCGGACCGCCCTTCGGAGACGGCCGCGCCGCCCCGGTCGCGGCCGGCCCACCCTGAGGCCGGCCCGGAACCCGAGGCCGGGCGGGAACGGAGGCGGGCGCCTGAGGGTGAGCGGCACCCGGCGCCGACGTCTGAGGCCGGGCGGACACCGAGGCGGGCGCCTGAGGCCGGGCAGGAGCCGGGACCGCAGCCTGAGGCCGGGCAGCACCCGGCGCCGGAGCCTGCGTGCGGCGGGTACCCGGGGCCGGGGGTCGGGCTCGGAGGCTCGCGGCCGGCGGGCGTGGCGTCCGCCGTGGCGCCGTCGCCGGAGCGGCGCTCCGGGTTCCCGGGCCACCGGCCGGACCGGCGCTCCCCGGCACGTTCGACGGCCTGCTGCTCACCGCACCGCTCGACGGCCCGATGCTCCCCGGCCTGCCGCCCGCCGCACCGCTCAGCGTTCCGGCGCCTCCCGGTCCCGTCGGCGACCCGATGACCGCTGGAGCCGCGGAGCCGGACGCCGAGCCGGGAGAGGGGGAACCGGACGACACGGCCTGTGGTGACGTGGACGGCGATGCCGTGGCCGGCGCCCGTACGGACCGGGTGTCGCCCGCCTTGAGCTGCGACGACGGGAGCTGCGACGACGGGAGCTGCGAGGACGGGACTCGCGAGGACGGGGCCGGGGGCGACGGCTCCGATGACGCGGGTGACCTCGGATTCACCGTGGCGGCGGAGGCGCCTCCTGCCGGTGAGGCGGCGGCGTGCAGGCTCGGATCCGGCGCGGCACCGGCCGGGACCGCCGGTGCGGAAGTCGCCGGTGCGGGGGCCGGCCGGGTGAGGCCGGCCGAAGGCCGGACGGTCCGCAGCAGGGCCACCGACCGATGCGAGGTGTTGGTCGCGCTCGCCTCCACGGTGACGGGCGGCTCGCCGCGGACGAATCCGTTCGTCCGTATCCGCACGCGGAGGGTCCGCTCCGCGGCCAGGTCGCCGAGGTCGCAGTGGAGAACGGTCGTCGACCCGCTCGTCACGCAGGGCGTCGCGGGCGGCTCCCAGGCCGCCGGCCCCTCGGTCGTCAGCACCAGCCGTACGCCGGTCGCCGTGCCGCCGACCGGCCGTACCCGGACCGCGTACTCCACCACTCCCGGCGTCACCGCGGCGACCTCGACCGAGGCGTCGACGCCGACGTCCCGTACCGGTGCCGCCGACCTGATGACCGCCGCACCGGTCGGCGCGGGCGCGACCAGCGCGGACGCGGGCAGCGCGGACGCGGGCAGCGCGGACGCGGGCAGCGCCGGCTCCGGAAGCGGGATCCGCCATGCGATCGCCGGAACGGTCACCGCGGCCGTACCGACGGCGGCCAGCATCGTCCTGGACACCGGCTTCACAGCTGTACCCCCACGAATGCTGTCGGCCTCCGGGGGGACGGGCCGGGAGCCCGTGAGGCGATCGTTCCCACTACTACCGCACGATCGCGGAGCGTAACCACGGCCGGTGAGCGTTTCAGCGAAGCCGAACGTTGTTTCTACACTTTCCGTCAGGTGTCGAGAGGAGTCCGCGTGGCGACCGAGGATCCGGGGATGCCGTCCGCGCACCCGCCGACCGCACTCCCCGCCGGCGAGCCGCCTGCCGGGGAACGGCCCGCCGAGGCGCCGGTGGAGCGATCCGCGTCCGGCGTGCGCTCACTGGAGCGCGCCTTCGAGCTGCTCGAGCATCTGGCGGACGCGGGGGGCCAACTGGCCCTGACCGAGCTCGCCGAGGTGTCCGGACTGCCGATGCCGACCATCTACCGGCTGATGCGGACGCTGGTGAACCGCGGGTACGTCCGGCAGGGGCCGTCCAAGCGGTACGCCCTCGGTCCGCGGCTGATCCGGCTCGGGGAGACCTCGGAGCGCCTGCTCGGCTCGTGGGCACGCCCGGCGCTCGCCCAGCTGGTCGACGAGGTCGGTGAGACGGCGAACATGGCGCTGCTGGAGGGCGACGAGGCGGTCTACGTCGCGCAGGTCCCGTCACGGCACTCGATGCGGATGTTCACCGAGGTGGGACGGCGGGTCCTGCCGCACTGCACCGGGGTGGGCAAGGCCCTGCTGGCGCAGCTGCCCGAGCCGGTGGTCCGGGAGATCATCGCCCGTACCGGCATGCCCGCCTACACGCCGCACACGATCACCGATCCGGCGGCGCTGGTGGAGGAGCTGGCGCGCATCCGGCAGCGCGGTTACGCCCTTGACGAGCAGGAGCAGGAGATCGGGGTGCGGTGCGTCGCCGTCCCGATCACGGACACGCCGACTCTGGCCGCCATCTCGGTCTCCGGGCCGCACGGCCGGCTGACCAACGAGGTGATCGAGGACGTCGTGCCCATCATGCGCCGCGCCGCCGGGCAACTCGCCCGGCGCCTCTCCGCCTGAGCCCCCGTCCTTCAGCCTGAGCACCCGTCCTTCCGCCTGAGCCCCCGTCCGTACCCCGTCCGGGCGCTGGCCGCGGCCCGGGTGAAAGGCTGTAATCGGAAACGCCGGTCGATATCGGATCATGTGTCCCGGCCTGGGTAGAGGAGTCGCCATGGATGAGCTCACCGTCGCCGTACTCGGAACCGGGATCATGGGCGAGCCGATCGCCCGCAACCTGCTGCGCGCCGGATTCGCCGTGCGCGTGTGGAACCGTACTCGCGCGAAGGCGGAGCCGCTCGCGGCCGACGGCGCACGGGTGTGCGACGAGCCCGCCGAGGCCGCCGACGGCGCCGAGGTCGTCATCACCATGCTGCACGACGGCGAGGCCGTCGAGAACGTCATGGCCGGCGTGCTCCCGGCGATGGAGGAGGACGCGGTCTGGGCGCAGATGAGCACGGTCGGGGCGGAGGCCGCCGACCGTCTCGCGGACCTGGCCCGCAAGCGCGACGTCCGCTTCATCGACTGTCCGGTGCTCGGCACCCGCAAGCCCGCCGAGGACGCGGCGCTCGTCGTCCTGGCCGCCGGCGCACGGGACGAGCGCGCGGATCGGGTCTTCGACGCGATCGGCTCCCGTACGGTCCGGGTGGGCGAGGGCACCGAGGCGTCCCGGCTGAAGCTCGTCCTGAACAGCTGGGTGCTCGCGCTGACCACGGCCACCGGCGAGGCGATCGCCCTGGCGGAGGCGTTCGGGCTGGATCCGCGGCTGTTCCTCGAGACGATCGCGGGCGGGTCGCTCGACTCGCAGTACGCCCAGATGAAGGGCAAGGCGATCCTGTCCGGGGAGTTGCCGGCGAGCTTCAAGACGGTCGGCGCCGCCAAGGACGCCGGTCTGGTCGCGTCCGCCGGCCGGGCGGCGGGTGCGCGGCCCCGGGTCGCCGAGGCCGTGCGCGACCAGTTGCGACGGGCCGTCGAGCTCGGCCACGGCGACGAGGACATGGCCGCCGTCTATTACGCCGCCCGCGCGTCCGATTCGGAGTGAATATCGGGTACGACCTTCACGGGGCGTGCTTTACGTGCTACCAACAAATGTAAAGCCGATCCCTCGGGTCCCTCCGGAGGTTCCCCCGATGACGATGCGCGACCGCTACACGAGCCCCGTTCCCGACGGCACCTGGGACGTGCCCGCCGCCGGTGCGGCACGGTTCACCTGGGAGTACGAGGACGGCCGGGACCGCCTCCTGGCCCTCTACCAGAAGGGCAAGGACAAGCAGTGGGACGCCCAGAAGCGCATTGACTGGGACCTGCCCGTGGACGTCAACAACGTCGCCGGGTTCCCGGAGGAGTTCAACCCGCTGGTCGGGTCGGACGTCTGGGACCGCATGCCCCAGGAGGCGCGCGACGAGTTCGGCCGGCACCAGGGCGCGTGGCTGTTCAGCCAGTTCCTGCACGGTGAACAGGGCGCGCTCACCGTGTCGGCGCGGATCGTCGAGTCCGTGCCCGACCTGGACTCGAAGTTCTACGCCGCGACCCAGGTCATGGACGAGGCCCGCCACGTCGAGCTGTACAAGAAGTTCCTCGACGAGAAGCTCGGCATGTACTACCCGATCAACCAGGACCTGGCCAAGCTGCTGGAGGAGTCGCTCACCGACGGCCGCTGGGACCTGCCCTATCTCGGCATGCAGGTGCTGATCGAGGGCCTGGCCCTGGCATCCTTCGGCCTCTACCGCGACATGTCGACCAACCCGCTGGTCAAGCAGCTCCTCGCGTACGTCATGCAGGACGAGGCGCGGCATGTCGCGTTCGGCCGGCTCGCGCTGAAGGACTACTACGCCGAGCTCACCGAGAAGGAGCGCGCCGAGCGCGAGGAGTTCGTCGTCGAGGGCTGCTACCTGATGCGCGACCGCTTCAAGGGCAAGGAGATCTTCGAGACGCTCGGCATGCCGGTCAAGGAGTGCATGGCCTACGTCGACAACGGCCCCGTCTACCAGCTCTACCAGTCGCTGCTGTTCAGCCGGATCGTCCCGTGCGTCCGCGACATCGGCCTGTGGGGCGACAAGGTGCAGAAGGCGTACGCGGACATGGGCGTGCTGGACGCCGCCAAGGGCGACCTCGTCCAGCTCATGAAGCAGGACGAGCAGATCGCCGAGGACATCGACCGGGCCAAGCACGAACAGGAGCTGGCCGAACGCCGCGCGGAGGTGCACGCGGCGATCGCCGAGGGCGCCGCCGAGGACGAGGGTGCCGTCGCTCTCGAGGGCGCGGCCGAGTAGCTCCGGGGTAACCCCGACCGAAAACGGCGAGTCAGCCACGATCACGGTCGGTAGCCGCCTATCGTCGGGAACTCGCGCGCGGAGCCTCGGTGTTCCGCGCCCGATCGGGCCGTCGGCCGGGTTGTTCCGGCCGGGGGCCCGATGTCCTGTTCCCTACCGAAGGACGCTTCGTGGGTGGTTCCGGCCGGCATCGCCAGGTTCACCGATCCGCACGTCTCCGTACCGGTCTGCTGACCGCCGCCGGGCTCGCCGCCGCGACGCTCGCCGCGACGGTCGCGACCCTGATCGGGTCCGGGCGGTCCGCGCCACGGGCGGACGTCGGGGCGGCGGTCGTCCCCGCGGTCCCGCCGCACCTTCCCGGACGGGCGGCTCGTG
Source organism: Actinoallomurus soli (assembly GCF_024055715.1). Classification (GTDB taxonomy): domain Bacteria; phylum Actinomycetota; class Actinomycetes; order Streptosporangiales; family Streptosporangiaceae; genus Actinoallomurus; species Actinoallomurus soli. The sequence goes on from NZ_JAMXMV010000019.1 coordinate 144,752, forward strand.
CGCTCCGCCGCGTCCCGCTCCGCACCCGGCCCGTGCGGCGGCGGGAGGCCCGGAGGCCGGCCCGCCGGTCACCGAAGACGAGGATCCTGGGCGGCGGCAGCTGCGAGGCGTCGTTCTACGCGGCCGGCCCGGCGACCGCGAGCGGCGCGCCGTACGACCCGGAGGCGCTCACGGCGGCGCACCGCACGCTGCCGATGGGGTCGCGGGTCCGGGTGATCAACCTGAGCAACGCCCGCTCCGTCGTCGTCCGGATCAACGACCGCGGCCCGTTCGTCCCGGGCCGGTGCCTGGACCTGTCCGCGGCGGCGATGCGGGCGATCGGCGGGGTCCTCTCCGGGGTGATCCCGGTGCGGTACGAGGTGCTGGCGGCCGTCTGACGGGTCCGCCGGGGAGTGTGCCCGACCCCGGACATGTGAACGCCCGCGACCGGCCCCTTCCCCCAAAGAAGCACAGCTCGCGGGCGTTCACCTTCGCAGCCTGGACGGGTACAGATCCAAGGCCTGCGGATCCGGCCGTTTCGTCGTGTCCCCCGTTGAATCCCCCAATTCATCACGACGGTCCGGCCGTACAAGGTGGTCCGTGGTCTTGCATTAGCTACGCTATGTGAGACGCACAGGGCATTCCGTCCACCCCTGGTTGACACTTCTCCGTACACCCCCGGTTGACCTGCGGCTTTGCCGTGTTTTGGGGTTGGCGAGACAGGTAACGACCGATGATCGGAATGTGGCTGTGAGGGGATCCACGGCGCGGGCCGGGAGGCCCGTCACTCCGGCCGACATGATCCTGTCGGCCGGGGTCTTCGCCGTGTCCATTCTGTTCATTTACGGAAAGAAGGATCTGAGGCTCGAGATACCGCTGAGCGGGGCCAGCGCGGCCCTGCTGCTGGCGAAGAAGCGCCTCCCCCTGGTGACACTCGCCGGCTGTCTGCTGTGCACCGCGATACTCGCGGTGCATCTGCGGTGGTCGTACCCGATGACCCCGGCGACCTTCGTCGCCCTGTACGCGGTCGGGCGCTATTGCAGCCGCGCCACGGCACTGGCCGCGGCGGTCGGCACGATGATCATCGGCTTCACCGTCTCCGAGCTGATCCAACGCATCCCCTCCTACACCCTCCACAACGTCCGTGACCTGGGCTGGGTGGTCTTCGCCGTCCTCGCGGGCGCCTGGGTGCAGACCCAGTCGGTCTACGTCCGCGACGTCGAGGAGCGGGCCGAACGCGCCGAGCGGGAACGTGACGAGGAGGCGCTGCGCCGAGTCGCGGAGGAGCGGGTGCGCATCGCACGGGAACTGCACGACATCGTCGGGCACGCACTGATGTCGATCAACGTGCTGGCGTCGGTGAGCTCCCGGATCGTCGAGCGCAATCCGGAGGCGTGCCGGGACGCGATGGGCCAGATCAAAGGGGTCAGCAACTCGGCCCTCCGGGAGATCCGCAGCACGCTGAGCCTGCTCCGCGAGGGTGCCGCACCGCTCAAGAACCCCGAACGCGGGATCGAGGACCTGCCCGCGCTGATCGAGCAGGTTCGGCTCGGCGGCCTGCCGGTGACGTTCAAGTCCTACCTCGACGACCAGAAGGTCCCGGCGATCGTCGGGTTCACGGTGTACCGGATCGTCCAGGAGAGCCTGACGAACGTCTGCCGGCACGCGAAGGACGTCACCAAGATCGTCGTCGCGATCGCCTGCGCGAACGACCACCTGGACGTCTCCGTCGTCAACGACGGTGCTCCGGCCGCTCCCAGCGAGGGCGGCGGAATCGGCATCCAGGGAATGCGCGAGCGCGTCACCGCGATCGGCGGCCGCCTGGACACCACGGCGCTTCCCGGTGGCGGCTTCCGCGTCCACGCCCGTCTGCCGCTGAAGGAGACATCCGCATGACGATCCGCGTCCTGCTGGCAGACGACCAGACGACCGTACGGGCCGGGTTCCGTATGCTCATCGACTCGACCGAGGACATGCACGTCGTGGCCGAGGCGGGCAACGGCGTCCGTGCCGTCGAGATGGCCCGCGCCGTCGTGCCGGACGTCGTCCTCATGGACATCCGCATGCCGGGCATGGACGGCATCGAGGCCACCCGCCGGATCACCTCCGACCCGGCGCTGCCCGACGTGCACGTCCTGATCCTCACGACGTTCGAGCACGACGAGTACATCTTCGGCGCGCTGCGGGCGGGAGCCGCCGGGTTCCTGCTGAAGGACACCGACCCGGACGACCTCCTCGAGGCGATCCGGGTGGTCGCCTCGGGAGAGGCCCTGCTGGGCCGCGGCCTGACCCGCCGGGTGATCAAGGAGCTCGTCGCCCAGCCGGAGCACCCGGAGCCCGGCGGCAAGGACCTCGAGGTGCTCAGCGAACGGGAACGCGAGGTCCTGCTGCAGATCGCGTACGGTCTCACCAACGAGGAGATCGCCGCCAAGCTGCACCTCAGCCCCGCCACCGCCAAGACCTACGTCCACCGGATCATGACGAAGCTGCACGCCCGCGACCGGGTGCAGCTGGTGATCTTCGCCTACGACCAGGGGCTCGTACGGCCCCGGCCCTGATCAACGGCCCTGGATCGGCGATGACAAATGTCATCGCGAACCCAGGATCGGGCACACTAGGGCGCTGACCGGCGCGAATCTAACGTTCTTTCCATGAACGCCATCGCCTTCACCGGGGTCGCCAAGAGCTACGGAGCCGTCCGCGCCGTCGAGGGGCTGGACCTCACCATCGAGGACGGCAGCACCGTCGCGCTGCTCGGCCCGAACGGAGCCGGCAAGTCCACCTCGATCGGCATGCTGCTCGGTCTCGTCCGGCCTTCGGCGGGCGAGATCAGCGTCTTCGGCGACACCCCCGACGCCGCGGTCAAGCACGGCGCGGTCGGCGCGATGCTGCAGGACGGCGACCTCATCCCCGGGCTGACCGTCCGCGAGGTCGTCTCCTTCGTCCGCGGCCTGTACCCCGACCCGATGCCGCTGGAGGAGATCCTCGCGCTGGCGAACCTGACCGACCTCGCCCGCCGCCGGGTCGACCGGCTCTCCGGCGGGCAGGCGCAGCGGGTCCGGTTCGCGATCGCCATCGCCGGGGCGCCCCGGCTCCTCGTGCTGGACGAGCCCACCGCGGCGATGGACGTCGAGTCCCGCCGGTCGTTCTGGGCGAGCATGCGGGAGTACGCCGCCGCCGGCCGGACCATCCTGTTCGCCACCCACTACCTGGAGGAGGCGGACGAGAACGCCGACCGGGTCATCGTCATCGCCCGGGGCCGGGTCGTCGCGGACGGCACGCCCCAGGAGATCAAGGCGACGGCCGGGGCCGGGACCGTCCGGTTCACGATCGGCGACCAGCCCACGGCCGGCCTGGACGCGCTTCCGGGCGTCAGCGCGGTCGACGTCCGGGGGCCGGTCGCGCGGCTGCACACCACCGACCCGGACGCGACCGTCCAGGCGCTGTACGCCACGGGCCTGCGGGTCACCGACCTGGAGGTCAAGGGCGCCGACCTGGAAGACGCCTTCCTCTCCCTCACCCACGACCGCTGACTCCCGGCTTCGGCTGAAAGGACGCAAACGATGCTTCGCTACCTGGGCCTGGAGATCCGGCGCATGTTCCGTGACCGGCGCTTCGTCTTCTTCACCATGGCCATCCCCGTCGTGTTCTACCTCCTGTGGTCCAACACCTTCGGCAAGGGCCCCGGCACGGTCGGCCACACCGGCCTGGACGCCAAGACGTACCTGCTCGTGTCGATGGCCTCCTTCGGTGCGGTCGGGGCCGCGCTGACCACGACGGGGGCCCGGCTCGCCGGCGAACGGCAGAGCGGCTGGCTGCAGCAGCTCCAGGTGACCCCGCTGCGCCCCTGGGCGGTCATCGTCGTCAAGACGCTCGCGTCGATGTTCCTGGCCCTGCCCGCGATCGTCCTGGTCGGGCTCGCCGCCGCGCTGACGCAGCACGTCCACCTGTCGCCCGGCGAGTGGGCCGCGATGATCGGCCTGATGTGGCTCGGCACGCTGCCGTTCGCCGCGCTCGGCACCCTGATCGGCTCGCTGGTCGGCGCCGACGCCGCCCACCCGGTCACGCTGGCCTGCTACTTCGGCCTGTCGATCCTCGGCGGCCTGTGGATGCCGGTCGACTCGCTGCCCAAGGCCCTGCGCCAGGTCTCCCACTGGCTGCCGTCCAACCGGTTCGCCCAGCTTGGCTGGAGCGCCGCCGGCGGGCACACCCCGGCCGCCTCCGACGGCCTCGTCCTCGCCGGCTGGGCGCTGGTCCTCGGCATTCTGGCCATCGCGGCCTACCGCCGCGCTACCGTTCGATCTCGATGAACCCTTTCTTCCCCGAAGGCGCCGGCGGGACGAATCCGTCCCGTTGGCGCCGTCTCGTCGGGATCTCGGTCGGCATGGTCTACCTGTTGATCTGGCCGCTGGCCGACGTGAGCCACGAACGCTCCACGACCCGCATCGTGCTGTCGGTCCTCGCGCTCCTGAGCTTCGTGGCGGCCTTCCTCACGCTGGCCATCAGCAACCGGATCTGGTCCGGGACCACGACGCGCCGCACCTATGTCCTCCTCGGGATCGTCACGGCCATGGCCGTCGCCTACCCGCTCCTGTTCGGTCAGGAGTGGGTGGGCATGCCGATCTACCTGGGCGTCGGGTACGCGATGACGCTGCCGCCCGCCTGGGCGATGCGCGGAGTCCTCGCCGCCACGGCGCTGACCTTCGCGCTGTGCGAGATCGCCCACGTCTCCGGCGGCACGGTGTTCCTGCTGACCTTCCAGACCTTCACCATCAGCCTGATCATGTTGAGCTTCCGCGGCAGCCGGATCCTGATCGCGCAACTGCAGGAGGCGCGCAGTGAGGTCGCCCGGCTCGCGGCGAACGAGGAGCGGCTGCGCATCGCGCGCGACCTGCACGACCTGCTCGGCCACACACTGTCGCTGATCGTCCTGAAGAGCGAGGTCGCGGTCCGCATCGCCGACCGCGACCCGGCCAAGAGCCTGGGCGAGATGAAGGACATCGAGACCGTCGCCCGGCAGGCGCTGACGGACGTCCGCGCGACGGTCAGCGGCTACCGGCGGCGCGACCTCTCCGAAGAGCTCGACAACGCCCGCGGGGTGCTGGTCGCCGCCGACATCGAGCCGTCGATCAGCACCTCCGGAACTCCCCTGCCGGACGGGGTCGACGACCTGTTCGCCTGGGCCGTCCGCGAGGGCGTCACCAACATCGTCCGGCACTCCCGCGCCCGTACGGCCGGCATCTCGGTCAGCCGCCTCGGCGCGGGCGCCGTCCTCGAGATCACCGACGACGGGGCGGGTCCGGCGGCGAACGGCAACTCCCCGGGCGTCGGCGGCAACGGCCTGACGGGGCTCGGGGAACGGGTCGCGCAGGTCGGCGGGTCGGTCGAGTCCGGTCCGGGCCCGGACGGCGGTTTCCGGCTGATCGTGCGCGCTCCGCTGGACACGCCGACGCCGGCCGCGTGAACAGCTCATCGTTCGTCGAAGAGGAACACGGATGATTCGGGTACTTCTGGCCGAGGATCAGGGCATGGTCCGCGGCGCGCTCGCCACCCTGCTCGGCCTCGAAGAGGACATCGAGGTGGTCGGCGAGGCCGCCGACGGCGACGAGGCCCTGGTCGTCGCCGAGCGGACGCGCCCCGACATCGCGCTGCTCGACATCGAGATGCCCGGCCGGAACGGCATCGACACGGCCGCCGCGCTCCGCACGGCCCTGCCCGACTGCCGAGTGATCATCTTGACGACGTTCGGCCGTCCGGGGTACCTGCGCAGCGCCATGGAGGCGGGCGCGTCGGCCTTCCTCGTCAAGGACAGCCCGGCACGCGAACTGGCGGCCGCGATCCGGCGCGTGCTGGCCGGCGAACGCGTCATCGACCCGGCCCTCGCCGCCGCCGCGCTGAGCGCCGGCCCGAACCCGCTGTCCCCCCGCGAACGCGAGGCGCTCGCCGCGGCGGCCGACGGCTCGACCATCGGCGACGTGGCGCGCAAGCTGCACCTGTCGGAGGGGACGGTCCGCAACTACCTGTCCGCGGCCATCCGCAAGACCGGCGCCCGCAACCGCATCGAGGCCGTCCGCGCCGCCCAGCGCCAGGGCTGGCTCTAGATCGACTTCTTTTCTGACGACATGAACCGGTCTTCTGTCAGGGCCGTATGCCGAAGTAGATGACCTTCCAAGCCCTCCATCCCGGGCTGGAGGGCTTGAGGGCCATCGACCGGCTTGTCATCGTCAGAAGGGATTCACGCATGATCCGCAAGGTCTTGCTGCCGCTGGGCCTCGCCGCCGGCGTTGCCGGCGGTGTCCTTTTCTCCACCGGCTCGGCCTCCGCCGCGACCTTCGTACCCGGTGGGGTCTACCCCTCGCTCCAGGCGTGCGCGGACGCGGGCAACGCGGGCTTCCCGCAGGGCCGCTGGGTCGGCTGGCACTGCGACCCGCTCGGCGGCGGCCAGTACGAGCTCTGGGTCCAGCCGACCTACTGATCTCTCGTCGGCGCCGTCCTTCCCGCCGGCGCGGGAAGGACGGCGCCGTTCCGGCGGTGCCGCCCCGGCGGCTCGGTCAGTCCCCCAGGCCGCTCAGCGCCTGCATGGCCTCCCGCTCCATGCGTGAAAGATCGCAGAGGATGGTGCCCGCCTGGACGAGGCACCGCGCATCACCCGATTCACCGGCCTTCGTGATCAGTGCCGCGACCTCCATCCACAGGATCGCCGCCTCGGTGTACAGCCTGTGGCCCGTACGCAGCCGGCCGCTGTCGAGCAGCAGGGCACATTCGGCGAGGAAGTCGCGGTAGAGGTTACGGAACAGGGCGCCGCCGGTACCGGCCTTCTCCATCAGGAGACCGGCCTGCGGTAGGTCCCGCTGCGGGTCGCCGGTGCGCTGAAGCCAGGTGCGCACCAGCGTGCCGGCCTTCTCGATGCCGCGGTGGCCGAGGTTGGCGATGGGAGGGTTGAGGAAGGCCTCGGCGCAGGCGGTGATGGCGGGAATGATCCGGTCCTGCGGGGACGGCGGGTCGCTCGGGGCGGTGAGGGTGAAGGATCGGTGCCTGGCCGTCATCGGGCCGCGCGCGGCCCTGGCCCGGGCGAGGCCGGTCAGGCTCGTGGACACCGCTCCGCCCTGCTGGTCGGTGTCCACCAGGTAGGCGTCGTGGTCGTCGTAGCCGTACATGGCGACGACGTGCCCGCCGAAGTGCACCTTCGAGGTGAAGTAGTCCAGGTGGTAGCTGTCGAGCTGCAGCCCGACCGGGCGGCCCGCATCGATGTGGGTCACCACGTGCTCCCAGGCCCTACGGGGAGACGTGGTCTCCCGGACCAGAAGCTCCAGCCCGAGCCGGGCGGCCAGGTTCCTGGTGAGCTCGAAGGGCTTGACCCGTCCCCCGAGGAACGGGAAGCCCATGTTCTTACCGTCCCAGTAGACGAAGGACAGACCGGAGCCGAGGCCGAAGAGCATGGGCTCGGACAGATCGAGCCCCTGGTGCCTCAGCAGCACCCCCAGAGCCGACGTCTCGCAGTGCTGCGTCCCTCGGGCATCGAGGTCGATCACCATGGCCATGCCGCGCTCTCCCGGAGGTTCGTCCTGCACGGCATCATCGTGGACCCTCCCCCTAGGGGAGAGTCGAACGCCGCACCCGCAGAGCCCCTCCGGCCATCATGACCACCTCCGCGGCACCGGCTATCCGCCCACCACGGCGACCTCGACGCACTGGTTGCCTTCCGTATCCGACCTGCTGCTCTTTCGCCAGTCCACAGCAGATGCGTCCGAGTTCATCCGCTCATCTCCATGATCGCCTTTTTGATGAGCGTAACCGAGGTTGTCTCGTCCAGGGAGTCCTCGATCATTTGTCGGAAGTCGGCGTGGAACCCAGCGACCTCATCGGCATCATGGAAGTAACGCTCGCCGACGCGATTCTCACAGAGGACCACATCGGGATCGACCGATCCGGCGAAGGTGAGAATCACGAACGGGTTACCGGCCGCTGGATACAGACCGGCGTCGTACGGCAGGACCCGCAGGCTGACATTGGGCAGTTCCGCCGCCTCGATCAATCTCTCCAACTGACTGCGCATGACCTCCGCTCCTCCAGCTTGCCGATGTAGCACGGCCTCGTCGAGGAGCGCATGCAGTTCGAGCGGATTGTCACCTTGTAGCCGTTCTTGGCGTTTGAGCCGTACGGCGATCCGTCGTTCGACCTCTTCGGCCGGAACGGTCAGACTGGAGGCGCGAACCACCGCGCGGGCATAGTCCGGCGTCTGGAGCAGTCCCGGCACCTTGCTCGGCTGGTAGTTGCGAACCAGTGTCGCTTCGGCCTCCAGTTGGATGTACGGGCCGGGTAGCAGGTCGCGGTAGGACGACCACCAACCGCCTCGTTTGCGCGCGTTGCGGCCGAGGTCGAGTAGCTGTTCAGCGGTCTGGGCGTCGACCCGGAAAAGTGCCAGCAGTTGGCGCAGGTCGCTGATGCTCACCGAGCTTTGGGCGTTCTCGATCCGGACGATCTTGTTGCTCGAGACCTCCAGGTGGGTAGCGACATCCTCCTGCGACATTCCGGCCTTAAGCCGCAAGGCTCGCAGTTCTCCGGCGAGCCTCCTCCGCAGTACAAGGGAAGCGCTCATTTTCTTACCTACCACCTTGTTATCTCTGAGTCGGTCGTCTACCGTGACGGCGAACACATGCTGTCACGAGTCAGTTACGGATAGGTGAGAAATGGTCGAAGACGGCCTCCCGACGTCCGAATCCGGCAACACGATCCAGATCAGGGAATCGATCGCCGCGCATCTCGAAGCCCTCGCGGAACGGCTTCGGGAGGAGGGGTGGTACGCGCGGGTCATCGTCTCCGAGGGGCAGGCGGCCTTACTGCGGGTGAACCCGCTCGCGCCGCCGCTGAACGACGACCTTTCGCTGCGGCGGGACCAGGCGGGGCTGTGGTGGTTCTGCTGGTCGTTCGGCGACCGGATCGCCCACGTCGACAACCTCGACATCGCCGCCGCCCGCATCGCCCAGGTCCTCGGCCGCCCCGAACCCTGAACGAGCCACCGCGGCGGCCGGGATCTTCTCCCGATGCCCGGCCGCCGCGGTCACCCACACCTTCTGGAGGCCCCCGGCATGTCCCCCGAGTGCACCGCCGACCCATCGCGCGAGCAGCAGTGGTCCTGCCGCCTGGACGGCGCCCCCTACGCCGTGGTGACCGCCCGCTCCCTGGCCACCGCCGTCCTGCTCGGCTGGAACGCCGACCTGGTCGAGGACGTCGTCCTGGTCACCAGCGAACTGGTCACCAACGCCATCTCCCACGGCGCCGCCCCCGTCACCTTCGCCCTCACCGTACGGAAAGGGGTCAAGCCGGCCATCGTCATCGACGTCACCGACGCCTCACCGGACCTGCCCGTGCAGGACCTGCCCGGCGAGGTCGGCCACTTCGGCCTGTGGATCGCCGAAGAACTCGCCCGCGTCACCGTCCACCCGGCCCCACCTGGCAAGACCGTCCGCGCCACCTTCGACGTCATCGACGCAAGCCTTCTACCGCCGGTCCCCTAGCCGAGCCCGCCTGCACTGCAGGAAATATCGGCGGCGACGACCGGGTCCTGGGCGAAAGTGAGAGACTCAACGTATGGACATCTGGGGTACGGGGCCACCCGCCCGTACGCGACACCAGTGTCGCTAGAGGAGCTGACCGGCCCGGTCAGCGGCCGGATCACCCTGCCCGGCCATCTCGACTGGGGCCCTCGCCGTACCTACGACCTCGACGAACCATCGGACGTCCGGCTCCTGTACATGCGCGTCATCCGCGAAAGCCCCACCGTGGACGATGTGCGCCGGCTTCTGAACGTTCGCCTGCTGCGGCAGGTATGGGCCGCCCTTGTCCTTCCACCCAGGGTCCGCAGGATGTGGGAGAGCCGGTTCCCCGACCTCCACCGTGCTGCTTGATGGACGACTTCCACCGCCGCTTGACCCAGATCGGTTTGGACGCTGCGGCTGAACATGGGTTCGCGCTGGCCGGCGGGTACGCAAGCGGACCCTGTCGTCTGCTCGGAAGGACCGCGACGTTCACCCGAATCGCATGAGGCCAGATCGCTCGGACCTCAGCCGGCCAGAGGTGTAGCCCCGTGTGACCGATGAGACGCTGCTTCCCACTCACGCGGGGGAACGTGCTCGCGGTCACGGGCGGCTGCGCCACGTTCACGACCCCGCCCACCTGCGCTGATCACGACTTCGGACCGCCGCATCAGGCATGTCATCGACAGATACCGATGCCTAGAAACGAAGATTCTAGGCATCGGTACCGTGTCTGAAACAAAAAATTAGGCATACCGATGACGCTGCCCGCATGTAAGGATGTAACGGTCATCAGAAACCGATTCTGACTGACGGTCACGTCGAAGATCATCACCGACGCGGCGACGCCCGCAACGGTGAGACCTAGCATGGTCGGTCAGATGAATCAATATCCGGGCATCGACTCGCCCTCCACGGGCCCGGGTGAATGCTGGACGACCTGGGTGTCCGGCCTCCCCCGACAGGTAGAAGTCTACGTTCTGGTCAACGGGCAATGGCAGTACGGCCTCACCACGACAGCCTCGCGTGTGAAATTCGGTGTAGTCTGACCGCTCTCTCATTATGTGAGATCAAAGACGATGAGCGGACGCGTGAGTCGCTCGTGGCCTGGTCGTGTGGCAGAGGAAGAACGCCAGTTCATCCGGCCGGTGGACCGAACGCCGGATCAGCTCCTGATGGGACGCCTCCGCAGTGGCGATCAGTGCCCGGTCATGGAGCCGGTGGCCTTTGGCGCCGTTGCCGCAGCCGCGCCGGTGCCGGGCCGAAGCGGGCAGGCCGGCCGCCAGGGCGTCGACGCGGTGGCGGCCGGCAACAAGCAACGGATCACAACATCAGACTGCCGTACTAGGAACGTCGCCGACACATATCGATGCAATGATTCTAGGCATAGATGCCGTATCACAAATACTGAATCTAGGCATACCGGCACCCTTGCCCGCATGCAATAATGCAGTGGCAGTCAGCGACCGATTCCGGTCGACGGCCACGTCGAAAGGCGAAAGATGGGCTTCAAGGCAAGAACGAAGGCCGTGCTGGGTCTTACCGTTGCGGGCGTCGCCGCGTCGATACTGATCCCCGCGACGGCGCAGGCGAGCACGCAGGTCACTATGTGCAACGAGATTGGCGGCACCGTAAACTACGCTTTTGAGCCGGTGGGTGAATATCCGGGAATCAACTCGCCCAACTTGTCCCAGGGTGAGTGCTGGTTTACCTGGATGGACGCAAGCGAATTCCCTCGCTGGGGGAATGAGTACCTGAATGGGAAGTGGCAGGGCATCGTGTACGCCGATAGTGATGGGCGCGTTCATCCGTTTTACCCGATGTAATGACATTCAAGTACTACGGGTGAGCCGTTCGATGCCCAGGGCATTCCTTCGGCGATGCCGGTGACGCCGGTGACGCCGGTGACGCCGGTCAGGCGTAGCGTGCCGGTGGTGTGCTGCGCCTGATCGGCCAGGATCGGGGGCGACGCTCCGGTCCAGGCCCAGTAGAGGCGCAGCACACCAGAACGTCTCTCGCGTGACGGGCCGCCTATGGTGCGGTGGCCGGGGTCGTCGGGGCGTCGCTTTGGCGCGAGGAGCGCAGGCGGCCGGCGCGGGACTCGAGGTAGCGCTGTTCGGCGAGGCCGGCGGTGGCCTTCGCGGCGCGCCGGTAGTGCTCGTACGCTCCGGCCGTGTCGCCGGTCCTCTCCAGCAGGTGCGCTCGTACGGACAGCAGCCGGTGGTGACCGGTCATCCGCTCGTCACCGTCCAGGGTGGCCAGCAGGGCGAACCCCGCCGACGGGCCCTCGGTCTCGGCGAGCGCGATCGCCCGGTTGAGAGTGACCATCGGATTGGGCGCGATCCGTTCCAGGATCAGGTAGAGGGCGTGCACCTGCCGCCAGTCGGTCTCCTCGGCCGTGGCCGCGTCGGCGTGCGTGGCGGCGATGGCGGCCTGGAGCTGGTACGGCCCCAGCGCCGGGCCGGCCAGCGACG
>NZ_JAMXMV010000001.1 GCF_024055715.1 Actinoallomurus soli
GGCGGCGGGCGCCTCCCCCCCCCCCCACCTCGCTGTCGGCCCGTTCCCCTAGAGTGGCTGAATGCGGACGACCGGAACGGATCGCGCGGGGTGACCGTTGTGTATGTGGGATCGCTGACTCTGGACCTGCTGCTCGGCGACGTACGCTCGCTGAAGCAGAAGCGTTCCGTCGTCCGCCCGATCGTCGCCGAGGTGCGACGGCGCTTCCCGGCGGTCGCGGCGGCCGAGACCGGTCACCTCGACCTCCACCGGCGGGCGGAGATCGGTGTCGCGGTCGTGTCCGCCACGGCGGGCAACTGCGTCGAGGTCCTCGAGGCCTGCGAGCGTCTCGTCGCCGGGCGGCCGGAGGTCGAGCTCCTGGCCGCCAGGCAGCGGCTCTTCAACGAAGAAGAGTCCTGACCGGCGTTCGCGAGGCATCGGTGAGCGCACGCCCGGCCGCCTGCGGCGGCCGAACGAACATGGAGGAACTGTGACCGACCCCGCGCGGGCTCGAAAGCTCGCCGATCGCATTCAGCAGATCGTCGCGGAGATGCTGGAGCGGCGGATCAAGGATCCGCGGCTCGGCTTCGTCACCGTGACGGACACCCGGCTGACCAACGACCTGCGGGACGCGACGGTCTACTACACGGTGTACGGCAGCGACGCCGAGCGCGCCGACAGCGCCGCGGCGCTGGAGAGCGCCAAGGGCGTCATCCGCTCGGAGGTGGGCAAGCGCACCGGTGTGCGGCACACGCCCAGCCTGACCTTCGTCCCGGACGCGTTGCCGGAGAACGCCCGGCAGATCGACGATCTGCTCGCCAAGGCGCGCGCCGCCGACGAGCGGGTCGCCAAAGTGGCCGAGAACGCCCGGCCCGCCGGTGACGCCAACCCCTACCGGGAGACGCCGGTTCCGAGGGATGTTGACGAAACCGACGGCGACGGTGGCGACGACGCGGGATACTCCCGGTCGTGAACTCCGCGCCGGGTAAGGTCCCAGCCATCGCCGCCGACGAGTGGGCGAGGGCGGTCGACGCGATTCAGCGGACCGACGAGGTGTGCCTCGCCTGCCACATCTCCCCGGACGGCGACGCGCTGGGGTCGATGCTGGCGTTCGCGCAGGCGCTGCGCGCGCTGGGCAAGCCGTTCACGGCCTCGTTCGGCGACGCGTTCGTCGTGCCGCGGATCCTGCGGTTCCTGCCCGGCCTCGACCTGCTCACCGACCCGGCGGACTTCCCCGCCGAGCCGGACGTGATGATCACGTTCGACGCGGCCGGCAGCGACCGCCTCGGCACGCTCGCCGCCAACGCGGGCAAGGCCGGGGAGCTGATCGTCGTGGACCACCACGCGTCGAACACCCGGTTCGGCACCACGCACCTGGTCGACCCCGGCGCGGCGGCCACCGCCGTGCTGGCCGAGCGGCTCATCGACCTGCTGGGCGTGCCGCTCACGCACGACATCGCGCTCGGCCTGTACGTCGGGCTGGTCACCGACACCGGCTCGTTCAAGTACCGCTCCACGACGCCGGAGGTCCACGCCCTCGCGCAGCGGCTGCTGGCGACGGGCATCCGGCCCGAGCGGGTCGCGCGGGAGGTGTGGGACCGCGCCCCCTTCGGCTACCTGCCCGTCCTGGCCGCCGCCCTGGGCCGGGCCCGGCTGGAGCCCGACGTCGCGAACGGCCTCGGCATGGTCTGGACGACCGTGACCCGCGCCGACCGCGCCGCCCACGGCCTCCCGTACGACCTGCTCGAAGGCGTCATCGACGTCGTCCGCCGGACCGACGAGGCGGAGGTCGCCGTCGTCTTCAAGGAGGACGACGAGGGCGCCTGGCAGGTGTCCACGCGGTCCAAGGGCCGTGTCGACGTCGGACTGGCCTGTGTGGCCCTCGGCGGCGGGGGTCACCCGACGGCCGCCGGATTCACCCTGCACGGCGACGTGGAGCCGGCCGTCGCCCGGCTGCGCGGGCTCCTGACCGAGATCGAGGTAGCGGCACGCCCATGAACGGACTTGTCATCGTCGACAAGCCGGCCGGCTGGACCTCCCACGACGTGGTGGGCAAGCTGCGCCGGCTGGCGGGCACCCGCCGCGTCGGGCACGCCGGAACACTCGACCCCATGGCGACCGGCGTCCTGGTCATCGGGGTGGAGAAGGCCACCCGGCTGCTCGGGCACCTGGCGCTGACCGAGAAGACCTACGAGGCGGTCATCCGCCTCGGGCAGTCCACCAACACCGACGACGCCGAGGGCGAGCCCACCGCCGCCGCCTCCGCGGCGGAGGTGACCGAGGACGCCGTACGCAACGCCGTCGTCGACCTGACCGGGCCGATCGAGCAGATCCCCCCGCAGGTCAGCGCCATCAAGGTGAACGGCAAGCGGGCGTACAAGCGGGCGCGGGCCGGCGAGGAGGTCGAGCTCAAGGCGCGACCCGTCACCGTGTACGAGTTCGGGCTCGGCGAGTTCCGCCGTGAGGGCGACCTGCTCGACGTCACCGCGACGATCACCTGCTCCAGCGGCACCTACATCCGGGCGCTCGCCCGCGACCTGGGGACGGCCCTGGGAGTCGGCGGCCACCTGACCGCGCTGCGCCGCACCCGTGTCGGCCCGTACGACCTGTCGATGGCGCACACGGTGGAGCAGCTCACCGAGAAGCTCACCGTGCTGCCGATGGAGGAGGCCGTGGCCGCCGCGTTCCCCCGGATGAACGTCTCGGAGGACGACGCGCGCAAGGTCGCGCACGGCGGCGCGCTGGCCGCCATGGGGCTCGGCCAGGGCCCGATCGGGGTCTTCGCCCCCGACGGCACGCTGCTGGCCCTCGTCGAGGAGCACGGCCCGGTCGCCAAGCCCCTCGCCGTCTTCGTCTCCTGAGCGGACGCCCGCCGGCCGGGTCCCTTGGCCGTCCGTTCCCTGAGCGGGCGTCGGTGCCTTTCGGCCGTCCCGCGCCCTGCGCCCCTCAGGCCCCGGTGCGGCGGCGGGCGCGGTAGGCGGCGACGTTCGTACGGTTGGCGCAGGCGTCGGAGCAGAAGCGCCGCCGTCCGCCCCGCGAGTCGTCGGCGTAGACCCGGTCGCAGTCGGCGGCGGCGCACACGCCGATCCGGTCGAGGCCGTGGTCGCACAGCAGTTCGGCGAGGTTCATCAGCGTCGTCGCGCGGACCCGGTGCGCCAGCTCCACCTCGGGCGGCGCGTAGTGGACGTGCAGCCCCAACGCGTCGTGGTCGGCCAGGTGCGGGTGCATCGGCACGTCGGACAGCAGCCCGTTGAGCAGGGCGACGGCCGCGTCGAGGCTCTCGGCCTCGAAGAAGGAGCGCAGCGTCCGTGCCCACGGCCGCAGCTCCGCCGCGGTCGCCGGGGTGAAGCTCTGCACGAAGAACCCGTGCTCGGCGAGGACCGCCCGCAGCGCCTCGTCGCCGTCGTCCCCGTCGCGGCCGGTGACCGCGTTGACGAGCGCGGCGGCCGCCCCCACGCCGTGGCTCTTGTAGCCCGTGATCCGCATTGCCGCATTTTCCCGTATGTGAGAGGCTGTAAGTGTCTTCTCAATCTAAAGGCTTACACGACGCGACGCATAGGCGGAATCCCCGGTGAGTGACTGCTCCACCTGCGGCTGGCCCGACTCCGACGTCTACGAGGTGCTGTCCCGGCACCTCACCTCCGAGGGCGTGGTGACCTACAGCCGGTGCGTCTGCGGCGAGATCCAGGTCCGCCTGCGCCCGTACGCCGCCGACCGCCCTCTCTAAGAGAGCCGCTTCAGCTGCGGCCACAGGCGGTCCCAGGGCACACGCTGCCCCCGGCAGATCCAGATCGGCTGTCCCTGTTCCTCGTTGTCGATCCGTACGCCGTCGTCGACCCGCCCGGCGACCTGGACGTCCGACCAGTACCGGGTGAGCTGATCGCGGTCCGCCGGCACGACGATCACCGGGGCGCCGTCGTCCGCCGGCCGGCCGAGGTACCACAGGCCGTTCTGGCCGCCGTAGGCCTTCGGCAGCCCGTACGCCCCGCCGTACCGGTCGATCGCCCCGGCGACGCCATTGTCCCCGGCCAGGATCACGTATCCGGGCCGGTACACCTTCGCCACCGCCGCCGTGAGCGCCGGCCAGCCGACGGTCTCGCGGGCGTCGTAGCTGATCGCGGCCTCCGGCGTCGCGTGCAGGGTCCGCAGCGGATAGACCGGCAGCAGCACGCCGGCGGTCGTGAGCGGCACCACGCCGAACATGACCCACCGGAGCCGCCATCGCTCGGCCGCCTGCGCGCCGGCCGCCCACAGCGCCGGATAGGCGCCCATCATGTAGTAATGCTTCCCGCCGGTGATCAGGAAGACGACCAGGAGGAGGCCGTACGCCCAGACGAACAGCCGCCACGGCCCGCGCCAGAGGCGTAACAGCCCGGCGATCCAGATCGGCGCGGTGAAGATCCCCGTGTCGATCAGCTGCCAGGGCAGGAAGCCGAGCCGGCCGCCGTCGGTGCCCTTGGCCGCGATGACCCGTCCCATCGTCACCTGCGGCCAGCCGTGCCGGGCCTGCCACCACAGTCCCGGCAGCGCGGCGAGCACGGCCACCGCCGCGCCGGCGTAGAGCAGCGGGCGCCGCAGGATCTCCCGGGGACCGGCCAGCAGCACCCCGATCAACAGTGCGGCGAGGAAGGACACGATCAGGAACTTGACCTGCAGCGCGACGGCGGCGACGAGGCCGACGCCCAGCAGCAGACGGTCGTCCCGGACCCGTACCCACCGGGCCACCAGAAACGTGACCGCCGTCCACGCCACGACGTCGAAGATGGTGGGCTGCATGAGGTGCCCGCCGAGCGCCAGGGCGGGCGTGACCGCCCAGGCCAGCGCGGCGACCGTCTGAGCGCGCGGGCCGCCGCCCATCTCCCGGGCGGTCAGCGCGGTCAGCACGACGCCCGCCATGAACGCCAGGGCCGCGGGCAGGCGCAGCAGCACCAGCGAGTTTCCGGCGACGGCCGCGTACAGCGGGACGAGCGGGGGTTGATCGGGGTACCCCCACGCGGGATGCGCGCCGACGGCGCGGAAGTAGAGTTCGTCGCGGTGATAGCCGTACCGGGCGCTCAGCGCGGTCAGGACGACGCCGGCCGCGACGCTGACGGCCAGTACGGGTCTCCAGGCGAAGGGCATGGCCCGATCATGAGCCGGAACCTCGCCGCTGTCACCGGTGTGGCAGGCTTTAGACGACCGCGAAAGGGGTGGACAGGTGCGACGCTGGCATGGCCTCGACGAGGTTCCCGCCGACTGGGGCAGGTCCGTCGTCACCATCGGGGTGTTCGACGGGGTTCACCGAGGACACCAGCGCATCGTCGCCCGGGCCTCGGAGTTCGCCCGCGAGCTCGAGCTGCCGGCCGTGGTGATCACCTTCGATCCGCACCCGGACGAGGTCGTGCGCCCCGGCACGCACCCGCCGCTGCTGTGCTCGCCGAAGCGGCGCGCCGAGTTGCTGGCGGGCCTCGGGGCCGACGCCGTGATGATCCTGCCGTTCACGCTGGAGCTGTCGCGGATGGGACCGGACGAGTTCGTCCAGTCGGTGCTCGTCGACCGGCTGCACGCGGCCCGCGTCGTCGTGGGGGAGGACTTCCGGTTCGGCCACAAGGCGCGCGGCGACGTCGCCCTGCTGCGCGAGCTCGGCGACAAGTACGACTTCGAGGCGGAGGGCGTCCCGCTGGTCGCCAACGGCGAGCCGATCTCCTCGACGCGGATCCGCGAGCGGCTCTCCGCCGGGGACGTCGACGGCGCGGCGCAGCTGCTCGGCCGTCCGCACCGGGTGGAGGGCGTCGTCGTACGCGGCGCGCGGCGCGGCCGTGAGCTGGGCTTCCCGACCGCCAACCTGGAGTTGCCGCCGCACACGGCCATCCCGAGCGACGGCGTGTACGCCGGCCACCTCAACTGCGCCGGTTACGGGCAGGCCCGGGGCGACGACTCGGCCGGGTTCCCGGACGCCTGCTGGCCGGCGGCGATCTCCATCGGCACGAACCCGACGTTCGAGGGGGAGGAGCGCACGGTCGAGGCGTACGCCCTGGACCGCGACGACCTCGACCTGTACGGCGAGCACGTGAGCGTCGACTTCACGGCCCGGCTGCGCGACACGCTGAAGTTCGACTCGATCGAGTCGCTGGTCGAGCAGATGCGCCGCGACGTCGACCGCGCCCGGGAGATCACCGGTTCCTGACGGGACGGGGGCCGGGGGCCGGGGGAACATCCCGGCGTACGCCCGCGTTAGCGTGATTGACGGGCTGCCCGGCATGACGTGGTACCGTGATTTGCCGCTGGGGAAGTGACCGGTAGTAGTCGGCTGCCCCGCGCAGGGCGAGACGGCTCTACCCGAGTCGCCGCCCCTCCACCCGGGAGACTGTGGGTACGCATGGTTCCCGGGTGTGTCCCACACGATCGCGTACCCGAACGAGAAGGAGAGCCGTGTCGCTGGACACCGCCACCAAGAAGCAGATCATGACCGAGTACGCCACCGTCGAGGGTGACACCGGGTCGCCCGAGGTCCAGGTCGCGCTGCTCACCAAGCGGATCAACGAGCTCACCGAGCACCTGAAGACCCACAAGCACGACCACCACAGCCGTCGTGGCCTGCTTCTGATGGTCGGCCGCCGCCGCCGTCTTCTGGGATATCTGCAGAAGAAGGACATCAACCGGTACCGGCAGCTGATCGAGCGTCTCGGCCTCCGCCGATAACGTCCGGGAGGGAGCGGCGCATGCCGCTCCCTCTCTTCGTATAACTCAACAGAACCCGCGGCCTGCCCCGTACGGTGCGCCGGGCGCCGGTCCTCGGTAGTGGCCCTCGGATCACGGATCCGACGGCTTCGATCGAAGACCGGCACCTCTTACCAGAGCGCCGCACCTCCGGGTACGCGTGCGGGTTCGCCCAACCCGAGGAGGTTTCACATCGTGGATGGTGTGAAGAGCGCCGAAGCCGTCATCGACAACGGCAAGTTCGGCGAACGCAAGATTCGATTCGAGACGGGCCGACTCGCCCGTCAGGCGTCCGGTTCGGCCGTCGCCTACCTCGACGACGAGACGATGGTGCTGTCCGCCACGACGGCGTCGAAGAAGCCGAAGGAGAACCTCGACTTCTTCCCGCTCACCGTCGACGTCGAGGAGCGCATGTACGCCGCCGGGCGCATCCCCGGCTCGTTCTTCCGCCGCGAGGGCCGGCCGAGCGAGGACGCGATCCTCACCTGCCGACTGATCGACCGGCCGCTGCGCCCCTCGTTCAAGAAGGGCCTGCGCAACGAGATCCAGGTCGTCGAGACGATCCTGGCCCTGCACCCGGACCACCTGTACGACGTCGTCGCGATCAACGCCGCGTCCATGTCGACGCAGCTCGCGGGCCTGCCGTTCTCCGGCCCGATCGGCGGCGTGCGCGTCGCGCTGATCGAGGGCCAGTGGGTGGCGTTCCCGACCCACTCGGAGCTGGCGAACGCCACGTTCGACATGGTCGTCGCGGGCCGCGTGCTCGAGGACGGCGACGTTGCGATCATGATGGTCGAGGCCGAGTCGACGCCGGGCACGCTCAAGCTCATCGCCGACGGCGCCGTGGCGCCGACCGAGGAGACGGTCGCGGAGGGCCTGGAGGCCGCCAAGCCGTTCATCAAGGTGCTCTGCCAGGCGCAGAGCCGGCTCGCCGAGGAGGCGGCCAAGGAGACGGCCGAGTACCCGATCTTCCTGGACTACCAGGACGACGTGTACGCCGCCGTGGAGGCCGCCGTCCGCACCGAGCTGGCCCAGGCGCTGACGATCGCCGGCAAGCAGGAGCGCGAGGCCGAGCTCGACCGCGTCAAGGCCCTCGCCGCCGAGAAGGTCGGCCCGGACTTCGTCGAGCGCGAGAAGGAGATCGGCGCGGCGTTCCGCGCGCTGACCAAGAAGCTCGTGCGTGAGCGGGTCATCACGGAGAAGGTCCGCATCGACGGCCGCGGCGTGAAGGACATCCGCCAGCTGACCGCCGAGGTCGGCGTCGTGCCGCGCGTGCACGGCTCGGCGCTGTTCGAGCGCGGTGAGACCCAGATCCTGGGTGTGACGACGCTGAACATGCTCCGCATGGAGCAGATGATCGACACGCTCAACCCGGAGCGCACCAAGCGCTACATGCACAACTACAACTTCCCGCCGTACTCCACCGGGGAGACCGGCCGCGTCGGCTCGCCGAAGCGGCGGGAGATCGGGCACGGCGCCCTCGCCGAGCGCGCCCTGATCCCGGTGCTGCCGACCCGCGAGGAGTTCCCGTACGCCATCCGGCAGGTCTCGGAGGCGGTCGGCTCCAACGGCTCCACCTCGATGGGCTCCGTCTGCGCCAGCACGATGTCGCTGCTGTCGGCCGGCGTCCCGCTGAAGCAGATGGTCGCCGGCATCGCGATGGGCCTGATCAACGAGGGCGACGAGTACGTCACGCTGACCGACATCCTCGGTGCCGAGGACGCCTTCGGCGACATGGACTTCAAGGTCGCCGGCACCCGTGACGTGATCACCGCGCTGCAGCTCGACACCAAGCTCGACGGCATCCCGGCGAACGTCCTGGCCGCCGCGCTCAAGCAGGCCAAGGGCGCCCGGCTGGCGATCCTCGATGTCATGCAGGAGGCCATCGAGGCCCCCGGCGAGATGAGCCCGAACGCGCCGCGGATCATCACGATCAAGGTCCCGGTCGACAAGATCGGCGAGGTCATCGGCCCCAAGGGCAAGATGATCAACTCGATCCAGGACGACACCGGCGCCGAGATCACCATCGAGGACGACGGCACGATCTACGTCGGCGCCACCGACGGCCCGTCCGCCGAGGCAGCGCGGCAGGCGATCAACTCGATCGCCAACCCGCACATGCCGGAGGTCGGCGAGCGCTACCTCGGCACCGTGGTGAAGACCACCACGTTCGGCGCCTTCGTGTCGCTGCTGCCCGGCAAGGACGGCCTGCTGCACATCTCCCAGATCCGCAAGCTGCACGGCGGCGGCCGGATCGAGAACATCGACGACGTCATCAAGGTCGGCGACAAGATCCAGGTCGAGGTCACCGAGATCGACGCCCGCGGCAAGCTGTCGCTGGCGCCGGTCGAGGTCGTCGAGCAGGAGGCCGCGGCCGCCGAGGCGGGCGGCTCCGACGACGAGGCGGCCGCCCCTGAGGGGGACGGCGCCCAGGCCGAGCGCCCGGAGCGCCGCGAGAGCCGCGACGGAGGCGAGCGCCCCCGCCGGCGCCGCACCCGGAGCGGCGGCAGCAACAACCGTGGCGACAGCGACCGCAACTCATGACGCTGCTCGCCAGGGAACAGGAGCCCGGCTCCACCTTCGTCGTTCACCCCGGCGCCGACGGCGCCGGGGTGGTCCGGCGGACCGTCCTGCCGGGCGGGCTTCGCATCGTCACCGAGACCGTCCCCACCGTGCGTTCGGTGGCCTTCGGCATCTGGGCCGGGGTCGGGTCGCGTGACGAGTCGATCGAGGACGCCGGCGCGAGCCACTATCTCGAGCACCTGCTCTTCAAGGGCACCCGTAAGCGCACCGCGCTGGAGATCTCCTCGCTGATGGACGCGGCGGGCGGCGAGATGAACGCCTTCACCGCCAAGGAGTACACCTGCTACTACGCGCGGGTGCTCGACTCCGACATGCCGCTGGCCATCGACGTCGTCTCCGACATGGTGACGAACTCCCTCATCGAGCCGCAGGACGTCGACGCCGAACGCGGGGTGATCCTCGAAGAGATCGCCATGCACGACGACGACCCCACCGACGCCGTGCACGACGAGTTCTCCGCCGCGCTGTTCGGCGACACCCCGCTGGGCCGGCCGATCCTCGGCACGGTCGAGTCGATCGGCGGGATCGGCCGGGACCGCATCGCGCGGTACTACCGGGAGCGCTACGTCCCGCAGAACCTCGTCGTCGCGGCCGCCGGCAACGTCGACCACGACGAGGTCGTGCGCCTGGTGCAGGCGGCGTTCGAAGGCGTCCTCGGGGACACCGCGCAGCTGCCCAGCGCCCCGCGCATCGGCGGACCGGGCGCGTCCCCGGCGTCGGGCGTACGCTCGATCGTCCGCCCGACCGAGCAGGCCAACCTCATCCTCGGCACGGTCGGCATCACCCGCGTCGACGAGCGCCGCTTCGCCCTCGGCGTGCTCAACGCCGCGCTGGGCGGCGGGATGTCCTCCCGCCTGTTCCAGGAGATCCGGGAGAAGCGCGGGCTCGCGTACTCGGTGTACAGCTACAACTCCCAGTACGCCGACACCGGCATCTTCGGGGTGTACGCCGGATGCCTGCCCGCCAAGGTCGACGAGGTCCTCGAGATCTGCCGCGACGAGGTCGCCAAGGTGGCCGAGCACGGCATCACCGAGGAGGAGCTCGAGCGCGGCAAGGGCCAGCTGCGCGGCTCGTTCGTGCTGGGCCTGGAGGACACCGGGTCGCGGATGAGCCGCATCGGCAAGAGCGAGCTGGTCTACGACAGCCTGCTCTCGGTCGACGACATCCTGGGCCGCATCGAGGCCGTCACGCTGGACGACGTCCGTACGGTCGGCCGCGAGATCCTGGGCCGCCCGATGACGATGACCGTCATCGGCCCGTTCGAGGGCCGCGACTTCACCCTCTGACGGCCGACCGCCGGAAGGCCTTGACGACGCCCAGCAGTCCGCTGAGGAGATCAGCGGCGGACTGCTGGGCGTTCGCCTGGGCGGCTACCCTGGCGGACGTCCGGCAGCGGGGAGGGCACGTTCCAGGCCGCCATCATCCGAGATGATGAGGCGACCTAGGCCCTCGTACGCGTCATGGCCAGGTCCGGCGCCCTACAGCGAGGACGAACAGCGGTGCTTCGTGGACGGCGTACGGGCCGGGGAGTCGGACGATCTGATTCGATTGTTCCGGTTGTGCCTCCTGACCGCGGTCCCAACGGCTCGCACATCAGTGCGAGCTTTGGCTTCGGGCCGGCTTCTTACAGTTCCGAGGTGGAGCTGCTGGCCGGCGCGTGGGATGCCGGTGGCGGTTGGGTCTGGAACGCGGTCACCGGGGAGATCGTTCGAGCTTTCGCGCGGTCGAGTGCACGCCTCGGTCGCGTGGCCTTCGCCCCGGGAGGCGCCGCCGTCGCCGCGATGACGCAGGATGGAGCGCTGCTGATCTGGCGGGAAGGCGGAGCCGATGTAGTGATCCCCTCTCTGGGCATGGACGTGACGATGGCCTGGAGCCCTGATGGATCGAGGATCGCGACGGGAGACCCGGAAGGGGTCATCGCGGTATACGACGCGGTCTCCGGGGAGCGCGTCCGAGGGTTCCGGACAGGCCCACCCGGTAGGCCCTTTGATCATGCCGTCCGTGCGATGGCCTGGCGTCCGTGTGGTTCGGCGATCGCGGTGGCGGACGGTTCCGGGTACATCAGGCTATGGAGCCTGGACACGGCTACGTCGGAACAGTTGACGATGACCCCCTCGCCGGTCTACTCGATGTCGTTCAGCCGGGACGGTCACCACGTGGGAGC
Source organism: Actinoallomurus soli (assembly GCF_024055715.1). Classification (GTDB taxonomy): domain Bacteria; phylum Actinomycetota; class Actinomycetes; order Streptosporangiales; family Streptosporangiaceae; genus Actinoallomurus; species Actinoallomurus soli. The sequence goes on from NZ_JAMXMV010000001.1 coordinate 11,426, forward strand.
CGCCGGGCAACACGGATACGCGGCGATCCTTGAGACCGGTGCCGAGCGGGCCATGGTCACTCTCGTCGGACATGTCGATACGCTCGCAGCCACCGCGTTCTCCCGTAACGGCAGAATCTTCGCGACGGGGGGCAGGGACCGTACAGTCCGCGTGTGGGATGTGCGGACCGGCGAACTCAAGAATGTCTGCTCTGGGCTCAAGGCGCAGATATTCGCGATCGGCTTCACCTCCGATGACACGCGGCTCGTCGCCGCTGACGGAGACGGCTCGATCGCCAGATGGGACTTGGGCTCGGACAGTCTGGTGTCGGTCGTCCAACGATCGGCTCCCGGTCCCCAGAGGCCTCCTGCCCAGGTTCACGAGCCCTTGGCGCCGTGGTGTCGGATGGTCGAGAAGATCCGCTGGAGCGACCTACGCTGCGGCTGCGGCAACAGCGGCGCCCACCTCCCCACGGCCCTCGCCGGCCTGCTGTCCGCTCGAGCCGGCCGGGAGCCGAGCGGCCGCGGTCTCGCCGGTCACATCGAAGAGCAGGGCATGCTGTTCGAGGTCGCGGTCTCCGTTACGAAGGTGCTTCTCATCGCACTGGAAGGAGACCTGCCCGCAGCCTCCCGCCGTACGGTGCTGTCCTTGTTGCTCGACATGGTCTCCGGAGAGTCACACTATTCGGAGGCGCGGAGCGGGAGGCCGGACCTCGAAATCGAATGCCAGCGGATTGTGAGTGAACGAGTCGAAGTATTGCACCGTGAGCTTCGAGAGGAGACCGTTCCAGGCGGCTCTGCTTATGCGTCCGAGATTCTACGGTACGTGCAATAGGGGCGCGACACGTGAATCGCTTCGGGAGCCGCGGGTGTCCACCTTGGGAGGGGTTACGTGGAATCCAGCAGTGACGACAACATGGCTTCGCTCCTGATGAAAGGTGCCAGCGCCGTCTATCTACACGAAGCATCGATAATTCTTCTCGAGCGCAATGACTTCTGGTTGCGGCAGGAAGAATTCTTGCGATTCATTGAAGATCGCTGCCAGCGTCGCGGGGCACTATGGGGTCTTCTTGTATGACGTTGTTCAGGGTCTCAGCCGAGACACTGTTAAGTATGTCGCCGAAGCGATCATGTATGCGGACGGATTCCTGGGGTCGGTTGCTGATCCTCGCCCCTAATGCGGCGGCACTATGCCAAGGTGCCGGGCCCGCGAATCGACATGGCAAGGTAGGGTGACACGTTTCCGTTTCAGAGCAGGACGGTGGCGGCGTCCCGATTCTTCCGGATTGAACGCCGTCTGCGGTCGGTTAGGCGGCGTGGGTATCGGCACCACGCAGGATGTAGAGGTCGTCGCCAAAGACGGCGGAAATCTGGATCTGCCCGCCGAGTGCCTGGACATAGCGTGCGATGGTCTCGACGGTGGAGACCTCACCTCGTTCGATCTGTGACACTCGACTCTTGGTCACACCCATCTTCTCGGCGACGTCGGTTTGCGACAGGCCGAGCGTCTTGCGGCGTTCCGCAAGGCGGTGACCATCAATGTAGGCCTGATTGCGTTTGCGTGCCTCGGTCACGCCCTGTTCGCCGCCGGCTCCGGCGACGACGTCGGCACGTACGTCACTCCACTTCGGAAAGTTCGTCATCGATGTTCCTCCTCGACCTGGCGTTCCTTCAGATACTCCGCGTAGAGGTCTTCGGCGCGAGGGATCGCGTGTCTGTACCAACCAGACCAGTTTCCGGACTTATCCCCGCCTATCAGGACGATCGCCGAGCGCCATGGGTCGAACGCGAAAAGGATCCGAATCCCGGTGCGGCCCGCCGAACCGGGCGCAGCTCTTTGAGCTTGTGGATGCGGGACCCCTCTAACCGGTCGACGAGCGGTCGGCCCAGGCTGGGGCCTGCCTCGGCCAGTCGGTCGATGGCGTCGACGACCTGGGCCTTTGACCGGTCGTCCAGGGCGTTGATCCAGGCGAGCAGCTCGTTGGTGACGCGGATCTGCCGAGAAGTGTAGCAAATGCTTTACCTGTGATCCTTCGGTGCCGCTACAAGAGTTTCGGACGGGATGAGCGGCGAAGCGCAAGGTCCGGGGCTCGGCGATAGGCTCGGCTGGGCTATCGGACGGGAGGACGTCGTGATCAAAGTCGGAGTGCTGGGGGCGCGCGGGCGCGTCGGGGCGGAGCTGTGCCGGGCGGTCGAGGCGGCGGAGGACCTGGAGCTGGTCGCGGCGGTGGACGCCGGCGACGACCGGGCGCCGCTCGAGGCCGCGGAGGTCGCCATCGACTTCACGCATCCCGACGCGGTCATGGACAACCTGCGCTGGCTGATCGAGCACGGCGTGCACGCCGTCGTGGGCACGACCGGGTTCGACGAGGAGCGGCTCGCGACGGTGCGCGGGTGGCTGGGGGAGCGACCGGGTGCGAACATCCTGATCGCCCCCAACTTCGCCGTCGGCGCGGTGCTGATGATGAGCTTCGCGCAGAAGGCAGCCCCGTTCTTCGACTCGGTGGAGATCGTCGAGCTGCACCACCCGAACAAGGCGGACGCCCCCAGCGGCACCGCCCGCCGCACCGCCGAGCTGATCACGGCCGCGCGGGAGAAGGCCGGGGTCGGTCCCTCGCCGGACGCGACCACGACCGGCCTGGAGGGAGCGCGCGGTGCCGACGTGGACGGCGTCCACGTGCACGCCGTTCGTCTCGCCGGGCTGATCGCGCACCAGGAGGTGCTGCTGGGCGGGCACGGCGAGACGCTGACGATCCGGCACGACTCGCTGAGCCGCGAGTCGTTCAGCCCCGGCGTGCTCCTCGCCGTCCGCCGCGTCGCCGAGCTCCCGGGCCTGACGATCGGCATCGATTCCCTGCTGGGCGTCTGATTCGTCGTCGGCTGAGCCCCGACCCTCCGACCCGGGCCGGGGCTCAGCCGTGCCGATGGGGGTGCCCTCAGCGGACAACGTCGAGGATCGTGGTGCCGTCGGCGACCACGATCCTCGGCACTGACGGCGGCCCCAGCCACCGTCGCCCAGGTCTCCGCCCAGGTCTCCGCGCAGCTCAGACGTTGCCGTCGGCGTTGCTGGGCCGAACGCGACGATCCGGACACCTCGCCTCTACATCGGCGGCAACTTGGCGACGGCGGCGGCGAAGTGGCCGCGCCGGCGGTGAGATCGCGGCGGCGGTGAGGTTACGGCGGCGGTGAGGTTACGGCGGCGGCGACATGACAAGAGTGGCGGCAAAGCCGACCACGCCGGCGGCGAGCCGGCCACAACGGCGGCAAGCGGACCTTGGCGTCGGCGTTGCCGGGCGTAAGACGGCAATCCGGGTACTCCGCCGCCACGTCGACTGCGAACTGGCAAGGGCGACGGTGAAGCGACCACGTCGGCGGCACGCCGGCATGGCACTGGCGACGACAACCCCGCCGCACCAAGGGCGAGCCGACCACGGCGGCGAATCCGCCTCGCCTCGGCGACCCTGCTTCGCCCGGCGGCCTGCCTCGCCCTCGCGAACTCGCTTCGCTTCGGCGGACCCGCCTTACTCCGGCGGCCTGCCTCGCCCTCGCGAACTCGCTTCGCTTCGGCGGACCCGCCTTACTCCGGCGGCCTGCCTCGCCCTCGTGAATCCGCTTCGCTTCGGCGGACCCGCCTTAGTCCGGCGGCCTCAGGCGTTCAGGCGGGTCAGCACGCTCTCGATCACGGCGTGGACCGACTCGCGGGAGCCTCGGCGGAGGTAGGCGCGGACGCGGCCCAGGACGTCGACGCGGGTTCCGTGGCCCAGGCCCGCGCGAAGGTGCAGCGGGCCGGAGCGGCCCGGCGGGCCGTACCACCAGGCGGCGTCGCGCGTGTGCCGCCGCAGGACCTCGCCCGCGTACGCTCCGGCGAGCACGATCAGATCCCCGTCGCTGAACTTCTCGTCCTCGTCGTCGGCGCGCAGACCGTGCAGGCGCCGCCGCTCCTCCAGGGCGTCGTCCACGAGTGCGAGGGACTCGATCGAGCCGTCCAACCCGTTCGCGGCGGCGAACGCCGCCGCGTTCGCGCCCTGCAGGGCTCCGATGTCCGGCGTGCCGTCGAGCAGGTTGGGGTGGCGGGCCGGGCGCCCCTTGGCCGGGCGGGGGCGCGACGGGCTGCCGATCGTCGCGGCGATGTCGCGGTCCCACAGGAACTGCAGCACGCTCTCGGGCGGTTCGCCGGTGCTGTGGACCAGGACGGTGGAGCGGTGTCCCTCGCCGCCGATCCGCTCGGCGTGCGCGAGCGCACCGGCCACCTTGATCATCAACTGGACGTACTCCAGGGCCTCGCGGTCGGGCACCCAGTCGTCCGCCACGAGCCACAGCCCCTGGTCGCCGCCGGGGGAACCGGTCACAAGGTCGACGCTGTCGAGGTCGGCGAGGCCCACAGGATGAACTCCGTACGGGGGAAGTGTTCGCTGCGGCGAACATTGTCGCGCCGTTGGGCATCCGTGTGCACTTCGACCCGCCGCGCACCCCATACTCGCGTGATCCTGGGCCCGCGGCCGTGCCGTTTACCGCTGCAGCGGCCGGGGTAGGCGTCCCACGAGATGGATAGGCTGGTGGGAGAGGTCCTCTCGCGAGTGCTGAACCGATCGCATCTGCTCCGGCCGGGGTTCACCGCGAAGATCATCTCCGATGAGGCGCGTCCGCTGGGGGTCCGGGACGCCACGGTCTACCTCGCCGACCTCGAGCAGGAGAACCTGCGGTCGATGCCGCGGGTGGACGGCCGGATCGTGCCGACGCTGGCGATCGACTCGACCCTCGCCGGGCGGAGCTACCGGGCGCTCAAGGTGCAGTACGGCCCGCCGGACGAGGACGGGCTGTACCACGTGTGGCTGCCGCTGATGGACGGCAGCGAACGGATGGGCGTGCTGGAACTCGTCGTCGGGGACACCGACGAGGAGACGCTGAACTGGTGCCGGGCGCTCGCCTCGCTGGCGGGCCTCATGATCGTCAGCAAGAGTCACTACAGCGACATCCACGCCCAGGTCCGGCGGAGCCAGCGGATGGCGTTGCAGGCCGAGATGGTGTGGGCGTTCATGGCGCCGCCGATGTTCGCCACCGACGACTTCGTCGTCGCCTGTGCGCTCAGGCCGATGTACGGGGTGGGCGGTGACGCCTACGACTTCTCGTTGCTCGGCGACCATCTGCAGGTCATGATCCTGGACGCGGTCGGGCACGACCTCGCGTCCGGGCTGATCGCCAGCGTCGCGCTGGCCAGTTGCCGCAACACCCGCCGTGCCGGCGGGGACCTCGGCGCCATGGTGGCGTACGCGGACCACGCGATCGCCAGCCAGTTCGGCCGTTCGCGGTTCGCGACGGCGCTGCTGTGCGACCTCGACGTCGAGACCGGCCTGTTCAGCTGGATTCCCTGCGGCCACCCGCCGCCGCTGCTGATCCGGGAGAACAAGGTCGTCAAGGAGCTCTTCCACCGGCCGCGGCTTCCCCTGGGCCTGGTGAGCGAGGGGGAGGGCCCGAGCTTCGACGAGAGCCCGCCCCTCTACACCGAGCAGCTCCAGCCACGGGACCGCCTGCTGCTCTACACCGACGGCGTCGTCGAGGCGCGGGCCGCCGACGGGAGTCTGTTCGGCGTGCGGCGCCTCAGCGACTTCGTCATCCGGCACAGCGCGGCCGGTATCCCGGCCCCGGAGACGCTGCGCCGCCTCAACCGCGCCGTCATCGACTTCCAGCACGGCCGGCTGGGCGATGACGCCACCACCGTGCTCGTGCAGTGGCGTCCCGAGGACCTGCGGCCGACGTTCGAGTTCTGACCCGGACTCTCAGGGGGTCGGGAAGCCGTACTTGCGGAGGATCGCCGTCGCGGTGGAGGAGCGGAGCCAGGCGACGAAGTCCTTCGCGGCCTCCTCGTGGGCGCTCGCGCGCAGCGCGGCGGCGAAGTAGGTCGCGGTGACGTTCTGCTGGGCCGGGATCGGCACGCTGGTCGCCGCGATGCCCGCCGACCGCATGTCGGTGACGTAGACGATGCCCGCGTCGGCCGCGCCCGTACGGACGCGGGTGAGCACGGTGCGGGCGTCGGCCTCCTCCGACCGCGGCCGTACGACGACGCCCGCCTTGGCCAGGACCTGGGCGGCGTACCGTCCCACCGGCACGATCGGGCCGCCCAGGACCACGCGCAGCCGACGATCGGCGAGGGAGGCGAGGCCCTGAACGTGCCGGGGGTTGCCGGGCGCGACGGCGATGGTCATGGAGTTGTAGGCGAACGCGCGCCGGCCGGTGACCCGGTCGGCGACGGTGTCCATGGACGCCTGGTCCGCGGTCGCCAGCACGTCGGCGGGCTCCCGCTCCTCGACGTCCATCGCCAGGTCCTGCGAGCCCGCGAACTCGAACCGCACGGTCACGTTCCTGGCGGCCGCGCCGTACGCCGTGCCGAGCTCCTCGAACGCCTCGGTCAGCGACGAGGCGGCCAGGACGTTCAGGGTGATCCGCTCGTCGCCGGAGGCGATGCCACAGCCGGACAGCGCCAGCGCGACCGCGGCCAGCGCGGCGACACGGGGCATGGGGGGCATGCGCGCTACTTTAGGGCGACCCATCCGCCATTACCGGGCACAACGCGCCGTCGGCGCAGATATCGGCGTCTCGTGGTTCAGGCCGGATACGCGTGCGTCTCGGTGGCCTTGACCGCCGCCCAGACGCGGTCGCCCTCGGCGAGGCGGAGTTCGGCGAGCGCGGCGGGCGTCACGTCGGCGGCGGCCGGCACGGGTCCCTCCAGGTGGACCCGGATCTGGTCCGCGTGGGGTTCGATGCCGCCGACGGTCGCCTCCCAGAGGTTGCGCGGGCTGCCGTCGGGGCGCGTACGGAACAGCGCGACCGCCGATGGGGGGAAGGCCAGGAAGACCTCACCGTCCAGGGCCTCGGCGGTGTTGAAGGTGACGGCGTCGCCGGGCAGAACGACGGAGTGGCCGCCGGCCGTCCCCCGGTAGAGGTTGAGGCCGACGAGCCGGGCGACGTAGTCGGTCCGCGGGTGCCGGGCGACGTGGGCGGGCGTCCCCTCCTGGACGACGGCGCCGTTCTCGATGACCACGAGCCGGTCGGCCAGCGCCATGGCGTCGAGGGCGTCGTGCGTGACGAGGACGGCCACGCCGTCGAAGGCGGCGAGGTGGCGGCGCAGTCCGGCGCGTACGGTCAGGCGGGTGTGCGCGTCGAGCGCGGACAGCGGTTCGTCGAGCAGCAGGAGCCGGGGCCGTACGGCCAGCGCGCGGGCGAGCGCGACGCGCTGCGCCTGCCCGCCCGACAGCGTGCGGGGCCGGCGGGCCGCCTGGTCGGAGAGGCCCACGCGCTCCAGCCACTCCGCCGCCAGCCGGCGGGCCTCCCTCCGGCCGACGCCCTGGCAGCGGGGGCCGAACGCGACGTTCTCCAGGGCGGACAGGTGTGGGAACAGCAGGTAGTCCTGGAAGACGACGCCGACGGCGCGGCGCTCGGCGGGCCGGTCGTGCCACGGCTCGCCATCGACGTGGAGGTGGCCCTCCGACAGCGGGGTCAGGCCGGCGAGCGCGCGCAGCGCGGTGGTCTTCCCGGCGCCGTTGGGGCCCAGCAGCGCCACGACCTCGCCGGGCGCGGCGGTGAGCGCCAGGTCGAGGGTGAAGGCCGCGCGCCGTACGACCAGCCGAGCGTCGATCACGACACCCACCGCCCCCGCAGTCCGGCCAGGACGACGACCGAGACGGCCAGCAGCACGAGGCTGAGCACGATGGCGGCCTGTGGGTCGTTCTCCAGGGCGAGGTAGACGGCCAGCGGCATCGTCTGGGTACGGCCGGGGAGGTTGCCGGCGAACGTGATCGTGGCGCCGAACTCGCCGAGCGCCCGTGCCCAGCACAGCACCGCTCCGGCGCCGACCCCGGGCGCGATCAGGGGCAGCGTGACGCGCCGGAACGTCGTCCACCGCGATGCGCCGAGCGTGGCGGCGGCGTCCTCGTAGCGCAGGTCGGCCGCGCGCACCGCGCCCTCCACGCTGATCACGAGGAACGGCAGGGCCACGAACGCCTCCGCCAGCACCACGCCCGCGGTCGTGAACGGCAGCGTCAGGCCGAACCAGCGGTCCAGCCAGTGCCCCACCAGGCCGTTGCGGCCGAGCGCCAGGAGCAGCGCCACGCCGCCGACGACCGGGGGGAGCACCAGGGGCACGGTGACGAGGGCGCGCACGAGCCGCCGGCCGGGGAAGTCGATCCGCGCCAGCACCCAGGCCAGCGGGACTCCCAGGAGCAGGCAGAGCAGCGTGGCGAGCGTCGCGCTGAGCAGGGACAGCCGGAGGGCGTCGAGGATCTCGGGCCGGGCCAGGCGGGTGCCGAGCGTCGACCACGGCGCGCGCACCAGCAGGCCGAGGAGCGGCAGGACGAGGAAGGCGAGCCCGATCAGGGCGGGCAGCACCAGCATCCACGGCGCCCGCCGGTTCACGGTTTCTCGAACCCCGCCTGCTGCAGCGTCGCCTGGCCCTGGGGGGAGAGCACCGACTGGACGAACTCCCCGGCGAGACCGGGCTGGGGCGCCTTGGTGAGCGCGGCGATCGGGTAGTCGTTGATCGCCTGGGCGGCCTCCGGGAAGTCGATGCCCCGGACCTGCCCGGCGGCCGCCTTGACGTCCGTGCGGTAGACGAGGGCGGCGTCCGCCTCGTTCAGCCGGACCTTCGTGAGGGCGGCCTTGACGTCCTGCTCCTGGGAGACCGGCCTGACGGTGAGCCCAGCGGCCTTGAGCGCCTTGAGCGCCGCCGCGCCGCAGGGCACCTGCGGGGCGCAGAGCACGACCTTCGTCTTCGGGTTCGCCAGGTCCCTGAGCGACGTGACCTTGCCGGAGGCGCCCTTCGGGACCGCGATCTCCAGGCGGTTGCGCGCGAACACGCGCGGCGCCGAGGCCCCGCCCGCGTCGGTGACCTGCTTCATCGTGGCGGGGCTGGCCGCGGCGAACACGTCCGCCGGGGCGCCCTGGTCGATCTGCTGCGCCAGGGCCGAACTGCCGCCGAAGTTGAACTTGACCTTGACACCGGGGTGGCTCGCCTCGAACGTCCTGCCGAGGGCGGTGAACGACTCGGTGAGGGAGGCGGCGGCGAAGACGACGACGGTCCGTGTGCCGCTCTTCGTGTCGGTGCCTTTCTCGACCCCCTTGTTGCCGCAGCCGGCCGCGAGGGCGGCCGCCAGCCCGGCGATCGAGGCGATCCGGAGCGTGGCGCGGTGGCTTCTCATTGGGGCAGCTCCACGACGACGTTGGTGGACTTGATGACCCCCACGGCGACCACGCCGGGCTCCAGGCCGAGCTCGTCGGCCGCCTCCCGGCTCATGAGGGAGACGACGCGGAACGGCCCGGCCTGGATCTCGACCTGCGCCATGACGCCGTCGCGTACGACCTCGGTGACGATGCCGCGCAGCCGGTTGCGGGCCGAGGACGGCACCGTGCCGCCCCGGTCGGCGGGGGAGCGGACGAAGGCCGCCAGGTCCGCTCCCGAGACGATCCGGTGGCCCTGCTCGTCGCGCCGGGCCGGCAGTCTCTCCGAGTCGATCCACCGTCGCACCGTGTCGGCGCTGACGCCGAGCAGGGACGCGACCTCACTGATCCGGAACGCCGTCACGCGGATCAGTGTAACCCTCGCGGATGCGGGTAACCGCTCCGATATCCGGTATCGGATGCGAGGGGTTATGGCCGTTATGCCTCGCGGTCGCGGCTCAGACGGTGGTGACCACCTGGTCGTACTCCAGGCGCGGGTTGCGCGGGAACCAGGCGTCCGGGCCGGGCTTGCCGATGTTGACGACCGCGAGCACCTGGTGGCCGCCCTCGGGGAAGAACTCCTTGGCGACCCCTTCGGCGTCGAAGCCCGCCATCGGCCCGGCCGCCAGGCCGGCGGCGCGCACGCCGATGATGAAGTAGCCGACCTGGATCGCGCCGTTGAACGCGGCCATCTTGGCGCGGGCCTCGGGCACGCCGTGCAGGTCGTCCCGGGCCTGGGGGCGGTGCGGGAAGATGGTCGGCAGGTGCTCGTGGAAGTCGCTGTCGGCGGCGAGGACCGCCACCAGCGGAGCGGCGGCGGTCTTGGCCTTGTTGCCCTCGGCCATGTGCGCGACGAGGCGCTCGCGGGCCTCGGGGGAGCGGACCAGGACCACCCGCAGCGGCTGGGTGTTCATGGCGGTGGGCGCCCACTTGACGAGGTCGTAGATGGCGCGCACCTGCGCATCCGACACCGGCTCGTCCGTGAAGGTGTTCGCCGTACGGGCCTGCCGGAACAGGACGTCCTGAGCGGTGGGGTCGATGCTCAGCTGGTCGCTCACGGTCACTCCTCTTGATCGCGTCCGGTGGTCGGTCCACCCGACAGAGGTGGTGAACGTTGATTGAAACTTCAATCATCCCGTTCGCCGGTGTGATCCGGCTCACGAACACCCGGGTCGCTACAGGGCCAGGCCGAGGGTGAAGAGCGCGCCGAAGATGATCTGCAGCCGGCCGGTCTCGCCGAGCACGGCGATCAGCGCCGGGCCCTTCGCCCCGCGCAGCACCCGCATGCTGGGCGCGATCGCCCACAGCGCCGACAGGAGCGCGATCATCGCCCACGGCCGGGAGATCGCGACGAGCACCACGCACACGAAGGCCGCCACGAAGCACCCGGTGTACAGCAGGCGCGTGCGCCCGTCGCCGAGCAGGACCGCGAGCGTGCGCTTGCCCGCCGCGGCGTCCGTGGGGATGTCCCGCAGATTGTTGACGACGAGCATCGAGCAGGACAGCAGCCCGACCGGCACCGCCGCCACCCACGCCGCCCACGGCAGGCTCTCCAGCTGCACGTACGCCGTGCCGACCACTGAGACGAGGCCGAAGAACACGAAGACCGACAGCTCGCCCAGCGCGCGATAGCCGTACGGGCGGGAGCCCCCGGTGTAGAACCAGGCGGCCGCGATCGCCACCGCGCCGATCAGCACCAGCCACCAGCTCGTGACCGCCGCGAGGACCAGGCCGGCCACCGCGGCGAGCAGGAAGCAGCCGAGCGCCGCCGCCAGGACCTGCTTCGGCGGCGCGACCTTCGAGCCGACCAGCCGCATCGGGCCGACGCGGACCTCATCCGTACCGCGGATGCCGTCGCTGTAGTCGTTGGCGTAGTTCACGCCGATCTGCAGCAGCAGCGCGACCACCAGCGCGAGCAGCGCGCGCCACCACACGAAGTGGCCGTAGCCGATCGCCACGCCGGTGCCGACGGCGACGGGGACGATGGAGTTGGGGAGGGTTCGGGGCCGCGAGCCGGCGACCCACTGGGAGAGGGTCGCCACTATCGCCCTTCCTCGAAGCCGATGATCATGCAGGTGATTCTTCCGGACCCGTGCCGGACCGCAGCCGGAGGGTCAGCAGCAGGCCGACGGCCAGGAGCGCGGCGGTGGCGAAGGCCGCGCGGTCGGTGGCCACCGCCAGGCTCTCGTCCGCGGCGCGGGACAGCCCGGGGTCCTCCCGGCGCAGGTCATGGGCGAACGTCCCGGCGCTGTCGCGCAGCCGGTCGGCGTACACCGCGCCCTGCCGGGCCGGCAGGCCCGCCTCGTGCAGCCGGGCGGTCATCGCGTGGCTCAGCCCGACCGCGAACACCGCGCCGATCAGCGCGATCCCCAGCGCCGACCCGACCTGGCGCGCCGTCGACTGGGTGCCGGAGGCGAGGCCCGTGCTGGCGGGCGGGACGTCGCGCAGCACGATCCGGGTGAGCTGACCGGTGGTGAGGCCGAGGCCGATGCCGTAGACGAGCATCCACGGGGCGAGGCCGAACCCCGTGGTGTCGGCGCGCGTGGTGAGGCCGATCAGCGCCGCCGCGATCACCTCGAGGGCCATCCCGGCCTGCAGCATCCGGGCGGCGCCGAGGCGGCGCGACAGCCGCGCCGACATGCCGCCGGCCAGGAAGGTGCCGACGGCCAGGGGCAGGATCGCGACGCTCACCTGCAGCGGGGAGTTCCCGTGCACGTCCTGGAGGAACAGCGGCAGGACGAACATCAGCCCGAGCTCGCCCACGCTGATCAGGGAGGCCGCCGCGTTGCCGCGCCGGAAGTCGGGAATGCGGAAGAGCGAGAGGTCGAGGACGACCGGCCGCCCCGCCGTCGCCCGCGCCCGTTCCACCACGACCAGCGCGACCAGCATCACGACTCCGGCGGCCAGCGCCACCGGGATCGGCGACAGGCCGATGTCCGGCCAGCGGAACGGGCCCGCGGAGAACGGGCGCGTGGCCGACCACCAGCCGTACCGCTGGCCCTCGATCAGGGCGAACACGAGCGCCGCGAGCCCGCCCGCGCTGAGCACCGTTCCCGGCGGGTCGCCCACGCGGCGCACCGCCGGATCACGTGTCTCGGGCACCAGGACCGCCGTGCCCGCGAGGATCAGTGCGCCGAGCGGCAGGTTCACGCCGAACGCCCAGCGCCAGCCGTACGACGTCGCGAGCCAGCCGCCGAGCAGCGGGCCGAGGGCGGCCATGCCACCGATCAGCGACCCCCAGATCCCGAACGCGATCGCCCGGTCCCGGCCCGTGAAGACGGCCGTCACGGTGGACAGCGCCCCCGGCAGGATCATCGAAGCCCCGATCCCCTGCAGGGCCCGCGCCCCCACCAGCGCGGAGCCGCCGCCGGACAGCGCCGCCAGCACGCTCGCCACGACGAACACGACGGTGCCGAAAACGATCATCCTGCGCCTGCCGTACGCGTCGGCCGCACGCCCGAACGGGATCAGCAGCGCCGCGAACACCAGCGAGTAGATCGAGGTGACCCACTCCGCGCCGGTCGTCGTCAGCCGCAGCTCGGCGACGATCCGGGGCAGCATGACGTTGACGATCGTGGCGTCGACGATGATCAACGAGACCGCGAGGCTGATCACCACCATCCCCAGCCAGCGCCGCCGTCCGGGCGAGCCGGCCGAGGACGTGGGCAGGGGAGGGGCCGAGCGCAAGGTCATGGAAGGGTTCCAGAGCGGTCTGTTCGATCCTGAGTCGTTCGGCGTCAAAACTACCCCCGCCCTCCCGTACCCCCGCCGGGCCCCCTCACGGTGACCTCACGACTCGGGCTCCTCACTGGCCCTCCACGCCCTGAGCACGGAGAATGTCTGCCGTGCGAACCTCTGAGGCCGACCTCGAACGCATGTCGCTGTCCCGCCTGCTGGCCGTCGCCGGTCACCTCGTCGCCATGCGCTGGCAACGGCTCATGGGCGGGTACGGCCTCACCCCCCACGGCCTGGCCGTCCTCGCCTCCCTCGAACAGGGATCGGCGCTCACCCAGCGGGAGCTCGCCCGGCGCTGCGGCGTCGCCCCCTCGACACTCAACCACACCGTCGACCACCTCGAGCGCTCGGGCTGGATCGAACGCCGGCGGGACGTCACCGACCGCCGCCTCGTCAGTCTCGCGCTCACCGAGACGGGGCGCCGCCAGCTCCGGCAGGCCCAGGACGCGGCCGGCAGCGAGATGGACCCGATGCTCGACCACCTCCCCCCGGCCGACGAACGGATCGTGCGCGACTTCCTCCTCACCACCGTGCTGCGCTTCCAGTCGATGGACGAGGCCCTGACCGACCCGGCCGCCCCCAGGACCGGGCGCCTCTGACCGTCGCGGCCCGTCCAGGTGCGGGTGATCGGATGATCTGCCCGCTCGTCCGAGGACGGGAACGGCGGAATCTGTCCGCGCGCGGTGTTAGGTTGCCGCGCATGTCCTTCGACCTGCTGGAGCTCCTTCCCGACGCCTGGCGCGAGCGCGTGGAGCCGCTGCTCGACCCCGACGCCACCCGGCGGCTGAGCGACTTCGTGGCCGCGGAGTACGCCGCGGGCACCGTCTACCCGCCGCAGCCCGACCTGTTCAGCGCGTTCCGCCTGTGCGCGCCCGACGACGCCCGGGTGCTCATCCTCGGGCAGGACCCCTACCACGGCGCGGGCCAGGCGCACGGGCTCAGCTTCAGCGTGCGGCCGGGCGTGCGGATCCCGCCGTCACTGCGCAACGTCTTCAAGGAGCTCCACGACGACCTCGGCGTTCCGGTGCCCAAGACCGGGGACCTGACCCCGTGGGCCGAGCGGGGGGTGCTCCTGCTCAACTCGGTGCTGACCGTGCGCGCCGGAAAGGCGGGCTCCCACGCGGGCAAGGGCTGGGAGGAGTTCACCGACGCCGTGATCCGGGCCCTGGACGCCAAGAGCGAGCGGGTCGTGTTCGTGCTCTGGGGCGCCTACGCCCGCAAGAAGCGCGACCTGGTCACCGGAGCGCAGCACGTGGTGTTCGAGGCCGGGCACCCCAGCCCGATGAACCCTCGGGGCTTCCTCGGCAGCCGGCCGTTCAGCGCGGTCAACAAGGCCCTGGCCGACGCCGGTGAGCCGCAGATCGACTGGACCCTCGACCGCCCGGAGTAACGCCACGGCCGGCGAGCCGGGTCCGCCGACGGGTGCCGCCGGGCCCGTCGGTACAGGGCCCCGGCCTGCCGGCGCGTGCGGTCAGGCGATGGCGGTGTGCAGACGCACCATCGCGACCGGCTCGCCCATGTCGACCTTGCTGTGCGCGCCGTCGGGCGCCCAGCCCGCCGAGGCCAGGAAGCCCCGGAGCGCGTCGTCGGCGGCGAAGACCCAGGCGATGGCCGTCGTGCAGCCGTCCTCGCGCAGGTGGTCGACCGTGGCGGCGAGCAGGCGGCTGCCGTGCCCGGCCCGCCCGCGCGCCGGGTCGACCAGCAGGGTGAGCAGCTCGCCGGTCGTCTGCGGGTCCTGGTCGGGGTCGCCGGCCGGGGCGTGCGCGGCGAACCCGGTGATCACGCCCTCGTCCACGGCGACGAGCAGCCGGTGCCGCGGGCTCGGCGGCGCGGCCACGGCGTCCGCCCAGCGCTCACGCCACAGGGCGACCGCCTCCGGGCCGGTCATCTCGGCCAGCGCCGCCTCGGGGATCACACTGCGGTACCCCTCGCGCCAGGCCCGTACCTGGATCTCCGCGACGGCGGCCACGTCTCCCGGGTACGCCGCCCGTACCCCCACCACGCCCACCGGTGCCTCAACCCCCCGCTCGTGTCACGTCCGTACGCCGACGACCGTACCGCCCGCCGGCCGGCCGGCGTCGAGCGGCGTCAGGTGCCGGGGGAGGCGGCGCGGCGGCGGGCGCGGTAGGCGCGGGTCTTCGTCCGGTTCCCGCACATCCGCATCGAGCACCAGCTGCGGGAGCGGTTCTTCGAGGTGTCGAGGAACGCCCACCGGCACGTCGTCTCCCGGCAGACCTTCAGCCGGGTCCAGTCGCCCTCGGCGACGCTCCGCATGACCGCCGCCGCGATCGCCGCGAGCCCGCCGCGGACCCCTCCTGCGAGCGGGAGCAGCGCCGGGCCGTTCAGGGACACGCGCAGGGGGAGTGCGGTCAGGATCCGGTCCAGGTCGGCGGGCGGACCCGCCGCGTCCGGTGTGTGGTGGCCGAGCATCGCGTGCCGCAGACCCTCGCGGAAGGCGACCGCGAGCGCCAGGTCGGCCTCGTCCGCGCGGGCGCCGGGCGGCGTCAGCCCGCGTTCGACGAGCCAGCCGCTGAGGTCCCAGGGTGCGCCGAAGTCGTCGATGTCGCAGTCGACGTCGTAGGTGTTGACGAAGTCCCGCAGCAGCAGGGCGGAGGCGCCCTCTTTCATCGGAGGAGCGACCGAAGGCGGTGTGCTCCTGGTGCGCTCGCTCACGCGCCCTCCCATCTCGGCACCAGCGTACTTCCATCACCGGTGACGGGCGGGCGGGTCAGGCCCTGTTCGAGGGGCCCCGCCGTCCTCCCGCTCGCTACGGACGAGGACTCCGGGACAGGCCCTGGGAGGCGGCCGCGGCCAGGGTCCGGGCGAAGCGGCCCGCGCCCTCGGTGAGCTCCGTCTCGCCGGCCGCCGTCCCATAGCTGAGCCGCACGCGGGGCCTGGGCGGCTCGGCGGGGAAGTAGCGCCGTCCCGGGCTGACCAGGACGCCCCCGCGCAGCGCGGCCTCGGCCAGGGCGACGTCGTCGACGCCCTCGGGCAGGCCGACCCACAGGTGCAGGCCCCCGCGCGGCCGGACGGCGGGAGACAGCCCGGCCGCCGCGAGCGCGGTGGTGAGCGTGTCACGCCGCCGGCGCAGCTCCTCGCCGACGGTGCGCAGGTGACGGGGCCAAGCGGAGGAGGTGACGAGCTCCAGGGCGGTCTCCTGGAGCGGCCGGGCGACGAAGAACGACTCGACGACCTGGGCCGAGCGGATGCGTTCGGCGACCGGTCCCCGGGCGATCACGGCGGCGACCCGCAGGCTCGGCGCGGTGGCCTTGGTGAGCGACGCGATGTGCACGACCCGGCCGTCCCGGTCCGACGCGACGAGCGGCGGGGGAGGCGGGTCGATCGCCAGATGACGGCTGTAGTCGTCCTCGACGACGAACGCGCCCGCCGCGCGGGCGACGTTCAGGACCTGCTCGCGGCGCGGGTCCGACAGCACCGTGCCGGTCGGGTTGTGGAACGTCGGCTGGCAGAACAGCGCGCGTGCCCCCGTCGCCGCGAACGCGTCGGCCAGCAGGTCGGTGCGCAGGCCCTGGTCGTCGACCGGCACCGGCACGGGACGCAGCCCGGCGGAACGCGCCGAGGCCAGCGCGCCGAGGTAGGTCGGCGACTCGACGAGCAGCGGCGCGCCGGGTGGCAGCAGGGCGCGCAGGATCAGGCTGATCGAGCTCTGGCCCCCGCTGGTGATGGTCACGTCGGCCGCGGTGACGTCGCCGCCGGCCGTACGGGCGAACCACTCGCGCAGGTCGCGCAGGCCGGGCAACGGCGGGCGCTCCCACGCGTCCGGCCGGCGGGCCGCCCGCGCGGCCGCCGTGGCCAGCGCCCGTACGGGCTGCAGGGCGGGTGCGAGATAACCGCCGCTGAGCGCGATGACGCTCTCGGGCGCCGGGGTGAGCAGGCCCACCACGCCCTCGGCGTCGACGGTGCGGTCGCCGAGGGCCACCGCCTGCCAGTCCAGATCCGCCGGCTCCGCCGGAGCGGGCCGGAGCCGTTCGGCGACGTACGTGCCGCTGCCGGGCCGGGCGACGACGAGGCCCTCGGCGGCGAGCAGCCGGATCGCGCGGGACACGGTGACGGGACTGACCTGGTACCGGCTCATCAGCGACCGGCTGGAGGGCAGCCGGTCGCCGGGGCGCAGTCTCGCCACCTCGGCCCGCAGCTCCTGGGCGAGACCGGCGATACTGCTATCGTTGTTCATGAAGAATCAGGATATCGCTACTCTCCGAGTCCCGGTAGCGCTGCCCGCGGGCTTCGGCACCGCCGCGCTCGGCGTCCTCTCCTTCTCCTTCACCCTCCCGGCCACCGAGTTCGCGCTGCGCGGCTTCGATCCGTACCTGATCGGCGTCGGGCGGGCCGGCGTCGCCGCCCTCCTCGCCGTCGTCGCGCTGCGGCTGATGCGCGCCCGGCGGCCACGGGGGCGTCAGTGGGCCTCGCTCGGCGTCGTCGCGCTCGGCATCGTGTTCGGGTTCCCGGTGCTGTCCACGCTCGCCCTGGACCACGGCTCCTCCTCGTCCCACGCCGCCGTGGTGGTCGGCCTGCTCCCCGTCATGACCGCGATCTTCGCCGTCGTACGGGCCGGTGAGCGCCCCTCGGCCCTGTTCTGGGCGGCGAGCGTGGCGGGTGCGGCGGTCATCGTCGCGTTCACCCTGCGAAACGGGGTGGGGCGTTTCTCACTCGCGGACGCGCTGCTGTTCGGCGCGCTGGTGACGTGCGGCCTCGGATACGCCGAAGGCGGCCGGCTGGCCCGCGAGATGCCCGGCCCGCAGGTCGTGTCGTGGGCGCTCGTCCTCGTCGCGCCGATCACGGTGCCCGTCACCGTGGGGCTGCTGGCCGCCACGCCCGCGCACTGGAGCGGCGCGGCGGTCGCCGGCCTGGCGTACGTGTCGGGCGTGTCGATGTTCCTCGGGTTCTTCGCCTGGTACGCCGGGCTCGCGAAGGCGGGGGTGGCGCGGGCGAGCCAGGTTCAGCTCGCCCAGCCGCTGCTCACACTGGTCTGGGCGTGGCTGCTGCTGGGTGAACACGCGGGCGCCGGAACGGTCGCCGCGGCGGCCGGCGTGCTGGTGTGCGTCCTCCTCGCCCAGCGGGCGCGCGTCTCCCGCGCCGCCGCACCGGCCCATCCGGCGGCCGTCTCCACGGTGACGCCCGGCGGGGCCCGGAGGCGCTGAACGGGGACGGACCGGCTCGGTAAAGGTCTCGGCGACAAACGGCAGATCACGCCGAAAGGGTCGAGACCACCCGTCTTTACCGAGCATCCCGCGCACACCGCGCGCCATGATGGGCGGCGGTACGCGCGATCACGAGGGAGAACGGTGAACGGAACTTCGTACGAAGTGCACCCGATCGGCCGGGTCGAGTCGCCGCTGACCGACCGGGCCGCGGCACCCCGGCAGGGCGACGAGGGCGCGCCGGAGGCATGGCTGGTGTTCCGCGAGGACGTCCGCGAGGGGCTGCGCGAGCTGGCCGTCGGTGCTCAGGTCATCGTGCTGACCTGGTTCGACCGGGCGTCCCACGACGTCCTGGTCGTCCACCCGCGCGGCGACCTGGCCCGGCCGCCGCAGGGGGTGTTCGGCACGCGGTCGCCGGACCGGCCGAACCCGGTCGGCCTGCACCGCGTGACGGTTCTGGCGATCGACGGCCCGCGCGTCCTGGTCAAGGACCTCGAAGCCCTGGACGGAACGCCCATCGTCGACGTCAAGCCCGTCCTCGACCAGAACATCGCCGAACGCTGATCGCGGGCTGCGGCGAACCCGCGGGTGATTCCGGGCGTCCCAACCCCTGATCGAGGAGGGGCATGACGCGGCGACTCGCCCGCGCGGTGGCATGGGTCTGCGCGACCGTGCTCGGCGCATCGATGATCTTCTTCGGGTACGCCTGGTTCCGGTGGCAGCCGGAGCCGCCGGTGTACGGCGGCACCGCGAACGCGCTGTGGGCCCGGCACCAGTGGGTGGGGGAGGCGCACGCCGAGAGCGAGTACCGCGCCCTCGCCGGCGTCCTCACCCGAGATCGGATCACCGATGTCTTCTTCCACGTCGGCCCGTTGACCGGCGACGGGAGGATCCCGCCGGCGCGGTACGGTCACGCCGCCGAGCTGCTCGCGGCGCTGCGCCGGCTCGCGCCGGGCGTGCACGCCCAGGCGTACGTCGGGCAGGTCGAGCGTTCCGGCGGCGGTCCGCTGGACCTGCGTGCGGCGGCGACGCGGGCGAACGTCCTGAACACCGACCGCGCCCTGCTGGACCTCGGCTTCGCCGGCATCCACTACGACATCGAGCCGATCTACCCCGACGACCGGGACTTCCTCGACCTGCTGGCGCGCACCCGCGAGCTCACCCGGGCCCGGGGACGGCTGCTGTCGGTCGCGCTGGAGCAACCGGGGCTCGCCGACTGGACGCAGCCGCTGTTCCGGCTCGTGCTGCCGCGCGGGGCGGCCCACTATCCACCGCGGCCAACGGCGGCCTACCTGAAGGCGGTCGCGGACCGCGTCGACCAGGTGGCGATCATGACCTACGACTCGGAGGCGCCGACGCGGGCGCTCGCCGGATGGCACTTCGCCCACCACACCGAGCGGGTGCTGTCACTGATCGGCGATCGCGTGACCGTCTTCATGGGAGTGCCGACCTACCGG
Source organism: Actinoallomurus soli (assembly GCF_024055715.1). GTDB lineage: Bacteria > Actinomycetota > Actinomycetes > Streptosporangiales > Streptosporangiaceae > Actinoallomurus > Actinoallomurus soli. The sequence goes on from NZ_JAMXMV010000001.1 coordinate 30,969, forward strand.
TCGCCCACCCCGTGGGCGGAGGACCTGCCCACCGCGCTGCGCGGCGTCCGGCAGGGCGTCGCGCGGCTGCGCCGCCCGCCCCGGCGGCCGTACGGCGTGGCCGTGTACGCCGACTGGACGACGGACGACCGGGAGTGGGCGGCGTACCGCGCCGGGTGGCTCGGCCCACCGCGCTGACCCGGCCCCGGAGACCGCGCCGGCGGCCGTCCGATCACGTCCCGCCGTACGCGCGCGGGCACCGTCCGTCAGCGCGCGCGTGGACGCCGGCGGACAACCAAATCTGACCCTTGCGATACATGCCGCAAAAGCTGATTAAATGACTCGTCTTCGCAGGTGAAGACCTTCCCTGTGGACCTCCTGACCGCTCGCGGCCATGTGGTCGATTCGTCCTCACACGGGGAAGGATTTCCGGCGACCGTGGTGCGGATCGCCGCGGCTGGCGGTGTGGGAGGTTCGGGAGAGATGCACATGGAGGACACTGTCCAGGGGGCGGCCCTTCAGCTGCAGCAGCTGACGGCCGATTACTCCGGTTGGCGGTTCGGGCTCGGAGGCTCCGGGCACTGGTGGGCGGTACGCCGCAACGAGTGCCTGCGCGCGCGGAGCAGGGATGAACTCGAGCTGAAGCTGCGTGAGCATCTCGGCGCTCGCCAGGACGCCTGACGGGCTGATGGGTGTCCGGTGCGATCCACCGGACACCTCCAGGCGCGGATGCGCGCGCCTCGGTGGCCGGTGCGCCGGTCGGGTGGGTGACCGGCGCGGAGAGCCCCAGACCCCTGCCACCGAGGCGCGCATCCTCCGCCGGGAGGAGCTCCGCCAGCCCCGCCAGACCCCGGCGGAACCCCGTCCCAACCACTCCAACGTACGAGAGCCCGTGAAGGTTCTCCGGTAACGCCGGTTTTCTGAATTCCGATGCTGAAGGTGACGTCGTCAGAACGCGTACCCCCGAGCGTGTTCTGGCGGCGTCTTCCTCGTCACGGCCGTCCGAACGGGCCGAAGACCCCGCTGACACGGGCGGTTCCGCGCTCCGGGACGAGGCCGGGCCGAGGTCCGGGCGGGACGACACGGAGGTCCCCGCGGCTCCCGGCCACCGCCGATGCCCGGTAAGTTCGGAACATGGCACCCAGCACGAACGCCCTGTCGCAGGGACGTGACGACTCCGCGCCCTTCGGCCGGATGCTGACCGCGATGGTCACCCCCATGGCCGCCGACGGCACCATCGACTACGACGGGGCGGCACGGCTGGCCGCCTACCTGGTGGACGAGCAGCGCAACGACGGCCTCGTCATCAGCGGGACCACGGGAGAGTCGCCCACGACGAGCGACGAGGAGGACGAGCGCCTGCTGCGCACCGTCCTAGAGGCGGTCGGCGACCGCGCGACGATCGTCGCCGGCGTCGGCACGAACCACACCGAGCACACGTTGAGGCTGGCACGCCAGGCCGAGCAGGCCGGCGCCCACGGTCTCCTGGTCGTCACCCCGTACTACAACAAGCCGCCGCAGGAAGGACTCGCGCGCCACTTCACCACCGTGGCGGACGCGACCGGCCTGCCGGTGATGCTCTATGACATCCCCGGCCGTACCGGCACGCCCATCGCGGCCGAGACGCTGCTGCGGCTCGCCGACCACCCGCGGATCGTCGCGGTGAAGGAGGCGAAGGGCGACCTGTTCGGGGCCTCGAAGCTGATGGCCGAGACGGACCTGGTGTTCTACTCCGGCGACGACGCGCTCAACCTGCCCTGGCTGTCGGTCGGCGCGGCCGGGTTCGTGAGCGTGGTCGGCCACGTCGTCGGCGCCGACCTGCGCGAGATGATCGACGCGTTCCTCGGCGGCGACGTCCGGCGCGCCACGGAGATCCACCGCAGGCTCCTGCCCGTCATCACCGCCGTCATGACCCGCACCCAGGGCGTCATCGCCACCAAGGCCGCGCTGTCCCTGCTGGGGCTGCCCGGCGGCACCGTCCGCCCGCCCCTGGTGGACGCGACGCCGGAGTTCACCGCCGCGCTGCGCGAGGACCTCATCGCCGGCGGCGTCAAGATCGTGGAGGGTCCGTGAGCGGACCACAGGTTCCAAGGCATCGCCGGAGAGGCGAGCCGCTGAATAGGTAGGAGGGCGCGTGACCAACGCGCATGACCACGCCCCCGCGCGATCAGGCGAGGGGGCGTGGCGATGAGTCATCCGCATCCCGGTCTCGGTAGTCCGCGGCCGCTCGTCCAGGGCGGCCTGCGGATCGTGCCGCTCGGCGGCCTCGGCGAGATCGGCCGCAACATGACGGTGTTCGAGTACGACGGCCGGTTGCTGATCGTCGACTGCGGCGTGCTGTTCCCCGAGACCGAACAGCCCGGCGTCGACCTGATCCTGCCGGACTTCGACTACATCCGGGACCGCCTCGACGACGTCGCGGCGGTGATCCTGACCCACGGGCACGAGGACCACATCGGCGCCGTGCCGTACCTCCTGCGCGAGCGGCCGGACATCCCCGTCGTGGGCTCGCGGCTGACCCTCGCGCTGCTGGAGGCCAAGCTCGCCGAGCACCGCATCACCCCGGTCCTGCTCCGGGTCGCCGAGGGCGACCGGCAGTCCTTTGGACCGTTCGACTGCGAGTTCCTCGCGGTCAACCACTCGATCCCGGACGCCCTCGCGGTCGGGATCCGCACGCCCGCCGGCCTGGTGCTGGCCACCGGCGACTTCAAGATGGACCAGCTGCCGCTGGACGGCCGCCTCACCGACCTCGGCGGGTTCGCCCGCCTGGGCGAGGAGGGCATCGACCTGCTGCTGTCGGACTCCACGAACGCCGAGGTGCCCGGCTTCGTCACCAGCGAGCGTGACATCGGCGTCGTCCTGAGCGACGTGGTGCGCGTGGCGGAGAAGCGCGTCATCGTCGCGTGCTTCGCCTCACACGTCCACCGCGTCCAGCAGGTCCTGGACGCCGCCCACGCCTGCGGCCGCAAGGTCTGCCTCGTCGGCCGGTCGATGGTGCGCAACATGGGCGTCGCCCGCGACCTGGGGTACCTGCAGGTGCCCGGCGGGATCATGGTCGATCAGAAGGAGATCGACGGCCTGCCCGCGGACAAGGTGGTGCTCGTCTGCACCGGTTCGCAGGGCGAGCCGATGTCGGCGCTGTCGCGGATGGCCAACCGGGACCACCAGATCCGGATCGAGGAGGGCGACACGGTGATCCTCGCGTCGTCCCTCATCCCCGGCAACGAGAACGCCGTCAACCGCGTCATCAACGGCCTCACCCGCTGGGGCGCGCGGGTCGTCCACAAGGGCAACGCGCTCGTGCACGTCTCCGGTCACTCCCCGGCCGGTGAGCTGCTGTACGTCCTGAACATGACCCGGCCGAGCAACTTCATGCCGGTCCACGGCGAGTGGCGTCACCTGCGCGCGCACGCCCGGCTGGCCGAGCTCACCGGCGTCCCCCACGAGAACGTCATCCTCGCCGAGGACGGCGTCGTGGTGGACCTGGTCGACGGCAAGGCCGAGATCGTCGGAGCCGTCCGCGCCGGATACGTCTACGTCGACGGCCTGTCGGTGGGCGAGATCACCGAGACCTCGCTGAAGGACCGCCGCATCCTCGGCGACGAGGGGTTCGTCTCCATCGTCGTCGTGGTCGACTCCGAGAGCGGCAAGCCCCTCGGCGGCCCGGAGATCCACGCTCGCGGAGCCGGCATCGACAGCTTCGATCCCGTCATCCCGCGCATCGAGGATGTTCTGGACACCGCCGCCGCCGACGGCATCAACGACATCCATCAGCTCCGGCAGCTCGTACGCCGCGCGGTGGGCCGATGGGTCAACGAGACCTTCGGCCGCCGCCCGATGATCATCCCGGTCATCGTCGAGGTCTGATCTTCCGGAGAGCCGGTCCGGTCCCGCGTGGACCGGACCGGTTCGGCCTGCGCCCCCGGATGCGACGGAACCGTACGGGACGGAGTCGTACGGGACGGGGACCGCCGGGCGTCCGGGCGGGATCGGACGATCGGTCCGGTCCGGCGACCGCCGATCGACGACACGCCGTAAGGCGAGGTTCACCCGGTGGCGGGCGGGCCGCCGCTAGTCTCGCCATCATGGCCACACGTACGCCCGGGGGTGCGAAGGGCTCCTCCTCAGGTACGCGTGGCGGCACGGCGCGAAGGCCCGCCGCCCGTAAACCGGCGGCCGGAGGCAAGGCACCGGCCGCGAAGAGCCCCGCGCGCGCGTCCGGGGCCCGCAAGCGCGCACCGGCCGCGTCCCGCCCGGCGGCGCGTCCCCGCCCCCCGCAACGGCCGGATCCGATCAGCACCCTGTTCATCGGCTTCTGGCAGTTCGTGGCTCAGATGTGGCTGCTCCTGGCCCGGATCGTGGGCGGGTCGGCGCGGGCGTTCGGCCGCGGGGCCCGCGAGCTGGACGTGGAGCACCGCCGGGACGGGCAGGGCCTCGCCTTCCTCGGCCTGGCCATCGTCCTGGCCGCGGCGACCTGGTTCGACCCGCAGACCTGGGTGCTGAAGAACCTCGGCCGGCTGATCCGCGACTGCCTGGGGTCGCTGGCCATGGTGCTGCCGCTGATCTGCCTGCTGCCGGCCTGGCGGCTGCTGCGCCACCCCGATCGCAACGGCGACGTCGGCCGCATCCTCATCGGCTGCGCGGCGCTGGTCGGCGGCGTCGTCGGCATCGTCCACATCGCGCACGGCACGCCGTACCCCAGCGCGGGCGAGCACGCCCTGCAGCACAGCGGCGGCCTGATCGGCTGGCTGCTGTCCGCGCCGCTCACCAGCACCGTCACCGCGTTCGTCGCGGTCCCGCTGCAGCTGCTCCTGGTCGGCTTCGGAATCCTCGTCGTGACCGCGACGCCCGTGCACCGGGTGCCGGACCGCCTCGCCGAGCTGCGCGACCGGATGCTGCTGCGCGAGGCGGAGGCGCTGGAGCTCGAGCCGGAGCCGGCGCGAAAGACCGCAAAGAATGGGAAACGGTCCCGCAAGACCGAGGTCGAGGTCGGCGAGCACGCCCAGCCGTACGACACGCCGGTCGTGTCCGAGACCAAGGTCGTCCGCGCCGACGAGATCTTCGAGGAGGACGACCGGCCGAGTCTCGCCGACGAGCTGCTGGAGCCTCCGGAGCCGCCGGCCCTTCCCGCGCCACCGGACCCGACACCGGCGCCGCGGATCACCGAGCAGCTGACCCTGTCGACCTCCTCGCCGGGCGACGGGTCCTACACGCTGCCGGCCCCGGGCGTCCTGAAGGCCGGATCGGTCGTCAAGCCGCGCACCAAGGCCAACGACGTCGTCGTGAACGCCCTGTCCGAGGTGCTCGACCAGTTCAACATCGACGCCCAGGTCACCGGCTTCACGCGCGGTCCGACGATCACCCGGTACGAGATCGAGCTCGGCCCCGCCGTCAAGGTCGAGCGGATCACCGCGCTGGCCAAGAACATCGCGCTCGCGGTCAAGAGCGCCGACGTGCGGATCATCTCCCCGATCCCCGGCAAGTCCGCGATCGGCGTCGAGATCCCCAACACCGACAAGGACATCGTCAGCCTGGGCGACACCCTGCGGTCCCCGGTGGCGACGAACGACCACCACCCGATGCTCGTCGGCCTCGGCAAGGACGTCGAGGGCCGTACGGTCGTCGCCAACCTCGCCAAGATGCCGCACATGCTGATCGCGGGTGCCACCGGCGCCGGTAAGTCGACCTGCATCAACGGCCTGATCACCTCGATCCTCATGCGCGCCACGCCCGACGAGGTCCGCATGGTGCTCGTCGATCCCAAGCGCGTCGAGCTCACCTCGTACGCCGGCATCCCGCACCTGATCACGCCGATCATCACCAATCCCAAGAAGGCCGCCGAGGCGCTGCAGTGGGTGGTCGGCGAGATGGACCGCCGCTACGACGACCTCGCCGCCTCCGGGTACCGCCACATCGACGACTTCAACAAGGCCGTCGTCGCGGGCAAGCTCACCCCTCCGCCGGGCAGCGAGCGCGTCTACCAGCCGTACCCCTACCTCCTGGTGATCGTCGACGAGCTGGCCGACCTCATGATGGTCGCGCCCCGCGACGTCGAGGACTCGGTCGTGCGCATCACCCAGCTGGCCCGCGCGGCGGGCATCCACCTGGTGCTGGCCACGCAGCGGCCCAGCGTCGACGTCGTCACCGGCCTGATCAAGGCGAACGTCCCGTCCCGGCTGGCGTTCGCGACCTCCAGCCTCGCCGACAGCCGCGTCATCCTCGACCAGCCGGGCGCGGAGAAGCTGGTCGGCCAGGGTGACGCGCTGTTCCTGCCGATGGGCGCGAGCAAGCCCATGCGGCTGCAGAACGCCTACGTCTCCGAGAAGGAGATCCACGAGGTCGTCGAGCACTGCAAGAAGCAGGCCGAGCCCGACTACCGCGAGGACGTCGCCGCGGCGGAGACGCGCAAGAAGGAGATCGACGAGGACATCGGCGACGACCTCGACCTGCTGATCCAGGCGGCCGAGCTGATCGTCTCCACCCAGTTCGGCTCGACCTCGATGCTGCAGCGCAAGCTGCGCGTCGGTTTCGCGAAGGCCGGGCGCCTCATGGACCTTCTGGAAAGCCGGGACATAGTGGGCCCCAGTGAGGGGTCGAAGGCACGCGACGTCCTGGTCAAACCCGACGATCTGCCCGGTGTGCTGGCAACCCTGCGCGGAGAGTAGCGATCGAGATCGTGGGGTAGCTGACTTAGTGCGCGTTGCAGATCGCTTCTCACGCACCGTCTTCATAGACTGATCGCGGAGCGGGGAGGCGACCCGGCGGCGTGGACCTGAACACCGCCACGAGGTTCCCAGGAGGCGTGTCGTGACGATCGGTGGCACCCTCGCGAAGGCCCGCCAGGAGGCGGGTCTCAGCGTCCCGCAGGTCGCCGGCCGGACCCGCATCCGTGAGACGGTGCTCCAGGCCATCGAGCGCGACGACTTCAGCATGTGCGGCGGGGACTTCTACGCCCGCGGCCACATCCGCAGCATCGCACGCGCCACCGGGATCGACCCCGAACCGCTCGTGCAGGAGTACGACGACGCGCACGGGGGCGCGCCGCAGGCGATCTCGGCCCGGCTGGCCTTCGAGGCGAAGACCCCGGTCAAGATCCTGGAACGGCGCTCGCCGAACTGGAGCGCCGCCATGGCCGCCGCCCTGGTCGTCGTCGTGTCCTACGGGATCTTCCGGGTCGCCACGGGGCAGGAGCGGCACAAGGCCGCCGAGCGGGCCGCCGCGCCCGCCGCGACCCCGTCGGCGACCGTCCGTCCGTCGCACACCGCCGCCGTGGCCCAGGCGCCCCGCAAGGAGGTCACCGTACGCCTGAAGGCCAAGCGGGCGAGCTGGCTCAGCGTCCAGGACGACAAGGGCAAACAGCTGTTCAGCGGCGTCATCCGCCCCGGCCAGACCGAGGAGTGGTCGGCCAAGAAGCACCTCCGCCTGGTCATCGGCAACGGCGGCGGGGTGCACCTCACCGTGAACGGCAAGGACGTCGGCTCACCGGGTCAGGACGGCCAGGTCGTCCGGCTCGACTTCGGCCCGAAAGATCCGCAGAAAGGCTGACGGCCGTCGGCCTTCCGCGGGCCAGTACCGTATGGGGCATGTCCACCTCGCGTACTGAGCCCGCGGTCGCGCCGCGCACGCGCCCCGCGAGAGGGGAGCGCCGCGCGTGACCACCGCCGACCATTCCACCGACTCGGCGGAGCGCCGGACCGTCTCCCTCGTCACCCTCGGCTGCGCCCGCAACGAGGTCGACTCCGAGGAGCTCGCGGCACGCCTGGAGAGCGCGGGCTGGACGCTCGACGACTCCGGCGACGCCTCGGTCGTCCTCGTCAACACCTGCGGCTTCATCGACGCCGCGAAGAAGGACTCGATCGACACCCTGCTCGCGGCCTCCGACTCCGGGGCGCGGGTCGTGGCGGCCGGGTGCCTCGCCGAGCGGTACGGCGCGGAGCTTGCCGAGTCGCTGCCCGAGGCCGACGCGGTGCTGAGCTTCGACGACTACGCCGCCATCGGCGAGCGCCTCGACGACGTTCTCGCCGGCCGCCCGCACCGGGCCCACACGCCGCAGGACCGGCGCAAGCTGCTGCCGCTCAGCCCGGTGCAGCGGTCCGCGGCCGACGTCCACGTCCCGGGTCACGGTGATCCGCCGGCCGCCCTCGACGCGCCGGACCTGCCCGAGGGCGTCGCCCCGGCGAGCGGCCCGCGCGTGCTGCGGCGGCGCCTGGGCGGCGGCCCGGCGGCCCCGCTCAAGCTCGCGTCCGGCTGCGACCGGCGCTGTACGTTCTGCGCCATCCCGGCCTTCCGCGGGGCGTACGTCTCGCGCCGGCCCACCGACGTCCTCGACGAGGCCCACTGGCTGGCCGGTCAGGGCGTCCGCGAGATCGTCCTGGTCAGCGAGAACTCCACCTCGTACGGCAAGGACCTCGGCGACATCCGCCTGCTGGAGACCCTGCTGCCCGAGCTCGCCGCCGTGCCCGGGATCGAGCGGGTCCGGGTCAGCTACCTCCAGCCCGCCGAGCTGCGCCCCGGGCTGCTGGAGGCCATCGCCACCACGCCCGGCGTCGCGCCGTACTTCGACCTGTCGTTCCAGCACGCCAGCGGGCCGCTGCTGCGCCGGATGAAGCGGTTCGGCGACCGCGAGCGGTTCCTCGGGCTGCTCGAGCAGATTCGCGCCCTCGCCCCCGAGGCGGGCGTGCGGTCCAACTTCATCGTCGGCTTCCCCGGCGAGACCGAACACGATGTGGACGAGCTCGCGCAGTTCCTGACCGCCGCGCGTCTCGACGCCGTCGGGGTGTTCGGCTACTCCGACGAGGAGGGCACCGAGGCGGTCGGTTTCGACGGCAAGCTCGACGCCGCCGAGATCGACGCCCGCGTCGCCGACCTGTCCTCGCTCGCCGAGGAGCTCACCGCCCAGCGGGCCGAGGAGCGCATCGGCTCGACGGTGGAGGTGCTGGTCGAGGAGCCCGGCGAGGGCCGGGCCGCGCACCAGGCGCCCGAGATCGACGGGGTGGTGACCCTGAAGGGCGACGCTCCCGTGGGGCGGATCGTCCGGGCGCGCGTCGTCGAGGCGATGGGCGTCGACCTCCTCGCCGTCGTGGACGGCGCATGACGACCTCCGCCGGCGACGAACCGCTCTCCCCGTCGGCGGCCCCGCAGGCGGGCGTGCTCAACATCGCCAACCTGCTGACCGTCGTCCGCCTCGTGCTCGTCCCGTTCTTCGTCTGGCTGCTGTTCCTCGACGGCACCTGGTGGCGGGTCGCCGCGCTGGGGATGTTCGCCGTGGCGTCGCTCACCGATCGCTTCGACGGCGAGCTCGCCCGCCGGCGCAACCTCATCACCGACTTCGGCAAGATCGCCGACCCGATCGCCGACAAGGCGCTCGTCGGGTCGGCGCTGGTCGGTCTCTCGCTGCTCGGCCGCCTCTGGTGGTGGGTGACCATCGCCATCCTCGTCCGCGAGCTGGGCATCACGCTGCTGCGGTTCGTCGTGATCAGGTACGGCGTGATCGCCGCCAGCCGCGGCGGCAAGCTCAAGACCATGCTGCAGGTGATCGCCATCGGGCTGTACGTCATGCCCGGGCCGATCGACCCGCTGCGCTGGATCGTCATGGGGGCCGCCACGGTGGTGACCGTGGTCACAGGCCTGGACTACCTCGTCAAGGCGTGGAGACTCTGGAGGGACGGGCGTGCGCGTAGAGCTGCTGAACGTCGGTGACGAACTCCTGCGGGGCGACATCTTCAACGGCAACGCCGGGTGGCTCGGCAGGCGCCTCACGGAGGCGGGCGTGGAGGTCGTCCGGGACGTCGTCGTTCCCGACGACACCGAAACGATCATTACGGCGCTCAGGGAGGCCCTGGAGCGCACGGACGCCGTCATCGTCACCGGCGGCCTCGGCGGCACCTCCGACGATGTGACGCGGGACGCGCTGGCCCGCGCCGCGGGGGTCGCCCTGCGCCGCGACCCGGACCTGGAGGCCCGGCTGCGCGAGCGGGCGGTCACCCGCGGCGTGCCGCTGAGGGAGTCGGCGCTGCGGATGGCCGACGTCCCCGAGGGCGCCCGGCGATTGCCCAACCCCGCCGGTACCGCGCCGGGCCTGCGCGTGGAGCTCTCCGGCGGCGTCGCGTACGCCGTGCCGGGCGTGCCGGCCGAGATGCGCGCCATCGTCGACGAGCACGTGCTGCCCGAGCTGATCGGGACCCCCGTGGCGGCGCGTGTGCTGCGCACGGCGACGGTGTGGGAGTCGGTGATCGCCGCGCGGCTCGCGCCGGTCGAGGCGCTCCCCGGCGTGCGCCTCGCCTACTACCCGACAGCGGGAGAGGTCCGGGTGCGGATCACGGCCGCCGGCGAGGACCAGGTGGCCGAGGCCGCGGCGATGGCGCGCGACCTGCTGGGCGCTTCGGTGTACGCCGAGGAGGATCTCGACCTCGACCGGGTCGTCCACCACGTGCTGGCGGAGCGGAACGCCACGGTCGCGGTGGCCGAGTCGCTCACCGGCGGCCTGCTCGGCGCCGAGCTCACGGGAATGCCGGGGTCGTCGGCGACGTTTCTCGGAGGGGTGGTCGCGTACGCGACCCCTCTCAAACATTCGCTTCTGGGCGTTCCGGCCGATCTGCTCGCCGCGCACGGCGCGGTCCACCCGGATGTCGCCGCCGCCATGGCCACCGGGGTCCGCGAGCGGCTCGGCGCCACCTACGGCCTCGCCGTCACCGGGGTGGCCGGGCCCGAGCCGCAGGACGGGGAACCGGTGGGCACGGTGCACATCGGGCTGGCCGACGCCGGCGCTCCGCCGGTGGTCCGGTCGGTCCGGCTGCCGGTCCCGGGCGACGGCGAACGCGCTCGTGGCCCGATTCGCAGGATGACGGTCGTCCATGCACTTGACCTGTTGCGGCGTCATCTGCTCACACTGGAGTTCAGCGAGAGTTGGTCCGTCACGGCGGGCAACCGGGAAGAACCGGGGTGATTACAGCGTTACGTCGGAAGCGAACATGAAAGTTTCGGTCTGCCACGTGCATCGTGAAGACAGGTACGGTGGAACCGGTAGATGAGTCAGGACACACGGAGGGAGCGAGACATGGTCCTGCTTCGTCAGCTGCTCGGCGACGTACTCCGGCAGCTGCGGCTGCGCCAAGGCCGTACCCTCCGGGAAGTTTCCGCGGCGGCACGCGTGTCGCTGGGTTATCTGTCCGAGGTTGAGCGGGGACAGAAGGAAGCCTCCTCGGAGCTGCTCGCCTCGATCTGCAAAGCCCTCGGCGTGCCGCTCTCGCACGTGCTGCGCGACGTCTCCGATCAACTGGCGCTCGCCGAGCTCCAGCAGGAGCCGGTGATGGCAGGTGCGCCGCCGGAGCACGAGCGGCTCGACGGCGAGGCGATCTCGGCCGACGCCATTCCCAACACCCCCGAGACGATCGAGACCGCGCTTCGCGCCGACATGGTCGCGGCCTGACGGCCCGTCCGAAACGCACGCAGCGCCCCGGTCGCGGAATCCGCGACCGGGGCGTTCGCGTCTCCGGGAGGTGGGTGTTCGCGTCTCCGGGAGGTGGGCGTTCGTGTCCACGGGTCCGGGTCGGGTGGCCCCCGACGCGGCCGGGACCGCACGGTTATCCGGCCCCTTCTCGGGAAGGGTCGCCCCTGACAAGGGGATATCGACCTCACTGAGAAGGAGACCCGGCGATGTCGACCGTGAAGAGCCCGCTTCCCGACGAGGCGCGGAAGGTCACCGGCGCCGCGCTGCAGGAGTCGCTGGTGGATCTCGTCGATCTGCACCTGCTGGGCAAGCAGGCGCACTGGAATCTCACGGGACGCAACTTCCGCTCGCTCCATCTGCAGCTCGACGAGCTCGTCGACCTGGCCCGTGCGCACGCGGACACGGTGGCCGAGCGGGCGGTGGCGATCGGGGTGAACCCGGACGGCCGGGCGCGTACGGTCGCCGAGACGACCAAGGTCCACCAGCTGGACGCCGGCTATCTGCAGGACGACAAGGTGGTCGCCGCGATCACCGACCTGCTCGCCCAGATGATCCAGCGGTTCCGCGACCGCATCGAGACGACGGACGACTCGGACCTGGTCACCCAGGACCTGCTGATCGCCGTCGCGCAGGACCTGGAGAAGCAGCACTGGATGTTCGAGGCCCAGCGCTGAGCGCGCGATGCGGCCCCGGGCGAGCGGCCGGCGCAGGACCAACCCATGGCGGCGGAGGATCTCCGCCGCCATGATCCTTCAGGACGGTGTGGCGCGCCTCGGCTGGCAGGACGGGCACCAGTAGGTGATCCGCTCCTCGGGCCGGTCGCCCTGGTCGGCCCGTCGGATGGGCCTGCCACAGCGCCGGCAGGGCCGCCCGGCGCGCCCGTACACCCAGTGCTGCGCGCCCGGCCGGCGTTCGCCCGTGGTGATCTGGTCGAGGTGGTCCTTGTTGGCGTCGAGCAGCCGCTGGGCGAGCTCCACCAGGCGCTCCAGGTCGGAGACCTCGCCGACGGGGCACCACGGGTCCACGCCCCGCAGGAAGAGCACCTCCGCCTTGTAGAGGTTGCCGATGCCGGCGAGCCGCGTCTGGTCGAGCAGCGCCTCGCCGATCGCCTGCTCCGGACGCTCCCGCAGGCGGCGCACCGCCTCGGCCGGGTCCCAGTCGGGGCCCAGCAGGTCGGGCCCCAGGTGGCCGACGACGCGGTCCTCTCGCGAGGTGCGCACGACCTCGACGACGCCGAGGGAGTAGCCCAGCGCCTGCCACTCGGCGTTCGCCAGGATCAGCCGGAGACGGTGGTCGCGCGGGGGCGGGGGGCCGGCCCGCCGGATCCGCCACGCTCCCTCCATCCGCAGGTGCGTGTGCACGGTGATGTCGCCCTCGACCCGGGTGAGCAGGTGCTTGCCACGGGAGATCGTGTCGATGACCGAACGGCCGGTCAGATCGGTGGTGGCATAGCGCGGGACCCGGAAGTCGCTGCGCGTCAGAACGCGCCCGGCCAGCGCCGCGTGCAGCCGCTTGGCGGCCGCCCAGACGACGTCTCCCTCCGGCACTCGGAATCTAGCTCCGGAAGGCGGGGGAGTCCCAGGCGGCCGGGTCCTCGGTCAGCTTCTGCACCCCGGGGGGCAGCTCACCGGAGGCCACGTCGGCGAGGGTCACCTGCTCGAGGATGGCCCGCTCGCTGGCGCGCAGGGCGATCCAGACGGTCTGCAGCGCGCGTGCCGGTCCTTCGTACCCCAGGTGCTCCGGCCGTTCTCCGCGCACACCGACGAGCGGGCCGTCGATGGCCCGGATGATGTCGGCCAGCGAGATCTGGTCCGCCGGGCGGGCGAGCCAGTAGCCGCCCTCCGGACCGCGCTGACTGCGGACCAGGCCCGAACGGCGCAGCTGGCTGAGGATGTTCTCCAGGAACTTCGGGGGAATCTGTTGCGCCTCAGCCAGCTGGACGGCCGTCACGGGACGCTCGCCGCCGACGGCGAGTTCGGCGGATGCGCGAAGCGCGTAATCGACCCGGGCGGACAATCGCATGTACCGATTATCCCGCCTCGACGGAACTGATCACGCCAGGCATCCCGGTTTTCCGATCGGCGTTCGGGTTTTTCTGCCCATCACCCCTCCCATTACGGGCCTCCGCCTACGCCAGAGCGTCACCGGACACCGGCTGGAGCAGGCCGATCGCCTCCGCGGCGGCCCGGGCGTTGGCGCGCGTGGCCCCGTACGCCGCGACGTACGCGACCCCCTCCGGCCGCCAGACCGGCAGTCCCATCTCGACGAGGACGGCGTCGGGCCGCGCGGCCAGCAGCGCCGTGACCAGGTCGCGGTGCCCCGCGTACCGGTGTGCGTCCCGGACGACGAGGACGAGCGAGCGCCCGCGGGCACGTTCCACAAGGCCCTGGACGTCGGCGTCGGCGGCGTCGACGGGCACCACGTCCGGCACCCAGGGGCCGAGACCCCAGGGGACCGGCCCGACCGCGATGTTCGACGGCGCCTGGACCTCGACAACGAAGGGGTTCGGGGAGACCGCGGGGGTGCCGGTGACCTGGACGGCCCGGCGGGCGGCCTCCAGGCCGACCGCGCGGTCGACCTCGGCGTCCCCGGCGCCGGCGAGCCAGGACTTCAGCCCGGCGACCCGCGCCGCCGCCTCCTCGAGCCGCTCGCCGGGCAGCCGCCCCTGGCGCACGGCCTCGACGATGTGCTCGCGGATGGCGCGCACGCTGTCCTCGTACTCCTTCGAGCCCAGGCACAGCAGATCGGACCCCGCCAGGAGCGCGCGGACGGACGCCTCGGGGATGCCGATCGCGTCGCTGGCCGCGCGCATGTCCAGGGCGTCGGTGACGACCACCCCCGTGTAGCCGAGGGCGCCGCGCAGCAGTCCGGTCACCGCGGCGTGCGAGAGCGTCGCGGGCGTGTCCCCGGTGAGCGCCGGAACGCGGAGGTGGCCGGTCATGACGGAGGCGACCCCGGCCTCGATCGCGGCGCGGAACGGGACGAGCTCGCGGCGTTCCAGCAGCGACAGGTCCGCGTCCACGGTCGGGATCTCCAGGTGGGAGTCCTGGGAGGTCGCGCCGTGGCCCGGGAAGTGCTTGGCGCACGCGGCGACCCCGGCCTCCTGCAGCCCGGCGACCGCCGCGGCGACGTGCCGTGCGACGGTCTCCGGGTCGGAGCCGAACGCCCGGGTCCCGATGATCGGATTGTCGTCGGCGGTGTTGACGTCCGCGGACGGGGCGAAGTCCAGGTTGACGCCCACCTGCCGCAGTTCGGCGCCCAGCGAGCGGTACACACGCCGCGTCAGGGCGGGGTCGTCCACGGCGCCGAGCGCGGCGCTGCCCGGGTACGGGCTGCCGGTGTCATGCGCGAGCCGCGTGACGTCGCCGCCCTCCTCGTCGATGGAGATCAGCGGGTCGGCGTACCTCCGCAGCTCCCCGGTGAGCCGGGCCAGCTCGGCGGTGCCCGGCACGTTGCCGTTGATGGCGAAGAGGGTCACGCCGCTCATGCCCCGCTCCAGGCCCTCCAGGACCCAGCGCGGCGGAGCGGCGCCGGGGAACGGCGCCAGCAGAGTGGCGTTGACGAGGCGCTCGAGGGACGGATCGCTCATCAACCCTTCACCGCCCCGGCCACCAGACCGGACACCATCCGGCGCTGTACGACGAGGAAGAACGCGATGACGGGCAGGGTGAGCAGCGTGGACGCCGCCATGATCGGGCCCCAATCGTTTCCGGATCGGCCGAAGAAGAACTGCAGCATGATGGGCAAAGTGGCTTTGTCCTGGTCCTTGAGGAACGTGAAGGCGAAGAGGAACTCGTTCCAGGCGGTGATGAACGAGAAGACGCTCGTCGCGACGAGGCCGGGCGCGACGAGGGGGAGCAGCACCCGGAAGAAGATCCGCAGGGGGCCGGCGCCGTCGAGCGCCGCGGCCTCCTCCAGATCCTTGGGCACGGCCGCGACGAAACCGCGCAGCATCCAGGTGCCGAACGGCAGCGCGAACCCGACGTACACCGCGATCAGGCCGACCAGGCTGTTCAGCATCTCCATCCGCTTGAGATCGATGAACAGCGGGATGACCAGCGCCTCGCACGGAACCATCTGCACGACGAGCAGCAGGATCAGGAACGTCGTACGGAAGCGGAACCGGAACCGCGCCACGGCCGTCGCCGCCAGGAGCGCGAGCAGCCCGGAGATCACCACCGTCGCGATCGCCACGACCGCGCTGTTGAGGAAGTAGTCCCAGAAGGAGACCCCGGCGACGCTGCCGTCCACGACGAACCGGAAGTGCTTGAGGGTCGGGTGCTCCGGCAGCGGGTGCGGCGTGGAGCTGAAGATCTCCCCGTTCGGCTTGAACGCCGTGGAGACCATCCAGAACACCGGGAAGGCCGACACCAGGAACACGAACACGCCGGCGGTGTTCAGCGCGACGCGGCGCCACAGCGGGGCCCTCATGCCGCGCCCTCCTGACGGATGACCATCCGCGCGTACATCGCGGTGACGATCAGGACGATGAGGGTGAGGACCACGGCGATCGCCGAGCCGAGGCCGTACCTGGCGTTGAGCGAGCCGAACGCCTCGGAGTAGCCGTACAGCGACAGGTTGAACGCGTCGCGGTTGGCGAGGCCCGACATGACGAACAGCTGGGTGAACACGCGGAAGTCCCAGATCACCGAGAGCGCCAGCAGGACGCCGAAGATCGGGCGCAGCAGCGGGAAGGTGATCCGCCAGAAGCCGTGCCAGGCGTTGGAACCGTCGACGCGGGCCGCCTCGTACAGCTCCCGCGGCACCGTCCGCAGCCCGGCGAGCACCGAGACCGCGACGAACGGGAACGACATCCACACGACGCAGATCGTCAGGACGGTGTACGTCGGCAGCGGCGTGGCGAACCAGTTGTAGCTCGCCCAGCCGGATCCCACGAGCGCGTTCGGCAGGAGGTCGAGGAACCAGTTGACCAGGCCGCCCGTGGTGCCGAACAGCCAGGAGAAGATGATCGCGGCGGTGATCGGCGGGGTCGCCCACGCGATCAGCACGCCTCCCGCGACGAAGGCCGACATCCTGCGGCCGAGCCGGTTGATCAGCAGGCCCACGAGCGTCCCGACCAGCAGGGTGGCGGCGACCGCGACCACCGCGAACAGGACCGTGTGGCGGAACGTCGTCCAGAAGAACCCGTCGCCGAGGATCTGCCGGTAGTTGGCGAGGCCGACGTTCTCGGCCGGCTCCCCGCGGAGCTGGCGCACGCCGACCTTCTCGAAGGACATCCGGCTGATCTGGACGACGGGCCAGATCAGCAGCACGCCGATGACCACGAGCGCCGGGAGGATGAGCAGGTACGGCCCGGAGCGCGGGCGGCGACGACGCCGGGCCGGGCGGGCGGTGTCCCGCCCCGGCGTCCGCCGCACCGGCTGAGCGGTGTCGAGCATGGAGACGGTCCCTTACTGGTTGAGCAGGGAGCCGGCCTGCTCGTCGGCCTTCTTCAGCTCGTCGTCGGGGGACTTACCCTGCATGATGGCCTTGACCGCGTTGGGCAGTACCTTCTTGGCGCCCTCGTAGTCGGCCCAGCCCTTGCTCGTGGGCGTGAACTTGACGCCGCTCGCGGCGGCCTGCGCGAACGGACCCATGATCGGGTCGTTCTTGTACGTCGCGCTCTGCAGGACGTCGGTGAACTGCGGCAGGAACTTCAACGTCGAGGCGAACGCCTGCGCGTTCTTCTTGCTGTCCAGGGTGGTCAGGTAGTCGAACGCGACGTCCTTGTACTTGCTGTCCTTCCAGACCGCCAGGTCGGAGCCGCCGGAGAAGACCGGCGCGAGACCGCCGTCCTTGCCCGGGATCGGGAAGACGCCCCAGTTCTTGGAATCCTTGGCGTTGATCTTCTCCAGCTGGGGGAGGGCCCAGCTGCCGTCCATGTACATGCCGACCTTGCCGAGCGCGAAGTCCTGCTGGGGACCCTGCAACTCGTTCTTGCCGACGTACTTGTCCGGAGCGACCTTGTCCTTGTTCACGAGGCCCGCGTAGAACTCGACGGCCTCCTTGGCCTGAGGCTGGTCGAGCGTGCCCGTCCACTTGCCGCCCTGCTTGGCCGCGACGTCGCCGCCGTTGGCCCAGACGAAGCTGAGGATGCCGTTCGTCCAGTCGCTCGGCGCGGCGATGCCCGGCACGCCCTTCTTGTCCTGGATCTTCTTGGCCGCCTCGACGAGGCCGGCCCAGGACGTCGGGGGCTGGAGGCCCAGAGACTGGAACCAGTCCTTGTGGTACCAGACGGCCCGGACGCCGCCGTACCAGGGAGCGGCGTACGTCTTGCCGTCCGCCTGGTCGTTGGCGAGGGCGCCCTTGTTCAGGTCCTTGCCCTCGGCCCAGCCCTTCAGCTTGTCGCTGATGTCGGCGAACGCCCCCTGCTCGATCCAGGACTGCA
Source organism: Actinoallomurus soli (assembly GCF_024055715.1). Classification (GTDB taxonomy): domain Bacteria; phylum Actinomycetota; class Actinomycetes; order Streptosporangiales; family Streptosporangiaceae; genus Actinoallomurus; species Actinoallomurus soli. The sequence continues at coordinate 48,785 of NZ_JAMXMV010000001.1, forward strand.
CGTCGGTGTTGCCGACCTCGGTCACGTCGGGACCGGAGCCGCCGGCGATCGCGGTCTGGAACTTCTGGGTGGCCTGCGGCCAGGGGATGTACTGCACCTCGACGTCGGTCTTCGGGTGCTTCTGCTGGAACTCGGCCTTGACCCCGTCGAGGAACTTGGTCTGCTCCGGGCTGCCGTCGCCCATCTGCCAGACGACGATCTTCGCCGGGTCCTTCCCTCCGGCCGAGTCGTCCTTCTTGCCGTTGCCGCCACAGCCCGCGACCGCGACCGTGAGGACGGCGGCTGTGGCGGCGGCCTTCGTGAACCGCATAATGGAACTCCCTTCGGTCACGCCACCGGTGCATACGCCACGGGGGTCGATCATGCGGCGGTCGTATGCGCGGGTGGTGGAGCGCTCCTGCGGGCGGTGCCGAAGGAGCTCGTGCCTTAACTTGGGGCGGGTTGCTTGTGCTGTAAACTAACAAGAAACTTTCCTAAGCAATAGGCCGTCATCAAATCGATACGGAAGGGGGCCGGGGAGATGCCGAGTCGCCCGGGGACACCGAGGCTGCTGCGCGAGCTCAACGACCGATCCGCCCTGGATCTCCTCGTGAGCTCGGGCCCGCTCACCCGGGCGCAGATCGGGCAGAACACGGGTCTGTCCAAGGTCACCGCCTCCCAGCTGCTCTCCCGCCTGCAGGAACGCGGCCTCGTCGCCGTCGTCGGCGAGCAGGCCGGCGGCCGCGGCCCCAACGCCGCCCTGTACGCCGTCGTGCCCTCCAGCGCGTACGTCGCCGGCCTCGAGGTCGGTCCCAACCGCGTGACGGCCGGCATCGCCGACATCACCGGGAAGACCGTCGCCGAGGTGACCGTCGACCCGAACGGCGCGGACGACCCGGTGTCCGTCATCCACGACGCCGTCGTCAGGGCCTGCCGCTCGGCCCGCATCGCCCTCGGCAGGCTGCACGCGCTCGTCGTCGGCACCCCGGGCGTCGTCGACCCGCGCACCGGGGACGTGCAGTTCATCTTCGACATGCCGCACTGGCACGCGGGCATCCTCGAAGCGCTTCGCCGCGACCTGAAGCTCGAGGTCACCATCGAGAACGACGTGAACCTCGCCGCGCTCGCCGAACGAGCCGACGGCGCCGCGCGGGACGTCGGCGACTTCGCCCTGCTGTGGGCGGCCCGCGGCATCGGGCTCGCCGTCATGCTCGGCGGCCGGCTGCACCGCGGCGTCTCCGGCGGCGCGGGGGAGATCGGCTACCTCCCCGTGCCGGGCATGCCGCTGCCCGAGCAGGACACCGAGTCGGTGACGTGGGGGATGAAGGCCCTCGGCGGCGGCCTCGGCGCGCTCGTCGGCGCCGACGCGATCCGCGAGCTCGCCGGCCGGTACGGCTTCGCCGCCCCGACCGCGACCGAGTGTGTACGGACGGCGGCCGAGGCCGGCGAGGACGGCGACCCGTTCATGCGGGAGCTGGCGGCGCGCCTGGCGTACGGCGTCGCCTCCGTGACGATCGTGCTGGACCCGGGTCTGGTCGTGCTGGCCGGGGACGTCGGACGGGCCGGAGGCGAACGCCTCGCCGGGCTCGTCGAGGAGGCCGTCGGCCGGATCTGCCCGACCCGCCCCCGGGTCGTCCTGACCGAGGTGGAGGGCAACCCCGTCCTGCGCGGAGCCCTGTTCGCCGCCGTCGACCGCGCCCGCGACGACGTCTTCTCCGCCTCCGCCGGCTGACCCGGGACAGGCTCCTCGACTGATCACCCGGCGTCACCGAGCGTACGTTCTCCGCTGTCGCGTACAGATCGTTCCAGCCGCGTTGATAGGTTCTGCGGCGACTGTGTCGATCTATCGGGAGGCCTGCCGTGCCGAATGTCCAGCCGCTCACGAACGGGGATCCCCGGCGGCTGGGGGCGTACGAGGTCATCGGGCGGCTCGGTGAGGGCGGCCAGGGCATCGTCTACCTCGGCCGCGGCGCGGACGGCTCGGTCGCGATCAAGGTTCTGCAGTCCCAGCTGATGGAGGACGCCGGGGCCAAGGCCCGGTTCGTCCGCGAGGTCGAGGTCACCAAGCGGGTCGCCCGGTTCTGCACCGCTCAGGTGCTGGACGTCGGCATGGCCGACGACCGTCCCTACATCGTCAGCGAGTACGTCCCCGGACCCTCGCTGCAGGACCAGCTACGGCAGGAGGGCCCCCGCCAGGGCGCCACCCTCGACCGGCTCGCGATCAACACGGCCACCGCGCTCGCGGCCATCCACCAGGCCGGCGTGGTCCACCGCGATTTCAAGCCCGGCAACGTCCTCATGGGTCCGGACGGTCCCGTGGTGATCGACTTCGGCATCGCCCGCGCGCTCGACGCGACCGGCACCGCCGCCGCCAGCCAGGTCGTCGGCACACCCGCCTTCATGGCGCCCGAGCAACTGGCCGACGGGCGTGTCGGCCCGGCGACCGACATCTTCGCCTGGGGCGTCACGATGGTGTGCGCCGCCACGGGCACCCCGCCGTTCGGCAACAAGTCCATCCCCACGGTCATCCACCGCATCCTCCACGAGGAGCCCGACCTCGGCGCCCTCGACGGACGGCTGCGGAACATCGTCGCCGCCTGCCTCGCCAAGGACCCGGCGCGGCGACCGACCGCCCGGCAGCTCATGGACGCCTTGATGGGCCAGCAGGGCGCCACCGGGCTCCTCGACCTCTCCGGCGCGCCCGGAGCACCGATGCCCGGCATGGGCGCCGTCCCGCCGGCCGGCGTGACGGGCGGCGCGACCGAGGTGCTGCCGCCGGGCGGCCGACCCGGAGGCGCCACCGAGGTGCTCCCGCCCGCCGGTCCGCAGGGCGCCGGGACCAGGGTGCTGCCCCCGGCCGGTCCGCAGGGCGCCGGCACGATGCGGATGCCTCCCGCCGGCCCGCCCACCGCGTCCACCCGGCGGATGCCCCCGCACGGACCGGGATCCGCCGGCGGCTACCACCCGTCCGGCGGCGGCACCTACGACATCCCGCCCGTGACCCCGCCTCCGCCCGCGTACGGCCACGAGCCGATGCCGAGGAGACGCGGCGGTGGAGGCGTGATCGCCGCGGTCATCGCGGGCGTCATCCTGCTGGGCGGCGGCGGCGTCGTGTACGCGGCGACGCACTTCGGCGGGGACGGCCAGAACACCGCCGAGCCCAGCCCCAGCACCAAGAAGCACAAGGCCAAGCGGTCGCACACGCCCGCCCACCGGCCGACGCGGAAGAAGACGCCGTCGCACACGCCGACCCCGAAGAAGACGGTGCGGGCCAACCCGTACACGCCCGAGCGCCTGTGCGGCCCCGGCTTCCACACGATCGAGAGTCACGGGCTCGGCGAGGCGACCGTCCATCTGCTCTACAACGACGCCAGCGGCGCGAACTGCGTCGTCACGATGGTCCCCAAGTCGAACGGCGACAAGACCCGGATGACCGCGACCCTTGCGGTCAAGGACGGCGGCCAGGGCTCCCGGTCGGCGGCCAACCCGTTCTTCGCCGGCCCGGTCCGCCTGCCCGCCAAGGGCAAGTGCGTCCGCTGGGGCGGCTCCTCCCCGACCGGCGCCTGGACCAGCGGCTGGACCCACTGCCACTGACGGCTCCGGGGCCTTCTGACCGGTCGGTTGAACGGCTGCCCGCTCAAGGGCGCCGTCTCGAGCAGAGTGAACAGTTCGGCGAGTGGGCCTAGAGCTACTTGAGGGACCGCGTTGATCTGTTCCTCGGCGACCGGGTCCAGACTGAGTCGATACGCCTACCGGCCACTCTCACGCTCGGCGAGGATCTCGCACCACGGCCTTGTCGCGGTGTCGGCTCCCCGGCGAGTACCTGGTCGGCTCGGTCGTGCATGCGCCGACGCCCTTCGGGAGCCTCCTCTCCCTGCCGCAGAGCTTCGGAGATCGCCTGGATGTCGGCTGGACTTGGGAGATCATCCGCTCCGCACGGCTGGCAGGAAGCCAGAACCGCACGGCCTGAAAATTCACTTCGCCCCTGCCTCGTCTCGCCCGGTACGGTCGCGGGAGTGTTCTCACTGCACCGGACCGTCAGATTGGCGTGCGGCCACCCCGGCAGTTCCCACGCGGAGAGTAGGTTTCGTCAATGGCATGCCGTATCAGTGAACTCGTGCTCAAGTGCCGCGACCCCGAAGTGCTGGCGCGGTTCTGGTGCGAGGTCCTGGACTTCATCGTGCTCGATGGCGAGGAGGACTGGATCGAGATAGGGCCCCGCGAAGGGTTCGGCGGTCCGCAGCCGACGATCATCCTCAGCCGCAACGACGACGATCGGGGGAACGGAAGACCCCGGCTGCACATCGACGTCAACGCCACCGACCGCGATCAGGACGCCGAGCTCGAACGTCTCCTGAAGCTCGGGGCGCGCCCGGCGGATGTCGGCCAGACCGGGGAAGAGCAGTGGCACGTCCTCGCTGATCCAGAAGGTAACGAGTTCTGCCTGCTCAAGGCCCGCCTGGCCCCACTCTGACGGCTGGCGTAGCGGAAGGCGTCCAGGTGCATGAGGTAGAGCCGGCGACCTCCTTAGGGAACACCGCCGCATCGACGCGGTCGGCATTTCTCCTGCGGATTCGACGGCTCTGGCCGATGCGTCGAGCCGAGTGATGCCTGAGCGATATCGTCCCGCCATGCCAAGTTCCGCAGAACGGATCATCGCAGGGCGTTACCGGCTGCTGGACTCGCTCGGCCGCGGCGGAATGGGAATCGTCTGGCGCGCGCGGGACGAGTACCTCGAGCGTGACGTCGCGATGAAGGAGATCCTGCTCCCCAGCGGTCTGGACGACGCGAGCCGTGCGGGCATGCTCGAGCGATTCGTTCGCGAGGCCAAGGCCGCCGCGCACCTCGATCACCCGGCGATCATCAACGTGTACGACGTGGTCACCGAGGACGACCTGCCGTGGATCGTCATGCGGCTCGTACGCGGCAGGTCCCTCGACCAGTTGGTCCGCGACGACGGCCCGCTCTCCCCGGACCGCGTCGCGGCGATCGGCCTGCAGATGCTCGACGCGCTGGACACCGCCCACGCTGCGGGAATCCTGCACCGGGACGTCACACCGAGGAACGTGTTGGTCGGCGATGACGATCGCATCGTCCTGACCGACTTCGGCATCGCGGCGATGGCGGGTGCGACCGCGCTGACCCAGACCGGGACGCTGATCGGATCTCCGGGATACATCGCGCCGGAACGCCTCCGCGGGCGCCCGGCCGGTCCCGAGTCGGACCTGTGGTCCCTCGGCGCCGTGCTCTACTTCGCCGCCGAGGGCAGGCCTGCCTACAGCGCCGATGAGGTCCCCGCCCTGATCGGCATGGTCCTCACAGAGGAACCCGAGCCGCCGGCTCAGGCCGGCCCCCTCGCGCCGGTCCTGAAGGGTCTGCTGATCAAGGATCCGGCCGAACGGCTGAGCGCCGAGGTCACACGACGGCGACTGCGAGCGGTGACCGAGGCGACCGACATCGGAGGCCGGGGGCTGGGGGAGCTCGCCACGGTGGACCCCGCGTCGCGGCGACACTCCGAAACGTACGAGGCGCCGGAGAAGCCGTACGGTCCGGTGCCGGTACAGGCCGCCTACTCCGGCGGTCGTCCTCCAGAGGGTCCCTACGGGGCGGGCTTCGCACCGACCATCGCCGAACCCCCCATCCCCTCTCCGCCCGGGTACGTTCCGGGCACGCGCCCGGTCAGGCCGAACGCTTCGGCGAAGCCGGCGATGATCGCCTTGATCTGTGCACTCGTGGTGTTCGTGGGTGCGGCCATCGTTGTGGTGAATGTGGCCTGGAACCCGTTCCGCATCATCGGTGAGGGCAGATTCTCCGCGTTTCCGGCCTGTGGCGGGATCACCTCGGCCGCCCTCGACAAGGCGATCCCGCAGCCACGTCACGGGGTCGGCGACCACTGCGAATGGTGGAGTCTGGCCAATGGGAACCTCGACCTCCAGGTCCTGTCGACCACTCGGTACACCCGGTCCTGGTGGCACTCGGCGGAGGACCGCGCGCACTCCAGGATGAACGAGCTCCGCGCCGCCGACCCGTTGAGAAGCGAACTGGTCGTCGGCGACGAGAAGGCCGTCACCGAGGAATCCGGCGAGGACATGCACGGCAGCGGCTCGGCCGTCATCTGGTTCCGGGTGAGCAACGTCGTGGTGAAGATGATGGTCACCAACCCGAGCGGTTCAGCGGCCGCGTACTTCGGGGTGGTCGGTGCTGCGCGCGAGATGGTCCGCTCCCTCCCGAACCACCGCTGACCGGCCGCCCCAGCGCGCCCTGCGCCGACATTCACCAAGCTGGACGGGGCCCAACGTGCAGGTGTCGGCTGTCGCGGCTGTGACGACCGCCGAACGCCGGTGGTCTCAAGCAACCCGTACGGAGTGCGGACCGACGCTGACGGTGATGTCAACGTCGGCCCAGGGCCGTCGTGTAGGTGCGGAGCGGCGAGGGTTCAGGCGCGGAGGCGGAGGCCGCGGGGGGTGGGGTGGAAGCCGGCGGCCTCCAGGGCGGAGGCGAGGGGGGAGTCGACGATCGACTCGCCGTCGGCGCGTTCGACGGTCAGCTTGCCGAGCGCGCCCTCGCGTACGGCCAGGGCGAGCGCGTCGACGGCGGGTTGCGGGTCCTCCTCGCCCCAGGACAGCAGGGTCTTGCCGCCGCGTTCGACGTACAGCGTGAGGCGGCCGTCGACCAGCACGACGAGCGCGCCCGCCTTGCGGCCGGGCTTGTGCCCGCTCGCGACCTCGCCGGACCGCTCCGGCCAGGGCAGCGCCGCGCCGTACGGGTTGGCCGGGTCGGTCGCCGCCAGCACCACCGCGCGGGGGGCTTCGGCATCGGGACGTGTCGCCCGGAGCCGGTCCACGGCGCCGGGCAGCGCGAACTGCGCGGCGCCCAGCCCCTCGACGAAGTAGCCGCGCCGGGCCCGGCCGGACTCCTCGAACGCCTTCAGCACCGGGTACACCGCCGCGAAGCCGCCAGGCGTCCGCTCGGCCATGACGGCGCCCCTGATCACGACGCCGTACCGGTCGAGCAGGGTCTCGGCCAGCGCGTGCCCGCGCCGTGTCGTATCGGTCTCCGGCTCGGGCAGCAGCCACCAGCGGCCCGCGGCGGCCGGCGGTCCGGTGCGGGACGGCAGGGCCGGTCGCCGCCGCGTGCGGGGCCGGTGCGTCGTACGGGTCGAGCCGAGCCGGGCGCGCAGCGGCGCGAGGGTGTCGTTCGTCAGCCGGCCGGCCCACACCAGGTCCCACAGCGCGGTGACGAGCTCGGTGTCGTTCAGCGACCCGACGCGGTCGGACAGCGTGCGGAAGAACACCGCCCCGCCGTCGGACAGCGACTCCAGCACGCGCTCGTGCAGCGGCGTCAGCGTGATCTCGGCGGCCTCGGGCATCAGCAGCGGCGCCGTGTCGGCGAGGTACAGGGACACCCAGCCGTCACCGCCCGGCAGCCCGCCCTGCCCCACCCACACGACCTCGCCGGAGGCGGTCAGCTCGTCGAGCATCGCGGGGGAGTAGCCGGGCACGCGCGCGGGCAGGACCAGCGACTCCAGGGCGGAGGCGGGCACCGCCGCGCCCTGCAACTGCTCGATCGCGTGGACGAGCGCGTCGATGCCGCGCAACGAGCCGCGGGACGCGATGCCGTGCCAGGCGGGCAGGAACCGGGCGAGCGCCTCCGGCGGCGACGGCTCCACCTCGGCCCGCAGGCGGGCGAGGGACCGGCGGCGCAGCATCCGCAGCACGCCCGCGTCGCACCACTCCGTGCCGCGCTCGCCGGGCGTGAAGTCGCCCTCGGCGACCCGGCCCGTCGCGGCCAGCCGGCGCAGCCCGTCCGTGACCACCGCGACGCCCAGCCCGAACCGCGCCGCCACGTCGGCCGCGTGGAACGGCCCGTGCGTACGGGCGTGGCGGCTCAGCAGGTCGGCGAGGGGATCGGCGACCGGCTCCAGGAAGGCCTCCGGAACGCCCACGGGAAGCGGGACGCCCAGCGCGTCGCGCAGCCGGGCGGCGTCCTCGATCGCGGCCCAGCGCTCCACGCCGCCGACCCGCACCCGGATCGCCCGGCGGGCCTCCTCCAGCTCGGCGGGCCAGCGCGGGTCGACGCCGCGTTCGGTCAGCTCCTCGGTGCTGAGCGGGCCGAGCTCCCGCAGCAGGTCGGCGGTGCCCTCCCGGTCGCGGGCGCGGCGCTCGGGCGTCAGCCGCCGCAGCTCGCGGTCGGCCTCCGCGACCACCTCCGGGTCGAGCAGCTCCCGCAGGTCCGCCTGGCCCAGCAGCTCCGCCAGCAGTGTCGAGTCCAGCGCCAGGGCCTGCGCGCGGCGCTCCGCGAGAGGGGCGTCGCCCTCGTACATGAACGCGCCGACGTACGCGAACAGCAGCGACCGGGCGTACGGCGACGGGACCGGCGTCTCGACCTCGACGAGCCGCGCCTTGCGGCTCGCCAGCTCGCGCATCAGCGCGACCAGGCCCGGCACGTCGAAGACGTCCTGCAGGCACTCGCGCACCGTCTCCAGCACGATCGGGAACGACGGATAGCGGCTCGCGACCGACAGGAGCTGCGCGGCGCGCTGCCGCTGCTGCCACAGCGGCATGCGCCGGCCCGGATTGCGGCGCGGCAGCAGCAGCGCCCGCGCCGCGCACTCACGGAACCGTGATGCGAACAGCGCCGAGTTGCCCAGCTCGTCGGTGACGATCCGCTCGATCTCCTCGGGGTCGAACACCGCCAGGTCGCCCGCCGGCGGGGCCGCACCGGTCTCGTCGAATGCGGCACCCGTGTCGGGGATGCGCAGCACGATGCCGTCGTCGGAGTGCGCGGCCTGCGCGTCCATGCCGTACCGCTCCCGCAGCCGCGCGGCCATGGCCAGGGCCCAGGGTGCGTGCACCCGCGCCCCGAACGGCGAGTGCACCACCACCCGCCAGTCGCCGAGCTCGTCGCGGAACCGCTCGACCACCAGCGTCCGGTCGTCGGGGACGTAGCCGGTGGCCTCCCGCTGCTCGGCGAGGTACGCCAGGAGGTTCCCGGCCGCCCAGTCGTCCAGGCCGGTCGCGCGCAGCCGCTCGCGCGCCGGGTCCGGCTCCAGCGCCGCCAGCTCGCGGCTGAACGCGCCCAGCGCACGGCCCAGCTCCGCCGGCCGGCCCGGCGCGTCGCCGTGCCAGAACGGCAGCTTCCCCGGATGGCCGGGGGCGGGGGAGACCAGGACCCGGTCGGGCGTGATGTCCTCGATCCGCCACGAGCTCGCACCCAGCACGAACACGTCGCCGACCCGCGACTCGTACACCATCTCCTCGTCGAGCTCGCCGACCCGCGAGGATTTCTCGCCGACCAGGAACACGCCGAACAGCCCGCGGTCGGGGATCGTGCCGCCGCTGGTCACCGCCAGCCGCTGCCCGCCCGGTCGGCCGCGCAGCACGCCGGCGACGCGGTCCCACACCAGCCGGGGGCGCAGCTCGCCGAACTCGTCGCTGGGGTAGCGGCCCGCGAGCATGTCGAGGGTCGCCTCCAGCACCGACCGTGGCAGTGTCGCGAACGGCGCCGCCCGGCGTACGAGCGTCTCCAGCTCGTCCACCGGCCACTCGTCCATCGCGGTCATCGCCACGATCTGCTGGGCGAGGACGTCGAGGGGGTTGCGGGGATACCGCAGCTCCTCGATCGCGCCGTCGCGCATCCGTTCGGCCACGACCGCCGTCTGCACGAGATCACCGCGGTACTTCGGGAAGATCACGCCCTTGGAGACGGCCCCGACCTGGTGCCCGGCCCGGCCGATCCGCTGCAGGCCGGCCGCCACGGACGGCGGCGACTCCACCTGCACGACCAGGTCCACCGCGCCCATGTCGATGCCCAGCTCCAGGCTGGAGGTCGCCACGACCGCCGGCAGCCGGCCGGCCTTCAGCGACTCCTCGATGCCGGCCCGCTCCTCCTTGGAGACCGAGCCGTGGTGCGCGCGCACGACGTCGGCGGGCGCGCCGCGCGCCGCCCCCGCCTGCGCCATCATCTCCGCCGGGGAGGAGTCCTGCGGCAGCGCCGCGCCGTTCGCCCGCTCCCAGGCGAGCTCGTTCAGCCGTCCGCTGAGCCGCTCGGCCAGGCGCCGGGAGTTGGCGAACACGATCGTCGACCGGTGCTCCTCGATGAGGCTGAGCACGGCGTCCTCGACGTGCGGCCAGAGGTTGCGCCCCCGCAGCGGTGAGTCGTCCTCGGCGCCGGGGTCGGGGGGAAGCTCGGTCATGTCCTCCACCGGCACCGAGATCCGCAGGTCGACCTCCTTCTCGTGCGGCGGCTGCACCACCGTCGCGGGCCGCACCCCGCCGAGGAACGTCGCCACCTCCGTCACCGGGCGCACCGTCGCCGACAGGCCGATCCGCTGCGCGGGACGCTCCAGCAGCGCGTCCAGCCGCTCCAGGGACAGCGCGAGGTGGGCGCCGCGCTTGGTGCCCGCGACGGCGTGCACCTCGTCGACGATCACCGTCTCCACGCCGCGCAGCGCCTCGCGGGCCTGCGAGGTCAGGATCAGGAACAGCGACTCCGGCGTCGTGATCAGGATGTCGGACGGCTTCGTCGCGAACCGGCGGCGCTCGTCGGCCGGGGTGTCCCCGGAGCGCAGCGAGACGCCGATGTCCGGCTCGTCCAGGCCCAGCCGCCGCGCGGTCTGCCGCAGCCCGGTCAGCGGAGCGCGCAGGTTGCGCTCGATGTCCACGGCCAGCGCCTTCAGCGGCGAGACGTACACCACCCGGCAGCGCCGCTTCGGATCCTCCGGCGGCGGGACCGAGGCCAGCCGGTCCAGCGACCACAGGAACGCGGCCAGGGTCTTGCCCGACCCGGTCGGCGCCACGACGAGGGTGTTGTCACCCCGGGCGATCGACTCCCAGGCGCCCGTCTGGGCCGCCGTGGGCGCGGCGAAGGCCCCGGTGAACCAGGCCCGGGTGGGGGCCGAGAAACGGTCGACGGGGTTCATGCTGCCAGTGTGCACGCCCCCACCGACCGAATCGGCCACGGCGGGACCGGAACGGTAGCGTGGGAGCCGTGCGACTCACGGTGTTCTGGGATCGGATGAACCAGCAGTTCGGCGCGGGCTACGCCGAGAGCGTGGCCAAGGACTACGTCCTGTCCGAGCTCGGCGGTCGCACCATCGAGCAGGCGCTGGCCGACGGCGAGGACGCCAAGAGCGTCTGGCGGGCCGTCTGCGCCACGTTCGACGTCCCGCAACGGCTCCGGTGAGCGTCGACCGGCTGCTCGCCGAGGCGCGTGCGCGGCTCGTCCGGCTCAAGCCGCTGGAGGCCGCGGAGGCGGTGCGCGAGGGCGCCCGCCTCGTCGACACGCGCCCGGAGTACCAGCGACGGGCCGACGGCGACATCCCCGGCGCGATCGTCGTCGAGCGCAACCATCTGGAGTGGCGGCTCGATCCCCGCGGCGGTTTCCGCATCCCGGAGGCCACCGACCATCACGTGCGATGGATCGTGATCTGCGACGAGGGCTACTCCTCCTCGCTGGCCGCCGCGTCGCTGCGCGCGCTCGGGCTGGTCAACGCCACGGACGTCATCGGCGGATTCCAGGAATGGCGGGCGGCCGGGCTGCCGGTGAGCCGCGGCGTGGCGCCCGTACGCCCCCGGCTCGCCCCGTACGACGGCCGGTAGCCGTTCCCCGGCCGGCCGGCGGGCCGTCAGATGACGGCGACGGCGGTGATCAGGCCGATCGTCACCTGCGTCGCGCCGAGGAGCACGGCGGACGGTTCGAGGGCCTCGGCGCGCATGAGCGCCGCCACGTCGACGCGGAACAGCGCCCGGACGATCAAGGCTCCGACCTGCTGGGCCACGATGCCGACGAGGCCCCACACGAGCGTCGCGATCAGACCCTCGCTGAGCCGGCCGCCGGAGGCGTAGATCGAGGAGGCGACGACCAGCCCGACCCCGACGACGCCGCAGACGGCCAGCAGCGCGGCGTTCGTGTTCCGCCCGTGGCGGATGATCGAGGTGAGCCGTCCGGGCGTCGTCACGTCGACCGCGAAGAAGCCGATGAGCAGCAGCACCAGGCCGACGGCCGTGTACGCGGCGATCGCGCCCGCGCCCTTGCCCAGCGCCGTGCCGAAGCCGTCTGAGAACGCCAGGTACATCTGTCTTGTCTCCTTAGGTGTGAGGGAGCAACGCCGCGGCTATGAGGGACCGACTCCGCCGTCCTCGGGCTCGGCCGGGATCCGGTGCGGGACGAACGACGACGTGTCGTCGGTGATCAGCCCGGACGTCTCGCGGATGCCCAGGCCGGCCGCCTCGTCGCCGACGACCCAGGCCCCGAGCACCGGGTGCTCGCCCTCGAAGTCCGGCAGCGGGCAGAACTCCTGGAAGACGTAGCCCTCGGCGCCGTACTCGCCCGGCGTGTCCGCGTGGACGCCGTCCGGCGTGACGATCCGCATGCTCGCGCCCTCCCGCCCCAGCAGCGGCTTCTGGACGTACGAGGTGAGGGAGCCGGGCGTGCCGAGGTAGGCGGGCAGCAGGTTCGGGTGGCCGGGGTAGAGCTCCCACAGCAGCACGAGCAGCGCCTTGTTGGACAGGAGCATCTTCCAGATCGGCTCGACCCAGGCGGCCCGCGGCACCTGCCGCCCGAACGGCTCGCCGACGATCCACTCCCAGGGGTAGAGCTTGCAGAACGCCGCGATGTCGCGGTTCTCCAGGTCGACGAACCGGCCGCGGTCGTGGTGCCAGCCGATGTCCTCCATGGCGATCGCGATCCCCGGGACGCCCGCCTGCTCGGCGGTCTCCTGCAGGTACGCGATCGTCATGACCTCCTCGCCGGTCTCGTCCTCGTTCGTCCAGGCGAAGTGGACGGCCGGACCGCCGGGCAGCCCGGGCGGGCCGGACAGGACCGCCGGGGCGATCTCCTTCCAGCGGTCGACGAGCCGCTCGTGGATGGAGTTCCACTGGTCGTCGTCGGAGTGCGTGTCGCGCACCCAGTACCACTGGATGATCGAGCTCTCCAGCAGGGAGGTCGGGGTGTCGGCGTTGTACTCCAGCAGCTTCGCCGGGCCCGAGCCGTCGTACGACAGGTCGAACCGGCCGTACAGGTGCGGGTCGCGGCGCCGCCACGACGCCTCGATCAGCGGCCACACCCACGGTGGAATGCCGAACACCGCGTACCGGCGGGTGCTCACGACGTGCTCCACCGCCGCCAGGCACATCCGGTGCAGCTCCTCGACCGTCTCCTCGAGGGCCAGCACCTCGTCCATCTCGAACGTGTAGTGAACTGACTCGTCCCAGTACGGCCGGGTCAGGTGTCCGGGGTGCGAGGCGCGGTGATAGGCCAGCCCCTGCGACTCGACGATCTGATCCCAGCGCTCCCGGGGCGCCGAACGCCCGCGCCGCACCGCTCAGCCTCCCCGCGAGCTGCTGCCGTGATGGCCGAACCCGCCCCGCGAGACGCCGTGACTGCCGCCGCGGCTGCTGTGACTCGTGCCGCGGGAGATCACGCGGCCGCCGCGCGAGACGATCCGGGGGCCGCGCGGCCGGATGCTCGTGCCGCGAGAGACGTACCCGTTGCGGTAGCTGCCGCCGTAGTACCAGTAATAACGCCCGTACGACCCGCCGTTGTCGCAGTAGTAGTCGGGGACGACGCGGTAGGAGCTGTGGACCGGCGCCCAGCCGTCGATGCAGTAGGCGGTCTCGCTACGGTCCGAGCAGCCGACGATGGACAGCGACAGGAGGCTCACCGCGCTCAGCCGGACGACACGGGAGCGCATCATCCTGCGCGCGTCCTTTGGGGGCATTTGCGGTCGCGTCTCCGGGGTCGAGAGTGATGACCGGTAAGTCTAGAGCCAAGATCCTTGCGAAAGCACTACCTGATCGGGAAGCTCAGGTACAGATCGGCGGGTTCGGCCACCGACGGCAGATCGCTGACCTGACCGTCGCCGACCTCGACGACCCGCCAGACGCCGTCCTCGCGGCGGGCCAGGTCCGTCGTGATGAACCGGCAGCCCAGCGCGCGTACGCACGGGGCGATCGGATCCGCCTGCGGGCGCGGGTACCGGTCCGGCGTGTCCGGATGGGGGCCCATCAGCACCGGCTCGCCGTCGACCCACCACACGCGGGCCTCGCCGCCGTCGAACCGCTCGTACTCGCGGACGACGACGCCGCCGGCCAGGGACGCGCCCTGGCGCTCGACGAACCGCGCGACCACGGCGTGCAGCCGCTCCACGTCGGCGAGGTCGGGGATGTAACAGGCCTCGTCCCACTCGTGCTTGCGCGACTTCACGTAGTCCTTCACGATCGCCGGCCCGGACCGCAGCGGGCGTACGAGTTCGGCCAGCTCGTCCGCCGCCGGCGCCGTGCCGGGGGACAGCGGCAGCCACACGCTGGCGGGCGTGACCCCGGCGAACGTGTCGTACCAGCCGGGCAGCTCGTGGGCCTTCTCATAGCCGTCCGGCGGGACGGCGAGGACGACGTCGCGGGCGGCCAGCGCGGCGGCGAGCGCGGCGTACCGCGCCGGCGTGGTCATCCAGCCGCGGTACCACGCGGTCCCCAGCCCGTCGGGCACCCGGCGTACGGCCTCGGCGGCGTCTCCGCGCTGCAGGGCGTCGTGGTCGATGAGCGTGACCGACCCGCCGAGCGCGCGTACGGCCTCGGCCTCCCGGGCGAAGTGCTCGTCGACCCGCCGGGGGTTCAGCGGGTCGGCGCACATGAGGATGGTCACCGGCATGATCCTGACCCTCAGCGTAGGGCAAGACGCCCTGTCTTTCCCGGGTGAATCGGCGCGTCCGTTCATGATCGAACACGTGTTCGGCTAGAGTGAATGAAGCGACGGCGTTGTCCACAGTGGTGGAGCGGATCCTCGAAAATTGTCGGCGGGTCCCCGTAACGTCGCTTCCGACAACAACAGGCATCGACCCGACAGGGACACCTCACATGGCAGCAAACGATCGCGAGAAGGCCCTCGAAGCGGCGCTCGCGCAGATCGAGAGGCAGTTCGGCAAGGGTTCCGTCATGCGGCTGGGTCAGGAGGGGCGTCCCCCGGTCGAGGTGATCCCGAGCGGTTCGATCGCCCTCGACGTCGCCCTGGGCATCGGCGGCTACCCGCGTGGCCGCGTGGTCGAGATCTACGGTCCGGAGTCCTCCGGTAAGACGTCCCTCGCCCTGCACGCCGTGGCGAGCGCCCAGAAGGCGGGCGGCATCGCCGCGTTCGTGGACGCCGAGCACGCGCTCGACCCGGAGTACGCCAAGAAGATCGGCGTCGACATCGACGCCCTCCTCGTCTCCCAGCCCGACACGGGTGAGCAGGCCCTGGAGATCACCGACATGCTGATCCGCTCCGGCGCGATCGACGTCGTCGTCATCGACTCCGTCGCGGCCCTCGTGCCGCGCGCCGAGATCGAGGGCGAGATGGGCGACAGCCACGTCGGTCTCCAGGCCCGCCTCATGTCCCAGGCCCTCCGCAAGCTCACCGGCGCCATCAACCAGACCAAGACCACAGCGATCTTCATCAACCAGCTGCGGGAAAAGGTCGGCGTCATGTTCGGCTCGCCCGAGACGACCACCGGTGGCAAGGCGCTGAAGTTCTACGCCTCGGTGCGGCTGGACGTGCGGCGGATCGAGACGATGAAGGACGGCACGGACGCGGTCGGAAACCGCACGCGGGTCAAGGTCGTCAAGAACAAGATGGCCCCGCCCTTCAAGGTGGCCGACTTCGACATCCTGTACGGCGTGGGGATCAGCCGCGAGGGCGGCCTGATCGACATGGGCGTCGAGCACGGCTTCGTGCGCAAGTCCGGCGCCTGGTACACCTACGAGAACGACCAGCTCGGCCAGGGCAAGGAGAACGCGCGGCGGTTCCTCAAGGAGAACCCGGACATCGCCGACGAGATCGAGAAGAAGATCAAGGAGAAGCTCGGCGTGGGGCCGCGCCTCGACGCTCCGGCCGAGCCCGCGGGCGCTCCCGCGGCGGCTCCGGCGGCGGCCGCCGCCGCCACGGCGGGCAAGGCGGCACCGGCCAAGCGGGCCGCGAAGACCCCGAAGCCGGGAGACGTGTGATCCCGGGTCGCCCCTCGGCGGGACTGACCGAGGGGCCGGCCCATGAACGCTCCTGAGAGGTGGCGGCGTCCCGCTCCGCGCCGGGCGGACCCCGGCACGGAGATCTTCCCTGGCGACGCCGCGCCCGATCAGGACGCCGACCCGGCCGGGAGACCGGGGCGGCGCGGGCGGAGGCGTGGCCGGGACCGTTCTCCCGAGGGACCGACGCCGGGCAGCCCGGCGGCGCAGGGCCCGCCCGCCGATCCGGAGGCGGTGGCGCGCGAGATCTGCCTGCGGCAGCTGTCGTTCTCGCCGAAGACCCGTGCCCAGCTCGCCGACGCGCTGCGCCGCAAGGGCGTGCCCGACGACGTCGCCGAGCGGGTGCTGAGCCGCTACTCCGAGGTCGGGCTGATCGACGACGCGGCGTTCGCCCGCGCCTGGGTCGAGTCCCGCCACGCCGGCCGGGGGCTGGCCCGCCGGGCGCTCGCCGCCGAGCTGCGGCGGCGCGGCGTCGCCGACGAGACGGTCAGTGAGGCCGTGGAGGAGCTGGGTCCGGAGCAGGAGGAGGCGGCGGCCCGCGAGCTGGTCGCCCGCAGGCTGGCCGGCACCCGCGGCCTGGACCCGGTCAAGCGCACCCGGCGGCTGATGGGCATGCTCGCCCGTAAGGGTTACTCCGGCGGCCTCGCCTACCGCGTCGTCCGCGAAACGCTGGAGGCCGAAGGCGCCGACGAGCTCCCGGACCTGTCGTTCGACGACTGAGCCCGACCTCCTTGGCAGTACCTCTGATCCCGGATATGAGAAGCGCCCCTTGAAGCAGCATGGTCAGAATCGGCGAGATCCTGACCATGCTGCTTCAAGGGGCGCATTCCTCAGGTGCGTGATGGCATCACCGCAGCCCGAAGAGCGCGATCACCACGAGTTCAGCGAATACGAGCCGTTGGGGTTCTGGGAGCAGGAGAATCCGTAAAGCAGACCCTGCTGGGCATAGACGTCCCCGGCGTAGACGCAGGCTGTGTACGTCGCCCATGAGGTCGTGCGGACCCCTGTGGCGGTCGGGGGAGTGGTGTCCGCGAATGCGGATGCCGTGCTGGAGAGGGAGAGCACCGCCCCTGCGGCGGCGACGCTGGCGGCGATACCCAATTTGCCGAGAATGCCATGTTGCATCGATCCTCCTCGTCTCAACGTTCGACCAATTCACTCGGAAGAGTCGGCCGGGTTGACGGATTCGTCCGAACCTAGTGACGAACGTGCTGTCAACTATGGCGTTTCCGTAGGCAGTCGCGATATCGGCAATAGTGCCTACTTCACCCTCATCGGCGGTCCTGGCCGCTGATATGTTGAGGACACAAGGCGCCGAGCACGTTCCGGAACTGTCGTTCGACGACTGAGCCCGGCTTCTACGGAGTGTTCTCGATCGGCTCCAGGTGGACACGGCCGGTCTCGTCGACCCGCCAGCCGGGGTTGTGACAGATCTCCCAGACGACGCCGTTCGGGTCGGCGACATGGCCGTGGTAGCCGCCGAACTCCGCGGTCTGCGGGCTCTTGACGAGCGTGCCGCCGGCCTCGACGGCGCGCTTCACGGTGGTGTCGACGTCCGCGGGGGTCGCGACGTTCTGGGAGAGAGTGAGGCCGCCGAGTCTCCCGTCGTCCGGTCGGCCCTGCATGTCGGCGACGAACTTCGTCGCCTCGAACAGGCCCAGGACCAGGCCGGGGGCGATCTGAAAGAAGATGATCTCCCCGGGCACGTCCAAGAGCGGCGTCCAGCCGAGCCCGTCACGGTAGAAGGCCCGCGCGGCGTCGAGGTCGGGTGTCGACAGGGTGAGGAAGTGCGCTTGCTGGTCCATGGTTCCCAGCATGGCGCGGGCGTGGGGAGGCGGTCTTGTACGGATCGGACACGGCCCCTCGGGCGGATCGGGTTCCGGCGGAGAGCACGGTACGGGTGAGCGGGCCCTGTCTGTCCCTGACCTTGTGACGTCTGATCTGGGGTGATGGGCGAGTGCCTGTTCGGCGAGGGGTGAACCGCCGGTCGCTTCCGGCCGTTCACCCCTCGCCGATACGCCGGTGGGCTGGTGCCGCGTCGAACGGAACCTCGTTCGTGTAATCGGCCATTCACCACCGCTACGAGAACCCGCACTAGACGGCCTGGGCGGTGGGCAGGATGGTGATCTCGGTGAGGTTGACGTGACGGGGCACGGCGGCCATGAACGCCACCGTCTCGGCGATGTCGCCGGGCTGCAGGACCTCGATCTGGTCGATGAGATCGGCCATGAGCTTGCTCGCGTCGGGGTCGGTGACGTGGTCGGGTAGTTCGGTGTCGACCATGCCGGGTTCGATGGTGGCCACCCGGATGTTCTTGCGGCCGAGCTCGACGCGCAGCAGCCGGGTCAGCTGGCTGATGTAGGCCTTGGTGCCGGAGTAGATGGAGAACTTCTCGAGGATCCGGGTGGCGGCGATCGAGGAAGTGGTGATCAGGTCGGCCGGTCTTCCTGCCTCGGTGGCGGCGCTCAGGTGGGGCAGGAAGGCACCGATGACGTTCATCACGCCGGTGACGTTCAGATCGATCTGGCGCTGCCAGTCGTCGAACTTCAGCTCGTCGATGGCGGAGATCAGCTGGACGCCGGCGTTGTTGAAGACCAGGTCCGCCTGGCCGAGCTGCTCGGCGACCTGGTCGGCTACGGTGTGCACGGCGTCGCGATCGGTGACGTCGATGGGCAGCGCCACTGCTGTGCCTCCGGCGGCCTGGATGCCCTCGACGACGGCCTCCAGCTTGTCCTTGCGCCGGGCCAGCACGGCGACCTTCGCGCCGAGCTCGGCCAGGCGGTTGGCGGTGGCAGCGCCTATACCGCTGGATGCGCCGGAGACGACCGCCACGCGGCCCGTCAGTGGGGTACCGGTGAGCAGTAGTGCGGACATGACGAGTACCTCCTCATGGGAAGAAAATGGCTTGGGCGGTGCGATTCGATTCGGCGGGATGCGATTCTCCGCCGGCTCTGGCGACGGGCGGACCCGGTCGGTCAGGCCGCGACGTCCTCGTGGGAGGTGGCGGCGGACTTGTCCCGCCAGGGCGCCAGGTCCTGCTCGATCCGGCGCAGCTTCACCTCGAGCCGCTCGAGGGTGTCGGCACCGAGGTAGAGGTGGCCGGGAAGCTTGTCCTGGCAGGTGACCTCGTAGATCAGCGCGGCGCCCTTGACCGGGTCGCCGAGCTGGGTGTGGTTGGCGGTGCCGGCCCAGTCCAGGGTGACGTGCGCGGGAGTGCCGTCGTAGGCGTCGATGCGCTGAGCGGCGGTGGACAGGGAACTGGTGTCGAGGAAGTCGGTGCGGAAGACGCCGGGCTCGACGACCATGCACTGGACGCCGAACGGCTCCAGTTCCGCGGAGAGCGCTTCGCTGATGCCGGCCACGGCGAATTTGGAGGCGGAGTACATGCTCACCCCCGGTTCGCCCTCGAACCCGGAGCGGGACCCGATGTTGACGATCTTGCCGTGGCCCGCAGCACGCATCCCCGGCAGGACGGCGCGCGTGACGTTGATCAGTCCGAAGACGTTGAGGTCGAACAGGGAACGCGCCTCGGCGTCGGTGATCTCCTCCAGCGCGCCCAGCAGACCCCGGCCCGCGTTGTTGACCAGGACATCGATCGCACCGAAGCGCACGATCGCCGCGTCGACGGCTCGGGTGACGTCCTCACCGCGGGTGACGTCGAGGGGGACACCGAGCACCCGGCCGGACTGCTTGAGGTCGTCCGGCAGACGGTCCGGATTGCGGGCGGCCGCCACCACGGCGTCACCGCCCGCCACGGCGGCGCGAGCGATCTGCAGGCCGAGTCCCCGGGAAGCGCCGGTGATGAACCACGTGGACATGGAACGACTCCTTCATACGGATGACGACAGACCGGACCTGTTCGCGGGAAGCACGTCCCGTATCCGGCCCTGCTTCCACTAGACCAGCCTCAGGGGGCGAGAACAGGCGTCAAAAGGGCCCCGGCAATCAGGGGAATAACTGGGCCACCCTCACGAGTTACCGCTCCGCGAAGATGGCAAGACTTGATTGCTATGGATCGTGACCACACCAGCGCATCCCTGGCGGAGTTCCTGCGCTCGGCCCGCTCCCGCCTCAGCCCGCACGAGGCCGGACTCGACGAGCCGGTCCTCGGCCGACGCCGCGTGTCCGGACTGCGACGCGAGGAGTTGGCCCAGCTGGCCGGGGTGAGCGTGGACTACTACACACGCCTGGAACAGGGCCGCAGCCGCAGCGCCTCGCCCGAGGTCATCGACGCACTCGCCACCGCGCTGCGCCTCACCGACGCCGAGCGCGACCACCTGCTCACCCTCGCGCGTCCGATGCCCGCCCGGCAGAGACGCCGCCCGCGCCCGCAACGCGTCGATCCCGCCACCTGGCGACTGCTGGACACCCTGGAGACGGCGTACCGGCCCGCCTTCATCCTCGGCC
The DNA here is from genome assembly GCF_024055715.1 of Actinoallomurus soli. GTDB lineage: Bacteria > Actinomycetota > Actinomycetes > Streptosporangiales > Streptosporangiaceae > Actinoallomurus > Actinoallomurus soli. The sequence goes on from NZ_JAMXMV010000001.1 coordinate 69,166, forward strand.
GTCGCCTCGACGTCCTCGCCCACAACCGGCTCGCCGGACGTCTGATCACCGACTTCCGGGCCCTGCCCGCGGCCGAGCGCAACCAGGCGCGTTTCGTGTTCCTGGACCCCCACGCCCGCGAGCTGTACAAGGACTGGGCCACCGTCGCCGCCGACACGGCCGCCATGCTCCGCCTCGACGCGGGCCGCCACCCCGACGACCCCGCCCTGAGCGCCCTCGTCGGCGACCTGTCCATCCGCAGCGAGGAATTCCGCCGCTACTGGGCCGACTACAAAGTCCACCGGCGTACGACCGGCACCAAGGACTACCGCCATCCTCTCGTCGGCGACCTCACCATCACCTATCAGGCCCTCACACCCGCCAACGACCCCGATCAGATCTTGTTCATCTACGACACCGACTCCGGCAGCCCATCCGAGACATCACTCCGTCTGCTCGCCCAGTGGAACGAGCGGGCGGCCGACCAGCACATTCCCCGAGACAGGTCCGGACGGGCTGAAACGACAGACTGAACTTCGTGGCGTGGTAGTACCCGGTGGCGACGAACGCGGCCAGGCCGCCGGGCGAGGAGACGTCCACAATGTGGCCGCTGCGCCGGGTCCCCGATCGTCGAGGCCGGGCCTCGACGGGATGATGAGGCGTGCTCGCTCTTCCATGCTCCCCGGCATGGTGCGGGTATGGGGAGGCGGTCTTGAACGGATCGGACACGGCGTCCTTGGGGCGATCGGGCACGGCATCTTCGGACGGATCGGGCACGGTGTCGCTCTATCGCGAGTTCGCCCCGGAGGAGCCGCACGCGTTCGTGCGGTGCTGGTGGGAGCAGAGCGTCGGCGAGCGGGTGGACGGCTACGTGCAGCGGGTGCTGCCGGACGCCTGCGCGGACGTGATCGTCTCCGCGGACGGCAGCGCGATCGTCGTGGGGCCGGCGACGGAGCACGTCCTGCCGCGGCTGCGCGGTGGGCAGCGCCTGCGGGGCCTGCGCATCCGCACGGCCGCGATCGGCACGGTGCTCGGCCTGCCGGCGTCCGAACTGCGCGACCTCCAGGTGCCGCTCGGCGAGGTGTTCCCGGCCGCCGAGGCCGGGCGGATCACGGACGCCGTATGGCATGGTCGGCCCTGGCCGGCCGCCGTGGACCGGCCGGCGGACCGGCGGGCCGAGTACGCCGTCGGCCGTCTCCTGCGGACCGGAGCGCGGGTGGCCGACGTCGCGGGGGAGGTCGGCCTCTCCGAGCGCCATGTGCGCCGGCTGATCCTGGCCCGGACCGGCCTGGAACCCCGCACGCTACGGCGCGTGGCGCGCCTCCAGCGCTTCCTGACGCTGTCCGACCGGGTTCCAATGCCGCTGGGCCGGCTTCGTACGCCGGCCGACCCTGTTCGTACGCGGACCGGCCAGGTTCGTGCGCAAGCCGAGTCGGTCCGCGCGCCGGCCGACCGGCTTCGTACGCGGACCGACCCGGAGTGGTCGCTGGCCGGGCTGGCGGTCGCCGCCGGGTACGCCGATCAGGCGCACCTGAGCCGTGAGGTACGCGCGCTGGCGGGGCTGACGCCGTCAGCGCTGCTGGCCGAACGCGGTCGCCTCACAGCGCGCTCCCCGCAAGGGCGCGATCACCACCAGTTCAGCAGGTACTGGCCGTTGGAGATCTGCGGGCAGGAGAACCCGTGCAGCGCGCCCATCTGAGCGTAGACGTTCCCGGCGTACACGCAGTGCCCGCCGCCAATGCGGTGAGAGGGCCTGGCGCAGTGATCACCGTGGTGGCCTGGACCCGCTCCCCGGTTCCGGCCGGGCTCCGTCCTGTGGCAGGCCGGACTCGACGGAGCGCTGATCGACGGCTCGCACCTCCGTGCTCAAGGGCGCTCCCGCCCCGTCGAGTCCCGTCGGGTCGGTGACGCCGCGTCGCGGTCGCGCCGCCGGGATCGAAGCGGGGTCCTCGTCCGCGACACCCGCGCACGCCCGTCCTCCGCAGGTGGGGGAAGCGCCGCCTCGGTGACACGGGCATGACTGCCGGCGTTGACCGGCGGTGCTCCTCTCCCCGCGGTCGACCACGGCGGCGACCCGCTCGCACCCCGGCCCGACCCTGACATGGACCGTTACAAGGAAGATCTAGCGAATCGTCCGGATCGTGGGGTCTTTTCTTGCCCATTACCTCTTGGCCGCTTACGGTTACGGCAGTGAGGTGTTACTCCGCGCAGTGCGGATTGCCATAGGACTGACCGCGTTCGACCAGCTGAAAGGTGTTGTGCCCGGCTCTCGCGGCCGGTGGTTCGCATAGCAGGGTTCTGGAGGACTCCGGAGCCCGTCTGACCGTGCGCGTCCGGCGGCTGCCGGGGGTGCTGGTCGCGGCCGTCCGGGACCGTACGGCGTGCCCGTAACGCCTCGCGTCGCCGACATCAGGGCCTCCTGGTGGCGCAGCGTCGAGGAGAGGGGTCAGTGCCGTGATCTACGTCGTGACAGGTGCGGCACTGGTGGTCATCCTGGCGCTGGTCGTCTTGGTCCTGGTCGTGCTCCGCCGCCTCGACACCACCGCGCGCAGGGTCGCGACCGACGAGGAGCAGGCGGAGGCACAGCGGGGCGCCGACGAGATCGTCGCCAAGGCCCGGGCCGATGCCCAGGAGATCCTCGGCGAGGCCGAGGTGAGGGCCCGTGAGGCGTCCGCGGCGGCGCGGTCCGAGGTCGAGGACGAGATCAGGTCGCTGAAAGAGGACCTGCGGGCGCTGCGCGAGGACCTCGAACGCCGCGAGGCCCGGCTCGCCGAGCGCGAGCACCGGCTGGACGACGAGGTGCGCCGCCTGGAGGAGCGGGCCCGCGAGCTGGCCGACGCCAAGCAGGCGCTGAAGGAGCGGCGGGCCGCCCTGGACCGGCTCGACGACGAGCGCAAGAGCGTCTTGGAGCAGGCCGCCGGTCTCACCGCCGACCAGGCCAAGAGCGAGCTCGTCTCTCTGATCGAGAACCAGGCCAAGCGCGAGGCCGCGCTGATCACACGGGAGATCGAGAACGAGGCACGCGACGAGGGCGAGAAGCGCGCCCGCAAGATCGTGACCCTGGCGATCCAGCGGGTCGCGAGCGAGCAGACCGCCGAGTCGGTCGTGTCGGTGCTGCACCTGCCCAGCGACGAGATGAAGGGCCGGATCATCGGCCGCGAGGGCCGGAACATCCGTTCCTTCGAGACGACGACCGGCGTGAACCTCATCATCGACGACACGCCGGAGGCCGTGCTGCTCAGCTGCTTCGACCCCGTACGCCGGGAGGTCGGCCGGCTGACGTTGGAGAAGCTGGTCCTCGACGGCCGCATCCACCCGCAGCGGATCGAGGAGATCTACGAGCACAGCAAGACCGAGGTCGAGCAGCGCTGCGTGCGCGCCGGTGAGGACGCCCTGATGGAGCTGGGACTCACCGACATGCACCCCGAGCTGATCACGTTGCTGGGCCGGCTGCGGTACCGGACGTCGTACGGGCAGAACGTGCTGGCGCACCTGATCGAGTCGGCGCATCTGGCCGGGGTCATGGCGGCCGAGCTGAAGCTGCCGGTTCCGCTGCTGAAGCGGTGCACGCTGCTGCACGACATCGGCAAGGCGCTGACGCACGAGGTCGAGGGCAGCCACGCGCTGATCGGCGCGGAGATCGCCCGGCGGTACGGCGAGGACGAGGACGTCGTGCACGCCATCGAGGCGCACCACAACGAGGTGGAGGTGCGCACCGTGGAGGCGGTGCTCACCCAGGCGGCGGACGCGATCAGCGGGGGTCGCCCGGGCGCGCGGCGCGAGTCGCTGGAGGCGTACGTCAAGCGGCTCGAACGGCTCGAGGAGATCGCGGCCACCCGCGAGGGCGTCGAGAAGGTCTTCGCCATGCAGGCCGGCCGGGAGATCCGGGTGATGGTGCGGCCCGACTCGGTCGATGACCTGCAGGCGCAGGTCATCGCGCACGACATCGCCAAGCAGGTCGAGGAGGAGCTGACCTACCCGGGGCAGATCCGGATCACCGTGGTCCGCGAGTCGCGGGCCACGGAGTTCGCCCGCTGAGCGACCGCCCCTCCGCCAGCCAGCCGCCGACCTCGCGGACGAAGGTCCGTCACGACGCCGTCTCCGCCTGCTCCGGAGCGGCGGCCGGCTCCTCGGGCGAGCCGGCCGGCGGCCGGCCGACGGTGAGCTCGATCGGCGCGACGTCCTTCGGCTCGAACCCGAGCGTCTGCCCGTAGAAGGCGAGCTCGGCCTCCAGGCAGGCGATGACGGTGTCCGCCCGCCGGAACCCGTGCGACTCTCCCTCGAAGGTCAGGTACGCGTACGGCGTCCGCTTGCTCGCCATCGCCTCGGCGAACCGCTCGGACTGCGGCGGGGAGACGACCGGGTCGTCCAGTCCCTGCAGGAGCAGCACCGGGCAGGCGACCTCCGACGCGCGCGCGATGGGGGAGCGCTCCTCGTACGTGCGCTCGAAACCGGGGATCGGCCCGATCAGCCCGTACAGGTACGTCGATTCGAAATCGTGGGTCTCCTTGAGCCAGTTCTGCGGGTCGGAGATGCCGAAGTAGGAGGTGCCCGCCTTGAACAGGTCCGTGTGGGTGACCGCGCACAGCGTCGTCCAGCCGCCGGCGCTGCCGCCGCGGATGGCCAGCCGTGCCGGGTCGGCGGCGCCGCCGCGGACCAGCGCCTCGGCGGCGGCCACGCTGTCCTCGACGTCCACGATCCCCCATTGGCGGCGCAGCCGTTCGCGATAGACGCGGCCGTACCCGGTGGAGCCGCCGTAGTTCACGTCGACCACGCCGATGCCCCGGCTGGTGAAGTAGGCGATCTCCAGGTCCAGCACGCTCGTGCTGTGCCCGGTCGGGCCGCCGTGCACGAACACGACGTACGGCGGCAGCTCGTCCTCGGGTGCCTGGAACGCCGGGTTGGACGGCGGGTACACGTAGGCGTGCACGGGGCGTCCGAACGGCCCCTCGAGCTCCTGGGCGCGCGGCAGCGGCAGGTAGGCCGCCTCGGGCGGGGAGTCCAGTTCGCTGCGGAGCACCTTGGCCTCGCCGCTGTCGGCGTCGATCACGACCACCGACCAGGGGATGTCGGGCGCGCCGGCGACGCCCACGATGCTCGTCCCGTCGGCGGACAGCTGGGGCTTCCAGTCGGTGTAGGGCAGGTCGAAGTCGACGAGGTCGGCCGTCTCGGGGTCGTACAGACCGAGCCGCTGGTCGCCCTGGCCGTGCAGCACGGCGATGCGACCGTCGTCCAGGACGGCGTACGGGCGGCCGCCCAGCTGCCACAGCGGCCCGGCGAACTCCTCCTCGGCCGGGTACAGCGCCTGGGGCGACTCACCGTGCAGGCCGACCTCGTACAGGTTCCACCAGCCCGGCCAGTCGGACACGACGTACAGCCGGGACTCGCTCAGCCACGTGGGTGCGAGCGCCGACTCGCTCAGACCGCCCTTGACCGGCCGCGGAGCGTCCAGCGCGCCGGTCTCGTCGAACGCGGCGACCCGCACCTCGGTGCCGTCCCACGGCATCCGCGGGTGGCTCCACTGCATCCAGGCGAGGTGGCCGCCCCCCGGGGACGGGGTGGGGAAGGCGTAGAAGTCGGCGCCGCTGACGAGCTCGCGGATCGCCGCGGCGTTCTCGGCGGCGCTGCCGTCGACGGGGACCGCGACGATCGCCCGGCGTACGCCCGCGGTGGTGTGGCCCTCGCAGACGCACCAGACGTGCCGGCCGTCGGGGGACAGCGCGAAGTCGGCGTAGCGCAGGCCGGCGGGCTGCGCCGGTTCGGGGGTCAGCGGCCGGGGCAGCTCTCCGGGGGTGAGGCGGTAGAGCCGCTGGTCCTCGTAGTTGGCGAAGACCACGTCGCCGTCGGGGAGGGGGAGGTAGGACCGCCCGCCGTACTCGTGCACGCGGGTACGGGCGTCCCACGGCGCGGGCAGCAGGTCCACTCCGGACCGCACGATCGTGGTCCGGCCGCCCTTCTCGGGGCGGGTCTCCTGCCACCACACTCGATCACCGTGGACGGTGGGGTAACTGAGTCGCAGGCGCGCGCGGGCCACGTCGGCGGCGGAGATCGGAGAGGACCAGGATCCATAGGGGGCGGTAGCGCGAGCGGTCATATCGGAATCGTCTCGCAAACAGGACGCCGATGGGACCTCGACCCGAGACTTGACCCCGCCGGACAGCGCCCCGGGCGGCCCGCCGTGCGCGGGGTCACCGTCCTTGTAGCGCACAGCGCAAAAGTGGTGCGCGGGCGCAACCAGCGTTGTTATCGGGCAAACACCATCCTCTTCCGCGGACGTTAGGGTCTGCATTCGCGCCTGAACGCGTCCCAATTCGCGATTGGACTGATCCACTCCAGGCCTTGCGACCGAAGTGAGCAGTGGCGGGCTGACGAGAAATCATCAGCCCGCCGCCGCGTGACTCGGCAGGATCAAGGAGCCGGCATGATCCCACCGGACATGCCCGCTCCGGGGGTAGTGGCGAGTACCTTGGCGGACGTCTTACGGCTGCGCCGGCTGCGCTTCTCCAGCCAGGTGGCCAGGTAGCTGAGCGCGAGGTTCATCGCGATGTAGATCAGCGCGATGACGATCGCGGCCGGGATGAGGTTGCCGTACTGGGTGGGGATCTGCCGGTACCCCGTGTTCAGCAGGTCCTCGTAGGAGATGATCCAGCCCAGCGCCGAGTCCTTCAGCAGGACGACCAGCTGACTGACGATCGCGGGCATCATCGCGGTGGTCGCCTGCGGGATGAGGATCAGCCGCATGACGCCGCTCTTGCGCAGGCCGATCGCGTAGGCCGCCTCCGACTGCCCGCGGGGCACCGCGTTGATGCCCGCGCGGAAGATCTCCGCCAGCACCGAGCCGTTGTAGAGCATCAGCGAGATGACCAGCGCGGTGAACGCGGTCACCTGGGGGAACTCGCGGTTCAGCGCGTTCGCGATCGTCGGCGGGCCGCTGAAGACGAAGAAGATGAGGATCAGCAGCGGGATCGCGCGGAAGAACTCCACGACCGCTCCGGCCGGGATCCTGACCCACCGGTGGTCGGACATGCGGCCGAGCCCGAACACCACTCCGAAGAGCAGCGCCAGGACGGCTCCGGCGAGCGCGGCCTTCAGCGTGCCGCCGATGCCGGGGAAGATGTAGTCCGACCAGGTCGATCCCTTGATGAAGGGCTTCCAGAGCCTGCCCTGGAGCTGGCCCTCCTTGTCGAGCCTGGCGATGACGACGTAGATGATCGCGAGGATGACGATCGCCGAGATCAGCGTCAGGATGTTGTGCCGCATCCGAGCCTTGGGGCCCGGCGCGTCGAACAGGACGGACGACTGCCGCTTCCGGGCGCGCGTGGGCGCAGGCTCGGTCTCCGTCACGGTGCTCACCGCCTCGCTCACCGGACCACCGCCATCCGCTTGGCCAGCCAGTTGAAGAAGAATCCGGTCGGCAGGGTGAGGCACATGAAGCCGACCGCGAAGCCGATGAAGATCGGCAGGGTCGCGCCGTACTGCTCGAACATGTCCTTCATCAGCGACGCCGCCTCGTAGTAGCTGGCGACCAGGACGACCGTGGTGTTCTTGATCATCGCGATCATGACGCTGCCGAGCGGCGCGATGACCGAGCGGAACGCCTGCGGCATGATCACCATGCGCAGCGATTGGGTGAAGGTGAGCCCGATCGCCCGCGCCGCCTCCGCCTGGCCCATCGGCACCGTGTTGATGCCGGCCCGCAGGGACTCGGCCACGAAGGCCGCCGTGTAGACCGACATGCCGAAGACGGCCAGCCAGAAGAAGTTGATGCTCGGCGTGCCCGAGATCCTGAACTTCAGCGTGTCGCTGAGCCCCAGGCTGCAGAACAGGAGCACCAGCGTGAGCGGGGTGTTCCGCAGCGTGTTGACGTAGAACGCGCCGGCGACCCGCAGCACCCGGATGGGCGAGACCCGCATCGCGGTGATCAGCGTGCCGATCACCAGGGACAGGATCCCCACCGTCACGGAAATCCGGATGGTCGCCCAGAACGCCGAGAGCAGCTTGTCACTGTTGTCCGCCAACGGACTGAAGTCGAGGAGTACGTTCCAGTTCATTCCGCTCCTACGCTCTTACGAGCGGCGCCGGCGAGCCTGCGGCCCACCGGCGCCGATCCCGTACCTGCGGGCTCAGCTGCAGCCTTGCGGCGTGGGGACGGTCGCGTCGAAGGGGAGGTTCGCCTTGGCGAACCACTTCTCCCACACCTGCTTGGCGGTGCCGTCGGAGTACATCGACTTGATGGCGTCGTTGACGGCGTTGCAGGTCTTCGTGTCGCCCTTCTTGAGGCCGACGCCGTACTTCTCGTCGGTGAACGGCGCGTTGACGACCTTGACCGCCGAGCCCTCGCGAACGGCGAAGCCGCCCAGGATGGTCGCGTCGGTGGAGACCGCGTCGACCGAGCCGCCCTTGAGCTTGGTGATGCACTCCTCGTAGCCCTGGGCCGGGACGGTGACCGCTGCGATCTTCTGCTTCAGCTTGTTGGTGCCCTCGGTGATGTTCTTCCAGGAGTTCGACCCGGACACCGCGCACAGCTTCTTGCCCTTGAGCGACTGCAGGCTCGTGATCGAGTTGTCGTTCGCCCGGACCATGAGGTCCTGGTGGGTGACGACGTACGGGCCGCCGAAGGTGACCTTCGGCAGGCGCTCCGGGGTGATCGAGTAGCTGGCGATCACCATGTCGACGGTGCCGTTCTGCAGGAAGGTCTCCCGGTTGGCCGACCGGGCCTCCTTGAACTCGATGTCGCTGTCCTTCTTGACGCCGAGCTTCTTGGCGATGTACTTGGCGACGTCGATGTCGAAGCCCTCGACCCCGTTCGGGGTCTTCATGCCGATGGCGGGCTGGTCGTACTTGACGCCGATGACGATCTTCTTGCCGTCCTTGGCCTTGTCGACGACCGTGGTGTTCTTCTTCGCGGCACACCCGGAGATGCCCATCCCGGCCACCGCGAGCGCGGCGGCGACGACCCCGAAGTGACGTACTCGCATCGTGTATTTCCCCTGTGTCGTGGAGGACCGCGCGGCGCGGTTCCTCGCGTCGGCTGAGCCCAGATCCGCCGGACCGGCCCCGGTCAGTGCGTCAGGATCTTGGACAGGAAGTCCTTGGCGCGGTCGCTCCGCGCGTTGGTGAAGAACTCTCCGGGGGTGTTCTCCTCGACGATCTGGCCGTCCGCCATGAACACCACCTTGTTGGCCGATGCGCGGGCGAACCCCATCTCGTGGGTCACGACGACCATCGTCATGCCCTCGGCGGCAAGGTTGATCATTACGTCGAGGACCTCCTTGACCATCTCCGGGTCGAGGGCCGAGGTCGGCTCGTCGAACAGCATGACCTTGGGCCGCATCGCGAGCGCCCGGGCGATCGCCGCGCGCTGCTGCTGCCCCCCGGACAGCTGTGCGGGGTACTTCTCGGCCTGCGAGGCGATGCCCACCCGCTCGAGGAGCTCCATCGCGCGCTGCTCCGCCTCGGTCTTGTCCATCTTGCGGACCTTGATCGGGCCGAGCGTGACGTTCTGCAGGATCGTCTTGTGCGCGAACAGGTTGAACGACTGGAAGACCATGCCCACGTCGGCCCGCAGCTGGGCCAGCGCCTTGCCCTCCTCGGGCAGCGGCTTGCCGTCGATCCGGATGGTGCCGCCGTCGATGGGCTCCAGCCGGTTGATCGTGCGGCACAGCGTCGACTTGCCGCCGCCCGACGGGCCGATCACGACCACGACCTCGCCCCGATGGATGGTGAGGTCGATGTCCCTGAGGACATGGTGCTCGCCGTAGAACTTGTTCACGTTCTCGAGCACGACGAGAGGTCCGCCGCCATTCACCCCGGCCTCCCGGGACTCCTTGCCGCTGTCCGTCATGTGCGCAAAGCGTACGTCAAGACATTGGCAAGAAAGCCGAGCTGAGGTACCGATCCGGTCACGTTGCACGGGGCATTTGCCGTCCGCCGGAGCGGCGCCGGCGCCACTGAAGTCGATCTTGTGGCCGCTGGCATGCGCGCGCTGATGGTCGCGCTCGGCGCGGAGTCTCCGTCCACGGCCCGGCGCGCGTACTCTTTCCTATGAGATGAGCGCGCCCACGACATTCGACGACCGGCCCCGCACGTACGAGATCCGCACGTACGGGTGCCAGATGAACGTGCACGACTCCGAGCGGCTCGCCGGGCTGCTGGAGAACGCCGGCTACGCCCGCGCGGACGACGGCGCGACGCCCGACGTCGTCGTGTTCAACACGTGCGCCGTACGGGAGAACGCCGACAACCGCCTGTACGGCAACCTCGGTCACCTGCGGCCGGTGAAGGAGAGCCACGCCGGCATGCAGATCGCGGTCGGCGGCTGCCTCGCGCAGAAGGACCGCGACACGATCGTCCGGCGCGCGCCGTGGGTGGACGTCGTCTTCGGCACCCACAACATCGGCTCGCTGCCGGTCCTGCTCGAACGCGCCCGGGTCCAGGAAGAGGCGCAGGTCGAGATCAAGGAGTCGCTCGAGACGTTCCCGAGCACGCTCCCGACCCGCCGCGAGTCCCCGTACGCCGCGTGGGTGTCCATCTCGGTCGGGTGCAACAACACCTGCACGTTCTGCATCGTGCCCTCGCTGCGCGGCAAGGAGAAGGACCGCCGTCCCGGCGAGATCCTGGCCGAGGTCGAGGCGCTGGTCGCCGAGGGCGTCTGCGAGATCACGCTCCTCGGGCAGAACGTCAACTCCTACGGCGCCGAGTTCGGTGACCGGGGGGCGTTCGCCAAGCTGCTGCGCTCCTGCGGGGAGATCGAGGGGCTGGAGCGGGTCCGCTTCACCTCGCCGCACCCGCGTGACTTCACCGACGACGTCATCGCCGCGATGGCCGAGACGCCGAACGTCATGCCGTCGCTGCACATGCCGCTGCAGTCCGGGTCCGACCGGGTGCTGAAGGCCATGCGGCGCTCCTACCGCCAGGAGCGCTACCTCGGCATCATCGAGCGGGTCCGCGCCGCGATCCCGGACGCCGCGATCACCACGGACATCATCGTCGGCTTCCCGGGGGAGACCGAGGAGGACTTCGAGCAGACGCTGCACGTGGTCCGCGAGGCGCGGTTCTCCGGGGCGTTCACCTTCCAGTACTCCAAGCGGCCCGGCACGCCGGCGGCGGAGATGGCCGACCAGGTGCCCAAGGAGGTCGTGCAAGAGCGGTACGAGCGGCTGATCGCCCTGCAGGAGGAGATCTCCTGGGCGGAGAACAAGAAGCAGCTCGGCCGCACCCTCGAGGTGCTCGTCGCCGAGGGCGAGGGCCGCAAGGACCAGCGCACGCACCGCCTGTCCGGGCGGGCGCCCGACAACCGGCTCGTCCACTTCGGACTCGGCGAGGACGACACCGAGACGCCCCGGCCGGGCGACATGGTCACCGTCGAGGTCACCTACGCCGCACCGCACCACCTGGTCGCGGACGGACCGGTCCGCGCCGTCCGGCGCACCCGGGCGGGCGACGCCTGGGAGCGGCGCACGGCCGCGCCCGCGCCGAAGGGCGTCTCGCTGGGCATGCCGGGCATCGGCCGGCCCGCGGCGCCCCCGGTCTCCTCCTGCCCGTGACCGCGCCGTCCGAGACGGCCGCGTGCTGACCTCCGCGGCGGTGTGCCCGCATCCGCCGCTGCTCGTACCCCAGGTCGCGAGCGGCGCGGCTCCTGAACTCGACGGGCTGCGGGCGGCGTGCGACGCGGCGGTGGGCCGGCTCGGCCCCGCCGACCTGCTGATCGTCGTCGGCTCCGGGCCGAGCACCCGTGACTTCGGCTCCGACGCGGCGGGCGGCCTGCGCCCGTACGGCGTCGACCTCACGTTCGGGCCCGGTGAGCCCGTGCTGCCGCTGTCCCTGACGATCGGACGGTGGCTGATCGGCGACCGGCCGGCCCTGTTCCAGAGCGTCGCGCAGGACGCCTCGCCGGGCGCCTGCCTCCGGCTGGGCGCGGACCTGGCGGAGCTGGCCCCCGCGGTCGCGCTGCTCGTGATGGGCGACGGGTCGGCGTGCCGCGACGCGGCCGCCCCCGGCTACCTCGACCCGCGGGCCGCCGGGTTCGACGCGGCGGTGGCCGCGGCGCTGGCCGGCGCGGACCGCGCCGCGCTCGCAGGGCTGGACGCCGGCCTCGCCGCCGAGCTGCGGGCGCCCGGGCGCGCGCCGTGGCAGGTCCTGGCCGGAGCGGCGGGAGACGCGGTCTACGACGCGGAGCTGCTGGCCGACACGGCGCCGTACGGCGTCGGCTATCTGGTCGCGAGCTGGACCCGCCGCGCGCTATGACGGCCGGCCGCCCATGGGGTCGGCGCCTCCTTCGCGCTCCTCGCGCCCGCGCTCTCCACCGGCGCGTTCCGCGTACTTCCGCGCCTGCTCCTGCGCCATGTCGACCTGGTGCTCGTACTTCCCGCCGGTCTTGCGGTCGACCATGTCGCCGGCCTTCTCGATGGCCTCGTCGACCTTGTCGCCGTGCTGGCCGAGCAGATCCTTGACCTTGTCCTTGAAGGACATCCGGGCCTCCTCGTACGGGGGCGCCGTCCTCCGGCGCCCTCTACCGGCCCTCTGCCCCATATCGGGCGGGAGAACCCGCCGCGACGTGTCTGATGGGCGCGCCCGGCTCTGGGAAGACCGGCGCCGGGCGCCTTACCCTCGCGGGTCGGCGGAACCCCGCCGCGGGACGCCGGGCGAGTGGCGAAGGCACCTCGGGGGAAGCGGCAGAATTGAGCCGGTGGGGGAGAACAGGGTGATCGCCGTCGTGGGTCCGACCGCCGCGGGCAAGTCCGACCTCGCGGTGGAGCTCGCCCTGCGGCTCGGCGGCGAGATCGTCAACGCCGACTCGATGCAGCTCTACCGGGGCATGGACATCGGCACGGCCAAGCTCACCGAGCCGGACTGGCGCGGGGTGCCGCACCACCTGCTGGACGTGTGGGACGTCACCCGCACGGCCAGCGTCGCCGAGTACCAGGACGCGGCCCGCCGGACCGTCGCGCAGATCCGCGGCCGCGGGCGCGTGCCGCTGCTGGTCGGCGGCTCCGGCCTGTACGTCCGCGCGGTCCTGGACGACCTGGAGTTCCCCGGCACGGATCCGGAGCTGCGGGCGCGGCTGGAGGGCGAGCTCGCCGAGCACGGTCCCGCCGCGCTGCACGCCCGGCTGGCCGGCCTCGACCCGGCCGCCGCCGCCTCGATCCTGCCGAGCAACGGCCGCCGCATCGTCCGGGCCCTCGAGGTGATCGAGATCACCGGCCGGCCCTTCACCGCCTCCATGCCGTCCTACGCCGACACCGGCGACGCGGTGCAGCTCGGGCTGACCGTTCCCCGTCCCGAACTGGACGAGCGCATCGCCGTACGCGTCGAGCGGATGTGGAAGGCCGGATTCGTCGACGAGGTCCGCGCTCTGGAGCCGCACGGCCTGCGCGACGGGCTCACGGCGAGCCGCGCGCTCGGCTACGCGCAGGTGCTCCGCTTCCTGACGGGGGAGTGGACCGAGGAGGAGGCGAAGCAGGAGACGATCCGCGCCACCCGGCGGTTCGCCCGCCGCCAGGAGTCCTGGTTCCGCCGCGACCCCCGGGTCCGCTGGATCCCCTATGACGCGCCCGTCGAGACCGCGCTGGATACGATCGGCCCATGCGCTTCGTGAAGGGACACGGCACCGAGAACGACTTCGTGATCGTGCCGGACCCCGATGGCTCACTCGACCTGACACCGTCCCTCGTGGCCGCCCTCTGCGACCGGCGCGCAGGGATCGGTGCCGACGGCGTGCTGCGCGTCGTACGCGCCAAGGCGCTGGGCCACGACGACCTCGGCGCCGAGTGGTTCATGGACTACCGCAACGCCGACGGCAGCATCGCGGAGATGTGCGGCAACGGCGTGCGGGTCTTCGCGCGGTACCTCGTCGACACCGGCCTGGCCGCCCCCGGCGACCTCGCGGTCGGGACCAGGGCGGGCGTTCGCGCGGTGAGCCTGGGCGCGACCGGCGACGTGACGGTGGACATGGGCGCCCCGCGCGTGCTGGGAGAGGGCGGGGCGGTGCTGGCCGGCCGGTCGTACGCGGGCCTGCGCGTCTCCATGGGCAACCCGCACCTGGCCTGCCTGATCGACGAGCCCGTCGCCGGCCTCGACCTGGAGCGCGCCCCCGACGTCGACACGGCGGTGTTCCCCGACGGGGTCAACGTCGAGCTGTTCCGGCCGCTCGGCGACGGCCGGGTGGAGATGCGGGTCCACGAGCGGGGAGTGGGCGAGACGCGGTCCTGCGGTACGGGCACGGTCGCGACCGCCGTCGCCGCCGCCCACGCCGAGGGCCGCACGACCGGCACGTGGGAGGTCGCCGTGCCGGGCGGTCTCCTCACCGTGATCCTGGACGGCACGACCAGCTTCCTGCGCGGCCCGGCCGTCCTCCTCGCCGAAGGCGAAGTCCACCTCGACCGCCTCACGGCGCGCTGACCGTAGCGCCGTTCCCGGCATCGGCCGGTCTCAGAGCCTCCCGCCCGCCGCGCAGGCGGACGGCGGGACTCTGAGACCCTGCCCTCAGGGCGGCGCGATCAGCCGCCGTGGTGGATCGGAATGCCGGGACGATGCCAGCCGCCTCCCGGGCCGACCGGCCGGTGGTACACCGGCGGGCTGTGCCAGCCGGGACGATGCCAGCCCGGCCGGTCCCACACGGGACGCTGGATGATCATGCCCGGGCGGTACCACGGTCCGGGACGGAAGATCCGAACCGGTGGGCGGCCCCATGATCCCCGGTACGGAGCGGCGACCTGGAGAACCTCGGCCCTCGGTGTGCCGTTCGGCACGCACTGCACGACCATGGTGCCGGCCTGTGCGCTGTTGACGGTGACCTCGATACCGCCGACGCGCAGGAGGTGCGTCCCGGCCACGGCCGGCGCCCAGTCGCCGGCCAGGTCGCCGGTGAGCGCCCCCTGCTCCGGGACCGCGCCCCCGGAGCCGCTCAGCTGGAAGGTCGTGTTCTCGGTGCCGCTGACGTCGACCCAGGCGGTGCCGTTCCAGGAGTCGATCGGGAAGGGCGCCTGCAGGTTCAGGCTGGAGATGTGCAGGTAGAAGCGTGACGGCGCGTCGTAGGTGTTCCCGGGCGGGGTCAGCCAGCCGTCGAGGGCGGCGGCCGTCTGCCCGAGGTCGCCGATGTTGCAGGTGAGGTCGGCGGACAGCGCGGCGGCCCGTTGGTTCGCCTGCGCCCGCGCGGACGTCTGCCCCGCGGCCCCGAGGCCGCTGACCGCGAGAACCGCCGTCGTGACCGCGGCGGCGCCCCGGCCGGTCAATTTGATCATCTGAGCTCCTTGTGGGTCCGTCTCAGAGATCGACGTCATCACATCCGCGCCGCCCTACGGCCGCGCCTGACGGCCCTTGCCGGAACCGTTGACGATCCGCCACCCGATCATGGCCGAGCGGCGCTCGGGAACGCGATCGGCGAACTCCACGTGGACCGCCTCACGGCTCGCTGACCGTATTGCCGTTTCCGGCCTCGGGCCGATTTGATGCGGGCATGCCCGAGAGCGTCACCTCACCCGTGTTCACCCTGTCCTACGTTCCGTCGGTCGAGGACGTCGCGGAGCTCCGGGCGCCGTACGAGGTCGAAGTGTTCGAGGAGGGCCTCACCAGCCGGACCGACGGACTCGCCAGGCAGCCATCTGGCGTTCCACCCCGGCCTCGATCCGCGTGGCCGATGGCGTACCGGCCGTGGGGCCGGGTCAGTGGAGGCCCTGGTAGACCCAGTTCGGGAGGATCTCGACAAGGTGCAGCCACTCGCCGGGGGCGATCGCGGGTCCGGCGCGTCCCATGTCACCGCGTCCGTTGCGCGCGGCGACGACGCCGCCCGTGATCGCGCACGTGGTGTCGACGTCGCCGAGGCCCTCGGCGGTCGTCCAGAGCGCGTCGGTGAGGCTGCCGAGATGGTGGGCCGCGCACCACAGCGCGAACGGCACCGTGTCGTCGGCGCGGATCCGCCGCCCGTTGCCGAGGATGTCGGCGGCCTTCCAGGCGGGGGTGTCGTCCGGCAGGTCGGCGGCGCGCAGGATCCCGTCGCGGGTCGGCCCGGCGGGCGTATGCGCCGCGACCGCTCGAAGCAGGTCGGCGCCCCAGAGCACGCCCTCACGCGCGCCCGGGCTCTGCCGCCACCGGGCCTCGTGGTCCGGCCGGCCGGCCACGGCGAGGGCCGCCGCGACGGCCACCGCGACGGCGCCCGCGATGCCTTCAGGGTGAGCATGGGTGACGTGCGCGGACCGCCTCGCCTGCTCGACGGTGGTCTCGAGGTCCGGGCCGAACCAGGCGCCCAGGGGAGCGGCCCTCATCGCCGCGCCGTTGCCGAGGCTGCCCTGTCCGTCGAACAGCGCCCGCGCCGCCGTGCGCCACGCACCCGGGTCCGCGCCGAGCAGCGGCAGCAGGTCGTGCATGCCCGCGCCGTATCCCCGGCCCGGATCGGCGGCGTAGGCGTCGGCGAACGCGCGGGCCAGTTCCTCCTCGACGATCTCCCCGTGCCGCAGGAGCACGCCGAGGATGCCGAGGGCCATCGCGGTGTCGTCGGTCCAGCGCCACACCTGGCCGGGCCCGAAGCCCTGACCGGGGCCCGGCACGTCGGGGAGGCGGCGCGCGGCGATCTCGCGGCGGGCCTCGGCCGCGGATCGGGAGAACCACCGCCGGCCGAACGCGTCCCCCAGGGACAGCCCCATGACGCTGTCGAGAACCGCATTCCGATCAACGATCATTGCCGCACTCTGCCACGTATTCAGCCGGTCAGGGCGCGAAGTCCTTCGCGGAGGGTGGCGGCGTCGACGTCCTCCAGGATGAGCAGCTGGATCACGAAGCCGGGTACGAGGCAGAAGAGGGTGGCGCCGACGGCACGGGGGTCGGCGTCGGCGGGCAGGCGGCCCACATCGCGCATTCGTTCAGCGAGCTTGATCCACCAGGTGCGGGTGTCGGTGAACAGGCCGCGGACGGTCGGTCCGAGTGCCGGGTTGTACATCGCCTCCACCCACCCGGCGGGAGCGAGCCGGAGAGGGCCGTCGCTCCCCAGCAGGGACTCGACGCGCTCGGCGAACCGGCCGATCACGTCCTCCAGCGGGGGGAGGGTGTCCTCGTTGAGCACTTCTTCCAGCACACACTGCTGCGCTCGGTCGCGTTCTTCGACGGCGCGCGGGCGGGCGGCCCGCTTATCGTCCTGGTCGTGTGGGCCGTGACCGGGCTCCTGCTCCTCGGCGTGGGCGGTCTGCGGGATCGGCATGCCGGCTCCCGTGAGGCCGCCGCGCGGGATGCTTCCACGCTGGTGGACGCCGACAGGTGAGCGACGGTACGGGGAACCGACTCGTCGATTACCGAATCGGTTTCGGTTACGATGGCCGCCATGACCCCCGTGAAGCGCCAGGCGCGGGCCGAGCGCACCCGCGCCGCGCTGCTGACCGCCGCTCGGGAGGTGTTCGAGGAGCGCGGGTTCCTCGACGCCAAGATCAGTGAGATCTGCGAGCGGGCCGGCGTCGCGTACGGCAGCTTCTACACCCACTTCGCCGACAAGGACGCGATCTTCGCCGAGCTGATCGACGAGATGTTGGCCGGCCTGCTCGCCGTGATGCGGGCCGAGCCCCTGAACGGAGACGGCCCGACGGCGCGCATCGCCGGTGCCAACCGCGCCTACCTGCGCGCGTACCGGAAGAACGCCCGGCTGATGGCGGTCTTCGAGCAGGTCGCGACGTTCTCGCCCGCGATGCGCGAGACCTACCTGCGGGCCTGGGGCGTCTTCTACGACCGTCAGGAGCGCGCCATACGGGAGTGGCAGAAGGCCGGGCTCGTCCCCGGTGACGTCGAGCCGCGCACGGCGGCGGTCGCGCTCGCGACGATGATCGGCCGGACGGCGTACACCTGGTACGTCCTCGGCCGCCCCCACGACGAGGGCGACGTCGAACAGCTCACCCGGCTCTACTGCCGGGCGATCGGCATGTAGGAGGCAGCGTGGACTTTCGCGACACACCCGAGGAGGCCGCGTTCCGCGCGGAGCTCCGCTCGTGGCTCCAGGAGAACGCGCCGGAACGCGCGGTCGAGGCGGGCCGCGGCGACTTCGACGCGCTGCGCGCGTGGGGCGGGCGGCTCTACGACGCCGGCTACGTCGGGATCACCTGGCCGGAGGAGTACGGCGGGCGGGGGCTGTCCCCGACCTACCAGGCGATCTATCTGGAGGAGGCGTCCCGCGCCGACGCACCCAATCACCCGGGGGTCATCGGCCTGAACATGGCCGGTCCGACGATCATCGCCTGGGGCACCGGCGAGCAGAAGCAGCGGTACCTCAAGCCGCTGCTGTCCGGCGAGGAGATCTGGTGCCAGGGGTTCTCCGAGCCCGGCTCGGGCTCGGACCTGGCCGCCGGCCGTACGAGCGCCGTCCTCGACGGCGACCACTGGGTGGTGAACGGGCAGAAGGTCTGGTCGTCCTACGCGCACAAGGCCGACTGGTGCATCCTCGTCGTCCGCACCGACCCGGACGTTCCCAAGCACGCCGGCCTGTCCTACCTCATCGTCGACATGCACGCGCCCGGCGTCACCGTACGCCCGCTGCACCAGATCACCGGCGACCCGGAGTTCAACGAGATCTTCTTCGACGACGTACGGGTGCCGCGCGAGTCGATCCTCGGGCAGCCGGGTGACGGCTGGAAGGTCGCGATGACCACTCTGCTGCACGAGCGCGGCACGCTGGGCTTCGCGCTGTCCGCCGAGCTCGAGCGCATGGTGAACCACCTGGTCGATCTCGTACGGGAGGAGGGGCCGGACGGCCGGCGGCCCGCCGACGACCCGCTGATCCGCGACGCCGTCGCCCGTGAGTGGATCGAGATGCAGTCGCTGCGCTTCACCAACTACCGGGCCCTGACCACGCTGCTGGAGACCGGCATCCCCGGTCCGGAGGGCTCGGGCGTCAAGCTCGCCTGGAGCGAGGCCAACCAGCGGCTCACCTCGCTCGCCCAGTCGGTGTTCGGCCTGCACGCCCAGGTCACCGGCGAGGACGCGCCGTGGAACGGCTTCTGGCAGTACTGGCAGCTGCGGTCCCGGGGCAACACGATCGAGGCGGGCACCTCGGAGATCCTCCGCAACATCATCGCCGAGCGGGTCCTCGGCCTGCCGAAGGGACGTTGATCATGGACTTCGCGTTCTCCGAAGAGCAGGAGCAGCTGCGGGGCTTCACCCGGGAGTTCCTCGCCGACCGTTACGACGACGTCCGCCTCGCGCGACTCGCCGACTCCGAGACCGGCGTCGACGCCGAGGTCTGGCCGAAGCTCGCCGAGATGGGCTGGCTCGACGCCGAGCTGACCTTCCTCGACCAGGCCGTGCTCCTGGAGGAGACCGGCTACCGGCCGCTCGCCGCGCCGTACTTCTCCACGACCGTCCTGGCCGCCCCCGCACTCGACGACGAGGCGGCCAAGCAGGTGGCGGACGGCCGGCTGACGGCCACGCTCGCCTGGGCGGAGCCGGGCATGCGCCAGGGCCTGCTGCACCCGGCCGGCACGTCGGTCTCCGACGGGCGGCTCACGGGCCAGAAGGTCCTCGTCCCGGACGGCGCGGCGGTCGACCTGTTCGTCGTGACGGCCGCCGACGGGCTGTACGCCGTGAACGCCTCCGACGCCGTCGTCACGCCGCACGGCGGGCTGGACGGCACGCGGCGCCTGGCGAGCGTCCGGTTCGAGGGCGCGCCGGCGCGCCCGCTGGCGACCGGGGAGGCGGCCGCCGCCCTGCTCGGCCGGATCCGGGACCGCGCGTACGCCGCGGTGGCCCTGGAGGCGGTCGGCGTGGCGCAGCGCGCGCTGGACCTGCTGGTCGCCTACGCCAAGGAGCGCAAGCAGTTCGGCAAGCCGATCGGCGTGTACCAGGCGGTGTCGCACAAGGCGTCCGACGTCTACGTACGGCTCCAGGAGGCGCGTTCGCTCGCCTACTGGGCCGCGTGGTGCGTCGCCGAGGACGACCCGATGGCGCGCCAGGCCTGCCTCGCCGCCAAGGCCCACGCCGGCGAGGCGGCGGTCTTCGCCTGCGAGAGCGCCATCCAGGGGCACGGTGGCATCGGTTTCACCTGGGAGCACGTCCTGCACCGCTACTACAAGCGCGCCCAGTGGCTCGCGGCGTTCGACGGCCCGGCCCGCGACCAGCGTGCCGAGGTCGCCGCCTTCCTCCTCGACTGAGGCGGGGAATCCATGATGAGCGGCCGGGGAATGTCCACCGCAGGGCACTCCCCGGCCGTGCTCCTTTCCTACGGGGCCCTTCGCGGCGTGTCGCATCAAGTCGGGATATTCCACGACTAGGTCGCGTATGACTTTCTTCGGGGCTCACTCGAGGAGTAGGCACTCGCACCATACGATTTTTCCACCTGAGTGTAATGATTCATATCCCCAGTCCTTCGCGAGGGCTTGGACGAGGAGCAGTCCGCGGCCGTTCTCGTCGTCGTCCGAAGCGGTTCGCCGGTGCGGCGGATCGTCACTCGTGTCCCACACTTCGATCAGCAGGCTCTCGGCGAATGTCGAAAGACAGAGATAGATCGACGGCTCCCCGTCCCGCCGGCCGGAGCGAATGGGGCAGGCCACGGCCCCAGTCGCCTTCACGGCGTTCGTCACCAGCTCGCTGACCAGCAGCTCGGCGGTCTCGATCGTCTGGTCGAGCCGCCAGCTGCGAAGGGCCCATCGCGTATAGGCGCGGGCCCGGCCGGCGGCGGTCGGAAGGGCGGCGATCAGCATGCAGCTCGAACGCGGTGTGGTTTTCATCTCTTGCGGCTTCCTGACGGTGCGTGATTCACCTCCCACGTCTACCTGGAAAGACGTATTCTCGATGCGAAGACCCCGTTACCGTGAGCGTGCGCGCCCGGTTTGTGAAGCGGTTGTGAGGGAACTGTGAGGTTCAATGACGGCCGTACCTGGCTGGAGTACTTCGCCGCTGAGTTAAGGTCCTGGCGTGAGTATCGGAAGATGAGTCAGCTGCAGTTGGCCAAGGCGATCAATTATTCGGAGTCCGCCGTCGGGATGGTCGAGACGGCGCGGCGCAAACCGAAAGTTGATTTCGTCAAACGGTGCGACGACGCCCTCGGCACCGGCGGAGCGCTCCGGCGGCTGCTGAAGGAGCTGGTCGAGCGCGAGCTGATCCCGGACTGGCTCGATCGGTGGCGGATCATCGAAGAGCAGGCCACGGCCCTGAACTGGTTCGAAGCGCTCCTCATCCCGGGCCTGCTGCAGACGCCGGACTACGCCCGCGCGGTCTTCGAGAAGAGCGGGCAGCCCGCCTCGCAGGACATCGAGGCGCAGGTGCGGACCCGGGTCGAGCGGCAGCAGATCCTCGAACGCGACGAGCCGCCGATGTTCGTCGCGGTGGTCGATGAGGGGGTCCTCCACCGGGCCGTCGGCGGACCGAGGGTCATGCGTGAGCAGCTCCTGTACCTCGTCCAGCTGTGCGAGGCGCGTTCGGACATCGTCGTGCAGGTGATTCCGGGGGACACCGGCGCGTACGCCGGCCTGGCCGGGCCCTTCGTCATCGCGACCATGGACGGCGACGAGTTCGTCTACCTGGACACCGCGCTGTACGGCCAGGTGGCGGAGAGCGCGGATGACCTGGCGATCGTGAAACGGATGTGGGAGTCGCTTCGCGCCGAGGCGCTCCCGCGTCAGGCATCACTCAACCTGATCAAGAAAGTGGCCGAACGATGGAAATGAACTGGCGCAAGTCGACACGCAGCAGCGGCAACGGCGGCGCGTGCGTCGAGGTCGCGACCTGGCGCACGGCCGCCCGCGGCAACGGGAACGGCGGTGACCGCGCCGAGGTCGCCTGCACGACCCCACCACACGGCGGGGACCGTAGGAGCTGAGGCGGCGGCGAGGCGGGTGACCGCCCCGCCGCTCCAGGTCAGAGGCCGACGTACCCGACATCCCTAACATCTCCCCGATCCTCTGCGCGAGGCGTGAGCAGTCGATAACTTCACGTGGTCGGCTCAATCGGGCACGCGCGGAGGAGGTGTGCGTGGCGGGCGTCCTCCTGCGCAGGTCGGCCGGGCAGGCCGTCCTCCTCGCCGTCGCGGTCAGCCTCGCCTACCTCCTCGCTGCCGCCGCCCTCGACCCGCGCGCGGAGCTGGAGGCGCGGAATCCACGGCCGTCGCACGCCGTCGTCGAGGCACGGCTCGCCCGGTTGAACGCCGACGACCGGACACCCCTGGTCGTGCGCTACCTCACCTGGGCGTCCGGCGCCGTACGCGGCGACCTCGGCCGCACCGTGGACGACACTCCGGCGGCGGAGGAGATGGGCCGGCGGGCCGGCGTGAGCCTCCGCCTCCTCCTGGCCGGAGTGCTGCTCGGCAACGCCCTCGGCGCGGCGCTCGGGCTCGTCGGCGCGGCGGGCCGGTCCCCGGTCATCGAGCGCCTCGCCGCGGCCGGCGGCTTCACCGTCCTGGCCGTTCCCGTGGTCGTCCTGGCCACCGTGGGCGAGATCGCGGCGCAGTGGGCCGACGCACGGACCGGGACGAGGATCTTCGCCTGGACGGGGGAGTACACCCCCGGCCGGCCGGGCGGATCCCTGCACGCGATCGCCGAGCGCGGCCGGCACCTCGTCCTCCCGACGCTCACGATCGCCCTCGGCCGGGCGGCGGTCCTCGCCCACTACCTTCGCGGCACCCTGCGGGACACCGCCGATGCCGCGTTCGTACGCGCCGCGGTCGCCAAGGGGCTGACCCGCCGCCGGGTGCTGACCCGGCACGCGCTGCGCGTCGCGGTGATCCCGGTGGTCCCGCTGTCGGCGTACGGGTGCGCGACGCTCCTCGGCGGCGCGGCGTGCACCGAGAAGGTGTTCGCCTGGCACGGCATGGGGGAGTGGCTCATCGACTCGATCCACCGTGGCGACGTGAACGCGGTCGCCGCGTACTGCTGCTTCGCCGCCATCGTGGTCACCGGGGCGGGTCTGCTGTCCGACCTCGCCGTCGCGGCCCTGGACCCCCGGACCCGTACGTGAGGCACGGACGGCGCCCGGCCGGCCTGGCGCTGCTCACCCTGCTCGGCGCGGTGGCGTACGCCGGCCCGTACCTCACCCGATGGGGCTGGGCGGGCGTCGACGTCACGGCGTTCGGCGATCCCCCGTCTGCGGCGCACTGGCTCGGCACGACCCCGACCGGCCGCGACATGTACGCGGTCACGCTGCGGGCCCTGCGCCGCTCCCTCGTGATCGGCCTGCTGGTGGCGTCCGGGTCGACGGGCCTGGCCGCCGTCACCGGCACGGCGGCGGGCCACCTCGGGGGATGGGCGGATCGCCTCCTGCGGTGGGTCACCGACCTGATCCTGGTCCTCCCGCCGTTCCTGGTCGCCGCGGTGACGTCACGGGCGATCGGCGGCACGGGCGGAACCGCCCTCCTGCTCACCTGCCTCCTGTGGCCGGTCACGGCGCGGGCCGTCCGGGCCGCCACACGCTCGCTGCGCGATGAGGGGTACGTCCTGGCGGCCCGCCAGCTCGGCGCACCCGCCCGGGCGATCGTCCGGCGGCACGTCCTGCCGAGCCTGATGCCGCTGCTGCTCGCCGACGCCACCCTGAACACCGGCGCGGCCATCGTCGCGGAGTCCGGCCTGTCCTACTTCGGATTCGGCGTCCGCCCGCCCGACGTCTCCCTCGGCACGCTCATCGCCGACGGCGTTCCCTCCGCGACGGTGTTCCCCTGGCTGTTCCTGCCGCCGGTGGTCGCGCTCGTCCTCGTCCTGCTCGCCGTCGACCTGGCCGGCGCCGGCCTGCCGGGTCTCCTCTCACTCCGGGAACGCGGATGACCCCCGTAAGGCTCGTACTGAGCGCGTTGATCCTGATCACGTCGGCCGGCTGCGGCGGCACCCGTCCCGGCGCGCCGTCCGCGCTCGCCCCGTACGACATCGGCCCGGCTCCGCGCGACGCCGTGCGGGACGGCGGCACCCTGCGGCTCGCGGCCGGGGAGTTCCGCGCCCAGTGGAACTACTGGCACCTCGGCGGCCCGAACCTCGACGCGGTCACGGTCCTGCGCACCACGCTGCCCTGGCTGTTCCGCGCCGACGCGACCGGCGCGGTGCACCCGAACCCCGACTACCTCGCCCGCGTCCGGGTCGCCCGTAGGAGGCCGCGTCAGGTCGTCGTCTACGACCTGAACCCGAAGGCCCGCTGGTCCGACGGCACGCCGATCGGCTACCGCGACTTCCGGGCCCTCTGGCGGGCGACCCGCGGCCGGGACCCCGAATACGCGATCGCCACGTCCACCGGGTACGACCGCGTCCGCAGCGTCGAGCGCGGCACCGGCGACCGGCAGGTCGTCGTCACGTTCGCCCGGCCGTTCGGCGAGTGGCCCGAGCTGTTCAGCCCGCTCTACCCGGCCAGGACCATCGGCACGCCGGACCGCTGGGACCACGCCTGGCTGAACCGGATCCCCGTCACCGCCGGCCCGTTCCGGCCGGAACGCATCGACCGGACGGCGCAGACCGTCTCGGTCGTCCGGGACCCCGCCTGGTGGGGGACCCGCGCGAAGCTCGACCGGATCGTCTTCCGGTACCTCGCCCGCGACGCCATGCCCGGCGCGCTGCTCGGCGGTGAGATCGACGGCTACGACGCCGGGCCGGACGCCGCCGCGTACGCGCGTCTCCAGGGGACCACCGGGGTGTCGGTACGCCGGGCGGCCGGACCGGACTTCACCCAGCTCACCTTCAACGGCGCCGGCCCGATCCTGTCGGATCCGGACGTGCGCCGGGCGATCGCGATGGCCATCGACCGCCCGGCCGTCGCCCGGTCGGCCCTGCACGGCCTCCCGGGACGGCCCGAGGTCATGAACGACCACGTGTACGTCGACACCCAACGCGGCTACCAGGACAACACCGGAGGGGCGGGAACGTACGACCCGGCCCAGGCCGGACGGCTTCTCGATCGGGCCGGCTGGGCGCGGGCCGGGGGAACGCGCCGGAAGAACGGCCGGACGCTGGCCCTGCGCTTCGTCTATCCGGAGAGCGCGACGACGAGCCGGCAGAGCGGGGAGCTGATCCAGGCGATGCTGCGCCGGGTGGGCGTGCGGCTGCTGCTCCACCCGGTGCCCGACGGCGACTTCTTCGACCGGTACCTCCTGCCGGGCGCCTTCGACCTCGCCCCGTTCACCTGGCACGGCACGCCGTATCCGATCTCGAACCTGGAGTCGGTGTACGCCCGGCCTCGCGGCGGCGCCGTGCTGCAGAACCTCGCCCGCGTCGGCTCCGCGCGCCTCGACCGGACACTCGCCCGGGCCGTCGGCGAACTCGACCCGACCCGGGCCCGGCGCGCGGCGAACGAGGCCGACCGGATGATCTGGCGGGAGATGCACTCGCTGCCGCTGTACCAGCGCCCCCAGATCGTGCCGGTCCGATCGTCCCTCGCCAACTGGGGCGCCTTCGGCCTGAGCGACCCGATCTGGACCGACATCGGCTTCCGGCGATGACTCGCCGCTGTTCGAGGAACATCGTCCCCGGTGGCTCAAAGGCCTCGGTAGACCTCCCGGCGATTGCCGACCGTCAGAACCCACACGATGAGTTGCTGATCCTCGATCGTGTAGACGATGCGATAGTCACCGACTCGGAGCCGCCATCGCGAGGCGTGTCCTTGGAGGGCCTTGATGTCGAAGGCGGAGGTGTCGCCAACGTTCATCGCCTTCTGGAGATCCGTTAGGCGGTGGAGGATACGGACTGCCTCAGCACGAGGAACCTTCAACATGTCCCGCTGGGCGTGCGGTGTGAACCGCGTGATGTAACCCATGAGGACTCAACCGTGGTGTGCTCGGAGGATGGCGGCCATCTCCTCCAAAGAGACCGATCCTTCCGTCCCCTCGGCCTCCGCTTCGTCGGCCAGCTTGTTGAGCCAGGTCTCCTCCGCCTGCTCCGCGATATGGCGCAGACGCTCATACTCATTGATGTCGAGTACCACGGCCTCCTGCTTGCCGCGCCGGGTAATGATCGTGGGGATCTCGTCTCGGCGTGCTCGATCGATGACGTCCGCGAAGTGACGTCGGGCCTCTGCCATGGACTCGATCACTGGATCACTCATGTCATCAATGTATCAGATGTACATCAGGCGCCGGGATTCAGCGGAGGGGTGGTCGCGGGCCCGGCGCGGGGAGTCGCCGGGCCCGCGGGTCCGTCAGCCGCAGCGGTAGAGGGAGGAGCCGCTGGTCTCGGTGGAGCCGTTGCTCTGCGTGGAGCCGCCGTACTCGGAGGACTTCACGGCGGTGCAGTTCTTGGTGACCCAGGTGGTCACGTCGGAGTTGCCGCCGCCGTCGGGGCCGCCGCGTCCGCCGAAGCCGCCGCCGGTCATCACGTAGTGCAGTTTCCCGGCCTTGACCAGCTCCTGGAGCTTCTGCGCCGTCATGGCCCTGTCACTGCCGACGAAGCCGAACATGGAGATCACCGGCCTGCCGGTCTGCAGGATGAGCGACGCCGCGCTCTGGGAGTTGCTGACCGCGACGAGCCAAGTCGCGCCGCCCTGGTTCTTCTCCAGGTACGAGATCATCTGGGAGTTCGGCTCCCTGCCCATGCCGGGGCCACCGCCCTGGCCACCCAGGCGGCCCGCCGCCCGGCCGCCGGACGCGCTGCCGCCGGGCGCCCCTTCACCGGATGCGCCGCCGGGGAAGCCGCCCCCGGGGAAGCCACCGCCCGGGAAGCCGCCGCGGAAGCCGCCGTTCTCCTCGATGCGCTGCCGGACGGCGGCGGGCAGCTGCCCGCCGCCCGGCATTCCGCCGCGCATGCCGGGGAAGCCCATGCCGCCGGAGTTCGGGCCGGCGGTGGGGTTGCTGCCGTTCGCGTGGCTGCCGGCGGCCGAGACGGCGAAGGCCGCCGGCCCGGCGAGCCCGGCCACGAGGCCGACGGCGGCCGCCAGGACGCCGAAGCGGGCGAGGGCGCCGGGGCCGAGGCGCGTGGCCAGCAGACCGACCACCGCGACCACGGTCAGCCCCGCGACCACCCAGGCCAGCCACGGGTTCCAGTCCGGGGTCCGCCCCAAGAGGACGAAGGCCCAGGCACCGGTCACCGCGACACCGACGGGCAGGACCCAGGGCCAGGCGCCGCCGCGCCGGCGGGCGCGGGTGAGCTCGACGGCGCCGATGCCGGTCAGGGCGGCGATTCCCGGGGCCATGGCCGTCGTGTAGTAGGGGTGCATGATGCCGCTCGCGAAGCTGAACACCACGAAGTGCAGAGCCAGCCAGCCGCCCCACATCACCAGCGACGACCGCGCCAGGTCGGTGCGCGGCCGCCTCCAGTAGAGGACGAGCCCGGCCACCAGCGCGATCGCGGCGAGTGGCAGCAGCCAGGAGATCTGGCCGCCGAGGACGTCGTTGAACATCCGCCCGATGCCGGACTGGCCGGAGAAGCCCCCGCCGCCTCCGGGGCCGCCACGGCCGCCGCCCGGCCCGCCACCGCCGCCCGGGCCGCCACTCTCGTTGCCGGTGATGCGGCCGATGCCGTTGTAGCCGATGACGAGGTTCCAGGCGGTGCCGTCCGTGCTGCCGCCGATGTAGGGCCGCTTGCTGGCGGGGATCAGGTCGACGATCACCATCCACCAGAAGCTCGACACCGCGAGGACGACCCCGGCGGCCAGCAGGTGCCCGATCCGGCGGAGCAGGCCGCCGTGGGCGAAGAGCAGGTAGGCGAGGGCGAGCGCCGGCAGCAGGATGTAGGCCTGCAGCATCTTGGTGTTGAACCCGCAGCCGAGGAAGAACGCCGAGGCGAGCAGCCAGCGCAGCCGCCCGGACTCCAGTGCCCGCTGGCAGGCCCACGCGGCCAGGGCCAGCAGCAGCACGAGCAGCGTGTCGGGGTTGTTGTCCCGGTTGATCGCCACGGTGATCGGCGTGAGCGTCATGACGAGCGCGGCGATGACGCCCGCGACCGGCCCGAAGGCCCGCCGGACCGTCGCGTACACGACGGCGATCGCCGCGACGCCCATGATCACCTCGGGCAGCAGCAGGCTCCAGGTGCCGAAGCCCATGATCCGGGCGAAGATCTCCTGGACCCACAGGGCCATCGGCGGCTTGTCCACCGTGATGAAGGAGCCGGCGTCAAGGGAGCCGAAGAAGAACGCCTTCCAGCTCTGGGCGCCGCTCTTGACGGCGGCGGAGTAGAAGTCGTTCGCGTAGCCGCCCCCGGACAGGCCCCAGGCGTACAGCGCGGTGGCCAGCGCGAGGACGGCCCACAGGGCGGGACGGGTCCAGCGGGGGTCTTCGGCGGGGCCGAGCGCGAGGCGTCTCAGCCGGCTCTCGGGCGGCGCCTGCCAGGCGCCGGCGGGTTCGGACAGCTGCGTGGTCAACGGGACTGCTCCTGGAGGACGGGCTCCGATCCCTCGGCGGCGCGGCGCGGGTGGAACACCCAGGCGCGCAGCAGGACGAAGCGTACGACGGCGGCGAACAGGTTGAGGGCGAACAGCGCGCCCACCTCGACGAGACGGGACGCGCCCGGGGAGGCGGCGTTCAGCGCGGCCAGCCCGGCGGTACTGATGGCGAGGCCGACGAGGAAGGCGACGCCGCCCTCCAGCTGGTGCCGTACGGCCCGCCGGCGGCCGCGGACGCCGAAGGTGAACCGGCGGTTCGCCGCGGTGTTGGCGATCGCGGCGAGGAAGTAGGACACGACGTTCGCGGCGACGACCGGCATGAGGAAGCGCAGCAGCGCGTACAGGACGAGCTGGGCGACGGTGCTGATGACGCCGATGACGGCGAAGCTCGGCAGCTGCCGCTTCATCCCGGTCGGCAATCGGGCCTCTCGCGTGCGGGTGGGGACCGGCACGTGGAAGGCGCCGGACAGGACGCGCCGGGCCACCCGCGCCATGCCGCGCAGGTCGTCCGCTGCCGTACGGACGACGTCGACGCGGCTGTCGGGGTCGTCGACCCAGTCCACCGGCACCTCGTGGATGCGCAGGCCGTTGCGCTCGGCGAGCAGCAGCAGTTCGGTGTCGAAGAACCAGGCCTCGTCCTCGACGGCGGGCAGCAGGGCCCGCACGATCTCGGTGCGGCCGGCCTTGAACCCGCACTGGGCGTCGGAGAAGTGCGCGGCGAGCGCCGTCCGCAGCATCAGGTTGTAGGTGCGGGAGATGAACTCCCGCTTCGGCCCCCGTACGACGGCGGAGCCGCGGGACAGGCGCGTGCCGATCGCCAGGTCGCTGTGGCCGGACACCAGCGGCGCGATCAGCGGGAGGAACGCGTGCAGGTCGGTGGACAGGTCCACGTCCATGTAGGCGACCACGTCGGCGACGCTGGTGCTCCATACGTGCCGGAGCGCCCGCCCGCGTCCCTTGCGGTCCAGGTGCACGGCGTCGACCTCGGGGATCTCCAGCGCGAGCCGCTGCGCGACCTCCCAGGTGCCGTCGGTGCTCGCGTTGTCCGCGATCGTGATCACGAAGCGGTACGGGAAGGTCGCGCGGAGGTACGCGTGCAGCCGGCGCACGCTGGCCGCCAGGACGTGCTGTTCGTTGTAGACGGGGATGGCGACCTCGACGAGCGGGTCGCGGGGGTCTTCCTCGGTCGTTCCCGGGACACGCCCCAGGAGGCTGAGCCGGGAGCGCACGGCTGAACCGTGCGCCGGCCCGGACCCCGGGGGCGCCACGGAGGTCGTCAGCTCGGTCATGGGGACCAAGCTCGCGACTCATCGTGGGAGCCGCCTGAGCCGTCTGTTAAGCGGGGATGAGAAACCGGCTCTCATCGCTCTCTCATCGTCCGCAAACGGCGGGCTGAGCTTCGGCGGGCACGCTGAGGTCAGGAGAGAAAGGGGGCGGCCATGACGCTGAACCCGGGGGACACGGGCGTGACGACCGGCTCGGGCATCGAGGTTCCCGCATTCACGGTGCTGGTGATCGGTCCTGGGATCGACGCCGTACGGCTCGCCGCGCTGACGCCCGAGCCGATCGAGGTCTCGACGGGCGCCGCCGACCCGGACTGCGTCGTCCTCGGGCGCCCGGACGGCGAGCGGGTACGCCGCGTGGTGGCCGACCACCCCGGTGCGCTGGTGCTGGTCGTCGCGCCGCTAGCCCCGGCCACCGGCGTCTTCGCCGCCGGCGCGGCCGCCTGCGTCGGCGACGCCGACCCGCGGCTCGTCGCGGCCCAGCTCCGCGCCCTGTGGCGGCGTCGCGGACCCCGGCAGGCGGAGCCACGCGAGCGTGCCGCCGCCCTCGGCGGGCCCCAGCCGGACCTCGCCTCCCGCGTCCGCGACGGCGCGGGCGACGATCGCCAGCCCCAGCCCTGACCCGGGCAGGCCGCGGGCGGAGGGGGAGCGCCAGAAACGGTCGAAGACGTGCGGCAGGTCCTCGGGCGGGATGCCCGGTCCCTGGTCGCGTACGGTCAGCTCGCCGCCGGCCAGCCGCACGGTGACGGTGCCGTCCGGCGGGCTGAACTTCACGGCGTTGTCGAGGAGGTTCACCACCGCCCGTTCGAGCGAGGCCGCGTCACCACGGACGTACCACGGCGAGACGTCCTCCTCGACGCGCAGGCCGGGGCCGCGCAGCCGCGCACGGCGCAGGGCGCTGGCGACGGCCTCGTGCACCGCGACGTCCTCCTCGACGCGGGCGCCCGCGGCGGGCTGGGGCCGGGACAGGTCGAGCAGGTCGCCGACGAGGTGGGTGAGCTCGACCAGTTGTTCCTTGACGTTGCCGAGGAGTTTCTGCTTGTGCGCGGCGGGAAGTGGCCGGCCGGTCGTCTCGCTGCGCAGCATGAGGTCGATGTTCGTGCGCAGGCTGGTCAGCGGCGTGCGGAGCTCGTGTCCCGCGTCGACGATCAGCTGCTGCTGGCGTTCGCGCGCGCTGGCCAGGGCGCGGGTCATGCTGTTGAACGACCGGCTCAGCCGCGCGATCTCGTCGTGGCCGTCGGCCGGGATCGTGGTGGCGAGGTCCTCGGTACGGGCGATGTGCTCGACGGCGGCGGTGAGCCGGTCGACGGGGCGCAGCCCGGCACGGGCGACGAGCAGGCCGGCGGTGGCCGCGCCGAGGACCCCGACGGCGGAGACGACGACCAGCAGCACGGCGAGGCTGTCGAGCTTCTCGTTGACCGGGTCGAGGGGCTTGGCGATGGACACCGCGACGCCGCTGTTCGGGTCGCGGTGGGTGAAGATCCGCATCGGGGTGCCGCTCCGGGTGCGGCCGTCGCGGCGGACGAGGTCGCGCAGGCCCTCCGCGACCTGCACGTCGCTCTTCGCCGGCACGAGCGGGTCGGTGGTGTCCTGCGGGCTGCACGTGGTGCCGTCCGCCCGTACGACCTGCATGGTGGGCAGGAAGTCGCGGAACCGGTCGTTGCCGCCACGGGGCGGCTGCGTGCAGATGTCGGACACGGGGTTGGTCTCCCGTCGCAGCGGGCCGCCCTGGCCGCCGCCCGGCGGGCCGCCCCCGAAGCCGGCCTTGGGGCTCGACAGCGACTGGTCGAGCTGCTCGACGAGCTGGCGGCGGACGATGAACCAGCAGCCGATGGCGCAGGCGGCGACCGCCACGGCCACGGCCAGGCTGGTCAGCACGGCCAGCCGGGTCCGCAGCGACATCCGGGTGATCATGCTTCGCGCAGGACGTACCCGACACCGCGGACGGTGTGGATGAGCCGCGGCTCGCCCATCTTGCGCCGCAGGTACATCACGTAGACGTCGAGGGAGTTCGAGGCGGGTTCGAAGTCGAAGCCCCACACCGTCTCGAGGATCTGCTCGCGGGTCAGCACCTGACGCGGGTGCGCCAGGAACATCTCCAGCAGCGTGTACTCCGTACGGGTCAGGCTGAGCGCGTGGTCGTCCCGGGTGACCTCCCGCGTCAGCGTGTTCATCCGCACGCCGGCGTACTCCAGGACGTCTCCGGGCTCCTCGGCCGGCCGGGAGGTGAGCGCGCTGCGCCGCAGCAGCGCGCGGACCCGGGCCAGGAGCTCGTCCAGCTCGAACGGCTTGACGAGGTAGTCGTCGGCGCCGGAGTCCAGGCCGGTGACCCGGTCGCCGATGGTGTCGCGCGCGGTGAGCATGAGGACCGGAACGGTCTCCCCACGGGCGCGCAGCCGACGGCAGGTGGTCAGGCCGTCGAGGCGGGGCATGAGGATGTCGAGCAGGAGCAGGTCGGGCTTGACGGCGTCCAGCTTCTCCAGGGCGTCCAGCCCGTCCACCGCGGTCTCCACCTCGTAGTCCTCGAAGGCGAGGCTGGTGGCGAGTGACTCTCGGACGGCGGGTTCGTCGTCCACGACCAGGATGCGCACGTTCCGACGTTACCGGCGGTTCGACCTGGGGGAACCGGAGTGAACGGTCACGGGGCGCTTTCTCATGTAACTCTCAGGGGTCCGCGCTCGACGGTCAGGGGAACTCGACCTTGACGGCCTGCCGGCTGGCGACGAAGCGTGGGTTCCACACGTACAGCCCGAGGTCGTCCTGCTTCGCGCCCTTGTCCACGCCCATGTCGGTGGCGACCCGGACGAGGTAGCTGGCGCCGGCCGGGATGAACTGGTCGCCGTCCTGGGTCCGGGGCGCCGGGAACCCGAGGGTGTCGATGACCTGGGTCGTGTCCGGCAGCGTGCACATGTCCGAGGGAGCGCCGGGCTGGGGCATGCACCGGCCCGTGCCCGCGACGCTCGCCGGCAGGACCGAGCGCTTGACGAACAGGTCGGCCGGGAAGTCGAGCAGGGCGGGCCGGGTGCCGGTGTTGGTGATGACGTAGTCGATGTAGGCGAGGGTCGCGCCGTCCGGTGGCGGTGTCCTGTTCCCGGAGAGCGGCTTGTCGGCGGTGCCGGACTCCACCGCGGCGATCGAGTAGATGTAGCCGTCCGGGGTGGTGAGGTCGAGCTTCGGGCCCGGTTTGAGCTGGGCGAGGGTCCGCCCGTGGGAGGTCCCGGCCGCGGCGGCGTCCGTCTTGGCGGCCGCGACGGTGCCCGGATCGTGCTGGGAGTGGGTCTCGTGGGCCCGTACGGCGAAGATCAACCCGGCGACGGCGGCCACTCCGACGACGCCGGTGACGGCGCCCGCGATGCCGAGGCGGGCGGCGTTCCCGGCTTTCTTTCGCCGATGTGAGCGGTGGCTCGCTGGCATTGATCATCCCGGTTCGATGGCTGCGTGCGGGCGGGTCGGAGCCTCGCATCGATCGTTTGGAGGGGACAAAAGATAGCAAAGCAGGTCGGAACCGGGAATTACCGCAGAGATGACCGTTCGTCAGGGCACCATCCACGACAGAATGGCGTTCGCCTGCAAAAGGACCAGCATGCTCATGCCGGCCAGAAAGACGAGACTCCAAATGATCACTCGGCGGAGGATGTCGCCCTCCCGGCCGTCCAGTCCGACCGCCGCCGCGGCGATCGCCAGGTTCTGCGGAGAGACCATTTTGCCGAGCACGCCGCCGGAACTGTTGGCGGCCGCCAGGAGCACCGGTGACAGGTCGGCCCTGCCCGCGGCGGCCACCTGCAGGGCGCCGAACAGGGAGTTCGAGGACGTGTCGGAGCCGGTCACCGCGGTGCCGAGCCAGCCGAGGATGGGGGAGAGGAACGCGAAGAATCCCCCCGCGCCCGCCATCCAGGTGCCCAAGGTGATCGTTTGTCCCGAAGCGTTCATCACGAACGCCAGCGCCAGGACGAGCATGACGGTGAGGATCGCCCACCGCAGCTGCACCAGTGTGTCGCGATAGGCGCGCAGCGCACCGCGGACCGATATCCGCAAAATGATCATGGTGAGCAGTCCGGCGGCCAGCATCTGGGTGCCCGGAGACGTCAGGTAGTTGAGCGTGAAGGTCGGCAGGGAAAGCGGCCTGCCCGCCGCGCTCTCCAGGTGCAGGCCCGGCCATTGCACCATCTGCGTCGCCTTGCCCAGAGCGTTCTTGACGGCCGTTATCTGGCAGACGACGAACACCACGATGATCGTCGCGTACGGCAGATACGCCCGCAGGACCTCCCGGCGGGCGTCCGGCCGGGCCACCCGCTCGGCGAACTCCGGCGTCGGCTCGTCCGCCGCGCCGCCCGCCATCACCGCCTGACCGCCCGGCCGCGGCCGCGGCCGTACCATCGCCACCACCGCCGCGACGGACACCAGCGAGGCCACCACGTCCGCCAGCGGAACCGACACGAAGTTCGACGTCGCGTACTGCGCGACCGCGAACGCCACCCCGCAGCCGAGCGCGGTCGGCCAGGTCTCCCGCAGGCCGCGGCGCCCGTCGACGATGCCGACCAGCACCAGCGGCACGAACAGCGCGAGGATCGGCGTCTGCCGCCCCACCATCGCCCCGAGCGTGTCGCTGGACTGCGACGTCACCTTTCCGAGCGTGAGGACCGGGGTGGCCATCGCCCCGAAGGCCACCGGCGCGGTGTTCGCGGTCAGCGCCAGCACCGCGGCCTTCAACGGCCGGAACCCCAGCGCGATGAGCATGACCGAGGTGACCGCCACCGGCGTGCCGAACCCCGCGAGCGCCTCCAGCAGCGCGCCGAAGGAGAACGCGATGATGATCGCCTGAATCCGCTGGTCGTCGCTGACCCGCGCGAACGATCTTCGGAGGACGTCGAAGTGCCCGGTCTCCACGGTCATCGTGTAGACCCAGATCGCGTTGATCACGATCCACAGGATCGGGAAGAACCCGAACGCCGCGCCCTCCGTCCCGGCCAGGGCCGCCTGCCCGGCCGGCATGCCGTACGCCCAGACCGCGACGGCCAGCGCGACGGCGAGGGCGACCAGCGAGGCGATCCACGCCCGCATTCGCAGGCCGCCGAGCAGCACGAACAGCGTCAGCAGCGGCAGCGCGGCGACCAGCGAGCTCCACGCGAGGGAATGGGCGACGGGATCGAGCACCTGACGGAACACGCTCACCTCCGGGAGAGAAACGACTCCTTGCCGATCCCCCGAATGGATGCGTCCAGGACCTCCGCCGTGTGGGCCACCGGCAGCTCCCGCCCACGGCGGCGCAGGGCCGTGGTGATCTGCAGGGTGCAGCCGGGGTTCGCGGCGACGAGCAGGTCCGCGCCGGTCGCCGCGACGTTCGCCGCCTTGCGGTCACCGAGCTCGCCCGCCGCCTCCGGCTGCAGCAGGTTGTAGACCCCGGCGGACCCGCAGCAGAGCTCCGGCTCGGCGACCTCCCTGACCTCCAGCCCGGGGATGTCGCCGAGCAGCCGCCGGGGCTGCGCGCGCACTCCCTGGGCGTGCGCGAGGTGGCACGCGTCGTGGTACGCCACGGTCAGGTCCAGGGGGTGCCGGGTGGCGCGCGGCCCCAGCTCGGCCAGGAACTCCGCCAGGTCGCGGGTCCGGGCCGACAGTGCGGCCGCCCGCCCGGCCCACTCCGGGTCGCCGGCCAGCACCGCGCCGTAGTCCTTCATCGCCGACCCGCAGCCGGCCGCGTTGACCACGACGACGTCCACGTCCGCGAACGCCTCGATCACCTCGCGCGCGAACGCCTTCGCCTCCTCCGCCCGGCCGCTGTGCAGCGACAGCGCCCCGCAGCAGCCCTGGCCCTTCGGGATGACGACGTCGCAGCCCTCCATGGCCAGGACGCGGGCGGTCGCGGCGTTCACGCCGGGGAAGAACTCCCGCTGCACGCACCCGGTCAGCATCCCCACGACGGCCCGGCGCTCGCCGCGGGCGGCGACGCGCTCCGGCAGCCGTACGTGCCGGGCCGCCGGCGGCGCCAGGCGCTCCATCGCCGCCAGGGTGGGAGAGACCCGCTCCAGGAGGGGTCCGAGGTCCACGGGCAGCCGGCGGTAGGCGCGCAGCGGCCCGCGCAGCGCCCGCAGCCGCCGCGGATACGGGAACACCGCGAAGATCATTTCCCGCAGCAGCCGCTCGCCGCGCGACCGCGGATGGTCCTCCTCGACCCGGGCCCGCGTCAGCTCGATGAGCCGGTCGTAGCGGACGCCGGACGGGCAGGCGGTCACGCACGCCATGCAGCCGAGGCAGCGGTCGACGTGCTCGACGGTCGAGTCGGTCAGCGGCCCGCCGCGCTCCAGCTGGTCCATCAGGTGGATGCGACCGCGCGGCGAGTCCATCTCCTCGCCCCACAGCGCGTACGTCGGGCAGGTCGGCAGGCAGAACCCGCAGTGCACGCAGTCGTCGAGCAGCTCCCGGAACTCCTCCATCAGATCCCTCCCACGAAGCGGCCGGGCGCCAGGCGGTGCTCGGGATCGAACTGGTCCTTGACCCGGCGCATCAGCGGCAGCGCCGGGATCGGCCCCCACCGGTCGAGCCGTACGCCCGCCGGCGCCGCGAGCACGACCGCCGAGCCGTGGCGGCGCAGCCGTTCGAGGACGTCGTCCGCGCCGTCGGCGGGCAGGGCCACATGCCACACGCCGCGCCCGGCCGATCCGCGGATCCGCGCCGCGCCGCCGAGCCCGCCGAACAGGTCCGCGAGAGCGGTCGGCAGGGCCCGTACCTCGGCCAGCACCTCGCCCTCGGGGAGCCGGCCCCACCAGCCGGGCGGCCCCTCGCCGGTCCGGCCGCCGATGAGCGCGCACGCCGCCTCCGCACGGGGCGGCACCCCGTCGGGCACGCCCTCGAACAGCGCGGCGACGGTGATCGGACCGGGCCCGTCCACCTCGATCGCGGTCGGCACCAGCGCCGAGCCCAGCAGGGCCTGCACCATGGCGAGGGCCTGCCCGGCGTCGGCGGCGGTGGCCGAGACGTACGCCGTGGCGCGCGGCAGCGGGTGCAGCCGGAACGCCGCCTCGACGATCAGGCCCAGCGTCCCGTACGAGCCGGTGAACAGCTTGCCGAGGTCGTACCCGGCGACGTTCTTGACGACCTTGCCGCCCGCGTGCGCGACGACGCCGTCCGCGCGGACGACCGTGACGCCGATCAGCAGGTCGCGCGCCGAGCCGTACAGCAGCCGGCGCGGCCCGGCGGTCCCCGTCGCGAGGACCCCGCCCACGGTTCCGCCCGGCGGCAGCGGGTCGAGGGCGAGCTGCTGCCGCGACCCCGCGAGCGCCTCGCGCAGGTCGTCCAGGGCCAGCCCGGCCTCGGTCTTGACCACGAGGTCCCCGGCGGCGTGCTCGACGATCCGGTGCAGACGGCGGGTGTCGACGAGCAGGTCGCAGCCGTCCGGCGGCGCGCCCCAGTGCATCTTGGTGCCCGCGCCGCGCGGCACGACCGTGAGCCCGTGTTCGGCGGCGGCCCGCATCAGCTCGGCGGCCTCCGCGACCGTCGCGGGCTCGGCCACGTACGACGGCGTCACCCCCTGCACGGCGTCGCCGTCCTCACCCGGGCGTACCTCGCACGCCTTGGCGAGAGCGTCGAGCGCGCTCATCGAGGCGCCGCCGGCCCCGGGCCCGCCGCCAGAAGCAGCGCGTCCGTCATCACGAGCGGCCGCGTCCGTCATTAGAACAGGTCCGCCTTCCCGCTCTCGACCAGCGGATGCACGCCCCTGCGCCGGCCCGGCACCTCGCCGCACAGCCGGGGCGTGGGGTAGATCTTGCCCGGGTTGCACAGCCCGGCCGGGTCGAACGCGCACCGCACCATCTGCATCGTGTCCAGGTCCTCGCCGGTGAACATCCGCGGCATGTGCTTGGCCTTGTCGATCCCCACGCCGTGCTCGCCGGTGATCGACCCGCCGTGCTCGATGCACAGGTCGATGATCCGCCCGGAGACCTCCTCGGCGCGCTCGCCCGCGCCCGCCTCCGAGCCGTCGAACAGCACGAGCGGGTGGAGGTTGCCGTCGCCGGCGTGGAAGACGTTCGCCACGCGCACGCCGCGCTCCCGGGAGATCGCGTCGATGCGGGCGAGGACCTGCGGGAGCATGGTCCGGGGGATGACGCCGTCCTGCACGATGTAGTCGGGGCTGATCCGCCCGACCGCGGCGAACGCCGACTTGCGGCCCCGCCAGATCAGCCCGCGCTCGACGTCGTCGGCGGCGACCCGCAGCTCGAACGCCTCCGCGCACAGCTCCTTCACCCGCTCGAACTGCGCGTCGACCTCCGAGGCGGGACCGTCCAGCTCGACGATGAGCACCGCGCCCGCGCCCGGCGGGTACCCGCAGCTCACGGCGGCCTCGGCCGCCTCGATGGACAGGGCGTCCATCATCTCGATCGCGGCGGGCACCACCCCGTCGGCGATGATGGCCGACACCGCCGCGCCGGCCCGTTCCATCGAGTCGAACCCCGCCAGCAGCGTGCGCACGCTCTCCGGCAGGCGCGTCAGCCGTACGGTGACCTTCGTGGTGATGCCGAGCGTGCCCTCCGAGCCGACGAACGCGCCCAGCAGGTCGTACCCGGGCCCCTCGGTCAGCTCCACGATCTCCCCGTCCGGCGTGACGACCTCGCAGGCCAGGACGTGGTTCACGGTGAAGCCGTACTTCAGGCAGTGCGCGCCGCCGGAGTTCTCCGCGACGTTCCCGCCGATCGAGCAGACCTGCTGGCTCGACGGGTCGGGCGCGAAGTAGTAGCCGTACGGCCGCGCCGCCCGGGTCACGTCGAGGTTGATGACGCCCGGCTCGACGACCGCGCGCTGGTTGGCGGCGTCGACATCCAGGACGCGGCGCATCCTGGAGGTCACGATCAGCACGCCGTCCGTACGGGGGAGGGCGCCGCCGGACAGGCCCGTCCCCGAGCCGCGCGCGACGTACGGCACGCCGGCGTCCGCGCAGGCCCGGACGATCGCCGCGATCTGCTCGGCGGTGTCCGGCAGCACGACGACGCCGGGCGTGGCGCGGTGGTAGGTCAGCCCGTCGCAGTCGTACGTGGCCAGCTCCGCCGGATCGCTGATGACATTCTCCGCGCCGACGATCTGCCTGAGCCGTGCCGCGAGCGCGTCCAGCAGTGCCATACCAGTTATCCTCACCCCTTTTTCGCCGATCGGCGAGAGTCAGGGCATCCGCTCGTACGCCGGGAGAGTGAGGAAGTCGGCGTAGTCGTCGGCGAGCGCCACCTCCTTGAACAGCGCCACCGCGTCAGCGAACCGCCGCTCGTCGAACGCGTCGCCGTACGACTCGCGGATCTTGCCGAGCTCCTCGTCGATGATCCGCTCCACCAGCTCGGTCGTGACCTTCGGGCCGTCGGCGAGGTCCACGTCGCCCCGCAGCCACTGCCAGATCTGGGAACGGGAGATCTCGGCGGTCGCGGCGTCCTCCATCAGGTTGAAGATGGCGACCGCGCCGTTGCCGCCGAGCCACGTGGCGATGTACTGCAGGCCGACGCTGATGTTGTTGCGCAGCCCCGCCTCCGTGATCTCGCCGGGCGTCTTGTCCACGGCCAGCAGGTCCGACGCGGCGACGGAGACCTCCTCGCGGAGCCGGTCGAGCTGGTTCGGCCGGTCGCCGAGCACGCCGTCGAAGACCTCGCGGCAGAGCGGAACCAGGTCGGGGTGGGCGACCCAGGAGCCGTCGAAGCCGTCGTTGCTCTCGCGGGTCTTGTCCGCCCGCACCTTCTCGAAGGCGGCCTTGTTGACCTCCTCGTCACGGCGTGACGGGATGAACGCGGCCATGCCGCCGATCGCGTGCGCGCCGCGCTTGTGGCAGGTGCGGACGAGCAGCTCGGTGTACGCGCGCATGAACGGCGCCGTCATCGTGATCGCGTTGCGCTCCGGCAGCAGGAACTGCCGGCCACGGGCGCGGAACTTCTTGATGACGGAGAACAGGTAGTCCCAGCGGCCGGCGTTCAGCCCCGCGGAGTGGTCGCGCAGCTCGTACAGGATCTCCTCCATCTCGAACGCCGCCGGGATGGTCTCGATCAGGACCGTGGCCCGGATCGTGCCGCGCGGGATCTCCAGGAGGTCCTGGGCGAGGTTGAAGACGTCGTTCCAGAGGCGCGCCTCCAGGTGGCTCTCCATCTTCGGCAGGTAGTAGTACGGCCCCTTGCCCTTGTCGAGCTGCCGCCGCGCGCAGTGGAAGAAGTACAGGCCGAAGTCGAACAGCGAGCCCGACATCCGCTCGCCGTCGACGAGCACGTGCTTCTCGTCCAGGTGCCAGCCGCGCGGGCGGACGACGATCGTCGCCAGCTCCTCGTCCGGCTTGAGCCGGTAGGACTTGCCGCCCGTCTCGAAGTCGATCGTGCGGTCGAGGGCGTCGCGGAGGTTGAGCTGTCCGCCGACCATGTTCTCCCACAGCGGCGTGTTGGCGTCCTCGAAGTCGGCGAGCCACACCTTGGCGCCGGAGTTCAGGGCGTTGATGGTCATCTTCCGGTCGGTCGGACCGGTGATCTCCACGCGGCGGTCCTCCAGGCCCGGCGCGGGCTTGGCGACCCGCCAGGACCCGTCATGACGGACGGCCGCCGTGTCCGGCAGGAAGTCCAGCGTGCCGCCCCGGGCCAGCTCCTCCTGCCGCTCGGCGCGCTTGTTCAGCAGCTCCTTCCGGCGGACGCCGAACTCACGCTGCAGGGAGGCGAGGAAGCCGAGCGCCTCGGGCGTGAGGATCTCGTCGTACCGCTCGTGGACCGGGCCGGTCAGCTCCACACCTTGAGGTTCGGACATCAGCGCCACCCTCTTTCGCACAGTGAAATTATTCTTCTGCTTAACGGAAACGATATTAAGATCGCCGCAGCCCGGTCAACGGGGCCGGGGTATCCCCTTCCCGCCGGGGACGCCCACACGCGGGACGGTCGCCGGCCCGTCCGGAATAAGCAGGTGTGATCCTGGCGCGGTCATGGGAACATCTGGGAAGATCCGGCGACGTTCCGGCGTTGACATGGGGGAACATGACGAATTTTCCTTACGAAGAGCCAGAGCGCACCCCGCTGACCGGCGAGCTGGACCTGGAGGACCGCCAGGCGCTGCGGCGCGTGGCCGGGCTGTCCACGGAGCTCAGCGACGTCACCGAGGTCGAATACCGTGCGCTGCGCCTCGAGCGCGTCGTCCTGATCGGCGTCTGGACCGACGGCGACGAGGCTCAGGCCGAGAACTCCCTGCGCGAGCTCGCGCTTCTCGCCGAGACCGCCGGATCCGACGTCCTCGAAGGGATGATCCAGCGGCGTTCCAAGCCCGACCCGGCGACCTACATCGGGTCCGGCAAGGCCGAGGAGCTCCGCGACGTCGTCATCTCGACGGGCGCCGACACCGTGATCTGCGACGGCGAGCTGACCCCGAGCCAGCTCCGCCAGCTGGAGGAGATCGTCCAGGTCAAGGTGATCGACCGGACCGCCCTCATCCTCGACATCTTCGCCCAGCACGCCAGCAGCCGTGAGGGCAAGGCGCAGGTCGAGCTGGCCCAGCTCGAGTACCTCCTGCCGCGCCTCCGCGGCTGGGGTGGCAACCTGTCCCGGCAGGTCGGCGGCCGCGCCGCCGGCGGCGTCGGCATCGGCGGCCGCGGTCCCGGTGAGACGAAGATCGAGCTGGACCGGCGCCGGATCCGGTCCCGCATGGCCCGCCTGCGCCGCCAGATCGAGGCGATGGGCAAGGCGCGCGACACCAAGCGGTCCCGGCGGCGCGACCGCCAGGTTCCCTCGGTCGCGATCGCCGGGTACACCAACGCCGGCAAGTCCAGCCTGCTCAACCGCGTGACCGGCGCCGGCGTCCTCGTCGAGGACGCGCTGTTCGCCACCCTGGACCCCACGGTCCGGCGGGCGAGCACGCCGAACGGCCGGACGTTCACGATCGCCGACACGGTCGGGTTCGTGCGCCACCTGCCGCACCAGCTCGTCGAGGCGTTCCGCTCGACGCTGGAGGAGGTCGCCGACGCGGACCTGATCCTCCACGTCGTCGACGGCTCCGACGCGGACCCGGAGGCGCAGATCGCCGCGGTCCGTGAGGTGCTGCGCGAGCTCGGCGCGGACGACGTGCCCGAGCTCGTCGTGATCAACAAGGCCGACGTGGCCGACGACCTCTCCCTGGCCCGGCTCCGCCGCCACGAACCGCACAGCGTCGTCGTCTCGGCGCGCACCGGCGAGGGCGTGACCGGGCTGCTGGCGGCGATCGAGGAGAGCCTTCCGCGCGGCGACCGCGAGGTCCACGCGCTGGTTCCCTACGAGCGCGGCGACCTGGTGGCCCGGGTGCACGACCTCGGCGAGGTGCTCTCCCAGGAGCACACCGCCGACGGCACGGCCCTGCACGCCCGCGTGCCGGCGCGCGTCGCGGGCGAGCTCGAGCCGTACGTCACCGCGCACGCCTGACCACTGAGCAACCGGTCGTACGGCGGGATCCTCGCCCGGATTCCGCCGTACGACACCGCGGCATGTCCACCACTGAGCCGGAACCGGGGCATTCCGTCTTTCGGTACGGAGTGAGGTTCCGAGTGCGGTATCGTCAAGGCACCTGTAGCAGTCGGCCGCCGGGGCGGTTTAGGAGCGGTATGTCGCGTGAGGCTGTACAGCGTGGCCTTGCGTGCACTACGGTGACGAAACCGATATTCCCGGGCTCGTTGCTCCAGGTGGTCGGCTGATCACCCCTAATTCCGACTTGGGTCCGTCGGCAATGCCGCCGGCGTATATCGAGCGAGAGCAGGTGACCCGCTGCATGGCGTCCGGACACCCTTCACCGGCGCGCGACCGCAGAACGGGGCGGTGACGCGATGACCGTGCGTCTGCTGACGAACATCGGCCGGCTGTGGACCGGCACCGACGTGTGCAGCAACGCCGCCGTTCTCGTGCACGACGACCGGATCGTGTGGGCCGGTCCCGCTTCGGACCTCCCGCAGAGCGTCCCCGGTGTCATCGACGACATCGTCGATGTCGACCACGTCGAGAACCTCGGTGGCGGCCTCGTCACCCCGGGCCTCATCGACGCGCACTCGCATCCGGTGTACGCCGGAAACCGCTGGGCCGAGCTGGCCATGCGCACGAGCGGGTCGACCAACAACGAGATCGTCGCCGCGGGCGGCGGCGTGGCCTCCACGGTCACCGTGACGCGCGGCACCGACCCCTGGACCCTGTGCAACAACGTCCGTGAGCGCCTCCGGCAGTGGATCTGCGCCGGCACGACCACCGTCGAGGCGAAGACCGGATACCACCTCACCCGCGACGGCGAGCTGGCCGACGTCCGGATGCTGCGCTCGCTCGAGGAAGAGCCCTCGATGCCGCGCATCCACGCGACGTTCCTCGCCGCGCACATGCTTCCGCCGGAGTACTTCGGCCGCCGCCGCGACTACATCGAGGCCGTCCGCCTGTGGGCCGGTGACGCGGCGGCCGCGGGCGCCGACAGCATCGACGTCTACTGCGACGAGGGCCACTTCACGCCCGACGAGGCCCGTGTCCTGCTCATGACCGGCCAGCGCGTCGGGCTGAAGGCGCGCCTGCACGCCTGCGCCAACGAGCGGGTCGGCGCCGCCCAGGTCGCGGCCGAGGTCGGCTGCGCCTCCGCCGACCTCCTCACCGAGGCCAACGACGACGACATCAAGGCGCTGCACCACGGCGGCGTCGCCGCGACGGTCTGCCCCGGCAGCGCACTGCACAACGGCCGCACCCCGCCGGTCCGGGCCATGCTCGACCGCGGCGTCACGCTCGCGCTCGGCACCGACCACAACCCCGGCCAGTGCGGCATCACCTCGATGCCGCTGGTGATCGGCCTGTCGGTCGCGATGTTCGGCCTCAGCGTGAACGAGGCGCTCCGCGCCGCCACGCTCGGCGGCGCGGCCGCCCTGCGCGTCTCCGACCGCGGCGCGCTCGTCCCCGGCATGTACGCCGACATGGTCCTGTGGGACGCCGACCACGAGGGCGCGTTCGCCTGGGCGTTCGGCCTCCGCGCACTCCGCGTCTGGCGCGGCGGCGTCCCCGTCCAGGCCTGACGGCACCGGCTCGCCCCGTC
The DNA here is from genome assembly GCF_024055715.1 of Actinoallomurus soli. Lineage (GTDB taxonomy): Bacteria > Actinomycetota > Actinomycetes > Streptosporangiales > Streptosporangiaceae > Actinoallomurus > Actinoallomurus soli. Next base: position 112,689 of record NZ_JAMXMV010000001.1, read on the forward strand.
CTCCCACCGCGGCGGGACGCGAAGGCTCGGCGACCGCAGTGCCGAAGGCGGGCGAACGCCGCGACCTGCCGGTTCGGTTCCAGAATCCAACCAGCATCCTGTACGGCCGACTTTGCGTACGATGCGGCTCCATCACCTTGATCACGGGAGTCGTCTGTCGTGTCCGAGCGTGTCAACGAAACCGATGAGGCGGCGGCGATCGCCCCAGGCAGGCTGGCGGCGTTCAGCGATGGAGTGATCGCGATAGCGGCGACGCTGCTCATCCTCGAGGTGAAGGCTCCGCCCGCCGGAGAGAAGGTCTGGCCCGCGCTCCGCCACGAGTGGCCGGCCCTCGCGGCGTACGCCGTGAGCTTCCTGGTGATCGGCATCGCGTGGATCCACCACCACAACCTGTTCCACCAGGTGCGACAGGTCGATCGCGGCCTCCTCCTGCTGAACCTGGGCATGCTGGCGACCCTGTCCTACCTGCCCCTCCCGACCGCCACGCTCGGCAACCACCTCACCGGAGACGACGCCGTTCCGGCCGCCGTCTTCTACTCGGCGTCGGTCCTGGTGGCGGCCGTCTGGTTCACGCTGCTGTGGAACCACCTGTACGCGCGGCCACACCTGCTGCATCCGGGCGGCCGGGAGGTGGCGCGTGAGGCACGCCGCCGGTCGCTGGTGGGTCCGGCGAGTTACCTCTTGTCCGGACTGCTCGCGTTCGTCAGCCCGGTCGGCTCGCTCATGCTCAACGCCGCCATCATCGTCTACTTCATCGCCGGTCGTCGGTCTCCGGCCTCCCGGGTACGGCGGCTCGCCCTCACCCCCGTCTCGGACTCCGGAGACCACGGCCCTGAGGAGAGGACCGAGGGAGCATCCGACGGAGCCGAGGACGGAGCCGAAGAAGGAGAGCCGCCTACCGCGCCCTGACCTTCCGCACCGTTCCCGCCTCCGGCACTGGCCGGTTCTGGGAACCGGCCGCGAAGACCCTTCCCGAGAGTTGCGGTCCGCGGCCGGCGCGGCCCTGGCGGGGAGGCGACGCGCTGAGTTCGGGTTACGCGGCTGATGCGACATGGCGACCTAAACTCCCGGTATGACAGCACCCGTCGCGGTCGTCACTGATTCCACTGCCTACCTGCCGGACGAACTCGTCGCGGCGCACGGCGTCACGGTGGTGCCACTGCAGGTCGGGGTCGGCGGGGAGACGTTCGAGGAGGGCGGGAGGCACACCGCCGGTGAAGCAGGACAGGGTTTCCGTGACTGGCGTCCCGTCACGACGTCCCGGCCGTCACCGGGAAGCTTCGCCGCCGTGTACCGGCAGGCGGCCGAGACAGGAGCCACCGGGGTGGTGTCCGTCCATCTGTCCGCGGAGATGTCGGGGACCGTCGAATCGGCCAGGCTGGCAGCGAGAGAGGCGCCGATTCCGATCCGCGTGGTGGACAGCCGTTCTCTCGGCATGGGCCTCGGCTTCTCGGTGCTGGCCGCCGCGCGGGCGGCGGTGGGCGGCGGCGATCTCGACGCCGTCGCCGATGCCGCGGTTCGGCGGGTTCGCGCGACCCGTTCGCTGTTCTACGTCGACACGCTGGAACACCTGCGCAGAGGCGGCCGGATCGGCGCGGCGGCGACGTTGCTGGGATCGGCTCTGATGATCAAGCCGTTGCTGCGCATCGTCGACGGCCGCATCGCGCCGCTGGAGAAGGTCCGCACGACCTCCCGCGCGCTGGCCCGGCTGGAGGAACTGGCCGTCGACCTGGCCGGCGACCGGCCCGTGGACATCGCCGTTCAGCACCTGGCCGCGCCCGTACGGGCCGCCGCGCTGGCCGGTCACCTGCGCGAACGGGTTCCGGAGCTGCACGACCTGTACGTCGGAGAAGTAGGGCCCGTCATCGGCGCGCACGTCGGCCCCGGCATGCTCGGCGTCGTCGTCTCCCGACGGGAGCCATAGTTATCCACAATCTGTACGGGTGTCATCGCGAAGAGCGATCGCCCCGTTAGCGTCGGCGGCATGTCCAGCTTCGACCCCACCGCCTTCGACCGGCTCCGCGACGTCTTCCGGCCACCACAGTCGTTCGGGTCCGACGATGACGTGAGTCCTCAGCCGCCGGGAGCGGCATTACGGTCCTCACCCCGCGATCCGGGTCGGCAGGTACGGCTCGATCCCCACGCTCCCGGCCTTCGCGTGCTGGCGGCGGTCGGTCTGTTGGCGGCACTCGTCGCGGGTGCCTTTCTGTGGTGGTCACGCCCGGACGCGCAGCCCGTGCCCGCGGCGGTCGTAAGTCCCGCGGCGCACCGGGCCGCTCCCGCGGGCGCGTCCTCGCCCGCGCCCGGCCCGTCCGCCGCTTCGGCACCGCCCGCCGCGTCCACATCGCCGGTGCTGGTCGACGTCGGGGGGAAGGTGCGACGCCCCGGCGTGGTGAGCCTGCCGGCCGGGGCGCGGGTCATCGACGCGATCAAAGCGGCCGGGGGAGTCCGGCCCGGAGCCCGAACCGGCACACTGAATCTCGCCCGCCGGGTCGTGGACGGTGAGCAGATCCTCGTGGGAGTCGACGCGACGCCCGTGCCCGCCATCGCGCCGGGCGCGCCGTCGGGCGCCGCGTCACCTGGCGGCGCACCCCTCGATCTGAACACCGCCAGCGCCGCCCAGCTCGATCAACTGCCGGGCGTCGGCCCGGTGCTGGCCCAGCGAATCGTCGACTACCGCACCCAGCACGGTGCCTTCCGATCCGTCGAAGAGCTGCGGCAGGTGTCCGGCATCGGGACCGCCAAGTTCGGCGACCTCAAAGGTCTGGTGACCGTGTGAGCGCCATAGCGGCGGCGATCGGCCGCCACCCGCGAGTCGGTCTTCGGGCGGCCTGTCCGAATGGTTTCCGAGTGTGACGACTGAGGACGGGGCACCTGAGGATGAGGTCTCCACGCCCGGCCCACCCGCCGACGGAGTTCCTGCCGCCGGCGTAGGCGGTGAGTGTGCACTCGGCGGGCACGGTGCGGTCCGTGACGCCGGCGTGGGCGATGGGCTTCCTGCCGGCGGCGCGTGCGGTGAATCCGATCAGGCGTCGACTGGAGAGTCCTCCAGCGCTACGCCGTTGGGCGGGGTCTTCGCGGGCGGGCAGTCCGGTGACCAGCCTGGGGACGGGTCTTCGACGGCCGACGGGTTCGACCTGCGGTTGGGGCCACCGGCGGCAGGCGCTTGGCTGTCCGCTCTGGTGCTCCTCGGTCTGAGTCCGACGGTGGCCTACGTGACCGCCCTCGTGTCGGCCACCGGGGCTGTGTTCCTGGCGGCCTGCGCGGCGCGGCGGCGGGTGCCGGTGGTGCGGCGGGTCCGGACGGTGCCGGTTCTGGTTCCGGTTCCGGTGGCGGGACGGGTGGTGGTGGGCGCGCTGGTGTGCGTCGCGGCCTCGGCCGTGGGCGTCGGGTTCCGGCTAACGGCGGTCGGGTCCGGACCGGTGCGAGCGCTCGCGGTCCGTGGCGTCACGGCGGAAGCGGGCGCGGTGGTCACCGGGGACCCGGCGGTGCTGAAGGCCGGACCGTCGTCGCGCCGGCACGACACCGTCCTCGTACCGGTAAGGGTGGAGGAGGTGGAGTTCGCACCCGGGACGACAGGGCGGCTGCGGGTGCGCGTGCCGGTGCTCCTGCTCGCTGACGACCCCACGTGGAGACGGCTGGTGCCGAGCCAGCGCGTTCACCTCACCACACGGCTCGCCACGCCACGCCATGGGGAACTGCTCGCGGCGGTCGGCCTGGTCCGCGGGCCGCCCACGCTGGTCGGCCGGCCTTCGCTGCCACAGCGGTGGGCGAGTACCGTCCGGTCCCGCCTGCGTGCGGCGGCGTCCCGGCTGCCCTCCGACCAGCGCGGCGTCCTGCCCGGCCTGGTGGACGGCGACACGTCCCTGCTCGACCCGGAGCTCGCCGACGCGTTCGAGACGGCAGGGCTCACGCATCTGATGGCGGTCAGCGGCGAGAACCTCTCCCTGCTCATCGGCGCGGTTCTGATGGCCGGCCGCTTCACCGGCCTCGGCCGTCGCGCGGTGCCCGTACTCGCGGGGCTGACGGTGATCGGCTTCGTGCTGGTGGCGCGTCCGTCGCCGAGTGTCCTGCGCGCCGCCGTCATGGGTTCCGTCGCGCTGCTCGCGGTCGTCACCGGCCGGGAGCGCCGTGGGGTGCCCGCGCTGTGCGCGGCCGTTCTCGTGCTGGTCCTCCTCGATCCGGAGCTCGCCCGCTCGTACGGCTTCGCGCTGTCGGCGCTCGCGACCGCGGGCATCCTCGTGCTCGGGCCGCCCTGGCGGCGGTGCCTGACACGATGGCTGCCCCAGAGCGTGCCCGGACGGCTGCCCCGCCGTCTGGCCGGCGCGCTCGCCGAGCCACTGGCGGTGGCAGCGGCGGCCCACGTCGCGTGCGCTCCGATCCTCGTCCTCCTCGACGGTCAGGTGAGCCTCGTGGCCGTGCCCGCGAACCTCCTCGCCGCTCCCGCGGTGGGGCCCGCGACACTCCTCGGGGTGCTGGCCGCGGCCGTCGCGCCGGTGTCCCTGCCGCCGGCCCGGGTGATCGTCGTACCGGCCGGGCTGGCGGTCGGCTGGATCACCGGAGTAGCACGGCTGTGCGCCCGCGTGCCGTACGCGGCGGTCGGCTGGCCGGCGGGCGCGGCCGGAGCGGCGCTGCTGACGGTGATGTTCGTCGCCGGCGCGCTGGTCCTGCGCCGGCCGGGAGCGCGCCGTGCCGCCGCGGCCGTCCTCGCCGGTACGGCGCTGATGGTGATCGGCGTCCACGCCTGCGCGCCGGGGTGGCCGCCGCACGGCTGGCGGTTCGTGACCTGTGACGTCGGCCAGGGCGACGGGCTCGCACTCGCCGCCGGGCCCGGCCGCGCCGTGGTCGTCGACACCGGTCCCGATCCGCGCTTCATCGACCGCTGCCTGCGCGCGCTGCGGATCCACGCCGTGCCGTTGCTCGTGCTGACCCACCCGCACGCCGACCACGTCGGCGGGGTGCCCGGCGTGCTACGCGGCCGCACCGTCGGGACCGTCCTGATCAGTCCCGACAGTGAGGGGGAGGAGCGGCGCCTGCTCACCGGTAGACGGGTCCTCGCCGCGGGGATCGGCGACGTCTGGTCCGTCGGGCCGCTGACGCTGCGCGTGCTCGGCCCGCTCGGCAGCCTTCCCGTGTCCACGCGCGATCCCGGCACCGAGGTGAACAACGCCAGCGTGGTGCTGTTCGCGCGGTGGCCAGGACTGACGGCGCTCCTCGGCGGAGACGTCGAGACGGAGGCCCAGCGGACGCTGCTCGCCGCCGGGCTCCCGCGCGCCGACGTCCTCAAGGTCCCGCACCACGGCTCGTCACACCAGGATCCGGACTTCCTGGCCGCCGTCCACGCGCGGATCGCGGTGACGTCGGTCGGCGCGGACAACGACTACGGGCATCCGGCGCCGTCGACGATGGCCCTGCTGGCGCGGCTGCACCTGCGCGGCTACCGGACCGACCACGACGGTGACATCGCCATCGTCCGCTCCCACGACGGCCCGGCCGTGGTCACCCGGCGCTGAGAGACCGGTGCGCCGGCCGGCGCACCGGTCGCGCAGCACGGCGGCGGTCTGGCCGGTCAGCCGGCGCGCAGGATCTCCTTGACCAGTTCGTACGAGCGCAGGCGGGCGGCGGGATCGCCGACGTTCGTGGAGACCATCAACTCGTCCGGCTGCGTCCGTTCGATCAGGTCGAGGAGCCCCTTGCGCACGGTCTCCGGACCGCCGATCACGTGCGACTCGGTGATGGTGCCGATGGCCTCGCGCTCTTGAGGCGTGTACGGATACGCCTGCGCCTCCTCCGGCGTCGGCAGTGGCCCGGGCTTCCCGGTCCGCAGCCGCAGCATCGACAGGCCCATGGGCGCGGCGAGCCGTTCGGCCTCCTCATCCGTGTCGGCGCATACGACGGCGGCGGTCACCATGGCGTGCGGCCGGGACAGGACCTCGGACGGCTGGAAGGTGGAGCGGTACAGCTCCAGGGCGGGCTCGGTGAACCGCGCGCTGAAATGGTGGGCGAACGCGAACGGCAGGCCGAGCGCTCCCGCGAGTTGCGCGCTGTAGCCGCTGGAGCCCAGCAGCCAGACCTGCGGCGGGTTCTCGCCCGTGGGAACCGCCCTGATCCCGAGCGACGAACCGCCGAGGAACGCCCTCAACTCGGCGAGGTGGCGCGGGAAGTCCTCGACGTTCAGGTCCGCGCTCCGCCGCAGCGCGTACGCGGTGGCCTGGTCGGTTCCAGGAGCCCGGCCGATGCCGAGGTCGATCCGACCGGGGTGCAGGGCCTCCAGCATGCCGAACTGCTCGGCGACCACCAAGGGGGCGTGGTTGGGCAGCATCACCCCTCCGGAGCCGACTCTCAGGGTCGACGTCGCCTCCGCCAGATGCGCGATCAGGACGGGAGGCGAGGAACTGGCGATACCGGGCATGTTGTGGTGCTCGGCGACCCACAGCCGGTGATAGCCGAGGCGTTCGACGGCGCGGGCCAGGTCGATGCTGGCACGCAGTGCGGCTCCGGGCGTCGTATCCGAGCTGACGGGAACGAGGTCGAGCACGGAGAGCGGCAGTTCATGAAGTTCGGACACCTTCGAACAACCCAGAGCGGAAAGCGGGGATTCCCGGTGCGGGCCGGATCACACGCGGGCGGATCCGCCCTCGTCGGAGAGGCCGTCCGATGTGCGGGGATCCGCTGTTCACCGGCATCATTGGACAATGCCCCGAGGAATCTCCAGTGCCCCCCGACCGCACGGGTTCCTGCGCCGTGTGGTCCGCGCCCCCCTTTGGATCTATCACCGGAACCTCGGCTTCCTGCTCGGCAAACGCTTCCTCTACCTGGCCCATCAGGGACGGCTCAGCGGCCTGCGCCGGGAGACCGTCCTGGAGGTGGTGAAGCTCGACCACCAGGCCGGCGAGGTCATCGTGTTCTCGGGCTGGGGGAACCGCGCCGACTGGGTGAAGAACCTCCGGGCGGGGCGGGCGCTGGAGCTTCGGATCGGCCATCTCCGACTGCTGGAACCGGAGCACCGCTTCCTGCCGGATGAGGAGCGCCGCGCCGTGCTCGTCGCGTACAAGGAGGCCCATCCGCTGGCCTGGCTGACCCTCGCGCGCCTGATGGGTCTGCCGAGGGATCCGAAGAACGACGGCATAGGGGACATGCGCGCCGTCGCCTTCCGCCCGCGCTGACCCCGTCCATTCGCCTGCGCCGACCGCTCCCGGGTCGTCTCTGCCCGCGTTGACCCCGTCAATTCGCCCGTGTCGGCGCCGACCGGGCCACGGGCGCCTCTGCCCGGCCTGACTGCGCGCTTGCCGCTGGTGCTCCGCGTCCCGGGTCGCTTGCGCCGGGGTTGCCCGCGTCCCGGGTCGCTGCTCCCGGTGCTGACCGCGTCCGCGTCGCCTTTGCCCGCGTCGGTCTCCTCCGCGTCGGCCTTGACCGGGCACCTCGCGCGCGGGGGCACGCAGGAGCCGGCAGCGGCCGGATCGAGACCGCCGGTCAGTGATCGTTCGGGGTGACGACGGCGGGTGGGCGATGCCGGGCCCCGGGGCGTGGCATGCTGCATGCGTGTCTTCCGAACGTCTCACCCTTGTCGTCGGCGACGAAGAGCTGCTCGTCGACCGGGCGGTCGGCGACGTCGTCGCGGCGGCCCGCGCCCGTGAGGACGATGTCGAGGTCCATGAGCTGACCCCCGCCTCTCTTGCGCCGGGCGCACTGGCGGAGCTGACCTCGCCGTCGCTGTTCGGCGGCGGGCGCGTGGTCGTCCTGCGTGCGGCCCAGGACTTCGGCAAGGACCTGGCCGCCGAGATCGGCCGGTACGCCGCGAACCCCGCCGACGACATCGACTTCGTCGTCGTGCACGCCGGTGGCGCCAAGGGCAAGGCGCTGCTCGACGCGCTGACCAAGGCGGGCGCCCGCAAGGTCACCTGCCAGAAGATCACAAAGCCGGGTGAGCGTGTCGCCTTCGTACGCGCGGAGATTCGCCGGGCGGGCGGGAGCATCGGGGAGGACGCCGCGCGTACCCTCCTCGACGCGGTCGGCACCGATCTGCGGGAGCTGGCCAGCGCGTGCAGTCAGCTCGTCGCGGACACCGGCGGGAAGATCTCCGATGAGGCGGTCGCGCGATATCACCGGGGACGCGCGGAGGTCAGTGGGTTCACCGTCGCCGACCGGGCGGTCGAGGGCAAGCTCGCCGAGGCGTTGGAACAGCTCCGCTGGGCGCTGGCGACGGGCGTCGCGCCGGTCCTCATCACGAGTGCGCTGGCTCAGGGCGTACGGTCGCTAGCCAAGGTCGGTGGCGCGCCACGCGGCCTGCGCGGCGCCGGGCTGGCCAAGGAGCTCGGAATGCCGCCCTGGAAGATCGATCGGGTACGCGCGCAGTTGCGCGGCTGGGAGCCGGCCGGGGTCGCGCGGGCGCTGCAGGTCGTGGCCGAGACCGACGCCCAGGTCAAGGGCGGCGGTGCCGATCCGGCGTACGCGCTTGAGAAGGCGATCGCTCAGATCGTCGCCGCGCGTTCCGGCCGCTGACACCCACCGCCGGCCTGTCTCCAGGAGTGGGATAAATCGGTTTGATCCCATTCGCCGATGTCCCACGCTTGCTCCATGGACAAGATCAAGGAACCGCGCCTCGGCGTCGACTTCGGTCGGGTGATCCAGGGAGGCGCGACGGAAGCGGGGGAGGAGGACACGACCTTCCTCGGCGGCGGGCTGGAACAGGCGATGCGCACGCCGGCCACACCGGGGACCTTCGAGGTGCTGCCCCGGCTCGTCGCCCGCTTCGGCGGACGGGCATGGGTGATCTCGAAGTGCGGTCCGGGCGTCCAGCAGCGGACGCTGCAGTGGCTCGATCATCACGACTTCTACCGGCGCACCGGCATCCCATCCGGGAACGTCCGCTTCTGCCGTCGGCGCGCGGACAAGGCCGGGCACTGCGCCGAACTCGGCATCACGCACATGATCGACGACCGGCTGGACGTGCACGCCGCGCTCCGCGACCTCGTGCCGCATCTCTTCCTCTTCGGCCCTCCGAAGACCGAACCGCCCGACTGGGTACGGCATGCCGCGACCTGGGCGGACGCGGAGGCGATGATCGACGCGATCGGCTGATCCCCGTAGGTCACCGCGCCGGGGCGGGCCCGTCGCCGAGCGGCCGGTCCTCGGGCAGGAGGAAGAAGTCGGTGACGAAACACGCGACGTCGCCGTCGCGCGTACGGCCGATCCAGGTCGGGTACACGCCGTCGCCTACGCCGGTGGTGAAGCCGACCAGGATCGGCTCGCCGTCCGGCCCGTCCGCGGTCGGAGAGGTCGGGCGGTCCGATACGTCCATCCGGAAATCCTGCCACCACTCGCCGTCCGCCTCCTCGTGGAGGGCCTGGACGCCGTCGGCGTCGGCGAACGATCCCTGGCCACCGTCGACCGGGTAGCCGAAGTATTCGCGCGGACCGAGGGCGGCGACGTCCTGGCCCGGCCACAAGGCGAGTTCCCAGGCGTCGACCGGCTCGTCGCGGATCACCAGCCGTGCGGCGGCCACGCGTTCGTCGACCACGTCACCGTCGGCGGATCGCCGGTATTCGACGACGGCGAGCACGATCGGGTACCGGCCCGGAGGCACCGTCTGGGTGAACGCCTCGGTGGGGAATCCCGGCTCGGATGCCGCGACGCGGCCACTGGGCAGCGACAACCGGCCGTGATCGAGTTGAATCGTGCAGTGCCAACCGCCGTCATGGAAGGTCGCGCCGGACACGAACAACCGGTCGTAGTCACGGGGCCGTAGCACGGTGGAGTGTTCCCTGCGCGGGGTCAGGACTGCAACAAGGTCACGCCGGACCGGGGGCGCCGACCGGGCCGGGCCGCTTCACGGTGCGGCGGAGACGGCCGAGCGCCGCCGGTCCAGGTAAGGCAAGCACGACGAAGCCGCGCCCGGCGAGCGGGCACGGCGTCGCTGACGCGTCGGTCGGCCTTACTCGGCCTGCAGGGCGGCGGCGCGCTTGGCGATCGCCGACTTGCGGTTGGCCGCCTGGTTCTTGTGAATGACGCCCTTGCTCACGGCCTTGTCGAGCTTGCGCGAAGCGTGACGCAGCTGGACGAGGGTGGCCTCGGCGTCGCCGGACTCGGCGGCCTCACGGAACTTGCGAATGGCGGTCTTGAGCTCGGACTTGACCGCCTTGTTGCGCAGACGAGCCTTCTCGTTCTGCTTGTTCCGCTTGATCTGGGACTTGATGTTCGCCACGAAGAAAGCCTCAGGTCTTAAGTCGATGGATTTGGGGGCGCGGGACCTGTCGCGCCCACACGCAGTGGAACAGCCTACCAAGCTTTCCCGGACAGCCCCAACCCGACGGCCCGTCGACCGCCGGCGCCGAGCCCCGCACCGTACGGCGAGGGCGGGGGCCGCGCCTGCGGTGAGGGCGAGCGCCGCACCGTACGAGGTCGCGCGTCCCACCCGCGGGTGGGCACCGCACCCGAGGGCGAGGGCCGCGCCCGAGGGTGAGCGCCGCACCGTACGGCGAGAGCATGGCACGAGGCATGGGACGATGGAAGACGCTAGATCCGTCACTCTTTGAGGAACCCGGTGCCGCCCGTACCGAACCAGACCGATCCCGCGGTGATCCGCAACTTCTGCATCATCGCGCATATCGACCACGGCAAGTCGACCCTCGCCGACCGCATGCTGCAGTTCACCGGCGTGGTCGAGGAGCGTCAGATGCGCGCCCAGTATCTCGACCGGATGGACATCGAGCGCGAGCGCGGCATCACCATCAAGAGCCAGGCCGTGCGCCTGCCGTGGAAGGACCACGTCCTCAACCTGATCGACACCCCCGGGCACGTCGACTTCTCCTACGAGGTGTCGCGGTCGCTGGCGGCGTGCGAGGGGGCCGTGCTGCTCGTCGACGCCGCGCAGGGCATCGAGGCGCAGACGCTGGCCAACCTCTACCTCGCGCTCGAGGCGGACCTGCACATCATCCCGGTCCTCAACAAGATCGACCTGCCCGCCGCGCAGCCGGACAAGTACGCCGAGGAGCTGGCCGGCATCATCGGCTGCGACGCCTCCGAGGTGCTGCGTGTTTCGGGCAAGACCGGGGAGGGTGTCGCCGCGCTGCTCGACAACATCGTCGAGACCGTTCCGGCGCCCGTGGGCGACCCGGACGCCCCGGCCCGCGCGATGATCTTCGACTCGGTGTACGACACCTACCGCGGTGTCGTCACGTACGTCCGGGTGGTCGACGGGCACCTGTCGCGGCGCGAGAAGAGCCTGATGATGTCCACGAAGGCGGCGCACGACACCCTCGAGGTGGGCGTGATCTCGCCGGAGCCCAAGCCGGTCACCGGCCTGGGCGTCGGGGAGGTCGGCTACCTGATCACCGGCGTGAAGGACGTCCGCCAGGCCCGCGTCGGCGACACCGTGACGATCGCGTCGCAGCCCGCGGTGGAGCCGCTCGGCGGCTACCAGGATCCGAAGCCGATGGTGTTCTCCGGCCTGTACCCGGTGGACGGCGACGACTACCCCGAGCTGCGCGACGCCCTCGACAAGCTACGCCTCAACGACGCCGCGCTGATCTACGAGCCGGAGACGTCGCTCGCGCTGGGCTTCGGGTTCCGCTGCGGCTTCCTCGGCCTGCTGCACATGGAGATCGTGCGGGAGCGGCTGGAGCGGGAGTTCGATCTGTCGCTCATCTCCACCGCCCCGAACGTCGTCTACCGCGTGGTCATGGAGAACGGCGACGAGCACCGGGTCACCAATCCGAGCGAGTTCCCCGAGGGCAAGATCGGCGAAGTGTACGAGCCGATCGTCAAGGCGACGATCCTGTCGCCGAGCGACCACATCGGCGCGATCATGGAGCTGTGCCAGGGACGGCGGGGTGTCCTGCTCGGCATGGACTACCTGTCCGAGGACCGCGTCGAGATCCGCTACACCCTGCCGCTCGCCGAGATCATCTTCGACTTCTTCGACCAGCTGAAGTCGCGGACGCGCGGGTACGCCTCGCTCGACTACGAGCCGAGCGGCGAGCAGGAGTCGGACCTGGTCAAGGTCGACATCCTGCTGCAGGGCGAGTCGGTGGACGCCTTCAGCCAGATCGTGCACAAGGACAAGGCCCGCGAGTACGGCCTGATGATGACGGCCAAGCTGAAGGAGCTCATCCCGCGCCAGCAGTTCGAGGTGCCGATCCAGGCGGCGATCGGCTCGCGCGTCATCGCCCGCGAGAACATCCGGGCCATCCGCAAGGACGTCCTGGCCAAGTGCTACGGCGGTGACATCTCCCGTAAGCGCAAGCTGCTGGAGAAGCAGAAGGAGGGCAAGAAGCGGATGAAGACGATCGGCCGGGTCGACGTTCCGCAGGAGGCCTTCGTCGCGGCCCTGTCGACGACCGGCGCGGCCGCGGACAAGAAGAAGTAACCGCGTCTCGGATCGTCCATCCTGGGGCAGGCTGACCTGAGTCAGCCGAGACCTTTGGGAGGCAACGATGGTGGACGTCGGCCGGGTGGGAGTCTGGAGCATCGGACTCCGGAACGACGATCCGAGCGCCGCGAACGAGATCCGCGAGGCGGCGGCCGAGCTGGAGGAGCTCGGGTACGGCGCGATCTGGCTGGGTGGCAGCCCCGATGTGCGGCATGCGGTGCCACTGCTGGAGGCGACCTCCCGGATCGTCGTGGCGACCGGGATCCTCAACATCTGGGAGCACGACGCGGCCGACGTCGCGGACCGGCACAAGGCCGTGTCCTCGGCGCACCCGGGCCGGTTCCTGCTCGGGCTGGGCGCGAGCCATGCCAAGGCGGTCAAGGACTACGCCAAGCCGTACTCGGCCATGGCGCGGTACCTCGACGGCCTCGACGCCGCCGGCGCGCCGCCCTCGGAGCGGGTCCTGGCCGCGCTCGGCCCGCGCATGCTGGAGCTGGCCCGCGACCGTACGGCGGGCGCCCACCCGTACCTGGTGACCCCGGAGCACACGGAGCGGGCGCGGCAGATCCTCGGCCCGGATCGCCTCCTCGCCCCGGAGGTCAAGGTGGTGCTCGACACCGACCCCGGACGGGCACGCGCCACGGCCCGCGCCCACCTGGGCTTCTACATGCAGCTGCCCAACTACACCAACAACCTGCTGCGGCTCGGCTTCACCGAGGACGATGTCGCCGACGGCGGCAGTGACCGGCTCGTCGACGCGGTCGTCGCGTGGGGCGACGTCGAGGCGGTACGGCGGCGCGTCGCCGCGCACCGGGACGCGGGCGCGGACCACGCCACCCTGCAGGTCCTCACCGGCGACCGGAACGGGCTGCCGCGGGCGGAGTGGCGGGAACTCGCCGCAGGACTCGACCTGCGCTGACCCGTCGGATTCGGGCGGACTCGCCGGGACGGAGCAGGACGAGCCGGTCGGTCAGGCCGGCGCGATCGAACGCGCCGGTCAGTGCCTCGGCGTTCTCGGTGCAGTGTCCCCGGCTGTTGAAGTGGACGGGCGCGACCCGGCGCGCCCGCGGGCCGGAACCGCGGTCACGGTCAGGTCACCGGCGCCGGGCCGCCGCCCTGTGGTGGACATCCAGGGCGCGAGGCCGGTGGCGGTCCCGTCCAGGGGGAGCGGGCCGGGCGTACGCCGGCCGTGGTGGTCATGCATTCCGGACCGCCCGGAGTGGTTGTCCGGAACTCCCGGCTCATGCCCCTCCGGGTTGCACCGTCCGATTAAGGGGAATGGGTCGTGTCCGTGATGACCTAAGGAGGATCAGTGGACGCGGCCATTGCAGGGCCGGAGACGAGCGACGCCGACCCGCGGGGGCCCGGCCGCGGCGGACCGGCGGAGATGACCATCATCGGAGTGATCACGCTTCCGGGCACGGAACGTTCGGTGGCCGACGGGCGCCGGTTCGTCGGCGAGACGCTCGGCCGGCGGCACCCCGCGGCCGACGCGGTCAGGCTCAGCGTCAGCGAACTCGCCACCAACGCGGTCAGGCACACGCCGAGCGGCACGGGCGGCCGGATCACGATCAGGCTCGCCGCCGCCGAGAACGCCGTCCGCGCCGAGGTGATCAACGACGGCGCCACCGGCTCGGAGCCGCGGCTCCAGAGCCCGCCGGAGGCGGACGCCGAGCACGGCAGGGGATTGGTCCTCATCGACACGGTCGCGGACCGGTGGGGCGTGACCCGGGGCGCCCACCGGACGACGGTCTGGGCCGAGTTCTCGTACTGACGACCGCCATGCGCCGTACGGCGGCCCCAGGGCGGTGCGAGGCTCCGTCGTGCCGCACCCGATGAGGGCGGCACGCGTCGTGGCGGGGGCACGCCGCCGAAGCACTCCCGCGCGGACGGCAGACTTGAGACGTGCCCTCGACCCTGCCCGACGGAGACCCGGTCCCGAACGACGGCGCGTTGCCCGCCAGTGCCCTCGACGGCCTCGGCGACCGCCCGTTCGGCTTCTACGTCCACGTCCCCTTCTGTGTGACCCGCTGCGGCTACTGCGACTTCAACACCTACACCGCCACCGAGTTGCGCGGCGCGTCCCGCGAGGCGTACGCCGACACGGCCATCGCGGAGATCCGGCTGGCCCGCCGCGTGCTCGGCGACGTCGACCTGCCCGTCCAGACGGTCTTCGTGGGAGGGGGAACACCCACCCTGCTGCCCGCCGACGACCTCGGGCGGATCCTCGACGCGATCGACAAGGAGTTCGGCCTGGCGGCGGCCGCCGAGGTGACGACCGAGGCCAATCCCGAGACGGTCGACCCCGGCTACCTCGCACGCCTCCGCGAGGCGGGCTTCACACGGATGTCGTTCGGGATGCAGAGCGCGCGTGAGCACGTGCTGGCCGTCCTCGACCGTACGCACACGCCCGGCCGGCCACAGCAGTGCGTCCGGTGGGCGCGGGAGGCCGGCTTCGAGCACGTCAACCTGGACCTCATCTACGGTGCGCCGGGGGAGAGTGACACGGACTGGCAGGCCAGCCTGGAGGCCGCCCTGGAGGCCGGTCCCGACCACGTGTCGGCCTACGCGCTCATCGTCGAGGAGGGCACCCGGCTGGCCGCGCAGGTCCGCCGCGGGCAGGTCGCCGCGCCGGACGACGACGCCATGGCGGACCGTTACCTCGCCACGGAACGGATGCTGAGCGCGGGCGGCCTGCGCTGGTACGAGATCTCCAACTGGGCGGCGGACGACGACGCCCGGTGCCGCCACAATCTCCTGTACTGGACCGGCGGCGACTGGTGGGGGGTCGGCCCGGGCGCCCACAGCCACGTCGGCGGCACCCGCTGGTGGAACGTCAAGCACCCCGCCGCGTACGCCGCCCGCCTCGCGTCCGGCGCCACGCCCGCGCACGCCCGCGAGGTCCTGGAGGACGCCGACCGCCGCTTCGAACGCGTCATGCTCGAACTGCGGCTGGCCGAGGGCTGCCCGCTGGACCTGCTCGATGACGCCGCCGTCCGCCGCGCGGTCACCGACGGACTCCTCGTCCCGGAGGCGTACGACGCGGGCCGCGCGGTGCTCACGCTGCGCGGGCGGCTGCTGGCCGACGCGGTCGTCCGCGACCTGACGCCCTGAGCGGGACCGTCACCTGACGATGGGCCAGCAGAGCCACTTCGGGATGACGTACAGCTCGCCCTTGTTCGCCCGGAGCGCGGCGACGATGAGGTAGATCACGTGCGCGACGCCGTACGCCAGCATCGCCGGAATCGCGACGATCGCGCCGATCCCGAGTGTGGCCAGGGAGACGACGACGCACGCGATCGTCAACAGGAGGCTGGTCAGCGCGAGGTTCAGCGCCTGCGCGCCGTGGAAGCGCAGGTACGGCGACCGGTCCTTCTGCGCCAGGTAGACGATGAGCGGCGCGATGAGGCCGATCGCGAACTGCCCGAGGTAGGCGAGCAGCGCCCACGTGTTCTCGTCGGTCGCCGCGAACCCCTGGCGCGGGGGCCCGTATCCGTACGGGACGGGCGGCCCGGCGTAGGGCGGTCCGGCGTGCGCCGACCCGGACGGGTTCGGCGGCGGGCCGTAGGGCGGCGGCCCGGGCGGGTTCGGCGGCGGGCCGTAGGGCGGCGGGCCGGACCGCCCGCCGTAGGCGTGGGGATAGGGGCCCGGCTGCGGCGGCCCGGCGAATGAGCCGGGAGGCGGTCCGGCCGGCGCACCGTACGGGCGGGGGTGGGGACCGGTCTGCGGTCCGGCCGGCGCACCGTACGGACCAGGGTGGGGACCGCTCTGCGGTCCGGCCGGGCCGGGGTGTGGGCCCGGGTGCGGCCCGGTCGGCCGGGCGTACGGGCCGGGGCGTGGGCCGGACGTCTGCGGGTCAGGAGCAGGACCGGGCTGCGGCGGACCGGCCGGAGCCGCCGGTCCGCTCATCAGCGGATCCGGCGGTTCGAAGGAGGGCCGCGAGTCGCGTCGCTCAGACGAACGCCGATCCTGCGGCCCGGAGGACGCCTTCGAGTCCTGGGGCGGAGGCGGCGGAGAGTCCTGCGGCCCGGATGGCGGCTGCGAGTCCTGGAGCTCAGGCGGCAGGGAGTCCTGGGGCTCGAAGGAGGGCCGCGAGTCCTTGGGCTCAGGCGGCAGGGAGTCCTGGGGCTCGAAGGAGGGCCGCGAGTCCTGGGGCTCAGGCGGCGGGGAGTCCTGCGCCTCGGTCACGGCGGTCCTAGCGGAAGATCGGCCAGGCGGCGACCGACGGGAGGCGGTACCACTCGCAGCGGTTGGCGCCGATCGCGGCCTTGACGATGCAGAAGTACTCGATGGCCACGACCGCCAGCGCGATCAGCAGCCCCGGCACGCCCATGAAGTACATCGCCGCGAACGCGAGGAGGTTGCACACGATCATCGCGATCGACAGGTTGAGCGCCTGCACCGCGTGGAACCGCGCGAACCGCGAAGAGCGCCCCTTCGCCAGGTAGACGATGGCCGGCGCGACGAACCCGCCGACGAACATTCCGACGTAGGCGGGAACGGCCCAGCGTTCGTCCTCGTCGGTCACCGGCCCGCCGGGGACCATCGGCTCCCGGCGCCGCTTCGCGGGCGCCGGCGGGGCGTACCCGGCGGCCGGTCCGGGGTGCTGCCCGGGCGGCGCGCCGTACGGCTGCTGCTGGGGGTATCCCCCCTGGTGGCCGCCCTGGCCGTACCCTCCCTGGCCGTAGCCCGCCTGCGGGTACCCCGGCTGCGGATAGGGCGCGTGCCCATGGCCCCCGTGCCCCGGGCCGTACGCCTGGGCTCCCGGACCGGCGTACGGGCCCGACCCCCCGGAGCCCGGACGTCCGTGGCCCGGCTGCCGACCATAGGTCATGTCCCTGATGCCCCTTCCGGCGAAGCGTGAGAAGTGCCGATGCGAACGCGCAGTTTATGAGACGCGCGGCGGCGCCGGATGGTTCTGGAGGACCTCAGCCCGTCTGCGGGACGGTGACGAAGTCGATGAGCTCCTCCACCCGCCCGAGCAGCGCGGGCTCGAGGTCGGCGTACGTGCGGACCCGGCCGAGGATCGCCTGCCACACCTCGCCCGGCTCGCCCCTCCACCCGAGCGCCGCGATGACGCCCTCCTTCCAGGAGATCCCGCGGGGTACCCGCGGCCAGGCGGGGATGCCGAGCGCCGCGGGCTTGACGGCCTCCCAGATGTCGATGAAGGGATGGCCGGTGACCAGGACGTACGGGGAGGAGACCTGGTCGGAGATCCGGCTCTCCTTGGACCCGGCCACGAGGTGGTCGACGAGCACGCCCAGCCGGCGTTCCGGCCCCGGGCCGAACTCCGCGACGATGTCCGGGAGGTGGTCGACGCCCTCCAGGTACTCCACGACGACGCCCTCGACCCGCAGGTCGTGCCCCCAGATCTTCTCGACGAGCTCCGCGTCGTGGCGGCCCTCGACGTAGATCCGGCTCTCCCGGGCGACCCGCGCCCGGAGGTTCGGCACGGCGATCGAACCCGACGCCGACCGGGCCGGACCCGCCGCCCGTACGGGACGGACGAGCGTCACGGGCTTGCCGTCGATGAGGAACCCTGCCTTCGCCAGCGGGAAGACCCGGCGCTTGCCGAAGCGGTCCTCCAGGGTCACGGCGTCCTTCTCGCAGGCGACGACCGCGCCGCAGAACCCGCTCGCCGGGTCCTCGGCGACCAGGCCCGGCTCCGCGGCGACCTCCGGGATCTGTCCCTTACGCGGACGGCGCCAGTCACCGGACAGGACGTCGCGTCCATAGTCTTTGCTCCGCACGCGTCGCACCGTACCGGTCCGGAGGCGGGCGGGTCAGCCGGGCGGCCGCCCGGGGCCGGATCGCCGGCCCAGGTGGTCGTGGCCGCGCCGGACCGCGTCCCGCAGCGTCTCGGCGGGGTACGGCCAGCCGCCCGCGGCCAGGGCCTCCTCGACGTCCAGCCCCTCCGCGTGCGTCTCGCGCACCCGGCGGGCCACCAGGTCGATCTCCGCGTGCTGCCGGGCCGCGAACTCCTGATCCACCGGTGCGCCGTGGCCGGGCACGAGAACGCCGTCGACGGTCCGCAGCAGCGCCGCCAGGGTCGCCGGCCACTCCAGCGGGAACGAGTCGGCCCCGTACGACGGCGGGCCGGACTGCTCGACCAGGTCACCGGTGAAGGCGCACCGCGCGTCGGGCGCCCAGACGACCAGGTCGCCGTCGGTGTGCCCCGGGCCGAAGTGCAGCAGCTCGACGACGCGGTCGCCGAGGTCCACCTCGGCGCGGTCGGTGACGAGCCGGTCGGGAGCGAGCAGGAGATCGGTCTCGACCTTCTCCGCCCAGCCGGGGAACTCGCGCGCCAGCATGGGCCGCGCGGTCTCCGCCAGGTAGCGGGGCAGCGACGCGTGGCCCCAGCGGGCCCCGGCGGTGAACGCCGCGTTGCCGAAGCAGTGGTCGAAGTGGCCGTGGGTGTTCACGATGACGGGGTTGTCCACCCCGAGTACGCGAAGGTCGTCGCGCAGGCGAACGCCCTGTGCGACACTCGCGCGGGTGTCCACGACGACGGCGCCGGCGGACCCGACGACGACCCCCACGGTCACGTCGAAGTCGGAATAACGACGCTGGAAACAGCGTTCGGCAATCTCGTGCCAGGTCACACGAGTGACTCTGCCATGTTCGAGGCGAGAACGTGATCCACCGGCGTCTCCTTCTGTGTGCCACCGGGCCGTACACTTGGCACTCAGAGGAGAAGAGTGCCAAATTGAAGGGCTGTGGACACGGGAGGTGAGTGCGTGCTCGACGACCGGAAGCTGGCGGTGCTGCGGGCCATCGTCGAAGATTACGTGTCCACCCATGAGCCGGTGGGTTCGAAGGCGCTGGTCGATCGGCACAACCTCGGCGTCTCGCCGGCCACGATCCGCAACGACATGGCCGTGCTGGAGGAGCAGGGGTACATCGCCCAGCCCCACACGAGCGCGGGGCGCGTACCGACCGACAAGGGATACCGGCTGTTCGTCGACCGGCTGTCGACGATCAAGCCGCTGTCCGTGGCCGAGCGGCGCGCGATCGAGACGTTCCTCGCCAACACCTATGACCTGGACGACGTCGTCAGCCGCACCGTCCGGCTGCTCGCGCAGCTGACCCGGCAGGTCGCGGTCGTGCAGTACCCTTCGCTCACGCGGTCGTCGGTACGGCACGTCGAGCTGGTTCCGATCGCCTCCGAGCGGCTGCTGCTCGTCGTGATCACCAACACCGGCCGGGTCGAGCAGCGGGCGATCGAGACGCATCATCCCGTCTCCGACGAGGCGATCGCGCACCTGCGGGCCCTGCTCAACGCGCGCCTGGACGGGTGCTGGCTCACCGACGTCCCCGACGCGCTGGCAGACCTGCCCGAGCAGGTGTCCGTGGACGAGCGGGCACTGGCGACGACGGTGCTGTCGGTTCTCCTCGAAAGCCTCGTGGAGAAGCACGAAGAAAAGATAATCATCGGCGGCGCGGCGAACCTCGCCCGCGCCGACTTGTCCCAGAGCCTCCGCGACGTGCTGGAGGCGCTGGAAGAACAGGTCGTCCTGATGCGGCTGCTCGGCGAGGCGGGGGACCCCTCCAGCCTCACCGTGCGGATCGGCACCGAGAACCCGCACGAGGGCCTGCGCACGACCTCGGTGGTCGCCACCGGCTACGGCGCCGGCGACCAGGCCGTTGCCCGGCTCGGCGTGCTCGGTCCGACGCGGATGGACTACCCCGGGACGATGGGAGCAGTACGCGCAGTGGCACGTTACGTCGGTCAGATTCTGGCGGGGTCGTAAGTGGCGAACGACTACTACGCGACCCTCGGGGTGCGCCGTGACGCCAGCGCGGACGAGATCAAGAAGGCCTACCGCAGGCTCGCGCGGGAGCTGCATCCGGACGTGAACCCGGACCCGGCCACCCAGGAGAAGTTCAAGGAGATCACCCAGGCGTACGAGGTGCTCTCCGACCCGAAGAAGCGCGAGATGTACGACCTGGGCGCCGACCCGTTCGCGAGCGGCGCCGGGGCGGGGGCCGGGGCCGGCGGCTTCGGCGCCGGGTTCCCCTTCAGCGACATCATGGACGCGTTCTTCGGCACCGCGACCCAGCGCGGGCCGCGCAGCCGGGCCCGGCGCGGCCGCAACGGCACCGTCCGCGTGGAGCTCGACCTGTCCGAGACGGCGTTCGGCACCACCCGTGAGCTCACCGTCGACACGGCGGTCGTCTGTGACACCTGCTCGGGTGCGGGTACGGCCCCCGGCACGCACCCCGAGACGTGCGACATGTGCCACGGCCGCGGCGAGGTCCAGCAGGTCACCCGGTCGTTCCTCGGCCAGGTGATGACCTCGCGTGCCTGCCCGCAGTGCGGCGGCTACGGCACCATGATCCGCACGCCGTGCACGGAGTGCTCCGGCGACGGGCGCGTCCGCACCCGCCGTACGATCAAGGTCCGCATCCCCGCCGGCGTCGAGAACGGCACTCACATCCAGCTCGCCGGCGAGGGCGAGGTCGGTCCCGGCGGCGGCCCGGCCGGCGACCTGTTCCTCGAGATCGTGGAGCGTCCGCACGCGATCTTCGAGCGGCAGGGCGACGACCTGCACTGCACCGTCCAGGTCCCGATGACGGCGGCCGCGCTCGGCACCTCGCTGATCGTCGAGACCCTGGACGGCCCGGAGGAGATCGACATCCGGCCCGGCACGCAGTCCGGCCAGGTCATCCCGATGTACGGCCGGGGCGTCAAGCACCTCAACGAGAGCGGCCGCGGCGATCTGATGATCCACGTGAACATCGAGACGCCGACCAAGCTCGACGAGGAGCAGGAGGAGCTGCTGCGCAAGCTGGCGAGCCTGCGCGGCGAGGAGCGACCGCCCGGCAAGTTCGCGCCGGGCCAGCAGGGCTTCTTCTCCCGCCTCCGCGACGCCTTCAACGGCCGCTGAGCCCCACGCCGAGGCCCCCGCTCCCCGGACACGGGGAGCGGGGGCCTTCGCGGACGGAGCGGGAGCCTCGTTCGCACGGCCGGACCGGGGAAGGCTTCGCGCACGCGTTCACCGGTCCGGCCCGCGGGCCCGTTCGACCCCGCCGTACGCCTACGATCGGTCCCATGAGCCCGCCCCTCTTCCTCAGCGAGCCCTCCCGCCTCGAGTCCGACCGGATCGTCCTCGACGGCCCCGAGGGACGCCACGCGGCGGCCGTACGCCGGCTGCGGCCGGGGGAGCGGGTCGACCTGAGCGACGGGGAGGGCCGGCTCGTCGAGTGCGTCGTCACCGCCGCCGAGCGCGACAGTCTTCACCTGGAGGCACGGGAACGCCGGCACGTTCCGCGCCCGGACCCCCGGATCGTGGTGGTGCAGGCACTGCCCAAGGGCGACCGGGGCGAGCTGGCGGTCGAGACGATGACCGAGGTGGGCGTCGACGTCATCGTCCCCTGGACGGCCGCCCGCTGCGTCACCCAGTGGCGGGGCGACCGCCGGGCCAAGGCGCTCGCCCGGTGGCGGGCCACCGCGCGCGAGGCGGCCAAGCAGAGCCGGCGCGCCTGGCTGCCCGAGGTGACCGAGCCGGCCGACACCACCACGGCGGCCGAGCGGGTCGGCGGCGCCGCGCTCGCCGTCATCCTGCACGAGGAGGCCGAGCGGCCGCTCAGCCGCGTCGACGTCCCGGACACCGGCGACATCGTCGTCGTCGTGGGCCCGGAGGGCGGGCTCACCGATGAGGAGGTCGCCGCGTTCGAGGCCGCCGGAGGCGGCACGGTGCTCCTCGGCCCCACCGTCCTGCGCACCTCCACCGCAGGAGTGGCCGCGGCCGCCGTGCTCCTCAGCCGCGCCGGTCGCTGGTAGCCCTCAGCCCACGCGGGCGAACGGCCCGGCGCCCAGGAAGACGACCGGCCGACGGCGAACGGAATCGGCCGGCCGTGACGTCCACCACCGGGCCCACGGCGAACGGAGCGGGTCGGCGGTGATGCGGACGGCCGGGCTCCACGGGCGACGAAGCCGGGCCGGCTCAGACGCGGGAGGCCGGTCCGTCGGCGGACGGAACCGGCCTCGCGGTCACGGAGACGACTGGGTCGACGGCTGCTGGACGCCGTTGGTCGGCGCCTCGCTCGTCGGCGCCTGCGTCGGCGTCGTGGCGGGCGGCGGAGACTCCGGCTGGGTCGGCGGCGCCGAGGTCGCCGTGTCCGGACCGCAGGTCACCTGCGGCCGAGGAGCCGGACTCGCCGTCTGGTCGACGGTCGAACCGGCCGGCGGCGTGATCGGGTTCTCACCCGGCGGGCACTTGCGACCCGGGATGATGTGGGTGCCGGACGGGCCGATCCTGGACGGCGACGGGCGCGGCGTCGCGCTGCCGGCCGTACGAGGCGGGTTGACCGGCGGGGAGGCGGTGTACACCTGCTGGCCGCCGTTCACGGGCCCGCCGCCGCTCTGCCCGTTGTCGGGGCTGAAGCGCCCCGTCTGCACGAACGTCTTGAGCGCCGGCGTCGTCGACACCGCGATTCCCGCGATCACGATCGCGGCCGCCACCGCCGCCAGGGGGCGCAGCCACGGGATCGTGAACCACGCGCCGAAGCGCCGCTCCTGCTTGTCGGCTATCTTGCCGCGGATCTGCGAAAGCCCCTCTGGAGAGGGCGTGACCGCTTCCGCTTCCGCGTGCAAGACACGGCGCAGACGCTCGCCGTACTCGTCGAAGGGTTCGGTCATTAAAGCTGCTCCAGAACGCTGCGTAGCGCGGCCATCCCGCGCGCGGTGTGGCTCTTGACGGCTCCCCGGCTGATCCCCATGGTGTGGGCGATCTCCGCCTCTGACAGATCACCGTAGTAGCGCAGCACCAGTGCCTCGCGCTGCCGGGTCGGCAGCCCGTTCAGAGCCTTGATCACGGCCGAACGCTCGAGCTCGACGATCGCGCCGTTCTCCGCGCTCGGCGCGTCCGGCAGCCCCTTGGGAGCATACTTCTCGACGACCGCACGGTGCCGCAGTACCGATCGTGACCGGTTGACCACCGACTGCCGGAGGTAGGAGAGGGCCTTCTCCGGATCGCGCAGCCGCCGCCAGGCCCCGTGCATGGCGACGAACGCGTCCTGCACCACTTCCTCCGCCGTCGCCGAGTCGCGCACCAGCAGGGCGCTGAGGCGTACCAGGGAACGGTAATGAGCGCTGTAAAGCGCGGTAACCGCCTGGTCAGCATCCCAGGCCACGGTCACAGCGCCCGTCGTTGCTCTGGCCACGAGGGTCTCGGTCACATCAGTAGGACGCGTGCCCTCGCCGTCAGGTTTACGAAAGGGCATTCCTCGTCTCGCCTTATCCGCCCGTCAGTGCCGTCATCGGCTGTCGTCTTGATTGGACGAACGCCTTGACCCGGCAGGTTCGTGCGAACGTCACCCGGCCTCGGATTTGCCGAAGGATCCCGCGCTGGGGGTTCGCGTGAAGGTAACGATAACCAGACAAGGGCGTGTCTTGCCCACACTTACCCGCGGGTCGCCGTAACGATTCGCAGACATCCGTGACGCCCCGTGGCGCGATAACATGCGCAGATCCCTGCGAAGGAGACCGCATTGACGGAACAGGACTGTTTGTTCTGCAAGATCGTGTCCGGGGAAGTGCCTGCGGACGTCGTTCGTGAGACGGACCGGACGATCGCGTTCCGGGACATCAATCCGCAGGCGCCGACGCACGTGCTCGTCATCCCGCGTGACCACCACCCGACCGCGGCGGCACTGGCCGCCCGGGACGGCGACCTCCTCGCGGAGATCGTCCGCGAGGCCCATCAGGTCGCGGTGGCCGAAGGCATCGAGGAGACCGGGTACCGCGTCGTGTTCAACACCGGCCCGGGGGCCGGGCAGACCGTCTTCCACGTGCACGCGCACGTGCTCGGGGGCCGTGGGCTGGGCTGGCCGCCGGGATGAGCCGCCGTCTCCGCGCGGCCGGAAATTGAGTGGTCCGGGCCGGTACCATGGTTGATACGCAGCCGAAGACCCGACGTGACCGGAAGGCAGGGGCGAAAAGGCCGTAAGGCCGCGCTATGGCCGAATCAACTCATACCGGGGCTGCGCCCGACGGCGCGCCCACGCAGATCAAGATCGTGATCCCCGACGACCACTCGATGGTCGCCCTGCTCGGCTCCCGTGACGAACTCCTCGAGGTCGTGGAGCGAGCCTTCGACAGCGACGTCCACGTCCGCGGCAACGAGATCACGATCACCGGTCGACCGGAAGAGACCGACCTCGCCGCGAAGCTGTTCGAGGAGCTGCTCGACCTGCTCAAGAGCGGCACGCCCATCACGCCCGACGCGATAGAGCGCAGCATCGCCATGCTGCGCGCCGAGACGTCCGAGCGGCCGGCCGAGGTCCTCACCCTCGACATCCTGTCCTCGCGGGGCCGCACCATCCGCCCCAAGACGCTCAACCAGAAGCACTACGTCGACGCGATCGACAAGCACACGATCGTGTTCGGCATCGGACCGGCGGGCACCGGCAAGACGTACCTGGCCATGGCCAAGGCCGTGAAGGCCCTGCAGGCCAAGCAGGTCAACCGCATCATCCTGACCCGCCCGGCCGTCGAGGCCGGCGAGCGGCTGGGCTTCCTGCCGGGCACCCTGTACGAGAAGATCGACCCGTACCTGCGGCCGCTGTACGACGCCCTGCACGACATGGTCGACCCCGACTCGATCCCCCGCCTCATGGCCGCCGGCACGATCGAGGTCGCCCCTTTGGCCTATATGCGCGGAAGAACCCTTAATGACTCCTTCATCATCCTCGATGAGGCGCAGAACACCTCGCCGGAGCAGATGAAGATGTTCCTGACCCGGCTCGGGTTCGGGTCGAAGGTCGTCATCACCGGTGACGTGACCCAGGTGGACCTGCCGTCCGGGCAGCTGAGCGGCCTGCGCGTCGTCCAGGACATCCTCGACGGGCTCGACGACATCAGCTTCTGCACGCTGACCAGCAAGGACGTCGTGCGGCACAAGCTCGTGAGCGCGATCGTCGACGCGTACAGCCGGTACGACGCGCAGTCCGATCACATCAAGCAGGGCGCGTCCGGTCGTGGCCCGCGCAAGCCACGGGGGCATTAGACCTGTAATGAGCAGGAGTGAGCCCGCCGCAGCGAGCGGAGTGAAGGGGCGAGGGACGAGTCCCTTCGCGGAGCGAGCGAGAAGGGCGAGCGGCCAATGAGCATCGAGGTTCTGAACGAGTCCGGCGCGGAGGTCGACGAGACCGCGCTGTCGGCCCTGGCGGCGCACGTGCTGGAGAAGCTGCGGGTCCATCCGCTGGCCGAGCTGTCGATCGTCCTCGTCGACGAGGACGCGATGAGCGAGCTGCACGAGAAGTGGATGGGCGAGCCGGGCCCGACCGACGTGCTGTCCTTCCCGATGGACGAGCTGCGGCCGGGCCACGTGTCCGGGGGCACCGAGGACGCGCCGCCGGACCCGGCGCTGCTGGGCGACGTCGTGCTGTGCCCGTCCGTCGCGGTGCGGCAGGCCAAGAAGGCCGGTCACAGCGCCGAGGACGAGCTGCACCTGCTGTGCACCCACGGCATCCTGCACCTGCTCGGCTATGACCACGCCGAGCCCGAAGAGCACAAGGAGATGTTCGGCCTGCAGGCCGAGCTGCTCGCCTCATGGCGGGCGGCGCGTGCCCGGCCCTCCTCATGACCGCTGTTCAGGGTTGGTTGATCGTCGGTGCCGCCGTGCTGGTGGCGGTGGCCGGTCTGTTCGCGGGCGCCGAGACGGCGCTCGCCCGGATCTCCCGGATCCGGGTCGAAGAGCTGGGACGCGAGGAGCGGCGGGGGAGCCGGCAGCTCGCCGAGGTCGTCGCCGACCCGCCGCGCTACCTCAACCTGCTGCTCCTGCTGCGGGTCAGCTGTGAGCTGGGCGCGACGGTCCTGGTCGCGGACCTGTGCATCACCTGGCTCGGGGCGAACTGGCGCGCGTACCTCACCGCCGCGGCCGTGATGATCGTGATCAGCTACATCGCGATCGGCGTCACGCCCCGGACGCTCGGCCGTCAGCACGTCGACCGGATGGCGCTGGTCGGCGCGGCGCTGATCCATCCGCTGGCGCGCGTGCTGGGGCCGCTGCCGAGGCTGCTGATCCTGCTGGGCAACGCCCTCACGCCGGGCCGGGGCTTCCGCGAGGGGCCGTTCGCGTCAGAGGCCGAGCTGCGGGACCTCGTCGACCTCGCCGAGCAGCGGCAGCTCATCGAGCCGGACGAGCGGCAGATGATCCACTCGGTGTTCGAGCTGGGCGACACGCTGGTGCGCGAGGTGATGGTGCCGCGGACCGACATCGTCTTCATCGAACGCGACAAGACGTTGCGGCAGGCGCTGTCGCTGGCGCTGCGCAGCGGGTTCTCCCGGATCCCGGTGGTGGGGGAGAACGAGGACGACGTGGTCGGCATCGCCTACCTGAAGGACATCGTCCGCCGCAGTCACGAGTTCCGCGAGGGCGAGTCGGTGGAGAGGGTCGAGTCGATCATGCGGCCGGCGACGTACGTCCCGGACAGCAAGCCGATCGACGAGCTGCTGCGCGAGATGCAGGCCCGGCAGATCCACTGCGCGATCGTCATCGACGAGTACGGCGGGACCGCCGGGCTGGTCACGATCGAGGACATCCTCGAGGAGATCGTCGGGGAGATAACCGACGAGTACGACCAGGAGTTGCCCCGGGTCGAGGAGCTGCCGGACGACTCCGCGCGGGTGACCGCGCGGCTTCCGGTGGAGGACCTCGCGGAGCTGTTCGGCGTGGAGATCGAGGTGGACGAGGTCGAGACGGTCGGTGGTCTGCTGGCGCACGCGCTGGGCCGGGTGCCGATCGCCGGGTCGCAGGCGACGGTGGCGGGGCTGCGGCTGACCGCCGAGAGCCTGGCGGGCCGCCGGAACCGCATCGGCACGGTCCTGGTCGAACGAGTCCCGGCCGAGGAGCCCGCGGCCGAGGAGGAGCGCGAGAACGCCGACGCCTGATCACGGCCCGCCCACGGCGGGAAGTACGCTG
Source organism: Actinoallomurus soli (assembly GCF_024055715.1). GTDB lineage: Bacteria > Actinomycetota > Actinomycetes > Streptosporangiales > Streptosporangiaceae > Actinoallomurus > Actinoallomurus soli. The sequence goes on from NZ_JAMXMV010000001.1 coordinate 139,986, forward strand.
GGGCGCGTGAGCGAGCTCGATCCGGAAGACGCGAAGATCATTACCTTGGCCCGATCCACGCGGGCCCGTGCGGGCTCGGCGGAGGGCGCCGCCGTCCGGGACGAGACCGGCCGCACGTACGCCGCCGCGACGGTGGAGCTGCCGTCACTGAGGCTGACGGCGCTGCAGGTGGCCGTGGCGATGGCCGTGTCGAGCGGAGCGGAGAGCCTGGAGGCGGCCGCGGTCGTCGCCGAGGACGGCACCCCTGACATCGCGGCGGTCCGTGACCTCGCCGCCAAGGCGCCGGTCCTCGTCGCGGGCCTCGACGGCGCCGTACGGACCGTGCTGACGGACTGATCGTCTGCGCCCCTGTCGGAGTCCCGCGCGGAATACGGGACAATCGACGGTGTGAACTCGCCCCAGACGCCGACCGGCACGCGCTTCAGATCAGGGTTCGCCTGTTTCATCGGGCGACCCAACGTGGGCAAGTCCACGCTGATGAACGCCCTCGTCGGGACGAAAGTGGCGATCACCAGCAGCAAGCCGCAGACGACACGCCGGGCGATCCGCGGCATCGTGCACCGCCCCGACGCCCAGCTCGTCATCGTCGACACGCCGGGGCTGCACAAGCCCCGCACCCTTCTCGGCGAGCGGCTGGACAGCCTCGTCCGGTCCACGTTGAGCGAGGTCGACGTCATCGGGTTCTGCGTTCCCGCGAACGAACCGGTCGGGCCGGGCGACCGGTTCATCGCCGCGGAGCTGGCCCAGGTGAAGAAGACCCCGGTCATCGCGATCGTGACCAAGACCGACCTCGCAGACCGGAATCAGGTCGCGGAGCAGTTGCTGAAGGTCTCCGGGCTCGGTGAGTGGGCGGACGTCGTGCCGTGTTCGGCCGAGTCGAACTACCAGCTCGACGTGGTCAGCGACCTGCTCGCGGCGCGGCTGCCCGAGGGCATGCCGCTGTACCCCGAGGGTGAGCTGACCGACGAGCCCGAGCAGATCCTGGTGGCGGAGCTGATCCGCGAGGCCGCGCTGGAGGGCGTACGCGAGGAGCTTCCGCACTCGATCGCCGTCGTGGTGGACGAGATGAGCCCGCGGGCGGGCCGCGACGACCTGGTCGACGTGCACGCCTGGCTCTTCGTCGAACGCCCGAGCCAGAAGGGCATCGTCATCGGGCCGAAGGGCGCCCGGCTCAGGGAGGTCGGCACCCGCGCCCGCAAGCAGATCGAGGCGCTCCTGGGCACGAGGGTCTACCTCGACCTGCGGATCAAGGTGGCGAAGGACTGGCAGCGGGACCCGAAGCAACTGCGCCGCCTCGGCTTCTACGACTGATCCGGCGCCCCGTCTCCGCGGCCACGACCCGGCGCGGCCGACGCGCGCCCGAGTGGGCCGGCGCTATGGCCGGGCGGGGCGGTGTCCGCGTGCCAGCGCGGCCAGGCCGAGGGCCAGCACCGCCACCGAGGCGAGGACGGCGACCCAGAATCCCCAGGTGAGCGACTCGGTCACGCCCGCGTCGCCGAGGGTCATGCCGCGGTGGAAGACGGCCAGCAGGCTCAGGGCGCCGGGGATCGCGGCGTACGGGATGAACCGCTCCTGCACCGCCCGGCCCGCGAGGGCGAGGGCGAGGGCCGCCATTCCGGCCAGCAGGAGGACCTGCCCGTGCGGCTCGGACAGCCCGTACGACACCTGCCCTCGGGTCGCCGGCACGTTCATGAAGATGCTGCGCCCGAAGTCGGGAGTGCGCCACGTCGTCCACGGCAGGAAGATCGACAGGAGCAGCAGCGAGGCCGCGCCGATCAGCAGCACACCGAGGTACTCACCGAGGCTCTTGGGCGGCGCGGGCTCCGGCGGCTCGGGCGCGGGCGGGACCTGCGGCGGCGTGAACCACGCCTGGGGCGGCCTCGGTGACGTCGTGCCGTCCGATGCCGAGGCGGGGTCCGGGGCGGTCGCGCGTACCCTCTCGGTACCGGTTCGCGGCGGCGGGACGGCGTCGGCGTCGGGCAGGGGATCGTCGCCAGGCGGGGTGGTCATGCCGCGGCAGCGTAACGTCCGATGCCCGGGAGGGCCGGTGATTCGGGGAAGTTCGCCCTTCATGGGCAGGGAACTGCAGCCCCCGCCGCTCTGCCGGACCGGACGACCGGCTGGATATTCTCCGATATCAGGTTGATACAGGAGGAGGCCGCCCGTGTTGCTGATCTTCGGGTTCGCCGTTTTCTTCCGGACGGTGGGCCACGGTGACTTTCACTGTCCGCACTGCGGGGGCGACCGGCGCTATCGGCACCGGGTGGCCCGCCGGTGGTTCACGTTGTTCTTCCTGCCGGTGATCCCGCTGACGAAGGCGGGTGAGGTCGTGGAGTGCGTCACCTGCCGGAACCGCTTCGGCCTGGGCGCGCTCCGCCTGCCGACGGCCCGGCAGATGGAGGCCGCGCTCCCGCTGGCCATGCGCGCCGCGGCGGTGCTGGTCCTGACCGCCGGTGATCCTGAGAACACGGCGGCGCGGAGCCGCGCGGTCGATGCGGTTCGCGGATACGGCGCGGCCGACTTCGACGACGACGCGCTCCAGGCGGCCATCGACGAGCGGCCCCGTGACACGGACGAGGTGATCGCGACCGCGGGCGCCCAGCTCACCACCGAGGCCCGGGAGTGGTTCCTGGCGCAGGCGGTCCGTATCGCGCTGGCCGACGGGGCGCTCAGCGACGTCGAGCGCCGTGCGCTCCGCCTGGTCGCGGACCGGCTGGGCCTCACGCCGGCGCACGCGTTCGGCGTGATCGCGACCACCGAGGCGGCGGCGCGCGAGTGAGCGGAGTGGGACCGCCGGCAACGAGAGGCGGCGTACGAGCGGCCGCGTGCCGGCGGCCGCGTACCAGAGGCCGCGACAGTGCGGTGACGCAGAGGGCGCTCCCGGACCGGGAGTGCCGTGACATGGCAGGAGCCGTCCGTGGAATCCGAGAAGCGCACCGCCCTGGTGCGGCGACCGAGCCCGCGCCTGGCCGACGGCCTGGTGACCCATATCGACCGGACCCCGGTGGACGCCGAACTGGCGGCGCGCCAGCACGAGGCGTACGTCGCGGCCCTGCGGGCGGCGGGCTGGGGGGTGCGTGAGCTCCCGGCGGCCGACGATCTCCCGGACGCCGTGTTCGTCGAGGACACCGTGGTCGTCTGCGGCGACCTGGCCGTGCTCGCCCGGCCGGGGGCACCGGAGCGCCGTGCGGAGGTGGCGTCCGTCGAGCGGGTGGTCACCGAGTTGGGTCTCGAGGTCGCCCGGTTCGAGGGGGAGGCCACGCTGGACGGCGGTGACGTGCTGCAGGTCGGCACCACCGTCTACGTCGGCCGGTCCGGCCGTACGAACGAGGACGCCATCTGCGCGGCGGCCCGGATCCTCGGCGCCCGCGGCCGGCACGTCGTCCCGGTCCAGGTGCGGGGCTGCCTGCATCTGAAGACGGCGATGACGGCCCTGCCGGACGGCACGCTCATCGGCAACCCCGACCGGGTGGACACCTCGGTCCTGCCGGGCCTGCGGGTGGCGCCGGAGCCGTCCGGCGCGCACGTGGTCCTCCTCGGGGAGAAGCAGGTCCTCATCGCCGCGTCCGCGCCCCGTACGGCCGAGCGGCTCCGGGACGAGGGCTACGACGTGTCGGTGGTGGACATCAGCGAGTTCGAGAAGATGGAGGGCTGCGTGACCTGCCTGTCCGTCCTCGTGCCCTGATCGGCGAGGACCACGGTCGGTTCATCGCTCGGGGCGTTCCCGTCGGCATGACCTGCCGGAAAGACGGTGCCGCGTCTCCGTCGTCTCATCAGATGGGACCGATTGGGACGGTGCGGATGCGGTCTGTTAGCTTGTACACCGTGCTGCGCGAGCTGCTCCTCCTTAGCGGCCGCGGCGGGGGCCTGTAACAGGCCGGCTCCCTCGCCGCGGGGCTTCGGCGTGACCGTCGGCCGTGGGCACCTGTCTCGGGAGCATCCCTTTCTCATGAATCCTCGTATCACGCAACAGCCCAGCCCCATGCCCTTCGGCCGGTACGCGCCGTTCACGCCGGTGGATCTGCCGGACCGCACGTGGCCGAGCAAGACGATCACCCAGGCCCCGCGGTGGCTGTCCACCGACCTGCGCGACGGCAACCAGGCGCTGATCGACCCGATGAGCCCCGCGCGCAAGCTGGCCATGTTCGAGCTGCTGGTCCGCATGGGCTACAAGGAGATCGAGGTCGGGTTCCCCTCGGCCAGCCAGACCGACTTCGACTTCGTCCGGCAGCTGATCGAAGAGGACCGGATCCCCGCCGACGTGCAGATCTCCGTCCTCACCCAGGCGCGTGAGGAGCTGATCGAGCGCACGGCCCAGGCGCTGACCGGGGCGCCGCGCGCGACGATCCACCTGTACAACGCCACCGCGCCGCTGTTCCGGCGCGTGGTCTTCGGGATCGACCGGGACGACTGCAAGGCCCTGGCCGTGCAGGGCACCCGGCACGTCATGAAGTACGCCGAGAAGTACCTCGGCGACTGCGACTTCGGCTACGAGTACAGCCCGGAGATCTTCATCGACACCGAGCTGGAGTTCGCGCTCGAGGTCTGCGAAGCGGTCATGGACACCTGGGAGCCGGGCCCGGACCGCGAGATCATCCTGAACCTGCCGTCCACGATCGAGCGGTCCACGCCGAACGTCTACGCCGACCAGATCGAGTGGATGAGCCGCAACCTGTCCCGCCGTGAGCACATCGCGCTGTCGGTGCACCCGCACAACGACCGCGGCACCGGCGTGGCCTCGGCCGAGCTGGCGATGCTGGCGGGGGCCGACCGCGTCGAGGGCTGCCTGTTCGGCAACGGCGAGCGTACGGGCAACGTCTGCCTGGTGACGCTGGGGATGAACCTCTTCTCCCAGGGCGTCGACCCGCAGATCGACTTCTCCGACATCGACGAGATCCGCCGTACCGTCGAGTACTGCAACCAGATCCCGGTACACGAGCGCCACCCGTACGCCGGCGACCTCGTCTACACCTCCTTCTCCGGCTCCCACCAGGACGCCATCAAGAAGGGCTTCGACGCGCTGGAGCGCGACGCGGCGGCCGCCGGCGTGCCGGTGGAGGAGTTCCGCTGGGCGCTGCCGTACCTGCCGATCGACCCCAAGGACGTCGGCCGGTCGTACGAAGCGGTCATCAGGGTCAACAGCCAGTCCGGGAAGGGCGGCGTGGCCTACATCATGAAGACCGAGCACTCCCTGGAGCTGCCGCGCAAGCTGCAGATCGACTTCTCCCGCGTCGTCCAGGAGCACACCGACGGCGAGGGCGGCGAGGTGACGCCCGAGCAGATGTGGGAGATCTTCGAGCGGGAGTTCCTGACGAACGGCCCGCGGGTCGGTCTGCTGGCCCACCGGGCCAGCTCCCGCGTCGACGAGAAGGACGTCCTCAACGTCGACCTGCGCATCAACGGGGAGATCCGCGAGATCGAGGGCATCGGCAACGGCCCGATCTCCGCGTTCACCGACGCGCTCGCGTCGGTCGGCATCCAGGCGCGGGTCCTCGACTACGCCGAGCACGCCCTGTCGGCGGGAAGCGACGCGAAGGCCGCGGCGTACGTCGAGTGCCAGGTCGGCGACCAGGTGCTGTGGGGCGTCGGCATCGACGGCAACACGGTGACCGCCTCGCTCAAGGCGGTGCTGTCGGCCGTCAACCGCGTGGGGCGCTGACCGCCCCGGAGCAGAAAGACGTGCCGTTCGGCCCCCGTCATCCCGCGGGCCGGGCGGCCCGGCTGAAGTGAGCCCTCACAAAGGGCGATCAACGGCCGTGGGTCAGGACATAGTCGACGAGATCCCGGAGCGGGCCGCACAGGTCCGTCTCCGCGACCGGTACGCAGTGGTCGTCCACCTCGACCTCGTACAGGAACCGGTCGGCGGCCGGCGCGGGCGCCGGCACGTCACCAAGGTCGATCTCGTCGATGAGCCTGGCCACCGTCGGGTGGTCCGCCGAGTCGATCTCGGCGCGGCGGACCATCCCGGCGAACCCTCCGCTGCGAGTGACGGTCACCTTCACGCGGCCTCCACGCCGACGGTCGTCCACGCCTGGCGCACGGCGTCGCGCTCGGCGCTCTGCGCGCCGAAGAGCCTGCCCGCGCATTCCGCCGTCATGCGGGCGAACGTCGCGAAATCCGCGTCCTTCGGCAGATGTCCGCCGGTGAGCGTCTCGTACCAGATCCGCCCGGCCTTCTCCCACGCGTGCCCGCCGATCGCGGCCGCGGCGAGGTAGAACGCGCGGTTGGGGATCCCGGAGTTGATGTGCACGCCGCCGTTGTCGCGGGTCGTCTGGACGAAGTGCGCCATGTCGGCGGGCTGCGGGTCCTTGCCGAGGTTCGGGTCGTCGTACGCGGTGCCGGGCGCCTTCATCGAGCGCAGCGCGACGCCCCGCACCCCGGAGGCGAACATGCCCTGGCCGATCAGCCAGTCGGCCTGGTCGGCGGTCTGGCCGAGGTGGTACTGCTTCACGAGCGAGCCGAAGACGTCGGAGATGGACTCGTTGAGGGCCCCGCTCTGGCCCGTGTAGTCCAGCCCGCCGGAGTACTGCGTGACGCCGTGGGTGAGCTCGTGCCCGGTGACGTCGAGCGGTCCGGTGAAGGTCGTGAAGACGTGCCGGTCGCCGTCGCCGTAGACCATCTGGGAGCCGTCCCAGAAGGCGTTGTCGTAGTCGACGGCGTAGTGGACGCTCGCGACGAGCGGTAGGCCGGCGCCGTCGATCGAGTCGCGGCCGTAGGAGCTGCGGTAGAAGTCGAACGTGACGCCGAGCCAGTCGTAGATCTCGTCGGAGGCCCGGTCGCCGGTCGGCGGGGCGCCCTCGGAGCGGACCGACTTCCCGGGCAGCCGGTTGAGGTGCCCGGCGTCGTGGATGTTCCGCTTCGCGGCCGCGGGCCCGGTCGTCGGCTCGGCGGAGGCGATCAGCTGCGCGGCCGCGCGCGCGTCACGCTGTCCGGTGTCGATGACGAGGGTCTGCCGGGCGGACTCGCGCAGCCGCTCGTCGTGGTGGTTTTCGGCGAGGTGGTCCAGGACGTGTGGGGGGACGATCGCGCATCTCATGGGGCCACGCTCCCACGCGCGTGTCGCCCCCACCACGCTTTACCGGGGCCGCATCCGGTCACGGACCGTCAAAGAACGCCTCCGCTACGCAACGGGTGGTGTTTTGCTCACCACTCGTTTCCGTAGTCACTGTCGTACTCGACGCCGTCATCGTCGACGATGACGGTCTCGTGCACGACATGCTCGACGACCTCGACGTGCTCATGGTCGTCGTCCAGCAGTTCGTTGACGACCATGCCGCCGACGAACCCCGCCGCGCCCGCGGCGGCGACGCTGCCCAGACCGTACTGCCGCCCGTGGTGATGGTGGTCGTGTTCGTACTCCACCGGGTAGCCGTAGCCCGGCTGCGGATAAGCCTGCTGGTAACCCGGCTGCGGGTACCCGTGCTGGTAACCCGGCTGCGGGTAGCCGCTCTGCGCCTGGAGGTACTCCATCCAGCGCTGCGCGCACGCCGCGCAGCAGCGTACGGGGCGGGGCGCCCCCCACTGCGGCGTCCAGGTGATCTCCTGGGAGGCCGGACCGTGTGAAGCGTCGAAGAAGCAGGTCAACGTTCTCTCCTGAGACGTCGGCTCGTACGAGCCTGGTGATCGAATCGTCAAGTCAACGAACCTTGGACCGTGGCGGGTTCCTGCCGGTTCCACCCGGCGTCTGCGGGACAATGGACGGGTGAGTCTCTATCGTGACGAAGGCGTCGTCCTCCGCACCCAGAAACTGGGCGAGGCCGACCGCATCGTGACGATCCTTACCCGTCGCAGCGGACGGGTACGCGCCGCGGCCAAGGGCGTCCGCAAGACCAAGTCGCGGTTCGGCGCCCGGCTGGAGCCGTTCACACACGTGGACCTGCAGTTGTACGAGCGCCGCTCCCTCGACCTGATCACACAGGCCGAGACGCTGCGCCCGTACGGTGAGCGCCTCGTCTTCGACTACCCGCGCTACACCGCCGGCACGGCGATGCTGGAGACCGCCGAGAAGCTGACCCCGATCGAGAAGGAACCGGCGCTGCGGCAGTTCCTCCTCGTCATCGGCGGGCTGCGGACCCTCGTGGAGGGCGGGCACGATCCCCGCCTCGTCCTCGACGCCTACTTCCTGCGCTCGCTGGCGATCGCCGGCTACGCGCCGTCGCTGGAGGAGTGCGCGCGCTGCGGCGAGCGCACCGGACGGGCGTTCGCGATCGCGGCCGGCGGTATGGTGTGCGGATCATGCCGTCCCCCCGGGTCCGCCAGCCCCGCCGAGGCGACGGTCGGCCTGATGATCGCTCTGCTCCGCGGTGACTGGGCGCGCGCGGACAGCAGCGAGCCGAGGCACCGGCTGGAATGCAGCGGCCTCGTCGCCGCCTACCTCCAGTGGCACCTGGAACACGGCATCCGTTCCCTCAAGCACGTGGAGCGCGAGAAGCCGAGTGCGACCATTGAGCGCGGGCGCGAGGCGCCGAGCGAGTGGAGCGGTCGGCCGAGGGACGAGGCGGCGGAGTCCTTCCACGGCATGACGCTGAACACGACCATTGAGTGAGGAGAACACCGGACGATGAGGGGCGTACAGCCGCCGGACCCGCACGAGAGCGGCGCACGGCCGCCCGCGATCCCCAAGGATCTCGTTCCCCGGCATGTCGCCGTCGTCATGGACGGCAACGGTCGGTGGGCGAAGGAGCGCGGCCTGCCGCGTACCGAAGGTCACAAGATGGGGGAGTACTCCCTCTTCGACGTGATCATGGGGGCGATCGAGCTCGGCGTGCCGTACCTGTCGGCGTACGCGTTCTCGACGGAGAACTGGCGGCGGTCGCCCGACGAGGTGCGGTTCCTCATGGGCTTCAACCGTGACGTGATCCGCCGCCGCCGTGACCAGCTGAACGCCATGGGCGTTCGCGTGCGCTGGGCCGGCCGCAGGCCGAAGCTGTGGCGCAGCGTCATCAAGGAGCTCGAGGACGCCGAGCGCATGACGAAGGACAACAAGGTGCTGACCTTGCAGTTCTGCGTCAACTACGGTGGCCGGGCCGAGATCGCGGACGCGGCCGCTGCCATCGCCCGCGACGTGCAGGCGGGCCGCCTCCGCCCGGACAAGATCAACGAGAAGGTCTTCGCGCGGTACCTCTACCAGCCGGACATCCCCGAGGTGGACCTCTTCCTGCGTCCGTCCGGGGAACAGCGCAGCTCGAACTTCCTGGTGTGGCAGTCGGCGTACGCCGAGTTCGTGTACCAGGACGTTCTGTGGCCGGACTTCGACCGGCGCCACTTCTGGCACGCGTGCGAGCAGTACGCCCGCCGCGACCGCCGGTTCGGCGGCGCTCAGCCGAACGAGGTCACCGCCGAGGAGATCGGCGCCGACGACGAGGAACCGGCCTCCATCCGCTGAGCCGTCCCTGCGGCACGACGCCGGGCCCGGGCCGGTGAAGGGCCCCGGGGAACACGGTCCGGACGAACCCGTTCGCACACGAAGTGCTTCCGGACGGGCCGGCGACCCGCGGGAACGGCCGAGCATCGAGGCCCTCCGGGATTCGCACGATCGCAATGGCGCCGGCCGCTCGTGGATCTAGCGGCAAGCGCTCTACGCCGAGGATTTCGGTGGTGTGAGCAACCAGGATCCTCGGCGCTGATCGGTGACGGGCGGCGCGCTCTCGGCGATGGACGGCTCTTCCGTCTTCAGAAGAAGGCGCCCTGCCTCGGGACATCGGGCGGGCCGGCGGTGTCGTCTCCCACGACACCGCCGCCGCCGTGCGCGGCGTCGAACCGGCGCGTCCGCACCCGGCACGTCACGCGAGACCGCGGGCATGGTCGAGCGGCATGGGACCTTCCGGTCACTTCTCGGTGGGGCGGTACCAGAACGTCACCACGAGCGCGGAGGCCAGGACGATGAGCGCGATCACGCGGTAGCCCGCCGCCATGGCGTCGGTGAAGGCCGACACGACCCCGGCGTGCGTCTCTGGAGCGGAGGCCGCGAGCGCCTGCCCGATCGTGTGCGCGTGTACCCCGGCGGGGAGCTCCGCCGTGAAGCGCGTGCTGAGGATCGTTCCCAGCACGGCCACGCCGAGGGCGCTGCCGACCTCGCGCGCCGCGCCGTTGAGGCCGGACCCGAGGCCGGCCCGTTTCGGCGGCAGGGCGCCGATGACGGAGGTGGAAAGGGGCGGGGTGCTCAGGCCCATGCCGGTCGACATCAGCAGGAGAAAGACGACGTACAAGGCGTACGGGCTGCGGGGGCCGACGGTCGAGAGCAGTCCCAGCCCGGCGGCGATGGCCAGCAGCCCGGTCACCACGACGCACCGCTCCCCGAACCGGGCCGCCAGCGCGACGCTGCGCCGCGAGACGACCATCATGCCGAGCGCGAGCGGGCCGATGGCCACACCGGTCAGCAGGGGCGAGAAGCCCTTCACGTACTGCAGGTACTGCGCGTTGACGAAGAACAGCGCGAACAGCCCGAAGAACGTGACCGTGATGCCGGAGACGCCGGCGCGGAGCCGGGCCACGGCGAAGATCCGCGGGTCGACGAGCGGATGCTCGGCACACAGCGCGTACGCGGTGAAGACGCCGAACACGAGCGCGGAGACGGCGAACGCGCCGAGCACCGGCCCGGACGACCAGCCGCGTTCCGGACCTTCGATGATGCCGTACAGCAGTGCGACGAAGGCCAGGATCACCAGGGCGCAGCCGATGACGTCCAGATCGGCGGGGTGCCGTTCGGACCGGGGCGCGACCCGCGCGCACAGCGCCAGCAGGACCAGCACGATCGGGGCGACCGCCCAGAACAGGCCCTGCCACGGCAGGTACTCCAGAACGAGGCCGCCACCGATGTTGCCGATGATTCCGGCGATCCCGGTCGCCGCCGTCCAGGAGGCGATCGCCTGCCCCCGCAGCCGCGCCGGGAACGCCTGCACGGTCAGCGACAGCGTGGCGGGCATGACGAGGGCGGCGCCGAGCCCGGTGACGGCCCGTCCGGCGATCAGCGCGCCGGCGTCCGGGGCGAGCGCGGAGGCCACGCAGCCGGCCGCGAAGACGGCCAGGCCGCCGAGCAGCGCTCCCCGGCGGCCGTACCGGTCGCCGAACGCTCCGGCCGGGATCAGCAGGCAGGCGAACACGATCACGTACGCGTCGACGATCCAGAGCAGCTGCGCCGACGAGGGTCGCAGGGAGCTCGCGGACAGCTGGGGAACGGCCAGGTTGATCGCGGCGACGAGCGCGACGGTCATGGTCGCGCAGGCGGCCATCAGGGCGAGGATGAGGGTACGGCGGGGGTGGCCCTCATCGGGCGGCGCGGCCACGGGGGTCTGAACGGTCATGTGACGAACCTCGGGTCGAAGGAGACGGGAGGTTCGAGGCCTCGAACGAGGACAACGCTAAGCTGCGGTGCCACTTGCCCTCAAATGCAACTTCTGCAGGTGATTAGTGCATTCGACGCACTCCAAGCTCGACCTGAACCTTCTCGTGGCTCTGGACGCCCTGCTCGAGGAGGGGAGCGTCGCGGGCGCCGCGCTGCGCCTGCACCTGTCCGCGCCGGCGATGAGCCGTACGCTCGCGCGCATCCGCAGGGCCCTCGGCGATCCGGTGCTGGTGCGCTCCGGTCAGGCGATGGTCCCGACGCCCCGGGCACTGGCCGTCCGTGCCGAGGTCCACGAGCTGGTCGAACGCGCGGTCGCGCTGTTCTCTCCGTCCGAGCTCGACCTGGGAACGCTGGAGCGGACGTTCACGTTGCAGGCCGACGATTCGATCATCATGGTGACGGGGACGGCGCTGCTCGAGCGGATCCGCCGGGAGGCGCCCGGGGCGGCCTTGCGCTTCCTCCCCGAGGGGCCGGACGACACCGGCGGCCTGCGCGACGGGCGCGTCGACCTGGAGATCGGCGTCATCGACGGCGCGCCGCCGGAGGTGCGGGTGGAGCCGCTGTACGAGGACGACCAGGTCGGCGTCGTCCGGGCCGGGCATCCATTCCTCGATGGCGAGCCCACCGCCGAGCGGTTCGCCGCCGCCGAGCACCTGACGGTGTCACGGCGGGGCAGGTTCGAGGGGCCGATCGACGCTCGGCTCGCCGAGCGGGGGCTGCGTCGCCGCGTCGTGGCTTCGGCGCCGACGTTCTCCGCGTCGTTGTTCATGCTGTCCGTCACCGACCTGGTCGGGCGGGCGGGCCGGCGGTCGCACGCGGCGACCGTCGACCGGTTGGGGCTGGTGGCGTTCGATCTGCCCGTCGAGGCGCCGTCCTCGAGGGTGGCCATGGCCTGGCACCGCCGGTACGAGGCGGACGTGGCGCACGCGTGGCTGCGCCGTCTCGTCCGCGAGGTCGTCGCCGGCATCGTCGACCGGCCCTGACCCGGGCCGGCGCCACGGCGCGGCCGGCGGAACCGGCTGCCGCGTCAGTGCTCGGCGCAGGTGCCGAAGACCTCGACCGTGTGGGTGACGTCGCGGAAGCCGTGCTCGGCGCCGACCGCCTCGGCCCACTTCTCCACCGCCGGGCCCTCGACCTCGACCGTACGGCCGCAGACGCGGCAGACCAGGTGATGGTGGTGCTCGTCGGTCCGGCAGGCGCGGTAGATGGCCTCGCCCTCATCGGTGCGCAGCACGTCGACCTCGCCGGCCTCGCTGAGCGACTGCAGGGCGCGGTAGACGGTGGTCAGGCCGATCCGGGAACCGGCGGCCCGCAGGTCGGCGTAGATGTCCTGGGCGCTGCGGAAGCTCTCACAACCGGACAGCGCCCGGCGCACGTCCTCCCGTCGCCCGCTCACGTCACGTCCGTTCGCCGCATACGCACCAGTTTCCCCGTTCCGACGGCGGCCAGAAAGACGGCCATCGCCAGCAGAACGATCGTCGGGCCGGGGGCGAAGTCGGCGTCGACGGAGACCCACAGGCCGCCGACCGAGGAGACCACCCCGACGACGACGGCCAGCCCGATCGTCGTCATGAACCCGCGGGTGAGCTGCTGCGCCGCCGCGACCGGTACCACCATCAGCGCGCTGACCAGCAGCAGGCCGACCGCGCGCATCGCCACCACCACGGTCAGCGCCGCGGTCACCGCGATGAGCAGCGACAGGAACCGCACCGGCAGGCCGCTTGCGCGGGCCACCTCCTCGTCCTGGCACAGGACGAACAGCTCCCGGCCGAACACGGCCAGGATCACGATGACCGCGACGGCGAGACCGGCGACGATGTACAGGTCGGTGGTGCCGACGCTGCTGATCGAGCCGAACAGGTAGCTGGAGAGGTTCGCGCTGCCGCCGGACAGGTTGGCGAACAGCACGCCGCCCGCCAGCCCGCCGTAGAACAGCAGGGCGAGAGCGACGTCGCCGCCCGTGCGGGTCCGGACCCGCAGCAGCTCGATCGCGACGGCGCCCAGCGCGGACACCACGAGCGCGAGGATCGTGGGCGAGCTGCGGGTGAGCAGGCCCAGCCCGACGCCGGTGAGCGCGATGTGCCCGATGCCGTCGCCGAGCAGGGCCAGCCGCCGCTGCACGATGAACGTGCCGACCGCCGGAGCCGCGATGCCCACGAGGACGGCGGCGATCAGCGCGCGGCGGAGGAAGTCGTAGGACAGGAGTTCGATCATGACAGCAGGTGTGGCTCCTCGGCCGGGGCGTGCGGGTGGACGTGGTCGTGGCCGGGCCGGGCGCACTCGCCCTTCGGCTCCGGGGGAACGCCCTCGTGCGAGATGAGGCCGTTCTCCAGGACCACGGAACGGGTGATCAGAGGCTCCATCGGCCCGAGCTCGTGGGCGACCAGCACGACCGTACGGCCCTCGGCGACCTGGTCGCGGAGCGTACGGGCGAGGGTCTCCTGGCTGGCCGCGTCGACGCCCGCGGTCGGCTCGTCCATGACGAAGACGTCCGGCTCACCGGCGAGGGCGCGGGCGATGAGCACGCGCTGCTGCTGGCCGCCGGACAGCTCCTGGGCGGAGTCGCGCGCGCGGTGTGCCATGCCGACGGCCTCCAGGGCCCGATCCACCGCGCGCCGGTCGGCGGCCGAGAACGGGCGGAACCGCGACTGCCGGGCGATCCGCCCCGACGACACGACCTCGCGTACGGTGGCGGGCACGCCGCCGCCGACCGACAGCCGCTGCGGGACGTACCCGACGCGCTTCCAGTCCTTGAAGCGGGCCGGCGGCACGCCGTACAGCTCGACCCGCCCGGCCGACAGCGGGATCAGGCCCAGCAGCGAGCGGATCAGCGTGGACTTTCCGGAGCCGTTCGGCCCCATCACGGCGAGGACCTCGCCGGGCTCGACGGTCAGGTCGACGCCGCGCAGCACCGGGCGGCGGTCCAGCCGCACCTCGCCGCCTGTCATGCGGAACGGAACGGTCATCGGCATCCTAGAGCGGGTCGCAGTATCGAGAGGTCACGGCGCATGATCGAGAAGTAGTCGTCGGACGAGCCACGTTTCACGCCCTCGACCGGGTCGAGGACCTCGGTGCGCACGCCCGCCTCGTTCGCGAGCGTCGCGGCGGTCTTCGGGCTGGCGAGCGTCTCGGTGAAGACGGTGGTGGCGTGCGTACGCCGGACGAGGTCGATGAGACTCGCCAGGCGGCCGGGTGAGGGCTCGGCCTCGGGGTCCAGGCCGGTGACGCCGACCTGCGTCAGACCGTACCGCTGGGCCAGATACCCGAACGCCGAATGGCTCGTGACGATCTCCTTGCGGGCGCAGTCCCGCAGGCCCGTACGGAACTCCCCGTCCAGGGCGGTCAGCTTCGTGACCACCTGCGCGGCGCGCGAACGGTACCCCGCCGCGTGCGCGGGGTCGATCGCGGCGAGGCGCTCACCGAGGGCGGTGGCCACGGTCGCGAACCTGTTCGGGTCCAGCCACAGGTGGGGGTCCTCGGCGGCGTGGCCGGTCTCGTCCTGCGGCGCGGGAAGCGTCGTGACCAGCGACGACGCGTCGATGGAGTGCTTCTTGGCGTGTTCGCGCACGGCCTTGTCGACGGCCGGCTGCACGCCCTTGATGTAGAAGGCCAGCTTCGATTCGCCCACGTCGATGACCTGGCGCGGGGTCAGCTCCAGGTCGTGGGGTTCGGCGCCGGGCTTGGTGAGGTTCTGCACGGAGCCGTTGGGGCCGGCGACCTGCTCGGCGAGCCACGCCAGCGGGTAAAAGGCCGCGACGATCTTGGGGTCACCGTGGCCGCCGGTCCGCGCTCCGCAGGCGGTCGCCAGCAGCGCGGCGCCGAGCGCGAAGGGCAGGAGTCGTCGGTATCGCACGCTCTGAGTATGGATGAATATGAAAATGATTGTCAAAATCGCCCATGTCCGGGTTGTCGGTCAGCTCACCAGCTTCCCGACCGCGACCGCCAGGATGACCGCGGGGACCACGATCCTCACCAGGCGATGGGACGCGCTCCGCGCCGGTGCGGCCAGGAACGCGAACCACAGCAGGAACGCCAGCACCGCGAGCAGCACGCCGCCGGCCACACCCGGCGCCGCCAGGCCCGCGATCAGCAGCGCGGGCAGGACCACCAGCGGGACCCACCGGGGAAGCTGCTGGAGGTAGAGGAAGAAGACGGCGCTGCGCTGCCGAAGTTTCGAATCCACGCCCCCATCGTCCCGCATCGGCGTCCCGCGCGGGGAGATCGCCTCGCCTACCGGCATGATGGACGGGTGCTGGCCATCACCCGCTACCGCGTTCCCGAGACCGAGACCGAGACGTTCGTCAAGACGGCGCACGAAGTGCTCCGCTCCCTCGCCGGCAGCCCCGGCCACCGTTCCGGCGGCCTCGCCCGGTCCGTCGACGAGCCCGACCTGTGGGCGATGGTGACCTACTGGGACGGCGCCGGCTACTACCGCCGGGCGCTCGGCGCGTACGACGTACGGCTGGCGCTCATCCCGCTCTCGGCGCTCGCCATCGACGAGGCCGGGGCGTACGAGATCGTCGACCCTGAGTAAAGAGCGGGCTTCCCGCCGTCGAAGACCTTCTCTGCCCCCCGCGCGCCCCGCCACGGTCCTGGCAGCCCCTCCGATCATCGTCGTCGTACGGACGACGATCGTGGGGGGACGCCATGCGCCGTGCCATGCTGCTCGCCGGAATCCTCGGAACACTGCTCCCGGGCGCACCGTCCGCCCAGGCGGACACCGACGTCCACTACCAGGGCCTCCGCATCCCGGTGCCCGCCGGATGGGAGGTCCACCGCCTCGGCCCCCGTTCCACGGACTGCCTCCGCTTCGACCGGCACGCCGTCTACCTCGGTCCCGCCGGCGAGAACCAGGACT
This sequence comes from Actinoallomurus soli, assembly GCF_024055715.1. Classification (GTDB taxonomy): domain Bacteria; phylum Actinomycetota; class Actinomycetes; order Streptosporangiales; family Streptosporangiaceae; genus Actinoallomurus; species Actinoallomurus soli. Next base: position 156,188 of record NZ_JAMXMV010000001.1, read on the forward strand.
GCCCCGCCCACGCCGTCGGCCGTACGACGGCCATCCACGTCGAACCGCTCACCGCGCAGACGAACGCCCTGGTGACCGGCATGCTGGCAGGACGACACCCCGAGAGCGGACGGCCGCCGGGCCTGCGGGTGCACGACCCGGCCGCCCACGAGATCCTGCTCGCGGTCCCGCAGGCCGGAGCGTTCATCACCGGCTCGTACGGCGCGAACGCCCAGGACCTGGAGCGCGTCCTGGCCCGCATCACCGTCGACCCGCCACCGGCCGAGGGCGCGACCGAGCGCCACACCGGCACCGCCCACCGCCGCTGGGTGCGGGGCGACGGATTCGACACCTGCCACGCGCCGTCCCTCGACGCGATGCAGGCGTGGCGCAAGGACTTCGTCGCCGCCAACGTCTACATCGGCGGTGTCTCCCGCGCCTGCCCGGACGGCAGGCTGTCCCACGACTGGGTCGCCGCCGTACGGGCCATGGGCTGGCGACTGATCCCGACGTACGTCGGCCCGCAGGCGCCGTGCGGCCCGCATCGCGTCAACTTCACCCCTGACAGCGCCGTCGACGACGCGAGAGCCTCGGCCGAAGACGCCGCCGACCGCGCCCGTCTCCTCGGACTGCGCCGGCACACGCCCATCTACTACGACATGGAGGCGTACGGCCGGCACGATCCCGTCTGCCGGGAGGCGGTCCTCGACTTCATCGACGCGTGGACCAGGAGACTGCGCCGCCTCGGCTACGTGCCGGGCGTCTACAGCAGCGTCGCCTCGGGCATCCACGACCTGGCCGAGGCCAAGGGGATCAAGAAACCCGCCGCCGTCTGGTTCGCCCACTGGGACAAGAAGTCCGACCCCTGGAAAGACCGGTACATGCCACATGGTTGGTGGCCCGGCCACCGCCGCATCAAGCAGTACCGGGGCGACCACCGCGAAACCCACGGCGGCTACACCCTGAACATCGACAACGACGCCCTCGACGGCTACGTCCGCTGACCAAATCCGTGAATCGGTCGGACCTCAATCAGGTTCGATCAAGGATGGGTAGTTCCCGGAGCCGATGAACTGCCGAATCTCCCGGATAAGGCCGCCGACTAGCGGAGTTTCGGACGATGTCTCCTCGACATGACAGGCGATGTTTCTGTACCTTGACTTACTGTTTCCGGGCACGGGGGTGCGCAAGTCAAGAAGGGGGGCGGCCGCATGCCGCCACTGAACGAAGGGGGCACGCAGCGGGGGGTGCAGTCTTCCCCGCCATGGGTCGGAGGGGGGGACCCAGACGTCAAGTGGGCACCATTCAAGATCGACCATGCCGCCTCAATTCTCGAGCGGGCGCTGGAACACCTGAGCGCCACCGGTGCACTTGACGAAGTTCAGACTCAAGGGCTCCTCACCGCTGCCGAACTCGGCAACTGGGACGCAGGGCAAACGCTCGCGGGCACCACCGAGGCTGCGTACAAGCACATCAGTGCGGTCTCCCGGGACTTCCTCACGCAATATGCAGCCGCGATCAGACTGCTACGCAGGACCGCAGCCCACTATTCCGGCACCGAAGAGGGCCTTGCACAACACATACGGCAGATCGGCGGCGGCCGCGAGCAGCCGACCCGGGCCCAGAGTCCGACTTGGGCCAACACGCCGTCGGCCGACTGATGCAGGGGACTCACCATGGCCCTTGACCATCGAACCTTCGCCATCAAGAGCGGCGGACGGCCGCAGGGTGCCGGCTCTTACGGTGACGCCGACACCGTCCGAAGGATGATCGCCGCAACGCAGCCAGCGAAGATCACGACCGCAGCCGCGGCCTATGACGCCATGGGCACCGCACTCAATGAGCTGCAGACAGCCCTCTACGATGCCGCGAAGGTCCTGGCTGGATGCTGGGGCGGCCCGGCAGCGGACAATGCCCAGCAGGTTCTGCGCTGCCTCTACACCACAGCCGAAGAACTCGTCATCCGCAGCAACGAGACCGCCAAGACGCTGCAATGGTATGGCGGGTCCATCCTGCCGATGTACCGAAGCATCCAGTGGCCAGAGAACACCCGGTCACCTGCCGCGACCACCGCAGCCGATCAAATCATGAAGAACCTCAACGAGCGGATCGCCCAGACCTGGGATGGCATGCCGCCCCAGATCGAAAGAACCCTTCCGCGCTTCGCGGGGAGGGGCGACGGCTCTCCCGATGCCGATGCCGATGCCGATGGAGCGGACCGGCTCGGTACGAGTGGCGCAAAGCGTCAAGCAGGTCATGTGAGGATAGGTGTTCCGCGCATGCCCGAGCACCCGTCGCGAACCTCAAGAGGAGGCCCTACTTCACGTTCACATGGCCTAGCCGAAAAGCCGATAGGCGATTCATCAGGCCTACCGAGCGGTCTCGGCACCGGACTGGCGGGAATGGCTCCTTCAGAGCCCGGCTCTCTCAAAGGCGGGCTTGGCCTCGGAGGCGGACCGCCGCTCGGCGATGTGCCCGCCGGACCAGGTGGCGCAGACCTTGGTGGGCCGATGGTGCAGGCCTTCTCCGGAACGATCGGTCCAGGCGGCAGCCTCTTCGGCTCCGGTGCTGGCTCATCGCTCTTCAACGAAGAATCATCCCCGAGCCCGGGACGGGAGACAGGGACACGGCAACGGCTGGGCGCTGGAGAAAGCCGAGCCGGAGCTCGCGGTAGCGGAGAAGCCGGCCCAATGATCTCCGGGGGTAGACGACCGGACGAGAAGGAGCGCCAGCGCACGGTTTGGCTGGTTGAAGACCAAGACGTTTGGACGGGCGAGGCGGAGGTGGCGCCTAGCGTGATCGGCGATGCTTCCGACCACCTCGGTCGCCGTAAGCAGGACGATGACGAGTTCCTGACCGTAGACGAGCTCCAGGATCTGCTCGACCTCGTCGATGAGCCGGCGAAGGAGACCGGTGAAGGAAGCAACCAGCCGCCGAGCCAAAGCGTCACAGGCACGAAGCCGCTGTCGGCAGGCGGGGATTATCTCATTGATCTTGGTGACGATATCTTCGGTCCTGATCATTTCGACTCCAACCTACGCCGAGACTAGTCCCCGCACAGAGGAATGGTGGTTCGGGACCTGGGACATCCAGCAAAAGGTATGGCCAATCACCACTGGTAAAGGCGTCACCGTCGCAGTCATCGACGGTGGGGTCAACGCTAAAGTTCCAGACCTGCGCGGCGCAGTCATCCCTGGAGCCGATATCGATGCGGGCAAGGGAGATGGGCGCATCGACTTCGACACTCGGGAGAACGGGCATGGAACCAGCATGGCGGCCCTGATCGCCGGCCAAGGGAGCGGAACCGGAATGGTCGGTGTCGCCCCAGGTGTGAAGATAATGCCCATCCGTGCGCAAGGCGGTACCGAAGAAATCGAGGCCGGTATCCGTTACGCCGCCGACCACGGCGCCAAGGTGATCAACATTTCCATGGGCGATCCCATCCCCAGTTGGGCCGGTGGTTGTGGCCTCTCGACCGAAAGAACTATTGCTTATGCACTTCATCACGACGTGGTGATCGTCGCTTCTGCTGGTAATGACGGCGATATGGATAATATGCCGGATTGGCCGGCGCAGTGTCCTGGAATACTGGCCGTCGGGGCGGTCGATTACCAGTTCACGCCATGGATAAAGACCCAGCGTCAAAGTTATGTGGCGGCCGCCGCTCCGGGTGTACATGTCGGGTCGGTGACTAAGGATGGCGCTTTTCTTCCTAATTGGAATGGAACCAGCCAGGCGTCCGCATTGACCGCGGGTGTGGTCGCGCTTGTGCGATCAAGATTTCCAAAGATGCCGGCGCGTGAGGTGGTGCAACGCATCATCGGTACGGCCCGAGACATCGGATCCCCTGGCCGAGACGATGAGACAGGATACGGCCTCGTCCGCCCGTACCATGCTTTGGTAGACAAAGTAGTGGCCGATGCTCCTAATCCCGTCTACGCGGCATGGGATAAGGCGCAGGCGGCCAACCGATCGAGCGTCAACCAGCCTGAGTCTTCCCCGCGTCCCTCGCCGCCTGCTGCCCGCAGTAGGAATCGATCTTCGAATACTATGACTTACATTATCTTGGTGTCGGTTGCCTTGTTCGCGGTAGGCGCTGCGCTGCTTACGGCCTGGGCGAGTAGGCAACGTCTTGGTTACGCTCGCAATAAGGTCTCTCGGGATAGCAAGTCAACACGGTAGGGATTTTTGCATCCGTGTGTATGCAGCAACGGTAAGGATGGCCAGTGGGAATTGATGACCACTCCAAGGAAGACCGTCTCGCACGGTTAGAGGATCAACTCGCCAAAAAAGGGATCACTGTAAGATCCAGGAATGACGATGTGATCGTAGTCGTCAATGGCCACGGGAAGTTGGTAAGTGTCGAAATCGATCCTAAGGCTGTACGAAACATCCGGACTTCGAAGTTGGAGATAACGGTAACGGAAACGATCAAAAGTGCGCGAGCTAAGGCGGTTCAGCTAAGAGAACTGGCTTTGCGACGCTTGGAAGGGTGATATCGCTATGAACGGTGAGGGTGAGGAACTGATCTCCCGCATGGAGGCAGCGATTTCCGATGCGTATGACAGAACCCGCCGAGTCAACGCCTTGGTCAACGCGGTCAACCGAGCGGCTCGCGACGTTGAGATTACCGTGGCTGGCTTTTCGAAGTGGGGTCTCAGGCAAGAGATGGAGAACGGGATTGGAATGGTCATTGTGAACGGCAATGGCGAGCTAGTCCGAATCGATTTTGATCACGAAAAGGTGTCAATATCTGATCCGTCTCAATTGGGTAAGCGCATCGTGTCCGCTGTCAACGTTGCAGAAGAACGTGTTCGGAAGGTTCGCCTGCAACGCGTAAAACAGTCATTGCGGGGTCGGTAGTCGTGGTTCTCGGGCGTGGAGTGCGGAGGCTGAAGAGGTGACCGATAAGGATCGGGTGCGCCAGAATGCTGGATACATTCGAGCAGCTGGCGACGAGATGAATGACATCGCCAACCTGTGGGTTGACGCGGCTTCGAAGCTACGGCTTGACGCCAAGCTTCCTGAAGATGCGATGGGTACTATAGGGCAAAGGTCTCACTTCGCCGTCAACTACAACATTCAGATCGCCGATGTTGGCGACGAAAAGCTGATTCAATCCTCCACTAGTGTGTGCGCTGCGAGGGATGCCCTATGGGCTGTGGCAGATACCTATGAGGGCGCAGAGACCAAGGGTAAGGAGGCGGCCCGGGGAACTTATCCTTCTAGGAAGCCGATGCCAAATTAGCCTTTAGCAATCTAGGAAAGGGAGTAGGTTGGCTGCAGTTGCTGCGGAGGCCGGCGCGGGCGCTGAAGGTCTTCAGGAGGTTAAGAAAGAAGTTCTAGATAGCATAAAAAAGGCTGCGGCGCGTGTCGCGCTGGCGGCCGAGGCTGTCCGTGCCAATAGCTATGTCGAAGAAATCCGCCCTAATTTGAATGCGATAGTTACTGCTGCGAGAGCCTGGGCTGTTGCTGCAAGTGACCTCTCCAACTCGCAGAATAAGTTTGCCCACACTGTTGATCAACTCGGTAATTACTGGGCCGGCCCCGCTTACACCAACTTTCGTAGCTATGCTGCGGTCAATGCGGCTACGACGGGGAAGAACTCGGCCACGCTATTTAATGTGGGAATGCAGCTGATTGGCATCTATAATAACGTAGCGGCTGTTTATAATTCGGCAGTTCAAATGGTATATGACACGTACGCGAAGATCGCCGAAGCCGAGGCAGGCGATGGCAAAGATGCAATCAAGGCGGCCATCGTTGCTTATTCATCACATATGTCGGAGCGTCATCAGACGGCAACGAGGTTGGTGCAGGACGGCCAATCTCAGCTCGCTTCCTTGGTGGCGGTCCTGAGTCAGTTCACTCCACCTGAGGCATTCCCTTCGGGTGTGGGTGATAAGACGAGGTGGACGGCTATTTAGGATCTTTCCTTCCAGGAGCGCATACAGTGAAGCTTTTCGATCAAATGAGGCAGCCTGTCCTGCTTATTGTTTCTGCTGTCGCTTTGAGCGGTATTTCTGGGTGCTCGAGTGCGAAACATGATCACACGGCCACCACCTCTAAACGGCCATTGCAAGCTCCGAACTCAGTGAAGCCTATAGCTGATCCGTGTCGTCTATTGAGTCCCCAGGTTGCCGCGAATGTCGTCGGCGTCTCTAAGGGGGCTACTGTGCGGATAGATTCAACTAGTTCGGATAGTTCATGTGAGTGGACCAACGCGTCGTCGTCGGATCCGAAATTGGGCAGATTGACAGTGAACGTTCGAAACGAATATGAGACTCCTCTTACGCCTGAGAGTCTTTATTCATCATTTGCGAACACCTCTTGCAATAAAATCTTTTCTGTCGCAGACGGCAAGGCTTGCTGGCAGTCGGATGGCGCTCTTTTTCAGATCTATTTTGTTCGGGGGAAGGTATTCGGGTGGGTGCTGTATGACGGATATCGGGCCGTGAGTATGTCCAGTCAGCGTCGTGCTACTACGGCTGAGCTTATAGCGCGCGATGTTCTGAGTAGGATTTAGCGTAGTGATCCGAGAAATTCCCGAAAGCGCGGCGAGCTCCTCGATGGGCCGGTCGGCGCGGAGGAAGCATGTCCCTCCGCCGATCCCGGAGGGCTTCAACTGGTCCCCTGCAACCTCATGCATCGCCCGTGACGATCGTTCGGCCTCGGAGGTCGGGGAGAGAGGAGGGGGAGGATCGGCGGGCGGCGTCGCGGAGTATTGGAGCGCGGGGCTCTCGATCCTGTCGCTAAGCTGATACCGGGCGCCGTGGCCAGGCTCGCAGGTCGGCCGCAGGCGCCGAACCTCATCTACGCGGAGAACCCGCCGACCGCCAGCCGGATGGAGATCACTCATGGCCCGTCGTTCCGAATTGATGGAGACCATCGTCAACCTCAGCAAGCGCCGAGGCCTGGTCTTCCCATCGAGTGAGATCTACGGCGGTCTCCGCGCGTCCTGGGACTACGGCCCGCTCGGCGTCGAGCTGAAGAACAACGTCAAGCGCCAGTGGTGGAAGTCCATGGTGCAGGGCCGCGACGACGTCGTCGGCCTCGACTCCTGTGTGATCCTCGCCCGTGAGGTCTGGGAGGCGAGCGGCCACGTCAAGGAGTTCGTCGACCCGCTGACCGAGTGCCAGTCCTGCCACAAGCGGTACCGCGCCGACCACCTCATCGAGGCGTACGAGGAGAAGCACGGCAAGGCGCCGGAGCACGGCCTGGCCGACCTCGTCTGCCCCAACTGCGGCACGCGCGGCGCGTTCACCGAGCCGCGGATGTTCAACGGCCTGCTGAAGACCTACCTCGGCCCGGTCGAGGACGAGTCCGGCCTGGCGTACCTCCGGCCGGAGACGGCCCAGGGCATCTTCATCAACTACGCGGCCGTCCAGCAGGCCGCCCGGCGCAAGCCGCCGTTCGGCATCGGCCAGATCGGCAAGTCGTTCCGGAACGAGATCACGCCGGGCAACTTCATCTTCCGTACGCGCGAGTTCGAGCAGATGGAGATGGAGTTCTTCGTCGAGCCCGGCACGGACGAGGAGTGGCACCAGTACTGGATCGACACCCGTCTCCAGTGGTACGTCGACCTGGGCATCTCCAAGGAGAACCTCCGGCTCTACGAGCACCCGAAGGAGAAGCTGTCCCACTACTCGAAGCGGACCGTGGACGTCGAGTACCGCTTCAACTTCCAGGGCAGCGAGTGGGGTGAGCTGGAGGGCATCGCGAACCGCACGAACTTCGACCTGTCCACGCACGCCAAGCACTCCGGTCAGGACCTGTCGTACTACGACCAGGAGAAGGAGCAGCGGTACGTCCCGTTCGTCATCGAGCCGGCGGCCGGCGTCGACCGGTGCGTGCTGACGTTCATGATGGACGCCTACAGCGAGGACGAGGCGCCGAACGCCAAGGGCAAGATGGAGAAGCGCGTGGTCATGCGCCTCGACCACCGGCTCGCGCCGGTCAAGGTCGCGGTGCTGCCGCTGTCGCGGAACGCCGACCTGTCGCCGAAGGCCAAGGACCTCGCCGCGCAGCTGCGCCGCAACTGGAACGTCGAGTTCGACGACGCCGGCGCGATCGGCCGCCGCTACCGCCGCCAGGACGAGATCGGCACCCCGTACTGCGTCACCGTCGACTTCGACACGCTCGAGGACAACGCGGTGACCATCCGGGAGCGCGACTCGATGGCCCAGGAGCGCATCGGCCTCGACCAGGTCGAGGCCTTCCTCGCCACCCGCCTCCTCGGCTGCTGACGAGCGAGACCGGCGATCTTCACGCTACGCCGGTGACCGTCCCCCGGGGCGGTCACCGGCGTAGCGCGTTCTTACCGGAGCGGCGTCACGCCGAGACGGGTTCGGTGCCCGAGGGCTCCTCGCGTACGGTGTCGCGGCCGAGGGGCAGGTGGCGGGTCTCGCGGAAGGCCAGCAGCACGACCAGCGTGGAGACCACGGCGATGGACATCAGGTACACGCCCGGGGCGAGGGAACTGCCCGTGGCCGAGACCAGCCCGGTGGCCACGAACGGCGCCGTGCCGCCGCACAGCACGTACGCCGCGGTGTAGCCGATCGCCGATCCGCTGGCCCGTAGCCGGGCGGGGAACATCTCCACCAGCGCCGGGACGTTCGAGCTGCCGATCACCGCGACCAGTACGGCCAGCAGGGACGTGCCGACGACCGCCCCCGCGAAACCGGTCTTCATCAGCCAGAACGCCGGAAGCGGCGCGACCACGAACCCGGCGCAGGCGACGAGGAGCAGCGGCTTGCGGCCGTACCGGTCACTGGCCGAGGCCGCGAACGGGCAGGCGACGCTGTAGGCCAGCATCGACACGACGTTCGTCAGCTGAGCCTGGCTCTTGGAGTAGCCGAGCTCCTCCGACATGTACGCGATCATGTAGCTGCTCATCAGGTAGTACCCGATCGCGTTCGTGATGCTGTACCCGAACAGGGTGGCGATCTGCCGGCCGCACTTCCGTACGGCGTCGCGCAGCGGGGTCTGCGCGATGTCGTCCTTGCTTTCCAGCGCCCGGAACACCGGCGTGTCCTCGACGCGGGACCGCAGGTACAGGCCGATCAGGCCGAGCGGCGCCGCCAGGAGGAAGGGGATCCGCCAGCCCCAGCTCTGTAGCGCGGGCGTGCTGAGCGTGGAAGTGAGCAGGAAACCGAGACCGGAGCCCGCCACGCTGGCCAGCCCGACGGTGACCGGTACGGCCGACGCGAACCGGGCGCGCCGGCCCTCGGGCGCGTATTCCATGATGAACGCCGACGCGCCGGTGTACTCGCCGCCGGTGGAGAAGCCCTGCACGCAGCGGAGCAGGAACAGCAGGACGGGCGCCGCGACGCCGATCACCGCGTACGTCGGCAGCAGCCCCACGAGGAACGTGGCGCCGCTCATCGCCAGGACCGTCAGCGCCAGCATCCGGTTGCGGCCGATCCGGTCGCCGTACCGGCCGAAGAACGCGGCGCCCAGCGGACGGGCGACGAATCCGCCCGCGAAGATCGCCCACGTGGCCAGCAGCGCCGCGGTCCGGTCGTACGTGGGGAAGAACCGTCCGGCGATCGTCGCGGACATCACGGCGTAGGCGGCGGAGTCGAACCACTCGACGAAGTTGCCGATCGCGGAGGACAGGATGACCGTACGGCGGACCGTGCGCGGGTCCGCCGGGGGAGCGGGGGTCGCGGTCATGGGCTTTCTCCTCATCCGATGCCGGGGCGGGGGTCGGCGTCGCGCTGACGCAGTTCGGCGCGACGGATCTTCCCGGTCGCCGAGCGGGGCAGGTCGGCGACGAACTCCACGAGCCGCGGGTAGGCGAACCGCGAGTGCGTGGCCTTGGCGTATTCACTGATCTGCCGGGCGAGTCCCTCGCTCGGCCGGTGGCCCGGCGCGAGTTGCACCCAGGCCTTGACGACCTGGCCGCGCACCGGATCGGGTACGCCGACGACGCCGACGTCCTGTACGGCGGGGTGGGCGCGCAGCGCCTCTTCGACCTCGTACGGCCCGACCCGGTAACCCGAGGTCTTGATCACGTCGTCGGTGCGGCCGAGGAACCAGTAGTAGCCGTCGTCGTCGACGACCGCCTGGTCCTTGGTGTGGAACCACTCACCGCCGAAGACCTCGGCGGACGCCTCCGGCCGGTTCCAGTATCCCAGGGGGAACTGTGGGTTGCTGCGGGCCCGCAGGCAGATCTCCCCGGCCTCCCCGGTGGGCACCGGTTGTTCGTCCTCGTCCAGCAGCGCGACCTCCCAGCCGGGCAGCGGACGGCCCATCGACCCTTCCTTGACCGGAACGCCGGGGAAGTTGCCGATGAGCGGGTACGACTCGGTCGATCCGTAGTAGTCCAGCGGAGTGACGCCGAACTGATCCCGGAACCAGGAGATCAGATCGACGGTGAGCGGCTCGTTCGAACAGCAGACCACCCGCAGCGACTGCGGGTGACGCCGCCCGGCGTCGGGCACGTCGGCCCGCATCTTGCGCAGGAACGTCGGGTTGACCAGCGCGGTGGTGACCTTGTTCCGGGACATGGCGGCCAGCAGGCCGGCCGGATCGAAGCCCCCGGCCGGCCGGTAGACCAGGTGGATCGCGCCCGCCCGCAGCGGGCCCATCAGCTTGGCCATCGACCAGGCCCAGTCGCCGGCGCCGTAGAAGACGTCGCCGGGCCGCAGGTCGTGGCAGTAGCGGAACTCGTTGTGGCCGAGCAGCGTGCGATGCGCGTGCACGATCCCCTTGGCCGACCCGGTGGTGCCGGACGTGTAGAAGATCAACGCCGGGTCGTCGGCGGCGGTGTCGGCGTCGTCGAAGGCCGGGGCCAGCGCCTCGATCGCCGGGTCGTCCACGTCGACCACCACGCCGCCGAAGTCGCCGGCGCGGTGCGCCGCGTCCGACTCGGTGATCAGTACGCCGGTGCCCGAGTCGGCGAGCCGGTAGCGGATCGGCTCGTCGGCCCACAGCAGCGACATCGTCACCAGGACGGCCCCGGTCCGCAGCACGCCGAGGTAGGTCGCCGGCGTGTCCGGCCGTTGCGGCAGCATGACGGCGACGCGGTCGCCGGGCCGTACGCCCAGGGCCCGCAGATGGGCGGCGACCCGCCGCGACCGGTCCTGAACCTCACCCCAGGTGATCTCCTGGCGCGCCCCCGCGTGGTCCTCATAGATCAGCGCGACGTTGCCGCGGTCGTGCCGGTCGGCGACGTCGACGGCCATGTTGTACCGTTCGGGCACCTCCCAGCGGTGCCCGTCCCGCATGCGGGTGTAGGTGTCGTTCATCGGTGACGCTCCAGAAGATCGGTGACGGTCAGCGGCGGCGGCCGGCGAGGAACCGGGCCATCTCCCGCTGGGGCTCGCCGGTGGCGTACGCCGCGGCGTGCACCTTCTTGGCGGCCCGTACGGCGGCGGTGAGCGCGTCGTCGTCGAGTTCGCGCAGCCGTCCCTTGGTCAGGGCGAGCGCGCCGGGCGGGAGTTCGGCCAGTTCGCGGGCCTGCTCGACGGCGGAGGCCAGGACCTGGTCGGCGGCCACGAGCCTGGTCAGCAGGCCGAGCCGCGCGGCCTCCTCGCCGTCGAGGAGCCGGCCGGTGAGCGCCAGCTCCGTCGTCTTGGCCCGCCCGAGGACGTCCCACATCGCCCAGATGCCGGTGATGCTCGGAATCCCGGACAGCACCTCCGGCTGCCCCATCCGCACCTCCCGGTGCCCGACCCGCAGGTCGGCCAGCAGTGCGAACTGGAATCCCGAGCCGGCGGCCACCCCGTTCACGGCCGCGATGGTCGGCTTGTCGATGTCGCGGACCGCCCGGTACAGCCGGTCGAACCCGTCGATCCAGGCGTCGGAGGCCGCGTGGTCGTCCGGGTCGATCGCCGCGGTCTCCTGCAGGTCCTGGCCCGCGCAGAAGGCGCGGCCCGCGCCGGTGAGCACGACGGCGCGTACGTCCGGGTCCACGGCGGCCGCGCCGAGCAGCTCGATGAGCAGGTCTCGCATCGCCGCGGTCCAGGCGTTCAGCTTCTCCGGCCGGTTCAACGTGATGATTGCGACGGGGCCGTCACGGTCCAGCAGGACGGTCTTGGCCGGATCGTCGTTCATGGGGGTTCCTCCCGGCGTCGTCGTGGAAGACATTTGCCGGGATACAAACAGGGGAGGTGCCGAAGAGGCCAACATCAATAACGACCGGCCGTCATATCGGAACGATATGGTTCATCAGTGGAGCTGCGGCACCTGCGCTACTTCGTCGTCCTGGCCGAGGAACTCCACTTCGGCCGCGCCGCCGAACGCCTGCACATGGCCCAGCCCCCGCTCTCCCAGCGGATCCGCGATCTCGAACGCGAACTCGGCGTCACGCTCTTCGACCGGACCCGGCAGCGGGTCCGGCTCACCGAGGCCGGCGCGCTCCTGCTCGAACACGCCCGCCCGATCCTGGAGGGCACCGAGGCGGCCCGTGAGGCGATGCGGCGTATCCGTCCGGGCGCCGCCGGGGTGCTCCGCGCCGGAGTGCCGCCCGACACGGTGCCGCTGACGCTGCGGATTCTGGTCACGACGTTCGCCGAGCGCGTCCCGGACGTCCTGCTCGAACTGCATGAGCTGACCACCGAGACGCAGCTCGCCAAGCTGCGCGAGGGCGAGTTGGAGGTGGGCCTGGTACGCCACCCGTGCGACACGGTGGGCCTGATCTCGGGCCCGGTCGTGCACCGGAGACTGGGCGTGATCCTCCCGGAACGGCACCACGCGGCCGAGCAGGAGATCGTACGGCTCCGCGTCCTCAGCGGTTCGCCATTGGTCATCTTCCCTCGGGAGATGGCCCCCAGGCTGTACGACCACATGCTGGCGACCTGCCGCGACAACGGGTTCCTCCCGGGTGCGATCCGGCACGCCCGCAACCCGCAGTTCGTGCACGGCCTGGTCCTGGCCGGCCTGGGGGTCCACCTGAACGAGCCGCCCGCGGGCGGCCTGCCCCCGGGCCTGGTCTGGCGGCCGATCGACGAGCCGCGGCTGACCTGGTCCACCTCGGTCGTCTGGCGCCCGGCGCACTCCGACGACGCGACCACCGCCTTCGCCCATGCCGCCCTGGAGGGCCTCCGCGCAGCCGACCACACCTGACCCCGTTCATGCGAAGAGCCCCTGTCCGGTAGGGGACAGGGGCTCAACGGGTCAGCGTGGGGTCACCTCGGCTCAGGGTCCAGGCGACCGACGAAGGTCGGAGCGGCGACCTCGACGCAGTCACCGCCCGTGTCGCCGCTCCGGCTGCTCTTCCGCCAGGCGTCATCCGGCCCGGCGGTCGCCCGGCGCGGACAGCACGGCGATTTCGACGCACTGACCGCCGCTTCCGCCGCTGCGGCTGCTCTTGCGCCACTGCGCCGCCGCCAAGTCGGGGGTGTTCATAGGCTCTCCCTGATCGACTTGATCAACTTTCGGGATTCCGCCACTGGAAGGGCATGTCCCCTGATCAAGTCGTACCTTACGTGGAAGTCCGCGACCCCGGACGGGTCTTCCACGACCTGTCCTCGACCGGCCGCTTCGATGTAGGCGGTGTCCGGTCTGCCGTCGAAACTCAGCAAGGTGAAGTCACCTTCCAGCCCGGCGTAGGCGCCCGCGCTGATCGGCACGACCTGGAGCATGATGTTGGGACGTTCGGACGCCGCCAGCAGATGTTCGAGTTGACCGCGCATGGTCTCCGGACCGCCGACCGTGCAACGCAGGGCTCTCTCGTCGAAGGTCGCCCACAGGCGTGGCGGCTTGTCGCGGGCGAGGATTGCTTGACGCTCCATGCGCGATGCGAGGAACCGGTCGACGACGTCCGGCTGCTGCACGGTCAGCAGAATCTCGCGAGCGTACGCCTCGGTCTGGAGCAGGCCTGTGACCAGCAGGAGCCCGAAGACCCGTATCGCGTCCGCGTGGGCCTCCCGTTCGACGAATTCGGGGAATCCCGGCGGCAGGGCGGCGAGGTGGCGGGTGTCGTTGACCAGCTTCCACAGCCGGACGAACAGGCCGTTGGTCTTGAAGAACGTGTCCGTGTCCTCGGCGAACCTCTTCGACGGGATGTTCTTGGACGCTTCGAGCTGGCCGATCAGCTGGGGCGTGTAGCCGAGCGTCTCGGCGAACTCGACCTTGGACAGCCCCGCGCCGGTACGCCATGTCTCCAGCTCAGTGGCGAAGGCTCGGATCGTGGGGGATTCGTACGGGTCGCGCTGTGCCACCATGGCCGGCCTCCGGGGGTAAGCCGTGTCGGGTTTCGTTGCTCGCCTACTGGGTTACGCCGCGGTCGGACGCGGTTGGTAGCTAACCGTAACCGAATGCGTGAGGTTGGTCACGCAGTTCGGTGAGGTCGGGCGCCGCTGGAACGGCCGTACGGCCGAGTCGTCAAGAGCGCGATCAAGGAGGAGTGTGCCGTGTCAGTCACTACGGACGCCGACGAGAAGGCGGCGCAGCAGCCGGAGCACCGCGTGTACTGGCTCCCGCTCCCGCCGCATCCGGTGGCGGTCGACCAAGTGTCTCTGCTGGTGGAGATGGCGCTCGCCGCCTGGAAGACATCAGAAAGGGGGGAGAATGTGCGGCTGGTCGCCGTCGAACTCGTCGAGAACGCGATGGAGGTCAGCGACGCTGTCGACATCACCCTGTCACGCCAAGACGGCGCCGTACTGATCGAGGTGTGGGACACCACCGAGACGTCACCCGCTTGCCAGCCCCGTCCCACGGATCGGACGGCCGGCCGGAGCCTCTCGCTCGTGAAGACCCACGCGGACGGCTGGGGCTGGAGGCTGCATGAGGAGGGCGGCCGGACGGTGTGGGCCATCGTGGGGGACCGCGACGCGTCCGCCGACGCCGTGACGTCCCACACCTCATAACGTGACGACTTCCTTCCGACTCGCCTGCTGACCTCAAGTACTCAGGGACCTTCGTCTGGGGGTAAGCGGTGATCGCCAAGCCTGACCGCGTGTTCGACCGGGGCTTCGAGTGGCGTCACCTGGCGGGCTTCGTCTCTCGGAAGCCGTATCGGCACCAGTTCGGCGTTGTGAGAGGGCCGTGGCGGCAGGGGAAGACCTACCCGGTGGAAGCCCTGACGCGGGAATGCGATGGCTTCTACTTCGGCGCGACCGAGGCGACCGAATGGGTACTGCAAACCGTGCTGGATCCGGGAATGCCACTATTCCGAGAAGCGCGCTACCTCTTGGAGGAGGAAGCCGACGTCCGTGATACCGCGCTCTACCATTCGATCCTCGCCGCCGTTGCGAGCGGTAATAACACCAGAGGCGGAATCGCGGGTTACATCGGCCGAAAGTCCGCTGACATCGGGCATCGCCTCAACGTTCTGGAGGACTGTCATCTGCTCCGCCGGGACGCCGATCTGTTCCGCAGCGGACGTCTCGCTACAGCATCGCCGAACCGTTGATCGTCTTCTATGAGGTGGTCATGCGACCGCGATGGGGACTCCTGGAGAGCGGCCGCGCCGCGCCGATCTGGGCGGCCGCCAAGCCCCGGTTCCTGTCCCAGGTCGTGGGGCCGCACTTCGAGCGCATATGCCGAGAGTTCGCGATGCTCGCTCCCAGCGAGGTTTTCGGTGACCTCCCCGGTGATGTCGGCGGCGGGGTCGTCAGCGGAGGACGCGAGCAGATCGAGGTGGACGTCGTCGTTCTCGGGCCTGCGGTCCAGGGTGAGCCGCGCAGGGTGCTGTCCCTCGGCGAGTGCACGTGGAGCGAGGTGATGGGAGTCCGGCACGTCGATCGCCTGCGCCGGGCACGGGACCTGCTGGGCGGCCGGGGGTACGACGTCCGCGACACCGCCCTCGCCTGCTATAGCGGGGTCGGCGTTCGATGAACGCCTGCAGGACGATGCGGACGGCATCGCGTTGATCGGCCTCGACACCTTATACAGGTCGGCTGAGGCGGACGGGTCCGAGTCCTTCGGGAGAGCATCGCCGCCGCACCCGGGGTTCGCGGAGTCAGCACGACGAGGGCGGTAGGACGACGTGCGCCATCGCACTCGATGCGGTCAGGGCATGGGCCGCCACTTCGCGAGTGGGGGAGTCCTGGGCGTCGGCGAGGATGGCCGTCGCACTTGCCGCTTTGCCACCGGCGTTGTCTTGTGGCCGTCGGTGTAGCCGGCCCTGAGTCCGGATGACCGGGTTTCGCCGGTCAACGGCGGCGGCAACGTCTTGTGTCGCGTGCGCTGCTGAGCGCGGCACCCCAGCTGGGCGTGCAAAGCGCTCGGAGGACGCGGCGTGTTCAGGCGCGCGACAGCGCGCGGGTCGAAGTGGAGCTGACGGTCGATCCGATCGTCGGCGTCGTTCCGCTCGGGGTGGACGAATCGGATGTCGCGGGAGCGGGCGTCGGTTACGGTGGGCGCCGGAAGATCATCGGCGGCGGAGGGGCGGGCGTGACCGAACGCATGACCCGTGGCCTCCGAGTATTGGTCCTTCTCTTCGGCGTTCTGGGGATCGTGCTCGGTCCCGTCGCCGAAGCGGCGGTCTCGCAGCGGGCCGTTCCGGCGGTTTCCGCATCGGCCTCGGTGGTCGCCCCGCCGCCCGCTGACCCGGCGTCGCCTGCCTCGGCGACGGTGGCCGAGACGCCCGGCGCCTCGGCCACGCTCCACACCGCGGCGGCGACCGTGTCCGGCGCCGTCGTGGTGGTCACGAGATCCAACGTGCGCGCCCGTACGGCCGCGAAGATCTCGCCGACGCGACGGGCGACGTCCGAGGCGTCGGCGATCCTTCCCGGCCACGCGACGATCGGGATCGATCAGCCCCTCATCGGGACCGCCGGTGACCCTCCGGCGCTGCTGCGTCAGGCCACGGCGCTCACTCCGCGTGGGCGCGGGCCGCCTTCCATCACGGGTTCCTGATCCCTGTCCCGCCGCGCCTGACGGCCACGGCGGGTCCACCCGTGGCCCGGTTCACCCGGGCCGGCCCGTATGGAGGCTTCCCATTTCTCGTGCCACGGCGACGCGAGCGCTCTTGGCGTTCGCCATCATCGCCGCCTCAGTTCTCATCGCCCTCACCACGTCTCCGCGTCTCGGACTCGACCTGCGCGGTGGCACTCAGATCGTGTTGCAGACCCACGACTCCCCGTACGCGAAGGCCGATCGGGGGTCCACCGACCGCGCCGTGGAGGTGCTGCGCAAGCGGATCGACGCGCTCGGGTTGTCCGAGCCGACGCTGACCCGTTCCGGCGACCAGCGCATCATCGTCGAACTGCCCGGTGTGCAGGACACCCGGCAGGCCATGGCGGTCATCGGGCGTACCGCGCAGTTGTCCTTCCGCCCCGTGGTGGCCGGCGGCGGGCAGGCCGTGTCCGACGAGAGGGGGCAGCCGGTACGGCTCGGGCCCGTCGCGCTGACCGGGGAGGACGTCGGCAGGGCGCAGGCCGGATTCGATCCGCAGGACCTGCGCGGCTGGTTCGTGTCGGTCGGCTTCCGTCATGACGCGGCGTGGCAGCGGCTGACCGCGAAGGCGGCCTGCGCCGCGCCGGGTGATCCGGCACGGCGGGTGGCCATTCTCCTCGACGACAAGGTCATCTCGTCGCCGCAGGTCGACCCGAGCGTACGTTGCGGGACCGGCATCACCGGCGGATCGACGCAGATCACCGGGCGGTTCACGGAGAAGGAGGCCAAGGACCTCGCGGCGCTGATCCAGGGCGGGGCGCTGCCGGTGCCGGTCGGCGTCGTCGAGCAGCGTACGGTCGGGCCGACCCTCGGGGCGGCGGCGATCGACGCGAGCGCCCACGCCGCGGTGATCGGGGTCCTGCTCACGGCGTTGTTCGTGATCTGGGTGTACCGCCTGATGGGCGTGGTCGCCACGGTGGCGCTCGCCTCGTACGCGCTGATCTCGTACGCCGCGCTCAGCGCGATGGGCGCGACGCTCACGCTGCCGGGGCTGGCCGGGTTCGTGCTGGCCATCGGCATGGCGGTCGACGCCAACGTGCTGGTCTTCGAGCGGGCGCGGGAGGAGTACGCCGCGCTGCCGCGCAGGGGAGTGCGGCCGGCGCTGGGCCGGGGCTTCCGCAACGCCTGGTCGGCCATCGCGGATTCGAACATGACGACACTGCTCGCCGCCGGCCTGCTGTTCTATCTCGCCTCGGGGGAGGTCCGCGGGTTCGGCATCACGCTGTCGATCGGGGTCCTGGCCTCGTTCGTGTCGGCATTGCTGGTCACGCGGGTGCTCGCCGAGTGGGCGGCCGGCCGGCGGCCCGTCGCGGCGCGGCCGTCGCTGACGGGGCTGGCCGGCGCCGGGCGGGTGCGGCGGTGGACCGAGCGGCGGAGCCTGGACCTGATGGGGCGCCGCCGGCTCTGGCTGTCCGTGTCGGCGGTCGCGGTGCTGCTGGCGATCACCGGGATCACCGTGCGCGGGCTGAACCTCGGGGTGGAGTTCACCGGGGGCCGGCTCGTCGAGTACTCCACGAGCCGGGCGGTCGACGCGGACACCGCGCGCCGGGCCGTGTCGGATGCCGGGTTCCCGCACGCCGTCGTCCAGGCGTCCGGCGGGGACGGCGTGTCCGTCCGTACGCAGAACCTCAGTGACCAGCAGGAACACCGCATCCAGGAGGCGCTCCGGCACGACGGCGGGACGGTGACCAAGCAGCGCGACGAGAGGGTCGGGCCGAGCATGGGCAGTGAGCTGCGGAACAAGGCGGTGATCGCGCTGGGCGCCGCGCTCGGCGGGCAGCCCGTCTACCTGGCGATCCGGTTCCGGTGGACGTTCGGGGCGGGGGCGGTGCTGGCGATGCTGCACGACGTCGTCATCGTCACGGGGCTGTTCGCCTGGACGGGCCGGCCCGTCGACGGGATCTTCCTCGCCTCGCTGCTCACGATCATCGGCTACTCGGTGAACGACTCGGTGGTGGTCTTCGACCGGATCCGGGAGCTGCGGGCGGCGGAGCCGGAGGCGCCGTTCGCCCGTGTGGCGAACCGCGCGGCGCTGCAGACCGTGCCGCGTACGGTCAACACCGGTATGGGCGCGCTGTTCATCCTGGCGGCGCTGGCGGTGTTCGGGGGCGACTCGCTGACCGACTTCGCGGTGGCGCTGCTGGCCGGGATCCTCGTCGGGACCTGGTCGAGCGTGTTCACGGCGACGCCGGTCGCGCTCGTGCTGGAGCGGGCGGACTGATTCCGGCGACCCGGTGCCGGGAGGGGGGAACCGGCACCGGGTTCGCGCTGGGGCCTGGCGGGGCCGTTACTGAACGGTAGGGTTCACCGTCGTATCGGTCAATGCCCGCTTATGGCCGCAACTCGGACCTTTCTCAATATTTGCTGTATCTGTTACCTTTTATGATTTGGCTTTTCGCGGATCGTCAGATGCGCGGCACCTCGCGCAGCTCCTCCTCCGCCCGGATCACGTGCATCACCGCGTTGATCAGGGCCAGGTGGGTGAACGCCTGCGGGAAGTTGCCCAGGTGCCGTCCGCTGTGCGCGTCGATCTCCTCGGCGTACAGCTGGAGCGGGCTGGCGTACGACAGCAGCTTCTCGCACAGGGTCTTGGCACGCTCCAACTCGCCGATCAGGACCAGGGAGGACACCAGCCAGAACGAGCAGATCGTGAACGTCCCCTCCTCGGAGTCGAACCCGTCGTCCGTGTCCGTCGTCCGGTAGCGCAGGACGAGGTCGTCCTGGGTCAGCTCGTCGGCGATCGCGAACACCGTCTCACGGACCCGCTTGTCGTCCGCCGGCAGGAAGCCGAGCATGGGGATGAGCAGCACGGACGCGTCGAGCGCCTTGGTGCCGTAGTGCTGGACGAAGACCCCGCGCTCGTCGACGGCGTTCGCGAGGATGTCGGCGTGCATCTCGTCCGCGGCGTCCCGCCAGCGCTTCGCCCGCTCCTCGTCGCCGCGGATCCGTGCGAGCTGGGAGCCCCGATGGGCGGCGAGCCAGCAGAAGAGCTTGGACGAGGTGAAGTGCTGCGGCTCGCCGCGTACCTCCCACATGCCCCGGTCGGGCTTGCGCCAGTGCTGGAGAGCGGCCTCGACCTGCTTGACGATGATCCCCCACAGCCGGTCGTCGAGCCGGTCACGCTTGCGGACGTACAGGTAGATCGATCCGATGATCGCACCCCAGACGTCGTGCTGCGCCTGGGTGTAGGCCCCGTTGCCGATGCGCACGGGGCGCGCCCCGTCGTAGCCGTGGAGGTGGTCGAGCGTGGACTCCTCCAGCTCGGCGCGGCCGTCGACGCCGTACATGATCTGCAGGTGCCCGTTGGCGGCCTCGGCCACGTCGGTGATGAAGTGGAAGAAGTCGTTGGCCTCCCAGTCGAAGCCCAGCGTGTAGAAGGCCCACAGGGCCATGGTCGAGTCGCGGATCCAGGTGTAGCGGTAGTCCCAGTTGCGGTCGCCGCCCGGCGTCTCCGGCAGCGAGGTGGTCGCCGCCGCCGCGACCGCGCCCGTCGGCGCGTACGTCAGGCCCTTGAGCGTCAGCGCGCTGCGCTGCAGGTGCGCCCGCCAGGGGTGGTCGGGGAAGCGGCCGCGGTCGAGCCAGTGCTGCCAGTGGTGGACGGTCCAGGTGAGCCGCTCCTGGGCCTCCTCGCACGACTGCGGCGGCCGGTGCTCGCTCCACGACAGCGCGACGAAGCGGCTCTCGCCCTCCTTGATGAGCGTACGGGCCGTGGCGAGCGAACCCTCGAACCCGATGTTCAGGTCACTGGTGAGCCGCAGCTCGATGCCGTTCCCCCGGGCCACGGCCTCGTGGTAGCCGACGCCGGCGTGCTCCCACTTGGCGCTCTCCCGGCCGTAATCGAAGATCGGCATACAGTCGAGGCGGACCTGCGCCTGGCCGTTCTCACAGCGGATCACGCGCAGCAGCACGTGGTCGGAGTCGTAGTCGGTCGGGGCGCGGCGGTGGGTGTGGGACCGCTGGTCCTCATGGTGCCAGGGCCCCATGAGCAGGGCGTCGAGCACCACGAGCCAGCCGCCCGGCGTCCACCAGGTCGTCTCCAGCACCATCGTGCCGGGGATGTAGCGGCGGGCGGCGGGCACCTCGATACCCGCGGGTCCGACGCGGAAGTACCCGGCGTCGCGATCGAGCAGCGAGCCGAAGACGCTCGGGGAGTCCATGCGCGGCAGGCACATCCACTCGATGTTGCCGCTCGGGGCCACCAGCGCGGTGGTCTCGGTGTCGGACAGGAACCCGTAATCGGCGATCGGCGCGAACGCCTCACCAGCCCCGGGATTGGTCACAGGCCTCATCGGCACATCATCGCGCAGCAGTGGCATGTTACGCACACGCCGCGCTGCCCGGCGAGGGCTATTGGGGTCGAATGGGGGGAATGTCGGTATTGGAATAGACCACTACACCGGTGCTGACCTGCGCAAAGATCGGCGAGCGCTGACAGTGACGATCGTTTCACCGAGAGCTGGGTAGAGTCGCCGCATTCAGCGCGGACCGGAGGGAAAAGAGTCTCCCATGCCGAAGTACGTGTACGACTTCACCGAGGGCAACAAGGACCTGAAAGATCTGCTGGGGGGCAAAGGGGCGAACCTGGCCGAGATGACGAATCTCGGCCTTCCCGTTCCGCCGGGATTCACGATCACGGCCGAAGCCTGCCGGCACTACCTCGAGCACGGAAGCGTTCCGGACGGCCTGGACCAGGAGATCGACCGCTACCTCGACGCGCTCGAGAAGCAGATGGGCAAGCGCCTGGGCCAGGCCGACGACCCGCTGCTCGTCAGCGTGCGCTCCGGCGCCAAGTTCTCGATGCCGGGAATGATGGAGACCGTCCTCAACGTCGGCCTCAACGACGAGTCCGTGCACGGGCTCGCCGAGCGCGCCGGGGACGAGCGGTTCGCCTGGGACTCCTACCGGCGGCTCATTCAGATGTTCGGCAAGACGGTCCTGGACATCGACGGCGAGCACTTCGAGGACGCCCTCGAGAACGCCAAGCGCGCGAAGGGCGTCGACAACGACCTCGACCTGGACGCCGCCGACTTCAAGGGCCTCGTCCAGACCTTCAAGGGCATCGTCCGCGAGCACGCGGGCCGTGACTTCCCCACCGATCCGCGCGAGCAGATGGACCTGGCCGTCAAGGCCGTCTTCGAGTCCTGGAACGCCCCGCGCGCCATCCTCTACCGCCGCCAGGAGCGCATCCCCGCCGACCTGGGCACCGCGGTCAACATCGTCGCGATGGTCTTCGGCAACCTGGGCATGGACTCCGGCACCGGCGTCGCCTTCACCCGTGACCCCGCGAGCGGCCACCAGGGCATCTACGGCGACTACCTGCAGAACGCCCAGGGCGAGGACGTCGTCGCCGGCATCCGCAACACCGTGCCGCTGGCGGAGCTGGAGCGGATCGACAAGCGCTCCTACGACGAGCTCCTGCAGATCATGGAGACGCTGGAGAACCACTACCGCGACCTGTGCGACATCGAGTTCACCATCGAGCGTGGCAAGCTGTGGATGCTGCAGACCCGCGTCGGCAAGCGGACCGCCGCCGCGGCGTTCCGCATCGCCTGCCAGCTCGTCGAGCAGGGCCTCATCGACGAGGACGAGGCCGTCAGCCGGGTCACCGGCGACCAGCTCGTCCAGCTGATGTTCCCCCGCTTCGCCGACGACGCCAAGGCCGAGAAGATCGCCCAGGGCATGAACGCCTCGCCCGGCGCGGCGGTGGGCAAGGCCGTCTTCTCCTCCGCCCGCGCCGTCGAACTGGCCGAGCAGGGCGAGGACGTCATCCTCATCCGCCGCGAGACCAACCCCGACGACCTCGACGGCATGATCGCCTCCCGCGGCATCCTCACCTCCCGCGGCGGCAAGACCTCGCACGCCGCCGTCGTCGCCCGCGGCATGGGCAAGACCTGCGTCTGCGGCGCCGAGGAGCTCGAGGTCGACGTACGGGCGGGGAAGGTCACCGCGCCCGGCGGCGTGACGATCTCCGAGGGCGACGTCATCTCGATCGACGGGTCCTCCGGCGCGGTCTACCTCGGCGAGGTCCCCGTCGTCGACTCCCCGGTGGTGCAGTACTTCGAGGGGACGCTGTCGGTGGAGGACGGCGACGAGCTGGTCGGGTCCGTACACAAGATCATGACCCACGCGGACACGCGCCGCCGCCTCGACGTACGCGCCAACGCCGACACGGCCGCCGACGCCGCGCGGGCCCGGCGGTTCGGCGCGAAGGGGATCGGCCTGTGCCGCACCGAGCACATGTTCCTCGGCGACCGGCGGCAGCTCGTGGAGGACCTCATCCTCGCCGAGACGGAGGAGGCCCGGCAGGCCGCCCTCGACGCGCTCAAGCCGCTGCAGAAACAGGACTTCGCCGAGATCTTCGAGGCGATGGACGGCAGCCCGGTCACGATCCGCCTGATCGACCCTCCGCTGCACGAGTTCCTGCCCGACCTCACCGAGCTGTCGGTCAAGGTGGCCACCGGGGACGCCTCCGACGACGAGCGCAGGCTCCTCGACGCCGTACGCCGGCTGCACGAGGAGAATCCGATGCTCGGCCTGCGCGGCGTACGGCTCGGCGTCGTCATCCCCGGCCTGTTCGCCATGCAGGTCAGCGCGATCGCCGAGGCGGCGGCGGAGCAGAAGGCCGCGGGCCGGGACCCGCGCCCGGAGATCATGATCCCGCTGGTCGTCGCCGTCCAGGAGCTCGAGCTCATCCGGGACCAGGCCGAGGAGGTGCTGCGGAAGGTCGGTGTCGAGGCGCCGATCGGCACCATGATCGAGCTGCCGCGCGCCGCGCTCACGGCCGGGCAGATCGCCGAGGCGGCGGAGTTCTTCTCCTTCGGCACCAACGACCTCACCCAGACGACGTGGGGATTCTCCCGCGACGACGTGGAGGCGGCGTTCTTCAGCCGCTACCTGGAGCTGGGCATCTTCGGCGTGTCCCCGTTCGAGACCCTCGACGTCGACGGCGTCGGACGGCTCGTACGGGTGGCCGCCGAGAAGGGGCGCGAGACCCGTCCGGACCTCAAGCTCGGCATCTGTGGCGAGCACGGCGGCGACCCCGACTCGGTCCACTTCTTCCACGAGGTCGGCCTGGACTACGTGTCCTGCTCGCCGTTCCGGGTCCCGGTCGCGCGGCTGGAGGCCGGCCGGGCGGCTATACAGTCGTCAGGGAGCGACAGTCGCTGAACCACCGACCCGGTCGACCGCGTCTAACGGGTCGTGCGAGACGGAGGAGCGATCACCGAGCAGCCTGACCGCGGCGAGCCGACGGTCGAATTCGGCCGGGACGCCACGCGTGTCCCGGCCGAACCGGCACGGACCCGGAGCGACCTGCCGCAGTGGCGGCCGGACCCGACGCGGCAGGATCTGCCCGGCCGGCGCCGCGACGGCGAGGGCTCACGCGACGACGGGACGAGCGTCCTCGGCGAACGCGACGGGGAGGCGCCCCGGGACGAGGGGACGACCGTCCTCGGCGAACGCGACGGCGAGGCACCTCGGGACGGAGAGACGAGCGTCCTCGAACGGCCCCGCGAGTACACCCGCCGGCGCGACGGCGAGGAACCCGCGGGTGGCGGGGACGAGGGAGGAGGCCGGCCGCGCCGGCGCTCCCGCTGGCGGTGGGTGCGGCGGGTCGTCTACCTGCTGCTCGTCCTGATCATCGGGACGCCGCTGTTCGCCGGGTTCCGCGTGTGGTACGTCGCGAGGCAGGACGACCACCGGCGCTCCGACGCGATCATCGTGCTCGGCGCGGCGCAGTACAACGGCAAGCCCTCGGCCGTGCTCGAGTGGCGGCTGACGCACGCCCTGAAGCTCTACCGCGAGGGCGTGGCCCCGCACATCGTCACCGTCGGCGGCAACCGGCCCGGAGACAACTACACCGAGGCCGGCACCGGCAAGGCGTGGCTGAACGAGCACGGGGTGCCCAACGACCGGATCGTCGCGGTGCGCAGCGGCAGTGACACCCTGCAGAGCATGATCGACGTGGGGAAGGAGTACAAGCGGCAGGGCTGGCACACCGCCGTCATCGTCACCGACCCCTGGCATGCGCTCCGTTCCCGGACGATGGCCGACGACAACGGGATCAAGGCGGTCACCTCGCCGACCCGCAGTGGGCCCACCGTCGGCAGCCGGGACACCCAGTTCCACTACATCGTCCGCGAGACGGGCGGCTACCTCTGGTACGTCTTCATCGGCCGCTGGCACGGCGACTCCTGACGCCTCCGGGATTTGATCTCAAGCGAGGTCGAGGTTCTAGCCTCGGATCATGATTTTCACTGACAGGGAACGCGCGTATCTGGCCGGGCAGAGCCTCGGCCGCCTGGCCACCGTCGCCGCCGACGGGACCGTCCAGGTGCGGCCGGTCGGCTTCCGCCTGAACGAGGACGACACGATCGACATCGGCGGCCCGAACCTGAGCGGCAGCCAGAAATACCGCAACGTCCAGGCCAATCCGGTGGTGGCGTTCGTCGTGGACGACATGACGCCCGACGAGCCGGGTGCCGTCAGGCCCGGCTGGGGCCGCGGCGTCGAGATCCGGGGGAACGCCGAGACCCTCGCCGTCGAGGAGCCGCCCCTGGCGCCGGGGTTCTTCAGCAACGAGGTCATCCGCATCCACCCCGGCCGGGTCAACAGCTGGCACATCGATCCGGACCATCCTGACCTCAACGCCCGGGACATCGGCTGAGACGGCGGATTTCGGGCCGTCCGATTCGTCCTTTCGGTCGGATCGGGCGCCGCGTGGTCTAGGCGCTGACGAGCGGTCCGCCGGGGCCGGGTCTTCTCAATTAGGAAACCTTCCTAAAGGTATTGACGGCTCCGGTTCGCATCGGGCTTACTCGGATCGACTGCCGCTTCAGGTACGGCGCAGGCGCAAGCCTCCGGGGGCTCGCCCGAACGACAGCGACAGGGTTCTGACCGCCGGACGCGACCCCGCCCGCGCCTGTGCGCGGGCGCCCGCAAGGAGGACCCGTGCGTGTTCGCCCGCGTGCCCTGACCATCCTCGCCGCCTGTCTCCTCGTACTCGGCGTCCTGACCACCGGGCGCGCCCACGCCGCCGGATCGCTCACCGCCGCGTTCGCCAAGACGTCGGACTGGGGGAGCGGTTACCAGGCCCAGTTCACGGTCACGAACAACGGTTCGTCGGCGATCAACGGCTGGACGGTGGCGTTCGACCTGCCGTCGGGTTCGTCGGTGGGCACCTACTGGGACGCGCTGTTGACCCAGTCGGGGTCGCATTACACGTTCGAGAACCGGGACTACAACGCCTCGGTCCCGGCGGGCGGGTCGGTGTCGTTCGGGTTCGTGGTGTCGGGCAGTGGCACGCCGTCGGGCTGCATGCTGAACGGCGCGGCCTGCGACGGTGGTGGAGGTGGTGGCGGGGGCTCGGATACGCAGCCGCCGAGTGCGCCGGCCGGCTTGACGGTGACGGGGCACACCTCCTCCAGTGTGTCGTTGTCCTGGACGGCTTCGACGGACAACGTCGGGGTCACCGGTTATGAGGTCTACCAGGGCTCGTCTCTGGCCGTGACGGTGTCGGGGACGAGTGCGACGGTGTCGGGGCTGGCCGCCTCGACGTCGTACTCCTTCAAGGTCCGGGCCAAAGACGCCGCCGGGAACTTCTCCGCCTACAGCGCCACGATCAGCGCGACCACCGACGCCGGTGGCACCACGCCGCCGCCTCCGTCCGGGGGCCTGCGGGCGGCCCCGTACTTCATGCCCCTCGACAACGACCCGCAGCCGATCTCCGCGATCGTCTCCGGCAGCGGCGTGAAGTCGCTGGTCCTCGCCTTCGTCCTCGCCCCCAACGGCGGAGGCTGCACCCCGACCTGGGACGGCGACGCCGGCCTCACGGTCTCCTCGGACACCGCCGTCAAGGCCCAGGTCGACGCCGTACGCGCGGCGGGTGGCGACGTCGCGGTCTCCTTCGGCGGCTACAACGGGCTCGAACTCGGCGCCGCCTGCTCCGACGCCGCGTCGCTGGCCCAGGCGTACCAGCAGGTGATCGACAAGTACTCCCTCACCCACGTCGACTTCGACATCGAGGGCGACGACCTCGGCGACGTCGCCGGCGAGACACGGCGCTTCCAGGCCATCAGGATCCTCAAGCAGAACGCGGCCGCCGCCGGCCGCGCGCTCGAGGTCTCCCTCACCATGCCGGTGACGACCGTCGGCCTCAGCGACCTGGACAAGGCCGAGATCCAGCGCGCCAAGGACAACGGAGCCGACATCGACATGTACGCCGTCATGGCGTTCGACTACGGAGGCCCGGCGGCGTCCATGGCCGCCGACGTGCAGAAGGTGATGGAGGCCGCGCACACCCAGCTCGCCGCGCTGCGTCCCGACCTGTCCGACACGAGCATCTACGCCCGTACCGGCCTCATCCTGATGAACGGCCACACCGACCAGCCCAGCGAGCTGTTCACCCAGGACACCTTCCGTACGCTGCTCGGCTACGCGCAGCAGCACCACCTCGGCCGGCTGTCGTTCTGGTCGCTGAACCGGGACCGGCAGTGCACCGGCACCACCGGCTGGGCGGACGGCAAGTGCAGCGGCGTCACGCAGCAGCCGTACGACTTCGCCAAGATCATCGGTCAGTTCACCGGTTGAGCTCCGGCTCCCGGTCGTTCCTCCCGCCGGCGCGGCCGGGAGCCGGCCTCCATCCGAAGCCGGCCCACGAGAGAGGTTCCCCGCCTTGAAGAGATCCAGGATCGCGTCCCTGGTCGTCGGAGTGCTGCTCCTGCCCCTCGCCGTCGTGCTGACCGCCGTTTCGGCGTACGCGGCGGCGAACACGGCGACGTTCGCCAAGACGTCGGACTGGGGGAGCGGTTACCAGGCCCAGTTCACGGTCACGAACAACGGTTCGTCGGCGATCAACGGCTGGACGGTGGCGTTCGACCTGCCGTCGGGTTCGTCGGTGGGCACCTACTGGGACGCGCTGTTGACCCAGTCGGGGTCGCATTACACGTTCGAGAACCGGGACTACAACGCCTCGGTCCCGGCGGGCGGGTCGGTGTCGTTCGGGTTCGTGGTGTCGGGCAGTGGCACGCCGTCGGGCTGCATGCTGAACGGCGCGGCCTGCGACGGTGGTGGAGGTGGTGGCGGGGGCTCGGATACGCAGCCGCCGAGTGCGCCGGCCGGCTTGACGGTGACGGGGCACACCTCCTCCAGTGTGTCGTTGTCCTGGACGGCTTCGACGGACAACGTCGGGGTCACCGGTTATGAGGTCTACCAGGGCTCGTCTCTGGCCGTGACGGTGTCGGGGACGAG
The DNA here is from genome assembly GCF_024055715.1 of Actinoallomurus soli. Taxonomy (GTDB): domain Bacteria; phylum Actinomycetota; class Actinomycetes; order Streptosporangiales; family Streptosporangiaceae; genus Actinoallomurus; species Actinoallomurus soli. The sequence continues at coordinate 184,262 of NZ_JAMXMV010000001.1, forward strand.
TGCGACGGTGTCGGGGCTGGCCGCCTCGACGTCGTACTCCTTCAAGGTCCGGGCCAAAGACGCCGCCGGGAACTTCTCCGCCTACAGCGCCACGGTCAGCGCCACCACCGACGCCGCCGGTGGCGGGGGAGGCGGCGGCACCGGCGGCGGCCGGTTCTCGCCGTACGTCGACATCACGATGGCCAGCCCGACGCTGAAGGATGTGGCGACGGCGACCGGGCAGAAGCACTTCACCCTCGCGTTCGCGCTCGCCGACAGCACCGGGTGCAACCCGTCGTGGGGCGGCACGATCCCGCTGAACGACTCACGCGTCATCGGCGAGGTCAACGACCTCAAGAGCGTCGGCGGTGACGTCACGGTCGCGACCGGCGGCGCGGTCGGGCCGTACCTGGAGAACACCTGCGGCAGCTCCTCCGCGCTGCTCGCCGCCTACGAGAAGGCGCTCGACGCCGTCGGCAGCAACCGCATCGACGTCGACGTCGAGGCGTCCATCCCGGTCGCGCAGGTCAACACCGCCCTGAAGCAGTTGCAGAGCGCACGCGGCACCGCAGTCACGTACACGTTGCGCGTGCAGTCCTCGGACTACGGCGTCGACCCGTTCTCGGTGCAGATCCTGCAGGACGCCGCCTCCCGCGGCCTGAACGTCACCGTCAACCCGATGCTCATGGACTTCGGCTACTCCGGATCGTGGGGCGACGCCCTGATCGCCGCGGCCGACTCCACGCTCGGGCAGATGAAGCAGGTCTGGCCCGGCAAGAGCGACGCCCAGCTCAAGGGCATGCTCGGCCTCACTCCGATGATCGGTAAGAACGACACGGGCCCGACCACCACGCAGGACATCGCCCGCCAGTTGCTGAGCTACGCCCAGACCAACCATGTCGGGTCCATCGGCTTCTGGTCCGTCGGCCGCGACAACGGCGGCTGCCCGAACGGCTCCGTCTCGCCGACCTGCAGCGGCATCAGCCAGAGCACGTACGAGTTCACCAACATCTTCAAGGGCTTCAGCGGCTGACACCCGGAGCGTTCCTGAGAGGGGGAGCCCGCACGCCGTTCCCGTCCGCTGCCGGAACGGGAACGGCCGCCGGGCGCCCGGTGCCGCGGCCTCCGCGCGCGGGCTCAGCGCGCAGACTCAGTGGGCGCGGCTCAGCGGGCGAAGCGGCCGATGAGGAGTGCCAGGCGTTGCTCGTGGCCCTCGCGATGCATGCGGCCGTTGCGCATGAGCGTCATGAGGCCGTGCAGGCCGCTCCAGAAGGTCTCGGTGAGCGTCCCCAGGTCGTCGTCGCCGGCGAGGGGCCGGACGGTCTCGCGTAGTTCGCCGAAGGCCTCCTGCAGGGCGGGCGGCGCCTCGGGGGTGGCGAACGGCAGGTCGACGGCGTGCGTGAACATGGCGTCGTACAGCGCGGGGCGCCGGTCGGCGAACGCGCAGTACGCCGTGCCGACCGCGGCGAGGGCCTCGCGCGGGTCGGCGGCCGAGGTGCGGGCCGCGCGGAGCTCGGCGGCCAGGTCGGCGCAGCCTTCGATGGCGACTGCGGCCATGATGGCGTCCTTGCCCTTGAAGTGGCTGTAGAGGACCGGCTGGCTGTACTCGATCTCGGCGGCGAGCCGGCGCGTGGTCACCGCGTCCCAGCCCTCGGCCTCGGCCAGCTCCCGTGCCGCCGCGACGATCAACCGCTCCCGCTCCGCCCGCTCGCGCTCCCGGCGCTCCTTGATTGCCATGGTCCGATCCTAGCATCGCTAGCACTTCTACCGTTGCTCTGCTAGTGTCGATCTCGTTCCTAGCGCTGCTAGCAATCGGAGAGACTCATGCTCACCCCCATCGCCTACGGGCTCGCCATCGTCCTCGTCGTCCTGGTGCTGATCATCGGGCTGCGCTTCCTGCTGGCGCCGCGCGCCGCCGCCGCGGGCTACGGTGTGCCGGCCAAAGAGCACGGAGACTCCGCGTACCTGACGATCAAGGGGCTGCGCGACTTCACCTACGGCGTCCTCGGCGCGGCCCTGCTCGCGTTCTCCAGCGCCCATGCGGTCGGCTGGTACATGCTGGTCGTCGCGATCGCCCCGCTGGGCGACACCCTCATCGTCCTGCGCCACGGCGGAACCAAGGCGACGGCGTTCGGCATCCACTTCGCCACCGCCGTGATGGTGCTCATCAGCGCCGCCCTGCTGTTCGCCGTCTGAGCACCCACGTGCCCGCGAACAACGCCGCCGAGGATTCCGTGGCTCCCGCCACGAAGATCCTCGGCGCTCAGCGAAGCGGACCGGAGCCGGGCACCGGGCCCATTCCCCCGGGTGCCGGGGGCACGGCGCCCGGACCCGGGATCGCGCCGCCCGGCGCCGCGCCGGTCGGAGCGGGGTCCGGCACCGGGGCGGCCACCGGGGTGATGCCCACGCGGAGCAGGCCCTCGTACAGGGCGTTGACCTGACCGGGGTCGTCGACCGCCCGCCGTACGAGGTCGGTCAGGTCGACCTCGGCGCCGTCGGCGTCGCGCAGGCGGGCGATGTCGGACCAGGAGAAGACGTAACGGGCGCGGCCCGCCTGGATGAGCAGGCCCTCGAAGGCGCGGGCGACGACCCGCGCCACCAGGGCGGGGGTGTCGTCGCCCTGCCAGCCCGCCATCCGGAGGCGGGTGCCGAGGTCGCCGGCGCCGCCTCCGGCGAGGATCCGCAGGACCGTGTCGACCGTCGGCTGCGGCGTGTTCGCCGCCTGCGCGGCGGCGGTGAAGACGTCCTTCATCGCCTCGGCGTTCGCTCCGGTGTACAGGCCCCGCTCGACGATCTGCGGCCAGTCCAGCACGGGCAGGCGCAGCGCCTCTTCGGTGAGCATCGACGCCTGCGTCGCCAGCGCGGCGCGCTGCGGGTCGGCGAGCAGCGCCAGCGCCGGGCGGGAGTCGGGACGGGCGGCGGGCTCCGGCAGCGTCGCGATCGCGGCGAGGCGCTCGGCCAGACTCGGGTGCGAGTCGTACGGCGAGCGTTCCTCGGGCGAGTTCACGACCTTGGCGAGCTCCTCCTGCCGGCCCGGCTCCCGCAGCAGCGTGTAGAACCCGGCGAACAGGTCCGCAGGGCGGGCCTGGGCCGGTCCGATCAGCGAGCAGTACGAGGCGAGGTAGAAGTTCCAGGCCGCCGCGCTCGCCCGTACCTTCCGCAGGGCGTCGCCCATCGGCCGCCGCCCGGAGACGGCGACGGCCGCGGCGTCGGCCTCCAGCTCCTGCCGCCGGGACACCGCCTGCGACACGCGCAGGTACAGCGTGGCGTACAGCAGGAAGATCGTGCGGATGACGGCGTGGTTCCGCAGCCCTTCGATGGTCCTGATCAGCGACGTACGGCCCCGGTAGGTGATGCCGCCGAGGCGGGTGTGCGATCCGCTGTAGTGCCCGAGCTCGTGGCAGAGCACCGCGCGCATCTCGTCGGCGGTCAGGCTGAGCATGAGCGGGATGCCGATGTACATGGAGCGCCGTCCCGGGATGAGACCGAGGAGCCGGGTGTTCTCGCTGACGGCGGCGTTCACGTCGGGGACGAGGCGGATCTCGTCGGGCACCCGGGTCCGCACCTGGTGGGCGAGCTCGGCGACCGTGCGCCACAACTCCGGCTCGTCGCGGGGGGACACCGCGACGCCGGGCTCCTCCTCGTGCCTGCGGCGGCCGACGACGAAGACGCCGCGCAGCATCGCCAGGACGCCGAACGTGGCCAGCGCAGCGACCTTGAAACCGCCCGCGTGGCCGTACTTCACCGCGTAGAAGTCGAAGAAGACCGTGCCGACGGTGATGACGGCGACGAGCACGTAGAAGCCCGCCAGCAGGACGACGGCGACCGCGGCGCGGAACGTGGTGAGCATGCTGCCTCGAGACGTACGGACGGGGGGAACAGGACCCTAACCCGCCGCGGCCGATCTCCGGAACCGCCGGCTCAGTGGTGCCAGGGCAGCAGGACGGGCTCGGCCGGGCGGCGGCCGGCGAGGAGGTCCCGCAGCAACGGCACCAGCCCGAAGGGGTAGACGGCCTCCGTGGTGGCGGCCAGATCGTCCACGCTCCACCACCGGTGCCCGGTGAGCTGCTTCACCTCGTACGGCTGGAGGCCGCCGGTGTCGACCTCGTGCGCGGTGACCCGGTAGAGGAAGAAGTCGTCGCGGAACAGGCCCTTCGCCCAGCTGAACTCCGCGTACCCGGACGTCGTCGCCACCGGCGTTCCGAGGTCCTCCGGGGCGACGACGAGACCGATCTCCTCCTGCAGCTCCCGGGCCGCCGCCTCGTGGAGGGCCTCGCCGTCGTCGACGCCCCCTCCGGGCGTGAGCCAGTAGTGACCGCGCTTGGGACGGCGGTGGTCATGGAGGAGGCGGAGCAGCAGGACGCGGTCGGCGTCGTCGAGCAGGAGCACGCGGGCGCTTCTGCGCCGGTACGGTCCGTCGGGCATGACCCGCACTCTAGGGGCTGCCGGTGACGAACAAGATCCGCCTGGTACCTCCGTGCGGGATACGCTCGGACTCCGATGACCGGTTACACCGAGCACGACACGGCGCGCTGGGCACCCGAGCCGCCGAAGCGGCGCGGCCGCACGCCGTTCGAACGTGACCGGGCCCGGGTGCTGCACAGCGCGGCGCTGCGTCGGCTGGCGGCGAAGACGCAGGTGGTCGAGCCCGCGGCGGGGGACCAGCGCGGCCAGCACAGCCCGCGGACGCGGCTCACGCACTCCCTGGAGTGCGCGCAGATCGGCCGTGAGCTCGGAAAGGCGTTCGGCTGCGACCCCGACCTGGTCGAGGTCGCGTGCCTGTCCCACGACCTCGGCCATCCGCCGTTCGGTCACAACGGCGAGGCGGTGCTCGACGAGGTCGCCGCCGCGTGCGGCGGGTTCGAGGGCAACGCGCAGAGCCTGCGCCTGCTGACCCGGCTGGAGGCCAAGTCGTTCGCGCCCGAGGGGCGCAGCGTCGGCCTCAACCTCACGCGCGCGGCGCTCGACGCGGCGATGAAGTACCCCTGGCCGCGGAGCGCGCCGGCCGGTGAAGGCGCCAAGTACGGCGTCTACGCGGAGGACGAGCAGGTCTTCGCCTGGCTGCGGGCCGGGGCCGGGAGCGAACCCGACGCAGCGAGCGGAGTGGGTGCCGAGGGACGAGGTGGCCGCGGAGCGAGTGAGGAGGGCGAGCGACCCATCAGCGCGAGCGAACCCGACGCAGCGAGCGGAGTGGGTGCCGAGGGACGAGGTGGCCGCGGAGCGAGTGAGGAGGGCGAGCGACCCATCAGCCCGAACGGCTCGCGGCTGTGCTTCGAGGCGCAGGTCATGGACTGGGCCGACGACGTCGCCTACTCCGTGCACGACCTGGAGGACGGCCTGCACGCCGGGCATATCCGGCTGGAGCGGCTGGCCGACCCGGCCGAGCGCCGGGCCGTCTGCGAGCTGACCGCCAGGCTCTACTGTGACGCGGAGGTCGCCGAGCTGGAGGAGCGGTTCACCGAGCTGCTCGCCGAGCCGTACTGGCCGCGCGCCTACGACGGCTCGCTGCGCGCCGCCGCCGCGCTGAAGAACCTCACGAGCGAGCTGATCGGCAGGTTCTGCCGGGCCGCCGAGCACGCCACGCACGACGCGTACGGCACCGGGCCCCTCACGAGGTACGCGGGCGACCTGGTCGTGCCGCGCGGACGGCGGCTGGAGTGCGCCGTGCTGAAGGGGATCGCGGCGCACTACGTGATGGGCCGCGCGGACCACGGCGCGCTGCAGGCCCGCCAGCGCGAGCTCATCGCCGAACTGGCCGACGCGATCGTGCGGGAGGCCCCGCGGGTCCTCGACCCGGTGTTCCGCGGGTTCTACGCAGAGGCCGCCGACGACCGCGCGCGGCTGCGCGTCGTCGTCGACCAGATCGCCTCCCTCACCGACACCTCGGCGCTCGCCTGGCACCGCGAGCTCCTCGGCTGACGGCCGCACACGACGCCGCGGCCTCTCTCGGCCGGCCGGCCTCGCGCGACACCGGGAGGTCTTGGGTCGACCGCTTCCCGGGGGGCCGGGATCTCCTTCGGCCGGAGTGGCCGGCCGGCTTCGCGCGCCACACCCCCTGAGCCCGGCCGCGCGGAGGATACTGAGGTCACCCTGAGCCGACCGTGGAGGTACGCATGCCCGTCCCCGAGACCTACGTCATCGTCGGAGCGAGCCTGGCCGGCGCGAAGGCCGCTCAGACGCTGCGGGAGGAGGGCTTCACCGGGCGCGTGGTCCTCATCGGCGAGGAGAGCACCCGGCCGTACGAACGACCGCCGCTGACCAAGGGCTTCCTGTCCGGCAAGGACGCCTTCGACACGGCGTACGTCCACGAGGAGTCCTGGTACGCCGACAACGACGTGGAGCTGCGCCTCGGGGTCCGGGCGACCGGGATCGACCGCGGCGCCCATGAGGTACGGCTCGCCGACGGCGAGCGTGTCGGCTACGACAGGCTGCTCATCACCACGGGGGCCTCCGCCCGGCGGCCGGCGGTTCCCGGCGCCGACCTCGACCACGTCCACTACGTACGGGACGCGTCCGACTCCGAGCGGCTGCGCGCGGCGCTCGAGTCCGGAGACCGGCGCGTCGTGGTGATCGGCGCCGGCTGGATCGGCCTGGAGACGGCCGCCGCCGCCCGCGCGTACGGCAACGAGGTACGGGTCGTCGCGCCGTCCACGCCGCTGCGCCGTTCGCTGGGCACGGAGCTCGGGGAGGTCTTCGCGGCCCTGCACCGACGGCACGGCGCCGAGTTCGTCACGGGCGAGGTCGCCAAGATCACCGAGTCGTCCGTCGTCACCACCGACGGCGTGGAGACGCCCGCCGACGTCGTCATCGTCGGCGTGGGCGCGGTGCCGAACACCGCGCTCGCGGAGGAGGCGGGCCTGGAGGTGGACGACGGCATCGTGGTCGACGCGTCGCTGCGCACCTCCGACCCGGACGTCTACGCGGCCGGTGACGTCGCGAAGGCCGACAACCCGCTGCTGGGCCGGCGGATCCGGGTCGAGCACTGGGCGAACGCTCTCAACGGCGGCCCCGCCGCGGCGCGCTCGATGCTGGGGCGGCAGGTCGTCTACGACCGCGTCCCGTACTTCTACACGGACCAGTACGAGCTGGGCATGGAGGCGTCCGGCGCCTGGGTCGGCGCCTACGACCAGGTCGTGTACCGGGGGACCGACCCGGCGGCGTACGTCTCGGGCGACACCGACGAGCTGGAGTTCATCGCGTTCTGGCTGTCCGGCGGCAAGGTCGTCGGCGGCATGAACGTCAACGTCTGGGACGTCACCGGTGACATCCAGGCGCTGATCCGGTCGGGCCGCCCGGTGGACCCGGCACGGCTGGCCGACCCGGCGGTACCCCTCGCGGATCTGCTCTGAGCGCTCCCGGTACCGTCGGCCCGTGACCGACGAGGAGTGGGCGGAGCACCGGCCGGCGGTGTTCGGAGTGGCGTACCGGCTGCTCGGCAGCGTCGCCGACGCGGAGGACGTCGCCCAGGACGTCTGGCTGCGCGCGGCGGCCGCCGACCTGTCGGAGGTGAAGGACCGGCGCGCGTGGCTGGTGACGGTCGCGGCGCGCCGGTCGTACGACGTCCTCCGTTCCGCCCGGGTCCGCCGGGAGACCTACGTCGGGCCCTGGCTGCCGGAGCCGCTGCTGACCGGTCCGGACGCCGCCCAGCCGGTGCTGGTGGACGAGTCGGTGAGCACCGCGATGCTCCTCGTGATGGAGGAGCTGACGCCGCCGGAGCGGGTCGCGTTCGTCCTGCACGACGTGTTCGAGGTGCCGTTCGGCGAGGTGGCGGGCGTGCTCGGGAACACCCCCGCCGCGAGCCGGCAGCTCGCCTCCCGCGCGCGCCGCCGGGTGGCCGCCGCCAAGGAGCGGCCGCGTGCGAGCAGGCCCGAGCGCGAGCGCGTGCTCACCGCCTTCCGCGTCGCGTACGAGACCGGGGACCTGGAGGGGCTGGTGAGGCTCCTGCACCCGGACGCCGTCTACGTCACCGACGGCGGCGGCAAGGTCTCGGCGGCGCGCAAGCTCATCGTCGGCGGCCGTCGCGTGGCCCAGGTGCTGCACCGCGTCCGCGGCCGCCACGCGCTCGGGCACGCCGTCCCCTGCGAGGTCGGCGGCGAGCCGGCCCTGGCGGTCTTCCGGGACGGCGTCGTCACGGTGATCGACACGTTCGAGTTCGGGGCCGACGGCCGGATCACGGCCGTCCGGCGGGTGCTCAATCCGGACAAGCTGGCGCACGTCACCCTGGCGCCCTGAGATTTCTTCCCGGAAACCCGTCACACCGGGTCGTGCCGTCTCGTCTCCCTGGCGTCAACGAACCACCCACGGAGAAGGGTCGACAAGATGTCGCGCTTGAACGTCGCCGCACTGGCACCCGAGGTCTACAAGGCGTTCCTCCAGGCGGAGGGGGCGATCCGCAAGGGGCCGCTGAACGCCACGATCCGCGAGCTCGTCAAGATCCGCGCCTCGCAGATGAACGGCTGCCTCTTCTGCATCGACATGCACACCCACGAGGCGCTCGAACTCGGCGAGAACCTGAACCGGATCATTCAGCTCCCCGCCTGGCGGGAGTCGCGGCTGTACACCGAGGAGGAACGGGTCGCGCTGGCCTACGCCGAGGCCGCCACCCATGGGCCCGAGGCGGTCTCCGACGAGATCTGGAACGCGGTGACCAAGGCCTTCAAGGAGGAGGAGGCGGCCTTCCTCGTCGCGCAGGTCGCCCAGATCAACCTGTGGAACCGCGTCGCCGGGACCATGCACACCCCGCCCCCGAACCGGGACTGACGTCCTCCCGCGGGGCCGGCGCGCCGTCCATGGGGCGGCGCGCCGCCGGGGCGCTCACCGGCGCACGGGGTCGACGCGGCGGCCGTCCTCACCGAACAGCAGCATGCGGTCGGTGTCGACGGCCAGCCGGACGACGTCGCCCGCCGACACGCCGGACCGTGATTCGAGCCGGAACACCACGTCCGACCGGCGGTGATGGCCGTCGTGCTGGACCGGTTGCGGCGCGGGCTCCTCGGCGAGGAGACCGGTGGTCCGCAGGAGCCGCCGCAGCAGACCCTGCACGGCGCCGTGCTCCTGCTCGGGGCCGATCCACGCCGGATCGTTGCCGTACGGGGCCTCGGCGTCGACGTGCGGCAGGCCGGCCTCCGCGTAGGCGAGCCACTCGGAGCCGTGGAACTCCAGCGCCCGTACCCGGCCCGCGATCAGGCCGTCCGGCGCCGGCCGCAGGGCGTCGGCGCGGAGGCCGACCGTCACGTACTTGCCGTGGTGCGCCACGAGCGACGGCGACCGGGGGTCGGTCCACGGCAGGACCAGCCGCTGGTTGCCGAGGCCGAGGATGATCCCCTCCTGCTGGTCCGCCCAGACGCCCGTCTTGATCAGGTTGATCGGCGGGGCGCTCAGGAACGCCGCCACGAACATGGTGGCGGGGTCGTCGTACACCTGCTGAGGGGTGCCGACGTCCTGGAGGACGCCCTGGCGCATGATCGCCAGCCGGTCCGCCAGCGTGAGCGCCTCGGTCTGGTCGTGGGTCACGTACAGCGTCGTGACCCCGAGGGTGCGGACGAGGGCGCTGATCTCCATGCGGAGTTCGGTGCGCAGGCCCGCGTCCAGGTTCGACAGGGGCTCGTCCATCAGGAAGATGCCGGGTTCGCGGATCAGCGCGCGGCCCATCGCGACGCGCTGGCGCTGGCCGCCGGACAGGGTCGAGGGCAGGCGGTGCAGCGTCTCCTCGATGCCGAGCGCCCGCGACAGTTCGACGATGCGCTCCTGGGAGGCCGGGGAGTCGTCCCCGGAGATCTCCAGCGGGAACGAGATGTTGCCCCGGACGTCACGGTGCGGGTAGAGCGCGCCGTTCTGGAACACCATCGCCAGGTCGCGGTCGCGCGGCGGAAGGTCGTTGGCGTACTTACCGCCCAGCCACAGCTCGCCGGAGGTGATGTCCTCCAGACCGGCGACCATGCGCAGCAGCGTCGACTTGCCGCAGCCGGACGGGCCGAGAAGCACGAACAGCTCGCCGTCGGCTACGCGCAGGCTCATGTTCCGTACGGCGTGGAAACCGTCCGGGTAGACCTTGTTCACCGCGTCGAGGACGACTTCGGTCATCGTTCCACCTTGTGTCGCCGGCACGGCCCATGGCGGCCCTCCGTCGCTCGCGCGTGCTCGTCGCGGCCCCCGAACCACTCGATGCCGAGTGACGGCGGCATCCGCCACTGCCGCCGAAGTTGAGTAAGTACACCGCGTCATTCCGTGATTTGTCCAGAGTGCCGGCGCGCTTATCGATCAGGTTCTTTCAGTCCGTTCCGGGCCGTCCGGTACGGCGTGCGCGGCCGGGCCGGGATGGTCCGGATGCGGCCTGCGGTCCGGCTGGGAGGGCCCAGGCGCGGCCTGCGGTCCGGCCGGGGCTGTCCAGGTACGGCCTGTGGTGTCCGAGGCCCGGACTAGACTGCCGACGTGGCAGGCCGGATCCGCGATGAAGACATCGCCCTCGTACGCGAACGGTCGCCGATCGACGCGGTCGTGGGGGAGTACGTCCAGCTCCGCAACGCCGGCGGCGGCGCGCTCAAGGGCCTCTGTCCGTTTCATGACGAAAAATCGCCGTCTTTCAACGTTTCGAACGGAATGTTCTACTGCTTCGGCTGCGGGGAAGGCGGCGACGCGATCGGCTTCATCCAGAAGATCGAGCACCTGTCGTTCGCCGAGGCGATCGAGCGCCTGGCGGCGAAGGCCGGTGTGCAGCTCCGCTACGCCGACAGCGGCTACGTCCCCGGACGGCAGAAGGGCGAGCGCACCCGGCTGCTGGAGGCGCATCGGGCGGCGGCGGAGTTCTTCGCCGAGCAGCTGCTCACCCCGGCGGCCGAGCTCGGCCGCCGGTTCCTCGCCGAGCGTGGCTTCGGACGGGAGGACGCCGAGCGCTTCGGTGTCGGCTACGCGCCGAACGAGTGGGAGGCGCTCGTCCGGCATCTGCGCGGCCGGGGCTTCACCGACAAGGAGCTCGTCACGGGCGGGCTGGCCAGCCAGGGGCGGCGCGGGCCGATCGACCGGTTCCGCGGCCGGCTGATCTGGCCGATCCGCGACCTCACCGGCGACGTCATCGGATTCGGCGCGCGCCGGCTCGAGGAGCGCGACGACGGGCCCAAGTACCTCAACACCCCCGAGACGCCGCTGTTCAAGAAGGGCTCGGTGCTGTACGGCGCCGACCTGGCGAAGAAGGACATCGCCAAGCGGCGGCAGGCGGTGATCGTCGAGGGCTACACCGACGTCATGGCCTGTCATCTGGCGGGCGTCGGCACCGCGATCGCCACCTGCGGCACCTCCTTCGGCGACGAGCACATCAAGATCCTGCGCCGGCTGCTGCTCGACCAGGACGAGGCCAGCGGTGAGGTGATCTTCACCTTCGACGGCGACGCCGCGGGGCAGAAGGCCGCGCTGCGCGCCTTCGAGACCGAGCACCGGTTCGCCGCCCAGACGTTCGTCGCCGTGCAGCCGGACGGCCTGGACCCGTGCGACCTGCGGCTCCAGCACGGTGACGCGGCAGTGCGCGACCTGGTCGCCGCCCGGGTCCCGCTGTTCCGGTTCGCCATCCAGGCGACGATCGCCAGGTACGACCTCGACACCACCGAGGGCCGGCTCGCCGCGATCGACGCGGCCGCGCCGATCATCGCGGGGATCAGGGACCGGGGCATGCGCGAGCGCTACGCCATCGACCTGGACAAGTGGACCGGCTTCCTCGACGAGCAGTTCGTCCTCCGGCGGGTGCGCGAGCACGCCTCCGGCCGTCCGGGCGAGGGCCGGCGAGGCGAGGGCCGGCGGGGCGACGCGCGCGGGCGGCGGCCCGAGTCGGTCCAGGGCCCGGCCCCGCAGCGCCCGGCGTACGACCCGAACGATCCGGTGGTCCAGGTCGAGCGCGAGACGCTGAAGCTCGCGGTGCAGCGGCCCGCGCTGCTCGGGCCGGCCTTCGACGCGATGCCCGCCGAGGCGCTGATCGTCCCGGGCCACACCGCGGTCCGGGCGCTGATCGCGGAGCTCGGCGGAGTGGCGAGTGCGCGGAGCGGTCCGGAATGGGCCGGACGGCTGCGGGACGCCGCGCCGAACGACGAGGTCAGGGCCCTGGTCACCGCTCTCGCCGTGGAGCCGTTGCGTTTCACCGGGGATCCGGATGACCGATATGCCGCCGCGATGCTGTCCAGATTGCAGGAGATCCAGGTCACGCGGGAGATCGCGAAACTGCAGTCCAAACTCGGACGGCTGAATCCGGTCGAGCACCGCGAGGAGCACAACCGCCTTTTCGGTGACCTGATGGCCCTTGAGCTGCAGAGAAAGGTGTTGCGGGAGCGAGCCATCAGTTCTCTGTGACCTCTGGGACGCAAAAATAGGTCCCCCGGAATACGGGCCCCTTGCCGCACACTGTCACCGTGGGCCCTTCGGTGCTGCCTAGCGAGACGCCATCGGTTGACCAGGTGGCGGACCTCGTCGCACGTGGCAGAGAACGTGGAATAACGGTGGACGACGTCGCCGCCGCGATCGATCGTTCCGACCTGCCGGCGGACTCGGCCGACCGGGTCGTCCGGATGCTCGCGGAGCAGGGGGTGGAGGTTCTCGAGTCCCCGAGCGGACACGAGGACTCAGCGCGAGCTGATGGCGATGACCTCGGGAGGCGGGCGCCGACTAGCGACCTGGTCCGGATCTACCTGCGCGAGATCGGACGCGTACCGCTGCTCACGGCAGAAGAAGAAGTAGAACTCGCGAAATCGATCGAGGCGGGCCTGTTCGCCGAGGAGAAGCTGGCCAAGGCGGCCATCATCGCTCCCGCCGAACGCTCCGACCTCGAACTGCTCGCCCATGACGGAGTACGGGCGAAGCAACGACTGATCGAGGCCAATCTGCGCCTGGTGGTGTCCATCGCCAAGCGTTACGTCGGCCGCGGAATGCTGTTCCTCGATCTGATCCAGGAGGGGAATCTCGGGCTGATCCGTGCGGTCGAGAAATTCGACTACACGAAGGGGTACAAGTTCTCCACCTACGCGACCTGGTGGATCCGCCAGGCGATCACACGGGCGATCGCCGACCAGGCCCGGACCATCCGGATTCCGGTCCACATGGTGGAGACCATCAACAAGCTGGTGCGCGTGCAGCGTCAACTCCACCAGGATCTCGGCAGGGAGCCGACTCCCGAGGAGATCGGGATGGAGATGGGCCTGCCGCCCGACCGGGTGGTCGAGATCCAGCGGGTCGCGCAGGAGCCGGTGTCCCTGCAGTCGCCGATCGGCGAGGAGGACTCCGACCTCGGTGACTTCATCGAGGACGCCGACGCCGTCGTTCCGATGGAGGCGGCGGCGTTCATCCTCCTGCAGGACCAGCTCGGCGGCATCCTGGGGTCGCTGTCGGACCGGGAGCAGCGGATCATCCAGCTGCGGTTCGGCCTGACGGACGGACATCCGCGGACCCTCGAGGAGGTCGGCCGGGAGTTCGGCGTGACGCGGGAGCGCATCCGGCAGATCGAGTCGAAGACCCTGGCGAAGCTGCGGCATCCGACGCGCGCGCAGATGCTCCGCGAGTACCTGGAGTGAGTTCTGCGGGCCGCCCTCTTCCGGCGGGCGGCCCGAACGGTCCCGAGCGGGGCCGGCGTGATCACGCCGGCCCCGCTTCCGCTTCTCGGCGTGGCGATGTTCACAGGGCGCGGGCCCCGCCCGCGCTTGACGAAGTGAGGTTAGGTAAAGCTAAGTTAGGTACGCCTAAACAGGCGTGCCCGCCTTCGTCCGATCCGCCTTCGTCCGAAAGGGCGCCTGGCCGTCCTTCGCCCCGCTGGAGACCGCATGCGTCCTGTCCACGTGCTCGCCGCCGCGGGCGCCGCCCTCGTCTCACTGTCCGCGCTGTCGGCGTGCGGGAAGAACGACGACGCGGCCCCCAAGGGCGGATCCGGGGCCATCGAGGTGACGGCCACCGACTCCTCCTGTGAGGTCGGCGCCAAGAGCACGTCGGCGGGAGCGGTGACGTTCAAGGTCACCAACAAGGGCTCGCAGGTGAACGAGCTGGAGATCCTCGCCCCCGACGGCAAGATCGTCAGTGAGCGCGAGAACATCGGGCCCGGCACCGGCGCCGAGGTCACCGTCCAGCTCTCCGCCGGCACGTACAAGGTCATGTGCAGCGCCGGGATGACGGGCAAGGGCCCCTCCCAGGCGCTCACCGTCACCGGCCAGGGCAAGGCGGTCGACCCGCGCCTGGACCAGGCCGTCGCCGCGTACCGGACCTACGTCGCCGAGCAGGTCGACGACACCCTGACCAAGGCGACGAAGTTCGCCGCCGCGGTCAAGGCGGGCGACGTCACGAAGGCCAAGGAGTTGTACGCCCCGTCCCGGGTGGGCTGGGAGCGGATCGAGCCGGTCGCCGAGTCCTTCGGCGACATCGACCCGAAGGTCGACCTGCGCGAGGCGGACCTCAAGCAGGGCGACAGGTGGACCGGCTGGCACCAGATCGAGAAGGCGCTGTGGAAGACCGGCTCGCTCCAGGGTGAGGGCCCCTACGCCGATCAGCTCGTCAAGGACCTGCAGACGCTCAAGACCAAGGTCGGCACCGCCTCCATCACCCCCACCTCGATGGCCAACGGCGCCAAGGAGCTGCTCGACGAGGTCGCGACCGGCAAGGTCACCGGTGAGGAGGAGACGTTCTCCCACACCGACCTGGTCGACTTCAAGGCCAACGTCGACGGCGCCCAGAAGGTCTACGAGCTGCTCAAGGCCATCGTCAAGGAGCGGAACCCCGACCTCGCGACCACGCTCGACGACGAGTTCGCCAAGGTGCAGAAGATGCTCACCAAGTACGAGAAGGGCGACGGGTACGTCCCCTACGACACGGTCGGCGCCAAGGACCGCAAGGACCTGTCCGACGAGGTGAACGCGCTCGGCGAGCCGCTGTCGAAGCTCGCGGCTGTGGTGGCCAGGTGACGGCGAACGTCAGCCGACGCCGGCTGCTCGGCTACTCCGGCGCGACGCTCGCGGCCGGCGCCGCCGCCGGCGCGGGCGTGGTCAGCGTCGCCCGGGCCGGTGCGGACCACGGCTCCGCCGATGACGCGGCCGTCCCTTTCCACGGCGCGCACCAGGCGGGGATCTCCACCCCCGTCCAGGACCGCCTGCACTTCGCGGCGTTCGACGTCATCACCGACGACCGCGACCGCCTGGTCCGGATGCTCAAGGAGTGGACCGCGGCCGCCGCCGCGTTCACCGGCGGCCACCCGTACGGCTCGGCCGCCGGCGGGCTGGGCGAGGCGCCGCCCGACGACACCGGCGAGGCGCTCGGCCTGCCCCCGGCACGGCTGACCCTGACGATCGGGTTCGGGCCGACGCTGTTCGAGAAGGACGGCAAGGACCGGTTCGGGCTCAGGGCGAAACGGCCGGCGGCCCTGATCGACCTCCCGCACTTCCCCGGCGACGACCTCGACCCGGCCCGCAGCGATGGCGACCTCTGCGTTCAGGCCTGCGCCGACGACCCGCAGGTCGCCGTGCACGCCATCCGCAACCTCGCCCGCATCGGGTTCGGCGTCGTCTCCGTGCGCTGGTCCCAGCTCGGCTTCGGCAAGACCTCCTCGACGACCCCGGACCGGCAGACGCCGCGGAACATGTTCGGGTTCAAGGACGGCACCCGCAACATCGCGGGCACCGACACCAAGGCGCTCGACGAGCACGTCTGGGCGTCCCCCGCCGACGGGCCGTCCTGGATGGCCGGCGGCTCGTACGTCGTCGCCCGGCGCATCCGCATGCACATCGAGACCTGGGACCGTACCTCGCTCCAGGAGCAGCAGGACACCTTCGGCCGGACCAAGGGGGAGGGCAACGCGTACGGTGCGAAGCGCGAGCACGACCCGGTGCCGCTCGACAAGCTGCCCGCCGACTCGCACGTCCGGCTCGCCCACCCCGACGGCAACGGCGGGGTGCGCATCCTGCGGCGCGGCTACTCGTTCACGGACGGCACCGACGGGCTCGGCCGCCTCGACGCGGGCCTGTTCTTCATCGCCTTCCAGCGCGACCCGCGCAAGCAGTTCGTCCCGCTGCAGAGCAAACTGGCCGCCTCCGACCACATGAACGAGTACATCCAGCACGTCGGCTCGGGCATCTGGGCCTGCCCGCCCGGCGTCCGCAAGGGCGGCTACTGGGGCGACGGCCTCTTCTCCTGAGCCCGCCGCCCGAAAACCGCGTCCCGGGCTCGCAGCCTGGAACCGCGTCCTGTGCTCAGCCTGGAACCGCGTCCTGTGCTCGCCGCCTGAGCCGCGGCCTGACAGAGATGGCCGAGGTCGGGCATCGCCGGGAGCGCCGCGGAGCCGTACGCTGGCTCAATGGGGCCACGGCTCACCGGCGACGAGACGGCCCTCTGGATGGCCGCCGCCCGCGTGCTGGACGCGAACTGGACCGGCGCGGCCACGGTCCCGTGTCCGGGTCTGTACCCGCACCAGTGGAGCTGGGACTCCGCCTTCATCGGCATCGGCCTCGCCCACCACCGTCCCGACCGGGCCCGGACCGAGTTCCTGTCGCTGTTCCGGGGCCAGTGGGCGACCGGCCTGCTCCCGCACATCGTCTTCAGCGTCACCGAACCACGGGACGCCTACTTCCCCGGCCCCGAGCTGTGGCGCAGTTCCGCGCACTCCGCCGCACCGCGCGGCGTGCACACCTCCGCCCTCACCCAGCCGCCGCTGCACGCCCTCGCGGCGCTGCGGATGGTGCAGGCGTCCGACGGCGCGGACCGGTCGTTCCTGACCCCGCTGTACCCCTGTCTCGTCGCCCAGCACGCCTACCTCGCGCGGGACCGTGACATCGGCGGAGGCGGGCTGGCGAGCCTCTGCCACCCCTGGGAGTCCGGGCTCGACGACAGTCCTGCGTGGGACCCGCCGCTGGCCCGCGTCGACCCGCGCGGCAGGACGTACAACGGGGGAGACCACGACCGGTACGTCACGCTGGTGAAGGGGATGCGGGCCGCCGGATACCGCGCGGAGTACCTCCGGGACGAGCATCCCTTCGTCGTCGAGGATCCGCTGTTCAACGCCGTCTATCTGGCCTCCACGCACGCGCTGGCCGAGCTGGCCGACCTCGCCGGGGCCGATCCGCGTCCGCACCGGGAGGCCGCGGAGCGCATCCACGCCGCCCTCCTGGACCGCCTGTGGGACGAGTCGGCCGGCTGCTTCCGCGCCCGCGACCTGCGGACCGGGCGTCTGATCCCGGAGACGACCGTGGCCGGCTTCGCGCCGCTCATGGACCCGGAGCTGCCGGCGGCGGTCGTGCGCGTGCTGACCGACCTGCTGCTGTCGGCCCGCTTCGCGGGCGCGGCCGGGTACCCGGTCCCGACGTGCGACATCCAGTCGGGGGCGTTCGACCGCGGGGCGTACTGGCGCGGGCCGACCTGGATCAACATCAACTGGCTCCTGTGGTCGGGTGCCTCCACTCAGGGCCTGGGCGGGATCGCGGACCTGCTGTTCGGCTCCACGGCCCGGCTGGTGCGCCAGTCCGGCTTCCGTGAGTTCTACGACCCGTTCGACGGCAGCGGCCAGGGCGACCACGACTACAGCTGGTCGGCCGCGCTCCTCCTGGACCTGCTGGCCGCGCGCCGGGGCACCGGCCGGGCGCTGTAGCGTGACATGCCATGCGACTGACGTGGCGGAAGAAGGTGCCGGACGGCGTCGTCCTCGAACGGGGCGAGCGCGTCCTAGCGGTCGGCGGTGAGACGGTCGCGACCGACGCCGCCCTCTACCTCCCCGGAGCCGGCGAGGGCACCCGCCTGCCGTGGGAGCGCGTGGAGCAGGCCACCTGGCAGGAGGGCGTCCTGGTCGTACGGGAGGTCGGCGGCCGGCGGCACACCGTGCCGCTCTCCGAGCCGGGATCGGTGCCGGAGGCCGTACGGGAGCGCGTCACCGCCACCGTCGTCGTCAGCACGTACGTCAAGCTCCCCGCCGGAGGGGTGCGGATCGTCGGCCGCCGTCCGCCGCGGGCGGACGGCGAGTTGCGTTGGTCGTTCGTCTTCGACCGTGGTCTCGACCCCGCCGATCCTGGGCTGCTGGCCGAGGCCGAGCAGGCCCTGGAGGAGATCCGCCGCCAGACGGGGCTGTGAGGGCACACCGCCGCGTTAGGGTCGTCAGAGGTGTTCGGGCGGCGAGAGGGCGGGCGTGATGGCCGGGTACCACCCCGACGGATCTCGCGCGGGCGCCGCCGGGCGGCTGGTCCTCGGGCTGCTCTTCCTGGCCGCGACGGTGCTCGTCGCGAGCCTCGTCCTGCCGGACCTCGGGCCCAACCTGCGGGCGGCCCGGGGTGACGGCCGGCCCGGCGTGTTCACGCCCGAGCGGCTCGACTGCGCGAAACGGTGCCTGTGGTACGGCACGTTCCGCCCCGACACGGGGAGCGGCTCCCGTACGGGCGTCTGGCTCGAGGGCGCCCGGCACGGCGACGTCGGGGCGGGCGCGGCCGTTCCGGCGGTCGACACGGGAGCCTCGCGGTACGTCTTCTCCGCCGGCGGCTCGCCGCACTGGGCGGGGATGATCGGCGGCTCGGCGATGACGGTGGTGTTCGCCGCCGGGAGCCTCCACCTCGTCGTACGCGGCCTCCACGGCCTGGTCCGTCGTCGCGGGTGATCCCGCGGCCGCCGGTCCCGGACACGAGCGCGCCCGGACCGGCCCTGCCGGCCCGGGCGCGAGGTGGGACGGTCAGGTGATGTCGGCGGGCGTGCTGCCGGGCTGGGCGGCCTGGCCGGTCGACTCGGCGGCGCCGGTGGCGGAGGGCTCGGCCCGGCGCATGCCGGGGACCTTCTCGCTCATCGTCTGGACCTTGCCGCCGAACCTGCTCCGGGCCGACTCGGCGATCTCACCGGCCTGGGCGCGCAGCACGCCGGCGGCCTCCTGCACCCTGGGGTTCTCGGCGACACGCCGGGACATTCGTTTGATCTGCTCGTAGCGCTCCTTGCCGGCGCGCGTTCCCAGTACGTACCCGGTCGCCGCTCCGGCGAGGAACACAGCGCGGTGTTTCATGGTGGTACTCCTCTGCTGAGTCGCCGTAGGACATACCCCGAAGAGGACGGGCCAGTCGGCGAAACGAGCACGTGCGAAATGCGCTAACCTTGTGCGCGATGGGGCGGCCAGCGGTCGGGGCGGCTCCTCGTGTGATCCCCCGTAGCTCAATTGGCAGAGCGTCCGGCTGTTAACCGGCAGGTTACTGGTTCGAGTCCAGTCGGGGGAGCCAGCCGAACGGGCCGGTCTCGACGAGACCGGCCCGTTCGCCGTCTCCGGGGTCTTCCGGACCCAGCGTGTTCCGCGCGTACAAGCGATTGCCGCAGCAGGCAACGTTCGCCCCGTTGACGACAGGTGTGGAGGTGTTCGGTTGGTGGCGTGTTCGTTCCGCTGGATGAACGCCGTGCCAGTGACCTTGTTGGGGTCATCGTCATTCCTGGATGGTCCGGTGGCCCTGGCTGGGCCGGTGTTTCCCGAGGTCCGGGTTCTGTCGTAGGCACCTGCTGTAATCGCTTCGTGCCTCGGCGTGTCGATCCTGACGCTCCCCGGGTGGTGTTGCGCACCGCCCGGGTCGGTCTGCGTCTCACGCTTGGGCAGCGGCGGCGGTGTTTCGGCTGGCTGGTCGCGGCCGGGGACGTGTGGGCGTGCATCCTGGACATGAACCGGTGGCGGCGGCAACGCGGCCTGCCACCGGTGGTGGGGTATCAGGCGTTGTGCCGGGAGTTGTCGGCGGCAGGGGCGGGCACCTTCGGCGACCTGGACACCATCGGGGCGCGGTCGGTGCTGCGCCGGTACAGCGACGCCTTGTTCGCCGCCGCAAGATGCCGCACCGACGGCGACGCCTCCGCCCGTTTCCCGCGCCGTAAACGCGCCTGATGCCGGTGCGGTACTACCACGGCACCTTCACCCTCACCGACAAGCACCTGCGACTCCCCGCCGCCCGCGGACGCCCGCCGCTGCGGGTCCGCCTGAACCGGGAACCGCCTTGATCATGCACCGTCGAGCCGGACGGCACCTGCCCGGTGCCGGACCGGCACGGCGTGACCCCCGACGACGCCCCCATCACGGCACCGCCAAAGGGTCCCCTGGCCGGCCGAGGCCCGCCCCACCACCGGTGGGGAGTCGCTCGCCCACAGCGAGGATCAACCAACACGGTCACCACACGACCAACGTTGATTGAAACGGCACGATGTACAAGCGGCGGTTGCGACGCTCTTCGACGCATGTCCCCCTCAACCTCTGGAGGTCGGCAGATGCGTCGTCCTTCCCGGCTCCGGCTGCGCGCCGGAGCCGCACTCGTCCCCGCCGCGGTCCTCATCGCCGCCGGCGTCCCGGCGACCGCCCACGCGGCGCCCGTCCGTACGGCGGCCGCCACCGTCTCCTCCACCGGGCAGGTGCCGTCGATCAGCTCGAACGGACCGAGAATGCGAATCTCCATCGCCGCTCCCGGGGCGGCCGGCGGGGGACGCCGCCCGCGCCCAGGATGACCGACCCGGCGAAGTTGATCAAGATGGTCCGCCGGGCCGGTTCCTCCCCCCTGAGGATGAGGAGGCCGTCCCCGTCTCCGCCGCGCGGCCGACACCGGAACGCGCCTACACCCATCTGACGGGCGACGTCGTACGGGCGCCGGACTGCCATGCTGGACAACGTCGGAGGAAGGACGGGCCGGAGGGCCGCGGAAGGAGCGATCCCATGGCGGACCTCTCTTACACCGTTCTTACCTCCGACGGGACAGACTTTGACCGCGAACAGTGATATCGGGGGTGACTGGTGAAGGGTGACACGGTGGCATGGACGCCGCCCAGCTGGGACGACATCGTGCGTGAACACTCCGCGCGTGTCTACCGCCTCGCCTACCGGCTGACCGGGAACCAGCACGACGCCGAGGACCTCACACAGGAGGTCTTCGTGCGCGTGTTCCGTTCGCTGTCGAACTACACGCCGGGGACGTTCGAGGGGTGGTTGCACCGCATCACCACGAACCTGTTCCTCGACATGGTCCGCCGTCGGCAGCGCATCCGGTTCGAAGGTCTCGCCGATGACGCGGCCGAGCGGCTGCGGGGCCGCGAGCCGAGTCCCGCTCAGGCGTACGAGGACCGGCACTTCGACGACGACATCCAGACGGCCCTGGACGCCCTCGCGCCGGAGTACCGCGCCGCCGTGGTGCTGTGCGACATCGAGGGACTGTCGTACGAGGAGATCGCCGCGACCCTCGGCGTGAAGATGGGCACGGTCCGCAGCCGCATCCACCGCGGCCGCGCCCAGCTCCGCGACGCGCTCGCCCACCGGGCACCGGACCCGAAGGTGTCCGAGGAGCGCGCCGCCCGCCGCAAGCCGCGCCGGAGCGCGGGCCGCATGCGCACCAACCCGGCCTGGACGACCCCCTGATCGACCGGCGCGGACCGATCCTCAGATCACCGTGACCGGATGACGCGCGACGGCCCCGAACAGGTAGCCGAACGTGTTGTAGGGCGCGACGTCCGGCTGCGCGGTTCCGGTGCGGTCGGTGGCCCGCGCCAGCAGCTCGTACGATCCCGGGCCCGGCGGGCGCCAGGAGATCTCCCAGCGGACCCACCCGAGGGAGTCGCGGTGCCCATGAGGCGTGGTGTGCCGCCAGGTACGGCCGCCGTCGGTGCTGACCTCGACGTGGCGTACGGCCCCTTCGCCGGACCATGAGCGGCCGTGCAGCCGGATCGTGCGCCCGGCGTCGAGCCGCGCGTCCCACGGCAGTTCGAACGCGCTCTTGAGCACCTGCCGCGTCAGCGGAGCGCTGCCCTCCGGCGGATAGCCGGGACCGAACATCCGGTAATAGATGGTGTTCCAGGGGGAGGACAGCGGGGTCTCGGAGACCTCGATGTCGCCGACCCACTTGATCGAGGCGATGCCCACCCAGCCGGGCACCACGAGACGGACCGGGAATCCATGGTCCGGAGGCAGCGGCCGGCCGTTCATCTCGTAGGCCAGGAGGACGTCGTCGAGGGCCTTGGCGACCGGCAGCGGCCTGCGCACCCGCCCGAGGTTCTGCCCGCCGTCGACGAAGTCGGGGTCGAGGCCGCGCGGCATCACGTCCACGGCGCGGTGGGTCAGCCCGGCGCGTTCGAGGACGTGGGCGAGGGGGACCCCGCGCCAGCGGGCGACGCCGACGCCGCCCAGTCGCCACGGTGTGCCCGAGACGGTCTGGTGCTGCTGCGTCGTGTAGAGGCTCCGGCCGTTCCCGGTGCACTCGATGAACGCGTCGATGGTCCGGGCCGGCATCCCGAGCAGGTCATCGTAGGAGAACGCGACCGGCCGGTCGAGGGTGGGGGAGCCGCGCAGGCCGCTCCCGAACAGGCGGAGCCGCCACGTCCGCACGTCGATCGACGGGGTGCGGGTGTGGTTGCGGACGAAGAAGCGGTCGGTCGGCGTGAGGTAGCCCTGCCCGCGCATCGCCTCCCAGCGCATCTCGGCGTTCGTGCCGTACACGATGAACAGCTCGGGCGGCAGTGGCTTGACGATCGGCCCGTCGTCGGCGCGGGCGGTGCCGGTGGCCGTGGCGGTGGCGGCCATCGCCGACCCCAGACCGAGCCCGGCGGACATGCGAAGGATCGTGCGTCGTGACGGCTGACAGTCGCCTTCTCCGATGACGCCCATGCGTGGCTCCCGTTCTCCGATGTTTCCGACCAAGATAGTGAAGAAATCGGATGGGCTCCAGTGCCCGGGCCGTTGCGAGACGGTCGCGATCCCGGTCATCCCGAGGCGCGGCCGCGGCGCCCGCTCAGGCCACCACGGTCACCCGGCCGACCCCGCGCCCGCCTCCTCCCGCGCCGGTCTCATCCTGCGCCGTGTCGTCGCGCGTCGGCGTCGTCCGGCGCCGGCCTCGTCCCGCGCCCGCGTCATCACGGGCCCGCCTCAACGCGCGCGGGCCACGTTTCTTGCCCGCCTCAGCGCGCGCCGGCCACGTCCGGTGCCCGCGTCATCGCGCGCCGCCTCGTCCGGCGCTCGCGTCATCGCGCGCCGCCTCGTCCGGCGCTCGCGTCATCGCCCGCCCGCCCCGTCGAGGGCGGCCGCCATCCGCTGTACGGCCTCGGTGACGCGGCCCGGCGCCGTACCGAAGTTGAGCCGGGCGAAGCCCCGGCCCACCTCGCCGAACGTCGGGCCGGGCGACAGCGCGACCTTGCCGTGCCGCAGGAAGGCATCGGCGGGGTCGTCGCCGAGACCCAGCGAGCGACAGTCCAGCCAGGCCAGGTACGTGGCCTGAGGCGGCCGGTAGCCGACGCTCGGCAGGCGGGCGGCCAGCAGGTCGCCGAGGAGTCGGCGGTTCGCGTCGAGCCCGGCGAGCAGGTCGGCGAGCCACGGACGGCCGTGGGTGAAGGCCGCCTCCGCGGCGATCACGCCGAACAGGCCCGCGCTCTCGCTCACCTCCTCATGGATCGCGGCGACGTCGGCGCGGGCGTCGGGCCCCGCCACGGCCAGGGCCGCCTTCAGGCCGGCGAGGTTCCACGCCTTCGACGCCGAGGCGAGCACGATGGAGCGGGCGGCGGCCGGGGCGTCCAGCGAGGCGAACGGAACGTGACGCGCGCCCGGATGGGTCAGCGGCGCGTGGATCTCGTCGGCCACGATCCGCACGTCGTACCGGTCGGCGAGAGCCGCCACGGCCAGCAGTTCGTCGCGGGTGAAGACCCGGCCGGTCGGATTGTGCGGGCTGCACAGCAGGTACGCCCGCGCCCCCGCGGCGAAGTCGCCCTCGAGCCGCTCCAGGTCGATCCGGTACCCGTCCGGGCCGTCGATCAGGGGGTTGGGGACGACCTGGCGGCCGATCCGCTCCAGCCAGTAGAAGAACGGCGGATATCCGGGGGAGTTGACCACGATCCGGTCGCCGGGCGCGGTGATGATCTCCAGGACCTCCTTGATCCCGGACATCACGTCGGGCACCAGGCGCATCGCGTCCGGCTCGGGACGCCAGCCGTAGCGGTCGGCGGCGAAGTCCGCGAACGCCTCCGGCAGCCGGCCCGCGATCGCATACCCGGTGTCACCCCGGGCGATCGCCCTGGTGAGCGCCTCGGCGACGGGCTCGGCGAGCGGAGTGTCCATCTCCGCCACCCACATGGGCAGCACGTCGGACGGGTACTCGCGCCACTTGACGCTGCGCCGTTCGCGCAGATCGGTCAGCTCGTACGCGGTGAGGGGATTCGCGGGCATGGCACCACCTTCGCTCTCGGTCGTCTTCGCCAGTCTGCCCGCCGCCGTTCCCAGAGATCACGCCGAGCGTAGGGTGCGGCGTATGACGGCGATCTCGGACGAACTGGCGGTGGAGCTGGAGCGGGCACTTCCCGGCGGCAGAGTGGTCCGCGACCCGGACGTGGTGGCGTCCTACGCGCACGATGAGGCGGAGTGGGCGCCGTACGGCAGGCCCATCGCGGTCGTGCGGCCCCGGGAGACCGCGGAGGTCCGCGAGGTCGTCGCCCGGTGCGCGCGGCTCGGCGTGCCGGTGGTCGCGCGCGGAGCCGGCACCGGCCTGTCCGGCGGCGCCAACGCGATCGACGGCTGCGTCGTGCTGTCGTTCGAGGCGATGAACGAGATCCTCCGGATCGACCCGGACGAGCGGATCGCGGTCGTCCAGCCCGGCGTCGTCAACGACGACCTGCGCAGGGCCTGTGCCGAGCACGGTCTCTGGTACCCGCCGGACCCGGCGAGCGCGCCGTGGTCGACCATCGGCGGCAACGTCGCCACGAACGCGGGCGGGCTGTGCTGCGTGAAGTACGGCGTGACGCGGGACTACGTCCTCGGGCTCGAGGCCGTCGTCGGACGCGGCGACGTCGTACGGCTGGGCCGGCGCACCGCGAAGGGCGTGGCCGGGTACGACCTGACGGGGCTCATGGTCGGCTCGGAGGGCACCCTCGGCGTCATCACCGAGATCACCGTACGGCTCCGGGGCGCCCGCGCGGCCGAGCGCACGATCGTGGGGTACTTCGACTCGCTGGTGGCGGCGGGGGAGGCGGTCAGCGCCGTGACCGCGGCGGGAGTGGTGCCCAGTGCGCTCGAACTGATCGACCGGCACTGCCTGCGCGCCGTCGACGAATGGCGGCACATGGGACTGGCCGACGAGGGCGACGTGCTCCTGCTCGGCCGTACCGACAGCCCCGGTCAGGCGGGTGAGGAGGAGGCCGACGCCATCCTGGCGTGCTTCGCGGCCGCGGGTGCCACGTGGAGCGCGCGCTCCACCGATCCGGAGGAGGCGGAGGCGCTGTTCGCGGCCCGCCGCCTCGCGTACCCGGCGGTCGAGCGGCTCGGCCCGGTCCTCACCGAGGACGTCTGCGTGCCGCGCATGCTGGTGCCGGAGATGCTCGGCCGGATCGAACGGATCGCCGCCGAGTACGACATCCGCATCGCGAACGTCGCGCACGCCGGGGACGGCAACCTCCACCCGTTGATGATCACGTCGCCGGACGATGACGCCGCGCGGGAGCGCGCCCAGGCCGCGTTCGAGCGGATCGTCGACGAGGCGATCGCGCTGGGCGGAACCGTGACGGGCGAGCACGGCGTCGGCCTGCTGAAGCGCCGCGGCATGGCCGAGGAGATCGGGCCGGCCGTGATCGGGATGCACCGCGCGATCAAGCAGGCCCTCGACCCGGCCGGCATCTTCAACCCCGGCAAGGTCTTCACCTGAGCCGTTCCGCGGACGACCCGGAGTAAGGGCCCTCCCGCTCGCGCCTGCGAAAGTCTCGGGCTGGTGGATCGCCGGGGTCGGGATGGCAGGTCCAGGTTCGTGAGCTCGTGTCACGCGGCGTTCCCCGAGCATTTCACGCGCCCGCCTTCCGCTCCGGCCGTCCGAGCCGGGGCCGAGCCGATCTGGCCCTCCGCATGTACAGGAGTCTCGGAGAACACCATCGGGACCATCCGAGTCGTCCCGTCCTATCCCTGATGGGGCGGGGGAAACGGCGTTGCCCGAGCGTTGCGCCCACCCCGGCCCCCAGACCGGCAACGGAGGCCCTTGCCGTCACCGTTGACGCGTCGAATCCGGCCAATTCCCCCTCCGAACGGCCCCACCGGCGGCAACGTGTCACCAGCGAAGCCATGCCGAGCCGGAGATGCGGCGCGGGCGGCCCCGTCTCCGCTCGCGCCGCACCCGTCTCCATGCCTCCGGGCTCCCGGGCCTCGGGCTCCGGCACCCCGCCGCCGTCCACCGGGCCCCCGACCCGGTCTCCGGACCCCGGCCTCCAGCCGCCGGCCGTTGTCCACCCGGCCACCACCCGGTCTCCGGCCGCCGGACCCCGGACCCCGGACCCGGCCGCCGGGCCCCGCCGCCGTCGACTCGGCATCTCGCCACCGCTGCCGTCGACCCGGCCGCCGACCACCCGGCCTCCAGCCGCCGGCGGTTGTCCACCCGGCCACCACCCGGCCTCCAGCTGCCGGCCGTTGTTCACCGGGCCCCCGCCTGGTCTCCGGTCACCGGACCCGGCCGCCGGCCGCCGTCGACTCGGGATCCCGCCACCGCTGCCGTCGACTCGGTCTCCGGCCACCGGGCCTCGGGGCCGGCCCCCGTTCCCGCTTCCGGCCTGCCCGCCGGTCGGGCCGGAAGCAGGAACGGTGTCCCTCGGCCACGACACGGCGGCGGAATCGTGGCGACACTCCCCGTCGCGGGATCCCGTCCGCCGCGTCGTGGGGTCCCTTCGCAGCGCCGGCCGCTAGGCCGGGCTGGGTTCGTTGCCCGCCGCGGCGGCTTCGGAGCCCGCAGCGGCGGCTCCGGAGCCCGCGGCGGCCTGAGCCTCTACGTCGGCCTGGAGGCCTGCGGCGCCGGATCTGGAGTCCGCGGCGATCTCCGGCACTGCCACGGCATCGAAACCTGCGGCGGCCTGAAGCCCGTCCGCGGCGCTCTTGAGGTCCGCGGCGGCGTGGAGGCCTGCGGCGGCCTGAGCCTCCACGGCGGCCCGGAGGTCGGCGGCGACCTCGAGATTCGTGGTGGCCTGAGACTGCGCGACGGCCTCGGATCCGGCGGCGGTCTGGACGTCGTCGCCGGTGTCCCGCGCGTGTCCGTTCAGCATCTTCGGGCGGTAGACGTCCCACAGCTCGCTCAGGAAGAAGTGGCCGAAGCGCTCCAGGGCGGCGAGACCGTCCGGCCCCTCCGTGCGGAACGTGGTGAGCTGCCGGGCGAAGTCGTCCAGGCCGAGGCGGAGGATGCCGGCCCCCGCGATGGCGGCGCCGTCCTCCTCGTCCTCCATCACGTGTCCTTCGAAGACGCGGAAGAACAGTGTCGTGGTGTCCGGCCAGACGCGCGTCGCCGCGCGGTGGCGGATGTCCTTCCACCCGGAGAGGGTGCGGGGCCGGCCCGTGGAGTCGGTGAAGTGCAGGCGATACCGCATGAGCTTGCGGTCCGGCGCACTTCCCGGACAGAACAGGTTGAACCAGCCCCGCTGGATCTGACACCGGCCCCCGCAGACAGCGGCGTCGATCCATCCCTCGGCCCGTGCCGTGTGCTCGGGCTCCTCCAGGAAGCGGTTCACGTCGTCGACGGTGATGGTGAGCCGGAACCCGAGTCGGTCCCCGTGCTGCCGGCCCGCCTGCTCCCCCGCCCCGGGAGCGTGCTCACCCTCGGCGTAGAACCCCTTCATCTCCTCGGTGAACGACAGCGACGTGAGCTCCGCGGCACCCCTGCCGACCTGGGGAGCACTCGCCGTGCCGTTCACCGCCCCTCCGACCGGGCGCGTCCCGTGAGCGCGCCCGGCGTTCTCCAGCAACCGCGTGCACATCCGGTCGGACAGCGCCGCGATCGTCAGTGACGGGTTCGGCCCGACCGCGCCGGGCAGCGCCGCCCCGTCCGCGATGTACAGACCGGGGAACCCGTGCACCTCCCCGAACGGGTCGCAGACCCCCTCGGCGGGGGTACGCCCCATCGGCGCCCCGCCCCCCGGGTGCACCGTGATGATGCGCTTGCGGAACCACATCGGGTTGTCGGCGTAGGTCGCGCCGAGCACGGCCGCGATCCGCTTCATCGTGGAACGCAGCCGCACGAAGTACTCCTCGCTCGTCTTGGTCGTCCAGTCGGCGTCCAGCCGCCCGTCGCGCAGGCGCAGCACGCCGTCCGGGACGTCGCGGCCCATGCCGAGCAGCGGCAGCGAGCTGACCGACAGCGCCCCGTCGCCGATCAACTGGGACAGCTCACCGGACAGGTTGGTGTCCGGCGCGTGGGAGATGAACGAGACGAACCGCTCGAATATCAGACGGACCACCCGCGAGATCTCGTGCGCGACGTCGGCCTGCTCCACCATCCAGCCGACGAAGTTCGGATAGCCGCCGTCCTCGATGTACGCGCCGCGCCCCGCGCCCGGCACGCCGTCGACCTCGTCGGGGAGCCGGATCGCGCTGGTGATCGTCGGACCCCGGCTGGCGTCGAGCGGCCGGATCCGGTCCCGGTCGGTGGCCCGCAGCAGGAAGGTCAGCAGGTCGCCGTTGCCGGTGAACCGGGTGCCGAGCGCGTCGCTCAGGCCCGGGAACCGCTCCCGGTCGCGCAGCAGCAGGTACGTCGTGCCGTACGCGCCGGCGGCCAGCACCAGGCGATCACACGAGATGGTCCCCGGCTCCGGACCGCGGTCCTTCGCGAGGGGGTCGTGCCGGACGTAGTCCACCTCGTAGCCGCCCTCCGGGCGCGGCCTGATCCCGCGCACCTCGTGCAGGGTGCGCAGGTCCGCGCCGTGATGCCGGGCGGCCGACAGGTAGGTGTGGTCGAGGCTGTTCTTGGCCCCGTCGTTGCAGCCCAGGTAGCACTCGCCGCAGAGTCGGCAGGTGCGGCGTTCCACGCCGTGCAGGTTGCCGAACCGGGGCTCGGCGATGGGCAGCCCGAGCCCGGGCTCGGCCCCCGGCGTCGGTGCGAAGCTGACCGCCAGTGACGGCAGCTGCCAGTCGAGCCCGAGCTCGGCCGCCGCGTCCTGCATCGCATGGGCCTTCGCGGTGTTCGCGAAGGCGGGATGGTCCAGCGGGTAGGGCGTGCCCCCGAGCATG
Source organism: Actinoallomurus soli (assembly GCF_024055715.1). GTDB lineage: Bacteria > Actinomycetota > Actinomycetes > Streptosporangiales > Streptosporangiaceae > Actinoallomurus > Actinoallomurus soli. The sequence continues at coordinate 213,174 of NZ_JAMXMV010000001.1, forward strand.
CCCTCGACCGCGTCGTAGTGCGGGTCCAGCTCCGCGCGGCTCACCGGCCAGGTCTCGCACCCGCCCCCGGGCAGCGCCTGGTCCTTGACGAACCACTCCTCGTCCTTGCGCAGCAGGACGTTGGCGTAGATCAGCGAACCGCCGCCCAGGCCGCTGGAGACGACCGAGTCGAACCCGCGGAACCCCCACACGTCGTACAGCCCGTACAGCCCCTCGCCCGGGTCCCAGAAGGCGCGGCTCATCTGCGCCGGGGTGCGGGCGAAGGTGCCGGGCGGGTAGTCCTGCCCCCGCTCGAGGAGCACCACCGACAGACCCGCCTCCGCCAGGCGGTAGGCGGCGACGGAGCCGCCGAAGCCGGAACCGACCACGACGACGTCGGCGTGTTCGCCGTTCATGAGACCTCCTTCGTCGGAGGGGTGACCAGAGGTGCTGTGCTCATCGGCTCACTCGCTCCGCTCGCCCGCGAGACCTCCTTCGTCGGAGGGGTGACCAGAGGTGCTGTGCTCATCGGCTCACTCGCTCCGCTCGCTCGCGAGACCTCCTTCGTCGGAGGGGTGACCGGGGGTGCTGTGCTCATCGGTTCACTCGCTGGCGAGGCCTGCCGCTTCAGGAAATCGAGGATCTTCGGGAAGACGTCGACGTGGGCGTTCTCGCCGATGAAGGGATCGATGTGACCGTAGCCGGGGAGGGAGACGAACTCCTGCAGCCCGGGCCGGGCCTGTTCGAGTGCCTCGTGACAGGCGGCGTTCGCCCCGGGGAAGACGCGGTTGACGTCTCCTGACAGCAACAGGACCGGGGTGGTGACCTCGCCGGCCCGCGTCAGGTAGGCGTCGGGCAGGGCCGCGTGGCGCGGGTCGGCCGGGTCGTACTTGACGGCCTGACCGGCCGACACCATCTTGCGGATGTGCCGGAAGTAGTGGACTCCGGTCGGGCCGAGCAGGTCCGCGATCCGCCGATGGGTGACGGGCGAGAGGTTCTCGTGCTCGTACAGGGCCGGATGACCGCTGCCCCACATGAAGCTGATCATGTGGCAGTCGCGGACGTCGCACTCGCGGTGGAACAGCGACACCAGGCGGGAGAGCATCCAGCCGCGGGTGAGCGGCGGGGCCTCGCCGAAGCGCGAGTCCAGGAACGACACGCCGATGAGGTACTCCGACAGGCCCGGGCCGGCCGCGAGCTTGCACCGCGACCAGGTGGGCACGCGGGGGACCAGGGAGACGCTGTTGCTCACGAAGCTCGTGACGCCGTCCAGGGCGCCGCCGAAGAGACTCATCGAGAACGACAGCGACCCGAGGCAGTGCGCGATCACGTGCACCCGCCTGTCGCCCACGTGCCGGCGCAGCTCGCGCAGGGCGGCCGGATGGTCCCAGTCCGCGATGTCGTCGAGCGTGTAGCGGTGCGTCTCGGCGTCGTACGGCAGCCGCGAGCTCATGCGGAAGTCGAGCGCCCAGACGTCGGTGAACCCGTTGTCCAGCAGGACGCTCACCAGGTTCCGGTGCTCGGGCATGACGAACATGTCGATGGACGCCGTGAGCCCGTGCAGCAGGAGCACGACGTCGTCGCAGTCGCCGCGCCGGAAGCGTGTCAGGTTGAGACCGAGGCCGTCTTCCGTCGAGAACGGGTGCACGGACACGTCGGCGTCGGTCACGCCCTCGAGGGTGTACCGCGCCGGGACACGTCGCTCCATGCCTCTCACCTCCTGCCTCCGGACACACAATGGCAGGCGCGAGGGTGCGCGCGGCATCGTGGTAAACCCTGATTCCGCCCTTACGGGGGGACTAAGGGTTCTGGTTCAGCGCGCTGACGATACCGACCCGGGACGACACTCCGAGCTTGGCGAAGATGTGCGACATGTGCGTCTCGACGGTCCGGATGCTGAGGAACAGGCGCTCGGCGATCTGCTGGTTCGTGCACCCCTCGGCGACGAGCGTCGCCACCTCGAACTCGCGCCGCGACAGTCCGTGCGGACCGCCCGCCCGGCCGGTCGCCCCCGGCACGCGGACGCCGACCCTGCGCTGCGCCTGTACGGCCTGCGCGTGGAGGGTACGGGCGCCGCACGCGGCGAAGATCTCCGCGGCGGCGCCGAGCTCGGCACGGGCCTGCGCGCGTTCGCCGGCGGCCGTGTAGGCGATGCCGGCGCGGAGCCTCGCCCGTCCGGCGTGGATCCGCATGCCGCCGTTGTCGAGGATGGCGGCCGCGGCCTGGGCCTGCTCGGCGGCGACGTCCGGAGCGGACGCCGTCAGCGCGTGCGCGCGGGCCAGCATGGCGAAGCCGCCGTTCGTCTCCAGGCCGGGCCGGGCGAGCACGTCGGCGCGGTCCGCCCAGGCCATGGCGTCCTGCGTCCGTTCCCGCGTGGCGTCCACGTCGGCCAGCGTCTCGCAGCAGGCCATCAGCGTGCCGGGATCGAGCTGGGGGTCGTCGAAGTCACCGCAGGCGGCGATGAGCTCCTCCGCGCCCTCGTCCAGGCGCCCGGCGTGGATGAGCGCCATCCCGCGGGCGTACCGGGCCACGGCGGCCCACCACTCCCGGCGGCCGAGGCTCAGGCCGACCAGGTCCTCGCCGAGGCGTACGGCGGACTCGTGGTCACCGGACCAGGTGGCGGCCAGGCACTGCTGCGTCATCGCGAAGCCGAGCGACTCGTTCGAGCGCAGGAGGCGGGCCACCTCCGCGGCCTCCTCGATGGCGGCGGCCGCCTCCTGCAGCCGCCCGAGCATGGTCAGGGTCTGTGCCTGACCTGCCGACATGTACGGGAGCAACGAGCTCTGCCCGGTGTTGCGGGCCACCGTCAGGAACCGACCGAAGTGCTGCAGGGCGTCGGAGTACCGGCCCATCATCAGTTCCAGCCAGCCGAGCCAGATGTGCGTGTCGAGCCAGTCGGCGAGGTGGTCGTCCGGCGCGACCGCCATGAGGTCGGCGGCCACCGTCGCGTAGCGTGCGGCGTCGTCGATCAGCCCTGCGGCGTACGCGGGCATCGGGCGTACGGCGGCGACCGCCAGCACCAGGCTGGGCTCCCAGCCGTCGGCGCTCTCCGGCATCAGGTCCAGTACGGCCTGGGCGGCGCGGAAGTCGCTGCGCCTCAGGCTCTCGGTGACCAGCCGTACGCGGAGCTCGACGGCGGCGGGGGCCTGGGTGTCGGGGATCCGCCGCAGCTCGTCGAGGAGGAGCGCACGGGCCTCGTGCGGCCGGTCGAGCTGGCGCTCCATGATGCCGCACAGCCGGGCCGCGCGGGCGCGGCGCGGGAAGTCGTCGGGCGGCAGCAGGCGGAGCAGCTCCCGCGCGGTGTCCTTGCCCTCGGCGAGCCGGCCGCTGACCGCCTGCGCCCGCGCGAGCTCCAGCAGCAGCCCCAGTCTCATGTCCGGGTCGTCCGGGCCGAGCCGGAGCGCCTCCTCCAGCCAGTGCGCGGCGGTCGCGGGCGCCTGCGCGGCGACCGAGCGGGCCGCCTCGACGAGTGTCGCGATCGCCGCCTGATCGCCGACTCTCGCGGAACGCTCGACGTGCGGGGCGCGCACCCTCGCCGGGGCGCGCAGGTCCGCCAGCCGGGCGGCGATCCGGGCGTGCACGGCGTGCCGCCAGCCCGCCGCCGCGGACTCGTACGCCGCGTGCCGCACGAGGGGATGCCGGAACCGGAACCGGCCCGGCGCCGACGGCCGTACGACGTCGCGGGCGACCAGTTCGTTGATCGCCTGGAGGGTGAGCTCCTCGGACGTCTCGGCCGTCACCGCGGCGAAGGCGGGTTCGAACTCGTCGCCGGCGACGGCCGCCGCCCGCGCGACGAGCAGGGCGGTCGCGGACAGACCGCTCAGCTCCATGCCCAGCGCCGCCCGCACGGCCGGGGGCAGCTCGCCGATTCCGGCGGGTTCGCCGGTGCCGTCGGGCGTCCCGGCGCCCGTCTCCATGCGGGCGAGCGCGTCGAGATAGAAGGGGTTCCCGCCGCTGGCCTCGTACAGCGCCCTGCGCCGGGCGTGGTTCACCTGCGGGCCGAGGAGCTCGCCGACCTCCGCCTCGCTGAGCGGATCGACCGGGATCCGCGTCGCGATCTCCATCAGCGCGGCCAGCCTGGGCGAGGACTGGGCCGGCCGGTAGGCCACCGCCACCAGCAGCCGTCCGGGCGGGGGATGACGAGCCAGGTGGTCGAGCAGCTCGACCGTCGCCTCGTCCGCCCAGTGCACGTCGTCGAGGATCAGCACCAGACCCTCGGGTGCGGCCAGTTCCTCCAGCAGCCGCCGGACGGCGCGGTAGAGGTGGTATCGGCCGGTGGCGGACGCGAACGCGTCGGCGTCGCCGGTCGCGGTGACCGAGAGCGCGGGGAAGATCGTGGCCAGCAGCCCGGCCGCCGGCGCGCCGAGCCGCTCGGGCAGCTCCTTCGCGACCGTCTCCAGGCGGTCGTCCAGCGCGTCGAGCACGGCGCCGAACGGCATCTCCTCGAACTCGGTGGCCCGCCCGGACAGAACGGGCAGCCGGCGCCGGGCGGCCTCGGCGGCCAGCTCCTCCAGCAGCCGTGTCTTTCCCGCACCGGGATCTCCGGCCAGGCCCACGAAGCTGAACGTGCCGTCGGCCGCGTCGTCGAGGAGGGTGGTGAAGCCGTCGAGGACGTCGCGGCGCCCGACCAGGGGTGGGTCGATCTCTCCTGTCATGCCCGCGGTCGACGATGCACCGGTCGAGGCGCCGACACGACGATCCATACCGTGTCCTTGGAGGTGGCGGTGATTCGGCCCTGCTGCGGCCCAAGGGGTCGCCATCGGCAGTTTACCGAGAGCGGCCTTTTCGCGTCCTCGCCGGCGTTTCGCACTTCACCTGGTCAACCGCATGTCAGGAAATCGGTAATCAGATTGTTACTCCAATAGGCACGTCGACGGAAGAAAGCTTCACGCCTGCGGGACGGTGAGCGCGGCCCACACCGCCTTGCCGGCCCTGGGCAGGGGCGTCCAGCCCCACGTGCAGCTGAGGGCCTCGATGACGTGCAGCCCGCGGCCGTTCTCGGCGATGTCGCAGGGGTCGCGTATGAGGGGCTCCTGGCGGCTGGCGTCCGCGACGACGCACACGACGAGGGAGCCGTGCCGGACGAGGGTCAGCCTGATCGGCCGGTCGTCGGTGGTCGTGAAACCCGCGGGCAGGCCGTAGCGCAGGGCGTTGGTGACCAGTTCGGAGACGATGACCGTCGCGTCGTCCGCCAGGTCGGCCAGCCCCCAGGCCCGCAGCGTGGCGATGGTGAACTCGCGCGCCATCCCGGGCGCGGCGCCGTTGGCCCGCAGGGGGCACATCGCGTCCTGTGAGTGGCCGAACACCGGACCGTACGCCACGAGCCGGGGCAGCACGTAAGCGCTGTCGCGCACGCTCGCCGGGGAGGAGGGCTCCTCGGCGAGTTCGTGCCGGGCAGATGTACAGCTCGTGCGATAGGGGGGCATCTGGCGGCCTCCAGACGACTCGGGCGGGCCGAGTAGGGCTTGATCGGCTATCTTCCCCCGGAGCGCGAGCAGATGCAAGAACTGATGCACAATCAGATGCACGTGCAAATGCGCGTCCCAATCGCACCGTCAGTGCGCTCCCGGCCCACGGCCCGACAGGCCGGACCGGCTGCGGTACGGCCGGAGACGCACGACGGCCACGACGACGCTGCGCCACCCCGGCGGCGGCGCGTCCGCAGGCGGCCCGGGCTCGCGTCGCCGTCCTCAGATCCCGTAAGAGTGATTCGCGCGGTGTCTTCCTCCCTGCGCGGGCGTCCTTATTCGGACGCGTCCATGGATAGCGCGGCGAACACTGATCGCCGGGATTCGGGGGAATTCGCCGCGAGCCTTTGCCGGTCGATTGCCGCGTGCGGCGATCTTCCATTTGAGTGGCCGGGTAGTCACTCATCGGCGAACGACCGCGGACGCGGTCCGGCGGGATTCACCCTAATTCCCGGCATCTGCCGTCTGCAGTGCCGTACGCCGTGAAGAGGCCATGTCCGGGCCAATGGTCGACTCGCCGAAGTCATTCCCCGAAACAGGGGACCGGTGACGTAATAGGAGAGTCGATGCAGTTCTCGCGACAACCGGCATGGGGCTTCCGCAGGGGGGCGACCGCGGCGGCGACGTTCGGTCTCACGGTCATGCTGGCCGTGAGCGCGGCGCCCGCCGGCGCGGACACCGCGCGTCCCGAAGCGGTGTCACCGAGCGCGCCCTGCGCCTCCACCGACCCGCTGCACTCGCCCATGAGCACCCTCGCGAACCGGGACGATTGCTCGGCCTCGCCGGTCGCCTCCGTGAGCGGCGGATCGGACGGCGTACCGCCTGCCGAGGCGACGTTCGGATCCGACGACGAAGAGCAGGGGAGTGGCCAGTCGCAGCGGATACGACGCCGCCGCCCGGCGTCCCCCGCCCCGGCTCGCGGGTTCCTGTGCGGCCCGCCCTTCGTGAAGGGCAACCCTCTCCTCGGTCCGGCCTTTCTCCCGAGGAAAGGTCTCATCGGTTCGCTCCTCTTCAACTACATTCGCTACGGGGGGCTGACGCCGGAGCAGTTCCTTGCCAAATACCGGTCCGCCACCGGCTGGATCTTCCCGCCGGACGACGGATTCGCCCGGAACAGCCTGGGTCAGCTCCTGCGTTTCCGGGTGACGCTCTTCCCCAAGCAGTACATCGACCGATTCGGTAACGAGTTCGGCCGCTTCCTCGCCGCCGGCGGGACCTGGTTCATCGAGCGCTCGCTTCCGCCGGACAGCCTGAACACCCCGGCGGACGACCCGGCGCACATCTGCAATTACCACCTCTACCGGGTCCTCAAGTCCTTCGACGTGGACGGCGGACCGGCCGCGCCCTGGTTCGAGCAGCCGGGCGGTGGCCTGCAGTACGCCATCAACCCCGCCTACCTGCCGGCCGGGGCGACCGCGCCCTTCATCCCGTGGCTGGTGGACAACGGGTACCTGCAGCGGGTCGTCTGACGGCGTGAACCGACGGGAACTCGCGGCGACACTGTCCCGCGCCGGTCTCCGGGAGTACCAGATCCAGGGCGTGCACGAACCCGACTGGCTCCCGGAGGCCTTCCCCTATCTCCGCGGGGAGGCGGGCCGATGGATCGTCGGGATCTGCGAGCGCGGCACGTACACGCCGATCCGTGACTTCCGCGAGGAGGACACGGCCTGCCGCTTCTTCCAGTCGCTCATGCGGCACGCGACGCCGCCTCCGCCGTCGGCCGGGATCTTCGAGGAGGAGGCGCCCGGCCTGCTGAAGAGGATGGAGCGGTGGGGACGCGTGGCGTGGTCCGAATACCGGCGGGCACGGCGCCGATCAGGCGGCGGCGCCTCCGGTCGCGGCGGATCCGGCCCGCCCGGACCTCATCCGGGTGACCAGCGATAGTGCAGTTCGGGCCGGCCGACCTGGCCGTACCGCGGGGTCCGGGCCGCCCGCCCGCCGTCGACGAGGTACTCCAGATAGCGGCGGGCGGTGATGCGTGACAACCCCGTGGCGGCCGCGACCGCGCCGGCCGTCAGCCCTTCTTCCGCGGTCCGCAGGGCGGCCGTCACGGTCTCCAGCGTCGAGGCGCTCATCCCCTTGGGCAGCGCGGGCCGGTCCGCACTCCGAAGGGTGGCGATCGCCCGGTCGACCTCCTGCTGGTCGGCCGCCTTGCCGGACCCGGCGACCGTCGCGTGGAAGCGCGCGTAGCGTTCGAGCTTGGCGCGGAGCGTGGCGAAGGTGAACGGCTTGAGGAGATACTGCACGACGCCGATCGAGACCGCCGCGCGTACGGTGGTCAGGTCACGGGCCGAGGTCACGGCGATCACGTCCGCCGGGTTCCCGGCGGCGCGGAGCCGTCGGCACAGCTGCAGCCCGTGGCAGTCCGGCAGGTAGAAATCCAGCAGCAGGAGGTCGACAGGCCGGCGGTCCAGCGCCCGGAACGCCTCCGCGCCCGAGTGGACGACGCCCACGACCTCGAAGCCGGGCACCCGCTCGACGTACATCCGATGCGCGTCCGCGGCCACCGGATCGTCCTCGACCACCAGGACGCTGATCACGCCATCGCCTTCCTCGTCAACGGCAGTGTCACGGTGAACACCGCGCCGACCTCCCGGCCCACCTCGATCCTTCCGCCGTGGCGGCCGGTCACCTGGGCGACCAGGGCCAGGCCCAGTCCGCGTCGGGCGGGGCGAGCCCCGTCCTTCGTCGACCAGCCGCGCTCGAAGATCTCCTCCGCCGTCCCCGCTCCGACACCGCCGCCCGTGTCGGCGACGCGGAGCAGCAGCCGGTCGCCCGAGATGCGGGCGGTGACGAAGACGCGGGGAGCATCACCGCCCGCCTCCATGGCGGCGTCGACGGCGTTGTCGATCAGGTTGCCCAGGATCGTCACCAGGTCCCGGGATCCGAGCGTTCCGGGAATCGCGGTGTCGTCGATCTCGGTATCCGGCGTGACGACCAGTTCGACCCCGCGCTCGTTCGCCTGCGCGGCCTTGCCGAGCAGCAGTGCCGCCAGCACCGGCTCCGCGACCGCCCCCACGACCCGGTCCGTGAGGCGCTGGGTCAGCTCGAGTTCGGCCGTGGCGAACCGGATCGCCTCCTCGGGCCGTCCGAGCTCGATGAGCGAGACCACCGTGTGCAGGCGGTTGGCCGCCTCATGGGTCTGGGATCGCAGCGACTCGGCGAATCCCCGTACCGAGTCCAGTTCGCCGCTGAGCGCCTGCAGCTCGGTGTGGTCCCGCAGGGTCACCACGCTGCCGAGGTCGCGCGTGCCCGAGGTGACGGCCGACTTGTTGACCACGACGACGTGCTCCCGGGTCACGTGGATCTCGTCCACGCACGGGCCGCGGGAGGAGAGGGAGGCCCGCAGGCTCTCCGGCAGGGGCAGCTCGTCGACCGCACGTTCCTCCACGTCCTCCGGCAGGCGGAGCAGCTCCCGGGCGGCGCCGTTGGCGAGGGCGATCCTGGCGTGCGGATCGAGCAGGAGCAGCCCCTCCCGTACGGTGTGCAAGATCGCGTTGTGGTACTCGTACATGCGGCTCAGCTGCGCCGCGTCCATCCCGTGGGTGTGCCGCCGCAACCGCGCGTTGACGAAGTACGTTCCGGCACCGCCCACCCCGAGCGCGAGCAGGGCGAGCAGGACCAGTGCCAGCAGTTGGTCGCGGACCTGGCGGTCGAGAATCCGCACCGTGATACCCGTGCTGACCAGCGCGGCGACCCGGTGCCCCCGGCCGAACACCGGGGCGACGCTCCGCACCGAGGGCCCCAGCGTCCCGGTGAACGTCTCGGTGAAGACGCGGCCGGCCAGCGCCGGTTCGGTGTGGCCGAGGAACGGCCGGCCGATCATCTGGGGGTTGGGATGGGTGTACCGGATGCCGGCCGGGCTCATGATCGTCACGAAGGCCACGCCGGCGTCCCGGCGTACCTGCTCGGCGTACGGTTGCAGGACCCGCGACGGATCCGGGCCCTCGACGGCGGCGACGACGGCGGGCGAGTCCGCGACACTCGAGGCGACGGCCGTCACCTGCCGCCGCGCCGCCTCCTCCGTGCTCTCGGCGGCGTACAGATAAGCGAGCACCGCACCGCCCGCGACGACCGCGGCCACGACGATGATCTGCATGACGAACAGCCGGCCGGCCAGGCTCCGATGCCGCCGACCGGCAGGCCGGGAGACCCATCGCATGCAGGCAAGTGTGCCCTGTGGGTTTCGATGGTGTGAACGGCGACTTCCATGAACGAAATGAACGCAACCGTGACGTGGGCCACGGACCTGCGCATAGTCCTGGCAGATTTCCCCCGCTGAGAAGGAGACGGACATGTCTGCCGAGGCCCAGGGCCGCGCACCCGGACGACGCCGCGAACGGACCCATCTGCTCTACCTCACGGTGATCGCGGCCGTCATCGCCGGCATCGTCGTCGGGCTGGCCGCACCGAAGTTCGCGGTCGAGCTGAAACCGCTGGGAACCGGCTTCGTCAACCTCATCAAGATGATGATCAGCCCGATCATCTTCTGCACGATCGTGCTCGGGATCGGCTCGGTGGCCAAGGCCGCCAAGGTCGGCGCGGTCGGCGGCCTCGCTCTCGGCTACTTCCTTCTGACGTCCACCGTCGCGCTGGCGATCGGGCTCATCGTCGGCAACCTGCTGCACCCCGGCGCGGGCATGCACCTCACCGCGGCGCTCCGCCAGTCCGGCCACGCGCAGGCATCCGGGGCGAGTGAGGGAGCCGTCGACTTCCTGCTCGGCGTCATCCCGAAGACCCTGCTGTCGGCCTTCACCGAGGGCCAGGTCCTGCAGACGCTGCTGATCGCGTTGCTCACGGGCTTCGCCCTCCAGTCCATGGGCCGCTCCGGCGTGCCGCTCCTCCGCGGCATCGAGCACATCCAGCGGCTGGTCTTCCGGATCCTGGCGATCGTGATGTGGGCCGCCCCGGTCGGGGCGTTCGGCGCGATGGCGGCCGTCGTCGGCGCCACCGGCCTCGACGCGCTCAAGAGCCTCGCCGTGATCATGATCAGCTTCTACCTCACCTGCGCCATCTTCGTCTTCGTCGTCCTCGGCGCGGTGCTCTGGCTCGTGGCGCGGATCAACGTCTTCTCGCTCCTGCGCTACCTCGGCCGCGAGTTCCTGCTGATCGTCTCCACCTCCTCCTCCGAGACCGCGCTGCCGCGCCTCATCGCGAAGATGGAGCACCTCGGCGTCGGCCGGTCCGTCTCCGGCCTCACCGTCTCGACCGGCTACTCCTTCAACCTCGACGGCACGGCCATCTACCTGACGATGGCGTCTCTGTTCATCGCCACCGCGACCGGCGCCCCCATGTCCGTCGGCCAGCAGATCTCCCTGCTCGTCTTCATGATCGTGGCGTCCAAGGGCGCCGCCGGCGTCACCGGAGCGGGCCTGGCCACCCTGGCGGGCGGCCTGCAGTCGCACCGGCCCGACCTGGTCGACGGCGTCGGCCTCATCGTCGGCATCGACCGTTTCATGTCGGAGGCCCGCGCCGTCACCAACTTCGCCGGCAACGCGGTCGCGACCGTCGTCATCGGAACGCTGACCAGGGAGTTCGACCGCGAGCGCGCCCGCGAGGTCCTGGCCGGGCGGGCGCCGTTCGACGAGACGACACTCCTGGACGACCGGCGTCCGGCCGATCCCGGCACCGTTTCCCCGGAGGCGACGTCAGGAGACACGGTGACGCCCGCGCCGGCGAACGCCTGAGGCCGGCTTCCGCCAAGCGCCCGCGCAGCGCGGCTGTGTCCGAGTTGCGCGGGCGTCTGCGGGCAGGCAAGGTAGTGGGGCTTGATATCTCGCTACCCTCGGGGCGGTAGCTCAGCCGGTTAGAGCAGGGGACTCATAATCCCTTGGTCGTGGGTTCGAGTCCCACCCGCCCCACCGATTCGGTCACTGCGCGAACCCCTCCTTCCGCAGCCAGGGGTGAGACCGAGGGATGGCGCCGCTCCTCGTCCGTGAGGGCGGGGAAGGTGGTGGCGAGGAAGCCGCGTGGCCGGTGGTCGGACAGGACGAGGGTGTCCGCGGGGGCGTGCGGTGGATGGGCGTCCGGCCGACATCGCAGAGGCCGAGGTTGCGGGTGTCAGACCGACGCGGTGACGAGTTCGTCGGCGACCCATCGCGCGACGCCGGCGGGATAAGGCGCCGGCAGCCCGAGGACGATGTGCTCGAAACCGGCGGCGACCGCCTCGGCGATCGCCTCCCGGGTCGCCTGCGGCCGGTCGTAGGAGACCGGCAGGTGGATCGAGCGGGTGATCGAGGCGGGGTCGCGGCCGATCTCGGCGCAGTAGCGGTCCAGTAGCGCGCTGCGGCGGACGACGTCGTCGATGTCGCCGCCGGGGATGTTCCACAGGTCGGCGTGCTCGGCGACCACGCGCAGCGTCGCGGACGAGCGGCCACCGATCAGGATCGGCGGGTGGGGGCCTTGCACCGGCTTGGGGTTGCAGAAGGCCCCGGTGAGCCGAACGTGGGCGCCGTCGAAGTCGAACGGCTCGGTCTCGGTCCACAACCGCCGGATCACCGGGCACGCCTCGGCGAGGCTCTCCACTGAGTGGGTGAAGTCGTGGAAGGGCAGGCCGTGGGCCTCGTACTCGCGGCGGGCCGGCGGGTGGCCGGGGCGCGAGCCCGCGCCGATGCCGAAGTCGAGCCGCCCGCCGGAGACGACGTCGACGGTTGCGGCGATCTTGGCCAGCATGGCGGGCGGCCGGAAGCGGTTGCTGGTCACGAGCAGGCCGAGACGCAGCCGGTGGGTCTGGGCGGCGAGAGCCGACAGCAGCGTCCAGCCTTCGTAGGCCGGTCCGTACGGGTCACCGCCGATCGGCATGAGGTGGTCGAACAGCCAGGCGTGCTCGATCTCGGGGATGGCGTCCGCGTCCCGCCAGACCCGCAGGACGTCCTGGTAGCCGACCTGCATGGGGGCGGTCATGATTCCGAAGCCGGGCATGGGGCGGTGAGGTCCTTTCCGTAGGGGTGCGGGCCGCCCGCCGGGGGCGGGCGGCACGGGTCTTCAGCGTCACTTCGATTCGATCCGGCCCAGCGGATCGATGTCGTCCGCGGGCGCGGCGCTCGCCGCGGACCAGCTCGGGTCCTCGGGGTGGAGCGCGCTGCGGAGGTAGGCCAAGGTGAGCCGCTGGATCAGGGCGACCCGTTCGGGGCTCTCGTCCGTGGTCTCCGCGGAGGCGTAGCCGGTGATCCCGCCCAGCGAGTGCTCCGCCCCGAACAGGGTGAGCAGGCTCTTGGGTCCCGGGCTCAGGAAGTAGGCGTCCGTGAACCACTCCGGGCCCCGGACGGTCAGGGCCGACCGGTCCTTGTCGCCCGCGACCACCAGGGCCGGCGCGGTCATCCCCGTGAAGTCCGGGTTCATGAAGGGGAAGTGCTCGGCGGCGAACGGCGTCAGGTCGGCACCGCCCGTGCCCGCCGCGGCGAGCAGCACACCGGCCTTGATCCGCGAGTCGGACAGGTCCTCGCCCGGGACGCCCTCGGCGTCGAGGACCCGCGCGCCGAGGAGCATGCTCGCCGTCTGGGCGCCCCAGGAGTGCCCGGCGACGGCGATCCGGTCGTGGTCGAGGCGTCCCGCGAGGCCGGGAAGGGAGGCTTCGACGAGGTCCAGCCGGTCGACGACGCGTGTCAGGTCCTCGACCCGGAAACGCCAGATCTCCGGGTACCGCGGATCCTCGGGTGTGACGTTCAGCGTTCGCGAGTCGAGGTGGGTGGGCTGAACGACCACGAAACCGTGGGCGGCCCAGAAGTCGGCGAGCGGGGCGTAGCCGTCCAGCGACTGGCTGAAGCCGTGCGAGAAGACAATGATCGGCAGTTCGTCGCCGGTCACCGGGGCTGACACCCGTACCAGCAGGTCATCGCCGCGGTCCGGCGCCGGCAGCATCACCGGGCGTACCGAGATGACGGGAGCGGGCGTGCCGACGACTTCATCGAGGTGGCGCATGAGTGTTTCTCCGTGAGTAATGGCGTGAGTGCCGATGCGGGGCATGCTGCGAACGGCGGCCCGGCCTGGCATCATGAAAGCGGAACAACGTTCCGCCCCCAACATACGGAACAATGTTCCGGTTTGCAAGGCGAGTGACGGAGGCAATGGCGCAGTGGCCGACATCGGCAGCCGATCAGAGACGCGGGCTCCCCGTAAGCGGGTCGACGCCCGGCGCAACGAGGAGGCCCTGCTGGAGGCGGCCGCCGCGGCCTTCATCGCCTCCGGGGTCGACGTGCCCGTGCGCGACATCGCGGCCAGGGCCGGTGTCGGCGTCGGCACGATCTACCGGCACTTCCCGACGCGGGCCGATCTCATCGCCGCCGTCTACCGGCACCAGGTCGAGGCGAGCGTCGAGGCGGGCCCGGCACTGCTGGCGGACAGCGACTCACCGTTCACCGCTCTGACGCGGTGGATCGATCTCTTCGTCGACTTCCTGGTCACCAAGCACGGCCTCGCCGAGGCGCTGCAGTCCGACGACGCCGCCTTCGCGACCCTGCACGCCTATTTCGTCGACCGCCTCAGGCCCGTCTGCGCCGAGCTGCTCGACGCCGCCGCCGAGGCGGGCCAGATCCGTTCCGACATCGGGGCTCTCGACCTGATGCGCGGCGTCGGCAACCTCTGCATCGGCGCGGACAAGGACCCGGAGTACGACGCCCGTCGCCTGATCGGACTCCTCCTCGCCGGACTGCGCCTCCACTGACCGGCGCACGCCCGGTCACGTACGGCGAGGCGCCCCGCGGCGGCCTCGGAGGAGGCCGCCGCGGGGCGCCGGTCGACGGGTGCCGGATGTAGTGGCGAAGGGCGAAGGTCAGTTATGGCCGAGACGGCAGTCCATCGGATGTGCCGGGGTGACCGAGACGGCGTCGATGACCGGGCCGAAGGCCCCGGCGGTGGAGCTCCCGAACGCGAGGGTCACCGCGGGGCCGAGGGCGCGGAACCTGAACCGCTGCGAGACGTATCCCATGTCCATCCGCGTCCTGCCGGTCGTGTCGAAGGCGAAGCTGCGCTGGCCCGCCGGGCGGTTCACGCCGTGCTGGGTCACCCGCAGGAAGCCCTCCTTGATCGCGGGTCCGCCCTCCGGGTTGCCGGCGAGGGAGAACGTGAGGGTGTAGCAACCGCCGGGGCGGGTCGGGACCGACTGTTCGATCGTGCCGCTCACGTCACCGTCCAGGTCGACGGACTGGTTTCCCTCCGCGGCCTGCCAGAATCCGGAGCCGACCAGGTCGACGTTCCCGGAGACGACCTTCCAGGCGCCGAGGTGGTCCCCGGTGATGAAGGTCGTGAAGGCGTTCGCGGGGACGACCGGGCTCTCGAAGCCGCCGTTGGAGAAGGGTGGCACTTCGGCGCTCCGTGCCTGCGCGGGCCGGGCGGCCGTCACGCAGAGGGCGAGGGCGGCCGCCGCGGGAAGCACGGTGACCGCTCGCGCGGCGCGCGGGCTGAGGGTCGATGGAAGCATCATCGCTTCTCTCCTGGGTGTCGGCTGGTCGGTAGAGGCGTACGGCGTTATCGATTGGCCGGAATGGGCATGGACGCGTCCGATCGAATTCGCTTGTTCACTCACTGTAATTAGATGATCTTGCTCTGTAGCCGGGTGAACGGGCGTTGGACGGGAAATCGGTGCTTCCTTGCCCGTCGTTTACGGCTCCGCATCCCTGATGACCCGAGTGGTTCGCGACGGTCGACCGCTTCTGTTTGGCCGGATGTGGCCAGGAGGGGAAGTAATAACCCGCTGCCGGTGAAGCGTCGCGCCGACGGCGCGCCGGCGGTGGCGTCGCGGGCAGGATTCCGTCACCGCGCAGTTCGCGGGGGCATTCCCCTCCGCATCCCGGTTCTCAGTGGTCGCCGCCGATCACGTCCGAATCGGACCGAGTGCGTACCGGGCTCGATGTTCTACGCCGTTGCGCCGGAGCGACGCTACTTTGAGGCTTGTATCCGTCACTGCGCGTGGGACACTGGGCGGATTCCGGTGTCCTGAGGGGAGCGCATGATCGGTTCTGCGCCTGATGGCGAGAAGGCCGTGAGCAGCATGTTCGGTCATCATCGTGGTGGTCCGACGGTGCTGCGTATTGTGCTGGGGGCGCAGTTGCGGCGGTTGCGTGAGGCGCGGGGGATCACGTGTGAGGAGGCCGGTGAGGCGATCCGGGCGTCGCATTCGAAGATCAGCCGGATGGAGTTGGGGCGGGTTCGGTTCCGGTCGCGGGATGTGGCGGATCTGCTGAGTTTGTACGGGGTTGCCGATCAGGAGGAGCGGTCGGCGATGCTGGCGTTGGCGGAGCGGGCGAATGAGGCGGGGTGGTGGCATTCGTACTCCGATATTCTGCCGGGCTGGTTCGAGGTGTACATCGGGTTGGAGGAGGCGGCGTCTCGGATCCGTGCGTATGAGGTGCAGTTCGTTCCTGGGTTGTTGCAGACCGAGGATTATGCGCGTGCGGTGACGTTGCTGGGGCATCCGGATGCGCCGGGGCATGAGGTGGAGCGGCGGGTGGGGTTGCGGATGCGGCGTCAGTCGTTGCTGTCGGGGGAGGACCCGCCGCATTTTTGGGCGGTGGTGGATGAGGCGGCGTTGCGGCGGCCGTTGGGTGGGGTCGCGGTGATGCGGCGGCAGTTGGAGCACCTGATCGAGGTGACGGAGTTGCCGCATGTGACGTTGCAGGTGGTGCCGTTTCATCTGGGGGGTCATGCGGCGGCGGGTGGGCCGTTCAGTATTTTGCGGTTCGCGGAGCCGGATTTGCCGGATGTGGTGTATTTGGAGCAGTTGACCAGTGCGTTGTATTTGGACAAGCGTGAGGATGTGGATGATTATCTGGCGGTGATGGAGCGGTTGTGCATTGACGCCGAGCCCGCCACCCGCATCCGCGACACCCTCGGAGCGATCCTCCGCGACCTCTGACCTCTGCGGTCTCTAGACTTCCGCGGCCTCTGACCTCTGCGGTCTCTAGACCTCCGGGGGCTCTAGACCTCCGCGGCCTCTGATCTCCGGGGGCTCTGACTCTCAGAGCTCGCGCATGATCTTGCTGATCAGATCCATGGACTCCTCCGGCGACGCGCTCTGCACGCACAGGCGCTCCATGGCCGCCGTGTAGTGGTCCATGTCGTCGTCCTTCTCCAGGTACATCGCGCCCGTCAGCTGCTCGATGTAGGCGATGTCGGGGAGTTCCGGCTCGGGGAAGCGCAGGATCGTGAACGCCCCGGCCTCACCGGCGTGACCGCCCACCCGGAACGGCATCACCTGCACCGTGATGTTCTCCCGCCGCGCGGCCTCGTGCAGCGCCCGCAACTGGGCGCGGGTCACCTCCACGCCGCCGATCGGCCGCCACAGCGCCGCCTCGTCGATGACGGCCCACAGGCGGGGCGGGTGCGGCTGGTACAGGATCCGCTGCCGGCGCATCCGCAGCTCGACCCGGCGCTCGACCTCGTCCGCCGACGGATCCGACATGCCCTGCATGACGACCGCGCGGGTGTACTCCGGAGTCTGCAGCAGCCCGGGAATGAACTGCACCTCGTAGGTCCGGATGACCTGGGCCGCCTCCTCCAGGTCGACGTAGGGGCGGAACCAGGCGGGCATCGCGTTGTTGTACGCCTGCAGCCAGCCGGGCCGGCTGGCCTCCCGTACGACGGTCAGGAGGGCGTCGCGCTCGCCGCGGTCGTCGATGCCGTACAGCTTGAGCAGGGCGACGACGTCGTCCTCGTCGAGACCGGCGCGGCCCTGTTCGAGCCGGCCGATCCGGCTCTCCGTCGCGTTGATGGCCTCGGCGGCCTCCTTGCGGCTCGTCCCGGCCGCCTCCCGCAGGCGGCGGAGCTGCGCTCCCACGATCCTGCGGCGGACGGTGGGCCTGCTCACCGAATGCACCGCCACGGCCACGGGTTCCCACCTCCGATCACCATAATGCGGGCAGAGTCTGCCATCGATGACCACCGGTGAACAGACCTCAGGGCCTACTGAGACCGAAATAGCCTTTGAAATCTTTCCCTTTACGGCGGATCGGTCCAATAGGCCGGTCGTCGGCGGGTGCCCCGCGGCCTTCCCGGACGCTCAGACGGTCGCGGAGGCCTCTTCCTCCTCGATCCGGCGGTTCCATTCCGCCTTGCTCGCCCGCCAGCCCTCGTCGTCCGCGCCGAGGCGCCAGTAGCCGGAGATGGACAGCTGGTCCATGGACAGCTCGCGCTCCAGGCGCAGGTGCCGCCGCAGCCGCTTGACGAATCCCGCCTCACCGTGCACGAACGCGTGGACCTCGCCCGGCGGGAACTCCAGGTCGCGTACGGCCTCGACGAGCGCCTCGCCGACCTCGGCGGTGCCGCGGTGCAGCCAGACGATCCGCGTGTCACCCGGAGCGTCGAGCGGCACCTCTTCCTCGGCGCCGGCCACCTCGACGAAGACCCGGGCGGTCGCGCCCTCCGGGAGCCGCTCCAGCGAGGCGGCGATGGCCGGGAGCGCGCTCTCGTCACCCACGAGCAGGTGCCAGTCGGCCTTCTCGCTCGGCGCGTACGCCCCGCCGGGCCCCAGGAACAGCACCTCCTCGCCGGGCCTGACCCGGGCGGCCCAGGGACCGGCCAGACCGTGGTCCCCGTGATACACGAAGTCGATGGTCAGCTCACGGGCCTCCGCGTCCCACGCGCGCACCGTGTACGAGCGCAGCCGCGGCCACTGTTCGCGCGGAAGGTCGCGGTGGACGGCCTCCATGTCGAACGGCTCGGGGTACTCCACGCCGGGCACCGGGAAGAGGATCTTCACGTAGTGGTCGGTGTACTCGCCGACGGAGAAGCCGGCCAGCTCCTCGCCGCCGATCACCACCCGGATCAGGTGCGGGGTCAGCCGCTCGACGCGCTGGACGCGTCCCCGGTTCACTCGCCGGCCTCGCCGGGCGGGCCTGTCGTTGGTCATGTGACACTCCTTATTAGGTGAGCCTAACTTTAAGCGGCGGCGCCCTTATCACCTACCCGGCGTGAGCGGGATCACCATCCGGCGGCTCCGGTGCGGCGGGGCGGCGCACGGCCGTAGTGACATCTGTCATCGGAGAATCGGTGATAGCGCGCTCTGTGGCGACGACGGGCGCTCTGCGAGGATCGGCCCTGTGGAGGCAACGGAGGTGCGGCTCAGGCCGCCACGTCACCTGGTCAGCCGGAAGGCCATCGGCTACTGGACCCTGCGCGCGCTGGGCGGCTGGCTGCCCATCCTCGCCGCTCAGGTCATCTGGACGCTCGGCGACGACGGTCACGTTCCCTGGCATCTCGCGGGGCTCGTCCTGACCGGGGTCCTCGGCGCGGCGCACGTCATCGTCATGCCCCAGTGGCGGTTCCGCGTGCACCGCTGGGAGGTGACGCCCGAGGCCGTCTACACGCAGTCCGGCTGGTTCGACCAGGAGCGGCGCATCGCCCCGATCTCCCGCATCCAGACCGTCGACAGCGAGCGCGGACCGTTCGAACAGCTGTTCGGCCTCGCGAACGTCACGGTGACGACGGCCTCGGCGGCCGGTCCGCTGAAGATCCGCGGACTCGACCGGGACGCGGCGGAGCGGCTCGTCGACCATCTCACCGAGGGCACCTCGGCCGACCGGAGCGACGCGACTTGAGCGAGCAGCGAGTGGATCAAGAGCACAGCGCCTCTGGTCACTCCTCCGTCGAAGGAGGGCGCGTGAACGCCGAGCCCGAACCGGGGGACTGGCGGCGGCTGTCCACCCGCATGCTCCTCGTCCACCCGGTGCAGGAGCTCCTGCGGGCCTGGCCGGTGCTCGTGGGGCTCGTGGTGGCCGGAAGCGCCGGCGGGCACGGATCCTGGTGGAGCCTGGCGGCCACGGCCGCCGTCATCATCGGCGGCCTGCTGCGCTGGTTCACGACCTCCTACCGCGTCACCGCCGAGCAGGTCCAGGTCCGCAAGGGCCTCCTGCGGCGGCAGGTCCTGACCGTCCCGCGCGACCGGATCCGTACGGTCGACGTCACGGCCCACGCGCTGCACCGCTCTCTCGGCCTGGCCAAGGTGGAGGTGGGCACCGGCCGTACCGACCGCAAGAACGACGGGGTGAAGCTCGACGCCCTGCACACGGCCGAGGCCGCCCGCCTGCGCGATGAGCTCCTGCACCATCCGGCGGCCTCCGCCACGCGGCCGGCCGCGCGGCCCCGCGAGACGCTCCTGGCCCGGATGCGGCCGGAATGGGTGCGGTACGGCCCGTTCACGCTGACGGGCTTCGTCACGGTCGGGGTCGTCGCCGGCGTCGTGTGGCGCTCCCTCAACGAGGCGCACGTCGACCCTCGGCGGATCCGGGCGCTGAGCGCGCTGCTGGACCGGTTCGGGCGGACCTCGCTGGCCGTGGACGTCCTCATCGTCGCCGTCGCGCTTCTGGTGGTCGTGGCGGCGGCCTCCACCCTCGGGTACGTCCTGGCCTTCCACGGCTTCCGGCTCACCCGGGGCGACGCCGGCACCCTCCACGTCACCCGCGGTCTCATCACGACGCGAGCGATCACGATCGAGGAGCGGAGGCTGCGCGGCGTGGAGTTCAGCGAGCCGCTGCTGCTGCGAGCCGTCGGCGGGGCGCGGTGCATCGCCATCACCACCGGGCTGCGCGTCGGGCGCGGCGCCGAGCGCGGCGGGTCGCTGCTGCTGCCGCCCGCGCCGCGCGCCGAGGCCCTCCGGGTGGCCGGCGCGGTTCTACGGGACGACGTCCCGTTCAGCCGGACGCCGACCGGGCACGGCCCGCGCGCGACCCGCCGCCGCTTCTCCCGTGCCGTCGGCGTCGCCCTCCTCGTCGTGGCCGTCGCCGCCGCCCTGTGGGCCCTCGGCGCGGTGCCCGCGTGGACCTGGCAGGTCGCGCTCGTCCTCGTCCCGCTCGCCGCCCTGGTGGCCGCCGACCGCGCGCGAGCCCTCGGTCACACGGTCGTCAACGGGGCCCTGGTCAGCCGCCGCGGCTCGCTCGTACGCCGCCGGAGCGTGCTGTCCTGCGAAGGAATCATCGGCTGGAACCTGCGACGGTCCTTCTTCCAGCGGCGGAGCGGCCTGGCGACCCTGGTCGCGACGACCGCGGCCGGACGCCAGCGGGTGGAGGTCCAGGACGTTCCGCTGCCGCAGGCCCTCCGGATCGCCGAGGAGGCCCTCCCGGGCCTCCTGACGCCGTTCCTGGAGCGCTGAACGCCGCGACGGCGCCCGATACGGCGTGGGGTGACGGCGTCCGGCACGGCGCGTGGGGTGACGGCGCCCGGTGGGGCGTGGGGTGACGGCGTCCAGCGCGGCCGGGCGTCACCGTTCGCGCAGGGCCCCGGCGGGCAGGGCGATGAGGGCGGTCATGACCGTGACGAGCGCGAGCGCGGCCGTCAGCGAGGTCGCCTGTGCCACGAACCCGATGACGGGCGGGGCGATCATCCATCCGCCGTACCCGACCGTCCCGACGGCGGCCACGGCGGTGCCGGGATCCCGTCCGGGCGTACGGCCCGCGGCGCTGAAGGTCAGGGGGACGACCGTCGCCATGCCGAGCCCGAGTAGGACGAAGGCGGCGACGACCACCGGCGTGACGGGCACGAGGAGCCCCGCGGCCAGCCCGACGGCGCCGATCACGGCCGCCGCGCGGACCACGAGGGGCGCACCGAGCCGGCCCACGACACGGTCCCCGACGAGGCGGGCGGCGGCCATGGACAGGGAGAACCCCGCGTAGCCCCACGCGGCGACGCCGGGCGTGGCGTGCGCGGCCGTGCGGAGGTACACCGCGCTCCAGTCGGCCGCGGCGGCCTCCCCGAACAGGCTGCAGAAGGTGATGACGCCGAGGACGAGCAGGGCGCGGTCCGGCCGGGCGAAGACCTTCCCGGCCGCCGTCGGCGGCGCGGGCGTGAGGCGCGTGCCGCACAGGACGCCGACCACCGCGATGACCACGCCGACGGTCAGGAGGTGCCCCGGTGCCGCGACGCCCGCCCGCGCGACCAGCCCGGCGCTCGCCGAGCCGATGAGGCCGCCGACGCTCCACAGGCCGTGCAGGCCCGACATGATCGACCGGCCGTAGCGGTTCTGGACCGTGACACCCTGGGCGTTCATCGCCACGTCGAGGATGCCGCCGGCGGCGCCGGACAGGAACAGCGCGACGAAGATCACCGGCAGGGTCGGCGCGAAGGCGGGGAGCGGCAGGGCGGCCGCGACGGCGAGCGTCATGACGCGGGTCAGGGTGCGGCTGTCGACGCGCGCGCTCAGCCACGCGGCGATCGGCATCCCCGAGAGTCCGCCGATCGCCGCGCCCATCAGCGCCAGCCCCAGGCCGGCGGAGGACAGGTGCCGGGCCTCCTTGACCCAGGGGATGCGGGCGGCCCAGCTGCCCGCCGCGATGCCGTGCAGGGCGAACACGCAGGCGACGGCGAGGCGGGCCAGGCGGTCCCGTTGCGTCGGACCGGCCGAGACGGACGTCGAAGACATCCCACCATGATCACCTACGCGCTCCGGCGGGCGGTACCCTCCGTCACCGGCGGTGCCGGCCGGGATCGCGGACCGGACGGCCGTCGAGGAGATGGCGCAGGCGGCTGTTGGTCCGCCCGTACAGCAGGTAGACGCCCAGCCCGAAGGCCATCCAGAGGCCGAAGTACTCCCATGTGCGCAGGCGCAGGTTGAGCATGAGCCAGCCGACGGCGGCGATGGCCAGGACGGGTGTCACGGGCACACCGGGCACGCGGAACCCGCGCGGCAGGTCCGGGCGGGCGCGCCGGAGCACCGGCACGCCGGCCGACACGAACAGGAAGGCGAAGAGCGTCCCGATCACGATCATCTGCTGGAGCGTGAGGACGCTGACCTTCCCGAACGTCCAGACGTCGACCTGGGACAGCGCGATCGCCGTGCCTCCGGTCAGGAGCGCGGCGCGGGTCGGCACCTTGTACCGGCTGCTGACCACGGCGAGCGGCGCTGGCAGCAGGCCGTCGCGTGCCATCGCGAAGAGCACGCGGGTCTGGGCGACCATGACGACGAGGATGACGGTGGCCAGGCCGATGACCGCCCCCACGTCGATGACCAGGCCCATCCCGTCCGACCCGACGGCGGTGAACGCGTCGGCCAGTGGCGTCGCCGGGTTCAGCCGGGCGTACGGGACCATGCCCACCATCGCGACCGCGACGCCGATGTAGAGGGCGATCGCGATGAGGAGGCTGACGATCATCCCGGCCGGCACCCGGCGGGGGGCGTCCCGGGTCTCCTCCGCGGCCGTGGCGATGAGGTCGAAGCCGAGGTACGCGAAGGCGATCGCGGAGGTGGCGGCGAAGATGCCGAACAGGCCGAACGCGTGCGGCGCGCCGCCTGTGACCAGGTCCAGGACGGTCCGGTCGCCGTCGGGGGCGGGCAGGGGCCGGGCGGGCGGCACGAACGGCCTGAGGTTGGCGGGATGGAAGAACAGGAGCCCGCCGGAGATCACCAGGCCGATCGCGATGACCTTCGCCAGCACCATGAACCACAGGGTGTAGAGGCTGAGCCGCGCGCCGCTGGCGACCACCAGCGTCAGCACCGCGAGGAGCAGCAGGGAGAACAGGTCGAACCCCGTCTCGTGCCCTACGACGCCCGCGATCGCCGAGGGGACGTGGACGGCGGAGACGCCGGACAGCGTGCGGACGTCGCCGATCAGCCGGGTCGCGTACAGGGACCAGGCCCGGCCGACGACGGCGGCGGTGAGCTGGAGCTCCAGAAGGAGCGCCCAGCCGATCACCCAGGCCCAGATCTCGCCGAAGGCGACGTAGGCGAACGAGTAGGCGCTGCCCGCGACCGGCATCGTGGACGACAGCTCGGCGTAGGAGAGCGCGGACAGCAGGCAGGCGAGGCCCGCGATGACGAAGGAGACGATGACGGCGGGGCCCGCCGTCGTCGCGGCCTGCTCGCCGGCGACCCGGAAGATGCCGGCGCCCACCATCACGCCGAGGCCCAGCACGATCAGGTCGCGCGTCTTGTAGATGAGGGACAGCCGGTGGCGGCCGCCGTAGTGCGGGCCGACGATCTCCTCGACCGGCAGCCGGCGGAGCACGTTGTTGCGGAACGGTGCCTGGACGCTCAACTCGTGTCGTCCCCCCAAAAGGTGTCTCGGCCGGTCGAGCCCCCACCGCCTATGGGTTCTAGGGCACCCAAGGATGTCCGAGTTAATGGTGGATAACAAGGTCACGACCGCTAAATGGGTTTTCGGAGATACGCGACACTTCGGCCGTGTCCGGCCGATCTCCTGGAACCCGGAGCGGCCGGGTGGCATGGTGGGGGCAAGCGTTCCCAGCGTTCACCGTGGGTCAGGAGAACCGCATGCGCCGCAGACACGCCGTCATCGGGCTCGCCGCCCTCGCCCTGGCGACCCTCACCGTGCCGGCCCAGGCGCGGAGCCTGCCCGGCCACCCCCCGGCCGTCGCTCCGCCCCAGGGCAAGCAGGCGGTCGCGGTCGGATACGGCGGCGCGGTGTCGAGCGTCGACCTGGACGCCACCCGCGCCGGCATCGAGGTGCTGCGGAACGGCGGCAACGCGGTGGACGCGGCCGTCGCCGTCGCCGCCACCCTCGGCGTGACCGAGCCGTACGTCGCCGCGATCGGCGGCGGCGGCTTCTTCACGTACTACGACGCGCGGACGCACAAGGTCTCCACCATCGACGGCCGCGAGACCGGCCCGGCGCGGATGACCAAGGACATCTTCATCGACCCGAAGACCGGCAAGCCGCTGTCGTTCGACGAGGCGGTGACGAGCGGCCTGTCGATCGGCGTCCCCGGCACGCTGGCGACGTGGGACAAGGCGCTGCGCGACTTCGGCACCCGCCGCCTCGGCACGCTCCTCCAGCCGGCGATCAGGGTGGCCGAGCACGGCTTCACCGTGGACCAGGAGTTCTACGACCAGACCGCGGTCAACGCCGACCGGTTCAAGGACATCGTGCCGACGCGCGAGCTGTTCCTGCCGGGCGGCCGGCCGCCCGCCGTCGGATCGACGTTCCGCAACCCCGACCTGGCCGACACCTACCGGCAGATCGCCCGGCGCGGCCTCGGCTGGTTCTACGGCGGCGGGCTCGGCGCCGAGATCGCCCAGACGGTGCGCAAGCCGCCCGTCGACCCGAAGGCCACCCGGAACGTACGGCCCGGCGTCATGCAGACCTCGGACCTCGCCGGCTACCACGCCGTGGGCCGCGCCCCCACCCACGTGAACTACCGGGGGCTGGACGTCTACGGCATGGCTCCGCCCTCCTCAGGCGGCTCCACCGTGGGCGAGGCGCTGAACATCATGAAGAACTTCCACTTCAGCGACCCCGTCCAGGCGCTGCACACCTACCTGGAGGCGTCCCGGCTCGCCTACGCCGACCGGAACGCCTACGTCGGTGACCCCGCGTACGTCGACGTGCCGCTGAAGACGCTGCTGTCCGACGGGTTCGCGAGTTCCCGTGCGTGCCTCATCAAGCCGGACCAGGCGGCCACGAGCCCGGTGCCGCCGGGCGACCTGAAGGCCCACGGCTGCGCGGCCCCGCAGGGCAAGGCCCAGAACCTCCCGTACGAGGGGCCGCAGACGACGCACCTGGTGACCGCGGACCGCTGGGGCAACGTCGTCTCGTACACCCTGACGATCGAGCAGTTCGGCGGCAGCGGGATCACCGTGCCGCACCGCGGGTTCCTGCTCAACAACGAGATGACGGACTTCGACTTCACGTCCTCGACCCCGGCGGGCTACCCCGACCCGAACCTGCCCGCGGCGGGCAAGCGGCCGCGCAGCAGCATGGCGCCCACGATCGTGCTGCGGAACGGACGGCCGTACCTCGCCGTCGGCTCCCCGGGCGGCTCCACCATCATCACCACGGTCCTGCAGATCCTGCTGAACCGCGTGGACCTCGGCATGACGCTGCCGCAGGCGGTGGCGGCGCCGCGCGCCACCCAGCGCAACACGCCGCAGACGTTCGCCGAGCAGGCGTTCATCGACCGGTACGGCGCGGCGCTCAAGGCCAAGGGGCAGGACCTCGCGCTGTTCCCCGGGCCGCCGGCGGGCGTGATCGGCGCGGCGGCCGGCCTGGAGTTCCTCGGCGGCGGCGTGCTCCAGGCCGTCGCCGAGCCGGTCCGCCGGGGCGGTGGCAGCGCGATGGTGGTCCATCCCAAATGATTACGTGATCGCTGGGCGAGGCCGACGCACGTCAGGGCTACCATCGAGCAGGGGAGGGAGTCGCCCATGGCCGAGGCGTACGTCCAGGTGACGACGACCACCGACTCGCGTCATGAGGCGGCCGAGATCGCCCGGTCCGCGGTCGCCGAGCGCCTCGCCGCGGCCGCCCAGCTCGTCGGCCCCATCGCCAGCACCTACTGGTGGGAGGGCGAGATCGAGTCGGCCGAGGAGTGGATGGTGGTCTTCAAGACCACCGCCGAGCGCTTCGAGGCCCTCGCCGGCCGGATCGCCGAGCAGCACTCCTACGACACCCCGGAGATCATCGCGACCCCCGTCGTCGCGGGGAGCGGCGACTACCTCGCCTGGGTCCGCGAGCAGACCACGATCTGAGGACACGCCAGGTGTGATCTGTCCGTAATTGGGCAATAATCACTCACTTGCGCCGTGGCGTCTCCCCACGCCCGTGCTCCGGTCCGGTCTCTCAAGGCGGTGACGGATGAGCGAGGATTACGGGCTGTTCGGCCCCGGATCCGTGACGTGGAAGGTGATGGGGGAGCCCGTCCTGATCATCGGGGGCTTCCGCGCGCTCATCCTGCAGGCGCTGCACCCGCCGTCCATGTGGGGCACGGCGCAGAACTCCGAGCTCATGGACCCGCACGCGGCCTGGAGCCGGCTCGGCCGCACGATCGAGTTCGTGCGTGTCCGGACGTACGGCACGCTGGACGAGGTCGAGCGGGCCGGCCGCCGGGTCCGCCGGATCCACTCGCGGCTGACCGGTTTCCACCCCTACACCGGCGAGATCTTCCGCGTCGACGAGCCCGAGAACCTGCTGTGGGTGCACATGGGGGAGGTCGACTCCTACCTCGACATCGCGCGGCGCTCCGGAGTCCCCCTGACGCCGGAGGAGGCCGACGCGTTCGTCGACGAACAGCGCCGCGCCGGCGCGGTCGTCGGGCTCGACCCCGCCGACATCCCGGCCTCGGTGGCCGAGATGCGGGACTACTACGCGGAGATCCGCCCGAAGCTCTTCGCGTGCAAGGAGGCCAGGCAGGGCCTGCGGCGCCTGTACAACCCGACGGTTCCGCGCCGGATGCTGCCGCTCAAGCTCGCCGCCCCGAGCATCGCGACGCTCGTCGTGGCGACGCTGCCGCGCTGGGCGCGTCGCATGTACGGCCTGCCGGCCACGCCGCTGGAGGACCTGTGGGCCACGACCACGCTGAAGGCGCTGTACCAGGGCACCCGCGTCGTCCCCGAGCAGTGGCGCTACTCGCCCGACGCCCGCCGCGCCCGGCGCCTGACCCGCGAGGCGGGCCCGGACCTGGCCGCCGTGTCCTGACCCGGCGGGAGGGGACCGGGCCGTCCGGTCAGAGGAAGGCGCGCAGGGCGGCGATGAACTCCGCGGGCCTCGTCTCGTGCACGGCGTGCCCGCGTCGACGGTGAGCAGACCTCGGCGGGTCGGCCGGAACGGGCGGCGGAGACTCCTCGAGCACGAGTTCGCGCACCCGGTAGGCGAGGCGTACGTCGCCGAGGCCGGCGAATTGGAGATCGTTCACGCGCCCCGAACCTAACGGGCGGGGACGTTCCAGGAGCCGATGACGGGACGGTCGTGCTCGGTGCCGAGGGCGGAGACGGTGCCGGTGTCGAGGCGGAACAGGCGGCCGTCCTCCGGCGGCAGGCCCAGCCACCGTGCGGTGAGCACGCGGAGCACGTGCCCGTGCGCGACGAGCGCCACGTCGCCCGTGGCGAGGTGCGGCCGGACGCGCTCGATCACCGCATCGGTCCGCGCGCCGACCTGCCCGGCGGTCTCGCCCTCGGGTACGCCGTCGCTCCACAGGTACCAGTCGGGCCGGTCCTGGTGGATGTCCGGTGTCGTGCGCCCCTCGTACGCGCCGTAGTCCCACTCCCAGAGGCGGTCGTCGACCTCGGTGACGGTCAGTCCGGCCAGTTCGGCCGTCCGGCGGGCGCGTCGCGCGGGGCTGGTCAGGGTGAACGCGATGTCGCGGGCGGCGATCAGCGGGGCGAGCGCCTTGGCCTGCTCCTCGCCGCGCGAGGTCAGGGGGAGGTCCGTACGGCCGGTGTGCCTGCCCGTCCGGCTCCATTCGGTCTCACCATGACGCAGCAGTATCAATTCCCCCATGAGGGCACAATACGGGAGACCTGTGGAACGCTCCCCACCGCCCCGCGGGCGGGGGGAGCGTTACGGGCGGCTCAGGCGAGGACGTCGTCCAGCGCGGTCACCTGGAGGCCGTGCGCCTCGGCCACCGGCTCGCTGACCAGGGCGCCGTCGTGGGTGCTGAGGCCGAGCGCCAGGGCGCGGTCGTCGCGCAGCGCGGCGCGCCAGCCCTTGTCGGCGAGCGCGACGGCGTACGGCAGCGTCACGTTCGTCAGCGCGTACGTCGAGGTGTTCGGCACCGAGCCGGGCATGTTGGCGACGCAGTAGAAGACCGACTCGTGCACCTTGTAGGTCGGGTCCGCGTGCGTCGTCGGGTGAGAGTCCTCGAAGCAGCCGCCCTGGTCGATGGCGATGTCCACGAGCACCGAGCCCGGCTTCATCCGGGCCACCAGGTCGTTGGAGACCAGCGTCGGGGCCTTGGCGCCGGGGATCAGCACCGCGCCGATGACCAGGTCGGCGCCGAGCACCTCGCGCTCGATCGCGTACGCGCTGGACACCAGCGTCTTCAGCCGACCCTGGTAGATGGCGTCGATGTACCGGAGCCGGTCGACGTTGACGTCCATCACCGTGACGTCCGCGCCCATCCCGACGGCGATCTGCGCGGCGTTCAGGCCGGAGACACCGCCGCCGACCACGACCACCTTGGCCGGGGCGACGCCGGGCACGCCGCCCGGGAGGACGCCGCGGCCGCCGTTGAAGCGCATCAGGTTGTACGCGCCCACCTGCGGGGCGAGCCGTCCGGCGACCTCCGACATCGGGGCCAGCAGCGGCAGGGACCGGTTCGGCAGCTGCACGGTCTCGTACGCGATCGAGGTGACGCCGTTCTCCAGGAGCGCGTCCGTGCACGGGCGGGACGCCGCCAGGTGCAGGTAGGTGAAGAGCGTCTGGCCCTTCCGCATCCGCGGGTACTCCTCGGCGATCGGCTCCTTCACCTTCAGGATCAGGTCACCGGCCGCCCACACGTCGTCGGCGCTCTCCAGGATCTTGGCCCCGGCGCCGATGTAGTCCTCGTCGGGGATGGACGAGCCCGCGCCGGCGCCACGCTCGATCAGGACATCGTGGCCGTGCCGGACCAGCTCATGCACGCCCGCGGGCGTGATGGCCACACGGTATTCATGGTTCTTGATCTCGCGGGGTACGCCGACCTTCACGTTTCCTCCTCATGGTGCTTCCACCCCAAGGGTGGCCGTGAAAGGCCCACAGTGACCGGCGCAACATGTATCCGCATCGGCAAGCTTGCTGACATCATGTCAGCAGGTCGCGGGGCCTTCCCGGTGGCGGGCGAACACCGCGTCCAGATCGGGGCTGTCCGTGGCGAGGACCAGCACCTCGTCCCCCGCCCGCATCAGCGTGTCCCCGCGCACCGGCACCAGGCGCCCGTCCCGGATCACGAAGCTGATCCAGACGTCCTCACCGCACGGCAGGTCGTCCACGCTCATCCCGTCGGCGGGCGAACCCGCCTGCACCTGGTAGCGGTGCAGGCCCTCGGGCTCCTCCTGGAACCGCACCCCCAGGCTCCACGGCTCGGGCTCGACGACGCGCAGCGGGATCCTGAGGCGGCGGGCCAGACCCGGCACCGAGCCGCCCTGCACGATCACCGAGAACGCCACGACCACGAAGATGATCTCGTACGCGCGCCGGGCCCCGGGCAGGCCCTCCTGCAGGATGAACAGGCCGAGGAGGATCGGCACCGCCCCCTTGAGCCCGGTCCACAGTACGAAGATCCGCTCGTTGCGCCGCAGGCGCACCGGCCACAGCAGCAGCCCCACGAACAGCGGGCGGATGACGAAGGCCAGCGCCACCGCGAGGACCAGGCCGATCCACCACGCGCCGCCGTCGCCCAGGCCCCGCAGGCTGATCGTGAGACCGAGCATGGTGAACGCGACGATCTCCGCGAGGCTCGCCAGCGAGGAATGGAACCGCTCGATCTCCCGCTTGTACGGCGCGCGTTCGTCGCCGAGCACGATGCCGGCGACGAGGACGGCGAGGAAGCCGGAGCCGTGCGCGACCGTCGCCAGCCCGTACACCGCCAGCGCTCCGAACAGGACCCGCAGCGCGTACAGGCCCTCACTGGGCAGTGGGACGCGCCGCATGAAGGCCAGCAGGAGCATTCCTCCGGCGACGCCGATGACGCCGCCGATGGCCATCTGCTCGACGAACACGACGGTGACGTGCCCGATCGCCGACGCGCCGCCGCCCGTGGCGCCCAGTACGGCGACGAGGAGGGCGATGCCGACGGGGTCGTTGGCCCCGGACTCGCCCTCCAGGAGCGTCCCGGTGCGCCCGGCGATCTCCCGGCGGCCCAGGACGGAGAACACCACGGCCGGGTCGGTGGGTGAGAGGGCGGTGCCGAGCAGCATCGCGAGGCGCCAGTCGATGCCGAGCCCGTAGTGGGCGAGCAGGGTGACCGCCGCGCCGGTGACGAGCGTTCCGGCGACGCCGATCCAGATCGTCGCGCCGGCCGCGGACCGGAACCTCCGCCGGCCGATGTGCATCCCGCCGTCGAACAGGATCACCGCGAGCGCCACGGTGACGACCTTCTGGATCGTCGGGATCGAGACCGCGCCGAGACGGGGCCACAGGTCCGAGGCGACCGCCGCGCACAGCAGGAAGATGGCCGGCGCGGGGATCCGCGTGCGCTCGCTGAAGCGGTTGGACAGCACCGCCACGGTGCCCACGAGCGCGATCAGCAGGATCGCCAGCCCGAAACTCTCGACGCCTGACACGGCCACTGCCTCTCTAAGGGGACGACGAAGACAGAGCCGACCAGACTTCCCGGCACACCTGAGGTCCTACGTTATCGATACGCGCCGCACCAGGTGACCACGCGCCGCGAGGTCCGCGCGCCCGCCGCGCTCCTCGAGACGGGCGGCGATCGCGTACCGGTGCTCGACCTCCTTGTTGCCGCCGTACTTGAATTTGGCGCGGACGTCGGTGACGGTGAGCTCGATGCCGCGGATGCCGGGCAGCTGCCGCCGGTCCGGGTCGTCCTCGGCGGACACCGGCAGCCGGCCGGAGCCTGGTTCGAAGTGGCCGAGCTGGCGGTTCAGCAGCTCGGCCTTCTCCGCCGGGTCGTCGACGATCCGCACGTCGCAGGCGAGCTGCACGGTCGCGTAGTACGACGTCGGCACGCCGCGGCCGTCCGGCGTCGACGCGCCGGCGTTCCACTCCGACCGTACGTAGGTGTAGTCGTCGACGACGGTGAGCAGCGCACGGGGGTTCTCCTCCAGGGCCGCCCAGACCGGGTTGGGCCGGGCCAGGTGGAGCCACGCGGTCCGTACGCCGTCGAACGTGAAGTGGGTGGGCACGACGATCGGCACGTCGCGCCCGCGCCCCGCGGCGATGAGCTGACCGAAGTCGTGCTCGCCGAGCCAGGCGCGCCACTCGTCCTCGTCGGCCGCGTCCCAGGGATGGATGAGCATGGCTCCACCTCGCTCTGTCAGGAGATGCCGAATGTCCGCGTCAGGAGATGCCGAAGATCTTTTCGATGACGGTGATGCCGAAGTAGGCGACGAAGACCACCGAGATCAGCCACAGCAGCCAGCCGGCCCACCGGCCGCGGGCGGTCTGGATCACGGTGTAGGCGATGACGCCCGCGCCGACGCCGTTGGTGATCGAGTAGGTGAAGGGCATCACCACGATCGCGAGGAACGCCGGGATCGCGATGTCCAGGTCGGACCAGGCGATCTTGGCGACCTGGGTCATCATCAGCGCGCCGACGATCACCAGCGCGGGCGCGGCCGCCTGCGCGGGCACGACGGCCGCGATCGGGGTGAGGAACAGCGTCAGCGCGAAGAGGATGCCGGTGACGATGTTGGCCAGCCCGGTCCGGGCGCCCTCGCCGATCCCCGCGGCCGACTCGACGAACACGGTCCCCGCGGAGGAGCTGGTGAGCCCGCCGGTGATCGCGGCCAGGCCGTCCACGGCGAGGATGCGGCCCAGCTTGGGAACCCGTCCCTCCTCGTCGAGCAGTCCGGCCTCCTCGGTCAGGCCGAGGATCGTGCCCATCGCGTCGAAGAAGCCGCTCAGCACGAGGGTGAACAGCAGGACCAGCGCCGTCAGCACGCCGGCCCTGCCGAAGCCGCCGAACAGATCGACCTTGCCGATCAGCCCGAAGTCCGGGGTCGAGACGAGCTTGGAGGGCAGCTTCGGCACGACCGTGCCCCACGCCTTGGCCGCGATCGTGGCGTTGCTGTTGAGGATCACCGCCAGCACCGTCGCCACGGCGATGCTCAGCAGGATGGCCCCGGGGACTCGGCGGACGTACAGCACGATCATCAGCAGCAGGCCGATGACGAACACGAGCACGGGCCAGCCCGCCAGGTGGCCGCCCGTGCCGAGGTTCAGCGGCGTGCCGTCGCCCGGGCTGACGAAGCCGGAGTCGACCATGCCGATCAGCGCGATGAAGGCGCCGATGCCCGCGGCGATGGCGTGTTTGATGGCCAGCGGGATGGCGTTCATGATGCGTTCGCGCAGCCCGGTGACGGCCAGGATGACGATGATGACGCCCTCGAGCACCACGAGGCCCATGGCCTGGGGCCAGGTCATGTGCGGTGCGGCCTGGAAGGCGATGACCGCGTTGATGCCCAGGCCGGACGCCAGGGCCAGCGGCGCGTTGCCGACCAGGCCCATGATGATGGTGGAGATCGCCGCCGCCAGCGCGGTCATCGTCGTGAGCTGGGAGATCGACAGCTTCGCGCCGGTGACGTCCGTGGCCCCGCCGAGGATGATGGGGTTCAGCAGGATGATGTAGGCCATCGCGACGAACGTCGTGACGCCGCCGCGTACCTCGCGCGCGACCGTGCTCCGGCGCGCGGTCAGGTCGAAGAAGCGGTCGAGGGGACCTCCGGAGCGGTCGAGGGGACCTCCGGCCTCCAGCCGCGTCGTCATTCGGGGGCTCCGTTTCGCAGGACTGGGCGTACGGCCTCCGACGAATCGATCGGGCGAGGGGATCGTCAGGGTCTCGGGCCGTAAGGGGGACGGGGGAAGACTAGCCGCCCAGGCGGTGTTCCGGGCCACCCGGTATCGATGTAACACATCGGTCGTACGCAGGTGACATGCCCGTCGCACAGGGGACGGCGGCGCGGCGGGCGTCCCGTGCCGGCGGTGCAGGGGTGTGGTCTCGGGATGGATGGGTATTGGGGTGAATCGCGCTCGCGCTTTGCGGAGATCGGCCGTGAAGCGCGCGTCCGCGCGCGGCGATCCGGGCGCGGTCGGCGCCACAGGTTTCGAAGTCCGTAAAAAGGTCTTCTGTAAGAAGACGGAGAAAACTATCCTTTCTGGTACAAGTATTGTCAGCGACGGGGGACGGCCGGCATGGGGGCGGCCGGTTCGCCGCTGATGAGAGGCGTGATCGTTGAACTGTCCTGGTTCACGGGGGAACCGCACCCGCGTCGAAGGCCGTGCCGTACGGCCCTTCGTGAGCCGCGACCCGGAGTCGACCACTCCTCCTGATTCTCTGTTGATTGTTTCGGTAAAAGTGGGTCAATGTGGACAGTCACCAATCGCTCGGGCAACGCATCCGCTGGGCACGGATGCGTAAGGGTCTTTCGCAGGCGCAACTGGCGCTCCCCGAGCTGTCCGACAGCTACGTCTCCCTGATCGAGAGCGGCAAGCGCACCCCCACCCCGGAGGTCGTACGGCTCCTGGCCCGCAAGCTCGGCTGCTCGGCGTCCTACCTGTCCAGCGGCATCGACGAGGCCACGCAGGACCGGCTGCAGACGACGCTCGACGAGGCGGAGTCCGCGCTACGGGGCGGCCGGGCGGCGGAGGCGCGGGACCGCTTCGCGGAACTGCTGGCCGATCCGGCGCTGACCAGTCTCCCCGAGCCGGCGCGCCGCGCGCACTGGGGCCACGCCCTCGCCCTCGAGGCGGCCGGCGCCATTGAGGAGGCGCTGCGCGAGTTCGCCGCCCTCGGATCGACGCTGTCACCGGAGTACGACACCGACGAGTGGATCCGGGTCAACGTCGCCGCCGCCCGCTGCCACCTGGACAACGGGAACCTGGCGGAGAGCGCGGCCGTGGCCGAGCGCGCGTTCGCGCGGGTCACCGCGAAACAGGGGCCGTGGAGCGACGAGACGGTCAAGCTCGGCGCCACGCTCGTCGGCGTCTACCTGGAACGGGGCGACCTCGTCAGCGCCCGGCAGCTGACCGAGAGGCTGGTGGAGCACGCCGAGGCGACGAGCAGCCCGGTCGCCCGGATCGCCGCCTACTGGGAGGCCGCCCTGGTGGCCCAGCACAAGGCGGACTTCGACGCGGCCGTGACGTACGGGGAACGGGCGCTGGCCCTCTTGGGCGAGGTGGCCGACCTGCGCGACGCCAGCCGGCTGCGGGGGGAGTACGCCACCCTGATGCTGCTGGCCCGGCCGCAGGACGCGCGACGCGCCCGCGACGAGCTCGAACGCGCCCTCCACGAGCGCACCGCGACGGGGGCGGCCGACGTCGACATCGCCTGGTGCCTGACCGAGCTCTCCCGCGCGGAGCTGGCGGTGGGCGAGCCGCAGCGAGCAGCCGACCGGGCCCACGAGGCGCTGGAGCTGCTCGGCGACGAGCCCCGGCCGGCCACCGCCGGAGCCCTCATCGCGCTCGCCGAGGCGACCCTGCGGCTGGGCCGTACGGAGGAGGCCACGGCGACACTGGACCGTGCGATGACGTGCCTCCGGGGCATCGGCCCCTCACGCGAGGCGGCGCAGGGCTGGTTCCGGCTCGCCGAGCTGCTGTCGGACGCCGGCTCCCCGCAGCAGCGGGCCGACGCGTACCGGCAGGCGCTGGCCTGCGCGGGCCTTTGAGGTACCGGCAGGCGGCGGCCTGCGGGGGCCTTTGAGGTACCGGCAGGCGGCGGCCTGCGGGGGCCTTTGAGGTACCGGCAGGCGGCGGCCTGCGGGGGCCTTTGAGGTACCGGCAGGCGCCGGCCTGCGCGGGCCTCTGCGGTACCGGCAGGCACTGACCTGCGCGGGCCGCTGAGAGCGGACGGCCGTCCCGCCCCCTATGCCGGTCCGTATCTCCGCGACGCCCTACGGTGAATAAGCTGAGGGGGTCCGGGGAGCGATCCCGGCGAGCGGGCGGGCGGCCGAGGAGGCCGCGTGCCGGTGATGCCGTGCCGTGAGCGATCCGGGATACCTTCCGATCCGGAGAGACCACCGCCTCGCCATGATGAACATCCCGCACGCGCACCGCTCCGGTGCCGCCGCCCACGCCGGTGCGCCGAGCGCAGCCGTCCTCCTCTCGTGGTCGGTCTCCCGTGCGTAGCCACCGGCCGTACGCCGTCGCGGGGCTCGTCGGGCTCACGAGCCTCGCCGCCCTCCTGATCGCGCTGGTCGCCGGCGGCGCGGTCCGTGAGAAGGTGATCAGCGGGCTGGCCGACGCCGGCACGCTGACCCGCTGGGGCCTGCCGGTCGCCCGCCTGGCCATGGACCTCGGCGGCGCGCTGACCGTGGGGACCCTGCTGTTCGCCGTGACGATGCTGCCCTCGGCGAAGGGCGTCATGGACCCCCAGGCCGTGCGCTACATCCGCGCCACGTCCTGGATCGCCGCGATCTGGGCGGCCGGCGCCGCCGCGACTCTGCTCTTCACGGTCTCCGACGTCCTCGGCGAGCCGGTCGGCAAGGTGGCCGGCGGCAACGAGCTGTCCAGCTACGTCGGTCAGCTGCCCCAGGGCACCGCGTTGATGATCGTCGTCCTGCTGACCGCGATGATCGCCCTGCTGACCCGGACCGCGGCCACGCTCGGCAGTGCGGCGGGACTGCTCGTCGTCGCCCTCGTCGCGCTGCTGCCGCCGCCGCTCACCGGCCATTCGGCGACCTCGCCCAACCACGAACTGGCGATCAGCGGGCTGGCGATGCACGTCGTCGCGCTCGCGCCCTGGGTGGGCGGCCTGCTGGTCCTCACCTGGCACGCCGTCCACGACGGCGACCATCTCGGCGTGGCGGCGCACCGCTTCAGCCGGATGGCGCTGTGGTGCTTCATCGCGGTCGGCGTCAGCGGTGTCGCGAACGCCGTCTCCCGGCTGCCCGACCCCGCCCAGCTGGTCAGCAGCGACTACGGCCGGCTGGTCCTCGTCAAGACGGTGCTGTTCGTCCTCCTCGGCGTCGCCGGGTGGCTGCACCGGGAGCGCACGCTGCCCGCCGTCATGGCGCACAATCCCAAGGGGTACACGCGACCGCCGGTCGGCCGCCCGCCGTGGCCCCTGGTGCGCCTCCTCGCCGCCGAGGCGTTCGTGATGGCCGCCACGATGGGCGTCGCGGTCGCGCTCGCCCGAACCGCCCCTCCGGCGCCGTCCGCCGAGGAGTCGCCGATCCGCAGCCTGCTCGGCTTCGACATGCCGCCGCCGGTCACCCTCGGCCGGCTGGCGACGATGTGGCGGCCGGACCTGTTCTTCGGGGCCCTCGTCGTGGTGATGGGCGGCCTGTACCTCGCCGGGGTCACGCGGCTGCGACGGCGCGGCGACCGGTGGCCGGTGGGCCGGACCGTCTCCTGGTTCGTCGGCCTGGCCACCGTGGTCGCGGTGACGATGACCGGCGCCGCGACCTACGCGCCGGTGCTGTTCAGCGTGCACATGGTGCAGCACATGACGCTGTCCATGCTCACCCCGATCTTCCTCGTGCTGGGCGCCCCGGTGACGCTCGCGCTGCGCGCGCTGAAGCCGGCCGCCGTCCGCGGCGACCGGGGTCCGCGCGAGTGGCTCGCGGCGATCCTGAAGAGCCGGGGGGCCAAGTTCATCGGCCATCCGGCCGTCGCCACGGTCATCTTCATGGGCAGCACGTACGTGCTGTACTTCACGCCGCTGTTCGGCTACCTCATGCGCGCCCACGTCGGCCACCTGGCGATGCTCGTCCACTTCATGGCCGCGGGCAGCCTCTTCTTCTGGGTGCTCATCGGGGTCGACCCGACGCCGCGCCGGCTGCCCTACATCGCCCGGATCCTCCTGCTGTTCGTCACCATGCCGTTCCACGCCTTCTTCGGCATCGCGCTGATGGAGCTCGGCAAGCCCATCGCGGAGGGCTGGTACAACTCGCTGCACCGGTCGTGGGGGCCGTCGATCCTCGTCGACCAGCAGACCGGCGGCGGGATCGCGTGGGCGTTCGGGGAGATTCCGACGTTCATCGTCCTGCTCGCGATCGTGTTCCAGTGGTTCGTGGCGGACCAGCGCGTGGCACGCCGCCAGGAGCGCCGCGCCGACCGGGCGGCGGCGCGCAAGGAGGACGACGAGCTGGCCGACTACAACGCCTACCTGGCGTCGCTGGACAAGCGGGCGCACAGCCAGGAGTGACGGTTTCGCCGGGCGCGGGCGCGCGCCGCCGGGGGTTTCGATACGGTCAGCCGGTCCGCCTGCCGTGAGGTCGACACGGTTAGCCGGCCTGCCTGCGGGAACGTCCGTCCGTGTGTCCCGCACGATGATCACCAGGCTGCTGCTGGCGGCCCTGCTGTCGCTGGCCGCCGGTTGCGCCGAGACACGCGCCCGTCCGGCCGCCGACCTCACCGTCGGAACGCCCGTCGGGTCCGCCCGCATGCGGACGTCCCCGGTGCGGTCGGCACCCGCCTCACCCGCCCCGCCCGACCCGTTCGAGACCGGCAAGAGCTTCTCGCTGCCGATGCGGGTGATCCACAGTGGTGACGGCACCCTCCTCTTCGTCCCGGTGCGGGTCAACGGCATGGGCCCGTACGACTTCGTCCTGGACACGGGATCGTCCAACTCCTCCGTCGACCGCAGCCTCGTCCGGCGGCTGCGGCTGCCGCGCACGGGACAGGAGCACCGCGTCCAGGGGGTGACGGGCAGCGGGGTGGTTCCGATCGTCAAGATACGGCGCTGGACGATCGGCGGCGTTCCGCTGCGGGCGACGTCGCTGGCGGTGGTCGACCTCGGCATGGGCGTCGCCGGCCTGCTCGGCTCGGACGAGCTCCGCCACTTCAGCAGCGTCACCCTCGACTTCCAGCACGACCGCATCGACTTCCGGCGTTAGGTGGTGGCCGTCGTACCAGGTGGGGCGTGACCTAGCACCGTACCGCCGCCGCGTACCAGGATCGGATCATGACCACCGTACTGATCACCGGATCCACCGCCGGGGTGGGACGGTATCTCGCCGGCCGCCTGGCCGAGCGGGGGATGACCGTTCTGCTGCACGGCCGTGACCAGGGCAAACTGGACAAGCTCGCCGCGGAGACCGGCGGCCGGCCGTACCTCGCCGATCTGTCCTCACTGGCGGAGGTGCGGGACCTGGCGGCCCGGGTCCGCGCCGACCTCGCCGCGGAGGAGGCCGGGCACCCGGAGGCCACCCGGCTGGACGTCCTGATCAACAATGCCGGCGTCGGCAGCGCCGGGGATCGCCGGATCACCGCGGACGGCCACGAACTGCACTGGGCCGTCAACTACCTCGCGCCCGTCCTTCTCACCCGTCTCCTGCTGCCGGCGCTCGGCCCGGGCTCCCGGATCGTCAACGAGGGTTCGCTCGGCCAGGACGCCATCGACTTCGACGACCTCACGATGGAACGCCGGTACACCGGAACCCTGGCCTACTGCCGCAGCAAAATGGCGCTCGCGGCGTGGAGCTTCGACCTGGCCGCGGAGCTGGACGGCATCGCGGTCAACTGCGTCCACCCGGCGACCTATATGGACACCGCCATGGTCCGCGAGGCGGGCATCACCCCATGGTCGACGGTGGAGGAGGGCGGTGACGCGGTCCTGCGGCTGGTCACCGATGAGACCGGGACGGGCCTGTTCTTCGACGGCATGACGCGGTCCACGGCGCACCGGGACGCGTACGACCCGAGCGTCCGCCGCCGGCTGCGCGAGGTCACCGACCATGCGCTGGCGGCGTTCGGCCGGCCGTGAACGTACGGGCGGAGCGCGAGGTCGGCTGGACGGTGCAGGGGCACGGCGGAACCCGTCACCGGGTGGCGCCGCGTCCGGTCAGCCGGGCAGCTGGCCGAGCGTGATCCGGGTGGTCGTCTTGGTGCCGTCGGGGTGCTGGACCACGACCGGGACGACCTGCCCGGGCCTGAGGACCGCGAGGACGTCGGACAGGTCCGAGGTGCTCGGCGTCTTGGTGCCGTTGAGCGACACGATGATGTCGTTGACGCGGATCCCGGCCTTGTCGGCGGGACCGTCCCTCGTCACCGACACCACGCCGACGCCGACGACGTTGCCCGACAGGTCGACGACGTCCCGGACCGTCACGCCCAGCGCCGCCCTGCCGGAGTTGGTCACCCGGCCCGACTTGATCAGCTGATCGGCGATCAGCTTGACCGTGTTGCTCGGGATCGCGAACCCGATCCCCGCGGCCGCGCCGCCGATCTGCGGGTCGGTGGCGGCCAGCGCCGGGATGCCGATGACCTCGTTCTGCAGCGTCACGAGCGCGCCACCGCTGTTGCCGGGGTTGATCGGCGCGCTGGTCTGCACGGCGCCCGCGATGGTCGCGCCGGGGAACGCTCCCTCGCGCTGGGAGGAGACCGTACGGCCCACCGCGGAGATGATGCCGCTCGTCACGCTGCCCGACAGGCCGAGCGGGTTGCCCATCGCCAGCACGATCTCGCCCACCGCCACCCGGCTGGAGTCGCCGAACCGCGCGGGCCGCAGCGACGCGCCGTTCACCCGGACGACGGCCAGGTCGTCCGGGGCGTACTGGCCGACGAGTGTCGCGGGAAGCGACTTCTTCCCGGTCGCCGTCGTCACCGTGAACCGGTTGGCCCCGGCCACGACGTGGGCGTTGGTGACGATGTCACCTCTGTTGTCATAGATGACACCGGACCCGAGCCCGGTGTCGGTGTCGATCTGCACGACCGAGGGCAGGACCGTCTTCACGACCCGCTCGTAGTCCTGCTCCAGCCGCAGCGCGGCGGTCTGGCCCGGCGGCCCGGGCGGCGTCGTGGTCGCGGCCGTGTTCGTCTTGTTCGCGTCGCCGCCTCCGCACCCGGCGACCAGGACGAGCGCGGTGATCATGGTGACGCCACATCGCGTCATGTGTCCCACACCACTGCTCTTCCCAGCCGGTCGGCGGGTGAAGCGGCACGACGCCCCGAGCACCGTCATGTCTCCGCCAGGGGCCCCGGGGGGACGGCTCGCCCGCCGGGCCCGGCGGAGCGCAGGGCCCGGCGGGCCGGTGGAGGGCTCGGGGCGGATGGCCGCTCGGGCCGGCGGGGTCAGCCGCCGTTGTGCTCGAGCCAGTGCGCCGCGAAGGACCCGGCCGAGGAGCGGACGCCGAGGATGACGATGCCCAGCGTGAGCAGCGGCGTGACCACCCACTTCTCCACCGTGCCGTTGGTGCTGCCCACCAGCGGGATCGCGAGGCGCCAGGGGACCGGCCAGAAGACGGGGCAGCCCTGCGGCGTGATGCCGTCGGTGACGACGTGCGCGAGGCAGCCGAGACCGACGGCGAACCCGGCCCACCCCAGCGTGAACCCGTGCGTGCCGAGGCCGGGCCCGGCGAAGTGCATGCCCGCCATGAGGAAGGTCAGGCCGCCGGCGATGGCGGCGTTGAGCAGCGCGTCGAAGTGCTCACGCTCCGGGACGCGGATCCCGATCCCCCGGAGTCCGAGGCCGATGATCAGGAACAGCATCACCCACCACGCCTGGACCAGGTGCTCCGACAGCCAGTCGGCGCCGAGGGCCATGCCGATACAGAACAGCAGCGAGTGGGTCGCGTGCCGGTGCCCGCCCGACACGACCGCGATGCCCTTGCACAGGGCGCGGGTGACCGGCCCGAACGTGTTGGCGATCGTGCCGTCGTGATGATCGAGGTCGGGCAGCAGCGCCGCTCCGGCGCAGACGACCGCTCCGGCCGCCATCTGACCGGGGGTCATCCGCATCCCGTAGTCGGCCAGGAACGGTACGGTCCCG
Source organism: Actinoallomurus soli (assembly GCF_024055715.1). Lineage (GTDB taxonomy): Bacteria > Actinomycetota > Actinomycetes > Streptosporangiales > Streptosporangiaceae > Actinoallomurus > Actinoallomurus soli. The sequence continues at coordinate 253,643 of NZ_JAMXMV010000001.1, forward strand.
AGCCAGGCCGCCGCCCCCGCCAGCGCATGCGTATGGCCCATCATGTGAAGATCACCCGCTTTGTTGCCACGCGCGGACTGTAGCCCGCTTCGGGATTAACGGACGCGCGACGCGCCGGTGCGGTTCCCGCGATCGACGCGAATCCGACCGACGCCTGAGAGGCCCATGACCCCGTACCCGGAAGGGTCCGGGAACGGGATCGATCCGTGCGGATCATGCGTCAGGCGGGCTCGGGCGCCGGCCGCCCGGCGGGCCGGTCCTCGATCCGCCCGAGGCGCACCGGCAGCGCCATGGGCCCGTAGGTGATGAGGGACGGCGTGTACGGGATGGCGGCCGGGTCCACCGCGAGGCGGAGCTCCGGGAACCGGCCGAACAGCGCCCGCAGGGCGATGCGGGCCTCCAGCCGGGCCAGCGGCGCCCCGATGCAGAAGTGCGGGCCGTGGCCGAACGCCAGGTGCCCGGTCTGCTCACGGGTGATGTCGAACCGGCCGGCGTCGTCGCCGTACCGCGCGGTGTCGGCGCCCAGGTGCGCGTAGCTCACCCAGAGCGCCTCGCCGGCGGGGATGTCGACCCCTTCGACGGTCGCGTCCGTCACGGTGTACCGGAAGGGCGACCCGATCACGGAACTGCGGTACCGCAGGGTCTCCTCCACGACCTCCGGCCACAGGTCACGGGAGAGGGCCAGCGCCCGCTGGTCCGGGTGGGCGCACAACGCCACGATCGCGTTGCCCAGCAGGTGGACGGTGGTCTCGTGGCCCGCGATGAGCATGACCCACAGGGCGCTGACCAGCTCGCCGTCCGACAGGCGGTCCTCTTCGTCGTGCGCCCGTACGAGGCCGGTGGTCAGGTCGTCGCCCGGGTCCCGGCGCTTGAGCTCCACCAGCGCGGCGAGGTAGGAGAGCAGCTCCTCGTGGGCCGTGGCCGCCTCCTCGCCCGTGCTCGTGTGCGAGAGGAGCGCGACGGTCCAGCCGCGCAGCCGGGCGCGGTCCGGGACGGGCACGCCGTACAGGTCGCAGATGACCGACATCGGCAGCGGCTCGTTGAACGCCGCGACCAGGTCGACCCCGTCACCCGCCTCCGCGATCTCCTCGATGAGCGCGGCGGTGATCTCGGCGATCCGCGGGGCCAACGCCTCGACCCGCGCGGCGGTGAAGGCCCGCGCGATCAGGCCCCGCAGCCGCCGGTGGTCGGCGCCGTCCTTCACCTGCAGGTGGTCCCCGGAGACCAGCGGCAGCATCGGCCAGTCCGGCGGTACCGCGCCGTCGCGGAGGGCGTTCCAGTGCCGGGGGTCACGGGAGAACACCTTGTTGTCCCGCGCGAGGAGGTCCGCGACCCCGGCGTAGCTGTTGATCGCCCACGCCGCCACGCCGCCGGGAAGCTCGATGGGGACGACCGGGCCGGCCTGCCGGAGCCGGTCGTAGGTGTCGAGGATCGGCTCTCCCGGCGTGGGGAAGAGAAAGCGGGAACCGCTCACGGAATGCCTCCAGACGCGTGCGTACGACCCGCCGTAGCGTAGATAGCCGCCGACCCGGAGGTGCGGCGCTCTCCGATCTTCGTCAGAATCGCCGTGGAGGCGGAGTTATCGCGCCCCCGGGCCGGGTCCGGGAGACGGTTCGGGAGGTCACGGCGCCGGAACCGGGATGAGACGCCAGTCGGCCTTCTCCTGGCGGTAGGGGGCGTCGAGACGCTTGGCGACCACGCCTGGCAGTCCTTGCTCGCGCGCCGCCGCCCGTACCGCCTCACCGTCGTCGAAGCAGGGCGCGGTCTGCCACCGCGGCCCGGCGAGGCCGAGTCCGTCGAGCAGCTCCCGCCGTCGCCGGTACGGCTCGTCGAGGAGCGTGCGACCGTCCAGATGCAGCAGGTCGAAGACCATGTACGTCTCGCCGCCGTCCACACCGGCGAGCTCGCCGTCGAGGACGACCCGGTGGGCGGAGATCGCCTCCCCGAGGCCGGACGGGGCCTTGGCGGGCCTCCCGTCGCCGTCCTGGGCGCGCATCGTGCCGCGGTCGGAGAAGACGATCAGCCGGCGGCCGCCCCAGGCGAACTCGAAGCCGTACGCGTCCGCGCGCCGGGGCAGACGCTCCCGCCGCTCCGGGCGCACCGGGTCGACGCGCTCGGGCATCGGCGCCGCGTCCGGGTCGACGGGCGGATCCATCCGGTGGATCATCCAGTTCTCACCGTGGGTCGGGAACAGGACGTACCGGCCTGAGACGCGACGCCCGTGCAGGACCACCTTGACCTCGCGGTCGGTCCACTTCTCCGTCTCGTACGTGCCACGGTCCCAGATGGTGACCTGGCCGCCGCCGTACTCGCCCTTCGGGATCTCCCCGGCGAAGGACGCGTACTCCAGCGGATGGTCCTCGGTGTGCACCGCGAGGTGGTTCGTCCGCGGATCGTCCGGCAGGCCCTTGGGCAGCGCCCAGGAGACGAGAACCCCGTCGCGTTCGAGCCGGAAGTCCCAGTGCAGCCGCCGCGCGTGGTGCTCCTGGACGACGAACGTGTCGTCGTCGCCCTGCGGGAGCGGCCCCTCGCCGGGGACCGGCTCCGGCGTGCGGCTCGCGTCGCGCTTCTGGCGGTACGTCCCGAGTCTGTCGGCCACGGCGCGGTACGTACCCGCGAGGGGGCCTATCTCACGGGAGAGTGAGGATCTCCGTGCCGGAGTCCGTGACGAGGATCGTGTGCTCGAACTGCGCGGTGCGCTTGCGGTCCTTGGTGACGACGGTCCACTTGTCCGGCCAGATCTCGTAGTCGATCGTGCCGAGCGTCAGCATCGGCTCGATCGTGAACGTCATGCCCGGCTCGATCACGGTCGTCGCGTGCGGGTCGTCGTAGTGCGGCACGATCAGCCCGGAGTGGAACGTCGTGCCGATGCCGTGCCCGGTGAAGTCGCGCACCACGCCGTAGCCGAACCTCTTGGCGTAGGACTCGATGACCCGGCCGATGACGTTCAGCTGCCGGCCAGGGCGGACCGCCTTGATGCCGCGCATCATCGCCTCGTGCGTGCGCTCCACGAGCAGGCGGGACTCCTCGTCCACCTCGCCGACCAGGAACGTCGCGTCCGTGTCGCCGTGCACGCCGTCCTTGAACGCGGTGATGTCGATGTTGATGATGTCGCCCTCGCGGACGACCGTGTCATCGGGGATGCCGTGGCAGATCACCTCGTTCAGCGAGGTGCACAGCGACTTGGGGAACCCGCGGTACCCCAGCGTCGAGGGGTACGCGCCGTGGTCGAGCATGAACTCGTGCCCGATCCGGTCCAGCTCGTCGGTCGTGACACCCGGCCGGATCTGCTTGCCGACCTCCTCCAGCGCCTGCGCGGCGATCCGCCCGGCCACCCGCATCTTCTCGATGATCTCGGGAGTCTTGACGTCCGGCTCTCCGGTCCGCGGGGTCTTCTTGCCGACGTACTCCGGCCGGGGGATCTCCGCGGGCACCTTGCGCATCGGGGAAACGTGACCGGGGTGGAGTTGCGTCGTCATGCTGTTGGAGTGTAGTCAGCCAGCCGGGGCACAGATGACTCCATGATCGGAGGTCGCGATGAGTGACGAGGGCAAGTGGTTCTTCTGTCTCAAGCACCAGCGGGTCGAGCACGGGCCCGGCTGCCCGGACCGGGATCGGATGGGCCCCTACGCCAGTGAGGACGAGGCGGCTCACGCCCTGCAGCGGGCCGCCGAGCGCAACGAGCAGTGGCGCCGCCAGGACGACGACTTCTAGACGCCGCCCATCAGGAGGACGGCGAGGTCCGCGAGGCGCCCGCGGAGGGCGACCGCCTCGTTGTCGAGACCGTTGCGGCACTTCCAGGCGCGCACGGCCTGGCAACGATCGGCAGGCAGGCCGCGGAGCACGCTCTGCACGGAGGCGGAGGCGTCACCGCGTGCCTTGGCCCACTGGTCGCGAAGGTCGATGGGAAGGCGCTCATCCAGGTCGATCGCCGGCAATGCCGCCAGCCAGCGCTGGAGGGTCTCCGCCAGGTGGCGCGGTGCTCGGGCACCGTCGACCACCTGGTCGGGGGTCCGACAGTCCTCGAGCCGAGCGAGTTGCCGAATGAGGCGCCCGGCTCCTGCGATCAATCGTTCCAGCTCCGGTTGAAGAGTTTCAGGGAGGAGATCGCCGACGTCCTCGGCGCGGTCCTTCCCGGAATCCTCGAGGCGGTCCTTCGGGGCCGCGTCCGGCAGGTCGGCCGAGTCCCCGCTGTCCGCGGTGGTCGATGCGCCCCGTGAAGGCGGCGTCGACTCGGCGTCCTCCTGCGGATCGTCGGAGTGCGGTACAGGGTCCGGGGGCCTCTGGTCCTTCGCAGGAAGGGCCGGGACGGTCGCAGCGCCGTCGTGAGGGCCCGGGCCGACCGGTTCGGGGAGCTCGGACGGGCGAAGACATCCTCGATTGTTCAAGAAGGCCTCGGCGGCCCGAGCGGCCAGACGGAAGAACCACCAGCACTGGTTCTCGTCGATACTCGAGTAGGACAAATACTTCAGTGCCTGTGCCTGCAGGGACAGCAGGTACTGATCCCGCCAGAGATCAGTTCTGCCGCCCAGTGCCGCATACGCGGTCTCGTAGACGTTCCTGATCGACTGGGAGATGTAGGGAGGTAGATCAGTGGTCTCACGATCCCTCGGATGCAGGAGGAGATGGATCAGGTCTCTAGCCTCTCCTCTCGTCAGCCGGTATCCAGGATTCGCCTCCTGCTGCTCGACGAACAACTGCAGTGCGATCGAGAGGGCCAGTGTTGCGATGTCGCGGCTCAGCGGCGCTGGTTCAATGGAGGCGGCCGGGTCGATCAGCCGCATGCTGCCAGCCTCGATGCCGCCGCTTTCGGTCCGCTGCACCACGACATTGTCCAGGTGAGCATCGCCGTGGGCATCTCCCATGAGGCATATGATCTTCTTGTCGCTGACGAGGGCACCGGCATTGGCCATCCTGACCGGATTCGGCAATGACCTGCCTTCTTCGGCCAAGGCGATCCAGTCAGCGTCCTCGGCGTTCACCCCCCATGCTTCGATCCGGCGGCGAGCGACCTCGTCGCAAAGCGCATCGCAGAGTTCCCACTGCAGATATTCGGCGACCGTCATACTGTCCGATGACGGTCGGAAACGTCTCCCGAGCGACTCGCCGTTCCACTCCGTCATGAGAATCTCGGTGAGAGTCCGGCAAAGAGCCGGGAGGTGAGCGTGACCGACATCGCGCAGTGTCACCGTCTTCGCGAGTTCCACGGTCACGGTCGAGAACAGCAAGTAGCGGTCCGGTTCGATTGGCACGCCGGGGTCTGACTGCGCGACGAGGAATCTCTGCGCGAAGTCGGGTCGATTGCGCTGGATCGTCGCGCGGCGGCGCGCCTCACCCAGCCCGTCTCTCCGGGCGCAGACCTTGATCATCACTGTCTCGCTTCCGCCGTCTGGCGTGCGCAGCAAGATGGCCAGCAGTTTCGCATCGGTGAATCGGCTCTTACGGGTCCACGGCACCGGCGGAACCTTCACCTGGCATCCAATGCCTTCGGCCCACGTGATCAGTACTCGGTAGACGGGTTCGTCCCCGCTGAGATAGGCGAGGAGTTCCGAGCGATCCGAATCAGGGTCCATCGCACCTCCGCGCTGAGGTCGCATGGGTCATCGCCTGCCTCGAATTAGTGATCTTGTCCAGGTGTCCGAGGGGCACATCCTGGCGAAGCGGGCGTAGATACCTGATATCACACCAACTAAGGGTATGACGACTGTGTCTCCTGGCATGGACGCTGACGACGCGATGCCGCACAGTGAGAGTTCCGCCAACGCCGATAGGAGCCTTGTGTGACACAGCCGAAGTCGTCGATTCCGCTCCGGCAGAACCAGGAACCGTCCCTGGAACTCCTTCGCGCGATGTCCGTCGCGCATGCCCGCGTTCGGCGACTCGAGGGGCTCCGCCTCACGGTTTCGACCGTCATCGCGGCGACCGGCCTCGTCGCGGCGTTCGCGGACCGCGTGGCCTCTGTCGTGACCGCCCTCGGCGTCCTCTGGGCGCTCGCGTACACCGCCGGCCTCTCGGGGTGGACGAATACCGAGACGCGCAGAGCGGCGGCTTTACAGGAGGAGTTCGACGTCCGTCTCTACGGGATTCCCTGGAACGAGGCCTTGGCCGGGGACCGAGTGAACGCCCACGACGTCAGCCGGCTCGCGAAGCGCTACCGCGGCGATGAGGGGGATCTGCGCGACTACTACGAAATTCCGGATCTGCCTCCCCCACTCGACGTACTCGCCTGCCAGATGCAGAACCTCGGCTGGGGAGCGCGGGTCCGGCGGCGTTACGGCCAGGCGGTCATCGTCGTGCTGGTGATCTGGGGACTCGCCGGGATCGGCATCGGGGTCGCGGCCGAGTTGACGCTCAGCGACCTTCTGACCCGCTGGTACGTTCCCTCGCTCGGAGCATTACTCCTCGGCATCGAGGCATTTCGCGGGCAGCGGGACGTGGTGGCCAGACGCGAGCGGGCGCTCGCCCTGGTCAAGTCGCGTGTCGCCCGGCTGAGGATCCCGTCGAAGAGCGTCCCCGGCACGACGGCCACAGCCGCGGACGACGATCTCGTTCTTCTCGCTCGGCAGGTGCAGGATGTCCTCCTGCTGACCAGGCAGGGCGCGCCGCGCGTGCCTGATTGGTTCTTCTCGAACTATCGGCAGGACGACCGTGCGGACTTCCAGGCCACGATGACCGAGTTGGTCACCGCCGTGAAGGAGAATCGCGCTGGATGACGGGATGCCTTAAGGTCCGTTCCCGGCGATGGCCGCTCGGGCTTGCGCGATGAAGGGGCGGTCCCCACAGGACTCGAAGGCCGCCAGGGCCGTGTAAAGATCCGCCATTCCTCCCGTCTCCTCGCCGGACGCGAGGCGGGCGCGGCCCAGCGCGAGTCTCGCCCGCGCCGCGCTCCAGAAGGCGCCCTGCCGGTCGAACTCCCGAGCCGCCTGCTCGAGCAGCGAGATGGACGCGCCGGGCGGCCCCTTGTGCCGAGCCTGTTCACCCTCGATGCGTCGCAGCTCGGCGTTCAGCGCCGGGAAATAAGGCTCGTCGGATGATGGGAGGAGCGCTCGGGCCTTTTTCAGCTGTTCTTTGCACTCTTCCCAATCGTCCTCGACCGCCAGCGCGTCGGCGAGCAGGATCCGGGCCCGGAGCTCACCGACCCTGTTCCCGCATCGCTGGTAGGCGAAGACGGCCTGGCCGACGTGGACCCTGGCGACGGCCACATGATCTTTCCACCCATCGCCGCGCGCCGCCGCCTCGCTCAGTCTGAGGGCCGCGATCTCGCAACAGGTGCGGGCGTGACGCCCTGCATCGTCCCTGCTCTTGGCGACGGCGTTGGCGAGCCATTGGTCGGTGCGCTCCCAGTCGTCTGCGCGCGCCGACGATGCGGCGTAAATCAGCAGGTCGTCCAGCGGCTGATCGGAGTCCGGAGTTGCTCCGAACTCGGCAGCGATGTCCGTCGACCACTGCTTCGGACGCGTCAGTGCGGCGTTCTCCGCCATCTGGACGGCGATACTGCGGATCAACTGCTGATCGCCTGCCTTCCGGGCCGCCTGCTGCGCGTACGTCAACTCCTCCTCGGCCGCCTCATGGCACCCCAGCCGTTGCCACGCCTGGCCGATGGCGTAGTGAGCTTTCGCCTGCCATAAGGGAAGCCGGGTCTTCTCGGCCAGTTCGTATGCGGAACCGAGGAGGTCGAACGCGTTGTCATAATCCTCGATCGCAGACAGGAAGAGACCATGGGCCAGCATCACCCGCACCGATGCCTCCGGACGACGGACCTCCTGTGCCGATCTATGCGCCAGTTCGAACGCGCGTTTCATCCTGGAGACGTCGGTTTCTGAGATTCCGCAACCGCGGAGCTTGGCGGCCACGCCCCAGCACACCTCGTGCGCACCCATCGCATGCGCTTCGTGCACCACTTCAACGAGCGTCTCCAGTTCCCAGCGGACCCAGCTGTCCGGGTCCTTGGCGACGCGTCTCTGCCACTGCGGTATGTCCGGCAGCCAGTGGGGAGAAGGCTGCCATGAGATCGACGGACGCTCGATGTCTCCGAGCTCGGAGAGCACCTCGGCGACCATGAGGGCCGATGTGCGATGAAGACGCTCGAGGATTACCTTCCTCTCTCCCCGAGGCACCATCTTGTCCATCTTGTCCTGCATGAACACTCGGACGAGCGGGTTGATCCTGTAGCGCGCGAAGTAGGCGGACTCCTGAGATCCCGCGCTCACGCCCATGCGGTCGGGCGGCATGGGGTCGACGAGGCCGGATGAACTGAGCCGGGTCACCAGGCTGACCGCTCGTTCGGCGTAGGCCCCTTCGGTATTCGTGTCCATGAGAGGCTGCAGGACCCAGGGGAGGAAGGTTCTGGTCCGCACGAGGGTCAACAGGGCCAGGGCCCTCTGCTCCTCTTTACGAAGGCCGTCGAACTCCGCGGCGACGTGTTGCCGCATCTCGAGGATGTCGAGCCATTCCGGCTTTTCTCGGACGGAGCGCCAAGTGGCGACCGCCCTGCTCAGGCCCTCGTACCCGACCTTCTCGCCGGCGGCGCGGAGAGCGGCGGGAACGCGCTCGCAATATTCGGTGACCGCGGCGACCAGATCGGCGGGCGGCGTCTTCTCTCCGGACAGATGCGCGCACAAGATGGCGGCGGCCTCCACCCCTTCGGGAATGTCCAGCCAGTAAGAGGACAAGCCCAGGGCGGGCTCCAGGTTCTGCCGGCTGGTGACGATCACGGCACATCCGGAACCGGACGGCAGTGCCTCCGACACCTGTTGATCATCTCGAGCCGCGTCGAACACGAAGAGCATTCGCTTGTTCATGGTGACGCTGCGGAAGGCGCCGATCGGGTCGCCGATGAAGGTCGCCGAGGAGATTCCCCGTGATGATCCGCGAATGGACTGGAGTAGTTTGGTGACGATCTCTCCAGGATCGCGCCGGTCGCTTGACTTTCCCATCTGTGCCAAGAATTGGCCGTCCGGGTACTGCGCTGCCAGCCGGTTGGCGAGCTCCTTCGCCAACGCGGTCTTCCCCGTTCCGGGCATGCCGTGAATCAGAATTATCACCGGTCCGCGCCTCATGCCGTCGGAACGCGCCTGTTCGTGTCGTTCGGCTAGCTCGTTGAGCTCTTTTTCGTGTCCGACGAGGGGAGGCATATTAGGCGGTATCTGATTCTTGGGCGGAAGTTCGCCCTGAGGTGCTGGAAGCAGCGCCATGGAGACGATGATCACGATGGAGACGACTGCGACGAAGGCGACGAGGCCCAGCCTCAGCGTCCTCGTTCCGAAGACGGCTAAGAGAACGAGGGTCACAACGATGATCGCCAATAGCAGCCATCGGGCTACTGTGCGTCGCGACCAGTGTGCGCGTTGTCCGGGCACTTGCCGTTCCTCATCCTGTTATTCGCGTTCGCCGGATCTATCGATTGCGCTCATCAAACGTCTGAGCGACGAATCAACACCGCCGGCCAGTTGACGCGCTCTCTCCTGATCGCCCGCCTCCATGAAGAGCGACCGGGCGAGTCCGCGCATCACCTGCGCCTGCTGCTGCTTCTTCGATTCGGCGTAGACGTTCGCGAGCAACCGGGTGGCGTCCCCTTCGGTCCAGGGGTCTCCGCAGCCACGGAACCACTCCGCCACCTCCTGGAGGATGAGCGCGGCCTCGCCGTAGCGATTCTGGTGGACCGCGACACGGCCGAGCACATGATTACACCGCGCGATGCCATATCGGTGCCGCATCTCCGTGAACGACGTAAGCGACTCTGCGGCGATCTTCTGGGCGGTGGGATAATCCTCTTGTGCCAGCGCTACCTCGGCGCTCCAGAAGTGCAGCTGAGCGGCCATCAATCGTTGCCCGTTCTTGCTTGCGACGGTGTGGCCTTCCGCTAGAACAGTGCGCGCCTCGGCGAACTCATCGAGGTAGTAACTGCTGACCCCGCGTGCCCACTCAACGATCGCCGGCTGCACTCCGTCTCGGGAATGGCGAAGTCGTTCGGCCTCCGCGCAGTCCTCCTTGGCAGAGCCGACCTCCTTGAGCATTCCCCATACCACCGCCCGCTCGGCGAGCACCCGTATGTACTCGGCGGGGTCGTCGGATGGACTGACGAGTTCGAGAGCGGAGTCGAGGCTCTGACGGGCACCGCGCAGGTCGCGCAGGCGGCGTTGAGCGTGTCCTAGGCATCGCAGGGCGCGGGCTTTCACGCGCCCGTTCGCCAACTCGCAGGCGCGCCTCGCCAGCCTCTCGGTCTGCGCGACGTCTCCGAGTTCGGCGGACACCTCGGCGAGCAGAACGCGGGCCAGGGCCTCCGCCTCGTTGTCATGGCCCTCACGGGCGATCGTCAGCGCGGTCTGCGCCTTACTCAGTGCCGCGCCCAGACGTCCTTGCTCGATCAGCGAGGTCGCCTGTTCCCGCACGTTGACGGTCGCGCGCTTGTGCTGAGCGTCGCGGACCCGCTGCGTCCTGGCGATGCGTTCCGGCCCGTCCTCGATCTCCGCGAGATGGGCTGCGTACTCCCGCACGGGGTCGGGCGCCACGTACAGCAATTCGGCGGACGGTTCGGTGCTGTGCCGTTCGACCAATCGCGCGTCCGCCAGCCGGGCCGCGAGTACGTGGGCATCGCCTTCTTCGATGCCCGCTGCTTCCGCGAGCATCCATGGCGCGAAGACGGGCTGTTCGAAAGATGCGATGCAGCGGAAGGCGATACGTTCACCTTCGGAAAGGAGCCCGTAACTCGCGGCGAGCGGCTGTGGCCTCGAGTCATGGGCGGTGGCGACCCGCAGGGCGTGTTCGACCGTCACGGGCTCCCACTGCGGCCGATAGGCCAGCGCGGTGGCGACGCCACGTAGCGCGAATGGCAGGCCCGCGCAGCGCGCTGCCAACTCTGAGAGCACGTCGTCCTCTCGCCGCGTTAACTGTTTCAGCAGTGCGACGGACTCGTTCTCGGACAACCTTTGGAGCTCGCAGAGGCCCTCACCCGCCATGGGAGGGTCCGTGGGTGGCTCTCGGGACGTCAGGATCACCGCGCACCGCGGCCCTGCGGGGAAGAGATCCTCAACCTTGTGCGCGCGCGGGACGTCGTCGAGGACGACGAGGACCTTGCGATTCTTGGTGAGGTTACGGTAGGCGACCAGCAGAGCGGCCGGATCGAAGTTTACTTCCTCCTCCGGCCCCTGTAGGGCCGCGATGAAGTGGGCGAGGACCTTATTGATCCGGTGTTGTAGTTCATCCGGACTGTCAGGGGTGTCCGGCCCGTCGAGCTGGGCGAACAGCTGACCGCCGGGAAATTCGTTCGCGACCCGATGGCCCAGGACGACCGCCAGCGTCGTCTTCCCGATTCCGCCCTCGCCGTGGACGGTCACTACGGCGGGTCCAGGGCGGTCTGGATCACGCGTGAGGATTCCCGTCAGCCTCTCGAGCTCCGCCGCACGTCCGACGAAATGGGCCGGCGGGGGAGGCAGCTCGAATGGCTTGAGCATTCTCCTCGAATCCCGCAGCCGGGAGCGCTCGTCTACCACCACAGACCAGAACATGGCCGCGGCCAGCAGTGGCAGGCTCGCACCGGCGGCCACGCGCAGGAGACCCGCTGTCCCTACGAGGGCACACGCCGAACACACTGTCAACAGGAGGATTCCGAACTGTAACCTACTGCTGGCTCGTAGCATTCCGCCCCCAGATTGACCAGCGGGACATGCCTATAGTGCCCTGCTTTCCGGCATCTGTCAGCAGAAGCGCTGAGTCGATCTCTGGGAGGCCTGTCGTGTCTCTCCATATGCGGTTACGGGGGTTGAATCGCCGGGGAGCGCCTGCACGGAGTGGACATTAGGAAATCGGAATTTTCGTAATCCCGTATCAGCGGATCGCATCGGTCGGCGCGGACCCCGACCTGGCGGCGCCGCAGGTCTTCAGGGGACGGTGGGGCCGCTGATCGTGTCCAGGAGGCGGGCCAGGCGGACGCGCAGGCCGCGTCTCGGCTGGGGCTCTCCGGCGGCGGCGCTGACGAGGTGCTGGGCGGCGTCGAACGACACGAGCCGGTCGTCGGCCGGCACCGTCAGCGCCTCGTGCGCGAGGCCCTCCAGCTCGCGGTCGCCCGTGTCGACCGCGAGGATCGTCGCGCCGACGCGGCGCGCGTCGTCCACCCGCTCCAGCAGCGGCGCGGGCGACTCGTCCTCCTCGGACACGACGATGAGCGTCTCGCCGCGCCGGGCCGCCTCCAGGCGCTCCAGCCCGACCCGCAGGTGCGGCGGAGCGCCCGGCGGGGGCTCCCAGCGCACCAGCGTCGGCGTCAGCTCGGGCAGGCCGCCGAGCCGGCTCTCGTCGTCCAGGTGCGCGGCCAGGTGCCACGGCTCGTCGTCGGGCGGGCCGAAGACGAGCAGGCCGCCCGGCGTCCGGGCGGACGAACGCAGCGCACGGGCGAACTCCCGCGTCCGCTCCGGCCAGCCGGTCGTCGCGAGCAGCTCCCGCAGAGCCGCCACCTGACTCGCGTCCATGGCGTCCATCGTGCCGCACGGATCGTGAGATCACGTGCACTTTGTTAGGTGTCGGCGATCTCAGGTAGGTATTGCCCATGGAGATTCTGGGGGTCGACATCGGCGGGTCCGGCATCAAGGGCGCGCCGGTCGACGTGGAAAAGGGCGAGTTCACCCGCGACCGGCTGCGCCTTCCCACTCCGGACGGCGCGCAGCCCCGGGACGTGGCGGGGGCCGTCGCGCAGGTCGTCTCGCACTTCCGCTGGACGGGGCCGGTGGGCGTCACCTTCCCGGGCGTGGTCACCGACGGCGTCGTCCGTACGGCGGCCAACCTCGGCGACGCCTGGATCGACCTGGCCGCGCGCGACCTGTTCGCGGAGGCGAGCGGGGCGCCCGTGACGCTGCTGAACGATGCCGACGCGGCGGGAGTCGCGGAGATGACCTTCGGCGTGGGACGCGGCCGGCCGGGCACGGTCCTCATGCTCACGCTCGGCACCGGGGTCGGCAGCGCCCTGTTCCTCGACGGCAGGCTCGTGCCGAACACCGAGCTCGGGCACATCGAGATCCGCGGCAAGGACGCCGAGCGACGCGCCTCCGCGCACGCCCGTGAGGTCCACGACTGGAGCTGGCACGACTGGGCCAGGCGGCTGGGGGAGTACCTCCAGCGGATCGAGGACCTGCTGTGGCCCTCGCTGATCATCCTGGGTGGCGGCGTCAGCAAGAAGGCCGACCACTTCGTGCCCCTGCTGAAGGACGTCCGGACTCCGGTCGTCCCCGCCGAGCTGCACAACGACGCGGGCATCATCGGCGCCGCCATGGCCGCGGTACCCGGCACGGGACGGTCCTGAGGAGACCTGGCAGGATCGTTCACTATGAGCACTCAGCACGCGGAGCTGCCCGACGTCAGCGGTCTGTCCATCGGCATCCTGGGCGGCACCGGCGACCAGGGGAAGGGATTGGCGCGCCGGTTCGCCCTCGCCGGTCACGAGGTGATCATCGGGTCGCGCAAGGCCGAACGCGCCCAGCAGGCCGCCGAGAGCCTCGGGGACGGCCTGACCGTCCGGGGCGCGGAGAACGCCGCCGTCGCCCGTCAGGCCGACCTCGTCATCGTGGCCGTGCCGTACGACGGTCACAAGGCGCTCCTGGAGTCCCTCCGCGAGGAGCTGGCCGGCAAGATCGTGGTCGACTGCGTCAACCCGCTCGGCTTCGACAAGCGGGGCGCCTACGCGCTGCCCGTCGAGGAGGGCAGCGCCGCCCAGCAGGCCGCGGCCGCCCTGCCCGACAGCACCGTGGTCGCGGCCTTCCACCACGTCTCGGCCGTGACGCTCCTCGACCCCGCCGTCGACGAGGTCGACCTCGACGTCCTCGTCCTGGGCGACGACCGGGAGGCCACGGACACCGTGCAGGCCCTCGCCGGCCGGATCGGCGGCGTGCGCGGCGTCTACGGCGGGCGGCTCCGCAACGCCTGCCAGGTCGAGGCGCTGACCGCCAACCTGATCTCCATCAACCGGCGGTACAAGGCCCACGCGGGCCTGCGGGTCACGGACGTATGAGGTTCGTCGTCTACGGCGCGGGCGCGGTCGGCGGCGTCATCGGAGCCCGGCTGTTCCAGCACGGGCACGATGTGACGCTCATCGCCCGTGGCGCGCACTACGAGGCCCTACGCGACCGGGGACTGCGCCTCGACACTCCGGAGGAGAGCGTCACCCTGCCGGTCCCGGTGGCCGACCGGCCGTCGAAGGTGGCCTTCCGGCCCGATGACGTCGTCCTGCTGGCGATGAAGACGCAGGACACCCTGCCGGCGCTGGCCGAGCTGGCGGCCGTCGCACCGCCGGACGTCGTCATCGCCTGCGCCCAGAACGGCGTGGAGAACGAACGCCTCGCCCTCCGCCGGTTCCCCCGCGTGTACGGCGTCTGCGTCCTGCTGCCGTCGGCGTTCCTCGAACCCGGCGTCGTCGAGGCCTACACCGTCGCCAAGACGGGCGGCCTGGACGTCGGCCGGTATCCCGGGGGCGTGGACGGCACGGCGGAGTCCCTCGCAGCGGCCTTCGCGGGCGCGACCTTCGTGTCAGAGGCACGGCCGGACGTCATGCGCTACAAGTACGGCAAGCTCCTGATGAATCTGGGCAACGCCGTCGAGGCGGTCATCGGGCCCGGCGAGCGGGGCGCGGACATCGCCCGGCTCGCCCGGGACGAGGGTGAGGCGTGCCTGCGCGCTGCGGGCATCGACGTACTCGGCGGAGGGGGCATGCCGTTCCAGATCCGTCCGATCCGCGGGCGCGAGCGCGGCGGCGGCTCGTCCTACCAGAGCCTGCGCCGGGGGACCGGCACCATCGAGGCCGACTACCTGAACGGTGAGATCGTCCTTCTGGGCCGCGAACACGGCGTGCCGACCCCGGTCAACGACCTGCTGCGGCGGCTGGCGAACCGGATGGCCCACGAGGGCCTGCGACCCGGCCTGATGACGCCGGAGGAGTTCCTGGCCGCGCTGGACGGGCCCGCGCCGGAATGACCGCACGACCGCGCGGCGCCCCGGTCCGGGCGGACGACCTCGGCGTCCCGTTCGATCCCGTTCGATCCCGTTCGGGACGTCCGCCGCGTGGTGTCCCTCGTGCCGTCCCTCACCGAGGCGATCGCGCGTACGGCCCCGGGCCTGCTGGTGGGCGCCACCGACTGGTGCGTGCAGCCGCCGGGCCTCGGGGTCGCGCGCGTCGGCGGCACGAAGAACCCCGACGTGGGCCGCGTCGTCGAACTCGCGCCGGATCTGGTCGTGGCCAACTTCGAGGAGAACCGCCCGGCCGACCTGGACGCGCTGCGCGCGGCGGGGGTGCCCGTCTGGGTGACCGTGATCCGTACGCTCCCGGAGGCGCTGACGAGCCTCGAACGGATGCTCGCCGCGTGCGGCCAGGACCCGCCCGGCTGGCTCGCCGACGCCCGTACGACGTGGGCGGACGTCCTCGGCCCGCCTCCGCCGCCCGAGGTGAGGGCGGTGGTCCCGATCTGGCGGCGGCCCTGGATGGTGCTCGGCCGGGACACCTTCGCCGGCGACCTCCTCGCGCGGCTCGGCGTCGCCAACCTGTACGCGCACGCCGATGAGCGGTATCCGAAGGTCACCGTCGCGGAGATGCTGGGCCGGCGGCCGGACCTGGTCGTCCTGCCGGACGAGCCGTACGCCTTCTCCGCGACCGACGGGCCGGAGATGTTCCCCGGGGTTCCGGTGGCGCTGGTGAGCGGCCGGCACCTGGAGTGGTACGGGCCGTCGCTCACCGAGGCGCGGCGGGTCCTCGGCGCGAGGCTGCCGCGCTCCGGCCCCGCCTCCAGTCCACGGCCATGATCGTACGGGCGGCGGCGAGCGGCGTCAGCCCGGCGCACACCTTCTTCCTCAGCGCGTTCTCGACCTCGTCCTTGTCGGCGGCGGTGCCCCCGCCGGCGTCGTACCGGGGCTCCGGCCACAGGTTGCGCGGATCGCGCGGCGCCCCGCCGAGCTCCAGCGGGATGAGGTGGTCCTCCTCGTAGTTCGCCGGGTTCGTGTCGGAATAGCCGTACTCGGCGATCTGTCGCGCCTTGAGCGCGTTCGTGTACGCGACCGGCGGCCGTACGGTCCTGGTCCACCCGGCGACGCAGATCGTCGAGCCGATGGTCTCCTGCGTGACGTCCGGGTTGATCGCGCCGGGCTGACAGGCCGGATCGGGCAGCGGCAGGTACGCCTGAGAACAGATCCCGGGAGCGGTGCCCCTGGTGGGGGCGGCCACCGCGGTGGGAACGGCGGTCGCGCCGAGAGCGGTGGTCGCGGACAGGACGATGACGAAGACGCGCGGCATGGGAGTGCCCTTCGGAAAGCGGGGGTTCGCCCCGCCATCCGGGTACTCGTCCCTGACGGCTCGGACCGGTCGTCGGTTGTGGCGTTACGAGGGAGCGGAGATCATCTACCCGTGCCGGACGATCTTCAAAACGCGGCCGATGGAGGCGCCGGCGGCACGGCGGCGCCTGCCTCCAGCGCGGCGAAGGCGGCCAGCACGGCGGCGCGGTCGTGGCCGGTGTCCAGCAGCAGGTGCATGAGGACGCGCGCCTTCAGCGGGTCGAGGCGGGTGACCGCCGACCCGGCGGGCGGCGCGGCGGGGGAGTGCAGGACGACCGGGATCCGGGCGGCCGTCTCGGAGACGGCCGGAAGAAGCGCGGCGAGGGCGGCCTGCCCCGCACGGGAGGCCACGATCAGTCCGTCACAGTCGTCGGCGAGCGTCCGCAGCAACCGGCCGTCGTCGCCGAGCGCGACGACGTGGAGCCCGACGCGCGGCGGCCGTCCCGCGAACGGACCGCGCACCGTGAACCTCTCGGGCGGCCGCCGCACCAGCCGGGGGATCCCGCCGATCACCTGGCCCAGCGGCCCCGCGTCCGGCGAGGCGAACGCCGGAGCCGCGATCCCGGTCGCCGTGACGTGGCGGGCCGCGTGGATCTCCCCGCGCGCCACGACCGCGCAGCCGAGCCGCTGCGGCCCGGCGGCCGCGACGGCGATGGCGTCCGCCAGGTCGGCCGGACTGCCCGAGGCGGCGACGAAGACGAGGCGCGCGTCTCCCTCATGGAGGAGTTCCAGTGCCCAGGCGGTCTCGGCGAGCGTCTCAGCGGGGTGCACGATCACGGCGCCGATCGCCCCGTCGCCGATCGCCCGGCCGACCACACGGGCCAGTTCGCCGACCCCGGCGAAGGTGGAGACGGGACCGGCGGCCGGGCGGCGCTCCACCCTGACCCCGTTCGGCGGCGACGGCACGGCACCGGTGACCGGCGCGGACCCCTCGGGCGCGAAGACGACGACGAGGCGGGGCGGGGCCTCCGGCCGGGCGCCGGACGGACCGTCGCCGGCCCCCTCACCGGCCGGGCCCGTGCCGGTCGCGGGGGGAACCGAGGGCGTGGTCGCCGGCGGGGCGGCGGGACCGGGCGGCACCGGCGGCGACGGCTCGGCGTCCGCCGCGCGCGCCGGGAGGGCGACCTGCCACGACGGCGGGATGGGCCATGGCGGCGGGCTCAGGGGGGCGGTCATCCCTCGGCATCCTTCGGCGTCACGCGGCGCCGAAGGCGTCCGCCTCATGATCAGACGACGGACGAAACCTAGTGCATCACAGGGCTTCGCGGGGGGAGTTGCCGCGAATCCACGTCATGACCGTTCAGGCGGGGAGGTGGTGGGCCTCGCCGGGCCAGGCGCCGTCGACGTCGTCCTCCTGGCCGGGCAGCTCCAGCTCGCACCAGACGACCTTGCCGTCGCCCGAGGGGCGGGCGCCCCAGCGTTTGGCGAGCCGGTGCACGACCTGCAGACCGCGGCCGCCCTCGTCGTCGTCGGCGGCCTGGCGGGCCCGGGGCAGCGCGTCGGAGTCGTCCCGCACCTCACAGACCAGCGTCCGGTCGCGCAGCAGCCGTAGCTCGATGTCGCCCGAGGCGTAGCGCAGCGCGTTGGTCACCAGCTCCGACACCGCGAGCTCGGTGCTGAAGGACAGCTCCGCGCAGTCCCAGCGTTCGAGCGTCTCGCGGACACGGACCCGGGCCTCCCGTACCGCGGACGGCAGGGCGGGCAGCCGCCAGGACACGACGTGGCCGGCGGGCAGGCGGCGCAGGCGGGCGATGAGCACCGCGATGTCGTCGCGGTCGTGGTCGGCGTAGGCGCTGTCGAGGGTGGCCTTGGCCAGCTCCTCCAGCGGCCGGAACAGCGCGTCCGCGCCGAACAGCCCCTGCAGGCGGGACAGGCCGTCGTCGATGTCCTGGCCGCGGTTCTCCACGAGCCCGTCGGTGTAGAGGACGAGGACGCTGCCGTCCCCGATCGTGAACGTGCGGGTCTCGATCATCCCTTCGCCGACGCCGAGCGGCGGGGCGGGCGGGACGTCGAGGAACTCGCTGGTGCCGTTGGGGCGCAGCAGCAACGGCGGCAGGTGCCCCGCCGAGGCGATCTCGCAGGTGCCGTCGGTCGCGTCGTACACGGCGTACACGCAGGTGGCGAAGGCCGGCTCTCGTTCGCCGATCTCGCGCATCAGCGCGTCGAGCTGCTGCAGGCCGTCCGCGGGGGAGAGCTCGAGGTTGACGATGGTCCGCAGGGCGGTGCGCAGGCGGCCCATCGTGACGGCGGCGCGCACGCCGTGACCGGCGACGTCGCCGACGATGAGCGCGACGCGGCCGCCGGGCAGCGCGATCGACTCGTACCAGTCGCCGCCGACCTCGATCAGCTGGTTGCCCGGCAGGTAGCGGTGCCGGACCGCGACGCTGGACGGCGCGGTCAGGCCGGTGGGCAGCATGCTGCGCTGGAGGGTGAGAGCGGTCGCGCGCTCGCGGCTGTAGTGGCGGGCGTTGTCGATGTAGAGCGCGGCGCGGGCGGCGAACTCCATCCCGAGCTCGACGTCGTACGCGTCGAACGCCCGGTGGGCCGAGTTGCGCGTGCAGACGACGAACCCCAGCGTCGTGCCCCGCGCGATGAGCGGCAGCACGACCATGGAGGTGTCGGCGAGGAGCCGGGCGACGGGCTTGCGCCGCCACAGCCGGGCCGTCCGCTTGGCGACCTTCCCGTCGAGGTGGGGCACCAGCACCGGCTCGCCGGTGGCCATGCAGCGGGTGTACGGGGTGTCGGGCGGGTAGGTGAGGACCTCGCCGGTCGGGAAGGCGGCGTTCCACCGGGGGTCGGACTCGTCTGAGGCGAGCGCGACCCGGCGCAGCACCGTGGTGCCGTCCGCCGCGATCGAGGGCTGCTCGTCGGCGGCGACGATGGCCTCCTGGATGAGGACGCCCGCGGAGTTGCAGAAGTGGGGGACGACGACGTCGGCGAGCTCGCGGGCCATCTGGTCGAGGTCGAGCGTGGCGCCGATCCGTACGAGCGCGTCGTCCAGCATCGCCCGGCGCATCAGGGCCGGGTCGGTGAAGCGTTCGAGGTCCGTCACGGCGACCCGGATCATCATCAGGTCGACGGGGTCGCCGGCGGTCGTGTGCATCGGCTGGACGGTGACGACGGCGTTGGGCGCCGGGCCGTCCGTGGCGCGAAGGCCGAGGACGGCCGTCCGTTCGTGGCGGTCGGCGAGGGCGTCGAGGAGCCCGGCCAGGGCCTCCTTGCCCTCGTCGGTGAACAGGCCGGTCACGTCCGTGCCGACGATCTCCTCGGGGGAGCGGCCCAGCACGCCGGAGGAGTTCTGCCCGCACTGGAGGACCCGGCCGCCCCGGCCGATGCCGAGCACCAGGGTCCTCGCCGAAGAATCGGCCATCCGCCGGAGTCCTTCCTGTGGACCGTCTTCCCCCGGAGTAAAAGTATGACCAAAGCCGCTCCAAGGAGGAAGATCATTGCCGCGCCGGTTCAGCGTGGCGCGAGACCCGCCAGGAGGGCGTCGACGACCCGCTCCGAGAAGTCCTCCGGGACCGGGCCCGCGTCGGCGGCCCGCGTCCGGTGGGTGATCGACCCCGTGAGCATCCACAGGGTCAGCTCGACGTCCAGGTCGGGGCGCAGCTCTCCGGTGGCGACGCCCCGCCGCAGCACCTCCCGCATGACCTCGCGCCGGGGCTCGATGATCTCGCGGGTGAACCGGCCCATCAGCTCCGGATAGCGTTCGGCGCTGCCGGAGACGCTCCAGTAGCAGTCCACCCGTTTCTTGTCGCTCTTGTCGGCGACGAAGGCGCGGGCCAGGGCGATCAGGTCCTCGCGGACCGACTCGCCGCGCGGCTCGGGCAGCGGCTCCTTCAACGCGGCGAGCGCATCGATGATGAGCGCCTCCTTGTTGGGCCACCGGCGGTAGATCGTCGTCTTGCCGACGCCCGCGCGCGCGGCCACCGCCTCGATGGAGACGCCCGCCACCCCGCCCTCCTCGGCGAGGAGGTCCAGGGTGGCGTCGACGATCGCCTTGTCCGCGCGCTCGCTGCGCGGCCGCCCGGGCGGCCGCGCGGAGCACGGTTCAGTGGTGTGCGTCATGACGCTTCACCGTCTCACACCTCGACGGCTTCGCGCTGTTCGACCTGGGGAATTTCGGGCTCGGCCGCCGGCCGGCCCGGCATCCACTTCAGGACGACGAGCGCTCCGAGGAAGGCCACCGCGGCGGAGACGGCGGAGGTGATGTGCATCGCGTGGACGAACGAGTCGTGCGCCGGCGGGAGGAGCGCCCGGCCCGCCGTTCCGAGCTTCTCCGCCACCCCGGTGGTGGCGCCGATGTCCGATCCGGCGACGGAGCGCAGCCCCTGGGGCAGCGCGGTCAGGTGCGGCTTCATGCCGTTCCGGTAGATCGAGGCGACCAGGGATCCCAGCAGGGCGGTGCCGAGCGCGACCGAGACCTGACGGGCGATGTTGTTGATGGCCGAGCCGGACCCGGCCTGCTCCCGCGGCAGCACCGACATGACGGCGGTGGTGGCCGGGGTCATCACCAGGGCCATGCCCGCGCCCTGCACGAAGAACGTGATCTCCAGGGTCCAGATCGGGTTGTGGACCGCGGCGAAGTGGTAGCTGAGCAGGGCGAGCGCGACCATCGTCAGCCCGGTCGCGGCGACCGGCCGCGCGCCGTATCGGGCGACGAGCCCGGCGCTGCGCGGGGAGAAGATCATCTGGCCGGCGGCCAGCGGCAGCGTGAGCAGGCCCGCCTGGAGCGGGGTGTAGCCGCGGACGTCCTGCAGGTACAGCGAGATGAACAGGAAGACGCCGCCGAGCGCGAAGAAGACCAGCGCGATGGCGCCGACGGACGCCGACAGCCGGCCGTCGCGGAACAGCCGCACGTTGAGGGACGGGTGCGCGATGCGCGACTCGTACCAGACGAACACTGCGAGCAGCACGACTCCGGCGAGCACGGAGCCGTACACGGTCGGCGCGGTCACGGTCGCCTTGTCGCCGCCCTCGATGATCCCGTAGGTGAGCAGGATCAGGCCGGCGATCGACAGGAGCACGCCACCGAAGTCGATCTTCGCGCGGATCGGGTTCCGGGACTCGGGAACGAGGAGCGCGATGCCGATCACGCCGGCGGCGACGACCGGGACGTTGATGAGGAAGACCGAGCCCCACCAGAAGTGGTCGAGGAGCAGACCGCCGGTGATGGGGCCGATGGCGACGCCGATGCCGACGGCGCCGGCCCACAGGCCGATGGCGCGGGCGCGCTCCTGCGGCTCGAAGACGTTCGTGATGATCGACAGGGTCTGCGGCATGACCGCCGCGCCGCCGAAGCCCATCGCCGCGCGGGCGAGGATCAGCTGGTCGGGGGTCTGTGCCAGCGAGGACAGCAGCGAGGCCAGGCCGAACAGCGTCATGCCGATCATCAGCATGCGCTTGCGGCCGATCCGGTCGCCGAGCACGCCGAACGTGAACAGCAGGCCGGCGAACACGAGCGTGTAGGAGTTGATGGCCCACTCGAGCTGGCCCTGGGTGGCGCCGAGGCCGTCGCGCGGGTCCGCGATCGTCTTCAGGGCGACGTTGAGGATCGTGTTGTCGAGCACGATGACGAGCAGGCTGACGATGAGGACGCCGAGGATGCTCCAGCGTCTCCTCTGAATGGTCTGGGGATCCATGAGGCCCTTCGAAGAGGAATAGATACGAGTCCGTGTCGTTTCTTAACGAAGCACAGCCTAGGACGGATTATTCCGATACGCAACCGTACCGTTTCGGAACTCGCCGGGAAGGTCAGGGCTGTACGACTTGTTGACCTCGTGGGATCATCGATCTCGTCCGGGGACGCCACCGTGGCGCCTCGAGGCAGGAGGTTTCCCATGTCTGTTTCGACCAGTCGGCCGACCACCCTGTACGGCGGCCAGACCGCACGCCGCGTGACCGTACGCGACATCGCGGCGGCCAAGGAGCGCGGCGAGAAGTGGCCCATGCTCACCGCGTACGACGCGCTCACCGCGCGGGTCTTCGACGACGCCGGGATCCCGGTGCTGCTCGTCGGCGACTCCGCCGGGATGGTGGTCTTCGGCCACGAGTCCACGATCCCCGTCACCGTCGACGACCTCATCCCGCTGACCGCGGCGGTCGTGCGCGGCACCTCCCGCGCCATGGTCGTCGCCGACCTGCCGTTCGGCGCGTACCAGGCCGGCGTGGCCGAGGCCCTGCACACCGGCGCGCGGTTCCTCAAGGAGGCCGGTGCGCACGCGGTCAAGCTCGAGGGCGGCCGGCGGGTGCTCCCGCAGGTGGAGGCGCTGGTCGCGGCGGGCATCCCCGTCATGGCGCACCTCGGCCTCACGCCGCAGTCCGTGAACGCCTTCGGTGGCTACCGCGTCCAGGGACGCGGTGAGGACGGCGAGCGCCTCATGGCCGACGCCAAGGACCTCGAGGCGGCCGGAGCCTTCTCCGTCGTGCTCGAATGCGTGCCCACCGAACTCGCCGACCGCGTCACCGCCGCGCTGTCCATCCCGACGATCGGCATCGGCGCGGGCCCCGGCACCGACGCGCAGGTGCTCGTGTGGCAGGACATGGCCGGCCTCACCCCGCACACCGCCAAGTTCGTCAAGAAGTACGCCGACGTGGCCGGCGTGCTGCGCGGCGCCGTCGAGGAGTTCGCCGCGGAGGTCGTCTCGGGCGTCTTCCCCGGCCCCGAACACGGCTACCGCTGACCCGCACCGGCCCACCACGCCGCCCGCCCCGCCCACCGGGCCGGGCGGCGCGGACCCGGGCCGTGTGGAGCCGTGCGGCGTGGGGTCGGACCGCGTGAGGTCGGCCGGCGAGGATCCAACCGGGCCCCACACGCCGCTGAGCCATTCAGCCGATCGCCCAGCCGCTGTGCCGCCGCTGTGCCGTCAGCCCAGCCGCTGTACTGCTGCCCGGCCTGCTGTGCCGCCGGTTCGGCCACGGTGCCGCTGTTCTGCCCGCTGTGCCGCTGTTCGTGACCTCAGATAAGTGGCGAGTCGGTCATTCATCGTCACTGCTGACGGCAAAGAGACCGCAGCGACGGCTAGGAGGCGACAGCGGCGGCGCTGTGACGACGGCGACGGCGCGGGTGTCGCGGGGCCGGATGCGGCGGGGCGGACGGGAGCTTCGGGTCGCCCGCCGCGGGCGCGCTGTCTCTCCCGCCCAGGAAAGACATCTATCCCTCTCCACTCAGGAATAGGTTCCTGTCTCTCCCATGGGGAGGGGGCTTGAGCGGCGAGGCGGGCGACCCGATGCCGCCGAGCGGCCCCCCGGATCGCCGAGCGGCCCCCGATCGCCGAGGGGCGTACCGTCCTCGGCGACTTGGCGCTCGGTGATCCGGCGACCTGGGGGCTCTGTGGCACGGTGGTTGCTCGGTAGCGGTGGTCAGGTGTTCCTGGCGGTTTGCTGGGTGGCCACGTGGGCCGGGTCGCTGGTGTGGGGGGCGACGATCTCGCGCCACTTGTTGGTGATGGGGAGACGGCGGTCGCGGCCGAAGTTCTTCGGGGTGATCTTCGGGCCCGGCGGGTACTGGCGGCGCTTGTACTCGGCCGCGTCGACCAGCCGGATCACCCGCTCGACCAGCTCCGGGTCGTGGCCCGCGGCGATGAGGCCGTCGCGGCCCATGTCCTTCTCGACGTAGTCGTCCAGGAGCGCGTCGAGGATGTCGTACGGCGGGAGCGAGTCGGTGTCGAGCTGGCCGGGGCGCAGCTCGGCGGACGGCGGCTTGTCGATGATGTTCTGCGGGATCGGCGGGGTCTCGGACGGGCGCGTGAACGGGTGGGCTCCGTCGGTTCGCTCGTTGCGCCACGTGCAGAGGGCGAAGACCGTGACCTTCGGCACGTCCTTGATCGGCCCGTAGCCGCCGGCCGAGTCGCCGTACAGCGTGGAGTAGCCGGTGGCCAGCTCGCTCTTGTTGCCGGTGGTCAGGACCAGGTGGCCGTGCTCGTTGGACAGGCCCATGAGGATGTTGCCGCGGACCCGCGCCTGGAGGTTCTCGGCGGCCAGGCCGTGCAGCTCCAGCTCCACCTCGTACGCGTCGACCATGCCGCGGATCGGCACCGTACGGGAGTGGATGCCCTGCCTCTTGACCAGGTCCTCCGCGTCGGTGATCGAGTGGTCGCTGGAGTAGCGGCTCGGCATGAGGACGGCGTGCACGTTGTCCGGGCCGATCGCGTCGGCGGCGATCGTGGCCACGAGCGCGGAGTCGATGCCGCCGGACAGGCCGAGGATGACCGAGCGGAAGCCGTTCTTGCGGACGTAGTCGCGCACGCCGAGCACGAGTGCGCCGTACACCTCGCCGAGATCGCCCAGCGGCTCGGCGCAGGGCGGCTCATCCGGGGTGTAGGCCGGCACCGGGTCCGAGGACAGCAGCACGCGCTCGATGGTGATGGTGGTGCCGTCGCGCCCGTCCGCGGGCGTCTCGCCCGGCGTGAACTCCGCCGGGGCGGCGGGCAGGTCCAGGTCGGCGACGAGCAGGTCCTCGGTGAACTGCGGGCCGCGGGCGACCAGCCGGCCCTCGCCGTCCACGATGACGGAGTCGCCGTCGAAGATGAGCTCGTCCTGGCCCCCGACCAGGTTGACGTAGGCGAGCGCGCACCCGGCCTCGCGGGCACGCCGGGCGCACAGCTCCAGGCGCACGTCGTCCTTGTTGCGCTCGTACGGCGAGGCGTTCGGGGTGACGAGCAGCTGGGCGCCGGCGTCGCGGGCCACCGCCACCGGTCCGCCCTCCTGCCACAGGTCCTCGCAGATCGCCACGGCGACGTCGACGCCGTGGAGCCGGAAGACGGGCAGCCGGTCGCCGCGGACGAAGTAGCGGTACTCGTCGAAGACGCCGTAGTTCGGCAGGTGGTGCTTCGCGGTGCGCACGACGACCCGGCCCTGGTAGAGCACCGCCGCCGCGTCCAGGGGCGCGCCGGCGGGCTGGCCGACGCGGTCCACGACGTCGCCGCGCCGGTCGAGGTAGCCGAGCACGACGGCCAGCTCGCCGAGACCCTCGCCGGCGAGCCGCCGGGCGGTCGCCTCCAGGGTGGCGATCGACGCGTCCACGAACGACTTGCGCAGCGCGAGGTCCTCCACCGGGTATCCGGTGAGGAACATCTCGGGGAAGACGACGAGGTGCGCGCCGCGGTCGGCGGCGCGCCGGGTCCATTCGACGGTCAGGTCGGCGTTGCCGGTGAGGTCGCCGACGGTCCCGTTCACCTGAGCGAGTGCGATACGAAGCTGTGCCACGCCTCCGAGACTAGACGGGACGTACGGGGCGGTGTTCCCAGGGACCGGAGGGCCGGGTGCCGGCCCGCCGGGAACGAAACGCTCATTGGCGATAGCGGACGGGCGGTTGCCCGGGGCGGCCAGCCGCCGGGGGGAGTGCGGTGACGTACTCGGCGGCGGGGCCGCCGGGGTGGCCGGCCCCAGACCCGCTCGCCCGGGTGCAGCCCGCTCCCGGCGTCCCGGCGCCTGGTGGCCCACCTCCCGCAGTCCTTCCACGCCGGTCACTCGGCACCGCTGCCCCCACCCCCGCCGCTCGGGCTGCGGCACCTCCACCGGGCCGACCGCCCACTGAGACCTTCGGGCAGCGGCAGCCGCGTGGCCGGCATCCACCTCGGATGCGGGCCGGAGACGCGCTGCCAGGCGCGGTCGTTCCCGATGGGCCGTGTCACGTCCGCTGGTCGCGTGGCGGCGACGCCAGCATGCGCACCTCGGGGAACAGCAGGGGGATGAGGACGACGAGGATCTGCAGCGTTCCAGCGGTCCAGAGCGTCGTCCGCAGGCCGAAGCAGCCCGC
Organism: Actinoallomurus soli; assembly: GCF_024055715.1. Taxonomy (GTDB): domain Bacteria; phylum Actinomycetota; class Actinomycetes; order Streptosporangiales; family Streptosporangiaceae; genus Actinoallomurus; species Actinoallomurus soli. The sequence goes on from NZ_JAMXMV010000001.1 coordinate 279,705, forward strand.
CACGGGCGCCACCAGCGCCAGGCCCAGGGGCTGGCAGGCGAGCGCCCCCGCCCACTCGTAGGCGCACACGCGGGACAGGGCCGTGGCCGGGATGTGGTGCTGCAGGGCCGTCTCCCACAGCGTGTTGAAGACCATCAGGACGAGCCCGCCGCAGAACGCCGCGATCGCGATGCCGGCCACCGTGAGCCCGGCGGCCAGGGCGAGGGTCGGGCAGGCGAACATCACCATGATCGCCACTCCCGAGCGCAGCGGGTACCGCGGCCGTACGCACAGCGCGATCGCGCCGCCGCCGAGGCAGCCGGCGCCGAACGTCGCGGAGATGAGCGCCCACGCGCCCGCGCCGCCGAACGACCGGGCGCTCACCGTGGGGCCGAGCACCGAGAAGGCCCCGTACAGCAGGTTCACCAGGGAGGCCGCCACGATGACGCTCCACACCCACCGCCGTGAGCGGAACTCCCGCCAGCCGTCGGCGAGTTCGCGGGCGAACCTCTGCGGCCGGTCGCCCCCCGCCCGCCGCAGCCGCAGCCGGGACAGGCACGCGGCGCTGATCGCGAACGTCGCCGAGTCCGCGGCGAGCGCCCAGCCCGGACCGGCGCCGACGACCAGGGCACCGGCCAGCGCGGGTCCGGTGAGGAGCGACGTGGACAGCGCCAGGACCCGCAGGGCGTTGGCGGGCTGCCGCTGCTCGGGTCGCGTCGTCGCCTGCACGACCCCGGCGACGGCGGGCCCGGAGACCGCGGCGGCGATCCCGTGCACCGCCTGGAGGACCACGAGATGCCAGATCTGGGCGGTGCCGCTGATCAGGAGGGCCGCCGCGACGCCCTGGATCACGGCGCGGACGAGGTCGGAGCCGAGCATGAGCGAGTGGCGCGGCAGGCGGTCGGCGATGACGCCGCCGATCAGCGTGAACAGCACCTCTGCCGCGGAGCCGGCGGCGAGCACGACCCCGAGGTCGAGGGCGCGCCCGGTCAGGCCGAGGACGGCGAAGGCGAGGGCGGGCGCGACCATCCCGTCGCCGAGCATGGAGGTGCACTGGCCGAGGAAGAACCAGCGGAAGTCACGCTCCCGGAGCACGGACAGCCCGCGCACCAGGCCACAGGACCTCGGACCCTGCACCATTCAGCTCGTACGCCGCCTCGAAGGGGGTTAACCACCTGAAGTTAGACATTTCACAACATTCGGTCAATCCCCTTCGGTGCTCGCGCCGACGGAAGCAGGTGTTCATGAATTGAACGCATAGCACACCGCCGTGGCGGTTATGTGTTCATGCCTTGACCGAATCGCCTCCGCGAGGGACAGTGAGGCCGCAGCCTCCCGACTGCGCGCTCATGGCTCCGCCCCCGCTCTCGGAAGAGAGGTCCCTATGAGTGCGACCCCCGCCAGGCGAGGCAGGCTTCGCCTGCGAGCGACCCTCGCCCTGCTGTCCTCCCTCGTCGTCGCGGGCGCCGCGGCGACCATCACCCCCGGCGCGGCCCGCGCCTCCGTGCCCGGTCCTCCCTCCGGCTGGACGACCGTGTTCAGCGACGACTTCAACGGCGCCGCGGGCTCCGGCGTCGACACCGCGAACTGGCAGTACACGACCGGGACGAGCTACCCCGGCGGCCCCGCCAACTTCGGCACCGGGGAGGTCGAGACGATGACCTCCTCGACCTCGAACGTCTCCCTCGACGGCGCGGGGAACCTGCGCATCACCCCGCAGCGCGACGGCGCGGGGAACTGGACGTCCGGCCGGATCGAGACCCGGCGCTCGGACTTCCAGCCGCCCGCCGGGGGGAAGCTCCGGGTCGAGGCGCGGATCCAGATGCCGGACGTCACCGGCGCGGCGGCCAACGGCTACTGGCCCGCGTTCTGGATGCTCGGCGCCCCCTATCGCGGCAACTGGTGGAACTGGCCGGGCATCGGCGAGCTCGACATCATGGAGAACGTTCAAGGCATCAACAACGAGTGGGCCACGATGCACTGCGGCACCAGCCCCGACGGCCCGTGTCACGAGACGAACGGCATCAGCGGCCAGCGCGCCTGCTCTCCGACGACCTGTCAGGCCGCGTTCCACACTTACGCCCTCGAATGGGACCGGAGCACCAGCCCGGAACAAATGCGGTTCTACCTCGACGGAGTCAACTTCCACACCGTGCGCGCCGACCAAATGGACGCCACCACCTGGGCCAACGCGACGAATCACGGTTACTTCGTCATCCTGAACCTCGCGATGGGCGGCGGGTTCCCGGCGGCGTACGGCGGCGGCCCGGACTCCGGCACCGTCCCCGGCCACTCCATGCTCGTCGACTACGTGGCGGTCTGGCAGACCGGCGGCGGGAGCACGCCCCCGCCGCCCCCACCGGGGAGCCGTGACGCCTACACGCCGGTCCAGGCCGAGTCCTACGACCAGCAGTCCGGCCTGGCCACGGAGACGACGACCGACAGCGGCGGCGGCCAGGACGTCGGGTGGGTCGCGAACGGCGACTGGGCGCTGTACAAGGGCGTCGACTTCGGCTCCACGCCGGCGACGCAGTTCTACGCGCGGGTCGCGAGCGGCGCCGCCGACGGCGTGAGCGGGCTGGTCGAGGTGCGCCTCGACAGCCGGTCCAACGCGCCGATCGGAAGCTTCGCCGTCGGGAACACCGGCGGCTGGCAGAACTGGCGCACGGTCCCGGCCAACATCGCCGGGGTCACCGGCACGCACGACGTGTACCTGACCTTCACCAGCGGCCAGCCCGCCGACTTCGTCAACGTCAACTGGTTCGACTTCGGTCACTGAGACGTGCGGGCGCGGGGCGTCCACCGGTTTCCCGCCCCGCCCGCCTCGCGCCCGCACCCTATTCCGGCCCAGTTCCTTCCACGGCACCAGCGCCGGTCGCCCCTTCGACGGCTCCGAAGCCTGTCGTCCCCCCACGGCTCCGAAGCCCGTCGTCCCTCCTACGCCGCCAGAACCCGTCGTCGCCGGACCGCCGGGCCGAGCGCGAGTGCGCCGCAGGCGGCGACCCCGCACAGGACGGCGCAGGCGAGCCACGGCGACCAGGGGGCCAGGCCGAGCAGCCCGCCGCCGAGCGGCGGGCCGAGCAGGGACGCGGCCGCGAACGCCGTGCCGTACAGGCCGCTGTAGCGCCCCCGCAGGTGCGCGGGCGCGAGGTCCGCGATGATCGCGGTGGACACCGCCGCGAAGAGGACCTCGCCCAGCGTCCACACCAGGACCGTCGCCGCGAAGGCCCAGCCCGACGACGCGAACGCGGTCAGCCCGAACCCGGCCCCGACCACGGCCGTCCCCGCAGCCAGGACCCGGCTGTGGTCGCGGCGGCCGAGCCAGGCGCCGATCAGCGGCTGGACGACGACGATCCCGATGCCGTTGAGGGCCATCGCGAAGCCGTACGCCGACGGGGGGAGCCCCGCGTGCCGCATCGCCAGCGGGAGCGTCGAGTAGGACTGCATGTAGACGATGCCGTAGCAGAGGACGACCAGCACCGAGGCGACGGCGACGCGGTCCCGGAGAACGTCCACGAGCCCGCCGGGTTCGCGCTCCGCACGCCGTCCGCGGGTCTCGGGCACCGCCCGCCAGACGAGGACGCCGCACATCACGGACGTGGCCGCGTCGATCCAGAACAGCCAGGAGAAGCCGGCGCGCGACAGCGTCCCGCCGAGCACCATCGCGACCGCGAAGCCCAGGTTGATCGCCCAGAACAGCAGGCCGAACGCGCGGGTCCGCTCGGCGGGCCCGACCAGGTCGGCCAGCAGCGCCTGCGAGGCCGGGCGGAACGCGTCGATCGTCAGGCCGAGCACGAACACCAGCACGATCAGGACCGGGGTCGCGGTGGTGTACCCGAGCGCGAGCATCGCGGCGGCGGTGGCCAGCATCCCGCCGGTCAGCGTGGCCCGCCGCCCGACCCGGTCGGCGAGCACTCCGCCGACGACCTGGGAGATGATCGAGCCGAGACCGAACAGCGCGAGCACGAGCCCGGTCGCGCCGGCCGACAGGCCGCGCACCCCCGTGAGATAGAAGGCGAGGAACGGCTCGACCATCGTGCCGAGCCGGTTGACGAAGCTGCCGGTCCAGAGTGCCCAGAATCCCCGCGGCAGGCCCCCGACCCGCGTGTGCAGGAACGCGGGGAGCCGGGTGGGCGGCGGAGCGGGCATCTCGTCGACGGAGGTCATGGACGCATGGTCGACAACACCGGCGCCCGGCTGGAACTCTTTTAGCGGTGCCTAAAAGATCGAAGCCTGAATGATCGAATTCCTCTTCGCCCCGGACGACGTCGCGCGCGTCCGCTTCGCGTTCTCACCGCTCTGGGAGCTCATGCACAGCCTGCGCGTGCTGGCCGACCCGTCCCGGCGCGCGCTGCACCTGCCGTGGGTCCGCGCCGTACGGCCCCGGCTGCGGGGGCTCGACCTGACGCCGTTGCACGCGCTCGTCCCCGCGGACGGGTACATGCCCGACTTCCTGACCCCGCCTCCGGCGTCCCCGCTCCCGGACTTCGCCGCCGAACTGGAGCGGGTACGGGCCACGCCCCCCGGCCGGGTCGCCGCGGAGATCCGGGACGTCGGGACGGGGTCCGTGGAACCGGCGCCGCTGCGCGCGTGGCGCCGGGCGATGTCCGAGGATCCCGAGCGTGCCCTCGCCCAGGTGGCGGACCTGGTCGAGGCCTACTGGGAGGCGGCGCTGGAGGAGTCCTGGCCGAGGATGCGGGCGCTGCTGGAGGCCGACGTGCTCCGGCGGTCCCGCGCCCTGACCGAGCGCGGGGCCGAGGGCCTCTTCGCCGGCCTCCACGAGGCGGTGCGCTGGCACGGCGACCGGCTCGCCGTTCAGCGCCGGTGGCACCATCGCGGTCCGCTGGCCGGGCGCGGGCTGGTCCTGGTGCCGAGCGCGTTCGTCTGGCCGGCCGTCTCGGTGATGACCCCGCCGTACCAGCCGATGCTGAGCTACCCGGCGTACGGCGTCGCGACGCTGTGGGAGACCGCCCCGGCGGCGCCCCCGGACGCCATCGCGGCACTGATCGGGCGGCGTCGCGCGTCGCTGCTGCTCGCGCTGACGGTCCCGGCGTCGACGACGGAGCTCGCCAGGCGCCTGGCGGTGACCCCCGGTGCGATCAGCCAGCACCTGGGCGTCCTGCGCGCCTGCGGTCTGGTGACCGGCCACCGGGTCGGAAGGCGCGTCCTGTACACGCGCACGGCGGCCGGCGACGCGCTCGCGACGGCCGGAGGTGCGATCACGGAGGCCGGTGGCGCGATCGACATGGACGTGACGGTGCGCAACTGATTGACTCTTCCGCGTGAGTGGGACGGATGGAGCGTCGTACCCCCCTCGGAGGCACCGTGCACCTGTTCACTCTCTCCCGGGCGCGCGTCGTGCCCGCGACGGCGGTGGCCGCCTGCCTGCTCGCCGGGTGCGCGCCGCCCGGTCAGACCGTGCGGGGCGTCCACCTGGTCGCCCGCGGCAGGCTCACCACCTGCACGCACCTGCCGTACGCCCCGTTCCAGTTCCAGCGCGGCAAGGCGATCGTCGGCTTCGACGTGGACCTGATCGACCTGGTGGCCCGGCGGCTGGGCGTGCGGCAGAAGATCGTCGACACCCGGTTCACCGCCATCACCTCGGGCGAGGTGTTCGCGGTCGCGGCCTGCGACGTGGCGGCCGCCGGCACGACCATCGACCCGCGGCGGGCCGCCGTGATCGACTTCTCCCGGCCGTACTTCGACTCCGGGCAGGTGCTGATGGCCCGCCGTGACGCGCGGATCACCCCGGACGCCCTGGGGCCGAACGGGCCGCGGGTCGGCGTGGTCGTCGGCACGACGGGGCAGGCGTACGCGCGCCGCCGGGGATGGCAGACGAAGGGCTATGAGAACGCCACGACGGAGCTGGACGCGCTGCGCACCGGCCAGGTCGACGCGCTCGTCCAGGACGATCCGGTCGTGCGCTACTGGCTCACCGACGAGGCCAACGCGGACTTCACGCTCGTCCCGGGGATGCTCACCCACGAGAAGTACGGCTTCGCCGTGCGCAAGGGCCACAACCCGGCGCTGCTGCGGCTGATCGACGACGTCATCGCGCAGATCCGGCGGGACGGCACCTACCGGCGGACGTACGAGCGCTGGATGGGCCCCATGCCGCCACAGACCACCGCGTGACGCCGCCGGGTGAGCCGGCGGCCGGAACCGGCCATGCCGTCGTCACCGCGTCGGAGACCATGATCGACTTAGAGGTCGCCGATGGGGGAGTGCGATGCGGAGAGTGGCCGTCGTCGCGGCCGGCCTGATCATCCTGGTGGCTGCGGCCGCCTTCTCGTGCGCCGCCTTACGAGGAGCGAGCGGTCCGGCGACGCCGGAGGAGGCCTCGCGCGCCTACTTCCGCGCCTGGAGCGACGGGGACTTCTCGGCGATGCGGCGGCTCGTCGACGACCCGCCCGGAGACTTCGCCGACCGGCACCGCGCCCTGTCGCATGCGCTGCGCGTCGACGCGGTGGGCTTCACCCCCGGCCCGCTCGTACGGCACGGCGATGAGGCGTCCGTCGACTACGGCGTCACCCGGCACCTGACCGGGATCGGCGACTGGAGCTTCCGCGCGACCCTGCGGCTCGTGCGCCGCGACGGCGCGTGGCGGGTCGTGTGGTCGCCGGCCACGCTGCACCCCGCCCTGGTCGACGGCGGCGCGTTGGCCCTGGCCCGGCCCGACGCCGCGTCGGGAGCGCCGGTCGCCGCGGACGGCCGGCCCCTGCCCGACGACAGCGGCGCCCAGCCGTACCTCGCGGACGTCGGCGGACGGTACGGCGAGGACGACGGGGTCCCCGGGTGGGCGGTGGAGGTCCGGAACCCGGGACGGCCGGCGCGGCAGCTGAAGGTCTTCCCCGGCCGTGGCGCGGAGCCCGTCCGGACGACCATCGACCGGCGCGCGCAGGCCGCCGCCGACGCGGCCGTGGGATCGGCGTCGGCCGCACTCGTGGCGATCCGCCCCTCGACGGGGGAGATCGTGGCGGTCTCCGACCGGCTGCCCGACGCCGAGAGCGCGTTCCAGGGGCTGTATCCGCCGGGATCGACGTTCAAGGTGGTCGTCGCGGCGGCGCTCCTGGAAGGCGGGATGACCCCGGCGAGCGCGGTCGACTGCCCGGCCGTGACGGTCGCCGGGCAGCGCACGATCCACAACCACGGCGGCCTGGCGCTCGGCCGGGTCGCCCTCACCGACGCGTTCGCGGAGTCCTGCAACACGACGTTCGCGAAGCTCGGAGTGGCGGCGGGAACGGAGCGGATCCGGCAGAGCGCCGCCGCGTTCGGCTTCGGCGCGCACTTCGACACGGGGACCGACACGGCGTACTCCGGTGACTTCCTGGACCCGGGCGGCGACAACGGGCTGGCCGAGGCGTCGATCGGCCAGGGGAGGGTCCAGGCGACCCCGCTCGCGATGGCGGTCGTCGCCGCGGCCGTGGCCGACGGCTCGTACCGGCCGCCGAGGATGGTCCCCGCACCCCTCGTGCACGCGGGAATGGCCCGGCCGCTGCCGTCCTCGGCCGTCGACGGGCTGCGGTCGATGATGCGCGCGGTCGCCACCCGGGGCACCGCGGCTCACGCCGGACTTCCGGCGGGCACGGCGGGCAAGACGGGGACGGCCGAATATGATGCCCAAGGCCATACGCACGCGTGGTTCATCGGCTACCGGGGCGATCTGGCCTTCGCCGTCTTCGTCCTCCACGGCGGGGACGGCGGGCAGGTGGCCGGGCCGGTTGCGGCTCGCTTCCTTGCCGTGATCAAGTCGTGACCCGCTGACGTTTCCGCAGGTGGCGAGCGATATGACATAGTCGGACAGTTATTTGTCCTGGTTATGGAGGAATTGTGGCTATCAGTCGTCGGCTCGCCGCCGCCACCGCCGGGCTCTGCGCGGCCGCCCTCGCCCTCACCGCCTGTGGCGGTGGAGGAGGCGGAGCGACGGTCCAGGGCGCCAAGCTGGTGAAGAAGGGCAAGCTGACCACCTGCACCCACCTGCCGTACCCGCCGTTCCAGTCGGCGCAGGGCGGCAAGGTCGTCGGCTTCGACGTCGACCTCATCGACCTGGTCGCCAAGAAGCTCGGCGTGACCCAGCAGGTCGTCGACACCCCGTTCGAGACGATCAAGTCGGGGACCGCGCTGAACGCCGGCAAGTGCGACGTCGCCGCCGCGGGCATGACGATCAAGCCGGAGCGGGCGAAGTACATCGACTTCACCAAGCCGTACTTCAACGCGACCCAGGCGCTCATGGCCAAGAAGGGCATGACCTACGCGTCGCTGGACGACGTCAAGGCCAAGAAGCTCAAGGTCGGCTCCCAGGCGAGCACCACCGGTGAGGACTACGTCCACTCCAAGGGCATCGACTCGAAGTCCTTCAAGGACTCCGCCAGCCTCCTCAACGGGCTGCGCAGCGGCCAGGTGGACGTGATCATCGAGGACTACCCGGTCGTGCAGGGCTGGCTGAAGGACCCGGCGAACTCCGCGTACGGCGTCGCGGCCAGCCTCAACACCGGTGAGCAGTACGGCTTCGCCGTCCGCAAGGGCAAGAACCCCAAGCTGCTCGCGCTGATCAACCAGACGATCGACGAGGCGCGCCAGGACGGCGAGTACAAGAAGATCTACGAGAAGTGGATCGGCCCGATGCCCGCGGGCGCCTGAGCCCGGCCCTGACCGATCCGAGAGGCCGCAATGACTGAACACGCGGAGGCGGCGCCGCGGCTGACCCGCAGGCAGCGCCGCCGGATGATCCTGGGCGGCGAGTACGGCATCTTCGTCGTCGCCGTCGTGCTGCTCGTGTCCCTGGCGAACTGGGGCGCGCTCAAGACCAACTTCGCCGAATGGCGGGTCGCCAAGACGCTGTTCCCCGACATCATCACGGTCGCGCTGCGCAACACCCTGCTGTTCACGGTCACCGGGTTCGCGCTGGGCCTGGCGGCCGGCCTGGTGCTGGCGCTGATGCGGCTGTCGTCGGTGCCGCCGTACCGCTGGTTCGCCATCGCCTACATCGAGGTGTTCCGCGGACTGCCCGCGCTGCTCATCTTCATCTTCGTGGGCACCGGCGTCCCGCTCGCCTTCCCGGGGGTCAACTTCCCCGGCGGCGTGTACGGCCAGGCCGCCCTCGCCCTCGGAGCGGTCTCGGCGGCGTACATGGCCGAGACGATCCGGGCCGGCATCGAGGCCGTGCCGCGCGGCCAGATGGAGGCGGCGCGCACGCTCGGCATGTCGCACGGGCGGGCGATGCGCTCGATCATCATCCCGCAGGCGCTGCGCATCGTGATCCCGCCGCTGACCAACGAACTGGTCCTGCTGTTCAAGGACTCGTCCCTGGCGCTGTACCTGGGCGTCACGCTGCAGCAGCGGGAGCTGTCCAAGCTCGCCCAGGACGTGACCGGCCAGCAGGGCAACACCACGCCGATCATCGTCGCCGCCCTCTGCTACCTCATCATCACCATCCCGCTCGGCCACCTGGCGCGGCGGCTGGAGGCCCGGCAGAAGAGGGGGCAGCGGTGACGACCGTGAACACCACCGCGGCGGTCCAGGTCGCCGGGCTGCAGAAGGCGTTCGGGGACCTGGAGGTGCTGCGCGGCATCGACTTCGAGGTCGCGCGCGGCGAGGTCGTGTGCATCATCGGTCCCTCCGGATCCGGCAAGTCCACGCTCCTGCGCTGCGTCAACCTCCTGGAGGAGCCCACCGCCGGGAAGGTGTACGTCGGCGGCGTGGAGCTGACCGACCCGGACGTGGACATCGACGCGGCGCGCCGTCGCGTCGGCATGGTGTTCCAGCAGTTCAACCTGTTCCCGCACCTGTCGGTGCTCGGCAACGTCACCATCGCCCAGCGCAAGGTGCTGCGGCGCTCCGCGGACGAGGCCGACCGGATCGCGCGCGACAACCTCGCCCGCGTCGGGCTGGCCGACAAGGTGGACGCCTACCCCGCCCAGCTGTCCGGCGGCCAGCAGCAGCGGGTCGCCATCGCCCGCGCGCTGGCCATGGGCCCGGACGTCATGCTGTTCGACGAGCCGACCTCCGCGCTCGACCCCGAGCTCGTGGGCGACGTGCTCGGCGTCATGCGCAGGCTGGCCCTCGAGGGCATGACGATGCTGGTCGTCACGCACGAGATGAGCTTCGCCCGCGAGGTCGCCGACCGGGTCGTCTTCATGGACGGCGGCGTCATCGTCGAGGAGGGGCCGCCGTCGAAGGTCATCGGCGACCCGACGCACGAGCGCACGCGCACGTTCCTGTCCCGCGTCCTCGACCCGGCCGCCGCCGAGGTCGAGGAGTGACCCCGGTGAGCCCCTGACGGCAGGTCGTGAGGGGCTCACCGGAACGGCGGTCACGCTTCGCGACCTTGTAACGTCGCCGAAACATGGACGCGGCACACTGATAGAACGCCAGAGTTGTCGTCGAAGGTCACAAAGGGGATCCGTTTTGGACCGTCAGCAGGAGTTCGTGCTCCGCACGCTCGAGGAGCGCGACATCCGCTTCATCCGGCTGTGGTTCACCGACGTGCTCGGATTCCTCAAGTCCGTCGCGGTGGCCCCCGCCGAGCTGGAGCAGGCGTTCGCCGAGGGCATCGGATTCGACGGCTCGGCCGTCGAGGGGTTCGCCCGCGTGTACGAGGCCGACATGCTCGCCAAGCCGGATCCGTCGACGTTCCAGGTGCTGCCGTGGCGGGCGGAGTCGCCGGGCACCGCCCGGATGTTCTGCGACATCCTCATGCCGGACGGGTCGCCGAGCTTCGCCGACCCGCGCTACGTCCTCAAGCGCACGCTGGGCCGCGCGGCCGACCTCGGGTTCACCTTCTATACCCACCCCGAGCTGGAGTTCTACCTGCTCGGCAAGGCGCCGGACGACGGCAGCGAGCCGACGCCGGTCGACCTCGGCGGCTACTTCGACCACACGCCGCACCGCGCCGCGCACGACTTCCGGCGCAACGCCATCATGATGCTGGAGTCGATGGGCATCTCCGTCGAGTTCAGCCACCACGAGGGCGGCCCGGGTCAGCAGGAGATCGACCTGCGCTACGCCGACGCGCTCACCACGGCCGACAACATCATGACGTTCCGCCTGGTGATGAAGGAGGTCGCGCTCGAGCAGGAGGTGCACGCCTCCTTCATGCCGAAGCCCTTCACCGAGTACCCGGGCTCGGGCATGCACACCCACATGTCGCTGTTCGAGGGCGACCGCAACGCCTTCTACGAGCCGGGCGCCGAGTACCAGCTCTCCAAGGTCGGGCGCGCGTTCATCGCCGGCCTGCTCCGGCACGCCGCCGAGATCACCGCGGTCACCAACCAGTGGGTCAACTCCTACAAGCGCCTGTGGGGCGGCGTCGGCGCGTCCGCCGGGGCCGGCGGCGAGGCCCCGCCGTACATCTGCTGGGGCCACAACAACCGCTCCGCGCTGGTGCGCGTGCCGATGTACAAGCCCCAGAAGGGGCACGCGACCCGCATCGAGTTCCGCGCGCCGGACACCGCCTGCAACCCCTACCTCGCCTTCGCCGCGATCCTGGGCGCCGGCCTGCGGGGCATCGAGCAGGGCTACGAGCTGCCGCCGGGCGCCGAGGACGACGTGTGGGCGCTGACCGCGGCCGAGCGCCGCGCGATGGGCATCGAGCCGCTGCCGCAGAGCCTGGACGAGGCCATCACCGCCATGGAGCGCAGCGAGCTGGTCGCCGAGGTCCTCGGCGAGCACGTCTTCGACTTCTTCCTGCGCAACAAGCGCGCGGAGTGGGAGGACTACCGCCGCCAGGTCACCGAGTACGAGCGCCGCCGCTATCTGTCGGTCCTGTAATCCCTGCTCAGACCGTTAGTCAGACCCGCACGACGGTCGGGCCGACGGTCAGACGTACCGTCGGCCCGAACCTCTCCTAACAGCCCTGGGCCGTCTCTGGGCCGCCTGAGGCGGAACCGATGCGCTCATAGGCAACTTCTTCACCTCCCTGCAGGGAGGGCGGAAGGGATCGAAGATCGCATCCCCACGCTTCCGGTCCCGTAAGGACAACCGGCAGGCGGTCCGGTTTACCCGCAATGCCCGCTTCGCCATCACCTCCGGCGGGAAACTCCGGTTACCGAAGGTCGGGAATATCGCGGTCCGCTGGTCCCGGCGGTTGCCCGCACGCGGATTCCATCACCAGCTCTCCACGCAACTGATTCGCGATAACCAAGCGATCTATGTGGAAGACCTGGCCGTCAAGGGACTGGCGCGCACCCGGCTGGCCAAAAGCGTTCACGATGCCGGCTGGTCGTCCTTCGTGGCCATGCTGGAGTACAAGGCGCGCCTGTACGGGCGGACTGTCCACCGGATCGACCGGTGGTATCCATCCTCCAAGCAGTGCTCGGCTTGCGGGGCACTGGCCGAGTCGATGCCGCTGAACGTCCGATCCTGGGCCTGCTCGTGCGGGGCGGTCCATGACCGGGATGTGAATGCGGCCAAGAACATCCTCGCCGCCGGACGGGCGGAGAGACTAAACGCCTCCCACACCCGTGGGCGGGACGGTGAAAGCCGTTCCGGTGGAGGGCAGGTAAGACCACCCCACCCTGGTGGCATGCCCGTTGAAGCAGGAAGCCACAGAGGTGCCGCATGACACGGCACGGACTGAATCCTCAGCCTTTTAGGCTGGGGAGCGCGTCAACTGTCGGTGCTCTGAGGCGTTCCGATCATCTCCATCGCGACGGCGAGGCCCGTCGTGCGGCGCTGCTCGTCGGTGATGTCGTAGTCGTCGAAGGCGAAGAGCGCGATGTTCAGCCCGAAGATCGCCATCGCCGACTTGAGCTGCTCGGTGAGCGGGGCCTTCCGGTCGGCGAGCAGCTCGATGAGGGCCCTGACCCGGCACTTGAGCTTCTCGCCGACGGCCAGTTCGCGCATGGTGCCCTGGTTCTCGTGCGCGAAGCGCATGATTCCGGGCGTCGAGGTGTACAGGTGGTCGGCGTAGCGGCGCACGATCTCCTGCCGCGTCTCCACGGTCGGCGGCTGGGCCTGACCCCAGGCGATGAGGTCGTCGAGCCTGGCGAGGGCATCGTCGAACAGGCTGACGATGATGTCCTCTTTGGTCTTGAAGTGGTAGTACAGCGCCGCCTTGGTGACGTGCAGCCGCTCGGCGATCTCCCGTAGCGAGGTCTTCTCGTATCCGTGCTCGGCGAACAGCTCCAGCGCGACCGCCTGGATCCGCGCCCGGGTGTCGCCGCGGGGTTCGCCCATGATGAGACTCCGTCCAAACCAAACTAACTTGACGACCGGCTAGTTCCTAACTTACCGTACGGCAGGTAAAGAAACTAGCCGGTCGACAAGTAAGCAGTCGGCCTCAGAGAGAGGTTACCGATGGCGGGGACGAACACGGCGGAGTCAGCGCCACCAGGCGCGGCGGAGCCGAGAAGCACGCGATCCATCTACATCGCGATCATCGGCCTGATGCTCGGCATGTTCCTCGCGATGCTCGACAACCTGATCGTCGGCACGGCGCTGCCGACCATCGTCGGCGACCTCGGCGGTCTCAGCCACCTCGCCTGGGTCGTCACCGCCTACACCCTCGCCACCGCGGCCGCGACGCCGATCTGGGGCAAGCTCGGCGACCTGTACGGCCGCAAGGGCATGTTCATGGCGTCCATCGTCGTCTTCCTCGCGGGCTCCATGCTGTCCGGGCTGTCGCAGAGCATGGGCCAGCTCATCGGGTTCCGTGCGCTGCAGGGCCTCGGCGCCGGCGGCCTCATGGTCGGCGCCTTCGCGATCATCGGTGACCTGGTCCCGCCGCGCGAGCGCGGCCGCTTCCAGGCGATCATCGGCGGGATGATGCCCATCGCCTTCGTCGGCGGCCCGCTGATCGGCGGATTCCTCACCGACCACCTGAGCTGGCGCTGGACCTTCTACGTCAACGTGCCGCTCGGCGCGCTCGCCCTGCTGGTCACCGGTGTCGGCATGCGCCTGCACACCCCGCACATCAAGGCGAAGATCGACTTCCTCGGGGCCTTCCTGCTGACCGTCGGCGTCGTCTCCCTCACCCTGGTCGCGAGCTGGGGCGGCACCGAGTACCCCTGGGCCTCCTGGGAGATCATCGGGCTGGCGGTCGTGGCGGTCGTCACCCTGGTGCTGTTCGTGCTCGCCGAGGCCCGCGCCGCCGAGCCGATCCTGCCGCCGCGGTTGTTCCGCAACAAGAACTTCACGGTCGCGCAGATCCTGAGCTTCCTCGTGGGCGCCGCCATGTTCGGCGCGGTGAACTTCCTCCCGCAGTACATGCAGGACGTCCAGGGCGCCTCCGCGACGGCGAGCGGCCTGCTGCTCCTGCCGCTGATGTTCGGCATGCTGGTCGTCATGCTGACCACCGGTCAGCTGATCGCCCGCAACGGCCGCTACAAGCTCTACCCGATCATCGGCGGCGCGGTGATGACCGCCGGCATGCTCGTGCTGCTCCTGCTCAAGGTCGACACCAGCACGGCGGTGAGCTCGGCGCTGACCGCCGGCGTCGGCCTCGGCATGGGCTTCATCATGCAGAACACCATGCTGATCACCCAGAACAGCGCCGAGCTCCGGGACATGGGCGCGGCGAGCGGTTCGGTCACCCTGTTCCGTACGGTGGGCGGCTCGCTCGGCGTGGCGCTGTTCGGCTCCATCTTCACGAACCGCCTGGAGCACACCATCTCCGACCGGCTCGGCCCGCAGGTCGCCCACAAGATCTCGTCGGGCGGCGCGCACGTGACCCCGGCGCTGCTGCACACGCTGCCCGTGCCGGTGCAGGAGGCGTTCAAGTCCGGCGTCACCAACGGCCTGCACGGCACGCTGATCGGCGGAGCCGTCGTCGCCTTCGCGGCCTTCATCCTCGCCTGGTTCGTCCGCGAGGTGCCGCTCCGCGGCTCGGCTCCCGGGAGCCCGAAGCAGCAGGCCGAGGAGACCCTCACCGAGCCGGTCATCTGATCCGGGCGTCGATCGATCACGGGTCCCCGGTCCGCAGGAGGCGGACCGGGGACCCGTGACGTACGGCCTTCGCGGCGGTCACGGAATACGGTCGGCCAGCGACCACCACTCCTCGGCCTCCCGCCGCAGACCCTCGTCGGTCAGATGGCCGGCGATGAGACGCAGGGAGCCCAGGGCGTCCTTGACGCGCCTCATCCGGAACGCCCTGGGCAGCAGGGCGGGATCGCCCCGGCGCACCCGCAGCTCGTGCTCCAGCTCCCGGCTCTCCTCCCGCACCTCGTCCCGGGACCTGCCGATGTCGTCGAGGAACCCGGTCACCATCAGCTCCGGATCGAGGACCGGGTCCTGCTTCGACGGCCCGAAGTAGTGCAACATCGCGGCCTGCACCATGAGTCTCCGCTGCAGCGCCTGTTCCGGCTCGAGGGCGCCGGCCCGCCGGGCGACGTCGAGCGCCGTCAGCAGGATCGCCCCCCAGGTCCTGCCGTCCGGACTCCCGGACTCGGTGCCGAGCAGACCGGTGTTGCACACGGACAGCAGCACGGTCCACCACTCGGCGGGCGCGTCCGCCAGGTCGGAACGGGCGAGGACGCGCTCCATCTGGGCCGGAGACATCCCGGTGAGGTCGGCGGTGCTCGGGAGAGGCGACGATCGCGTGTTCATGCTCCACCTCAATAGGTGTTCGAAACGATGACGTCGATGCCCGCCCGCTCGAACGCGGCACTGCCGATGCCCATCGTCTCCGGTCCCGGCTCGAAGTGCCCGCTCGCCCGGTTGATGGACGCCGGAAATCCCTCCATCAGCACGGATCCGGAACCTGCGGCGTAGACGCGGCCACCGGGTCCCGCGAGGATCGTGTGCGCCATCTCCACCCTGTTCCAGCCGCCGGCGCCGTAGTTGAAGGGCATCACGCGCAACTCGTGCGCCCCTCCCTCGCCGGGGACGACCGCCCACTTGAACTCGGTCTCCCCGCGGAGCGCGGCGATGAGACTCTCCATCCCCGCGTCCTCCCGCAGGGTCACGGGGGTGAGGCCCCGGTCCCGCGCGGCCTTCATCTCCATGTTCTGCTCCCACATGCTCCTGTTGTTCTCGAGCAGGTACGGGGCCAGACCCAGCGGATCGGCCGCGGCGGTCGGATTGTGGACGTACGCGTGCGGATCCGGCTGCGGGGTGATGCCGAGGGGGTCGCCGCTCTGGTAGCGACCGCCGACCGGATCGTAGTAGCGCCAGTGGTTGTACTCGAGGCCGGTCTCGGGATCGTGATACTGGCCGGGGAAACCGAGGGGGCACGGTCTCGCGTCGTTCCCGAGGCCGGCTCCCCAGAGGTTCGTCGCGGGCTGAGGCATGACCCGGCCGGAGGCGTCGACGAGCTCGGCGGGCCTGCCGACCAGATCCGTGATGATCGCGTGGAACCGCTCGTCGACCCGTCCCCGGCGAGCCTCGTGATCGGGCGAACGCTCCGTCTGGGTGAGCGGTTCGAAGGTACCCGGCCGGTGTTCCCAGGTGATGGTGCGGCGCGCCGACCCGCCGGGTCGTCGCACCGTGCGGGTCTGCTCGGCCAGGACCGGGCCGTCCCACGTGAAGTCGGTCCGTTCGATGACACCGTCACGGCCGACCAGCCGCTTCTCGACGCGCCGCCCGAGCGGGTCGTACCGGTACTGCCACTCCCGGCCCTCCGGAGTGATGACGGACGTCAGCCTGTCGTCGCCGTTCCAGGTGAATCTCCAGGTACGGACCTTGCCCGACAGGGTGCGGTGGCGGCGCGCGACCACCCGACCGTGAACGTCGTGTTCGTAGTGGACCCGCCCGGCCCGGCGCAGCAGGGTGCCCGAGTACTCCCGGTCGCCGAAGGCCTCATCGTCGGGCGAGCCGCTCGCGGACGTCGCCGGCCAGAGCGCGTGGGTGACGTTTCCCGCCGTGTCGTAGGCATAGCGTTCAGTCCAGCCGGCGGCCCGGACGGCCGTCACGCGTCCGGCCGGATCAACGTCCAGCGCGCGTACACCGTCCCGTTGGTCGGCGATTCCCGTGAGGTACCCGTCGGCCCGGTAGGCGTAGGCGCGATGCTGCAGCAAGGAGGGCGCCGGTGGTGTCCCGGGCTCCGGCGTGGCGGCGGCCGGGCCGACGCCCGGTGCGGCCCACAGGGTCTGCGCGGTCAGGCGGTGGTCCGGATCCCACTGCTGAGCGAGCAGGACGCCGTCGCCGATCCGGCGTTCGATCTCTCGCCCCGCGGGGTCGTGAGCGAAGCCGAGCGTCAGTCCGCCCGTCCGCAGACCGATCGGCCGGCCCGCGGAGTCGTACGCCCAGTGGGATTCGGCACCGCTGGGCGTACGACGGTGGATCCGCCGGCCCCGCGCGTCATAGGTGCTGGTGACGGTCGCACCGTCCCGTGTCTCGGCGACGATCCGGCCGAGCCGGTCTCGCCCGAAGACCACCTCCGTGTCCGGACCGGCGGCGCGGATCAGGCGGCCGGCGGCGTCATACGCGAGGGTGACGACGCCCCCGTCGCCGGTCCGGGCGGTCATCCGGCCGAGCGGGTCCCGGGTGAATCGGACGGCCTCGCCGGTCTGGTCCAGCCGGGAGATGAGCCGGCCGGCCGCGTCGTACGCGTAGGTGAGGCGGCGCCCGTTGAAGTCCGTCTCGCCCACGAGCCGTCCGGCGGCGTCATAGTCGTACCGCCAGACCAGGCCCTGCGCGTTGGTGACGGAGATGAGGCGCGCCTCCGTGTCGTAGCCGAACTCCAGACGTGCCCCGTCCGGTCCGGTCCGCGCGGCGGGGAGATCGAAGTGGGTGTACGCGGTCCGGGTCGTACGGCCCAGGGGGTCGACATGGGCGACCGCGTTGCCCTCGCCGTCATGGATCCAGCGTTCGACCGCACCACCGGGCAGGGCCCGCCAGGCCGGTCGTCCCTCGGTGGTCCAGCCGTACCGCGTCACCCCGCCGACCGGGTCCGTGACCGCGGTCACCCGGCCGAAGGCATCGCGCTCGACCCGGAGGCGCGCGCCCGAGGGGTCGGTGATCTCCATCGGGAGTCCGGCGGGGTTCGGGACCACGCGAGTGGTGCCGCCGACCGCGTCCGTGATCGTGGTGAGGCGGCCGCGGTGATCGTAGGCGCGGCGGGTGGTGTGACCGAGCGGGTCGGTGACGGCGATCAGGTTGCCGCGCTCGTCGTACTCCTGCCGCCAGGTCGTCTCCCCGTCCGCCTCCACGAGCGCGACGGGAAGGTTCAGCTCGTTGTAGCGGCTGATGATCCGATGGCCGTCCGGGCGGAGGATCGCGGTGACGTTCCCCGCCTCGTCGTAGGAGTATCGCGTCGTGTGGCCGAGCGGATCGGCGCGGGCCAGGAGCCGGTCGTAGCGATCCCACTCCGAAACGGTGCGGTGCCCGTGCGGGTCGGCCTCGGCGATCACCTGGCCGAGGTCGTTGAAGTGGTAGGTGGTGACGTTCCCGAGCGAGTCGGTCACCCTGGTACGGCGGCCGTCGGGAGCGTACTCGACGCGGGTGTTCAGGAAGCCGCCCGAGCCCTCGCCGCGGACACCGCGCCCCTGCTCGTCGTAGGTGTAGCGGTACCAGGAGCCGTTGCGGTCGAGCCATTCGGTCATCCGCCCGGTGTCGTCATAGGAGAACCGGAGCGGCCGGCCGGACGAGTCGATCACTTCGGCGAGGTGGCCGGCCTGGTCATAGCCGTAACGCACGAGGTCGACGGCGTCATCGCCGCTCTCCCCGGTCAGGAGACGCAGCATCCTGAGACGTCCGTCCACGACGTCGACGGCGATCCGGTATCCGGCTGAGTGCCGCACCTCGGTGAGGGTGGCCGTTTCGTCGTAGACCAGCGTGATCCGGTTGCCGTTGCGGTCCGTGACGGCCGTCAGCGGGAGGTTCCCGGGACGTGCGGGATCCGCGGCGGCGAAGTGACGAGTGACGCCGGCCTGCGGATCGGTGACGGTGTATCCACCGCCGGGCACGGGAGCGAGCGGCCAGCGCGGCCCCTCCAGTGGCCATACCGTCGTGCCGGCGGACGGGGGAGGGTAGACCAGCAGCATGCCGTCTTCGGCGGCGAAGGTCATCCCCGAGGCGTCGGCCGCCAGCCGCTGGTCCAAGGTGGAGGCCCAGGACGGCCCCAGGAGCGAACCCGACCGGTACGACGACACGTGGGTCCGCTCCAGCACCAGCGGGAGCACGCCGGCCAGTTCCACGTCCGTCTGTCGCAGCACCACCTCGCCGGTGGCCACGTCGATCGGGTCCTTGGTGGTGACCCGGGACCAGAGGCGGCGGGACGTGGCGCGCAGACTCGCCAGACGCGAACCCTGGGCCCGCTCGGCGACGTGGCCGGCGTCTCCCGCCGCACGGCGGACGGCGGTCCCCGTCGCGGGCAGCCGCAGGAAGTGCCCGACCGCGCCGAACAGCCGCGTCCGGCTGAGCGCCTCACCTACGGCACCTGGCAACCCCACCGCCTCGACCACCCTTCGCCCGCCGACGTTCCGACAATGATCACCGATAGGGACGCCGGCCGGCGAACCTCGGTGCCGTCATCGGCCGGCCGATCCCGGTCCTCCGTGTCAGGAACCAGGGGGCCCGCCGGGGACCCCCTGATCCTTCCGCTCAGCGGGGGAGCGTGCCGAAGCGGGCGCCGGCGCCGAGGCCGAAGGTGCTCGCCTTGATCAGCTTCGTGCCGGACGCGTCGATCCCGGAGGCGGTGCCGGGTGTCACGGCCACCGCCCCGGCGAAGTCGTCGAGCCCCGGGATCCCCGTGATCAGCTCGGCCCGGCCGTCGCCGTTCAGGTCGGTCAGGGCAAGCGAGTTCCCGAACCCGTTGTTCTGGTTCGGCGGAACGCCGACGCTCTTCTCCGTGATCGTGCGGACGTTCGCGGAGAGACCCTTCGCGGAGCCGAGACGCGTCGCGACCACGGCGTCGCCGTCCTCGGGCGACAGCTCGGACGCGACGTCGGCGTACCCGTCGCCGTTGACGTCCCCGACCGTGACCGGGTCGCTGCCCTCGGTCCAGGTCGTGCCGTGCGCCTCGTCCATGCCGTTCCTGGTGCCGGGGTAGACCCGGTAACCGTCGCCCTCGTACCCGCCGATGACGACGTCCGCGCGGCCGTCCTTGTTCAGGTCGCCCACGGCGACATCGTTCGTGTCGCCGAGCTCGATCGTGGGGCCGACCTTCTTGCCCAGGCCCTTGGCCGATCCGGCGATCACGCTCGTGGTGCCCTGATCGGCCGGGTCGTCCCACCACCAGCTCACGGCCAGGTCGGCGTAGCCGTCCCCGGTCACGTCGCCGGCGGCGAGCGTGTCGACCTCGCCGTCCTTGCCGGGGCTGATCCCGACCGCCCGCGGCGTGGCCGAGGTCGTGCCCCGGATCACCCAGATCTTCGTGCCGTTGACCGCGGCGGTCGCGAAGTCCGTACGGCCGTCCTTGTCGAAGTCGCCGGCGGTGAGCGTGTTGCCACCGACACCGTCCACGGCGACGGCCTTGGTCGACAGGCCGTTCTTGGATCCGAACACGATCGTCAGCGACCCGGCGTCCTTCTTCGTGCCGATGTCCTCGCCGGGTGCGCCGATCGCCAGGTCGGAGTAGCCGTCCCGGTTGAAATCGCCGACGGCCAGCTGCCGGCCGAAGTGGTCGCCCTTCTCCGCGGTGCCGGGGATTCCGGCGCTGTTCTGGCTGATGACCTGGCGTCGCGCCGTGCTCAGGCCGTTCTTCGACCCGTACGCCACCGCGACGGCGCCCGCCTTCGTCGCCGTACCGACCTTGGCGTC
Source organism: Actinoallomurus soli (assembly GCF_024055715.1). Lineage (GTDB taxonomy): Bacteria > Actinomycetota > Actinomycetes > Streptosporangiales > Streptosporangiaceae > Actinoallomurus > Actinoallomurus soli. The sequence continues at coordinate 300,321 of NZ_JAMXMV010000001.1, forward strand.
CGGGGCGCCGATGGCCAGGTCACGGTAGCCGTCGCCGTTGAAGTCACCGGGCTTGGCCGGTTTCACGGCCGCCCGCACACCGGCCGGCGTCACCGGCTGGCGCGGCGCGGCCGCGACCGCCGCCGAGGCGAGGCCGGCCGTCGCGGCGACGGTCACCATGGCGATGGTGCCCGTGGCGAGGATTCTCACTGACTGACTCCTTACTGACAGTTGCCGTAAAAGAGGAGACGCGCCGTTCCGGCCGAGAGTTGGCATCCGGCCGTGATCTTTCTTGGGCGCGAGCGAACGCCGTGAACGCCCGGCGTCGCGTCGGGCCGCCGACACCCGAGACGCCCGTACGGCCCACCGGAGGCTCATGATTACCTTTGACCGTGAGCGAACGCCGTACGGAGAGCATCACCGCCCGGCTGGCCCGCCTCGGCATCACGGACGTCGCCGAGGCCCAGCGCCGTCTGGCGGGACAGCGGCTCGGTGACGACCTGCTCGATGTCCTGGGCTCCGCCGCGGACCCGGACCTGGCCCTCACCGGTCTGCTCCGGATGCTGGAACGGGCCGACATCCAGGACGAACTCGCCGCAGACCCGGACGCCCTCCGCAGGCTGATCGCAGTCCTGGGCGTCAGCGCCGCGCTCGGCGACCACCTGGCGCGCCATCCCGGCCACTGGCGGGTCCTCGCCGGTCCCACGGCGCTGCGGCGTCCCACGGCCGGGGAACTGCGGACCGCGCTGCTGACCGCCGTCGGCGCCGACGCGGCCGACCCCGCCCCCCGCGCCGGGGGAGCGGAGCCCGCGGTCGCGCTCCGGGTCGCGTACCGGAGGGCGCTCCTGCACCTGGCGGGCCGGGACCTGACCGGCGTGACGGACGTCGAGGACGTCGCGGCCGAACTCGCCGACCTGGCCGCCGCCGCGCTCGAGGCGGGCCTGGCCATCGCCCGCGCCGAACTCGGCGAGCAGGCCGGCACCTGCCGGCTCGCGGTGATCGGCATGGGCAAGTGCGGCGGGCGGGAGCTGAACTACGTCAGCGACGTCGACGTCGTCTTCGTCGCCGAGCCGATGCCCGGCCAGGACGAGACGGCCGCGTTGCGGGCCGCGACGCGGCTGGCGTCCGGGATGATCCGGGCCTGCTCGGCCAGCACCGCCGAAGGCGCGCTCTGGGAGGTGGACGCCGCCCTGCGGCCCGAGGGCAAGGCGGGCCCTCTCGTCCGGACGCTCGCCAGCCACCGCGCGTACTACGAGCGTTGGGCCAAGACCTGGGAGTTCCAGGCGCTGCTCAAGGCCCGGCCGGTGGCGGGGGACCGGGAGCTGGGCGAGGAGTACGTCGGGGCGCTCGCCCCGCTGGTCTGGCGGGCCGCCGAACGCGACAACTTCGTCGAGGACGTCCAGGGCATGCGCCGCCGGGTCGAGGAGCACATCGACCCGGACCACGCCGGGCGGCAGCTCAAGCTCGGTCCCGGCGGCCTGCGCGACGTGGAGTTCGCGGTGCAGCTGCTGCAGCTCGTGCACGGCCGTACGGACGAGGAACTGCGCGGTTCCAACACGCTGAACGCCCTGAAGAAGCTGTCCTGGGGCGGGTACGTCGGCCGGGCCGACGCCGCCGCGCTCGCGAACGCGTACCGCTTCCTGCGGCGCGTCGAGCACCTGATCCAGCTCCACCGGCTGCGCCGGACGCACCTGGTGCCCGAGGACGCCGCCGACCTGCGGCGCCTCGGCCGCGCCCTGGGGTTCCGCACCGACCCCGTGGCGGAGTTCACCACCGAGTGGCGACGGCACGCCCGTGAGGTCCGGCGCCTGCACGAGAAGCTGTTCTACCGGCCGCTGCTCGTCGCGGTGGCCCGCCTGCCGGGGGAGGAGGCGCGCCTGACCCGCGAGGCGGCGCGTGCCCGCCTGGAGGCGCTCGGCTACACCGACCCGGACGGCGCGCTGCGGCACCTGCAGTCGCTCACCGCCGGGGTGTCCCGGCGCGCCTCGATCCAGCGCACGCTGCTGCCCGTCATGCTGGGCTGGTTCGCCGACGGCCCCGACCCCGACGCCGGACTCCTCGGGTTCCGGCAGGTCAGCGACGCGCTCGGCACCACGCCGTGGTACCTGCGCCTGCTGCGCGACGACGTCACCGTGGCCGAGCGGATGGCGCACGTGCTGTCCTCCAGCCGCTACGCCACCGACCTGCTGCTGCGCGCGCCGGAGGCCGTCTCCCTGCTGCGCGGCGACGCGGAGCTGACGCCACGCCCGGCCGGTGCGCTGCGCGGGGAGGCGCTGGCCGCCGTGGGCCGGCACATGAGCGCCGTCCCCGTCCGCCTGCAGCTCGATCCGGCGGCCGACGCCGTCACCGCCCTACGCGGGATCCGGCGCCGCGAGCTGCTGCGCGTCGCGGTCGCGGACCTGCTCGGCCGCCTCGACGTGGGCGAGACCGGCGAGGCGCTCACCGCCATCGCCCTCGTCACGATCGAGGCGGCGCTGCGGGCCGCGATCGAGAAGATCGAGATGGAGCGCCGGTCGCCGCTGCCGACGAGGTTCGCGATCGTCGCGATGGGCCGCCTCGGAGGGTACGAGCTCGGGTACGGCAGCGACGCGGACGTCATGTACGTCCACGACCCCCTGCCGGGCCGGGAGGAGGAGGCGGCGCCCGCGGCGCACGCGGTCGCGGAGGAGCTGCGGAGGCTGCTCGCCCTGCCGGCGCCCGACCCGCCGCTGGTCATCGACCCGGGGCTGCGGCCGGAGGGACGCCAGGGCCCGCTCGTGCGCACCTTCGACTCGTACGCCTCGTACTACCGGCGCTGGTCCTCGCCGTGGGAGAGCCAGGCGCTGCTGCGCGCGGCGCCCGTCATCGGCGACGAGGAGCTCCGCGCGCGCTTCCGGACGCTGATCGACCCGCTGCGGTGGCCCCAGGGCGGCATCGACGACCGTGCCCTCATGGAGATCCGCCGGCTCAAGGCCCGGATGGAGGCCGAGCGGCTGCCCCGCGGCGTGGACCGCCGCCTGCACACCAAGCTCGGGCCCGGCGGCCTGTCCGACGTCGAGTGGGTGGCCCAGCTCCTGCAGCTCCGGCACGCGTACGACGTTCCGGAGCTGCGGACCACGCGGACGCTGGCGGCGCTCGACGCGGCTGCGGCGGCCGGCCTGCTGGACCGCGAGGACGCCGTACGGCTCGCCGACGCCTGGCGGCTCGCCACGCGCATCCGCAACGCCGTCATGCTCGTACGGGGACGGGCCTCGGACCTGCTGCCGACCGAGCACCACCGTGAACGCTCCGCCGTGGCCCGGGTGCTCGGCTACGACGCCTCCGGCGAGATGCTGGAGGACTACCGGCGCCACGCCCGCCACGCCCGCGCCGTCGTCGAACGCGTCTTCTACGGCGACGTGGCGGGGTCGTAGGGGAGCCGGGCGCGCGGGCTCGTGAGAGAGCCGGGCCTCGCGGGTCCGTGCGGGAGCCGGGCTTCGGGGACCGGACGCACGGAAACGCCGGGCGGAGGTCAACGCATGGTCATGCCCGCACCGACGCGGGCGGCGATGCGCGAGAATCCTCGTCGTGATCATGAACCGGGCCGTCGCCGCCGTCGCCGTCCTCCTCCTGGCCCTCGCCGGCTGCGGCGGCGGACATCGCAGGGCCGCGGGTCCGTCCAGGGCGCCCCGATCCGCTCCCTCGCCCGCGGTGGCCGAGAACGGCAGGCCGGGGAACGCGGACTGGAAGGTGCGCAAGACCGGCGCCGAGCACGCCATCGAGGGCTTCGCCGACCGCGTGAGCGTGCTGCCCGGCGAGTCGTTCCGGCTGTTCGTCTCCACCACGGCCAAGGGCTATACCGTCAGCGCCTTCCGCATGGGCTGGTACGCCGGGGCCCAGGCGAGGAAGGTCTGGACCGCGCCGCCCCAGGCCGGGCGGCGGCAGGGGGCCGCGAAGACGACAGGTAAGACGCACACGGTCACCGCGTCCTGGCAGCCCTCGCTCACCGTCTCCACCCGCGGCTGGCCGGAAGGCTCCTACCTGCTGCGCCTCGACGCCGACTCGGGGGCCCAGCGGTTCGTGCCGATCACCGTACGGTCGGCGAGCACGGCGGGCAGGGTCGTGATCCTGAACGGGACGACGACCTGGCAGGCGTACAACATGTGGGGCGGCCGGGACCTGTACCAGGGGCCGGGCGGCTTCGACGGCCGGTCCCGCGCGGTGAGCTTCGACCGCCCGTACGACGGGAACGGCGCGGTGAAGTTCCTGGCCTTCGAACAGCCCGCCATCGCGCTCGCCGAGAAGACGGGGCTGCCCCTCGCGTACGAGACCGACAACGACCTGCACCACGACCCGCGGCTGCTCGACGGCGCACGGGCGCTGGTCACCCTCGGCCACGACGAGTACTGGTCGACCGCCATGCGCGACGAGACGACGAAGGCCCGCGACGCCGGGATGAACATCGCGTTCCTCGGGGCCAACGCGGTCAACCGGCACATCCGGTTCGAACCGACCGCCCTCGGCGCCGACCGCCTCGTCGTCTGCTACAAGAGCGCCGACGAGGACCCGATCAAGGATCCGGCGGAGAAGACCCAGGACTGGCGCCTGTCGCCCAAGCCGCGCCCGGAGAGCGCCTTGATCGGGATCATGTACACCTGCTTCCCCGCCGACGGGGCGTGGAAGGTGTACCGGCCGGACGCCTGGATGTTCGCCGGCACCGGCGCGCGCGAGGGGGAGGAGTTCCCCGGCGTGATCGGACCGGAGTCGGACGCGGTGACCTCGGGCGGCCCGACCCCGCGGCCCATCGAGGTGCTGGCCCACTCGACGATCCACTGCGGCACCTACACGACGACCAGCGACGCGACGTATTACACGGCCAAGAGCGGGGCCGGGGTGTTCGCCACCGGGACCATGCGCTGGGTCTGCTCGATGCGCGGACGGGCCTGCGGCCACGGGGTGACCGGCAAGGCGGCGTCCTTCGTGTCCAAGGTCACCGAGAACGTCCTGCGCGCCTTCGCCGCCGGTCCGGCCGGCCGGGCCCACCCGGTACGCGACAACCTCGGGAAGATCCGGCCGGCCAAGACCGGTCTGGCGCAGGGCGCGGACCTGGACTGAGGCGTGGACGGGAGGCGGAGCGTGGCGCGGTCAGTTGACCGTCGAGCCGCCCGTGTCGGTGGAGAAGACGCGGGAGACCGGGCCGAGGCGCGGGACCACGACCCGTACCGTCCGGGTCGCGGCGTATCCGACGCCCAGGGTGACCACGCCGCCGATGGCGTCGAGCACGTAGTGATTGGCCGTCCCCAGGATCACGAACACGGTCGCGGCGGGATAGCAGTACGCCAGCCACCGGAACCGGCTGGGCCGCGCCAGGTCGGCGATGGCGATCGCGCACCACAGGGACCACCCCGTGTGCAGCGACGGCATGGCGGCGTACTGGTTGGACACCGAGGCGACCGGCGAGGCGCTGGACTCGTACAGGCCGGTGGTGTGGAACGAGAGCACCGTGTCGACGAACCCGGGGATCATGCGCGGCGGCGCCAGCGGGTACAGCCAGAACCCGACGAGGGCGAGCACCGTGGTCGCGAAGATCAACCGCCGGTAGAACACGTAGCGGTCCGCATGGCGCACGTAGAGCCAGACGAGCACGCCGATCGTGATGATGAAGTGGAGGCTCGAGTAGTAGTAGTTCGCGCTCACTCCGAGCCAGCGCTCGTCCGTGAACAGCCGGTTGATCGACAGCTCGACGTTCAGGTGGAGCAGGCGCTCCAGGTGGAGGATGTCGTGCCCGCGGCTCAGCGCCGCCGTGTGGTTGCGCGGCACGAGATCGCGCACCAGGGAGTAGGCGCCGTAACAGAGGGCGATGAGCAGAATCTCGCGATAGAACCGGGGGCGCCCGGCGGCGCGCCCGCCGGCCTGCTCCCCCGTCAGGTCGCCCGTGGCGACCGGCACCACGGCCGACCTTGACATGATCCCCATGTTCTCAGATCGAATCGGGTGACCCGTCGGTATTGCTTGTCTTGTTTGTCACTTTGTGATCTTTCATCGGTCCGATCCTCGTCATCTTCGCCAGGGGAAGCCTGCCGATGAGCAGCGCGGACGCGGTGATCACAACACCCGCCGCCGCGTCCACCACGTAATGATTGGCGGTCGAGAAGATCACCAGAATTGTCACGACCGGGTAAAGCGCGGCGATCGCCCGTACCCAGGGACGCTTCGAAAGCGTCACGACCGCGATCGCGCACCACAATGCCCATCCGGCGTGCATTGACGGCATCGCCGCGAACTGATTGGTCAGCGAACCGGCCTCCGGCGACGAATAGAGGCCGAAGCTGTGCAGCGCCACCACCGGGTCGACGAAGCCGCGGCCGCCGAGGAAACGCGGTGGCGCCAGCGGGTACAGCCAGAAGCCGAGCAGCGCGATCCCGGTGGCGACCATCAGGGCCGCGCGCAGCCGGCGGAAGTGCTCCGGCCGCCGCCGGTAGAGCCACACGAGCACGGTCAGGGTGACCGCGAAGTGGGCGGTGGCGTAGAACCAGTTCGCCACCTTGGCCACTGACGGCGTCCGCAGGAGCGCGTGGTTGAGGTCCAGCTCGACGTCGATGCCCAGCGCGTGCTCCAGCCGCAGAACCTGTGACGCGTGCGCGTACGCCATCGTCTCGTCGTGCGGGATCAGCAGCCGGACCAGCGTGTACGCGCAGTAGAAGGCGGCGGCCAGCGCGAGCTCGCGCCAGAGCCGGAGCGCCGGCGAGCGTACGGACGAGGCGGTGGGCTGCTTGTCGACGGGACGGGGACGGGGGGCGGCTAGCTGGGCCATGCTGTCAATCTTCGACGAGCCGCATCCCTTTGTGATCATCTTCAGGAATGGTCTGCGACTCGCACCAGGAGACTATGCGCCTAGTCCTCAGGGGGGATGCCGTCTCCACCGGGTCCCACGGGATCACGACCAGCGTAAGCCACGTTCGCGTGTGCCGGGAACGCCGATCCGGCCGCCGCCCCGGCGGCGCCCGCGGGCACCGGCCGGGCCGGGACGCCCGGTGACGACGGGTCACCGGGCGGTGTGCCGCTGCGGCGTCCCGGCCCTCGCCGATCAGGGCCCGACCGGGTGTGCGCGCGGTTCACAGGCCGGTCAGGACAGCGGGGGCAGCACCTGCTCGGAGGGGGTGCCCTCGCGGAGCGCGCGGCCGACCGTGCAGTGGTTCTCGTGCACGCGGTGCGCGACCTCGGTGAAGATCTGCGGCGCCTTGTCGTCGCCCTCCGGGAACTCGACGTCGTACGTGACGGTGATCGTGCCGAGCTTGGTCGGCGCGACCTTCTCGGCCTCCACGCGCGCGGCGAGCCTGACGAGCCGGTGACCGCGTTTGGCGGTGAGCGGCTCGACCGTCACGATCTCACAGCCGCCCAGCGCGGCCAGCAGCAGTTCGACGGGGGTGAAGACCCCGTCCTCATCGGAGCCCCCGACGGCCACCTCCGCGCCGCGGTCGTTCCGGGCGACGAAGCCTCCGTCGTCGGTGCGCTCCACCCGAACCGAAGCCATGGTGCCTCCTCTGTAGGTCGCTGTGCCTAACCATGGTCCCGGACGAGTTGTTCCAGCCAGGTACGGGCCTGGTCCACATGCGTCTCGGCCAGCCCGTGCAGCGGATCCACCGGCACGATGAGGTACGGGCCCAGCCCGTCCTCTCCGGCGAGGGCCTCCGGCACGTCCGGTTCGTCCTCCAGCCAGACGAACGGCCGTTCGCCCACCCAGGCGGCCACGTGCCGGGCCTTCCACGCTCCGAGGGAGAACTCCGGATCGTGGCGGGGGATCGGGACGTACCGCAGGGTGGACGGCAGCCCGATCCGCGGGCTGATCCAGTCGTTCGCCGCGTCCCTCCAGTAACTCGCCCAGACGATCTCCGCGCCGGTGGCGGCCGCGAGGCCGGTCAGGAGCGGTCCGTGCAGCGGGTTGAGCAGCAGCCGGTAGACCACCCCGTCGGGGGAGGCCCGGTACCGCTGATAGCCGGGGGAGCGTTGCAGGGGATTGAGAACACCGTCCACGTCGAGCAGCACCAGCGGCGTGTCCATGCATCGGACGCTATGTCAGCCGATGCGCTCCGGCCAGTGGTCGGCGGGAGAAATGATCGATCAAATTTCATTTTCCCGTGCGGGGGCCGAGGCCCGCCCGTCAGGAGATCCCGGTCGCGGCGCTGCGCCGTTCGATGAGGACGACGTCGCGCCAGCGGTCGTGGTGCCGGCCGAGACGCTCCCGGACGCCGACGGTACGGAACCCGGCCTTGGCGTGCAGCCGCAGGCTGGCCGTGTTCTCCGGGAAGACGCCCGACTGGATCGTCCAGATCCCGTCGGCCTCCGTCGAGTCGATGAGCGCCCGCAGGAGCGCGGAGGCGATGCCGCGGCCGCAGTGGTCGGGGTGGACGTACACGCTGTGCTCGACGACGCCCGCGTAGACGCAACGGCCGGACACCGCGGTGACGGCCACCCAGCCGAGGATCCGGCCCGTGGCCGTGTCCGCGGCGACGTGCCGGTGCGCCGGCAGCCTGGCCCGGTCGAAGGCGTCCCACGTCGGAGCCTCGGTCTCGAAGCTGGCGTCGCCGCCGTCGAGACCCGCCTGATAGATCGCCAGGACCTCGCCGGCGTCCTCGCTCCGCATCGGCCGGATCGTGACGCCCGGCGGAACGGGAGCCCGGCCGTCCGGCGGCGCCACCGCACCGAGGAGCTCGTCCAGCAGGGCACGGACGCGGCGGTCGATCTCCTCGCGGATCGGCCGGATCTCGTCGGCGGACCGTCCCGCCGGATCGGGGAGCCGCCAGTCGAGGTACCGCTTGCCGGGAAGGACCGGGCAGGCGTCACCGCAACCCATGGTGACCACCACGTCGGCCGCCCGGACCGTGTCGCCGGTCAGCGCCTTGGGGGACCGCGCGGACAGGTCGATGCCGAGCTCACCCATCACCTGGACGACGGCCGGGTTGATCTCCGAGGCGGGCGCGGAGCCGGCGGAGCGGACGCGCACCCGCCCGGCGGCGTGGTGTTCGAGCAGGGCGGCGGCCATCTGGGAGCGTCCGGCGTTGTGCACGCAGACGAACAGCACCTCGGGGATCTCGGGCACGTCCGTCACCCCTCCACCGCGCCGAACGCGTGCCGGGGCCGCAGGAGCGCCGACAGCCGTGTCAGCGCGGTCGGGTTGATCCAGTAGTAGACCCAGGTGCCCCGGCGCTCGGAGTCGATCAGACCGGCCTGCTTGAGCACCTTGAGGTGATGCGAGATCGTCGGCGCCGTCAGCTCGAAGGCCGACGTCAGGTCGCAGACGCACGCCTCCCCGCCGTCATGGCAGGCGATCAGCGACAGCAGGCGCAACCGGACCGGGTCGGCGAGCGCCTTGAACAGCGGTGCCAGGTCCTCGGCCTCACCGGCGGTCAGCGGCTCGCACGCCAGCGGCGCGCAGCACGCGCCCGCGTCGGCCTCCGACACGTCGAGCAGCGACAGCCCCTTCTTCGACATGTTTCTAATTTGACACACGTCTATGCAGCATCGCAAACTGACGGCGCGGGGCTGATTAGATGATTATCTAATCAGCGCTCCCGTCGCTCGCCCCGACCCGTGGAAGGACCATCCGATGTCCCGTATCCAGCTCGCCCTGCGCGTCGCCGACCTGGAGGCCTCCGTCGCCTTCTACACCCGGCTCTTCGGTGCCGAGCCCGCCAAGCGCCGACCCGGCTACGCCAACTTCGCCATCGCCGAGCCCCCGCTGAAGCTGGTCCTGATCGAGGGCGAGACGGGCGAGGAGACGCGGATGGATCACCTCGGGGTCGAGGTCGAGCACACCGGCCAGGTCGCGGCCGCGGCCGAGCGCCTCAAGGAGGCCGGCCTGGCGACGGTCGAGGAGGCCGACACGGCCTGCTGCTACGCGGTGCAGGACAAGGTCTGGGTGCGCGGCCCCGGCTCCGAGCCGTGGGAGGTCTACGTCGTCAAGGCCGACGCCGACACCCTCGAGAGGCCCACCGGCTCGACCTGCTGCCTCCCCGCCACCGGCGAGTCCCGGGCCGCCCCCGGCCGCTGAAGGCCGGAGCGCCGGAACCGATCGTCGCCCGGTCCGTGAAACGGACGAGCGCCCCGCCACCGGAACCGGTGGCGGGGCGCTCGCTCGGCGTCCGCGGGATCAGACGTCGTAGTACAGCTCGAACTCGTGCGGGTGCGGGCGGAGCCGGATCGGGTCCAGCTCGTTCTCGCGCTTGTAGGCGATCCACGTCTCGATGAGGTCCGGCGTGAACACGCCGCCCTCGAGGAGGTAGTCGTGGTCGGCCTCGAGCGCGTTCAGGACCGCCTCCAGCGAGCCCGGGACCTGCGGGATGTTGCGCGCCTCCTCGGGCGGCAGCTCGTACAGGTCCTTGTCCACCGGCTCCGCCGGCTCGACCTTGTTCTTGATGCCGTCGAGGCCGGCCATCAGCATGGCCGAGAACGCGAGGTACGGGTTGGCGGACGGGTCCGGAACGCGGAACTCCAGGCGCTTGGCCTTGGGGTTCGACCCGGTGATCGGGATCCGGACGCAGGCCGAGCGGTTCCGCTGGGAGTACACCAGGTTGACCGGCGCCTCGTAGCCCGGGACCAGGCGGTGGAAGGAGTTCACCGTCGGGTTGGTGAAGGCCAGCAGCGACGGGGCGTGCTTGAGCAGGCCGCCGATGTAGTAGCGCGCGGTGTCGGACAGGCCCGCGTAGCCGACCTCGTCGTAGAAGAGCGGCGAGCCGTCCTTCCACAGCGACTGGTGGCAGTGCATGCCGGAGCCGTTGTCACCGAAGATCGGCTTGGGCATGAAGGTGACGGTCTTGCCGTGCTGCCGGGCGACGCTCTTGATGATGTACTTGTAGAGCATCATCTTGTCGGCCATGGTCAGCAGCGTGTCGAACCTGATGTCGATCTCCGCCTGACCGGCGGTGCCGACCTCGTGGTGCTGCATCTCGGTCTCGATGCCGCACTCGATGAGCTGCCGGACCATCTCCGAGCGCAGGTCGGTGAAGTGGTCCATCGGCGGGACCGGGAAGTAGCCGCCCTTGAACCGCGGCTTGTACCCGAGGTTGCCGCCGTCCTCCTTGCGGCCGGTGTTCCACGCGCCCTCGATGGAGTCGATGTGGAAGTACGACTCGTGCGCCTTCGTCTCGAAGCGCACGTCGTCGAAGATGTAGAACTCCGCCTCCGGGCCGAAGAACGCCGTGTCCGCGATGCCGGTGCCGCGCAGGTAGTCCTCCGCCTTGCGGGCGACGTTGCGCGGGTCGCGGGTGTACGGCTCGCCGGTCAGCGGGTCGTGGACGAAGAAATTGAGGTTCAGCGTCTTGTGCTGGCGGAACGGGTCGACCACAGCCGTCGACGGGTCCGGCAGCAGCAGCATGTCCGACTCGTGGATCTCCTGGAACCCACGGATGGACGAACCGTCGAACATCAGCCCGTCGGTGAAGACGTTCTCTCCGAAGTTCTCCACCGGGAACGTGAAGTGCTGCGTGGTGCCGGGCAGATCCGTGAACCTGCAATCGACGAACTGCACCCCTTCGTTCCTGATGAAGTTCAGGACCTCTTCGGCGTTGTTGAACATCCAACCTCCTTGGGGCGCTCTAGTGCGGTTAGAACGTTAGGTGCCCGCCGTTTCCGACCCGTGTCCCATGTGTTTCGCGTGTGTTACGGCCACCCTGGAACCGTTCGAACGCGGTTCGGCGGATAGCTTTGGGGGTATGACTGAACGTCGGCGCTCGATCGGATCATGGATCGAAGGAGCTCGCGCGGCAGGCGTGGACCTCGGGTACCCCGGTGAGCGGATGGGTCTCCCGCGCGAGGGGACGGGCTCCGCGGCGGGGTACGGCCGGCGGCTGGGCGCCCTGGTGATCGACTGGCTGATCGCCCTCGCGGTCGCCGCCGTCCTGGCGGGCGCCCTGCACGTGGGCCCGCAGACCCGCAGTCTCATCACGCTGCTCGTGTTCGGCGTGATGGCGTGGCTGCTCATCGGGTCGATCGGGACGACGGTGGGCAAGCGGCTGTGCGGGCTGCGGGTCGTCCGCGTCGACGGCGGCCCGGTCGGGCCGTTGTGGGCCTTCGTGCGCGCGCTGCTGCTGGTGCTGGTCGTGCCCGCCCTCATCTGGGACCGCGACTACCGCGGCCTGCACGACCGCGCCGCGAACAGCGTCGTCGTACGGCTCTGAGCCGTACCTCTCCGATGCGGGCCCGCCGTCTCCGGGAGGGCCCGCCACGCTAACGGGTGCGGGGCTTGGGGCCCTTCGGCATCCGGACGCCCTTCGGAATCGGGCCCTTGGGCATCTGCATCGCCTGCGGCAGCGCGTTGAGCCGGTCGATCAGCTCGCTGACCTGCTCCTTCTTGAGGTTGCGCGGCAGCTTGGTCAGGTGGCGCTGCAGTTTGGCGATCGGGACCTGACCCTCTTCGGAGCCGACCTGGATGTCGTAGATCGGCACCTCGGAGGCGGCACGGGAGATGCGCTTCTTCTCGGCGCCGATCAGCTTGCCGACCCGCGACCGCGGACCCTCCGACAGCAGGATCACGCCGGGCGTGCCGATGACGCGGTGTACGACGTCCATGTTGCGGTTGGCCTGCACGGCGGGGGTGACGACCCAGCGGCCCCGCATGTTCTCCACCAGGGAGGCGGCGGCGCCCGGCCGGCCCTCCAGCATGGAGTACTGCGTGCGCTGCGCCATCTGACCGAACACGATCATGCCGACCAGGATGGCGACCAGGACGCCCAGCGGGATCAGGTAGAGCGCCTGACCGAGCAGCAGCCCGAGGACGACGAAGACGACGAGGACGCCGAGGGCGGACGCGAAGACGATCGGCATCGCCTTCGGGTTGGCCTGGTGGACCAACGAGGCGACCATGCGCAGCTGCTTGACGCGACCGGCGCGCTCGTCCTGCGTGCCTTCCTGGGGCTTCTTTGGCATGGATGGAAGGATACGAGGCTTCGTGACCCTAGTCGAAAGCGGGCCAGCGAGCCGTTAACAAATTTCGATCCAGCCACAGGGGGTGTAAAGCGTTGACATGATCCGGTCCGCCGTCTTAGCGTCCCGAAGCAGGTTTCCGCTGCTCTTGGAGTCGTCATGGCGTGGTCCGATGTACGTGCTTCGGTATGGAAGGTTCCGCTTCTTGTGTCAGCTGGTCTCGCCACCGTGATGGCGACCACGACGCCCGGCTCGGCGGAGGTGACCCCCGCGAACCAGTCCCGCGTCGCCTATCACCAGTGGACGTCGGCGCGCGACTTCGCCGCCGGCTCCTCCGAGGGGGTGCGCCGGCTGGGATCGGGCGCGCTCACGATCGCCCATCCCGTCGGCACCACCACCTACACGGACCCGTACGGCGCCGGCACCAAGACCTGGGACTACGCCCGCTGGACCTCACCGAACGTTGCGGTCGGGTTCGGCGCCAGCCAGCTCGTCGCGTCCTGGAACGCCAGCACGCCGCACGGCAGCTGGCTGCAGGTGGAGATGCGCGGGCACACCGGCGCGGGCGCCGAGACGAAGTGGTACGTCATGGGCCGCTGGGCGTCCGACGACCCGGGCGAGGGCGGCGACATCTACCGCACCTCGGTCCCGGGGCAGAAGGACGGCGACGGCAACGTCGACATCGACACCTTCGTCGCCGCGAACTCCCTCACGTCCTACCAGCTGCGCGTGACGCTCTACCGCCTCCCCGGTGAGCACGTCCGCCCCGTGCTGCGCTCGGTCGGCGCGATGGCCTCGCTCGTGCCGTCCCGTACGACGGTGCCGGCGAGCCCGCTCGGCGGAGCGGAGGGCATCGAGCTGAAGGTGCCCGCCTACTCCCAGGACATCCACAAGGGGCAGTACCCCCAGTACGACAACGGCGGCGAGGCGTGGTGCAGCCCGACCTCGACCTCGATGGTCGTCTCGTACTGGAAGCGCGGGCCGTCCAAGAAGGACCTCGCCTGGGTCGACCCGTCCTACGCCGACCCGCAGGTCGACTACGCCGCCCGTAACGTCTACGACTACAACTACCAGGGCGCGGGCAACTGGCCGTTCAACCCGGCGTACGCCGCCCGCTTCGGCCTGAACGGCTTCATCACCCGGCTGCGGTCCCTCAACGAGCTGGAGCAGTTCATCAAGGCCGGCATCCCGGTCGTGACCTCGCAGTCGTTCAAGGCCTCGGACCTGCCGGGCGCCGGCTACAGCACGAACGGGCACCTGATGGTGGTCGTCGGGTTCACCAAGACCGGCGACCCGATCATCAACGACCCGGCGTCGCCGTCGGACGCGGCCGTGCGGCACGTCTACCCGCGGGCCAACTTCGAGAACGTCTGGCAGCGCAGCTCGTCCAGCGGAGGCATCGTCTACATCATGTACCCGCCCGGCCACCGGCTCCCGCCGAACGTCCACGGCGTCGAGAAGAACTGGTGACGGCGCTCGCCTGAGACGTACGGTCCCCGAAGAACTTCTGTCCCCCCGGAAGAGAGGAACGCCCCGGCCCGCGGCCGGGGCGTTCCCCTGTGCGCGTGTCAGTCGGCGGTGTGCGTGTCAGGCCTGGCGGGCGGTGATGGCCTGCTGGTAGAGGCGTCCGGCGCGGTAGCTGGAGCGGACCAGGGGTCCGGACATGACTCCGGCGAAGCCGATGGCTTCGGCTTCGGCCTGCAGTTCGATGAATTCTTCGGGTTTGACCCAGCGTTCGACGGGGTGGTGGCGGGGGGAGGGGCGCAGGTACTGGGTGATGGTGAGCAGTTCGGTCCCGGCTTGGTGCAGGTCGTGCATGGCTTCGGTGATCTCTTCGCGGGTTTCGCCCATGCCGAGGATGAGGTTGGACTTGGTGACCAGTCCGGCTTGGCGGGCGGCGGTGAGGACGGCGAGGGAGCGTTCGTAGCGGAAGCCGGGGCGGATGCGTTTGAAGATGCGGGGGACGGTTTCGAGGTTGTGGGCGAGGACTTCGGGGTGTGCGGAGAAGACCTCGGCCAGGAGGTGGGGGACGTTGTTGAAGTCGGGGATGAGGAGTTCGACGCCGCAGCCGGGGATGGCGGTGTGGATTTGCCGGACGGTTTCGGCGTAGAGCCAGGCGCCGCCGTCGGGCAGGTCGTCGCGGGCGACGCCGGTGACGGTGGCGTAGCGCAGGCCCATGGTGGCGACGGAGTCGGCGACGCGGCGGGGTTCGTCGGGGTCGTAGGCGGCGGGTTTGCCGGTGTCGATCTGGCAGAAGTCGCAGCGGCGGGTGCATTGGTCGCCGCCGATGAGGAAGGTGGCTTCGCGGTCTTCCCAGCATTCGTAGATGTTGGGGCAGCCGGCTTCCTGGCAGACGGTGTGCAGGCCTTCGGTGCGGACCAGGTCGGTGAGTTCGCGGTATTGCGGGCCCATCGACAGCCGGGTCTTGATCCAGGGCGGTTTGCGCTCGATCGGTGTCGCGGCGTTCCTGGCCTCGACACGCAGCAGCTTCCGGCCCTCAGGGGATACGGCGGTCACCCGT
The DNA here is from genome assembly GCF_024055715.1 of Actinoallomurus soli. Classification (GTDB taxonomy): domain Bacteria; phylum Actinomycetota; class Actinomycetes; order Streptosporangiales; family Streptosporangiaceae; genus Actinoallomurus; species Actinoallomurus soli. Next base: position 315,700 of record NZ_JAMXMV010000001.1, read on the forward strand.
CCAGGGTATGTCCGTATTCACCCGTGTTGCGCAAGCCGGTCCCATAGTGGACGATCTTCCGGGAAAAGCGCGGTCGCGACCCGGAACAGTGCCGGCTCCGTGCTCCACGTCGGCCCGCCGAGGCGCCGGCGGGAGGTTGAGATCGGTGTTTTATCTCGTTCTCACCATACGTAGCTGTCGATCTCTCTAAGGTGACGTGGGTGTCGCGTGCGGATGATGTATGACGGAGGTCAGGCGTGCGAGTGGCCATGACGTACCTCAGGCTTCCGGAGGCCGAGGGCGGAGGCGATCCGGGGGCCCGCGCCCGCGCGGTGTTCGGCCGCGGTAACTGGCGGGAGAAGCACCCCGTGCTCCCCGTCGCCGGTGCGTGGCAGGCCCTGCACTACCTGCTGACCGGCGACCCGTGGGACGGCCCGCACCCGGCCGCGGACGTCGTCTGCGGCGGGCGGCTGCTCACCGAGGACGGCGCCGAGGAACTCGGCGTCGACGTCATCTACCTGACCGCCGAGCGGGTCAAGCTGGCCGCCGACCACCTCACCGCGACCGAGTTCGCGCGAATCGCCGGACGCTACGACGCCGAGCGGATGGCCGAACTCGGCGTCCAGGGCGCGGAGGACTGGGTGGGCGAGCCCGCCGAGGCGATCCGCGACGGTGAACTGCGCGTGGTGTACGAGCGGCTCACCCGTTTCTTCGAGGCCGCCTCGGCGGAGGGACAGGCCATCTTCAAGGCGATGGGCTGACCCGACCCCCCGCGCCGACCCAGCCGTGGGCCGACCCGACCCCCGTGCCGACCCGACCCCCGTGCCGACCCGGCCGTGGGCCGACCTGCCGAGGAGACGGCCTGACCGCCTGCCGACCCGGCCGTGGACCGGCCGATCCGTGGACCGGCCTGACCCTGCGCCCACCTGTCCGTGAGCCGACGCGGCCGCGGACCGGGCCGATGGGCCTCCGCCTCAGCGCCTTGGCCCGTGCCGTCAGGAGGTGACGGGCCGGCCGAGCATCGCGTCGAGCGAACGGTGCGCGGTGCCGGACGCGTCGAGCGCCTCGGCGAGGCGCGCCTCGGTCAGCGCGAGCACCTCCGGCACGGTGACCTCGCGGCCCAGCTCGGCGGAGAGCGACGTCGTGCCCGCGTCACGGATGCCGCAGGGCACGATCTTGTCGAACCACCCCAGGTCACAGTCGCAGTTGATCTCGAACCCGTGCATCGTGACGCCGCGCGACACCCGGATGCCGATCGCGCCGACCTTGCGGTCGGGAACGCCGGGCACCCACACTCCGCTGCGGCCCTCCACCCGCTTGGTGGCCAGGCCCAGGTCGGCGCACGTCGAGATCAGCGCCGCCTCGATGGTGCGGACGTACGCGACGACGTCGACGGGCTCCCGGAGCTTCACGATCGGGTACCCGACGAGCTGGCCGGGGCCGTGCCAAGTGATCTTCCCGCCGCGGTCCACGTCGATCACCGGCGCGCCCGGGTCTCCGATCGGGCGGTCGAGCGGCTCCGTGCGCTTGCCCGCCGTGTAGACCGGCGGATGCTCCAGCAGGAGACACACATCGGGGATCTCGTCGGCGACCCGCCGCTCGTGCAGCCGGCGCTGCAGCTCCCACGCCTCCTCGTACGGGATCGCCCGCTCGCCGAAGCCGGCGTGGATGAAGACCAGGTCGCCGGTGCCGGTGTTCGCAGGCCGCTCGCCGAGGACGGTGGTGGATTCTTCGCTGACGCTCACGACCATCAGCGTACGTCCTTCTAGAACGACGCCAGCAGCCGAGGCTCGATCCGTGTCTCCTTGACCCCACCGGAGCCGTCCGCGGCGACCTGGTAGGCGCCCTGGCCCTCGACGTACGACACGGCCTGGACGAACTCGGTACCGACGTAGTGCAGCGCGACCGCCTCGTCGGCGGCGTACCCGTCGGGCAGCTCGCCCTCGGCGACGAGACGCTGCAGCAGCGGCCGCCGCTGCCGGTCGCTGTCGTAGTGGACACCGCAGGAGTAGGGGAGCAGGCCCAGCCCGTCGGTGAGGGGGCGCAGGTGCGGACCGAAGGAGTCGGTCGTGCCGCCGACGTGCCAGCACAGCGCTCCGGCGCTCTGCCCGCACAGGACGACGCCCGTCCGCCAGGCCTCGGCGAACGCGTCGGCGAGGCCGTGCAGGCGCCACAGGGCCAGCAGGTTGGCGACGCTTCCCCCCGAGACGTAGACGAGGTCCTGGGCCAGCAGGTGCGCCGCCGGGTCCTCGTGGTTCGGCATCGGGAACAGCGCCAGGTGGCTCACCTCGGCGTCGGTCCCGGCGAGCGCGGCGTAGAAACGGGCGATCGCGTCGGCGGCGTCGCCGAGCGCGGTCGCGAGATGGCAGACCCGCGGGCGGTCCTGGCCGGTGAGGTCCAGGGCGTACCGGAGAAGGGGGCTCGGCGTCAGCCCGTAGCGGTCGTTGGGCATGAAGCCGCCACCGCCGATCGCCACGATGTGCGGTTTACCGTCGGTGCTCATCTCTCGCTCTCTCCCTCGCCTCGCGGCCGGATCGTCCCGCGCCGCCGACCGGCCCGTCGCGTCGGGCCGCCCGACCACATCGCCCGCTCGCCCTCCGCGGCGCCCGGCCACTCGTCACGGTACGGCCCCGGCGCCGGGCCGTGCAGGCGGAGTGGCGCGTTCGTTGCGACTTCCTGGGAGAGACCCGACCGACCTGCCGGCTCTCCCCGACCCGCCGACCCCGACCGACCTCCCGGGCTCTCCCCGACCAACCGACCCCGACCGACCTCCCGGGTCCCCGGGCGTTCAGGGGAGGATGCCGGCGAGCGCGGACGCCAGGTCCGGATGCCGGAAGCCGAAGTTCGCCGCGGTGAGGCGGGCGGGCAGGACGCGCTGGCTCACGAGCACGCCCTCGTCGGCCAGCCCGCCGAGCGCCAGCCGCAGCGCGAAGGGCGGGACGGCGAACGGGGTCGGCCGGTGCAGCGCGCGGCCGAGGGCGGTGGTGTAGGCGGCGTTGGTGACGGGTTCGGGGGCGGTGAGGTTCACCGGTCCCTCCAGCGGGCCGCCGATGAGGAAGCGCAGCGCCGCCACCTCGTCGGCGAGGGTGATCCAGCTGAACCACTGGCGGCCGCTGCCGAGGCGCCCGCCGAGCCCGGCTCGGAACAGGGGGAGCATCCGGCCGAGCGTGCCGCCTTCGCGCGCCAGCACGACGCCCGTACGCGGGATCACGACGCGGATCCCGGCCTCGGCGGCCGGCGCCGTGGCCGCCTCCCAGTCGCGGCAGACGTCGGCGAGGAAGCCCTCGCCCGGAGGACTGTCCTCGTCGACCGTACGGTCGCCGGTGCAGCCGTAGTAGCCGACCGCCGAGGAGGAGACCAGGAGCGAGGGCGGGTCGTCCATGGCCGCCAGCGCCCGGCAGAGGGTGCGGGTGCCCTCGATGCGGCTGTCGCGGATCTCCTGCTTGTAGCAGTCGGTCCAACGGCGATCGCCGATACCCGCTCCGGCGAGGTGGACGACCACGTCGACGCCCTCCAGGGAGGCCGTGTCCACCTCCCCGAACGGATCCCAGCGGACCTCGTCGTCGGCCGCGGGCCGCCGTCGTACGAGCCTGAGAACGGTAAGGCCCTCGTCGCGCAGCGCGCGGACGAGGGCCTTACCGATGAGTCCGGTCGAACCGGTGATGGCGATCTGCACGATCGCAGCTTAGTTAGCGGACCGAACGAAAGACGGAGCCGACACAGACCTTAAAGGCCGAGTTCGGCCTCGAAGTTGCCCTCCTCGAGGCGGTTCTTCACCGTGGTGAGGAACCGCGCGGCGTCGGCGCCGTCCACCAGGCGGTGGTCGTAGGTCAGCGCGAGGTACACGATCGAGCGCACCGCGATGACCTCGCCGAGCTGCGGGTCGTCGATGACCGCGGGACGCTTGACGACCGAACCGGTGCCGAGCATGCCGACCTGCGGCTGGTTGAGGATCGGCGTGTCGAACAGCGCGCCACGGCTGCCGGTGTTGGTGATCGTGAACGTGCCGCCCGTGACCTCGTCGGGGCTGACCCGGTTGGTGCGGGTGCGCTCCGCCAGGTCCGCGATCCGCTGGGCCAGGCCGGCGAGGTTGAGCTGACCGGCGTTGTGGATCACCGGCACCATGAGGCCCTTCTCGGCGTCCACCGCGATGCCGAGGTTCTCGACGTCGTGGTAGGTCACCTCGTTGGTCTCGGAGTTGATGACGGCGTTGAGCTTCGGGTGCACCTTGAGCGCCTCGACGGCCGCTTGCGCGAAGAACGGCAGGAAGCTGAGCTTCACGCCCTCCCGCGCCAGGAAGTCGTCCTTGGCGCGCTCACGCAGCCGCGCGATCTTGGTGACGTCCGCCTCGACGACCGTGGTCAGCTGCGCCGACACCTGCAGCGACTCGACCATGTGCCGGGCGATCGACTGACGGGTGCGGGACATCTTCTCCGTGGTACCGCGCAGGCGCGACACCTCCGCCGAGACCGGCGCGGCCGGGCGGGCGGCGGGAGCGGCGGGAGCCTGCGCGGCGGCCGGGGCGGGCTGCGCGGGAGCCGGAGCGGCCTGCGGCGCCGGCTCGGGCGCCGGCTGCGGCGGTGCCTGCTTGGCCCGGGCGGCCTCCAGGACGTCCTGCTTGCGGATGCGCCCGCCGACGCCGGTGCCCTTGACGGTGGCCAGGTCCACGTCGTGCTCGGCCGCCAGCTTGCGGACGAGCGGCGTGACGTAGGGGCTCTCACCCGACGGCTGCTCGGCGGCCGTCTCCTGCTGCGGCGCCGGCGCGGGGGCCGGGGCCTCCTGACGCGGCTCGGGCTGCGGCGCCGCGGCGGCCGGCTGCGCGGCCGGAGCGGGCGGGGCGGCCTGCGGGGCCGGGGCCGGCGGCCAGGACGGCGCGGCCGGCTGCTGCGGCTCGGGCTGCGGGGCCGGGGCGGCCTGCGGGGCCGGGGCGGCCTGCGGGGCCGGGGCGGCCTGCGGGGCCGGGGCGGGCTCGGGCTGGGCCTGCTCCTGCTGCGGGGCGGCGTCGGCGGTCGCCTCGCCCTCCTGGGCGATGACGGCCAGCTCCGCGCCGACCTCCACGGTCTCGTCCTCGGCGACGGTGATGCTGCTCAGGACACCCGCGGCCGGCGACGGAATCTCGGTGTCGACCTTGTCCGTCGACACCTCGAGAAGCGGCTCGTCGGCCTCGACGCGCTCACCCTCCTTCTTGAGCCAGCGGGTGACGGTGCCCTCGGTCACGCTCTCGCCGAGCTGGGGCATGGTTACGGAGACCGGCATGGTTCTCAGCGACTCCTTGTGATACGTCGTGTTCTGGGTACGTGCGGGGTCAGCCGTGGACGTGCAGCGGCTTGCCGGCGAGCGCGAGGTGAGCCTCGCCGATCGCCTCGGACTGGGTCGGGTGCGGGTGGATGAGCTGGGCGACCTCGGACGGCAGGGCCTCCCAGTTGTAGATCAGCTGGCCCTCGGTGATGAGCTCGCCGACGCGGCTGCCGACGATGTGCACGCCCAGCACGGGACCGTCCTTGGCCGCGATCACCTTGACCTCGCCCTGCGTGCCCAGGATCTTGCTCCGGGGGTTGCCGGCCAGGTCGTAGGTGAACTCGATGATGTCGTGACCGCGCTCGCGGGCCACCGCGGAGGTGACGCCCACCGACGCGACCTCGGGCTCGGAGTAGGTGATGCGCGGAACGCCGTCGTAGTCGATCGGCGCCGGGTCCAGACCGCCCAGCCGCTCGGCGACGAGGATGCCCTCGGCGAAGCCGACGTGCGCCAGCTGGAGCGTCGGGACCAGGTCGCCGACCGCCGAGATGGTCGGGACGTTGGTGCGGCAGTACTGGTCGACCTTCACGAAGCCGCGCTCGGTCTCGACCCCGACCTCCTCCAGGCCGAGGCCCTCGGAGACCGGGCCGCGGCCCACGGCGACCAGCATGAGGTCGGCGTCGAGGGTCTTGCCGCCCTGGAGGGTGACGATGACGCCCGACTCGGTGTGCTTGACGCTCTCGAACCGCGCGCCGAGCTCGAACTTGATGCCGCGCTTGCGGAAGGCCCGCTCCAGCCGCTTGGAGCTGGACTCCTCCTCCAGCGGCAGCAGGTGCGGCAGCGCCTCGACGATCGTCACCTCGGCGCCGAAGGACCGCCACACGCTCGCGAACTCGACGCCGATGACGCCGCCGCCGAGGACGACCACGGACTGCGGGATCCGGTCGAGCACGAGGGCGTGGTCGCTGGAGATGACGCGCTCGCCGTCGATCTCCAGACCGGGCAGCGACCGGGGCACCGAGCCGGTGGCCAGCACGATGTGCCGGCCCTCGTACGTGGTGTCGCCGACCTGGACCGTGGTGGGGCCGGTCAGCCGGCCCTCGCCCTCGACGATCGTGATGCCCTTGGACTTGATCAGCCCGGTCAGGCCCTTCACGGTCGTGCTGACGACCTTGTCCTTGTAGGCGTGCACGCCCGGCAGGTCGATGCCCTCGAACCGGGCCTTGACCCCGAACGTGGCCGACTCGCGCGTCTGGTCGGCCACCTCGGCCGCGTGCAGCAGCGCCTTGGTCGGGATGCAGCCGCGGTTGAGGCACGTGCCGCCGAGCTTGTCCTTCTCGATCAGTACGACGCTCAGACCCAGCTCGACCGCCCGCAGGGCGCACGCGTATCCGCCGCTGCCGCCACCTAGGACGACGATGTCGTAGGGGCTATTCGACACAGGACGCTCCTTCGATGCCCGCTCGGGCGCCTCCGGCCCGGAGCGATTTCTTTTCCCGCACGCATCTTTCCACTTCCGGCCGCCGGGCCGGGACAGCGCCTCCCATCGGCCGCCGTCCGCCCGGCGGGACGACGCCTCTCACCCGCGCCGCCCGCCCGGCCGCCGAGCCGCGCGGGGGACGCGCCGTCCCCGCGCGCGGCCTGCCCGGGCCGCCCGGCGCGCGCCGCGCACCGGGCCTGCCGATTCCACGTCGGTCACAGGGTGCCGGCGGCGACGTCCTCGGCGATCTGGACGAGGGTGCGGACCGCGGATCCGGTGCCGCCCTTCGGGGTGTAGCCGTACGGCTGTCCCTGGTTGAAGGACGGGCCGGCGATGTCGAGGTGCGCCCAGCGCACGCCGTCCGGCACGAACTCCTTGAGGAAGATCCCGGCGACCAGCATCCCGCCCCAGCGCTCGCCGCTGATGTTGGCGATGTCGGCGACGGCCGAGTCCAGGCCCTTGCGCAGCTCCTCGGGCAGCGGCATCGGCCAGGCGGACTCGCCGGCGCGGCCGGCCGCGTCGACGACCTTCTCGCGCACGTCGTCGTCGTTGGCCATGACGCCGGTCGTCCGGGTGCCGAGCGCGACGAGCTGGGCGCCGGTCAGGGTGGCGACGTCGACGATCAGGTCGGGCTCGTCCTCGCCGGCCCGGACGATCGCGTCGGCCATGACGAGGCGGCCCTCGGCGTCGGTGTTGAGCACCTCGACGGTCTTGCCGCCGTAGATGGTCAGCACGTCGGAGGGGCGCTGCGCGGTGCCGCTCGGCATGTTCTCCGCGATGGCGAGATAACCGACGACCTTGACCTTCGGACCGAGCGCGGCGATGGCCTTCAGCGCGCCGAGCACGGCGCCGGCGCCGCCCATGTCGGACTTCATCCAGTCCATGGACTCGCTGGGCTTGAGGGACAGGCCGCCGGAGTCGAACGTGATGCCCTTGCCGACGAACGCGACGGTCTTGGTGGCCTCGGGGTGCTCGTAGGCGAGACGGACGAGGCGCGGCGGGTTGGCCGAGCCCTGGCCGACCCCGACGATCCCGCCGTAACCGCCCTCCACCAGGGCGTGCTCGTCGAGGACCTCGACCGACAGGCCGGCCTCCTCGCCGACCTCGCGCGCGGCGGCGGCGAGATCCTCCGGGTTCAGGTCGGAGGGCGGGGCGTTGACCAGGTCGCGGACCAGGGAGACGGCCTCGGCGAGCGTACGGGCGCGGTCGAGGGCGCCCTGGACCACGCCGTTCGTGTCGGCCTCGGTCACCACGGTGATCTCCGCGACCGGGTGCTTGTGACCGTCGCCGGTCCGGTAGTTCAGGAAGGCGTAGTTGCCGAGCAGCGCGCCGGTGGCGACGGCGGCCACCTCGTCCGCGGTGGCGGCGGGCAGCAGGACCGCGACCGAGCCGGAGCCCGCGAGCGAGCGCAGCGCGGCACCGGCCGCCCGGCGCAGGGCCTCGGCGTCGTAGGACTCGCCGAGGCCGACGGCCACGACGAGCGGGGCGGCCAGGTTGCCGAACGTCGGCACCTTGGTGACCTCACCCGGCTTGCCCTCGGCGCCCAATCCGCTCAGCGCGTCGACGAGGCGACCCTGGAAGGCCTCGTCGACCCCTGCGGCACCGGGCGCCAGGGCCGGCCCGGAGTCGTCGGTCACGACACCGATCACGACGGCGTCGACGTCAAGAGAAGCGGATTGAGCGTTGGCAAGGTGGAGGTTCGTCACACAGCCCGATGGTAGTCCTGCCTCGCAGTTCTTTGTTCGAGTCCACGGACTTGGGCGATCTTCGCCGCGCGTCGTCCGGACCTTCGCCCTCGACCGGTCGATTACGATTCCTCGACTGGCCCCGTCGTCCTGGGACATCCCAGGGCCGTCTCTGGCCGAGGGGAAGCGGGCAGCGGCGGTCGTCCACGGGGACGGCGGCCCGCGGGACATCACACGCGCCATGGCCAGGGCGCGTTCCGCGACCGGCGCGGGAGCTTCACTCTCGGGACGCTCCCGCGCCTTCTCCGACCCACGCCGTCCGGTCCCGGCGCGTCGGCCCGTGTCCCTGCGGCCTACGCCGCCGCACCGCGTTCGCCCCGCCGTCCGCCTGCGCTTCGCTCCGCGGCGTCTACGCCACCGCGAGTACGACGATCGCCGTGGTCGCGGACGTCTCCACGAGCGCGCCCAGGACGTCGCCGGTGACGCCGCCCAGGCGCCGTACGGCGTGCCGGAGCAGCGCGGCGGAGACCAGGAGCCCGGCCGCCACGGCCACCGGGGCGAGGACGGCCGGTCGCGCGCCCCCGGCGAGCAGTCCCACGACCGACGCGGCGGCCGCGACGACCGCCGTCGCGGCCGCGGCGTCCCGGCGCCGTACGGTCCCGGCGACCAGGGCGCCCAGGCCCTCCGGGCGGGCGGCGGGGATCGCCGCGCGGCAGGCCCACGTCACCGCGAGCCGCCCGGTCACGGCCGCGGCGGTCACGGCGACCGCCCGGTGCGGCGCCTGGGCCAGGGCGGCCACCTGGATCAGCAGCGTGAACACGAGCGTGATGACCCCGAACGGCCCGATGTCGGACCGCTTCATGACCGCCAGGGCGCCCTCGGCGGGGCGTCCGCTGCCGAGCCCGTCGGCGAGGTCGGCCAGCCCGTCCAGGTGCAGACCGCGGGTGAGCAGCGCCGTCGTCCCGACCGCCAGGGCGGCGCCGAGCAGCGGTCCGGCGCCGAGCAGGCCCGCGACCGTGAGCACCACGGCGGCCGCCACGCCGACCAGGAGACCGGCGGCCGGGGCCAGCGTCATCGCCCGCCGAGCGGTCTCCCGGTCCACGCGCCCGCACCGCACCGGGAACACGGTGAGCAGCGACACGGCGAGGCGGAGTCCCTCCGCGCCGAGGATCCGCTCGTTCTCTTCCCTCACGACGTCCTCCGGGCGTCCTCCGCCGCCGCGCGCCTCCCGGCGGTCACGGCAGGTCGAGGACCCGGCCGGCGACGACCAGTGCGGTCTCCTCCGACTCGGCGGCCAGGCGCTGGTTGAGCCGTCCCAGAATGTCACGGAAGGCGCGCCCGCTCGCGGTGCCGGGAACGATCGACAGGCCGACCTCGTCGCCGACCGCGACGACGTGGGCCCGCGTGGACCGCCACGCGTCGACCAGCTCGTCCAGGCGCGGCGTCACCGCCTGGGGACGCTCCCACGCGCCGAGCTCGTCGAACACCGCCGTCAGCCAGGTGCCCATCCCGTCGATGAGGACGGTGCCCCTCGCGTCGCGCAGGAGGCCGGCCAGGTCGATCGTCTCGGCCGTCTCCCACCAGCGGGGGCGGCGCCGCCGGTGCGCGCTGATCCGGGCGCGCCACTCCGGGTCGTCCGCGTGCATGATCCCGGTCGCGACGTACGTCACGGCCGGGTGCGCCATGACCCGGAGCTCGGCCTCTCCGGACTTGCCCGACCGGGCGCCGCCCAGGATCAGCGACCGCCACGGCCCGGACACGGGGCGGATCCACCGGTCCAGCCGGCGTTCCAGTTCGGCCGGAGAGGCGACGCGGTGGTCGACGTGGACGGTCTCGATCCGCGTCTCTTCGGTCACCGCTCCGGCGCGCCGGAGCCGCCCCAGGTGCGACGGGTCGCCGATGAGGTCGAGGAGCACGGCGTCGTACGGCTCGGGGCCGGCCGGCTCGGGGCGGGCGCCCGGCCCGGCCGCGAGCAGGACCCGGTGCCCGCGCGGCGTACGGAGGTCGTATCCGCCGGGCACCTCGCGCCGGTCGCACTCCTCCGGCGGGACCCCGTCGAGGAGGACACGGGTCGGCTCGACGCGGAGGCGCGCCGCGCGCATCCGGGTGCAGGAGGAGCAGCGGCAGCCGGGCTCGGGCCAGCCGCGCGGCCCGGCCGTGCCGAGCAGATCGATCTCCATGGTCACCGCCCCTCGCCCGCCCGGCCGCCGGCCGGGGCCTCGAACGCCGTCCCGTCACCCGCCGGAGCCTCGAACGCCGCCCGCCGGGCGGCCCGGCGCAGAGCGAGGAGCACCGGGCGGCCGGTGACGGCCACCAGGATCGCCGTGAAGATCGCCCGCGGTACGTCGAACCCGAGGGAGGTGGCGAGGTCGAACGCGACGAACCTCCCGAGATTGTCGGCGAGCGGGGCGCCCGGGTGGAACGAGATCGAGCTCGACATCCCCCCGGCGAAAGGCCACAACCCGAGATTCTGCAGCCAGCCGTAGAGGAACGCGGCGACCGCGCCGTACGCCGCGAGCATCGCGATCTCCGCCCGGCCCCGCGGCCGTCGCGGCAGGCACCCGGCGAAGAACCCCACCCACGCCGCGCCGAGGATCTGGTACGGCAGCCAGGGGCCCACGCCCGCCGTGATCAGGGCGCTGGCGAACATCGTCACCGACCCCAGCAGGTAGCCGAACCCGCGCCCCAGCACCCGCCCGCCGTGCACGAGCACGAAGAACATCGGCTCGAACCCGGCGACGTTCGTGCCGAGCGGCCGGAGCGCCGCGCCGACCGCGCCGAGCACGCCCAGCAGCGCGATCGCCTTCGCGTCGATCCCGCCCTCGGCGACCTCGGCGAGCGCCACCGCGAGCAGCAGCGGAAGGAGCAGCACGAAGATCCACGGCGCGAAGGTCGACTGGGTGATCCGGGCCCCGGGTGTGACCAGCAGCGGCCAGCAGAACGCGGTCAGCCCCGCCAGCGACACGAGCACGAGCGCCGTCCCGGACCGCGCCCGCAGCCGGACCGGGTTCATGCCAGGACCTCACGGGCCTGGTCCACCGTGAGGACCGGCGCCGGAGCGAGGATCTTGCCGACCTGGGGGGCGAACGCCGGCGAGGACACCACCACCTCGGCGGTCGGCCCGTCGGCGACGATCTCGCCCTCGGCGACGACCACGGTGCGGGTCGCGACCTCGGCGACCAGTTCGACGTCGTGGGTGGCCAGGACGAGCGCGTGCCCGTCGGCGGCCAGGTCACGGACGATCTCCACCAGGCGTTCCTTGGCGGTGTAGTCGAGGCCGCGCGTCGGCTCGTCCAGCAGGACCAGCGGCGGCCGTCCGGTCAGGATCACGGCCAGCGCGAGGGACAGCCGCTGCCCCTCCGACAGGTCGCGCGGATGCAGGGCGTCGTCGACGCCGGGCGCGAGGCGCTCGAACAGGGAGCGGCAGGCTCCGCGCTCCGCCGCCATGTCGCGGTCCGCGGCGGCGCACTCGGCCGCGACCGTCTCGGCGTACAGCAGGTCGGCCGCGTCCTGCGGGACCAGGCCGGCGTTCCGGACCATGACGCGCGGCGGCGTCTCGTGCGGCGCCGCGTCGCCGACCCGCACCCGCCCGCCCGCCGGGCGCACGAGGCCGACCAGGGCGCGCAGCAGCGAGGACTTCCCGGCGCCGTTCCGTCCCATCAGCGCGATCACCTCACCGGAGGCGACGGACAGGTCGACGCCGCGCAGCGCCGGCACCGGGCCGTACCGGACCTCCAGGCCGCGTACGGACGCGAGCGTCCGCCCGTCGCCGTTCACCGAGGGCGGAGCGGGCGGCGGAGCCACGGCGAGGCGCTCGCGCAGGGGAGCGGCGGCGCGCCGGGCGTCCCGTACGGACAGGGGCAGCGGCGACCAGCCCGCCAGCCGCCCCAGCCGGACCACGGGCGGCGCCACCGGCGAGTCCGCCATGATCGCGCCGGTCGGGCCGTACGCGGGCGGCCGCCCGTCGCCGGGCAGCAGCACCATCGTGTCGGCCAGGTGGACGACCCGTTCGAGGCGGTGCTCGGCGAGGACCACGGTGAGGCCGAGGTCGTGCACGAGCCGCTGCAGCGTGGCCAGGACGTCCTCCGCCCCGACCGGGTCCAGCGCGGACGTCGGCTCGTCGAGCACGAGGACCTTCGGGTGCGTGGTCAGCACCGAGCCGATCGCGACCCGCTGCGCCTGCCCGCCGGACAGCGTGCCGAGCGGCCGGTCCCGCAACCCGGCCAGGCCGAGCAGGTCCAGGGTCTCCTCGACGCGCCGTCGCATGACGTCCGGCGGGACTCCCAGGGACTCCATGCCGTACGCCAGCTCCTCCTCGACCACGTCGGAGACGAACCCGGCCCGCGGGTCCTGGCCGACGTAGCCGACGACGTCGGCGAGCTCACGCGGCGGATGATCGCGGGTGTCCCGGCCGGCGACGGTCACCCGGCCGGACAGCACGCCGCCGGTGAAGTGGGGGACCAGGCCGTTCACCGCGCGCAGCAGCGTGGACTTGCCCGTGCCGGTACGCCCGGCGACCAGGCACAGCTCCCCCTCCTCGATCTCCAGGTCGACGTCCGTGAGCACCGGCGTCCCGCCGTAGCGGAAGCCGACCCGCTCGAAACGGATCATGTCCGGATCCTCCGGAGGAGCGCCGGGGCGAGGGCGAGCAACACGCCGGCGGCCGGGAGCGCCGGCAGGCCCGGGGCGGACCCCGGCACGGGCCGCAGGCCCTCGGTGCCGGCGAGACCGGCGGCGGTCATCGCGGCGGCGGCCAGCACGCCCGATCCGCCCGTGACCCACTCCGGCAGCGCCCACGGATCCGGGCGGTACCGGGTCCGGGGGGAGCGGCGCCCCCCGAGCCACAGGCCGGCGGCGGCGCAGACCGACCCCGCGAGCAGCATCGGCGTCCCGAGCGCCGCCGGCGCCTGCCCGTCGAGAAGCCCGTACAGCCCGGCGCACACCGCGAGGAGCCCGCCGAGGACCAGGGCCGCGGTGGCGCGTCGCCGCGTGCGGGGTACGGCCGCGGTACGGCCGTACCCGCGCGCGTCCATCGCGGCGGCCAACTGCACCGACCGGTCCAGCGCCCCCTCGAGCACCGGCATGGCGAGCCGCCGCAGGGACCGGATCCCCCGGTCGGCGCGGCCGCGCAGGCGCTGCGCGTCGCGGACCCGCCGGACGTGCGCGACCGCCTGCGGTGCGAACGTCATCGCCACGACGACCGCGACGCCCACCTCGTACAGCGCCCCGGGCACCGACTTGAGCAGCCGGCTCGGCGCGGCCAGCGCGTTCGCCGCGCCGACGCAGACGAGGACGGTGGCGAGCCGCAGCGCGTCGTACCCGGCGACGGCCAGGCCCTCGGCGGTCACCGGCCCGCCGACCCGCAGCCCCGCCATCCAGGACGGCAGGGTCACCGACGGCAGCGTGACCAGCGTGGTGCCCGGCGCCTGCGCCGCGAACACCGCCCCGAACACCAGCCGCACCACGACCACGAAGAGACCGATCCGCAGGAACATCCCGTACGCCCGCGCCCAGGGGTCGTCGGTCCGGCGCACCGCGACGACCGTCCCGGTCACCGCCCCGACCAGCAGGAGGAGCAGCGGGTCGGTCGTCCGCGTGGCCGCCGTCGCGAGCCCCAGCGCCCACAGCCACCAGGCCCCGGGATGCAGCCGTCGGTTCACGCGTCCTCCTTCGTCGGAGGAGTGACCAGAGGTGCTGCGTTCTTGGTTCGCTCGCTGCGCTCGCTCATGCGTCCTCCTTCGTCGGAGGAGTGACCAGAGGCGCGGCGTTCTTGGTTCGCTCGCTGCGCTCGCTCATCGGCGCGACCGGCGGGCCGCGACGAGACCGCCGCCCGCGGCGACGACCACGATCAGGCCGATCCCGGCGTACAACCCGACCGGCGTCCCGGAGTCCTTCTTCTTCTCGGCGGTCGTCTTCGCGGCCGCGGTCGCCGTCGGGGACGGGGCGATCGGTATGCCGCAGGTGCCGAAGGAGTCGATGGCGCAGATCAGGCCGCTCTTGTCCGCCTGCGGGCTGCCCGCCGCCGCGAGGACGTCGGAGCCGGTGGCGTTCTCCGGAACGGTCGCGCAGTACCGCTTGGAAGCGCGCGGCACCTGGCCCTTCGGGGCGTCGCCCGCCTCGCCGTAGTCGATGACGACGGCGACGCGCTTCCTGCCCGCCGGGGTGCCGCTCCCGGGCCCGCAGATCGTGGCGAAGTCCGGCTTGTCGCGGGGCGGGGTCCCGGTGTTCCCGCTCGACTTCGCGAACCGCCATCCCTCGACCGCGCCGTCCTTGGGATGGGCCTGGGCCGGGCCCGTGCTCGCGAAGGCCCATGTGCCGCCCTTGGCCTGCCAGTATCCCCAGAACGCCACGCCGTCGGCGTGCGCCTCGGACATGGGCGCGAACACCAGGGCGGAGGCGAGGAGGCCCGCCCCGATCTTCGTGGCGGGGCGAGCGGCTGCGATCTTCGGCATGGGCGCCTTTCTGGGGGCAGGGCGGTCCCCGGTGAAGCGGGCGCACCGAATGCCGCACGCGCCCGGACTCCATCCGCAGACCACGACGGAACGACGGAGCCGCTCGCGCCGGCGCGGGCATTCCGGCTCGCCGCCGGGCGGGACGCCCGTACGGCCTACGGTTGCGGGTCAGCGCCGGACTTGGACCGGCTTCCCCCGCGACGGCGCGTGTGCTGCTGCCGATGAGTTGACCACGGGGCGGTGAACGGCGTCAAAACGGCCGGTCCCGGTAACCTGCGGATCATGAGGCGGGTCCGAGCGCGACGCCGACCTCGGAGGTCGCCGCGGCCCGTGGCGGGGGCGGCCCGACGAGCCGGACGATCCGGACGGGAATGAGGAGAGCGATGCCCTGGAGCTGGCGGTACGAGAAGTCCGACGGGACGCCGGTGGAGGCCCCCGGCTTCGGCGAGGAGACCTGGACCACCCAGGCCGACGCGGAGTCCTGGGTGGGGGAGAACTGGCGCGGCCTCCTGGAGGCCGGCGTCGACCAGGTGTCCCTCCTGGAGGACGGGCGGGTGGAGTACGGCCCGATGAGCCTTCACCCCGAGGCCGGCTGAGCGCCGAGCCGGCGCGCGGGCGGCGGATTCCGCCGGGCTCCCGGTCAGGGAGGCCCGGCGGACGCCGGCGCCTACGGGCGGTGCGACGGGCTGACGGTCTTGGCCGGGTCGCGCTCGACGACCGGCGCGAGGATCTCGTCGACGCGCTGCAGCAGGTCGGCCTCGAGCTTGACGCCGGCGGCCTTTACGTTGTCCCGCACCTGTTCCGGGCGGGTGGCGCCGATGATCGCCGAGGAGACGTTGGGGTTCTGCAGGACCCAGGCGACGGCGAGCTGCGCCATCGACAGGCCCGCCTCCTCGGCGAGCGGCTTGAGCCGCTGCACGCGGGTCAGCACCTCGTCGTCCAGGAGCCGCTGGATGAACGCGGCGCCGCTCTTCTCGTCGGTGGCGCGTGAGCCCGCGGGCGGAGCGGCGCCCGGCTCGTACTTGCCGGTCAGCACGCCCTGGGCGATCGGCGACCAGACGATCTGCCCGACGCCCTCCTTCTCGCACAGCGGCACGACCTCGGACTCGATGACCCGCCACAGCATGTTGTACTGCGGCTGGTTCGAGACGATCCGGTCCAGGCCCATCTCGTCGGCGATCTTCAGCGCCCGGGCGATCTCCTCGGCGCGCCACTCCGACACGCCGATGTAGAGCACCTTGCCCTGGCGTACGAGATCGTCGAACGCCTTGAGGGTCTCCTCGAGCGGGGTCTCGTGGTCGAACCGGTGCGCCTGGTACAGGTCGACGTAGTCGGTCTGCAGGCGGCGCAGCGAGCCGTGGATCGACTCGAAGATGTGCTTGCGGGACAGGCCGCGGTCGTTGGGACCGGAGCCGGTGGGCCAGTAGACCTTGGTGAAGATCTCCAGCGACTCCCGGCGCTGTCCCTTCAGGGCGCGGCCCAGGACCTCCTCCGCGCGGGTGCCGGCGTAGACGTCCGCCGTGTCGAAGGTGGTGACGCCCTCCTCGAGGGCGGCCTGGACGCACGCCTTGGCGGCGTCCTCCTCCACCTGGGAGCCGTGCGTGATCCAGTTGCCGTACGAGATTTCGCTGACCATGAGGCCGCTTCGGCCCAAATGACGGAACTCCATGCTCGGAACCCTAAGCGGCGGAGGTCAGACCTGGTCCTTTTGACCCGGCTTGAGGCGCGGCTGCGGCATGCGGAACCGGCGGATCTGCATCGACCGGGTCGCGGTGTAGAAGCCGATGCCGCGGAGGTTGTCGTCGGGGAAGCGCTCCTGGGCGAGCTTCTTCACCCGCCTGCCCAGGTAGATCGACTCGCCGATGATCAGGACGAGCATGACCGGCCAGCCGAACTGGTAGACGTACGCCTTGACGGTCATCGGCGCGACCATCGCCAGCAGCAGGATCAGCAGGGTGAGGTACATGAAGTACTCGCCGAACGTGCGCCGGGAGTCGACGAAGTCGCGGGCGAGCCGGCGGCCCGGCCCCTGGTCGCGTTTGGGCAGGTAGCGGTCGTCGCCGCGGGCCATGCCCTCCTTGACCTTCTGGCGGTCACGGGCCTGGCGCTCGCGGGCCTGCGCATAGGCCTCCTTGCGCGTCTTGGGCGCGGTGATCGGCTGGCGGTTGCGCCTCTCCGCCTCGCGGCGCTTGGGCGTGGGGCGGCCCTTCCCTCCCGGTTTGACGATCTCCGGGGTGGCTTCGGGCTCCTGCGTGGCGGTATCGGTACGGCGTCGGAACACGCAGATCAGCCTACCGGCGCTCGCGGCGAACATAATGACTGTCTTGGACGTTAACGCGTAGGGTGGTCAGCGAAACCCCAGCAGCGTTGTTAGGCACCAGCGGAAGGGACCGGCCACGCGCGATGAGCGTGATGAAGCGTATGTCGATGATCTTCAAGTCCAAGGCCAATAAGGCACTGGATCGGATGGAAGATCCTCGCGAGACCCTTGACTATTCCTACCAGCGCCAGCTTGAGATGCTGCAGAAGGTCCGCCGGGGGGTCGCGGACGTCGCGACGTCTCGCAAGCGACTGGAGCTGCAGATCAACCAGCTCGAGCAGCAGCAGAACAAGCTGACCGAGCAGGGCAAGAAGGCCCTGCAGGTCGGGCGGGAGGACCTCGCCCGCGAGGCGCTGACCCGCCGGGCGGGTCTGGACAGCCAGCTGAACGACCTGCGCGCGCAGTACCAGCAGCTGCAGGGCGAGGAGGAGAAGCTCACGCTCGCCTCCCAGCGCCTGCAGGCCAAGGTCGACTCCTTCCGTACGCGCAAGGAGACGATCAAGGCCACCTATACGGCCGCCGAGGCGCAGACCAAGATCAACGAGGCGTTCTCCGGCATCTCCGAGGAGATGGGCGACGTCGGCCTGGCGATCCAGCGCGCCGAGGAGAAGACCGAGAACATGAAGGCGCGCGCCGGCGCCATCGACGAGCTGCTCGCCTCGGGCGCCCTGGAGGACTACTCCGGTCCGCGCGACGACATCCAGGCCGAGCTCGACCGCATGGGCAGCGGCCCGGGCGTCGACCTCGAGCTCGAGCAGATGAAGGCCGAGCTCGGCATGGGCTCCGCGCCGAAGCAGCTCGACGCCGCGCCGGGCCAGGCGCAGGGCCAGCAGGCCGCCCCCCACCAGCAGGCCCAGCCGCAGCCCCAGCGGCCGTACCAGCCGGGGGAGGGCCAGTGATCGTCCGGCTGATGGGCGAGGGCCAGCTGAACGTCGCCGACGGCGACCTGGCCGCCCTGAACGACCTCGACGCCGAGCTCGAGAAGGCCATCGAGTCCGGCGACGAGGAGCAGTTCCGCGGCGCGTTGCACGCGCTGCTCGAGCGGGTGCGCACGGTGGGCAAGCCACTGCCGCCCGAGGACCTCGAGCCGTCGGACCTGATCCTGCCGCCCGCTGACGCGACGATGGATGAGGTCCGCGCGATGTTGGGTGACGAAGGACTCATCCCTGACTGACCCGTACGGCACAAAGCGGGCCTGTCCGCACGTTCTATCTGAAGAAGCGTCGGACGGGAGGAAGGGGACATGATGGAGCGCTCGCGCTTCGCACCCGACCGAGGGCTCACATCGCGCATGCTGCTGACGATGTTCCTGCTGGGGCTGCTGTACATCGTCTTCGTCGGGTTCTTCTTCGTGTTCGTGCCACGGCTCTGGCTGGTCGTCCTGGTCATCGCCGTGGCCTTCCTCCTGGCCCAGTACTTCTTCTCCGACCGGCTCGCGCTGTTCGCCATGCACGGGCGCGTCGTGTCGGCGGAGGAGGCCCCGGAGCTGCACGGCGTGATCGACCGGATCTGCGCCATGTCCGATATGCCGAAGCCGAAGGTGGCGGTCGCCGACACCGACGTGCCGAACGCCTTCGCCACCGGACGCAACCAGCAGAACGCCGTGGTCTGCGTCACCACCGGCCTGCTCCGGCGGCTCGACCCCGTCGAGCTGGAGGCCGTGCTGGCCCACGAGCTGTCCCACGTCGCCCACCGTGACGTCGCGGTGATGACGATCGCGTCGTTCCTCGGCATCCTGGCCGGCCTGCTCACGCGGTTCGGCCTGGAGTGGGGCCTGTGGGGCGGGTTCAACGACCGCGACCGCAACAACAACGACCAGAGCACCGCGATGGTCCTCCTGGTCGTCATCGGCGTCAGCGCCGCGGTCTACGCCATCAGCTTCCTGCTGACCCGCGCCCTGTCGCGCTACCGCGAGCTGTCGGCCGACCGCGCCGCGGCGCTGCTCACCGGACGGCCCTCCGCACTGGCGGCCGCGCTCACCAAGGTCACCGGCGAGATGTCCCGCATCCCGACCAAGGACCTGCGGGCCGCCGAGCCGTTCAACGCCTTCTACTTCGCGCCCGCCTTCAGCAAGGGGATCAGCATCTCGACGCTCTTCTCCACCCACCCGTCGCTGGACCAGCGACTCGAACAGCTCGCCAAGATCTCCGCCCAGCTCGGCCGGGGAGCCTGACGCGGGCGACACGCCGCTGGTGGACCAGGGAGTCTTACATGGGGTTCCTCGACACACTGCTGGGCCGGTCGAAGCCCAAGAAACCCGACCTCGACCGGCTGTTCGCGCTGCCGACCGCGGCCGTGACCCTGGAGGCCGCGGCCGGGCTGACGCCCACGGGCGTGGGCGCCGTCTGCTTCCGCGCGGCCGAGGGCGCGGCGTTCGCGCAGATCGAGAAGGACGTGCGCGAGCTCCTGGACGCCGGTGAGGGGCCGAAGGTCGAGCTGAGCACCGACACGTACGGCTACACCTGGCTGGTCGCCCGGCACCCCGCGACCGACCTCGAAGGCCTCGTCACGGACCTGCACGCGGTCAACGCCGCCCTGGAGTCCGGCGGATTCGGCCCCCAGCTGCTCTGCTCGCTCGTGGCCTTCACCGGCCCGGACGGCAGGCGCTTCGGCCTCGTCTACCTCTACAAGCGCGGCACCTTCTACCCCTTCGCCCCGATGCCGGGCGAAAGGCGGGACAACGCTCTGGAACTGCAGGTACGCGGCGCGGTCGGCGCGGACCTGCCCGTCGAGGGCGACCTGAGCCGGTGGTTCCCGGTATGGGGCGCTCCCGGGCTGTGACCTTCGTCCTCGAGGCCGTCGGCGTACGCCACGGCGATGCCGTCATCCTCGACGGCATCAGCGTCACCCTCCGATCGGGGCACTGCACGGCGATCGCCGGGCCCAGCGGCGCCGGCAAGTCGACGCTGCTGCGCCTGCTCAACCGGATGCTGGAGCCGACCAGCGGCCGCGTCCTGCTCGACGGCACCCCGCTGCCCGCCCTGGACGTCCTCGCGCTGCGCCGCCGCGTCGGCCTCGTCGCGCAGCAGCCGACCCTGCTCACCGGCACGGTCCTGGACGATCTGCGGGTCGGCCGTCCCGGCCTGACGGAGGACGAGGCCCGCTCGCTCCTCGCCGAGATCGGTCTGCCGCCCGCCTTCGCCGAACGCCCGACCGCCGGGTTGTCCGGAGGAGAGGCCCAGCGCGTCTGCCTGGCCCGTACGCTGGCGCTCCGCCCCGAGGTCCTCCTCCTCGACGAGCCCACCTCCGCACTCGACCGCGCCAGCGCCGAGGCCATCGAGCAGGTCGTCAAGGACCTGCGCGCGGCAGGCGGCACCGCCGTCCTCGTCAGCCATGACACCGCGCAGGCCCGGCGCCTCGCCGACGACGTGATCGTTCTCCGCGCCGGGCGACTGGCCGAACACGGCCCTCCCGACGAGGTGGCCTACCTGCGGACCGCGACCTCGTGAGCGCGCGAGCCAGGGCACGGCTCCGCCGGTCGCCCCTGCGGCGGAGGAGGCATCGTGAGTGCGGTCGCCCCTGCGGTGGAGGAGGTCTCGTGAGTGCGATCGCTCTTCCTGTGGAGGAGGTCCTGTGACCCATGAGGTGCACGTCCCGTCATGGCCGGGCGTCGTGGCCTCGCTCGCGCTGGTCGCCGTCGCGCTCGGGATCGTCGCGCGGGCACGTCTGCGGATCAGCCGTGAACTCGTCGTCGCCGCCGTCCGCGCCGGCGTCCAGCTCATCGCCGTCGGCGCGCTGCTGCTCGCCATCTTCAAGTACGCCGGCCTGCCGGGGGCGTTCGCCTGGGCGGCGGTTATGGTGGTGATCGCCGGGCAGGTCGCGGGGCGGCGCGGCTCGGGGGTGCCCCGGTCGCGGGTGGCCGCCACCGCGGGCCTGGCCGCGGGCGGCGGCACGACGCTGCTCGCCCTCGTCCTGCTCGACGTCATCCCCGCCCAGGCGCGCGTCGTCGTCCCCGTGGCCGGAATGATCATCGGTGGCTCGATGCAGGCGGCCGGCCTGGCGCTCCGGCGCGTACGGGACGCGGTGACGTCCGGCCGGGCAGCGATCGAGGCCCGGCTGTCGCTCGGTCTCACCGCCCGCGAGGCGTTCGCGCCGCATACCCGCGACGCGCTCCACACCGCCCTGCTGCCCGTCGTCGACTCGACGAAGGTCGTCGGCCTGATCACTCTGCCCGGCGCGATGACCGGCCTGATCCTCGGCGGTGTCGACCCGCTCACCGCGATCCGCTATCAGATCGTCGTGATGTACATGCTGCTCGCGGCGGCGGCCATCAGCGCGTACGTCACCACCCGCCTCGCGGAGGCCGCCCTCTTCGACGAGGCCCACCGCCTGCGCTGCTAGGGCCGGCCCTCGATCGGACGCGCCCGAATCGGCGCGCGAGACGCTGCTAGGGTGGGTTTCAGCCTGAAATCGCTGGTCAAAGCCGAATACGAGGCTTCAATGACGGTGACCACATTCAGCACCTCCGGGCGGAGATCCACTTCTTGGCTCCCTGCGGAGATGACTACATTCGTCGGGCGTCGGCGCGAGCTGGCCGAAGTGAAACGCCTGCTGTCGGTGTCTCGCATCGTGACCCTCACCGGACCGGGCGGTGTCGGCAAGAGCCGGCTGGCCCTGCGGGTGGCCGCCGAACTACGACGCGCCTACCCGGACGGCGTCTGGCTGGCCGAACTCGCGGAACTGGACAATCCGAAGCTGCTCGCCCAGACGCTGGTCGCCGCGCTGGGAATCACGGCCCGTTCGGTCGAGCGCCCCGGCGAAGTGCTCGTCGAGCATCTGGCCGGCAAACGGACGCTGGTGATCCTGGACAACTGCGAGCACCTCCTCCAAGAGTGCGGCCTGCTCGCGCGAACGCTGCTGCGCGAGGTCCCGGAGCTGCACATCCTGGCCACGAGCCTGCAGCCGCTGGGCATCTTCAGCGAGCAGACGTACGTCGTGCCGACGCTGTCCCTGCCCTGCGACGGAGCGCCGCATGGGACACAGTCCGCGATGTCCGACGCGGTCCGGCTGTTCACGGAGCGGGCCGAGGCGGTGTTGCCCGGATTCGCCGTCACGGACCGTAATCGTGAGATCGTCGAGCGGATCTGCAGGCGCCTGGACGGGCTCCCGCTCGCCATCGAACTCGCCGTGGTACGGCTGCGCGCCCTCTCGGTCGAGCAGCTGCTCGACCGGCTCGACGATCGTTTCCGGCTCCTGTCCATGGAGTCGAGAGCCGTCGCGTCGCGACATCAGACGCTCCGCGCGCTGATCGACTGGAGTTACGCCCTGTGCACGGAGAAGGAGCGTCTGCTGTGGGCGCGCGTCTCGGTGTTCACCGGCAGCCTGGATCTCGAGGCTGCCGAGGAGGTCTGCGCCGGGGACGGCATCGGCCGTGGCGAGATCGTCCAGTTGGTGATCGGCCTCGTGGAGAAGTCGGTCCTCGCCCGGGAGGAGGGCCCGGGCGGAGTTCGGTTCCGGCTGCTGGAGACCATACGGCGGTACGGCCGGGAGCGGCTGGCCGACTCGGGCGAGAAGTCGACGGTCGAACGCCGGTACCGCGACTACTACCGGAGAGTCGCCCGCGAGTCGAAGGCGCGGCTGTTCGGCCCGGCGCAGGTGGAGACGCTCAACCGGCTGAGGGTCGAGTATCCGAACCTGCGTTCCGCTCTGGAGTACTGCTACGCCGAGCGCGCCGGGCTCTGCATCGACATGGCCAGCAACCTGTTGTACCACTGGGTGACCAGCTACCACCTCGGGGAGGGGCGCGACTGGCTGGAGCAGGGCCTCGCGGATCCCGGGATCCACGTCGAGATCAGGTCCCGGGCGCTGGCGTCGTGCGGCTGGCTCGCCATCATGCAGGGAGATCCGGCGTCCGCGACCCGGATGCTCGCCGAGAGCAGAGCCCTCGCCGAGCAGAACGGGCTGGAGCACATCCTCGGTTACGTCGCGTCGTACTCCGGGACGGTCGCCATGCATCAGGGGGACAGTGAGGCTGCGGTCGGGTTCTACACGGAGGCGGTGACCCGTCACCGCGCCGTCCAGGACCCTCTCGGTGAGGTGCTGGCGCTCACCCGGCTCGCCCTCGCGTACTCCTCTTTGGACGAGTCCGAGCGCGCCGTCGCCGCCGCCGAAAAGGCCATGGCCATCTGCGACGTCCACGGAGAACGCTGGCAGCGGGCGTACGCGATGACGGCGCTCGGCATCCAGACCTGGCGTCAGGGCGATCCGCGGCGCGCCGCCTCCCTGGAACGCGAGAGCCTGCGATTCAACCGCCTGCTCGGCGACACGCTGGGAATGGGCCTGAACATCGAGGCGCTGGCCTGGATCGCCGCCGGGGAGGGGGACCACGAGCGAGCCGGCCGGCTGCTGGGCATCCTGGGCAATCTCTGGGAGGGAATCGGCGCGCGGATGCCGGGATACGCCTACCTCGCGATCCACCACGAGGAATGCGTGGCCCGTACGCGTCAGGGGCTCGGTGAGGAGGCGTTCCGCGCGGCCGTCGAACGGGGTACCCGCCTCTCGGAGGAGGAGGCGCTCGACTACGCCCTCTCGGAGCGGCGGCCGCCTCCGCCCGCCCCGTCCGCCCCGGCGGTCGGCGACAGATGGACCCCGCTGACCAAGCGGGAGACGGAGATCGCCCGGCTCGTCGCGCGGGGAATGAGCAACAAGGAGATCGCGGCGTCCCTGGTGATCGCCCAGCGCACCGCCGAAGGCCACGTCGAGCACATCCTCGCCAAGCTCGGCTTCACCTCCCGTACCCAGATCGCCGCCTGGGTCTCCGAACAGACCCCGCCCTGACAAGCAGCAGGTCGTGGCGGAGATGTACGGGAAGTTGTACACATTCCAAGTACACTCGTGGGCATGACGTCCTTCGCGCTGTCCGTGCATCCGCTGTCCGAGGTGCGCCGGCGTCTCTCCGAGACGGTCGCGCGATTTCGTCGCGAGGGCGCGTCCGCGGAGCCAGTGATCTTCGGGTCGCAGCGCAAGCCTGAAGCGGTATTGCTGCCATATGCCGCATATGAGGAATTCGCCGAGTACAAACGTCGGCGTCATGCGCTGGACGCGGCGGAGGGATCGCTCCGGGCGGAAGGCCTCGCCCCCTCGGCGGAGGCGACCGCCCGCGCGGAGCGCTGGGCTAGGGGTGAGATCAGCGAAGCGGACATGTACGAGGAGACGCTGCGGCAGTATCGACGTCTGTGAGTAATGACCCGTACATAGATCCGTCAACCGGCGTCCTTGTCAACAGGCTCGGCATGAATGACCCACGTGAGCTGTCACAAGCCGAGGCCGACCTCACCTATCTGGCGCTCGCCCGGCTTGAGACGCGATCGCTTTCCGGAGACTACGACCTCGTTCACTTGCGCTCGTTCCATAAGGCGATCTTCGGCGACGTCTATCCATGGGCCGGCGAGTTAAGAACCGTCGTGATCGCCAAGGGCCACCCGTTCTGCCTCCCTCAGTTCATCGAGTCCGCCGCGGACCAGATATTCCGCGGCCTGGCCCGCGAGGGCCACCTGAGGCGGCTCCGACGGAGCGTTTTCGTCGAGAGGCTCGCCTTCTACTTGGGAGAGATCAACGCCGTCCATCCCTTCCGGGAAGGCAACGGCCGGACCCAACGTGCTCTCTTCGGGCAACTCGCCCGAGATGCCAGTTTCCGTGGCAACTGGCATCGGCTCGACGCGGACCAGAACACCGCCGCGTCGATCGCGAGGATGCGCGGCGACCCGAAGCCGATGTGCCGGATGCTGGATGAGCTGGTCGAGCCGTTCGACGGGCTTCGCTGAAGCCGGAGCACCGGCGGTCGGCGGAAGGGCCGCGGCGACCGCCGGTGATCGGGCGGTGGGGCGGCTAGGGGAGCGCGAGCATCTGGTCGAGGGCCATGCGGGCGTAGTGGGCGGTCTCGGCGTCGACCGTGATCTGGTTGACCACCTCGCCGTGCGCCAGGGACTCCAGCGACCGGACCAGGTGCGGCAGGTCGATGCGGTTCATCGTCGAGCAGAAGCAGACGGTCTTGTCGAGGAAGACGATCGTCTTGTCGGGGTGGCGGTCGGCGAGGCGCTTCACGAGGTTCAGCTCCGTGCCGACGGCCCACGCCGAGCCGGCGGGCGCCTCCTCGAGCATCCGGATGATGTACTCCGTCGACCCGATGTGGTCGGCCTCCTTGACGACCTCGTGACGGCACTCGGGGTGCACCAGCACGTTGACGCCGGGGATGCGGGCCCGTACGTCGTCGACGGACTCCTTGCTGAACCGTCCGTGCACCGAGCAGTGCCCGCGCCACAGGATCATCGTGGCGGCGCGCAGTTCGTCCGTGCCGAGACCGCCGTCCGGCCGGTGAGGGTTGTAGACCACGCAGTCGTCGAGCCCCAGGCCCATCTCGAGCACGGCGGTGTTGCGGCCCAGATGCTGGTCGGGCAGGAACAGCACCTTCGAGCCCTTGGAGAACGCCCACTCGAGGGCGCGGCGCGCGTTGGAGGACGTGCAGACGGTGCCGCCGTGCCGGCCGACGAACGCCTTGATGTCGGCCGAGGAGTTCATGTACGTGATCGGAACGACGTCGTCGGCGATGCCCGCGTCCTCCAGGACCTCCCAGCACTCCTCGACCTGGTCGTAGGTCGCCATGTCGGCCATCGAGCAGCCGGCTGCCAGGTCCGGGAGGACGACGCGCTGGTCCGCGCCGGTCAGGATGTCGGCGGACTCGGCCATGAAGTGCACGCCGCAGAAGACGACGTACGGCGCCTGCGGCCGGGCCGCGGCCTCCTGGGCGAGCTTGAACGAGTCGCCCGTGACGTCCGCGAACTGGATGACCTCGTCGCGCTGGTAGTGGTGGCCCAGCACGAACAGCCGCTCGCCGAGGGCCGCCTTGGCGGCATGGGCCCGCTCGACCAGGGCGGGGTCGGAGGCGGGCGGCAGGTCACCCGGGCAGGAGACACCGCGCTCGCTCGCCGGGTCGGCGCCGCGGCCGAGGAGCAGCAGGGGGCTGCCGATGTCGATCGTCACTGGGAGGCTCCCTTGGCAGACTTATCGTCTCTTTGACGATACGTCATCGTACGCGCGGGAGGTCAAGTGGCCGGGAGCGGGCGTGAAAGAACACGCTCATTGGGGAATGCCCCCCGGCAGCGGGTACGTTGTGCGGAGAGGCAAGCGACAACATCACGGCCGCCGCGAGGCGACCGAGCCAATCGGGAGTCAGCACATGACGGTTCCAGCCGAGACCGGCACGCAGCAGGGCGTCGTCCTCACGGACGCCGCCGCGGAGAAGGCCAAGAGCCTGCTCGAGCAGCAGGGCGAAGAAGGTCTCGCGCTGCGCGTGCAGGTCCAGCCGGGTGGGTGCTCGGGCCTGATCTACCAGCTCTACTTCGACGACCGTGAGGTGGACGGCGACCTCGTCCAGGACTTCAACGGCCTCAACGTCCGTGTCGACCGGATGAGCGTCCCCTACCTCGCCGGTGCCACGATCGACTTCGTCGACACCATCGAGAAGCAGGGCTTCACGATCGACAACCCGAACGCCAGCGGCTCCTGCGCCTGCGGCGACTCGTTCCACTGAGCCTCCAGGGCTGCACGCGATGATGCCCGTGACCGGGCCTGCCCCGGTCACGGGCATCCGGCGTGTCAGGACCCGGTGAGGCAGTACCCTTGCCGGGTTTGGAACGCCCTTCGAGACGGCCCCGCGTTCATGACGAGGCCGCCGAACCGACGAGGAGATCGACGTCGTGCGCATCGCTGTAGCCGGCTCCATCGCAACCGACCACCTGATGAGCTTTCCGGGACGGTTCGCGGACCAGCTCATTCCCGACCAGCTGCACACCGTGTCCCTGTCCTTCCTCGTCGACGCGCTCGAGATCCGGCGCGGCGGCGTGGCGGCCAACATCTGCTTCGGCATGGGCCTGCTCGGACAACGCCCGATCCTCGTCGGCGCGGTGGGCGACGACTTCGCCGACTACCGGTCCTGGCTGGAGCGGCACAACGTCGACACGTCCTCGGTGCACGTGTCCGACCTCCACCACACCGCGCGGTTCCTGTGCACGACCGACCAGGACCACAACCAGATCGCTTCGTTCTACACGGGTGCGATGAGCGAGGCCCGCCAGATCGAGCTGCAGCCGATCGTCGAGCGGGTCGGCGGCATCGACCTGGTCCTCATCGGCGCCGACGACCCCGACGCGATGATCCGTCACACGGAGGAGTGCCGCGCCCGTGGCATCCCCTTCGCGGCGGACCCCTCCCAGCAACTCGCCCGGATGGACGACGTGCGGGAGCTGATCGACGGCGCAGCGTACCTGTTCACCAACGAGTACGAGGCGTCGCTGTGCGAGCAGAAGACCGGCTGGTCGAGCGAGGAGATCCTGTCCCGCGTCGGCGTCCGCGTCACCACGCTCGGCCCGAAGGGCGTCCGTATCGACCGCGCCGGTGAGCCGAGCCTGCACGTGGACGCCGCCCCGGAGGTCGTGAAGGTCGAGCCCACGGGAGTCGGCGACGCGTTCCGCGCCGGGTTCCTCACGGCGCTCTCCTGGGAGCTGTCCCTCGAACGCGCCGCGCAGACCGGCAACCTCCTCGCCGCGCACGCGCTGGAGGTCGCCGGCCCGCAGGAGTACACCCTCCACGGCGAGCGCTTCGTCGAGCGGTTCGCCGACGCGTACGGACCGGACGCCGCCGCCGAGATCGCCCGGCACATCTGACTCCATCCTCCGCGCTCGCTCCGCCCCTTCAGGGCCGGAGCGAGCGCTCACCCGTTCAGGCAATCCGAACAGCGACCGCAGCGTCAGCGGCACGCGCCGCCTGGACTGAGGAGCGCAGCAATCGAAGCAAGCTCGTGCCGCTCCGACCGCCGTGCCTGAGCAACGGCAACCACAAGGTGAGCCGGCGCGCACCGTCTGGACTGAGGAGCGCAGGGAGCGAAGCGACCGGAGCGACGAGGGAAGACGGTGCGTTGGGCGCCGGCGAACCGCGCCCGCGGAGCGGGCGCCATCAGACGCGAGGGAAGACGGTGCGTTGGGCGCCGGCGAACCGCGCCCGCGGAGCGGGCGCGGTTCAATACGTCCGGCGTATGTGGAAGGCCCAGCCGCGGGGGAGGGTCTCCTCGCGGACGAAGTCCTGGGACTTCATCCGGCACCAGGCGGGGACGTCCGTGCGCGCGGCGACGTCGTCCGCCTGCACCGCGATGATCTGGCCGACCGGCACCTCACCGATGCGCTCGGCGAGCATGATGATCGGGATCGGGCACTTGCGGCCCAGCGCATCGATGGTCAGGACCGGCATCGGCCCGGTGTACGCCGGGGGCGTCGCCTCCCGGGGGACCTCCCGCTCGGCCCGGCGGCGCCTCAGCCCCATCGCATCTCCCTACTCAATGAGTGGTCATCCCCGCCGTACGGCGGAGCCGGGCCACGGCTCCGGGCAGAACCGCGAGGAAACGGTCGACGTCGGTCGCGCTGGTTCCGCGAGGGAGCGATACCCGGACGTTCCCGTGGGTAATCACCCCCATCGCCTCCAGGACGTGGCTGGGACGCAGCGTATCGGCCGTACACGAACTGCCGGAAGAGACGGCGAAACCGAGCCGGTCGAGTTCGGTGAGGAGCGCCTCGCCCTCGACGTACAGGCAGGAGAACGTCACCAGGTGCGGCAGGCGGCGTACGGGGTCGCCGATGACCTCGACGTCCTCGACGAGCCGGGGAACGCGCTCACGGATCCGGTCGACGAGCGCGGAGAGCCGCGGCCCGTCGCGCTCCATCTCCGCCGCGTACGCCTCCAGGGCCGCCGCGGCGGCGACGGCGCCGGGGACGTTCTCGAACCCGGGGACCCGGCGGCCCTCGCGCTCGTCCTCCGGGAGCGGTGACCGCCACCGGGTGTTCTTCCGGATGACGAGCACGCCGACACCCGGGGGACCGCCCCACTTGTGCGCGCTGGCGGCCAGCAGCGACCAGCCGGCGGGCACCTCGACCCGGCCGGCGGACTGCGCGGCGTCGACGAACAGCGGGACGCGCGCCGCCCGGCAGGCCTCGGCCACCTCCGCGACCGGCTGCAGCGTGCCGACCTCGTGGTTCGCGGACTGCAGGCAGGCCAGTGCCGTGTCGGGGCGCAGCGCCGCCGCGAACTCCTCCGGGTCGACCCGCCCCGTACGGTCCACGCCGACCGTGGTCACCCTCCCGCCCTCGCGCTCGTGCAGCGCGGCGGTGTGCAGGACGCTGGAGTGCTCGACGGCGCCGACGACCAGGTGGCGGCCGGTCCGGCGGCGGGCCGACAGCGCGCCCAGCATCGCCAGGTGCACCGCCTGGGTGCCGGAGGAGGTGAAGAACGTCTCGTCGGGCCGTACGCCGAACGCCACGGCGACCTTGGCCCGGGCCTGGTCGAGCAGCAGGCGGGCGCGCCGCGCGCCGCCGTAGAGCCGCTGCGGGTCGGCCCAGCCGCCGTCCAGGGCGGCGACCAGGGCCTCCCGCGCCGCCGGATGCAGGGATTCGGTGGACGCCGCATCGAAGTAGGCCACGGAGAAGACACTAATGGGGGTCCCAAGTGGGTGTCCGCGACCCTCACGCTAATGTTTGGTCGACAAGCGTGAACATCGAACTGATCGCCCGGAGATTCGGGCTTCATCGTGGGAAGGCAATCCGTGAGTCCGACCCGCCGTAGGAAGCGGCACATGCCCGTGCGCCCCGCAGCGCCGAGCCCGCGGCGACGCATGCTGCAGGGCGCCGCGGTGCTCTCCATGCTGGCCCTCGCCACCACGGCGTGCTCCGGCCAAGGCAAGCGTCTCGGCCTGCCGACGCCGGTCACCGAGCAGGCCAAGCGCGTCGTGACCCTGTGGCAGGGGTCATGGATCGCGGCGTTCGCCGTCGGTGCGCTCGTGTGGGGGCTGATCATCTGGGCGGTGCTGTTCCACCGCAAGCGTTCTGACCAGCTGCCGCCGCAGGTCCGGTACAACCTGCCGATCGAGATGCTGTACACCGTCGTGCCGTTCATCATCATCGCGGTGCTGTTCTACTTCACCGCGCGCGACGAGACGTATCTCAACAAGGTCAGCAAGACGAACGATCCGGGTCAGGTCACGCTCGTCAACGTGACCGCCTTCCAGTGGAGCTGGCAGTTCGACTACCCGCAGTACCACACCAAGCCGATCGTCGGTCAGCCCACGAGCCCCGACGGCACGAACAAGCCCGTCCTCGTCATCCCGGTCGGGCAGCGGGTACGCTTCCACCTGGTCTCGACGGACGTCATCCACTCCTTCTGGGTTCCCTCGTTCATCTTCAAGCGGGACATCATCCCCGGTGCCCGCTCCGGACAGGACTTCGAGGTCACCCCCACCAAGACGGGTACGTTCGAGGGACGCTGCGCTGAGTTCTGTGGCGTGGACCACAGCCGGATGCTCTTCCAGGTGAAGATCGTCACGCCGCAGGAGTTCCAGCAGTTCATCTCGAGCCATCAGGCGAGCGGGAGCGCTCAGTGACCACGACCATCACTCATTCCACCCCCTCCGCGCCGGCGTTCCGGCCGCGGCCGAGCAAGGGCCGCGTCATCGTGTCGTGGCTGTCGTCCACGGACCACAAGGTGATCGGGTACATGTACCTGATCACGTCGTTCGTGTTCTTCGGCATCGGCGGCATCATGGCGCTGTTCATGCGCAGCGAGCTGGCCAAGCCGGGCCTGCAGATCATGAGCAACGAGCAGTTCAACCAGCTGTTCACCATGCACGGCACGGTCATGCTGCTCATGTTCGCGACGCCGCTGTTCGTCGGCTTCGGCAACGTGATCATGCCGCTGCAGATCGGGTCGCCGGACGTGGCGTTCCCGCGCATGAACATGCTGAGCTTCTACTTCTTCGTGTTCGGCAGCCTGATCACGCTGGCCGGGTTCCTCACCCCCGGCGGCGCCGCCAGCTTCGGCTGGTACGCCTACACGCCGCTCTCGGACATCGTTCGCTCGCCGGAGATCGGCGGCGACATGTGGATCATGGGCCTGACGCTGTCCGGCCTCGGCACGATCCTCGGTGGCGTCAACTTCATCACGACGATCTTCTGCATGCGGGCGCCGGGCATGACGATGTTCCGGATGCCGATCTTCACGTGGAACATCCTGCTGACGTCGATCCTCGTGCTGATGGCGTTCCCGGTGCTCGCCGCGGCGCTGCTGGCGCTGGAGGCCGACCGTAAGCTCGGCGCGCACGTGTTCGACCCGGCCACCGGCGGAGCGATGCTCTGGCAGCACCTCTTCTGGTTCTTCGGCCACCCAGAGGTCTACATCGTCGCGCTGCCGTTCTTCGGCATCATCACCGAGATCCTGCCGGTGTTCAGCCGCAAGCCGGTGTTCGGTTACATCGGTCTGGTCGGCGCGACCATCGCGATCGCGGGTCTGTCCGTGACGGTGTGGGCGCACCACATGTTCCCGACGGGCCAGGTGCTGCTGCCGTTCTTCTCGTTCATGACGTTCCTGATCGCGGTCCCGACCGGTGTGAAGTTCTTCAACTGGGTGGGCACGATCTGGCGCGGGCACCTGACGTTCGAGACGCCGATGCTCTGGTCGATCGGCTTCCTGGTGACGTTCCTGTTCGGTGGCCTGACCGGCATCATCCTGGCCTCGCCGCCGCTGGACTTCCAGCTCAACGACTCCTACTTCGTCGTCGCGCACTTCCACTACGTGCTGTTCGGCACCGTGGTCTTCGCGATGTTCGCGGGCTTCTACTTCTGGTGGCCCAAGATGACGGGGAAGATGCTCAACGAGACCCTCGGGAAGATCCACTTCTGGCTGCTGTTCATCGGCTTCCACACGACCTTCCTGGTCCAGCACTGGCTCGGCGCGGAGGGCATGCAGCGTCGTGTCCCGGACTACGCCAAGCAGTTCACCTCGCTGAACGTCGTCTCGACCATCGGCGCGTTCATCCTCGCCACCTCGATGATCCCGTTCCTGTGGAACGTCTTCATCACGGCGAAGAGCGGCAAGCGGGTCAACGTCGACGACCCGTGGGGCTTCGGCAACTCGCTCGAGTGGGCGACGTCCTGCCCGCCGCCGCGACACAACTTCACCTCGATTCCGCGGATCCGGTCGGAGCGCCCGGCCTTCGATCTGCACTACCCGCACCAGGACCAGGCCGCGGTGACGGCCGGCGCCGGGAAGGAGGACTGACATGAAGATCGAGGGTTTCCTGTTCGTCTTCTGTGCCCTGTTCTTCGCGGTGATGGACCTGATCTACTGGCTGTGGTCGCACGACCCGACCGGTACGACGGCCCTGGCGCTGACCATCGGCCTGGCGGGCCTCACCGGCTTCTACCTGCTGTTCACCGGCCGGCGGATCGACCCGCGGCCGGAGGACGACAAGGACGCCGACATCGCCGAGGGTGCCGGTGAGCTCGGGTTCTTCAGCCCGCACAGCTGGTGGCCGCTGTTCACGGCGCTCGCCGCCGCGACGGCCGCGCTCGGCGCCGTGTTCGGCTGGTGGCTGATGCTCATCGGGATGCTCGGTGTCATCCTCGCGGCGATCGGGTTCGTCTTCGAGTACTACCGGGGTCACTTCTCCCACTGAGGCAGACGCACGGATGGCCGGCACCGCGCAAGCGGTGCCGGCCTTCGGCGTGTCAGAGGATGTACGAGAGTCTCGGAGACCCCCGCAGCGGCGCGGCGGGGGAGAGCGTGGCGAGGGGTGACGGCGGCGTCGGGCGGCGTCGCGGAGCGCACGACGAGGCGTCAGGTGGCGCGGCGGTGGGTGACCGAGCCGTGAGAAGAGAGGGCGGCGCCGTCTCAGGCGGCGCGTCGGCGGCGGGTGGCGGCGATCCAGCGGTCGAGCAGAGCGGTGGCCGCGCCGGAGTCGATGGCCTCCAGCGCCCGGGCGTACGCCGCCGCGAGCGTCTCGGTGAGCGCGTCGGCCGGAGGGGCTCCCTCCGCCGCGACGAGCGCCGCGGCGGCGTTGAGGCCCACGATGTCGCGCACCGGGCCCCGTTCGCCGCCCAGGACCGCGCGGGCCACCGCGGCGTTGTGCGCGGCGTCGGCGCCGCGCAGGTCGTCCGGGGTGGCGCGGGGGATGCCGAGGTCGGCCGGGTCGAAGACGGTCTCGGTGGCGGTGCCGTCGCGGACGACCCAGATGACGGAGGTGGACGTGGTCGTCAGCTCGTCGAGCCCGTCGTCGCCGCGGAACACGAGCGACGAGCAGCCGCGCTCGGCGAACACCCCGGCGACGATCCCCGCCATGCGCGGGTGGAAGACCCCGACCGCCTGGGCGGAGGGCCGGGCCGGGTTCGTCAGCGGGCCGAGGAAGTTGAACACGGTCGGCACGCGCAGCTCGGCGCGCGTCTTCGCGGCGTACTTCAGCGCGGAATGGTAGAGCGGCGCGAAGCAGAAGGTGATCCCGACCTCGTCGGCGACCTCGGCCGTCGCCGCCGGCGGCAGGTCGATGACGACGCCGAGCTCCTCGAGCACGTCGGCGGCGCCGCAGGACGACGACGCCGCCCGGTTGCCGTGCTTGACCATCCGCGCGCCCGCGGACGCGGCGACGATGGCACCCATGGTGGAGACGTTGACCGTGTGCGCGCGGTCGCCACCGGTGCCGACGAGGTCGACGGCGGGCCCGGGCAGGCTGATCGGGCGAGCGTGCCCGAGCATCCCCTCCGCGAGGCCCGCGACCTCGGCGACGGTCTCGCCCTTGGCCCGCAGCGCGACGGCGAAGCCGGCGATCTGCACGTCCGTCGCCTGACCGGACATGATCTCGTTCATCGCCCAGGCCGTCTCGTCCGATGACAGCGACTCGCCGTCGATCAGAGCGTTGAGGAGCGCGGGCCACGTCGTGCGCGGATCCATGGGTGCCTCTTCGGGGTACGCCGGCGTCCGCGGCGAGCGGACGGCTACTGGACGGACAGGCGGGGCTCGGAGTCGCCGACGCGCCCTTCCAGGCGGCGGCGCATCAGGTCGGCGACGCCCTCGGCCAGCGCGACCGGGTCGATCGGCTGGGAGGCCACGGCGTCGGCACGGGACCAGGTCGCCAGCCAGCCGTCGTCGCGGCGGGCGATGATGACCATGATCGGCGGGCAGTGGTAGATCTCGTCCTTGGCCTGCCGGCAGATGCCCATGCCGCCGGCCGGACGGGCCTCGCCGTCGAGGATCGCCACGTCGACGTCGCCCTTGTCGAGGTGGACGAAAACCGCGGGCTCCGTCGCGACCTCGACGAACTCGACCTTCGGCAGGCCGGGCGCGGGGCGGCGGCCGATCGCGAGCCGCACCTCGTTGCGGGTGTTCGCGTCGTCGCTGTATACGAGGACCTTCATGGTCTCTTCGGTGCTCATCGGCTCATCCATGGGTTACGTGGTCACGTGATACGTGCCCGATGCTACCGGGAGATGGCGCGGCGGCGGAGAGGGCCGTCCGCCTCCGGCCCGGCCGACCTGCCGTGAGGAGGCGAATCGCCTCTACAGGGGGGTCCTGCACGGAGCCCGGGAAGGGGCCGCAATAATGCTGCCCGTGGCAACAGCAACCGCGACAGAAACGGCACCCCGGTCCCACGCCAACCGGCCCAACCTCGTAAGCGTGGGCACGATCGTGTGGCTGTCGTCTGAGCTCATGTTCTTCGCGGCGCTGTTCGCGATGTACTTCACCATCCGGTCGGTGACCAAGGGGGACGGCGGCGCGTGGCCCCAGGCCCACTTGGACATCCCGTACGCCTCGGCCAACACCTTCATCCTGCTGATGTCCAGTGTGACCTGCCAGATGGGCGTGTTCGCCGCGGAACGGGGGCAGGTCAGGCGCCTGGGGTCGATCTTCAACCTCAAGCGCTGGGGTCTGCGCGAGTGGTACGTCCTGTCCTTCCTGATGGGCGCGGTCTTCGTGGCCGGCCAGCTGAATGAGTACCGCAACCTCATTCACGAGGGCACGACGATCTCCAGCAGCGCGTACGGCTCGGTCTTCTACCTGACCACGGGCTTCCACGGCCTGCACGTGACCGGTGGACTGATCGCGTTCATCTTCATGCTGGGACGCACGTACGCCGCGAAGCGCTGGACACATGAGCAGGCGACGAGCGCCATCGTCGTGTCCTACTACTGGCACTTTGTCGATGCGGTCTGGGTGGGGCTGTTCTTCACCATCTACGGGATCGACAAGATCTTCACCTGACCCAGAACGAGGGACTCTTCCGTGAAATGGATCACCGCATGGCGACGGCGCCCGTGGGCGGGCTACGCCGTTGTGCTGGCCGCGCTCGCGATCATCGGCGTCGCCTACGCCGGTGTTTCGCCGCGCACTGACCGGGCACAGGCGGCCGCCGCGGCGGCGTCGGACCAGGACGTGGCCAAGGGCAAGCAACTGTTCAACCAGGCCTGCTCGAGCTGCCACGGTGCCAACGCCGAGGGTACGAAGAACGCCCCCAGCCTGCTCGGCGTCGGCGCGGCCTCGGTCGACTTCCAGGTCAGCACCGGGCGGATGCCCGCGATGAACCTCGGCGCGCAGATTCCGCGCAAGAAGCCGGTCTTCAACGAGGAGCAGACCCGCCAGATCGCCGCGTACATCGCCTCTCTCGGCGGCGGCCCCGCGATTCCGTCGAAGGACCAGGTCGACCCGGCCAACGGCGACGCGGCCATGGGCGGCAAGCTCTTCCGGGCGAACTGCGCGCAGTGCCACAACTTCGCCGGTTCCGGCGGGGCGCTGACCGGAGGCAAGTACGCCCCGCCGCTGACCAAGGCGACGCCCGAGCAGATCTACGAGGCCATGCTCACCGGTCCGCAGGCCATGCCGGTCTTCAACGACACCACGCTGACGCCGGCGCAGAAGCGGGCGATCATCGCGTACGTCACCCAGACCCGCAGCGAGCCGAACCCCGGCGGTAACGGTCTCGGCCGGGTCGGCCCCGTGGCCGAGGGCCTGGCCGGCTGGCTGGTCGGACTTGGACTGATCATCATCGCGGCGATGTGGATCACCGCCAGGAAGCCCAAGAAGAAGCACAATGTCTGAGACCAACGAGACCCACGGAGCGTCCTCGGAAGAGGAGCGGGCGCCTAAGCGCGTCATCGGAACTCCACCGCAGGTGCAGGGCCATGACCTGCTGCCCTCCGACGGGGACGGCGGGGAGAGCAGCGGGTACAAGCTCGACCCGGTGAAGGCGCGCAAGGCCGAGCGTGCGGCGGCGTTCTTCTTCTTCCTGACCTTCCTCGCGGGCATCGCGTTCATCGTCTTCTACGCCGTCTGGCCCGGCCACGTCGGCAACGACGACATCGTCCGGGCGATGCACTCGAACTACGCCCTGGGCACCTCGCTCACGGTGATCTTCATCGGCATGGCCGTCGGGATGACGATCTGGGTCCGTCACCTGATGACGACCAAGGAGATCATCCAGGAGCGGCACGAGCTGGCGTCCCCGGCCGAGGACCGCGAGGTCTTCAACGAGTACTTCCTCCAGGGCGCCGAGGAGAGCGGCCTCACGAAGCGGCCGCTGCTGCGCCGCTCGCTGCTGCTGGCCTCCGCGCCGCTGGGCCTGCTGCCGATCCTGCTGCTGCGCGACCTGGGTCCGCTGCCGGAGAAGAAGCTCCGCCACACGTCGTGGAAGAAGGGCACCAGGCTCGTCGTCGACGGCACCGGCCAGCCGCTGAAGCCGTCCGACTTCAACTCCCCGGGCGGCATCATCACGGTGATCCCGGAGGGCGCCGAGGACAACCTCGACGAGCTCGCGAAGGCCACGGTGCTGCTGATCAACGTTCCGGAGGACCAGCTCAAGGTCAAGAAGGGCCGGGAGAACTGGAACGTCGGCGGCATCATCGCCTACTCGAAGATCTGCACGCACGTCGGCTGCCCGGCCGCGCTGTACGAGCAGACGACGCACCACATCCTGTGCCCGTGCCACCAGTCGACGTTCGACGCGCTCGACGGCGCCAAGGTCATCTTCGGTCCGGCGGCCCGGCCGCTGCCGCAGCTGCCCCTCGGCGTCGACTCCGAGGGCTACCTCATCGCGACGAGCGACTTCCACGAGCCGGTCGGACCCAGCTTCTGGGAGCGTGGGAGGCCCAAGGTATGACAACCCTCATCGGCGACCGGTTCGATGAGCGAGGATCGGTGAGCGACCAATGACGACGCAAGCACCCCCGAAGGCCGTCGACGGCGCGATCGGCTTCCTCGACGAGCGCTTCGGGACCGCGGGATTCCTCCGCGGCAAGATGAAGAAGGTCTTCCCCGACCACTGGTCGTTCATGCTGGGGGAGATCGCGCTCTACTCGTTCATCATCCTGCTCGCGACCGGGACGTTCCTGACGCTGTGGTTCAAGCCCAGCATGTCCGAGGTCGTGTACAACGGGCACTACACCAAGCTCGTCGGCGTGCACATGAGCGAGGCGTACAACTCGACGCTCCGCATCAGCTTCGACGTGCGCGGCGGCCTGCTCATGCGGCAGATCCACCACTGGGCGGCGGTCATGTTCGTGGCCTCGCTCACGGTGCACATGCTGCGCGTCTTCTTCACCGGCGCGTACCGCAAGCCGCGCGAGGTCAACTGGCTGATCGGCCTGGGCCTGTTCACGCTGGCGCTGCTGGAGGGTCTGTTCGGCTACTCGCTGCCGGACGACCTGCTGTCCGGCACGGGTCTGCGGATCACCCAGGGCGTCATGCAGTCGATCCCGCTGGTCGGCACGTACCTGTTCTACTTCGCGTTCGGCGGGGACTTCCCCGGCCACGACTTCATCCCGCGTCTGTACACGGTGCACGTCCTGCTGATCCCCGGCATCCTGCTGGCGCTGGTCGGCGCGCACTTCATGATCCTGTGGCACCAGGGGCACACCCAGTTCCCGGGCAAGAACCGTGCGCAGAAGAACGTCATCGGCAAGCCGTTCTACCCGGTGTTCATGATCAAGGCCGGCGCCTTCTTCATGTTCACCTTCGCGGTCATCGCGTTCCTCGGGACGTTCGCCCAGATCAACCCGATCTGGCTGTTCGGCCCGTACACGCCAGACTCGATCACGGCGGGTTCGCAGCCGGACTACTACATGGGCTTCCTCGAGGGCGCGCTTCGCATCATGCCCAACTGGGAGACCAACCTGTGGGGTCACACGGTCTCGTGGAACGTCCTGGTTCCCGCGCTCGTGCCGCTGGGGCTCATCATGACCGGCGCGGCCCTGTGGCCGTTCATCGAGCAGTGGGCCACCGGCGACAAGCGGATCCACCACATCGCCGACCGCCCGCGGAACGCCCCGTTCCGTACGGCCGTCGGCATGACCGCGGTCACGTTCTACGGTCTGCTGTGGCTGGCCGGCGGTAACGACGTCATCGCCGACAAGTTCCACGTGTCCCTGTACGCGACGACGTGGTTCTTCCGGTTCGCGATCTTCATCGGTCCGGTGATCGCGTACAACGTGACGAAGCGGATCTGCCTCGGCCTGCAGAAGAAGGACGCCGACATCGTCCACCACGGTGTCGAGTCCGGCGTCATCATGCGGCTGCCGAACGGCGAGTTCATCGAGGTGCACGAGCCGGCGAGCGACGAGCAGAAGGCCGTGCTCACCGGCAAGGACCCGCTGCCGGAGCTGGCGATCGAGGCCGAGGACGAGAACGGCATCCCGTCGCCGTCCGCGCGTGGCCCGCTGGGCAAGCTGCGCAAGAACCTCAACCGCGCCTTCACCGTCGACGACGTCCCGGCGGACGGCCACGACGAGGGGCACGACGACACGAGCCCGCACGCGGAGGAGGAGCTCCAGCCGGGCGGCGTCGAGCCCGGCGGCACCGGAGGCAGCAGGGCGATCAGCCACCACTGACGCCTCCGCCCGACGCGAGTACGGCCCGCCACCCGATTACGGGTGGCGGGCCGTCGCGTGTTCGTGGGCAGCGCGAACGCGGCCGGGCTCGGGGACCTGGCGGTCCGGTCAGTCCGCGTCGGGCAGGCCGAGGGCGAACGCGGCCTCCAGGTCGTGCTGGGAGTACGTGCGGAAGGCGATGTGGGTCTCGGTGTGCGTCACGCCGGCGACCTTGTTCAGGCCGCCGGGGATGACATCCGCGATCTGCTCGTACTGGCGCACGCGCACCAGCGCGACCAGGTCGAACTCCCCGGTCACGGAGTAGACCTCGCTGACCCCGTCCAGACCGGCGATGATCTCGGCGACCTCCGGGATGCGCGAGACGTCGGCCTTGATGAGCACGATGGCGGTGATCACGGAATGCCTCCTGCGTGGGTTGCGCGCGATGTCGGGTCGCCGTCGCAAGACTAGTGGAGGAGTCAGTTCCAGCTGAGGGCGGCCGACTTGCGGGCGACGGTGCCGCGCCGGACGAGCAGGCCGACGATCATCCCGGCGACGAAGCCGTAGATGTGCGCGACGTACGCCGTCTGGCTCTGGCTGTCGCCGAGGCTGAGCCACTGGAAGACGAAGAACTGCGCGAGCAGCGTCCAGGAGGGCAGCCGGAACGGGAAGATCGACAGGATCAGCGCGATCGTCCGCGACCGCGGATAGAGGACGAGGTGGGAGCCCAGCACCCCCGCGATCGCCCCCGAGGCACCGACCAGCGGGGTGTCCGAGCCGGGATAGGTGATCGCGAAGCCGTACGCCGCGATGAAGCCGACCGCGAGGTAGAAGACCAGGAACCGGAGCCGTCCGAGGCGGTCCTCGGTCGCCGCGCCGAAGATGAACAGGTAGACCATGTTGCCGAGGATGTGGGCGACCCCGCCGTGCAGGAACATCGACGACAGGGCGGACAGCCACGGCCGTTTGTGGAACGGCTTCGGGTGGCAGGCGTGGTCGATCTCCTCGGGCACCGGGTTCTGCCGGTCGGAGACCAGTTCCTTCGGGACGGCGCCGTACTTCAGCAGGAAGGTCGCCTGCTCGCACCTGCGCTGGTCGATCCCCTCCCCGTGGTGGCCGATCGAGGCGATCGGCGACAGCAGGAAGACGACGACGTTCGCGGCGATGAGGAGGTAGGTGACGAGGGGCGCGCGCCGCGTCGGCTGGTTGTCGTACAGCGGCAGCGCCACACCTGCTCCTATTGCATCGGCCGACCGGCGCGGTCAACCTTACGGGAATCGGGCCGCTGGACGGCGCTCTCGATCCAGTGCCGTACGCTCTCGGCGCCGTGCGGCGGACAGGTCCACGTGCCGTCCACCTCGACCAGGCGCACACCGGGGGAGTCGAGCCAGCGCAGCACGCATTCCATCTCCTCGGCGGAGGCTCGTGGCGTGGCGCCGACGCCGGGCCGCACGGTCTCGGCGGTGGCCACCAGCGCCTCGACGTACGGGACGGGGTGGGCGTTCGGCGGGACGGTGCCGGCGGCGGCCAGGCGCCCGTGGCGCACGACGTGCAGCTCCCAGCCGCCGTCGAAGGCAGGCCGGGCCGCGACCAACTGCGCGAGCCCGGCCAGGGCGGACAGGCGCTGGCAGCGCGCCGCGCCGCGCACGAACGCGGCCAGCCGGTCGCGCTGCACCGCGGCCTCCTCGTAGCGCAGCTCACCCGCGAGACGGTCGATGCGGGCACGGGCGGCGGCGACGACCGGGCGGACGTCGCCCTCCAGGATGCGGCGGGCCAGGGACGCGTGGCGGGAGTAGTCCTCCGGGGCCTGCCGGCCCTCGCAGGGCGCGCCGCAGCGGCCCAGCTCGGCCAGCGCGCAGGTGCCGGCGCGGCGGGTCTCGATGAGCCGCAGCGTGAGCCGCTGGGTGCACTGGCGCAGGGGGACCGCGTCGTGCACGGCGGCGCGGGCCTCCTCGGCCGTGCGCGTGCTGCCGAACGGGCCGAGATAGGTGGCGCCGTCGTCGCGGACCTCCCGGACGATCGACAGCCGGGGGAAGGGCTCGGCGGTGAGCTTCAGCCAGACCGCCCGCTCCGGGTGGCGCGACCGGCGGTTGTAGCGCGGCTTGTGCGCCGCGATGAGCCGCAGCTCGCGGACCTCCGCCTCGAGAGGGCTCGCGCACACGATCGTGCGGACCCGCTCGGCGATCCCGATCATCTCGCGGACGTGACGGCGGGTCTCCGACGCGGTGAAGTAGGAGGTCACGCGGCTGCGCAGCCGCCCGCTCTTGCCGACGTACAGCACCTCGCCGCGCGCGTCCTCGAAGAGGTAGACGCCCGGCGCGGCGGGCACCCCGTCGGCGAGGTGACGTTTGCTCCGCTGCTCCGGCGTCGGCGCGCGCTGGAAGCCGGTCAGCTCCTCCAGGGTCTCCACGCCGAACGAACCCGCGCGCTCCAGCAGGCCGTGCAGGACGTCGACGGTGGCGCGGGCGTCGGTGAGCGCGCGGTGGCAGGGCTCGATGCGGGCGCGGAAGAAGCGGGCGAGGGTGGCGAGCTTGCAGTTGGGGACCTCGTCGCGGGTGAGGACGCGGCGCGCGAGGTCGGCGGTGTCCACCACCGGCGGCGCGGGCCAGGGACGCTCCTGCGCGGCGCAGGCGGCCTTCAGGAAGCCCATGTCGAACGGCGCGTTGTGCGCGACCAGGACCGCGCCCCTGGCGAACTCCAGGAACGACGGCAGGACCTCGCCGATGCGGGGGGCCGCCACGACCATCTGCTGCGTGATGCCGGTGATCACCGAGATGAACGGGGGGATCGTCCTCCCGGGGTCGACGAGGGTGGCGAACTCGCCCACGATCTCGCCGCCGCGCACCTTGACGGCGCCGATCTCGGTGATGGCGTCCTCCTTCGCCGATCCTCCGGTGGTCTCGAGGTCGACGACGACGAAGGTGACGCCGGCCAGGGGAGTGCCGAGGTCATCGAGGGTGCCCTGCACCGCAGGGCCGACGGAGGCCATGGCGGAACGGTACGCGGGAAGACCGACATTCGTTCCGGCGGCCCGGTGCGGGGCTACCTGGCGGTAACCGGTATCGGCGTCCGTGACCCGGCGGGGGCGTCGCGCGATGACCGGTCATCGGCATCGGTCACCCGGCTCGGGCCCAGGGCGCGGTGACCGGTGTCGGCGCCCGTCACCCGGCGCGGGGCCGTCGGTGGTGACCGGTACGGTGCCGGTCGCCCGGCCGCGCGGATACCTCGTGGTATTCGTCGGGGGGATTGCGGACCGCGGGTAGTCGGGGCGTCTACGCTGGGCAGCGACGGCGACACGGAGCCCGGTGCACGCGTCACGGCGCACCGCCCGCGACCATGAGGAGCAGACCATCGACACCGGCCCGGCCGAACACCTCGACCAGCCGCTCCCCGAAGCGGTCCGGCAGCGCGTCGTCGAGGCGGCCGCGGGCGTCATCGGCGCGCTGCGGCCGGACGAGATTCCGGCGCCGCTCCGGCGGGTGGCCCGCTTCGAGCCCCGCCGCCGCGCCCGGCTGGCCGCGACCCTGATCGCCGCCCAGCTCGAAGATGACGGTGGGTTCCGCGAGCGCGTCGCCGACGTCGTACGGGAGAGCGAGCCGGTGCTGAGCGAGGCGGTCGGCTCGGGCGCGGTGCCGCCCGCCGCCGACCCGGTCACCGTCGCCGCCCTCGCGTACCTGCTGCGCCCGCCGGGCTGGGCCGAACGCATCGAGACCGCCCGCCGGGAGCTGGAGCGCTCGGCGGCGGCCGCCGAGGAGGCCAAGGTCGTCCGCGAGGTCGCCGAGCTCCGCGAGCAGATCGCCGCGGCCAAGGCCACCCGGTCGGAGGAGACCGAGAAACTCCGCGCCGAGCTGCGGGAGCTGCGCGCTGAGAACGCCGAGCTGCGCAAACGGCTGCACGAGGCGCGTGGCAAGGCGAAGC
Organism: Actinoallomurus soli; assembly: GCF_024055715.1. Classification (GTDB taxonomy): domain Bacteria; phylum Actinomycetota; class Actinomycetes; order Streptosporangiales; family Streptosporangiaceae; genus Actinoallomurus; species Actinoallomurus soli. The sequence continues at coordinate 358,434 of NZ_JAMXMV010000001.1, forward strand.
GGGAGCACGCGCGGGCGGAGGAGCTCGACCGGCGGCTGGGGGAGGAGCGCGCGGCGGCCTCCGTCGCGGCGGCCGGCGCCGAGGCGGAGCTGCGCCGGCTGCGCAGCCGCCTGTCGCACGCCGAGGCGGCCGCGGAGAGCGCCCGGCGCGCCGCCCGCGAGGGCCGCAACGTCGACGAGGCACGTCTGCGCGTCCTCCTCGACGCTCTCACGGACGCCGCCAAGGGGCTCCGTGACGAGATCGCGCTGCCGCCGGGCATCACCCGGCCGGCCGACAGCGTGGGCGGCATCACGCCCAGCCGCCCCGGGCACCGTACGCTGCCGGGCCGGGCGCTGGCCGACAGCGACCCCGCGCTCCTCGACCAGCTGCTCACGCTCCCGCAGGTCCATCTCATCATCGACGGCTACAACGTCACCAAGACCGGGTACGGCGACCTGCCGCTGGCCGACCAGCGGTCGCGCCTCGTCTCGGGCCTGGGCGTGCTGCACGCGCAGACCAAGGCCGAGGTGACGGTCGTCTTCGACGGCGCGGAGCTGAACGCCCCCGTCGCCGTGCAGGCGCCGCGCGGGGTGCGCGTGCTGTTCAGCGCGCCCGGCCAGACGGCCGACGAGCTGATCGGCCACCTCGTGCGCGCCGAGCCGAGCGGGCGCGCCGTGGTCGTCATCTCCTCCGACCAGGAGGTCTGCGACTCGGCCCGGCGGGCCGACGCCCGGCCGGCACCCTCGGCGCTCCTCCTCCGCCGCCTCGGCCGCACCTGACCGCCGCCGCTTCCGGGTCGTCTGTCGAACGCCGGTCCGCGGGCGCCCTCGGCCGCGGCCTCTTCCGGGTCGCCTGTCGAACGCCGGTCCGGGGACCGCCTCCGGCCGCCGCCCCTTCCGGGTCACCCGTCGAACGGCGGTCCCGCGGCGCACCCGACCGTCGCCTCTTCCTCGTTCCCGCCTGAGATCGCCGAGCGGAATTGTCGGTGGGTCCTCGTAACGTCTGGCGATGACGACGACACGAGGAGGAATTCGTGCTCATCGACTGCGACAAGTGTGAGCTACGCAACGTCGCCTGCGCCGACTGCGTCGTTCCCACCATGCCCGTGATTCCGGAGTCCGGCCTGGATCTCGGGCCGCTCGAGCGCCGCGCGCTGGGCATTCTCGCCGCGGAGGGCCTGATTCCTCCTCTGTGGATGACGATCTCCGTTGACCGCGCATCGTGACGAATCACGCGCACGCTGTTGCTTAAATGACGTGAATTGCTGCATTTCCCGGAGAAGCGGTTGTTACCAGCGTGAGACTTGACTAGTCTCACGCGCTGAGCCGGTCGCTGGTTCGTCGCCCCCCAGGCGACGGCGCCGGCTTCCGCCGAGTCGTCACGTTCGGTGAGGCCGCCCGAGGTTCGGGCCGTACGATCCTCACCGGCACGACGAGCCGGGGAACCAGGTTTCCGGGGTGAATCGGAGCAACGCATGCTCCGTAGGGCGCCTTCCACGCCCGAATCCGTCAGCTAACCCGGTAGGCGGACATTGGGAGAGGGGCGTGCCGCGAATCGTGGCAACACAGCGCAGTGCCGACGGTACGGCCGTCGGACGGCCGACGAGCGGCTGGATCAGCAGCCGGGTGTTGGCCACCCTGTGCGTCGCCGCCTCAGCGGCGCTGGCTCTGCCGGCCGGTACGGCCGACGCGAAGCCGAAGCAGACGCTGAGCCAGGCGAAGGCCAAGCTGGCCAAGCTGAACTCACAGGCCGACAAGCAGGACAACGAGTACAACAAGGCCAAGGAGCAGTGGGCTGCGGCCGACAAGAAAGTGAAGGCGCTGAACGCCTCGGTCAAGCAGCAGCGCCAGTCGTGGGCCTCGCTCCGCGTCCGCGTCGCGCAGATGGCCGCGTCCGCGTACAAGAACGGCTCGGACGGCACCGACATCCCCACGCTGCTCTCGGCCAAGGACCCCCAGACGGTGCTCGACCAGATGTCGGCCTTCACGGCGCTGTCGAAGAACCGCTCCACCGAGCTCACCCAGTTCCTCAACGTCTCCCAGCTGCTGCAGCGGCAGCAGGCGCAGGCCCAGCAGGCCGCCGGCGACCTGGCGCAGAAGAAGAAGGATCTCCTCGCCAAGAAGAAAGGCATCGAGAAGTCCGTCGAGCAGCAGAAGGCCCTGGTCAAGAAGCTGGGCCCGGCGGCGGACTCCGGCGGTGGCGGCGGTGACGACAGCGGTCCCGTGGCGAGCAACTGCAGCGGCGGCTACCACGGCTCGGCGACCGGCAAGGCGCGCGTCGTGCTCGAGTGGGCGTACAGCAAGTGCGGCATCCCCTACCTCTACGGCGGCACCGGCCCGCGGTACGACTGCTCCGGCTTGACGATGAAGGCCTACGCGGCGGCCGGGGTGAGCATCCCCCGCGTCGTCCCGGACCAGTACAACGCCACGAGCCGGGTGCAGCGAAGCAACCTGTCCCCAGGCGACCTCGTCTTCTTCGACGACCTCGGGCACGTCGGCATCTACGTCGGCGGCGGCAAGTTCATCCACTCGCCGCACACGGGCTCGTACGTCAAGATCGACAGTCTGAGCAACGTCTGGTACAGCTCGCACTACGTCGGCGCGGGCGCGCTCTAGGGACGGATCATCATGGCCAAGGAGCGTACGAACATGCCCAGGACCGGCCGTCGGTTCATGACGACCGTGGGGTTTCTCGCCGTCGCCGGGCTCGCCCTTCCCGCGCTGCCCGCGCACGCCGACCCCGGCGCCTCGCTGAGCGCGGCGAAGAAGCAGCTGGCGCAGCTGAACGACAAGGTCGACCAGCTGAGCAACCAGTACAACCAGACCAAGGCCGACTGGAAGGCCGCTCAGAGCCGGGTCAACGCGCTGAGCAAGTCGGTTCAGGCCGAGCGCAAGACGTTCCAGCAGCTACGGCTGCGGGTCGCGCAACTCGCCGCCGAGGCCTACAAGACCGGGGACAACGGCTCGATCCCGACGCTGGTCGGCTCCAACAACCCGGACGCCGTGCTCTCGCAGATGTCGGCGTTCACCGAGCTCGCGCACAACCGTACGGCCGAGTTCCAGCAGTACCTCGCCTCCGCGCAGCGGCTGGAGCGCGAGCAGGCGCTGCGCGTCCAGGCCGCCCAGCAGCTCGCGGCGAAGAAGAACCAGCTCGACACGCAGCGCAAGCAGGCCAACGCGGCCATCCAGAAGCAGCTCAAGCTGGTCCACAAGCTCGGCGCGGGTATCGATCCGGGCAGTTCCAAGGAGAACTGCTCGGTCCTGGCGTCGGGCAAGGCCGAGATCGTGCTGCAGTTCGCCTGCGCCCAGCTCGGCAAGCCGTACGTCTTCGGCGGCGCGGGCCCGAGCACCTGGGACTGCTCCGGCATCACGATGGTCGCCTACCGCAAGGTGGGCATCAAGCTCAACCACTGGGTGCCGGACCAGTGGGACGCCAGCCGCCGGGTCTCCAAGGCCGACCTGCAGCCCGGTGACCTGGTGTTCTTCCACGACCTGGGGCACGTCGGGTTCTACCTGGGCAACGGCAAGTTCCTGCACGCCCCGCACACCGGCGACGTCGTGAAGATCTCCAACCTCAGCGACTCCTGGTACGCCTCCACCTTCATGGGCGGCGGCCGGCTGCTCTGAGACCGGCCGGCACGGTCGCCACGCGACCGGACGACAACTGAACAAAGGACGCCGACAGGCCGGGGGGACGGACTCCCGGCCGGCGCATCGAGGCGCGGACCGGATCCGGTCGGCCTGTCGGCGTCAGACCTTTCGAATCTTCCGCACCGATGGTGCGGATCGCGGCGCACGCCATGTGCCGCTCGGCCGGGGGGCCTCCGTCAGCGGGGCGCGTAGTGGTGCGCGCCGCGTGGGCGTGCCGCTCCCGGTCTGTCAGAGATGCAGAGAAACGGTCATCACCGAAGTGGCCCGACCGGGCCGACGATGGCCGTGAGCGCCTAATCCGTGGGCACACGGAGCCGGGGAACCGAGCGCGCCTGACGGCGCGGGTCTTCACGGGGGTGAATCGGGGCGCCTGTTCTCCCACAGGTATGCCGTAGGGCGTCTTCCAGCCCGAACCCGACAGCTAACCCGGTAGGCGTAGTGGAAGGAGAGACCTCTGTCTCGCAACCCCTCGACCGCTTCGTCCCTGCGCCTCCGCCTCGCCGGAGGCATGGTCGCCGCGGGTGCGGTCCTCGCACCCGTCGCCCTGACGGCCACCGCCGCGCACGCCGCGACCCCCCAGACGGCCGTCACCGTCGCCAAGGCGCAGCCGAAGCACAAGTCCTGGAGCCAGCGGCACAAGGTCGGTCTGAAGGCGGTCGCCATCGCCCGCAAGCAGATCGGCAAGTGGTACCGCTACGGGGGCGCCGGGCCCAAGACGTTCGACTGCTCCGGTCTGGTGCAGTACTCCTACCGCAAGGCCGGTATCCGGCTGCCGCGTACCGCGGGCCAGCAGCACCGCCACATCAAGCGGCACGTGCGGTGGAAGAACCTCGCGGCGGGTGACCTGGTGTACTTCAACGGGAACCAGCACACCGGGATCATCTCCAAGGTCGTCGGCCACAAGATCTACATGATTCACGCGTCGCACACGGGCACGCGGATCAAGCAGGTCCGGATCGACAACAACAGTTACTACCGCCACGCGTTCTATGGCGCCGCCCGCCCCTACTGAGCCGGGCTGAACGCCGCGCCGGCGCCGTGATGGCACGCCATCCGGGGCCGAACCGGTTGATCATCGCCGGGGCCGTCCACACGGACGGCCCCGGCGTTCTCAGTTTCGCCCGCTACCATCACGCCCATGTCGTCGGCGGGCACCTGGCAGAGGCGGGTCGCCGCGCTGACCGGAGCGGCGATCGCGCTGCAACTGGTCACCGCGGTCGGCTACGCCACCCTGCACCGCGAGACGGGGCACGCGGCCGCGTCGCTGCGGAGCGCGACCACGGCGCCCGCCCCCACCCGGGCCGCGGTGGCGTCCCTCCTGCAGCGCCGCTCCCGCGCCGTCCTCACCCATGACCGCGCCGCCTTCCTCGCCACCGTCGACCCGTCGGCGCAGGCGTTCCGCGCCGGGCAGCAGACGCTGTTCGACAACCTGGCGAAGGCGCCCCTGGCGGCCTGGCGCGAGTCGCTCGCGGACACGCGTGCCGCCGCGGCCGCCGACGACGGCTGGACGGCGCGGCTGACCCTCACCTACCGGCTCCGCGGCTTCGACTCGAGAGACGTCGCCTACACGCAGTACCTCACCTTCGAGCGGCACGGGGACACCGGCTGGGTCGTGTCCGGCGACGGCTCTACGCACGGCCTGCGCGACGACCCGCAGATCTGGGACGGACCGGACCTGACCGTCATCAAAGGCCGGTACAGCCTGGTGCTCGCCGAAGGGAATTCGGGGGTCGGTGACGGCTCCCCGGCCGGCGACGGCTCGGCGACCGGGAACGGGACGGGAGCCGGGGACGGCACCGGAGCCGCCGGCGGCGCGGAGACGCGGACCGCCGACCTCCGCGACATCGCCCGCCGGCTCGACACGGGTGTCGGTCTCGTCTCCAAGGTCGTGGGCGACCACTGGTCACGGCGGGTCGTGGTGCTCGCGCCCGCGACGGAGCAGCAGGCCGAGGAGCTCGCCGGGGACGTCCGCAACCTCGGCGACATCGCCGCGCTCGCGACCGTCAGCGGCGGCGGCGGAGACCCGGACGGCGGCGCGGATCGCATCGTCATCAGCCCCACCGCGTTCGGCCGGCTGAACGGGCTCGGCCGGCACGTCGTGCTCACCCACGAGCTCGTCCACGTCGCGATGGGCGGCGCCCGCGACAGCCGCACTCCGATGTGGCTGGTCGAAGGGCTCGCGGACTACGTCGGCTACAAGGACTCCGGCGTCTCGACGCGCGCGGCGGGGCGCGAGCTGGCCGGTCTGATCTCCTCCGGCGGCCTGCCGTCGTCGCCGCCCGGCCGCGGCGCGTTCACCGGATCGGGCGAGCGTCTGTCCGCCGCGTACGAGGAGGCGTGGCTGGCCTGCCGGATGATCGCGGAACGCTACGGTGAGGGCAGGCTGGTGCGGCTCTACCGCACCGCCGAGGCCGAACCCGGCAGCGCCGGAGACCCGCGGATCGAGGACCGGGCCCTGCGCGCCGTCCTCGGCGTCGATTCGAGCCGGTTCGCCGCACAGTGGCGCGCCTACCTGCGAAAGGAGCTGACGTGACGGAGGCCGGGGGCCTGGAGGACGCCGGGCCGCCCCTGCGCGCGGAGGCCGAGCGCCGGCCCGCCACGCGGGTGGGGCCGCACGGGGCGTCCCGCCGCACCGCGGCCGTCGCCGCCGGGGTCCTGGGCGCGTCGCTGGTCGTCGTGATGGCGGTGGTGACCCCCTGGCACCCGCTGGCCGGAGGCCGGGGCGCCCCGGATCCGGCGCTGGACTTCACGCGGGATCAGCTCGCCCGCAGCGAGAGCTTCAGCGCCGCGCTGAACGGCCCCGCGTACGGCGGGCTGGTCGCCGGGCTGGTGGTGGTCCTCGTCCTCGGTCTGACGCCCTGGGGCGCCCGGCTCCTCGGCGCGGCCATCAGGTGGCGGTCCCCTTCGGAGACGAGGCCGCGGCTCTGGCGGCACGGCCTGCGGCTGCTCGCCGTCGCGGTGGTGCTGTCCGCGCTGACCCAGCTGGTCGCGCTGCCGTTCGGCGCGTGGTCGGAGTCGGTGCTGCGGCGGTACGGCCTGTCGACCCAAGGCTGGGGCTCGTGGCTCGGCGACCGGCTCACCGGATTCGGCGTGAGCCTGGTGATCTGGGTCGTCGCGCTGCTCGGCCTGCACCTGCTCATCCGCCGGTTCCCCCGTCACTGGTGGGCGGGCGCGGCCGTCGGCGGCTTCCTGCTGGTCACCGCGGTCTCATACGCCTACCCGGTGGTCGTGGAGCCGCTGTTCAACGACTTCACCTCGATGCCCGCCGGGCCGCTGCGCACCGACCTGCTCCGGATGGCGCGCGCGGACGGGGTGCCGGTGCGCGACGTCCTCGTCGCCGACGCGTCCAAGCGCACGACGGAGCTGAACGCCTACGTCTCGGGGTTCGGCTCGACCCGGCGGATCGTGGTGTACGACACGCTCCTCGCGTCGCAGTCGCCGCAGGAGGTCGAACTCGTCGTCGCGCACGAACTCGGCCACGCCAAGCGGAACGACGTGCTGACCGGCACCCTCGTCGGCGGGCTGGGGGTCGCGACCGGCGCCTGCGTCCTCTACCTGGTGATGACCTCGCCGCGCCTGCTGCGCCGGGCCGGGGTCCGGTCGGCGGCCGACCCGCGGTCGACCGCGCTGCTGCTCGCCGCCGTGACCGTCCTCGCCCAGGCTGCCGGGCCCGTGCAGAACCTCGTCAGCCGCCACATCGAGGCACGGGCCGACGCGCACTCCCTCGCGCTCACCCGGGACCCGGCGACGTTCATCGCGATGCAGCGGTCGCTCAGCCTCCGCAACCTCGACGACCTGTCCCCGGGGCCGTTCGCCTACGCGCTGTGGAACACCCACCCCTCCGGGCCGGAGCGCATCGCCATGGGGCGCGCGTGGGCCCGCCTGCACCACGTGCCGGTGCCCCCGGCGAGCGTACGCCCCTGACCGCGGTCGCGATCAGGGGCGTACCCGTGGTGCGGGCGGCGGCTACTGCGGGACCGGGCTGGCCTCGACGGTGCGGCGCGCGCCGAACGGCGATCCGACCGGCAGGGAGTACCGGCCGTCCATCCCGTTGACCACGCCGGCCGCCGAGGTGTACCAGGCGACCGCGGCGGTGAGGACGCCCACCCAGCCGCCGAACTTGATCGTGCCGCTGCTGTGAGAGAAGTTGCCGATGAACAGGATGATCTCGGTGAGCTCCAGGGTGAGGAACACCCCGAAGACCGCCGCCGTCACCTGCGTGCTCCACAGGAGCATGTACGTGTTGAAGATCGCGAAGGCGAGGAGGATCCAGCCGAGGTCGTTCTGGATCAGGTCCTCCGGGTTCGCCTTCGTGGCCGCCGCCGTCGCCGCGGCCGTGGGCGCGACCCACCGGACGTACAGCCCGAGGCCGATCCAGAACCCGCCGTACGTCGCGAACGCGGTCGCGCCGAAGACGTTGCGGTTGCGGAACTCCCACATGCCGGCCAGCAGCTGGACCAGGCCGCCGTACGCGAACGCGTATCCGAGCCAGGCGTCCGTGCCGTCGGTCCACCCGGCGTTCTTTGCGGAGAGAAGGAAGGTGGTCAGTGCGAACGCCGCCAGCCCGAGCGGGGCGGGATCGGCTATCGCGGAGACCGGAGTCGGGGGTCGGGGGCTTTCGGTCATGGGTGGCTCCTCCTCGTCGTGAAGCTCACCGCCGTACCTCGTCAGGTCCGCTTCGCATGCTTCGCAGGCCGGGCGGGGGCCGGGCGGCCAGGACGCGCGTAACCACATTAACTCCCTGTTTCGCTCTGGTCACGGGGCCGCGTAAGAGTGATCGTGAAACACGCGCGATCCTGCGTAAGAGGGATCACGGAACACGTGCGATCCTGGCAGCGATGAGGAAGACGCTCGTCGTGACCAACGACTTCCCGCCCAGGCCGGGCGGCATCCAGGCGTTCGTGCACAACCTGGCGGTCCGCCGGCCGCCGGGCTCCCTCGTCGTGTACGCCCCCGCGTGGGAGGGCGCCGCCGAGTTCGACGCCGCGCAGCCGTTCCCGGTGGTCCGGCACCCCAGGCCGCTCATGCTCCCGGTCCCGCCGGTGCTCCGGCGTGCCACCGAGATCGTCCGCGCGGAGGGCTGTGACTCGGTGGTCTTCGGCGCGGCGGCGCCGCTCGGGCTGCTGGCGCCGCGGCTGCGGCGGGCCGGCGTCGAGCGGTTCGTCGGGATCACGCACGGCCACGAGGCGGGCTGGGCGGCACTGCCCGGGTCGCGGCGGCTGCTGCGCCGCATCGGGGACGAGGTCGACGTGCTCACCTACCTGGGGGAGTACACCCGCAGCCGGATGGCCCGCGCGCTGTCGCCCGCGGCGGTGGCGCGGATGCGGCGGCTGGCCCCCGGCGTCGACGAGACGGTGTTCCATCCCGGAGCCGGGGGAGAGGAGATCCGGGCCCGGCACGGCCTGGCGGACCGCCCGGTCGTCGTCTGCGTCTCCCGCCTGGTCCCCCGGAAGGGACAGGACGCGCTGATCCGCGCCTGGCCGCGGGTGCGGCGCGTCGTCCCGGACGCCGTCCTCCTGATCGTCGGCGGCGGCCCGTACCGCCCGGTGCTCGAACGGCTCCGCGCCGACCTGGGCGTCGCCGACGCCGTGCGCCTGACCGGCACGGTCCCCTGGGAGGAGTTGCCGGCGCACTACGACGCCGGCGACGTGTTCGCCATGCCCTGCCGGACCCGCCGTCGCGGCCTCGACGTCGAGGGACTGGGCATCGTGTACCTCGAGGCGTCCGCCACCGGTCTTCCGGTGGTGGCGGGGGCCTCCGGCGGCGCCCCCGACGCCGTCCTCGACGGCGAGACCGGCGTCGTGGTCGACGGCGACTCGGTCGACGCGGTCGCCGACGCGGTGATCGGCCTGCTGCGCGACCCGTCCGCGGCTCAGGCGATGGGCAAGCGCGGGCGCTCGTGGGTCGAGCGCGAGTGGCGCTGGGAGGTCCAGGCCGCCCGCTTCGCCGCCCTCCTGGGCCCCTGATCCGGCCGCGCGCGAACGCCGATCAGCAGTACGAGCGCGGACGCGGCTCGGCAGCCGCAGAACGCGCGCGGCCTCGGGTCAGCAGCCGCAGAACGCGCTCGCCACGGGCGCGGTGAGGGGATCGGCGGGCGTGCCGACGCGCCCGGTCGCGGTCTCCACGGTGAACCCCTCGCGCACCCAGTACTCGTAGCCGCCGATCATCTCCTTCACCCGGTAGCCCAGCCGTGCGAAGGCCAGCGCGGCCCGGGTGGCGCCGTTGCACCCGGGACCCCAGCAGTAGGTGACGACGGCCGTCCCGGGAGGGATCAGGGCGGGAGCCCGCTCGGCGATCAGCGCGGTCGGCAGGTGCAGGGCGCCGGGAAGGTGGCCCTGATCCCACGCCTCGGCGCCGCGGGAGTCGACGACGACCAGGCCGGGAACGCCGGCCTCCAGGTCGGCGTGGACGTCGGACACGTCGGTCTCGAAGGCCAGGCGGGCGGCGAAGTGGCGGGCGGCCTCCTCGGGGGAGGCGGGCGCGGTGCTGAGAACACTGGACATACCGCTGATCGTGGCCGACGGCGCCTCCGGCCGGACAGCGGCGTGAACGTCACCTACCGCTGGGATTCCGCCATGCGTCGAGGCCCGGTTACGAGGACGCTCGTGTGGTCGGATTCGCCGGTCCCGTCACCCACCGCTCGCACTTCGCGCGGGTGATGCGCACGTCACCGTCCGCGTACCGCCGGGCCTTCACCACCGAGTCTTGACCGGGACCTGTCGATTGCGGCCGGAAACTGGCTGCTCTGCTCCCTAGCGTTGGCGACAACGGATCTTCACCGACCACGGAGGAATCGATCATGACGAGTGGCGACACCGCCACCCTCACCGGCGAGCGCGCGGACCTGCTGGCGGGACTGCGCAAGGCCCGGCACTTCCTGCGGTTCACCGTCCGGGACCTGACCGACGAGCAGGCCGCCCGCCGTACCACGGTCAGCGAACTGTGCCTCGGCGGCCTGATCAAGCACGTCACCGTGGTCGAGCGCCGGTGGACGGGCTTCATCCTCGACGGGCCCGCCGCCATGGAGGACGACGCCGACTGGGAGGCCCTTTTCCGCATGGAGGAGGGGGAGACCCTCGCCGGGCTGCTCGACGCCTACGAGGAGACGGCACGGCGTACGGACGAGCTGCTCGCGACGCTGCCCGACCTCGACGCCTCCCAGCCGCTCCCCGACAGGCCGTGGTTCGCGCCGGGCGCTCACTGGTCGGCGCGCCAGGTCCTGCTGCACCTGATCAGCGAGACCGCGCAGCACTCCGGCCACGCCGACATCATCCGCGAGGCCCTCGACGGCGCCAAGACCATGGGCTGATCCGCGGCGAAAGGACGACCGCCGCCCCGGAGACCCGGGGCGGCGGTCGCCCGTGACGCGTACGGGGCGGTCAGCGGCGGGCGGTCAGGGTGAGCGCCGCGCCCGCGGCGAGCAGGGCCGCGAGGACGTACGCCAGCGTGGGCAGGCCGTGCGCGCTCAGCGCCCCGGCGACCTGCGGGCCGACGCTGGCCCCGACGAACAGGATGAAGGTGAACAGGGAGACCGCAGTGCCCCGCGCGGCGCCGGCGCGGCCGCCGATGGTCTCGATCAGGGCCGGGGCCGTGAGGCCGATGCCGGCGACGAAGACGTTCAGCAGGATCGCCAACCCGAGGGTGCCCGGGTGGGCCAGTCCGATCAGCGCGGCCGACAGGACGGACAGCGTGAGCGCTCCGGTGGCGCGCCGCGCGCCGGGGACGCGCTGCAGGGCGGGCGTCACGAAGGGGATCGCGAGGATCGCGGGCAGCGCCGCCGCCCGCAGCGTGAGCAGGGCCGCGGCCCCGCCCGCCGCGCCGGTGAGGGCGAGACCGGTGTAGAGGGCGACGAACGACCCGAGGACGACCGGGGTCGCCAGGTACAGCGGAACCAGCCGGCGGTCGGCCAGGAGGCCCGGCATGGCGCGGTACGCGTCCAGCGGAGAGGCCGCCGCGCCGGGACCGCCGGGCAGCATCACCCGCCGCAGCGCGGCGGCGACGAGGGCGAAGGCCACCGCGAACACGGCGAACACCGCACGCCAGCCGGCCACCGTCGCGATGCCCTGCGCGGCGAGCTGGCCGAACACCGCGGAGGCGAGGAACGCGCCGATCACAGCGGACAGCAGGGTCGGGCGGTGCCGTGGCTCGGCGCGCTCGGCGATGTAGGTGAACGCGACGGGGGCGAACGCGGCGGTGGTGACGCCCTGCAGGACCCTCAGGGCGATCGCCGCGCCGAGTCCGGGGGCCAGGGCCACCAGGGCGGTCGTCACCGCGGTGGCGGAGATGCCCGTCACGATGGTCCGGCGCCGGCCGAACCGGCCCGACAGCGGGCCGAACACCAGGAACCCGGCCGCGTACCCGAAGCCGAACGCACTGGCCATCCACGTCAGCGCGGAGGCCGGCGCGTGCCACTCCCGGCCCATCGCGCCCAGCAGGGGGATCACGCCGTACAACTGGCCGGTGGCCAGCAGGGCCGTCGCCACGAACGTCACCAGGGTCGCCGCGAAGGGCGCGTGCGCGGGCTTCGCTTCCGTGGCGGAGACCGCCGGTGCACGGCCGGAGAAGATCATCGTCGTCATGGCCGGGACAGTAGCCAACCAACTGGTTGGGTGTCAACCAACTAGTTGGATTGAGATTCGGGTAAGCTCGTCCCATGCCGAGAGACACCGCCGCCGCCACGAAGGAAGCCCTGCTCAGCGCCGCGCGGGAGGAGTTCGCCGCACACGGGATCGCCGGGGCGCGGGTCGACCGCATCGCCGAGCGCGCAGGCGTCAACAAGGAGCGCATCTACGGCCACTTCGGCAACAAGGAGAAGCTGTTCGACGCCGTCATGAGCCAGGTGCTCGACGAGGTCATCGAGATGGTGTCGCGGGACTTCGGCGATCCGGGCGAGTACGTGGCCCGGATGTACGACTACCACCGGGCGCATCCCGACCTGCTGCGCCTGATGCTGTGGGAGGCCCTGCAGTACGGCGACCAGCGCGACTACGACGACGGCCGGCGCGCCCACTACCGCACGAAGATGGAGAGCCTCGCGAGCGGCCTCGGCGCCGAGCCGTCGGTCGACGTCGGGCGCACCCTCGTGACCCTGTGCGGTCTGGCCGGCTGGTCGAACGCCGTGCCGCAGATCGCCCGGCTCGTCCTGGGGCCGGACGCCGACGACCAGGACGCGATGCGCGCCCACCTCATCGACTTCGCCCGCTCGGCCGTCGGCCGTACGACGCCGGCCTGACCATCCCCCCGCGCGACCCGGGGGTCAGGCGTACAGGGCCTCGATCTCGTCGGCGAAGTCCTTCTCGACGAGGTTCCGCTTGACCTTCAGGGTCGGGGTGAGGTGACCGGACTCCTCGGTGAAGTCCACTTCGAGGATCCGGTACTTCTTGATCGCCTCGGCCCGGGACACCGTGGTGTTGGCGTCGGCCACCGCCGCGTCGATCTCCTTGACGAGGTCCGGGTCCTTGATCAGCTCGGCGGTGGACATGCCCGTCTTGCCGTGCTCTTCCTTCCACGGCTCGAGCGCCTCGGGGTCCAGGGTGATCAGGCAGCCGATGAACTTCCGCGCGTCGCCGACCACCATGCACTGGCTGATCAGCGGGTGTGCGCGCAGCCGGTCCTCCAGGGGCGCCGGCGCGACGTTCTTCCCGCCCGCGGTGACGATGATCTCCTTCTTGCGGCCGGTGATCCGGAGGTACCCGCCCTCGTCGAGCTCGCCCACGTCGCCGGTGTGGAACCAGCCCTCGTCGAGGGCGCCCTTGGTGGCCTCCTCGTTGTGCCAGTAGCCGGCGAAGACGTTCGGCCCCTTGACGAGCACCTCGCCGTCGTCGCCGATGCGGACCGTGGTGCCGGGGATCGGCTTGCCGACGGTGCCGATGCGGTTCTCGCTGGGGAGGTTCACCGCCGCCGGGGCGGTCGTCTCCGTGAGGCCGTACCCCTCGAGGATCGTGATGCCGACGCCGTCGAAGAAGTGACCGAGCCGCTCGCCGAGCGCCGCGCCGCCCGAGACGGCGTGGGTGACGCGGCCGCCGATCGCGGCGCGCAGCTTGCCGTACACCAGCTTGTCGAACAGAGCGTGCTTGAGCCGCAGCCCGAGCCCGGGGGAGTCGGCCCGGCTGTAGGCGATCGCGGTGTCCGCCGCGATCCGGAAGATCTTGCCCTTGCCGTCGGCGTTGGCCTTCTGCTCGGCGCCGATGTAGACCTTCTCGAAAACGCGGGGCACCGCGAGCAGGAAGGTCGGCTCGAACGACGCGAGGTCGTCGACGATGTGCGCCATGTCGGCGGTGTGCCCGAGCGTCACGCCGGCCTCGACGCAGCCGACCTGGATGAGCCGCGCGAAGACGTGGGCGAGCGGCAGGAACAGCAGCGTCGAGCCGCTCTTCAGGCCGAACACCTCCGTCAGCGCGCCCTCGGTGACGTTCCGCGCGGTCGCGAGCAGGTTGGAGTGGGTGATCTCGCAGCCCTTGGGGCGGCCGGTCGTGCCCGAGGTGTAGATGATCGTGGCCAGGTCCGCGGCGGCCCGCGACTCACGCCGCTCCGTCAGGTCCTCATCGGAGCCCGCGCCGCTCGGCAGGTCGTCCATCCGCCAGACGTTCGCCAGCTCCGGCAGGCGGTCCCGGACCGTCTCGACCGCCTTGGCGTGCTCGTCCGTCTCGACGAAGACGCCCTTGGCCCCGGAGTCGCCGACGATCCACTCGATCTGCGAGGCCGAGGACGTCTCGTAGATCGGCACGGTAATGCCGCCGGCCGCCCAGATGGCGTAGTCGGCGACGGTCCATTCGTACCGGGTGCGGGACATGAGCGCGACGCGGTCGCCCGGCTCGATGCCGGCCGCGACCAGACCCCTGGCGACCTCGCCGACCGCGTCGGCGAACTCGCGCGCGGTGACGTCCCGCCACCCCGATCCGGACTTGCGCCGGATGACGACGCGATCCGGCTCTTGGGCGGCCCGGGAGAAGATCGTGTCGGTGAGATTGGCCGAGTCGGCGATCGTCACCTGTGCGGGAACGCTGTACTCGCGCACGACTACTCCTCAGCTGGTACGGCGGGCATTCGCACGGACGCTACCGCTTCAAGATACTGGTCGGTAGCCTTCGGCGCGGTGACACGTCTCGCATTTCTTCTTACCACGCGTGTAACGACCGCGTTGATGCGCGTTCGCGCCCGGTCCCGCGCATGCGATAGGGGAAGGAATCGGTAACGACATCGTCCCTTCGGCGCAAACACGTGCCGGACCGGGGGCGTCGGCGCACGGGCCGGGCCAGAATACGCCTCACCGCGGGTGTCGCGGCGCCGACGCGGGGGGAGGCGAGGTCGTTGCTCGAAGTGGTCGCGATGAACGAGGTGGACGCCGAGGCCGCCGAGACGGGCGGCGCCGACCGCATCATGGCCGTCGCCGACCGGCAGTCCGGCGGCCTGACCCCGGACCCCAAGACCGTCGCCGCGATGCGCAAGACGACGTCCCTGCCGATCCGGGTCGTGCTCCGGGCCAAGAGCGGCTTCTGCACGACCGAGCCGGAACTCGGACGGCTCTGCCGGACCGCGGACGCCCACGCCGACGCCGGAGCCGACGGCTTCGTGTTCGGCTTCCTGCACGCCGACCACACCGTCGACCTGTCCGCGACCGCCCGGCTCGCCGACGCGGTCCTGCCGTTGCCGTGGACGTTCCACCGTGCGATCGACCACGCCGCCGAGCCGGAGGCCGCCTGGCGCACGCTCCGCCTGCTGCGCGGCCTCGACTCCGTCCTGTGCGCCGGGGCGGCGGGCGGTGTGGGCGCCGGCATGGAGGCGCTGCTGCGCCGGGCCGCCCGGGACGCGCGCCTCATGCTCGTCGGGGGCGGCCTGCGGCGCCGGCACGTCCCGGCCCTCGCCGCGGCCGGAGTACGGGCCTTCCAGGTCGGCGACGCCGTACGGCCGGTGGGCGGCGGGCCCCAGGCGCCGGTCGACGCGGCCCGCGTCCGCGAGTGGCGCACCCTCATCGACGCCGCGGCCGACCACTGACCGCGACCGCCGGACCACGGGGATCTGCCGCACGGCCGGTGGGTCTTACAGTTGGCGCATGCGGGTTCATGTGGTCAGCGACGTGCACGGGCGGGCCGACGCGCTCGCCGTGGCGGGTGACGGCGCCGACGCGTTCGTCTGTCTCGGCGACCTCGTCCTGTTCATCGACTACGACGACCACGCCAAGGGCATCTTCGCCGAGCTGTTCGGCGCGGAGCACGCCTCGACGTTCATCGAACTCCGCACCCAGAAGCGCTTCGACGAGGCACGGGAGTTCTCCCGCTCGATGTGGGCGACGCTGGAGGGCGACGCCGGGCCGTACATCGAGGCCGCCGTACGCCGGCAGTACAAGGAGTTGTTCGGCGCGATGCCGACGCCCGCGTACCTCACCTACGGCAACGTCGACATCCCCCGGCTGTGGGCGGAGAGCCTGCGGCCCGGCCAGCGGGTCCTCGACGGCGAGACCGTCGAGATCGGCGGCCTGCGCTTCGGGTTCGTCGGCGGCGGGCTGCGCACGGAGTACCGCACCCCCTACGAGCTCGACGACGAGGTCTTCGCCGCCAAGGTCGCGGCGGTCGGCGCGGTCGACGTGCTGTGCTGCCACATCCCGCCGGCCGTTCCCGAACTGCTGTACGACACCGTCGCCCGGCGGTTCGAGCGCGGCAGCGAGGCGGTCCTTCGCGCGATCCGGGAAACGCAGCCGAGGTACGCGCTGTTCGGCCACGTCCATCAGCCGCTCGTCCGCCGCACCCGCATCGGCCGCACCGAATGCGTCAACGTCGGGCACTTCCGCGCGCGCGGGGTTCCGTACGTATTGGAGTTCTAGCGACTACGCTCCGCTCAAGGCGAAGCGCCGCGCCCAATTCTCGCCCGGAAGAAAGTCGAAAGAAGGAAACGCCGATGGCGGACCGTACCAGCTCCAGCATCACCATCAAGGCGGAAAAGCCAGAGATCATGGCGGTCATAGCCGATTTCGCGGAATACCCTGAATGGGCGGAAGGGATCACCGCGGCCGAGGTCGTCGTCACCGGAGACGACGGCCGCCCCGAACACGTGCGGATCACGCTGGAGGCTGGGCCGATCAAGGACACCTATGTCCTGGCCTACGACTGGGACGACGATGAAGCGGTGCACTGGCACCTCGCGGAGCGCGGCACCATGCTGACCGGCATGACCGGCGCCTACCGCCTCGCCGAGCACGACGGCGAGACCGAGGTGACGTACGAACTCGCCGTCGACGTGCGCCTTCCCATGATCGGCATGGTCAAGCGCAAGGCGGAGAAGCGCATCATCGACACGGCCCTCAAAGGGCTGAAGCGGCGCGTCGAGGGATAGGCATGCGACGGGCACCGAAGGCAGGCGCGGCCCCGGCCGCCGCGGACACCCCGTGGCGCGCGCGACCCCTCCGAGACGGTACGGTTTCACGCCGAACGATAGGTAGATGATGACCAATGAGTGAGCAGCCACCATCCGTGCTGTACGAGGCCGTGCGTCTCGTCGACACGATCCGCCGGCGCTTCAACGCCGGCGGCACGTCAAAGGACGACGTGTGGAGCGAGGCCACGAGCGAGGCGTGGGGCGACCACTTCGCGACCGGCGCGCCGGAGTGCCGCTACTGCCCGGTGTGCCGGGCGATCGCGGCGTCCCGCGAGTCCGGCCCGGAGGTCCTCTCCCACGTGATGGCGGCGGGTGAGCAGCTCTACTCGGCGGTCCGTGAGGCGATGGCAGGGTTCGAGCGCACGCGGCCGCGCCCCGACGCGGCGGGCGACGACCCGGCGAGCGCCGGCACGGCGACGGGTTGACGGAGGAGAAGCGTCCATGACGCTGACCATTGGTGTGGATGTCGGTGGTACGAAGGTCGCCGCCGGCGTGGTCGACGACCGTGGGCGAATCCTGGACAAGGTACGTCGCCCGACGCCCTCGACCAGCCCGCACGAGACGGCGCGGGTGATCGCGGAGGTCGTCGAGCTCCTCAAGAGCCGCTTCGGCGAGGTCGAGGCGGTCGGTCTCGGCGCCGCCGGGTTCGTGGACGAGAGCCGCGCGACCGTGCTCTTCGCCCCGAACCTCGCCTGGCGCGACGAGCCCATCAAGAAGAAGGTCGAGGGCGAGGTCGGCCTGCCCGTCGTCGTGGAGAACGACGGGAACGCCATCGCCTGGGGCGAGGCGAAGTTCGGCGCCGGCCGCGGCGAGGACCACATGATCCTCGTCGCCCTCGGCACCGGCATCGGCGGCGGGCTGGTCCTCGGCGGCGAGCTCTACCGAGGACGTTTCGGCATCGGCGCCGAGTTCGGCCACTACCGGGTCGTCCCCGACGGCCGGCGCTGCGGGTGCGGCAACCGCGGCTGCTGGGAGCAGTACGCCTCCGGCAACGCCCTGGTCGCCGAGGCCCGTGAGATCGCCCGCGTATCCCCGGCGCTCGCCGGCCGGCTGCTCGAACTGGGCGACGGCAGGCCCGAGGGGATCAGCGGCCCGGAGATCACCGAGGCGGCACGCGAGGGCGACAGCGCGGCGCTGGAGTGCTTCCGCACGATCGCCCACTGGGTCGGGCAGGGGCTCGCCGACCTCGCGGCCATCCTCGATCCCGGGGCGTTCGTCATCGGCGGCGGCCTGTCGGAGGCGGGCGACCTGCTGCTCGAACCGACGCGGGCGGCCTTCGAGAACGCCCTGACCGGCCGGGGTCACCGCACGTTCGCCGACATCAGGATCGCCGAGCTCGGCCCGGACGCCGGCATCGTGGGCGCCGCCGACCTGGCCCGCTCCCGTTAGCGGCGTGGTCGTCAGGCTCGTCAGCTACAACATCCGGTCGATGCGGGACGACCGGGCGGCGCTCGTCCGCGTCGTCCGGCGGCTGCGGCCGGACATCCTGTGCGTGCAGGAGGCTCCGCGCTTCCAGTTCTGGCGGCACCGGCGGATCTGGCTCGCCCGGCGTGCGGCGCTCGGCCCGGTGGCACTGCGGCGCGGTCGCGTCGCCGGGCTGCAGCTGTACGCCGGGGCGCGGGCCACCGCGCTCGACGGGCGGCACCGCCTGCTGTCACCCGTGCCGGACATGCACCAGCGCGGCCTCGCGGTCGCGCTGTTCGACGTCCGCGGCGTCCGCCTGGTCGCCGCGAGCGTCCACCTCGACCTCGCCGCCGAGCCGCGCCGCCGGCACGCCGAGGAGATCATCGAAGAGCTCGACCGCGTCCGTACGGAGACCGGCGCGCCGGTGGTCGTGGCCGGGGACGTCAACGAGGAGGCCGGAGAGGCGGCCTGGGACCTCCTGGCCGGGCGCTTCCAGGACGCGGGCGCGGTCGCGCCGTACGGGCTCCGGGAGACCTTCAGCGCGGCGAACCCGGCGCGCCGGATCGACGGCGTGTTCGCGGACGAGGGCATCGAGGTCCTCCGGTGCGGGGTGCCCGACGACCCCGAGCTCCTCGCCGACTACCCGGCGGCCACCGACCACCGCCCCGTCCTCGCCGAACTGCGGATCTGACGGCCGCGCGGCGCCGCGCAGAGGACGGCACGCGCAGAGGACGGCGCCGCTTGGACGATGCTCAGACGACGGCGCCGTCGTCGTCCGGGGGATCGTCGCCCATGCGGAGGACGAGGGCGACGAAGCCGCCGATGAAGGCCGCGACCGCGACGAACGCCGCCCAGCTCGGGACGCTCCAGCCGAGGAACACCGACAGCACCAGGTACACCGGCCCGCCGAGCAGCGCGATCCACGCGAACCGCGTCATCGGGTCCGCCTTCGGGAGCGGCGGCGGGGGAGGTGGAACGAAGTGCTCCTCCTCGTCCTCGGACGCGGGCTTGACGACCCGGGCCGTGGCGGTGCGCTCCGATCCGGAGTCCTCCAGCGCCGGTCCGGCGGTGTCCTCGGGACCGTCGTCGAGGTTCTCCTCGGCGGGCCATGGGGTCTCGCCGTCGATCGCCGGCAGGTCGAAGCCCGCTACGATCTCGGCGAAGATCTCATCCTCGTCGCGCGAGGCCGCGTAGTCGGCGCGCAGCTCGGGGAGGCGTCTCTCCAGGATGTCCTCGGCCGCCTGCCTGGCCTCCGCGTCGGCGTACAGCCGGTCGGTGGGCTCCTCGGGCAGCCGCACGTCGAGGTAGCCGCCGGTCGTGCCCGGCGCCGGGGCGGCGTAGGCCGCGATGCCCGCCTCCCGGAGAGCGGACAGCATCGCGTCGGCGAGCTGCGGAGTCAGGTCGGCGAGCGGGACGTACGCGTCCGCCGTGAGCCCGTTTCCCCGTCGGCTCATACCCCGGTCTCCCGTCGCATCCTGGCCAGGCCGTCGTGCGGCACGTCGGTCGCGTGCGACCGGACGTCCGGCGTCAACGCCATGGCGCCTCCCCTCGAAACTGCCATCGGCCGACGCTTCAAAGATGAGCCTACGGCCCCCGCGCCGCGCAAGGACGAAAACGTGCCGTGTGTGGATGTGGGTGTGTCCGGCGTGAGATGGGAAGATGATTATCATCCCACGGACGGGTGAACGGCAGGGGGTAAGGAAAGGCGGGGCGTTGTTCTACTGGGTCGTCAAGGCCATCTTGGGTCCCATTCTCTACCTGGTCTGGCGGCCGCGCGCGTATGGGACACGGCACGTTCCGCGGCAGGGTCCGGCCATCCTGGCCGGCAACCACCTCTCCTTCGCCGACCACTTCTTCGGGCCGCTGCCGCTGCCGCGCAAGGTGACGTTCCTGGCCAAGGCCGAGTACTTCACCGGAACGGGCCTGAAGGGCCTCATCAGCCGGTTGTTCTTCAGCGGCGTCGGGCAGGTGCCCATCGACCGTACGGGCGGCCGGGCGAGCGAGGCGGCGCTGCGGACCGGGCTGCGGGTCCTGGGTGAGGGGAAGCTGCTCGGCATCTACCCGGAGGGCACGCGCGCGCCGGACAACCGGCTCTACCGCGGCAAGACGGGCGTGGCCCGGCTCGCCCTCGAGTCCCGGGCGCCGGTCATCCCGATGGCCATGGTCAACACGTTCGAGCTGATGCCCGCCGGGCGGCCGCTGCCCAAGCTGCGCCCGCGCCCGGAGGTGCGGTTCGGCGAGCCGCTGGACTTCTCGCGGTACTACGGCATGGCCCACGACAGGGTCGTGCTGCGCGCGGTCACCGACGAGATCATGCAGGCGATCATGCGGCTGTCCGGCCAGGAGTACGTCGACCGGTACGCCGCGGACGTCAAGGAGGACGCCGTGACCGGCGGCGAGACCGCGGCGGAGGATCCGGGCGGCGACCTCACCCCGGCGGAAGAGCAGGGTGCCGAGCGCGCATCAAACAGCTCGAAGGGCTGATCAGAGGGGCGGCTTTCCGATATGGTCTAGACCAATCGGGAGGGTGTGCCCACGGGCGCGCCGCCTTCGAAAAGGTCCTACCCGCGCCGCTAGGCTGGCGGGTGAACTCAGGGTTACACAGAGGAGTTGGGCATGCGTGTCGGAGTGCTGACCGGCGGCGGCGACTGCCCCGGGCTGAACGCCGTCATCCGCGCCGTTGTCCGCAAGGGCATCCAGGTCTACGGATACGAGTTCGTCGGCTTCCGCGACGGCTGGCGTGGTCCGCTCGAGGGCGACACGACGCCGCTCGACGTCCAGGCGGTCCGCGGCATCCTGCCGCGCGGCGGCACCATCCTCGGCTCGTCCCGGACGAACCCGATCAAGATCGAGGGCGGGGTCGAGCGGATCAAGGACAACCTCGCCGGGCTGGGCGTCGACGCGCTCATCGCCATCGGCGGCGAGGACACGCTCGGCGTGGCGCGTCAGCTGCACGACCGGGGCGTCAAGGTGGTCGGCGTTCCCAAGACCATCGACAACGACCTCAACGCCACCGACTACACCTTCGGGTTCGACACCGCGGTGAACATCGCGATGGAGGCCATCGACCGGCTGCACACCACGGCCGAGTCGCACCACCGCGCGCTGATCTGCGAGGTCATGGGCCGGCACGCGGGCTGGATCGCGCTGCACGCCGGCATGGCGTCCGGGGCGAACGTCATCCTCATCCCGGAGAAGCCCTTCGACATCGAGAAGGTCTGCGGGTACGTCGAGAGCCGCTTCAAGACGAAGTACGCCCCGATCATCGTGGTCGCCGAGGGCGCGCACCCGGTGGACGGCCAGATGGACGTGCAGACGCAGGAGCTCGACGCGTTCGGCCACGTGCGCCTCGGCGGCATCGGCGAGCGTCTCGCCGCGGAGATCGAGAAGCGCACCGGCAAGGAGGCCCGCACGACGGTCCTCGGCCACATCCAGCGCGGCGGCACCCCGACCGCGTTCGACCGCGTCCTCGCGACCCGGTTCGGCGTGCACGCCATCGACGCGGTGCACGACGGCGCGTACGGCAAGATGGTCGGCCTGCAGGGCACCGAGATCGTCCGTGTCGACCTGAGCG
Organism: Actinoallomurus soli; assembly: GCF_024055715.1. GTDB lineage: Bacteria > Actinomycetota > Actinomycetes > Streptosporangiales > Streptosporangiaceae > Actinoallomurus > Actinoallomurus soli. The sequence continues at coordinate 380,412 of NZ_JAMXMV010000001.1, forward strand.
CCGCCACCGACGAGCTCAAGACCGTCCCGGTCCAGCGCTACGAAGAGGCCGAGGTCTTCTTCGGCTGATCGCCGCGACTCCGTACGACCGTGAGGGCACCGCACGCGCGTGCGGTGCCCTCGCTCATTCGGTGAAACTGGAAGGGAACAGGGACCGTCGGCCGGGCGTTCGGTCCAGACAGTCGCGTTCGTGCGCGACACTGGATGTTCGCACCCCGTCAGTGTCCGCTGGAGGTTGGACGCATGCCCACGCTCGAAACCGCGACGCAGCCCCAGAACGCCGAGCGGCCCGCCGTCGTCGGCGAGCCCTGCGTTCTCCTCAAGCTGGGCGAGATCGTCCTCAAGGGCAAGAACCGCGAGCTGTTCGAGCGGCGCCTGCAGAACAACATCCGGGCCGCCGTGAAGGGGCTCGGCATCAAGATCAATATTTGGCAGCGCGAGGGCGTCATCGTCGTCCGCGCCGAGAGCGGCGAGCTCGCCGACGTCGACGCCGTGGCCCGCAGGCTCACCGACGTGATGGGCATCGTATGGGTGCACCGCGCCTGGCGGGTGGCCAAGGACGTCGACGCGACCGTCCAGGCCGCCCTCGACCTCGTCGCGCAGCACCCCGCGCTGGCCCGCAAGGGCGCGTTCGCCATCCGCGCGCGGCGCCGCGACAAGCGCTTCCCGATCACCTCCTCCGACCTCAACGCCCTGGTCGGCGCGAAGGTCAAGGAGCGCTACGACCTGCCGGTCAACCTCAAGCACCCCGACCTGGCGGTGTTCATCGAGGTGGACCAGCGCGAGGTTTTCGTCTTCACCGACGGCATGCCCGGCGCCGGCGGTCTGCCGGTCGGCATGAGCGGCCGGGCGCTGGTGCTGATGTCGGGCGGCATCGACTCGCCCGTCGCCGCGTACCGCATGATGCGCCGTGGGCTGCGGGTCGACTTCCTGCACTTCTCCGGGATGCCGTTCACCGGCCCGGAGTCGATCTACAAGGCGTACGCCCTGGTGCGCGAGCTGGACAAGTTCCAGGGCGGGTCGCGCCTGTTCGTCTCGGCGTTCGGCAAGGCGCAGCAGCAGATCAAGTCCTCCGGGGCCGACCGGCTGCAGATCATCGCGCAGCGCCGCCTGATGCTGAAGACCGCCGAGGTCGTCGCGCACAACCTGGGCGGCGCCGCGCTCATCACCGGCGACTCGCTCGGCCAGGTGAGCAGCCAGACCATGCAGAACATCACGGCCCTCGACGACGCGGTGGAGCTGCCGATCCTGCGCCCGCTCATCGGCATGGACAAGACCGAGATCATGGCCGAGGCGCGGAAGATCCACACGCTGAGCATCTCGGAGCTGCCGGACGAGGACTGCTGCACCGTCCTCACCCCGCGCCGCGCCGAGACCCGGGCCAAGATCGATGACCTGCGCCAGATCGAGAAGCGCCTCGACGCGGGCGAGCTGGCCGAGCAACTCGCCGCCAACCTCCAGGAACACCGCCCGTCCTACGGCGACCCCACCGCCTGACCCCGACGGACAGGACATGAGTGAGGCCCCCGGCAGCGCTTCAGCTCTAGTGGTCGTTGCAACACCCCGGTTCAAGGGGGGTCATGGACTGCGGCTATGCCGACATCGTCGACTCCGGCCTCATCGGCCCGGGACCACGAGCGCATGACCGCGGATGCCGAAGCGATGATCGAGGTCGCGATGATCCGGCTCATGGCCGCACGGCCGGCCGGTGAGGACGTCGAGCCGCACGGCCCGATCGAGACCGAAGCCGCCCGACGCCTCACCGACGAGATCAACCATGACCACGACCACGAGTGATCACCCGGTCATGTGGTCGCGGAACGCAGGACGAACCTACGAAGAAGAGCGTCGTGTTCCCGACCTTTCCTAGAGGTCGATGACGACCTTTCCGTGCACGTGCCGCCCTGCCTGAAGCTCGACCGCGGTACGGATCTGGTCGACGGGAAAGCTTGCCGCGATCGGCACCCGGAGCCGACCCGCCGCGACCAGGCCGGCGATCTCCTCGATGGCGCCCGGGGCCGCGTTGGCGCCGTTCGCCGGCGTGATCCCGTCGATCTGGGCGGCGATGGTGGTGATGCGCTCGTCCGGCACGCCGAGTTCGCGTGCCGCCTGCGCCGTGTCCGTCCCGTGCAGGTCCATGGCCGCAGTGACGCCGGCGGGAGCCAGCGCACGGACCCGGTCGACCAGGCCATCGCCATAGGCGACCGGCTCGGCCCCCAGGGCTCGCAGGGCATCGGCCGAGGTCGCCGACCCGGTGCCGATCACTCGTGCGCCCGCGAGACGCGCGAGCTGGACGGCGAACACGCCCACTCCGCCTCCCGCGCCGCCGATGAGCACCGTGTCGCCCGGGCCCGGGTCGACCACGGCCAGAGCTGCGGCCGCCGTGCAGCCCGCGATGGTAAGGGTGGCGGCGGTGCGGTCGTCGACGCCGTCAGGGGTACGGTGCGCCTCGCCGCCCACCGCGATGGTCCCCGCCTCGTCCACGATGACGTGGTCGGCGACCGCGCGGGACATGGCGCCGCCGAACACCCGGTCACCGACCGCGAACTCGCTCACGCCGTCGCCGACCTCATCGACCACCCCGGCATAGTCGGTGCCGAACCCGCACGGCAGGCTCAGGCCGAATCGCGCGGCGGTCTCCGCGTCAGAGGTCATGAACCAGTCCATCGGGTTCAGGCCGGCCGCGGTGACGCGCACGCGGATCTGCCCCGAGCCGGCGTGCGGCACGGATACCTCGCGGACGCTCAAGGCGTCCGGTCCGCCGAACGACTCGAACTGGACCGCCCGGCTCGTGGTCGCCGAGGTGTTGAGGCTCGGTTCTTTCATGCTCACCTGTCTCCTGGAGCGGCTCGTGAAGCAAGGTAAACGGACTATGCTCCGTTTGTGTGGCTCAATCTAGCATAAGTGGAGCGTGATCCGTTTTGACCGCCGCAGAGATCCGTAGACCCCGGGCGGACGCGGCCCGCAACCGCGAACAGCTGCTGGCCGTGGCGACCCGTTTGTTCGCTTCGGCCGACGCCGAGCCGTCGATGCGCGCGATCGCCAACGAAGCCGGGGTCGGCATCGCCACTCTCTACCGGCACTTTCCCACCCGCGAGGCGCTGGTCGACGCGGTCTACCGGGACCAGGTGTCGAGGCTCACCGCCGGTGCCCGTCAGCTCCTCGCCGAGCTCGATCCGCCCGCGGCGCTGCGACGCTGGATGGACCTGTTCGGGGAGTGGATCGCGACCAAGAACGGGATGCTCGACACGCTGCTCGCGATGGTCGAATCGGGCGAGATCGCCCATGCCCATACCCGGACCGAGCTGCTCGGAGCCATCGACGACATCCTCGAAGCCGGCCGCACGAGCGCGGAACTCCGCGCCGACGTCCCCGCCGAAGACATCGCCGCCGCTCTCATCGGTATCTTCACCGTGGCCGGCTCGCCCGAGCACGAAGCGATGGCGGCTCGCCTGCTGGACCTCCTGATGGACGGACTCCGGCCCTCCGCTTGCGGCCACCCCGAGGCGTCGTCCTCCGGTGGCTGACTCATGCCCCCGGAGTCGGCGGACGACGTCGAACAGCGGATCAGAACCCGGTGTCTTCCTCGGCGCGGCCACCATCCGCGTCGCCGCGGGCGTCAGCGGGAGCGGGCCGGGACGGTGAGGATCACCAGGCTGGCGGCGAGGAGGGCCAGGCCGGCGAGGGCGAGCACGCCGAGGTGCTCGCCGAGGACGAACAGTCCCAGGACCGCCGCGACCGCCGGTTCGGCCAGGGTGAGGGTGGTCGCGGCGGCGACCGGGGTCGTCCGCAGGCCCCGGCCGTAGAACAGGTAGCCGAGCCCGGTGGTGATCACGCCCAGGTAGAGGGCCGCCGCCGCGCCGGTCCCGGTGAACAGCCAGCCGGCGCCGATCGCGAGGAGCACCGGCAGGAGCAGTACCCCGGACCCGCCGAACAGCATGCCGAGCACCGCGCGGCTGTCCTCACCGCGGGTGATGAGGTACGACGCGACGGTGGCGTACGCCGCGTAGCCGCACCCGGAGATCAGGGCCAGCGCGACGCCGAGGGGCTCGACGCCGGCCGCCTGGCCGCCCAGGGTGAGCGCGGCGCACCCGGCGACCGCCCCCGCCGTGGAGAGCAGCCAGCGCGGGGTCAGCGCGCCCATGCGCAGGAGCCGGGACAGCAGGCCGGCGAAGACGGGGCCGCTGCCGATCGTGACGACGGTGCCCGTCGCGACGCCGGTGCGGGCGACCGCGCAGAAGAACGCCACCTGGTACACGGCGACGAGCGCCGCGCCGAGGAGCAGGATCAGGCGCGTGCGGGCGCCGCGGGAGAGCAGGGGCCGCAGCCCGTCGCAGCGGACGGCCACGGCGAACAGGAAGGCGCCGCCGATGAGGAGGCGGGCGGCGCCCACCGCGATCGGACTGGCGTGGACGAAACTGCGGACGGTGCCGGTCGTGCCCCACAGGGAGGCGGCCAGGACGATGTCGGCGGACCCGCCGAGCCGCCGGCGCGCGGGCGCGGCGGAGGAGACCTCAGTGCTGGTCAAGGAGAACGCTCCAGATGTCGAACGGTTCGAACGAACGCGAGATCCGGGGCGCGCCGAAGAGCCGCTCGGCGGCGGCGTCAGGAGAGGCGCCCGGCGACGCCGAGCGCGTAGGTGTGGTGGCCCCGGTCAGAACCGGGGCGGCCCCAGCTGGGCGGTGAAGTACGCCATGTCGGGAAGACTACCGTCCGCATGCCCGCTCCGTACGGTCCGGGCTGCCGGACACCGGGCGGGGCGCGCCGCGTACGACGGCGCGCCCTCCCAGGTCAGACGGTGGTGAGGGTGCGGCCGACCATGGGCGGCAGGTCGCGCGCGGTGGCGGCGAGCTCCCGCACGTCCTCGTCGACGAGCGCCTGCGGGCCGTCGCACAGGGCGGTCTCCGGGCTCGGGTGCACGTCGATGATGACCCCGTCGGCACCGACGGCGATGGCCGCGCGGGTGAGCGGCAGCACCAGGTCACGCCGGCCGCCGGAGTGGGACGGGTCGACGATGACGGGCAGGTGCGACAGCCGCTGCGCGACCGGTACGGCCGAGATGTCCAGGGTGTTGCGGGTGGCCTTCTCGAACGTGCGGATGCCGCGCTCGCACAGCACGATGTCGAGGTTGCCGCGCTGGGCGATGTACTCGGCCGCCATCAGCCACTCCTCGATGGTGGCGTTCATGCCGCGCTTGAGCATGACGGGTTTGCCGATGCCGCCGACGGCCTGCAGCAGCGCGAAGTTCTGCATGTTGCGGGTGCCGACCTGGAGCATGTCGGCGTACGAGGCGACGAGCTCGACGTCGTTCGCGTCCACCACCTCGGTGACGATGGGCAGGCCGGTCTCCTCGCGCACGTCGGCCAGAATGCCCAAACCCTTCTCGCCGAGTCCCTGGAAGGCGTACGGGGAGGTGCGCGGCTTGAAAGCACCGCCGCGCAGCAGGGTCGCGCCCGCGGCCTGGGCCATCCGCGCGGCCTGGAGGGTCTGCTCCGGCGTCTCGACCGCGCACGGGCCGGCGATGAGCGTCATGGTTCCGGGGCCGATCGGCACGCCGCCGACGCGCACGACCGAGCGGTCGGGGTGGTTCTCGCGGCTGACCAGCTTGTACGGCACCGAGATCCGGATGACGTCGCTGACGCCGCGCAGCGCGTGGAGGTTCAGCGTGCCGAACTGCTCGACGTCGCCGACCAGGCCGACGATCGTGCGGTTGACGCCCCGGCTGACGAACGCCTCGCCGCCCGCGCCCTCGACGACCGCGACGACGGCCTTGACATCGGCTTCCTCCGCATCGGCGGACATGACAACGACCATGGTGCTTCCTCTTCCCGCAACAGTCGGTTCTTGGCCGGAAACGACAGATGCCCCGGACCCATCGGGCCCGGGGCATCTGTCGGTGGTTGCCTTTTAGCGCAGCGTCCTTCCGGCAGTCACCCGTGTCCCGGGCCCGCCATAGGTAAAGACGAAGACGTTGCGCATGCGGTCAGCCTAGCCGATGTCCCGGGCGCCGTGCTCGGAGGGGTTCGGCACGGCCCCTGCGCGGGGGATGGCAGGATGGCCGATGACCATGAGCGGGCATTCGGAGAGTCGAGGACGACGCGGTGGGGCCTGACGACCGGCTCCCGCCGGGACAGTACGTTCCGCGCGGCTGGCCCGTCCTGCACTACGGCCCGGTGCCGAAGTTCCGTCCCGAACGCTGGGACCTGCGCGTGTACGGCGCCACCGAGGCGGGGCGGGAGTACCGCTGGACCTGGCCGCAGGTCCAGGCGATGCCGCGCGGGAAGGTCACCGCCGACTTCCACTGCGTCACGAAGTTCACCGTGCCCGACGTCGGCTGGGAGGGGATCCTCACGGCCACGCTCGTCGGGCTGGCGCCTCCGGCCGACGAGGCGACCCACGTCATGGTGTGGGCGGACTACGGCTACAGCGCCAACCTGCGGATGACCGACTTCCTCGAGGAGACGACGCTGCTGGCCACCCATCAGGGCGGTGAGCCGCTCACTCCCGACCACGGCGCGCCGCTGCGGATGGTGGTGCCGCACCTGTACGGGTGGAAGAGCGTGAAGTGGGTGCGCGCCATCGAGTACCTCACCGCGAACCGCCGGGGCTTCTGGGAGGAGCGGGGCTACCACAACATCGCGGACCCCTGGCGGGAGCAGCGCTACTCCTACCAGGAGGACGAGCCTCCGGCGTAGGGGGACTTGCCGAAATACCGGCGTTTCCGTGACGATGGCATTACGGTCTGTGGTCATGGTGGGGATTTCGGCTGAGGCCGTGCTGGCCGCGACGGCGGCGCTGATGGCGGCCGCCGCCGGCTGGTCGCTGGGTTCGGCGCGCCGGCGCGCCGAACCCGGCGCGCCGGGCGGGGAGGCGCTGTTCGCGGTCCTGCACACGATCTCCCTCGCGTCGGCCTCCCTGCGGACCGGCCTGACCGAGGAGTCGGCGCGGCGGACGGCCCGTCACCTGCGGGAGCTCCTCGACGTGCCGGCCGTCGCCGTCGCCGACACCGGCCGCCTGCTCGCCTGGGACGGAGCCGGGGACGCCCACGCCGCGACCGTGGTGCCGCTCGCCGCCCAGGTGCTCGGCACCGGGCGGCCGCGTGTGGTCGTCTCGGAGCTCGTCGGGTGCGGCGACCCCGGCTGCCCCGTACGGGCCGTGGTGATCGCGCCGCTGACCATCGAGGGCCGCGTCGCCGGGGCCCTGGCCGCGTACGGCGCGGGGGTCCGCGACGAGCGCCTGCAGACGCTCGGAGAGGTCGCCCGGTGGGCCTCCGGGCAGTTGGAGCTCGCCGAGCTGGAGACGTCGAAGACGCGCCTGGAGGAGGCGGAGATGCGGGCCCTGCGCGCCCAGATCTCCCCGCACTTCGTCTACAACTCGCTGAGCACGATCGCGTCCTTCGTCCGGACGGATCCCGAGCGCGCCCGCGAGCTGCTGCTCGACTTCGCCGACTTCGCGCGGTACTCCTTCCGCGACCGGCGGGACTTCACGACCCTGGCCGAGGAGCTGCGGTCGATCGACCGGTACCTCCTCCTCGAGCGGGCCCGCTTCGGCGACGAGCGCCTGCGGTTCAGCGTCGAGATCGCGCCCGAGGTGCTCCCGGTGTCGGTGCCGTTCCTGTCGCTGCAGCCGCTCGTGGAGAACGCCATCCGCCACGGCATGCAGTGCGGCGGCACCCAGCGGCTCCACGTACGGATCCTGGCGCGGGACGCCGGCGCGGAGGCGGCGATCAGCGTGGAGGACGACGGGGTCGGCATGGATCCCGGAAGGCTCCGGGCCCTCCTTGAGGAGGGGCGGGAGAGCGCGCCGCACGGCGGCATCGGCCTGGTGAACGTCGACCGCCGCCTGCGTCAGGTCTACGGAGGGGAGTACGGCCTGGTCATCGAGACGGCGGTCGGCGCGGGGATGAAGGTCAGCCTGCGCGTGCCCAAGAGCAGGACGGCCGTCGAGTCTCGGTATTGAAACCAACTACTTGGTGAAATGAGTTGCATACTCTGCGTAAAAGAGGGAGTCTCCTGCCATGCTTCGCGTCCTCGCCGCCGACGATGAGGCCCCCGCGCTGGAGGAGCTCACCTACCTGCTCCGTCGGCATCCGCGGATCGAGCACGTCAAGCCCGCCCGCGACGCCGCCGAGGCGCTGCGCGAGATCGGCAGGATGATCAAGAGCGGGGAGCGGCTCGACGCGGTCTTCCTCGACATCTGCATGCCGGCGCTCGACGGCTTCGACTTCGCACGCCTCGTCGCCGGCTTCGCCGCCCCGCCCGCCATCGTCTTCGTCACCGCGCATGACGAGTTCGCCGTCACCGCCTTCGAGTTCGGCGCCGTCGACTACCTTCTGAAGCCCATCGACCCGGACCGCCTCGGCGAGGCCGTACGGCGCGTCGACGCGATCGTCCACCGCGACACCGCGCCGTACGACGAGCCGGGGACGGACGAGGTGATCCCGGTGGAGCTGGGCGGGCGCACCCGGCTGATCTCCCGTGCCGACGTCACGCACGCGGAGACGCACGGCGACTACATCCGCCTGCACACCGCCGAGGGCGGCTACCTCCTGCGGATGCCGCTCTCCGTGCTCGCCGAGCGCTGGCGGGACGCCGGGTTCATCCGCATCCACCGCAAGACGCTCGTCTCCGCCGCGCACATCACCGAACTCCGCTTCGACGAGGGCCGCGTCCTCGTGCAGATCGGGGACCTGCAGTTGCCGGTGAGCCGCCGTCACACGCGCGAGGTGCGCGACCTGCTGATCCGCCGCTTCCGGCAGCGGCCGCCGTCCCCCGGTGAGGAGCCGCCGTCCCCGGATGAGCCGCCATCGCCCGATGAGTGAACGCGTCACCGTCACCGGCCCGCCGAGCGCCGCGGCGCGGCCCCCGCACCGCGCGGCCCAGGACCCGGAAGGGACCGGCGCTGCGCCCGTCCGGTCGCTCATGCGCGTCCAGGCGGCGCACGCCGCGCTGACGTGCGCGATCGTCGCGCTGGTCGGGGGCGGCCTGCCGCTGCTGTTCGCGTGGGAGCCCGTGCTCTCGCGGATCCGGATCCTCGGCGTACGGCTGCCCTGGCTCGTGCTCTCGGTGGTCGTCCCGGTCGTGTGGGTCGCCGTCGCGCGCCGTCACGTACGCCTCGCCGAGCGGGCCGAGCGTGACTTCGCGGCCATGGCCCGGCCCGAGTGAGCGGCGCCCGCGCCGAGGAGAACACATGATCACGATGCTCGCGATGGCCCTGCTCATCGCCTCACTGGCGATCGTGCCCGCGCGGGGTGGGCCCGCGCAGGCGTCCGGCCTCTACACCGCCGCCCGCGAGGTGTCGCCCTGGTGGAACGCCTCGGCGATCAGCGGTGAGTACGTCTCCGCCGCGGCCTTCCTCGGCATGGCCGGTCTCGTCCTCGCGTACGGCGCCGACATGCTGTGGCTGCCGATCGGGGCCGCCGCCGGCCATGTCGTGCTGCTCGCGCTCGTCACGGCCCCGCTGCGGCGCTCCGGCGCGTACACCGTGTCGGACTTCGCCGAATGGCGGCTCGGCTCGCGGCGGGCCCGTCGCGCCGTCAGCACGTGCGTGCTCGTCATCGGCTGGTTCTACCTGCTGCCCCAGTTCCAGGGCGCCGGGGTGACGCTGTCGGTGATCAGCGGGCTGCCCGTGTGGACGGGCTGGCTCGTCGTGGTCGCGGCGGTCGTCGTGCTCGTCCTGCCGGGCGGGGTGCGCAGCATCACCGGGGTGCAGGCCGTGCAGTTCTGGCTGAAACTGATGGCCGTGACCATCCCCGCGCTGGTCTTCATCGCCGTCTGGCGGCTGCAGAACGACGCCGACGCCGCCCGGCCGCCGTACTTCCACCGCGACACGACGGTCACCGCCGACACGTCCGCGGGCATCCACCTGACGGCGCCGGTCGCGGTCGCGGTCACCGGTGTCCTCGACGGCCGCCATCACCACGGCGAACGGCTGCGCCTCACGGCGGGCCGGCACCGGGTGCGCGCCGGCACCCGGATCCGGTTCCCGGCCGGGGCGCCGGTGCCGCACACCTCGCGGATCGCGCTCCTGCGCGGCGACCGCTGGGCGACGCCCTTCGCGGGCGGCCGCGAGCACCCGCTGGCCGCGACGTACTCCGTGCTCCTCGCGACCATCCTCGGGACGATGGGCTTACCGCAGATCACGGTGCGGTTCTACACCAACGCGTGCGGCCGGACCGCCCGGCGCACGGCCGGGCTCGTCGTCCTCATGCTGGCGGTGTTCTCGCTGTTCCCCGCGCTGTTCGGCACCCTCGGGCGGCTCTACACGCCGGAACTGCTGATGACCGGCGAGACCGACGCGACGCTGCTCCTGCTGCCGCACCGGATCGTCCCCGGCGTCACCGGGGACCTGCTCACCGCCCTGGTCGCGACCGGCGCGTTCGCCGCCTTCACCTCCACCTCGTGCGGCGTGGTGGTCGCCGTGTCGGGCAGCATCGCGCAGGGACTCGGCGGGGGAGCGCGAGGCTTCCGCGCAGCCGTCCTGGTCGCCGTGGCCGTGCCCCTCCTGGCGGCGCCCTGGGCCTGCAGCCCGCAGTCGGCGACCCTGGTGACCGTCGCGTTCGCCGTCGCGGCCTCGTCGCTGTCGCCGCTGCTCGTCCTGGGGGTGTGGTGGCGGCGCCTCACCCCGGCCGCCGCGACGGCCGGGATCCTCGCGGGAGGCGTGCCGGCGACCGCCGCCGGGCTGGCCCGAGTTCTCGGCGACCCCGGGCCGGGCTCCGGCTGGCTGGGGGCCCTCGTCGAGCAACCGGCGATCGTCACGGTCCCGCTGGCCTTCGCGGTGACCGTCACGGTGTCGCTGCTCACCCCCGATCGGGTTCCCGAGCGCACCGAGCGCGCGATGGCCCGCATGCACCTGCCCGAGGGGCTCGGGCCGGACGGCCCGGGCTGAGGCCGTTCGTCGCGTCGCAGCGACCGCTCGGCCGACGCTTACCGAACGTATACCGCTCACTACTGACCGTTTGCCGAGGCAAGGCCGGAATGGGTTTCGCGGCCGGGCGTGCGGACCCTAGGGTTTCGGACACAGCAACGTTCTCGGGACGGCCGCCAGGCTCCGACTCGGGGGGGTGGACGCCAGGCGGCGCGCCTGGGTGCTGCTGAACGGTCGGGGGGTTGTTCAGCGGCACCCAGGCCTTTTTCGTTCTCCGGAACGAAGGCCGGGGTGGACGGCGGTCGGCCGTGGCAGAGCCGTCGCGGCCGGTCGGCCGTAGCAGAGCCTCTCCGGGCCGGTCAGCCGTCGCGGAGTCCCCTGCGGGCAGAGTAGAAGCCTCTTGCGGGCGGTCGCCCGTAGGAGAGCCTCTCGCGGGCGGTCAGCCGTCCGTAGGGCCTCTCGGGGGCGGTCAGCCGTCGCGGAGCTTCTTGAGGGTCTCGATGTCGGCGCGGTGCGGCTCGGCGCTGCGGCCCGGGGTCTCGATGACGAGGGGCACCCCGCGGCTGACCGGATGACGGAACAACTCGCCGAAGGGCGCCGCGCCGATCAGCCCGGCGCCGATGTTCTCGTGGCGGTCGCGGCAGGACCCGCAGGGGTCCTTGCTGTCGTTCGCGTGGATGAGCCGGAGCCGGTCGGCCCCGACGGTCTCGGCCAGAGCCTCCAGCATCGCGGCGACGCCTCCGGGCGCCGTCAGGTCGTGCCCGGCGCTGAAGGCATGGCAGGTGTCGAGGCAGACCCCGGCGCGCGGATGCCGGTCCACGGCGTCGAGGTAGGGCCCCAGGTCGGTCACGGTGGCGCAGAGCATCTTCCCCTGGCCGGCCATCGGCTCCAGGAGCAGGTCGGGACCGTCGGCGGGGATCTCGTCCAGGAGCGGCAGCAGGTGCTCGCGGATCTGCCGCATCGCGTCCTCACGCGGCTGGGACACCGCGGAGCCGGTGTGCACGACCACGCCCCGCGCACCGATCACGGCGCCGCGCTCGAGGGCGTGCCGGATCGAGGCCACCGAGTTGGCGATCGTCTCAGGGCTCGGCGAACCCAGGTTGATGAGGTACGGCGCGTGCACGAACACCGGGAGGCCGTGCTCCTCGCCGTACTCCCGCAGCCGCCGGTCCTCGGCGGGCTTCCCGGCCGCCCGTGCCCAGCCCCGCGGATTGCTGACGAAGACCTGGACGGCCTCGGCCCCGATCTCGGCGGCGTAGCGGAGCCCGCCGGTCGCGAGGCCGCCCGACACGGGGACGTGCGCGCCGATCGCGTTGATTTCTGCTCTGACCATGACCGATCCAGCCTAGTCGAGCGTCCGGGCGGGACGCTCAGTGCCAGATCTTGACGACCGATCCCCTCGGCAGCGGGGTGTTGGGCGGCGGATCCTGACCGGTGACCGGGTCGCCGGGCTGGCCGTTCGTCACCTGGACCTGGAAACCGCTCTGCATGAGCGCCTGGGCGGCCTGCGCGATCGGCTGGCCCATCACCCCGGGTACGGGCGCCGGCTGGTTGTTCTGCTGGTCGCCCCCCTTGTCGTGACCGTGCATGCGCTGCCACATGCAGCCGAAGTCGAGCGGCGCGCAGTCCTTCTGGGCCTTGGTCACGGTGACGGTGACGGTCTGGCCGGGGGTGAGCTGCTGCCCGACCGGCGGGTCCTGGTTGATGACGGTGTTCGGCTGCTGCCCGTCGCCCGGGTCCTGCTCCTGCCACTGCACGTTGAGGCCGAGCCTGCTCAGCTTCTGGGCGGCGGCGTCGCGCTTGAGGCCGACCAGCTTGGGCATCTGGATGCCGCTGCTGACCACCAGCGTGACGGGGTCGTCCGGGCTCTGCTTCGTGCCCGCGGCGGGCCTCGTCTTGATCACCGAGCCGTTCGGCACGGAGACGCTGGGCTGCTTGACCACGTCACCGGGGGTGAGCCCGGCCTGCTGCAGCTTCTGCTTGGCCTGGTCGAGCGGGTCGCCCTTGACGTCCGGGATCGCGACCGGCTGCTTGCCCAGGGACAGGGTCAGCGTGAGCACGGTGCCCTTGTCGACCTTGGTGCCCGTCTGCGGCTGGACGGCGGCGACCTTGTCCTTCGGGATCTTCGCGTCGTAGCGCGACGACCCGACCTTGACCTTCAGCCCGACCTTCTCGGCGGCGACCCGCGCCTGCTCCTCGGTCAGCCCGGCCAGCTTCGGCACGGCCTCCTTGTTGCCCACCGTCTGGAACCAGACGACCCCGCCGAGCAGCAGCACGAGGGCGAGAACCCCGGCGATGAGCCCGTACACGCCCGGCGGCCGCAGCAGCCGGTCGCGCATGGTCGGCGGAGACGGCGGCTCGTGATGGACCGCCATCGTGTGGGGGCTGAGCATCTGCGTGCCCGAGTGCGGCGGCGCGTAGCCGCCGGGGTGCGGGCCGAACATCTGCGTCGAGCCGTCGGCGACCGTCGCGCCGACGGGCGCGGGAAGCGGGGGAGCCGGGGGAGGCGGCGGCGCCGCCGCGACTCCGGCCAGCGTCGCGTCGACGTCCGGCGGCAGCTGGCGGTACACCTCGCCCGCCGCGGCGTGGAAGTGGTCCGCGTCGGACGGCCGGCGCGCCGGGTCGCGGTTGGTGGCGCTGGCCACCAGCGCGTCCACCTGCGGCGGGAGGCCGGGGACGACGCTGGAGGGCAGCGGCACCGTCTCGTTGACGTGCTTGTAGGCGACGGCCAGCGGCGTGCCGCCGTCGTACGGCTGACGGCCGGTCAGGAGCTCGAACAGCATGATGCCGGCGGCGTACACGTCCGTACGGGCGTCGGCGTCGCCGGAGATGACCTGCTCGGGCGCGAGGTAGCCGACGGTGCCGATGATCATGCCGGTCTTCGTCTGCTTGCTCGCGGTCTCGGCGCGGGCCAGGCCGAAGTCGGCGACCTTCACCTGCCCGTCGGCGGTGAGCAGGACGTTCTCCGGCTTCACGTCGCGGTGGATCAGCCCGGCGCGGTGCGCGGCGCCCAGCGCGGACAGCACCGGCTGCATCACCTGCAGCGCCTCGCGCGGGCCCAGCCGGCCGCGCTCGGTCAGCAGGTCGCGCAGCGTGCGCCCGGGGACGTACTCCATCGCGAGGAACACGTAGCCCTTGTCGGTGCCCTGGTCATAGACCGCGACCACGTTTGGGTGGGAGAGGGCGGCCGCGCTCTTCGCCTCGCCGATGAAACGCCGGACGAACTCCTCGTCCATGGCGAGGTTCGCGTGCATGACCTTAAGCGCCACCGTACGGTCCAGCTTGGTGTCGTGACCGGCGTAAACGGTGGCCATGCCACCCCGGGCGACGCGTGACCGTACGAGGTAGCGCCCGTCAAGCACCTGCCCGACGAGGGGGTCCGCAACCGTCGTATCCATCAGGGGGAGTGTATTAGGGATTCGGGGGCATACTCGTCCTGACTCAGGATCAAAGCATCAATCCTTGCGGGATCGATACCGTCCCCGAGAAGAACGGCCTGCTCGGCGGCGTGGCGCCGAACGGCCGGCCCGCGAAGGTGGGCGCGGCGCCCGGACGCCCGGGCCGGTGGGCTCACGGCGCCGCGTCGGACGGCCGGCCGGCTCCTGCGATCGTGGCGCCCGGACGGTCAGCCCGCGGAGCTCAGCCCCTCCCACGGCGAGGACGCCTGCGCGTACCGGCGCTTGGGGATCCGGCCGGCGAGGCGGGCCAGCCGGCCGCCCTCCACCGCGTGCCGCATCGCCGCGGCCATCAGGGCCGGCGACTGGGCGCGGGTGACGGCCGTGGCGAGCAGGACGGCGTCGCAGCCGAGCTCCATGGCGAGGGCGGCGTCGCTGGCCGTCCCCAGGCCCGCGTCCAGGATCACGGGCACCCCGGCCTGCTCCACGATCAGCTCGATGTTGTGCGGGTTGCGGATGCCCAGACCCGAGCCGATGGGGGAGCCGAGGGGCATCACCGCGGCGCAGCCGGCCTGTTCGAGGCGCCGGGCCAGCACCGGGTCGTCGTTGGTGTACGGCAGCACCACGAACCCGTCGTCGACGAGCCGCTCCGCGGCGTCGGCCAGCTCGATCGGATCCGGCAGCAGGGTCCGCTCGTCGGCGATGACCTCGAGCTTGATCCAGTTGGTCCCGAGCGCCTCGCGGGCGAGCTTGGCGGTGAGGACGGCCTCGCCCGCCGTGAAGCATCCCGCGGTGTTCGGCAGCACCCGGATGCCGCACCGGCGGAGCACGTCGAGGACGGACCCCGGGGTGTCGGCGCCGACGCGGCGCATCGCCACGGTGGTCAGCTCGGTCCCGGACGCGGTCAGCGCCTCCTCCAGGACGTGCATGCTCGGCGCGCCGCCCGTCCCCATGATCAGGCGGGACCCGAAGCGCTCGCCCGCGATGACGAGCGGGTCCGGACCGCCCGCGGCCCGGTCCGCCGTCAGGGTCTCTTCGGCCTGTTCCTGCATGGTCAACCTCCCTGGACGGCGGTCAGCACCTCGATGCGGTCCGCCTCGCGCAGAATCGTGGTCTTCCAGTCGGCGCGCGGCACGACCTCGTCGTTGAGCGCGACGGCGACCCCGGTGGGGCGTTCGGTCAGCGACGCGACGACGCCCGCGACGGACGAACCCTCGGGGGTGTCGCGCTCGGCGCCGTTGACGGTGATCTTCAATCTCGGAACCTTCCGGGTGCGAACGGCCGGATGACCTCGGGCGGCTCTCCGGTCGCGATGGTGTCCGCCATGGCGTCGGCGGTGACCGGGGTGAGGAGGATGCCGTTGCGGAAGTGGCCGGTGGCGAGCAGCAGGCCGGGCAGCGCCGACGGCCCGAGGATCGGGGCGTTGTCCGGGGAGCCCGGCCGCAGGCCCGCGATCACCTCCGCGAAGGCCAGCTCGGTGACGCCGGGGACCAGCTCGTGGGCGTCGCGCAGCAGCTCCCACACCCCGCCCGCGGTGACCGTCGTGTCGTAGCCCATCTCCTCCTGGGTCGCGCCGACGACGAGCTCCCCGTCGGCACGGGGCACCAGGTACACCGAGGAACCGCGGACGAGGCCGCGGACGGTGCCGCCGAGGAGGGGGAACGGGCCGCGCAGGCGCACGACCTGGCCCTTCACCGGGCGTACCGGGGGGACGGCGTCCGGCGGGAGGCCCTTGAGCTCGTGGCTCCACGGCCCGGCGGCCAGCACGACCTGGTCGGCGTGGACGGCCTCGCCGCCGGCGAGACGCACCCCGACGGCCCGGTCGCGGTCGGTGAGGACCTCGGCCGCACGGTCCCGGATCAGGGTGCCGCCGAGCCGGTCGACGGCGGCCAGCAGCGCCGCCGACAGGCGACGCGGATCGACCGAGCCGTCGTCGGGCGCGAACAGACCGCCGCGCGCCGACGGCGCCAGCATGGGCTCCCGGCGGCGGCACTCCCGGCCGGTGAGCGCCTCGGCGGTGAGACCGAGCGACTCCTGGAACCGGCGCAGCTCGTCCAGCACGGCCAGGTCGTCGGAGTCGAGGGCGACCTGCAGCACCCCGTCCCGCCGGTACGCGGTGTCGTGGCCGGAGACCTCCTCCAGCTCGGCGACGAAGGAGGGGTACCGGTCGCGGGACGTGATGCCGAGCCGCAGCAGCGCGTCCTCACCGTAGTTCACCTCGGTGACGGGGGTCAGCATGCCGGCGGCGACGCGCGACGCCTTGCTCGCCGGATCGGGATCGACGACCGTGACCTCGATGCCACGGGTCAGGGACCGCCACGCGATCCCGAGGCCGATCACTCCGCCGCCAACAATGATCACGTGCACGCGTGTGCTCCCTTCGCCGGCATGATCCGGATCAGGTCCAGAGCCGCGTCGGCGGACGCCGATGCGGGCTCATGCGGTCGGCGGCCGCTGTGCCGCCCTCTCAGCCCGGTGCGCCGGACTCCCGCGCCTACGTCAACAGACTATAAGGTCACGAACATGAGACGGGTGATCGTCGCAGGTGGAGGGCTCTCGGGCCTCCGGACCGTCGAGGCGCTCCGGGCCCAGGGGCACACCGGCACGCTGACGCTGGTCGGGGCGGAGCCCCACCGCCCGTACGACCGGCCGCCGCTGTCCAAGGGCGTCCTGCGCGGGGACGTCGACGACACGACCCTCGACGCCGACTGGGCGGCGCTCGACTGCGAGCTGCTCCTCGGGCACCGCGCGACCGGCCTCACCGACGTCCTGGAGACGACGGCGGGCCCTCTCGGTTTCGACGGCCTGGTGATCGCCACGGGAGCCTCGCCGATCCGGCTGCCGGGCGACGGGCCGCAGCACGTGCTGCGCACCGTCGACGACGCCCGGGCGCTCCGCGCGGGGCTGCGCCCCGGCGCCCGGGTCGCGATCGTCGGCGCCGGCTGGATCGGCGCGGAGGTCGCGACGGCGGCGGCCGCGGCCGGCTGCCGCGTCACGGTGGTCGAGGCCGCCGACGCGCCGCTCGCCGGCGCCGTCGCCGCCGAGGTCGGCGCGAAGACGGCGGGCTGGTACGCCGAGGCGGGGATCGAGCTGCGCACCGGCGTCAAGGTCGCCTCCGTCGAGCGCGGCGGCCTCGACCTGGCGGGCGGCGGGTCGGTCGAGGCGGACGTCGTCCTGACGGCCGTGGGAGTGCGCCCCGAGACGGCCTGGCTCGAAGGCTCGGGCGTGGCCCTCGACAACGGCGTCGTGGTCGACGAACACCTTCGCACCGAACGTCCGGGCGTGTACGCGGTCGGCGACTGCGCCGCGTGGTGGTCGCCGACGTTCTCGCGGCGCCTGCGCGTCGAACACTGGGACACCGCGCTGAACGCACCGGAGGTCGCGGCCGTAGGCCTGCTGGGCGGCGACCGCGTCTACGACCCCGTGCCGTACTTCTGGTCCGAGCAGTTCGGGCACATGGTGCAGTACGCCGGGCATCACCCGGTCGCCGACGCGATGCTCTGGCGCGGCGACCCGTCGGCCGCCGGGGGGTGGTCGGCCTGCTGGCTGAACGGCGATCGGCTTGTGGCGATCCTCACGGTCGACCGGCCGCGCGATCTGCTGCAGGGGCGGCGTATCATCGCAGGTCACAAGCGTGTCGACCGGTCAGCGTTGGCGGATCCCGCCATTCCGGCCAAGGAGACCGCTCGTGAGTGAGGTTTCAGAAGATGCCGAAGGTGGTAGGCAGGGTTCCGTGACGCACACCGTTGCCGAAATCGAGATCGACCGACAGACCGACGCACTGGTGGGCGAATGGCTCACCCTTCGCGAAGTGGCCGACAAGCTCGGCCTCGATCTCAAGCGAGTGAAGCAGCTTCTCCGCGACCACAAGCTCCTGGGAGTGCAGCGCGCCGAGGGCCTCTGCGTCCCGGCGGCCTTCATCTCCGGCGATCAGCCCCTCAAGGGACTCCAGAGCACCCTGACCGTCCTCGCCGACTCCGGCTTCGACAACGCCGAGGCGCTGCGCTGGCTGTTCACCGAGGACGAGTCCCTCCCGGGCACCCCGATCGAGGCGCTCGCCCAGCACCGCGTCAAGGAGATCAACCGGCGCGCCCAGGCGCTGGCCCTTTGATCCGCGGAGCACGTGCGGCGGGCCCTCTCAGCACCGGCACCATCGGCGGAAGGGCCCGTGTTGGCCAGGCACCTGCCCTCTGAACGCGCAGTGACCCTGCGGGCCCGGCTCGGCCGGGCCCGCCTGTACCTCTGCACCGACGCCCGCGAGGCGCAGGGCGACCTCGAGGCGTTCCTCGACGCGGCGCTGGCGGGCGGAGTCGACATCGTGCAGCTCCGGCAGAAGGGCCTCGAGGCGCGGCAGGAGATCGAGTACCTCTCGGTCTTCCGCGCCGCCTGCGACAAGCACGGCGCCCTGCTGGCGGTGAACGACCGCGCCGACATCGCCCACACCGTACGCGCGGACGTCCTCCATCTTGGCCAGGACGACCTTCCGGTCGCGGCGGCGCGGGCCATCGTCGGCCAGGACATCCTCATCGGCCGGTCGACGCACTCGGAGGCGCAGGCCGCCGCCGCGGCGGCCGAACCCGGCGTCGACTACTTCTGCGTCGGCCCGACCTGGCCGACGCCCACCAAGCCCGGCCGCCCGGCGCCCGGGCTGGGGCTCCTCAGGTACGTCGCCGGGCGCGGGTTCAGCCGGCCGTGGTTCGCCATCGGCGGCATCGACGCGGGCAACCTCGACCAGGTGCTGGCCGCGGGCGCCGACCGTGTCGTCGTCGTACGGGCGATCACCGAGGCCGACGACCCGCGCGCCGCCGCCGCCGAACTCGCCCGCCCCCTCCGCGCCGCCGAGCAGGCGCTCTGACGGGCCCGCGCGCCGCCTCATCGAGGGGCGTCGGCTCGGTTCTCGCCGTACCGCCGAGCAGGCGCTCTGACGGGCCTGCACGCCGCCTCATCGAGGGGCGTCGGCTCGGTTCTCGCCGTACCGCCGAGCAGGCGCTCTGACGGGCCTGCACGCCGCCTCATCGAGGGGCGTCGGCTCGGCGCTCACCCGGGCCGCCGGTCCCGCGCCGGCGGCTCGCGCCGACCGCGAGACTTCACCGGACCGGGGACCCGGACACCGCGCCGATGCGCGACAATGGGAGACGTGATCGGCAACCCTGACGACGAGCGCCCGGTGGAGCTGGCCGACGACGACGATCTGGTGGTGCTGCCCGACCAGACGCGCGACGAGTCCGAGCTCGGCTGGGGTGGTTACCCCTCATACGACGACGATGACGCCCGCTTCCTGGAGGACCGGCCGCCGCACTGGTGACGGTTCCGGCCGGGACGGGGGGCCCCGGTACGACAGGAGCCCTTGGCCCGCTGCGGGCCAAGGGCTCTTCATTCGGGTCGGGACGGTGGCCGGCTCTCGGCCGGCGCTGCTCGGGGGAACGCCCCGTCGCGTCGGGCGCGCTTCAGGGATGGACCGGTAGGCCCAGGCCCAGCAGGAACCCGGCGATGGCCACGAGCGTCAGCGCGAGCATCAGTCTGCGGCTGCGCGGGGCCCGTCGCGGCGCGGGCGCGGAGACGCGCACTCGGGCCACGGGTTCGGCGATACGCGGCGGGTACGGCGTGTCGAGCTTCATGCGGTCAATCGATCGGTCATGCCCCCATTGTTAACCAGCGAAACGCGTTTTGTCCGGCGAATGTGGTTTCCCGGTGATGCCGGATGAGACGCGGCCTACGGTCAGACCCGGAGTGCGGTCGGACGCGGAGTGCGGTGAGAGGCGCTGCGCGGTCAGACGCGTCGCGCGGTGGCGGCGATCGTCAGGTCCGAGAGCGCCTCGCGGGCCTCCGCCGTGAGCGGAGCGCTCGTGAGCGCGCCGGACGCCTCGTCGGCGTACCGGTCGATCATCCGCTCGCAGGCGTCCAGCGCGCCGGTCTCCACGATGATCGCCCGGAGCCGCTCGACCCCGTCCGCGTCGAGGCCGGGGTCGCCGAGCAGCCGTTCCACGGTCTCGGCCTGGGCCGGGGACGAGCGTTCGAGGGTCAGCGCGATCAGGACGGTGCGCTTGCCCTCGCGCAGGTCGTCTCCCGCCGGCTTGCCGGTCTCGGCCGGGTCGCCGAAGACGCCTAGGACGTCGTCGCGCAGCTGGAAGGCGATGCCCAGCGGCATGCCGTACGCCGACAGGGCCGCCATCTCCTCGGACCCGGCCAGCGCCGCGCCGAGCTGCAGGGGCCGCTCGATCGTGTACTTGGCGGCCTTGAAGCGGACGACCCGGAGGGCCGCCTCGACCATGGCGTGGCCGTCGACGCCGCCCCCTCGCGCCTGCCCGACCAGGTCGAGGTACTGCCCGCACATGACCTCGGTGCGCATGATGTCGAAGATGGGCCGCCCGCGCCGCAGCGCGTCCTGCGGGAGGCCGCTGCCCTGGAACATCTCGTCGCTCCAGGACAGGCACACGTCGCCGAGGAGGATCGCCGCGCCCGCGCCGAACGCCTCCGCCGAGCCACGCCACCCCGACGCGGCGTGCAGCGCCTCGAGCCGGCGGTGCGCCGAGGGCTGGCCCCGCCGGGTGTCGCTGCCGTCCATCACGTCGTCGTGGATCAGCGCGCTGGCCTGCAGCAGCTCCAGGGAGGCCGCGGCGGTGAAGATCTCCGGGCAGTCTCCGCCGCCCGAGCCGCGCCAGCCCCAGTAGCAGAACGCGGGACGCAGCCGCTTCCCTCCCGCCAGGAGCGCGTCGAGCGCCGTCACCATGGGGGCCATGTCGTCACCGACGGCGCTCAGCACCGGGCGCTGCCGGTCGACGAAGGCGCGCAGCGCCTCGTCGACCTCCTTACGTACGCGACTGGGGGTCATGAGGTCGAGACTAGTGGTCCTCCGGGGTCGTCCCGTTACGCTGGTCTGCATGACCTTCGCTCGCCCCACGATCCGGGAAGTGCTCGCCGCGGGCGAGCCGACGTTCTCCTTCGAGTTCCTTCCCCCCAAGACCGAGCAGGGCGCCCGCAACCTGTGGCAGGCGATCCGCCGACTCGAGGTGCTGCGTCCCACGTTCGTCTCGGTCACGTACGGTGCCGGCGGCGGCACCCGTGACCGGACCGTCGAGATCGTCGAGCGGATCGCGACCGACACGACCCTCACCCCCGTCGCGCACTTCACGGCCGTGAACCACTCGATCCGGGAGCTGCGGCGGCTGATCGGCCAGTTCGCCGCCGTCGGTGTCCGGGATCTGCTGGCGCTGCGGGGCGACCCGCCCGGCGACCCGATGGGGGAGTGGGTCAAGCACCCCGACGGCGTCGAGTACGCCGAGGACGTCGTGCGGCTGATCAAGTCGTCGGGGGACTTCAGCGTCGGGGTGGCCGCCTTCCCGTACAAGCACCCGCGGTCGCCGGACATCGAGAGCGACACCCGGCATTTCGTGCGCAAGTGCCAGGCCGGCGCCGACTACGCGATCACGCAGATGTTCTTCCGGGCCGAGGACTACCTGCGGCTGCGCGACCGGGTCGCCGCGCAGGGCTGTGACGTGCCGATCCTCGCCGGCATCATGCCGGTGACCCAGCTGAGCACGATCGAGCGGTCCGAGCAGCTGTCCGGCGCGCCCTTCCCGCCGGAGCTGGCCGAGCGGTTCGAGGCCGTCGGCGACGACCCAGAGGCGGTGCGCCGGCTCGGCATCGAACAGGCGGCGGAGCTGTGCCGGCGCCTGTTGGACGAGGGTGTGCCGGGCATCCACTTCATCACGTTCAACAAGTCGACGGCGACGCGCGAGGTCTACGACCGCCTGGAACTCAGCGGGAGCCGGGCGCCCATCACCGCGTAGAGCGGCCCCCCGCCCGGGAACCGGAAGCCGGTGAGCAGATCCGTCAGGCCGAGCGAGCGGTACAGGTTCCGGGCGGGCGTCTCGGCGTCGAGCGTGGACAGCACGACGGTGCGCTCCGGGCGGTCCGCGCACAGCGTGGTGATCAGTTTGCGGCCGAGCCCCTGGCCCTGGCTGTCGGGGTGAACGTGCAGTTCGGCGACCTCGAACGTGTCGCCCATCCACGCCTGGGCGTGCTCCCGGCCGCCCTTGTCGGCGAGCGCGGCGTGGACCACGTCGTGCCACCACTGCCCGGGCTCACCGCGGAAGCCGTACGCGAAGCCGCTAACGTCGCGCCGGCGCCCGGCGACGAACGCCCGGAAACCGGGATACGCGGCGTGGCGCTCCATGATCGTGCGCCGGCCCGGCATCTGGTCGGCGGGCGGCTCCATCGCCGCGGCGTAGGTCGCCAGCATCGCGTCGAGCCGCCGGAAGAAGCCGCGCCGGTCGATCTCCCGTATCTGCGGGGTGGTCTCCCGCCGGGCTCCGAAAGCTGATTTCACAAGGCTCACTTTGGTAGGTAAGGCGGGACTTTCGACAGTGCGTCGTAAATGTCCCACAGAATCTGGGCAGCCGCCTTCTTGAGCCGGCCGCGCTCCGTCTCCAGCTCACGCTGCCAGCCGCGCGCCGCGGGCCCGACCCAGGCGTCGCCGACCGTGCGGATCGGCGGGTCCAGCGCCGCCTCGAGCGAGTGGGCGCTCGCGTACGCGCGCTCGTACGCGGCGAACAGCTCGACGTACGCCGGATTCGGCTGCTGCAGGGGCACCCCCTGCCCCGGGGACTGCGCCGTCGGCGGCCGTACGGTGGCCGGCGCGGGCGGATAAGCGGTCATGAGCCCTCCTCCGTCGGGGGAGCGACCAGAGGGGCCGTGCCCATGAAGCGCTCGCTGCGCTCGCTCATGAGGCCTCCTCCGTCGGGGGAGCGACCGGAGGAGGAGCGACCAGGCGTACGGTGTCGTCGCCCTGCGCGCTGAGGCGCTGGAGCGCCGGGGACGCCGGGAAGGCCGCCAGCGCTCCGCGCACGGCCTCGGAGTGGCGCGCGTGCAACTCGGCCGCGGCCTCGGGGTCCGCCGCGGCGGGGCGGAGCATCGCCTCGTGCGGGGGATCCGGCACGGGGACGCGGTGGCCCGGCGGCACCGCGCCCAGGTGCGTCAGGCCGATGTGCGCCAGGGCGACCTTCGCGCGCCGGTCGAGCCCGGCGTGCTCCAGCACGCCCACCGCGTCGTCGTGCACGCCCTTGCGGCTCGCCTCATCGAGGAGGTCGCGCAGCCACGTCTCGGACATCCGGAGGTGATGGCTGGCCAGGCCCAGCGACTCCCTGACGGCCGCCAGGCGCGCCTCGTGGCCCAGCGCGGCCCCGATCAGGTCCGCGGCGCCGGCCGGGCCGAGCCGTGCGTACAGGCCCTTGACGTAGTCCGGGTCGTCCGCGTCGGCGGTCAGCCGTTTCCAGACGGCCGCCGGGATCGGGTGGCCGGCCGTCACCGCGGCGTGGATCGCGGCCGCGTCGGCGGATCCCGCTCTGGTCGCGGCGTGCGCGTCGGGGAAGTGCCCGACGGTGTGGCCCGCCCCGGCCGACGTCGTACCGCCCGTCCGCGCGCCGAGGTGGCCGGTGCCGACCCGCGGCATGTCGACGGCGCCCTTGCTCAGATGGGCGATCGCGTAGCTCCGTCGCCGGCTGAGCATCCCCGGCTGGGCACGGGCCCAGCTCTCCACGGCCGCGGCCTGGTGCAGGCCGGTGCGCGGAACGCTCGGAGGCAGCGCGGCGTTCGTGCGCAGCCAGGCGGTGATGGCGTCCGACGCGCTCGTCATCTGCTGGATGAGCCGAGCCATCGCGGCGGTGTCGATGCCGACGAAATCCTTGTCACGCGCCGCACCGGCACGCAGACCGTCCTGTCCAGCCATGGGGCACCCGCTCCGGAGAGTGCGCTTGAGCCTCAGGTGACCGTTGTATCACCGCCTTTCGGCGGTTGTCCCCGGCGACCCGGACCCGATCGGGTCACGGACCGTCCAGGTCCGGTCACGGCAGGGGCGCGAAGGGCAAGGGGACGCGATCGGCCGGCTCCGGCCGGCGTGTTGCGGGACGGGCGGCGGCGATCAGTCGACGTCGGTCGGCGTGCCGCCGGTGAGGCGGAGCAGCTCCTCGTACGAGGTGGGGAAGATCGTGTGGGGATGCCCGGCCGCCGCCCACACGACGTCGTACTTGGCCAGCCACGTGTCGACGAGGGTCCGGATCGGGCTCGGGTGCCCGAGAGGGGCCACCCCGCCGATGGGCTGACCGGTCGCCGCCCGGACGAACTCCGCGTCCGCCCGCTTGATCTTCTCCGCGCCGATCCGCTCGGCCAGCGCGGCGGTGTCGACGCGGTGCGCGCCGCTGGTGAGGACGAGGAGGGGTTCGCCGTCGGCGGCGAAGATCAGGCTGTTGGCGATGGCGCCGACGTCGCAGCCGAGCTGGGCCGCGGCCGCCACCGCGGTGGGCGCCGCCTCGGGCAGCTCCCGGACCTGTCCGGTGGCGCCCAGCTCGCGCAGGCGGGCGGCGACGCGTTCGACGTTGGGATGCATGGGAGCACCCTACGGCCCGCGTCGAGGAGCGGGGTAAGGGGTTTCGAACTGCGAAGACACACCTATTCGAACACGTTGACGAATGAGGCCGTGGCCGCTTTACTGAGATGCATGCTCGAACCTGTGTTCGAGTACGGCGTGGGACTCGCGGCCCGCGCCGAGGGGACGTCTCGCGGGCAGCGCGATGCCGGGCGGGATGCGACGGCCGGGCGGGGCGAGGGGAAGCGCTTCGCCCGGCCTCCCCTGGGCCTTCGGGCTCGCCCAGCGGAAGGAGGCATGTCATGTCCGCAAGGTCGTCAACTTCCGTCCCTCTGCGGCCGGCACCCCGGCGCAGGCCCGCCGCATCGGCGATGTCACTCCTCCAGACGGCACGGCGCGGGCTGATCGAGGCCGCCGAGTCGGCCGCCCCGGCGCTGCGCTACGTCGCGGCGCACCTCGCTGCGCTGCGCGCCGCCGCCGCCGTGCTCGCCGAGCGAGCCGACCCCGGCTCCCGGACGCGCGGCAGGCCGCGCAGCGTCTGGGTGCTGCTGCCGGAGGCCGAGCCCGCCCTGCGTGAGTGGGCGGCGTTCTTCGCCGCCGGCGCCGACAAGCGCGCCGCCGCGGAGGCCGGCCTGCCGCGCGCGGTCACCGCGGACGAGGCCGACGAGTTGCTGCACGACGCGGAGATCTTCGTGTCGCTCGTCGAGACCACCCTCGGCGTGCCGGGCCAGCCCATGCTGCCCGCCGCCGGCTGAGACCCCTCTGAGAACGGGCTCCGCAGGCGCGGGAGCCCGATCGACGCCCGCGGGTCCCGCCGTCGACCTCCCCCCGAGACGGCGGGCCCCGCGCGGCGCCGTCTCCCGCGAGTGCGGCCTCACGGTGCCCTTCACCGCCGTGATGGTCGGACCGCCGCCGTCATGGCCACGTTGCCGCCATCGTTGACGTGCGACGACCGGTTCGCCGGTCCTGGCGGGTCCACGCCGACGTCGACGTGGCTGATCGATCAGCTTGCAGCGCGGATTGGGCGGCCGATCGGTTCATGAAGCAGCGCCGCGTGATCAGGCGGCCCCACCTCGATCAGTACGGAAGAGCTCGCGTCTGAGGCATGTTCTCCCTGCTTGAGTCATGTGTGGCTGCCGTCCGGAGGGATCGATCAGCCACATCGACGCCGACGTCGACCCGCCGAAATCGGGCGATCCAGTCATGTCGCGTCAACGCCGGCGGCGACATGGCCATTACGGCGGCGACGTGGCCGCTACGGCGGTGGTGTGGCCGGCTGCGCGGTACCCACCCGCGCTCTGCTGGACGCGCGTCCCGCCACACTCGATGCCTTCGCCGCCGTGGTGGTCGCTTTGCCGCCGTCGTTGTCGCGGCGATGACTGGTTCGCCGGTTTTGGTGGTCCATGCCGACGTCAGGATGGCAGCGACGGCGGCGGAGTGGCGCAGGGCCGGAGGCGTAACGCCTGGGGCGGGCGCCGGGCGTGACCGCGTGGCCGGTGGCCGTCGAGGGGCGAGCTGGGCCGTGTCGCTCGGGCCGCGTCGCCTGGGCCGTGTCGCTCGGGCCGCGTCGCCTGGGCCGTGTCGCTCGGGCCGCGTCGCCTGGGCCGCGTCCTTCCCCGGCATGAAGAAACCCGCCCGGTGGGGTTCCGGGCGGGCTCCGTCACGAGCATCGGTCATGCGGCGGCCCAGGGGAGGGCCGCGTTCGGACCGGAAGGTGGATCAGAACGCTTCGACCGCGCGGCGTGCCTCGGGGTCGAGGACGCCCCAGCCGATGAGCTCTTCGGTGAGCTCCGTCGGTGACTTGTCGTAGATCACCGCGAGCGAACGCAGATCCTCCTGCCGGATGGACAGGACCTTTCCGTTGTAGTCGCCCCGCTGGCTTTGGATCGTCGCGGCGTAACGGGCGAGTGGACCGGCCTTGTCCTTCGGAAGCTGCTGGAGTCGCTCGAGGTCGATCACGAGCTTCGGCGTCGGGCCCAGCGGGCTCGGCGCGGCTCCGCCGGGGAGCAACTCGGACACCGGCACGCCGTAGAACTCGGCGAGCTCGGCCAGCTTCTGAACGGTGACGGCGCGGTCGCCCCGCTCGTACGAACCCACGACGACGGCCTTCCAGCGGCCACGGGATTTCTCCTCCACGCCATGCAGGGACAGGCCCTGCTGGGTGCGGATGGCGCGAAGCCTCGCGCCGAGAGCCTTAGCGTATTCAGACGGCATCGTGCGGCCCCCAGGCTCACTTTCTCGTCGTCGATAGTGGCCCCGGGAGGGGGACCCGGACGGGTGGCTCCCGCCTGCCCCGAGACGGGTGTGCCGTGGGGCGCACTCTCAGCCGGCCGGGGGCCGACTGCCCGAGGGGTCCATCTCCTGGGATGGTTACGGACAGTGACGGTAAAACGGGTAGCGCCCCAGGTCAAGCCGATTGGAAAAAAGCGGCGAAACAGTCGGGGTCCGCGAGGGCTCCGAAGAGGGGTCCGGAGAGTGCGGAAACCCTTGTGCGGCGGGGCTCGCGCGGCCCGGCGACCACGCGCCGCACAGGCCGCCGGCCGCCGGGTAAAAGCTTGCCACACCCGCGGCCCGGCGTCCGGCGGCTCGCTTGCGCAGCGTCGTCACCAGCGGAAACGTGCCGGTCCCGGTGTCGGGGGCAGACTACCCGGGCTGCTAACGTGATAGCGCCCAACGTCCTTTAAGGCCCGTCCCGTGAGGCGGGAAAGGAGGTTATCGAGGTGAGTGCTGCCTCCGTGCCCGCGCACGGACCGTCACCCGATAGTGATGTGAGTCACAAGACCGTTCTGGAGGCCCCCGACATCCGGCGGGCGCTCACCCGGATCGCCCACGAGATCCTCGAACGCACCAAGGGCGGCCGCGACATCGTCCTGCTCGGGATCCCGACACGCGGGGTCACCCTGGCCGCCCGCCTGGCCGGGCGGATCGCCGAGGTCGAGGGCGAGCCCGTTCCGCGGGGTTCCCTCGACGTGACGATGTACCGCGACGACCTGCGCATGCGCCCCGCCCGCGCGCTGGGCCGCACCGAGCTTCCGCCCGAGGGCGTCGACGACCGCGTCGTCGTCCTGGTCGACGACGTCCTGTT
Source organism: Actinoallomurus soli (assembly GCF_024055715.1). Taxonomy (GTDB): domain Bacteria; phylum Actinomycetota; class Actinomycetes; order Streptosporangiales; family Streptosporangiaceae; genus Actinoallomurus; species Actinoallomurus soli. Next base: position 408,120 of record NZ_JAMXMV010000001.1, read on the forward strand.
CTCCGGCCGCACCGTACGGGCGGCCCTCGACGCGCTGAACGACCTCGGCCGTCCGCGCGCCGTGCAGCTCGCCACCCTGGTCGACCGAGGCCACCGGGAGCTGCCCATCCGCGCCGACTACGTCGGCAAGAACCTTCCGACCAGCGCCCGCGAGAAGGTCAAGGTGCTGCTCGCCGAGACCGACGGCCGGGACGCCGTCGTGCTGGAGGTCCCCAAGTGAAGCGCCACCTGATCTCGGCGGCCGATCTCACCCGGGACGACGCGCTGCTCATCCTCGACACCGCCGAAGAGCTCTCGCGGATCGCAGACCGCCCGATCAAGAAGCTGCCCACGCTGCGCGGGCGCACCGTCGTCAACCTCTTCTTCGAGGACTCCACGCGCACCCGGATCTCGTTCGAGGCGGCCGCCAAGCGGCTGTCGGCGGATGTGATCAACTTCTCCGCCAAGGGCTCCAGCGTGTCCAAGGGGGAGAGCCTCAAGGACACCGCGCTGACCCTGGAGGCGATGGGCGCCGACGGCGTCGTCATCCGCCACAACGCCTCCGGCGCGCCGCACCGGCTCGCCGGCTGGGTGCGCGGCAGCGTCGTGAACGCCGGGGACGGCACGCACGAGCACCCGACCCAGGCGCTGCTCGACGCCTACACCATGCGGCGGCGGCTCGGCGATCTCGACGGCCGCCGCGTCACGATCGTCGGCGACATCCTGCACAGCCGGGTGGCGCGTTCCAACGTGCTGCTGCTGAACACGCTCGGCGCGGAGGTCACGCTGGTCGCACCGCCGACGCTGTTCCCGGTGTCGGTGGACACCTGGCCGTGCGAGGTCGCGTACGACTTCGACGCGGTGCTGCCCAAGAGCGACGTCGTGATGATGCTGCGGGTCCAGCAGGAGCGGATGACCGCCGCGTACTTCCCGACCGTCCGGGAGTACAGCCGCCGGTACGGCCTGGACGCCCGCCGTCTCGCCGCGCTGCAGGACCACGCGATCGTGATGCACCCAGGCCCGATGAACCGCGGCGTCGAGATCGCCGCGGAGGTGGCCGACTCGCCGCGCTCGACCATCGTCGAGCAGGTCGCCAACGGCGTCACCGTCCGGATGGCGGTGCTCTACCTCCTCCTGGGCGGCTCGGAGCCGGCGATCGGCGGCGACGTGACCCCCGCCGGGGCCGTCTCGCCGAACGGGGACGCCAAACGCGGCGGCGACGCTTCGAGAAGGGAAGACGCGTGATGCACCTCATCAAGGGCGCGCGGATCCTCGGTGGCGCGCCCGCCGACATCCTGCTCCGCGACGGCGTCGTCGCCGAGGTCGGCGCCGGCCTCACGGCCGCAGGCGCCACGGTCGTCGACGCCGACGGCCTGATCGCTCTGCCGGGCCTGGTCGACCTGCACACCCACCTGCGCGAGCCCGGCCGTGAGGACGCCGAGACGGTCGAGAGCGGCACCCGCGCCGCGGCGGCCGGCGGATACACGGCCGTGCACGCCATGGCCAACACGGAGCCGGTGGCCGACACGGCCGGCGTCGTCGAGCAGGTCTGGCGGCTCGGCCGGGAGGCCGGTCACTGCGACGTCCACCCGGTCGGCGCGGTCACCCGCGGCCTGGAGGGCGAGCGTCTCGCCGAACTCGGTGCGATGGCCGACTCGGCCGCGCGCGTGCGGGTGTTCTCCGACGACGGGCACTGCGTGTCCGACGCGGTGCTGATGCGCCGCGCGCTGGAGTACGTCAAGGCGTTCGACGGCGTGGTCGCCCAGCACGCGCAGGAGCCCCGGCTCACCGAGCACGCGCAGATGAACGAGGGCGAGGTCTCCGGGCGGCTCGGCCTGGCCGGCTGGCCCGCCGTCGCCGAAGAGGCGATCATCTCCCGCGACTGCCTGCTCGCCGCGCACGTCGGGTCCCGGCTGCACGTCTGCCACGTGTCCACCGCCGGATCGGTCGAGATCATCCGGTGGGCCAAGAGCAAGGGCTGGCAGGTGACCGCCGAGGTCACCCCGCACCACCTGCTGCTGACCGACGAGCTCGCCGAGACGTACGACCCCGTCTACAAGGTGAACCCGCCGCTGCGCACCAAGGCGGACATCGACGCGCTGCGCGAGGCGCTCGCCGACGGCACGATCGACTGCGTCGCCACCGACCATGCCCCGCACCCGGCCGAGGCCAAGGAGACCGAGTGGGCCCCGGCGGCGATGGGCATGATCGGGCTGGAGACGGCCCTGTCGGTCGTGCAGGAGGCCATGGTAGAGACCGGCCTGCTCGACTGGGCCGGCGTCGCGGACCGCCTGGCGGTCCGCCCGGCGCGCATCGGCCGCCTGAGCGGCCAGGGCCGCCCGATCGAGGTCGGGGCCCCGGCCAACCTGACGTTGTACGACCCGTCCGTGCGCACGGCCGTCGACCCGAGGGGCTTCGTGTCGAAGAGCCGGAACACGCCGTTCGCCGGGCTGGAGTTGCCGGGCCGGGTGCAGGCGACGTTCCTGCGCGGCCGTCCCACCGTTCTGGAAGGGAAACCGATTTGAATCGCGCGACCAAGCCGGCGCTGCTCGTCCTGGAGGACGGCCGGACCTTCCACGGCACCGCCTACGGGGCCGAGGGAGAGGCGTTCGGGGAGATCGTCTTCAACACCGGCATGACGGGGTACCAGGAGACGCTGACCGACCCGTCGTACCACCGGCAGATCGTCACGATGACCGCGCCGCACATCGGCAACACCGGCGTCAACGACGAGGACCCCGAGTCCGGCCGCGTGCAGGTCGCCGGGTACGTCGTCCGCGAGCCGTCCCGCGTCGTCTCGAACTGGCGGGCCCGCCGTTCGCTCGACGACGAGCTGCGCGACTACGGCGTCGTCGGCATCGCGATCAACGGCACGCGCGCGCTCACCCGGCACCTGCGGGACAAGGGCGCCATGCGGGCCGGCGTGAGCACGACCGAGACCGACCCGCAGGCGCTCCTGGAGCGCGTGCTGGACAGCCCCGACATGATCGGCGCCGACCTGGCCCGCGTCGTGTCCACGCCCGAGCCGTACGTCGTGCGGCCCGAGGGCGCGGTGCGGCACAGGGTCGCGGCGATCGACCTGGGCATCAAGGCGATGACGCCCCGGCGCATGGCCGAGCGCGGCTGCGAGGTGCACGTCCTGCCCGCGACCGTGACCGCCGAGGAGATCCTCGCCCTCGAGCCGGACGGGGTCTTCTACAGCAACGGGCCCGGCGACCCGGCCGCCTGCGGCTATGCGGTCGAGTCCATGCGCGGGGTGCTCGACACCGGAACGCCGGTGTTCGGCATCTGCCTCGGCAACCAGATGCTGGGCCGCGCGCTGGGCCTCGGCACGTACAAGCTGCGCTTCGGCCACCGCGGCGTGAACCAGCCGGTGCAGGACCGCGCGAACGGCCGGGTGCACATCACCAGCCACAACCACGGCTTCGCGGTGGAGGCGCCCCTCGACGGCCCGTTCGACACGCCGTTCGGCCGGGCCGAGGTCAGCCACGTCGACCTGAACGACGGCGTCGTCGAGGGGCTGCGGCTGCTCGACCGGCCCGCGTTCAGCGTGCAGTACCACCCCGAGGCCGCCCCGGGCCCGCACGACGCGACGGGCCTGTTCGACCGCTTCTGCGACCTCATGGACCGTTCATGACCGAGCGCAGCGAGCGAGTCATGAGCACAGTGCCTCTGGTCGCCTCTCCGGCGAAGGAGGGCCCATGACCGACGCATCCGGCCACGAGGCGGACCACGCCTCCGACACCGCCTCCCACGGCCACGTGCCCGTCGACCCGAACGACGCCGTCGTACGGGCTCGACCCCCGGCACCGCTGGCCCTCATCCTCTCCACCGTCGCCGCCGCCCTGACCGTGCTGGCCCTTGTGGCCGTCGCGGTCGCCTCCGGACAGGGAACCTGATGCCGCGCCGTACCGACCTCAAATCCGTTCTCGTCATCGGCTCGGGCCCGATCGTCATCGGCCAGGCCGCCGAGTTCGACTACTCCGGCACGCAGGCGTGCCGGGTCCTGAAGTCCGAGGGCCTGCGCGTGGCCCTCGTCAACAGCAACCCCGCGACGATCATGACCGACCCGGAGATCGCCGACGCGACGTACGTCGAGCCGATCACCCCGGACACCGTCGAGAAGGTCATCGCCAAGGAGCGTCCCGACGCGCTGCTGCCCACGCTGGGCGGCCAGACCGCGCTGAACACCGCCGTGGCCCTGCACGAGTCCGGCGTCCTGGAGCGGTACGGCGTCGAGTTGATCGGCGCCAAGGTCGACGCCATCCAGGCGGGGGAGAACCGCGAGCGGTTCAAGAAGATCGTCGCCGACATCGGCGGCGAGTCCGCGGCCAGCGTGATCTGCCACTCGATGGACGACTGCCTCGCCGCGGCCGGAACGCTCGGGTACCCGATGGTCGTGCGCCCGTCGTTCACGATGGGCGGCGCCGGGTCCGGCATGGCCTATGACGAGGACGACCTGCGCCGCATCGCCGGCGCCGGCCTCGCCGCCAGCCCGACCAGCGAGGTGCTCCTGGAGGAGTCGATCCTCGGCTGGAAGGAGTTCGAGCTGGAGCTGATGCGCGACCGCAACGACAACGTCGTGGTCGTCTGCTCCATCGAGAACCTCGACCCGATGGGCGTCCACACCGGCGACTCGATCACCGTCGCGCCGGCGATGACGCTGACCGACCGGGAGTACCAGCGGATGCGGGATGTCGCCATCGACGTCATCCGCGCCGTCGGCGTCGACACCGGAGGGTGCAACATCCAGTTCGCGATCGACCCGGCCACCGGCCGGATGATCGTGATCGAGATGAACCCGCGCGTGTCGCGCTCCAGCGCGCTGGCGTCGAAGGCGACCGGCTTCCCGATCGCCAAGATCGCGGCGAAGCTCGCCGTCGGGTACACCCTCGACGAGATCCGCAACGACATCACCCGGGAGACCCCGGCCAGCTTCGAACCGAGCCTGGACTACGTCGTGGTGAAGGCGCCGCGGTTCGCGTTCGAGAAGTTCCCCGCGGCCGACAAGACGCTCACGACCCACATGAAGTCGGTCGGCGAGGCCATGGCGATCGGCCGGTCCTTCCCCGAGGCCCTGCAGAAGGCCCTCAGGTCGCTGGAGAAGGCCGGCAGCTCCTTCTCCTGGGCTCCGGGCCCCGACGCGCTCTCCGAGGACGAGCGGGCCGTACGGAAGGCCGAGCTGATCGAGGAGGCCCGCCGGCCGCACGACGGGCGGCTGCGCGCCGTCCAGCAGGCGATGCGGCTGGGCGCGACCGTCGAGGAGCTGTACGAGTCGACCCACATCGACCCGTGGTTCCTCGACCAGATCGCGGCCCTCGACGAGGTCGCCGCGCCGCTCGCCGAGGACCAGCTCGACCCCGAGGCGCTGCGCGAGGCGAAGCGGCACGGCTTCTCCGACGAGCAGATCGCCGAGATCCGCGGCACCTCCGCCGAGGTCGTCCGCGAACTGCGGCAGGCCCTGGGCATCCGGCCCGTCTACCTGACCGTCGACACCTGCGCCGCCGAGTTCGAGGCCCGCACGCCGTACCTCTACTCGACCTACGACGAGGAGACCGAGGTGCCCGTGGGCGACAAGCCCAAGGTCATCATCCTCGGCAGCGGCCCGAACCGCATCGGGCAGGGCATCGAGTTCGACTACAGCTGCGTGCACGCCTCGTTCACGCTGGCCGAGGCCGGCTACGAGACCGTCATGGTCAACTGCAACCCCGAGACGGTCTCGACCGACTACGACACCTCCGGCCGGCTCTACTTCGAGCCGCTCACCCTGGAGGACGTCCTGGAGGTCGTGCACGCCGAGCAGGAGACCGGCGAGGTCGCGGGCGTGATCGTGCAGCTCGGCGGGCAGACGCCGCTGGGCCTGGCGCAGAAGCTCAAGGACGCCGGGGTGCCGGTCGTCGGCACCTCGCCGGAGAGCATCCACCTCGCCGAGGAGCGCGGCGCGTTCGGCCAGGTCCTCGCCCGCGCGGACCTGCCCGCGCCCAAGCACGGCACCGCCACCACGTACGAGGAGGCGGCGGCCATCGCCGCCGAGATCGGCTACCCGGTGCTCGTCCGGCCGTCGTACGTCCTCGGCGGGCGCGGCATGGAGATCGTCTACGACGAGGACACGCTCAAGGACTACATCGAGCGCGCCGGCGGCGGCCAGTGGAACCCCGAGCACCCCGTGCTCGTCGACCGGTTCCTCGACGAGGCCATCGAGATCGACGTCGACGCGCTGTACGACGGCGAGGAGCTCTACCTCGGCGGCGTCATGGAGCACATCGAGGAGGCCGGCATCCACTCCGGCGACTCGGCGTGCGCGCTGCCGCCCATCACCCTCGGCCGCGAGGACATCGACCGCATCCGCACCTCCACCGAGGCCCTCGCCCGCGAGATCGGCGTGCGCGGCCTCATGAACGTCCAGTACGCCCTCTCGGCGGGCGTCCTGTACGTCCTGGAGGCCAACCCGCGCGCCTCCCGTACGGTGCCCTTCGTGTCCAAGGCCACGGCCGTCCCGCTGGCCAAGGCGGCGGCCCGCGTGATGATGGGCGAGAGCATCGCCCGGCTGCGCGCCGAGGGCGTGCTGCCCGCGACCGGCGACGGCGGGCACCTGCCGCTCGACGCGCCGATCTCGGTCAAGGAGGCGGTGCTGCCGTTCGACCGGTTCCGCACCCCCGAGGGCGTCGGCGTCGACACCATCCTCGGCCCGGAGATGCGCTCCACCGGCGAGGTCATGGGCATCGACACGGTCTTCGGCACGGCGTACGCCAAGTCGCAGATCTCGGTGTACGGCTCGCTGCCGACGAAGGGCCGGGCGTTCGTCTCCGTCGCGAACCGCGACAAACGGGCCATGATCTTCCCGGTGAAGCGGCTGGCGGACCTCGGCTTCGAGATCCTGGCCACCGAGGGGACCGCCGAAGTCCTGCGGCGCAACGGCGTGCGTGCCAAGATCGTGCGTAAGCACAGCGCCGGCCCCGGGCCGGACGGCGAGCCGACGATCGTACGGCGCATCCTCGACGGCGAGGTCGACCTGATCGTGAACACGCCGTTCGGCAGCCCGGGCCAGTCCGGGCCGCGGCTCGACGGGTACGAGATCCGCACCGCCGCGGTGCTCCGCGGCGTGCCCTGCCTCACCACGGTGCAGGCGCTCAGCGCGGCCGTCCAGGGCATCGAGGCGACGTCGGCGGGCGTCATCGGGGTCCGGTCGCTGCAGGAGCACGCCCAGCACCTCTGGGGTGGCGAGGAGGACAGTTGACCGACTCACCGGTCGCACCGGTACAGGTGCCCGGAACGGTCCTGACGATCCGGCGGACCGGGGCCTACCACGCGATGACGCTGGTGGCCCCGGGCATCGCCGAACGCTTCCGGCCGGGGCAGTTCGTCGCCCTGGCCGTCGGCGGTGAACGGTCGAGCATGCTGACGAGGCGCTGCTTCTTCGTCCGCGAGGTCAAGCCCGACTACGGCGGCACCGTCGAGGTCGTCTTCGCGGTGCGCGGCGCCGGCACGCAGTGGCTGGCCGCGCTGCGGCCGCGCGACATCCTCGACGTCGCCGGCCCGCTCGGCCGCCCCTTCCCGCTGCCGCGCCACCCCGTGCGCTGCGTCCTCGTCGGCGAGGGGCACTCCGGGGCGGCGCTGTTCCCGCTCGCCGCCGTGCTGCGCCAGCGCGAGTGCACGGTCCACTTCGTGCTCGGCGGCGCCGAGTCCGACCACGTGTACGGCACCCGCGCGGCGCGCCGGGCGGGCGACTCCACGTCCGTCGTCACCGAGGACGGCTCGCTCGGCCACCGGGGGCGTCCCGAGGACCTCCTGGCGGCCGTCGTCGAGGAGGTCGGCGCCGAGGTGCTCTACGCCTGCGGCCCGACCGAGACGCTGCGGGCGGTGTCCCGGATCGCCGTCCGCTACGACCTGCCCGTCCAGGTGGCGGTCGAGGAGCCGATGTCCTGCGGCACCGGCGTCTGCCAGGCGTGCGTGCTCCCGGTCATCGACGACGAGGGCGTGACCCACATGGCGCGTTCGTGCGTGGAGGGCCCGGTGTTCCGCGGCGAGCGGGTCCGCTGGGACGACCTCGGCACGATCCCGTTCGACGCCTACGGCGCCCCCCGCTCGCTGCTTCCCGGAAGTCTCACATGACCGAGCGAAGCGGGGGAATCGATAGGCACGGCACCTTGGTCATGAGGCCGACGAAGGAGGTCTCATGACGACCGACCTGGAGACCCGCCTCGGCGGCCTCACGCTGCCGAACCCGGTCCTGACGGCGGCCGGCTGCGGCGGCACCGGACGCGAGCTCGGCCGCTTCTTCGACGTGGGCCGGCTCGGCGCGCTCGTGACGCCGTCGATCACCCCGCGGCCGCGGGCAGGCCGGCCCGCGCCCCGGCTCGCCGAGACCCCCTCCGGCGTCCTGAACGCCGCCGGGCTGCAGGGCCCGGGGATCGAGACGTTCCTGAGCCGCGACCTGCCCTGGCTGGCCGAGCGGGACGCCCGCGTCATCGTGTCGATCGCCGGCGGCAGCGTGGGGGAGTACGCCGAGGTGGCCCGCCTGCTCGGCGACGCGCCCGGCGTCGCCGCCGTGGAGATCAACCTTTCCTGCCCCGACGTCGAGAACCGGGGTTCGACCTTCGCGGCCCACCCGTCGGCCGCCGCCCGCCTCGTACGCGCCGTGCGCGCGAGCGCGCCGCGCCGGCTGCCCGTGTTCGCCAAGCTGTCCGCCGACGTCACCGACATCGTCGGCGTCGCCATGGCGTGCGCCGACGCCGGGGCGGACGGCCTGTCGATGATCAACACGCTGCACGGCATGGCCATCGACACCACCACGCTCCGTCCCGCGCTCGCCGGCGTCACCGGCGAGCTGTCCGGACCGGCGATTCGCCCCGTGGCCGTCCGCTGCGTCTACCAGGTGCACGCCGCGCTGCCGGAGGTGCCCATCATCGGGATCGGGGGGATCCGGACCGGTCTGGACGCCCTGGAGTTCGTCCTGGCGGGCGCGTCGGCCGTCGCCGTGGGCACGGCCACCCTGCACGACCCGTCCGCGTGCGTACGGGTCCTGCGCGAGCTCGACGGGGCGTTGAAGGAGCGCGGCATCGACCGGCTCGTCGACGTCGTGGGGCTCGCACACAAACCGGCGGGGAGCGTCCACCGCCGCATCGACCCCAACGTCGGCCTGGCGGTCGCCGGGGACGCCGCCGGCGCGGGCTCGACCGAGCCGATCGAACAGGAGACCACCCAGTGAACACCGCTCCCATCGCCGTCGCGCTCGACGCGGCGGACCTCGAGACCGCCGCGCGCTGGGCCGCGCTGGTCACCCCGCACGTCAGTACCGTCAAGGTCGGCCTGGAGCTGTACCTGCGGTACGGCCCCGACGTCGTCGCCAGCGTCCGCGGCGCGAGCGGCGTCAAGGTCTTCCTCGATCTGAAGCTCCACGACATCCCGGCGACCGTCGCGGGCGCCGCCCACGCGGTGTCCCGGCTCAAGCCGGCGTACCTCACCGTGCACGCCGGCGGCGGCACCGCGATGATCCGCGCGGCCGTCGAGGCGGCCCCGCAGACCAAGATCGCGGCTGTCACGGTCCTCACATCGCTCTCAGAGGCCGATCTGGCCGGGATGGGACTCGGAGGGTCGGCCGCGGACGTCGTGCGCCGTATGGCGGCTCTGGCGGTCGGAGCGGGGGCCCAGGCGCTCGTGTGCTCCCCCCGTGAGGTCGCGGACGTACGGGCGGAGGTCGGGCCGGACATCACCCTCATCACGCCGGGCGTACGGCCCGCGGGAGCCGCGACCCAGGACCAGGCGCGGGTCGCCACCCCCGAAGAGGCCCTCGCGGCCGGAGCCGACCTCCTCGTCATCGGCCGGCCCATCACCGGCGCCCCGGACCCCGGCGCGGCGGCGGCGGGAATCGCGGCGGCGCTCCGCCGCACCGGGGTCGCCTGATCCGTCCGGGAGCACTCCGGCGGAACCGGGTCGCCTGACCCACCGGGCCGCTCCGGCGGACCGGGGCGCGCGGCCCGTCCGGGACACTCGGGCGGACCGGGGCGCGGCCACCCGTCCGGGACACTCGGGCGGACCGGGGCGCGCGGCCCGTCCGGGCCACTCGGGCGGATCGGGTCGCGGTCACCCGTCCGGGACACTCCGGCGGACCGGGTCGCGCTCCCCATCCGACCCGCGTCCGGTGCCGCCGGACCGGGACCGCCCGGCCGGTCCGGACGCGGGGTGTCGGGACCGCTTGACTGACCCGTTTTCCCCTCGCAAGAAACGCCAGGCCGTCGTACGGTTCGGGGTGTAAGAACCCCCTACTTTCAATACAGTGAGTGATGAGGGCGCCGCATAGAGTGACATCGGTAACTTAAAACAGGGCTATATGGCCTTTCACGTTGCTTTATGGGCCCTGAACTCGCTAGGTTCCCAAGCCGTCCGACTCAATCGAGTGGAAACACGAGGTGACCCGGCGTGGCGCTTCCGCCCCTAACCCCTGAACAGCGCGCCGCAGCCCTGGAAAAGGCTGCAAAGGCTCGCAAAGAGCGTGCCGAGGTCAAAGACCGGCTCAAGCACGGGGGTACCTCCCTCGCTGAGGTTCTGAAGGATGGGCAGGCCGACGACGTCATCGGCAAGATGAAGGTGTCGGCTCTGCTGGAGTCCCTGCCTGGCGTCGGCAAGGTCCGTGCCAAGCAGATCATGGAGCGGCTCGGTATCGCCGAGTCCCGCCGCGTGCGGGGTCTCGGCGCGAACCAGCGCGCCGCTCTCGAGCGTGAGTTCGGCGGCGGTGGAAATCGCTGATCGACTCGCCTCGGACGGGCGCGGCGGGCGGACCGCCGCGGCCGGTTCCGCCACCCCCGTGGCGGGCGGCTCCATCCCGTCCAGGCGCCTGACGGTCCTCTCCGGGCCGTCCGGCGTCGGCAAGAGCACGGTCGTCGCCGAGATCCGGCGTGCCCACCCGGAGGTGTGGCTGTCGGTCTCGGTGACAACTCGTGCCCCTCGTCCTGGCGAGGTCCACGGTGTGCACTACTTCTTCGCCGACGGCGCCGAGTTCGATCGGCTCGTCGCGGAGGGGGAGCTGCTCGAGTGGGCCGAGTTCGCGGGCAATCGTTACGGCACGCCGCGCCGCGCGGTGCTGGAGCACCTCGAAGCCGGCGTGCCGGTCCTGCTCGAGATCGACCTGCAGGGCGCCCGCCAGGTGCATGCGGCCATGCCGGAGGCGCTGTTCGTGTTCCTCGCGCCGCCGTCGTGGGACGAACTCGTCCGGCGGCTCGTCGGCCGTGGCACCGAGCCGCCGGACGTGATCGAACGCCGGCTCGACGCCGCCCGTACCGAACTGGCGGCCGAGAAGGAGTTCGACATCACGCTGGTCAACACGTCGGTCCAGGACGTCTGCGCCGAGCTGGTAGCCTTGCTGGCTGCACAACCACCGAACTCCGACTAGCGGAAGGCGCAGGAGTGGCATCGAATGCCCCTGGTGCCGAAGGCATCACCAACCCGCCGATCGACGACCTGCTGAAGATCGTCGACAGCAAGTACAGCCTCGTGATCATGGGGGCCAAGCGGGCCCGCCAGATCAACGCCTACTACGCCCAGCTCGGCGAGGGCCTCCTGGAGTACGTCGGTCCCCTGGTGGAGACCCAGGTCCAGGAGAAGCCGCTGTCGATCGCGCTGCGCGAGGTCCGTGAGGGCCTGCTTCACTCCGAGGCCATCGAAGGCGCCTGAGTTGTCTCCGGCGGCCCCGGGGTGCGTCGCGCCCCCGACGCGCGGGCGTCGTCCCACGGGCGCCGCGCCGCGCTCTGGGAGAGGGCACGCCGGTGAGTGAGGTCCCGGCGTCCTCCGGGCGGCCCCGCGTGCTCCTCGGGGTGGGCGGCGGCATCGCCGCGTACAAGGTCTGTGAGCTGCTCCGGCGGCTGACCGAGTCCGGCCATGACGTCCGGGTCATCCCGACGCGTGACGCGCTGCGCTTCGTCGGCGAGCCGACGTGGGCGGCGCTGTCCGGCGAGCCGGTGACGACCGAGGTCTGGTCGGGCGTCGCCGAGGTGCCGCACGTGCGCCTCGGGCAGGGCGCCGACCTGGTCTTCGTCGCCCCGGCCACCGCCGACCTGCTCGCCAGGGCGGCGCACGGCCTCGCCGACGACCTGCTGACCAACACCCTGCTGACGGCGCGCTGCCCGGTGGTGTTCGCGCCCGCGATGCACACCGAGATGTGGGAGCACCCCGCGACCCAGGCCAACGTCGCGACGCTGCGCTCACGCGGCTGTGTCGTGATCGAGCCGGCCGTGGGCCGGCTGACCGGCGCCGACTCCGGCAAGGGCCGGCTGCCCGATCCGGACGCGCTGTTCGACGTCGCCCGACTGGTCCTGGCCCGGGGAGACCTGCCGGCCGACCTCGCCGGCCGCCACGTCGTCGTGTCGTCGGGCGGCACCCGCGAGCCCATCGACCCGGTGCGGTTCATCGGGAACCGCTCGTCCGGCCTGCAGGGCCACGCACTGGCGCGGACCGCGCTCGCACGCGGCGCCCGCGTCACGCTGGTCGCCGCGAACGTCGCGCTGCCGGACCCGGCGGGCGCGGAGGTCGTCCGCGTCGGCTCGGCGCTCGAGCTCCGCGACGCGGTGCTCAAGGCGGCCGGCGAGGCCGACGCCGTCGTGATGGCCGCCGCGGTGGCCGACTTCCGGCCGGACGACTACCGCGAGATGAAGATAAAGAAGACGGACGGTGCCGAACCGGACCCGATCCGCCTGGTCAAGAACCCCGACGTCCTCGTCGAGCTGGTCACCGCGCGCCGTCCCGGGCAGGTGATCGTCGGATTCGCCGCCGAGACCAACGACGTGCTGCGCAACGGCCGGGAGAAACTCGCCCGCAAGGGCTGTGACCTGCTCGTCGTCAACGAGGTGGGGGAGCGGCTGACCTTCGGCGCCCCCGACAACGCCGCCGTGATCCTCTCGGCCGGCGGCGCGTCCGTCGACGTGCCGCGCGGCTCGAAGGAGGCGCTCGCCGACGTCGTATGGGATCAGGTGGCCGGACGGCTACAGTAAAGCCACCGGCCCTCCCACGCCTCAAGCGTCGCTGGAGCGGGCCGGGCTAGACTTCGCGACCGGAAACCAGACAATCCTGCTACGTCAGTCAGCAGCCGCTGCAAGGAGTACACCTACGTGTCTCGTCGCCTGTTCACCTCCGAGTCCGTGACGGAAGGTCACCCGGACAAGATCGCCGACCAGATCAGTGACGCGATCCTCGACGCGATGCTGAAGGACGACGCGCGCAGCCGCGTCGCCGTCGAGACGCTGATCACGACCGGGCAGGTTCACGTCGCGGGTGAGGTGACCACCGAGACGTACGTGGACATCCCCGGCGTCATCCGGGAGAAGATCCTCGAGATCGGCTACGACTCCTCGAGCAAGGGCTTCGACGGCCACTCCTGCGGCGTGTCGGTGTCCATCGGCGCCCAGTCGCCCGACATCGCGCAGGGCGTCGACGACGCGTACGAGACCCGCGAGGGCGAGGGCGCGGACGAGCTCGACCGGCAGGGCGCCGGCGACCAGGGCCTGATGTTCGGCTACGCCTGCCGCGAGACCCCCGAGCTCATGCCGCTGCCGATCACCCTCGCGCACCGGCTGGCCCGGCGCCTGTCCGCCGTCCGCAACAGCGGCGTGGTGCCCTACCTCCGCCCGGACGGCAAGACCCAGGTCACGATCGAGTACGACGGCGACCGCGCGGTCCGGCTCGACACGGTCGTCGTGTCCTCCCAGCACGCTCCCGACATCAGCCTCAGCGACCTGCTGACCCCTGACATCAAGGAGCACGTCGTCGACCCGGTCGTCGCCGAGCTCGACATCGACACCGAGGGCTACCGCCTGCTGGTCAACCCGACCGGCCGCTTCGAGATCGGCGGCCCGATGGGCGACGCGGGTCTCACCGGCCGGAAGATCATCATCGACACCTACGGCGGCATGGCCCGCCACGGCGGCGGCGCCTTCTCCGGCAAGGACCCGTCCAAGGTGGACCGCTCCGCCGCGTACGCCATGCGCTGGGTCGCCAAGAACGTCGTCGCCGCCGGCCTCGCCGACCGCTGCGAGGCCCAGGTCGCGTACGCGATCGGCAAGGCCCACCCGGTCGGCCTGTTCATCGAGACCTTCGGCACCGAGAAGCTCCCGGTCGAGAAGATCCAGGAGGCCGTCCTCGAGGTCTTCGACCTCCGCCCGGCCGCGATCATCCGCGACCTCGACCTGCTGCGCCCGATCTACTCCCAGACCGCGGCGTACGGCCACTTCGGCCGCGAGGAGCCGGACTTCTCCTGGGAGCGCACGGACCGCGCCGACGCCCTGAAGTCGGCCGCCGGTCGCTGACCCGCTCCACTCTCGTACGAGGCCGTTCCGGACATCCGTCCGGGGCGGCCTCGCCGCTTCCCCGGGCAGGGGCCTCGCCGGTGACCTCTGGACGCGCGGAAGGCGGTCCTCACCGCCGGCGCCCGGCAGGTGGGGCCGCCGCCGTGGTCGTGGAAGCTTGAGGGCCGCGCCGGGCGGGGAGACCAGGTCGTACGGGCGGCGGACCTCGCCGTCGTGACCGGGTCGGGGGGCCGGATGAGCGAGTCGATCGTGTTCCCGTACGAGGATCCGGCCTTCGTGGCCGACCCGTACCCGTTCTACCGCCGGCTCCGCGAGGGCGGCCCGGTCCGCCGGGTCGTCACCGTGCGCGGGCTGGAGGCGTGGCTGGTCACCCGCTACGACGACGCGCGCGAGGCGCTCACGGACCCTCGGCTGAGCAGCGACCTCCGCCTGGCGACGGACCCCCGGCTCCTGGAACAGCTGCCCGCCGCGGAGCGGGACGGCGCGATGCGCAGCATGATCCGCCTCGACCCGCCCGACCACACGCGGCTGCGCCGTCTCGTGTCCCAGGCATTCACGGCACGCCGGGTCGCGGAGCTCGAACCACGCGTGCAGGAGATCGCCGACCGGCTGCTGGACGCGATCGTGCCGGCCGGGCGGGCCGACCTGATCGAGGACTTCGCGCTGCCCCTGCCGGTCACCGTGATCAGCGAACTGCTCGGCGTGCCTCCGGAGGACCGCGACGGTTTCCAGGAGTGGACGAACGTCATGCTCGCCCAGCACCCCGACCGGCCCGACCTCGCGGCGATGGACCGGGCGTGGCGGCGCATGTGGTCGTACCTGGAAGGGCTCCTGGCGGCCAAGCGGACCGATCCCGCCGACGACCTGCTCGGCGCGCTGATCACCGCCAGGGACCAGGAACGGCGGCTCGACGAGGGCGAACTGGTCGCGATGGCGTTCCTGCTGCTGGTCGCCGGCTACGTCACGACCGTGAACCTGATCGGCAACGGGATCGCGGCGCTGCTCGCCCACCCCGGTCAGCTCAAGCTCCTCCGTGACGACCCCGCCCTGCTGCCGGGCGCCGTCGAGGAGTTCCTGCGCTGGGACGGGCCGGTGGACCCGGGCGTCCTGCGCGTCGCGGCGGAGGATCTGGAGATCGGCGGAGTGCGCGTTCCGCGGGGCGCGACGGTCATCGTCGCGACGGCGATCGCCGACCGCGACCCCGTCGAGTTCCACGACGCGGACCGCCTCGACGTCGCACGTCAGGCCGGCGCCCACCTGGCGTTCGGGCACGGCGTCCACTACTGCCTCGGCGCGCCCCTGGCCCGGCTGGAGGGGCGGATCGCCATCGGGACGGCGCTGCGCCGGCTCGACGACCTCGCCCTCGCCGTGCCGTACGGAGAGCTGCCCCGCCAGGTCGGCGGCCTGCGCGGCCTGCGGCAGCTGCCCGTGACGTTCACGGCGTCCCGCTAGAAGAAGACTGAAGATTCATTCACTTATCGGAATATCCACGAATGATCTTGCGCTGTGGGGTATTAGAGACACATGTGACCCCTTTGTGGTCGCTGTGACGTTCCCCACCCCTGGAGGTCATCGGTGAACAGCAGCATCCCCGAGCGCCGAACCCGGTCGGGCGGCCCCCGGCAGAGTCTGGTGAGAACGCACTCCCTGCGGGCGCTGGCCGTCGCCGCCCGGCTCGAACGGCCTCACGTCCCGGAGGGACCGCCGGGCCGGTCCCGCGTCGACGAGGCCGCGCAGGACGTCGAGATGACCTGCGCCGCGCCGGACTGCTAGCCCGAAACGGACCGTGCGGGAGAGGCGGGGCGGGATTGGTCACGGTCGAGGACGTACGGCGCGTCGCGTCGGCGCTGCCGCGCACCGAGGAACATCTCATCAGGGACCGCGTGAAGTTCCGCGTCGGGAGGATCGTGTACGTCGCGATCTCCGCCGACGAGGAGTGGATGGGCTTCGCGTTCCCGAAGGAGGAGCGCGCCGTCCTCGTCGCGGGCGAGCCGGAGAAGTTCCGCCTGCCCCGCCTCTCCGACCAGCGCTTCAACTGGGTGGAGGTAAGCCTGGCCGCGATCGACGAGCCGGAGATGCGCGAGCTCGTCGTCGACGCCTGGCGCATGGTCGTGCCCAAGAAGGTGGCCGCGTCCGTCTCAGGCACATGACCGGTCCCGGGACGCGCCCGGCGCGCGGCGCCGGGCACGCCCGGCGTCTGGTAGGACGGGGGAGTGGCGAACGACGGCGGGGGCTCCGGGACCACTCCCCAGATTCCCGGCATGGACGGCCTGACGGCCGTCGTCCGGCCGCCCGAGCGTAAGGGCTCCGGAAAGGCACGGAAGGGCGCGCGGCGGCCCGCGGAGACGCTCAAGGTCGCCAGGGTGGTCGTGGACGTTCCCCTGCCGCACCTGGACCGGTCGTTCGACTACCTCGTCCCGTCCGAGCTGGACGACAAGGCCGTGCCCGGCTGCCGGGTACGGGTGCGGTTCGCCGGTCAGCTGGTCGACGGGTTCCTGCTGGAGCGCGCCGAGGACAGCGACCACGACGGGCGGCTGTCCTTCCTCGAACGCGTGATCTCTCCCGAGCCGGTGCTCACCCCCGAGATCGCCGCGCTCGCCCGTGAGGTGGCCGACCGGTACGCGGGCACCCTGTCCGACGTGTTGCGCCTGGCCGTCCCGCCCCGGCACGCCCGCGTCGAGGCGGAGCGCCGCCCCGCAGTCGCCGGCGCCGCGTCCGCGAGCGTGAACGCGGAGACCGCACGCCCGGTCGCGGAGACGGCCGGCACGGAGGCGGGGACGGCACGCCCGGCCGCCGAGACCGCGGGCACGGACGCCGCGGCCGGGACCTCGGGCGCGGAGATCGCGGGCACGGACGCCGCGGTCGAGGATCCGGACGCCGCGACCGCGCGCCCGGACACGACGAGCCCAGGCCCGGACGCCGCGCCCGCGGGTCCCGCCGCCGCGACCGTCGTGTCGGGCGCCGACGGCGCGGGTGCGCCCGGCGACGATGGGCTCGGGACGTGGGACGCGTACCGGGCGGGGCCGTCGTTCCTCGCCGCCCTGAGAGAGGGGCGCGCGCCTCGCGCGGTGTGGACCGCGCTGCCGGGCGCGGACTGGACCGGCGCCGTCGCCGGCGCCGCGCGCGCCACCCTGGACGGCGGTCGCGGAGTGCTGATCGTGGTCGCCGACGGCCGTGACGTCGCGCGGGTCGACGCGGCCCTCGGGACCGCCCTGGAGCCGGGCCGTCACGTCGCGCTCACCGCCGAGCTCGGCCCGGCCGAGCGCTACCGGCGCTGGCTCGCCGTCCTGCGCGGCGAGGCGACCGCGGTCGTCGGAACGCGCGCCGCGATGTTCGCCCCGGTGCGCGACCTCGGCCTCGTCGTGCTCTGGGACGACGGCGACGACGTCCACGCCGAGCCGCACGCGCCGTACCCGCACGCCCGCGAGGTGCTCGCGCTGCGCGCCCACCGGGCCGGGGCCGGCGCGCTGATCGGCGGGTTCACGCGCACCACCGACGCCACGCAGCTCCTGGAGACCGGCTGGGCGCATCCGCTGGTCCCGGACCGGGACCGGCTGCGGCGGTCGATGCCGTACGTCCGGCCCGCCGGGGACGACGCCGAACTCGCCCGCGACGAGGCCGCCCGCACGGCGCGGCTGCCGCATCTGGCGTTCCGGGCGGCCCGGCAGGGGCTCGAGAAGGGGCCGGTGCTCGTGCAGGTGCCGCGCCGCGGCTACGTCCCGGCCCTGGCCTGCGCCCGCTGCCGGGGACCGGCGCGCTGCCCGGAGTGCGAGGGGCCCCTCGCACTGACCTCGGGGCACGCCGCGCCGTACTGCCGGTGGTGCGGCCGCATCGCCGGGGCCTGGCGCTGCCCGGAGTGCGGGAGCGGGCACGTACGGGCGGTCGTGGTGGGCGCCCGGCGGACCGCGGAGGAGCTGGGCCGGGCGTTCCCCGGCGTGCCGATCCGCACCTCGGGGCGGGACGGCGTGCTCGCCACCGTGGGCGCCGAGCCCGCGCTGGTCGTCGCGACGCCCGGCGCGGAGCCCGTGCCGGCGGAGGGATACGCGGCGGCGCTCCTGCTCGACGGCTGGGTGCTGCTCGGCCGTGCCGACCTGCGGGCCGGTGAGGAGACGCTGCGCCGGTGGACGGACGCCGCCGCCCTCGTACGCCCCGGCGGCCCCGTCGTCGTGCTCGCCGACGGCGCCCTGGCCCCGGTGCAGGCGCTGATCCGGTGGGACCCCGCGACGTTCGCCGAGCGGGAGCTGGCCGAACGCCGGGAGCTCGGCTTCCCGCCCGCCGTCCGCATGGCGTCCGTGACCGGCACGCCGCAGGCCGTACGGGATCTGCTGGAGGCGGCGGCCCTGCCGCCGGAGGCCGAGGTGCTGGGGCCGGTCGAGGTCGGCGACGGTCAGGAGCGCGCCCTCGTCCGGGTGGATCGCGCCCGCGGCGCCGTGCTGGCCCGGTGCCTCAAGGCCGCCCAGGCCGCGCGGAGCGCACGAAAGGTCACCGAGGTCGTTCGCGTGCGGATCGATCCGCTGGAGCTGATCTGAGCGCGTGCGGTGGCACGACCTCCGTAGACTGGATCCTCCAGCCCCAGAACGTCGAACGGAGCCGTACGTGGCAGTCAAGCCCATCCGCCTCTTCGGTGACCCGGTCCTGCGGACCCCGGCGGATCCGGTGAAGGACTTCGACAAGGAGCTCCGGACGCTGGTCAAGGACCTGTCGGACACCATGCTCGACGCTCCGGGCGTCGGGCTGGCGGCGCCGCAGCTCGGCGTCGGCCTGCGGGTCTTCACCTACTACGTCGACGATCAGCTCGGCCATGTCGTGAACCCCACGCTCGACCTGTCGGAGGAGCAGCAGGACGGCGACGAGGGGTGCCTGTCGCTGCCGGGCCTGGTCTTCCCGACCAAGCGCGCCTTCGGCGTGGTCGCCAAGGGCTTCAACATGTACGGCGAGCCGATCGCGGTAGAGGGCACCGAGCTGCTGGCCCGCTGCGTCCAGCACGAGACCGACCACCTCGACGGCATCATCTTCATCGACCGGCTGGACCCGGAGCAGCGCAAGGCCGCGATGAAGGCGATCCGGGAGGCCGAGTGGTTCGGCGAGCCGAAGCCCATCGTGAAGGACTCCCCGCACCGTACGTTCGGCAAGGCCCTGTGAGCGCGGACGGAGACCGCTAGTGCGCCTGGTATTCGCCGGAACCCCGGACACCGCGGTGCCCGCCCTCGAGGCGCTGCTGGAGTCCCGCCACGAGGTCGTCGCGGTCGTCACCCGCCCGGACGCGCCCGCCGGACGCGGGCGCCGGCTCACGCCGAGCCCGGTCGCGCAGCGGGCGGCCGAGGCGGGCGTGGAGGTGCTCAGGCCCGCCAAGGTGAAGGACCCGGAGTTCCTGGACCGGCTGCGGGAGATCGCGCCGGACTGCTGCCCGGTCGTGGCGTACGGCGCGCTGATCCCGCGTTCGGCACTGGACATCCCGCGGCACGGCTGGGTCAACCTGCACTTCTCGCTGCTGCCCGCCTGGCGCGGCGCGGCGCCCGTGCAGCACGCCGTGCTGCACGGCGACGACATCACCGGCGCGGCGACGTTCCAGATCGAGGAGGACCTCGACACCGGGCCCGTGTACGGCGTGGTGACCGAGCCGATCCTGCCCGAGGACACCAGCGGAGACCTGCTGGGCCGGCTGGCGGGGACCGGCGCGCACCTGCTCGTCGCCACGATGGACGGCATCGAGGACGGCTCGCTGGAGCCGCGCCCGCAGCCCGCCGACGGCGTCTCGTACGCCGCCAAGCTCACCCCGGAGGACGCCCGGGTCGACTGGTCCAAGGCCGCCCTGCACGTCGACCGGCGCGTACGGGCCTGCACGCCCGCGCCGGGGGCCTGGACGACCTTCCGCGGCGAGCGGCTCAAACTGGGCCCGGTCCGGCCCGCTCCGGACGCGGAGCCGCTCGCGCCCGGCCGCCTGCGGGTCACCAAGCGCGAGGTCCTCGCCGGGACGGGCACTCATCCGGTGCTGCTCGGGCAGGTCCAGTCGCAGGGCAAGCAGCGCATGGACGCGGCCGCCTGGGCCCGCGGCGTCCACCCGACCGATGAGGACGTACTGACCTGATGCCTCCCCGGCAATCCCGTCGCGAGCCCGGCCAGGGAGGCCGGCCGAACCGCCCGCCGCAGCGCCGCCGCCCGCGCGATCCCGTCCGCCGTACCGCGTACGACGTCCTGCAGGCGGTCGACGAGCGCGACGCCTACGCCAACCTGCTGCTGCCCTCCCTGCTGCGCGAGCGCGGTCTGACCGGCCGGGACGCCGCGCTGGCGACCGAGCTGACCTACGGCACGCTGCGCGGGCGCGGCACGTACGACGCGGTGCTCGACGTGTGCAGCGACCGGCCCGTCGCCAAGATCGACCGGCCGCTGCTCAACGTCCTGCGGCTCGGCGTCCATCAGCTGCTGCGCACCCGCATCCCCGCGCACGCCGCCGTCGGCACGGCCGTGGACCTGGCGCGCTCGGTGTCCGGGCCCGGCCAGGCCAAGTTCGCCAACGCGGTGCTCCGCAAGGTCTCCGCCCGCGACCTCGACACGTGGCTGGGCATCGTGGCGCCCGAGGACGAGACCGGACGGCTGGCGGTCGTGCACAGCCACCCGCGCTGGATCGTGAACGCGCTGCGCGACGCGGCCGGACCGGCCGAGGTCGAGGCGCTGCTGGCCGCCGACAACGAACGCCCCCGCGTCACCCTCGTGGCCCGCCCGGGCCGCGCGACCGTCGCCGAGCTCGGCGGCGAGCCCGCCGCGTACTCCCCGTACGCCGCGTACCTCCCCGAAGGCGATCCCGGCTCGGTCCCCGCGGTGGCCGAGGGCCGCGCCGCCGTCCAGGACGAGGGCAGCCAGCTCGTCGCGCTGGCCCTCACCCGGGTCGCGATCGAGGGCCCGGACCGCCGCTGGCTCGACCTGTGCGCGGGGCCCGGCGGGAAGGCCGGCCTGCTGTCGGGACTGGCGGGGGAGCGCGGCGCGCACCTGCTCGCCTGCGACGTCCAGCCGCACCGCGCCCGGCTCGTCGCCGGCAGCGTCGACGCGGCGGGCGCGGCGGCGGTCGTGGACGGCACCCGGCCCGCCTGGCGGCCCGGCTCGTTCGACCGGGCGCTCGTCGACGCGCCCTGCACCGGCCTGGGCGCGCTGCGCCGCCGCCCGGAGGCGCGCTGGCGGCGCGGACCCCAGGCGGTCGCCGAGCTCGGCCCCCTGCAGCGGCGGCTGCTCACGTCGGCGCTGGAGTCCGTGCGGCCCGGCGGCGTCGTCGCGTACGTCACCTGCTCCCCGCACCTGGCCGAGACGCGGGTCGTCGTCGACGACGTCCTGCGCGGCCGCGACGACGTCGAACGACTGGACGCGCCCGCGCACCTGAAGGAGGTGCCGGGCCTGGGCGACGGCCCGTACGCCCAGTTCTGGCCGCACCGGCACGGCACGGACGCGATGTTCCTCGCCCTCCTGCGCCGCCGCGCCTAGGCCGCGCCTCGCGCGCCGGAGGCCTGAGACCGCCCCCAGTGAAGTGACGCGCGCCTGGCCGGCCTCGTGCGGCCTGACCCCCTCCTGTGCCGCCGCGTCCGGCGTCCCCGGCGGCGGGCTCAGGCGGACACCGGGACCGCCGCGCGGACCTCGGAGGTCAGCTCCGCGAGCACCTCGGCGGCACGGTCCAGGGCGTCCGCGACCCAGGGCAGGGCGAGCGGGTCGGGCGCGCCCAGGGCGGCGTCGCGCTGCTCGTGGGTGTCGCCGTACAGCAGGCTGCTGGCCACCCGGACCCGCAGCGCCTCCGGCGGGTCGCCGAACGCGCTGCCGGGCAGCACGCCGACGCCGTGCTCTTCGAGGAGGAGGTCCGCCAGGTCGGCGGAGGTCCGGATCCCGAAGCGTTCGCGCAGGTGGTCGCGGACCGGCCCGGCGAACTCCGGGTAGCAGTAGAACCCGCCCTGGGGCGCCGCCACGCGCGCCCCGGCGCTCGCGAACCGCTCCGCCATCGCGGTCGCCACGGCCGCGTGCAGGCGGCGGCTGGCGGTGATCCGGTCGGCGATCTCCGGCGGCTCGGTGAAGGCGTAGGCCGCCGCCTCCTGGACCGGGCCGGACGCGCTCGACCAGATCTCGCTGGCCACTCCGGCGAGCCGGTCCCGCAGGCCGTGCAGCTCCCCGGGCAGCCGCGCCACGCCGATCCGCCAGCCGCCGAGCGCGAGGCTCTTGCTCAGGGCCGTGGTGATCACCGTCCGCTCCGGCGCGAAGCGCGCGGGCGAGGGGAAGTCGCCGCGCTGGTCGAAGACGAGGTCGCGGTAGATCTCGTCGGCGATGATCACCAGGTCGAGTTCGCGGGCGGCCTCGCAGAGGCGGCGGACCGTGTCCGGGGGCGCCAGCGTGCCCGTCGGGTTGTCGGGGAGCGTGACGACGACACTGCGGACCACGTGGCCGGCGGCCCTCGCCCGTGCCACGGCCCCGGCCAGCGCGCCGGGATCGGGAACACCGCCTTCGCCGGGGCGGATGGGGACGAAGACCGGCTCGGCGCCCATCAGGCGGGTCTGGGCGGCGTAGCTGACCCAGCTGGGCCGTGGGACGACGACGCTTCCGCCCACCGCCAGCAGGAGGGCGTACAGGAGGGGCTTGCTGCCGGGGCCGGCCACGACCAGGTCGGGGTCCGCGGACAGCCCCCGGCGGCGCCAGTACCCCGCCGCGGCGTCCCGCAGGGTGGCGCTGCCCGCGACCGGTCCGTAGGCGCCGCGGCCGGCCGCCGCGCCGAGCCGGCGCTCCAGACCCGGGTGGACGTTGAGCCCGGCCTCTCCGAAGGCCAGGGGAAGGACGGGCAGGCCCGCGCGACGGCGGCGGTCGAGCGCCTCATTGGCGGCGAGAGTCGCGGAGATGGCGACTGACATATCGAACGACTCCAAGGGAGCTTCCGGTCGGAAAAGTGGTCGTGCGCGGCGCCGTGCCCCTTCATCGTTCAGCGTTCCCCGGCATCATCACAAGCGAGGCTTTCCGCTGGTCTGCATAAGATGTGCTTATGCTCGACGTCCGGCGGCTCCGCCTGCTGCGCGAGTTCGCCGAGCGCGGCAGCATCGCGGCCACCGCGAAGGCCCTGGGCTACACCGCGTCGGCCGTGTCCCAGCAACTCGCCGTGCTCGAGCGGGAGGCCGGCGCGACCCTCCTCGACCGCACCGCGCGCAGCGCCGAGCTGACCGACGCCGGCCGTCGGCTCGTCCGGCACGCCGAGCGCATCCTGCGGATGATCGAGTTCGCCGAGGCGGACATGGCCGAGCCCGAGCCCTCCGGGCACGTGGTCCTCACCGCGTTCCCCACCGCGGCGGTGGCGTTCGCCCCGGCGCTGGCGCACAGCCTGCGCCGGCACTCGGGCCTGACGTTCCAGCTCCGCCAGACCTCCGGCGACGGCCTGCCGCAGGTGCGGTCCGGCGAGGTCGACGTCGCGCTGATCGACGACTGGACGGGCCGGCTGCCGACGCGCGGGGGCGGCAGCCTGCGGTTCACGCTCCTCATGCACGACCCGGTCGTGCTGGTCGTGCCGTCCGACCACTGGGCGGCCGACCCGGACGTGCGGCTCGACCTGCGGCGGCTCCGGGAGGAGCCGTGGATGGCGGCGCCGCCCGGCGAGCCCTCGCGCGAGGCGTTCGACCGGCTCCTGTCCGACGTCGGCGGCGCCCCGTCGGTGCCGTGGGAGTTCGAGGGGCTCGGCACGATCCTCGGGCTCGTCGCCCGTGGCGTCGGCGTCGCCGCCGTCCCGAGCCTCGCCCTCACCGTGGGCGTGCCGGGGATCGCGGTGCGCCGCCTGCCACGTTCGATGACCCGCTACGTCTACGCGGTCGTGCGGACCGCGAGCGTACGCCGCCCGTCCATCGCGGTCACCGTCGAGGCGCTGAGGTCCGCCGCCGCCGACCTCGACGCCGCCCGCCCGCCCGAGGACGGCCGTCTCTAGACTTGTCGGCATCATGGCCGTGCAAATCGCTCCCAGCATCCTGTCCGCCGACTTCTCCCGTCTCGCCGACGAGGTGACGGCGGTGTCCAACGCCGACTGGATCCACGTCGACGTGATGGACAACCACTTCGTGCCCAACCTCACGCTCGGGCTTCCGGTGGTCGAGTCGCTGCTCAAGGTCACGCCTCTGCCGCTGGACTGCCACCTCATGATCGAGGACCCCGACCGGTGGGCGCCCGGCTACGCGGAGGCGGGCGCGGGCAGCGTGACCATCCACGCGGAGGCCGCGAGCGCGCCGATCCGTACGCTCCGGGCGATCCGCTCGGCGGGCGCACGGGCGGGGCTGGCGCTCAACCCCGGCACGGCCGTCGAGTCGTACGCCGACCTGCTCGCCGAGATCGACATGCTGCTCGTCATGACGGTCGAGCCCGGTTTCGGCGGCCAGTCGTTCCTCGACGTGGTCCTGCCGAAGGTGCGGCGGGCCCGCGACCTCATCAAGGGCCGCGACCTCGACGTCTGGCTGCAGGTCGACGGCGGGGTGAACGCCGAGACGATCGAGCGCTGCGCCGAGGCGGGCGCGGACGTCTTCGTGGCGGGTTCGGCGGTCTACTCCGCCGACGACCCCGCCGAGGCCGTCCGCTCCCTGCGCGAGCGCGCGAGCGGCGCGTACGCCTCCTGACTCACGCCGTCTCGTAGATCACCACGCCGTCGCCGTCCGCGCGGCCGCGCAGGCGGCCCTGCGTGACGAGCACCTCCAGGTGCGCCTGGGTCTCGGTGGTCGCCAGCATCTGGTTGAACAGGTCGAGGTCGTCGAAGGCGCGGCCCCGCCGGGTCCAGGTGAGGGCGCGCGCCGTCTCGTACGCCGTGCCCGAACCCGCCGTGACGGCGGCGGCGCTCGCGTCGAGCCGCTCGGCGTGGTGCTCCAGGAGGGCGTCGACGCGGGCGTGGACGCTGTCGGTGACCGGTCCGTGCGCGGGCAGCAGCCGCAGGTCGGGCATCTCGCGGACGAGCCGCAGGGAGTCGAGGTACGCCCCGAGCGGGGAGGTGTCCGGGGCGCTCTCGAAGCCGATGGACGGCGTGATGTGCGGCAGGACGTGGTCCCCGGCGAACATCAGCCCGGCGCCGAGGTCGGCGAAGACGAGGTGCCCGCGCGTGTGGCCCGGCGTGGGGACGGCGAGGAGCTCGCGGTCGCCGAGCGGCACGGCGGTGCGGCCGTCGATCCAGTCGTCGGGCATCTCCCAGTCGAGGCGGTCCTGGCCGCCCTCCCTCCAGGCGGCCTTGAGGCGTTCGACGAGGGGGCCCGCGCCGCAGGCGAGGAGGCGCGCGAGCTGCGGGGACTCCTCCGGGCGCGCCGGCCGGGTCAGCAGTTCGAGCGTGTGCCGCTCGCCGATGCCGAGGCTGACCCGCGTGCCGAACTCCCGGCGGACGGCGACCGCCTGCGTGTAGTGGTCGCGGTGGACGTGGGTGACGAGGAAGCGGGTGATGTCGCCGAGACCGTGCCCGAGCTCCTTCAGCGCCGTCTCCAGCCGCCGCCGGGACTCCTCCAGCGCCCAGCCGCCGTCGATCAGCACCAGGCCGTCCTCGCCGGTGATCGCGTAGACGTTGACGGCGCGCAGGCCGTCGTTGGGAAGCGGCAGCGGGATCCGGTGCACACCAGGCGCGACCTGGAACGCTCCAGGCTCCATCCACTCCGTTCGCTGCGTCATCGGCCCCGCCTTCGTCTCTCCACTAGAACCACATTCGACCCCTATGGAACCAGAAGGGCGGGAGCCGTCATCGCCTCGGTCCCGCCAGGCTTGTCAAGCAAGCGATTGGTTGGCAGAATTCGGAGGCGTGTGCATGCTCACATGTGGCGCGGAATGCCCGGCATGGCACACTGGTTGTGAGTCAGTGAAAGCGTGCTCCGGGGTCGGTGAAAGTCCGAACCGGCGGTGACAGTCCGCGACCCGGCCGAAACCATCGGCCGGTTGACCCGGTGGAATTCCGGGACCGACGGTTAAAGTCCGGATGGGAGGCAGCACGCGGCCGTGCCCTGTCGGGCATGGCCACTGCGGCCTTGCCGCGCACCCGGAGCCTGATCAGGGAGGCCCGGGTGATCGTTCATCCCGCGCAGGAGCGGGCGATGCGCCGGGCGCTGGCGCTCGCCGCCCGCGCCCGCGGTGAGACCAGCCCCAATCCCGTCGTCGGCTGCGTCGTCCTCGACGCCGACGGACAGGTCGCGGGCGAGGGACACCACGCGTACGCCGGAGGTCCGCACGCCGAGGTCGTGGCGCTGCGCGAGGCCGCCGGCCGCGCCGAGGGCGGCACCCTCCTCGTCACCCTCGAACCCTGCGACCACCAGGGCCGTACCGGGCCGTGCACCGAGGCCATCATCGAGGCCGGCGTCCGGCGCGTCATCTACGCGGTCGCCGACCCCGATCCCGTCGCGGGCGGCGGCGCCCGCCGGCTCGCCGAGGCGGGGGTCGAGGTGGAGGAGGGGCTGCTCGCCGCCGAGGCCGAGCGCGTCAACGCCGAGTGGCTCACCTGCACCCGGCTGGGCCGGCCCCACGTGACCTGGAAGTACGCCGCGACGCTGGACGGCCGGTCCGCCGCCGCCGACGGCACCAGCCGGTGGATCACCGGCCCCGAGGCCCGGCACGACGTCCACGAGCTGCGCGCCCGCTGCGACGCGATCGTCGCCGGATCCGGCACCGTGCTCACCGACGATCCCCACCTCACCGTGCGCGGGGTCCACCGGCACGACCACCGGCGCACCCCCCGCAGGCCGCTGCGCGTCAT
This sequence comes from Actinoallomurus soli, assembly GCF_024055715.1. GTDB lineage: Bacteria > Actinomycetota > Actinomycetes > Streptosporangiales > Streptosporangiaceae > Actinoallomurus > Actinoallomurus soli. The sequence goes on from NZ_JAMXMV010000001.1 coordinate 435,102, forward strand.
CGCCGACACCCGCGCGCGTACGCCGCTGACGAGCCGGGTCCTGGACGACGAGGCCCCCACCCTGGTCGCCGTGGGCGAGGACGCCGCCGCCACGGCGCTGGAGGGCCGCACCGCCGTCGTGCGCCTGCCGTACGGCGACGGCGGTCTCGACCTGACCGCACTGCTCGCCGAGCTGTACGACCGGCAGATCGTCTCGGTCCTCCTCGAGGGCGGCCCGACACTGGCCGGCTCCTTCGTGGCCGCCGGCCTGGTCGACCGGATCGTCGCCTACCTCGCCCCCCGCCTGCTCGGCTCGGGCCCGGCCGCCCTCGGCGACGCCGGCGTCACCACGCTCACCGAAGCTCATCACCTCCAGATCGACGACGTCACCCGGATCGGCGACGACCTGCGGGTCACCGCGGTCAGGCCGGCCGTCGAACCCCCCACCCGGCCGGTAGCGGCCCGAAGGGAGAACTGAATGTTCACCGGAATCGTCGAGGAACTGGGCGAGGTGGTCGCGCTCGAACCGGCGGGGGACTCCGCCCGGCTCACCGTGCGCGGCCCGCTCGTCGTCTCCGACGCCGCGCACGGCGCGTCCATCGCGGTCAACGGGGTCTGCCTCACCGTGACCGACCTCAAGGGCGACGCCTTCACCGTCGACGTCATGAAGGAGACCCTGGACCGGTCCAGCCTCGCCGCGCTGGAGCCGGGGTCGCCGGTCAACCTCGAACGTCCCGTCCGGGCCGCCGACCGCCTCGGCGGGCACATCGTCCAGGGCCACGTCGACGGCGTCGGCCGCATCGTCTCCCGCGAGCCGGGCGAGCGCTGGGAGGTCGTGACCGTCGAGCTCCCGCCGAGGCTCGCCCGCTACGTCGTCGAGAAGGGCTCGATCACGGTCGACGGCGTCAGCCTGACCGTCGTCGAGGCGCGCGACGACGCCTTCACCATCGCGCTGATCCCCACGACGCTGGAGCTGACCACCCTGGGCCGCAAGGGCCCCGGCGACCCGGTGAACCTCGAGGTCGACGTCGTCGCCAAGTACGTCGAGCGGCTCGTCACGGCGGGAGCGGTCGAGTGAGCTCCTGGACACAGGCGGGGATCACCGTCCTCGGCGAGAAGGTCCTGTGGACCGACCTGGTGGGCAACGTCCTGTCCCTCGGGACGGTCTGGCTGGCGATGCGGCGCACGATCTGGACCTGGCCGGTGCAGCTCACCGGCGCGGTCCTGCTGCTGGTCGCCTCGGTCAGCGCGCACGCGCCCGGCAACGCGCTCAAGCAGGTGATGTTCCTCCTGCTCGCCTCGTACGGCTGGGTCCGGTGGCTGCGGGGCCTGCGGGAGAGCCGGGAACTGCCGGTGCGCCCCGCGACCGGGCGGGAGCGCCTGGCGCTCATCGGAACGCTCGCGGTCGGCACCGTCGCAGTGGCCCTGCTGTTCGCGAACATCCCGTGGCTGCAGATCTCCTGGTCCCCGCTGGCCAACGCGTACATCTTCGTCGGCAGCGCGGTCGCGACGTACGCGCAGAGCCGGGCGCTCGTCGACTTCTGGGTCATCTGGGTCCTCGTCGACCTGGTGGGCGTCCCCCTGGCCTTCAAGTCCGGGCTGTACGTCTCCGGCGCGGCGTACGGCATCTTCTTCGTCCTCGTCATGGCCGGTCTGCGCGACTGGCTGAAGCAGTACCGCCGGCAGCGGCGGAACACCGAGCCCGAGGTGGTGGCGGCATGAGTCTGGACAGCGTCGAAGAGGCGATCGCGGACATCGCGGCCGGCAAGGCCGTGGTCGTCGTCGACGACGCCGACCGGGAGAACGAGGGCGACATCATCTTCGCCGCGTCGAAGGCGACGCCGGAGCTGGTCGCCTTCACGATCCGGTACAGCAGCGGCGTGATCTGCGTGCCCATGGAGGGCGAGGACCTGGACCGGCTGCAGATTCCGCTGATGACCGCGCACAACCACGAGCGCATGCGCACGGCGTACACCGTGAGCGTCGACGCCCGCGACGGCGTCACCACCGGCATCTCCGCCACCGACCGCGCCCACACGATCCGCACGCTCGCCGACTCGGCGACCGAGCCGTACGAGCTGGTCCGCCCCGGGCACATCTTCCCGCTGCGCTACCGCCAGGGCGGGGTGCTGCGGCGCCGCGGGCACACCGAGGCCGCCGTCGACCTGGCCCGGCTGGCCGGGCTCACCCCGGCCGGGGTGCTGGCCGAGGTCGTCAACGACGACGGCACGATGGCGCGGCTGCCGCAGCTGGAGATCTTCGCCAAGGAGCACGACCTCAAGCTGATCTCGATCGAGCAGCTCGTGGAGTACCGCAAGCGCACCGAGCAGATGGTCGAGCGGGCCGCCGAGACCCGCATCCCGAACCGTCACGGCACGTGGCGCGCGATCGGCTACTCGAGCCACCTGGACGACGGCGAGCACGTCGCGCTCGTCTACGGCGACGTGGGCGACGGCGAGGACGTCCTCGTACGGGCGCACTCCGAGTGCCTGACCGGTGACGTGCTGGGCTCGGAGCGCTGCGACTGCGGCACCCAGCTCGACTCCGCGATGGCCGCGATCGCCGCCGAGGGCCGTGGCGTCGTGCTGTACCTGCGCGGGCACGAGGGGCGGGGCATCGGCCTGGTGGCCAAGCTGCGGGCGTACCAGCGTCAGGACGACGGCTCCGACACCGTCGACGCCAACCTCGAACTCGGCCTGCCGGTCGACGCCCGCGAGTACGGCAACGCCGCGCAGATGCTCCTCGACCTGGGCGTCCGCTCCGTCCGGGTGCTGACCAACAACCCGGCCAAGGTCGCGGGACTGGAGCGCTTCGGCGTCGAGGTGCGCGGGCGCGTCCCGCTGCCCGTCCTCGTCACCGAGCACAACCGGCGCTACCTCACCGCCAAGCGCGACCGGCTGGGCCACGAGATCGGAGATCTGGGATGAGAAAGGTTCGTCAGTGAGTGGGATCGGACGCCCGGGGGAGACCTTCGTCGACGCCTCAGGGCTGCGGCTGGGGATCGTCTGCACCCGGTGGCACGCGCGGATCACCGACCGGCTTCTGGAACGGGCCGTCGCCACGGCCAAGGAGTGCCGGGTCGCCGACCCGGTCGTCGTACGGGTCGCGGGCGCGCTGGAGATCCCGGTCGTCGCCCAGCAACTCGCCCGCGACAACGACGCGGTCGTCTGCCTGGGCGCGGTGATCCGCGGCGAGACCCCGCACTTCGACTACGTCTGCGACTCGGTCACCGCGGGCCTGACCAGGGTCGCCCTGGATGAGGGCACCCCGGTGGGCAACGGGGTACTAACATGTGAGACGCTCGACCAGGCATTGGACCGCTGCGGGCTGGATCACAGCCACGAGGACAAAGGGATGGAGGCGACCGTGGCCGCACTCGATACGGCACTGACCCTGCGAGGTCTTCGGCACCACGGTCACGCGCGGCACGACGCGGAGCATCTGGGCTCCTGAGCGTCGACGCCGCGAACCCCATCATCCGAAGAAAGGTCTGCTGAACCGTGCTGTCACTCGTGCTGCCCAAGGGCTCCCTGGAGAAGGCGACGTTCGAGCTGTTCGACGCCGCCGACCTGACCGTCCGCCGGGCCTCCGACCGCGACTACCGCGCCTCGATCGACGACCCGCGGATCGACCGGGTCCGCGTCCTGCGCCCGCAGGAGATCCCGACCTACCTCGAACAGGGCCTGTTCGACCTCGGCATCACCGGCCGCGATTGGATCACCGAGACCGACTCCGACGTCGTCTCCCTCGGTGAGCTGAAGTACTCCAAGGCCACGTCCAACCCGGTGCGCGTCATCATGGCCGTGCCGAACGACGCGCCCTGGCAGACCGTCTCCGACCTGCCCGAGGGCGTGCGGATCTCCACCGAGTTCCCCGCCCTCACCGAGCGGTTCCTCGCCCAGCACGGCGTCAAGGCGCGGGTCGTCCCGTCGTACGGCGCGACCGAGGCGAAGGTCCCCGACATCGTCGACGTGATCGTGGACCTCACCGAGACCGGCTCGTCGCTGCGCAAGAACGGCCTGCGCATCCTCGACACCCTCCTGACCAGCTACACCGAGCTGGTCGCCAACCGCGAGGCGTACGAGGACGCCGAGAAGCGGGCGGCGATGGAGGACATCGCGCTGCTGCTGCAGGGCGCGATCCGGGCCCGCGGCAACGTCCTGCTCAAGCTGAACGTCGAGAACGGCGCGCTGCAGAGCGTCCTGGACATCATCCCGTCGATGTCGTCTCCGACCGTCACGCCCCTCGCCGGCGGCGAGATGCACGCCGTGGAGAGCGTCGTCGCCAAGCACGGCGTCAACACCCTGATCCCGGCGCTGAAGGCGGCGGGCGCCCGCGACATCCTCGAGATCCCGATCAGCAAGATCGTCGACTGATCCGTAAGGCGGCTCCTTCATGACCACGGCGACGTGGCGACCCCGGCGGGCCAGGATCGTCCCGTACGTCCTCGCGGCGGTGGTCGTCCTCGGGATGATCCTCCTCGCCGTGGCCATGCCGTCGCCCTGGGGCCTCGGCGACCGGATCGGCCTGGTCGTGATCGGGCTGGCCGTCGCCGGGGTCCTGCACATCCTCGCCCGCAGCCGGGTGACCGCCGACGACGAGGGCGTCACGGTCGTCAACGGCCTGCGCACGCACGAGTACGAGTGGGCGGAGCTGCTCGGCGTGACGATGTCCGAGGGCGCGCCCTGGCCCACCCTCGACCTCGCCGACGGCTCGACCGTCGCGATCCTGGGCATCCAGGCATCCGACGGCGAGCGCGCCAACCGCGCCCTCGCCGAGCTGGCCGCCCTGATCCACGAACGCGGCGAGGCCACGAACCACTGAGCCCGCGGCGGGCCGTACGGGACCGGTTCGTCACCGCGGCGTCACGCCCGGCCGGCGAGGTCGCTCTCACCTCGGAGCCACCCTCAGGTAACCACGTCGAGGGGGCGGCCGAGCAGCGGCGCGATCAGGCAGCGGAAGCGCTGCGACGGCGGCAGGCCGAGCTCGGCGTGCAGCAGCCGCCGGTAGACCTCGTACTGCCGCAGGGCCTCGGCGGGGTTGCCCTCGTCCAGATGCACCAGGGCGACGGCCCGGTGGGCGCTCTCCCGCAGCGGTTCACAGGCGACCGCGCGCATGCCCGCGTCCAGCGCCGCGTCGAAGCGGCCGCACCTGCGGTGCCGGGCGCACAGCGCGTCCAGGGCGTGCAGGCGGACCTGCCGGAACCACTCCCGCGTCGGCAGCAGCCACTCGTCGGGCCAGTCCGGCAGGACGTCCTGGCTCAGCACCGACGGATCGAGCCCGCAGTCGTCGTCACCGGCCGTGGGGAGCTCGGCGCTCCGCACCCGGATGACCTCGACGTCCACGAGGACGTCGGGATGCAACTCGATGCCGTACGGAGTGCAGTGGACCGGCCCGCCGGCCCGCTCCTGGCGCAGGCGCCACAGCGTGGAGCGCAGGTTCGCGGCGGCCCGGCGGTCCGGGAAGTCCGGCCACAACGTTGCCGCGGTCGCGGGCCGGGTGACCATGCCCGTCCGGGTGGCGAGGTAGGCCAGCAGCCGCTGCGCCGCGGGGCTGACCGGCAGCGGCACCTGTTCTCGGCGCAGCTCGAAGCAGCCGAGCAGGTGCACCGAGAACTCTCCCGCGCCGGGCCGGGGAGGGGCTGTCGCCTTCATGTCAGCTCCAGGACTGAGCCGCAGGTCAGAGGGTTTCACCAGACGCTGCCCTGCCCGCTCGTGACCCGCCTATGTCACTCGGTTTTCCCTCGACCGGCCGACCCTGTCAGCGCGGAACGCGGCCGTGACGGCCGTGAGACGCGTGCCTCCTAGCGTCCTGTCCGATCCGCGAGACCCGTACCCGCATCCGGCGGAACCCGTGCGGCTCAGAGCACTCGCGGTGCACGGGAGGAATGGTCCATGTTCCGGCACACCAAGCGTCTTCAGTTCGAGGCCCGGCCCGAGAAGCCCGATCCGGTGTTCGCCCACAAGCTCCAGGAGCTGATCGGCGGGGCGTGGGGCGAGATGACCGTCGCGATGCAGTACCTGTTCCAGGGCTGGAACATCCGGATGCCCGGCAAGTACAAGGACCTGGTCATGGACGTCGCGACCGAGGAGATCGGCCACGTCGAGATGCTCGCCACCATGGTGGCCCGGCTGCTCGAGGGCGCGCCGGCGACCGCCACCACCAAGGCCGCCCTCGCCGACCCCGTGATCGGGGCCGTCATCGGCGGAATGGACCCGCAGCAGGCCATCGTCGCCGGGGGCGGCGCGCTCCCCGCCGACAGCAACGGCTACCCGTGGAACGGCAGGTTCATCGTCGCCAGCGGGAACCTGCTGGCCGACTTCCGGGTCAACGCGGCCGCCGAGGCGCAGGGACGGGTGCAGACCGCGCGGCTCTACAACATGACCGACGACCCGGGCGTGAAGAACATGCTCAAGTTCAACCTCGCCCGGGACACGCTGCACCAGAACCTGTGGCTCAAGGCGATCGAGGAACTCCAGTCGGACGGCCTGGAGGACGTCGTGGCGCCGAGCGCGCTGTTCGACGAGGAGTACGTCGAGCACGCCGCCGGGATCTGGGACCTGTCCGAGGGCCGGGAGGGCCTGGAGGGCGGCTGGGCGTCCGGGCCGCAGCCGGACGGCCAGCACGAGTTCACCTACCTCACCGATCCGGAGCCGCTCGGCGACGTCGCCTCGGCCCCGCCGCCGGACCCGCTCCTGTACGTGACGTACGACGGCAGCCAGGGAGAGCCCAAGGGGCCGGCGCTCGGCACGGAGACCGGGCCGATGGGCAAGCTCAAGGAGAAGCTGACCTGACGGCGGCCACGGGCGGCGAAGGCTCCTTCCGGGAGGTCTCCGCCGCCCGGCCCGACCCGAGGACCGGAGGGCGACCGCCGTGCTCGATCCCCGCGAATACCAGGACACGCCGGCCGAGGCGGCCCCGGCCGCCACCGTCGACCTCTCGCGCTCGGGGCCGAGCCTCACCGGCCCGCCGCCGCCGGTGGCGGTCACCACCACCGTGCGACCGCTGATCGACGGCACCGGGCCGTTCCGGCCGGCTCAGCGGCTGCGGCGACTGGCCGGCCTGTGCGGACCCGCGTTCGTCGTCTCGGTCGCCTACGTCGATCCGGGGAACTTCGCCACGAACATGTCCGGCGGCGCCCGCTACGGCTACCTGCTGCTGTGGGTGATCGCGCTCGCCAACCTCCTCGCGATGTTCGTCCAGGCGCTGTCCGCCAAGCTCGGCATCGCCACCGGGAGCAGCCTCCCGGAACTCTGCCGCGACCACCTGCCCAAGCCCCTGGTCCGGGTGCTCTGGGTGCAGGGCGAACTCGTCACCGTCGCCACCGACCTCGCCGAGTTCCTCGGCGGCGCGATCGCCCTGAACCTGCTGTTCGGCATGGCGCTCGTGCCCGCCGCGGCGATCACCGGAGCGGTCTCGCTCGTGCTGCTCGCGCTGGCCCCACGCGGCCGGCATCGCTTCGAGGCGGTGATCGGCGGCCTGCTCGCCGTGATCCTCGCCGGCTTCGTCTACCAGGCGCTGCGGGCCGGTTCGCCGGTGAGGGCCGTCCAGGGGCTCGTGCCGCGCCTCGCGGGCACGGACAGCCTGCTGCTCGCCACCGGCATGGTCGGCGCGACCGTGATGCCCCACGTCATCTACCTGCACTCGGCGCTCACCCGCGAGCACGGCGCGACCGGCGGGCGCCGCCTGGCCCTGCGCTCCAGCCGGATGGACACCGCCGTGGCCCTGGGCGTCGCCGGCCTGGTCAACATGGCGATGCTGGCCGTGGCGGCCGCCGTGTTCCACGGGAGCTCCGATCCGGACGGCCTGCAGGCCGTCCACGGCGGCCTCGGACGCCTCATCGGGCCCGGCGCGGCACTCGCCTTCGCGCTCGCCCTGCTGGCCTCCGGACTGGCGTCCTCCAGCGTGGGGACGTACGCCGGCCAGATCATCATGGCCGGCTTCCTGCGCCGTCGCGTGCCGATCCTCGCGCGCCGGCTCGCCACCATGGCCCCGGCCTTCCTGATCCTCGCCGTCGGCATCGACCCGACCCACGCCCTGATCCTGAGCCAGGTCGCGCTGTCCTTCGGCATCCCGTTCGCGCTGATCCCGCTCGTCGTCCTGACCAGCCGCCGCACCCTGATGGGCGACCTGGTCAACCGCCGCGCCACGATCGCCGCCGGCGTCGGCGTCGCCGCCCTGATCAGCGGCCTGAACGTCCTCCTCCTCGCCCAGACCCTGACCGGCTGATCCGTATCTCCGAATTCCCGTACACGGAGCGTATCCATATGCGTGCGCTGGGGAGCGCTCCACTGTTACCGGTCGCGATTCAGCCTGGGGTCAGTTCCTGGAGGCCGACCACGCGTAGGAGTTCCAGCCGTTCGTAGGACTCGCTGCCCGGGCGGGCGGTGTAGACGACCAGCCGCTGGTCGTGCTCCGGGCTCAGCAGCACCTCGCAGTCCAGCTCCAGCAGGCCGACGACGGGGTGCACGAAGCGTTTGACGTCGGAGCGGCGCACGGCGACGTCGTGGGCGTCCCACAGCGCCGAGAACTCCTCGCTGCGGGCGCGGAGCCGGCGTACGAGCCCGGCCAGGCGCGCGTCATCCGGGCGGCGGGCGAGTGTGGCGCGCAGATCCGCCACCGCCGTGCGGGCGGCACGGTCACGGTCCTCGGCCGGGAAGAGCTCCCGCGCGGAGGGGTCCGTGAAGTAGCGCCAGACGACGTTCTGCTCCGCCTCGGGACGGGCGGACGCGTCCCCGTGAAGCGCCCTGGCCATCGCGTTCTGCGCGAGGACGTCGCCGCGGTCGCTCACCACCCGGGCGGGAGTGTCGGTCAGCCGGTCGAGGACGAGCAGCAGGCCGGGGCGGACGTGCGCCGTCGTCGGCCGGTCGCGCGGAGGCTCCTCGCCGGCCAGGTGGAAGAGGTGATCTCGTTCGTCGCCGGTCAGCCGCAGCGCGCGGGCGACGGCGGCGAGCATCTGGCGGGACGGGCGTGAGCCCCTGGCCTGCTCCAGGCGCGTGTAGTGGTCGGTGGACATGCCCGCCAGCTGCGCCACCTCCTCGCGGCGCAGTCCCGGAGTGCGGCGCCGCGCGCCCTGCGACAGCCCCACATCGGCAGGGGCGAGCCGGGCGCGGCAGTGGCGCAGGAAGTCGGCCAGTTCGCTTCGGTCCACGCCTCCACCATGCCCTGGACCGCCGGGCGCAGCCAGGGACGGCGCGTCCCCGGATAAGGACGTCTCTCCCGCCGGCGCCCGTACCGCCGCACGCTGGAAGCCGGCTCGGCGGACCGGCGGCCCTCCGCAGGTGCGCCGAGCCGAGCACGGGAGAGACGCCGTGACGTACGGCATCCGCCCGACAGCCGCCTCCGCCTTCCGCGGAGTCGCCGGCGTCGCCGCCCATTGAGACCGGAGGAAGATTCCGCATGCAGTACCGCACGCTCGGCCGGACCGGGATCAAGGTCAGTCCTTATGCGCTGGGCGCATTGATGTTCGCCACGTCCGTCGGCAACCCCGACCCCGACGACTCGGCCCGGATCATTCACAAGGCGCTGGACGCGGGGATCAACCTCATCGACACCGCCGACGCCTACGGCGACTCCGAAGAGATCGTCGGTAAGGCGCTCAAGGGGCGGCGGGACGATGTCGTCCTCGCGACCAAGGTGAGCCGCCCGATGGGCGGCGACCCCAACCGGCAGGGTGCCTCGCGGCGCTGGATCGTCACCGCGGTCGAGAACTCGCTGCGCCGCCTGCAGACCGACCACATCGACCTCTACCAGATCCACCGGCCGGACCCCACCACGGACATCGAGGAGACACTCTCCGCGCTCTCCGACCTGATCCACAGCGGGAAGGTCCGTGCGATCGGGACGTCCGGCATGCCGGCGTCCGACATCGTCGAAGCCCAGTGGGTCGCCGAACGGCGCGGTCTGGCACGGTTCCGCACGGAGCAGCCGCCGTACTCGCTGCTCAGCCGCGGTATCGAACGCGAGGTGCTGCCGGTCGCCCAGCGCTACGGGGTGGGCACGCTGGTGTGGGGCCCGCTCGGGCAGGGACTGCTCACCGGGCGCGTCCGCAAGGGCGGGCGGAACGAACTCCGCCGCGCCGCCTTCGTCAAGCACGTCAGCGACGAGCGCCGTCTCGAAACGGTCGAGCGGTTCATCGTGCTCGCCGAGGAGGCGGGCCTGCCGCTGACCCACCTGGCCATGGCGTTCGTGATCGCTCATCCCGGCGTGACCAGCGCGATCGTCGGGCCGCGCACGATGAGCCACCTCGACGACCTTCTCGCCGGCATCGACGTGGCGCTCACCGACGACATCCTCGACCGGATCGACGAGATCGTCCCGCCGGGCACCGACGTCGGCACGCTCGACCAGAGCCACGTGCCGCCGGCCCTTGAGCAGGCCAGCCTCCGCCGCCGGCCCGCCGGCGAACGCACCGCCGCCTGACGCCCCCGCCGACGACGGGTCCGGGTGCCGCTTCGCCGTGCCGGGCGGCGGCCCGGATCGCCGCAGACAGCCGTTCAGTGCCGAGGATGTTCGTCGATCCAACGACGAACATCCTCGGCGCTCACGACGTTGATCGCGGTCGCGGAGGCCTCAGCGGGCGGTCGAGCAGGCGTCGGCCAGGGGGAGTCCCGTGAGGCGGGCCTGTTCCTCGGCCACGATCTCCGCGCGCCGGTGCGCGCCCAGCCTCGTGTTGCCGATCTTGTCGTGCAGCTTGGCGATGGCGTCGAGCAGCATCTCCGGGCGCGGCGGGCAGCCGGGCAGGTAGATGTCGACCGGCACGATGTGGTCGACGCCCTGGACGACGGCGTAGTTGTTGAACATGCCGCCCGACGAGGCGCACACGCCCATGGCGATGACCCACTTCGGCGCGGCCATCTGGTCGTACAGCCGCCGCAGCACCGGGGCCATCTTCTGGCTCACGCGCCCGGCCACGACCATGAGGTCCGCCTGCCGGGGCGACCCCGACGGGCGCTCCATGCCGAACCGCGAGAAGTCATGACGCGGGTCGCCGACGGCCATCAACTCCATGCCGCAGCACGCGAGCCCGAACGTCATCGGCCACATCGACGACCTGCGCGCCAGGCCGGCCACCGCCTCGACGGTCGTGAGCAGGAAACCGCCGGGTATTTGCTCTTCGAGTCCCATAGCCATTCCAGGCTGACCGCGCGGGGAAGGCCGATCAATGACGGATCGCGCCACGATCGTTAAGTCAGGCGTCACAATGAGCGCATGGAGATGCGGGAGATCGAGGCGTTCCTGGAGGTCGCCCGCGAGCTGCACTTCGGCCGTGCGGCGGCGCGGCTGGGCGTGTCCACGCCGCGCGTGAGCCAAGCGGTGCGCGCGCTGGAGCGCCGGGTCGGCGCTCCGCTGTTCGAGCGCACGAGCAGGCACGTCCGGCTCACACCGCTGGGCGAACGCCTGCACGCCGAGTTGCGGCCGGCGTACGACCGGATGGAACGGGCGCTGGAGGAGGCGCGGCGCGGCGCGAGCGCCGAGGTGCTCCGCGTCGGCGTCGCGACCAGCCTGCCCGCCACGGCGGTCGACGGGCCGATCCGGGCGTTCGAACGGGCCCATCCGCACTGCGCCGTGGTGCGCTCCGCGCTGCCCAACACCGACCCGACCCGCTGGGGCGACGACTGGCCGGTGGACGTCTTCGTCGGCTGGCTGCCCGCCGATTCCGCGCCGATCCGGGCGATGGGGTTCGCCGTCGGCCCGGCGTGGCTGCGCGAGGAGCGGGCGGTGCTGGTGGCGGCCGGGCACCCGCTGGCCCGGCGCGCCGTCGTCGACGCCGAGGAGCTGGCCGGCCACGACATCCTGTATCCCCGCGGCATGCCGGAGCAGCTCGCCGACCTGTGGATACCGCCGGCCACCCCCGCGGGCGTCCCGCTCCGCCGGGTGCGCCGGCACACGTCGGCGTCCTTGGAGGAGGCGATCGTCATGGTCGCGGAGGGAGACGTGGTCCACCTGACGGTCGCCTCGTTGCGCCCGGACAACCCCCGCGTCCTCACCGTGCCGGTGGCCGGCCTGCCGCCGGTCGTCTGCGCCCCGGTCTGGCCCGCCGGCGCGGACAACGGGTTGATCCGGGACTTCGCCCGGGTCACCGGGACGAGCGGAGCCCGAGCGAGATGACCGCCCCGCTCGGGCCGCTTCGCTCTTACGAGAGGGAGGGCAGGGCCGAGCGCGGGTCGATCCCGGTGATGTGCAGGCCGATGACGTACGCCGCGGTGGCCTCCAGGACGCCGGCCCGGTCGAGGCCGCCGGCGACGGCCGGGACGCAGCCCAGGTCGTCGATCAGCGTCCGTACCGTCGCCAGGGCGCCGGAGTCGTCGCCGCAGACGGGCACGGTCAGCGGGCGGCCGTCGACCTGTGGCGGCGTCATCCGCCACATCGCGTCGGGGCACAGGTTGAACGCCTTCACCACGTGGGCGCCGGTCGCGTCGGCGACTCGCCGGGCGACGGACGGGCCGGTTCCGGTGGCGAGCGTGACGTCCGGATGCACGATGCCGTTCATGCAGTCGATCACCGTCCGCCCGCGCAGGACGTCCCCGACCTGCCCGAGGACGTCCGCCACGCCCTCGTACGCCACGGCGAGCAGCGTCGCCTCTCCGAACGCGGCCGCCTCGCGCAGGCCGCCCGCGCGGGCGCCCGGCCCGATGTCCGCGGCGCGCCGCACGGCCTTGTCCCGATCCCGCGCGCCGACGAGCACCTCGTGCCCCGCGCGCACCCACTGGGCGCCGAGCGCGCCGGCCATGTTCCCCGCTCCGAGGATTCCGATTCGCATGGGCGCGACGCTAGACCCTTCGAAGTGCACCGAACGGTGCCCGGCCGATGCGGTAAGGACAGGGAATGGACCGGGATCTTCTCGCCGACTGCCAGACGCGGCTGGCGTTCGACCTGCTGGCGAACACCTGGAACGCCGTCGTCATCTACGCGCTGCGCCGCGGGCCCGGGCGGCCGGTCGAGCTACGCAGGGCGATCGGCGGCATCAGCGGCAAGGTCCTCACCGAGACGCTGCGCCGGCTGGAGGACGACGGGCTGGTGCTCCGGCGCGCGTACGCCGAGGCGCCGCCCCGGGTGGAGTACGAGCTGACCGCGCCCGGCCGCGGCCTGCTCGAACCGATCGAGGCGTTCGGCCGCTGGACCGAGGAGCACGCCGACGCCGTCGTGGCGGCACAGGAGCGCGCGGCCGGCCGGCGGAAGGACGATGGGCGGAACGAGATCGCACGGGCGAAGTAGCCTTGAGGCGTGCCGCATTCCACCGCGTTTCCGGCGTCCGGCTTCGCCTCGCCGGCGGCCCTGGGCGAGGCCCTGGACGGGCACGCGTACCTCGCCGACGAGGGGCTCGCCACGGCCTGCTTCCTGAGCCTGCGCATGAGCCGCCCGCTGTTCCTGGAGGGCGAGGCCGGGGTCGGCAAGACCGAACTCGCCAAGACGCTCGCCGCCGTGCTCGACGTCCCCCTCATCCGGCTGCAGTGCTACGAGGGACTGGACGCCGCGCAGGCGCTGTACGACTGGGACTTCCCGCGCCAGCTGCTGCACCTGCGCGCCGCCGAGGCCGCCGGCGTGACCGACGTGCAGCGGCTGGAGTCGGAGCTGTACGACCGGCGGTTCCTCGTCGCCCGGCCGCTGCTGCGGGCGCTGGAGACCTCCTCGGCGGAGCGCCCGAGCGTGCTCCTGGTCGACGAGATCGACCGCGCCGACGACGAGTTCGAGGCGTTCCTGCTGGAGGTGCTGAGCGACTTCACCATCTCGATCCCCGAGCTGGGCACCGTACGGGCCGAGCGCCCGCCCGTGGTCATCGTCACCTCCAACCGCACGCGGGAGGTGCACGACGCCCTGAAGCGCCGCTGCCTCTACCACTGGCTGGAGCATCCGGCGTTCGACCGCGAGGTCGCGATCATCCGGCGGCGGCTGCCGGAGGCGTCCGAGCGGCTCGTCCGCCAGGTCGCCGGTGCGGCGGCGCGGCTCCGGGGCCTCGACCTGCTGAAGACGCCGGGGATCGCCGAGAGCCTCGACTGGACCGAGGCGCTGGTCGCGCTCGGCGCCCGGGAGCTCGATCCCGACACCGCGGCCGTGACGCTGGGCGCCGTGCTGAAGTACCGGGAGGACACCGAGCGCGTCGCCAAGGGCCTGGACGTGCTGCTCGACGGGTCCTGACCATGGACGTGCCGCGCGACCTCGTCGAGACGCTGACCGGCTTCGCCCGTACGCTGCGCGCCGCCGGAGTGAACGCCGACCCCGAGCGGTTCCAGGCGATGATCGGCGCGCTCGACCGCCTCGACGTGCGGAACCCGCGCGACGTGTACTGGGCCGGCCGGCTCACCCTGTGCGCGGACCCCGCGGACCTGCCGCGGTACGACCGCTGCTTCGCCGCGTACTTCTCCGGGGAGACCGCCTCCGTGCGCCGCGCGCCCCGGCGGCCGGCACCGGTCGCCCGGCCCGCCGCCGGGTCCGAGACGGCCGGGGCGGAGGGGAGCGGCGACCCGAGCGTAACGGCCGCGAGCGCGGCCGAGATTCTGCGCAGACGTGACGTCGCCCGGCTGAGCGCGGCCGAGCGGGACGAGGTGCGGCGGCTCGTCGCCCTGCTCGACAACGTCTCGGCGCGCCGCCGGTCCCGGCGGTTCGCCCCCGCGAGCCGTGGACGCGTCGACCCGGCCCGTACGGTCCGCTCGATCCTGCGGCGCGGCGGGGAGGTCTCCCGGCCGCACCACCGCGCGCACCGGACCCGTCCCCGCCGCGTGGTCCTCCTCATCGACGTCAGCGGGTCCATGAGCCCGTACGCCGACGTGCTGCTGCGGTTCGCGCACGCGGCCCTGCGCTGCGCCCCGCGCAGCACCGAGGTCTTCACGGTCGGCACGCGGCTGACCCGGGTCACCCGTGAGCTGCGGCACCGCGAACCCGACGCGGCGATGGCGGCGGTGTCGTCCGCGATCCCCGACTGGAGCGGCGGTACGCGGCTGGGCGAGGAGCTGAAGGAGTTCCTCGACCGGTTCGGGCAGCGGGGGATGGTACGGGGCGCGGTCGTCGTGGTCGCCTCGGACGGCTGGGAGCGCGGCGACGCTACGCTCCTGGGTGCGCAGATGGCGCGACTGCGGCGGCTCGCCCACCGGGTCGTGTGGGCCAACCCGCACAAGGCCCGGCCCGGGTACGAACCGCTCACGGCCGGGATGGCGGCGGCCCTGCCGCACGTCGACGACTTCGTGGCCGGCCACAGCCTGGCCGCGCTCGAAGAACTGGCGGGAGTGATCGGCGATGCGTGACGTCCTCGGCGAGATCGGCGCCTGGTACGCGGCGGGGGAGACGTTCGGCCTGGCCACCGTGGTCGACACGTTCCGCAGCGCACCACGGCCGCCGGGCGCCGCGATGGCGGTCTCGACCGCGGGTGAGGCCGTGGGGAGCGTGTCCGGCGGCTGCGTCGAGGGCGCGGTGTACGAGGTGGCGCGGGAGGTCATGGACACGGGACGGCCCGTGGTGCGGAGGTACGGCGTCAGCGACGACGACGCCTTCGCCGTCGGTCTCACCTGCGGCGGCATCCTCGACGTGCTGGTCGAGCCGGTCGGCCCCGCGACCTACCCGGAGTTCGCGGACGTCGTGGCGTCCGTCGAACGCCACGAGCCGGTGGCGGTCGTCACGGTCGTCGCGGGCCCCCGGGAGATCGGCGCGCGGCGGGTCGTCTGGCCCGACCGCGTGGCGGGCTCGCTGGGGCTCGAACGCCTGGACGCCGCGGTGGACGACGACGCCCGCGGGATGCTCGCCCAGGGCCTTACCGGCGTCCGGCGTTACGGGCCGGACGGCGAGCGCCGTGGGGACGAACTGTCCGTCTTCGTGCACTCCTTCGCGCCGCCGCCGCGGATGCTGGTGTTCGGGGCGATCGACTTCGCGGCGGCGGTCGTGCGCGTCGGCAGGTTCCTCGGCTACCACGTGACCGTCTGCGACGCCCGGCCGGTCTTCGCGACCGCCAAGCGCTTCCCCGACGCGGACGAGGTGGTCGTGAAGTGGCCGCACCGGTTCCTCGCCGAGACGGAGGTGGACGAGCGCACGGCGATCTGCGTGCTCACCCACGACCCGAAGTTCGACGTTCCGCTGCTGGAGGTGGCGCTGCGCACCCCGGCGGGCTACGTCGGCGCGATGGGCTCCCGGCGCACCCACGACGAGCGGCTGAAACGGCTCCGCGAGGCCGGGGTGACCGAGGACGAGATCGCCCGGCTGCGCTCGCCCATCGGCCTGGACATCGGCGCCCGTACCCCGGAGGAGACCGCGATCTCGGTCGCGGCCGAGCTCATCGAGCTCCGCTGGGGCGGCACCGGACGCCCCCTCAGCGAGACGGAGGGCCGGATCCACGGGGAGTGACCTCCGGCGAGGGAGTTCAGGGGGGTTGTCACCACCGTCCAAGAGTCGACCTGACCCTACTGCGCGAGCGCGCGCCCGGCCGCAGACTCGGAAGAGTCCGCAGAAGCCGAGAAGAAGGCCGAACATCATGCAGAACGCCCGGAAGACCGTCGTACGCCGGCTCGTCGTGACGGCGCTCATCGGCGCGGCGGTGGCCGGGGGAACGGCGGCGGCACCGCACTCCGCAGCCCACGGCGTGCTCCCGCCCATCGCGGCCCACCGCTGACCGCGAGGGGGAGGTGCCGTCGCGCGGACCCCGGCGGGCCGTTCCGACCGCCACGTCGTCGCGTGACGTGGACCACACGGGC
Source organism: Actinoallomurus soli (assembly GCF_024055715.1). GTDB lineage: Bacteria > Actinomycetota > Actinomycetes > Streptosporangiales > Streptosporangiaceae > Actinoallomurus > Actinoallomurus soli. The sequence continues at coordinate 451,760 of NZ_JAMXMV010000001.1, forward strand.
GGATACCCTCCCGGGATGGGGATCAGGCACGCGGGCGCACCGGCCGGGCTGCTGCTGGCCGCCGGAGAGGGGCGGCGGCTCGGCACACCGAAGGCGCTCGTCGAGATCGGCGGGGAGCGGCTCGTCGACCGTGGGGTCCGGATGCTCCACGAGGCGGGCTGCACTCCGATCGTCGTCGTCACCGGCGCCGCCGCGATCGACGTGGCCGGCGCGGTGGTCGTCCACAACCCGGACTGGCGCACGGGCATGGCCTCGTCGCTGCGCCTGGGGCTGTCGGCGCTGGCGGACGACTGCCCGGCCGTCGTCATCGCCCTGGTGGACCAGCCGCGGGTGACCGCGGAGGCGGTGCGCCGCCTCCGCGCGGCGTACGACGCCGGAGCGCGGGTCGCGGTCGCCACCTACGCGGGCCTGCCGCGGAACCCCGTCCTCATCGCGCACGAGCACTTCGGAGAGGCGGCGGCCGGCGCGTCCGGCGACGCCGGCGCCCGCGCCTTCCTCCGCGCCCGTCCCGACCTGGTCGTCGCCGTGCCCTGCGAGGACGTCGCCGCCGCCGACGACATCGACACCCCCGAGGACCTCAGGCGTCTCGGCCGGCCGTGAGGGCGCGCCGCGGCGGCCGGATCAAGATCTCCGACAGGCCAACCGGGGACGGGGCTCGCGCGTCATACTGACGCGCGGGGACGTGTACGGTCCGACAAGATCGCCGGGTCGGTGGCTCCGGCTGGAGAGGTGAGCAGCCCGCTATGACGTCTGCCTGGCCGGAGGAACCCGGCTACCACTGGGTCACGCACAATGACAGCGCCGCCTCCCACCTGCTCAAGGCCGAGAACGCCCTGGCCCGCACGCCTCCGGACACGGCGGCGGCCCAGGTCCACGCGACGCTCGCCCAGGCGGAGGCCACGCTGGTCGTCGTCCACACGCTCCGCGACATCATGGCCAAGATGCGCGAGCAGACCATGGCGATCGCGGATCTGCGGCAGTTCATGGGCGCCGACGACCGCGTCGACGACCGGCTCGTCGACGACGGTGTGCCGCTGCCCCGGCCGGGCGCGGTGGTGGACCGGTAGGGCGGCCCACCACCCGCGATCAGCCGATCAGGTCGCTGACGTCCTCCCGGTCGATCGCACCGCAGTCGACCGCGTGCCGCAGCCGGGCGGTCACCGCCGCGGAGGTTCCCGGCCCGTCGAAGGCGCCGTCGGTCTCCCCGGCGCGGTCGGCCCGCAGGCGCTCGACGGCGTCGTCGAGGCCGTTCAGCAGGGAGGCGTACACCGCGGCGTAGCGGCTCGGCAACTGCGCGACGTGCAGGTCGCAGCCCTGCTGGAAACCGTTCAGCAGGGAGTAGCGCACGAGACCGGCGTGCAGACGCCAGGCCTTGTACACGTCCTTGGTGCCGTCACCGGCCGGAGCGATCTTCGTCGCCCCGTCGGACAGGCGGACGCCGGTGCCGGCGAGGGTCACCTGCATGACGTGGCGCGCGTGGTCGCAGACCGGGTGGTCCAGCCGCTGCTCCGACGGCGGCAGCCCGCACGCGGCCGTGTAGTCGTACACGCCGAGCTGCGCCGCGCCGAGGCGGTCCCCGGCGGCGGCCACGATCTCCGGGAGACGGGCGACCGACTGCGGGGTCTCGATCTGGACCTCCAGGCGCAACAGCCCCTCCGGCAGGCCGATCTCCGCCTCGAAGCGGGTGAGGAAGTCGGTGAAGATCCGCACGTGCTCGGGCGTCACGATCTTGGGGAACGTCACCAGGAAGCCGCCCGGCAGGCGGCCGAGACGCTCGGCCAGCCCGGTGAGGAAGCCGTCGAGGGTCCGCATCGCCCGGCGATGCCCGCCGTCCGCGAACGACTTCACCCGTAGCCCCCAGTAATAGGGGAGGGACCGCGCCTCGTACGCCTGGGCGACCGCCTCGACGGCCGCGGCGACGTGGCCGTCCTCCTCCGCGTCGTCGCGGACGCCGTACCCGTCCTCGAAGTCGATGCGCAGGTCCTCCACCGGCTCGCGGGCGAGCTTCGCGGCGACCCGCTCCCGTACGGTCTCGGCCAGAGTCGCGTCGATGCCGAAGGCGCCCGCCGCCGAGGCGCCGTCCGCGACGTGGGTCTCCAGTAGTCGCAGCGCCTCCTTGCCCAGGTCGGCGGGGGTGGTCGCGGTGAACCGGTCGGCCGGGACGTACAGGGTGTGCACGGGGCGGCGCTGGTCCGGCCGGCCGCGGTACCGGCGGTCGTGCTCCGCGCGCGCCTCCTCCACCCGGGCGCTCAGGTCGTCGACGGAGGACAGGGTCAGCTTCATGAATACCTTCCAGAGACACCGCGTCGGATGAGGAACGTTATCGATCCGGGCCCGCCCGGCGGCGGCGTTCGCCGCTGACGGGCCCGGGCCGGTGCAACGCCTTCGGGAGATGTGATCGCCGCTCGCGCCGGTCGGTTCGCGCCGACGCGAAGATCAGTCGCCGACGATCCCCCAGGAGCCGCCGAACTCCGCGCCCGGCTCGAGCGTGATCAGGTCCGTTCCGGTGACGAACGCGTTCGGCGGGCAGGTCATCGGCTCGGCCCCCACGCCCGCGCGGCGCATGTCCCCGGGCGCCGTGTCGGCGGTGAAGATCTCCAGCCACGGGTGCGCCTCGTCGGCCCAGAGCGCGACCGCGCGGGTCCCGTCCTCCAGGCGCACCCACGCGCGCCCGTCCGCGTCCCGGCGCAGGCCCGTGAAGGGGTTGTCGATCGTCAGGTCGCCGAGCCGCCGCCCGTCCCGCAGGTCGTACGGGGTTCCGGCGACGTCCCGTGGGGCGGGTTCGGGAACGGCGCGCTCGTCGACCTCCAGATACCGGTCGGCGGTGACGGTCAGGGAGCACTCGTCGAGCGGCCGGCCCAGGGTGAGGTACGGGTGCGCGCCGTGCCCGTACGGCGCGGGCCGCGAGCCGGCGTTGCGTGCCGACAGGCGTACGGTCAGGCCGTCCTCGGCGTCGAGGGAGTACTCGACGGTCAGATTCAGCCGGAACGGATAGCCGGAGTGGCCGAGGAGCCGGTACGCGAGGAGCACCCGGTGCGGCTCGTGCTCGGCGACCGTCCACGCGCCCTCGCGTACGAGGCCGTGAATGGCGTTGTCGAGCGCCCGCTCGTTGATCGGCAACTGGTACGCCTCGCCGCCGAACTCGTAGCGTCCGCGGTCGATCCGGTTCGGCCACGGCGCCAGCAGCTGCCCCGACGCGGCGGGCGGCTGCACGTCCGCGTCGTGCGAGAGGACGAGGGGCCGGCCGTCCCTCGACAGTGCCCGCAGCGAACCGCCCTGCTCGGTGACGACGGCGGCGTACGGGCCGGCGGCGATCTCGTACTGGTTCCCGGAAAGTGTCATGGGTCGATTGTGGCCACCGGTCCCCGGTCACGGCTCACCGGGAGCGGCGGTCCGCCCGTCCCGGTGCGGGCCGCTCAGCGCGAGGGCGGCGCGGCAGCCGGTCAGCAGGCCCCAGGCGACGTCGCTGCCGGACGTGTGACCGACCTCGACGAGGCGGCGTGCGGCGGGTGCGAGGTCCTCCTGGCCGGCGATGCCGCGCAGTACGGCCGCGGCCTCCACGCTCGCCTGCCCCCGTGCGGCGCACTGCAGCAGCGTCGCCGCCAGGGCGGTCGTGCGCTCGCACGCGTACGCGGTGACGGCGGCGCCGATCCAGTCGGCCAGCCGTACGGCCCGGCTCCCGCCGGGGACCGCCCCGCCGAGCAGGCGCAGCGCGAGCAGGAGACCGGCCAGCGCGTCGTCGCCGCTCGGGGTGAGGCCCGGACCGAGCCCGACGATCCGTTCCGCCGCGTCGACGGCGTGGGCGAGGTCCCCGGCCGCGCAGCTGTCGGCGAGGACGTCCGGCACGGGATGCCCGCTCAGTCCCCAGGGCCCGGCGAGGTCGCCGAGCGCGCGGGCCCCGTGCGCCAGCCGGGCGAGCGACAGCGGGCCGAGCACCGGGGTCGGGTCCCACCAGCGCCGGATCCGTACCCGGAGCCGGGCTGCGACCTCCACGCCGCCCTCACCGACGAACGCCACGTCCCCCTCACGGACGCCGCGGAACGGCTCCTGCCGCGCGGGGACGGCCAGGACGACGGCGTTCGGCGGTCGCACGGCGTCCGTGGTGACGAGCGCGACGACGATCGGCTCGGCGGGCCCGTCGACCCTCAGGTAGGTCGTCGCGGGGAACACCGCGACCGCGCGGGCGGTGCGCCGGGGACCGCCGAGCACGGCGCGGACGCCGAGGCTGGCGGCGCCCGGCAGGCTCAGGGCCGGGGCGGTGCGCGGGCCGCGTCGCCGCCCCGCGGTGGTGGACGCCCTCATCCGGACCTCCCGCGGTGCGATGGGTCGGACCGCCCTCGGCGTACCGGACGCGGGTCGCTCAGGCCCGGTCGCGGCCCCGGCCGGGGCCGGTCACGGTCGTGAACGTAAACCGGCCCGGGCCATGGCCGTATGGAGAATCCTGACAAGGATGGTTGCCAGCGTTCGTATTTCTCGTCATCGTGTGATCGTTACTCGGGGGTCAACTTCGGCAGATTGGGCGGCTATGTCGTCTTCGTGCGGATCTCGTCCTCCGGCTCTGCGTTCCACCGGCTCCGGCACCCCGGCGTACGGACTGTCCGTCGAAGAGGTTCTGGGCCTGTCGGCACTGGCGGGCGCCCGGCTCGTCGCCGGCGCGGGCGGTCTCGACCGCGTCGTGCAGCGCCTCAACGTCATCGAGGTCCCCGACGTCCGCGGCTGGGTCAAGCCGAACGAACTCCTGCTGACCACCGGCTATCCGCTGCGGCACATCCCCGAGAACCTCGGCCGGCTCGTCGCCGACCTCGACGCCCGCGACCTGACGGCCCTCGCCGTCAAACCCGGCCGCTACCTCGACCGCCTGCCGGACGAGATGCTCGAACAGGCCGACCGGCTCGACTTCCCGCTGATCCGGCTGCCCGAGGACGCCGGGTTCGACGACATCCTCAACCAGGTCCTCGCCCGCATCCTCGACCGCCAGGCCGCCGTCCTGGCGCGCGGGGAGGAGGTGCACCGCGCCCTCGTGCAGATCGTGCTGTGCGGCGGCGGCCTGCAGGAGGTGACCGACGAGGTCGCCGAGCTCCTGGGCGCCGCGGTGACCGTCCTCGACGGCGACGGGCGGCAGCTCGCGGCCTCCGGCGACGACGCGCTCCTGACCCGGCTGCGGGACGCGCTCTCGGACCTCCCGCCGGCCGGCGAGCCCGAGGCGCGGGCCGTCGTCGATCACGTCCCACCGGCCGGCGCCCCCGCGGCGTGGCCCGCCGACGCCGCGCGGGGGGAGACCGCGCCCGTACCCGGCGGCCCGGTCACGGACGGCGACCCGGGGACCGGATCCGGCGGCCCCATCGTCGTGCCCGTCGTCGCGGGCGGGTTCACCCACGGGCGGATGGCGGTGCTCGGCGTCCCGGCGGCCGACGCCGGCATCCTCGAACGCGTGGCCACCGTCGTCGCCCTCGTCCTCACCCGGCAGCACGCCGTGTCGGCGGTCGAGAGCAAGTACCGGGCCTACTTCCTGCGCGACGTCCTCACCGGCCGGTCCGGAGCGGACGAGCGCGTGATCGCCCACAGCGCGAGCTTCGGCTGGGACCTCGGCCGCCCCGCCACCGTGGTCGTCGCCGAACTCGACCACGGGCCGGCGCGCGTGCCGGAGGAGCGCGTCCTCCAGGACCGCCTGGTGGCCGCGTGGACCTCGGCGGTCCGGCGCCGGGACCGCAAGGGCGCGGTGGCCGGCTTCTCGGGCGTGGTCGCCGCGGTCGTCGCCGCCGACGCCTGCGACGCACCGGCGCTGGCCAAGGACGCCGCCGCCGTCTTCGCCGACCAGGACCGGACCTTCTCCACCGGCGTGAGCCGCGTGGCCCAGCAGCCCTGCGGCCTGCCGTCCGCGTACGACCAGGCGCTGCGGGCGGTGCGCGTCGGGCGTCAGATGAACGGCGACGGGGCCGTCGTCCACTTCGACGACCTCGGCGTCTTCCGGCTGCTCAGCCTGGTCGAGGACACCGCCGAGCTGCACGCCTTCGTCCAGGAGACCCTCGGCGAGCTCGCCGGCGACCAGGACTCCGAGGCCGTCGACCTGCGGCGCACCCTGCAGGTGCTGCTGGAGACCAACCTCAACGTCGCCGAGACCGCCCGCCGGCTGCACTTCCACTACAACACGCTCCGTTACCGCATCGGTAAGCTGGAGCGCCTGCTGGGCCCGTTCACCGACGACGCCCATCTGCGCCTCAACCTGACGCTCGCGCTGCACGTCCTGCGGATGCGGGGGATCTGAGGCCCGACCGCCCGCGCACGGGCCGGGCAGGCGTTCGGCTCCACAGCGCGGGCGGGCCGGTGCGTCACGCCCGCGGTGACCCCCCGGGAGGACTGATGGCGATCGGCTGGAAACTGCACGGCGACGGGCGCACCCCCGCGCCCGGCGAGGTCGTCGGCCCGGACGAGCGCCTGTCCTGGGGCCGCACCGTCGGCATCGGCGCCCAGCACGTGGTCGCCATGTTCGGCGCCACGTTCGTGTTCCCGGTCGTGATGGGACTCGACCCGAACCTGGCGATCCTGATGTCCGGGATCGCGACCATCCTGTTCCTGCTCGTCTCCGCCGGAAAGGTGCCGAGCTACCTCGGGAGCAGCGCGTCCTTCGTCGGCGCCGTCGCGTCCATCCGCGCGGCCGGCGGCGGCACCGCCCAGGTGACCGGCGCGATCCTCGTCGCCGGCGCGGTCCTGGCCGTCGTCGGCGTGGTCATCCACGTCCTGGGCGCGCAGGTCATCCACCGGATCTTCCCGCCCGTGGTCACCGGCGCGGTGGTCATGCTGATCGGCTTCAACCTCGCGCCCGTCGTCGCCGACACCTACTGGCCGCAGGACCAGTGGGTCGCGCTCGCCACCCTGGCCGTCGTCGTCCTGTGCGCCGTGGTCCTGCGCGGGTTCTGGTCGCGGATCGCGGTCCTCATCGGCCTGGTCTTCGGCTTCGTGCTGTCGTGGATCCTGGACGAGACGGCCGGCCGGATCACCGCCCCCGACGGCACCGGCAAGGTCACCTCCCACTTCCGCGTGAACCTGAGCGGTGTGAAGGGCGCGGACTGGTTCGGCCTCCCGCACTTCCACGCCCCGGACTTCAAGACCTCGGCCATCCTCGTGGCGCTGCCCCCGGTGATCGCGCTGATCGCGGAGAACACCGGCCACGTCAAGGCCGTCGCCGCGATGACCGGCGCCGACCTCGACCCGTACCTCGGCCGCGCCATCGCCGCCGACGGCGCCACCACCGTGCTCGCCACCGCGGTCGGCGGCGCCCCGACCACGACGTACGCCGAGAACATCGGGGTCATGGCCGCCACGCGGATCTACTCGACCGCCGCCTACTACGTCGCCGCGATCGTCGCGATCCTCGTCGGCCTGTGCCCGAAGTTCGGCGCGCTGGTGGCCGCCACCCCCGGCGGCGTCCTCGGCGGCATCACCGTCGTGCTGTACGGCATGATCGGCCTGCTCGGCGCCAAGATCTGGATCGAGAACCGCGTCGACTTCGGCGACCCGGTGAACCTCGTGCCCGTCGCGGCCGGCCTCATCCTGGCCATCGGCAACGTCACCCTGAAGATCACCGGGGACTTCCCGCTGCAGGGCATCGCCCTCGGCACCGTCGCCGTGCTGCTGGGCTACCACGTCCTGAACGCCGTCCAGCGCACCCCGCGCGACACCGGCGCGGGCGTCATCGCCCCCGGCGAGCGCGACGCCGTCCCCGGCGCCCCGGAGCGCCGTCCCGGGAGCGGCGGAGACGCACGATGACCAGGTAGAGGCGCGGGCGGCCGGTGACGCGCCGGAGGGCACGAGACGCCCGAGCCGCCCGGCCCCGCCCGGTTCCGGTACCGCGGCCGGCGACGACCGCCTCCGAACGGCGCGTTCCCCGCTCGGTAGATTCGGGCGGGTCAGAGTCGTCCGGGGATCGGAGCGCAGGCGGGATGTCGGTCATCGACAAGGTGGCGTGGGTCAGGGTCGAGGACGGCAGGGTCCTCAGCACGCGTTCGCGGGGCAAGGACGCCTACTACTTCCCCGGTGGGAAGCGCGAGGCGGGGGAGAGCGACGCGCAGACCCTGGCCCGCGAGGTCCGGGAAGAGCTCACCGTCCTCATCGTGCCCGAGACGGTGGCGCACCTGGGCACGTACGAGGCGCAGGCGCACGGCCAGCCGGACGGCGTGACGGTGAGGATGACCTGCTACACCGGCGACTACCGCGGCACCCTCGCGCCCAGCAGCGAGATCGAGGAGGTCGTCTGGCTCTCCTACGCCGACCGCGACCGGGTGTCCCCGGTCGATCAGCTCATCTTCGACGACCTGCGAGCGTCCGGCCACCTGCGCTGAGCGGCCGTAGCGGCGCGCCGGCACCTGCGCTGGGCTGCGGTGCCGCGTCGGCCGACTGGTCGTCGCCGCTCGCCGCCTGCCGGAGGACGCGGCGACCGCCGACGCTCAGTGAGCGGTGAGCTCCCACAGGCCCTTGGCCAACGTGGTGAGGCCGCCGGCGAGCGCGAGCAGCAGCACGAGCCGGCGCGCCCGTGCCTCCGGTATCCGGTCCGCGAGCGCCTTCCCGGCGACGGCGCCGCCCGCGATGCCGGCCGCGACCAGCAGCCAGGCCGGGGAGGTGAGCCGAGGGGCGCCCTTGACCAGGAGGGACAGGGCGTTGACGGTGACGCCGTAGAACTGGGCGTTCGGCACGAACTCGCGCACCGGCCAGTCGGCGTTGACCGCGTAGAGCGACATCGCCGGTCCGCCGACACCGGCCGCGGAGTTCATGAAGCCACTGGCGGCCCCGGCGGCCAGCGCCCCGGAGGGGCCGCGCAGGGCGGACAGCCGGGCGCCGTACGCCACGAGCAGCACCGCCGCGCTCACCAGCGCGCCCATCCCGGCGAGCAGCACGTCCTGCGGCAGGCGTGCGGCCACCCACGCCCCGGCGGGAACGGCGCACGCGGCCGCGGCGACGAGCGGCACCATCGCCCGCAGCCGCACCCGCCGCCATCCGTCGGCCAGGCCGATCAGGCTGATGGCGCCGGACGCCGCGTTCGACAGGAGGACCCCCTGCGCGGGGCCGAGGAGCAGCACGAGCGCGGGCGCCGCGACCAGCGCGAAGCCGATGCCCGCGAGCCGCTGCACGGACGCGCCCGCCAGGACGACCCCGCTCAGGACCAGCTCGGCCGTCCATCCGCCGCTCACGTCGCGTCCTCGCTCCTCAGCGGCCGAGGTGCTTCTCGAACCAGTGGTCGGCGTAGGGGCCGTCGTTGTACGGCTCGATCTCCTCGTATCCGGCGGCGGCGTACAGGGCGCGGGCCTCCACCAGGTCGCGGCGGGTGTCGAGGCGCATCGTGCGCGCGCCGAGCCGGACGGCCGCGCTCTCGGCCGCCTCCAGCAGCGCGCGGCCGCCGCCGGTACGCCGCGCCGCCGGGAGCACGTACAGCCGGGTCAGCTCCGCGACGCCCGGAGCGATCAGCCGCACACCCACGCAGCCCGACGGCACCCCGTCGTACCGCCCCACCAGGAAACAGGCCAGATCGTCGCTGGGGTCCTCGGCCATCGCGGCGTCGACCTCGGCCTCGGTGGCCGGCCTGCCGTAGTACCGCGAGGCGACGTCCGTGAAGTAGGTCCGCAGCAGCCCCGCCGTCCCGACCGGCTCCGCCCCGATCGCCCAGGTCGCTCCAATGATCACCCGGCAACCGTACTGAGCCGTTGAGGAGACGCGAACCGATTATCGGCGCCGGAGCGGTTCCCCTGGCGTTTCCCGCCGCCTATCGGCGGTGGACGCCGGTGACCACCGAAGGGCGGTACGGTACGACTCGGGCCGCGACTGGCGCTGAGGTGGAGCACCACCGGGGAGCGGCCCGCACACACGTCGGGTCGTGCGCCTGGGCCGAGTCACCTCGACCGTTCGGGAGCAGCCATGACCCAGCCGCAGACCGCCCGTCTCATGGACGGCGCCGGCCCGGCCCGCCGCATCGTCGAGCGCAGCGCCGCCAGGGCCGCGCGGATCACCCGGGAGGCCGGCACGCCGCCGTGCCTGGCGACCGTGCTGGTCGGCGACGACCCCGCGTCCGTGACGTACGTCCGCATGAAGCGCGCCCGGTGCGAGAAGGCCGGCATCGCCTCGCGGCACGTGGGATTGCCGGCCACGACCACCACGGCCGAACTGGTCGACACCGTCACCGCCCTGTCACAGGACCCGGGAGTGCACGGCATCCTGCTGCAGCACCCGGCCGGGCCGCACATCGACGAGCGCGCCGCGTTCGAGGCCATCGCGCCGCACAAGGACGTCGACGGTCTCACACTGCAGTCGTTCGGCGCGATGAGCTTCGGGCTGCCGGGCTTCGCGTCCTGCACCCCTGGCGGCATCATGCGGCTGCTGGAGGAGTACGACGTCGAACTCGCCGGACGGCACGCCGTCGTGGTCGGCCGCAGCGCCATCCTCGGCAGGCCGGTCGGGATGATGCTGCTGGCCGGGGACGCCACGGTCACGTACTGCCACTCGCGTACCGTCGGCCTGCCCTCGATCGTGCGGCAGGCCGACATCCTGGTCGCGGCCGTCGGGCGGCCGCGGTTCATCGGCTTCTCGGCGTGGAGACCCCGGCCTTCAGGCCGGGGAGGAAACGCCGTTCCCTCCTCGGAGTGTCGGCGGTGGTGGTTAGGGTGCGGGCATGCGGTTCCGGCTTGCGCCCACGCCCGCCCAGGAGCAGGCGCTGCTGGAGCACTGCTCGCACGCCCGTTATGTGTGGAATCTCGCGGTGGAGCAGCATCGGCATTGGCGGCCGGGCCGGCAGAGTGCGCCGGGTTATGCGGAGCAGTCGCGTCAGTTGACCGAGGCGAGGAAGGCGTTTGCGTGGCTGGGGGCGGGGTCGCAGACGGTGCAGCAGCAGGCGTTGCGTGACTTCGCCCAGGCCATGAGCAACTTCTTCGCCGGGACGCACCGGCGGCCGACCTGGCGCAAGGCGGGCGTGCATGAGGGGTTCCGGATCGTCGGGCAGCGCGGCAAGGCCTGGGATGTGCGCCGGTTGTCCCGCAAGGTCGGGCAGGTGTGGATTCCGAAGGTCGGCTGGGTGCGGTTCCGCTGGTCCCGGCAGGTGTCTGGCATCGCGAAGTCGTTTCGGGTGAGGCGGGATCGGGCGGGGCGCTGGCATGTGTGCTTCGCGGTGATCCCGCCGCCCGTCGAGGGGCCGGGTACGGGTGAGGTCGTCGGCGTTGATCGTGGGGTGGCGGTCTCGGCGGCCTTGTCCACCGGCGAGCGGCTGTCGGTGCCGGGTCTGCGTGCCACCGAGGCCAGCCGTATGCGGCGGTTGCAGCGCCGGCTGGCGTGCGCGGAGCGCGGGTCGAACCGCCGCGCCCGGGTCAAGGCCGTGATCGCCCGGTTGAAGGCGCGTGAGAGCGATCGGCGTAAGGACTGGGTGGAGCAGACCTCCACTGATCTGGCCCGCCGGTTCGATCTGATCGGGGTCGAGGACCTGAAGGTCAAGAACATGGTGCGGTCCGCGCGCGGCACGACCGCCGCGCCGGGCACGAACGTGCGCGCCAAGGCCGGGCTGAATCGCTCCATCCACGCCGCCGGTTGGGGTCTGCTCGTGACCCGTCTGGAGCAGAAGGCGCCGGGCCGGGTGGAGAAGGTCAATCCCGCGTACACGTCTCAGACCTGTCATGCCTGTGGGCACTGCGCTGCGGAGAGCCGCGAGAGCCAAGCGGTTTTTCGTTGTCGCGCCTGCGGGCATGTCGATCACGCGGATGTGAACGCGGCCAAGAACATCAGAGACATCGCCGTCGGGCGGACGGTGACAGCGCGGGGAGCCCTCCAGCCGTTGGGCGGGGCTGTGAACCGCGAACCTCAACCTGTTCTCTCCTGCGGGTAGGGATCGGGTTGGAATCCCCCGCCTTCAGGCGGGGGAGGGCGTCAACCGGGGCGAGGACGTCACCCGGAGCCGTCGTGATCGACGCCGGGTCCAATCCCGGCAACGTCGGGGACGTGGACTTCGAGACCGCCCGGACCCGCGCGAGCCTCATCACCCCCGTGCCCGGCGGCGTCGGCCCCATGACGATCGCCGTCCTACTCGAGCAGACCGTCGACGCGGCGGCCCGCCAACTCGGCGTGGACCTCGGCGAAGCGGGGTGAGCGCACGCCTGCGACGCTGAGGCTGGTCGTCGTGGTGTTGCCGTCCGTTATGCGTAGGTTGTTGAATCTTGGGGCGATCGCGCGACTCCCGGTGGGCATCTTCCGCACGGCGGCGCTAACCTCGATCGACACTCGAACACAGGGGGAGACGTGCCTGACCTGTCGACCTTCGCAGACACGGCCGTATCACCGGCCGAGCTCCGCGGCTTCCTGCACGGTCTGCCGCCGGTGGACCAGGTGGGAGCGGAGGAGCGGGCCGCGCGGCTGGCGACCCGTTCGATCAAGAAGTCGGCGAAGGCGTACGCGATCGACCTGGCGATCTCGATGGTCGACCTGACGACGCTCGAAGGCGCGGACACCCCCGGCAAGGTGCGGGCCCTGTGCGCGAAGGCGGCCCATCCGGATCCGGCCGACGCGAGCGCGCCGAAGGTCGCGGCGGTCTGCGTCTACTCCGACCTCGTCGGCGAGGCGGTCCGCGCCCTGGACGGCACGGGGATCGGGGTCGCCAGCGTCGCGACCGCGTTCCCGTCGGGGCGGGCGCCGCTCGACGCCAAGCTCGCCGACACCCGCCGGGCGATCGACGACGGCGCCTCCGAGATCGACATGGTGATCGACCGCGGCGCGTTCCTCGCCGGCGACCACCGGAAGGTGTTCGACGAGATCGTCGCGATCAAGGCCGAGTGCGGCGACGCGCACCTGAAGGTCATCCTGGAGACCGGCGAGCTGGCCACCTACGACAACGTCCGGCGCGCGTCGTGGCTGGCGATGCTGGCCGGCGCCGACTTCATCAAGACGAGCACGGGCAAGGTGAGCCCGGCCGCCACCCTGCCGGTCACCCTGATCATGCTGGAGGCCGTGCGCGACTTCCGCGCCGCGACCGGCCGCCAGGTGGGCGTCAAGCCGGCGGGCGGCATCCGTACGACCAAGGACGCCGTCAAGTACCTCGTGCTCGTGAACGAGACGGCCGGGCCGGACTGGCTGACGCCCGACTGGTTCCGGCTGGGCGCGTCCAGCCTCCTCAACGACCTGCTGATGCAGCGCCACAAGCTCACGACCGGCGTGTACGGCGGTCCCGACTACTTCACCCTGGACTGATCGGATGAGTTTCGAGTACGCCCCCGCGCCGGAGTCACGGGACATCGTCGACCTCAAGCCGTCCTACGGCCTGTACGTCGACGGGGAGTTCGTGGAGGCGAAGAACACCTTCAAGACGATCAACCCGGCCACCGAGGAGACCCTGGCCGAGGTCGCCGAGGCCGGCGCCGACGACGTCGACCGCGCCGTCGCGGCGGCCCGCCGCGCGTACGACACGGTCTGGGGCCCGATGCCGGGTGCCGAGCGGGCGAAGTACCTCTTCCGGATCGCGCGGCTGATCCAGGAGCGGTCCCGCGAGCTGGCGGTCCTGGAGTCCATCGACAACGGCAAGCCGATCCGCGAGTCGCGGGACGTCGACCTGCCGCTGGTCGCCGCGCACTTCTTCTACTACGCGGGCTGGGCCGACAAGCTCCCGTACGCAGGGTTCGGCCCCGACCCGAGGCCGCTGGGCGTCGCCGGGCAGGTCATCCCCTGGAACTTCCCGCTGCTCATGCTCGCGTGGAAGATCGCGCCGGCGCTGGCCTGCGGCAACACGGTCGTCCTGAAGCCGGCCGAGACGACGCCGCTGACGGCGCTGGCGTTCGCCGAGATCTGCGCGCAGGCGGAGCTGCCGCCCGGCGTCGTGAACATCCTCACCGGGGCGGGGGAGACGGGCCGCGCGCTGGTCGAGCACCCCGGCGTCGACAAGGTCGCCTTCACCGGCTCCACCGAGGTCGGCCGGCAGATCGCCCGCTCGGTCGCCGGCACGGGCAAGAGGCTCACGCTGGAGCTGGGCGGCAAGGCGGCGAACATCGTCTTCGACGACGCGCCCCTCGACCAGGCCGTCGAGGGCATCGTCAACGGGATCTTCTTCAACCAGGGCCACGTGTGCTGCGCCGGATCGCGGCTGCTCGCCCAGGAGTCGGTCGCCGACGAGCTGCTCGACCGGCTGAAGGCGCGCATGGCGACGCTGCGGGTCGGCGACCCCCTGGACAAGAACACCGACGTCGGCGCGATCAACTCCGCCGCCCAGCTCGCGAAGATCCGAGAGCTGTCCGACAGCGGCGAGGTGGAGGGGGCGACCCGCTGGTCCCCGGCGTGTGAACTGCCCGAGCGCGGGTTCTGGTTCGCGCCGACCGTGTTCACCGGGGTCGCGGCGTCGCACCGGATCGCCCGCGAGGAGATCTTCGGGCCGGTCCTGTCGGTGCTGACGTTCCGCACCCCGGCCGAGGCGGTCGAGAAGGCCAACAACACCCCGTACGGCCTGTCGGCGGGCATCTGGACCGACAAGGGGTCGCGGATCCTGTGGGCGGCCGAGCGGCTCCGGGCCGGGGTCGTCTGGGCGAACACCTTCAACAAGTTCGATCCCGCCTCGCCCTTCGGCGGGTACAAGGAGTCCGGTTTCGGGCGCGAGGGCGGACGGCACGGACTGGAGGCGTACCTGCGGTGAGCGAGCGGTTGAGTGTTCGCAAGACCTACAAGCTGTTCATCGGGGGAGCGTTCCCCCGGTCGGAGTCCGGCAGGACCGTCATCGTGAACGACGCCAAGGGCAGGTTCCTGGCCAACGCCGCGCGGGCCTCCCGCAAGGACGTACGGGACGCGGTCGTGGCCGCGCGCAAGGCGCAGGCCGGCTGGGCGGCGCGGACCGGCTACAACCGCGGCCAGATCCTCTACCGCGTCGCGGAGATGCTGGAGGGGCGGCGCGGCCAGTTCGTCGAGGAGCTGCGCGGCGCCGGCCTCGGCAAGACGGCCGCCGCCGTGGAGGTGGACGCGGCGATCGACCGGTGGGTCTGGTACGCCGGGTGGGCCGACAAGATCGCCCAGGTGACGGGGTCGGCCAACGCCGTCTCCGGCCCGTTCTTCAACTTCTCCACGCCCGAGCCCACCGGCGTCGTCGGGGTGATCGCCCCCGACTCGCCGCTGCTGGGGCTGGTCTCGGTGCTCGCCCCGGTCGTCGTGACCGGCAACACCGCGGTCGTCGTCGCCTCGGAGTCCGCGCCGCTCCCGGCGATCACCCTGGCCGAGGTGCTCGCCACCTCCGACGTGCCCGGCGGCGTGATCAATCTGCTCACCGGCCACCGCGCCGAGCTGGCCCCCTGGCTGGCCTCGCACCAGGACGTCAACGCGATCGACCTGACCGGCGCGCCCGGCGACCTGGCGGCGGACTGCGAGCGGGCGGCGGCGGACAACCTCAAGCGGGTGCACCGCCCCGGCGACGCCGACTGGTCCGCCGACCCCGGCACCGCGCGGATGACCGCGTTCCTGGAGACGAAGACCGTCTGGCACCCGGTCGGTGTCTGAACGCGCCGCCCGTCTGAACGCGCCGCCCGTCTGAACGCGCCGCCCGTCTGAACGCGCCGCCCGTCTCAGCGGGCCGTCGTCGTCCCGGCGGGCCGTCGTCTCAGGGCGCGGGCTCGCCTGGGCGCGCCGGCGTCAGTTGTCGCGCCAGCGGTCGCGGGGGGACGGGTCCGGGAGCTCGTCCTCGTCGTCGGCCGCGGCGGCGATGGTCTCCCAGAAGGCGGCGTGCGCCTGCTCGTGGAGGATGCCGAGGGAGAGCGTGTGGTCGCAGGACCGGCCCGGCCCGTCGGCGTCCAGTGCCGCGCGCCGCCGGCGGTACCGCTCGACCTTGTCCCGGTGCCGCTCGGCCTGGCTGCGGGCGAGGCGCAGGAGATCCTCCGGCTCACCGAGGTCGGCGAACGCCAGCCTGAGCTGCGCGGGGTCGCGGTTGTCGGCCGGGGGCGCCTCGGGCGCCGCCAGCCACGCGCGCAGCGCCCGTTCGCCCTCGGGGGTGAGGTGGAAGAAGCGCCGCCGTCTGCCGCCCTCCTCGGCCTCCTCGCGCAGCAGGCCCAGCTCCGCGAGCCGGGGCGGATCCCGGTAGAGCTGAGCGTGGGGGATCGGCCAGAAGAACCCGACGCTCTCCTCGACCCGCGCCTTCAGCTCGTACGGGGTCATGGGGCCGTGCCGGGCGATCAGGCCGAGCACCACGTAGGCCGACATGCTCAACTCCACCCGCGCCTCCTGGCGGCCGTCGTCCGCGAGACCGTCTCGTCGTCTCTCCCCCATACCCCGGCCCATCGCGCTACTCGAAATATTGCGGGGGGAGATGGTCACGTACCGCGGCCGGAGTGAACCCCTGCTTCTTGATCGAGCGGAGCATCCGCTTGAAGTCGGCGGTCATGTTCGGGTTGAAGTGCACCAGGATGATGTCGCCCCGGTGCAGCTTGCCGGCCACCTGGTAGGCGATGCTCCCGTTGCTGACCACCTCGCGCCAGAAGAAGACGGCCTTCATCCCGCAGTCCCGCGCGGCCCGTAGCGTGTCGTGGTCGGTCGAGCCGTACGGCGCGCGGAACAGCGTCGGGCGCGCGCCGTACTGCTTGGTGTAGATGTCGGCCGCGTCGCAGATCTCCTGCTTCTGCCGCTTGTACGACAGCTTGGGCATGTACGGGTGCGTCATCGTGTGATCCTCGATGAGCGCGCCCGCCTGCTGGAGCTCGCGGAAGTACCCGTAGTCCTTCTTGACCGCCATGTTCGCCAGGAACAGCGTCACGGGGATCCGCTCGTCGCGGATCAGCCGGACGAAGTCGGCGTCCTTCTCCCAGCCGTCGTCGATGGTGATGAAGACGATCTTGTCCTGGGTCGGGATGCGGCTGATGACCGGGGGCAGTCCGTCGCGCGACCGGGGGATCGGCGAGGGGGAGGTCGCGGTGGGCGATCCGCTCGGCGTCGCCGACGCCGAAGGCGACGCGGAGGGGGACGGGGGAGCCGGAGAGGACGGCGGCCCGTGGCCGGGGGTCTGGCTCGGTGCGCCGTCACCCGCTCCTCGTGAGGCGACCGGCGCGGCCGTTCTGGTGCGGGCGCCGTTGTGGCAGGCCGCCAGGCCGCCCGCGGTGAGCACGGCGAGGGCGGCCGCGGTCAGAGTACGCAGTTGTGGCATCGGATGTTCCTCTGGAACGGCGATACGTCGGTTACCAGGCTGTCCCGATTCGAGGGGGTACCAACCTGTTCGTGCCGGGGTGTGGACGTGGGATGGCTCACCCCGCCGCCTCTCCGCCCAGCGAACGGGGCAGGTAGTTCTGCAGCGCCGCGGGCCGCAGTCCCGCCTGCCGGATCCAGGTGAGCAGGCGCTGGAAGTCGCCGGCGAGGCCGGGGCGGAAGTGCATCAGGATGATGTCGCCGGCCCGCAGGTCCGAGCCGCCGTCCATGCGGGCCAGCTTCCCGGACAGGCCGTTGTAGAACTCCACGGACCAGATGACGACCGACTTCATCCCGCAGTCGCGGGCCGCCGTCCGGGTGACCTGGTCGTACGATCCGCCGGGCGGCCGGAAGATCTGGGGCCGCCGCCCGTACTGCCGGGCGTCGATGTCGGCCGAATCGCAGATCTGCCGGTGCTGCGCCTCCGAGGACAGCCGCCGCATGTCGTTGTACGGCGCGGCGTGGTCCATGGTGTGGTCCTGGATCGCCGCGCCGGCGTGCTGCAGCGCCCAGAAGTACTCATAGCCGGTGCGTGCCGCCTGGTCGGTGAGGAAGACCATGATCGGCACCCGCTGTGTCCGGACCTCCTCGACGAAGCGGGTGTCGTGCTCCCAGCCGTCGTCGATGGTGATGAAGACGACCTTGTCGTTCGTCTTGATCCGGTCGACCACCGGCGGCAGGCCGTCACCGCGCCGCTCGTACGACACCTGCCAGGTGCCGGGCTTCGGCGCGGGCCAGTGCGGCGGCGCCATGACCTGCGCCATCGCGGGCGGACCCGCGGGCTGCGAGTGAGAATCCTCGACCCGTCCCCGGACGTCGGGCCACACGCCGGAGGCCACTCCGATCGCCGCCGCCAGCACGCACGACGCGATCAACCGCATTTCACGCATCCATCCCAGCTTCCCCTCAGTGGATCTTAAGTATCCGCATAGGGGTTGATGCCCGAAAGTGGCGGTCAGGTTCGAGCGAACCTTCTTCACTTCCCGGGCGGTGGCGGGCCGCGGGGCGGTGGGAGGGAGGGAAGGGGCGGTTCAGCCCGCGCCGAGGGAGCGCAGCAGTGTGGTGCTCAGGGCGTTCACCGTCGCGTCCGGCACCGGCCTGGCGTCGGGCCCCTCGGTGAAGTACTGGAGGAACGCCTGCTGGAAGCAGGCGCCGGTCAGCAGGGCGGCGGCCGCGTCGGTGTCGGCGCCGGCCGGGATCCGCCCGAGGTCGCGTTCGGCGCGCAGGTAGGCGGCGAACCGGCGGACCAGGTGCTCCGGCCCGGCGCCGTACTGGCGCAGCGACTCGCGCTGGGCGGCCATGAGCCGCGGATCACCCAGGAGCGAGCCGAGCATCGGCAGGGCCTCCAGGTAGAAGTCGGCGATGGCCCGCGTCAGCGCGGCGACGGTCTCGGCGACGCTCCCGGTGCCGGGGCGCGGGGCCATGCGGGCGAAGCCGGGCATCCGCTCGCGCAGGACGGCGAGCATCAGTTCCGTCTTGTCGCTGAAGTGCTTGTAGAGGGCCGCCTCGGACAGGCCTGCCGCCTTGGCGATCTCCTTGGTGGTGGTGCGCGCGACGCCGCGTTCGCGCATCAGGCCGGCGGCGGCGTCGAGGATGCGATCCCGGGTCGTCACGGTCCCCCTTGGTCTGCGAGCTTTGCTCCATTATGGTGGTTAGTAAGCACTCACTCACCCACTCGCCGACTCTACGCTCACCGACCGCGAAGGGCGGACGATCCATGAGACTCACGATCTTCGGGGCGACCGGGGGAACCGGCACCCAACTGGTCCGGCAGGCGCTGGAGCGCGGTCACGAGGTGACGGCCGTGGTACGCGACCCGTCGCGGCTCGACGTCCCCGCGCGCGATCGCCTCGACGTGGTCACCGCCGACGTGATGGACCCGGCCGCCATCACGCCCGCCGTCGCCGCAGCCGATGCCGTCGTCTCCGCGCTCGGCCATCGCGGCACCGGCCCGACGACCGTCTGCCAGGACGCCGCCCGCGGCATCATCGCGGCGATGACCAGGACCGGCGCCCGCCGTTTCCTCATGGTCAGCGCCGCGGGCATGGTCACCGACCCCGGCGACGGCCCCCTGACGCGCTACGTCGCGAAACCGATCCTGCAGCGGATCCTCCGGAACAACTTCGCCGACATGGGCCGGGCCGAGGAGGAGGTCCGCGGTGGCGACCTCGACTGGACGATCGTCCGGCCACCGCGGCTCACCGACAAGGAGGGCACCGGGCGGTACCGCACCGCGACCGACCGCAGCATCCGGGGCGGGGTGCACATCTCCCGCGCCGACCTCGCCACCGGCATCCTCGCGATGATCCCCGACGACGCGACGGTGCGGCGGCACGTCTGGATCGCGCATTGACCGCCGGACGAGCCACGGCCCCGCCACCGGGGTTCCGGTGACGGGGCCGTGGTCCGGGCCTGCGGGAGAGCGTCAGCTGACGCCCAGCAGGTCGACGACGAAGATCAGCGTCTCGCCCGGCTTGATCGCGCGGCCGGCGCCGCGGTCGCCGTAGCCCAGGTGCGGCGGGATGACGAGCTTGCGGCGCCCGCCGACCCGCATGCCGGCGACGCCCTGGTCCCAGCCCTGGATGACGCGGCCTGCCCCGAGCGGGAAGCTGAAGGCCTCACCGCGGTTCCACGAGGCGTCGAACTCCTCGCCGGTCGAGTGCGCCACGCCGACGTAGTGCACCGAGACGGTCGACCCGGGGGTGGCCTCGGCACCGTCGCCGACCGTGATGTCGGTGATCTGCAGGTCGGCGGGCGGCTCGCCCTCGGGGAAGTCGATCTCGGGTCGCTCAAGCGCCATGGGGATGTCTCTCATTGTCGGTGATATCGAGTTCCCAAGCGTATCCACCTGTGACCGCTGTGGGGCCGGTGGAATGCGCGGCCCGCCGGGGCGGTTGCGATCCTTTGTGAACGTGGAGATTTTCTCGGATGTCGTATGCCCCTGGTGTTACCTGGGCCGGGCGCGGTTCACGGCCGCCGCCCGCGACTTCGGCGGCGAGGTGAACGTCACCTGGCGGCCGTACCAGCTCGATCCCGGCGCCTCGGGCGGCGGGCTGATGAACGACAGCCTCGCCAAAAAGTTCGGCGGCGCCGACCGCGTCGCCGAGGCGCACGCGCGGATGCGGGAGCTGATGGCGGCCGAGGGCCTGCCGTACGCGCCGGAGAAGGCGCTGAGCGCCAACACCCGCGACGCGCACCGGGTGATCGCGCTGGCCGGTGAGGCGGGCGTCCAGGACGCCGTCGTGGGCCGGCTGTTCCGCGCCCACCACGCCGAGGGCCGGGACCTGAACGACCACGGGACGCTCGCCGAGCTCGCCGCCGAGGCCGGGGTGTCGGACGTCGCGGAGCGCCTCGCGGCGGGGGAGGGCGACGCGGCGGTCGGCGCGCAGCTGGAGGTGGCGCGGACGATCGGTGTCACCGGGGTCCCGTTCTTCGTCTTCGAGGGCACCTGGGCGGTGTCCGGGGCGCAGTCACGGGAGTTCTTCGGCAACGCCCTCGCGGAGGTGGCCGCCAAGTCCGGCTGACCCGTCGGCCGGAGATCGCTTCCGAAGACGGCCTGAGGCCGGCGACCCGTCGGCCGGGGATCGCTTCTGGAGGCGGTCCGAGGCCGGCGACCCGCCCGCCGGGAGCCGCCTTCCGGAGGTGGCCGCCGAGGACCGCCGACCCGCCGGCCGGGCGCGGCCGGGTCCACTGGGACTGACGGGGGCGATGAGGCGGTTCCAGGTCATGTCAACCCCTTGACCTGGTAAAACGCTTTGGGGTCCCGAATCGCGGGCGGATACATTCCGACATACGGCTACATCCGATTCCCCCGGGAGACCTTTCTTGGAGCCGCAGGCACTTCGCCGCAGCCTGTCGCTGCGCGACCTCATCGTCTACGGACTGCTCTTCATCGGCCCGCTCGCGCCGGTGGGCGTCTTCGGCGTCCTCGACGCCAAGAGCTCCGGGGCGGTCGCCCTCGTTTACCTGGTCGCGACGATCGCGATGGGCTTCACCGCCCTGTCGTACGCGCAGATGTCGCGCCGGGTCCCGAACGCCGGCTCGGTGTTCGCCTACGCCAGCGCCGGGCTCGGCCGGCCCGCGGGCCTGCTGGCCGGCTGGATGGCGATGCTGGACTACCTGCTGATCCCCGCGGTGGCGTACCTGTTCTGCGGGATCGCCCTGCACTCGCAGGTGCCCTCGGTGCCCGCCTGGGTCTTCACCGCGGTCGCGTTCGTCCTGACCACCGCGTTCAACCTGGCCGGCGTGCGCGTCGCGGCGCGGGTCGGGTTCGTCGTGCTGGTGATCGAGATCCTGCTCCTCGCGGTCTTCGTGGTCGCCGCGATCGTCGTCCTGATCACGCACGGGCCCTCCCGGCCGTGGACGTCGCCGTTCGGCGGCGCCGGCGGGATGACCGCGCCCGCCGTCATGGGCGCCGTCTCCGTCGCCGTGCTGTCCTTCCTCGGCTTCGACGGGATCGCCTCCTTCGCCGAGGAGAACACCGGCGACGAGCGCCAGGTCGGCCGCGCGGTGCTGTTCTGCCTGGGCCTCGCCGGTCTGCTGTTCGTCGTGCAGACGTACCTCGCCGGGCTGCTCATGCCCATGAGCCCCGGCCACCTCGCGGGGGCGCCCGCCGAGCAGGGCACGGCCTTCTACACGATGACCGACGTGGCCTTCGGGTCCTGGCTCCACCTGACGTTCGTCATCGTGAAGGGCATCGGGCCGGCGTTCTCCGCCATGTCGGCGGTCGCGGCCGCCTCCCGGCTGATGTACGGGATGGCCCGCGACCACGGCCTGCCCAAGGCGCTCGCCACCGTCGACTCCCGCACCCGCGTGCCACGGGCCGCCCTCCTCACGACGGCGGGCGTGGCGGCCGTCGTGTCGATCTGGGCGGCCTGGCTGTCCAACGGCCTCGACGTGCTCGTTTCGATCGTGAACATCGGCGCCCTCGTCGCCTTCACCCTGCTGCACGCATCGGTGGCCGGTTACTTCGTCGTGCGCCACCGGAGCCGGGCCTGGCTGCCGCACCTGCTCGTGCCGGCCGCGGGCGCCGCCGTCTCGATCTGGATCATCGTGTCGGCGACCACGATGGCGAAGATCGTCGGCGGCGCCTGGCTCCTGATCGGGCTGGTCCTGGTCGCCCTGCAGTACCGGGTCAGGCGAACAGGTCGGGGCGGCGGTGTTCCAGCGCCGGGAGGGTCTTCCGCACGTGTTCGGTGACGACGTCGTCGATCTCCACCACGCGCACGCCCGGGAACGGCCCCAGGTCGGTCTGGACCGTGCCCATCGGGTCCACGAGCAGGCTGCGTCCCACCCCGATCGCGCCGCCCTGCGCGTGCGGCGGGTCCGGGGCCTTGTCGACGGCGGCCGTCCAGACGGTGTTCTCGATGGCGCGGGCGCGGACGAGCGTGACCCAGTGCTCCTCCTTGAAGTTGCCCTGGGCCCAGGAGGCGATCACGGCGAGTAGATCGGCGCCGCGATCGACCAGCGCCCTGGCCAACTCGGGGAAGCGCAGGTCGTAGCAGGTGATCAGACCGATCCGCGCCCCGGCCAGCTCGACGACCACCGGCGTGTCCCCGGGAGCGATCAGCTCCGACTCCCGGAACCCGAACGCGTCGAAGAGGTGGATCTTGCGGTAGGCGCCGGCCCGCCGGCCGTCGGTGTCGATCGCGACGGCGGTGTTGTACACCCGGCCGTCCGGCGACGGCTCGAAGACGCCCGCGATCACGGCCGTACGGTGCCGGCGCGCGGCCTCGGCCAGCGTGGTCACCCAGGGGCCGTCGAGGGGCTCGGCGGCCGCGGCCATGGCGCGGCCGAACCGCACCTGCACCGCCTCCGGGAAGATCGCCAGGTCGGCCTCCGAGGCGACCGCGAGCGCCTCCAGGACATGCTCCAGGTTCTCCTTGGGGTCGTCGCCGACCGGGATCTGGCACAGGGCGATCCGCATGACGGGCCTCCTCATCTCGTCCTCCCTCCACCGTATCGATCTCCGGCGCCGGAGCCTCGTTCACTTACGCTGATCCGGTGACCCTTGAGAACGACCCGCTCGTCGCCCGCATGCAGGGCTTCGGCACCACCGTGTTCGCGGAGATGACCGCGCTGGCGATCCGCACCGGGGCGATCAACCTGGGGCAGGGCTTCCCGGACACCGACGGCCCCGCCACGATGCTGGAGACCGCGGCCGCGGCCATCATGGGCGGCGCGAACCAGTACCCGCCCGGCCCCGGGCTGCCGGAGCTGCGGGAGGCCGTCGCCGCGCAGCGCGCGGACCGCTACGGCCTGACCTACGACCCCGCCGAGGAGATCCTGGTCACCGTCGGCGCCACCGAGGCGATCGCGGCGGCGATCCTCGCCCTCGTCGAGACCGGCGAGGAGGTCGTCGTGTTCGAGCCCTACTACGACTCGTACGCGGCGATCATCGCCCTGGCCGGCGGCGTACGCCGGCCGGTCACGCTGCGGCCCGACGGCGGGCGGTTCACGTTCGACCCGGAGGAGCTGCGCGCCGCCGTCACGCCGCGCACCCGCGTGCTGCTGCTCAACTCCCCGCACAACCCGACCGGAACGGTGTTCACCCGGGAGGAGCTCGAGGTCGTCGCGGACGTCTGCCGCGAGCACGACCTCATCGCCGTCACCGACGAGGTCTACGAGTACCTGACCTACGACGGCCCGGCCGCGCACGTGCCGCTCGCGACCCTGCCCGGCATGCGCGAGCGCACGGTCGCCATCTCCTCGGCGGGCAAGACCTTCTCCGTCACCGGCTGGAAGATCGGCTGGACCACCGCCCCGCCGCGGTTCGTACGGGCGGTGCAGACGGTCAAGCAGTTCGTCACGTTCACCGCGAGCGCCCCGTACCAGCGCGCGGTCGCCTACGCGCTGCGCGAGGAGGGGAAGTGGGCCGAGGACCTGCGCGTGGCGCTGCGGGCCAAGCGCGACCGGCTCAGTGACGGGCTCGCCGCCGCAGGGCTCACGACGTTCCGGCCGCAGGGCACCTACTTCGCGCAGGTCGACGTGCGCCCGCTCGGGTTCGGCGACGGGCGGGAGTTCGTCACCGCGCTGCACGAGCGTGCCGGCATCGTCGCCATCCCGACGCAGGTGTTCTACGACTCCGACGCCGGCGACCCGTACGTCCGGTTCGCCTTCTGCAAGCGCGACGAGGTGATCGACGAGGCCGTCGAGCGTCTGCACCGGCTCTGAGGGCCGGCCGCCGGCACTCGGATACGCTGGACTGCCGTGTCCGGACACCGCATTCCGCAGCCGCAGTTCCCCGACGACGACGGGACGACGCCCGCCGAGGTCGCGCGGGCGCTGAGCGACTATGCCGAGGGCCGCGCGGGGGAGCGTCCCGTGCTCGCGGCGCTCGCCGGCACCCGCCTGCTCGTCCCGGTCGTCGCGGTGCTGACCGAGGACGAGACCGTCGACGGCCTGCGGCGGGAGAAGGAGAGCGAGATGGCGCTCCCCACCCTCGTCGGGCAGGACGGCCGGCGTGCGGTCCTCGCCTTCACCTCCACCGACAGCCTCGCCCGCTGGCGCCCGGACGCCCGGCCCGTCGCGGTGCACGCCCGGGAGGCGTGCCAGGCCGCGGTCGGCGAGTCCGCCGACGCGCTCGTCGTCGACGTGGCGGGCCCCGTCCCGTACGCCATCGAGGGCGCCCGGCTGCACGTGCTCGCGAACGGCGGCGCGATCACCGCGCCGCACGAGGACCCCGACGTCCTGATGGCCGTGCACGGGGCGGTCGACGGCCTGCCCGGCATCACCGGTGTGCGCGTGGAGCCCGGCGAGCGGGCCGAGC
This sequence comes from Actinoallomurus soli, assembly GCF_024055715.1. Classification (GTDB taxonomy): domain Bacteria; phylum Actinomycetota; class Actinomycetes; order Streptosporangiales; family Streptosporangiaceae; genus Actinoallomurus; species Actinoallomurus soli. The sequence goes on from NZ_JAMXMV010000001.1 coordinate 476,691, forward strand.
TCGCCGTACGCCTCCGGCTGGCCGAGGGCGCCGGGGCGCAGGAGGTACGGGCCGCCGCGGACCGTCTCGCCGAACGCCTCCGCGGCCACGTCACCGGAGGCGTCGAGATCGGCGTCACCCGCGGCTAGACCGCCCGGGCGACGACCCCCGGCGGGCGCGGTCGGATCGCCCGGGTGACCACTTCCGACGGGCGCGGTCGGATCGCCCGGGTGACCACTTCCGACGGGCGCGGTTAGATTGCCCGGTGACCACTCCCGACTGGGCCGAGCCGGTGCTCCGGCGGCGGCTCGCCGTCGTCACGGTCGCCGTGGTCGTCCTCGCGCTCGTCGTGTGGCGGGTCGGCCCGGCACCCGACCTCCCGGCGTTCGGCTACCTCGCCGTGGTCGGCGTCGCGCTGACGTTCATCGACGTCGCGCTCAAGCGGCTGCCCGACCCGGTGACGCTCCCGTCGTACGCCGCCGGCCTGCTGCTGCTCGGCCTCGCGGCCCTCTTCACCGACCGGGGCGGCACGCGGTTCACGCACGCGCTGCTCGGCATGGTCGTGCTCTTCGCGCTGTACGCGCTGCAGTGGCTCATCGCACCGAACCAGATCGGCCTGGGCGACGTGAAGCTGGCGGGCGTGCTCGGGCTCTACCTGGGCTGGCTCGGCCTCCCGACGTGGGTTCTCGGGGTGGGCGCCGGATACGTGCTGGCGGCGGTGTGGTCGCTCGCGCTGCTGGCCGGCCGCCGCGCGACGCTCAAGACCCAGATCCCGTATGGGCCGTTCATGCTGGCCGGAGTGCTGGTCGCGGTGCTCGCGCACGGCTGAGACCGCCGGGACCGCCCTTTTGCCGTCGCATGAATTCCTCTGTCGCTCCGGACGGGTATGCCGACCGCGCGACGTGCCCGAGCGCTGAACCCGTCGCATCGGGATCGAACGGATGAGGGGCGACAATTGACTGCTCGCAGGTGGATCGCCGTGCTGACCGCCGGAACGGCCGGGCTGCTGACGGCCGTGGCGTCGTGGGACACGGCACCGGCCGCCGCGTACCCCACCTCCTCGGCCGGACCGGCGCGCCGGGGACAGGGCCCGCACGCGGCGCCGGCCCCGTCTCTCAGCCCGGCGACCACGGCCGGCGGCGGAGAGACCGTCGTCATCGCGCCATCGGCCCCGTCCCCGAGCCCGGCGACCACGGCCGGCGGCGGGGACAACGTCGTCATCGCGTCGCCGGCCCCGTCACCCAGTCCGACGACCACGCCGTCCCCGTCTCCGAGCCCGACGAACTCTCCGAGCCCGGCGACCACGGCCGGCGGCGGAGACACCGTCGTCATCGCGCCGGAGGACAACGGCGCGAACGCACAGAACAGCAACTCCCCGTTCGAGGATCGGTTCTTCCGCCGCCGACGGCCGTTCCGGGAGAACCCCCACCTGGAGTTCACCGGGTGGATCGGCTGGCCCGAACTCGCGATGGGCTGCCACTTCGACCCCTACTTCGAGGGCGTGGACTGGAACGGACGCCGTGTCATCTGCGTCGACCGGGCCGTCCGGCCGCCGGCCGTCGGGCTGCCCCGGGTCCGCGGCCGCCGCTTCTTCTTCCCCCGCCGCCGCTTCCCCTTCCGCCGCTTCTCCTGACCCCTGACATCGACCCTGTTCCTTTGACGTCATGTGTTCACTCGCATGCAGAGTGTGTTCGAGTATGGCGGTATGGCTTCATGGGTATGGTTCGCCATATGAAGACGACCGTGGACATCTCCGATGATCTGCTGCGGGAGGCTCGCCGGATAGCGCACGAGGAGGGGGTCACGCTCAAATCGATGATCGAGGAGGGTCTGCGGGCGGTTCTCGCGCGGCGCGAGCAAGGACGTCGCTACGTGCTCCCGGACGCTTCAGTGCGTGGTGACGGGCTTCAGCCGGAGGCGCGGACGGCTTCGTGGGCCGAGTTGCGCGCCATGGCGTACGGGGATCGACTGTGATCGCCGTTGACACCAACATCCTCGTCTACGCGCATCGGCAGGACAGCGAGTTCCACACTGTCGCGGCTGCGCGCCTTCGCGAGTTGGCGGAGGGGCGAGCATCGTGGGCGATTCCGTGGCCGTGTGTCCATGAATTCTTCTCGGTCGTGACGCATCCCCGCATCTACGCGCCGCCCAGCACGACCGACCAGGCCGTAGAGCAGATCGATGCCTGGCTGGGATCGCCGTCCCTGGCGCTCCTGGGTGAGGGGATCGGCTACTGGGAGACCCTCCGTGCCACGTTGCGAGAGGGCAAGGTCGCTGGGCCACTGGTCCATGACGCCCGAATCGTCGCCCTCTGCGCCAGTAACGGCGTACGCGAGCTGTGGACCATGGACCGGGACTTCTCCCGGTTCCCCGGTGTCGTCGTCCGCAACCCGCTGCGGTCGTGACGGCGGTGTCAGTGGGTTCGTCTCACGCTGCGGACATGTGCGCGTAGCCTTCCGTGGGGATGGAAGGATTCACCTCATGCTGCGCTGGTTGACCGCGGGGGAGTCTCATGGCCCGGCCCTCGTCGCGATCCTGGAAGGGCTGCCCGCCGGGGTGCAGGTGACCTCGGCCGACATCGCCGAGGCGCTGCGCCGCCGCCGGCTCGGACACGGGCGGGGCGCCCGCATGAAGTTCGAGCAGGACAAGGTGACGATCGTCGGGGGGATCCGGCACGGCCGCACCCAGGGCGGTCCGGTGGCGATCGAGGTCGCCAACACGGAGTGGCCGAAGTGGGAGACGGTCATGTCGGCCGATCCGGTCGACCCGGACGAGCTGGCCGCGCAGGCGCGCAACGCCCCGCTGTCCCGGCCCCGGCCCGGCCACGCCGACCTGGCCGGCATGCAGAAGTACGGCTTCGACGACGCCCGGCCGATCCTGGAGCGGGCCAGCGCCCGCGAGACCGCCGCGCGCGTCGCGATCGGCGAGGTGGCCAAGGCGTTCCTGGCCCAGGTCGCGGGCGCCCGGGTGGTCAGCCACGTGGTGGCGCTGGGCGAGATCGCCGCGCCGGACGGCGTGGTGCCCGGCCCGGACGACCTCGAGCGGATCGACGCGGACCCGGTGCGCTGCGCCGATCCGGAGACGAGCGCCGCGATGGTCGCCCACATCGACGAGCTCCGCAAGGCCGGCGACACGCTCGGCGGCGTGGTCGAGGTCGTCGTCCACGGCCTGCCGCCCGGCCTGGGCAGTCACGTGCACTGGGACCGGCGGCTCGACGCCCGCCTCGCCGGCGCCCTGATGGGCATTCAGGCGATAAAGGGCGTCGAGGTCGGCGACGGGTTCACCACCGCGCGCCGTCCGGGTTCGCAGGCGCACGACGAGATCGAGAACACCCCCGACGGCGTCCGGCGCCGCACCTCGCGCGCCGGGGGCATCGAGGGCGGCATGACCACCGGCGATCCGGTCCGGGTCCGGGCCGCGATGAAGCCGATCTCGACCGTGCCGCGGGCGCTGGACACGGTCGACGTGAAGACGGGCGAGCCGGCGAAGGCGATCAACCAGCGCAGCGACGTCACCGCGGTCCCCGCCGCCGGGGTCGTCGCCGAGGCGATGGTGGCGCTGGTGCTGGCCGCCGCCGTGGTCGAGAAGTTCGGCGGTGACTCCGTCGAGGAGACCGCGCGTAATCTGCAGGGCTACCTCTCAACGCTGGTGATCAAGTGAACTCCAAGATCGTCCTTATCGGCCCGCCCGGCTCCGGCAAGACCACCGTCGGCCTGATCGTCGCCGAGCGCCTCGGCGTCCCGTTCCGCGACACCGACCACGACGTCGAGGCCACGGCGGGCAAGCCGATCGGGGAGATCTTCGTCGACGACGGCGAGGAGCACTTCCGTGCGCTGGAGCGCGCCGCCGTGCGCGACGCCCTCGCGACCCACGACGGCGTGATCGCCCTCGGCGGCGGCGCGATCCTGGACCCGGGCACGCAGGAGGACCTCGCCGGGCACGGGGTCGTCTACCTCGAGGTGGGGCTGTCGGACGCGGTCAAGCGGGTCGGGCTGGCGGCGGCGCGGCCGCTGCTCGTGCTGAACCCGCGCAGCCAGTTCCGCAAGCTGATGGAGGAGCGCCGGCCCGTCTACGAGCGCCTCGCCGCGCTCACGGTCGCCACGGACGGCCGGGAACCCGCCGACATCGCCGAGGAGATCGTGAAGGGGCTCTCGTGACCCGCGTCCACGTCGGGGGCGACACGCCGTACGACGTCGTCATCGGCACCGGCGTGCTCGGGGGGCTCCCGGCGCTCGTCGGCGAGGCCAGGACGGTCGCCGTCGTGCACGCCGAGGGCCTGCCGGAGATCGCCCGCCCGGTGTGCGGTGCGCTCGCCGAGGCCGGCTACGACGTCCACGCCCTCCCCGTCCCCGACGGCGAGGCCGGCAAGGACGTCGCCGTGCTCGCGCGGCTCTGGTCCGACTTCGCCCGGCTCGGCATGACCCGTACCGACGTCGTCGTCGGCGTCGGCGGTGGCGCGACCACCGACCTGGCCGGGTTCGCCGCCGCGACCTGGCTGCGGGGCGTCAGGGTCGTGCTGCTGCCGACGACGCTGCTGGCCATGGTGGACGCCGCAGTCGGCGGCAAGACCGCGATCGACATTCCCGAGGGCAAGAACCTCGTCGGCGCCTTCCATCCGCCCGCGGGCGTCCTGTGCGACCTGACGACGCTCGTGACGATGCCCCGCGCCGACTACGTCGCCGGGCTGGCCGAGGTGATCAAGGCCGGGTTCATCGCCGACCCGAAGATCCTGGAGCTGGTCGAGGATGATCCGGAGGCCGCCGGCCGGCCGGACGGGCCGCACACCCTGGAGCTCATCGAGCGGGCCATCGCCGTCAAGGCGCGGGTCGTGTCGGAGGACCTCAAGGAGAGCGGCCTGCGCGAGATCCTGAACTACGGCCACACGCTGGGCCACGCGATCGAGAAGGTCGAGGAGTACCGCTTCCGGCACGGCGACGCGGTCGCGATCGGCATGGTGTACGCCGCCGAGCTGGCCCGGCTGGCCGGCCGCCTGGGCGACACGGACGCCGAACGGCACCGGGAGATCCTCACCGCCGTCGGCCTGCCCACCTCCTACTCGCCCGACGTGTGGCCCTCGCTGCGCGACGCCATGCGGATCGACAAGAAGGCGCGCGGGGCGCGGCTGCGCTTCGTGGTCCTGGACGGAGTCGCCGAGCCGGGCCGCCTGGAGGATCCGGACGAGGACCTGCTCGTACGGGCGTACGAGCGGGTGACCCGGTGACCATCGGAGGAGAGACGGAGGACGGGCGGTCGATGAGTGAGGTCTTCGTCCTGAACGGGCCCAACCTCGGCAGGCTGGGCAGCCGCGAACCCGACGTGTACGGCGCCGCGGACTTCGAGGCCCTCACCGCGCTGTGCCGGGACACCGCCCGGCGGCTGGGCCTGCACGCCGAGGTGCGCCAGACCGACGACGAGGCCGAGCTGATCTCGTGGCTGCACGAGGCGGCCGACGGCCGGATCCCGGTCGTGCTGAACCCCGCCGCCTTCACCCACTACTCGTACGCGGTGCGCGACGCCATCGCCCAGCGGACCGCCCCGCTGATCGAGGTGCACCTGTCGAACCCGGCGGCACGGGAGGAGTTCCGCCACAACTCGGTGGTCGCAGGGGTCGCCACCGGCACGATCGCCGGCTTCGGGTTCCTGTCGTACGTGCTGGCGCTGCAGGCGATCGCCGAGCTCCTCGCGGAGAGCGAGGGCTGACGCCGGAGGTGCCGCGCCCGCGCCGGTACGGTATGACTGAATGTGATTCTGTTACTCGGCGGTTCAGGTCAGGATGGGTGGGTGCGGCGCCATGCGGATCGGGATGTCCCTCAACTACGCGGGCGGTTTCACGGAGACCGTCGACGAGCTGGCGGACTATGAGAAGGCCGGCCTCGACATCGTGTTCGTGCCGGAGGCGTACAGCTTCGACGCCGTCAGCCAGATGGGCTTCATCGCGGCGCGGACCGAGCGCCTGCAGATCGCCTCGGGCATCCTCCAGCTGTACTCGCGGACCCCGACGCTGACCGCCATGACGGCCGCCGGCCTGGACTACGTCTCCGGCGGGCGGTTCGTGCTCGGCCTCGGCGCGTCCGGCCCGCAGGTCATCGAGGGCTGGCACGGCGTCCCGTACACCGCGCCGATCGGCCGGACCAGGGAGATCATCGAGATCTGCCGGATGGTCTGGCGCCGCGAACGCGTCGTCTACGACGGCAAGTACTACAAGCTGCCGCTCCCCGCCGAGGAGGGCACCGGCCTCGGCAAGCCGCTCAAGCTGATCAACCACCCGGTCCGCGAGCGTATCCCGATCTTCATCGCCTCCCTCGGCCCGAAGAACGTCGAGATGACCGCCGAGCTGGCCGAGGGCTGGGAGCCGATCTTCTACGTCCCCGAGAAGGCCGGCGACGTCTGGGGCGACGCGCTCGCCCGCGGCAAGGCCAAGCGCGACCCCGCGCTCGGCGAGTTGGACATCGTCGCGCAGGCGTTCCTGGCGATCGGCGACGACGTCGACGGCCTGCTCGACCTCGGCCGGCCGATGGCCGCGCTGTACATCGGCGGCATGGGCGCCAAGGGCCGCAACTTCTACAACGACCTCGCCCGGCGCTACGGCTACGAGAAGGAGGCCGAGGAGATCCAGGACCTCTACCTCGCCGGGAAGAAGGACGAGGCCGCCGCCAAGGTGCCGTACGAGCTGCTGCAGAAGACCTCCCTGATCGGCTCGGAGGGTTTCGTCCGCGACCGGCTCGCGGCGCTGAAGGAGTCCGGCGTCACGACGCTCAACGTCGCGCCGATGGCGGGCGACCACGAGTCCCGCGTCAAGCTGATCGAGCGGGTCCGGGAGCTGGCCGCCTCCGTCTGACCACGCGGGCCGCCGCGATCGCGCGCCCGCGCGGTCGGTGCGGGTGTTCAGCGGCGCGTCCCGGTCGGCGGGGCGGGCGCCCGGCGAAGCGCGCGGGGGACGGGGCGGTGTGCTCGGGGCTCGGCGGCTCCGCCCCGCGGCGCGGGCGTAGAGTTCGGGGCATGCCGGAGATCCACGAGGCCCGCCGCGCGCGGCTGGCCGGGCTCGTCGCCGCCCGCGGGGCCGACGCGGCCCTCATCACCCGCCTGGTCAACGTGCGCTACCTGACCGGGCTGGCCAGCTCCAACGCCGCGCTGCTCGTGCGCGCCGACGGGACCGCCGTGCTGGCGACCGACGGCCGGTACGCCGGCACGGCCACGCGCGTGTGCCCGGAGCTGGAGTGCGTGATCGACCGGGCCACCGCGGGCGTGCTGGCCGGACGGGTGACGGGCCGGCTGGCGTTCGAGGCGCACGAGGTCACCGTCGAGGCGCGCGACGCGCTCGCCGGGGAGCCGGACGCGCCGGAGCTGGTCCCTCTCGGCCACGCCGTGGAGGAGCTCCGGATGGTCAAGGACGAGGAGGAGATCGTCCTCCTCGCGGAGGCCTGCGCCATCACCGACCAGGCCTTCGACGCGGTGCTGCCCACGATCGGCCCCGGCGTCGCCGAACGCGAGATCGCGATCGCCCTGGACCGCGCCATGGTCGACCTCGGCGCGGACCGGCCGGCGTTCGCCACCATCGTGGCGAGCGGCCCCAACGGCGCGATCCCGCACCACGTCCCGTCCGAGCGCGCGATCGAGCGCGGCGACCTGGTCACCATGGACTTCGGCGCCCTGCGGGGCGGCTATCACGCCGACATGACCCGGACCGTCGCGATCGGCGAGGCCGGGGCGTGGGAGCGCGAGATCTACGAGCTCGTCGCCGCGGCCCAGGCGGCGGGCGTCGCGGCGGCGCGCCCGGACGCGGTGACCAAGGAGGTCGACGCCGCGGCCCGCGGTGTGATCGAGGCGGCCGGGCACGGCGACGACTTCCCGCATGGGCTCGGGCACGGTGTCGGCCTGGAGATCCACGAGGCACCGCTCATGGGGTATGACAAGACCGGTAAACTGATGGATCGAGTTCCCATCACCGTCGAGCCCGGCGTCTACGTCGCCGGTCGCGGCGGGGTCCGCATCGAGGACACCCTCGTCGTCCGTGCGGACGGTCCGGAGCTGCTCACCAAGACGACAAAGGACCTGCTCGTCATCTAGACGCGGCAGACCGCCGAAGCGGGAGAACGACACACAGTGGCGACGACGAACGACCTCAAGAACGGCATGACGCTGAACCTCGACGGCCAGCTGTGGACCGTCCAGGAGTTCCAGCATGTCAAGCCTGGCAAGGGCGGCGCGTTCGTCCGTACCAAGCTCAAGAACGTCCTGTCCGGCAAGGTCGTCGACAAGACCTTCAACGCCGGCACCAAGGTCGACGTGGCGAACGTCGACAAGCGGGAGATGCAGTACCTCTACCGCGAGGGTGAGGACTTCGTCTTCATGGACACCGAGACCTACGACCAGCCGCACATCCCGGCGGCGACGGTCGGCGACGCGGCGAACTACCTCCTTCCGGAGCAGAACGCCGTGATCGCCTTCAACGAGGGCACCCCGCTCTACATCGAGCTGCCCGCCGCCGTGGTGCTCGAGATCACCGAGACCGAGCCCGGCCTGCAGGGCGACCGCTCCACCGGCGGCACCAAGCCCGCGACGGTCGAGACGGGCGCGACGATCCAGGTCCCGCTGTTCATCACGACCGGCGAGAAGATCAAGGTCGACACGCGCTCGGGCGACTACCTGGGTCGTGCCTGATCCGTGGCCGCACGGAGCAAGGCGCGCAGACGCGCCCTCGAAATCCTCTACGAGGCCGAGGTCCGCGGTGAGCCGCCGGTCGAGGTCCTCGACCGGCGCACCCGGCAGGCGGAGCACCGGCTCGCCGAGCAGGACTTCGTCGACCGGCTCGTCGAGGGCGTGGCCACACGCCGCGAACGCCTCGACGAGCTGATCGCCACGTACGCCGTCGGCTGGACGCTCGACCGGATGCCCATCGTCGACCGCAACATCCTGCGGCTGGGCGCGTACGAACTGCTGTGGAGCGAGGACGTCCCCGACGGCGTCGCCGTCAGCGAGGCGGTCGCCCTGGCCACCGACCTGTCCACCGATGAGTCGCCCCGGTTCGTCAACGGCCTGCTGTCGCGGCTGTTGGAGCTGAAGCCCTCCCTGGCCCTGTGAGGTCTTAGGGTGGGCGGGGAAGCGCCGAGCCGGGAGGGGGAGCCGTGACCGATCGTCCGCGATCGCGGTCGACGCGCACCGCCGTCGTGTGGGAGATCCTGCGCGATGTCCTCGACGAGACCGCCAAGGAGTCGGGGCGCGACCGGCTCGACGTCGTCGACGCGGGCGGCGGCACCGGCGGGTTCGCCGTGCCGCTGGCCGAGCTCGGGCACCGCGTCACGGTCGTCGACGCCAGCCCGGACGCCCTCGCCGGCCTCGAGCGCCGCGCCGCCGAGGCCGGGGTCGCGGTTCGTGCCGCGCAGGGCGACGCCGACGGCCTGCTGGACGTCGTGGGCCCGGACAGCGCGGACCTCGTCATCTGCCACAGCGTGCTGGAGTACGTCGACGACCCGGCCACCGCGCTGGCCGCGATCGCCCGCACCGTACGGCCCGGCGGAGCGGTCAGCGTGCTGGCCGCCAACCAGGTCGCCGCGGTGCTCCACCGGGCGCTCGCCGGGCACTTCGAGGACGCCCGCCGCGTCCTGTCCAGCGCGCAGGGCCGCTGGGGCGACCGTGACCCGGTTCCGCGCCGGTTCACCTCCGGGATGCTGGCCGAGCTGATCGACGCGGCGGGCCTGCGGTCGGGGCCGGTGCACGGGGTCCGGGTGTTCGCCGACCTGGTTCCCAGCGGCATCATCGACGGCGAGCGCGGGGCCGCCGACGAGCTCGTCGCCTTGGAGCGTGCCGTCTCCATGCACCCCGTCCTGAAGGACGTCGCCACCCAGCTCCACGCCCTGGCCTACCGCCGGTAGTCTCCAGTGAGCGACCATTGAGCAGGAAGCAGCAGCTGCACCGGCCGGGGCCGCAGCCCGGGCCGCCGGGGGACGACACCGGCTGCACGGTCCTGCACGTGGACATGGACGCCTTCTTCGTCAGTGTCGAGTTGCTGGAGCACCCGGAGCTGCGCGGCCGCCCGGTCGTCGTGGGCGGGGCGGGGCCGCGCGGTGTCGTGGCCGCCGCCTCGTACGAGGCCCGGGCGTTCGGGGTGCACTCGGCGATGCCGATGAGCCGCGCCCGGCGGCTCTGCCCGCAGGCGGTCGTGCTGCCGCCCCGGCACGCCCGGTACGCCGCCGTGTCGGCGGGCGTCATGGAGATCTTCCGTTCGATCACGCCGCTGGTGGAGCCGCTCGCGCTCGACGAGGCGTTCCTCGACGTGGCGGGGGCGCTGCGCCGGCTGGGCCGGCCCGCCGAGATCGGCCGGATGATCCGGGAGCAGGTCTTCGCGCGGCAGGGCATCACCTGCTCGGTCGGGGTCGCGAGCACCAAGTTCGTGGCCAAGCTCGCGTCGACCCGGTGCAAGCCGGACGGCCTGCTCGTCGTGCCGGCGGACGGGGTCGTCGACTTCCTGCACCCGCTGCCCGTCGCGGCCCTGTGGGGCGTGGGGGAGCGTACCGAGGAGACCCTCCGGCGCCTCGGCCTGCGCACGGTCGGCGACCTCGCGCGGACGCCGGTCGACACCCTCCGGCGCGAGGTCGGCGAGGCGGCCGGCCGGCACCTGCACGACCTGGCCTGGGGCCGGGACCCGCGGTCGGTGACGGCGAGCGTGCCGGACAAGAGCATCGGCGCGGAGGAGACCTTCGACCACGACATCGCCGACCCGGAGGCGATCCGGCGCGAGCTGCTGCGGCTCTCCGACCGGGTGGGCGCGCGGCTGCGCGGAAGCGACCAGGCGGGCCGCACCGTGGCGGTCAAGCTCCGCAGGCCGGACTTCACCACCCTGACCCGCGCCCGTACGCTCCCCGAGCCGACCGACGTGGCGCGTGAGGTCTACGCGACCGCCTGCGCGCTGTACGAGGCGTCCGGGCTGGAGGGCGTCCCCCTGCGGCTGGTGGGCGTGCGGGTCGAGAACCTCGTGCCCGCCGCGACGACCCCGCGGCAGCTGACCCTGGACGAGCCGGAGGTCGGCTGGCGTCAGGCGGAGGCGGCCATGGACCTGGCCGTCCGCCGGTTCGGCGCGGGCGCCGTACGCCCCGCCGCCCTGGTCCGCCCGGACGGCGGGCGTGATGCTCGCCACGGTCGAGAGACCGGTGACGACCAGTGAGGCTCATGTGAAACATGTGACGACGCCGAGTGATCAGGGGTGATGACTTGACGATCCTCCTGTCCACAGGCGAACGTTTTCTTTCCCCCGGTCGTCAGGGCTCGTATTCTGGGCATATCACCGATAGCCATGTCCCCGTCCGGCGTGGGATTCCCCCTCGCGGGGCTGTCTTTGGGAGGCGCCGTGCCGCTCTCTGACCACGAGCAGCGCATGCTCGACCAGATCGAGCGCGCGCTGTACGCCGAGGATCCGAAGTTCGCTTCGGCGGTCCGCTCGACCGATCCGCAGGTGCATTACAGGCGCAGGATCTGGAAGGCCGCGATCGGCTCCGCACTGGGCCTGTTCGTGGTGTTGGCAGGCGTCATCGTGAACACGATGCCGATCAGCATCGTGATCAGCGTGGCCGGGTTCCTGCTCATGGTCACCTGCTGCGCGTGGGGGCTGACCAGCTGGAAGCGGATGAACGGCGTGGCCGAGGCACCGCGCAGGCGGGGCAGGCGGCAGAAGGCGGCCGGCGGCGGGTTCATGGAGCGTCTGGAAGAGCGCTGGCGCCGCCGCCACGGAGAGCTCTGACCCCCGAAGACTTACGTCACCGCCCGGCACACCGCCGGGCGGTGACGCGCTTCCCCCCGGTACGCCCTCGGGCGGTGACTCGCCGACCGCGTGCCCCTGAGCGGACGGCCTGCCGGGTCCGCCGGGCGGTCAGCCCGCGGAGTGGCGTCGCCGGCGCAGGACGAGTGAGTCGATCCGGTCGAAGGCGTCGAGCGCCCGGCCGGCCACGCCGCGCGGGAAGGCCGCCGAGGACGGCGGCAGCACCCGGGCCCGCCACCGGCCGCGCCGGCCCGCCGCGGCGGCGAACGCGGCCCGTACCGTGAACGCGTCCTCGCGGAGGCCCGCGCCGGGGCCGGGCGCCGGCGCGTACCTGGCGAGCTCCTCGGCCCGTACGAGCCGGTTCAGGGCCTCGGCGGACGGCTCGTCCAGCGACAGCGCCTCGGTGAGCCGTCGCCCCGCCGCCCGGGGACTGTCCCCGGTCCGCCACGGCAGCCCGTGGTCCACCGCGGCGATCCGCAACTCCTCCCATGCCGCGTGCGCCAGGTCGGCCTCGGTGGCCGCGCGCGCCCAGCGGCGGACCCGCGCCAGGCGGTGCAGCGCCGCGGGGGCCGAGACCAGGAGGAGAAGGAGCGCCAGCAGGGCCAGCAGCCGGCCGATCGGCGGGCCGCCGTGGCGGGGCGCGGCGAGCGGTCCGGCCGCGCCGGCCGGGTCGAGCGGGTCGGCGCGGCGACGCGGAACCGACCCGTGGCCGGTGGTCGAGCGGCCGCCCGTGGCCTGACCCGTCGAGGGCAGCCGGCTCGTGGAACCGCTCGTCGGCGCGCCGGGGAGCAGCAGCGGGCTGGTGTACTCCGGCACGGTCGCGCTGCCCTGGCCCGTACCGCCCGCCGGGGTCGGCTCGAACCGCAGCCAGCCGACGCCGGCGAAGTAGAGCTCGGGCCAGGCGTGCGTGTCCTTGGTCCGTACGATCCAGCTGCCGTCCGCCTGCCGCTCACCGGAGGTGTAGCCCATCGCGACGCGCGCGGGGATGCCGACGATCCGGGCCAGCAGCGCCATCGACGCCGCGAACTGCTCGCAGTATCCGGTCCGGCTGCCGAACAGGAAGTCGCGGAGCGCCCCGGCGTTACGGGGGGAGGGCGCGTCGAGGCTGTACTTGAAGTTGCCGGGCTTGGTGAACCACTCCTGCAGCTTGACGGCCCGGTCGTACGGCGTCGACGCCGTCGCGGTCAACCGGTGCGCCAGCGCGATGACGTCCCTCCCCACCGACATCGGGGCCGGCACCGCGAGGTAGCGCGAGGCGACGTCGTCGGGAACCGGGACGGCGGCCTCCAGCTGCTGGTACGTCGGCGAGGGACGCACGCTCGACACCGTGTAGGCCCGGCCGCCCGCCGTCTCGTGCGGCGAAAAGATCATCAGCGTGGGGGCGTCGACCCGCCAGTCGCCCTTGATCGACACCTTGGTCGGCGGGTAGGGGGCCGGGAGGACGCTCATGCCGCGTACGTGCGCGTCGATCCTGACGCTGGTGGTCACCGGGCGGAGGAGGGAGGAGTCCCGGTTCAGACCCGGCGCCGCGGGCAGGGTCTTGCCGTCGACGCGCGCGTTCTTGTCCCCGTGGATCGTGGAGTACGTCCACCCGTCGCCGTCGAACCGGTCGAGCGAGTACATCCGCAGGTAGTCCGGTGTCGCGTCGTCCGACGTGCGGTAGGTGAGGACGACGGCGTCGTCCGCCCGTACGAGCTGGCGTTTCAGGCTGACCAGCGGATCCGGGGTGGTCACCGTGGTGAGCCCGCCCGGGCCGTTTCCGTCCGCGTCGGGCAGCCAGTGCGGATCGACGTCGGGCACCGCCAGGGGGACCACGACCGCCAGGACGACGGCGGTCAGCCCGATCCGCCGTCCCGTCACGGCCAGCGGGCTCGAGTCGGGGCGGTCACGGAGCCGCACGTCGTCCGACCAGTGGCGGGAGAACACCGGGCGGCCCCAGCCGGAGAGGCGGTCACGGGAGTCGGCCACGAGGAGCGCGAGGTATCCGGCCGCGCCCGGCAGGAAGACCAGCCAGCCGGCGCTCTCCTCGCGGAACCGCGCCGGCAGCGCGTACATCGCCAGCAGGGGCAGACCGGCCGGGGCGGCGCGGCGCAGGCGGACGGCGAGCAGGTCGACGAGGATCGCGACCAGCCCGATGCCGCCGGTGCTCAGCAGCTCCACTCCCGGGAGCACCGGCACGGGCGGGGCGTAGCGGAACGAGTCCTGCCACCCGTCGCGGGCCAGCTCCGCCAGAGACGACAGCGACCGGGGGGTCGGGACCACTCCGAGGAACGCGTCGCCGGCGGCGAACAGCACGTTGAGGTAGAAGACGAGCGCCACGACGGAGATCAGGAGACAGGCCACGGCGGGCAGGCGGAAGCGCCGGGTCAGCAGGCCCGCCCCGCCGACGGTGAGCACCGCGCCCAGCCCGCTGCCGAACCACCCCGCCGTCTTGAACAGCGGGTAGAGCGCGATCGAGGCGAGCAGCGTCGCCACGCAGGCCACGATCGTCAGCCGTATCCTCATCGCGCCTCCGTCCGCTCCGGCCGCCCGGGCCGTCCCCCGTCGTCGGGCCATGCCGTCCGCAGCGCGGCGGCCGAGGGGACGGGGACGATCCGCCACCCCGCCGCGCGCAGGAGCCGGGCGACCTCCGGGTCCGCGCCCTCCTCCCCGATGACCACGGCGACGCGGGCGGCGGTCCCGTGCCCGGCCCCGGCGATCTCCCGGGCGTCCTCCGGAGTGAGCCGTCCGAACACTCCGACGATCAGGCCGTCGCCTTTGTTCGCCGTCTCGCGCACGGCCGCCAGGCCGGGCCGCAGCGACCGGCCCCGCGACGTGCGGACGACGGCGAGGAGGTCCAGGAGCGTCCCCTCGAACGTCGCGGAGGGGGCGAGCGCCACGCCTTCGTCGGTGACGTACCGCAGGCCGAGCCCCTCCCGCCCGAGCCGCAGCCCGATCGAGGCCGCCGCGGACACCGCCTGCTCGAACGACGCGCCGGGGCCGTTCCCCCAGTGCGCCGTCCGGCGGGTGTCGAGGAACAGGGTGCCGCTGGTCTGCCACTGCTGTTCCTCGCGGCGCACCATCAGCTCGCCGCGGCGCGCCGTCGACCGCCAGTGCACCCGCCGGAGGTCGTCGCCGTGGCGGTACTCGCGCGGCGTCACGTCGTCCTCCCCGGCGCCGGCCACCAGCCGGGCCCGGCTCTCACCGCCTCCCGTCCACGAGCCGGTCGGCCGGCCCGCCGGGAGGGGCACGATCGCGGGCGTGACGGTGATGACGTCCGCCGCCGAGAACGACCGGGCC
This sequence comes from Actinoallomurus soli, assembly GCF_024055715.1. Taxonomy (GTDB): domain Bacteria; phylum Actinomycetota; class Actinomycetes; order Streptosporangiales; family Streptosporangiaceae; genus Actinoallomurus; species Actinoallomurus soli. The sequence goes on from NZ_JAMXMV010000001.1 coordinate 491,701, forward strand.
AGCTCGACCAGGCCGAACGGGTCCGCCAGGCGTACGGTCAGCGGCCCGACGGGGTACCGGCCGCGGACGTCGGCCCGTACCCGGTAGGCCATCTCCCGCGCGCCGCCCGGCTCGATCCGGTCGATGACGAACCGCGCGCGCCCGCCCAGCGTGTACGGCACCTGGTCCTCGACGAGGAGGATCCCGGTCGGCAGCCGCGAGACGTTCTCCAGCAGGACGTTCACCCGGGCCTCGCCGCCCGCGGCGAAGCGGGTCGGGCTCGCCCGGCGCGAGCAGGTCAGCCGGTAGCGGGTCCGCGAGACCACCAGCACGGACAGCAGCGGCAGGGCCAGGATGAGCAGGCCGGCGCGGAGCAGGTCCCGCTCGCCCAGGACGAACGAACACGCGATCGCGGTGGCCCCGGCCGCGACGAACGAACGGCCCCGCGTCGTCAGCGCGCTCAGCGTCCCCGCCATGTCAGCGCCGGTGATCGGGGACCGCGACGCGTTCGACGAGCTCGGCGACGATCTGCTCGGCCGACCGGCGCTGGACCTGGGCCTCGGCCGTCGGCAGGAGCCGGTGCGCGAGCACGGGCACCGCGAGGCGCTGCAGGTCGTCGGGGAGGACGTAATCCCGGTCGTCCAGGGCCGCGTAGGCGCGGGCGGCCCGGACGAGCTGGAGCGTCGCCCGCGGTGAGGCGCCCAGGCGCAGCTCGGGGTGGTTCCGCGTGGCGGTGACGAGCGCGATGGCGTACCCGCGCAACCCGGGCGCGACGTGCACCTCGCGGACCACCTCGATCATCGCCCGCACGTCGCCGTCCCGGGCCACGGGCTGCAGCCGGTCCAGCGGGGACGGCCCGCCGTGCACGTCGAGCATCTCCAGCTCCGCGGCCGGTTCCGGATAGCCCATCGCGATCCGGGCGGTGAACCGGTCCCGCTGGGCCTCCGGGAGGGGATAGGTCCCCTCCATCTCCACCGGGTTCTGCGTGGCGATCACCATGAACGGGGCGTCCAGGGGGTACGTGCGGCCGTCGACGGTGACCTGGCGCTCCTCCATGCACTCCAGCAGCGCGGACTGCGTCTTCGGCGACGCGCGGTTGATCTCGTCGCCCACCACGATGTTCGCGAACACCGGGCCGGGCTTGAACTCGAACTCCCGGAGCTCCTGGTTGTAGGCGCTGACCCCGGTGATGTCGCTCGGCAGCAGGTCCGGTGTGAACTGCACCCGCCGCACCGAGCAGTCGATCGACTTGGCGAGCGCCTTGGCCAGCATCGTCTTGCCGACGCCGGGGACGTCCTCGATGAGGAGGTGGCCCTCGGCGAGGAGAACGGTCAGCGCGAGGCGTACGACGTCGGGCTTGCCCTCGATGACGGACTCGATGGCTCCGAGGATCTTGCTCGAGATCTGGGCCAGCCCGTCCAGTCCCCGGCCGATCCCGCCGTGCGTGCTTACTGACACTTACCCCTCCTCGGGCCACCCGTACGGCCGGGTGTCGCATCGCCACACCGGCCGTGGATGGGCACTCCCACCCGATATGTCGTACTGACAGTACGTCGTCGGGGCCGGTCACGGCGATGGCTGAGGAATGACCGCGGCGATCTCTTAGGCAGCGCGTGAGACTCCTTCGCGGCGGCGTCTCGACCCCACCGGCGCGGCGGGTGTCCGGCCGGTGGCGGACCGTGACCTCGGCGGTCCTCCACTTTCCCCCACCCGGCGCTCCCCGGCCCCGCCCGAGGGGCCGCCGACGGGTCTTGACCGACGCGCCGGGCGGCTCTGACGGGGTCTGTGGCACCCCCCGGCGGCGCCCTCTTCTGACCTGGCCGTACGCGGGGCGAGATGCCGCGTGACCGGTGTTTTGGTCGTTGACCGTGGGGGAGAGTGGAGTACAGTGGGGCGCCGTGGGGGAGGGCATCGACCCCGCGAAGCGGGAGGTGGGGGCCGATGTTCCTCGGCACTCACACCCTGCGCTTGGACGACAAGGGACGACTGTTCCTGCCGGCGAAGTACCGCGAGGAGCTGTCAGGGGGATTGGTGATCACGAAGGGCCAGGAACGCTGCCTCTACGTCTTCCCCGAGGCCGAGTTCCAGCGCATCACCGAGGCGCTTCGCACCGCACCGGTCACCGCCAAGGCAGTGCGGGACTACAGCCGGGTCTTCTTCGCCGGCGCCTCTGACGAGGTCCCCGACAAGCAGGGCCGGATCACCATCCCGCCGACGCTCCGGCGCTACGCGGGCCTGACCCGCGACTGCGCCGTCATCGGGGCCAACACGCGCTTGGAGATCTGGGACGCCACCGCGTGGGAGACCTACCTGGACGACCAGGAGCAACAGTTCTCCGACCTGTCGGAGGAGGTGCTGCCCGGGATTCTTTGACGCACCATCGCCGGTGATCGGATCCGTTCGGCGAGGTCTCCACCCGCTCCCAGCTGGCGCACCTTCCCCGGTGCCAGATGGCCGTTGCACAGCTCTTCCTCACGGAGCAGCGGATGGGGACCTGGCCGGGCGAAATCCCGAAGGGGGCCGGCGTAAGCCATTGAGCGGTGAGCCGCCGAGCAGGAGGGGTGGCGTCTTCCATACGGGGCAGACGGCCACACCGGCCGCCTTGATCGTTCCTGATCGATTCTCTCTCAGGGGTGGCGGGCGACAGCGAGCGCGGTCTCAGCGCTGTCCGCGAGCAGTGGCGTCCTGAGGGGGGTTTCATGCACGGCGACGACGAGCGCGAGGAGGGCTCGCGCGCGCGCCACGTACCGGTCATGCTCGACCGGATCCTGGCGCTGCTCGCACCGGCCCTGTCGGCGCCCTCCGATGAGGACGCGATCTACGTCGACGCCACCCTGGGCCTCGCCGGGCACGCCACCGCCATCCTCGCCGCGCACCCGCGGGCGCGGCTCATCGGGCTCGACCGCGACACGACGGCGCTGGAGCGATCCCGGCGCCGCCTGGAGCCGTACGCCGGCCGGTTCACGCTCGTGCACGCCGTGTACGACGAGATCCCGCGGGTCCTGGCCGACCTGGGCGTTCCGCACGTGCACGCCGTCCTCTTCGACCTGGGGGTCTCGTCCCCGCAGCTCGACGAGGCCGAGCGCGGTTTCGCCTACTCCTACGACGCACCGCTCGACATGCGGATGGACCGCACCCAGCGGCTCACCGCCGAAGAGGTGGTCAACACCTATTCGGCCGCCGACCTGACGCGCATCCTGCGCGACTACGGCGAGGAGCGGTTCGCGCGACGCGTCGCCGAGGCGATCGTCCGTGAGCGGGGGCGCGCCCCGTTCACGTCGACGGCCCGCCTCGTCGACGTCGTCCGCGGCGCCATCCCCGCCGCTTCGCAGCGCACCGGCGGGCATCCGGGCAAGCGCACCTTCCAGGCCCTGCGCATGGAGGTGAACGGCGAGCTGGCCGCCCTCGAGCGCGCGGTGCCCGCCGCCCTCGACGCCCTGGCCGTCGGCGGGCGCATCGCCGTCCTGTCCTACCACTCGCTGGAGGACCGGCTGGTCAAGCGCGCGCTGGCCGAGCGCACCACCGACACCACCCCACCCGACCTGCCGGTCCCGCTGCCGGAGGCGCAGCCCCGGTTCCGTCTCCTCACCCGGGGGGCGGAGCGACCGGCCGACGACGAGACCACGATCAACCCCCGGGCCGCCTCGGCACGCCTGCGTGCCGCCGAGCGGATCCGGGCGGAGCGACGTCCGCGAGGCATCGGCGCGATGCCCCTCGGTGAGAAGCCGCCGAGCGGGCGGAGTGGAGCAGGAGGCATCGCATGACCATCACGACTCCGCCGCCGGAGACCCGGCGTCGCCGTCGGCGCGCGGACGCGCCCGTCCGGTCGGGCGATGCCGGAAGGGACGCCGGCCGGAAGGAGAAGGCGGCACCGCGCGGCACGTCCACCAGGACGGCCAAGCCGGCCAAGCCGCCGGGCAAGTCGGCCGAGGCGGCCAAGACCACGAAGACCACCAAGGCGGCCAGGGCGAAGACGGCCAAGGCGAAGACGAAGGCCGCGCCCGCCGGCGCGCGGGCGCGCGTCGCAGCGAGCGGGAAGACCGCGTCCAGGGGGGCGAGCGCCGCGGACCGGACCACCGGCACCTCGGCGAGTGCTCCGGCGAACACCGGCGCCGCGCGGACGGCGGCCAGGAGGCCGGCGACCCGGCCGCCCGAGCGGACGCGCACGGCGCCGAGCCGCTCACCGGCGACTCGGCCCGAGTCCGCCACGCGGCGGCCACGGACGTCCGCGCCACCGCGCGCCCGCGCGCCGTTCGTCCTGCTCGTCGTCGGCCTGCTCGGCGGCGCGCTCGTCAGCCTCCTGCTGCTCAACACCGTCCTCGCCCAGGACGCCTTCACGCTCAGCGAGCTGCAGCGCGACAACCGGCAGCTGGGCGAGCGCGAGCAGGCGCTGAAGTCCGACATCGCACGGGAGCAGGATCCGGGGGTGCTGCACCAGAAGGCCCGCAGTCTCGGCATGGTCGACCCACAGGGCACCGCCTTCATCGACGCGCGAACGGGACGGGTGACCGAGGTCGGCGCCCCGCCGCAGGGCGTATCCGACGAGGCGGTGGCCGCCGCCGCGGCCGGAGCCGTCACCGGCGCGCCCGGCGCGCTCGTGCCGCCGGCCGGCGGTCCGGCGCCGGGCCAGGGCACCACCGGCACGTCGAAGGCCGCTCCGCGCCAGGGCGCCGTTCCGCAGCGCCAGGGCAGCGCCCCGAAGACGAACACGGCCGCTCCCCGGCAGGGAGGCGGCACGCGGTGACCTCCCGGCGTGGCCGCGGACCGGCCGCTCCTTCCCCGCCCGGAGGTCCGCGCCGCACGAGCGGCCCCGGGCAGACCGGCCGTGGCCAGGGTGCCCGTGGGCAGGGCGCCCGTGGCCAGACCGGTCGTGGGCAGGCGTCCACCGGGCGTCCGAGCGTCCGGGGCGGCGCCGACCCCGCCGCCCGGCGTGCCCGCGGCGGCCGCCCGCCGGGCCCGCCGCGACGGCCGGCGCTGCTGCGGCGCCGCATCGTCCGGCGTGACCCGATCAAGCGGCTGAACGTCGGCCTGCTGCTCGTGGCGTTCGTGCTGTCGCTGTTCGCCGGGCGTCTCGTCCAGCTCCAGGGCCTGGAGTCGAAGGGCTACGCCGAGGCGGCCATCCGCCAGCGGCTCAACCGGGTCCCGCTGCCCGCGGTGCGCGGCGCCATCACGTTCTCGCAGGGCCAGCCCATCGCCGAGACCGTCGACGCCCGCGTCATCTACGCCGACCCGTCGATGATCCAGCAGTACGAGCAGAAGAACCACACGGACCTCCGGAACAAGATCGCGACGACGCTCGCGTCGATGTTCGGGCTCGACCCGGCCACGCTGCTCAAGAAGCTCACCCCCCGGTCGAACATGGACCGCTACCGGGAGCTCATCCACCACGTCCAGCCGGACCGCGCCCGCATGGTGACCGCGATGAACCTCCCCGGCATCGGCACGCAGCAGGAGTACCGCCGGGACTACCCCGGCGGCTCCCTCGCCGCGAACGTCGTGGGCTTCGTCAACGCGGCGGGCGACGGCGCCGCGGGCCTGGAGTCCAGCATGAACAAGCTGCTCAAGGGCCGCAACGGCTGGCAGAAGGTCGAGGTCAGCGAGAAGGGCCAGCGGATCCCCATGGGGGAGGACCAGCAGCTCAAGCCGATCCCCGGCAAGGGGCTGCGGCTGACCCTCGACCAGGACATCCAGTGGAAGGCGCAGGACGCGATCGCCAAGCAGGTCAAGGCGACCAAGGCCCAGAGCGGCAGCGTCATCGTCATGGATCCCCGGTCGGGTCAGATCCTGGCGATGGCGACGGCGCCGTCCTTCGACCCGGCGAACTACGGCAAGTACCCCGAGAGCGACTGGGGCAACCGGGTCGTGCAGGACGACTTCGAACCCGGCAGCACCAGCAAGGTGGTCACCGCCGCGGCGGCGCTGGAGGCCGGCCACGTCACGCCGGACACCGTGTTCGACGTGCCGGACCACATCACGAAGTTCGACCGGACGTTCCACGACTCCGAGCCGCACAAGACCGAGCCCCTCACCTTCGGGGGCGTGCTCGCCAGGTCCAGCAACGTCGGCACCATCATGGCCAGCGACCGGCTGTCGCCGACGCAGCTCTACCAGTACATGCGGGCGTTCGGGTACGGCCAGGAGACCGGGATCGGCCTGCCGGGCGAGGCGGCCGGCTCGCTGAAGCCGCCGAGCCAGTGGTGGGGCACCGACCGCTACTCCCTCGCGTTCGGCCAGTCGGTCTCGGTCAACGCGCTGCAGGTCGCCAGCGTCTACGCCACGATCGCCAACCACGGGATCCGCGTGACCCCCAACCTCGTCGCCGGCACCACCGACGAGCACGGCAACCTCACCCCGGCGGCCAAGCCGGCCCAGCACCGGGTGATCAGCGGCACGACCGCCGCCGAGATCACCAAGATGCTCGAAGGGGTCATCACCAAGGAGGGCACCGCGCCCGCCGCGCAGATCCCCGGCTACCGCGTCGCGGGCAAGACCGGCACCGCGCAGCGCGTCAACCCCCGCACCGGGAACTACGACGGCGGCGGGTACACCGCGACGTTCGTCGGCTTCGCCCCGGCCGAGAACCCGCAGCTCGTCGTCGAGGTCGTGCTGCAGAAGCCGCAGAACGGCTACTACGGTGGTGAGGTGGCCGCCCCGGTGTTCAAGGATGTGATGAGCTTCGCGCTGCAGAGCCGGCGCGTCCCGCCGAGCTCGGGCCGGTCCCAGAAGATCCGTATCACCCCAGACCAGGGGTGACCGGCGGTACCCTCTCCGCCGTGTCCAACAGACCCGATCCCGATCTCATGCGACCCAAGACCGTTCCCGCCCGCCCGCTGTCCGGGCTCATCTCCCTCCTCGGCCTGCGCGAGGCGACCGAGCCGCCGCAGGGGATGGTCACCGGTGTGACGCACGACTCCCGGAAGGTCCTGCCGGGGGACCTGTACGCCGCGCTGCCCGGCAGCCGCTTCCACGGCGCGGTCTTCGCCGCGCAGGCGGCCGAGGCCGGCGCCACCGGAATCCTCACCGACCGGGAGGGCCGGATCCGGGCGGAGAAGTCGGGACTGCCGGTGCTCGTCGTGGACGACCCGCGCGCGGTGCTCGGCAGGGTCGCGTCCTGGGTCTACGGCGACCCCGTGCGCGACCTGACCCTGCTGGGCGTCACCGGCACGAGCGGCAAGTCGACGACCACGTTCCTGCTGGAGGCGGGGCTGCGGGCCGCCGGTCACGAGACGGGCCTGGTCGGCGGGATCGAGATCCGCGTCGGCGGCGAGGTGCTGCCCAGCGCGCTGACGACACCGGAGGCCACCGACCTGCACGGCCTGTTCGCGCTGATGCGCGAGCGCGGCGTGACGGCGGCGGCCATGGAGGTCTCCAGTCACGCCCTGGACTTCGGCCGGGTCGGCGGCGCCTTCTACGAGGTCGCCGTGTTCACGAACCTGTCCCAGGACCACCTCGACCACCATCCGACGATGGAGGACTACTTCGCCGCCAAGGCGCGGCTGTTCACCCCGGAGTACAGCCGGATCGGCGTCGTCAACGTGGACGACTCCTGGGGCCGGCGGCTGGTCGAGCGCGCGGGCATCCCGATCACGACCTTCTCCCCGTCCGGTGCCGCCGGCGCGGAGTGGCGCGCGGCCGACGTCCGCCTGCGCGCCGACGGCAGCGACTTCCGGGTGGTGGGCCCCGGCGGGGTGGAGGCCGACGTACGGCTGCCGCTGCCCGGCCCGTTCAACGTCGCCAACGCGCTCGGCGCGGTCGTGGCGCTGGTCGAGTCGGGGATCGCCCTGCAGACCGCCGTGCGCGGCGTCGGCGGCATCGCCGGGGTCCCCGGGCGGCTGGAGCGCGTGGACGAGGGCCAGGAGTTCACCGCGCTGGTCGACTACGCGCACAAGCCCGGGGCCGTCCAGGCCGTCCTGGAGACCCTGCGGCCGCTCGTCGCCGACGACGGGCGCCTGATCATCGTGCTCGGCTGCGGCGGCGACCGCGACACCGGCAAACGTCCTGTCATGGGAGAACTCGCCGCCCGTCTGGCCGACGTCGCGGTGTTCACCAACGACAACCCGCGCTCCGAGGACCCCTGGGCCGTCCTCACCGCTATGGTCGAGGGGATACTCACCGTGCCGGAGAGCGAGCGCGCGCACGTGATCGTGGAGCCCGACCGGGCCGCGGCGATCGCTCTCGCGGCCGGCCGGGCCCGGCGCGGCGACGTCGTCGTCGTGGCCGGCAAAGGTCATGAACAGGGGCAGTATGTCGGCGGTGCGGTCCTCCCCTTCGACGACCGCGAGGTCATGCGGCGCATGCTGCGCGAACGCCGGGAGCGACACGATGACCGGTGAGCGCGCGCGGCGCCGCGCGCCCCGGCACCGACGGACGATTCGGACTTCCGGCAAGGAGCAGACTTGATCCCACTCTCGCTCGCGAGGATCGCGGAGATCACCCGGGGCAGGCTGGACGGTGCGTCACCTGAGACGGTCGTGAGCGGACCCGTCGTCATCGACTCGCGCCAGGCCGAGCCCGGCGCGCTGTTCGTCGCGTTCCGCGGGGAGCACGCGGACGGGCACGACTTCGCCGCACAGGCGGCGGAGGCCGGCGCGGCGGCCGTGCTCGCCGAACGGCCGGTCGGCGTGCCCGCGGTCGTCGTCGACGACGTCCTGACCGCCCTGAGCGCGCTCGCCCGCGCGGTGGTCGACCGGCTGCCCGAGACGACCGTGATCGGCGTCACCGGGTCGGCGGGCAAGACCTCGACCAAGGACCTTCTCGCGCGGCTCACCGGACGGCTCGGGCCGGCCGTCGCGCCGCCCGGGTCGTTCAACAACGAGATCGGCCACCCGCTCACCGTCCTGCGCGCCGACGAGGGCACGCGCTACCTCGTGCTGGAGATGGGCGCCCGCGGGCTCGGGCACATCGCCCATCTCGCGCGCGTCGCGCGGCCCGACATCGGCGTCGTGCTGAACGTCGGCAGTGCCCACATCGGCGAGTTCGGCAGCCGCGAGGTCGTCGCGAAGGCCAAGGGCGAGATGGTGGAGTCGCTGTCGCCGGAGGGCGTCGCCGTGCTCAACGCCGACGACCCCCTCGTACGGGCGATGGCGGCGCGCACCTCGGCGCGGATCACGCTGTTCGGCCGGGTGCCGGAGGCGGACGTGCGCGCCGAGGACGAGTCCCTCGACGACGCCGGCCGGCCGCGCTTCACCCTGGTCACGCCGGGGGGCTCCGCGCCGGTCGCGCTCCGGCTGTACGGGGCGCACACGGTGAGCAACGCGCTCGCCGCCGCCGCCGTCGCGCACGAGCTGGGCATGCCGGCCGCCGACATCGCCGAGGTGCTGTCGGAGGCGACGCCGGCCAGCCGCTGGCGGATGGAGGTCACCGAGCGGCCCGACGGCGTGACCGTCATCAACGACGCGTACAACGCCAACCCCGAGTCGGTACGCTCCGCGCTCGACACGCTGGTCCACATGGCCCGTGACCGGCGCGCCTTCGCCGTGCTCGGCGAAATGGCGGAGCTGGGTGCGACGACGGTGAGTGAGCACGAGAGGATCGGTACCCACGCGGCGCGGGGCGGCCTGACGGGTCTGATCGCCGTCGGCGAGACCGCCGCGTCCGTGCTGAAGGGTGCTGGACAAGTGGGGTCATGGACGGGAGAAGGCGTGCGGGTCGAGGATGCCGACGCGGCGGTGGCCGCGCTGGGCGAGAGACTGCGGCCGGGTGACGTCGTGCTGGTGAAGGGCTCGCGCGTCGCCGGGTTGGAGAAGGTCGCCCAGGCAGTGCTGGAGATGCCCGAAGGGGGGCAGGAGGCGTGAGGACCATCCTGGTCGCGTCGGCCCTCTCCCTGATCATCGGGCTGCTCGGCACGCCGGTGTGGATTCGCGTGGTCCGCCGTCTCGGGTACGGCCAGATGATCCGCGAGGAGGGGCCCGAGGCGCACCTCAGCAAGCGGGGCACCCCGACCATGGGCGGCACCGTGTTCATCATCGGGTCGCTGATCGGCTACTTCGTCGCCCACGTGGCGACGGGGACCCAGCCGACGGTGTCCGGGGCGCTGGTGCTGCTGCTGATGACCGGCCTGGGCCTGGTCGGGTTCGTCGACGACTACATCAAGGTCTTCAAGCAGCGCAGTCTGGGCCTGCGCAGCGGCGCGAAGATGATCGGCATCATCATCGTCGGCGTGGTGTTCGCGCTGCTGTCGCTGCGTTTCCCGAACGCCTACGGGGCCACTCCGGCCAATCCGTACCTGTCGTTCCTGCGCGACTTCGGCCCGCCGATCGGCCCGTACCTCTTCGTGATCTGGGCGCTGCTGATGATCGCGGGCACGTCCAACGCGGTGAACCTCACCGACGGCCTGGACGGCCTCGCGGGCGGCGCGGTCGGCACGGTGCTCGGGGCGTACGTCCTGATCGGCAACTGGCAGCTGCGCAACAGCTGCTTCTACGTCGGGCTGGGTCCGACCTGTTACACGGTCCGGGATCCGCTGGACCTGGCGGTCGTGGCGGCGGCCGTGCTGGGCGCTCTCGTGGGCTTCCTGTGGTGGAACGCCCCGCCGGCCCGCATCTTCATGGGTGACACCGGCTCGCTCGGCCTCGGCGGCGTGATCGTCGGCCTGGCCGTGATGACCCGCACCGAGCTGCTGTTCATCATCCTCGGCGGGCTGCCGGTCCTCATCACGCTATCGGTGATCATCCAGGTCGGGTCGTTCAAGCTGACCCGAAAACGGGTCTTCAAGATGGCGCCGTTGCAGCACCACTTCGAGCTGTCCGGCTGGGCCGAGACGACGATCGTGGTGCGGTTCTGGCTGATCTCCCTGCTGTGCGTGGCGGCGGGTCTGTCGCTGTTCTACATCGAATGGATGCCGAACTGATGACCGCCTGGAACGGCCTGCGGGTGTGCGTCGCGGGCGCCGGCCTGTCCGGCCGCGCCGCCGCCCGCGTCCTGGCCGCCCGCGGCGCCGACGTCACGCTCGTCGACGCGCGGGACGACGAGTCGCTGCTGGCCAAGGCCGCCGTTCCCGGCGTCACGGTGCGCCTGGGCGACGGCGACACGCTGCCGGCGGGCACCGAGCTGGTCGTCACCTCCCCCGGCTGGCGTCCCACCGCCCCGCTGCTGCGGGCCGCCGCCGAGGCCGGTGTCGAGGTCATCGGGGAGGTCGAGCTCGCCTGGCGGCTGCGCGGGCCGGACGCGCCGCCCTGGCTGGCCATCACCGGCACCGACGGCAAGACCACCGTCGTGCGGATGCTGGCGCGGATGCTCGAGGCGGCCGGGCACCGGACGATCGCGGTCGGCAACGTCGGCACCCCCATCGTCGAGGTGGTCGCCGGCGGCGAGGGCGCGTCCCCGGAGCCGTACGACGTGCTGGCCGTCGAGCTGTCGAGCTTCCAGCTGCACTGGTCCAGCTCGGTCCGCCCGCTCGCCGCGACCGTCCTCAACGTCGCGCCCGACCACATCGACTGGCACGGCTCCTTCGAGGAGTACGCCGCCGCCAAGGGCAAGATCTTCGCGCCGGGCACCCTCGCCGTGGTCAACGCCGACGACGAGTGGTCCGTACGCCTCGGAGCGGACGCCGAGCGCTCCATCGGCTTCACGCTCGGCGTGCCCAGCCCCGGCCGGCTCGGCGTCGTCGAGGAGCTCCTCGTGGACCGGGCGTTCACGGGCGACCCGGTGCGCGAGGCGGTCGAGCTGGCCGAGCTGGCCGACGTCCGGCCCTACGCCCCGCACAACGTCGCCAACGCCCTGGCCGCCGCCGCGCTGGCCCGCGCGTACGGCGTGCCGCCGGAGGCGGTACGGGAGGGCCTGCGCCGGTTCCGGCCCGACCCGCACCGGATCGAGCACATCGCCACGGTCGCCGACGTGGACTACGTGAACGACTCCAAGGCCACCAACCCGCACGCGGCGGCCGCGTCCCTGGCGGCCTTCCGCTCGATCGTGTGGATCGCCGGCGGGCTCCTCAAGGGCGCCGACGTCGACGAGCTCGTCCAGGCGTGCGCGGACCGGCTGCGCGGGGTGGTCCTGATGGGCGCCGACCGCGCGCGGATCGCCGAGGCACTCGCACGACACGCCCCGGATGTCCCGGTCGTGGACGTCGCCGACACCGACACTGGTGCGATGGACCGCGTCGTCACCGAGGCGGCCCGGCTGGCGCGGCCCGGGGACACCGTGCTGCTGGCACCCGTGGGAGCCAGCATGGACATGTTCACCGGGTATCCGGCGCGAGGAGAGGCGTTCGCGGCGGCCGTGGGGCGGCTCGCCGAGTGAGCCCCGCGTCCGCGGGGACCGCATGAGGAGGGGAGCCGACCGTTGAGCGGGGCCTACGTCGACGAGGAGGAGCCGCGGTCGGGGCCGCGCGCCTGGGCGTCCGGGGTCGCCGGCCTGCTCGACCGCCCGCTCACCTCGTACTACCTGGTGCTCGGCAGTTCGCTGCTGCTGCTGGCCCTCGGCATGGTGATGGTGCTGTCGGCCTCCAGCGTCCGCCAGTACCAGAACACCGGGTCGGCGTTCACCCTCTTCGAGAAGCAGGCGCTGTGGGTCGGCATCGGCCTGCCGCTGATGTGGCTCGCCGCCCGGCTCCCGGCGAAGACCTTCCGCACGGCGGCCTACCCCCTGATGCTGCTGTCGGCGCTGGCCCTCGCGGTCGCGCTGACCCCGGGCCTCGGGCAGAGCGCCAACGGCGCGCAGCGGTGGATCAGCTTCGGCGGCCCGTTCCAGCTGCAGCCCTCGGAGCCGGCCAAGCTCGCCCTCGTCCTGTGGGGCGCCGACCTGCTGGCCCGCAAGGAGAAGCTGCGCCAGCTCACCGACTGGCGGCAGCTGCTGATCCCGCTGCTGCCGGGCACGGGCGTCCTCGTGCTGTTCATCATGCTCGGCAGCGACCTCGGGACGACCATGGTGCTGCTGATCATCTTCCTGTCGCTCATGTGGGTCGTGGGAGCGCCGGGCCGGCTCTTCGTCGGCATGGCCGGTCTCACGAGCGTCCTGGTCGCCATCCTCATCCTCGTCGAGCCGTACCGCCTGGCGCGGCTCACCGGTTTCCTCGACCAGTCCGGCAACCAGCTCACCACCAACTACCAGGGGCTCCAGGGCCTGTACGCCATCGCCTCGGGCGGCGTGCTCGGCACCGGGCTCGGCGAGGGCCGGGCGAAGTGGAACTACCTGCCCCACCCCGAGACCGACTTCATCTTCGCCATCATCGGCGAGGAGCTCGGCCTGATCGGCACGCTCATCGTCCTCGGCCTGTTCGGCGTGCTCGCGTACGCCGGCCTGCGGATCGCCCGGCGGGTCAAGGACCCGTTCATGCGGCTCGCCGCGTCCGGCGCGACCGCCTGGCTGATCGGTCAGGCCATCATCAACATCGGCGCGGTGATCGGCGTCCTCCCCATTACGGGCATTCCGCTGCCTCTCGTGTCGTACGGTGGGTCCGCCCTCATCCCGACGTTGTTCGTGCTGGGCATGCTGCTGTCGTTCGCCAAGCGCGAGCCCGGCGCCCGGCAGGCCCTCGCCGCACGTGGTCCGGGACCGGCCGTGATGGCTCTAAGCTGGCTGGGCCTGGCAAAGCGCTGAGGGTGTTGCACCCGTGACGGAGCGAGTCGATTAGAGCAGGAGCGCGAGCATGAGGGTTGTCCTGGCCGGTGGCGGCACAGCCGGACATATCGAACCCGCCCTGGCCCTCGCCGACGCGTTGCGCCGGGAGCATCCCGGCGTTCAGGTGACCTGTCTGGGCACCGAGCGGGGCCTGGAGTCCCGCATCGTGCCCCAGCGGGGCTATGAGCTCGCGATGATCCCGCCGGTCCCGCTGCCGCGGACGCTCACGCCCCGCCTGCTGACCGTGCCCGGCCGGCTCGCCGGCGCGATCAACGCCGCGGCGGCCATCCTCGACCGCACGCAGGCGGAGGTGCTGGTCGGCTTCGGCGGGTACGTCGCGACCCCCGGTTACCTCGCCGCGCGCCGCCGCAAGATCCCCATCGTCGTGCACGAGGCGAACCCGCGGCCCGGCCTGGCCAACCGGCTCGGCGCCCGCTTCACCGAGCACGTCGCGGTGGCGGCCCCCGACACGCCGCTGCCGCACGCCGAGGTGGTCGGCATCCCACTGCGCCGCGAGATCTCCACGCTGAACCGCCTGGGCATGGGCGACAAGGCGCGGGCCCACTTCGGCCTGCGCTCGGACCTGCCGACGCTGCTGGTGTTCGGCGGCTCGCAGGGCGCCCGCTCGCTCAACCGGGCGGTCGGCGAGGCCGTCCCGCAGCTGCGGCAGGCCGGCATCCAGATCCTGCACATCGTCGGCCCGAAGAACCTCGCCGAGCCGGAGTTCACCCCCGACGACCCGGCCTACATCATGCTGCCGTACTGCGACCGGATGGACCTCGCGTACGCCGCGGCCGACTTCGCGATGTGCCGGGCCGGCGCCATCACCTGCGCCGAGCTGACCGCGGTCGGGCTGCCCGCGGCGTACGTCCCGCTGCCGATCGGCAACGGCGAGCAGCGGCTCAACGCCGAGCCGATCGTCCGGGGAGGCGGCGGCCTGCTCATCGAGGACGGCGAGCTGACCGCCGACTGGATCCGCGCGAACGTCCTGCCCATCCTCGGCGACGCCGAGCGGGTCGCGGTGATGTCCGAGGCCGCCGCGCGCATGGGCCGCCGGGACGCCGACATCGCCCTGGCCCGCCTCGTCGCCCGCGTCGTCGCGCAGGGACCGACCGCATGAGTCCCGTCACGCCCGTGGAGGTCGTTCCCGCATGAGTCTCGTCACGCCCGTGGAGGTCGTTCCCGCCGACCGGCTGGGCAGGGTCCACTTCGTCGGAGTGGGCGGCGCGGGCATGTCCGGGATCGCGCGCATCATGCTGGGACGCGGCATCCCGGTCTCCGGCAGCGACGCCAAGGACTCCGACCTGCTGCGCGAGCTGCGGGAGCTCGGCGCGACGACGTACGTCGGGCACGCCGCCGAGCACCTCGGCGACGCCGCCACGGTCGTCGTCTCGACCGCCATCCGCGAGACCAACCCGGAGCTGGCCGCCGCCCGCGAGCGGGGGCTGCGCGTCCTGCACCGCGCGGCGGCGCTGGCGTCGCTGATGGCCGGCCGCCGCGCCGTCGCGGTGGCGGGCACGCACGGCAAGACCACGACCACCTCGATGCTGACCGTCGCCCTGCAGCACGCCGGGGCCGACCCGTCGTACTGCATCGGCGGCCAGCTGGTCACCACCGGCCTGGGCGCGGGGGAGGGCTCCGGCGATCTGTTCGTCGCGGAGGCCGACGAGAGCGACGGCTCGTTCCTGATGTTCACGCCGCACGCCGCGATCGTCACCAACGTCGAGGCCGACCACCTCGACAACTACGGCGGCTTCGAGCAGGTCAAGGAGACCTTCGCCGACTTCGTCGGGCGGATCGAGCCGGGCGGCCTGCTCGTCGTCTGCGCCGACGACCCCGGGGCCCGCGCTCTGGGCGAGACCGGCGCGCGGCGCGGGCTCACCGTGCGCACGTACGGCGAGGCGCCCGGCGCGGACTACCGCGTCGAGGGCTTCACGCCGCGCGGGCTGGGCTCGCGGTTCACGGTGGCGGGGCGGGAGCTCACGCTGGCCGTCCCCGGCCGCCACAACGCCCAGAACGCCGCCGCGGCGTACGCCGTGGCCGTCGAGCTGGGCGTCGACGCCGCCGCGGTCGCCGAGGGCCTGGCCGGCTTCGGCGGGGCGCGGCGACGGCTGGAGCCGAAGGGCGAGATCGGCGGCGTCAAGGTGTTCGACAGCTACGCCCACCACCCGACCGAGCTCGCCGCCGACCTGCGGGCCACCCGCGACTACGTCGAGGAGCTCGGCGGCGGCCGCATCGTCGCGGTCTTCCAGCCGCACCTGTTCAGCCGCACCAGGTTCTTCGCCGACGAGTTCGGCGCCGCGCTCGGGCTCGCCGACGAGGCGGTCGTCCTCGACGTCTACCCGGCGCGCGAGGACCCCATCCCGGGCGTGACGGGGGAGCTGGTCGCCAAGGCGGTCCCGCACGGACGGGTGACGTACGAGCCCGACGAAAGCGCGGTCGCCGGGCGTGTCGCGGCCATGGCCGCTCCCGGGGACGTCATCATCACGATGGGCGCCGGCGACGTGACCAGGCTCGGTCCGGAGATCCTCCGGCTGCTCGGCGCCTGAGCGGCGGCTCATCCGGGGCGGACTCCCGCTCGGTCGCGGGCGTCGCGGAACGAGTGAGGAGGCGTGACGATGGAGGCCGAGGACGTGCCGGGCGCCGTGGGAACGGATCCCGGCGTTCCGGACGCGGGCGCGCCGGTCCGGCCGTCGCGGCCCGCCCGCCGTCGTCCCAACCGGTGGAAGGTCCTGTTCGTCGGCCTCTTCGTCGCGGGCGTGCTCGGGACGGCGACCTGGGTCCTGCTGGGTTCACGGCTGCTCGTCGTCCGGCACATCGACGTGACCGGTGAGCGGCTCGTCTCTCGTGAGGAGGTGCTCGCCGCGGCGCGGGTGCGCCTGGGCGAGCCCCTGGCCCGGCTCGACACCGGCGTCGTCCGCGATCGGGTGGAGATGGTGCAGGCGGTGGAGACCGCCCGCGTCGAACGCCGGTGGCCGACCACGGTCCGGATCGTCGTACGGGAGCGGACGCCGATCGTCGTCGCCCAGCGCGGCAACCGGTACCTCCAGATCGACCGGTACGGCGTGACCGTCGTCACGTCCGCCGCGCGCCCGCGCGGGCTGCCGGTGATCGATGTGGCGAATCCCACGCAGAGCGACCCGGCGCTGCGGGCCGGGCTGTCCGTGGTCCAGGGACTGCCCTCGTGGCTCGGCCGCCAGGTGGTCGGTGTGGACGTCCCGTCGACCGAGGCGGTGAGCCTGCGGCTGGCGGACGGCGTCACCGTCGTGTGGGGCGCCGCGGAGCGCGGGCCGGAGAAGCTCCGGCTGCTGCACGGCCTGCTGGGCGCGTCGCCGCGGCGGGGGGTCCAGACGATCGACGTCAGCTCCCCGGAGGTCGTCACCACGAAGTAGCCGGAAGGCGTGGGGAGGGCGCGGCGGCCGCGCTCCGGTGCCTTCGAGTAGCGAACGATCCTCAGGCGCGGGACACTTGTCCTCGCGCGACCGGTGGGAACGGCGCGCACCGGATCGGATGAAGTGGGATGACTGGGGTGTCGCGACACGCCGGTGTACTCAGGGCCGGGTTAGTTGACCCTGCAGTGGGGCGCCCCTACTGTCCGTATCAGCCCTAGGTTGACATAACTCTAAGTCTCAACTTGAGGGTGAGGGTTCCGGCCCAACAATGTAGGTGGATTCAGTAAGAAACACCGGAGCGGTGGTACGCCGGCCGGTTCGATAGAGCGAGCGGAAGGGCCCCTCGTCGTGGCAGCACCGCAGAATTACCTGGCGGTCATCAAGGTCGTCGGCATCGGCGGCGGCGGCGTCAACGCCGTCAACCGGATGATCGAAGAGGGGCTCAAGGGTGTCGAGTTCATCGCCATCAACACGGACGCCCAGGCGCTGCTGATGAGCGACGCCGACGTCAAGCTCGACGTCGGCCGTGAACTCACCCGTGGTCTCGGCGCGGGCGCCAACCCCGACGTCGGGCGCAAGGCGGCCGAGGATCACCGCGAGGAGATCGAGGAGGTCCTCAAGGGGGCCGACATGGTCTTCGTCACCGCCGGAGAGGGCGGTGGCACCGGCACCGGAGGCGCTCCGGTGGTGGCCAACATCGCCCGCTCCCTGGGCGCGCTGACGATCGGCGTGGTGACCCGCCCCTTCAGCTTCGAGGGCAAGCGGCGCGCGATGCAGGCCGAGGCCGGCATAGAGACGCTCCGCGACGAGGTCGACACCCTCATCGTCATCCCGAACGACCGGCTGCTGTCGATCTCCGATCGCCAGGTGAGCGTGCTGGACGCGTTCAAGGCGGCCGACCAGGTGCTCCTCTCCGGTGTTCAGGGCATCACCGACCTGATCACCACGCCGGGTCTGATCAACCTCGACTTCGCCGACGTCAAGTCGGTGATGTCCGGAGCCGGCTCCGCGCTCATGGGCATCGGCTCCGCACGCGGGGACGACCGTTCGGTCGCCGCCGCCGAGATGGCCATCTCCAGCCCGCTGCTGGAGGCCAGCATCGACGGCGCCCACGGCGTCCTGCTGTCGATCTCCGGCGGGTCCGACCTCGGCCTGTTCGAGATCAACGAGGCGGCGCAGCTCGTGTCCAACGCGGCCGCGCCCGACGCGAACATCATCTTCGGCGCCGTCATCGACGACGCCCTGGGCGACGAGGTCCGGGTGACGGTGATCGCCGCGGGCTTCGACGAGATCCGGCCGCAGAACGCCCCGGTGCCCCAGGCGGAGCCGAAGCGGCTGTCGCCGCCCCGCCCCGCCATGGCGACCCCGCCCGTGACGCCGCCCCGCCCGGTCACCCCGCCCGCCACGCCACCGCCCGCGCCGCCGCGGGTCTCGGCCGTACCGGCTCCGGCCCCCGCTCCGCACCGGGAGCCGGGCGTGTCCTCGCCGGCGGTGGAGGGCAAGCCGGTCGAGGCGAAGCCGGACCAGCCGAAGGCCGAGCCGTCCAAGCCCGCGGACACCAAGCCCGAGCCGGTGGCCGAAAAGCCGGCGGAGAGCGCGACCGACGGCGGAGCGACGCCGCCGCGCCCGGCCTCCGGCGAGTCAGCGGTCCGCCCTAAGGTGCCGCGGCCGGCCACCGAGCCGACCGCGGCGCGCCTCGGCACCGACCCGATCCGCCGCCGCCCCGTCGTCTTCGACGAGGACGACGACCTCGACGTCCCCGACTTCCTCAAGTGACGATGCCCAGCCAGTGATGCACGACCAGTGATGTCCAGCCGAGAAGAGCACCTGGCCGCCAACCTCGCGGCCGTCCGTGAACGCGTCGCCAAGGCGTGTGCCGCGGTCGGCCGCTCCGCCGCGGAGGTCACCCTCATCGCGGTGACGAAGACCTTCCCCGCCTCGGACGTTCGCCTGCTGGCCGGGCTGGGTGTCACCGACGTCGCCGAGAACCGCGACCAGGAGGCGTCGGCCAAGGCCGCCGACTGCCGTGATCTGCCGCTCACGTGGCACTTCGTCGGGCAGTTGCAGACCAACAAGGCCCGCTCGGTGGCCTCCTACTCCGACGTCGTCCACTCCGTCGACCGGGAGCGTCTCGTGACGGCGCTGTCCCGCGCCGCGACCGGGATGGACCGGTCGCTCCGCTGTCTCGTCCAGGTGGCGCTCGACGACGCCGAGGGCCGGGGCGGCACCCGGCCCGACGGCGTCCCGGCGCTGGCCGACGCGATCGCCTCCGCACCCGGCCTCACCCTCGGGGGCGTCATGGCGGTGGCGCCCCTGGGCGGCGATCCGGCGGCGGCGTTCGGCCGGCTCGCGGAGGTCGCCGCCGCCCTGCGCGCGGCTCATCCGGGAGCGAGCATGATTTCTGCCGGAATGAGCGGCGATTTGGAAGAAGCGATCGCGTGTGGTGCGACACACGTGCGAGTCGGTACGGCGTTGCTCGGAGGACGACGGGCAATCGTCAGGTAATGTCCCCACCGTGGACCTTGGAGTCCGCGCTCAAACGTAACCGATCAGCTAGCGGAAGCTTCCCGCAGGGATCTCCTGTCGGCGGACGACGGAGGGGGCGTATGGCCAGCGCGATGCGCAAGATGGCGGTCTACCTCGGCCTCGTGGAGGACGACCGCTACGACGACGATTACGATGACTACGACGTCTACGACGACGAGGCCGTCGAGCGGCGCCGGGCCGAGCGCGGTTCCGACGATTCCGCCGGGCAGCCTACCGGAGTCCAGGTGCCCGCTGTGGAGGAGCAGAAGCCGTTCGGACCCGAGCGGCGCCCCCCAGTTGGGGAGTCCGCGGTGTCCGACCTCGCTCGTATCACTACGCTTCACCCCAGGACCTACAACGAGGCCCGCACGATCGGCGAGCACTTCCGGGAGGGCACCCCGGTGATCATGAACCTCACCGAGATGGTCGACAGTGACGCGAAGCGTCTCGTCGACTTCGCGGCTGGTCTCATATTCGGCCTGCACGGAAGCATCGAGCGTGTTACGAACAAGGTGTTCCTGTTGTCCCCAGCCAATGTCGAGGTGACCGCCGAGGACAAGGCCCGTATGGCAGAACGAGGGTTCTTCAATCAGAGCTGACAGCCACAAGCGAGAGTGTTCGTGAACCTTGGAAATTACCTGAGCATCCCGCTGTACCTCTTCCTGCTCTTCCTCATCGGCAGGATGGTCTTCGAGACGCTTCAGGCGTTCGCCCGGTCGTGGCGGCCCAGAGGGGTGGTGCTGGTGCTGGCGGAGGCCACATACACCGTCACCGATCCACCTCTCAAGCTCCTACGCCGTTTCATCCCGTCGGTTCGGCTGGGTAACGTTGCACTCGACCTGAGCTTCACGGTTCTCTTCTTCGTGGTCTGGTTCTTGATCATCATTGTCCAGCCGCTCTGATCGGGTACCGTCCGTTCGGGGACAGACTCCAAGCGCGCCAAGGAGACCAGATGCCGCTGACACCCGCGGATGTGCGGAACAAGCAGTTCAGTACAACCCGGCTCCGGCCGGGATACGACGAAGAGGAGGTCGACGCGTTCCTCGACGAGGTCGAGGCCGAGCTCGACCGGCTCATCCAGGAGAACGAGGAGCTGCGCGCCAAGCTGGCCGAATGCCTTCGTGGCAAGGTGCCCGCGATGGCCGCTCCGATCGTCGAGCCCAAGCCGGAGATCGCGCATCTGCCCGAGCCGCCCAAGCCGCCGGAGCCCAAGCCCGAGCCCGAGCCGATGATGGGGCTCGGTATGCCCCCCGTCCCGCAGGCGCCGCCGCCTCCTCCGCCGATGGCCACGCCCGGCGAGGACAACATGGACACGGCCGCCCGGGTGCTCGCCCTGGCGCAGCAGACCGCCGACCAGGCCATCGCCGACGCCCGCCGCGAGGCCGACGAGACGCTGGGGCGTGCCCGGCGTGAGGCCGAGGAGATCCTCGGCAAGGCCCGCCGGCAGTCCGAGCAGATCGTCAGCGAGGCCCGCGCCCGCGCCGAGTCGCTCGAGCGGGACGCGCAGGAGCGGCACCGCCAGGCCATGGGCTCCCTCGTCCAGCAGCGCGAGGAGCTCGAGCGCATGGTCGAGGACCTGAACCTCTTCGAGCGCGAGTACCGCAGCCGCCTCAAGGCCTACCTCGAGGGTCAGCTGCGCGAGCTCGAGGCCGGCAGCCACGCCGGGCCGTTCGGTGGACCGGGCAACACGGGCCCGCAGCCGGCCGCCCAGCCCGCCATCGTCCCTCCGCCGCCGCACCCCGAGATGCAGCGCAACGGCCAGCCGAGCGTCGGTCCGGGCAACACCGGTGCGAACCCCTTCCCGCAGCCGCCGCAGGCCGAGCCGCAGCACGCTCAGCACGGCGCCACCGGAAGCTTCCACACCGCCGACAACCCGCACGACCGGCGCTGAGCACGGCCGGACGGTTCCGGACGACCGTCGCAACGACGGTCATGTCAGGAACCAAGTGGTAGCGGGTTGGAGGCGGCCGAACCGTCCGAAGTTGCGCTAGCGTTGCTGCGCATCTCCGGTACGACGGTTGGTAGAGGGAGACCTGTGTGATCATCCTGAGTGGCGTGCTCGTCGTCCTGGCGATCGCTCTTCTTGTGACGGGCATCGTCACGGGCAACACCGGGCATGAGATTCTCGGTCTTGACGGGCTGAAGCTGATCTACGTCTCGATCGGGGTCAGCATCGTCTCCGCCCTCTTCCTGGCCGTCGGGGTGTTCCTCCGGCGCAAGGAGCTCTTCGGCGCCACGGCACCGGCCAGCACCAAGGCGTCCGGCCGGACCACCGCCCGGCCGGTGAAGGCCAAGGCGCGGGTCGGAGCGGGAGAGGACGCGGCGATCGTCCCGGTGACGTCCGCCTCCGCGACCGACGTTCCCGACGAGACCACCGTCTACGTGGTCCCGGGCCGCAAGCGCTACCACCTCGAGACCTGCCGTCAGCTCGCGGGACGCGAGAAAGAGGAGCTGACCTTCGTCGAGGCGCGTGAGGAGGGCTTCACGCCCTGCACCGCCTGCCTGCCCGACACGGCGCTCGCCGCGCGTGCCGCCCTCACCGACAGCGTCGAGGAGCGGGCCGCGGACACCGTCGGAACGGTGGCCGACACCCGGCCGCAGAGCCCGGCCCTGGAGCCCGTGGACGTCACCCGGACCGACATCCCGGTCACCCGAGCACTGCCGGCCTCCGAGCAGCCGCCCGCCGAGGAGCGCGACGGCCTCACGGCCGGCCGGGCCACCACCGACGAGACCGAGGCGACCCGGTCCCCGGAGACGGACGCCCGCGACACGGAGTCCACGACCACCCCGCCGGCCGACGCGGAGCGCACGACCGCCAACGCGCCCGAGGAGTCCCTCGCCGAGCGCTCGAGGCGGCGCGGCCGGTCCCTGTTCGAGCCCCTGGACCGCACGGAGACCACCGCGGACACGGCCGCGGCGGACCCGACCGAAGAGGCCGCCGCCGAGCCGGTGACGGCCCCCGGGACCGACGGCACCGGCTCGCCGGACGCCGCGCACCGCGACGCCGAGCCCACCCTCGCCGGCGCCACGGACGAGCCCGAGACGGCGGAGCCGCAGGACGACGCCCACGACGGCACCGACGAGGCCGCGGACGTCGCGGCGGTGACCCGTGAGGTGCCCCGGCCCGGAGCCACCGAGCGCGAGACCACGGAGCGCGAGACCACGGAGCCCGCGGCCGCGGACCGCGAGACCGCCGTCCCCGAGGCCACGGACGCCGAAGACGCCGACCGTACGGACGCCGGCGCGCGAGACGCGGAGACGGCGAACGCGGACCAGGCGGACGCCGAGACCATTGACGCGAAGACCGCGGACGCCGAGACCACGGACACGAGAATCACGGACGCGGAGAAGGACGACACCGCGACGGCCGGGCCCGGAGTCGAGGCGGATGACTCCGAGGCCGCCGTCGAGCCCGAGGAGCCCGCCGACGAGGAGCCTGCCGGCCGGGCGGCCGCCGATGAGGCGGCCACGGCGGATGCCACTCCGGCAGAGGCCGCCGATCGGGCGGAGACCGCCACCGAGCACGACGAGTCCGCCGAGCAGTCGACCGAGTCCGCCCCCGACGCGGGCACGGAGGACACCGACGAGACCGCCGAGGCCGAAGAGGTCGGCAAGGCAGGGGAGACCGGCAAGTCCGGGGAGAGCGCGGAGGCCACCGACGCCGAGGACACGGCGGAGGCCGAGTCCGCGGACGGCTCCGAGGACGCCGAGGACGCCGGCGGCCCGACGGTGCGCATCCTGAGCGGTACCAAGCGGTACCACCGGTCCGACTGCGCGCTGATCGAGGACATCGCCGACGACGCCGACGACCTGGAGAGCCTGTCGCGCGACGAGGCGCGAGAGCGCGGCTGCACCCCCTGCCTGGTCTGCCAGCCCGACGACTGACGCTCGCCTTGTTCGGACGTCCCGGGCCCGGCCACCGGCCGGGCCCCTCCCGTTGCGCGGGCCCGACCCGGAGGCGGCCAGCCGAGTTCCTCCGCTTCGTCCGGAGGCGACGGGCAAGGGGAAGGCCGGACGGGCGAACGTGAGTGAATCCCCGATGAGGCCTCATGATCCCAAGCTCTGGGTGGCGGGATACTCAACCAGGGTGACAGGGCCTGGCCGGTGGAAGAGGCGGCGAGCGGCGGCCGGAGCTGACGACGACGCCGGAAAACCGGACCAGTAGGGTCACGTCCCCCCGCGGATCGCCCGTGACCTGCGGGATGAGGGGTGGACGGTGTCGACCGAGACCGTCGCCGCTCGGATGGTCGAGCTTGGCCTGGCCGGGCGGGCACCCAAACGGCGCAGGTCGCTGACGCGTCAGGCAAGGCGCCTGGCCGCGCCGGATCTGGTGCGCCGTAAGTTCACGGCCGTGGCGCCGGACGTGCTGTGGTGCGGGGACCTGACGCAGATCGACACCGACGAGGGGCCGCTCTATCTGGCCACGGTCGAGGACCTGTTCTCTCGCCGGATGCTCGGCCAGGCCATGTCGGCCCACCACGACGCGGCCCTGGTGGTGGCGTCGCTGCGGGTGGCCGTCACCACGCGTGGCGGGGACGTCGACGGGGTGATCTTCCGTACCGACCGCGGATCGGAGTACACCGCGGCCAAGACCGCGGACGCGTGCCGCCGGCACGGCATCACCCAGTCGATGGGCCGGGTCGGCTGCGCCCTGGACAACGCCGCCGCCGAGGCGTTCAACAGCACGCTCAAGGTCGGGTTCGCCCACCGCCACCACTTCACCACCCGTGCCGAGGCCCGCATCAAGATCTCGACCTCGATCGCCGACTTCTACAACAGGCGGCACAGCGCCAACGACGGGCTCGGGGTTTCCCCGAAGTGTGGACATCGGTTGTTCTGCCTGGTGATGCCACAGCAGCAGTCCGATGTTGGCGCGGCCCGCCGCGTTTTCACTGCCAAGCGATCGCCCACGCTGGGTGCAAGCTCGGCGGCCCCGTCTCGCAGAGGGTGGCCGCCGAGCTTGCGGAGGACCGTACGCTCGCGACGGATACGACCGAGCCGACGTAAGGGGTGGTCGAGCATGGTTAACCGCAGGAGGCGCCGCGCGTTGTCCATACCCGTATGGCGTCCATGCCACAGGCGCTGTGAGGAAGCCATTCCGATGAACGGGTACCCGGATCTGGCCGGTCAGTCGATGATCCGGGCGGCAGGGGAGGCATGACGGCCGAGGACCTTCGAGCCCGAGGCGTCGAGCCAGACATGACGCCTCCGGACGCTAGGACCGGTTCATGGATGAAGGGTCTCGCATGGCTCGCCCGGCAGGTTCGCCCAAGTGTTGCATAGCGTGGCCCAGTTGGGGAATTCGTGATTCGGATTCGCGTAAACATACAATTGTCCTGCGCTGCAGACCATATTGCTGGTGGACACCACAGAACCGGTTACCCAGTATACGGCGTAGGTGCACGCACCGCTGGCGTTCGTGGCGCCGGTGTCCCAGTTCGAGACATACAGTCCGCTGCCGAAAACGTAGGTGCACACGCTTCCGATGCAGTTCGAGCCGGCGTCGGTGTGAACTCCGCCGGTCCTCGCCTGGATCTTCGTACCGTCCGGAAACGGCATGTTCGGGTGGATGCCCGCCCTGGCCAGGTCGGCGGTGCTCAGCCCACGCCAGTCACCCGAATTGATGTGGTGTGCGAGGCTCGCTGACACCACGTGCTTGGTGCCCTGAACGTTGACGATTCCGGTGGTCGCGCTCGCAGACGTCGCCGCGCCTGCCGGCACAGCTGGAACCGTCAGACCAACGAACGCGGCGATAGTCATTACGGCAGCCTTGCGGGGGATTTTCACGAACTCCATCTCCTTTTTATCGGGAGGCCTAACCTGCGCTAGCGCCATCTCTGATCCTCTCGGGAGGCGCTGGCGCACCGCAACACCGGTGGTTTCCCAGACGAGCTGGGAAATCGTCATCGCATCCTCGCACGAAAAGGCGTGCTCGAGCCTGCCGGAAATATCTCGGGCGGACGCGATCACATCCGGCGTGCGCTTCCGGCCGGGTAGGGGAGCGCGATGGCGAGGATCTCCTCGTCCGTCGCGTAGAGGGTGGCAAGACGCGTCGCGACTCGTGTCGCGTGCGACGCCCTCATTGAGCTACCTCCTCATCGGGTCAGCCGCGATGAGTCTGAACCATGACACCGTTTGTGGATACGGGAGAACTACTCAAATGCGCCCCGGTGAGTTGTGCACGGCAGCGGGGGCGTCAAGGGGCCACGGGCATTCCCGCCGAGGTCACCGCCCGGGTCGGCCGGCGCGCCGAAGCCGCCGTCCGTCAGAGGATTGCTCTCGGCGCCGTGGCTGGTCACACTCACCGGAGTCGGGGGCGCGGGAAGGACCCGGCCGGATCTACGGACCGCCGGCACGGTCGCCTAAGAGGGACAGCGACAGAAGGACGACTCAGGAGGCGAACGGCTCGAACTCCCCCGCAAAGACGATGACCTGGTCGATGAGGCTCCGCCGCAGATGGACGACGTCCCTTCCTGCCAGGCGGGGACCTCCATCCGGCGTGGTGAAGACCCACCGGTACCGGGCCCACTCGTCAGGCATGTCCACCGCTGAGCAGCGCATCATCGTGCCGGTCCCCGCCGGGTGGCGCCGGATGTCCAGCACGAACCGCTCGACCGCCCCGATCCCTTCGCTGCGAGCCAACGGCCCCCAGAAGAACTCCGGGCACGTACACCCGCTCCCCGTACCCGGACGGCTGGGACGTCGAGCAGTACCTGCACCAGCAGCTACTCGATCGTCGGCCTGCCTTGGTCACGCCACACACTGCATCCGGCCTACCTGCCCATCAACGAGCATGCGCCCCTGCAGATCGAAGATCCCTACGGCCTTTCGAAGCTCGTGGACGAGGTGACAGCCGGCGTCATGGCACGCCGTCACGGCATTGCGCCCGCCCAGCTCACCATGCCTCAGCCGGCCACCGGCACACCCCACCGGCAGGTCGGGTCCGGGCGTTCCGTCAACCCGGCCCGCCTCCGATGCTCGCAACGGCAAGCACCCCACCGGCGAACGATCTCGACCCGCCAGCACCCCGATCAACCAGCCCACTCACACAAAGCCGCCGCCAGACCACCCCCGCGACCTGCTAATTCAGGTTGAAATCCTTCCAGTGGTGGACGATTCAAAGCCGCCGCAGGCTGCCGTAGGCTCCGAGCGCGGCCAAGGAGCTTCCGATCAGATCATGGTCGCTGGACAACCACCTCCGTGACGTCTAGCACACCGGCTGGAGTATTAGCTCCGAGTCGGGAATTGTGTAATCTGCCCCTTGTCCTTCGATCGCTTGGCGTCACTATTACGCCGCCTAAGCATCGCCGTCCTCCATGACAACAGTTGCCAGTTATGACGGATCATGACGCGGATGGTCAGCCAGACACCTGCGATCCGCCTGCCACTCAGGTGATCGCCGAGGCGCCGGGACGGTCGGCGCGCAGGCATTCGGGCGTCCCGGACGATCTCACCCCCCTGTTCGGCCGCCGGGCGGAGGTGACGGCGGTCCGGCGGCTGCTGACGGCCTCGCGGCTGGTCACGCTGACCGGCCCTGGCGGGGTCGGGAAGACCAGGGTGGCGCTGCGGGCCGCGGCCGCGCTCGGTCGCCACCTCCCCGACGGAGCGCACGTCGTCGAGCTGGCCAGGCTGCGCGATCCCCAGCTGCTCCCGCAGTGCGTCGCCGCCGCTCTGGGGCTGGCCGACCGCACGGGACGCGATCCTCTGGAGGCTGTGGTCGACCATGTCCAGCCCCGGCGCCTGCTACTGGTCCTGGACAACTGTGAGCATCTGGTCGGCGCCTGCGCGCCCGCCGTCGAGACCCTGCTCCGCGCCGCGCCCGGCGTGCGTGTCCTGACCACCAGCCGCCAGGTTCTGAGGGTGCCAGGCGAGCAGGTCTTCCAGGTCGGGCCGTTGCCGACCCCGACGCCCGGCGAGCGGAAGAGCGTCGGTGAACTCCTGCGCAATCCCTCGGTCGCCCTGTTCGAGCAGCGGGCCGCCGCCGTCCTGCCCGGTTTCGCGGTCACCCGAGACAACGCCGAGGCGGTGATCAGACTCGTCTGTCACCTGGACGGGCTTCCGCTGGCGATCGAGCTTGCCAGCGCGTGGATGCGTACCCTGTCGGTCCAGGAGATTCTGGCCAAACTGACCGACCGCTTCGCGCTGCTCACCTCGCGCTCGACCACCTCCGCGCCACGACAGCACACGCTGCGCGAACTGGTCGACTGGAGCCACGCCCTGTGCACCGACCAGGAACGCGCACTCTGGGCGCGGGCCTCGGTCTTCGCATCCGGCTTCGACCTCGAGGCGGCCGAGGCGGTCTGTTCGGGAGATGGCATCCCTGTGCGTGCGGTCGTCGAGGTGGTCGACGGGCTGGTGGGCAAGTCGGTACTGACCCGGGAGGAGCACGACGGCCGCGCTCGCTACCGGATGCTGGAGACGATCCGCGAGTACGGTCACGCTCGGCTGGTCGAGTCCGGCAAGCTCACCGTTCTTCGCCGCCGTCACCGCGACCACTTCCTCGACCTGACCTCACGGGCGCAGGATCAGTGGTTCGGCCCGCACCAGGTGGCCTGGTTCGTACGGCTGCGCCTGGAACACGCCAACCTTCAGGCGGCGCTCCGGTTCTGCCTGGACGAGCCCGGTGAGGCGGCCGCCGGTCTGGCGCTGGCCGTCGCGCCCCGCCATTACTGGATCAGCTTCGGCTCACTCAGCGAGGGCAGATACTGGCTCTCCCGGCTGCTATCGGCCGCGGACACGGCTAAGGCCCCGGTGGAACGTGCGCCGGAAACAGGAGGGGTGCTGGCGAGCGCGCTCGGCACGTACGCCTATCTCGGAGTACTCCAGGGCCGAACCGTCGAGGCGCGTCCGCTACTCGAACAGGCGCGAGCGGACGCCGAGTCGAGCCGCGACGTGGCGGCGCTCGCCTGGACCCGTCACCATGCGGCGATGATCGCGGTGTTCCACGATGACTTCGCGGGAGCCGCCACGCTGTTCGAGCAGGCGCTCACCGCCTTCCGGGCGCTCAGCGACACCGGTGCCGCGGCCGAGTGCACGTTCAAACTCGCCCTGTCGCTCGCGGCCGGGGGTGATCACGAACGTGCCGCCGCCCTCTGCTGCGAGGCGGAGGAGGTCACCGCCGCCCACGACGAGTCCTGGATCAGGGGGCTCACGGCCTTCGCCCGCAGCCTGTCGAGCTGGTGGCGGGGGGACACCGGCATCGCGGACCGGCTGGCCCGGGACGCCATCCGGCTGATACGCCCCTTCCAGGACTGGTGGGACATCGCAATGTGCGCGGAGATCCTCGCCTGGCGAGCCGCCGAGGACGACCCCGACCGTGCCGCCCAGCTTTTCGGCATCTTGCACTCGCTCTGGCAGTCGGTCGGCGGCACCTTCTTCGCCGCGCCGTTCATGGCCGACCTCCACGGGCAGTGTGAGCGGAAGATCCGCTCGGCGCTCGCCCCGAAGGCCTTCGAACGCGCCTTCCAGCGCGGCGCGAGGCTACCCGTTCACGACGCTCTGGACTATGTACTGCAGGAACCCTCCGCCGACCGCCCCGATACCGCCATGGGCGGGCTGACCCGCCGCGAACGGGAGGTCTCCGCGCTCGTCGCCGCCGGGCTGAGTAACAAGGAGGTCGCCGCCAGGCTGGTGATCGCTCAGCGCACGGCCGAGAACCACGTTGAACGCATCCTGGCCAAGCTCGGCTTCACCTCCCGCGCACAGCTCGCCGTCTGGGCGGCCGAGCAGAGCCCCTCCGCACCGTGACCGAACCGGCCTCCGACCGGTGCAGGGCAGAGCGGGCGGTTGTGGCCGCACATTCCGTGGGCGCCCGCACCCGGCGGCGTGGCCGCCGAGCAAAGGTAGGCGCATGGAATCCCGTGGGGGATGCCGCCGAACCGCGTCCTCCCTGCAATAGCCTCACCCTCCGTTACCACCGAAAGTGCGACAGAGCCGCAAGTGCGACAGAGCCGTTGACCGTACAGTCCCAATCCGCGCCAGAGCCCACATCCGGGTTCTGGCTCAGATTCCGTGATGCTCGCGGCTGCGCCCGTCCGTCCGTGATGCTCGTCCGGGCTCGGCAGGCTCGGCTTAGGCCGCGTGTTCCCGCCGGCCCTTTGCTCTGCTTACGCGGGGTATACATCTGGAACGGTCCAGTGCATACTCCGCGTAAGCAGAGCAAAGAGCGGCGGAGAAGGGGACGGGTCGCTTGGGCTGGTGAGCAGGGCACCACTCCGTCCGGCTCCGCGCATCACAAAAATTGCGCCAGAGCCCGAATTCGAGCGTCGTTGACAACGCCCGGTAGAGCGGCCGGGAGCGGGTCGTTGATCGGAACGAACCGCCGTTCTCGCGGCTCTTGCCCGAGCCTTGTGCTTTTGCGAGGGGACAGTCATCGGCCTGGGAACGCCGTGGGGGTACCGGAGCTCTCGTGTCCTTGATCATTGGCGGATGCTGCCGTCTAGAACTCAGTGAACGCCAATGATCACGTCGTGAGGTCGACCGGGCCGGGCGACTGCGCACGGCGAAGGCTCCCCGTGAAGCCGTCATGTGCAGGATCCCTGCGCGGGCTACCCTCCGCGCGCGAAGGTCTCATTTGCGGGTCCCCTGTAAGAACTTCTCCGCGAAGCCTCCGAAGGTCCGCGGAAAATCTCCTGCGAAGCCGCCGAAGGCCCTCTGCGGAGGCGGCTTAGCGGGTTCGCCGTTGCCGGCGCAGCTCTCGCTGTTGCTCCCGGAACTCCCGGTGCACCGCGCGCTGTTTCTCGCGGAACTCCCGGTGCAGGCTCCGCTGCCGCGCGTGGAAGTCCCGACCGACGATCGCCGCCGAGTCCGTGGTCGCGTCCGCGTTCAGCCGCTTGACGTCGATCCCGCCGAGCAAGGCCATGCCCGTCAGCCGGATCACCGGCGCGTCCGGGCCCACGGTGTCGTCGGACGGCAGGGAGCAGCCGCCCATCACGGAGGTCACGGAGTTCAGCACGCGCACGCCCGGCGGAACGGTGATCGAGACGCCGCCGAGAACGGCCGTGATGTTGATGGTGACCTCGCGCTGGGCCAGTACGGCCTGGCGGAGGTCGAGCTCGACGCCGCCGAGCACGGTGACGACGTTGGTGTGCGGCTCGACGAGCCAACGGCCCTTGCGCTCGGCGCCGCTCAGGATCGCCACCAGGTTCGGTGAGCCCGCTTGCGGAGCCGGCAGGTCGTGGCGCACCGGCTGCGGTGCCGCGGGCGCGGGAGCGCCCGCGCCGGGGAGATCCGCGACGACCGGTGCCAGCTCGGCGTACGTCTTGGCCTGGTAGACGATGTCGAGACGCTCGGCGTGTTCCTCCGCCGTGAGGCGACCTTCCGCGAGGGCCTCTCGCAGCTGGTCGGCGATCCGGTCACGGTCGGCGTCCGAAGCGCGCATCAGCCTCGGATCGACCTCCACGGGCTTGTCGGGAACGTCCACGCAAGCATCATTCCGCACCGACCGGACCGGGGCCAGCCGGCCTTTGCCGCCGGGCCGGCCCTGGAGTCCGGATTCTCGGCCGCCTCACCGCGGCCCTGGCCTCGGGTCGCTGTCCGCCGCCTACGGTTCTCCGTCTTGGCCGATGCCCCGGCCCGGCTCGGTTCCGCCCGAGTCTGGTTCGACCCGGCCCGGCGCAGTTTCGCCCGGTCCTGCTCGGTCCTGCTCGGGTCCGCTCGGCTTCCGGGGGGTCGGGTCCGTGGTGCGGGACGGCGCGGGACCGCCGTCCGGTCCGCCGGGGTGGCGGGAGACGGACGGCGGTCCCGGGAGGTGACGACGACCGGGGCGCCGGTCAGGCGGACCGGCGCAGCCAGAAGGTCAGGCGCAGTTCCTCGTCCTGGAAGGCCGGCAGGTCCGAGTCCGGCTCGCCGTCCTGCCAGCTGTCCGCGAGCACCTCGCCGGCCACTTCGTCACCGTACCCGCGCAGCGCGTCGGCGAGCTCGGCGTCGCTGGTCCGCCACCACAGGTCGATCCGGTCGGAGATGTCCAGGCCGCTGTTCTTACGGGCGTCCTGGATGAGCCGGATGACCTCGCGGGCGAGGCCGGCGCGGCGGAGCTCCGGCGTTACGGTCAGGTCCAGCGCGACGGTCTCCCCGGCGGCGCTCTCCACCGCCCAGCCGCTGCGCGGCCGCTCGGTGACGATCACGTCGTCGGGCGTCAGGTCGACCTTGCCGACCTCGGCCGCGTCGACGGTCGCCGTTCCGGAGTCGCGTAGGGCGTGGACGAGCCCGGCCGGGTCGGCCGAGGTGACGGCCGCGGCGACCTTCGGGGTCTGCTTGGCGAAACGCTTGCCGAGCTCGCGGAAGTTCGGCTTGACCTGGTACTCGACGAGCTCGCCGCCGATCGAGGCGAGCGTGTCGAAGCCCTGGACGTTGAGCTCGTCGGCGATCTGCGCGCGCAGCTCGTCGGGGAGCGACGCCCAGCCCGCGGCGCCGACCAGCGCGCGGCCGAGCGGCTGGCGGGTGCGGACGCCCGACGCGGCGCGTGCCGACCGGCCGAGCTCGACGAGACGCCGGACGAGCGCCATCCGGGCGGACAGCTCCGGGTCGAGGAGCGTCTCGTCGACCTCCGGCCAGGAGGCCAGGTGGACCGAGTCCGCGTCGCCGTCGCGTCGCAGGACGTCCCACACGTAGTCGGTGACGAACGGCGCGATCGGCGCCATGAGCCGCGTCAGCGTCTCCAGGCACTCGTAGAGGGTGGCGAAGGCCGCGGCGTTCTCTCCGGGGGCGTCCTGCTCCGGGCCCTCCCAGAACCGGCGCCGGGAGCGGCGGACGTACCAGTTCGACAGGTCGTCGATGAACTCCGCGAGGCGGCGTCCCGCGGCGGCGGTGTCGAAGCCCTCCAGGGCGTCGTCCACCTCGCGGACCGTACGGTGCAGCTCGGCCAGCACCCACCGGTCCAGCAGCGGCCGGTCGGCGTACGCCGGGGCGGGCGCGCCCGGCGTCCAGCCCGCGGCGTTGGCGTACAGCGCGAAGAACGACGCGGTGTTCCAGTAGGTGAGGAGGATCTTGCGGACGATCTCCTCGAGCGCCGCGTCGCCGACCCGGCGGGCCGCCCACGGCTGGCCGGCCGCGGCCATGTACCAGCGCAGCGCGTCGGCGCCGTGCTTGTCCATGAGCGGGATCGGCTCGAGGACGTTGCCGAGGTGCTTGCTCATCTTCCGGCCGTCCTCGGCCAGGATGTGGCCGAGGCAGACGACGTTCTCGTACGACGAGCGGTCGAAGACGAGGGTGCCGACGGCCATCAGCGAGTAGAACCAGCCGCGGGTCTGGTCGATGGCCTCGCAGATGTACTGCGCCGGGTAGGAGGCCTCGAAGACCTCGTTCCGCCGGTGCGGCGCACCCCACTGGGCGAACGGCATGGACCCGGAGTCGTACCAGGCGTCGATGACGTCCGGGACGCGGCGGGCCTCCTTGCCGCACTCCGGGCAGGCGAAGGCGACGTCGTCGACGTACGGGCGGTGCGGGTCGAGCGCGCTGAGGTCCTGTCCGGCGAGCTCACCGAGCTCCTTGAGGGATCCGACGCAGGTGGCGTGGTCGTCCTCGCACAGCCAGATCGGCAGCGGGGTGCCCCAGTAGCGGCTGCGCGACAGCGACCAGTCGACGTTGTTCCGCAGCCACTCGCCGTACCGGCCCTCCTTGATCGTGGCCGGGAACCAGTTGGTGCGCTCGTTCTCCGCGAGGAGCCGGTCCTTGACGGCGGTCGTCTTGATGTACCAGGCGGGCAGCGCGTAGTACAGCAGCGGCGTGTGGCACCGCCAGCAGTGCGGATAGCTGTGCTCGTAGCGTTCGACGCGGAAGAGGATGCCGCGCTCGCGCAGGTTCTCGACGAGGCGCGCGTCGGCGTCCTTGAAGAAGACTCCGCCCACGAGCGGCACCGACAGGTCGAACCGGCCGTCCGGGTTGACGGGGTTGACGATGGGCATGCCGGCCGCCCGGCAGGCGGCGAAGTCGTCGGCGCCGAAGGCGGGGGCCATGTGCACCAGGCCGGTGCCGTCCTCCGTGGTGACGAACTCGGCGCCCAGCACCCGGTGGGCGTTGGGGATCTCGACGAGGTCGAAGGGGCGGCGGTACGGCGTGCCGACGAGCTCGGAGCCCTGGACGCGGGACAGGATGTGCCAGCCCTCGCCGAGGACCCGGGCGAACAGCGGCTCGGCGACCACGACACGGTCGGGGTCGGTTGGTTGGGAGAAACGCGGCTCGCCGGACCGGGCGGCGACGACGTACGTCACGTCGGGGTGCACGGCGACGGCGGTGTTGGACACCAGCGTCCAGGGGGTCGTCGTCCAGATGAGCAGGTCGGCGCCCTCGAGCGGTCCCTCGATGATCGGGAATCGTACCGTCACCGATGGGTCGGTGACCGTCTCGTACCCGCCGGGCTGGCCGAGCTCGTGGTCGGACAGCGGGGTGCCGCAGCGCGGGCAGTACGGGCTGATGCGGTGGTCGCGGACGAGCAGGCCCTTGTCGAAGACGACCTTGAGGGACCACCAGACGGCCTCGAC
This sequence comes from Actinoallomurus soli, assembly GCF_024055715.1. Taxonomy (GTDB): domain Bacteria; phylum Actinomycetota; class Actinomycetes; order Streptosporangiales; family Streptosporangiaceae; genus Actinoallomurus; species Actinoallomurus soli. Next base: position 525,638 of record NZ_JAMXMV010000001.1, read on the forward strand.
GTAGTCGGGGTCCATCGTGCGGTAGGCCTGGGCGAGGTCGACCCAGTAGCCCATGCGCTCGGTCATCGCCTCGAAGGCGTCGACGTGGCGCAGCACGGACTCACGGCAGCGGGCGTTGAATTCCGCCACGCCGTACGACTCGATGTCGCGCTTGCCGGAGATGCCGAGCTCTTTCTCGACGGCCACCTCGACGGGCAGGCCGTGGCAGTCCCAGCCGGCCTTGCGGCGGACGCTGTAGCCCTTCATCGTCTTGAAGCGCGGGAACAGGTCCTTGAACACGCGCGCCTCGACGTGGTGCACGCCGGGCATGCCGTTCGCGGTCGGCGGCCCCTCGTAGAAGACCCACTGGGGGCCGGCCTCGGTCTGCTCCAGGGATCGCTGGAAGACCTTGCCCTGCCGCCACCGGCCAAGGACCTCGCGCTCCAGCGCGGGAAGGTCGACCTGCGCGGGAAGGGTACGCAGCCTGCCGCGCCCGCTCTCGGGCGTGGCCTGCGGCTCGTCGGGCATTCGGGTGCACCTCCGGCGTTCACGAACCATCACGTGGACCGGAGGGACGAGGCGGCGAGCCCCGCGGTACCACCCTCCTTGGCCGCTCCAGGGAACCAGGGAGCGGCCCGCTCATTGCGGTCGGCTGCCGGATCTACTTGGCCACGTGGGCCGTTCTGCCGGCGGCTCAGGGGTGATCAGACCGCCGCGCCCACCCCCGGACTCGCACCGTCTCCGGGTCGCTCATGGCTGCGTACGGCGGCAGGTGTCCCCATCAACGCCTTGCCGATAGCGACGATAACGCACCGGGGCGGGTGCCTTCTTCCCGAATACGGAGCGGAGGTGGGCACGAGGAGGTTTCGGACGGCCCCGGGGGGTCAAGCGCTGGTCATGACACGCCAGGGTGAAGTGACGCTCCGATGGCGTAATGGGTGATATGCGGAGTGTGACAACCGCTGGTCATTTGCCGTCTGGCGAACCGCGACCTATGCTGCCCGCACTGCCGGAAAACAAGATCAGCGCGAGGGGGCCCACATGGACGGTACCACTGGTGCGGAAGATAAGAATCGCACGGCCGAGGCACCCCGTACATCGCGCACCGGGACACGACGCCGGTCTGCCAAGACACAGCAGATCTCGACGGCCACCGCGCAGCGGCTTCCGGTCCGCGAGGGGGAGGACCTGTGGACCAGCACCGAGCTGTCCGAGGTCCGCGACCGGTTGCAGACGGAGATGGGGGAGTTGACCGCTGAGATCGCGACGGCGGAGTCGCAGATCGCCGAGCGCATGAACGACGCCGCCGAGGGCGCCGGCGATGACCAGGCCGACGCGGGGGCGAAGACCTTCGAGCGCGAGCAGGCGATGGCGCTCACCTACAATGCCCGTGACCTGCTCGCCCAGAACGAACGCGCCATCGTCAGGATCGACCAGGGAACCTATGGGGTGTGCGAGTCCTGCGGGCAGGCGATCGGCAAGGCGCGCTTGCAGGCTTTTCCGCGTGCGACCCTATGTGTGAGATGCAAACAGCGCGAGGAGCGTCGCTGAGCGACGCCATGAACCCAGAAGAAGGAGCCGCGGCCCCGCCGCGGCGCGTCAGCGTGCTCGTCGCCGTCGCGGCGGCCGCCCTCGCCATCGACATGATCAGCAAGGTCATCGTCGTGGCGCTCCTGCAGGACCACGCGCCGATCAAGCTGCTCGGCGGGCTGCTGACCCTGCGGGTGATCCGGAACAGCGGGGCGGCCTTCAACATCGGCAACGGCATGACCTACGTCTTCACCGTGATCGCCACCGGCGTGGTCGTGGCGATCCTGCGGTACGCCCGGCGGCTGCGCAGCCTGCCGTGGGCCATCACCCTCGGCCTCCTGCTCGGCGGGGCGCTGGGCAACCTCGCCGACCGGATGCTGCGGTCGCCGGGGCCGCTGCGCGGTCACGTCGTGGACTGGATCGAGCTGCCGCACTGGCCCGTGTTCAACCTGGCCGACTCGGCGATCGTGTGCGGCGGGGCGCTGGCCGTGATCCTGGCCTCCCGCGGACTGCAGGTCGACGGCACCGTCTACCGCGACGGGGAGGACAAGGACGACGCCGCGCGGACCGCCGCCTCCGGGGAGGCCCCCGCGAGGACCGGTGGCTCCGGCGCGGGGGCCGCACCCGAGGGCGACGCCCCGTCGGCACAGGAGCCCACCGCTCCGGCCACGCCGGCCGCTCCTGCCAGGCCGGGCGACGACGCCGCTGCGGTCACGCCGCCGGCTCCGGCCGCGCCAGGGGACGAGGCCGCTCCGGCCGCGTCTGGCGTGTCCCGCGATGAGGCCGCGCCGCCCGCTCCCGCCGCGTCCCGCGACGAGGCCGCGGCCGCCGAAGGCGGCACGCCCGAGGGCGACGGCCCGGCCGGCAAGGGCTCCTCCGTCCCGGATGCGAAGCACTGATGGGCGAGCACCGCAGCCTTCCCGTGCCCGACGGCCTGGAGGGGGAACGGCTCGACGCCGCCCTGGCCCGGCTGTTCGGGCTGTCGCGCAGCCGCGCGGCCGAGGTCATCGCGGCCGGTGACGTCCTGGTCGACGGCCGGGCCGCCGCCAAGTCCGACCGCATGCAGGCCGGCACCTGGCTCGAGGTGACCCTGCCCGCTCCGCCGTCCGCGCCGATGCCCGAGCCCGAGCCGGTGCCCGGCATGTCCATCCTGTACGAGGACGCCGACATCGTCGTCGTCAGCAAGCCGATAGGCGTCGCCGCCCACCCCACGACCGGCTGGACGGGGCCCACGGTGCTGGGCGGCCTGCTCGGCGCCGGGCACACGGTCGCCACGAGCGGCGCCGCCGAACGCCAGGGCATCGTCCACCGGCTCGACGCCAACACCACCGGGGCGATGGTCGTCGCCAAGAGCGAGATCGCCTACTCCCGCCTGAAACGCGCGTTCAAGGAACGGACCGTCGACAAGCGGTACCACGCGCTCGTCCAGGGGCATCCCGACCCGCTGCGCGGCACCATCGACGCGCCGATCGACCGGCATCCCTCCGGCGACGGCCGGTGGGCCGTGGTCGCGGGCGGCCGGCCCTCGGTCACCCACTACGACACGATCGAGGCGTTCCGGGCCGCGAGCCTGCTGGACATCAAGCTGGAGACCGGGCGCACCCACCAGATCCGCGTGCACATGGCCGCCGTACGCCACCCCTGCGTCGGTGACATGCTGTACGGCGCCGACCCGACGCTCGCCACCCGGCTCGGCCTCACCCGCCAGTGGCTGCACGCGGTTCGCCTCGGCTTCGAACACCCCACCCAGGGCCACTGGGTGGAGTTCGAGAGTCCCTACCCCGCCGACCTCGCCCACGCCCTCGACGCGGTCAGAGCCGAATCCTGAGCGGCCCGCCGCGCCCTGGTGCGGCGGACCGCCCACGACACGGGCGAAGCGGCGTGGCCTGGCGCAGCACCTGCCCGCCGCGCGGGTGGAGAGAACGCGATCCGGCGCGGCGCTCGCCCACCCACACGGGCGTGACGAGGCGCTCCGGCACGACACCCGCCCGCCGCGTGGACGAAGCGAGCGCGATCCGGCATGGCGCCCGCTCTCGGTGAGCGGGCGCCATGCCGGGGACGTTCAGGAGCGCTCGATGACGTGCTCGATGACGCGGGCGGCGGCGTGGCCGTCGTCCCACGGGCAGAACTTCTGGACCCAGGCGTCGTAGGCGTCGGCGTACCGCCGGTGCACGGTCTCGAGGTTGAACAGGGCCTCGATCACCTCGTCGGAGGTCTGCAGGAGCGGTCCGGGGGCCTCGGCGGCGAGGTCGAAGTAGAACCCGCGGACGTGGTCGCGGTAACGCTCCAGGTCGTAGGTGAAGTACAGGATGGGCTTACCGGTGCCCGCGAAGTCGAACATCGCCGAGGAGTAGTCGGTGATGAGGACGTCCGCCACCAGGTACAGGTCCGTGATGTCCGGGTAGGACGACACGTCGATCACGAAGTCGTCCATCTGGGACCAGGTCCGGTCGCTGATCAGGTAGTGCGTCCGGACGAGCAGGACGTGGTCCTCCGACAGGGCCGCGCGGGCCCGCTCGATGTCGAGCTGCAGGGAGAAGCCGCGCTTGCCGGCCGCGATGTGGTAGTCGTCGCGCCAGGTCGGGGCGTACAGCACGACGGTCTTCCCGGCGGGGATGTTCAGGCGTCGGCGGACCGACTCGGCGACCTCGTCGCGGCGGGGGCTCTTGAGGAGGTCGTTGCGCGGGTAGCCGGACTCGAGGATCTCCCCCTGGTACCCGAAGGCACGCCGCATGATCGGAGTCGTGAAGGGGTTGGGGGACAGCAGCACGTCCCACCGGGGGACCTCGCGCTCCATCCAGTCCAGCGTCTCGGTGCGCTGGTAGGGCATCTCCTTGAGGTCGTAGGCCAGCTTCTTCAGCGGCGTTCCGTGCCAGGTCTGCACGTACACCTGGCCCTCCCGCTTGTCGAACCAGGGGAACTGGCCGTAGTTGCCGAAGACGAAGCGTGCCTGCGCGAGAGCGCGGTAGTGCTCGCGGCTGCCGACCAGCACCGCACGGGCGCTGCCCGGCACCTCGAATTGCCCGTCCTTGGTCACCCAGACGTACTCGAAGGGCGCGCCGCGGCGTTCGAGCTCTTCGTAGACCGCCCGGGGGCTGCAGGAGTACTGCGCGCCCTCGTAGCAGTCGAACACGACGAGGTCGCGGAGCGGCTCGTTCCGGAACGCCGGATAGTCGTTCTCCTGGATGATCCGCTGCGCGTAGCGCCCGCGTTCGTCGTCGGTGAGGGCCGCGGCGACCTTCAGCTGCAGGGCGTCGGTCTGGTACGACGCCAGCCGGAACTGGTGGTCCCCGAGGACGTGCGGGGTGGTGAGGTCGGCGAGGCGGAGGCGGTCGATGACCACGGGGACCTCGCCGGCCGGGCTGTTGACCACGAACGCCCAGTTGCCGCTGGCGAGCGGGAGCTCACCGGCCAGCTTGGCGATCCTCCCCGGCGTGAACTCGACGGTGAAGCGGTCGCCGTCCCACGACAGCGGGAAGCGGTGCTCGTGACTGACGCGCCGATGCCGGAGGATGACCACGGGCGGACGCTCGGCGGCGGTTCCGGACAGCCGTAGCCGGCCGTCGGGGAGCCATTCGGTCCGGTCGACGACGGGGCGGCTGGAGCGCTCGACGGCCGTCAGGTTGCCGTAGCGGGTCCGGGTGACGGTGACCTCGCGGCTGCCGAAGGCGTGCCGGACCGCGGCGACGTCGTCGTTCATCGCGAGCTTCCGTGCCTTGCCGTCCACCGTCAGCGAGACGTCCCACTGGACGCCCTCGCCGACCTGGGCGACGTTGACGACGCGGTCGACGAGGTCGAGGTCCTCGGCGAGCTGGTCCAGCGGGATGCGCGCGGTGAAGGAGGTGCCGCCGGCGGGGGCGGCCGGCTCGGTGCGGACGGGGAACTCGATGGCCCGGACGCCCTGGCGGCGCGTCAGCTGGAGCGCGCAGGTCCCGGGAGTTCCGTCGATCCACCCGGTGATCTCGGCGGTGTCGCCGTCGAGCCGCTGGCCGGTGACGATCACGGTCGGCCGCTTGACGCGGACGACGATCGCGTCGGAGTTCGAGCGGGTCACCTGGACCCGTGCGCCGTCGCCGACCTCGGCGATGGGGGTCCAGGTGGCGCGTCCCGGCGCCTGCTTGCCGATCGTCCCGGTGCGGCGGAGGCCGCCGGTCTTCACGGCGACGTGGATCCGCCAGTCGGCGGCCTTCCAGGCGGAGTCGATCCGCAGCTGGGTGAGGGGGATGTCCACGCGGAACCCGGAGTCGGCGTAGCTGACGGCGCCCTGTCCGGAGTCGGCGGTCACGTCGGGCCGCCGTACGCGCGTGACCGGAAGCTCGATCTTCCGCCTGGACTTGGTGTGCTCCAGCCAGACGTCGAGCCGGCTCTCGGACGTCATCGGCAGGTACTTGACGTAGGCGTGCCCGTCGATGCGCAGCCGGCCGTCCTGGCACGTGACGTCGTCGACGCCGGCCTGCAGCTCGAGCTCCTCGCCGATGTCGTAGAGGCTCGTGGGCAGGTTGAGGGAGGCGTCCTCGAAGAAGGGGTACTTCGCGTAGTAGCGGGGGCGCAGGCGGCCGCGGCGGACGACCTCCATGCGCCACTTCTCGCTCCGGTCGAACTTCAGGACCTCGATGAGCTGCGGCAGCATCCCCCGGCCCAGCAGGTGGTAGCCCAGCCGGTGCGAGACCTTGAGGTTCTCCAGGATCGACGGGTCCACGTCCCGGAGGAACTCCTGGCCGAGTTCGAGGATGCGCTTCTGGTCGGCGTCCGGGGCGGTCAGCAGCGACTCGACGAGGACGCGCAGGTCCACCTCGAGGGCGTAGCCGTCGTAGATGGCCTTCAGCTGCGGCGCGTGCTCACGGAGGAAGTCGTGGACCTGCTGCACCGAGAGCATGCGGTCCTCGAGGTTCGCCAGCTCGGCCTTGCGCTGGGTGATCGACAGCTCGCCGGAGTCGCGCTGCCGCCAGTAGTAGACGTGCGGGTGCAGCACGTCGACCGAGGACGCGAGGACGTGCGCGCGGACCATCACGGGGGAGTCCTCGTAGAGCATCCCGGGGAAGCGCAGGTCCTTGGCGTCCCAGAAGGACCGCCGGAACACCTTGTTCCAGACCATGCGGTCCTGCATGAGGTTGGTCTGGGCGGTGACGTGGGTCTTCTGCTTGGTCTTGCGGAACGGCTCGGCGTGCGCCCAGCCCTGCCAGACGCGCCCGGAGTTGAACCGCATGACGTTGCCGGCCGCGAGGTCCGAGCCGGTCTCGTCGAGCGACCCGACGAGCAGCTCGTACGCCGAGCGGGCGACGATGTCGTCGCTGTCGACGAAGGTGATGTACTCACCGGACGCGTGGGCGGTGCCGGTGTTGCGCGCGGGCCCGAGTCCCTGGTTCTCCTGCTGGACGAGTTTGAACCGCGGATCCCGCACCGTGAACGCCTTGGCGATCACGGTGCTGTCATCCAGAGAACCATCGTCGACCATGATCACTTCGAGGTCGCGCATCGTCTGGCGGGCAAGGGATTCCAGGCACGCCTCGATGTACGGCTCGACGTTGAAAAAGGGGACGACGACGCTGAGTTTGGGTGACACCAGCAGAACCTCTTGACTCCGTGGCCGGCGATGCGGGTGCCGTGGCCGGGGGACGGCGGCGCATCTCATTATTCACGCTGAGTTGACCTAAGCGGATCGATCTTAACCGCGTGGTCACCGTGCGCGCGACGCAGGGCGAATAGCCGGAGATCGACTACTACCTGGCGATTAGGACGAATCGCCGAGTGTATCCGGCTTTCGGGTGGATCTGCCCGTTTGGAATGATCGCCGCCGACGACCCGCCACGCACAAAGATCGTGTTCCCGAGATCACATTGTTGAGATTGCGGTCAGACGCCGAACGCGCGGAGCCCGGCGGTGACCACGGCCGCGGCCACCAGCACCACGAGGAACGGCGCGCGCAGCAGGAGGGCGACGACCGCTGCGGCCAGCCCGCTCAGCCGCGCGGCGTCGAGCTCCAGGACGCGCCCGTGCGCGAGGGTCTGCACCGCGACCAGCGCGGTCAGCAACGCGACCGGCACCAGCGCGGTGAACCGCCGTACGCGCTCGTCGGACAGCACCCGCTGCGGGGCCACCAGCCCGGCGAGCTTGAGGGCGTAACAGCCGATTCCGGTCGCGAGGACCGCGATCCAGACGGCCATGACTCTCCCTTCCTCTGAATCTTCTCTGAATCTTCGCGCTAGGCCTTCGAGAGCTCTCCGGCCCGGCGGGCCGGAGGGGTGCGGCGCCGCCGTACGACCCCGGCCAGAGCGGCGACCGCCGCCAGCATGACCGGCACGCCGGGGGGCAGCAGCGGCGTCGTCGCGACCGCGACGGCCATCGCGAGGAGGGCGACGACCCGCTCGGTGCCGCCGGAGACGAGGCGGGGCCACAGCAGGGCCAGGAACGCCGCCGGGCCGACCACGTCGAGGCCGTACGTCTCCGGGTTGCCCAGCCGGGCCGCGCCGAGGGCGCCGAACAGCGTGGCGAGGTTCCAGGTCAGGTAGAGGCTGACCGCCGTGGCCCAGAAGCCCGCCCGCGCCGACCGGGGTTCGGGCTGGGCGGTGGCCACCGCCGTCGTCTCGTCGATGACCAGGTGGGCGGTCAGCAGCCGCCGCCACCCGCGCGCGCCGAGCGTCGGCGCGAGGCGCAGGCCGTACAGGGCGTTGCGACCGCCCAGCAGCATCGCGCCGAGGGCCCCCGCGAGCAGGTTGCCGCCGCCGGCGACCACCCCGACCAGTGCGAACTGCGACGCTCCCGTGAACGCCACGACGCTCAGCGCGCAGGCCTGCGCCACGCCGAGCCCGGCCGCGACCGCGGCCGCCCCGAAGGCGAGCCCGGACAGGCCGACGGCCAGACCGACGCCCAGCCCGTCGCGGACGGCGGCGCGTCTCTGCGAATCCATGCCCGAAGGGTAGGTAGCCGGACATCGGCCGGTCTTGCACGAAATTGCAGTGCCGCGGGGACGGTCAGGCGGGACGGCCGAGCAGGTACGCGCCGGGCGGCACGCCGACGATCCGCTTGAAATGCCGCGTGAGGTGCGCCTGGTCGGTGAACCCGAGGTCGGCGGCGATCGCGGCCGGGCGGACACCGGCGTCCAGGAGGGCACGGGCACGCTGGACCCGCAGGTTGGTCAGGTAGGCGTGCGGCGGCAGCCCGTACGCGGCCCGGAACGCGCGCAGCAGGGCGAACCGGCCGGTGCCGACCATGGCGGCGAGGTCGTCCAGGGACGGCGGGTCGGACAGCCGCTCGTGAAGGATCTCGCGGGCCGCGCGGACCGCCCGTGGCGGCGCGCCGCGCGGGACCGACCCGGGCGGCCGGGCGGCGTGGCGGCGCAGGAGACCGGCGAGCGCCCGGTGCAGCGTGGAGGACGCCGCCAGGGCGTCGCCGCCGTCGGCGCTGTGGTGCACGGCCCGGAGCAGCCGGGCGGCCTCCGGGTCGTCCACGATCGTCTGAGGGAAGTAGGGCGTGCCACGCGGGGCGCCCAGCTCGGCGGCGATCTGCGCCAGGACGTCCACGGAGGGGTAGAGCACGCGGTAGCGCCAGCCCTCGGGAACGCCGGCGTGCCCGGTGTGGACGACCTCCGGATTGAGGAGTGCGACCTGACCGGCGGCCGCCCGCAGCATCGACCCGGCGTGCTCGAACTCCTCCACCCCGAACTCGATCAGCCCGACGGTGTAGGTGGCGTGCGCGTGCCTGGTGTAGCGGTGGGTGACGTAACGGGCGCTCAGCAGGTCGACGCCCGGCTCGGCCGGGTGCCGCCGATAGTGCGCGACCTCCGGGCTCATGGCACCGATGCTATCGGCCGCGCAGGCGCGGCCGGCAGCACGGCGGGCAGCCCGAACTTCGGGAAAAGGCGCAGGTCGAAGAACATGACGACGTGCGCGACGCGGGTGGGCGTGGGCGTGAGCACCTGCAGCGCGAAGGCGTGGTGCGCGCCGTCCGCGGCGCGCATGTAGACGGCGAAGGCCGGCTGACCGTTCGCCCGGACCGGCACCAGCCGCATCGCGTCCGGGCCGTCGGCGGGGCACTGCGCGCCGATCAGCCGGCCGATGTCCTCTGGGCCCTGGTACCAGCCGGTGTAGGGCGGCATCTCCCAGACGGCGTCGGCGGTGAGCAGCTCCACGATGGCGGAGACGTCGTACTCCTCGAACGCCCGGACGTACCGGGCGAGCAGGTCGCGCTCCTCCGCCGACGTCGGCTCGGCCAGCTCCGCCTGCGACGGCGTCACCTCGTCGAGCCGGGCGCGGGCGCGCTGCAGGACGCTGTTCACCGCGGTGGTGGTCGTGCCCAGCACCTCGGCGACCTCGGCCGCCCGCCACCGCAGCACGTCGCGCAGGATGAGCACCGCGCGATGCCGGGGCGGCAGGTGCTGCAGGGCGGCGATCAGCGCGAGCCGGATGCTCTCCCGCGAGGTCACGATCGCGGCAGGGTCGGCGTGCTCGGCGCCGGCCATCGCGTCGGGGACCGGCTCCAGCCAGGGGACCTCGGACCGCTCGACCAGCGCGTCGTACGGGTCGGCGCTCGGGTCGCCGAGACCGGTCGGCAGGGGTCGGCGGCCACGGCTCTCCAGGGCGGTGAGACACGTGCGGGTGGCGATCCGGTGCAGCCACGTCCGCAAGGAGGAGCGGCCCTCGAAGTCCGCGTAGGAGCGCCACGCGCGCAGGTAGGTCTCCTGGACCTGGTCCTCCGCGTCGTGCACCGAGCCGAGCATGCGATAGCAGTGCGCCAGCAGCTCGCGCCGGTACGGAGCCGCCTGCCGCAGGAAGTCGTCCTTGACCGCCTTGTCCGTGCTCATGGTGCCCCTTCGAGTACGTCGCTCCGGGTGACCGGTGACCCGCCGTGGCGGGCACCGCGGGACCACACCGCCCTCTGTATACGCCCGCCCTCCGACAGAACCGGGACGCGCGGCGAGGAGGCCGTCGGTGTACCCGGAGGAGCTCGCCCCGGCGGGGGGCGCTCCGTCCCCCGGAGGTGACCTCGCCGCGGCGGGGCTATCCGTCCCATTGACCGAGACGAGGATTCCGCAGGGTGGCGGTCCTCCGGCCGCCCCGGTTACCCTGGGCCCGTGGATCGTCGTTATTTCGGGTTTATGCAGCCGGCTCCGGGTGAGCCGGTCGACGCGACCTGAGCGACGACCCCCGAGCCGGCCGAGGCAGAGCCCCATGGGCTCTGCCTTTCGCTTATCCACCGTGAGTGGGCGGCTCGGCCCCGGGCCCGCCCCGGAAGGAGATCCCGATGGACCCGCAGGCCAAGGCGGCGCTTCTGGCGGCCCTGACGCACGACGACGTGCCGGAGACGATCCCCGACGCGCGCGCGGCGATCGACCGGATCGACGCGGCACTGGCGACGCTGCTGGAGCGCCGGGCGGAGCTCGCGGCCACCGTGCAGCGGCTCAAACCGGTCGGCGGCTTCGCCGGCCGGGATCCCCGCCGCGAACGCGAGATCGTCGAGGCGATGGCCTCGCTCGCGCCCCGGCTGGGCGCCGACCGGCTCGCCCGCATCATGACGGCCGTCATCGAGGCCGGCCTGGAGGCCGCCGAGGACCGCGACCTGTCCTCGGCCTGACGCCCCGGGCCGCATAGCCCGGCCACCGCGGACCATCCACAGAGACCCGGCCATCGCGGACCGACCATCGTGGACCGACCATCGTGGACCGACCATCGTGGACCGGCGACCGGCGACCGCGGGCCGGCCGCTGCGGATCGGTCACCCCGGCCCGGCCGCCCTCACCGGGGTCCGGCCGCCGGAGGCCGGGTCAGGGCGTCCGGCGGTTCCGGACGACGCGCCAGCCGGCGAACAGCACGACGGCCACCGCGGGCAGGCACCAGAAGGCGATCTTGTTGGCCGTGTCCGCGAAGGCCATCAGGACGACGACCAGGGCGAGGAAGCCGAGCGTGGCCCAGTTCGACACCGGCGCCCACGGCATCCGGAAGGGCGGGCGCTCGATCTCGCCGCGGTTCGCCCGGGACCGGAGCCGGAGCTGGCAGCCGATCAGGGTCACCCACACGGCGACGACGCCGAGGGAGGCGATGGAGGTGGCGATGTCGAAGGCCATCTTCGGCACGACGTAGTTGAGGACCACGCCGAGGAGCAGCACGATCGAGGTGAACAGGATCCCGCCGTACGGCACGTGCCGCCCGCTCATCCGGCCCACGAACGACGGCGCCTCGCCCTTGACGGCCAGGGCACGCATGACGCGGCCGGTGGAGTACAGGCCGGAGTTGCAGGACGACAGGGCGGCGGTGAGCACGACCGCGTTCATGATGTCGCCGGCGCCGGGGACGCCGAGCCGGGAGAAGACCGTGACGAACGGGCTCTCGTTCGCGCTGTAGACCGTCCACGGCAGGATCATCGCCAGCAGCAGGACCGAGCCGACGTAGAAGACGCCGATCCGCCAGATGACGCTGCCGATCGCGCCGGGCAGCACCTTGCGCGGGTTCTCGGTCTCGCCGGCGGCGATGCCGACCATCTCGATTCCCGAGTAGGCGAACACGACCGCCTGCAGGCTCATCAAGACGATGGGCACGCCGTGCGGGAGGAAGCCGCCGTGCGCGGTGAGGTTGGAGACGCCCGCGTGGCCGTCGTGGCCGACGCCGGCGCCGGTGAGGACCAGCGCCACGCCCACGAACAGGAAGACGACGATGGCGAGGACTTTGATCACGGCGAACCAGAACTCCAGCTCGCCGAAGAGCCGCACCGACAGCAGGTTCACCGTCAGGAGCACGGCGAGGGCGACCAGGGCCGTGACCCACTGCGGGATCTGCGGCAGCCACTTGTGGACGTAGATGCCGGCCGCGGTCGTCTCGGCCACCCCGGTCATCGCCCAGTTCAGCCAGTACATCCAGCCGCTGGCGAAGCCGGCCCACGGGCCGATGAACTCACGGGCGTACGTGACGAAGCTGCCCGCGCTCGGCCGGTGCAGGACGAGCTCGCCGAGCGCCCGCATGACGAAGAAGGCCGCGATGCCGCAGACGGCGTACGAGAGGACGAGTCCGGGTCCGGCCGCGGCCATCCTGCCGCCCGCTCCGAGGAACAGCCCGACGCCGATCGCGCCGCCGATGGCGATCATCCGTACCTGGCGGTTCCCGAGGGACTGGGCGTAGCCGGCGTCCTCGCTGCCGGGCGCGGTGCCCTGGTGGTCCACTGCTGTCGACACGCGGCCTCCGATTTCCAGCGGGTTTCGCTCCCCCCGAAAACCGCTTTACGGTCACTGACCATACAAGGTCGCGCAGCGTGTTCGCGCCGCGACGCGGGTGCGGTCGCCCGGAGGACCGGAATGCGGTACACCCTGGTAGGTGAGGTGAGCGCCGCCGCCCGGACCACCGGCCGCGACCGGAGGCGCCTCGCCTGGAGGAGAGGTATGGCCGACCGGCAACGGGTTTAAACCGGGCATCCGGAGTGTCGGGCCCCGGCGATCACTCTGGCACCGTTAGGCTCAGGGGACCCGGTCCCCGGCCGGTCTCTCACCCCCAGACGACGATCTTCGACGCGGCGCGTGCTCCGGGCACGCGAGGCGTCGCATGCCTGAAGGAGGCGCATCGCGCATGAGTGACTCGTTCGTGCATCTGCATGTGCACACCGAGTACTCCATGCTCGACGGGGCGGCCCGTCTCAAGGAGATGTTCGCCGAGGTCGAGCGGCAGAAGATGCCGGCCATCGCGATGACCGACCACGGCAACACCCATGGCGCCTACGACTTCTACAAGCAGGCCACCGCGGCCGGGGTGACCCCCATCGTCGGCATCGAGGCGTACGTCGCGCCGGCGTCCCGCTTCCACAAGGAGCCGGTCCGCTGGGGTGAGCCGAGCCAGAAGGGCGACGACGTCTCCGGTGGCGGCCACTACACCCACAAGACGATCTGGGCGCGCAACGCCGAGGGCCTGCACAACCTGTTCAAGCTGACGAGCCGGGCCTACACCGAGGGGTTCGTCCGCAAGTGGGCCCGGATGGACTTCGAGCTCCTGGCGGAGCACTCGGCCGGCCTCATGGCCACCACCGGCTGCCCCTCCGGCGAGGTCCAGACCCGGCTGCGCCTCGGCCACTTCGACAAGGCCCTGGAGGCCGCCGCCAGGTACCAGGAGCTCTTCGGCAAAGAGAACTACTTCCTGGAGCTGATGGACCACGGCCTCGACATCGAGCGCCGGGTCCGCGACGGGCTGATCGAGATCAGTAAGAGGCTGGGCATCCCGCCGGTCGTCACCAACGACTCGCACTACACGCGGGAGTCCGAGGCGTCCGCGCACGACGCGCTCCTGTGCATCCAGACCGGCAAGCAGCTGTCCGACCCGGGACGCTTCAAGTTCGACGGGTCCGGCTACTACCTCAAGACCGCCGACGAGATGCGGGCGCTCGACACCTCCGACATCTGGGCCGAGGGCTGCCGCAACACCCTCCTCGTCGCCGAGCGCGTCGACTCCACCGGCATGTTCGAGTACCGCAACCTCATGCCGCGGTTCCCGGTGCCGGAGGGCGAGACCGAGGAGTCGTGGTTCCGCAAAGAGGTCTGGAAGGGGATGGAGCGGCGCTTCCCCGAGGGGATCGACGAGGAGCACCGCAAGCAGGCCGAGTACGAGATGGACGTCATCTGCCAGATGGGGTTCCCCTCGTACTTCCTCGTCGTCGCCGACTTCATCATGTGGTCGAAGAACAACGGGATCGCGGTCGGCCCGGGCCGTGGCTCGGCCGCCGGCTCGCTCGTCGCGTACGCGATGGGCATCACCGACCTCGACCCGCTCCCGCACGGCCTGATCTTCGAGCGGTTCCTCAACCCCGACCGCGTGTCCATGCCCGATATCGACGTCGACTTCGACGAGCGTGGGCGCGCCGACGCGATCCGCTACGTCACCGAGAAGTGGGGCGCCGACAAGGTCTCCATGATCGCCACCTTCGGCACCATCAAGGCGAAGGCCGCGATCAAGGACGCGGGCCGCGTCCTCGGCTACCCGTACGCCCTCGGCGACCGCATCTCCAAGGCGTTCCCGCCCGCCGTCATGGGCAAGGACATCCCGCTGTCGGGCATCTTCGACGAGAAGCACCCCCGGTACGGCGAGGCAGGCGAGCTGCGCAAGCTGTACGAGGAAGAAGCCGACGTCAAGCAGATCATGGATCTGGCGCAGGGCCTGGAGGGCCTGATCCGCCAGACCGGCGTGCACGCCGCCGGTGTGATCATGTCGGCGGAGCCGCTGACCGACCACATCCCGATCATGCGCCGCGACTCCGACGGCGTCATCATCACGCAGTTCGACTACCCGACCTGCGAGACGCTCGGCCTGCTGAAGATGGACTTCCTGGGCCTGCGGAACCTGACGATCATGCAGGACGCGGTGAAGGCCATCAAGGCCAACAAGGGCGTCGACCTCGACCTGCTGAAGCTCCCGCTGGACGACAAGAAGGCCTACGAGCTGCTGGCCCGCGGCGACACGCTCGGCATCTTCCAGCTGGACGGCGGCGGCATGCGCTCGCTGCTGCGGCTGATGCGCCCCGACAACTTCGAGGACATCTCCGCGGCCCTCGCGCTGTACCGCCCCGGCCCCATGGGCGCCAACTCCCACACCAACTACGCGCTGCGCAAGAACGGCCAGCAGCCGATCACCCCGATCCACCCGGAGCTGGAAGAGCCGCTCAAGGACATCCTCGACACGACCTACGGCCTGATCGTCTATCAGGAGCAGGTCATGGCCATCGCGCAGAAGGTCGCGGGGTACAGCCTCGGACAAGCGGACCTGCTCCGCCGCGCGATGGGCAAGAAGAAGAAGGCGGAGCTGGACAAGCAGTACGCCACCTTCGAGTCCGGCATGAAGGAGCGCGGCTTCTCCGCCGCGGCGATCAAGGCGCTGTGGGACATCCTGCTGCCCTTCTCCGACTACGCGTTCAACAAGGCGCACACCGCCGGATACGGCCTGGTCTCGTACTGGACCGCCTACCTCAAGGCCAACTACGCCGCCGAGTACATGGCGGCGCTCCTCACCTCCGTCAAGGACGACAAGGACAAGAGCGCCCTCTACCTCAACGAGTGCCGCCGCATGGGCATCAAGGTGCTCACGCCCGACGTCAACGAGTCCGACTCGGACTTCACCCCGAAGGGCGACACCGAGATCCTGTTCGGTCTGTCGGCGATCCGCAACGTCGGCGAGAACGTCGTCGACGCGATCGTCAAGGCCCGCAAGGAGAAGGGCCGGTTCACCGACTTCCAGGACTTCCTGCGCAAGGTGCCGCCGCAGGTCTGCAACAAGCGGGTCGTCGAGTCGCTGATCAAGGCGGGTGCCTTCGACAGCCTGAACCACGAGCGCAAGAGCCTCGTCATGGTGCACGAGCAGGCCATCGACGCGATCATCGACATCAAGCGCAACGAGGCGATCGGGCAGGACTCCCTGTTCGGCGGGGGCGACGACGTGGCGGACACCACGTTCGACATCGCCATCCCGGAGGGGGAGTGGGACAAGACCACCCTGCTCGCCTTCGAACGCGAGATGCTCGGCCTGTACGTCTCCGACCACCCGCTGCTGGGCATCGAGCACATCCTGTCCGCCAACGTCGACTGCTCGATCGCCGCCCTCACCGCCGACGAGCGGCCGGACGGTCAGATCGTCACCGTCGGCGGCCTGGTGTCGGGGCTGCAGCGGAAGGTCACCAAGAAGGGCGACTCCTGGGCGCTGACCACCCTGGAGGACCTCGAGGGCGCCATCGAGCTGATGATCTTCCCGTCGGCGTACCAGCTGTGCTCCACGCTGCTCGCCGAGGACGCCATCCTCATCGTGAAGGCACGCCTCGACAAGCGTGAGGACACCGCGAAGCTGATCGCCATGGAGGTCACCCAGCCGGACCTGACGGTCAGCGACTCGGGCCGGCCGCTCACCGTCTCGATGCCGGTGACCCGCGTGACCCCGCCGGTCGTCCAGGGCCTGAAGGAGGTGCTGGGCGCCCACCCGGGCCAGACCGAGGTCCACCTGCAGCTGCAGAACGGCCCGCGGACCACGGTCGTCCGCCTCGACGACAAGCTCCGGGTCACCGCCTCCCCGGCGCTGATGGGCGATCTCAAACAGCTCCTCGGCCCCGCCTGCCTGGTCTGACCCCACCGGCTCCGCCGGCGCCCGGCGCGGTCGAGCCGATCCGGCTCGGCCGGGCGCCGCCCGATCCGGCCCGGCGAGCCGCAACGGCCGCGCCGGACCGGATCGGCCCGCGGTGTCTTACGAACGGGTGACGCCGGCCGCCCGGGGTTATCCGAGGGGGCCGGGCCGGTAGTCGCCGCCGCGCCGGCCGATGATGACGCCCATACGGTTGGTGGCGTTGATGAGTGCGATGAGCATCACCAGGTCGGCCAGCTGGCTCTCGTCGTAGTGCTCGGTGGCGTCGGCCCATGCCTCGTCGGTGACGCCACCGGCCGCGTCGGCGATGCGGGTGCCCTGCTCGGCGAGTTCCAGGGCGGCGCGTTCGGCGTCGGTGAACACCGTGGACGCACGCCAGGTCGCGACGAGGTTGACGCGGGTCGCGTCCTCTCCGGCGTCTGTGGCGTTCTTGCTCCACACGTCGGTGGCGTAACCGTCGCCGTTGATCTGGCTCGCGCGCAGCAGGACCAGCTTCTGGATCGCGGCGGGCAGCGTCGAGTCCTGAAGGATCGTCTTGCTCGCCGTGCCGAAGTGCCCCGCGGCCTTGGCCGTGGTCGGATTGCCGAACAGGTCCAAACGAGCGGTCATCGTGTGCTCCTTGTCGTTGTAGCCGGTCGAACAAGAGATGCCGGCATCCCTGGCCCTGTGACAGCACGGCCGTGTGACCTACGCCACCGCGCGCGGGTGTCACACGGCGGCGGGGAGCGGCGTCTTGTGCGCGTGTCACGACCGAGGGCGAACAGGCGGAGGAGCCGGCGATGAGCGAACGCGGAGAGCCGACCGTGGACAGGGCCGGACCACACGCTGATGGCGGCAGGATGGATCCCGCCACCGAGGCGTTCGTGGCCCACCGCAACCTGCTGTTCACCGTCGCCTACGAGATGCTCGGTTCGGCCGCCGACGCCGAAGACGTCCTGCAGGAGACCTGGCTGCGGTGGACCGGCGTCGATCCGGGCACGGTGCGAGAGCCGCGTGCGTACCTCGTCCGGATCACCACCCGGCAGGCACTGAGCCGGCTGCGTACGCTCGGCCGCCGCAAGGAGTCCTACGTCGGCCCGTGGCTGCCCGAGCCGCTGTTGACCACGCCCGATGTGGCCGACGACGTCGGGCTGGCCGACAGCGTCTCGATGGCCATGCTGCTGGTGATGGAGACGCTCACGCCGACCGAGCGTGCGGTGTTCGTCCTGCGGGAGGTGTTCGACCTGGCCTACGACGAGATCGCCCAAGCCGTCGACAAGAGCCCCGCCGCGGTTCGCCAGATCGCCCACCGGGCACGGTCCCATGTCGCCGCGCGCCGGCCACGCGGGGTCGTTTCGGCGACCGAGACCCGCGGCGCGCTCGAGGCGTTCCAGCGGGCGGTCGCAACGGGCGATCTGCAGAGCCTGCTCGACGTCCTCGCGCCGGACGTCGTCTTCCTGGGCGACGGCGGCGGCATCAAGGAGGCCGCCCCGGCGCCGATCACGGGGGCCGACCGGGTGGCCCCCCTGGTCACCGGCCTGCGCAGGTTCGGTGCCTCGGCATCGCTGCGGCCGGCCCACGTCAATGGCCATCCCGCGCTGATCCTCCGGCTCGACGGCGAGATCGACACCGTCATCGCGGTGCGCATCGACGGCGGCCTCATCACCGGCCTCTACGCCGTGCGCAACCCCGAGAAGCTGTCACGGGTCGAGCGAGAGACCACCCTGCGCCGCTGAGCCGGCCCTCTCCTCCCGCCGCTTCGGAACCTACGACAGCGGCGGGATGTGGTGGCCCGGGCGGAACACGTCGTCGGCGTCCCAGGTCTTCTTGACCCGGGCCAGGCGCGCGTGGTCCTCCGGCGTGTACGCCGTCGCGGTCCGGGCCGGATCGGTCAGGAAGTTCAGGAACGACCCGCCGGTCGCGTGCGGCCGAAGACGGCGGGCGAGCGCGTCGACGCCCGCGTCCACGCGGGCCCGCACGCCCGGGTCGCGGTGCCCGGACCCGTAGGGCGCGGTCGCGATCACCGAGAACGGCACGTCGCGGTGGCCCACCGGCCCGGCGTCCGGGGCGGGCCGCGCCATCGCCCCGCCCCAGTGCCGGACCTCGACCGCCGGTCCCGGCGGGCCGCCGAACGCCGCGTCCGGCAGCGCCCCGAGCACCGCGTCCGGCAGGTCCCGGAACAGGTCGATGCGCTGGCGGACCGCCATCGGAGGCCCCGACGGCCCGGCGATCGCCGTGCCCGCCTCCGCGAAGGTCATCGCGCGGAACCCGTCCACCAGCGGCGTGCCCGCGGCCTCCAGCAGCGGCTCCAGCCGGCGCTCGGCCTCCTCGTACCCGCCCAGGTGGAAGACCCGGACGCCGAGGACCGGCCGGCCGCGCACCGGCTCGGGAACGCCCGGAACGTCCGGCATCCGCATCAGCATGACGGCCGTGTTCAGCTCGTCCGGCTCCCCGGCCGCCCACTCCCGGTACCGGGCGAGCGTCCCGGCCGCACGGCCGGCGTCGTACAGGGACACGCCCGCGTAGACCCGGCCGACGGTGTGCAGCCGCACCTCCAGGGCGGTCACCACGCCGAAGTTGCCGCCTCCGCCGCGCAGCGCCCAGAACAGGTCGGCGTGGTGGCCGGCGTCCGCGGTCACGTGCTCGCCGTCGGCGGTCACCAGGTCCGCCCTCAACAGGGAGTCGGCGGCGTACCCGTACTTGCGGGACAGCCATCCGGTGCCGCCGCCCAGGGTGTAGCCGGTCACGCCGACGAACGGCGTGCCCGACAGCGGCGCCAGGCCGTACGGCGCGGCCGCGGCGATCACGTCGGACCAGCGCGCGCCGGGCCCGACCCGGGCGACGCGCCGGTAGGGGTCGACCCGCACGCCCGCCATCCGGCCCGTCGTGAGCAGCAGGCCGCCGGCGGGCACGTACGTGCCGTGCCCCGTCGCCTGGACGGTGAGCGGCAGCCCGCCGTCGCGCGCGGCGAGGACCGCGGCCCGTACGTCACCGGGCCCGGTCGCCTCGGCGACGACCAGCGGACGGTGGTCGATCAGGAGGTTCCAGCCCGACCGGATCGTGTCGTACGCGGCGTCGCCGGGCAGGTGCACCGGCCCGGCGAAGGTGTCGCGCAGCGTGCGCGCGACGCCCTCCGGGCCGACGGTCGTCACTTGGGTCATCGGGTTCCGCTCCCCGTGAGTGCCGGCCGTCACCGGTGTGACGGCTCCTTCCGGACGTCCCGATGCTCGCCGTCCGGCCCCTCCGGCGTCATCGGCCGGGGGGCGGCAGTCGCGCTGCCGCGTTCGGCGCAGCGGAGGCCGGTGTACTCCGGTGGGAGTAGTACGCGGCTCCTTTTCCGGGAGGAGCCGAAGGGGGCGGGCGGCGGTTTACGCTGCCCGAATGGGGATCCAGCACCGGCTTCGCCCACCCGTGTCCGACCTGATCATCTCGGTGGCCGTCGCCGCCGTGGCGTTGATCGGCGCGGCCATCGCGCCGCCCGGGCGGACCGGACTGGACGCCTTCGGCTACCTGCTGCTGCTGGCCGGCTCCGCCGCGCTCCTCGTACGCCGCCGCGCCCCGGTCCCCGTCCTTCTGGTCACGACGGCCTGCGTCATCGCCTACCTCGTACGCGGCTACCCCGGCGTGGCCGCCGCCGAGCCGGTGATGGTCGCGCTGTTCACCGCGATGCGCGCCGGGCGCCGGGTCGTCGTGCTCGTGCCCAAGGCCGCCCTCGTCGTCGTGGTGATCACGGATCTGACCCTGCATCACGGGGAGCCGGTCCGTCAGGTGCTGCAGGACCGATTCCTGCTGGCCGGGTGGCTGGTGGCCAGCGCCATGATGGGCGGCGCGTTCCGGCAGTGGGACGCCTACGTCCACGAGGCACGGGAGCGGGCGGCCGAGGCCGAGCGCACCCGTGAGGAGATGGCGCTGCGCCGCGCCGGCGAGGAACGCCTGCGGATCGCCCGCGAGCTGCACGACTCGCTGACCCACAGCATCTCCATCGTCAAGGTCCAGGCGGGCGTGGCGATCCACCTCGCCCGCAAGCGCGGCGAGCCGGTGCCCGAGGCGCTGCTGGCCATCCAGGAGGCCAGCGCCGAGGCGATGCGGGAGCTGCGCGCCACGCTCGAGGTGCTGCGGGACGGCGAGCCCACCGGCAACGGCCTCGACCGGCTGCCGGACCTGGTGCGCCGGGCCCGGTCCGCGGGGCTGCCGGCCGATGTCACGGTCACCGGCCGGCCTCGCGACCTGCCGGTGGCGGTCGACCGCGCGGCGTACCGGATCGTCCAGGAGGCGCTGACCAACGTCGCCCGGCACGCGGGCCCGGCCGCCGCCTCCGTCCACATCCGGTACGGCGACGACACGCTCACCGTACGGGTCGACGACGACGGCTGCGCCACGCCGGGAACCCCGCACGAGCCCGGCGTGGGCCTGACCGGGATGCGCGAGCGCGTCACGGCGCTCGGCGGCCGGCTGCGCGCCGAACCCCGCGCCGGGGGAGGTTTCACCGTCCACGCCGACCTCCCGACCGCCGGTGAGCCGCGGGCGGACGGCCATCCGCTCCCCGCCCTGGACGGCGGGGGCGGCGGCCCCGTCACGCCCGGCCGGCCCCGCGCCGCCCACCTCGCCGCCGACCGCGATCCCGCCCGCGACGCCGCCTTCGACGAGATCGCGCCGAGTCGTGCCGGCGACGACGCCGCCCTCGACGACGCCGCCCTCGACGACGCCGCCCTCGACGGCGTCGCGCCGGGGCGGGGCGACGCCGTCCGCGACGAGGAGGCGGCGCTGTGATCCGCGTCCTGCTCGCCGACGACCAGGCGCTGATCCGCGCCGGGTTCCGCGCGCTGCTGCAGGCGGAGGACGACCTCGAGGTGGTCGCCGAGGCCGCCGACGGGCGGGAGGCCGTCGCGCTCGCCGCCGCGCACCTGCCCGACGTCGCCCTCGTCGACGTGCAGATGCCCGTCCTCAATGGCATCGACGCGACCCGCCGGATCACCGCCGACGAGCGGATGTCCGGCGTCCACGTCGTCATGCTGACCAACTACGGGCTCGACGAGTACGTCTTCGAGGCGCTCCGCGCGGGGGCGAGCGGCTTCCTCGTGAAGGACACCGAACCCGCCGACCTGCTGCACGGCGTCCGCGTCGCCGCCCGGGGCGACGCGCTGCTCGCCCCGGCGATCACCCGGCGGCTGATCAGGGAGTTCGTCTCCCGCCGCCCGCGCGCCTCCCCGGACGCGCTCGACGTCCTCACCAACCGGGAGCGCGAGGTGACCGCACTGGTCGCCCGCGGGATGTCGAACGAGGAGATCGCCGCGCACATGGTGATCAGCCCGACGACGGCCAAGACCCACGTCAGCCGGGCGATGACCAAGCTGCGCACCCGCGACCGCGCCCAGTTGGTCGTCCTGGCCTACGAGTCGGGGCTCGTCCGGGCCGGCGACGCCTCCGCCGCGCCGTGGGACTCCGACCGCGGGTAATGGCCGGTTAAAATGCTTTGCCCAGTGTTAACCGAGACTTCGTACGAGCCGCTTACAGTGCGAAACGTGCCTGAGACGCTGGCCGAGGAGCTGCTGCTCCTCGCCTATGACCTGCGCGGTAAGTCCCGTATCGGCCCGGTCGAGCTCGACTGCGGGGTCGGCGGCGCGATGCTGTCGGAGCTGAGGCTCGCCGGCCGGCTCGGCCTCGACGGCACGGTGCTGGCCGTCGCCGACACCGAGCCCGTCGGCGATCCGGTCCTCGACGGACTCCTCGCCGACATCGCGGCCTCGCCTCGCGGCCGGACACCCCAGGAATGGGTGACCCGGCTGCGTGCGACCGACCACCAGCAGCGGCTGCTGGCGCGCCTGGCCGACCACGGTCAGGTGGCCGTCGACCGTCACCGCCTCCACCGGACGCTCGGCGTCTTCGTCGAGACCCGGCATCCCGTCCGCGACATCGTGGGACTGTGGGAGGCACAGCAGCGCGTCGTCGCGGCCGTCACGACGGACGCGCCCGCCGACGCCCGTACCCTCGCCCTCGGCGCGCTCGTCGCGGCCGCCGGGCTGAGCAAGGCGGTGTTCGCCACGTCGGGGAACTGGCGTGCGCTCCGCGACCGGATGCGCACGATGACCGAGGACGACTGGGTCGCCGACGCCGTACGCCGGGCCCTCGCCGTGGAGCTCGGGAGCGTCCCGGTCTGAGCACCGGCCGGGGACCGGCGGGCCGGAGGTTCGCGGCGCTGCGGCCGGCGACCGCCTGGAGCCGGCGGCCGGAAGTGGCCGCCCGGGGGCCGGCGGTCCGGGACGGCGTGCCCAGGCGGCGTGCGGCTGGAAACGGCGTGCCCCGGGGAACGGCGGCCGGGAGCGGCCACCGGTGGTCAGCGGCCGGAAACGGTCATCGACAGGTCGGCCAGCCGGTCCCGGTCGTCGAACCGCGCGACGCAGGAGCCGCCGTCCGGCAGGTTCGCGACGATCGACGTCTCGGTCTGCCGGTACGGCAGCCGGTGGTGGCTGAAGAACCGCATCACGGTCAGCCGGTGGTCGGCCGGGAAGAGGGAGAGACCGCCGGTGATCAAGCGGGGCGCCGTGACGGAGTCCCACCCGCCGTTCGGCACGGCCGGGTCGCGGACGGCGAAGTAGGCGATACCGCCGTCGTAACGGCCGGGGATCGTTCCGCTGAGGCCGAGGAGGCCGTTCGTGACCAGGGCGACCAGTTCGCCGCCGTTACGGGCCGGTCCGTCGTACCAGGCCAGGTCCAGCTCGGGCGTCGTCATCTCGGGCACGCCGAGCCGGGAGCCCATGGGACGGGGATTCAGCACGGCGGGATGCTCGGGGCCGAACTGCGGGTTGGCCCAGCCCCACAGCCAGCTGCGGTCGCTCTCGGCGAAGCTCCCGATCAGGGCGACGTGCAACGTGACGTCGCCCTGGGTGTACGTGCCGGCCGTCAGATCGGTGGTCCAGTCGGCGCCGGCCGGCAGGACTTCCGTCAGAACCTCCTGCTGCTGGGCGGCGACCGCCGCGTACGCGGCTCCAAGCCGATCGAACGCCGGGCTGAATCCAGACATGCCGGGCACACTATCTCAGAAGATCGACGTAGCGGAGCAGGCCAGGAGGCGTCCAGGTTAAGGCGCTACGCTGCCTTGTTCACCGACGCCGGGGGAGGGCGAGTGGCAAGCCGGATACGCATCGGACTGCTGGCGGCGCTTGCGATCACGGTGCTGGGAGTGCCCATCGGGCTGTTGTGGGTCGCGATCGCGCCCCGGACGGCCTACCAGGTCTCGGGCGGCAAGGGTCTCCTGGCCGATCCGGAGACCCAGACGCTGATCGCGGCGGACGGCTGGTTCGCCGTGCTGACCGTCGCCGCCGGTCTGCTCTGCGGCCTCGCCGCCTACGTGCTCGCGGGGCGGCTGGGAGAGCAGGGCCTGCTCGTGGGGATCGCGGCGGGCGGTGTCGCCGCCGCGGTCGTCGCCTGGCGGCTGGGCCACCTCATCGGCGGAAGCGGCTACCGGCACGCGCTGCGCACGGCGGGCGACGGGACGCTGGTCCACGCGCCGCTCGGCCTGCACGCCTACGGCGTGGTCCTCGCCTGGCCGCTGACGGCGGTGGTGGTGTTCGGCCTGCTGGAGGCCCTGGACGTGGCGAACCGTGAGTCGCGGGGGAAGCTAGCGGCGGGCGATGCCGGCGGTGGACGCCCGGGTCAGGCGGACGAGGTCGGCGGGGGAGAGCTCGATCTGGAGGCCGCGCCGACCGGCCGAGACGTAGATCGTCGGGAACCCTGACGCGGAGGCGTCGACGACCGTCGGCAGTGTCTTGCGCTGCCCGAGCGGGCTGATGCCGCCACGGACGTACCCGGTGACGCGCTCGGCGTGCGCCGGGTCGGCCATGGCGGCGCGCTTGCCGCCGGCCGCGGCGGCCAGGGCCTTGAGGTCGAGCGAGGACGACACGGGCACGACCGCGACGGTGAGGTCGCCGTCCACCTCGGCCACCAGGGTCTTGAACAGCCGGTCGTGAGGCACGCCGAGGGCGTCGGCGGCGGCCTCGCCGTAGGAGTCCGCGTCCGGATCGACCTCGTACGGGTGCAGTGTGAACGGGATTCCGGCCCGGGTCGCCGACACGGTGGCGGGCGTGCCCTTGCCGCCCGATCGCCGGTTTGATGCCACAGGTGTCTCTCTTCCAGGGATCAGTTGGGGCTGACGGTGCCGCCGAGGAACTCCGACGCCGGCACGGTGGGGAGCGCCTCCAGCAGGACGTTCTCCCGGCGCAGCAGGTCGTACTCCAGGTGCAGCCGGGTCGCGGCGTCCTCGGCCTGCAGGAGCCGCTGCTTGTCGTGGCGGTCCAGGACCATCGAGGCGGCGACCACATAGGACAGTTGGATCGGCTCCGCCGGGAGCTCCTCCATCTCGGTCACCTCGGCGCCGTGCTCGGACAGCCGGTCGCAGTAGCGGTGGAAGAGCCGGGTCACCGGCTCGGCGATCTTGCCGGCGTCCGGGCCGTCCTCCTCGGGCAGCATCGTCACGTCGGCGCGGAGGTAGCTCAGGGAGTCGTCGATGTCCTCGATCCGGAACCGGGCGCCGCCGCTCGTGACCACGTCGTAGCGGCCGTCGTCGTGCCGTTGGATCCCGCGGAGCTCCGCGGTGCAGCCGACCGCGGCGAGCCGGCGGGCGGCGCCGGGGCCGACCTCGTGCCCCAGCTCGATGGAGACGACGCCGAACCGGAACGGCTCTTCGCCTTCCAGGAGATCGCGCATGAGGTCGCGGTACCGCTCCTCGAAGATCTGGAGGGGCAGCACCAGCCCCGGGAACAGCACGGCTCCCAGCGGAAAGATCGGTAGCCGTTCGGTCACGGCGTTCAGCGTACGACCTCGGGGCGGTCGCCGTCGCCTGCGTTTTCGTGATCTACACCGTAAAGGCGGTCGGCGCGGACGATCAGGGACCAGTGCGGAGGTCACCGACCGGACGGTGTGACCGTAGTCACCTTGGGCTAGATCGCGTCAACCGGCACACACCACCACGAGCTGCGGAGTTACGGTCGGACGACCGCGCGGCCCCGCCGCCGCGGTACGGCGGTACCTCCCGCCGGCTTGGTCGCCCGGAGGCCCGTATGTGGCTGAACATGCTTTTCCTGACCATCGCCAGCCTGTGCGTCGGATTCATCCTCGGCTGGATCGTCGCCCGCCCCCGCCGCTGGGGCGGCTTTCCCACCGGCGGCCCGGCCGCCGCCGAGGGGCAGGAGAACTCCGAGCAGTTCACCGGGGGCACGCGGCCGGGTGCGTGACACCGGAATCTAAGGTGTCCGCATGCGCGTGTACGTCGTCGACGCCTTCACCGACCGGCCGTTCGCGGGAAACCCGGCGGGGGTCTGCCCGCTGACCGGCCCGGCGGACGCCGGCTGGATGCAGCGCGTCGCGGCGGAGCTCAACCTGTCCGAGACGGCGTTCCCGCGCCCGATCGAGGACCCGGAGGCGGACTACGAGCTGCGGTGGTTCACGCCCGCCGTCGAGGTCGCGCTCTGCGGGCACGCCACGCTCGGCGCCGCGCACGTGCTGTACGAGACCGGGGCCGTCCCCGGCGACCGGCCGATCCGCTTCCGGACCCTGCACAGCGGCGTGCTGACCGTGCAGCGGGAGGGCGACCTGCTCGCCATGGACTTCCCCGCCGTCCCACCGGAGAGGATCGACCCGCCCGCGGGCCTGGCCGAGGCCCTCGCCGCCGAGCCCCTCTGGACCGGGCGCAACGCCCAGAGCGATCTTCTGGTCCTCCTGCCGGACGCCGCGACCGTGCGCTCACTGCGGCCCGACCGGCACGCGCTCGGCCGGATCGACGCGCGCGGGATCTGCGTCACCGCGCCCGGCGAGGACCACGACTTCGTGTCCCGCTTCTTCGCGCCGAGGGTCGGGGTCCCCGAGGACCCGGTGACGGGGTCGGCGCACTGCATGCTGGGGCCGTACTGGGCCCAGCGCCTGGGCCGCGCGGACCTGCTGGCCCACCAGGCGTCGGCGCGCGGGGGAGACGTCCGCGTGTCGGTCCGCGACGACCGCGTCATCCTCCGCGGCGCCGCCGTCACCGTGATCGAAGGCGATCTCCGCGCCTGACCACCGGCCGTCGCTCCGGTCTCTGGTGTCTCGTTCCGTGAGACGGGCGTCCGGGCGGGTGACGCGTCTTCGTAGACTGATCAGGTGATATCCCGTATCGACCTGCGCGGGTCCCTTCCCGACGACCTGCGCTCCGTGCTGCCGAGAGCCGAACTCGACGTCGAGGCCGCCCTGGAGAAGGTGCGGCCCATCTGCGATGACGTACGCCATCGCGGAGCCGAGGCCGTACGGGACTACACCGCGCGCTTCGACGGAGTGACGATCGAGTCGCTGCGGGTGCCCCAGGAGGCCATCGGCCGTGCCCTGGAGGAGCTCGACCCCGCCGTCCGCGACGCGCTGGAGGAGTGCATCCGCCG
This sequence comes from Actinoallomurus soli, assembly GCF_024055715.1. Classification (GTDB taxonomy): domain Bacteria; phylum Actinomycetota; class Actinomycetes; order Streptosporangiales; family Streptosporangiaceae; genus Actinoallomurus; species Actinoallomurus soli. Next base: position 552,618 of record NZ_JAMXMV010000001.1, read on the forward strand.
CACCCGCGTCGTCCACCGCGCGCAGCGGCGCACCGACGTGACCACGCAGGTGGTGCCGGGCGGCACCGTCACCGAGCGCTGGGTCCCGGTGGAGCGGGTGGGGCTCTACGTCCCCGGCGGTCAGGCCGTCTATCCCTCCAGCGTCGTCATGAACGTCGTGCCCGCGCAGGAGGCGGGGGTCGAGTCCCTCGCCGTGACCTCGCCGGCGCAGCAGGAGTTCGGCGGCCTGCCGCACCCGACGATCCTCGCCACGTGCGCCCTGCTCGGCGTCGACGAGGTGTACGCCGCGGGTGGCGCGCAGGCGATCGCGATGTTCGCCTACGGCACCGAGGAGTGCCGGCGCGTCGACATGGTCACCGGGCCCGGCAACATCTGGGTCGCGGCGGCCAAGCGGCTGCTCAAGGGCGTCATCGGCATCGACTCCGAGGCCGGCCCGACCGAGGTCGCGGTGCTGGCCGACGCCACCGCCGACCCGGTGCACGTCGCCGCCGACCTGATCAGCCAGGCCGAGCACGACACGCTCGCCGCCGCCGTCCTGGTCACCGACTCCGAGGAGCTCGCCGCCGCGGTCGAGCGCGAGCTGGCGGAGCAGGTCACGCGCACGAAGCACACCGAGCGGATCACCGCGGCCCTGGCCGGCCGCCAGTCCGGGATCGTGCTCGTCGACGACGTCGACGCCGGGCTGAAGGTCGTCGACGCGTACGCCGCCGAGCACCTGGAGATCCAGACCGCCGACGCCCGTACGGTCGCGAGCCGGGTGCGCAACGCCGGCGCGGTCTTCGTCGGGCCGCACGCCCCGGTGTCGCTCGGCGACTACATGGCCGGCTCGAACCACGTCCTGCCCACGGGCGGGTGCGCCTGTCACTCCAGCGGCCTGTCGGTGCAGACCTTCCTGCGCGGCATCCACGTCGTCGACTACTACGAGCAGGCCCTTGCGGACGTGACCGGCCGGGTCGTGACGCTCGCCGAGGCCGAGGACCTGCCCGCCCACGGCGCCGCCATGAAGGCGCGGTTCGATTGGGGTATCCCCGAGTGACCTCCTTGAGCGATCTCCCGATCCGCGACGACCTGCGGGGGCGGGAGCCGTACGGCGCGCCGCAGCTGGACGTGCCGGTGCGGCTCAACACCAACGAGAACCCCTACCCGCCGTCGCCGCGGCTGGTCGAGGCGCTCGGCCGCGCGGTCGCCGACGTCGCCGGCGGTCTGAACCGCTACCCCGACCGCGACGCCGTCGAGCTGCGCAAGGACCTCGCCGACTACCTCGGCCACGGCGTCACGGCCCGGCAGGTGTGGGCGGCCAACGGCTCGAACGAGATCATCCAGCAGATCCTGCAGGCGTTCGGCGGCCCGGGCCGCAGCGCGCTGGGCTTCGAGCCGTCGTACTCCATGCATCCGATCATCACGCGGGTCAGCGGCACGAAGTGGATCGACGCGTTCCGTGACGAGGACTTCGGGCTGGAGGCCGAGCGCGCGGTCGCGGCGATCGAGGAGCACCGTCCCGACATCGTGTTCCTGACCTCGCCGAACAACCCGACCGGCACCTCCCTGCCGCTGGAGGCGATCGAGGCGGTCCTGGCCGTGGCGCCGGGCATGGTCGTGGTCGACGAGGCGTACGCCGAGTTCCGCCGGGAGGGCACGCCGAGCGCGCTGTCGCTGCTGCCAGGCAACCCCCGGCTGATCGTCACCCGGACGATGAGCAAGGCGTTCGCGATGGCGGGCACCCGGGTCGGCTACCTCGCCGCGGACCCCGCCGTGATCGACGCGCTGCTGCTCGTGCGCCTGCCGTACCACCTGTCGGCGGTGACGCAGGCGGTGGCGCGCACGGCCATCGCCCATCAGGACGAGCTGCTGGGCGCCGTGGAGGCGTTGCGCGCGGAGCGCGACGCCCTGGTCGGCTGGCTGCGCGGGGAGGGCTTCGAGGTCGCCGACTCGGACGCGAACTTCGTGCTGTTCGGGCGGTTCCCCGACCGGCGCGCCGTCTGGCAGGGCGTCCTGGACCGCGGCGTGCTGATCCGCGAGGTCGGCCCGCCGGAGTGGCTGCGGGTCAGCGTCGGCACGCCCGAGGAGATGGCGGCCTTCCGCGCCGCCCTGAAGGAGAGCGTGTGACTACCGGAGGAGAGCAGCGGATGCGCACCGGACGCGTCGAGCGGGGCACCAAGGAGACCCAGGTCGTCGTCGAGATCGACCTGGACGGCACCGGGCGCGTGGACGTCGCCACCGGCGTCGGCTTCTTCGACCACATGCTGACGCAGCTGGGCAAGCACGGGTCGTTCGACCTGACCGTGAAGACCTCCGGCGACCTGCACATCGACAGCCACCACACGATCGAGGACACCGCGATCGCGCTCGGCCGGGCGTTCCGCGAGGCTCTGGGCGACAAGTCCGGCATCCGGCGGTTCGCCGATGCGAGTGTGCCGCTCGACGAGACGCTCGCCCAGGTGACGGTCGACCTGTCCGGCCGGCCGTACCTCGTGCACACCGAGCCGGAGGGCATCGCCCCGATGATCGGCCCGGACTACGACACGACGATGACCCGGCACATCTTCGAGGCGTTCGTGTTCAACGCCGCGATCTGCCTGCACGTCCACGTCCCGTACGGGCGCAACGCCCACCACATCGTCGAGGCGCAGTTCAAGGCGCTGGCGCGGGCGCTGCGCGACGCCGTCGCCCACGACCCGCGCGCGCACGGCATCCCCTCGACGAAGGGCGCGTTGTGAAGAACGTCGTCGTCCTCGACTACGGATCGGGCAACCTCCGCTCCGCGGAGCGGGCCGTCGCCCGGGCCGGGGCGGACGTCACGGTCACCGCGGACTTCGACGCGGCGCTGAACGCCGACGGCCTGGTGGTGCCGGGCGTCGGCGCCTTCGCGGCCTGCATGAACGGCCTGCGCGGCGTCCGCGGTGAGCAGATCATCGGCCGCCGGCTCGCCGGCGGCCGCCCGGTGCTCGGCATCTGCGTCGGCATGCAGATCCTGTTCGAGAAGGGCGTCGAGCACGGCATCACCACCGACGGCTGCGCCGAGTGGCCGGGCACGGTGGAGCGGCTCGACGCGCCGATCCTGCCGCACATGGGCTGGAACACCGTCCAGGCGCCCGAGGGGACGGTGCTGTTCGCGGGCCTGGACGCCGGCACGCGGTTCTACTTCGTGCACTCGTACGGCGTGCGCCGCTGGGACATGCCGCCCGGCCGGTTCACCCCGCCGCTGGTGACCTGGAGCGAGCACGGCGAGCCCTTCGTCGCGGCGGTGGAGAACGGCCCGCTGAGCGCCACGCAGTTCCACCCGGAGAAGTCCGGCGACGCCGGCGCCGCCGTCCTGAAGAACTGGCTGTCGACGCTCTGATGAGCAAGGAACGGCAGCGGCGGCGGGCGGAGCGCGAGGCCGCGCGTGAGCGCGCCGCCGCCGAGGCCGCCCGACGGAACGCCCGCGCGGCGCGCCGCCGGGCCCGGATCGCCCGGATCACGCGGCTCCTGCCGCGCCGATCGGGGCGGCCCGGCGGGATTCTCGCCCGCCGCCGCCGCGAGCAGAACGCCATCGTCGCGGTGGTCTTCGTCCTCGTCCAGGTGATCGCCTGGATCTCTCTGTCCTCGTGGACCGGACGGCTCGGGGTGCTGGCCCTGTCGGTGTTCCTGGTCCCCGTGTTCGTCACGCTCGCCTTCGACCGGAGGTCCTGACCATGTCCCTAGTCCTGTTGCCCGCCGTCGACGTCGCGGACGGCCAGGCGGTCCGCCTGGTGCAGGGCGAGGCCGGCACCGAGACGTCCTACGGGGAGCCCGTCGAGGCGGCCCTGGCCTGGCAGAGCGCGGGCGCGGAGTGGATCCACCTGGTGGACCTGGACGCCGCCTTCGGCCGGGGCTCCAACCGTGACCTGCTCGCCGCGGTGACCGGCAAGCTGGACGTCAAGGTCGAGCTGTCCGGCGGGATCCGCGACGACGAGTCGCTCGCGGCCGCGCTGGCGACCGGCTGCGCGCGCGTCAACATCGGCACCGCCGCGCTGGAGAACCCCGGCTGGTGCCGGAAGATCATCGCCGAGTACGGCGACAGGATCGCGGTGGGGCTGGACGTGCGCGGCACGACCCTCGCCGCGCGGGGCTGGACCCGCGAGGGCGGTGACCTGTGGGAGGTGCTGGACCGCCTGGAGGCCGACGGCTGCCCGCGCTACGTCGTCACCGACGTGACCAAGGACGGCACCCTGCGGGGTCCCAACACCGACCTGCTCCGCGAGGTCTGCGCGCGTACCGACCGTCCGGTCGTCGCCTCGGGCGGCGTCTCGTCCCTGGACGACCTGCGCGCCCTCGCCGAGCTGGTGCCGGTCGGCGTCGAGGGCGCCATCGTCGGCAAGGCCCTGTACGCCGGGGCGTTCACCCTGGAGGAGGCCCTGGCCACGGTGGGAGCGGGCGCGTGATCAAGCGGATCCCCTCCGGCGGCCCCTGGGAGGACGTCGTCGGATACTGCCGGGCGGTCGTCGCCGGTCCCTGGGTGCTCGTCGCGGGCTGCACCTCCACCGTGGACGGCGAGGTGCGGTACGAGAACGACGCGTACGGCCAGACGAAGACCGCGTTCGGCATCGCCCTGGAGGCGGTGGAGAAGGCCGGTGCTTCGGTGGAGGACGTCGTACGGACGCGCATGTACGTCCGGGACATCGGCGACGCCGACGCCGTGGGGCGGGCGCACCGTGAGCTCTTCGGCGAGGTCCGTCCGGCGACGACGATGATCGAGGTCTCCCGGTTCATCGATCACCGGATGCTGGTGGAGATCGAGGTGGACGCCTACTGCGAGGCGCTCCAGGACGGAGAGAGCGCATGACCGTGGCGGTTCGGGTGATCCCCTGCCTGGACGTCGACGCCGGACGGGTGGTCAAGGGGGTCAACTTCGAGAACCTCCGGGACGCCGGCGACCCGGTCGAACTGGCCCGGCGCTACGACGCCGAGGGCGCCGACGAGCTCACCTTCCTCGACATCACCGCCTCCAGCGCGGGGCGTGACACGACGTACGAGGTCGTCCGCCGTACGGCCGAGCAGGTGTTCATCCCGCTGACGGTCGGCGGCGGCGTCCGTACCGTGGAGGACGTCGACCGGCTGCTGCGGGCCGGAGCGGACAAGGTGTCGATCAACACCGCGGCGATCGCCCGGCCGGAGTTCCTGCGGGAGGCGGCGCACCGGTTCGGCTCGCAGTGCGTCGTGCTGTCGGTGGACGCCCGCCGCACGGAGTCGGGCACGGAGTCCGGCTTCGAGGTCACCACGCACGGGGGGAGGCGCGGCACCGGCCTCGACGCGATCGAGTGGGCGCGGCGCGGCGAGGAGCTGGGCGTCGGGGAGATCCTGCTCAACTCCATGGACGCCGACGGCACGAAGAGCGGCTTCGACCTGGAGATGCTGCGCGCGGTGCGCGCGGTGGTGAGCGTCCCGGTCATCGCGAGCGGGGGAGCGGGCGCGATCGAGCACTTCGCCCCCGCGATCGACGCGGGCGCCGACGCGGTGCTCGCCGCCAGTGTGTTCCACTTCGGCGACCTCAGGATCGGCGACGTCAAGGAGTCCCTGCGCCGGGCCGGCCACCCGGTCCGCTGACCGCCGGCCCTTCTCCGCACCCTCCGGCCGTTCACCGCACCCGTCCATGACGTGTTCCCCGAGCTCACCGGGACGGGCGGCGGTGACGTACGTCTCGAATGCCCTTCCGTGAAGCATGTTCACCTTTGATCGGGGCAAAGGTGGGACGTGTCCCCCAGGAGCGGCCTGAGCACCCGGTGTCCGGCGATCGACCCGGTCACCGGGTGCTTCAGGACGTCCGGTGCCCTGTGCGGTCCGTGGCGATTCGATCACGCATGATGTGTGTACGGTTGCCGCGAATCCACATTCCGGACATTCGGGCCGCGGTCGTCCTGAGGGGAACGGGCGACGGCTCGGAGTAGGAGATGATCATGCGCGCTCTTACGATGGTGCCGCTGACGGCAGGGTCGCTCGAGGTGAGCGAGGTCCCCGAGCCCACGCGGGGCGAGGGCGAACTCCTCGTCGAGGGTGTCGCCCTCGGCGTCTGCGGCACCGATCGGGAGATCGTCTCCGGCGACTTCGGCGACGCGCCTCCCGGCGACGAGCGTCTGATCATCGGGCACGAGTCGCTGGGCCGGGTACGGGAGGCCCCGGAGGGCAGCGGCTTCACTCCGGGCGACCTCGTCGTCGGCATCGTCCGGCGGCCGGACCCGGTGCCGTGCGGCGCCTGCGCGCACGGCGAGTTCGACATGTGCCGCAACGGCCGGTACACCGAGCGCGGGATCAAGCAGCTGCACGGCTTCGGCTCCGAAAGATGGACGGTCGAGGCCGACTACGCGATCCGCGTCGATCCGGCGCTGGGAGACCTCGGCGTGCTGCTGGAGCCGACGACCGTCGTGGCGAAGGCCTGGGACCACGTCGAGCGCATCGGCGAACGGGCGTGGTTCGAACCCCGCCGGGTCCTGGTCACCGGAGCGGGCCCGATCGGGCTGCTGGCCGCCCTGCTGGGCGCCCAGCGCGGGCTCGACGTCCACGTGCTCGACCGGGTCACCGGCGGCGTGAAGCCGAAGATCGTCGCGAACCTCGGCGGCACGTACCACACCGGCTCCCTCACCGATGTCGCCGCGAAGACGCGGCCGGACATCGTCATCGAGGCCACGGGCGCCGCCCCGCTCGTCATGGACGCGATCGCGGAGGCGGCGGCGAGCGTCGTGTGCCTGACCGGCGTCTCGCGCGCGGGCCACCCGACGGAGGTCGACGCCGGCGAGCTGAACCGGCAGGTCGTCCTGCGCAACGCCGCCGTCTTCGGCTCGGTCAACGCCAATCACCGCCACTACCGGCTGGCCGCCGAGGCCCTCGGCCGCGCGGACCGGTCGTGGCTCGCCCAACTCATCACCAACCGGCTGCCCCTCGACCGGGCGCCCGAAGCGCTCCGGGCCGGCAGCGACGACGACGTGAAAGTCGTCATCGACCTGTAGATCGGGATGAAAATGACCATTCAAGCTCCCGCCCGGCAGGAACACACGCTCGCGCACGTGGTCTTCATCAGCGCGGCCGCCGCCCTCGGCGGGTTCCTGTTCGGGTATGACAGCGCCGTCATCAACGGAGCCGTGGACGGTATCAAGGGCCACTTCCACGTCGGGGCCGGCGTCACCGGCCTGATCGTGTCGTCCGCCCTGCTGGGCTCCGCCGTCGGGGCTGCGGTGGCCGGCAAGATCGCCGACCTGCGCGGCCGCATCATCGTGATGCGGCTGTCCGCGCTGCTGTTCGTGATCAGCGCGGTCGGCTCGATGTTCCCGTTCGCCGACTGGGAGCTGGCCGGCTGGCGGATCATCGGCGGCATCGCCATCGGGATGGCCTCGGTGGTCTCCCCGACCTACATCGCCGAGATCGCGCCGCCCGCCTACCGCGGGCGGCTGGCGTCCTTCCAGCAGCTCGCGATCGTCCTCGGCATCGCGATCTCCCAGCTCGTCAACTTCGGCATCGCCTCGTTCGCCGGCGGTGAGGTCCGGGGCCACCTGCTGGGCATCGAGGCGTGGCAGTGGATGCTGGGCGTCGCGGCCCTGCCCGCCCTGATCTTCCTCGTCGTCACGCTGGTCATCCCCGAGTCGCCGCGCTACCTGGTGGCGAACAACCGGCTCAAGAGGGCCCGGCAGGTCCTCGCGGAGGTCGAGGGCGAGCACACCGACCTGGACGCGCGGATCGAGGAGATCCAGGGGGTCCTGCGCTCCGAGCACAAGCCGTCGATACGCGACCTGCGCGGACCCGCCCTCGGCCTGCTGCCGATCGTGTGGATCGGCATCGCGCTGTCCGTGCTGCAGCAGTTCGTCGGCATCAACGTGATCTTCTACTACTCGGCGTCGCTGTGGCACTCGGTCGGCATCTCCCAGACCAACTCCCTGCTGATCAGCCTCTCCACCTCGATCATCAACATCCTCGGCACGCTGATCGCGATCATGTTCGTCGACCGGATCGGCCGTAAGCCGCTCGCCCTGATCGGCTCCGTCGGCATGACGATCTCCCTGGCGATCATGGCCTGGGCGTTCAGCGCCGCGCACAAGACGGGCGGCACCGACGTCCACATCCCGCACTCGCACGGCATGGTCGCGCTCGTGGCCACGCACACGTACGTGCTGTTCTTCGCGCTGTCGTGGGGTGTGGTCGTCTGGGTGATGCTCGGCGAGATCTTCCCGAACCGCGTACGGGCGGCGGCGATGGCGGTGGCCGTCGCGGCCCAGTGGATCGCCAACTGGCTGGTCACGGTGACCTTCCCCAGCCTGTCCGAGTGGAGCCTGTCGGGGGCGTACATCGGGTACTCGGTCTTCGCCCTGCTGTCGGTGTTCTTCGTGGTCCGGTACGTGCGCGAGACCAAGGGCAAGAAACTGGAGGAGATGGGCTGACGCCCGGAGGCCCGACCGGTGAGGAGCGGAGCATGACCCTGCCCACGGCCCGCCTGGGAACGACCGACATGCGAATCACACGCGTCGGCTTCGGCGCCTGGGCGGCCGGGGGGTCGTGGGCGTACGGCTGGGGGCCGCAGAGCGACGAGGAGTCGATCGCCGCGATCCGGCGCGCCGTCGACCAGGGCGTCAACTGGATCGACACGGCGGCGGTCTACGGGCTCGGGCACTCCGAGGAGATCGTCGCCGCGGCGCTGCGGAGCGTCGCCGACCGCCCGTACGTCTTCACCAAGTGCGGGATGCTCTGGGACGAGGACGGGAACGTGAGCCGCGTCGCCCGTCCCGAGACGATCCGCCGTGAGGTCGAGGAGTCGCTGCGGCGGCTCCGGGTCGAGCGGATCGACCTGTACCAGGTCCACCACCCGCCCGACGACGGCACGCCGATCGCCATGTACTGGGAGACCATGGCGGAGCTGCGGCGGGAGGGGAAGGTCCGGGCGATCGGCCTGTCCAACCACAGCGCCCTGCGGCTGGGGCAGGCCGAGCAGATCGCGCACGTCGACACCCTCCAGCCGGCGTTCTCCCTGATCGACCGGACCGCCGCGCCGGAGATCGACTGGTGCGTCCGGCACGACGCCGGAGTGATCGTCTACTCGCCGATGCAGTCCGGCCTGCTCACCGGGGCGTTCTCGCGGGAACGCGTCGCGGCGCTGCCCGAGGACGACTGGCGGCGGCGTTCCCCCGACTTCACGAGCGACCTTGAGGCGAACCTGGCGCTGGCCGACGCGCTGCGCCCCGTCGCCGAGCGGCACGGCGTGTCGCAGGCCGCCGTCGCGGTCGCGTGGACGTTGACCTGGCCGGGCGTGACCGGCGCGATCGTCGGCGCCCGCAACGCGGACCAGGTCGACAGCTGGCTCCCCGCCGCGACGCTGGAGCTGACCCGGGAGGACCTGGACGAGATCACCGCGGCCCTGGAGCGCACCTGCGCCGGCCGCGGCCCGATCCGCCCCTGATGGATCCTCCGGGCAAGGCTGATCACCGGCGTCCGCTGCCGGTATCACGGCAGCCGGCGCCGGTGACCAGGAGTCAGAATTTCGTGAAGTGGTGATGGCACTCGTAGTCCGCGTCTCTCTCGGCGAAGGCCTTGACGTCCGCGCGCTTGACGGCCAGGTAGGCGGCGCCGCGCAGCGGGCCGAGGGCCGTCATGAGCAGGTCGTCGGCCTCCAGGGCGTCCAGCGCCTCGCCGAGGGATGAGGGCAGGCGAGGCGGCCGGTCGTCCTCGGGGAGGGTGTCGGGATCGACGTCGACGGCCGCGCCGGGCTCCGTCTTGGACCGGATGCCGTCCAGCCCGGCGTGGATGACCGCCCCGAGCGAGAGGTACGGGTTGGCGGAGGAGTCCGACGGCTTCAGCTCCAGGTTGGTGCTCTCCTCGGCCGCGTCGCGCATCGGCGAGCAGATCCGCACGGCGGCCTCGCGGTTGTCCACCCCGTAACAGGCGTACGCGCTCGCCCACGACCGCGGCGTGAGCCGGCGGAAGCCGTTGACGGTGCCGGAGGTGAGGGCCGTCAGGGCGGGCAGGTGCGCGAGAAGGCCGCCGAGGAACCAGCGGCCCTCGTTCGACAGCCCGTACGCCCCCGCCGGGTCGTGGAAGACGTTGCGGTCGCCGGACCACAGCGACAGGTGCAGGTGGCAGCCGTTGCCCGGCTGATCGGGGATCGGCTTGGGCGCGAGCGAGGCCCACAGCCCCTGCCGCATCGCCACGGCCCGTACGGTCTCGCGGTAGAGCACGTGGTTGTCGGCGGCGCGCAGGGCCGACGCGGGCCGGATGGACATCTCCTGCTGCCCGTGCCCGAGTTCGGGGTGGTAGTGCTCCACGCGCATGCCCTGGGCCTCCAGGGCGTGGAGCAGTTCGACGGCGAAGTCGTGCGCGGCGTGGAAACCGGTGGCCGAGTAGCACAGGCTGTCGTCGATGGGGACGAGCCGGTCCGGGCCCTGGTCGGTCGGCGTCCGGCGGCCCAGCGTGAACTCCGGTTCGAACGCCGCGAGGAGGGAGTAGCCGGCGTCCGCCAGCTCGGCGACGGCCTGTTTGAGGAACGTGCGCGGGCACGCCGCCCACGGCCCGCCGTCGGGCTGGGCGAGGTCCGACAGCATCACGGCCGAACCGGGAGCATAGGGGAGCGGCGTGAAGGTCGACGGATCGGGCAGGATGCGGACCTCCCCGACGGGGCCCATGCCCTCGACCGGCTGGAGCGTGTCGAGCATCGTCATGGCCATCATGGCGACCGTGTGGCCGATGCCGGTGTGGAGCCTCTCGGCGATCCGCGGCCCGGCGGCGGCCTTGCCGCGGATGACGCCGCCGTGGTCGGCGTAGAGGAAACGGATGAGGTCGATGCGGCCGGTTTCGACCCGTTCCGCGACGTGTGCCGCCACCCGGTCGTCCCGCCTTCTGCTGGCGCCCATAGCTATGGCGTAACACGGGTGGGCCCGCTAGGCCAGTAACACGGGCGGACTCATCAGGCCGGTGACGCCGGCGGGTCCGTCAGGTCGGTAGCGCCGGCGGACTCATCAGGCCGGTGACGCCGGCGGGTCCGTCAGGCCGGTGCGCCGGCGGACTCATCAAGGTCGGTGACGCCGGCGGGTCCGTCAGGCCAGGGGCGCGCCGATGTACCGCTGGACCGTGGGGGCCAGGTCGGCGACGAGCGTCTCGACGTCCAGGGCGACGAGCGGCGGCAGCGCCAGGACGTAACGGCACAGGGCGACGCCGAGCATCTGGCTCGCGACGAGGGCGGCGCGGGTGGGACCGTCCTCGACCGACGGGCCGAGAGCCCTCGCGACCTGGGTGGCGAAGATCGTGCGCATGCGCTCGGCCGCGCCTTCGTTCGTGACGGCGGTCCGGAGGAGCACCCGCAGCACCTCACCGGACTCCCCGTCCTCCCACAGCCCGAGGAAGTGACGGGCGAAGACCTCGCCGACCCGGTCGGCGGGGAGCCCGGCCGGGTCCGGAAGCCGCAGGTCGACGTCGACCGCCGCGGCGAACAGCCCCTCCTTCGACCCGTAGTAGCGGATGACCATCGACGGGTCGATGCCCGCGTCGGCGGCGATGGCGCGGACGGTCGCCCGCTCGTAGCCGTCGGCGGCGAAGCGGCGGCGGGCCGCGGCGAGGATCGTCGCGCGGGTCTCCTGGGAGCGAGCGGTGAAAGCCATGCCACCAAGTGTAGGCCAACAACTGTTGGCAGAATCCGCCGTGACGGGTTACTGTGATGCCAACGGGCGTTGGCCATCACTTGTTGACCCTGGGAGGTCACCATGCCGAAGCTTCCCGACACCACCGAGGTCGCCATCGTGGGCGCCGGCCCCACCGGCCTCACCCTGGCCGCGTCCCTGACCGACCGGGGGAAGGACGTCGTGCTGCTGGACAAGGCCGCGGAGGGGGCGAACACCTCCCGCGCCGCCGTGGTCCACGCCCGGACCCTGGAGGTCCTGGAGCCGCTGCAGGTCAGCGGCGAACTCGTCGAGCGCGGGGTGATCGTCCCGACGTTCACGGTCCGGGACCGGGACCGGACGCTCATGCGGATCGACTTCGGCGACCTGCCGAGCGCGCACCCGTACACGCTGATGGTGCCGCAGAGCACCACCGAGGAGGTCCTGCTCCGGCGCCTGCGGGCGCTCGGCGGCGACGTCCACCGGGGTCGTGAGGTGACCGCGGTCACGGGCGACGCGGAGGGCGCCACCGTGCGGCTGGCCGACGGGGCCACCGTACGGGCGCGGTACGTCGTCGGCGCCGACGGGATGCACAGCGTCGTCCGTGAGCAGGCCGGCATCGGCTTCACCGGCGACGCCTACCCGAACTCGTTCGTGCTCGCCGACGTCCACCTGGAGTGGGACCTGCCGGGCGACGAGGTCCAGCTGTTCTTCTCCCCGGACGGGCTGGTCGTCGTGGCTCCGCAGCCGGAGGGCCGGCACCGGGTCGTCGCCACCGTCGACGACGCCCCCGAGCACCCGGACGTCGCCGACGTGCGCGGCCTGCTCGCCGCCTGCGGCCCGCGGTCCGCCCCGGCGCGCGTCCACGACGTCGTGTGGAGCTCGCGGTTCCGGGTGCACCACCGGATGGCGGACCGCTACCGGGCCGGGCGGATCTTCCTCGCCGGAGACGCCGCCCACGTGCACAGCCCGGCCGGCGGCCAGGGGATGAACACCGGGATCCAGGACGCGGTGGACCTGGCCCGCCGTCTCGCCGACGGCACCGAGGACGGCTACGAGGACGCGCGGCGCCCGGCGGCCCTCGACGTCGTGGCGATGACCGACCGGATGACCCGCGCCGCCACCGCCGGCGGACCCGCAGCGCGCGCCGTGCGCAACACCCTGCTGACGGTGGCCGGCCACAACGCGGCGATACGGCGGAGGCTGGCGATGCGGCTCTCCGAGCTCGCGGTGGGCCGCTGAGAGCACGGGCGCGCGCCCCCGCGGACGGCTGTGCGGCCGGGGCGTCCTGCGGATGGGCGCGAAGCCGGGGTGCCCCGAGGGCGGCCGTGGAGCCGGGGGCGCTCTGCGAGGCGCCGCGGAGCCGGGGCACCCTGCGGACGGCGGCGAGCCCGGGGGCGGCCGCGGCGTCGTTCAGTTCAGAGGGCCGGGCAGGCGCTCGGCGGCCGCGGCGCGTACGGCGGGTTCCTCGGCGTCCTCATGGCGGAGCCGGCGCAGCCGGGCCTGGGTCGCGCCGTCGAGGGGCACCGCCCCGGCGGCGACGCGGCGCGCGCCGCTCTCGCAGTCCCACAGGGCCTCCACCAGGTACGGCTCCGCGACGTGCGCGTCGATCCTGGACAGCGCGCCCAGCAGGTTGGCGCGCAGCCCCGACGAGGCGCTCTCCTCCCAGCCGTACAGCAGCAGCGGGATCGCGGGCCGGGATCGCAGCCGGCCGAGCCCGTCGGCGGGCACCGCGGCCAGGTCCCAGTCCTCCTCGTCGAGGGCCGTCTCGAGGGCCTCCAGGAGCGGCGGGGCGTCGGACTCCGTTCCGTGCGCGGCCAGCACGTCCATGCCGACGTCCTGGTAGGACCGCTGTTCCGCGGCCCACGCGCGGGCGCGGCCCAGGGCGACGGGACCCAGGTCGCGTACGGCGCGGCACAGGGGGCCGTCGTAGGCGCCACCCGGCAGGAGCTCCTCGGCCAGGTCGAGGACCAGGGGGCTGCGGCGGCGGCCGAGTTCGAGGATGGCGGCGGTGGCGCCCTCGCCGTCCGCGCGGACGAGCGCGGCCAGGTCGGCGTCGGAGCGGCCGGTGAGTGAGGGTCTCGGCTCGTGCGGGCGTTGTTCCGGTCTGCGGGCGGCGGCGATCCTCGGCTGGCGGCGGGCCCACATCCGGGTGACCGCCCCGTCCACCCCGCACAGCCAGGCGAGGGCGCGGTCGTCACAGCGGGCCGCCGCGACCTCGTCCAGTCCCTCCGCCAGGGCGGGGTCGTCGAGCTCCACGAGGGACTGCAGGGCGGTGTACCAGTTCTGCCCCTCGGCGGCGTACCGGCGCAGCGGCACGGCGGCCTCCCGCCGGCCGAGGCGGACGAGATGGGACAAAACGTCCAGGGCCAGGGTGGTGCGGTCCGGCTCGGTGTCCAAGCGATCGATGGGATCGAATATGTGTTCGACGATGGGGCCGATCTCCAGCTCCAGGTCGAGGATCAGTCGCGCGTAGTAGAGTCCACGCTCCTCAAGGGTGTCCCATCGAGGATCGCGGCTCACGCAGTCGAAGACGAGGTCGCGCGCGCCGGGCGTGCCGGCGGCACGGCGTGCGGCGCAGCCCCGGCCGCGCTGCAGGCGGCCGTGCAGTGACTCCGCCGGGTGAATGACGATGGGTTCCACTGCTGCAGGATGCGCACTCGACCACAAATCGGGCAAGCCAATTACGGGAACAACGTCGCGCCCGCTCCTTTGACCGTACGGATCACCGGCGCGGTCTCCACGTGACGGACGCCCTCCAGCGCGCCGACCCGCTCGGTCAGGTACCGGTAGAGATGGTGTGGGTCCCGGCACGTCACGGCGACCAGCAGGTTGGTCGGCCCCGTGGTGGCCGCCGCGAAGGCCACTTCGGTGTGCCCGGCCAGGGCCTCGCCGGCGGCCGCGAGCCGGGACGGCTCGACCGACAGCCACAGCCGCGCCTCGACCGGGTAGCCGAACAGCTCCGCCGGCAGGTCCAGGTCGTAGAACAGCACACCGGCCCGGCGGAGCTGATCCATGCGCCGCCGGACCGTGGACTGTGACCATCCGGTGGCGGAGGCCAGCTCGGCGTGGCCGGCGCGCCCGTCGACGGACAGCGCCGCCAGCAGCGCGTAGTCGGTCTCGCTGAGCGCGACCGGTTCGTCGCCCGGCACGGGCGGGTCCGGCCGGAGGCGCTCGGCCTGCTCCGGCGGCAGCGACCGCGCGCCCGCCCAGCCGATCGGCCCGCCCACGAACTGGTGCAGGAGCGCGTGCGCGGTGACCGACGACACGCGGCCCGTGCGCGGCAGCTTCTGCAGCAGCAGGTCGGCGCGCTCCTCCGGCGTGCGGCTCATCGTCCCGCAGGCGATCTCCGTGCCGCCGGAGAGCAGGTGGACCCAGTAGGTGTCGGGGCGCCGGGCGAGCGCGGCGGCGATCGCGCCGGCCGCGTCGGGTGTGGCCCGGAGCCGGATGGCCCAGGAGACCAGGCCGACCCGGAGCGGGTCGACGGCCCCGACGACGCGCAGCGCCCCGGCCGTGCGGAGCCGCCGGTAGCGGCGGGCGATCGTCTGGTCGGAGACCCCGAGCACCTCGCCGATCCTGCTGAAGGGGGCCCGGCCGTCGATCTGCAACGCGTGGACGAGGTGACGGTCCAGCTCGTCGAGCGTGGGGAATCTCACCACGCAACCGTATCCCGTGTCGGTAAACGCCAGATGGCGGCTTCCGGCTGGAGAATCCCGTCCGCAGTGGCGAAGGTGAGGACCTCCCCATCGACCGGAAGGAATCCTCACATGCGCAAATGGTGGCCCCTCGTGGCGGTCTGCCTCGGGGCCTTCATGCTGCTCGTCGACGTCACGATCGTGACCGTCGCGCTGCCCGGAATGGCCCGGAGCCTCCACGCGTCGTTCTCGGCCCTGCAGTGGGTGCTGGACATCTACGCGCTCGCCCTGGCCGCGCTCCTGCTGGGCGCCGGATCGGTGGCGGACCTGTTCGGGGCGCGCAGGGTGTACGTCGCGGGGCTCGCGCTGTTCGCCGCCGCCTCCCTCGCCTGCGGACTGGCGCCGAACGCCGCGACCCTCATCGCCGCGCGCGGCGCGCAGGGGGTGGGCGGCGCGGCCATGTTCACCACGACCCTGGCGCTCCTGAACAGCACCTACCAGGGCCGGGACCGGGGCGTCGCGTTCGGCGTCTGGGGCGCGGTCAACGGTCTGGCCGCGGCGGGCGGCCCGATCCTCGGCGGCCTGCTCACCCAGCACGTGAACTGGCGGTCCATCTTCCTGGTCAACCTGCCGGTCACCGTCATCGCGATCGTGCTCACGCTCGCCGTCGTCGGAGAGTCGCGGCGGACCGGCCGGGCGCGGATCGACCTGCCGGGGATGACGTCCTTCACCGCCTGCGCGGGCACCCTGACCTACGGGCTCATCCGGGCGGGCGACGACGGTTTCACCGCCGCGACGCCGCTCACGATGTTCGCCCTGGCCGCCGTCACCCTGGCCGTCTTCGTCGTCGTCGAGAGGCGGGCTCCGCACCCGCTGCTCGATCTCGGCCTGTTCCGCAACCGGTCGTTCGTCGCCGTGCTGATCGCCGGCGCCCTCCTGATGGCCTCGGCGTTCGCGTGCCTGGCGTTCACCTCCCTGTGGCTGCAGGGCGCTCTGGGCCTCGGGCCGGTACGGGCCGGGGCCGCCCTCATCCCGCTCGCCCTGGCGTCCTTCCTGGTGTCCGCCGCCGGGGCACGGCTGCTGCACGGCGTCCCGCCCCGGCTGAGCATCGGGATCGGGCTGCTGCTGATCGGTGCCGGCTCGGGCCTGCAGGCCGTCCTGGACGCCGGGTCCACCTCGACCGCGATCATCCCGGGGCTGATCGTCGGTGGTGTCGGCGTCGGGGCCGCCATCCCCGTCCTGTCGGCGGCGGCGATGGGCGCGGTCCCGCCGGAGCGCGGCGGGATGGCCGGTGGCGCCCTCAACACGTTCCGGCAGCTCGGGTACGCCCTCGGCGTCGCCGTGCTCGGCATCGTCTTCCGCGGCCGGATCGAGCACGTGCTGACCGGGCACGTCGCGGATCCGCACGCGATGGCCGGTGCGGCGAGCGGCGGACAGGCGCCCCGGCTGCCGATCGTCCGCGCGGCCGTCGCCTCGGGGCTGAACGAGGTCTACGCCGTCTCGGCCGGCCTGGGCATCGCGGCCGGGATCGTCGTCCTGGCGCTCGTACGGCCGCCGCGGCGGGCCGTACGGCCGGAGCCGCGGCGGGAGAGGGCCGCGGCCTGACCGCAGCCCGGGCGAGCCGCGGCCTCGGCGGAGCGCCGGCGGGCCGCGGCCTGACCGCTGCCCCGGCGGGCCTCGGCCTGGTCGGCGCCCGGCCGGAGCCGTAGCCTGGGCGGAGCGTCGGCCGGCCCGGCCTGACCGCTGCTCCGGCGGGCCGTGGCCTGGGCGGGGACTCGGCCGCCGCGGGCCGGCCGGGGCCGGCGGGCGGCGTCACAGGCGCCAGCGGCCCTGGCTCAGGACGTTGACCGCCTCGGCCTCCCCCGTCAGCTCCACCCGAGCGGCGTCCTTGCGGCCGAGGGCCCACAGCGTCAGCTCGCTCGGCCTGCCGTGCACCCGGACCAGCCTGCCGCCCTTGGTGACGCGCCGGCTGCGGCCGGCCGGGTCGACCAGGGTGATCTCGACGGGCAGCCGTCGCAGGACGAGCCTGGCCATCCCCAGCCGCCGCCACAGCTGCTCCTCGAACGCCTCGGGCAGCTCGCGCGGCTCCCAGCCCTCACCGGCGCGGCGCACGTCCTCGTGGTGCACGAAGTACTCGATGGTGTTGGCCGCGGCGTCGACGGCCGCGAGCGTGAACGGCGACCAGGCCGGCGGCCCGGCCCGGAAGCGCGCGACGAGGTCGGCGTACGGCGTGGCGTCGCGGACCCCGAGGCGAACCTTCTCGGTGTAGCCCGCCAGGAGCGGGATCATGACACCCGGGGCGGAGTCGGGCCGGTGCTCCCGGACGACGAGGTGGGCGGCCAGGTCGCCGGTGGTCCACCCCTGGCAGAGGGTGGGCGCGTCGGGACCGGCCTGGATCAGGGCGTCGCTGAGGGCGTGGCGCTCGGCGCGCGCCCAGTTCTGGTTCCCCATCTGGCGATGGTAGGCCCGCTCTTCCCCGGAGGGCGGAATAACCCGTCGTTGTCGCGTGATAGGGATTATCGGCCCCACTATCTGCCACGAGAGGGGACTTTGTTGTCACAAAAGGTGACATCGGACATCCTAAAAAAGGGCGCGAGCGTCCTGTGGGTCGCCGCCCGGGCCGAGCCGCGTCTCCTCATCGCCGCCGTGCTCAGCAGCGGGCTGTACGCGGCGACGACCGTGGGCAGCGCCTCGGTCCTCGGCCGGGTGACTCAAGACGTCGTGCTGCCCGCCTTCCGCGACGGCCGTACGACCATGGGCACGCTGGTCCTCGGCGGCCTGGCGATCGTCGGCGTGGCACTCCTCAAGGCGCTCGGCGTCGCGGGACGGCGACTCTACGCCGGGATGGTCCAGTACAACATGCAGGCCGCCTACCGGCGCGCGGTCACCCGTCAGTACCTCCGGCTGCCCCTGGCCTGGCACCAGCGGCATCCCACCGGCCGGCTCCTGTCCAACGCCAACGCCGACGTCGAGGCCGCCTGGGCGCCGCTCGCCCCGCTGCCGATGGCGCTCGGGGTCGTGCTGATGCTCGTCATCGCCGCGATCGCCATCCTCGCCACCGACCTCGTCGTGGCGATCGTCGGCTTCCTCGTCTTCCCCGCGATCGCCGGCCTGAACGTGATCTACCAGCGGCGGCTCGCCCCGGTCGCCGCGCACGCGCAGCGCCTGCGGGCGGGGGTCAGCGAGGTCGCGCACGAGAGCTTCGAGGGCGCGCTGGTCGTCAAGACGCTGGGCCGCGAGGCCGACGAGACCGAGCGCTTCGCCGCCGTCGCGGCCGAACTGCGCGAGGCGAACGTCGCGGTCGGCCGCCTGCGCGGGCTGTTCGACCCCGTCCTGGAGGCCCTGCCGAACCTCGGCGTGCTCGCGGTCCTGCTCGTCGGGTCGATCCGGCTGCGGTCCGGCGCGATGTCACCGGGGGACCTGGTGCACGTCGCGTACCTGTTCACCCTGCTGTCCTTCCCGATCAGGGCGCTCGGCTGGGTCCTGGCCGAGGTGCCGCGCAGCGTCGTCGGCTGGGAACGGGTGCAGAACGTCCTGGAGGCCACCGGCTCGCTGCCGTACGGCGACCGGTCCGTCGAGGGTGCGGGACCGGCGCGGCTGGAGGTGCGCGCGGTGCGGTTCGGCTACACCGACGACGACGTCCTGCACGACGTCGCCTTCACCGCCGAGCCGGGCCGTACGATCGCGGTCGTCGGCCCCACCGGCTCGGGCAAGTCGACGCTCACGAACCTCCTCGTCCGGCTCGTCGACCCGGCGGGCGGGCAGGTCCTGCTCGACGGCGTCGACGCGCGCGACGTGAAACGGCACGGCCTGTCGGCGACGACGGCGCTGGTGCCCCAGCAGGCGTTCCTGTTCGACGACACCGTGCGCGGCAACGTGGCGCTCGGCCTGGACGTCCCCGACGAGGACGTGTGGGAGGCGCTGCGGCTGGCCCAGGCCGACGGGTTCGTCTCGGCGCTGGCGGACGGCCTCGACACCCACGTGGGGGAACGGGGCGCCACGCTGTCCGGCGGGCAGCGGCAGCGGCTCGCGCTGGCCCGCGCCCTCATCCGCCGCCCGCGGCTCCTGGTGCTCGACGACGCGACCTCCAGCGTCGACCCCCAGGTCGAGGCCCGCATCCTCGACGGCCTGCGGGACTCGGCCGCCACCGTGGTGGTCGTGGCCTACCGGAAGGCGACGATCGAGCTGGCCGACGACGTCGTCTACATCGAGCGCGGCCGGGTCGTCGCCCAAGGCCCGCACAAGGAACTGCTGGAACGATCCGCCGGATACCGGGCCCTCGTCACCGCCTACGAGCGCGCCGCCGAGGAGCCCGTACCGGATGAGGACGAGGAGAACGAGGAGAACGAGGAGGCCGTGGCATGACGGCCGTGCAGACCCAGCCGCGGTCCGGGCTCGCCACGCTCCGGCGCGGCCTGGCCCTGACCCCGGAGTTCCGGCGCGGCATCACCGGCACGCTGCTGCTCGCGCTGGTCGCCACCGCCGGGCGCGTCGTCGTCCCGGTGGCCGTGCAGCAGACCATGGACCGGGGGCTGCGCGCCCACGGCGGGCCGGACATCGGCTTCATCCGCACCGCCGTCATCCTGTGCGCCGTCGCCGTCCTCATGACGGCCGTCGCCGCGTACCTGATGAACATCCGGCTGTACCGCACCAGCGAGAACGGCCTGGCGGCGCTGCGCGTCCGCGCGTTCCGGCACGTGCACGACCTGTCGATGCTGACCCAGAGCGGCGAGCGGCGCGGGTCGCTCGTCTCCCGCGTCACCAGCGACGTCGACCAGATGAGCCAGTTCATGCAGTACGGCGGCCTGATGATCATCATTGCGGGCGGCCAGCTCATCGTGGCCACCGTGCTCATGGCCGTCTACTCCTGGCCGCTCGCGCTGCTGGTCTGGGCCGTCTTCGCGCCGCTGGCGTTCGCGCTGCGGATCTTCCAGCGCTGGCTGTCGAAGGCGTACGGCGCGGTGCGCGAGCGCGTCGGCGACATGCTGTCGGCGGTCGGCGAGTCGGTCGTGGGCGCGCCGGTGATCCGCGCGTACGGCGCCGAGGAGCGGACCGCCCGCCGGATCGACGAGTCCGTGGGCGCGTACCGCGACGCGCAGGTACGGGCACAGAGCCTCGTCGCCCTGACCTTCCCCTCGACCGAGCTGGCCGCGGCGATCGCGACCGCCGGGGTCGTCATGGCCGGCACGGCGCTGGGCGTCGGGGGGCACCTCACGGCCGGGAAGCTCGTGGCGTTCCTGTTCCTCGTGACGTTGTTCGTCAGCCCCCTGCAGGTGGCCACCGAGGTCCTCAACGACGCCCAGAACGCCATCGCCGGCTGGCAGCGTGTGCTCGGCGTGCTGGACATGACGCCGGACGTGGCCGACCCGGGCCCCGCCGGGGTGGAGCTGCCCCGTGGCGCGATCGACGTGCGGTTCGAGGACGTGTCGTTCGCCTATCCCGGCGGGCCCACCGTGCTGCACGACGTGTCCGCGCGGATCGCGCCGCGCTCCCGGATCGCGGTCGTGGGGGAGACGGGCTCGGGCAAGACGACCTTCGCCAAGCTGCTGACCCGGATGATGGACCCGGCGTCGGGGCGCGTGCTGATCGACGGGGTGCCCCTGACCGAGGTGCGGTTCTCCTCGCTGCGCGAGCGGATCGTCATGGTCCCGCAGGACGGCTTCCTGTTCGACGCGTCCCTGGCGGACAACATCCGGTTCGGGCGGCCGGAGGCCTCGGACGAGGACATCCACCGGGTGCTGACCGAGCTCGGGCTGGGCGACTGGCTGGACGGCCTCCCGGAGGGGCCGGCGACCCCGGTCGGGCAGCGCGGCGAGTCGCTGTCGGCGGGGGAGCGGCAGCTGGTGGCGCTGGCCCGTGCGTACCTCGCCGACCCGGACCTGCTCGTCCTGGACGAGGCGACCTCCGCCGTCGACCCGGCCACCGAGGTGCGCCTGCAGCGGGCCATCGAAAGCGTCACGCGCGGCCGTACGGCCGTCTCGATCGCCCACCGGCTGTCCACCGCGGAGGCGGCCGACGAGGTCCTCGTGTTCGATCAGGGACATCTCGTCCAACGCGGTCCACACGCCGCGCTGGTCGCCGAACCGGGACGATATGCCGAGTTGTACGCATCCTGGGCAGCACAGTTGAAGATTTGATTTTCCCGACTCCCGCGCCGTTCTCGCCGGTGAGAGGTGGGTTGCCGCGAGAACGGCGGGGAATATCGACGGCAGAAAACAGTCTTTCGCACCGGGGCGTGTGACAGAGCACCGAACTTGGTAAACTCAAACCGGTTGTTGTCGTAGTTCCACGTTCGTTTGCCAGACGCCCGCGGACCGATGACTGGCGGGCGTGTTCTTGCTTCTTCAAGGGCCTGCGCACACCCGCGGCAACCACAAAGTGACCCACGACGTGTGGGTTTTGTTTGTCCCGCAAGGAGTTAGGCATGGCCCAGGGCACCGTGAAGTGGTTCAACGCCGACAAGGGGTTCGGCTTCATCGCCATTGACGGCGGTGGTCCGGACGTCTTCGTTCACTACTCGGCGATCGCCACCTCCGGATACCGGACGCTTGAGGACAATCAGCGCGTGGAGTTCGAGGTCGTCCAGGGCGACCGCGGCCCGCAGGCGGACCAGGTCCGTCCGCTGTAGTTCGGATAACGTTCGGTCAAAGTTCACCCGTCGGGGTCCGTGCCGTTTCGGTACGGGCCTCTTCGCTTTTCTGGAGCCGGTCGATCGCCCAGAGTGCCCAGTCGCGGGACGCCGCCAACTGCCGAAGTCCGCGTTCGAGGGCATAACGCCCAAAATCGGACTCGCTGGCGTGCTCGCATAGCGTTTCGAGTTCGGCCCGCCGGGCCTCGACGTGGCGCAGTTCCTCCTTGAGAAGGTCCAGGGCCTCCTCCCGGGGCAGCAGGGGGATCAGGAAGGCCCGGAGCGCCTCCTCGCTGCGCACCCGCTGTTCGGGCTTGGTCTCGGTCAGCCATTCGTGCAACCCGGTCCGGCCGGCCGCGGTGATGGAGTAGGTCTTACGGCCGCGCGGGCCCTCCGCCTCCACCTCGAGCAGACCGTCCGCCGCCATGCGGTTCAGCTCGGGATAGATCTGGCTGTGGCTCGCCTGCCAGACGTGGGCGAGCGACCCCTCGAACCGCTTGGTCAGGTCGTAGCCGCTCGACGGTCCCGCCACCTCGATCAGTGCCAGCAGTGCTGCGCGCAGTGACATCCCACCAGCATAACTATGCCGTGACATGTCGGCGCAGCAATGTCAAAGTTGACATGTCGGCTCTTACATGTTGCGATCGACGTGTTGATCGAACCTGAGAAAGGGATCGGGATGTCGGCCATGACGAGCACCGCGCCGCCCGAGGCGGCGCGCCGGCCCGGGACGGGCCTGCTGATCGTCGCCGTCCTCGGCGGCATGTTCCTCGCGATGCTCGACCAGACGATCGTCGGCACCTCGCTGCCGCGGATCGTCCAGGACCTGCGCGGCGAGGACCTCTACACCTGGGTCGTGACGGCCTACCTGCTGACCTCGACCATCACCGTGCCGCTGTACGGACGGCTGTCGGACGTGCACGGCCGCAAGCCGCTGCTGCTCATCGGGGTGACGGTCTTCCTCATCGGCTCCGCGCTGTGCGCCGCCGCGCAGAACATGCCCGAGCTCATCGCCTTCCGCGCCCTCCAGGGTCTCGGCGCCGGTGCGCTCATCCCGCTGTCCCTCGCGCTGGTCGCCGACCTGTTCCCGCCGCAGAACTCCGGGCGCATCCAGGGCGCGGTCGGCGGCGTCATGGCGCTCAGCTACGTCGCCGGCCCCTACCTCGGCGGCCTGCTCACCGAGCAGGCGAACTGGCGCTGGGTCTTCCTGGTCAACCTGCCGGTCGGCGTGGTCGTGCTCGCGGTGATCGCCCTCCGCCTGCCCCACGTGCGGCGCGAGCGGGTCCCGGCCCGGCCGGACTACCTCGGCATCGCGGTGTTCGCGGCCGCCATCGGGCTGCTCCTGTTCGGCCTGACCGAGAAGGGCCGCACGACGGCCGGCGGAGCGACCCACGCGTGGACGAGCGGGACCGTCGCCGCCCCGATCGCGGCCGCGCTGGCGCTGCTCGCCGGGTTCGTCCTCGTCGAGCGGCGGGCCGCCGAGCCGATCGTGCCGCTCGGGCTGTTCCGCAACCACACCTACACGGCGGCCAACGTCGGATCGTTCTTCACAGCCTTCGGGATGTACGCGGCCATCATCTTCCTGCCGCGCTACTTCCAGGAGGTCCACGGCGACAGCGCCTCCACCTCCGGGCTGAAGGTGTACCCGCTGATGCTCGGCATGCTGGTCGGCAGCTTCCTCACCGGCGCGCTGATCAGCCGGACCCGGCGCTACAAGCCGTGGCTGGTCGCGGCGCCCGCGCTGCTGGCCGCCGGATCGCTGCTGTGCGCGGGCATCGGCGTCCACACCGGCGTCTGGGCCCTGGCGGGCTGGATGGCGCTGATCGGGCTCGGCATCGGCCCGATGCTGTCCGGCCTCACGATCGCCGTCCAGAACGCCGTCGAACCCGAGCACATCGGCACCGCCACCAGCAAGATCACCTTCTTCCGTCAGGTCGGCGGGTCGGTCGCCCTGGCGATCGCCGGCACCGCGTACGCCTCCCACGTACGCGCCGCCGCCCCCGCGCACGGCCTGACCGCCGCGTCGGCGTCCGCGACCGCGACCGTCATCCCGTGGCTCGGCACCGCCGGCGCCGCCATCGCGCTGGTGGTCTTCGCCCTGATGCCCGAGTCCCCGCTGCGGCGCCTCGCCCCGTCCGCGCCTGTGGCCGAGTGAGACGGCACAATGGATGTCATGTCCTTGGACCCCAAGATCGCCGACCGTCTCAAACGAACCGAAGACGGGCTCGTCCCGGCCATCGCCCAGCAGTACGACACGGGCGAGGTGCTCATGCTGGCCTGGATGGACGACGAGGCCCTGCACCGCACGCTGACCACCGGCCGCGCCACCTACTGGTCGCGCAGCCGCAAGGAGTACTGGGTGAAGGGGGAGTCCTCCGGCCACCAGCAGTGGGTCAAGGAGGTCGCCCTCGACTGCGACGGTGACGCCATCCTGGTCAAGGTCGACCAGGTCGGAGCCGCCTGCCACACCGGTGACCGCACCTGCTGGGACGCCGACCGCCTCGACGCGGTCGTGGGAGAGCGTCCCCGGTGACGCACCGCCGCGAACTCGCCGCCGCCGCGCTGCTCGGCGTGGCGGGCGCGGCGCTCGCCGCCGGGTTCACCGGCCGGACCTGGGCGACCGTCACCGTGCGCGGTGGCCCGCAGCTCATGCCGTCGCTCCAGCACCTCACCGGGAGGTCGCTGAGCGGCGGCATCGCCGCGCTCGGCCTGGCGGGGCTGGCCGGGATCGCCGCGCTGCTCGCCACGCGCGGCTGGGCGCGGACGGCCGTCGGCGTGCTGCTGACCGTCTTCGGCGTGCTCGTGGCCGTGCTGTCACCGCTGGCCGTCCGCCACGCGCGGGTCGTGTCGGCCGCCGCCGACCGGACCAACCTCACCCGGCTGACCGGTGACCTGTCCGTGCACGTGGGCGGCTGGTGGATCGTCTCGATGGCCGGCGGGATCCTGCTGGCCGCCGCCGGGCTGCTCACCGTCGTACGCGGCCGGCGCTGGCCCGGCATGTCCGCCCGCTACGACCGTCCGGGCGCCGCGTCCCGCGTCGGCGACGATCCCGCCTCGCTGTGGAAGTCGCTCGATCGCGGCGACGACCCCACCAGCGACGAACTCCAGGAGCACTGAGTGAGCGGGCGCGCGCCGTCCCGACCGGCAGGGGAGGACGACGCGCCGGGCGCCCGCTCACCACGATCCCGGCCGGGCGCGCCGGATGCCCGCTCACCGCGGTCCCGGGCGGACGCGCCGGGCCGGGCCACCGTGCTCGTCGTGGAGCACGACCCGGGTGTCGCCGACCTCATCCGGCTCTACCTCACCCGTGAGGGGTACCGCGTCCGGCTCGTCACCGACCCGAAGACGGCCGCCGGGCTCGCCCGCACCCTGCGCCCCGACGCGATCGTCCTCGACCTGACCGCGGGCGTGCACCGGGAGGTCGCGGAGGCCGCCGGCCCCGCGGTCGTCGTGTCCGTGGTGCCGCCCGGCATGACGGCGCCCGCCGGGCCCACCGTGCCGCGCCCGTTCAGCCCGCGGGTGCTCCTCGCCACGCTCGGCCGTGCCCTGCGGGGTCACCAGGTCGCCGCGCCGCGCCAGGACGTGCTGCGAGCCGGCGCCATCGTGCTCGACGCGCGGACCCGTTCCGTCACCGTCGCGGGGGTGCCGAAGGCGCTGACCGCCATGGAGTTCGACCTGCTGGCGTTCCTGATGAGCCACCCGGGGCGGGTGTTCGCCCGTGACCAGTTGCTCGTGGCCGTGTGGGGGGACACCGAGGCCGCGGGCGTCCGCACCGTCGACGTCCACATCGCGCAGCTGCGCGCCAAGCTGGGCGCGGGCAGCCCGCTGCGCACCGTACGCGGCGTCGGCTACGTCGCCGACCGCTGATCCGCCGCCCCTGTCGGCGGATGCGCCGCCGGCCGCCGCCCCTGCGCCTGGGTGCGCCGGAGTCGCGCGTCGTGCCGCCGCCGGCCGCCGCCCCTGCGGCCGGGTGCGCCGGAGTCACGGGTCGCCGGCCGTCACCTCGGTCGGGTGGGGCGGAGTCCCGAGTCGCCGGACCGGTGCGCCGTACGCTGGGAGCGTGACAGCGGGACATACCGGAACCCGGCCGATGCCGCGGAGTGTGGGGCGCCGGAGGGCGCGCTGGACGCCGTACGCCGTGCTCGCCGCCGTGCTCGGCGCGGCCTGCTACGTCTCGGCGGTCGACCCGAACCACCCCGGGCACTACCCGACCTGCCCGTTCCTCGCCCTGACGGGGTACTACTGCCCCGGCTGCGGGTCGTTGCGCATGATCCACGCCATCGGCCACGGTCATCTCGCCGAGGCGTTCGGCCGTAACCCGCTGGCCTTCGCCACACTGCCATTCCTGGCTTACCTCTGGGTCAGATGGGTGTGGGCGGCGCGGGAGGGGCGGCCGGTGCGGTCCAGGATCCTCCAGCCAGCCGTGATCGTCGGATTCACGGTGGTCATCCTGCTTTTCTGGGTTGTCCGGAATCTCCCGATCGGGCGTGCTCTGGCCCCGTGATTTCCCACCCCCGCAAGGCGCATCGGACCGGCGGGGCTACGATCGAGACACACACGACCGTCCGGCAAGGGGGGACCGTTTTCGTGGGCGAGTTCGCGATGCAGGGCTCGGTGCGGGAACGGTGCGGACATCCGGCGAGCGATCAGCGGGGAGGGCATGTGGGCGACCGGTTCGGCGAGGCGGCGCTGCGAAGGCCTCCGATGAGTGCGGGGAAGGTGGGCTCGTGAGCGTGCTCGACGAGATCCTGGACGGCGTCCGGGCGGATCTTGCGGAGCGGCAGGCGGCCGTGTCGCTCGACGCGCTCAAGCAGATGGCGACCCACGCCCCGTCACCGCGCAACGCGATCGGCGCGCTGCGCGGCCAGGGCGTCGCGGTGATCGCCGAGGTCAAGCGGTGCAGCCCCTCGAAGGGCGCGCTGGCGGCGATCGCCGACCCGGCCGCGCTCGCCGCCGACTACGAGGCCGGCGGCGCCGCCGTGATCAGCGTGCTGACCGAGCGCCGCCGTTTCGGCGGCAGCATCGACGACCTGGCCGCGGTGCGCAACCGCGTCGACATCCCGGTCCTGCGCAAGGACTTCGTCGTCTCCTCCTACCAGCTGTGGGAGGCGCGGGCGTACGGTGCCGACCTGGTGCTGCTGATCGTGGCCGCGCTCGAGCAGCAGGCCCTGGTCTCCCTGATCGAGCGGGCCGAGTCGATCGGGCTCACCCCGCTCGTCGAGGTGCACACCGAGGAGGAGCTGGGCCGCGCGCTGGACGCGGGCGCGAAGGTCATCGGGGTCAACGCCCGCGACCTGAGCACGCTGCGCGTCGACCGCGGCGTCTTCGCCCGGATCGCGCCGCAGATCCCCGACGGCATCGTGCGGATCGCCGAGTCCGGCGTGCGCGGGCCGCACGACCTGCTCGCGTACGCCTCGTCCGGCGCCGACGCGGTCCTGGTCGGGGAGAGCCTGGTCATCGGCAAGGACCCGCGCTCGGCGGTGTCCGACCTGGTCGCGGCCGGGGCGCACCCGGCGCTTCGCCAGGGCAAGTAGGCGGCGGAGCAAGTAAGCTATGCGCATGATCCTTCGCGAGCGATGGCGGGCCTGAATCCGCACCTCAGTTGACCGGATCCGGCCCTAACCGACTGCGACAGGACCATCGCGATGACCATCGATGCGGCACGCTCTCTTCCCGACCTGACCGGGCACTTCGGCCCCTTCGGCGGGCGGTTCGCGCCCGAGGCGCTCATGGCCGCGCTCGACGAGCTCACCACCTCGTACGAGACGGCCATGGCGGACCCGGCCTTCCGGGCCGAGCTGGACCACCTGCTGGCGACCTACGCCGGGCGGCCCAGCCTGCTCACCGAGGCGAAGCGCTTCGGCGCGGAGGCGGGCGGCGCCCGGATCCTCCTCAAGCGCGAGGACCTCAACCACACCGGCTCGCACAAGATCAATAACGTGCTGGGGCAGGCGCTGCTCACCCGGCGCATGGGCAAGACCCGGATCATCGCCGAGACCGGAGCCGGCCAGCACGGCGTCGCCACCGCGACCGCCGCGGCCCTGCTCGGCCTCGAGTGCGTCGTCTACATGGGCGAGGTCGACACCGTACGCCAGGCGCTCAACGTCGCCCGGATGCGGATGCTCGGCGCCGAGGTGGTCCCGGTCACGACCGGCAGCCGCACCCTCAAGGACGCCTGCAACGAGGCGTTCCGCGACTGGGTGGCGACCGTCGACGACACGCACTACTGCATCGGCTCCGTCATGGGCCCGCACCCGTTCCCGATGATGGTCCGCGACTTCCAGCGGATCATCGGCGTCGAGGCCCGCGAGCAGGTCCTCGAGCTGACCGGGCGGCCGCCCGACGCGGTCGTCGCCTGCGTCGGCGGCGGGTCGAACGCCATCGGCGCCTTCCACGCGTTCGTCCCCGACGAGGGCGTCCGGCTGTACGGCTTCGAGGCCGGCGGCTCCGGCGTCGAGAGCGGCAAGCACGCCGCCACCCTCGTCGGCGGCTCCCTCGGGGTCATCCACGGCATGCGCACCTACCTGCTGCAGGACGAGGACGGCCAGACCCTGGAGACCCACTCGGTGTCGGCCGGGCTCGACTATCCCGGAGTCGGCCCCGAGCACTCCTGGCTGCACGACAGCGGCCGCGCCACCTACGAGGCCGTCACCGACGCCGAGGCCATGGACGCCTTCGCGCTCCTGTGCCGCACCGAGGGCATCATCCCCGCCATCGAGTCCGCGCACGCGCTGGCCGGCGCGCTGCGCGTCGGCCGCGAGCTCGGCCCGGACGCCACGATCGTGGTCTGCCTGTCCGGCCGGGGCGACAAGGACATGCACACGGCCGCCGAATGGTTCGGGCTGGTCGAGGGCGAAGGGCCGGCGGGCGCATGAGCGAGCGGAGCGGGAGCGAGAGCATGGAGCGGACCGAGGGCGCACCGGCGCGCACCGTCGCGACGGCGTTCGAGCAGGCCAAGGCGGAGGGACGCGCCGCGCTGGTCGGGTACCTCCCGGCGGGCTTCCCCTCGTTCGAGGGGGCCGTCACCGCCGCGAAGACGATGGTCGAGGCGGGCTGCGACGTCATCGAGATCGGCCTGCCGTACACCGACCCGCTGATGGACGGCCCCACCATCCAGGACGCCGTCCACCAGGCGCTGACCGGCGGCATCCGGGTCGCCGACGTGTTCCGCACGGTCGAGGCGGTCGCCGCCACCGGGGTGCGCACCCTCGTCATGACCTACTGGAACCCCGTCGACCGGTACGGCGTGGACGCCTTCGCCCGCGACCTGTCCTCGGCGGGCGGCTGCGGCCTGATCACGCCGGACCTCACGCCGGAGGAGGCCGAGCCGTGGCTGGCCGCCTCCGACGCGTACGACCTGGACCGGGTGTTCCTCGTCGCGCTCAGCTCCACCGACGAGCGCCTGGCCAAGATCACCGCTCTGTGCCGCGGCTTCGTGTACGCCGCCTCCCTCATGGGCGTGACCGGGGCGCGCTCCGCCGTCGACACCGGCGCCGCGCACCTGGTCGAGCGCACTCGCAAGGCGATGACGCAGCCGTCCTCGCTGCCCGTCGGGCTCGGCCTCGGTGTCAGCAACGGCGAGCAGGCCGCGGAGGTCGCGGGCTTCGCCGACGGCGTGATCGTCGGCTCGGCGTTCATCCGCCGGCTGCTCGACGCGCCGTCGCTCGACGCAGGTCTCGACGCCGTGCGCCGCCTCACGGCCGAACTCGCCGCGGGCGTGCGGCGATAAAAGGCCCGTGCCCGGCCCGGAGGTGACAGGATCTACCTCGTGCTTTGACGGCGTCCTTACATTCCCGTCGCCTATGCTGGCGCGCGCCGGGATCATGACCAGGGTGAGGAACGACAGTGGCGACCAAGGCTGACTCCGCAGGGCGTAGGACCAGGGCCACCAAACGGGCGTCCGGGCCCGCGGGCGGAAAGACCCCGCCCGGACGCGGCAAGGGCGGATCGGGTGGCGGGAAGACGCGCGCCACCGACACCAGGACCGGCCCCGGGCGCGGTAAGGCCGACGTCGACGAGGGCCGGACCGGCCTGGCCGGACGGATCCGCGTCCCCGCCCTGCCCGAGCGCTACCAGCACTGGATCACGCTCGTCGTGCGGGTCCTGCTCGCGGGCATCCTCGGCACCGCCGGGTACGCGAAGTTCACCGAGCCCGCCGCGCTGCAGAAGACGGCGGTCTCCGCGTACCGGATCCTGCCGCAGGGCGCGGTGACCCCGGTCGCCCTCGGCCTGCCGGTGCTGGAGATGGTCCTCGCCGTGATGATCCTGCTCGGCTTCGCCACGCGGGTCATGGCGATCTGCGTGGGTCTGCTGTTCGTCGTCTTCATCGCCGGGATCATCTCGGTGGCCGCCCGTGGGCTTTCCATCGACTGTGGCTGTTTCGGGGGCGGCGGCACGGTGGCCAAGGGCCAGACCCATTACCTTAGAGAGGTCTTCAGAGACCTCGGCTTCCTCGTTCTCGCCGCCTGGCTGATGTTGTACCCGCGCGGCAAATTCGCGCTCGACCGGGTGCTCGGGATGTACGCCTGAGCGCCGGACGGTTCGAGCGCTGACCGGATATTCGACTAGGAGACCAGATGAGTAAGGCCGCTCGACAGCGGTCGGCCCGCGAGCGGCTGGCAGAGGAGCGCAAGCGCCAAGCGCAGAAGCAGCAGCGGATGCGCGCCCTGACCATCGCCATCAGCGCCCTCGCCATCGTGGCGCTGGCCGTGATCCTCACCGTGTACCTGGTGAACAGGAACAACAGGAACACCTACAGCGGTGCGATCGCGCCGGCGACCCGCCTGGCCGACGGCGGGATCCTGATGGGCAAGCCCGGCGTCAAGGCGCCCAAGCTGGAGATGTTCGAGGACTTCCAGTGCCCCATCTGCCACGAGATGGAGAGCACCAGCGGCAACACGGTCAAGAAGCTCGCGGCCGAGGGCAAGGTCAACGTCATCTACTACCCGTTCTGGCTGTTCAAGCAGCAGTCGGAGCCGATCCGCGGCAACTCCCAGCGGGCGGCCAACGCGGCGCTGTGCGCTCCGGCGGACAAGTGGGTCCAGTACCACGACATGATCTACAAGAACCAGCCGGCCGAGGGCTCGAACGGCTTCTCCAACAAGGACCTCATCGGCTGGGCCAACAAGCTGGGCTTCGACACGCCGGCCTTCGAGCAGTGCGTCAAGGGCCTGCAGAAGCAGAGCCAGGTCGACGCGATGACGACCTACGCCGAGCAGACCCGCCAGGTCAGCGGCACCCCGACGGTGTTCCTCGACGGTCAGTCGCTGGACCTGACCAACGTCCTGCTCAAGCCGTCCGCGCTGGAGAAGGCCGTCCTGGCCGCCAAGCCCGTCGACGCCACGCCGAGCCCGGCGGCGTCGGCCACGCCGAGCGGTTCGGTGAGCCCGTCGGCGTCGGCCACGCCGAGCAAGCCCGCCAAGTGACGGTCGCGGGCGGCGCCCACCATCGCGCCGCCCGCCGACGGCCGTCGCGAACGGCCGGACGGACGAGGGGCCGCGACCACCGGTCGCGGCCCCCTTCTCGTGTTCCCGGCCACCGCCGGATCGTCCACCGTGTCCTCGGGGTCGCCGAGATGCGGACTCCGGCTCCATCGTGGCTCGCGGTCGCCGAGCATGCGGTACGCCGCGCATTCGACGCCCGATCTTCACCGTCGCCGCGCCTCCGCGCGCCCGTCAGACGGTAATCTCACTTCCCATGCAGCAGCCGCTCGCCTTCATCCCCAGCCCGTCGCAGGGGAGCATCCACCTGGGCCCTCTCCCCCTGCGCGGATACGCCCTGATGATCATCATCGGGGTGATCATCGCCGTCTGGCTCGGGGACCGGCGCTGGGCGGCGCGCGGCGGCACGGCGGGCACGGTCCTGGACATCGCCGTCTGGGCGGTGCCGTTCGGCCTGGTCGGCGGCCGTCTCTACCACGTGATCACCGATCACCAGCTGTACTTCGGGCACGGGCGTCATCCCGTCGATGCCCTCAAGGTCTGGAACGGCGGGCTGGGCATCTGGGGGGCCATCGCCCTGGGCGCCCTCGGCGCCTACCTCGGCTGCCGCCGCCGCGGCATCTCGCTGCGCGTGTTCGCCGACGCCGCCGCGCCGGGCATCGCCCTCGCCCAGGCGATGGGACGCTGGGGCAACTGGTTCAACCAGGAGCTGTACGGCCGTCCGAGCAAGCTCCCGTGGGCGGTGAAGATCGACCCCGCGCACCGCCCGCCGGACGCGAAGTACGCCGACATCGCCACCTACCAGCCGACCTTCCTCTACGAGTGCCTCTGGTGCATCGGGGTGGCCGTCCTGGTCATCTGGGCGGAGAAGCGGTTCCGGCTGGCGTACGGCCGCACGTTCGCGCTGTACGTCGCCGCCTACACCGTCGGCCGTGCCTGGATCGAATGGCTGCGCATCGACGAGGCGCACCACATCCTGGGCCTGCGGCTCAACGACTGGACCTGCCTGATCGTGTTCCTCGGCGCGGTGGGCTACATGTACCTCCAGCGGCACCGGACCGAGAACCCGCCGGGCGCCCTGGGCTCGGCGAACGACGCCGGCGAAGCCGCCGCGGGCCCGGCCGAACCCGCCACCGTGGACGGCGACACGGCGACGGCCACCACGACCACCGCCATCGCGGACCCGGCGGACTCCGAGCCGGTCGTGGAGACGGGATCCGAGCCGGAGCCGGCGGCCGTCGCGCCCGCCGTGGCCGACGCGGAGGCCACCGATCCGGAGGACACGACGGCCGCCGAAGCCGGGGCGACGTCACCTGAGGCGAAGGACGCCGAGGCGGCAGACGCCCCCGAGGCCGAGGCCGAGGACGGTGAGCCCGCGGACGGCGACCGTACGGAGGCCGCGCCCGCCACCGCGACCGGCGAATCGGCCGCAGGGGACGAGGACGAGACGTCGGACGCCGGAGCGTCCGACGCCGCCGACGCCGAGGAGGTCTCTCAGGAGACCGCGGCCGCGCAGGCCGACACGGCCGGCCGGCCGTCGGCGGCCCGCCGGACCTGATCGACCGCTCCGCAGGGCCGGCGGACGCTCGTCGGCCCGTGGAGTGTGCTCCGGATCGGCCCGTGGGCTGCGCCACAAAAAGCGCCGCAAACTAGGGCAGAACGGCGATATGGACATCTCGGCGATGGAGGTTCGCTAAGCTCACGCCTCGTGAGCGAGATGGGTTACGAGGACCGCGAGCAAGGTCGGCCGTCCCGGGGACGCCGCGCCGCACAGACCCCCGAGGGGGGTTCAAAGCGGAACCTTCTGATCATCGGTGGCGCCGCGGTGGCCGTGCTCGTCATCGTCGCCGTCGTCGCGGTCGTGGCGATGGGCGGTGGCGGCGACAAGAAGCCGCAGGCCGCCGCCGCGGTGCGGGTGCTGCCCAAGGTGTACGTCAACACCCCGGCGAACCCGCAGGTGAAGAAGCTGGCCGACCGCACCAAGGACAAGCGCCCGCTGAACAAGAACGAGGTGTTCGGCGACGACGACAAGACGGTCACCCACGGCAAGTACACCTTCACGCTCGCCGGGTCGGATCTCGCCGGAGACTGCAAGACCGGCACCTGGGGCCAGGAGTTCCAGGGCGACCTGGCGAAGTACGGCTGCACCCAGATCGCCCGCGGCGCGTACGTCAGCAACGACAAGCAGTACGTCGGCCAGTTCATCGCGATCAACCTCGCGAGCCTGCAGGGCGCCGAGCAGATCGTCCGCGACCTGGACCCCGACAGCGGCGCGGGCTTCGTCTCACCGTTCACGGTGAAGGGATCGACGAACTTCACCGGCGGCTTCAGCGCCGCCTACAGCCAGGCGTACGGCCACTACGTGGTCATCAGCTGGGTGGAGAAGGCCGGCGGTGCCCAGCCGCAGACGATGAACGAACTCCTGGACGCCAGTATCGCCATCGAGCGGGCCGACGACTTCGTCTGGGAACGACTCGTCCTCGCCGGTGAATAGGCGGCCGCGCCGCCGGTCGGCGTCGCCCGCCGGCCCCGCGGACCAGGACCCCCCGCCGCTCCCCGAGGGAGAGGCCTCGCAGCCCCCCGCGGGGTACGGCGCGCCGCCCGGGCCGTGGGGCGCGGGGTCGCCTCCGGCCTGGAACGGCGGGCACGCTCCGCCGCCGGAGGCGCAGCAGCCGCCCGCGTGGGGCCACGGACGGCCCCCGGCCGGGGAGGGGCAGCAGCCGGCCTGGAACGGCGGGCAGCCCCCCACCTGGGAGGGGCAGGAGCCTGCCGCGTGGAACGGCGGGCGGCCGCCCGGCCGCGAGGGGGAGCGCGATCCGGAGGAGGAGACGCCGCGACCGTCACGCCGGTCGCTCCGGCTCCCCGCGATCAAGCTGCCGGCCCGGCCCGCCCGTGGTGAGAAGGGCCCCGGCGCGCTGCCGCCGGTCGCGTACTTCGCCGCGGCCGGGGTCGTCCTCGTCGTCGCGCTCATCGCCGTCGCGGGCCTGGTGGTGCTGACCCACGGCGATCGGAAGCCGTCCGAGCAGCAGCCGGCCGCGGCGCCCGCCGGCGGCACGCTGCCCTCGACCTACTCCGCGGCCTCCACGACCTCGGTGTTCGCGCCGATCGCCAAGCGCACCGCCGACCCCCGCCCCCTGACCGCGAACGAGGTCTTCGACGAGAAGACGATCTCGGACCGGGATGCGAAGGCGTCCTTGAAGCTGACGGCGTCCAAGCTGGACGCCCGGTGCGCCGACGCCGTGTGGGGTCGGCCGCTCGCCCAGCTCCTGCAGCAGTCGGGCTGCACGCAGGTGACGCGCGGCGCGTACGAGGACAAGGGCTTCTCGGCTCTGGTCGCGATCTTCAACCTGGCGGACTCGACGGCCGCCGACAAGCTCGTCGCGGCGGCCGACCCGCGGTCCGGCGACGGGTTCGTGCGCCCACTGGGCGACGGCGACGCGGCGTACGGTCAGGGCTTCAGCACGGCGCGCGGGGTGGCGATGGGCCACTACGCGGTGATCACCTGGGTCCGGCGCGCGGACGGTTCGGGCGGCGAGACCGACCCGAAGCTGGTGTCGCTGCTGGTCACGATCGGCCCTCCGCCCGCCATCGTCCAGCGTGTCGCCGACAAGGGCGGACAGGGCTGACAAGGGCCCGGGGCCTGGTCGCCGGCCCCGCTCGCTTGCGGCCGTGCGGGCCGGGTCAGGCGTCGAGTGCCTGCCGTACGGCGTCGGGAAGACCGGCGAGCCGGTGGGCGGGCAGGTCGAGGACGGTCGCGTCGCCGAGCCAGGGGGCGGCCTCCTGGATGCGGGCGCGCGCCTGGTTCTTGGTCAGGTCGCCGGAGGCGTGCCGGATGAGACCCTCGCGCCAGGAGCCCGCGATCCGGTTGTGCGGCCGGTCCAGGATGTGGCGGAGGACGGCTCCGGTGCCGCCGGGCGCCTCGATCCGGGAGGCGACGATCTCGCCGGGCGCCGTCTTCAGGTGGTACACGGCCGAGAGCACGCCCTTGAGGGAGCGGGGGAGCACCGCGGGGGTGAGCACGCGCACCCGCTCGGCGCGCGAGGCGAGCAGCACCCGCGGCAGCAGCGCGTCGTACCCGGCCGGGAGCGCGATGACGACGTCCCCGGTGCGGCCGGCGTACGGCTTGGCGAGCCAGGTCGCCAGGTGCACGCGCGGCGTTCCGGGCGCGAATCCCTTCGGCCAGTCGCCGACCAGCAGGTCGGCGGGCTCGGTGACGGCGGCCTCCAGGGGCCGCTCCGGGGCCTCCACCGCCTGCGGGCCCTGCGTGTAGATCCGGGTGCCCGCGGCGGCGGGTCCCAGCGCCTTCCAGGTGCGGCTCGTGGGGCGCAGGACGTACAGGTCACTGGCGGAGCCGATCGCCGGTGCTCCGTCATAGCGGTTGAAGTCCGGCCAGATCGCCTCGTACGCCAGGTGCAGCGGCCCGAGGGCCTCCTGGACCTTCAGTGCCAGCGCCGGGGTCCCCTCGCTGGCCCCGTACGCGACCAGTACCCGTCCGGAGTCGCGGTCGCGCAGTCCCTCCAGGCCGCGCCGGGTGAACAGCGCGACGCCGTCGGGGGTGTACGGCGGATCGGTGAAGACCAGGTCGGCCCACTCCCGCGCGCCGGGCGGCAGGCCCAGCCGCAGGTCGGCGAACCGGCAGCGGATCGGCAGGCCGCGCCGGGCGGCCTCCTCGCCGATGAACTCCAGGATGCGGTCGTCGATGTCCACCACGGTGATCTCGACCCCGGGGTGCGTCAGCGCGACCGCGAGGGACGTGAGGTCGTGGTCGCCGACGCACAGCAGCCGCGCGGAACCGAGCCAGAACCGGGCGCCGAGCAGCAGCGCCCGCCGTACGGCCGTGTCGGCGGTCGCCGCGACGTGGTCGAGCGCGGTACGGGCGCGGGGCGCGGCCGCGATCAGCGCCGCCATCTCGGCGACGATCTCGGCGTGGTCGGGGAGGAGGTGGGCGACGGGGTCGGCGATGACCGCCGGGGCGGCCAGCGGTCGGTAGGCGTCCGCCCGGTCGCGGCGGATCCGCCCGTCCTCCAGGTCGTCTCCGAGCGCGGTCAGCAGCGCGTCGATCGCCCGGCGGGGCGCGGCGGTCGCCCGGACGAGCGCGTCGGCGTCCCATGAACGATCACCGGTCAGCAGAGCGAGGGCATGGCGCAGGCGGCGGGCACCGACGCCCTCGACGATCCGCGCGGCCTCCTCGGGCACCTCAGACATGCCGCCAAGCCTAGAGGTGTCGCGATTCGCCCAAACTGCAGGGAACCAGACCTTAGGCTTCTCCCATCGAAGAGGCGATGTCGTCAGAGGAGATCGCGATATGAGTTACCCGTACCCGCCCAACGGCCCCGGCGAGCAGCCCCCTGGCGGCCAGCCCGGCGGGTGGGGCGAGCAGCCTCCTGGCGGGCAGTCCGGCGGGTGGGGCGCGCCGCCTCCGCAGGGCGGATACGGCCCGTCCGGGGCCGGCTGGCAGCACCAGGAGACGATGGCGGCCGGGATGCCGATGGGGCAGCCGCAGATGCTGCCGCCGCAGGCGCAGCCTCCGATGGGCCCGATGGGGCAGCCGCCCATGGGCCCGATGGGTCCGATGGGGCAGCCTCCGATGGGACCGCCGCCGAAGAAGGGCAACGGCGGCATGGTCTTCGGGGTGATCGCGGCGGCGGTCGTCGTGGTCGGCGGCGTGCTCGGCGGCGTCTACTACGCGGCCTCCAGCGGCGGGAACGACGACAATAAGTCGGGGACGACGCCGGCCGCGGTGGCGACGCCGGGAGCCGGCGGGCCGGCGGCCGGGCAGCCGGGCTCGGCGGGCGGCCAGTCCAAGCCGTCGTACTACAACGCCACCAAGTCCTGGTCGCTGTGGAACAACCTGAACACCGCGTCCCAGGATTCCAAGCCGATGACCACGGACGAGGTGTTCGGCGACGCCGAGGCCAAGGCCCAGACCAACAACATCGAGCACATCACGATGCAGTTGCAGGGCAACGGGCGGCTGGACGCGGACTGCGCGAGCACGGTGTGGGGCCCGGCGCTGAAGGCGGCACTGCAGGGCGACGGCTGCACCCAGGCGATCCGCGCCGCGTACGTCTCGTCGGACCAGAAGTGGGTCGGTCAGCTGGTGATCTTCAACCTGCGAGACGTCAACGCCGCGAACACGCTGATCCAGGACCTGGACCCGCAGGCGGGGAACAAGGGCTTCTTCCTGCCCGTGTCGGGCGCCTCGCCGGTGGACCGGTTCGGCAAGGGGGCCACGGGCGCGTCCGGCGGCGCGTACGGCCACTTCGTCGTGATCGGCTGGGCGGGCGCCGCGGACGGCAACGCGTCCGAGCCCGACACCATCGCCCCGGCGTCGCTCACCGAGCGGGCGGGCAAGACGTTCCTGTTCAGCCGGAACGTCGGCTCCAACTGATCGAGCCTGCCGGCGGCGCTGCCGCCGCCGGCATCACGGCAGCTCAACCCACGTTTCGCACGGTCGACCGCCGACCGGAACAACCGGGCGAAGTGCTCGGTTGAACCAAGATGCGGGAGATTGTGCAAGTTTCGCGATCATGCCGCGTCGGGGATGAATCAGGCAGTGTTGTAATCTCTAGTCACCGCAGTGGGCCAACGTCGTCCCGGACTGCACTGATGAGGAGCGTAACGAGACGACGGGAGGGTTGATGGTGCCTGCTGCCATGATTCCGGGCCGGGGACGCCCTGAGCGTCAAGGTCTGTACGACCCCGCAGGTGAGCATGACGCCTGTGGCGTCGGCATGGTCGCCGACCTCAATGGTCGTAAGAGCCACGACATCATCGTCAAGGCCTTGACCGTCCTGCGTAACCTGGATCACCGCGGTGCCAAGGGCGCCGAGCCGGACGACGGCGACGGTGCCGGAATCCTCACCCAGCTCCCCGACGCACTGTTCCGGGAGGTCGCCGGGTTCGCGCTGCCCGAGGCGGGCGCGTACGCCGCCGGCATCGCGTTCCTGCCCGCCGACGAGGCGACGCGGGCCGAGGCCGTCGCGACCGTCGAGCGGATCGCGGACGAGGAGGGCCTGACCGTCCTCGGCTGGCGCGAGCTCCCGTACGACCCGGAGTTCACCGGGCCGACGGCGCGCGCGGTCATGCCGCACTTCGCCCAGCTGTTCCTCAGCGCCCGCAGCGGCGCACGGGAGCTGGAGCTGGACCGGATCGTGTTCTGCGCCCGCGAGCGCATGGAGCAGGACACCGGGGTGTACTTCCCGAGCCTGTCCAGCCGCACGATCGTCTACAAGGGGATGCTGACGACCCCGCAGCTGGAGCCGTTCTTCCCGGACCTGTCCGACCGGCGCTACAGCAGCGCGATCGCGCTGGTGCACTCGCGCTTCTCCACCAACACGTTCCCGGCGTGGGAGCTGGCCCACCCGTACCGGTTCGTCGCGCACAACGGTGAGATCAACACGGTCAAGGGCAACCGGAACTGGATGCGGGCCCGCGAGGCGCTGCTCAAGTCGGACCTGCTGCCCGGCGACCTGTCCCGGATCTTCCCGGTGATCGACATGGAGGCCAGCGACACGGCCTCCTTCGACGAGTGCCTGGAGCTGCTCCACCTCGGCGGCCGGTCGCTGCCGCACTCGGTGCTGATGATGATCCCCGAGGCGTGGGAGAACCACACCGAGATGGACCCGGAGCGGCGGGCCTTCTACGAGTTCCACTCGACGCTGATGGAGGCCTGGGACGGCCCGGCGAGCGTCACCTTCACCGACGGCACCGTCGTCGGCGCGGTCCTGGACCGCAACGGCCTGCGCCCGGGACGCTTCTGGGTCACCGAGGACGGCTTCGTCGTGCTGGCCAGTGAGGCCGGCGTGCTCGACATCGAGCAGTCGAAGGTCGTCCGCAAGGGCCGCCTGCAGCCCGGCAAGATCTTTCTCGTCGACACGGCGCAGGGCCGCATCGTCGAGGACGACGAGATCAAGGCCGAGCTCGCCCGCGAGCACCCGTACGCCGAGTGGCTCCGCGACGGCCTCGTCCGCTTCGGGGAGCTGCCCGAGCGCGAGCTGCGCGTCGTCGAGGAGCTGCACGAGGGCGACGTGCCCTCGCACGAGACGCTCGTCAAGCGCCAGCAGGTCTTCGGCTACACCAATGAGGAGCTGAAGATCATCCTGGCGCCGATGGCGAAGAGCGGCGCCGAGCCGATCGGGTCCATGGGCACCGACACGCCGCTGGCCGCGCTGTCGGACCGCCCGCGGCAGTTGTTCGACTACTTCAAGCAGCTGTTCGCCCAGGTCACGAACCCGCCGCTGGACGCCATCCGCGAAGAGCTCGTCACGAGCCTGCAGTCGACGCTCGGCCCGGAGGGCAACCTGCTCGAGCCCGGCCCGGAGTCCTGCCGGCGGCTCGTGCTGCCCACGCCGATCCTCGACAACGAGGAACTGGCCAAGATCATCCACATCAACGACGACGGCGACCGGGCGGACTTCCAGCCGTACGTCGTGTCCGGCCTGTACGACGTGACCGGCGGCGGCGAGGCGCTCCGGCACCGCCTGGAGGAGATCTGCGCCGAGGTGTCGGCCGCGATCCGCGACGGCGCCCGCCTCCTCGTCCTGTCCGACCGCGGCGCGACCGCCGACCAGGCACCGATCCCGTCGCTGCTGCTCACCGGCGCGGTGCACCACCACCTGATCCGGGAGAAGAGCCGCACGCGGGTCGGGCTGGTCGTCGAGGCCGCCGACGCCCGCGAGTGCCACCACATGGCGCTGCTCATCGGGTACGGCGCCTCCGCCGTCAACCCGTACCTCGCGATCGAGACCGTCGAGGACCTGGTCGCCACCGGCGTCCTGGAGATCGAGCCGGCCAAGGCCGTCCGCAACCTCGTCAAGGCGTACGGCAAGGGCGTCCTGAAGGTCATGTCCAAGATGGGCGTGTCCACGGTCGCCTCGTACACCGGCGCGCAGATCTTCGAGGCCGTCGGCCTCGGCGAGGAGGTCCTCGCCGAGTGCTTCGCCGGCACGACCTCCCGCCTCGGCGGCGTCGGCTTCGACGTCCTCGCCGAGGAGGTCGCGCAGCGCCACCGCCGGGCGTTCCCGCCGGGCGGCAACGAACTGGCCCACCGCACCCTCGAGGTCGGCGGGGAGTACCAGTGGCGCCGTGAGGGCGAGCCGCACCTGTTCAACCCCGAGACGGTCTTCAAGCTGCAGCACGCCACCCGCAGCCGCCGCTACGAGATCTTCAAGGAGTACACCAGGCTCGTCGACGACCAGTCGGCGCGGCTGATGACCCTGCGCGGCCTGTTCAAGCTGCGCGAGGGCGTACGCCCGCCGGTGCCGATCGAGGAGGTCGAGTCCGTCTCCGAGATCGTCAAGCGGTTCTCCACCGGCGCGATGTCGTACGGCTCGATCTCCGCCGAGGCCCACGAGACCCTCGCGATCGCGATGAACCGTCTCGGCGCCAAGTCCAACACCGGCGAGGGCGGCGAGGACCCCGAGCGGTTCACGCCCGACGCCAACGGCGACCTGCGTCGCTCGGCGATCAAGCAGGTGGCCTCCGGCCGGTTCGGTGTGACCTCGGAGTACCTCACCAACGCCGACGACCTGCAGATCAAGATGGCGCAGGGCGCCAAGCCCGGCGAGGGCGGCCAGCTGCCCGGCCACAAGGTGTACCCGTGGATCGCCAAGACCCGGCACTCCACCCCCGGCGTCGGGCTCATCTCCCCGCCGCCGCACCACGACATCTACTCGATCGAGGACCTCGCCCAGCTCATCCACGACCTGAAGAACGCCAACCCCGCGGCGCGCGTGCACGTCAAGCTCGTCGCCGAGGTCGGTGTCGGCACGGTCGCGGCGGGCGTGTCCAAGGCGCACGCCGACGTCGTCCTGATCTCCGGGCACGACGGCGGCACCGGCGCCTCGCCGCTCACCTCGATCAAGCACGCCGGCGCGCCCTGGGAGCTCGGCCTCGCCGAGACCCAGCAGACACTGCTGCTCAACGGCCTGCGCGACCGCATCGTCGTGCAGACCGACGGGCAGATGAAGACCGGCCGTGACGTGGTCATCGCCGCGCTGCTCGGCGCCGAGGAGTACGGCTTCGCCACCGCGCCGCTGGTCGTCTCCGGCTGCGTGATGATGCGCGTCTGCCACCTCGACACCTGCCCGGTCGGCGTCGCGACCCAGAACCCGGAGCTGCGCAAGCGGTTCAGCGGCAAGCCGGAGTTCGTGGTCAACTTCTTCGAGTTCATCGCCGAGGAGGTCCGCGAGTACCTCGCCGCGCTCGGCTTCCGGTCCCTGGACGAGGCGATCGGGCAGGTCGGCCTGCTCGACACCGCCGAGGCCGTGGACCACTGGAAGGCCGCCGGGCTCGACCTGCGCCCGATCCTGCACCGCCCGGACCTGCCCGACGGCGCGGCGCTGCGCCGCGTCACCGTGCAGGACCACGGCCTGGAGAAGGCCCTGGACAACACGCTGATCCAGCTCGCCGAGGGCGCCATCGCCTACGGCGACCAGGTGACGCTCGAGATGCCGATCCGCAACGTCAACCGCACCGTCGGCACGATGCTCGGCCACGAGGTGACCAAGAAGTGGGGCGGGGAGGGCCTGCCCGACAACACGATCGACGTCACCTTCACAGGCTCGGCGGGCAACTCGTTCGCCGCGTTCGTGCCGCGCGGGATCACCCTGCGGCTCATCGGCGACGCCAACGACTACGTCGGCAAGGGCCTGTCCGGCGGCCGCCTCACCGTGCGCCCGCCCGCCGACGCGCCGTTCAAGGCGGAGGAGCAGATCATCGCCGGCAACGTCATGCTGTACGGCGCGACGTCCGGTGAGGCGTTCGTCCGCGGTGTGGTCGGCGAGCGGTTCTGCGTCCGCAACTCCGGCGCCACCGCCGTCGTCGAGGGCGTCGGCGACCACGGCTGCGAGTACATGACCGGCGGCCGGGCGATCGTCCTCGGCCCGACCGGCCGCAACTTCGCGGCCGGCATGTCCGGCGGCATCGCCTACGTCCTGGACCTGCGGCCCGAGCGTCTCAACACCGAGATGGTCGACCTCGACCCGCTCGACGCCGACGACCTCGCGTACCTGCGGGACATCGTCGAACGTCACCACACCGAGACCGGTTCGACGGTGGCCGCCGCGCTGCTCGCCGACTGGGAGACCGCGGCCGGCCGGTTCAGCAAGGTCATGCCGCGCGACTACAAGAGGGTCCTGACCGCCCGCGCCGCCGCGGAGGCCGAGGGACGCGACGCCGACCAGGCCGTCATGGCCAGCAACGGGTGAAGGGGGAGACATGGCTGACCCGAAGGGTTTCCTGACCCATCAGCGGGAGCTTCCGAAGCGTCGCCCCGTCGACGTTCGGATCCGCGACTGGCGCGAGGTGTACGAGGACTTCCCGAAGAGCTCCCTGGAGAAGCAGGCGTCCCGCTGCATGGACTGCGGGATCCCGTTCTGCCACAACGGCTGCCCGCTCGGGAACCTCATCCCCGAGTGGAACGACCTCGTCCACCGGGACGAGTGGCGTCACGCCATCGAGCGGCTGCACGCCACGAACAACTTCCCGGAGTTCACCGGGCGGCTGTGCCCGGCGCCGTGCGAGTCCGCCTGCGTCCTGGGCATCAACTCCGACCCCGTGGCCATCAAGCGGGTCGAGGTGGAGATCATCGACCGGGCCTTCGCCGAGGGCTGGGTCACGCCGCAGCCGCCGTCCGTCCGGACCGGCAAGAAGGTCGCGGTCGTCGGCTCCGGCCCGGCCGGCCTGGCCGCCGCCCAGCAGCTCACCCGCGCCGGCCACGACGTCGTCGTGTACGAGCGGGCGGACCGCCCCGGCGGGCTGCTGCGCTACGGCATCCCCGAGTTCAAGATGGAGAAGGCGCACCTGGACCGCCGCCTGGCCCAGATGCGCGCCGAGGGCACCGACTTCCGCTGCTCGGTGAACATCGGCGCCGACGTCACCGCCGAGGAGCTGCGCGCCTCGTACGACGCCGTGGTCCTCGCGGGCGGCGCCACCGTCTGGCGCGACCTTAAGGTGCCCGGCCGCGAGCTCGACGGCATCCACCAGGCGATGGAGTACCTCCCGCTGGCCAACAAGGTCCAGGAGGGCGACATCACCGACACGCCGATCTCCGCCAAGGGCAAGAACGTCGTCGTCATCGGCGGCGGCGACACCGGCGCGGACTGCATCGGCACCGCCGTCCGCCAGGGCGCCGCGTCGATCACCCAGCTGGAGATCATGCCGCGCCCGCCGGAGACCCGGCCCGGCAGCCAGCCGTGGCCGACGTACCCGATGCTGTTCAAGATGGAGTCGGCGCACGAGGAGCTGTACGACCTCGGCGGCGAGCGCGCGTACGCGGTCAACACGCTGGAGTTCGTCGGC
This sequence comes from Actinoallomurus soli, assembly GCF_024055715.1. Taxonomy (GTDB): domain Bacteria; phylum Actinomycetota; class Actinomycetes; order Streptosporangiales; family Streptosporangiaceae; genus Actinoallomurus; species Actinoallomurus soli. Next base: position 596,209 of record NZ_JAMXMV010000001.1, read on the forward strand.
GACGAGAACGGCCGCGTCAGGGCCCTGCGCGTCGTCGACGTACGCGGCCCGGAGACCGGCTTCGAGCCCATCGAGGGCACCGAGCGGGAGATCCCGGCCGAGCTCGTCACCCTGGCGATGGGCTTCCTCGGCCCGCAGCGCGAGGGCCTGCTGGAGCAGCTCGGCGTCGAGCTGGACCAGCGCGGCAACGTCGTCCGCGACACCGCCTACGCCACCTCGGTCGACGGCGTGTTCGTCGCCGGCGACATGGGCCGCGGCCAGTCGCTGATCGTCTGGGCCATCGCCGAGGGCCGCTCCGCGGCGGCGGCGGTGGACAAGTGGCTGACGGGCCACTCGGCCCTCCCGGCCCCGATCCCGCCGACCGCCCGCCCGCTCGTCTGACCGACCGAACCTTGAGGGGCACGCCCGATATACGGGGGTGCCCCTCGTTCGTTGTTTCAGGCCGGCTGTTCCTCGATCACACGTGGAGCGGGCACCGGTGCCGGGCGACGTTGACGAAAAAGATCAGCGGCATGCACAGCCGTTTACGGGCGGGGTCCCACCGCCGGCGCCCAGGTCAGCGGATCAGGACGGCGGCGCTGACACATTTCTGCTCATTGTCAGGAATCAGCTCTCCGTTGGAGTCTCTGGCGCTGCGGCTGCTCGACCACCAGTTGTGGCGGTCGTAGGGATTGAAGGTGATGTGGGGGGCGGGCTTATGGCCTGCTCCGTCGTGTTCCGTGTTGCCGGTGGCATCGGCCGGCCGGGCGTTCAGTACGGCCGTGTCGCCACTGTCATGGCCGGGATCGACCGCGCTTGGGACGTTCAGTGTGTCCCGGGCTCGGATCAGAGGCTTCAAGAGTGCCTGTTCATCTCGCAAAGAGCCGCGGAGTTCTTCGATGACGGCCGGATCGGTGTCCGGATTGGCGGTCAGCTGACGGATCTGACCCTGGAGATTTTGTATCGTGTCTTCGCGTGTCCTGATCGCGTCGTCGAGATGCGCTCGATCGAGTTTCGCCGTGCTGGGATCGAGGGCCGCGTGGAAAACGAACGGCCCGCCCAGTCCTGGCCCCTCGAAACCACCCGTCTGATCACCTGCACCCCCGCCCGGCTGGTATGTCTCGGCCGGCTGTTCTTGGCCTGCGGCGACGGCACGAGCGTAGGCAGCCCGAGCCGTGGCTGCATCGAAACCCCGCGCAGCAAGATCATCGATGAATCGCTGAAGGCTGATCCCGTCCCCTACCGCAGTCCAGGCGGCTGGATCTAGCTCCTCCACCCCTTCGGCGATCGACCGGTACGGTGTCCCAGGCGGAACGTGCTGCACCCAGCTGTACATGGTGTTTCTTCCTGCGCTCCACGTCACGTACCTGCCGGGAAAATCCGCCTCGATCGCCGCGAAGACCGCCCCACGAATCCCCGGATCAACGTTGCGCAGTTCGTCCCTGGTCAGCGGGCCTGCATTCATACGCTGTATGAGGAGGTCGGCCTGCCGATGCACCGGCTCTTCGGCCCTGGCCAGGTCGGCGATCGACCGGTACGGTGTCCCAGGCGGTACGGCCTGCTTCCGGCCGTGCATGGTGGCGGGTCTTCCTCTTCTTCGTTCGTGCCACGTCACGTACATGCCGGGAAAATCCGCCTCGATCGCCGCGAAGACCGCCCCACGAATCCCCGGATCAACGTTGCGCAGTTCGCCCCCGGTCAGCGGGCCTTGCTCCATAAGTCGTATGAGGGTGGCGGCCTGCCGACGCGCCGCGGCTTCGGCATCGGGGGCCGGGTCGGCGCGCACGGCGATCGACCGGAACGGTGTCCCAGGCGGTACGGCCTGCTTCCGGCCGTACATGGTGGCTCTTGCTCTTCCTCTTTCTTCACTCCACGTCACGTATCTGCCGGGGGCCAGCGACTCGATCGCCTCGAAGACCGCCCCACGCATCCCCGGATCAAGATGGCGCAGGTCGTTCCCGGTCAGCGGGCGTTCGTTCATGCGCTGTATGAGGGTGGCGGCCCGCTCCGCTGTGGTTCTGACCCTGGGTGCGCCGATGTGGGGGTGGAGGGGATCGGTCAAGGCTTGAACGATCGATTCCGATTCCGGCCGGGTATCGCCGAACGGAACCACCCGGCCCGTCGGATCCCGGAACGAGACCTGGGCGTTGGCCTGTCGCAGGTCCTCGCGCCCGCCGACGTCACCGGCAAGCCAGTCACGCACCTTTTCGGTACCGGCCGTGATGGTGTATCCGGCGTCCTCGGACTGATCAGGGTTGATCAGTACCAGGCCCTCATCACCGGTGTGGTACACGGCGATGGCGTGACCAACGCCGCTAAAGCGTCCGAATCGGATGTAGGCGTGTGCGCCCGGCTCCGCTGCTGCCAACGCATCGACCAGGTTCCTCCACCCGGTCATGCGCGGCCATTGCGAAGCCGTCTTCATTTCCCCCAATGGCGCCCCGGGCCACCGGCCCGACAAACCGGTAAGCACCAACCAGCAGTACCGGCTCCCCACATCCCAGGCGGGCACCGGACCGGCCGCCTCAAGCCGGGCCTCATCAGTCGCCTTCGCCTCGAGCGCAACGGCCGTGGCGGCATCCTTGACCTGCTTCGCCGACAACACACCACCATCGGAAGACTGGCCAGCGACCACCTCATCTGGCTGGGGGGCCGGGTTGTGGCCTGTTCCGTCGTGTTCGGTGTTGCCGGTGGCATCGGCGGGCTGGATGTTCCGAACGGCCGTATCGTCACCGTCATGGCCGGGATCGACCGCGGTTGGGGCGTTCAGTGTGTTCCGGGCGTGGATCAGACGGTCCAAGAGGGCTTGTGCATCTCGCAAAGAGCCGCGGAGCTCTTTTAGGGCCGTCGGATCGGCGCCCGGATCAGCGGTCAGGTCACGGATCTGACCATCGAGATCTTGGATCGTGTCTTGACGTTTCCTGATCGCTTCATCGAGATTGGCTCGATCGAGTTCTTCGTGCTGGTTCGCTGTTCTGGGATCCAGAGCCGCGTGGAAGACGAACGGCCCGCCCAGCCCTGGTCCCTCAAAACCACCCGTCTGATCGCCTGCGCCTCCGCCCGGCCCATACGTCCCAGCCGGCCATCCTTGGATCACGACGACGGCACGGGCACGGGCATAGGCAGCCCGAGCCGTGGCTTCATCGAAACCCTGCGCACCAACATTATCGATGAATTGCTCAGGGCTGATCCCCGCCCTTATCGCACTCTGGGCGGCTGCATCCAGCTCCTCCACCCTTTCGGCGATCGACCGGAACGGTGTCCCGGGCGGTACGTGGTCCACCCGGCCGTACATGGTGGCTTGTCCGGCACGCCACGTCACATACGTGTAGGGACGCTTCGCCTCGATCGTCGCGAAGACCCTCCCACGCACCCTCCGATCAACGTCGCGCACGTCGTTCCCGCTCAGCGGGCCTTGATCCATGCGCTGTATGAGGGTGGCGGCTTGCCGGAGCACTCCGGCATTGGCCGGGTCGGCACCCTCGACGATCGGCCAGTACAGTGTCCCGGGCGGTACATGGTCCACCCGGCCGTACCAGGTGGCTATTCGTTGACTCCACGTCACAAACTGGCCGGGAGCCTGGTGCTCGATCGCCGCGAAGACCCTCCCACGCACCGCTGTACTAACGTCGCGCAGGTCGTTCCCGGTCAGCGGACGTTCGTTCATGCGCTGTCTGAGGGTGGCGGCCCACTCCGCTGTGGTTCTGGCCCTGGGTGCGCCGGTGTGGGGGTGGAGGGGATCGGTCAAGGCTTGAACGATCGATTCCGATTCCGGCCGGGTATCGCCGAACGGAACCACCCGGCCCGTCGGATCCCGGAACGAGACCTGCGCGTTGGCCTGTCGCAGGTCCTCCCGCCCGCCGACATCACCGGCAAGCCAGTCACGCACCTGCTCGGTACCGATCGTGATGGTGTACCCGGCGTCATCAGACGGATCAGGGTTGATCAATACCAGACCCTCATCACCGGTGTGATACACGGCGACGGCGTGACCAACGCCGCCGAAGCGCCCGAACCGGACGTAGGCGTGCGCGCCCGGCTCCGCTGCTGCCAACGCATCGACCAGGTTCCTCCATCCGGTCATGCGCGGCCATTGCGAAGCCGTCTTCATTTCCCCCAAGGCCACCCCGGGCCACCGGCCCGACAAACCGGCAAGCACCAACCAGCAGTACCGGCTCCCCAGCTCCCAGGCGGGCACCGGACCGGCCGCCTCAAGCCGGGCCTCATCAGCCGCCCGCGCCTGCACCGCAACCGCCGTGGCGGCATCCTTGACCTGCTCCGCCGACAACACACCACCACCGGAAGACAGGCCAGCGACCTCATCCGACCGACCCGACCGCCGCCCATCCACCCCACCCACAACAACCCCATACGGTGCAACACCGGTGTGCGTCCCGGCACGGGCCCGCCCCACACCGCCGGCATCACCCCGCCAGCCGCGCATCCCCATCGCCGGCACCGACTCAACGACGCCACGCGCCCGTTCCCCGCCCGAACCGGTGGCGGGCCGCAAGATCACCGGCTCCCCGGCCACACCAGAAGATCTCTCGGGCACCTCCATCGTGATCGACCCATCGTCATGCAGCCGCCCCCCGACGACCTGCACACACGCCGCCCCAGACTCGGCCATGCTGCGCCGTGAGGTACGCCACCCCACCGAATCGAAAGCCTCTGCCGCGTTCGGGAACTCCGCCGCATTCGCAGAATCATGCATGTCGACGGTCACCTCACCAGATCGAAGAAACGCCCAGAAACACGCGAAAAGCCTACAGCTCCACCGTTACAAGCGACCCGGCAGGACCCGGCAGCCGTGGTACAGCACGGTAAACCGCCCCAGCGAAATTCGGTCCGACCTGCTCTGAACACTCCGATCTCCTGTCGCTCTTTCGCTTGCGTGCCAATCCCGCCAAACGGGCTGGCGAACAGTGGTCGCATGTCCTGAAAGATTCTTATTGCTCCGGGGGTGCCGGCCGCGCGGGTGAGGTCAACCCTGGAGGCACGTGCGGTCGCCGGAGACAGGCGGGCTACCGGCGGCCACGAAGAAAGCGGTTCTGGTCCACTGGCTGCGCCCTCTTCGGGACCACCCCAACCGGCACTGGGCGACCATCGTGCTCGTCGACTGCACGAACCCGCGGGGCTACGTGATCTGTCAGATCGAGCAGTACAGCCGGCCGGGAACCGAGCACTCGCCCGTGCTCTACGCGGACGGCTCCTTCAAGATGAACCAGGGATCCACGTACATGGTCAAGTAGGCGACGGCCCAGCCTTCTGACGGACGCCGCCTCACCTCTGGGGCCCGCCTGCACGTCCGCAGGCGGGCCCTTCCGGTATCGGCTGCGCCATCCTTCCGGACGTGCGCGGCCACGGTGATCGAGTTACCGTCCACGTACGGGTGATGCAGTGCCGGACCGTTCTGACGTCTTCCAACCGTCCGAACTGGCCCCCGGGAGCGCGGCGGAGGCGGTCCGGGTCGCCGGGCGCATGGTCAGGATCAGCACGGCCGACCCGGCGAAGATGACCGCGGCGACGACGCCGGTGACGTGCAGGCTCGCGGCGAACGCCTCCCGCGCCGTGTGCAGCAGGTCCGCGCCCTGACCGGCGGGCAGGCGCCGACCGGCGGCGACCGCGCCGGCCAGCGAGTCCGACGTGCCGTGCGCCCGGCCGCGATAGACGACCGCGGCCAGCACACCGAGCAGCCCGAACCCGAGCGAACCGCCGAGGTAGTTGCCGGTCTCCGACATCGACGCCGCCGACCCGGCGCGCTCCGGTGACACGGATCCGACGACCAGCCCGGTGCCCAGCGCGAACAGCGGACCGGTGCCCAGGGCCAGTACGGCGATGCCGACCATCACGAGCGGCAGGGCGCCCGTACCGCCGACGGCGGCCAGCGACAGGCCGCCCAGCGCCGACGTCACCAGCCCGCCGGCGATCGCGGTCGTGTGCCTCATCCGCCGGGCCAGCGCCGGCGCGGTCATGGTGCCGACCGCCACACCCAGGCCCATCGGCGCGAACAGCACCGCCGACGCGAACGGCGAGTGACCGAGCACGCTCTGCAGGTACTGGGTCACCAGCAGGCCCGTACCGGCCATGGCGACGCCGGCGAGGACCAGGGCGACGATCACGGCCGTGAACGGACGGTTGCGGAACAGCCGCAGGTCCAGCAGCGGCGTCTCCAGCCGCAGTTGCCGGCGTACGAACAGGGATCCGACGGCCGCGCCGGCGACGAGGGCCGCCGCCGGCACGACTCCCACGCCCTCGACGGCCAGCCGCTTGATGCCGTAGACCACCAGCAGCACCGCCACGAGCGACAGCCCGACACTCGCCGGGTCCAGCCGGCCGGCCCGGCTGCCGCGGAACTCCGGCAGCAGGAACGGCCCGGCCAGGACCAGCACCGCCATCGCCGGCACGGCGATCAGGAACACCGACCCCCACCAGAAGTACTGGAGCAGGAGTCCGGCGAACACGGGCCCGATCGCGCCTCCGGTGAACTGGCAGGTCGCCCAGATCGCGATGGCCCGCCCGCGCTGCCCGTCGTCGCGGAACATGTTCGTGATCAAGGCGAGCGTGGACGGCGCCAGGGTCGCGCCGGCGACGCCCAGCAGCGCCCGCACGACGATCAGCATCAGCGGGCTCACCGCGAAGGCGGCCACGACCGACAGCGCCGCGAACGCCGCACCGCCCAGCAGCAGCAGCCGCCGGCGGCCGATCCGGTCGCCGAGCGTTCCCATGGTGATGACCAGCCCGGCCACCATGAGTCCGTAGCCGTCACTGATCCACAGCTGCTCGACGTTGGAGGCGCCCAGGTCGGCGCTCAGCCGTGGGAGCGCGAGGAGCAGCGCCGTCATGTCCATCGCGACGAGCAGCGTCGGCAGCATGAGGATGACCAGCCCCAGCCATGCCCGGTTGACCCGCATCTCGAAATCCCCTGTTCTCTCGACGTTTCGCCGCTTGGTCGGAGCGGCCGGGAGCTTCTTGACATCGGGGCGGGAAGGATTCGCGGGAAAAGATCCGGCGGGCGATGTCAAGATGACGGCCGTGGCTTCGACCAACCGGTCGAAGGGCCCGGACCGGGGCTCGCGGACCACGAGGAGTACGCGATGAAGTTCCTGATCGGCATGCACATCAATCCGGCCGTGCTGGATGCGCTGACCGACGAGGAGAAGGCGGCGATCGGCGACGGCCACGGCAGGTTCATCGAGGCGCTGAAGGAGTCCGGTGAGATGATCACGACTCAGGCGCTGGTCGACCCGTCCCAGGCCGCCGTGGTCTCCGTGCGCGACGGCCGGCCGGTGGTGACCGACGGGCCGTTCCTGGAGGCCAAGGAGTACCTCGGCGGCTTCTACCTCATCGACTGCGAGAACAAGGAGCGGGCGATCGAGCTGGCGGCGCGGATCCCGGACGCCGCGATCAAGGGTTGGGGCGTCGAGGTGCGGCAGGTGATGTTCGCCGACGGACAATTGGAGGCATGACGGCCCTACCCTTCGAGGACCTGCTGCGTGAGCTCACGCCGCAGGTCCTCGGCACGCTGGTACGCAGGCACGGGCAGTTCGAAGGGTGTGAGGACGCCGTGCAGGAGGCCGTCCTCGCCGCCACCGTGCAGTGGCCGGCCGAGGGAGTGCCGGACAACCCGCGTGGCTGGCTGACGACCGTCGCGTCCCGGCGCCTCATCGACCAGATGCGCAGCGACCACGCCCGCCGCGAGCGGGAGTCGGCGACGGCGACCGAGGTGGTGCCCGAGGACGTACCGGACACCGACGACACGCTCGTCCTGCTGTTCCTGTGCTGCCATCCGACGCTGACCGCGGCCTCCCAGACCGCGCTGACGCTGAGGGCGGTCGGCGGCCTGACCACCGCCGAGATCGCCCGCGCGTTCCTGGTGCCGGAGGCCACGATGGCGGCCAGGATCAGCCGGGCCAAGCAGCGCATCAAGGCCGCCGGCAGCTCGTTCAGCCTGCCGGAGGGCGCCGAGCGCGAGGAGCGGCTCCGGGTCGTCCTGCACGTGCTCTACCTGATCTTCAACGAGGGCTACACCGCCTCCTCGGGCAGCGCGTTGCACCGCCCCGACCTGGCGCGCGAGGCGATCCGGCTGACCCGGATGGTGCACGCCCAGTTGCCCGAGGACGGTGAGGTGACCGGCCTGCTCGCGCTGATGCTGCTGACCCACGCCCGCCGGGACGCGCGGACGACCGCGGCCGGCGACCTCGTGCCACTGGATGAACAGGACCGTACGACGTGGGACCGCGAGCTGATCGACGAGGGCACCGAACTGGTCAAGGCGTCGCTGGCCGGCCCGGCGCTGGGGCCGTACCAGCTCCAGGCCGCCATCGCCGCCACGCACGCCGACGCGGCCACGGCCGAGGAGACCGACTGGCGGCAGGTGCACGCCCTCTACCTGATCCTGGAGCGGATCGCCCCGAACCCGATGGTCACTCTCAATCGGGTGATCGCGCTCGCCGAGACCGAGGGCCCACGTGCCGGGCTGGCCCTGCTGTCCACGTTGGACGGTGACGAGCGGATCGCCGGTCACCACCGGCTGCTGTCCGTACGAGCGCACCTGCTGGAGAGGACCGGCGACACGGCCGGGGCGTATGAGCATTACCGGCGCGCCGCGAAGGCCACCGCCGGCCTCGCCGAACAGCGCTACCTCGAGTCCCGCGCCACGCGCGTGCGCTCCTTGCGCGGAAGCGACGCCCCGACCATCGCACCGTAGGGACACGCGCCCCAATTCCCATCGCCGGCCGGACCCCATCGCGTTCCGGGCCGTCTCCGCCCCGCCCACACCACACCGGCCCGCCTTTCACCGCCTTTGCTCTGCTCACCCTGGGTATGCGGCTGGAGCGGTCCACTGCCTACTCGGCGTAAGCAGAGCAAAGGCCGGCGGTGTGTGCAATCAGGGTGTTGAGCGCCTGCGCGTGTCGCGTACGGCGGTTGCGTCATCGTCGCCGTCGGGCCGGTCGGCGTCCGGGGATGTGGACGGTTCGACGGACACGGTCATCGATCGGAGCAGCGCGAGTTTCTCGGCGCTGTCGCTGCCGGGGTGAGGGTGCCAGATGACCAGCAGTTGAGAGGCGGGTCCGCTGATCACCAGCTTCTCGCGCATCAGCGTCAGTTCTCCTAGCTGGGGATGCATCAGGCGCGAGGGCCGGGTGCCGACCCGAGGCTGGACGTCGTGGCGCCCCCACAGCTCACGGAACCGTTGACTTCTCAGCGACAACTCGCCGACCAGTTCGATGGTCCGAGCGTCGTCCGCGGCGTCGGCGACGCTCGTGCGGAACGCCGCGACCATGTCCGCGGTCATGGCGTCCCAATCCGGGAACAGCGTTCGTTCCTCAACGTCCAGGAACGTCGAGAGCAGGCGGTTGTGGCCGATCTGAAAGTTCGGCGACAGCATCATGGCGAGCCGGTTGGCGGCGAGCACGTCGAAGTGGCAATCCTCCACGAACGCCGGCAGGTTCAATGATTCGACCAAGAGGCGGATGGTCGCCGGCACCGTCGGCCGCCGGGGACGACGGCGCGCCGAGGGCGGACGGGGAGCCGCCAGGCGCATGAGGTGTTCGACGCCGGCGTGGTCGAGGTCGAGCGCGCGGGCCAGGGATTCCAGCACGGCCGCCGAGGGGTTGCGGTTGCGTCCCTGCTCGAGCCGCAGGTAGTAGTCGGCGCTGATTCCGGCCAACAGCGCGACCTCTTCGCGGCGAAGCCCCGGCACGCGTCGATTCTCGTCAGAGGGCAACCCCACGTCGGCGGGGGGAATCCGCCCCCTTCGCGCCCTCAGGAACTCACCGAGCAGATTGCTGTCGCTCATCGCATCACCATAACCTGATGAGGCGATGTCCTGGCTGGTCCTGATGGTCCCAGGAATGACAGGAACTTCTCCGCATGTCGCCCGGCAAATAGCGTTTTCCGCGGATCTTTCACATCGATCCTTTCTTTGTGAGTGAGGAGAAGTGCGATGGCGGATAGCGAGGCGGGGGCCGGTCGAGATGGCGGCGTCCGGCGGGTGGCGGTTGTGACGGGTGGGAGCCGGGGCATCGGCCGATCGGTGGTGCTGGACCTGGCCGGGCACGGAGTCGATGTCGTTTTCACCTACAACTCCGAGGTCGGCGCTGCGGACGAGGTGGTCGCCGAGGCGCGCAAGCATGGACAGCGGGTCAGTGCCCTGCAGTTGGACGTGAGCGAGGTCGACACGTTCGGCTCCTTCGTCGACGAGCTGCGCGCCGAACTCACCGCGTGGGGCACGGACCGATTCGACTACCTGGTCAACAACGCCGGGATCTGGCACACCGCCTCGTTCGCGGACACGACACCGGAGGATCTCGACCGGCTCTACGCCGTCAACGTGCGGGGAGTCTTCTTCGTCACGCAGAAGCTCCTCCCGCTGCTCCGGGATCGGGGACGGATCCTGAACCTGTCCTCGGGGCTCGTGCGCTTCGTGTTCCCGGGCAAGGCCGCGTACGCGATGAGCAAGGGTGCGATCGAGCCGCTGACCAGGTACCTCGCCGCCGAACTCGCCCCGCGGGGCATCAGGGTCAACACCCTGGCTCCCGGCGCGACGGCGACCGACTTCAGCGGCGGCGTCATCCGGGACGACCCGAACTACCGCAAGCGTGTCGGGGAGATCACCGCGCTCGGCCGCCCGGCCGAGCCGCAGGAGATCGGCTCGGTGGTCGCCGCACTGCTGTCCGACGACATGCACTGGATCAACGGCGAGCGAATCGAAGCGTCCGGCGGCATGCGGCTCTAGCCCCTGACCACACCCACATCATCCAGCGCGGAAACGACCTTGAGAGGAAACACCGGACATGACCGTCACGCTGGTCACCGGAGCGAACAAAGGACTCGGGCGTGAGACCGCCCGCCGGCTGATCAAGGAGGGGCACACCGTCTACATCGGGGCGCGCAGTGTCGAGCGAGGGCAGGCGGCCGCGGCGGAGCTCGGCGCGCGGTTCGTGCAGCTCGACGTCACCGACGACGCGTCGGTGCGGGCCGCCGTGCGCGTGATCGAGGAGCGCGAGGGCCGTCTGGACGTCCTTGTCAACAACGCCGGCATCTGGGACGGCATCGTCGGCGCCGACGGCATCACGAGCGAGTCCGCTAGCGCCATCTTCGACACCAACGTCGTCGGCGTCGTCCGCGTCACCCAGGCCGCGCTGCCGCTGCTGCGCAAGTCCGACAACCCGGTCGTGGTGAACGTGTCCAGCTCCCTCGGCTCGTTCTGGGCGGTCACCGACCCCGAGCGCACTCAGTCGCACAACGCCTTCGTCGTGTACGGGGCGAGCAAGGCGGCCGTCTCGATGCTCACGGTCCAGTACGCCAAGGCGCTGCCCGAGATCAAGATCAACGCGGTCGCGCCCGGCTTCACCGCCACCGATTTCACCGCCGCCGTCGGGGGCGGGCGCCCGGTTGAGGAGAGTGCCGAGGTCATCGTGCGCATGGCGACCATCGGCAAGGACGGCCCCACCGGCACCTTCCACGAGGACGACCACGAACTCGCCTGGTAGGGCCCGCATCACCGTAACTCTCGTCATCGGTCGGCCGGGTCCGGGCCGTCGAGCCAGACCAGCGTGACGGTTCCCGTGCGGGAGAGCATGCGCCGGGCCACTTCCGCGCTCTCGAACCGCCCGAACCAGCCTCCGTCGTCGCGGTGGACGAGGGCGTCGCCGCCGCGGAACTGCAGGCCCCAGCACAGGACGCCTCCGTCGTCCTCCTCGACGTCGATCCAGCAGATCGCGAAGCGCCGAGGCGCCTCTTCCGCGACGAGCTCCGCGACCTCCTGCTGAAGGTCGGTGAATGTGGAAATCTTCGTCATGACGCACAGTCTGTCGTTGCATACTTACGCTCGGTAGGCAGTCGGGTTCGGGGTGAAGCGACCGTGAGAACGGCACCTTCGGCCTCGGATCCCGTCGCACGAGGTGAGGAGCCCTGTGATGACATCGAAGACCTCCGGCAAACCGGCCACGGCCACCGTCTCCGGCCTCACCGCGCTCGCCTACTGGGGCGACGAGCTGCGGTTCCACCGGGAGCAGGCGGGTCTCACCCAGGAAGGACTCGGCCGCGCGATCCACATGTCCCCGTCCATGATCGCCATGGTGGAGACGGGCAGGCGCGCGCCCCGCATCGAGTTCATCAAGTCCTGTGACCAGGTCCTGGGCACCAACGGCGCCCTCGCGCGCCTCTGGAAGCGCATCATCAAGCACTCCTACCTGGAGTGGTTCCGCCCCTTCGTCGAGGTCGAGTCCGAGGCCATCGAGATGCTGAAGTACGAGCCCCAGGCCGTCCCCGGCCTCCTCCAGACCGAGGACTACGCCCGCGCTCAGATAAGAACGGGCCGGATGCGCGACAACGACGAGGAGATCGAACGCCACGTCGCCGCCCGCATGAGCCGCCAGGAGATCCTCGCTCAGAAGAATCCGCCGTTCCTGTGGGCCATCCTCGACGAGGCCGTGCTCCGCCGCCCGGTCGGCGGGGATCAGGTGATGCGGGATCAATTCGCTCGGCTGGTGCAAGCTTCACAGAACCCGCATGTCATGCTCCAGGTCCTGCCCTTCGCGGTCGGCGCACACGGAGGGATGAGCGGTCCGATGACCTTGTTCACTCTCCCCGACGAGACGATGCTCGTTTACGCTGAGGCCTTCGGGGGCGGGCAGATCATCGGGCTCCCCGAGGAGGTCGCGAACTGCCGCCAACGGCTCGACCTGATGCGTGCCTGCGCGCTCCCGCCGGACGACTCCGTCCGGATGATCGCTGACCTGATCGGAGAGTGATGAGCGGCGAGGTTCGGTGGCGTAAGAGCAGTCGCAGCAGCGACCAGGGCGGCCAGTGTGTCGAGGTCGCTGAGTGGCGTAAGAGCAGCCGCAGCAGTGATCAGGGCGGTGACTGCGTCGAGGTCGCTCGGGTGAGCGTGGAGCGATCGGCCGTCAAAGGTGGATCAGGCGTGGTGGTCAGTGGGAAGGATTGACTTATCCGCCCAGCCACGGCTCAGGGCCAGCCGGCCCGCACGGTGCGAGTCCCGCTGTTCGGTCACCCACTGCTCTACTCGGTCCACGGACGCCGCGACTGACCGGCCAGTGGTGTCGAGCACGTGGTGGCGCCAGCGTGGATCCCCGGCGGTCCACCCCGCCCAGCGCTGCCAGACCATTCCCGACCAACTGCCGTTGATGATGACGTCCGGCCGATGGCGGGGGTCGAGGGCATGCCCGCGGTGCCAGGCGGCCCAGCCGAGGAATGCATCGACGGCGGCGGCATCCCATCTGCCGGCGTCACGGGCGGTGAGTCTGTGGCGTCGGACCTCGTCGGCGACGTCGACCAGACACACCGCGATCCCGTCCAGCAGTGGCGCAGAGGGGGCGGCCAGGACCTCACCCAGTGGGGACTGCCCGGTCAGCAGGAGGTCGATCCCGCAGTCTTGATACTCCAGTGCACGACGCATCCACAGTTCGGTCATGCGGTGGCGCCAGTGGCGATCGGGACGCTCCGGCACACCGATCTCATCGAAGTCGTGCACGGCGACCCGCTGGAACCGGTCGGCCACGGAGAAGGCGAGCGTGGACTTGCCCGAACAACTGGAGCCGGTCAGCTTGAGCAGCATCTGGCCAGGGTCGCAGCTCGCAATGACTTCCTCGACCGGATTTCGGCCCAGGACCACGTCATCAGCTGCGGCTTGGGTGGAGCAGACGAGGCGTGGGGTCGCCGCCGTTGGCGCGGCGGGCGGCGGCGAGCAGGTCGGTGGCGAGCGTACGCCGGGGCGGGTCGGGCAGGGCGAGGGTGGTCGGCAGGTGGACCGTCCGGGTCGGGGCGACGAAGGCGACCGCCGCCGAGTCCGCGCGGATCGAGCCGGCCGGAAGCAGCGCCCAGCAGTGCCCGGCCGCGACCGGCCCGGCGAGCAGGTCCTGGACGTTGGTGAGGATCGGGCCCGGACGTGGCGTGAAGCCCGCCGCGGCGCAGGCCTCGGTGATCAGGTCGAAGGCTCCGGGGTTGTTCTCGCGTGGAGAGCGGGCGAGGGGCAGGTCGGCGAGAGTGGCGAGATCGGCTGCGGTGGCCGCCCGCCGGGCGGGGACGGCGACGAGGAGCGGTTCGTCCCAGAGGTGATGGACGGCGATGCCGGGGCGGGGCGGCGGCGCGGGCACGAACGCGGCGTCGAGGTCGCCGGTGAGGATCCCGGCGAGCTTGTCCGGCACCGACGAGGTGGTGGTCAGCTCGACCGTGACGTCCGGATGCCGTCCGCGGAACTCGGTGAGGATGTCCTCCAGGCGCCTGCCGAGCCCGGGGCTGCTGCCGACGCGCAGGATGCCCGCGGTGCCGGCGGCGAGGTCGGCGGCGGCCTTCGCCGCGCGGTCGATGGCGCGGAGCGCGCGGCGGGCGTGGGGCAGGAACGCCTCACCGTCGGCGGTGAGCCTGATCTGACGGCGAGACCGGTCGAACAGCGTCAGCCCGAGCTCGCGTTCGAGCCCGGCGATCTGCTTGCTCACGGCGGGCTGGACGATGTGCAGCCGCTCTGCCGCCCGGCCGAAGTGGCCGATCTCGGCGACGGTGACGAAGTAGCGAAGCTGCCGAACCTCCACCGAGACCCTCCGACCGATTCCTTTCGGTGATTGTTCCACGGTGAGATCGCTCATTGATGGGTGATCGGTCGGACCGCTGCACTGGGAGCGTCACTCGGAGGCGATCCCGAAGCGGAGGACGACTCGTGCCTCGTACGGAGTTCACGCCGGGCACGGAGCCCGGAAGGCATGTCGCGCCGGGAACGGACCCGGGGCGGTGGCGGGCGTTCGTCGTGTGCCTGATGGCCGGGTTCATGACGCTGCTCGACGTCAGCATCGTCAACGTCGCGCTGCCGTCCATGCAGGCCGGGTTGCGGATCTCGGCGCAGGAGCTGTCGTGGGTCGTCGCGGGCTACACGCTGGCCTTCGGACTGGCCCTCGTACCCTCCGGCAGGCTCGGTGACGGCCTCGGACGCAGGCGCGTGTTCCTGATCGGGCTGGTCCTGTTCACCGGGGCGAGCCTGCTGTGCGGGCTGTCCGTCTCCGGCGCCTGGCTGGTGTGCGCCCGGCTGGCGCAGGGCGCCGCAGGGGGAGCGCTGACGCCGCAGGTGGTCGGGTTGATGCAGCAGCTGTTCACGGGACGTGAACGCGGCGTGGCCTCCGGCTTCTACGGCGCGATGGTCGCGGCGGCCACAGCGGTAGGCCCGCCGGTCGGCGGCCTGCTGATCCAGGCCGTCGGCTGGCGCTGGGTGTTCTTCGTGAACGTCCCGATCGGCGTGTGCGCGTTCGTCCTCGGGAGCCGGTTGCTTCCTCCCGACCGTGGGAAGGAGCGGGCGGTCCGGCTCGACCTTCCGGGCGTGGCGCTGCTCGGCGCCGGGATCATCGCGGTCATGCTTCCGCTCATCGAGGCCGAGCGGCGGCACGGATCGCCGCACTGGGCCCTGCTCGGCGGCGGAGCCGCGCTGCTGGCCTGCTTCGTCGCCTGGGAGCGGCGGGTACGGGGGAGAGGCGGCCGGCCGTTGGTCGACCTCGGCCTGCTGCGCCGACGGCCGTACGCGACCGGCACCCTCATCGGGGTGCTGTACTTCGCCGGCTACACCGGGGTCGTGTTCGTGCTGCCGCTGTACTTCCAGCGGGGCCTGGGCTACTCGGCCCTCGCGGCGGGAGCGGCGGGAACGCCCTTCTCGATCGGGTCGGCCATGGGCGCGGCGCTCAGCGGCCGCGCGGTGCACCGTCTCGGCCGTCTCCTGGTGATCGCCGGCGCCTTCACCGTCGTGCTCGCGCTGGTGGGCATCGCGATCCTGATCCGCCATGACCACGGAACCCGGATGTGGCTGGTGACGCTCGTCCCGCTCCTGGTCGCCGGCGCGGGCAGCGGGCTGGTGATCGGACCGAACCTGACGCTCGCCCTGCGAGACGTCCCGCCGGCCGAGGGCGGCACCGCCGCCGCGGTCCTGCAGACCGGGCAGCGGATCGGGTCGGCGTTCGGCCTGGCGGTCGCCGGGTCGCTGTTCCTCGGCACGCGCACCGCGTCGCGCGGCGACTTCTCCCTCTCCGCCGGGCGGGCCCTGTCCGGATCCGCCGCCCTGGTCGGCCTGGCGCTGCTCGTGGCCGTCGCGGACGGTTTGCGCAGGTCGGCGTCGCGGGAGGTTTAGCGCCCAATGTGCCTTATGTGGATGATTCGACTAGATTGATGCTGGGGGGCGGAAGGTAACCATCGGGGAGTGACATGACGGAGACGGCCGCGCCGCCCGGCCTGACCACCGGCACCTGGACCATCGATCCGGCGCATTCGGAGATCACCTTCAGCATCCGGCACCTCATGACGACGGTGCGCGGAAGCTTCACCGAGTTCGGCGGCACCATCGAGATCGCGGACGACCCCTTCCGGTCGACCGCGACCGCCGAGATCGCCATCGCGTCCATCGACACGCGCAACGCCGAACGCGACGCCCACGTGCGCTCCTCGGAGATCATGGACGTGGAGCATCATCCGACCATGACCTTCACGGCGACCGGCGTGGCCCCGGCCCGTACCGGCCGTCGCGCCCGGCACCCGCGCTACGGAGTCGAGGGCGAGCTGACGATCCGCGGCATCACCAACCCCGTACGGCTGCTCACCGAGTTCCACGGCACCGGTGTCGATCCGTGGGGCGGGCTCCGCGCCGGGTTCACCGCCTCGACGCGCATCCTGCGCTCGGAGTTCGGCATCCAGTTCAACGTCCCCCTCCAGGGCGACCGGCTGGTCCTCGGCGACGAGATCGACATCGGCCTGGAGATCCAGGCCGTCCTGGCCGACGACTGAGAACCCCGGCGGCGGTCCAGGCCGCCGCTGTTGACTCGTCGCCGCCGGTGTTGCCGGTCGGGTGTCCGGATCGCCGGATCCGCCCGGTCGACGACGGCGGCGAGGTCTCAGGTCCCGGCCCGGCACCGTCGGGCACTGCCGGGTGGCGTCACGCGGTGAAGTGCCGCGTCAGCGCCGGGGCCAGGACGCCCGCCTTGACCATGTGCGTCTGGCCCGGCAGGGTCCGGTAGGCCGCGCCGGGGATGCCGGCGGCGAGAGCCGCGTTGGCATTGCGCATCCAGGCCGGGCTCTTGCCGCCGTCGATCACAGCCGTCGGCACGGTCACCGACGCCCACCGGCCGGCGGGCAGCGGCCTGCCCTTCTGGAACTCGTTCACGAACGCGCCGTCGTACGGCAGCGTGTGAGCGACCTTCTTCAGCTTCGACCAGCCCGGCATGAAGCGCATCATGGCCACCATGACCGCCGGCATCCCGACGAAGCGCATGAAGTACCTGACCGCGTCCCCGGGCCTGCCGGCGGCGACGGCCCGCTCGAGCGCGGCCACGTAGTCGTCCGGGACGGGCGTCCTGCTGTCGTCCACGATGAACGGGGCCTCGTACAGGGCGAGCCGGCCGATCGGCAGGCCGCGGCGGGCGGCCTCCAGAGCCAGGGCGGCGCCGGAGGAGACGCCGCACACGTGCGCGGAGCCGCCCGCCTCCCCGATCAGCGCCGCCAGGTCCTCGATCTCGCGGGCGGGATCGTAGGAGGGGGCGTCACCGCTCTCGCCACGACCGCGCCGGTCGTAGGTGTAGACGGTGAAGCGGCCCTTCAACTCCGCGGCGAGTTTCCCCAGGGGACCGAACTCGCGGGAGCACAGGGCCCCGTCCACCAGGATCACGGCGGGCCCCTCACCGGTTCGGGTGAAGGCGATCCGCGTGCCGTCCGCCGAGACGACGGTGGAGGCCGTGGTGGAGATGGCGGTCGAGGCGGTCATGTCGTGCTCCTTCGGGGTCCGTCTTCGCGCTTGCACTGACGCGTCGAACGACCCGGCGCAGAATCGACACCCGTCCGCGACGAACTTCAGAATTCTTCCGGGGAGCCGCCGGCGGCTACACCGGCTGCCCGTTCACCTCCAGGGTGACGCCCGGCTTCTCGGTCCAGAAGGCGAGCAGGCCCGCGATCGGCTCGACCCTCGCGAACGGCTCCGGGTAGGACCACACGACGTCCTCCGCCGTGCCGTCGTCCGTCTGCACCGACCAGTAGGAGGCGTCGCCCTTGAACGGGCAGTGCGACGTCGTCTCCGACGGCCGGAGCAGGTCCGTCTTCACGTCCTCCCGCGGCAGGTAGTACCGCACGGGGCAGCCGGTCTCGGTGAGCACCACCGGCCGCGAGGAGCTCGCGACCACCGTGTCCTTGATCCGCACCACGACCTGGTCCGAGCCGGGCGTGACCTCGATCTCATGTCCCTTGGCGTCCATGCCTCAATCCTGACATCTTCCGCGCGCGTTCAAGTGCCGCCCCAGCGGCCGTCCCCCTCGGCCGTCAGCCCTCGGGTCCGCAGAGCGAACCTTTACAGATCAGCGGTCTGACAGTGATGAATGCCGGTTTACCGATCGTAGGAGGGGGACATGGGTTCAGCGTGAACGCCCGTTATGGGCGAATTCATAGGGATCCGGAGGCTGTCATGAGCCGTTACATGCCATACAGCTCCACCGGTCCGGCGCCCCGGTTCGGCGGCGTCCGCGGCTGGCAGCAGGACATCCTTCGAGGCGAGTCCTAGCTGAGTGAGGCGAGGTACTGCGGTCGTTGAGAACCGCAGTACCTCCGCTCATGTCAGGCGGCCGGCACGGCGGAGGGGGCGTTCGTGATGCGGTTCTGCTACCCCGCCGCCCGGCGCGGCGACGTGGTGGAGGATCTGTTCGGATTCCCGGTCG
The DNA here is from genome assembly GCF_024055715.1 of Actinoallomurus soli. Classification (GTDB taxonomy): domain Bacteria; phylum Actinomycetota; class Actinomycetes; order Streptosporangiales; family Streptosporangiaceae; genus Actinoallomurus; species Actinoallomurus soli. The sequence goes on from NZ_JAMXMV010000001.1 coordinate 614,883, forward strand.
CCGACCCCTATCGGTGGCTGGAAGACGGCCGTGATCCGGACGTACGGGACTGGGCGGCGGCCCAGGACCGGCTCTTTCAGGCGTGCCGGGCCGGATGGAGCGAGCGGGAGACGTGGGCGTCATCGGTCGATGAGACGTCGTCCTTCGGCGTGTCGGACTCCCCGATGGTGCGGGGTCAGGTCATGTTCCTCGCCGAGCAACGGCCGGAGGACGAGCAGAGGCGCCTGCTCGTGATCGACGCGGAGGGGAACCGTCGCGTGCTGCTCGACCCGGCCGCGATCGACCCGTCCGGGCGTACCGGGCCGTACGCCTGGTGGCCGTCGCGCGAGGGGGAACGCGTGGCCGTCCAGCTCGAGGTCGCCGAACGACCCGGCAGCGACATCACGGTGCTCGACGCCCGCACCGGCGACACGGTCGACGGACCACTGCCCCGGACCCGCAACACCTCGCTCGCCTGGCTACCGGGCGGCGACGCGTTCTACTACGTCAGCCGGGTCCCCGACGAGGACCTGGCACCCGGTGACACGCGGCTGCAGCGGCGGGTGAGACTCCACCGGATCGGTACGCCGTGGCGGGCCGACCCCGTGGTGTTCGGCGGCGAGGACGCCCCGGACGACTATTACGGGCTGACCGTCAGCGCCGACGGCCGTCACCTGGCGGTCACCGCGATGTCGGGGCCCGCCTCGCCCAATGACGTGCACGTCGCCGCGCTCACCGATCCGGAGGCCCCGTCCTTCACCAGGATCGTCGACCGGCACACCGTGCGCGCCCGCGTGCTCCCGCGCTTCCTCACGGACGGCGACCTGCTGCTGGTGACCGACCACGAGGCCCCGTGCGGCCGCGTCTGCCGCGCGCGCCGGCAGGACACCGACCCCGCCTCCTGGCGGACGCTGGTGGCCGAGGACCCCACGGCCCCGCTCGACGAGTGCCTGGTCCTGGACGACCCCGCGCTTCCGCGTCCCCTCCTGCTGCTGGCACGCGCCCGCGAGGGCATCTCCGCCGTCACCGTGCACGACCTCGCGACCGGCCGGCCGCTCACCCGCCTGCCCCTTCCCGGCGCCGGCGTCGTGTCCTCCCTGCGCGCGAACCTCCCGCACGGCCGCTACGCCTGGTTCGGGTACTGCGACCCGACCACACCCCCGACGATCTACCGCTACGACCCCGTGCGCGGGACGACGGAACGGGAGACCGGGGCAACGACCGCCGGACCCGCCCCGGGAATCCACAGCCGCAGCGTTCGCTACCCCGCCCGTGACGGCACCGAGATCACGCTCTTCCTGTTCACGCCGGACGGACGGGACGACGGCCCCCGGCCCACCCTGCTGTACGGCTACGGCAGTTTCGGGATGCCGATGCGCCCCTGGTTCTTCCCCCTGGCGGCCGCCTGGGTCGGCGCCGGCGGCGCGTACGCGGTCGCCTGCGTACGCGGCGGCGGCGAAGCGGGACAGCACTGGCACGAGGCCGGCCGCGGACCGTACAAACAGCGCGCGATCAGCGACTTCAACGACGCCGCGGCCTGGCTCATCGACACCGGCCGCACCAGTCCCGGCCGGCTGGTGAGCTACGGCCAGTCCGGCGGCGGGCTGCTGGTCACCGCCGCCGCCGTCCAGCGACCGGACCTGTACGCCGCGGTCATCGCCGCGGGGCCGCTGTGCGACATGGTGCGGTACGAGCGCTTCGGCCTCGGGCACACGTGGACCGAGGAGTTCGGCACCGCCTCCCGGCCCGAGCAACTGCGCTGGCTGCTCGGCTACTCGCCCTATCACAACGTCACTCCCGGCACGCCCTACCCGGCGTTCCTCCTCGCGGGGGCGGTGACCGACCTGCAGACCGGAGAGGCGCACGTCACCAAGATGTGCGCGGCCCTCCAGCACGCCACCGGCGGCGACCGGCCGATCCTGATGCGCCGGGAACCCGACACCGCCCACGCCGCCTCACCCGCGAGCAAGGAACGCGCCCTCACCGCGGACCTGCTGGCGTTCGCGGGGGAGTACACCGGCCTGTCACCGAAGAGACCGACCACGCGGCCGTACGAGAGCGACGAGGAGGCGGGCTGAGGGCTCCGGCGCGGCGGATCAGGGCTCGACCTTGAACGGGTCGTGTTCGGCCAGCAGCTTGTCCAGCCGGGCCTGGTCCACGCGACCGGTGAGGGTCGCGGTCTCCTGCCGGTCCCGTACGCACTTGGCGAGCGTGAACGTCGAGGTCACCGCGTACAGGAACGCGAGCCCGAGGAACGCCCTGATCCACCCGCCGACCGGTAGGTAGGCGATGCCGATGACGCAGGCCGCCAGCGAGATCCCGAACGAGATGGCCGCCTGAACCAGGAACGCGCTGGTGGTGCTCGATCTGACCGTTGTGTTCATACCCGAATCGTCGGCCCGCCCGAGCCCGAACGCATGAGCAGGAGTACTCAACTGGTCAGGGCCGGGTGAGATAGCGGCTCAGCATGGTGACGAGTTCGTCCTCGAGGTGCTGGGAGTCGACCGGTTCCGGGCCTGCCATCAGCTTGTGCGTGACGAGTTCGACCGTGGACACGACCAGCGCCGCGGCCGTCGCGACGTCGCCCACGTGAACCTTTGAATGCTGCTCCAGGAGCTCGCGGAACTGGGCCGTGCGTTCCTCTTCGTACCGCGCGAGCTTCTTCAGGACATCGGGCGAGGCCGGGGCGTCTTCGATCATGATGCGCAGGAGCCGAGGGTCGGCACGATGGTTGTCGATGGTCGTGCGGACGAACCGCCGCAATGTCTCCTGAAGACTCATTCCGGTCAGGCCGTCGCGCGCAGGAGCGTCGGCGAAGTTGCCCCCGATATGCCGCAGGAGCAGCTCGGCGAGGATGGAGTCCTTGTTGGGGAAGTACTGGTAGAGCGAGCCGATGGACAGCCGGGCCCGCTCGGCGATGCGGTTGGTCGTTCCTGCGGCGTATCCGTACTCCGCGAAAACGTGAGCAGCGGCCTCAAGGATGCGGTCGCGTGTGAGCTCGGACCGGACCTGACGGGGCTTACGCCGCGGGTCAATGCGTCGGTTGCCGGCAGACATGGGGCCTCCTTCGAGGACACGAAAAGCGAGTAGGCAAGAACGCGAGTAATCACTCACAATATGCCTATGAACTGTGGGTTTCTAGATCCCGGGCCGGGGTCGTACTGCTCCGTGCCCTCCGCAGCGGGTCCGGGCAGGATGACGACGGTCGAGGAGATCGAAGCGGCCGTCGGACGGCCGGCGCCTACGGTCCTCATGAAGCAGCTCGACCGGCTCGACGACGGCTGCTCCACCGTGATCGCTCACTCCCCGATCGCCGGGTTCGGATACGTGGATGTCGCCGGCCGACGCCAGGCGACCTTCATCGGCGGCGCGGCGGGCTTCGTCCGCGTCGAGTCGCCGGCCCGGCTGTGGGTCCCCTTCCGTGCCGACACGCCCGAGGAGCAGCCGGCCGACGGGTGGGGGATCTCCTTGGTCTTCCTACTGCCAGGCGTGGGTGAGACGCTCCGGCTCAACGGCGCCCTCACCGCGCGAGAGGACACCGGCCTGACGGTCCAGGTACACGAGGCCTATGTGCACTGCGCGCGCAGCATCCTGCGCTCACGGCTCTGGCAGCCTGCCTTGTCGTCGCCGCAGCCGCCGGCCGCGCCACCGGGCGGCGAGGGGCCGTTGCACCAGCTGGACGTCGCCCGGTTCTTGAGCCTTTCACCGTTCCTGGTCCTGTCGACCGGCGACGCCGCCGGGGCCGGTGACACCAGCCCGCGCGGAGACCGGCCCGGATTCGCCCGCGCCCTGGACGGGCGCACCCTCGTCATCCCGGACCGCAAGGGCAACCAGCGAGCCGACACCTTCCACAATCTGCTCCAGGATCAGCGGATCGCGCTCGCCGCCCTGGTCCCCGGACGCGACGAAGTGCTGCACTTGCATGGAACCGCCCAGATCACCACCGACCCCCGGTTGCTGGAAACGATGGCGCTGCGGGGAAGGCCCCCGCAGGCGGCTCTGATCATCGACGTCCACGACGCCGCCGTGACCGGCAGCCAGGCGGTCGAACAGGCACGGCTGTGGGACCCGGAAGCAGATGTCGACCACGGTGCGGTGCCGGACCTGATCGCCCTGGCCACGCAGCACGCCATAGCCAACCCGACCAACGTCGCCGGCACCCCGCCCGCTCTGCTGATGAAACCGCTGGCGGTCTTCCCTCGCTTCACCCGATGGGCGATGAACCTGGGCTACCGCACCGCCCTGAGCAAGGAAGGCTACGACGACCAGACCTCGCACAGCGGACCGCTCCGCCGCCTGCGACGGCTCCTCGCACCTCTGCTGCGGCACGGCACCACGGCCGAAGCCCCAGCACGCGGCATGAACCGGGCGACGCGGCGGATGCGGATCACCTCCCTGCACCGCGAGACAGCAAGCGCCCTCACGATCACCATGGAGGACGCAGAGGACCCCAGCAGCCCCATCTCATTCCGGCCCGGACAGTACTTCACCCTCATCACCGACATCGGAGGGCGGACCGTACGCCGGGCCTACTCGGCATCCTCAGCGCCCGGCTCACCTCGCCTCCAGGTCACCATCAAGCGCGTCACCGACGGCCTGTTCTCCGGCCATGTCCACGAGAACCTGCGGGCCGGAGACACCCTGGAGATCCTCGGCCCCTCGGGATCGTTCGGCATCGACACCGAAGCAACCGACGAAGAACTCATCATGATCGCCATAGGCAGCGGCATCACCCCGATGATGAGCGTCATCCGCACCGCCCTGGCCGGCCAGGCCCCCGCCCGGCTGGCGCTGCTGTACGGCAACCGCACGCAGAACGAGATCATCTTCGCCGAAGAACTCGACCGGCTCCAGCGACAACACCCCGGCAGGCTCACCGTCACCCACCGGCTCACCCGCCCGACGCCGGAATGGACCGGCGCCCGCGGACGCCTCGACGCCCACGCGATCCGCCACTGGCTCGATCAACTCACGCCCGACGCCAACGCCCGCTACCTGCTCTGCGGCCCCGCCCCCGTCACCCACATCGCCCGCGCCGCCCTCCGCGACCTCGCCGTACCCGACGACCAGATCCATACCGAGAGCTACAACAGTGCCACCACCGACTCGGCCGCCCCCGCGACCGGTCCCCACCAGATGAGCGTCCACCGAGACGGCCACCTGATCGGCACCGTGCTCATCGAACCGGGCCAGACCCTGCTCAACGGCGGCCTCGACGCAGGCCTACCGATGCCCTACTCCTGCACCATCGGCAACTGCGGCGAATGCATGGCCGAACTCCTGACCGGACAGACCGTGATGAGCGAGCCCAACTGCCTCACCCGGCAGCAACAAGCCGAAGGTCACATCCTGCCCTGCGTCAGCCACCCCACCTCCGACGTCCACATCGACATCACCGAGGAGTAGATCACCGGCATTGGCCGGCCTCTCATATCCGGGTTCGACCCCCTCCCCACCGGGCGGCGGAACGCCGATCGCCGGCGGCAAGAGGTCGGTGTTCCCGTCGTATCCGGGAGGGTTCCCGGGGGACGCGTCGTCCGCGGGATCGATGAGGATCGGTGGCACCGCCAGGTCGCCGTCGCCGGGCGCGGACGGCGGCTCGCCGCCATGACCAGCGGATCCGGGCGGGCCGCCCGCCGGCCCGGCCGGTGGGCCCTGGCGGGCCGCCCTGGGGTCGGTCTGGCCGGGGCCGGACTGCCCAGGGCCCGTCTGACCGGGGCCGGGGTGGCCGGGGCGAGGGGCCGCCGGAGGCGGTTCACCGGGGTTCCTGGCGAAGGCGATGCCGAGCGGGGCCGTGCGCAGCTGCTTCACCCCGGAGGCGCTGGAGACCGTCGCGATGACGGCGTCCGACGCCGTGCTGATCGCCGAGACGGTGCCGGACATGGCGTTGCCCACCCAGACCTCCGCGCCGTCCGGTGTGATCACCACGGGGGCCGGGAGCCTGCCGACCGTGACCGTACGCCGGATCCTCCGCGCCGCCGGGTCGAGCACCGCGACCGTATCGGCGTTCATCCGGCTGACGTAGGCCTTCGCGCCGTCCGGGGTGACCGCGACGCCCCACGGCTCGTCACCGACCGCGATCCGGCCGCGCACCCGGCCGCTCGCCGTGTCGATCACCGCGACCGTGCCCGCCCGGGGCTCCGTCACGTACAGCGTCCGGCCGGCCGCGTCCACCGCGACGCCCTGCGGACCGGACGCGTCGCGGACCCTGCGGATCACCCGGTCCCTCCGGGCGTCCAGCACCGCGACCCCGGAGTCGTACGTGACGTACGCGCGCGCCCCGTCCGCCGCGAACACCACCTGCCGCGGCGCCGTCCCGACCCGTACGGACCGCTCCACCGTGTCGGACCGGGTGTCGATGACCGCGACGACGTCCGAACCGCCCTTCCCGGTGTCCCCGCCGGTGACCGCGGCGTACGCCTTCGTCCCGTCCGGGGAGACCGCGACGCTCCGGGGGAACGGCCCGACGCGCAGCGGGCGCGTCGACCCGGTCGCCGGATCGACCGCCAGCACGTCGAACTGGCCGGTCTCGGCGACGTACAGCTTCGCGCCGTCCGGGGTCGCCGCGACGCCCTGCGGGGCGTCGGCGAGAAGGTCGTTCGCCACGATCCGGTGCGTCGCGACGTCGATGGCGGCCACGGAGTACCCGCCGGCCAGCGCGACGTACGCGACGTACGAGCCGGCCGCCCGCCTGGCCTGCGGGTGCTCGCCCGGCGGGTCCCACCTCGGATCGCCGGGGACCGTGTTGCGCGGGGTGGGCCGCGGCCGGGGCCCCTGCGCCGCCGAACCCGCGGGGACGGCCAGGACGACCAGTCCCGCGACGCCGCCCCCGGCCAGGAGAAGCCGCCGCCGTGAGATGCTCTTCGGCACGTGTCGATCCCTTCCGGCCCGCGGCGGCTCAGCCCCTGGGCCGAGGCCGTGGTCCCTTCTCCTGATGGGGCGGGGTCTGCGCCGCCCCGGGGAACTCCGGGGCCGGCAGCCGGTCGACGGCGTCGGCCGCACGCGCCAGCTCCGGCTTCGTCCGGGGCAACTGCGGCGGCCGGCCGCGCACCGCCATCCCCAGCGCGGACGTCAGGTCCCCGAACGTCCGCCGCCGCCAGGCGCTGAGGTTCGGCACGCGAACCCCCGTCACCCGCTCCAGCAGCCGCAGCGTGGAGGTGTGGTCGAACGCCTCGCGCGCCACCCAGCCGCCCTGCGTCCAGGGGGAGACGAGGATGCACGGCACGCGGAAGCCGCCGCCGATCGGCAGGCCCCCGACGAACTCGTCCGGCGTCCCCGCCGGAGGGACCGGGGGAGGGACGTGGTCGAACAGCCCGTCGTTCTCGTCGTAGTTGAGGACGAACAGCGTCTTGGCCCACACGGCGGGGTTGGACGCGATCGCGTCGATCTTGCTCGCCACGTAGTCGGCGCCGGCGGCCGGGGTGTAATCCGGATGTTCGGACTGATAACTCGTCGGGATGATCCACGAGACCGTCGGCAACCGGTCGTGGGCCGCGTCGAACTCGAACTGACCCGCGGCGTACGTGCGGAGCCCGTTGCGGTACAACGGCGAGTCGGCCGAGGCGTCCTGGAACGCGTCGAACCGTTCGAGCACATTGCATCCGTAATTGTCGACCTCCTGGTAGACCCGCCAGTCCACGCCGGCCGCGGTCAGCGCCTCCGGATAGGTCTTCCAGCTGTACGGAATGGGATCCCGGTTGCCGATGACGGGGCCGCCCTGATCGCCGCCCGGGTCGATGGTGCCGCTCATCAGGTAGAGCCGGTTCGGCCACGTGGGCCCCAGCACCGAGCAGAAATAGTTGTCGCAGATCGTGAACGACTCCGCCAGGGCGAATTGGAACGGAATGTCCGCCCGGGTGTAATGGCCCATGACGTACGGCGCGTTCTCCCCGTCGGCCGCCCGGTGCGCCGGCACCCAGTTGTCCATCCTGCCGCTGTTCCACGCCTGGTGCTGCACCGTCCACGCGTGGTTGGTCGACGGGATCGACTGCGCGTTCGTCGTCCGCGTGTCCAGGTGGAACGGCAGGAGGTAGCCCGCTGGATTCTGCGGATCCGGCTGGTGGAAGACCGACCGGCCGGTGCTCAGCGTGATCGCCGCCGGGTCGGAGAAACCGCGCACCCCGGGAAGAGTCCCGAAATAATGATCGAATGAGCGATTCTCCTGCATCAGGACGACGACGTGCTTGATATCGCCGAGCCGGGGCCTTCCCGGCGACGGAGCGGCGGCCATCGCCCGCCGCAGATTCGGAGGCAGGAACTCCGCGGCGGACGCCGCAGCGGCCATCGCCCCCGCCGCACTGAACAGGCGACGGCGGGTGAGTTCCGGCATATGACACGCTCCCGTCGGACCGAGGACCACGCAACACCAGATAGAAAATGGCCCATTCAACGGCCGTGTGCAACGCGAACGCATGAACGACGTTCGATGATCGGGCGACGGAAACGTTGATTCGGGCAATCAACGGAATTCGCTTTATTGCGATATCTAACGGCAGATGTCGGTGACCCGGAGGGCGGAGACCGGCCACGTCCAGCGGGCGGCGGAACACCGGCGGACGCGGCCACGACCGGCCGCCCCCCGCATCGACGGCAACACTCTGTTCCGAACGTCACACCCGAGGGCGAATATCAGCCCCGATGCCGGGCAGGGCTCATGAAGCACGGCCGAAAGCACCACTCGGGAAGGTAGACCCATGAGCACCAACCTCCACGGCAGGACGATCGCCTTCCTCGTCGCCCCCGACGGGATCGAGCAGGTCGAACTGACCGAGCCCTGGAAGGCGATCGAACAGGCCGGCGGCACGCCGCGCCTCGTCTCCACCAGCAGCGGCCGGGTGCAGGCCCGCGACCACCTCGAGAAGGCCGACACGTTCCCCGTGGACACCACCGTCGACGAGGTCTCGGCCGACGACTTCGACGCGCTCGTCCTGCCCGGCGGCGTCGCCAACCCCGACTTCCTGCGCACCGAGCCCAAGGCCGTCGCCTTCGCCAAGGGATTCTTCGACAGCGCCAAGCCGGTCGCGGCGATCTGCCACGCCCCCTGGACCCTCGTCGAGGCCGACGTCGTACGCGGCCGCACCCTGACGTCCTGGCCCAGCCTGAAGACCGACATCCGCAACGCCGGCGGCACCTGGGTCGACCAGGAGGTCGCGCGCTGCACCGCCGGCCCCAACACCCTCATCACCAGCCGCAAGCCCGACGACCTCAAGGCCTTCTGCCAGGAGATCGTCGAGACGTTCGCGGCCTGAACCACCGGCGCGCGGCCGGCCGGACGCACGGCGTCCCGGCCGCCCGCGCCGCCCTCCGTACAGCCGGGACCTGCGGCACGAGACGCGGCCCGGACTCCGCGCGGGCGCCCGTACGGTTCGCGCACCCGGCCGCCCGCTCCGCACTCCGCAGGAGCCGGACTCGCCGATCCGGCTGCCGTTTCCCGCATCCGGGCATACCCTCACATCTAGGCCAAGGGACCCTTGTCGGCCCCTTCGGTCTAGACCAATACGTGAACACTGGGCGACGCCGACCTGCATGAATACGCGTACCGCCCAGTAACTACCTAGGGTTGTAGCGTGAGTCGCCGAGCAAAGATCGTCAGCACGATAGGTCCCGCCTGTTCCAGCCAGGAGAACATCCACGCCCTCGTGGAGGCCGGGATCGACGTCGCCCGGCTCAACATGAGCCACGGCACGCAGCAGCAGCACGCGGAGGTTTATCGATATCTCCGCGACGCCTCCAACGCCACCGGCCGCGGCGTCGGCATCCTCGCCGACCTCCAGGGACCGAAGATCAGGCTCGGCCGGTTCGCCGACGGCCCGGTCCGCCTGACCCTGGGCGACGAGTTCACCGTCACCACCGAGGACGTCCCCGGCGACCGCGCCATGGTCTCCACCACCTACGGCGGGCTCCCCGGCGACGTCAACGCCGGTGACACCGTCCTCATCGACGACGGCCGCGTCGTCCTCAGCGTCACCGCCGTCGACGGCCCCCGCGTCCGCACCCGCGTCCTCGTCGGTGGCATGGTCTCCGACCACAAGGGCCTCAACCTCCCCGGCGTCGCCGTCAGCGTCCCCGCCCTCACCGAGAAGGACGAAGAAGACCTCCGCTTCGCCCTCCACCTCGGCGTCGACATGGTCGCCCTGTCCTTCGTGCGCAGCCCCGACGACGCCACCACCGCCCGCCGCATCATGGAGGAGGAAGGACGCACCGTCCCCCTCCTCGCCAAGATCGAGAAGCCGCAGGCCGTCGAGCGCCTCGAAGAGATCGTCGAAGCCTTCGACGGCATCATGGTCGCCCGCGGCGACCTCGGCGTCGAGCTCCCGCTCGAGCAGGTCCCCATCGTCCAGAAACGCGCCATCGAGCTCACCCGCGAGAAGGCCCGCCCGGTCATCGTCGCGACCCAGATGCTCGAGTCCATGATCAGCGCGCCGCGCCCCACCCGCGCCGAGACCTCCGACGTCGCCAACGCCGTCTTCGAAGGCGCCGACGCCGTCATGCTCTCCGGCGAGACCAGCGTCGGCGACTACCCCATCGAGTCCGTCCAGACCATGGGCCGCATCGTCTGCGCCGCCGAGGAGCACACCCTCCGCGCCACCCACTCCCTCGACCGCGTCCCCGAGACGGTCGGCGGCGCCATCGCCCGCGCCGCCGCCGAGATCGGCGCGACCGTGGGCGCCAAGGCCCTCGTCGCCTTCACCATGACCGGTGAGACCGCGCGCCGCATGTCGCGCTACCGCTCGCCGATCCCCCTCCTGGCCTTCACCGCCCGCCCCGAGACCCGCAGCCAGCTGGCCCTCGTCTGGGGCGTCGAGACCTTCATCGTCCCCGAGGTCTTCCACACCGACGAGATGGTCCGCCAGGTCGAGGCCGCGCTCCTCGACATCGGCCGCCTCCAGAAGGGCGACCGCGTCGTCATCGTCGCCGGCTCGCCCCCCGGCACCCCCGGCTCCACCAACGCGCTGCGCGTCCACCGCATCGGTGACGCCATCGCCACCCACCCGGCGTCCTGACCCCAGGACGCTCCGGACCCAGTGCGGGGCCACCGCCCACCACCCCGGGCGCTGACCCCGCACTCGGAGCCGTGTGGGCTCCGCACGGCGGCCGCTCAGTACTTCGGCCCCACGAACTCATCCAGCCGCGCCACCGCCTCCCTCCGCGCGATTGAGATCGTCTTCCGGTTCATCTGCTTCCATGCGATCCCGAGCCGATCCAGTGCATCCGTGAACAGTCGGCGGATGTCCGCCGACTCGTTGACGAACGTGTAGCGCGGGTACTCGTACCAACGATCGCCGCCCTTCAGCGGGCGCCGTACACGGTTCATGGAACGGCAACCATCCGAATGGATGAGCCCCCGGACGAACTCTTCGGCGAATTTCGTGACTATGTCCTCCTGCCATACGGCTAGCGCGATCTTCCTCGTGTGCTTCATCCCTGGTCCGTGCTGGGGGAACAGGCAGGGGAGATGCTTCGAGAGGACTCCGACCATCGTGCAGCCCTGCCTCTGGCGGTAGCCGACCGCATTAGATGGCATGACGGCCTTAATCGCCTCCGCGGCTGCGTGGATGAGTCCGGGCCAGGCGTCACAGCAGGCGATCTCGAGGCGGAAGACGTCTTTGGGGCAATGCACGATATGCCCGTCTCCGAGATAGAGGCCGAGCAGGTAGGCGTAAGACTGCTCATCGAGGGACCGCTCGTGGCACCGAGGGCAGTCGAACTTTCGAGGAGCTGCCTGCTTGCTGCGCCGAGTGCCGTACTTCCAGTGCCGGACAGCGCCGATGGAGACGCCGCACATCCGAGCGACCTCACGGTCTGTGAATCCCCGGCGGGACAGGGTTAAAGCCCGCTCCAGGATGCGTCTGTCGTACATACGCATAGTGTTGCGCTGCGGTACGACAGAATGTTGCCGTTAGTAAGTGGCCGGTCACGAATGGGTACCGGGAGCGGGACTCGAACCCGCACGTCCTTTCGGACAGACGCTTTTGAGGCGTCCTTGTCTACCATTCCAACATCCCGGCATTTTCCCCGACATTGTAAGAGATGTCCGGAAAAACTGCCTGGGGTGCCAAGTGACACCCCGGGTCGGGTACCAGGGTAGCGGGTCCGGGTACGCTCGTGCGCGTGACCGAGAGCGCGCGTCGTGTTGTGATCGCTGAGGATGAGGCTCTGATCAGGCTTGACCTCAAGGAGATGCTGGAAGAAGAGGGGTACGAGGTCGTCGGCGAGGCCGGGGACGGGGAGACGGCGGTCCGCCTGACCACGGAATTGGTGCCGGACCTGACGATCCTCGACGTGAAGATGCCGGTCCTGGACGGGATCTCGGCGGCCGAGCGGATCGCCGGCGAGCGGATCGCGCCCGTGGTCATCCTGACGGCGTTCTCTCAGCGGGAGCTGGTCGAGAGGGCCCGGGAGGCCGGAGCCATGGCCTACCTCGTGAAGCCGTTCACGAAGGCGGACCTGGTGCCCGCCATTGAGATGGCGGTGAGCCGGTTCCAGGAGATCAAGAGCCTTGAGGCCGAGGTGACGTCGCTCGAGGAGCGGCTCGAGACGCGGAAGCTGGTCGACCGGGCCAAGGGGCTGCTGCAGAGCGCGCACGGGTGGTCGGAGCCGGAGGCGTTCCGCTGGATCCAGAAGACCTCGATGGACCGTCGGCTGACGATGCGGGCGGTGGCGGAGGCGGTCATCGTGGGCGGTGTGGGTGACACCTCCGGGGCGAAGACCGAATAGTGGGCCTGGTGGTGTCCGTTAACACCCCTGTAACGGAGTGAGCTGCGCTACTACGCAGAGTAGTCATCCGTATTCGTATCCGGACTTTTGGGGCACGGACCAGTAACGAATCAGCAACACCATCGCTGAATCCCTACTCCTCGTAGCCGGTGCTCGGTGTACTACCCACCTGAGCCCCAGGAAACGTGTCATTTCGCCCGCACCGAGTCCACGACCTGGGTGCAGATTAAGTCCCTGATCCCGGGGATTCGGACGGAAGGAAGAGCTACCTTGCGGAGCAGATTGATTACCGTCGTCGGCGTGGTGGCGGCGAGCGCGACACTGGCGCTCGGCGCGTCCGCGTGCGGTGGCAACTCCAAGGGCGGTGGCGACAATGTCACCATCGGGTTCATGGGTGACCTGACCGGCGAGAACTCCGGCATCGTCATCCCGCCCAAGCAGGGCGCTCAGCTGGCCATCGACCAGTACAACGCGACCAACCCGAAGGTCAAGATCACCCTCAAGACCTACGACAGCCAGGGCAAGGGTGAGCAGGCCGTGCCGCTGGCCAAGCAGGCCATCACGAAGGACAAGATCGCCGGCCTGATCGGCCCGACCTTCTCCAGCGAGTCGGCGCAGGCCGACCCGGTCCTGGAGGAGGGCAAGCTGCCGAACATCTCCTCCTCGGCGACCAACGCGGCCCTGGCGACGCACGGCTGGAAGTACTGGCACCGCCTCATCGCCAACGACAACGTGCAGGGCGCGGGGATCGGCGAGTTCATCAGCAACGGGCTGAAGGCCAAGAAGGTCTTCATCATCCACGACAACTCCGAGTACGGTAAGCCGCTCGGTGAGACGGTCAAGGCGACGGTCGAGAAGGCCGGCGCCCAGACCTCCGAGGACGCGATCGACCCGAACGGCTCGGACTTCTCCGCGACCGTGAACAAGGTCAAGGCGTTCGCACCGGACGCGATCTTCTTCGGCGGCTACTACTCCGCGGGCGGCAAGCTGATCAAGCAGCTGCGCGAGGGCGGCGTGAAGGCGCGCTTCCTGTCGGGTGACGGCTCGCTGGACCAGGGTCTGGCCAAGGGCGCCGGCGGCACGAACGCCGACGGCTCGATCATCGGCTGCCCGTGCCTGATCGACCCGAGCGGTACGGCGAGCGCGGCGAGCAAGAAGTTCGCCGAGGACTACAAGGCCAAGTTCCACGCCGACCCGGCGATCTACTCGGCCGAGGGCTACGACGCGGCCACCGCGTTCATCGAGGCGGTCAAGGCCGGCAACACGACGCCGGAGAAGATCAACGACTTCCTGACCAAGGTCGACAAGCCGGGCGTCTCGAAGGAGATCAAGTTCCAGAGCAACGGTGAGCCGACCGCGACGGACGTCTACGTCTACGAGGTCAAGGGCACCCAGCTTCCGCTGCTGGGCAGCGCCAAGAACGCGACGGTCAAGTAGTCCGCCTGCCAGACGGCGGCCTTGAGACACGCGCAGGGGCGGGAGCGAAAGACGCGCTCCCGCCCCTGCGGCAAAGGCGACCACATTGAACACTCTCTTCAGTCAATTCTGGCCGTACACCATTGACGGCCTGTCGCTGGGCGCGATCTACGCGCTGGTGGCGCTGGGCTACACGATGGTCTACGGCGTCCTGCGACTCATCAACTTCGCGCACTCCGAGATCTTCATGATCGGGACGTTCGGGGTGCTCGGAGCCCTGCACCTGTTCGGGATGCCGTCGAACGTCGGCGGTTTCGCGCTGGTGGGCCTGGTCCTCGCGCTCGCGGTGGTGGGCGGGGTCGCCTCGGGCGGCAGCGCCGTCATCTTGGAATACGTGGCGTACCGGCCCTTGCGGCGGAACAACGCGTCACGGCTCGCGGCGCTGATCTCGGCGATCGGCGCGTCGCTGTTCCTTCAGCAGCTGTTCGCGCGGCTCGTGATCCCGCAGGCCTTCGGCCTGCCGAAGGAGAAGGGCGCGCTGCCGGTCCAGGGGCACTTCGTGCGCCGTACCGATGTGATCCACATCGGTGGGTTCGAGCTGTCGAACGACCGGCTCATCGTGATCGTCGGCGCGGTCCTCATGATGGTCCTGCTGGACCTGTTCGTGAACCGGACGAAGCTGGGCCGCGGCATCCGCGCGACGGCGCAGGATCCGGAGACGGCCGTGCTGATGGGCGTCAACATCGACCGGATCGTGACGGCGACGTTCGCGCTCGGCGGCGCGATGGCGGGTGTCGCGGCGGCGCTGTACATGCTGCGGTTCGAGGAGACGAAGTTCGACGTCGGGTTCCTGCTGGGCATCAAGGCGTTCACCGCCGCGGTGCTGGGCGGTATCGGCAATCTCCGCGGTTCGCTGATCGGCGGTATCGTCCTGGGCCTGATCGAGATGTACGGCTCGGCGGTCTTCGGTTCCGAATGGCAGAACGTCGTCGCATTCAGCGTTCTGGTGCTTGTCCTCATGTTCCGTCCCACCGGCATCCTCGGTGAGTCCCTTCAGCAGGCGCGCGCATGAACGATACGACCAACCGAAACCCGCTCACCCGCCTACGGGACGGGTACTCGTCTTTCTCCGACTCGCTTCATGACCGCTGGGCGACCGCTCCGCGCTGGGCGCGGTGGGTCGTCTACCTGGTGCTGATCGTGGTCGCGATCATCCTGCCGGCGGACGGCATCGGCAGTTTCATGTCGCCGTACACCGACTGGCCGACGCTGCTGTTCTTCCCGATCGGCGGGTACATCCTGCTGGCGATCGGCCTGAACGTGGTCGTGGGGCAGGCCGGTCTACTCGACCTGGGCTACGTCGCGTTCTTCGCGATCGGCGGCTACGCGATGGCCATCTTCGGGACGAAGATGCACATGGACTTCTGGGAGATCCTGGTCGTCGGTGTGCTGCTGTCGGCGGTGTCGGGCATCATCCTGGGCGCTCCGACGCTGCGGCTGCGCGGTGACTACCTGGCGATCGTGACCCTGGGCTTCGGGGAGATCGTCCGGATCGTGGCGCAGAACACCGACTACATCGGTGGCCCGAACGGCATCGGTGGCATTCCGCACCCGCCGACGCTGACGGAGTGGACGGTCCCGGACAACGGGTTCTTCGACGCGATCGGGCTCGGCGGCGTGCAGCCGTTCAAGTACGGCGCGCTGGACGGCAAGCCGTACTACTACCTGATGCTGCTGGTGATCGTCCTGGCGATCATCTTCTCGAAGCGGCTGGAGAACAGCCGGGTGGGCCGTGCGTGGGCCTCGATCCGGGAGGATGAGGACGCGGCCGAGCTGATGGGCGTTCCGACGTTCAAGTTCAAGCTGGCGGCGTTCGCGATCGGCGCGGCGATCGGTGGCGCGGGCGGCGTGGTGTACGCGTCGCAGGCGGTGTCGATCATCCCGAACAACTTCCCGTTCATCCTGTCGGCGACGATCCTGGCGGCGGTGGTCCTCGGCGGCTCGGGGAACCTCCCGGGCGTCATGCTGGGCGCCTTCCTGGTGGCGTGGATCCCGGAGCGGATCCGTGGCCTCCAGGAGTACCGCGTGCTGGTGTTCGGCGGGGTGCTGGTCCTGTTGATGGTCTTCCGGCCGGAGGGCCTGCTGCCGTCGCGGCGCCGTAAGGCGGAGCTCGCCGAGGGTGAGGGCGGCATGGGCGGCCTCGGTGCCGAGGTGGGCGGTCCGGTGACCGTCGCCGCTGGTGAGGTGGGCGAATGAGCGAGACGGCAGCCGTTCCGGTGGAGGAGCGGACCGGTACGCCGGTGCTGGAGCTGCGTGAGATCACGATGCGCTTCGGCGGCGTCGTCGCGATCAACGGCCTGAACCTGACGATCAACGAGGGTGAGATCTTCGCGTTGATCGGACCGAACGGCGCGGGCAAGACGACGGTCTTCAACGTCGTCACCGGGGTGTATCGGCCGACCGAGGGCCAGGTGGTCTTCGGTGGTTCCCGGATCGACGGCAAGAAGCGGTTCCAGGTGACGAAGCGGGGCGTGGCGCGCACGTTCCAGAACGTCCGGCTGTTCCACAACATGTCGGCGCTGGAGAACGTCATGGTGGGCGCGGACGCGCACCATCGGACGGGTCTGGCCGGTGCGGCGCTGGGACTGCCGTGGCATCGCCGTGAGGAGCGCGACGGCCGGGTCAAGGCCCGGGAGCTGATGGAGTTCGTCGGCATCGCGCACCGGATGGAGGAGACGGCGAAGAACCTGCCGTACGGCGACCAGCGGCGGCTGGAGATCGCTCGTGCGCTGGCGACGGACCCGAAGCTGCTGCTGCTCGACGAGCCGGCCGCCGGGATGAACCCGACGGAGAAGGAGGAGCTGCAGGGGCTGATCCGCAGGATCCGGGACACCGGGCGGACGGTGCTGCTGATCGAGCACGACATGAGCCTGATCATGGGCATCAGCGACCGGATCGCCGTGCTGGACTTCGGCCAGAAGATCGCGGAGGGCCTCCCGGCGGAGATCCAGAACAACCAGCGGGTCATCGATGCGTACCTGGGGGTTCCCGCCGATGCTTCTTGAGATCAAGGACATTCACGTCCACTACGGCAAGATCGCGGCGCTCAAGGGCGTGTCCGTGGAGGTCGACGAGGGTGAGATCGTCACGCTGATCGGCGCGAACGGCGCCGGCAAGACGACGACGCTCAAGACGATCTCGGGGCTGCGTCCGCTGACGCGCGGTTCGATCGTGTTCGACGGCAAGGACATCAGCAAGGTGCCGGGGCACAAGCGCGTGCTGATGGGCATCGGGCAGTCCCCGGAGGGCCGTGGCATCTTCCCCGGCATGACGGTCGTGGAGAACCTCCTGATGGGCGCGTACGCGCGCCGGGACGAGGTCGAGAAGGACCTGGAGGAGGTCTACGACCTGTTCCCGCGGCTGGCCGAGCGCAAGGACCAGGCGGGCGGCACGATGTCCGGCGGTGAGCAGCAGATGCTGGCGATCGGCCGGGCGCTGATGACCAAGCCGAAGGTGCTGCTGCTGGACGAGCCGTCGATGGGTCTGGCGCCGATGCTGATCAAGCAGATCTTCGAGATCATCACGGAGATCAACCGGCGGGGCACGACGGTGCTGCTGGTCGAGCAGAACGCCCAGCAGGCGCTGCAGGTGGCGCACCGTGCGTACGTCCTGGAGACGGGCACCGTGGTGAAGTCGGCGGAGGCCGGCGCGCTGCTGAACGACCCGCAGGTGCGCGCGGCGTACCTCGGTGGCGGCGCGGAGGCGGCGGCGGGCCCGACCGCCTGACCTCCGTACGGCGTCGAAAGGGGCGGCGGCTCGCGCAGGCGGGCCGCCGCCCCTTCGTCGTCGCGCCGGGTCAGGTCAGGGAGATGTCGACCGGGTTCTTGGTGTTGCCGACGGCGGCGCCCTTGAGCTGGTCGCCGAGCCGGGACGAGGAGGGGTCGCCGAGCACCCGCAGGGCCTTCACCTTGGCGTTGGCGGGCACGTCGTACCACAGGTCGAAGGCGCGCATCTCCTGGGAGGCGATGGTCTGCACGCCGGCGGGCGCGCGGGAGATCTGCATGGCGTCGGTGTTGGGGAGATATGTGGCGCCGTCGGCGGTGACGAGCCGCTGCCGGTAGGGGTCGAAGTCGTGGCGTTCGCGGCCGTGGTCGACCATCAGGAGGCGGACGCGGACGTACTGCCCGTGCGGCATCCAGCTGGCGTGCGAGCCGATCACCTCGGGGATCTTGGTGCGGAGCCCGATCACGGCGTAGCCGACCTCGCCGATGGTGGCGGTCCGGCCCTTGAGCGGCGTCTCGTGCTCGGGGAGGGGCTGCGGGGGGATGGTGTAGTCGCGGGCCGGGTGGCCGCAGCCCGCCGCGGCGAGGACGACGGCGACGAGCGGCGTCACGGCCCGGAGGGTGCCGGGCCGGCGCCCGGCGCGGACGCCGGGTGTGATCGCGAAGGGGCGCACAGCGCGACGGTAGGCGACGGCTGTGATCATGCAAAGCCCCTGTGGCCGACGCGTAGAGCTGCTGTGGCCGAATCGAGACCGGTGCGGCGACGGGACGTGGCGGGGCCGGAGCGTGAATGAGCCCGGAGCGCCTTTGGTGCCGTACGGTCTGGTGGCCCGTGCAGGCCTTCCCCGGCCCTGCGCGGGAACCGGATCGTACGTTTTCTACTCAGCGCTCCGGGCTCTTGCCCTCCAACGGTAGCGAGACTGGAGTGACTGGTGCAAAAGATGCGAGAAATCTATGCCTTGTCGCGGATGGCGCAGGTGAGTCTGGCGGTGCAGACGCGGCGGTCCTGCTCGTCGGTGATGACGATCTCGTAGCTGGCCAGGGTGCGTCCGCCGTGCAGGCGGGTGGCGACCGCGGTGACGTGTCCGCTGGTCGCGGCCCGGTGGTGGGTGGCGTTGATCTCGATGCCGAGGGCGATGCGGCCGGGGCCGGCGTGCAGGGCGGCGCCGACGGAGCCGGCGGACTCGGCCAGGACGCAGGAGGCGCCGCCGTGCAGGACGCCGTACGGCTGGGTGTTGCCCTTCACGGGCATGCGCGCCACGACGCGCTCGGGGCTCGCCTCCAGGAGCTCGACGCCCATCGCCGTGGCGAGATCCCCGCGCGGGTCGATGCCGCCGAGATCGTTGGTGGGGCCGCCGCCGGCCTCGCTCATGAATCCTCCATCACCTGCGTAGAACTGTCGGCAGTGAAGACTAGGCTGCTTGCGTGGTGACGACGGAAGCGACCTCTGAAAACGCGCGCCTGCTGCTCCTGGACGGGCACTCCCTGGCCTACCGGGCGTTCTTCGCGCTGCCCATCGAGAACTTCTCGACGACGACGGGGCAGCCGACGAACGCGGTGTACGGCTTCACGTCGATGCTGATCAACGTGCTGCGCGACGAGGAGCCCACGCACGTCGGGGTGTGCTTCGACCGGTCGGAGCCGACGTTCCGGCACGAGGCCTACGTCGAGTACAAGGCGAACCGGCGGGAGACGCCGGACGACTTCCGCAGCCAGATCAGCCTGATCTTCGAGGTGCTCGACGCGCTGCGCATCCCGCGGCTCTCCGTCGCGGGCTACGAGGCGGACGACCTGATCGCCACGCTCGCCACGCGGGCCGTGGATCAGGGCATGGACGTGGCGATCGTCACCGGCGACCGGGACGCGTTCCAGCTCGTCGGCCCGCACTGCACGGTGCTGTACCCGCGCAAGGGCGTGTCCGACCTGGCCCGCATGACCCCGGCGGCGGTCGAGGAGAAGTACGGCGTGCCGCCGGAGCGGCACCGGATGCTCACCGCCCTGGTGGGGGAGACCAGCGACAATCTGCCGGGCGTGCCGGGCGTGGGCCCGAAGACCGCCGCGAAGTGGATCGCCAAGTACGACGGGCTCGACGGGGTCATCGCGCACGTCGACGAGATCACCGGCAAGGCCGGGGCGAGCCTGCGCGAGCATCTCGGCGAGGTCATGCGCAACTACCAGGTCAACCAGCTGATCTGTGACGTGGAGCTCGACCAGGGCCCCGCGGACCTGACGATCGGCCAGTGGGACCGCGACGAGATCCACACGCTGTTCGACACCCTGCAGTTCCGGGTGCTGCGCGAGCGGCTGTACGCCACGCTGTCGGCGGTCGAGCCGGAGGCGGAGGAGGGCTTCGAGGTCGAGGTGGCCCGGCCGGGGCCGGGCGAGCTCGCCGCGTGGCTGGAGGAGCACGCCACCGGGGAGGGCCGGGTCGGCGTCGCGGTGACCGGCACGTGGGGGCGCGGCACGGGCGACCTCACGGGCGTCGCGCTGGCCAACCAGGACGGCGCGGGGGCCTTCGTGGACCCGGTGGAGCTGATCGAGGAGGACGAGCGGGCACTGGCCGCGTGGCTGGCCGACCCGAAGCGGCCGAAGGCGATCCACGACGCCAAGGGCCCGATGCTGGCGCTGGCCGCGCGCGGCATGCGGCTCGACGGCGTGACGAGCGACACGGCGCTGGCCGCCTATCTCGCGCTGCCCGGCCAGCGCTCCTTCGACCTGGGCGACCTGGTCCTGCGCTACCTGCACCGGGAGCTGCGCAAGGAGGCCGACGACAGCGGCCAGCTGACGATCGACGGCTCCGGTGAGCAGGAGGCCGCCCACGACCTCGTCGTACGGGCGCGTGCGGTCGTCGACCTCGCCGAGGCGCTGGACGCGGACCTGGAGCGGCGGGGTGCGACGCGGCTGCTGCAGCAGGTCGAGCTGCCGCTGGTCGAGGTCCTCGCCGGCATGGAGCGGGTCGGTGTCGCCCTGGACATCGACTACCTGGCGAAGCTGTCGGCGACCTTCGGCGCGGAGGTCAAGGCGATGGAGGAGGGCGCCTGGGAGGCGATCGGGCACGAGTTCAACCTCGGGTCGCCCAAGCAGATCCAGCAGGTGCTGTTCGACGAGCTGGAGCTGCCGAAGACGCGGCGCACCAAGACCGGCTACACCACCGACTCCGACGCGCTGACGAGCCTGTTCGCCCAGACCGGTCACCCGGTGCTGGAGCACCTGCTGCGGCACCGTGAGGTCGCCAAGCTCAAGAGCATGGTCGACTCGCTGATCCCGATGGCGGACGAGGACCGGCGCATCCACACGACGTTCGGGCAGATGGTCGCGGCGACCGGCCGGCTGTCCTCGGCCGACCCGAACCTGCAGAACATCCCGATCCGCACGGCCGAGGGCCGGCAGATCCGCGAGGGCTTCATGGTGGGGGAGGGCTACGAGTGCCTGCTCACCGCCGACTACAGCCAGATCGAGCTGCGGATCATGACGCACCTGTCGGAGGACGCCGCGCTGACCGAGGCGTTCGGGTCCGGTGCGGACTTCCACACGATCACCGCCTCCCGGGTGTTCGACCTGCCGCCCGAGCAGATCGACGGTGAGCTGCGGTCGCGGATCAAGGCGATGAACTACGGCCTGGCGTACGGCCTGTCGGCGTTCGGGCTCTCACAGCAGCTGAAGATCACGCCGGACGAGGCGCGGGCGCTGATGGCCGAGTACTTCGAGCAGTTCGGCGGGGTGCGCGACTACCTGCGCGACATCGTGGCCAAGGCCCGGCACGACGGCTACACCGAGACGATCATGGGTCGCCGCCGCTACCTGCCCGACCTGACCTCGGACAACCGGCAGCGGCGGGAGATGGCCGAGCGGATGGCGCTGAACGCGCCGATCCAGGGCTCGGCGGCCGACATCATCAAGGTCGCGATGCTGAACGTCGACCGCGCGATGCGCACGGCCGGGCTGGCGTCGCGGATGCTGCTGCAGGTCCACGACGAGCTGATCTTCGAGGTGGCGCCGGGCGAGTTGGAGGAGCTGCAGGCACTGGTGCGGGAGCAGATGGGCGGCGCGTACGACCTGCGGGTGCCGCTGGAGGTCTCGATGGGCACCGGGCGCACCTGGCAGGAGGCCGGGCACTGAAAGCCGCCTGGCAGGAGGCCGGGCACTGAGGGCCGCCTGGCAGGAGGCCGGGCACTGAGGGCCGCCTGGCAGGAGGCCGGGCACTGAGGCTGCCCGGCCGGAGGCCGGGCAGCTGAGCGCTGTCCGGCCGGCGGGCCGGTCGCCGGGGGCTCATCCGGGCGAAAAGGGCCGGTCGTCGAGGGCTCATCCCGGGTGAAAGGGACGGTCACGGAGGGCTCACCCCGGTGACGGATTGCAAGATCCGCTGAGCGGGAAGTAAGAGTCCGCGCGGACGGGCCGCCCTGGTCGGGCGGCCGTTCCGCGCGGACTCTGACGGTGCCCACGGCCGTACGGCTCGCCGTGGGCGCGAGCTTATGGGGGGCCTGTGCCGCACCTTCACCGACTCGCCGCCGCCCTGCTCGTCGCGGCGGTGGCCGTCGGCCTGCTGCTGCCGCCGGCCGGCCGCGGCGGCCACGTGACGGCCGTGCGCCGCGCGGGCGCCGCGGCGGCCGTCTCCGCCGCCGGGGACGGCGCGGCGACGCCGGGGCGCGGGGCGGGGCGCGGCCGGCGGGCGGTCGCGCCGGCGGTCCCGGCGCAGGCGGCCCCGTCGAGTCCGCCGGCGTCGTCGGCCCCGCCGGCCTTCGACCGGGCGCGTGCGGCGGCGGCGGCCCGCGCCGCCGGCGCGAACGAGCTCGGCCAGGTCCCGATCCTGATGGTCCACCGGGTGCTGGCGAAGCCGAAGTCGTCGCTGGACCGTACGCCCGCCCAGCTGTACGCGGAGTTCACCCGGCTGGCGCAGGAGGGCTACGTGCCGGTGACGGCCGCGGAGTTCGTCACGGGGACGATGAACGTCCCGGCGGGACGGCACCCGGTCGTGCTGACCTTCGACGACGGGTCGCCGACGCATCTGGCCTTCGACGCGGCGGGCGCTCCGGAGCCGGACACCGCCGTCGGGGTGATCGAGCGGGTGGCCCGGGAGCATCCGGGGTTCCGCCCGGTCGCGACGTTCTTCGTGAACGCCGACCCGTTCGCGCTGGGGGACCGGGCGGCGGCCGCGATGCGCTGGCTGGCCCAGCACGGCTTCGAGGTCGCCAACCACACGACCCACCACCGGGACCTGGCGGGAATGGATCACGGTGCCGTGGCCCAGGAGATCGGCACCGACCAGAAGATGATCACGGCCGCGACGGGTATCCCGCCGGTGACGTTCGCGTTTCCCTTCGGTGCCCCGGCGCGCCTGTCCTGGGCCGGCCACGGAGCGGCCGGCGGAGCCCGGTGGAACTTCCAGGGGATGTTCCTCGCGGGGTGGCGTCCGGCCGACTCACCCTTCGAGAAGGACTATGATCCTCGGCAGATCCCGCGGATCCGCGACGACGGCAGGGTTCCCCAGGACGACTGCCGGCGGTTCTGCTCGATCGCGTGGCTCGACTGGCTGGCCCGGCACCCGGACAAGCGCTTCACGTCCGACGGGGATCCGGCCACGGTGGCCTTCCCGCAGGCTAAGATGATCTACCTCGCCAAGGGACTCGCGGCACGCGCGTGCCCGTACTGATCATCCGAGAGATTGACCGTACCGGGGTACGTCCCATATTCTGATCGCTGCGCTGTGGGCCTGCGCGCGCCTCGGACAGAGCAGGCTCGCGCTCGGTCACGTCGACATCGGTATGGTCACGCCGCCGGTTCATCGGCAGGGACGGATAACTGGCCCTCCGCGCAGCACAGGCAACTACGCATGTCCGTATCCGGAGCCATCCCACACATGACGAGCAGCACCGAGGCCACCTCGAGTACCCCGCAGGTAGCGGTCAATGACATCGGGTCCGAGGAAGCCTTCCTCGCGGCGATCGACGAGACCATCAAGTACTTCAACGACGGCGACATTGTCGAGGGCACTGTCGTCAAGGTCGATCGAGACGAGGTCTTGCTCGACATCGGCTACAAGACCGAGGGTGTCATCCCCTCGCGTGAGCTTTCGATCAAGCACGATGTCGACCCGAACGAGGTCGTCAAGGTCGGAGACCACGTCGAGGCCCTCGTCCTTCAGAAGGAGGACAAGGAAGGTCGCCTGATCCTGTCCAAGAAGCGCGCCCAATACGAGCGCGCCTGGGGCACGATCGAGAAGATCAAGGACGAGGACGGCATCGTCACCGGTACCGTCATCGAGGTCGTCAAGGGCGGCCTCATCCTCGACATCGGCCTGCGCGGCTTCCTGCCGGCATCGCTGGTGGAGATGCGCCGGGTCCGCGACCTCCAGCCGTACGTCGGCCGTGAGCTCGAAGCCAAGATCATCGAGCTGGACAAGAACCGCAACAACGTGGTCCTGTCCCGCCGTGCCTGGCTCGAGCAGACCCAGAGCGAGGTCCGCCAGACCTTCCTCAACACCCTCCAGAAGGGCCAGGTCCGCAAGGGCGTCGTCTCCAGCATCGTCAACTTCGGCGCGTTCGTCGACCTCGGCGGCGTCGACGGTCTGGTGCACGTGTCCGAGCTGTCCTGGAAGCACATCGACCACCCCTCCGAGGTCGTCGAGGTCGGCCAGGAGGTCACGGTCGAGGTCCTCGACGTCGACATGGAGCGCGAGCGGGTCTCGCTGTCGCTCAAGGCGACGCAGGAGGACCCCTGGCAGCAGTTCGCCCGCACCCACCAGATCGGCCAGGTCGTTCCGGGCCGGGTCACCAAGCTGGTGCCGTTCGGCGCGTTCGTGCGGGTCGAGGAGGGCATCGAGGGCCTGGTCCACATCTCCGAGCTGGCCGAGCGCCACGTGGAGATCCCGGAGCAGGTCGTCCAGGTCGGCGACGAGATCTTCGTCAAGATCATCGACATCGACCTCGACCGGCGCCGCATCAGCCTCTCGCTGAAGCAGGCCAACGAGACCGGCGGGACGTTCACCGACGAGGAGTTCGACCCGACGCTCTACGGCATGCCCGCCGAGTACGACGAGCAGGGGAACTACAAGTACCCCGAGGGCTTCGACTCGGAGACCGGCGACTGGCTCGAGGGCTACGACGAGCAGCGTGAGACCTGGGAGCGGCAGTACGCCGAGGCCCGCGCTCGCTTCGACGCCCACAAGCGGCAGGTCGAGGAGGCCCGGCGCGCCGAGGCCGAGGCGGCCGGCCCGCAGTCGTACGCGACGGAGGAGTCGCAGGGCGGCGACACGGGCGGCGCCCTCGCCTCCGACGAGGCGCTCGCGGCCCTCCGCGAGAAGCTGTCCGGCGG
The DNA here is from genome assembly GCF_024055715.1 of Actinoallomurus soli. Classification (GTDB taxonomy): domain Bacteria; phylum Actinomycetota; class Actinomycetes; order Streptosporangiales; family Streptosporangiaceae; genus Actinoallomurus; species Actinoallomurus soli. The sequence goes on from NZ_JAMXMV010000001.1 coordinate 640,088, forward strand.
CCAGGAGTAACACACAACCGAAAACCGGCGAGGAGTAGACAGACCACCGTTATGGTCGATTCTGACTCACGCGTCCGATCTGGGGGTCCCGTCGCTACGGCGGGACCCCCGGTCGTTCCCCAGGAACGTTCGCGGATCTCGCTGATCGCGATCACCCTCGCGGTGCTCGCCGAGGTGCTGCGGGCGGCGTTCCCCGCGTTCGGGCACTACACCGAGACCGGCGGGGCGGTCACCGCCACGCTGGTGATCCTGGTGGCGTGCCTGTCCGGCTTCCTGGCGCCCGGCGTCCGCGCGGTCGCCGGGTCGCGCGGCCTGGCGGCCGTCGCGATCGGCGGGCTGCTGGCCGTCCGGCTCGCCATGCAGGCCGTCTCACCGGCGCTGTGGCTCGCGTTCGCGGGTGCCGTGTTCGGGATGCTCGCCGTCACGGCGCTGTACGAGGTGGCGCGCGGCCTGTCCGGCACGGGCTTCGCGGTGGCGGCGACGGCCGGGCTCACCGGCGACACCGCGCTGCGGCTCGCCTTCGGCACCTGGGACCCGCCCGCCCGTACGGGCGTCGCCGCCTGGGCCGTCACCGTTGTCATCGTCGCGGGCGGAGCGGCGGTGCTGATGCGCTGGCTGCGCACGCCGCCGGTCGAGGCTCCGGTGATCGGCTGGCGTGACGCGCTCGGCGCGGCGGCCCTGGGCCCCTTCCTGGCCCTGCAGGTCCTCGTGCTGTCCAGCCCGGCCTTCACGTCCTCCAGTGGCGGGCTGCCCCTGGCCGTCGCCGGCGCGGTCGTCCTGGCCGGGCAGGCGCTGGCCCTGGCGTTCCTGTCCTCGGGCCTGGCCGTCGCGGCCGTGCCCGGCGGGGTGTGCGTCTTCGGCGGCACGCTTCTCGGTGTCGGCGCGGGCGCGGTCACCGGCCGGTACGGCCTGACCGGCGCGGTGGCGATCGCGGTCGTGGTCGTCGGGCAGGTGCTGTCGGCGTGGCTGCTGGCGGTCGCCTCGCGGGTGCCGCTGCGGCGCGGCGGCTACCGCGGCCGGCCCGCCGAGCGGGGCGGGCCGCCGCCGAACGTCAGCGTCCCCGATACCGGGGGCCGGGCGTGGCGCGTCGACCTCGGCGCGGCCTTCGGCGCGCTGGGGGTCCTGCTCGTGATCCTGCCGTACCAGCTGCACTACACCCACCCGCTGCCGTTGCCGAACAAGGTCCTGCCGGGCCTGGCGGGCATCGCGCTGGGCCTGCTGTCGGCCATCGCCGCGGCGCGCGGCGGCCCGCTGCCGGCCCGCTCGGCGGTCCGCGCGCTCGGCGCGGGCGTGGGCGCGCTCGTCCTCGTGGCCGTCCCGGTGGTCTACGCGGTGACCGCGCCGTCGGTGACCCGCGCCGCGACGCTGCCGGGCACGTTCCGCGTCGTCTCGTACGACATCCACGACGCCGCCGGAAACGGCGGCCGGCTGGACCCGGAGGCGATCGCCCGCGCGATCGAGGCGCAGCGCGCCGACGTGGTGGCGCTGCAGGAGGCCGGGCGTGGCCGCCCGATGTCGGGCACGACCGACGTGGCGTCCTGGCTCGCCCGGCGGCTGAAGATGCGCCTCGTGTGGGGCCCGGCGGGGGACCACCAGGACGGCAACGCGGTGCTGACCCGGCTGCGCGTCAAGGCCACCGGTACCGGGCGGCTGCCGGTGGGCGCCGGCCCGCAGGCGCCGGGGTACGTCTGGGCGCGGGTCGACGTCGGCGGCGGGAACACGGCCGACGTGTGGTCCGTCCGGCTCCAGCAGGGCGCGGACCGCACCCAGAGCCGGCTGGCCGAGATCGTGAAGCTGCTGCAGGTGTGGAGCGGCGCGCCGCGCACGGTCATCGCCGGGAACATCGGTGCGGGTCCGGGCGGCCCGGAGCTGAGCCGCCTCACGGGCCAGAGCGGGCTGCGCAGCCCGACCGACTCGCCTCCGCCGACGACGACGGGCGGCGCACGCGTCGACTGGATCCTCGGCAGCGACGACCTCGGCTTCGCCAACAGCGCGGTCGACTCGACCCGGCGGGCCTCGGACCACTACCCGGTGGCCGCGACCGTCCGCGTGGTGGGCTGACCGCCCGTGGAGGAGGCCCGGATCGAGCGCGCCGGCGTCGCCGACGCCGGGGAGATCCTCACCGTGCAGCGCGCCGCGTACGTCACCGAGGCGCAGCTGCACGGTGATCCGTTCCTGCCGCCGCTGGTCGAGTCCCTCGACCAGATCGGGAAGATGATCGCCGAGTCGGTGGTCCTGAAGGCCAGCGTGGGATCCCGGATCGTCGGTTCGGTACGCGGCCGGTTCAACGAGCGCACCTGCCTGGTCGGCCGGCTCGTCGTCGCGCCCGACCTGCAGGGGCGGGGGATCGGCGAGGCGCTGATGCGGGCGCTGGAGGCGGAGGCGGCGGGCCGGGCCGACGCCTGCGTGCTGTTCACCGGGCACCTCAGCGAGACCGACCTGCGGCTGTACCGCCGTCTCGGGTACGCCGAGACCCACCGGGAGCGGATCGCCGACCACCTGACGCTCGTCCACATGCGCAAGCCCCTCACGCCCGCGACCGCGCCGGAGTGAGTACGCTCGCGGGCGTGCTGAGTGTGGGGTTGACCGGAGGGATCGGGTCCGGCAAGAGCGAGGTGTCCCGGCGGCTCGCGGAGCACGGCGCGGTGATCGTCGACGCCGACGCCGTCGCCCGCGAGGTCGTCGAGCCGGGCACGCCCGGTCTGGCCGAGGTCGTCGCCGAGTTCGGCGACGAGGTGCTGCGCCCGGACGGGTCCCTCGACCGCGAGCGGCTCGGGTCCATCGTGTTCGCCGACGAGGAGCGGCGGGCGCGCCTGAACGCGATCGTCCACCCGCGCGTCGGCGAGCGGATGCGCGAGCTCGTCGAGCGGGCGCCGGGAGACGCGATCGTGGTCTACGACGTGCCGTTGATCGCCGAGAACGGCCTGGCCGGCATGTACGACCTCGTGGTCGTCGTCGACACGCCCGTCGAGGAGCAGGTGCGGCGGCTGACCGGGCGGCGCGGCATGACCGAGGCGGACGCGCGGGCCCGCATCGCGGCCCAGGCCACCCGGGAGCGGCGGCTGGAGATCGCCGACCGGGTCATCGACAACTCCGGCACGCTCGAGCGGCTCGCCGAGCAGGTCGACGACCTGTGGGCGGACCTCAAGCGCCGCGACGACGCGGAAGACTCGCGGCGATGACGCGAGCCGCCCGCCCGCCGCGCCGAACCGGGCGATACGCGAAGACGAGAGCCGTCCGGGCGGCCGGCGCGCCGGCAGGCCGTACCGGCGGTGGGGGTCCGGCAGCGATGACGCGGGTCGCCCGCGCCACCGGCCGTACCGAGGTGAGGAGCTCACGATGATGCGGGTGAGCTGGGCGTGCGAGCAGGGCAGCCCCGCCCGGCCGAACGAGGACTTCGTCGCGACCGCGCTCGGCGCCGTCGTCGTGCTGGACGGCATGAGCATCGACATGGACCTGGAGACCGGCTGCGGGCACGGCCGTCCCTGGTACGTCGGGCAGCTCGCGACCCGGTTGCTGGTCGGCCTCCTCGACCACGCCCTGAGCCCCGACGCCGCTCTCGCTCAGGCGATCACCGGGACGGCCGCCGCGCACGGCGGACGCTGCGACCTGTCCCATCCCTGGACCCCGGCGACGACGGTCGTCGCCCTGCGCGTCCGCGACCAGGCAGCCGACTACCTGGTGCTGGCGGACTCCACGCTGCTACTCGACCAGGACGGGCGGGTCACCGCGCTCACCGCCGTCGGCAGCGGGTTCGCCGCCGCCGACCCGCGCGTGGCCGGGCGGGCGCTCACCGGCAGGGTGCCGCTGCCGGAGCTGCGCCGGGCGGCCCTGCTCACCGACGGCGCCACCCGTCTCGCCGACTCCTTCGGCCTGACCGACTGGCCGCAGACACTGGCCACCCTGGCCGGGCAGGGGCCGGCGGCGCTGATCGAACAGGTCCGCGAGGCCGAGCGATCCGACCCGGACGGGCGGCGCTGGCCCCGCCACAAGCGCCATGACGACGCCACCGTCGCCTACTGCGAGTTCGCCACCCCTTGAGGTCCGAGCGGAACGGTGCGCCTTGGCGGGTGCCGCCGGTCGCCCGCCTGCGCTACCCCTTGAGGACCGAGCGGAGCGTGTCGGGACGGTTGGTGATGATCCCGTTCACCCCGTAGCCGATCATCCGGCGCATCGTCGAGCGGTCGTTGACGACGTACACGAAGACTTTGAGGTGGCGCTTCTTCACGCTTGCGACGTAGCTCTTGCCGACCGTCGTGTACTTCGGGTTGACGTACCGGGCGTACTTCGCGACGGCGGGCAGCTCGCTGGTCGTGGGCTTGCCGAGCACGCCGAGCGGCACGGACGGCAGCAGCTTGTGGAAGCTCTTCAGCGACGACCAGTCGAAGCTCTGCACGATCAGCCGGCCGGGGCGCAGCCAGTACGGCTCGGTGCGCAGCTCGGCCGCGATCCGGGCGGTCATGCCGGGGTACAGGGACGGGTTCTTGATCTCCAGGAGGAGCTTCAGCCCCTGGCCCTGCATGGTGCGCAGGGTCTCGTCCAGAGTCGGCACCCGCTCGCCCTTGTACTTGGACGAGAACCACGACCCGGCGTCGAGCCGCTTGATCTGCTTGAGGGTGTAGTCGCGGATCCGCCAGGGCGAACCATGCGGGTAGACCTTCTCCACGTTCGTGGTGCGGCTGAGCGTCGTGTCGTGCATGACGATCAGCTGGTGGTCCTTGGTCTGCTGGACGTCCAGTTCGAAGTAGTCCGCGTGCCGGGTCTTGGCCTGCCGGAAGGCCGCGAGAGTGTTCTCCGGCGCGTACGCGGAGGCACCCCGGTGTCCGACGTCCGCCACGGTCGTGGCGGCGGAGGCGGTACCACCGAGGGCGAGGGCGAGAGGCAGGGGGAGGGCGGAGGCGAGCGTGAGGGCGGCGAGGCGTGCAGGCAATGGGGGGTCCCTTCACGGCCGGGGGGAGGGGCTCGGTCACGACGGTGCTCCGGGCGCACTGCGGGGCGGGAAGCACGGCGTAAGCCGGACATGACGCTCATATTGACATCTAGTGACATTGGTTGGGAGTCCTTCGCCCGCTCTCCCCGAGGGGGGAGCGGGCGAAGGTTTCGAGGGCCGGCCGGCTATTCCGTGCGCAGAGCGATCGCCGTCCGGGCCCGGGCGGCCCAGCCGGCGGGGAGCAGCGCCCCCGCCGTCGCGATGACCATCCCGCCCAGGACGAGCGGGATCAGCACGGGCAGGCCGTACACGGCGATGTCCGCCGCCGGGAACCGGGTTCCCGCGGCGTGGCCCATGACCGGCAGCACCTGGTCGTGCAGCGCCATACCGACCGGGACCCCGAGCGCGCTGGCGGACAGGCCGATTCCGGCGACCGACGTGATGACCATGGTGACCGTCTGCCTCGGTGACATGCCCAGTGCCTTGAGCACTCCGAGGTCGTGGACGCGTTCCCGGGTGTCGAGCACCACCGTGTTGAGCACGCCCAGACCGGCCACGGCGAGCAACAGGAGAGTGAGCATCGCGGCGAGCGCGTCCATGGCGATGACCGTGCCGCTCAGCTGCCCGGAATTGGCCTGGGCGGTGATGCCGAGCGGCTGCAGGGCCGCGTTCAGCGACGTCAGATACCTCTGCGGATCGGTTCCTGGTCTCAGGTCGATATCGAACTCGACCGATTCCGGCAGGACAGGGGCACGGAGGCCGGCAAGAGACGAAGCGTCGGTCAGGATGACCATGCCCTCCTCGCGCAGGTCCAGCGCCTCGCCGACGATCCGCACCGGGGCGCTGCGGCCGTTCGCGGTCAAGGTGATGGTGTCCCCGAGATGGGTCCCGGTCGCCTTGAGGAATCCGGAGGGGACCACCGCCTGGCCCGGGCCGCTCAACCATGATCCTGCGACCATCTGGTATGAACCCCACGAGTAGTCGCCCTGATAAGCGATCACGGTCGTCGTGCCGGCCCGTCCGGTCACGCTGACCCGGGCCTGGCCGGTGCTGAAGTACCTCCCGGTGCCCGGTTGCGCGCTGATCTTCGCGGCGATCGCCTTGGGCCTCACGGCCGGCTTGATCGTCGGTGTCGCGGGCGGGCCGGTCGGGTCGGTTCCGGGGGCGGGCGGAGCAGGCGCGCCGAAGGCCTGGACGACGACGGCACCGGGGGTCCGGCGGCTCAGGCCGTTCTGGATGTCGTTGAGGGACATGGCGAGCCCCGCACCGAAGGTGATCCCGATCGTGCCGAAGGCCACAGCCGTGGCCATCGTGGCCGACCGCGTGGGCCGGGAGAAGGGGGTGGCCAGACCGAGGCTGACCGGGCGCGGGAGTGGAAGCCGGCCCAGCAGGTACCGGACCGCGCGGCCACGTCCGGGCCGCGGGGTGCGGCCGACGGCGATCGCCTCGACGGTTCGCAGCCGCCCGGCACGCAGCGCGGGCACCAACGCTGTGCCGGCGACCGCGGCGAGAGCGACGGCGGGGACTGCGAGGTCGATCCACGGGGCGACCGTCAGGCTCCCGGTGCCGTAGGCGCTCTCGGCCTCGCCCAGGACCGGGATCGACAGCAGGTCGCCGAAGACGACGCCGAGGACGGTACCGATGGTCGCGGGGATCAGTGCCTGCGCGACGTAGGCGCGGACGACCTGTGCCGGGGTGAAGCCCAGGGACTTCAGGATGCCGATGCGCCGGGTCGCGGCGCTGACCGCACCGCTGACCACGACGCCGATGATCAGGATCGACATGAACAAGCCGAGGACTCCGAAGGCGGTCACGAACGGAACGAACGTCGCCGAGGCGCGGCTCGCGGCCAGCTTGAGCTTCAGGTAGGACGCCGCTCCGGTCATCGACCCGGGCGGCACGGCAGCGGCGACCGCGGCACGATCGGCGCCGATCTGGGCGTCGGTGGCGGCGTGGTCGAAGCGGTAGAGCATCTGCCGGGTCGGTACGGCGCCGGGAGGGGTCAAGGCCACGAGCTGTGCCGGTGACACCCATGCCTCGGCGCTCATGCCTACCGACCTGGCCAACCCGACCACCGTCAGCGACGGACGGCCCGGCAGGTCGGGGAACTCCATCCGGTCGCCGATGCCGAACGGCGCGTCGCCGTCGGGCAGCACGATCTGTCCTGTACCGGTGGCCCACCTGCCAGAGGTGAGGTCGAGGTCGTCGACCGGTCCGCCCGGATCGGCACGGCCGACGATCGTCATCGGCGGCAACCGGTCGCCCACCGGCATTCCGGAGTCGTTCGTGCCGACGTGCGGACGCAGGGAGAGAACCGGGAACGGCCCGGCGGCCGCCGTCACGCCGGAGACGTGCGCCGTCGCCGCGGCCTGCGCGGCGGTGACCCGGGTCCCGTCGAACTGCGCGGTCAGGTGCGCGCCCTTCTGCTGGGCGAAGGCGTGGTCGAACGGTGCCTGCGACGCCACGAGAAGACCGGCGGCCAGTACCGACGCGGTGACCGCCATCATCGTGGTCAGTGTCATCACCAGGGTCTGGACCCGGCGCCGTCCGACACCGGCGCGGACCACCTTGCCCAGTGCGCTCATCGGGCCGCCGCCCGGACGTCACGGGCGATCCTGCCGTCGACGAGCTCGATGGTCCCGGTCGCGCACGATGCGGCGAGGGCGGTGTCGTGAGTGACCAGCAGGATCGTCTGCCCCGTGTGGTTCAGGTCGACCAGCAGTTCCCTCACGTCTGCCGCGGAGGCGCTGTCCAGCGCGCCGGTCGGCTCGTCGGCCAGCAGCAGCGGAGGGCGGTTCATGAGCGACCGGGCGACCGCGACGCGCTGACGTTCCCCGCCGGACAGCCGGCCGGGGAAGGCACGGGCGTGCCGGGCGATGCCGAGCTGCTCGAGCAGCTCGGCGGCGCGGGCACGCGCCTTGCCCCGGGGAACCCCGGCCAGCTGCGCCGGCAGCAGGACGTTGTCCTCCACGGTGAGGTCGTCCAGGAGGTTGAAGAACTGGAAGATCATGCCGATGCGTTCCCGGCGGTACTTCGCCAGGGCCGTCTCGCTCAACGAGTCGACGCGCACCCCGTCCACGGTGACGCCGCCCTCGCTCGGCTTGTCCAGACCGGCGATCATGTTGAGCAGCGTCGACTTCCCGCTGCCCGACCGGCCGAGCACGGCCAGCGCCTCACCGGCACGCACCTCCAGGCTCAGCCCGGCCAGCGCCGGCCGTCCTTCGTCATATCTCTTGCTCACGTCGCGGATCTCGATGATCGGCGCGTCCACGGGCCCTCCAGGGATCGGTCGGTATCGACGCGACCCGACGCTAGGAGCGGCCCAGGAGCCGGCGCGTCGGCAGCCGTGACGAACTCCCGTCCTCCACCCGGCCGATGAGGGATTCGCGTCATCACTGCGATGTACGTCGCGCGCCGCGAGCCGGTCATCACCGGGACGGATGTGCCGGTCCAGGCGGCTTGGGAGACTGAGCCCGTGAACAGGGCTGAGATCACCGGACGCCTGCGAGCCCGCGTCGCCACGCTGTGGCGGGTCACGAGTCCGCCGCCGCCTCTCTCGGGCTGGGCGTGGGCGGCCGACGCGCTTCTCGCCCTGGTCCTGGCCATCGGTGTGCTGAGCGTGCACCCGAGCGGGTCCGGCCCAGGTCCCGTGCCGGTGCAGGACATACCGGTCCCGGTGACCTCCGGGGGCGGTCCCCCGGTTCCCCCGCCCCCGCCTCCCGGTCCCGCACAGCTTCACGGGGCCCACCCGTTCTGGCATCTGGTCCTGGCGGTCGCGATCGGGATCCCGCTGGTGGCACGCCGCCGATACCCACTCGCGGCGTTCTGGGTGGTGCTCGGAGCGACGCAGCTCTTGCGCGTCCATCCGGGCTACGACCCGTCATTCATCTTCGCCGCCTGTCTGATCGCCGCCTACAGCGCGGTGATGTACAGCCCGTACCGATCGCTGGCGCTGGCGAGCGCCCTGGTGGGCGCCGGTCTGATCACCGGGGGCCACAAGACGGTCGTGCCCTCCATCAGGCCCGGCCTGGTGACGTTCCTCATCCTGATCCCGGCCGGACTCGCGGCCAACGCGATCCACACCTGGAAACAGCGCGTACAGACCCTCGAGGTCGAGCAGGAGGCCGCCACGCGGCACGCGGTGGAGCTGGAGCGTTCCCGGATCGCGCAGGAGCTGCACGACGTGGTCACCCACAATGTCAGCATGATGGTCGTGCAGGCCGGGGCCGCCCGCAAGGTGATGAGCACGGCGCCCGAGCGGGCGGAACAGGCGCTGCTGGCCGTCGAATCCGGCGGGCGCGCCGCGATGACCGAGCTGCGCCACGTCATGGGCCTGCTGACCATGAACGGCGACGATCCGGACCAGGTGGCCCCCGAAGACCTCGCCCCGCCGCCGGGCCTCGACCGGGTGGCGGCGCTCACCGTCCGGGTCCGCGAGTCCGGCGTGCCCGTCGAACTCACCGTGACCGGCTCCGCGGTGCCGCTGCCCGCGGGCGTCGACCTGGCGGCGTACCGCGTCATCCAGGAGGCGCTGACCAACACCGTCAAGCACGCCGCCGGCGCCCGCGTGCGGGTCACGGTCGCGTACGCTCCGGACGAGCTTCGCGTGGAGGTCATCGACACGGGTGGCACGCCGACCGCGGCGGCGCGCTCCGGGAGCGGCCGGGGACTGATCGGCCTGCGCGAACGCCTCGCCGTCTACGGAGGCAGGTTCGAGGCAGGGCGGCTCCCCACCGGCGGGTACCACGTCCGCGCCGTGCTCCCGCTGGGGGAAGAGTGAGCGAGCGGCCGACGAGCACACTGCCTCTGGTCACTCCTCCGGCGAAGGACGGCGCGTGAGCGAGCGAGCCATGGGCGAGGCCCTGCGGGTGGTCATCGCCGACGATCAGGCGCTCGTCCGCACCGGGTTCGCGATGATCCTGGCCGCCGAGGGGATCGATGTCGTCGGTGAGGCCGCCGACGGCGCGCAGGCTGTCGACGAGGTTCGCAGAACCCGGCCCGACGTCGTCCTCATGGACATCCGGATGCCCGAGGTCGACGGGCTGGAGGCCACGCGGCGCATCCTGTCCGCCGGCTCGCACGCGCCGCGCGTCATCATCCTGACCACGTTCGACCTCGACCGGTACGTCTACGCGGCGCTCGCCGCAGGCGCCAGCGGGTTCCTCCTCAAGGACGTCTCACCCGAGCACCTGGTCGCCGCCGTCCGGCTGGTCCGGTCCGGTGACGCGCTGCTCGCCCCGAGCATCACCCGTCGCCTCATCGAGCGGTTCGCCCGTCACGACGACCAGCGCCCGACCCTGCATCGCGACCTGTCGACGCTCACGCCACGAGAGCTCGACGTACTCCGGCTGCTGGCCCGCGGGCTCAGCAACGCCGAGCTCGCCGGCAGGCTGCAGGTCAGCGACGCGACCGTGAAGACCCACGTGACACGGATCCTGTCCAAGCTCGGCCTCCGCGACCGCGCCCAGGCGATCGTCGTCGCCTACGAGACGGGCCTCGTCGTCCCGGGAGGAGCCGGGGGTGTGGAGAGCGTGACGTGACTCCGGATCGGTACGTATGGTGACATCCGGCACTGCCGAATCGGTGACGTCCTGTGCGCGTGCCCGGTCGGCGGGGCATGCTCTTTCGGTGTAGGCTCGCGCGGTCCGGGCGGCGGCGGCCGACGACGCAGTTCACGACAAGGCCGATATCCCCGGAGATCTTGATGGGGCGAGTGGACCGTTCACTGGAAGCGGATCGTGCACCGATGGAACGCGGCGTCGTCGCGTTGCTGGGCAACTGGCCGGCCGGCCGTGGCCCGCTCTACCAGCGCCTGGCCGACGCGGTGCGCCGCGCGGTCGAGGACGGCCTGCTGCATCCCGGAGACCGCATGCCGTCCGAGCGCCGTCTCGCCGACGCGCTCCGCGTGAGCCGGACCACGGTGGTCGGGGCCTACGACCGGCTGCGCTCGGACGGGCTGCTCGTGAGCCGGCGGGGCAGCGGCACGCGGATCGCGGCGACCGCACGCCCGCACCGCCGCGTCATGGACCGCCGGGTGCCGGGCGGGACCGCGACGGCCGTGTTCCAGCGGCTGATCGACGGACCGGACCAGGTGATCTCCCTGACCACTACGGTCGAGGGCGCCGTTCCGGAGCTGGAGGAGGTGCTGCGCGACCTCGCCGCCGAGGACCTGACCGACCTGCTGGCCGACCCCGGCTACCATCCGTGCGGTCTGCCCGAGCTGCGCACCGTGCTGGCGGAGCGGATGACCCGCGACGGCCTGCCCACCGTCGCCGACGAGATCCTCGTGACGACCGGGGCGCACCAGGCCATCGCGCTCGTCGCCGACCTGTACCTCGGCTCGGGCGGCACCGTGCTCGTGGAGACGCCGAACTGGCCCGGTTGCCTCGACGTCTTCCGTGCCCGCGGCGCGCGGCTGCGCATGGTGCCGGTGGACGACGAGGGCGCCGACGCCGACGCCGTGGCGGCGGCCCTGGCGGCCGGATCGCCCCGGCTGCTCTACGTGATGCCGACCTACCACAACCCGACCGGCGTGCTGATGTCGGCGGCCCGGCGGCGGCGCATCGCCGAACTGGCCGCCCGCCACGACGTTCCGGTGCTGGAGGACAACGCCTACGTCCGGTACGAGGAGTCGGCGGAGCCGCTGCGGCCGCTGGCCGGGTATGCGCCGCCGGGCGCGGAGGTGCTGTCGGTGGGTTCGCTGGCCAAGACGGTGTGGGCCGGGCTGCGGATCGGGTGGGTGCGCGCCCCCGCCGAGGTCGTGCAGCGCCTCGCGCGGCGGAAGGTGCTGGCCGACATCGCCGGCCCGGTGCTCGACCAGGCCCTGGCCGCCCGGCTCGTTCCCCGGCTGGAGGAGATCACGCGCGCTCGCGCCCCGGAGCTGGCCCGGCGCCTCGACCACGTGGAGGCGCTGCTCCGCGACCGGCTGCCCCGCTGGCGGTGGCGCCGCCCGGACGGCGGCGGCGCGCTGTGGATCGAGCTGCCCGGCGTGGACGCCGACACTTTCGCGCAGGTGGCGCTCAGGCACGGGGTCGAGGTGGTGCCCGGGTCGGTGATGGACCCCGGCCGGGCGCACGACTCCCACATCCGGGTCCCCTTCACGCTGCCCCGGGAACGGCTCGACGTGCTCGTGCACCGGCTCGCCCGCGCCTGGGCCGAGATCGAGCGCGACGGCCCGGTGGCGGCTCGGGACGGGGGCGGGACCGAGCGCGGCGGGCCGATCGTGGCGTAGGACGGGAGCGGGTCCCTGCGGGTCACCGTTTGACCAGGTCGGCGAAGACCGGCCGCACCACCTCGATCAGGTCGGCGGCCTGTGCCGTCAGGGTCTCGTCGGCCCGGCCGCTGCCGAAGTGGACCGTCGCCATGTCGCGCACGGAGACGTCGAAGACGATCTGGGTGCCGGGCAGGCCGGTCAGGGGGCTGACACCGCCGGGCTCCATGCCGAGCTCCGCCAGGTCGCCGGGCCCGGCCTGGCGCAGGGCCGCCCTCGGCAGCCCGGCGGCCTTGGCGAGCGGGCCGTAGGCGACGCGGGACAGGATCGGCAGCGAGGCGAGGACGAATCCCGTCTCGGAGCGGAACGCCATCGTCTTGAGGAGGAGCTCCGGCGGCAGTTTCAGCTCCCGTTCGATGTCCTCATAGGTGCGGATCGGCGGGTGCGTGAACGAGGAGAACGCGATGCCGGCCGCGCTCAGCATCTCCGCCGGAGTGGGCAGCGTCATGCGGAGGACATTACGCGTCTCCTGACGAGGCTGTAAAAGGTCATGCGCATCACCGGCCGGTCCCGGTCATCGGAGAGCTCACCGCGCTGCCGGACGACACCGCAGTCCGGCCGGGACAGCGACGGTGCGACGTCGAGCACCGTCGCCCTGCCCGAGAGCACGTCGCCGGGCCGGACGGGGCGCAGCCAGGCCAGCTCGTCGATGCCCGGGGAGAGGTCCACGGCCGTGTCCCGCAGCACGGCGTCGACGTACAGGCGCATGAACACGCCGGCCACCTGCCAGCCGCTGGCGATCGTGCCGTCGAGGTGCGGGACCTGCGGATCGTACGACCGGGCGAACCGCGTGATGTCCGCCTCCGACAGGCTCATGCGGCCGAGCTCGTGGACCTCGCCGATCCGGACGTCCTCCAGGTGCCGCATCAGGTGAACCTCCCGAACAGGGCCCGTGCGTGATCCGGACCGCTCATCGCGCGCAGCGTCGAGGCCACCACCGGCTCGGGCATGAACGGATAGTCGGTGCCGAACAGGATGTGCGACTCGTCGGTGACCGTCCGCAGGCAGGCCAGCGCGCCCGCCGACGCGGACTGCGCCATCTCGTAGTACGGCCGGCGCAGGTCGTCGCGCACCTGTCGCGCGTCGGCGCCGGGGACGACCCACTCGCCGGCCAGCTCGAACCGCTGGGCGAGGTACGGGACCGCGCCGCCGCCGTGCGCCAGGATGAACCTGACGTCCGGGCAGCGGCGCAGCGTGCCGCCGAACAGCAGGCCCGCCACCGCCCGGGTGGTGTCCATGACGAAGTCGACGAGAGGCGGCGGGACGCCCGGTCCGGTGCAGGAGCATCCGTACGCCGGGTTGGGATGCACGAAGACCACCGCCCGCCGCCGGTTCAGCTCGTCGAAGAGCGGCGCCAGCGACGGGTCGCCCAGCAGCCGGCCGTCGGGCAGGCTGGCGCTCAGCACCACGCCGTCCATCTCCAGGACGTCCAGGGCATGGGCGAGCTCGTCGAACATCGCGTCCGGATCGCCCATCGGCAGCGAGGCCAGCCCGGCGAACCGGTCGCCGAGGAGTTCGGCGGTCCACTCGTTCACCCGCCGGACCAGCCCGGCCGACGGCCGGGCCGCGTCCGGCAGCAGCACCGACAGCACCGCCCCGTCCAGGCCGTTCCGGTCCAGGACCCGGAGCGAGTCCTCCGGCGTCCACGTGGGCACCGGCACGCCCGGGGCCATCTCGGCGACGCCGAGCTCGTCGGCCAGCCGGGCGTGGTAGGCGTGGTGGTGGACGTCGATCACCGGGCGACCTGGGGCAGCTCGTTCAGCGCCGCCTCCAGCTCGTGCTGCGGCGTCTCGTAGTCCTCCAGCCGTCCGGCCAGGAACGCGTCGAACGCCGCCAGGTCGAAGTGCCCGTGACCGGAGAACCCGAACAGGATCGTGCGCGCCTCACCGGCCTCGCGGGCGGCCACGGCCTCCTCGACCGCGCCGCGCAGCGCGTGCGAGGACTCCGGCGCCATCAGGAACCCCTCGCTGCGGGCGAAGCGGACCGCTTCGGTGAACACCGCGGTCTGGTCGTAGGCGCGGGCCTCGACGTGTCCCTGGTCGTACAGCGCGCACAGCGTCGGCGCGTCGCCGTGGAAGCGCAGACCGCCCGCGTGGATCGGCGGGGGGATGAACCCGCGCCCGACGGTGTGCATGGGCAGCAGCGGGCCCAGGCCGGCCGTGTCGGGGTGGTCGTAGGCGTAGCGGCCCTGGGTGAGCGTCGGGCACGCCGTCGGCTCGGCGGCCACGAAACGCGTCGCCGGGCGGTCCCCGGACAGCCGGTCGGCCATGAACGGGAACGCCAGGCCGGAGAAGTTGGAGCCGCCGCCGACGCAGCCGACGACGACGTCGGGGTAGTCGCCGGCCATCTCCAGCTGGCGCTTGGCCTCGATGCCGATCACGGTCTGGTGCAGCACGACGTGGTTCATCGCCGAGCCGAGGGCGAACCGGGTGTCGTCCCGGCTGAGCGCGTCCTCGACCGCCTCGGCGATGGCCATGCCGAGGCTGCCCGGGGAGTCGGGGTCCTTGGCGAGGACGTCGCGGCCCGCCTGGGTCAGGTCGGTCGGCGACGCGAACACCTGACCGCCCCAGGTCTCCATCAGCGACCGGCGGTACGGCTTCTGGTGGTAGGAGGACTTCACCATGTAGACGGCGACCTCGACGCCGAACAGCGCCCCCGCGAACGACAGCGCCGAGCCCCACTGCCCGGCCCCGGTCTCGGTGGTGACCCGGCGCACGCCCTGCCGGGCGTTGTAGTAGACCTGCGGCACCGCGGTGTTCGGCTTGTGCGAGCCCGCCGGGGACACGCCCTCGTACTTGAAGTAGATCTTCGCCGGGGTGTCCAGCGCGCGCTCGAGCCGGTCCGCCCGGTACAGCGGCGTGGGCCGCCACATCCGGTAGATGTCACGGACCTCGTCGGGGATGTCCACCCAGCGCTCCTGCGTGAACTCCTGGTCGATCACCGCGTCCGGCAGCAGGGACGTCAGGTCCTCCCGGGCCAGCGGCTCATGGGTGACCGGGTGCAGGTACGGCTTCAGCGGCACGGGCAGGTCGGGGAGGATGTTGTACCAGCGGTCCGGCAACCCGTCCTCGGTGAGCACGAACTTCTTCATCACACGTGTCCTTCCTCGTCAGAACAGCGGGGCCTGGCTCGGCGCGCGGAGCGTGCCGAGATGCCGGTGCCACAGGTGGTCCGGGTTCTCCTCGACCTGGCGGGTGATCTCCCGCATCTTGGTGAGCGCGGCCGGTTCGCCGCCGTCGTAGACGTCGCCCTGGAGCATCTTCAGCACGTCGATCCGGTACCGGGGGTCGGCGACGAAGGCGGTGAACAGGATGTTCAGCCGGTAGTAGATGGAGATGAACTCGTACCAGTTGCGCACGGCCCGGCGCAGCCGGCCCTCGTACGCGTCGAACGACGGCTTGCCGAAGTCGCCCTTCTCAGCGGCGGCGATGATGTCGTACGACGCGATGCGGGCGCTGTTCATGGCCACGCTGACGCCGCTGGAGAAGATCGGGTCGACGAAGCGCGCGGCGTCGCCGATGAGCATCCACCGGTCACCGCAGATCTCCCGCATGGCGTAGCTGTAGTCGCCCTCGGGGCGGAACGGCCGCACCCGCTCGGCGGCGCGCAGCGCGTCGGCGAGCTCCGGGCGGCTCTCCACGCACTGCCAGAAGAACCCCTTCCAGTCCTGCTTCGCGGCGGTGAACTGCTGCTTCTGGGTGACCACGCCGACGCTCGTGACGGTGTCGGTGATCGGGATCTGCCAGACCCACGTGTCGGTCACCGGCAGGAAGTGGATGAAGATGAAGTCGGCCTGTTTCTTGTCCGCCGAGAGCGCGGAACGATCCAAACCGTCGAACCACGTGTGGATCGCGTACTGGTTGAAGACCGGGTCGGGGACCTTCAGTTTGAGCTGCCGGCCGAGGAAGGTGTTACGCCCGCTCGCGTCCACCACCATCCGCACCCGCACGTCCGTCTCGCGGCGGCCCATGGCGAAGACCACGCGAGGGTCGTCGCCGAGGTCGGCGTGGCGGACCCGTACGCCCTCGTAGACCTTGGCGCCCAGCGACTCCGCGTGCTGCAGGAGCAGCAGGTCGAACTTGCCGCGGTCCACGTGGTAGGTGTAGTCCTGCTTCACACCCGGCTGGTCGCGCTCGCTGAACGCCACCTCGGCCGCCTGGAACCCGTGCGACAGCTCGAAGCCGAGTGTGGGGATCCGCGAGTCGGCCGCCGACGTCCACGCCGCACCGTACTTCCGCGGGAAGCCGCCGGTGTCCACCTTCTCCAGCGCGCCGATGTCGGCCAGCACCGGCGTGGTGGCCGGGATCAGCGACTCTCCGACATGGGGGCGGGGGAACAGCGCGCTCTCGAAGACGACGCACGACAGGCCGGCCTGCGACAGGTACGAGGCGAGGGTGGAGCCGGCCGGCCCGCCGCCGATGATGCCGATGTCGAAATCAACGTCCGCCACGATCGCACTCCCTCACCAAACGGCTGATGCTCGCCAGGTCTTTGAAGTTGTCACCGACCATTTCGCTCATCGGTATCTCCACGCCGAACTGATCGCGGATGAAACCGACGAGCCTGGTGGTGGTGAGCGAGTTGAGAATTCCGAGCTCGAGGAGCGGAGTGTCCGGTTCTATCGCCACTTCGGAAGTGTCAAGAATCTTCTCCTCGATGAATTTTTGGAGGATTTCGAGCTCGTCCTGCTGTCCCATCCGAAGCTCCCGCCCCTGCGGTCCGGTCCGTCGGGGTGACGCTACCGTCCCCGTTGACCGGCTGTCTTCCGTAGGAGTGGCGAATTTCCGGGCGGCCGGCTCCGCCGTTCGGCCAGTGGCCTCCGCCGAACTGATGAGTCGGTTCCGGCTTTTTTGTCGAGGACACCCGCCGAAGGTGCTTCTAAACTGCTTTACATGCATTTGGAGGAGCGGGACATCTACCACCGATTCAGCAAGAGAATTGACGGGCATCCGGTGCCGGCGCCCGGTTACCTGACCCGGGAGGAATGGCAGTGGGCGGCCGGGACCGGACTCGCCGGACTGAGCGTTTCGCAGACTTACGGCGGGGGTGGGCACGGATTCGCCGCCACGGCCCAGGCCGCGGAGGCGTTCGGGCGGCATCACCCGGACATGGGGCTGGTGTTCGCCGTTCTGGCGCACCTGTTCGCCTGCGCGATGCCGATCGCCGAGCACGGCGATCCGGCCCTGCGCGAGCGCGTGCTCCCCCGCCTGTGCTCGGGGGAGTGGATCGGCGCGAACGCCATCACGGAGGAGGGCGCGGGCTCCGACGCGACCGCCCTGGCCACCCGCGCCGTACGGGACGGGGACGAGTACGTGCTCACGGGCGCCAAGTCCTTCGTCAGCAACGGCCCGATCGCGGACGTCTTCGTCGTGTACGCCAGCACCCGGCCCGAGTTCGGCCATCTGGGCGTCTCGGCGTTCGTGATCGAGCGGGGGACGCCGGGACTCACGGTCGGCGAGCCGTTCGGCAAGGCGGGCCTGGTCCGCTGCCCGGCCGGCGAACTGCGTCTCGACGGGTGCCGGGTCCCGGTCGGCGCGCGCCTGGGCGCCGACGGGCAGGGCGCGGCGATCTTCCAGTCCGCCATGCGCTGGGAGCGGACCTGCCTGTTCGCGGCCTACCTCGGGCAGTCCGAGCGGCTGCTGGACCGCTGTGTGGAGCACGCCCGTGAGCGCCGCCAGTTCGGCCGGCCGCTCGCGGCGAACCAGGCCGTCTCCCACCGGATCGGCCGGATGCGGGTCCGTCTCGACGCCGCCCGCCTCCTGCTCGAACGCGCGTGCGCGCGCCTCGACCAGGGGGAGCGGGCCGTTCTCGACGTCGCGATGGCCAAGCTGGCGGTCAGCGAGAACGCCGTGGCGACGACCCTGGACGCCCAGCACATCTTCGGCGGCGCCGGTGTCCGTGAGGACGCCGGGATCGCCAAGGACGTACGGGACGCGCTGCCCTGCACCACCTTCTCCGGCACCTCGGAGATGCAGCTCGAACAGATCGCCGAGGAGATGGGGCTGTGAGGCTCGAGCAGCTCCTGCGCGCGCACGCGCGCTCGTCCGCTCCGGCGGTCGACGGTGTCGGGTACGCCGAGCTCGACGCGCGGGCCGACGCCCTGGCCCGGGAGCTGGCCGCGCTGGGCGTACGCCGGGGCGACCGCGTCGCGTTCTGGCTCGACAAGAGCCCGTACGCGGTGGCGGTCATGCAGGCGGTGCTGCGGCTGGGAGCCGCGTACGTGCCGGTCGACCCGGTCGCGCCCGCCGGCCGGGCCGCAGCCGTCATCCGCGACTGCGCCCCGCGCGTCGTCGTCAGCGACCGCGCCGGCGAACTGCGCGCGGAGGGGATCACGGCCACGACCCCGGCCGGGCGGCCCGGCGGCCCGCTGCCCGCCCACGACGGCACGGAGGACGATCTCGCCTACATCCTGTACACGTCGGGGTCCACCGGGGCGCCGAAGGGGGTGTGCATCTCCCACCGCAACGCGATGGCGTTCGTCGAGTGGGCCGCCGGCGAGCTGGGAGCCCGCCCGGACGACCGGTTCGCCAACCACGCGCCGTTCCACTTCGACCTGTCGGTCCTCGACCTGTACGTGGCGTTCCACGCCGGGGCCTCGGTCCAGCTGATCCCGCGCGAGGCGGCGTACGCGCCGCGGCTGCTCGTCGAGTTCCTGGTCCAGCGTGGGATCACCGTCTGGTACTCGGTTCCGTCCGCGCTCGTCCTGATGGCGCGCGACGGGGGGCTGCTCGACGTGCGGCCGCCCGCGCTGCGGGCGCTCCTGTTCGCCGGCGAGCCCTATCCGGTGACCCACCTGCGGCGGCTCCGCGAGCACCTGCCCGGCATCCGGTTCCTGAACCTGTACGGCCCCACCGAGACCAACGTCTGCGCCTTCTACGAGGTGACCGATCTGCCGGCCGAGCCGGTGCCCATCGGCACGGCCTGTTCCGGGGACCGGATCCATGCCGTGCGCGAGGACGGCTCGGCCGCGGCGCCCGGCGAGGAGGGCGAACTGGTCGTCGAGGGGCCCACGGTGATGCTCGGCTACTGGGGCCGCCCGCCGCAGACCGGCCCGTACCCGACCGGCGACCGCGTCGTCCTCCGCGACGGGGTGTACCACTACCTCGGACGGCGTGACGGGATGGTGAAGGTACGCGGTCACCGGATCGAGCTCGGCGACGTGGAGTCCGCGCTCCTCACCTGCCCGGGGGTGTCCGAGGTCGCGGTCGTGGTCTCCGGCGCCGGGCTCGACGCGCGGCTGGTCGCGTACGTGGTGCCGGGCGAGGATCGGCGGCCGAATCTGCTCGAGCTCAAGCGGCACTGCGCCGACCGGCTGCCCCGGTACATGATCGTGGATTCGGTCCGCTACGTGGCCGCGCTGCCCCGTACGGGCAACGGAAAGACCGACCGCCGCCGGCTCACCGTCGAGGCGGCGCCGTGACCGCCGGGTCCCCGGTCGTCCCGGCGAGCCCGTGACGGACGAGCCGGGCGACCCCGCCGCGCGGCCCGGTCGATCGACTCGGCCGGGCCGGCCGCCCGGTGGGGTCGATCGAGTCCGCGAGCCCGCTGCTCAGCCCGTTCGGCCGGCCGTCTCCTCGACGACCGGGCCGACCGGCTCGGAGCCGTCCGGACGACGCGTCCGCAGTCCGAGGAGCAGCCCGGCGATGACCAGGGCGGCGCCGGCGACGTCGGCCCACGAGGGATGCCCGGTCCCCAGCACCATCGTGGAGATGATCGCGCCCACGGGGAGGAACCCGGAGAACAGCCCGGCGCGTTCGGGCCCCAGCCGGGGCAGCGCGTCGTACCAGCAGAAGAACGCGAAGGCGGTCACGACGACGGCGAGGTAGCCGAGTGCGCCCGCCTCCGACGCCGTCGGCACCCGCAGGGCGTGCCGGCCGTCGGTGACGAGACCGGCGATCAGCAACAGCGGCACGGCCGCCACGGCGGAGTACGCGGAGACGCGGATGGCGCCGAGCCGGGGCAGCAACGGCAGCGCCAGGAGCGAGAACCCGACCTCGCCGCCGAGCGCGCCGAGTGCCAGCAGCAGCCCGAGGGCGGCGCCGCCGCCGAAACCGGTGGCGATGGCCGCGCCGCTCGCCACGACGACGGCCGCCGCCACCAGGTTCCGGCGCGGCCGTTCCCCCTCCATGAACGGCCCCACCACTGCCAGGACGATCGGCACGGTGGCCACGATCGTCCCTACCGTCGCCGGATCCGCGTACCGCGTGGATTCGACGATGAAGACGTTGAAGGCGGCCAGCCCGGTGAGCGCCAGCAGGATCACCAGGCCGACCTCGCGGAGGCTCAGCCGCAGATGCCTGATGCCGCGGAACCGCGCGACCAGCATGAGCAGCAGCGCCCCTACGGCGTAGCGGATCGCCTGGCCGCCGTAGACGGGATAGTGGTGTAACGCGGGCGAGACTGCGGTCAGCGTCCCCACGCAGAACATGGCCGTGGCCGCGCCCACTCCTCCTCGGATGCCCCGCATGCCCATCACGATCGCAGCAGGGCCGAGTCGAGCAAAGATCCATTGGACGGCGAAGTGGACTGCTTCATCGCGCTTGCGCCGACTTGCGACCAGAGGGGAGCTCTGCCGGATTGCTGCCGATCTCTACGAGGCCCGTCTCGTAGGCGTAGATCACGGCGGCCACACGGTTACGGAGACGCAGCTTGCTCAGCAGGCTCTGCACATGAGACTTGACGGTGCTCTCGCTCACGGAGAGTTCTTTCGATATCTCCGCATTCGACCGGCCGCGGGCCAGGAATCGGAGGACGTCGAGTTCGCGCCGCGTCATTCTTTCGGCCTCCGCGTCCGCGCGATCGGCGTTCGGCCCTCTGCGGGCCGGGCCGAGGAAGGAGTACCCGGCGGAGAGCATGCGGATCGCGGCGCGGAACTCCTCGGGGTCGGCGCTGGTCAGGAGCAGGCCGACCGACTCGGGCTGCTCACGTGGGTCCGGGCCGGGCGGGTCGCTGAGCACTAAGGACCGGCCGCGGATCGCGCCGATCCGCGCGATGGCCCTTAATGGGTCGGGGTGGTCGGCGAGCTGGCCGACGACCGTGACGTCCGGTTTGAGATCGTCGATGGCCGCCGCCGCCTCGGCGTAGTCACACGCCTCGCCGATCAGCGCGAGGTCGGCCGACTCCTGGATGATTTTCTTCAGGCCGAAACGCACCAGACCACGGCGTTCGGCGAGCAGGACGGTGATCTGAGAACGTGACACGCTGCTACCTAGGAGGCGTTCCCGTGAGAGGCGTTCCCGGAAGTACCCACAATCCAACCCCCGTCGTGCGCGGTCGTACCGCTTCGCACCAATATGACGCTCTGTGGTCAAATTAGTCAAGTAAAGCCCAATATGTGGGATTTATGTCGCCTTGCGTGGTCGTGGGGTCATGCGGTGTGGTCACGTCGCCGTGCGACGGGCGGGTACGCCGGGGCGCGCGGTGCCAGGGCCCCGGACGCCTTGGGCGCTCGGGCGGGCCGGAATGTCGGCGGCGGGGCGTAGGTTGAACCACGTAGCGGGGACCGTGGCCGTCGGCCCGCCCGATCCAGGAGCCGCCGAGGCGGCCAGCGAGCGCATCAAGCGAAGGAGCATCGTGCGGCCTGTCACCGATCTTCAGCGGAAGGTGGCGCCCTTCGAGGTCGTCACCGAGATGACCCCGTCCGGCGACCAGCCGGCGGCGATCGCCGAGCTGGAACAACGCGTCAAGCGCGGCGACAAGGACACCGTCCTCCTGGGCGCGACCGGCACCGGCAAGACCGCGACGGTCGCCTGGCTGATCGAGAAGGTCCAGCGCCCGACCCTGGTCATGCAGCCGAACAAGACGCTCGCCGCGCAGTTCGCCAACGAGCTGCGCGAGATGCTGCCCCACAACGCCATCGAGTACTTCGTCTCCTACTACGACTACTACCAGCCCGAGGCGTACGTCCCGCAGACCGACACCTACATCGAGAAGGACTCCTCGATCAACGACGAGGTGGAGCGGCTGCGGCACTCGGCCACCAATTCCCTGCTGACCCGCCGCGACACGATCGTGGTCGCGTCGGTGTCCTGCATCTACGGCCTGGGCACCCCGCAGGAGTACGTCGACCGCATGGTCCGCCTGCGGGTCGGAGACGAGATCGAGCGGGACGAGCTGCTGCGCCGCCTCGTCGCGATGCAGTACGCCCGCAACGACCTGGCGTTCACCCGCGGCACGTTCCGGGTGCGCGGCGACACGATCGAGATCATCCCGCAGTACGAGGAGCTCGCCGTCCGCATCGAGATGTTCGGCGACGAGATCGAGAAGCTCGCCACGCTGCACCCGCTGACCGGCGAGGTGATCACCGAGGACGAGGAGCTGTACATCTTCCCCGCCTCCCACTACGTCGCCGGCCCGGAGCGCATGGAGCGCGCGATCAACGGCATCGAGACGGAGCTGGAGCAGCGGCTCGCCGAGATGGAGCGGCAGGGCAAGCTGCTGGAGGCGCAGCGGCTGCGGATGCGCACCACGTACGACATCGAGATGATGCGGCAGGTCGGCACCTGCTCCGGCATCGAGAACTACTCCCGTCACATCGACGGACGCGGTCCCGGCACCCCGCCCAACACCCTCCTCGACTACTTCCCGGAGGACTTCCTCCTCGTCATCGACGAGTCGCACCAGACCACGCCGCAGATCGGCGCGATGTACGAAGGCGACATGTCGCGCAAGCGGACGCTCGTCGACCACGGGTTCCGGCTCCCGAGCGCGATGGACAACCGCCCCCTGAAGTGGGAGGAGTTCTTGGAGCGCATCGGGCAGACGGTGTACCTCTCGGCGACGCCCGGGCCGTACGAACTGGGCCGGGTCAAGGGCGACGTGGTCGAGCAGGTCATCCGCCCGACCGGCCTGGTCGACCCCGAGGTGATCATCAAGCCGACCAAGGGGCAGATCGACGACCTGGTCCACGAGATCCGGGAGCGCGCCGACCGGGACGAGCGGGTGCTGGTCACCACGCTGACCAAGAAGATGGCCGAGGACCTCACCGACTACCTCCTGGAGCTCGGCATCCGGGTGCGCTACCTCCACAGCGAGGTCGACACGCTCCGCCGGGTCGAGCTGCTGCGCGAGCTGCGGCTGGGGGAGTTCGACGTCCTGGTCGGCATCAACCTGCTCCGTGAGGGCCTCGACCTGCCGGAGGTGTCACTGGTCAGCATCCTCGACGCCGACAAGGAGGGGTTCCTGCGCTCGGAGACCTCGCTGATCCAGACCATCGGCCGCGCCGCCCGAAACGTCTCCGGCCAGGTCCACATGTACGCCGACAAGGTCACCCCGTCGATGGAGCGGGCGATCGACGAGACCAACCGGCGGCGCGCCAAGCAGATGGCCTACAACGAGGCGAACGGCATCGAGCCGACGGCCCTGCGCAAGAAGATCGCCGACATCCTCGACATGCTGGCCCGGGAGGACGCCGACACCGAGGAGCTGATCGGCGGTGGCGGGCGGCAGCAGAGCCGGGGCAAGGCCCCCGTGCCGGGCCTGTCCTCCAAGCAGCGGGCCGGCCGGCACGCGGCCGACCTCGTCGGTGAGCGGCCACGCGAGGAGATGGAGGCCCTCATCGACCAGATGACGCAGCAGATGCACCACGCGGCGGAAGAGCTGCAGTTCGAGATGGCGGCCCGGCTCCGCGACGAGATCAAGGAGCTCAAGCGCGAGCTGCGCGACATGAAGGAGGCCGGCGTCCACTGACGACGCCCCGGCACGCGGAGCCGCCCCCGGCCGGCGGCCAAGCCGGAGCCCCACCCTCAGGAGCTCCGGCGGCCGGTACGTCCGCCGCAACAGCCCAGGGGCTGGAAGGGTTCGGGCGCTGAGACGGTGCAGGGCTGCCGCTCCCGCTGGACCTCCCGCGCCGCGAAGGCCGCCCGACCGTCGCTGTGTCCGGTTGCGCCGGGGGTTTCGGTGGTGCGGGCCTCGACGATCCTCGGCGTTGTCGGCGAGGCCAGGCCGGCAGGCGCAGAAGTCTCGGACAACGCGACAATCGATGTCCCGTCTGCCGAATCAACCCCCTTCGGGCGCCGGAGATGCCGCGTTCACCGCCTGCCCAGGATCGATCAGCTCGCTTAGGCCGCCCGCCGCAAGAACTCGCCGCCGCCGTTGACGGGTGAACCTCGCTATCCGGACGTCCCCCCGGCATTGCCGGCGGCGACGTGGTCGTATCGGCGGCACCGTCGCAGCGGCGACGGCCACCTGCTGTGCCGCTCTGCTCACTCAGGGTATGTGTTGGACCGTTCCAGGTGCATACCCCGGGTAAGTCCCGTGTGGCCAGGAGCCGACGAGCATGGGCCGCGCGTTCATGCCGTCGCCTCCGGACGGACCTCGTCCAGGCGCAGCACCGAGACGATCCGGTGGGTGGCCGCCTCGACGTTGGAGGCCGGAACGACGCGGGCCCGCACCGACGAACGGTGCGGGCCCGGTCAGGCACATCTAAGCCTTAGAGCGGGGTCACGTCCTCCGCCTGCGGGCCCTTCGGGCCCTGGGTCGTCTGGAAGCTCACGCGCTGGTTCTCCTCGAGGCTACGGAAGCCCGAGGTCGTGATCGCCGAGTAGTGCACGAACACGTCGGGGCCGCCGCCGTCAGGAGCGATGAATCCGAAGCCCTTGTCGGCGTTGAACCACTTGACGGTACCTTCTGCCACTTTCTTTCTTCTCTCCTTCTTGGGAGCCTCACCGAGGCGCCGGTCGACGCTCGGGGCTGCGTTACGGACTTTTGCTTACGTCCGCGAAAACTATCCCGGAGAAGCGAAAACGCCCGCCGTCAAAACTTCCGCGGGCGTTCAAGATCAAACTTAACACGTACGAGGAAACTACGACTGCAACACCAGGGATGCTATCCCCTCCTCGGAACCCCGGCAAGCGTGCCGATCACCGCGGTGTCTCCCGGGAGACCCGCCCCCGCGGCGACGGAGAGCCGAGCCCGCGAGGGGTGGAGCCCGGACGCCGCCCGGGGGCGAAGACCCGCCCCCACAGGGCGAAGACCCGCCGCTGCCGGGGCGGGGACCGGTGCTCACAAGGGCGAAGTCCCGCCGCCGCCGGGGTGGCGGACGTCCGTTTTCGCCGTCGGCGGACGCCCCTTTCCGCCGACGGCGGAGGCCCGATGCGGCCGGGCCCGAGGCTCGCCTCGGGCGTGGTGAAATGAGATCATGATCTCGGGGCGGAGGTGGTGCATGGTCGCGTTCGCGGCACTGGGGAGACGCATCCGCACACGCCGTGGCCTGCTCATCCTGGTCCCGGCGGTCGTCGCGGTTCTGATCGCCGCGCTGGCCGTTCCACTGGCGATGACCGGGCGGTGCCGGCTCTTCGGCTCCGGCTGCGAGATCCCGCGCATCCGGTTCGTCCCTCCGCCGACCCGGCTGACCGCCCTGCAGGCCGCCCTGCGCGGTGGCTACATCGCCCTCGGCGACTCGTACTCCTCGGGCGAGGGCACTTGGGACCTCGCCGCCGACCGCGGCTACGCCGGCGGCGGGTCCGAAGACTGCCACCGGTCCAAGGGCTGTCGGTGACGCAGGGCTTCCGGTTCGCGCTCGGCGGCACTCTGTGGGCCTGCAGCGGTGCGCGGATCGGCGACGTCCTCTACGGCGGCCAGCACGGCGAGCCGGCCCAGGTCGATCGCCTGCGACCCGACACCAGCCTGGTGACCCTCACCATCGGCGGCAACGACATCGGCTTCTCGGAGATCGTCACCCGCTGCGTCGTGCGCTTCCCCTGGTCGTCGGCCTGCCGTGACCAGGATCCCGACATCCGGGCCCGGATGGCCGCCCTGCCCGCCGGGCTGGCGTCGGTCTTCGACCAGATCGGGCGGCGTGCGCCGAAGGCGCGGATCATCGTGCTGGGCTATCCCCGGCCGTTCCCCGTGCGGCCCGGCCACTCGGTGGACAACATCGGCGTCGCCGACCAGGTGTACCTCGACGGCGTCGTCCGCGATCTCGACGACGTCATCGCCGCCGCGGCCCGCCGCGCGGACGGGGCGCTGGCGGCGGCGGGCCGGCCGGGCACGGTGGAGTTCACCGACGGGTACACCGCGTTCGACGGCCACGAGCTGGGCACGGCGCAGCCGTACCTGAACGCGCTGAAGGTCGATTTCGGGGCGCTGTCGGTCGAACCACGGAGTTTCCACCCGAACGAGCTCGGCTACCGCGCCTTCGCCCAGCTGATCGATCGGCAGATCCAGGCCGGGCCGTCCCGTCCGGTGTACCAGTACCGCCGCTGACCGGCCGTTCCTCCATCCGGGCCGCCGCCTCACCGGAAGGCCCGGTGGTCCTCCGCGGGCTCACCGCCTACTGGCAGGCCGACAGGCCGGGGGCGCGTCTGCCGCCGGCCAGCTGGCCGCAGACGGCCGTGGGCGCGGCTCCGAGGTCGCGGCCGGTCACCTTGACCAGCGTGAGGGCCCGGCGGCCCGAGCCGCCGCTGACGTGCTGATCATGAGTGAAGTCGATCAGCCCGGTGGCGCCCTGGTAGCTGAGGTTCGGCAGCGTCAGCAGGACCGAACCGGAGGTGACCGACGCGCTGCCCGGTGCCCGGGCCGCGCCGTGCGCGGCGAGGTCGAGGGTGCCGAAGGCGCGCTCCGCCGCCTGTGCCAGCGCGGACGCGGAGTCGTACGCCATGATCATCTGACCGTCCGCCAGCAGAGCCGAACGTTCCTCGGGACCGATCCCCAGCTCGTTCCGGGCGAGGACGAAGAACGGGTTGTCGGTGTCCCCGCCGTCCGCCAGCAGGTTCGGCAGGTAGGTGAAGGTCGTGTAGTAGACGGTCATCGAGCGGGGCAGGAGCACGTCGGTGCGGCCGGTGCCGAACCGCGACCGCGACACCTCGTCCCCGCCGAGCACCGTCAGTTCGCGGTCGGCGCAGCCGCCGTCGCGCAGGGCGTTGATCAGGCCACCGAGGTCCTCGGTGCGCCCGGCGAAGTACACCAGGGCGTAGGGGTCTCCCGCCGAGCCGCGGCACGCCGCCCGTACCTTCGCGCCGATGTCGTCCGTGCCGTCGTAGCGCAGCATCGTGGAGGACGGGGCGACCGCCAGCGCTCGCCCGGCGTCCTCGGCCAGCTCCGCGCCGTAGTCGCTGCCCTCCGCGCCGGGGGACCGGTAGACGATCAGCGTACGGCCGGCGCGCTTGCCGCCCAGGACCTTGCGGGCGACCGTCGCCTCGTCGTTGTCGGTGGCGGCCAGGCCGTAGAACTGCGGGAGCGCGCGGAGCGTGTCGGAGGAGTTGACCGGGTCGAGCACCGCCAGACCGGCGGCATTGAGGCGGCGGATGGCCTTCTGGGATTCGGCGGTGTTCCGGCTGATGCCGACCACCCCGACGACCGTCCGGTCCCGTCGCGCCATCGCGAGGATACGGTCCGCCGTGATCTTGGAGAAGGCCATGTCCTGGCCCGCGTTCACCGCGAGCAGGCGGATCTTCAGGGGATTGTCGCCGCCGCCGGCCTGCGCCCGGTTGTTGCCGCGCTGCGCGAGGTACGCTCCCGCCAACTGGCGGATCTCGCTCACCGCGCTGCTCTCCTGGCCCTCGGCCGCCGTCAGCATCCCGACGTACAGGATCGTCACGTACGGGCGGTGACCGGCCAGCACCCAGGCGTTCTCCGCCGCGATCCGGTCCTCCAGGTCGGCAAGGGTGATCTGGTCCGCGGTGTGGGCGGTGTCGGGCCTGGCGCTCCCGCCGCCCAGCGTGGTGCTGAGGGGGGCGCGTTCGAAGCGGACCCCTCCGGTGGCGATGCCGACGCACTCGCGGCTGCCCGCAGCGTCGCGGCGGAGCTGGGTATCGGTGTTGGCGAAGAACAGGGCGTGGACGCTGCAGTGCGTCGAGGTCAGCTGGGCGTGCAGGTACGATCCGCCGACGGCG
This sequence comes from Actinoallomurus soli, assembly GCF_024055715.1. Classification (GTDB taxonomy): domain Bacteria; phylum Actinomycetota; class Actinomycetes; order Streptosporangiales; family Streptosporangiaceae; genus Actinoallomurus; species Actinoallomurus soli. The sequence continues at coordinate 668,121 of NZ_JAMXMV010000001.1, forward strand.
AGCGCGGCGAGGAGCACCAGCAGCGACCGGCCCGACCACAGCCACGTCCACCGCGGCCGGGTGCGGGGCTTCAGCGGCGGAGGGGTCGCGGCGGCAGGGTTGTGGGCGGGGATCGGCAGCCGCAGCAGCCACGGCGAGGTGACCTGAGTGCTGGGCCCCTGGGCGCCGGCCAGGGACTTGATCCAGTCCTCGTAGCGCTTCTCGATGGTCTGGGCGGGCTCGCCGGAGGGCAGGGCGGCGAGGGCGGGGGCGGTACCGAGCAGGTCGCCGATGTGGGCGTGGTCGGCGGAGGCCACGACGAGCAGGGGGTGCAGTTCGCTGCGGCGGCTGCGCACGTCGCTCATGGCCACCAGGAACTGGACGCCGCCGTTCCGGCCGGTGACGTTCCTGAGGAAGGCCACGGACGGGACCGGCCGCTTGAACCCCCGGAGGGTGAAGGAGAGCTTGCGGTGCCGGGCGCGCAGGTCCTCCAGGAACGCGAACGTCTTGGTCTGCAGCCAGGGCTTGGCCACCTCGTCCGCGTCGGCCGGCCCGGCCACGAGGGCTTCGGCGACCTGGTCGAGCTGGACGTTCAGCCGCCCGCCGAATCCCCGGCTTCCCTGGGCCGCGGCGAAGAAGGACGAGGTGGCCAGCCAGCGGTACCGCGTGCCGAACCCGACGCGGGACAGGACGGGCAGCCAGATTCTGCGGTTCGACAGGCCGGCGGCGAGCGCGACCGCGGCCAGCAGGACGCCGCAGACGGCCAGCAGGGTGCCGATGCGCGTCTTGTCGGCGACCCCCTGGGCGATGCCGCCGAAGATGGCGGCGACCAGCACGATGACGGTGGACCACCACACCGGCGCGGTCAGGGGCCGCCGGGTCCACGGCAGCAGGACGGCGGCGTCGTACCACTCCTCGGCGGGCGTCGTCGAGGCGGGCCGCGCCCTGTTCTTCTCGGCGGCGCTGCGGACCGCCTCCTCCCAGGAACGTACGAGGTCCGACCGGGGGAACCGGTAGCGGCCTGCCGCGGGACCGTTCCCGGGCCACGCGCCCGGCTTGCTCAGCGAGTCGAGCAGGGTGATCCCCGGTGGCGTCCCACCGGGAGCCGCGCCGTCCCGGTCCCCGCCGTCGGCGGAGGTCTCCGGGGCGTCCGGGGGAGACAGGACGATGTGCGGGATGTCCGCCGCGGCGGCCGCCTGCGCCAGGGCGTCGATGTACGCGCCGGCGTCCACGCTCGCGTCGGTCGCCTCCAGCACCACCAGGGGGAACGCCTGGCCGCCCAGCCGCCACGGATGCGCCTTGGTCCAGTCGTCCAGCCGCTCCAGGAGCTCACGGCCGATCCCGGTGCTGAGGACCTCCTCCCCGCGCGCTTTGGCGGGTACCGTCTCGCTCACGCCGCACCCCCGTGGAATCGGATGACACGGCGGCGACAGACCGCCGTGAATGCAGCGTACGAGGCGGATGCGGGACCGCTCCCGACACTGCCGGATGAGTCCCGACCACAACCTGGATGGAGGGAGCGCCGAAACCGGCGGGCCCGGCGGACCTCGCTCGGACCGCCGGGGAACGGCGGTTCAGTCCTCCGTGATGCGGTTCAGCCGCTCGATGGCGTCGGCGAACTCTTCGATCATGTCGTAGACGACCTGACGCGCGGGCTTGACAGTGTTCATCAGCCCCACGACCTGGCCGACGAAGTAGTTGGCGAGCTGCCGGGCGCCCTCGTTCCCCGCCTCGGCGGCCTTGCCGATCGGCGCCATCGCGCCCTCGGCGACGATCATCTGCAGCGGCATCGGCAGCGGGCCGGGACCGCCGGCGGAGTCCCACTCGTCGGTCCAGGCGGAGCGGAGCTGCCGGGCCGGCTTGCCCGTGCGCGACCGCGAGCGCACGGTGTCGCGGGACGTGGCGGCCAGCATCTTCGCCTTGACCGCGGGCAGGGTCTCGGCCTCCTCGGTGGTCAGCCAGACCGAGCCGCACCAGACGCCCGACGCGCCCAGCGCCAGCGCGGCGGCCATCTGACGTCCGGTCGCGATGCCGCCCGCCGCCAGGACGGGAAGCGGCGCGACCGCGTCGACGACCTCGGGGACGAGCACCATCGTGGAGATCTCGCCGGTGTGGCCGCCGGCCTCGCCGCCCTGCGCCACGATCAGGTCGACCCCGGCCTCGACCTGGCGGCGGGCGTGCTCGACCGTGCCCACGAGCGCCGCCACCGGCACGCCGGCGGCGCGGGCCCGCTCGACCATGACCGGCGGGGGCGGGCCGAGCGCGCTCGCGATGAGGCGGATCGGATGGGCCAGCGCCACGTCGATCAGCTCGGTGGCGCCCTGCTGCGTCACCTGCCGTCCGACGCCGTCGACCCGCGGGTCGCCGAGGGCCTCCGGCGACGGCGCCGGGACGCCGTACTTCTCGAAGAGCCCTTTCAGGAACTCCCAGTGCTCCGGCGGCACCGCGGACAGCAGCGAGCCGTGGCCCTCCGCCGCCTCCTTGGCTATCTTGCCGGGGACGAGCACGTCGACGCCGTACGGGCGCCCGCCGACGTGCTCGTCGATCCAGCGCAGCTCCTCCTCGAGGCGGTCGGGGCTGTAGGCGACCGCGCCGAGCACGCCGAAGCCGCCCGCGTTGGTGACCGCCGCCACGACGTCGCGGCAGTGGCTGAAGGCGAACAGCGGGAACTCGATCCCGAACCTGTCACAGACTTCGGTCTTCACGGTCCTCCTCGAAAAGGGGATGGCTCTCGCCCTCGTCCGGATGGACGAAGCGCGCACGCAGCGGCAGCCCTTCACGCGGCGCGGTCACCGCGTGCAGCCGCCCGTACATCCACGGTCCCTCGGCGAGCTCGACCAGCGCCAGCGGCGCGGTCTCGCCGCCGCGCAGGTGCGCGACCGCCCACGACACCAGGACCGCCCGGCCGCTCGCCTCCGCCCAGCCGAGGTCCTCCGCGCCGCACTCGGGGCAGCCGCCGGCGTCCGGGCCGTACCACCGGTCGCAGGGCGCGCAGCGCCGGATCATCAGCCGGTCCCGCGCCGCCCCGTCGAAGAACGGACCGGAGCGGCCGTCCCGCCGCACGACGCCGTAAAAGTTCATTTCCCTCATCCCCCCTTCGGGTGCGGGCCGAGGATCAGGGTCGAGTGGTGGTCGAGGACGCCGCCGTTGCCGCTGACCAGGATGAGATCGTTGCGCGGCGCCTGGCGTGCGCCGCCGTCGCCGCGCGCCTGGATGACGGCCTCCGACAGCGGCGTCATGCCCCACATGTAGTACGCCGACAGCTGCCCGCCGCCGGTGTTGGTCGGCAGCGCCCCGCCGGGGCCGAGCGCGCCGCTCGCGGCGAACGGGCCGCCCTCGCCCTTGGCGCAGAAGCCGTAGTCCTCCAGGGAGACCAGCACCGTGTAGGTGTAGCAGTCGTACAGCTGGCACTGGGTGATGTCGCCGGGGGTGACGCCGGCCATCTTCATCGCCGCCGGGCCGGAGGTCGCGGCGCCGGTCGTCAGCCCGAACTCACTGCCGCGTTCGAGCCGATGCCCGGGGTGGCCCTGTCCCCAGCCCCAGACGTAGACCGGCGGCCGCGCCAGGTCGCGGGCGCGCTCACCGCCGGTGACGATGACCGCGATGCCGCCGTTGGACACGAGGCAGCAGTCGAGGAGGTGCAGCGGTTCGACGACCCAGCGGGACTCCTGGTGGTCGCGCAGTGAGATCGGGTCGCGCATCTGGGCGAGGGGATTGCCGGCCGCCCAGGCCCGTGTGCTCACCGCGATCGCGCCGAACTGCTCGCTGGTGGTGCCGTAGCGGGCCATGTGCCGCCGGGCGGCCAGCGCGTAGTGGGCGTTGACGCTGCGGAACCCGAGGGCCGCGCGGAGCCCGTCCAGGCCGTGCCACTCGCGGGCGTCACGGCCGTACGCCGCGCCCGCCGGGCGTTCGGGCCGCAGCGGCGCGTCGGCGAACACGCAGGCGACGGCGCTCGCCGAGCCGGCGGCGATCATCGACGCGGCGTAGGCGACCGCCGCCCCGGCGGACGCGCCGAACGTGTTCATCGTCGTGAGGAGCCGGAGGTCGCGCAGCCCGAGCAAGCGGGCCAGCTCGACGCCGGGGGAGCCGGACATGCCGGGGGCGACGATCAGCCCGTCGAGGTCGGTGAGGGCGAGCCCGGCGTCGGCGGCCGCCGCCCGTACGGCCTGCGCCGCCAGGCGGCGTGGACTGCGGCCGTACACCTTGCCGAGCTCGGTCATGCCCAGCCCGGCGATCGCGGTCTCAGCCATGGCCCACCGTCGCCGCCTCACTTTCGCGCGCGTTCCCTCCCACCGTACCGAACCGAGTTCGGTTTCGGGGAGTGCCGTCAGCGCGTGAGAGCGGTCACGAGGGCGTCGGTCAGCGCGCGGCCCGCCTCACCCGACGGGTCGAGCTCCGGGCCGTAGATGCCCACGTCCATGCCGACCGCACGCGGGTCGGCGAGCAGGATCGCCAGGGTCTCGGTGAACTCCGGGAGGGACAGGCCGTCCGGGTTGGGGGAGTCGACCGCCGGCATCACGCTCTTGTCCAGCACGTCGGCGTCGATGTGGACCCAGTGGCCCTCGACGGGCGCCGCCGCCAGGTCCCGGCGCGCGGCCGCCGCGGCCGCCGTGGCGCCGTGCTCACGGACGTACTCGATCGGGTACCGGTGGATCGGCGAGGTGCGGAAACGTTCGGCGTCGAACAGCTCCAGGTCCTCCGGCTCGTACTGCGCGCCGATGTGCGCGGCGTGCTCCTCGGCGACGTACGGGCCGAGGCCCTCGATGCCGGTCAGCGCGGCCGGCCCGTGCCCGGTGATGAGGGCGAGCGCCGTGCCCCCGGCGGTGAAGCGGCCGTGCCGGCTCGCCGGATCGAGCAGGGGGGAGTGGTCGTCGTTCCCGTCGAGGTACACGAACCCGTACGATCCGCGCCGCCGCAGCGCCAGGGCCGGCCCCAGCGCGATGCCGCAGTCGCCGCCCGGCACGAGCGGGAACCGCCCGGCGTCGAGGAGGTCCCCGACGCGGTCCGCGAGCCGTACGGAGAACTCCGCGATCGCGGGCCCGTTGCGGTAGCCGGTGGCGGGGTCGCCGTCGAACGAGTGGGAGGGAACCCGACGCAGCGAGTGGAGTGGGCGGCCGAGGAACGAGGCCGCCCACGGAGCGAGTGAGGAGGGTGAGCGACCCATGGGCACGGCGGCGGCTCGACCCGGCCCGCGTCGGCCGCGCCGAGCCGGCCGACGAGGCCGTGGCCGCGCAGCGCGGCGGCGAGGCCGCGGACCCCGGGCTCGTGGCCCTCGCGCGGCGGCCGGAGCCCGAGGTTCGACGGAGCGTCCAGTACGGCGATCGACCGCTGCACGAGGGCCATGACACCACCTAAGTCATTACGGTGGTCACATCCTGTCGGCGCTCGATCCCCGCCGTCAACGGGCGAAGCGGTCGGTGGCCTCGATGAGGTGGTGCAGGATGCCCGGCTCGCTGTAGGCGTGCCCCGCGTCGTCGACGAGGTGGAACTCCGCCTCCGGCCACGCCCTGTGCAGGTCCCACGCGGTCGCCGCCGGGGTCGCGATGTCGTAGCGGCCCTGCACGATCACGGCCGGGATGTGCCGGATCTTGTCGACGTCCCGGATCAGCTGCCCGTCCTCGAGGAACCCGTCGTTGACGAAGTAGTGATTCTCGATCCGGGAGAACGCCACCGCGTAGTCCGGATCGCCCTGCACCACGATGACCTCCGGGTCGGGCCGCAGCGTGATCGTCGAGCCCTCCCACACGCTCCACGCCCGCGCCGCCGGGATCCGTACGTCCGGGTCGGGGTCGTTCAGCCGCGCGGCGAACGCGGCGATCAGGTCGTCCCGCTCGTCCTCGGGGATCGGGGCGACGTACTGCTCCCACAGGTCGGGGAAGAGCAGGGAGGCGCCCTCCTGGTAGTACCAGTACAGCTCGAAGGGCCGCAGCGTGAAGATCCCCCGCAGGATCAGCTCGGTGACCCGGTCGGGGTGCGTCTCGGCGTACGCGAGCGCCAGCGCGCTGCCCCAGGAGCCGCCGAACACCAGCCACCGGTCGATGTCCAGGTGCTCGCGCAGCCGCTCCAGGTCCGCCACGAGATTCCAGGTCGTGTTGTGCTCCAGCGAGACGGCCGGGTCGCTCGCGTGCGGCCGGCTGCGCCCGCAGTTGCGCTGGTCGAACAGCACGATGCGGTACGCCTCCGGGTCGAACTGCCGCCGGTGGCCGGGTGTGCAGCCGCCGCCGGGCCCGCCGTGCAGCATCACCGCGGGCTTGCCGTCGGGGTTGCCGCAGACCTCCCAGTAGATCTGATCGTCGTCGCCGACGTCGAGCAGGCCGGAGTCGTACGGCTCGATCGGCGGGTAGAGCGTCCTCATGGCGGAGATTCTCGCATCCGACACGCCGATGACCGCGCAGAGTGACGGTGATCGCCCTCACGGTGCGTAATCGCTGGTCACGGAGGTCGCAACAGACCGCGCAGATATCGAAATCATCACGAGTTATGCGCCACACCTTGCGTGACATGGCAGACAGCTAGGTGAGACGCCCGTAGAGTTCCCTATGTGAGCGATCTCAACGGTTCGGGCGGTTCCTATGCCGCGGAGGGCGCCGGGTCGTCGTGGGCGCCGGGCAATGTCAACACGCCGGCGCGCTCTGGCGAGACCGACCAACCGGCCGAGGTGGTCGACCGGCTGAGGCAGATGGCCGACATGCTCGCCGGCGCGCTCGCGCAGGGTGAGCAGAAGGTCGCCGAGGCCAAACAGGAGGCCGCGACGCGGATCGCCGCCGTACGCGCCGAGCACGAGTCGGCCAAGCAGGAGGCCGCGTCCGCCTGGCAGGAAGTGGAGCGGCTGCGCACCCAGGCGGAGCAGGCCCAGGCCACCGCCCGGCAGATGCTGGCCGAGCGCGAGTCCGCCAAGCAGGACGCCGCCTCCGCGCTGCAGGAGGTCGAGCGCATCCGCGCCGCGCACGACCAGATGGAGCAGCGCGTCGAGCAGGCCGAGGCCGCCGTGCGCCAGATGATGGCCGAGCGGGAGTCCGCGCAGCAGGAGGCCGCGGCCGCGCGCCAGGAGACCGCCACCGCCCGGCAGGAGACCGTCGCGGCGCGGCAGGAGACGCAGGCCGAACGGCAGGCCAAGGACCAGGCCGAGGCCGCGGCGCGGCAGTTGATGGTCGAACGCGAGGCCGCTCAGCAGGAGACGCTCGCCGAGCGGCAGCTGAAGGAGCAGGCCGAGGCCGCCGTCCGGCAGATGATGTCCGAGCGCGAGGCCGCCCAGCAGGAGACCGCCGCCGCGCGGCAGGAGACGCTGGTGGAGCGGCAGGCCAAGGAGCAGGCCGAGGCCACCGCCCGCGGTCTCATGGCCGAGCGGGAGGCCGCCAAACAGGACGCCGCCGCCGCCCTGCAGGAGGTCGACCGGATGCGCGCCCAGGTCGAGGAGATGGGGCAGCGCGTCGAGCAGGCCGAGGCGACCGCCCGGCAGGCGATGTCCGAGCGCGACTCGGCCACGCAGGAGGCGCAGACCGCCTGGCAGGAGGGGCTGCGGGCGCGCGCACAGGCGGAGCAGTCCGAGGCCGCGATGCGTCAGGCCCTGACCGAGCGTGACCAGGCGCGCGGGGAGGCCGTCGGCGCCCGCCAGGAGACCGACCAGGCCCTCGCCCAGGCGCGGCAGGCCGAGCAGCGCGCCGAGCAGACCGAGGCCGCGATGCGCCAGGCCCTGACCGAGCGTGACCAGGCGCGCGGGGAGGCCGTCGGCGCCCGCCAGGAGACCGACCAGGCCCTCGCCCAGGCGCGGCAGGCCGAGCAGCGCGCCGAGCAGGCCGAGGCCGCCGTACGCCAGCTCATGTCCGAACGGGAGGCCGCCCAGCGGGAGGCCGGATCGGCATGGCAGGAGGTCGAGCGCCTGCGCGTCTCGACCGAGCAGGCCGAGGCCGCGATGCGGCAGGCGTTCACCGAGCGCGACCAGGCACGGGCCGCCGCCGAACAGGCGCAGGCGGTCGCCGAACAGGCCAGGGCGATGGCCGACCAGGCGGAGGCCACCGCCCGGCAGGCGTTCACCGAACGCGACCAGATGCGCGAGGACCGCGACGAGGCGCACCGCTCCGCCGGGGAGGCCCAGACGGCGCGCAAGGCCGTCGAGGGCGAGCGCGACCGGATCTCCCAGCACGCGGCCGACCTGGCGCAGACCCTCGACGGCGCCCAGGCCGAGGTCGCCGGCCTGCGGGCCAAGGTCGCCGAGCTCGAGGCCGCGGCGCTGACCCTGCAGCAGACGGCGGCGGCGTCGGCGAAGGAGGCCGAGGACGCCCGCCGCCGCGCCCAGGAACTCGACGTCGAGCGCCTGCGGGCGGTGGACCAGGCGACCAAGGCCGAGAACAACCGGGACCTGGCCGAGCGGGGACAGGCACGGGCCCAATCCGAGCTGGCGCAGGCCCAGCGCCGGGCCGAGGACGCCGCCCGCGAACGCGACCAGGCCCTCGCGTCGGCCCGGCAGGCGAGCACCGACCGGGACCAGGCCCTCGCCTCCGTCCGGCAGGTGACCACCGAACGCGACCAGGCCCTCGCGTCCGCCCGGCAGGCCACCGCCGACCGGGACGCCCTCGCCCAGAAGCTGAAAGAGCGCGAGGAGTGGGTCGACCAGCTCGCCGAGGCCGTCACCCAGCAGCGCGACGCCCTGGCCGCCCTCTCCACGGAGCGGGACCAGGCGCGTACCGCCGCCGACCAGGCACGGAAGATCATCGACGAGCTCTCCGGCCAGCTGCAGAGCGGCGGGATCCCGAACACGACGGGAAGCTACGCGAACGGCTACCGCTGACGTCTCTTCGGCGCCGATCGGCGGCTGATCCTTCCGCGCTGATGGGCGGGCGCCCGCTCGGCGCCGATCGGCGGGCGCTGGCAGGAGAGCCGCCTGTTATCCTGGTGGCCCGTGGACATTCGGTTGTTCGCCACGCCGGTGAACGCCGCGACAACGACCACGGGAGCGTCTTTCTTGCCTTCGGCAGTCATTGGTGGGCCCCTCCGGGCCACCAAGCATCTCTTCGTCACCGGCGGTGTCGCCTCGAGCCTCGGCAAAGGCCTGACGGCCTCCAGCCTCGGGCGGCTGCTGACCCTTCGGGGTCTGCGCGTCACCATGCAGAAGCTCGACCCCTACCTCAACGTCGACCCCGGGACGATGAACCCGTTCCAGCACGGGGAGGTCTTCGTCACCGACGACGGGGCCGAGACCGACCTCGACGTCGGCCACTACGAACGGTTCCTCGACACGGAGCTGCACGGCTCCGCCAACGTCACGACCGGCCAGGTCTACTCCAACGTGATCGCCAAGGAGCGGCGCGGGGAGTACCTCGGTGACACGGTGCAGGTCATCCCGCACATCACCAATGAGATCAAGGACCGGATCCGCGGGATGGCCGGTCCCGACGTGGATGTGGTCATCACCGAGGTCGGCGGCACGGTCGGCGACATCGAGTCGCTGCCGTTCCTGGAGGCCGTGCGGCAGATCCGCCACGAGATCGGCCGGGACAACTGCTTCTTCCTGCACGTGTCCCTGCTGCCCTACATCGGCCCGTCCGGTGAGCTGAAGACCAAGCCGACGCAGCACTCGGTCGCCGCGCTGCGCAGCATCGGCATCCAGCCCGACGCGATCGTGTGCCGTTCGGACCGGCCGATCACCCAGGGGCTGAAGAACAAGATCAGCCTGATGTGCGACGTGGACGCCGACGCCGTGGTCTCGGCGGTGGACGCCCCCAGCATCTACGACATCCCGAAGGTCCTGCACACCGAGGGCCTGGACGCCTACGTCGTGCGCCGGCTGGGCCTGCCGTTCCGCGACGTGGACTGGAAGCAGTGGGACGACCTGCTGCACCGCGTGCACCACCCCGCCCACGAGGTCACGATCGCGCTGGTCGGCAAGTACATCGACCTGCCCGACGCGTACCTGTCGGTGACCGAGGCGCTGCGGCACGGCGGGTTCGCCAACGACACCCGCGTCAACATCCGCTGGGTCAAGAGCGACGACTGCGAGACGCCGCAGGGCGCGGAGCGCGAGCTCCGCGGCGTCGACGGCGTCCTGATCCCCGGCGGCTTCGGCGTGCGCGGCATCGAGGGCAAGGTCGCCGCCGCCCGCTGGGCACGGGAGAACCGCATCCCCACCCTGGGCATCTGCCTGGGCCTGCAGTGCATGGTGATCGAAGCGGCTCGCTCCCTGGCCGGCATCGAGGGCGCCAACAGCGCGGAGTTCGACGAGAAGGCCGCCGACCCGGTGATCGCCACGATGGCCGACCAGGTCGACGTGGTCGCCGGCGAGCGGGACATGGGCGGCACGATGCGCCTCGGTCTGTACCCGGCCGATCTCGCCGAGGACTCCCTCGTCCGCGAGCTGTACGGCGCGGCCAAGGTCGAGGAGCGCCACCGGCACCGCTACGAGGTCAACAACGCCTACCGCGAGGAGCTGACCGCGGCCGGGCTCGTCTTCTCCGGCCTGTCCCCGGACGGGCGTCTCGTCGAGTACGCCGAGCTGCCCCGCGATCGCCACCCGTTCTACGTCGCCACCCAGGCGCACCCGGAGTTCCGGTCCCGGCCGACCCGCGCGCACCCGCTGTTCGCCGGCCTCATCGCCGCCGCCCTGCGCGAGGCGGGGGACCGATGACCGGCGACGTGAGCGGTGCGGCCCCGACCGGCGGGAACGACGGCGTCGCCGACGAGCCCTGCCGCTGGGAGACCCTGGGCAGCGAGTCGCGGTTCAACGGCGCGATCATCGAGGTGCGCACCGACCGGGTCCGGATGCCGAACGGCGACGACTCCGAGGTCGTCGAGCGCGACATCGTCGTGCACCCGGGGTCCGTCGGAGTGATCTGCCTGGACGATGAGGACCGCGTCCTGCTGCTGCGGCAGTACCGCCACGCGGTCGGATACCGCCTGTGGGAGCCGCCGGCCGGGCTGCGCGACGTCGAGGGCGAGCCGTTGTGGCGCACGGCGGAGCGGGAGCTGGCCGAGGAGGCGGGCTACCGCGCCCGCGAGTGGCACACCCTCCTGGACGCCTGCACGTCACCGGGCATGACGAACGAGCGGACGCGGATCTTCCTCGCCCGCGGGCTCAGCGAGATCCCCGAGGGCGAGAACGACTTCGAGCGGGTGCACGAGGAGGCCGACATGCCGACCGTGTGGGTCCCGCTGGAGGAGGCGGTCGCCGCGATCCGGCGGGGACGGGTCCACAACTCCCTTGCCGTCATGGGTATCTTGTCGGTCTACGCCGCCCGGGCCACGGGCTTTCGCGACCTGCGCGCACCCGACGCCCCCGAGTGGTGACCCGCGTCCGCCACGACTCGTCGGGATGAGGTGCCGCGCTGATATCCGCCGCCGGTGAAGAGGTCGGACGATCGTTGCAGGCGCAGGTCCGGGCCTACCTCGACCATCTCGCGGTCGAGCGCGGCCTGGCCGCCAACACGTTGAGTTCATACCGGCGTGACCTGCGCCGCTACGTCGACACGCTGACCGCACGCGGCCGTACGGCGATCGGCCAGGTCGGCGAGGACGACGTCGTGTCCTTCCTGGCGGGACTGCGGGAGGGCGACGAGGCGCATCCGCCGCTCGCGGCCGGCTCCGCGGCGCGCGCGGTCGTCGCCGTGCGCGGCCTGCACCGGTTCGCGGTGCGGGAGGGCATGTCGGCGGACGACCCGGCCCGGGACGTCAAGCCGCCCGCGCCGCCGCGCCGGCTGCCCAAGGCGATCGGCATCGAGGAGGTCGAGCGGCTGCTGGCCGCCGCCGGGCCGTCGGACACGCCGCGGGGGATGCGCGACCGCGCGCTGCTGGAGCTGCTGTACGGCACCGGCGCCCGCATCTCCGAGGCGGTCGGCCTGGCCGTCGACGACGTCGACCTGGACGACGCCGTGGTCCTGCTGCGCGGCAAGGGCGGCAAGGACCGCGTCGTCCCGGTCGGCCGGTACGCGCGGGAGGCCCTCGAGGCCTACCTCGTACGGGCCCGGCCGGCGCTCAACACGCGGGGCCAGGGCGGACCGGCCCTGTTCCTGAACGCCCGTGGCGGGCGCCTGTCGCGCCAGAGCGCCTGGTCGACGCTGCGGTCGGCGGCCGCGCGCGCCGGACTGAAGGGCGTCTCCCCGCACACGCTGCGGCATTCTTTCGCGACCCACCTGCTCGACGGCGGCGCCGACGTTAGGGTGGTACAGGAGTTGCTGGGCCACGCGTCGGTGACGACGACCCAGGTGTACACCCTGGTCACCGTCGACCGGCTGCGCGAGGTCTACGCATCGGCGCATCCGCGCGCACTGGCGTGAGCGGGCCGAGGGCGGGAGACGGCGTTTCACGGCGTCCCGCAGGTCCGTGACACGGTGGTGTTCGCGGTGCGCCGCCTTGCCCGCCCTGATTGACAGGCCCTAGAGTCCCCATCTACGGCAAACCGCAGCCGCCGGGGAGGTTCGAGGAGCTGGTGACTGAACCCAGCGAGCAGGAGAGAGCACGTTCCGAAATGGCGCTCTCGACCGCCATCGCGACCGATCCGCGTGACGCAGCGCCACTCGGCCCTACTCTGCGTCCCATTCCGTCCTTTCCGGACCCGCCGCCGTTGCACGAGCACGGACCGGCCCGGATCGTCTCGGTCTGCAACCAGAAGGGCGGCGTCGGCAAGACGACCACCACGATCAACCTCGGCGCCTCGCTCGCGGAGCAGGGCCGCCGGGTGCTGCTCGTCGACTTCGACCCGCAGGGGGCGCTGTCGGTCGGTCTCGGCAAGGGCGACCCGCGCCAGCTCGACCTGACGATCTACAACCTGCTCATGGAGCGGGGCGTGGAGACCGAAGAGGTCATCCTGCCGACGAGCGTCGAGGGCATGGACCTGCTGCCCAGCAACATCGACCTGTCCGGCGCGGAGGTCCAGCTCGTCCACGAGGTCGGCCGGGAGTACATCCTCGGCGGGCTGCTCAAGCCGGTCGCCGACGAGTACGACTACATCATGATCGACTGTCAGCCGTCGCTCGGCCTGCTGACCGTCAACGCGCTCGCCGCCAGCCAGGGCGTCCTCGTGCCCCTGGAGTGCGAGTACTTCGCCATGCGCGGGGTCGCGCTGCTCATGGAGACGATCGAGAAGGTCAAGGCCCGGCTCAACCCCGGGCTGACCATCGACGGGTTCCTCGCCACCATGTACGACTCGCGCACCCTGCACACCCGCGAGGTGCTCGGCCGGATCGTGGAGGCGTTCGGCGAGCAGGTCTTCCACACGGTCATCAACCGCACGGTCCGCTTCCCGGACGCCACGGTCGTCGGTGAGCCCATCACCCGGTTCGACCCGTCGTCCATGGGCGCGAACGCCTACCGGGAGCTGGCCAAGGAGGTGCTGCAGAGGTGGCAGCCCGCCGGGTGACCTCCGCAGCCCGCCGGGCGACCTCCGCAGCCCGCCGGGCGACCCCCGCGACGGCGTCCTAGGGGAGTCCGTGACCTCGACTACCGTTGACGAGGTGGGCGAACCGGCGGCGGAGGAGACAGAGGATCAGGGCGGTGGATTCCGGGTCCACCTGGACAACTTCGAGGGCCCGTTCGACCTGCTGCTCGGGCTGATCTCCAAGCACAAGCTCGACATCACCGAGGTGTCGCTGCACAAGGTCACCGACGAGTTCATCGCCTACATCCGGTCCCACGGCAGCGAATGGGACCTGGACCAGGCCAGCCACTTCCTGCTCGTCGCCGCCACTCTCCTCGACCTCAAGGCCGCCCGGCTCCTCCCGTCCGGTGAGGTCGAGGACGAGGAGGACCTGGCGCTGCTCGAAGCCCGCGACCTGCTGTTCGCGCGGCTCCTGCAGTACCGCGCCTACAAGGAGATCGCGGGGCTGTTCGCCGGGCGGATCGCGGCCGAGTCGCGCCGCTTCCCGCGGATGGTCCCGATGGAGCCGCAGTTCGCCGACCTCCTGCCCGAGGTGCTGCTCGGCCTGGGGCCGGAGGCGTTCGCGGGCCTGGCCGCCCGCGCCCTGGCGCCCAAGCGCCCGCCGACCGTGTCCATCGAGCACATGTACTCCCCGCAGGCCAGCGTGCGGGAGCAGGCGAGCATCCTCGTGGAGCGGTTGCGTAAGCTGGAGCGCGCGACCTTCCAGGTGCTGACCGCCGACTGTGCGGGCACTTTCGAGGTCGTCGCCCGGTTCCTGGCCCTCCTGGAGCTCTACCGCGAGAAGGCCGTCGCCTTCGAGCAGGACGAGCCCCTCGGTGAGCTGCACGTCACCTGGACCGGTGCGGCCGAGGGTGAGATCAAGGTCGGCGACGACTACACCGGCCGACCGACGGAGTCCGACGACGATGACTGACACGCCGCCCCACGAGTCCGAGCCGGCCTCCCGGCCGGACGCCTTCGCACCGGCCTCCGGGCCGGGAGAGCCGCCCTTCGAGGCGGGCGAGCCGACCCCCGGGCCCGGCGAGCCGACCTCACGGCCGGGCGGGTCCGAGACGCACGGCGGGCCGTACGACGAGGTTTCCGGCGCCCCGGAGCCGTCGCTGCGGGCGGGGCTGGAGGCGATCCTGCTCGTGGTCGACGAGCCGGTGCCGGAGGTCACGCTCGCGCAGATCCTCGAGCGGCCCCGCCACGAGGTCGCCGCGACGCTGCGCGAGCTCGCCGCGGAATACACCGCCCAGGGGCGCGGGTTCGACCTGAGAGAGATCGCCGGTGGGTGGCGCTTCTACACGCGTGACGTCTGCGCGCCGCTCGTCGAGCGGTTCGTCCGGGACGGCCAGCAGGCCCGCCTGACCCAGGCCGCCCTGGAGACGCTCGCCGTGGTGGCGTACCGCCAGCCGGTGAGCCGGGCACGGGTCTCGGCCATCCGCGGGGTCAACAGCGACGGCGTGATCCGCACGCTGACCCTGCGGGGCCTCATCGAGGAGGCGGGCCACGACCCGGAGCACCAGGCGGTGCTCTACCGTACGACCGGTTACTTCCTCGAGCGGCTGGGTCTCAACAGCCTGGAGGAGCTGCCCGATCTCGCCCCGTATCTACCTGACGACGTGGAAGGCATAGAGGAACTCCAGCAGTGAACCAGACCAATGAGGGCGTCCGACTGCAGAAGGTGCTCGCCGACGCGGGCATCGCGAGCCGGCGCGCCTGTGAGGACCTGATCGCCGCCGGCCGGGTCACCGTGGACGGCGAGAAGGTGACGTGGTTCGGCGCTCGCGTCGATCCGGAGACCGCCGTCATCCACGTCGACGGCAAGCGGATCCCGACCCGCACCGAGCTGCGCTACTACGCCCTGAACAAGCCCAGGGGCGTCGTCAGCACGATGTCGGACCCGCGCGGGCGCAAGACCCTCGCCGAGTACGTCGGGGACGTTCCCGAGCGTCTGTACCACGTGGGACGCCTCGACACCGAGACCGAGGGCCTGATCCTGCTGACCAACGACGGGGAGCTGGCCAACCGGCTGATGCATCCGCGGTACGGCGTCAGCAAGACCTACCTCGCGGAGGTGCACGGCCCGATCGAGCGGGACCTGGGCCGCCGGCTGAAGAAGGGCGTCGAGCTCGCGGACGGGTTCGCCAAGGCGGACGCGTTCCGGATCTTCGACCAGGTCGGCAAGCGCGTCCTGGTCGAGGTGACGCTGCACGAGGGCCGCAAGCACATCGTCCGGCGCCTGCTGGCGGAGGTCGGCTACCCGGTCCAGCAGCTCGCGCGTACGGAGTTCGGCCCGGTCAAGCTCGGCAGGCTCAAGTCCGGCACGATCCGGGCGCTGAGCACCAAGGAGATCGGCGAGCTGTACGCCGCCGTCGAGCTGTAGAGCGCACCGTTCGCGGGCGGGATATCGAGGAAGGTTCCATGGGACGAGCAGTACGAGCGGTACGCGGTGCCACGCAGATCGAGGACAACGACCGGGACCAGATCCTGGAGGCGACGGGCGAGCTGGTCGCCGAGGTGATGAGCCGCAACTCTCTCACGACCGATGACGTCATCAGCGTCATCTTCACGGCGACCCCGGACCTGACCGCGGAGTTCCCGGCGCTGGCCGCGCGCAAGATGGGCTTCAACGAGGTCCCGCTGATCTGCGCGACCGAGATCGACGTACCGCACGCGCTGCCCCGGGTGATCCGCCTGATGGCCTACGTCGAGACGGACCGGCCGCGCTCGGAGATCCAGCACGTCTATCTGCGCGGAGCCGTCGCCCTGCGCCTCGACATCGTCCAGTAACGCCCGTCCGGCCGCGCCGGGCCACGGCCGGGACCGGCGTCTCCGCACCTGCGGAGGCGGCGGGAGACCCGGCCGTACGCCCTCGTCCGCTCGATCGCCGGGCTCCGCGCGAGCGGCGGAGTCGATACGCTGGTAACTCGCGTGGAGGTGAGACCAATCGGCGGATTCCGGCGGATCGTCGTCATCGGCACCGGACTGATCGGCACGTCCGTGGCCCTGGCGCTGCGTGAGCGCGGCGTCGAGGTGGCGCTCGCCGACCGCGACCCCGCCTCCGTACGCCTGGCGGCCGAGCTGGGAGCCGGGACGCCGCTGCGCGACGATGACGGACCGGCCGACGTGGCGGTGCTGGCGGTTCCGCCGGCGGCGGTCGCGGCCACGCTCCTGGACGCGCAGAAACGCGGCCTGGCCCGCGTCTACACCGACGTGGCGAGCGTCAAGACCCGGCCGCTGCGCGAGGCCGCCGAGCTGGGCTGCGACCTGGCCTGCTTCGTCGCCGGGCATCCGCTGGCCGGCCGGGAGCGGTCCGGGCCCGCCGCCGCGCGCGCCGACCTGTTCCTCGGCCGGCCGTGGGCGCTGTGCCCGACGGACGACACCGACGTGGCCGCCGTCGAGACCGTGACCGCCCTGGCGCGGGAGTGCGGGGCGCAGACCGTCGTCGTGGACGCCGAGGAGCACGACCAGGCCGTCGCGCTGGTCTCGCACGCGCCCCACGTCGTCGCCGCCGCGGTCGCCGCGCGCCTGCGGGACGCGCCGAAGGTCGCGCTCGGCCTCGCCGGCCAGGGCGTACGCGACGTGACCCGGATCGCGGCCGGCGATCCGGATCTGTGGATCGGGATTCTCGGGTCGAACGCCCTGCCGGTGGCGGAGGTGATCGACGAGGTCGCCTCGGATCTGACCGCCGTGGCCGCCGCGCTGCGTGCGGGCGCGGGGCCGGACGTCACCGACCTCCTCGAGCGCGGTGGCGCGGGCCGCCGCCGGCTGCCCGGCAAGCACGGCGGGCGGCCGGGCGCGTACACCGTCGTGTCCGTCGTCATTCCCGACCGGCCGGGTGAGCTGGCGCTGCTGTTCCAGGCGGCGGGGGTCGCCGGGGTCAACATCGAGGACGTCACGATCGAGCACTCCCCGGGCCGCCCGGTCGGTGTCGTCGAGCTGAGCGTCGATCCCGCCGCGGCGGAGCGGCTCGCCGACGAGCTCCGGGCCCGGGGCTGGTCCGTTCCCCGCTGAGCGGGCCGCCTAGCGGCCGGGGCGCGACCGGCGCATGAGCATCGTCACGCGCACCGCGCCGATGACGACCAGGCCGGTGATCGGGATGAACGCCACCTGGAAGGCGGTCGGGCCGTAGCCGCCGCCGGTGGCGTCGAGCAGGACCCCGGCGGTGAGCAGGCCGGCGATGGTGGACGAGAACCCGCCGAGGTTGACGATGCCCGAGACGATGCCGCCGCGTTCCGGCGGGTTCGAGTCCCGCGCGAGGTCGAAGGCGAGCATGGAGGCCGCGCTGCCGACCGCGTTGATCAGGACGAGGAGCAGGGCGAGCGGAGCGGGCAGGTGACCACCCGGCCAGGTGATGGCGACGAGCCAGGCGACCGCGAGGGTGATGACCGCCGAGGTGATCAGCCGGCCGCGCAGGTCGGGACGGCGGCCGGCGAACCAGCCGAGCAGCGGGGCCGCCGCCATGGGCGTCGCCGCGCCGAGCGTGAGGATGAGCCGGGCCGGGCCGGGCGCCATGCCCAGCCCCTTGACCAGGTAGGGGTAGCCCCACAGGGTGGCGAGCACGGTGAACGACGACAGCGTGAAGTGCGTCCACAGGCCGGTGCGGGTGCCGCGCGCGGCGAAGACCGCCCGGATGTCGGCGAGCGCCGAGCCCTTCTTCTCATCGGAGGTGCCGGAGAGGGAGATGGAGCGTTCCATGGGAGCGCCCGGGTGGTTGCGCACGAAGAGCCACACGACCACCGCCATCGCGCCGCTGATCACACTGATGCCGACGAACGTCCTCGTCCACCCGTACGCGTGCAGCCCGGCGGACAGCGGCACCGTGCCGACGACCTGGCCGAGCGACCCGACCATCGCGGTCATCGCGGTGAGCAGCGCGAACCGCCGGCGGGGGAACCACGCGGCGATCAGGCGAATGATGTTGAGGAACGTCATCGCATCGCCCAGCCCGACCAGCACCCGGCCGGCGATGGCGAGCGGCATCGCGGTCGCGAACGCGAACACCGTCTCGCCGAGCGCCATGATGACGAGGGCCACACCGATCATCCGGCGTGGCCCGAACCGGTCGGCCATCAGCCCGCCCGGGATCTGCATCGCCAGGTACACGCCGAGCTGCAGGATCACGAACATCGACAGCGCCGTCGCGCCGACTCCGAAGCGCTGCTGGGCGGCGAGCGACGCGACGCCGAGGCTGGTCCGGTGGAAGAAGGCGATCAGGTAGGCCAGAGCCGCGACGCCCCACACGGTCCAGGCGCGGCGGCCGCCGAGCGGATGAGAGGGGGGCCGCGGTGCGGACGCTTCGGCGGGAACGGTCAGTACCGCGGGTTTCAAGGGGGCAGCCTTTCGGGGGTGGTGCTTCGATCGGTATGGCGGTCACGCGTGCCCGCGCAGCGCCGTCACCGCGACGCGCAGGTGACGGTGGACCGCGGCGCGGATCCGCTCGCGGTCGCCGGTTCGTACGGCCTCGAGGATCTCGGCGTGGTCCTGGATCGCGGTCGCCGTGCGTTCCGGATCGTCGGCCGTCAGCCGTGCCATGCGCAGTTGACGGTCGCGCAACGCGTCGTAGAGCTGCGTAATGATCTCGTTGCCCGCCGCGGCGACCATTGTTCGGTGGAAACAACGGTCCGCGCGCGCGAATTCCCGGGCGTCGCCGGCGGCGGCGTGGGCGCGCATCGCCTCGAGCCACCGGGCCAGCTCGTCGACCTGCTCCGGGCGGAGCGTCGCCTTGTCGGCGGCGAAGGTCTCCACGAGCTCCCGCGCCTCGAAGACGTCGGAGATCTCCTGGGACGAGACCGGCAGCACCAGCGCGCCCCGCTTGGGATAGAGCCGGACCAGGCCCTCCGCCTCCAGCCGGAGCAGCGCCTCGCGTACGGGAGTACGGGAGACGCCGACCGCCGAGGCGATCTCACCCTCGCTGAGCAGCGCGCCGCCCGGGTAGGTGCGGTCGAGGATGGCCTGCTTGACGTGATCGTAGGCCCGGGAGGTTGCCGAGGTCATCTTGTATCTATCTTACATACAAGTCGTATGGGACCGCCGACGGCCACGGCGGCGGCCGCGGACCGGTAGCCTCATTCGTTGGCCGGTCGGTTATCGAAACAGGCAGATAAGGAAGCGAACGTGACGCTCGTCATCGCCATGGACGGTCCCTCCGGGTCGGGTAAGTCCAGCGTCTCCAAGGGCGTGGCGCGCGCCCTCGGGCTGCGCTACCTCGACACGGGCGCGATGTACCGCGCCATGACCTGGTGGATGCTGCGCGCGGGCGTCCCCGTCGATGACCCCGCGGCGGTCGCGGCCCGGGCCGGCGAGCCCGAGCTGGCCTCCGGCACCGACCCGGCCGCGCCGACGATCACGGTCGACGGCGTCGACGTGTCCGGCCCGATCCGGGGTTCGGAGGTCACCGGCGCGGTCAGCGCCGTCGCGGCCGTGCCCGCCGTCCGTGAGCGGCTCGTCGCCCTGCAGCGAGAGATCATCGGCGCGGGCGGCATCGTCGTCGAGGGCCGCGACATCGGCACCGCCGTCGCCCCCGGCGCCCAGGTCAAGATCTACCTCACCGCGAGCGCCGAGGCACGAGCCCAGCGCCGCAACGCCGAGCTCACCGGTGCCACGGTCACCGCGACGCAGGCCGACCTGGCCCGCCGCGACCACCTCGACTCCACCCGCAAGGTCGACCCGCTCGCGCAGGCGGCCGACGCGATCGAGGTCGACACCACCAGCCTCGGCCTCGACGAGGTCATCGAGGAGGTCCTGCGCATCGCGCGCAAGCACCTCGCCGCAGCCGACGGCGATTCGGCATCACCGGCGCGCTCCCTGACGGGTGAGCCGCCCCACGAGGAGCGAGACGAGTGAGTGAGTTCCAGCACGCGGAGGCGATCGACGTCGCCATCGAGCACGACGTCGCGCCGCCGCCGGTCGTGGCCATCGTCGGACGGCCGAACGTCGGCAAGTCCACCCTGGTCAACCGCATCCTGGGCCGCCGTGAGGCGGTCGTGGAGGACGTCCCCGGCGTGACACGGGACCGGGTGGCGTACGACGCCACCTGGAGCGGGCGGCGCTTCACCGTCGTCGACACGGGCGGCTGGGAGCCGAACGCCGAGGGCCTGGCGGCCGCCGTCGCCGACCAGGCGCGGCTCGCCGTGGACGCCGCCGACGCGGTCCTGTTCGTCGTCGACGCCACGGTCGGCTCGACCGACACCGACGAGGCCGTCGCCGACGTCCTGCGGCGCGCCAAGAAGCCGGTCGTCCTGGCCGCCAACAAGGTCGACGACGCCCGGGCCGAGGCGGACGCGACCGCCCTGTGGTCGCTCGGCCTCGGCGAGCCGCGCCCCGTCTCCGCCCTGCACGGGCGGGGGAGCGGTGACCTCCTCGACGCCGTCCTGGAGGCCCTGCCGGAGGAGGCGCCGCCGGAGACGTACGGCGCGGCGGGCGGTCCGCGGCGCGTCGCGCTGCTCGGGCGGCCCAACGTCGGCAAGTCGAGCCTGCTCAACAAGCTCGCGGGGGAGAACCGCGTCGTCGTCGACTCGGTCGCCGGCACCACCCGCGACCCGGTCGACGAGCTCATCGAGCTGGGTGGCGAGACCTGGCGGTTCATCGACACGGCCGGCATCCGCCGCCGGGTCCGCGAGTCCCAGGGCGCCGACTTCTACGCCACCCTGCGCACGCGTTCGGCGCTGGAGCGTTCCGAGGTCGCGGTCGTGCTCGTGGACGCCAGCGAGCCGCTCGCCGAGCAGGACCTGCGGATCATCTCCATGGTGATCGAGTCCGGCCGCGCGCTCGTCCTCGCATACAACAAGTGGGACCTCGTCGACGAGGAGCGCCGCCACTTCCTGGACCGTGAGATCGACCGGCAGCTGCACCACGCCCGCTGGGCGCCGCGCGTCAACATCTCGGCCCGTACGGGCCGGCACGTGGAGAAGCTGGTTCCGGCCATCGACACGGCGCTGGCGGGCTGGGGCGAGCGGGTGCCGACGGCCCGGCTCAACTCGTTCATGACGGACCTGGTCGCCGCCCGGCCGCACCCCGTACGGGGCGGCAAGCAGCCCAAGGTCCTGTTCGCCACGCAGGCGGGCGTGCAGCCGCCGAGGTTCGTGTTGTTCACGAGCGGGTTCCTGGAGGTCGGCTACCGCCGCTTCGTCGAGCGGCGGCTGCGCGAGGACTTCGGCTTCGAGGGCACCCCGATCGAGATCAGCATGAAGATCCGGGAGAAGCGCCCGCGCAAGTGAGCCCGGCCTGCACGCTCGGATGACCCGCCGTCCCGCCGCAGATGCGGCGGCGTCGGCGGAGTCGCCGGCCCACCCGCTCGGGTGATCCGCCGTCCCGCCGCCGCAGGTGTGGCGGCCGCGTCGGCGGAGGCGCCGCCGGCCTCATTCGCTCGGGCGACCCGCCGCCCACCCGGCTCTTCCGGAGCTCGGGCGCGGCGGCCGAACCCGGCCGGGCTCGGCCGCCGCGCCGTCGGCGTCACCGTCGTGGCTTGCGCCCGCGCCCGCGTACACCGGCGGTCGAGCACGACCGTGGCGCGACCGCGCCGAGCCGCCGGGGCAGTCCGACCGTGGTGGGGACGAGCCGCGACAGGCCCGTGAGGTCGAAGACCCGGCGTACGTTCCCCTGTTCCGGGATCGCCACGGACAGGGGGACCCGAAGGGCGGTGCTGCGGCCGTGGGCCCGCACGATGATGTGGATGCCCGCCGAGTCGAGGAACCTCGTGCCGGTCAGGTCCAGGAGCATCTCCGTCACGCCGCTGTTGAGGAGCCGGAGCACGCGCTCCCGGATCGCCGCGGCGTTGACCACGTCGACCTCTTCCGGGAAATGGACGACGGTCACTCCGGAGACCTGCTCCACCTCGAGATCGACCGTGGACAGATGTCGCATCGAGATTCCACCTCACGGCTGGCCGGGAACGGGGCGACACCGCAACTGACGAGATGACAGTCAGTCAGAAGCGCTGTGTCGGGACTATCCATGTACCCGGAATGAGTGGATGAAACCCTCGATGCCCTCTGGCCTGCGGTTACGCCGGTATTGTGGGCGACCGTCCATTCAGCGGGGTGGCCTAAGTTGAAGGACGTTGGATATCCTACGTCCGAGGTGAGGGTATGCCGGTGAATGAGAGCGCGTTCGACCCCGACATCGCCGCATGGCTGCGGCGGCGTGCCGCGGATCCCACCGCCGCCGACACTTCGGTGCGAGGAGCGCGGATCCACTCGCGGGCCGTGAACGAACGGTCCCGCGCGCTGCTGGCCGATCCGCCGGTCCCGTCCGCGGAGTACGACACCGTCCTGGAGACGGCGACCGGCCCACTGCCCGCGCGTGTCACCGAGCCGCCCGTACGGAGCGACGCCACGGTCGTGTTCTTCCACGGCGGCGGCTGGATCGCCGGCGACCTGCGGACCCATCTCCAGCACATGCGCAGGCTCGCCGTGGAGGCCGGCGCGACGGTGATCGGCGTGGACTACCGGCTGGCGCCCGAGCACCCGTTCCCAGCGGCGTTCGACGACTGCCTCGCCGCGACGCTGCACGTCGCCGGAGGCCGGAGCGGGCCGCTCGCCGTGGCCGGCGACAGCGCCGGCGGCCAGCTCGCGGCTTCGGTCGCCCTCGCCTGCCGCGACGAGGGGGTCGAACTGGCCGGGCAGCTGCTGGTCGTCCCGGTCACCGACGTGTCGGGGGGATACGCCGATCCGGACGTGAACGCGCGCTACCCGTCGCGGGCCGAGCGCGCCGAAGGGTACGGGCTGACCATGGAGGGGATGCGCTGGTTCGCCGAGTTGTACCGCCCGCCCGGGCGCGGCGACGACTGGCGGGTGTCGCCGCTGCGCGCGGACGACCACACCGGTGCGGCCCCCGCCGTGATCCACACCGCGGGTTTCGACCCGCTGCGCGATGAGGGCGACGCCTACGCGGTCGCGCTGCGTGCCGCCGGGGTGCCCGTCGTGCACCGTCAGTGGGCCACCCTCAACCACGGGTTCTTCGGGTTGGGCGGCGTGTCGGCGTCGGCCGACCGCGCGGCGCGGCAGGCCGCCACCGACCTGCGCGCGCTGCTCACGGGGGTCAGAACGCCGTGAGGCGCCGCGGACCGGGGCCGGAACGCCGTGAGGCATCGCCGGCCGGCGAGCGCCGCCGACCGGCCTCGGAACGCCGTCAGGCATCGCCGATCTATGCGCCTCGCCGACTCAGAACGGCCGGAGGCACCGCTGACCGGGCGCGTGCCGCCGATCGGGTCATGACGCCGTGACGGCGGCGGCGAACCGGGTGGTGATCCAGCGTGGATCGGTGATCGCCGTACCGACCACCACACAGCTCGCGCCCGCCTGGATCGCGGCCGCCGCGGTCTCCGGCGAGTGGTATCGACCCTCGGCGATGATCAGCGCGTCGGGGAGCCTGCGGCGCAGCGCCCGTACGAGTCCCAGGTCGGGACCTTCGGGCAGCGGGCCCGGCGCGGTGTAGCCGGACAGAGTGGTGGCGATGGCGTCGGCGCCCGCCTCGGCGGCGGTCACGCCCTCCTCCACCGTCGCCACGTCCGCCATGAACAGCGCGCCCTCCGCGTGGACCGCCGCGATCGACTCGGCGAGCGGCCGGCCGTCCGGGCGCGGACGGAACGTGGCGTCGGCCGCCACGACCTGCGCGCCGGCCCTGACGACGGCGCGGGCCGCCTCGACGGTGGGGGTGATGTAGACGCCCTCCGCGCCGTCCTTGGTCAGGCCGATGACGGGGACGTCCACGGCGGCGGCGACCGCGGCCACGTCGGGGATTCCGCCGACCCCGCCGCAGCGGATCGCGGCGGCGCCTCCGCCGACCGCGGCCTCGGCCATCCGGACCAGCGTGCCCGTGTCGCGCAGCGGGTGCCCGTCCGGAGCCTGGCAGGACACGACCAGCCGGCCCGTCACGGCGGCGGCGAAGGTCTCGGCGTTCATCGGAGGCTCCCTGGGGACGTGGCGGTCTCGGCGGCGGGGGTGGGCGGCGCGTCGTGAGCGAGCAGGGCGTCGTGAGCGAGCAGGGCGTCGTGAGCGAGCAGGGCGTTGTGGGCGAGCAGGGCGGCGCCGACCAGCGGCGCGTCCGTGCCCAGCCGGGCGGGGAGGATCGGTGTCGCGCGCAGCGGCGGAAGCGCCTCGTGACGGAACGCGGTGGTGACGGCGTCGAGGAACGGCGCGCCGATCTGCGCGACTCCGCCACCGATCACGACGGCGTCGGGGTCCAGGACGGCCAGCAGTCCGGCCAGCGCACGCCCCAGCAGCGCCCCGGCGCGGGGCGTGTCGCCGGTGACGGCGATGGCGGGGCCGGACGCCACCGCCTCCAGGTGATCGCGGCGACCGCAGCCGCACGGTATCGGCCCTTCTTCGGGAACGAGCAGGTGAGCGAGTTCCCCCGCCGTGCCGTGCGCCCCGTGTTCGAGGCGCCCGCCCACGGTCAGGGCGCCGCCGACACCGGTCCCGACCGAGACGTGCAGGACGCGGTGGTGCCCCGCGCCGGCACCCGCCCGTGCCTCGCCGTAGG
This sequence comes from Actinoallomurus soli, assembly GCF_024055715.1. Taxonomy (GTDB): domain Bacteria; phylum Actinomycetota; class Actinomycetes; order Streptosporangiales; family Streptosporangiaceae; genus Actinoallomurus; species Actinoallomurus soli. Next base: position 692,935 of record NZ_JAMXMV010000001.1, read on the forward strand.
CCATGGCCCGGACGTCGTTGACCACGGTGACGGGCAGGCCGGTGAGGGCGGCGAGTGTTCCGCGGACGTCCGCCCCCGCCCAGCCCGGCAGCACGTCGGTGGCCGAGACGACGCGTCCGGTGGCCGGGTCGACCACTCCGGGCGCGCCGACGCCGAGGCCGCGGACGGCCGTACGACCGAGCCCACGGCCGGCGGCACCGCCGGGCCGGCGGACGGCCGCGTCGTCTCGGCCGCGGTCGGCTGCGCCGTCTCGCCCGTAGGGGGTGACGCCGTCCCGGCCGCGGTCCGCCGCGTCGCGTCGGTCGTGGTCGGTGGTGCCGCTGAGGTCGTTCAGCAGGCGGGCCGCCGCCCTGAGCACGGCGTCGGCGCCTTCGCGGGGCGTCGGCACCCGGTCGCGCCGCAGGACCGTTCCATCCTCGTCCACCAGCGCGGCGGCGATTTTGGTGCCACCGACGTCCAGGGCGGCGAACACCGGGCCGTTCACAGCAGCCCGGCGGCGGCCAGGACGCGGCGGACGTGCTCGGCCTCCGCGGCGTCCAGCTGGATCTGCGGCGGCGCGGTGACCGGGCAGTCGATGACCCCGCGCAGGTGCAGAGCGGCCTTGAACGAGCCGAGCGCCGAGGAGCCGCGTCCCATCCGGGCCGTCGCGCCCGCGTTGACGATGTCGAACAGGCGCATCAGCCGCTCCTGCTCGGCGCGGGCCTCGTCCCAGCGCCCGGCGCGGCAGAGCCGGTACAGGCGGACGTAACCCTCCGGGTCGACGTTGCCCAGGCCGGGGACGACGCCGTTGGCGCCCATGGCCAGCGCCGCGTCCACGGTCAGCTCGGAGCCGGTCAGGACGCTGAACCCGCCGGTGTCCGCGTCGCGGAGCGCGACGAGCAGCCCGCGCAGCCCGGCGTCGTCGCCGCTGGAGTCCTTCACGCCGGCGAGGACGCCCTCGGACGCCAGCCGGAGCAGCATCGCGGCGTCCAGTTTGCAGTGCACCGAGACCGGGAGGTCGTAGGCGTAGACGGGAACCGGGACGGCGGCGGCGACCCGGCGCAGGTGCGCCTCGATCTCCACCGGATGGGTGCGGGTGTAGAACGGCGCGGTGACGACGACACCGTCACAGCCGATCGAGGCGGCGGCCCGCGCGTGCTCGATCACCCGCAGGGTGGTCATGTCGATCGCGCCGGCGAGCACCGGGACCTGCCCGGCGACGTGCTTGACGACCGTCTCCAGGACCGTACGGCGGTGCGCGTCGGGCAGGAACGCGACCTCGCTGGTGGAGCCGAGCACGAACAGTCCGTCCACGCCGGCGCCGACGAGATGGTCGACGAGCCGTTCGAGGGACGGGACGTCCACGTCCAGTTCGGGGGTCAGCGGCGTGCAGACGGGCGGTACGACACCGCACAGCGCCGGTGCGGTTCCGGTGGGTTCGGGGGGAGCGGCGGTCACGGGATCTCCTGGGAAACGCTGGAAAGGGCGAGGTCTGACGGTCCGGTGACCGGGTGCAGGCAGCGGTACCGGTGCGCGGCGTCGTCCGCCGTGGTGAAGCCGGGCATCGCGGCGCCGCACTCGTCGGTGGCGCGCCAGCAGCGGGTACGGAACGGGCATCCGCTGGGCGGATGGACGGCGGACGGGACGGGCCCCTCGAGCCGGATCGGCTCCATCGGATCGAGCAGGCTGGGTGTGGCGGACAGCAACGCCCGGGTGTACGGGTGACGGGCTTCGCCGCCGGCGACGACGGAGGCCGGGGCGTCCTCGATGATCCGGCCGAGGTACATGGTGACGACCCGGTCGGACATGCGCCGTACGGTCTGGATGTCGTGCGAGACGAACACCATCGACAGCCCGAGCCGGTCCTTCAGATCCAGCAGAAGGTTGAGGATCTGGGCCCGAACCGATACGTCGAGCGCGGAGGTCGGCTCGTCCGCGACCAGGAGCGAGGGGTCGAGCGCGAGGGCGCGGGCGATCGCGACACGCTGCCGCTGCCCGCCCGAGAGCTGGCCGGGGAGCGCGGAGGCGAGGTGCGGGGGCAGGCCGACCAGGGACATCAGCTCGCGGACCCGCGCGTCGCGCTCGGCGGGCGTGCCACGTCGGTGCACGTCGAGCGGGTCCCGCAGGATCGCCCGTACGGTCAGCCGCCGGTTCAGCGCCGTGGCCGGATCCTGGAACACCATCCCGACGGACGCGCCGAGCCGCACGGCGCGCTCACGGGACCGCAGCGGCCCGAGGTCGGTGCCCTCGAACAGCACCGTTCCCTCGGTGGGCCGGGCCAGCCCGACCAGCACCTTCGCCAGCGTGGACTTGCCGCAGCCGGACTCACCGACGATCCCGACCGTCTCGCCGCGCCCGATGGCGAGGTCGGCGCCGGTCAGCGCGTGCACCACGTCACGGCGCAGCGGGTTCCCGCCGCGTACGGGCAGCCGTACGTGCACGCCGCGCAGTTCCATGAGGGGCTCGTTCATCGCGGTCCTCCCGCCGTGGCCGGGACCTGGCCGGACGGATCGGCGGGTGCGCCGATCGGGTGGTGGCAGGCGAAGGCGTGCCGGTGTGGCTCGCCGGACGCCTCGGGACGGGTCGTGGCGCACAGGTCGGTGGCGGCGGCGCATCGGTCGGCGAACCGGCAGCCCGCCGGGAAGCGCGCCGGTGACGGGACGACACCGGGGATCTGCACGGGCCGCTCGCCCGCCGCCTCCAGCGAGACGACCGCGCCGAGCAGGCCGCGCGCGTAGTGGTGCCGGGGGGAGGCGATCAGCTCGGCGGTGACGCCGGCCTCGGCGACCTGCCCGCCGTACATCACGACGACGCGGTCGGTGACGTCGGCGACGAGCGCCAGGTCGTGCGAGACGAGGATCAGCGCGAATCCGAGTTCGGCGCGCAGCCGCAGCAGCAGCCGCATGACCGCCGCCTGGACGGTGACGTCCAGCGCGGTCGTCGGCTCGTCGGCGACGACCAGCCGGGGGTCGCGGGACAGCGCCATCGCGATCAGCACCCGCTGCCGCTGCCCGCCCGACAGCTCGTGCGGGTAGCTGCGCAGCGTACGGTCCGGGTCGAGACCGACGAGTCCGAGCAGCTCGGCGGGGGTACGGGTGCCGCCGCGCCGGGTGAACTGACGGAGCTGGGCGCGGATCGTCATCGCCGGGTTCAGCGAGGACAGTGCGTCCTGGTAGACCATCGCCATGTCGTGGCCGAGGAGTCCGCGCCGCTCCCGGGCCGGCATGGCGCGCAGGTCGCGGCCGTCGAACAGCAGCCGCCCGCCGATCCGTGCGCCGGGCGGCTCCAGCCCCATGATGGCCAGGCTGGTGAGGCTCTTGCCGCAGCCGCTCTCGCCGACGAGCCCGACGACCTCGCCGGGCCGTACCTCCAGGGACACCCGGTCGACCACGTCGACGCCGCCGTACCGTCCTGGGAAGCCGATGGTGAGGTCCTCGACGCGCAGCAGAGGCTCACCCGTGGGGAGGGGGCGGGCCCGTCCGGCCAGCCGCCGCCCGGCCTCGCGGAGATCGTCGTCCATCCGCGCGGCCGACGCCGCCGCGGCGGCCGCGGCCGGCCGGACGTCCTCCTCGGCGTCGGCTGCGGCCTCGGACTCCGCAGCGGTGCCCGCCCCGGCTCCGGTGGCCGGGCCCGCGGCGGTGTCCGCGTCGGAGCCGGACCGGGCGGCCGGGGCGGCCCAGGCGTCCGACACGCCCTCGGACAGGACGTTCAGCACCAGCACCGTGGCGAGGATGAACAGACCGGGGAAGAAGGTCGCCCACCAGCCGCCCGCCAGCACGAGGGCCTTGCCGTACGCGATGACGCTGCCCCACGACGGGTCGGGGTCCTGGACGCCCGCGCCCACGAACGACAGGCTCGCCTCGAACACGATCGCGTTGGCGACGACGATCGTGCAGAACACCAGGATCGGCGCGGCGCAGTTGATCAGGACGTGCCGCCACAGGATGTGGCCGCGCCCGGCGCCGATGACGCGTTCCGCCGCGACGTAGTCCTCGCCGTACTGCGACAGCACGTTGCCCCGCACCACCCGCGCGATCTGCGGGACGTACAGGAATGCGATCGTGCAGATCAGCACCGGCAGGCTCTTGCCGAACACGGTGACGAGCACGGCCGCGAGCGCGACCGCAGGGAACGCCATGATCACGTCCAGGCAGCGCATGACGACCTCGTCGACGACGCGGTGCGCGGTCGCGGCGATCGAGCCGAGCAGCGCGCCGGCGACCAGCGCCAGCGCCGCCGCGCCGAGACCGATCGCCAGCGACCAGCGCGCCCCGTACAGCACCCGCGCGAACACGTCGCGGCCGACGCGGTCGGTGCCGAACCAGTGGTCGGCGGACGGTCCCTGCCCGGCCACCCCGGTGGTCAGCGGGTCGTGCCCGGCGATCAGCGGCGCGGCCAGCGCCGTCACGATGATCAGCAGCAGTACCGCCAGCGCGGTGCGGGACGCCGGGCGCAGCCGCCGCCATCCCCGCAGCAGGGCGGCCGCCGGATGCGGCTTCGCGGTCATCGCGTCGCTCCCTTCAGACGGGGGTTCGCGAACAGGTACAGCACGTCCACGAGCAGGTTGACGACGAGGAACGTCAGCGCGATGCACAGCACGACGCCCTGCACCAGCGCCGGGTCACCGGCGGTGACGCCCTGCATGATCAGGGTGCCGAGGCCGGGCAGCCCGAAGATCGCCTCGACTACGACGGCGCCGCTGAGCAGGTAGCCGATCTGCAGGCCGAGCACGGTCAGCGGAGTGATCAGGGCGTTGCGCAGGACGTTGCGGCCGACTACGACGAAGCGCGGCAGCCCGCCGCCGATCGCGGTCCGTACGTAGTCGCGGTCCAGTTCCTCGACCATCGCGGTGCGCACCACACGGGCCAGCAGCGAACCGACCGGGAAGCCGACGGCGAGCGCGGGCAGCGCGAGGCTGCGCAGCCAGCCGCCGACCGAGTCGCCGGGGTTGACGTACCCGCCGGTGGGGAACCAGCCGAGGCGCAGCGCGAACCACTGGATCAGCAGGATGCCGAGCCAGAACGACGGCATCGCGACGCCCGCCATGGACAACACCCGGATGACCTGGTCCGGCCAGCGGTCCCGGAACAGCGCCGCGGTCACGCCGAGGACCACGGCGAACACCACACCGAAGAGCACCGCCAGCAGGGTCAGTTGCAGCGTGAGCGGGAACGCCGTCCCGATCGCGCTGGTGACCGGCCGGCTCGGCGGCGCGGTCAGCCCCAGGTCCCCGTGCAGCAGGTCGCCCAGGAATCGGACGTACCGCACCGGCAGCGGGTCGGTGAGCCCGTGCGCGACCGCGTACGCGTGTCGCGCCTCGGGCGTCGCGCCCTCGCCGAGCGCGTTGTAGGCGGGGTCGTTGGGGGAGAAGCGCAGTACGACGAACACGAACAGCGTGATCCCCAGCACCATCGGCACGAGGGTCAGCAGCCGTCGCAGCGCCATGCGCAGGATCGTTGCCATCCGGGTGGAGTCCCTTCTTCGCGGCCCGGGACGGTCAGGCGCGGCCGACGTTCAGGAACGACAGCCCCGTGGTCGCCATCGGCCGGAAGCCCGGCAGCCTGTCGGCCTTCCAGCCGGTGTCGAGCTTGCGGTGGAGGATCGGGTACAGCGCGGCCTGCTCGGCGACGATGTCGATGGCCTGCCCCCACAGCTTCTTGCGCGCGGCGTCGTCCGCTTCGCGGGCGGCCTGGTCGAGCAGGCCGACGACCTTCTTGGCCTCGGGGGTCGAGGCGTTGTAGCTGCGGTGCTCGGGCCAGGTGCCGACGTAGAACCAGCGCATCAGCAGGTCCACGTCGTTGCCGAACACCGACGGGTCGCCGGGCGCGGCCATGACCTGGTACTTGCCGGTGTCGACGAGGTTGGAGTACTGCCCGCCGGACTGGCCGATGTTGAGGCTGGTGGCGACGCCGATCGCGTCCCAGCTCTGCTTGATCAGCGGCGCGCAGTCCTTCACGAAGTCGGTGTCGGTGGTGACGAGCTCGACCTTGAGGCCGCTGACGCCGGCCTGGGACAGCAGCTGCCTGGCCTTGGCCGGGTCGTAGCCGTAGACGGTGGAGGCCTGGACATAGTCGGGGTGAGCGGAGGGCAGGAAGCTGGTCGCGGCGGCGGCGTTGCCGAGCAGCGCGGTCTTGATCAGCTTGTCGGTGTCGAGGGCGTAGTGCAGCGCCTGGCGCACCCGCACGTCGTCGAACGGCCTGGCCTTGCAGTTGAACATCAGGAACAGCAGGCCGAAGCTCTGCACGGCCTCGACGGTCGCGGACCTCTTGAGCTCGTCGGCGTTGAGGTACGGGACGGCTTCGATCGCCTGGACGCGTCCGGACTGCAGCGCGGTGACCCGTGCGGACGGGTCGGCCAGCAGGAGCCAGTTCATCCTGGCGGCCTTCGCGGGGCGCGGCCCGTTGTAGGCGTCGTACTTGGCGAACGACAGGCCGTTGGTGGCGCTCGCGGCGGTCAGCCGGTACGGGCCGGACCCGACCGGCAGCGCGTCGAACTTCTTCTGGTCCGCCTGGACGATCTTCTTCGGCACGATCCGTACGACGGCGAGCCGCTCGGCGAACAGCGCGAACGCGTACTTGAGGGCGAACTCGACCGTGCTGTCGTCGACCTTCTTCACGCCGTCCAGGAACGGCAGGAACTGCACGAACAGGGAGGCGTTCGTCGGATCCAGGACCCGCTCGAAGCTGAAGACGACGTCGTCCGCGGTGACCTTCGACCCGTCGTGGAACGTGGCGCCGTCGCGGATCGCGACCCGGTAGGTCGTGTCGTCGACCTTGACGGGCGCCGCCTTGGCCAGCGCGTTGTAAGGCCGCCGGGTGACCGGGTCGAGATCGACGAGCGACTCCAGCACGTGGAAGTTGGCGGCGACGGCGACCGCGCTGGAGGACGTCATCGGGTCGAAGCCGCCCGACAGCGCGTAGGCGAGGGCCGCCTGGATCGTGTCCTTCGAACCGCCCGAACCGCCGGAACCACCGGAGCCGGTGGAGGAGGGGCCGCCGCACGCGGACACCCCGGCGGTGATCGCGGCGGCCGCGCCGAGCAGGCCGGAATAGCGCAGGAAGTCGCGGCGGTGCAGACCGCGTCCCGGCTGGAGATCGGTCACGTCGTCTCCTGGAGGAAGTGGGAGAGGGGCGGGTCGCAGAATAGGCGACCGCAGGTCAGAGGGGATGTAGGACATCCAACATCCTTCGTGGGGTGTACCGTAGGCTCCGGCAGCGGCCGGGTCAAGTGGCGGGCCGCGGGCAACCGACGTGATGGGGAGTGTGAACCGAATGACCGCAGCTCGGACTCGGGGGCGCGCGACGCGCGGCCGCAGCGGCCGCAGCAGCCGTACCGAGCAGGTGCAGCAGCGGATCAAGCAGCTGATCCTGGAGCGCGGCCTCGCCGCCGGCGACCCGATGCCGACCGAGTTCGAACTCGTCGATGAGCTGGACATCAGCCGCAACTCGCTACGCGAGGCGCTCAAGGCGCTTGAGGCCGTCGGCATCGTGGAGATCCGGCACGGCTTCGGGATGTACGTCGGCAGCATGTCGCTCAGCGCGCTGGTCGATGAGCTGACCTTTCACGCCCGCATGTCCAAGCGCCAGGGCCGCGACGATCTCGCCCATCTGGTCGACGTCCGCGAGGTTCTGGAGCGCGGCCTGGTCGAGCAGGTCATCGACCGCGGCCTGGCGTCCGACACGTCCGAGCTGGACGAGGTCATGCGCCGGATGGAGGCCGAGGCCGAGGCGGGCGAGGTGACCCCCGAGACGGACCGGCTCTTTCACGAGCTGCTCTACCGGCCGCTCGCCAATCCGATCGTCAACCAGCTGCTCGGGGCGTTCTGGGACGTCTACCGCAGCCTGCAGCACGACCTGGCGCCCGTCCGGCAGGAGGCGGCCGACGTCGCGCAGCGGCACCGCGACATCTACGACGCGCTCGTCGCCGGGGACTGCGCGGCCGCCGCCGAGGCGATGGCCGCGCACTTCCACGGCATCCGCACCCGCCTGGGTACGGCCCGCGGTGGCGCGGGGGCTTGACGGCCCCCGGCCTCGCGCCTACCTTCGTCCGCGACAGGACATCCTACGTCCGATGTTCGATGTCCGATGAAGGAGGGTCATGCTCCCGTCCTCGCGTTCCCGGCCCGCCGCCCTCACCGCCGTGACCACGATCGGCGCCGTGACCACGATCGGCGCGGCCGCCGCGGCGGTCGCCGTCCCCGCGGCCGCTCGCGCCGACACCGCGCAGACCGCGATCGTCACCACCGACTGCACGTCCAGCCGCCTCCAGGAGACCGTGGTCAACCGGACGTCCTCGGCCACCACCTTCACGCTGACCTGGCCCGGCATGGGCACCTGGACGGCCTCCGTCGCCGCCGGCGACAGCGGCCACTTCTTCTTCACCAAGCCGTCCGGCACCCCGTACACGCTCCACACGACCACTCCACAGGGCCTCGACCAGACCGACACCGGCACCCTGGACTGCTCGAACGCCCTCACCGCCCGTGCCGCCATGGACTGCGGAAGCACCCACCGGCTCCGCCTCATCCTGGACAACCGGTCGCCGGCCGCCCGCACCTTCACGGTCGCCTGGCCGGGACGATCCGGCTCGCCCTGGACCGTCACCGTCCCCGCCGGTTCCGGCGACGACACCCTCTACTGGACGGTCCCGGACGGCACCCCCTACACCTTCCAGGCCTCCTCCGGAACCTGGAACCGCACCCTGTCGGGGACGTCCGGCTGCGGTCTCGGCTCCGGACGACCCGGGATGAACGCGCAGACGGTCCTGACGACCTCCACGGTCATCGACGGGCTCGGCACGGCGGCCAAGTCCGTCCGGATTCCCGCGCTGGCCGTGGCGAATGACGGTACGGTCGTCGCCGCCATGGACGCGCGGGTGGACGGCAGCGCCGACCTCGGCGGCGGAACCAACGACATCCAGGTGGCGATGGTGCGCAGCACCGACGGCGGTGCCACCTTCTCAACGCCGAAGATCATTGCGCATGCCCCGACCACGTCCGAGGGTTACGGTGACCCGAGCCTTCTCGTGGACCGCACCACCGGGAAGATCTTCTGCTTCTTCACCTATTCCCCCAAGCCGGGCGTCGGCTACGCCGGCTCCACCGCGGGCGACACCTCGGCGACCGCCACGACGAACACCCACATCCGCTACGTCACCTCGGCCGACGGGGGTGCGACCTGGAGCGCCGCGACCGACCTCAACCCGCAGGTCCGCGACACGGCTTGGGCCGGCATGTTCGCCTCCTCCGGCCACGGCGTCCAGCTCGCGTCCGGGCGCCTCGTCCAGCCGATCGTCTACCACGACGCCGACGGCGACCACGCGTCGAACATCTACTCCGACGACCACGGCGCGACCTGGCACAACGGCACGACCGCCGGCACCGGCGTCAATGAGAGCAAGATCATCCAACGCTCCACCGGCCGCGTCGCGCAGAACATGCGCTCCAACGCCGGCGGCAACCGCTGGTACGCCACGGCGGCCGATGTCACGGCGCCCTACGGCACCGCCTGGAACAGCGGCCTGATCGACCCGGGCTGCAACGGCGACGAGATCTCCTATCTGACGCCCATCTCCGGCGCGCCGGCTCTGACGAACGTCGCCCTGCACAGCAACAACGCCGCCACAGGCCGGACCGACCTCACCGTCCGGCTGAGCCGTGACGACGGCTCCAGCTGGCCACAGGAGGCACTCCTCAAGCCGGGAGCCGCGGGGTACTCCACCATGGCGGTCCTTCCCGACGGCTCGGTCGCGGACCTCTACGAGATCGGCGACACCGGCGGGATCGTCTTCACCCGCTTCACCGTCCCCTGGCTGGCCCCCTGACCGCACCACGCGGCGCCCGCCGGGAAACACGGCACCGGCTGAAAACACGGCGCCCGCCGGAAGAGCGCACGGCGCCCGCCGGGCGATGACGGCGGGCGCCTCGGCCTTCGTTACCTGTGAGACGTCAGGACGAGTGCTGGTGGTCGACCGCCTCGGCCAGTTCGTCCTTGTTCATCGTGGAACGACCGTGGACGTCGAGTTCCTTGGCCTCCTCGTACAGGTCGTCCTTGGTCCGCTCCTCAGAACCGGAGCCGGAGCCACTGCTGCCGTCGGTGAGCTCCTGGCGGCGCCGCTCGGCGAAGGCCGTGCCGAGCTCCTTGAGGCGTTCGGCGGAGACCGCGTCGCGGAGCGCGGGGAGGATGTCGCTCTCCTCCTCCTCGACATGGTGCTTGACCGCGTCGATGAACTCCTTCAGCTTCTCCTCGAACTCCTTGCCCTCCGGTGACATCCCGCGGAGCTTCTCGAGCATCTCCTCGGCCTCGTGATGCTCCTCGGCCCCATGGTGGGCCTCGTCCCGCTCGCCGGCGTCCTTCGCCACCACGGGGTAGACCCGCTCCTCCTCGGCGCGAGAGTGCGCGGTCAGCAGCGCCGCGACCTTGTCGAGCAGCTCAGGGCGCCGCCCGGCGTCCTGCCGCAGCTCGTCGAACAGCTTCTCCAGCGTGCGGTGGTCCTGCATGATGAGTTCGACGACGTCGGCCATGCGCTCTTCCTGTTCCTGTCCGTGCCTGTGAGTGACCCGGTCCTTACCCGAAGAGCGGCGCTCAATCCTCCTCGTCGCGGTGCGGTGTCACGGGGTGAGCATCGTGGTCCCCGCCGAGGCGGCCGAGGGGCGTCTCATCCGGGCGGCCCGCCCGGTCGGCGGACGCATGAAACCGCTGTTCGGGTGGCACAGACCCGGCATGAACCTTCTGGGCATCTATCTCAACGACCATCTGGCCGGCGCCACCGCCGGCGTCGAACTCGCCCGCCGGGTCGCCGGGACGCACAAGGGAAAGACGAGCGGGGAGACCTTCCGGCATCTCGCCACGGAGATCGCCGAAGACCGCGACGCGCTGCTACGGATCATGCGGGCGCTCGGCGTACCGGTGCAGCAGTACAAGGTGTACGCGGGCTGGATCGCCGAGAAGATCGGCAGGTTCAAGCCGAACGGGCACCTGACGAGCCGGTCGCCGCTCAGCGACCTGGTCGAGCTGGAGGCGATGCGGCTCGGCATCGAGGGCAAGGCCTCGGGATGGCGTTCGCTCCGGGCGGTCGCCGACCACGACGACCGGCTGAGCGGCGAGGAGCTCGACGAGCTCCTCGCGCGCGCTCGCCGTCAGGCCGAGACCGTGGAGGAGCTGCGGACCGAGATCGCCGGGGCGGTCTTCGGCGGGTGACGGCCGGCGGTCAGCTCGTCTCGACCGACCGCTGCTGCCCCGGATAGCCGGGACGCTGCTCCGGGAGACCGACTCGCCGGCCCGGTTCGGTGGCGAGCAGGTCGACGGGCTCGGGCGGCGCGCCCTCGGCGGGGGTGCCGTCGTCTCGCGCCACGAAGGTCTCCTCATCGGCGTCCGGAGACGCGTTGACGCCCTGATCCTCGACGAGATCCTGGTCGGTGCTGTGCTGCTGGTGACGGGTCATGCCACTCCATTACCCCTGAAATCAGGCGACATCCCGGGCACCGGGCTTCCGGCCACCGGAACCGCCTGGTAGAGAGGGGAGCGGGCGCGCGTACGATCGGCGCACAGCCCCCGAGGCCGACCGGGCCGCACCAGGCCCCACCATCGGAAGGACACGCAGGCATGGCGCAGGAAGTACGCGGAGTCATCGCCCGGGCCAAAGGCGCGCCGGTGGAGACGACGACGATTCTCGTGCCGGACCCAGGTCCCGGTGAGGCCGTCGTGAAGATACAGGCCTGCGGGGTCTGCCACACGGACCTGCACTACCGCGAGGGCGGGATCAACGACGAGTTCCCGTTCCTGCTCGGCCATGAGGCCGCGGGCATCGTGGAGTCGGTCGGCGAGGGCGTCACCGACGTCGCCCCCGGCGACTTCGTCATCCTCAACTGGCGCGCGGTCTGCGGTCAGTGCCGGGCCTGCCTGCGCGGCCGTCCCTGGTACTGCTTCAACACGCACAACGCCGCCCAGAAGATGACCCTGACCGACGGCACCGAGCTCTCGCCCGCCCTGGGCATCGGCGCGTTCGCCGAGAAGACCCTGGTCGCCTCGGGCCAGTGCACGAAGGTCGACCCGGCGGCCTCACCGGCCGCCGCCGGGCTGCTCGGCTGCGGCGTGATGGCGGGAATCGGGGCCGCGATCAACACCGGGGGAGTGGGACGCGGCGACTCGGTCGCCGTGATCGGCTGCGGTGGCGTGGGCAACGCGGCCGTCGCCGGCGCCCGGCTGGCCGGCGCCGCGAAGATCATCGCCGTCGACCTGGACGACCGGAAGCTGGACCAGGCCAAGAAGCTCGGCGCCACTCACACGGTCAACTCCGGCGGCACCGACCCCGTCGAGGCCATCCGCGACCTGACCGGCGGCTTCGGCGCCGACGTCGTCATCGAGGCCGTCGGCCGCCCCGAGACGTACCAGCAGGCCTTCTACGCGCGGGACCTGGCCGGCACGGTCGTCCTCGTCGGGGTCCCGACGCCGGAGATGCGCCTCGAACTCCCGCTGCTGGACGTCTTCGGCCGCGGCGGCGCGCTCAAGTCCTCCTGGTACGGCGACTGCCTGCCGTCCCGGGACTTCCCGATGCTGATCGACCTGTACCTCCAGGGCCGGCTCGACCTGGACGCCTTCGTCTCCGAGACGATCCCGCTGGACGACGTCGAGGGCGCGTTCGAGCGCATGGGGCGGGGCGACGTCCTGCGTTCGGTGGTGACGCTGTGACGACCGCGCGTCTCGACCACATCGTCACCTCCGGCACGTTCTCCCTCGACGGCGGCACCTGGGACGTCGACAACAACGTCTGGATCATCGGCGACGACGCAGAGGCGCTGGTCATCGATGCGGCGCACGACGCCGACGCGATCGCCGCGGCGGTCGGCGACCGCCGCCTCGTCGCCATCGTCTGCACCCACGCCCACGACGACCACGTCGACGCGGCCCCGGCCCTGGCCGCCCGCACCGGAGCGCCGATCCTGCTGCACCCCGCCGACCGGCCGCTGTGGGACCTCACGCACCCGGATCGCACACCCGACGCCGACCTGGCCGACGGGCAGACGGTGCGGGTCGCCGGCGTCGAGCTGACCGTCCTGCACACGCCGGGCCACAGCCCCGGCGCGGTCTGCCTGTACGCCCCGGCGCTGGGCGCGGTCTTCTCCGGCGACACCCTGTTCCAGGGCGGGCCCGGCGCGACGGGCCGGTCGTTCTCCGACTTCCCGACCATCATCGACTCGATCCGCGGCCGCCTGCTGACCCTGCCGCAGGACACGGTCGTCCACACCGGCCACGGCGACGACACCACGATCGGCGCCGAGACCCCTCACCTGGAGGAATGGATCGCCCGCGGCCACTGACCGCCGGGCGAGCCGGGCCGTCCGCGGCCGCCGCCGAACGGATCCGGCCGTCTGCGGCCACTGACCGCCGAGCGGGGTTCGGCGGTCTTCGGCCACTGACGGCCGACGGGGTCTAGTCGTTCGCGGCCAGGCGGCCGAGCCATTCGCCGAGCAGGTGTTCCTCCGCGCCGCTCAGTGTCGTCTGCCCGGGCAGCAGGGCACGCAGGGCCCGGGCCGCACCGGCGAGCCCCGGCTCCCGTACGGCGGGCTCTTCGTAGGTGACGGCGGCGACCATCGACTCGCGCATGGTCGTGAGCAGAGCGGGGTCGCGCCGCGGCTCGGGCAGTGACAGCCAGGTGAGCACCGCACCACGCGTGGTCGCGTGGATGAGGGCGACGGCGAGTTCCTCGTCGACGCGGAGCCGGCCGGCGGTGGCGAGACGGCGGATGCGTCCGCTCAGGATCCGCATGCCGGCCTGAAAGGCGGCCGAGGTCGTGCCGCGTCCCGGGTCGCCGTACATCAGCGTGAACAACTCCGGATTGGCGAGCCCGAACTCGACGGCGATGTTCCAGCCCGTGCGCAGGTCCTCGACGGGGTCGTCGGGGGCGGCGTCCTGGTGCTTGGCCGCGAGGAACACCGCATAGCCGTGCCCGGCGACCGCTTCGAGCAGCCCGTCCTTGTCGCCGAACAGCCGGTAGATCACCGGGGCCTGCACTCCGGCGGCCGCCGCGACCGCGCGGGTGGTCACCGCGTCGCGCCCCTGGCGCGCGAGCAGATCCGCCGCTGCCTCGACGATCCGCTGCCGGGTCAGTTCACGGGCGTCGCCCGCCGTCTCCGGCGCGGTCTCGGCCCCGGCACCCGCGTCACCTCTCGCTTCGTCATCCACGAATCAATGATATCGGCCGCATGTTGCCATCGATGTTCGATCGGCACCCCGGGACCGCGATCACCGACGATCGGCCGGCGCACGAGGGCGGCGGACGCCGGGTGGCCTGAGGCGGTGGGAGAGCCCGGCGACGCGTCACCCCGCCTCAGCGCAGCCTGGGACGGTCGATTCCCCGTGCCCGTCGCGCGGCGGCGGCGAGGGCCGTATGGGGGTCGGGGGCGGCGTGGGGCGCGCGCCACGCGATCACGTGATCGGGGCGGACCAGCAGGGCGCCGTGATCGCCGATGCCGCAGGCGTCGGCGGGCCGTGTCGTCGCCGAGGCGATCCGGTGGGGCAGGAGCGCCGCGTCGAGGAAGGCGCCGTGCGGATCCAGTCGCCGTGCGGCCCGTACCCAAGCGTGTCCTTCGGGTCCGGCGAGGAGCAGGTACCGGCCCTCGCGGACCAGGTCGAGCGTCGATGCGGGCTCGTCCTGGCCCGTGAGGGGCAGGTGCGGCAGCCGGGTGCCGGGCTCGCCGCGCCGGCGGTCCGGTTCGTCGGCCATCGCCGGGTCGCCTTCGGTCGTGGCGGGGTCGCCTTCGGCCGTCGCCGGGCCGCTGTCGGCCGGGTCCGTGCCCGGCATGGGGTAGCGGTAGCCGATGGCCACCGCCGCCTCACTGAGCAGCGGACGATCCTCGACCGGAACGCGGGCGCGGTGGCGGGCGCGCAGGAGCGCCTGGTCCACCGTGATCCGGCCAATCGCTCGGCGCTCGGGCTCGTAGTCCTCCAGCAGCCGCGGGTCGGCGTGGCCGCGCAGGACCGAGACCAGTTTGGCGGTGAGGTTCCAGGCGTCCTGGATCCCCGTGTTGGCGCCGAAGCCGCCGGTCGGCGGGGTGACGTGGACCGCGTCGCCGAGCAGGAAGACCCGGCCGGCGCGGTAGGAGTCGGCCACCCAGGCGCCCATCTGCCAGGGGCGGCTCCCGGTGAGCGTGAAACGCGACGGCGGCAGCCCGAGGGCGCGGGAGACGATCCCACCGCATCGCCGGGCGTCGAACGCCGCCGGATCGGTGAGTGCGGGATCGTAGGTCACCGACACGGTCCCGCGGTCCTGCGCGGTGTTCCAGGACAGGAACGCCTGCTCGGGCGGGCCGGTGAAGGCCAGGGCGAGCCGACGGCCCTCGAGCAGCCGGCGCAGGTCGGCCTCGAAGCCGATCTCCATGATGTGCGCGATCACCTCGGTGCCGCTGCGCCCGATGCCCAGGCTCTCGCGTACGGCGCTGCCGTTCCCGTCCGCGGCCAGCAGGTAGTCGGCCGTCACGGTGTACGTGCTGCCGTCGGCGTGGCGTATCGACGCCTCGACGTGGTCCTCGTGCCGGCGCAGTCGGAGGAGGCGGTGGCCGAACCGCAGGTCGGCCCCTGCGGCGAGGGCGTGCGCGCGAACCACCTCCTCCAGGTCGGCCTGCTTGACGAAGGCGCTGGGGCAGGGGGAGACGCCGCTGAAGTCCTCCGCGGCCGGCAGCCGCCAGCGCCGCAACTCCGGACCGGCGAGCGAGGCGACCACCGCGGCGTGGTCGGCCGGCGGGAGGCGGCGTTGGACGGCATAGACGTCCTGGTCGGCCCCGACGGAGCGGTACGCCTCCATCGTGCGCGGATAGAACAGCTTGGCGCGCGGCCGGGTCGAGACCGCGGTGTGCTTCTCGACCAGGACGGGGCTGATGCCGCGGGCCGCGAGGAACAGCGCGGCCGAAGCCCCCACGATGCTGCCGCCCACGATCAGAACGGGAACACGGGCGGGCGACGGCGGATCGGCGGTGACCGGAGCGGTCCCGCTCCCCGCCCTGGCCGCCGCGCTGCCGGGTTCGGACATGAGAACTCCTAAAACGAATCAGAACAGGTCTGTTCCATTATTGCCGCATACCCGGAACCGAACGCAACAGCTCTGTATCGTTACCGGGGTGAACGCGGAGACTCCGGGCCGTCGCGGCGGACGGCGGCGCGACCCTGCCACCGACTCGGCCATCATCGACGCGGTCCTCGACATGGTCGCCGCGGGCGCCACCCTCACCGGTCTGTCCCTTGTGGCCATCGCCAAGCAGGCCGGAGTCTCACGCAACAGCGTCTACCGGCGCTGGAAGACCAAGGACGAGCTCTACCTCGACGTGCTGGAGACGATCAACGAGCGACGGCCCGCGCCGACCGGCTCCGACCTCCGTGAAGACCTGGCCGTCCTTCTGCGGGCACTGGCCGAACGCGTCGTCGACGAGCGGGCCAGCAGCATGCTGCGCGCCCTCAACGCCGAGGCCGCGGCCTTCCCCCGGCTGCACAGCCGCTACTTCGAGGAGATCGTCGCTCCCCGCCGGGAGGCCATGAACCAGGTCCTGCGGCGCGGCGTGGAGCGAGGAGAGATCCGCGCGGACGTCGACCCGGACCTGATCTCCGAACTCCTCGTCTCACCTCTCCTCGCCCGCATGGCCTCGGGCAGCACCGACCGGCTCGACCCCGAGCGGACCGGCCGGCAGATCATCGCTCTCGTCCTCGACGGCGCGGCGGCCCCGCGGAGCTAGACCCGGGCGGCCCCAGGGGCGCCGTCACATTCCCCCGCCGGGATCAGTCATTCCCAATGACCGCACACCTGCGCGAGCGCGACCAAGGAGAACATCATGGAAGCTCGCATGAAGAACCCGGCGATGGTCCTCGACGCCGTCCCCTCCATCCAGGAGATGAACAAGGCCATCTACTCCGGCGGGGTTCCGCCGACGATCCTGGAGCTCGTCCACCTGCGCGCCAGCCAGATCAACGGCTGCGCCGCCTGCGTCGACTCGGGCACCAAGGGCGCCAGAAGGGCCGGCGAGAGCGAGGAGCGGCTCTTCGCCGTCTCCGTCTGGCGGGACTCGCCGCTGTTCACGGACGCCGAGCGGGCCGCGCTGGCGCTCGCCGAATCCGCCACCCGCCTCGCCGACACCCCCGACGCCGTCCCGGACCAGGTGTGGGAGACGGCCGCCGAGCACTTCGACGAGCGGGGTCTCGCGTCCCTGGTGCTGATGATCGCCCTGACCAACTTCTACAACCGGCTCAACGTCACCACGAAACAGGTGCCGGGGGCCTGGGGCTGAGCCCCGCCGGGCGCGACCGGGCCCCGTCGAGGTGCCCGGCCGCGTTCGCAGGCGTGCGCCGAGGCTCTCCGTCGTGTCGATGACGAGGATCCTCGGCGCCGACCCCGGAGCCGGTGGCGATCGTCAGCACAGATGCCGCGTGAAGAACCTCAGCGAGTCCTCCAATTCGAACGACGGCACCTCCCCGTGCCCACCGGGGTTGGCGTGCAGTGTCTTCTCCGCCGAGGCCAAAGCGTCGAACAGGGCCAGGCTCTGATCCCGGGGCACCATCCGGTCGTCCCACTGGACCAGGAACCGCACCGGCACAGTGATCCGCGCGGCGTCTTCGGCCAGCCCGTGAACACCGAGCAGGCCCAGCAGCGCGGCGCGGATCCGAGGCTCTGCGGCGACGAGCGGGATGCCGAGCCCGCAGCCCATCGACATGCCGCAGTAGCCCACCGGGCCGGCGCCGACCTGGTCGAGGCGCTGGACGGCGGTCAGGACCGCCTGCCAGTCCGCGACGGCCCGACCGGCCAGATGGGCGTGCATGCCGGCGACCAGCGCGCCCAGATCCTCACCGGCGGCCATCCCGGATCGCAGCGCGGCTGCGATCCGGCCGAACTCCTCGGTCCTGGGCCGCTCGCCGTGGTCGGGCGCGTCGATCGCGACGACCGCGAAACCCTCGGCGGCGTAGCGACGCGCGCGGGTCACGACGCCGGGGGCCGTCTTGTGCCGGCCGCCGCCGTGGCCGATCAGAATCAGGGCGCGAGCACCGCGGGAGTCTTCCGGCGTCCACAGCACGCCGGGAATCTCGTCGAGGATGAAGAACCGTTCGGTGACGCCGTCCGACGACGCCTGGGAGGTGAAGCGCATCAGCGTTCCACGCCTTTCGGGATGCCTTGCGCGGGCGCTCCCTAGGCCATGCGAAGGAGGGAGCCCCGACCTGTCACAGCGTTGATCGGTCTCACCTCCTCGAATGCGCAGTGGTGCACGGCGACGCCGAAGGTACCACAAAGATCAGCCTTCACACCTTGCCCGGATGAACGTCGTCCGATGGGTCTACGTGCCCGGACTCGTCGGCCGGGGCCGCCGCGCTCTTGGGAGATGCCTTGACGGCCGGGCGGGCGGGGATCGCGGCGGAGGACAGGGACTGCTGCATCCGAGACAGGGGCCGTCCCTCAGACAGGGGTCGCGCCGGGGACGTCTTCACCGGCGACAGGGCGACGGTCGTGTCCGCCCGGCGCAGCGGCGTGGCCGGCGTCCCCGGTGTGGTCCGCACCCTCCAGGGCACGGTGCCGTCCGGGGCACGCAGCTCGACGCCGTCGTCGCTCACGGTGAGCACGCTCCCCGGATGACCCGCCGTGCCGGTGGACCACACCACACGGCCCCGCCTGTCATAGAGGATGAGGTCGCCGTCCGCCTGCAGCACGCAGCAGGCGGTCTCGCGCCCATCGGTGCCGGAGGCCCATACGGCGCCCCGGCCCTCGTTGTCGTAGAGCACGATGTTGCCGTCGTCCTGGTGGACGAGCGTGTGGCGCCCGGACGGGGAGGTGAGCGACTGGCGGCCCAGGGTCTGCCCGGGCAGCATCCGGTCGCCGATCGCCGCCGGCCCCGCCGGCACCGTGACCTCGGCGGTGCCGGACGACCAGACCTCCGCGCCGGCGGCGTCCTCGATGGCGATGTCGCCGTCGTCGCGTACCACCAGCCGGGCGGCGGGCCCCCTGGCACCGGTGCACCAGATCCGCCGGCCGTCGGAGCCGAGCAGGGCCAGCCCATCGCTCGCGCGCAGCACGCAGTACGACCCGTACGCGCCGTCGGTGCCCGACGCCCACCACGGGTGCAGCCGCACGTTGTCGTAGAGCACGATGTTGCCGTCGTCCTGGTGGACGAGCGTGTAGCGCCCGGCCGGGGAGGTGAGCGACTGACGGCGCAGCGTCTGCCCGGCCCGCATCTCGTGGCCCTGCGCGAAGTCGCTCAGCGCGTGACCCGCCCTATCGCCCGGGGGCGTCTTGTCGTCCTCGCCGGCCTCATCGTCCTCGTCGTCGGTCAGGATGAAGAAGTCGGTGATGAAACAGGCGACCTCCCCGTCGGCGGTACGCCCGACCCAGGTCGGGTAGTGCCCGTCTCCGTCACCGGAGGAGAACACCACCAGGCGCGGCCTGCCCTCCTCATCGGTCAGCGTGCCGGGCGCGGTGGGGTCGGTGTCCCGGGCGTGGAGACTCGCCATCACCCGGTCGAGGTAGTCCTCGCCGTCCTCGCACAGCGCCGCGATACTCGCCGCGTCGACGAATCCGCCGGTGCCCCCATCGACGGGGTAGCCGAAGAACTCGTCGTCGCCCAGGGTGGAGACGTCCTGGCCCTCGTACACCGCCATCTCCCAGGAGACGACGGGCTCGTCCCGGATGACCAGCCGCGCCGCCGCGATCATGTCGTACGCGGCCGGGTCATCCGGCTCGCCGAACACGGCGAGCACCAGCTCCAGCGGGTAGCGGCCCGGCGGCACCCGCTGGACGAACCCGCCGTCCATCGCATCGAACATGAACGGCTCGCCGGCGACGACCCGGCCGGACGGCAGCCACAGCGATGCGTCCCGCCGCAGCCGGACGGTGGCGACGTCGCCGCCGGGCAGCGTGTGACGTGTGCCGGGGGCGAAGAGCCGTTCGAAGTCGGGGGCGGGCAACGGCATGAGCGCTCCTTCGGGGACGGAACCGGTACCGGTGACGCATGGCGGGGGCCGCCATCGGCTCGGGACCCTAGCGCCGGACTCCGACAGGCGCCGGGATCCGGCTAACCGGCGGCCGGTGTCCTCGCGACGAGAAGCCGGATCGCGTCGTCGATGAGCGCCTCGCCCTGAGACGGCGAGACCCGCCGGGACGCGACGAGGGATGCGATGCCCTGGACGGTCGCGGAGAGCGGCAGCGTCAGCCGGCCCACGTCGCGTGCGTCGTACGCGCCGGCTTCGACGCCCCGCGTTCATCAGGTCGGTCATGGTGCCGAACAGGCGCTCCGCAGCGCTGTGAACCGTTTCCGAGGAGTCCTCCGGTCGAGCAGCGCCGGCTCCCTCACCGCGAACCTCAGGTACGCGGAGGCCGCCGCGTGGAGGGCGCGTACGGGGTCTTCGGACGCGCCCTCCACGCGGCAGCAAGCGGGTCGCGTCGGCTCAGCCCGCGTCGGTCACGCGCCTCCGGGGCCCGCAGGCGCGGCGACCCGGGGTGCGGGTGTGCCAGTGCATCGATCTCGAAGCCCAGATCGACGACACGACCCAGACCGACAACGGCTACGCGTTGGAGACCAACGTGCACTGCGGCTGAGTCATGAGCGCATCACTCAGGGCCGCCCGCAACAGGTGGGCGGACGATGGTGCGGATCAGTGATGATGTCGCCATGGCCGTCCACCTTCGGAGCCGACTGCAGCAGACCGCCGCCGCCGGAACACTCCTCGACCTGCGAACCGGCGATGCCCGGCAGGACGATCCCGCTCGCGGAACGATCTGGGGGGCCGAGCGGTCCGTGCACGCCGATGTGCTGATCGACCTGCTCACGGGACAACGGACGCCCCCAGGCGGCCGGCTGCGGGCGGTGAAGCTGCGCGGTGCCCGCATCACCGGCAGCCTCGATCTCTCGGCGGTGGAGTCGCCCTGCCAGCTGGCGCTGGCCGACTGCCATTTCGAGCAGCCGGTCAGCCTGCGTGAGGCCGGCGCACCGGCGATCCGCCTGCCCGGCTGCCACCTTCCCGGACTCACCGCCGACCAGGTGCGCACCACCGGTGATCTCGATCTCGACGGCATCATCGCCGAAGGCGCCGTCACCCTGAACGGCGCCCGCATCGGCGGCCGGCTCTCTTTGGCCGGTGCCCGGTTGTCCAACCCCGGCGGATACGCGCTGACCGCCGACGGACTCACCGTCGACCACGATCTGGACTGCAAGGGCGGGTTCAGCGCCGACGGGAAGGTCAACCTGCGCGGTGCCGCGATCGGCGGCACTCTCTACCTGACGGGGGCGCATCTCAGCGCTTCCGGCACCGAAGCACTGACCGCCGCCAGGCTCACCGTCGGTCACGACATGTTCTGCGAAGAGCTCACCGCGGACGGAGAGGTCCGTCTCCCCGGTGCCCGCATCGGCGGCCGACTCGACCTGAGCCGGGCGCGCCTGACCAACTCCGGCGCCACCGCACTGACCGCCGATCGGCTCAGCGTCGACGACGGCGTGCTGAGCGAAGGGCTCACGGCCGAGGGCCGGGTACGCCTTCCCGGCGCCCGCATCGGCGGGGATCTGGTCCTGGCCGGTGCCCGTCTGGCCAACCCCGGCGCGACCGCGTTGTTCGCCGACTCCCTCACCGTTGAGGGGGGCATGTCCTGCGCGAACGGATTCACGGCCCAGGGAGAGGTCCGCATGCTCAGCGCCCGCATCGGCGAGGTGTTCTCCCTCGAAGGCGCCACCATCTCCAACCCGGGCGGCCGGGCCTTCTACGCCTTCCGGCTGACCGTGGGCAACGACCTGTACTGCCGACGTGGGTTCAGCGCGGAAGGCGAGATCCAACTGTCCGGCGCCCGCATCGGCGGCCTGCTCCACCTGGCCGAATCCAGCCTGTCCAACCCGGGTGGGCAGGCGCTGGACCTGGAAGGCGTCAGGGCCACGGGGCTGTTGCTGCTGCCGCGCCGGCGACCCGACGGCATCATCAACCTCACCAACGCCCAGGTCGACATCCTCTACGACGAGCCGGGATCATGGCCCACCACCGTGCGCTTGCACGGATTCGCCTACAACGCCCTCGCGAACCACGAGATCGACGTACGGGATCGGCTCCGCTGGCTGACCCGGCACCCCGGCGGTTACGTCCCCCAGATCTACGACCAGCTCGCCGCCGCCTACCGGCGCGCCGGAGACGAACAGGCGGCGCGCAAGGTCGCGGTCGCCAAGCAGCGGCGGCGCCGCGCGGTGCTCAACCCGGCGGGCAGGCTGGCGAACTGGCTGCTGTATCTCACCGTCGGCTACGGCTACCGCACCTGGCTGGCCGCCATCTGGCTGGCCGGCCTGCTCGCCTTCGGCACCGGGGTCTTCACCGACGCCTACCCCCACGACCTGACCCGCGTCGATGCGCACGCCTCGGGCTTCAACGCCTTCGGCTACACCCTCGACACGTTGTTGCCGATCGTGGACCTCGGCCAGCAGAAGGGCTGGCAGGCCCACGGCGCCGCCATGTACTGGTCGTGGGGGTTCACCGCGGCCGGATGGATCCTCACCACCGCGGTCGTCGCCGGACTGACCGGCATTCTGAAACGCGACTAGCCATCCCCGGATCGCGCGGCACCCGAGACCCGATGCACGGAGCAGCGCCTTCAAGCCGTCTCCGACCACCACGAGCGTGATCAGGCGCACGCATGGGCTGGGCGCTGGACGCGACGGGCCGCTCGACCGGCAGAGTCATCGTCCCGTCCGCCCTCCTTCCTCGATGAGCCCGGCGTCACCCGCGCCCGGCCCGGCGGTGCTCCCACGGCGCGGGCGCCGGCCCCCGCTGTGACCGCTCCTCCTCGGTGGCCGTTGTCGCCGCCGTGACACGGGTGCCGGTCGCGACGAGTGCGAGGCAGAGCAGGGCCGCGGCGGCGACCGCGGTCAGCATGACCGGGTACGACAGCCAGGCCGACAGGGTGGCGAGGACGGTGGGGAGCAGGAAGCCCGCGTACGCGAGCGTGTAGTAGACGCCCGTCAGGCCGGCCAGGTCGTCGGCGCCGGCCATGCGCTGGATCTCCAGCAGCCCGGAGACCACCGCGATGCCGTAGCCGGCGCCCAGGATCGCCGCGGTGGCGGCCGCGAGCCAGGGCGACAGCAGCACCGCGTTCGCCGCGCACAGCGCCGCGCCGAGGAGCATCACCGCCATCGCCGCCACGGGAGCCCGCCCCGCGCGGGCTCCCGCTCCCCGCTGCAGCCTCTTGGCCACCGGCTGCACGGCCGCGCCCATGCCCAGGGTCAGCACGGTGAGCCCGGTCGCGTACGCGAGCCCCCAGTGCCCCGCACGGGAGCCGACCAGCTGCGGCATGACCGCGTACGCCAGTCCGGCCGCGCCGAACACCCACGGCGCCATCGGCAGCACGACCAGCCGGAACCGCCTGCGGGCGGGCGCGGGGACGCGCAGGTCGGCCGCCGGTCCCGTGAGGAGCCCTCGAAGGGAACCGCCCTCGTACGGAAGCGGCGGCCGGGTCTCCGGCACCCGCAGGAGCAGCACGGGTATCGCCACGGTCAGCAGGACATGGACGGCGTACGGGGTCACCATGGGCCACGGTCCCCACTGGGCGAGCGCGCCCGCGACACCCGCGCCGAGCCCGAATCCCGCCGTCTGGCACAGGGAGGCCCGTCGCGCGGCCAGTCCGCCGTCCGCGCCGGACGAGAGCTCCTTCACCCAGCTGCTGCCCACCGCCATGGCGACGCCGACCGCGACACCGGTGATCAGCCGGCCCGCGTAGAGAGGCCAGGGGCTCTGGCCGCCGAAGCAGAGGACCAGGCTCGCGACGGCCGAGGCGACGGCGCCGGCCACGAGCACGGGACGCCGCCCGCGCCGGTCCGAGACCGGTCCGGCCAGCAGCAACCCCGGGACGAGCCCGACGACGTACGCGCCGAGGAAGGCGTCGACGCTGAGCGTGGAATAGCCGCCGAGCCGGCGATACATGAGCAGAAGCGGGGTGAACTGGTTGCCGCCCCAGCCGCAGACGAACATCGCCGCGGCGACGATCCGCCAGGCGTCCGGCCGGGACGCGGTGGCAGGGGGGTGGGCGGCTTTCCGGGTTCCAAGCATGAAGAGGGACAGACCTTCGCGTACTGGGTGCTGGGCACGGTCGACGCCGCCGGTGAGGGCGCGGGACCGTCGAGATCGGGCCGGAGCGGCTTCAGCCGCCGTCGCGGACGGCAGGGTTCGGCGAGCCGTGCGTCGCGGTGAGATGACCGAGCAGGGCCGAGGCGAAGCCGGCGTCGTCGCCGCGACGGAGGAGGTCCAGCAGGGCCTCATGCTCGTCGGCGAGCAGAGGCAGCCGCTCCGGCCGCGGGCGCAGCGCGGAGATGCTCATCCGCCGCTGACGGTCACCGAGCGTGGTGTAGAACCGGACGGCCAGCCGGTTCGCCGACGCCTCGACGATGCACCGGTGGAACGCCTCGTCCGCGTCGGCGAAGCCGGCGACGTCCGCGACCTCGGCGAGAGCGCGCTGGCGCGCCAGCAGGGCCCGCATCCTCGCGTGGTGTTCGTCCGGCAGGCCGGTCCGCGCGATGCGCTCCGCGGCGGATCGCTCGAGCGCCAGGCGCAGCTCCAGCACGTCCGCCGCCTCTCCGGGGGACACCGGTACGACCACCGCGCCGCGCTTGGGATGGAGCGCCAGCAGTTCCTCCGACTCCAGGCGCAGGAACGCCTCCCGCACCGGCGTCCTGCTCACGCACACCCGCTCGGCGATCTCTCCCTCGCTGATGAGGCTCCCGCCGGGGAGCTCCCCGGACAGGATGAGCTCCTTGGTCACCGTGTACGCGGTGTGAGCGGCGGACGGACGCTTCGCGGGATCGGCCATGCCGAGGAGCGTAGCGTCATAGATGCAAGCTTGTATCTATGAGAATCGTCACTGATTCACCGATGAGTTCCGGTCTCCCGGGCCGTTACAGGACCGTTCGTTCGACAGCAGCACCACGGGAGGTCCGCATGGCCGTGTACTCGCACATGACGATGTCGCTGGACGGATACATCGCCGATCCGCAGGACGGGATCGGTGAGCTGTTCGGCTGGTACGGCGCCGGTGACGTCACCGTGCCCAGCGCGAACGAGCAGATCTCGTTCCAGGTCGACGCCGGCAGCGCGGAGATGCTGCGCGGCGTCCTCGCGGGCGCCGGTGCGCTGGTCTGCGGCCGCCGGTTGTTCGATATGACCGACGGCTGGGGCGAGAACCACCCGATCGGCGCGCCGGTCGTCGTCGTGACCCACAATCCGCCCGCCGACACGGCGAAGTGGCGGCGTACGACGTTCGCCGACGGCGTCGCGGAGGGCATCGCCCGCGCCAAGGAGATCGCGGGGGAGAAGGACGTCAGCATCGCGAGCGCGGACATCGCGCGGCAGGCCCTGGACCTGGGGCTGGTGGACGAGGTCGTCGTCAGCCTCGTGCCGGTCCTGCTCGGCGCGGGAATCCCCTACTTCGCCGGCCTCACCGGCGCGCCGCACCGCTTCGACGACCCGGTGGTGATCCAGGGCAGGGGTGCGACCCACCTGCGCTACCGCGTACGCCGCTGAGTCGCCTGCCGCCTGCCCGAACGGTGGATGCGGCGGCCTACGCGAGGAGCCGCCGGCGTCGAAAGGACGCGTCCGTACTCACCGGTGCCGGTAGTAGTCGACGGCGATCTTCGCGGCGTAATTGCCGTCGTCGGTGTCGATGACCTTGATCACGGCGGTCTCGCCGGTCTTCCGGGAGCGGAGGCAGAACACGCGTCCGGGCGGAGCCTGACGGAAGCGCACGATGGAGGCGGGAGCGCCGGCGATCCGCGCGGCGCACTGGTCCGGCGTCAACGAGCCGCTGGGGGAGACGTACGCGTCGGCCCCGTCGGGGAGCTCGAAGGCGCCGTGCCCGTCGCCGCCGCTGTTCGTGCTCATCGAGAAGGGGCCGTCCCCCTCGGCCACCGTGCCGGTCTGAAGGTCGAAGTAGTAGTTGTAGTTCGGCAGGTCCAGGCGCCGGTTCTGGTAGACCGCGACGTACGCGGACGGTGTCGCGGGGACCGATGGGGTCACGCTCGTACGGGCGTTGGCGCGGGCGCGGTCGTCGGAGCCGGAGGGATACAGCAGCACCGCGGTCAGGACCGCGGCGGCGGCGACCGCCGTGATCATCGCGGCGACGGCCGCTCTGCGCCCGCGGCGCGTGCGGCGGGCGGCCGCCGTGCCGAGCAGGGCGAAGAACTCCTCGACGCTCCGCCCGACCCGGGTCCGGGCGGCGGCGGGCAGCCAGTCCGTGGTCGGCGCGTGGTCGCCGCAGGCGTCGATGATCTGAGCCGGGGTCGGCCGGCGTTCGGGGTCCTTGTCCAGGCAGGCGGTGATGAGCGCGCGCAGCCGGTCGTCGCCGCAGTCGAGGGCGGCCGGATCCGGGTCCGTGTGGATGATGCGGTAGAGCACTTCGCCGGTCGTCCCGTCGCCGAAGGGCGGGACGCCGGTGGCGGCGTAGGCGAGCACGGACCCCAGGGAGAAGACGTCGGCGGCCGCGGTGACCGGGCGGCCGTCGGCCTGTTCGGGGGCCATGAAGGGGACCGTCCCGACGCGTACCCCGGTCTCGGTCAGACGCGTGGCGTCCTCCGCCTGCGCGACGCCGAAGTCGATGACCTTGGGACCGGTGGCGTCGAGCAGCACGTTGACCGGCTTCAGGTCGCGGTGCAGCACGCCGGCCGCGTGGATGCTCGCGAGGGCCTCGGCGATCCCGCCGGCCAGCCGGAACACCGTGTCCGGCGGCAGCGGGCCCTCTTCGTCGATCACCTCGCCGAGGGACGGCCCGGGGATGTAGGTCGTGGCCATCCACGGCTGCTCGGCGTCGGGCGCGGCGTCGACGACCTCCGGGGTGTAGGGGCTGCGCACGCGGCGCACGGCGGCCACCTCCGCCGCGAACCGCCGCCGGAAGTGCGGGCTCTCCGCCAGATGGCTCCGGACGACTTTGACCGCGACGGGCCGCCCGGTCTTCGACGTGCCCAGGTACACCTGGCCCATCGCGCCCCCGCCCAGGCGCCCGAGCAGCCGGAACGGCCCGGCGCTCGCGGGGTCCGTGCGGGTCAGCGGCGCGATCGCCGGCGACATGTCGTCCACGGCGGACGGGTCCCGCCACGGCACCGTCTCGGGCCCGCCGGGATCCCGCGCGGCGTCGTCCGCGACCTCCGGCGGCCCGGCCTGCGGCGCGGCGTCGTCCGCGGTGATGAGCTCCGGGTGCTCGGCCTGGAGCGCGGCGTGCAACCCGCTCCACCGCTCCCGCCACTCGTCGGCGTCGCCGCCGCAGGCCGTGACGAACGCGAGGGTGACGTTCAGCGTCGGCAGCCGGCGTCCGGCGGCGGCGACCGACAGGACGGACGCCGAGTAGTGCGCTCTGCGGGCGAGCTCCCGGTAGGTGGGTGCTCCGGGCGCGTTCGTCCGTAGTTCGCGAAGCGCGACGGCGAACTCCTTGAGCGGCCCGTCCGGAACCGGCGCCTCTCGCCTGCCCATCCGTACTCCGATCACAGCGTCCGGGTCGCCTCCCGGCGGGTGAGGCGGCGGACCCACGGTATTGATCACTGACGAGGCGGGTCAACGGCCTGTCATGGCCGATCCCGGAAGGCCGCGCCGGTGACCGCCGCGAGACGCCGGGCACCGCGGGACACACGCGGCACGGGTCGCGGCCCGATGACGGCGATACGCCGCCGACCTGCGGAGAAAGGGCGCCGAACAAACCATCAAAGCCGCGAACGAAAGATCAACGCGGAACTCTGTTCCGGCCGTCTGCGCCGGTCGAACCTGTGGGTGTCCGGCCCCGGGCGGAACGGGGTCCCTCTCCCGGAGACGAGATCCCAGGGCCCGGCGGTAGATCCCCGATATGGAGGACCACGCTCATGTACGGACCGTCCCCTGGCGCGTCGCGCCGGCTCGGCGCCCGCCTCACGCTCGTTCTCGCGCTCCTGGTCGCCGTCGCCGCGGCGGTGATGTCCAGCGCCCGCGGCACCACGGCACCGGCCACCGCCGATCCGCTCTTCGGCGTCAACATGTCGTTCTACGGCCCCGACGACGCGTTCGTCACCCGGCCGCAGACACGTGAACTGTTCCGCTCCTGGGGCGTGCCGATCGTACGGGTGCCGCTGCGCGATCGCTTCGAGGACGGCACCCCGGTCGGCGACGACCAGTGGTTGTCGGCCATGCGCGCCGTACGGGACATCGGCGCGACACCGATGCTGATCATCCGCGGACCAGGCCATCGCCGGACCGTCGACGACCTGAAGCAGACCGACCTGCACCTGCTCGACCTGATCCACCAGGTCTTCGGGGACGGCACCGCCTACCTGGAGTTCGGCAGCGAGCCCGATCTGCCGGGCGTCGACGTGCCCGCCGCCGACTACACGGTGGCCTGGAACACGGTGGTGCCCGCGCTGAAGAGCCGTTATCCGAAGGCGAAGTACCGCTATGTCGGGCCTGCCTCCTGGCGGGTCGACCACGACTACGTCAAGTACCTCGGCGCCTTCGTCGCCGGAGCGACGCCCGAGCCGGACTTCCTGTCCTGGCACGAATACGTCTGCGGCACCACCGGCGGCTCCGACTGGAAGCAGACCTGCGAGAGCCATCTGGCCAACTGGCAGACGCACGTCACCGACGTCGAGATGACCGTCCAGGGCGAGATCGGCAGGCAACTGCCGTACTTCATCTCCGAGTGGAACGCCGACTCCGACGCCAAGGGCTCCGTCTACACGGAGGCGAACGCCGGCTACCTCGCGTCGTGGACGACCACGGCGATCGAGCGGCTGCGCGCGCTCCGCCCCGCCCCGTCCGGAGCGATGATCTACACCGCCACCGACCACCGGGGATTCGGCCTGGTCACCGGCGCCGACCAGGTCACCGCCCAGGGCCGGGCGTTCCAGGCGGCGATGACGGGCTCGGCCACGGTGACGCAGCCGAAGACCGACTCACCGTCGCAGCCCGCATCACCGATCCCCGCCACCGGGCCCGCATCCGGCACGACGCCCGGCACGGACTCGTCCCCCGGCACGGATTCGCCCTCAAGTTCGGATTCGTCCTCCGGGGCGGACTCGTCCCCCGGCACGGATCCGTCCTCCGGGGCGGACTCGTCATCCGGCCACGACTCTTCCTCCGGCGACGCTTCGCCCCCGGCGTCACCGCCGACCGGGACCCCGTCACCCGACTCGGAGTCGTCCTCCGCCACTCCCGGCGGGCCCGGGGCCACCGGGAACCGGTACTACGTCACTCCCGGCGGTGACGACGCGAAGGGAGACGGGACGAGCGCCCACCCGTGGGCCACGATCCAGCACGCCGCGGACACGCTCACGGTAGGGAACGCCGGTGCCACCGTGCACGTCGCCGACGGCACCTACGCCGAGTCCGTCAGCACCACGAAGAGCGGGCACGCGGGCGGATACCTGACGTTCGAGGCCGAGCACCCGGGCAAGGCGGTCATCGCTCCGAAGACCTCGAAGTTCCCCTTCGAGAGCAAGGGGGACTACGTGCGCATCACCGGGTTCGACATCAGCGGCGCGGGAGGCGCGTGGAGCGGCATCCTTCTCTGGGGACATCACAACGTCGTCCAGGGGAACCACGTGCACGACGTGCTGACGCACCTCGCGCCGAAGGACTGCGACGGCAGCCCGGGCGGGCAGGCCATCGGCGACGACGCGTCGGCCTCCGACAACGCCTTCCTCGGCAACCGCGTCGACCACATCGGCCCCTACCCGACCGCCTGCGAGTACGTCCACGGCATCTACCCGTCCGGCGGCGCGGACCTCATCCAGAACAACATCGTGTCGCAGACGTCGGGCAGCGGCATCCGCTTCAACCACAACGCGAAGGGCGCCACGATCGCGAACAACCTGTCGTTCGCCAACGCGAACCACGGGATCTACATCACGGGCGGCGACTCGACGGCGGACCACTTCGTGATCACGAACAACATCGTGCGCGACAACGCGATGTACGGCATCAACGTGCGCAGTGACGCGAACGGCCCGCACAACCAGTACCGGAACAACCTCTTCTTCGACAACCACAAGGGCGGGTACGGGCTGGACAACAGCGAGGAGTTCACGCCGCCGAACACCTCGGGAACGCTCGACGCCGACCCCCGGCTCGTGCGCTACGCGACGGACGGCACGGGTGACTACCACCTGACCGCGGACAGCCCGTGCGTCGACGCCGGAACCACCACCGGCGCCCCGTCCGACGATCTCGACGGCGTCGAACGCCCCGCCGGCCGCGGCGTCGACATCGGACCGTACGAGTTCACCCGCTGACCGACGCGCGGACCACCGCGCCGCCGGTCCATCGACCGGCGGCGCGGCCGCCTGCGCCGGGGTCCGGATCCGCGGTCCCGTCAGGCGTCGTACTCGAGTTTGAACTCGGCGATCACGAGGTCCAGTGGCCGGTCGGCGTTGTGAGCGACCCGGAGGGCGAGCGGCACGTCCGGGGACACGAAGATGGCCCATGCCTTGGCGAAGCACTGCATCCCGGGAGAGGGCGGGCGGTGCTCCGTGCAGGTCGTGTCCGCCACCCCGAAGGGATCGCGGACGAACTGGTCGCGGAGCTCCGTCGCCGCGTCGCCCGACGCGGACTCCCACTGGACCATCGCGTACAGCCGGCCCCACGCCTCGTGCGCCGGCCAGATCAGCCCGCTCTCCGGGTCGGAGGGGAAGGGATGGTCGACGCCGTTCCGCGTCTGGGCGTGCATGTTCTCCGCGTCGTAGGACTCGGCCGCCCCGTACGGGAAGCGGACGACGTGGTACGAGTCGCCGGACGGGACGGACTGCGGGCCACCGTCACGGTCGGCGTCGAACTTCAGCGAGCACACCCGTACTGCCATGGCTCCTCCAGCGCATCCCGGCGATCTTTCGAGGTCGGCATGATCGCGGCGGAGCGCCCGGCGGGTCAACCGGCGGGGACCACCTCCGGCGTCGTCCCCGCCGACAGCGGCGGGGCGCCCCCGCGGCCGCCTCAGGCCACGACGGGCGCGGACAGGTTCCGCTTGACGTTCCGGCTCACCTCGTCGGCGAGGATCTCCGCGGTGTCCGCGGCGAGCCCGTCCAGCGCGACCTCGGCGATCACGGCCGGGTCGGACTTGGGGGCGGTGACCCCCGAGGCCATGTCGGTGTCCATGTACCCGACGTGCAGGCCGGCGACGTGGATCCCCTTCGGGGCCAGCTCCTGGCGCAGCGCGTTGGTCATCGCCCAGCCGGCGGCCTTGGCCGCGGCGTACGCACCGATGGACGGGGCGTGCCATCAGGAGAGCACGGACAGGACGTTCAGGATCGCGCCGCCGCCGTTGGCCTCGATGATCGGCGCGAACGCCCGTGTCACGTCCAGCGTGCCGAAGTAGTGCGTCTCCATCTCGCGGCGGATGTCCCCGACGTCGCCGTCGATCAGGGACGTGCTGGTGAAGATGCCGGCGTTGTTGATCAGCAGGGTGGCGTCCGTCGCCACGGCGGCCGCCTCCCGCACCGAGGCCGGGTCGGTGATGTCCAGCCGCAGCGGCACGGCGCCGGGGACGTCCACCGCCTCGGGGCGCCGGGCGGCGGCGTACACCTTGGCCCCGCGCTCGACGAGCCGGGTGACCAGGTGCCGCCCGAACCCCCGGTTTCCGCCGGTCACCACCGCCACCGAACCTTCGATCTTCATCATCTTCTCCTTCCGCCCGATCTCGATGGGGTGAATATGACCGGGCGCTCGCCGTCGTCGCCCTCCAGCGGTACGGCGCCCGGCATCCCGCACGGGAGCTGGCCACCGGGGACGGCGAGCCCCTGGCCCGGCTGCGGGCGCACTTCGAGTCGCGCCTGGGAGGGCAGCCTCATCAGGGCCCGCGCCGACCGCTCGGCCGAGGCGTTCGCGTCCTTCTTCGCCCTCGTCTTCGGCGCGCTCCTCCCGGCCGGCGACCGCGAGCCGGCCTGATCGAGGCGGTCCTCGGCCCGGCAGGCCCGGCGAGGTCCTTCCGGCTCAGCGCTCGACGAGGGTGAGGGTGAAGAAGTAGCGGCCGGCGCGGTAGACGTGGCTGCCGTACTCCACCGGGCGGCCCTTGTCGTCGTACGCGAGCCGGGTCATGGTCAGCAGCGGGACGCCACGGCGCTCGTCGAGCAGCCGGGCCTCGGCGGCGGTGGCGCCCCGGGCCCCGATCGTCTGGTGGGCGATCCGCAGGTTGACCCCTGCCGCGCGCAGCACCTCGTAAAGGCCGCGGGCCGCCAGGTCGTCGTCGGTCAGGGCGACGAGGCCGGCCGGGAGGTAGTTGGTGAGCAGGGCCAGCGGCTCCTCGCCGGTCAGCCGGAGCCGCCGCAGCCGTACCACCTCCGTGCCGGGCGCCACGTCGAGCTCGCGGGCCACCGCCTCGTCGGCGGGCAGCGTACCGAGCTCCAGCACGCGGGTGGCGGGGCTGCGGCCGGCGGCGAGCAGGTCGTCGTACAGACTGGTCAGCTCGATCGAACGGCGCACCTGGGCCTGGACGACCTGGGTGCCGACGCCGCGCTTGCGCACCAGCAGGCCCTTGTCGACCAGGTGCTGGATCGCCCGCCGGATCGTCGGCCGGGACAGGCCGTAGCGGTCGGCGAGCTGGAGTTCGTTCTCCAGGCGGCTTCCGGGGGGCAGCCTGCCGTCGTGGACGGCCTCCTCGAGCTGCCGCGCCACCTGGTAATAGAGCGGAACCGGGCTGGCGCGATCCACCCGCACCACCGGGCGGTGCACGGCCGCTCTGCCCATGCCGCACCTCCGGGCATCCGCTCCGAAGCCCGCTCGCCGGCGGCATCGTCGAGCGGTCGCTGCCTCCACGGTAATACGTTCTTATGTCAGGACAAACTCTTGACATGCGGTCATCCCCTGCGGAGGCTGGGAGCGCCGGTGAACGAACCGTGAACCGGCGACACGCCGGCGTGCCGGAGGTGGTCCGTTCCGTGAGTCCGCACGATCTGATCACGATGGGGCGGGTTAGTGTCGACGTCTACCCCCTGCAGGTCGGCGTCCGGCTGGAGGACGTCGAGACGTTCGGCAAGTACCTCGGCGGCAGCCCCACCAACGTGGCGGTCGCGGCCGCGCGGCACGGTCACCGGACCGCGGTGATCACCCGGACCGGCGCCGACCCGTTCGGCCGGTACGTCCACACGGCGCTGCGGGAGTACGGCGTGGACGACCGGTTCGTCACGGCCGTTCCCGGGCTGCCCACCCCGCTGGCCTTCTGTGAGATCTTCCCGCCGGACGACTTCCCGCTGTACTTCTACCGGTATCCCAAGGCCCCGGACCTGCAGATCGAGGCCGACGAGCTGGACCTGC
Source organism: Actinoallomurus soli (assembly GCF_024055715.1). Taxonomy (GTDB): domain Bacteria; phylum Actinomycetota; class Actinomycetes; order Streptosporangiales; family Streptosporangiaceae; genus Actinoallomurus; species Actinoallomurus soli. The sequence continues at coordinate 726,156 of NZ_JAMXMV010000001.1, forward strand.
CGTCGATCCGCGCAGCCCGGATGTTCTGGGCCACCGTCACGGGCCTGTGCGACGAGCCGAGCCGTACGGCGACCCTCGCCGCGCTGGCCGCCCGGTCCCGGCGGCGGGACACCGTGCTCGACCTGGACTACCGGCCGATGTTCTGGCCGTCGCCGGAGGAGGCGGGCGGCCGGATCCGCGCGGCCCTGGAGCACGTCACCGTGGCGGTCGGCAACGTCGAGGAGTGCGCGGTCGCCGTGGGGGAGCGGGAGCCGTACGCGGCGGCCGAGGCGCTGCTGGCCCGCGGCGTGCGCCTGGCGATCGTCAAACGCGGGCCGAAGGGCGTGCTGGCGGCGACCCGTTCGGCGTCCGGGGGCGTGGACGCGGTCGAGGTGCCGCCGGTGGAGGTCGAGGTCGTCAACGGACTCGGCGCCGGGGACGCGTTCGGCGGGGCGCTGTGCCACGGCCTGCTCGCCGGCTGGGACGTCGAGCGGACCGTGCGGTTCGCGAACGCCGCGGGCGCGATCGTCGCCTCCCGCCTCGCCTGCTCGCCCGCGATGCCGGCCACCGCCGAGGTCGAGGAGCTCATGGCGGCGGCGCGGGGAGGCGGCGAGTGATCACTGAGGCGTTCGCCGAACGGGTCGCGGCGCTGACCGAGGTCCGGGCCTCGCGGCCCCTGGCGGTCGCCGAGGCGGCGGCGCGGCGCGTACGGCGCGGGACGCTGCTCGGCCCGAACGGCCGCCTGATGATCGTGGCCGCCGACCACCCGGCGCGCGGGTCCCTCGGCGCGGGCGACCGGCCGCTGGCCATGGCGGACCGCCCGGACCTGCTCGAACGCGTCTGCCTCGCGCTCAGCCGCCCCGGCGTCGACGGCGTGCTCGCCGCCCCCGACGTCATCGAGGACCTGCTGCTGCTCGGCGCGCTCGACGAGAAGGTCGTGCTCGGCTCGATGAACCGCGGCGGCCTGGCCGGGTCGGCGTTCGAGATCGACGACCGGTTCACCGCGTACGACGCGCGCGCCATCGCCGCCCGTCGCCTCGACGGCGGCAAGATGCTGCTGCGCATCGACGAGACCGACCCCGCGACCGCCCGCACGCTGGAGTCCTGCGCGCGGGCCGTGTCGGAGCTGGCCGGCGGCGGGCTGATGGCGCTGGTCGAGCCGTTCATCTCGCGCCGCGTCGACGGCCGGGTGCGCAACGTCCTCACGCCCGAGGCCATGACCCGGGCGATCGCGATCGCCGCGGGGCTGGGGACGACCTCCGCGTACACGTGGCTCAAGGTCCCGGTCGTCGAGGACATGGAGCGCGTGCTGGCCGCCTCGACGCTGCCCGCGCTGCTGCTCGGCGGTGAGGTGCCCGACGACCCCGGCGCCGCGCTGGCCCGCTGGGAGCGCGCCCTGCGGCTGCCGACCGTGAAGGGCCTGGTCGCCGGCCGCAGCCTGCTGTATCCGGCCGGCGACGACGTCGCCGGCGCCGTCGACGCCGCGGTGGAGGTTCTGGGATGACGCACTACCTGCCCGCGGGCGGTACGGGAGCCGGGCCGTACGCCCTGGAGATCACTCCGGAGACCGCCGGGTGGACCTACTCCGCGCTGCGCGTCCTCGAACTCGACGGCGCGCACACCTTCGAGACCGGCCCGTACGAGACGCTCGTGCTGCCGCTGTCCGGGTCCTGCCGCGTCTCCTGCGACGGCGAGACGTTCGAGCTGCGCGGGCGGCGGAGCGTCTTCACCCGGGTCACCGACTTCGCCTACGTGCCCCGCGACGCCGCGGTGACGGTGACCGGGCGCGGCCGGTTCGCGCTGCCCGCCGCCCGGTGCGAGAACCGCCTCACCGCGCGGTACGGCCCGGCCGAGGACGTTCCAGTCGAACTGCGCGGGGCGGGGCAGATGTCACGGCAGGTGAACAACTTCTGCACGCCTGAGGCGTTCGAGGCCGACCGGCTGATCGCCTGCGAGGTGATCACGCCCGGCGGCAACTGGTCGTCCTACCCGCCGCACAAGCACGACGAGGACCGCCCCGGCGAGAGCGTGCTGGAGGAGATCTACTACTTCGAGGTGCGCGACGCCGGGAGGTCGGCCGGGGCGGGTTGGTCGGGAGAGACGCGTCCGGCCGGGGTCGGCCGGCCGGGAGAGACGCAGTCGGCCGGGGCCGGCCGGCCGGGGGAGACCCGCCCCGCCCCGATGGCGTACCAGCGCGTGTACGGGACCGCCGACCGGCCGATCGACGTGCTGGAAGAGGTGCGGACCGGCGACACGGTGCTGATCCCGCACGGCTGGCACGGCCCGTCGATGGCGGTGCCCGGCTACGACCTGTACTACCTCAACGTGATGGCCGGTCCCTCGCCGGAGCGCGCGTGGCGGATCTGCGACGACCCCGCGCACGCCTGGGTGCGCGGCACGTGGGAGGGCCAGGAGATCGACCCCCGGCTTCCCCTCACCTCGACCACCGAGGAGGAGAGATGAGGCTCACCGTCGGACAGGCGGTCGTCCGGTTCCTGGCGGCCCAGTGGTCGGAGCGGGACGGCCACGAGCAGCGGTTCTTCGCGGGCTGCTTCGGGATCTTCGGGCACGGCAACGTCGCGGGTCTCGGCCAGGCCCTCCTGGAGGCGCACCGTACGGGCGACGCCGACCTGCCGTACCACATGGCCCGCAACGAGCAGGCGATGGTGCACGCCGCCGTCGGCTACGCCCGCATGCGCGACCGGCTCGCCACGTTCGCGTGCACGTCCTCGATCGGGCCCGGCGCGACCAACATGGTGACCGGCGCGGCGCTCGCCACGATCAACCGGATCCCGGTGCTGCTGCTGCCCGGTGACGTCTTCGCCACCCGGGTCGCCGACCCGGTGCTGCAGCAGCTGGAGGACCCCCGGTCCGCCGACGTGTCGGTCAACGACGCGTTCCGGCCGGTGTCGCGGTACTGGGACCGGATCGATCGCCCCGAGCAGCTCCCGTCCGCGCTGCTCGCCGCGATGCGCGTGCTCACCGACCCGGCCGAGACCGGCGCGGTCACCCTCGCGCTGCCGCAGGACGTGCAGGCCGAGGCGTACGACTGGCCGGAGGAGCTGTTCGCGCGGCGGGTGTGGCACGTGCCCCGGCCGGTTCCCGAGCCCGCGCAGCTGGCGCGTGCGGTCGAGGCGCTGCGCGGGGCGGAGCGGCCGCTGGTCGTCGCGGGCGGCGGCGTGACCTACTCCGACGCCGCCGGCGACCTGCTCGCCTTCGCCGACGCGACCGGCGTCCCGGTCGCCGAGACCCACGCGGGCAAGGGCTCGCTGCCGTGGGACCATCCCTGCGCGGTCGGCGGCGTCGGCGCCACCGGCACGGCCGCCGCGAACGCCCTGGCCCGCGAGGCCGACGTGGTCCTCGGCGTCGGCACCCGCTACAGCGACTTCACCACCGCGTCCCGTACCGTCTTCGCCCACCCGGACGTTCGCTTCGTCAACCTGAACGTCGCGTCGTTCGACGCCGCGAAGCACTCCGCCGTTCCCCTGGTCGCCGACGCGCGGGAGGGGCTGCGGGCGCTCACCGAAGCCCTGGCGGGTCACCGCGTCGACGCCGCGTACGCCGGCCGCGTGCGGCGGCTCGCCGAGGACTGGGGGCGGGTCGTCGACCGGGCCTACCACCTCGGGCACGGGCCGCTGCCCGCGCAGACCGAGATCCTCGGCGTCGTCAACGAGGTCGCCGGCCCGCGCGACGTCGTCGTGAACGCCGCCGGCAGCATGCCCGGCGACCTGCACAAACTGTGGCGGGCCCGGGACCCGCGGCAGTACCACGTCGAGTACGGCTACTCCTGCATGGGTTATGAGATCGCCGGCGGGCTGGGGATCAAGATGGCCGCCCCCGACCGGGAGGTCCACGTCCTCGTCGGGGACGGGTCCTACCTGATGATGGCCCAGGAGATCGTCACGGCGGTCGCCGAGGGGATCAAGCTCACGATCGTGCTCGTCCAGAACCACGGCTTCGCCTCGATCGGCGGACTGTCGGAGTCCCTGGGGTCCCAGCGGTTCGGCACGAGCTACCGCTACCGGAACCCCGAGACCGGCCTGCTCGACGGCGACCTCCTCCCCGTCGACCTCGCGGCGAACGCCGCGAGCCTCGGCGCGGACGTGCTGCGCGCGACGACCGTCGCGGAGTTCCGCGCCGCGCTCGAACGCGCGCGGGAGGCGAAGGTCACGACCGTCGTCCACGTCGAGACCGACCCGCTGGCGCCCGCGCCGTCCTCGGACGCCTGGTGGGACGTTCCGGTGGCCGAGGTCTCCGCGCTCGACAGCACCCGCAAGGCCCGTGCCGAGTACGAGGCCGCCAAGGCCGCGCAACGCCCCCACCTCGGCCCGACACAGTGAGGACGGAAAGACACGATGCTTCGAACAGGTAGGCGTGCCGGCATCCTCCTGGCCGCCCTGGCCCTCGCCGTGACCGCGTGCAGCAGTCACGGCGGCAAGAAGGCCCAGGAGTCGGCCGCCGACACGGGCGCCGGCAAGGCGAACACCCCCCGGATGAAGATCGCCATGGTCACGCACCAGGCGCCCGGCGACACGTTCTGGGACATCGTCCGCAAGGGGGCCGAGGCCGCCGCCGCCAAGGACAACGTGCAGCTCGTCTACTCCAACGACCCGGACGGCGACAAGCAGGCCACCCTGGTGCAGAACGCCATCGACAGCAAGGTCGACGGCATCGCGGTCACCCTCTCGCACCCGGACGCGATGGCGGGCACCGTCAAGAAGGCCTCCGGCGGCGGGATCCCGGTCGTCGTCCTGAACGCCGGTGTGGACGACTGGCAGAAGGTCGGCGCGCTGGAGTTCTTCGGCTCCGACGAGAGCCTCGCGGGGGAGAGCGCCGGCAAGCGGCTGAGCGCCGAAGGGGCCAAGCACGTGCTGTGCGTCCTGCACGAACAGGGCTCGGTCTCGCTGGAGGCGCGCTGCGGCGGCCTGGCCAAGACGTTCTCCGGAAAGACCGACAAGGTGTACGTCCAGGGGACGAACATGCCGTCCGTGCGGTCCACCATCGCGGCCAAGCTCAAGCAGGACAAGAGCATCGACCGGGTCGTCGCGCTCGGGGCGCCGTTCGCGCTGACCGCGCTGCAGTCGGTCAAGGACGCGGGCAGCCCGGCCAAGGTCGCGGCGTTCGACATGAACCCGGCCATGGTCAAGGCGGTCCAGGACGGCACGGTCGAGTGGGCCGTCGACCAGCAGCCGTACCTGCAGGGCTACCTCGCGGTCGACTCGCTCTGGCTCTACAAGACCAACGGCAACGTCCTCGGCGGCGGCAGGGCGACGCCGACCGGCCCGTACTTCGTCGACAAGACGAACGTGGCCGCGGTCGCGAAGTACGCCTCGCGCGGCACCCGCTGACGATGGCCCCGGAGGTCTCGATGAGTCAGGCGGTGGACGCGGGCGCCGCGCCCGCCACGGCGGACGAGCGGTCCGCCCGGCGGTCCGCGCTCGCCCGGCTGCTGGCGCGGCCCGAGGCCGGCTCGCTGGCCGGCGCGGTGGTCATCTACGTGTTCTTCTTCGCCGTCGCCCCGCCGTTCCGCGGGCTCGACGCCCTCGCGACGATCCTGTACGCCAGCTCGACCATCGGCATCCCGGCGGTGGCGGTGGCGCTGCTGATGATCGGCGGTGAGTTCGACCTGTCGGCGGGCGTGGCCGTGACGAGTTCGGCGCTGGTCGCGTCCATGCTGAGCTTCCAGCTCACGCTGAACCTGTGGGTCGGGATCGCGGTCGGCCTGCTGCTGGCGCTGGGCGTCGGCGCGCTGAACGGCTACCTCGTCATGCGGACCGGGATCCCGAGCTTCCTGGTGACGCTGGCGACGTTCCTCATGCTGCAGGGCCTGAACCTGGCCATCACCAAGGTGATCACCGGCAACGTCGCCAGCCCCGACATCTCCGACATGGACGGCTTCGGGACGGCGCGGAAGGTCTTCGCCGCCGAGTGGGACCTCGGGGGCCTGTCCCTGCGGATCAGCGTGGTGTGGTGGCTGCTGTTCACCGCGGTCGCCACGTGGGTGCTGCTGCGGACGCGCGTCGGCAACTGGATCTTCGCGGTCGGGGGAGCGCAGGCGAGCGCGCGGGCGGTCGGCGTGCCGGTCCGGCGCGTGAAGATCGGCCTGTTCATGACCGTCGGGTTCCTCGCGTGGTTCACCGGCATGAACCTGCTGTTCTCCTTCACCACCGTCCAGTCCGGCGAGGGCGTCGGCAACGAGTTCCTGTACATCATCGCGGCGGTCATCGGCGGCTGCCTGCTCACCGGCGGGTACGGCTCGGCCATCGGCGCCGCGACCGGGGCGTTCATCTTCGGGATGACCACCCAGGGCATCGTGTACGCGGGCTGGAACGCCGACTGGTTCAAGTTCTTCCTCGGCGCGATGCTGCTCCTCGCCACCCTCCTCAACCTCTGGGTCCGCCGGCGAACGGAGGCCGCCCGATGAGTGGAACGACCACGCGGGCGCCGCTCGTACGCCTCACCGGCTGCGAGAAGCGGTACGGGACGATCGTCGCGCTGACCGGCGTGTCGCTGGAGGTGGGCGCGGGCGAGGTGACCTGCGTGCTCGGCGACAACGGCGCGGGCAAGTCCACCCTCATCAAGATCATCTCCGGGATGCACCAGGCCGACGCGGGCACGTACGAGGTCGAGGGCGAGCCCGTACGCTTCGGGTCCCCGCGCGAGGCACTCGAACGCGGCATCGCGACGGTGTACCAGGACCTCGCCGTCGTCCCGCTCATGCCGGTCTGGCGCAACTTCTTCCTCGGCTCGGAGGTCCGCAGGGGCGCCGGACCGCTCCGCCGCCTCGACATCCGGTTCATGCGCGACACGACGCGCACCGAACTGCGCAACATGGGCATCGACCTGCGCGACGTCGACCAGCCGATCGGCACCCTGTCCGGCGGCGAACGCCAGTGCGTCGCCATCGCCCGCGCCGTCTACTTCGGCGCGAAGGTGCTCATCCTCGACGAGCCCACCGCCGCGCTCGGCGTCAAACAGGCCGGCGTCGTCCTCCGCTACATCATGCGGGCCAGGGAGCGGGGACTCGGCGTCGTGTTCATCACCCACAACCCGCACCACGCCTACCCGGTCGGCGACCGGTTCCTGCTGCTCAACCGGGGGCGACCACTCGGCACCTACGCCAAGGGCGAGATCACCCGCGAGCGGCTCACGACCCTGATGGCCGGCGGCGAGGAGCTCGAACAGCTCAGCCATGAGCTCGAAGGGACGGCCGCCGCCGACGCCGGTCTCGGCCGCGTCGCGGAAGAGCTCGAACAGGACGTCGCCGGGCTGTCCGGCGAGGCCGCCGCACCGCCCGAGCAGGGCTCCTGAGAGCGGGGAGGAACGTTGGAGGAACGCGTGCTCGGCGTCGGGGTCATCGGCGCCGGGTGGATGGGGCACGTCCACGCCCGCGCGTACGCCCGGCTGCCCCACCACTATCCGGAGCTGCGGATCCGGACGCGCCTGGTGGCGGTGGCGGACTCCGTCCCGGCGCAGGCGGAGGACTTCGCCGCCCGTTACACCCCGGACCGCGTGTACGCCGACTGGGCGGCCCTGCTCGCGGACCCCGAGGTCGAGGCGGTCAGCATCACCGTGCCGAACACCCTGCACCGGGACGTCGCGGTGACCGCGGCCCGCGCGGGCAGGCACCTGTGGATCGAGAAGCCGGTGGGCCTGACCGCCGACGACGCCCGCGCGGTGGCCGAGGCCGTCGCCGGGGCGGGCGTCCAGGCGACCGTGGGGTTCAACTACCGCAACCTCCCCGCCGTCGCCCGCGCCCGGCGCCTGATCGCCGACGGCGCCATCGGCACGCCGACCCACGCCCGTGTCCACTTCCTCACCGACTACGCCGCGCATCCCGCCGGCGCGCTCAGCTGGCGGTTCCTGCGGGCGCAGGGCGGCTCCGGCGTGCTCGGCGACCTGGGCTCGCACGGGGTCGACCTCGTACGCTTCCTCCTCGGCGACCTCGAACGGGTCGTCGCCGACACGGCCGTCTTCGTGCCCCGGCGGCCCCTCGCGGCGCCCGGTGGCAGCCACTACGCGGTCGTGGACACGCCGGACGGTCCGACGGGCGCGGTCGAGAACGAGGACTACGTCTGCGCCCTGCTGCGGACGCGCGGCGGGGTCCGCGTCACCTTCGAGGCGGGGCGCACCGAGGTCGGGTCGCAGAACGCCTACGGCTTCGCCGTGCAGGGGAGCGGGGGACTGGTCGCCTGGGACTTCCGGCGCGCCGGGGAGCTGACGGTCTCCGCGGGCGGGGACTACCTGAACCAGCCCGCGCAGACCGTGTTCCCCGGCCCCGGGGACGGCGAGTACGCGCGGTTCCAGCCCGGCGCCGGCATCGCGATGGGCTACGACGACACCAAGGTCGTCGAGGCCGCCGCCTTCCTCAGAGGCGTCGAGGAGGGCGTGCCGCACGGACCGACCCCGGAGGACGCCGTACGCGGCGCCGAGGCACTGGAGGCCATGGCCCGCTCCGCCGCCACCGGGGCCTGGATCGACCTGTGACGATCCGCCTCGGCGACGTCAGGCGTGGTCGGCGCAGCACGGGGTGGGGTCGGCGACCTCGAAGGGGACCAGCACGTCCCCGCCGCCGGGCATGGCCGCCAGGGTCAGGCGGCCGGACCGCCACTCGGGCCGTACGTGCCCGCGCGCGTCGAACCGGTCCGCCGGGCCGGGCGGGCCGCCGCCGAGCACGACCACCTCGTCGATCGCCGACGCCGTCAGCACCTCTCCGACGCTGAGCGCCCCGGTGACGCGGTCGGCGCCGGGGAAGAACACCGCGCGCCCGGCGGAACGCCCGGCGTGCTCACGGACGGCCTGAGCAGCGGCCTCGGCCAGGTCCGACGGGCCCCAGCGGCGCTCCTCGCACGCGGCTCCGAGTCCGGCCGGGACTTCTTCGGGGACGGCAGCCACGGTGAGGGAGACCGCGACGTGCGACCGGCCCAGCCGGACCAGATGGGTGCAGCCGATGGCGCCCGCCGGGCGGCCGAACTCCTCGAACAGCCGATGAAGGAGGTGTTCGGCCGCCGCGAGGGTGGGCGAGCCGTCGCTGGCGCCCACGATGAACGGAGCGGTCATCGCCGGGGGAGCACCCAGATCGGGTTCGTGTAGAACCACAGGTCCTTCCACGGGTCGGCGTCGCCGAGCGCGTCGATCGCCGGGCCGTGCGGGTCGACCGCGGCGCCGCGCAGGCCGACCGCGCTCCGGTTCCCGTCGGTGCCGCGCAGCCGCAGGTAGACCGGCTTGTCCACGGCGCCCAGCGCGTACGTGAACGTCACCGAGCCGGCGTTCTTGCCGACCTCGTAGGACTTGACGACCTTCGTGTTCGGCGCGACGAAGGCGTCCCTGTCCGACGCCGGGCCGGTCACGTCGCCCTGGATGACGTCGACCCGCGCGAGGGCCGGCGTGAACTGCGCCCAGTTCGGGTGCCCGGCCAGGTCGACGGTCACCGTCAGCTCGACCCGGCTGCCGTTCCGGATGTGCAGCACCCCGCCGAGCGGGACGCCTCGCTGCCCGCTCCCCGCGACACGCACCCGTACGTCCAGGCCGCTGACCAGCCCGCCGTGGTCGACCCAGACGCGGCCCTCCCGCAGCGCCTGCATGACCGCCGCGTACGAGAAGGACGTGGCGCCCACGTGGGTGCGGCTGTAGAAGCCCGGCCAGAAGTCGGTCTGGCCGAGGTTGAGGCCGCCGCCGTACACCGGGTCCTCGTAGTGGCCGTTCGTGTTGAAGTCGCTGTTCGGCCCGCGCGTGGCGGTGTCGGCGTAGACGGTGTGGGAGTCGGAGTTCGCCGTGATCCACCATGGCTTGCCCTCGGCGAGCAGGCTGTCCCACAGCCCGCCGACGGTCGCGGTCATCCAGTCGAAGCCGCCGTAGGTCCGGTAACTCTCCAGCGGGTAGCCGGCGAAGGAGTCGGCGCTCGGGCTGTTGTCGTACAGGCCGCGCGCCGAGCCGGGGCCGTTCGGCTTGGGGATGCCGCCGGCCTGGTGACCGGGGGCGCCCTCCATGCCCACGGCGATCTGCGGCTGTGCGTCCCGCCAGCCGCGGATCTCGTGCGGAGAGTCGATGCCCTTGCGGGCCGGGTGGTTGGCCAGGAACAGCGCGTCCCCGATCTTGCGGCGGCGTACGGCGTCGGCCAGGAAGTTCACCCCGGCGATCGCGAGCGCCTCGTTGGCGGAGGTGCCGGCGGTCGCGTTCTTGACGACGCCGTCGAAGGAGTTCTCGAACTCCTTGAGCACGGCGACCTCGTTCTCGCCCGGGTGGACGAACACCGTGCCGTGCTCGGCGGCCGGGATGTTCCACTCCAGCCCCTGGAAGACCAGGGTGTCCTTGATCTGCGACCGGGCCGCGACGATGTCGGGGTTGACCTTCTCCACCCCGATCTTCGCGTGCTGGACGCTGCCGTGGTCGGTGATGACCATCCAGTCCAGCCCGAAGGCGTTCGCGTGCCGGACGTGGTCGATCACCCGGTACATGCCGTCGGAGCTGTACCGGGTGTGGATGTGGTGGTCGCCGGCCAGCCAGAGGTAGCCGCCGCGCGGCTGGTGCGACGACGACGCGACCTGGGCCGCGCTCGCGGGCGTGGCCGCGGCGGCGGCCGAGGAGCCCAGGACGGTCGTGGCGGCCGCGCCGGCGCCGAGGACGCCCGCGCCGCGCAGGAGGTTGCGCCGGGAGACCTCCGACGGCGAGAGCTCCTTGTCCGGGATCGAGGCGTCCAGCAGCGGCGGAAGCTCGCCCGGCTCGCCATCGTGGTGATCGTGATGGTGGTGGTGCCCGTGGCCCATGTCAGTCCCTCGCGTCCCGCCGACCGCGGTGATCGGCTACGCGACGCACCCTGACGTGGGCCGATGAACGGCCACGGAACGCGGAGCATCCGCTTTGCCATCCTCTTACCACTGAACGGTGATCCTGATCTCCCTTTCTCACGACCTGACGAGGAGCCGATGTCCGTCAGTCGCCGTGCCGTTCTGGCAGGCGCGGTCGCCGCCGCGCTCGCCGGATGCACACGTTCACCGGCCGGTGGCCCCGCGACCCCCGGCACGCCCCGCCGCGCGTCCGAGGACGGCACGCCGCACGCGCTGCCGCGCACCACCGCGGCGACGCCGCCCGCGGTGACCCGCGCGGAGATCGTGGCCCGGTACGGCCACCGCAAGCCGCACGTCTGGAGCCTGGAGACGCCCGGGATCATCCGCGCGTTGCCCACCACCGACCGCGTGCTCGCGCTGACCTTCGACGCCTGCGGCGGGCCGGGCGGCGCCGGCTACGACCGGCGCCTCATCGACTTCCTCCGCAAGCGGGAGGTGCCGGCGACGCTCTTTTTGAACTCGCGCTGGATCGACGCCAACCGGGCGGTCTTCCGCGAGCTGGCCCGCGAGCCGCTGTTCGAGATCGCCAACCACGGCACCCGCCACCGTCCGCTCTCGGTCACCGGGCGCTCCGCCTACGGCATCGCCGGTACGCGCAACGCCGGCGAGGTGTACGACGAGGTCGCCGGCAACCACGCCAAGCTCGCGCGGTCCCTGGGCGCGCCGCCGCGCTTCTTCCGGCCGGGAACGGCCTACTGCGACGACGTCGCGGTCCGTATCGTCACCGACCTGGGAGAACGCGTCGTGGGCTTCACCGTCAACGGGGACGGCGGCGCGACCTTCAGCCCCGAAGAGGTCCGCCGTACCGTCACCGCGGCCCGCGCCGGCTCCATCGTCATCTGCCACATGAACCACCCCGAACACGGCACGGCCCAGGGGATCATCGCCGCCGTACCGCGCCTCCTGGCCTCGGGGCACCGCTTCGTCCGTCTCTCCGACCAGTTGCACTGACCACCGGAAGACCCCGACGCGGCCACCGGCGAGATCGCCCGCCGCTCCCCACGATGCGCGAAGAGGTCGCCGTCTGCGCTAGAGTTGTTCCGCTCGCTCGCGGCGGGCACCGGGACGTGGCCTAGCTTGGTAAGGCGTCTGACTGGGGGTCAGAAGATCGTGGGTTCAAATCCCGCCGTCCCGACACAGTGCGGCTAGTTCGGCCGCAGGTCAGGGCCCTGGATCACTTCGGTGAGACGGGGCCCTGACTGCTTCCCGGGGCCGGTCGGACCGCGCACGGGTGTGCGCATGGGCGATCTCGCCCGATTCGACCATCGCGAGCAGCCTGTCAGGCATCCCGTTCTTGGTCGCGATTGCAGGACTGCCGCAGGTCGAGGGCGTCACCGGCCAGGCGGGACCCCTTGAGAGGACCTCGCCGGCCCTCCGGACCTACGGGTTCGGTGGATTTTCGCTTTCCGGCCCGGTCGCTGAGGGGAGAGCGGCGGCGATGCAGTCCAGGACGCGCTCCAGCCCGTGGCGGAACTGCTCGTCGCGGCTCAGGTGCAGCCGGCCCGCCTCCATCACGATCTTGGTGAAGATCGGGTACTCCCCGCTCTCCACCAGCTGCTGGATGCGCGGGTGGCTCCGCGCCATCCACTCCGACTCGCTCAGGCCGCTGCGGCGCAGCTCCTCGGCCGAGCTGACCTCCTCCCGGACGGTCCCCTCGACGTAGCCGGTGAGGATGGCCATGAGGCCCAGATTCTCATCGATGGGGACGTGGGCGTCGAGGGCTCCCATCACCCGCTCGATCAGGCGCAGCTGGTTGGGGCCGAAGCCGGGGAGCGACCGGTGCACGGTGGCGATCCACGGGTGCCGCAGCCACATGGCCCGGACCTCGGTGGCGTAGCGAGTCAGGTCCGCGCGCCAGTCGCCGGAGGGCATGCCCTCGACGTCGATCTCGCCCATCAGCCGGTCGGCCACGAGTGCGATGAGGTCGTCGCGGCTCGGGACGTACCGGTAGAGGGACATCGCGCCGGCGCCGATCTCGGCGGCGATGCGCCGCATGGTGGCGGCCTCCAGCCCCTCGGCGTCGGCGATCCGAACCGCGGCCTCGGTGATCTGCGCGCGGCTGTAGGTCGGCTTCGGTCCGCGGGCCGGGCGCTCGGGCCGCATCCAGATGTTCACGTACTCGGCGTCGCTCACGATCCTCCCTCACTTGCGTACATCGTACCCAGTGACCTAACCTCGGCCGCATAATCGCGTACGACGTACCCAGTGGAGGGTTCATGGCGGATCCGATCGTGTTCGCCGAGGGGCTGCGCAAGTCCTTCGGCGACGTTCAGGCGCTGCGCGGCCTGGACCTGAGCGTCCCGAGGGGAAGGGTCTGCGGCGTGCTCGGGCCGAACGGCGCGGGGAAGACGACCGCGGTGCGCATCCTGGCGACCCTGTCCGACCCCGACGCCGGACACGCCCGCATCGCCGGGTACGACGTGGTCCGCCAGGCCGGGGAGGTGCGGGCCAGGATCGGGCTCGCCGGCCAGCACGCCGCCGTGGACGAGAAGCTCACCGGCCGTGGCAACCTGCGCATGTTCGGGCGCCTCTCCCACCTGCCCCGGCGCGAGGCGCACCGGCGGGCCGACGAGCTGCTCGAACGCTTCGGCCTGACGGACGCCGCCGATCGCCAGGTCGCCGGCTACTCCGGCGGGATGCGGCGCCGCCTCGACCTGATCACCAGCCTCATTCTGCGCCCCGAGGTGCTCTTCCTGGACGAGCCGACCACCGGCCTGGACCCGCGCAGCCGCGGCGAGATCTGGGACAGCGTCCGCGAGCTGGTGGCGGACGGCACCACCGTGCTGCTCACCACGCAGTACCTGGACGAGGCCGACCGGCTCGCCGACGACATCGCCGTCGTCGACCAGGGGCGGGTGATCGCCACGGGCACTCCCGACGAGCTCAAGGCCACGATCGGGGACCGCCTCGACGTCGTCGTCGAGGATCCCGCCGCGCTGCGGTCGGCCGCCACCGTGCTGACCACCCTGGCCGGGACCGGCCCCACGACGATGGACGCCGACCGGCTGAGCGTCGCCCTGCCCGGCGGCGGCCTCCGCCTCGCCGACGTCGTGCGCGAGCTCGACCGCGCCGGGGTCGCCGCGGCCGACGTGAGGCTGCGCCGCCCCACCCTCGACGAGGTCTTCCTGCGCCTCACCGACCGGAAGGAGCCCGTCCGATGACCGCCCTCACCTCGCCGACGAGTCGCCGACTGCTCTGGACCTTCACCGACGGGCTGACCCTGGTCGGCCGCGAGCTGGGGCGCCTGCGGCAGAACCCCGGGGAGCTCGTCGCCGCACTGATCTTTCCAGCCGTCATGGTCGTGCTGTTCGGGTACGTCTTCGGCAGCGCGATCCAAGTGCCGGGCGGGGGGAACTACCGCGAGTACCTCATGCCCGGGCTGTTCGCGATGGTGACCTTCCTGGCGGTGATGGGGGTCATGACACGGATGGCCACCGACGCCGCCCGCGGTGTGATGGACCGGTTCCGGTCCATGCCGATGGCCCGGTCGGCGGTACCGTTCGGGCAGACCGGCGCCGACTCCCTGACCGGCCTGCTGTCGCTGGCCATCATGGTCGGGGCGGGCCTGCTGGTGGGCTGGCGGCCGCATCGCGGCCTGATCCCCACGGTCGAGGCGTTCCTGCTGATGATGCTGCTGCGGTACGCGCTGAGCTGGGTGGGCGCCTTCGTGGGCCTGGTGGTGCGGGACGAACAGGCCGCCGACCAGTTCGTACCGCTGTTCCTGCCGTTCACCATGCTGTCCAACGCGTTCGTCCCGACCGGCGGCATGCCGGGGTGGCTGCGGTTCCTGTCCGACTGGAACCCGGTGAGCGCGCTCACGGCGGCCTCCCGGAGGCTGTTCGGCAACCCCGGCGCTCCGTCCGGGGACCTGGCCTGGCCGCTCGCGCATCCGGTGGCCACCGTCCTGCTCTGGTCGGCCGCGCTGCTGCTGATCTTCGTCCCCCTGTCGGTCCGCACCTATAGGCGCAAGGGACGGTAGGCGGGGCAGGCGGAGGCGGCTGGGCCTCGGTCAGTCGTCGCGGAGGCGGGCGAGGCGGGTGCGGATGCCCGCGAAGTGGGCGACCATCGCCGTCTCGACGGCGTCCCGATCTTCCGCGATCACCGCGGCGTAGATGTCGCGATGCTTGCGGGCGACGTACTCCGGGGTCTCGTCCGGGGTGCCCAGCTCGTCCCTGAGCTGGTGGAAGACCTGCCAGAACGCGCCGAGGAGCCGGCCGACCAGCGGGTTGCCCAGCGGCCGGTAGAGCGCGTCGTGGAAGAGCCGGTCGGCCTCCGGCGAGACGGCGCCGACGAGCGCCTCGGCCTCCATCCGCTCGAGCGCCTCACGGGCGGGGGAGAGCAGGTCGGTGAGGTCCGCGCCGCCGTGCCGGTCGATCAGGCGCGCGGCCAGGCCGTTCTCCAGGAGCTCGCGAATCTCGATCAGGTGGGCCAGGTGGCTCTGCTCGTCCTGCGGCGTGATCCGGCTGTGAAAGGCCAGTTCGTCGACCAGGCCGTTCAGTGACATCTGGCCGACGAACATGCCGAAGCCGTGGCGGATGTCGACGATGCCGACGGCTTGGAGGGCCTTTAGCGCCTCTCGTACCGAGTTGCGCCCGATGTCCAGTTCCTGCATAAGCTCGGTCTCTGTCGGCATCGGATCCCCGGCGGTCAGCCCGCGTCGGACGATCAGTTCCTTGACCGCTTCCTGCACTTCGAGCGCCCGGCTCAGCCGACGGCCTCGGGCGGGGGCCGGCCTACCGGGCTCGGCGAGGGGGCGATCGTCGCGCAACGTCACGGACATCTCCTGGTCATCTGCTCTTGACGCCAAACGTAACCGACTTCTAGTCTCCGACGCTATCAGATGGACGTGGGACGTCCCACGTCCTCCGTCGAATCTCGTGCCTGCCTGACAGCCCCCCACCGGGAGACACCGTGAGCGCTCCTCGATCCGCCTTCAGCCGCCGCGAATTCCTGCGCTACAGCGGGATAATGAGCGCCGCGGCCGCCCTCTCCACCACGGTCTCCGCGTGCGGGGGCCCCGCCTCGACCGGCTCGGCCGGCTCCGGTGGCGACAAGGACCTCGTCACCGTGGTCATCGGCTACGGCAACGACCAGACCTGGGACCCGACGATGACCGCGTCGGCGTTCGCCATGGCCGGCAACAACCACATCTACGAGGGGCTGGTCGACACCGACCCGATCACCCGCGCGCCGTACCCGGCACTGGCCACGGCCCTCCCGGCGGACCCCTCCGCGACCACCTGGAAGTTCACGCTGCGGCCTGGCGCCAAGTGGCACGACGGGCAGCCGGTCACCGTCGACGACGTGCTGTTCACCTTCGACCGCGTGCAGGACGGTTCCACGCTGGTGTCCTCCTTCTTCACCACCTGGCTGAAGGAGGTCCGCAAGGTCGACGAGACCTCGGTCGAGCTCGTCTTCACGTTCTCCTTCCCCGACGCGCTGCAGCGGCTGACCATCGCCAAGATCATGCCCAAGCACGTCTTCGGACAGCCGGGCGGCTGGGACGCGGCCAAGAACGGCAAGGCCGTCGGCTCCGGCCCGTACAAGATGACCGCGCACCACCCGAAGTCCAACACCACCTTCGAGGCGTTCGCCGACTACAACGGCCCCCGCAAGCCGGCGATCAGGAAGATGAACTGGCTGTCGATCGTGGACGCCTCGGCCCGGGTCGCGAAGATCTCCGGCGGCGGCGCCGAGGCGCAGATCGCCGACAACGTGCCGTACGCCAACATCGACCAGCTCCGCAAGCAGGGGCTGACCGTCGAGGGCGGCAAGGGCATGAACCACATGTTCCTGATGTTCAACACCGCCCAGAAGCCGTTCGACGACATGCGGGTGCGCCAGGCGCTGCTCTACGCCATCGACACCAAGAAGATGATCGACGTGGCGCTCAAGGGCCACGGCACGCCGGCCAGCAGCTTCCTCAACAAGGAGAACCCGGCGTACGCCCCGGCCAAGACGGTCTACGACTACAACCCGGACAAGGCCAAGTCGCTGCTCGCCGCCGCCGGCGTGAAGAACCTGTCGATCAACCTGATGGCGGTCAACGTCAGCTGGATCGCCGACTGCCTGCCGACCATCGCCAACTCCTGGAACGCCATCGGGGTCAAGACCTCGCTCGAGCCACAGGACACCAGCGCGCTGTTCACCAAGATGGACCAGTCGCAGAACTACCAGGTCGTCGCGGCCGCCTCGAACCCCAACCAGTTCGGCCTCGACGCCGACCTGATCCTCCGCTACAACTACACGTCCGGCGGCACCTGGATGAAGTACACCAAGTGGGACAAGAGCTCGGACGCCAAGTCCCTGTTCGCGCTGATGGACCGGGCGACCCGGGAGCCGGACAAGACCAAGAAGCTCGAGCTGCTGCACCAGTACCTCGACGTCATCGCCGAGCAGGCCGTGCTCTACCCGGTCCTGCACACCGAGCTGATGACCGCGTGGAACCCCAAGAAGCTCACCGGCGTCCGGGCCCAGGCGTACCCCGGCGTCAACCTGCTGCAGGCCAAGCGCGTCTGACCGCCCGCCTCCGTCCCCCGATCCGAATCCTCAGGAGGCACCCGTGGCAGCGATCGCCAGAATGCTGGTGCGCCGCGTCCTCATCCTGATCCCCCTGTTGCTGGGCGTGGTCCTGTTCGTCTTCATCGTCATGCGGTTCTCCGACAACAAGCCGGAGTACGCCTACTTCCAGGGCGCCAACCCGACCGCGGAGCAGATCCACCGGTTCCAGGTGGAGAACGGCCTGCTCGACCCCCTGCCCGTGCGGTACGTGCGGTTCGTCGGCCGGCTGCTGCACGGCGACATGGGCACGAGCGCGCTCACCAAGGCGCCGGTGCGCAGCTCCATCGCCACCGCCCTGCCGCTGACCCTCCAGCTGACCCTGTTCGGCGTCATCGCCGCGATCTTCCGGGACCGCTGGCCGGATCAGGTCATCCGGCTGGTGTCGCTGGTCGGGGTCGCCTCACCGGCCTTCTGGCTGGCGCTGCTGATGATCCAGTACCTGGCGGTCGACCGCGGCTGGTTCCCGACCGGCGGGTACATCAACCCGGCCGACTCGGTCAGCGGCTGGCTGCGGTCGCTGACGCTGCCGGCGCTCGCCCTGTCGCTGCCCATCGCGGCCTACCTCACCCGGATCATCCGCACGTCGATGGTCGAGGAGCTCGACAAGGACTACGTGCGGACCGCCATCGGCAGCGGCCTGCCGCCGGTCGTCGTGGTCGGTCGCAACGTGCTGCGCAACGCGCTGATCAACCCGCTGACCGTGCTCGGCCTGCGGGTCGGCTACCTGCTCGGCGGCGCGGTCGTCATCGAGACGATCTTCGCGCTGCCCGGCATGGGCCAGCTCATGATCACCGCGGTGCGCAACGGCGACCCGGCGGTCGTGCAGGGCGTCGTGATCACCATCGCGGTCGGCTTCGTGGTCGTCAACCTCCTCATCGACGTCCTGTACATGCTGGTCAACCCCCGACTGAGGAGCGCCGCCTGATGCGCAGTGGACTGGCGACGCGACTGTCGCGTGCGGGCATCGGCTTCCGGCGCCTCGGCCCGGCGTCCTGGATCTCCCTGGGCGTCGTGGTCGTCATCATCCTCGCCGCGGTGCTCGCCCCGGTGCTCGCGCCGCACTCGCCGTACGTCCAGGAGGCCGCCGGCGGCGGCCCGAGTGCGTCCCACTGGATGGGTCTGGACAGCGCCAACCGCGACATCTTCTCGCGCCTGCTGTACGGCGCGCGCTGGTCGCTGGTGATCGGGCTCGGCGCGACCGCGATCGCCCTCGTCTGCGGGGGCGTCATCGGCGCCGTCGCCGCGACCTCGCGAAGGTCCGTCGACGAGGCGATCATGCGCACGCTCGACGTCATCATGGCCTTCCCCGGCATCGCGCTCGCCGCCGTGCTGGTGGCCGTCTTCGGCGGGAGCATCCCCGTCCTGGTCCTGGCCATCGCCTTCCTCTACATGCCGTCGGTGGCCCGCGTCGTCCGGGCGAACGTCCTGGCCCAGTACGGCGAGGACTACGTCGCGGCCGAGCGGGTCATCGGCGCCCGCGCCCCGCACATCCTGCTCCGGCACGTGGCCATCAACTGCGCCGCGCCGGTCCTGGTGTTCTGCACGGTGATGGTGGCCGACGCGATCGTGTTCGAGGCGTCCCTGTCGTTCGTCGGCGCGGGCGTGCGCCCGCCGGACCCCTCGTGGGGCAGCGTCATCGCCGACGGCCGGAACATGGTGCTCACCGGCGGATGGTGGGCGACCGTCTTCCCCGGCCTGCTCATCCTGATCACGGTCCTCGCCCTGAACGTCCTCGCCGAGGGCGTCTCCGACGCCTGGGCCGCGCCGGCCGCGCGCCGGGCGGAGACGACGCGGACCGGCACCACGCGGCGGGCGGCGCCCGGCCCGGTGATCGAGCTGAAGGGCCTCGCGGAGGCCGGCCGTCGCCTGGCCGAACGCGCCCGGCCACTGCCGGACGGCGACCCCATCGTGCGGGTGAAGGACCTGAGGATCGGTTTCGAAGGCCGCCACGACGGCGTCGACATCGTGGACGGCATCTCCTTCGACGTACGGGCGGGGGAGGTGCTCGGCCTGGTCGGCGAGTCCGGCTGCGGCAAGTCCCTGACCGCACTGACGGTCATGGGCCTGCAGCCGCGCGGCGCGCGGGTGGGCGGCGAGATCGTCTTCGACGGCCGCGACCTGCTGTCGATGTCCGCGCGGGACCGGCGGCGGCTGCTCGGCCACGACATGGCGATGATCTACCAGGACGCGCTGTCGTCGCTGAACCCGGCGATGACCGTACGGGCCCAGCTCAAGCAGGTCGTCCGGCGCGGCGGCCGGCGCACGCCGGAGGGGTTGCTGGAGCTCGTCGGCCTCGACCCCGCACGCACGCTGTCCTCGTATCCGCACGAGCTGTCCGGCGGGCAGCGCCAGCGGGTGCTCATCGCGATGGCCCTCTCCCGGGATCCCAAGCTGATCATCGCGGACGAGCCGACGACGGCGCTGGACGTGACCGTCCAGGCCCAGGTGATCGAGCTGCTGCTGCGGCTGCGCGAGGAGCTGGACTTCGCGCTCATCCTCGTCTCCCACGACCTCGCGCTGGTCGCCGACGTCACCGACCGCGTGGTCGTGATGTACGGCGGGCAGATCGTCGAGAAGGGCGCGACACCGGCCGTCGTCGGCAACCCCGCCCACCACTACGCGCGCGGCCTGCTGGGCTCGGTGCTGTCGCTGGAGTCCGGCGCGGAACGCCTCACCCAGATCCCGGGCGTGGTGCCCTCGCCCGCCGACTTCCCGGCCGGCTGCCGGTTCGCCGACCGGTGCCCCGCCGCCACCGAGGTCTGCCACGTGGAGACTCCACGCCTGGAGGGACGGGGCCGCCTGCACGCGGTGGCCTGTCACCACCCGGCGGGCGACGTCTCCGCCTCCCTGTCCGCCGCCGGCGCGGCCACCGCGCCTGCCGACCCGCCGGAGGGGTCATGACTTCTGCGTCAATCGTCGAGCTGACCGACGTCCACGTCGTTCACAAGGCGCGCTCCGGCGGCCTGCTCAGCCGCGACCGCGTGTACGCGCTGACCGGCGCGGACCTGACCGTCCACCCCGGCGAGACGATCGGCGTCGTCGGCGAGTCCGGGTGCGGGAAGTCGACCCTCGCCCGGGTGCTGGTCGGCCTGCAGCGGCCGACCGCGGGCACCGTCGCCTTCGACGGACGCGACGTCTGGTCCCTGTCCGGCGCCGCCCGCCGCGAGGCCATCGGGTCGAACATCGGCCTGGTCTTCCAGGACCCGTCCACGGCCCTGAACCGCCGCCTGCCGGTGCGCCGGATCCTGCGCGACCCCCTCGACGTGCAGCGCTCCGGCACCCCGGACGATCGCGAGGAACGCGTCCGCGAGCTCATCGACCTGGTCGGCCTGCCCGCGAGCGCCGCGGACCGGCTGCCCGTCCAGCTGTCCGGCGGACAGCGGCAGCGGGTCGCGATCGCCCGCGCGCTCGCGCTGCAGCCACGGCTGCTGGTCGCCGACGAGCCGACCAGCGCGCTCGACGTCTCGGTCCGCGCGCAGATCCTCAACCTGCTGCAGGACCTGAAGGAGCGGTTGGGCCTGGCCATGGTCTTCGTCTCCCACGACATCCAGACCGTGCGGCGGATGAGCGACCGCGTCGTGACGATGTACCTGGGGCGGATCGTCGAGCAGGCGCCCGCCGGGGCGATGCCGGGCGCGGCCCGGCACCCGTACACCCGCGCCCTGTTCTCCGCCACGCCCGGGTTGCTGTCCCCGATCGACCCGATTCCGCTCATCGGCCCGGTGCCGTCGGCGACCCGGCCGCCCTCCGGCTGTCCCTTCCGCACGCGGTGCTGGAAGGCCGACGAGACCTGCGCCGCCGAGATGCCCGCGCCGGCGGAGAACGCCGGTGGCTTCTTCCGCTGCCATCACCCGGTCCTCGCCGGCGCCACCGACCGCGAACTCATCACCCAAGCACAGGAGCGTCCATGATCAACGCCGCACCACTGTCCGGGGTCATTCCTCCCGTCTGCACCCCGCTGACCCCGGAGCGCGAGGTGGACACCGCCTCGCTGACCCGGCTGGTGGACCACCTGCTGGAGGGCGGCGTGCACGGGCTGTTCGTCCTCGGTTCGTCGTCGGAGGCGGCGTTCCTGCCCGACGGGCACCGCCGGACCGTGCTGGACACCGTGATCGGCCACGTCGCGGGGCAGGTACCGGTGCTGGCGGGCGTGATCGACATGACCGCGCCCCGGGTCGCCGACCACGCGCGGGTCGCGGTCGAGGCCGGCGCCTCCGCCCTGGTCGCGACGGCGCCCTTCTACGCGCGCACCCATCCGGCGGAGATCGCCACGCACTTCCGGACGATCGCGGCCGTGGCGGACATCCCGGTGTACGCCTACGACCTTCCGGCGTCCGTGCACAGCAAGCTCACCGCGAACGTGCTGCTGGAGCTTGCCGCCGAGGGCGTGCTCGCCGGGCTCAAGGACTCCAGCGGCGACGAGGCCGGGCTGCGGGAGGTCATCCTGGGCCGCCGCGACCGCGGCCTGGAGTCGTTCGCCGTGTTCACCGGCTCGGAGCTGACCGTCGACTCCGCGCTGTGGATGGGCGCCGACGGCGTCGTCCCCGGCCTGGGCAACGTCGACCCGCACGCCTACGTCCGCCTGTACGAGGCCGCGAAGCGGGGCGACTGGACCGCCGCGCGCGAGGAGCAGGAGCGGCTGTTCCGTCTCTTCGGGCTGGTGCACGTCGGCGGCCCGCACATGGGCCGCAGCTCCTCCGCTCTGGGGGCGTTCAAGGCGGCGCTGCACCTGCGCGGCGTCATCGCCTCCCCGACGACCGCGCTGCCGCAGGTGCCGCTCGACGCCGCCGAGATCGACCAGGTCAAGACCTTCCTGTCCGAAGCCGCCCTCATCTGACCCGTACGGAGGCCAGCGTGGCTCACCTCAGGTTCCCCCGCCGTACCGCGGCCGTGGCGCTCCTCGCCACGGCGATCCCCCTCGCGTCCGCCGGCGCCGCGTCCGCCAAGCCGGCGCCGGAGTTCGACGAACAGGTGCTGTTCGCCCAGCACACCGACGGTTACTACTGCTTCCGCATCCCCGCGATCGTCCAGGCGCTGGACGGCACCCTGCTCGCCTTCGCCGAGGGCCGGGTCAACAGCTGCGGCGACTCCGGCGACATCGACCTGGTGCTCAAACGCTCCACGGACGGCGGCCGCACCTGGGGGCCGCTGCAGGTCGTCCTGCCCGGCAACGGGGACACCCGTGGCAACCCGGCCCCGGTCGTGGACCGGCGCACCGGCCGGATCGTCCTCATGACGACCTGGAACCCCGGGAACGACGACACCATCCGGCATCCGTTCGTGCAGTACAGCGACGACGACGGCACCACCTGGTCCGCGGCGCGCGACCTCACGAACGAGCTCGTGAAGCCGGAGTGGAACTCCTGGTACGCCACCGGGCCCGGCCACGCCCTCCAGCTCCAGCACGGGCCGCACAAGGGACGCCTCATCGTCGCGGCCAACCACGAGGGCGACGGCGGCGCGCTGAAGGGCGGCCCGCAGGGCGGTCACCTCAACTACAGCGACGACGGCGGCCTCACCTGGAGGATCGGCGCCGACGACACCCGCCGCACCAACGACGTCAGTCCCGGGGAGCTCAGCGCGACCGAGCTCCCCGACGGCAGGATCTACGTCAACGCGCGCGACAACACCGGAACCGACCCCGGCAACCGGAACACCGCCACGAGCAGCGACGGCGGGCTGACCTTCGACCGCCCGTTCCGTACCCTGCCGAAGCTCACCGCGCCCAAGGTGCAGGGCTCGGTCCTGAGCGTCGGCAAGCGCGTCTACCTGTCCGTGCCCGACCACCCGGTGACCCGGGAGATCATGGCGGTCCGCGCCTCGGCCGACGACGGGCGCGACTTCCAGAAGGTAGGCAAGGTCATCTCCTGGGGTCCGTCCGCCTACTCCGACCTCGTGAGCCTCGGCGGCGACCGGCTCGGCCTGCTGTACGAGGCGGGGCAGGCCGGCCCGTACGAGCAGATCCGGTTCGCACGGTTCAACACCGCTTATCTCGCGACGCCCAACGGCACCCCGCCGGGTCTGCCGAAGCCGCCGCAGCCCGGCCCGACCACCCCGGACGGCTCCGGTCACCACAACAGTGGCTACGTCCGCGGCGGCATGACCGCGGCCGGTGACTTCGACGGCGTGGACGACTTCGTCCAGGTGCCGTGGAACCGCTCTCTGGACCTCGGCGCCGGCGACTTCACCTGGTCGGCGCGGATCCGCTACGCCGACACCAGCGGTAATCGCACGATCCTGTGGGCGTACCGGGTCGGCAGCGGCGCACCGGAGATCTGGCTGCGGGCCGAGCCGGGGAGCAAGCGCATCCGCGGGTTCATCCAGACCGACCAGGGCAGCGTCGCCGTCGCCACGACGCAGGCGTACAACGACGGCCGGTGGCACGACGTCGTCCTGCGGCGCTCCGGAGGACGGTTGTCGCTCACCGTCGACGGCCAGGCGGCCTCGGTGGCGGCCCCGGCGGGATCGGTGACCGAGGGCAGGCAGTTCACCATCGACGGCATCGACGTCGGCCAGCGCCTCGACGGCGTCGACCGCTTCCACGGCTCCATCGCGGACGTACGGGTCTTCGCCCGCGCGGTCCCCGACGAGGAGATCGCGACCGCCCGCCGCGACCTGCGGCTCTGGCTGCCGCTCGACCGGATCGACCCGGAGGGTACGAAGAACCGATGAACCGGATCGCCGGTCTGCGGGACCGCGTGGGCATCGCCTACGGCGGCGACTACAACCCCGAGCAGTGGCCCGAAGAGGTCTGGGACGAGGACGTACGGCTGATGAGGGAGGCCGGCGTCTCCCTCGTCAGCGTCGGTATCTTCTCCTGGGCGTCGGTCGAGCCGCGCCCGGGGGAGTACGACTTCGGCTGGCTCGACCGGGTGCTGGACCGGCTGGCCGAGGGCGGCGTCGCGGCGTGCCTGGCCACCATGACGGCCTCGCCGCCGCCCTGGCTCACCACCCTTCACCCCGAGATGCTCACCGTACGGGCCGACGGATCGACGATCTCGCCGGGCGGGCGGCAGCACTACTGCCCGTCCAGCCCGGTCTACCGGGAGCACGCCGTACGCCTGGCCGAGCAGGTGGCCACCCGCTACGCCGGCCACCCCGCGCTGGCCGTCTGGCACGTCAACAACGAGTACGGAAACGTCATCCCGTGTCACTGCGACGTGTCGGCGGCGGCCTTCCGGCGCTGGCTCGCCGACCGGTACGGATCCGTCGACGAGCTCAACGACGCCTGGTCGACGCGGTTCTGGGCCCAGGGGTACGGCTCGTTCGACGAGGTGCTGCCGCCGCGCTCGCCCGCGCCGTTCACCAACCCCGCGCAGGAGCTGGACTACGCCCGGTTCACCTCGGACGAACTGCTCGCCTGCTACCTGGCCGAGAAGGAGGTGCTGGACCGGATCACGCCGGACGTGCCGGTGACCACCAACTTCCCGCCGTCGTTGCGGCCGGTCGACCAGTGGACCTGGGCCCCGCACCTCGACGTCATCGCGTACGACGCCTATCCCGACCCCCTCGACCCCGACGCGACGGCCAAGATCGCCCTCTCCTACGACGTCATGCGGTCACTGCGCGACGGGCAGCCGTGGCTGCTGATGGAACAGGCCCCCGGTGCGGTCAACTGGCGGCCCCGCAATGCCCCGAAGCCGCGCGGCGCGATGCGGCTGTGGAGCTGGCAGGCCGTCGCGCACGGCGCCGACGCGGTCATGTTCTTCCAGTGGCGGCAGGCACGGGGCGGCGCGGAGAGGTTCCACTCGGCGATGGTCCCGCACGGCGGCCCGGCGACCCGGATCTTCGGTGAGGTGCGGGACCTGGGCCGGGAGCTCGCCGCCGCCCGCGCCCTCGCCGGCGCGCGGGCGCCGCGGGCCGACGCCGCGATGGTGCTGGACTGGCCGAGCTGGTGGGCCCTCGAAGGCCCGGCCCACCCCAGCGCCGACGTGCGGTTCCTCGATGCCGCCTGGGCGTGCCACCGCCCGCTGTACGACGCCGGTGTCGCCTGCGACGTCGTACGCCCGGACGCGGACCTGTCCGGTTACCGGCTCGTCGTCGTGCCCAACCTGTACCTGACCTCCGAGGCCGCCGCACGCACCCTGGAGCGGTACGTCGAGGAGGGCGGCACGCTCGTCATGGCGTTCTTCTCGGGCATCGTGGACCTCTGCGACCGGGTCCACCTGGGCGGCTATCCCGCGCCGTTCCGGCGGATGCTCGGCCTGACCGTCGAGGAGTTCCACCCGCTCGCCGAGGACGCCTCCGTCGGGCTGCCCGGCGGGTCGGGGACCCTGTGGTCCGAGGAGCTCCGCCTGGAGGGCGCCGAGGCCGTCGAGCGCTTCACGACCGGCGCGCTCGCCGGCGAGCCGGCCGTCACCCGGCACCGCTTCGGCCGCGGCGACGCGTGGTACCTCGCCACCCGGCCCGATCCGGCGACCATGCGCCGCCTCTTCGACCGCGTCCGCGAGGAGGCCGGCGTCGCCCCCGTCCTGCCCGGTCTGCCCGACGGCGTCCAGGCCCGCGCCCGGGACACCGAGGACGGCCGCTGGTACGTCGTCCTCAACCACGGCACCGAGCCCGCCGACGTGCCGCTTCCCACGGCGATGCGCGACGTTCTGACCGGAGCGGAGCCGACCGCCGCAGTACGCCTGGATTCACGCGGAGTCGCCGTGCTACGTCCTGCCTGACCGCGTCACCGAGCGCGCGGCCCACTTCAGCGCCTGGGCGGCACGGGTCACCGCCCGGCCGCCCAGGACCGCGCCGACGACGACTCCGCCGAGGAGGGCGACGACGCCGATGAGAAGACGCAGCGGGCCGAACGACGCCGGCAGCAGCCGGATCAGGGACAGGCCGGCCATCCCGCAGAGCATCGACGCCGCGAGCACGAAGACGACGATGAGGGCGGCGGCCAGGCCCGCGCCGCGAGGCGAGGTCCGCAACCGCCGGTAGCCCGGTGCCCGGCGCCACAGGCGCCCGCCGTCCCGGTGCTGCGGCAGAGGCAGTCCAGCCCTGCCGCAGAAGGCGGCCAGGTCCGCGCTCCACGCCCCTTTGGCGCGCAGGAGCATCCGGTCCTCGACATCGAGGATGACCAAGCCTTGGCTCGGCCCGCTCCTGTACCGCCGCCGGTAGTAGTGGCCCAGCGCTTTCACCGAAGACCGCGGGATGGCCACCCGCTGCCGGCCGAAGCCGTAGCCGACGAGCAGGTCGCCTTCGATCCGGAGCCGCACGGGCGTCCGGTCGAGCAGGTCGCGCGCCGGCTCGCGGGGCCGCAACTCGCCGCCGGAACCGCCTGGGCCACCACGGCGCGACCGCGCGATGTGATGGCTTCTCCCGGCGCCCCTCCTGCCCACCGCGGCATGCTATCCAGCGGAAACACGAGCGCGACGAACCGGAGGTCCGGCGAGCCCCTTCCGCTGCGGACGCCGATCCCCGCCATGGCCCCGGCAGGACCCACCGGCGGCGACCTCGCCGCCGCCATTGGCTCGTGACCGCCGCTGTGACCGGTCCGGCACCCGGATTGCCGGGTTCGTCGGTCAACAACGGCGGCGATGCTTTGTGCCACCGCCAAAGGCGAGGTCATCGCCCATGACGGGTCCCGCCCCAGGGAACCGGCCATGGCCAGGCCTGAGATTCGATGACCGCTCGTGTGAGGTCGTCGGGATCGGCGGCTTCGACGAGCCGCCAGCCGCTCGGTGGCGGGATCAACGCCCACCACGCCCGTGTATGTGCGCCGTACCAGAAGATCAGGCCGGGGAACCGTCGGCGCAATATGGGGACCGCATCAGGCGTCACGACCGTCGCCGGCGTCCGCATCACGGAGTTTCAAGTAGTCGGCCAGTCGCGCTGCGGCTCCGACCGGATCATCCATGGTGTGGCGTTCGTGGTGCTCGCGAAGCCATACATACGTGCGCTGTGAGGTGTCGACCTCGATCCGAATTCTGCGGTCGGCCAAGGCGGTCCGCATCGAGACCGCCGGGCGTGCGTCGCTCATGCCGACGTTGGTGACGCCGAGCCGTATCAGTTCCTGGCAGAGCTGGACCAGCGCTGCGAGCTGCTGCTCGTGACCGACTTCCCTCATGACCCTGCTTCCTCGTGGTTGGAAGCGGGGCCGGTGACGGACCCATGGACTGGGTGTCTTCCTCTCCGCCGGGGGCGCGAAGAGAAATGGCCACCAGCGACCCGATCGGTTCGACGTCACCGGCCCCGCAGCTCACCCCGGCGGTGACCTGTCCAAGGCCTCCACCGGATTGAGATCTGTCACTGATAGTGAATTCCTGCGGACCCTGTGAAGTCACCGTGATACTGGAAGGCACGCGCGGATACACACCGCCGCGATTTTGCTTCCTGACTCGTCTTAGCCGAGGTGACGCGATATGGCAGCGGCCGATCCCCGCATCGGCGCCCGGCTGCGCGCTGAGCGCAAAGCGCGCCGGATGACCGTCCAGGCGCTCGCGGAAGCCTTCCGTGATAACGCGACCGAGCGTGACCGGAAACGCCTTCCCAAGCTTCGGGATCTGTGTCGCACCATCCGCGGCCACGAAGCAGGCGAACACCCTCCGGGGCCCCGCTACCGGATGTTCTACGCCGCCGTCTTCGGCATGTCCGAGGAAGAGCTCTTCGGCGATGGCAGGGACGTTCAGGAGTTTCTACCGTGGACCTTCAAGGCCGACGTCGACAGCGGCTTAACGCCTGACGACGAGGAACGTCTCGGACTCGCCATGCGCCGGCCGGCGCGGGTGGACGCGGGCGTCATCGAAGCGCTCTCGATGGTCCTCTCCGGTCAGCGACGGCTGGAGGACGCGATAGGGCCGGTGCCACTCCTGGCCCCGGTCACGGCGCAGGTGCGCAGCGTCACGGCCATGCTTCGTGAAACGTCCGGGCCGTACCGCGACGAACTGGCCGTCATCGCGGCCGACTGGACCACCTTCGCGGGATGGTTGCGCGCCGCAGTTCGGCAGGACGCCCCTGCTCTGGCGCTGTTCGATCGTGGCGAGGAACTCGCCGATGATGTCGATTACGGCACAGGCGCCGCGCTGGCCACATCGTTTCGCGGGTACGTGGCTCGGAAGCAAGGGCGTCCCCGCGCGGTGGTGCGCGCGGCGTCGGCCGCACTGGCCACCCGCGGTGTCCATCCGTCTCAGCGGGCGTTCGACACGCTGCAGGCGGCGCAGGGGCACGCGATGCTAGGGGATCGTGAGGACGTACGGCGTCTGCTCGATCGGGCGGTCGACTTGGCTGAGGGCGCGGGCGAACCACCCCGTTCGGTGTATTGGTACACCGAAGGGTTCTTCCGCCTCAACATCGGCGTGGCGCTCGCCGGTATCGGTGAGTATCGCGACGCGGTCGACATCATCACCAGCGGCTTGGACGGGATACCGGTCGACCAGCGGGCCGCGGAGTGGCTGCATGAGTATGAGGAGGCACTCGCGGACGCGAAGGTTCGCGCGTGAGCCCACCTGGGGCAGCGGCCGGCGGCCCCGGTCGAGGAAACGGTGTCAGGGGGTGGCCGGGGTGCTCTGGTCGGCGGGCGTGGTCAGCATCGCGGTCGCGGAGCGGTGGATCTTGGTCAGCGCGCTCATGAGCTGTTCGCGCTCGGCCGGGCTGAGGTCGGCGGTGATGCTCTCCTCGATGAGGCGCCGTTCCCTCTCGACGGGTTCCTGAAGCGCGCGTCCGGCGTCGGTGAGCCAGAGCCGGACGAGGCGGTTGTCCCGGTCGTCGCGTCGGCGGGTGAGCAGGCCGGCGGCGGTCATCCGGGTGGCCGCCTTGACGACGTTGGCGGTGGTGACGTTCAGCGCGGCGGCGACCTCGCCGGGCGTGCGGCCGTCCTCCTGCCACAGCACTGCGAGC
Source organism: Actinoallomurus soli (assembly GCF_024055715.1). Lineage (GTDB taxonomy): Bacteria > Actinomycetota > Actinomycetes > Streptosporangiales > Streptosporangiaceae > Actinoallomurus > Actinoallomurus soli. The sequence goes on from NZ_JAMXMV010000001.1 coordinate 755,372, forward strand.
AGGTGATCCTGGCCGAGATGCAGGCCATGACGCCGTACGGCCGCCTCGGCGACCGCCCGGACCGCCTTGGAGGTCCTGCCGTGCAGGTCCAGGAACTCGGGCATCGCGCGGCCTCCAGGGATGTCTCGGGGAACCCGGCGTCCGCCGGTGCGGCAGGGGTCGGTTGACGGCAGATCATTAACCGGTTAACGTCTTCCTCGATCATTAACCGGTAAACGACCTGAGGGGTCCTCATGATACTGGTCACCGGTGCGACCGGGCACGTCGGCCGTGAGCTCGTCCGGGAGCTGGACGCCGCCGGCGCCCGCTTCCGCATCCTGGTCCGCGACCCGGCCCGCGCCGCCGGCCTGCCCGAGCGCGCCGAGCGCGTGGTCGCGGACCTGGACGACCCGGCGACGCTGCCGCCCGCCTTCGCCGGCGTCGACCGGCTGTTCCTGCTCACCCCCGGCATCGGCCTCGACCAGACCGCGCACGCCGTCGCCGCCGCCCGGACCGCCGGGGTCGGCCACATCGTGCACCTGTCCTCCTTCAACGTCCTCGGCGACCCGATGCCCGCCATGGGCCGCTGGCACCACGAGCGCGAGCAGGCGATCCGCACCTCCGGCATCCCCGCGACGTTCCTGCGACCCGGCGGCTTCATGACGAACGCCTTCGACTGGCTGCCCACCATCAGGGATGGCGGCTACGTCCTCGACCCGGTCGGCCCCGGCCGGTACGCGCCGATCGACCCGGCCGACATCGCCGCCGTCGCCGCTCTGGCGCTGACCCGGGACGGTCACCGGGACCGGGAGTACGTCATCACCGGGGACGAGCCGTTCACCGTCGCCGAACAGGTCGAGATCCTCGCCGCGACGGCCGGCCGGGACATCGAGGTGCGGGCGGTGGCGACTCCGCAGGAGGCCGTCGCCTCGCGCTTCCCCCACGGAGCGCCCCCGGCGCTGGCCGAGGCCATCATCGAGGGGTTCGCCCTGATGCGCGCCGACACCGCCGGCTTCCGTACCGACACCGTGGAACGCCTGCTCGGCCGTAGGCCGCGCACCTTCGCCGACTGGTGCGCCCGCAACGCCGACGCCTTCCGGCAGGCCGCGACCTGACCGCGGCGAGGTCAGCGGGCGGCGGCGGGCTCGGAGGCCATGCGGGGGCGGTGGCCGAGACGCTGGGAGAGGACGGCCGCGCCCTTGCGGACCAGGGTGCTCCACTCCCCGCGCCGCCGGTCGTCCCAGCGGATGCTCGGCACCGAGATGCTCATCCCGGCGACCATGGCGTCCGTGTGGTCGTAGACGGGGGCGGCGACGCAGAACACCGCCTCGTTCGACTCGCACTCGTCGTACGACAGGCCCTGCCGCCGGATGTCGTCCAGGTGCTCGCGCAGTCGTACGGGCGAGGTGACGCTGTGGTCGGTCATGGCGGCCAGGTCGCGGCCGAGCGGATAGGCGGCGTCCAGGGCCTCGGCGGTCAGGCCGGCCAGCAGCATCTTGCCGACGCCCGTGCAGTGCGCCGGGAGGCGGCGGCCCACGGCGGAGACCATGCGGACGGGATGGGTGCTGTCGGCCTTGGCGATGTACACGACGTCGGTTCCGTCGAGGATCGCGACGTGGACCGTCTCGTCGCACTCGGTGGCGACGCGCTGGGCGGCCTCGCGCGCCTCGTGGGCGAGGTCGAGCTGGTCGGCGAAGACGCTGCCGAGCTGGAACAGCCGCATGCCCAGGCGGTAGCGCGTCGGCTGTCCGGGCATCGGGATGAGGTACGCGCGCTCGGTCAGCGTGGTGACCAGCTCGTGGACCGTCGTCCGGGGGAGCCCGAGACGCTCGGTGATCTCCGGAGCGGACAGGGTCGGCCGGTCCAGGAAGAGCTCGAGGATGTCGAGGGCACGAGTCACCGCCGGCACCGCACGCCCCATCACGGCCGCCTTCCCGAACGCCGTACGAAATCCCGGACAGCTTAGAAAGGTCTGTCTCCCGGTGTCAACGATCCGCCCATGTCGTCGCCGGCGGATCGGGGGGCGGTCGCACGGGCCGCGGAAAGTGGCCCGATGCGGCCAACAAGCCTCGATGCCGGTGATTCCCGTGATACCACTCATTGTATTGATATGGATACGGATGGTGATCGCAATGGCGAGCGGTGACGGTTCGCGGGACGAGATCCTCTATCTGGCGGCCGGGCTCGCCGACCTGGTGACGGAAGGGCTCCGGGGAGCCACCCGCCGCCTCCCGGGCCTCTCGGAGGTGCGGCAGGAGCTGCGGGCGCGCGGCGAGCTGGCGGTCCGGCGCTCCGGACCGGGGTCGGAGGCCCACCTGGAGGTGCTGGCCCGGCACGTCGTCCGGCGGAGCCAGGATGGCTGACCTGCGCGTCCGGGTCGACCGCGCCCTGACGGAGTTCGTCGAGACGGAGATCGGCGAGCTGCTCGCGCTCGATGAGGAGCTCGCGCCCGTCGCCGAGCAGACGCGCGTCTCGATCGCGGGCGGCAAACGGGTCCGCCCGGCGTTCTGCTACTGGGGGTGGCGCGCGTCGGGGCAGCCCGACACCGACGCGATGGTGCGGGCGGCGGCGGCCCTGGAGCTGGTGCACGCCGCGGCGATCGTCCACGACGACATCATCGACCGGAGCCGGCTCCGGCGCGGGCGTACGACGGCACACGAGAGTCTCGGCGACGGCCTGGCCATCGTCATCGGGGACCTGCTGATGGCGTGGGCGGGGCAGCTCTTCCACGCCTCGGGCCTGCCGCGGACGTTCCTGGCCAGGGCCCTGCCCGTCTGGGCCACGATGGGCCGTGAGCTGGTGGCCGGCGAGTGCCTGGAGATCCTCCGCACCGGCGGCGCGCACGACCTGGCCCGTTCCCTGGCGATCGTGCGGTTGAAGACCGGCTCGTACACCGTCGAGCGGCCGCTGCAGATCGGCGCGGTGCTCGGGGGAGCCGACCCCGTGACGCTGCGCGCGCTGGCGGCGTACGCGCGCCCGCTCGGCGAGGCGTTCCAGCTCCGTGACGACCTGTGGGGCGTGTTCGGCGACCCCGGGCGGACCGGCAAGTCGGCCCTGGACGACCTGACGGGCCGCAAGCCGACGGCGTTGCTGGCCCTCACGCTGTCCCGGGCGGCGGCATCCGACTGCCGGAGACTGGGCGACCTCCTCGACGGCCCGGTCACCCCGGCCGACGCCGCGGAGATCCGGGACATCATGCGGCGCTCCGGCGCGCCCGCCGAGGTCCGGCGAATGATCGACGACCGCGCCGCGACGGCGCGCGCGGCGCTGCACGAGTCCCGGCTGGCCCCCGAGGCCGCCGCCGCCCTGACCCGGCTGATAAGTGAGGCGACCGCTGATGACTGAGTACACCGACGCGTACCTGGACGGCCTGCGCCTCAAGGGAGATGACCTCGCCGACGCGACCGTCGAGGCGCTGTTCGCCGGGGCGGAGGTGGCCCGGTACAACACGCTCATGCGCTGGTTCGACGTCTCCGGCCAGGCGCTGCCCGACAACGTCCCGGACGCCGCCCGTGACTACCTCGACGCGACCGCCACTCCGCCGGAGTGGGTCGACTGGGCGGTCATGGAGCGGGCCCGGGAGTTCTTCGTCGACAACGACGTGCACATCGCGACCGCGCTGTCCTTCGCGGCGATGCCGGCGTGCTACGTCGTCCCGCATATCGCCAGGCTGCTGTCCGCTACGCACTCGCTGGCCTATCCGTCACGGCGCATGGCCGAGACCGGCCAGTTCACCGTGTACCTCATGCGGCCGGACGCCTTCGAGGCCGGCGGACGGTTCCTCCCGGCGGCGCAGAAGGTACGGCTGCTGCACGCCTCGATCCGCCGCCACCTGAAACAGGCGGGCCGGTGGCCGGAGCCGGTTCCGATCTGCCAGGAGGACATGCTCGGCGGGCTGATGATGTTCAGCATCCAGGTGCTGGACGCCCTGCACCGGATGGGCGTGCACATCACTCCCGACGGCGCGGAGGCGTACTACTACGCGTGGCGGGTCGTGGGCGCCGTCCTCGGCTGCGATCCCGCGACCATCCCGCCCGACCTCGACGCGGCCCGCCGCTTCTCCGACCGGTACATGCTCCGCCACATGGGCCCGTCCCCGGAGGGGTCGCTCCTGACCCGGCAGCTGATCGCGATGTACGAGGAGGTCGTCCCCGGCAGGCTGCTGGACCCGGTGGTGCCCGCCCTGATCCGCTACCTGATCGGTGACACGGCGGCCGACTGGCTGGAGGTGCCCCGATCCCGCTGGGACTCCGTCATCGGGGTCGCCCCGGCGCTCCTCGGCGCGCTCGAACGCTTCGAGGACCGCGGGCCCTGGGCCGCGCAACTGTCCGACCGGCTCGGCCGCCTGGTGACGGTGCTCGAGCTGTCCTCCCTGACACGGGGACGCGTCATGCACTACGCCATCCCGCAGGAGCTGAAGGCCGCGTACGGCGTGCCCGCACCGGCGGCCCGCTGGACCCCGCCGCCCCCGGCCGACCTCCCCTGACCTGCCGTCTTCGGGCCTACCCGCCGCCTGAGCGGCGTTCGCCCGATGGCGGGGACGCCAACTACCTGGGCTGGTCCGCAACGATGGCCCCCGTCATCATGGGGAATCCGGAGCGCCCGGAGCTCGGCGAGGAGCTCGCGAACGCCTTCTGCGCCACCGACCCGGACATCGCCGCCGTCTTCGCCCGTACGACCTTCCTGCCCGGCACCCTGTGACGCCCGGATCGCGCCGGGGGCCGAAACCGGCGGAGACCGACGACGCGCGACTCGCCTCATTCAACTCGCTGCTGGAGGACAGCGCCGAGGACCTGTACGAGAACGCCCCGTGCGGCTACCTGTCCACGCTGATGGACGGGGAGATCACCAAGGTCAACGGCACGCTGCTCCGGTGGCTCGGCCACACGCGTGAGCAGATGGTCGGCCGGATGCGGTTCTCCGACGTGCTCACCGTGGGCGGGAGGCTCTACCACGAGACCCACTTCGCCCCGTTGCTGCGGATGCAGGGCAAGCTCGACGGCATCGCACTGGAGCTGAAGACGGCCGGCGGCGAGCGGTTGCCGGTCCTGGTGACCTCGGTGGTCAAGACGGACTCCGAGGGCCGGCCGCCTGTTCCCCGCCGGCGACGACCGATGGGGCTTCTTCCTCGGCGACGTGTGCGGCAAGGGTCCCGAGGCGGCCGCCGTGACGTCCCTGACCCGCTACACGCTGCGCGCCGCCGCGCTGGGCGACCCCGACCCGGTGACGGCCCTGGCCACCCTCAACACCGCCCTGCTCGAACGCTACGCCGGCGGAGAACCGCGGTTCTGCACGGCCGTCACCGGCCTGCTCACCCGGACCGGGGATGCCTCCTACGACGTCCGCCTCGCCGGCGGCGGTCACCCGTACCCGCTGCGGCTCGGCGCCGACGGCGGTGCCGGGTACCTGTCCACACGGGGCGGCCCCCTCGTCGGGGTGCTGCCCGATCCGGAGTTCGTCGCCACGACCACCACCCTGGGCCCCGGCGACACGTTCCTGCTCTACACCGACGGCCTGACCGAGGCCCCCATCGGGAAGGGCGTGCGGTACGGCGAGGAGCGCCTGCTGGAGTTCGCCGGAGGGCTCGCCCCGGCCACGCCCGGTGAGGTCGTCGACGCCGTCACCGGTCTGCTCGACGGTTTCGGCGAGGGGCCCGATGACGACACCGCTCTGCTCGCGGTCGGCGTCCCACGGCGATCACGCGCGGACTGAGCGCGACTTCCGACAATCATCGCGAGAATGCCCGTTTTGGGACAGCGGGCGCTTTCGGTGGGCTAATTCACGGAACGTCGGCCCTTGGCTGCGAAAAAGCTTTCATAAGGGTCGCCGAGGACATCTCTTGACAGTCGTCGCGGGGAAATTTAGCGTCTGCCCGCAGGCCTCGGACGACGTTCGAAATATCGAACAGGGAAGGAGCATTTGTGCCCCTCCGCCTCAAGAAGACCCGCGTTCTCGGTGCCGTCGCCCTGGCGGCGCTGGTGGCCGGCGCGCTCCCGGCGGTCAACGCCTCCGCGACGTCGAGCCCGACCATCTCCAAGGAACTGTTCGGCACGCTGTCGGACGGCACCAAGGTGTGGCGCTACACCCTCAGCGACAGCGCCATCCGCGTCAAGATCATCACTTACGGCGGCATCGTCCAGCAGCTCGACGCCCCGGACCGGCACGGCCACCGTGCCGACGTCGTGCTCGGCTTCCCCACGCTGGACGACTACGTCGCCAAGAACAACCCGGGCCCGTACTTCGGCGCGCTGATCGGCCGGTACGGCAACCGCATCGCCAAGGGCACCTTCACGCTCGACGGCACGACCTACCACCTGCCGCTCAACAACAACGGCAACTCCCTGCACGGCGGGCCGAAGGGCTTCGACACCAAGGTCTGGACCGCCACGGAGGTCAAGAGCAAGAACGCGGTCGGAGTGCGGCTGGAGTACACGAGCCCGGACGGGGACATGAACTACCCCGGCACCCTCAAGACCGCCGTGACCTACACGCTCAGCGGTAGGTCCCTGCGCCTCGACTACCGGGCCACCACGGACAAGGCCACGATCGTCAACCTGACCAACCACTCCTACTTCAACCTCGCGGGCGAGGGGTCCGGGGGCATCTACGACCACCGGCTGCGCCTCAACGCCAGTCGCTACACCCCGGTCGACTCCACCCTCATCCCGACCGGGCAGCTCGCGCCGGTCGCCGGCACGCCGATGGACTTCACCAAGGCCACGCCGATCGGCGCGCGCATCCGGGACGGCTTCCAGCAGCTCGCCTACGGGCAGGGCTACGACCACAACTGGGTGCTGAACGGCTCGGGCTTCCGGCTCGCCGCCGAGGTCGGCGAGCCGACCAGCGGCCGGGTGCTGAAGATCTACACCGACCAGCCCGGCATCCAGTTCTACTCGGGCAACTTCCTCGACGGCACGCTGTACGGCACGAGCGGCCGGCAGTACCGCCAGGGCGACGGGTTCGCGCTGGAGACCCAGCACTTCCCCGACTCGCCGAACCACCCGAACTTCCCGTCCACCGTGCTGCGCCCTGGGCAGACCTACAAGACCTCGACCGTCTGGTCCTTCTCCGCGCACTGACCCCGGCCCGACCTCACGTCGCCCAGAGCCGCCCGTACGCGGGCCTCTGGGCGACGCCGCTTCTCAGCCGGGGTTCCCGGGCCGCGACTCCGGCACCGCCGGCCACCCTCTCAGCGGACGCTCCAGAGGCGGATGATCGCGTCGTCGCCGGCCGTCGCGAGGGTCCTGCCGTCGGGAGCGAAGGCGACGGCGTCGACGACGCCCGTCCGCGTCGGGAGGGTGGTGACCGGGCGCCGGGCCAGGGCGTCCCACAGCAGTACGGTGTCGCCTCCGGCGCAGGCCAGGATCCGGCCGTCCGGGCTGAACGTCACGCCGTTGACGCGGCCGGGCAGGTCGGGCAGGGACACCAGGAGCCGGTGCGTGCCGACGTCCCACAGCCGCACGCGACCGTCGTAGCCGCCGGCCGCCAGGGTCCGGCCGTCCGGGCTGAACGCCATGCCCACGACCAGGGACGTCAGCCGGGTCACGGTGACGGGGCGGGCGGGCCGGGCGGTGTCCCACAGCCGGATCGCCCAGGTCCCCGCGGTGGCCAGGGTGGTCCCGCGCGGCGCGAAGGCGGCGGTGAACATGCTCTCGCCGTGGACCGGCAGCGTGGCGACGGCGTGGTGGTCCCGGACGCTCCACAGGCGCACCGCGTCGCCCGCGCTCGCGAGGACCGCGCCGTCCGGGCTGAAGGCCAGGGCGCTGACGCCGTTGCCGTGCGTGTCCAGGGTCGCGATCCGCGCACGCCCGTCACCGCTCCACAGCAGCACCTTGCCGTCGTACCCCGCGGTCGCCAGCGTCCGGCCGTCCGGGCTGAACGCCGCGGCGAACACGTCGTACGCGTGCCCGGTGAGAGTCGTCGTGAGCCGCCGGTCGGCGAGGTTCCAGAGCCGTACGGTGTGGTCCGCGCCCCCGGAGGCGAGGGTGCGCCCGTCCGGGCTGAAGGCCACGGTGTAGATCTCACTCGGGCCCGCCGGAAGAGTGGCCAGGAGCCGCGGTGCGGTGGTCGCCGGGGTGCGCCGCGTCCGCCCCGTGCCGTCGTGGGCACGGTCCGGGACGGTCAGGAGGGCGAGCGCGAGGGCGGCGACCGGAGCGGCGATGAGCATCAGGCGGTGCCGCCCGTGCCACGGCCGCGCGCCGGGCCCGGCGCGCCCTGGCCGGAGCGGTCCGGCGGGCGCGTCCGCCGGCCGCGCGCGGTCGCCTCGCGGCCCGGCCCGGTCGGCGACCGCCGTGAGGAGGGCGGTGGCCGCGTCCGCGTCGAGACGGTCGGCGGCCTCCTTGCGGAGCAGCCCGTCCAGGACCGGACCCAGCGGGCCGGCGTGGGGCGCGGGAGCCGGGTCGTCGGTGATGATCGAGTGCAGCACGGCGTTCGGGTTGACGCCGTTGAAGGGCCGCCGCCCTTCGACGGCGTAGAACATCGTCGCGCCGAGCGACCACAGGTCGGAGGCCGCGACGGCGGGCTCGCCCCGGGCGCGCTCGGGCGCGAGGTAGGCGGGAGCGCCCATGACGACGTCGGACTGGGTGAGGGCCGGGTCGCCCTCGACGGTCGCGAGCCCGAAGTCCCCGAGAACGACGCGACGGCCCGCCAGCAGGACGTTGCCGGGCTTGACGTCGCGGTGCAGCACCCCCGCCCGGTGCGCGGCGCGCAGGGCGTCGAGTAACTGCAGGCCGATGTCGGCGACGCGCTCCGGAGGGAGCGGCCCGTACGCGCGCACCAGTTCGCCCAGGGACCGTCCGTCGACGTACTCCATGATGATCCACGGATCGTCGCCGTCCTCGACGACGTCGTGGACGGTGACGACGCCGGGGTGGTCGAGGCGCGCCGCGGAGCGCGCCTCCTGGAGGGTCCGGCGGCGCTGTTCGGTGCGCTGCTCGACGGTGGAGTACGCGGGAAGGAACAGGCGTTTGGCGGCGACGTCGCGGTGCAGGCGTTCGTCGCGGGCACGCCACACGACCGCGAAACCGCCTCGGCCGATCTCCTCGACGAGACGGTACTGCCCGGCGATCAGCCGCCCTCGGCCCTCCGGCATGGCAGGACGATAACCGTCGGCCGGTCCCGTGAGATAGGGACCTTCGGTCCGCCGTCCCCGCATGGCCGCCCGCCGCCGCTGCGGGGACGACCTGCGGTCATCCGGGCTCATGGGCGAGGCTCGCGTACACGACCACGTCGCGCCGGTAGTGCCCGGACACCGGGTCGAACGCGCCGCCGCAGGTGATGAGGCGCAGCTGCGGATCGGGGGTCGCCCCGTAGACCTCCTCGGTCGGGAACGCCGTCTTGGGGAAGGACCGCACGCGATCGACGGTGAAGGCCGCGACCCGGCCGGTCGCGTCCGTGACCAGGATCCGGTCGCCCGGCCGCAGCGTCGTGAGCCGGGTGAACACGGCCGGGCCCGTACGGGAGTCGACGTGTCCCGCGATCACGGCCGGCCCCGTGTCACCGGGCCGGATGCCGTCGCCGAACCATCCGGCGCGGGCGGGGTCGCCTGGCGGGAGAAGCCGCCCGTTCCGGTCCGTCGAGAGGCGCTCCAGCCCGGTCCGCACCCCGATCGCGGGGATCCGCAGCACCGCCGGATCGGCGTACGCGCCGGCCCGGCTTACAGGTCCCCCCTCGACCGACTCGCCCGCCCGGTGTACGGGCCGGGTCTCGGTCGGTTCACCGGGCGGGTCCGCGAGTCCGGCCTCGACGGGTTCGCCTGCCCGGTGTACGCGCCGGGTTTCGGCCGGTTCACCGGGCCGGTCGGCAGGGTGGGTCTCGGCCGGCGCACCGGGCGGCGGGAGCAGCCGGGCGGACGCCGTCCACGGCGGCGGGGCGACCCGGCCGGCGAGCCCGCCGAGTCCCGTCTCGACGGGCCCGCGCGGCGTTCGGCGGGGCCCCGCGGCGTCGCGAAGGTCGAGCAGCCGGAGCCCGGATGCGCCGTCGAGCACGACGAGCGTGTGCACGGAACCCGCGCGCAGGGTCACCCGCGACCTCACCTGCGCGCCGGACCCGCCGGTGACGCGGACGGTCGTCACCCCCGCCCGCACCGGCCGGTAGGCGGTGACGTCCGGGAACCGCAGGTCTCCCGCGACGGTGCGGGCGCCCGCGGTGACGGTCACCGCCGGCCGCCGGAGCGACGCCTGGACGACGCGGAGCGCCACCCGGCCCGCCGGCGCGGTGCGCGTGTCCTCCAGGACCCTGAGCGTGAGCCCCTTGTACGGGCCGAGGCCCGCGACGGTGTAGGCGGTCCCCGCGCGCACGCGGACATGGGCGGACAGCACCGGCGGGCTCGTCGCCGCCGCGTCGGCGGGGCGCATCGCGACGGTGTAGGCGCCGCCGCCGAGCCGCTGGTACGGCGAGAGCGCGCCGTAGCCGACGTGTTTGAGCACCAGGCGCGGCGTGCCGTGCCCCGCGGCGTACAGGTAGACGTCGACGGCGGGGGCGTCGGGGGACAGGTGCGCCAACCGGAGATAGCCGTCGCCCGGCGCGGCCTGGAGGTGACCGTCGCCCGGCGCGGTCCGGAGAAGGCCGTCGTCCGGTGCGGCCGGGAGATGACCGAGACGTGGCGTGGCGCGGAGACGGCCGTCGCCTGGCGCGGTCCGGAGGAGGCCGTCGTCCGGTGTGGCCAGGGCGGGTGAGGACCCCGGCAGTACGACGCCTAAGGCGGTGACGGTGACGAGGACGGGTCCGCGGGCCCTGCGGGTCCGGGCTGTGGACCGTACGGGGCGGGTCGTCATGACGGCCTCCTGACCTGCTCACGCCCGCGCGTCACGCGGGCTGATCCGTTCGCGCCCGCGCCTCGCGGGCCGGTGGCGGTGCCGGAAACGGTGCCGATCGGGAGCACCCGGCCGATCTGCCGCTGCGTGAAGTCTTCCTCACGGAGTGCCGTCATGTCCGGTGATCCGGCCGATGCCCGGACCGGACCGGCGTTTTCAATCCCCGCCTTCTTCGCGGCGCCGATGTTCCGCGGGAAACGCGTATGGCCCAGGGGGACTATTGCCACCCGCGCGGCACGTGTGGTGCCATTTGAGCCCCCGGGATCTTGATGTTTCGAAAATGTTCATGGAGACGGCGAGGCCATCAATGCGTTCTCCCAAGCGTTCCGGCAGGTGGTCGCTGCGGACCAGGCTGCTGGTGCTGAGCCTCGTCCCGATCATCTGCCTGGCCGGGGTCTGGGCGTTCGCCGCGTTCCTCGCCTCCCGCGACGCGATCGGCAAGTACGAGGCGTCGACCGCCTACAAGAAGGTCACCATCCCGGGCGCGAAGCTCGAGGCCGCGCTGCAGCGGGAGCGCCTGGTGTCGGCCGTCCTGCTGGGTTCCAAGGGCCGGCGGGACCGGCAGGAGGTCACCGACGGCCGGGCCGCGGTGGACGCCGCGCAGGCGGAGTTCCGCAGGTCCGCGCTGTCGGGTGACGCCCAGCGCTCCGTCAACCCGACGACGCGCCAGCGGCTCGACGACCTGTGGCAGCAGCTCGACGGGCTCGCCGCCCTGCGCGGGCAGGTCGACGGCGGGTCCGTGGACGCCCTCCGCGTGATCGGGGACTACGGCACCCTGATCGAGTCGGTGATCCGTGTGTTCGGCACGATGATCGTCATCGACGACGCGGAGATCTACCAGCAGGGCACGGCGCTGGTCGAGTCCGCCACGGCGCGCGAGTTCGTGATGCGCGAGGACGCCCTGGTGAGCTCGACGCTGGCGACCAAGGGGCACCGCCTCACCGCTCCGGCCTACGACATGTTCGCCCAGAGCGCCTACAACGAGCGCTACCTGTTCGACTCGGCGCGCTCGAGGGCGAAGATCTCCCTGCGTGCTCCGTGGGAGAAGGTCGCCGGGTCGCCGGACTTCACCGCCTTCCGCACGATGGAGGACGCGATCATCGGGGCGCGTCCCGGCGCCCGGCTGCCGGCGCAGACCGTCTCCTGGCAGGCGACGATCGAGCCCCTGATGAGCGCCTGGTCGCAGGCGACCATCGACGCCGGCCGGGCGCTGACCGACGAGACGAAACCGATCAAGCAGAGGTCGATCTTCTTCCTCGCCCTCACGGCGGGCGTCGGGCTCGTCGCGCTGGCCCTGTCGATCATCGTCTCCATCCTGTTCGGCCGTACGCTCGCGCGGGAGATGGCCGCGCTCCAGCAGGCCGCCCTCGACCTCGCCCAGGTCCGCCTGCCGCAGCTGATCAAGCGGCTGCGCGCGGGGGAGGAGGTCGACGTCGACGCCGAGAGCCCGCCGGTCGGGGGCGGTGGCAGCAAGGAGGTCGCCCGCGTCGCGGACGCCCTCGGCGCTCTGCAGCGCACCGCCGTCGAGGCCGCGGTGGGCGAGACCGAGCTGCGGAAGGGCATCAACAAGGTCTTCATCAACCTCGCCTGGCGCCACCAGTCGCTGCTCCACCGCCAGCTCGCCATGCTCGAGACGATGGAGAAGAAGGCCCGCGACCCGGACGTCCTCGACGACCTGTTCGCGCTCGACCACCTCACCACGCGCATGCGCCGGCACGCCGAGGGCGTGGCGATCCTGTCGGGCGCGGCGCCCGCCCGCGGCTGGCACAACCCGGTCGGCATCAAGGACGTCCTGCGGGCGGCGATCGCCGAGGTGGAGGACTACACCCGCGTCGTGGTCGAGGCCGCCACTCCGGCGGCGCTCGACGGCGCCATCGTCGCGGACACGACGCACCTGCTCGCCGAGCTGATCGAGAACGCCACGGCGTTCTCCCCGCCCACCACGCAGGTACAGGTCCGCGGTGAGCTCGTGGCCCACGGCTACGCGATCGAGGTCGAGGACCGCGGCATCGGACTGGACGACGAGGAGCTCGCCGAGGCAAACGAGCGGCTGGCGAACCCCCCGGAGTTCGACCTGCTGGACAGCGACCGGCTCGGCCTGTTCATCGTCGCCAGGCTCGCCGACCGGCATGGGATACGGGTCACGCTGGGCTCGTCGCCGTACGGCGGTGTACGGGCGGTCGTGCTCGTCCCGCCGGACCTGGTCGCGGGGGATCAGGGGTTCGAGTACGACGACGCGTGGTCGGAGCAGCCCGCCTTCGACCCGGCCTGGCGTGCCGTCGCCGAGGTCGAGGCGCCCGCCGCCCCGTCTCCGGCGCCCCAGGCCGCGCCGCTCGAGATCGCCGCCCCGGCGAGCGCGGGCGAGTGGTCGAATCAGGCACAGTGGCCGGATCAGGTGCAGTGGCCGGACGAGACCGAATGGCCGGACGACCGAATCGCGTGGCGCGCGCCGGACTGGGCCGGTTCCGGATGGGCCGGTGACGACGTCCAGACGCCGTACGAGGGCTGGACCGACCCCGACGCCCCCGAACTGCCGAGGCGAGTGCGCCAGGCGAACCTCGCCCCGCAGTTGCGCAGAGAGCCGGCCGGGCCGGAACCGATGGCCGGCGACGCGACGACGACCCGTCCGCCGGAGGAGACCCGGTCGCTCATGGCATCGCTTCAACGGGGATGGCAGCGCGGCCGCCAGGCCCCGGACCTCGATGAGTAGCCGCGAAGGTGAGGGGCCGATGCTGGATACGACCGGTGAGCTGAACTGGTTGCTCGACGATCTCGTCGGACGTGTCGCCCGCGTGCGGCACGCGATGATCCTGACCGGCGACGGACTGCCGATGGGGACGTCGCGGGGCATGGACCCCGAGGAGGCCGAGCGGTTCGCCGCGCTGGCGGCCGGCCTGTACAGCCTGGCCCGGACCGTCAGCGAGCGCGTCAAGGGCGGGGGCATTCGCCAGACGGTGATCGAGATGGAGAAGGCGTTCCTGTTCGTCGTCGCGGCGGGCGACGGCACCTGCCTGGCGGTCGTGAGCGAGGGCGACGCGAACATCGGCCTGATCGCCTACGAGATGGCGCGGCTCGTCAAGCGGGTCCGCCGCCATCTGGCCACGTCCGCCCGCTCGGCGGCCACGAGTCCGGACGGACCGCCGGGGGGAGCGTGATCCTCCGTGACCGCGTCCAAGCGCCGATGGTTCGACGACGCGGCCGGCCCGGTGGTCCGGCCGTACGCGGTGAGCCGTGGCCGGACCCGGTCGTACGGGGAGACGCTGGACCTGCTGGCGATCGTCGTCGGCAGGCCGCCGGCGTGGGCGGACCGGCGGTGGCTGGACCCGGAGCACCTGCGGCTCCTCGGCCTCTGCCGGCGGCCGATGACGGTCGCCGACCTCGCCGCCGACGTGGGGCTGCCGCTCGGCGTCGTCCGCGTTCTGCTGGGAGATCTTCGATACTGGGGCCTGATCAACGTGCGGCCTCCCGAGACGCGTTCGTACGCGCACGACGAACGGATACTCAGGACTGTGCTCAATGAGCTATACACACTTTGACACCGGCGCCGCGGTGCAGGACTCGCCGACGGCGATCAAGATCCTCATCGCCGGCGGGTTCGGGGCGGGCAAGACCACGCTGGTCGGCACCGTCAGCGAGATCCGGCCGCTGCGCACCGAGGAGGCCCTCACCGGCGCGGGGGTCGGCGTCGACGACACGTCCGGCGTCGAGGCCAAGGAGACCACGACGGTGGCGATGGACTTCGGTCGCATCACCTTCCGTAACAACGTGGCGCTGTACCTCTTCGGGACTCCGGGGCAGCACCGGTTCTGGTTCATGTGGGACGAGCTCGCGCGGGGAGCGGCCGGCGCGGTGATCATCGCCGACACCCGGCGGCTGGGCGACAGCTTTGCGGCGATCGACTACTTCGAGCAGCGTGGCACGCCGTTCGTCGTGGCCGTCAACTGCTTCGACGGCGCTCCGCGGTATGACGTGCACCGGGTGCGCGCGGCCCTCGACGTCGACCCCGACGTGCCGATCATCCTGTGCGACGTACGGCGCCGGGAGTCGGCCAAGCTGGTCCTCGTGTCCGTCGTCGAGCACGCGCTGCGGCTCGCCGGGCGGCGTATCCCCGCAGGCTGAGCGGGCGCGTCCAGGAGTGGCCATCGATACAAGATCCGTAGCGGTCATGGAACGTTCCAGTGCATAATTCGACCAACATGCTGGTAAAGCGGGAAATTGTTTGATCGATTTCCATGGCCGAGCTGGATTCGGTACTGTTCTACCGTTTTACGCCCCCGCATGCATGATCGCTTGCGCCCCCCGACAGCGACTCATGAAAGGACGCCACTGTGGGTACAGCGGTGCTTCCCCGTGTACTGCCGCTCCGTCTCATGATCGTCGCCATGAGCGCCTCCACGGATGTGGGAATGTGAACATCTTTGTCTGGAGCCCCCTCCTCGTCCTCCTGTCCCTGACGCTGGCGGTTCGGGGACGCCGCCCGTCCGCGGCGCCCGAGCCTGAGCCCGAGCCCGAGCTGAACGGCCATCCCGAGTCGATGACCGCGGTGCTTCCCCCCGGCGACGAGGAATATCTCGCCTGGCTGGCGGATCATTCCTGGCCGAACGACGATTATCTTGATCTGGAACGCCTCTGGCGCGCCGAACTGGAGCCGATCACCGTCGATCATGACGGGCCCGTATGCCCGGGCTGTGAGCGTGCCGGGGATGACGTCTGGCCGTGTCCGAATTGTGGCCTTTTGGTGCATTCGACGTGTGGTCACGGAATGCGCCGGCGGAAGATCTCCAAGCCCTACCGTACCCGGGACATGGACACCGAGTCCGTCGTCGCCGAGTGGGTCTGCCGCCGGTGCGCGTCGATCGTCGGGCTCGACGTCGACCGTGGCGACGAGGAGACCGGGCACGGCCTGCACCAGTGACCCGGCGCCCCCGGCGGCGGTGACCGGCCGCCCTCGGTGATCGGGTGACCCGGCAGCTCACACCGGTGACCGGAGCGCCTTCCGTGCGGTTGCCTGGCGCCGCCCTTCCGTGCCGGTGGCCGGACGCTCCTCCGGCGGCGGTGACCGGGTCCGCGCGGGTGACCCGGCGCCCTCGGGGTGTGGAGCCGGACGTCGTCCGCGCCGGTGGCCGGGCGGGTTCGCGTCGCTGGGCGTTGACGCGCCGGGCCGCCTCTGCTTACGGTCCTCATACCGACCAGTCGGTATGCTGGGCGGGGCACACGGACGGCCGCAGGGCCGTGTTCGCGAGGGGACGGCGATGGACTTCGCATTCGACCAGACCACCATCGAGTACCGCGACCGGCTGCTCGACTTCATGGACTCCCACGTCCACCCCGCCGAGCCCGTGTACGCCGCGCAGGCCGCCGAGCTCGCCGGCACGTGGGCCACTCCGCCGATCATCGAGGACCTGAAAGCCGAGGCACGCAAGCGCGGGCTGTGGAACCTCTTCCTCCCGCACGAGCCGTACGGCGCCGGCCTGAGCAACGTGCAGTACGCTCCGCTCGCCGAGATCATGGGCCGCTCGCCGAAGATCGCCCCGGTCGCCCTCAACTGCGCCGCGCCCGACACCGGCAACATGGAGATCCTCGCCCTGTTCGGCACGCCCGAGCAGAAGGAGCGGTGGCTGGAGCCGCTGCTGGACGGCGCGATCCGCTCGGCCTTCTGCATGACCGAGCCCGCCGTGGCCTCCTCCGACGCCACCAACATCGCGCTGCGCATCGAGCGCGACGGCGACTCGTACGTCCTGAACGGTCGCAAGTGGTGGACGTCCGGCGCGCTCAGCCCGGACTGCCAGATCTTCATCGTGATGGGCGTGACCGACCCGGACGCCCCGCCGTACCGCCGGCAGAGCATGGTGCTGGTGCCCAAGGACACGCCCGGCGTCACCGTCGAGCGCGGCCTGCACGTCTTCGGGTACGACGACGGCACGCACGGAGGCCACGCCGAGGTGTCCTTCGAGGACGTACGGGTGCCGGTGGGCAACATCCTCCTCGGGGAGGGCGAGGGCTTCCGCATCGCGCAGGAACGCCTCGGGCCCGGGCGGATCCACCACTGCATGCGCGCCATCGGCATGGCCGAGCGCGCCCTGCGGCTGATGTGCGAGCGCGCCGTGTCGCGGGTCGCGTTCGGCGGCCCGATCGCCGACCAGGGCGTGGTCCAGGACTGGATCGCCGAGGCGCGGATCCGGATCGAGCAGGCCCGGCTGCTGGTCCTGAAGACCGCGTGGCTGATGGACACCGTCGGCAACAAGGGCGCCCGCGTGGAGATCTCGGCGATCAAGGCGCTGGTGCCGGAGATGGCGAACTGGGTCATCGACCGGGCGATCCAGGCGCACGGCGGTGCGGGCGTCTCGCAGGACTTCCCCCTCGCCGAGCTGTGGGCGGGCGTGCGGACGCTGCACCTGGCGGACGGCCCCGACGAGGTGCACAAGCGGTCGATCGCCCGCCGCGAGCTCGCCGCCTACCGGAGCAGGTGATGACCGCGGCGGGCGAGCGCCCGCTGCCGGAGCGGCTGCTGGCGGTCGCCACCCGGCTGTTCGCCGAGAACGGCTACGAGGGCACCTCCGTCCAGGAGATCGTCCGGGCCGCCGGTGTCACCAAGGGCGCGATGTACCACTACTTCGCGGCCAAGGACGACCTCCTGTACGAGATCTACCACCGGCTGCTGGCCCTGCAGACCGAACGGCTGCGCCGGTTGGCGGGCGGCGCCGGCCCGGCGGAGGAGCGCCTGCGCGCCGCCGCCGTCGACGTGATCGAGACGAGCGTTGCCCACCTGGACGAGCTCACGGTCTTCTTCCGCTCGATGCACCTGCTGCCGGCCGAGAAGCAGAAGGCGGTACGGGCGGAGCGGCGCCGCTACCACGAGTGCTTCCGCGCGCTGGTGGAGGAGGGGCAGCGCGAGGGGACCTTCCGGGCCGGCGTCCCGGCGGACCTGGCGGTCAACTTCTTCTTCGGCGCGGTCCACCAGCTCAGCACGTGGTGGCATCCCGACGGGCCGCTGGACGCCGGGGCGGTGGGCGAGTACTACGTCGGCCTCTTCCTCGACGGGCTGCGAAAGGACGGCGGCCTCGGCGAAGGCTCGGGGTGAGGCGACGGGTCGGCGGGGGACCGCGGCGTCGCGACGGGTCGGCGGGGACGGTGACGGCTCGCCGGGCCGATGAATCTTTCGCCGCCGCTGCGGTAGATGGAGGACATGGAGAAACTGTCATTGGAAGCCCGCGCCCGCGAGCAGTTGGACCGGGCCCTGAGCGACTCGGCCGGCCGCAGCGCCACCACGGTGTACGGAGGGCACGAGCACGTGCTCCGGCAGACGCTCATCGCGCTCAAGGCCGACACGACGATGGACGAGCACGTTGGCCCGGAGGAGGGCACCGTCCAGGTGCTGCAGGGCCGGGTCCGGCTCGTCGCGGGGGACGACGTCTGGGAGGGCCGGACCGGCGATCTGATCTTCGTGCCGAAGGCCCGGCACCGCGTCGAGGCGATCGAGAACTCGACGATCCTGCTCACCGCCGTCAAGCTGCCGACGGCGCCGGAGAACCCCTGAGCGGATCCGGGTGAGCCGGTGGACCCGCATCGGTTCACCCGACACACGCGCGCCGGCACCTCCGGACGTACGGGTCATCCGGACGCACCCGAACCGGCTCACCTGGACCCGGCTGCGCCGGCTCAGCCGGACGTACCCGGCCTCTTGACCGTAACCGTTCACTTACCTGAGCATGGAGGTCGATCCGGAAGGCGGTGGCGTCATGACGACCCGGTCCGGCCCGGCCCCATCGGAGATCGGCCTCTCCTCGCTCGAGTTCTGGGCGTTGCCCGTCGAGGAGCGCGAGGCGGCCTTCGCCGAGCTTCGCGCGCGAGGGCGTCCGGCGTTCTTCCCCGAGGTGCCCGTCCCGTTCGTCCGGCCCGGGAAGGGCTTCTACGCGCTGGTCCGGCACGCGGACGTCAGCGAGGCCAGCCGGCATCCGGACATCTTCAGCAGCGAGCCGAGCGCGACCAGCATCCCGGACTTCCCCGCGTACATGGAGCGGTTCTTCGGCTCACTGATCAACATGGACGACCCCCGGCACTCCAAGATCCGCCGGGTCGTGTCCCGCGCGTTCACGCCGAAGATGCTCGCCAGGACCGAGGAGGACGTCCGGCGGCGCGCCGCGCGGATCGTCGACGAGCTGATCGAGACCGGTCCGGGCGACTTCGTGGCGAAGGTCGCCGTACGCCTGCCGGCCGAGGTCATCTGCGCCATGCTCGGCATCCCCGAGCGGGAGTACCCCCGGGTCGTCGAGCGCACGAACGTCATCCTGGGCAACACCGACCCGGAGTACACCGGGATCACTCCCGGGCGGCTCGGCCGCGCCTCCGCGGCCCGCGCTTTGTTCAAGATCATTTGGGCGGCCCGCGACCTGCACCGCCTCGCCGCCGGGCTCGGCCGGCAACGCGCCCAGAACCCGACCGGCGACCTGACGTCGGCGCTGGTCAGCGCGAACGTCGATGGGGAGCGCCTGACCGCTCGCGAGCTCGGGTCGTTCTTCCTGCTGCTCGCCGTCGCGGGCAACGAGACGACGCGGACCGCCCTGAGCCACGCGCTCAAGCTGTTCACCGACTTCCCCGGCCAGCGGGCGCTGCTGCTGGAGGACTTCGAGGGCCGGATCGGCGGAGCGGTCGAGGAGATCGTGCGCTACTCCACGCCCGTGATCTTCATGCGGCGCAACCTCACCCGCGACCACGAGATGAACGGCCACACCTACCGGGCCGGCGACAAGGTGCTGCTGTTCTACAACTCCGCCAACCGCGACGAGACGGTCTTCGAGCGCCCGGACGTCTTCGACATCACCCGCGACCCGAATCCGCACGTCGGCTTCGGCGGCCCGGGCCCGCACTTCTGCCTCGGCGCGAACCTGGCCCGGCGGGAGATCACCGTGATGCTCCGGGAGCTGTTCACCCGCCTCCCGGACATCCGAGCCGCCGGCGAGCCGGACCGCCTGCTGTCCGGCTTCATCAACGGCTACAAGCGGTTGCCCTGCACCTTCACCGCCCGCTGACCGTGATCAGAAGAGCAGGTCCTCTGCCTGCCGTCCGGACGGGTCCATGATCAGCAGGTCCTCGTGGAGCCCGTCCATGTGCCGGCCGGGACGACCCCCGTCACCGCTCGTCTCGTGTACGGACCAGCCGGGGAGCGAGTCGTCGTCCACATCCAGGTTCGGGACATCGAGGGCGTAGAGGACGGCGAAGGCCGCGTCCAGGGCCGCGCGCCGTGCCAGCGTGATGAGGTCGGCGCGGTCGGCGCCCGAGTCGAGCAGGCGGGCGGCGGCCGGGACGGCGTCGATCGCGCCGGGCCGATCGAAGCCGTTGATCGCCTGCTCCCAGACCTGTCGCAGAAGCAGGAACCGGGCCAGCTGCGGAAGGTCCTCGGCGAGCTCCGAACGCGCCCAGTCCTCCGCGTCCTCCGCGCCGAGTCCGGCGAATCGCTCCGACAGCTCGAGAGCGCGCGTACGTTCGCCGGGGGACAGGTCGGCCAGCCATTCATCCCACATCGGGTACGGAGAGGTCATAGGGGGCAGTATGACGGGCCTTCGTCCCCGACGGCGCCGCAGCACCATGCCGGCCGCCGCGCCATGCTGGCCGCCGCGCCATGTCGGCCGCGTTGCCATGTCGGCCGCGGCGCCCGCCGGCTCAGGGCAGCGCGACGAACCTGGCGAGGAACTCACGGGCCGGGGAGGAGTCCAGGCGGTAGTCGTAGTTCGTCGTCTTGCAGGCGTCGTCGTCCCCGCTGATGGTCGTGGCCACCAGGAGGTCGGTGTTGCCGAGGAAGTTCGGGCCGCCGGAGTCGCCGTAGCAGGTGCCGCCGTCGCCGGAACCCGGGCGGAGCTTCAGCCACCTGTAGGTCAGCTCCTGGTAGGAGATCGACGTCCGGCTGCGGGTGTCGGTGTAGGTGAACTTCATCTTGCGCTTCGCCGTGGACGGGTTCAGCGACCCGTACCCGACCGGCGTGAACTTGGCGTCCTTCAGCGAGCCGTCGGCGCGCATCTGGGACAGCAGGCCCGCGGGCGGCAGGTGAGCGGGCTGGATGCCGGGGATCGGCGAGTCGAAGACCACGACGGCCATGTCGTACCGGTCGGCGTCGGCGTCATAGCGCTCGTCCGGCAGGTACCGGCCGGTGTAGGCGGCGTCCCCCTGCGCGTAGTGGCTCGCGAAGGTCACCCGCGCGGTGCCCTTCTTGCCGTGGCGGCAGTGGGCGGCGGTGAGGAACACCGTCGGCGCGATGAGCGTCCCGGTGCAGTAGGACCAGGTGCCGTCGGGGTACGGCTTGTCGGCGATCAGGGCGCCGACCGACGGATGATCGTTTCCGTCCGGAGATCCATTGGTGATCGCGGAGGCGGGGGCGGCCAGACCGACGATCAAAAACGCAGAAAGAGCAACGGGGGCGGCAAAACGCATGAGGCAGACCTTAAAGGCACATGCCGCCTCTAGTCCAAAGGATCAGGGAAAGATCTACCCACCGCCCCACCTCTGCGACCTGCGAGTATGCCGCCGCCAAATGATCGTAATGGTCTGACGGAAGCGATCCGGGAAAGGCGATCAAGCCCTCCGTTCCGGAGAATGCCGGAGCCCTTCCGGGCTCGTGGGCGCCGTGCTCAGGAAAGGCCGATTCGCCGCGCGGCCCGGTCCCAGGCGGCCTCGTCGCCGCGCGGCCGGTAGACGGTCAGGTCCTGCGTCCGTCGCACCAGCGCGCGCGGGTCGGTGGCGAGCCCGTGCGCGCGGGCCTGCGCCAGCGCGTTGCCGATCGCCGTCGCCTCCACGGGCCCGGCGACGACCGGCAGCCCGCAGGCGTCCGCGGTGAGCTGGCACAGCAGCGTGTTGCGCGCCCCGCCGCCGACGATGTGCACGACCTCCACCTGCTTGCCGGAGAGGCGGGCGGCGTCCCGGAACGCGGCGCGGTGCCCGAGGGCGAGGCTCTCCAGGATGCAGCGGACGATCGCTGCGCGTCCCTCCGGCGCCCGCTGACCGGTTCGCGCGCAGTACTCCGCGATCCGCGCGGGCATGTCTCCCGGAGGGAGGAACGCCTGGTCGCCCGGGTCGACGAGCGCGGCGAACGCCGGCGCGTCCGCCGCCGCGGCCAGCAGGTCGGGCAGCGACGCCTCGGCCCGCCAGGTCCGCAGTGACTCCTGCAGCAGCCACAGCCCCATGACGTTGCGCAGGTAGCGGATCGTGCCGCCGACCCCGACCTCGTTGGTGAACCCGGCGATCCGGCTCTCTTCCGACAGCACCGGCGCGTCGAGCTCGACCCCGGCCAGCGACCAGGTGCCGCAGGACACGTAGCCGAAGCGGTCGTGCTCGGCGGGGACGGCCAGGACGGCGGAGGCGGTGTCGTGCGAGCCGACCGCCGTGACGGTGAGCGACTCCGCCAGCCCGGTCTCGGCCGCGACCTCCGGCCGCAGCGTCCCGATGACGTCGCCCGGCCGGCGCAGCGGCGGGAAGATCTCCCTCGGCAGCCCGAGGCGTTCGATGAGGGCGTGCGCCCAGTCGCCCGCGCGCACGTCGTACAGCCCGGTCGTCGAGGCGTTCGTCAGCTCCGCGCCCGCCTCGCCCGTCAGCCAGTACGCGAGCAGGTCCGGGATCATCAGCAGCGTGCGGGCGGCGTCCGGCAACGGCTCCGACAGCAGCTGGTACACCGTGTTGAACGGCAGGAACTGCAGCCCGCCGACGTCGTAGAGCGTCTGCGCGCCCAGCTCGGCGACCACCTTGTCCATGACCCCGTCGGCGCGGGCGTCCCGATAGTGGACGGGGTTGCCCAGGAGGGTTCCGGCGGAGTCGAGCAGCCCGTAGTCGACGGCCCAGGAGTCCACGCCGATCGACGTGACCCCCTCGGTGGCCCGCAGCCCGTCCAGGACGTTCCCGTACAGGCCGAGCACGTCCCAGTAGAGGGTGCCCGCGGCCCGTACGGGGCGGTTCGGGAAGCGGCGCGCCTCGCGGAGGGTCAGTTCGTCCTCACCCACCCGGGCGACCATCACACGCCCGCTGGAGGCGCCCAGGTCGACGGCGGCGAATGAACCGGTCATGAGACCTCCTTCGTCGGTCTGATGACCAGGGGGCTGTGCTCGCCGATGCCCTCACTTCGTTCGGCCATGCTGCTGCTCCTCAGTCCGTGATCACGATGGTGAGCCGGCGCGGCCCGTGCACGCCCTCGACACGGGACAGCTCGATGTCGCTGGTGGCCGACGGCCCGGAGATGAACGTCAGCGGCCGGTCGGGGGAGAGCCGCTCGACGGCCTCGGGGACGTCCGCGGCGATCCGCGCGGACTCGACCACGACGACGTGATGGTCCGGGACGAGCGTGAGCGCCCGGCGACCCTGGCCCGGGCCGTGGTCGAGGACGACGGTGCCGGTCTCGGCGATGGCGACCGCGCAGCCCGTGATCACACCGTCGAGCGCGTCCAGGTCGGCGATCGAGACCGGCGGGTCGTCCCGTACGACGTCGACCCCGGCCGTCCACGCCTCGGGCAGGCCGTCCGGGGCGACGTAGCGGCCGCGCAGCTCGCCGAGGACGCCGGGCAGGTCCGCGCCGGCCACCCGGCGGACCTCCGCGCGGTAGTCGGCGGCCCGCTCCGCGAACAGCTCGACGACGTCGCCGTCGTGATGACGGCGCAGGTACGGCCGGGGGATCGCGGCGTACGCGGCGGGGTCCGCCTCCGTGTCACCGAGCCGCCGAAGGATCTCCTCACGTGCGTTCAAGAGCGCTTCTCCCACCACTCGCGGAAGGTCTCGGTCGCCGGGACGGGCGCGTCCCGGGTGTCGGTCCAGCGCGTGAGCGGACCCGGCAGCCGGCGGATGCCGCCCCGCCGGCCGAGCATGCGGCCGGCCGTGCCCGCCAGGCGCTGCCCGAAGGCGAGCCGGGTGGGGGAGCGCAGCGTCCAGGCGGCGAACCGCATCGCCGCCTTCTCGGCGCGGCCGTGTACGGCTCGGGACCTCAGGTGCACGAGCACCTCGGGGATGTCGATCGCGACCGGGCAGACCTCGTAGCAGGCGCCGCAGAGCGTCGAGGCGTACGGCAGCGAGTCGTCGACCGGCGAGCCGGCGCCGCGCAGCTGCGGGGACAGGATCGCGCCGATCGGCCCCGGGTACGGCGACCCGTACGCGTGCCCGCCCGCGCGCTGGTAGACGGGACAGACGTTGAGGCAGGCCGAGCAGCGGATGCAGCGCAGCGCCTGCCGGCCGACCTCGTCGTCGCGCGTCGCCGTGCGCCCATTGTCGACCAGGACCAGGTGGAACGTCTGGCCCTCGGTGGCGCCCGACCAGACCGAGGTGTAGGGGTTCATCCGCTCGGCGGTCGACGAGCGCGGCAGCAGCTGGAGGAACACCTCCAGGTCCTGCCAGGAGGGCACGACCTTCTCGATGCCCATCACCGAGATCAGCGTCTCGGGGAGCGTCAGGCACATCCGGCCGTTGCCCTCGGACTCGACCACGACGAGGGATCCGGTCTCGGCGACCGCGAAGTTCACCCCGGACACGGCGACCTTCGCCTTCAGGAAGCGCTCGCGCAGGTGCTCGCGGGCGGCCTCGGCCAGCCGGGCCGGCTCGTCGGTCAGGTCGTCGGGCGCGCCGGGCATCTCCCGGCGGAAGATGTCCCGGATCTCCGCGCGGCCCCGGTGGATCGCCGGGACCAGGATGTGCGAGGGACGGTCGTGGCCGAGCTGGACGATGAGCTCGGCCAGGTCCGTCTCGTGCGCGCGGATGCCCTCGGCGGCGAGCGCCTCGTTCAGGCCGATCTCCTGGGTGGCCATCGACTTGACCTTCACGACGTCGGTCTCACCGGTGGCCTTGATGAGGTCGGCGACGACGCGGTTCGCCTCGGCGGCGTCCCGCGCCCAGTGCACGATGCCGCCTCGCGCCGTCACCTGCTCCTCCAGGAGGCGCAGGTAGTGGCCGAGGTGCTCGATCGTGTGGTCCTTGATCCGCTTCGCCGTCTCGCGCAGCTCCGCCCAGTCGGCCAGCTCGCTCACGGCGGCGGCCCGCTTGGCGCGGATCGTGGTGGTGGCGTGCGTCAGGTTCCGGCGCAGCCGCGTGTCGCGCACGGCGTCGCGCGCGGCCTCCGGGAAGGCGGGCATCCCGACGTACGTCGGCATGCGCGCGGCCCCGGCCGCCCGCTGGTCAGTGGACATAGGGTGTTCGCCGATCCGCTCGTTCAATCGGTGGCCGCGAGGATCTCGGCCAGGTGCAGGGTCCGTACGCCCGTGCGCAGCCGGGACAGCAGGCCGCCGATGTGGGCGAGGCAGGAGTTGTCGGCCGCGCAGACGACCTCGGCGCCGGTCTGGCGGACGCGGGCGACCTTGTCGGCGCCCATCGCGGTCGACACGTCCGGATTCTTCAGCGCGAACGTGCCGCCGAAGCCGCAGCACTCCGCCGCGTCGGGCAGCTCCACGAGGTCGATGCCGCGCACGGCGCGCAGCAGCCGCAACGGCCGGTCGCCCACGCCGAGGGCGCGCAGGGAGTGGCAGGTCGGGTGGTAGGTGACGCGGTGGGGGAAGTACGCGCCGACGTCCTCCACGCCGAGTACGTCGATGAGGAGCTCGGTCAGCTCGTAGACCCGCGACCCGGTCGACCCGGCCTTCTTGACCAGGGCCTCGTCGCCGATCGTGCGGGCCACCCGCGGGTGGTTCTCCCTGATCATGCCCGCGCAGGACGCCGACGGGACGACGATCGCGTCGAACGATTGGAACGTTTTAACGAAATCTCTGACGAGCGGTCCGCACTCCCGGTCGTACCCGGTGTTGTAGTGCATCTGGCCGCAGCAGGTCTGCGCGGTCGGAAAGACGACCTCGTGCCCGAGGCGCTCCAGAAGAGTCACGACCGCCTTGCCGGTGCCCGGGTAGAGCGTGTCGTTGAAACAGGTGACGAACAGGGCGATACGCATGTCAGCGGCTCGATTCGCGGATGACCAGCTCGGGGTGGAACATGATCTGCTGGTGGGCGTGGCCGCTCGGGTCGTCGCACTCTTCGAGGAGGAGCTCGGTGGCGATCTTGCCGAGCTGGTAGGTCGGCTGGCGGATCGAGCTCAGCGGCACCGCCGCCGCGGAGGAGAACTCGATGTCGTCGTAGCCGATGAGGGCGACGTCGTCCGGCACCCGGACCCCCGCCTGGGCCAGCGCGCGCAGCACGCCGAGCGCCAGCAGATCGTTCGCGCAGAAGATGGCGTCGGGAAGGCCGCCGGCCAGGAGCTTCTCGGCGGCGAGCGCGCCGCCGCCGGCGTTCATCTCCGGGACCACGACGTCCTCCAGGACACGGGCGGGCAGCCCCGCCGTGCGCAGGGCCCGGCGTGCGCCCTTGCGCCGCTCCGCGCACTGCCGGATCCCGAGCGGACCGGTGACGTACGCGAGGCGCTCGGCGCCCCGGTCGAGGAGATGGGTCACGGCGAGGTCCCCGCCGGCGACGTCGTCGACCGACACCGAGCACACGTCCCCGGCCGCGGAGTGATCGACCAGGACGACGGCGATGCCGCGTTCGCGCAGGTCCTCCAGGTGGGACAGGTCCTCGTCGGCCGGCGTGATCAGGACGCCGCGGACCCGCTGCTCGGCCAGGACGCGCAGGTTGCGCGCCTCGCGGCCCGGGGACTCGCCGGAGTTGCAGAGGATCACCGCGTGGTCCCGGTCGCTGACGACGTCCTCGACGCCGCGCGCGACCTCGACGAAGAACGGGTTGCCCACGTCGAGCACCACCAGGCCGATGGCCCGGCTCTGCCCGGCCCGCAGCGTCGCGGCCGAACCGTTGCGGACGAAGCCCAGCTCGCGGATCGCCTGCTGGACCCGGGCCCGCGTCGTGGCCGCGACGCGTTCCGGCCGGTTCAGAACGTTCGAGACCGTGCCCGGCGACACGCCCGCGCGCTGCGCGACGTCCTTGATGCCCACGGTGCTCACGCCTCGCTCACCCTTCTCACTCGCTCCGCGGACGGCCTCGTGCCTCGGCCGGTCGCTCCGCTCGCTCGGCGGGTTCGCTCGGTGCTCACGCATACCTCTTTCAGCCTGTGATGGCGTTCACTGTGACGGCAGTATTAAAACGTGTCAACAGGTTCGGTGATGATCTTTGTCGCGATCCGGCGGTGACCTGGTCGTTATCTCGGTGATATATGTGCAGGTCAGACTGCGTGCAAGCCGCTGCTGGCCAGGTCCGGTCGAAAATCGACTCTTGACGTGTCCGGGCGCACAGACCTAGCGTCCTCGGTCAATCACGTTAAAACGTTTTTATTCCGTTCACACGGAGGAAACATGAGCGAGTCGCCTCCGATCCTCGCCCTGAAGGACGTCTGCAAGGCGTTCGGCGCGGTGCGGGCTCTGCAGGACGTCTCCCTGGAGCTATGGGGCGGAGAGATCCACGCGCTCGCCGGCGAGAACGGGGCGGGCAAGTCCACCCTCGTGAAGACCCTGGCGGGCGTGCACCGCCCGGATGAGGGCCAGGTGCTGCTGGACGGCCGCCCCGTCGAGTTCCACGGTCCCGGTGACGCCCAGCAGGCCGGCGTCGCGGTGATCTATCAGGAGCCCACCCTGTTCCCCGACCTGTCGGTCGCGGAGAACATCTTCATGGGCCGCCAGCCGCGCTCGAAGTTCGGCCGTATCGACCGCGGCGCCCTGCGGGCCGAGACGGCGAAGCTGTTCGAACGGCTGGGCGTGGCCCTCGACCCCGACCGGCCCGCGCGCGGCCTGTCCATCGCGGACCAGCAGATCGTGGAGATCGCCAAGGCGATCTCGCGGGACGCGCGGGTCCTCATCATGGACGAGCCGACGGCGGCGCTGTCCGGCAACGAGGTCGCGCGCCTGTTCACCGTCGCCCGCACGCTGCAGGACCAGGGGTGCGCGCTGCTGTTCATCTCGCACCGGCTGGAGGAGATCTTCGACCTGTGCCAGCGGGTGACGACGCTGCGCGACGGCCGCTACATCTCCACCGAGCTCCTCGACGGTCTCACCGCCGACGACCTCGTCCAGCGGATGGTCGGCCGGGAGCTCGACACGCTGTACCCGAAGCAGGAGACCACGATCGGCGCGCCGGTGCTGAAGGTCTCCCGGCTGACCCGCGAGGGCGTCTTCACGGACGTGTCCTTCGAGGTGCGCTCCGGGGAGATCGTCGCGCTGGCCGGTCTGGTCGGCGCGGGACGCAGCGAGGTGGCCCGCGCGATCTTCGGCATCGACCGCTACGACGCCGGGTCGGTCGAGGTCGGCACGGTCGAACTGTCGGGCGGCAGCCCGACCACCGCGATGTCGGCCGGACTCGCCCTGGTGCCCGAGGACCGGCGTCAGCAGGGCCTGGTGATGGAGGGCTCGATCGAGCGCAACATCGGCCTGACCCAGTTGCGCTCCCTGCGCCGCGGCCCGGTCATCTCCCGCAAGGTCGAGCGCGACCGCGCGGCGGACTGGGCCATCCGGCTGCAGTTGAAGTACGGCCGCCTCAGCGACGTCGTCGGCGTGCTGTCCGGCGGCAACCAGCAGAAGGTCGTCCTCGCCAAGTGGCTGTCCACCGAGCCGTCGGTGCTGATCATCGATGAGCCGACGCGCGGCATCGACGTCGGCACCAAGTCCGAGGTGCACCGGCTGCTGTCCGAGCTGGCCGGCCAGGGCCTCGCGGTCCTGATGATCTCCTCGGACCTGCCCGAGGTGCTCGGCATGGCCGACCGCGTGCTGGTCATGCACGAGGGCCGGCTCACCGCCGAGATCCCGCGCGACGAGGCGACCGAGGAGACGGTCATGGCCGCCGCGACCGGCCAGACCCGACAGGAGGACGTGAGCGGGCGCGCGTCGTCTGGACAGAGGAGCGCAGGGAGCGAAGCGACCGAAGTGACGAAGGAAGACGGCGCGTTGGGCGCCCGCGAACCGCGCTCGCGCCAGCGAGCGCAAGGAGGTAGGGCGTAATGGCAGCGATCACTGCCGATACCGGCGGGCGCCGGTTCGTCGACACCGTCCTACGCGCGCGGGAGCTGAGCATCCTCGCGGCGCTGATCGTCCTCGTGGCCGTGACGACGGCGGTGAACTCCTCGTTCCTGTCCACTCAGGGCGTCAAGGACATCTTCCTCAACGCGTCGATCCTGGCGCTGCTGGCCGTCGGCCAGACGATGGTCGTGGTCACCCGCAACATCGACCTGTCGGTCGGGTCGGTGGTCGGGCTGGTGGCCTTCGCCTCCGGCAAGTTCGTCGCCGGGCACGACCGCAACGTCCTGCTCGTGCTCGTCGTCGGGATGCTGATCGGCGCGGTCTGCGGCCTGGTCAACGGCGTCCTCGTCAGCTTCTTCAAGGTCCCGGCGCTGGTCGTGACGCTCGGCACGCTGTACGTCATCCAGGGGCTGGACTACTACTGGGCGCACGGCCAGCAGATCAACGCCGCCGACGTGCCCGCGTCACTGCTCGACCTCGGCAACGGCAGCGTGCTCGGCATCCCGTACCTGCCGCTCATCACCGTGGTCGTGATGGTCGCGGTCGGGTACTACCTGCGGGCCTATCCGTCGGGCCGGGAGTTCTACGCCATCGGCTCGAACCCGGACGCCGCCCGGCTCGCCGGCATCGCGATCCGCAAGCGCATCCTCACGGCCTACGTCGTCAGCGGCGTCCTCGCCGGGCTGGCCGGCGTGCTGTGGCTGGCCCGCTTCGGCACCGTCGTGGCCGACGCCGCGCACGGCTGGGAGCTGAAGGTCGTCTCCGCCGTCGTCGTCGGCGGCGTGGCGATCGTCGGTGGTCTCGGCAGCGTGTACGGCGCCGCGCTCGGCGCGCTGCTGCTGACCACCATCGGCAGCGTCCTGGTGGTGCTGAAGGTGAACTCCTTCTGGCAGGACGCCATCGCCGGTGCCCTGCTGCTCCTCGCGATCAGCGTGGACCGCCTGCTCGCCCTGCGCGTCACCCGCGCCCTGCGAAAGAGGAATGCCCGCCATGGCGCCTGAAGCCCCCGCGAAGGCCTCCGCCGTGCGACCGCGCGTCGAGGCTCCCCGCCCGCTGACCCGGTTCGTCCGCTGGGACGTCATCGTCACCGCCCTGCTCATCGTCGTGTTCCTCGGCGGCGCGTTCGGCACCTCGGACTTCGCCACGAGCGACAACCTGTCCTTCGCGCTGGACGACCTGAGCGAGATCGCGCTGATCGCGCTGCCGATGACCCTGCTGGTCGTGGCCGCCGAGGTGGACCTGTCCGTCGCGTCGATCCTCGGCCTGTGCAGCGCGCTGTTCGGCGCGCTCTGGGACGCCGGCTGGGCGATCCAGATGATCATCCCGTTCATCCTGGTCGTCGGCGTCGTCGCCGGGCTGATCAACGGGCTGCTCGTCACCCGGCTCGGCCTGCCCTCGCTGGCCGTCACGATCGGCACCATGACCCTCTACCGAGGGCTGGCCTACGTCGTGCTGGGCACCAAGGCGGTCGCGGAGTTCCCGCAGAACTACGCCGACCTGGCCACCAAGACGGTGCCCGGCACCCCGATCCCGTACCCCTTCGCGCTGTTCATCCTGCTCGCCATCGTGACCGCGATCGTCCTGCACGCCACCGGGCTGGGCCGTTCGCTGTTCGCGATCGGCGCCCAGGAGGAGGCCGCGTTCTTCGCCGGGATCCGGGTCAAGCGCATCAAGCTGCTGCTGTTCGTGGTCTCCGGGCTCGTGTCCGCCTTCGCCGGCGCGGTCTACACGCTCCGGTACGGCAGCGCCCGTGCCGACAACGGCCTCGGCCTGGAGCTCGCCGTCATCGCGTCGGTGCTGCTCGGCGGCGTCGACTTCGACGGCGGCAAGGGCACGCTCGGCGGCGTGATCGCCGGCGTGCTGCTCATCGGCCTGCTCCGCAACCTGCTCATGCTCCGTGACGTCGCGACCGAGATCCAGTCGATCGTCACCGGCCTCCTCCTCATCGTCTCCGTGCTCACGCCGCGGATCGCGGCCCTGGTGCGGCAGGCGCGACGACATCCCCGCGGCGCCACCCCGTCCGCCTCGTCCTGAAGCCCCCGCGGCACCCCCGTACTCCTCTCTCACCCCCAGCGAACGACGAAAAGGAAACACCCCCATGACCAAGCGCCCCCTGGCGGCCGTGGCCCTCGCCGCCGCCCTCGCCGTCGGCGCCGCCGCGTGCGGCGGGACGACGAAGAACTCCACGTCCGGCGACGACGCGAAGGGCGCCGCGACCAGCGGCGCCAAGGCGAACCCGAACGCGCCCCTCAAGAAGGGCCTCAAGCTGGCCTTCCTGCCCAAGCAGGTCAACAACCCGTACGAGACGATCGTCGACAACGCGGGCATCGACGGGGCCAAGGAGTTCGGCGGCACCGCCAAGGAGGTGGGCCCGTCCGACGCGTCCGCGTCCTCGCAGATCTCCTACATCAACACGCTGATCCAGCAGCGGATGGACGCGATCCTCGTCGCGGCCAACGACCCGAACGCCGTCTGCGGCCCGCTCAAGCAGGCCATGTCCCGCAAGATCAAGGTCGTCGCGTACGACTCGGACGCTTCCAAGGACTGCCGCGACGTCTTCATCAACCAGGCCAGCTCCGAGGAGATCGGCCGCAGCGAGATCAAGGTCATGTCCGACCTGATCGGCGGTAAGGGCAAGATCGCGATCCTGTCGGCGACCGCGAACGCCACGAACCAGAACACCTGGATCGACTTCATGAAGGACGAGCTGAAGAAGCCGGAGTACTCCGGCATCCAGCTCGTCAAGGTCGCCTACGGTGACGACGACGACCAGAAGTCCTTCCAGCAGACGCAGGGTCTGCTGCAGGCGTACCCGGACCTGAAGGGCATCATCGCCCCGACCACGGTCGGCATCGCCGCCGCCGCCCGCTACATCGACGGCTCGAAGTACAAGGGCAAGGTCGCGGTCTCCGGCCTCGGCACGCCGAACCAGATGCGCAAGTTCGTCAAGGACGGCACGGTCGCCAAGTTCGAGCTGTGGGACCCGAAGAACCTCGGCTACCTCGCCTCGTACGCCGCCGCCGCCCTGGCCTCCGGCCAGATCACCGGCGCGCAGGGGGAGACCTTCAAGGCCGGCAAGCTCGGCGAGCGCACGATCGGCAAGGACGGCGAGGTCATCCTCGGCCCGCCGACCGTCTTCGACAAGTCCAACATCGACAACTACAACTTCTAGGCGATCGGTGGCGGGGCCGCCGACCGCGGCCCCGCCCCCTCGCGGGAGGAGCCCCTCGTGCAGCGCGTCTGCTTCCTGCTGAAGGTGCGGCAGGACCGGCTGGAGGAGTACCGCGAACGGCACCAGGCGGTGTGGCCGGACATGCTGACCGCCCTGCGCGCGGCCGGCTGGCGCAACTACAGCATCTTCTCGCGCGACGACGGCCTGCTCGTCGGTTACCTGGAGACCGACGACTTCGACGCGGCGCGCGCGGCCATGGAGAACACCGAGGTGAACGCCCGCTGGCAGGCGGAGATGGCGCCGTTCTTCGAAGGCCTCGACGGGCGCCCCGACGAGGGCATGGTGCCGCTCGCCGAAGTCTTCCATCTCGACTGACGATCGGGGATCACGAACAATGACAACCGACAGGGCCCAGGTCAAGGCGGCACTGCGCAGGCAGCGCATCGAGACGCCGTCGTGGGCGTACGGCAACTCGGGCACGCGCTTCAAGGTCTTCGCCCAGCAGGGCGTGCCGCGCACGCCGCAGGAGAAGATCGACGACGCCGCGCAGGTGCACCGCTACACGGGCGTCGCGCCGACCGTCGCGGTGCACATCCCCTGGGACAAGGTGGACGACTACGCGGCGCTGGCCGAGCACGCCCGCGAGCGCGGCGTCACGATCGGCGCGGTCAACTCGAACGTCTTCCAGGACGACGACTACATGCTCGGCAGCGTCACCAACCCGGACCCGAAGGTACGGGCGAAGGCGCTGAAGCACCTGCTCGAGTGCGTCGACATCATGGACGCGACCGGCTCGCGGGACCTGAAGCTGTGGTTCTCCGACGGCACGAACTACCCCGGCCAGGACGACATCCGCGCCCGGCAGGACCGCCTCGCCGAGGCCCTGGCCGCGGTGTACGAGCGGCTCGGCGAGAACCAGCGGTTCCTGCTGGAGTACAAGCTGTTCGAGCCGGCGTTCTACACGACCGACCTGCCGGACTGGGGCACGTCGTACGCGCACTGCCTCAAGCTCGGCCCGAAGGCCCAGGTCGTCGTCGACACCGGGCACCACGCGCCGGGCACGAACATCGAGTTCATCGTGGCGTTCCTGCTGCGCGAGGGGAAGCTCGGCGGCTTCGACTTCAACTCCCGCTTCTACGCCGACGACGACCTGATGGTGGGCGCCGCCGACCCGTTCCAGCTGTTCCGGATCATGCACGAGGTGATCCAGGGCGGCGGGTACACCGACGACGTCGCGTTCATGCTCGACCAGTGCCACAACATCGAGCCGAAGATCCCCGGTCAGATCCGCTCGGTGATGAACGTGCAGGAGGCCACGGCCAAGGCGCTGCTGGTCGACGTCGAGGCGCTCCGCGAGGCGCAGCAGAACCGCGACGTGCTCGGCGCGAACGCCGTGTTCATGGACGCGTACAACACAGACGTCCGCCCGCTGCTCGCGGAACTGCGCGAGGAGATGGGCCTGGACCCGGACCCGATGGCGGCCTACGCCCGGTCCGGCTACTTCGAGAAGATCCGCGACGAACGCAAGGACGGCCAGGCGGCCGGTTGGGGGGCTTGAGTTGAGCATCGTCGACGACCTGCTGAAACGCTGCCACGAGCTGGGTTCCGACCCGCGCAACACGAACTACGCGGGCGGCAACGCCTCGGCGAAGGGCGTACAGCCGGACCCGGTGACCGGCGGTGACGTCGAGCTGATGTGGGTGAAGGGTTCGGGCGGCGACCTGGGCACGCTGAAGGAGTCGGGCCTGGCGGTGCTGCGCCTGGACCGGCTGCGCGCCCTCGTGAACGTCTACCCGGGCGTCGAACGCGAGGACGAGATGGTCGCCGCGTTCGACTTCTGCCTGCACGGCAAGGGCGGCGCGGCACCGTCGATCGACACGGCCATGCACGGCTTGGTCGACGCCGCGCACGTCGACCACCTGCACCCGGACTCCGGCATCGCGATCGCGACCTCCGCCGACGGCGAGGAGCTGACCCGCCGCATCTTCGGCGACCGCGTCGTGTGGGTGCCGTGGCGGCGGCCCGGCTTCCAGCTCGGCCTCGACATCGCGGCGATCAAGAAGGACAACCCGCAGGCCATCGGCTGCGTCCTGGGCGGCCACGGCGTCACCGCGTGGGGCGACACCAGCGAGGAGTGCCAGGCCAACTCCCTCGACATCATCCGCACCGCCGAGGCGTACATCGCCGAGCACGGCCGTCCCGACCCGTTCGGCGCGGTCGTCCACGAGACGCTGCCGGAGGCCGAGCGGCGCGAGCGCGCCGCCGCGCTGTTCCCGCTGATCCGCGGGCTGGCCTCGACGGACCGGCCGCAGGTCGGGCACTACACCGACTCGCCGGAGGTCCTGGACTTCGTGGCGCGGGCCGAGCACCCGCGGCTCGCCGCGCTCGGCACCTCCTGCCCGGACCACTTCCTGCGCACGAAGGTCCGGCCGCTCGTCCTCGACCTGCCGCCGACCGCCTCCCTCGATGACGTCAAGGCCCGCCTGCGCGAGCTGCACGAGGCGTACCGGGAGGAGTACCGCGCCTACTACGAGCGGTACGCCACCGAGGACTCCCCGGCGATGCGCGGCGCGGACCCGGCGATCGTGCTGGTCCCCGGCGTCGGCATGTTCAGCTTCGGCAAGGACAAGCAGACCGCCCGCGTCGCCGGCGAGTTCTACGTCAACGCGATCAACGTGATGCGCGGCGCCGAGGCGCTGTCGACCTACGCGCCGATCGCCGAGTCGGAGAAGTTCCGCATCGAGTACTGGGAGCTGGAGGAGGCCAAGCTGCGGCGCATGCCGAAGCCGAAGCCCCTCGCCACCCGCGTCGCGTTCGTGACCGGCGGCGGCTCCGGCATCGGCGCGGCCACCGCGCGCCGGCTGGCCGCCGAGGGCGCGTGCGTCGTCGTCGCCGACCGCGACGCCGCCGCCGCCGAGAAGGTCGCCGCGGAGCTGGGCGCGTCGGCGCTGCGCGCGACAGACGTCGCGATCGCCGTGGCCGCGGACGTCACCGACGAGGCGGCGATCGCCGCCGCGCTGCGCGAGGCCGTGCTGGCCTTCGGCGGCGTCGACCTGGTCGTCAACAACGCCGGGCTGTCGCTGTCCAAGCCGCTGCTGGAGACGACGGTCGCGGACTGGGACCTGCAGCACGACGTCATGGCGCGCGGCTCGTTCCTCGTCTCGCGCGAGGCCGCCCGCATCATGATCGAGCAGGCCATGGGCGGCGACGTCGTCTACGTCGCCTCGAAGAACGCCATCTTCGCCGGGCCGAACAACATCGCCTACAGCGCGGCAAAGGCCGACCAGGCGCACCAGGTGCGCCTGCTGGCCGCCGAGCTAGGCGAGCACGGCATCCGCGTCAACGGGATCAACCCGGATGGCGTGGTGCGCGGCTCGGGCATCTTCGCCGGCGGCTGGGGCGCCAAGCGCGCCGCCGTCTACGGGGTGCCGGAGGAGAAGCTCGGCGAGTACTACGCCCAGCGGACCCTGCTCAAGCGCGAGGTGCTGCCGGAGCACGTCGCGAACGCGGTCTTCGCCCTCACCGGCGGGGACCTGACCCACACCACCGGGCTGCACGTGCCGGTGGACGCGGGGGTGGCCGCGGCCTTCCTCCGCTGACCCGCCCAGTGCGGGGCGGCCCCGCCACCGGCCGCCCCGCACGGCATCCGTCCTCCCGCCCGCTCCTCCGCCGTTCCGCCCCGCCGCTCCCTGAGCCTCGCCCGCCTCCCCGCCCGCTCCTCCGCCGTTCCGCCCCGCCGCTCCCTGAGCCTCGCCCGCCTCCCCGCCCGCTCCTCCGCCGTTCCGCCCCGCCGCTTCCTGAGCCTCGCCCGCCTCTCCGCCCGCCGCCCGAGCCTCGCCGCGATCCTCCGCTCACCTGACCTTCGCCCCCCTCCGTCCCGCACCGACTCCTACCGCTGCCCGCCGCCGCACGCCGCCCTCTCTCCTCGCGTGCCGCCTTCGTCGTCCAACGAGCCGCCGACCCGCACCCGCCTCCGCCTACGCCCCGTGCGGATTCATGTCCGCTCCAGCCCCGTTCCCCGAAGGGAAGCTCGATGAGGAGATCCTCCACGCTCGTCGCGGCAGCCGTTGCCGCGCTGGGACTCTCCGTGTCCGGTCTGGCCACTGCCGCCACGGCCGCCGCGGCCGGCGCGCACGGCTCCGTCAGGGTCGTCGGCCTCAGCACCGACCACCGGGTCGACCCGCTCGGCGTCGACGACACCGCACCCCTGCTCGGCTGGAAGCTCGACACCCGTGGAGCGGAGCCCGCGCAGCAGCAGGCGTACGAGATCCGCGTGGCCCACAGCGCCGACGCGCTGCGCCACGGCCACGCCGACGTCTGGGACTCCGGCCGGGTCCGCTCCACCACGTCGAGCGACATCGCCTACACCGGACGGCCGCTCACCTCACGGGAGTCGCTGGTCTGGCAGGTTCGCGTGTGGGACGAGCAGGGCCGGCCCTCCGAGTGGAGCGCGCCCGCCGCCTGGGAGATGGGCCTGCTCAAGCAGGCGGACTGGTCGGCCCGCTGGATCGAGAACCCCTCCTACCAGTACACCCGGCCCGACGGATCGGTCACCCCGCTCCCGGTCTTCGGCAAGGCCTTCACCGTGCACGGCCGGGTGGCCAAGGCACGCCTGTACATGACCGGTCTGGGCATGTACGCCACCACGGTCAACGGCCGCCCGGTCAGTGACGCCGTCCTGGAACCAGGGGAGACCGGCTACGCGGCCGAGGTCGACTACCGCACCTACGATCTGACCGGTCACCTGAAGCAGGGGACCAACGTCCTCGGCATTGAGACCGGCAGCGGCCCTTACCAGCGCGTCAAGACCCCGGGGCACTACTTCTTCGGCGGCACCCTGGAGCAGTACACGGTCTTCGGCACGCCGAAGGCCATCGCGCAGTTGGAGATCACCTACACGGACGGCCGCCGGGAGACGCTGTCCTCCGACTCCTCCTGGCGCACGGCCCTCGGGCCCACCACCTTCTCGTCCTGGTGGAGCGGCGAGGAGTACGACGCCCGCCGCTCGGCCACCGCCCCCACGACGGCGGCCGGCCTCAGCGGTTCCGGCTGGCAGAGCGCCGCCCTCGCCAAGCTGGACTCCACCACCACCCCGCGCGACACCACACCGCTGCGCGCCGACCCACGCCCGCCGGTGACCGTGACCGATACGATCCGCCCGAAGTCGATCACCCCGCGCGGCAAGGGCTCGTACATACTGGACTTCGGTGCCAACCGCTCGGGCTGGCCGTCCCTGCGGGTCTCCGGGACCGCCGGTACCACCATCACGATGATCCCGGCCGAGCAGCTCAACGCGGACGGCACACTGAACATCGCGTCGACCGGCGCGACCGCCACGGACCAGATCGCCTATCGGTACACCCTCGCCGGCAAGGGCGTCGAGACCTGGCACCCGCAGTTCACCTACAGCGGCTTCCGCTACCTCCAAGTCGACGGTCTGCCCGCCGCGCCCACCCCCGACACGGTCACTCTGAAGGTCGTCCACGCCGACAACCCGCAGGCGAGCACCTTCGGCTCGTCGAACCAGGTGATCAACCAGATCCACACCATGGTGCTGCGGTCGATCCAGAGCAACATGATGTCGGTGCTGACCGACTGCCCCGATCGCGAGAAGGGCCCCTACACCGGCGACAACCTCCAGAACCTCGACGCGCTGCTCACCGACTACGACCTGTCCGCCTACGAGCCGCAGCTCGTGCGCAACATGGCGACGGCACAGCGTCAGCCCGGTGACGAGTACCCCGGGCTCATCGCCAACATCGCCCCCGAGTACCACCGCGTCCGCCCGGTGAAACTCCAGTGGCCGCAGGGCACCATCGAGTTCCTGGACGAGGTCAACTGGGGCGGCGCGGTCATTCGCATCCCGTGGAGGCTGTACGAGACCTACGGCGACACCCGGACCATGGCGCAGTACTACGACACCATGGTCAAGTGGCTGGACTATGAGGCCGCGAACAAGGCCGCCAACAACGGGGACTTCCCCGGCCTGGGAGACTGGTCCGCCAAGGACAACACCACGCCGATGCAGTTGGCGATCCTCGCGGGTTACCACACCGCGCTCGACGACATGTCGAAGATCGCCGGCGTTCTGCACAAACCCGCCGACCAGGCCAAGTACCACGCGTTGGCCCTGCAGACAGCGGCCGAGTTCAACACCCGGTTCCGCCACGAGGACGCCGATGGTGTCTACTATGGCAGCGACAGCGAGGCATCCGACGCGATGGCACTCGACGCCGGCCTGGTTCCCGCAGCCGACCAGTCGAAGGTCGTCGACCGCCTCGTCGCCGCCGTGCACCGGGCGGGCGATCACATCACCACGGGATCGGTCGGCCTCGGCCCGCTCTTCCGCGCACTCCAGGCAGGCGGCCGGGACGACGTCATCTACGACATGGTCGTCAACCCCACCTCGCCGGGCTACGGCTACCTCGCCGCCAGCGGCCACACCACCCTGTCCGAGGCTCTGGACGGCAGCGGCTCGCAGAACCACCACTTCCTCGGGCAGGTCGACGCCTGGTTCGTCAGCGGCCTCGCGGGCATCCGCCAGGCGCCCGGATCCGTCGGCTACACCCGGGTCGACATCGCTCCGGCCATCGTCGGCGACCTGACCCACGCCGAAGGCGGCTACACCACACCGCAGGGCACCGTCACCAGTGCCTGGAAGAAGCAGGGCGACGGCCGCCTGGTACTGGAGGTCACCGTCCCCAGTGGTACGACGGCCTCCGTCCATGTCCCCGCGACCACCAAGGACCGCGTCCAGGCGATCGGCCACGGCGGCGCCGGCCCGGCGCTCAAGAGCCGCACCACGACCGCCGCGACCTATGAGATCGGCGCCGGCAGCTACACCTTCCAGGTGAACGGCTGAGCCCCGGCTTCTGACGTACCAGGGGTACGGGGCGGGCTGCCGCTCATCCGCGAAGCCCCGCCCCCTACCCGCATCCGGCGCCGTCCTGTGACCGTGCCGCCACGCGCCGCTCGCCGGCCACATCGGGGTTGTTCATTCCGCTGCATCCAGAAAGGGAGCCCGAACGGATGCGAATGCGCTCGATGCTTCGACCACGCCCCCTGCACGTCCTCGCCTGCCTCGCGCTCGGCGCGACGAGCACGGTCGTGGCCCTCTCGCCCGCGCGGGCCGACGGGCGGGAGGCGGCCGCGGCGGACGCGGCGACGGCCCTCGCGGGCCTGCCCGCACCCGACTGGCGCAAGTACGTGCAGGGCACGTCGCACGCCGAGGTGTCGCCGGTGCGCATCGTCTCGACCACCGGGGACGTGACGAACCCGAAGGGCCTGCTCGGCGAGGGCACGACCACCCTGCACCGCGAGGCGCCGAAGCCCAAGCCGGCCTGGCCCTCCGGCACCTCGGCCACGGCCTCCTCCGACCACGCGCCCAACGGCGGCAACGACGGCACGCCCACCTCGTACGAGCCCGGCCACGCCGTCGACGGTGACGCCAAGACGTTCTGGAACGACGCGAACCCCGACACCTATCCGGCCTGGCTGCAGATCACCAGCCCGACGCCCGTGAAGCTGCCGGGCATCACGGTCCTGTCCAACGGCGACGGCGTCCCGATGGACTTCACCGTCGCCACCTGGAACGGCTCGGCCTGGGTGACCCAGGCGACGGTGACCGGGAACACCGACGTCCAGCGCGCCGTGGCGTTCCCGCAGGAGGTCACGACCGATCAGGTGCGGATCACGGTCACCAAGGACCAGCCCAGCTCCCGGGGCGACTTCACCCGCATCAACGAGATCTGGCCCGGCGTCGTCTCCGATCCGGCGCAGGCGAGCGTCACCCTGGACTTCGGCAAGGTGGTCGTCGGCTATCCCACGCTCCGCTTCAAGGGCGCCTCCGACGACCACCCCGGCGTACGGCTGGCGTTCTCCGAGACCCTGCAGTACCTCACCGACCGGTCCGACTTCACCCGTTCGGACTTCTCCGGCGGGCCGGGCACCGACCAGTACGCGCCGCCCGAGAAGTCCACGACCTGGACCGACACCAAGGGCTGCCAGAGCGGCACGAAGGTCTGCGCGGACGGCCTGCACGGCTTCCGGTACATGAGGATCAGCCTGGACGCGCTGCAGAGCGACGCCCCCGTCGCCGAGCCGTACGGCACCGTCAAGCTCAAGGACGTGACCCTCCAGTCGACGGCGCTCCCGGGCGGCCCCGGCGCGTACCGGGGCTGGTTCGAGTCCTCCGACGACGCCCTGAACCGGTACTGGTACAACGCCTCCTACACGAACGAGCTGATCACGGACACGTTCCGCCCGGCCGACGTCGAGCCGCGGAACGCCGACAGCCCGAGCCTGGACGGCAAGCTGGTCCTGCAGGACGGCGCCAAGCGCGACCGCGACCCGTACGTCGGCGACGTCGCCGTGTCGGGCCGCACCGACTACCTCACCCACGCGGTGCCCGAGGCGGCCCGCAACGTCCTCGCCGACCTGGCCGACCACCAGCGCGCCGACGGCTGGATCCCGCCCGCGTCGATCAACGACTACACGCTCCCGCTGTTCGACTACCCGCTGTGGTGGGTGACCTCCAGCTCGGACTACGTGCTCTACTCCGGCGACACCGCGTACGCCGCGAAGTACTACCCGAACCTCGTCAAGACCCTCGACACCTGGTACCCCTCGGTCACCGACGCGCGCGGCCTGCTGTCGAAGGGCCTGAACGGCACCGGCGGTTACGGCGACTACGCCTTCCTGCCCCGCACCGGCGAGGTCACCTACTACAACGCGCTCTACGTGCAGGCGCTGAAGGACGCGGCCGGCCTGGCCCGCTCGCTCGGCCACACCGCCGACGCCGACCGCTGGCAGCAGCGCGCCCAGGACGTCGCGAAGGCGATCAACACGTACCTGTGGGACGCCAGGACCGGCGCGTACCTCGACTCGGGCACCGGCGCGGTCCGCCACGGACAGGACGGCAACGGCCTCGCGATCGTCGCGGGCGTCGCCTCCCCGGACCAGGCGGCCGCCGCGCTCGGTCACCTCGCCAAGACCACCGCCCAGCCGTACGGCAACGCGTTCATGGACAACGACACGCTGGTATCGGACGGCAGCAAGCGGGTGTACGCCTTCACCTCCTACCCGGAGATCCAGGCGCGCTTCCAGTCGGGCCAGGCCGACTCCGCGATCGAGGAGATCAAGCGGTTGTACGGCTGGATGACGACCCACGATCCCGGCATCACCGACTGGGAGGGGATCGGCGAGAACGGCTCGCTGTACGAGGGCGCCTACACCTCCATGGCGCACGGCTGGTCGACGGGCGTGGTGCCCGCGCTGAGCAACGACCTGCTCGGCGCCGTGCCGACCGGGCCGGGCTTCGCCACCTGGACGGTCGCGCCGAACCCCGGTTCCGTGCAGTGGGCCCGCGGCGTCCTGCCCACCCCGCACGGTGACCTGCGGGTGACCTGGACCCAGGGCCACGGGGCGATCCTCACCCTCGCCGTCGACTCGCCCACCGGCACCTCCGGCGACATCACGGTGCCGACCGGCGGGAGGCAGGTCGTCGTCCGCGTCGACGGCGCGGTCGCCTGGGACGGCACCGCCGCGCTCGCCCACCGGGCGACGACCGACGGCGCCCACGTCACCCTGCACGGCTTCGGTGCCGGCCACCACACGATCCAGGTGACCGACCGGTGACCCGGGCCGCCCGCACCTGAGGAGACCACGGCGGGCGGCGGCCCCGGCCGCCCGCCCGCCGCATCGGGGAGTGTCCATCCGCCGGAACCCAGAAGGGGAACCCGAGAATGCGACTCGTACCAAGGTCCACCCGCCTACCACTGTCCGTCCTCGCCATCGCGTCCACCACGCTCACGACCACGACCGTGGCCGGCACCGCCCCCGCGTTCGCCGCGTCCACGCCCGTACGGGTGGCCGCGACGACGACCGAGCGTGCGACCGACCCCATCGGGATCGACGCCGCCCGGCCGCGCCTCGGCTGGCGGCTGGACTCGGCCGCCCGCGGCCAGTCGCAGACCGCGTACGAGGTCGCCGTCGGCTCGAAGCCGCGCGCGGCCGACGTCTGGGACAGCGGGCGCGTGCAGAGCCCGCAGTCCGTGGACGTCGCCTACGGCGGGCCCGCGCTCGCGCCGGCCCACCGGTACTACTGGCGCGTCCGCGTCTGGGACGCGCAGGGCAAGACCACGGCCTGGAGCAAGGTCTCCTTCTTCGAGACGGGCCTGTCCGCCGAGGACTGGACGGCGTCGTGGATCGGCGGCTCGGCCACCACGCCGAGCCTGTCGGGCGCGCACTGGATCTGGTACCCGGAAGGGGACCCGGCCTCGAGCGAACCCGTGTCGACCCGGTACTTCCGCCGGACCGTCGACCTCGGCAGCGGGGCGATCACCCGTGCCCTGTTCACCCTCACCGCCGACGACGGCTTCACGCTCTACGTCAACGGGACGCGGATCGCCGCCTCGCCCCAGGTCACGGACTCCTGGAAGCAGGGGCAGCTCGCCGACGTCACCAAGGCGCTGCACCCCGGGACCAACACGATCGCGATCGCGGCGGTCAACACCACCGAGAGCCCGGCCGGGCTGATCGGCCGGCTGCACGTCGAACGCTCCGGAGCCGACCCGGTCGACGTCATCACCGACGGGTCGTTCAAGGCCGCCAAGGACGCCGCGGACGGCTGGGAGCAGCCCGGCTTCGACGACTCCTCCTGGCCCGCCGCCAAGGACACCGCCGCGTACGGGCAGGGACCCTGGGGCACCCAGGTCATCGAGCCGTCGCAGCCCGTCCCGTACCTTCGGCGCGGCTTCACGGTGACCAAGCGCGTCGCCGCCGCCCGCCTGTACGTCAGCGCGCTCGGCCTGTACGAGGCCCGCATCAACGGCCGGCGCGTCGGCGACGACCACTTCGACCCGGGCTGGACCGACTACACCAAGCGCGTGCAGTACCAGACGTACGACGTCACCTCGCTGCTGCGGCGCGGGGACAACGCGATCGGCGCGCTGCTCGGCGACGGCTGGTACTCCGGCAACATCGGTTTCGCCGGCACGCACGTGTACGGCACGCGGCCCTGGTTCCTCGGGCAGCTGCGGATCGACTACGCCGACGGCACCTCCCAGACCGTCGGCACGGACGGGTCGTGGAAGACCGCGCCCAGCCCGATCGCGGCGTCCGACATCTACATGGGCGAGACCTACGACGCCCGGAACGAGCAGGCCGGCTGGGACCGCCCCGGCTTCGACGACTCCTCCTGGCAGGCGGCCGAGACGGGCACCGGAGTGAAGGCGAACCTGGTCGCGCAGTCCGCCCCGCCGGTGCGCGTCCAGACGGTGCTGCACCCGAAGAAGATGACCGAGCCGAAGCCCGGCACGTACATCTTCGACCTGGGCCAGAACATGGTCGGCTGGAACCGGCTCACCGTCTCCGGCCCGGCCGGCACCACGGTGACGATCCGCAACGGTGAGGTGCTGAACCCCGACGGCACGCTCTACACGACCAACCTGCGGAACGCGGCCGACACCGACCGGTACACCCTCAAGGGCGGCGGCACCGAGACGTACGAGCCGCGCTTCACCTACCGCGGCTACCGGTACGTCGAGATCACCGGCTACCCGGGCAAGCCGGATCTGA
Organism: Actinoallomurus soli; assembly: GCF_024055715.1. Classification (GTDB taxonomy): domain Bacteria; phylum Actinomycetota; class Actinomycetes; order Streptosporangiales; family Streptosporangiaceae; genus Actinoallomurus; species Actinoallomurus soli. The sequence goes on from NZ_JAMXMV010000001.1 coordinate 798,814, forward strand.
ACGCCATCGCGGGGGTCGTCGCGAACGCCGACGCGCCACAGGCCGGCACGCTGACCACCTCCGACCCGCTGGTGAACCAGATCCAGCACAACATCGTGTGGGGCCAGCGAGGCAACTTCTTCAGCGTCCCCACCGACTGCCCGCAGCGCGACGAACGCCTGGGCTGGACCGGCGACATCACCGCGTTCGCGCCCACGTCCACGTTCAACATGGACGCGGACACGTTCCTGGCCAAGTTCGCCACGGACCTGACCGACGCGCAGCACTCCGACGGGTCGTTCACCAACGTCGCGCCCGACGTCGGCAACACCGGCTCCGGCACGGCGGCCTGGGGCGACGCGGGCGTCGTCGTCCCGTACACGCTGTGGCAGCGGTACGGCGACCTGCGGGTCGTCCGGGACCACTACGACGCGATGAAGAAGTGGATCTCCTACCTGGAGAGCCACAGCAGCGGCCTGATCCGGCCCAACGAGGGGTACGGCGACTGGCTCAACGTGAACGACGACACCCCGAGAGACCTCATCGGCACCGCCTACTTCGCGCACTCCACCGACCTGATGGCGCAGATGGCGGAGGCCGTCGGCGACTCCGCCGGCGCGGCGTCCTACCGGAGCCTGCTGGGCCGGATCAAGGACGCGTTCGACGCGAGGTTCGTCACGCCGGACGGCACCGTGGGCAACGGCAGCCAGACCTCGTACGTGCTGGCGCTCTCGTTCGGCCTGCTGCCGGACGCGCAGACCGGCCCGGCGGCGGACAGGCTGGTCGCGAACATCGACGCGCACGGCGGTCACCTGACCACCGGGTTCCTCGGCACCGGCGCGCTGCTGCCGGTGCTGACCGCGACCGGCCACACGGACGTGGCGTACCGCATCCTCGGCCAGAGGACCTTCCCGTCATGGGGCTATGAGATCGGCAACGGCGCGACCACGATCTGGGAGCGCTGGGACGGCATCAAGCCCGACGGCACCTTCAACGACCCGGGGATGAACTCCTTCAACCACTACGGGCTCGGCGCGGTCGGCGACTGGATGTACCAGAACATCGGCGGCATCGCCCCGGCCGCGCCCGGCTACCAGCGGACGATCATCCGTCCGCGTCCCGGCGGGTCGCTGACGTCGGCGTCGGCGAGCTACCGGTCCGCCTACGGCGACATCGCCACCCGGTGGCGGCGGTCGGGGAACCGCTTCAGCCTCGACGTCACCGTGCCGGTGAACACCACCGCCGAGGTGTGGGTGCCGGCCAAGGACGCGAGCAAGGTCGCCGGGGACGGCGCGAAGCCCGTCCGGTCCCAGGACGGCTACGCCGTGTTCGACGTCGGCTCGGGCCGCTGGCACTTCGACAGCCGCGGCTGACAGACCGGCGGCGGGCTCGCGGAACCGGCCACCGCGGGCCCGCCGCCTCAGAAAGAAGGAGAAGGAAGATGACCGACACGAAGGTCCGCGTAGGACTGGTCGCGGGCGGGCTCGGCGCGTACTGGCCGCAGTTCCCCGACCTGCTGCCGCAGTTGAAGCGGTCCGCCGAGCGCGTCTCGACGCGGATGCGCGCGCTCGGGGCGGACGTCGTGGACGTCGGCTTCATCTCCGACGCGCAGGAGGGCGCCGCCGCCGCGGAGAGGCTGCGGGTCGCGGACTGCGACCTCATCGTCGGCTTCCTGACGACGTACATGACCGCGACGATGCTGGTCCCGATCGCCCAGCGCAGCGGCGCCCCCGTCCTGCTGATCAACCTGCAGCCGACCGAGTCGATGGACCACGCGACCTTCGACACCGGCCAGTGGCTGGCCTACTGCGGCGCCTGCCCGCTGCCGGAGATGGCCAACGCGTTCCTGCGCTGCGGCATCCCGTTCCGCTCGGTGTCGGGGTACGTCGAGGACGAGCGGGCCTGGGCGAAGATCGGCCGCTGGGTGCGGGCGGCGGGCGTACGGGCGGCCCTGCGCCGGGGCCGGCACGGGCTCATGGGCCACCTGTACCCGGGCATGCTCGACGTCTCCACCGACCTGACCCTCGTGCCGGCGAACTTCGGCGGTCACATGGAGGTCCTGGAGTTCGACGACCTGCGGGTCCGCGTCGAGAAGGTCACCGACGCCGAGGCGGAGGCCAAGAAGAAGGAGGCCGAGGAGGTCTTCGAACTGGCCGACTCGGTCAACGACGAGGACTTCTCCTGGGCGGCGCGCGTCGCGGTCGGCCTCGACCGGCTGGTCGAGGACTTCGAGCTCGGCAGCCTCGCCTACTACCACCGCGGCCTGGATGGCGAGGTCCACGAGCGTCTCGGCGCGGGCATGATCCTCGGCGCGTCGCTGCTGACCGCGCGCGGCGTCCCGGCCGTCGGCGAGTACGAGCTGCGCACCTCGCTGGCGATGCTGATCATGGACCGGCTCGGCGCGGGCGGCTCCTTCACCGAGCTGCAGGCGCTGGACTTCCAACGGGGCCACGTCGAGATGGGCCACGACGGCCCGGCGCACCTGGCCATCAGCGACTCCCGGCCGCTGCTGCGCGGCCTCGGCGTCTACCACGGCAAGCGCGGGTGGGGCGTGTCCGTGGAGTTCGACGTCAAGCACGGGCCGGTGACGGCGTTCGGCCTCCGGCAGGGCCGCGACGGCCGGTTCGCGTTCATCGTGTCCGAGGGCGAGGTCGTCGACGGGCCGCTCCTGCAGATCGGCAACACGACCTCGCGCGTCGACTTCGGCTGCGACCCGGGGGAGTGGACCGACGCCTGGAGCGCCACCGGCATCTCGCACCACTGGGCCCTCGGCACCGGCCACCGGCTCGCCGACCTGCGCGCCCTCGCGGACCTGATGGAAGTCGAACTGATCCACGTACGCCCCTGAGATTTGCCACCACGCACACGTCGGGGGACGTTCTTTTCGAGGAGAAGGTGTGACGATCACCGCACACATGCGCGGGATGCCACGGCTGCTGGTGCCGGTCGCGCTCGCGCTCGCCGCGGTCCTGGCGCCGGGAGCGCCGGCCCGCGCGGACGCCGCGCGGCTCGGCGCGACCGGCCTGCGCACCGACGCGCTGACCACCGCGCTCGGCATCGACGGCGCCACGCCGACGCTGAGCTGGCGGCTCACCGCGCCCGGCCACGACGAGGCGCAGGCCGCCTACCAGATCCAGGCCGCCTCCACCCGTGACGGGCTGGCCCACCCCGACCTGTGGGACTCGGGCCGGGTCGCGGCCACGAGCGCGAGCGCCGTCTACCGGGGCTCGGCGCCGAAATCGCGGGAGCGCGTGTGGTGGCGCGTCCGTGTCTGGGACGCGGCCGGCCGGGTCTCGGACTGGAGCGATCCGGCCTGGTGGGAGATGGGCCTGACCGCCAAGGACGACTGGTCGGCCAAGTGGATCGGCGACGACCGGTGGGTGAATCGCAAGCCCACGCCCGTCACCGTCAAGGTGCCCGCGCAGGACGCCCGGTACGTCCGGGTGGACGTCACGAAGCTGGGGCTGCCGATCGTCGAGGGCGGCTCGCTGCTGTCCCGGCTGCAGCTCGCCGAGATCGTCGTCGCCGACTCGGCGCACCCGGACGCCGACCTGGCCGAGGGCGCCATCGCCACCGCCTCTGACGTGCGCAGCTACCCCGGCAAGTGGGAGCCGGAGTACCTGACCGACGGGTCGCTCAGTACCGAGCAGGCGCCGTTCGGCTACACCAGCAACGCCTACAAGTCCCAGGACCCGGGCCACGACATCTGGGTGCAGCTCGACCTCGGGCAGACCCGGCACTTCGACCAGGTCGTGCTCTACCCGCGCACCGACACGATGACCGACGACGGGAAGACCCCGAACTTCCCCGTCGATTTCACCGTGCAGACCGGGGACGACACCGCGAACCTGCGCACCGTCACCACGGTCACCGGGCAGGAGCCGCCGCCGGCGTACCACACCGACTTCCCGCCGCTGCCGATCCTCGCCAAGCAGTTCGACCTGGGCAAGGACGTCCGCGACGCGCGGCTCTACATCACCGCGCTCGGCCTCTACGACGCCACCATCAACGGCAGGCCGGTCAGCGACGCGGTGCTGGAGCCGCCGAACACCGACTACCGCAAGCGCGTCGTCTACTCCACCTACGACGTGACCCGGCTGCTGCGCACGGGCGGCAACGCGATCGGCGTCCGCCTCGGCAACGGCACCTACAACGTCGCCCCCACCGCCGACCGGTACACCAAGTACGTCGGCGCGCAGGGCGCGCCGCGCCTGCTCGCCCAGCTCGAGGTGACGCTGAAGGACGGCACGACCCAGAGGATCGCCACCGACGCGTCCTGGCGCAGCGACCTGGGACCGACGACGTTCTCGCAGTGGTACGGCGGCGAGGACGAGGACGCCCGCCGCGACCAGCCCGGCTGGGACGCCCCCGGCGCGGACCTGTCCGGCTGGCGGCCCGCCGTCGAGACCGCCGATCTGGGCATCGCCGTCGCCGCGCGGACGTCCCCGCCGATCGTCCCGGTCGGCCGGGAGCACACCGCGGCGATCAGCCACCCCGAGTCCGGGACGTACGTCTTCGACATGGGCGCCAACGTCTCGGGCTGGCCGGTGCTGCACGTCAGCGGGCCGCGCGGCACGACCCTCACGATCAAGCCGGGGGAGCGGCTCGGCGATGACGGCCTCGTCGACCAGGGCACGATGATCGCCGGCGGCGACCGGCAGCCGCCCGTCGAGGACCACTACACCCTCGCCGGCGGCGGCACGGAGACCTGGCACCCGCGCTTCGTCTACCACGGCTTCCGCTACCTCCAGGTGACCGGCCTGCCGTCGGCGCCTACCACGGGTGACGCCGAGGCGATCGTGCTGCGCGCCGACAACGCGGCGGCGGGCACGTTCAGCAGCTCGGACCTGCTGTTGAACGACATCCACAAGATCACGCAGGCGTCGATCGCCGGCAACATGTTCAGCATCCTCACCGACTGCCCGGACCGGGAGAAGCTCGGCTGGCTGGAGCAGACCCACCTGGTGCAGGGGTCCGTCGCGCGCGACTTCGACGTCGAGGCCTACTATCGCGACTTCCTGCAGAACGTCGCCGAGGCCCAGCTGCCCGACGGGCACGTGCCCGACATCGCCCCCGAGTACGTCGTCTTCAGCGGCTCGGCCCGCGACGACCCGAACTGGGGCAGCGCGATCATCATGGCCGCCTGGCAGCACTACCAGTCCTACGGCGACGCCGGCACGCTGCGCACCTACTTCCCGGCCATGGGCCGGTACTTCGACTACCTGACGTCGAAGGCGAGCGGGAGCCTGCTGAACTATGGCTACGGCGACTGGGCCGGCACCGACTCCTCCACGCCGGTCGGCATCGCCGCGAGCTACGGCTACTACCGGGACGCCGTCGCGCTCGGAAAGATCGCCCGGCTTCTCGGCGAGGACCCGTCCAAGTACGACAGCGCGGCCGTCAAGACCGCCGCGGCGTTCAACACCAAGTACCTCAAGGACGGGACGTACGGCTCGGGCAGCCAGGCCGGTGACGCGTTCGCCCTGGACATGGGCGTCGTGCCCGCCGACCAGCGGCAGGCCGTCACCGACCACCTGGTCACGTCCATCGAGGACAAGGGCTACCACCTGACCGTCGGGGAGATCGCGCTGCCCGCGGTGTTCCGGGTGCTGTCCGCCGCCGGCCGGGACGACGTGCTGCTGAGGATCGCCCAGCAGGTCACCGCGCCGAGCTATGGCTACCAGGTGGTGCACGGCGCGACCACGCTGACGGAGTACTGGGACGGCCCGACCGGCTACGGCTCCCAGGACCACTTCATGCTCGGCGCGATCGACGAGTGGTTCAATGCGGGCCTGGCCGGCATCCGGCAGGCCGACGGCGGCGCCGGCTTCACCGACCTGGTCATCCGCCCGGCGGTCGTCGGCGACCTCACGAGCGCGAGCGGGACGTACGAGACGCCGCGCGGCCAGGTCGCGAGCTCCTGGCGCCGCGCGGGCCGCACGCTGCACCTCGACGTGACCGTGCCGCCGGGCGCCCCGGCGCGCGTGGAGGTCCCGCTGCTCGGCGGGGACCACGTGACCGCCACCCCGGGCGCGAAGTGGGTCGGCGTGCAGAACGGCCACGGCGTCTACGAGGTCGGCTCCGGGCACTGGTCCTTCACCGCCGTGACCGCCTCCTCCGTCACCCAGGACCGGCGGCAGCTCGCGGTCGAGCCGCCGTTCGGCGTGAACGTGCCCGTCCTGCCCGGACAGGCGACGTCCGCGAAGTTCCGGGTCACGAACCTGGAGAACCGCGCGGTCACCGTCCGCCCGGGCGTCTCGGCCTCGGCCGGCTTCACGGCCTCGGTGTCCGGCGGCCCGGTGCGCGTCCCGGCGCACGGCTCCGTCCAGATCCCGGTCACGCTGAAGCAGGACGACACGGGTGTCTCGTCGGGGACCGTCACCCTCAAGGCCGGTGACGACGGCGCGTCCGCGCCCGTCGCCCTGACTTCGAACCTCGTCCGGGCCGCGACCATGTCGGCCTCCAGCACCCACAGCGGCTCCGCCCCCGCCTGGGCGAACGACGGAGGAACCGACTCGGAGGTCTGGCTCAACGGCGTCGGCGGCTGGAACGATGACACCGCGAGCGCGTTCCCCGACACGCTGACGGCGACGTGGAACGCACCGGTCACCCTCGGCCGGGTGCGCGTCCTCACCCTGGACAGCGCCAAATCCTCGGCGGCCAAGTCCGGCATCCGGGACTTCGATCTCGAGGTGCGCACGGGAGACACCTGGCGCACGGTCGCGACGGTCAGCGGCAACACCGCGGGCACCGTCGAGCGGACCTTCGACCCCGTTCAGGCGTCGGCGCTGCGCGTCGTCGTCCACGACTCCAACGACCACAAGTACAGCCGGGTGATCGAACTCGAGGGCTACGCCTCGTGACCGGCATCTCAGCACAACCCCTGCAGCACCAAAGGAATCACCCATGAAGAAAGACACGCCGGCCCGCGGGTTCAGCCGCCGCGGCTTCCTCCTGACGGCCGGCACCGTCACCGCCGGCGCGGCCCTGGCCTGGGGCTCGCCGCTCGGTGAGGCGGTGGCCCGCGCCGCGGGCACCGGCACGGCCGGCCGGTTCGCGAAGCCGGACGTGGCCGTGGGGCCGAAGTTCCGCTGGTGGTGGCCGGACGGCAACGTCGACCTCGACGAGATCCGCCGCGAGGTCGACCAGATCGCCGACGCCGGCTTCGCCGGCGCGGAGATCGCCGCCGTCCACCACAGCATCTCCGACAAGTCGGTGCTGGACCCGGCCGGGCACGGCTGGGGCACTCCGGCGTGGGTCGACGCCGTCGAGGCGGCCCTGGACCAGGCGCAGCGGCGCGGCGTGACGATCGACCTCACGATCGGCCCGTCCTGGCCCGCCGCCGTGCCCACGATCACCCCGGACGACACCGCGGCGGTCAAGGAACTGGCGTACGGCGCGGTCAACGTCGCGGCCGGCGCGACCTACAACGGCCCGGTCCCGGCGCCGAGCCGGGCGCCCTCCTCCGCGGCGAAGGTGAGCAGGCTCGTCCTCGTGCAGGCCGCGCGGGTGAACACGGCCAACTCCACGCGCAAGGAGACCGGCCTGGACCTGGCCTCCGTGCAGGACCTGACCGGACAGGTCGTGGACGGGCGGCTGTCCTGGACCGCGCCGTCCGACGGCTCCTGGGTGATCATCAGCCACTGGGAGCGGGGCTCGGCGCAGACGCCGGAGTCCGGGCCGCACACCGTTCCGGCGGCCTACGCCGTCGACCACTTCAGCGCCGCCGGCACCAAGGCCGTGACCGACTTCTGGGAGAGCCACATCCTCACCCCGTCGGTGCGCGACCTGATCAAGCGGGCGGGCGCCACGCTGTTCGAGGACTCGATCGAGATCGAGACCAAGGCGCTGATGTGGACGCCGGACCTGCCCGCGGAGTTCGCCGAGCGCAAGGGCTACTCGGTGCTGCCGTACCTGCCCGCGATCACGCAGGACAACGGCAACCAGCTCTACGCGTACGAGGCCGCGCTGACCCGGCGCGCCCGCTACGACTACTGGGACGTCATCTCCCAGCTGTTCAACGAGAACCACATCACGGCGCTGCAGGACTGGGCGCACTCGGTCGGCCTGCGGTTCCGCTGCCAGCCGTACGGGCTGAACACCGACGCGATCGCCTCGGCCGGGATCCTCGACGTGCCCGAGGGCGAGTCGATCGGGTTCCACAACCTCGACGACTGGCGGAGCCTGGCGGGCGGCCGCGACATGGCGGGCCGGAAGGTCCTGTCCGGCGAGATGGGCGCCTACACCGGCGGCGCGTACAACACGACGTGGAAGAAGTTCCTGCTCACCGTCGGCGGCGCGTACGCGGCCGGGCTGAACCGCAGCGTCATCCACGGCTTCTCCTACGCCACCGCGCCGAACGTGAAGTGGCCCGGCTACGCCGCCTTCACCCCGTACAGCGGGGCGATCGGGTACGCCGAGTCGTGGGGGCCGCGCCAGCCCACCTGGCGGCACATCAAGGACATCTCCGGTTACCTGCGCCGTGTCCACCAGGTGCTGCAGACCGGCACTCCGCGCGTCGACGTGGCGGTCTTCCGGCAGACCGGGTACTCCAAGACCGGCATCGGCGTGTCCTGGTTCACCGCGACCGGCATCACGCTGGGCTGGAACCACCAGTTCATCAGCGCGCCGCTGCTGGACCTGCCGAACGCCGACGTCCACAGCGGCCGGCTCGCCCCCGACGGCCCGCAGTACAAGGTCGTGTTCATCGAGGGCGACCACTTCTACACCATGGACTCCACGCTGCAGCTCGGCGTGGCCCGGAAGCTGCTGAAGTTCACCAAGGCGGGCCTGCCGATCCTGCTGCTCGGCGACTGGTCCGCGCCGGTCGTGCCGGGCGTGGGGTCCGACGCCGAGAACGCCACGCTGCGGTCGGTCGTGGCGGACCTGCTCAAGCAGCCGAAGGTCAAGGTCGTCGCCACCCTCACCGACGTCCCGGCCGCGCTCGCCGCCCTCGGCGTCACGCCGGACGTGTCCTACGCGCAGAGCTCGACGCTGCTGAACTTCCACCGGTACGACGATGACGACAACGTCGACTACTACTACCTGTGCAACGGCAAGCACGCCGAGACCGTCAAGCCGGCGGTCGCGCCGATCGACCACCAGGTGTCCTTCACCCGCAATCACAAGAACGCGGTGCCCTACCTCCTCGACCCCTGGACCGGAGAGGTACGGCGGGTCGCCCTCTACACCGAGGACGGCGACAAGGTCACGCTGCGGGTCGCCCTCCAGCCCGGCGAGGTCATGATCGTCGCGCTGGCGAGCCCCGGAAGCCTCGGCGACGCGCCCGGACGGACGCACGCCACCGCCACCGAGGCCGCCGAGGTCGTGCTCGCCGACGGCAGGCTCATGGCCCGCGCGACGAAGGGCGGCACCTACGCCACCACCCTGTCCACCGGCACGACGGTACGGACGGAGATCCCGGACGTCCCCGCGCCGATCACGCCCGCGAGCTGGCAGCTGGAGGTCGAGGACCTGCAGCCCGGCGCGTCCGCGACCGAGACCAAGACGGTCATGCACCGGCTGACCCTGGACTCGCTGCAGCCGTGGCCGATCATCCCCGAACTGGCGGACGTCTCGGGCATCGGCCGCTACACCACGACCGTCGAGCTGCCCCGGCCCTGGACCAGCGCGTACGGCGCGTACCTCCAGCTCGGCCAGGTCTTCGACACCTGCCGGGTCACGGTCAACGGCAGGCGGTTGCCGCCCGTCGACCAGATCAACCCGGTCGTCGACGTCGGCCCGTACCTGCGGGCCGGGACCAACACCATCACGGTGGAGGTCGCGACGACCCTGAACAACCGGCTGCGGGTCTCCGACCCGACGGTCTACGGCGTGGCGGCGCGCCAGGCGTACGGGCTCATCGGCCCGGTCAGCCTGGTCCCGTACGCGCAGGCCGTGATCGCCTAGCCGGTTCCCGACCCCGGGCCGGTCGCGGGGATCCTCCGTCTCCCCGCGCCCGGCCCGGCCATCCCCGCTCAGATTCACCCTTCCGCACCACCAGAAATCCGAGGTCGCAGTGAGCCCCTGGAAGCGACGTCACCGTCTCGTCCTCACCGTCGCCGGACTGGCCGCCCTGGCCGCGCCGGCCCTGACCGTCCCGCCGGCCCTCGCCGGGACCGCCGCCGCGAAGGCGGTCGGGGCCCACCCGTGGGACGCCTACAACCTCTCGCCGAAGACCCGGACCGTACGGCCCACGGCGATCTACAAGACCAACGGGACCGTGACCGACCCGTCCGCCGTCCTGAGCGGTGAGACGACCCGGATCAGCGGCAACGGCTCGTACATCACCCTCGACTTCGGCAAGGACGTCGGCGGCCTGGTCACGCTGCACTTCGCCGGCTCCGACGGCGCGCAGCGGGTCGGCCTGGCGTTCAGCGAGTCCTCCGACTACGCTGGCACCGACACCGACGCCTCCACCGGCGGGCCGCGCAAGACCGACGGCAACCTCTACGCCGACGTGAACGGCCCGACCACCTACACCACGCCCGCCCAGTACCAGCGCGGCGGCTTCCGCTACCTGACGCTGTTCGTCGCGTCCGACGGTGCCGTCGACCTGGACGGCGTGTCCGTGCACTTCACCGCGGCGCCGGCGATGAAGCACCCGGCGCAGTACGCGAACTACTTCTACTCCAGCGACCCGCTGCTGAACCGCATCTGGTACGCGGGCGCCTACACCGTCCAGCTCAACACGATCGACCCGAAGACCGGCCGCACCTGGGAGCCGCCGGCCGCGCTGTGGGACAACACCGGCGACGTCGGCGTGGGCGACACCATCCTCGTCGACGGGGCCAAGCGCGACCGCACCGTCTGGCCGGGCGACCTCGGCATCGAGATCCCGACGGCGTACGCCGCCTTCAACGACACCGTCTCGGCGCGCAACGCGCTCACCACGATCTTCCAGCACCAGAAGAGCACCGGTGAGCTGCCGTACTCCGGGCCGATGATGAACAAGTACGGCTCCGACACCTACCACCTGTGGACGCTGTCGGCGAGCTACGACTACTACCGCTACACCGGCGACTCGGCGTGGCTGACGAGCGTCTGGGACGCCTACAAGCTCGGCGTCGACTACAGCCTCGCCAAGGTCGACGCGAACGGCCTGCTGTCCATCACCGGCACCGGCGACTCGGTCCGCATCCTCACCAAGGGCGAGAACTTCACCGCCAACGCCCTGCTGTGGCGGGTGCTGAACACCGGGTCGGAACTGGCCGCCGCGCGCGGCGACGCGGCGCTCGCCGCGTCGTACGCGAGCAAGGCGGCGGCGCTGAAGACCGCGATCAACAAGTACTTCTGGGACGACGCCGCCGGGGCGTTCAAGTACTACCCGACCCAGACGATCCATCCGCAGGACGGCAACTCCATCGCGGTCTGGTACGGCCTCGCCGACGCGGACCAGGCCCGGCGGATCAGCGCGCAGCTCGCCACGAACTGGAACGACGTCGGCTCCACCGCCCCGGAGAACAAGGGCAACCCCGGCGTCTTCTCCGGCTCGCTCGAGGTCAACGCGCACTTCGCGGCGGGCGGCCAGGCCGCCGACCAGGCCGGCGTGGACCTGATCCGCCGCGAGTGGGGCTACATGCTGAACAACCCGGAGGGCACCCAGAGCACCTTCTGGGAGTCCTACCGGGCGGGCGACACCTGCCTGTTCTGCAGCAACTACGTCAGCCTCGCGCACGGCTGGGCGACCGGCCCGACGCCGGCGCTCAGCTCCTACGTCCTCGGCGTCGCCCCCGACACGCCCGGCGGGACCACGTTCCACTTCATCCCGCACGTGGCCGACCTGACGTTCGCCCAGGGCCGGGTGACCACCGAGCACGGCCCCGTGGACGCCTCCTGGCGGATCCACAAGGGCGAGTTCAGCGCGCACCTCGCCGCGCCGAAGGGCACGACCGGCCGGGCCGGCGTACCGACGCTCGGCACGAGGATCCAGGTCTTCGTCAACGGGCACCTCGCCTGGAACGGCACCAAGGCCACGGCCTACGGCGCGCACACCGACGGCGAGTACGTCTACCTCGAGGGCCTGACCGCCGGTCACTACACGATCAAGACCACGGCGCTGGGGGGCAAGTGACCACGCGGAAGGGGATGAGCACGCCGTTCTCGCGGCGCGGGTTCCTCGGCGTGGCGGGCGGCGCGGTCGCGGCCGTCGGGCTGGCCTCACCGGCCCGTACGGCGCCGGCCGCGGACGGGAGCGCCGCCGTGGCGTCGGCGGCCCCGTCCGCCGCGCCGTTCCCGCTGAGCGGGGTCGCGCTGCTGCCGAGCCGGTTCTCCGACAACATGACCCGGACCTGCGCGTACCTGAAGTTCGTCGACGCCGACCGGCTGCTGCACATGTTCCGGGTCAACGTCGGCCTGCCGTCCACGGCGCAGCCGTGCGGCGGCTGGGAGGCGCCGAACGTCCAGCTGCGCGGCCACTCGACCGGGCACCTGCTGTCCGCGCTCGCGCAGGCGCACGCGAACACCGGCGACGACGCGTACGCCGCCAAGGCCCGCTACATCGTCGGCGAGCTGGCGAAGTGCCAGGCGGCGGCGCCGGCCGCGGGCTACACCACCGGGTATCTGTCCGCCTTCGAGGAAAAGGTTTTCGACCAGCTCGAGGCGGGCGGGAGCCCCTGGGCGCCGTACTACACCCTGCACAAGATCATGGCGGGACTGCTCGACCAGTACCAGCTCAGCGGCAACAGGCAGGCCCTCGACGTGCTGAAGGGCATGGCCGCCTGGGCCGACGCCCGCACGTCCACGCTGACCCACGACCAGATGCAGAGCGTGCTGCGCGTGGAGTTCGGCGGCATGAACGAGGTCCTGGCCAACCTCTACCTGCTGACCCGCGACCCGGCGCACCTGAGCACCGCGCAGCGGTTCGACCACGACGCGGTCTTCGGCCCGCTCGCCGCGCAGGAGGACCGGCTGGCCGGGCTGCACGCCAACACCCAGATCCCCAAGATCATCGGTGCGGTCCGCGAGTACGAGGCCACGGGCGACACCCGCTACCTCGACATCGCGCGGTTCTTCTGGAAGACGGTCGCCGAGCACCACAGCTACGCCATCGGCGGCAACGCCAACGCGGAGATGTTCTGCCCGCCGGACCAGATCGTCTCCCAGCTCGGCGAGAACACCTGCGAGAACTGCAACAGCTACAACATGCTGAAGCTGACGCGGCTGCTGTTCTTCCACGACCAGCGCCCGGAGTACATGGACTACTACGAGTGGACCCTGTACAACCAGATGCTCGGCGAGCAGGACCCCGAGTCCGCGCACGGGTTCTGCACCTACTACACCGGCCTGTGGCCCGGCACGCAGCGGCAGGTGAAGGGCGGGCTCGGCGCCGACCCCGGCAGCTACAGCAGCGACTACACGAACTTCTCCTGCGACCACGGCACCGGCATGGAGACGCACACGAAGTTCGCCGACTCCATCTACTTCCGGACCGGCCACACGCTGTTCGTCAACCTGTTCATCCCGTCCGAGCTGGAGTGGGCCGAGCGCGGCGTGCGCATCCGCCAGGAGACCCGCTTCCCGGACGAGGAGACCACCCGGCTCACCGTCAGCGGGGAGGGCAGATTCAGGATGAAGATCCGCATCCCGGGCTGGGCGCGCCACGCCCGGGTCCGGATCAACGGCCAGAACGCCGGCGCGGCCCCCTCCGGGAAGTACCTCAGGATCGAGCGGCGCTGGCGCGACGGCGACACCGTCGAGGTCACGCTGCCGATGGGCCTGGACTGGCGCAAGGCCCCGGACAACCCGCAGGTCCAGGCGCTCAGCTACGGCCCCGTCGTCCTCGCGGGCGGGTACGGCGGCACGCGGCTCACGACGATCCCGGCGATCGACCCGGAGTCCGTACGGCCCGGCGGCGACGACCTGACGTTCACCGCGAAGGCGGGCGGCTCCGACGTGACCCTCATCCCGTTCTCCGAGATCCAGCACCAGCGCTACACCGTGTACTGGGCGGTGCCGCCCGGTCCGGCCAAGCCGCGCCTGACCGCGCGGTACCCCTTCGACGAGGGGAGCGGCACGACGTCCAAGGACGCGACCGAGACCTGGCCGGACGCCACCCTCGTCGGCGGCGCGACCTGGTCGGGCGACGGCGCGGTCGCCCTGGACGGCAAGGACGGGCACGTCCTCCTGCCGCCCGGCCTGATCAGCGGCATGGCGGCCCTGACCATCACCGCCTGGGTGAACCCGGCGGAGCTCGCCAACTCGGCCCGCGTCTTCGACCTGGGCTACCACAAGGACACCTACCTGTTCCTCACCGTGCGCACCGGCCTGGGCAGGGCCCGCTTCGCCATGAAGATCGCCGGGATGTCCGCCGAGGACTACGTCGACGCCGCCGGCCCCATCCCGGCCGGCGCCTGGACCCACGTCGCCGTCACCATCGCCGACGGCAGCGCGGTCCTGTACTTCGACGGCGCGGAGACCGGCCGCAACGACGCTCTCGTGATGAGCCCGCTGCTGCTCGGCGCGACCCAGCTGAACTACCTCGGCCGTTCGCAGAACAAGAGCCACCCGTACCTGCACGGCCAGGTGGACGACTTCCGCGTCTACAACCACGCGCTGAGCGCCGCCGACGTCGCTGCGCTGCACGCCCAGGGAAGGAACTCGTGAGCACCACCCCTCTGCGGCGGATCTCCGCGGTCGCCGCGATCGTGGCCGCGTGCGGCACGGCCACGGCCGTGCCCGCCCTCGCGGCCGCCAGCCCCGCCGTCACCGGGCTGCGGGCCGGTGACCTGTCCGACCGGCTCGGCATCGAGGACACCACCCCGCCGCTGACCTGGCAGCTGACGAACTCCGGCACGGACATCACCCAGGACGCCTACCAGATCCAGGCCGCGACCAGCGCGGACGGCTTCGACGACCCCGACCTGTGGGACACCGGCCGGGTCGCCTCCGCCGACCAGCGCGTCGACTACGCGGGCAAGGCGCTCGGCAGCCGCACCCGCGTGTACTGGCGGGTCCGTGTGTGGACCACGCGCGGCGGCGTGTCGGACTGGAGCGAGCCGGTGTGGTTCGAGACCGGCCTGACCTCGGCCAAGGACTGGTCGGGCCAGTGGATCACGCACCCGGACTGGCGGTTCAAGGAGAAGCGGCCCGACCCGATCGTGGTGAAGCTGCCCGAGACGACCGCGCGCTACGTCCGGCTGAACGTGACCAGGCTGGGCCTGCCGCTGGTGGAGAACCTGCCGGACAAGACCTACCGGCTGCAGCTCGCCGAGCTGGAGGTCCGCGACTCCTCCGGCACCAACCTGGCCGCCGGTACGACGGTCACGAGCAGCGACACCGGCAACCAGGTCAACCACAAGTACCTGCCGAAATACCTGACCGACGGCACCGAGACGACCGACCAGGAGCTCGCGGGCTGGTCCAGCTCGGCGTACACCTCCGCCGACGTCTCCGCCAAGCCGATCACGCTGACCGTCGACCTGAAGTCGGTCAAGACGTTCGACCAGGTGCTGCTGTTCCCGCGCACCGACGTCCCGGCGGCCGGGGACAAGGTCCCGTTCGCGCCCGTCGACTACTCGGTCTCGACCGCCGACGACGTGGGCGGGACGTTCACGACCCAGAAGACGGTGACCGGCCAGGAGCCGCCGCGGTCGCCGGTCCCCGAGGCGATGCCGATCTTCGCCAAGGACTTCTCGCTGCCGTCCGGCATCCGCTCGGCCCGCCTGTACGTCGCCGGTGAGGGCGTCTACGAGGCCGCGCTGAACGGCCGCCAGGTCGGCGACGCCGTCCTCGAACCGGGCAACACCGACGTCACCGACCAGGTGCCGTACGCGACGTACGACGTCACGAAGCTGCTGCGCGAGGGCGACAACGCCATCAGCATGAAGCTCGGCAACGGCACCGCCAACGTCATCTCCACCGTCGACCGGTACCGCAAGTTCGCCCTCACCCAGAGCGACCCCGAGCTGATCGCCCAGCTCGAGGTCACCCTGGCCGACGGCAGCGTGCGCCGCATCGTCAGCGGCACCGACTGGCAGACCACGCTCGGCGGCACGACCTTCTCCAACTGGTACGGCGGCGAGGACTTCGACGCCCGCCGCGAGCCGACCGGCTGGGAGCGCCCCGGCGCCAAGCGCGACGGCTGGGGCCAGGCCATCGCGGTGCCGGGTCCGGGCGGGGCGCGTGCTGACTCCGACCCCCCTACGGGGGCCCACCCCCTCCTCACGGGCCGCCTCCAGGAGCCGGTGCGCGTCCAGGAGACCCTCCAGGGCGCCAAGGTCGGGTCCGGCAATGGCTACCAGGTCTTCGACCTCGGCCGGAACATCGCCGGCTGGCCGGAGCTGACCATCCAGGCACCGGCCGGGACGACCGTGCGGATGTACCCGTCCGAGAGCCTCACCAACGGCCGCGCCAACCAGTCGACCAGCAACGTCGGCGCCCCGATCTGGGACGAGTACACGACCAGGAGCGACGGCACGGAGACCTGGCACCCGCACTTCTCCTACCACGCGCTCCGCTACGTCGAGCTGCGCGGCGTGCCCGACGGCGCGACCGTCTCCGTCCGGGGTCTGGCGCTGCACGCCGACAACGCCTCGGCCGGGTCGTTCTCCTCGTCCAACGACGTGATCAACGGGATCCACACGCTGATCCGGCGGGCGATCGAGAACAACATGCAGAGCATCCTCACCGACTGTCCGAGCCGGGAGAAGCTCGGCTGGCTGGAGCAGGACCAGCTCGTCTACGGCTCCCTCGTCGACAACTACGACCTGGCGGCCCAGCTCCGCAAGGTCGTACGGGACATGGCCGAGGCCCAGACCGACACCGGCCTGATCCCGTCCACGGTGCCGGACTACACGGTGCTCGCCGGCGCGTACCGCGACGACCCGAACTGGGGCGGCGCGTTCGTCGTCGGGCCGTGGAACCTGTACCAGACCTACGGCGACGCCGACACGATGGCCACGTACTACTCGGCGATGCAGAAGTACGCCTCCTACCTGGAGGCCCGCGCGGTGAACGGGCTGACCGACTACAGCCTCGGCGACTGGTACACCCCGGACCGGACCTTCCCGAAGTACGTGTCCGGGACGTACGGCTACTGGCGGGTCCTGGACACCATGTCCAAGATCGCCGGCGCGCTCGGCAAGACCGATGACGCGGCGGCCTACCGGGCCAAGGCGGACGCCGGCGCCAAGGCCCTCGCCGACAAGTACTACGACCCGGACACCGGCACGTTCGCCGGCGGCGGCCAGGGCGCCGAGGCGCTCGCCCTCGACATGGGCGCCGTCCCGTCGGACCAGCGGCAGCGGCTGCTCGACCACCTGGTCGCCGGCATCCAGGCGGCCGGGTACCACCTGCTGCTCGGCGAGATCTCGCTGCCCAGCGTGTTCCGCGTGCTGCCCGACGACGTGATCTACAAGATCGCGACGCAGACGACCAGCCCGAGCCTCGGCTACCAGGTCGTGCACGGCAACACCACGCTCGGCGAGAGCTGGGACGGCGGCAGCGGCCAGTCGCAGGACCACTTCATGCTCGGCTCGATCGACGCGTGGTTCACGAGCGACCTCGCCGGCATCCGGCAGGCGCCCGGCTCGACCGGCTTCCGCAGGCTGCTCATCGCCCCGTCCGCCGTCGGCGACCTGACCCACGCCGAGGGCCGCTACCGGACCCCGTTCGGCGAGGCCCGGTCGGAGTGGACGAAGACGGACGACGGCGGCATCCGGCTGAAGGTCACCGTCCCGCCGGGCAGCTCCGCCGAGGTGCACGTCCCCGGCTCCGGCGAGGTCCGGCAGGTCGGTTCCGGCGTCTGGGTCTTCCACTCCAAGTGACCCCTGCGCCGCTCCCCGCCCGCGTCCGTGCGGGGAGCGGCACATCACCGACATGACCGCGGCCGACCGGGCCGCGTGTTCGCAAGGGAGGATGTCACGTTGAGAAGGCGTTTCCTCGCGGCCCTGACGGCCGCCGGAGCCGCGACCACCGCGGTGGCCGCGCTGCTGCCCGCACCGGCCTGGGCCGGGGAGAACCACGCGCCCCAGGCCCCGACCGGCCTGACCGTGGGCGACCAGACCCGGCCGCTCGACGTCGAGGGCAGCCCCGAGTTCGGCTGGCTGCCCCGCGACGTCGACCCCGGCGAGGTCCAGAGCGCGTACGAGATCAAGATCTCCGCCGGGGACAGGACGGTGTGGGACAGCGGCAAGGTCGCCTCGTCCCAGGAGTCGTACGTCCCCGGGCCGGGCGACCTGCCGCACGGGAGCGGCTTCACCTGGACCGTCCGCACCTGGGACCGCGGCGGCGAGGCGTCGCCCTGGGCGAAGCCCGCCGAGTTCGACACCGGGATCGCCGACGCCGACTGGCAGGCGAGCTGGATCCGCCGCACGACGGGGGAGAAGGACGACTACACCTACGCCCGCAAGGAGTTCGCGGTCGGCGCGAGCCCGATCGTCCGCGCCCGCGCGTACGTCGCCGCGAGCCAGCAGTACGACCTGCACGTCAACGGCAGGCTGGTCGACCGCGGCGCGGCGTTCTCCTACCCCGGCGAGGGCTACTACAAGGCCGTCGACATCACCCGGCTGCTCAAGCCGGGCAAGACGGCCGCCGTCGGCGCGCTCTACCACTGGTACGGCCCCGGCCAGGGCCGCCCGTCCGGCGAGCCCGGCCTGCTGATGCGCGTCGTCGTCGACCACGCCGACGGCTCGCGCGAGGTCGTCGTCACCGACGGCTCCTGGAAGGTCGCCCGCGCCAACTGGAAGACCACGAAGTACCGCAACGGCGACGGCCGCGACTACATCGAGGACATCGACGGCACCACCGAGCCGCTCGGCTGGGACAAGGCCGGCTTCGACGACTCCTCCTGGACGGCGCCGCAGGTCGTCGGCGCCCACCCGGCGGGCGTCTTCACCCACCTGCAGGGCCAGGAGTCCGCGCTCGCGTACGAGACGGTCCACCCGGTGACGGTGACCAGGCTGGCCTCCGGCGCGGTCGTCGCCGACTTCGGCAAGATCATCCCGGCGGTGCCCGTCGTCCGCTTCGAGAACGGCGTGAAGGGCACGGCGGTGACGATGACCGCCGGCTACCTCCTGGCCGGCGACGGCACGGTCTCCAACTCCAAGCACGACAACCAGTCCACCGACCTGACGTACGGCTACACCGAGCGGGACGGCGACCAGACGGTCCGCTACTACACCTACGAGGGCTTCCGCTACCTGCAGATCGACGCCGACGTGCCGGCCGACGACATCAGCGCCATCGTCCAGCACACCGACGTGCCGTCCCGGACCCGGCTGAAGACCTCGAACAGCGGCGTGGACGCGGCGTACGACCTGATGCAGCGGTCGGCGCTGTACGACTCGCAGGAGCAGTTCCTCGACACGCCGACCCGGGAGAAGGGGCAGTTCCTCGGCGACTCGGTCGACGTCTCCCTCGCCACCATGTCCGGCTGGGGCGAACGCCGCCTCACCCGCAAGGCGATCCGCGAGTTCATCGCGTCGCAGACCCGCTACTGGCCGGACGGCCGGCTGAACGCCGTCTACCCGAACGGCGACGGCAAGCGCGACATCCCGGACTACACCGAGATGTTCCCCGGCTGGGTGTGGGAGTACTACCTGCAGTCCGGCGACGCGGGCACCCTGAGCCAGGCGTACCCGGTGATGGCGGCGGTGGCCGACTACGTCCGCCGTTACATCGACCCGTCGACGGGCCTGGTCACGAAGCTGGCCGGCGGCTCCGGCGCGTACCTGAACGGCATCATCGACTGGCCGAACCGGTACGGCTACGACACCGACGCGGTGGCCCGCACGACCGTGAACGAACTCGCCGTCGACGTGCTCAACGCCACCGCCCGCGCGGCCAAGGCCCTCGGCAAGGACTCGTCGTCGTACGAGCGCGACGCCGCGACGCTGACCACCGCGATCAACGGCAAGCTGCGCCGCGCGGACGGCGTCTACATCGACGGCCTGGAGTCGGACGGCTCGCAGAGCACGCACGCCTCCCAGATCGCCAACGCCTACGCGGTCGCGTTCGGCCTCACCTCCAACGCGAAGGTGACCGACTACGTCGCGAGCCTCGGCCTGCAGATGAGCCCGATGACCGTCCACTGGCTGATGGCCGCCCTGGCCGACCGCCCGGAGGACTTCGTCACCCGCCTCACCGACCCGAACGGCATCGGCTACGGCAGGATCCTGGCGTCCGGCGGCACGTTCACGTGGGAGTCGTGGGAGGCCCCGCAGACCGGCGACAGCCTGTCGCACGGCTGGGGCGCGTCCCCGGTGATCGACGTCCAGCAGGACCTGCTCGGCGTCGCGGTCACCGCGCCCGGCGCGGCGGCGATCCGCGTACGCCCGCCGGCGTCCGGCCTGACCTCGGCCTCCGGCACCGTCCCGACCCAGCGCGGCGACGTCCACGTGTCCTGGCACCGCTCGGGTGACAAGATCACCGTGTACGTCGACGTCCCGGTCAACGTCACGGCCGAGATCGACCTGCCCACCACCGGCACCGTCAAGGTCAAGGGCGAGGCCGACTACGTCGGCCGGCAGAACGGCCGCACGGTCTACAAGACCGGCTCCGGCCCCCACACCTTCACCGCCCAAGGCTGACCCGACACCAGACCGCCCGCCTCTCCTTCGAGAAGAGGCGGGCGGTCTCGTCGGAGAGCACTCGGATCACCTTTCGGGAAGCACCAAGGGCGCCGCCGTTGAGATCCACTGGCGGTTGCTGTTCTTAGGCCGCAGCAACCGCCAGTGATCTTCCAGGCTCGCCCGCACCCTCGGCCGGGAGGGTGTCAGATGCCGATGGTCACGGTCCCGACGTCCGTGAGCTGGGAGACGCCGGTGCTGCCACAGGCGGTCAGGTCCGGTTCCAGCCCGGTGCCCGTCGACTTCGCAGGGTCAGACGTGAACGTCCCCGACGTGATCGCGCCCAAAGCCACGACGACGATGTTGCCGTTGACCCGGCTGACGACCCGGTTGTAGGAGAACGTGCTGGGCGCAATGGCACTGTTGTTCCAGTGGAACACGCGGGTGCCGCTCCCCGCAGACAGGACGCTCGTGCACGTGGCGTTCGGCGCGGTGCCGGACTCGGCGTAGTAGCCGGTGGGAGCCGAGCTGCTGGTGCAGTCGAAGAGCTGCCCGCTCACGGTGAACGTCACCGTCTGCGGAGTGGTGGTCAGCGGCGGGCTGTAGGTGACGACCTCGCTGAGCGCGCAGACCTGGTCCAGCCCGATCGCGTGCGCGGCCGGAGCGGCTCCCACTAACACGGGTGCCACGACGGCCAGACATGCCGCGGTCGCTGCGGCGGTTCCTCGGGCGATCCTCACCATGGCCCCCTCAATCGCGTCTCTACGCTTCGCTTATGCGTAGCTTCGGACGGTAAGGAGTATGCGTGCCGGATGCGGCGGGGGGCAATGCGCGTACGCCTCTGAGACCGGAACCGGCCGCGCCGAGCGACGTAGAGTCAAGACCTCGACGGAGAGAAGCAGCGTAGCGATCCTGCAAGTAGCGGTGGTGGTACCAACGTCCCGCGGACACTTCGCACCACCACTCGCCTCCGCGTCAGCCCCCAAGCGGCTCGAATCGGAGAGCACGTCCGGGATCTGAGGCTAGGCGTCAGAGGTGTCGCCATCTCTGATGCACGTGCAGTACCTCCAGCGCCCATTGAGCGTCACGCTCGTCTTTCGCTTCCGGGAAGGGACGCGATAGGGCGACGCAAAGCTCTGGGTAGAGACGGTGCATGTATCGATCGCCGGCAATTATGAGGGCAGAGAGTAGTGGGTCGCCAGGGTTCGTTTGCTCCTCGACCTTCGCCAAGAGTTCAATACGGCCTTGTGAGTCGGTCGGTAGTTCGTGCTTGATGGCTTTCGTCAGTTGTCGCCAGGTGGTTGTTGATTGATTCCTTGCAGTAGTCTCAAGTGCTTCGCGTATACGTGCTGCAAGTTCATCTTCTCCCGGCTGTCGTTCTTCTTTGCTCGGTGTCTCCTGCGCTTCGGGTGCGGGATTCGATACCTCGGGAGGTGCGGCCTTGGTCTTCGCGGATTCTTCCGCCTCCTTCGGGGAACTTTTCTTGATCACCCGCCGATTTCTCAACCTTCGGACCGCAAGCCATCGATCGGCCCTCCAAACCCACTTGTCATAAGCCCAAACGCGAGGCTTGCCCGGGCGCTTGTCCAAGGCTGCGATGAGGTCAACTCGTAGTGCGGACACTGACTCTTCATCTTCGAGTTTCATTGCCCGACGAAGATGATTGATGATTTCAACAGGGTTGCTGCTTCTCTTAGTCCGGACCTCGGCTAGAGAGATCAGATTCCGAGAGTGATCGATCTGTCGTTTGATAGCGTCAACTTGTGTGATGGGGACCTTTGGGAACAGCTCAAGCGCTGCTGCGTGGAACTGATGTGCGTCCTTAGGGTTATCTTCCATCGAGGCGGCTATCGCCAGGTTGATCCACTCTTCGATCTCTTCAATCATCTCCTCATCGCTGAGCGCGGGAGCCTCCCGCGCCTCCTCGAGATCTACGTCCTCACGCTCGGGAGTCACCTGCTCGCGTTCTTCCGAGTGAGTAACGCTTCTCGGCTCTACCGTAGTCGGCGATGAAGGAGTGTCCGGAGTGATGTCGGCATGCGCTGGATGATCTACTAGGGCTTCCGATGGACTCTTGATTGCTACGCCCAACGGAGGTTTAACGGCGGATTGTTCGGGAGCCTCATCAATTGGCTCGAGTGCTTGCGTGTAAAACTTCCATGCGATTTTTCCCTTACTGCCAACGAGCGCGTCGACCGTGCTCGGTGAGGTCAAGCGGTAGCGGTGGCCGGCACGGAGGTCGCTCACCTGGCGCGGAAGGAACACCTGGATGCTTAGCTCGCGGTAGCCGCTGATGCCGCCCTTTACGGTCGCCATCACGGAATGCAGTTGCCGTTTCTGGTGCGTGATCCGCGTAGGGATCGTGCTCTGCGCGAGTGGTGCGATGATGAGATTGTCTACAGCGATTGGGAATCCGGGGTAATCCTTAGGTTCCGCGGCCGGTTCTTCCTGTTTCGACTTATCTGGCTTGATCTGCTTGGGGGCGGGCTGAGTGGCTTTATTGAGTCGACTCTGGCCGTATCGGCGTGCATCGTCGATGTAGGGCGTCCATATTCCGTGCTCTGTAAGCGTGCACTCGGAAAGGTCTGACCAGTGAACGACATGACCGCGGCGCTGGACGCCGACTCTGACAGAGCGTTCCGTGCCAACTGAATCGCAGCGCACTCGGAGGACGAAACCCTGTTCTTTGAATACGTGATCGACGGGAAGCTTGTCGGCGAAGACCCAGTTCACCTTATCGGCCACTTTTTGCAGTGCTCTGTTGCGGGTCTTCCACTCGCTCATGGATTGACGCGAAAAGTCGTCGCGAAGAGATACTTCGAATGCGAACTCCTTATCGACGGAGAAGGTGAGGCCAGTGCATACACCGCCCTCACCTGGGAGCTTCCCATTGATCGATACGTCCTTGACGAAGCGCCCCTGGCGTTCGATCCATTGCGTTATTTCGCGGCGAATGTAGAGATGATCGGCGCTCGCCTCGTCTGTATTTGTCCGCCGGCAGCGAACGATAGTGTCATCATTGTCGGGAGTATGGGCGAAGTGCGGAACGCGAATGGATCCGATGCGGGTATAGAGACGGCGTCCGCAACCGCCGATCCATTGCCCGCAGTAAAAGCTATCCGGGTCATATCCTTCTCGAAGGAGTTTTGCGTCAGCTCGATCAAATGGCATGAAAATGGGGTCGAGAGAATTCGGTCCGCCGTAGACTGCGGTCTGGACCTTTCGAGTGTCATGCATCCTGAATGCCTATCTATCAGCATCGGAGGGGGCGCGCCGGAGTATGAATCAGACGCCATCGCGGGCATCTGAGCGGTGACATGCTGCGGCGTAAGCCATTGACCGGTTCTTGGGTGATGGCACCTGGCTTGATCTCGACAGAGGGGGTGGGTGCGCCACTCATGTATCAGATCTGCCGCCGGGATCGCCGGACCGGTACGCCCTCGAGTGCGCCGCAGTCGTCCTGTCGCTAATAACGTCTGCTTTGAGCGTGCACTAGGCGTTTCCGATGAAGTCGAACCATGAGGTGGACATGTTACGCCCTAGGACTCTGTCGTGAATAGAGCGAATTCTGTCGTGGTCGGGGCGCTTTGAGGCAGGACATCCCTGGGGGCGCCTGCGGACAAAAGCCCTTCGGATCCTGCCAGGTGCTTGAGGAGCCGTCGGCTACGGGAGCTGGACGACCTTGATGCGCCAGTTGCATTCGCTCAAGACGCTGAGCGCGATTGAGCCGCCGTCGTGTTGGTGGGTCACGTCCTTGCCGGTGGCGGCGAGCGAGTTGACGAAGACCTGGCCGGTGTTGTCGTCGCTGACCGCGAAGTTGCCCTGGCCGCCGAAGTTCGCGCAGTTGAAGGAGTAGTGCAGGTCCCAGTCGCCGTGGACATGGAACGTCCTGGTCGTCTTCATGCCGTTCCCGCTCTCGGTGAGCACTGTGTGCGGCTTGGGCGGCGAAGAGGGCTTGGACGGCGCGGAGGACTGAGGTGAGGTCTTCTTCGCCGGGCCGGCGGAGCCATTCGCCGGACCGCGCGGCGCGGCGACCGGCGGTGTCGCCGTCGTCTGGCCCTTGTCGCCGGAGACCGCGGACACGATGGCGCCGAGCACGATCAGGACGACCAGCAGGCCGCCGCAGCCGAGGCAGCCGATGAGGACCGGGTTCGGCTTCTTCTGCGGCGGAGGAGGCACGAACCCCGGGCCTCCGTACGGCGGCTGCGGCGTGGGGTGGGAAGGCATGGACATGGTGCATCTCCTGGAGGCGGGGGAGGTCGGAAGGCGCCTGCCACGCGTACGTCCGCGCGGCAGGGACGGAGATCGAGGGCGGGTGAGGCCTGCTCGCGATGAGGTGTCAGGCCGCGAGAGCGGTCTGGTGCCAGGTGAGCAGGAACGACTTCGCGAGGTCTTCGGCCCGCGCGGCGGCGTCGAAGGACTCGCTCAGGCTGCGTCGCGCGATCGAGGCCATGGAGTCGGCGGCCTCGTTGAGCGGGTGGCCCGAGTGGGCCTTGACGTGCTCCAGGCACAGCCCGGGGAGCACGGCCACGCGTTCGGCCAGCCGGACGAGGGTCGGAGCGCCCCTCCTGCGCGGCCGCAGGTCGTACCCGTCCGGCATCAACTCGGTCCGGCCGTTCTGCCAGGACCGCAGGTAGGTCAGGGCCGAGAGGCTGTCCACGAGGAGCACGAGGTCGGAGGCGTCCTCTCCCAGCACCGAGAGCAGGAGTTCGACCGCCCGCAGCTCATTGACCAGGACCTTCGACCGGCCGGTGGGATCGGTTCGGTCCTCGGGCCGGCTCCGGAAGCCCCACCGGCCGGTGCTCGTCACGTAACCGAGCCCGCCGTGGCCCTTCTTCCAGCTCGCGTCGGTGGCCGCGATGACCGGATCGGTCCCGGCCCATCGCCTGATGTCGCCGTGGACGCCGGGCCATCGGCTGTCCGACGGTGCTCTGCCGCCACCAGGGCAGCCCTGCGGGTGATGTCCGACGCCGATGTAGTACTCGGCTTCGGCCACGAGCACGCCTGCCCAGTGGTGCTCGTCGAAGGTCGCGGCGTGCAGGGCGAGCTCCAGTGATCGCGCGGCGATCCGGCAGTACGGGCAGCTCCCAGCCTTGAGCACGCGGGAGCGAATCCTGCGTGCCCGTGCGTGCAGGTCCGGGGAGAGCAAACGAAGGGCGCGGGAGAACTCGTCGTTCTGCATGTCACTTCCTTGCGTGAGATTTCCACGTCGGTGCAGGCCGGCCGGATCGGAGCTGTGCTCAGGGGACGGGGTGAAAACAGGACGGGCCGTACGCCGCGACGCACGGCCGCCCCGTGGACGAGCAGCTGAAAGCGAGACCCAGTAGACATGACGGCGAAAGCACTGTCAAACAGTTTTCAGTAGATCGACGACGGTGTAAGGTGAGCGCTGTCCGGTAGTTCCGACACGTCTGGCAGGGAGCCGATGAGCGAGTACGCGACCGCCCTCGTGACCGCGGCGGACATCTCCCGCCTGGCCGGTGTCACCCGCGCCACGGTGAGCAACTGGCGGCGCCGGCACGCCGACTTCCCCGCCCCGGTGGGAGGCACGGACACCAGTCCCGCCTACGACCTCGCCGCCGTGCGCGCGTGGCTGTCCGCCCGCGGCCAACTGCCGGAGAACTCACCCGCCGATGAGCTGCGCCTCCTGCTGCGGGCGCAGCCGGAGACCGGCCGGGCCGTCGCCCGCTTGTTCCCCGTGGTGCTCGCCGCCGCAGGGCTCAGCCGCGCCGACCTCGTGTCCCTGCCCGAGCGGTCGGACGACGAGCTGGCGTCCTGGACACGTTCCGCGGTGAATGCGCTGGCCGACGAGATCCCCGGCGTGGCCGAGGCGGCTTCCGGCGGCGTCGACGCGTCACTGCTGAGAGCCCTCGTACGGGCGGTGATCGCCGAGGGCGCGGAGGCGACCGCCGGCATCCTCTTCGAACGGCTGCTCGAGGACAGCAGCGTGACCGGCACGTACCTGACGCCCGGCCCGCTGGCCGAGCTGATGACCGCCCTGCTGGCGGAGGATTCCGGCGCGTTCCCGAAGCGCGTCCTGGATCCGGCCTGCGGCAGCGGGTCGCTGCTGGCCGCCGCCGCCCGTACCGGCGCGACCGAGGTGTACGGCCAGGACGTCCTTACCGGGCACGCCGCCCGGGCCGCCGTACGCCTCCGCCTCGGCGCGCCTGCCGCCGCCGTCACCGTACGGGCAGGCGACAGCCTGCGCTCCGACGCCTTCCCCGATCTGGCCGTCGACGCCGTGCTGTGCAACCCGCCGTACGGGGACCGCGCGTGGGGGCACGACGAGCTGGCCTACGACGAGCGCTGGGCGTACGGCGTGCCGCCTCGGGGCGAGTCCGAGCTGGCCTGGATTCAGCACTGCCTGGCGCACCTGGCGCCCGGTGCCCACGCCGTGCTCTTGATGCCGCCGGCCGTCGCCGAGCGGGCGTCCGGCCGCCGCATCCGGTCCGAGCTCGTACGCGGCGGCGTCCTCCGCGCCGTCATCGCGCTCCCGCAGGGCATCGCCATGCCCCTGCACATCGGCCTGCACCTGTGGGTGCTGCGTCGGCCCGGCCCGGACGCCGACGTCCCGCCCGCCGTTCTGTTCCTCGACGCGACCAGCACGAAGAAGCAGGACCACGACTGGGCGGAGCTCCGCGAGACCGTGCTGGCGGCTTGGCGGGCGTACCGCGTCGGTGCGGACATCACGGCCGTTCCGGCGGCCCGCGCCGTACCGCTGATCGATCTACTCGATGAGGCCGCGGACCTGACCCCCGTACGCCACGTACGCGGCGGCCGTACGGTCCAGCATCCCGGCCGGCTGGCCCGGCAGGGCACGGACCTGCGCGACCGGCTGCACCAGGCGGCGACGCAGGTGAGCGACCTGAGCCGGACCGGCGACTGGCCGCCGACCGGTGACCGGCCCCGCGAATGGCGTACGGCGACCGTCGCCGACCTGCTGCGCGGCGGCGCGCTCGACCTGCTGCACGCGACCCCGCGCGGTTCCCGCCGCGCCGAGCCGGAGCCTCTCGCCCCCGGTGACGACGCGCGGCCCGTGCTCACCGCGAAGGACGTCGTCACCGGCCGGCCGGCCTCCGGGACGTCCGCGGACCGCACGGCCGACGGCGACGTCCACCTGGTACGACCGGGCGACGTGCTGCTTCCGGAGATATTCCGCGGCGAGCATCCGAGCGTGACCCGCGTCGCGGAGGACGACGACGCCGGCTGCGTCCTCGGACCGCATCTGTGGTTGTTCCGCCCCGACCCGCAGCGGCTCGACCCGTGGTTCCTGGCCGGGTTCCTCTCGGCGGAGGAGAACGTCAGCGCCGCCACCACCGGGTCGTCCCTCGTACGGATCCATCCCCGGCGCCTGCGCGTGCCGCTGCTCCCGCTCGTCGAACAGCGCCGCTACGGCGACGCGTTCCGCCACCTGCACGTGATGCGCACGACGGCGCGGCGCGCCGCCGAGGCGGCGGAGGAGACCGCCCGCGTTCTCGGCGCGGGACTCACGGGTGGCGCACTGTTGCCACCTGGTCACGAATCACCCTGATCCCTGACAGCATCGCGCCGACCGACCACACTGATTAGCCCCGCCTGGCCTGACCCGCCGGGAGAGTGAAAGGACCCCTTTGGACAGCAACAAGCACACGGAGTTGGCGAACCACGCCTGGTCCGTCGCCGACCTGCTGCGCGGCGACTACAAGCAGTCCGACTACGGCAAGGTGATCCTCCCGTTCACGGTGCTGCGGCGTCTCGAATGCGTCCTGGAGCCGACGCGGGACGCCGTCCTGGAGACGTTTGACCAGCTCAAGGACCAGGGGTACGACCTGGACCGCTTCCTGCGCCGGGCGTCGAAGCAGTCCTTCTACAACACGAGCGGCTACACGCTCAAGAAGATCGCGAACGACCCGACGCACGCGGCCACCTACCTGGACCAGTACGTCGCCGCGTTCTCCGACAACGCCCGCGAGGTGCTGGAGAAGTACGAGTTCGCCCAGCAGATCCGGCGGCTCGACAGCGCGAACCTGCTGTACCTGGTCGTCGGCCGGTTCGCGGACCTGGACCTGCGGCCCGAGGTCGTCTCGAACCACAACATGGGCTACATCTTCGAGGAGCTCATCCGCCGCTTCGCGGAGCAGTCGAACGAGACGGCCGGTGAGCACTTCACCCCGCGCGAGGTCATCGAGCTGATGGTCAACCTGCTCGTGGCCCCCGACGCGGACGTCCTCAGCGTCCCCGGCGTCGTCCGTACGGTCCTTGACCCGGCGTGCGGCACGGGCGGCATGCTGAGCGCGGCCGCCGAGCACATCACCGCCCTCAACCCGGACGCCACGGTCGAGGTGTACGGGCAGGAGCTGAATCCCGAGTCCTGGGCCATCTGCCGCTCCGACCTCATGATCAAGGGCCAGAACCCGGACAACATCGCCTTCGGCAACTCCTTCTCCGACGACGGCCACCAGCGCGCGACGTTCGACTACCTGCTGGCCAACCCGCCGTTCGGCGTGGAATGGAAGAAGGTCAAGGACGCCGTCGAGTACGAGTACAAGACCCTCGGCGAGTCCGGCCGCTTCGGCGCCGGCCTGCCGCGCATCAACGACGGGTCGTTCCTCTTCCTCCAGCACATGCTGTCGAAGATGAAGCCGGTCGACGGCAACGGCGGAGGCGGCAGCCGCGTCGCCATCGTCTTCAACGGCTCACCGCTGTTCACCGGCGCGGCCGAGTCGGGCGAGTCGAAGATCCGCCAGTGGATCCTGGAGAACGACTGGCTGGAGGCCATCGTCGCCCTGCCGGACCAGCTCTTCTACAACACCGGCATCTCGACGTACTTCTGGATCCTCACCAACCGCAAGGGCCCCGATCACAAGGGCAAGGTCGTCCTGCTCGACGCGCGGGACTACTGGCAGAAGATGCGCAAGTCCCTGGGGGACAAGCGCAAGTACCTCACGAAGGACCAGATCGCCGAGATCACCCGCCTGTACGGCGAGGCGCTCCAGGTCGCCGCCGACCCCGACCATCCGCTGCACGGCAAGGTCAAGGTCTTCCGCAACGAGGACTTCGGCTACCGCCGCATCACGGTCGAGCGTCCCCTGAAGCTCCGCTTCGAACTGAGCGAGGAAACCCTCGCCGCCTTGGCCGAGTCTAAGCCGGTCCAGAAGCTGCCGGACGCCGACGAGTTCATCGCCGCCCTCCGCCCTCTCCTCGGCTCCACTTGGCCAACCAAGGCAGAGGCGATCGACGCCCTGCGTGCAGCCGTCGTCGAAGCCGGCCTTCTGTGGCCCGGTGGCATCCCCTTCGTCAAGGCCTTGAGGGATGCCATCGGTGTGCGGGACGCCAAAGGCGAAGTGCAGCTGATGAAAGGTACGCCAGAACCGGACACGGAACTACGCGACTACGAAAACGTTCCGCTGGGCGAGAACGTCGATGATTACATCAAACGCGAGGTTCTCTCATATGCACCTGACGCATGGCTCGATCATGGCAAGACAAAGATCGGCTACGAGATTCCGATAACCCGCTACTTCTATATCTACAAACCTCCGCGCCCCTTGGTGGAGATCGACGCGGAACTTAAGGCTCTCGAGGCGGAGATTCACGAACTGCTCGGGGAGGTGGCGGAGTGATCAGAATGAAACCTGTTTCTCTTGGGTGGACTTCGGAGATACCGGCGCACTGGGATGTCGTCCCTCTCAAATTCGTAGCAAAAATGGGGACTGGGCATACGCCGGATCGCAATAAAGAGGAATACTGGGAGCATTGCACCATTCCCTGGGTTACAATCCCTGATTTGACTAGTCGATTCGACTCCCTGTCTCCTCTTATGGATACCGAGCAGCGAATCAGCGAATTGGGGATGGCCAATAGTGCGGCTGTTCTTCACCCAAGAGACACCGTAATGCTCTCGCGGACGGCTAGCATAGGCCACAGCGTACGTATTGGCCGCCCTATGGCGACGACGCAGGCTTTCGTCACTTGGAGCCCAGGAGCGAGGCTCGACTCGGGCTATCTATTGCTAGTGCTCCATGCCATGAAGCAAGAGTGGGAAAAGCTTGCGTACGGGTCAACTCATTTGACAATCTATATGCCCGATCTCGAATCGATAAGGATTCCGCTTCCTCCTCTAGAGGAGCAACGGCGTATCGCCGCCTTCGTCAACATGCAAGCTGGCAAAATCTCTAAGTTGATAGCCAGGAAGCGACGCTTGGTCGCTCTCATGAATGAGCGTATCGATAGTCAGATACTACAATATGTCGGTGCGAGTAAAATCGTGAAGTCGAGAACCGGTACACCTGTACTACCGATTCGTCGGCTCTTGAGAAAGGCCTATCGGGCCCCTCTCCCGAATGCGGGCATCATTACCGCTTATCGGGATGGTCAAGTGACGGAGCGTAGCCTGCGGCGCGCAGAGGGCTACACGCTTTCGGCCTCCGCTGAGCCGCAAGGTCAGTATGTCAAGGTAGGCGATGTAGTCATTCATGGACTCGACGGCTTCGCTGGATCTATCGGAACTGCTGAGGCGAGCGGAAATTGCACTCCTGTTTATCATGTATGCACTCCAGTAGGTGCCGGCGACTCTCGATTCCTGGGGAGGATGCTGCGATTGCTCGCACTCCAAGGCTATTTGGGGAATTTCGCTACCAGTACGCGCGAGCGCGCCGTTGATTTCCGGAATTGGGATTTGTTTGGAAGGATACCGATACCGGTGGTATCTAACGATGAGCAGCGGGAAATTGGTAACTCAATTTCCCGTCTGCGGCCTCTCGCTCAGAAGGTCGAACGCTTCGAGAGCGCTGCTGCTGAACGTCGTCAAGCGCTCATACATGCCGCGGTGACTGGGCAACTCGACGTAACTACTGCCATCGGGGCGGTCACCGAAGGATCCCTATCATGAGTCCTATCCATCACGAGTCCGAATTCGGGGAAGCAATCATCGCCGCGATGGTGGAGCGGGGCTGGCGGGAAGGGCGACCGCAAGACTATAGGGCTGACCGAGGGCTGGACACCGACGAGCTGTACACGTTCATCGGTGCGACACAGCCTGAGGAATGGAACGAACTTCTCGCCCTTTACGGCCACGACCCGGATGTCGCACAGACTGGATTCGCAAAGCGGCTTGACCAGGCTATCACTAACGATGGGCTGGTTGACGTGCTCCGGAATGGAGTTAAGGACCGGGGTGTCCGTATCCGGGTAGCCTATTACAAGCCGAACCTTGTCCAGTCCGATTCCGTACTTGAGAGATATCGGGCGAACCGCCTCACCGTCGTCCGTGAGCTTGAGTATGCGACCAAACAGGCTGACTCGGGACACCGGCTGGATATGGTGCTGTTCCTCAACGGCATCCCGATCGCCACGGCTGAACTGAAGAATCCGCTCACCGGCCAGAGCGTCGAGCATGCCAAGGAGCAGTACCGCTCCGACCGAGACCCGGCGGAGCCGATCTTTCGGAACCGCGCCATCGTGCACTTTGCGGTCGACCCGGACCTGGTGTTCGTCACCACACAGCTGCGCGGGGCCAAGACGCAGTTCCTGCCGTTCAACACCGGCTCCAACGGTCCCGGGCGGCCCGGGGGAGCGGGCAACCCGGCTCCGACCGCGTTCGGCACGTACGCCACCTCGTACCTGTGGGAGCAGATCTGGCAGCCGGACAACTGGCTCGATCTGCTCGAACGCTTCGTGCACCTGCAGAGGTCCAAGACGCCCGGCGGGCAGGCCACCAAAACGGTCATCTTCCCGCGCTACCACCAGTGGGACGTCGTCAAGAAGCTCACCGCGCACGCCGCTCGTCACGGTGCCGGGCACAACTACCTCGTCATGGCCTCCGCGGGGTCGGGCAAGTCGAACACGATCGGCTGGCTCGCGCATCGGCTCAGCGACCTGCACACCCCCGCCGACGTCGGCGAGCTGGATCCCGAGGCCGTACGGCGCGGTCTCAAACCCGCCGAGCCGGTGTTCGACAAGGTCATCATCATCACCGACCGCCGGAACCTCGACGCGCAGCTCCGGGAGACGGTCGGCAGCTTTGAGAAGACCGCCGGCCTGGTCGTGAAGATCGACGAGAAGCACGGCGCGAAGTCCGAGCAGCTCGCGCAGGCACTGTCCCGCGAGACCGGGAAGATCGTTACGGTCACACTGCACACGTTCCCGGCGCTCATCGAGTTCTTGAAGCGCAACCCGACGGAAATTCATGGCAGCAAGTTCGCGATCATCGTGGATGAGGCGCACTCATCGCAGTCCGGTGACGCTGCGACCGCCGTACGGGCCGCGTTGCGCGACCTCGGCCTGGACTCCGACTCCGATGACGCGGGCGCCACGACCGTCGAGGCGAAGCTGGAGAAGAAGGCCGAGCAGCGCCGCCGGGCCACGAACCTGTCGTACTTCGCGTTCACCGCCACGCCCAAGGCCAGAACCCTCGAGCTCTTCGGCACCCTGGAGACCGTCGATGGGGAGCCGACGTACGTGCCGTTCCACACGTACTCGATGCGGCAGGCGATCGAGGAGGGCTTCATCCTCGACCCGCTGCGCAACTACGTCACCTACAAGACGTACTGGAAGCTCGTCAACGAGAACCCGGACGAGCGCGAGGTCGACCCGTCCAAGGCGAACCCGTGGCTCGCCCGCTTCGCGCTGACGCACGAGTCAACCGTCGCCCAGCAGGCCAAGGTCATCGTCGAGCACTTCCGCGCGCATACGCTCGGCCGGCTCGGCGGTCGGGCCAAGGCCATGGTGGTGACCGCCTCGCGGCTGAGCGCCGTGCAGATGTCGCGGGCCATCAAGCAGCACATCGACGACATGGGCTACGGCATCGGCGTACTCGTCGCGTTCTCCGGCTCGCTCACGTACGAGGGCGAGGAGACGACCGAGTCGAAGGAGAACGGCGGCCTGTCGGATAGCCAGCTTCCCAAGGAGTTCGCGTACACGCGGGCCGACGACAAGACACTCAGCTCCGGCGGCAGGGTTAAGCCGGAGTACCGGATCCTGGTCGTCGCCGAGAAGTACCAGACCGGGTTCGACCAGCCGTCGCTGACGACGATGTACGTCAACAAGAAGCTGACCGGCGTCTCGGCCGTGCAGACCCTGTCGCGGCTCAACCGGACCGCCGAGCGCAAGACCCAAGGCGACCTGGCCGTCCTGGACTTCGTCAACGAGGCCGAGGACATCCAGGAGGCGTTCCGCCCATACTTCGAGGAGGCGGAGACGCTGCCCTCGGACCCGAACCTGCTCTACACCGCGCAAAGCCGGGTCATGTCCCCGCCGATCCTCGTCGAGCGGGAGATGCAGGCGTTCGCCGAGGCGTACCTCGCGGCCGAGGAGAAGGCGGCCGGCTCGGCGGCGAAGTGGGAGAAGCTGCACGCCGAGCTGTACCGTCATCTCAACCCCGCCGTCGACCGCTTCACCGAGCTGACGAACGGCGAGGACGAGGACGACCAGGATGTCGCGGAGAACTTCCGGGCCGACCTGAACGACTACGTCCGCAAGTACGGCTTCCTCGCGCAGATCGTCCCGTACCGCGACGCCGAGCTGGAACGCCTCTACCTTTACGGCCGCCACCTGCTGAACCGGCTGCCCCGCCGCGCGGACGGCGGCGTCGACATCGGCGAGATCGACCTGAGCCACATGCGAGTGGAGCTGACCGGCGAGCACGACGTCGGCCTCGTCCCGGAAGGGCCCACGATGCTGCCCGGGTTCTCCGACGGCGCCGGCGGCGGCAAGGAGCAGGAGAAGTCCCTGCTGTCGGAGCTGATCGAGCGGTTCAATGAGAAGTTCGGCACGGAGTTCACCGAGCAGGACGTCGTGAAGCCGTTCGAGGAGACGGTCAAGGACCCGAAGGTGCGGCAGGCCGCCGTCGCGAACAACGACCCGAAGAACTTCGGCCTCGTGTTCGACAAGGCCTTCGAGGACAAGATGATGGACCACATCGACACCATCGCGGACCTCGGCCGTCAGTACTTCGGCCCGGACAAGAGCTTCAAGAGCTCGCTCAACAAGAGCGCCCGCAACGCCGCGTGGCGGCTGATCCGCCAGCAGGAAGGCGTCATCGACGACGTGGCCTGATCCATCCGTCCGGGGGTTCGTACGGCTGGTGCCGTATGGGCCCCCTGGACGAATGATCTCTGTATCGCGACACTTGCTCCATTACATGGCGAACACGAACGGACACGGGGAAAGAGTGTTAATGGAGCCGATCGCCGGACGCTACGAACTGACGGAGCAGATCAGCGCCGGCGGAATGGGGACGGTCTGGCACGGCTACGATGCCGTGCTCGACCGCGAGGTGGCCGTCAAGCTCATCCGGCACGACACGGCGGCCTCCGCTGAGCAGGCGGAGGAGTTCGCCAAGCGGTTCCGCCGCGAGGCGCGGGTCACCGCCCGCATCCGGCACCACGGCGTCCCGCAGGTGTACGACGCGGTGCTCGACCAGTCGTCCGACCGGGTGTATCTGGTGATGGAGCTGGTGCACGGCATCTCCCTGCGCGCCTTCGTCGACCCGGACGAGCCGCTCCCCACCGCGTGGGCCGCAGCGATGGCCGCGCAGATCAGCACGGTCCTGTCCCACGCCCATGCCGTGCCCGTCGTCCATCGGGATCTCAAGCCGGACAACGTCCTCGTCGCCGAGGACGGCACGGTGAAGGTGCTCGACTTCGGGATCGCGGCCATCCTGCGGAGGGACGTCACCAAGCTCACGGCGACCGGCCAGGCGATCGGCACCAGCCAGTACATGGCGCCGGAGCAGATCAGGGGAGCGCAGATCACCCCGCGCAGCGACCT
Source organism: Actinoallomurus soli (assembly GCF_024055715.1). Taxonomy (GTDB): domain Bacteria; phylum Actinomycetota; class Actinomycetes; order Streptosporangiales; family Streptosporangiaceae; genus Actinoallomurus; species Actinoallomurus soli. Next base: position 834,048 of record NZ_JAMXMV010000001.1, read on the forward strand.
GTACGCCTTGGGCTGCATCCTCCACGAGCTGCTCTCCGGGCGGCCGGTGTTCACCGGGAGAACCGACTTCGAGCTGTGGCAGCAGCACACGTCCGCGCCGCCGCGTCCGCTGCACGAGCTGCGCGCCGACGTCCCCTCCGAACTGGAACACCTGGTCCTCGACCTGCTGAGGAAGAACCCCGAGCAGCGACCGGCCGACGCGTACGAGGTGTACGAGCGGCTCCTGCCGTTCCTGCCGGTTTCGGGCTCACCCCTTCCGGCGGCGGGCGACAGCCCGGTCGACCTGCCCGACCCCACGCTGATGTACCGCCGCCCGAACGCGCCGCGCTCTCGCCCCGAGGCCGCCCCGGCGGTCCCGGCCCCGACGGCCGGCGGACCCGCCGCCCCTCCGCCCGTCGCCGCCGACACGCGCCTGCGCGACGCCATCAAGGCCGCGGTCGAGGAGAGCGACGCGCTCCTGGGCAGCGAGCGCTTCGCCCAGGCCGCCGACGTCCTCCAGGAGGTGATTGTCCCGGCCGCCGACGCGCTCGGCGCGGAGAGCCCTCGCGTGCTGATGCTGCGGTTGCGTCGTGCCGCGATCCTGTTCATCGGCGGCGCCTACCGCGAGGTCCTGCCCGAGTTCGACGCGCTGGCCAAGGCGTACGCGCGGACCGAAGGAGCGGCCGGCGAGCAGGCGCTGAACTGCCGCAGGCAGGCCGCCTACTGCCGTGCCGAACTCGGCCAGACGACGGCGGCACTCAGCCAGTTCCGCGTACTGCTCGATCAGGTACGCGCGCGGGACGGCGACGCTTCAGAGACGGCCCTTGAGCTCCGCCGCAACATCGGCATGCTCCTGCTGGGCGAAGAGGACCTCGTCGCGGCCGCCGAGGTCCTCCGGCCGCTGTACGAGGACCTGTGCCTGCTGTACGGCCCGGAGCACGAAGACAGCCAGGAGGTCCGCGAAATGCTCGCCCGCCTCGACCTCGGTTGACGGCCAAGGCCGAGTCAGGGCCGCCATCTGCCGAGGGAAGGGCCATCGGCCCAGAGGTTTTCTCGGATCAGAGCGAAACCGAGGTCACAGAGTGCCTGCTCGATCTCCTGCCGCTTCTCTGATGGATACAAATACTCTGCGGGGGTGTAGTCGATCCCCCAATTCGTATCGCGGATACCGAAGCGTTCGGCGACTTCAACGGGCATCCACTCGTCGGTGGCCAGGTACAACGGGATCCGGCGTTCGCACATCTGGTACTCGAACCAGCTATCCACATCGATACCGTCTAGGTCGTCCTCACTCGGATACGGTATATGGTCGGGCAAGCTGTCGCGCCACTCCTTGAGTACGACGTAGAGATCTGGGTTTTCATTGGTGTCGGTGATCATCGTGGCAGATGGCCAGAGGGTGAGGATTTCCGCTGCGGTACGGCGCGGCGATCCAGTCATCTCGGGCATGGTCATACCTTCCGTTGGTCAGCCAGAAGATCGGCAATCCTGATCAGACATCAGCCTCGTGGCTTCGGCGGGTCTACCTCTCCCCAGTAAAAGCCGTCGAAGTCCAGCCGGTACATCCCGTCTTCGTCTGGAGTGATGCTTTCCCACTCGTCGTCTCCCGTGACGACGTGGAACCTCCCTGGCGAGAAATGCGCACGAGGAATAAAGTTGCCATACTTCTCTGAGTTCCAGCGGTCCGAGATCACGTCTTCTTCGCCCACGCTGTTCAACTGGGTATCACTCAGCGATTCGAAAGCGGAGGCGATCGCTTCCGCTACTTCGGTGGTGAAGCGTACGGCTTCGTACGTGCCTCGGCCTGCGAAGTCGTAGACCAAGCCGATCTCGCCGTCGAACGTACCATCGATGCCGGAGATTTTTATCTTCGCGGGACGCCACTCAGGGTCGTCTTCGTCGTTGGCCTCGTCTTCGACGAGGCCGAGGTGTTCCTCCGACCAGTCCACATCCCAATAGGTCGCGACCAGTGTGCCCACTAGTCGTCCCGTGGACGAAAAGAGCTTGGACCAGGGGTTCCTAGCTTGGAACGATCGGACGAGAAGTTCGTCCTGCGGGCTCCGATAGAAAGCCATCTTTGTTTGACTGGCGAGCCACGATTCGAAGGTCTCGTCAGAGTCGGCCAGCGTGAACAACCGCCTGGCCTCGTCCACGTCGACGCTCGGCCAGTCGGATGATTCGATGCCCATAACTATGCCCCCGGATGAATCTTTAACTGTTCCCTGCTCGCGACGGTCATCTCGTGATCGGCTGGATCAACCGGACTGGTCGATCGAGGGAATCACCTCGGGGTCGGGATATTCGGTGCCGTTCCAGTAGGCATCGATCAATGCGTCATCGTGAACAACCGTGAAGCCGAGGTCACGCAGCGTTTGTTCGATCTCGTCGCGGCGTGCGGTGGGGTAGAGATACTTGGCGGGTTCGTACTCACCGTTGAGGCACCATCCGGGGCTGTCGGGGATGCCGTACTTCTGGGCGATCTCCGCGGGCATCCATTCGTCGGTGTCCAGGTGGGGTCTGGCCTCCCAAGAGGTGTTCAATCCCTCGACCTCGGGGTTGAAGGCCGGGTGGTCGAGGTCGAACGGTTCTTCGTCGGACGGTGTGATCAGCCCCCACGCCTCTTCTTCGCTGAATTCGTCAAGGTCCGTCTCGGGATGACGGGCGGAGTAGAGGCTGCTGTAGTAGTCGAAGAGCGTATGGCTGGGCTCGTCGATCCAACCCGCCCACCTGGTCGCGCGGACCTGGCCGTAGGTACGGGCTCGGGTCAACGCGATGCGTGCCGCCGCGCCGGCGTGAGCCCACGCCCGGGGGATCGCGGTCAGGTTCCGTCCGGTGATGTCGCTGGTGATGATCGTCAGATCACCGCCCAGGCTCGCCTTGGCCTCCTCCGCGGTGCACCGCGGTCGCTGTTCCACGGAGGTCGATGTCGCAGCCGAGTCCGAATCCTCGGGGACCGATGCCGCGACCGAGGTCCGGTCGGCGATGGTCCAACCGGTCGCGCGTTCTCGCGCTCCGGAGCAGGCGAGAATCCGCCAGTACGACGGTGACCACGCGAAGACGGCCTCCTGCCCGAAACGGCGGCCGATCTCGCGTGCGGTGTCGTCGTCCAGCCCAACGACCGCGACACTCGGCTTCGTCGGCGTACGGGCGGAATCCCCGGTCATCGCAGGCCAGCAGTGCAGGTCCAAAGCGCGTAGCTCCGACTCGAGAGCTCGTCGCGCATGCTCATTCTCGACGGCCTGGCGTGCTTCGCGCCCCGGGGCGACTGCGGTGATGATGTGCACGGTGCGGCCATCCTCATCGGGGAAACGCCCGACGCATCGCCCCAAGGCGGCCGGCGAGATCTCCATCTCGGTCCCATCGATATCAATCCGGACGACCGTCTGTGCATAGGCGTCCCAGCGGGATGCCGGCCCCTCGACCTCGTCGATGATGTTCTCCGTCCATCAACACCAGTCGGCCATGGAGGGGCTCGTCGGCGTGTGTGAGTTCAGGATGAGGGGATCGTAACGGGCACGAACGACACTTTCGAGGCTTGTCCAGGCGGACGTCCGCGTGGGCGTGGTGGGGGCCTCGCGCGTCGTCTACGGCGCGGCTCCCCGCCGACTGTCCACCGTGCGGGCCGAGGCGGCCGGTTCCGGTTCGCCGACCGAGGCACGGGAGGTCAGCCAGGTCGCGTCCGCCGTTGGCGCGCGGCAGGATTCACCAGCCGTTGCGGTAACCCGACGTGGATCCCGGCGTAGGTGGGGACCCGCGTAACGAGGACTTGGGCCTGTTCTACGGATCCGATCACGAAGACAGTCGGGGGTCGCCGGAATGCTTGTCAGGCTCCGCCTTCGCTGACTGTCTTGCTCCAACCGCTGAGATTCGAGAAAGAATCACTCGGAAAACACCCTGACGTAATGACGTTTTAGGGTCAACGCTTGCCTTGCAGGCCCTAGCGTCGAGTGGCATGCTGCCGGTAGCGGAGGCCAGGGGGTCGGCGATGACTAAACGGTGGATAGCAGATCCTAACGCGACGTTCACGCGCAGAATCGGGCGATCTGCGGCGGAGCTCGGTAACACAAGTCAGGGTAAGACCTGCCCGGACATCTGGGAGCTGAGTAACGGCGACATCGCTGTCGTCGGGACGGATATGACCGAGGTCTTCGCTGGTCGCCTGCCTGATGATGTCTCCATCGGAATGCATGAACGCCTCGTCGTAATCCCACGCAATATGGCGGTTGCGGCCAAACCGGAACTGCCTGATGCTTGATCGGATCGCCGACCAGCCCGGTCTCGAGTTGGACCTGGCTTCATACTCAGACGCCTACGACGAAGCGTACGAGCAGATCATCTTTCGTAAGCTTGAGCGGCGGCAGACGTTCCGCGAGCCAGGGGTTCCAAGCTGGGAGGCGTTCGCGGCCGGGGACTGGGAACGTGCGCTCGAGCTGAACGAACGGGAACGCGACGCGGTGAGGGCGAAGGTCGCGGAAGATGCCCGCCTCGGCGTCGAATCTCGACGGCTGCGAGTGGTGGAGCACCCGGTCACGCCTTACCTTCAGTGGGAGATGCAGTACTTCCGGCTCCTTGCTGAGGCGGAGGAGGATATCCGCGTTCTGGATGCTGAGAAGGTGCGGCATCTGGAGGCCGATCACCTGTTGCCGGAGATCGTCATCCTCGGAGAGCGTGTCCTATTCGAGGTGCTGTACGACTCTCAGGGGACCGCTTACGGGGCTCGCCGTATAGACGACGCGGACGTGATCACGGAGTCCGCCCGCGAGGTCGCCGACCTGTACGCCGCTGCCGAACCGTTGCTCGACTACTTCGCACGGGAGATCGCAACGCTCCCTCCGCCGACCCCCTGACGAGGGACAGCTGTCGGTATGCCGCGCGGCGCGCCGAGGTCCACCAGGATCTCGCTGATTGTTACGCTGATCCTCGTTGTGGTGCTCAGCGTCAGCCTTATCGGAGTCTCGCCGCTGGCGCTCGATGCCTTCCGAGGTTCTACGAGTCACTGGGACCGTTTGAGTTCGATCGGCCAGACGTACGGCGCCGCGTCCGCAGTGCTGTCAGTGCTGGCGGTCATCGGTGTCGCCGTGACGCTCGTCCTGCAGGCGCGAGAGTCCAGAGCCATCCGGCTGCAGGCCATCCGCGAATCACATACCCGCCTGCTCGAAATGGCGATGAACGACCCCGAGCTGAACAAGGTCTGGGGGCCGTCTGGACTCGCTGACCCCTTCGTCCTGCAACGCCAGAACATGTACGCGAATATGATCCTGTCGCAGTGGGAGATGTCTTACGCGACGCGCACGCTGACGGACGACCACCTCAGATTGCTCGCCGCGGAATTCCTTTCCGGGACTATCGGAAGGGACTTTTGGGCTCTGGCACGTCGCGCTCGTCTGGACACTTCGGAGAGCAAGCTGCACCGACGTTTCCATGAGATCATCGATGAGGAGTACCAACGCCTGCGCGACACGCCGGCGATACCGCCTCCTGACCCTGGGGTGCCATCCGGTGACGATGAGCGCCACTGGTGGAAAGCTTTGGCCGTCGGCTTGGTTGTCACGGGCTTGGGTGTGCTGATTCGACTGGTGTGGCGTGATCAAGACTTCCGCTCGAGCCGCACACGACGTAGTCAGCCACACAGTCGGGTAGTGCGGTGACCACATACGTTCGCCGGGTGTGACACGTCGGCCTGCCCCTTCGGACCTGCCCCTTGCGATCCGAGGCTGTCACCTGAGCAGGAACAAATCCCTGCTCAGGTGACAACCTCGAGAATGAACCCACCCCGGCGCGCGTCACCCAACCCGGCGAACCTTCATGGTCACGGCAGTAGCGGGGGATGCGGGCGACTCGGCGCGGCGCCTATCCCAGATAGTCGCTGAGCGAGATGGCGTTCCAGTGGAGGGCTTCAACAGTAGCTTCTAGCGCGGCGATCACTGCTGGCTCGTGCGTGACCCAGCCGCCGACCTGCAGGCCAGCCTCGCCAGAGCCGTAGTCGTGAATGAGGGCGGTGTGCCGGTCGAAGAGTAGGTAGTCGAAATACCGCTCATCCGGCAGGCGCAGTGAGGGGGCACAGACGACGATCTCGATGTTCTCGCCCATCTCAGCGCGGATTCGGTAGCTCAGCAGCTCATACTCGAGGTAGACGGTTAGCGGTTCCTGTACGAGGCGTATGCGTGCGTATTCGATCTCCCGCTTCTGGACATCCTCGTACAAGGGGCGGTCGGCCTGCGCTTCACGGCGAAGCAGTTCGCGGGCGGTCTGGAGGTCGCCCCGCTCGTACGCCGCTTGCGACTCGCTCGCTTCCCGTTCTCGGTAGGCCTGCCAGCATTCGAGCTTCAGAAACCGCGACTCGATGCGTGACCAGGCGTCCGTGAACGCAGCCCCGAAGCCGTCAACATTAAGGCGCATGCTCCCCGCAAGCGCCCAGGCTGGTGGCACGTTCACATTCCTGGTGTGTAGGTGGATAGCTATGCCACACCGGACAGGCTGTTGTCCGACTGGGTGATCACGTTCGCCAGGGCGGCTACCTCTACGCAGTCGGCGCCGCCCTGTGCGGTGTAGGTACTTTTACGCCACTGGGCGTTGGCCTGCGCATCGGGGACCGTCATCCCAGGTTCTCCAGTGTCTTCGTGATGATCTTCAAAGAATCGCTCCGAGGATACGCCTCGCCCATGACAAGATCGAAGCGGGCGCGATACTCGTTGACTGCAGCGGGCTCTTGAGTGAGCTGATTTATGCCCGGCCCCTCATGGTAGGCGATCTCCGTTCCGTCAGTAAGGGCCAGGGTTACGAACATTCCATCGAGCCCGGCGTAGGTCACAGATTCGAACGGGAGTATCCGTACGTGAATGTTCGGTGAGTCTGCGAGCTCACATAGTTTGATCAGCTGCGCTCGCATCACGTCGGGTCCACCGATGACGCGCTGTAAAGCCGACTCATCAAGGACGAACCACCCCTTTGCCGGGTCCGGTCGATCGAACGCTGCGGCTTGCCGTTCCAAACGGCCGGCCACCCTCTCCTCGAGTGTGTGAGGGGTCTGACTCGTGGCCATGAGTGCTCGCATGTAGTCCTCAGTCTGAAGCAGGCCGGATACGACTAGCGGGGTGAACGCTCGGATGATTGCGGCTTGTGCTTCGAGTTCTACGTACTGGGGGAATCCTGGTAGGAGGACCCGAGTACGGCGGTACTTCCGGATCTTCTCCCACTGGCGGTGGAACATGCCGATCGTGTTGAAGAACGTATCGAGATCCTGGGCGAAGGCTTCGGAAGGCGGCTTCTCGCAGGTTTCGACCTTGTAGATCCACTGGGGAGTGCAGCCGAGCGCGTCGGCGAGCTTGTTGCGGGAGAGACCACGCTCTTCGCGCCGAAACCGCAGTTCGTCGGCGAACGTCTCGACTAGAGGATCTTGGCTGCGCTGAGCAGGCATCGAATGCCTCCTGATCTCGACACCCGTTGTTCGCGACGCCTGTCACGGGTGACGTACGGGGGGATGAGGGTTCGTAGCTCACCGTAACCCACCGTGTGAGCCTGGTCATCGAAAATCCGGGCGACGAATCAACGGAGAGCCAAGGATGAATCGGTACACATCAGAGGACATTCGCGCATATGCGAAGTGGCTTACCCAGGAATGCCAGGCGGCCGGGTTGAGGGCCGAGCAATACGGGGCAGAAATCCTCATCCACGGTGCAAGCAATCACCTCAGCGAGCGGATCGCCTGCCGGCCGGACACGCAGGGCGACCTCAGGTGGCACTGGTCGTGGGGCGTGCCGATCGGCCGCATCGACGACTCGGACCGGCTCCTTGACGTCGACGACGTCCAGGAGTTGGTCCGGTCGATCAGCAAGGTCGTCTGCGTCCCGCTCCGCCGCAGCGGGATGTGACGATGACCCCGGAACAGCGGCTCATGCGCTCGCTTCCCGCGCTGCGCGCCCTCGTCGACTCATTGGCGACGCGTTCGCCGTCGGAGGCGCGGGAGCTCCTGCACCTCGACTTCCTGGTCCGGAAGTATCCGGCCGCAGCCCGGATGAGCCTGCAGCGTCGGCAGCGGACGCACCCCGAGCTGCCGGCGCCGCCGGGGTGGTCGTCGGTGTCGGACACCGGCGGCCTCCCACTCTGGAGGTGGGCGGGCGGGCCGGTCTGTGTCGCGACCACGGACCCGGACCAGCTCCGCTTCCTGGAGGTGGCGCTGGCGCGGTTCGACGAGATGACCGCCGAAGAGCTCCACGCCTACCTTCACGGCGCACCGGACCCGGCCCGGCGCCGTGTCCGGAGGGGCGATGCATGATGCTCGACGGGGTCGCCGCCTTGCCGAGGATCGAATTGTGCCTGGCCCCCTACTAAGGCGCCTTCGACGAGGCGTACGAGCGAATCGTCGCCTGGTGAGGGATCAAAAGGTCAGCGATTCGAGCAGGAAGTCCGGAGGTTCAGGCCCCTGCTTCGAGGGCGTCGGCTCGGTGCCGGAGGTCCGCGGCGATGTGGTCCCAGTCGGGGCCGTGCAGGTACAGGCTGTCCGCCGCCTCGCGCATCAGGGCCGGTTCGTCGGGCCGTTGCAGCAGTACGAGCCGGTAGGCCAGGTTGCGGATCCACACGGGAAGGTGACCGTCGACCAGATGCGGGGACAGTTCGCGGAGCATGGCCAGTATCGCGTCGGCGTCGGCGAACGTCAGCTCCTCGACGAAGTAGTGCTCGTGGTGCTCGAGGCCGCACGTGGGTGTGGGCCGGTACTCATCGCCGTACAGGCAGCGAGCGTGCTCCGTGAGGGTGACGTGCATGGTCGGGAGCCTACGGCCGGCCGGCCCCGAACAGCGTGGCTCACGAAATTGTCGGACGGCCGTGGTGTCATCTGTGCAGTCGACGACCGCGGTCGGGCCAGGTCACCGGGACCGATCATTGTTCCCGGGACGGCGGGAGGTCTCTGCTCCGTTCCGGCTCACGTCGCGCGTCATCATCGGGAGAGGGGACCACCATGGGCACGATCAGCGTTCACGAGTTCGTCAGCCTCGACGGCGTGTTCGAGAATCCGAGCTGGACGGCGGACTACGGCTTCACCGAGGGGATGGGGCGGGCGATCGCCCGTATGACCGAGTCCAGTTCCGCCATCTTGCTCGGCCGCACCACCTACCAGATGTTCGCCCCGGCCTGGTCGACCCGTACGGCCGCGGAGGACCCGGGCGCGCCGTTCTTCAACGACACCCCCAAGTACGTCGTGTCGTCCACCCTGACCTCCGCCGAGGAGTGGCAGAACTCCACCGTGCTCGGTGCCTACGACCCGCAGGCCATCCGCAAGCTGAAGGAGGAGGTCGCGGACGGCATCTACATCAGCGGCAGCGGCACCCTGGTGCGCGCGCTGCTGGCCGACGGCCTGGTCGACGAGCTGAACCTGCTGGTCTACCCGGTCGTACTCGGGTCGGGGGCCAGGCTCTTCCCCGACGGGACCCGGCGCACCTCATTGGCCCTCACCGGCCAGGAGAGGTTCGAGAACGGCGTCATGCACCTGACCTACGCCCCGGCGGCGACCTCCTGATCGGCCGGTCTCAGGGCAGTAGGGCCGGCCTGCCCATGGTGGCGCGCGCTTCCAGTTCGGCGAGTGCCTTCGGCCCCTCGGCCGGCTCATAGGCGGTGGGCCGGCCGGGGTCGGGTCAGAGGCCGCGGACGCGGGTGAGGTGGATGCGGACCGGGACCGAGAACCTTTCGGCGAACTTCGCGGCGCCGCCGAAGCGCGCGTCGATGGCCTCGCCGTACTTCTCCAGCCACGCGGGGTTGTCAGGCACCGCCGGGTGGTTGTCCAGGATCTCGGCGGTGCCGGTGAGCACGACGATGTCCTCGCCGCCGTTGCCGTCGAAATTGAGCGAGACGAGCGGCTGTCGCCGGATGTTCGCCAGGCGCTTGGCGTCCTTCTGGCTGTAGATCAGCAAGCTGTCGCCGCCCTCCCAGAGGAACCCGACCGGGTTCGGCTGCGGCGCGCCGTCACGCCCGACGGTCGTCAGCCAGATCATCGCCTCGTGGGTGAGCCTGCGGCGGACGCGCTCGCCGTAGGGGGTCGTCTGATCAGGGATCGTTAAGCTCGCCACGGGCCGATTCTACCAGGGGTTCGAACAGGTCCCCCGCTGCTCGAAAGCGCCCTGGAATGGCGCGAATTCGTCGTCGCCGGGAACCTGACGTGACCCCGCATCTCGCCCGACACTCCGAAAGCCGCACACTTCGCGCGTTGAACGGCCGGCTCTTAAGCGGACGTTAACGTCCTGATCGCAGTCGTCCACTCGCTCGCGAACAAGGGACATTCAATGGCTGGATCGTCAATTCGGATATCGACTCTTCTGGCGGCGGTGTGCGCCGCTCTCCCGGCGACGGGCGGGGCACCGGCTCACGCCGCCGCGGCTCCCGTACAGCTGTTCAACAGCTGCCAGGACATTCACCAGGCGATTCCGATCGCGCGGGACGGAACCTACCTGCTGTACAACAACGGCAACATCTTTACCGCGTACTGCTACCACATGTCCACGACGCCGACCGAGTACATCGACCTCGCCAGGACCGGGCAGGGCGTCAACTTCTCGCAGTACACCGCCGGCGGCGCCTCGCCGGGTACGAACGTCCGGACGGCGTTCACCAGGGTCCGCGTCGACCCGAAGTCGCTGACCGTCGACATCGGCGACCTGACCTTCGCGGCGTCCACCGGATCGCTGCGGCACGGCGGGACGGCCGTGACCAGCATGCCGTACGGGGTCGCGATGTCGTGTACCTCGCAGGCGGACGGAACGGGGAACATCGACCTGCAGGACACGCCGTTCCGGGTCGACAACGCGTTCGCCACCGGTGGGTTCAACGCCTCCGGGTCGGCGAGTCCGAGCGGGAACGGCCAGGTGGTCGACCTGCGCGGCGGCGGCTACTGCGGCTGGGAGATGTCGTCCCCGCCGCTGTACAACCCCTTCAACCCGAGCCCGGGCCTCTACCACCTGAAGTTGAGCTGCGCGCAGAACGGCGTGCTTCCCGGTCGCCGTCAGCTCTGCCTCCACCTGGGCGGCACGTCCGGGCTGACCACGCAGGTGCGGCGGGAGCGCGGGCAGGCCCTCGTCATCGTCCGGCACAACGGCCGCCCGGTGGCGGCGTCGGACATCACCGGCCGGATCCACGCCGTGGCCTGACCTGCGCTCGTAGCGTGAACCCTCCCGATGCCGGGCCGGTCGATGCCGGCCCGGCATCGCCCTGTGCGGATTGGATTGATTCGATTTTCGAAATATCCTAAAGTCTGACCTATGTCAGACCGAGAGATCGTGGCCGCGACGTTGACCGCCGCGATCCGGCGCTACCAGAGCGAGATCGACGCCCTTGACCAGGCCGTGGCGGAGCGGCTGGGCGTCAACCGAACCGATCTGCGGTGCCTCGACCTGCTCCTTGACCGGCCCATGAGCGTGACCGAGCTGGCCGAGCACGCCGGTCTCAGCCAGTCGGCGATGACGACCGCACTCGACCGCCTGGAGACTGCCGGATACGCCTGCAGGGCCCGTGATGCGAACGATCGGCGCCGCATCCAGGTGCAGCTCACGGACGCTTTTCTCGCCCGCATCGCCGAGATCTTCGAACCGTTCGCGGCCGAAGCCACCGCCGATCTCGACCGCTATTCCGTAACCGAGCTGGAGACCCTGGTCCGGTTCTTCGCCGACGGGTCCGAGCGCCGAGCCCGCCACGCCCGGCGCATCCGCTACGCCTCCATCCCACCGGCGGCCCGGCGATCGGGGGCTCGCCGAGAGGCCGCCGGCCCGGACTCCTCGCCCGAGACGGCCCCTCCCAGCCTGTGAAGGGAAAGCACATGACCGGCATCCGATCTGCGGCCCGGGCCGTGACCGCACGGCCCTCTTCCCGGTCCCTCGCCCGATGGGGACTGATCGGCCTGATCTCAGAGATCGTCGCCGTGTGCACCTGGCTGGTGGCCGGTGCGTGGCAGGGGCCCGCCTACAGCCCGGTTCACGACGACATCAGCGACATGGGGGCCCTCACGGCTCCGCACGTCTGGGCTTTCCTCATCCCGCAGGCGCTCGCCGGCGCCGGAAGCATCGCATTCGCACTGTTCGGGTTGCGCCCCGCACTGATCCACGCCGGGCGAGCCGGCCGATCAGGCCCGTGGCTGGCCGCACTCTCCGGGATCCAGGACCTGACCGACGCGGTGTTCCGGCTCGACTGCCGTGCCGCCGACGGCTGCAGCCAGGCCCAGGCGAGTACTTCTTGGCATGCGCAGGTGCACAGCGCGATCGGGTTCGCATGCGTCCTCCTGCTGATCGTCACGCCGTTCGTGCTCGCCCGCCGCTTCAGGCGTCTGCCACAGTGGCGCCGCTTCGCCGCGCCCACCGTCCTGCTGGGCGTCGTCTTCGTCGCCGGCCTGATCGTCATACTGGCCCCATCCACAGCCGCGTATCAGGGTCTGACCCAGCGAGCGATCGCACTCGGCGGCGCGGTCTGGGGCATCGCCGTGGCCACCCACGTCGCCCGACTGGGACGAGCGAATTTCCACCTTTAGGTACTGCCGCGGGTCGACGATCACTCATTACGCTGGCTCAGCCGCTATGGACAACGAAAGCGCACCCGCCGATTCGACTCGCCTAAAAGGACGAATCCCGGCCGTGGTGATGGTGCAGGCGGCGTAGTCCCCAGATCGGCGTGAAGTCCATACCCCCACCGCGATCGCCGGTGGACGACAAATGATGGATATCGTAGATGCGAGCATTGATACCCGTAGCAGTCTCCGGGGCGGCCCTGATATGCGCGTCGGCCTGCGGCGCGTCCGACCGGCCGACGCGAACGGCGGCGGACCTGCCCGCCGCATCTGCCCGATCGGCCGCCGCACCGGGGTGTGACGGGGTGGCCGTCGGTCCCGCGCAGGAGGTCGTGTCGGTCGCCGACCGTCGGCGGCTGGGACTGGATGCCTGGCCCGACACGGCGCTGGGCGTCGTCAACGACGGAGGCGGCAAGTACCGCTTCTTCGCGACCGGCACACCCGGCCTGCGGCCCCCGCAAAAGGTCACCGTCACCAGTGGGACGCTCAGTGACCCGGTCGCCGACGGCGTCCGCAGCGCTCAGCCTGTGGCCAACGTGCCCAGCGGCTATGACTACGCGGGCGGTGGCCCGGTCTTCCGCGATGCCCGAAGCGGACAGGTGCTGGAGATGCTGCACCTCGAGCGTCCGTACGGGAATGATGCGTCGAAGTTCTACACCGAACTCCACCTCGGACGTGTCGATCCGAAGACGGGAAAGGTGGTGCGGCTCGGCGAGATCGTGCGCCCGCACGTCGATTTCACCACGGCGCAGAAGACGCAGACGACGATCGACCTGGGTGCGCCCTCGTTCAGTGTGACGAGAGTCGGCAAGATCTCCTACCTGTACGTCTATTTCTCGGATGCCACGGCCGACGGAGCAGGGCGCATCGCCTTCACCGGACTCTCGGTCGCACGCGCGCCGATCACCGCCGTACTGGCCGCGGCGAAGCGAGGAAAGGTGAGCGCGTGGAGTAAGTATCAAGGCGGCCGGTGGGCACAGCCGGCGCTGGGCGGAGCGTCTGCCGACATCAATGCGGGCCGACCGATGGCCTGGGCACCGGATGTGGTCCGCGGCGCCGGGCGGACGATCATGGTGACCGGTGAGTCGCCGCATGACATGGTCCTGTCCACCTCCGCGAACGGTGTGAACGGATGGTCCACGCGGCATCCGCTGTGGCGTGACCCCGACTTCTTCGACGCCTACCCGACCATCGTTGCGGGCGGCAGCACACCGAACGCGCCCGGCAAGACCTTCTTCGTCTACTACACCCAGTGGCAGAGCGCCGAACCGGACTGGTCGACGGCCCGGCTGATGCGGCGCACCGTACGGTGCACTCAGGGCACGCAGGCGACCGACGTCGCCCTGGTCCGCTACAGCAATGGGGCACGGCATCAGGTCACGACCGGACCGGCCCCGGCCGGCTTCCACGAGGAAGGACGCTGGTACCTGCGTTCTGCGCAGGAACCAGGCACCGTTCCGCTGTACGGCTGCCGCAACGGCCGAGACGATCAGTTCCTGTACAAGAGCGCCGACTGCGGTGGCTCGCAGTATGCGATTCTCCAGACCGAAGGCTGGATCTACGCGAAGCGTCCCGCCAGTCCGTCCGTACCTCTCTACCGGTGCCATATCGCCGGGCTCGGAGATCACTTCGTCTCCGAGCGGCCGGACTGTGAGGCGCCCGGGAACGCGGACGTCGCTCAAGAGGGCCTGTTGGGATACGCACTCGACCACTGATCGTCGAGCAGCCGGCCGAAGAGGTCCAGGCCGGTCTCATCGTGCAGCCCCCGCCGGAGCAGTACGCGGACGGGCCCGCAGGCCGAGTGCGGCCGGCGGGCCCGACCGGCGCCCGGCCGGGGATCGCGGCGTGGGTCGGCGCCTGCGGCCGGAGACGGGAAGCGTACGGTCAGAAGGCCGGGTCGTCGTCGTGCACGGTGATGTGCGCGAAATCCTGGCCGACCACCGCGTTCACGGGAGCGACCACGAACACCTTGTAGACCGTGTCGGTCGTCGCCTCGGAAACGGTGTCGCCCTGAACCGGGACCCCCACCGCGGCCTCGGTACGGCCCGGCTCGATGACGACCTGCCGGGCCGCGTTGGCGATCTGGGTGCCGGTTCCGGCCAGCGTCTGCACGCTCGCGGTCACCGGGACCCTGCTCGCCTCCGACAGCTTCAGCGTGACCGTCGCCGTACCGGGGCCGTCGCCCTCGTTCACCGTCGTCCCCTCGATGGAGACCTGCGGGAGCGTGGTCGGGCCGCCCTTGCCGACCGCGGAGTCCTGGAACGCCAGGTCGGACAGGAACACGCCGCCCGTGGCCGAGGCGCTGGAGATCTCCACGCGCCGGATGTCGTTCACCGCGACGCCGGTCATCTCCGCCAGCGGCCACCGGACCGTGCGCAGCCAGGTCTTGGGCAGCAGGCTGCCCGAGCCGGGGAACGGGGTGAGGGCGTCGCCGAGGGCGGACACCGTCGTGGACCGCGTCCGGCCGCCGCCGTCCACGACGGTGAGTCTCAGGTCCGCGGCGGCGTTCGCGTCGTCGAGCGCCGCCCGCAGGGTGAGGGCGTCGTACCGCTTGATGTTGTCAGCGCCCTCGGGCAGGTCCGCACTGATCGACGTGGGCGAGGTCCAGCTCAGGTGCAGCAGCGGCGTCGCCGTGACGTTGCCGCCGTAGTTCGCCGGGGTGAACGACGGGAACCGGCCCGTCAGGGTGGACGTCGTGCAGGACGGCAGCCCGCTCTGCGGCGACCGGCCGCCCATGCTCGCGCAGAACCGCCCGGACTCGGCGGGGGTGATCCGAACGTTCGGCGCCGGGCCCTCCAGCGGCGCGAGGTCGAGCCGGTCGCGGGTCCGGGCCTGACTCTCCTCGTAAACGGTGGCCGCGCCGACCGACATCCGCGTGCCCGCGCTGCCGTCGAACATCGGCGCCAGGTCCTTCTCGCGGCCCATCACCATGCGGAAGAAGCCCGTGATGTAGTCGACGCCCACCTGGTACTGCTGTGCCGCGGTGAGGCGGATGGAGGTCGGTGAGCCCGTCCCGCAGGTGGCGTCGCCCTGGTTGGACCAGTCGTCACTGGCGGGGGCCGCGGCGACGCCCGGCGTCCACTCGGTGTTGAAGAAGTTGTGGTCGGCGCCCATCACCAGCAGCGCGGAGCGCAGCACCGTGTCCGAGGGGCTCGCGTACCGCGTGTCGTCGTAGAAGTGCTGTCCCTGGAGGTTGGACACGTCGCCGTCGCAGTACGGCAGGATCACCGCCATCGGAACGTCTGGCAGCGTCTCGCGGCCGAAGTCGATGGGCGCCAGCGGCAGCACCGCGTCGATGCCGTACGGGTGCGGGAGCGCCGCGTTGAGCAGCGCGGCCTTGACGACGCCCTCGCCGCCGCGCGAGTGGCCCATGAGCCCGACGTCCTTCAGGTCGAGCCGGCCCTTGAGCAGCGGGCTCATGCCCGGCGCCCTGCCGTCGTCCGCCCTCGCGAGGAGGTCGAGGTGGTCCAGCACCAGCTGACCGCGGGCGAGCGTGCCGGCGTCGTCGCTGTACGGGTTGTCCTGGGCGTTGATGCCGTTCGCGCTGATGGAGACGACGACATAGCCGTGGCTCGCCAGGACCTCGGCGGACTTGTCATATCCGTGGAAGCTCGGGATCGGCTGATACCCGTCTGGGCACGGCCAGCGGGTGTTGTCCGTCTTCTTGGCCACCGGGTCGTAACAGGCGGAGTGACGCCCGTGCAGGAAGACCACGACCGGCCGCCGGCCGGGCGCGTCCTTCGGCACCCAGACGGCGGCGCGCTCCTCGACCGAGCGGCCACCGAGGCCGGACAGCGTGAGCGCGGTGTCGCCGAAGTCGTAGTCGGCGCGGTCGAACCCGTACGGGCCCGCTGACGCCGGGTCCGCCGACGGCACCGTGCGAGAGGCGTAGGTCTTCGGCGTCGCCGTCGGGGACGCCGTGGCGGTCGTGGAGCCGGGCACGGCGCCGTTCCAGGCGACCTGCACCGAGGACGCCCCGGCGGCCGTACGGTCGGTGGTGGTCACGGTCAGCGTGCGGCCGTCCGGAGACTGCTGGGCGTACCCGACCGACCTGCCGTTGACCGCGAGCTCAGGGAAGGCGTCCCTGGCCTCCAGCGGCCGGTCCAGGTGGAGGGTGACCCGGTAGCCGCCGTGCACCGGGGTGACGGACCAGGATCCGCCGGGGGAGGGGCCGGGCGCCGCGGTCGCGGCGGTGGGCGCGAGGGCGACGCCGAGCGCGCACGCCGCCCCCAAGGCGAAGGATCTCGCCGAAAGTCTCATCAAGGCCCTTTCTCGTACGAGACGGGGCAAAAGCCCCATCGACGAGCAAGGGTGGCAACGATCTTCGCGCCGTCGGTTGCGACGGAATTACCGTCCTGTTACTCGTGCGACGCCTCTTACTGCGGGGATCGGAGGCCCGTCACGCCCTCTGGAGCGCCTCGGCGGAGATCAGAGCGGTCGAGCCCGGGGCCGTACAGGCGTAGGCGCCCGCGACCGCGCCGAGGCGGGCGCACTCCTCCACGTCCCGGCCGGCGAGCCGCCCGTACAGGAAGCCGCAGACGAACGCGTCGCCCGCGCCGTTGGAGTCCACGACCGGCGCGGGCGGCACGGTCGCCGGAATGTGCCGCGGGGTGTCGCCGCCGTCCCGCGTCAGGAGGTACGCGCCGTCCGCGCCGGCCGTGGCCACCACGATCTCCGCGCGGCCCTCGCGCAGGATCTCGCGCATCACGCCGGGAAAGCCCTGGCCCGTGCCCGCGGCGCTGAAGAAGACCAGGTCGGAGCGTAGCGCGAACTCCCGCTGGTGGTCGTTCAGCCCGTCCCAGTCGTGCAGGTCCGTGGAGACCGGGACGCCGAGTTCGGCGAGATCGTCGTAGAGAAAGCGGGCGAAGTTCATGATGGACAGGTGGACGTGCCGGGCCCGGCCCACCCAGGGCAGGTAGTGCTCACGGGGCATCCGCAGGTCCGCCGGGTCGCGGCCGTCGTAGAAGGACATCCGGCGGCCGGACCTGTCCACCAGGTTCACGGCGCGGCGGGTGCCGGCGGGGGAGATCAGCGGCGCGAACTCCACGTCCCCCTCGGCCAGCCGCTCGCGTACCTGCGCGCCGATCCAGTCGTCCCCGATGTAGTCGAGCAGCGCGGCCGACAGGCCGAGCGCGCGGGCGCCGAGGGCGACGTTCCCGCCGGTCTGGCCGGGCCACTCCTCGATCGGGGGGACACCGATGGAGTCGGTGGGCGGTGCCAGCAGCGTCGGGATGCGCACGATCGTGTCCACCCCGCTGCCGCCGACCACGACGATGTCGTACGACTCCTGCTGCGGGACCATCCGCTCCTCCTCGTCGATGTGCTGCCTCACCGACGGGCGGTGACCGCGGTCGGGAGGGCGGCGAAGCCGCGGTTGTTGCTGGCGTGGATCCGCCGCAGGCCGCCGGCGTCGATGTCGTAGTCGGCGACGACCTCGACCATCTCCTCCAGGGCGATGCGGGTCTCGAGCCGGCCCAGGTTGGCGCCCAGGCAGTGGTGCCGGCCGTTGCCGAACGCCAGTGACGCGCCGGTGTCGCGGTCCAGGTCGAAGCGGTCCGGGTCGGGGAAGACCTCCGGGTCGCGGTTGGCCGAGCCGACGAGCAGCAGGACCCGCGCCCCCTCCGGAACGGTCGTCCCGTGCAGCCGTACCTCGGTCGTCGTCGTACGGGCGAGGGCCTGGGACGGCGGGTCGTAACGCAGGGTCTCCTCGACCCAGTCCGCCACGCGGCCGCCGAAGGCGCGGGCCCGCTCATCCGGGTGCCGCCAGGCGGCGTACCAGGCGTTGCCGAGCGTCAGCATGGAGGTCTCGATGCCGGCGCCGACCAGCAGGATCAGCACCCCCACGATCTCCTCGGGGGTGAGCCGGTCGTCCCCCTCGGCGGCGTTCAGGAGGCCGGACAGCAGGTCGTCGCGGCGCTCCCCGGCTCGCTCCTTCGTCAGCTCCGTGTAGTAGCCGACCAGCGCGCCGATCGCCTGCAGCGCTTCGGGCGGCAGGTCGGACGACTCGTCGTCGCGGTACATGATGGCCGCGCCCAGCCGGCGCACCTCATCGCGGTCGGCCTCGGGAACACCGACCAGCTCGGAGATCACGTCGGTGGGGAACGGGCCCGCGAAGTCGGTCATGAGGTCGAACGTCCCCCCGGACGCGAGCCGCTCGACGTACGACCGGGCGATCTCCCGGAGCCGCGGCTCAAGCTCCTGGACGCGGCGTTGTGTGAACGCCCGCGACACCAGGCCGCGCATGCGCGTGTGCCTGGGCGGGTCCATGGCGACGAAGGAGAAGAACCGCTCGGCGTCCGGCCCCCAGAACGCCGGCTCGATGCGCAGGCCGTTGACGCTGGAGTACGCCGTCGAGTCGCGCAGCGCGGCCAGCACGTCGGCGTGCCGGGACAGCACCCAGATGTCGTCCGCCTCGTCGCGGAAGACCGGCGCCTCGTCCCGGAGCCTGGCATAGACCGGATAAGGGTCCTCGTGAACGTTGAAATCGTACGGGCTGTACCTCAGGTCCATCGCCAGCCGCTCCATCGCCGGAAATCCGTCGAGATGATCATTCCGTGGAAAGCGGCGCGCTGCCACCGTTTCTCCGGTAAGGCCACGGACACGGTGATCACACCTCGATACGATGCTCGCCGTGAACACGGACGACGTGGATCGAGGGTTCCGGGACGCCGAGCGGGCGCCCCGCGGGGTCGACACGAGCAAGGCGCACCCCTCGCGAAGGTATGACTACTGGCTCGGCGGCAAGGACAACTTCGCGATCGACCGTGAGTCGGCCGAGACGGTGGCCGCGGGATTCCCGACCGTCCGGCTGGCCGCCGTGGAGAACCGTAAGTTCCTGCGCCGGGTCGTGAGTCACCTGGTGCGTGACGTCGGTGTCGACCAGTTCTTGGACATCGGCACCGGGCTGCCGTCGGCGGGCAACGTCCACGAGGTCGCGCAGAGCGCCGATCCCCGGGCCCGGATCGTGTACGTCGACAACGATCCGATCGTGCTGACGCACGCCCGCGCCCTGCTGGCGAGCTCGCCGGAGGGTGCCACCGCCTACCTCGACGCCGATCTGCGCGATCCGGAGAAGATCCTCACGCACCCGGACCTGCACCGCACGCTGGACCTGTCGCGACCGGTCGCGCTGATGATGGTCGCCGTCCTGCACTTCATCACCGACGACGAGGACCCGTACGGTGTGGTGCGCACGCTCGTCGGGGCGCTGCCGTCCGGGAGCCACGTCGTGATCACGCACGGGACCAGCGACCATCTCACGCCGGAGGAGCTCGCCGAGACCGAGGAGGCGAACCGGCGCAGTGGGGTGCCCTTCCGGCTCCGGTCCTCCGAGGAGTTCGCCCGGTTCTTCACCGGCCTGGACGTCCTGGACCCCGGCATCACCTCCGTCGTCGACTGGCGGCCCGACGAGCCGGCCGGGCGGCGTCCGGCCGTGGAGGACGTCTCCATGCTGTGCGCCCTCGCGCGGGTGCCCTGACCGGACCGGACCGGTCCTCCGGTCAGCCGCCGCCGACGACGTGCGTGGGCCTGAAGCTCACCGGCAGCGCCGACAGGCCGCGGATGTGGAAGGCGGGCCGCCACTCCAGCTCGTGCTCCGGAACCGCGAGCCGCACGTCCGGAAGCCGGTCGAGGAGCACTTCGACGGCGGTCTGCGCCATCACCTGGGCGAGCTCCGGCGCCGGGTGCGGACAGCCGTGCTCGCCGGTGCCGAAACCCAGGTGGGCGTGGTTCCCGGCCGCGTCGCCGTGCGCGTCGGGCCGGATCCGCGGGTCGGTGTTGGCGCCCGCCGGCCCGACGACGACCACGTCGCCGGCGCGGATCGTCCGGCCGCCGAGCTGGGTCTCCCGGACCGCCCAGCGGGCCGGGGCGGTCTTCACCGGAGAGGCCTCCCACATCACCTCGTTCAGCGCCTGGCCGACGCTGCGGCGGCCGCCCGAGAGGGTCAGCGAGAAACGGTCGTCGGTCAGCATGAGGCGGAGCGTGTTGCCGATCCAGTGGGCGGTGTTCTCCTGGCCGCCGGAGAGCACGACCAGGAGGTCCTGGATCAGCTCCTCGTCGGTGACGTCGGTCGCGTTCGCGATCATGTGGGACGTCACGTCCGCTCCGGGCCACTCGCGCTTGCTCGCGAGAAGGCTCGTCATCCTCACGACGTACCGGCCGAACGCCTCGATGGCCTCCTCCCGGCCGTCGTTCATCTTCTTCATGTCCTCGGCGAAGGCGATGAGCTCGGAGTCGGGCAGCCCGAGCAGGCTGCCCATGACGAGCACCGGCAGGTGGTAGGCGTACTGCTCGATCAGATCGGCCTCGCCCGCGGCGGCGAACGCGTCGATCAGCCGATCGGAGTACCGCTCGCAGTCGGCGCGCAGCTCGAACTGGTCCACCTCGGCGAGCGCGGCGCTGACCGCGCCGGCCCGGCGCGCGTGAACGGGTCCGTCGAGGAACATCAGGATGCCGGGCAGGTACCCCAGGTTCTGCGGCGGCACGTACTCCGGGCCGTGGCAGCGGTACGGGTCGCGGGCGAACAGCTGGGAGTCGGTCAGCACCCGGTGGGCCTCGCGGTAGCCGATGACCAGCCACGCCGGCTCGCCGCCCTCGAAAAGGACCGGCACGACCGGCCCGTGGTCGCGCCGCATCTCCCGGTACAGCTCGTCGGTGTCCTCGACGAAGCGCCGCCCGTACAGTGGCACCGCCCCGGAATGCGTGCCTGTGAACTCCGGCTCCGGCGCGGTCACGATGCGCTCCCTTCGACCATCTTCTCCACCTGTGACACCGATCGACCCGAGAGTGACCGGCCGCACGTAGGACGGCGATCCTAGCCCTGAAACAGCCGCATTGGCCATATCTGCCCAGCTTGACCGGCGTTTTTACGGAATGTCCGAACGGATGCTTATCCGAACGGCGTTCAGTGACAACGAGGAAAAACGGGTGCGGCCGGCGGAGGCCCTCTGCAGAATCGTCGGCATGACATCTCCGCACTGGCCCCTGTTCGGTCTGCGGCTCCGCACTCCCCGGCTGCGACTGCGCCTCCCGACTCCGGCGGACCTGGACGCGCTGGCCGACCTGGCGGCCGAAGGCGTCCACGACCCGGATACGCAGCCGTTCGCCGTCCCCTGGACCGACGCGCCGCCCGCCGAACGGGCGCGCGGGCTCCTGCAGTACCACTGGTCGGAGTGGGCGGCCTGGCGGCCGTCGGCCTGGACGCTGAACCTGGTGGTCGATCTCGACGGCACGATCGTCGGGACCCAGGGGCTCATGGGGACGGACTTCCCGATCCTCCGTGAGGTCTCGACGGGATCCTGGCTGGGCCGCCGCTACCAGGGGCAGGGGATCGGCACCGAGATGCGCGCCGCCGTGCTCGGCCTGGCGTTCGATGGGCTGGGCGCGGAGTACGCGGTGTCCGCCGCCTTCGCCGACAACGCGGCCTCCTTCGCGGTCTCCCGCAAGCTCGGCTACCGCGAGGACGGGATCGAACGCCGCGTCGTCCGCGGCCGTCCCATGGTGGTGCGCCGGATGCGCCTCGACCGCGCCGGCCGGCCGACGGTGCCCGTGACGATCGAGGGCCTCGCTCCGTGCCTGCCGCTGTTCGGCCTGGAGTGATGATCACTGGCGGCCGCCGCCGCACGTGAGGAGGCGACCGCCGGTGATCTGGGCGCGGCACGCCGTCAGCGGCGTTCGGGGGCGGCCGGGGTGAAGTCGTCGTGGCCGAGGACGCGCAGCAGGCTGAGATGGTCGATGTTGGAGGTGCCCGGCGGCGGTGTGAAGATCGTGAGCCGCTGGTCCTCCGCCGGGCTCAGCAGCGTCTCGCACTCCAGCTCGATGGGGCCGATGGCGGGGTGGTCGACGCGCACACGGCTCCTGCGGTTCACCGCGACCTCGTGCAGCTCCCACAGCGCGGCGAACTCCGGACTGGCCTCGCGCAGCCGGGCGACCAGCCGGGTCGAGACGGCGTCGTTGCCCCGCCGGACCATGGAGGCCCGCAGGTCGGCGACGTAGGCGCGGCCCAGCTCATCGAGCTCCTCCGGCGGATAGATCGACCGTATCGTCGGATCGGTGAACCAGCGCCAGATGAAGTTCCGGTCCTCCTCGCGGACCGAGCAGATGCACCCGAGGAGCGCCTCGGCCATGGTGTTGTGGGCGAGCAGGTCCCCGAGGTCGTTGGTGATGTGGGCCGGGGTCCCGTGGAGCTGGTCCAGCAGGTAGAGCAGGCCGGGCCGGACGTGGTCGCCGGCCAGTCGCCCCGCGGGCGGCCGGTGTCCCGCCAGCAGGTAGAGGTGGTCGCGCTCGTCCTCGGTCAGGCGCAGCGCGTGCGCCAGCGAGGCGAGGATCTGCGGTGACGGCTGCGGACTCCGGGCCTGTTCGAGGCGCATGTAGTAGTCGGCGGACATCCCCGCGAGCTGGGAGACCTCCTCGCGCCGCAGCCCGGGCGTACGGCGGCGCGGCCCGGCCGGCAGGCCGACCTCCTGCGGGCGCAGTCGTTCCCGGGAACGGCGCAGGAAGTCGGCGAGCTGGTTGCGGTCCATCTGCATGGAGTCATCATCGCCGAGGTTCCGCCCGGCGCCGGACGCTCAGCCAAGGATCGTCGATCCTAGGGAAAGCGGTCCACTACTCCCCGCCGGGTTCCGTTGGCAGCCTGGTCGGTGTCCGGCCGAGAGACGGCCGGCGTCTCAGGGCAGGGAGTGCGCGATGCCGAAGGCAGTGCGGTTCGACGAGTACGGCCCCATCGAGGTGCTGCGGGTCGAGGAGGTCGACCGGCCGGTCCCCGGACCCGGTCAGGTCCTCGTCCGGGTGAAGCGTGCGGCGATCAACCCGGGGGAGGTGTCGATCCGCACGGGCGTGCTGCACGAGCGGTGGCCCGCGACGTTCCCCTCCGGCGAGGGCAGCGACCTCGCCGGGATCGTCGAGGAGACCGGCGCCGGCGTCACGGGGTACGCGGCCGGGGACGAGGTCCTCGGGTTCACCGACGACCGGGCGAGCCACGCCGAGTTCGTCCTCGTCGAGGCGGCGAACCTGATGCCCCGTCCGGCGAACGTCTCGTGGGAGCAGGCCGGGTCGCTGTACGTCGCGGGGACGACGGCGTACGCGGCGGTGCGCGCCGTCGCCCCGGGGCGGGGCGACACGGTCGTGATCTCCGCCGCCGCCGGAGGGGTGGGGACGATCGCGGTCCAGCTCGCCCGGCGCGCCGGCGCGACGGTGATCGGTCTGGCGAGTGAGGCCAACCACCGCTGGCTGACCGACCACGGGGCGATCCCCGTCACGTACGGCGAGGGCGTCGCCGACCGGATCAGGGCCGCCGCTCCCGGTGGGAGGGTCGACGCGTTCATCGACGCCTACGGCTTCGGCTACGTCGACCTCGCGATCGAGCTCGGCGTCGCTCCGGACCGGATCGACACCATCAAGGACTGGACCGCCGCCGCGAAGCACGGCGTCAGGACCGACGCGAACGCGGAGGCGGCCACCATCGAGGTGGTCGCCGAACTGGCCGGGCTCATCGACAAGGGCGAGCTGGAGATCCCGATCGCCCGCACCTACCCGCTCGACCGGGTTCAGGACGCCTTCCGCGAGCTGGAGAAGGGCCACACCCGAGGCAAGATCGTCCTGGTGCCGTGACCCACGGCGGGGCGTGGGGGGGCGCCCCCCCGGGCGGGCGTGCGCGGCCGCCCCCGGGGGCGGCCTGCCGCGCACGACCGAGGCCCCGACCCGTCCCGGCTCCCGGGCCGGGTTCGCCGGTCACGGCCTTCGGTTCAGTCGACCTCGGCGACGGCCTGGGCGAACTGGGCCTGGTACAGACGGGCGTAGGCGCCTTCGGCCTTCAGGAGCTCGTCGTGGGTGCCCTGCTCGACGATGCTGCCGGACTCCATGACGAGGATGAGGTCCGCGTCGCGGATGGTGGACAGCCGGTGGGCGATGACGAAGCTGGTCCGTCCCTTGCGCAGGGAGTTCATCGCGCGCTGGATCAGGACCTCGGTCCGGGTGTCGACCGAGCTGGTCGCCTCGTCCAGGATGAGGATCGTGGGCCGGGCGAGGAACGCGCGGGCGATCGTGATCAGCTGCTTCTCGCCGGCGCTGACGTTGCCGCCCTCGTCGTCGATCACCGTGTCGTATCCGTCGGGCAGCGTGCGCACGAACCGGTCGACGTAGGTGGCCCGAGCCGCCTCCAGGATCTGCTCCTGGGTGGCGCCGGCCGCCCCGTACGCGATGTTCTCGGCGATCGTGCCGCCGAACAGCCAGGCGTCCTGCAGCACCATGCCGGTCCTGGCCCGCAGGTCCTCGCGGGTCATCTCGGCGACGTCCACGCCGTCGAGCATGATCCGTCCGCCGGTGACCTCGTAGAACCGCATCAGCAGGTTGACCAGGGTGGTCTTGCCCGCGCCCGTCGGGCCGACGATGGCGACGGTCTGGCCGGGCTCGACGGACAGGGACAGGTCCTCGATCAGCGGAGTGTCCGGGTTGTAGCGGAAGGACACGTTCTCGAAGACCACCCGCCCGCGTACCTCCTCGGGCCGTACGGGCGTCCGCGGGTCCGGCTCCTGCTCGTCCGCGTCCAGCAGCGCGAAGACGCGCTCGGCGGAGGCGACGCCCGACTGCAGCAGGTTCGCCATGCTGGCCACCTGCGTGATCGGCTGGGTGAACTGCCGGGAGTACTGCACGAACGCCTGCACGTCACCCAGGGACAGCGCGCCCGACGCCACCCGCAGGCCGCCGACGACCGCGACGAGCACGTAGTTCAGGTTGCCGATGAACATCATCGCGGGCTGGATCATGCCGGAGATGAACTGGGCCCGGAAGCTCGACGCGTACAGCGTGTCGTTGTGCTCCCGGAAGGTCTCCAGGGACTCCTCCTGCCGGCCGAAGACCTTGACGAGGGAGTGCCCGGTGTACATCTCCTCGATGTGGCCGTTCAGCCGTCCCGTCGTGGACCACTGCTTGATGAACTGCGGCTGCGCCTTCTTGCCGATCCTTCCCGCGACCAGCACCGAGATCGGGACGGTGACCAGGGCGATCAGGGCCAGCAGCGGCGAGATCGTGATCATCATGGTCAGCACGCCGACGATGGTGAGCAGCGAGGTCAGCATCTGGCTGAGGGTCTGCTGCAGCGTCTGGGCGAGGTTGTCGATGTCGTTGGTGACCCGGCTGAGCACCTCGCCGTGCGGCTGACGGTCGAAGTAGCTCAGCGGCAGCCGGGCCAGCTTCAGCTCCGCCTGCTCGCGCAGCCGGAACATCGACCGCTGCACGATCGTCGTCGTGAGACGCCCCTGCACCACGCCGAAGACCGCGGCGATCGCGAACAGCGCCAGGGCGATCAGCAGCACCGTGCCGACCTTGCCGAAGTCGATGCCGTGGCCGGGCACGAAGTCGATCGAGTTCAGCATGTCCGCGAGGGTGCCGTGACCGGTGTGCCGCAGCCCGGCGATCACGTCGGCCTTGGTCGTCCCGGCGGGGAACCTGCGGCCGATGACCCCGGCGAAGACCAGGTCGGTGGCGTGGCCGAGGATCCGCGGGCCGACGACGGTCGTCGTGACGCTCGCGGCGGCGAGCAGCAGGGTCGCGACGATGAGCGGCCGCTCCGGCCGCAGCATCCGCAGCAGCCGGCGGCTCGACCCGCGGAAGTTCAGCGACTTCTCGGTCGACTGCCCGGCCATGAACCTGGCCGGCCCGTGGGCCGGGCCGGATGGTCCCGGTCCGCGGCGGGGTACGGCGCGTTCGCCGTTCGGGGACGTCACGCCGCCTCCTGCTCGGTGAGCTGGGAGAGCACGATCTCCCGGTACGTTTCGTTGGTGTCCATCAGCTCGTGGTGGGTGCCGGTGCCGACGACGCGGCCCTCGTCGAGGACGATGATGCGGTCGGCGTGCCGGATGGTGGAGACCCGCTGCGCGACGATCACGACGGTCGCCTCGGCGGTCTCGGCGGCCAGTGCCGCGCGCAGGGCCGCGTCCGTCGCGTAGTCCAGCGCGGAGAACGAGTCGTCGAACAGGTAGATCTCGGGCCGGCGGACGAGCGCGCGGGCGATGGCGAGGCGCTGGCGCTGGCCGCCGGAGACGTTCGTGCCGCCCTGGTCGATCTTGGCGTCCAGGCGGCCGTCCATCTTCTCGACGAAGTCCCTGGCCTGGGCGATCTCCAGGGCGTGCCAGAGGTCCTCGTCCGTGGCGTCCGGCTTGCCGTACCGCAGGTTGGAGGCGACCGTCCCGGAGAAGAGGTACGGCCGCTGGGGAACGAACGCGACCGCGTCCGAGAGCGTCACCGGGTCGAGCTCGCGGACGTCGACGCCGTCGACGAGCACCGCGCCGCCGGTCACGTCCATGAGCCGGGGGATGAGGTTGAGCAGCGTCGTCTTGCCGCTGCCGGTGGAGCCGATGATCGCCGTGACCTCACCGGGCCGGGCGACCAGGTCGACACCGGACAGGACGGGTTCCTCGGCGCCCGGGTAGCGGAACTCGGCGTCCCGCAGCTCCAGGTGACCGTGCGTGCGCAGGGTCCGCACCGGCTCCGCCGGCGGGACCACGCTGGACTCGGTCTCCAGGACCTCCTGGATGCGCTCGGCGCACACCTCCGCGCGCGGCACCATCATGAACATGAAGGTCGCCATCATGACCGCCATGAGGATCTGCATCAGATAGCTGAGGTACGCGGTCAGCGCGCCGACCTGCATCGACCCGCCGTCGATCAGGTGGCCGCCGAACCACAGGACGGCGACGCTGGAGACGTTCACCACGAACATCACGAAGGGGAACATCAGCGCCATCAGCCGGCCGGTCCCCAGCGACACGTCGAGCAGTTCGGTGTTGGCCGTCTCGAAACGCCCCTGCTCGGGGACGTCGCGGACGAAGGCCCGGATGACCCGCACGCCGCTGATCTGCTCGCGGAGCACCCGGTTGATCGTGTCGATGCGCACCTGCATGAGCCGGAACAGCGACCGCATCCGCGAGATGATCAGCATGATCACCACCCCGAGCACGGGGACGATCACCAGCAGCAGCGAGGACAGCGAGACGTTCTGGTTCAGCGCCAGCACGATGCCGCCGACGCCCATGATCGGAGCCGCGATCATGATCGTGAAGGTCATCAGGGCCAGCATCTGGACCTGCTGCACGTCGTTCGTCGTCCGCGTGATCAGCGAGGGCGTGCCGAACCTCCCCACCTCGCGGGCCGAGAACGACTGGACCCGGGTGAAGACGGCGGCGCGTACGTCACGGCCGAGGGCCATCGCCGTACGGGCGCCGAAGTAGACGGCGCCGATCGAGCAGACGATCTGCACGAGGGACACGGCGAGCATCACGCCGCCGGTGCTCAGGATGTAACCGGTATCGCCCTTCACGACACCCTGGTCGATGATGTCGGCGTTGAGGGTCGGCAGGTAGAGCGTGGCGAGCGTCTGCACCAACTGCAGCGCCACCACCAGGGCGAGCGGCCAGCGGTAGGGGCGCAGGTGGGCCCGCAAGAGTCGGATCAGCACACGGAACTCTCTCGGCAGGGGACGGCGACAGGAGACGCACCGGCTCTACGGTGACAAACCACTTCGAGCACGTGCAACCGGAAAAATACCGGCATGACGCGGCGTCAGGGCCAGCGCGACCGGCCGGCCGGCGCCCGGCGTTCCCCTCACCGCTCCGCCGTGGGCGGGGAATGTCTCCCGCCCACGGCGGAGGACTACGGGCGAGCTCCGTGCAATGTCACCAGGCGAACGCCTCCGGGGACGGGCCGGGCCCCGGGAAGATCTCGTCGAGCGCCTTCAGGAACTCCTCCGACAGCTCCAGGGTGAGCGCCCGCAGCGCCGAGTCGAGCTGCTCCCGCGTGCGCGGTCCCACGATCGGCCCGGTCACACCCGGACGGGTCAGCAGCCAGGCCAGGCCCACGTCGCCGGGTGCGAAACCGTGCTGCTCGCACAGGTCCTCGTACGCCTGGATCCGCTCGCGCTGGGCCGGGTCGGCCAGTGCCTCCGCGGACCGCCCGGACGTCGAGCGCGCGGAGCCGCCCTCGCGCTCCTTGCGGATCGCCCCGCCGAGCAGCCCGCCGTGCAGCGGCGACCAGGGGATCACGCCGAGCCCGTACGCCTCGGCGGCCGGGATGACCTCCATCTCGGCCCGGCGCTCCATCAGGTTGTACAGGCACTGCTCGCTGACGAGGCCGAGGGAGCCGCGCCGGGCCGCCTGCTCGTTCGCGCGGGCGATGCCCCAGCCCGGGAAGTTGGACGACCCGACGTACAGGATCTTGCCCTGCTGGACCAGGACGTCCATCGCCTGCCAGATCTCCTCCCACGGCGTCGCGCGGTCGATGTGGTGGAACTGGTAGACGTCGATGTGGTCCGTGCCGAGCCGGCGCAGGGAGGCGTCGACGGCGCGGCGGATGTTGACCGCGGAGAGCTTGTCGTAGTTCGGCCAGGGGTCGCCTTCCGCGCCCATGTTCCCGTACACCTTGGTCGCCAGGACCGTCTTGTCCCGGCGGCCGCCGCCCTTGGCGAACCAGGTGCCGATGATCTCCTCGGTACGGCCCTTGTTCTCGCCCCAGCCGTAGACGTTGGCCGTGTCGAAGAAGTTGATGCCCGCGTCGAGCGCGGCGTCCATGATCGCGTGGCTGTCGGGTTCGTCGGTCTGCGGGCCGAAGTTCATGGTGCCGAGCACCAGCCGGCTGACCTTGAGGCCGGTCCGCCCAAGCTGTACGTAGTCCATGACAGCACCCAAACACCTGGAGCGCACTCCAACGCAAGTGCGCTTGTGCACTCACCCGCTGTTTTCAAGTCGACGACAAGGAGACCACAGCGGCGCCGACGCGACACGGGCATCGCGGTGTGCCAGGCCCGAGGAACCGGCCCGCGTGTCACGTACGAGGCCGGAGGCCGTCGAGGGAGCACGTGGGGAGGGCGATCCAGCCTTCGGAACTCGCCGTCTCGATCTCGTCCGGTCCTGCGGATGTGGCCAGGCCGAGGGCCGCGGCGCGGGCGGTGAGGGCCGCGATGACCGCGTCGGTGGCGTCATGCGAGCGGCGGCAGAGCGTCTCATGCGCGCCGAGGTCGAGCCAGGGCGCGGCGGCCAGCAGGGCGTCGACCAGACGCCCGAGCGCCGCGAGGTCGTGCGCGCGCTTGTAACCGCGGTACGGCAGGTCCCACAGTCTGAGGGACGCGGCCGGGTAGACCTCGACCACCACGCCCGTGCCGCACCGGTCCACCGGACGGCCCTCCCGGGCGAGGCGGGACAGGAGGGCGGCGCAGCGCATCGCCGCGTGGCCGATCCGATCGGCGGAGACGCTCAGCGGGGTCAGCCCGGTCCGCTCGCGGACCACCCGGTCGGTCAGCCGGAGCGCGAGGTTCCGGCGCCAGTCCCGGCCGCGCGTCCCGACCGGCACGTCAACGTGCCCGTACCGGTGCGCGGTGACGAACTCGACGAACGGGACCGGCCAGCCGAGCGGGCAGTCGACCCCGGCCTTGTCCGCCGTCAGCAGCGCGTCGACGATCGTCTCGTCCTCGCACGCGAGCTGGATCCCGCGGACCGAGCAGGCGCCGCCCGCCCACTCCAGCCGGGCGAGCGCGGTGTTCCCGGCCTCCGCCGCCAGGTCCAGTCCGACCGTCAGCACGACCCAACGATAGGAGGGACGGGTCAGCGGCGGGTGATGACGCGGGCGACGCCGGCGGCGATGGTGGTGGCGAGGACCCAGCCCGCGGCGACCAGGACGTACGAGAACCACTGCTCCGCGCCCGCCGGGTTGAAGGCGTTCTGCTGGCCCAGATCGACGATGGGGAGCAGCAGGTCGAGCGTGTAGACGACGGGGTTGAAGTGCGGGGCCTCGCCGGCCTTGAGCGGCGGGGGATGGGCGGTCCCGTAGACGACGCTCCCCACGACGAGCAGCAGCGCCAGCCAGGCCACGGCCCGCCAGGATCGGTAGCCGTAGCCGACCGTCGCGTCCTGGAGGAAGCTCCACACCCGGCCGACCCGCGACAGCGTGCGGCGCTGGTGCAGCTCGCGGGCGTACAGCACCCGGCGCGCCTGGCCCGGCTGGCCGATCCGGGTGTAGAAGGCGGCCAGCTGCTCGTACGGCTGCGGCGGGCAGCCGCCGGGGTCGCGGGACAGCCACGTCAGCCGTTCCGCGGCGGACAGGCGCGGCTCCAGCGCGTCGTACGTGAATCCGTCCAGCTGCAGGGCGGACGGCCAGTGGTCCGGATCGTCCCGCAGCACTCCCACGCGGGCGTGGTCGAGCTGGACGGCGCCCTCGACCGGACCGGTCAGCGTCAGCTCGCCGACGGTGATCGTGCGGGCGTCGAGGGCGACGTCGCCGGGAGGAGTGAACCGCACCCGGTCCAGGATCAGCTCCCGGCCGATCCGGGCGCCCGTCAGCTTCACCCGGCCCTCGATCGTCATGCGGTGGCAGAACAGGTCCGCGCCGATCTCGGTACGGGACAGCCGCAGGGCGATGTCCGGCGCGCTCAGCCGGGCGTCGGCCAGCGTCATCCGGCCGCTGATCCGCGCGGTGCGGATCACCACCGCGCCCCGGGCCCGCACCCCGAGCATCACGAGCGTCCCCGTGGTGAGCCCGTCGGCGTTCAGGGCGGTGTCGTCCGGGCCGTCGTCGAGCCGGGCGTCCTTGAGGGTGACCCGGCGGGCGATCTCCGCCCCGGCCATGATGACCACGCCGCGTGCCGTGAGTTCGTCGGCGTCCAGGTCGGCCATCGAGGCCCGTGCGACGTTCAGGGCGGTGCCGCCCGGATTGTCCAGGTGCGCGCCGGTGAGCGTGAGGTTGCCGCCGAGGCGGGCGCCGACGAGCCGTACCGCGCCCTCGGCCGCGAAGCCGCGATGGGCCCACACGCCGCCGTCGACGGCCAGGCCGCCCGCGGTGAAGGCATCCCCGCCGGGATTGCTCAGCCGGGCGGCCGCCAGATCGATCCAGCCGGCGATCCGCGCGTTCTGCAGCCCGAACCGCCCGGTCACCGTCGCCGCCCGTACGGCGAGCCAGCCGTCCACGGTCAGGTTGCTCCCGTCGAGGGCCCGGCCGCCGGGACAGCTCAGCCGGGCGCGGATCAGGGACATCGAGCCGGTGAGCCGGGCGCCGCGCAGCCGTACGGCGCCGTCGGTGGTGAAGCCCTCGTCGCACTCGACGTTGCCGTCGACGGCCATCCCGTCGGCCGCGAGCGCCACCCCGGCGCTGTCCGGGCCCAGAGTCGCGCCGCGGAGGGTGACCTCACCGGTGATCTTCGCCCGGTCGAGCCGCACGCCGTGTTCGACCCGGCTCAGGTGGAGGTTGAGGATGCCGTCGAGACGCAGCCGGGCGCCGTTGAGGGCCGGGAGCCTGCTGCCGGTGATCCGCACCGTCTTCGTGCTCGCCTCGACGAACCGCAGCGGCTCCTCGAAGTGGCAGCCCTCGCACACGAGCGCGTACTCCACCGACGCGCCCATCAGGTCCAGCCGCCCGGTCACCCGCGCGCCGCGCAGCCGCAGCGCCGGATGGCGCCCCGGTTCCGCGCCGGCGGCGCCGAGCAGTAGTGCCCGGATCACCTCCGCGTCGACCGTGCGCTCCGGCCCCCACGACGCGCCGCCGGTCACGTCGTCCAGGGCGGGGTCGCCGGTACGCAGGTCCGCCCAGTCCCCGGTGCGGAACCTCCGCCAGACGAGCTTCTCGGCCTCGGTCAGATGATCAAGGGGCACGGCGCCCATCCTCGGGGAGGAAGGGCGGAGAAGCCACCCCTTTCAGTTACGGACGGGACGAACGTCCTCGCTCCGGGCCTCGTCGACCTGTCGGTCTACCCGGTGCGCTCGTAGGAGCCGGAAGAACTTGAGATTCTGAATTCGGACAACCGTATTACGATCATGTGCTTTCCGGTCGTGTCCGTGACTCCTTCGTAGCTCTTGCAGGTCGCGTGCTATGTCGAGCGCCGTTCGTATCACCTGCAGAATCACGACGCTATCCGCGGCGTAACGCGAAAGCGTTTCGATGATCGTGATCATGGCGGCCTCCTCCTGTGTCTGCCTCGTGGACAGCTCCAGTCGTAAGCCGGCTCCTTGTTGTACTGAACTGGTCACGGACAATCCGCGGACAACGGTTCCGTGACGAGGGGCGTCCATAGGACAATTCCGATGTCCGGAGGACATGGCCCGGACCGGGCCATCGTGCGGACGGCGGCGAGGGGGAGTCGGGTGGGACGCTTGCAGGGGCCGGTCGATCAAGAGGCTCCGGAGCCGATGCGTGACCTGGCGGAGCGACTGCGCCGTGTGACGGACGCGGCGGACTTCGCGGGGGTCCGGGAGTTGGCGAAGACCGCTGACCTCGGACACACCACGGTTTCGGACGCGCTGAGCGGTGGCCGGGCGCCGAGTTGGCAAACGGTACGCGCAATCTTGAAAGCGTGCGGCGTTCAGGCGAATAACCAGTGGCTCGGTGCGCAAGAACGCGCGAAGGCCGCCGAGCGAGAATGGCGACAGGCCGCGCGGGTGACCGGCGGGACTCCGGCGACGGCGTCGGCGCAGCCGGAGACTACTGCACCGGCACCCGGGATGTTCTCCATCAGGCCGCCTTTCGGGGAACTCCCGACTCGAGTGCGTGGGCGGGATGCCCTGTTGGAGGACCTGCGAGCCTGCTTGGTCGCTCCGCCCGGCCGTATCCAGGTTCTGCACGGGCTCGGCGGGTGCGGCAAGACGACGGTTGCACTGCGACTCGCACATGATGCGCGGGAGCAGGGCTTCCGGGTGTTCTGGGTGTCGGCTGAAGACAAGGACAGGCTGATAACGGGGATGCGGGAGGTGACACGCGAACTGGGCGCTACTGAGAAGGAGATCTCCGACGGCTGGACGGGGAGAACCAGCGCG
This sequence comes from Actinoallomurus soli, assembly GCF_024055715.1. Classification (GTDB taxonomy): domain Bacteria; phylum Actinomycetota; class Actinomycetes; order Streptosporangiales; family Streptosporangiaceae; genus Actinoallomurus; species Actinoallomurus soli. The sequence goes on from NZ_JAMXMV010000001.1 coordinate 867,354, forward strand.
ATGGACCTCGTGTGGCGATACCTGGATTCCGCTGCTCAGCCTTGGCTACTGGTGATCGACACCGCGGACGAGCCGATTCGGCTCGCAGCCGAGAACGGATCCCCTGGCGATGGCACGGGGTGGGCGCGGCCGAGTGAGCGAGGGCTGACCCTCGTCACGAGTCGTGTGGGAACGGCCGAGACGTGGGGAGGTGAGGCTGATTGCCACCACGTCGGCGTGCTGACACCCGAGGACGGCGCCGAAGTGCTGATCGACCTCGCGGGACATGCGGGCACCGGAAGCGAGGCCCGCCTGCTGGCCGAGCGGCTGGGGGGATTGCCGCTCGCGCTTCGTCTGGCCGGGTCCTACCTTGCCCGGACCGCACGAGGGGCGGGTCTCCTCCGTCATCGGGGCGGCAACCCGTCTCACGTACGCACATTCGCCGCGTACCAGGAGGCGCTCGGTGACGTGGGCACAGCCCTTCTGGATCGCGGCGCTCGCGGCGGATTCGCTGATGACGGGCAGGCGGAGCGGTTGCACCGGCGGCTCATCGGTCGTACGTGGGAACTGACGCTGGGTCTGCTCGACACTCAGGGCCTTCCGGAGGCGCGAAGCCTCATGAGGCTGCTGTCCTGTTTCGCCGCGACTCCCTTCCCGGTAGATCTGATCGACATAGACATCGCGATCAAGCATGGACTCGTCCCTGCGACCACTCTCATCGAACGCATCGATCAGGCACTCGAGGCATTGGTCGACATCAGCCTCCTGGAGGTGACCGACGCTGGTGCGTCGGCGGAGGCACAAGAAGAGGCCTTCACCTGTGTCAAGGCGCACCGGCTCGTTCTGGAGTCGAATGCCGAGTGGCTACGCGCGTCCCCCTCCAAGCACCGCACCGCGATCTGGCGGGCGGCCGCGGAGATGTTGGAACTCGGCACCCGGATCGCCCCGGAGGCCCCGCAGAACTGGGTGTGGTGGCGCCTGCTGTCGTCGCATATATTCGCGGCCGTGGAAACCGTGCAGAATGGAGATCAGCATGTGCTCTCGCGGCTGTTGAAGGCGGGCTTGAACGCTTTCTCTTACCTTTGGTTCTCGGGCAACTTCGAGGACGGGAAGTTGCTGGCCTCCCTGCTGAGGAGGCGAAGCGAAGAGCTCGACTCAACGGATCCCATCGGCCTGTCCATCCGGCATCGGTACGCGCTGGCGCATATGCAGGGCGAGGAAGAGCACGCCGAATATGGCGAAATCCTCGCCGCGCAGCGGAAGGCTCTCGGCGCCGATCACCCGGAAACGCTGATCACTCACCATCAATTCGCCGCCAGCCTCTTCGGCTCGGGAGATCTGGCAGAGGCGGAAGCGGGGTTGCGGGCTGTTCTCGAGGCTCGGCGGCGTGTCCTCGGTCCGTCGAACCCTTATACGCTCATCACGCGTGGTGAGCTGGCGCGGATCATGAACAAACGCGGACATTCGGAAGAAGCTGTTGCGGAATACAAGAAAATAATCGAGCATTCCGACGGAGACCATCGCTTCCTTTCGCTGGACTATCGGCACCAGCTGGCGCATGTTCTGGATTCCGAAGGCAGATACGCGGAAGCAGAGAAAGATTACCGCTCCATCATCCGTGAGCTCGAGAGAGCTGATGCTCGTGATAGCAACCTCTATCGGGATATGAAGCGGTGTCTGGCCTGGAATCTCCGGAGTCAGAAGCGGAACGTCGACGCCTGTGTCGAGTTTCAGGACTTCTTGTCGCTCTTCGGCCGAGATCATTCGGAGGACAGCGCGGCCATGCTGGCATCCCGGCACGAACTCGGTGATCTATTGCGGAGCGCGGACCGGCCCGCGCACGCCGAAGCCGAGATCCGGGCGGTACTCGACCTGCGGCGACGTGCGGGTGGGGAAGAGGACTCGGTCGTGCTGCGGGAGCGTCACTGCCTGGCCCATGCCATAGGCGACCAGGGTCGTTACGACGAAGCCGTGCAGGAAATGCGGACGGTGGTGACGGCGTACGAAGATGTGCTGGAGGACGACGACGAGACCATGCGAACGACCCGTTACTGCTTGGGATGGTTGCTGCGAAAGGCCGGACGACTGGTTGAAGCGCGGGACGCCTACGAGGCAGTGCTCGAAGCGGAGATGCGGACGCTCGGTTCCGATCACCACGAAACGCTGATGACGAGATTCCAATTGATCCAGGTCCGACACGCCCTTCAACTGATCGACGACGAGGCCGCACTAACGGACCTCGAGGCCGTCGAAGTCGCGATGGCCGCCGCAGTAGGAGAGGACGATCGAAGGGTCAGCGGTATACGGTCAGAGAGGGACGTGGTCCGACAAAGGCTCGGACGCTCCGAAGGGAATGCGCCGGGGAGTTCATGACGGGCAGGTGAGGAGCGCTGGGCCGGTCTCCTCCTGCAACCGTCGCCCGCAGTGGCATGACGTGCTCCCCGTCCCCGGCGGCCCGCACGCCGGAATCGCCGCCGACGGCGGTATCAATCGGGCACGCGGTTCGTGTGAGCCTCTGTGCCTCGCCGGAGAAGTCACCCGTTTCCGGACGAGTGATCGTCGGCGAGACGGGGATCCTCCCGGCGAGAAGGACGGACCGAGGAGGCGCCGTGAAGTTCGTGATGCGCGAGCGGATGTTCAGCATCGGCGACGATTTCTGGATCGAGGACGAGGCGGGTGAGCGCGCCTTCCTCGTCGACGGCAAGGCGCTGCGGCTGCGCCAGACGTTCGAGCTGAAGGGGCCGGGCGGGGAGGTCCTCGCCGTCATCCGGAAGAAGATGGTCAGCATCCGCGACACCATGCTTGTCGAACGCGACGGCGAGACCGTCGCGAAGGTGCACAAGAAGCTGTTCAGCCCGCTCCGCCACAAGATGGTGGTCGAGCTCGCCGACGGGCAGGAGTGGACCGCGACCGGCGACCTCATCGAGAAGAACTACCGGATCGAGGCCGACGAGGGCGTCGTCGCGCAGACCTCCCGCAAGTGGTTCCGGATCCGCGACACGTACGGGATCGAGGTCGGTCACCCCGACGTCCCGCTCGTCCTCGCCGTCGCCGTCGCCGTCGACGAGCTCGCCGAGGACGACCGGCACCGGGACGAGGGCGACTGAACGGGCGCGACGCCGGGGCGGCCCTTGAAGTTAGTGCCGGTCAGAGCGGCGGAGCACCTGACGCCGCTCGAAGGACCCGTTGCGGGCGGCCTTGGCCGCGCGGAGCCGCTCCAGTTCGCCGGCCGTGACGCCGCGCGCGGCGGCGAGGGCGTAGACCACCTCCAGCACGTCGGCGAGTTCCTCGACGTCACCGGACGCCGCGAACTCCCCGGCCTCCTCGTACAGCTTCGCCCGCAGCAGCATGAGGTACTCCCCGTCCCCGGCGGCCCGTACGTCGGGGTCCCCGCCGTCGGCGCGGATGAGGTCCGGCACCCGATCGCGTACGAGCTTCTCCATCCGCCCGGGGCCGGCCGGGGCCCGGTGGGTGAGCTCTCCGTCGCGGCGGTCGATCGCCTGCACCCACTTCACCGCGACGGCGGCGGTCTGGATCAGCTCCGTGCGCAGGGCACGCGGGTCGGTCTCGGCCAGCGCCTCGCAGAACTCCTCGGCGAGGATGTGCCGCCAGGTCAGCCGGGCGTCGGCCCAGGCCTCCCGGCAGTCGCGCTTGGCGGAGTCCGCCGCCGCCGTGTGCTCGCTCCCGGTGCCGTCCGGGAGGTCCTGCACGCCCCACATCACGTCCTGCGCCGCGCGCTCGGCGGCGACGTCCGCGAGGACACGGTCGAGGGAACGGGGAACGCCGGAGTCCCCGGGGGACGGGTCACCGTACGGCTCGTCGGCATCGCTCATGGGCCCAGTCTGACCCGGCGCCCCTTCGTCACGCACCCGAACGCCGGGCCCGGGGCACGGCGCTTCTGACCCGGCAACCCGCCCTCAGGCACCCGAACGCCGGGCCCGGGGCACGGCGCTTCTGACCCGGCAACCCGCCCTCAGGCACCCGAACGCCGGGCCCGGGGCACGGCGCTTCTGACCCGGCAACCCGCCCTCAGGCGCCGGAACGCCGGGCGCGGGCCCGGCGCTTCCCCTCGTGCATCGCCTGCACACGGGCCACCGGGATCGTACGGCCCTCGGCGACCAGGTCCGGATCCAGCGGCTGCGGACCGGGCATCCGCGTGGCCCACGGGTCGCTCTCGGCGAGCAGGCTGCGCGCGGTCCGCATCGTGAAGTCCGCCGGCGTGACCTCGTCCAGGTCCTCCCAGGCGACGGGGAACGAGACGGGCACCCCCGGTCGTACGCGCGGGCTGTAGACGGCCACCACGGTCGCGCCGCCCGCGCGGGTCGAGTCGATGAACACCTTGCCGCCGCGGTCCTCCCGGATGAACGCCGTGGTGGCGAGCGCCGGATCCAGGCGTTCGGCGCGGGCTCCGATCGCCCGGGTGGCCGCGGCGGCCTCCTCCGCGGTCACCCGCCCGTCGACCGGGACGAACACGTGGACGCCCTTGGCGCCGCTGGTCTTGACCACGCCGGTGAGGCCGGCGTCCGTGAGGACCTCGCGAACGAGGCGGGCCGCACGCACGGCGAGACCGAACGCCCCGTCGTCCGGCGGGTCGAGGTCGAGCACGAGGTGGGTGACCCGGTCGCCGCGCAGGAGTGCGGGGTGGTACTCGACGGCGCGCTGGTTGGCGAACCACAGCAGCGTCCGGCGGTCGTCGCAGACCGCGTACGTCACCTCCCGGTGGGACGCCTCCGCCCACGTCCGCACGGCCGGGATCCACGACGGGGCGTACTTCGGGAGGTTTTTTTGCATGAAGGGACGCTGCCCGCGCAGGGCCCGGATCACCGACAGCGGGCGTTCCCGCAGGTTCGGGATGATCCGGTCGGCGACCGCGTCGAGGTAGTCCACCAGCTCCCGCTTGGTCGCGTCGGCCCCCTCGAACAGGGGCTGGTCCAGGTTGGTCAGGGCCACCCCGTCGCGCTGCTCGCCGTCCCCGCTCATCGCCCCATCCTCCGCCGTACCGGACGGAGTCGTCCATGCCCGCGCCGGGCGCCGGCATGCCGGTGTCAGGCGGCCGACTGCGGAGAAGCCTCCGGTACGGGTGCGGGCTCGCCGCGCAGCCCGGGGGCGAGGAGGACGGTCACCGTCACCGAGGCCGCCGCCATCACGGCCATCGCCGTCGCGGGGGAGACGTGCTGGGCGACCGCCCCGGCGAGGGCCGCGCCGACGCCCTGCATGGTGAGCATGCCGGCGGAGTGCAGGCCCAGCGCCTGCCCGTGCACGTCCTTCGGCGTGAGGGCCATCAGACGGTCCTGCAGCAGCAGGGTGGCCGAGTACCCGATCGAGGCGAGCGTGATCGCGGCCACGGCGATGGTGAGGCCCGGGTGCGCGGCGAAGACGAGGTATGGCGCGGCGAGCAGCAGGCGCAGCGGCGCGTCGAGCGACCGCCGCAGGCCCGGCGGGACGAACCGGCCGGTCAGCGTGTCGCCGAGCAGCATCCCCCCGGCCGCGAAGGCGAACAGCAGTCCCGCGTGCCGTGGCGCGTACGGGATGAAGAGCGACTCACAGCCGACGATCAGGCCGTTCGGCACCCACAGGGCGAGGTAGACGTACCGGCGGGGCCGCGAGGACAACAGGCGCGCGTTCGTCCGCCACGTCGCGGCGATCGACGGCCGTCCCGAGGCCCGCGGTGGGCGGCCGCTGAGACCGAACCGGGCCACGGCCGCCGTGACGAGGTAAAGGGCCGCACCGGTCAGCAGCGTGCCGCGCGGGGACAGGACCGTCACCAGCCCGCCGCCCACGGCGAACCCGCAGATCTGCATGATGCCGACCGACATGTTCAGCACGGAACGGCCGAGCAGGTAGCCCTCGCCGGGAAGGATCTCGCTGAGCAGGCCGTATCGCACCCCGCCTCCCACCGCGCCCACGAGCCCCAGGAACATGATCACGGCGAAGACGGCCCACATCGGCAGGCCCGGGACGGCCAGCAGGGCGGTACCCGACCCGAAGGCGAGCGCCAGGCCCGCCGTCGCGGCGCGGGGCGGCAGCCGGTCGGCCGCCGACAGCAGCGCCGTCGCCCCGATCACCTGCGCCAGCGACGGGCCGAACATGCTCAGCGCGGACAACAGCGGTGAGCCCGTCGCCGTGTAGACGAGCGTGCCCAGGGCCAGGCCGCTCACCGTCGTCGCGGCGATCTGGACCGACGCGGTCGCGAAGAGCGGGGCGAACTCGGGCGTGCGGAAGAGCCCTCGGTAGGTGGTCGGCATGATCGGGAGTGTCACGCCCGGCGGGACGGGGCCGTTAACGTTTCGCGGGGAGGCGAAACGTGGGCTGGTGGCGACTCAGCACGGACACACTGGCGGAGAGCCGGTTCGTGGTCTCGCCGCTGGCCGAGACCACCGCGTGCCTCCTCGCGCTGCACAAGAACGCGGGCGCGCACCCCGGCGAGCGGGCGTGGCTCGACGCCCACCTGGCCGCCTACCGGGCACGCCTGGCCGGCGATCCGGTCACCGCGCTCCTCGTACGTTCCGCGCTGCGTCCGGGCTGGATCGCGGACTTCGTGGTCCCTCCGTCCTCCGGTGCGGCGGATCCGGCCTTCCACGACGAACTGACGGCGATCCGCGAGGTGCCCGCCGACCAGGTCCATCGGCATCTCGAGGTCGCGTTGCGGGGCCCCGTCCCGGCGGGACTCCGCCGAACGGACCTGGCCGAACGCCTCGCCGGCCTGCTGGAGTGGATCTGGACGGAGATGGTCCAGCCGGATTGGGCGCGGCGCCGGCGCGTCATCGAGGCCGACATCGTCGCGCGGACCGCGCAACTCGGCCAGGCCGGATGGGCCGCCGCGTTCGACGCGATGCGTCCGGGAATGCGCTGGCTGGGAGAGGGCCGTCTCCAGATCAACCGGTACGACTCCCCGCCCCGGGACCTGTCCGGAACGCGGCTGCTGTTCGTCCCGGTCACGCCGGGCGTCGGCTGGGTCTCCTGGAACGACTCCGACCGGCACGCCGTGATCTATCCCTGCTCCGGTGTGCTCGCCGGCCCCGAGCCGGCTCCGGTCTCCGACGCCCTGGGGGCGCTGCTCGGGCCCGCGCGGGCGCGGGTGCTCGTCCTCCTGGACACGCCCAAGACCACGACGCAGCTGGTCGCCCTGACCGGCCAGGGACTGGGTTCGGTGGGCCGCCACCTGAGGGTCCTGCTCGATGCCCGGCTCGTCCGGCGCCGGCGCGCCGGACGAGCCGTCCTCTACGACCGCACCGCCGCCGGCGAGGTCCTCATCCGCGCCCAGGCCCCCGATGACGGCGGCCCTTCGAATTCGAAGCAGTAGACTCCTCTCATGCCTGACTCACCGCCGTCGCTCGACCCCGTGCAGCTCGGCGCCTACTTCGCCCTCATCGAGGTGACCAGCCTGCTGCGGCACGCGGTCGAGCAGCAGCTGCGCGAGGCCGGCGATCTCAGCTACGTGCAGTTCCAGCTGCTGGCCCGTCTCGGGGACTCACCGACGGGCAGTCACCGCATGACCGACCTGGCCGACGGCGTCGTCTACAGCCGCAGCGGTCTGACCTACCAGGCGGGTCTGCTCGAGAAGGCGGGCCTGGTCGTGCGCGCCCCCTCTCCGGATGACGAGCGGAGCATCACGGTCACCATCACCGAGGCCGGCCGCGCGCTGCTCGCGGAGGTGCTGCCCGGTCACATCGAGGTCGTCAGCGGCCTGCTCTTCGAGCCGCTCTCACGCGACGACGTCAAATCCCTCGCCGGCCTGCTGGGGCCGGTACGAGACCACATGCGCTCGACGCCGCCCCGCTCGGCAGCGCCGCGCCGCCGCAAGAGCGGAGCGTGACGCGCCAGGCAGGGCGGCGTCCCCGCCGACCGTGCCAGGCGGGACGGCGTCCCCGCCCGGCATCGACCGGGAGTACCCCCGTCAGCCGGTCCGCAGCGGCCGGAAGAAGGCGCGCAGGTCGGTGACCACCTGCTCGGGCTCCTCATGCGCCATGAAGTGCCCACCCCGCTCGGGCCGGTGCCAGTGGCGCAGGTCCGCGTACACCCGCTCCGCGAGGCTCCGGGGCAGGGCCCGCAGCGCAGGTTCGTTGCTCAGCGTCACCGCTGCCGGGACGGTGATCCGCGGGATCGGCGCGTTGAGCGGATAGTCGTAGTACTGCCGGAAGGACGACCCGATCGTGCCGGTCGCCCAGTACAGGGTCGCGATCGTGCACAGGGTGTCCATGTCCCAGCGGGCCTCCAGGTCACCGCCGCAGTCGCTCCAGTCGCGGTACTTGTCGATGATCCAGGCGGCGAGCCCTGCGGGGGAGTCCATGAGGGCCGCGGCGATCGTGTCCGGCCGGGTCCACATGATCTCGCTGTACCCGCCGTCCTTCTCGTCGTAGGCGCGCAGGTCGTCGAGGAACGCCTGCTCTTCGGCGGTCGGCGGCCGGTCACCGAAGTCCTCGGTGATCACCGCGGACGTCACGTGGACGCCGGCCAGGCTCTCGGGGAAGAGTGCGCCGAGCCACTGGGTGACGCCGCCCCCGATGTCCCCGCCGAACGCCCCGAACCGCCGGTAGCCGAGGGTCTCGGTCATCAGCGCGTGCCAGGTCTCGGCGACGCCGCGGCGGGTGAAGGGGCCGTCCGGAAGTTCGGAGAACAGGAATCCGGGCAGCGAGGGGATCACGACGTCGAAGGCGTCGGCGGGATCGCCGCCGTACGCGGCCGGGTCGGCGAGGCGCCGGGCGACGGGCAGCATCTCGAGGAAGCTGCTCGGCCAGCCGTGCGTCAGGACGAGTGGAAGCGGCTCGGGTCCGCCTTCGGGACGCACGCCGCGTACGTGCACGAAGTGGACCCGCCGGCCGGCGATCTCGGCGCGGTGGTGCGGGTAGGCGTTCAGCGCTCGTTCGGCCGCGCGCCAGTCGAACGCGTCCGCCCAGTACGCGACGAACTCGCGTAGGTAGCGGGGATCGGCCCCGGCCGCCCACGGGGTGGTGTCGGACGCCGTCGTGAAGCGCGTACGGGTGAGGCGTGCGCGCAGGTCGTCGAGGACGTCGTCGGATACGGAGATCTGAAAAGGCGTGACTGTCATGCTTCCTTCGCTGAGGAGTGTGTACGGACGGACACTCCCCGGTGCGGGTCAGAAAGCCGCGTCGGCGAGGAGCGCCCGGAAAGGACCGGTCGTCGTCATCGGGCTCACCTCCTCGCGTCGTTCCGCTGCCCAGGACCCTACAGCGCCGCGGCGTGCTCCGGAAGCCGGCAACGTCGCCGGAGCGGGGTCACGGGTCGGTGCGGTGGGCGGTGTGGGAGGCGGCCTCGGCGGTGGCCGTGTCGGCGTCACGGGCGCGGATGGCGTCGAGCAGCCGGGAGTGGTCCATGTATCCCTCGGGCGAGAGCTCGGCGCCGAAGTGCTCGCGCAGCGAGTCCCGGATCACCTGACCGAGGTCCGCGTACAGCTCGGCCATCACCTCGTTGTGGGACGCGGCGACGACCGCCAGGTGGAAGGCGGCGTCCGCGTCGACGAAGGCGTCCCGATCGCCGGAGGCCCAGGCCTTCTCCCGCCCGGCCAGGAGGGCGTCGAGCCGGCGCAGGTCCTCATCCGTACGCCGCGCGGCGGCCAGTCCCGCCGCCGCGGCCTCCAGGGCGCCCCGTACCTCGATGACGTCGAGCCGGCCGACCTCGGCGAAGCGGCGCCGCATGACGCCGGACAGCTCGCTGGTCGCCACGACGTAGGTGCCGGAGCCCTGGCGGATGTCCAGCATCCCGTTGTGGGCCAGCGCCCGTACGGCCTCCCGCACGGTGTTGCGGGCGACGCCCAGCTGCTCGACCAGCTCCGGCTCGGTGGGGATGCGCGAACCGACCGGCCAGGCGCCGGAGGTGATCTGCTGCCGCAGCCGGGCGATCACCTCGTCCGACAGCGCGCCCCGGCGCGGGACTGGTGCGAGATTCATCCCATGATTCTACGATTGGCGCCATGTCGAAAAATGAGGCGGTTCGTCCGCATTACGCCGAACCGTCGCAGGACCTCACCGCGTCGCCGCTCCCGAGCCGCAGGCTGGCGGTCGTGGCGCTGGTCCTCGCCGCGCTGAACCTGCGCCCCGCCGTCACGAGCCTGGGCCCGGTGCTCGAAGAGGTGCGCTCCGCGCTGGGGATGAGCGGCACCGTCGCCGGGCTGCTCACCTCGCTGCCGGAGGTGTGCTTCGCGCTCGTCGGCTTCGCCGCGCCGCGGCTGGCCCGGCGGTACGGGGCGGACGGGGTGATCGCGCTCGGGGCCGTGGCGCTCACGCTCGGCCTGGTCGCGCGCCCCTTCTCATCGGGCACGCTCGTCTTCATCGTGCTCAGCGCCGTCGCGCTGGCCGGCATCGCGGTGACGAACGTGCTGCTGCCGGTGGTGGTCAAGCAGCGCTTCCCGGACCGGGTCGGCGCGATGACCGGCGTGTACTCCATGGCGCTCAACGTCGGCGCCTGCGCGGCCGCCGCGGGCACCGTTCCGCTGGCCCGGGCGTTCGGCGGGCGGTGGGAGGCCGGTCTGGGCTCCTGGACGGTCCTCGCCGCCGTCGCCGTTCCGGCCTGGCTCGTCCTCGGCCGCCGGCGCGGCGCACCGCTCGCCGCCGCGCCGGGCGGGGCGGCGGGCGCACCGGGTGACGTGCCCGACGTGCGCATCACCCGGAGCCCCACGGCCTGGGCGCTGGCGGTCTTCTTCGGCCTGCAGGCCGGCGGCGCGTACGTCATCATCGGCTGGCTGCCGCAGATGTTCCGTGACGCCGGGCTGTCGGCGGAGGCCGCGGGCCTGCTCTTCGCGGTGACCTCCCTGCTCAGCGTGCCCCTGTCCTACCCGCTGTCCGCCCTCGCGGGCCGCCTGCGGAGTCAGAGCGGCCTGGCGGCGGGCCTCGCCCTGTGCGGCCTGGCCGGGTTCGCCGGGCTCTGGGCCGCGCCGGCCGGCGCGGCCTGGCTGTGGGCGGTGCTGCTCGGCCTGTCCAACACCGCCTTCCCGCTGGCCCTGGCCATGATCGGAATGCGCGGTCGGGACGGCGCCACGGTGACCCGGCTGTCGGCCTTCGCGCAGAGCACCGGCTACCTCATCTCGATCCCCGTGCCCATCCTCGTCGGGGTGCTCTACCAGCACAGCGGCGGCTGGCGGACGCCACTGGTGCTCATGGCCGTCCTCATGGTGCTGCAGCTCACCGCCGGCCTCGTCGCGGGCCGCGATCGCCGGATCGCCTGACACCGATCGATAAGATCGCCGGATGCCGAGCGAGGAGACGACGATGGCCGACGGCGGCGGACCGCGGCTCACCGAGGTGGCGCCGGGCGTGCACGCCTGGCATCAGCCGGACGGGTCGTGGTGGATCAACAACGCCGGAGCCGTGCACGGGGCCGACGGCGTGATCCTCATCGACACGTGCGCGACGGCCGAGCGCACCCGGCGGTTCCTCGCGGCGGTCGACGCGGCGACCGGCGGGGCACCCGTACGGATGGCGGTGAACACGCACTTCCACGGGGACCACGCGTACGGCAACGCGCTCCTCCCCGCCTCCGCCGTGGTGGTCGGCCACCGAGCGACCCGCGAGGAGCTCCTGGCGGACTTCATCCTGCGGGCCACCCCGCCGATCTGGTCGCCGTCCCCCGACTGGGGCGTCTCGGACATCCGGCCACCGGCGGTCGTCCTCGACGACGAGCTGACCCTGTTCACGGGTGAGCGGCGGATCGAGCTCCGGCATCCCGGACACCGCGCCCACACGGCCGGGGACGTGGTCGCGTGGCTGCCGGAGGAGCAGGTGCTGTTCACCGGCGACCTGGTCTTCCACGGCGTGACGCCGCTCGTCCTGATGGGATCCGTCGAAGGGGCGCTGCGCTCGCTGGACTGGCTGGCCGGCTTCGGCGCCCGTACGGTCGTGCCCGGCCACGGAGCGATCATCACCGGCGAGTTCGCGCCCGTCCTCGCGGCGCACGAGGCGTACTACCGCCTCATCCTCGACATCGCGCGGCGCGGCCGGGAGGAGGGGCTGACCCCCCTGGAGGCCGCCCGGGCGTGCGACCTCGGGCCGTTCGCCGCGTGGCCGGACCGCGAGCGGATCGTCCTCAACCTGCACCGCGCGTACGCGGACGCCGAAGGCGCCGAACTCGACCTGATCGCCGCCTTCACCGACGCCATCGCCTACAACGGCGGCCCGCTCCGCTGCGCCGTCTGAACCACGCGGCTCAGCGCCGCCCGTGCAGCGAGGCGCGCGAGACCGGGAAGTCGAAGTAGGTGTTCGGGAACGGCTCGGGCTGGTAGGTGTAGTGCCACCACTCCTCGGCCAGGTTGACGAAGCCCGCGGCCTCCATGGCGTGCTTCAGCAGCAGCCGGTTCGCGTGCTGCGTGCCCTTGACGCGCGGGTCGAGGGTGTGCGCGAGCGTGTCGAAGCAGTCGAACCCGGTGCCCATGTCGATCGAGTTGTCGGGGAACCGCTCGGACTTCGGCGCGTAGCAGGGCACGAGCCGCTGCCCGGGGCGGTACGGCGGCGTCGGCCGGGCGGGCAGCCTGACGACGGTGAGGTCCATCGTGCTGCCCCGGCTGTGCCCGGACTTCTCCGCGATGTACCCGTCCGCGAACAGCCGCGACTTGTCGACGCGCGGGTAGAACTCGGCCTTCATCTGGGTGGCCTTGGGGTCCTCGGCCCACGCGACGAAGTCGTTCACCGCGCGCTGCGGGCGGTAGCAGTCGTACACCTTCAGCGAGTAGCCGCGGCGCACCAGCCTCTGCTGCACCTCGTGCAAGGCCTGGGCGGCCGTCCTGGTCAGGATGCAGATCGGCTGGCGGTACCCGTCGATGGGCCGGCCCACGAAGTTGTGCTTCGTCGGGTAGCGCATCTCCTGAATGATCGTCGGGTCGACGTCGCTCAGCGCGACGAACCCCTTGGGGGCCTTCGGCTCTGTACGAGCCTGCGCCGCCGGGGCCGCGGCGGTCACGGCCAGCAGCGCCGCGAGCGCGACGGTCAGGCGGCGGACGACGGTGGCGGGTCTCTGCATCCCTCTGGCCTATCAGGTCCGCGCTCCGGGCGGAACCCTTCCCCCTCAGCCGAACCGGCCGCTGAGCGAGCGGAACACGCCCGGCGCCGCGCCCCGCAGGCGGGAGGGCAGCCGGAGCCAGCACGGCACGTAGCACTCCGCGCGGTCCCGCTCGACCGCGGCGACGACGGCCCGCGCGACCCGCTCGGGCGAGACCGGTCGGGGCCACCGGCGGGCGTACGGCCGGCCGCGCCGCGCGAAGAACGGCGTGTCCACGACGCCCGGCAGCACGACCGACACGCCCACGTCGCGCACCTCGTGGCGGAGCCCCTCCGCGAAGACGATCAGCCCGGCCTTGGTCGCGGAGTACACCGCCTCCTCCCGTACGCCCACGGCGCCGGCGATGGAGGACACGAACACCACGTGGCCGCCGCCCCGCTCGACCATGCCGGGCAGCAGGAGCCGGGTCAGCTGGATCGGCGCGGTCAGGTTGACCGCGGCCAGCCGGTCGACGGCCTTGCCGGGCATGCGCGTCAGCGGCCCGGCCCACCCCGCCCCGGCGTTGCTCACCAGGACGTCGACCGGCCCGGCGCGTGAGGCCAGCCGGGCGACGTCCCAGGCCAGGTCGCCCGCCACCACCCGCCCGCCGGTCTCGGCCGCGACGGCGTCCAGCCGCCGCCGGTCCCGCCCGGTCAGGACGAGCCGCGCACCGGCCCGCGCCATCTCCCGCGCCGTCGCCGCCCCGATCCCCGAGGACGCCCCGGTGATCAGCACCCGCGCCCCGCTCAGCCGCATACCCCACCCGTTCCCCCGGTGTACCCCGCTGATCCCTGGTGCCCGCCCTGAGGTACGGCCTCGCGGAGGGGCCGAGGTGCTCGTTCAAGCCTGTCAGGGGCCGCGGAATGTGGCGCGGTAGGCGCTGGGGGAGACCCCCAGCTCGGCTTGCAGGTGCAACCGCATCGAGCCGGCGGTGCCGAAGCCCGCGGTGACGGCGACCTCATCGATGGGCAGGTCGGTGCGTTCCAGGAGGGAGCAGGCTCGCTCGATGCGCTGTTGGGTGAGCCACCGTCCCGGCGAGGTGCCGATCTCGTCTCGGAATCGTCGGGTGAATGTTCGCGTGCTCGTCGATTCCTGGGCTGCCAGTTCCCGGAGCGTGATGGGCCGGTGCAGGTTCGCGAGTGCCCATTGGCGTGCCTTGCCGGTTGAGGAGACCCTCGGGTCCGGCATCGGTCGCTGCACGTATTGCGCCTGCCCGCCCTCGCGGTGTGGCGGGACGACGGAGCCGCGCGCCACCTCGTTGGCGACCGCTGCGCCATGGTCGGTACGGATCATGTGGAGGCACAGGTCGATGCCTGCCGCCGCTCCGGCGGAGGTGAGGACGCCGTCGTCGTCGGTGTAGAGGACGTCCACGTCGAATACGACGTTCGGGAATCGCTCCCGGAACCGGGCGGATGAGCGCCAGTGCGTGGTCGCTCGCCGCCCGGTGAGCAGGCCCGCCGCGGCCAGCACGAAGGATCCCGAGCAGATCGAAGCGATCCGCGTGCCGGGCCGGATCCGCGCCAGCGCGGCGGTGAGCGAGGGGGCGAGCGGCCCGCTTCGGGGCTCGAAGTCGACTCGGGATCCCGGGACGACGACGGTGTCGGCCTCGGCCAGCGCCTCGGGGCCGTGAACGACGGTGATGGTGAAGTCGGCGTCCGTGCGTACGTCCCCCGGGTCGAGCGCGCAGGTCACGACCTCGTAGAGCGCGGTACCGGCGGCCGAGCGCGCCTGGCCGAAGAGGCGGTGAACGATGCTGAGCTCGAAGGACAGGATCTCGTCACGGACCAGGACCGCCACACGGTGGCGCCCGTCATCGGCGAAGGCGGTCATGGCCCGATCCTCGCACATGTTGTCCATCAGGCCAGTCGTGGTGGCCGTGTCGCCCGTTCATGATCGAAGCCATGGATGTTCTCTGGATTCTCGCCCACCCCGAACCCCGCTCGCTCAACGGCCACCTCGCCGCGGAGGGGCAGCGCGCACTCCGCGCCGAAGGTCACCACGTTGAGGTGTCGGACCTGTACGCGATGGGCTGGAACCCCGTCGTCGACGCCGCCGGCTACGCCCACCCGCCGGCGGAGCGGTTCCGGGTCGCCGCCGCCGCGAAGCAGGCGTATCAGAGCGGCGCGCTGAGCGCCGATATCCGAGCCGAGCAGGAAAAGATCAACCGGGCGGACACCCTCGTCGTCCAGTTCCCGATGTGGTGGTTCGGGATGCCCGCCATCCTCAAGGGCTGGTTCGACCGGGTCTGGCACCAGGGCTTCGCGTACGGGTTGCGCGGCCCGAACGGTGAGTGGATCGGCTACGGAGACGGGTTCCTCGCGGGCAAGCGTGCGATGGCGGTCGTGACCATGGGCGGGCCGGCGTGGTTCTACGGTGAGCGGGGCATCCACGGAGCCGTCGACGAGCTGCTGTTCCCGTTGCAGCACGGCACCCTGTTCTACGCGGGCGCACAGGTGCTGCCCCCGGTGCTGATCTCGGGTGCCGACAGGTTCACGCCCGAGGAGGGCGAGGCGGCGGCCAAGGAACTGCGCGAGCGCCTGCTCGCGATCCCGGCGACCGAGCCGATCGCGTACCGAACGCAGAACGGCGGAGACTACGACCCCAACCTCGTGCTGCGACCGGACGTGGCACCGGGCCTGACAGGGCTGGGAGCGCACGTGGCCTGACGCTGGTACAGAACCCCGATACAGGGACACTCTGGGCGCCCACATCGGCGAGCATCATGCCGTGGACGTGGGCGCCCGGTCGTGGGGCCGCCTTCACCGCGCGGTCAGCGGCGCCAGTGTCCGCGTGGAGGGCGCCTCCATCACCGACGGCCGTGCTCCTCGATGTGGCGTACGAGGTGCTCGGCGACGTCCTGCAGGTCGGTGACGGGGCGATGGACGCGGATACCGCCGGACCCGGCGAAGTCGAAGCCCTCGGCGCGCACCCACACGTTCAGGGCGCCGCCGCCGGGCAGCGGGACGCCGACCAGGGAGACGCGGACCCCGTGGCGGTGCGCGACGTCGTCGATGCCGCGTGCGGAAAGCGCCGCCGCGAGGTTCTGAGCGACGGCGGAGGCGACTACGGGCCGGGCGGCGGGCCGCGACGCGTCACCCAGGGGGAAGGCACTCCACACCGCCTTCCCCGGCCCGGCGCCCAGGCGGGACCGCGACAGGTGGGCGCCCCAGGAGCCGGAGACCGTGCCGACGATGTCGAGTCCCTTGCCGTGCTCGGCGAGCAGATCGCCCGGCCGCGCGGCCGGCCAGGCGGTCCGGCATGCGTCGAAGACCGCCACCACGAGCTCCGGGCGTGGAGTCGTACGGCTCCAGATCCAGAGTTCGGCCGGGATGACGGGGTCGTACGGGCCGGGGCGGAGGCCGTGCTTGAGGGCGTTGGTGGCGAGTTCGCTCGCGGTCAGCACCGCGGCGTCGACCAGGTCACCGGGCAGCCGGAGCGCAGTGAGGGTGTCGTGGACCAGCGACCGGCCGGCCGAGGCGCACCGCGGATCCGGGGGTAGCCGCCACGCGGCCGCACCGTTCTCGGCGATTTCTGCCGCGGCCATATATCCGGGTTGCATGGTATGCGTCATTTCTGCCGCCCTCGCGGGTCGTTAATTTCTGTGTTCCCGCTAACACCGTGCCTTTCTCGCCCTAAAGTCGTCTCGGTTGCCGACAAGTCCCGCAAGTCAGCGAAACGCCGGAGGATGGCCATGAGTTTCCGGGAATCCCCAGACCCCAAGTCGTCGATGTGGGCGCTCATCGCCTACTACCTGCGGTTCTGCCGCCAGCAGCGCAAGCTCAACGGCGACCTGATGGGGGAGGTGCTCGGTGGTTCGAAGTCGACAGTTTCACGGCTGGAAACCGGCGAGATGCGACTCGACGAAACGCGCGCCAAGGCGATCGACCGTAAATGGCAGACTGGCGGGATATTCTCCCTTCTCGTCTGGTATGCGACGCTCGGTCATGATCCGGACTGGTTCAAGCAGTACCTCGACCTCGAAGCCCGCGCCAAGGTGATCCGTATCTGGGAACTCGCCCTGGTTCCCGGCCTCTTCCAGACGGCCGACTACGCGCGGGCCGGTCTCGCGTCGGGCGGGGTCAGCGACGTCGATGCGGCACTCGAGCACCGCCTGGCTCGCCAGGCGGTGCTCGACCGGGAAGACGCCCCCGTTCTATGGGCTCTGCTGTCGGAGTCCCTCCTTGAAACGCCCTGCGGCGGGCGGGACGTCATGAGAGCCCAGCTCGCCCACATCCTCGAGCTCTCGGAACGCCCCAATATCGGAGTGCGGGTCGTCCCGAAGGCCGTCGGACATCATCCGGGCCTTGACGGAGCGTTCATGATCCTCAGGCTGGCCGATCCGTTCGGTGAGGTGGCCTACGTCGAGGCTCCGGGAGGAGGGCGACTCGTCCCCAATATCGATGAGGTGACGTCATTCGATCTGCGCTACGAGCGGATCGGGCATCAGGCATTGCCCGAGACCGCGTCGCGGGACATGATCAAACAGATCATGGAGGTCATGTGATGGGTTCATCGTGGCGTAAGAGCAGCCGAAGCACCAATCAGGGCGGGGCATGCGTCGAGGTCGCCGTCGTTGAGCGTGACGCGTTGGTCACAATCGCCGGTTGACCTGAGAACCCAGCCGAATACTGGGCAGTATGGGGCTCATGGGCTGGGTTATGACCGGGGATATTGCGGAATATGACGCGACCGCTGGGTTCTTCCTCCGGTCCCGGCCGGTCGAGAACACGGTCCTGATCACCGTGGCCGAGTCCCTGCGCGCCCGGGGACTGACCGCGTACGGTGACGCGCCGGCGGTGATGGGATTCTTCCTGTCCACCGGGTGCGTGGCCGGGGCGTTCGTGCACACGCCGCCCTTCCCCCTGCTGCTCAGCGCCATGCCGGCGCAGGCCGTCACCGAGTTGGCGAAGACCCTGGCCGCCGAGAGACGGCGGCTGGCGGGGGTCACCGGCCGCCACCAGCTCGCCGAGATCTTCGCCGAACGCTGGCGGGCCGAGACCGGATCCGGCTGCACGATCTGGGAACGCCGGCGCCTCTACCGACTGGAAGAGGTGCGCGTCCCGGACACGCCCGGCCGGGCACGCCTCGCCGAGCCCGCCGACCGCGACCTGCTCCTCGACTGGTACCACGACGCGGAACGGGAGATCCGTAAGCGCCCCGGCGATCACGCGGCGGCGGTCGACGACCGGATCGCGTACGGCGGGCTGACGCTCTGGGAACGGGACGGCACGCCGGTGGCCCTCGCGGGTCAGACCCGGATGGTCGCCGGGATGGCGCGGATCGCCCCTGTCTACACCCCGCCGGAGCACCGGCGGCACGGGTACGGCGCAGCCGCCACGGCCGCGGTCGGCCGGGCCGTCGTCGAGGCCGGGGCGGAAGAGGTCGTCGTCTTCGCCGACCTGGCCAACCCGGGGATCAACGCGATCCACCGGCGTATCGGCTTCCAGCCCCTGGACGACTACCTGGTGATCTCCTTCGGCGGACGCCGCGCCTGAGGGACCGCGCCTCCGGCTCGCGGAGGCGCGGCGGCCCCCGTCACGATCCGCCGGCCACGCGGCTCCCCTCTTCGGCGGGCTCCTCGGCCGGTACCACGTCCGCCGCCGGTGCCCCCGAGACGAACGCGGCCGACAGCGTCAGCAGCATGGCCCACAGGCCGAAGAAGGTGAACGCGACGGCGCCGTACGGCCCCGTGATCCAGTAGATGAACAGACCCGCGCAGATGATTCCGATCCCCGTTAACGCGATGCGCATGCGTACTACTTTGCGGCCAGATCCGAGCCGCTGTCGAGTGGTTAAGACCGGGGGAGTGACGCTTGCGCCGAGGATTTCGGTGTCACCGGCGACGAGAATCCACGGCGGTGATGGGGCGGCGTCTAGATCACGGCTTCGAACAGCTCCTCCGCCTGCCTGATCGCCGTCACGAGGGCGCCGGGTTCCGGGCGCAGTCCGGTGGTGATCGTGTCGATGCCGCGCAGGCCGGCGCGCTCCAGGAGGCGCTTCTCGTTGGTGACCCACTCACCGCGCGCGGCCAGCACCGCGTGTGCCGTGTTCATGGCGGCGGTGGCCAGCGCCCCCGCGACCTCGGTGGCCTGACCGCGCCGGGCGTAGGCGTCCTCGGCGTACTGGAGCGTCACGGCCGCGCGGCCGCGCCACACCGGCGGAGCCGCCTCGCGCAGCGCCCGCGGGTACTCCGGGCGGGGCAGCGTGCCGCGCAGCACCCGGTTGACGGCGAGTTCGGCGACCACCAGGTAGCTGGGGATGCCGGCGAGGTGGAACATCAGCGGCTCCCAGTGGAAGCGGCCCTGCCGGGCCTCGGCGAGTTCGTGCTCGACGACGTCGAGGTCGCGGTAGTGGACGTCCACGTGCCGGCCGTCGATGGTGAGCCACGCTCCTCCGTTGAAGACCCCGCCGCCCCAGCCGCCGAGCTCGGAGACCTCGCCGTCCCAGCCGACGGCGCGCAGATCGGCCGGGTCGAACCCGCCTCGGTAGTAGACGGCCAGGTCCCAGTCACTGTCCGGGCCGTGCGTGCCCTGGGCGCGCGAGCCGCCGAGAGTGACGGCTCGCACGGCGGGCAGCGCCGCGAGCCGGTCGGCGACGAGGTCGAGGAACGTGGTGTCGGTCATGAGGATCATCCTCTCGTCCCCGCCATGGACCGGTCGTGCGAATATTTCTCGTCCGGCTGTCCGGCTGTCCGGCCGTCCGGCTGTCCGGCTGTCCGGCCGTCCGGCTGTCCGGCCGTCCGGCCGACCGGTCGTGGGGATCGCGTTCCGGTCATGGGCGCGGCCGAGGCCGGCCGCCCGTCCCGAGGGCGCGGCCGCCCGTCCCGAGCGGCAGGCCGATGGAATCGCAGGTCAGCCGGTAGGAGACGGGGCGTAGGGGTACCACCCCCTACGTGAGTTCGGCGGGCGGCCGATGAAGACGTTCCTCGCTCTCGCGGCGGCCTGCTTCCTCGGCATCGGATTCGTCGCCCAGCAGCACGTGGCATACCGCGAGCCGCTGGACGAGATGCTGCGGTTCAAGCTGCTCGCCCATCTCATCCGCCAGCCGGTGTGGCTCCTGGGCATCGCCGCGATGATCTGCGGGCAGGTGTTGAGTGCGGTGGCGCTCGACGAGGCCGACCTGGGCCGGGTCGAGCCGCTGCTGGCGACCAATCTGATCTTCGCGCTCGTCATCGCTCACGGGGTCTACAAGGAGCCGCTCAGCCGGGAGGTCTGGCTGGGCGGATCGCTCGTCACGGGTGGAGCGGTGATCTTTCTGGCCTTCGGGCAGCCGCACGGGGGGCGGACCACGGGACCGTCGTCGTTCCGCTGGCTTGTGGCCGGCGCCGTGGTGGTGGTCGCGGCCGGGCTCGTGCTGGCCGCCCTCCCGCGTTCCCTGCGGACCAAGGCGATGCTGTTCGCGGCGGCGGCCGGAATGCTGTTCGGCGTGCAGGACGCGCTGACCCGCAGCTCGCTGCTCGAGCTGGGGGAGGGGGTGCCGGTCGCCCTGCGGAGCTGGCAGCCGTACGCCCTGATCATCATCGCCCTGCTGTCGCTGCTGCTCGCGCAGAGCGCGTTCGACGCGGCGCCGATCGGCATCTCGCTGCCGGCGATGACGGCGGTCGAGCCGATCATCGGCATCATTCTGGGGATCTTCGTCTTCGCCGAGCACCTCCGGTTCACCGGGCCCGCGATCGCGGCCGAGGTCCTCGGCCTGCTGATGATCGTCGCCGGGATCGGCGTGCTCGGCCGCTCGTCCTTCCTCGACAAGCCGGGACCGGCCGCGCGGCAGGGCGGCGGGCCGGGATGATCTCCGTACTGTTCGCGGTCCTCGCCGCGGCGAGCAACGCCCTCGCATCCGTGCTCCAGCGGCATGCGGCACGGTTGGTGCCCGAGGACGAGGCGTTCCGGCTCGCGCTGATCTGGGATCTCATCCGTCGCCCGGACTGGCTCGGCGGCATCGTCGCGCTGATGTTCGGGTTCCTGTTCCAGGCCGCCGCGCTGACCACCGGAGAGCTGTCCCTCGTGCAGCCGATCCTCGTCACCGAACTGCCGATCACGATGCTGCTGCTGGCCGGTCTCTTCCGGATCCGGCTCGGCACGGAGTCCTGGCGGGCGGTCGCCGCGCTGACCGTCGGGCTGGCCGTCCTCCTGGCCTCCGCCGCCCCGTCCGCCGGGCACCGGCATCCGAACCGGATCGAGTGGGCGATCGCCACGCTGGTGACCCTCGGCCTGGCCGCCTACCTCGTCTCGGTGGCGAAGGTCACCCGCGGGGCGAGCCGCGCGGCGCTGCTCGGGGTCGCCTCGGGTCTGGGGTTCGCGTTCACGGCCGCGCTGATGAAGGAGGCGACCCATGTCCTGCCCGCGGGTCCGGTCGCGCTGCTGACCTCCTGGTCGGTGTGGGCCATGGTGGCGGCCGGGCTGGGCAGCCTCTTCCTCCTGCAGAACGCCCTGCACAGCGGCACGCTCGTCGCCGTGCAGCCCGCCCTGAACGTCTCCGACCCGGTCTCCAGCATCGCGTACGGGGTCGGCCTGTTCGGCGAGAACATCCGCCTCGGCGGGTGGGTGGTCCTGGAGCTCCTCGGCGTCGGCCTGCTCCTGTACGGCAGCAGGCTGCTGGCCCAGTCACCGCCCGTCCGCGACCACCCCCAGGTCAACCCGCCCGGTCCGGAGAGTGAGACCCCTCTGGGGCACTGACCGCCGTCGCGTACGGCGCTAGGAGCAGGTCCTCGGCCGGGGGAGCGTCGAACAACGCCGCCGCGCGGGCGACCGGCCGGGCCCGTACGGCGGGGTCCGCGAGCCGGTCGAGCTCGGTGAGGAGCCGCCCGGCGTCCTCGGCATGGACGCTGAGCCCGGCGCGGGCCATCGCCAGGACGCCGTCCCGGCCGTGGCCCGGGATCGGCCGGTACGACACGACCGGCAGCCGCGCCGCGAACGCCTCCCGGCACGTCAGCCCCGCCGCGTTGTCGACCAGGGCGTGGGCGACGGCCATCAGCTGGGGAAGATCCGTACGCCAGCCGAGCGCGACGGTCCCCTCGGCGGCGTCGAGCCGGGCGCGGAGCGCGTCGTTGCGGCCGCACAGCACGACGGGCACGTACCGGCCCGAGCGCGCGAGCACCCGTGCGGTCTCCTCGACCTCGCCGACGCCCCACGAGCCCGCCGAGACCAGGACCAGACGGTCCTCCGGCCGGGTGCCGAGCCGGGCGTGGACCGCCGCCGCGTCGGCCCGCGCGTTCTGGAACGCGGGACGCGTCAGCGGAGCGTGGCAGGCGGCGGGACGACCTGTCGCGGCGGCGACGTCACGCGCCGTCTCCGGGCAGGGGCACAGGTAGCGGTCGACGCCCGGGTGCAGCCACAGCCGGTGGGCCGCGAAGTCGGTGAGCAGCACCGCACTGGGGGCCGGTGACCGTCCCGCGCGGCGCAGGTGCCCGGCCGCCTGCGCGGCGAGGTGGAACGTCGAGACGACCAGGTCCGGCGAACGCCGGCGCAGCAGGCGGTCCAGGCGCGCGGCGGCCAGCACGGTCAGCGGGGACGCGAGCCACGCCGGCCGCCGCCCGGCGGACGCCGTGAGCGCCCGGCGGCCGGCGGAGGCCGCGCGTGCCCAGTGTTCGGCGGCGACCGCGCGTGTCCGGCGGCCGGCGGAGGCCGCGCGTGGCCCGTGTTCGGCGGCGACCGCGGGTATTCGGCGGTCGGCCGAGGTCGCGCGCGCCCGGTGGTCGGCGGGGGCCGCGCGCGACCGGCGGCCGGGCGAGAAGAACACGCGGTAGATCAGAGCGTACGACCAGGGCGCACGCCGCATCATCCAGCCGTACCAGGCCCGCAGGACGCGCCCGAGGCCCAGCGGGAGCAGGTCGAGCACGTCGGCGACGTCGGCGTCGTGACCGGCGGCCGCGAGCCGGGCGGCGAGTTCGACGGCGACGGCGTCGTGACCGGCGCCCATCCCGGCGCTGAGGACGAGTACGCGGAGGCCGGTGCCGGGTCCATTTCCGGGAATGCTCAGGTGGGCTTTCTCGGTGCTTTTCATTAGAGTTCCGTGAGTCCTTGTTGGCGGGCCTTTTCCTCGCTCGACGGCGGCGTCGTCAGTATGAGTTCTCCCTGATGAGGGCAACCTGCTGATCTCTGAAGAGTCAAATCATCGTCGATATACGGTCTGCTCGGCTGTTATCGGCCGCCCAGTCGTTTACGTCGTCTCTCCAGGGAAATCGTGAAGCCGTGTCATCGGCAGAGGGTGTCATATACAAAGCGCGCCGGGAGAATTTTCCGGTGGCGTCGCGGCTGCTGCCGCGCGGGTACCGCCGGCACCTGATGGCGGTGTACGGCTTCGCCCGGTTCATCGACGACATCGGAGACGAGGCCCCGCCTGCCGACCGGCTCCGCCTGCTGGACGTCGTCGAGGACGACCTGGCACGTCTCTACGCCGGGCGCGTCGCGCAGGTGCCGGCCGTCGGGGCGCTGAAACGGACCGTCGGCGAGTACGGGATCCCGGCCGAGCCGTTCCGGCGGCTGATCCGGGCCGGGCGGCGCGACCAGGCGGTCACCCGCTACGAGAGCTTCGAGGACCTGCTCGCCTACTGCGAGCTGTCCGCGAACCCGGTGGGCCACATCGTGCTGCACGTGTTCGGCGCGGCGGACCGGCGGCGCTGCGCCCTCTCGGACCAGGTCTGCTCGGCTCTGCAGGTGATCGAGCACTGCCAGGACGTCGGCGAGGACTACACGCGCGGCCGGGTCTACCTGCCGGGCGCCGACCTGCGCCGGTTCGGCTGCACGGACGACGACTTCGCGCGCGCGAAGACCCCGGACCGGCTGCGCCGCGCGGTCGCCCTGCAGACGACCCGGGCCGGCGCGCTCCTGGACGCCGGGACCTCCCTGGTCTCGGAGCTGACCGGCCCGGCGCGCGTCGCCGTGGCTGGCTACATCGCGGGCGGCCGCGCCACGATCACCGCGCTCGTGGCCGCGGACCACGACGTCCTCGGCCGGGCCGTCCGCCCCCGGCGGACGCGGCTGCTGACGACGTGGCTGCGCGTCCTCGCGACAGGAAGGTGAGCCGGTGAGCGTATCCGACGCCTATCGAAGCTGTGAGCAGATCGTCCGCACGCAGGCGCGGAACTTCTCCTACGGCATCCGGCTGCTGCCGGGGCCGAAGCGCCGCGCGCTCAGCGCCGTGTACGCCTTCGCCCGCCGGATCGACGACATCGGGGACGGTGACGGGCCCGCCCACCGGCGGCTGGCTCGCCTGGAGGAGGAGCGCGCCGCCCTGCACCGCCGCACGCCCGACCCCGGCGACCCGGTGCTCGTCGCCCTCCGGGACGCCGCGCGCCGCCTGCCCATCCCCCTGGCGGCGTTCAACGAACTCATCGACGGGTGCGCGTCCGACGTGCGCGGCACGACGTACGCCCGCGCCGAGGACGTCGTCACGTACTGCCGCAGCGTCGCCGGATCGGTGGGCCGCCTCTCGCTCGGCGTCTTCGGCGCCGACGACGTCGAGGCCGCCACGCCGCTGGCCGACTCCCTCGGCATCGCCCTGCAGCTCACCAACATCCTCCGGGACGTACGGGAGGACCGCCTGATCGGGCGGATCTACATCCCGGCCGAGGACCTGGACCGCTTCGGCTGCACGCTCGACCTCGACTGCGACGGCGCCTTCACCGACCCGCCGGACCGGCTCGCGGCGCTGATCCGGTTCGAGGCCGACCGGGCCCGCGGCTGGTACCTGCGCGGCCTGCGGCTGCTGCCCCTGCTGGACCGGCGCAGCGCGGCCTGCACGGCGGCGATGGCCGGCATCTACCAGTCGCTGCTCGAACGGATCGCCACCGATCCGACCGCCGCCCTGGCCGCCCGCTCGGCGCTGCCGACGTGGGAGAAGGCCATGGTCGCCGCCCGCGCCCTGGTCGGGGCGGGCCGGTGAATCCGTCGGTGCTGGACGGGCGGCCCGGCGCGCCGGGCCCCGGCGGGCGGCCCGTGGCGGGCCGCGCCGGCCGGCCGGCGCCGTCGAGCGCCCGGCGGCCGGTGGATCCGCCGGGCCGTCACGCCGCGATGGCTCCGGTCGCCGTCGTCGGCGGCGGACTGGCGGGCATCACCGCCGCGCTCGCGCTCGGCGAGGCCGGTCTCCCGGTCACGCTGTACGAGGCGCGTCCCCGGCTGGGCGGCGCCACCCACTCCTTCGAGCGGGACGGGCTCGTCGTGGACAACGGCCAGCACGTCTTCCTGCGCTGCTGCACGGCCTACCGCGGCCTGCTCGACCGGCTCGGCGGGACCGACCGGGTCCGCCTCCAGGACCGGTTCGACCTGCGGGTGCTCACGCCCGCCGGCCGGCCCGGCCGGCTCCGGCGCGCGACACTGCCGGGGCCGCTGCACCTGATGCCGGCCCTGGCGGCCTACTCGCTGCTGCGGCCGGCCGACCGGATGCGGGCCGTACGCTGCGCGCTCGCCCTGCGCCGCCTCGACCCCGCCGGCCCCGAGCTCGACGGGATCGCCCTGGGGGACTGGCTGGCCGCCCACGGGCAGCGGGACACGGCACGGCGGGCGCTGTGGGAGCTGTTCGCCGTCGCCGCCCTGAACATCGGCGTGGAGGAGGCGGCCCTGGGGCCGGCCGCGATGGTCTTCCGCACCGCGCTGCTGGGCCGGGCGGACGCCGCCGACATCGGCGTGCCCGTCGTGCCCCTCGGCGACCTGCACGGCACCGCCGCGACGGCGGCGATCGAGAAGCGGGGCGGCCGCGTACGGCCGGCTGCCAAGGTCACCGCGATCGAGCCCGGGCCGGTGGTCGTGGTGGACGGCGAGCGGATCGACGCGGCGGCCGTCATCGTCGCGACCCCGCACCGGCAGGCCGCGCACCTCGTGCCGTGGGACGCCGCCCCGGACCGGCAGCGCTGGGCCGGCCTCGGCGAGAGCCCGATCGTGAACGTCCACCTTCACTACGACCGGCCGGTCACCGACCTGCCGTTCGCGGCCGTCGTCGACTCGCCCGTGCAGTGGATCTTCGACCGGACCCGCCCCTCCGGCGCCCGTACCGGCCAGTACCTCGCCGTCTCGGTGTCGGCGGCGGACCGCTGGATCGACGAGCCGGCCGCCAAGCTCCGCGCCGAGTTCGTCCCGGCGATGGAGCAGCTGTTCCCCGCGGCCCGCCACGCCGGGCTGCGGGACTTCTTCGTCACCCGGGAACGCCGCGCGACCTTCCGCCAGGCGCCCGGCAGCGGCGCACTCCGGCCCGGGCCCGACACACGGTGGCCCGGGCTGTACCTCGCCGGCTCGTGGACCGACACGGGCTGGCCCGACACGATGGAGGGAGCCGTGCGCAGCGGACTCACCGCCGCCCGTCTGGTCCGGAGCCGCCTGACGGGAAGCGCCTCATGACGGCGATCGCCCCGCCGTCGGTCTCCGGCGCCCGCTCGCTCGTCGAACCGGTGCTCCGCGACGCCGTCGCGCGGCTCGACCCGCTGACCGCCCGGGTCGCCGGGTACCACCTCGGCTGGAGCGATCCGTACGGCCGGCCCGCCACACCGGGCGGCAAGGCGCTGCGGCCCGCGCTGGCGATCCTGTCGGCCCGCGCGGCGGGCGCGGACGTCGGGTCGTGCCTGCCGGCCGCCGCCGCGGTGGAGCTCGTGCACGCGTTCTCGCTGCTGCACGACGACATCATGGACGGGGACCGCGTCCGCCGGCACCGGCCCTCCGCCTGGACCGTGTTCGGCCGGTCGGCCGCCATGCTCGCCGGCGACGCGCTGCTGGTCCTGGCCGGGGAGCTCCTCCTCGAACAGGGCACGCGCGGCGGGGTGTGGGCGGCGCGGGGGCTGGCCGCCGCCACCCAGCGCCTCATCGCCGGGCAGGCGTCCGACCTGGAGTTCGAGGGGCGGCCCGACGTGAGCCTGGAGGAGTGCCGCCGGATGTCGGCGGACAAGACCGGCTCGCTGCTGGCCTGCTCCTGCTCGATCGGGGCGATGGTCGCCGAGGGGCCCGCGCACCTCGTCGCGGCGCTGGCGGCCTTCGGCGCGCAGGCGGGCCTGGCCTTCCAGCTCGCCGACGACCTGCTCGGCATCTGGGGCGCGCCGGAGGTCACCGGCAAGCCGGTCCTGGCCGACCTGCGGGCGCGCAAGAAGAGCCTGCCGGTCGTCGCCGCCATCACGAGCGGGACGACCGCCGGTGAGCGCCTGGCCAAGCTCCTCGCCCAGCCGGACCCGCTCTCGGAGGCCGAACTCGCCGAGGCCGCCCGGCTCGTCGAGGAGGCCGGCGGGCGCGCGTGGGCCGAGGCGGAGGCCGAGCACCGGCTCGACGCGGCCGAGCGCCAGCTCGCCGCCCTGGACCTGCCCCGGGGCGTCCGCGAGGAGTTCGGGGAGATCATCCGTTTCATCGCATCCCGGGACCACTAGTGGACACAGACACCCGTACGACCGGCGCCGGCGTCGCTCTCACGGCGGACGTGGCTCTCAAGGCCGACGTGGCACCCAAGGCCGACGTGGCTCTCAAGGCCGACGTGGCTCTCAAGGCGGCCTGCGACCACCTCCTCGGCCTGCAGGCCGAGGAGGGCTGGTGGAAGGCCGAGCTGCAGACGAACGTCACGATGGACGCCGAGGACCTGCTGCTGCGGGAGTTCCTCGGCGTCCGCGACGCCGACGACACCGCCGAGGCCGCCCGCTGGATCCGCTCCGAGCAGCGCGCGGACGGCTCGTGGGCCAACTTCCACGAGGGCCCCGGCGACCTGTCCACCACCATCGAGGCGTACGCGGCGCTGCGGCTGGCCGGAGATCCGGCCGACGCCGCGCACATGCGGGCCGCCGCCGCCTTCGCGCGTCGGCACGGCGGGATCGAGGCCAGCCGCGTCTTCACCCGCATCTGGCTGGCGCTGTTCGGGCAGTGGCCGTGGACGGACCTGCCGGTCATGCCGCCCGAGCTGGTGTTCCTGCCGCCGTGGTTCCCGCTCAACGTCTATGACTGGGCGTGCTGGGCCCGGCAGACGGTGGTGCCGCTGACCATCGTGAGCGCGCGGCGCCCGGTCCGCCCGCTGCCGTTCGACCTGGACGAGCTGCGCACCGGCCGCAGGCCGCGCCGCCGGCCGCGCCTCGGCTGGGAGGGGTTCTTCGGCGCCCTCGACCGTGCGCTGCACCGCTACGAACGGCGACCCGTGCCCGGCCTGCGGCGCGCGGCCCTGCGCCGCGCCGTCGAGTGGATCGTCGCCCGGCAGGAGCCGGACGGCTCCTGGGGCGGCATCCAGCCGCCGTGGGTGTACTCGCTCATCGCCCTCCACCTGTCCGGCTACGACGTGGACCATCCCGTCATGCGCCGGGGCCTGGCCGGGCTGGACCGGTTCACGATCCGCGACGAGCGGGGCCGCCGCCTGGAGGCGTGCCAGTCACCGGTGTGGGACACCGCGCTCGCCGTCAACGCCCTGCGCGACGCGGACGTGCCCGGCGACCACCCCGCGCTCGTGCGGGCCGGTCAATGGCTGCTCGACGAGGAGGTCAAGGGCCCCGGCGACTGGGCCGTACGGCGGCCGTCGCTGCCGCCGGGCGGCTGGGCGTTCGAGTTCGACAACGACGGCTATCCGGACACCGACGACACCGCCGAGGTGATCCTCGCGCTGCGCCGCGTCGCGCTTCCGGGCGTACGGCCCGCGATCGACCGGGGACTGCGCTGGATGGCCGGGATGGCGTCCCGCGACGGAGGGTTCGCCGCGTTCGACGCCGACAACACCCGTGAGCTGTGCCTGCGGCTGCCGTTCTGCGACTTCGGCGCCGTGATCGACCCGCCGTCCGCCGACGTGACCGCGCACGTCGTCGAGGCGCTGGCGCACGAGCGCCCGGCGGAGTACGGGGACGTGCTGCGCCGGGCCGTCGTCTGGCTCCTGGAGGCCCAGGAGCCGGACGGCTCCTGGTTCGGCCGCTGGGGCGCCAACCATGTCTACGGCACCGGGGCGGTGCTGCCCGCCCTGGTCGCGGCCGGCGTGCGCCCGCAGCGGCCGTGCGTCCGGCGGGCCGTCGCCTGGCTCGAACGGCACCAGAACGACGACGGCGGCTGGGGCGAGGACCTGCGGTCGTACCGCGACCCGGCCTGGATCGGGCGCGGCCACTCCACCCCGTCCCAGACCGCATGGGCGCTCATCGGGCTCCTGGCGGCGGGGGAGCGCTCGGCGGCCGTCGAACGGGGCGTGGCGTGGCTCGTCGGCGCCCAGCGCGCGGACGGCACCTGGGACGAGCCCTACTTCACCGGGACCGGCTTCCCCGGCGACTTCTACATCAACTACCACCTGTACCGGCTCGTCTTCCCGATCAGCGCCCTCGGCCGCTACCTGCGTGCGGACGCCTCCACAGACGGTCTCGTGGAGGGGCCCACTGCCGGTGCCGCGGGTAGCTCCGCGGGCGGCCCTACAGGTGGCTCCGTGGACGCTCTCGCAGACGGCTCCACAGGTGGCTCCGTGGGCGGTCTCGCGGGTGGCTCCGTGGGCAATGTCGCGGGTGGCTCCGTGGGCAATGCCGCGGGTGGTTCCGTGGACGGTGCCGCGGGCGGCTTCGCGGAGGGCACGTGAGCGGGCTGGTGATCTGCACCGCGCTGCGCGTCGAGCGGCGGGCCGTGCGCCGCGGGCTGCCGTCGTCCGCGCGCGACGTCCGCGTCGTACGGACCGGCCTCGGACCGCGGCGCGCCGCCCGCGCGGCCGCCCGGCTGCCCGAGCACGCCGCGCTCGCGGTCACCGGGTTCGGCGGCGCGCTCGACCTCGGGCTGCGCCCCGGTGACGTGCTCGTGGCGACGGAGGTGCGGTTCGGCGAACGGGTCATCCGGTGCGCGTCGGTCCGTCCGATCGCCGAACGGCTGACGCTCGCCGGCCTGGACCCGCGCACGGGACCGCTGTTCACCTCGCCGCGCCTCGTCACGGGCGGGGAGCGGCTGCGCCTCGCGGCGGCCGGCGTCCGCGCCGTCGACATGGAGACCGGGCCGCTCGCCGAGGTCGCCATCGGAAGGCCCTTCGTCGCCGTGCGCGTCATCGTCGACACCCCGGCCATGCCGCTGCTGCGGCCCGGTACCGTCCGCCGCGTCCGGACCGCCCGGAGCCGGCTGCGCCGCGTCACCCCGGTCCTGGTCGCCTGGGCGGGGACCACGGCGGAGGCGATGTCATGAGCGAGCGGAGCGCGCGAGCCGTGAGCACCGTGCCTCGGGTCACTTCCCCGACGGAGGAGGACGCATGAGCATGCCGGTCCGTCAGAGCCTGCGCATCGGCGCGTACATCCTGGGCCGCAAACTGCGGCGCGTCCGGAGGTTCCCGCTGCTCGTGGAGCTGGAGCCGCTGTTCGCGTGCAACCTCGCCTGCGCGGGCTGCGGCAAGATCCAGCACCCCGCCGACGTGCTGCGCCGGCGCATGCCCGTCGAACAGGCGGTGGCCGCCGTCGAGGAGTGCGGCGCGCCGATGGTGTCGATCGCGGGCGGCGAACCGCTCATGCACCCGCAGATCGGCCGGATGGTCCGTGAGCTCGTCGCCCGCAAGAAGTACGTCTTCCTCTGCACCAACGCGCTGCTCATCCCCAGGAAGATCGACCAGTTCGAGCCGTCGCCGTACTTCGCCTGGACCGTGCACCTCGACGGGCTGCGCGAACGCCACGACGCCTCGGTGTGCAGGGAGGGCGTGTTCGACAAGGCGGTGGCCGCCGTCCAGGAGTGCCGGCGCCGCGGGTTCCGGGTCACCACGAACACGACGTTCTTCAGCACCGACAGCCCGCAGACGGTCATCGACGTGTTGAACTACCTGAATGACGACCTGGCCGTCGACCAGATGATGATCTCCCCGGCGTACGCCTACGAGAAGGCGCCCGACCAGGAGCACTTCCTGGGCGTCGAGGAGACGACGAGGCTGTTCCGCAAGGCGTTCGCCGGGGGCAACCGGCGGCGCTGGCGGTTCAACCACTCACCGCTGTTCCTCGACTTCCTCGAAGGCCGGGTCGACTTCCCG
The DNA here is from genome assembly GCF_024055715.1 of Actinoallomurus soli. GTDB lineage: Bacteria > Actinomycetota > Actinomycetes > Streptosporangiales > Streptosporangiaceae > Actinoallomurus > Actinoallomurus soli. The sequence goes on from NZ_JAMXMV010000001.1 coordinate 898,227, forward strand.
TGCACGGCCTGGGCGATCCCGTCCTACTCGCTGTTCGGGTGGCAGCGGCCCTGCTACCTGATGGCCGACGGATACGCGCGCACCTACCGGGAGCTGGTCGAGGAGACCGACTGGGACTCCTACGGCCGCGGGCGCGATCCCCGCTGCGCCAACTGCATGGCGCACTGCGGCTACGAGCCCACGGCCGTGTTCGCCACCCTGTCCTCGCTGAAGGAGACTCTGCGCGCCGTACGCAGCGGCTGACCCACCTGGTCTGCGCGGTCACCTGGTCTGCGCGGTCACCGGGTTCGCGCGTGCACGAGCGCGCCGGTCGCGAGGACGAGTGCGCCGACGCCGTCCACGGCGGCCGGGCGCCGCCACAGCGGCAGGAACGCCACGGCCCCCGCGCAGGTCGCCGCGTGGAGCAGGTCCACCGCGGCGCCGAGCCGCAGTACCGTCGGGGTCGGCATGGCGAGGTCGATCCCGGCCTGCAGGGCGTGCCGGCCGCCGAGCACGCGCAGCACCCAGCGCTGTGAGGCCGTGGTGGGCCGGCCGGTGATCGTCTCCAGCACCGTGCCCGGTGCCGTGATCAGGAGCGTGCCCCAGGTCAGCCGCGCGAGCGGCTGCGCCCTCATCGGCGCCGTCATCGTCCGTTCCGCAGGAGCCCGACGCCGGTCAGGCCCAGCGCCGCCCCGGCGCCGGCGGCCAGCAGGCCGCGGTGCTCCGCCGCCCAGGTCTGGACGCTGCGCGGGTGCGCCTTGTCGTCGAAGCTGCCGTGCGCGCCGAAGTCGCGCCCGTCGGGGCCGTCGGCGGGCTTCCAGAGGTTCGCCGGCTGGTGCGGGTCGCGGGGCCGGTCGGTCTGCTGCGACTTGTACCCGGTCCGCGCGAGGTAGCGGTCGAGCAGGCTCGGGGCGATCCGGTTGGCCAGCAGTGTCGCCACCGTGCTGCCGCCCACCCAGTACTCCCGGCGCTTCGGATGGTCGGCGGCGTACACGAGCGCCCGCGCGGCGACCTCCGGCTGGTAGATGGGCGGGACCGGCTGCGCGTGCTTGGGCAGCTTGCTCTCCACCCAGTCGAACTGCGGGGTGTTGACCGCCGGCATGTGCACGATCGTCGCGTGGACGTTGCTCTTCCGGTGCAGCAGCTCGGTCCGCAGCGACTCGTGGAAACCCTGGATCGCGTGCTTGGCCCCGCAGTACGCCGACTGCAGGGGGATCCCTCGCTTGGCCAGCGCCGACCCGGTCTGCACGATGACGCCGTGGTCGCGCGGCAGCATGCGGTCGAGCGCCGCCTTCGTCCCGTACACGAACCCCAGGTAGGTCACCTCGGTGGTGCGCTTGAACTCCGCCGGGTCGATGTCCTTGAACTCGGCGAACACCGAGCTGAACGCGACGTTCACCCAGACGTCGATCGGCCCGAGCTCCTCCTCGACGCGGTCGGCGGCGTCGCGTACCTGCTCCCAGTCGGCGACGTCGGTGGGGATCGGCAGCGCCTGCCCGCCGGCGTCGCGGATCTCCTCCGCCGCGGCTCGCAGCCCGGTCTCGCCCCGTGCCAGCAGGGCCACCTTGTCGCCGCGCGCGCCGAACTCCCGCGCCGCCGCGCGTCCGATGCCCCCGCTCGCGCCGGTCACCACGACGACGCGAGGTCTGCTGTTGCGGTCCGTCATCCCATCACCCCTCACGAGCGTTCGAGAAGCCGCCGGCCCGCCCACCGGCCCGGCATGGCAACGCTCCGCCCCTACCCGCGAGCCTCGCGGGTTAACGGGACGACGAGGTCCTGAGGGGGCGACCGCTCAGGCGAGCTTCTTCGCCTTGATCGCCTTCATCATCAGCGGCCAGGCGGTGTGCATCTCCGGCTGCCACGTCGACCAGTCGTGGTAGCCCTTCTGGTAGATGTGCGCGGTGACCGGGATGTGCAGCTTGTGGAGCCGGTCGACCATCGCGGTGGTCGTCGCTCCGCAGACGACCTCCTGCAGCTCGACCGCCTCGCCGCCCGCCGGGTCGTTCTTGCCGGGCAGCCCGGTGAGGCCGCTGGCGAGGTAGAGCCCGGTGCCCTTGAGCTTCGACGCGAGCTCGTACGGGTCGTTGGCCTTCCAGTTCCTGTCGTCGATGCCCGGGATCCCCCAGATGCGGAACGGGTCGTACTTCTCGCTCGCCTCGAACATCACGAGCGCGGGCACGCCGGTCTGGGTGAGGTGGAGGACGCCGCTGAGCGAGACGGCGTACTCGAACATCCCCGGGTGCCGCGCGGCGTACTTGACCGCGCCGTACCCGCTGGAGGAGACGCCCATCGTGGCGCGGCGCGTGCCGGCGTGGTAGTTCCGCTCCATCAGCTGGAGCAGCTCCTTCGTGTGGAAGGTCTCCCACTTCGGGGTGCCGCGCCGGCCGCCGTTCCACCAGTCGGTGAACCAGCCCGCCCATCCGGTGTCGGGCATCACGACCATGACGCCGTACGACGCGGAGACCTTCGCGATGTCGGTGCTGCGGGTCCACGAGACGTACGTGTCCCGGCCGCCGTGGTAGGCGTACACGACGGGCCAGGACACCTTGGTGGCCCGCTTCCACGTGCGCGGCACCAGGACGCGGACCGGCACCGAGGCGCCCAGCGCCGGGGAGCGGACGGTCAGGTCGACGGTGCGCGCGTCGATCCAGTGCTCGGCGGTGATCTTCGCGCCGTCGCCGGCGGCGACCCGCTGCACGGCGCCGTCCGCCGTACCGGACAGGACGCCCACCGAGGCGGTGACCGCCAGGAGGACTCCGGTGAGGCCCCGCGTGAATCCGCCACCGACCATGCGCCGACTCCCGCTTTCCGTGCTCGCGCGACGAGGAGTCATCACCCTTGCGGAAACCGCGGCCCGTTCGCTGCGCGTGTCCGGCACGAAAACGGAGCGGCGATTGGCACGGGAGGACTAAAACGGCCCCTCCATGCAGCCGTGCGGACGGTCCGTCACGGCGTGATCGCGAGGTGGACGGAGTACTCCCGTGCCCGGGCGAGCCGGCGCGCCGGACAGCGGTGGAACAGCCGGGCCCATCGGCCGGTGCGCGGCGACTGCCCGACGAACAGCGCGTCGCCGTGCCGGGTCATCGTGACCTCACGCAGGATCTTGTCGGGACGGCCCATGACGACCTGGAACTCCCACGGACAGGGGAGCGGATCCAGGATCTGAACGCAGTCCAGCCAGGCCTGCATCTCGATGAGGTCCCGGCAGTCCCGGCTGGCCAGCGCGGCGCCGGGGGCGACGAGCGCGGCCATCTCGCCGATGCTCGGCTGGCAGCGCACGTGCACACACAGGATCCGCGCGTCGGCCTGGCCCGCCTCGTCGGCCGCCTGGCACAGCGCGGCCCGGCCGGAGTCGGATCCGTCCACGCCCACGACGTACAGCGGTCTGTGCCGCGCGTCCCGCTCGGCGCCGTCGGGGCTGGAAATGAATGACTCGTCCATGGTGGCCCGTCTCCTCACTCAGACTCCATAGTACGCTATATACATGACGGACCGGGGTCCTGTAACGACCGGAAGTGACGAAAAGGCCGACCTTTTCGAAGCCTTCGTGGATGCGGTGCTGGACCTCCTCCGCGCGGCCCGGCGTACGGGCGGCGCGGCCAACATGGTCCAGGGGGACGCCATCTCGGTGCCGCAGCTGGTCGTCCTGGGGGCGATCGACGTCGCGGGGGACCGCGGGATCTCGGCGGTGGCGGAGCGGGCGGGGCTGGCTCAGCCCACCGTGACCCGCGCCCTGGCCGCGCTGGAGCGCCGGGGAATGGTCGAACGTACGCCGCACGCCAGCGACGGGCGGAGCAGGTGCGTCGCGCTGACCGCCGCGGGCCGGGCCGTGCTCGAGGAGAAGAGGCAGGAGATCGTCGGCCGGTTCGCCGAGCTCTGGGCGGACCTGTCGGCCGGCGAACGCGACCACGCCGTGTCCCTCGTCCGCCGCCTGTCCGCCATCACCGACCGGCTCGTCTGAACCGGCTCACCCGAACCGGCAGGCTCGTCCGAACCGGGCGGGCTCCAGCCGGCCGGGTCGTCCGAACCGAGTGGCTGGTCGGAACCGGCCGGCCGACGCCGTCAGCGGGGCTGGGCCGCGCTCGCGAGGAGGATGCCGCCCTGGGGGAACGGAAGGTCGATCCCCTCGTCGCGGAACCTCCGATGCAGCCGCTTGATGAACTCGTGGACCACGACGTACTGGTCGGTGAACTCCCGGGTACGGAGGTTGACCGAGAAGCCGACGCTCGTCTCGCCCAGCGTGTTGAACCGGACCGAGGGCTCGTAATCGCTGACGCCGCCGTCGACGGTGGCCATCACCTCCTGGGCCACGTCGAGGGTCACCTTCTCCACGTGATCCAGGTCGCTGTGGTAACCGATGACGACCTTGACGGAGATCGACATGTCCTGCGCCGGCCGGTGGAAGTTCGTCACGATGGCGTCGGCGAAGCGGGAGTTCGGCACGACCACCAGGTTGTCGGGGAGCTGGCGGATGGTGGTGTTCCGCCAGTTGATGTCGACGATGTAGCCCTCCTGGCCGCTGTCCAGCCGTACGAAGTCGCCCGGCTGCACCTTCCTCGACGCCAGGATGTGCACTCCGGCGAACAGGTTGGCCAGTGTGTCCTGCAGCGCCAGCGCGACCGCCAGGCCGCCCACGCCGAGGGCGGTCAGCAACGGGGTGATCGAGACGCCGAGGCTCTGCAGGAGGATGAGCGCGCCGATCCCGACGACCACGACCCGGACGATGTTGACGAAGATCGTCGCGGACTGCGCGACGCCCGACCGGGCCAGCGCGATCGAGGAGACGACCCCTGCGGCGAAGCGGGCGATCGCGATCGAGATGGTCAGGATGAGGACCGCCACGAGGGTGCGGCCCGTCATCGTCCGGATGCCCGGCTTGAGGTGCAGTGTCAGCACCGAGATCCACAGGCCGAGGACGGTGCACGGCACCACCGCGAGGTCGCGCAGCAGCCTGACGAACAGGTCGTCCCAGGCCCACCGGGTGTTGCCCGCGCGGTGCGCGAGCCGGGCGAGGAGCGCGCGCAGGCCGATTCCCGTTCCCGCCGCGGCGACGGTCACGGCCACGGCCACCACGAGTCGCTGCCAGTGCACGTTCGAGTTCCTCCACTTTCGTCGGGATTGAGCCGGCCGGGGGCCGCGAATCAGCGAGCGTAGCCAGCTCGCCACCGTCATGCGGTGCTATGAGGCGGTTTCCGGTGAAAAGCCTGGTAGACGGCTTTTCACCGGAATGTCGCACATGGGTGATCACGCGCCGCTCATCTCCGTGCTCACCTGCCGGTTGGCCGAGTGCGGCCAAGATCGTTACTGGCCGGTTGACCTGGTGGGGTTCCACGATGCGGACGGGCCTGCGGACCAGGCCCGTTTCGTGGTCACGTGCACTGCGGGTAAAGCAGGGTAAAGAGCCGCCCATGACGGACAAGGCGACCAGTGACCTGTGGTGGAAGAACGCGGTCGTGTACTGCGTGGACGTGGCGACCTGGCTGGACACCGACGACGACGGCGTCGGCGACCTGTCCGGCCTGACCAGACGGCTGGACTACCTCAGCGGCCTCGGCGTCAACTGCCTGTGGCTGATGCCCTTCTACCCCTCGCCGCTGCGCGACGACGGGTACGACATCACCGACTACTACGCGGTCGACCAGCGGTTCGGCAGTCTCGGCGACTTCGTGGAGATGCTCCGCACCGCCGACGACCTCGGCATCCGGGTGCTGGTCGACCTCGTGCTGAACCACACGAGCAACGAGCACCGCTGGTTCCGGGACCGGCCCGACTACTACGTCTGGAGCGACCACCCCCGCAAGGAGCCCAGCGAGGTCGCCTTCCCCGGCGAGCAGGACGGCACCTGGTCCTACGACGAGGCCAGAGGCCAGTGGTACATGCACCGGTACTACGACTTTATGCCGGACCTGGACATCACCAAGCCCGAGGTCCGCGATGAGATGAACAAGATCCTCGGCTTCTGGCTGGAGCTGGGCATCTCCGGCTTCCGGGTCGACTCGCTGCCGTTCATGATCGAGACGGTCGGCACCGACTGCCGGGACAACCCGGTCACCTTCCTGCGGTCGATGGTCGAGTTCCTCGAACGGCGGCGCGGCGACGCCATCTTCCTCGGCGAGGCGAACGTCTCCCCGGAGGAACAGCAGCGCTACTTCGGCCTCGACGGCGGCGAGGGCGTGCAGATGCTGTTCGACTTCCGCGGCTGCGCGGCCCAGTGGCTGTCGCACGCCCGCGGCGACGCGACACCGCTCGCCGAGGCGCTGCGGAACCGGCCGCCGCATCCGGTCGGCGGCCAGTTCGCCAACTTCTGCCGCCACCACGACGAGCTGAACCTCGGCCTGCTCAGCGAGTCCGAACGCGACGAGGTCTTCGCCGCCTTCGCCCCCGAGGAGACCCACCGCGTGTACGGGCGCGGCATCCGGCGGCGGCTCGCGCCCATGCTCGGTAACGACCCCCGCCGGATCCGCCTCGTCCTCGCGCTCACCCTCGCGCTGCCCGGCACGCCGGTCATCCTGTACGGCGACGAGATCGGCATGGGGGAGGACCTGTCCCTGCGCGGCCGGCTCGCCGTCCGTACCCCCATGCAGTGGTCCGCCCGCCCCAACGGCGGCTTCTCGCGGGCGAAGGAGGTCTACCGCCCGGTCCTCGCCGACGGCGAGTACGGCTTCCGCGAGGTGAACGTCATCGGCCAGCGCCAGGACCCCGACTCCCTCTGCTCGTGGACGAGCCGCGCGATCCGCGTCCGCCGCGAGTGCCCCGAGTTCGGCTGGGGAGAGTGGGAGATCCTGGACGTCGGCGACACGCGCGTGCTCGGCCTCGCGTACCGGTGGCGGGACGGCCGCGTCGTGACCCTGCACAACGTCTCCGCCGACCCGGTGCGCGTCAAGCTGCCCGACGACCTGGACCTGACCGGCGTGGAGCAGGTCCGCCAGATCTTCGGTGACGCGCCGGCGAACGAGCTCGGCCGGGAGATCGAGCTGGCCGGCTACGGCTACCGCTGGCTCCGCCTCATCGACGACGAGGCGACCACCGCCATCATCTGAGACTCTCAGCCGAGGACGTCCGCCAGGGTACGGGCGGCGTGGAGGGCGTCGGCGTGGCTGACGTACAGCGGGGCGAGGCCGAAGCGGAGGACGTCGGGGGCGCGGAAGTCGCCGATGACCTCACGGGCGATCAGCTCCGCCATGACCGCCTCGGCGCCGGGGTGGCGAAGGGACACCTGGTGGCCGCGCCGCTCGTCCCGTGGGGTCAGCACCTCGACCGTGCCCGGCGGCAGGAGCTCGGTCACGCACGCGACGAAGAAGTCGGTCAGCGACAGGCCCTTGGCGCGCACGTCGGCCAGGTCGACGCCGTCCCACACCTCCAGGGCGGCCTCCAGGGCCAGCAGGGACAGGATGTCCGGAGTGCCGCAGCGGCCCCGCTCGATCCCGTCGGCGGGGACGTAGTCCGGGGCCATGGCGAACGGCTCCCGGTGGCCGCTCCAGCCCGACAGCGGCTGGTCGAAGGCCTCCTGTAGGTCACGCCGCACGTACAGGAAGGCGGGTGCGCCCGGTCCGCCGTTCAGGAACTTGTAGGTGCAGCCGACCGCGAGGTCGACGTCGAGGGCGTCCAGAGCCAGCGGGAGCACGCCGACGCTGTGGCACAGGTCCCACACGACGCGCGCGCCGGCCGCGTGCACGCGCGCGGTCACGGCGGCCATGTCGTGCAGCCGGCCCGTGCGGTAGTCCACGTGGTTGGCCAGCACCACGGCGGTCCGCTCGCCGAGCACCGCCGGAAGGTCGTCGAGGTCCGCGGTCCGCAGCACCCGGCCGGTCAGTTCGGCGACCGACGTCGCGATGTACCCGTCCGTGGGGAACGTCGCGGCGTCGACGACGATCTCGGGCCGGCCCGGCGCGAGCCGGACGGCGCCGGCCAGCGCCTTGAAGACGTTGACGCTGGTCGAGTCGGCGACCACGACCTGGCCGGGCGCGGCGCCGAGCAGCGGCGCGATCCGCTCGCCCACCCGCCGGGGCGCCTCCCACCAGCCCTCCGACCAGGACCGGATGAGCCGGCCGCCCCACTGCTCGCGGACCACCCGCTGCATCCGGTCGGCGACGCGCCGGGGCGGGGCGCCGAGGGAGTTGCCGTCGAGGTAGACGGTGCCGGGCGGAAGGTCGAACTCCGCGCGCAGGCGCGCGAGGGGATCCTCGGCGTCGAGCTCGGCGGCGCGTGCGGTCAGGTCCATGAACGTGATCCTTCAGACGTGGGAACGGGCGGTCCACAGCTCCGGGAACAGGTCCCGGCGGGCGCGCTTCTCCAGCCAGGACACCCCGGCCGAGCCTCCGGTCCCGGTCTTGGCGCCCATCGCGCGGCGCGTGGCCATCAGGTGGTCGTGCCGCCAGCCGGTGAACTCCTCGGCGACGTCGGTCAGCGCCTCGCCGAGCCGCAGCAGCTCGCCCTCGTCGGTCGCGTAGATCTTCGCCCAGACGTCCTCGACGGCGGGGGAGGGGGCGTACGGGCGGGTGAGGTCGCGGTTCAGCACGTCGTCCGGTACGGCGTGCCCGCGTCGCGCCAGCAGCGCGAGCGCCGCGTCGTACACGCCGGGCTCGGTCAGCGCCCGTGACAGCTCGGCGTGCTGGGCGGGCACCGACCGGTGGGGGACGAGCATCGACGCGGACTTCTCGCCGAGCAGGAACTCCACCTGCCGGTACGCCGCCGACTGGAAGCCGGAGCCCTCGCCGAGCGCGTCGCGGAAGGCGTTGAACTCCCGTGGCGTCATCCGCGCGATCGGCAGCCAGGCGGCCCGCAGCGCCTTGACGTGGAGAACACAGCGGTGCAGCGCGGTCGTGGCCGCGCGGACGTCGTCGCCGGCCAGCCGGTCCCGTGCGTACGTCAGGTCGAAGGCCAGCAGGCCGAAGTACAGCTCCATGACCTGGGTGACCACGAGGAAGGACCGCTCCAGCGGCTCGTCGGTGACCGGCCGCTGAAGGTCGTGCAGCGTGGCGGCGTGGACGTAGTCCTCGTACGGCGTGGTGCCGCCGAAGTCGAGCCTGGGCTCGTCGGCGGAGTGCAGGACAGGGCAGCCGGACAGTGCATCGGCCGTCACCTCGGACCTCCTTCGTCACTCGGGGCACTGACCATTGTGTGCAGGACGATTCAGACATCAAAGGGGCGACGGGAGGCACAGCACCCCTGTTTTCTTACGAATGCGAGCGGATCCGGGGTTTAGGCTTACGAGCATGAAACCGGACCTCGACGCGGTGGACTGGGCTCTCCTCGGGGCGCTGCAGGAGGACGCCCGGCTGTCGTACAACGAGCTCGCCCGCAGGGTGCACCTGTCCGCGCCGACGGTCGCCCAGCGGGTCCGCCGGCTGGAGGAGGCCGGGGTGATCACCGGCTATCACGCTCGCGTCGACCCGGCGGCGGCCGGGTTCCCCGTCGTCGCCCAGGTCCGGATGAAGTGCTACGGCGCCCGCTGCATCACCGTGCACCCCGAGCTGCTCGACGACATCCCCGAGGTACTCCAGGTGTCGCGGCTCACCGGAGACGTCTGCTCCATGGTCCTGATCGCCACCACCTCGGTCGCCGAGCTCGAGCGCATCCTGGTGCGCCTCGCCTCGCACGGCGAGACGAGCTCGGCGATGGTCCTGTCCACGCCGATCGCCTGGCGGCCCCTCACACCGCCATCGCATCTCTGACCTGCGGTTTCCCTCCCCTGAAGAGGGGTAGTCCATCGAACCTGAGTTCGATGACCGGAGGAGGGGACATGACCGAACGGCCCGTGGAGAAGGACCCCGAGGACTGGACGACGGGTGACGAGCCGATGACCGGACCGCAGGAGTCCTACCTGCGCACCCTCGCCCGTGAGGCGGGCGAGGACGTGCCGGAGAACCTGTCCAAGGCGCAGGCGTCCGAGCTGATCGACGAGCTGCAGGGCCGCAGCAAGCGCCTGCGAGGTGGCTGACCGGCACGCCTGCGCGACCGGTGACCGGGCCGCCTGAGTCCGTCGAGGCGCGGCCGTCAGAGGCGTTCGACCTTGACCTCGTCGGCGCGGTAGCGGGCGCGCAGCGGCTTCTTGTCGAACTTGCCGACCGTCGTCTTGGGGATCTCCCCGACGAACGCCCAGTTCTCCGGGACCTGCCAGCGGGCCACCTTGCCGGACAGGAAGTCGGCCAGCTCGGCCGCGGTCGCCGAGGTGCCGTCGCGCAGGACGACGAAGGCCAGCGGACGCTCGTCCCAGCGCGGGTCCGGGATGCCGATCACCGCGGCTTCGAGCACCGCAGGGTGGGAGACCAGGTGGTTCTCCAGCTCGACCGAGGAGATCCACTCACCGCCGGACTTGATGACGTCCTTGGCGCGGTCCGTGATCTGGAAGAAGCCGCGGTCGTCGATGGTGCCGATGTCGCCGGTGCGCAGCCACCCGTCGTGGAACTTCTCCGGCGCCGGGTCGCGATGGTACGAGCCGGTGATCCACGGCCCGCGCACCTCGATCTCGCCGACGGACTCGCCGTCCCAGGGGAGTTCCTCGCCCGCCGCGTCAACGATCCGCATCTCCACGCCCGCCGCCACGCGGCCCGACTTGAGGCGCCAGTCGACGTCCTCCGTGGTGCCCGGCTCGACGCCGGGCGGCGGGAAGGCCATCCCGCCGAGCGGGCTCGTCTCGGTCATCCCCCAGCCCTGAATGATCCGGAGACCGTACTTCTGCTCGAAGCCCTCCAGGAGCGCGCGGGGCGCGGCGGCGCCGCCGGAGGTGCCGGCCCGCAGCGAGGACAGGTCGAGCTCCTGGTCGGCGCCGTAGTTGAGGATCGCGCTCCAGATGGTCGGCACGGCCGAGGAGACGGTGCTCCGCTCGGCGGCGATGAACGCGGTCAGGTGCTCCGGCTGGAGGAACGGGCCGGGCATGTGCAGCGTGGCGCCGGACAGGAACGCGGCGTACGGCAGGCCCCAGGCGTTGACGTGGAACATCGGCACGATCGCCAGCACCCGGTCCGCCTCGGTGATGCCCATCAGCGACGCCGACATGGCCACCATGGCGTGCAGGAACGTCGAACGGTGCGAGTAGACCACGCCCTTCGGGTCGCCCGTCGTGCCGCTGGTGTAGCACATCGACGCGGCGGACCGCTCGTCCAGCTCGGGCCAGGCGAACCCCGGCTCCTCGGCCGCCAGCAGCTCGTGGTAGCGCAGCACGCGCGCGTCGCCCAGCGCGGACGCGTCGCCGTCGCCCACGACGATGAACGCCTCGACGGTCGGCAGCCGGTCGGCGACCCGGGCGAGCAGGGGGACGAGGGTGTCGTCGACGAGGATGAACCGGTCCTCGGCGTGCCCGATGATGTGCGCGAGCTGGTCCGGGAACAGCCGGATGTTCAGCGTGTGCAGCACCGCGCCCATCCCCGGGACGGCGAAGTACGCCTCCAGGTGCTCCTGGTTGTTCCAGCAGAAGGTCGCCACCCGGTCGCCCGCGCCCACGCCGAGCCGGGTCAGGGCCGCCGCGAGCCGTTCGGCGTTCTCCGCCACCTGCCGGTACGACGCCCGGCGCGGCTCCCCGCCGCCCTTCCAGGTCACGCATTCGCTCCCGCCGTACACGCGGGCGCCGTGCCGCAGAATCGCGGAAACGGTGAGGGGGAACTCCTGCATCGTGCTGGCGAACATCACGGCCCTTCCGACGGACATACCGACCGGTCGGTAGCAGGTTAGGAGCGGCACCGTCACCCCGTCAACGATGTCCCGTTACGTAAGGTCTACGCCGATCAGCCGGCTCCCGCCCCGGTCACCGCCGAGGATTCTGGTCGCCCCCGCCACCAGAATCCTCGGCACAGACCGCCCGCCATCCGGCTCGTGGGCCTGCGCGCCGGCTTGCGGGTGGCGGGTCAGGAGCGTTGGGCGAGGACGTCCGCGGGGGCGGCTCGGAGCGCGCCGCGTACCGGGATCTCCGTGGCCAGCCAGGCGATGCCCGCGACCGCGGCGGCGCAGGCCGGCAGGAGCCAGACCGGCCCGGCGGCCCAGGGCCGGCCGAGGAACCCGGCGCCCAGCAGGGCCAGCGGCACCACGGACAACGCCGCCCCCGCGCCGACGGCCGCGACCGCGACCAGCGCCGCCTCGCGCCGTACCATCGCGACGATCTGCCGGGGGGTGGCCCCGATCAGCCGGAGCGCCGTGAACTCGTCGCGGCGCTGCGCCGCCGCGGCCGCCAGCCGGTTCGCCACCGCGAGCAGGACGTAGCCCAGGAGCACGGCGAGCACGACGACGTTCACCCAGACCTCCGGGGGCGTCGGCGCGTTCCTGATCACGCCGCGCGCGTCGTCGGCCCGTACGCCCGGCTCCCGTGCGGCGAGCGCGGTGAGCGAGTGCCGTACCGCCTCGGCCCGCCCGGGCACGGCGCGGACCAGGATCCGGTCCACCAGGCCGGCCGTCGTGTGACCGGCGGCCAGGTCGCGGGAGACGACGACGTCCCCGAAGCCGAGGCTGCGGTCGTACGTCGCGACCACCTGGGCGGCGGCCCGCGTTCCGTCGCCCAGGATCACCGTGACGCGATCGCCGACCCCGGCGCCCCGGGCCAGGGCGGTGGTCCTGCTCACCGCGATGGTGGCGCCCGTCAGCCGGCCCAGGTCGCCGGCGCGCCGCTTCAGGTCGAGGACGGCCGGGATGTCCGGTCCGGCGACGAGCGCCTGGTACGACGCGACGGTCCGGTCACCGTCCTCGCGATACGGCCACAGGACGGTCGTCGTGGCCACCGGCACGGCGGCCGCGACGCCCGGCGTCGCGCGGATCTCGTCGGCCAGGCCCGCGGGGACCCCGCCGAGCGCGGGCGCGGTGACCGTGACGTCGGCGTGCGTCGCCGCCCTCGCCTGGTGGGTGGTCGCGGCCAGCAGCGTGGTCTGCGTGAGCGCGTAGCTCAGCGTGAACGTCACCGCCATGCCGAGCGCCGTCACCGCGCCGCCGACCCGCAGCGCGTAACCGTGGCCGTTGCCGACGGCCAGCCAGGTGGCCGGGGACGTGCGGGGCGGCAGCCGCCGCAGCAGCGCGCCGCTGCCGCGCCGGACGAGGGCCGGGCCCGCGAGGCCGAGTCCGATGACCGCCAGGAGACCGGCCGAGCCGGTCGCGGCCGTCGCCTCGGCGGTGCGCAGGAACAGCGGCACCACGCTCAGCGTCATCCCGGCCAGGATGATCAGCAGCCCGATCCGGGTCCGCACGGCCGACGGCGTACGGGGCTCGGCCCGCGACTCGGCGACGGCCTCGGTCGCCGGCATCCGCGATGTGCGGAACGCGGCGCCCAGCGCCGACACCCGCACCGCGACGGACAGCAGCAGGACCGCCGTGACGGCCGGGAGCGGGCTCCAGGCGAGCGGCAGGCGTCTCGGCAGCACGCCGTGGTCGGCCAGCAGGCCGCCGAACCGGCCGGCGAGGACGTACCCGAGCGCCACGCCGAAGGGCAGCGGAATCAGCGCCACCACCCCGGTCTGGGCGGCGATGAGGCGGCGGACCTGCCGCGGCGTGGCGCCGACGGCCCGCAGGAGGGCCAGGTCGCGGCGCTGCCCGGCGATCGACACCGAGAGCGCGCCCGCGACGACGAAACCGACGATCATCAGCACGACCCCGCCGATCGAGCCGGCGAGCAGGAACAGCACCGTACGGCCCGTCGCCGCCTCCGGCTCCTCCACGTCGCCGCGCGCCCCGCCCGACGCCACCGTGAGGTCGCCGTGGCCGTCCGCCCGCAGGGCGCCGCGGACGCGGGCGGCCAGGGCGCCCGGAGCGGTGCCCTTCGCGGCGCGCAGCGCCACCAGGTCGACCGTTCCGCGCCGCGGGCCCGCGTCCCGGCCCGCCAGGTGGGCCGCGACGGCGTCGCCGAAGTAGACGCCGGGCGGGCCGTCGACGACGGCGGACACCCGGTAGCCGCCCCGCCGGCCGGCGGCCACGACCGTCACCCGGTCGCCGGGGCGGACGCCGGCGCGCGCCGCGGTGGCGGCGTCGAGCGCCACGTCCCCGGCGCCGGCCGGGGGAGTGCCCTGGAAGGAGCCGGGCCCCGGCAGCGTCCGGGACGACCAGCCGTGCCCGGCGGTACGCGGATCTCCGGCGTCGACGACGGCGCCGTTCCGCCCGATGACGGCGGCGGGCAGGCTCACGTCGCCGACGGCGGAGGCGACGCCGGGCAGCGCGGCCAGCAGCCCGGCCGGCCGCGCCGGGACCGGGGCGCGTTCGGGCAGCGGTTCGTCCAGGTCCCCGTCCTGGGCGACCGACTGCCGGGCGGCGACGACGACGTCCGCCCCGGCGAGACGTTCGACGGGCGGGTGCGAGCGCAGGCCGGACTCCGCCAGCACGCCCGTGGCCGTCAGGAACGCGGCCCCGCCCAGCACCGCGCCGACGATCGCGACCAGCGCGCCGGTCCGGCCGCGGGTCAGGAGAAGCGAGATCCGCAGCATCATCGGGCTCCCAGCGAGGTGAGCCGGGCGGCGAGCGCCGGCGCACCGGGCTCGCGCATCACGTCCACGATCCGGCCGTCGGCCATGATCAGGACCTGGTGGGCGCGGGCCGCCGCGGCCGGGTCGTGGGTGACCATCACGATGGTCTGGCCGAGTTCGTCGACGATCTCGCGGAGGAGCGTGAGGACGTCGCCGGAGCTGCGGACGTCCAGCGCGCCGGTCGGCTCGTCGGCGAACACGATGTCGGGCCGCGCGGCCAGCGCCCGGACGATCGCCACGCGCTGCTGCTGGCCGCCGGACAGCTCCGCGGGGCGCCGGTGCAGGAACTCCGCCAGGCCGGTGCGGCCGACCAGCGCGCGGATCCAGTCCCGGTCGGGGGCACGGCCGGCCAGGCGCAGCGGGAGGGTGACGTTCTGCTCGACGGTGAACGCCGGGAGCAGGTTGTAGCCCTGGAACACGAAGCCGATCCGGTCGCGGCGGAGCACGGTGCGCCGGGCCTCGTTCAGGCCGGAGACGTCCGTGCCGCCGACCGTGACCGTGCCCGACGTCGGGGTGTCCAGCCCGGCCGCGACCTGCAGCAGCGTGCTCTTGCCGGACCCGGACGGCCCCATCACCGCGAGGAACGTTCCGCGGGGCACGGTCAGCGACACGTCGTCGAGCGCGGTGACCGCGACCGTGCCCGTGCGGTACACCTTCGTGACCCGGTCCAGGCCGATCACCTCGCCCGGGTGCGCCGTCCGGACGCCGGCCGCCTCCCGCCGTCTCACGTCCGCCTCCGCCGTCCGGACGCCGGCCGCTTCGCGCCGTCTCACGCCCGCCTCCGCCGGGACCGGTCCGCGAGCAGGCCGGCGATGCACAGGATGGTCACGACGCCGCACGACACGCTCACCGCGACGGGCAGCCCGCTCATCGAGGTCACGGCGTTCCCGGCGGCGCTGACCACCAGGACCGTCCAGAGGAGCGCGCGCCGCGCGCCGATGCCGTTCCGGTCCGGGGTGCCGGGGTCCGCCTGGGGGCCGCTGAGCCGATATGGGTCGTTCATCGTGGATCCTCCCTTAGGTCTGACCCCGACGCTACGGACGGCTGTGACCTGCGGCGATCCCACGTGCTACCCGGTCGTGGTACAGCAGGCACCACTCTTCGGGCGTTACGTCACCAACGGTCGCTATCCGTCATAAAGTGGCTACCGATCTTCGGGGAGGAACGGATGGCGGACGGGAACGACGGCGCGCTCAGACGCGCGCTGCGCGACCCGATCGAGGCGCTCGCGCGGCTGGTCGGCGGCCTGGGCACCGCGACCCTCGCCCTGCTCACCGCCCTCGTACTGATCGTCGTCGGCGTCCTCTGCCTCGTCGGCGTCGGGCTGCCGCTCCTGCCGTGGGCGCTCGCCGCCGTGCGCGCGGTCGCCGACCGGGAGCGCGAGCGGCTGAGCCGGTGGGACGAGGAGATCATCAGCCCGTACGACGCGTGGCCGAGCGGCTGGTCCGCCCGGCTCCGCGCCGCCGCCCGGGACCCGGCGACCACGCGCGACCTGCGCTGGCTGTTCACCCACGCGGTGTTCGGGTTCGTCCTCGGCCTGTTCGGCGCGCTCCTGCCGCTGCTCGCGATCGAGGACCTCACCCGGCCGCTCTACTCGTGGGCGCTGCCGCCCGGTGAGGTCACCACCTCGGTGGGCATCTCGGCCGGCGGATGGACCGGGATGGTGTCCAGCGTCTCCCTGGGCGCCGGGTGGGTGGCGATCCTGGTCGGTCTGGGCCCGGCGATGGCCCGGCTGCAGGCGCGGCCCGGGAGGCGCCTGCTCGCGCCCCATCCGAGCATCGACCTGTCCGCGCGGGTCGCGGAGCTGACGGCGACGCGTGCCGCCGCCCTCGACGCTCACACCGCCGAACTCCGCCGGATCGAGCGCTCGCTGCACGACGGCACGCAGAACCGGCTCGTCGGCGTGGTCGTCCTGCTGGGCGCCGCGCGGCGGGCGCTGAAGAACGACCCCGCGCTCGCGGACGGCGCCCTGGAGCAGGCGCAGTCGGCGGCCGAGCAGGCGCTCGCGGAGCTGCGCGCGGTCGTCCGCGGCATCCTCCCGCCCGTGCTCGAACAGCGGGGGCTCGGCGGCGCGCTGGCCGCGCTGGCGGCCGGATGCGCCGTGCCCTGCCGCGTGTCGGCCGACGTGCACGGCTCCCGGCCCGCCTCCGTCGACGCGACCGCGTACTTCGTCGTCGCCGAGGCCCTCACCAACATCTCCAAGCACAGTCACGCCCGGCACGCGACCGTCGAGGTGCGCCAGACCCGGGACCGGCTGTTCCTGCGCGTCGAGGACGACGGGCGCGGCGGCGCCGACGAGAACGCCGGGAGCGGCGTCGTCGGCATCCGCCGCCGGGTCGAGGCGCACGACGGCCACATGACCCTGACCAGCCCGCCGGGCGGGCCGACCGTTCTCGAGGTGGAGTTGCCGTGCGTGTTGTGATCGCCGAGGACGACGCCCTGCTCCGCGCCGGGCTCCAACTGCTGCTGCGCGGGGAGGGGTTCGAGGTCCTCGCCGCCGTCGACACGCCGGACGCCTTTCTCGCCGCCGTCGACGAGACCCCGCCCGACATCGCCATCGTCGACGTGCGCATGCCGCCCACCCACACCGACGAGGGCATCAAGGCGGCCGTGGCGGCCCGGCGCCGCCACCCGAAGCTCGCCGTCCTCGTGCTGTCGGCGTACGTCGAGGAGAGCTTCGCGACCGACCTGCTCGCCGAGGGCACGAACGGCATCGGCTACCTGCTGAAGGAGCGGGTCGGACGGGTCGAGCGGTTCCTCGAGGCCCTGCACCGGGTCGCCGAGGGCGGCACGGCCATCGACCCGGAGCTGGTGGCCCAGCTGTTCGCGCACCGGCGCGCCGACGATCCCCTGGACCGGCTGACGCCGCGCGAACGCGACGTGCTGGCGCTCATGGCCGAGGGGCTCGGCAACATCGCCATCGCCCAGCGCCTGGTCGTGACCGAGGGCGCGGTGCACAAGCACATCCGCAACATCTTCGCCAAGCTGGACCTGCGGCCGACCGAGCACACCGACCGCCGCGTCGCCGCCGTCCTGCGGTACCTGGACAGCACGGGGCGGTAGGAGGGACCTCCGGTCGATCCGGATGAGTGATCGCCAGGTACGGTTGCGTCCTTTCTGACTCAAATGTCAGATTCATTGACTCGTTGGATGTCTTGGTGTTTTTGTGGTCCCCAGCTCCTGACCTTCGAGGAGGACCATTGAGACGCCTGCCCGTCGCGATCGCGGCGGTGGCCGCACTGATCGGGCCGCTCGCCGCCGCGCCGGCCGCCCTGGCCGGGCGGCTCCCCGCGCCCACGCCGGAGCAGCGTGCCGCGGCACTCGTCGCGCAGATGACGCTGGACGAGAAGATCACGCAGACGCACACCACCGGCAAGGGCGCCGGCGGGATCTCCCGGCTGGTGCCCGGTATCCCCCGGCTCGGCATCCCCGACTTCCTCATCAGCAACGGCCCGGCGGGCGTCGGCACCGGCGCGGTGGGGACCCAGCCCGACGCCACGGCGCTGCCCGCCCCCGTCGCCCTCGCCGCCGGCTTCGATCCGGAGCTGGCCCGCCGCTACGGCGTCGTCGAGGGCAGGGAGACCGCGAACGTCGGTCACAGCCTCCTGGAGGCGCCCGACGTCAACATGGTCCGCGTCTACCGGAACGGCCGGGCGTTCGAGAACTACGGCGAGGACCCCTACCTCGCCGGCCGGCTCGCCGTGGCGAACATCCAGGGCATCCAGAGCCAGGGCGTGCTCGCCGAGGTGAAGCACTACGCGGCCAACGACCAGGAGACCGACCGCAAGACCATCAACGAGAACATCGACGACCGCACCCTCCACGAGATCCACCTGCCCGCGTTCGAGGCGGCGGTGAAGGAGGGGCACGTCGCCTCGGTGATGTGCGCCTATCCCTCGGTCGACGGCTCGTTCATGTGCCAGAACAAGCACCTGCTGACGGACGTGCTGCGCGGCCAGTGGGGCTTCCGGGGTTTCGTCCAGTCCGACGCCGGCGCCACGCACACCGCGGTCGGCTCCGCGGACGCCGGGCAGGACCTCGAGCTGCGGGACAACGGCCCGTACGACGAGGAGCTCAAGCAGGCCGTCCTCGACGGCGAGGTGAGCATGCGGCAGCTCGACACGATGATCGAGCGCAGGCTCGCCGTCGAGATCCGCGCCGGGCTGTTCGACCACCCGCGGACCGTCACGCCCATCGACGCGGCGGCCGGGGGAGCGGTGGCGCGGTCGGTGGCCGAGCAGACCGCCGTGCTGCTGAAGAACTCCGGCGCGACCCTGCCGCTCACGGCGAGCGCCCTGCACTCGATCGCGGTGGTCGGGCCGTACGCCCAGGTGGCGCACCCGGGCGGCGGCGGAAGCTCGCACGTCGACCCGCTGTACACCGTCAGCCCGGTCGAGGGCATCGCGAAGAGGGCCGGCGCGGGCGTCACCGTCCAGAGCTCGGACGGCTCCGACCCGGCCGAGGCGGCGAAGCTGGCCGGCTCCTCGGACGTCGCCGTCGTCATCGTGGGGGACGCGGAGAAGGAGGGGACGGACCGTGCGAGCCTGTCCCTGCCCGCCGGCCAGGACCAGCTCGTCCGCTCCGTCGTCGCGGCGAACCCGCGCACGATCGTCGTCCTCGACAGCGGCGCGCCCGTGCTGATGCCGTGGCTCGACGGCGTCCCCGCCGTCCTCGAGGCCTGGTACCCGGGCGAGGAGGACGGCAACGCGCTCGCGGCGTTGCTGTTCGGCGACGTGAACCCCTCCGGCAAGCTGCCCGTCACCTTTCCGCGCAGCGAGAGCCAGACGCCCACGAGCACGCCGGACCGGTACCCGGGCGTGAACGGCGACGTGAACTACTCCGAGAAGCTGGAGGTCGGCTACCGCTGGTACGACGCGCAGGGCGAGCAGCCGCTGTTCCCCTTCGGGTACGGCCTGTCGTACACGAGCTTCGCGTTCGGCCACCTGAAGGTGTCGCCGCGCCCGGACGGGCACGGACGGGTGACGGTGAGCGTGGACGTCCGCAACACCGGATCCCGTAGGGGCGCCGAGGTCGTCCAGGTCTACGTCTCGGCGCCGCCGTCCGCCGGTGAGCCGCCGAGGCAGCTCAAGGGCTTCGTGAAGGTGACGCTGCGCCCGGGCCGGACCAGGCGGGTGACGGTGCCGCTGGACACGCGGGCGTTCTCCGTCTGGGACACCGCGTCGCAGCGGTGGACCACCGTCGGCGGCCGTCACCTGGTCTCGGTCGGCGACTCCTCGCGGAACCTGCCGCTGTCGGCGCCGGTCCGCGTCCGCTGAGCACGGGTCCGGCCGGCGCGTCACCGGCCGGACCTGCACGCGCCGAGCGGCCCGGCGGCCTGCCCACCGCCGGGCCGCTCGATGGCGGGATCAGCGGTGCTGGAGGGCGTCCAGGGCGACCGCTTGGGCGATGACCAGGCGACGGTCCAGGCGCGGGTCCTTGATGTCGACGACGTACTTGTCGCGCAGCGCGAACTTCTTGTCCACCGCGAACGTCTCCTGCCCGTTCGCGGCGAAGTCGAAGTGGTACGGCCAGGCGAACGGGAGGCTGTCCACGTAGGGGATGAAGTCCCAGACACGGCGCAGGATCGCGACGAACTTGCTGCGCTCCGAGCCGGTGGTCACGCCGAGGCCCGGCTGCTCCAGGTGCCAGGTGGAGGCCAGCAGCGAGGCCTTGAAGTCCTTGCGGAAGTTGCCGATCGGCTGCCCGCTGGGGTCGGTGACGTCGTACGTCGCGCCGAGGTCGAGGCGCTGCCGGGCCTTGAAGCCGAAGAGCGGGTGCTGCTTGTCGTCGTCGCTGTAGAAGGTGACCTGCTCCTTGAACGCCAGGCGCTTCTGCTGGGCGAAGGCGATGAGCTCGCCCTCGGACCCGTCCGGGTTCTCGGCGTGCACCTCGTACTGGTTCACCATCAGCCGCACGCGCTGGCGGATCAGCAGCCGTCGCTGCGCCTGGAACGTCTGGAAGTCCATCTATCCCCGTCTCCGTACACGGTCCATTGGAGCAGCAAAGGTACAGAACAGGTAAAGGACGCACCAAGGCGCTGTTGTGATCGGTGTCGAAACCGAGATCTGAGGCTCGGCCGCCTCACATCACCGTGCCGAGCCGCCAGGGCACGAACTCCTCGTCGCCGAAGCCGAGCTCTTCGCTGCGCGTGCGGCGGCCGGACGCGGTCGCCAGGACCAGATCGAAGATCCGGCGGCCCATCTCGGCGACGTCGCACTCCCCGTCGGCGATCAGGCCGCAGTTGAGGTCCATGTCGTCGGTCATCCGCTCGTACAGCGGCGTGTTGGTGGCGAGCTTGAGGCTGGGCGCCGGCTTGCAGCCGAACACCGACCCGCGGCCCGTCGTGAAGCACAGCACGTGCGCGCCCCCGGCCACCATCCCGGTCGCGTTGACCGGGTCGTAGCCGGGCGTGTCCATGAACACCAGGCCCTTGGCGGTGACGGGCTCGGCGTACTCCACGACGTCGGCCAGGTTGGACTGACCGCCCTTGGCGGCCGCGCCGAGCGACTTCTCCAGGATGGTGGTCAGGCCGCCGGCCTTGTTGCCGGGGGAGGGGTTGTTGTCCATCGACCCTCCGTGCCGGGCGGTGTACTCCTCCCACCAGCGGATTCGCCGGAGAAGCTTTTCCCCGACCGCACGGCTGACCGCGCGCCGTACGAGCAGGTGCTCGGCGCCGTAGATCTCCGGCGTCTCGCCGAACACCGCGGTGCCGCCGTGCCGGATCAGCAGGTCAGCGGCGGCGCCGAGGGCCGGGTTCGCGGTGATGCCGGAGTAGCCGTCCGAGCCGCCGCACTCCATCGCCAGGACGAGCTCGGAGGCCGGTACGGGCCGCCGGCGCACGGCGTTCGCCGCGGGCAGCAGGTCCGTGATCCGGGCGACCCCTTCGGCGACCGCCGCCCGGGTGCCGCCGGGCTCCTGGAGCGCCATCGCCGCCACGGGCGTGTCCGCGCCGACTTCCCACTCCTCGGCGAGGGACCGTACCCGGCCGGCCTCGCGGCCGAGGACGAGGAAGCCGGCGAAGTTCGGATGGCGCGCGTAGCCGGTGAGGGTGCGCCGCAGCACGGCGGACTCCTCGCCGTCCTCACCGGCCGTTCCGTCGCCGAGGGCGTGGGGCAGCGCGACGACCCCGTCCACGGCGGGGTAGGCGTCGAGGAGGCCGGGCAGGCCCTCCTGCCTCCGGAACCGCTCGGCGATCCGCCGGGCGACCGTCACCCCGTGGCTTTCCGTGGTGAGGATGCCGATGTGGTTGCGGGTGGCCACGCGGCCGTCGGGCCGGACGATCCCGTCGAAGGTCGCCCGTTCCCGGGCGGGCACCCTGTCCTCGGGCCGGACGGCGACGCCGTACTCGTACTCCCGGTCGAAGATCTGGAAGCCGAGGTTGTGGGTGTGGACGTGCTCCCCGGCGGCCACCGGGCGCGTCGTGAACCCGATGACCTGGCCGTACTTGCGCACCGGGGTGTCGGCGGGCAGGTCGCGCAGCGCGACCTTGTGGCCGCGCGGCACGTCGGCCCGTGCGACCAGGCCGTCGCGGACGGGCCTGCCGGCCGCGAGATCCTCGGTGGCCAGGGCCACGTCGTCGTCCCGGTGCAGGATCAGCAGGGCGGTCATCCGTCACTCCATCCGCGAAGGCGAGCACTGTCCGATATCTTCCCCCGAGCCGTCACGGCGGCGGAACCCACCGGTATTTCGGCACCCGGAACATTCGCCGGACCGTGGCCGCCTGTCAACGCTGAGTGACAGTTTTCGGGGTTTAGAACCTCCATTTCTACGCGTCGTGCAAGCCCGCCTCCGCTCCGTCGAGCACGGCGCCGACAGGCCGGGTGACCTCGGACGTTGGTTACGGACGCCGTAGACCCCCTGTCTGTTTGGAGGTGATTTGTGCGGGTAGCCGCTGGACCAAGCCGGCCGAACCGCGGGTACCGGTTCCGGCCGGACCGACGAAGAAGGGAATGGAACATGGGCAGCGGGCAGATAGCCCAGCGCGGCGCTCCGGTACAGCAGTCCTCCGGCGGTGGCGGCGGCGGTCTCGCCGACGTCGTCGAGCTGATCCTCGACAAGGGCCTCGTCATCGACGCCTTCGTCCGGGTCTCCCTCATCGGCATCGAGATCCTCCGCATCGACGCGCGCGTCGTCATCGCCAGCGTCGACACGTACCTGCGCTTCGCCGAGGCGTGCAACCGCCTCGACATCGCCAACGACGGCTCCAGCGCCGGTCTCCCCCAGATGATCGGCCAGATGACGGAGAGCGGCGCCAAGCGCAAGACCAGGGGCGCACTTCAGGGCGCCGGTGAGACGCTCCGCGACACCCTCGGCCGAGGCCAGGACAAGGAGAAGGCCGGCTCCCGCCGGAAGAAGGACGAAGACGACGAGGAGGAGCAGTGACCGTGCAGTACGTCTACGGCGTCACCGACGCCGACGTGGAGATCCCCGGAACGCTGACGGGGATCGACGGCCAGGAGGTGTCCCTGGTCACCCACGGACGCTGCGCCGCCCTGGTGAGCGACCTGGCCGCCGACCGGCCCCTCGGCACGCGTGACGACCTCATGGCCCACCAGGCCGTCCTCCAGCAGGTGGTCGAGGCGGGCGGGACCGTCCTGCCCTTCCGCTTCGGCGGCGCGCTGACCGACCGGGACGCCGTCGTCGAGGAGCTCCTCAGCCCCCACGAGGACACGTTCGTCGAACAGCTCGAGTCCCTGCGCGGCCAGATCGAGGTGCGGATCAAGGCGCGGTACGTCGAGGACGCCGTGCTGCGCGAGATGGTGCAGGACGAGCCGGAGATCGCCGAGCTCAACCAGCGGGTCCGCGAGCTCCCCGAGGACGCGGCCTACTACGACCGGGTACGCCTCGGCGAGCTCATCGCGCAGGCCTTCACCCGCCGCCGCGAGAACGACGGACAGGGCCTGCTCGACGCCCTGGCGCCCCGCGCCACGGCGGTCGCGCAGCGCGAGCTGTCCCGGGAGGACGACGTCCTGGACGCCGGCTTCCTCATCGACCGCAAGGAGCGCGAGGAGTTCGAGAAGCTGGTCGACGAGGTCGGCAAGGAGATCGACGGGCGCATCCGCCTGCGCTTCGCCGGGCCCCTGCCGCCGTACGACTTCGTCGGCCAGGAGAGCTGACATGGGACTCTTCTCGGGGCTGGTGCTGTTGCCGCTGGCCCCGGTGCGGGGGGTCGTATGGCTCGCCGAACAGGTACAGGAACAGGCCGAACGCCAGCTGTACGACCCCCAGCGCATCGTCCGCCTCCTCGAAGAGGTGGCCGAGGCCCGTGACGCTGGCGAGATCAGCGAAGAGGAGGCCGCTCGCCAGGAGGAGGAGCTGGTGAACCTGCTGGCAGAGGGGTCTCGCCGGAGGTAGGTGACCATGCCCCAGAGCAGAAGCACCCAGAGTCAGAGCGGCCAGAGCGAAGGGGGACAGAGCCAGAACGGCCGGAACCAGAGCGGCCGGAGCGGAGGCCGGAGCGGGAGCGGTCGGCGCAAGAAGGGCCTCGCCCCCGAGGAGGTCGCGCGCACGGCCGTCGAGCACGTCGTCGAGATGACGGGCCGCGAGAGCGAGGGCGTCATCGCGCTGGAACGGACCGACGACGGCTGGAAGGTCGGCGTGGAGGTCGTGGAGTCCGGCCGCATCCCGGACACCAACGACATCCTCGCCGTGTACGAGGCCGAACTCGACGACGAGGGCAACCTGCTCTCATACCGGAGGACCGCCCGCTACTACCGCGGGCGGTTCGATAGGGACAAACGATGACAGAAGTGACGTGGGCCGGCGGCTCGCGCTCCGCGGCGCCCCAGCAGAGTGGGCCGTCCTCGGCCAATCTGGCCGACATCCTCGAGCGGATCCTCGACAAGGGGATCGTGGTCGTCGGCGATATCCGCGTGAACCTGCTCGACATCGAGCTGCTGACGATCAAGCTCCGGCTGCTGATCGCGTCCGTGGACCGCGCGAAGGAGATGGGGATCGACTGGTGGGAGCACGACCCGACCCTCTCCTCCAAGCACAACGACGTGATCGAGGAGAACCGCCGGCTGCGTGAGCGCCTCGCCGCGCTCGAGGGCGGCGAGGAGAACGGCCAGAGCCGCGCGGTGGAGGAGAACGCCGAGGAGAAGGCGGAGGCGGATCGTGGCTGACGTCGGCGTCTACCTGTACGGAGTGGCGCAGGACCTCTCACCCGACGCCCTCCGCGACCTCCCCGGCGTGGCCGGCGCCCCGGTGCGCACCGTCGCGGACGGCGGGTTCGCGGCGCTCGTCAGCACCGTCGACCTGGAGGAGTTCGGGGAGACGGCGCTGCGGCGCAACCTGGAGAGCCTGCAGTGGCTGGAGGCGACGGCACGGGCCCACCACGACGTCGTCGACACGGTGGCGCGGGCGGCCCCCACCGCTCCGGTGCGGATCGCGACGGTCTACCGCGACGACGACCGCGTCCGTGAGCTGCTGCGGGAGCGGAGGGACGAGCTCACCGAGGTCCTCGGGCGGGTCGTCGGCCGCGTCGAGTGGGGCGTCAAGGCGTACGGGACCCCCGAGGCGGCGCAGGAGCCGTCCGGCGGGGACGACGCCGCGAACGACAAGCCCGGCATGGCCTACCTGCGGCGCCGGCGGCTCCAGCAGCAGAGCCGGGAGGAGGCGTCCCGGCGTCTCGCCGAACAGGCGCAGGAGATCCACGCCACGCTGTCCGAGCACGCGGTGGCGAGCCGGCAGCACCCGCCGCAGGACCCGCGCCTGTCCGGGCACGAGGGGACCATGATCCTCAACGTGGCGTACCTGCTCGACGAGGACCGTGCCGAGACCCTGGCCGCCGCCGCCGACGAGCTGGCGGCCCGGATGCCCGGCGTACGGATCGAGCTCACCGGCCCCTGGCCCGCGTACTCCTTCACCGAACTGGACGCGTCGTCGTGAGCGTGGGGGAGGACGTCGAGCGCGCCGTGGCGGTCCGGCAGGACCCGCGGGCGCTGCCGTCCGAGCGGATCGCGCTCGTCGATCTGCTGGACCGCCTACTCGCGGGCGGCGTGGTGATCGCCGGCGACGTCGTCATCTCGATCGCGGAGATCGACCTCGTCCGGGTGTCGCTGCGGGCCCTGATCACGACGGTTAAAGAGGAATACGATGACATCCTCCCTCACTGAACGGCTGCGGACGGACCCGGAGACCGTCGAGCACGACCTCGCGGCGCTGGTCCTCACCGTGATCGAGCTGATCCGGCAGCTGATGGAGAAGCAGGCCCTGCGCCGCGTCGAGGAGGACGAGAGCCTCACCGACGACCAGGTCGAGCAGCTGGGCCTGGCGCTGATGCGGCTCGACGAGGCCATGGAGCGGCTGAAGGACCACTTCGGGCTGACGGCCGAGGACCTCAACCTCGACCTGGGGCCGCTCGGGACGCTCCTGCCCGAGGCCTGACCAGGCCGTACGAACGGCGTCCCGGTCCGTACGAACGTCCGCCGGCGGGAGGGCTCCCCCGGCGAACGTCCGCCGGCGGGAGGGCGGGGTAGGGGCTCGCCGCCCTCCCGTCGGCGGACGGAGGGGATCACTTCTTCCGCAGGCGGCGAATGAACCAGCCCGCGACGAGCACGAGGGCCACCGGCACGGCGCGCGGGCCGATGAAGCGGATCGCCGCGCCCAGCACCCGCACCAGCCGGCCGAGCGCCAACGACTTCAGCGCCTTCCCGACGACGGGAGCCCGCAGGCCCTTCATCACCGTTTCCTGCGCCGCTTTCTTCGGGGCGTTCTTCAGCGCGCCGGCGGATTGCGTGACCTTCTTGTCCGGGCGGGACTCGGCGGCCTTGTTCACCGCGGCACCGGCAATGTTCTTGCGCATGTCGCGCCTCTCCTATTGGGGGGACATCCGTTCTGCATCATGGTCGTACCCGGACAGCGCGACCTATTCCTGCGCAGGTGGAAGTAACGCCCGGATCCCTTGACCGGCCGTGTCCGGGGAATTGCCCGCCGTGATCCACCGGTCGTCCGGAGCCGATCGGAATGCGTCGCCTTTTCGCGGGTAAGCAACTCCGTCAAGCCCGGCAAAGACGCTGGATCCAAACGAGAGGGTAGAAACATGGCCGAGCGGCCAGGGAGTTCTCTTGCGAAGCACGCGACGAGCATCGCCAAGCCGGTGACGAAGCAGATCGGGAACACCGTCAAGACGGTCGCAAAGGAGGCCCGGCGCGGCGGTGACCTGGGGCCCAAGGCCGCTGCCGGCGCGGCCAAGTCCATCGGGAAGGCCGGCGGGGCGTCGGCGAAGGCGGCGGTCTCCGGAGGCATCACCGCGCTCAAGGAGGTCGGTGGGCAGGTGATCGGCAAGAACGGCAAGGACAAGAAGGGCGAGGGCGGGTCCGCCAAGACGAAGGTCACCAACATCATCGAGGAGATCGACGTCGGCGCGCCCCGGCAGCTGGTGTACGACCAGTGGACGCGTTTCCAGGACTTCCCGTCCTTCATGAAGAAGGTGGAGAGCACCGACCAGCTCGCCGACGAGAAGGTGCGCTGGAAGGCGAAGATCTTCTGGTCCACCCGCACGTGGGAGTCGACGATCGTCGAGCAGGTCCCCGACGAGCGGATCGTCTGGCGCTCCACCGGCCAGAAGGGCTACGTCGACGGAGCCGTGACGTTCCACGAGCTGGCCTCGGACCTGACCCGTGTCCTGCTCGTCCTCGAATACCACCCGCAGGGGTTCATGGAGAAGACCGGCAACCTCTGGCGCGCCCAGGGGCGGCGGGCCCGGCTCGAGCTCAAGCACTTCCGGCGGCACGTCATGTCGCAGGCGCTGCTCCACCCCGGTGACGAGGCCGAGGGCTGGCGCGGCGAGATCCACGACGGTGAGGTCGCCACGTCCGCGAAGAGCGACGGGCAGGGCGGTTCCAAGAGCCGCCGGACCTCGTCCCAGAGCGGCCGCTCGACCCGGTCCCGCAGCTCGTCGAGCGCGGCCAAGTCCTCCGACAAGGCCTCGTCGGCCAAGTCGTCCGACGAGAAGTCGTCGGCGTCGAAGTCGTCCGGAGACAAGGCCTCCTCGGCCAAGTCGTCCGGTTCCTCGTCGGCCGGGTCCTCCGGAGGCAGGTCCTCGGGCACCCGGCGGTCCTCGAACGCCAAGAAGTCGTCGGCGTCCGGGCGGTCCTCGGGCGGCTCGTCCGGCGGTTCCTCCTCGGGCACGCGGCGGTCGGCCGCCAAGGAGACCGCGGGGGCCAAGGACGAGTAGGAGGGTGTCAACCGCCTCGTACGCGAAGCGCGCGGCGCAGGTCGTCCAGCTCGTCGTCGAGCGCGCGGCGCAGCGGGGTCGTCAGGTCCGTGCGCGCGAGGCATTCCTCCGCGGCGCGTACGGTGGCCGGCGTCGCGGCGTGGGCGGGGAACAGCTCCCGCCCGAGCGCCCTGGCCACCGCCGGACCGCGCTCGCCGGCCGACGGCACGTCCGCGAAGTAGCGTTCGACGAACCCGGCCGTCAGGTCCGTTTGCGCCGGCCGCCAGAAGCCCTGGGCGGTGGCGGTCAGCAGGCGGTTGGACAGGGCGCCGTCGGTGAACAGCCGCCGCCAGGCATCCTCCTTGGCCGCCGGGTCGGGGAGCGCGGCGCGGCACCGGGCGGCACCCTCCTGGCCCGTGGCGCTGGGGTCGCGCGCGACCTCGGCCCCGATGTCGGACTCGCCCGCCGCCCCGTGCGCGCACAGCTGCGCCAGCACGCTCCAGCGCAGGTCCGGGTCGAGCGCGGGGCCGCCCGGCACACGCTGGTCCCGCAGCCACTCCCGCAGCTCGGCGAGCGCCTCCGGGGTCTCGGCGCACCGGATCAGCTCCCGTACGGCCGCGAGGCGCAGCGCCGGCGCCGACCCGTCCGCCGTACGGTCCAGGATCTCCCGGCAGGCGCCGGCGAGCGCCGCCAGGGCGGCCGGACGCGCGGCGGGCACGGTGTACCGGTCGGCGGCCTGCCGCCGGCCGAAGGCGAGCACGGCCTCGACGACGCTGACGTCCGGCTCGGCGGGCAGGTGCGCCTCGACCAGGGCCAGGAACTCGGCGGCGGGCAGTTCACCGTCCCGGACCATGTCACGGGCGGTGTCCCAGATGACGGCGCGGGTGAGGCCGTCCTCGATCGTGGACAGCGCCTCGGCGGCGGCCCGCCGGGATCGCTCGTCCAGCCGGAGCTTGGCGTAGCTGAGGTCCCCGTCGTCCAGCACGATGAGGTCGGGGCGGGAGGCCCCGGCCAGGCGCTCCAGCGGCACGCGGGCGGTGCCGTCCGCGTCCGCGTCGGCCGGCAGGTCGATCGCGAAGCGCTCCCGTAGCCTCAGCCGGCGACCGTCCTCACCACCCTCCACCAGGTCGTACGCCGCGGCCGTGATCCGGTGCGGGCGCAGGGCCGACGGGTCGCCCGGCGTTCCCGTGTGGACGACGGTCGCGGAGGCCGTCGTGCCGTCCTCGCTCTCGGTCAGCTCCAGGCGGAGCGTGTCGACCCCGGACGTGCGCAGCCAGCGCTCGGCCCAGCCGTGCACGTCCCGGCCGCTCGCGGCGGTGAGGGCGTCCAGCAGGTCGGCCATCGTGGCGTCGCCGAAGCGGTGCTCGGCGAAGTAGGCGTTGATCCCGGCGAAGAACGCCTCGTCGCCGAGCCAGGCGACCAGCTGCCGCAGCACGGACGCGCCCTTGGAGTAGGAGATCCCGTCGAAGTTCGTCTGCGCGGCGGCGGTGTCGTCGATGCCCTCGGCCGCGACGGGGTGGGTCGAGCGGCGCTGGTCCGCGTCGTAGCCTCCGGGCTTGCGCGCGATCGTGAAGCCGGTCCAGGCGGTGGTGAAGCGCGTCGTCTCGGTGACGACCCGGTAGCCCATGTACTCGGCGAACGACTCGTTGAGCCACAGGTCGTCCCACCAGCGCATCGTGACGAGGTTCCCGAACCACATGTGCGCCATCTCGTGCGCGATGACGATCGCGCGGGTCTCCCGCTCGACGTCGGTGACGGCGGAGCGGAACAGGAACTCGTCGCGGAAGGTGACGCAGCCGGGGTTCTCCATCGCGCCGAAGTTCAGCTCGGGCACGAAGACCTGGTCGTACTTCCCGAACGGATAGCGGTCCTCGAACAGCTCGTGGTACCGGTCGAAGGCCCGCCGGGTGATCTCGAGGATCTCCTCGGCCTCCAGGTACGGGGCCAGGGAGCGCCGGCAGTGGACGCCCAGCGGGATCCCGTCGTGCTCGGCGTGCACCGAGTGGAGGGGGCCGGCGACGATGGCGGCGAGGTACGTGCTGATCGGAGCGGTCGGGGCGAAGCGCCAGCGGCCGTCCTCGTCCCTCTCGCCCGCGACGTTGCCGAGCACCGTCCAGTGCGGCGGGGCGGTGACGGAGAACTCGATCGGCGCCTTGAGGTCCGGCTGGTCGAAGCAGGCGAACAGCCGCGGGGCGTCGTCCGGGGCGCACTGGGACGCGACGTACACCTCACCGTCGGCCGGGTCGGTGAACCGGTGCAGGCCCTCGCCGGTCCGCGAGTACGGCATGTCGGCCTCGACGCGCAGCTCGTTGTCGGCCGCCAGGGCGGGCAGCGGCAGGCGGCCGTCCCGCAGGGACGCCGGGTCGAGCTCCCGCCCGTTGAGCAGCGCGCGACGCAGCCGCGCGGGCCGGATCTCGGCGAAGGTCTCGCTCCCGGGCTCGGCGCCGAACCGGACCACCGTGTCGGAGTGGAAAGCCTCGTCCCCGCCCGTCAGGTCGAGGTGGACGGAGTAGGAGCGGACATCCAGCAGACGGGCGCGCGTCTGCGCCTCCGCGCGGGTTAGAGCCGGCATGCGGCAATAGTGCCGTATGGCAGTGGTAGCTGGTTCATCCGCGGTCCCCCGTGACGTCATCCGGTGGAAAGGCCATGATCCCGGCGAGGAGGGCGGCCCGCTCGGCGAGCCCGGCCACACGGATCGCCTCGTCCGCCGCGTGCGCGCCCCGGCCGGGGGGACCGAAGCCGTCCAGGGTGGGCAGCCCGCGCGAACCCGGCAGGTTCGTGTCACCGGCACCGGCGGCGGGCCGCCCGGTGATCCGCAGACCCAGGAGCCTCCCGACGCCGGCGACGTGGTCGAGCAGCGGATCGCCGGGCCGCTCCGGCCAGGTCGGCCGAGCGGACAGCACGGTCGCCTCGACGGCAGCGCCCGTCCGTACGGGCTCCAGGGCCGCGAGGGCGTCCAGCACCGTGCGCTCGGCCTCCGCCGAGGCGAACCGCAGGCCGATCTCGGCCGACGCCTCACCGGCGACGACGTTGGCGCGCCGCCCGCCCTCGATCCGGCCGATGTTGAAGAGGGTGCTGCCGTCGGCCGGCACGACGCCGCGGGCGACCGCGAGCTGGTCGATGAGCTCGTCGACGGCGGAGACGCCCTTGCCCGGGTCGAGCGCGGCGTGCGCCTCGCGGCCGCGGACGCCGAGCCGGAGGCGGACGCTGCCCCGCCGCGCGTTCTTCAGCGCGCCGTCCGGGTGCGGTGACTCCAGGCCGAGCACGGCCACCGCGCCGTCGAGGTGGCGTTCGACGACGGCGCCGCCGGTGGGGCTGCCCACCTCCTCGTCGGCGACGACGACCAGGCGCACCTGCCGGGCCGGGGTCGTCCCGGTCTCCCGCAGCGCGCGCAGCGCCATCTCGACGGCGACCAGGCCACCCTTCATGTCGTACGTCCCGGGGCCGGTGATCGTCGTGCCGTCGTCGGTGTACGGCATGGCGCCGAGCCGCCCGACCGGCCAGACGGTGTCGTAGTGGCCGACGAGGAGCAGGTGCGGGCCGTCCTCCGGGCCGAACCGCGACACCAGGTGCTCGCCTTCGCGGGCCACGGCGCCGCCGGCCTCGCGGTGACCGGCCTCGATCAGCGCCGCGCAGCGGGCCAGCGCGGCGGCGTCGCCGGAGGGCGACTCGGCCAGCGCGTACTCGCGGAGCCGCGCGCGGCCGAAGCCGAGCAGCCGGGCGGTCGCGCCGGTCAGGGCGGCGGCCAGGTCGGGGGTCATCTCACCTCCGGTGGGCGGTACGTCGATAATGGAAGAAGCCGCAGGTGGCAGCCCTGCACCGAGCGTACCCGTGAGCATCTCTTGCCGCCTCTCACGCCGCAGTTGACCGTGCGGCCACTCACCACCTCCGCCGAGATGCGGGCCGGGGTGGAGGTGTACCGCGCCGCGTTCGCGCTGGGCCCCACGGACCCGGCCGTCAGCCCCAGGCTGCTCGCCGCGCTGCAGCGCAACGCCGGGTCGGTCATCGGCGCGTTCGCCGGCGAGGAGCTGGTCGGGTTCACGTACGGCTTCCTGGGCTCGGACGGCGGGACCGTCTACCACTACTCGCAGGTGGCGGCGGTCCGGCCGGACTGGCAGCGGCGCGGCGTGGGACGGGCGCTGAAGCTCAGCCAGCGCGACTACGTCCTGTCCGGCGGCGTCACCCGGATGCGCTGGGCCTTCGACCCGGTCCGCACCCACAACGCCCACTTCAACCTCGACGTGCTGGGCGCGACGGGCCGCTGGTTCCTGCGGGACTTCTACGGCGTCGAGGACATCGGACGCGATCCGGGCATGCGCACCGACCGGTTGATCGTCGAGTGGGACCTGCTCCGGCCGGCCGGGCCGTCCGCTCCGCCGCCCGCGTACGCCGGGTGGGGGGAGACGCGCCGCGAGGACGACGACGTGCTCCTCGGCGCGCCGCGGGACTGGGACGCCCTGGTCGCCCGGGACCGCGAGACGTCGCTCCGGGTCCGCGACGACCTCGCGGCCGCGATGCGGCGGCTGATCGACGAGGGGTACGTCGCGACCTCCTGCGAGACGTGCACGGAGGACACGGCCGTCTACCGGTTCCAGGCCGCGGACCGGGCGCCGCCGGACGGCCCGGAGGAGGGGTGAGAGACCGTGCCGCGAGTGTCGAAGATCGAGGCGTTCCGGGTGAGCCTGCCGCTCGTGCGGGCGTTCGAGACCAGCTCGCACCGCAAGGCGTACCTGGAGCACATCCTCATCCGGGTCCAGGACGGCGACGGAGCGGTCGGGTGGGGGGAGATCGCCTCGCCGAGCGACCCGTACTACTGCCCGGAGACCGTGGAGGACTGCCTGCTCATGGTCGACCGGTACCTCGCGTCCGCCCTCCTCGCCGCGGAATGGGAGCACCCCGCCGACGTCGGGGCGGCCTGGGCACGGATCCGCGGCCACGAGTTCGCCAAGGCCGGCGTGGAGATGGCCTGCTGGGACCTGTGGTGCCGGGCGACCGGACGGTCGCTGGCGGGGGCGCTCGGCGGCACCCGGCCGGTGATCGAGGCGGGCGTCAGCCTCGGCATCGAGCGGACGGTCGACGACCTGCTGGCCCAGGTCGACCGGTACGCCGCCGAGGGCTACCGCAGGATCAAGCTGAAGATCGCGCCGGGGTGGGACGTCGAGCCCGTCCGCGCGGTCCGGACGGCACGGCCCGGCCTGCCGCTGCACGTCGACGCCAACGGCGCGTACACCGAGGACCAGGACGCGGTGTTCACCGAACTCGACGACTTCGGCCTGACCATGATCGAACAGCCCTACGCCCCCGGCGCGCTGGCCGCGCACGCCCGGCTGCAGGCCCGGATCGTCACCCCGCTGTGCCTGGACGAGTCGGTGGAGGACCTGGACCGGCTCGACACGGCCGTCACCCTGGAGGCCGGCCGGATCCTCAACATCAAGGTCTCGCGCATGGGCGGCCTCACCCCGGCACGGGCGGCGCACGACCGCGCCGTCGCTGCGGGCTGGCAGGTCTGGTGCGGAGGCATGCACGAGTTCGGCGTCGGGCGCGCCGCCAACGTCGCGATCGCGTCGCTGCCCGGGTTCACCCTGCCGAGCGACGTGTCCGGCTCGGACAAGTACTACGAGCGGGACATCGTCGAGCCGCCGATCCGGGCGGCCGACGGGCTCGTCCCGGTGCCGTCGGGACCCGGTCTGGGCCACGAGGTCGACGAGGATCTCGTGCGCCGTCTCGCGACCGCCGTAATGGCCTGGTGAAGCCTTGTTAAATTCCGTCCACACGGGGGATCGACCCGTCGGATCACGCACGGGAGGTTTCTGGTGGACTTCGACGACGATGCCGGGCTGGACGCGTCCCAGGTGGAGGACGCCCGCGGCATGCCCTTCGGCGGGATGGCCATCGGCGGCGGCGCGATCGGGCTGATCGCCCTGGTCGCCGCGGTGCTGTTCGGCGTCAACCCGGGCCACATCCTCGGCGGGGGAGGCGGCGGTGGCGGCGGCGCCCCGACCGCGGGCAGCCTGTCGTCCAAATGCCGTACGGGCGCCGACGCCGACCAGGCCGACGACTGCCGCATCGTCGGCGTCGTCAACAGCGTCCAGGCGTACTGGAAGAAGGAGTTCACCGACCAGGGCAGGACCTACACGGTGGCGCGCACCCGGCTGTTCAGCGGGCAGACGTCGACGGCGTGCGGCACCGCCAGCTCGGAGGTCGGCCCCTTCTACTGCCCCGGTGACAAGCGGGTCTACCTGGACCTGGGCTTCTTCCAGGAGCTGCACGACAGGTTCGGCGCCAAGGGTGGGCCCTTCGCGCAGGCGTACGTCGTCGCGCACGAGTACGGCCACCACGTCCAGGACCTGCTCGGCACCATGAACCGGGTCGGGAACGACCGGCAGGGCGCGACCAGCGGCTCGGTCCGCCTGGAGCTGCAGGCCGACTGCTACGCCGGCGTGTGGGCCAAGCACGCGGTGCAGACCGGCTTCTTCAGCAAGCCGTTCACCCAGAGCGACATCGCCGAGGCCCTCGACGCCGCCGGCGCGGTCGGCGACGACCGCATCCAGCAGCGGGCGCAGGGACGCGTCGACCCGGAGAGCTTCACCCACGGCACGTCCGCCCAGCGCGAGCACTGGTTCTCCACCGGATACGACACCGGTGCCCCGTCGCGCTGCGACACCTTCTCCGGGGGAATCTGACCCGGGTCCATGCGAACCCGGCGGCCGGGCCCTGAGGTCCCAGGCCGTCGGGACCTTCGTCTCTGCCCCGCCCCTCCCCTCGGGTGATGCGCTGGGGGCCGCAGAAGAGCGGCTTACCGGATGCGTTCTGAGAGGGAGACCGTGACAGCACTCGACGTGGCCCGATGGCAGTTCGGGATCACGACCGTCTACCACTTCATCTTCGTGCCACTGACCATCGGGCTGTCCGTCCTCGTGGCCGGCATGCAGACCGCCTGGCACGTGCGGAAGAACCCCGTGTACCTGCGCATGACGAAGTTCTTCGGGAAGCTCTTCCTGATCAACTTCGCCATCGGCGTCGTCACCGGGATCGTGCAGGAGTTCCAGTTCGGCATGAACTGGTCGGACTACTCCCGGTTCGTCGGCGACGTGTTCGGCGCGCCGCTGGCCATGGAGGGCCTGCTCGCCTTCTTCCTCGAGTCGACCTTCCTCGGCCTGTGGATCTTCGGCTGGGACAAGCTCTCACCGCGCGTCCACCTGGCGACCATCTGGCTCGCCGCCCTCGGCACGAACCTGTCGGCCTACTTCATCCTGGCGGCCAACTCCTGGATGCAGCACCCGGTCGGCTACCGGCTCAACCCGATCACCCACCGCGCCGAGCTGACCAGCATCGCCAAGGTCCTCACCAACTCCACGACGCTCGTGACCTTCCCGCACGTGCTCTTCGGGGCGTTCCTCACCGGAGGCGTGTTCGTGGTCGGCGTCAGCGCCTGGCATCTGGCGCGGAAGCGCGACACCGTCCTGTTCGGCAAGGCGATGCGGTACGGCCTGGTCGTCTCCCTCATCGCGGCGGTCGGCGTCAGCGTCTCCGGTGACCTGCAGGCACGGATCATGACGAAGCAGCAGCCGATGAAGATGGCCGCCGCCGAGGCGCTCTACACCACCTCCGCCCCCGCGTCCTTCTCGCTGTTCACGATCGGCTCGCTGGACGGTGGCCAGGAGCTGTGGAGCGTCCGCGCCCCGCATGTCCTGTCCTTCATGGCCACCGGCGACCCGAACGGGAAGGTCGAGGGCATCGACGACCTGCACAAGGCGTACGAGGCCAGGTACGGCCCCGGCTCGTACAAGCCGGTCGTCCCGGTCACCTACTGGAGCTTCCGCCTGATGATCGGGTTCGGGTTCCTCGCCGGGCTGCTCGCGCTGGCCGGGCTGTGGTTCCAGCGCCGCGGCAGCCGCTGGTTCCACCGCGCGGCGCTCGCGTCCATGGCCCTGCCGTTCCTGGCGAACACGATGGGCTGGATCTTCACCGAGATCGGCCGCCAGCCGTGGACCGTCTTCGGCGTGCTGCGGACGAAGGACGGCGTCTCACCGGGCGTCGGCCTCGGCAGCGTCGTCACCTCGCTGACCGTCTTCACCCTCCTGTACGCGGCGCTGGCCGTCATCGCCGGCGTGCTCATGGTCCGGTACGTGCGGTCGGGACCGCCCTCGGAAGAGGAGACGACGACCGAGGAACCGCTGCCCGCCTTCTCCTACTGACCGAGGACTCGCCATGCAACTGACGACCGTCTGGTTCGTCCTGATCGCCGTGCTGTGGACCGGGTACTTCGTGCTCGAGGGGTTCGACTTCGGCGTCGGGATCCTTCTGCCGGCGCTGGCCCCGCGCCGGGACGCCCACAGCGACATCGACCGCAGGGTCATGATCAACTCCATCGGTCCCACCTGGGACGGCAACGAGGTCTGGCTGCTCGTCGCCGGAGGGGCCACCTTCGCCGCCTTCCCGGAGTGGTACGCCTCCCTCTTCAGCGGCTTCTACCTTCCTCTCCTGATCATCCTCGTCGCCCTGATCGTCCGGGGGCTGGCGTTCGAGTACCGCGGCAAGATCGACAGCGCGCGGTGGCGGCGGAACTGGGACCGCGCGATCTTCTGGGGTTCGGCGGTGCCCGCCCTGCTGTGGGGCGTCGCCTTCGCCGACATCGTGCGCGGCGTGCCGCTGGACGCCGGGCACCACTACACCGGGACCCTTTTCACCCTTCTCAACCCGTACGGCCTGCTCGCCGGGCTCACGACGTTCGGCCTGTTCACCCTGCACGGAGCGGTGTTCCTCGCGCTCAAGACGCGGGGCGAGGTGCGCGACCGGGCCCGCCTGCTGCTCATGCGGATCTGGCCGCCGGTCGTCGCGGTCGCCGCCGCCTTCCTTCTCTTCACCCAGGTCGCCCACGGCAAGGCGGCCACCTGGGTCACGGCGTCGGCCGCCGCCGTCGCCCTGCTCGCCGCGGTGACCGCGGCGCTGCGCGGCCGGGACGGCTGGGCGTTCGCCGGCACCGCCCTGACCGTCGTCCTGTCGGTCGCGACCCTCTTCGGGGATCTGTGGCCGCACGTCCTGCCCTCCACGACGAACGACGCGTACGGCCTGACCGTGCACAACGCGGCCTCGACGCACTACACGCTGACCGTCATGACCTGGGTGGCCGTGGTCTTCACGCCGGTCGTCCTCGCGTACCAGGCGTGGACGTACTGGGTGTTCCGCGCGAGGCTCACCCGGGACGTCATCCCCGTCGCCACGCCCGCAGCACCCCCGGTGGCGACGGGAAGGGCGGAGCCGGAGAAGAGCACCGGGCCGGGCCGGGTCGCGGGACCTGAGGGGACGACGGCGTGAGACCGTTCGACCCGCGGCTGCCCCGGTACGCGACGGCGGCCCGAGCCCACCTCGCGCTCGCCGTCGTCCTGGGCCTCGTCACGACCGGCCTGGTCCTGGCCCAGGCCGGTCTGCTCGCGAACGTGCTCGCGGGCCACGGCGCCGTGGCGGCGCCCCTGGCCGCGCTGCT
Organism: Actinoallomurus soli; assembly: GCF_024055715.1. Classification (GTDB taxonomy): domain Bacteria; phylum Actinomycetota; class Actinomycetes; order Streptosporangiales; family Streptosporangiaceae; genus Actinoallomurus; species Actinoallomurus soli. The sequence continues at coordinate 935,284 of NZ_JAMXMV010000001.1, forward strand.
CGCCGTCGTCGCGGGCCGGGCGCTCGCCGCGTACGGGGGTGAGGCGAGCGCCCTGCGGGCCGCCGCGCTGGTGCGTTCGCAGCTCCGGCGACGGCTCATCGCCCGCGCGGTGGAACGGCCGGGCCGGGCGGCCGGAGAGGTCGCCACCCTGGCGACCCGCGGCCTGGACGCCCTCGACGCCTACTTCGCGCGCTACCTGCCGCAGCTCGTCCTCGCCTGCCTGACCCCGCTCGCCGTCCTTGCCGTGGCCGCCGGCGTCGATCCGCTGTCGGCACTGGTCATCGCGGTGACGCTGCCCCTCATCCCGATCTTCATGATCCTCGTCGGCCTGCAGACCCGTGCCCGGACCGAGCGCCAGTGGCTCCTGCTCGAACGCCTCGGCGGCCACTTCCTCGACGTGGTCGAGGGCCTGCCGACGCTCAAGGTGTTCGACCGCGCCAAGGCCCAGGTGCGCATCATCCGGGACATCACGGCGGCGCACCGGCGGGCCACGATGCGGACCCTGCGCGTGGCCTTCCTGTCCGCACTCGTGCTCGAACTCCTGTCGACCCTCGCCGTGGCACTCGTCGCGGTCGAGGTCGGACTGCGCCTCCTCGGCGGCGGGCTGCCGTACGAGAAGGCGCTGTTCGTCCTGCTGCTGGCCCCGGAGGCGTACCTCCCGCTGCGGAACGTCGGCGCGCAGTACCACGCGGGAATGGAGGGCGTCACCGCGGCGGGGCGCGCCCTCGACCTCATCGAGACCCCAGAGCCCTCGAGAGGACCGGCCGGGACCCCCGCGTCCGGCGGGGCGGCGTCCGGCGGGGCGGTGTCCGGCGGGGTCGCGTCCGGCGGGGCGGCGTCCGGCGAGGCCGTGACCGGCGGGGCCGTGACCGGCGGGGCCGTGACCGGCGAACCCGCGTCCGGCGGGGCCGCGATCCGGCTCGACGGCGTGACCGTGCGTCACCCGGACCGGGACGCGCCCGCCCTCGACGACGTCTCTCTGACCGTCGAGCCGGGGGAACGCCTCATCGTCACCGGCCCGAGCGGCGCCGGCAAGAGCACGCTGCTGGCGGTCCTGCTGGGCTTCGTCCGGCCGGAGACGGGAAGCACGTCCTTCCAGGGAATCCCCGAGGACGAGTGGCTGCGCCGGATCGCCTGGGTCCCGCAGCATCCGCACCTGTTCGCCGGGACCATCGCCGACAACATCCGGCTCGGAGACGTGGACGCCCCGCTCGACGCCGTCCGTGCCGCCGCGCGTCTCGCGGGCGCGGCGGAGTTCGTGGACGCGCTGCCCGACGGCTACGGCACCGACGTCGGCGAACGCGGCCTGCGCCTGTCCTCGGGCCAGCGGCAGCGGATCGCGCTGGCGCGGGCGTTCCTGCGCGACGCGCCGATTCTGCTGCTGGACGAGCCGACCGCGCACCTGGACGGCGACAGCGCCGGAGTCGTCCGCGACGCGGTCGAACGCCTCATGGCCGGCCGCACCGTCGTGCTCGTCACCCACGACCCCGCCTGGTCGGCCGCCGCCGACCGCGTCGTCGGCCTCACCGCCGGCCGCCTGCGAGAGATGGAGCCCGCATGACCGTCGAATCCACGCTCCGCCCGGCCGCCCGCCGCGATCCCCTCCTGCGGCTCCTGGCGCTGGCCCGGCCGCTGCGGGGACGGCTGGTCCTGGCCGTGCTCGCGGGCGCGACCACGACCGCCGCCGGAATCGCGCTGCTCGCCGTCTCCGGATACCTCATCGCCCGCGCGGCCCAGCACCCGAACGTCACGGCGCTCGCCGTCGCGGTCGTCGCGGTCCGGGCCCTCGGCATCGGCCGGGGGGTCCTTCGCTACGCCGAACGGCTCCTCGCGCACGACGCGGCCTTCCGCGTGCTGGCGGACGTCCGGGTACGCGTGTACCGCAAGCTCGAGAGCCTCGTCCCGCTGCGCGACCTGCGATCGGGGGACCTGCTCACCCGTCTCGTCTCCGACGTCGACGCGACCCAGGACCTCTTCGTCCGCGGCATCGTCCCGCCCGCGGCGGCCGCCCTCGCCGGCGGCGGAGCCGTCGCCGTGTGCGCCGCGATCCTGCTGCCGGGCGGCGCGGCGCTGGCCGTCGGCCTGCTTCTGGCCGGCGTCGCGGTCCCGCTGCTGTCGGCCGCGATCGCCCGCCGGGCCGGCCGGGAGACCGCCGAGTCCCGTGCCCGCCTGACGACCCAGGTCGTCGACCTCCTGGAGGGGGCCGCCGAACTGCGGGCGTACGGCGCGGTGGGCACCGCGCTCGCCGGCGTGCACCGGACCGACACCGGCCTGACCGCGCACGCCAGGCGCAGCGCGCTCGCGCGGGCCGTCGGGGCGGGCCTGGGCGCCCTGCTCGCCGGCCTCACCGTCTGGGCGGTGCTGCTGCTCGGCGTCCTGGCCGTCGAATCGCGGGTTCCGCTCGCGGTCCTGGTCCTGACGGCGCTCGCCGCGTTCGAGGCGGTCAACCCGCTGCCCGCCGCGGCCGCCCAGGTCAGCGAGGCGGGAGCCGCGGCCGCGCGGATCACCGATGTCCTCGACACGCCGGAGCCCATCGCCCGTCCCGCCCGCCCCGCGCCCCCGCCGGAGCCGCCGGTGACCGTACGGCTGCGCGGAGCCCGGGTCACGTACGGCGCGGTCCGCGCGCTCGACGGCGTCGACCTCGACATCACTCCGGGCCGGCGCGTCGCGGTCGTCGGGCCGAGCGGCGCGGGCAAGAGCACGCTCGCCGCCGTGCTGCTGCGCTTCGCCGACCTCGACTCCGGGACGGCGACGTTGAACGGTGTGGAACTGGCCGCGTACGACCCCGACGACGTACGGCGGGTGATCGGCGGTTGCCCGCAGGACCCGTACGTCTTCGACACGACGATCCGGGAGAACCTCCGGCTCGCCCGGCCCGCGGCCACGGACGACGATCTGCGCACCGCGGCCCGGGACGCCCGGCTGCTCGAGTGGATCGAGTCGCTCCCGCTCGGCTGGGACACGCCCGTCGGAGCGCACGGCGAGTCGATCTCCGGTGGCGAGCGGCAGCGGCTCGCGCTGGCCCGCGCCCTGCTCGCGGACCCGGCGGTCCTCATCCTCGACGAGCCGACCGTTCACCTGGACGAGCCGACCCGGCGCGCGCTCACCGCGGACCTGCTGTCCGCCACCCGCGGGCGGACCACGCTCCTCATCACGCACGACCGCACGGGCCTGGACGAGGTCGACGAGATCGTGTTCCTGGAGGCGGGCCGGGTCGTCGAGCGGACCCGGCCCGCCCGCGCACTCCGCTGATCCGGCACGGCCGACCGCCGTCACCACGTCCTCGGCGCTCGGGCGGTCCCCGTCGGCCGAGGTGGCGGGACGCCCCAGGGACGCCGATGATAGAGGGAGGAGTGGTCGGCCCCGTCGAGAGGAAGCGTCCACGTGCCGCAAGATCTGCCCGGAGATGAGCACGCCCGCCTGTCACTGCCGCAGCTGCGCCTGGACGATCTCCTCGGCGAGCTGCAGTCCCGGCTGGACGCCGTCCTGGCCACGCGGGACCGGGTCCACGCGCTGCTCGAGGCCGTGGTGTCGATCGGTAGTGACCTGGAGCTGGAGACGGTCCTGCGCCGCATCGTCGAGGCCGCGACCACGCTCGTCGAGGCCCGCTACGGCGCGCTCGGCGTCATCGGCGACGGCGGGCGGCTGGTGCAGTTCGTCACCGTGGGGATCAACGAGGAGGGGATCGCCGCGATCGGCCACTGGCCCCACGGCGAGGGCATCCTCGGCCTGCTGATCAAGGATCCGCGCCCGCTGCGGATGCCGGACCTGGCGGCGCACCCGGAGTCGGCCGGCTTCCCGGCCGGTCACCCGCCGATGCGCCGCTTCCTTGGCGTGCCGATCCGGGTGCGCGACGAGGTCTTCGGCAACCTGTACCTCACCGAGAAGGCCGGCGGCGGCGAGTTCGACGAGGACGATGAGAGCGTGGTGACCGCGCTCGCCACCGCGGCGGGCGTCGCGATCGAGAACGCCCGGCTCTACCAGGAGGCCCGGCGCCGGGAACGCTGGCTGCAGGCGTCGGCGGAGGTGTCGACGACGCTGCTGTCCGGCACGGAGGCCGGCGACGTGCTCGAGCTCGTGGCCGCGCGCGCCCGGGAGATCTGCGACGCGGACATGGCCACGGTGCTGCTCGTCGAGGGTGGCGAACTGGTCGTCGCGACGGTGGCCGGTGAGCACGCCGGGAAGCTGCGCGGACTCCGGATGCCCGTCGAGGAGTCGTTGGCCGGCCGGGTGTTCCGCAGCGGCGAGCCGCTCGTTCTCGCCGACGCGGGCGGACAGGAGGACCGCCTCGGCGTTCCCGAGACGGTGCCGACCGGCCCGGCGCTGCTCGTGCCGCTGGGCCTGGGCAGCGGCGCCAGGGGCGTGCTGGCCGTCGTGAACGCCCCCGGCAAACCCGTCTTCGGCGAGCCGGTGCGCCGCCTGCTGGAGCCGTTCGCGGCCCAGGCCGCCGTCGGACTGGAGCTCGCGGGCCGCCGCCGGGACGCGGAGCGTCTCGTCGTCCTGGAGGACCGCGACCGCATCGCCAAGGACCTGCACGACACGGTCATCCAGCGGCTGTTCGCCACCGCCATGACGCTGATGAGCGCGATCAAGATCACCGAGAAGCCGGAGGTCGCCCACCGCGTGCAGCGGGCGGTCGACGACCTCGACAACACGATCCGGCAGATCCGCTCGACGATCTTCGCGTTGCAGAGCACGATGGAGCAGACCCTGCGGACCCGCGTGCACGGCGTCATCGACAGCGCCGCCGAGACCCTGGGCTTCGCCCCGGCCGTCCGGCTGGACGGCCTGCTGGACATCGTGGTCGACGAGGCGACGGGAGACCAGGCCGTCGCGGTCCTGCAGGAGGCCCTGTCCAACGCCGCGCGGCACTCCGGCGCCCGGCACGTCGGCGTCACCCTCATGGTCGGGGACGAGCTGGTGCTGCGCGTGGAGGACGACGGCGTCGGCATCCCCGAGGACGGCCGCCGCAGCGGCCTGCGCAACATGGCCGAACGTGCCCAGGCCCTCGGCGGCGCCTTCGAGATCCGCCCGCGTGACGGCGGCGGCACCGTCCTGGAGTGGCGCGTCCCCCCGGCGGCGCGGTAGGGGAGCCTCGCTCGTCGGCTCGCCGCGGTGTAAGGATCGGCGGGCGGGGCAGCCAACCATTCATGGTCGAAGTCGACGCGGTCGTGGTCGGCGCCGGTCCGAACGGCCTGACGGCGGCGGTCACGCTCGCCCGGGCCGGGCTCACCGTACGGGTGTACGAGGCCGCCGCGGAGATCGGCGGCGGGACCCGCACCGAGGAGCTGACCCTGCCGGGCTTCCGGCACGACGTGTGCTCCGCCGTGCATCCGCTCGGCGCCGGATCGCCCGCGTTCCTCGGGCTGCCGCTGGAGCGGCACGGCGTCACGTGGGTCGAGCCGCCGCTCCCGCTCGCCCATCCGTTCCCCGACGGGTCGGCCGCGATTCTGGCCCGGTCGGTCGAGGAGACCTCGGGCGCCCTCGGGCGGGACGGCCCCGCGTACCGCGCCCTGGTGAAGCCGTTCCTGGGCCGCTGGAGGGACCTCGCGCCCGACGTGCTGCGCGCCCCGCTCGACGGCCTGCCCGCCCACCCGCTGCTGCTCGCCCGGTTCGGCGTACGGGCGGCCGCGCCCGCCGCGCTGCTGGCCCGGCTGTTCCGTGGAGAGCACGCCCCCGGGCTGCTCGCCGGGCTGGCCGCGCACGCCATCGCGCCGCTCAGCACGCCGGCGACCGGGGGGATCGCGCTGCTGTTCGCGCTCGCGGCCCACGAGGTGGGCTGGCCGTTCCCGGCCGGCGGCTCGCAGGCGATCGCCGACGCCCTGGCGGGCCACCTGCGCTCCCTCGGCGGCCGGATCGAGACGGGGCGGCACGTACGGGATCTCGGCGAGCTGCCGGCCGCCCGTGCGTACCTGCTCGACGTCATGCCCGAGCACCTGGCCGCCCTCGCCGGCCCCCGGCTGCCGGACCGGTTCGCCGACCGGCTACGGCGCTACCCGCACGGCCCGGCCGCCTTCAAGATCGACTATGCGCTGTCCGGCCCGGTGCCGTGGACCGCCGAAGCGTGCAGACGGGCCGGCACCGTCCACATCGGCCCGACGTTCGCGGAGATCGGCACGGCGCTGCGCACCGCGTACCAGGGCGCGCCGCCGGAGCGGCCGTTCCTCATCGTGGCCCAGCCGAGCCTGTTCGACCCGTCCCGTGCCCCGGCGGGCTCTCACGTCCTGTGGGTCTACGGGCACGCGCCGCGCGACTGGCACGGCGACCTGACAGGGGCGATCGAGCGTCAGATCGAGCGGTTCGCCCCCGGCTTCGGGGATCTGGTCCTCGCCCGTGCGGTGTCGGGACCGGCCACGATCGCGGCGCGCAACCCGAACAACGTCGGCGGCGACATCGCCGGCGGCGCCTGCGACCACCTGCGGCTGCTCTTCCGGCCCACCCTGGCCCGCGTCCCGTACGCCACGCCGAACCCGCGCATCTACCTCTGCTCCTCCGCGACCCCGCCGGGCCCGGGGGTGCACGGCATGTGCGGGCACCACGCCGCCCTCACCGCCCTGCGCCGCGTCTTCCGGCTGTCCGGAGAGGAGGTGCGACGGCCGTGGAGTGGCTCACGGACCCTGGATACTGGCCGGGCCGGCTGATCTTCCAGCGGGGCCTCGCCGCGATCTACCTGCTCGCCTTCCTCTGTGCGGTGGACCAGTTCCGCGCGCTGGCGGGGGAGCGGGGCCTCACGCCGGTTCCGGCGTACCTGCGGAGAGTGTCGTTCCAGCGGGCCCCGAGCCTGTTCCACCTCCACTACTCGGACCGGTTCCTCGCGGCCGTCTCCTGGGCGGGGGCGGTCCTGTCGGCCGCCGTCCTCGGAGGGGCCGCCGACGTGGTGCCGCTCGGAGCGGCGACGGCGCTGTGGGCGGTCCTGTGGGCGCTGTACCTGTCCATCGTCAACGTCGGGCAGGTCTGGTACGGCTTCGGCTGGGAGTCACTGCTGTGCGAGGCGGGCTTCCTGGCCGTCTTCCTCGGCAACGCGCACACCGCGCCGCCGGTGCTCATCCTGTGGCTGCTGCGCTGGCTGCTGTTCCGCCTGGAGTTCGGCGCCGGCCTGATCAAACTGCGCGGCGACCGGTGCTGGCGCGACCTGACGTGCCTGTACTACCACCACGAGACCCAGCCGATGCCGAACCCGCTCAGCTGGTACTTCCACCACCTGCCCAAGCCGCTGCACCGCGTCGAGGTGGCGGCGAACCACGTCACCCAGCTGATCGTGCCGTTCGGGCTGTTCGCGCCGCAGCCGTACGCCACCGTGGCGGCCGCGATCGTCATCGTCACCCAGTTCTGGCTGATCCTCTCGGGCAACTTCGCCTGGCTGAACTGGATCACCGCGATCCTGGCGACCTCCGTCGTCGACTGGCGGGCGCTCGGTCTGGCGGGAGCCCCCGGCCCGCCGCGGAGCCACTGTGGCACCAGGCGCTGGTCATCGCGGTCACCGTGCTGGTCGTCGTGCTCAGCTACTGGCCGGCCCGCAACCTGATCTCCCGGCGGCAGCGGATGAACGCCAGCTTCAACCCGCTGCACCTGGTCAACTCCTACGGAGCGTTCGGCAGCATCACCAAGGTCAGGTACGAGGTCGTCATCGAGGGCACCGAGGACCCCGACCCCGGCCCCGGCAGCGCGTGGCGGGAGTACGAGTTCAAGGGCAAGCCGGGGGATCCACGGCGGCGGCCGCCGCAGTTCGCGCCGTACCATCTCCGGCTCGACTGGCTGATGTGGTTCGCCGGACTGTCCTCGCTGTACGCGGAGCCGTGGATCGTCCCGCTCGCCGAGCGGCTGCTGGAGAACGACCGTGCGATCCTCCGGCTCCTCCGGCACAACCCCTTCCCCGGCGCCCCGCCCGCCGTCGTCCGCGCCCGTCTTTACCGCTACCGCTTCACCACGTGGCAGGAACGCCGCGAGACCGGCCGGTGGTGGGACCGCACGCTCGTACGGGAGTACCTGCCCCCGCTCGGCCTGCGTCCCACCGCCGGCGCCACACCGACATCCGGGGCGACGACACCATGAGCGACCACACCGACGAGCCGACCGCGGAGGACCCGGTCCCGCCGCAGGACCTGTCCGGCATCGTGGGACATCGTGGCCGGCGAGAACGACGAGACCGTCATCGCCGTAGGCCCCGGCGACCTGCCCGCGGATCTCGCCACCCGCACGAACCGACTCCTGGCACATCGGCGATCCCCATCCGCCCGGCCGGAAAAGGGGTCCTTGCCTCTCCCATAAGTAAACGGTACAGTTCAGTTTACTTGGAGAGGAAGACTCATGACACTGATCTGTATCGAAGAGCATGCCGTCGACCAGGCGATCGCCGAAGCGGCCGGTCCGGCCCTCGCCCGTGAAGCGCCGTACATGCGGATGCAGAGCTCCAGCTCCGCACCCGTGCGGCCGGGCCCTGGTCGACGGCCCGCCGTCGACATCAAGGAAGCGCTCCGCCTCGGGGCCGACCTCGGGCAGGAGCGCATCCGGCGGATGGACGAGCACGGCATCGACGTGCAGATCGTCTCCTGGACCAGTCCGATCCAGCTCGTCCCCGACGACAAGGCGATCGCCCTGTGCCGGTCGGCCAACGACCGGCTCGCGAAGGCGGTCACCGCCCACCCCGATCGGCTCCAGGGGCTGGCGGCGTTGCCGTGGCAACAGCCGGCCGCCGCCGTGGACGAACTCGACCGTGCCGTGACCGACCTCGGTCTGCGCGGGGTCCTGATCCTGGGGCGTCCCGGTGCCGGGTTCCTCGACGATCCCGTCTACCGGCCCGTCCTGGACAGGATCGCCGCACTGCGGGTGCCGCTCTACGTGCACCCGTTCCATCCGGTCCCGCAGGTCCAGCAGGCCTACTACGCGGGATTCAACGACAAGGTGAGCGCCGAACTCTCGCTGGGCGCATGGGGCTGGCACCACGAGGCGGGGATCCACGTGCTCCGGCTCATTCTCGCCGGAGTCTTCGAACGTCTTCCCGACCTTCAGGTCATCAGCGGTCACTGGGGCGAGATGGTCCCCTTCTATCTCAGCCGCCTGGACGACGTCCTCTCACCAGGTGACACCGGACTGTCGCGGACGATCACCGAGACCTACCGCTCGAATGTCTGGGTCACCCCGAGCGGGATGTTCCATCGGCCCCAGTTCGACTTCATCCGCGCCGTGGTGGGACTCGACCGATTGATCTGGTCCGTCGACTACCCCTTCCTTCACCTCGACGGCACGCGGGAGTTCCTCGATGAACTCGACGTCACACCCGAAGACAGGGAGAAGATCACCCATCTCAACGCGGAGCGCCTCTTCCGGCTGTGAGACCGGGTGGTCAACGGGTGCGGTGGCGTAGAAGGATCGGGGGTGGCCGAGGTGGCCTGCCCCCGATCGCGCCTAGATGCCTACCAGGGGACTTCTCCGTTCTCGTCCTGGAAGGTTCCTGTCGGGCCGTCCGCGCCGAGGGTTGCGGCGCAGCGGCACCGGCAAGGGGCAAATGTTCTTGAGCGAACTCACCTCGCGCGCGGCCTGGGAGGCGTGGCGTGACCTTGTCGTCAAGCAATACCGCGACCAAGGGCTGCACTGCCCGCTCTGCACTGCCCGCTCGGGGTACTGATCGCCGACGTGGGCCGGTACAGCCCGGCCGCGCAGGCCGTGTCGGCGCAACTGGTGCGGCGGTGGCAGGAGTGCGTCCGCGCCGGTATCGAGGCCACACAAGCGGCCGGTGAGGCCGACCCCGCCCTCGACGCCGACCGCACGGCCGCGGCTGTGATCGCCGCCGTCCAAGGCGGTGTCACCGTCCTGCTCTCCACCGGCTCAGCAGAGCACCTGGAGGCCGGGCTGAACCTCTGCCTCGACCACCTGTTGTCGTAGACGGACGATCACGATCCCCCTCGGCCCGAATTCGAGGGAGCGATCCGTCCGGCCGCCATGACCGCCGGAACGTCCGGGATGCCTAAGGTTAGGGCCATGGCCAGTGCTGATTCCTCCCTGTCCCGTGACCGGCGCCGCGCCGAGCTGCGGGAGTTCCTGCGCAGCCGGCGGGCGCGGGTCTCGCCCGAGGAGGTCGGGCTGCCGGCGGGTGGTCGCCGCCGTACGCCGGGGTTGCGGCGCGAGGAGGTCGCGGTGCTGGCCGGGGTCGGGGTGTCCTGGTACACGTGGCTGGAGCAGGGACGCGACATCAAGGTGTCCGAGGACGTCCTCGACGCGATCGCCCGTGCGCTGCTGCTGGACTCCGCCGAGCGCGCGCACCTGTACCTGCTGGCCGGCCTCAACCCGCCGCAGGCCCGGTCCGCGGCCTCCGTGCCCGCCTCACCGGAGGTGCGGCGGCTGCTGGACGCCTGGTCGCCGCGGCCCGGCTACATCCGTGACCGCCACTGGAACTTCACCGCGATCAACGACGCCGCCCGGGTCGTGTTCGGCTACGGCGAGACCGACCACAACTGCCTGGTCTCCTTCTTCACCAACGCCCGCTACCGGGTGGTGCACCGGCACTGGGCCGAGACCGCGCCCTCGGTGGCCGCCGGGTTCCGCGCCGACGCCGCGCGCCATCCCGACGACCCGGAGTGCGACCGCATCGCGGGCGAACTGGCCGAGGTGAACCCGGAGTTCGCCGAACTGTGGGCGCGCCACGACGTGGCCGAGCACACCAGCGCGGTCAAGGCGGTCGATCACCCGGAGGCCGGGACGCTGACCTTCGACGCCACGCTGCTGCCGCTGCCCGAGCACCCCGGCCATCACCTGATCCTGCACAATCCCCGTCCGGGCACGGGCACGCAGGAGCGGCTGGAGAAGCTGATGCGGGAGCGCAGCCTGGTGGTGCCACACCCAGGATGAGCTGACACTGCCGGAGCCCGCGCCGCGCCAGCAGACTCATCGCCATGAGCAGCAGTGAGCAGATGAAGGCGGTCACCATCCCCGAGTTCGGCGAGGCCGAGGTGCTCCGCACGGACGAGGTGGCGGTCCCCGAGCCCGGCCCGGGCCAGGTCGCGATCGATGTGGCGTACGCGGGCGCGAACTTCGCCGAGGTCCTCTACCGGCGTGGCGTGGTGGACGTGCCGTTGCCCTTCGTCCCCGGGATCGAGGTCTCGGGCCGGATCCGCGCCGTCGGCGAGGGCGTCGAGGACCTGACGGTCGGCCGGCCGGTGGCCGCGTTGACGATCGTCGACAGCGGTGGCTACGCGGAGGTGGTCGTCACCTCGGCGGACCTGGTCGCCCCGCTGGACGGCCTCGGCCTCGGGCTGGACGTGGCCGCGGCGCTGCCGTCCAACAGCACCACGGCCTTCCTCGTCCTCGACCGGGTGGCGCGCATCGAGCCCGGGCAGAGCGTCCTCGTCCACGCCGCGGCCGGGGGCGTGGGCAGCCAGCTCGGCCAGGCCGCCCGGCTGCTGGGGGCGGGCCGCGTGGTCGGCACGGTCGGCGGCCCGGCAAAGATCGAGGTCGCCAGGGGCTTCGGCTACGACGAGGTGATCCTGCGCGACCGGCTCGCCGAGGCCGGCGAGTTCGACATCGTCGTCGACATGGTCGGCGGTCCCGCCCGCCGCGCCGGCCTGGACCGGCTGGCGCCGATGGGCCGCCTCGTGGTGATGGGCAACGCGTCGGGCGCCGACGACGTCGGCGTCCCGGCCAACGAACTGTGGTTCACCAACAAGACGGTCTCCGGGTTCAACCTGGCCGCCTTCTCCGCCGTCTTTCCCGAGGAGGCGGGCCGGGCGCTGCGCCGCGCGGTGGAGGCCGCCGCGAAGGGGGCCCTGCGGGTCCAGGTCGAGGCGCTGCCCCTGGAACGGGCCGCCGAGGCGCACCGCCGCATCGAATCGGGGCTCACCACCGGCAAGCTGGTGCTCGACGTCGCGACGCCGTGACCCGCGTGCGGGACCGGAGCAGGATGCCGGCGGCCATCGTGAGCGTGCCGGCCAGCGCGGTGGCGGCCGCCAGCAGGACCGCGCCCGGAACGCCGATGGCGCCGGTGACGACGCCGAAGGTGAACGGGGTGACCGCCGCGCCGGTGAACAGGCCCGCCTGCATCCAGGCGCCCGCGCGGGCGCCCTGCCCGTCCAGCAGGCGCATCACCGAGGCGAGCAGCAGACCGGTCCAGCCCCAGCCGCCCGCGACGGCCAGGATCGCGCCGATGACGAACGTCACCGGGGTGCCGAACGCGGTGAGCGCCAGGCCGAGCGCGCCGCTGAGCATCATCACCGTCACCACGACCGGGTTGTGCCGCGGCGCGCGGTCGGCGAGGCCGCCCGCCGTGAGCCGGACGGCGATGGCGACGATCCCCGCGAGGGACTGCATCAGCCCGGCGACGGCCGTCGACAGCCCTGAGGCCGTACCGATCTGGATGAAGTAGGAGGCGGCGGCGTTGGAACCCACCGTGGCGAGACCGGCCGCCAGGGTCCACAGCAGGAGCACCCGGAATATCGTGCGCCGCCGAACGGCGTCACCGGCGGCCCTGTCGTCTCCGGTGACGGTCGTGGACGGGGTTCGCGGGCGGGCCGGGCCGATCCGCCCGAGCGGAACGGCGGCCAGCGCGAGGACGGGGAAGGCGGCCGCCGCGACGAGGGCGGTCCGCGGGCCGTACGGGACGGCGACGAGTCCGGCGAGCAGGCCGGGCAGCAGCGGTGCGGCTCCGAGCGCCGCACCGACCAGGCCGGTGGCGAGGGACAGCCTGTGCCCGGGTACCCGCGCGGCGATGTAACGGCCGGCCGCCGGTTGCGGCAGCGTGTTGGCCACGCCACCGACCACGAGAGCCCCGATGAGCCACACCGGGCCGTCGGCCAGGGCGGCGAGCAGCAGCGCGGCCGCGGCCAGCAGGTCGATGAGCAGCAGGACCGCCGGGAGCGGCAGGCGCGCCGCGACGCGGCGTCCGACGCCGGACCCGGCCGCGGTGACCGCGAAGAACACGCTCAGCGCCAGCCCGAACGTCGTCCCGGAGATTCCGGCGTCGCGCTCGATCGGGGTGGCGAGCGCGGCGACCCCGAACACGGGCGTCATGGCCGCGACGGCGGCGGCGACGACGGCGCCCATTCCGGGCCATGGCCCACGACCCTCGGGGAGGGCGGGGTGGACGGTCCGGACGGGGGACAGGGTGCTCATTGTGATCGCTCCTTTCCGGTGTCCTCCCACGCTCGCCCGCCCGCGTCCGTCGACGCCAATGACCGCCGTCATGCCGAAATGGCATTACGGTGGCGACGTGGACGTCTCCCTCCAGGCGCTCCGCTGCTTCCTGGCGGTGGCCGAAGATCTGCACTTCACTCAGGCGGCCGAGCGCCTGGGGATGACCCAGCCCGCGGTGTCGAAGACGATCAGGCGGCTCGAGGGCGTGCTGGGAGCCCCGCTGTTCATCCGCAGCCGGCAGTACGTCGAGCTGACCGACACGGGACTCTCCCTGCTGCCCGTGGCGACGCGGATGCTGGCCGACTTCGACGACTGGGCGCGGGATCTGCGCGCCGTACGGGCCGAGGCGACGCGGGTGCTGTCCGTCGGCTACCACTCCAGCGTCGAACCCGCGCTGACGAACGCGATCGAGGCCGGTTTCCGCCGCCTGCGTCCCGGCTGGAGCGTACGCATGCGGATCGTCGACTGGGCCGACCCGGCCCGTGGCGTGCTGGAGGGCACCCTCCGGACGGCCCTGCTGCGGCTGCCGGTGCCCGGCCAGGAACGTCTCGACCTGGAGGTGCTGAGACGCGATGCCCGATACGTGGCGTTGCCCGACGGGCATCGGCTGCTCGACCGAGACGGTGTACGCCTGGCCGACCTGAAGGACGAGGAGTTCGTGGCGTTGCCCACCGCCTCCGGGCCGTTGCGGGCGTTCTGGCTGGCGGCCGACCGGTTCGGCCGCCCGCCGCGGATCGCCGCCGAGGTCGACAACTCCGAGGACTTCTTCCAGAACATCCAGTCGGGCCGGGGCGTGGGGATGCTCACCGAGTCCAGCACGCGCGTCTACCGGCGGCCCGGCGTCCACTATCGACTGGTCGAGGACGCCGAGCCGAGTGAGCTGGCGGTCGTGTGGGAACGCGACGGTACCGATCCGATCGTGCGTGACTTCGTCCGCGCGTGCCTGGAGGCGGCGGACCCACGGTGAGCGGGCCACCGCCACGGCGCTACCGCGCGAAACGCGCGATGGGGTTCTCCAGAGTGCCGACGAGCTGCAGCGCGCCCGCAGGGTCGGCGAGGTCGACCATCTGCCGGTTGTTCCGCAGCTGCAGCCGGTTGAGGCAGGACAGCGCGAAGCGCTCGGCGAACAGGTCGTACTCCGCGAACCGGTCGGCCAGGTAAGGGACGGACTCCTGGTAGCCGGTGACGCCGGCGGCCACCGTCGACCAGAAGGTCTCCTCGTCCAGGGTGCCGTCCGCGTCGAGGGTCGCGCCGAGGAAGCGGAGGAAGCAGTCGAAGACGTCCGTGAAGATCGACAGGATCTTCACGTCCTCGGGCACGTCCGCGCGGATGCGCTCGATCGCGGGCGGCAGCGGCCGGTCGGCGCTCATCACGCCGATCTCCTCGGCGATGTCCTTGAAGACGGCCCGCCGGGGGACGCCCCGCTCGTCGAGGACCAGGATGACGTTCTCGCCGTGCGGCATGAAGACCAGGTCGTGGGCGTAGAAGCAGTGGAGGATCGGTGTCAGGTAGGCGCCGAGGTACCGGTGCAGCCAAGAGGCCGGATCGAGGCCCGACCCCCTGATCAGGGCGCTCACCAGGGAGCCGCCCGCCCGGTCGACGTGCAGCAGCGAGGCCATGGTCGCGAGCCGCTCGCCGGGCCCGAGCAGCGGGACCGGACTCTCCCGCCAGAGCGCGGCGAGCATCTTGCGGTACGGGGAGCCCCTGTCCGAGGCGGCGGCGTACTGCTCGTGGTGGTAGCCGACGGCGGCGCGCTCCCGCAGGACGGCCAGGCCGGTCCGCTTGAGGACCTCGTCGCCGGCGACCACGTCGGCGACCCAGTCGTTGATGGCCGGGGTCGCCGCCATGTACTCCGCCGACAGGCCGCGCAGGAAACCCATGTTCAGCACGGACAGGGCCGTCTTGACGTAGTGCTTCGCGGGCGAGGAGACGTTGAAGAACGTCCGGATCGACTGCTGGGGGAGGTACTCGTCGTCGCCGGGCCCCAGGAGCACCAGACGGCGGCGCGCGACCTCGCCCGCGAACGTCACCGACAGCCGGTTCCGCCACTGCCACGGGTGGACGGGGATCAGGTGGAAGCCGGCGAGGTCCAGCCCGAGACCGGTCATCGTCGCGGCGAACCGGTCGAGGACCCGCTCGCCGAGCTCCGCGCGGACCAGCGTGTCATGGTCCACGCCCGTGCCGCCGGTGAAGGTGCTGCGGTCCCGGCGGGCCGCCAGCCACAGCAGGCGGACGGGCCGCGCGGCCTCGGGGGCGTACCGGTGGTACTCCTCGGCGTCGAAGCCCAGGCGCCCGTTGTTCGCCACGAAGCAGGGATGGCCCTCCGTCATCCCGGTCTCGACGGCCTGGAAGTCCGCCCGCGCCAGGTCGGCGGCGGGGACCGGCGGCCGGGCGAGCTTGTACGCGCTGCTCGCGAGCGTGCTGGTGACCTCCTCCAGATAGACGGGGAGCACCTCGTCGGTGAGGCCGAGCGTCTGCCGCAGCTCAAGGATCAGGTCCACCGCGTCCAGCGGGAGCCCGACGCCGAACCGCGACCGGGTGATGGAGCCCGCGTCGATCAGCCAGTGGTCCAGGGCCATGACGCGGGCGGTGAACCGGTACTCCACGGCGCCGTCGTCGCCGCGCACGGCGTACCGGCCGCCGGGCAGCCGCTCGGGGGCCAGCAGCCGTTCGTGCGCGAACTCGGCGAGGGCCTTGCGCACCAGGAGCCGGTTCGCGTGCGCCCAGCGTTCGGGCGTCAGGTGCGCGACGACGTCAGGAGCATCGGCGCGTGCGCCGGTGGCCGGGGCTACCGGGTGCCGCTCGCCGGTGGCCGGGGCCGCCGGGGGCCGCTCGCCGAGGGTCCTGGTCGCCGGGTGCCGCTCGCCGGAGGTCGGGGCCGCCGGGGGCCGCTCGCCGGGAGCCCTGGTCGCCGGGTGCGGCTCGCCGGCGGCTCGGGTCGCGGCGTACCGCTCGCGGGTGCAGACGCTCAGCAGCGCCTCCTTGCCCGGCAGCCGTACGGGGCCCACGACCTCGAAGCCGACCGCCGCGTTGAGGGCGTGCACGGCCGTGTTGCGCACGTCGGGTTCGACCACGACGCGACGGGTCCGCGGGTCGGCGAACAGCAGGTCCATCACGGTCACGATGACGGCACGGGTGAAGCCGTGGATCGGCGTCTCGGCCGGCGCGACCAGGAAGTGCATGCCCACGTCACCGGGGCGTGCGTCGTACACCGCGCCGAGCTCGCGGCACGGGTCATAGCGCTCGACGAGGAAGGCGGGCCGGCCCTCGTGCAGGCCGAGGAACGCGTCGTGCCCCGGCCGGGACACGATGGCCTCGAACTCCGCGACGACGTCGGACGGGCTCGCGTCGCCCATCATCCAGAACACCGACTTGGGATGGGTGACCCAGCGGTGCAGCAGCGGCGCGTCGCCGGCCGGGTCGACCGGGCGGAGCGCGAACTCGCCGAGCCGGTCGTCGGTACGGGAGAACACGGTCATCCGACCGTCACCTCCTCGGCGGGGACGCCGAAGCGCTGGAACGCGATGGACCGCTCGACCGGGTAGGGCTCGCGGCCGAGCAGGCTCCGGATGATGCAGGAGTTGCGGTAGGCGGCCATGCCCAGGTCGGGCGCCGTGAAGCCGTGGGTGTGCAGCTCGGCGTTCTGCACGAAGACGCCGCCGCCGGTCGCGTGGACGCTGTAGTCCCGCCGTACCGCGAGGCGGCCGTCCCGGCCCCACCGGAGACGGTCCGCGACCGGGGTGAGGAAGGCGGGGACCTGGTACCGGTAGCCGGTGGCGAGGACCAGGCCCTCGGTGGTGAGGGCGAAGTCGCGGCCCTGCTCCTCCTGGCGCAGGCCGAGGGTGTACGCGCCGGTCGCGGCGTCGTGGCGGACCTCGCGTAGCGCCGTGGCGGTCATCAGCCGCGCAGGGCGGGGCCGGTCGAGGTTCTTGCGGTAGAGCAGCTCGAAGATCGCGTTGATGAGGTCGGCGTTGATGCCCTTGTACAGCCCCTTCTGCGCGGCCGAGAGCCGGTCGCGGGCAGCGGCGGGCAGCGCGTGGAAGTAGTCGACGTACTCCGGCGACGTCATCTCCAGCGTCAGCTTCGTGTACTCCAGCGGGAAGAACCGGGGCGACCGGGTCACCCAGTTCAGCTCGTAACCGTGGTCGTCGATGTCCTGCAGCAGGTCGTGGTAGATCTCCGCCGCGCTCTGGCCGCTGCCGACGACCGTGACGCTGCGCTTGGCCCGCAGCGCGGAGCGGTTCGGCAGGTACGCGGAGGAGTGCACGGCGTCGCCGGGCAGGTCGCGGCAGCAGTCCGGGACGTACGGCGGGGTCCCGGTGCCGAGGACCAGGGTCCGGGCACGGAAGGTCGCGCGGTCCCCGGTGGCCGTACGGTCGGCGTGGACGACGTAGACCTCCTCGGCCTCGTCGTACTCCACGGCCGTGACGCGGTGGCCGAAGCGGATCGTGCCGAGGCGGCCGGCCGCCCAGCGGCAGTAGTCGACGTACTCGGCGCGCAGCGGGAAGAAGCTCTCGCGGATGTAGAAGGAGTACAGCCGCCCCCGCTCCTTCAGGTAGTTGAGGAAGGAGAACGGCGAGGTCGGGTCGGCCAGCGTGACCAGATCGGCGAGGAACGGCGTCTGCAGGGTGGTGCCCTCCAGGAGCATGCCCGGGTGCCAGTCGAACTCCGGTTCGCTCTCCAGGAAGACCCCGTCCAGGTCGTCGATCGGGTCGGTCAGGCAGGCGAGGCCGAGGTTGAACGGGCCCAGTCCGATGGCCACGAAGTCATGAGGCGTGGGCAAGGTCGTCTCCCAGGTGGTCGCGGGCGTGTCCGGCGAGCAGGTCGAGGACGTCGGCGATGTCGCGGATGGTCGTGCGCGGGTTCAGGAGCGTGAACTTCAGATGGTGGCGGCCGTCGACGACCGTCGTGGCCACGACCGCCGCCCCGGAGGCGGACAGCGCGGCGGCCGCGCGCAGGTTCGCCCGGTCGAGCGCGGCGGCGCTCGCCCCGGGCGACGTGTAACGGAACACCAGGGTGCTCAGCCGGGGCCGTACGACGACCTCGAAGCGCGGGTCGGCGTCCAGCAGCGCCCACGCCTCGGCGGCCCGGTCGAGCACCGTGTCGAACAGCTCGCCGACGGCGTCCGCGCCCATGATCCGCAGGGTGAGCCACAGCTTGAGCGCGTCGAACCGGCGGGTGGTCTGCAGGCTCTTGTCCACCTGGTTGGGCACGCCCAGGGCGGCGCTGCGCGCGGGGTTGAGGTAGTCGGCGTGGTACGTCACGTGCCGCAGCACGGCCCCGTCCCGTACGAGCACCGCGCTGGAGCTGACCGGCTGGAAGAAGGACTTGTGGTAGTCGACGGTGACCGAGTCGGCCCGCTCGACGCCGTCGAGCAGGTGCCGGCGGCGCGACACGAGCAGCCCGCAGCCGTACGCCGCGTCGACGTGCAGCCACGCGCCGGCCTGCGCGCACAGCCCGGCGATCTCCGGCAGTGGGTCGATGCCGCCGAAGTCGGTGGTCCCGGCGGTCGCGACCACCGCCATCGGCACGAGGCCCTGGCGGCGGCAGCGGTCCAGCGCTCGGGCCAGCGCGCCGGGGCGCATCCGCCGGTCCCGGTCGCACGGCACCTCGATCACCGCGTCCTCGCTCAGGCCCAGCAACCGCGCCGCCTTGACCACGCTGAAGTGGCCGTGCGCGGAGGCGAGGACGCGCAGCCGGGGCAGGACGTCGGCCCGCGCGGGCGGACGTCCGAGCGCCTCTCCGCCGGGCGGGCATAGGGAGGCCTCTTCGGCGGGCGGGCGCCCGAGCGCCTCCTCGCGGGCCAGCAGCAGGGCCTGGAGGTTGGACTGCGTGCCGCCGCTGGTGAACACCCCGTCGGCGACGGGGCCGAGGCCGAGTCGCCCGGCCGTCCAGTCGATCAGGCGGCGTTCGATCAGCGTGCCGCCGGCGCTCTGGTCCCACGTGTCGAGCGAGGAGTTGACCGCCGACAGCACCGCCTCCCCGAGCAGGGCCGGGAGGGCCACCGGGCAGTTGAGGTGGGCGAGGTAGCGCGGGTGATGGAAGTAGACGGCGTCGCGCAGGTAGAGGTCGTCGAGTTCGTCGAGGGCGGCGGTCGCGTCGCCGAGGGGCCGGTCGAGGTCGACGGCGGCGACCTCCTCGGCGAGCCGGTCCGGGGCGATCCCGGTGAACGGCCGGTCCGCCGAGGCGATCCGGCCCGCCACGCGGTCGGCGCCGGCGGCCACGAGGCTGCGGTAGAGCTCGGCGGTGTCCGCGCCGAGCAGGGGCCAGGTGAAGGTCACGGGTCGTCCTTCCCGGTCAGTCGTCGGCGGGAGCCGTGCCGGCCACCGCCTCGGCGAGCAGGTCCTCCTCCGTCACGCCCCGGCGCCAGTAGCCGGTGAACGTCACGGCGCGGCGGTCGAGGCCGCGTTCGCCGACGAGATGCCGGCGCAGGGCCCGCACGCCGCCGGCCTCACCGGCGATCCAGGCGTACGGGGTGCCCGGGGGAAGCTCGGCGGCCCGTACCGCGTCCACGATCGTCCCGGTGGGGGCGTCCTCCCGGACCAGCCAGGTGATCTCGGCCTCCGCGCGCGTCGGCAGGTCCTGGACGTCGGCCGCGTGCGGTACCTCGATCCACACGCGCGCCCGCGCGGTCGCGGGCAGCCAGGCGAGGATGCCGGCGACGGCGGGCAGCGCCGTCTCGTCCCCGGCGAGCAGGACCCGGTCGGTGCCGGGCGGCGGCCGGAAGTCGACCCCGCCGTTGTCCGGTTCCACCGGACCGAGCAGGACGACCGGGTCGCCGGGGACGGCGCGGACCGCCCAGCGGGACGCCGGCCCGCCGTCCCCGTGGAGGGCGAAGTCGACGTCGAGTTCGCCGGGGTCGCGGCGCTGTTCGCGCACGGTGTAGGAGCGCATCACCGCCCGTACGGCCGGGTCCATCGCCCGCCACCGGGCGAACCAGTCCTCGCCCGCGTCGGTGGGGACGACGGGGGAGCGCTGGTGGGGGTGGGGGAGGAACAGCTTGAAACGCTGGTCGCGGCCGCCGGCGGCGAAACCGGCCAGGGAGTCCCCGCCGAACGTGATCCGGATCATCGACGGGCCGAGGCGCCGCGTCCGTACGACCCGCGAGTCGAAGAACCGGAACGGGGCGGCGGTGGTGGTACTCACGATGGGTCTCCTGTCGTCGCAGGCCGGCGGACCTTCGCAGGTCGGCGGACCTTCGCAGGCCGCCGGACCTTCGCAGATCGGCGGATCGGCGCGGGTCAGCGGACCTTCGCGGCCTTCTGGACGGCGGCGGCGAGCGACTCGACGAGCGGCGCGCAGCCCGCGTGGCTGAACCGCGGCTCGCTCTGCCACGGCGTGATCTGGCCCGCCTTCACCGCGGGAAGCTTCGCCCAGGTCGGCTTGGCGGCCAGGTCCTTCGGCTGCAGCGCCGAGGTCCGGGCGTCGAGCAGGATCAGGTCGGCGGGGTACTTGTCGGCGTTCTCCCAGCTCAGTTCCTCGAAGAAGCCCTGGGAGCCGACCTTGTCCGGAACGATGAGGTCCACGCCGAGGCTGCGGAAGTAACGCAGGTCGGCGCTCGCGTTCGGGTCGGAGACGTAGAACAGGTCGGGGCTGCCGGAGGCGGCCAGGACCTTCAGCCCGCCCTTGGCCCCGGCCGCCGCGCGCAGCGTCTCCGCGGCCCGGTCGAACCGCGCCTTGGCGTCGGTGACCTGCCGGGCCCTCAGGTCGGCGCCGAGGGAGGCGGCCAGCTCCCCGTACCGCCGGATCGGCTCGGTGAGCGTCACCTTCGCGGCGGTGACGGCGACGCTCGGGGCGAGCGCCGTGATCTTGTCCTTGCTGTTGTCCGGGACGTACCAGAGCGCGTTCGGCAGGTACATGGTGGTGACCAGCAGGTCGGGGCGCAGCGCCGCGTACTTCTCGACGTTGAACTCGCCGAACGTGTTGCCGAGGACCGTCACCCTGGTGACGTCCAGGCGCCCGGCGAGCGGGTCCGGACGGCCGTCCTTCAGCGTGGTCGGGCCGAACACGCCGACGATCCGGTCGCCGAGGCCGAGGTCGTGCAGGGCCGCCGCAGTCCCGATGTAGGCGACGAGGCGCCGCGGGCGGCCGCCCGCGGTCACCCGCTTGCCCCGGTCGTCGGTGAACGCCCAGCTTCCGCCGCCCTTCGCCGTGGCCGGTCCACCGCCTCCCCCGCAGGCGGTGACGAGCGCGCCGGCGCCGAGTCCGCCGAACGCGGCCAGCAGGCCGCGACGAGACAGTCCTGGGGTCCGGACCTGGGGCATGACGAATCCTTCCTCTGGGGAACCGGGGGACGGGCGGCAGTTGCCGAGGGCATGTGCCGGACGAGACGGCGGCGAGTTCCGGAGATCGAACTTAGGTTAACCTAACCTAAGTTCGGCTTGTCCAGTGTGATCGTGCTCTCGCTCCGGAGTCCTCCCGTGTCCGTCACGAAGTCCCCAGCGCCGTCCGCGGCGCCGCCCCCCGCCGCCCCACCGGCGGGAGGACGCCGATCCGCGCGCCGGGCCGGGCCGCCCGCCGCCGTGCTGCTCCTGCTCGCCGTCCTCGCGGCGAGCCTGGCCCTCGGCGCCCGGCGGTACTCCCTCGGCGAGGTCTGGCACGGCCTCCTCGATCCGCACGCCCCCGCCTACACCGTCGTTCGCCAGACCCGATTGCCGCGCACCCTCCTGGGGCTTCTGGCCGGGGTCGCGCTCGGCCTCGCCGGCGGGGTCATGCAGGCCCTGACCCGCAACCCCCTCGCCGACCCCGGCCTGCTCGGCATCAACGCCGGCGCCGCGGCCGCCGTCGTGACGGCGATCACCTTCCTGAAGATCGGGTCGGTCACGGGCTACGTGTGGTTCGCCTTCGCGGGGGCGGGCGGGGTCGCCGTCCTCGTCTGGGCGGTCGGCGGGGGACGCGTCGCCACGCCGGAGCGGCTGGCCCTCGCCGGGGCGGCCGTCAACGCGGCGCTGTTCGCCTACGTCAGCGCGGTGGAGCTCATCGACACGGCCTCCCTGGACAGGATGCGGTTCTGGACCGTCGGCTCGCTGGCCACCGCACGGCCCTCCACCGTCGCGGGGATCGCCCCGTTCGTCGCGGCCGGAGTGCTGCTCACCGCCGCGCTCGCCCGCCCTCTCAACGCGCTCGCCCTGGGCGACGACGCCGCCCGCGCGCTCGGCGCCCGCCCCGCCTGGACCCGGGCCGCCGCGCTCGCCGCCGTCACGCTGCTGTGCGGCGCGGCCACGGCCGCGTGCGGGCCGATCGTGTTCGTCGGGCTGATGGTGCCGCACCTCGTACGCGCCCTGACCGGCCCCGACCTGCGCCGGCTGCTGCCCTACTGCGCGGTGCTGGCCCCCGTGACGCTGCTCACCGCCGACGTGCTCGGCCGCGTCCTCGGCCGGCCCGCGGAGATCCAGGTGGGCATCGTCACGGCGGTGGCGGGCGGCCCGGTGTTCCTCGCCCTGGTGCGACGCGCATGAGCGGGCGGGTCAGCGCCTTGGGCCGCTCCTCCGGCGGCGAGGGAGGGCGTATCAGGACCGTCGTCCTCCGGACCCCCGGCGGGCTCTCGGTACGGCTGCGGCCGCGCGCCCTGGCCGTCGGCGCGGCGTGCGTCCTGGTGGCCGCGGCCGCGGCCGTCCTCGCCATCGGCGGCGGCGACTATCCGATGAGCCCGGCGGACGTCGTTCGTACGCTCCTGGGCGGAGGCAGTCCCGCCGACGTCTTCATCGTCGAGCAGGTACGGCTGCCGCGCGTGCTCACGGCCCTGGCGGCCGGCGGCGCGCTGGCGTTCTCCGGAGCCGCGTTCCAGGCCCTCGCCCGCAACCCGCTCGGCAGCCCGGATCTTCTCGGATTCACCCAGGGCGCGGCGGGCGGCGCCCTCACCATGATCACCCTCGTCGGCGGCGGCGCGGTGGCGACGGCGGCCGGCGCGGTCACCGGGGGACTCGTCACCGGGGTCGTCATCCACCTGCTCGCGTGGCGCGAGGGCCTGCACGGCCGGCGTCTCGTCCTCGTCGGCATCGGCGTCGCCGCGATCCTCACCGGGATCAACGGCTACCTGCTCACCCGCGCGAACATCCCCGACGCAGCACGCGCCGTCCTCTGGCTGACCGGCACCCTCGACGGCCGCGGCTGGGGCGACCTGGCCCCGGTTCTGACGGCCACGGTCGTCGTCGTTCCCGCGGTGCTGCTCGGCTGCGCACGGGCGACGCGCGTTCTCGAGATGGGCGACGACGCGGCGACCGCGCTCGGTGTACGGGTGCGGCGCACCCGGCTGGCGCTGCTGGCGTCGGCCGTGCTGCTCAGCGCGCTCGCCGCCGCGGCCACCGGCCCGGTCGCGTTCGTGGCGCTGACCGCTCCGCAACTGGCCCGGCGCCTGACCCGCGAACCGGGACCCAACCTGTTGCCCTCCCTGTGCGTGGGCGCGGCCCTCCTGGTCACCGCGGACCTGGCCGCCCAGCGGCTGATCCCCGGTCGCCAGTTGCCCGTCGGCGTGGTGACCGGCGTGCTCGGCGGCGTCTACCTGATCTGGCTGCTCGCCACCGAACGCCGCAGGGGACGGCTGTGAGGACCTCGCACGCCAGGAAGGCAGGAAACGTGGAACACGAGTGTGAACGCGCCCACCCGACGACGGCCGCCGGGCCCGGACCGGCGGATCGGAATCCCGGTACGGCGGATCGAGGGCCCGGCGCGGCGGATCGGGGTGGCGGTACGGCGGATCGGGGTGGCGGTACGGCGGATCGGCGTCCCGGCGCGGTGGATCACGGTCACGGTACGGCGGATCGAGGGCCCGGGACGGCGGGCGGCGGATCCAGGCTGGCGGGGCGCGCGCTGACGCTCGCGTATGAGCGCCGGGTCGTCGCCGAAGAGCTGACCGTGGCGATTCCCGACCGGTCCTTCACCGTCATCGTCGGGCCGAACGCCTGCGGCAAGTCGACGCTGCTGCGCGCGCTCGCGCGGATGCTCAGACCGCGCTCCGGCGTCGTGCTGCTCGACGGCCGGAACGTTCACGCGCAGGCCACGCGCACGGTCGCGCGTACGCTCGGACTCCTCCCACAGTCGTCGATCGCCCCGGAGGGCATCACGGTGGCCGATCTGGTGGCGCGCGGGCGCCATCCGCACCAGGGCCTGTTCCGCCAGTGGTCGGCCGACGACGAGCGGGTCGTCCAGGAGTCGATGACCGCCACCGGCGTGGCCGATCTCGCCGGTGTCCGCGTCGACGAGCTGTCCGGCGGTCAGCGGCAACGCGTCTGGATCGCCATGGCGCTCGCTCAGGAGACCCCGCTGCTGCTCCTCGACGAGCCGACGACCTACCTGGACATCGCCCACCAGATCGACGTCCTGGACCTGTGCGCACGGCTGCAGCGCGAGCAGGGCCGCACCCTCGTCGCCGTCCTGCACGACCTGAACCAGGCGGCACGGTACGCCGACCACCTCATCGCGATGCGCGACGGGCGGGTGGTGGCCGAGGGAGCTCCCGCCGAGGTCGTCACGGCCGAGAGAGTGGAGGAGGTCTTCGGCCTGCCGTGTCGCGTGATCGACGATCCGGAGACCGGAACGCCCCTGGTCGTACCCGCCGCGCGGCGGCGGTAGGACCGGCGCCAGCACGAGGTACCGGCGGCTCAAAGATTCCGTCGAACCGCGTTTCACGAAGGTCGCCGGCCGCGTCATCCATGATCGTCTCCTTGGCGGAAGCGACCTCTGCCAAGGAGATCAGATGATCAAGTCTTTCGACCGACGCATCGTCACCGCGGCCACGGCCGTCGCACTCGGAATCGTCCTCACACCGGCGTCCGCCCGCGCCGCCGGTTTCTCCATGGTCTACACGTGCGCGGTGCCACTCCTCGGGGACAGGAGCGTGGAGTTCGACGGCACCCTGACCGCGACGCCGCACCGGCCGACCGTGGGCACGTTCACGCGGGTCGACCTGCACGTCTCCCGGCTCAGCCTCCGTCCGCCGGTGGCCGTGACCTCCTGGAGCGCCGACGCCGATGTCGACGTCAGCGGCGCCCAGGTCGCGGGCTTCCGGCTGTCGGGCTCCGGCGGCCCGGTCTCGGCGTACGACACCGTCACGGGCGACCTCACGGGCGGGTGGGTTCCGAGGGCGATCGGAGTCGATCGGCTCCGCCTCGGCAAGGTCGTGCTCAGGGTGAGCACCTCGACCTTCGGTGAGGTCGTCGTTCCCTGTGCGCCGAGACGGCCGCGCCCGGTGGCCGAGACCCTCACCGTCTTCACCCGCTGACCCCCTGACCCGCTGACCCGCGGGAACGCGGGCACCCGCCGGGGCGGGGCCGGTCGGCGGATCGGCCCCGCCGCGTGCCGGGACCGCGCGGCCGCCCGCCGTGAGTTCTCCCCGTTCGCACGAATCGCAGGACGTCTTCCGACCCCGCCGGCGCCCCGACCGTACGGCGACGTTCCCCGGCCGCGCCCCCGGGCCCATCGCCGCGCGCACGATCGCGCGCACGCCCCCGCCGCAGGTCACCCCGGTGGTGCGGCAGGCGGCACCCTTCTTCACTCCGGCCCTGACGAGCCGAATGCTGTTCGGTCGAGCTTCTTAGATCACGGTTTGGCGGCCAACGGCCGCCGAACCGCTATTGTCCGGTTAATTGCCGTTGATCGATACTATGATGCTCGAATTACCGGGGATCTACCGATGCGCGCCTCCGTTCTGACATGTTGAGCCGCGCATCTTCCGCGCGAAGTGGGGTCATCAGTGCGCATCAGTCGATCGAGTCGATGGGTCATGCCGGTGGCGGCCGCGACCCTCCTCACCATGGCCGCGGCGTGCTCGTCGAGCGGCGACGCCTCCCCGGCGGGCAAGTCCGCCAAGGCGCCGGACGCGGCGGCCACCATCACTCCGGCGAACGGGACCGCCAAGGTGCGCCCGGACAAGGGCGTCACGGTGCAGGCGGACAGCGGAGTGCTGGAGCAGGTGAGCGTTCAGGCGGGCTCGAGCACCGTCGACGGCCTGATGTCCGCGGACAAGAAGAGCTGGACGACGAAGTGGACGCTCAAGCCCGGCACCTCGTACACGGTGACCGCCACCGCGAAGAACGCGGCGGGCAAGGTCACCACCGCCACGAGTAAGTTCACCACGCTCAAGGCGTCCTCGACGGTGAAGATCAGCGACGTGATCCCGCAGCCCGGGGAGACCGTCGGCGTCGGAATGCCGATCACCGTGACGTTCAGCCGCCCGGTCGCCAACAAGGCGGCGGTCGAGAAGGCCCTCGAGGTCCGGTCGACCACGCCGGTGCAGGGCGCCTGGCGCTGGATCACCAGCGAGCAGGCCATCTTCCGCACGAAGGACTACTGGCCGGCCCACAGCAACGTCAGCCTCGTCGCGCACCTGGCGGGCGTCCGCGCCTCCGCCGGCGTGTACGGGGCCAAGGACGTCACGCGCAACTTCTCGATCGGCGCCTCCCACATCGCCAAGGTCAATCTCAAGACCCACAAGAACAAGGTCTACGTCGACGGTAAGCTCGCCAAGACCATCCCGATCAGCGGCGGCATGGGCGGCGGCGACTCGCACGGCAACGACTTCCGCACCACGAGCGGCGTCCACCTGACGATGGGCAAGTCCCCGGTCGTGACGATGACCTCCCCGAACATCAAGGAGGGAGAGGCCGGGTACTACCACGAGCTCGTCTACAAGGACGTGCAGATCAGCAACAGTGGCGAGTACCTCCACCAGAGCCCCGGCGACTTCGGCTGCCTCGGCCACAGCAACTGCAGCCACGGTTGTGTCCGGCAGACGCCCTCCGGCGCCGCCTGGTACTTCAAGCTGAGCAACCGCGGTGACGTCGTCGTCATCAGCGGTTCGACCCGCGACCTCGAGTGGAACAACGGCTGGGGCTACTGGCAGCTGTCCTTCACCAAGTGGATGAAGGAGAGCGCCCTCAAGCAGCCGGTGACGACGACCGCTCTCACGGCGTCCTCCGGCGCGGCGTCGCCCAACTGACGACGGACGAAGCCGGGCGGATCCGACCGATCCGCCCGGCTTTCGCATGTCCGAAGCGCCTTTCGTCGGTTCCGGCACGTCACGCGTGCGGGGGTGGGACTCTCGACCCTCCCCGCCGATGATGGGGAGCGAGTCTCCCCTCTCTAAGGAGCCCGAGTGGCAGAGTCGCTGACCTATGCCGATGCTCTGAAGATCCTCGGCGGCCGTCCCAGCAGGCTGATCGGCCTCGCCGACCGGCTGGCGGCCGCAGGCCTGGTCACCTGGACGGTCGCCGCGCTGGCGACCGGGAACGACGCGTCCGCCGCGCTCAACCTGTTCGACCTGAAAGAGGAGATCGTCAGGTTCGGACACGACACCGTCCGCCGGATCTCGGAACGGCGCAGCGGGCTGTCCCGCTTCGACCGCACGCAGCGGCTGGCGGCGGCCCATGCCGTCCTGGTGGTGTCCTCCTACTTCGAGGCGCTGGAGCAGGGGGACCCGGTGATCGGGCTCGAGCGCTTCGAGCTGACTCCCGGCGAGAAGGTCGCCCAGGCGACCGGCACCCTCCCTTCGCGCGGGGGCGCCGAGCTGGTCGGCGGGCTGCTGCACGACCGGCTTCCGCTGCCCGAGCCGCACGTTCCGTACGAGAGCACCCGAGCGGCGATCAGGTCGACGTACGAGCTGATGTCACGGCGGCTGACGGCCTTCGTCCGTGGTGTCGCCGCGTGGGACGCCCTTTCCGGTCCGGAGCGCACGCGCCTGACCCGGGCGGTCGCGGCCGTGCCACCGGTCGCGCTCCAGACCTACGAACAGGCGTTCCGCAGGCTCGCGACGGACAACCGGGAGTTCGAGGTCTGGGCGAACCTGACACGGCTGGAGGCGCTCGGCGCCGGGTTGTCCGAGGTGGGACAGATCCTCGGCACCATGGCGGCGGTCCGGCCGGGTGACCGGCCCAGGCGCCGGTTGCTCCGGGGATACCGCGCGGCGCTGTCCGAACCGATCGTCGCGACCGGCCGGGCGCCCGACGGTGTGGTCCTGCCCGCCCTCGGCGACGCCTACGTCAACCCCCGATGCAAGGTGGCGGAGGTCGACCCGTCGGAGAGCCCGGCCGACCCGGCGTTCTGGGCCGCCGAACAGGTGCGGGAACCGCACGCCGAGGCCTTCCTGTCCGGCTTCCTGACCTCCCCCCGTGCGGTCCAGGCCCCGCTCGTGGTCCTCGGCGAGCCCGGATCGGGCAAGTCGAAGCTGACCGAGGTCCTCGCCGCCCGCCTGCCCGAGGAGGACTTCCTGCCGATCCGGGTCGAACTCCGCCAGGTCGCGGCGGAGTCGATGATCCAGGAGCAGATCGAGCAGGCCGTCCGCCGCCAGTCGGGGGAACGGGTGACCCTGCCCGATCTCCTCGAGTCGGCCGACGGGGCGCTGCCCGTCGTGATGCTCGACGGCTTCGACGAGATGCTGCAGGCGGCGGGGCTGAACCGGTACGACTACCTGGAGCAGGTCCGCGACCTTCAGCGCCGGCATTCGGCGCTCGGGCAGCCGGTCGCCGTCATCGTGACGACCCGTACCGTGGTCGCCGACCGCGTCCGGTATCCGGCGGGCACCGTCGCGCTGCGGCTCCAGCCCTTCACCGACGACCAGGTCCGCTACTGGCTGGACGTCTGGCACCGGCACAACGCCGCGCTCCTGGCGGCGCGGTCTCGCCGGCCACTTCCCGCCGAGACGGTCCTGGCCCATCGGGAGCTGGCGCGGCAGCCGCTGCTCCTGCTCATGCTCGCCATCTTCGACGCGCAGGACAACGCGCTGCAGGCCGGTACCGGGAGCTTCGGTCAGGCCGACCTGTACGAGGCGCTGCTGATGGACTTCGCGTTGCGGGAGGTGCGCAAGGCTCCACGAACCGCGTCCCTGCCGTCCGGCGAGCAGCGCAGGCTCGCGGAGGCGGAGCTGGAGCACCTGGCCGTCGCCGCGCTCGCCATGTTCACCCGTGGCCGGCAGACCGCCGGTGAGGACGAACTGGACCGCGACCTCTCCGTCCTGCTCCCGCAGCACCATGACCCCGGCGCCGACGAGCCGGCCGCGCTGAGCCCCGCCGAGCGCACCACCGGCCGGTTCTTCTTCATCCACCGCGCCGAGGCCCGGGTGCGGGACCAGCGGGCACGGACCTTCGAGTTCCTGCATCCGACGTTCGCGGAGTTCCTCGTCGCCTGGCTCGCCGTCCGCGTCATCGACGACCTGACCGCGGTGCGGAAGGTGACGAGCGTGCGGCCGACGGCGGCCGGTGGCCGGCCGGATGACGGCTTCCTGTTCGCGGTCCTCTCCTTCGCCTGCGTGGCCGGACGCGCGCCGATCGTCGACTTCCTCGGCGAACTGCTCCGTCGCGGACCGGAGGAGCACGAGCGCCGGGCGCTGCTGCGGGAGTTGCTCGACGGCGCGTTGTACCCGCACGCCGGGCGGTCCCACACCGCCTATGAGCCGGTGGTGCATCCCGTCACCCGGCGGCTCGCCGCCTACTCCGCCAACCTGACGATCCTCCTCGTCCTGCTCTCCGGCGAGGGAATCACCGCCGACGAGCTGTTCCCCGGGTCCCCGGCCGCCGCGGTGGAGCGCTGGATCCGGCTGAGCCGTCTCTGGAAGGCCGAGCTGTCTCCGTCCGAGTGGCACGGGATCCTGAACACGCTGCGGGTCACCGTGCACCTGGCCGATGAGCTGCGGGTCCGGTTGGGCCGGGAGGACGGCTCCGCGGTATCGGTCCTCGGCGCGTTCGCCATCGCGCCCCCGGGCGCCCGGCCCGAGGCGACCGACTACGACCTGTTCCTCTCCGGCGACCCCGGAGCGTACGACCTTCGTGCGAACCCGGCGAGCGGCCTCGGGCTCCTCCTCCGGACCCTGGCGTTCCTGCCGGACTGGCGGATGGGGATGCTGCTCCTGCAGTCCCTGCCGCTGTTCCGGGCCATGGGCGATCGCATCTGGTCGAGGTCGACCGGCGAGGAGGGGATCGTGCCCGGCTATCACCTCGGGCGGCTCGACCACACCCGCGACGCACCCGAGGACGAACGTGCGGCGACCTACCGGGAATGTCTCAGGGCGGCGGCCGCCTTCCCCGACCTGCACCGGCTCGTCCTCCTGCGCCTCCGCGACGACGTCGGCAGGCTGCCGGCCGCGAAGGTGCTGGACCTGCTCCACCAGGCGAACACCGTGCGGCCGACGGACGCGTACCTCGAGACCGTCAACGCGCTGTGGCACCGGCTTCCCCAGAATGGGGCGGCCGGGCACGGAGTCGACGGCCGTGACCTGGTGGCGGCGCTCGTCAGGGCGATCGAGCAGCGGTGGCCGGACACGGACCTCGGTCTCCTCGCCCCGGGCCTCAGGGTCGCGGCCGCCGGAAGACGGCGCACCGCCGACACCGGATCCCGGTGAAACAGAGAAGCCGGCCGCCAGCACCAGCGGCCGTCCAGGCGGCTGCGCATAGGCTGACAAGTCGGTCGCCGGAGCTACACCTTGGTCGACGTCGGGCAGCGGCAAGGAGGCGAACAGCCCGAACCGCCCCGAGTGGTCCCGTACGACGCCGGCTCCGTCCTCGTCGACCTCCCTCGCCGGCGTACGGGCGGCGAGGGGGCCGCCGAAGAAGACGCCGGGAGAGGGCACCGACAGCACCGCCGTGTCGATGTCGCTGCGGTCCATCAAGTTCCAACCGCCGGCTGGGGCGAGCCGCCCCTCGTCCCCGCTCCTTGAGCCGGTAGACCACGCGCGCCGGCCGAAGGGACGCCGGTCAAACCCCGGCCGAGGGGACACCGGTCACGCGCCGGCCGAAGGGGACACCGGTCGCGCGCCGGCCGCCCTCCTGCGGAGGGGCGCCGTTCAGCCGCCGGACATCCTCCGTTCTCCGGCCCCCGCGACCCTGGGACGGCCAGGGAAGTCTCCGGCCGCGTCCGGACGGCGAGATGGGAGTCGGTTGATCATCCGGGTGCCGCCGAAGCCGGCCGAACTCGTCCGCCGTCCCACCGCGTGGCTGGTCGCCGTGGCCGTGCTCCTGACCGCCCTCGAGTTCGCCGTCGTCGTACCGCACGGCGCGGTCGGCTGGGACGAGGCCCTCTACATCACCCAGGTGAGTCCGCGGATGCCGGCGGCGTTCTTCAGCGCGCCGCGGGCCCGGGGCATCACCTATCTGATCGCTCCCGTCGTGTGGCTCACGGGTTCGGTCATCGTGCTGCGGGCCTACCTCGCCGTGCTCGGCGCGGCCGCGATCGTGCTGGCCTACCTGCCGTGGCTTGCGGTGGCGTCCCGCCGGGCCGTCGTCCCCCTGGCGGCGTTGCTGTTCACCGGGCTGTGGGTCACCGGCTACTACGTCTCCGAGGTCATCCCGAACTTCTGGGTCGCCGTCGGAGGAGTGGCCCTGGCCGGCTGGTTCGTGCGCTACGCGGTGACGGGCGGGCGCGGCGCTCTCATCGGGGTCGTGCTCGCGGGAGCCGTCACGACGCTGATGCGACCGGGGGACGCCTTCTGGATCGCGTTGCCACTGCCGGTGGCGGCGGTGCTCGTGCGCCGGTGGCGGCGCCCGGCTCTGGTCGGCGCCGTGCTCGGAGGACTGGCGCTCGGCGCGGCGCAGTGGATCGCCGAGGCGTTCCTGCGCTACGGCGGACCGGTCGCGCGCCTCCACAGGTCCAGCGCCATCGAGGGCGGCATCGCCTGGCATCCGCGCGGGCTGCTGTACGAACTGTCCGCCGTGAACGGGCCGTTGCTCTGCCGTCCCTGCGGCGTCGGCGTCCAGCGTCCGGGGCTTACGCTCTGGTGGGCCGCCGTGCCGCTGCTCGCCGCCGGCGGCCTGGTGCTGGCGGCCCGCGCCCGCGCCCTGGGGCCGGTCGCGGTCGCCGCCGCCTGCGGAGTCTCGGCCGCCGTGCCGTACCTGCTGTTCCTCGGCTACGCGGCCCCCCGGTTCCTGCTGCCCGCGTACGCGCTGCTGGCGTTGCCCGTGGCCGAGTGCCTGACGCGGCTTCCGGCGGCCGTCTCGCGTCTCCGCCGGCCGCTCACCGGCCTGATCGCCGCCGTCGTGCTGGTCCAGTTGGGCTCCCAGGGGATGGTGCTGTCGCAGCAGGTGCGAGAGAACGCCGCCGAGCGCCGGACGTACGCGCGCGGCGCGGCGACGCTCGAACGCCTCGGGGTGCGTCCGCCCTGCCTGCTCAGCGGCCCGCGATCGGTGCCGGTCGCCTTCTACATCGGCTGCGGGACCGGGGAGACCGGCGGCGTCCTCGCCTCGACCACTCCGGAACGGCTGCTCCGGACCGCGCGCCGGGAGCCGACGGGGATCCTGTCCCCGGGCTCGCCGCCGCCCGGCTACGCCACCACCTGGGTCGCCCACCCGCTGTCCCGGCTCGGCCGCCACTGGCGGGTCTATCTCCCGCCCTGGTTCACGCCGCCGCGCTGAGCGCGGAGACGACGCGCGCGCGGCCTGATCCGGCCGTCCGGCCGATGACGGGGCTCCGGCCATTGTCGCGGCCAGGTGATCGTTTTACCGTCCTTGTCAGAAAACGCTTCCTGGCGAGAAAGGTGCCCGTATGCAGCACACAAGGACGCGCGGACCCGCAGGCGCACGGATCCTGGCCGCGGCGGCCCTGGCCCTCGCGTCCGGCGTCGCGGTCGCGCCGGCCGCCGGGGCGGCCCCGGCGGCTCCGCCTCGGCCCGCAGCCCCGCCACGGCCCGCGGCCCACGCCGAGCGGGGTTGGGTCGGCGCGTGGGAGGCGTCGCCCGCCGTGGGGCTGTCCGCTCCCACCGGCGCGGAGTCCGGCTCGTCGGTGCGCGAGGTCGTGCACCTCTCCGCGGGCGGCGCGGCCGTACGGATCCGGCTGTCCAACCGCTTCGGCACCGCCCCGCTCACCGTCGGCCATGTCACGGTCGCCGTACGGGCCGCGGACGGCGCGGGAACGGCTCCCGGAACGCTGCGCGAGGTGACCTTCCACGGCGCCCGGTCGGCGACCGTCCCCGCCGGCGCGGACCTGACCGCCGATCCGGCCCTCCTCCCGGTACGGCCCGGCGCCGACCTTCTCATCACCGTGTACCTGCCGGTCGTCTCCGGGCCGGTGACCACGCATCCGCTCGCCCAGCAGACCTCCTACTACGCGCCCGGCGGCGACCACGCCGATGACGTGTCCGGGGACGCCTACACCGGGACGTTCGGTCAGTGGTACTACCTCACCGGCGTCGACGTGTTCGACCCGCCCATACGCGGCAGCGTCGTCACCCTCGGCGACTCGATCACCGACGGCGCCGACTCCACCGCCGGGGAGAACCACCGCTGGCCGGACTACCTCGCCCGCCGCATCCAGGCGCTGCCGCCGTCCCGGAGGCTGGGCGTCCTCAACGCCGGGATCAGCGGCAACCGGCTGCTGCTCGACGGCGGGTCGTACGGCGTGAACGCCCTCGCCCGGTTCGACGAGGACGTCCTGTCGCGGACGGACGTCCGCACGCTCATCGTGCTGGAGGGCATCAACGACATCCAGCAGAGCCCGCACCAGACCGACCCCGCGAAGATCACCGCCGCGTACGAGGCGATCGCGGCCCGCGCCCACGCCCGCGGCATCACGGTGATCGGCGCGACGCTCACGCCGTTCAAGGGCTGGCAGGTGTACGACGACACGCTGGAGGCCACGCGCGAGGCCGTGAACGCCTACATCCGCACCAGCCGCACCTTCGACGCCGTCATCGACTTCGACGCGGCCACCCGCGACCCGGCCGACCCCCTCGCCCTGCGCCCCGAGTACGACTCGGGCGACCACCTGCACCCCGACGACGCGGGCTACCGGGCCATGGCCGAGGCCGTCGACCTGGCCCGTCTCTGAGCCCTCCCCGGCGGGACCCGGCGCCGTTCAGAACCGGAGGCCGGGCAGCTTGTCGGGGTTGCGGATCGCGTCGATCGCGATGATCCGGCCGGCGTCGACCGTGAACGCCATGACGGTCAGTACGCCGGTCGGGTCCAGCATGACGAGCCCGGGCGCGCCGTTGACGTCCGCGACCCGTGCCTCGACGGACGGATGGGCGGCGAACCCCAGGAGCATGCGCGCGACCTGCTCGGCGCCCCCCTCGACCCGGCTCACGGCGGGGACCTTGCCGCCGCCGTCGCCGCGCAGGGTGACGTCGGGGTCGAGCACGCCCACGAGCCGGTCCAGGTCGCCGCCCCGGCAGGCCGCCATGAACGCGGCCACGAGTTCACGCTGTTCGCCGTACGTCGGCGGGAACCGCGGCAGCCCCTCCTCGACGTGCTTGCGCGCCCGGGACGCGAGCCGCCGCACCGCCACCGGCGTACGGCCCACCACCTCGGCGACCTCGTCGAAGGGCACCCCGAACACGTCGTGCAGCAGGAACGCCGTCCGCTCCGCCGGAGACAGGCGCTCCAGGACGACCAGCAGCGCCATGCTCACCGACTCGTCGAGCGTCACCCGGTCGGCGGGATCGCCCGCGACGGCGTCCCCGACCAGCGGCTCGGGCAGCCACGGGCCGACGTACCGCTCCCGCCGGACCCGCGCGCTGCCCAGCGCGTCCAGCGCCAGCCGGCCGACCGTGGTCGTCAGCCACGCGGCCAGGTCGCGAATCGCGGACGGGTCCTCGAGCCGGCGCAGCCGGAGCCACGCGTCCTGCACGCAGTCCTCCGCCTCCGCCAGGGACCCGGTCGTCGCGTACGCGACGTTGAGCAGGCGAGGCCGCTCCGTCTCGAAGGCACGGGCGAGGTCATCCTGAGTCCACCGGCCGCCGGCGGGCGGGTCATCGTTCCTCGGCGTTCCGGTCACGACCGCTCTCCTCTGGCAACGCGCTGCTCACGTTCTAGGGACGACCCAGGACGCCGAAGTGTGACACGGACCCGTCCCGTACGGGGCGGCGTTCCGGCCGGACCCATGACGCCGACCCTAACGCCCCGCGGCCGGGCGGAACGCTCGGTGCGGACCGCGGACCTCGCCGCGGTCCGCCGTTCTTCGCACGGTTCGCGACCCCGGTCACCGGGCGTCCGGCACGCCGTTCCCGGAGCCCGGCGGCGCGGCCGAGACCGGGCGGGCGTCACGGAAGCCGTGCCTACGGGCGGCGAGCACCACGAGCAGGACGGGCGCCAGCAGGACGAGGACGCTCCGGGGGAACGACGCCGGGCCGAACCGGGCGAGCAGGACGCCGCCGACGACTCCGCCACCGGCCATGGCGACGTTCCACAGGGTGACCAGCATCGCCTGCGCCGCGTCACCCCGCACACCTCCCGCCTCGCCCGCCGCGGTCTGCAGGAGGGTCGGGACCCCGCCCCAGCCGAGACCCCACAGGGCGATCGCCGCGTACACCGGCGCGGGACTATCCGCGAACAGCGCCAGTACGGCGGCCGCCGCCGCGACCAGGAGCGTGGCGGCGAGGGCGAGGGTGCGCAGCCGGCGGTGGATGTGGACGCCGACGACCCAGATGCTCACCAGCGACGCGACGCCGAAGACGAGAAGCACGGAGCCGGCCGAGCCCCCCATCCCGTACCGGTCCAGGAACGTGGCGATGTAGGCGTAGAGGATCGTGTGGGCCAGCACGAACACCAGCGTCACGACCAGGACCGGCGCCACGCCGGGAACGCGGAGCGCGCCGAGGATCGGTGTCCGGTCGCTCCGCCGTGCGCCGGGATGATCGGGGACCGACGCGATGATCCACGCGATGAGGACGGCGGTCAGCGCGGTCATGCTCCAGAACGCCGTCCGCCAGCCCAGCGCCTTCCCGACGAAGGTCCCGGCGGGCACTCCCAGCGACAGGGCGACCGGGATTCCGGCCATGGCGACGGCCATCGCCCGGCCCTGGAGGCGGGCGGGGGCCAGCCGGCGCGCGTACCCGGCCAGCAGCGCCCACGCGAGGCCCGCCGCCACCCCCGCCACGAAGCGGGCCGCCAGGGTGAGGGGGTAACTCGTCGAGACGGCCGTGACCGTGTTCGCGACGCCGAATCCCGTCATCGCGGTCAGCAGGAGACGCTTGCGCCGCCACCCCGCGGTCGCCGAGGTCAGGGGGATCGCGGTCACCGCCGTGGCGAGCGCGTAGACCGTCACCAGTTGCCCGGCGGCGGACTCGCCGACGCCGAGGTCCGCGCCGATGCCGGGGAGCAGGCCGGCGGGCAGCGTCTCCGTGAGGCTGGTGATGAACACGGCCGTCGCCAGCGCGAGCAGCGGGGACAGGGGGAGCCGCCGGCCCTCGGCGGCCGGATCGACGGACCGGGCTGTGCCATGAAGGATCATGGCCGTATGCTCAAACCCTCACACTGATGTGACGGTCAACTCGGGATCATGTGAGGTGGCGCACATGCGCATCGGGGAGTTGGCGGAGCGCACGGGCACGTCGAGGCGGCTGCTGCGCTACTACGAGGAGCAGGGGCTGATCGTCTCCGAGCGCTGCGCGAACGGCTACCGCGACTATGATCCGCGTTTCGTCGACCGGGTGCTGCAGATCCGGGGGCTCCTGGACGCCGGGCTGCCGACGCGGATCATCAAGCAGATCCTTCCCTGCCTCGACGAGCCGAGGTCCATCCACTTCCCGGACGCGACCCCGGAGATGCTCGCGACGCTGGAACGCGAACGCGACCGGATGACCGAGCGCATCGACTGCCTGACCCGCAACCGCGACGCGATCGTCGAATACCTCGAGGTCGTACGCGGCTGCGCCCTTCCCGCCGCCGACGTGCCATCCTGACCGGCACCGCCATGCTCCGCCGCCCGGCGCCGGCGCTCGGGGCATGGCGGGCGGCCCGGAACATCTCCCCTGATCACTGGCAGTCGGTGACGATAGAGAGCAGTGACGGCCAGTGATCAAGCCGGCCGCCCGGCCGACGCCCGTCTCAGGGCCCTGTCACGTGCCACGAGAGTGTCAGTAGAAGTGCCACGAGAGCCTCAGTGACCTGGGTCACTCGGTCTTCGGGTCCAGTAGCAGGGTGTCGTGGAGATTGACCGGGATGTTCAGGCTGAAGGCGACCTCGGGGATCAGCTTGATCTGTGTCGGCTGGCCGTGGGCGTCGATGTGGCAGGTGATGTAGCTGGCGGCGACGGCGGCGTCGAGGAGTTCTGGGTTGCTGGTCAGGATGTCTTTGATGCGCTGGTGGTCCGGGCGCGGCAACGCGGTCGCGGCGCTGGCCACCAAGGGCATCGAGGCCACCGGCATCGATATCTCACCCGCCCAGTGCGAACGCGCCCGCCGTTGCTGGGGGCACCTGCCCGGCGTCCGCTACATCGACGCCGACGTCGTGGACTACCTCACCGCGGCCGAGCAGCGGTGGGAGGCGATCTACTCGATCTGGGGCGCGGTGTGGTTCACCGACCCGGCCCGGCTGTTCCCCCCGAGACCGACCACGTCGGCACGCTCATCGTCGAAGCCGCCAAGTGAGCGACGCGGCTTAGGCCGTCCAGTCGTAGTCTTCGGCGGCCCAGGCCCGGTCATCGCTGCGGTCGGGATCAGGCAGCAGCTCGGCCAGCTCCAGCTCGTCCAGATCGGTGGGTTCGAGCGCCACGGCGATGTTCCTTCCCCGCGATCGTGCCGGTGATGATCGTGCCAGACGCAGGGCCAGGCGCGCGGCTGCCCCAGGACCGACACTCACTGCGCTGATCAAGTAGACCGGTGATCAGGGCTGATGCCGTCGTCGATGCTCGCGTCGAGGTCGCCGTTGTCGACGAGAGCGGGAAGTGACGTGAGCGGCGCAGGATAGGCGTCGTTTCCCCCGGCGTCCCCCGTCCTTGCTTACCGGAGCCAAGGGCGGGGGATCTCACATGTCGGGCGCGATCAGCGCCGGCGAACGACGAGGGGCTGGTCGACCACGCCGACCCGGCCGTCCGGGTCCGAGAGGGTGCCGTGGGTGAGGCCGATACCGTCGTCGGCCAGCTCGGTCCGGCAGTCCATGTGCACCCATTCGCCGTCGGAGTGGCGCAGCAGCCGAGCAGTGACGGCCATGCCACTCGTCCGGATCCTGCGGAACCGGCGGCGGCGGGACCTGTTCGGTCTCCACCGGGGGAGTCGGGCCGGTCGCGATGTGCCAGGCGCGGGCGGTCACCGCCGCCCGGCCGTCGACGATCGATTGCGCCTCGGTGAGACGGACCTGCCGGCCGGGCCGCCGCGGGGCTTGAGCGACAACCACTCGGTCAGCGGCGTTAGCGAGCCGTCGAACGCGGAGTTACGCAGACCGGAGTGACCTGGCCTGTCACCGACCCACCCCCAGCCTCAATCCGACGACGGCGACCGACACGCACGTCTCCACACCGTTCTTGTCCGGTCTGCTGTGGCTAGACTTTTGCCAGTCAATTGGCCCGAGCTCTTCAGGTAGGGCCCCGGCATTCTGCCAACCGGCCGCAGAGAAACTGGGACCGCCGTTGCCAGAATCGTACTGTTGGGGGGCATAGCCCTGGGTGACAAAGACGGGATAGTTGCTGCGGATGGGTCGGAACTGCGGGTCAAACTCGACAGATTGGAACAGTTCTCCTTCGTAGAGCGGGCGGTGACTGACTCGCCCCCACTGCGCGTCGACCCAGTAGACCGTGCCTTGGTAGTTCAAGCCAACGACGGCATGCGCGGTAGCGGCGACGAACTGCTCGCGAGCGGCCCCTGAGGGCCGGAAGAAGACCAGGGCAGAGGACCCGTGACCATGCGCGCGCAAATGACCGGCTATCGCCTCCCACGCTTCGTTGGCCCCTACCCGCCGACCCGCAGTGTCTTCGGGTGCGCGAAGCTGAGCGCCGAGCCACGTGCTGGTCCAGAGGATCCCATCCGTCTCCGTCACGGGCGCCCCGTCTTGGCCGACGGAGACGGGTGCGGCCACCGTCGGCCTCCCCGCCCAGCTCTCCAGCACACTTCGCGCCACATCGACGCAATTGGCTCTGTAGCCGACGTTCGTCAAATTACCGTTGATTGCCTGTATCCAGTCGCTGGACCCCGAAGCAGTGAAGAACGTGTTATGGATTTCGCGTCGGTTCAGCCATCGTATCCCTCCAGCCATGGAGTACGCGGTGCTACGCGGATCGGGGAATTGGCGGAACGCGCCACGGCTGTCTCGTGGAAAAACGCGCTCCAGCCGCTCCTGAGCCCCCTCCTCGGGGTAGCCCAACTGACCGGGCGTATACCCGTACTGACGGGCCAAAGCCAGCGGCGGCCAAGGCACCGGAACCGGGACCTCGGCCTCGGCGGCGGTATCCAATCTAGACGAACGACGCTGGCGTCTTGGTGCCCCGATGCGGGGGTTGGCCGGGTCGAGCATGGCCCGGGCGGCTGAATCTGACTCCCGTGTGGTGGCCCAGTCCGGAATGATCACCTGGCGGTGGGGGTCGATGGACAGGACGCGGGAGTTGATGGGCGGGCCGAGCACGGTGGCCAGCAAGGTGGCCGACTCGGCGAGCCGGCCGGCCGGTGCGGCGGCGGTGTCCAGGGGGTCGATGGTGGTGGCCTGGCCCGGTTGGGCGGGGTTGATGAGAACCACGCCGTCCTCGGTATGGACGAAGGCAGCGACGTGGCGCAGATCGAGGGCGTCACCGGACCCGGACTGTTCGTTGACCACGACCATGGTGGTGCCCGGCTCACTGGTGCCTAGGGCGATGATAAGGGTCCGCCAGTCATCGAGGCGCCCCCACGCCGCGGCCGGCTGGCCAAGACCACGCCGGGCATCGTCGCCCGCCTCGATCAGACCGTCATCACGGGTGAGCCCGCTGGTGATCCCACCCACGACCTGGCGGGCAGCGCCGGTGGTGAACGAGGGGCCGTAGAAGGCGCCGATGATGTGTTCGATCACCGCGAGGCAGTACTGGCCCATCTCCGGTCCCGGAACCGGCCCCGCAAAACCCGCCTCCGAACGCATCGCGGCCACACCCGCCGCGGTGCCATCACCGACCACCCGCTCCAACTGTTGCAACGACACCCGTACCTGGCCCCTGCCCGCGCCATCCACCGCCGCCTCCCCAGCGGATCGTGCCGTGGCGGGCGTGGAGGCCTCTGCCGCGGTGGCCCTGCCGGTATCGCCGCGGTCCAGATGACCGCCACCGCCACCGGTGCCGCTGCGGCTGCTCGAAGCCCACTCGCCGCCGTCTTCGTCGCGGGCGATGTCAGGGGCCGGCCGACGGGGGCCCGTGGCGGCCGGCGGACCGGTCCATGACGCCGACGCCTCGTGCAGTCGGGCTCGAAGGGCCGGATCGGCGGTGTCCTCGAGCGTCCGGCGTAGCCCGCGGACCACCGCGTCGGATACGTCGTCGACCCTGTTGACCTGAAAGTCATACCCGGACTCGGACCCCGTCTGCGCCCCCGCCGGCCGGTGGACGAACCACCGAAACCCGTCCCGGTTTTCTATTGCGTAGCCGGGGCCGAGTTGGGTGAGGAGCTCGTTATCTCCCACTCCGCGGAAGGAGGGGTGGAAGTCATCGATCATGAACCGGACGACGCCTATTCCCGGATTGGCTCTCTGGAGTCTGTCCCGCAGTCTTTGCAGGTCCGATTCGTTTGCGGCGCGAGCATCAGCGGCGCTGGGCGGCTGGAGGGTGCGGGCCGCGGCAGGGCCCGTAAAAGCGGAGGGCCCGGTATTGCCCGCCAGCCGCTGTGTCTGCGCCCCCGCCGGCCGGTGGACGAACCACATCTCCGTGTCCCGGTTTTCCGTTGCGTAGCCGGGGCCGAGTTGGGCGAGGATCTCAGCGTCTGAGTCAGCGGGGACGCTGGGGTAGTCGGATACGAGCCTGCCCCGGGTGATGCCGCCCGTCCGCTGGATGTCTTCCCGTAGCCTTCGCAGGTCCGACTCGTATGCGGCGCGAGCATCAGCGGCGCCGGGCCGGGTCCGCTGTTGACGCCTGGCTGGTGAGGCGGGGGTGCTGGGCGGCTCCCACGTCAGGCCGTCGTCGAAACTCCCCATCCATGGCATTCCGACGTGGGGGTCGGTGGGGTCGGTCAGGGCCTGAGCGGTCGATTCCGATGCCGGGGTGGCCTGGCCGAGTGGGTGGATTACCTGGCCGCCAGGGTTCTGGAAGTACGCGCGGGCATCGATCAGCGGCAGCCCGTCTCGTGTAACGAGGCCGTCTGGTGCACTGAGCCAGTCGGTCACGTTCTGGGTGCCGATGACGCTGGTGTAGCCCTCGCTTCGGTTTTGGTCGGGGTTGATCAGAACCAGGCCCTGGTCGTGGGTGTTGATCAGGGCGATGCCGTGGCCGAGCCGGTTGGGGCGGCCGAACCGGATGTAGGCGCGCGCGCCGGCCCCGGCCTTGGTCAAAGAAGCGACCACATCCGCCCACGCGGTGACGCGTGGCCACCGCAGGGCCGAGGCCATGTCCGGAAGCGGTCGTGCCGGGGACCAGCGGTGCGACAGGCCGGTGAGCAGCGTCCAGCAGTACCGGCTGCCCCACTCCGGCCCGGGTACCGGGCCCAGACCGTCGAGCCGGTCCTTCTCGGCTTTCTTGGCCGATTTCGCGGCCGCGCCGGCATCGTGTTCGACCTGCTCCGCCGACAACACGCCACCGGCCGCGGGCAGGTGAACCACCGCGCCACCGGCCGCATCACGCGCTCGACCCGATGCCGGCCCGTGAACCGTCCGATCCGCGGAAATCCCAGCCGGGACGGCGCCGGTATGCGCGGCGGCGCGCGGCCGGCTATGGCGGCCCGCACCCGCTTTACCCCGCCAATCGTTCACCTGTGATGCGGGCACCGATCCAACGGCGGTCGTGTGACCACCGGCATCGACGCTAGCGGCCGTGTCGCCGGTACGGCCGACGCTAATGGCCTGCTCCCAGGCCAGACCGGTAGCTTCCCGAGCCGTGGACCGCCCCGGCGAGCCGGCCGCGGGCCACAAAACCCTCGCCCCCACGCGTTCGCCCGCACCCTGCGTGATCACCCCATCCGACTTCCACCGGATCGCCGGGCTGGCCTGGACACACGCCCCCGTACTACGACTCGACGTGCACCACCGGGCTTGCCGCATACCCAACCCCTCAAGCATCAACACCATTCAGCCAGACCAGCACACACCAGGCTAAAGCCGATTGCACCCACCCCGACGGTATATGAGCCGACGGTCTGGTCCCTTGCCATCACTGGCAGACCTTCACCGACCGCCATCCCGGCACCGCATGAATCAACGCCATGGCCGACGGCGCCCGCCGCTGGGCCGACCACCGAGGCCTCACCATCACCCGATGAACGGGCAAGATCTGCGGACCAACTTCACCTACGTGCCTTACATGGCTGACAGGCCACCAAGCCACTGATGCGATGAAGGAGCGGGGCCTCCGCTCCTGGCGGATGCTGATGTTGTCCGTTCAGTCCGTGGCTCACGGAGGCCCGCTATGGACACACAGTACGACGGCCCACAGATCGTGGGTATGGACCTGCATCGGCGGCGGTCGGTGCTGGTCCGGATGACGCCCGAGGGTGAGCGTCTGGGCAAGGTGCGCATTCTCAACTCGCCGGCGGCGTTCCGGGAGGAGATCGCCAAGGCCGGCGTCCGCCCGAAGGTCGTCTTGGAGGCGACGTACGGCTGGTACTGGGCCGCAGACACCCTCACCGACGCCGGCGCGGAGGTGCACCTGGCCCATCCGCTGGGGGTCAAGGCGTTCACCTACCGGCGGGTGCAAAACGACGAACGCGACGCCGCGGATCTGGCCGACCTGTTGCGGATGGGCCGGCTGCCTGAGGCATGGATCGCTCCGCGCGATGTGCGGGACCTGCGGGAGCTCACCCGCTACCGGGCCAAGCTGGTCGGCAAGCGCACCGGGTACAAGGACATGGTGCACGCCGTGCTGGCCGAACTCGGCATCGCGGCGGCGTGCTCGGACCTGTTCGGCCGGAGCGGCACCGAATGGCTGGATGGCCTCAGGCTCCCGCAGCCCTATGCCGGAAAGGTCGCTTCGCTGCGGACGCTCATCGATGGGTGCACCGGAGAAATCGCCATGCTGGATGAGGTCATCGCCGACCTGCTCGCCGGCCACACCGGCTACAGGGTGATCCAGCAGCTAACGGGAATCGGCCCGGTCCTGGCCGCGGTCATCATCGCCGAGATCGGCGATGTCACCCGCTTCGGCCGGCCGGCCCAGTTGTGCTCCTGGGCCGGATTGACGCCCCGGCACCGCGAATCGGACCTCAAGGTCGCCCGCGGACACATCACCAAGCAGGGCTCGACGATTCTGCGGTGGGCGATGATCGAGGCCGTCCAGCACGCCCGCGCCGGCACCAAGATCCGCGCGGTCAGGGACGGAATCATCGCCCGGCGCGGCCCCGAAGCCCGCAACCTCGCCAAGACCGCGGCCGCCCGCCAGCTACTCACCCTGGTCTTCTACGGCCTGCGCGACGGCCACATCCGCTGCCTGCACACCAACGGTAAGGCCGCCGCGTGAGCCCCGCCGGACGCAGCCTGACGCGAGGTCGCCCGCAGGTCTGTTCGCCACCGGTGCCGATGGCCCGAACGTGCCACTGATTGACCCCGCCAGGCCGCACGTGGAACGCCCCATGCCCCCTCCCACCTGCGGGAGGACCGGGCGAAGGGATGACCGCAGCCGCGAGCCTGCCACCCGATCGGCTGCCCATGGGGCCCACAACTCCACACCCGAGGCTTCCGGGCTCACCAAGCCTCACCGAGGTCGGGGACGGCATCAAGGTCGTTCGTCCAGCAGGGCGCTCCACCTTGACC
Organism: Actinoallomurus soli; assembly: GCF_024055715.1. Taxonomy (GTDB): domain Bacteria; phylum Actinomycetota; class Actinomycetes; order Streptosporangiales; family Streptosporangiaceae; genus Actinoallomurus; species Actinoallomurus soli. The sequence continues at coordinate 978,942 of NZ_JAMXMV010000001.1, forward strand.
CCGCCCCCGACCTCGCTGCGCCCAAAATCAGCCCGCCACCACTCGAAGAACGCTCAGCATTAACCAAACCGCCCATTCCTGTCGACTTGACCGGCCCCGCTCCTTCAGGGATGGGGGAAGGTCATGGAGGTCTTGCGCGAAGTCGCCTGGCTCCTACGGGCCGGCGCCGAGGCGGTGGCGGGCCGACGCCGGCGTCGCCTGGCGTCCGTCGCGGTGAGCCGGACCGCCGGCGGGCAGCTGGCCCAGCAGCTGCGGGCGCTGCCGGGCCACTACGCCGACCGGCTGCCCGCCCGTACGACGCGGCGCGTCGAACAGGCCGCGGCCGCCGGGGAATGGGAAGACGCCGTCGAGCAGGCGATCACCGGCTTGGCCTCGCGGGCGGCACCGGTGAGTACGGCCGAACGCGACCAGCTCACCGAGCTCGCCGACGAGCTCGGCCTGTCAGGGGCGCGCACGGCGGACCTGCGCACCGGCGAGATGCCCCGCCCCGACGCCGGTGAGGTGGCGGGGCCGTGGTCGACGTAGCGTCCAGGTCAGGGACGTGACCGATCGGGTACGGCCGCCCAGCTGAGGTCACGCGCGGTCTCGGTCACGTCCCGCCGGGGCTGTTACCCCTCGCGCAGGTCGGTGAGGATCCCATCCAGCATGCGAGTTGCGCGCCGACCAACTGCCCGGCCTCGGTGGCTTCGTAACAGATGGACAGCGGCGGGCCGGGGAAGGTGCGGTGGCCACCCCGGCCGCCGGATCGAGCGGGCGAGCCTCACTGACATTCACCTGTCGCCAGCCACTGACGTTTACCTGTCGGACCCCACTGACAGCTAGCTGTCACTCAACCCGCTACTGACGCTCTCGCGGCAGACCCACTGACACCCTGCGGCACTACCCACTGACGCTCTCATGGCACTTGGCAGGCCCGCTCGCGCACGACGGGTTCAGACGGTGAGGACGAGCTTGCCCTGGAGATGGCCGCCGTCGAGCAGCCGGTGCGCGTCGGCGACGCGCTCGAACGGGAACGTCTCCTGCACGTGGACCCGGAGGCTGCCCTGTTCGACGAGTTCGACGAGACCTCGCAAGGCGACCGGATCGGGCTCGACCCCGATGCCGCTGAAGCGCATGCCGGCCGCCTCGTACCTGGCGGCGAGCTCCGAATCCTCCTCGGCGACCGCCGTCACCAGGTGACCTCCTGGGCGGAGCACTTCGAGCGACCGCTCGACGGTGTCGCCGCCGATCGTGTCGAGCACGACGTCGATGTCGCGGACCGCCTCGGTGAAGTCGACCGCCGTGTAGTCGATCACCTCGTCGGCGCCGAAGCCCTCGACGAACTTCCGCTTGCTCCCGCTGGCGGTCGCGATCACGTGCGCGCCGCGCGCTTTCGCGATCTGGATCGCGACGTGGCCGACCCCGCCGCCACCGCCGTGGATCAGGACGCGGTCACCCTCGGTCACACCGCCGATGTCGACGAGGCCCTGCCACGCCGTCAGCCCGACGACCGGCAGCGCCGACGCCTCGACGTGCGAGAGCGACGCCGGCTTGCGTACCAGGTGCAACGCCGGCGCCGACACGGCCTCGGCGTACGCGTTCGCCGGCCGCGGGAACAGCGGCATCCCGAACACCTCGTCGCCGGGCCTGAACCGCCACGTCTGCGCCTCCTCGACCACGCCGCTGATGTCCCAGCCGAGGATGAACGGCGGCCGGCCGATCAGTGGGAACTCGCCGGCGCGCAGGCGCGCCTCCAGGGGGTTCAACCCGATCGCCTTGACGCGGACGAGGACCTCGGTCGGGAGGGGCCGGGGCTCGGGCGCGTCCACGATGGTGAGCACCTCGGGACCGCCGAGCGTCTGCTGGGTGATGACTCGCATGACTCTCCTACGCTTTGGGGGAGAGGACCCAGGCTAGGTTTCCGATGGGAACCGCCAGGTACCTTTGGCGCCATGAGCGGTTTCGGTCCCGATGCTGTCTTCCTCGCCGACTGCCCGGCGCGTCTGACGGTCGAGCTCCTCGCCGACAAGTGGACGGCGGTCGTGCTCTACGGCCTCAGCGAGGGCCCGGTGCGCCACGGCGAGCTGATCGAGATGATCGGCGGCATCTCCCGCAAGATGCTCACCCAGACGCTCCGACGGCTCGAGGCGCACGGACTCATCAGCCGCCACGCCTACGCCGAGGTGCCGCCCCGCGTCGAGTACGAGCTCACCCCACTCGGGGCCACACTGATCGATCCGATCCACATGCTGACCGAGTGGGCGAGGGCGCACGGCGACGCGGTGCTCGATGCGCTCGACGCCGATCACGAGCCGCTCGCCCACGGCGACTGAGGGCCCGCGCTCGACGCGGTGACGTGATCAGACTCTGATCAGGGAGCCGTGTTCGTCCCGGTCGTCGGCGGTCTCGTCGTCGAACCACACGCCGCCGGTGGCCAGGTAGCGGAACCGGTGCACGCCGGGGGGCAGGGTCACCGAGACGGTGCGCCTGCCGTGGCGCCGCTTGACGAGCTCATGACGGCCGGGCTCCCAGTCGTTGAAGTCGCCGACGACGCTGACGACCCCTTCCGGCCGGTCGGGGGGAAGGCTGAAGGTGACACGGATCTTGCGGCCGAACAGCCGCGAGCGCCTGAGCATCGAATTCCTCGCACAGGGGTGGATCAGAGAGGGGGACTAACAGCATGGCGGGCCCGAAGCCGGACGGCACGGACGACACGGCGTGTAACGCAGAATTCACGCGATCGAGAGGCTGCCGCATCAGAAGGCGCAGGGCAGCCGGCTGATCCCGTTGATGAAGCTGCTGCGCTGCCGGACGGGCGGCGCGGCCGCGTGGATGCCGGGCAACCGGGTGAACAGCTCCCGCAGCAGCACGGTCATCTCGCGGCGGGCGAGGTGCGCGCCGAGGCAGAAGTGCGGGCCGGGACCGCCGAACCCGACATGCGGGTTGGGCGACCGCGTGATGTCGAACTCGTCGGGGCGGTCGAAGACCGCCTCGTCGCGGTTGGCCGAGTTGTAGTAGAGGACGACGCGGTCGCCGGCGCGGTAGGTGTGCCCGAGCAGATCCACGTCGCGGGTGACCGTGCGGCGCATCCAGGTCACCGGCGTGGCGTACCGTACGACCTCCTCGACGGCACCGGGCAGCCGGGCGTCGAGGTCCGCCGTGAGCAGCGCCCGCTGGTCGGGGTGGTCGGTGAACAGCGTCAGGGCGTGGCTCAGCGCCGTACGGGTGGTCTCGTTCCCCGCGATGACGAGGAGCCCGAAGAACTTGCCGAGCTCGCGTTCGGTCAGCGACTCGCCGTCGAGGTTCGCGGTGACGAGGGCGGAGACCAGGTCGTCGGAGGGGCGTTCCCGGCGTTCGGCGGCGAGCTCGCCCATCAGCCCGTGCAGGTAGGCGAACCTCTCGCCGACCATCGAGGTCCGGTCCTGCCCGTCGGGTCCGACGTAGTCCGGGTCGCCGACGCCGATGATGAGGTTGGTGGCGTCGATCACGCCGTCGTACTCCGACTTCGGGATGCCCATCATCGCGCAGATGATCGTGAGCGGCAGGGGCATCGCGACCTCGGTGACGAAGTCGCACGGCCCGCGCTCGGCGAGCCGGTCCACGATGTCCCTGGCGACCAGCGTGACGTCGTCCTCGAACTTCTTGATCATGCGGGGGGTGAAGGCGCGGGAGACGATCCGGCGCAGCCGCGCGTGCCGTGGGTCGTCCATGCTGATCATGGAGCCGACGAACTCGCTCAGCGCGGGCGGCGGGTCGTCGAGGCTGGTGGCGGTCGGCTCGGAGCTGAAGGTCTCCGGGTGCCGGCTGACCTCGATGATCTGCTCATGGCGGGTCAGGGCGAAGTAGCCGTTCACCGTCTGCGCCGCGTCCGGGGCGTAGTCGACGAACACCGGACGCCCGGTGGCCCGCAACGCGGCGAACGCCTGTTCGCGCTCGGCCGGCGGCCGTCCCCAGAAGTCCAGCCGCGCCAGGTCCGCGCCGTGCGTCATCGCTCCTCGCTCCCGGGTCGCCGATCCGTTGACGCCCACCGTAAGCCACTGTTGCCGTCGCTGTCACCGAGCCCGGTGAAGCCCACTTTTTCCGGTCTTCACCAAAAAGGATGTTCGGTTACGCCGACGTCACGGCGATGATCGCTGGCCGCAACGAGGGCTGCGCAGAGTGGTCCGCATGGGACTGAAGATCAGGAAGGGCCGTCCGATCGACCGCGGCGACGCCTCCCACGGCCACGGCAGGCGGACATGGCGGCGCGAGGCCGTCGAGTTCGCGGCGCTGTTCGTGGCGGCGGGCGTCGCGCACCTGTTCTCCACGGCGCTCGGCCATCGCCGGTCGGGCGCCGTCATCCTCGTCGTGCTGGGAGGCGTCCTCTGCGCGATCGTGTCCGCGCACCTCTGGCTGACCCACCGGCGTGACCGTCACGGACGCGCGCCGGGCCATCCCGCGGCGGGAACCGCCGCCCCGGCGGCGCGGCTGTGGCGCGTACGGGCGCGGGTGCGCGAGACGCCCGGACAGCTCGCGGCGCTGGCCGCCGCCACCGCCGCGATCGGCGGCAACATCCTGTCGCTGAGCACCCAGCCCGACACCGACGGAACCGTCGACGAACTCCACGTCCAGCTGCCGGAGCCCGTCACCGCCGAGGCACTGGTCGAGGCGCTCACCGCGGCGGGCGGCCGGGCGGTCCAGGCCCGCCCGGCCACCGTCCGCGAACTCGTCGATCCGGTCGCCCGCGCGCTGCTCCTGGCGTCGTGGGCCGCCGCGGACCCGCATCGGCTGCCGGCCGCCCTGGCGGCTCTGCTGGAGGCCCGTCTCATCCCGGACACCGGCGACCGTGCCGACCGGGCGGCCCGCTCCGACCGGGACACGCTGTCCCTGACCGCTCCGGCCGGCGAACGGATCCGGCTGCACCGGCCCGGCCTGCCGTTCACCGCAACCGAGACCGCACGCGCCCTGGCCCTGCTGGGCCACGCGCGGCGCCCCGCGCCGGCCCGGCCCACCTGAGTGCGGCTCGGCAAGCGTGACGCGGCTTGCTCCGGCACGGCTCGCCTGACGCGCCCCGTGGTGGCCCGGCCCGCCCGGCTCGGGTCCGCCTGGGGCGGCTCGGTCCGCCTGGCGTGGCCCGTGGTGGCCCGGCCAGCCTGGCGTGGCCCATGGTGCCGGGCCTGCCCGGCGCGGCCCGTTGAGGGTCGGCGGGAGCCTGGGGACGAGGGAGGCTCAGAGCAGGCGGGCGATCTCGCCGGACGCGGCGACGACGCGCGGCGCGATGGCGGACTCGTCCCGGGCGCCGATCGTCACCACCCCGACGCTCGCCTGCGCGGGCCGTCCCCTCGCGACGATCGGCGCGGCGACGCCCCACGCGCCGGGCTGCAACTCGCCCTCGGTGACCGCGTATCCCGTCCGGCGCGCCTCCCGTACGATCGGCCGCTCGCCCGGGCGCGGCGGGCGGCCGGCGAGGATGGCGATCCCGGGCGCGCCGCGGTCGACGGCGTGGCGCTTGCCCGCGCGGTACGCGACGTGGAAGTCGGACCCGCGCGGCTCGGCCACGGCGAGCACGACGACCTCCTCCTCGGCGTCCAGCACGCTGATGAACGCCGTCGCGCGGCAGCCGTCGGCCAGCGACTGGAGCGCCCCCTCGGCCGCGGCGCGCAGCCGGTGCTGCACGGCGGCGCCGAGCTCGACGATGCCGAGTCCGAGCGTGTACCGCATCCCGGTGCGGGAGACGAGGCGGTGGTTGCGCAGCGCGGTCAGGTGCCGGGACACGGCATTGCGGTGCACGTCGGCGGCGCGGGCGAGCTCGCTGATCGTCAGCCCGTCGGGGTGGTCCCGGAGGATCTCCAGGAGCCGTAGACCGGTGTCGATGGTCTTCGACCCGGTGGCGGCGGGGGACGGCGGCGCCGCGGAGGCGGAGAAGGGCGGCGCTCCGGGGACCGGGGACGGCGAGCCGGCGCGGGGGCGGCCGGGCGGCGCCGAGCGGTGCGGTCGGTCGGTCATCGGGAGTCGCTCCGTCGTACGGGCGTGTAGCGGACGGGCAGGTGCTTGATCCCGGCGATGAAGTTGGACACCAGCCGCGCGGGAGGCCCGGCGGGCTCCAGGTCCGGCAGGCGCCACAGGAACTCGCGGTAGAAGATCCGCAGCTGCAGGCGGGCGAAGTGCGCCCCCAGGCACACGTGTGGGCCGTCGCCGAACGCGACGTGGTCGTTCGGCCGCCGGGCGATGTCGAACCGGTCCGGATCGGGGAACCTCCGCTCGTCGCGGTTGGCGGAGGCGTGGAACACGACGACCTTGTCCCCGGCGGCGATCGGCCGTCCCGCGAGCACGGTGTCCCGTACGGCCGTGCGCCGGAAGCTCAGCACGGGCGGATGCCAGCGCAGCATCTCGTCGATCGCCGAGTCGAGCAGCTCGGGACGGCCGAGCAGCCGCCGGTGCTGATCGGGGTGGTCGAGGAGCGCCATCACCCCGCCGGGCAGGCCGGAGCGTACGGTGTCGTTGCCGGCGATCACCAGCAGGAAGAAGAACATCGAGAGCTCGGGGTCGCTGAGGCGCCGCCCGTCGACCTCGGCGGTCGCCAGCGCGGTCATCAGGTCGTCCGCCGGGTCCCGGCGCTTGGCGGCGGCGAGTTCGTGCGCGTACTCGAACATGTCGGCCAGCATCGCGGGGGACCGGGGATTCACCGGCCTGCCGTCCGGGCCGCGGGCGGCCTCCGCGTGGTCGGGGTCCTGGTAGCCGATCACCCGGTTGGTCCACGCGAGGATCCGGTCGCGGTCCTCCTCGGGGATGCCGAGCAGGTCGGCGAGGTTCTGGATCGGGTAGTCGTCGGTGACGTCGACCGGCAGGTCGCACGCGCCGCGTTCGGCGATGCCGTCGACGAGGCGGCGCGCCCGGCGCTCGACGTCGGCCGCGAAGCGTTCGACGCGGCGGGGCGTGAACACCTTGGACACGATCCGCCGCAGCCGGCCGTGCTCGGGCGGGTCGAGGTTCAGCATCATCCGCCGGATGAACGGCAGGTCGGCGGGGTCCGGGTCGCGGATCTGCGTCGCCCCGATCCACGAGCTGTACTCGGCGGGGCCGCGCAGCACGTGGACGACATCCGCGTGCCGGGTCACGGCCCAGAATCCCGGCCCGGCTGGCCAGCCGCCGACCTCGTACTCCTCCTGCCAGTGCACCGGGTCCTCGTCGCGGAGCCGGCGGTAGGTCTCGTGCGGGACGCCCCGCGCGTAGACGGCGGGGTCGAACACGTCGAGATCCGCGGCCGGGCCCGACGGGACGGCGGCGGTGTCTCGTTCTTCGGACGGCAACGTGCTCCCTCGATCCTCGGACGGCCGGACCGGTACGGGCGGCCGGAGCGCCGGCGATCCGGACGGTGTTCAGGCGGCCAGGAAACGCTCGATCTCGGCCACCAGCGCGAGCGGCGTCTCGTCCATCGCGTAGTGGCCGGCGTCCTGGAACGTCACCAGCTCGGCGTTCGGGTACCACTCCAGCCAGGTCGCCCGCATGACGTCGGGGGACAGCGCCGGGTCGTGCGCGCCGGCGATGACGAGGACCGGCGTGGCGTTGCCCACCACCTCCTCATGGAAGTCGGTACGGGCCCAGGCGTCCAGGTAGGCGCGGAACGCCGGGACCGTGGAGACGCGCAGCGAGGTGTCCACCATCGCGTCGAGCCAGGCGCCCGGGAGGCGGCCGCCGGTGGTGAGATCGATGATCGCCCGGCGGTTCGCGGGTTCCTCGGCGGCGCCGGAGAACAGCCCCCAGGCCTGGTCGTCGAACGGGACGCCGGAGGCGGGGACCGGCGAGACGCCGACCATCCTGCGGACCCGGCCGGGCGCGTCCAGCATCACCCGCTGCATCGCCGTCCCGCCCATCGAGTGCCCGACCAGCGAGAACTCCTCCCAGCCGAGTTCGTCGGCCAGCGCGATGACGTCACCGGCGATCTCGGTGAGCGTGTGGTCGCCGGCGACGTCGCGGGCCTCGCCGTACCCGCGGTAGTCGGGGAACGCGTACGTGAACGCCTCCCCGTTCAGGTACGGCCGGATCCCGGCGAAGGCGTCGCGGTCGCCGAACCAGCCGTGCAGCGCGATCACCCGATGCGGTCCGGAGCCGCGGAGGGCATGGGGAAGGGCGACGGGAGGCATACCGGGTCCTGTTCTGCCGAAGGCGATGCGGACGGATCAGGGGAGGCGGGCGGCTCCGGGGCGGCGGCCACGATGAGCTCCGGACGGCGGGCGGCGGTCGCCCGATGAGCGCCGCCGGGGTACTCGAGACCGAACCAGACGTACTTGCCGCCGTGGTACCGGACGAAGCCCCACTGGTCGGCCTGGGCGTCGACCAGGAACAGGCCGCGGCCGCACTCGGCGATGAAGTCGGGCGTCCTCCGTACGGGCAGGGTCGGGTCACGGTCGCAGACGGCGAGCCAGACCATGCCGTAGTCGACCCGGACGTTGACCCTGATCTCCTGGTCGCCGGAGGGACCCGGCTCCGCGTGCTGGACGGCGTTGGTCACCAGCTCGCTGGTCAGCTCCGCGATCGTCGCCAGGTCCGCCGGGGGCAGCGAGAGGTTCCAGGAGTCCAGCATCCCCGCGACCCAGCGGCGTGCGATGGAGGGCGCCAGCCGCGAGCCCGGGAGATCGCACCATCCGGACCGGCGGCGTCCGTCCGCGGACCCGGTCGTGGCCGTCACGGCGTCGTTCCCGGGAAGGCCGGAAGGTCGCTGCTCCGGTGAATCGGACAAGGACTCGCGCCCCCCGCCGGTCGGTGCCCGAATAATGGGCGTAGTGAGCAAATTCTGGGCGTACGTTCCGGGAGCATCGAGCGTCGGCGGGCCGATGTCAACGGAAACGGCGGAATGCACGGTAGATCGTTAACGTCGGCAGGTCGCGCCCGCGTACCGTTCCCGTCGCGAACGACGCCGCCCCCGTACGGCACCGGCGGTCGTACGGGGGCGGCGAGGACGATCGGTCCCGCCGGGTGGCCCGGCGGCGCGCGTGATCACGGAGCCGCCGGCTCAGGGGAGCAGGACGCGGCCCAGCTGCGCGTGCCGCTTCGCGACGCCCAGATCGGACGGGCTCAGCGTGCGCAGGCCCGTGGTGGTGACTCCCGTCTTGGCGCCGCGCAGCACCCAGAGGCCGCCCTCCTCGCGGTTCTCGACGGGGGCGCCCGCGGTCAGGTCGGCCCGGCCGTCGCCCGTCAGGTCCGCCAGCGACAGCCCGCCGCCGAACGCGTCGGCCGTCTCCGCGACGCCCGGCACGTGCGCGGAATTCTGGTCGAAGATCTGGGCGCCCTTGACGGTGAGGCCGCCGGCCGCGCCGCGCAGGATCGTGACCGCGCCGGCGTCCTGCACCCGGCCGACGTCCTCGCCGGGCGCGCCGATCGCGACGTCGGCGCGGTGGTCCCCGTCGACGTCGCCCACGGCGAGCACCGTGCCCCAGCCGTCGCGCACCTCCGAGACGCCCGGAACACCGGGGGTGTCCTGGGTGAACTCCTTCGGCGCGCCCAGGCCCGACGGGGTGCCGAGGAAGACGAGGATCCCCTCCGGCGGGTCGGAGCGGTCGCCGTCGCCGCCGCCGGTGGCGGCGATCAGGTCCGCCCGGCCGTCGCCGTTGACGTCGCCGGCGACCGCCGCCCGCCCGACGTCGGAGCCCACCGGGGTCGGGGCGCCGAGGCCGGAGGGCGACCCGCGGCGGAGCTCGGCGCGGTTCTCGACCGGCTCGCCGTCGATCGAGCTGCGCACCAGTACGACCAGGTCGGTGTATCCGTCACCGGTGAAGTCGCCCGCGATCGGGTCGATCGCGGAGACCTCGTCGCCCTTCGTCTGGACGGGGTACGCGGTCGCGGGGACGGTCCGGTCGCGGACGTCGCGGAACAGGACGAGGGCGTTCGTGTCGCCCGACACCGAGGACGCCAGGTCGGTGCCACCGTCATGGTCGAAGTCCCCGACCGCCAGGTACTGGTCGTTCCACGCGCCCGGCCCCGTCAGCGTGGTCGTGCGCGACGTGAGGCCCTTCGCGCCGCCGTAGACGATGACGATCTGCCACGGCCGTCCGGCGGCCGTCACGGCGAGGTCGGCGTACCCGTCGCGGTCGAAGTCGGCGGAGGCGACCGCGCCACCGAACGCGTGGTAGTCGCCGGGCGTGCCGGGGATCCCCGGGCTGTCCTGGGTGAGGACCTGGCGGTGGGTCTTGTCCGGCCCTGTCCTGCCGCCGTAGACGACGGTGACGAAACCGGCCTCCTGCTTGCCGGCCACCGTGCCGCCGGGGCTCGCCGTCACCAGGTCGCGGCGGCCGTCGCCGTTGAAGTCCCCCGCCTTCGCCGGGCCGGCCGAGGCGTGGGCCGGTGTGGCGACCGCCCCCGCCGGCCCGAGCGTGGTCACGACCGCCGCGGCCCCCACCACGGCCGTGGTGCGCATCCTCATGATCGATCCCCTTCGTCGCGGATGTTCGCTCGGAGGACGCCGCAAGATCGCTCCAGGTTCACCTGCTCGTAACATCCGCTGGTGAGGGCCCCCGAGGCGGTGGATAGGGTCGTATCCGCTGGAGTGTCTCGATCGAGGAGGAGCGCGTGGTCCCGCCGAACGCCCCGGAACCGTCCTTCCAGTCGTCCGCCGGTCCCGACCTGTCCGGCCGGCGTGCCCTGGTGACCGGCGCGGCCGGCGGCATCGGCCTGGCGTGCGCCCGGCGGCTGGCGGCCGCCGGAGCCGAGGTCGTCATCGTCGACCTGCGCAAGGAGGAGGCCGCGGCCGCGGCCGAGGAGATCGGCGGCCGGGCGGTCGCCGCGGACCTGTCCGACGCCGCCGCGGTCGAGGCGATCGACTGCGACGTGGACATCCTGGTCAACAACGCGGGACTGCAGCACGTCGCCCCGGTCACCGAGTTCCCGCCGGACGTCTTCGCGCGGATCCAGCGGATCATGGTGGAGGCGCCGTTCCGTCTCGCCCGCCGGGCGCTGCCCGGGATGTACGAACGCGGCTGGGGCCGGATCATCGGGATCTCGTCGGTGCACGGCCGGATCGCCTCGCCGTACAAGGTCGCCTACGTCGCCGCCAAGCACGCCCTGGAGGGGATGACCAAGGTCATCGCGCTGGAGGCCGCCGAGCACGGGGTGACCGCGAACTGCGTCAGCCCGGCGTACGTGCGGACTCCGCTCGTGGAGCATCAGATCGCGGACCAGGCGGCGGCGCACGGGATGGAACCCGACCGGGTCGTGGACGAGGTCATGCTGGCCAGGGCCGCGATCCGGCGGCTGATCGAGCCCGAGGAGGTCGCCGAGATGGTCGCCTACCTCTGCTCGCCGCACGCGTCGATGATCACGGGGGCGTCCCTCACGATGGACGGCGGCTGGACCGCCCATTAGGGGGTCCGGCGCCACCAGGACCCTTGAACGGCCGACGGCGCCCGCGTGCGGTCGCGCGAGCGCCGATCAGGCCGGGCGGCGGGCTTACGTGGGCGGGGCCGGGCCCGCGGTGGGCGATCCGAGGAACGGCGGGTACCGGTCGCCGGGCACCAGGTTGCCGCCGTACAGCTCGGAGACCGTGACGAAGGCGTAGCCCTGTTTGCTCAGCGCGTCCAGGATGCCGGGAATCGCGGCCACGCTCGTCGGCCGGATGTCATGCATGATCACAATGTGGCCCGGCTTCGCGCCGGCCAGGACCCGCTTCGTCACCACCGCGGTGTTGCGGTCCTTCCAGTCCAACGTGTCGACGGTCCACAGGATCTGCGCCAGTCCCATCTGCTTGGCGATCTCGTTGAGCTGCTTGTCCGAGTACCCGTAGGTCGGGCGCATCACCGTCGGCGTCGTGCCGGTGGCCTGCAGGATGGCCTCCTGCGTGCGGATGAGCTCGTCCTCGACCTTCGCTCGCGGGGCACCGGTCAGCTTGGCGTGGTCGAACGTGTGGTTGCCGATCTGGTGGCCCTCGGTGGCCTCCCGTTTCAGGATGTCCTGGTTGTTCGCCACCTGCTGGCCGAGGACGAAGAAGGTCGCGTGCGCGCCGTGCGCCTTCAGGATGTCCAGAAGCTTGGCGGTGCCGGTGACCGGTCCGTCGTCGAAGGTGAGCGCGATGCACTTGCGCACGTGGCAGTCGACCTTCGCCGGGGCCGCCGGCCGCGGCTTCGCGGCCCGATGGGCGGCGGACCGGTTCTCGTGGGACGGCGAACGGGCGAGAAGGAACACCCCCGCGCCCACCACACCGCCCACCAATACGGCCGCGCCGAGGGCGGCGGGCACGGCCCAACGCCGTTGCAGAAATCCGCTTTTCTCGTCTTTATTACTTTTATCGTTTTCGTCGTTCGTCACCTTTGCCCCCGACTGAGCGACTTTTGGTCATGCGCAGGGTTCGGGGGGCGGCCAGGAACGGTCCGGAATGTCGAGCCGAACAGCGGGGACCGCGATGGGCCACCCCCGTCGCGTTACCTATACCCGCGAAATCCGGCCGCCCGAACGCGCGATGAAGAACGCTGTCGGGAAAGGACCGGCGGCTCGGGGCCGGCGGCGTGGCGCGCGGAAAACCGGTTTCGGGCTGTCAGTGCCCGCTGGCATACTGCCCGCGGAGGTAAGTGATCACTGTGACCGTTGAACCTTACAGGCGGGTCCTGGCCATCCCCGGAGTCCGGACGCTGCTGCTCGTCGGCCTGGTCGCCCGGATCCCCGTCGTGGCGTGCGGACTGACGCTGACCCTGTACGTGGTCGGCGGCCTGGGACGCGGGTTCATGCAGGCGGGCCTCGTCGGCGCGGCCTCGACCGCCGGAGTGGCGGTCGGCGCCCCGATCGCCGGGCGCTTCGTGGACCGGCGCGGCCTCCGGCCGGTCCTGGTGGTCACCACGCTCGCCCAGCTGGTCTTCTGGACGGCCGCGCCGTTCCTGTCGTACTGGCCGCTGTTCGCCGGCGCCTTCGTGAGCGGGGTCCTGGCGTTGCCGGTCTTCACCGTCGTCCGCCAGTGCGTCGCGGCCGCCGTCCCGGCCGAGCACCGCCGCAGCGCGTACGCGCTGGACTCGATGCTCGTCGAGGTGGCCTACATGACCGGCCCGGCGCTCGCCGTGGCCGTCGCGACCGCGATCGGCAGTTCCTGGACGATGGCGCTCATCGGTATCGGCCTGGTCGGGTCCGGCGCGGCACTGCTGGCGCTCGACCCGCCCATCCGCGTCGACGACGAGCCGGAGACCGGCCGGGCCGCGGTGCGCCGCCGGGAGTGGCTGACTCCCGCCCTGTTCGCGCTGCTCGGCGTGACGGCGGCGGCGACGTTCGTGCTCGCCGCGACGGAGCTCGGCCTGGTCGCGGTGCTCAAGGCCGACTCCGCGACCCGCTGGACCGGCCTGGTGCTCGCCGTGTGGGGGCTCGCGTCGATGGCCGGCGGGTTCGTGTACGGCGCGCTGGCCCGGGGCTTCTCCCCGCTCGTCATCGTCGGCGGCATGGCCGCGCTCACCGTTCCCATGGGCCTGGCCGGGCACTGGGGATGGCTCTGCCTCGCGCTGCTCCCGGCGGGAGTGATGTGCGCCCCGGCCATCTCCACCACGATCGACACCCTCAGCCGATGGGTGCCGGCCGCGGCCCGCGGCGAGGCGACCGGACTGCACGGCACCGCGATGACCCTGGGCCTGGCCGTCTCGGGCCCTCTCACCGGCGTCATCATCGACGGCCTGGGCACCCGCTGGGCGTTCGCCATCTCCGGCGCGGCCGGTCTCCTCGTGGTCCTGCTCGCCGCCCCGGCCTGGCGGCGCGCCCCGCAGCCGGCGGCGCCGCCCGCGCCCGCCGCCGCGGCACCCGTCGCCGACGCCGCCTGACGGCGGGCGCGGCCGGCCTGCGAGACCGGGTCCCGCGAACGGCGGAGCCGGTGTATTGCTGATTCATGCGACGACTGAACGACCCGGCGGCGCTGCGCGGGCGCCGCGTCCTCGTCACCGGAGCGGCGCGCGGCATCGGCGCGGCCCTCGCCCGCCGTCTGCACGCCCGCGGTGCCCGAGTCGCCCTGGCGGGCCTGGAGCCGGACGGTCTGGCGGCCGTCGCGCGCGACTGCGCGGACGCGCCCTGGCGGACCTGCGACGTCACCGACCGCGACCTCGTCGAACGGGTGGTGGCGGAGCTGGCCGATCGGCTGGGCGGCCTGGACGTCGTGGTGGCCAACGCTGGTGTCGCCTGCCAGTGGCCCGTCCTCGGCGGTGATCCCGAGGTCCTGGAGACGACCATGCGCGTGAACGTCTTCGGCACCTACCACACCCTGCGGTCGGCGGGCCCGTACATCGCCCACCCGGAGGGCTACGCGCTGACGGTCGCCTCGCTGGCCGCCGCCGTCCATGCGCCGCTGCTCGGCGCCTACAGCGCCTCGAAGGCCGCGGTCGAGGCCCTGGGCGACACGCTCCGCGTCGAGCTGCGGCACACCGGCGCGCGGGTGGGCGTCGCCTACTTCGCCGAGCTGGACACCGACATGACGCACCGCGGGTTCGGCACGCGGGCCGCCGCCGCGCTGCAGGGCAGGCGCGGAGCGTTCACCGGGGTGACGCCGCTCCGGGCCGGGGTCGACGCGCTCGAACGCGGCATCGCGACACGCGCCCGGCGGGTGCACGCCCCGCGCTGGGTCGGGCCGGTCCTGTACGGGCGGATGGCGGCCCAGCGTGTGCTCGAGACGGCGGTGCGGGCACGAGTGGAGCCCGCTCTGCGGATCGCGGCCGAAGAGGACCCGCCGCTGACGACACCGCAGCCCGAGGAGCGGGCCGGATGACGGATCCGCACGGCACGGCACCGCGGAACGCGGCGCCGCAGGATGCAGCGCCGCCGAGTGCGGGGGCACGGGGTGCGGGGGCACGGGGTGCGGTGTCGCAGGGCGCAGCGCCGTGGAATGCGGAGCGAAGAGATGCAGGACCGCGCGTCCCGGCCGGTTCGCGCCGCGAGCTGGGCACGCCGGCGTGGGTGTTCGCCCGGCTGGCGGGACGGCGCGCGGGCACGGCGCCGCCGGTGCTGTTCCGGGTGCTCGGCCGGCACCGCCGGTTGTTCCGCGGCTGGCTCCACTTCGCCGGCCGGCTGATGCCGGGCGGTCTGCTGCCCCGCCGCGAGACCGAGCTGGTCATCCTGCGGGTCGCGCACCTGCGGGGCTGTCGTTACGAGTTCGGCCATCACGTACGCCTCGGTGCGCGGGCCGGGGTCACCGCCGTCGATGTGGCCCGGCTCGTCGAGCACGGGGCCGAGGACGACGGCTGGTCGCCGCGCGAGCGCGCGGTCCTGGCGGCGGTGGACGCGCTGCAGGCCGAGCGCGACCTCGACGACACGGCGTGGGAACGGCTCCGCGCGCACCTCGGCGACCGGGAGTGCATCGAGCTGATCATGCTCGTCGGCCACTACGACATGCTCGCGACGGCCATCACCGCGCTGCGGATCCCGCCCGATCCCTCCCGGTGAGCGCCGTCCCCACCGCAGCTCCCGCAGATCGCTGATCGCCGATGGAACCCGAGCGCGCCTCGTCGTGCTGCCGGGGGAGGGGCGTGTGCTCCGGCGTCGGGACGGCATCGGAGCGGCCCTCGCGAAGAAGGCCTCGTGGCCGGCCGACGTCGCCGGGTGGTCCCCGCGAGGCGGCCGGCAGGGCGCCGTCACAGGGCGGTCGGCGGGCTCCCGCGGGGCGAACAGTGCGTCGACGGAGATGCGGCGGTGAAGATGCCGACGGGCGTCTGACGCCCTACCGTGCCGCCGTCAGATCCGCGTCACCGGTGGGTGCGTCTCCGGGGATCTCGTCCGTGCTGGACAGGAACCGGTCGAGACCGGTGATCTTGAGCATGCGCTGGACGTGCCCGGCGGGCCGGAGCAGCAGAAGCTCGCCACCGTCCTTACGCGCGCGCTTCCAGGCGCCGACGAAGCAACCGAGCCCGACCGAGTCGCAGAATTCGAGCGAGGACAGGTCGAGCGCGATCCGGACCTGGCCCGCCGACAGCATCGCGTCGAGCTCGTCGCGGATGCCGCCGACGGTCGTGTAGTCCAGCTCGCCCGCCACGTGTACCAGCGACCACTCGCCCCGTGGCTCGACCGCCACGTCCAGCGTCGCCTCGTCCGATCGGTCCGCCGTCATTCGTCCCCACCTCCACGCCGAATGATGGTGGTCTCAACCTTACGGCCCCCAGTCATTCTTGGCCGATGGTACGACAACCCCGATCACGCTCATCTTCTTCCCCGGCATCTGCGTCAGCATCCATGTATTGTCGATTGACAAAGTAGGAAATATCTCTCACTCTGGATGGCGCGAGCCGGACGGCCGCCTCAGGTGCTCGTACAGGTCCCTGAACGTCGATGAAGGAATCCGCCATGCCACGACTTCAGCTTGCGAAGCTCGACCCTCACCTCCCTGATTCATCTCCCGACCTGGACGTCGGGCCGCCGAAGGTTCCGGGCACGCCACCGGGCGGCCTCTTGGAGGTGATCCCGCTTCCCGGGACCGGCCAGGTCGTGGTGATCACCGCTCAGCTTCTCCCGGCCGGAGACGTGGGAACGCCGGTCGTCGTGCCGCCCCGGGGATCCCCGCCTGTTCCGTGGGGCCGGCGGCCGACCGGGCAGGAGCCCGACGACCTGGTCGTCGACCGCGACGCCAGGCGTGTCTGGGCGGACGGTGAGGAGGTGCCGTTGACGTTCCAGGAGTTCGAGCTGCTGGAGTACCTGACCGCCCGCCCCGGAAAGGTGATCTCCCGCCTCCACCTCATGAACGCGGTCTGGGAAGGCGCGTCGGTGGCCGTGCCCCGTACGGTCGACGTGCACGTCCACCGACTGCGCCGCAAGCTCGGGCGCCACGGCACGCGCCTGGTGACCGTACGGCGGGTGGGCTACTGCTACCGGCGGCCGGAGGCCCACGACGCGGCGCCCTGAGGAACCCTTGCGTCCCCGGCCGCCGGGCCGGCTCAGCCTTCGAAGAAGGTGATGCGCACTCCGGAGACGGCGCGCTCGACCGGGACGAAGCGGGCCAGGCCGGTCTGTGCCCGCAGGGCCTCGCTGAGGTAGACGCGGCCGGGCCGTCCGAGGTCCTGTGCCATCTTCGACGCGACGTTGACGGGAGCGCCGGCGATGTCCCGGCCGCCGCCCGGCGTCTCGCCGGTCAGCACCGGCCCGGTGTCCACGCCGATGCGGCAGATGATCTCGCGCTCGGCCAGGTCCGAGCGCAGCCGGAGGGCGAACTTCACGGCGGGCCCGGGCTCGTCGAAGAGGTAGATGCCCAGAGGGCCGGCGACCTTGATCTCGACGGCGCCGGTGGGCGGCAGCAGGCGAAGGGCCGTCTCCCGCATCGTGGCCGACAGGGCGAGTCCTCTCAGGACCGCCAGGTCGGGGGTCCCCGCCGAGGCGCCGCCGCGCTCGACGAGGACGACCGTCCGCTCGCGGAGGTGCCGGGCGGTCAGCCGGGCGAGCAGCTCGGCGTCGCCGGGGGAGTGCTCGAGGCGCAGCAGGTCGGCGTGGAACTCGGGGGAGTAGGGGATGGGGTACCGCTCGTCCTCGACGGGACGCACGTCCTCCAGGCGCGGACCGTCGAGCACCCGGTGGACCGGGCCGAGCGGATGCCGCAGGTCGTCCCTGCGACGCAGGACGAAGGGGTGATCGGACGGCAGGAGGCCGACCACCGGCGCGGTCACGGCGATCTCCCCGCCCTCGGTGTGGTTCTCCGCGATGTCCTCGATCCCGTCGGCATCCTCGCCGTACAGCCCGCCGGACAGCTCGTCGAAGGTCCCACGGTGGACGCCGATGCCGATCCGGACCCGGCAGTGGCGCCGGATCTCGTCCTGCACGCTCAGGAGGGCCGAGAGCAGCGTCGAGGCGCGCGTGTCCGCCGGATGGAACATCTGGGCGTTGTCGGCCGCCCACACTCCGATCGCGCGTCCCCCGACGGCCCGGCCGTACGCGTGCAGGATCCGCTTCGGCCGGTCTATCAGCGCCAGGACCTCCAGGAGCGCCGCCTGCTCGCTGAGCCGGGTCAGCCCGGCCGAGTCGGACACGACGCTGTAGCCCTCGACGGCGTATCCGCTCAGCAGGCGCCGCGCGTCCTCGGCCGTCTGGCCGGTGTGCCGCCACCGCTGGACGAGGTCGTGGGGGAGCCCGCCGACGAGGTCGCGGGTCAGGTCGTAGTCGCCGGGCGTCGGCCGGCCTGCGGGGGGTTCCGAGGTCACGCGGTCAGCGTAACAGCGTATCGTGATCGATTGGATGCGGTCCGTGATAAAAATCTACAATGTAAAGGGAGGGGCGTGCGTCACCGGCGAGCGCCGGTGTTCATCCCGGCGTCGGTGCGTTCCGGCTCGACGCTGCCGCGCGCCGTCCTGAACGAGCATTCGCAGCTGTACGCGCCGCACGAGCTGCGCCTGAAGGCGACCGAACGACGGGCACGGCACCTTCGGTCAGCGAAGGAGGACAGGTGCCCCGAGGTCCGGGGGCTCACTCCAGTTCGTGGAGGACCTCGAGCCTTCGCTCCCACGCTCGCGGCACGCGCCGGCGGCGGGCCAGGGCCGCCGGGAGACGGAGCAGCACCTGGCGCAGGGTGTCCCGGGCCAGTGGGTCGCGCAGGGCCTCGATCGCCAGCGCGCCCGTGCGGCGCAGCGCCCGGCCGGCCGACAGCCGCATCCAGGTCACGAGCAGGTCGTTGCGGCGGTGCAGGGCGAGTCGCCGCGCGGAGTCCCCGCGAAGGCCGGACGGCGCGTGGCGTGCCGTCACCTCCGGAACGTACGCCAGCCCCCATCCGGACACGGCCAGATCCAGGGCGGGCAGGCTCTCCTCGCCGCCGAAGAACAGCAGTTCGTCGAATCCGCCGACGTCGAGGAAGGCGTCACGCCGGACCACGGCGGCGCACGCGGGGAACAGGAGGACCGACGGTCCCGGCAGGTCGGGTTCCCGGCCCAGTGCCCCCTGCGCCATCTTCCGCGAGACGTGGTCGAGCCGCCCGTCGCCCAGGTCGATCCGCGCGACCAGCACCGCCAGGCGCGGATGCCGGTCGAGCGCGCGGACGGCGGCGTGCAGGGCGCGGGGCTCCCACCAGGAGTCGTCGTCGCTGAACGCCACGTACGGCGTGCGGGCGAGACGCACGCCGATGTTGCGGGCCGCGCCGCCCCGGTTGGCGGGCAGGACGACGAGGCGCACGTCCGGGAACCCGGTGGCCACCAGGTCCGCCGTACCGTCCGAGGAGGCGTTGTCGACCACGATGACCGGCGGGCGCTTCGGCAGCGCCCGGAGGCGGGCCAGCGTCCGCTCCAGTTCCCGGCGGCGGTTCCAGGTGGCCACCACGACGGTGACGCGGGCCGGTGCCCGCGCGGTCGGGCGCCGGGTGTCATCCGCCGGCGTCGGATCCGTCACGGCGCCGGGACCAGGCGTCGCCGGCGACCACGTGTCGGCGGCGACGGCGAACACCTCGAACACTCGCCGGCTCAGCGTCGCGGCAGCTCGCCGAGATCAACATGATCGAGGCTCCCCCCGAGAGCGGATCGTCCCCGTAGTCCGGATTCCTACCCGGTGCGGTGTTCGCGCAGACCTTGGTCGGGTGGCGTCCCCGACTCGACGGGCCACCATCGACGGCAGCGGGTTCGCGGACCGCGGCACGGTCGTTCACCGGCCGCGTCCCGGGTCAGGGACAGAAGGCACTGAGGACGACGGCGTCGAGGTGCGCGACCTTGGCGTCGCTGACAGGCTCGGCGGTTGCGGCGATGGCGATCGCGCGCCCGTCCTCGGCGGCGAAGGCCGCCGTGCCGTATCCGGGGATTCCACCGTCGTGTCCCCACACCGCGCCGCCACAGGGCAGCGGGGTGCGGAACAGGCCGAGGCCGTACCCCGCGCCTCGCTTGTCCCCGGTGCCGACGGTGGTGCGCATCTCCTTGAGCTGTGCCGGCTCGAGCAGTCTCCCGCCGAGCAGTGCGGCGAGGTAGCGGATGAGGTCGCCGTTGGTCGAGACGATCTGGCCGGCGGACCAGGCCCAGGAGGGATCCAGCTCGGTGACGTCGCGCAGCGGGCCTGTCGTGCCCGTCTCGGGGGCATAGCCCCGGGGATGGGCCTCATGGATGGTCTGGTCGCCCACGATCGGGAAGTAGGTGTGGCGCAGCCCGGCACGCTTGATCACCCGGTTGGTGATCTCTTCGATCACCGGGCGGCCGGTGGCCTTCTCGATGATCAGCCCGGCGACGATGTAGTTCGTGTTGGAGTACTCCCAGCGCGTGCCGGGACTGAAATGGGCCTTCTGCTTCAGCGCGAGGTCAAGCAGTGTCCGGGGCTCCATGTAGACGTGCTGGTAGGACAGGTAGTTCCGATCGAAGATGGTGGCGTAGTCCGGCAGGCCGCTGGTGTGCTGGAGGATCTGGCGGACGGTGATGCGGCGGCCGTCGATGCCGGCCCCGCGGATCAGTCCGGGCA
Source organism: Actinoallomurus soli (assembly GCF_024055715.1). GTDB lineage: Bacteria > Actinomycetota > Actinomycetes > Streptosporangiales > Streptosporangiaceae > Actinoallomurus > Actinoallomurus soli. The sequence continues at coordinate 999,246 of NZ_JAMXMV010000001.1, forward strand.
GATAGCTCTCGACCGGCTTGTCCAGGCCGATCCTCCCCTCGCCGACGAGCTGGAGGATGACGGCGGAGGTGAAGCCCTTGGTGATGCTGCCGATGCGCACCTGTCCGTCGACCGGCACCTTGGCTCTGGTGCGCAGGTCCGCGACGCCCGCGGTGTAGTCGCGCACCCGCCCGTCGCGGCCGCGGACGGCGGCCAGCACGGCGGGGTATCCGTCTTTGCGTACCAGGTCGTCCAGCCGCCGTTGGATCGCGTCGCCGGCGGGGCCGGCCGGAGAGCTCGCCCTGCCGGGGGCGTGGCCACGCGCGGTGGAACAGCCGGGCAAGGCCAGAGTGCCGAGCAGGGCGAGCGCGGTGGCGAGCGCGGCCGGGCGCCGCCCTGATCGCGAACGGTGATGGGGCATGGACGCAACGTTATGACGAGATGGGTCGTCCGGGGGCGTGTCGGGGGAGCGGCGCGGCGATGTCTTCGCCGGCCGGCGTCACCGTGACGGCGTCGACGCGGAGCACGTCCCGCCGTGCCGGCGGAGTCATGGACGGCTCGGTGACGGGGAGGCGTGCCCACGGCCGCCGCAGAACTCGGCGATGTAGGCCTTGTCCGTCAGCGCCATCTGCTTCTCCACTCCCCAGCCGCCGTTGACCACCCAGGCGAGCGTGTGAGCGCCGCCCGGCCGTCCGGCCATGCCGGTGAGGTATCCGTCGAGGGTACCGCCGTGGCCGTACACCGTGACCCCGCAGGGGAGCCTCGTGATGATCACCCCGAGGCCATACTTGTCGAGGTCCGAGCCCGCGCGGGACCTGGGAACGGGCGTCAGCATCTGCCGCAGGACGGGCCGCGGGAGCAGACGTCCCGCGAGCAGGGCCGAGACGAAGCGGTTCAGGTCTCCGACGGTCGAGACGAGGTCACCGGAGGCGGGCGCGAAAGTGGGGGTGCGCGCGGTCACGTCCTCGACGGCGCCGGAGCCCGAGGACGTGTATCCGTGCAGGTACGGAGGATCGATGGACCGCGATGCGCCGGGGAAGTAGGTCGAACGCAGCCCCAGCGGCCGGATGATCCGCCGGGTTGTCTCTTCGGCGTACGATCGGCCGGTGACCCGCTGGATGATCATCCCGAGCAGGACATAGTCGGTGTCGGAGTAGTTCCAGCCCGATCCGGGACGGAACAGCGGGGGATGGGAGACCGCGACGCGGACCAGCGCGCGTGGCGGGACCCGTCGGGACGGATCCCGTTCGAAGGCCTGGCCCAGCTCCTTGTCGTTCGTGTAGTCGAACAGGCCGCTCGTATGGTCCAGCAACATCCGAACGGTGATCCGCCCCCCGTCGTTGCCCTTGCCGTCGACCAGACCCGGCAGCCACTGCCCGACGGTGTCGGTCAGCCGGATCCGGCGTTCGGCGACCAGTTGCAGGACCGTCGTCGCGACGAACGTCTTGGTGATGCTGCCGGCCCTGAAGCGCGCGTCCGGCCGCGGCGGTCCGCCGGTCCGCACGTCGCCGACCCCGATGGCGACGTCGTGGATCCGTCCCGGCCGGCGGGCCTGCGCCAACGCCCCTGGATAGTGGTTCTGGCGCACGGCCTCGGCGAAGACCTCGCGCAGGGCAGAGTCGTCGTGATCCGCGGCCGGGAGGGAATGCGCCGGAGGTCCGGCGAGCGCCGCGGCCATGGCGGCCACCGCCATGACGGCCCGGCGAGAGACTTCGCCACGAGACGGTGTTCGCCCCATCAGCCCTCCCCGGGCTCGGCGCCGGCCCCGTCTGCGGGATTCCCGCAACCCGCGTGACACCTGCACGCGACCATTCGATATTGCGGCGATTGCCGTTGCAACAAATGAACCGCAAACCAAGCTAACGTTCTTGTAAAGCGCAGATCGCGCACTGGCCTGCCTTTGCTGATTAGTTGCATCCCTGTTGCGGTGTTCGTGACTGGGTGAGTGACAATGAAGTCATGACAAGGAGGCCCGAACGGTCATATTCGTCCAGGTCCGGATAGATCGTTCCTCGTAAGGCCTGATCAAAGGGGGGATTTCACATGGACAGGGCGATGACGATTCAGGCTGTCGTCGATGACGAGTTCCGTGCCCAGCTCATGGCGGATCCGACCGCCTTCGGCGCCGGGATCGGTTCGCTGCCCGACCCGATCGAGCAGTCCGGCCGGGAGTCTCTGGAGTTCTGGGTGAAGGGCGACGCCGGCGAGATCTACGCTTGTCCGAGCACCCATCACTGCAACCACACCTACGCCTGTCACCCGACCTATTAGGCGGCGGGTGAAGACGCCCGAATGGGCGCGGTCGGCAGCCGTCGACCGCGCCCGCGTCGAGATTCACGCGCGTCCGCGAACGTGCGCGGACGGAACGGCCATCCACCGTTGATCGCGCGATCAGGCTCGCTGACCGTCGCGCACCGAAAGGAGTCTCGACCATTGGGTGATCACTCCTTCGTCGACATCGCCGCCGCCGCCGCGAACCTCGCCGAACGTCTGCACGTCGTCGCCAGGCTGGACGCGACCGGACCGGCGAGGCCGGCCGGCCCGCTGCCTCGTTTCGACACCTGGAAGATCGACCGGATCTCCCGGCGGCTCGCCGTGAAGACCGACGTGAAGACGCCGCGGCCGGCCACGGCCGCCGGTCACGGCCAGGACGGCCTCATGCGGGCGCTCACCGTCTTCCGGAACCACGAACTCGGCCTGGGCGAGGCCGATGACGACACCAAGGCGGTCTTCGCCGAGGTTCAGCGCTCCTGGCTGCCGACCTACCAGGCCGCGGTCGGCCGGTTCGACCGTTCCGCCGACGATGCGCCGGACGCGAGTTGGCGGCGGCCCGAGACCTACTACGGCCGGCTCGCCATCGCCTGCGAGCCCTTCCTGCGCGAGCTCGGTCGCCGGATGGACGCCGCACGGGCGCGTCGTCCCGGCCGGTTCGGCCGCCGCATGACCGAGGGTCTGCAGTGGCACCTCTTCGAGCGTTTCGAACTGGCACTCGCCTGGGCCGTGGAGGCCGACGGGAAGGTCTACCGCGCCGAGGCGGGCATCGACAGGGAGCAGGCGACCCGCGAGGACTTCCGCGCGTATCTCGACGCCACATTCGCCGACGCGGCGGCCCATCACCGGTTCCATCTCAGGTTCCCGGTGCTGGGACGCTGGCTGGCGCACGTCACCGCCTTGCTGGCCGATTTCGGGTGCGAGCTCATCGAACGCCTCGATGCGGATGCCGCGGCGATCGGCCGCGAGATCTTCGGCGAGGACATCTCGTCATTCCTGTCGTTGCGGCCGGGTCTGTCCGACTATCACGCCGGGGCCCGCAGCGTCGCCGTCATCGAGGCTCGGCTGGCGGACGGCACGACCGGTTCGTTCGTCTACAAGCCGCGCTCGCTCACCGCCGAGGCGGCGATGCAGGAACTGCTCGGCCGGCTGCGCGACGACGGCGTGCTCGGCTTCGCCCCGCATGTCGTCCTGCGGCGGACGGGGTACGGGTATGAAGAGCTGATCCCGCCGGGCCGTAACCGGGTGACGACCCGGGGGGAGGCCGAGCGGATCTACCGGGAGCTCGGCGGCCACCTCGGGATCTTCTACGTGCTGGGCGGTGACGACCTGCACTTCGAGAACGTTCTGGTCGCCGACGGCCATGCCCACGTCTGCGACTGCGAGACCGCCCTCAGCGTGATCCTGCGCGGTCAGGCCCAACCGCCGGGGACACTGCTCGACTCGGTGTTCAGGACCGGTCTGCTCGAGTGGCCACGCGGGGCGGGCTCCGGTGCGGCCATCCGGGCCAGCGGCTACTCCGGAGGCGAGGCGTACGAGGTGCCGATGCCCGTGCCCTGTGTCAAAGGGCGGCGCGACAGCTTCCGGATGTCGGTGACGCACGTGACCGGCGTACGCGTCGAGCCGGAGACGTACAACCGGGTGTTCCTCGGCGGCACGTTGGTACGGCCGGAGGACTTCACCGAGGCGATCATGGAAGGGTTCGGCCGGGTGTACGAGTGGTTCGAGGGCCGTCCCGACGCGGCCGTACGCGCGGTGACGGAGACCTTCGGCGGTGCCTCCGTCCGGTACGTCAACTGGGGAACCCAGGCCTACGTCGATCTGCTGCAGTACGCCCGGCACCCGAAATGCCTGGTCGACCCCTTGGAGGTCGACCTGCTCCTCGGCACGGTCCGCACCTTCCCGCAAGTCTGGGACCAGGACGGCCGGCTCGCGGAGCGGGAGGTCGAGTCGATGTGGCGACTCGACGTACCGATCTTCACCGCGGACGCCCGCGGCGGCCCGCTGGTCCACGACCACACGACGGCGTTGGCGACCGGCCTCGACATCTCTCCGCTCGACCATGCCGTGCAGCGGATCCGGCTGCTGTCCGCGGACAACCGCGATCAGCAGCGCAGGTACATCGCGGCCGGCCTGTCCACGAGCGAGGTCGCCACCCCGGCGTTCACGTCCGCCTGCGTCGAGCAGGCGAGCCGGATCGGCGAGCGCCTGTGCGCCATGCTCCGTGAGCCATCGGAGCCAGCGCCGTGGACGTCCTACAAGAGCGGCCCCGACGGGCCCGTACGGGTCGGCGTCGGCGGCGACCTGTACGACGGGGCGACGGGCATCGCGCTGTTCCTCGCCTACCTCGACCACATCGCTCCAAGACCGGAGTTCCGGCAGGCGGCCGAACGGGCGCTGTCCCACGCCATCGCGGCCGCCGATCGCCGCGAGATCGGCGCCTTCAAAGGGATCGGCGGCCTGATCTACCTGCTCACCCACCTGCACCGCCTGTGGGGCGACCGCGAGCTGCTGAAGCTCGCGGTCCGCCTGGGCGAGGACCTACGGTCCCGGATCGAGGACGACACGGCACTGGACATCTTCAGCGGTGTGGCCGGCCTCGTCCCGGTGCTGCTCGGGCTCGCCTCCGAGGCGGACGGCCGGGGCATCGAGCAGGCACGGTCGTGCGCGGAGGTGTTGCTGCGCCACGGCGTCGGGGACGCCGACACGCTGAGCTGGCCACCACCCGATCCTCGCGTCGCCTCCGCCGATCTGACCGGATTCGCCCACGGCGCGGCCGGTATCGGATGGGCGCTGATCCGGCTCGGGCGGCTGACGGACCGGCCGGAGTACGTGACCGCCGGACTCCGGGCCTTCGCCTACGAGGCCCGGCATTTCGACGAGGCGACGCGAGATTGGTACGACCTGCGCACCCGCCCCGGCGGCTTCCGCCACAACGGCCGCTACTACGCCAACGCCTGGTGCAACGGCGCCGCCGGCATCGGCCTGAGCCGCGTCGCGAGCTGGGCGATCCTCGGCGGCGAGGATGAGTCCCTGCTGCGCGAGACCCGCTACGCCGTCTCGGCGACGCTACGGAACTTCCCCCGCCTGAGGAACGACACGCTCTGCCACGGCCGGTCGGGGAACGCCGAACTCTTCCTGCGTTTCGCCACGTTGCAGGACGAGCCGGTCTTCCGGTTGGAGGCGAACGTGCAGGCGCATGAGCAGTGGCGGCACTTCGGCGAGACCGAGAACGGCGTCATCGGGCAGGCGGAGGGCGTCCTTCCCGGGCTCATGGCCGGGATGTCCGGTTTCGGGATGCACGTCCTGCGCCTGGCCCACCCCGACCGGATCCCGTCCCCTCTCCTCCTGGATCCGGTACCTGGAACATGACAGAGGGGGAAGGGGTCGTCGAAACCGGTCGGATGCGCCGGCCGGAACCGGACGCTCCGCGCCGGTACCAGGACGTTCCCGCCATCCGGGCGACCGGCCTCCACAAGTCCTATCCGGACGTGGACGCCGTGCGCGGTGTCGACCTCACGGTCGAGCAGGGCGAGACGTTCGGCCTCCTCGGTCCGAACGGCGCGGGCAAGAGCACGATCATCGCGATGCTGTGCACGCTGGCCGTGCCCACCGCGGGGCGGATCGAGGTGGCCGGTCACGACGCCCGGACCGCGCCCGGCCGCGTACGGCGGAGCCTTGGAATCGTCTTCCAGGAGAGCACGCTCGACGGGGAGCTCACCGCCGCCGAGAACCTCCGCTTCCACGCCGATCTGTACGCCCTGCCGAGGGCGGGACTGGCCGCCCGGATCGAGGCGATGCTCGATCTGGCCGGGCTCGCGGCACGGCGTGACCACCTCGTACGGACCTTCTCCGGGGGGATGCGCCGCCGCCTGGAGATCGCCCGCGGCCTGCTGCACCGGCCACGCGTCCTCTTCCTGGACGAACCCACCATCGGCCTGGACCCGCAGGCACGCGACCGGCTCTGGGCCCACCTTCGCGAGGTGCGCGAACGCGAGACGACCACGCTCTTCTTGACGACGCACTACCTTGACGAGGCCGAGCGGTGCGACCGCGTCGCCATCGTCGACGAGGGACGGATCGTCGCCCGGGGTGCGCCGGCGGAGCTGAAGTCGGCCCTCGCCGCCGACCGCATCGACCTGCGCACCGGCGATGACGTGGCGGCGGCCGCGGCGCTCCGCGAGCGCTTCGGCATCGAGGCCGTCGCCGGACCGCGAGGTCTGCGCGTCCAGGCGGAGAACGGGGCGAGCCTCGTCCCCCGCCTGTGCTCGGGCCTGGACGTTCCGGTCCACGAGGTGACCGTCACCAGGCCCAGCCTCGACGAGGTCTTCCTGCACCACACCGGGCGCCACATCCGGGACGAGCCCGGGGGAGGCCACTGATGGCCGGCGGCGCCGCGCCATCCACGGCGTACGGGTGCGGCCTCGCCGCCGAACTCCGCGCCGCGCGCATGGTCTGGCAGCGGGAGATGCTGCACTTTCTCCGCGATCGGATCGGGACGCTGGTGTCCCTGCTGCAGTCTCTGATGTCCCTGTTCATCCTCGGCGTCGGGATGGGAGGGCTCTTCGCCGGCTCCGGCGTGGGGTCCGCGTCGGACTATCTGACGTTCCTGTTCCCCGGTGTGCTGGTGCTGGCGGCGCAACCTGCCACGGTCGCCGTGGGCGCGTCCATCGTCTGGGACCGGGAGGACGGTTTCCTCCGCGAGATGCTCGTCGCCCCCGTGCACCGGGCCACCCTGCTGATCGGCAGATGTCTCGGCGGCATGACGGTCGCGACCTGCCAGGGCCTGGTGATCCTGGCCGGCGCCGGACTGCTCCACATCCCCTACCGGCCTGGGATCTTCGGGCTGCTCACCGCCGAGCTGGCGCTGACGTCGCTCACGCTGACGGTGCTGGCCACGACGATCGCGGTCTTCGTCCGGCGGCCCCGTACGCTGACGGCCGTGCTGGGCGTGCTGATGGCGCCCCTGCTCTTCCTGTCCGGGACGATGTTCCCGATCAGCGCGCTGCCGGGCTGGCTGTCGTTGCTCTCCCGCCTTGACCCGCTGACCTACGCCGTGGACGCCATGCGGCGTACCGTCGGAGTCGATCGGCTCGTCCACGGACGGGCGATGCTGACCGCGCCGGTCACCTGGGGCGGCCTGCGCCCGGCACCACCGGTCGAACTGGCCGTCGTCGCCGCCTTCACGATGATCGCCCTCGTCGTGGCCGCCCGGCGCTTCTCCCGGCTCGGCTGACCGGCCGCCGCCTCCCGGCGACGCATGGATGCCCAGCGTCAGTGGAACATCACAATACGTGAAAAGTGAAGCTGTGCGGCCGGTCGTGCGAGCGGGCCTGGGGCACCGGCGGCGCCGGATGGCACCGGCAGCGGTCCTGGCGGGTGCACTCGTAGTCGGGGCATGCGGGACGGCCGCGTCACCGCATGCGGTCGTCTCGCGGCCGTACGACCAGAGGCGGCTGCAGCACGACGCCGACGCGATCGTCGCGACGGGAGTGACGGGAGTCCAGGCACGTGTGACCGGCGACGGCGGTGACCTTGTCGCCACCAGCGGCGTCGGTGACGTTCACTCCCGGCGACCGGTCAAGCCCGATGATCACTTCCGGATCGGCAGCTCCACCAAGACGTTCACGGCGACGGTCATCCTGCAGCTGGCCGGAGAGAAGAGACTGTCGCTGGACGACACGGTGGAACACTGGTTGCCGGGCGTGGTGCGCGGCAACGGCAACGATGGCAGCAAGATCACGATTCGCGAGTTGCTCCAGCACACCAGTGGCCTGAACGACGGCCCCGGTGGACATGAGACGCCGTCCGACTATTACCGGCACCGGTTCGACATCGTCCCGCCTGACGAGGTCGTGAAGGAGGCCATGAAGCACCGGCCGTCCTTCGCGCCCGGGACCTCATGGAAGTATTCGAACGCCGGCTACATCCTGCTCGGGATGATCATCAAGCGGGTGACCGGTCACCCGTGGTCCGAGGAGGTCGATCGGCGCATCGTCCGTCCGCTCGGCCTGTGGAACACGACCGTGCCGGGCCTCTCCCCGGACCTTCCGGCCCCGCATCCCGCGAGCTATGACCGTTTCCCGGACGGCACGCTCATCGACGTCACCCTGACCCGTGAGGCCTACACCGCCGACTCCGCCGGCGCCATGATCTCCACCACCGCCGACCTGGACCGCTTCTACCGCGCTCTTCTCACCGGCAGGCTGCTGCACCCGGCGGAGCTGGCCGAGATGAAGCGGACCGTCCCCGTGAACGCGAAGGTGCGGAAGGCCTTTCCCGGCGCGCGGTACGGGTTCGCGCTGTTCTCCATCCCGCTGTCCTGCGGCGGACGTTACTGGGGCCATGGCGGGGACATCCTGGGCTTCATGACGAGGAACGGCTTCACCGAAGACGGCCGCCGGGGCGCCGTGGTCTCGATGTCCACCGAGTTCGAGGGCTCCGACGCCGCCGCGGAGCGTCAGGGGAAAGCGGCCCTGGCGCTGATCGACCACGCACTCTGCCGAACCGGCTGAACCGCCGGGTGGTTCGCGGTACAGACGATCTGAGCGGGTCGTGCCGGCCGCCGGACGCACGCTGACCACCGCGATCAGCTGCGCGGTGAACCGCCTTGTGCGCGAATTACCTGCGCTTTTGCCCCGAATCTACAACTTGTCTGTTTAGCGTGGGTGAAAAGGCATCTTCCGCCAGGCCTCTCCTTCGGAGGCAGCCGGAGAAGCTTCGGCCGGTTGTGCGGCCGCGTGCGGGATTCGGCGCGCGGCGCTGAAACGCCCCTGCGGGAACGGGAGCCTGTCGGCGGCGAAACGTGAGCGGAGGGAATCATGGATCGCGGCAAGAAACTGATAGCCGCACTGGGCCTGACTGTGCTCGGTGCCGGTGGTTTCGGCGGGGGTCTTCAAGGCGCCACGGCGATGGCTCTGACCAGTGCCCCTCCTGTCCGGACGGTGGCCGGCGCCGGACTTCCCCGCAGTGAGCCGCCCCCCTGGTGGGATGGCCGATCGGGGCACGGCCGGTACGGAGAAGGCCGGTACGAGAGCAGCCGCCATGAGAGGGGCCGGTACGAGAGCAGCCGGTACGAGAGGAGCCGGTACGGACCAAGCCGGTACGGAGAAGGCCGCTACGAGAGCAGCCGCCATGAGAGGGGCCGGTACGAGAGCAGCCGGTACGAGAGGAGCCGGTACGGACCAAGCCGGTACGGAGAGGGCCCGTTCGGACCCGGCCGGTACGAACCCGGTCGGTACGAAGGCCGCCGGTATGGACCAGGCCGCTATGTCGGTGTGCCGTACGAGCGCACCAGGATCCGGAGTTCCGAGTCGGAGCGCACCAGGTCCGAGCGCACCAGGTTCCGGGAAACCGGCTACGGGGGCGGCGGGTACAGCCGTCACACTTCCGAGCGCGGATCGACTCGAAGCAGGTCGTCCGAGACCACCAGGTACGGATGATCCGCGATAGGGAGTCTCATCCGGCCCGCGGTCAGCTGAGTGCCCTCTTGTGCGAGATGTGAGCCATGTGACATTTTACCGCTCGTGAGCAGTGCTGACGTGGTGATCGTCGGCGGTGGCGTCGTCGGTGCCGCGTGCGCGTACTACGCGGCGCGGGCCGGGCTGACGGTGACCGTCGTGGAGCGCGGCGCGGTGGCCGGAGGCACCACCGGGGCGGGGGAGGGCAATCTCCTCGTCTCCGACAAGGAGCCCGGGCCGGAGCTCGACCTCGCCGTCCTGTCCTCCGCGCGGTGGGCGGAGCTCGCCGCCGAGGACGGACTCGGCGCGGCGGTCGAGTACGAGCCCAAGGGCGGTCTCGTCGTCGCCGAGACCGAGGAGGGCGTGGCCGGGCTCGCCGGGCTGGCGGTCGAGCAGCGGGCCGCGGGCGTCGACGCGGTCGAGGTTCCCGCCGCCGAGCTGACCGGCTACGAGCCCCACCTCGCGCCCGACCTGGCCGGCGGCATGTTCTACCCGCAGGACGCGCAGGTCCAGCCGATGCTGGCCGCCGCGCACCTGCTGCGCGCGTCGGGAGCCGAGGTCCGTACGGGCGTCACCGTGACCGGGATGCTGCGAAGCGGCGACCGGGTCACCGGGGTCCGCACCGACCGGGGCGACCTCGCCGCCGGAGCGGTGGTGAACGCCGCCGGCACCTGGGGCGGGGAGGTCGCGGCCCTGGCCGGGGTGACCGTCCCGATCCTGCCGCGCCGGGGCTTCATCCTCGTCACCGAGCCGCTGCCGCCGCTGATCCGGCACAAGGTGTACGCGGCCGAGTACGTCGCGAACGTCGCGAGCGACGACGAGGGGCTGGAGTCCTCCGCCGTCGTCGAGGGCACCCCGGCCGGCACGATCCTGATCGGCGCCAGCCGCGAGCGGGTCGGGTTCGACCGCACGCTGTCGATGGCGGCGCTGCGGCGGCTGGCCCGCCAGGCGATCCGGCTGTTCCCGGCGCTCGGCGACGTCGCGGCGATCCGCGCCTACTGCGGGTTCCGGCCCTACTGCCCCGACCACCTGCCGGTCATCGGCCCCGACCCGCGCGCCGAGGGGCTGCTGCACGCCTGCGGCCACGAGGGCGCCGGGATCGGCCTGGCGGCGGCGACCGGCCACCTGCTCGCCCAGTCCCTCACCGGCGCGCCGCCGGACCTCGACCTGCACCCGTTCCGCCCCGACCGTTTCCCGGAGCACCCATGAGCCAGTTCGTCTTCGAGGGGCGGCCCGTGCCGTTCGAACCGGGCCAGAGCATCGGCGCCGCCCTGACCGCCGCGGGCATCCGCTCATGGCGTACGACGCGGTTCGGCGGGCGGCCGCGCGGGCTGTACTGCGGGATCGGCGTGTGCTTCGACTGCCTGGTCACCGTCAACGACCGCCCGTCGCTGCGGGCCTGCATGGTCGAGGCGCGGGAGGGCGACACGGTGGAGGGCGGTGACCGGGATGCGTGACCTGGTGGTGATCGGCGCGGGCCCGGCGGGCCTGGCGGCGGCGGTGGCCGCGGCGACGGCCGGACTGGACGTCGCGCTCGTCGACGCGGGACGAAGGCCCGGCGGGCAGTACTACCGGCACCACGCGGCCGAGACGGGCCGTCTCCACCACGATTGGGACGCCTTCGTACGGCTCCGGGGCGCGCTCGACCGGCTCACGTACCTGCCGGGGCACCGGGTGTGGCACGTCGAGGACGGGTTCACCGTGCACGCCCTCACCGGTGACCGCGACGAGCGCCCGGTACGGATCGGCGCGCGGGCGCTGGTCGTCGCGACGGGGGCGCACGACCGGTCGCTGCCGTTCCCCGGCTGGGACCTGCCGGGCGTGCTGACCGCGGGCGGCGCGCAGGCGCTGCTGAAGGGCGACCGGGTCACGGCGGGCGAGAGGATCGTCGTGGCGGGCACCGGACCGTTCCTGCTGCCCGTGGCCACCGGCCTGGCCGGGGCCGGCGCGACGATCGCCGGCGTCTTCGAGGCGAACCGCCCGTACGGCTTCGCCCGGCACGTCGCCCGGCACCCGGACAAGGCGCGGGAGGGCGCGGGCTACGCCGCCCTGCTGGCCCGGCATCGCATCCCGTACCGCACCGGCCACGCCGTCGTCGCCGCGCACGGGGACGACCGGGTCGAGGCGGTCACCGTCGCCCGTCTCGACCGGGACTGGGCGCCGGTGCGCGAGCGCGTCATCGCGTGCGACACGGTCGCGGTCGGTCATGGCTTCACACCGCAGCTGGAGCTCCCGCTGCAGCTCGGCTGCGCCACCCGGATGGACGCCGACGGCAGCCTGGTCGTCGCGGTCGACGTCGCGCAGCGCACCAGCGTGCCCGGCGTGTACGCTGCGGGGGAGACCACCGGGGTCGGCGGCGCGCAGCTCTCCCTCGTCGAGGGCGAGCTGGCCGGGCTGGCCGTCGCGGAGGCCGCGGGCGGGGTCGCCCCGGACCCGGCCGGCGTCCAGCGGCTGCTGGCCCGCCGCCGGCGGCTGCGCGCGTTCGCGGCGGCCATGCACGCGGCGTACCCGGTCCGTCCCGGCTGGATGGACCGGCTGCGGGACGACACGCTCGTCTGCCGCTGCGAGGAGGTGACCTGCGGGCGGCTGGCCGAGGCGGCCGAGCTCGGCGCCACCGGCCCGCGGTCGGCCAAGCTCCTCAGCCGGGCCGGCATGGGCCGGTGCCAGGGCCGGGTGTGCGGCTACGCGACGGCCTGGCTCACGACCGGCGTCTGCGGCCGGATCCCGGGCCCGGAGGACCTGCTCGGAACGGCGCGACGGCCGATCGCCCAGCCCGTACGCCTCCGCGACCTCGCCGGGGAGCCCGAGAACCCGCGCGACGAAAACCATCCGATTAACCCGGCATAACGGACGGATCACGAGTCCGGCCACGTATTGACGGCCGCGCTCGGTCCAACGTGAAATGTCACATCGCACAAGGGAGAACCGCATGAGTGTCCCCCGTAAGCCCTGGCACGGCGTCCTCGTCGCGACCGCGCTGCCGTTGCGCGAGGACCTGTCGGTCGACTTCGACCGGTACGCCGAGCACGTCCGCGGACTGATCGACGCGGGGTGCGACGGCGTGTGCCCCAACGGTTCGCTCGGCGAGTACCAGAACCTCACTCCCGACGAGCGGGCGCGGGTCGTGCGGACCGCCGTCGAGGCGATCGGCGGCGACCGGGTCGTGCCCGGGGTCGCGGCGTACGGCTCCGCGGACTCGCGGCGCTGGGCCGAGCAGGCCGCCGAGGCGGGCGCGTCCGCGGTGCTCCTGCTCCCGCCGAACGCCTACCGCGCGGACGACCGGATCGTCGAGGCCCACTACGCCGAGGTCGCCAAGGCGGGCATGCCGATCGTCGCGTACAACAACCCGTACGACACCAAGGTGGACCTGACCCCGGAACTGCTGGCCCGCCTGCACGGGGCCGGTCACATCGTCGCGGTCAAGGAGTTCAGCGGCGACGTGCGCCGCGCCTACCGGATCGCCGAGCTGGCCCCCGAGCTGGACCTGCTGATCGGCGCGGACGACGTGACGCTGGAGCTGGCCATCGCCGGCGCCAAGGGCTGGGTCGCCGGGTACCCCAACGCCCTGCCGAAGGCGAGCGTCGCGCTGTACCGGGCGGCCGTCGCGGGCGACCTGGAGCGGGCGCTGCCGCTGTACCGCGCGCTGCACCCGCTGCTGCGCTGGGACTCCCGTACCGAGTTCGTCCAGGCGATCAAGCTGTCGATGGACGTCATGGGCCGGTACGGCGGGCCCTGCCGCCCGCCCCGCCTTTCGCTGACCGAGGAGCAGGCCGCGACCGTGCGGGCCGCCACGGAGGCCGCCGCGCACCTGGAGAGCAATGCGTAGCAGGCACGTGTTCCACGCCGTGGACTCGCACACCGAGGGGATGCCGACCCGCGTCGTCACCGGCGGCGTCGGCGTCATCCCCGGCGCGACGATGTTCGAGCGGCGCGCGTACTTCATGGAGCACCTCGACCACATCCGCACGCTGCTGATGTACGAGCCGCGCGGGCACGCGTCGATGAGCGGCGCGATCCTGCAGCCGCCGACCCGGCCGGACGCCGACTACGGCGTGCTGTACATCGAGGTGTCCGGCTGCCTGCCGATGTGCGGGCACGGCACGATCGGCGTGGCCACCGTGCTGGTCGAGACCGGGATGGTCGAGGTCGTCGAGCCGGTCACCACGATCCGGCTGGACACGCCCGCCGGGCTCGTCGTCGCCGAGGTGGAGGTGCGCGAGGGCGCGGCGAGGAGCGTGACGATCCGGAACGTCCCGTCGTTCGTCGACGCCCTCGACCAGACCGTCGACGTGCCGGGCATCGGGCCCGTCACGTACGACATGGCCTACGGCGGCAACTTCTACGCGATCCTGCCGATCGAGCGGGTCGGGCTGCCGTTCGACCGGGAACGCAAGAACGACATCCTGACCGCCGGCCTGGCGATGATGGCGGCGATCAACGAGCAGCGCCACCCCGTGCACCCGGAGAACCCCGACATCGCGGGCTGCCACCACGTGCAGTTCGTCGCGCCCGGCTCGGACGCGAAGCACTCCCGGCACGCGATGGCGATCCATCCGGGGTGGTTCGACCGCTCGCCGTGCGGCACCGGCACCTCCGCCCGGCTCGCCCAGCTGCACGCGCGCGGGGAGCTCGCGCCGGGCGCGGAGTTCGTCAACGAGTCGTTCATCGGCAGCCGGTTCGTCGGCCGGATCGCCGAGGAGACCACCGTCGGCGGCTCGCGGCCCGCGATCGTCCCGGCCATCACCGGCCGGGCCTGGGTGACCGGCACGGCGCAGTACCTGCTCGACCCCGACGACCCCTTCCCCGAGGGGTTCCTCCTCTGACCTTCCGCTCCTTAAGACCCCGAACCGACCGCCCGACGCGGCGCGGCCGTCCCGGCCGCGCCGCCATCTCCCCGTACCCACTCTCCCCCTATCCGTCGCTCACGCATCGGAGATCCCCAATGATGAGGAAAGCAGCGCTCGGCGTCGCGCTGGCGGCGACCGCTCTGACCGCCTCGGCCTGTGGCCAGGGCGTGCTCGGCGGCGACAGCAAGAAGGACAAGGGCCCCATCCTGCTCGGGATGGACATCCCCCTGTCCGGGAGCAGCGCCGACATCGGCCCGTACATGAAGAACGGCGCCCAGATGGCGATCGACGAGATCAACGCGAAGGGCGGTGTGATCGGCCGCAAGCTGCAGCTGCGCGCCGAGGACGACGCCTGCGACCCGAAGACGGCGGTCGCCGCCGCGAACAAGCTGGTCGCCGCGAACGTCGCGGTCTCGGTCGGCGGGTACTGCTCGGGCGCGACCCTGCCCACGCTGCCGGTCTTCGACCGCCGCAAGATCCCGATGATCATCCCGGCGGCCAACTCCACCGAGCTGGTCGACCAGAAGCTCAAGCACGTGTTCTTCGTCAACGGCACCGGTGACCAGCAGGCCGTCGCCGCGATGACCTGGATGACCAAGAGCGGCGCCAAGCGGGTCGCGCTCCTGCACGACAACACGTCCTACTCCAAGGACATCGCGGTGCGCACCGCCGCCGAGCTCGACAAGCCGGGCGGCCCCGACAAGGCGACGCTGGACGCGGTCAACCCGGGGGAGAGCGACTACTCCGCGAACGTCGCCAATCTGCTGCGTTCCAAGCCCGACTTCGTCTACTGGACCGGCTACTACCAGGAGGGCGGCCTGATCCTGCGGCAGCTCCGGCAGGCCGGGTACAAGGGCAAATTCATGGTCGCCGACGGCTCGGTGGACGCCAAGCTCGTCAAGATCGCCGGGGGGACCGCCGCCGAGGGCGCGTACGCGACGATGACCCAGACCCCGGACACCATCCAGGGCGCGGAGAACTGGATCGCCGGCTACAAGCAGAAGTTCGGCGCCGACCCCGGCCCGTACTCCACCCAGTCCTACGACGCCGTGCGCGTCGCGGCCGAGGCCATCAGGAAGGCCGGCAGCACCGACGGCGACAAGCTCGTCACGGCGCTGGAGGGCATCAACGGGCTGCAGCTGTTCTCCGGTCCGCTGAAGTTCACCGACCGGCACACGCTCACCAGCGGCGGCTTCGTGATCCTCGTCGTCAAGAACGGCAAGTTCGTGCTCCAGGACGCGCTGAAGTAGGCCCCGGTCCATGTCACAGCTGATCTGGAACGGCCTGTTCGTCGGCTCGTTCTACGCCCTGGTCGCGCTGGGCTACAGCATGGTGTACGGCATCATCAAGCTGCTCAACTTCGCCCACGGCGACCTGTACATGCTCGGCGCGTTCAGCGGGTTCGCGATGCTCGGGGCGATGGGCGGGCTGGTGAAGTCCTCCTCGCTCGTCGCCCTGTTCGTCGTGCTGATCCTCACGATGGTGGCGACCGGCCTGTCCGGCGTCGTCATCGAGCGGGTCGCCTACCGGCCGCTGCGCGGCGCGCCCCGGCTCTCGCTGCTGATCACCGCGGTCGGCGCGTCGTTCGCCCTGGAGTACGGCACCCGCATCGTCGCCGGACCGAACCCGAAGGTCTACCAGGTCCGGCTCGACGGCACGGCGCTGCACGTCCTCGGCGCGCTGATCACCTGGCAGCAGCTCGCCCTGATGGCGGTCTCCATCGTCCTCATGGTCGCGCTGAACCTTCTGATCACCCGGACCCGGCAGGGCCGCGCGATGCGGGCCATCGCCCTGGACCCGAAGGCGTGCCTGCTCATGGGCATCGACGTCGACAAGGTGATCTCCCGGACGTTCTTCATCGGCTCCGCGCTCGCCGGGGCGGCGGGCGTCATGGCCGGCGGCTACTACGGGAAGATCGACTTCCTGATGGGCTTCATCATCGGGCTCAAGGCGTTCACCGCGGCGGTCATCGGCGGGATCGGCAACATCCCCGGCACGATGCTCGGCGGCCTGCTGCTCGGCCTGCTGGAGTCGTTCGGCACGCACTTCGTCGGCGGCCAGTGGCGCGACGTCTTCGCGTTCGGCTTCCTCATCCTGTTCCTGACCGTGCGGCCCACCGGCCTGCTCGGCGAACGCGTCACGGAGCGGGTATGAGCGCGGGAAAGGGCGCGACGGTGCAGGATCCGCCGGTGAAGCCGGTGAAGGGGCGGGGCCCGACGTTCGTCACGCGGTTCCTGGAGAGCCGGCACCTGGGCTGGGCGGGCCTGGCGATCGGGCTGCTCGCGCCGTTCGTCATCGCCACGCCGTACGCGATGGACGTGATGACCAGCGCGGTCGTCTTCGTCATGCTCGCCGTCGGGCTGAACATCGTCGTCGGCTACTGCGGCCTGCTCGACCTGGGGTACGCCGCGTTCTTCGCGGTGGGCGCCTACACCAGCGGGGTGCTGTCCACCGAGCTGAAGATCCCGCTGCTGGCGACGGTCCCGGCGGTCATCGTCGTGACGGTGCTCGCGGGCGTCATCATCGGCGGGCCGACGCTCCGGCTGCGCAGCGACTACCTGGCGATCGTGACGCTCGGCTTCGGGGAGATCATCCGGATCACCGCGAACAACCTGAGCATCACCGGCGGCCCGTCCGGGATCTACGGCATCCCCGGGCTGTTCGGCGACGCGACGTCCAGCCAGGTCGTCTTCTACTACGCCGTGCTGCTCATCGTCGCGGCGGCCGTGCTGCTCGCGGCGCGGCTCGGCCGGTCCCGGATCGGCCGGGCGTGGCGGTTCGTCCGCGAGGACGAGGACGCCGCCGAGGCGATGGGGATCAACACGTACAAGGTGAAGCTGGCCGCCTACATCGCGGGCGCGATCTGGGGCGGACTCGCCGGGGTGCTGTTCGCGGCGCAGCTGTCGGCGATCTCACCGGCCAGCTTCACGTTCCTGCAGTCGGCGCTCGTGCTGATGGCCGTCGTGCTCGGCGGCATGGGCTCCACGCCCGGCGTCGTGCTCGGCGCGATCGTGATCAGCCTGCTGCCGGAGGTGCTGCGCGGCCTGGCCGACTACCGGTTCTTCGCGTTCGGCGTGCTGCTGATCATCGTCATGATCGCTCGGCCGCAGGGCCTGTGGCCCCATCGATCGAGGGAGCGGTGATGCTGGAAGTCGAGGACCTTCGGCTGTCCTTCGGCGGTGTACTGGCCGTGGACGGGCTGTCATTCGGCGTCGGCGCGGGCGAGATCGTCTCGGTGATCGGCCCGAACGGCGCGGGCAAGACGTCGGCGTTCAACTGCGTCACCGGGTTCTACAAGCCCACGGCCGGCCGGATCCGCATTGACGGCGCGGACGTGACCGGGCGGCGGCCCTCCCTGATCGCCTCCCGGGGCGTCTCCCGCACGTTCCAGAACCTGCGGGTGTTCGGCGAGATGTCGGTGCTGGACAACGTACGGGCCGGCACGCACCTGTGGCTGCGCCAGCGGGTCGTCGACGCGCTGCTGCACACGCCCCGGTACCGCCGCAGCGAGCGCGAGGGCACCGAGGAGGCGCATAAGTGGCTCGACTTCGTCGGCCTCCGTGGTGACCGGGCCGGGCTCGTACGGAACCTGCCGTACGGTGAGCAGCGCCGGGTCGAGATCGCCCGCGCGCTGGCCCGTCGGCCGAAGCTGCTGCTGCTCGATGAGCCCGCCGCCGGGCTGAACCACGGCGAGAAGGCCGAGCTGCTCGACCTGATCCGGCGGATCCGCGACCTCGGCATCGCGATCGCGCTGATCGAGCACGACATGGGCCTGGTCATGGAGGTCTCCGACCGGGTCGTCGTGCTCAACTTCGGCCGGGAGATCGCCGACGGGCCGCCCGAACAGGTCCGCGCCGATCCGGCGGTCATCGAGGCGTACCTCGGGCGGGACGCCGACGAGGCGGAGATCGAGGCGGCCAGAGAGGAGGTCGGCGGTGCTCGAGGTGAGTGACCTGGAGGTGAGCTACGGCGGGGTCCAGGCCCTGCGCGGGCTGTCGCTGACCGTGGGCGAGGGTGAGATCGTCGCGCTGCTCGGCAACAACGGCGCCGGCAAGACGACGACGCTGTCCGCGGTGTCCGGGCTGGTACGGGCCGGCGCCGGGCGGATCACGTACGAGGGCGACGACATCACCCGCGAGGCGCCGCCGAAGATCGTCGGACGCGGCCTGGTGCACGTGCCGGAGGGGCGGCGGGTCTTCAGCACCCTGACCGTGCACGACAACCTGCTGCTCGGCGGCTACCTCGTGCGCGACGCCAAGGAACTGGCCCGCCGCGTCGACCGGGCGTACGCCCTGCTGCCGAAGCTCGCCGAGCGGCGTTCCCAGCAGGGCGGCACCCTCTCGGGCGGCGAGCAGCAGATGCTGGCCATCGGCCGGGCGCTGGTCGCCGGGCCCCGGCTGCTCATGCTCGACGAGCCGTCGATGGGGCTGGCCCCGCTGATCGTCGCGGCGGTCATGGACGTCATCCGCGACATCAACGAGGACGGCACCGCCGTCCTGCTCGTCGAGCAGAACGCGAAGGCCGCGCTCAAGATCGCCCACCGTGGCTACGTCATCGAGAACGGCCGCTGCGTGCTCGACGGGCCCGCGGCGGACCTGGCCGCCGACGCCCGCGTCGTCGAGGCGTACCTCGGCGGCGTGGCCTGACCCGCTCGACGCGTCGTGCCCGGTTCCCCGGGCACCGGTCACGACGCGTCGAGCAGAGACTCGAACGGAGAGACACCCGGTAGCGCGCCGAGGGCCCGGTCACGAGCGGCGACACCGCCCTGGCAGGATCGTCACCGTGGGCGTGAAGAGAGCGAAGGAGGGCGCTTGAGCGAGCGAAGCGAGCGAATCATGGGCACAGCGCCTCTGGTCGCTCCTCCGGCGAAGGAGGGCGCTTGAGCGAGCTGAACCTGCCGTCGCTGGGGGTGCGGCAGAACGTCCGCGACCAGATCGCGCAGGCGCTGCGTGCCTCGCTCGTCGCCGGGGAGATGCGGCCCGGCGTCGTCTACTCCGCGCCCGCGCTGGCCGAACGGTTCGGCGTCTCGCCCACCCCCGTTCGCGAGGCGATGCTGGACCTGGTCAAAGAGGGCCTGGTCACCGTCGTACGGAACAAGGGCTTCCGGGTCACCGAGCTGTCCGACCGGGACCTGGACGACATCACCGAGGTTCGCGCGCTCATCGAGGTGCCGACCGTGGGCCGGGTCGCCGCGTCGCCCGACGGGGTCGAGAGGCTGCGCCCGATGGCGGAGGCGATCGTCGCCGCCGCCGAGCGCCGCGACATCCTCGCCTACATCGAGGCCGACCAGACGTTCCATCTGGAGCTGCTCGCCCTGGCCGGCAACGCGCAGCTGGTCGAGGTGGTCCGTGAGCTGCGGCACCGCTCCCGCCTGTACGGCGTGCCCAAGCTCGCCGAGCGCGGCGAACTGCTGCCCTCGGCGCGGGAGCACCTGACCCTGCTCGACGTGATCGCGCGCGGTGACGTCAAGGGCGCCGAGACGCTGATGCGTCACCACCTGCGGCACGTCCGCGGCATCTGGGCCGGCCCCGCCAAGGCGACCGGCGGCTGACCCGCAGGCCCGTCAAGGCGCCGACCGCGGGCCCGTCAAGTAACTCGCCCGCGGGCCCGTCGAGGTGACCGGCGGCCGCTCGCGCGGGCCGTACTCCGCCCGGAGTAGCCGGCGTGCCGGCGGGCTACCCCGCCCGGAGCAGCGGCGCTGCCTCTTCCCGACGGACGATCCGTCCGGGGCTGTCCCGCCATCCTTCGGGGGAGCGAAGGAGGGGCGCATGACAGTTCCATCGACCGCCGCTCAGGACGCCGGAACGGCCCGTACGGTCCCGCGTGCGATCTTGGGTCGGGCCCGTGCCCACTGGGCGGGCCGCCGGCGGATCGAGCGTCTCTGCCACGTCGTCGGCGCGGTGCTGATCGCCTCGGGGCTGTTCCACTTCGGCGTGTTCCTGGTGCGCGGCGGGCCGTGGGAGGGGCCGGTGTCCTGGCGCAAGCCGACGACGTTCGGCCTGTCGTTCGGGCTGACGCTGATCTCGATCACCTGGGTTGCGTCGTACCTGCTGCTGAGCCCGCGCGTACGGTCGTGGCTCCTCGGGGTCTTCGCCGCCGACTGTGTGCTGGAGGTCGCCGGCATCACCGTGCAGGCGTGGCGGCACGTGCCGTCCCACTTCGACACCGAGACGCCGCTGAGCACGGCGATCGCCATGAGTCTCGCCTTCGGCGGTGCCGTCCTCATCGTCGTGCTCGGCGCCCTGGCGGTCACGGCGTTCCGGGGGAGGACGCGTGGCCCGGCGGACCTGCGGCTGGCCCTCCGGGCGGGCTTCGGGCTGCTGATGGTGGGCCTGGCGACCGGGGCGGCCATGATCGCCAAGGGCGAGGTGCTGATCCGTTCCGGTCACCGGCAGGAGGCGTACGACACGGCAGGATCGTTGAAATGGGTGCACGGCATCACCCTGCACGCGGTCCTCGTGCTCCCCGCCCTGGCGGTGCTGCTGAACGCGCTGGGCCGGCCGCCGGAGCGCCGGTACCGCGCGGTCGCCGCCGCCACCGGCCTCTACGCGGCCGCCGCCGTCGTCGCCCTGATGATCTCCCTCGTCCGCTGAGGCGGACCGCTCACATCGGGCCGAACAGGGACAGGTCAAGCATGATCGCCAGCATGACGGTGAGGGTGCGGGCCGGCTCGGAGATGTCCCGGTTGAACTCGATCTTGTAGTGGTCCGAGGGGGTGAGCCACTCCTTCACCGGCCCGGCCCAGGTCTTGCTCACGTGGGCGATCCGGGCGCCCGAGGCCGCGGTGACCTGGAAGTGTTTGAGCGACAGCTCTCCGACGGCGGTCGCCACGACCTGCTCCTGGTCGTCGGTAAGTTTGTAATGACGGGTCGTCCCGGTCGCGCGGATCCGGCCGACCAGGCCGCCGTCCGGCCCGTGGACCTCGGCGAGCCGCCCGTTCGGATGCCGGGTCAGCAGGAGGATCGCCTGGTCGTCGGTGCCGGTGACCGTGAGGATGCGCGCGCCCGGCGGCGGCGCGGTGGGCAGAGTCGCCTTCAGCATTTGCAGACGGGTGCGCCGATCGGTCTCCGTGGCGAACGCCAGGCGATTCCGCTTGTCATCGAGAATCTCGTAGCTCGCCTGGGTCGGGAGGATTTTTCCGGGTTGCCGCAGCCGCACGACGGGGGAATCGAAGAGGACGTCCACACTCACTGAGTATGCCGTGTGTAAATGCTTTCCGTACCGGCCGCCAGGCTCTCCGTCAGAAGAGGGTCGGCGGCTCGGCGGGCGCCCGCATCGGCTCCGGCAGCGGTTCGAGCTCCGGAAGCCGGGCCCGTACGTCCTCGTGGAACCGGCGGGCGAGCTGCAGCGCCTCGGCGTTGTCCGGGGTGTGGATGAAGACCGTCGGCGAACGGCCTTCCCGCAGCCATCCGGCGACCTGGCCGACCCATCCCCGCCAGCCGGCGACCGTTTCGTCCACGGAGTCACGGCCGATGTACCGGACGATGGGCCGGTCGGTGAGGGCGACCGTGCGTCGTGCGACGCGCGGCTTGCGCGTCCAGGCGTCGCGCTCCATGTCGCTCGTCGGCGGGGTCTGGAAGAGCGCCGTGGTGTCGAACGGGATCCACTCCGCACCGACGCCGGCGAGGGCCTTCTCGAGGAGCGCCGCGGCTCCCGGATCCTCGAAGAACGCGCGGTGCCGTACCTCGACGGCGTACCGGTGCGAGGGCGGGAGCCGGCGCAGGAAGGCCGCCAGCACCCCGACGTCGGCCGGCGCGAACGCCGGCGGCAGCTGGATCCAGAGCGCGTGGGCCCGCGGCCCGAGCGGCTCGATGGCGTCCAGGAAGGCGCGGAGTTCGGCGCCGACGTCCCCGAGGCGGCGCACATGCGTGATCGACTTGGGCATTTTCAGGACAAAGCGGAAATCCTCGTCGGTCTGACCCGCCCAGGTCTCCACCGTGCCACGCGCTGGAATGGCGTAGAAGGTGGTGTTCCCCTCGACCGCATTGCACCAGCTCGCGTACGCCTTCAGCCGTTCCTGCGGAGGAAGCGGATGAGGCAGGAATCGCCCCTGCCATGGCGCATGGGTCCACATCGCACATCCCACATGAAGCCGCACGCACGCGACGCTACCCAAATCCCGGCGGTCCAGTGCTGGGGGCATTCGGAAACGGGTCCACCGGTGACCCGGCCGGTGCCGCGGGTGTCCGGAAAACCGGTTCCCGAGGCCGCTGGCGGTGTGGAAGGCTCGCTCGTCATGGGAGAGCGGAAAGCGGACGGCAGCGCGGGCGACGCGGACTACGGCACGATCGGAACCGGGTACAGCGACTACCGCAGGCCGGACGACCGTATCGCCCGGCTCATCGCCGAGGCCCTGGGAGGCGCGCGGACGGTGGTCAACGTCGGCGCGGGCGCCGGTGGCTATGAGTCCGTGGCGCCGGACGTCACCCCGGTGGAGCCGTCGGCGTCCATGCGCGCCCAGCGGCCCGCCCATCTGCCGCCCGCCGTGGACGCCACGGCGGAGCACCTGCCGTTCGCCGACGACGCCTTCGACGCCGCGATGACGACGTTCAGCGTTCACCAGTGGAGCGACCTGAAGGCGGGCCTGCGGGAGATGCGGCGCGTCGCCCGCGGCCCCGTCGTCATCCTGACCTGCGACCCGGACCTGGTCCGGAACTTCTGGCTGTACGAGTACGCCCCGCTGGTCCTGGACACCGAGGCCCGCCGGTACCCGGCGATCGGCGACATCACCGAGGTGCTCGGCGGCGAGGCGTCGGTGCGGCCGGTGCCCATCCCCGCCGACTGCACCGACGGGTTCAACGAGGCGTACTACGCGCGGCCGGAACGCCTCCTCGACCCCGGGGCACGGCAGGCGTGCTCGGCGTGGAGCTTCGTCGAGCCGGCACTGAGCGAGCAGTACGTGCAACGCCTCCGAGGCGACCTCGAATCCGGCGCATGGGACGAGCGGCACGGCGCCCTGCGCCGGCAGCCGTATCTGGAGGGTTCGCTGGTCCTCGTCCGCGCGGTTCCGGCCTGACGCGGCCTGCCCGGCCGAGTCGTCCCGGCCGCCCGGGCCATGGGACCGGTGCGGCGGGTCAGTCCCGAGGGCCGGTCCGGGCGGCGGGCAGCAGGGCGAGCGCGGCCTGGCGGGCGTGCTCACCCGCGCCGGCCGCGTCGTGGTGCGCGGCGACGACGGTCGCCCCTTCGACGAGCATGAGCCACTGCCGTCCCAGGGCCGATGGATCGGCGGCCCCGGCGCGTTCGGCGATGCCGGTCAGGAGTTCGAGGTAGCCGTCCAGGTGGCGCGCGGTGATGTCGCGTACGGACGCGACGTGGTGCTGTGCGGCGGCGTTCAGCATCGCGCAGCCGCGGAACACCGGGTCGTCGTACCACTCCTGCAGGGCGTCGAACACCGCGGTGAGCTGGTCGGCGGGGTCCTGCCCGGCGGCCTCGGCGGCCTCGGCCAGCCATCGGGTCACCCGCTCGCTGCGCGCCTCCAGCATGGCTTCGACCAGGCCGTCCTTCGTGCCGAAGTGCCGGTAGAGCGTCTCCTTGGAGATCCCGAGCCGGGCGCACAACTCGGCGACGCCGATGCCGTCGAGGCCGCGCTCGTACAGCAGGGGAGTGGCCGTCTCCAGGATCGCGGCGCGGGTGCGCGCCGGGTCGATCGTCGCGCCTTTGCGAACCGGCATGCCATAGACCGTACCGCCCGGTTCGATGAGCCGCCATCGTCCGAGAACCACCCCGTACGAGCGGCGATGACGGCAGGCCGGATGCCATCATCGCCTGCCGCCGGAGCCGGCCTGGAAGGGTCAGGTGCCGGCGCTCAACGCGGGCTGCGCCGGCTCCGGTAGGCCGCGACGCTGGCCCGGTGTGCGCAGGTTCGGGTGCAGTACTGCTTCGAGCCGTTGCGCGAGAGGTCCACGAAAGTGGCCCGGCAGGTCGGCCCGGCACATACGCCGAGACGAGCGGGGCCGAGCGTGGCGATCACGGAGGCCAGTGCGCTGAGCGTAGTCGCGGCAAGGTGCGCCGAGCAGCGGTCGGTGTCGGAGGTCACCTCGGTCCACCAGCGGTCGTCCTCGTGGCGCAGTAGCAGGGTGGCACGGCTGCGACGCAGACCGTCGTTGATCAGAGCCGCAGCTTCGACCGCGTCCGCGTTCGCCCGTTCGAGCACCTCACGCACGGTTTCGCGCAACGCGCGGACTTCCGCCAGGTCGGCGCGGGTGAGATGCCGCGGACCGGTCCCTTGGTTCGCGGCCGAACTCGGAGGCTCAGCCGCGGGATGGTCGTCAAGGAAGTCCCGGAGCTGCTCCACGGTCTCGAGCGCGTCCTCTCCCTTGATCGGCCTCAAGGTGTTGGCCAGGTCGACGGCCGTCTGGACCGCCAATGGGCTGTAATACGCATCCCGCATTTGACGTATCTCCTCGCCGCCTCGTAACGTTACACGCAAATGAGCTTTCGCATGTCACAACATACCCGGCAGGGGACGACGCCGCAGACGATCCCGTCTGGAGGGTCCCCGGCACCGGAGCGAACCGACGCCCCGGACGGGCGTCGGCTGGGGCTGACTTTGGGGATGCTGGTGCTGCCGATGTACGTGGCACTGGGTGCGCCGTCGGTGGCCCTGCCGGCCATCGGCCGCGCACTCGCGGTGCCGTTCGGGGCCACCGCATGGATTCTCGCCGCGTGGTCGCTGACCTCCGCGCTCGCGATGCCGGTCGCGGGTCGGCTACTGGTCCGCTGGAGCCCCTTCCAGGTCCTCGTCGCCGGGGTCGTGGCGCTCGCCGCGGGCTCCGTGCTCGCCGGAGCCGGGCCGACACTGTCCGTCGTGATCGTCGGCCGACTGATCGGCGGCGCCGGGGCGGGCGCGACCGTGATCGCCGTCTTTGCCGCGGCCACCGCCCTTCCCCGGCGGCAACGGATCCGCGCCCTGGGAATCATCGCGGCCGCCAGCGCGACGGCGTCGGGGTGCGGGACACTGTTGGGCGGGGCGGTGACCGCATGGTTCGGGTGGCGTGCCGTGCTCGCGATCCCGGTCCTCGCGCTGCCCTTCCTGCTGGCCGCATTGCCGAGTAGGCGCGCGCTGACGCGGAGCGGTAGCGGCTGCGAGCGAAACGGCTCGACCGGGCGACTCGATATCGTCGGCGCGGCCGTGCTGTCGGTACTCGCCGGCTCCTTGATCACGTTGCTGCAGGCACACTCGGTCGGCCTGTCCGCTCCGGTCACGCTCGTCGTGGCTGCCGCCGGGGCGCTCGCCGCTGTGGGACTGTGGTGGCGCGTGCGAAGCACGCCCGACGGGTTCGTGCCTCGGCGGGTGATCGCATCCCGCGGCTTCCTGGCGGCCGGGCTCATCGGCGGGACCGTCTTCGCCGGCTACTACGGGGTGCTGTTCCGCGCCCCGTCCCTGATCGAGCAGGCCACGGGCGGTGGCCCCCTGGAAGCCGGCGTGCTCTTGGTCCCGGCCGCCGCCTGCTCGGTGCTGGCCGGGCGGCTGGTCGGCACCTTGACCGACCGGTTCACCGGCTGGCAGGTGTCGGCCGGGCTTGCGGCACTCACCGTCGTCGGCGTGCTCGTGGTCGCGATCTTCACCGGGCCGATTCCGATTGTCGTCGGCACGGCGTTGACCGTGTGCGGGTTCGCCGGCGCCCAAGCCGTACTGGTGAGCCTCGCGCCGGACCTGGTCGCCGCGGACGACCGCGACACCGCACAGAGCCTGCTCAACTTCATGAACGCCCTGGGTGGCGGGATCGGTCCGGCCGCTGTCGCGGGCCTGTCCGGCATCGTGCCGGTGCCGGTGGCCCTCGCCGTGCTCGCGGCGCTCCCCCTGGCCGGACTCGTCCTCAGCCTGACCCGGCGCCCTATCGCCGACCGCCGCCCCGAACCCGACGCAACGCGTGGGAGCCCGCGATGACGGTCCACCTGCATCTGATCCGATAACGCCTTGACCAGTAGGGAGCCTTGCCATGTCCGCCGAGCCATTCGAGGTCAGCATCACCGAAGCCGAGATCGCGGACCTGCGTGAACGATTGCGACGGACACGGTGGCCCGAGCGCGAGCCGGTGGACGACTGGTCACAGGGTTTGCCGCTGGCGTATGCGCAGGAGCTGTGCCGCAGCTGGGCCGAGGACTACGACTTCGGGTTCGCCGAGCGGCTGAACGTGTTCCCGCAGTACCGCGACACGATCGACGGGCTGGGCATCCACTTCCTGCACGTCCGCTCGCCGGAGCCGGACGCGTTCCCGCTCGTGCTCACGCACGGGTGGCCGGGTTCGGTTCTCGAGTTCCTGGAGGTCCTCGGCCCGCTGACCGACCCGCGCGCGCACGGCGGGGACCCGGCGGACGCGTTCCACGTGGTCGCGCCGTCGTTGCCCGGGTACGGCTGGAGTGACAAGCCGTCGACGACCGGGTGGGGCATCACTCGCACCGCGCGCGCCTGGGACACGTTGATGGTCTCGCTGGGTTACGAACGGTACGGCGCGCAGGGCGGTGACTGGGGTTCGGCAGTGTCCGGCGCGCTGGGCGAGGTGGCGCCCGAGCGGGTCGCCGGCGTGCACCTGAACCTGGGATCCGTGGCGGCGGGCACGTTCGACGACCCGACGCCCGCGGAGCTGGCGAATCTCGAGGCCGAGAAGGAGATGCAGCGCACCGGCCGGGGGTACTCGGCGATCCAGGCGACCCGGCCGCAGACGCTCGGCTACGGCCTCACCGACTCCCCGGCCGGGCAGGCCGCCTGGATCGCCGAGAAGTTCTGGGCGTGGACGGACAACGACGGCCATCCCGAGGACGCGTTGTCGCGGCAGACGATCCTCGACGAGATCTCGGTCTATTGGTTCACCGCGTCGGCCACGTCGTCGGCGCGCCTGTACTGGGAGAGCTTCGCCAACTTCCGGGACAAGGTGACCGCGCCATCCGGGCTGTCGGTCTACCCGCGCGACATAACCCGCCCGTCGAGGCGGGAGGCCGAGCTGCGGTTCACCGACCTGCGCTGGTTCG
Organism: Actinoallomurus soli; assembly: GCF_024055715.1. Taxonomy (GTDB): domain Bacteria; phylum Actinomycetota; class Actinomycetes; order Streptosporangiales; family Streptosporangiaceae; genus Actinoallomurus; species Actinoallomurus soli. The sequence continues at coordinate 1,026,775 of NZ_JAMXMV010000001.1, forward strand.
AGGAGCTGCCGCATGGTGGCCACTTCGCCGCGCTGGAGCAGCCGGAGTCGCTGGTCAAGCAGGTGCGCGGGTTCTTCCGCCTGTTCCGCTGACTATTCGTGCCACGCGCTCTCCTCCGAGTCCTCGTCATCGAGCAGGGTTCGTAGCCGGACCAGTGGCCCCAACGCCCGCCCCGCCGACTCGGTGATCGGCGTCGAGCGCCTCACCGCCGATCAGCTGCCGCAAACGCCTGAACACTGTGCGCGCCGTCTCCCTGAGAGGTTGATGAGGAGGCGCAGGCTACCGCTCGACGCGTCGGATCTTGGGGCGGGCCCGGAGGGGGCGGCCATGGTGTCACCGGACCAGGCGGACGTATGGGGTCACCGCACTAGCGGGGAGCATCCTCCGCGCAAAGATCGGCCAACTGCGATGGCGGATCCGTTCACCGCCGACGCCGGGATGATTCGCTTCCCTCGCATCCCGTCGCCCGAAGACATCGACCGGATCGCGAAATCTCCGCATAATCGACGAAAGGCTCTCATGTCGACGAAGTCCTTGCGCTTCCTGCCCGTGGGCCTCGCGGCCGGCTCGCTGCTGGCCGCCATGGCTCTGACCACCGCGGCGCCCGCGTCCGCCTCCCCGGCCGGGAAGCGGCAGACCGTGGTCACCGCGCTCGGCTACAACAGCACCGACTGGAGGTACCTGCAGGTGCCACCGGCGGCCGACCAGCCGCTCTTCGCCGACCGGAGTTTCGACGACAGCGGCTGGCCCTCCGGTCAGGAGGGCTTCGGGACCGTCAACCGCACGTGCAAGTGGAACAATCCCGCGAACGTCAAGACCAACTGGGCCGTCAACACGGACATCCTCGCACGTCACTGGGTGCACATCCCGCGGGACGCCCAGGAGGTCCGCATTCAGGGGACCGTGGACAACGACGCGAGCGTCTATTTCAACGGCCATCTGCTCCAGGCCGCCAAGAGCGGCAACTGCAACGCCGGCGCCATCGACGTCGTCGTTCCGGCCAATTATCTGGACTGCTGCAACCTGCTCGCCGTCCGGGGCCACGACTACGGTCTCGCGACCTACCTCAATGTCGCGGTGACCTACGTCAAGCCGACTCCCGCCGCCTGACAGGCCGCCAGGGCCAGTTCGGCGGTCTCGGCGAGCTCGGCCGCCGTGGCGCCATCACGGGCGCGTTGTGACATGCCCTGGATGACCGCCGCGAAATACGCGGCGAGGGCGCGCGGATCGGCCGTGGCAGGCAGTTCGCCTTTTCGCTGGGCGGTCCGCAGGCGGGTCTCGAATGCGGCCAGGTTCGTGTTACGCAGGTCGCGCAGCAAGGTCGCCACCTCCGCGTCCTGGACGGTGACGTTGGTCGCGGCGCTGATGGTCAGGCAGCCGGCCGGGTGGGAGGGGTCGGGGTAGACGGCCGCGGCCTCGCGCAGGATACGGCGGAACGCCTCCCGGGCCGTGGGCTCCTCCTTCAGCGCGACGCCCACGAACGCGCCGGCGGGAGAGCGCCCGTAGGCCCGCACCACCTCTTTGAACAGGCCCTTCTTGTCGCCGAACGCCACGTACAGGCTCCCGGGCCGGATGTCCATCGCCTTGGTCAGCTCGCCGATGGAGGTGGCCTCGTAGCCGTGCTCCCAGAACAACCGGGTGGCGGCCGCGAGGGCCCTCGTCCGGTCGAACGCCGGCGGCCGTCCGCGCTTCGCGCCTGCTTCACTCACGCCGTCATTTTAGAAGGATCACTCAACAAACATGCTAGGGTCCCCCTTTGTTGAGTGATCCCTCAAGAAATAGGGGCGTACGTGGTCATGGGAACAGGGGCGCTGGAAGGCAAGGTCGCGCTGGTGACCGGCGGGAGCCGGGGCATCGGGCGGGCCATCGCGGAACGACTCGCGCGTGACGGCGCGGCGGTCGCCGTCGCCTACGCCCGCGACGAGGCGGCGGCGCGTGAGACCGTCGAGCGCATCCGGAAGGACGGGGGCCGGGCCTTCGCGCTACGGGCGCAGCTGGGACGGCACGGCGACGCGGCCCACCTGTGGGCCGCCTTCGACGCCGAGGGCGGCGACCACGCGCCCGACGGGAGGCTGGACATCATCGTCAACAACGCCGGCATCGGACGCAGCGCGCCGCTGGCCTCGCTGACCGAGGACGAGTTCGACGAACTGTTCGCCGTGAACGTGCGCGCGCCGTTCTTCATCGTGCAGCAGGGGCTGACCCGCCTGCGGGACGGCGGCCGGATCATCAACATTTCCAGCGGCGCGGCCACCCTCGCCATGCCGGAGATCATCGCCTACAGCGCCACGAAGGGCGCGCTGGACACCTTCACCCTCAACCTCGCCAAGGAACTCGGCCCCCGTGGCATCACGGTGAACTCGGTGGCTCCGGGGATCGTCGACACCGACGTCAACGCCTCCTGGCTTCGCGGCGACCCGGAGGCCGAGGCGTACGCCGCGTCCGTGGCCGCCCTGGGCCGGGTCGGGCGGCCCGAGGACATCGCCGACGTCGTGGCCTTCCTGGCCTCCGACGACGCGCGCTGGGTGACCGGCCGGGTCGTCGACGCCACGGGCGGCGCCGGGCTGTGAGCGCGGCCCCTCGTGCGGGAGTTCGTTCGGCGGCCTCCCGCACGAGAGGATCCCCGGCGGCCCTATGCCGCCTGTGACTCGGCCGATCGCGCGGAGCGGCGGTGGGCGAGTTCGTCCGGGGACGCGGGGGCGTTCGGCAGCAGGGGGCCTGCCAGGGCCGTCGTGACCAGCGCCATCAGGACCATCATCGTGAACATCTGGCCGTCGAGGACCCCGAGGCTGACGCCGACGTTGAGGATGATCAGCTCGGTCAGGCCGCGCGTGTTCATCAGCAGGCCGAGGGTGCCGGCCTCCCGCCACGACATTCCGGTGAGCCTTCCGGGGACCGTCGCGCCCACCATCTTGCCGACGCAGGCGACGAGGACGATGGCGGCCAGTTCGATGACGCTGCGGCCGGAGAGGGCGCTGACATCGACGTTCAGGCCCGTCACGATGAAGAAGACCGGGAGCAGCACCATGCTGATTCCGCCGAACGGCCGCTTCACGCCCTCGATGAGGACCTCGAACGGCTCGCGCGGCATGATGACGCCGAACGCGAATGCGCCGAAGATGGCGTGAATGCCGATCCACGTCGTGGCGTAGGACGACAGGAAGATCCCGGTCACCAGCATGATGACGTACAGCGGTGGCACCCGGTCGGTGACCCACGTGCGCGTCAGGTAGGCCAGCAGCGGGCGTATGAGCAGCGCCATGATCGCTACATAGACCGCCGACAGGATGCCGATCTGCACCATGTGCCCGGCGGCGCCGTTGGCGGTGACGATCGCGGCGGTCAGTGCGAGGAGGCACCAGGCGAGCACGTCGTCGACGGCCGCGCTGGCCAACGCGAGAGCACCCACGCGCGTTCCCATCATGCGGTGCTCGGTCAGCATCCGGGCGAGCACGGGGAACGCGGTGATGGACATTGCCGCACCCATGAACAGCGCGAACGCCGTGAACGACGTGTGGTGGCCCTTCACGGTCTGGTGGTGGGAGTACAGCAGTGTCGCCAGGGCGACGCCGAGACCGAAGGCGAGCGCGATCGAGCTGATCGATACCGCCCCGGCCGCGCTGCGACGCCCCTTCAGCAGCCGTTTGTCGAACTCCCAGCCGATGCCGAACATGAAGATCAGGAGCCCGACCTGCGCGATCGCCGAGAGGTACGGCCGCGCCTCGGTCGGGAAGATGTGGGCGGTGGGGTCGCCCGGGAGGAGCCCGAGCAGGCTGGGCCCGAGCGCGATCCCGGCGATGATCTCGCCGATGACCGGTGGCTGTCTCAGATGCCGGACCAGGCGGCCGAGGATCGCTCCTACCACCAGGACAATCGCGATGTCGGCCATCACAGTCGCGATCAGCAAATCGGAATGCTGCGCAAGGCTTTTCATGGAGTACTCCGTTGTCCAGGGCAAGAATTGCGGGATCACCGGATGGCGACTGCCATGATCACACGGCACCCGAAAGCACGCCATAGACCGCGGCCCCTGATCTCCTTGTTAACCGAACGTTTCGTACGGGCGTCGCTCGAACACCGACCGGAATTAATCAGGGAGCCGAGACGTGAGTGCGCGACCGTTTCTCCTGCTCGAGCAGCTGCAGACTTTTACGGGCGGCTTCCGGATATCTTCGGACAAGCCGATCGAGCTGCGTGAGCTCGCACGCCGCCGTCATGGCAGGTAGTCCGAGCCGGTCGATGGCGGCGTTGAAGGCCCGCACCGACTCCAGCGCCGCCCGGGCGACCGGATCCGTGACCTCCTGCGATTCGGTCACGGCCGCCGCCTGACCGGAATGGTGACGACGTGCCGGATGGCGGCCACGAGGTCGTCGACCTCGTCCGCGGTGAGGAGGCGTGTGTGGTCGTTCCGGTCGGCGATCGGTTTGCCCCAGGACCACCAGAAGCGGAGGTTCCCGTCGGTGTCGGGGCGGCATTCGACTTCTTCGGTGAGAAAGTGGCATTGCGCAATGATTCGGACCCTCGTCCCGTACTGCTCCGCGGTCAGTCCGGCCTCCTGGCAGGCCTGCGTGAGCCACTTCGCGAATGCGCTCATCTCTTCACTCGTGTACGGCCGCATTGACTGATCTCCTAGCGTGTTGGTCGCGCTACCCAGCGTGGCCGTGAAGGGATATGCTGGGAAGTGCGAACCCACCGTCGCTTGTGCGTGAAGTCCCGATAGCCATTCACACGAGGATGTGAACCCCCAATGGCACCGAAACGAGAGACGGCGCTCGACGCGTGGGGTAAGGAGCTGGCCTACGCCTGCGAGGCGGCCGGCCTCACCGGCAAACAATTCGCCGAGGCGCTCCACGTCGCCCCCTCGACCGTCAGCCAGTGGATCAACGGCCGTCGCACGCCCCATCTCGACGACGTCAAGCGCTGCGACGAGGCGCTACACACGAACGGCTACCTCGCCCGCTACTTCGAGAAGTGGGTGACGCCCGAGATCCCTACGGTGTGGACCGACCGGTGGCTGTCCGCCGAAGCCCACGCGAACATGATCCACAGCTATGACCTCGCGGTCATTCCCGGGCTGCTCCAGACTCCGGACTACGCGCGCGCGGTCATTCGGTTCAACCGGCACCTGTCGATCGAAGTCGAGGAGCTCGTACGTCGGCGAATCGATCGACAGGCAATACTCAGCGACGAGAATCCGCCGATGTGCGTCTTCGTCATCGATGAGTATGCGCTTCGACGCACGGTGGGCGACAGCAAGGTGATGTTCGATCAATTGACCCGTGTTCGTGAGCTGGCACAGTGGCCGAACATCATCGTGAAAATAGTGCCTGCGGGCACCGAGTACTACGCGGGCGGCCCATTCATGATCGCGAAGCTGGATAGGTGCGAAATCGCGAACTTGGACACTGCTCTCAGGGGCCAGATCATCGAGAAGCCGGAGCGGGTCGCGGAGATCTGTCGCGTCTGGGAGGATATCCGCGAGCTGGCCTTGTCGCCGAAGGACTCGCTGGCATTAATAGAGGCGGTGGTCGAAGAATGGCGGGCGTGACCTGGAGAAAGTCGTCCCACAGTGGCTCTAACGCTGAGCAGTGCGTCGAGGTCGCTGTTGTCGAGGAGGGAGCCGGTTGGTACGCCGGCCGCACTTGGTGGTCTCGCCTGATCCGAGGCCGGACGTGAGGCGGCCACCGCTGTGATCATGTGGGTGTGTTGACCAACGCAGGCAAGGCCTTATCGATCGCTGAATGCGGCTGAATTACTAACCGGATCCTTCACCCGCGGCATGTGACCTCGTGTCGCACCTTGTCCTAGCGGGCGACGACACTGTGGCCGCCTGGGCTGAGTGCGGGCTGCGTAGCCCGTCCAGCAGGAGGGTGACGATACCGTCGGCCTCGGCCCGCCAATTGGGGCGGTCATGAGCCGCGCCGATGCCGTGCAGCGCCATCATGACGGCGCCGGCGCCCACGTCGTCGCGAACGGCGCCATCCCGCACGGCGGCGGCCACCAGGTCGGTGACAGCCTGCTCCAGTGCCCGGCTGCCCTCGGCGAGGGCGCCCGAGCGGTCGGCCATGAGCGTGGCCAGCGTCCGGGCGAGGCCCTGGTGGGCGTCAATGTGGTCGACCATGCCGCGTAGGAAGGTCGCCAAAGCCTCCTCCGCGGGCAGCGTGGCCTGTAGCCGGCGGGCGCGGTCGCACAGTGCGGCGATCTCCCCGTGGTAGACCGCCTCGGCCAGCGCCTCCCGGGTGGGGAAGTGGCGGTACAGCGTGCCGGTGCCCACGCCGGCCAGGCGGGCGAAGTCATCGAAGCGCAGGTCGAAGAAGTCGCCGGCGTCGAATACCTCCCGGGCTGTTGCGAGCAGGGCCTCGCGCTTGCGCTGGGCGTCGGCCCGCAGCGGCTTGTCGGAAGTCATGCGCTACCTCGCGTTGACAAGTGGAGACGACCTCCATATTTTGAAAAGTGGAGATGATCTCCAGATCGATCGTACCCCACGAGGTGCAGCTTGAAGATCCTGATGTTCGGCCGAGGCGTGATCGCCACCGTCTACGGCTGGGCCCTGCAACAGGCGGGACATGACGTCGAGTTCTATGTCCGGCCAGGCCGCGCGGCGACGTACGGGGACGTGGTGGACCTCGATCTGATCGATATGCGGCGCCGGGTGTGGGGGCAACGCGTCGTCGAGAAGTGGCCGGTGCGCTACCGCGAGGCGCTGGAGCCGGACCACGACTTCGACCTGATCGTGCTCAGCGTGCCGCACCACCGGCTCGCGGAGGCGGCGGCCTTCCTGACCCCGCGTGTCGGCCAGGCCACAGTGCTGGTCTTCGGCAACATCTGGACCGAGCCGCTCGCCGCGATCGGCGCACTCCCTGTCGATCAGATCGCCTGGGGCTTTCCTCAGGCCGGTGGCGGTTTCGGCGCGGACGGCGTGCTCCGGGGGATGCTGCTGCCGTCGGTCATCTTCGGCACCCTCGGCCAGCCCCCGACCGACCGGGAGCAGGCCGTGCGCCAGGCGTTCCGCGAGGCCGGGCTCCGACCCAAGGAGCAGTCCGACTTCCGCGGCTGGCTGTGGGTCCATTTCGTGTCGGATGCCGGTCTGCACTCGCAGGGCCTGCGGCTGGGCTCCCTCTCCAAGCTGGCCGGGGCAACGGGCGACCTGCGCGAGGGACTGCTGGCCGGCCGCGAGCTGCTGCCGCTCCTCGAGGCGCGCGGCCTTGACCTGCGACGTCACCGGGGCGGCGTGCTGCCGTTCCGTGCGCCCACCTGGCTGACGGCACCCGCGCTCGCCTGGCTGACTGCGCATGTCGCGCCGGTGCGTGTGAATTTCGCCGCGCACTCCGACCCCGCGGCCGAGGAGCCGCGTGAGATCTGCCGGGACGCCCTGGCGGAGGCACGACGGTTGGGCATCCCGGTACCGCGGCTGGAAGCGGCGGAACCGCACTTCGCCCGTGAGGGGACGGGCCGAACCTGAATCCACCGCAGACCACCGTGGTGGCGGCCATCTACTCACAGCGGTGGCCGCCTTACGTCCGGCCTCCGATCAGACCGAGATCACCAAGTGCGGCTGGGGCATTAGGAGTGGACCTGGACGTCGGGGGCGCCGTGGGCGGCGAACCAGTGGGTCAGGTCTTCGCCGTCGATGAGGTGCGGTTCGTCGGTGCCGACGTCGATCGGGCCGGAGACCCCTCCGGCGGCGCCCGCTACGGCGCACTGGCCGAATCTCGCCCTGGCCAGGCCGGTCGACTCTCCGTCCAGGCCGAACGAGCATTCGCGCAGGTCGGCGCCGCGTAGGTCCGCGTCGGAGAGCAGGGCCCTGCCGAACCGGGCCTTGCGGAGGTCGGCGCCGCGCAGGTCGGCGCCTTCGAACTCCGCGCGCTGCAGGTCCGCTCCGACGAACACGGCACCCCGGGCGTCGCACCCGCGCGCCAGCGCCTTGCGCAGGTCGGCGTGGGAAAGGTCGGCTCTCCGCAGGTCCGCGGAGACCAGCCAGGCACCGGACAGGTTCGTGCCGACGAGGCGTACGCCGCCCAGCATCGCCTCGCTGAGCTCGGCCTGGGTGAGATCGAGCCCGGACAGGTCCGCGCCGGTGAAGTCGAGCCCTTCGGCGTCGAGCACCGACAGGACGTCCTGGGAATCGGCGGGCAGTGCCGCGAGGTAGGTCTCGAGGACCTGACGCGCGGCGGAATCGTCGGGCCAGCGGATCACGTCGCCGCGCGAACGACCGTACGTCATGGTCACTGGCCCCACACTACCCTTCCCTGCCAGGACGGATTGTTGGCGACGATCTGCTGGAGACGGGCGAGACGCGCGGGCGTCATTCCGTCCGGATCGAGCAGCACGTTCTGGCCGTTGTTCAGCTCTTTATCGATCATTTCGGTGAATTGCTGGTCCGATTGCGGGCTGGAGATGGGCTGCCCGGGGTTCGGGCGGTAACTGGGCCGGATGTCGGGTGAGCTCTTGACGTCCCACCGCTGGCCGGTGCCGTCGGTGATGTCGCCCATGTCCTCGCCGTTCGGCCCGAGCGGAGTCCGGCTCACCGGACCGGGGAGATCGCCGGAACCCTCGGCCTTGAGCGCGACCGTCGCCTCTCGCTGGGAGGCGGGATTGGAAGCGCCGTTCTTGGCCGGGTCCTTGGACAGGGTGTCGATCCGGTTCTGCCACTCCGGGGTCCCCTCGGTGTACTGCGGGTCCGGGGCGCTCGCCGTTCCCTCGCCGCTGCTGGTGTCGAAGGGCTGCACCTTGTCGTCGCCGGAGGCGTGGCTCGCCAGGTCGCCGGCGGAGGCCATCATGAGGGTGCCGCCGGCGAGGACACCGGCCGTCGAGATGGCGTTGATCGGCACCCCGGCGATCGCGCCCACTCCGGTCACGTCGAGGACCAGGCCGGCCCCGTCGCCGAACGCGCTGATCCCGGCGAGGGCCGTTCCGCCGATCAGGCCGAGATCGTCGAGGGGGTGGTGCAGCATCGCGTTCCCGAACGACGCGAGATCGTTGAGGGCGGTCTCACCGAGCTTCTCGGCGTCCTTGCCGAGACCCTCGAAGAAGTTGCCGACCTTGGACCAGAAGCCGGGTTTGTGCGGCGCCTTGTCGCGTAACTTCTTGACGGCCGCGGTCGCGGTGCCCGCCGCCTTGTGGAGCTGGCCGCGGGCGTTCTCCAGAGTGGCCTTGGCCGTGTCGTGGTCCCCCTGGTTCCACTGCTGGATCGCCACGCCCGCCTGGCCCTGGGCCCAGACCAGCGTCGGGACGTAGTCGTCGAGAGCCTTCGCCGCGCCGGTGAAGCACTCGCCGGCCTCTGACCACTTCTGCGGGTGACCGTGGAACCGCTTGCGGAACGCGTCGCCCGCGGGTCCCGTCCAGCCGTCGGCGGTGTCGATGCTGGCCAGGCCGTTCCCGGCCTCGTTGAGCAGCTCGGCGTAGCCGTACATCTTGCCCGCGACCGTGACGATCGCCTCGGCGTTTCCCGGGACGAGCTCCTTGGGATCGTCGGTGTCGCCGAGTTGCTTCACCATTGGCCGGCCGCCGGATCCGCGCCGGTGCGGCTCTGCAAGAGGCCGTGCAGGCGGGCGACGCTCGTCTTCTCGGCCTTGGCGTACGCCAGCGCGGACAGCGCCAGGCGGTTCGCGACCTCCTTCGAGTCCTTGATCAGGTGCTCGACACCGATCTCCCAGCGGTCGCAGAAGTCGGCGATCATCCCGCCGAGGTCGCCGTCGCCGTAGTCGGCCTTCTTCCCGTCGATGTCGCTGACCTTGTTGTTCTGCAGCGCGAGGATCGTTCCATTGACGCCTGTGGCCGCCTCGGCGAGAGCGTCGAAGTTCACTTTGTAACCGTCGGTCATCCGGTCACCTCCGTGGCATTCCCTTTATAGGACGTGCCCACCGGGTGACGGGTTCCCTGGCCTAATTCAGGCGGCCAAGAATTCACCTAAACGGAAGTCCCTAATCAGGAGCGGAAGGCGCCGGTGAGGGCGTCGGAGGCCATGGCGTGCAGGAGGCGGGCCATCGTGGCGCGGTCGAGTTCGCCGGTGCTGTGCGGGGTGGAGTTGAGGAGGCCGAACGCCGCATGCGTCGCGGCGCGGGCGCGGTCCTCGGCGGCGCCGGGGTGCACGAGGCGGAGCACCCGCACCCATTCCTCGGCGTAGGCGCGCTGCAGGCGGCGGATCTCGCGGCGCTCCGGCTGCGGCACGTTGCCCAGTTCGCGGACGTGGACGGTGATCAGGGCGGGGTTGTCCAGGGCGAAGTCGATGTGCCAGCGGAGCAGGGCGTCCAGGGCCACGTCCGGGGTGCCGGCGGCGGCGACGCGGCGGCGGCCCTCGCTCAGCAGGCGCTCGCTGATGTCGAGGAGCATCTCGGCGAGCAGGGCCTCCTTGCCCCGGAAGTGGCGGTACAGCGCCGGGCCGGTGAGGCCGACCGCGCGGCCGAGGTCACCGATCGACACGCCGTGGTAGCCGCGCCGGGCGAACAGCTCCGCCGCCGCGGACAGGATCTCCAGCCGGCGGGTCGGGGGAGCGCTGACCTCTGCCATGCCACGAGTCTAGACGGTCGCTGTTAATGTTGATTAACATCGTACTTGTTAACGATCGTTAACGGGAGGGGACTGTGGCGGAGGCTCCGCGGCTGGTGAGCCGCGTGGACGTGCGCGGTGCGGCATTCCAGCGCAACGCCGAGGAGAACCAGGCGCTCGCCACCGAGTTGCGCGAGCGCCTGGCCCGCGCGGCCCAGGGCGGCTCCGAGCGCGCCCGCAAGCGGCACGTCGCGCGGGGGAAGCTGCTCCCCCGGGACCGGGTGGACGCGCTCCTCGACCCGGGCTCGCCCTTCCTGGAGCTGGCCCCGCTGGCGGCCACCGGCATGTACGACGACGAGGCCCCGGCGGCGGGTATCATCGCCGGCGTCGGGAGGGTGGCCGGGCGCGAGTGCGTCATCGCCGCCAACGACGCGACCGTCAAGGGCGGCACGTACTACCCGATGACGGTGAAGAAGCATCTGCGCGCCCAGGAGGTCGCGCTGCAGAACCGCCTGCCGTGCGTCTACCTCGTCGACTCCGGGGGAGCGTTCCTGCCGAAGCAGGACGAGGTGTTCCCCGACCGGGAGCACTTCGGCCGCATCTTCTACAACCAGGCGACGATGTCCCAGAAGGGCATCCCGCAGATCGCCGCCGTGCTCGGATCCTGCACGGCCGGCGGCGCGTACGTCCCGGCGATGAGCGACGAGACCGTCATCGTCCGCGAGCAGGGCACCATCTTCCTCGGCGGCCCGCCGCTGGTGAAGGCCGCGACCGGCGAGGTCGTCAGCGCCGAGGAGCTGGGCGGCGGAGACGTGCACGCGCGCGTCTCGGGCGTCGTCGACCACCTCGCCGACGACGACGCGCACGCGCTGCGCATCGTCCGGTCGATCGTCTCGACGCTGGAGCCGCCGGGCCCCGCGCCGTGGCCGACGGTCCCGGCCGAGGAGCCCGCCCTCGACCCCGGAGAGCTGCGCGGCATCGTCCCGCCCGACTCCCGCACGCCGTACGACGTGCGCGAGGTCATCGCGCGGATCGTGGACGGCAGCCGGTTCCACGAGTTCAAGGAGCGGTACGGGCCGACGCTCGTCACCGGGTTCGCGCACATCCACGGGCAGCCCGTCGGGATCGTGGCCAACAACGGCATCCTGTTCGGCGAGTCGGCGCTCAAGGGCGCGCACTTCGTCGAGCTGTGCGACCGGCGTTCGATCCCGCTGGTGTTCCTGCAGAACATCACCGGGTTCATGGTCGGCCGGGAGTACGAGGCCGGGGGCATCGCCAAGCACGGGGCCAAGATGGTCACCGCCGTCGCGTGCGCGCGGGTGCCGAAGCTGACGGTGATCATCGGCGGGTCGTTCGGCGCGGGCAACTACGCGATGTGCGGCCGCGCCTATTCGCCGCGCTTCCTGTGGATGTGGCCGAACGCCCGGATCTCGGTCATGGGCGGCGAGCAGGCCGCGTCGGTGCTGGCCACAGTACGCCGCGACCAGCTCGGCGACGAGTGGCCCGCCGCGGAGGAAGAGGAGTTCAAGAAGCCGATCCGGGAACAGTACGAGCGGCAGGGCAGCCCGTACTACTCGACGGCGCGCCTCTGGGACGACGGCGTGATCGACCCCCTCGACACCCGCCGGGTGCTCGGCCTGGCCCTCGCCGCCTGCGCGAACGCCCCGCTCGAACCCGTCGGCTACGGCATCTTCCGGATGTGACCATGTTCGATTCCGTCCTGATCGCCAACCGTGGTGAGATCGCCTGCCGGATCATCCGGACGCTGCGCCGGCTCGGCATCCGCTCCGTCGTGACCTACACCGACGCCGACGCGGACGCCCGCCACGTACGGGAGGCCGACTCCGCCCTCCGGGTGGGCGGCTACCTCGACGTCGGGGACGTCGTCGGCGCCGCCGTGCGGGCGGGCGCCGAGGCCGTCCATCCCGGGTACGGCTTCCTGGCCGAGAACCCCGAGCTCGCCCGCGCCTGCGCCGACGCCGGCATCGTCTTCGTCGGCCCGCCGCCGGACGCGATCACCGCGATGGGCGACAAGATCCGGGCCAAGCGCACGGTCGCCGCCGCCGGAGTCCCCGTCGTGCCAGGTCGTGACGAGGCGGGGCTGAGCGACGAGGAGCTGGCCGACGCCGCGATGGAGGTCGGGTTGAACGCCGGCGCGGCGGTGCTTCTGAAGCCGTCGGCGGGCGGCGGAGGCAAGGGCATGCGCCGGGTCGAGGACCCGGCGGAGCTGCGGGACGCGATCGCGGCGGCCCGGCGGGAGGCTCGCGGCGCGTTCGGCGACGACACGCTCCTCGTCGAGCGCTACATCGACCAGCCCCGGCACATCGAGATCCAGGTGTTCGCCGACGCGCACGGGAACGCCGTCCACCTCGGCGAGCGCGAGTGCAGCCTGCAGCGCCGCCACCAGAAGATCGTCGAAGAGGCGCCGTCGCCGCTGCTCGGCACCGGCCCGGACGGCGAGCGGATCCGGGCCGCGATGGGCGCGAGCGCCGTCGCCGCCGCGCGCTCCGTCGGTTACGTCGGCGCGGGCACGGCCGAGTACATCGTCTCCGCCGACCGCCCGGACGAGTACTTCTTCATGGAGATGAACACCCGGCTGCAGGTCGAGCACCCGGTGACCGAGGGCGCGGTCGTGATCGATGGCCGGCCGGGCCTGGACCTGGTCGAGCTGCAGCTGCGGGTCGCGGCGGGGGAGCCGCTGCCGTTCGGCCAGGACGCCGTGGCGTTCGACGGGCACGCGGTCGAGGCGCGGGTGTACGCCGAGGACCCCGCCCGGGGCTTCCTGCCCACCGGCGGCCGGGTGCTGCTGCTGCACGAGCCGTACGGCCTCGACCTCCGGGTCGACTCCGGGCTGCACGAGGGCGCCGTCGTCGGCGGCTCGTACGACCCGATGCTGGCCAAGGTGATCGCCCGGGGGCCGGACCGCGCGAGCGCGCTGCGCCGACTGGATCAGGCGCTGGCCTCGTACACGCTGCTCGGGGTCGGGACGAACATCGCGTTCCTGCGGTCGCTCCTGGCCGACCCGGACGTGGCCGCCGGCCGGCTCGACACCGGCCTGGTCGAGCGCCGCCCCGCCGACCCCGCGGACGGCGAGATCCCCGGGGACGTCCTCGCCGCCGCCGCGCTGGAGCGCATGCTCGCGCTGGAGACCCCGGACCCCGGCCCCTGGGACGTCCCGGACGGCTGGCGTCTCGGCGCGCCCGCCTGGACGACCTGGCGCATCGCCGGGCACGAGGTGCGCGTCCGCGGCCGCGCCGCCGACGCGGAGGTGTCGGTCGACGGCGGCGATCCCGTACGGGCCACGGCCCGCCGCGACGGCGTGGTCCTGCTCGTCGAGTACGCCGGGGACCGTACCCGCTTCACCTGCGCCCGCGACGGGGACGTGTGCTGGCTCGGCCGGGACGGGCGCGTCTGGTCGCTGAAGGAGACCGAGCCGCTCGCCGCGCGGGCCACCGAGACCACCGCCGGAGCCGGCGCCGTGCGCAGCCCGATGCCCGGCACGGTCGCGGCCGTCAAGGCGGCCGACGGGGACGAGGTCGTCGCCGGCCAGCCGCTCGTGATCGTCGAGGCGATGAAGATGGAGCACACGGTGACCGCGCCGGTCGACGGCGTGGTCGGCGGGCTGACCGTCCAGCCGGGCGCGCAGGTCGCCCTGGACGAGGTCCTCGCCGTCGTCACGCCGAAGGGAGAACGATGATGCGCGTGCCACTCGACGGGCTGCCCTCCCGGGTCACGGTCTACGAGGTCGGGGCCCGCGACGGCCTGCAGAACGAGTCGGCGATCGTGCCGGTCGAGGTGAAGCGGGAGTTCATCACCCGCCTCGCCGGGGCCGGGCTGCGGGTGATCGAGGCGACGAGCTTCGTCCACCCGAAGTGGGTGCCGCAGCTCGCCGACGCCGCCGAGCTGCTCGGCGGGCTGGAGCGCGCGGAGGGCGTCCGCCACCCGGTGCTGGTGCCCAACGAGCGCGGCCTCGACCGCGCCCTCGACGCCGGCGTCACCGAGATCGCGATCTTCGGCAGCGCGACCGAGACGTTCGCCCGGCGCAACCTCAACCGGACGATCGACGAGTCGGTGGAGATGTTCGCGCCCGTCGTCGAACGGGCGCGGGCGCACGGCCTGGACGTGCGCGCGTACGTCTCGATGTGCTTCGGCGACCCGTGGGAGGGCGACGTGCCGATCGCGCAGGTCGTCGCGGTCGCCACGCGCCTGCTCGACCTCGGCTGCACGGAGCTGTCCCTGGGCGACACGATCGGCGTCGGGACGCCGGGGCACGTCACCGCCCTCATCGGCGCGCTGGCCGAGTCCGGCGTCGACACCGGCCGGCTCGCCGTGCACTTCCACGACACCTATGGGCAGGCGCTCGCCAACACCCTGGCCGCGCTCCGCTGCGGCGTCACCACCGTGGACGCCTCGGCGGGCGGCCTGGGCGGCTGCCCGTACGCCAAGAGCGCGACGGGGAACCTGGCCACCGAGGACCTCGTGTGGATGCTCGACGGCCTGGGCATCGAGACCGGCGTCGACGTACGCCGCCTCGCCGAGACCAGCCACTGGATGGCCGAACGCCTCGGACGCCCCAGCCCGTCCCGCGTCGTCCAGGCCCTGTCCCGAGAACAAGGGAGCGACTGATGATCGGATTCACCCTCGACGAGGAGTACGAGGCCCTGCGCCGTACCGTCGAGACGTTCGCCCGGGACGAGGTGGCGCCGGTCATCGGCGACTACTACGAGCGGGAGGCCTTCCCGTACGAGATCATCGCCCGGATGGGGAAGATGGGCCTGTTCGGGCTGCCCTTCCCCGAGGAGTACGGCGGGATGGGCGGCGACTACTTCGCCCTGTGCATCGCCCTGGAGGAGCTCGCCCGCGTCGACTCCTCGGTCGCGATCACGCTGGAGGCCGGCGTATCCCTCGGTGCGATGCCGATCTTCCGGTTCGGGACCGAGGAGCAGAGGCGCGAGTGGCTGCCGCGCCTGTGCTCGGGCGAGCGGCTCGCGGCGTTCGGGCTGACCGAGCCCGGCGGCGGCACCGACGTGCCCGGCGGCATGCGCACCACCGCGCGGCTCGAGGACGGGCACTGGGTGATCAACGGGTCCAAGGCGTTCATCACCAACGCGGGCACCGACGTCACCGCGGCCGTCACCGTCGCCGCGCTGACCGGCGACGGCGAGATCTCCACGATCCTCGTGCCGTCGGGCACGCCGGGGTTCACCGCCGGGAAGAAGTACTCCAAGGTCGGCTGGTCCGCCTCCGACACCCGGGAGCTGTCCTTCGACGACGTCCGCGTCCCGGAGGAGAACCTCGTCGGCGAGCGCGGCCGGGGCTACGCCCAGTTCCTGCGGATCCTCGACGAGGGCCGCATCGCCATCGCCGCGCTCTCGGTCGGGCTCGCCCAGGGGTGCGTGGACGAGTGCCTGCGGTACGTGCGCGAGCGCGAGGCGTTCGGCCGGGCGATCGGGGAGTACCAGGCGATCCAGTTCAAGGTCGCGGACATGGAGACGCGGGCGCACACGGCCCGGCTCGCCTACTACGCGGCGGCGGCGCGGATGCTCGCCGGGGAGCCGTTCAAGAAGGAGGCGGCGATCGCCAAGCTGGTCGCCTCCAACGCCGCCATGGACAACGCCCGCGACGCCACGCAGATCTTCGGCGGGTACGGCTTCATGAACGAGTACCCGGTCGGCCGGTTCTACCGCGACGCCAAGATCCTCGAGGTCGGCGAGGGCACCTCCGAGGTCCAGCGCATGCTCATCGCCCGCCACCTCGGCCTCCCCGCCCGCTGATCCCGCCGCCTTCGTCGGCCGTCCAACGCGAGGGCCGACGAAGAGCGGAGCGGGTCCGGCGGGCCGCCGCCGTTCAGTCGAAGGGCGTCCGGCGGCCTTCGCGGACGTAGCCGCCGCGCGAGGAGATGTGATCGTCGCCGTGCACCGACGTGCCCTTCGCGAGGTGGCCGAACATCTGGATCCCGAAGCCGCCGTCCAGGTCGTCGACGATGCGCTTCTTCCAGGGGCGCCGGATGATCTGGGTGGTCAGGCGACGGACCGTCCGCGGCTGCCGCATGATGTGGTCCGCGATCGTGTAGGCACGCTCGACGAGCTCGTCGGCCGGCAGGATCTCGTTGACCATGCCGTAGTCCAGGGCGGTGGAGGCGTCGATCGACTCACCGGTCAGCAGCGCATACGCCGCGCGCTTGACCCCGAGCAGTTCCTCGAAGCAACTGTGGATACCGTCGCCGGGCACCGAGCTGATGCCGTAGTGCAGGTCATAGATGTGCGCGTCGTCCGCCATCAACGTCAGGTCGCACATCAGCAGAACCTCGGAGTGATATCCGTCGCCGTTGACCAGCCCGATCGTTGGGATCTCCAGGTCATTGACCAGACTGCTGACGTTGATACGGCCATCCTTGTAGGCGTACTCGTACGCCCAGTGCTCGAGGTTCTCCTCTTCCAGCTCAAAGCCGGTGGGATCCGCGCCCATCATCCAGTCGGGGCCGGTTCCGGTGAGGATGAGGAGTTCGTTGTCGGGGTCCGCGCCGACGGTCTTGAGGAATTGGCCGAGGGCTCTGTGATTCTGCACGCTCAACTGGAGTGAGCCGCCGCAGGTGTGGGCGCGGGCGAGGAGCACCCCGTCGTCACGACGGTCCAGGGTGAAGAAATCCTTGAACTGCTCCTTGTACTCGTCGAATTTCGGGGTGGGGAGGAACTCTTGCAACGACATGGCTGTTCCGACTCCTCGATTTAGACGATCACCGCTGGGGCTGGGCGCTGTCGGCGGTGGGGGGGGGGGGGGGTGGGGGGGGGGTGGGGGTGTCACGGGGGGCTCGCACGCCCATTCCAGGTCTGCTCCGACCTGCTCGACGGCCGTCTCGAAGACCTCACGCAGAATCGGTCCGGTGGGGAGGTCGGCGCCCAGGTCTTCGGCGGTCTGAAGTGCCAGCATGAGATCTTTGAGGCCGAGCCTGGTGGTGAATCCGGGGGGCTCGTAGGTCTGGGTGACGATCGCCCGGCCGTATCCGCCGTAGACCGGCCCCGGGAAAATGGAGTCGTTGATCACCTCGATGAGCCGCCCTGCGTCCAGACCTTGTCGTTCGGCCAGGGTGACCGACTCCGCCAGGGCCTGCAGGGCATGGACGATCAGGTAGTTGATGGAGATCTTGGCGACGACGGCCGACGTCACGTCCGGCCCGAGGTCCCAGACTCGCCGGCCGATCGCCTCGAGCATCGGAGCCACCATGGCCCGGGCTTGCGCGTCCCCGGACGTCAGGATGGTCAGCCCGCCGGCGACGACGACGTCAGGGCGGCCGACCACGGGGGCGCTGACGTACCGGTGGCCGTTCTCAGCCGCCATCGAGGCCAACTCGGTCACGGCGCCGGGGCTGATCGTCGCGTGGTTGACATGGATGAAGCCCTCGGGCGCGGTACGCATGCGCTCGGCCGTGCAGACCTGGCGCACCGCGTCGTCGTTGCTCAGCATCGAGAACAGCAGCCCCGTGGCGATGGCGTCCTCCGGCCCGTCGCCGCGCGTGGCGCCGCGCTCGACGAGCTCATCGACCTTGCTCTTCGTCCGGGCCCATACCGTGACGTCGAAGCCGGCTTCGATCAGGCGTGTGGCCATGGGCGTCCCCATGTGCCCCAGCCCGATGAAGCCGACGCGGCGGGCCCGTGCCCGACCGGGCTCTGCCGTGCTGGTGTTCATCGGTGTCCTCTTTCTCTCGTTGATGTGATCAGACCTGGAATCGGCGGCCGCGGGCCCGGGAGGCCAGTTGGGTGATGCCGCGCGGAGCCAGCAACGCCATGACGATGAGGAGAGCCCCGAAGATCACCTGGTCCCAGACGCCCTGCAGCCGTACGAACAACTGCGTCGCGAGGAGCTGGGTCAGTGCCGCACCGGCCAGGGGGCCGTACCAGGTGCCTTTGCCTCCGAGGACGACGGCGACGACCACCGCGAGCGAGATCCGGAAGTCGAAGGTCCCGGTCGGCTCGATGTACAGCGACTGGGCCGCGTAGAGGGAGCCGGCGATCCCGGCGATGGCGGCACCCAGCGCGAACGCCACCACTTTCAGCGTCAGCGTCGGGACGCCCAGAACCTCGGCCGCGTCCTCGTCCTCCCGGATGGCCACCAGGGCGCTGAACCACCGTGTTCTCTCAGTGATCCAGCAGAGGGCGACGCTCACGGCGGCCAATGCCAGGAAGAGGAAGAAGAACAGCCTCGTCGACGCTTGGAGGGTGCCGGCGACGGGCGGCAGGGACAGTCCGTTGGAGCCGCCGGTCACCTTCAGCACGTTCGTGAGCTCCCGCGCCGCCAGGGTGAGCACGAACGTGGCCACGGCGAAGTAGTCGCCGCGCAGCCGGAATCCGGGGATGCCGATGGCGACGGACACGACCGCCGCGCCCACCGCGGCGAGTGGGATCGTGAGGAGCGCGTTCATCGTGGTCTCCGTCACGAGGATCGCCGTGGTGTACGCGCCGACTCCGACGAAGATGACCGTGCCGAAGTTGAGGTATCCGGCGTATCCGCCGAGGAGGTTCCACCCTTCCGCGAGCGCGACGTACATCAGGACGGTGCCGGCGATCCGGAGGTTGGCGGTGTCTCCGGTGACGGCACCCCACGTTCCCGTCGCGGCGAGAAGCACGAGCGGTAGCGCGACGTTGCGGCCACGGCGAAGTATCACGGTCGCTCCCCGGTCCGTCGCGGGGGTCTTCAGCTGCCCGGCTCGTTCGGGCGCGCGGGTGGTCGGGTTGCTCACAGGTATCGTTCCTTCGCTGCGGACAGGCCACCGCCGCGTGCGACCATGGCGATGACGAGGAGGCCGTAGACGACGGCGGGAACCCAGGCCAGCGGCAGCACTTCGTTGAGGACGGCCTGGGCGATGCCGAGCGTGACGCCGCCGACGGCGGCGTTGACGACCCCGCCCGTTCCTCCCACCAGCACCACGATGAAGGCGTAGGCCAGCCATTGGGTCTGGGTCTGCACGGCGAACGGGAAGATGCCGGCCAGGATGGCTCCCGAGCAGGTGGCCAGGGCCGTGCCGACGCCGAAGACGACGGTGCTGTACCGGTCCGCGTTCACCCCGAGGATCCGCGCGGCGTCGCGATTCTGCGACAGCGCCTGGACCGCCCTGCCGAACATGGTGAACCTGATGACCGCCCAGATGACGAGGAGGAGGACCGCGGCCGCCGCGGCGGCGACCGCGTAGTCGGCCCGCACGGTCACCCCCGCGAAGGAGTACATGTGCTGACTGAAGCTCAACGTCAGGGTCCTGATGTCACTTCGCCAGACCTGCACGGCGACGGCCTGCAGGAGCAGCATGGCGCCGAAGAGGACGAGCAGGCCGGACTCCGCCGACGTGCGCTGGGCCCGTCGCACCAGGCCGACGTGCAAGGCGACTCCGACGACGAAACCAAGGGGGATCGACAGCACGAGCGCCACGGCGATGGGCAGTCTCCACGTCTGGACGACCTCGAAGGCGAGGATGGATCCGCTCACCACCGCGAGGCCGTGCGTGAGGTTCAGGATCCCCAGCATGCCCAGTGACAGCGTCATTCCGAGCCCCACGAGGGTGTAGATCATCCCGAGCAGGACCCCGACCGTCAGTGCCTGCACCACGGTGGTCATGACGCGGCTCCTTCGTCCGAAGGGGTGGAGGTGGCGTCGCCGCCCACCGACAGCCAGCTCTTGACGAGCGTGTCGAGGTCGGAGCCGAGTTCGTCGGACGTGCCCGACGAGACGCATCTGCCCGACTGCAGGACGTGGACCACGTCCGCGATGGCGAGTGCGGGCCGCAGGTCCTGGTCGACCAGGACGACGGTCCGGCCGTCGTCGCGCAGGGCTTCGAGCTCCCGGTACATCGTCGCGGCCGCGGCGGGCGCCACCCCGGCGGAGGGCTCGTCGACCAGGACCACGTCGGGGTCCGACACCAGGGCCCGGGCCAGTTCGAGGATCCTCTGCTGGCCGCCGGAGAGACTGCCGGCCGGCGCGCTGCGCTTGTCTCCGAGGACCGGATAACGGGCGAGCACCGTCTGGATCGCCTGCCGGGCGCGCTTCTTCTCGCGTCTGATCGGCCACGCGCCGACCAGGAGATTGTCGTAGACGGACATGGTGGGGAAGACGGAGTGGCCCTGCGGAACGAAGGCGATGCCCAGGGCGCTGCGCCGGTGGGCCTGTCCCGCGCCGATGGGCGTCCGCGAGGATCCGTTGATCAGCCAGACATCGCCCTCACGCGGATGCAGGAAACCGGCGAGCAGCCGGAGCGCCGTCGACTTGCCGGATCCGTTCGGGCCGATGATCAAGCTGATCTTCCCCGCCGGGGCGTGGAGGCTGAGCCCGCGGAGAATCGGCTGATCGGGGAAGTACTCGGCGGTCACGTCGTCGAGCGCGATCGCGGAGGTGCCGGGCCGCGTCGTCATGCCGCTCCCTTCAGCGGGGCGCCGAGGTACGCCTCGATGACGGACGGGTGCGCGCACACGTCCTCCGGCTCGCCCTCGACGAGGACCTCGCCCTGAGCCATGCACAAGAAGCGGTCCGAGAGCGCGACCAGGTCGGGCACCTCATGGCTCACCACCAGGAAGGCGGTGCCCAGGTCCTCGGCGGACCGCCGGATCTGTGCGTACAGGACGTCCTTGACCAGCGGATGCACGCCGGCGAAGGGTTCGTCCATCAGCACGACGATCGGCTGCTGGACCATGACGCGCGCGAACTCGACCAGCTTCTGCTGGCCACCGGACAGCTCATTGGCCACCCGATGGGTGAGGTCGCCGAGCCCGACGAGATCGATCCATTCGATGGCCCGCTCGGCCATCTGCTTCCTGACGGTCGCGCTCGCCCGGTGCGCGACCGGCACGTACATGTTCTGCAGGACCGTCAGGGACGAGAACACCCGCGGGTTCTGGAAGGTGCGCCCGACGCCGAGACCTGCCACCGCGTGAGCGGGTCTGCGCGCGATCTCCCGCCCGAGCAGCCTGATGGATCCCTTGCCGGGCCGGTGGGCTCCGGAGAGGAGGTTGATGGTGGTGGTCTTCCCGGATCCGTTCGGGCCGATCACGCCGAGGACCTCGCCGCCGTGGAGGTCGAGGCTGACGTCACGGACCGCCTGGACGCCTCCGAAGCGCTTGGACACGTTCTCGACCGTGAGCACGGGGGCGCCGCGGCTCTCCGCGCGCCGCCTCACTTCGTCACCGTCACGGGGTGCTCGGCCACGTTCGCGGGCCACACCGGGACGGTCTTGCCGCCGATCGTCTGGACGACGACCTCGGAGTAGGGGACGGTACCGTCGGGGTTGAACTTGATCCTGCCCACTGCGGTGTCGAAGGTGTGCGCGTAGATGTACGCGCGCAGCCGCGCCTGGTCGGTGGTGCCGGCGCCCTCGATCGCCTGCTGGATGACCTGCAGGCCGGCGTAGGCGACCACCGCGTAGGAGGGGATGACCTGTTCACCGTTGGATCGTGAGATCGCGAGGAGTTGGTCCAGGCCCTTGAAATGCTCGGTGGGCCAGGCGGTCGTCGTGCCGAGCACGCCCTCGGCGGCGGCCCCCATCTGCGGCCAGGTCTTCAGCGTGCTCACCTGCGAGCCGCAGGCACAGGTCAGAGCCGGGCGGAAGCCTTGGGCGGACGC
Organism: Actinoallomurus soli; assembly: GCF_024055715.1. Classification (GTDB taxonomy): domain Bacteria; phylum Actinomycetota; class Actinomycetes; order Streptosporangiales; family Streptosporangiaceae; genus Actinoallomurus; species Actinoallomurus soli. Next base: position 1,048,864 of record NZ_JAMXMV010000001.1, read on the forward strand.
CGCTCGAATGATCCGGACCGAGTCCTCGGGAAGGCCGAGGATGAGGAACAGGTCGACGCGTGCCGCCTTCGCGGCGTTGATCGCCGAGGTGAAGTCCGTGGTGTCGGTGCTGTACTCCTGGTTGAAGACGACGGGCAGGCCGGCGTCCCTGGCGTAGTGGACCGCGCCTTCCGCACCCTTGTATCCGTCGCGGTCCGCCAGCGTGAACGGGTTGTTCAGCGTCAGGATGCCGACACGGGTCGGTCGCTCGTTCGCCGGCATCGCCTTGACGGCCTCGAAGACCCCTCGCGTGTACTGGCTCTCCTGATAGGGATAGGTGCCGACCATCCAGCCCTTGGCGGAGTCCGACAACTGCCGACTGGTGAACCCGCCGTTGAACAGGATCTTCCCGCCGGAACGGACGAGCGGGACGATCGGGGTTCCCACGTACGTGGAGTACGGAGCCAGGAGGATGTCCACCCGGTCCTTCGTCAGCAGGGACTGGTACAGGGTCTGCGCGGTGCCGGGAGTGCTGTCGTCGTTCTTGATCACCATCTGGACCTTGCGGCCCGCGATACCGCCGGCCTTGTTGACCTGGGCGGCCCAGAGATCGTAGATGGCCTTGTACTCACCCGAGGGGCCCGCCAGGGCACCGGTCAGGCCCAGCGATCCGCCGATCTTGATCGGTCCGCTCGTCGCCGTCGCCGTGTTGCCACCGGCGCAGGCGGTGAGTGAGAACGTCGTCAGGACCGCGCCGGCGACGACGGCCCGGTGAGCCGCGTGGGTGTGCCGCTTGGGCATTACGACCTCCTGTTTCCGACATGTGACCCCCGCCACCTGTGTGTAGCTACATACAAGAGCGTGTGTAGTGACACTGTCAATAGGTGCCCGTTCGTTCAGTGCTAGCAGACGTTCATCCAATTGCAGGGCTCATGTGTCAGAATCGTCTGGGGGTGCGTGCACCCGGCTTCACCGAGATGTGCAACAGGAGGAAACGATGTCGACGGAGACGGTGACGGCAGAGGACCCGCTCGGTGCCGAAGCCGAAGATCTGGCCGGCCCCGGGCTCGGTCTGGGAATTCGGCTCCGCCGGGTTCGCACCGAGCGCTCGGTCTCCGTCCGGGAGCTCGCGCGGCGCACGGGATGCTCTCCCAGCCTCATCTCGCAGATCGAGCGGGGACGCAGCGCTCCTTCGGCCCAGATGCTGTACGCGCTGGCCAACGAACTACGCGTCAGCCTGGACTATCTCTTCGGCTTCGGTGAGGCGCCCGCCGCGGCGGAAGCCGCACCGGACTCTGCCGCCCGTGACCAGGACGCCGGCGACGCGCCCCGTCCCGCTCCGCCCTGGGGACGCGCCACGGACTCGACCGGGGCCGGGATCATCCAGAGGCACCAGAGCCGTCGGCGCATCGAGCTGTCCAGCGGTGTCCGTTGGGAACGGCTGACGCCCGACTCCGACGGAGCCGTCGACTTCCTCGAAGTCGTCTACCAGCCCGGTGGCCACTCGAGCGATGGCCACATGGCCGTCCGGCACACCGGACGTGAGTACCTTCTGATCCTCGAAGGCACCCTGCACGCCGACATCGGCTTCGAGACCTACGCTCTGGGGGCCGGTGACTCCGCCGCCTTCGACCCACTGACACCGCACAGGTTCAGGAACGAGACGGATCAGGTGGTCCGCGCCGTCTCCTTCATCGTCCAGGGCGATCACGGATAGGCCGGGCGCCGGGCCGATCGGACCGCCTGGCGCCCTGGCCCTTACAGAAGAATCCGCAACGGATTCTCGACGATCTGTTTGAACGCCTCCAGCCAGCGTGCCGCGAGGGCCCCGTCCAGCGCACGGTGGTCCCCGGAGAGGGTGACCGTCATCAATGTCGCGGCCCGTACGGTGCCGTCGTCGGCGACGACGGGCCGTCTGCTCGCCGCGCCGACGGCCAGGATCCCCGAATGAGGCGGGTTGATGATCGCGGTGAACCGCTCGGTCCCGTACATGCCGAGGTTCGAAACGGTGAAGGACCCGCCTTCCAGGTCGGCCTGCTTGAGCCTCCCCTCACGGGCGCGGGCGATGAGATCCTTGACCGTACGGCTGATGTCGGTGAGAGAACGCCGGTCCGCCTCGCGGACGACCGGTGTGACCAGGCCGTGGTCGAGTGCGACGGCCACGGCGATGGAGACCGAGTCGAACCTGCGGACCGCGTCCGGCATCCAGATCGCGTTCGCCTCCGGCACCTCACGGAACGCCGCGGCGACCGCCTTGATCACGAAGTCGTTGACGGACGGTGTGACGGTGACCGATGGATCCTTCTCGATGGTGCGGCGGAGGGCCAGCAACGTGTCGACCTGGCAGTCCGCCTCCATGTAGAAGTGGGGGACCGTGCTCTTGCTCTCGCCGAGCCGGCGAGCGATCGCGCGGCGCATGCCGGTGTGCGGGATGTCGGTGAAACCGGCTCCGGCCGGCCGGTCCGTTCCGCGCCGCGGGTCGGATTCCGCACTCGCGGGCGTGATGGTGGGCGCGGACGCCCGGTCGCCGACGGGGACGGGCGGTCGGGGTGTGGCGCGGCTCGCGGTGTTCTGGACGTGACGGTCGAGGTCACGGCGGACCACTCGGCCGCCGGGACCGGTGCCGGTCACCGCGTTCAGGTCGATGCCCTGCTCGCGGGCGAGCCTCCGGACGAGCGGCGTGGCGAACCGCCGGTCCCGCCCGTCCTGGGTGGCACCCGCTGCCGGTGATGTGGCGGAGGCCACCGGGACCGCTGCCGTGTCCTCGCGGTCGGCCGGCCGGTCCTCGCCCGAACCGTTGGGCGGAGAAGGCCGGGACGTCGCTGCGGGTGCGTCGGGCTCGGCGGGCATCGCGGCTCCGGTCCCGGATTCGGCCAGCGCGTCCTCGACCGACTGACCGGGCCCGGCGAGCACGAGAATCGGTGTTCCGACCTCGATCGACTCCCCGAGACCGACGAGGAGACCGGCGACGACACCGGCTTGATCGGCTTCGAAGTCGACGGCGGCCTTCTCCGTCTCGATCTCGGCGATCGGCTGACCGGGCGAGATCTCATCGCCGGGCGACACGTGCCAGGAGACCAGAGTGGCCTCGCGCATGCCGGTGAGCACTTCGGGCATCCGGATGACAGCCGACATCAGAGCGCTCCGATCGAGGTCTTGCACCGCTTCAGGGCCGCGACGATGTCGTCGACCTGCGCGATCGCGGCGGCTTCGAGGACGCGGGAGATGCTCGGGCTCGCCTCGGCACCGGTGACGCGTTCGACCGGCAGGTCGAGCCAGTCGAAGAAGCGTCGCTGGATCTCATCCGCGAGCCACCCGCCGTAGGACGTCCCGCGCGCGCCCTGCTCGACGATGAGGACGCCATTGGTCTTGCGGATGCTGGCCCCGATGGTGTCCCAGTCGATGGACGCCCGGTCCAGCCAGCGCAGGTCGATGAGGTCCGCGTCGACCCCTGCCTCGTCGATGGCCTCCGCGGCCTTGTGGACCATGGCCAGGTAGCTGATCACGGTGAGTTCGGATCCGGTACGGCGCACTGCGGCCCGGCCGAGCGGGAGGTGGTAGTCCAGGTCGTCTCTGGGGACCTCCTGGCGTGTCGTGTAGAGATCGACGTGTTCGATCACGAGGACGGGGTCCTCCAGCCGCAGCGCCGTGTTGAACAGCCCGATGTAGTCCGAGGCGGTCGACGGGGCGACGATCCGCCAGCCCGGGCTGGTGACGAATATGCCGGCCGGGTCCATGAGGTGCTGTGAGCCGTACCCCGTGCCCATCGCGACCTTGGTCCGCAGGACGAGCGGGACCGTGTTGTTCCCGCCGAACATGTGCCGTGCCTTGCCGATCTGGTTGAACACCTGATCTGCGGCGACCCAGAGGAAGTCCGGGTACATGAATTCGATGACGGGACGGAAGCGGCCGTCCAGCGCCATCCCGGCGCCCAGACCGGCGAACGCGTTCTCGCTGATCGGCGTGCCGAGAACCCGGTCGGAGGCGACCTGCAGCGCTTTCTTCGTCAGGCCGTTGGTCCCGCCGCCGAGCCGGTGGACGTCCTCGCCGAGGACGACCACGCGCGGGTCGTCGGCCATCCGCCGTCCGATGACGTTCGACGCGGCGTCGACGAACCGGACGGTCTCGTTCGGGCCGGCGTGCTCGGCCGGGTCCAAGGTCCGTACGCCGGCGAGTTCGGACGCGTCGCCGCGGATTCCGTCGTCGACGGTCGCGGGATCCGGCCACAGTTCCGTGCGGATCCGGCGTCTGCCCTGCGCGTCCGGGTCGGGCTCCACCAGTTCACCGGTGACCTGTCGCATGGCGTCGAGGGCCTGCTCGCGGACACCCTGGGCCGTCGCGTCGTCGAGCAGGTCGAGGCGGCGCATCTCCCGCTCGAGCCTGGTGATCGGATCACGCTCGCGCCATTCGGCCTCTTCGTCCTTTGTCCGGTAACCGAATGCACTGCCCGCGTAGGCGCCGTTCTGGTGGAAGTAGCGGTAGACGTCGGCTTCGATGACGGTGGGCCCGTCGCCGGCGCGCATCACCTCTTCCGCCTGACTCATCGCCAGGTGCACCGCGAGCGGGTCCATGCCGTCGACCTTCCACGACGGAATGCCGAAGCCGAGCCCGCGCCCGGACAGCCGGTCCTCGCGGGTGATCTCCGCGACGCGGGTCGCGACCGCGTAGAGGTTGTTCTCGATGAAGAAGCACAGGGGAAGGTCCCAGGCCGCGGCGAGGTTCATCGTCTCCAGAACCGAGCCGATGTTGACGGCGCCGTCACCGAAGTAGCTGACGGTGACATCATCGGTGCCGGCCCGCCGCTGGGCCCAGGCGTTCCCGGCGGCCAGCGGCACTCCTCCTCCGACGATCGCGTTGCTGCCGAGGGCGCCCGCTTCGAGCCACTGCAGGTGGATCGATCCGCCCCGACCGCCGCTGAAACCCGGGGCGAGTCCGAGGATCTCCGCCAATGTACGGCGGAGCACGGTCCGCACGTCGTCGCTCACCAGTTCGTGCAGGTCGGCCTTGCCGCCCGTCAGGTGGGTGATGGCCTTGGCGAGGAACTGGTGATGGCCCCGGTGGGAGCCGTTGATCGCATCGGTGGTCCGCAGCCCGATCACCGAACCGACGGCTCCGCCCTCCTGCCCGATGCTGGAGTGCGCCGGACCGTGTACGAGGCCGTCCGTGGCGAGTTCGAGCACGGTCTCCTCGAACGCCCGGATCAGGTGCAGTTGCCCGAGCATGCCGCTCAGCAGGGCAGGGTCGGCGTCCTGCCAGTCGGACTTGGTGGTGCTGAGCTGGATCCACGGGCGGATCGCAGCCAGGTGTCTGTTTCGTGGCATCGGTTTCCTCGCCGCCGTCGATCACCGTCAGGCGCGTCATGTGCCGCGCCGTCGCCGAATGTACGCCCGATAGGATCCAATCACAACCGCTCTCATGCGATTCTCTCCCTTGACATCCCCCAGCGGTGGACTCATTGTATCCAATTGTGTCCGCCGCTCCTGTGGACGGCGGCTTCGTCGAGCGACAGAGGAACGAGGCATGCCACTACCCGGATTGCGCGGCACGGAGCACATCGGTTTCACCGTGCCGGACCTGGAGGAGGCCGACACCTTCCTGGTCGACGTGCTCGGATGCCGACGCGTCTACGAGCTCGGCCCGTTCGTACACGAGCACGACGACTGGATGCGGGATCAGCTGAACGTCCACCCGCGCTCGGTGATGCGCAGGCTGCGGCTCTACCGCTGCGGGTTCGGCTCCAACTTCGAGGTCTTCGAGTGGGAGCCGGCCGACGGCCGGCGGCCACAACCGCGCAACAGCGACATCGGGGGACACCACATCGCGTTCTACGTGGACGACCTCGATGCCGCCGTCGACTACCTGCGCAGCCGCGGCGTCCAGGTGCTCGGCGAGCCTGTCGCCAGTGCCAACGCCAGCGCGGGACAGCGATGGATCTACTTCCTGTCACCGTGGGGGATGCAGTTCGAGCTCGTCAGCTTCCCGCACGGGAAGGCGTACGAAGCGGACGCGACGGTGGTCCTGTGGAATCCCACTCGCCCGGCACTGTAGGCATGCTGGGGACCATGACCGACGAACATCCCACCACCGCCGCGACGACCTCCTCATCATTGGATCCGGACACCGCGGGCAACGACGACAAGGGCCGTCACGGCAACGCCAGCCAGCGCATCGCCGACGGTCTGCGGGCATCGATCCTGTCGGGCGAGCTGCCCGCCGGCAGCCGGATCCGGCAGGAGGAGATCGCGGCCAGGTACGGCGCCAGCCGCATCCCGGTACGCGGCGCCCTGCGCATCCTGGAGTCCGACGGCCTCGTGCGGCTGGTGGCGAACTCCGGGGCCTGGGTGGCGCGGTTCACCCGCGCCGAGTGCGAGGAGTTCTACCAGATCCGCGAGCGCATCGAGCCGCTGCTGCTGCGCATGAGCCTGCCCTGCCTGACGGCGGAGAATCTCGACCGGATGGACGAACTCGCGGAACAGATGGCGCGCGCCGACCGCGTCGAGCACTTCCTGCGACTCGACCGCGAATTTCACGCCCTCTCCTACGACGGCGCCCGGACCGTCGTTCTCCAGGAGATCGTCCAGCGCATGTGGAACATGACACACCACTATCGGTCGATGTTCACCCAGGTCTTCCTGGAACAGGGCAGTCAGATCGTTCACGACGAGCACCGCATGCTCGTCAGAGCGCTGCGGGAGGGCGACGCCGAACAGGCGGAGCTGGTCCTGTGCGGACACATCAGACGGACCCGGCTGCAGCTCGCCCGGCACCCGGAGATGTTCGACGCCTGGCCCTCGGCGTCCGGCTGAACCCCATCTTCGAGAAAGGCACCCCGATGACGACCGCCACCGAACCACCGACCGCGCCTCCGCTCGCCGTGACGAACCCGGCCACGGGCGAAACGGTCGAGGAGATTCCTTCACACGGCCAGGACGAAGTCGAACGGCGCCTGCGAGCGGCCCATCGCGCCGCTCGTACGCTGCGCGCCACGGACTACCTCACCCGGGCGTCGTGGATGAAGGAGACGGCCGCGGTGCTCGAAGCCGACTCCGAAGACGTCGCGCGCACCGTCGTCACCGAGATGGGCAAGACGATCCGCCAAGCCCGGGACGAGGTCGCCAAGAGCGTACGGACGATGCGGTTCTACGCGGATCACGCCGAGGAGTTCCTGGCAGACATACCGCTGGCGTCCCCGGGAAGCGTCGGCGCGCGCCGGGCGCTGACGCGCTACCAGCCGCTCGGCGTCGTGCTGGCGGTCATGCCGTGGAACTACCCGATCTGGCAGGTCGTGCGGTTCGCGGCCCCCGCGCTCATGGCGGGGAACGCGGGCCTGCTGAAGCACGCGGCGAACGTCCCGCGGTCCGCTCTGTACCTCGATTCACTCTTCTCGCGCGGCGGGTTCCCACCCGGTGCGTTCGGCTCACTGCTCATCGATTCGAGCCGCGTCGAGACGATCATCGCCGATCCGCGGATCGCCGCGGTCACTCTCACGGGCTCCGAAGGCGCCGGCCGCGCCGTCGGCGCGGCCGCCGGACGCGCCATCAAGAAGACCGTGCTCGAACTCGGCGGATCCGATCCGTTCATCGTCATGCCGAGCGCCGATGTCGAGAAGGCGGCCACGACGGCGGTCGCCGCGCGGATGAACAACAACGGACAGTCCTGCATCGCGGGCAAGCGCTTCATCGTCCACACGGACGTCTATGACGAGTTCGCCGGCATCTTCGCCGAGAAGATCGCCATGCTCTCCGTCGGAGATCCGTTCGACGAGCACACCGACGTCGGACCGATCGCGACCGCCAACGGCCGGAACGAGCTCGCCGCGCAGGTCGACGATGCCGTCGCCCGTGGCGCACGGGTGCTGGCCGTGGCCGCCACGCCTGCGGACACCGGTGGGTGGTACTACCCTCCGACCCTGCTGGAAGGCCTCGGACCGGAGTCCCGGCTGTACGCCGAGGAGGCGTTCGGCCCGGTCGCGACCCTTTACCGTGCGGCCGACGAGCAGGAGGCGATCTCGCTCGCCAACGGCACGGCCTTCGGGCTCAGCTCGTCGGTGTGGACGGCCGATCCCGAGCAGGCCGATCGCCTGACCGACGCCTTGGAAGCGGGCGCCGTCTTCGTCAACGGCATGTCCGTCTCCTACCCCGAACTGCCCTTCGGCGGCGTGCGGAATTCGGGGTACGGGCGCGAGCTCGGTTCGGCCGGCATCCGCGAGTTCTGCAACATGAAGACCGTCTGGATCGGCTGATCCGTCCAACAGCCGGCGCAGCCCGGCGGCTCGTACGCAGCCCGGCGGCTCGTACGCAGCCCGGCGGCTCGTACGCAGCGCGACGGCTCGTACGCAGCGCGACGGCTCGTACGCAGCGCGACGCGCCACCTCGACCGTACGTCCGGAGGAGCCAAGTGATCGACCACGAAGTACGCGTCCATCGCAGCGCTGACGCGTTGCCCAGAGAGGGACAACTGGCCTGGAAACTCGCCGCAGTCGCCACCGCGACCGGCGGCGCACATGATCTCCTCCCCGACGCGACGGCGATGGCGGCGAACAGGGTGACGGACAACGCCGCGGTCGCCGTCGCCTCCCTGCTGCGCCGCCCGGTCGCGGTGGCCCGCTGTCAGGCCCTGGCCCATCCGGCCGCCTCGGGGGCGTCGGTATTCGGCGCACCCGCGGACATGAGGGTCTCGCCTGACTGGGCTGCCTGGGCCAACGGCACCGCAGTACGTGAGCTGGACTTCCACGACACATTCCTGGCAGCCGACTACTCCCACCCCGGCGACAACATCCCGCCCTTGCTGGCCGTCGCTCAGCACGCCCACCGCGGCGGCGCCGATCTGCTGCGCGGCATCATCGCCGCGTACGAGATCCATGTCGCCCTCGTGAAGGGCATCTGCCTGCACGAGCACCGCATCGACCATGTCGCGCACCTGAGCGCCGCGACCGTCTGCGGACTGGGGGCATTGCTGCGGCTCGACACCGAAACCGTGTACCAGGCGATCCAGCAGGCGGTGCACACGACGACCGCCACCCGGCAGTCCCGCAAGGGTGAGATCTCCAGTTGGAAGGCATTCGCGCCGGCCTCCGCCGGAAAAGCGGCGATCGAAGCGATCGACCGGGCGATGCGTGGGGAAAGATCACCTTCGCCGATCTACGAAGGCGAGGACGGCTTCCTGGCCTGGATGCTGGACGGTCCCGACGCCGTCTACACCGTCTCGCTTCCGGAACCGGACGAGCCGCGCCGCGCCATCCTGGAGACCTTCACCAAGGAGCATTCCGCCGAGTACCAAGCGCAGGCGATCATCGACCTCGCCCGGCGGCTACGCGAGAAGATCGGGACGCCGGCCGACGTACGCGAGATCGTGCTGCACACCAGCCAGCACACCCACCAGGTGATCGGCTCCGGTTCCAACGATCCGCAGAAGTACGATCCGGACGCCGGCCGCGAGACGCTCGATCACTCGGTGCCGTACATCTTCGCCGTCGCATTGGAGGACGGCACCTGGCATCACGAGCGCTCCTACACGGCCGAACGGGCACACCGCCCCTCGACCGTCGAGCTGTGGCGAAGGATCAGAACCGTGGAGGATCCGGAGTGGACACGCCGTTACCGCGACCCCGACCCGGCACGCCGAGCCTTCGGCGGCAGGGCCGTGGTGACGCTGGGCGACGGCACCGTGATCGAGGACGAATTGGCGGTCGCCGACGCGCATCCGGCCGGTGCCCGTCCCATGGACCGGGACGGCTACATCGCCAAGTTCCGCGCCCTCACCGCGGGCATCGCCATCGCTCAGGCACAGGACCGGTTCCTTGACGCGGTCGGCCGGCTCGGTGACCTGGACGGCCCTGAACTCGATCTGCTGTTCCCGTCCGTCGACACCGACGCGGTCGCCGCGTATGACACCGCCCTCCCGAAGGGGCTGTTCTGATGCTGCACACCCGCACCACGGCCGGACAGCGTCGCCGCGCCCTCCGCGAACGACTCGCCTCCGGCCGGCTGCTGCGCGTACCGGGCGCGGTGAACCCCCTGTCGGCGATCCTGATCCAGCGTAAGGGCTTCGACGCCGTCTATCTCTCCGGAGCGGTGCTGTCAGCCGACCTCGGCCTGCCCGACATCGGCCTCACCACCTCCGCCGAGATCGCAGGCAGGGCCCAGCAGATCACTCGGGTCACGGACCTGCCCGCACTCGTCGACGCCGACACCGGCTTCGGTGAGCCGCTGAACGCCGCGCGCACCGTGCAGTTGATGGAAGACGCGGGCCTGGCCGGTCTTCATCTGGAGGACCAGGTCAATCCCAAACGGTGCGGGCACCTCGAGGGCAAGAGCGTCGTCTCCCGTGAGGCGATGGTCCGCCGCCTGCGAGCCGCCGTCGACGCCCGCCGCGACCCGGACTTCCTGCTGATGGCCCGCACCGACGCCCGTGCCGTCGAGGGACTGGACGCCGCCATCGACCGGGCCAAGGCGTACGTGGACGCGGGCGCCGACGCGATCTTCCCCGAAGCGCTCATGGACGAGAGGGAGTTCGAGGCGTTCCGTGCTGCGGTGGACGTCCCCCTGCTGGCGAACATGACCGAGTTCGGCGTCGGCCGGCTCCTCGACGCGGCCACGCTGGAGAACCTCGGCTACAACATCGTCATCTACCCGGTCACCCTGCTGCGCCTCGCGATGGGGGCCATCGAGGACGGTCTGAGCGTCCTCGCCGCCGAGGGCACCCAGAGAACGCTGCTGCCGCGAATGCAGACCAGGTCCCGGCTCTACGACCTCCTCGACTACGCCGATTACACGAACTTCGACTCGGCCGTCTTCGACTTCGACCTCCCACCCGGCACCTGAGGCCGGGAAGCACGAGAAGGGCACGTCAATGACCGGCATCACGCCCGAGATCCATCGCGGACTCGCCGGTGTCACCGTGGACACCACCGCGATCTCCACCGTCATCGAGGAGACCAATTCCCTCACCTACCGCGGTTACCCCGTGCAAGACCTCGCCGCGCACCGCAGCTTCGAGGAGGTCGCCCATCTGCTCTGGCACGGCGAGCTTCCCGGCCTCGACCGGCTGGGCGAATTCCAGGCGGCAGAACGCGCTCTGCGCCCGCTCGACCGCACCACGATGGAGCTCCTGGCGCGGCTGCCCTTGACCTGCCATCCGATGGACGTACTCCGCACCGCGGTCAGTTTCTTCGGCGCCGAGGATCCCGCCGAGAACGACGACGGCCCCGCCGCCCACCACGCCAAGTCGCTGGCCATGCTCGCCCGGATACCTGTCGTGGTCGCCGCCGATCGGCGGCGCCGGCACGGTCTCGACCCGATTCCGCCCGACCCGTCCCTCGGGTTCGCGGAGAACTTCTTCCACATGTGCTTCGGTGCCGTGCCCGACCCTGAAGTGGTCCGGTGTTTCGAGATCTCGCTCATCCTGTACGCAGAGCACAGTTTCAACGCGTCCACGTTCACCGCTCGCGTGGTCGCCTCCACCCTGTCCGATTTCTACAGCGCCATCACCGCGGCCATCGGTGCCCTGAAAGGTCCGCTGCACGGTGGCGCCAATGAGGCCGTGATGCACATGCTGAACGAGGTGGGCGACGCCGGGCGTGTGGAGGAGTGGCTCGACGAGGCACTGGCGGCGAAACGTAAGATCATGGGATTCGGGCACCGGGTGTACAAGCACGGTGACTCGCGCGTAGCGATCATGCAGGAGGCCACTGACCGGCTCGTTGCCCGCAGCAGTGATCCTGCGACCGCCCGGCTGGCGGAGGTGCACGCCGCACTGCGCCAGGCGATGTTCGGCAAGAAGGGCATCCATGCGAATCTCGACTATCCGGCCGGCCTCGCCTACCACCTGATGGGATTCGACATCCCGATGTTCACCCCCATCTTCGTGATGAGCCGGATCACCGGTTGGAGCGCCCACATCGTCGAGCAACTCGGTCACAACGCGCTCATCCGCCCGCTGGCCCGATACATCGGCCCGGACCAACGCCCCGTGCCGGCACTTCGGTAGACCGGTGGTCCCACACATCGCGATCCCTGCCGCTCGCCCGCGATGTCTCTGTGTGAGCATCTCATCGCCAAGGGTAGGGGTCGGGTAGGGCTTCGGGCGGAGCGCCCGGACCACGGAGGCTCCGGGAGGCAGGCGATGGGCGGGATCGGGCGTGCGGTACTCGCGGCGGGCGTCGTGCTCGCCGTCGCGGGCTGCGGAGGCGGTGGCGGGTCGCCTACGGTTCCGCCGCCCGGCGCGAAAGGCGGCCCGCCGACCTTCCGGACGCGGCCGGCCGCACCACCGACGATGCCGCCGTCCGGCGTCCTTGTGCCGCCCACGGGGCCGACGCCCCCGCCGTGGCCCGTGCCGCCGACCGGACCGACGGCGCCGCCCTGGCCGGTGCCGCGGACCACGGCCGGGTCCGGCGCACCGTTGCCCCGCGCGGCGAACGGCACCGATCTCAAGGCCTGCCGCACGGGTCGATGCGAGGTCCAGGTGTCCCCCCGCGACCGCATCCCGGTGCCGGCCCGGCTCGGCGTGAACGAGCTGACGGTGACCGCCATCAGCGGCGACGACATCGCCCTGCGGGGGACCGCCCCCGGCACGTCCCTCGCCGTCGAACTGGGCGGGAACGCCGGCGCGACCACCATGATGAACGGCCTCGCGATCACGCTCGTCGCGATCGCCGACGGCAAGGCGGTCCTGCGCATCGCCCCGGCCCAGGGCCGGTGACTCTCCAGCCACGCGCGTCGGTTCGGCTGCGAGCCGAAACGCCCCCGGTGTCCGACTCTGGGCCTTTGCTTCGGCCCGGCGCATCGTGGCGCGGCGTGGATCGTTCCAGGCGTCTTGAAACTCCTCGCCGCGGGCGATCAACGTCGTTCGTTGGATGTTCGCCCCGGCGGAACCACGCGGCGGTCCGGCGGTCGTACGGCGAGGTCAGGCTCACAGCCGTGAAGGTCGCGATCGTGACCGAGTCGTTCCTGCCCCGGGTGAACGGGGTGACGAACTCGGTGTGTCGTGTGGTCGAGCACCTGGCCGGGTGCGGCAGTGAGGTGCTGGTGGTCGCGCCGGGACCGGGGCCGGGAGGCCACGCCGGACAGCCGGTACGCCTCACGCGAGGCGTCGCCCTGCCGTTCTACCGGTCGTTCGTCGTCGGCGTGCCCACGCGTCAGGTGACCGCAGTGCTGAGCGAATTCGGCCCGGACGTGGTCCATCTGGCCGCTCCGGTCACGCTCGGAGCCTCCGGCGTCGCGGCCGCCCGGCGGCTGGACGTGCCGACGGTGGCCGTCTTCCAGACCGACGTGGTGGGCTTCGCGCGCCGGTACGGTCTGCGGGGCGCCGACCACCTCGTCTGGGCGTGGCTCCGCCATCTCCATGAACAGGCCGACCGCACGCTGGTGCCGTCCACGCCCACCCTGGACCTCCTGCGGCGGCGCGGCCTGCCACGGCTCGCGCTGTGGGCGCGGGGAGTCGACGACCGGCGTTTCCACCCACGGCACAGGTCCGCGGAACTGCGCGCGCGGCTGGCCCCGGACGGACGGCTGCTGGTGGGCTACGTCGGCCGGCTGGCCGCCGAGAAACGCCCGTCCCTGCTGCGGCACCTGGCCGACCTACCCGATGTGCGGCTCGTCGTGGTGGGCGACGGGCCCGCCGGGCGGCGGCTGCGGCGGATCCTGCCCGAAGCGGTCTTCACCGGGTTCCGCACCGGCCGGGAGCTGTCGGAGCTCGTCGCCTCACTCGACGTCTTCGTGCACACGGGCGCGGACGAGACGTTCTGCCAGGCCGTTCAGGAGGCGCTGGCGGCCGGAGTCCCGGTGGTGGCACCCGCGGCCGGCGGCCCTCTCGATCTTGTGAAACCGGGCTACAACGGCCTGCTCTATCCCCCGGACGACGCGGCCTCGCTCCGGGCTGCCGTCGCCAGGCTGGTCGCGGACGCCCCGATGCGGCGGCGGATGGCCGCCCACGCTCGGCTGTCGGTGCGCGGACGGGACTGGGACACCGTCTGCGCGGAGCTGGTCGGCCATTACCATGCCGTCCGATCCGGCCGGTCCGAGCGGCAGGCGGCGTGATGGACCGGCGTCGGCCCGTCATCCGTGCGGACGACCGCGGACGGGTGGGGCGAGCGTACCGGGCGTCCGCGACGCGGCGCGCCCCGACGCGACTGGTGGTCAGCGTCCACGACGTCGCTCCCGCGACGGCCGAGCAGACGCGGCGCTGGTGCGCCGACGCGGACTCGCTCGGCATCCCCGTGTCGCTGCTGACGATTCCCGGTCCCTGGCGCGGGCCCTCGCTCGCCGACGAGCCTGGCTACGCCGACGTCCTCCGGGCACGGGCGGAGCGCGGCGACGAACTCGTCCTGCACGGGTGGAGCCATCGGGCCGGCCCGGAGGGATCGGTGCTGCGCCGCTCGGTGGGCCGGGCGGTGGCTCGGGGCGCGGCCGAGTTCGCCGCGCTCGACGAGGCGCAGGCCGCGGAACGGCTGCGGGCGGGCCGCACCGTCCTGCGGGAGCTGGGCCTGGCCACCTCCGGGTTCACGCCACCGGGCTGGCTGGCCTCATCCGCCGCCAACCGGGCCCTGCGCCGGGCGGGGTTTCGCTACACCACCTCGCACTTCGGCGTGCACGACCTGTGGACCGGGCGGCTGCGGCGGGGTTTCGCCCTCTCCCACCGGCCCGGCGGCGCGGGCGAACGACTCGGCGCCGTCCTCATCGAGGAGTGGGTGCGTCGGCGCGCGAGCCGCGGCGGCCTGATCCGAATCGCCCTGCACCCCGACGATCTGGACCGGCCCGGCCTGCGTGACACGACGATGCGGGCGATCGAAGCGGTGCTCGCGGCGGGAGGACGGGCGATGACCTACTCGGAAGTGGTGATCCGTTGAGGATCGTGCAGGTCGCGAACTTCTACACCCCAACGTCCGGCGGCCAGCGCATCGCACTCGACAAGGTCGGCCGGGGCTACCGGGAGGCCGGGCACGAGCGGATCCTCATCGTCCCCGGGCGCGTCGAGTCGGTGGAGCAGACGCCGTCCGGGCGACGCGTCACCGTACGCGGCGTCGGCCTGCCCGGCCTCGGTGACTACCGCGTCCTCACCGCTCGGCGGCGGGTGCTCCGGCTGCTCGACGCGGCCCCACCGGACGTACTGGAGGTCAGCGACAAGATCAGTCTCGTCTGGCTGGCCCGATGGAGCCGTCGGCGCGGCGTGCCGCTCGTGCTGTTCTCCCATGAGCGCCTGGACGCGATCCTGCGATCGAGGGTGCCCCGCTGGACTCCCCTGCGCGCGGCGGCGGACACCATCAACCGGCGGCTCAGCGGTCTGGCCGACGAGGTCATCGTCACCTCCGCCTTCTCCGCCGCCGAGTTCGAGCGGATCGGCGCGCCGAACGTCCGCCGGATACCGCTCGGCGTCGACCTCGCCGAATTCCGGCCGGCCGCCGACGTGGACGAGGTCCGGTCCGTCGCCGACGGGTCATCGTCGGCGACGCACGCGAGTCCGAGAGGTGATCGGCCGGTGCTCCTGGTAACGGTCACGCGCCTGTCGCGAGAGAAGCGCCCGGAGGCCGCGATCGACACCTTGGGCGTGTTGTGCGCGCGTGGCGTCGACGCCCGCCTGGTGGTCATCGGCGACGGCCCGCAGCGGCGGCCCCTGGAACGCCGCGCCCGCGGTCTGCCGGTCACGCTCCTCGGCCATCTGTCCGATCGGCCGGCCATCGCCCGGCTGGTCGCCGCCGCCGACGTCGCGCTGTTCCCCTGCCCGGTGGAGTCGTTCGGGCTGGCGACGCTGGAGGCGCTGGCGTGCGGGACGCCGGTCGTCGTCCCGCCGGAGGGAGCGGCGCGGGAACTGCTCGGCGGGCCCGGCTCCGGGGTGGTCAGCGACGGCACGCCGAGGGGGATGGCGGAGGCCGTCCTGGACCTGATCGCGCTGCCGGAGGCGCAGCGCCGCGCCGCGGCCCGGGCCGGTGCCGAGCGCTACCCCTGGGGGGCGACGGTCACCGGGTTGCTGAACGGCTATGAACTGATCAGCCGACGCACCGACGCGGAAGTCTCAGCATCCGGGTGACGGATCCCGGCGTTCATCGTGCAGGGTGGGAGAGGCGGCCAGCGCCGCGGCTCCTGCCGCGACCAGCACGATCGCGGGCAGACTGCCGCAGAGCACGCCCCTGCCGCTCGCCGGCGCGCCGAAGACCGTCATGCCCACCACCCAGCCGGCGATCGGGTCGGTGATGGTCATCGACGTCATGGCGGTAGGCAGCGAACCACTCGCGAACGCCTTCTGCACCAGCACCGTGGCCGCGGCGGTGGAGACGGCCAGCGCGGCCGGCGGCCAGTCGAGGGCGGTGGCGACCACCCCCCGCCGGGCGAGGTCGTCACCGGCGAACACGAGGAAGACGGCCGTCATGCAGAAGCAGATCCCGGCCGCGACGGCGAGCGCGGCGGTGCGGGACTGCGCGTGCGATCGGAGCAGCCGGGCGATCAGGAGGAGCAGCCCGATGAGCCCCGCCGCCACCACCACCGTCGGCGCCACCGCGGATCGCCGCCCGGCCGACGGCGCCACCGCGCCGCGGACGGTGACCAAGAGGGCCAGGCCGGCGCAGACCGCGGCGGCTCCCGACCAGTCCCGGACGAGCGGTCGCCGTCCCCCGGTCACGGCGTTGAGCGGGAGCGCGAACAGCAACTGCGTGACGAGGAGCGCCTGGACGACGACGATGGAGCCGAGGTGCAGGGCCATCGCCTGGGCGCCGAAGCCGGCGAGACCCACGACGCAGCCCAGCAACCACGACGGTTCGCGCACGAGCCGGACGAAGAGCATCGTCCGGCGCGCCGTGCGCTGCTGCAGGGTGGCCGACACCGCGAAGAGCATCGCTCCGAGCAGCGCCAGCGGAACGCTGAACTCCATCAGGCGGGCCCGGGCCCGCCGCGCGGTCCGCCCCGCGCGTCACCCGTCGTCGAGTCGCTCACACAGGGAGCATCTCCGCGTACCGCCCCCGTCCGGAGACGGTGAGATGAGCCGACGGCGAATCTTCGCCGACGAGTGACGCCCTTGGGCCGTCAGGGGTGCAGGACGACCTTGTTGCACTCCTCCTCCTTGTCGCGGAAGATCCGGTAGCCGTGCGGAGTGTCGTCCAGGCTCATGTGGTGGCTGATGACGAAGCTCGGGTCGATGTCCCCACGTTGGATCCGGTCGAGCAGGGGCCGCAGGTACTTCTGCACGTGGCACTGCGCGCCCCGCAGGGTCAGGGACCGGTTCATGAACGAGCCCATCGGGAACTTGTCGACGAACCCGCCGTAGACGCCGATCACCGACACGGTCCCGCCGTTGCGGCAGGACCTGATCGCCTCGCGGAGGACGAACGGCCGGTCCGTCTCCAGACGCGTGGCCTGCTTCGCCCGGTCGTAGGCGTACATCGGCGTGGCGTGGTGTGCCTCGAGGCCGACGGCGTCGATGCAGGAGTCCGGGCCGCGACCGCCGGTCATGTCGCGCAGCGCGTCCGGGATGTCGATTCCCTCCTCGTAGTCGAGGGGGTCGGCGCCCATCCGCTCGACGCGGCGCAGCCGGTACGGGAATCGGTCGATCGCGATGACCCGTTCGGCGCCCATCAGGAACGCGCTGGCGATCGCGAACTGGCCGACCGGACCGGCGCCCCACACGGCGACGACGTCGCCGTCGTGGATGTCCGCCATCTCCGCCCCGATCCAGCCGGTCGGGAAGATGTCGGAAAGGAAGAGCACCTTCTCGTCCGGCAGGTCGTCCTCGATCTTGATCGGGTTGACGTCGGCGAACGGCACCCGGGCGTACTCGGCCTGGCCGCCGGGGAAGCCGCCGAGCATGTGGCTGTAGCCGTAGATGCCGGCCGGCGCGTGCCCCAGGAGCTTCTCGGCCATCCCGGCGTTGGGATTGGAGTTCTCGCAGACGGAGAACAGCTCGTTCTCACAGGCCCAGCAGTGCCCGCAGGCGATCGGGAAGGGGACGACCACCCGGTCGCCGGGCCGCAGGTTGCGGACCTCCGGACCGACCTCCACGACCTCGCCCATGAACTCGTGGCCGAGGACGTCGCCCTTCTTCATCGTCGGGATGAAGCCGTCGTAGAGGTGCAGGTCGGACCCGCAGATCGCCGCCGAGCTGATCCGGACGATCGCGTCGTGACTGTTGAGTATCTGCGGATCCGGAACGTCCTGGACCTCGACCTTCCCGCGGCCCATCCAGCAGTTGGCTCTCATCGGAACCCTCCTCTCGCCAGCGGCTGGGCCGGACGCTGTCGCAGCTGCCGCGTCGTGCGCGTGCCCTCCGGTGTGCCCTCTGAGCGGACGACCTCGCCGGTCTCCATGACCTGCTTGAACCTGCGCAGGTCGTCGCGGACCATCTGGTCGGGGTGCTCGCCCAGGAGACGGGTGAACGCCGTTGCGGCTCCGCCGCCGCGCGGCGCGTAGTGCAGGGTCACCCGTACCTCCGTGCCCCGGTCGCCGGGCGCGTCGGTGAAGCGGACCGCGCCGCTGTTGCCGGCGATCATTCCCTCGGTCGCGTGCCAGGCGATCAGCTCGTCCGGGCGGTCGTCGATGATCTCCGCCTCCCATTCGAGGGTCCTGCCCAGCGGCCCCGTGGCCCTCCAGTGCGAACGCCCGTCACCGAGGTCGCGGACCGTGTCGAGGTGGATCATGAATTGAGGGAGGTTCTCGAGGTCGCGCCAGAAGCGATAGACCTCGTCGCGTGGGCGGTTGACGGTGATGGCGGCGTGCACGGTGCCGGCGCGGGCGCCTTCCGGCTTCCGGCGCCGGGTCCCGCGCAGCGCGGCGTACACGTCGACCACGGTGATCCCGACGACCCCCGCGGTCACCGCCAGGATCCGGGCGCGCCGGTGGCCCCTCCGGTTCGAGGCCGCCAGGCCGAGGGCGCTCAGGTCCATCGCGTCGCCCGCGACCCGGGTCCACACGAGCGGTCCGGGCGTGCGGCTGCCCAGGAGCAGCACCGCGTGCACCCACTCGCGCAGGCCCACCAGCCGCACCATCGTGCGAGCCGACCTGGAGTCGTCCACGCCGCACAGCCGGCTGATGACGTCGGATGCGGTCAGCGGTGCGATTCCCAGGCCGAGGCTCGCGACTCCCAGTGCGCGGGCGAGGCGGTCGGCTCTACGTCGATCTTCATCAGTCATGTTGTTCACCTGCCGATTCCGGCGTGATCGCGGCAGTTCGCCGCGGCCGGCCGCGGCTCGGGTTCGTCGGCCTACGGCCGGAGACGCTCCAGGTAAGGAAATGGAGCCTACGAATCCCGGCCCTACCCGCCGATCCGCCCGTTCAACGGGTGTTTTGATTAAAGATCGGCCAATCCGGGGTCAGCGGCGCTCCGCCACCAGGAGCATGAAGATCGCGGTTGGGAAGCCCGTGCGCCACCATGGATCGTTCCGGAGCTGTTCGTCCGTCGGGTGCGGCTCCCGCAGATCCGCGATGACGAACCCGGCCTCCCGGAGGGTCCTGGCGTAGAACTCCAGCGGACGGAGCCACGAAGTGATCTTCGAGGGCGAGCGGAGCCCGTCGACCATGAAGTGCTGGTCGATGCCCCGCCCGGCGAAGTACTCCGCCGCCGGGACGCTCGTGCTCGCTCCGCGCTCGGCGTTGCCGGTGTAGAAGCAGGGGTGCAGCGTGAGGATGATCAGCCGCCCCCCGCTCCGGAGCACCCGGCCGAACTCATCGATCGCGCGCGACGGGTCGTGCAGGTGGCTGAACAGGTGGTTGCAGACCACCAGGTCGAAGGAGGCATCCTCCAGCGGCAGCGCGTCGACGCTCGCCCGGGTGAACGAGGCCGAGCCGGGGCCCTCACAGGCCAGACTCTCGGCGGCGTCGATCAGGCCGTGGCAGGCGTCGACGCCGACGACCCGGGCGCCGCGGGCCGCCAGGGTGCGGGTGAGGTACCCCTCGCCGCAGCCGGCGTCCAGGACCCGCAGGCCCGCGCAGTCGCCGATCGCGTCCAGGACGGCCCGGTCGGTCAGCTCGGTGCGGTACCGGTCACGGCTCTCCCGGATCACCTGCACCCAGTAGTCGGTGTTCGCCTCCCACCGCTCCCGGGTGAGTTCTGCGACGTCCTGGTAGGTCCGGCCCATCTGTCCCCCCTCTGGCATGGTCAGGCCACGCCCTTCAGCTGCCGCACCAGCGTGTTGCAGGCGGCCCGTATTCGCTTGTCCCGGCACTCGGCGGCGCGCTGCTCGAGTGTCGCGATCAGATCGGTGATCCGCCGCCCGAACGTCGGGTCGCGGCGCAGCGCGAGCGGAAGGTACGTCGACACCAGGTAGTACACGTAGGCGTCGTTGTAGGTCTTGATCTCCCGCAGCACCTCGGCCGCCGTGTTCCGCAGCAGCAGCGAGTTGGGCAGCGTGAAGTCCGAGCTGATCCGGCCGTCCCGCATGTAGGTGGGGAAGGACCACTCTTCGAGCGCGGCGTACACCGGTGTGCGGTCCAGCTCCCGCCGGTACCTCTCGGCGAGCTCCAGGTCGTTGGAGCTGATCAGCGCGCCCATGACCACCCCGCGCATCATCAGGGCGCTCTGGCGGCCGGGCCGCTGCATCGCCAGGTCGGCGTCCGGCGCACCGGCCGCCTTGCTGACCTGGTGGGTGAGGATGTTGAGCGTGAGCAGGGAATGGAAGGAGTACGTCTTCCGGCTCAGACGGGGGGCCAGATCGATCGACGCCTCGACGAGCCTGCCCGGATCGCCCAGCAGGCCGTGTCCCGGCTCGGCGGAGAACAGCGCCTCCAGCGCGCGATCCTGCTCCCGGCCCCAAAACCGGGCGAGGTAGGAGGAGACGCGCTGGCTCGGGCCGTCGCGGACGATGTACAGCGCGGCCTCGAGGGCGTTCAGCAGGAGCTGGCGGGCCACGGTCGAGGTCTCCAGCGCGTCCAGGTTGACGGACATCCCTTCGGCCTGGAGGTCCGCGATCAGTGTGGTGCGCCGCTTCAACAGCGAGTGCGCCATCGCGTACTCGGCGATGCCGGGCACCGACGACATCAGGCTCTGCAGCGACCGGCCGCTGACGCGATCCAGCCAGTCGCTGTTGTCCCACAAACGGAAGACGGTGCTCTCGTCAAGACCGGAGAAAATCGCCACATCGGACATCGTCAGCCCGATGTCCTGCGCGATTTCGGAAAGGGGCTTCGGGTCGCTTTCGGATGGCATCACGCGCTCGGGAAGTAGCACTGGCGGGCGCATCGATCTTATCCGGCGACCGGGCAAAGCACGACGAATCGGCTTGATTTACATTTCAACGTTTGCGTCCCACACAGCCGATGAGGGGTACCGCGTCGGCCGCGTCCGGCTCTCCGCCCGAGCGCGAGAGCGGCAGACCCGCCGGGTAGGGCGCGACCGGTTCGAGGCCGTGGGCGATCCGCGCTATCTCGAACCGGCTGCGCGGGAGGAACGACAGACCTGCCTCCTCGTACAGCTCGGCCACCGCCTCCAGGTCCGGCGTGCGCTCGGCGTGGGACACCACCACGTGGCTGCCGGTGGGCAGGTAGCGCACGAGCTCGTCCACGATCCGGCGCGGGTTCTCCGGGATGAAGGGCAGGACGTTCAGCAGGAACACCGCCACCGGCTCGGTCAGGTCGAGGAGCCGCAGCAGCTCCGGGTCGCCGAGCACCGTCGATGGCTCGCGCAGGTCCGCCTCGTACACCCCGACGCTGCCGCCCACGGCCATCAGCGCACGAGCGTGGGTCAGCACCATCGGGTCGTTGTCGACATACGCCACCCGGCACTCCGGGTCGATCCGCCGCACGGTCTCGTCGAGATTGATCTCCGAGGGGAGACCGCAGCCGATGTCGAGGAACTGCCGGATGCCCCTCTCCTCGGCGAGGAAACGGGCCGTGCGGTGCAGGAAGCCCCTGTTCACCTGCACCAGCCTGGCGATGACGGGCGCCTCGTGCAGCGCGCGTTCGGCCAGATCACGATCGACGGAGAAGTTGTCCTTGCCCCCGAGGTAGTAGTTGTCCATCCGGGCGACGTTGGGCGTCGCGGCGTCGATTCCGGGCGGGGAGGCGTCCTCGTACGTCTCCTCCGTCCCGTACGGCCAGGCTCGGTCGAACTCCGGCCGCGGCATCCTGAGAACCGACCCCATGGTCATCGCACCTTCCGTCCGGAGTGGGCGGCCGGGCCGAGGACCGCGACGCACGGAGCCGCGGTCCGTGTCAGGCGGCGTACCACGGCGGCGCCGCCGACCCGGCCGGCCGGTCTTTCGGGATCAGGATGTGCTCCCATGACAGACAGCCTTACGCGTCCGGGGAATCCCGTCACGGGTCCTTGCATGCGCGCAAAACCCCCATGGCACGCTGCGGTTCCGCGGGTGCCCGGCCGTCCCGGGGTTCCGGAGGCCTCTTCGGGGAGAGGTAACGGTCTATCTGACCCACCGAAAAGATCGTTACCGAAAATGCGCGTATGCCGCCGTCCTATCCTCGGGAGAGGGGGAGCACGGGAGCCATGACCGAGCGAAGCGAGGGAATCAACGAGCACAGCACCTTGGTCATGAGGCCGACGAAGGAGGCTCCATGGCCGTTCAGCGTTCACGGGTCGAGACGCCGCGCCACGAGAGAACGGTGCGGGGGCGCGAGCGCGCGTGGGAGGCCATCGTCGCCCTGACGCGGTCGGCGCGGGCCGGGCGGTCCGGCGTCCTCCTCATCGAGGGCGAGGCGGGGACGGGCAAGAGCCTCCTGCTGGCGAAGGCCGCGTGCGCTGCCGCCGCGCCGGGCTTCTCGACGGCGACCGGGGGAGCGGGGGAGTTCGCGAAGGCCGCGCCGCTCGAGCCGCTGCTGTCCGCCCTCGCCGGCCTGCCGTTCGCCGGCGACGCGGGACCCGTCGGCCGCCCCGGACGGCGGCTCCGGATCATCGAGGAGATCCGGGCCGCGTTGGAACGACGCTGCGGCGAAGGACCCGTGCTGGTGGCCCTGGACGACCTGCAGTGGGCCGATCCGGCCACGCTCACGGCGGTTCACACGCTGACGCGGGCGCTGGCCTCCCACCCCGTCGTGTGGCTGCTGGCCCGGCGTACGACCGGGCGCGCGACCGAGACCGGCCGCCTGTTCGACCTGCTCGAACGCGAGGGCGCGACGCGTCTCACGCTCGGCCCGCTCGACGACGCGACCGTGCGGGAGGTCGTGATCGACATGCTCGGGGCGGTGCCCGACCCGGACCTGCTGGCGCTCGCGGCGGAGACGGGCGGCGACCCGGCCCTGCTCGCCGAGCTGCTGTCCGGGCTACGGGACGAGGATGCGGTGACGGTCGTCGGCGGGCGGGCGCGCCTGGTGACCCCGCGGATCCCGGAGCGGGTCCGCGCCGACCTCGGGCGCCGCCTGGGCCGGGTGAGCCCGGCGACGCGCCACCTGCTGACCGTGGGCGCGGTGATCGGGCGCTCCTTCTGCC
The DNA here is from genome assembly GCF_024055715.1 of Actinoallomurus soli. Classification (GTDB taxonomy): domain Bacteria; phylum Actinomycetota; class Actinomycetes; order Streptosporangiales; family Streptosporangiaceae; genus Actinoallomurus; species Actinoallomurus soli. Next base: position 1,072,198 of record NZ_JAMXMV010000001.1, read on the forward strand.
CCGAGGACGCCGCCGAGGTGCTCGGCGCGACACCGGCCGCGCTGCTGCCGCAGCTCGACGAGGCGTTCTGCGAGGGGTTCCTGGTCGTCGCCCCGGAGGAACTGGCGTTCCGCAACGGCCTGGTCTGGCGGGTCGTCGCGGACGCCGTTCCGGCGCCGGTCCGGCGGGCGCTGCACCGGCAGGTCGGGGACCTCCTCATGGAGCGGGGCGGGAGTGCGATGCCGGCCGCGGCCTCGCACCTGATGCAGGGAGTCCGGCCGGGCGACGCCCGCGCCCTGGCGGATCTCGACCGGGCGGTCGCCGCCGTGACCCTGGTGTCGCCCCGCTCCGCGGCGGCCCTGGCCGCGCACGCCCTCCGGCTCACCGATCCGGCCGAGCCGGCCTGGCCCGCCCGTACGGTGACGGCCGTCCGCGCCCTGAGCACGGCGGGCCGGCTGGAGGACGCCCTGGACCTCGTGGACTCGGCGCTGCTGACGCCCCTGCCCGGTGAGACGTCCGCGCGGCTGCGGTGCCTGCGGTCGGCGATCCTGCCCTTGACGGGCCGCACCGGAGAGGCCGCGGCCGAGGCGAGCGCACTCCTCACCGTCCCGGGACTGTCCGGCGAGCTGCGCGACGAGGCCGAACTGGTGCTGCTCAACGCCCAGGCGGGGATGGGCGACGACAGGGGCGCCCGCGCGCGAGCGGAACGGATCGTGTTCGCGGCGGACGGCCACGGCGACGCGCTGGTCACCGGCGCGCTGATCACCCTCGCGCTGTCGGAGTGGGGGTCGGGACGGCCGGCCGACGGGTTGCGGCTGGCCCGTGCGGCCGTACGGCGGGCGGAGTCGGCGGACGCGCGCCGCCTCCATCCCCGGATGATCCTCACGATGCTGCTGATCGACGTCCACCGCCTGGAAGAGGCCCGCGCGGTGATGGCGGGCGCGGGGGAGGAGGCCGAGACGGCCGGTCACCTGGCCTGGGCGGCGGCGCCGGCGGTCCTGCGCGCCCGCATGCACCTGGCGGAGGGGCGCTTCCACGACGCCGCCGCCGAGGCCGGGGCCGGTCTGGCGATCACCAGTCGGCTCGGACCGCACGTGCTCACCTCGTACGCGCTGTCGGTGCTGGCGACGGCGGTGATGCGGGCCGGTGACCTGCGCGGGGCCCGGCGATACGCCGAAGGGGACCGGCCGCCGCCGTGCCACTGCGGCTCACCGTACGCCGACGCGCGGCTCCGCCTGGCCCGGGCCCAGGTCACCGTGGCCAGTGAGGGCGCGGCCGCGGCGGCGGAGGCGGTCGGGCGGCTCTGCGACGACCTGGAGACGCACCGCTGGACGCTGATCAGCGAATCGACCGCGGCGCCGTGGCTCGTACGGACGGCGCTCGCCCTCGGCGACCGGGCGCGGGCCCGGGCGGTCGTCGCGGCGATGGACCGGCTGGCCGGCGGCCATCCCGTCTTCCCCTGCCTGGGCGTCACCGCCGCGCACGCGCGCGGCCTGCTCGACCGGGACCGGGACGCGCTCGAGCGCGCCGCCGCCGGGCACACCGACCCGTGGGCGCGCGCCTCGGCGGCCGAGGACCTGGGGATGCTGATCACGGCGGAGGGCCCCGCCCTGCGGCGGGACGCCGTTGCGGGCCTGGACACGGCGCTGGCGGCCTACACGGATCTCGGCGCGGCCCGCGACGCGGCACGGGTACGCCGCCGGCTGCGGCGGCTGGGGGTCCGGCGCCGGCACTGGAGCCAGGCCGACCGGCCGGTCTCGGGCTGGGCGAGCCTCACCGACACCGAACGCAGCGTCTCCGCGCTCGTCGCGCAGGGCCTCACGAACCGCCAGGTGGCGACCCAGATGTCCATGAGCACCCACACGGTGGCCTTCCACCTGCGGCACATCTTCCGCAAACTCGACGTGACCTCACGGGTCGAGCTGACCCGGCTCACCATCGAGGCGGGCCCCTGACCAGGCCCGCCCGCCGGGGTGGCGCCGGCTCCCCTCGGCCCGTGGGATGGGCGCGCGGCAGCGGAGGAAAATCCCGGCAAAAGAGTTGATGGCAGAGATTGCCGCAGGTGTGCGTGGGCAGGGGCGCTGCGACGGCGGGCGGTGCGATGCCGGAGGAACGGAGGCGCTGCGATGCCCCAGACGGGATACCACTCCATCGACACCACCGTCGACAAGACCAACCGCATCCTGCACCTGATCGAGGAGTCCTACGACTGGCCGAAGGAGCGGCGCAACCAGTCCTACAACGCCCTGCGCGCTGTGCTGCACGCGCTGCGCGACCGGCTGACGGTCGACGAGGCCGTCGACTTCGCCGCCCAGCTTCCGATGCTGGTCCGGGGGATGTACTACGACGGATGGCATCCGAGCCAGGTGCCGAAGAAGATGCACAGAGACGAGTTCCTCGACCAGATACGGGCGGAGATGCCGCCGTACGAGATCCAGGGCGGTCTGGAGGACCTGGTGCGCACGGTCGCGGAGGCGCTCAGGGTCTACATCACCGAGGGTGAGTGGGACGATATCAAGGCGGAGATGCCGAAGGACCTCGCCGCGATGCTGCCCTAGCGGACCGGCGCGGTCACCGACCTGCCCGACGGGGGGGATGCGCCCGGCGGCCCGGCGGGCCGGACGGCCCGGCTGCCCGGGTCGTTGCCAGGGGTCATTCCGATGGGGGACATCCGTCCAGGCCGTGGTTGTGGTGCCAGCAACCGCCGGAGGGCTCGGTGTCGAACCGGACGGCGGCGACGCCGTTCCCCTCGAAGTCGTTGTCGTGGACCCACGCGACACCGCAGGTCCCGCGATCGGTGATGACGAGCCCGTGGGTCTGGGTCTTGCGAGGTTCGCCGTCCCATACGCGGTTGTCGTGGATCGAGGGACTGTGCACGCTCGCGGCCAGCGTAATGCCGGCTCTGACCCCGGGTGCGTCGGGCAGCCTGTACGGTACGCCGGGTTCCGGGGTGCCCTCGGACCACGCGGTGGCGGCACCGGGACGTGAGGGCGCGAGGACGAGTTCGGTGGCGGTGTTGCTGATCACGACGGCCTGTTGCCCGCCGGCCGTGACCCACTTGCCGATGTGCCCGTCCGTGCGCCAGGCGGCCGAGGTGTCCATCAACGAGTGCGCCGTGTAGAACACCGTGTGGCCCTCGCCTTCGTCCGCCGGTTCGCACTGCCGGCCGTTGCTGCGGATCCGGTTGCCGGCGATGTCGGGATCGGCGAGCGCCGAGTCGACGAAGACGCCGTCGAGGCCGTTGTCCCAGAACTCGTTGGCGTCGATGATCATGTTGGCGGCCGCCTCCTGAGGGCCCGCGGCCAGATTGTGCTGCCAGTACCCGTAACGGCCGTTGCGGCTGATGCGGTTGCCCGCCAAGGTGTAGGGGCCCGGGGTGTTGCCGATCGCGACACCGTCCCAGACGTTGTGCTCGATGACGCAGCCGGTGATGACCCCGCCGCGCCCGGCGACGGCGGACGTGCCCAGGGCTGAGACGTCGTAACCGGCCTGATGGTTGCCGATCAGGGTGCAGCCGGAGACGACCAGCCCGTCCGTTCCCCAGTCGGAGATCCCGAACCGGTTGCCCTCGGCGTGACAGCCGATGATCCGGATCCCGCGGGTCGGCGGCCATTCCCGGTTCTGCAGTTCGAAGAAGATGCCGTTCGTGCCGTTGCGCACGGTGGTGCATGAGGAGACCGTGCAGCGCTCGACGGAGCCCCAGCCGCCGGTGCCGATGCCGATGCCGGCACCGCCCAGCCACTCGCCGCTGCGCTCCAGCCGCCCGCAGTGGACGATCAGCAGGTTCTCGACGAAGGTGTCCTGCAGGAAGTCGCAGCCGAACCCGGTGGCCGGAGTGTCGTGGATGTACAGGTCGCGGAATCTTCCCCGGAGGACGTACTGCAGGCCGAGTCCCTTGGACAGCACGTTGTACTCGGACAGGATCACACCGGAGCCGTCGATCTCGAAGTGCGCGAAGGTGCAGTCGGCGATGTGGTTCTGGGGACCAGCGCCGTGTTGCAGCGTGGTGAAGTAGGCCAGGGGGGTGGCGGTGGTCGGGTCGCCGGGGTTCGCCAGGGAGAACCGCGTGGCCGCCGGGCCGGCCCCGATCAGGGAGACGCCGCTCCGCCAGACGGTGCCCCGGTCGCGGATCGAGTAGTGGCCCGCCGGGCAGAAGATGGTGCGCGGCCGGCCATCGTCCAGGTAGGCGTCCCCGAGCCTGTCGACCAGGTCTTGCAGGGCGGGCTGGTCGTTGGCCTTTCCGTCACCGACCAGCCCGTGCTCGAGCGCGTTGTGGAAGAAGGGATCTGTGGACATCAGGAGACCGGATCCAGTCGATCGATGAGGGTGCGGCAACGCTCCTGGTTCTCTCGGGCGCGTTCGCGCAGGAACTGGAAGCGCTGCCGCAGACGGTCGGTGCAGGCGTGCCGTTCGTCCCAGAGCCGGTCGAGTTGGGCGAGCAGCGGCCCCGCCTGGCTCTTCGCGATGCCGGTGAGCGCGGGCGCGCCGACCGTCTGCGCGAAGTCGAAGACCTTTCCGGCGTACGGGAGCGGCAGCACCGGCACTCCGGCGCAGGCGGCGAAGATCAAGAAGTGCAGGCGCATGCCGACCGCGAACTCCAGGTGCCGCATCAGCCCGGCGATCTGGCCGGGGCTGTAGGGGCGATTGAGGATGCGCGCGTTCTCCGGCGCGCTCATCGCCGACAGCACCGCGTGCGCGTGGGCGATGTCGCCCCGCTCCATCGGCACGAACACCGCCTGGGCGTTGTACCTGCACGTCATGAAGTCCGCGATCTCCGCGATCAGCCCGTGATAGGTCCTCTCGTCGAGGTTGTCGGCCGCGCCTCCCGGCTCCCGCACCGAGATCCCCACGAGCCGGGTGTGGGCGTCGATCCCCTCGCGGATCAGCATCTCCTCCGTGAACTCCTCAGGATCCAGCAGCACCGCCGCGTCGGCGGTGGCCGAGATCTGCCGGGTGACCCCCATCCCTTCAAGGACGAGGATCGACTCCTGGTCCCTGACCGTGAGGTCGGTCATCTGGTCGATGACCTGCCGTACGACGTCGATCTCCTCGTGGCCGGTGAGCGGCCCGGCCCCGATCGCGTAGCCGAACGTGGGAATGCCCAGCTGGTGAGCCAGGCGCACCGGGCGCATCACCGAGGCCGCGAGGCCGTTGTGCAGGATCCCGCCGCCCCCGAGGACGAGCAGGTCCAGCCCGGTCTCCGCCTCGACGAGCTGCCCCTGGGACACCCCGGCGTAGGCCACCGCCGGGATGCCGAAACGGTCACTCGTGTGTTCGGGGTGACGGCTGAAGACGATCCTCTCCGCCGTGGGCCGTATCTGCCGCAGGCTGTCCAGGACGCAGGCGAGGATGGCCTCGTCGCCGAGATTCAGGCCCCCGTACGATCCGAGCACTCCGATCCGGAGTTCGTGCCGGTCAACATCCGACATCCGATTCACCTCCCCTCGGGTCCGGTCGGCCGGACGAGGGACAGGGCGTGACATCAGGGGGCGTCGGCGGTGGGCCCTATACGGCGGCCCCCGGCGCCGGGGCACAGGCCGGCGCGGGGCCCGCGCCGGCCTGGCCAGAAGCACACACACCATGGTGACGGCAGCGGTGTGCCGCCACATCCTCACTTCATGTAGCCCCGTACCCTCGGTCGCCGGTACGACGCGGGCCGCCGGGTGCGACGTCGCAGATTCGGGCATACCGGCGTACCGTGCGGGTCGTACGAGCACGCCGGGAAGGGAGGCCGGATGACCGGCGTCGAGCACGTCGACGTGTTGATCATCGGTGCCGGGTTGTCCGGCATCGGCGCCGCCCGCCATCTGCAGGAGGCGTTCCCCCGCAAGACGTACCTCATCGTGGAGGCGCGGGACGCGATCGGCGGGACCTGGGACCTGTTCCGGTACCCCGGTGTCCGCTCCGACTCGGACATGCACACCTTCGGCTACCGGTTCCGGCCGTGGGCCCAGGCGAAGGCCCTCGCGGACGGCGCGTCGATCCTGCGCTACATCCGCGACACCGCGACCGAGGCGGGGATCGACCGGCAGATCCGGTTCGGGCATCGGGTCGTGTCCGCGTCCTGGTCGAGCGAGGAGGCCCGCTGGACGGTCGAGGCCGTGCACGACGGCGAGCCGGTCCGGTTCACCTGCGGGCTCCTGTACACCTGCAGCGGCTACTACCGGTACGACGCCGGGTACACGCCGGACTTCCCGGGCGTGGAGCGCTTCGGCGGCACGATCGTCCACCCCCAGCACTGGCCGGAGGACCTCGACTACACCGGCAAGAAGGTCGTCGTGATCGGCAGCGGCGCGACCGCGGTCACGCTCGTGCCCGCCATGGCCGAGCGGGCCGCGCACGTGACGATGCTGCAGCGCTCGCCCACCTACGTCATGGCGCTGCCGGCCGAGGACCCCCTCGCCACCAGGTTGCGGCGCCTGCTCGGGAGCCGCCGCGCGTACCCGATCGTGCGGTGGAAGAGCGTCGCGGTGATCACGCTGCTCTACCAGCTCAGCCGCCGCCGTCCGCAGGTCGTCAAGTCGCTGATCCGCAAGGGGCTGCTCCGCCGGCTGCCGCCCGGCTACGACGTCGACACCCACTTCACGCCCCGGTACGAGCCCTGGGACCAGCGGATGTGCTTCGTTCCCGACGGCGACCTGTTCCGGGCCATCCGCCGGGGGGACGCGTCGGTGGTCACCGACCGGATCGAGGAGTTCACCCCGACGGGCCTGCGCCTGGAGTCGGGCGCCGAACTCGACGCGGACATCGTCGTCACCGCGACCGGCCTGCGGCTGCTGCTGTTCGGCGGCGTACGGCTCGTCGTCGACGGCCGTGAGGTCAGGCCGCCGGAGACGATGGCCTACAAGGGCATGATGCTCAGCGGCGTGCCGAACTTCGCCTTCACGGTCGGCTACACCAACGCCTCCTGGACCCTCAAGGCCGACCTCGTCAGCGAGTACGTCGTCCGGCTGCTGCGGCACCTCGACGCCCACGGCTACGACCAGTGCGTGCCGCGCAACGACGATCCCACGATCGCCGAACGCCCCCTCCTCGACTTCCAGTCCGGCTACGTGCTGCGCTCGATCGACGAGTTCCCGCGGGCGGGCTCACGGGCGCCGTGGCGGCTCGGCATGAGCTACGCCCACGACCTGATCACGCTGCGGTACCGCGCCATCGAGGACGGAGCTCTGCGCTTCTCCCGCCGGCCCGCCGCCTCCACGGCCGCCCGCCCCGCCGGCCGACCTCGCCGCGGTGGAGGCGGGGGAAGCGGGTAACGGGACGGCGCCGGGCGGAGATCGACCGCAGGAAGGCCGAATCCCGCCTCTCCCGGCCGAACGGCCGGGCAGCGTCAAGGAGAAGACGATGGCCCTGAGCACTCAGGTGATGACCGACGAACAGCGCAAGGCGGTGGCACTGGAGTACCTCAAGCGCCTCGACCGCGGCGACGACTTCTTCGACCTGTTCGCCGACGACGCGCAGGTGTACTTCCCCAAGTGGGGCGTCGCGAACGGCGCGGACGAGATCAAACGGCTGTTCGCCGACGTCGGCGGAATCCTCGCCGCGATCGAGCACGACTACGCCTACCTCAACTTCGCCTACAACGGCGACCTGCTGGTCGTCGAGGGCACCTCCTCCGGGCGTACGGCGTCCGGTGCGGAGTGGCGGGCCGGCGTCACGCATGCCGGCCGCTGGTGCGACGTCTTCGAGATCCGCGACTTCGAGATCCAGCGGCTGTTCGTCTACCTCGATCCCGACTACGCCGACGCGGACACGGCCCGGTATCCCTGGCTGGCGGGTTCCTGACCCGTACGCGCCGCAGAGGGCGGCCGCCCGGACACCGGAGCATCCCGCTCCGAGCGGCCGTCGGGCGGCGCGTGTCATCCCCGGCCGGGACTCCGGTCCCCGCCGGGCGCGGCGTCGCGGCCCGGAACCGTCCGGTCCTGCGGCGGATCCGCCTGGTCCTCCAGGCGCGCGGCCTCCTCCCGCAGGCGCGCGGCCTCCTCCCGCAACTCCCGCGCGGTCGCCTCCGGCCCGGTGGGCACTCCCTGTCCGGACGCCTCAGGCCCGGCGGGAACCTCCCGCGCGGGTGCCGATCCCTCGTGCGTCTCGCGCGCCGGCGCGTCCGGCTCGTCGTCATCGGTCATCAGGCCGTGGGTCTCGGACTTGAAGATGCGCATCGATCGCCCCAGCGACCGCGCGGCCCCCGGCAGCCTGGTGGATCCGAACAGCAGGATGACCACCGCGAGCACTATCAACCAGTGCCATATGGACAACTCACCCATCGCGCTCTCCTCGCCGACCGGCGCGCCGGAACCACCTGACCCGTCCTGGCGAACCCGCAGCTCATCGGGCCGTACGCCCATCACCCATCGTACTGTCGCGACCACGGAAAGCTTGGCTCGCCCACAAGATCCGTCATGCCACGCATTGACGCAAAGACGGGTACATAAGCGACGAAACCGGCGATTGGAGGAGGCATGCGCAGACCGAACAGACGCCAGGCCCTGCTGGCCGTCACCGTCGCAGGCGCCGGCTTAGCGGCAGGAGGCGTACCCGAGCTGCTGCGCATGCTGCGGCCGGACGCCCGGCCGAAGAAGCCCGCGCCGCGCGGGCACCCGGCCAGGCCCGGACCCGCGCCGCGACGCGACCCCGGCTACGCGCACGGATCCCTGCGGGCGCTGCGCCGGCCGGTGCACAGCCTGCACGATCTGACGCCGGCCGCTCCGCCCAACGCCGTCGCGCTGACCGTCGACGACGGCCCGCACCCGCGGTGGACGCCGATGATGCTGGACCTGCTCGCCGAGCATCAGGTGCCGGCGACGTTCTCCCTGATCGCCGAGGAGGTCGCCCAGTATCCGAAGCTGGTCGAGCGCATCGTGGCCGCCGGGCACCAGGTGTGCGATCACACCGTGACCCATCCGCTGAACCTGCCGGGGCTCGGCGCGGCCCAGATCAAGGAGGAGATCGGCGGCGCGCACGACCGGATCGCCCAGGCCTCGGGCGTCGCTCCGAGGTACTTCCGCGCCCCCGGCGGCAACTGGTCCGCCCAGGTGATGGACACCGCCGCGGAGCACGGGATGATCTGCATCGACTGGGAGATCGATCCGCGCGACTGGGCCCGTCCCGGCACGTCGTCGATCACCAGGAGCATGCTCGACAGCAAGCCCGGTGCCATCATCCTGTGCCACGACGGCGGCGGTGACCGTTCGGAGACGATCCAGGCGCTGCGGACCGTGATCCCCGCCCTCAAACAGCGCGGACTGGCATTCGTCGCACTGTGACCTCCTCCGCTACCGCAGGTACGGAGCGACGTGATCGACGATCGTCTGCAGGAGGCGCGCGTTGTGGTCGACGCCGAGCTGGTTCGGGATGGTGAGCAAGAGGGTGTCCGCGGCGGCGACGGCCGCGTCGGCGGCGAGCTCCTTCGCGATGACGTCCGGCTCGCCGATATAGCTGCGGCCGAACCGGGAAATCGCTCCGTTGAGAATTCCGACCCGGTCGCGGTCGTCCGCCGTGCGTCCGAAGTAGAGGCGGTCTTCGTCGCTGGTGACCGGCAGGACACTTCGGCTGACAGACACGCGCGGGGTGCGTTCGTGGCCCGCCGAGCGCCACGTCTCGCGGTAGATGTCGATCTGTTCGCGTTGCTGTTCGTCGAAGGGTGCTCCGGTGTCCTCGGACAGCAGGGTGCTACTCATGAGGTTCATGCCATGCTCGGCGGTCCAGACGGCGCTTGCCCGTGTAGAGGAGCCCCACCAGACGCGTTCGGTGAGGCCCGGCGAGCGGGGTTCAACGGGAAGTCCGGTGGAAGGGCCTGCGGCCGGGTCGGTTGATGCGATGGGGTGCCCGGCGATGGCGAGGCGGAACTGCGCGGTGTGATGGCGCGCCATGTCGGCGTCGCTCGTCCCCTCAGCGGGGACGTGCCCGAATGCCTCATATCCACGGAGCGCCACCTCCTGCGATCCGCGGCCGAGTCCCAGCTGAAGCCGTCCGCCGCTGATGAGGTCTGCCGCCGCGGCTTGCTCGGCCATGGCGTAAGGGTTTTCGTAGCGCATGTCGATGACGGCAGTGCCGATCTCGATCCGGTGTGTGCGTGCGGCGATGGCGGCGAGCAAGGGGAAGGGCGTGGACGCTTGGCGGGCGAAATGGTGTACGCGCACGGCCGCCATGCCGATCCCGATCTCCTCGGCGGCGATCGCCAGCTCGATGGTCTGAATCAACGCGTCGCGGGCGGTGCGGGTGTGTGAGCCCGGCACGGGCTGGTAGTGACCGAAGGAAAGGAAACCGAGAGTCTTCATCGTGGTGTCCCGTGGTTGTTCTGGTCTGGTTGCAGAGGACCGGCGCCCTCGCCGTGTGTTCGGTGGGTTGACGGTGAGGGCGCCGGGGCGCTCAAGCGCCGGCCGTAGGGGCGTGTCGGCGTGCGTTGAGGCCGAGGGCGGCGATTGCGCTGGCGAGGGCGAGCGCGGCGGAGGTCCACCAGGAGATGGCGTAGCCGTGGTGCGGATCGGAGCCGGGCAGAGCGAGGAAGATGACGAGAAGGCTCACGCCGAGGACGGAGCCGATCTGGCTGCCCATGTTGACCACGGCGCTGCCGGTGGCTGCTTGGTGGGGAGGGAGGTCACGGGTGGCAGAGGAGAACATGGTGGGCAGCGCCAGACCCATTCCGAAACCCCCGATGAGCCAGCCGGGGAGGATGCCGGAGGCGTAGTGGATGGCGTGCCCCCCGGTGGAGACGGTGATCAGGGCGATGCCGGCACTCGAGAGGAGGGCACCGACTGCGGCGATGAGGCCCACGGGCAGCCGGTGGGCAAGTCGCGCGGCCAGCAGGGACGCGACGAACACCATGCCCGGTCCGGGCGCCACCGCGAACCCCGTCGTGACCACCGACCAGTCGCCTTGCTGTTCGAGCCACTGGATGATGCCCAGCAGCTGGAGTGTGAATGAGGCGTAGAACAGTACGACCGCCACGTTCGCCGAGGAGAACACCAGGTTCCGGAAGATGTCGAGTTCCACGATCGGCACGTGCGCGCGGGACGAGCGGACGATGAACGCCATGAGCGACACCGCGGCCAGGATCAGGCTGCCCAGCGTGGACGCCGCACCCCAGCCCCACTCCGGGGCCTTCACCAGCCCGACGGCGAGGGCTCCGACGGCGAGGATGATCAGCAACCCGCCGAGCAGGTCGGGGATGCGGGTGGCCAGGTCGTGGCGGACGTTGGGGATCAGGGGGACCGCCATGGCGATGGCGGCCAGGCAGAGGGGGATGTTGATGAGGAAGATCCACTGCCAGGCCGCGTTCGCCAGCAGACCGCCCGCCGCCGGGCCGGCCGCGGCGGCGAGCGACCCGCTGGCCGCCCAGATCTGCACGTATTTGTGCACCTTCGCAGGCGGGGCCGTCGCAAGGACCAAGCCAAGGCTGGCCGGGGTGAGCACCGCCGCACCGGCGGCCTGGATGACACGGAACACAACGAGGAGCCACAGATTCCCCGACAGCGCCGCGCCCAGGCTGGCCACGGCGAACAAGCCGAGGCCGAGGATGAAGGCGCTCTTACGTCCGTAGCGGTCTGCCAGCCGGCCCGCGGGGACCAGCAATGCGGCGAAGACGATGGCGTATCCGTTCAGGATCCAACTGAGATCTGACAGGTCGCGCGTACCGATCCCGCGCCCGATGGGAGCGAGGGCGACGTTGACGATCAGCAGGTCGAGCGCGGCCAGGAAGGTCGCCATCGCCAGCAGCGCCAGGACGAGCCTCGGCCGGCGAACGCTCGGCCCCGACGCGCCGGATGCGGCAGCAGTGGCTGTGTCCCTTCCTGGAAGTGGCTTGACGAGGGTCTGATCGGGCGGAAGGCCGTCGGACATGACTTCTCCGTTCATGCGATCTGTGGTCGGTGCTCGACGCCGTGCCCTGGCATGCCCGCGGAACATCGACACAGGTACACGGAAGCGTTTACATGCGGACCGTAACACACCCAAAGCGCTGAAGTAAACGCAACCGTGTACCTCAAGAGCGGCTCAGCACTTCGCCCTGACGTGGTGGAACGCCGACGGGCTCCCGTCTCGCGGATGTATGGAGCTGTACGGAGCGCTGGGCATCGGCCGCGACGATCGCGCGGCACGCGCGGCCTACGACGTAGAGGGCCTGGGGTTCTATGGCGCGCCACACGTCGCGTTCCTGTTCGTCGGCGGCGACGGCGGGGCGCGGCTGGCCGCGGATGTCGGCGCCTACATGCAGACGCTGCTCCTGGCGATGACCGCGTACGGCGTGAACGGCTGCCCGCAGGGATTGCTGAGCTTCTACGCCGACACCGTGCGCGCCGAACTCGGCGTCACCGGCGGAAGGCTGCTCGTGGGTATCTCCTTCGGCCATGCCGACGAGGCCGCGCCGGTGAACCGGGTGACGACCAAGCGAGCCCCGCTCGAGTCGACCACGACCTTCCACGCATGACCAGGCGCCTGGTGATGTAAACGGTAGCGTATACTTGGTTCATGAGTACAACGCCGACGGTGTCTCAACGGCGGGGACGCGGAGGTCGGGAGCGTATTCTGGCCGCTGCCGCCCAGCTGTTCGCGGCCCAGGGGATCAACGCCACCGGCATGGAACAGGTCGCCGAGAAGGCGCCGGTGTCGAAGCGGACGCTCTACGCGCACTTCAAGACCAAGAACGACCTGGTCATCGCCCACTTGCAGGGTCTCGTGCTGACGGGTGCCACTCTGGAGAGCGTTCTGGACCGCGAGGACCTCCCCCCTCGGGAGCGGGTTCTCATGCTCTTCGACCAGATCGCAACGGACGCGGGGCCGGTTCGTGGTTGCCCGTTCATCGATGCCGCCGCGGAGTTTCCGGATCCGGAGAGCGCGGTCCACTCCTACGCCCGCGACCAGAAACTGCGAATGGTGCGGCTGATCGCCGCCCTGGTGAGGAAACTGGGCTGCCGCGAACCCGATGCACTCGCCGAGCAACTGGCCACTCTCGCGGACGGCGCGGCCAGCCGCGCCATGGTGCTGGACGAGGCGGACTACGGCCGGCACGCACGGGCGGCTGCGCAGGTCCTCCTCGATCATGCTCTGCCGAACACCGACGGACGAGACAAGGGTCGGTGAGGCTGTTCGTGGGTGTCTCCTCTATGCGGTAATCATCCGTTCTGGGGGAGGCTTTCGTGCGGTAAAGCGATGTATCAACGGGACAGATCGCGGGCAGGCGGCTCACATGACCTTGCGCGAGCTGGTCGCGTCATGGCCGGTCCTCCGCCAGCTGAAGGGCGGCGACCCGCGGGGCGACGCGGCGAAGAGCCGGCGTACCGCCCGGCTGCGGCCCCGGATCCGGGACGCGGACAAGGTGGTCGACTCCGTCTGCCCGTACTGCGCGGTGGGCTGCGCGCAGAAGGTCTATGTCAAGGACGAGCGGGTCATCCAGATCGAGGGCGACCCGAAGTCGCCGATCTCCCGCGGCCGGCTCTGCCCCAAGGGGTCGGCCAGCCTGCAGCTCACCACCGGCTCCTCACGGATGCACGAGGTCCTGTACCGGAGGCCGTACGGGACCGACTGGGAGCGGCTCCCGCTCGACCGGGCCATGGACATGATCGCCGATCGGATGATCGCCGCTCGCCGGGACGGCTGGGTGTGGGAGTACGAGGGCCGGAACGTCCGGCACACGCTCGGCATCGCGAGCCTGGGCGGAGCGACGCTGGACAACGAGGAGAACTACCTCCTCAAGAAGCTCTGGACCGCCCTCGGCGCCGTCCAGATCGAGAACCAGGCCCGTATTTGACACTCCGCGACCGTCCCCGGTCTGGGGACCAGCTTCGGGCGCGGCGGCGCGACGACGTTCCAGCGGGACTTCCGGAACGCCGACTGCATCCTCATCCAGGGCTCGAACATGGCCGAGTGCCATCCGGTCGGGTTCCAGTGGGTGATGGAGGCCAAGGCGCGCGGCGCGGTCGTGATCCACGTCGACCCGAGGTTCACCCGGACCAGCGCGCTGTCCGACCTGCACGTGCCGATCCGCGCCGGCACGGACATCGCCTTCCTCGGCGGCCTGATCCACCACGTCCTGGAGAACGAGAAGTACTTCCGCGAGTACGTCCTCGCCTACACGAACGCGGCGACGATCGTCCGGGAGGAGTTCCGGGACACCGAGGACCTCGACGGCCTGTTCTCGGGCTACGACGAGGAGCACCGGGTGTACGACCCCCGGAGCTGGCAGTACGCGGGGAGCGAGATGCCCGCGCCGTCCGGCGAGGTCGACGAGGAGATGCTCCTGATGACCGAGACGGCGCGTGTCGAGGCTCACGGCTCCGGCGGCCCGGAGGTCTCCGGGAAGATCTACACCGACGAGACGCTGCAGCACCCCCGGTGCGTGTTCCAGATCCTCAAACGGCACTTCGCGCGGTACACGCCGGAGATGGTCGAGCAGATCTGCGGCGTCCCCCGGGACCTCTTCGACCGGGTCTGCGAGTACCTCACCGGCAACTCCGGCCCCGACCGTACGACCGCGATCGGGTACGCGGTCGGCTGGACACAGCACACGACCGGCGTGCAGAACATCCGCGCCGCCTCGATCCTGCAGTCGCTCCTCGGCAACATCGGACGCCCCGGAGGCGGCATCCTCGCCCTGCGCGGGCACGCCAACATCCAGGGCTCCACCGACATCCCCGCGCTGTTCGACCTGCTGCCCGCCTACATCCCGATGCCGCACCTGGGGCAGAACGAAGGCCTTGCGGCCTACCTCGAGGACGAGGCGGCGAGCAAGGGCTACTGGGGCAAGATGTCCGCCTACATGGTCAGCCTGCTGAAGGCCTGGTGGGGCGAGCACGCGACCGCCGACAACGACTTCTGCTTCGACTACCTGCCCCGGCTGACCGGCAACCACAGCACCTACCACACCGTCCTGCGGCAGATGGAGGGCGTCTGCAAGGGCTACCTGCTGATGGGCGAGAACCCGGCGGCCGGCTCGTCCAACTCCCGGTACGAGCGCATGGGCATGGCGAACCTCGACTGGCTGGTGGTCCGCGACTTCTCGCTGATCGAGAGCGCGACCTGGTGGAAGGACGGCCCGGAGATCGAGACGGGCGAGATGCGCACCGAGGACCTCCGCACCGAGGTCTTCTTCCTGCCGGCCGCGGCGCACACCGAGAAGTCGGGCAGCTTCACCAACACCGATCGCCTGCTGCAGTGGCGGGACCAGGCCGTCGAACCCGCCGGCGAGGCCCGCAGCGACCTGTGGTTCGTCTACCACCTCGGCCGGCTGATCCGGGAGAGGCTGGCGAGCTCCGACGACCCGATGGACCTGCCGATCAAACACCTGACCTGGGACTACCCGACCGAGGGCACCCAGGCCGAGCCGTCCGCCGAGGCGGTGCTGGCCGAGATCAACGGCTTCGGCCCCGGCGGACGGCACTTGAGCTCCTACGACGAACTCGCGGACGACGGCTCGACCTCCTGCGGCTGCTGGATCTACTGCGGCGTCTACGCCGACGGCGTCAACCAGGCCGCGCGCCGCAAGCCCGGCTGGGAACAGGACCACGTGGCGCTGGAATGGGGCTGGGCCTGGCCCGCGAACCGGCGGATCCTCTACAACCGCGCGTCCGCCGACCCCGGTGGACGCCCCTGGAGCGACCGCAAGGCGTACCTGCGGTGGGACGCCGAGCGCGGGCGATGGACGGGACCGGACACCCCGGACTTCCCGCCGACCCTGTCCCCGGACCACCGGCCGCCGCCGGACGCCACGGGCCCGGACGCGCTGTCGGGCACCGACGCCTTCATCATGCAGGCGGACGGCAGGGCGTGGCTGTACGCGCCCGCCGGCATCGTCGACGGCCCGCTGCCCGCGCACTACGAGCCCCAGGAGTCGCCGTCGGAGAACCCGCTCTACCACTACGGGCGCAACCCGGCCCGTGAGCTCATCCAGCATCCGGTCAACCGGTACCAGCCCAGCGACGGCAAGCCGGGATCGGAGCTCTTCCCCTACGTCACGACCACCTACCGCCTCACCGAGCACCACACCGTCGGCGGGATGTCCCGCTGGGTGCCGTACCTGTCGGAGCTGCAGCCGGAGTTCTTCTGCGAGGTCTCCCCGGAGCTCGCGGCCGAGCGCGGCCTGACCCACCTCGGCTGGGCCACCATCGTCTCGGCGCGCGCCGTCATCGAGGCGCGGGTGCTGGTCACCGAGCGGATGACCCCGCTGATCGTGGAGGGCAGGCCGCTGCACCAGATCGGCCTGCCGTACCACTGGGGACGGAACGGCTACAGCCGCGGCGACTCGGCCAACGAGCTGGCCCACCTCTCCCTCGACCCGAACACCCACATCCAGGAGGTCAAGGCGATGGCCTGCGACATCCGTCCCGGACGGCGGCCGCGCGGACCGGCCGCGCTGGAGCTCGTCGAGGACTACCGGCGGCGGGCGGGCATCACCGAGCGGACCGGCATGGAGATCTGACATGGCAGAGCGCATGGGCTTCTTCACCGACACCTCCGTGTGCATCGGCTGCAAGGCCTGCGAGGTGGCCTGCAAGGAGTGGAACGCCATCCCGGAGGACGGCCTGAACTTCACCGGGATGTCGTACGACAACACCGAGAGGCTCGGCGCCGACAGCTGGCGGCACGTGGCCTTCATCGAGCAGCGCAAGCCGCTGGCCCGGCAGGAGCCCGGCGTGGACCACGAAGGCCCGGTCCCGCCCCTCGGCACGCCGCCGGACCTGGCCCCGATGAACCCCATGACGCCGGGAGAGGGCGGCGACCTGCGCTGGCTGATGTCCAGTGACGTCTGCAAGCACTGCACGGTCGCGGCCTGCCTGGACGTCTGCCCCACCGGCGCGCTCTTCCGTACGGAGTTCGGCACGGTCGTCGTCCAGTCCGACGTCTGCAACGGCTGCGGCTACTGCATCCCGGCCTGCCCGTTCGGCGTGCTCGGCCAGCGCAAGGACGACGGTCGGGCCTGGAAGTGCACGCTGTGCTACGACCGGATCGGCGACGGCCTGGAACCCGCGTGCGCCAAGGCATGCCCGACCGACTCGATCCAGTACGGGCCCCTGGACGAGCTGCGCGAACGCGCCGCGGCCCGGGTCACCACCCTGAACGACGCGGGCGTCGACGACGCGCGCCTCTACCTCGCCGACACCGACGACGGGATCGGGGGAGCGGGCGCGTTCTTCCTCCTCCTCGACGACCCCGAGGTGTACGGCCTGCCCCCCGACCCGATCGCCACGACCCGCGACCTGCCGGCCATGTGGCGGCACGCCGCGCTCGCCGCCGCGGGCCTGCTCGGCGCCGGCCTGCTCGCGTTCGCCGGGCGGCGGCGATGAGCGAGGAGGCGCGGGGGCGGGACGACGGACAGGCCGGACGGGACGCGATCAGCGAGGAGGTGCACGGACGGCAGGCGCTGAGCCCCGGGGACCACGCGCGCGACGCGCTCACCGGTACCGCCGGCCCCCGCCGGCGCCGTCGCCGCCGCGAACGGCCGGTGGTGCCCGAGCCGGAGTTCACCTCCTACTACGGCAGGCCGGTGGTCAAGCCGCCCGTCTGGAAGGCGCTCGACATCGCCGGATACCTGTTCCTCGGCGGACTGGCGGGCGCGTCCTCGGTCCTTTCCGCCGGCGCCGAGCTGACCGGACGGCCCCGCCTGGCCCGCGGCACCCGGATCGGCGCCGCCGGCGCGATCGCGGTGAGCCTGGCCGCCCTGGTCCACGACCTCGGCCGCCCCGCGCGCTTCGTCAACATGCTGCGGGTGCTGAAGTGGACCTCGCCGATGAGCGTCGGCTCCTGGATCCTCAGTGCGTACGCCCCGGCCGCCGGAGCCGCCGCCCTCTCCGCCGTGACCGGCCGCCTCCCGCGGATCGGCACGGCCGGCGCGATGGCCGGCGCGGTCGCCGGACCGGCCGTCGCCGCCTACACCGGTGTCCTCCTCGCGGACACCGCGGTCCCCGGATGGCATGAGGGCCACCGCGAGCTGCCGTATCTGTTCGTGTCCTCGGCCGCCGGGGCGGGCGGCGGCCTTGGCCTGCTGGTCGCGCCACTGGCGGAGGCGGCGCCCGCCCGCCGCATGGGCGTGGCGGGCGGCACCGCCGAACTCCTGGTGGCCCACTTCATGCGAAGGCGGATGGGCGTCGTCGCCGAGGCGTACGAGACCGGCCGCGCCGGCGTGCTCATCCGTACGGCGGAGGCCCTGACGGGCGCGGGCGCCCTCGCCGCCGTCCTCGGACGGCGCAGCCGATGGCTCTCGGCCGCCGCGGGCGGGGCACTCCTCGCGGGCTCGGCCCTCACCCGTTTCGGCGTCTTCGAGGCCGGAATGATCTCCTCGAAGGACCCGAAGTACACGGTCGTCCCCCAGCGCGCCCGCCTCGACGCCCGCGACGACGGGAACGCCGTACGGCCGGACGGCACCGTCCAGCAGCACTGACCCTCAGCTCCCCACCCTGCCCGCGACAGCGGCCATCGGCACGCTCACGCGCGAAGGCATGCCATCGCCGGGTCATGGCGGCAACGACGTCCGCCCGGGCGAGCGTGCTGGATTGAACCGTCGAGCGTTCCGCTCCGTATGCCGGAGAAGGACTGGTCTGTGGTGCCGTAGCGAAGGGGATGAAGCAGTGCTGTCGGATGAATCGCCGGGCGTGCGAGCCCAATGGCAGTCGTGCCGGGCGAAGACCCGCTGCGCGCGTGGTGCCCGGCACGTCACCGGGGCGGACATCGTCCGGATCTCCCGTACGCTTGCCGTGGAACCGTGGCATTTCACGCAGACCGCGCCCGCCGTGGCCGGCGACCCCACCGGGATCGTCCTTGACAAAGGCCGGCGCCGGGTCTTCCTCAAGCTCGCCAACGCCATGCACGGGTGCGTCTTCTCGGTCCGTGCTCCCAGCGGCGCGACCTGCTGTGGCCTGGGAGATGTCGCTCCGATCTCATGCCGGATCTTCCCGGCCGCCACGAAGGACGGCGCTCCGGAGGTACGTCCCGAGCCCGGATGCGACTGCCGGGAGTGGGAGCTGGAGGATCTGGACCAGGAGGCGCTGACCGAGGCCCTGCGCACCTGGTCGGCCGATCGCGACCATTGGTTCGAGGTCGTGGCGCGGTGGAACGCGCTGGCCGCCGAGTCCAATGAAGACTTGGGCATCGAGGATTTCCAGCGCTACCTGCTCGAGGCGCAGTACGCCCGTGAGGCCGGCGCCGGGTGGCCCGAGGAGGTGACGGCATGAACGGCAGCGGTGCCAATGTCGCCGGCTGTGCCGGTTGCGCCGGCAGATGCTGCCGCTCGTACGCCGTCGGAGTCACCGTCAGGGATGTCCGGGCGCTCGCCGAAGGAACCGCCATGCATCCCAGCGACTTCATCAGGCTTCGGGACACCAAGGGAGAGGGCTTCCGCCTTCAACCGGGCGGGCCCGCGAAGGAGATCTGTCTGCAACGCAGATCGGAGACCGGTGCCTGCGTGTTCCTCATGGAGATCGCCTCCGGCATTGCCCGGTGCGGTGTCTACGCCCACCGCCCGCTGGTGTGCAGCACCTTTCCCCTGAGCCTTCACCGTGGCGTGGTGACGACCCGCGAGGACACGGTCTGCGGTCCCGACTCCTGGAACCTCGCCACGATGGACCTTCCCGCCTACCGGCGCGACATCACCCGCGACCGATCAGCCTGGGCCGAACATCGACAGGTCATGCGGTCCTGGAACACGGTCGTCGATGCCCGCGGCTGGAAGGCGACTTCCCAAGACCTTTATGAATACCTGCTGAACTGCCCGCTCGAAGCGGCGGCGCAAGGTCACAAAGACTGAACGCCACGGCCGCGCGTGGCCCCCTTTCGATGACGACATCGGTCTCGACGCCGTCAGAGGCGTTCCTGTGAGCGGAAGGGCTTTCGCCGACCGTCGCGGGACCGCCCTGGGCGCCGAGAACCGGTGGGGGAGCGAGGTGCGGAAAACCGCTCGACAGGGGCGGCCGGTGATCAGCCCTCCTCCGGCGGATATCGGCCGCCCATGCCCCAGATGGCGAGTGCCGCCGTCCTGGCGGGCGACCGCCTCCCCGCCGGCCGGACGTCCGACGACCGTGGTCAGCGGCCCTCCAGCGGCTCTTGAGGCGCCGGCGGCACAGTGCTCTCCGTTCGCAGCGACGGGGAGAAGGTGCCGGAATGCTCGATCGGAGACAGACCCTGAGGATCGGTGCGCTGGGGGGCGCGGCACTGCTCCTCCCGGGCGGCGCGCGCGGTGCGGTCGCGCGCGCGGCGGACACGTCGCCGTTCTCACTGCCGCTCGTCGTCCCGCCGGTCAAGCGCCCGGTGCGCCGGACGGCCACGACGGACTACTACGAGATGACCATGCGGGAGGCGACCGCCCAGATCCTGCCCGGCGTGCAGACCCCGGTGATGACGTACGACGGGTGCTTCCCCGGCCCGACGATCCGCGCCCGACCCGGCCGGCGCGTCGTGGTGCGGCAGCGGAACGCCCTGGGGATGGAGGCCGTGGTGCACCTGCACGGGGCGCACGTGCCGGCCGACAGCGACGGGCACCCGAAGGACCCGATCGCGCCGGGCGCCTTCCGCGACTACGTCTACCCGAACCTGCAGCCCGCCGCGACGCTCTGGTATCACGACCACACGCACCACATGGAGGCCGAGATGGTCTTCCGCGGGCTGGCCGGCTGCTACCTGCTGGACGAACCACGGAGGACCGGCCTGCCCGCGGGCCGCTACGACCTGCCGCTCATGCTGCGCGACGCGCAGTTCGACGACCAGGGCGGCCTGGTGTTCACGATGGGAGACGCCCGGAAGCGCACCGTGCTCCTGGTCAACGGGTGCCGGCAGCCCTATCATCCGGTCGCCGCCCGCAAGTACCGGCTGCGGCTGATCAACGGCGCGAACACGCGCTACTTCACGCTCGGCCTCAGCGACGGCCGTCCGATGTGGCTGATCGCCTCCGACGGCGGCCTGCTGCCGGCACCCGTGCGCGCCACCGGCGTCACCCTCTCACCGGGCGAGCGGGTCGACGCCGTCGTCGACTTCGCCGACCTCGCGCCGGGCTCGCAGCTCACCCTGCGGAACACCGACGCGAACACCGGCCAGCCGTCGGACCTCCTGCGCTTCGACGTCGTCCGCCGGGCGTACGACCCCAGCCGCATCCCGTCGAGGCTCGGCGGCTCCCCGCCCGACCTCGGCCCGGCGGCGGTCCACCGCGACATCGTCATGGGGGTGAACCCCATCACCGGCATGTCCGAGATCAACGGCAGGTCCTTCGACATGGACCGGATCGATCAGCGGATCCAGCTCGGCCAGACCGAGGAGTGGCGCATCGTCAACAGCGACGTCAACCCGCCGATCCGGCACAACCTCCACGTGCACGGAACGCACTTCCAGGTCATCGATCGCAACGGCGTACCGGTGTCCGGCCACGAGGCCGGCTGGAAGGACACGGTGGCGATCCCGAACGGCGGCGACGTGCGGATCAGGGTGCGCTACGAGCGCTATACCGGCCTGTACCTCTACCACTGCCACCTGCTCGATCACTCGTCGATGGGCATGATGGCCCAGTCCGAGGTCACCGCCTGAGCCGGCGGGACGCCAGCCGAGGCTCAACGCAGAGGATCCTCGTCGTCACGGCAACGAAAACCCTCGGCGCAACGCCGCCGGTCGGCGCCGCCCAGACCATGCGGTACGTCGTCAGTCGCGGGACGGCCTTGTGCTTCTGCTTGTTCGGTGCCCTATCGGGCTTCGTGGCCGGCGAAGCAGTCCTCGACTTGTCTTAGGGCCGCCTGCCAGGGGAAGGCTGCGATGCGCTCGGTCCCCGTACCCGGCGGGTGTGGCTCGAAGCCTCCAGGGCCCAGGAGAACGTTCATGTTCTCGGCCGCCAGTTCGTCGACGCTCCGGCGGAAGGCCCGCCGTCCCGCCATGGCGGTGTTCACGAACGGCAGGAATACCGTGGGAATACCGAGACCGGGGGCTTCGGCGAGGATGCCGAGTGCGTAATTGTCGCTGATGCCGGCGGCGCATTTGTTCATCGTGTTGTAGGTCGCCGGAGCGACGATGATCGCATCGGCTTTGGGCGAGCGTGGTTCTTCCGGCCTGCGGTACTGACTTCGGACCGGACGTCCGGTCTGGGTTTCCAGGCTCGGCACGTCGAGGAAGTTCAGGGCTGAGGGCGTGGCGACGACTTGCACGTCCCAACCACGTCGCTGAGCCAGGTCGACGAGCCGGCCGACCTCGGCAGCCGGTCCGGCTCCGCACACGATGGCGTACAGGACACGCCCCTGATGCTCCTGTGTCACAGACAGATCCCCATCTGGTGAGTCGGTGGCCACTGCTCGAATGTTCCTGCATCAGAAACGGACTGCGATCTGAGTGCCGAACTCCCTGATCTGCCTCTTGAGGCTCCGGGGAGCGGCAGCCAGGAGATCGCGCACAAGGCGGTGGACGGCTGGTCGGGTTGAGACTTCTTGGGGGGCGAGTTGATGGGCGGCACGCAGGATCTCGTATGCCTTCTCATGCTTGCCCCATTGAGTGAGGGCGCGGGATGTATCGATCAGGAGGGCGGCTTTGCGCTCGGTGATGGGGATGCGGTCGAACTCGATGCGGCGGGCTTCGGCGATGGCGTGTCCTGCGTCGCCGAGGGAGGCGGAGATGTTGACACGATGGAGCCGGACATTGGTGGGGCCGAAGGCGGTCCGTCGGTAGTTGTGGTCTCCGCCGAGGCGGTCGGCGGCGTCTTCGGCTTCGTCCAGCATGGTCGCGACGGTGGCACGGTCGTTCCGCCGCCCGGCCGAGGTCGCTCCGCGTAGAAGGAGCGACCCGTAGATCGACAGCGAGTCGGGGGTGTGCTCGTCGATGTCGCGTTCCAGCCTGACGGCACAAGCGGCGGCGGTCGCGCTAGCCGCGTCGTAGTGGCCGTCGTCCATCAGGGCGTGGGTGACGATACGGGCACTGGAGCCAATGGTGACAGGGTCTTCGCTGATGCGAGCGGCTCGCATACTGCGATCGGCGGCCGGCCAGGCGAGCCCCTCGTCGTCGAGTTTCAGCAGGATGCTCGCAGCGACGTGGTACGCCTCAGCGGACAATGTGTGGGCCTGGAGCCTGTCGTCTCCCTTAAGGAGATCGCATGCGGACGCCAGGTCGGCGAGCAGGCCCGGTAGCGCCTTGATCGCCGTTGAGTAGCGGCACGCCTGGTAGTCGCGCTTCGACGCGGCGACCGACGCACGCAGAGCGCTGAGATCCGGGCGGACGGAGTCGGGCAGCCCTTCGGAGACATCCGGATGACCGGCCAGGGCGGCGGCGAAGGCCTCGACGCCTGCAAGGGGTGTGCGGCTGTCAGGGAGATCGGAGAGAACGGCCCTGAAGAGTCCGGCTGTGGTGAGTCGATGGAACGTTCGCCTCTGCACGGGACTCCCCTCCTCGTCGGTATTCAGGCACGCGATGGCGATCTGAGTCTGACTGGCTCCGGCATATTGTCGGATAAGGCGGAACAAACGGCCGATATCGCGTGCTCGTAACGCGGCGAGGGCGTCGGGGTGGCTCCACAAAGACGGCGGGATGGTCATCGGACCCATTCCACGTCCCGGCATCGCGCTTCCCTCCGTTCTGTCCATATTGCGGTGCAGAATCGTGCCGGCTGCGGCTGAGCGTATATCCCACCGAGGGATATCAGGCGGTTATGGGTCCGAGTGTGCCATCGGCGGATCTTTGATCGCATGCAACGCGAGAAGACGAGCGAGCTGTCGTTCATATCTCCGATGGGCGGCAGGGACATGGCCGGACCGAGTCATCAGCGAGAGCTCGAAGCGCTGGTGGAGCTGTGCCGGGAACTGATTCGACTCGGCGTCACGAGCGTCGGGATGAGCGACGCTCGCCCTGCCGTCTCGATGCGGGGCGGCCTGGCGGATCGCAAGATCTGGGTCGAGGTGGACGGCTCCCGGTGCGCGTTCGTGTGGTGTCGGGAGCATCACGAGCGACACACGATGGACGACCCGGCGGGGGCCGCTGCGCGGCTGGTCGAGTACCTGAGGATTCGTAACGCCGAGTCGGGCGACCCGGGATGACACCAGATCCCGACCTCGTACTGCGGCGGCGGTTCCCGGGGTTGGTGTTCTGGCTCGGAGCGAGTACGGGGACCTGGTGGGCGCTGATCCCTCCGCCGAGCGGCTGGCGGCTCATCGAAGCCGCCGATCCCGATCAACTCACGCGCGCGGTTCTCGAATCCCGGACATGGCCGTGGCCCGCCCCCTGGCGCGGGGCCTGCTGGACGCGCCGATAGGCGGGGCGGCCGAAATGTTCGGTGAAGCCGCCAGAGATCGGTCTCTTATCGGGAGGAATTGCCCGGTAAGCAAGGCTTCGCCGAGCCCTTTGCAGGGTCAAGACAGAGAGGAGGTGGAGTTCGTGAATGAAGCGGTGTGGCGCAAGGCATCGCGTCGGTGCGGGGCTATACCGGCGAGGACGGTGAGGCCTGCGTCGAGATCGCCGTCATCGGCATGCGGTGAGTGACAGGGCGTCCCCCCGAGGCGAAGTCGGGGGGACGCCTCCCTCGATCCTAAGGACTGATCCGTGCACTTCCATGCGTACCTCTACCGAGGTCCCGGCGAGGCGATCAAACCGTTCGACGACGCCCGGCGCGTCGGGACGCCCGAGTTCCAGACCGCCGTCGTCCCGCCCGAGGCCACCAGCGCCTGGCTGGCCCGGCCTGCCCGGATGGTGAAGGGCACCTGGGACGATCCCGCCGACGCGGTGACCTGGCTGGCACAGCAGTACACCGACATCGCCGACCAGCGCATGCACCTGGACCGGCAACACCAGGCGCCCTCCCTGGAGACGATGACCGCGAACGCCCTCGACACCCTGCGCCGTGGCAACGACGTCGTCTGGGCCTGGTGGCTCAGAGGCGGGAACTTGGCCGACCTCACCGTGGTCTGTTGCCCGAACCGGGACGGGGACCCACGGTGTCCACTCGGACGCGAGGACGGAAGACCGGCGAGCGTTCGAACGGGCTCACATCGCTGAGGTCAGAGCTTGAGTCGGCGGGACGCGGGCTCCGGAGGCTCAGCGCCGAGGATCCTCGTCGTCATGGCGACGGAAACCCTCGGCACAACGCCGCCGGGCGGCTCCGCGCCGACCGTGCGTACGTGGTCAGTCGCGGATTACGGCCTTGGTGCGCATCAGGAACTCTCCCAGGTACGCGTCGTGCGGGACGCCCGGCGTCATCCAGTAGGTCGGGTGGTCGCCGATGTAGAGGTTCTTGATCGTGGGGTCGGCGAGCAGGTCGTCGAGGAGCTTCTCGTCCCTGGTGACCGCGGTCAGCACGAGCGTGTCGTGGAACACCGCGGGACCGGCCTCCCGGGTCCAGGGGGCCACCCACACGCACGGGAACGCGAGCTCGACGTTGGCCTGCTCGGCGAACGGGTCGTCGAGCTCGTGGACGGCCGGCCGGAGCACGGCGCTGCCGTCGGGGAGCTCGTCGACCACGCCGTCGCCGCCGAGGTGGGCCCTCGTGCCCGCGGCCTTGGCCTGCAGGTAGCTCTCGATCTTCCTGGCGGCCGGCATCGAGTAGGCGGTGAGCACGGCCTTCTCGTCCTCCGGCGGCAGGCTCGGGATGGCCGAGAGCCGGGCGGCGATCGCCTCGGCGAGCGGGGCCGGGTCGCCCTCGACGAACACGGCGGTGGTGTTCACACAGGCGGTCCCGCCCTCGTGGCTGATCGAATCGACGATCATGTCGATGTGGTCGCGCCAGTCGGAGTCGGCGGTGACCAGGATCTTCGACCGGCCGGGGCCGTTCGGCAGGACGGTCGTGTCCGCGGCGTACTTGTCGATCACGTCCTGGCCGCCGTACACCATGCTCAGGTCGGCCTGGCGCAGGATCTCGTCGGCCTCGGCGTAGTCGGTGGGCAGCAGGACGATCTGGTCGTCGCCGAACCCGGACGCGCGGAGCGCCGAGATCAGGCGGTACGGCGTGAGCGGTTCGCGGCGCGAGGGCCGTACGGCCACCCGGAAGCCGAGCGCGAGGGCCTCCAGCCACAGGCTGTGCACGCCGGGGTGGTTGCCGGCCGCGTGCACCGCGAAGACGTCCCCGCGGCGGATCCACACCGCCGTGCCCTCCCGGGCCTTCGGGTCGCGCCAGTCGTTCACCGCGCCGACGGGCCGTGCCTTCTGCGCGCTGTCGTACGAGCCTGCGGCGCTGCGGGCGATGGCCCGCACCGCCCGCTGGACGATCGGCAGCGGGGTGCCGGACATCCGGCTCACCGTGTACTGGTAGTCGGCCGCGGACATGCCGTCGACGACGCCGGTGGCGAACAGTTCACCCGCCGCGCGCATGGCGGCCAGGCGCTGCTCCGTGGGAAGGGTCTCGGCCTTGCGCAGCGCGGACATGGCGCGGGTGACGAACAGCCTCGGGACGAAGCTGAGCTCGACCAGTGGGTTCCCGGCCACGTCGGGGACGGTCAGCCGGTTGTGCGCCCGGTAGGAGCCGTTCGGTCCCAGCGCGTCGATGAAGATCGGATCGGTCATCAGTACACCCCTTCGATGACGGTCTCGTCGTCGAAGCGGGCGACGGGAGTCACGTCGGCCACCGAGTCCCCGGCCAGGCCGGCCGGCGGTTCGACCCGGGTGGCGAGGTCTCGTTCCAGGTTGTTGGGCAGCAGCATGTTCTTGGTGACGTGGTTCATCACGACCTGGCCGCGCTCGCCGTGGTCGACGGTACGGCCGGTGTCGGGGTCGATGACGCGGAAGGTGATCCACGGAGCGGGCGGGTCGAAGATGCACGCGTCGTCGTCCGTGAGGTCGAGGCGTTCGTTCGAGCCGCCGAGGATCATCGTGCTCCCGTACGTGCCACGGAGCTTCACGCCCGGGAAGACCTCGGTGCGGTACAGGTAGCGGGTGTCGGCGTCCATGTGCGCGCCGCCCCAGACGATGCCCTTGACCTTTTCGTCGATCAGCTCGACCAGGTCGTCGTGCCGGGAGATCCGCTCCAGCAGCGGCGGCGTGGTGATGATGACGCCGACGTCCTGGGTCCGCAGCACGAACCCGGCCTGCTCGACGAGGTGCTCGGCGTACGCCTCGGCCTCCTCGGCCTTGCCGGCGGCGACGAGCTTCTTCACCCAGCGCGGGTCCATGTCCACCGTGAACCGGATGCCACCGCGGTCGGTGGCGTGCTGTTCGGACATCTTGCCGGCCATGTGCGGCCCGCTCGGCATGACGACGAGCCAGTTGACGTTCTCGGGGAACCCGGCGGCGTCCATCCCGGCGTTCATCCACGCCATGATCCGCTGCCACCAGTCCCGCAGGATGATCACGCGTTTCGGGGCGCCGGTGGTGCCGCCGCTCTCGTACACGCCGACGACGTCCGCGTCCGCGCCGTATCCCCTGGGGATGAGGTCCTCCACGCGGACGTCGCGCAGCTCGTTGACGATGTTCGGGAACAGGGACAGGTCCTCGACGCTCTTGACGTCCTTGCGCGGGTCGAAGCCCAGGGTCTTCGCCCGCTCGAGCCAATACGCCGAGCCCGTCTCGGGGCTGAAGTGCCACTCCATCGCGGCGCGGACGAACTCGTCGGGGTCCGGCCGAGCGTCGAGTGGAAGATCAAGGATTTTTTCGCTCACTTTGGCACACCCTCCTTGGCCGCGACGGGCGGCCAAGCGGTTCGTGGGTTGTCTCGCTTCCTCTTCCAGAGTATTTTTCATTACGGTACTGTCAAGTAAAGATATGATCATTTCCGCAGGTCAGGAGGCGTTTGATCGTGACGGAGGCTCCGAAGAAGCAGCGGGGGCGCCCCCGTGACCCGCTGATCGAGGAGGCGATCCTGCGCGCGGCCCGCCGCCGGCTCGCCATCGACGGCTACTCCCGGATGACCGTCGGCGCCGTCGCCGCCGACGCCGGCGTCACCCGGCCCACGGTCTACCGGCGCTGGGAGAGCAAGCACGACCTGGTCGTCGACGCCCTCGACCACGCCTTCCGCGCGCTGCAGGACGCCGCCCCGCCCGTCGATCTGGAGCGGCTCACGGCGCGCGAGGCGGTCACCGAGGCCGTACGGCGGCTCGACGTCCGTGAGCCCGACCGGACAGGGATCATGCTCGTCGGCCACGTCATGGCCGAGGCCGAGCACAACCCCGAGCTCCTGGAGATGGTGCGGACCCACGCCGTGCTGCCCCGGCGGCGCCTGCTGCTCGACACCTTCCGGGCCCTCCAGGAGCGCGGCGACCTTCGCGCGGACGTCGACCTGGAGGCGGTCGCCGACATGTGCATCGGCAGCTACTACGCCGCGTTCATCCGCGGTGGAGAGGACGGAGAGCTCCCCACGCGGGTGGTCGCCACCCTCTGGCCCGCGATCTCGGCGGAGCCCGGCGAGTCCGCCCACCAGGACCGCGCCGCCTCCTGAGCCCGACCGACCGCGCCGCCTCCTGAGCCCGACCGCTCACCCCAGGACCATCCAGGACAGCGGGCCCGCCGCCATCAGGGCGACCAGGACGGCGAACCCGGCGAGGCAGGCGACGCTCCACGGGAAGGTGCGCCGGAACAACACGCCCTCCCGGCCGGCCATCCCCGCGACGGCCGCGGCCATGGCCAGGTTCTGTGGACTGACCAGCTTGCCCAGGACGCCCGCCTCGCTGTTGGTCGCCGCGAGCAGGACCGGGCTGATCCCGATCCGGCCGGCCGCCGCCACCTGGACCGCGCCGAAGAGCGCGTTCGCGGAGGTGTCGGAGCCGGTCGCCGCGACGCCGAGCCAGCCGAGCACGGGGGACAGCAGGACGAACACGCCGCCGGCGCCGGCCAGCCAGGTGCCGATGGTCGCGGCCTGCCCCGAGTAGTTCATCAGGTAGGTCAGCGCCATCACCAGGACGACGGTGGTCGCGGCACGCCGGATCCGCACGGCCGCCCGGCCGTACTCGCGGAGCGCGGTACGAACCGGCAGCCGCAGGAGCACCGTCGAGATCAGTCCGGTCAGCAGCAGGATCGTCCCGGTCGCGGCCGGCCAGTCGAACGCGAAGGTTCCCAGGCTCAGCGGCCTGCCGTGAGCGTCGGCCACCCGTACGCCGGGCCAGGGGAACCGCACACCGAGGCGGGCGGTCGCGCGGGACACCGGCGTGTCGAGCGAGACGAGCGCGAGGAGCGCGACGAGCAGGAGATAGGGCGTGAACGCGCGCAGCCCGGCGGCCGGTGAGCGGCCCGGAGACTCCGGGTCTCCCGGCGCGAGGGCCGGGGTGGTGGCGGGCGACCACAGCCGCAGCAGGACCACGGCCGCTCCCGTGGCCGCCAGGGCGCCCACCAGGTCCGACAGCGGGTAGGCCAGGTGGTTGGAGGTCACGAACTGCCCGGCCGCGAAGCCGAACCCGGTCACCACGGCGATCGGCCACAGCTCGCGCAGCCCGCGCCGTCCGTCCAGCACGACCACGATGATCACGGGCAGGAAGGCCGCCACGATCGCGGACTGGCGTCCGACCATCCGGCCCAGTTCCACCGCCGGCAGGTTCGTCGCCTTGGCCAGGGCCGTGATCGGGTTCCCCATCGACCCGAAGGCGGTCCCGCCGGCGTCGGCGAACATGGCCACCGTCGCCGCGCGGACGGGGGCGTGCCCCAGCCCGATGAGGATCGCGGTGACCACCGCCACCGGCGCGCCGAAACCCGCCAGGGCCTCCAGCAGCGCGCCGAAGCAGAACGCGAGGACCAGCGCCTGGATCCGGCGGTCCGGCGACACGGCGGCGAAGGTCTGCCGGATGACCGACAGGAGACCCGACGCGTCGATCAGCCGGTTCAGCCACACCGCGTTCAACATGATCCACACGATCGGGAAGAGGCCGAACGCCGCGCCCTGGGCCGCGCCGCTCAGCGCGGGCGTCACCGGCATCCGGTAGGCGAGCACGGCGATCGCCGACGCCGCGAGCAGGCCGCAGGCCGCCGCCACGTCGGACCGTGTGCGGAAGACGCCCAGCAGGGTGAGCAGCAGGCCCAGGGGGATCGCCGCCACCGCGGCGGACAAAGCCAGGGAGCCGCCGATCGGATCAAGGATCTGTCGGTACATCGGCCGCCCCCACGCCGGTGCTGATTCCCCGATCGGGCCGACGCCGAGCTCACGGAACGATGACGATCTTCAAGGGATCGCCGTCGCGCTCCCGCAGGACCCGGAACGCCTCGGCGATGTCCTCCAGCGGGAAACGGTGGGTGACCAGCTCCCCGGCCCGGAGCATCCCCGCGGCCGCCAGCGCGACGGCGCGGCGTACGTTGTCGCCTCCCTCGCCGCGCGCGGTGTACATGGTGATGTCCTTGCGGACGATCGCGCCGAGGTCCAGCCGTACCGGCTCCGGGTAGTACGCCAAAAACAGGATCTTGCCGCCGCGCCGGGTGATCCGGCCGCACTGCTCGGGCACGTCGGGGCCCCCGGAGGCCTCGATCGCGAGGTCGACGCCCAGGCCGCCCGTCAGGTCGAGCACCGCCCGGACCGGATCCACCTCACGGGCGTTCAGGGTGTGGTCCGCCCCCAGCGCGCGGCCGAGCCGCAGCCGGGACTCCCGTGTACCGACGAGGACGACCCGCGCCGCGCCCATGCGCTTGCACACCTGGGCGGTCATCAGGCCGACCGGGCCGGGCCCGAAGACCGCGACGTCCTGCCCGGCGATGTAGGCGCCCGCGGTGTCCAGCCCGTACAGACCGGTGCCGGCCGTGGTGATGAGGACCGCGTCCTCGTCCGTGATCCGGGCCGGCAACCGGTACAGCGCGCTCACGTGGTGGATCGCGTACTGCGCGAAGCCGCCGTTCGACGTCATCCCGGTCGCACGGTGCCCTCTGGCGGGGTCGCCGTAGTTGAGGCACGCGGTGTACCGGCCGGTCAGGCAGTTACCGCACCGCCCGCATCCGTGGTGCGCCTCGATGCACACCCGATCGCCGGGCGCGACCTCGTCGACGGTCGCGCCGGTGGCCACCACGGTGCCGGTCCACTCGTGGCCCGGGATGTGCTCACCGTACGGCGGCGTCTGCGGGAAGTGGCCGTCGAGGATCTTCAGGTCGGTGCCGCAGGTGCCGCACATGGCCACCCGGACGAGCACCTCCTCCGCCCGCGGCTCCGGCACCGGCCGGTCGACGACCCGCAGGTCGCCCGGCCCGAACAGGACCGCCGCCCGCATCACGTCCGGAACACACGGACCGGGCGGTCCGGGTGGTCCGGGCGAACGGATCGTGACCACGTGTACACACTAGGCGGTGAACTCGGCGCGGGCGTGGGGGGCCGGGGCCCCGCACGCCGCTCGGTGCGTCAGCTCGGCAGCGTCCACTGCTGGGCGGCGGTCTTGTTGCAGGTGTAGATCTGCAACTGGGTGCCGTCCGTGGTGGTGCTGTTCGGGTCGTCGAGGCACTTCCCGGACTCCGGGTTGACCAGTGCCTTGTTCGCGGTGTCGTAGGTCCACTGCTGCGCGCCGGTGGAGTTGCAGTCGTAGAGCTGGACCTTCGTGCCGTCGGCCGTGCCGCTGTTGCTGACGTCCATGCACTTGCCGAAGGCGGTCAGGGTGCCGTCGCCCTGCACGGTCCACTGCTGCGCGTTGGTGTTGTTGCAGGTGTAGAGCTGGACGTGCGCGCCGTTCGCGCCCGAGCTGTTCGCCACGTCGACGCACTTACCGGCGATCCCGGAGGTGATCGGGCCGGTCCGGGTCGTCGTGCCGCCGCTGCCCGCGTACGACGGGGGAGCGGACGAGGCCGCGGTCGCCCAGGAGGTGTTCGCCGTCGTCCCGAGGGTGAGGGCGAGTGTGCCGCCGGACGTCACCGCCGAGGCGGGCAGGTAGGCGTTGTTCCAGTCGCCGCCGTTCCAGGTCGCGCTCTGCACGTACGGCGCGTCGGTCGCGGCCTGCGGCGCGTTGACGGTCAGCTTGTTCCCGGTGCTGAGGGTGATCACGACCTGGGTGAACAGCGGGCTGCCCAGGGCCAGGTCGGAGGTGCCCGGCGTCTCGGGGAACATCCCCATCGCCGACCAGACGTACCAGGCGCTCATCGTGCCGAGGTCGTCGTTGCCGACGCCCCAGCCGGTGGGGGAGTCCGGCCACAGCTTGTTCTGCACGTTCCGGATGACCTCCTGGGTGCGCCAGGGCCGGCCCACGTAGTCGTACTCCCAGGGCAGCTCGATGCTCGGCTCGTTGCCGAGGTCGGCGTGGTCGCCGCCGCTGCCGTCGTACGCCGCGAGCACGTGGTCGAGGTAGCTCACCATCCCGGTGTTGCCGCCCTTCGCGTCCGCCAGGCCGCGGACGTTGAACGGCACCATCCCGGTGTACTGCCAGGACGTGCCCTCGACCATCTCGGTGCCGCTCGTCGGCGAGAAGCCGCCCGCCCAGGACCCGCTGGACGTACGCGGCTGCATGAAGCCGCTGGAGGTGTTCAGCAGGTTCTTCCAGTTCTGCGCGCGGTCGACGAACTTCTTCTGGTTCGCCGTGTCACCGAGCGCGCCGGCGAACGTTCCGACCGCGAAGTCGGCCGTGTCGTACTCCAGGGTCGTCGAGACGGACCCGTAGTAGTTGCAGCAGCCGTAGGTCCCGTCGCTGGGCAGGTAGCCGATGCTGGACAGGTAGTTCAGCCCGGGCCGGTCGTTGTTCGCGACCGTCGCCTGGTGGATCATCGCGTTCTTCGCGGCGGTCGTGTCGAAGTCCCGGCCGCCGAAGGCGTAGATGTCGGCGATGATCGGGGCCGCCGGGTCGCCGACCATGACGTAGGACTCGCCGTTGGCCTGCGCCCACTTCGGCAGCCGGCCGCCCTGGGCGTAGTCGTTGACCGCGGACTGCGCCACGTCGCTCGCCTGTGTGGGGGCGATCATGCCGATGAGCTGGGCCTGGCTGCGGTAGATGTCCCAGCCCGAGTAGTTGGCGTACTGCGCGTGCCCGGACGCGGCGGTGTGCACGGCGTTGTCGAAGCCCATGTACTGGCCGTTCGCGTCGCTGAACACGTTGGGGTGCAGCAGCGCGTGGTACAGCGACGTGTAGAAGACGTGCTGCTGCGCGGTGGTGCCGCCGGCCGTCTGGATCCTGCCGAGCATGGTGTTCCAGGCGTTATGGGCCGCCGTGCGGGTGGCGTCGAAGTCGAAGTTCGGCACCTCGGCGTCCCGGTTCGCCGTCGCGTTCGCGTCGGAGGTGAACGAGATGCCGATCCGCGCGGTCACCACCTGGTTCGCGGTCGTGTCGAAGGTGAGGTATCCGCCGTTCGGGGCGGCCAGCGGCGCCGCCGTGCTCGCCGCCGTGCCGTGCAGGCGAGGATGGTCGGGCCGGTCCGCCGCGTGCGGCGAGACGGTGGTGCCGGTCGTCCGCGCGGTCGACTTCTGCGCCAGCCGCCGGGCCCCGGCCCGCACGCCGGACGCGAGCCAGGTCCCCGTGCTGAACGGGTGGTCGAACGCCACGGAGAAGTGCAGCGTGTAGGTGTTGGCGGCGTTGCAGAAGCGGCCGCTGGTCACCGAGCCGACGACCTCGGTGTTCCCGACGGTCTGCCAGGTCGTCGCGGAGACGGGGTTCTGGCTGCCGGTCAGCTTGAACAGCAGGTTCGCCTGCGTGGTGGACGGGAAGGTGAAGCGGCCGATGCCGCCGCGCGTCGTGGTGGTCAGCTCGGTCTTGACGCCGTTGCCGAGCGTCACGCCGTAGTACCCGGGGGACGCCGACTCGTTCGCGTGCGAGTACGACGCACTGGCCGATCCGGGGCTGCTCACCGCGCCGGTCGTCGGCATGATCGGCACGTCGCCGTACGCGCCGCAGCCCGGTCCGGCCATGTGGGTCAGGCTGAACCCGGTGATCGTGGAGCTGTTGTAGGAGTAGCCGCCGCCCAGCGCGCGGCTGGACGTGTCGGGACTCCACTGCAGCATCCCGAACGGGACGTCGGCGCCGGGGAAGTCGTTGCCTCCGTTGGTCGTGCCGAGGAGCGGGTTGACCAGGGAGGCGGGGTCGGAGACGAGCCCGGCGGCGCTCGCCGGGGCGGGGGCGGGGAGGAAGAGCGCGCCCAGTAGGAGGAGCGCGGGCGTGAGAGCACGCAGGGGGCGGGGGAGTGCCATCCTTGATTGCCCTTTCGCGGAGGGGGATAGGGCGATGACAACGTTGTCGCCTGGTTGTACGCCCCGCTTTAGCGGCAGTCAAGATTTTTGTCATGAGTCGGCCACCCGTTCCCGCGGCGGAACCTCTGCCGCCGATCCCCCTATACTCCGTGCACGTCCGATGAACGAAGGAGTGGCCGCATGAGCGGTGCCGACGAGGCGCCCGCAGGCTCCGGTCCCAGTGCCACGGCCGGAGGTGACGACGCGGAGATCCGGGCACTGGTCCGCCGGGGGACCAGCGGCGCCGGGCACCTGATCCGGCGGTTGTTCCAGCTCCGCACTCGGATATGGCAGGACATCATGCCCTGCGACCTCACCGGCCCGCAGTTCACCGTGCTCGGGACGTTGTACGAGCACGGCAGCATGGACCAGGGCACGCTCGGGCAGCACGCGGGGCTCGACAAGTCCACGGCCGCCCCCATCGTCGAACGGCTGCGCGGTCGCGGCCTCCTCATGACCAGGCGGGACACTGCCGACGCCCGGCGCAAACTGCTGGACCTCACCCCGGAGGGCCGGCAGATGGTGATCAAGGCCGCCTCATTCGCCGCCCAGGTCGACGAGCGGCTGCTCGAGACACTCAACGCGGACCAGCGCGAGGAGTTCTTCCGGCTCGTACACCGCGTTCTGGCCGCGGACACGGAGGAATCGGAGTGACCCGGACTGCTCCGGAGCCGAAGGTCCCGGCCCCGCGCGGTGAGCGGAGAGATGCGCCGCGGACACGCGCGTACAACCTGGTCAGGTCGCTTCCGGCCCGGTAGGCAGGGTTTTCGCGATCTCGTGGGCGGGAACTGTTGCGAGGTCGGCCTCCATGAGGCCTGGACCTTCTGCGCTCACGGGGGAGCGACCTCATGCCCGAGAACCGAAGAATCACGGTTGCGGTGACCGGTGCCGGCGGCGTCGGTGTGTCCAAGCGGCTGCTGGCCGCGCTGCAGGACGATGACCGGGTCACTCACGTCGACCTGCTGGTGTCGGCCAACGGCCGCAAGCTGGTGGCCCTGGAGTTCGGCACGCAGGAGGACCGGGACTCGGTCGCCCAGGCGCTGGGCGCCACGTCGCCGAAGGTCCGGCTGCTGGATCCGGCCGATCTGGCCGGTCCGGTGACGAGCGGGAGCTACCCGTACGACGCGATGGTGATCCTGCCCTGCGCGGCCGGAGTGCTCGGCCGCATCGCCCACGGTCTGGCCCTCGACCTGATCGAACGCGCCGCCGACGTCGCGCTGAAGGAACGTCGCAGGCTGGTGCTCTGCCTGCGTGAAACCCCGCTGAACCTCGCCCACCTGCGCAACATGGTCTCGGTCACCGAGGCGGGTGCGATCGTCTTCCCGATGATCCCGACCTACTACAACGCCCCGGAGACGCTGGCGGAGTTGCAGGACGAGTTCGCCGAACGCGTGCTGCAGCTGCTGGGGCTGCAGCGCACCGACCGCTACCGATGGGACGGCGAGAGCACGCCGGCCCGGCGGGAGCACACCGGCACCCCCTGAGCGGGCCCGCCTCCCGACCCCTGATTCGGCAATAGGACGTACACGGAGTATCGTGGGTCGAGTTAGGACGCCCACGTACTAACTGTGCGTCACGCATCTGTACCGGGGAGATTGCCGTGCGACTCGTCGTTGCCATGACAGGGGCCACCGGCGCGATCATCGGGGTACGCCTGTTGGAAGCCCTGCGTGAGCTCGAGGTGGAGACCCATCTGGTGGTGAGCCGCTGGGCGCGCGCCACCATCGCGGAGGAGACTCCGTACACCGTGCGCGAAGTGACCGACCTCGCGAGCGTCGGTTATTCGCCGGACGACCAGGGTGCGGCGATCTCGAGCGGCTCGTTCCGCACGGACGGGATGATCGTCGCGCCGTGCAGCATGAAGACGGTCGCCGGCATCCGCACCGGATATGCCGACGGCCTGATCGGCCGCGCGGCGGACGTCACGCTCAAGGAACGCCGCCGTCTGGTGCTGCTGGCACGGGAACTGCCGCTGTCGACGATCCATCTGGAGAACCTGCTCGCGCTGTCCCAGATGGGCGCGACCGTGCTGCCGCCCGCTCCCGCGTTCTACAACCACCCATCGAGCATCGCCGACATCGTCGAGCACATCGTCGGACGCACGCTGGACCAGTTCGGACTGGACCTGCCGACGGTACGCCGGTGGGGCGGGATGCGGCAGGGCGCGCACCCGCGGGCCGTCACTTCACCCCGCGACCGGCACTCGATGGGCGACGACTCCGTGGCCGCCACCGCCTGACCGGCCCCGGCTCCGCCCCGCTCCCCGGCGCGGACGTCGAGAGAACCCCTGGCTCTTCCGGGCCACTCCACGCGAAAGAAGATCCGAACATGGCCTATGCCGACTTGCGCGAGTTCCTCGAGACACTCGATCGCAACGGTCAACTGCTGACCTACTCCGAACCCGTGAACCCCGAACCCGACCTCGGAGCGGCCGCCCGCGCGACCGCCAACCTCACCGACCGCGGTCCGGCACTGCTGTTCGACAACATCAACGGCTACGAGCCCGGCAAGGGGCGCGTCGCTCTCAACGTCGTCGGCTCCTGGCCCAACCACGCGCTCATGCTCGGCCTGGACAAGGACACCTCCGTCAAGGACCAGTTCTTCGAGTTCGCCGGCCGCTGGGACGCCTTTCCCGGCCCGGTCGAGCGGCGGGACGACGCGCCGTGGCAGGAGGTGACCATCACCGAGGGCATCGACCTGTTCCACCTGCTTCCGCTGTTCCGGCTGAACAGGTACGACGTGGGTTGCTACATCGACAAGGCCGCCGTCATCAGCCGGGATCCCGACGACCCGGACGACTTCGGCAAGCAGAACGTCGGCATCTACCGGATCCAGGTCAAGGACAAGGACCGGCTCGGCATCCAGCCGCTCGCGGCGCACGACCTCGGCCTGCATCTGCAGCGGGCGGAGGAGCGCGGGGAGAACCTGCCCATCGCGATCGCCCTCGGCAACGAACCGGCGATCACCACGGTGGCCGGCATGCCGCTGGCCTATGACCAGTCCGAGTACGAGATGGCGGCCGCGATCCAGGGCGCTCCGTACCGGATCACGAAGGCGCCGCTGACGGGCCTGGACGTGCCGTGGGGGTCCGAGGTCGTCATCGAAGGTGAGATCATCGCCGGCGAACGGGAGATCGAGGGGCCGTTCGGCGAGTTCACCGGGCACTACTCCGGCGCCCGCCGTCAGCCGGTCGTCAGGGTCCACCGCGTGACGCACCGCCGGAATCCGATCTTCGAGCATCTGTACCTCGGCATGCCGTGGACCGAGATGGACTACACCCTCGCCCTCAACACGAGCGTGCCGCTGTACCGGCAGCTGAAGGCAGAGTTCCCCGAGGTCGCCGCGGTCAACGCCATGTACACCCAGGGCCTGCTGGGAATCATCTCCGTCAAGCAGCGCTTCGGCGGGTTCGCCAAGGCGGTCGGCATGCGGGCCATGACCGTTCCGCACGGCCTGGCGTACTGCAAGGTGATCATCATGGTCGACGAGGACGTCGACCCGTTCAACCTCGCGCAGGTCATGTGGGCCCTGTCGGTCCACTACCACCCGCTGCACGACACCGTGACGATCCCGAACCTGTCGATCCTCGCGCTGGACCCCAGCTCCGACCCGGCCGGGATCACGCACAAGGTGATCCTCGACGCCACGACGCCCGTCGCGCCCGAAGAGCGCGGTCACTACTCCCAGGTGGTGGGCGACCCCGAAGGCACCGCCGACTGGGAGAACATCATCAAGGGACTGCTCAAATGACCGATACCACCGTGAACTCCACGATCTGCCCGCGCTGTGGCGCCGAGAACGTCCGGGTGCTGACCACCTCGCCCGTGCCCGGCCGGTGGACGATGTACGTCTGCGACACCTGCATCTACAGCTGGCGCTCCACCGAGCCGCGCTCGGCCACGGACCCGCTCACCTACCCCGCGGAGTTCAAGATCGACCCTGCGGAGATCCCCTCCATCCCGGCGATCCCCACCGTCCCTCCCCGACGCCGCTGAGCACGACCCGTGACCGGCCCCGCCATGCCCCGGTGCGGGCCGTCACG
The DNA here is from genome assembly GCF_024055715.1 of Actinoallomurus soli. Taxonomy (GTDB): domain Bacteria; phylum Actinomycetota; class Actinomycetes; order Streptosporangiales; family Streptosporangiaceae; genus Actinoallomurus; species Actinoallomurus soli. Next base: position 1,110,186 of record NZ_JAMXMV010000001.1, read on the forward strand.
GTCGGCGTCCCGGCTCGTACGATGAGCATGAAAGGCCGATCGACATGGCAGACCTGCTCGGAGACCGCCTCCCGGACGAACTCGTCCAGGCGCTGGGCGACGAAGCGCTCGCCGCCACGGAGCAGCCCGCCTTCCTGCTCGTCACCACCGACGAGGACGGAGCGCCGCGGATCTGCATGCTCAGTGCCGGTGAGCTGCTCGCACGGGACGAGCGGACGCTGCGGGTGGCGTTGTGGCACGGCACCCGGACCGCGCGCAACCTCGGTCGCGGCGGCACGGTGCTGTTCGGAGCCGTCTCTCCCGGGTCGGTGGTCTACATACGGGCGAGGCCGATCCGCCTGAGGACTCCGGAGCCGGCCGGAACGGAGTCCTTCGAGCTCACCGTGGCGAGCGTGGAGTCCGACATTCACGCCGGCATGCCGGTGACCAGCGGCATCACGTTCCGGCCCGAGGAGCCCGGCCAGGCCACGACCCTCGCCGCCTGGCGCCGGCAGCGGGACCTGCTGGCGCGGGCGGCCGCCGTGCCCGACGACGATCGGTGACGTGCGCCCGGACGGCCGGTCTCGGGCGGAGCGGGCCTCGGCCTCCTGGCCGCCCTGCGTGAACTCGGCGTGGAGACCCATCTGGTGGTGAGCCGCCGCCGGCATCCGGACCGGCTACGCCGACGGGCTGATCGGCCGACGGCCCCTCCACCGGCTCGCCGGCACGGGAATCACCGTCCGGACGCCCGTACCACTCCGCCGAGAACGGCACGCGCTTGTGCCGCTTGCGCGCGGCGGATGTCCTCGACGGAATGCCCGGTGGTGAGCAACTCGTCGATGAGGTCGATGTGCAACGTCGCAAGCAGCGCGTGCGCGGCGTAGCCGGCGTCATTCGCGGCGCATCCGGTCGCGGCGTCCTGGATCAGACGTTGCAGGAGTCCGTGCATCCACCGGTAGCGCTCCGACCGCAGGTTCCCGGTGGAGGCCACCTCGCGGGCGCGCATGAGGTCGCGGTTCTCCAGCTTGAAGGTGAGCACTGCGTCCAGGAACGCGACGATCCGATCGGGCGCCGGAGTGTCCGGTCCGAGGGGCCGCGGGCCGGACTCCACGGCTGTTCGAAGCGGCAGGAACTTCGCGGCGGCCAGTGAGTCGAGAAGCCCGTCGCGGTCGCCGAACGCCCGGAACAACGTTCCCTTGCCGACGCCGGCCGCCGCGGCGATGGCGTCCATCGACACCGTCTGGGGCGTATCGGCGTCCGCGAAGAGCGCGTCCGCGGCGGCGAGCATGCTGTCGCGAGACACCGGCGGTCGGCCCTGACGTCGGCCGGGATTTTTGGACTGTCGGTCCGAAACCGTGTTAGGCTCCGATGGACTCATAGTCCGAAAGTCTAGCGATGCACCGCAGTGCCATCGATGGTGCTGCTCCGCGATCGGAGTAGGCGTACATGAAGATGAAGCCTTTCGAAATCGCCATCAGTGACGACCGGCTAGAAGACCTGGATCGTCGGTTGCGGCACACTCGCTGGCCCGATGCGATGCCGGGCACGGACTGGGAGGACGGCACCGACCTCGCATTCCTTCGGCGCCTGACGGAGTACTGGCGGACAGACTTCGACTGGCGGGCGCAAGAGGCGAGGCTCAATGCGTTTCCGCAGTACGTCGCGGAGTTGGACGGGCTCGGGATTCACTTCATTCACGAACGCGGGACCGGCCCCGCCCCTTTTCCGCTGGTGGTGACTCACGGCTGGCCGGGTTCCGGTTTCGACATGGAGCGGCTCATCCCCCTCCTCGCCGACCCCGGCGGTCATGGCGCGGATCCGGCCGACGCGTTCGATGTCGTGGTCCCCTCGCTGCCGGGTTACGGATTCTCGCAACGGCCGACCCGGCCGGGCTTCGGCCCCGAACATGTGGCCGAGCTGTGGATGAAGTTGATGACGGGCCTCGGTTATGACCGCTTCGGTGCCCAGGCGGCTGACTGGGGTGCGGCTGTCTCGATGTGGCTCGCGTCCCGCTTCCCCGACCGGGTCTCCGGACTGCACCTGAATTTCATTCCCGGCTTCTACCGGCCGCCCCTGGGCGATGGACAGCCGCCGTTGTCGGCAGAGGAGAAGACGTTCCTTGACGCCGCCGCGGCATGGTTCGACGCGGAGGGCGCGTACCACCGTCTCCAGTCGACGAAGCCGCAGACGCCTGCGTATGCGTTGACCGACTCACCGGCCGGCCTGGCGGCGTGGATCGTCGAGAAGATGCGTGGCTGGAGCGACTGCGGCGGCGACGTGGAGCGCGCCTTCACGTTGGACGCCATCCTCACCAACATCTCGATCTACTGGTTCACCGGCACCATCGGTTCTTCCATGCGGTTCTACCGCGAGAACCGTCTCCGCCCCAATCGTTTCGAACCTGGCGAACGGGTCCACCCGCCGTTGGGAGTAGCCGTATTCCCGCAGGACACGATGCCGCCCCGCCCCTGGGTCGAGCGCGTCTTCAACGTGACGCGCTGGACGACGATGCCCTGGGGTGGACACTTCGGCGCCATGGAGGCACCGGAAGCCTTGGCCGAGGAGATTCGCGCGTTCTTCCGCCCGCTCCGTGCGCACCATGACGACTCGACCGGCTCGGGCGCGAGCGGCGGCCCGGCCGCGCCCGGGGACGACCGCTGACCGGGGCGCCGTCCCGGACAGGGGCCGGTGACGCTCAGGCCGAGCGGGCCTCGGCCTCCTCGCCGAGCGCGGCGTCGACCGTCAGGCGGGCGTCGCGGCGCACGAGGGCGGCGTAGCGGCCGTCGCGGGCGAGCAGGCTCTCGTGCGTGCCGCGTTCGGCGACGCGCCCGCGGTCGAGCACCACGATCTGGTCGGCGCCGCGGATGGTGGACAGCCGGTGCGCGATGGTGATCGTGGTGCGCCCGGCGGACAGCGCGTCGATCGCCTCCTGCACGGCCCGTTCGGTGCGCGTGTCGAGCGCGCTCGTCGCCTCGTCGAGGACGAGGATCGGCGGGTCGCGCAGCACGGCCCGCGCGATCGCCAGGCGCTGCTTCTCCCCGCCGGAGAACCGGTATCCGCGCTCGCCCACGACGGTGTCGTAGCCGTCCGGCAGCGCGGCGATGTGCTCGTGGATCTGCGCGACGCGTGCCGCCTCGACGAGTTCGGCGTCGGTGGCGTCCGGCTTCGCGAACCGCAGGTTGTCCGCGACCGAGGCGTGGAAGAGGTACGTCTCCTGCGAGACGACGCCCACCGCGCGGGTGAGGTCGTCGAAGGACAGGTCGCGCACGTCGACGCCGTCGATGGTCACGCTGCCCGAGCTCACGTCGTACAGCCGGGGGATCAGGTAGCTGAGGGTCGTCTTCCCCGACCCGGTCTCGCCGACGACCGCCAGGCTGCTCCCGGCGGGCACGGTGAGGTCGACGTCGCTCAGGGTGTCGTCGGCCGCGCCGGCGTAGCGGAATCCCACCGCGTGGAGCCGTACGTCGCCGCGGATCTCGCCGACGCGCGCGGGGTGCTCCGGCTCGGCGACGTCGACGGGCAGGTCGAGGTACTCGAAGATGCGGCCGAACAGCTCGAGCGAGGACTGCAGGTCCACGCCCACCTGGAGGAGCTGCACGGTGGGCCGGAACAGGCTCTGCTGCAGGGTCGTGAAGGCCACGAGCGTGCCGATGGAGATCAGCATGTGGCCGTTCCGGCCGGTGAGACCCGTCGCCCAGTAGATCGCCGCGGGCATCGAGGACATGACGATCTGGATGATGGACTGCCGCCAGCGGCCCGCCATGTTCGCGCGGACCTCCAGGTCGGACAGCGTGGCCGACTCGGCGGCGAACGCGTCGGTGAGCGTACGGGAGCGGCCCATCGTGTGCCCGAGCAGGATGCCGCTGACCGACAGGGACTCGTGGACGATCGAGGCCAGCGTGGCGAGCTGCGCCTGACGCGCCCGGGTGACGCGGCGGCGCTCCCGGCCGACGCGGCGGCTGACCCACACGAAGACCGGCATCATGATCAGCGAGACGAGCGTCAGCCGCCAGTCGAGCGCGGCCATCGCGATGACCGTGGCGACGACGGTCGTCAGGTTGGACACCAGCGTGGTGGCGGTGGTGGTCACCGTCGCCTGCATGCCGCCGATGTCGTTGGCGATGCGGGACTGGACCTCGCCGGTGCGGGTGCGCGTGAAGAAGGCCAGCGACATGCGCTGCAGGTGCGCGTAGACGGCGGTGCGCAGGTCGTGCATCACCCGCTGGCCGACCTTGGTGGACACGTAGGTCTGCGACACGCTGAAGCAGCTGTTCGCGACCGAGACGACGATCATCCCGGCGGCCAGGACGGTGAGCAGGCCCACGCGTCCCTTGGGCAGCGCGACGTCGATCACCTCGCGGATCAGGAACGGGTTCAGCAGGGAGACCAGCGACGACGCCGCGACGAGCAGGCCGACGAAGGCCAGGCTCCAGCGGTACGGCGTGAACAGGCGGAGGACCCGCCGCAGCGGCACGCGCGGCGTGGAAGGGCGGTCGCGTTCGGGGGAGTGGTGGTTCAAGGGCGCCTCACGAATCGGTGGCTTCTGTCCGAAACAGAGTAACACTCACAATGTACAAAACTCAGTATGAGTCTCATTCGGTATACTCGGCGGTATGGATCAAGAGGAGTCGTCGGCGCAGCTCGCGGACCTGTTCCAGCGGCTGACCAAGCGCCTGCGGCGGGCCCAGCTGGCCCGGCTCGCCCCGCTGGGTCTCACGCCCGCCCAGGAGCGGGCGCTGCGGGTGATCACCCGCAGCGACGAGCCGCTGCGGATGACCGAGCTGGCCGACCGGCTCGGCGTCGTGCCCCGGTCGGTCACGACCGTGATCGACTCTTTGGAGGAGGCCGGCCTCGTCCGGCGCGCGGTGGATCCGGTCAACCGGCGCGCGATCCGGCTGCACCTCACCGACGCGGGTCTGGCCGTATGGGAGGAGATGCGCCAGGCCCGCCGGCAGGCGAGCGAGGACCTGTTCGCGCCGCTGACGCCCGGCCAGCGGCGCAGTCTCGTCGACCTGCTGTCCGTGCTGGACGACGCGAAGGGGGACCGGCGGGCGGAAGCGCGGAGGCAGCCCACCCCGTCGGACGGGTGGGCTGCCTCCGGAACGTGATCTACCGGCGAGGGACTAGTCGGAGATGCTCCAGATGTCTCCGTCCTTGTCCTTGGCGGGATCGAGGACGCGCATCGCGTCCCGGCGGCCCAGCTCGATCGCCTCGTCGATGAACTCCGGCTCGAACATCAGGTAGCTCATCAGCTCACCACGGCTCGCCGTCGGCCCGATGAGCATGCTGAGCAGGCGGAGCTCGGGGTGCTGGAGGGCGCGCAGCCCGGCCATGCCCGTCGACAGCACCGTGTTGGCGAGCTGCCCCAGCTCGTCGACGTCCCCCGGGGCCGGCCCGGCGAAGAGGCAGTCGACGACGCGGTACTTACGGCCGGAGGAGCCCCGGCTCATGACGCCCGTCCCACCGGCCCGTACGAGCTGGTTGACGTCCCGGAGGGTGTTCAGGTCCTCCATCATGGAGTCGGACAACGCACCGTTGAGGAGCTGCGCGAAGGTGTCCTGGACGGTCGGCGGCATTCCCGCGTGGTCGCCGAGCGGTTTCTCAAGCCGCCTGCCGGGGTCGGTGGCGATGACGACGACGCGTTCGACGCCGAGTTCGAGCGCCGGCTCGATCGGCGCGTTCAGCCGGACGCCGCCGTCGATGTACCAGCCGTCGGTCTCCTCGGTCTTGATGCGCACCGGCGGGAACAGCACCGGGATCGCGGCCGAGGCCATGATGTGCTCGGGCGTCAGGTGGGCGTCGACGTAGTCGACCGCGCGGATCAGGTCGGGCTCCGGGGTGCGGATGTTCGGGCTCTCGATGAAGATCTCGGTCCGCCCCGTGTGGCTCGCCGTGGCGGCGACGGCCACCGCCTGGACGGCGCCGGTGCGCAGGTTCTTGTGCAGGTCCCGCCAGCTCAGCATGCCGGCCAGGGCGGTGCCCAGCGGCCGCGTGTCGAGCAGGCCGCCGGTCATCGGGACGGGCATGTTGCCCAGCCGGAGCAGGTAGCGCATCGCCGCGAACGGCAGCGTCGGCAGGACCGGCTTGAAGACCATGTGCCGGCGCACCGATCGCCACATCGTCAGCGCGCGTTCCGCCGCCTCGGCGGCGTCGAGGTGCGCGAGGGAGGCGAAGAGCGCGGCGTTGATCGCGCCGGCGCTGGTGCCCACGAAGACGGACGGCCGGTAGCCCCGGTTGTCGAGTTCCGGCAACAGGACCGACATCACCCCGGCCTCGTACGCGCCGCGCGCCCCGGCCCCCGCCAGCACGATGCCGACGGTGCCCTCCGCCGGTGGTTCCTCGCGCCTGCCGCGCTGGGTCCGTTCTCGCTGCTCCTCGCGATCCTGCTGCCGCGCACGCTGAGCCGTCTCTGTCATCGGTGCCCTCCTCGAGTTCCGTGCCGTTTTCGGGACATGCGAGGGGGTCAACCACGCAATGCCCGGTCTCACGGCGGGGAACCCCAAGAGAACGCACAGGTAGTTCGCGGATTGCACGCACGACCACGCACGACCACGCACGACCGCGTCGGCCGGCCCGGCCGCCGGGGAACGAGGTCAGGGCTCCTGCATCGCCGGTCTCCGCTGCGGGTTCGTCGTCCAGGACAGCAGCGCCGACACGACCGCGCAGGCCATCATCACCCAGTACACGGCCGGGTAGCCGGACGCGTTCGCGATGAGTCCCGCGAACGGCCCGCCCACCGCCAGCCCGACGTCCCAGAACGAGGTGAATCCGCCCAGCGCGGCGCCCTGCTGGGACGGCTCCGTGCGGTTGATGACGAGCAGGGCGAGCGCCGGGAACAGCAGGGACAGGCCCGCTCCCATCACGAGCCCGCCGATGATCACCGTGACCAGGTTCGTGGCGACGGCGACGATCAGCAGCCCGACGGCCTCGACGACCGCCGACCAGAACGCCACCTGCCGCGCGCCGAGCCGGTCCGGCAGGTTGCCGATGACCAGCCGGACGCCGACGTACGTCACGCCGTAGGCGTTCAGCCCGGCGATCCCGTCGGAGACGCCGCGCGCCGCCATGTGCAGCGCCACGAACGACGACAGCGCCGCGTAGCCGAGGGCGGCGAGCGACAGCGCGATGCCCGGCACCACCGTGCCGGCAGGCAGGATGGCCGCACGGGTCCTCGCCGCGGTCTCGGCCCGCTCCGGGCGTTCCCGCAGCGACACGACGAGGAGGCCGAGCGCGCCGACGGCGACGCACAGGCCCCAGACGGCGGAGAAGCCGCTCTCCCGCATCGCCACCGTGCCGAACAGCGCGCCGAGCGTGATGCCCAGCCACATCGAGATGCCGTACAGCCCGACGACGCGGCCGCGTCGCTCGGTCGGGCACAGCCGCACCAGCCAGGCCGCGCCCGAGGTGTAGACGGTGCCCTCGCCCATGCCGTGCAGGATCCGGACGGCGACCAGGACCGGCACGTCGCGGGCGGCGTAGTAGCCCGCGCCGGCGAGGACGCAGATCGCCGTGCCGGCCAGCATGACGAGTTTGTAGCCGTGACGGTCGCCGAGCCGCCCCGCGATCGGCCGCGTGACGACCGCGGCGACGGCGATCGCCGCGGTCACGACGCCCACCTCGACCTTGTCGCCGTGCAGTTCCCGCAGCACGTAGAAGGGCAGGGTGGCGAGCGACGCCCCGACGCCGAGCAGGCAGAGGAAGATCCCGCCGAACATCGCGGCGTACGGGCGGTAGAACGAGAGCCTCATGCGGCGGCGTCCTCGGGGACGACGAGGTAGAACAGCGCGGGGAGGAGCACGGCGAGCCCCTCGTGGACCTCGGCGCAGACGGCGACGCCCGGCCGCGCGAAGGTCCCCGGCGGGGGCTCCGCCACGCGGATCACGGAGCGGCGCGCGTCCAGGAGCCGGGCCGCGACCGAGATGTCGCCGACGAGGGCCGTGCCCGGGGGCACCCACCGGTTCCGGCTGATCTTCATGCCGTTGCTCGCGGCCAGCTCCGCCAGCAGCCCGTTCCGGCCGAGCAGGCGGTGGTAGAAGTCGTTCGGGTTGACGATCATCGCGTGCGGGGTGGCGCCCGTCTGCTCGATCTCGTCGCAGGCCGTCAGGATGCCGGTGACGTAGTCGCGGTAGGCGATCCGGGCGATGTCCGGGTGGTTGACCAGGCCGTACGGCCCGTTCGTCAGCGCCTGGTTCTCCGCGGTCGCCAGGCGTACGAGCAGCCGGTAGTCGAGGAACTCGGCGAGCGCGTCCGGGTCGCCGGCGAGCCCCTCGGGGATCTGCACCCACGCCCGGATCGGGTGGACGCCCGCCTCGGCCGTGCCGAACCGGAACGCGGCCTCGCGGCGGACGCCGGCGTCGAGCACCGCGCCGGCGTCCCCGGTGTCCGGCCGGGTCTCGGTCCAGAACCGCACGACGTCCTCGCCGACCGGGCGCACCTTGAGCAGGTTCCGTACGGTCAGCCGCGGCCGGTCCTTCGTGGGCTCGTGCGCCTCGGTGATCGTGTAGTCGAATCTGACCTCGGCGTGCTCGGGGTCGGCCGCGAAGGCCCGCGCGAACAACTGTCCGGGGGACCGCCGCAGCGGATCGGTGGTGGTCTGCGCCGGCACTGTCTCTGTCGTCATGCCTGCTCCTGCTCAGAACGCGTGCTGGACGAGTCGCTCGTAGAACGGCAGGTGGTGGTCGTAGAAGGACTTGAGGGTGGTGTCGTTGTCGACCGTGACGGGATAGGTGTTCCGGTGGCTCGTGAAGCCGGTGCTGTGGCTCGCGTCGACGTGCCACTCGCGGGTCCGCCGCCATTCGGGCCGCTCACCGGCCTCCCAGGCGAGCGACTCGGGGAGGAACGGCAGCCCGGTGTAGGCGCAGAATGTCTTCACGACCGTCTCCGGGTCGTCCAGGAGGCGCTCCGCGCGGATGACGAGCGGCACGCGGCCGGTGGCGGACCGTACGACCTCGAACAGCGCGCACAGGCGCTCGTAGCCGATCTCCGCGCAGGTCACCGCGGGCTTCACCGCGTAGTGCGAGCTGATCGTCTGCTTCGGATCGCGGACGATGAAGGTGTGGGTCAGCGCGGCGAGGCGCTCGCGGGGGAAGGCGTACTCGTAGTCGACGACCTCCTTGACGAACACGGGCCGGGTCCGGCCGAGCTCGGTGAGCCGGGCGAGGAGCTCCTCCTCCGACCGCGCGGTCGCCCGGCCGCCGTCCGGGGCCGGCACCGCGACCTCGCCCTCCTCGGTCAGCGCGAGGAACGGCTCGTGCAGGACCGCGACGTCGCCGCGTTCGAGCATCATGCGCAGGAACGCCGTCGAGGCCGAGCGCGAGTGCGCCCACATCACGATCACACCGGCGCTCACATCGACCACCACGCCGGGACCCGGTCCCAGCGGTGCTTCCGCAGCTCGCGCAGCAGCGCGTCGTCGAGCGGCCGGCCGTCGCCCACCGCGAGGTTGGCGCGGACGTGGGCCGGCTTGCGCATCCCGGGGATCACCGTGCTCACCGCCGGGTGGTGCAGGATGAACCGCAGCGCCAGCTCGGGCAGTGACATGCCGTCGGGGAGGATCTCCTTCAGGCGTTCGGCGCGTTCGACGCTCGGCTTGAGGTTCTCGTCGCAGAAGTAGGTCGCGCGCCAGTCCTCCTCCGGCCATGTGCTGTCGGCGGTCAGCGTGCCGGTGAGCGTTCCCTCGTCGAACGGCACGCGGGCGATGATCCCGATGCCGTCCCGCCGCGCGCGCTCGAACAACACGTCCTCGGGGGCCTGGTCGAAGATGTTGTAGATCACCTGGATCACGTCGATGAGGCCGGTGTCGAGCGCGGCGAGGCAGTTGGCCGGCTCCCAGCGGTTGACGCTGATGCCGACCGCGTCGATGACGCCCTCCCGCTTGAGGTCGCCGACGACCTCCTGCCAGCGCTCGTCGCCGGCCCAGCGGTCCTCCCACGTGTGGAACTGCAGGAGGTCGATGCGGGAGACGCCGAGGTTCTCCAGGCTGCGGTAGGTGTACTCCCGCATGTGGCCGGCCGGATAGGCGTCGTCGAGGGTGTCGCCGGGGCCGGGCGGCCACTCGCGGTTCTTCGGCGGGATCTTCGTCGCGACGTACAGCCGCCGGTCGGGGTGGCGCTTCAGCAGCGCGCCGAGCATCCGCTCGCTGATGCCGCGCCCGTACACCCAGGCCGTGTCGAAGAAGTTGCAGCCCAGCTCGACGGCCTCGTCCAGGCAGCGCGGCGCGAGGTCGTAGTCCCAGCCGGTGAAGTTGCCGGGGCCTCCGCCGATGCCCCACATCCCGTATCCGACCTCGCTGACCTTCCAGCCGAGGCCTCCCATCGTGCGATAGCGCATCGCTCGCCTTCCCGTCTCGTCGTCAGCTGGTGGAAACCTGGCGTCGCGGCCCCAGGGCGTTCCGGGGCTCCGGCGTCTCGCCCCGGATGAGGCGGGTCCGGTACGCGGCGATCGCGCCGTCGAGCGGTCCGTCGGTGAGCTCACGGCGCTCCTCGAGCCGGCGGCACTCGTCCTTGCGGAACAGCCGGGGGTTGTCGGTGAGCATGGCCGCGAAGGCGTCCTTCAGCGTCCGCTCGTCCGCGTCGGGCCGTCCGGGCAGGAGCGAGGCGAGGGCGGTCAGCTCCCGGTCGCCGGTGGCGAGCGCGGCCTCACGCACGCGGGCGAGGAAGTCGCCGCAGGGGACCACCGGAAGCGGCTCCATCACCGCGCCGAAGTCGACGCTTTCGGCGTGGAAGACGTTGAACGTACGGCCCCAGGCGTCGCGGTCGCACACCGCGGCCAGCACCCGCGCCGCCACGTGGTCCACCGGCGTGTAGTCCGACCGGATCACGGCGTCGGGCCGCACTCCGAGGCGGGGGAACGCGGCGAGCAGCAGGTGGGTGAGCGCCGAGGTGTTCGGGTACGCGTTGTCCTCGCTCGGCATCACCTCGCCCAGCCGCAGCACGGTGACCAGCGCGCCGCGCTCCCGCGCCGCGGCCAGGTGCCGTTCGGCGACCAGCTTGGAGCGTGCGTACCCGCCCTCGGGCATCCGGGCGAGGGACGGGTCGAAGTCCTCGGGGAGCGGCGCGTCGTGGTGCGGCGCCTCGGCCTGCAGCGTCGCCAGCGTCGAGACGTGGTGCAGCGGCACCGGCCGGTGCGCCATCGCCAGCCGCAGCAGCTCGACCGTGCCGCGTACGTTCGCGTTGCGGTGCGCGCGGTAGTCGAACAGGAAGTTGACCATCGCGCCGTTGTGCAGCACCAGGTCGCAGGTGCGCGCCAGGTGCTCCCACGTCCGTGGGGCCAGGCCGAGGCCGGGCCGGGCCAGGTCGCCCGCGTAACCCTCGATCCGGTCGGCGAACCGCGACTCCCACAGGCCGCGTTCGGCGAGCGCGCCGACCACCCGCGCCGTCGCGCCGAAGTCGCCGCCGGCACGGGTCAGGCAGCGCACCCGCAGATCCGTGCGGGCCAGCAGCTCGTGGACGAGACGGCTGCCGACGAACCCGGTCGCCCCGGTCACCAGCACGGTCCGCAGCTCCCCGGCGCGGTCGGCGGCCCGGATCGGCTCGCCCTCCGGCACGGCCGCGTCGCGCACCATGAGGACCGGCTCCGCCTCGATCACCGCCCCGCCTCGCCGCCGGTCCTCGATCAGCCCGGTCAGCCCCTCGGCCGTCGGATGCTCGTACAGGTCCTGGACCTCCACCGGGATCCCGCACTCGGCGGTGAGCGTGCGCACCAGCGACAGTGCCTGGAGGGAGTCCCCGCCCGCCTCCATGAAGTGCGCGTCCGCGGTCAGGTCCGGTCGGCCGAGCACCGAGCGGAGCGCCCGCAGCACCTGCTCGGCCGGCGTCGCCGCGGGCGGGCCCCCGGCCAGCCGTGCCGCGTCCTTGGCGAGCCGGGCGTCGAGGACGGCCTGGAGCCGTCCACGGTCGGCCTTGCCGTTGTCGTTCAGGGGGATGTCCGGCAGCAGGAAGTAGTACCGGGGCACGCTGATCCGGGGCAGCGTGCGGCGCAGCCCGTCCCGCAGCGCGTCGACCGTCAGGCCCGTGCCGGAGACGAACAGGGCCAGCGACCTCGTGCCCGCCTGCTCGGCGACCAGCACCTCCGCCTGCCGTACCCCGGGGCACCTCTCGGCCGCCACCGCGATCTCGCCGAGTTCGACCCGGACCCCGCCGATCTTGACCTGGAGGTCCTTGCGCCCGGAGAAGTACAGCAGCCCCTGGTCGTCGAGGTGGCCGAGGTCGCCGGTGCGGTAGAGCCGGTCGCCGGGGATCTGCGGGAACGGGTTCGGGACGAACGCCCGCGCGGTGGCCTCCGGCGCGCCCAGGTAGCCGGCGCCCAGGCAGGCGCCGCCGATGACGATCTCGCCGACCGTGCCGGGCGGCACCGGGCGGAGGGCGTCGTCCACGACGACGGCGTAGCAGTTGTCGATCGGCCGGCCCAGCGGCACCAGATCGCCGTCCGCGGGAGAGACGGTGTGGAACACCATCCCGATGCTCGCCTCGGTCGGCCCGTAGCCGTTGGTCACCGTCAGGCCCGGCAGCTGCGCCATCATCCGGTGGACGGCGCCGGGGTTGAGCGGCTCGCTCCCCACGATCAGCCAGCGCAGCGACGAGAGGCCGCGCAGCGACTCCTCGTCCCGGTCCACCTCCGCCACCAGCGCGTTGAAGATGCTGGAGACGAAGTCGGTGGCGGTCACGCGGTACTCCGCGATCGTGTCGATCGTCCGCCGCAGGTCGAGGAACTCGCCCTGAACCTGCAGCACCGTGTGCCCGCCCGTGATCAGCGGCAGGAACAGCTGCCACAGCGAGGAGTCAAAGGTGTGCTTGCTGTTCTGCAGCACCACGTCCGCGCCGGTCACGCCGAAGTACCGCGCCATCGCGCGCAGCCGGTTGGTCAGCCCTTCGTGCCGGTTCATGGCGCACTTGGGCGTGCCCGTCGTCCCCGAGGTGAAGAAGCCGTAGGCCAGGTCGCCGGGGTCCGGCGCCTCGGTGTCGGGCCGCCCCGCCGGCGCGATCCGGTCGACGTCGACGACGACCGCCCGGTCCCGGTGCTCCGCCGGGACCGCGTCCGCCGCCGCGCACGGCACCGGCGTCCGGGGCAGCACGCCGAACGTGTCGCGGATCCGCTCGCGCGGCCACGCCGGGTCCAGCGGCACGAACGCCGCTCCGAGCCTCATCAGGGCCAGGTACGTGACCGGCAGTTCGAGGCTGTTCACCAGCAGGACCGGGACGACGTCGCCCTTGCGCACTCCGCGCTCGGCCAGCGTGGCCGTGAGGCCGTTCACCAGCTCGTCGAGCCGGCGGTAGGTGAGCGTGCGCCCCCCGCACGAGACGGCCGGGCGTTCGGGATGCCGGCCGGCCTGCTCGTCGATCAACGCCGACACCGGGCGGAACCCGCCGTGGTCGACCGCTCGTCCGGTGAAGCGCCGCTGGGACTGGTCGTGATGGTCGTTGATATCGTCGGCCGACGGTCCGGGCATCCACACCTCCCCGTGAGGGGTCACAAAAGGTGGGCGGGTCCTTTTCCGGGGCCCGCCGGAGATATTGGTGCGAAGCTGGCGGTAAATTAAGCTGCCCGTCGCGAATTCCGCAAGGCCCACTTTCGGGCGCCTTCTCCGGCCGCTCGCCGCGGAGCGGATGGTGACCATCTCATCGCCGTACGGAGTTCTCCCAGGAGGCGTGTCACCGGCGGGTCGGAGTCCAGACTCGTCGCCGACTGGCGGAGTTGACTGAAAGCCGGACGACGCCGACGCGAAGCCGTCACCTCTGGATTCGCCGCCTCCCAAGGGGCCGCGCGGAGTCGCGGGAGGGGCGATCGGAGCATATCGGCGGCGCGGGCACGGGCGCGCGCACCGGGTGGCGGACCGGGTGCGCGACGGCGGCCCGGACGCGACCGGACCGCACATATCGACGCCCCGAAGGGATCGCGACCTGCCCTTCCCGGGTTCCGGACCGACGGGCGGTTCGCTAGGCCCGGTTTCGGTCAGATGATCTTGTAGCCGTTCGACGGCGGGATCGATCCGCCGTTCATCCGGAATGGATATCGTAATGGCCGGCGCGCAATTATCGGCCGCTTATTCCACGGTCGTACGGCGGCTCGCGAATGTTTCTGACTCCGTAATATGACTCGCCGCCGCGAATCGGCCGGGGGACAGCGCGGCCGGGTCCACGCCGTCGGCGGGCGGCGGTGTACGGGTCGCGGCGGCCGCGGCGATCCGGCCGGCGGCGGGCGACGTCTGCACCCCGTACCCGCCGAGGCCGGCGAGCCAGACGAAACCCGGCGCGTCCGGCGCCTCGCCGACCACCGGAGTGTCGTCCGGCGCCGCGGTCCGCAGCCCCGCCCACGCGCGCCGGACGCCGCGGATCCGCAGCGTCGTGGCCTCCTCCACGCGCTCGACCGCGCGCGCGACATCGAGGTCGTCCGGGCGCGCGTCGCACGGCGGCACGGGCGTCGCGTCGGACGGGGAGACGAGCAGCCGCCCCGACTCCGGCTTGAAGTAGAAGCTGTCGGCCACGTCGGTCACCATCGGCCACCGGGCGGCGTCGACCCCGGCGGGCGGGTCCGCCATGAACGCCGTACGGCGCAGCGGGGTGAGGCCCAGCGGACGGACGCCGGCGAGCGCGGCGACCTCGTCCGCCCACGCCCCGGCCGCGTCCACCACGACGGGAGCGGTGAACTCGCCGGCGTCGGTCGCCGCCCGCCAGAGCCCGCCGGAACGCGACAGGGCCCGTACCCGCGCCCTCATGACGACCGCGCCGCCCCGCGCGCGGACGCCACGCAGGAACCCCTGGTGGAGCAGGTCGACGTCGATGTCCATCGCGCCCGGCTTGACCATCGCGCGGACGTACCGCCCGGGCCGTACGACGGGGCAGTGCCGCGTGACCTCGGCGACGTCGACCTCCCGGACGGGGACGGGAGCGGACAGCCCGTCGGCGAGCATGGCGGCGAACTCCTCCTCGCCGCCCGCCGGGCACAGCGTCAGCACGCCGCGCGGAGCCAGCAGCGGCCCGTCGGCGAAGCCGGGCGGCGGCGTCAAGAGGAACGTCCGGCTCGCGGCGGTGAGCGCCCGTACGGTGGGGTTGCCGTAGTACTCGGAGAACAGTGCGGCGGACCGGCCGGTCGAGTGGTACCCCGGGACGGCCTCCATCTCCAGGAGCGTGACGTGGCCGTACTCGGACAGGAAGTAGCCGGCGGCGGCGCCGGCGACGCCGGCGCCCACAACGAGGAAATCGCCCATCTTCGCAAAGGATCACACCGTGCCGGGCGGTGCAATGGCCGCCCGGCTCCGCGCGGGCTAAGGAATAAAACCGGTCATTGACCGCTATAACGGGCGACCTCTACGGTGCGAGGGCAGAAGAGACAGGTCGGGACAGGCAGGTACCCATGAGCGGTGTCCAGGGCGACGCCTCGGCGGACGGCGAGGGCGGGCGGACCCTCCGGATCGAGACGCACGGCATCGACGTGATCGGAGACGCCGACCGCAAGGGACGGCCCCGGCAGCTGTTCTTCCCCTGGTTCGGCGCGAACGTGTCGATCCTCGGCCTGAGCTACGGGTCGTTCGCCCTCGGCTTCGGCATCTCGTTCTGGCAGGCCCTGCTCGCCGGGCTGGTCGGCATCGTCTTCTCGTTCCTGCTGTGCGGCCTCATCGCGGTCGCGGGCAAGCGCGGGTCGGTGCCGACGATGGTCCTGAGCCGCGCGGCCTTCGGCGTACGAGGTAACCGGCTGCCGTCGGCCATCTCCTGGCTGCTCACCGTCGGCTGGGAGACGGTCCTGACCGCCCTGGCGACGATGGCGACCGCCACCGTCTTCGGCCGTCTCGGCTGGGGCGGCGGCACCACCACCAAGGTCGTCGCGCTGATCGTCGTCGCCGTGCTGATCGTCGGCGGCGGCGTCATCGGGTTCGACCTGATCATGCGCATGCAGGCGGTCATCACCGTCCTCACCGGCGTGCTGACGGTCGTGTACATCCTCCTGGTCGCGCACCGGATCGAGTGGCACACCGTCAGCGCCATCCACGCGGGCTCCACCCAGGAGGTCATCGGCGCCCTGGTCTTCATGATGACCGGTTTCGGCCTCGGCTGGGTGAACGCCGCCGCCGACTACTCCCGCTACCTGCCCCGGAACACCTCCGGCGGCGGCGTCGTCGGCTGGACCACCTTCGGCGCCTCCCTGGCGCCGGCCGTGCTGCTCGTCTTCGGCCTGCTCCTCGCCGGGTCCTCGGCCGGTCTCGGCAAGGCGATCGCCGCCGACCCGATCGGCGCGCTGACGACGATCCTGCCGACCTGGTTCCTCATTCCGTTCGCCGCCGTCGCGGTGCTCGGCCTCGTCGGCGGCGCCGTCCTCGACATCTACTCGTCCGGCCTGGCGCTGCTGGCGGCCGGCCTGCGCGTGCCGCGCTACGCCGCCGCCCTCGTGGACGGCGTGCTCATGATGCTGGGCACCGTCTACGTCGTCTTCGTCTCCGGCGACTTCCTCGGCCAGTTCACCGGCTTCCTCACCACCCTCGGCGTCCCCGTCGCCGCCTGGTGCGGCATCATGCTCGCCGACATCGCGCGCCGCCGCCGCGACTACGACGAGGCCGACCTCTACCGGCCGGCGGGGCGGTACGGCGACGTTCCGCCGCTGCCCCCGGTCATCCTGCTCGCCGCCACCGCCGTCGGCTGGGGCCTGGTGACCAACACGGCCGCGAGCTGGCTGAAATGGCAGGGCTACCTCCTGCAGCCGCTCGGCCTCGGCGGCCGTTCCGGCTCCTGGGCCTTCGCCAACCTGGGCGTCCTCGCCGCCCTCGTCATCGGCTTCGCCGCGACGTGGGCCCTGAACCGCGCGACCGTGCGCGCCCAGGAGACCCGCCCGTCCACGCCGATGGGCACCCTCGAGACCGAAGCCACGCAGGCCTGACCGGCCCGCGCGGCGGGCGGGCCACGGCGACCCGCACGAGCCGCCCAGGGTCCGGGGGGAACCCCTCGTTCGCAGGAGCCGGTCCATGGAACCGCTCTACGCGCGGGAGGGGGATCTCGACCAGCCTGCCGTCATGGATCATCCACAAGCCGAAGCAGTCGTCCTCCTCGTCATGGATCAGGACCTGCACACTCTCCGGCCGGGGCCACGGCAACGACTCCAGGTGCCTCAGCAGCCCGGAGCGCGAGCGCATCCGTTCGAACTCCGCGGCCCATCCGATGCCGAAGGATTCGCCCCACTGACTCGCGATCGGTACGAACCGACCTCGCCAACTGCGCTCTTCGTCGTTCCGGGTGAGGGGCTCCATGACCTCCGCCGCGTCGAGCGCCAGCACGATCACCTCTGCGAATCTGCTCATGCCGAGGAATACGACCGCACGCCCGGATCTCAGGCAATCGGTTTACCGGCGGCGGAGGCGGCGTTGCGGACCGCGGACACCGACGCGCTCCTGGCGGCGGCGAACGTCGCGGACGCGATGGGGTCGTGGGTGCGAGGTTCCCATGCCCTGGAGGCGGTGGCGGAGGCCCTGCGGTCGGCGGGCCCGGACTGACGTGAACCGGATGGGATCTTCGGCCGTAGGCAGGGACGACGACTACGGCTAAAGTCGGATCACGCTGTCCAAGGAGAGCTCATGACGCTCACGCTCGACCTCCATCCGATCTTCCAGAGCCAGCGCGACGTCGATCAGGCCGTCCGTTCGATGATGTTCAGGGCGGCGAAGTCGGATGTCGAGCGTGTGATCATCATCCCCGGCAAGGGCTCTCAGAAGCTGAAGAACCGCGTGCTCGCCCTCTTGCGGCAGCCGCACCTGAAGAAGCTGTACAAGGCCGTCGAGCCCGATCCGGAGAACCTCGGGCGGGTGATCGTACGCTTCCGGTAGTCGCCTGGGACCTGCCGGGCGGACGGCGGCTACGAGACGACTTCCAGCGGTAGGTCGTTGCCGCGCCAGGTGGCCGCCAACTCCTCGACCGGCACGTTGAGCGCCTCGCCGAGGCAGACGATGGTGCCGAATCCGGGGGACGGCAGTCGTCCGGTCTCGATCTTGCGGAGGGTCTCCGGCGAGATGCCGGCCGCGTGCGCGACCTCCGCCAGGTCGCGTCCCGCTCGCGCGTGGCGTAGCAGCACGCCGAGACGCCTTCCGGCTTCGATCTGCTCCGGGGTGAGCGGTTGGCGGACCATGCCCTCAGGATAGAGGTGGTATTTGTATACCCGCAAGCGTTAGAGTTGCCGGTATAACTATACCGACAACTCTGTGACGTGAGGTATTTCGTGATCGACCTGAAGACGCCTGCGGAGATCCAGCGCATGCATGTGACCGGGCGTTTCGTCGCCGAGGTGCTCTCCGAGGTCGGCCGGCTCGCTGACGTGGGCGTCAACCTGCTGGACCTGGAGCACCACGCGCGCGGAATGATCAAGCGGCGCGGGGCGGAGTCGTGCTACTGGGACTACGCGCCGTCGTTTGGGCATGGACCGTTCCGCAACGTCATCTGCCTGTCCGTCAACGACGCCGTCCTGCACGGCCTGCCTCATGACTACACACTGCGCGACGGGGACGTCCTCAGTGCGGACCTCGCGGTCAGCATCGACGGCTGGGCGGCCGATTCGGCGTACACGATCGTGGTCGGCACTGCCGCCGAGGAGGATCTGCGGCTCATCCGCGCCACCGAGGAGGCGCTGGAGGCGGCGATCGAGGTGGCGCGTCCGGGCAACCGCCTGGGTGACATCTCGGCGGCCATCTGGGCGGTGGCCCGCGACCACGGCTATCCGGTCAACACCGAGTTCGGCGGCCACGGCATCGGCCGTACCATGCACGAGGAGCTGCACGTTCCCAACAAGGGCCGCGCAGGACGCGGCCTGAAGCTCCGGCCGGGGCTGACCCTCGCACTCGAACCCTGGTTCGCCCGTACGACCGACCGGATCATCTACGACGACGACGGCTGGACCATCCGGTCGGCCGACGGCTCACGCACCGCCCACTCCGAGCACACGATCGCCATCACCGAGGACGCCCCCCTGGTGCTCACCCGGCGTGAGGAGGAGATGAGTTCGCCGGGTCGGTGACGGCCGGACCGCCCGTGAGGCCCGTGGGCTGCGTCAGGCGTCGGGTTCCTCGGGCCGGACGGTGTGATCGGCGGCGGATTCGGCGCGGCGGTCGGCCAGCTTGCGGGGGACCTGGGCCAACCGCAGGGTCGTGACCAGCAGGATTCCGCCGACCATGTTGCCGGCCGCCGCCAGGGCGGCGGCGCCGGCCCAGTCGGCGTAGCCGTACGGGGCGTGCCCCGTCTGCAGGCCGGCGAAGATCAGCAGCGAGCTCACCACGGCGTGGTTGAGGCCGCCTCCGCCGAGCAGGAAGCCCGTCGTCACGGCGGGCACGAGCTTCACCCCGGGCGACGTGCTGGAGTGCTGCATCCAGGTCATCAGCGTCATGACCACCCCGGCGAGGATCGCGAGCGCCAGGGCGCGCCAGGTGGCGCCGAGGTCGATGTAGCGCGCGCCCGCCTCCACCGCGGTGGGGGGCAGCCGGGGGAACCCGATGTCGACGATGTAGGTCAGGATCCATCCGGCGGCGAGGTTGGCCGCCAGCGTGACCGACCAGAGCCTGATCAGCTCGCGGTAGGTGGCCTGACGGGCGACGACCGTCATGACGGGGATCAGGAAGTCCTCGGTGAACAGCTCGCTGCCGGCCATCGTCAGGGCGACGAATCCCACGGCGAAGGCCAGCCCGGCGACCAGCTCCTTTCCGGGGGATCCGGCCATGGCGTCCTCGACCAGCAGCAGCGCGAGGACGCCGGTCACGATGTCGACGCCGCCGACCAGCCCGGTCGCCACCAGCGGCAGCCACGGCCGTGACAGCCGGCGGCGCCCCTCGTCGACGACCCGGGTGAACGTCTCTTCGAGGGCGACCGGCCGGGATGACTCCTTCGGCCGGTCATCCTCACCGGGGCGCGTTCCCATGACCTGCCTCCCGCGCCGGATCGAGCGCTGCCGGGGTGCGATGACCTGCCCTTTCGCTCCATCCTCACGCATCGCGGGGCGCGGGTTCGGGGCGGAGGGGCCGTACGCCGGCGAACGCGGGCCGGACAAGGCCGGCCACGGCCCGGGCTCAGGCCTCGGGGACCGGCTCCCGCCGGCTCGCGGCGATCCGGTGGGCGCAGCGGGCCGCGTGGTCCGGGGCGGCGCCGATGCCGACGGCCAGTTTCGTTCCCAGCGGCAGCAGGTGGCACTCGACCGGATCGTCGTCGCCGTCGAAGAAGCCGGCTATCTCCAGCAGGACGTAGCCGTGGATGGCGCTCCAGATCTGGGCCGCCGCCGCGTCCGGCTTCTCCTCGCAGGCGCCGCTCGCCTCCATGACGCGGGTCACGGCGGTGACGAGCCGGCCGAACGCGGTCTGCCCCTCCGGCAGGTCGTTCCCGACGCTCGACGCGACGAGATCCTTGCCGTTCTGCCGGCCGACGGGCGGGATTACGCCGAACATCAGCCGGTACAGCTGGGGGTTCGCCAGCGCGTGGTCGCGGTAGGCGAGCCCGAGCGCGAGCAGGTCCACGACCGGGTCGTCACTGCGCGGAGCCGCCTCCAGGCGCCGGTCGAACCGGGCGAAGCCCTCCCGTACGACCTCCGTGATCAGCCCGCCCATGCCCCCGAAATGCGTGTAGACCGCCATCGTCGACAGGCCGACCTCGGCCGTCAGACGGCGGGCCTGCAGGGCCTCGGGGCCGTCGGCGGCCAGGAGGCGGAGCGCGGCCGACAGCAGGCGGTCGCGCGGGTGCGCCTCGGCCGCGGGATCTTGCGCACTCACCTTGCCATCATGCCATAACGGTGTTATGCCTAGAAATAACGGTGTTATGCCCGACGATCGACGAGAGCGTGGATCATGAGCAACCCCTTCCTCGAAGGCGGGTTCGCACCCGTCCGGCAGGAGCACACGGTCACCGATCTGCCCGTGACCGGGACGATCCCCGCGCAGCTGGACGGCAGGTACCTGCGCAACGGGCCGAATCCCGTGGCCGAGGTCGACCCGGAGACGTACAACTGGTTCACCGGCGACGGGATGGTGCACGGCGTCCGGATCCGCGACGGGCGGGCCGAGTGGTATCGCAACCGCTGGATCCGTACGCCCCGGGTCGCCGCCGCGCTCGGCGAGGCCTTCCGGTCGGGCCGGAGTAGCGCGCCGCTGCACGGGACGGGAGCCAACACCAACGTGATCGGTCACGCGGGCCGCACGCTCGCGCTGGTCGAGGCGGGGCTCGCCATCCAGGAGCTCACCGACGAACTCGACACGGTCGGGTTCTGCGACTTCGACGGGACGCTGCCCGGCGGCTACACCGCGCACCCCAAACGGGATCCCGAGACCGGAGAACTGCACGCGGTGTCGTACTTCTTCGGCCGCGGCAACGAGGTGCGGTACTCGGTGATCGACCGCGCCGGGCACGCGCGCCGTACCGTGGACGTCCGCGTCACCGGCAGCCCGATGATGCACGACTTCTCGCTCACCGAGTCCCACGTCGTGTTCTACGACCTGCCCGTGACCTTCGACGCGCGGCAGGCCGCCGAGGTCTCGGTGCCGCGGTTCCTGCGCGCCCCCGCCCGGCTGGTGATGTCCGCGCTGGTCGGACGCGTGCGGGTCCCCGATCCGATCGTCGCGGCGGCGGGAGGGCGGAGCGGTGCGGGCCACCGGATGCCCTACCGGTGGAACCCCGCGTACCCGGCCCGGGTCGGCGTCATGCCGCGCTCCCGGAACGCCGGCGACGTCCGGTGGTTCGAGGTGGAGCCGTGCTACGTCTTCCATCCGCTGAACGCCTACGACGACGGCGACACGATCGTCCTCGAGGTGGTCCGGCACGCCAGGATCTTCGACCGGGACCTGCGGGGGCCGACGGAGGGGACGCCCGTCCTGGCCCGCTGGACCGTCGACCTGACCGCCGGGAAGGTCCGTGAGGAGCAGGTGGACGATCAGGCGCAGGAGTTCCCCCGGATCGACGAACGCCTCATCGGCCGTCGGCACCGCTACGGCTACGCGCTGGCGCTGAGCCACGGGGTCACGGCGTCCGACACGATCCTCAAGCACGACGTGACGCGCGGAACGACCGTACGGCGTTCCTTCGGGGCGGGCCGGCAGGCCGGTGAGTTCGTCTTCGAACCGTCCTCGCCCGGCGCGGCGGAGGACGACGGCGTGCTGATGGGGTTCGTCGGCGACCCGGCCGCCGGCCGTACCGACCTGATGCTGCTCGACGCGGGCACCCTGGAGACCGTCGCCGCCGTCCACCTCCCGGTGCGCGTGCCCGCCGGCTTCCACGGGAACTGGGTGCCCTCCCCGTAGCCCGGGCGCTCACTCCCGGCGACGGACCGGCTGGAACCGGTATGTCCCCCGCGGCGTCTGGGAGATGTTCCGGTGCGAAGCACCATGAGTTCGGCCCAGGGGAGAGTCGGGGAATGTTCGGGATCGTGCGCCCGTGCCGTCATGTCATGTGCGCGCCGCTGTTCAAGGACTGGATGGCGCACCTGTGCGGGCTCTGCCTGGCGCTGCGCGACGAGCATGGGCAGGCGGCCCGGCTGGTCACCAACTACGACGGGCTGCTGATCTCCGTGCTGGTGGAGGCGCAGAACCCGGAGCGCTCCCCGCACCGTACGGCCGGGCCGTGCGCGCTGCGCGGCATGCGCACCGCCGATGTCGTCGCGTCGCACGCGGAGGGCGCAAGGCTGGCCGCCGCGACGTCGTTGCTGCTCGCCGCCGGCAAGACCCGGGATCACGTCGCCGACCGGGACGGCGCCCACGCCCGGCGGCTCGTCGCCGCGACGGCGGGATGGATGGCCGGCCGCTGGGACGCCGCGGGCGCCCGGACCGGTGCCGCCGTGGGACTGGACCCGGGCGTCTTGCGGGACACGGTGGCCCGCCAGACGGCCCTGGAGACGACCACCGGGCTCGGCCTGCTGGAGCTGACCGAGCCGACGGAGACCGCGGTCGCGGTCGCCTTCGCCCACACCGCCGTGGTCGCGGGCACGCCGCGGAACGCGGAGACCCTCGCCGAGGCGGGGCGCTTCTTCGGCCGCCTCGCGCACCTCCTCGACGCCGTCGAGGACTACGAGGCCGACCGGGCCTCGGGCGCGTTCAACCCGCTCCGGGCGACCGGCACGTCCCTGGCCGAGGCGCGCCGTCACTGCGACGACGCCGTTCGGGGCCTGCACCTGGCCCTGGGGGATCTGGAGCTGGAGCGCCCCCGGCTGGTCAGGGCTCTGCTGGGCCGGGAGGTCCGCCGTTCGGTCGACCGGGCGTTCGCCGCGTACGACCCGGCCGCGTACGGGCCCAGTGGTCCGCCGGATCCGTACGGCCCCCGGCATCCGTACGGCCCGGGTCCGCACGATCCGCACGGCCCCCGGCATCCGTACGGCCCGGGCCCGCAGTCTCCGCCGCCCTCATGGCCGGGGCACGGACCGCACGGCCCCGGGCGACCGCCCACCCGCCCCGGCTTCGGCCTGGCGTGTCTCGCCGGTTCGCTGGTGGGCTGCACCTGCGGCCTGTACCGGCCTCCGTGGAGCGACTACCGCGGCGCCGGCTGCGGCGACCGGTGCTGGTGCAGCCGGGCCTGCGACGATTGCGACTGCTGTGACTGCTGCAGCTGCTGCGAGTGCTGTGACTGCGACTGCTGCGACTGCGACGGTGATTGCTGTGACTGCGACTGCGGTTGACGTGCGACGCGGGAAGTGCGGAGGTGTGAGTGTGACATGGGCGACATCCCGGGCCTCGGCCGCGTAGAGTCCCGCTCGTGCGACTCCCCAGGTTCATGACGGTGCGCAACGTCGATCCGCACCACCTGCACCGGTACCTGCTGCCCCACGAGGAGGACGCGGTCGTCATCCGGCGTCACCCCGCCCTGCTGCTGCGGTACATCGCCGAGTTGATCGCCGGGCTGATCGTGGCGGGCGTGCTGAGCGGCCTCGTCTCACAGGGCGCCGTGCTGGCGGTGATCTGGGCCCTGTGGTTCGCGCTCCTCGGCCGTCTGGTCTTCAAGGTGTACGAGTGGTCGGACGAGTTCTTCGCGGTGACCGGGGTCCGGGTCATGCTCGTGCACGGAATCCTCACCCGCAAGGTCGACATGATGCCGCTGTCGAAGATCACCGACCTCACGGTCGACCGGTCGATCATCGGCCGGATGCTGGGGTACGGCACGGTCGTCCTGGAGTCCGCGGGCCAGGACCAGGCCCTGTCCAAGGTCGAGTACGTCCCGGAACCCGAGGGCGTCTACCTGCAGATCTCCGCCGTGGCCTTCGGATCCGGGGACGACTGAGCGGGCCCGCGACGGGACGTACGCCGGCCGGCCGAGGTCAGCCGGGAGACAGGCGCGGGCGCCGGTGCGGGGCGGGTCCGGGTCCGTGGAGCCGGATCGCGGCCAGCGCGCGCTCGGCGGCGTCGCCGACCGGGCCGGACGTGTCGATGGTGGCGGCCTCCGGCCACGGGGCCGCCGACTGGGCCATGTGCGCGGCGATCTCGGGGTCGGCGTCGGACACGCCGCGTGGCCGGGTGAGCAGGCGCTCGCCGGCCAGGGGACTGTCGCAGCGCAACGGGAACAGGTCCGCGTGCGCCCGGGCGGCGACGCGGGCGGCGTCGGCCCGGTGCTCCGCGGACGTCCAGGAGGCGTCGATGATGACGGATTCGCCGTAGGAGAGCAGGCGGGCGGCGCGGTCGAGGAGTTCGGCGTAGGTACGGCGGGTCCAGGAGGCGTCGTACAGGCCCGTGCCGTACGGGGCCCGGGCGGGCGTGTCGGGGGACAGCTCGGCGAGTTCCTTGCGAACGCGGTCGCTGTTCAGGACGGTGTGGCCGAGGCGGTCGCCGAGGGCCTCGCTGAGGGCGCTCTTGCCGGTGCCCGGCAGGCCGCCGACCAGGATCAGGCCGACCGCGCCGGCGTTCAGGTGCCGCAACGCGATCTCGGCGTGCCGGCCGGCGTCCTCGGCCGCGCGGGCGTCACCCTGACTCCAGCGCACGCACGCGACCTTGGCGCGGACGAACGCGCGGTAGGCCACGTAGTGGTGCCGCAGCGACGGCGGGGCCGGGTCGTCGGCGTACTCGGCGTACCAGGACAGGAAGCGTCCGGCGAGGTGCGGCGCGCCGAGACGTTCCAGGTCCATGGCGAGGAACGCGGCGTCGTCGAGCCCGTCGAGCCACCGCAGGCGGTCGTCGAAGTCGAGGCAGTCCAGCACACGGGGACCGTCGTCGAGGCAGAAGATGTCGTCGGCCATCAGGTCGCCGTGCCCGTCGACCACGCGTCCCTCGCGGATCCGGGCGGTGAACAGCGGCTCGCGAGCCTCCAGGAAGCGCAGCGTCAGGCGTTCCACCTCCTCCGCGTCGGCGGCGTCGATGGCGCGTCCGTGGAACGGGCGCACCTGCTCGAAGCTCGCGGTCCACCGTGCGCGCAGGGCGTCCCGGCTCCCCTCGGCGGAGATCTCGGCGGTACGCGGCGAGGCGGCGTGGGCACGGGCGAGCAGGCGCGCGACCGTCCGTAGCGCGTCGTCGAGCGGGGCGTTCGCCCGGACCAGGTCGGAGAGCCGGCGTTCGGCGGGCATCCTGCGCATGACGACGAGGTGGTCCCGGGGCGTCCCCGGGGGCATGCTCACGTCGGCGACGCCCAGATACACGTCGGGGGCGAACCGGCGGTTGAGGTCGACCTCGCGATGGCACGCGCGTTCGCGCAGCTCGCGGGTCGAGAAGTCGAGGAAGCCGAGGTCCACCGGCTTCTTCAGCTTGTAGGCGCGGTCTGCGAAGAAGAAGACGACCCCCGAATGCGTCTCGGCGACGTCCGTGGCCCAGGTCCTCATGTTCGCAGCGTGTCGTGCGGGAGACGTCCCTGCCAGGGGCGTCGGTCCCCCGGGGAGATGGCCTTAAGCCCTGGCCCGGATCGGAAGGACGTGCGTCCGAAAATCGACTTCGGACGACGCGCGCCGTCGGTGGTCTAGGCCGGTTACTGGGGTGATCCGGGCGGCCCGCGCGTGCACCCGGCTCCGTGCCGGGAGAGGGCGGAGAGCCGGCCGCGGACTTAATTGTTAAGAACATTGACAGATAAGTTGGCCGGTCCGACCATGGAGCGCACGCGGATCCGTGCAGTACCCCCGTCACCCGACGCGTCTCCATGTCCGCCCGCTCCGCCCGCACGAGGGCGGGGCGGCGGATCCCCCCGCCATCTGGAGCCCTCATGCGACCATGCACGTCCCCGCGCGCGGTCCTCACCGGCCTCGCCATGATCCTCGCCGCGTTCGGCCTCATCGCGGCCGGACCGGCCAAGGCCCGCGCCGCCACCCTCCCCACTCACGTGTTCGCGCCCTATTTCGAGGCCTGGACCGGTGACGACCCGGCGGCCCTGGCCCAGCAGTCCGGGAACAAGTACCTCACCATGGCCTTCCTCCAGGCCGCCACCAAGGGCTCGTGCACGGCGTACTGGAACGGCGACACGAGCATGCCGATCTCCTCCTCGACGTTCGGCTCCGCGATCTCCTCGATCCGGTCCGGCGGCGGCGACGTCATCCCCTCGTTCGGCGGCTACACCGCCGACGACACCGGGACCGAGATCGCCGACAGCTGCACGGACGTCGGCCAGATCGCGGCCGTGTACGAGAAGGTGATCACCACCTACGGCATCACCCGGATCGACCTGGACACCGAGGACAACTCGCTGACCAACAGCGCCGGGATCGACCGGCGCAACAAGGCCGTCAAGCAGGTGGAGAGCTGGGCCGCGAGCACCGGGCGCACCGTGCAGTTCTCCTACACGCTGCCCACGACCACGGGCGGCCTGGCCGACAGCGGTCTGGCCGTGCTGCGCAACGCGGTCTCCAACGGCACCCGCGTCGACGTGGTCAACCTCATGACGTTCGACTACTACGACGGCGCCACCCACGAGATGGCGAACGACACCAAGAGCGCCGCCACCGGCCTGCACGGGCAGCTCGCCGGCCTGTACCCGGGCAAGAGCTCGGCCGAGCTGTGGAACATGATCGGCGTCACCGAGATGATCGGCATCGACGACTATGGGCCCGCCGAGACGTTCACCACCGGTGACGCCGCGACCGTGGAGGCCTGGGCGCAGAGCACGGGCATCAACACGCTGTCCTTCTGGGCGCTCCAGCGGGACAACGGCGGCTGCCCGGGCACCAAGGGCTCGGACAGTTGCTCCGGCGTCTCCCAGAGCACCTGGTTCTTCAGCCACGCCTTCGAGCCGTTCAGCGGTGGCGGCGGCGGTACGCCCGCCAACGACTTCTCCCTGTCGCTGTCCCCCGCGTCGGCCACCGTCAACCCCGGCGGCTCGGCGTCGGCGACCGTGAAGACGGCCATGACCTCCGGCTCCGCCGAGACGGTCGCGCTGAGCGTCACCGGCGCGCCCTCGGGGGTCACCGCCTCCGTCAGCCCGTCCTCGGTGACCGCCGGCGGCTCCGCCACCCTGACGGTCAGCGCCGGCTCGGCCGCCGCGGCCGGCACGTACACCCTCACCGTGGCCGGGTCGGCGGCGTCGGCGAGCCACAGCGCCTCCCTCAGCCTCACCGTGGGCGGTACGGGCAGCGGAACGAGCCTGGTCAACCCCGGCTTCGAATCCGGCTCCCTCACCCCGTGGAGCTGCCGGTCCGGCGGCGCGGTGGTCACCTCGCCGGTCCACTCCGGCGGGCACGCCCTCCAGGTCACGCCCACCTCCGACCAGACCGGCCAGTGCGAGCAGGGGGTGACGCTCCAGCCGAACCACTCCTACACCCTGACGGCCTGGGTGCAGGGCCCGTACGCCTACGTCGGGGTCTCCGGTGACGCCACCGCGAGCACCTGGACGCCGTCCAGCGCCTGGACGAAGCTGACCGTCCCGTTCACCACCGGCTCGACCGGGAACGTGACGGTCTACGTCCACGGCTGGTACGGCCAGGGCGACGTCTATGCGGACGACTTCACCCTGTCATGACGGGCCTGTCATGACGGGCCTGCCGTGACCGGCCTGTCGTGACGGGCCCGTCGTGACGATCCCGGCCTGACGCCCCGGCCCGGCGGCCGGTCGAGCCGTGAGACACGGCCCGGTCGGCCGCCGGACCGAGGGACCCTTCCGGAGGGGACTTCGGGCCCTACTCGCCGCCGAGCCCACGGGGCGAGGCTGAGGAGAGAACGGGGCACTCTCGGCGAGGAGGCGTTCGCATGGCCTGGATCCTCGACGGCGTGGCCGGACTGCACGCCGCGCTGGTCGAGTCCGGTTACACGGTGATCGGCCCGACGGTCCGCGACCGGGCGATCGTCCTCGCCGAACTGGGCTCGGCAGACGACCTCCCGTACGGCTGGGGCGTCACGCTGGAACCCGGCGGTTACCGGATCCGGCGCCGGGCGGACTCGGCCGCGTTCGCGCATTCGGCGGGGCCGCAGTCGTGGAAGCCGTTCCTGCACCCGCCGCGCGTCAAGCTCTGGGACGCGCGGCGCACCGACGACGGTTTCGAGATCCGCGAGGAACGGGAGGAGCCGCCGCGCTACGCCTTCCTCGGGGTGCGCCCGTGCGACCTGCGGGCGATCGGGATCCTCGACCGGGTGCTCACCGGAGACCGGTACCGCGACGACTCCTATGCCGCGCGCCGTGACGGGATCTTCATCATCGTCGTCAACTGCACCGAGCCGGGAGAGACGTGCTTCTGCGTCTCCATGGGCACCGGGCCGGGCGCCGACTCCGGGTACGACCTGGCGCTGACGGAGTTCGCGGGGGAGGGGCGGTTCCTCGTCGACGTCGGCAGCGACGCGGGCGCCGACATGCTGGCGCGGATCGAGCACCGCGCGGCGGACCCGGTGACCGAGACGCGGGCGCGGGCGGAGGTGGACGCGGCGGCCGGCCGGATGGGCCGGGAGATGCCCGCCGACGGCCTGCGGGAGCTGATGGCCGGCAGCCTGGAGGCCGCCCGCTGGGACGACGTGGCCCGTCGCTGCCTGACCTGCGGCAACTGCACGATGGTCTGCCCCACCTGTTACTGCACGACCGTCGAGGACGTCACCGACCTGACCGGGGACCACGCCGAGCGGTGGCAGCGCTGGGACTCCTGCTTCGACCTCGACTTCTCTCACCTCCCGGGCGGCAGCGTGCGGACGTCGACCAAGAGTCGCTACCGCCAGTGGCTCACCCACAAGCTCGGCACCTGGCACGACCAGTTCGGCTCTTCGGGATGCGTCGGCTGCGGGCGGTGCATCGTCTGGTGCCCGGTCGGCATCGACCTGACCGAGGAGGTCGCCGCGCTCCGGCAGGAGAGGGAGGACAGCGATGAGTGAACAGACGACCGCACTGCCGCGTTCGGCGCTGGCCGGCCACGCCTTCGTCCGGGGAATGCCGCAGGACCAGGTCGACAGGCTGGCGGCGGTGGCGCGGTACGTCGAGGTCCCCGCCGGGCACCGCCTGTTCGAGGAGGGCCGGAGCGCGGACCGGTTCTGGCTGATCCAGGCCGGCCGGGTCACCCTCGACCTGCACATCCCGGGCCGCGGCACCGTGATCGTCGAGACGCTCGGCCGGGGCGCGGTGCTCGGCTGGTCATGGCTCTTCCCGCCGTACGCCTGGCGGTTCGGGGCGCTCGCGGCCGCGCCGGTCCGGGCGATCGCCCTGGACGCCAGGGCCGTGCGCACGATGTGCGCCGAGGACCCGGCCCTGGGATACGAGCTGACGCGCCGGTTCGCCGCCGTCATGCTCGACCGGCTGCAGAACACCCGCATGCGGCTGCTCGACCTGTACGGCGCGCCGTGAGGACGACGGATGACGGCCATGACCCCGGTCCCGTACCGGGTGACCGAACGCCGGGAGGAGACCCGTGACACGGCGACGCTCGTCCTGCGGCCGTGCGGCGAGCCGATCCCGCCGGTACGGCCCGGCCAGTTCACGATGATGTACGCGTACGGCGTCGGGGAGGCGCCCATCTCCGTCAGCCGTACCGGCGCGGTCATGGAGCAGACGGTCCGCGACGTCGGCGCGGTCAGCCGCGCGCTGGCCGGGAGCGGGCCCGGCCGGATGATCGGCGTCCGCGGGCCGTACGGCGTCGGGTGGGGCGTCGAGGACGCGGTCGGCCGGGACCTGGTCTTCGCCGGGGGCGGGATCGGGCTCGCGCCGCTGCGTCCCGCCATCCTGTACGCGCTGCGGCGGCGCGCGTCCTACGGCGCGATCACCGTCCTCATCGGCGCCCGTACCCCGGCGGACCTGATCTACCGCGCCGAATTCGACGGGTGGCGCGAGCGTGGCGCGCGGGTCGAGGTGACGGTCGACCGCGCCGGCGACGGCTGGCGCGGGAACGTCGGGCTGATCACCTCGCTCGTGAGCCTGGCCTGTGCCGACCCGCCGAACGCCACGGCCTTCATCTGCGGTCCGGAGGTCATGATGCGGTTCACCGCGGAGGCGCTGGAGGCCAGGGGCCTGACCGACGTGCGGATCTCCCTCGAACGCAATATGCGCTGCGGCGTCGGATGGTGCGGCCACTGCCAGCTCGGCCCCCGGCTCGTCTGCCGGGACGGCCCGGTCGTGGCCTACCGGGACGTCGCCCCGGAGCTTCTCGTCAAGGAGCGGTAGATGGCCCCGAAGCTCGCCGTGTGGAAGTTCGCCTCCTGCGACGGCTGCCAGCTCACCCTCCTGGACTGCGAGGACGAGCTGCTGACGCTGGCGGGCGAGATCGAGATCGCGCACTTCCTCGAGGCGTCGAGCGCCGTGACGGAGGGCCCGTACGACGTGTCGCTGGTCGAGGGATCGATCTCGACCCCGGCCGACGCCGAGAAGATCAAGGAGGTCAGGCGGATGTCCCGGCGGCTCGTCACGATCGGCGCCTGCGCCACCGCCGGCGGCATCCAGGCGCTCCGGAACTTCGCCGACATCGAGGAGTTCCGGTCGGTGGTGTACGCCCGCCCCGAGTACGTCGCCACGCTCGCCGAGTCCACGCCGATCTCGGCCCACGTGCCGGTCGACTTCGAGCTGCGCGGCTGCCCGATCGACCGGGGGCAGCTCCTCGAGGTGCTGTCCGCCTTCCTGGCCGGGCGCAGCCCCGGCATCCCGAACCATCCGGTCTGCTTCGAGTGCAAGATGCGCGGGAACGTCTGTGTCATGGTCGCGCACGGCACCCCTTGCCTGGGGCCGGTCACGCACACCGGCTGCGGGGCCATCTGCCCCGCCTACGGGCGCGGCTGTTACGGCTGCTTCGGCCCCTCGGCCCGGCCCAACACCGGCTCGCTGAAGACCTGGCTCGGCGACATCGGCATGTCGCGCCCCGAGATCGACCGCGCGTTCTCCACGTTCAACGTCACGGCGTTCACGGAGGTGTCCGATGACCCACCGGCATGAGCGGATCCTGAACATCGGCGCCCTGGCACGGGTGGAGGGTGAGGGCGCGATGCGCGTCCGGGTCACGGGGGACCGCGTCGAGCAGATCGGGTTGAACATCTACGAACCGCCGCGTTTCTTCGAGGCGTTCCTCCGCGGCCGCGCGTACACCGAACCGCCGGACATCACCTCGCGGATCTGCGGCATCTGTCCCGTCGCCTACCAGATGAGCGCCTGCCGGGCCGTTGAGTCGGCGTGCGGCGTCGCGGTCGACGGGCCGCTGGGCGACCTGCGGCGGCTGCTGTACTGCGGGGAGTGGATCCAGAGTCATGCCCTGCACATCTATCTGCTCCACGCCCCGGACTTCCTCGGCTATCCGAGCGCGGTCGAGATGGCCCGCGCCTACCGGCCGTTGATCGAGCGCGGCCTCGAGCTGAAGAAGACCGGCAACATGATCATCGACCGGCTCGGCGGCCGCCCGATCCACCCCGTCAACGTACGGATCGGCGGCTTCCACCGGGTGCCCACGCCCCGGGAGCTGCGCGGGCTCGTGCCGGGGCTCCGCCGGGCCCTGGAGGACGCGCTGGCCACGGTGCGCTGGGTGGCGGGCTTCGACTTCCCCGACCTGACGTTCGACCATGAGTTCCTGGCCCTGACCGGTGAGGAGTACCCGCTCGAGCGCGGCACGCCCCGGACCACGACGGGCGCGTCGTTCGAGGTCGCGGACTTCGAGGACGAGGTCGTCGAGTATCAGGTCCCGCACTCGACCGCCCTGCACTCCCGGCTGGTGCACGGCGGCCGGTACCTCACCGGGCCGCTGGCGCGGTTCGCGCTGAACCGCGACCGCCTCTCCCCGCTGGCCCACGAGGCCGCCGCCGACGCCGGGCTCGGCCGCGAGTGCCGGAACCCGTTCCAGAGCATCGTCGTACGCGCCGTCGAGATCGTCCACGCGATCGAGGAGGCCCTGCGCATCATCGCGTCCTACGAGCCCCCGCCGCCGTCCGTCCCGGTGCCGCCACGGGCGGGCCGCGGGCACGGCGCGACCGAGGCGCCGCGCGGCCTGCTGTTCCACCGCTACGACATCGGCGCCGACGGCCTGCTGACCTCGGCCCGGATCGTGCCACCGACCTCGCAGAACCAGGCGGCGATCGAGGAGGACCTGCGCCACCTGGTGCAGGAGCGCCTCGATCTGGACGACGAGGCGCTCACCTCGGCGTGCGAACGGACGATCCGCAGCTACGACCCGTGCATCTCCTGCGCGGCGCACTTCCTCGACCTGAAGGTCGTCAGATCATGATCGTCATCGGGGTGGGCAACGAACTGCGCCGGGACGACGGGGCCGGCCCGGCGGTGATCCGCGAGCTGCACGGCCGCTGCCCGCCGGACGTACGGCTCGTGACGTGCGACGGCGAGCCCATCTGGCTCATGGAGCTGTGGACCGGCGCGGACCTCGCCGTGGTGGTGGACGCGGTCTCGCCCGCGCGCGGGCCGGGGTACGTACACGAGGCCACCGACCTCCCCGCCGGATCGCACGCCGACACCAGCTGCCACGGTCTCGGCATCGACCTGGCCGCGGAGCTCGGGCGGATCCTCGACCGGGTGCCCGGCGACCTGCGCGTCTACGGCATCGAGGGCGTGGAGTTCGGCTTCGGCTCCGGCCTGACCCCGCCGGTGCGCCGCGCCGTCACGGAGGTGGCCCACCGGATCGCCGCGCTCGCCGACGAGAGGCGGCCCCGGCGCGCGGCGGGCGGGCCGGACCAGGACGGCCCCGCCGGCTGAACGGACCCGGGACCGGCCGTGACGGCGTACGGTCCGGGCGTCACCGCGAAGTCGGCTTTCCTCGGACCCTGGAACGCCGCGGTGTGCCGACGCTTCGCTCATCGGCCCTCTTGAAGCCCGGTGATCAACGCCACGGCCTGAGCGGCGAAGAGCCTCAGCTCCGCGGCGTCCACATCGGCGGCGCGACAGATCGCCTCGAAAACACCGAGATCCTTGAGAAGGATCTTGTACGCCAGCTCGGCGAACTGCGGGTCCGGCAAGATCCGGCCGACCAGCAGGTCCAGGCCGAAACTGCCCCCGCTCGCCGAGCTCAACACGGTTTCCGTCGCGGCTCGATCGAGGCCCAACCGGCGGCCGGTGTGCAGAGCCAGTGCGGCGGAGGTGAAGTTCGCGCCGAGGAGAGCCTGGTTGAGTGCCTTCATCTTCAGACCGCTGCCGATCGGCCCCAGGCGCACGACGTGCGTGCCGAACGTGTCGAGCACTGGGCGTACGGCTTCGAACGTCGCCGCCGGGCCACCCGCCATGACGGTGAGCTCCCCCGACACGGCGCGCGCCCGGAAACCGCTGATCGGTATGTCCATGACGGTGACGCCATGAGAGGCGCACCGGTGCGCCAGGTCGACGACGAACTCCACCGACACGGTCGAGTGGACCATGATGACACCGCCGGCGGCCATCCCGCTCAGGATGCCACCCTCGCCCAGGACCACCTCGCTGACATCGTCCTCGCCGAAGACGCAGACCCCGACCACCTCGCTGTCGCGGCCGAGCTCGGCCAAAGTCTCGGCCCGCCGGAAAGAGGTCCCCTCGAACGGGCGCAGGCTCGCCTCGCGCCTGGCCCACAGTGTCACCGGGAAACCTGCCTCGATGATCCGGCAGGCCATCGGCTCACCGATGTCACCGAGCCCGACGAAACCCACCCGCGGCTGAGAAACGGTCTTACCGTCCGTCATATCAACGCCCCGCCATAGTCCGAACGACGAAGACCCCATTCTGGCGTGTGCCGGCGTGTCGGCGTGCCGTCCGGGCGTCACCCGGTTCCCGCGGTCCGCTCGCCGGTCGGGTGCTCACCGGCCGGGGCGGGGGTGGCGAACCAGACGGTCCGTCCCGCCGGGATCGTGGTGACCGGGCCGCCGTCCACCACCATCCGGATCGGCGGTTGCGCCGATCGGCGCAGGCCGACCCGGACTCCCCGGTGATCCGCGTCGAGCCGGATGCCCCAGTGGCCGCGGTAGCGCAGTTCCATGCCGAGGCCGGGCAGGCCCGGAGGCAGACGCGGGTTCAGGCGGAGCACGTCGCCGCGCGGCTCCAGGCCGGTGTAGCAGCGCTGCGCCAGGTCCAGCGTGCCGGCCATGGCGCCCAGGTGGACGCCCTCGCCCGTCGTGCCGCCCTGGACGTCGTGCAGGTCGCCGTCCAGGGCCTCGAGGAAGAACCGCCAGGACGCGGCCCGGTCGGACCGGGCGAGGACCCAGGCGTGCACGACCGCGCTCAGCGTCGAGCCGTGCGAGGTGCGCGCGAGGTAGTACCGGACCGTCCTCGGGATGGCCGCGCGGTCGAGGCGGTATCCGAGCCGGGCCAGCAGGGCGGTCAGCTCGTCGGCGGACAGCAGGTAGAACAGCATCAGCACGTCGGCCTGCTTGGAAGCCTTGTACCGGTTGGGAGTGTCGCCCTCCGCCTCGAGGATGCGGTCGAGCCGCCGGATGTCGCCATATTTAGCCCGATACCCGGCCCAGTCGAACTCCGCGAGCTCCTCGTAACCCTCGAACTGGCTGATGACGCCGTCGGCGTGAAAGGGCACGCGCAGCCGCCGGCTCACATCATCCAGACGGGCGATCTCCGCGGGGCCGAGACCGAGACGTTCGAGGAGCTCGGCCCGGCGCTCGGACGGCAGCAGGGCCAGCACGTCGAGCGCACGGCACAGCGTCCAGGCGGCCATGACGTTGGTGTAGGCGTTGTTGGCCAGCCCGGGGGCGGCCGCGCCGGGAAGGGCGTCGTGATACTCGTCCGGCCCCATGACACCCGTGATGTCGTACCGGCCCGAGGACGCGTCGAAGGTCGCCAGGTCCGCCCAGAAGCGGGCGATCTCCAGCAGCATCTCCGCGCCATGGGAGGACAGGAACTCCAGGTCGCCCGTCGCCTCGTAGTACTGCCAGATGTTGAAGGCGACGGCCAGGCCGACGTGCCGCTGCAGCCGGGAGTTGTCCGGCAGCCACCGGCCGGAGCGGGGGTTGAAGTGCGTGCGCGGCGTCTCGTCCCGGCCGTCGCCGCCGCTCTGCCAGGGGTACATCGCCCCGGCGTGGCCCGCCTCGCGAGCCGCTTCGCGCGCCGCCGGCAGCCGGTGCCACCGGTAGAGGAGCAGGGCACGCACGATGTCCGGGAAGCGGAGGCCGAGGAAGGGCAGCACGAACAGCTCGTCCCAGAAGACGTGCCCGCGGTAGGCCTCGCCGTGCAGCCCGCGGGCGGGCACGCCGACGTCGAGGCCCACCGTGTGCGGGGAGACCGTCTGCAGCAGGTGGAACATGTGCAGGTTGACGGTCCGCTGCGCCGCACTCCGCCCCACCTCGAGGCGCGCCCGGCGCCACAGGTGGTCCCAGGCCAGGACGTGCCGGTCGCACAGCTCCCCGAAGGCGGGCGCCCGCTCGGCGCGCGACCGGGCCGCCGCCAGGGGCCCGTCGGTGGCGCGGTCCCGGGAGGTGTGCAGCGCGACGACCTTCTCCACGGTCACCGCGTCCCCCTGGCGCACCGTCACGGTGAGGTGATGCGCGATCCGGCCGGGCTCGTCGTGAATCTCCTGACGGATCACGGCCGCGCCGGTCACGGTCGTGCGGGCGGCCTCGGCGATCCGCACCGCCGAGGTCACGGTCTCGGCCTCCAGCCAGATCACGTCACGGTCCGCGCCGGTCGACCGGATCACCAGGTGGGCGTCGGCCAGCCCGCGGTAGCGGGCCACGCCGTCGTTGCGCACCCGGCCGTCCAGGCCCGAGCGGATCTCCAGCGTGCCGCTCCAGTTCTCCGCCCGGATCACGGTGCGCAACGCCGCCAGGTGCGGATCGTCCATGGAGACCAGGCGCTGCTGCTCGACCGCGGTGTCCCGCCCCGCCGCGTCCCGATGACGCAGGCGCCGGGTGAGCACTCCGCGGCGCAGGTCGAGCTCCTGCCGGTGGTCGAGCAGCCCGGCGGGGCCGGAACCGAACCACTCGCCGTCCCCGGCGCGGAACGTCAACGGCAGCCAGTTCGGCGCGTTGACCAGATCTTCGTTGGTCGTCGTACGGCCGGCGACCGTCGATGTCAGCCGGTCGTAGCAGCCGGCGACGTAGGTCCCCGGGTGATGCACGGCATCGGCGATCGCCTCGGGAGCCGCGCCCCGCGTCGCGAAATAGCCGTTGCCGAGCGTGCACAGCGACTCCCGCAGCCGTTCCCCGTCCGGGTCGACGCCGTCGTAGCGGAGCAGCCACGCCCCCACGGCCCGCCTCCTGCCCTTCATCTGATTCATCCCAGCCGCCCGGAATCCCGCGTACGAGAGGCGGACCGCCCGTCGTTGCGGGACCTTCGGCCTCTGGCGGCCGTCGTCGCCGGCGGATGCGATGGGAGCGGACACGGCCGGGATCCGTTGCTGAGGGAAGGATGGTCATGCGTGAGATCGTCGTCGGCGCCGATGGGTCGGACCAGAGTCTCCGGGCGGTCGAGTGGGCGGCCGAGGAGGCGGAACGCAGGGCTCTGCCCCTGCGGATCGTGCACGCCGAGGCGGAGTGGATGTACGACACCCCGGTCGACCCGAGGCTCGGTGGCGTACGGGAACTGCTGCTGACCGGTGGCAAGGAGCTGCTGGCCAGGGCGGAGGCCGTCGCGCGCGAGCGTGCCCCCGGCGTCGCCGTCAGCGCGGAGACCGCACCCGGTCAGGTCGCGCGCGTCCTCCTGGAGAGGGCGGGTGACTCGGCGATGGTCGTGCTGGGCGGCCACGGCATGGGGGCCGCGACCGGCCTGCTGCTGGGTTCGAGCACGCTGCAGGTCGTCACGCACGCGAAGGTCCCCACCGTGGTCGTGCGCGACCTGGAACCCGCGGAGCGGCGGGAGATCGTGGTCGGAGTGGAGGGACCGGCGGTCAGCGAGCCGGCCGTCGGGTTCGCGTTCGAGGAGGCCGCGCTGCGCGAGGCCCGGCTGCGCGCCGTCCACGTCTGGACCTACCCCGCCTCGAGCGGCCCGGGCGACATGCGCCCGCTGGTGTACGACCCGAGGCTCGTCGCGGAGGAGGAGCTGCGCCTGGTGGAGGCGTCGCTGGCCGCCTGGCGGGACAAGTTCCCCGAGGTCGAGGTCGTCTTCGACGTCGAGCACGGCCGGCCGGTGCGGATCCTCGGCGGCGCGTCGGCGCGGGCCGACCTCCTCGTGGTCGGCACCCGGGGCAGGGGCGGCTTCACCGGTCTGCTCCTGGGATCGGTGAGCCACGGGCTGCTGCATCACGCCCACTGCCCGCTGGCCGTCGTACCGGCCGCCCGCTGAACCACCCCGCCCGCCCGCGCTAATGGCGCCCGATCAGGGCGGGGGCCCTGAGCAGCGTCACCTGCGCGAGATCCTCGATCACCACGTCCGCGCCGTACGCGCGGAGTTCGGCGCCCCGGCCGACGCGGTCGACCCCCACCACGAGCCCGAAGCCGCCGTGCCGTCCGGCCGCCACGCCGTCCGGCGACTGCTCGATGACGGCGGTCCGCGTCGGAGGCGTCCTCATCCGCAGCGCCGCCTCGATGAGCAGGCAGGGTTCGAGGTGGCCGGGCAGGCCGGTGCCCGGCGCGTCCAGGCCGTCCAGCCGTACGTCGAACATGTCCGCGACGCCGGCGCGGGTGAGCAGTTCGGCGGCGTACCGGTCGACGGAGATCGCGGCCGTGCGCAGCCGGTGGCGGCGCGCCGCGCGAACGAGATCGACGGTCGAGGCGAAGGGCGCGATCCCGTGCCGGCGGACCTCGGTGAGGAACAGCCTCTCCTGGCGCTCGACCAGGTCGAGGACGATCTCGGCCGGCGGCGCCGGCCCCCGGGAGGCGAGGAACTCGCGCACCCCGCCGGATCGTGGTCGGCCGTGGAAGTACCGCAGGTAGTCCGCACGGACCTCGAACGGCCGGAAGCCCGCCTCCCGTCCCGTGGTGTGAGAGCGCAGGAACGGGTCCAGCACCGACTTCCAGGCGGCAGCCGCCGGCCGAGCCGTGTCGAGGACGACACCGTCGACCCCGAAGATGATCGCCGCGACGTCGCCGCCGAGCACGCATCGATCGGTCCGCACCCGTCTCACCCCTCTTCGGTCCTGTGCCTGACTTCGGCCCGCCTCTTCACTCCAGGCGAATCCCCGGCCGGGCCGTAGGGACGAACTTCCCGCGTGTCCGGGGACTTCGGTCCCTTACCAGGGCGAAAGTCCCGAAAGCCGGTCCCATGTGACCCTGCCGCGCGCGACCCGGCCACCGTGAGGATGTGAGCATGGGAAGGCTGCGCGGGTTCCTGGAACGATTCAGGCCGACCGGGGTTCCCGGCGCCGCCGCGCGTGCGGGCGTGCCCGCCGACCGGGCCGCCGAAGACCGGGCCGAGCTGGCCGGTGTGTTCGCGGCCATGGAACCGGTGCAGGCGGAGTGCCGGGAGATCCGCGAGGCCGCCGAGCGCGCGGCACACGACGTTCGGCGCCGCGCCGACGAGGAGGCCACGGCCCTGCTCGGCGCCGCGAGGGCGCGAGCACAGACCGAGCGGGCGGCCGCGTCCGTGGCGGCGGGACGATCCGCCGCCGCCGAGCGCAGAGTGATCGTCGCCGACGCCGAGCGGCGCGCGGCGACGATCCGGGAGCGCGCC
The DNA here is from genome assembly GCF_024055715.1 of Actinoallomurus soli. Classification (GTDB taxonomy): domain Bacteria; phylum Actinomycetota; class Actinomycetes; order Streptosporangiales; family Streptosporangiaceae; genus Actinoallomurus; species Actinoallomurus soli. Next base: position 1,148,975 of record NZ_JAMXMV010000001.1, read on the forward strand.
GACGAGCGGCTGCCCGCGCTGGTGACCCGGGCCGTCGAGATGGTCAAGGCGATGACCGGGGAATGAGCGCAGCCTGGGTCGCGGGGAGCGTCCGGGCCCGGGCGCTGGTGGCCCGGCGGCGGATGCCGGGCATCGCGCGCCGCATCGCCGGCCGGCCGAACCTGGGCGACGCCCTCCGGCTGCTGGCCGCGACGCCGTACGGCCACGACGTGCGCGAGGGGCAGGACGTCCTCGCGGCGCAGCACGCGGTGGCGGCCACCCTGCTGTGGCATCTGCGGGTTCTGGCGGGGTGGCTGCCGCCCCGGGGCGCGGCGCTCCTGCGGGTGCTGGCCGGCTGGTTCGAGATCGCCGACGTCGAGGCGCGTCTCCTCGGCGGGCCCGCCTTCGACATGGGTGCGCTGGCGACCGTCCGGCCCGGCCTCCGGAGCGCGGCCGACCTGCGCGCCGCGCTCGCCGCCTCGCCGTGGGGCGATCCGGGCGGGAGCGATGACCGGGCGGTCCGGCTGGGCATGCGGATCTCCTGGGCCCGGCGGGTCGCGGCCGTGTCGGTGGACGCGCGGCCATGGGCGGCCGGTGCCCTCGCGCTGCTCGTGGCCCGCGAACGGTTCCTGACCGGCGAGACCGTGCCGGTGCCGCCGTCCGACGGGGCACTGCCGGTGTCGCCGGCGGACAGGGCCGCGCCGGTATCGCCGTCCGACGGGGCACTGCCGGTGTCGCCGGCGGGTCTGCTCGTGAGGGACGCCGGGCGGGCCGGCGGCCTGGCCGAACTGTCGCGCCGGCTGCCCGGCGACGCGGCCTGGGCACTGCAGGGCGTCGCCGGTGAGCACGACCTCTGGGCGGCGGAGGCGCGATGGTGGACCCGGGTCGAGCGGGACGCCGCGGACCTGCTGGCGGGCGCTGGTCACGGCCCAGAGCCGGTGCTCGGCGCGGTCGCCCTCCTGGCGGCGGACGCCCGGCGGGTGCGCGCCGCGCTGGAACTGGCCGCGCGCGGCGGCTCCGTGGAGGCGTTCGATGCCTTCGCTGGGTGAGGCTCTGCGCCCGGTCCGGATGGAGCGGATCGCGATCGTCGCGCCGACCGAGGCGCTGCGGGACGTGCTCGTCCGCGTCGCGGACGCGGGCGTCGTCGAGTTCGACGGAAGGTCCGCGCCTCCCGATCCGGACGCGGTGCTGTCGCCGCGGCCACCGCCCGGCGCCGCGCGTCCCGCCGTCCTCCTCGGTGAGGCACGCCTCGGCGAACGCGCCCGTGCCGCAGCCGTCCACAGCGGCCTGTCCGCGCTGACCGGATGGGCGCCGGCGACCGCGGTGCCGGGCATGACCGACCGGCTCGCGCCCGTCGGCGGGGGAGTGGTCGTGCTGTCCCGGCCGCCCGGCGCGGACGTTCCCTCGCTCCTGCGCGCCGAGGGGCTCCGCGGGTCGCTGACCCCGCTCGTCGAGACGTACGGCACCGTTCCGTACCGGGACGTCGACCCGACTCCGGCCGCGGTGGGCGCGTACCTGCTGATGTTCGGGATGATGTTCGGCGACGTCGGCCACGGCCTGATGCTGCTGGCCGTGGCGTTCGCGCTGCGCCGCCTGCGCCCTCTCGCCCGGTTCCGCGCGGCCTGGCCCCTGGCGGCGGGCGCGGGCCTGGCCGGGATCGGCTTCGGTCTGCTGTACGGCGAGTTCTTCGGCCCGACCGGCCTGGTCCCGGCGATCTGGCTGCGGCCGCTCGACCGGCCGGTTCCGCTGCTCGTCGCGGCGGTGGGCGTCGGAGCGGTCCTGCTCATGGGCGCGGCGCTCCTGGGCGCCGTCAACCGCGTCCGGGAGGGCGGCTGGCGGGCCGGTCTGTACGCGCCCACCGGGATCGCCGGCGCGGGTCTGCCGGCCGGCCTCGGACTGGTCGCCGGGGGCTGGTACGCCGGGACGACCTGGCCGGTCCTGCTCGGAGCCGCCGTCGCGTCGGCCGGGCTGGCGCTGATCTTCGCGGGATTCGCCGGGGAGAGCGGCGTCGTCGAGGCGGTGATGGAGGTCTTCCACACCGTCCTGGGGCTCGGCTCGAACGTCGCGTCCTTCACCCGGCTGGCGGCCTTCGGCCTCGCGCACGCGGCGGTCGGCCTGATCGTCTGGAACACGACCCGCGCCCTGTGGCACGCGCCCGGCGCCGGCACGGTCGCCGCCGTCGTCGTGTTCGCCGCGGGAAACCTGCTCGCCTTCACGCTCGAGGGCGTCGTTGTGGCCGTCCAGGCCCTGCGGCTGGAGTACTACGAGCTGTTCTCCAAGGTGTTCCAGGTCCAGGGACGGCCGTTCCGGCCCTGGCACATCCCGATCGTCACCGAGGAGGTCACCCCATGTCCGCCTGGATCATCGCCCTCCCGGTGATCGCCGGTGGCGCCGTCGTGACCCGGCTGCTCCGCCGCCGGGGACGGTGCGCGCTCCGTCTGCTGGTCGCGGTGAACGTCGTCATGGCCGCGGCCGCCCTCGCCGTCACGGCGGCGGCGCTGGCGGCCGGGCCCGCGTCGGCGGCGGCCCGGCCGCCGGCTCCGGCCGGGAACTGGGCGGCGCTGCTCGGCGCGGCGGTCGCGGTCGCCGGATCGTGCGTGGGGGCGGGGATCGCGGTGGCCTACACCGGGTCGGCCGCGCTCGCCGCCATGAGCGAACGGCCGGAGCTGTTCGGGCGGGCGATCGTGATCGTGGGCCTGGCGGAGGGAATCGCCATCTACGGTCTGGTCGTCGCGATCCTCCTGCTGGGGAAGGTGTGACATGGCGCCGGGCGGGGGTGATCCCGCCGTGACCGGGACGACGGTGGAAGAGGCCGACGCGACGCGCCCGGGCCGGCGGGAGCCCCTGCCCGGCACCGGCCCGGTCGTCCGGTACCTCATCCGGACGGCGCGGCGGGACGCCGATCGGATCCGCGCGGAGGCCGCAGCCCATGCCGCCGCCACGGTCGGGCGGGCACGTGCGGAGGCGGACGCGCTGCTGGCCGACGCGCGGGCCGCCGGAGCCGCGGAGGGCGCGGCGCTCGCCGCCGAGAATCTCATCCGGGCCCGGCGCGAGGCGCGGGCGATCGTGCTCCGCGCCCGTCGCGACGCCTGCGAACGGCTGCGCGCGCAGGTACGAGCGGCCGTCTCCGCCCTGGTGCGGGACGATCCGGCGCTCGCCGACCGGCTGCGCGCGCTCGCCCGTGACCTGGCCGGCGCCGGCGCGGAGATCGTCCCTGGGGCCGGCGGGGGCTTCATCGCGCGCGGGGACGGCACGCTCGTCGACTGTTCGCCGTCCGCCCTCGCCGACCGCGCGTTCGAGGCCCTCGGCGCGGAGGTGGAACGGCTGTGGGCACCCTGACACGGGTCAACGGCCCTCTCGTGGAGGTGGCCGGCCTGCCCGGACTCGCGATGTTCGAGCTCGTGGGGCTCGGGCCCGTCCGCCTGCCGGGGGAGGTGGTCGAGATCCGGGGAGACCGGGCGACCGTCCAGGCGTACGAGTACACCGGGGGTCTGCGCGCCGGGGATCCGGCCACGGCGTACGGCCGGCCGCTGTCGGCCGGCCTGGGCCCGCACCTCCTGGGCGGGGTCTTCGACGGGCTGCTGCGCCCGCTGTCCGGCGCCGACGTCTGGCTGACCGGCGCGCGTACGCCGTCCGGTGGCCGGGAGTGGCGGTTCACCCCGCTGGTCACGGCCGGGGACCCCGTGGACCTGGAGACGCCGCTGGGCGAGGTGGAGACGGCCGGCGCGCCGTCCTACCTGGTGCTCGCACCGGCCGCGGGCAGGGTCGGCGCGATCCGGCCGGCCGGGCCGGTCGGCCCCGGCGAGCCCGTGGGCCGCGTCGGCGGGCGCGACGTCACGCTGCTGCGCCGGTGGCCCGTCCGGCGCCCCATGCCCTACCGCGAGCGGCTGGAGGAGGTCGTTCCCCTGACGACGGGGCAGCGGGTCGTCGACCTGCTGCTGCCGGTCTCCCGGGGCGGCACCGTCGCGGTGCCCGGAGGATTCGGCACGGGCAAGACCGTGCTCCTGCAGCAGATCGCCAAGTGGTGCGACGCCGACGTCGTCGTGTACGTCGGCTGCGGGGAGCGCGGGAACGAGATGGCCGAGGTGGTCGCGGCTCTCGCGGAACTGGCCGATCCCCGGACCGGCGGACGGCTCGCCGACCGCACCGTGGTGATCGCCAACACCTCGAACATGCCGATGATGGCGCGGGAGGCGAGCATCTACACGGGCGTGACCGTGGCCGAGCACTTCCGTTCCATGGGACACGACGCCGTCGTCATCGCCGACTCCACCTCCCGCTGGGCCGAGGCGCGGCGCGAGTTCGCCTCCCGCAGCGGGGCGATGCCCGCCGAGGAGGGGTACCCCGCCGACCTGGCCTCCGCGCTGGCCGCCTTCTACGAGAGGGCCGGCCGGGTCACGACCCTCGGCGGGCGCACCGGCTCGGTGACGGTCATCGGCGCGGTGTCCCCACCCGGCGGGGACATGACCGAGCCGGTCACCGCCCACACGCAGCGGTTCGTGCGATGCCTCTGGACGCTGGACCGCGACCTGGCGTACGCCCGGCACTACCCGGCGGTCTCCTGGAGCGCGTCGTTCGCCCGTGACGCCGAGGCGATCGCCGGGTGGCACGCCCGTGAGGGACGGCCGGGCTGGGGCGAGCGCCGCGCGAGGGTGGCCTCGCTGCTGGCCGAGGCCGATCGGCTGGCGCTCCTCGCCGAACTCGTCGGCGCGGCCGCCCTGCCGGCCCGCGAGCGGGTCGCGCTGCTGGCCGGACGCCTCCTGCGCGAGGGCGTCCTGCAGCAGAGCGCGCTCAGCCCCGCGGATGCGTTCTGCGACGCGGAGCGGACGATCGCGCTCACCGACGCGGTCCTGGGCGTCATCGGCCGCTGCGAGGAACTCGCCGCCCGCGGCGTCCCGGCCGGCCGGATCGAGCAGAGCGACTTCTCCCCGGTCCTGCGCGCCAAGGACGACGCGCCCGACCCGGAGACCGTACGTGCCCGGGCGGAGGGGGTGCCCGGTGCGCCCTGACCTGGAGTACACCGACATCGCGGCGCTGCACGGGCCGCTCATCGTCGTACGGCGGACGTCCGGCGTCGGCTGGGACGAGTTCGCCCGGATCCGGTCGGCCACCGGCGAGGAGCGCCACGGCCTGGTCCTGGAGGTCCACGAGGACATCGCGCTGGTCCAGGTGCTGGAGGGCACCGCCGCGATGACGACCGGCGGCACCCGCGTGACGTTCACCGGCGGCCCGCTGCGGATCCCGGTCGGCGACGGCTGGCTCGGCCGGGTCTGCGACGGGCGCGGGGAGCCCCGGGACGGCGGCCCGCCCGTGTTCGGGACCACGACCGCGGCCGTCTCCGGGTCTCCGCTGAACCCGACCCGCCGGCTGCCTCCGGCCGACCCCGTGCTCACAGGGGTGTCGGCGATCGACGCGCTGACCACCCTGGTCCGGGGACAGAAGATCGCGATCTTCTCCTCCGCCGGGCTGCCGCACCTCGAACTGGCCGCCCAGATCGGCGCGCAGGCGAACGCGGGCGGCGAGCCGTTCAGCGTCGTGTTCGCCGCGATGGGCCTCACCCACGCCGACGCCGCGACCGTACGTGACGCGCTGGAGGAGCGCTCGGCCGCCGGAGAACTCGCCCTGCTGCTCAACCTGGCCGACGACCCCGTCATCGAACGGGTGCTCACGCCGCGCCTGGCGCTGACCATCGCCGAGCACCTGGCCTTCACCGGCGGGCGGCACGTCCTGGTCGTCATGGCGGACATGCTCGGCTACTGCGAGGCGCTGCGCGAGGTCTCGGTGGCACGCGGTGAGATCCCGGCCCGGCGGGCGTACCCCGGATACCTCTACAGCGATCTCGCCTCGCTGTACGAGCGCTGCGGCCGCGTCCGCGGCATGCCGGGGTCGGTGACCGTCGTGCCGGTGCTGACCATGCCCGCGCGCGACATGACCCATCCGGTCCCCGACCTCACCGGGTACATCACCGAAGGGCAGATCGTCCTCAGCCCGGACGTCCCGGTCCGGCCGCCGGTCGACGCGCTGTCGTCCCTGTCCCGGATGATGCGCGCGGGCGTCACCCCGGCGCACCTCGACCTCGCCGCGCAGTGCCTCGCCGCGCTCGCCCGCGCCCGGCAGGCACGTGAGCTCGCCGAACTGGTCGGAGAGACCGCTCTCGGCGACACCGACCGGCGTCATCTCGACTTCGAACGGGCGTTCCTCGACCACGTCGTGGCGCAGCGCGCGGACGAGTGCCGCACCCTGGCCGAGACCGTCGACCGCGTCTGGCGGGCGCTCGCCGTGCTGCCGCGCCGCGAACTGACGATGATCGCGGGGGACGTCCTCGACGCGCGTCATCGGGAGGCCGTGTGACGTCCTCGTACCGGATCCCTCCCGGCCGGGCCGGACGGCTCTGGCTGCGCCGGCGCATCGACATCGCCGAACGCGGTCACGACCTGCTGGAACGGAAGCTCCGCATCCTTCACCGGGAGCACGAACGGCTCGCGCTGCGGGCCGACCGGACGGAGGCGGAGTGGACGACGGCATGCCGGCGGGCCGACACCTGGCTGCTGCGCGCGGCCCTGGCCGGCGGCCGTCGATCGCTGTGCCCGGCGCCGGGCCTCGCGGACGTCACCATCACCTGGAGACAGGCGATGGGCACCCGCTACCCGGAGCAGGCGGTTTGCGCCCTTCCCGCGTTCCCGGACACGCCGCCCTGCTCGGCCGCGCTCGTCGAAGCCCGCGACGCGTGCCGTGCCGCGGTGGCGGCCGCCGCCCGCTACGCGGCCGCCCGGGCGGCCGAGCGCGTCGTGGCCGGTGAGATCACCGCCACGCGCCGGCGGGTCCGCGCCCTGGAACGGCGCTGGATACCACGGCTGACCACCGGGTTGAGCGCCGTGGAACTGGCACTGGACGAAGGGGAACGCATCGACCGGGCGCGTCTCCTGCGGGCGTCCGCTCAGCGCACGGAGGCGTACTGATGGATCCGGCAGTGACGGTGCCTCCGGCAGACCGCGTTGTTCCGGCTGATGATGGATCTCGCGTTGGCGTCGGCCACCGTCTGAACACCGCGCACCCTGGACGGGCTCCGGATGGTGGCGGAGACGACGTTGTGACGGCCGTTCCCGATCCTGTTGTCATCACCGGCCGGAGCGGTCCTCGGGGCCGCTCGGGGCATCGGTGCCGCCTCCGCGCCGATGTGAAGCGCCCCTGCCAGGGCCGCGAGGACCGTGAGACTCGCAAGTGCGCCGAGACGACCGAAGACGGTTCCCCTCATGAGACCTCCTGCCGCGTGACGGACCATCGCCGACATGCTCGGGCACGGCGCGCCGTACGCCTCTGAGCTACGACATCCGGTGCATCGGCTCTCATACCCGGCGACCGGGCGTGGCTCGCGCCCGGCGCGGTCCGAGAGCAGATGATTGGCCGGGCTTTGCAGCTGTATGAGGTGATCGTCCGCCGGCCTGATCGTCCGCCGGCCTGATCGGCCTCCCGCGGCGGAGGGGAGCCGAAGGTCCCTCCCGCACGGGGAGAACGCCCCTGAGACGCGGTCGGTCTCCGATGGAGGGTTGAGGTCACAGCCCGAGTCGCGCCGCCGCTCCGCCACGCCGGTGGCCCGGGCGCGGCTCGTATCCCGGGAGGCGAGTGCGGTGACCATCGAGACCGGTGCCGGAGGAGAGATGATCGAGGCCGACCAGCGAGGGCTGTCGTCGGACGAGGCGGCCACGAGACTCGGCCGCGACGGCCCGAACGTCCTGCCGGGCCGGCCGCCGACGCCTCTCTGGCGGCGGATCCTCGCTCAACTGCGCGATCCGCTGATCATCGTGCTGCTGGCGGCCGCCGCGCTGACGATCGCCACCGGCGACTGGACCGACACCGCGGCCATCCTCCTCGTCATCGTCGTGAACACCTCCGTGGGGGTCGGGCAGGAGGTCCGCGCGGACCGGGCGATCACCGCCCTTTCCGAGCTCACCGCACCGACGGCACGCGTCGTCCGGGACGGGGTCCAGCAAGCGATTCCCGCCGCCGACGTCGTCGTCGGCGACCTCCTGGTGCCGGCGGAGGGCGACATCGTCCCGGCGGACGCGCGGCTGGTCGAAGCGGCGGCGCTGCTCCTCGACGAGTCCTCGCTCACCGGTGAGTCCGTGCCGGTGGCCAAGGAGGTCGGCGGCGACGAATCGCTGTGGGCGGGCACCGTCGTGGTCAAGGGCCGGGGCCGGGCCAGGGTCACCGCGGTCGGCGCGGCCAGCGCGACCGGGCGGATCGCCGGGATGATGGGCCGAGGCGGTGGCCTCACCCCGCTGCAGCGGCGCCTGGTCGGCATCGGCCGGCTGCTCGCCGGGGCCACGGTCGTGCTGTGCGCCGCGGTCCTGGCGCTCGGCCTCGTCCGGGGGCAACCCGTGGAGCTCATGGTCGTGACCGCGATCAGCCTGGTGGTCGCGGCGGTTCCCGAATCGCTTCCCGCGGTGGTGACCCTGAGCCTGGCCCTGGGCGCCCGCCGGATGGCCGCGCGTCACGCCCTCGTACGCCGACTGCCTGCCGTGGAGACGCTGGGATCGGTGACCGTGCTCGCCACGGACAAGACCGGCACGCTGACCGAGGGCCGGATGGTCGCCCGGAGACTCTGGACCCCTGCCGGCGAAGCGACGATCACCGGCTCCGGATACGCACCCCTGGGGGAGATCCTGCCGTCCGGGGGTCTTCAACCGCCGTCGGCGCCGAGGATCGTCGTTGCCCGTGCCACCGGGATTCCCGGCACGGAAAGGCCGGGTCCGGCGGGGGGTGAGGCGGTGACCGCCCTGCTGTCGGCGGCGGCGCTGTGCAATGACGCCAGGCTCGCCCCGCCTCAGGCCTCCGACGGGGAGTGGGAGGCCCTCGGCGATCCGACGGAGGCCGCGCTGCTGGCCGCCGCGGCCAAACTGGGACTGGACCGGGAGGAGCTGAACGCCCGGCTGCCCCGAGTCGCCGAGCAGCCCTTCGACAGTGAGCGCAAGCGCATGAGCACCGCCCACCGCCTGCCCGACGGCCGGCTCCGCGTGATCTGCAAGGGAGCGCCCGAGTCGCTGCTGCGCCCGTCGGTGCTGGCCGACGACCCGGGGCTGCTCGCCGCGGCCGCCGGCCGGGCCGACGAACTCGCAGGGGAGGGCTTCCGGGTGCTCGCCGTGGCGCGCGCCGATCGCGAGCGACCGGGGGACGAACTCGAACAGGGCCTCCACCTGCTCGGTCTCGTCGCCATTCTCGATCCACCGCGTACGGCCGCCGCCGACACCATCGCCGCCTGTCGCCGCGCCGGAATCAGGCCGATCGTCATCACCGGCGACCATCCCGGCACCGCGGTCGCCGTCGCCGCCGAACTGGGCATCCTGGACGTCGCGGCAGGCCAGGCCGAGTGCCGGTCCCTGGACGGGGCCGACCTGGACGGCGACGAGGTGGGCCGCGTCGGAGTGTTCGCGCGGGCCACCCCGCAGCACAAGCTCCGGATCGTCCAGGCGCTGCGCGAGCACGGGCAGATCGTGGCGATGACCGGTGACGGCGTCAATGACGGTCCGGCGCTGCGCCACGCCGACATCGGCGTGGCCATGGGCCGGCGCGGCACCGAGGTCGCCCGCCAGGCCGCCGACCTCGTACTGGCCGACGACGCGCTCGGCACCGTGGTCGCCGCCGTCGAAGAGGGCCGGCGCGTGTACGCCAACATCCGGCGGTTCCTGATCTACGCGCTGTCCGGCGGCGCGGCCGAGATCGCGGTCATGCTCGTCGGCCCGTTCCTCGGACTGGCGCTACCGCTCCTGCCGGCCCAGATTCTGTGGATCAACCTGCTCACCCACGGACTGCCCGGGGTCGCCCTCGGCGGCGAGCCCGCGCGTCCCGGTGACATGACCCGCCCGCCCCGGCCACCGGGCCAGAGCATCCTCGGCGCGGGACTCTGGCTGCGCGTCATCCGGATCGCCGTGGTCGTCGGCGCCGTCACCCTGGGCGTCGCCGTCTGGGCGCACCACGCGGGGCGCCCGTGGCAGAGCATGGCGTTCTTCACGCTCGGCGCCACCCAGCTCGGCGTGGCCCTCGGCTCCCGCTCCCGGCTCCGCAGCCGGGCGAACCCGATGCTGCCCGCGGCCATCGCGGCGGCGCTGGCCCTGCAGGTGGCGGGGCTCTATCTCCCCGCTCTCCGTGACCTGCTCGGCACCCGGCCGCTGACCGGCCCGGAGCTGGCGGTCGTCATCGCCCTGTCGAGCCTCGGCTACGCCGCCGTACGCCTCGACCGGAGGCTCCATCCGGGCCGGACCGCCGGCGACGCCGCGGGCCGGGTTCCGCCCGCCGTGCGGAGACGGCGGGCGGAACCCGGCCCGGAACAGGACACCGTACGGTCGTGACCTTTTGTCAGGATTCCGACAGCCGGTCGCGGGCCTTCTCGAAGGAACGGGCGTGCCGGGCCTCGTCCTTGGCGTTGTGCTCGAAGGCCCGGGCCGCCTCGGTGTCGCCTGCGGCCCTGGCGCGCTCGGCGAAGGTCGGGTACATCGTCTGCGACTCGTACCGTTCACCGGCGATCGCCTTGGTCAGGTTCTCATGCGTCGTGCCGACGAGCCCGGCCAGTCGCGCCGACTCGGGCAGATGCTCGTGCAACTCGACCTCGCCGGTGCCCTTGAACAGCCGCGCGACGTCGGGGCGGGCGGCGTGCTGCCCGTACAGCCGGTACTTGGCGTACGCCAGCGCCTCCCCGTGCAGCGCGGTGTCCAGGTTCTCCCTGGTCCGTTGCGCACGGACCATGGGCGGACCGGCCGGGACCTCGACCGGTCGCACGCTCGGCGCCGCGGGAACCCTCCCGATCCGGGACCGGGACTCGACGACGCGGAGGGCCGTGTTGAAGGCACGAGCGTGTTTCGCCTCATCGCCGGCGATCTCCCGGAAGCGGTCGGCCGCGGTGGTCTCGCCGGCGCTCTCGGCCTCGCGGGCGAAGCCGGGGTACATCTGCCGGGACTCGTAGCGCTCGCCGGCGATCGCGTCGCGCAGGTTGGCCGCGTCGCCCTTCACCTGGCCGCTCAGCCTGGCCGTGGTCGGGAAGTGCTCGTTCAGCTCGGTGTCGGCCGTGCGCTCGAAGAGACGCGCCACGGACGGCAGCCCTTCCCGCCGGGCCTGCTCGGCGTACAGCCGGTACGAGGCGTTGGCGAAGGCCTCACCGCGCATCGCCTGTGCCAGGTCGGCCCGCGTCTGCGGCGCGGGGTCGGACGCCCGGGGCGCCGATGGGATTCCGGAAGAGATCGCCGAGGCGGCGAACGCTCCGCTCGCCGGGCTTCCGAGTGCGATCGTGCACGCGGCGACGATCAGTGCGCGCGTCGAAAAGGGTTCATGAGTGGACCTCCTCGCCGGACGACAAGCGTCCATCGCCGTTATTCGTAGGGGCTACCCGGCACGGCGCCCCCAACTGGACATCTGGGTGAAACCGGTCACACCGCGTGGGACACGCTTTGTCGTTCGCGGGGACGCTTTGGCGCCTCATGTCTCGCGCCGGGGTATGCCTCGTCGCCTGTTTTGCCGGGGTTATAGGCGTCCCCTGGTCGCACGGAGGCGCCGGCGGCGGCATCCGAGCCTGTGACGAAAAACCTCAAGTTGTGAGCCATGTTGCATGATTACCGCATAAGAGGTCTTGTAGTGATGGAATACGTCGGCCATGATGAGGCGATGGTCGATGAAGAGCCGCTCGGCGAGGTGGATCGCCTCGTGATGGCCGCACTGCAACTGGACGGGCGCGCCCCCTGGCATCTCGTGGCGCGCGCGGCCGGAGTGAGCGAGTCGACGGCACAGCGACGCTTCACCGCGCTACGAGAGCGCGGCGCGGCCCGGGTGATCGGCGTTGTCGACGTGCTTCGCTGCGGGCTCGGCGTTCCGGTGCTCACCCGGGTGTCGTGCCGGCCGGGTTCCGCCGAAAGCGTCGCCGCGGGTCTCGCGGCACGCCCGGAGGCACGTTTCGTCGCGGTCGTGACCGGAGCCGCCGACGCGGTCGCGGAGTTCGTGGTGCCGACCCACCGGCACCTCGCGCGGCTCCTCGGGCGTGACATGCCGGCGCGTGACCAGCTCACCGAGACCGAGACGTTCACCGTGATGCGGACGTTCACCTCCGCGCACGACTGGGACACGGGGCTGCTCGATCCGGACGCCGCCGCGCTGCTCCGTCCGGATCCGGTACGTCCCTTCGAGGACCAGGTCTGGGAGCGGCCGCCGGACCGGCTCGACGATCTGGAGCTGGCCATCGCCGCCGAGCTCGGCGCGGACGGCCGGATGCCCGTCAAGGAGCTGGCCGGCCGGGTCGGCGTCAGCGAGTCGACCGTCGCGCGCCGCATCGACTCCATGGTCGAGCGCGGCTGCCTGCGCTTCCGAACCCTGGTCGAGCCGGTGCTGCTCGGCTTCGCCGTCGAGTTCATGCTCTGGCTCGACATTGAGCCGGCCTGCCTGGCCGACGCCGGACGGCGGCTGGCCTCCCGGCCCGGCGTCAAGTACCTGTCGGCGACCGCCGGCCGGTTCAACCTCTGCGGGCAGGTGTCCCTGCGGCACTTCGCCGACCTGTACGGGTTCATGACCGATGTCGTCGGCGGACTGCCGGGCGTCCGGCGCGCCGATACGACCCTGCAGTTGGAAACGCTGAAGCGCGCCTGGGTGCCCACCGCGCCCGAGCGGCCGGCCGAGGCCCGGAAGGAGAGGAGTGGCCGTTGAGCACAACGATCGAACCCTGGCAGTGGGATGAGGCGACCTGGCGCGGCCATGTGGACCGCGTCCGGGCCGGCCGGCGGCTGGCGCCGCCGTGGCCCGGCGGTGCGAAGGTCGCGGTGGCGCTGTCGTTCGACTCCGACCACGAGACGATCCCGCTGCGAGAGGGGGAGACTCGGCCCGGCAAGCTGTCTCAGGGCCAGTACGGATCACGGGTCGGCGCCCCCCGGATCCTCGCCGCGCTCGAACGGCACGGCGTGCCGGCGACCTTCTTCATGCCGGCGGTGTCCGCGCTGCTGCATCCGGGCGAGGCCCGCGCCTACGTGGCGGCCGGCCACGAGATCGCCGCGCACGGCTGGATCCACGAGCGGAACATGCTGCTGACGCCGGACGACGAGCGCACCCTCGCCATCCGCGCCCTCGACACCCTCGAAGACGTCACCGGGGTCCGCCCGGTCGGGGTGCGCACCCCCTCCTGGGACTTCTCCGACAGCACCCTGGAGATCATCCGGGAGACGGGGTTGATCTACGACTCGTCCCTGATGGCCGACGACGAATGCTACGAGCTCGTCGCCGACGGCGAGCCCACCGGGATCGTCGAGCTGCCGGTCGAGTGGATCCGCGACGACGCCCCGTACTTCATGATGGAGCGGTACGCCTCACTGCGCCCGTACACGCCGCCGCGCGATGTGCTGCGGCTGTGGTGCGACGAGTTCGACGCCGCCCGCGCCCAAGGCGGCCTGTTCCAGCTCACGATGCATCCGCACATCATCGGGCACCGATCGCGGATGGTCGTGCTGACCGAGCTGCTGTCCTACATCGGCACTTTCGACGACGTCTGGTTCGCCACCCATGCCCAGATCGTCGAACACGTCCGGACCGCCCTCGCGGGTCCGCTGGACACCGAGAACGGAACCGGCGCATGAGCATCGCCCACTCCCGAGAAGGAACGACCGCCGCGCCGACCGGCACGCGGTCCGCGCGGATGACCGACCGGCAGCGCCGGGCGGTCGTCGCCGGGGCGGTCGGCAACACCGTCGAGTGGGTCGACTGGGCGGTCTACTCGGCATTCGCGCCGATCTTCGCGTCACAGTTCTTCCCCAAGGGCGACAAGACGGCGGACCTGCTGGCGACCCTGGCGGTCTTCGCCGTCGGGTTCGGCATGCGGCCTATCGGAGCCGCGGTGCTGGGCGCCTACGCCGACCGGCGGGGCCGCAAGGCGGGCATGACGCTGACCATCACCATGATGGCCATCGCGGCGCTCGTGGTCGCCGTCTGCCCGCCGTACAGCGCCATCGGCATCGTCGCGCCGGCGGTGCTCGTCATCGCCCGCCTGGTGCAGGGCTTCTCCGCCGGAGGGGAGTTCGGCACCTCCTCCGCCTTCCTCATCGAGTCGGCTGCGCCGGGCCGGCGGGCGTTCGTCGGCTCCTGGCAGCAGGTGTCGGTCGGCGCGGGCACCCTGATCGCATCGCTGCTCGGGACCCTCCTCACCAGCACACTGAGCGACGGGGCGCTGACGACGTGGGGCTGGCGCGCCGCCTTCGCGGTCGGCGGGCTGCTCGGCCTCATCGGCCTGTGGCTGCGGACCGCGGTCGAGGAGACCGAGGCCTTCGCCGAGGTCGCCCGGAGCCGCGACAACGAGGCCCGGCCGACCCCGCTCCGGGACATGCTGGTGAAGCATCCGCGCGCCGCGCTGCGCGTCGTGGGCATCACGATCGCGGGGACTTTGCTCTACTACATCTGGGTCAGCTACATGCCCGGGTACGCGCACGCCGCCGAGGGAGTGGCGCTCAGCCGCGCGTTCCTGGCCAACACCCTGGCGATCGTCGTCTTCCTCGTGATGCTGCCGTTCGGCGGGATGCTGTCGGACCGGTTCGGCCGCAGGCCGACGATGACCGCTTTCGCCGCCGGATTCCTCGTGTTGTCCTGGCCGGCGTTCCAGCTGGTGGGGGGCGGATTCATGGCCCTGCTGGCGGTCGAGCTGGTCGGGATGTTCTTCCTGGTCGGCTACTCGGCCAACTGCGCGGTCGTGATGGCCGAGCAGTTCCCCGCCGAGGTGCGCACCACCGGCATCGGCCTGCCCTACGCCCTGGCCGTCGCCATCTTCGGCGGCACGGCCCCGTACATCACGACGTGGCTGGCCACGCACGGGCACCGCGACCGGGTGTGGATCTACACCGCGATCGCCGCGGCGATCGGCGTCGTGGTCTACGCCACGATGCCCGAGACCAAGGGAAAGGAGCTCGAATGAGCCCGCACGTCCTCGTCACCGGCGCGGCGAGCGGCATCGGCGCCGCCGTCGCGGCCGCGTTCGCGGCGGACGGCTGGACGGTCACCGGGGTGGACCTGCGGGAGGCGCCGCTCCGCGCGTCCCTGGAGGGACTCGCCGCGACGCCCGTCGTCGCGGACCTGGCCGAACCGGAGGCGCCCGAGCGCGTCGTCCGGCGGGCGTGGGAGTCCGGCGGTCCACTCGACGCGCTCGTCAACGCCGCGGGCATCTACCCGGCCCGCCCCTTCCTCGACCTGGA
This sequence comes from Actinoallomurus soli, assembly GCF_024055715.1. Lineage (GTDB taxonomy): Bacteria > Actinomycetota > Actinomycetes > Streptosporangiales > Streptosporangiaceae > Actinoallomurus > Actinoallomurus soli. Next base: position 1,164,157 of record NZ_JAMXMV010000001.1, read on the forward strand.
CGCGGCGCTGTGGGACCGCGTTCAGGCGGTCAACGTGCGGGCGCCGATGCTGGCCGTCCGCGCGTACGCCGAACTGGCCATCGCCGCGGGCAGGCCCGGCAGTGTCGTCAACATCACGTCCGGGGCGGCGCTGCGCGCCCGGCCCGGCGCGGCCCACTACAGCACGTCGAAGGCGGCGCTGGAGATGTTGACGAAGGCCGCGGCCGTAGAGCTCGGCGGAGCCGGAATCCGGGTCAACGCGGTCAGCCCGGGGTTCGTCACCGTCGGCAGCGCGGCCAACCCGGTAACCGAGGAGTACGCCGCGGCGGTCTCGGTCAACCCGCTCGGCCGGCGTGGTCGGCCGGATGACATCGCCGCGGCGGTCCGCTGGCTCGTCTCGCCGGCCGCCGAATGGGTCACCGGCTCGATCCTGCGGGTCGACGGCGGCGCGTCCGCGGGGACGACCACACTGCCCGCGCACTGGCCCGGCCTCACCGACGTCCAGGCGCCGGGCACCGGAATCGACGACAATGAAGGAGCGAACGCGTGAGTTCTCGGGAGTACACCGTCGTCGGCGCGGGCGCGATCGGCGGCACCCTCGCCTGGCACCTGGCCAGGGCCGGGCATCCGGTGACCGTCGTGGACGCCGACCCGGACCACGTGGCGGCGATCGCCCGCGACGGGATCGTCCTCGAACGCGGCGGCGTGCGGACCCCGCAGCCGGTCGCGGCGGCGTACACCCTCGAACAGGTGAGCGCGCCGCTCGGCCGGGTGCTGCTCGCGGTCAAGGCCCAGGCCACCCGGACGGCCGCCGAATGGCTCGTCGGCCGACTCGCGGAGGACGGCTACGTCGCCAGTCTGCAGAACGGCCTGAACGAGGAGCTCATCGCCGAGTACGTCGGCGCGGAACGCACCGTCGGCGCGTTCGTCGACCTGTTCGCGGACGTCGTCGCCCCCGGTGTGATCAACGACGGCGGCGCGGGTGCCATCGCGATCGGGGAGATGGACGGAACGGCCTCGACGCGGGTGCGCGACCTGGCGGCCGACCTGGGCGCGTGGGGCCCGGTCACGGTGACCGGCAACGTCGCCGGGTACCTTTGGGCCAAGCTGGGCTTCGGCGCCATGCTGACCGCCACCGCGCTGGCCGACGACACGATGGGCGACCTGCTGGACCGGCACCGGCCGGCCGGGCACCGACTGGCCCACGAGGTCCTCAGCGTCGCGGCCGCCGAAGGGATCATCCTCGAGCCGTTCGACGCCTTCGAGCCCTCGGCCTATGTCGATGGCGCCGACCCGGAGAAGGCGGCCGCCGCCACCGACCGCTTGGTGGCGTGGCTGCGCACGCAGACCAAGACCAGGAGCGGGATCTGGCGCGACATCGTGGTGCGCCGCCGCCCCACCGAGATACCGACCCAGTACGCGCCCGTGCTCGCCGCCGCCGACCGGCACGGGATCGACGTTCCCGTCCTCCGCGTCCTCCTCCGCCAGCTCGCGGAGGTCGAGGCCGACGCCGCGACCATGTCCGAGGAACGCATCGACCTCCTGGACACGGTCGCCCGCGAGGAGGCCCGGTGAGCGCTCCGACGACCTCGACGGCCCTGGCGGAGCAGGTCCGCGCCGGCGTCGACGACATGCTGCGGGACCTGGAGGAGTACGTCCGGCTGGAGACTCCGAGCGACGACACGGCCGCCCTCGCGGCCGGCCGGGACTGGGTGGTCTCCTGGATCGAGCGTCGCCTGGGGGCGCCGGCGTCCGCGCGCACCGAGCCCGGCGCGCCTCACGGTGACACGGTCGTCCTTGAGTACGGGGGGACCGGCATCGGCGCCGAGGCGGGCACGGTGGTGATCCTCGCGCACTACGACACGGTATGGCCGGTCGGGACACTCGCCGAGCTGCCGTTCAGCGTAGAGGCCGAGGTGATCCGCGGACCGGGTGTGTTCGACATGAAGGCGGGTCTCGTCCAGGCCGTGTGGGCGCTTCGCGCAGTGCGCGCGGCCGGCCTTCCCTGCACGCCCGTGCGCTTCGTGCTGAACGGCGACGAGGAGATCGGCAGTCCGGCCTCCCGCCCGGTGATCGAGGAGAGCTGCCGCGGCGCCGCCGCCGTCCTGGTATTCGAGGCGAGCGCCGACGGCGCGGTCAAGACCGCCCGCAAGGGCGTGGGCCTGTTCGACGTCACGCTGACCGGAGTGGAGGCGCACGCGGGCCTCGACCCCACGGCCGGCGCCAGCGCGGTCACGGCGCTCGGAGAGTTCATCGCCGCGGCGTCCGCGCTCACGGACGTCGCGGCGGGCACGACCGTCAACGTCGGCGTGGTCGCCGGCGGGACCCGCCCGAACGTCACGGCGGGATCGGCCCGCGCCCACCTCGACGTACGCGTCGCCGACGAGGCCGAGGCCGCGCGGGTGGAGCGGGCGCTGACCGCGTGGCGGCCGTCCGACCCCCGGGTGACGGCACACCTGGCCGGAGGCTGGAACCGTCCGGTCATGACCCGGACCCCGGCCGTCGCGGACCTGTACCAGCGGGCACGGGCCGTGGCCGCGACGCTCGGGTTCGACCTGCCGGAGACGGCGGTGGGCGGCGCGAGCGACGGCAACTTCGCGGCCGCCCTCGGAGTTCCGGTGCTCGACGGCCTCGGCGCCGTCGGCGGGGGCGCCCACGCCCGTCACGAACACGCCACCGTGCCCGGCATGGTCGAGCGCACCGCCCTGGCCGCCGCCGTCCTCGCCTCGCTCGCCGACACGGCCGCCGGTCTCTCCGCGGCCGGCTGACCCGGACTCCGCCGGGGCGCGGCCGGAGGCACGGGTCCTCCGGCCGCGCCCCCGGCGGCCGGTCCTGGACGTACGCGGACGACGGCGGGTTCACCGGGCGGCGGAGCCATCACACCGGGGCGGCGGTCCGCCGCCGGGCCCGCTGTGCGGGACGATGTCCGCATGCCGGTCACCACAGGAACGGACGTCGCGGAGGAGACCCGCGCGTTCAACGACGAGCTCGCCGCGCTGTACGCCGCCGCCCCGCAACTGCACGAGGTCGACGATCCGCCGGCGTCCCGGGCGGCCCGCGCTCGCGGAGAAGGACCCCTTGCCCCGCCCGGGAGGCTCGCCGAGGGCCGCGACCGTACGATCCCCGGGCGCGCCGGTCCGATCCCGGTCCGGGTGTTCACGCCCGCCGAGGTGCGAGGCGTCTACCTGCACTTCCACGGAGGCGGCTGGACCCTCGGCACGGCCGACTCCCAGGACCCCATGCTGTGGCGGCTCGCCACCGAGGCCGGCGTCGCCGTCGTCAGCGTCGACTACCGGCTCGCCCCCGAGCATCCCTATCCGAACGGCCCGGACGACTGTGAGGACGCCGCGCGCTGGCTCATCGGCGCCGCCGGCCCGGAGTTCGGCGCCGAGCGGCTCGTCATCGGCGGCGAGTCGGCCGGCGCCCACCTCGCCGCCGTCACCCTGCTCCGGCTGGGCGAGGCGGCGAGCGCCTTCCGCGCGGCCCAGCTGACCTTCGGCGCTTACGACCTGTCCATGACGCCGAGCCAGCGCCGCTGGGGCGAGCGGAATCTGGCGCTGTCGACACCGGTCATCCAGTGGTTCACCGCGAACTTCCTGCCCGGGATGAGCCTTGAGGATCGCCGCGCCCCGGACGTGTCCCCGCTGTACGCCGACCTCTCCGGGCTGCCGCCGGCCCGGTTCGTCGTCGGAACCCAGGATCCGCTGCTGGACGACACCCTCTTCATGGCGGCGCGCTGGCGGGCCGCCGGGAACGCGACCGAACTGGAGGTCGTCGCGGAGGCGCCCCACGGCTTCGTCGGTTTCCCGCTGAAGGTCGCCGAGCGCGAGCTGGCCCGCCAGCGCGAGTACATCGCGCACGCCGTCGGCTCCTGACGCGGACGGGGCCACTCGGGCGGATTCGCCGAGGCCACCCGCCCACGGGCATGATCCTCGGCCGGCGCCGTCGGGTGCTCCGGCTCCCGGGAGGCCCGCCGTACCGCGCCGGACGCCCACGTGGCACGCTGGCGAACGAGTGTTCCACCGCGGCCGCCGGAGCCGGCTCCGGCGGCCGCGGACCGACCGTAGGAGAGACCCGTGCGCCCCGTCGTGCTGCCGCCCAACATGCCGCGTTCGTTCTACCGGGGCGCCGGACGCATCGGCCGGTTCCGCGACGCGCCGACGCCCGCCGCCGGGGACCCGTACTTCCCGGAGGACTGGGTGGGGTCGGTCACCGCACGGCACGGGGCCGCGCCGGCCGGCCTCACGACCCTGCCGGACGGGCGCCTGCTGGCCACGGCCGTCGCGGAGGACCCGGAGACCTGGCTCGGTCCGGCGCACCTCGCCCGGCACGGCGCGGACCCGGCCATCCTCGTCAAGCTCCTCGACGCGGGCGAGCGCCTCCCGGTCCACGTGCATCCGGATCGCGGGTACGCCACCGCCCACCTGGCCTCGCCGTACGGCAAGACCGAGGCATGGGTGATCGTCGACGCGGCTCCGGACGCGGCCGTGCACCTGGGGTTCCGGCGGGACGTCGACGCCGGGGAACTGCGCCGGTGGGTGGTCGAGCAGCGGACCGGCGACCTGCTGGCCGCCACCAACCGGATCCCCGTCCGCCCGGGCGACGCCATCGTCTGCCCGGCGGGCCTTCCGCACGCCATCGGCGCGGACATCCTGCTGGTGGAGGTCCAGGAGCCGACCGACTTCTCGGTCCTGCTCGAGTGGGAGGGCTATGACGTCGACGCCGAGGCCGGTCATCTGGGTCTCGGCTACGACGCGGCGCTGGCGTGCGTGGACCGTTCCGCGTGGGACGACCGGCGGATCGACGCGCTGCGCGGCGCCGGCCGCGCGGGCCGCGGCATCCGTCCCGGGGTCGACCGGCTGTTCTCCGCGGCGGCCGACCCGTTCTTCGCCGCCGAGCGCGTCCACCCGGATCCGGTCGGCGTGCTCGACCCGGCCTTCTCGGTGGTCGTGATCACGGACGGCTCCGGGGCGCTGGAGGCCGAGCACGGCGGCCCGCTCGCGGTCCGCTCCGGCCAGACACTGCTCGTCCCGTACGCCGCCGGCCACTGCACTCTCCGGGGCGACCTGCGGGCGATCCGCTGCCGTCCTCCGTACGACACGCCCTGACACGCGCTCCCCGACCCGGCGGGTGGCCACACCACGTCCACGACACGCCTTAGGACCGGTCTGCCGTTCGTCTCGGCGCGGCCGCGTCCGTACTCCTGGCCGACCTCGCCGCGTACGCTCGGACCGATGTCACGGACCGCGCTGACGCTGGGCATGGCCGGGCTGGCCCTCGTACACGCCGCGCCGGCCACGAGCCGTCTGACCGTCGTGCGCCGCCGCCTGCCGGGCCTGGCCGGAGAGGGCCACCGTGATCACGTCGCGCTGACGTTCGACGACGGCCCCGATCCGGACTCGACGCCGCGCTTCCTCGACGAGTTGCGGAGGCTGGACTGCCACGCCACCTTCTTCGTCGTCGGGGAGACCCTCGCGCGGCATCCGGACGTGGGCCGGCGCATCGTCGCGGACGGCCACGAGATCGCCGTGCACGGCTGGCGGCACCGGTACACGCTGCTGGCCCGCCCGGGCCGGGTCACCGGGGAGATCCGCCGGGCCGCCGACCTCGTCACCGACGTCACCGGAGTCGAACCGGTCTGGTACCGGCCGCCGTACGGCGTGCTCAGCGCGGAGGCGCTGGCGGCGGCCCGCCGGCGCGGGCTGCGGCCCGTGCTGTGGACGGCGTGGGGGAGGGACTGGACCCGCTCGGCGAGCCCGGCCTCGGTCCTGGCGACGCTCTCCCCGGACCTCCGCGGCGGGGCGACGATCCTGCTGCACGACTGCGACCACACCTCGGCGCCGGGCGCGTGGCGCTCGGCCCTGGGCGCGCTGCCCGAACTGGTGGCCCGGTGCCGTTCGGCCGGTCTGCGGATCGGTCCGCTACGCGATCACGGTTCAGGCAACCGGTGCCGTCCGGTCGGCACGCCGGGTAGAACAGAGACATGGTGGAACGCGCGATCGGATCCGTGAGCCTGGGACAGGTGCCGGAGGACGACATCGATGCGGTGACCTCCGCGGTCCTCACCGCGTCGCGTCTGCTGGTGGGCATCTCGCTGCGATCGCTCACGGCCGTGCGGGACCAGGTGACGCTGCCGCAGTTCCGCCTGCTCGTGGTGCTGGCCACCCATGAGGAGACCAAGCTGGTGACCCTGGCCGATCATCTCGGGGTCAATCCCTCGACCGCGATGCGGATGGTGGAGCGCCTGGTGGCCGCGGGGCTGATCGACCGGCGCGTCAATCCGGCGAGTCGCCGTGAGGTCCTGCTGCGGTTGACCGAGGACGGCAGTCGCGTCGTCGACGAGGTCACCGCCCGGCGCCGGGACGAGATCGCGGCCATCGTCGCCGCGATGCCCGCCGAGCAGCGGGCGGGGCTGGTCGGAGCACTCAAGGCGTTCACCGACGCCGGCGGCGAGCCGCTCGTGACCGAGACCCGCGCCTGGGACTGACCGGCCGATCGCCCCGCAGGCGGGTCGCCCCGCAGGCCGGACGCCCCGCCGGGCGCGTCGGCTCACCGCGGACCGGCGGCGAGGCGGGTGGCGGTCTCCAGGAACAGGGCGTGCACGAACGCCTGCGGCAGGTTGGCGCGAAGCTGGCGCTGCCGGATGTCGTACTCCTCGGTGAACAGGCCGGTGGTGCTGCAACCGGATCGGAGGCGCTCGAAGCGCCGTACGGCCTGGGCCGTGTGCCCCTGCTGGTGCTCGGCCAGCGCGAGGAAGAACCCGCAGAGCATGAAGGCGCCCTCGGCGGCGCCGAGCGGGCGTTCGTCGATCTGGTAGCGGTAGACGAACCCGTCGTCGACCAGGCGGTCGCGGACGGTCTCGAGGGTGGCGATCGTGCGCGGGTCGTCGGCGGGCAGGGCGCCTCTGACCGGGGGGATGAGCAGCGACGCGTCGATCCGGTCGTCGTCGGGCGCGCGGCGCCAGTGGCCGGCGGGGCTGAGGCTCGTCCGGGTGGTGTCCGCGAGGATCGACTCGGCCAGCGAGAGCCACTCGGAGATCTCCGGGCGCCCGGCGATGGCAGCCGCGGCGGCGCGCAGCCCGCCGACGCAGGCCAGCCGTGAGTGCGTCCAGCATCGATCGCACGTCTCCCAGATCCCGGCGTCGGGCCGTCGCCAGTGCCGGGCGATGGCGTCGACCGCGACGCGGGCGGCGCGGGCCGCGTCCACGGTGAGGCGGTCCGCGCGGGCCGCGGCCGCGAACAGGTTCAGCGCCTCGCCGAACGCGTCGAGCTGGAACTGCCCCTGGACGCGGTTGCCGGTGACGAGCCGGGATCCGGGATAGCCCGGCAGGTCGTGGTGTTCCTCCGCCGGGACCGGGTCTCCGGCGACGGTGTACGCGGGACGGAGGCGGTCGCCGTCCGCCAGGAGCCGCTCGGCCACGAACCGCACCGCCGTGTCCAGGAGGGCCGGCCGTGCCCCGTGGGCGGCCACCGCCAGCCCGGCGTAGCACTGGTCGCGGATCCAGGCGTAGCGGTAGTCGTAGTTGCGGTCGTCCCCCATCCGCTCGGGCAGGGAGGTGGTCGCGGCGGCGACCATCCCGCCACCCTCGCTCGTGAGCCCGGTCAGCACCGCGTAGGCGAGCTGGGCGTCACGGGAGGCGAGCGTGTCATCGCACCGCGGCACGTTCTTCAGCCAGGCGGCCTCGGTCGCCGCCCACAGGTCCCCCGCGTCGAGAGGCTCGTCGGACCCGCCGGTGCTCAGCTCGAGCACCAGGTCGTGGGTCTGCCCTTCGGCGAGTTCGAGCTCCAGGACCAGGCCGTCGTCCTCGGCGGCCCGCGCGGCGCCGCACCAGCGCAGGTGCACCGGGCCGCTGCGCGCGGTCCAGACGCCGTCCTCGGCGCGAAGACCGGTCATCCCGTCCGCCCCGAACCCGGCGCGCGGATCCAGGCGCGCTCGGATGCGGGCCGGACCGCGGACGGCCTCGATCCGGCGGAGGAGGACCGCGCGGTCCCGGCGGGCCGGGATGGCGAGGGCCTCCCGGCACTCCACCACGCCGTCACCCGTGACCCAGCGGTTGCGCCAGATGAGGCTGCGGTCCTCGTAGTAGCCTCCCCACACCCGCCACTCGTCGACCGGGTGGACGCTGTAGAGGCCGCGGCCGCCGACCAGACCACTGAAGACCGCCGGCGACTCCCAGGCAGGGAAGCACATCCACGCGATGTTCCCCTGCGGGCCCAGCACCGCGCCGCGCTCTCCGTCGGCGATGAGGGAGTACTCACGGAGTACGTGAGGCTTGACGACGTCCGGACCGGTCATACCCCGCTGCCTTTCCCGAACTCGGCCTCCTATGCATCGGCCGGCGGTGGGTTCACGCCGGTCCCGGGCCATGGCGTGAAAGACCGTGAAAGCCGCATTGACCGAATTCAAGGCCGCTCTTAGCGTCGCGGTGCAGCAGATGTCGAACCTCGTTCGACATATCGAACGAAAGGCTCCCCGGAATGCCGTCGCGTCTTTCTCCTCTCCCGGACGTCCGCCATCGGTGGGCCATCGTCCTGGCCGCCGTGATCCTGGCGGCCGGCGCCCTCATCGGCGTCGGCACCGCTCGCGCCGAGTCCAACGGCGGGGTACGGGTCATGCCGCTCGGTGACTCGATCACCGACGGGGTGACGATCCCCGGTGCGTACCGGACCGGTCTGTGGCAGCGCTTCACCGGCGGCGGGTACCGGGTGGACTTCGTCGGGTCGCTGTCCAACGGGCCCGCCTCGCTCGGCGACCACGACCACGAAGGCCACTCGGGCTGGCGGATCGACCAGATCGACGCCAACATCGTCAACTGGCTGCACGCCTACTCACCGCACACCGTCCTGCTGCACATCGGCACCAACGACGTCCTCCAGAACTACAACCTGTCCGGGGCGCCCGCGCGACTGTCGGCGCTCATCGACCACATCACCGCCACGGTGCCCACCGCCGAGGTGTTCGTCGCCACGATCATCCCGCTCGCGAACTCCGGTCAGGAGGCGAACGCCCGCGCGTACAACAGCGCCATTCCCGGGATCGTGCAGAGCAAGGTGAACGCGGGCGAGCACGTGCACCTGGTCGACATGCACGCGGCGCTCACCACCGCCGACCTGCTGTCCGACGGCATCCATCCCAACGCGACCGGATTCGACAAGATGGCCGCGACCTGGTTCGGCGCCCTGCGATCGGTGCCCGGAAGCATCGGCGACACCGGCGGCGGGAGCCCGACCCCGACCCCGACTCCCACCCCGCCGCCCGGCGACCGGACCTGCACCGCCGCGTACACCGTGACCGGGCAGTGGTCCGGTGGGTTCCAGGCCTCGGTCACGGTGACCGCCGGGAGCACCGCCATCACCGGGTGGACCGTCACCTGGCGGTACGCCAACGGCCAGGCCGTCACCCAGGCATGGAACGCGACGGTCACGAGCTCCGGCTCCGCCGTCACCGCCCGCAACGTCGGCTACAACGGCGCGCTCGCCGCGGGGGCGGGCGCCGAGTTCGGCTTCCTCGGCACCTCGACCGGCGTCAACGAGGTGCCCACGCTCACCTGCACGGCGAACTGACCGGAGGACCCCGATGAAACTCTCGCACCGTCGACGCCGGCTCGCCGCCGTCATGGCCGTGCTGATCATCCCGATTCTGGCGCTGGTGTCGGCCCCGTCGGCGTCGGCGCTGGGCAACGGGCTCGCGCTGACGCCGCCGATGGGCTGGAACGACTGGAACGCCTACGGCTGCAACGTGAGCGAGCAACTCGTCGAGCAGACCGCGCTCGCCATGCACAACGACGGCCTGCAGGCGGCCGGCTACCAGTACGTCAACATGGACGACTGCTGGATGGCCTCGAGCCGGGACGGGAGCGGCAACCTGGTCGCGAACTCCTCGAAGTTCCCGCACGGCATCGCCGCGGTGGCGAGCTACGTGCACTCTCTCGGCCTGAAGTTCGGGATCTACGAGGACGCCGGGACGGCCACCTGCGCCGGGTACCCCGGCAGTTACGGGCACGAACGGCAGGACGCGACCCTGTTCGCCTCCTGGGGGGTCGACTACGTCAAGTACGACTGGTGCAACATCCCGTTCGGCGACTTCTCCGGCCAGTCGCACCAGCAGGTCGCCAAGACCCTGTACACGCGGATGCGCGACGCGCTGTCGGCCACCGGCCGGCCGATCGTCTTCAGCATGTGCAACGGCTGGGACGGCAGCGTCCAGCCGGCGACGTGGGCGGGCCCGGTGGCCAACCTGTGGCGCACGACGTCCGACATCCAGCCCAACTTCAACAGCATGCTGTCGAACTTCCACAACACCGTCGGCCTGGCGTCGTACGCCGGTCCGGGCGCGTGGAACGACCCGGACATGCTGGAGATCGGCAATGGGATGAGCGCGACCGAGGACCGGGCGCACTTCAGCCTGTGGGCGGAGATGGCGGCTCCGCTGATCGAGGGCGGCAACCTGGTCAACGCGAGCTCCACCACGCTGTCGATCCTGACCAACCGGGCCGTGATCGCGGTGGACCAGGACTCCCTCGGCAGGCCGGGGACCCAGGTCTCCTCCTCCGGCGGCCACGACGTCCTGGCCCGGCCGCTCGCAGGCGGGGACGTGTCCGTCGTCCTGTTCAACGAGACCGGATCCACCGCGACCATCTCCACCACGGCGGCCGCGGTCGGCAAGTCGGGCGCGTCGAGCTACACGCTGACCGACCTGTGGAGCGGGGGAACGTCGACGACCACCGGGACCATCAGCGCCTCCGTGCCGGCGCACGGTGCCGTCATGTACCGGGTCGCGGGCGGGAGCACCGGCACGAACCCCTCGGGCCCGATCCACGCGGTCGGGGCGGGCAAGTGCCTGGACGTGCCGAACTCCACGCAGACCAACGGCGCCCAGCTGCAGATCTATGACTGCAACGGCCAGACCAATCAGGCGTGGACCTACACCTCCGGCCGGTTCACCGTCTACGGCGGCACCAAGTGCCTGGACGCCTACGACAACCAGACCGCTCCGGGGACGAAGGTCGAGATCTGGGACTGCAACGGCGGCGCGAACCAGCAGTGGCAGGTCAACTCCAACGGCACCATCACCGGGGTCCAGTCCGGGCTGTGCCTGGACGTCTACGACAACGGCACCGCCAACGGCACCGCGGTCGAACTCTGGACCTGCAACGGCGGCGCGAACCAGCAGTGGACCGTCGGCTGAGCGGACGACGCACGTTCCGAAGGAGGACCAAGAGCCGACTCTGAGGGCCGGTGCGCCGGCCACGGCGGCCGTCACCCGGACGCGGAGGGCCGGGTGACGGCCGCAACTTCTGCCAAGGTTCGGAGGCTCCTATAGGAGATTTTCGCCGATATGTACCACGGTGTCCGACCGCTAAGTTTGGCCTTCGTCTCAACCCGCGGGAAGTAAGGAACGCCGTACGTCATGCAGAGATCAGGGGGACGCTTCAGCCCGGTGCCACGATGGTGCTCGTGCCGGGTTCCGGACGACGCCGCCGAGGGCGGCGGCGTCGAGGGCGGTGGCGTCGATCGGCGGAAGGTGCTCGGCGGCCTGACCGCCGCGGGCGCGCTCGCCCTGGCGGGCTGGCCGGGGTCGGCCGAGGCGGCGACGGCCGGCAAGGGCGGGAACGGGCCGGTGACCATCACGATCATGGGCACCTCCGACCTCCACAGCCACGCCGTCGACTGGGACTACTACAACGACGCGGCCTACAGGGACAGCGCCGGCAACGTGGTCGGCCTGGCGCGGGTGTCGAGCCTGGTCAAGCAGATCCGTGCCGACCGGGGGCGTGAGCGGACCCTGCTGTTCGACGCGGGGGACACCATCCAGGGCACCCCGCTCGGTTTCTACTACGCCACCGTCGAGCCGATCACCGAGACCGGCCAGGTCCACCCGATGGCGCTCCAGATGAACGCCCTCGGCTTCGACGCCGTGGCGCTCGGGAACCATGAGTTCAACTACGGGCTGCCGCTGCTGCGCAAGTGGATCGGCCAGATGCGCGCTCCGGTGCTGGCCGCCAACGCCGTGCACGCGGGCACCGACCGGCCGGCGTTCCGCCCGTACATCATCAAGACGATGCGCGTGCCGGGCCATCCGCCCATCCGGGTCGGTCTGCTCGGCCTGACCAACCCGGGCGTCGCCATCTGGGACAAGGCGAACGTCTCCGGCAAGCTGGACTTCCTGGACCTGATCGAGACCGCCAAGAAGTGGGTGCCGATCATCCGCGCGCAGGGCGTCGACGTCATGGTCGTCAGCGCCCACGCCGGGGACAGCGGCCTGTCCTCCTACACCGGCGACATCCCGGTGGAGAACGCCTCCGCCATGGTGGCCGAGCAGGTGCCCGGCATCGACGCCATCCTCTTCGGCCATGCGCACAACGACGTCCCCGTACGGTTCGTGACCAACAAGACCACCGGCCAGAGCGTCGTGATGAGCGAGCCCAAGTGCTGGGGCCAGCGGCTGTCGGTCTTCGACATCACGCTGACCCGGGACCGTGGCCGCTGGAAGGTCACCGGCAGGTCCGCCACGACGGTGAACACGAACACCGTCCAGGAGGACCCGGCGCTCGTCGCCGTGGTGAAGAAGCAGCACGACGCGGTGGTCGCCTACGTCAACCAGGAGGTCGCCACCTCCACCGAGGCGATGTCCGCCGCGGAGTCCTGCTGGAAGGACACCGCGATCCTCGACTATGTGCACGTCGTGCAGATCGCGAAGGTCAAGGAGGCCCTCGCCGGCACCGCGTACGCGTCGCTCCCGGTCGTGTCGATCGCCGCGCCGTTCAGCCGCCTCGCCACCTTCCCCGCCGGCAAGGTCACGATCAGGGACATCGCCGGTCTCTACATCTACGACAACACCCTGCTGGCCAGCGTCCTGACCGGCTCCCAGATCAAGGACTACCTGGAGTACTCGGCGCAGTACTTCGCCCAGGTCGCCGCGAACGCCCCGGTCGACCCGGCGTCGTGGACCAACGCCCACGGCCGTCCCGACTACAACTACGACCAGTTCTCCGGCGTCACCTACGACATCGACCTCGCCCGGCCGGAGGGCTCCCGGATCCGTGACCTCGCCTACAACGGCGCGGCGGTCACGGGGGACCAGCAGTTCGTGGTCGCGGTGAACAACTACCGCCAGTCCGGCGGCGGCGGCTTCCCGCACATCGCCACCGCCCCGGTCGTCTACAACGCCCAGGTGGCGATCCGGGAGGCGATCGTCGCCTACGCCTCCGCCGCCAAGACCATCGACCCCGCGACCTTCCACGAGGAGAACTGGAGGCTGGTCCGCGACGGCGCGCCGGTCTTCTGAGCGGTTGCCGGGAGTCTCACGGACGAGGTGACGTACGGGTCCAGCGGTGAGCCCGCGGACGCCTCCTCACGGCGGCGTCGCATCGCGGGCAGACCCGCTGGACCCGGTCCGCCCAGCCGCCCGACTCCGGAATGATCTCTTCCCAGGGGACGTGCGGGAACCGGAGCAGTCGCGTACGGCTGAGCGCCAGCCCGCACAGCGTCTGATTCGTCCCGGCGAGCCAGGCGTGGACCTCACCCGCCGGCGCCCGCACCCCGTCGGGATCGGTCCAGCTCCCGGACGCGGCCACCGCCGCCTGCCTCTTTCCGGCCACACGCCTGCCCTGCCCCGCTACGACCTCGCGTAACGGCACCGCCGGTCGGCGTGGTCGCCACCGCGAGTGCCGCGACTCAACCCGCGTCGTCCGCCAGGCGCTCGGCGAGGCGGGGAAGGATGCGAAGCGCGTTGGCGCCGGCGACGCGGGCTCCGAGGTTCGCTCCGAGCAGGCGCGTCAGATCGTGTTCGCCGGCCTGGTCGCGGTCGAACAGCCCGTCGGAGTAGAGCCAGTCGGTCCCGAACAGCATCCTGTCCGTGCCGACCGCGTCGACCATGGTGTTCACCTGCACGGCGGAGTCGGCCACCGCGACGTCGTAGTAGACCGACCGCAGGTATTCCCGTATCGGGCGCCGCACCAGCTCCCGATACGCGGCGACGACCCGGGGCGCTGCGGCGATGCGGTGCCCGAGGTAGGGGACGGCGCCACCGCCGTGCGACAGGATCCAGTTGACGTTCGGGTAGCGGTCCAGGACCCCGTTGAACACGAGGGTCATGAAGACCCGCGTGGTGTCGAACACGTACTCGCCGATCCAGTGCTGCCAGGGGAGGTCCGGGGTCTCCTTGGGCTCCACCGGGTGCAGCAGGACCGTGGCGGCCCGCTCATCGAGTGCTTCGTACACCGGTTCCCATCGCGGGTCTCCCACGTAGGTCCCGTCCACCTGCGAGACCAGGTAGACCCCGTCCAGGTCGAGGTCGTCGTAGATGTGGTCGATCTCGGCGAGGGCGGCGTCCACGCCCGGCAGTGGGACGGCGCCGAAGACGCCGAACCGCCGCGGATGCCGGCGGACGACGTCGGCGCCGATGTCGTTGACGTCCCTGGCCAGTTCGCTCGCCTCGTGTTGATCGCCGAAGTAGACCCCGGTCTCGGCCAGGCAGGAGAGGACGCCGGTGTCGATGCCCCATTCGTCCATGAACTGGAGATGGGCCTCCGGGGTCCAGGGAGTCAGGTCGACCCCGCCGGTCCAGTTGATGCCGTGGCGGACGAGGGCTTGCACGTAGGGCTCGGGCAGGAAGTGGGTGTGGACATCGATCTTGGGCATCGGAACCGCTCCTCCAAAAGTTTGGATAGATCTCTCCAGAACCATAGGGCGGATATTTTGGAGAAGCAACACCAGAATCCGGTAGGGTCGAAGCTGAGAAAGGGGTGAGGCCGGTCGTGGCCGAGAGGTGGACGGCGAAAGGGGCCGCGACGCGGTCCCGCATCATCGATGCGGCGGCGGCGCTGATCTACGAGCGTGGACTCGCCTCGGTCGGGATCAACGATGTCCGGGAGGCCACCTCCACCAGCCACGGGCAGGTCTTCCACTACTTCCCCGGCGGCCGCGCCGAGATCCTGCGGGCTGTGGTGGAGCGTCAGGCACGGCAGGCGCTGGACGACCAGCGCCCCGAGCTCGACGCGCTCGATTCCCGGGAGTCATGGCAGGCATGGCGCAGCCGACTGCTCGCGGTGCACTCGGCCCGTGGCGCCGCCGGCGGCTGCCCCCTGGGCTCGCTCGCCGCACAGATGGCGGAGAGCGACCCGGAGGCCGCACGACTGATCGACGCCGGGTTCGACGTCTGGGCCGCTCACTTCGAACGCGGACTCGAGGCCATGCGCGCGAACGGTGACCTGGAACCGGCCACTGACGTGCCCGCCCTCGCCCGCGCCATCCTCGCCCTCGTGCAGGGGGGATTCGTCCTCATGCAGGCGTCACGATCCATCGAGAGGCTGTCACAAGCCCTGGACGCCGTGCTGCTCCTCGTGCGTGAGAACGCGACCGACGACCAGGGCTGACCGCGGTCATCGACCGCACCGACCACCGGGAGGAGGGATCGCCGGATGAGCCTGCTGCTCGGAGTCGACATCGGCACGTCCAGTTCCAAAGGAGTGCTGACCACTCCCGACGGCGAGGTGGTCGCGACGGCGGTGCGCGAGCACGCGGTGTCGCGGCCGCGCCCCGGCTGGGCCGAGCACGACGCCCGTACGGTCTGGTGGGACGGGTTCGCCGCCGTCACCCGCAAGCTGCTCGCGCGGGCCGACGCCCCGGTCGCGGGCGTCGGCGTCAGCGGCATCGGACCGTGCGCGCTGCCCGCGACCGCCGCCGGCGAACCGCTGAGACCGGCGATCCTCTACGGCGTCGACGCGCGCGCGGTCGCCGAGATCGAGGAGCTGACCGCGCGCTACGGCGCCGAGACCGTCATCGAACGCGGCGGCTCGCCGCTGACCACCCAGGCGGTCGGGCCCAAGCTCGCCTGGCTGCGCCGCCACGAGCCGGAAGCGTGGGAGCGCACGCGGCGGCTGTTCATGGCGAGCTCCTACCTCGTGCACGAGCTGACGGGGGAGTACGTCCTCGACCACCACTCGGCCAGCCAGAGCTCGCCGCTGTACGACAGCCGCGAGCACGCCTGGATCCCCGACTGGGCGGCGGAGATCGCCCCGGGCCTGGACCTGCCGCCGCTCGCCTGGCCCGGCGAGGTCGTCGGCGCGGTCACCGGGACGGCGGCCGATCGAACGGGCCTTCCCGCGGGGACCCCGGTCATCGCCGGCACCATCGACGCGTGGGCCGAGGCGGTGAGCGTCGGGGTCACCGAGCCCGGCGACGTCATGGTGATGTACGGCACGACGATGTTCCTCATCGAGGTCCTCGCGGCACGCCGCACCTGGCCGGGCCTGTGGGGCACGGTCGGCGTGACGCCCGGCACGTACGACCTGGCGGCGGGCATGGCGACCTCGGGCGCGGTCACCGACTGGCTGCGGCATCTGACCGGCGCGGAGTACGACGAGCTCACCGAGGAGGCGCGCGCGGCCGGGCACGGGGCGGGCGGGCTGATCATGCTGCCGTACTTCGCCGGCGAGCGCACTCCGCTGTTCGACCCGGACGCGCGGGGACTCGTCCTCGGCCTGACCCTCGACCATGGCCGCGGGCACCTCTACCGGGCGGCCCTGGAGGGCACGGCGTTCGGCGTCCGGCACAACCTGGAGGCGATGCGGGCGGCGGGCGGCGAGGCCCGGCGGCTGGTCGCCGTGGGCGGCGGCACCAAGGGCGGGCTGTGGACGCGGATCGTGTCGGACGTGCTCGGCCGCTCCCAGGAGCTGCCCTCGGTCACGATCGGCGCCTGTTACGGCGACGCGCTGCTGGCCGCGCGCGCCACGGGCCTGTCGGACGGCGCGGGGTGGAACCCTCCCGCGGGCGTCGTCGAGCCCGACCCGGCCGCCGGACGGATCTACGACGGGTTGTACGAGCTGTACCGCGGCCTTTACCCGGCCACCCGCGAGGCGGCCCACGCCCTGGCAGCCCTCTCCCGTGACCCGGCCTGAGCCGGGGCCGTCCCGGCCGTCCGGCCCTCGACGAAGGCCGACGCGGTCGGCGGCTGAGCGGCGCGGCCGGGGCACGGGTGGGTGAACTCCGGTCTCGCCGGCGGTTCACTGGTAACCGTGGGTGTCCTCGACCTCGCCTGCTTCGCCGTGGTCATGGCCACCGGTGTCGTCTCGGTCGGCGTCGGTGACCAGGGCCTGGGCGTGCTGTCCGGCGCTCTGCTGTGGATCGCCGTCGCGGCGTACGCCGTGCTCGTGGCCGTGACCGGATGGCGTGTCATCGCCCTCCGGTCCGGCCTGTGGGCCGAACTGACCGACCCGCGGCGCGCCTTCGGGTCCTTCACGTTCGTCGCCGGCACCGACGTGCTCGGGACCCGCCTCGCCGCGGCGGGACAGGATCGGATCGCGCTCGCGCTGCTGGCCGTCGGCTGCCTGGGCTGGCTCGTCCTGGGGTATCTCGTCCCCGCGGCCGTTCTCCGGAACCGGGCGGACCGGCCGGGGCCGGTCGGCGCCGACGGCACGTGGTTCCTGTGGACGGTGGCCGTTCAGTCCGTGGCCGTCCTCGCCGCGACCCTCGAACCGGTGAGTCCCGGGCTCCGGTCCGCGCTGGCGCCGGTCGCCATCGTGTCCTGGGCGGTGGGCGTCTTCCTCTACGCCGTCACCGGTGTCCTGGTCGCGGTGCGGCTCCTGTTCCGTCCGCCGCGCCCGGAGGACCTCACCCCGCCGTACTGGGTCGCCATGGGCGCCACCGCGATCACGGCCCTGGCCGGGCGCGCCTCGTCCGGATGACCGACGCGCCGGCGATCGAGACCGTCCGGGGCGCGGCGGCCGCCTCGGTGGTGTTCTGGGCCTTCGGGACCTGGCTGATCCCCGCACTGGTGGCGGCCGAATGGTGGCGGCACGTGACCCATCGGATCCCCCTGCGCTACGACACCGACCTGTGGTCGATCGTCTTCCCGCTCGGCATGTACGGCGTCGCGAGCCACGATCTCGGGCGGGCCGAGCGCTTCCCCCTCATGCGCCTCATCGGTGACGGCGCGATGTGGGTGACGCCGGCGGTCTGGGGGCTGACCTTCGCCGCCATGCTCGTCCACCTCGCGCGCGGACCGCGTGGCACGCCGTCCGCCGGAGTCTGACGTGGTCTCCGGCGGGGCGGTGCCCTCTCGGCGTCGACCGCCGGGGGCGTAACGTCGGAGGTGAGGCGTCCGCCTCGTTCACCGACCGGCTTCACGCGGATGATGCCCGCACATGACTCAGGATCCCCGGAGCGGCGATGCCAACGCTGATCGCCGGACTTCTGCTCGGCCTGGTGGCGGGCCTGGTCGCCGGCGTGCTGGTGGGTCTCGTCGTCGGGCTCGTCGTGTTCCTGACGGCCGGGCTCGTGGCCGGGCTGATCGCGGGCCTGCTCCTCGGCCTCGTCCTCGGGCTGGCCGTCGGGTTGCTGCTGGGGAGCTTCCTGGGCCGGTCACGCCGATGACCGCCTCGTCACTGCTCGCGCATTCCCCAGGGTGAGCCGTACTCGCTCAGCAGGTCGAGGAAGGGCCGGGCCGGGAACGCCTCGGGGCCGAGCACGCCGGTGCCGGTCCAGGCGCCGGTCGCGACGAGTTCGAGGGCGACCACCGGGTTGACGGCGGTCTGCCAGACCACGGCCTGGGAGCCGTACTCGCGCATCGACCACTGGTTGTCGACGACGTGGTAGAGGTACACCTCGCGCGGCCGGCCGTCCTTGGCGCCCTTCACCCAGGTGCCGGCGCAGGTCCTGCCGTGCATGCGGTCGCCGAGGCCGGCCGGGTCGGGCAGCGCGGCGGCGACCACGTCGCGCGGGGAGACCGCGGCGGGACCGCGGTCGGTGGCGACGGTGAGCGGGGCGGTGCGGTCCAGGCCGAGGTCGTGCAGGGTCCTGAGCTTGTCGATGAAGTCCTCGCCGAGTCCGTACTTGAAGGTGACGCGCCCGGCGTCGACCCACCGGGGGACCAGGAGCACCTCCTCGTGCTCGACGTTGACGCACTCGACCGGGCCGATGCCCTCGGGAAAGTCGAAGACCTCGGGCTCGCTGAAGGGCGCCGTCGTGAACCAGCCGCGCTCCTTCTCGTAGATCACGGGCGGGTTCAGGCACTCCTCGATGGTGGTCCAGATGCTGAAGGAGGGCGCGAAGTCATAGCCGTCCACGGTCAGGTTCGCGCCGTCGCGGATGCCGATCTCCTCGATCTCGTCGAAGAGCTCGTCCGCCGCGTACCGGGCGAAGACGTCCGACAGGCCGGGCTCGACGCCCATGCCGACCAGGGCCAGGAGCCCGGACTCGCGGTAGTCCCCGGCGCGCGCGAACTGGTCGTCGCCGAGCTTGACCCCGCACAGCTCGTACGGGCGTTCCGGGTGCGGATGGGACAGGGACATCGCCATGTCGAGGTAGTGCGCGCCGGCGTCGTGCGCCGCCTCGAACAGCGGCAGGACGAAGCGCGGGTCGGTCGCGTTGAGCAGCACGTCGCAGCGGTGCTCGCGCAGCAGGGCGGCGACCGCGGCCCGGTCGCCGGCGTCGACTCGGGCGGAGCCGAAGCGCGACCCGGCCGTGCCCGGGGTCGTCACGGCGGCCACCGCGGCCTCCGCGCGGCGGAGGTCGTGGTCGGCGACGACCATGTGCTCGAAGTAGTCGCGCCGGGCGGCGATCCGAGTGATCGCGGAGCCGACGCCTCCCGCGCCCACCAGCAGAATTCGCACGGAGATACATCACCTTTCATGCGTTTTATGGATATCTGAGCGGTTCGCTCGCTTGAGACCGATCCAACGGCCGATCCCCACATAACGTCAACCCTGTTGGCATAAGCTCGCCCCATGGCGAAGAAGGTGGTGCAGGAGGGAGAGCGCCGGCGGCGCCGGCGGACCAAGCAGGGCCTGGTGCTCAGCCACGACCTGATCATCGAGACGGCGCTGCGCCTGCTGCGCGAACACGGCGCGCAGGGCCTCACCGCGCGCCGCCTCGGCCTGGCCCTGGGCGCGGACCCCAGCACCGTCTACCGGTACTTCGACGGCATGGACGACCTGATCCTCGCCCTGGCGGACGAACTGATGGGGCGGGCCGTCTCCGGCTGGAGCACGACGGGCGACTGGCGGCGCGACCTGCGTGAACTGGGTCTGCGCATTCACGCCACCTACCTCGCCCACCCCCAGGCGGCCGTGCTCACGGCCGCCCGCGTCAGCGGACGGTCGCAGGAGATCGCCGCCGACGAGGCGATCCTGGGCCTCCTGCGCGGCGCGGGGTTCCCCGACCCGTCGGCGGTGCGGATCTACCACGCCTTCATCGACCAGGCCCTCGCCTTCGCCGCGCTGGACGCCGCGACGCTGACCCTCCCGGAGCCCGCCCTCCGCGCCGACCGGACGATCTGGCGCGCGACGTACGCGCGGCTCCCGGAGCGAACGCATCCCAACATCACCGCGGTCGCGGACCTGCTGGCCGGGCAGATGAACTCCAGCGCCTTCCCGGTTGCCCTCGACCTGCTGCTCGCCAGCGCCGCCGCCGACCTCGCCTCCGCCGCGCCCGGCGGCCGCGCCGGCGGAGGGGGATAACGGCGGCGGAGGGCGGTGACGGTGATGCAGGGCGGTGACGGCGGCGGAGGGCGGTAACGGCGCTGGAGGGCGGTAACGAAGTCGTACAGTCCGCCTGACTTCCTGTCCGGAACAGGGAGGATGGTGCCCCGGTGTGCCCTGCGGAGCGGAGGAGACGGGATGGCGTCAGGTCGCACGAGGCTGGAGCCCCTGTCCCGGCACGACCCTCGGCGGATCGGCGGATACGCGCTGCTGGGACGGCTGGGGAGCGGCGCGATGGGCCGGGTCTACCTCGGCCGTTCGGCGTCGGGGCGGCTGGTGGCGGTCAAGACGATCAGGAGTGAGTTCGCCGGCGACGCGGATTTCCGCTCCCGCTTCGCCCGCGAGGTCGCGGCCGCGGGCCGGGTCAGCGGGGTGTTCACGGCGGCGGTGGTCGCCGCCGACCCGGACGCCGAGATCCCGTGGCTGGCCACCGCGTACATCCCGGCGCCCTCCCTGGAGCAGCTCGTACGGACCTGCGGGCCGTTGCCGGTTCCCGCGCTGCGCTGGCTGGCGGCCGGGTGCGCCGAGGCGCTGGAGTCGATCCACCAGGCGGGACTGGTGCACCGGGACCTGAAACCGTCCAACGTGCTGGTGTCGATCGAGGGGCCACGGGTCATCGACTTCGGCGTGGCGCGGGCGACCGAGCGCGTCACCGCGACCGCCACGCACCAGGCCGTCGGCACCCCGGCGTACATGGCGCCCGAGCAGGCGCGGGACAGCCGGCAGACGACGCCGGCGAGTGACGTCTTCGCGCTCGGCTCGACCTTACTCTTCGCCGCCACCGGGCACCCGCCGTACACGGGGAAGTCGGTGACCGACGTGCTGCTCCGCCTGGCCAGTGATCCGCCGGACCTCACCGGAATGCCGGACGAGGCGGCCGACCTGCTGCTGGACTGTCTCCGCCGCGACCCGGCGGACCGTCCCGCGGCGGGCGCCCTGCTGGCCCGGCTGGCGGTCGACCTCGACGGCAGCGGAGCGGCGCCGCTGCCCTTCGAGGCGCTCGCCCTGCTCGAGGAGTACCGGCGGGAGCCTCCGCCGGTGGAGTCGCCGGCGGACGACCCCGCCGCCGAGGAAACCCTGGACTCGCCCACCTCCGTCCGGGCGCCCGGAGGACCGCCTCCCGCCCGGCGCCCGGACCGCCCCGGCGCCCCGGATCCGCGTCGGCCGGGCCGTTCCGGAGCCCCGGATCCTTCCGGAGCCCCGGATCCGCGGCAGGATCGTTCCGGCGTCCTGGACTCGCGGCGCACGGTGGCGTCCCGGCGGGCCGGCAGGGGCGGGCGCGTCCTCGCGGCCCTGCTGGGAGCGGGCGTGGCACTGCTGATCGGGGTCGTACTCGGCCGGATGGACGACGACCGGCCACGACGGCCCTCGGGCCCGCCCCCGCCCGGTGCCGCGCCGCCCGGGGCGCCCGGCGTGGCGCGTACGGCACGGCCGTCGGGACGCCCACGGATCACGTTGAACCAGGATTACGGCGACGGGCACACCGGATTCGTCGTCCACGGAGCGGGCCTGACACCCGGCCGGCAGGTCGGCATCCGCCTGGACCGGAAACGGGTGGCGGCGGTGACGCCGGTCGTCGACTTCGCGGGCACGTTCAACTACGTGATCAACCAGGGCCACGAGTTCTTCCCCGGCAAGATCCCGCCCGGGCGTCATCGCGTCACCGTGACGGTGCCCGGCGCGGACCGCCCCCTGGAGCTGGCGTTCACCGTCAACGACCTGTAGCCCCGCTATCGCGTACGGTCCCACCACAGGTCCTCCTGCCGGGAGCACCAGGACGGATCGGCGAGGCGCTCCAGATCGGCCGGGGTGACGATGGCGTGCTCGATCAGCACGCCGACGACCACCTCGTCGGACAGCCGGGTCCCGGCCCGCGCGAGCCCGCGTGAATTGATCTTGCGGCGGAGCACCTTGAGATGCTCGCCGACGCGGGCCGCGAGCCGGTCGCGGAAGACCGGGTCGTGATCGAACTGCTCGATCTCGTAGAACGCGTCCGTCACTTCCAACGCCGCACGGGCGATCTCCGGCGTCCGGGGCAGCGGAGTCGTACGGGTCGGGTCCAGCAGCCACGGCCGGCACAGGAGGAGCGCCACCAGGAAGAGCTTGGTGTGCGGATCGAGGTACAGCGGCAGGAGCGTCGAGTCGTCGTCCGCCCGTCCCGCGGGAGGAGTCCTCAGGGCATCGGTCACGGCGGCGAGCACCGTGACGCGTACGGCCTGGCCCTCGTCGAGCATGGCCCGCGAACCGACCAGCGTCGCCCCCGTCCTGATGAACCAGCCGGCGGACGGCTCGCCGCCCGCCTCCATCGGCGGCAGCCGGATCTGGTAGCCCTCGCTCTCGGCGTACAGCGCGTGGGTCCGGCTGAGATTGGCCACCCACGCGCCTCCGCACAGGGCGCTGATCACGCCCGCCCGGCGGGAGAGCCCCCGGTCGGCGGAGATCAGCAGGTCCGCGTCCGGTCCCCGGCCGAACACGAGGCGTTCGTGGTCGGAGAGCTCCCGGACCGACCCGGACGGCGCCGTGACGCGCGTGACGGCGGGCGGCGTGGCGCGCGGTGTCATCGGGGCACCCTGGCTCATGGCCGCCGAGTGTAGGACCGGCGTGTCCGGCCCGGCCATCCCCGAATCCGGGGGTAGCCGTGGGCGCCCGCCTGAGGTTTTGCTGGGAGAGCCCCGGAAGTGCGGGCGTCACGTGCGGGGGCCACCTGTTCCATCATCGCCGGCTCATACCGGGCGCGCGGGGGCGGTTCGGTAGGGGCGGCACCGTCCGGGGTGACCCGGAGCATTCTGGAGGGGTGCTCCGGGTCCACCCTGGCGGCCCTCGCGAAGGGCCACGAGCCGGGTCTGTAACGCGATCCCGCGCGCCGACCAAAGAGGGGAGGACGAGCGCGAGGGAGGGCGGGCGTGCATGAGTGCTAGCGATCCGGCGGAGAAGGAGGTCCGCGCCATCGGTCGTGACCCGGTGGCGTTCGAGGCCTTCTACCGACGGCAGGTCCGCATGGTGACCGGCTTCGTCGCCCGCCGGGTCGCCGATCCGTGCCTGGTGGACGACCTGACCACCGAGGTGTTCCTCGCGGCGATCGAGGGGTCGGACGGCTACCGGCGCAGGCTGGGCAGCGAGTCGGCCTGGCTGGTGGGCATCGCCCACAACGTCCTGGCCGCCGAGCGCCGCCGGGCCGCCCGGCAGCTCGACAAGACGCTGCGCGCCGCGGGGAGACGGGTCCTGGACGGCGACGACATCACCCGGCTGGAAGAGCGGATCGACGCCGAACGGGCCGGTCGCCGCCTTCTGACGGAGCTCGACCGGTTGCCCGCCGGCCTGCGGGCGGTCATCGAACTGGTCGACATGGACGGCCTGACGGTGACGGAGGCCGCCGCGGCGCTCCGGATCAGACCCGGCACCGCCAGGGTCCGCCTGCACCGGGCCCGCCGGATCCTGCGGGATCACCCGGGCGTCGGCCCCGGCTCGATGACTGTGGAGGGAGCATCATGACGTCGAGCGACCACCGGCTGGAGGACTTCGAGGAACGACGCCTCACCGCGCTCAAGGAGGTCGTCGCCGCGCGGGCGCGGGCGCTGCCCGCCCGTGAGACGAGGACCCGCCGCCCGGCCCGCCGCACCATCGCCCTCGCGGCGACCGCCGTCGGCGTGTCCGCCGTCGCGGCGACGGCGGTCACCGTGACCTCTCTCCGCAGCGCCCCGGCGTACGCGGTGGCCAGGGACGCCAACGGCGTCGTCGACGTCCGGATCACGCGGTACCGCGACGCCGAAGGGCTGTCGCGGCAGTTGCGGCGCCTCGGGGTGCCGGCCGCCGTCTACTACGTTCCGGCCGGCAAGGTGTGCCACCAGCCCTTCGCCACGCTCGTCAGGGACGTCCCGCCGGGGCTCTACAGCGCGCCGACGAACATCCCGGGCCAGGAGAACGGCACCGGGATGCGGTTGCGGATCGACACCCGCCTCTTCGAACCGGGCCAGTTCTTCCTGTTCGGCCTGAAGATCTTCCACAACGCCGACGGCGGCGTGAACACCAGCGTCACGCAGTACCTCGTGACGGGTAGAGTCATCCCCTGCCACCTGGCCCCGGTCACGCCGCCGAACCCCGTCATCAGCCCGCTCGTCGGGCCCGGCGAACGGGCACCGCACAAGATCGTCTACGACGAGCCGTCGATCATCGTTCCCTGACCGCGTCGGAGATGGACTTGGCGCCGCCGTGGGCGGTGAGGCCGCCGTCGACGGGGATGTCCGCCCCGGTGATGAAGGACGACTCGTCGGACAGCAGGAAGGCGATCAGGGCCGCGACCTCCTCCGGTGCGCCGGTCCGGCCGAGCGGCGTCTCGCGGATGTTCGCGTCGCGGAAGGCAGGTGCGGCCGAGGCCGTCATCGGGGTGTCGATGAAGCCGGGGTGGACGCAGTTGACCCGGATGCCGCGCGGGCCGAACTCCACGCAGGCCGCCTTGGACAGGCCCCGCAGCGCCCACTTGCTCGCGGTGTAGGCGGCCGGGTAGTGGCCCGTGAGCGCCGCGGCGGACCCGACGTTCACGATGGAGGACCCGGGTGGCATCAGCGGCGCGAGGTGCCGCATGCCCAGGAGCGGCCCGGTGACGTTCACCGACTGGACGCGCTCCAGGTCCGCGACGGCCAGGTCGCCCACCCGCGCCCGCCAGGTGACGCCCGCGTTGTTGACCAGGCCGTCGACGTGCCCGTACCCCTCGCGCAGCCGCTCCGCGAGCGCCGCCCACGCGCCGGCGTCGGCCACGTCCATCGGGTGGCGGACGACGCCCGGTGTGGCGCCGGCCGCCTGTTCGTCCACGTCGACGGCGACGACCGTGGCGCCCTTCCGGGCGCAGGCGGCGGCCGCGGCCGCGCCCTGGCCGCGCGCGGCCCCGGTCACCACGATGATCTTCTCGGCCAGCCTGGTCACGGACGGCTCCGGTCCCGCCTGCGGCCGCGCGGTACGGCGACGGGGCCGGGGCCGGGGACGACCGTGTTGGAGATCGCACCGATGCCCTCGGCGGTGAGCGTCACCGTGTCGCCGGGCCGCAGCGGCGGGGGAGTGCGCTCACCCCGCAGGCCCCACAGCTCCGCGAGGCAACCGCCGTTGCCGCACGTCCCGGAGCCCAGCACGTCGCCGGGCCGCACCCAGGTGCCCCGGGAGGCGTAGGCGATCATCTCCTCGAACGTCCAGCTCATGTTGGACAGCAGGTCGGTTCCGACGACCTCGCCGTTGATCTCGGCGGTGAGCGCGAGGCGGAGGAGGCCGTCCGCGTCTCGGTAGGGCTCCAGTTCGTCCGGGGTCACCAGGTACGGGCCGAGGGTGGTCGCGGTGTCCTTGCCCTTGCAGGGGCCGAGGCCGACCTGCATCTCGCGGGACTGGAGGTCGCGCGCGGACCAGTCGTTGAACAGCGTGTACCCGGCGATGTGGTCGCGGGCCTGCTCGGGGGTCAGGTCACGGCCCTCCCGGCCGATGACGACGGCGACCTCGAGCTCGAAGTCCAGTGCCTTGCTGCCGGGCGGCACCGGCACGTCGTCGCCGGGGCCGATCACCGCGTAGGGGTTGGTGAAGTAGAAGGTCGGGGCGTCGTACCAGGCGTCGGGTACGCCCGCCGCCCCGTCGACGCTGCGGCGCACCCCCTCGACGTGCTCCTCGAAGGCGACGAAGTCCCGGACGGTGGGCGGTCGCAGCGGCGCCAGCAGGCGTACCTCGGTCAGCGGCACGGCCGCCCCGGCCGGAGGCGGGTCGGCGAGGCCGCCGGAACGGATCAGGTCGAGCAGGTCGGTGCCGTCGGGGAAGGGGCGCACCGCGGCGTCCTCGACGACGCCGCAGCGTTGTGCACCCCGATGTTCGTACGTGGCGATGCGCATGGGTCTCCTCGAAGCGGCGGGCGGTCAGACCGGCGGGGCGACGAAGCAGCCCTGGTCGGGGTCGTTGAAGGACTCCTTGGCGACGAACTCGTTCATCGCGTTCGCGGTGCCCCACTGGTCCGTGACCTCCGGCCGGGAGAAGTCGTAGACGTGCGGGTGCCAGGTGTCCTCGTCCAGCTCCTCCAGCTCGGTCGTGTACTCGACCGTGTTGCCGTGCGGGTCCAGGAAGTAGGTGAAGGTGTTGTCGCCCGCGAGGTGCCGGCCGGGCCCCCAGATCTTACGGAACCCGGCGCGGATGACCCGGCCGGAGCCGCGCATGTACTCGTCGAGGCCCCGCATCTCGAAGGAGACGTGGTGCAGGGAGGTGTGCGGGCCCTGGGCGATGGCCATGCTGTGGTGCTGGGAGCTGATCCGCATGAAGTGCATGACCTCGCCCATGCGCGGGTGGCCGAGCGTGTCGGAGAGACGGAAGCCCAGGTGGCGTTCGTACCAGGCGCGGGTGCGGTTCAGGTCCGGGGAGTTGAGGACCACGTGGGAGAGCCGGACGGGGATCGACTCGCGTTCCTCGATGCGCCGGTGCCGCCGGGCGGCGACGTCGGCGGAGATCTCGATCGTACGGCCGTCGAGGTCGAAGAACCGGAAGCCGTATCCGCCGCCCGGGGTGTCCAGCCTCCCCGGCTCGCAGATCGGCCGGACGCCGTCCGCGATCAGCCGCTCGGCGAGGGCGTCCACGTCGGCCGGGGACGCCGCCCCGTACGAGACCAGGTCCAGGCGCTTCTCCTCGGCCTTGCGGAGCCGGACCACGTACTGCTCGGGGCTGCCCTCGGCGGCGAGGAACGCGATGCCGGAGTCCTCGGCGACCTTGGTCAGGCCCCACACGCCGGCGTAGAAGTCGAGTTGACGGTCGTAGTCGGGCACGACGAGGTCGACGTGCCGCAGATGGGTGAGGGGACGGTCGGTCATGAGGCCTCCTTCGTCGGCCTCATGACCAGAGGTGCTGTGCTCACTGATTCCCTCGCTTCGCTCGGTCATGGTCTCTCTCCTGAAGGGAGGCGCAGCAACGCGGCGGCGTTGGCGCCGCGTACGGCGTCGTGGTCGGTGCCGGGCAGGCCCGCGGCGCGCAGTGCGCCCAGCGGGTCGTCGGTGCCCATGTCGAACGGGAAGTCCGAGCCGAGCAGCACCCGGTCGGCTCCCGCGACGCGGACGAGCTCCCGC
The DNA here is from genome assembly GCF_024055715.1 of Actinoallomurus soli. GTDB lineage: Bacteria > Actinomycetota > Actinomycetes > Streptosporangiales > Streptosporangiaceae > Actinoallomurus > Actinoallomurus soli. Next base: position 1,191,691 of record NZ_JAMXMV010000001.1, read on the forward strand.
AGCACGTACGGGTCGTGGACGAGGGAGTCGAAGTACAGGCGCCGCAGGTACGCGCTGGGCGGGTGCGCGCAGCCGCGGGCGTCGGCGCGGGCCCGCCAGGCGTGGTCGGAGCGGCCGATGTGGGTGGGCAGGTAGCCGCCGCCGTGCGCGGCGATGATCTTCAGTCCGGGGTGCCGGTCGAGGACGCCGGAGAAGATCAGGTGGGACAGGGCGACGGCGTTCTCGGCCGGCTGGCCGACGGTGTTCGACAGGTACCACCGGTCCAGGCGCTCGTCGAGGGTGCACCCGAACGGGTGCAGGAACACGATCGCCCCGGTCTCCTCCGCGCGGGCCCAGAACGGCTCGTAGGCGGGGTCGGACAGCTCCCGGCCCGGGACGTGGCCGGAGGACGGGGCGTGGCTCGAGATCTCCACGCCCCGCAGCCCGTGATCGAGGGCGTCGTCCAGCGCCTCGGCGGCCAGGTCCGGGTGCTGCAGTGGTACGAGGCCCAGCCCGTACAGCCGGCCGGGGGCCTGGGCGCAGTGCGCGGCGGTGCCGGCGTTCGCCAGCCGCCACACCGTACGGGCCAGGTCCGGCTCCGCCCAGTAGTGGTAGTGCGAGGGGGAGGGCGAGACGAGCTGGACGTCCACGCCGGCGGCGTCCATCGCGGCCAGCCGCGCCGTGACGTCCGTGAGCCTCGGGATCCGCTCGCGGATCATCACCGCGCTGACGGCGAGGGCCTCGGGGCCGCTCCGGCGTGCGTCCCGCTCGCGGGCGGCGGCCAGGCCCGGCCGCCCGGCGACGGCCTCCTCGACCTGGGGGAGCAGGACGTGCGCGTGCACGTCGATCGTCGGGTTCTCGGTCACGGGCGCTTCTCCAGTGCGGTGAGGGTGCGGCCCATGAGGCCGGGCACGTCGGCGTCCCGTACGCCGTCCATCAGCCACCGGCACAGCTGCACGGAGCCCTCCACGACCATCCGGACGCGGGGGAGACGGCGCCGGTGGTACTCCGTGAGCGCGTCGCTCAGCGCGTCGCCTCCGGTGAGCAGTTCGGCGAGGACCAGGGCGTCCTCCAGGGCCATGGCGGCGCCCTGGGCCAGCGTCGGCGGGCAGCAGTGCGCGGCGTCGCCGACGAGCACCACGCGGCCGCGGTGCCAGGCGTCCTCGACCAGCATCTGGTCGAACCAGGTGTAGTTGACCTGCTCCGGGTCGGTGATGGACTCGCGGATCCGCGCCCAGGCACCGCCGTACCCCTCGGCGAGCCGGCGCATCTCGTCGGCGTACGCGGCGGGGGCGACGGCGCCCCGGTCGCGGTTGGGCTCGACCAGGTAGGCGTAGACGGTGTCCGGCCCGGTGGGGCAGTAGCCGGCGATGTAGCAGGGACCGCCGTAGGTCAGGTCGGTGCGCTCGACGTCCGCCGGGCGCGGGGCGGGGACGCGCCAGATCGCCATGCCGATGGGCTCGGGCCGGTCCGGGACGCCGGCCAGCGCGCGCGTCGCCGACGCGCGGCCGTCGGCGGCCACGACCAGGTCGTACCGGCCGGTCGTGCCGTCGGTGAAGACGACGTCGGCGCCCTCGGCGTCCTGGTCCAGGCTCTCGACCGTGGTGCCGAGGCGGACCCGCGCGCCGGACGCGCGGACCGCGCCGGTGAGGATCCGCTGCAGCACGGGGCGTTGCATGCCGACGGTGGCGGGCAGGTCGGGGCCGCCGGTGCGGAGGTCCTCGGCGACGTGCAGCACCGTCCCGTCGGGCGCGGTCAGCCCGACGGTGTCGAAGGCGAAGCCGTGCGCGCGGACCTCCTCCCAGACGCCGAGCTCGCGGAGGACGCGCAGCGCGTTGCCCTGCAGGGTGATGCCGGACCCGCGGACGTTCCAGCCGGGCTCGATCTCCACGAGGTCGACCTCGACGCCGGCCCGGCGCAGCAGCACGGTGACCGCGTTGCCGGACGTCCCTCCTCCCACGACGAGCACCGTGCGGACACTGGGCATGGCCGGTTCCTTCCGGGTCACTTGACGGCGATGGGGTTGACCGGAGAGCCGACGGCTCCGGTGATGGGCAGCGGCGCGGCGGTGAGCCAGAACTCGTACGTCCCGTCGGCGGCACAGTCGGCGGCGAGCGCGTCCAGGTCCCACATCTCGCCGATCAGCAGCCCGATGTTGGGGATGGCGACCTGGTGCAGCGGCTGGAAGGCGCGGTCGAACTCGTTCGGCCGCACCTCGAACCCCCACGTGTCGGTGGCGATCGCGGCGATCTCGGTGCGGTGCAGCCAGCCCGCGGTGGTGAAGGACAGCCCCGGCGACGGCCCGCCCGCGTACTCGCCCCAGCCCTCGCGGCGTGCCCGCGCCAGCCGCCCGGTCCGCACGCAGACGATGTCGCCGCGGCCGACGACGACCCCATGGTCCTCGGCCGTCGCGGTGAGGTGCTGCTCGGTGATGGCGAAGCCGTCCGGCAGCTCGCCGCCGGTGCCGACGACCCGCCCGACGTCCAGCAGGACGCCGCGCCCGGCCACGTGCGGGGCCATGTGCTCGATCCCGGTGACGAGGTCGCCGTCGGAGGTGACGACCTTCTCGGCCGGGCGGCCGTTCCACGCCTTTCCGTGGTCGAAGATGTGCCCGAGGCCGTCCCACTGCGTGGAGCACTGCAGCGGCATGGCGATGACGTCGTCGGCGCCACCGATCCCGTGCGGGAAGCCCTGGTTGCCCAGCGCCGCGTCCGTACCCGTGTCCAGCATCGTGTGGACCGGGTTCGTGCGGCGGCGCCAGCCCTTCTGCGGCCCGTCCATGTCGAAGCTCTGGGACAGCGAGAAGCTCACGCCCCGGCGCACCAGCGCGGCGCCCGCCCGGCGCCGGTCCTCGGTGAGGAAGTTGAGGGTGCCCAGGCGGTCGTCCGCGCCCCAGCGTCCCCAGTTCGAGTACGCCCGGGCCGCCTCGGCGATCGCGGTCTCCGGGTCGGTGCGGTCAGGCGTCATCGCCGGTCTCCGCGACGCAGCGGGTGCGCTGGGCGCCCAGCCCGGTGATCGTGCCGTCCATGACGTCGCCGTCGCGCAGCAGCCGCCCCCAGCGCATGCCGTTGCCGGCGGGGCTGCCGGTCAGCACGAGGTCGCCGGGCAGGAGGGTCGTCGTCTGCGACGCGTACGAGACCAGCCGGGCGACGTCGAAGATCATGTCCTGGGTCGACTCGTCCTGCATGACCTGGCCGTTGAGCCGCAGCGTGACCCGCAGATTCCCCGGATCGCCGGCGAACCCGGCCGGGACCAGCCACGGCCCGAGGGGCGTGAAGCCCGGCGCGTTCTTGCTGCGCAGCCAGTCGGCGCCGATCTCGGGCATGTCCCGGCGGAAGACCAGCTCGCGGGCGGTCAGGTCGTTGGCGATCGTGTACGCGGCGACGTGCGCGAGCGCCTGGTCGGGCCGGACGCGGGAGGCCGGGCGGCCGATGACGGCGGCCAGCTCCAGCTCCCAGTCGGGCTTACGGCACCAGGACGGCAGGACCACGTCGTCGTACGGCCCGGTGATCGCCGATGGGAGACCGATGAACAGGTACGGCTGGTCCTCGGCCGCCCGGCGGTCCATCATCGCCGCGGTCTCCGCCCGTACCTGCTCGGCCGGCCGCCCGCCCTCCGGCTCGTGGGCGACGGCCAGGTCGATCACGTGGGTGCGGTAGTTGGCACCCGATTGGAAGACCTGCCGCGGCTCGACCGGCGCGTGGACGCGCAGACTCTCCAGCGGCAGCCAGTCCAGGTCCGCGTCACCGGCCAGCCCGGCCAGGCGCGGGAGGACCTCGTCCCAGCGCTCCAGCAGCGCCCGCAGGTCGGGCAGGCCGAGGGCGGCGGTGAGATCGAGCACCCGGCCGTCCGGCACGACCAGGCCGGGGAACGGCGGGCGTTCCCGCGCGGAGAGGGTTCCGAGGGCGAACGGACCGGAGAACCCCGTCGCCGCGGCTGTGGATTTCACGTGGATGTCCTCCTGATTACGGTGCGACTAATCTGAGGCCACCGACGTGGATAAGGGAAATCGATTGTTCTGATCCCGGTCATCCACGCGATGGATACCGACGATCGATCTCTACGGGGCAGCCGTGAACCTCGCCAGCCTGGACCTCAATCTCGTCATCGCCCTGCGCGCCCTGCTGGAGGAGCGCAACGTCACGCGGGCCGGGCAGCGCGTCGGCCTCAGCCAGCCCGCGATGAGCGCGGCGCTGGCCCGGCTGCGCCGCCACTTCGACGACGACCTGCTCGCGCGGGTCGGCGGCCGCTACGAGCTGACGGCCCTCGGCATGGCGCTGAGGGACCGGACCGGCACGGCCTGCGACCTGCTCGAACGGGTGTTCAGCAGCCGCGCGGGGTTCGACCCCGCCCGGGAGGAGCACGAGTTCACGCTGATCGCCAGCGACTACGCGATCGCCGTCTTCGGGGCCGAGCTCACCCGCGTCGTCCACGCCGAGGCGCCGGGCGTCCGGCTGCACTTCCGCAAACCGACGGCCGACATCGTCGAGCACACCGGAGCGGTGCTGAGCACCTCCGACGGTCTCCTCATGCCGCACGGCGTCATCGGCGGCTTCCCCGCCGTCGAACTGTTCACCGACCGCTGGGTGTTCGTCGTCGCCGAGGACAACCCGGAGGCCGGCGAACGGCTGAGCGTCGAGGATCTGTCGCGGCTGCCCTGGGTGACGTACCAGCGGACCTACGACGCCCCCGCCGTCCGCCAGCTCAGCATGCTCGGCGTCGAGCCGCGGGTCGAGGTGTCCGCGGACTCGTTCATGGCGCTGCCGTTCCTCATCGCCGGAACCCGCAGGATCGCCCTCATGCAGGGGCTCCTCGCCGACCGGCTGCGCGCGACCGCCCCGATCCGTGTGCTGGCGCCCCCGTACGAGGCCGTTCCGCTCCGCGAGGCCCTGTGGTGGCACCCGGTCCACACCCATGACGCGGCGCACCTGTGGCTCCGCGAGACCGTGGCCCGGGTCGGCGCCGGCGTGACCCCCCCACCGGCACGGTGAGGAGATCTCACGGACGGGGAGTACCGTTGCCGGCGATGACAGAGGGACAGCGGCCGAGCGCCGCGACGTACGAACCCGTCCTCCGCCGGTTCCCCGATGCCGACGCGCTGGGGAGCGCCGCCGCGCGGGACATCGCCGCGGCGATCACCAGGCGGCTGGAGACCCGGCCCGGAGTCCGGATGACCTTCGCCGCGGCGCCGAGTCAGGAGGCGACGCTGCGCGCGCTGGCGGAGCATCCGGGCGTCGACTGGACGCGGGTGACCGCCTTCCACATGGACGAGTACCTCGGCCTGGGCGCCGGCGCCCCGCAGCGCTTCGGCATGTGGCTGCGGCGGGCGTTCTTCGACCGGGTGCCGCTCGGCGCGGTCCACCTGATCGATCCGGACGCGCCACCCGAGGCGTACGCCCGGCTGCTGACGGCCGCGCCGATCGACATCACCTGCCTGGGGATCGGGGTCAACGGGCACCTGGCGTTCAACGACCCGCCCGCCGACCTCGACGACTCCGTGCCCGTAAAGATCGTCGAACTGGACGAGGTCTGCCGCCGGCAGCAGGTCGACGACGGCTGCTTCGCGGCCCTGGACCAGGTGCCCCGCCGGGCGGTCACCCTCACCGTGCCGGCGCTGCTGTCGGCCGAGGAGATCTTCTGTATGGTCCCCGGCGCCCGCAAGCGGGAGGCGGTGACCGCCGCGCTGCGCGGCCCGATCGGTGGGCACCTGCCCGCGAGCGCGCTGCGCACCCACCCGCGCTGCGTCGTGTACGTGGACGAGGAGTCCGCGCCCCGATGAGGATCAGCGGCCGGGATCCGGCGACCGGGCGGACGCTGCGCGTGAGCGTCGAGGACGGGCTGATCGGCGCGATCACCGAGACGGACGCGCCTACGGACCTGTGGCTCGCGCCCGGCCTGGTCGACCTGCAGGTCAACGGGTTCGCCGGGCACGACGTGAACGCCGCCGACGTCGACGAGGCCACGGTGACCGCGCTGGTGGACGCCTTGCGCCGGGTGGGGACGACCACGGTGGTCCCGACGATCGTGACCGCGCCCGAGGAACGCATCCATGCGGCGCTGTCCGCGATCGCGCGGGCGCGCGGGGCCGATCCGCTCGTCGCCCGCGCCATCCCGTACGTCCACGTCGAGGGACCGTTCCTGTCGGCGGAGGACGGCCCGCGCGGCGTGCACGACGCGCGCTACCTGCGGCCCGCCGACATCGAGGAGCTGCGCCGCTGGGGCGATCTCGTCCGCATGGTCACCGTCTCGCCGCACGACGAGGCGGCGATCGACTTCATCGCCCGCGCCACCCGCAGGGGCGTGCGCTGCGCGATCGGGCACACCCACGCCACACCCGAGCAGATCACCCGGGCCATCGACGCCGGCGCCGAACTCGCCACGCACCTGGGCAACGCCACATACACCGTGCTGCCCCGGCATCCGAACCACCTGTGGACCCAGCTCGCCGACGACCGCCTGCACGCCGGGTTCATCGCGGACGGCCACCACCTGCCCGCCGACACCTTCCGCGTCATGCTGCGCGCCAAGGGCGTCGAGCGCTCCCACCTGGTGTCCGACGCGACCGCGCTGGCGGGCATGCCGCCGGGACGCTACCGGACCCCGGTCGGCGGGGACGTGGAACTGTCGGCGGACGGCCGCCTGTCCTACGTCGGCACGCCACTGCTGGCCGGCGCCTCCCGTTCTCTCGCCGACGGCGTGGCCACGGCGATCACGATGGCCGGTCTGACCCTCGCCACCGGGCTGCGCCTCGCCACGGCCAACCCCGGACGCTTCGCCGGCGGCCGCGGCCTGCTGCGGCCCGGCCGGCCCGCCGACCTGATCACCTTCGCCTGGCGGCCGGGGGACACCACGCTGGACGTCCGCGAGGTCCTCGTCGCCGGACGCCCGGTGACCTGACCGGCCCCTCTGCGCATGATCTCTCCCCGCCTCACGGCCGGGGGAGATCGCGTTCGGCCGCGGCCACGTTCTGCTTGACAGTGAGGAAGCTGTCGGGCGTCACGGAGATCGAGTCGATGCCCGCGCGCACCAGGATCCGGGCGAAGTCGGGATCGTCACTCGGGCGCTGCCCGCACAACCCGACCGTGCAGTGCCCGGCGTGGGCGGTGGCGATCAGCTGCTGGACGCTGCGGATGACCGCGGGGTTGCGCTCGTCGAACAGGTGCGCCAGCGCCGCCGAGTCGCGGTCGACGCCCAGGGTGAGCTGCGTCAGGTCGTTGCTGCCGATGGAGAAGCCGTCGAACCGCTCGGCGAAGGAATCGGCCAGGATGACGTTCGAGGGGATCTCGGCCATCACGAAGACCCGCAGCCCGTTCCGCCCTCGCGTCAGGCCGTTCTCGCTCATCACCTTCAGCACCTGGCCGGCCTCCTCGACGGTCCGGCAGAACGGGATCATGACGACCACGTTGGTGAGGCCGATCTCGTCGCGGACCCGCCGGATCGCGCGGCACTCCAGGGCGAACCCGTCCCGGTAGGCGTCGCTGTAGTAGCGGCTGGCGCCGCGCCAGCCGAGCATCGGGTTCTCCTCGCGGGGCTCGAAGCCCCGCCCGCCGATGAGCCGGGCGTACTCATTGGTCTTGAAATCGCTCATCCGGACGATGACGGGGTCGGGCCAGCGGGACGCGGCGATGCGGGCCACGCCGTGGGCGAGCCGTTCGACGAAGTACTCGGGCTTGTCGTCGTAGCCCAGAGTCAGGTCCAGGATCCGCCGCCGATCCTCGTCGTCGACGGCGTCGAGGCGGAGCAGCGCCATCGGGTGGATCTTGACGTGGTTGTTGACGATGAACTCGATGCGGGCCAGGCCGACGCCGTCGGCGGGCAGGCGCCACCAGCGGAACGCCGCCGCCGGGTTGGCCAGGTTGAGCATCACCTTCGTGTCCGTCCGCGGGACGTCGGTCAGGTCGAGATCGCGCTCCTCGAAATCGAGCGTTCCCGCGTAGACGAAACCCTGGTCGCCTTCGGCACAGGACACGGTGATCGGCCGGCCGTCCGCGAGGGCGGTCGTGGCACGTCCCGTGCCCACGATGGCCGGGACGCCGAGTTCCCGGCTGACGATGGCGGCGTGTGAGGTCCGGCCGCCGTGGTCGGTGACGATGGCGGCGGCCCGCTTCATGATGGGTTCCCAGTCGGGGTCGGTGATCTCGGTGACGAGGACGGCGCCGGGGGGAAAGCGGTCGATCTCCGCGGCGCTGTGCAGCAGGCGGACCTGACCGGTCGCGATGGCGTCCCCGATCGCCAGTCCGGTGACCAGCCGTTCCCCACCGGTGCGCAGCCGGTAGGAGTGCAGCAGCGCGGCCTCGCGACGGGCCTGGACGGTCTCGGGCCGGGCCTGGACGACGAAGAGCCCGCCGTCTGCGCCGTCCTTGGCCCACTCGATGTCCATGGCGACGCCGTAGTGGCGCTCGATGTCGGTCGCCCATCGGGCGAGCGTGAGGATCTCGTCCTCGTCGAGGACGAGGCCGCGGCGGTCCTCCTCATCGGTCTCCACCGTGCGCGTGGCCGCTCCGCCGGAGCCGTCGGCGTACACCGTCTTCCGCTGCTTGCGGCCACGGGTCCTGGACAGGACCGGCCGCACGCCGGGCCGGTCGAGGAGCGGTTTGAACACGAGGTACTCGTCCGGGTCGACCAGCCCGCCGACGACCGTGTCGCCCAGGCCCCACGCCGCGTTGATCAGGACCGAGTGCGGGAAGCCGCTCTCGGTGTCGATCGAGAACATCACTCCCGCGCCGGCCAGGTCGGACCGCACCATCCGCTGGACGCCGATCGACAGGGCGACCTTGAGATGGTCGTAGCCGAGTCTCTCCCGGTAGTCGATGGCCCGGTCGGTGAACAGGGACGCATAGCACCGCCGGCACGCGGCGAGCAGCGCCTGTTCCCCGGTGACGTTGAGGAAGCTCTCCTGCTGACCGGCGAAACTGGCCTCCGGCAGGTCCTCCGCCGTCGCGCTGCTCCGTACGGCCACGTCGGGGTCGGCCCGCCCGAGGTCGTTCCCGAGACGCCGGTAGGCGTCGACGACGGCGCGAGCGACGTCCGGCGGGAGGTCGACCTCCGCGAACGCCCGCCGGACGGCCCGGCCGACGGAGGCCAGCCCGGCTCCCCGGTGCAACCGGTCGATCTGCTCGGCGACCCGTTCGCGAAGGCCGTCCACCGCGAGGTACTCCCGGTACGCCTCGGCCGTCGTCGCGAACCCTTCGGGGACGCGGACGCCCGCCGCCGCGAGGTTCCGGATCAGTTCGCCGAGCGAGGCGTTCTTGCCGCCGACGACGCCGACATCAGCGCGGCCGAGCTCGGGAAACCAGACGACACGGTCATCCGTCCGCACGACGGGCCACCTTTCTCGTTTCATCGGCGGGGAGGCACGCAGGCGCCGACGCGATACCGGTTCGGTCCTCCGCTTCCAGGCTCTGCCCGCGGAAAGCCGGGTGACCAGGGCCGATGGTCCTCCGCCCGCCGCTCCGGACCCGCCGCCCGGGACACGACCGAGGCCGTACGGACGTCCCCGCGGGACCTTCGCCCTCTGGCGCCCGCCGGGACCGGGCGGTGCGATGGAGCCCTGGAGGTGACCGGCATGCTGGTGCACGAGGTGATGACGGCCCCTGTGGTCACCGTGCCGCGGGACTGGACGGTCCGGCAGGCGATCCGCCTGCTGTACGAGGCGGACATCACGGCCGCGCCGGTCGTCGACGAAGAGGACCGGATGGTCGGGATCGTCAGCGAGATGGATCTGCTGCGCGGGCAGTTCGAGGCGGACCCACGGGCCTACCTGCGTCTCGCCGCGCCGCCCGAATCATCGCCGCCGACCGGGGTCGAAGAGGTCATGACACCGAACGTGCGGACCGCGCGGGAGACCGACGACGTCCTGGGCCTCGTCGAGGTGATGATCACCACCGGGGTCAAGAGCGTTCCCGTCGTCCGCGACGCGGCGCTGGTGGGCATCGTGAGCCGTCGTGACCTGATGGGGATCCTCGCCCACGGAGATGAGCGAATCCGCGACGACGTACGGGCGGCGCTCCGGGAACTGTCCGCGGAGACCGCGGCGACACGGGTGACGGTGCATGAGGGCGTCGTCGAACTGCGAGGGGACGGCGACGAGAGGACGGCGCGGATCGCCGACGTGATCGCCCAGACGGTGCCGGGTGTCGTCCGTGTCGTTCACCGTCCGTGACCCGGGGAGGCGGGGAGACCGTCATGACGCTCGTACGGGTGGCGTGCGGATGAGCCTGCCGCCGATCAGCAAGCGAGGGACGCCGCGGGTGCGGCCCAACCTGGTCGACTACCACCGGGCCGGACGGGAGTTCTCGTGGGACGACGCGCGGGCGCGCCTGTCCGGCCTGCCGGGTGGCCGCGGTCTCAACATCGCGTACGAGGCGGTCGACCGCCATGCGTCCGGGGCGTCCGGGGACGCCGTCGCGCTCCGGTGCGTCGGGCGGCACGACGAGCTGACGGAGGTGACGTACGCGGACCTCCGGCGGGACACCAGCCGGTTCGCGAATGTGCTGTGCGCCCTGGGCGCCGGGCGGGGCGATCGGGTCTTCACCCTTCTCGGCCGCCGGCCCGAGCTGTACGTGACGGTGCTGGGCACGCTGAAGAACGTCGGCGTGCTCGCGCCGCTGTTCTCGGCGTTCGGCCCGGAGCCGATCTATGAGCGGCTCCGCCTGGGGGACGCCCGCGTCCTCGTGACCAGCGTGGATCTCTACCAGCGGAAGATCGCCGGGATCCGGGACCGGCTGCCCGGTCTCAAGCACGTCCTCGTCGTCGGCGGCGAAGCGCCCGAAGGGACCATCTCCTTCGACCGGGCGCTGGCCGCGGCGAGCGACGTCTTCGACATCCCGGACACCGACCCGGAGGACATGGCGCTGCTGCACTTCACCAGCGGTACCACCGGGCGGCCCAAAGGAGCGATCCACGTGCACGACGCGGTCGTCGCCCACCACGCCACCGCGCGGTTCGCGCTCGACCTGCACCCGGAGGACGTCTTCTGGTGCACCGCAGACCCGGGCTGGGTGACCGGCATGTCGTACGGAGTGATCGCGCCGCTGACCTGCGGGCTGACGATGGTCACCGACGCCGGTGACTTCGACGCACGCCGCTGGTACCGGGTGCTGGCGGAGCAGCGGGTGACCGTCTGGTACACCGCGCCCACCGCGATCCGGATGCTCATGCGGCACGGCGCCGCCGTCGCCGGGGAGTACGACCTGTCGGCGCTGCGGTTCATCGCCAGCGTCGGCGAGCCGCTGAACCCGGAGGCGGTCGTCTGGGGGCAGGAGGCCCTCGGCCTGCCGATCCACGACAACTGGTGGCAGACCGAGACGGGCGCGATCATGATCGCCAACTTCGCGGCGACGGAGATCCGGCCAGGCTCGATGGGGCGTCCCGTGCCGGGGATCGAGGCGGCTCTGCTCGAACGCGGACCCGACGGGCGCGCCAGGGTGGAGAACGGTCGCGTCCGCGTCATCACGGACGGCGTCGGCGAACTGGCGCTGCGCCCCGGATGGCCGTCGATGTTCCGCGGCTACCTGCATGAGGAGGACCGGTACGCCAAGGCGTTCGCCGGCGGCTGGTACCTCAGCGGCGACATCGCCCGCCGTGACGCGGACGGCTACTTCTGGTTCGTCGCGCGCGCCGACGACGTCATCAAGTCCGCCGGGCACCTCATCGGCCCGTTCGAGGTCGAGAGCGTGCTGATGGAACATCCGGCGGTGGCCGAATCGGGCGTCATCGGCAGGCCGGACCCCGTGGCGGGCGAGGTCGTCAAGGCCTTCGTCACCCTCCGGGAGGGGCACGAGGCGAACGACGTGCTGCGCCGCGAGCTGATCGCCTTCGCGCGCCGGCGGCTCGGGGCGATGGCCCCCAAGGAGATCGTCTTCGACCAGGACCTGCCGCACACGCGCAGCGGCAAGGTGATGCGCCGTCTCCTCAAGTCCCGCGAGCTCGGCCTGCCGGACGGCGACGTCTCGACGTTGGAGAGTGCCTCATGACGCACACCAGGGATCCGGTCGGGGAGCACCGCAGGGAACTGCTGCGGCAGATGCTGCGCATCCGGCGGTTCGAGGAGAAGTGCGCCGAGTTGTACAGCGCGGCCGAGATCCGTGGCTTCCTCCACCTGTACATCGGCGAGGAGGCCGTGGCGGTCGGCGCGTTGCAGGCGCTCACCGAAGAGGACAACGTCGTCTCCACCTATCGTGAGCATGGCCACGCGCTGGCCCGCGGCGTGCCCGCGAGCTCGATCATGGCGGAGATGTACGGCCGCGCCACCGGCTGCAGCCGCGGCAGAGGCGGGTCCATGCACCTGTTCGACGTGGGCCGGCGTTTCTACGGCGGCAACGCCATCGTCGCCGGCGGCCTGCCGATCGCGCTCGGCCTGGCCCTGGCGGACAGGCTGCGCGGAGACCGGCGGGTCACCGCCTGCTTCTTCGGCGACGGCGCCGCCGCCGAGGGGGAGTTCCATGAGTGCCTGAACCTCGCCGCGCTCTGGAGACTGCCCGTCCTCTTCTCCTGCGAGAACAACCTGTACGCCATGGGCACCGCGCTCGCGGTCGAGCACAAGGAGACCGACCTGGCGGTACGCGCCGCGACGTATGAGATCCCCTCCTGGCCCGTCGACGGCATGGACGTGGTGGCCGTCGAGGAGGCGGCCCGCCACGCCGCCGAGGCCGTACGCGAAGGAGGCGGCCCGCACTTCCTTGAACTGCGCACCTACCGGTTCCGGGCGCACTCCATGTACGACCCCGACCGCTATCGGGACAAGGCCGAGATCGAGGCGTGGAAGCGGCACGACCCGATCGACGGCCTGGCACGGCGCGAGAACGTCACCCGCGACGAACTCGAGCTGATCGAGAAAGAGGTGGCCGCCGAGATCTCCGAGGCGATCGAGTTCGCCGAGGCCGCCCCGCTCGAACCGGTCGCGGACCTCACCCGCTTCGTTCACAGCGAGCGGACCGGCGCGGGATGAACGCCGTGCTGAAGACCACCTACCGCGAGGCCGTGCGCGCCGCGCTCCGGGAGGCGCTGCTGCGCGACGAGCGCGTCTTCCTCATGGGCGAGGACGTCGGCCGGTACGGCGGCTGCTTCGCGGTGAGCCTCGGCCTGCTGGAGGAGTTCGGGCCGGAACGGATCCGGGACACGCCCCTGTCGGAGTCGGCGTTCGTCGGCGCGGGGATCGGAGCCGCCATGAACGGCATGCGGCCGATCGTCGAGATCATGACGGTCAACTTCAGCCTGCTGGCCCTCGACCAGATCCTCAACAACGCGGCGACGCTCCTGCACATGTCCGGTGGGCAGGTGCCCGTCCCCTTGGTGGTCCGCATGACCACCGGCGCGGGGCGGCAGCTCGCGGCGCAGCACTCCCACAGCCTGGAGGGCTGGTACGCCCACATCCCGGGTCTGCGCATCCTCGCCCCGGCGACGCTGGAGGACGCCCGCGGCATGCTGTGGACCGCGCTTCAGGACCCCGATCCCGTGCTGATCTTCGAGCACGGGTCGCTCTACAACGTGGCAGGGGAACTGCCCGCCGATACCGGTGCCGTCGGCATCGACCGCGCGGCCGTGCGCAGGGCCGGTGGCGACGTGAGCCTCATCACCTACGGCGGCACTCTCGCCAAGGCCCTGGACGCCGCGGGTGAGCTGTCCGGTGACGGCATCGAGGCGGAGGTGATCGACCTGCGCAGTCTCCGGCCGCTCGACGACGCCACCGTCATCGACTCGGTGCGGCGCACGCATCGCGCCGTCGTGGTCGATGAGGGCTGGCGTTCGGGCAGCCTCTCCGCCGAGATCACCACCCGCATCGTCGAGCAGGCCTTCTACGACCTGGACGCGCCGATCGAGCGGGTGTGCACCGCCGAGGTCCCCATCCCGTACGCCAGGCATCTGGAGGAGGCCGCGATCCCCCAGGTCGCGGACATCGTCGACGCGGTTCACCGGGTGGTGGGCGCCGGTGGCTGAGTTCCGGATGCCCGCCCTCGGCGCCGACATGGACGCCGGGACGCTGACCGAGTGGCTCGTCCATCCCGGCGACCAGGTCGAGAAGGGCGACATCGTCGCCATCATCGAGACCGACAAGTCCACGGTCGAGGCCGAGTGCTTCGACAGCGGCACCATCGGAGAACTCCTCGTGGAGCCGGGAACACGGGTCCCCGTCGGTACCGCCCTCGCCACGATCACCATGGCCGCTCCCGTGTCCGCCCCGGTACCGGCCGCGGAGCCGCACCGCCCGAAACCGCCGGAGCCGGAGCCGGAGCCGGAGCCCGCGCCCGGCGCCCGGGTGCCGTCCGCGAGACCGCGTACGCGCCGCGCGCCGCGCGAGGCGCCCGGACCGGGGGGCGGAAGACGGCCGCCGCCGGCGCCGAAGGTCTCCTCGCCCCTGGTCCGGCACCTGGCCCATCAGCGCGGCGTCGACCTGGGAGAGATCGAGGGGACCGGGCCGTCCGGCGAGATCACGCGTGCGGACGTCGAACACGCCGCGCCCGCACGCGTCAAGGCTTCTCCGCTGGCCCGCAGGCTCGCCGCCGAACTGAACGTCGACCTGGCCACCGTCACCGGCAGCGGATACGGAGGAGCCATCCGCGCCGACGACGTTCGCGCCGGGGCGAAGGCCGCGCGGCCGGCCGCCCGGCTCGACCGCGGCGAGCCGCGTCCCGCCGAGGGGCCCGCGGCCGATCGCCTGGAGTCCATGCGCCAGGCGATCGCGCGGGCCATGGCCAGATCGAAGCGGGAGATTCCGCACTACTACCTGACGAGCGCCATCGACCTGGCACGCGCCATGGACTGGCTGCGGCGGCGGAACCGGAGACTCCCGGTCGAAGACCGGATCATCCCATCCGCGCTCTTGCTCAAGGCCGCCGCGGTGGCACTGCGGGAGGTCCCGCGGCTCAACGGCTTCTGGGCCGACGACGGATTCGTCCCGGCCGACCGGGTCCACCTGGGCGTCGCGATCTCACTGCGCGACGGCGGCCTGATCGCGCCGGCCCTGCACGACGCCGACGATCTCCCCCTCGCCGACCTCATGGCGGGCCTGCGCGACCTCGTCGCCAGAGCCCGTACCGGGCGGCTGCGCGGATCGGAGCTGACGGACCCCACCATCACGGTCACCAACCTGGGCGACCAGGGCGTCGAGTCGGTCCACGGCGTGATCTATCCGCCGCAGGTCGCACTCGTCGGCTTCGGCGCGATCCTCGACCGCCCCTGGGCGGTCGACGGCCTCCTCGGCGTACGGCCCGTCGTGTCCGCGACCCTCTCCGCCGACCACCGGGCCACCGACGGCCGTACGGGCGGGTGCTACCTCCAGGCCGTCGACCGTCTCCTGCAGCGACCCGAGGAGCTGTCATGACACCCGACGAGGCGCGGAAGATGATCGAAGAGGTCCTCGCCGACATCGTGCCCGGCACCGACTTCACGGCGCTGGACGCCGACGCCGACCTGCGCGAGTCACTGGAACTCGACTCGATGGACTTCCTCACCTTCGTCACGGCCCTCAGCGACGGATCCGGCCGCCGCATCGACGAGGACGACTACCCGCGCCTGGCCACGATGAGCGCCGGCGTGGCGTTCCTCACCGAGGAGGACTGAGCCCCCGAGGACGGCGGACCGGGGCCACACACTCATCACCCGCCGGCGCCGTGGCCGGTTCGCCGTACGACGGCCACCGGTCCCTTGGCGTGGTGCAGGACCGCGTGGCCGACCGACCCGAGGCGCAGGCCGGGGAATCCGCCGCGTCCCCTGGCGCCGACCACGAGGAGCTCGGCCGTACGTGAGGCCTCGGCCAGGACGGTGACCGGCCGGTCCTCGATCACCTGTTCGGTCACCGGCACGTCGGGGTACTTGGCCCTCCAGCCGGCGAGGGACTCCGACAGGACCCTGGCGCCCTCCTCCTCGGCCGTCAGCGCGTTGTAGCAGACCGGTCGCATGTCCGGCGGGCTGTCCGGGCGGTTCCACACGTGGATCGCGCGCAGCCCCACCCCGCGCATGGCCGCCTCCTCCAGGGCGAAGCCCACGGCCTCGACGGACGCGTCGGAGCCGTCGACCCCGACGGCGATCTCCGGCCGCCGGGCTCTGCGGTCGGGGTCCATGGGGACCACGACGACCGGGCAGTCGGCGTGTTCAGCCGCCTGCCGGCTCACCGAGCCGAGCAGCAACCGGGTGAGGGCGCCGGTACTCCGCTGCCCCAGCACCAGGAGCACGCCTCCGGCCGATTCCTCGAGAAGAGTGCGGGGAACGGGGCCGACACCGAGCCGGCGTTCGATCGGGACCGAGGTGAAGGTCCGGGCGCGTTCCTCGGCCGCGTCCAGGACTCGCAGCCCCGGGCTCTCCGGCTCGGCCGACGGCGACCCACGGCCGAGATACGCCGGAATGTCACCGCGCTCCCAGCCGGTCGAGACGTGCACGATCCGCAGCGGCAGCCGCCTGCACCCGGCCTCCGCCGCGGCCCAGTCCACGGCCCGCAGGGCCTGGGTCGATCCATCGACGCCGACGACGACGGGTTCGCGCATGATGCCCCCTCTCCGCTTCGAGCGTCCGAGGGCTCTGCCGGGTGCTCCGGCTCCCGCCTCTGGACAGCACCATCTTCCTTCCCCGCACCGGCCGGACAGAGCGGCGAAGGTCCCGGGAGACGGTGACCAACGACTGATGCGGCCCCCAGGGACCTTCGTCCCCGACCGGCGACCGTACGCCCCTACCGGTGCTTCGCCGATCGGGAGATCGTGAGGCCGGGTGGGGGAGTCCGTTCCACGGCGCGAGGTGAGGAGGACATCGGTGAGGACGAGGGCGGGCGGAGGGCGGCCGTGATCGCGTGGAAGGCGCTGCGGGACTCCTCGTGTCATCGGACGAGGTCCGCGAAGCCCGGCCCGCCGAACGAGCCGCCGAAGCCGGCACCGCGGGAGGCTCCTTCCTGGCGGGGCCGGCTCCTGCCGATCGGCGTCGCCATCACCCTTCTTCTGCTCATCGGGCGTGGTCTCGCGACCGGACCTCGGCCGGCCACGCGGTCCTACAGCGAGTTCGTGACCGACGTGAACGCCGGCCGGGTCTCGGACATCCGGGTTGACGACACCGGAGCGGTGAGCGGGACGCTGAAGGGCGGTAAGAGGTTCACCAGCCGGATCCCGACCGCGTTGAACACCTCGCAGCTCACGAGCGAGCTACGGGCGAAAGACGTGAAGATCACGGCGACCCGCGGCAGCGGATCCCTCACGGCCCTCCTTCTCAGCTTCCTGCCCCTGTTGATCATCATGAGCCTGTTCCTGTGGAGCGGCCGGGCGGCGCAGCGTTCGCTGTCGGGCGGCATCGGCGGGTTCGGCCGGTCGAGGGCGAAGATCATCGAGGCCGAACGGCCCGTGACGCGTTTCGGTGACGTGGCCGGCTATGAGGGAGTCAAGCAGGAGATCAGCGAGATCGTGGACTTCCTGCGCGACCCGGACCGGTACGCAGCGGCGGGCGCCAAGCCGCCGCGTGGAGTGATCATGGTGGGCCCGCCCGGCACCGGCAAGACTCTGATCGCCCGTGCGGTCGCCGGTGAGGCCGAGGTGCCGTTCCTGTCCGTCACCGGGTCGGCCTTCGTCGAGATGTTCGTCGGCGTCGGCGCCTCGCGGGTGCGCGACCTGTTCGAGGAGGCGCGCAAGCGGGCGCCCTCCATCGTCTTCATCGACGAGATCGACGCGATCGGCGGGCGCCGGGGCGTGGGTGCGGTCACCGGCGGTCACGATGAGCGCGAGCAGACGCTGAACCAACTCCTCGGGGAGATGGACGGCTTCGACCAGTCGAGCGGGATCGTCGTGCTGGCCGCCACGAACCGGCCCGACACGCTCGACCCGGCGTTGCTGCGTCCCGGCCGATTCGACCGCCAGGTCGTCGTCCCGCTCCCCAACCAGGTCGAACGCGCCGCCATCCTGGCCGTCCACGTCCGCAGCAGGCATCTGGCCGACGATGTCGACCTCGACGCGGTCGCCCGCGGCACTCCGGGGTTCTCCGGCGCCGATCTGGCCAATCTCGTCAATGAGGCCGCGATCAACGCGGTCCGCGCGGGACGGACGGTCATCGAGGCCCGTGACCTGGACACCGCCCGCGACCGCCTCCTGCTGGGCCGCCGGGAGACCTCGAACGCGCTCCTACCCGAGGAACGCCACTCGGTGGCCGTCCATGAGTCCGGGCACGCGTTGCTGGCGGCGCTGTGCGAGCACGCCGACCCGGTCGCCAAGGTGACGATCCTGCCCGCCGGTATGACGCTCGGTGTCACCGAGCAGCTCCCCGAGGCGGAACGCCGTCTGTACACCCAGGGCTATCTCGACGACCTGCTCACCGTACGGCTCGGCGGGCGGGCGGCGGAGCTCGTGGTCTTCGGCGAAGGGACCACCGGCGCCGCCGACGACCTGGCCGGCGCGACGCAGATCGCCGCCCGGATGGTCCGCGAGTTCGGTCTGTCGCCGGCTCTCGGCCCGGTCGGCTATGCCTCCGGGGAGCCGCGTTACCTCTCGAACGCCCCCGAGGACGGGCTACGGCGGCCGTACTCCGAGCAGACCCAGCGGATCATCGACGAAGAGATCGCACGGCTGCTCCGCCACGCGGAGAAGCGCGCCATCGCCGTGATCCGGGCGCATCGCCCCGCGCTGGACCGCCTCGCGGCGCTGCTCGTCGAGCACGAGACCGTCGACGGCACCGCCGTGCTGGGCGTCCTGAGCGACGAAGGGGCCGATCGCACCCTGACCTCGGCTCTCGATTCCTCCACCGCGGGGTGAGGACCGGACCGGGCTACGGCCGCAGGGAACGACGGACGGGCGCCTGGTGACGAAAGACCCTGGGACGTCTCCACGTGGCGGGAAAAGCTGAAGACAGGACCGTCGCACGGATTCTGGGACTCGGCGGGGAACGCAGGAAGGAACCGGTGAAGGAGGGTGTCGATGATCCGAGACGGTGACCACACGGATGAGCGGTCGATTATGACCGACCTGGAGAAACGCGTCGCTCGGCTGGAGACCCGCACGGAGGCGGTCGCCGAGGCGATCCGGTCACTGGCGCACGGGCTCGAGGAGGGCCCGCTGGCCGAACCCGGGGAGCGGACGGTCGCCGAGGCCGCCCGCCGCGCGCACGAACTCCTGCTCATCACCGATCCTCACCGCGATGAGGAAGACCGCGAAGCCCGGCGATGAGCCGTTCGCGCGAGGCGGGTGGTCCCGGTGCGTGTCGGCGACGCGTTCCGGGCGGCCGCCCAGAGGTGAGCACGATGACCGGTAGCACTTCTTCCAGCGCCGAGCCGGCGCCGATCCTCGTCGGCATCGACGAGTCCCCGGCCCGGACGGCGGCGTTGCGCTGGGCGGTCGGCCAGGCACGCCGACAGGGGTGCCGGCTGCGCATCGTCCACGCGTGGGAACTGGGGCCGGGAGAGGCGGCGGTGCTCAGCCACGATGAGCGTGAGCAGAGACGGAAGTCCGTGGTCGCCGACTGCCGGGCCTCGATCGAACGGGTGCTCGGCCGAGCGGCACCGGACGTCGCCGCCGACATCGAGATCCTCGAAGGACCCGCCGGCCCGATCCTCGTCGAACTCGCCCGGAACGCGTCGCTGCTCGTCCTGGCCACCCACGACCGTCCCGGCAGACGACGCCTCACCGCTCAGTCGGTCGGCCACTACTGCCTGTCGTACGCGTCGTGTCCGGTGGTGATGGTCCCCGGTAAGCCGGAGGACGCCGATCCGCAGACCGGATGCTGAGCAGGCCGTTTCGGGCTCAGCACGAAAGAGCAGATCCCGAATAAGGGGCGTAAAAGAGGGGGATTCGATCATGACAACCGCACGCGAGATCATGCACCACGGCTGTGAGTGCCTGTCGCTCGACGAGGATCTCACCACGGCCGCCCGCCGCATGGCCGAGTCGGACGTGGGTGCGCTGCCGGTCTGCGGAGAGGACGGCCGGCTGAAGGGGATCATCACCGACCGCGACATCGTCGTGAAGGCCATCGCGCAGGGCAGGAACCCCGCCGACGTTCGCGCCGGAGACCTCATCGGCGAGGGCGAGGTCTTCTACGTCGACGCCGCCGCCGACATCGACAACGTCCTGCACGAGATGATGGAGCACCGTGTCCGGCGCCTGCCCGTGATGGAGAACGACCACCTGATCGGGATCATCAGCCAGGCCGACCTGGCGGCGAAGCTGCCCGAGGACAAGGTCGGTGAGCTCGTGTCGGCCATCTCCACCACATCGCACTGACGACGACGGCCTCATCGCCGTGGCGCCGGCGAGTCTGCGCGGACGGCCGTACGGGCGGCATGGCGCCGCACCAGGTGGCGGCGCAGCTCGTCGGCTCCCCAGACGATGAACGGATACGGGAGCAACAGGAGCAGATCGCCGGGGGGCAGCGGGGCGGTGCCCAGCAGGTGCTGGAACACCGGGGCGTACACGAACACTGCCACGAGGAGCAGCTCTCCGGCGATTCCCGCCAGCAGGTAACGGTTGGACAGGACGCCCACGGAGCGCAGCGACGTGTGCTGGGTGCGCACGGCGAAGGCCGTCCCGATCTGCCCCGCGACCATTCCGAGGAATGTCATGGTCGTCGCCTGCCGGTAGGCGTGATGCAGAGGATCGCCGACGCCGGTCGGCGCACCGGGACGCCAGCCCGCCCGGGTGAGCACGAGGAAGAAACCGGCCAGCTGCAGGACGCCGACCAGCACGCCGAGGAAGAGCCAGGCGCGCAGCAGCATGGGCGCGCGTATCACTCCTTCGGAACGCGGCCGGGGCGGGCGCTCCATGACGCCCGGCTCGGCGGGCTCACGGCTGAGCGCGAGGGCCGGGAGCGTCTCGCTGCCGACGTCGAAGGCCAGCAGCTGCAGGATCGTCAGGGGTAGCGGCACCGCGCCGCCGGCGAGCGCGAAGACCAGGAACGGGGCCACCTCCGGGGTGGCGTGGGCGAAGATGTAGATGATGAACTTGCGGACGTTGTCGTAGACGCGCCGTCCGGACCGTACGGCTTCGACGATCGAGGTGAAGTCGTCGTCCGTGAGGATCATGGTGGCCGCCTCACGGGCCACGTCGGTGCCCGAGCGGCCCATCGCCACACCGATGTCGGCGCGGTGCAGCGCCGGGGCGTCGTTGACCCCGTCGCCGGTCATGGCGACCACGTGCCCCTGGCCGCGCAGCGCGTCGGCGATGCGCAGCTTGGCCTCCGGTGACGCGCGGGCGAAGATCACGTCGCGTTCGTCCCGCAGGAGCTCATCGAGCTGATGGTCGTGCAGCCGGTCCAGCTCCTCCTCGGTGACCACACGGGGATGGCGGTCGGTGATGCCGACCCGGCGGGCGATCGCGACGGCGGTCAGCGGATGGTCGCCGGTGATCACGATGACGCGGATGCCGGCGGTCCGGCAACGCGCGACCGCCTCGGTGACTCCCGGGCGCGGCGGATCGAGCATGGCGATCAGCCCGACGAAACACAGGTCGCGTTCGGCGTCCGCGCGCCGATGCGGTGGACGCTCGCGCGGCGGCAGAGCGCGCTCGGCCAGCGCGAGGACGCGAAGTCCGTCGAGGGCGAAGGAGTCCACCTGGGCGGTGATGCGGCGCCGGTCGGCCGCGCCGAGCGGGACGCATCGGCCGTCGTCGCGCAGGAACTCCGAACAGCGGGGCAGCAGAGCCTCGGGCGCTCCCTTCGTATGGACGAAGAGCCCGTCGCGGTGCAGGTCGATGGTCGACATCAGCTTGAGCTCCGGGTCGAAGTGGAACTGCCAGCGGCGCCCGGCCTCCCTGCGGTCCGCTTCGACGTCGGCGCCCAGCGCCTGCGCCGCGAGCAGGACGGCGATCTCCGTCGGATCGCCGATCGGCTCCTCGCCCGGCCGGAGACGCGCGTTGTTGCACGCGGCGGCGATTCTGCCCGCCGCGGTCACCGTCGCGCCGGGCCGGCCGGCGGCCGGCCCCGGCCCCGGCCCCGCGTTGAGCCCGTCGACGACGCCCGCCGCGGTCCAGACCGCCACGGGACGCATCCGGTTCTCGGTGAGCGTTCCGGTCTTGTCGGTGCAGATGACGTCCGTGGAGCCGAGGGTCTCCACCGCGCTCAACCGTTTGACCAGCGCGCCCCGCGTCGCGAGCACCCGTACCGCCACCGCGAGCGCCAGCGTGATGACGGGCAGCAGGCCCTCCGGCACCATCCCGGCCAGCAGCCCGGCCGCGAAGACCAGCGCGTTCAGCACCGACAGGTGAGCGCCGAAGGTGGCCACCGGGATGAACGCGATCGCGAGCACGACCGAGACCACCGCGATCAGCCAGGCGACCCGGCGGACCTGCCGCTCCAGGGGGCTGGGGTCCTGCCGGACGCGTTCGGACAGCGCCGCGATGCGACCGAGCTCGGTCGCCATGCCGGTGGCGAACACCACGCCGCGAGCCTGGCCTCCCGTGCAGCTCGTCCCACTGAACACCAGGTCGTGCGCTCTGAGCACGGGCACGTCGACGTCCAGGATGGACGCCGACCGCACCGCCGGGACGGCCTCGCCGGTCAGCGCCGACATGTCCACCTCGATCGCACCGGCCAGGAGCCGCACGTCCGCGGCGATCCGATCGCCCTCCTCGATGATCGCGATGTCGCCCGGCACCAGTTCGGCGGCGTCGATCTCCGCCGAACCGCCGTCGCGGAGTACCTTGGCGCGGAGCGGAAGATACTCCGCCAGCGCCTCGACGGCCCGCTCCGCCTGTAGTTCCTGCGCGAACGCGAAGGCGGCGTTCAGCACGATGATCGAGACGACGGCGACCGCGACGACGACCGACCCGACGATCAGCAGCAGGCTCGCGGCCAGCCACAGCAACAGGGCCAGGGGATGGGTCAGCTGACGGGCCAGTTCCCTCGGCCAGCGCCGTCCGCCGCGACGCCGCAGCTCATTGCGGCCGTACTGCAGCAGCCGCCGCCGCGCGTCCGCGCCGGACAGCCCCCGCTGAGAACTGCGCAGATCGCGCAGCAACAGCTCGGCGGCCTCCTCCGGGTTGACGCCGGGCGGCTGGAGCCAGGCCTCATGTCTCATCGGCACCCGGATCAGTACCCCGTGGCGTCCGTCGCCACCCCCGGGCGGGACGCGACGGTGTCACGGCGGGTCCGGACGGCCGTAACCGCCGCCGCCCGGGGTCTCGATGACGAAGACGTCTTCGGCGTCCACCGGCAGCGAGTCGCACCCCCGCATCTTCGTCACGGAGCCGTCCGCGTGCTCCACCCACTGCCGGCCGACCTCGCCGGGTCCGCCGCCGGCCATGCCGTACGGGGGGACGCGCCGGTGACCGGCCAGCGTGGTCACGGTCACGGGCCGCAGGAAACGGATCCGGCGCCTGCCGCCGTCGCCTCCTCGGCGGCGTCCGGCGCCACCGCTGCCCCGGCGGATCTCGAACGCCTCCAGGCGCACCGGGTAACGCCACTCCAGGATCTCGGGGTCGGTGAGCCGGGAATTGGTCATGTGGGTCTGCACGACGGAGGTCCCGTCGAAGCCCTCGCCGGCACCGGAGCCGCCCGCCACCGTCTCGTAGTACTGATACTCCTCGTCGCCGAAGGTGACGTTGTTCATCGTGCCGGAGCTTTCGGCCATGACGCCGAGCGCGGCGTACAGCGCCCCCGTGACCGCCTGTGAGGTCTCGACGTTGCCCGCGGCCACGGCGGCGGGGTACTCGGGAGAGAGCATCGTATGAGGCGGAATCCGCACCCGGATCGGTTCGAGGCATCCGGCGTTCAGCGGGATGTCCTCCGCGACCAGGGTCCGGAAGACGTAGAGCACCGCGGCCATGGCGACGGACGATGGGGCGTTGAAGTTGTCCGTCAGCTGGGGCGAGGTGCCGGTGAAGTCGATCTCGGCGGTCCGGGCGGCGCGGTCGACGCGGACCGCGACCTGGATGACCGCGCCGTTGTCGAGTTCGTACGAGCAGGAGCCGTCCCGCAGCAGCGGGATCACGCGGCGTACGGCCTCCGCGGCGTTCTGCCGGACATGGCGCATGTAGGCGTGGACGACGTCGAGCCCGAAGTGGCGGACCATGGCGTGGAGTTCCTCGACGCCCTTCGCGTTGGCGGCGACCTGGGCGCGCAGGTCGGCGATGTTGTCGAGCGGGCCGCGGGAAGGGTGCGCCGCGGAGCGGAGCAGGTCGATCGTCTCGGGCTCCCGGAACCGGCCGCCGTCGGCGTCGTCCGCCGCGCCGTCGACGAGGAGCCGGACGTCGATGAGGACGCCCTCCTCCTCGATCCGGGTGCTGAAGGCCGGCATCGAGCCGGGGGTGATGCCGCCGATCTCCGCGTGGTGACCGCGGGACGCCACGAAGAAGAGCAGCCGCTCCGGTCCGTGGCGCGGGCCCGTGGACGATCCGGTCCCGTCCTTCGTTCCCTCGCCGAAGACCGGGGTCACGACGGTGATGTCCGGCAGGTGGGTGCCGCCGTGGTAGGGATCGTTCAGAACGTAGACGTCGCCGCGCCTCATCCGGCCCGTCCGGCGCTCGATCACCTCCTTGATGCTCTCGCCCATCGAGCCGAGGTGCACGGGGATGTGCGGAGCGTTGGCGATGAGGTTGCCCGCCGGGTCGAAGAGCGCGCAGGAGAAGTCCAGCCGCTCCTTGATGTTGACCGAGTGCGCGGTGCTCCGCAGCCGCACGCCCATCTGCTCGGCGATGGACATGAAGAGATTGTTGAAGATCTCCAATCGGACGGGATCGACCTCCGTTCCGATCGCCCGCCGGGTGACGCGCGCCTCGACACGCGTGAGGAGCAGGTTCTCCCGGTCGTCGACCACGGCCACCCAGCCCGGGTCCACGACGGTCGTCGCATTGGCCTCGGCGATGATCGCCGGTCCCCTGACGGAATCCCCCGGGCGGAGGCGGTCCCGGTGGTGCAGGGCGATCCGGGACCAGGACCCGCCCACGTACGCCGGCACCCGCACGGACGCCGAAGAGCCGTGCCGCCGACGCCGGCCCGGCGCGGGCGGCGCCCCACCGGACTCGCCGACGACCTCGACCGACGCCGCCTCCACGACGATCGGCCGGCCCGGCATGAGGAAGGAGAAATGCCGCCGGTACCGTTCTTCGAACTCCCGGACCATCGCCGGTGCCGTGCCGACCGGTATCTGCAGCGCGGTGTCGGTGCCCGCGTACCGCAGATGCGCCCGTCGCACCACGCGGATCCGGTCGGCCGTCACGCCCTGCTCCCGGATCTCGGCCCGGCCCTCCGCCTCGAGCCTCTGGAGAGCCGCGGTGAGTTCCGGCGGAACGTCCACGTCCAGTGACCGCTCGATCGCCGCCTCGCGCATCGCCGTCAGGTCGGCCAGGCCCATCCCGTAGGCCGACAGCACGCCCGCGAGCGGATGAATGAGCACCTTCGTCATACCGAGGGCGTCGGCGACCGCGCAGGCGTGCTGGCCGCCCGCCCCGCCGAACGTCGCGAGCACGTACCGTGTCACGTCGTAACCGCGCTGAACGGAGATCTTCTTGATCGCGTTCGCCATGTTCGCGACCGCGATCTCCACGAAACCCGCGGCGACCTGCTCGGGGGTGCGACCGTCACCGATCCGCGCGGTCAAGGCGGTGAAGCGCCGGCGGACGACCTCGGAGTCGAGCGGCAGATCGCCCGCGGGCCCGAAGACGCGTGGGAAGTGCCCGGGCTGGATCCGGCCCAGCATGACGTTGGCGTCGGTGAGGGTCAGCGGACCGCCTCGCCGGTAGGACGCGGGCCCGGGGTCGGCGCCGGCGGAGTCGGGGCCGACCTGGTACCGGCCGCCGTCGAAGTGAAGTATCGAACCACCGCCCGCCGCGACGGTGTGGATCGTCAGCATCGGAGCCCGCATCCGGATCCCGGCCACCTCGGTCTCGTACCGCCGCTCGAACTCGCCCGCGTAGTGGGAGACGTCGGTGGAGGTCCCGCCCATGTCGAAGCCGATGACACGGCGGTGGCCCACGGCGGCGGACGTGCGGGCCATCCCGACGACGCCTCCCGCCGGGCCGGACAGGATGGAGTCCTTCCCGCGGAAGGTACGAGCGTCGGTGAGCCCTCCGTTGGACTGCATGAACATCAGCCGTACGCCGCGGAGCTCGCGGGACACCTGCTCGACGTACCGGTCGAGGATGGGGGACAGGTAGGCGTCCACGACCGTCGTGTCGCCGCGTGGCACCAGCTTCATGAGCGGGCTGGTCCGGTGGGACTCCGAGACCTGGGTGTAACCGATCCGGCGCGCGATGTCCCCGATGCGCGTCTCGTGCCGGGGATACCGGTAGCCGTGCAGGCAGACCACGGCGACCGACCGGAACCCCGCCTCGTACGCCTCCCGCAGATCCCCGGTGACCGCCTCCTCGTCGAGAGGAAGGATCACGTCGCCGTTCGCGCCGACGCGCTCGCGCGCCTCGATGACCCGTGAGTAGAGCGGTTCGGGGAGCACGATCCGCCGGTCGAACAGACGCGGCCGGTCCTGGTACGCGATCCGCAGCGCGTCGCGGAAACCCGCACTGATCACCAGCACCGTCGGCTCGCCTCTGCGTTCGAGGAGGGCGTTGGTGGCCACCGTCGTGCCGAGACGGACGGACTCGATCAGCCCGGGCTCGATCGGGAGGTGGGCGGGGACCCCCAGGAGATGCCTGATCCCGGCGACGGCGGCGTCCGTGTAACGTCCCGGGCTCTCCGAGAGCAGCTTGTGCATGACCAGCACGCCGTCGGGCCGCCTGCCGACAACATCGGTGAACGTGCCGCCACGGTCGATCCAGAACTCCCAGCCCTCGGCCACCTCAGCGTCCGTGACCTCGGTGAGCATCCCGCGCCATGAACACCACGTTCGATTACGGAGGGCGAGGCGGGGAAGGGCCGAAGGTCACGCCCGGCCCCGCGTTCCTCCGGCTGGGCCCGCCCGTCGGCGGCGGGCCGTCCGCTCGTCACAGCACCTGGTTGCCGTACATCTCGCCCAAGGGGTCCGCGATCAGCTCGATACGGGCGCCGTCGGGGTCGCGGAAGTAGACCGAGACCTCGCTGTGGACGACGTGCTCGACGCCGGCCTCGTCCAGGCGGCGCACGATCTCCTCCCAGCGCGCGGGCTCCACGGAGATCGCACAGTGGTGGAGGCCACCGAGGACCTCGGCGTACGGGCCGAGGTCGAGGCCGGGGAAGTCGAAGAAGGCGAGCAGGTTGCCGTTGCCGATGTCGAAGAAGAAGTGCGAGGAGCCGGGGTAGTCCCGGTTCTCGATCAGCTCGGTGAGCGGGAAGCCCAGCACATCCTGGTAGAAGCGGATGGTGCGCTCGACGTCGCTGCTGATCAGGGCGGTGTGATGCAGGCCGCGCGCCGTGGACGAAGGACGCTCGGCGGCCGGGCGGAGGTGGGCGTCACGGATGCGCTGCCGCTCGGCCTCGATCGCGCCGAGATCGGTCGGGGTGTCGGTCATGGTCTCCTCCGAATCGGGGTGGTGGTGGTTCCCTGCCCGCGGGCGGGGTGATGGACGCCCCGCCCGTGGATCCTGCGCGGCCGGTCAGGCGGCGATCGTGGCGTGCATCTCCCACACCAGGATCTCCGCCGGCTCCGTCGCGGTGACCCGCTGCCCGCCGACGGCGGTGAAGCGCACGGCGTCACCGGTGCCGAGCGGGCCGGCGTCCTCCAGGTTCACGGCGCCGCGTGCGACGAACAGGTGCAGGAACGGCGCGTCGGGGAGCTCGGCGGTCTGACCGGGCGCTAGACGGGCGGCGTACAACGCGGCGTACCGGTTCTTGATCCGGATCGCGGCCTCCCCGTCGTGCCGCTCCATCCCGGAGGCGACGGGGACGAGCGTGCCCGAGGACAGCAGTTTCTCGTCGATCTCGAGCTGCTCGTAGCCGGGGGTGATGCCGGCCTCATCGGGCACCACCCACATCTGGACGAAATGCACCGGCTCATCGTGCCGCTCGCCCTGCAGATGCCAGGAGTCGTTCTTCTCGGAGTGCAGAATGCCGGTGCCGGCGCTCATCCGCTGGGCGAGACCGGGGTAGATCACCCCGTTGTGGCCGGTGGAGTCCTGGTGGACCAGCGAACCGCGGAGGACCCAGGTCACGATCTCCATGTCACGGTGCGGGTGGGTCTCGAAGCCCATGCCGGGAGTGACCACGTCGTCGTTGTTGACGAGCAGCAGCCCGTGGTGGGTGTTGCGGGGGTCGTGGTGATGCCCGAAGGAGAACGAGTGCTTTGAATCGAGCCAGCCGATCTCGGTCTTGAAGCGGTCGTCCGCGCGGCGGACGTCGATCTGCGGGCTCATCGGGGTGCGCATGAGGTGGCCTCTCATTCCGGTCGTCGAGGTAGATGATGCATCATCTAGGCCGCCCAACCCACATGACACGTCATATATTTCCATCGGTACGAGACGTGTCATCCACGATCTGAAGTGGGGCTCATGAGCGGCACCCGGTGGCTCGACGACCAAGAGCAGCGCGCCTGGCGTGCGTTCATCCGCATGCACGGGCGACTGACCGCCCGGCTCAACCGGCAGCTGCAGGCCGACTCCGGTCTCTCACTGGCCGACTACGAGGTGCTCGTTCAACTCACCGACGCCCCGGACGGGCGGCTGCGGCCGTTCGAGCTGCAGCGGGACCTGCAGTGGGAGCAGAGCCGCCTGTCCCATCACCTCACCCGGATGCAGCGCCGCGGCCTGGTCGCGCGCGAGGAGTGCGACGAGGACGGCCGCGGCGCCCTCATCGCGCTGACCGACGAGGGCCGTCGCGCCATCGTCGCCGCCGCCCCGGGGCACGTCGAGACCGTACGGCGCCTGTTCTTCGAGGGGCTCACCCGCGACCAGCTCGCCACGCTCCGGCAGGTGTCCGACGAGGTGCTCGCCCGGCTCGACACGGGCGCCGACCTCGGCGGCTGACACCACGGGGCGGCCGCCGACGGCGTCAGTGGCCGGGCAGGCCGAACGCGGACAGGTCGATCGACCGGCCGAGCCGCAGGTCACCGGCGGCGTTCGGGTGGTAGCAGTCGTGACGCCAGGGTTCGTAGATCACGGTGGGGTCGTCCGGATCGCGGAGGACGGCGTCGAAGTCGAGGACGGCGTCGAACGTCCCGGACGTGCGGATCCAGGCGTTCACGGCGAGCCGGGTCTGCTCCTGGGCACTGCCGGCGGTGTTGCACATCGGCAGGACGGTGGCGCCGACGATGCGGTGACCGGCGCGGTGCACGCGGGCGGCGATGCCCCGCATCGCGTCGATGACCTGCCGGGCCGGGGCGGACGGCGCGTACGTTCCGCCGCCGATGTCGTTGGTGCCCTCGAGCAGCAGGACGTAGCGGACGCCGGGCAGCGACAGGACGTCGCGCTCCAGGCGCTCCGGTGCGGGCGGTCCGCAGCACTGGCCCGTCGGGTCGTAGGGGTTCGGCTGGACGCTGACCGTGTTGCCGCTGATTCCGGCGTTGGCGACGGCGAGCCGCCGTCCGGGCGGCAACGCGTTGATCCGCTCGGCGAGCACGTCGGTCCAGCGCGGGCCGCCGCCTTCCGCGTTGTAGCCGTCGGTGATGGAGTCGCCCAGGGTGACGATCGTGCCGTGCGCCGGCGACACGGCGCTGACCGCGTCGGCCCACCACAGCGTTCCGGGCCGGAACTCGCCGAAGGCCGTCCCGGTCACGTCCGATCCCGCGTCCCCCGCGGTCGTCGACAGGAACGAGCCGGGAGTGTCGGCCTGCGGCGGCGGGAAGGTGTGGTCGTCGACGGGGGCGCCGGGGGCGTAGACGCTCACCGAGACGTGGTCGCCCGGCCGTACGCGGATGGGGAGAGGGTCGGTCCAGGCGCCGGCGCCCGGCGCGATGCTGACGGTCCGCGCCCCGTGGAACGTGGCGTGACGGTCCGAGCCCGGCCTGAGCGCCGGGGAGTCGGGGGACGGCTGCAGGCCGACCCACACCGAACGGACGTTCACCGGGCCGTCGCCGAAGGGGTTGCTCAACCGCACGCGCAGCCGGGTGCCGGAGGCCGTGACGGTGAGGACGTTGCGCACGGTCGCGTCGGAGGAGGTGCCGTGGACGCCCTCCAGCGCGGACTCGGTCACGGTGATCGACGGGGACGCCGGGCGGGGCGGGGAGGCGCCCGCCGTGGTGCCGGAGGCCAGGAGCACGGCACCCGCCACGGCGAGGATCGCGGGCAGTCGAAGCGTCATCATCAGGTTCTCCGTCGACAGGGGCCCGCAGGGGGTCAGCGGCGTACCGGCGAATATGTTGCGCCCTGCAACATAACTCCGCGCTTCGCGCGGCAGAAGACCTTGGGGCGGCGCATTCTCCCCAGCCGCTGCCTTCCGTGATGCGGGTCGGCCGCCATCCGCCGGGCGACCTGGGGGTTCAGGGGAGTCCGGTGGCCGGCCTGGCTGATTCCGGCCACGGCCGACGACCGGCGAACGTGAAAGACGGCTTTTCCGCCTGAGGACGGTCGCACTCCCGGGGATCGTTACGATCAGGGATCACGGTCGCTCTGGTGGAAGGGAATCATGTCCGATCAGTACGAGGCGGTGTTCGCTCGCTACGACACCGATGGGGATGGGCGGCTCACCGTGGACGAGGTGACCGCGGCGATCGCGGGGATGTTCCCGGCGGCCGAGGTGGACGACCTGTCGGGGATCATCAGGGCGTTGTTCGCCCAGTACGACACCAACCGCGACGGGTTGCTGTCGGCCGCCGAGTTCGTGCCGCTGGCCCAGAACCTCCCCGAGCTCGGTTCGTAGGACCGGCCGCGCCCGCCGACGACGCGTGCGCGGCGTTCCCTGGCGGCGGGCGGGTTCCGTCGCCGGGGGCGCCGAGGCGCGGACCGGACCGCGGCGGAGGTCAGCAGGACAGGTTCCGGCCGGCGCTGACGCCGAGGATGCCGGCGAACCTCTTGTAGAGGTCGATGCGGTTCTGCCGCTGGTCCGGATTCTTCCCGTCGCACTCCAGGTCGCCGTTGACGGCGCGGATCGTCGCCCCGAAGCCCCTGTCGTTCACCATGGCCTCATGCGGGGTCATGGTGCCGGCACCCCTCTGGGTGTTCCAGAACCACAGGCCGGTCCGCCACGCGACGGCGGCGTCCCTCTCGACGCGGTAGGGGTCGTGCAGCAGGTCGAGGTGCAGGGCGTCGCCGGCGGCCTTGTAATTGAAGTTCCAGCTCAACTGCAGCGGACCGCGCCCGTAGTAGGCGCTCGCGCCCGCCGGGCAGCCGTAGGGCCGCGTTCGGTCGCAGTAGTGGCCGTAGTTCGCGGTGTTCTGCTCGACGACGTATCGCAGGCCGCCGGTCTCGTGGCCGACGTTGGCGAGGAAGGCCGCGGCCTCGCGCCTTCGCGTGGCGTCGCCGCCCGTCCTCGCGAAACCCGGGTAGGCGCGCAACGCGTCGGTGAGGCCCTGGTAACCGTAGAAGGCGTTGCGACTTGGGAACATCGCCTCGAACTGCGCCTGGCCGACCACGAAGGCGGCGGCGTCCGTCCGGGTCGCGCTCGTCGCGGCGGCCGCCGGGGTGACCAGGGCCAGAACGCCCGTCACGGCGACTGAGATCACGGGATGTACGGTCATCTCTCCTGCTCCTCGCACAGCGTGGACCCACCGGTGAGAGACCGGTCTTCCGGTGGTGCGGCTCTTCCGGTGGTGCGGCCGGACGACGAATGATCCGTACGCGACTACCATCTGTAGCAGAGATGTTCCCGATCGTGACGCTCCGATGAGCGTGTCACGGCGTCTCGGCGTCCTCGGGCCGGTCGACCGGGGCCCAGAGGCCGGGCAGGTTCACGACGATGCCCTCCTGGGTGCTGCGCGCGATGACCACGACCGCCTCCTCGTCGGGTGAGGGGTTCTCCTCGCGGTGCGGCACGTACGGCGGGACGAAGACGTAGTCGCCGGGCGCGGTCTCCAGGCGCACCTCGTCCTCGCCTTCGGCGAAGACGAACACCGGATGCCCGGACACGACGTAGATCGCGGTCTCGGCCTCGCCGTGATGGTGGTCGCCGGAGTTGCTCGCCGGGGCGACGTGCGTGCGGCCCATCCAGAGTCGCCGGGACCCGACGGTCCGGCCGGAGACCGCCTCGAACCGCCGCATGCCCGATGTCTGCGCGGTGTCCGGGGACAGGCCGTTCCCGCGGATGTGTTCTAGCCGCCCGTGCCACGCGGCGGTGCCCGCCGCGGTCGTGTCACCCTCCTGATCGTCCATAACGGCCATCCTCCCACTCGGCCGGCTTCTCCCGCCGGCCGAGCCGGGAGAAGCCGCCTCCGGCCGGCCGGGTGGCGCTGGACCGGGTCATCGTGCGGGCTCGGCCGGCGCGGCCCGGCGGGGTTCGCCGGTGACGAGTGGGCCCACGGCGGTCACGACCGCCGTGGGCCCACTCGCTCACGCCCGGTGCCCGCTGCGGGGCTTGCGGAGCACGAACCGGTCCAGCTCCTGGTAGTCGGCGGAGCCGAGGTCGGCGCCGTAGTGCGTGACGGTGATCTCGGTCTTGCCACCCGGGGCGTGCGGTTCAAAGTCGAACGCGGCGAAGCCGTACGGCCGCTGCAGGTCCCGGTACGCGGACCAGGGAGCCGGCTCCGTCGTCGTCTTGGACGCGCGCTGGGTGGTCGGGTCGCCGGGGCCGACGTCGTAGATCACGACGCCGTCGTGCGGCGAGTCGAACGCCGACCACGGCGTCGCGGAGGAGTGCCCGCCGCCACCGATGATCATGTGGACGGCGCCCTTGGTGGTGTCGATGACCGAGGCGTTGGTCTCCTGCGGCGCCGGCGTGAGCAGCGAACTGCCCGGCAGCACCCCCTTGACCGGGAACGTGCGCTCGAAGTGGTGCTCGTGCCCCGCCACGACGAGGTCCACGCCGTACTTGTCGAAGAGGGGCAGGAACTCCTGGCGGATGCCCAGGTCGGCGCCGTTGAAGTGCGCGGAGGACATCGCCACCTGGTGCATGCAGACGATGATCCAGTCGATGCCGGGGTCCTCCCTCGCCGCGCGGAGCGTCCGCTCCAGCCAGGCCTTCTGCGCGCCGTGGCTGTAGCCGCGGATGTAGGGGTCGTACCCCTTCGCCTTGTAGCCGGGAACGTTGTCGCGCCGGTACGCGCTGAACGCGCCGTCCTGCAGGCACACGTCGTCGTTGTTGATGGAGATCACCCGGATCGGGCCGACCGTGAAGGCGTACCAGTTGCCGGCGAACTCCCGCGACCCGTTGCCCGGCAGGGTGAACCGGGTCTGGTACGACAGGTAGCCCTCCGGGCCGTTGCCGACCTCGTTCTCGTGGTTGCCCTGGCAGGGCATCCACGGACGGTTGCGCGCCGAGCGCTGGTTGTTGTTGAAGAAGGACTGCCACGTCTGCACGGGCGCGTCGCTGAGGTTCGCGTAGCACAGGTCGCCGTTGAGCAGGTGGAAGAGCGGGTCGAGGCGCTCCACGGCGTCGACGATGTAACCGGCGTTCGCCGTCGCCGGGCCGAGCCCCTTGCCGACCTTGGCAGGGATCGCCTGATCACCGAAGCTCGTGAACCGGAAGCCCTTGGACCGGCCGTGCGGCGCCGTGCGGAACGACCCGCTCAGCGGCGCCGCGCCGCGGTGCGCCACCTCGTACTCGTACCGGGTGTCGGCGGCGAGCCGGGGCAGGACGGCGTGGTAGGTGAAGACGGTCTCTCCGGTGAGGGCCTCCGTGTAGACCCGCTCCTCGGCCGGGATCTCCAACCCGAGCCCGTGGGCCGGCCTGCCGAGCCGGACCACCGGGCGGCGGACCCGCTGGGGCGCGGCCCAGGACACCGCCATCTCATGGGCGGCGTCCGCGCCGAACTGCAGGTGCAGTTGTTCCGGCGCGGGTGCTCCGGCCTCATCCGCCGTGGTCACCAGCGCGGCGGCGCTGCCGGCCCGGCCCAGGACGGGCGCGGCGACGGCCAGTCCGCCCAGCCCGCGTAGAACCTGCCGCCGGGCGACCTCGTTGGACGACTCGTTCGGGGACTCGGCCATCAGCACTCCTTGTCATTCGATACCGGGAGCACGATCGCCGTCGCCGGTGATCGACGAGTGAACCGACCCTCTCGAGTACGTGAACAGTGTGCCGATCGCGCGGTGAAAGAGGGCGGTGAACAGGTCATTCGCACGCCAGGCGCGGGCGAATCCGCCTGGCATGCGGTCCGCCCGCGATCGCCGCCGCTTCGACTCCTTCGCCGGCGCGAGTGCGCCGGCCGCCGGTCGCGACCACCCCGCCCTCTCGATCATGAAGTCCGCTTCACCCAGCCCCGGTGACCGACTGGGCTATTCGACCGAGATTCGGGTACAAGCCCGGCGTCCATGCCCCCCATCCGTCGGCACGTGGTCAGCCCCCGTCGTTCCACCGGTGCCGGTCGCCGGCCGACGCAGTCGTTGGAGTAACGATGAGAATCACCTCGGTCGTCGTCATCTTGTGGCTCATCATCGGTGCCATCGCCGCCGGGCAACGCCACTACTACAACCACGGTCCGAAGAACTGCTCCCAGGCGGGCACGGTCCTGGTCACGATCGTCGCCGGCCCCCTCAACTACATGGGAGTGAACCCGAAGATCTCCTGCAAGACGCCCGAGCCCAGCAAGTGACGGACGTCGCGGGGAGCCGCCTCGTCGGGCGGCCCTGACGAGGCGGTACCGGCCCGATACGCCGGGCGCGGAGGCGGTGGCCGAGCATCCGGAGCCGGGCCGGGCGCGGCGCCCGCCCCGGGCCGGCGAGCCCGTCGGCGGCCGAGGCGAGGACCAGGGGCCTGTCGCGCGCGATTCCGGAGCCCCGTGGGCGGCGTCGCGTGAGGATCAGCCGGACGTACGCGGGTCCCGGTCGGCGAGGGCGGTGAAGATGCCGACGCACTCGGTGACGACCTCCTCCTCGCTCATCGGGAGGGCGCCGGCCAGCCAGGCGGTCAGCGTCTGCGCGAGTCCGCCGACGAGGAACTGCGCGATGAGCTCGAGCCGGGGACCGTCGGGGATGCCGTAGGACCGGCGGGCCTGTCCGCCGAGGAGCCGCGCGAAGAACCTGGAGGACTCGAGGCGCCGCCTCGCGAGCAGGGGATCCGTCAGGGTCACGGAGAACAGCACCCGTCCGTGCCGCGGATCTCCGGCCACCGCGCGGACGAGCTGCTCGATCCCGGCTCGGATCTTGGCCTCGGGTCGCGCCCCGGCGGCCTCGACCGCGGCCAGGGTGGTGGCGGCGATGCTCTGCGCGACGTGCTCGTGGACGGCCGCCACCAGTTCGTCGCGGTCGGCGAAGCTCTCGTAGAAGTAGCGCGGGGTCAGCCCCGCCCGCCGGCACACCCGGCGCACGGTGAGCTGGTCCTCCTCGGCACCGCCCAGCAGGTCGAGCGCCGCCTCGATCAGCTGCGCCCGGCGCTCGGCCCGGCGATCGGCGCCGGTCATCCCGCCGTAGACCCGCATCTCCGAACCGGTCATGCGGCCATCTTGACAGGTCGCCCGAGTCGGAGTCTGATCTGAAAACAACTGTTGCCAGATCGCGTAGCCGGATCGCCGGAGGAGTGTCCATGGCCACCACCGAACCCGTTCCGTTCGATGGCGAGGCGATCGTCGGGGCGGCGCTCCTGGCGGGCGGGGCCAATGTGATCATGCAGCTGGCCCGGCCCGGCGTCGGGTACGGCGTGATCGAGAGCCGTGTGGAGAGCGGGCAACTGCACCGCCATCCGATCAAACGCGCACGGACGACCTTCAGCTACCTCGCCGTCGCACTCCTCGGCGACCCGGACGACAAGACCGCCTACCGCAAGGCCGTGAACAAGGCCCACGCGCAGGTGCGCTCCGGCCCTTCCAGCCCGGTGTCCTACAACGCCTTCGACCCCGCCCTGCAGCTCTGGGTCGCGGCCTGTCTCTATCGGGGGCTCGAGGACACCTACGAGGCGTTCATCGGCCCGCTGACGCCCGCCGTACGGGACCGGCTCTACCGTTCATCGGCGACTCTGGGCACCACCCTGCAGGTGCGGCCCCGGGACTGGCCCGCCGACCGTGAGGCGTTCGAGAAGTACTGGCGTGAGGAGTTGCGGCACGTCTCGATCGACGACCCGGTACGCCGTCATCTGCTGGCGCTGGCCGACCTCCGGTTTCTGCCCCGGCCGGTCAGCGCGCTCCTGGGAGGGTTCAACCGGTTCGTCACGACGGGGTTCCTGCCGCCGGAGTTCCGTGCGCCCATGGGCCTGCCGTGGAACGCACGGGACCAGCGCCGGTTCGACCGGCTCATCGCCGTCCTCCGGGTGCTGACCCGCCTCCAGCCCGTCGCGCTCCGCCGGTTCCCCTTCAACGTCCTGCTGTGGGACGTGCGCCGCCGCGTCCGCACCGGCCGCCCCCTGGTGTGACCGGGCGCCCGGACCGGTCCCGGCACGGTCACCGGCCGGATACGGTCGCGCGGTCGCCGGCCCGACGGCCCCGGATCACGCGGGGCGCGCGGTCTGGATCTCGTCGATGTGCCCCTCCACCCAGTCGCGGAGCCCGGCCAGCGGCGCCGCGACGCTCCGGCCGAGCCGTGTGAGCGAGTACTCGACGTGCAGCGGGACCGCGGGGTAGATGGTCCGGTCGACGAACCCCATCTCCTCCAGCCGGCGCAGCGTGTTGGTCAGGACCTTCGGGCTGACACCCTCCAGGCGGCGCTGCAGCGCGCCGAACCGCTGCGGGCCCTCTTCCATCGCCCCGATGGCGAGCGCGGACCACTTGCTCGCCAGCAGGTCGAGCACGTCGCGGCAGGGGCACTGTGCCGCGTACACGTCGTGCCGGTCGTGCCGGCCCGTCGTACAGGTCGTGGTCATCGCGATCGTCCCCGTCTGTTCGGACATCCCTCAGTGCCCGTACTTCCCAAAGGGAAGTAGAAGCTCTTGCAGGTTACTACCCGCCGTTGAGTACGTTGTGGCTCTGCCTCCGGCCGACACCGGTCACGCGCGCGGCCGGCCGGCCGGAGGCCGAGACCTCGTACGGATCAGCGCCCGGCCGGTGTCGCACACCGGCCGCGTCAGGAGAGCCGGGAACACCGATGAGCGAGACGCAAGACACCAGCATGCCCGCGGTCGCCTACCGCAAGAACCTGCCGATCGAGGACGACGCGAGCCTGCTCGACGTCGAACTCCCGGTGCCCCGGCCCGGCCCGCGCGACCTGCTGGTCCGCGTGGAGGCCGTCGCGGTCAACCCCGTGGACTACAAGGTCCGCCGGAACACCGACCCGGGCGGCGAGCCCAAGGTGCTCGGCTGGGACGCCGCGGGCACGGTCGTCGCGGTGGGTGACGAGGTGCGGCTGTTCGCCGTCGGCGACGAGGTCTACTACGCCGGCGCGATCGACCGGCCGGGCACGAACTCCCGCTTCCACACGGTGGACGAGCGCATCGTCGCCCGCAAGCCGGCCACGCTGTCCTTCACCGAGGCGGCGGCGCTGCCGTTGACCTCGCTCACCGCGTGGGAGGGACTGTTCGAGGGGCTGGGCCTGCGCGAGGGCCCGCTGGAGAGGACCGGGACGCTCCTGGTGACGGCGGCGGCCGGCGGCGTCGGCGCGATGGTCGCGCAGCTCGCGCGCGCCCTCACCAGCCTGACGGTCGTCGGCACGGCCTCGCGGCCGGAGACCGTGGAGTTCGCCCGCCGGATGGGCGTGACGCACGTGGTCGACCACCACCGCCCGCTGCCGCAGCAGGTGGCCGAGGTGGCACCCGGCGGGGTGGACCACATCTTCAGCACCGCCGGCACCGACCGGAACCTCGCCGCCTACGCCGACATGCTCAAGCCGTTCGGCCGGCTCCTCGCCATCGACGACTTCGGGCCCGTGGAGATCGGGGTGCTGAAGTCCAAGAGCATCTCGTTCCACTGGGAGCTCATGTTCACCCGCTCGCTGTACCAGACCCCCGACATCGCGGTGCAGCACCACATCCTCACCCAGGTCGCCCGGCTCGTGGACGCCGGCATCCTCCGCACCACCGCCACGCGCGACCTCGGCCCGGTCAACGCCGCGAACCTGCGCGAGGCACACCGCATCCTGGAATCCGGCACGGCCATCGGCAAGATCACCCTCACCGGCTTCTGATCCGGCCGGCGACGCGGCCCGGCCGTCGCGGGCGTCACGCCCCACCGGAGGCGTGCGGCCGGGGCCCGCGTCCCTCTACGGTTCCACCCCGCGCGGCCCGTACGGGGAGGCGGTCAGGGCGCGGGAAGGACCTCCAGCTCGCGCAGCACCTCGGCCGGGGTCGGCAGTGAGGCGCTCTCCTCGGCGAGGAGCCGCGCCCGCTCGGCGTACCGCGGGTCCGACAGGATCTCCCGGCAGGCCGCGCCGATGAGCTCGCCCGGGTCCGGCCGTTGCCCGTCCACCATGAGGGCGGAGCCGAAGCCGCACAGGGACTCGGCGACGTTCGCGCTCATGCGCTTGTCGGGAATGATCATCTGAGGCACGCCCGCGTTCATCATCGTCGCGACGGTCGTCGCGCCGCCGTGGTGGACGGCCAGGTCGCAGGTGGGAGCGACCACGTCCAGGGGGATCCAGCCGACGCGGACGTCACCGAGCTCCGCGCCGAGCCGCTCGGCGGCCTCGGGGAGCGCCGCGACCAGCACCTCGGCCCCCGCCCCGGTCAGCTCGTCCACCAGCCTCCGCAGGGGAGTGCCGAGGGTGTCGAGCACGAGGTTGCGGGTTCCGGCGGTGATCAGCACGCGGGGGCGGCCGTCGGGACGGGTGTACACCCAGGGCTCGAGACGACGCTGACGTACCCGGGGGACCCAGCGCATCGACCGCGCGGCGGGCGAGCCCGGCGGCCGGAGGGACGGCGGGCAGAGGTTGATGAACATGCCGGGTCCCGGCAGCTCGCCCAGCCCCAGGCGCTCCAGCTCCGGCTGAAGCATCTCCTCCGCCGTACGGTCGCGGTCCGCCATCGAGGCGACGTGCCAGACCTGACGCGCGTACGGCACCTTGATCCGGGCGGCGAACACCCTGGGGACGTGGGACAGGCCGCCGACGACCAGATCGGGGGTCCAGACCTCCGCCAGATCCAGGAGGGCGTCGAGCCGGTCGGTGGCGGTCATGCCGTCCTGCCCGTACCGCATGCGGTCGGGAGTGATGCAGACGGCGGGAAGGCCGACGGACTCGGCGGCCTCCATGAGCGGCTCGTCGGCGGCGAGGAGGACCTCGTGCCCGGCGTTCCGCGCCGCCGAGCCGAGGGGGGTGACGGCGAAGACGATCGCCTGGCTGCCGCCGACGGTGAACAGGATCTTCATGGAGGTTTGCTTCTTCCCGTGAGACGACGGTGGAACGCCGCGGCAGACTCAGGTGGGGATCGGAGGGCGGGTACGGCTTCGCTTGAGCTCGAAGAAGCCGTCGATCCCGGCCACGGCCAGGACGCCGTCCCAGAGCCTCACCGCGTCCTCGCCGTGCGGGGTCGGCGACACCACCGGGCCGAAGAAGGCCGCGTTCCCCACCGCGATGATGGGGGTGCCCACCTCGGTGCCGACCCGGTCGACGCCGTCCTTGTGCGAGGCCCGCAGCGCGTCGTCGAACTCGTCGGACCAGGCCGCTCCGGCCAGGGCGGGGTCGAGGCCCGCGGCGACCAGCGCCGCCTCGTAGGTGGACCGTTCTCTGGGCGCCTCTTCGTGATGGAACCGGACGCCGAATTCGGTGTACAGCCCTCCCAGCACCTGGGAGCCGTACTTCTGCTCGGCGGCGATGCAGATCCGCACCGCCTCCAGCCTCATCGCCTGCCCCTTCCGCTGCCGCTCGGACAGGTCGGCGCGGCCCTCATTGAGCATCGTCAGGCTCATCACGTGCCAGCGCGGCTCCACGGGCCGCAGCTTCGCCACCTCGAGGATCCATCGAGAGGTGAGCCACGCCCAGGGGCAGGCCGGGTCGAACCAGAAGTCCACCGGGATACGGGCGTCTTGCGACAATGTCGGCCTCCTCGCCGGAACTTCGAACTCGTGGCGTGCTCAGCGCCCGCCTACGACGACTCCCCGACGACGTGCGTGTCCGGCAGGGAGAGCGGGCGCGTCGGGCACTGCTGGTAGGTGGGCAGGAGGCCGGCTTCCGCGGCCTGGGCGAGGGTGGGAGCGGCGGCGTCCTTGACCGAGCGGATCGGGGGTTCGGCCAGGTCCCAGGGCAGGGCCAGGTCCGGGTCGAGCGCGTCGAGCTCGATCATGGTGCCCGGCACGTACTCGGTGGAGCACAGGTAGCACATGCAGGTGTCGTCGGTGAGGGCCAGGAAGGCGTGGCCGAACCCGTCGGGCAGGTACACCGCCGTCCCGGTCTCGGGGCTCTGGTAGGTGACGTCGTAGTGGCCGAAGGTGGGTGAGCCCGCGCGGATGTCCACGACGATGTCCAGGGCGCGTCCCCGCACGCACGTGATGAACTTCGCCTGGCCCGGCGGAACGGTGGTGCCGTGTATGCCCCGCAGGGTGTTCCGCCTGGACACCGAGTAGTTGACCTGCCGGACCTCGAAGTGCCGGCCGGTGGCGGCCAGCAGGGCGCCGGCGCGTACCGACTCGAAGAAGCGGCCCCGCGTGTCCGTGATGGGTTCGGGTTCGATCCGGTACGCGCCCGGGACCGTCATCGCCGTGATCAGCACCGTCTGCTCCGTCGCATCAGTCGTTCCAGCGCAGGTAGATGACCGGGGGCTCACGGCCGGGGATCTGGTGCAGGGTGGCCTGCCCCAGGTCCAGCACCTCCCGCAGCGCCGTGGTCTCTCCCGGCCATTTCGGGTGGGCCAGCTCGTCGAAGGCGACCACGGCGCCTTTGGCCAGGTACGGGGCGATGGCCTGCAGCACGTCGCGGGTCGGCTCGTACAGGTCCAGATCGAAATAGGCCATCGCGATGACGGTCTGCGGGTTGTCCTCCAGATACCGGGGAACCGTCTCCCGCACGTCGCCCTCGACGATGAAGCTGCGCTGGACGTGCCCGAGGGGTTCGCCGAGTTCGTGGGCGCGCAGCACCTGGCGCAGATGCTCCGGGAAGTCCTCCGCCGTGCCGAACCGGCCGGCGACCGCGCTCGGGCTGACCTGGTCCACCTCGTGGACGTCGGGGAACCCGGTGAAGGTGTCGAAACCGATGATCCGGCGCAGGGAGTTCTGCGGCTCGTAGAACCCGCGCAGCGCCGTGAGCGCCGTCAGGTGGCGGCCGTGCAGCACCCCGAACTCCATGATCACCCCGGGCACCTGGAGCGCCTGCCGGTACAACGCGTCCATGCTCAGCAGGTCGCTCACCTGACACCGGCGCAGGTACACGGCCAAGTGGTCGATCAGGTACTCCACCGGGATCGGGGTCTTGGCCAACAACTCCGTCAGCCGCTCACGCGATTCACGCTCGGTCGCCGACTCATGCGGCACGATCCGCGGATCGGTGTACCGGGAATCGGTGTACCGGGAACTCGTCATTGAACTTCGCTCCAGCTTCCATGAGGTCGTCGTGGATCCCCGCGGCCGGACAGGCCTCCGGCTACCGGGAGATCAGCGCTTCCAGCATCGGGACGACCTCGGCCGGCGTCGGCTGGGCCGCGATCTCCTTGGCGAGGAGGTGCGCCCGTTCGGTGTAACCGGGCTCCGCGAGCATGTCCCGGCAGGCCGCGGCGATCACCTCACCCGGTTCCCGGCCGGCCGCCTCCCCCTCCGCCTGCGGCCACAGCGACCTGCCCGCGCCGAAGTCGCTGAGGGACTGCGCGACGGCGTCCCGGTGATAGTCCGGCTTGCCCTCGGGGATGATCAGCTGGGGTACGCCGCCGGCCAGCAGCGTCAGAACGGTGGTCGCGCCGCCGTGATTGACGGCCAGGTCGCAGGTGGGGGCGACCGCGTCCATCGGGATCCAGCCGACGCGGACGTCGCCCATGTCCTGGCCGAAACGTTCGGCGACGGAGATGCGGTCCGGGATCTGGTGCGCGGTCAGCTCCCGGTTCCCCGGAGAGGCGGCGATCAGCACGTCGACCCCCATCCCGGTCAGCTCACCCACCAGCTGCCGCATGCCCCATCCCTGGTCATGGAACATGAGGCTGCGGCTACCCGAGGTGATCAGAACGCGGCGGCGTCCCTCGGGGCGGTTGTACACCCATCGTTCGAGACGGCGCTGCGGGTTGCTCGGGATCCAGCGCAGTGGCTGCGCGGGACCGGGGGCGTCCGAGGGCCGGAGCGACGGCGGCGTGGCGTCGAGGATCAGATCGGGCTGCGGCAGTCCGTCCAGCCCGAGACGCTCCAGGTCGGCCCGGAGCTCCTCGGCGGCTCCCACGTCGGTGCGGGCCACCGGGATC
The DNA here is from genome assembly GCF_024055715.1 of Actinoallomurus soli. GTDB lineage: Bacteria > Actinomycetota > Actinomycetes > Streptosporangiales > Streptosporangiaceae > Actinoallomurus > Actinoallomurus soli. The sequence continues at coordinate 1,233,748 of NZ_JAMXMV010000001.1, forward strand.
TGGTTCTCGATGTGGCGCACGTACGGGAGCTTGAGGCGGGCGGTGAGCAGCATCGCCCCGAAGCACAACGCACTGCCGACGACCACGTCCGGAGCCCAGTCCCCGGCCAGCTCCAGGAGCGGTTCCAGCCCGGCCCGGCCCATCCGGGCGAATCCCCGGCCCTGACCGAGCATCTGCTCGTCCGGCGGCGTCGGGGGAAGCCGCAGGGCGTCATCGCGGGTGTCGGGCAATCCCATGAACTTCCGGATCGGCTCGGTGGCGTAACAGAAGGTGGGCAGGCCGATGGACTCCGCGGTCTTCACCCACGGCTCGTGGGCGGCCAGCATGACCTGATGCCCCGCGTTCCGTGCGGCCGTCGCCAGCGGGGCGACTGAGAAATAGGTCGGTTGGGATCCCGTGACGACGAACAAAATCCTCATGGCACACCGGACGCCTTCCAGGGGGCGGGCAGGCACGTGGAACGAAAAATCGTCTCTCAAGCGCGGTGAAGACCGCTGCCGGCAGGCTTCCGGAGATTTCTACCCCGCACCCGACCGAGGCCGCGAGCGTTCAACCCGGATCGGTCGCGATGACGCGGTATCGATGGCGGCGTTCAACTGCGTCCTGTGCACAGTCGGACGAACACGGCGAAGACGCGGGCTGCCGAGCCACGGGACGGAACTCGACCGGCGGTTCCCCGGCCGTTCGACCTTTACTCGACCATCGCGCGATTTCCGGCGCACACGATGAATGCCCGGTTCAGCGTCGGAGTCGGATCGAGTCCTGCATGCGTTCTCAGATCGAAGAGATGACCGTACCCGGTCCTCCGTCGTCGGCGAGTCGGCGGACATGCGGGTCCTGCTGACCGGCGGCACCGGCCGGGTCGGCAGCCGGGTGGTGCCCCTGCTGCTGAACCGCGGTGACCGGGTGCGCGCCCTCGTACGCGACGAGGCACGAGGCGGTCCGCTCGCGGCCCGTGGCGCCGAGGTGATGAGCGGTGACCTGCGCGATCCCGCCGCGCTGCGCGGAGCGGTCGACGGCATGGACGCCGTGGTGCATCTCGCCGCGGCGACCGGGCGCGACGCCGGACCGGAGCAGATGACCTCGGTGAACCGGGACGCCGCCGTGGCGCTCGCCCGTGCCGCGCTGCGCGCGGGAGCGGCTCGTTACGTCTTCGCCAGCACGTACTTCGTCTACGGTCCGGGCCGCGGGCGTCCCGCGGCCGAGGACGACGACCTGAAACCGCAGGGGGACTACCCGAACAGCAAGGCGGCGGCCGAGGACGCGCTGCGCGAGCTGTATCGGCGAGACGGACTCGAACTGCGGATCATGCGGTTCGCTCTCGTGTACGGCTACGGGGACCCGCACCTGACGACCTCCATGGCGCGGATCCGGACGTGGCCGGCGCACCGGCGCCTGCACCTGGTGCACCACGCCGACGCGGGGCAGGCCGTGCTCAGGGCTCTGCACACGGAGGGCGTGGACGGCCGCGCGTTCAACGTCGCCGACGACGCGCCGATCACGGCCGCCGAACTGCACCGGCTGCACGGGCGGCCTCTCGACACGGAGGCGGCGGACCGGCCGCTGGACGACCCGTGGGCGGGCATCGTCGACACCACTCGAATACGCGCGGAACTCGGCTTCCGGCCGGTGTTCCCCACCATCTACACCGCCTGGGACGCAGGTGCGTGGTGACCGGCACGGAAATGGCTCGATCATCGCGAAATCTCGCATTTTCGAGGGAGGCTCGATGGCGCCTGGAGAGTGCCCTGTGAAACTCCCGAGGTGAGCGCTCATGGAGGCATGCGGTGACCGAGGCTAAGTCGATGTTGTTGGACCAGGTCCGTGCTTATCACGCCGATGCGTCGACGGCGGCGGAATTCATTCCCGGGGTGACACGACTGCCTCCCGCCGGAGCGGTACTGGACGAGGACGACCGTGTCGCGCTCGTCGAGGCGGCGCTGGATCTGCGCATCGCCGCGGGCGCCCGGGCACTGAAATTCGAGCGGGAGTTCGCGCGCACGCTCGGACGGCGCAAGGCCCACCTGGCGAATTCGGGGTCATCGGCCAACCTCCTCGCCGTCTCGGCGCTGACCTCACCCGTACTCGGAGATCGCAGGCTGCGGCCGGGCGACGAAGTGATCACGGCCGCCGCGGGCTTCCCGACGACCGTCAACCCGATCGTCCAGAACGGGCTGATCCCGGTCTTCGTGGACGTGGACCTGCGCACGTACAACACGACGCCCGACCGGGTCGAGGCGGCGATCGGCCCTCGTACGCGGGCGATCGCGATCGCCCATTCCCTCGGCAACCCGTTCGCGGTCGACGAGATCGCCGAGCTGGCCGCCGCGCACGGGCTGTTCCTGATCGAGGACAACTGCGACGCCGTCGGTTCGCGCTACAACGGGCGGCTCACCGGCACCCGCGGCGACCTCGCGACCGTCAGTTTCTATCCGGCGCACCACATCACCATGGGGGAGGGCGGCTGCGTCCTCACCGACGACCTCACGCTGGCGCGGATCGTCGAGTCGCTGCGCGACTGGGGGCGTGACTGCTGGTGCGAGCCGGGCGAGGACGACCGGTGCCACAAGCGGTTCGGCTACCAGCTCGCCGACCTCCCGTACGGGTACGACCACAAGTACTCGTTCTCGCACGTCGGCTACAACCTGAAGGCGACGGACCTGCAGGCGGGGCTCGGCATCAGCCAGCTGCGGAAGCTGCCCGCCTTCGGGGAGGCGCGGCGGCGCAACTGGCGGCGGCTGCGCGACGGCCTGGACGGCGTGCCCGGCCTGCTGCTGCCGCGGGCGACGCCGGGCGGCGATCCGAGCTGGTTCGGTTTCGCGATCACCGTCGCGGCGTACGCGGCGTTCGGGCGTCGTGAGCTGGTCGAGTTCCTGGAGTCGCGCAGGATCGGGACACGCCTGCTCTTCGCCGGGAACCTGACCCGCCACCCCGCCTACCAGGGACGCGACTACCGGGTCGTCGGAGAGCTCACCAACAGCGACATCATCACCGAACGCACGTTCTGGATCGGCGTCCATCCCGGGCTGTCCGACGAAATGATCGACTTCATGGCCGCCTCGATACGGGAGTTCACGGGCCGGTGGGGTGATCTCCCGGCCCGCTCCGCGCCGCAGACCGTCCCGCGGTGAGCCTCCGGCGCTCTTCCTCACCGTGCGCGGGGGAGGGCCTGGACCAGGGCCACGACCAGCGCGTCCAGAACGATCAGCAGGACCAGCCCGGCGGCGAAGGCGTGCGGGAAAGTGCCGAGCGCGCCGTAGAAGACGACCCCGATGAGGGCCACGCCGACCGCGCCGCCGGCCTGCTGGGCGGTGCTGAGCACGCCGGAGGCGGCGGCCGCGTGCCCGGGCTCGACTCCGTTCAGCACCAGCGCGGGCAGTGGCGCCATGACCAGGCCCATCCCGGCGCCCGCGACCACCAGGCCGGGGACGATCCAGCCGACGGCGCCGTGCGCGCCGAGTTCGGAGGCGGTCAGCGCGAGCACGGTGTACCCGAGCGCCATGCCCAGCGCGCCGACCGCGACGACCTGACGTCCGAGCCTCGCGGCGACCGCGGTGGCGCGTGCGGAGGACAGGAAGTAGCCGAGCCCCAGCGGGAGGAAGATCAGCCCGGACTGCAGCGCGGACAGCCCGCGACCCTGCTGCAGGTAGAGGGCCAGGACCAGGAAGAACGAGCCCATCGTCATCGAGTGCAGCAGGCTCACCGCCGCGCCCGCGGTGAACGAGCGGTGCCGGAACAGCGCCGGGGCCACGAGGGGCGCGACGGCCCGCCGCTGGTACAGCGCGAACGCCGTCAACAGGAGGGCTGCGGCTCCCAGGCAGGCCCACGTCCACGCCGGCCAGCCCTGCTCGCGGCCCTGCACGAGGGGGAAGACGATCGCGACCAGGCCGAGGGAGACCAGGACCGTGCCGACCGGGTCCAGTCGCGCGCCGGCCGCGGCGCGGGACTCGGGCACCAGCCGCGGGACCAGCGCGAGCGCGACCGCGCCCACCGGCACGTTGATCAGGAAGATGGTGCGCCAGCCGAGCCCGGCGATGTCCGCCCTGATCAGGACGCCGCCGACGAGCTGCCCGAACACGCCGCCGAAGCCCATCGCGACGCCGTAGGCGTTGAACGCCTTGGCCCGATGCTCGCCGGTGTAGACGGTGTTGATGATCGCCAGGACCTGGGGCATCAGCAGGGCCGCGCCGAGACCCTGGGCGACCCGCGCGCCGACGAGGAACCCGGCGGTCGGAGCCTGTCCGCAGGCGGCCGAGGCCAGCGTGAACACGGTCAGTCCGATGGCGAACATCCGCCGCCGGCCGTACAGGTCGCCGAGCCGGCCCGCGGTGATCAGCCCGGCCGCCAGCGCGACGCCGAAGCCCGCGACGAGGAACTGGACCTGCGACGGGGTGGCGTTCAGGTCCTGCTGAGTGGCGGGGATCGCCACGTTGACGATGAAGAAGTCGAGGGTGGTGATGAAGATCCCGGTGAGGAGGACCAGCAGAGTCCCCCAGCCGGGGGCGGCCACCCGTACGGGGGCGGCCGCGGGCGCCTTGATGGCGGTCATTCGTGATCTCCTGCTCTGTCGGCGGCTACGAGGGCGAGACTGCCGCCGATGCCCGCATCGTGGCGATTACGTGAGAGGTCATGGAACGACCGCGCGGCCGCGGCGTGAAACTTTCACGGAGCCGTACGCCCCGTCGCCGGCGTTCTGAGGCACGCGGACACCGCCGATCAGCGGCCGTCCCGACGATCGGATCAACCCGGTCCGGTGTGGGCGTTCCCGGCGTTGACCCTCCCTCACCTCGGTCCTACCATCCCAGCGAATCGATTCGACACCCTCGACGGCGCCGGTTCTGCTGTCGTCGCGCGCTGTCCGCCACTGCCGCTCGTCGACCGCACCGTACGAGAAGGGCGGCCGCCATCCCCCCGATCAGGCCAGATCCGGGTCGCCCCAGACCGGAGGAAGTCAGATGAGTACGAAAGCGAGATTCGGCCGCCTGGTCACGGCGGCCGCCGGTGCGGTGCTGGCGCTGGCGACGGTTCTGTCGCCGCCCGCGCGGGCCGCCACCGAGTCGATGACCGTGAACCTGGCCGCCGCGACCGGGCCGTCGACCGGCGTCGGCCAGGGCTTCCTGTACGGCATCAACCAGGACGGCACACAGCCGCCGGACCAGTACCTGCAGCCGCTCCAACCCAACGCCTACCGTGCCGGCGGGCACGTGACGCGAGGCTGGATCGGCGACGGCTACAAGTACGGCTCGGGTACGCAGACGGACGTCAGCACGGTGATCGCGCAGGCCAAGCGCCTCGCCCCGTACAACCCGGAGTTCCAGGTACTCGTCACCGACCTGTACGGCCTCGACGGAGGGCAGCCGTCCAACACGGTCTACCCGTGCGACAACGGGGACTGCTCCAACTGGGTGAGCTTCATCGACGCCACGATCGGCGCGCTGCAGGCGTCCGGGCTGAAGTTCGCCTACGACATCGACAACGAGCCGGACATCTCCGTCTTCTGGACCCGGGGCGTGAACAGTGCCCAGTACTTCCAGATGTGGGACACCGCCTACCGGGAGATCCGGCGCATCGCCCCGGACGCGAAGATCGTGGGGCCGTCGTTCGCGTTCACCCCGCTGGCGAACCGGGGGGAGTGGCAGACGTGGCTGGCGCATGTGAAGACCGCGGGGACGGTGCCCGACGAGATCACCAACCATGACGAGGGCGACGTCGACGACCCGGTGGCCGTGTCGCAGGCCCTGGGCAGTGCCCTGGACTCCGCCGGCATCGCACGCCGCCCGCTGTCGGCGAACGAGTATCAGCCGGCGGACCGGCAGACCGCCGGAGTGACGGCCTGGTACCTCGCCCGCTTCGCCCAGTCCGGCTACACCAACGCGATGCGGGGCAACTGGGTCTGCTGCCTGATCCCCAACCTGACCGGGATCGTCGCCGTGAACGGCAGCAGCTTCGCCGCCACCGGAAACTGGTGGACGTTCCGTACCTACGCCGACCTCACCGGCAGTCTGGTCTCCACCTCCGGGCAGGTCGGCAGCACGGCGATCTCCGCCGCCGAGGACAGCGCGCGCAAGCGGGCCGTCGCCATCCTCGGGGACTCGAACGGATACACCGGCAGCGCCTCGGTGACCTTCAACGGACTGTCATCGGTGCCCTGGCTGGCGAACAACGGCAGCGTCCACGTCACCGTGTACCGCATCCCGGACCAGTCCCCGCTGACCGCGCGGCAGGTGGTCCTCGACCAGGACCTGAGCACCGGCGGTGGCTCTGTCACGGTGCCCGTCACGTTCCAGGCCTCCCACGACGCGTTCGGCATCTACCTGACGCCGGCGTCCGGCGGCGGGAGCGGCGGGAGCCTCCCGACCGGTTATCACCAGCTCGTGGTCGGCAGCGACGGGTTGTGTCTGGACGTGTACGGCAACAGTTCCGCGTCGGGTGCGGCGATCGATCAGTGGTCCTGCAATGGGCAGGGTAATCAGCTGTTCCAGTTCGTGCCGGGGTCGAACGGTTATGGGGAGTTGCAGGCGCAGAGTTCTGGTCAGGTGGTCGGGGTTTCGGGTGGTTCGACGGCGCAGGGCAGTCCCGACATCGTGCAGCAGGCGCGGAGTGGTGCGGCGAGCACGATGTGGAAGCCGGTTGCGCAGTCCGATGGTTCGTGGTCGTTCCAGAACAGCGGCAGCGGGCTGTGCCTGGACGTCTATGGCGCCGGCAGTAATCAGGGTCAGCAGCTGGACCAGTGGCCGTGCAAGAACGCGGCCGGCTCCAACCAGGATTTCACCCCACGATGAAAGGGAGGCCGGATGTGACCACGAGTGAAAGCACGTTCAGAGCAGGGGGTGCCCGGCTCGGCGGCCGGGCCGCCACCGTGGCGGCCGTCGCGGTGGCGGCGCTCGCCCTGGCGCTGGGCGCCGCCGTGCCGGCGCGGGCGGCGACGGCACTGAAGGGCCTGGCCGAGGCGGACGGACGATACTTCGGTACCGCCCTGACGGCCGGGGATCTGGGCATCAGCGGCGAGATGAGCGTCGCGACGGCGCAGTTCGACATGGTGACCCCGGGCAACGAGATGAAGTGGGACACCACGGAGCCGTCGAACGGCTCCTACAACTTCGGGCCCGGGGACCAGATCCTCAACTTCGCCCAGTCGCACGGCATGCGAGTGCGCGGGCACAACCTGGTCTGGCACGCGCAGCTGCCCGGCTGGGTGTCCAGCCTGCCCTCCAGCCAGGTCAAGTCGGCGATGGACGCGCACATCACCACCGAGGCCACGCACTACAAGGGCAAGGTGTACGCCTGGGACGTGGTCAACGAGCCGTTCAACGAGGACGGCAGCCTCCGCGCGGACGTGTTCTCCAACGCGATGGGCAGCGGCTACATCGCCGAGGCGCTGCGCACCGCGCACGCCGCCGACCCGAACGCCAAGCTGTACCTGAACGACTACAACATCGAGGGCGAGAACGCCAAGAGCAACGGCATGTACAACCTGGCGCAGTCGCTGCTGTCCCAGGGGGTGCCGCTGAACGGCATCGGGCTCGAAAGCCACTTCATCGTCGGGCAGGTCCCCTCCTCGATGCTCGCCAACATGCAGCGGTTCGCCGCTCTCGGCCTGGACGTGGCGGTCACCGAACTCGACGACCGCATCCAGCTGCCCGCGTCCAGCAGTTCGCTGGCGCAGCAGGCGACCGACTACGGCACCGTGGTCAAGGACTGCCTGGCCGTCTCCCGCTGCGTCGGTGTCTCCCAGTGGGGGGTCGACGACGGGCACTCCTGGATCCCCGGCACCTTCCCCGGCTACGGCGCGGCCACCATGTACGACTCCAACTACCAGCCCAAACCCGCCTACAACTCGACCGTCGCCGCCCTCGGCGGCTCCTCGACCGGCGGCGGAGGAGGCACCGGCAGCGGCGAGCTGCACGCGGTGGGCGCGGGCAAGTGTCTCGACGTTCCCAACTCCAGTACGACGGCGGGCACTCAGCTTCAGATCTGGAGCTGCAGCGGCGGGAGCAACCAGATCTGGACGCGTACCGCCTCGAACGAGCTGACCGTCTCCAGCGGCGGCACGACCATGTGCCTGGACGCTTACGACAAGCAGACGTCGGCGGGCACGAAGGTCGAGATCTGGCCGTGCAACGGCGGCACCAACCAGCAGTGGCAGGTCAACGCGAACGGCACCATCACCGGTGTGCAGTCCGGCCTGTGCCTGGACGTGACCGGAGCGTCGAGCGCCGACGGCGCCCTGGTCGAGCTGTGGAACTGCAACGGCGGCGCCAACCAGCAATGGACCCTCGGATGACGAGCTGAACGCGGGGCACCGGGCGGCCGCAGGCCGCCGAGTGGGCCGGGCCCGGGGGCGACCCCGGACCCGGCCCACTCTGGTGCGGTCACCGGGTGAACGTCACGGGTTCAGTTCCGGGTCCACTTCTGGCCGCTTCCGCCGTTACAGGTCCCGAGGACCATCAGGGTGCCGTTGGCGGTTCCGGAGCCGTTCGGGCTCAGGCACAGGCCGGACTGCACACCGGTGATCGTGCCGTCGGTGTTCAGGTTCCACTGCTGGTTCGCGCCGCCGTTGCAGTCCCAGATGATCGCGCGGGTGCCCGCGGACGTGGCGGCGCCCTCCGCGTCCAGGCACTTGGTGCCGTACACCTGGAGCTGCCCGGACGACGTCGACGTCCACTGCTGGTTGGTCCCGCCGTTGCAGTCCCACAGCTCGACCTGGGTGCCGTTGGTCTGCGAGACGTTCGGTACGTCCAGGCAACGGCCGGACGCCGCATTGGCCAGCGCGGAGGTCGACCCGCTGGTACCACCGCCCGAGCCCGGGGTCACCTTGAGGTTGTCGAACTGGGCGGTCTCGCCCTGGCTCGTTCCCAGGCCGATCTGGCCGGTTCCGTAGGTGGAGTCGCTCACCGAGCCGACGGCGGTGCCGTCGACGGTGGCGGTGATGGTGCCGCCGGAGAACCCGAGGGCGAGGGTGTGCCACCGGTTCGTACCGAGCCCGGCGGTCGTGCCGCTGCGCAGCGTCGTCCACTGCGCGCTGGTGTTGGAGCGCAGGATCGACCAGGCGCCGGTGTCGCTGACGCGGAGGTAGTAGGCGTTCAACCCGTTCGGATCGCCGGTGCTCTGCGCGCCGGCGCGGCCGATGACCTCGGCGTACCCGGACTTCTCCAGCAGCACGTCGGAGGAGACGGTGTAGTTGTTCCAGTTGGTGTTGCCCAGCAGCGCGTACGGGTCGGAGATGGGCTTCCACCCGATCGCGGCCTGCGTGCTCGCCTGGCGGACGCACATGCCGGAACGGCCGCCGCCGCAGGCGCTGGTCTCGAAAGCGCCCTGCATGTCCATGAGGTACTTCGCCTCGTGGCCGGCGGCGTAGGAGTCGAAGTCGTCACCGTACGGCAGGTTCAGCGAGCCTTGGGACGGGCCGGCGGCGGTGCCCTTGCCCTGGCCCGTCGTGGTCGTGACGGTGTAGAGGTAGCCGGGCTGGACGGTCAGGGAGAAGTTCCCACCGGACGGGGTGATGTCGGTGGTGTGCACGAAGTAGTCGGCCGGGTTGCCGGAGTTGAGGTTGGTCGCCCACACGTGCACCTGGCCGGTGGACAGCCCGCCGGTGACGCTGAGGTTGAGCGTCTGGGCGGCGGTGGCGTCCATCGTCTCGATGATCGTGCTGTAGTCGCTGTTGTTCGTCGACTTCAGCGACACGTAACTGCCGTTGTTCCGGTTGCCGCCGATGTAGCCGCTGGAGGAGTCGAGGTACTTCCACCCGGGAGCGGTGAACTGGGTGGTGTGCGCCAGCGCCCACGTGTCCTTGCCGACCGAGTACCAGCCCGACCATGGCTGGTTCGCCAGGATCAGGCCCACGGTCGGCCACGGGATGTTCGGCGTGACCGAGGCGATCAGGTCCCAGTTCAGGTAGGCGGTCATCTTCCCGTCGATGTAGGACCGGTTGACACCGCGGGCCAGCGGCGCGGCGCCTCCGTTGTAGTCCTGCGAGCCGTTCTCGCTCGACCACAGCGTCTTGCCGGAGTTGATGAAGTTCGACGGCACCGAACACGAGGTCTGCGCGCTCAGGTACCCGCACGGATAGTGTCCGCTCAGCACGTCGACGTCGTTGCGGAAGGTGGAGTTGCTCGCGACCTGGTCGGCTCCGACCCAGGCCCCCGGGTACTGGTCGCCGACGATGAGCTTGACGCCCGAGTAGCCGGCCGAGTTCAGCGCGTTGCGCAGGTTGATCGTCCAGTTGACGTCCCAGAGCTTCTCGTTCTGGGCGGCCGTGAGGTAGTCGATCGACAGGTTGTGCTGCTTGGCGCAGCCCAGCCACGACACCAGGTAGTTGATCATGTCGGTGGACAGGAACGTGCCGTTGCCGATCCATCCCGGCGCGCCCCAGGCCAGGCCGACCAGCTTGATGTTGGGATTGCGCGCCTTGGCCTGCTCCATGATCCACCACTCGTAGCCGCGGTCGCAGTTCAGGTCGCCGCGGAAGTGGGAGTGGCTGGGTTCGGCGCCGCTGGTCGAGTTGGTGTCACCGCCGATCTCGGCCTTGAGGATCTGCAGGGAGGCGCCGTAGCCGGGCTTGAACAGGTAGTCGAGGATCTGGCCGCGCTGCGGCTCGGGATAGTCGATCAGCAGGCGGCTGTTGCCGCCTCCGCCGCTGACCGCGCCGACCCCGTCGAACGTCCGGCCGCCCGACGTGCCGTTGATCGTGATCGAGGTGGCCGCCCGGGCCGGCGTCGTTGCGGCGTTCACGATGCCGCTCGCCGCCAGGACGAGGCCGACCACCACGATCACCGAGAACCTCAGCCGCCGGAGCAACCGGCTGGTTCCTGACATGAGGGTTCGCCCCTTTCAGGGAGATGGGTGGGGGATTCTGCCGGTCAGCTGCGCGTCCATTTCTGGTTGCTGCCGCCGTTGCAGGTCCAGATCTCCACGGCCGTACCGTTGGCGGTGCCGTTGCCGGTGACGTCGAGGCACAGCCCCGACTCGGTGCCGACCACGGTGCCGTCGGAGTTCAGCCGCCACTGCTGGTTGGTCCCGCCGTTGCAGGTCCAGATCTCCACGCGGGTGCCGGCGGCCGTGGCGTGATTCGGCACGTCCAGGCACTTGGCGCCGCCGTACACGGTCAGCTGACCGCCCGAGGTCAGGGTCCACTGCTGGCCGGCGCCGCCGTTGCAGTCCCAGATCTGCAGGTACGTGCCGTCGGTCTGGGTGCCGTTCGGCACGTCCAGGCAGCGGTTGGAGGCCGCCCCGCGCAGCACCCCCGTGGAGCCGGAGGTCCCCCCGCCGGACTGGGTGCCCGCGTTCGCGATCACGGTTTGCGCGCCGGAGGGCCAGCTGCCGTTGCTCACCTGGACGTTCCCGCTGACCGTGTTGCCGCGGTCGCCGTTCACGATGTTGGTGCCGCCGTTGCTGTACCAGTTGTTGGTCAGGGTGAGCGTGCCGGTGTTGTTGTTGGCGTTGGCGTTCATCGTGGCCCAGGTGCCGCCGATGCCGGAGAACACATTGTTCGTCGCGGTGAAGTAGCGCGAGCCCTCGTCGAAGTACAGGCCGAAGTAGCCGTTGGTCCGCAGGCAGTAGTTGCCGCTGATTCGCCCGTTCGGGTTCGCCGACAATGTGTAGATGCATCCGCCGTCGTTCATCTGCTGCATGACGTCGTGCACGTAGTTGTCGGTGATCTGGTAGTTCGACGCGGTCGTGGCCGTGCTGTAGCGCGGCTGGTAGTTGTACAGGCCGCGGTTCGCGTAGTCGTTGCTGCCCCCGGCGTCGTTCGCGCCCCAGCCGTACCCGACCGTGATGCCGGAGTAGGGCATGTTGTAGACCTCGTTGTGGGAGATCGTGGCGTTGGTGACATAGGTCGGCAGGAACGAGCTGATGCCGCGGTAGTCCAGGCCGATGTCGTGCACCGTGTTGTAGCTGATCGTGATGTCGCGGTTCGTCATCCGTGAGTCGCTGGGGTGGTGCGCGTCGGCCTGCACGCCGCCGGCCACGATGGCGCCGGCCGCGTCACCGGTGAACGTCGACTTGGTGACGGTGATGGAGGCGGCGCCCAGGCCGACGCCGCTGGCGTGGGCGTTCGCGTCGTTGCCGATGCCCACCGCGGTCTGGCCGAGATTGACGAACTGGTCGCCGGTGAACGTGATGTTGTTGGCGGCCGAGACCTGGACGGCGGCGGGCATCTGGCTCCAGTGCGGCCGGACGGCCTCGAACTGGGTGCAGCCGGAGTTGCAGGACCCGAACGACGGCCAGGACTGGTTACCGGAGATGTACGCGCCCGTCTGCTGGTCCGCGTACCCCTGGTTGCTGCTGGGGCCGAGCCAGCTCGTCCCGGTGAAGGAGATGCCGGAGAAGGAGATGTTGTGGGCCGGGGCGTCGTAGGTGCCGCCGACGTCCACCAGGGACTGGACCACGGGCAGTTCGACGTCGGCGCTGCTCATGCTCTGCCCGGACCGGGGGATGTAGTAGAGCGTGCCGGTGCCGGTGTCGAGGTACCACTCGCCGGGGGAGTCGAGGAACTCGTAGGCGTTCTCCAGGTACATCGGCCCCGCGCGGAACGGGCTGGCGAAGGTGTCGTAGCCGAAGGAGTTGTTGTTCCAGGCGGGCTGCTGCATCGTGAGGAAGTTCCCGCTGATGCTCTGCACCGGTGCGTACCGGTCGGTGAAGGAGTTGACGACCTCCACCTCGACGCGGTTCTGGTTCGCCAGGTTGTTCAGGTAGCCGAGGGCGCTGTTGCTGAACCGCAGGCCGCTGCCGGTGGCGGTGAAGTCGGAGCGGTTCACCTGGGTGCGGGCCCGTGTGGCCTCGACCCCGTCGACGTAGAGCTGCCGGGTGTCGATCCCGGTGCCGACGGAGGCCTTCCAGATGTTCTTGGACGAGTCGGCGACGCTCCATCCGGTGACCGCCTTGGCCCCGGTGATCACCGGGTGCGCCCCGGGGGCCGCCTGCCAGATGACGTTGTGACCGTTCGTGCCGGAGTCGGCGGAGGTGAACCTCAGCGGAGCGGTCTGCCGGTAGACGCCGTCGGCCAGCTGGACGATGACGTCACCGGACATCGATCCGGTCAGCGAACGCACCGCCGCCTGCGCGCCTGCCAGGGAACACGGCTGCGCGGCGGTACAGGCGCTTCCGCCGCCCGACGGCGAGGCGTAGATCGTCGAGGTGGCCGCCGATGCGGGGGCCACCGGAGAGATCAGGGCGAATGCCGCGGTCAGTCCGACGGCGGCGGCTCTGGCCGCGGCCGCGGGGCGGCGGCGGCCGGACGGGAGTGAGGAAGACATGACGCGATGCCTCTCGCAACGGGGACGGCATCGCCGGTGGCCGTCGGACGTCGGCCTGGCGAATCGATTCGCTTACCGCCCGGTTCGAGCGGATGGTACGACCGGTGATCAAGCCGGTCAACGCCTTTCACAGCGCCTTTCGAACCGGTTCGTTCACGACGCAGATCGCCCGTGCCGCGACGGCCGCTCTCCCCGTACGCCGCGGGATCGGGGCGGGGAGCACCGGGCGCTCAGCGTGGCGCGGGCGCCGGTCCGGTGCTGTTCCGCAGTGAGATCGGCGGAACGAACAGGTGCTGCCTGGGCGGTGCGTCCGGCTCGGCGATGCGCTCGACGAGGAAGTCGACGGCGGCCGCACCCATGTCCGCCGCGGGCACGTCGGCGGCGGTGAGCTGAGGATGGAACTGCTCGGCCCAGTACCGCGCGGCGACGCCGGCGACGGAGAACCCGGCCGGGATGTCCCGCCCGGCGTTCTCGAGCGCCCGCTGGACGCCGGGCAGGGCCGCCTCGTTGATCGTCGTGATCGCGGTGACCTCGGGACGGGCGCGAAGGATCTCCTGGACGCATGCCTCGCCGGCCGGCGCGTCGTCGGCGCAGCAGGACTCCGCCCCTTCGACGCCGCGGCGCGCGACGGCACCGGCGAAGCCCTCGCGGGCCCGGTGCGCAGGGCCGTAGCCGGATGCGACGAGCTCGGCCGAGCGGTTGATCAGCGCGATGTGACGGTGCCCGAGGTCGGCCAGATGGTTCACGCACCGGTCGATGAGCGTCGCGTAGTCCAGGTCGATCCAGGACATTCCCTCCGGCCGGGCGGTGCGGCCGATGGTCACGAACGGCAGCCGTACATCCTGCAGCCGTCTGACTCGGGGATCGTCCAGGCGGATCTCCATGAGGATCACGCCGTCCACCCGGCGCCCGCCGACGATCCGTTCGAACGAACGGTCGTGGTCGTCGCCGGAGGGGGAGAGCAGCAGGTCGAGGTCGGCGCGGTCGGCGGCCTCCATGACCCCGGCGACGAAGTCCAGCTGCATCAACGTCAGCCGCCGCCGTGTCGGCGGAACGACCAGCCCGAGCGTCCGGGTACGCCCCTCCTTCAGCGCCCGCGCGGCGGCGTTCGGCTGATAGCCCAACTCGTCGATGACCGCCTGGATGCGCTGCCGGGTCGCCTCGGACACGGCACGCTTGCCGCTGAGCGCGTACGACACGGTGCTGCGCGACACTCCGGAGCGGCGGGCGATCTCCCCGATGTTCATCGAGCTCCTTCGCGCGCCGACACGGCCGGCGCGGGTCGTGCCAACCGGCCGGATGGTTCGACGGTGTGCGGATGACCGGTCGAATCGTTCCGCTTACATTCGACGAATTGTAGGCATCCCGCTTGTCGGCGAGCAACGTCGGCGGCGCTGCGTCGCAGTTGGCCATGTGTCTCGGCCGGCCGCGCGTCGCAGGTGACCGTGCGTCTTGGCCGGCGGTGCGTCGCGGTCGGCCGTGCGTCACGGTCGGCGGTGCGTGGCGGTCGGCGGTGCGTGGCGGTCGGCCGTGCGCCTCGAACGGCCATGCGCCTCGAACGGCCGTGCGTCACGCCGGTCGGCTCTCGCCCGCCCACGCGCCGCCGGAGCGATCCCGTCTACGGGCCGGGCCGGTGAAAACCCGTGAAAGGCCGACCGGCGCCGAGCGCCGTGAACGGCTTCCCGACCAGGCCGAACTCGGCCCGCGTGCCGCGGTCGCCGGCGACCTGCGGTCGGGCGTTGACCTCCCCCGAAACCCGGTCATACCATCCCAGCGCCGATCGAATCGGTTCGACCACCATCGGCGGCGGACGGGATCGTCGCAGCCGCAGGATGACGGAGGTTCGTCATGTTTCCAGCTCCCAAGGGCCGACCCCGGGTGTGGCGGCTCCTCGCCGCCTGCCTGCTGGCCGTGGCGGCGGCCGTGCTCGCCCTCGGCACTCAGGCCGCCGTGAACACGGCCTCCGCGGCGTCGCTTCCGTGCGACATCTACGCGGCCGGGGGGACGCCCTGCATCGCCGCGCACAGCACGACGCGCGCGCTGTTCGCCTCCTACAGCGGCCCGCTGTACCAGGTGCAGCGCAAGTCCGACCAGAAGTACCTCGACATCGGCCTGCTGTCCGCGGGCGGGTCCGTGGACGCGGCCCCGCAGGTGTCGTTCTGCGCGGGCACGTCCTGCACGATCACGAAGATCTACGACCAGACCGCCAACCACAACGACCTGCCGATCTCCTCGGGCGGCTACTGGAAGGGCCCCGGCCCCAATGGCGCGGACATCGGAGCGGACGCCATGGCGCTCCCGATCACGGTGGCCGGCCACCCGGCGTACGGGATCAAGTCCACGCCCGGGACCGGCTACCGCATCGACCACGCCAAGGGTGCGCCCACCGGTTCGCAGCCGGAGGGCATCTACATGGTGACCTCGTCGAACTACGTGAACCAGTGGTGCTGCTTCGACTACGGCAGCGGCGAGAACTCCCACACCGACACCGGCAACGCCACCATGAACGCGATCTACTGGGGGACCGCGTGCTGGTTCGGCGGATGCACCGGGAGCGGCCCGTGGGTGGAGGCCGACCTGGAGAACGGCATGTACCACACCGGAACCGGCTCCAACCACGACCCGAACAACAGCGGGGTGCACTTCCCCTTCGTCAGCGCATGGGAGAAGAACAACGGCACGAGTAACTTCACGCTGAAATACGGCAACGCGACCAGTGGTGGTCTGACAACCCCGTACTCGGGCCCGCTGCCCAACGGGTACTCGCCGATGCGCACCGACAGCTCGATCCTGCTGGGCACCGGTGGTGACAACAGCGTCAGCGGTCAAGGTGAGTTCTTCGAGGGCGCCGTGACGTCCGGTTACCCGTCCGACGCGACGGAGAACGCGGTGCAGGCGAGTATCACGGCCGCCGGGTACGGGTCCGGTGGCGGGAGCGGTGGTTCGTATCCGAGCGGTTATCACCCGTTGGTGGTCGGTAACAACGGCTTGTGCTTGGACGTGTACGGCAACACGAGTGCTGCGGGTGCGGCGATCGATCAGTGGTCCTGCAATGGGCAGGGCAATCAGCTGTTCCAGTTCGTGCCGGGGTCGAACGGTTATGGGGAGTTGCAGGCGCAGAGTTCCGGTCAGGTGGTCGGGGTTTCGGGTGGTTCGACGGCGCAGGGGACTCCGGACATCGTGCAGCAGGCGCGTAGTGGTGCGGCGAGCACGATGTGGAAGCCGGTTGCGCAGTCCGATGGTTCGTGGTCGTTCCAGAACAGCGGCAGCGGGCTGTGCCTGGACGTCTACGGTGCCGGCAGTAATCAGGGTCAGCAGTTGGACCAGTGGCCGTGCAAGAACGCCGCGGGCTCCAACCAGGACTTCACCCCACGCTGAGGATCCGGCCTGACCCGGAACCTCTGATCGCCGGCGGCGGGCATCGGCCTCTGTCTGGATGTCATCGGCGGGAGATGAACAGATCGAGCGCGCATGCCCGTCGCCGGCCACCCAAGGAGCAGAACAGTGCATATTTCATTCGTTCTCTTCACAGGCCGATGGGCGCACCGCCGGCGATCGCCGGCGTCTGTGGCCGCGCGTGTGGTGGCGGTGCTGGCCCTGCTGATCGGCGTCGCGTCGGCGTGGTCGGGGCCGGCGTCGGCGGCCGGCACCGGTCCCTGTGACATCTACGCCTCGGGCGGTACGCCGTGTATCGCGGCGCACAGCACGGTGCGCGCCTTGTACGGCTCCTACGATGGCAACCTGTACCAGGTGCGACGCTCGTCCGACAACACGACCAGGAACATCGGCGTGCTGAGCACGGGCGGCCACGCGGACGCCGCGGCCCAGGACTCCTTCTGCGCCGGCACCACCTGCGTCATCACCGTCGTCTACGACCAGTCCGGGCACGGCAACGATCTGTGGTACCAGGGGTCGAGCGTCGTGCCCGGATCGAGCCAGAGCAGCCCCGCGAAGGCGACGACGGAGTCGCTGACGGTCGGCGGTGACAAGGCCTATTCGCTCTATATCAACCCCGGGAACAGCTACTGGAGGGACGGCCACCTGACAGGCGTCCCGACCGGCACCGCACCCGAGGGCATGTACATGGTGACCAGCGGCACGCACGTCAACGGGGGCTGCTGCTTCGACTACGGGAACAGCGAGACCGACAGAAAGGCCGACGCCGCCGGTGCGATGGACGCCATCAACTTCAGCACCTCGTGCTGGTTCGGCGGCTGTTCCGGTTCAGGGCCCTGGGTTCAGGCGGATCTGGAGTGGGGGCTCTACCCCGGAGGAAGCCAGTCCTGGAACTCGAATCAGCGGGCCTTCACCGACCGGTACGTCACGGCGATGCTGAAGAACAACGGCACCACACGGTTCGCGATCAAGGGTGCCAGTGCCCAGTCCGGCGGCCTCACCACACTGTGGGACGGTGGCCTGCCAAGCGGATACAACCCCATGAAGAAACAAGGCGCCATCGTTCTGGGCAGCGGCGGTGACTGCTGCAAGCCCGGTGGTGGAGCCAATCTCAGCGCCGGCACGTTCTACGAGGGCGCCATGGTCTCCGGTTATCCGTCCGACGCGACGGAGAACGCGGTGCAGGCCAACCTCGTCGCCGCCGGTTATGGGTCGGGCGGCGGGAGCGGTGGTTCGTATCCGAGCGGTTATCACCCGTTGGTGGTCGGCAGCGATGGCTTGTGTCTGGACGTGTACGGCAACACGAGTGCTGCGGGTGCGGCGATCGATCAGTGGTCGTGTAACGGGCAGAGCAATCAGCTGTTCCAGTTCGTGCCGGGGTCGAACGGTTATGGGGAGTTGCAGGCGCAGAGTTCTGGTCAGGTGGTCGGGGTTTCGGGTGGTTCGACGGCGCAGGGGACTCCGGACATCGTGCAGCAGGCGCGTAGTGGTGCGGCGAGCACGATGTGGAAGCCGGTTGCGCAGTCCGATGGTTCGTGGTCGTTCCAGAACAGCGGCAGCGGGCTGTGCCTGGACGTCTATGGCGCCGGCAGTAATCAGGGTCAGCAGTTGGACCAGTGGCCGTGCAAGAACGCGGCCGGAAGCAACCAGGACTTCACCCCACGCTGAGGGAATCATTCGGGTACGCCGATGACGGCGGCCGGCCGAAGGCGGCGGACGCGGGGCGGCTGACCAGGACGAGAGTCCTCGAGGTTCACCGAACGTCGAGGACTCTCGAATACCGCCTTCCGGCGATGGCGAAGGACATCACCCGCCGTCACCGTCATACCCGGATCGGTGCGACGCGCGGCGCGTCCATTGCCGCGTCACTTTCATCTGTTTTCACGCGGACACCGGGATGGATCCGCCGCTGCCAGCGTCGCGACGATTCGCCGGCGCGCGCCGATATCAGGCGCCTTGACTCCCCGGCTGTGGCCCGGATACTCCCGGCTTAATCCGTAGTTCAATATCTCGCACCTTGTTCGAGATACCGAACGTCAGGGAGAGCCATGAAACCTTCGATCCGCCCCCGCCGGGTACGAGCGCTGGTCTCGGTGCTGGCGGCCGCCGCCGCGGTCGCCGGGACCGCCCTGCTGGTGCCCGGCTCCGCGCAGGCCGCGAGCACGCTCGGCGCGCAGGCGGCCCAGTCCGGACGTTACTTCGGTACCGCCGTGGCCGCCGGCAAGCTCGGGGACTCGACGTACTCCACGATCCTCGACCGGGAATTCAACATGATCACCCCGGAGAACGAGATGAAGTGGGACACCACCGAACCGTCCCGCGGTTCGTTCAACTTCGGCCCGGCCGACCAGATCGTCAACCACGCCCTGGCGCACGGGCAGCGGATGAGAGGGCACACCCTGGTCTGGCACAACCAGCTCCCGGGCTGGGTGAGCGGCATCTCCGACGCCAATACGCTGCGCAGCGTGATGGACAACCACATCACGACCGAGATGACCCACTTCAAGGGCAAGATCTACGCGTGGGACGTGGTGAACGAGGCGTTCGCCGACGGCAGCACGCAGCATCGCAGCTCCGTCTTCCAGAACGTGCTGGGCAACGGCTTCATCGAAGAGGCGTTCCGCACCGCGCGCGCCGCCGACCCGAACGCCAAGCTCTGCTACAACGACTACAACATCGAGAACTGGAGCGACGCCAAGACCCAGGGCGTCTACGCCATGGTCAAGGACTTCAAGTCCCGCGGCGTCCCGATCGACTGCGTCGGCTTCCAGAGTCACTTCGGCTCCGGCGGTCCTCCGGCGAGCTTCCAGACCACGCTGTCCAACTTCGCCGCCCTCGGCGTCGACGTACAGCTGACCGAGCTCGACATCGCCCAGGCCCCGTCGACCGCCTACTCCAACACCGTCAAGGCGTGCGTGAACGTCGCCCGCTGCGCGGGGATCACCGTGTGGGGGATCCGCGACAGCGACTCCTGGCGCACC
This sequence comes from Actinoallomurus soli, assembly GCF_024055715.1. Lineage (GTDB taxonomy): Bacteria > Actinomycetota > Actinomycetes > Streptosporangiales > Streptosporangiaceae > Actinoallomurus > Actinoallomurus soli. The sequence continues at coordinate 1,253,381 of NZ_JAMXMV010000001.1, forward strand.
GGCGAGAACCCGCTCCTGTTCGACGCGAACGGCAACAAGAAGGCCGCCTACAGCGCGGTCCTGTCCGCGCTCGCCGGCGGCGTCCCGTACGGCGGCGGAGGCACGTCCACTCCCACTCCCACCCCCACTCCGACGCCCACACCGCCGGGGAGCGGCGGGTGCTCGGTGAAGTACACGATCGCCTCGCAGTGGACCGGCGGGTTCGGCGCGAACATCACCGTGACCAACCTGGGCGACCCGGTCTCGAGCTGGACCCTCACCTGGTCGTTCGGGGCGGGGCAGCAGGTCACACAGGCGTGGAACGCCACCGTGACCCAGAGCGGGTCGAACGTGACCGCCCGCAACGTCGACTACAACGGTTCGATCCCCGCCAACGGCAGCACGAGCTTCGGGTTCAACGGGTCCTGGAACGGCAGTAACCCGGCGCCCTCGAACTTCGCGCTCAACGGCACCGCCTGCACCACCGCCTGATCACCCGACCGCAGGCGCCGCCCACGCCGGGCCGGACGTGTGCACGACGTGTCCGGCCCGGCCACTCGCTCCGCCGGCCGCATCACTTCGAAGTGCGCCCCCGCCGAAAGGTTCCCCCGTCATGTCTTCGTACCAGTTCCAGCTGAGCCGCCGGCGCCTGCTCACCACGGCAGGCGCCACCGTCGCCGCCGGCCTGCTGGGGATCCGTACCGCCGGAGCCACCACCGGCCCGAGTAGTTACACGGCGAGCTGGTCGTCGGTCGACCAGCATCCGCCGGCGCCCGAGTGGTACCAGGACGCCAAGTTCGGCATCTACTACCACTGGGGTGTCTTCAGCGTCCCGGCGTTCGGCAACGAGTGGTACCCGCGGAACATGTACATCAGCGGGTCGAACGAGAACAACCACCACAAGAGCGTGTACGGCGACCCGTCGGTGTGGCCCTACCACAACTTCATCAACGGGGCCCGCGACAAGGCCGGCAACTGGGTGCAGTTCGCCCCGAAGCTGACGTCGGCGGGCGGCAACTGGGACCCGAACGCGTGGGCGCAGCTGTTCGCCGACGCGGGCGCGAAGTTCGCCGGTCCGGTCGCCGAGCACCACGACGGCTACTCGATGTGGAACAGCACCGCCAACGAGTGGAACTCCGTCGCCACGGGGCCCAGGCTCGACCTGCTGCGGCAGCACGCCGACGCCATCCGGTCCAAGGGCCTGAAGCTGTACGTGTCGCTGCACCACGCGTACCACTTCAACGGCTATTACGATCACGTCCCGGCGCAGTCCACGACCACCCTCAAGAAGCTGTACGGCCAGCTCGGGTCGGCCGCCGAGAACCAGCTCTGGTACGACAAGCTGAAAGAGGTCATCGACGGATACCAGCCCGACATCATCTACCAGGACTTCGACCTGAATCTCGTGCAGGAGTCGCTGCGCCTGCAGTTCCTCGCCTACTACTACAACCAGGCGGTCGCCTGGAACAAGGACGTCGTGGCCACCTACAAGGACGGCTTCGACAACAAGGGCGAGGTCTACGACTTCGAACGCGGCGGTCCGGGCGGCATCCAGACGCCCTACTGGCAGACCGACGACAGCGTCTCCAGCTCCAGCTGGTGCTATACCGTCGGCATCGGCTACTACTCGACCAAGGCCATGATGCACGCGCTGATCGACCGGGTCAGCAAGAACGGCACCATGGTGCTCAACATCGCCCCGATGGCCGACGGCACCATCCCGTCGGGGCAGCAGGCGATCCTGCAGGGGATGGGTGACTACCTCAAGCGGTTCGGCGAGTCCATCTACGCCACCCGCGCCTGGGCGTCCTTCGGCGAGGGACCGACGCAGATGGGCGGCGGTTCCTTCACCACGCCGAGGGAGGGCACTGCCCAGGACATCCGGTTCACCCGCAGCAAGGACAACACGGTGCTGTACGCCACCGTGCTGGGCTGGCCGGGGAGCACGCTGACCATCACGACCTTGAACTCCGGTCAGATCAACCTGAGCACCCTCACCTCGGTACAGCTCCTCGATCAGACCGCCGGCTCGTACGTCAACCTGCCGAACCGCAGCCAGGACGGCGCCGGGCTGCACATCTCGATGCCCTCGTCCAGCGCCCCCTTCGGTGCCCTGGCGTATGTCGTCAAGCTGACCTTCAGCGGGCAGATCCCCGCCCTGGGCGGCGGGGGCACCACCACGGGCTGGGTGAAGATCGCCAACGTGACCAGCGGCCTGGTCCTCGACAGCGGCGGCAACGTCTCGTCCGGGTCGGTGCTCAAGCAGTGGAACTACGACGGGTCCACCAACCTGCAGTGGCAGCTGGTGGACCTGGGCAACGGCTACTACCGCATCGTCAACCGCACCAACGGCATGGTGGCCGACAGCTGGGGCAACACCGCCAACGGCGCGAGCTGCCTGCAGGCGGCCTGGAACGGCGGCAACAACCAGCAGTGGCGGCTGAACAGCCTCGGCAACGGCCGCTATCAGATCATCAACCGCGGCACCGGAACCGGCCTGGACGGCGCGGGCAGTACCACGGCCGGCGCGACCACCGTGCTGTGGACGCCGAACTCCAGCACCAACAACGAGTGGACCATCACCGGGGTCTGAGCGCCCCGGCCACCGGACCCGCGTGAAACGGGTCCCAGGACACATTCCCCCGACTCCTGCCCGCTCCATCCCGCATCCGCGATGACGGAGGTCTCTTCGATGTCCCTACTTCCCATCCGCGTGCGGCCGGCGCGACCGGTCGCCGCGGCACTGATGGCGGTGGCGGGGGCCGTGCTCGCCCTCGGCCCGTCCGCGGTGACCAGTCCCGCCTCGGCGGCGTCGCTGCCCTGTGACATCTACGCGAGCGGCGGCACGCCCTGCGTCGCGGCGCACAGCACGACCCGTGCGCTGTACGCGTCGTACAACGGGCCGCTCTACCAGGTGCGCCGTTCCTCGGACAACACCACGCGCGACATCGGCGTGCTGAGCGCCGGCGGAGTCGCCGACGCGGCCGCACAGGACTCGTTCTGTTCCGGCACGAGCTGCGTCATCACCGTCATCTACGACCAGTCCGGCCGGGGCAACAACCTCACCCAGGCACCCGGGGGCGGCGCGGCCGGCGGCCCCGACAACCTCGCCAACGCCACGGCGGCGCCGACCACGGTGGGCGGCCACAAGGCCTACGGCGTGTACGTGGCCGCGGGCACCGGCTATCGCAACGACCGTACGAACGGCATCGCGACCGGAGACGCGGCGGAGGGAGAGTACGCGATCTTCGACGGGACGCACTACAACGGCGGCTGCTGCTTCGACTACGGCAACGCCGAGACCAGTAACAACGACACCGGCAACGGCCACATGGAGGCCATCTACTTCGGCAACATCAGGGTCTGGGGTTACGGCACCGGCAACGGGCCCTGGATCATGGCCGACCTGGAGAACGGCCTGTTCTCCGGCGTGAACGCCGGCTACAACGCCAACGATCCGACGATCAACTACCGGTACACCACCGCGATCGTCAAGGGCGAGCCGAACCACTGGGCGATCCGCGGCGGCAACGCCCAGTCCGGTGGCCTGTCCACCTTCTACAACGGAGCCCGCCCCAACGTCTCCGGCTACAACCCGATGCACAAGGAAGGCGCCATCATCCTCGGGATCGGCGGCGACAACAGCAAGGGTTCAGCAGGGACCTTCTACGAAGGCGCGATGACCTCCGGTTACCCGTCCGACGCGACGGAGAACGCGGTGCAGGCGAGTATCACGGCCGCCGGGTACGGGTCGGGCGGCAGCAGCGGTGGTTCGTATCCGAGCGGTTATCACCCGTTGGTGGTCGGTAACAACGGGTTGTGCTTGGACGTGTACGGCAACAGTTCCGCGTCGGGTGCGGCGATCGATCAGTGGTCCTGCAATGGGCAGAGCAATCAGCTGTTCCAGTTCGTGCCGGGGTCGAACGGTTATGGGGAGTTGCAGGCGCAGAGTTCTGGTCAGGTGGTCGGGGTTTCGGGTGGTTCGACGGCGCAGGGGACTCCGGACATCGTGCAGCAGGCGCGTAGTGGTGCGGCGAGCACGATGTGGAAGCCGGTTGCGCAGTCCGATGGTTCGTGGTCGTTCCAGAACAGCGGCAGCGGGCTGTGCCTGGACGTCTACGGTGCCGGCAGTAATCAGGGTCAGCAGTTGGACCAGTGGCCGTGCAAGAACGCGGCCGGCTCCAACCAGGACTTCACCCCACGCTGAGGATCCGACCTGACCCGGAACCTCCGTACGCCGGCGGGCGGGCGCCGACGCCAGGTCGCGTCCGCCCGCCGGACCAGGCGGTGGTCCGGGCGACCGCCGACGAACGACCGGATTCACCCTCAACGGCACCGCCCGCGCGGCGGGCGCCTCGGGTCGAGCGACGGCCGCCCAGGCGGATCAGCCGAAGACGCGGCGCTGGATCTCGCGCCGGTAGTCCTCAAGGGTCTTGTCGAGGTGGACGGCGGCGGTCTGGGCGGCGGCATCGGGATCGCCGTCGCGGATGGCCTGGTAGATCGCGGCGTGCTCCTCGATCGCCTCCTCCGCGTGGCCGCCGACCGTGCCGTGCAGGCCGATCGTGCTGGACTGGTGTTGGAGTCGGCGGGCCTCGCGGACGGCCGCGACGAGGAAGGGGTTGTGCGAGGCGGCGGCGATGCCCAAATGGAAGGCGTCGTCACCCTGATCGAACAGGGCCGCCTGCCCGGTCACATGGCCCTCCCGGCACGTCTCGGCGGCGGCCTCGATGGCGCGGAGCTCGGCGGGAGTCGCCCGAGTCGCGGCGAGCCGGCTGGCCGCGGTCTCCTGGATCCGGCGGAACTCGAACAGCATGTAGACGTGATCGAGGTCGGTCGGCAGGAAGAAGCCCTCCCAGCGCGATGAGCCCAGCATCCCCTCGTCATCGGCGACGTAGAGGCCGCGGCCCTTCTGGGCGCGGACCCGGCCGATCGCGGAGAGGATCTTCACGGCCTCCCGTACGACGGTCCGGCTGGTGCCCAGGCGTGCGGCCAGTTCGTTCTCGGTGGGCATCCGGTCACCGGGCTGCAGACGCAGGTCGGCGATGAGCTGCAGGATCTGCTCGGCCACCAGTTCGTAGCGTGGCCGGTAGGCGCCGGTCCGCTGGGCGTCGCCGTCCTGCTCCGGGGTCGGCGCGTCGGTCGCAGCCGGCTTGGGCGTGCCGTCCACCGGCGTGCCTCCTTCGTCGCGGTCCGCTGCGAGGGGATGACTCGCCCTCGTCCAGAGAAGAGCATACATCTCCGCTGAGCAACACCAAGATAAGTACGACTCATCTTCCTTCGCCTGGGGGGACGGCCCGGATGAGCTGGTCGAATGTCGGTCGCTCCCACAGAACGCTGTAACACAGCCGTAAAAATAAGCCCGCTCATCCTCTTGACGCGGTGGCGCTCCGGCGCTCTGATGAGGGACCACGGAAAGCACCCGATCCGACGTGGCCGCAAGAGTGACGGCCGCACCATCGCCGCCCGCCTCGACCACCCGAAGCCCGCCCGATGAGTCAGACACATTCCCTCTTGCCCGCCCCACCCGGTCGGCGGGCCCCACGAAGTCAGTGGAGCAGCCCATGACAGTCAAGCTCCGCGCCGACGGCGCGAGGAGACCAGGCAAGAGCCGCCGCGCATCGCTGCCGGCCCTCATCGGCGCGGTCACGCTGGCGGCCGTCACGGCCTGCGGCGGAGGCGGGGGCGGGGGCGGGGGGAGCGCCGGCGCACAGGGAGGCTTCCGGCAGGCGCCCCAATCCGACGGGCCGCTGACGGTGTGGGTGGATTCGACGCGTCTGGCCGCCGCCCAGCTGTACCAGAAGCAGCATCCCGCGGTGAAGATGAACATCGTCACCTACGACGGGGACGCCAACGGCTCGAACTACCTGCAGACCAAGGTGAGCCTGTTCAACCGGACCCGTAAGGGATGGCCGGACGTCGTCTTCAGCTCGCAGAACAACGAGGCGTCCTGGGCGGTGCCGGCCGGCTTCACCGCCCCGCTGAACAAGGGCCTGATCCCGCAGTCCACCCTCGACGGCTGGGCCCACGGCGCCAACGACCCCTGCACGGTGAACGGCACGATCTACTGCCTGCGCAACGACCTGTCCCAGACCGTGCTCTGGTACAACGCGGGCCTCATGCGGAAGTGGGGCTACAAGGTCCCGGCGACCTGGGAGGACTACCGGACGCTGGGGGAGAAGGTCGCCACCGAGCACCCCGGGTACATCGTCGGCTCCGCGGGAGACGCCTTCACCCCCGAGATCTACATGTGGGCGAGCAAGTGCGGCGCCAACCAGATCACCGGTCCCAAGGCGGTCAGGGTCGACACGACGAGTGCCAACTGCACCCGGATGGCCTCGCTGCTGGACAGTCTGATCAAGAATCACACGATGTCGTTGAGCAGCGTGTTCAGCTCCGACTTCGACAAGAACGAGGCCGGCAGGATCCTGATGCTGCCCGGCCCGTCCTGGTTCGGCGGCGCGCTGTTCCAGGGTACCTTCAAGACCCCGGCCGGCCAGGTCGCGGTCGCCCCGATGCCCCAGTGGTCCGGTGACCCGGCTCCCTCCGTCGGCAACGTCGGCGGCGGCACCTGGCTGCTGTCGGCGCACAGCGCCCACCTGAAGGCCGGCACGGACTTCCTCACCTGGGTGACCACCGCGAACGACTACCAGGGCAAGGTCGCCCCCGGCTATCCGGCGAACACGGCCGCGGCCAAGGCCTGGCTGGCGAACCAGGCGTCCTCCCACTACTACGCGGGCGACATCACCGGGCCGCTCCAGGCGGCGGCCGGGCAGGTGTGGTCCGGCTGGGGATACGGCCAGTTCAGCCAGGAGGCGATCTGGGCGGCCACCGTCACGACGGGCGTGACCGCGGGCAAGACGATCGTCTCGCTGCTCCCCGCCTGGCAGAACGCCATCGCCAACTACGCGCGGTCCGACGGATACAAGGTCGGCCGGTGAGCGCACCGTCGAGCGTCGGCGGCGGCCGGGCACGACGCCTGTCGTGGCCCGGCCGGGCCGGACACGGCTTCGTCGCCCCGTACGTCGTGCTGCTGATCGCGTTCGGCCTCGTGCCGACGGTGTACGCGATCTACTTCGCCTTCACCGACGCGAACGAGCGCTTCGCCGGGCTGTCGAACTTCACCACCGCGGCGGCCGACTTCCGCTTCCTGCCGGCCATCGGCCACGTGGCGCTCTACCTGCTCGTCTGGCTGGTCGCGCTGGTGGTCCTGGTCGTCGGGCTCGCGCTCCTGCTGCACGGCCTGGCCGCCCGCGCGGCCGACCGGGCCCTGCGCTTCCTCTACTACATCCCCGGGGCGCTGGCCGGAGCGGCGAGCGCGATGGTCTGGCTGTTCATGCTCGACCCGACGGTGAGCCCGGTGGGCTTCCTGCTGCGCGCCTTCGGCCTCGGCACTTTCGGCCAGGTCATCGCGCCCGGGCACCTGCCGATCCTGCTCGCCGTCATCGCGTTCTGGACGGGCGCGGGCGGCTGGATCGTCGTCATGTACGGCGCGCTGAACAACATCTCCGCGGACCTGCTGGAGGCGGCCCGGATCGACGGGGCGGGGCCCTGGCAGATCGCCCGGCACATCCAGCTGCCGCTCCTGCGCAAGTGGATCGTCTACATGGTGATCCTGTCCTTCGCCGCGGGCACTCAGCTGTTCGTCGAGCCTCAGTTGCTGTCGCAGGCGAGCAACGGCGTGGCCGGCCGGGACTACTCGCTCAACCAGCTCTCCTACGACTTCGCCTTCCAGAACAACAATGTCGGCTCCGCGGCGGCCATCTCGGTCGAGCTGCTGGTCGTCGGGCTCGTCGTCGCGGGGCTGTTCGTCGCCAGATCGGGGTTCTTCGATGCCGACTGAGACCCGGCGGCCCGCCGCGGCCGTCACCGCCGGCACGGCCGCGGGATCGGCGGCCCGCAGGGTCGGGCGGCCGGGCCGCCCCCATCGCCGCAGGCCGCCGAACCCGCTGCGCGCCCTGGTGCTCACGGCGTTCCTGCTGTTCTTCGTGCTCCCGGTCCTCTGGCTCCTGCTGGCGGCCACCAAGACCGACGACCAGCTCGTCCACGGCGATCCGCTGTCGTTCGGGTCCTGGTCCGCGCTGCGGCACAACTGGGACGCGCTGACGTCCTACCAGGGCGACGCCATCTTCCGGTGGCTGCGCAACTCCGCGCTCTACTCGTTCCTCGCGCTCGCGATCACGCTGTGCGTGACGATCCCCGCCGGGTACGCCCTCGCGATGACCGAGTTCCGCGGTCGCCGCACCCTCCTGGCGGCGACCCTCGTCGTCATGCTCATGCCGAACGCGACGCTCGTGGTGCCGTTGTTCCTGGAGATCAACGCCGTCCACCTGGTCGGCTCGATGTGGTCGGTCATCCTGCCGTACTCGTTCTATCCGTTCGGCGTGTACCTCACCTACATCTACTTCAGCACCGCGATGCCCAGGGAGCTGCTGGCCGCCGCGAAGCTCGACGGCTGCTCGGAGTTCGGAGCCTTCCGCCGCATCGCCCTGCCGCTGGCCGCACCGGTCGTCGCACTGGTCGGGTTCTTCAGCTTCGTGGCCAACTGGACCAACTACTTCCTCCCGTACGTCCTGCTGCCGGACAGTGATCAGTTCCCGGTCCAGGTGGGCCTGGGCACGCTGCTGAACAACGTTCCGCAGTTCAACCCGACCGTCGGCTCACTCGAGGTCCAGCGGCCCGAACTGGCACTGGCCACGCTGCTGGCGATCACTCCCGTACTCCTCGTCTTCCTCTTCTCACAGCGCTTCCTGGTCGCCGGGATGCTCGCCGGTGCCACCAAGGAGTGACCGCCCCGGACCGACCGTGGGCTCGACCCGTGCACGCCGCCGCAGGCGGCGCGCGGGCACGGGCCCGCCGACCGCGGGCGCGACCGCGCCCTGGAATGGAGAACTCCCGGATGCATCCCGTCATCACGGCCTCGGTACCGCTGCTCGAACCACCGGGCTGGGCGATAGCGCAGCGCCGGCTGTTCGACCTGCTCGATCACGCCTGGCGCCGGTTCGCGCGCGACTTCACCGGCCCGGACGGGCGCCTGCTCTACCGCGGCCGGCTCACCTCACGTGACGGCGTGGACGACTTCTACGAGACCTTCTTCAACTGGCCCCAGCTCTACCTCCTCGGCGGGGCCGACGACCTGCTCGCCGCGTCCGAGCGGCACTGGGAGGGAGTCACCCGGCAACTGACCGAACTGGGCATGCTGCACGAGGAGTACGAGCGGGGCTACGACTGGTTCCATCAGGGCGAGAGCCTGCTGCTGTTCTACTTCCTGTGCATGGCCGCCCCCGAGCGCTGGACCGAACGGGCCCTGCGCTTCGCGGACCTGTACGTCGACCCCGCGCACGGCAACTACGACCCCGAGCACCGCATCATCCGCCGGCCGCACAACGGCAGCGACCCGCGGCGGGACGGGCTGTTCGACGGTGACGCCTATCCCTGGCTGCCCAAAGAGGCGCGGACGTACGGCTTCCCGCTGGACTGGGTCCTGCCGCCCGGCGCCGAGCCGGAGGATCCGGACCGCGACCCGCGGCTCGGCGCGGAGATGCGCCGCAGGATGGGCGTCGGGGACACCGCCGTCAACCTGGCCGCCGCCGGGCTCGTCCTCAACGCCCTGATCCTGTCCGGCGATCCGCGCTACCGCGACTGGATCGCCGAGTACGTCGGCGCGTGGCGCGAGCGGGCCGCCGCCAACGGCGGCGTCCTGCCCGACAACGTCGCCCCGGACGGCACGGTCGGCGGGCTCCTGGAGGGCCGCTGGTACGGCGGCCACTACGGCTGGTCGTGGCCGCACGGCTGGTACAGCGTCGGGCACGCCGCGATGGTCGGCGCCCTCGCCGCGGCCGCCGCGACCGGCGACGACTCCCACCTCGACCTCGTACGCCCGGCGCTGGACGAGATCATCGCGCACGGCAGGGTGATGGCCTTCACCGACGCCGACTCCAGCCTGGAGTCGAAGTGGACCGTCCAGCTCGAGGAGGACGTCCACACGCCGACGCTGCACGTGCCGTTCCGGTACGGCGACCGCGGCTGGTTCGACTACAACCCCATGCTGATGGCGGTTCCCACCGCGCTGTGGCACCACTCCGCCGGGCGCGCCGACCGGGACCGCATCGAGCGCCTGCGCGCGGCCGCCGGCTACGACTGGCGCACGGTCCGGCCGTTCCGCAGCAAGGAGGAGGCCGGGCACGAGGAACCCTGGTTCGCCTTCCTCTCCGGCGACGACCCCGGATATCCGGAGCGGATCCTCGCCGCCGCGCAGGCCCAGGTACGGCACCGGCTGACCCGCATGGAGCGCTACCGCGGCCTGGACGTCCCCGAAGCCGACATCCACCTCTGGCAGCAGTCGAACCCGGTGGTCACCGAGGCCCTGGTCCAGCTGACCTGGGGCGGTCCGCAGGTCGTCTACAACGGCGGGCTGCAGCAGGCGCGCGTGCGCTACCACGACGCCGACGCGCGGCGCCCCGGCCTGCCTCCCTCGGTCGCGGCCCTCGTGTCCCGCATCGACCCGGAGGCGACCGTCGTCGACCTGGTCAACCTCGACCCGGAGACGGCGCGCCGCGTCATCGTGCAGGCCGGGGCGTTCGCCGAGCACACCATCGGCACGGTGCGCCACACGGTCTGCGACGACCCGTCCTGGATCGGCGACATGTACGACTACGGGCACGGCCGGCCGGTGATGACGTCGGCCGAGACACGCGTCGACGGGCCCTGGCTGCTCGTGGAGCTGCCCCGGTCGACCCGGATACGCCTGACGCTGGAGCTCGACCTGCGCACGCGCCCTCCGTCCTACCACACGCCGTTCGACGCGGACGGGGGCCCGTCATGAGGCACCGGCCGCTCGGTCGTACCGGCCTGGAGGTCTCCGGGCTCGGGTTCGGCGCGTCGCCGCTGGGCGGCCGCCCGGAGAACCAGAGCGCGGGCCGCCACCCGGGGAACCAGGCTCAGGGTGGCCGGCCGGAGAACGAGCGGCCGGGAGGCCGGCCGTGAACGTCACCTCCGACGACCCGGGGGCCGGACCCGGCGGCCGGGCGTTCCTGGACTCCCACGTCCACTTCTGGGATCCGCGGAACCTCACGTACCCGTGGCTGGAGGACGTGGCGCCGCTGGGCCGTGCCTTCACCGCCGGCGACTTCCCGGAGGGCGGCTCCGAGACCGTCGAAGTGATCTTCGTGGAGGCGGGACGGCTCGCGCGGGAGGCGGCCGCCGAGATCGAGTGGGTCCGCCGCGCGGCCCGGGACCGGCCATGGATCCGCGGCGTCGTCGCGCACGCCGACCTGGAGGACCCCGGCCGCGCCCGCGCGGTGATCCGCGCCTACGCCGGCGACCCGTTCGTCGTCGGCGTGCGCCGAAACGTCCAGGACGAGGCCGCCGGTTTCACCGCGACCCCGGACTTCCGCGCCGGGGTGCGCCTCCTCGGCGAGGCGGGACTGCCCTTCGACGCCTGCGTGCGCGCGCACCAGTTGCCGGAACTGGCCGACCTGGCCGCGGCCTGCCCGCGGACCACCATCGTCCTCGACCACCTCGGCAAGCCGTCGCCACCGGGCGACACCTCATGGCGGCGGGCGCTCCGGCGGCTGGCGCGGTGCGGCAACGTCGTCTGCAAACTGTCCGGCCTGGCCACCGAGAGCGGCCCGGGCACCGGGCGCTCGGACCTGCTCGCCGTGCTCCAGGAGGCGCTGCAGGTCTTCGGCCCCGAGCGCTGCCTGTACGGCAGCGACTGGCCGGTGATGACCCTGGCCACGGACTACGGGGCCTGGCTCGATCTGGTCCGTGCCGCTCTCGCCGCGCACCCGCCCGCCGCGGCCGACGCCGTCCTGTACGACACCGCGGCCCGGACCTACCGGGTCCGCCGTCCCCCCACGACACGAGAGGACCCGCAGTGACACGCCCAGCCCGGTCCGTCCGGCCACAGCCCCTACGCCGCGAGGACCACTCCTTTCCGCACGCCGCCCCGCAACGCCGAGGGGACCGCGCATGAGCGCCCGACGCGTCACTTACGCCGGAGCCCGGCGGCTGACGATCGACACCGCCGAGCCCGCACCCCCGCCCCCGGGGCACGTCCGCGTCGACGTCGCCTACACCGGGATCTGCGGAACGGACCTGCACATCTTCCACGGCGACATGGACGGCAGGGTCGACCCGCCCTGTGTCATCGGCCATGAGATGTCCGGCCGGATCGCGCAGGTCGGCCCGGACGTCCACGATTGGCGGCCGGGCGACCACGTCACCGTCATGCCGCTGGTCTCCTGCCGGACCTGTCCGGCCTGCCGGGCGGGCCACGCGCACATCTGCCACCGCCTGGTCTTCCTCGGCATCGACGCGGCCGGATCCATGCAGAACACCTGGACGGTCCCCGCGGCCGCGCTCGTCCGGCTCCCCCGGGATCTGGCCCTGGACCACGCCGCCCTGGTCGAGCCCACCGCCGTGGCCGTGCACGACGTACGGCGCGCGGAACTGCGGCCGGGGGAGAAGGCGATCGTGGTCGGCGGCGGCCCGATCGGCCTGCTCATCGGGATCGTCGCCCGCCGGTCCGGGGCCGACGTGCTGCTGGTGGAACCCGATCCGTACCGGCGCTCCGTCGCCGAAGGGCTGGGGCTGACCGTCGCCGACCCGAGCGGAGCCGGCATCGCCGCGATCGTCGAGCGGTGGACCGGCGGGGCGGGTGCCGCGGTGGCATTCGAGGTCTCCGGCGCGGCGGCCGGCGTCGCCACCGCCGTCGACTCGCTCGCCACGCGCGGCCGCATGGTCCAGGTCGCCATCCACCCCGTCGCGCGCGAGGTGAGCCTGCACCGCTTCTTCTGGCGCGAGCTGACCCTGCTCGGTGCCCGCCTGTACGATCGGGCCGACTTCGAGACGGCCGTGGGCCTCATCGCCGAGGGCGAGATCCCCGCCCGGACGCTGATCTCGCGGGTCGAACCCCTCGATCGGGCCGCGCAGGCCTTCGCCGCCCTCGAATCGGGCGCGGGCGTCATGAAGATCCTCGTCGACTGCGGCGCGAACGGGAAGGCAGGGGCGCGATGACCCGACCGGATCTTCGGGCCTTCGACCTGAGCGGGAGGCTCGCGGTGGTCACCGGCGCGCGCCGGGGGATCGGCCTCGCCATCGCCGAGGCACTGGCCGCCGCCGGGGCCGACATCGTCGCGGTCAGCGCGCGCCTGGAGCGCTCCGGCAGCGAGGTCGAGGCCCGGGTCACCGCGCTCGGCCGCGAGTGCCTGGCGCTGAGCGCCGACTTCGCCGACCGCGCGGCCGTCGCCGACCTGGCCGCCCGGCTCGCCGACCTCGACCGCCCGGTGGACATCCTGGTCAACAACGCCGGCACCATCGCCCGCGCTCCGGCCGCGCGGCACTCCGACGCCGACTGGGATCACGTCATCGCCGTGGACCTCAGCAGCCAGTTCACGCTCACCCGCGAGGTCGGACGCCGGATGCTGGAACGCGGCCGGGGGAAGATCGTGTTCACCGCGTCGCTGCTCAGCTTCCAGGGCGGGATCAACGTGCCCGGCTACACCGCGGCGAAGTCGGGGATCGCGGGCCTGACCCGTGCGCTGGCCAACGAATGGGCCGGACAGGGCGTCAACGTCAACGCGATCGTGCCCGGCTACGTCGAGACCGACAACACCCGCGCGCTGCGTGAGGACCCGGCCCGCCACGCGGCGATCCTCGACCGGATCCCGGCCGGGCGCTGGGGACGGCCCGAGGACTTCGGCGGCGTCGCCGTGTTCCTCGCCTCGGCCGCCTCCGACTATGTGCACGGCGCGCTGATCCCGGTCGACGGTGGCTGGCTGGGCAGGTGAGCGGCGCGGCACGCTGTGCCTTCAGAGATCCCCCCACCACGGCTCCATGCCGTCCTCGGCGACGAACTCGTGGAAGTCCATGTTGGCGATCTCCAGGTTGCACGCCATCGATCCGACCATGCGGCAGGGGAGGACGGCGGTCTGCCCCGGCGTGTCGTACAGGTCGACGACGGTCAGCGGCCGGTCGGGTTCGGCGAAGGTCCGGGCATCGGCGAGCGCGACCAGCGTGGCGTGCTCCTCGGGCGGGACCAGCGCGGGGACCTGGCCCGGCGGGAGTCCCTCGAAGGCCCGGTCGTCGACGACCAGTGCCGTCAGCGGATAGTTCTCCACGTCGACCTGGTCCCAGTCCAGGTCCGCGCCGACCCAGCCGTCCTCGTCCGCACCGCCCAACTCGTCGAGCAGGGCGCGCCAGCCCTCCTCGTCGTCGAAACAGGTGCGGACGAGCAGAGCCGCGGCGGTGGGAGGCAGTGCGGGGAAGGCCCGGGGCGGTGGCGCCGTCGGCGCGGGGAACGCCGGCCGGCCGCCGTCGCCCTGATACATGCCGTACACGTCCATGTCCCGTACCAGGTCCTCGAACGCGAGTGCGCCGCCCAGCAGGGCGGCCAGGATCTCGCCGAGCCGGGCCGACGGGACCCGGACGCCGCGCCCGGGTACCGCCGCCAGGTCGACGAGCAACGGCCCGTCCCCGCCGTACACCACCGAACTGTCCGCCAAGACGGCGACCGGCGTGACGGGGCCGCCGTCCGGGACGAGCGCCGGGACGTTCCCGCCGTGCAGGAAATCCCATCCGCTGCCCTCGACCGGCTGAATCCGCACCCCGCCGTCCCCGAGGACGAGCACGTCGCCTTCTCGGCGGCCGCCGATCTCGTCGAACAGCCCGCCCCACAGCGCTGTGCCGTCCTCGTAACAGGTGCAGACCAGCAACACCGCACCGGGCTCCGGCTGGGGAAGCTCGGGAAAGGACATGACTCTCCTCCGACTGGCTGCTGCGGTCGCATCGTAATGATCGATCCCGGCCGGTGGACGTCCTTTCTGTAATCCTCGTCCTGGTCCGGACCGGACCGGTGCGTTCATGCCCTGCGGTCGGCTCTCTGGAGGATGGTGACGGCGGTCATCAGGACGCAGACGCCCGCGATCGCCGCGATGACGGCGGCGACCCCGGCCCGCGGCTCCGCGAGCGGAAGGAGCAGGACGGCGGTGGCGGCGGACAGCACCACGGCCGGGCGGATGACGGGTTCGGCGATGAGCGGCGTATGGACGAGCCAGTACAGGAGAACGAATGCCGCGGCGGGGATCGCCACGGCGTAACAGATGGCGAGGGGGCCGGCCTCGAGGTCACGCCCGGACTGTTCGACCGCGACCTCGAGGCCCGCGCCGAGGGCCGCGAGGGCGGCGAAGATGCCGTAGTGGCCGTATCCCCACTGGTAGGACCGGTGACGCCGGTCGTTGAGACCTTCACCGGCCGGGACGAGGAAGTAGAGCCACCAGAGCGCGAACAGCAGGACGATGCCGGACACGGCGATGACGATCAGGGGACCGCTGAGCTCGGCCGTTTCGAGCGCCCGGCCGACCCCGTTGGACGCGGCCAGGACGCTCTCGCCGAAAAGGATGAGCGTGAACAGGCCGTAGCGTTCGGCGATGTGGTGCGGGTGCCAGGCCGTGGGTGCGGTCCGTTCCGCCCACCGCGGCACCGCCAGCTCCAGAACGGCCAGGACGATGAAGGACGGCAGCTGGGCCGGTGACGCTAGGGCGCCCGTCTCGGCGAGAACGAGACGCAGCACCCAGCCCGCCTGGAGCACGGAGATACCGCCGGCGTAGCGCAGCGCGGTGCGGCGGCCCGCGGCGTCCTCGGCCCCGGCCCGCAGCCACTGGGCGACGAGAGCGAACCTCATGATGAGATAGCCGAGCGTGACGGCGGCGTAGTCGGAACGGCGCGCCGCGGCGGGCACTCCCGCGGCCAGCACCAGCACGCCGGCCATCTGCACCATGGTCAGCAGCCGGTAGGCGACGTCGTCGGTGTCGTACGACGACGCGAACCAGGTGAAGTTCATCCACGCCCACCACACCGCGAAGAAGACCTGCAGGAAAGGGGCGATCCCGGCCAGGGGGTGCCCGTCGACGATGGCGTGTGCGAACTGGTCGGTGACGGCGGCGACGGCCACCACGAAGGTGAGGTCGAACAGCAGCTCGAGCGGGCTCGAGGTGCGGTGCGGCTCGTCGATCGCGCGCGGGGTCATGCGGACCCGGATCCGGTACCTGGTTTCTGTCGGCGGCACGCCCTACTCCCGTCGCTCCATACGTCCGTTCCGCTGACGAAGACCGGGCAGCGGCACCTCCTGTGACAGTTCGCGCTGAATGACCGCGACTTCGGGAAATTATCGCCCGAGCTGTCACAGCCCGGACGGGTGGCCTGTCTTAGCTGGCGACCGGGTGGCCATCAGAGCGCCCCGGCGGACAGGAAGGCTCCCCATGAAGATCGTGGTAATCGGCGGCACCGGCCTGATCGGGTCGAAGCTCGTGACGAAGCTCGGCGAGCACGGTCACGAGGCGGTTCCCGCCTCGCCGAACACCGGCGTCAACACCCTCACCGGCGAAGGGCTGGCCGAGGTCCTGGACGGCGCGTCCGTGGTGATCGACGTGTCCAACTCCCCGTCCTTCGAGGACACGGCGGTGCTGGAGTTCTTCCGGACCTCCACCGGCAATCTGCTGGCGGCGGAGGAGAAGGCCGGGGTCGGCCACCACGTCGCGCTGTCGGTCGTGGGCACCGAACGGCGGCCCGACATCGGCTACTTCCGGGCGAAGGTCGCCCAGGAGCAGCTGATCAAGGACTCGGGGATCCCGTTCTCACTCGTGCACGCGACGCAGTTCTTCGAGTTCGCCCGGCGGATCGCCGACGAGGCCACGGCCGGCGACACGGTCCGGATGCCGTCGGTGCTGTTCCAGCCCATCGCGGGTGAGGAGGTCGCGCAGACGGTCGGCCGGACCGCGGTGGGGTCGCCGCTGAACGGGCGGATCGACGTCGCCGGTCCCGAGCGGTCCCGGATGGACGAGTTCTTCCGCAGCGCCCTGACGGCCTGGGACGACGAGCGTGAGGTGGTCACCGACCCGCACGCGCACTACTTCGGCGCCGAGATGCGGGAGAGCGATCTCGTACCGGGCGACGGCGCGATCCTCGGCGAGATCAAGTACGCCGACTGGCTGGCGAGCGACGCCGGCAGGTAGCGCCCGGCCCCGTCCCACCCCCCACGAGCCAGAAAGGTTGGTTCCATGCCCGGCACTGATCCGGTCAGCGAGCCGAAGGCCAGATCGTCTGCGTGGCAGACGGCCTTCACCACGATCCAGGAGGTCGAGCCGCCCTTCATCCCGGCGGGAGCGCACGCGATGACCGTGGTCGTCGAGTATCCGCCCGGCGACCCCGGCGCGCCGCCGCACCGGCACCCGGGTCCGGCGTTCGGGTACGTGCTGGAAGGCGAGATGCTGCTGGAGGTCGAAGGGCAGGCGCCGCGACCCGTCCCCGCGGGGGAGGCGTTCTGGGAGCCCGGCGGCGACGTCATCCACTACCACGACGGCAACAACCGTGACGACGTGCCGCTCCGGTTCGTGGTCACGATGCTCTGCGCACCCGGCAAGCCCATGGTCACCCTGGTGGACGAGGCGGAACTCGCCCGTCGGCAGCACCTCCGGGTCGCCCGCGATTCCTGACCCACGCCGCACCACGACACCAGGCTGCTGGACGTCGCCGCCGGTGCCGGCGGTCCGGCGGTCTGGGCGGCCCGGCGCTTCGGGGACCGGCCGGTCCTGTGGAGCCGATGCCGGCCGCGTGCCGCGCCGCTGTCGTGGTCGCGGCGCGCCGAGCGGGTCGCCGCGGTCGTCGCCACCGAGCACCGGAACGACCGCGGCTTCGCGTCGGCGGCCTGCCAGAGCGAGAGCCTCACCCGCCTGTTCGCTCCGGACAGGTCGCGATGCAACTGATCCATGCCGTCGAGCGTCCGGCCCGCCGGGCGACCGTCTGAGCCACCTGTGGAGGAGAGATGAACGAGCCGACCGGCGACGACGACTTCGAGATCGAACTCGAGGTCGAGGTCGAGGCGGAACTCAGGATGTCCAGGTCCAGCCGCCCGGAGGAGGCGGCCGGCCGGCCGCTCTCGGAGTGGCTGTTCGACCCGGCCGACGCCGAGCGCGAAGACATCGGACTTCGTAACCTCCTCGGCGCGGTCGAGGAGCTGGAAGCCGACCGCAGGCCTCGCCGGCGCGGCGCCGATGAGGGCGCCTGATCCGTGGACACCGGCGAAGACGACGCCGGTGAGATCCCCTTCCGACAGCCGAAGCGAGACACCGTGAATCATCCAGTGCGGGAACAGCATGCCGTCGCCTCCGCCACGGTCGGGCGGATCGCCACGATCGACGATCTCCGCGAGCACCTGCAGTGGGCGATCGAGCTGGAACACGCGACCCTGCCGCCGTACCTGTGCGCGCTCTACTCCCTGGACCCGCAACGCAATCCCGAAGCCGTCGAGGCGGTGGCCGGAGTCCTCATCGAGGAGATGCTCCACCTGGCACTGGCCGCGAACCTGCTCAACGCCGTCGGCGGGCGTCCGCGGCTGGACACGCCGCGAACGCTGCCGTCGCATCCCCGGCGGCTGCCGCACGCGGACCCCTCCCTGGAACTGTCCCTGCTTCCGTTCGGCGCCGAGGCACTCGACATGTTCCTCCGGCTCGAACGGCCGGCGCCGCCCGGCGCCCCACCGGAGGGCGACGCCTACGAGACGATCGGGCAGTTCTACGACGCGATCGAGGACGGGCTGCGCCGCCTGTGCGACCGGCTCGGCGAGCGCGCGGTCTTCAGCGGCGATCCGGCCCGCCAGCTGCACGCCGGGCACTTCCGGAACACCGCCGGACGCATGATCGCCGTCACCGACCTGGCCTCGGCGCTGGCCGCGCTGGAGGAGATCGTCGAAGAGGGCGAGGGCACCTCCCGCGGCGCCGTCTGGGACGGCGACCCGGACGTCCACCACCCCGACCGGGACGAGGTCGCCCACTACTACCGCTTCCAGGAGCTCAGAGCCGGCCGGCGCTACCGGCGCGGCGACACCCCGCGCTCCGGGCCCACCGGCGAGCCGATCACCGTGGACCTCGCCGGCGTTCTCCCGATGAGGCCCAACCCGCGAATCGCCGACCACGCCCCGGGCAGCGCGATCCGTACGGCCCAGGAGGAGTTCAACGACACGTACTGTCTGCTGCTGCACCTGCTGGAACAGGCGTTCAACGGCAGCCCGAGGTTGCTCGCGGTCGCCACCGCCACCATGTACCGGCTCAAGGCCCAGGCCCAGGTCCTGATGCGGATGCCCGACGGGGAGGGCACGACGGCCGGCCCGACCTTCGAGTACGTCCCACCCGAGCACCGCCGCTGGAGCGCCGACGGCTCCCAGCGGATCGTCGTGCTGCCCGACGGCCCCTACCTCGTGTACGGCGGGGTCCCGCTCAAGCGCAAACGCAAGATCGTCGCTCCCGGGAACGACGCGGCGCTGACCTGGAGGACCGGCGAGACGCTGGCCACCGAGGCCACCTATGCGCTGTGCCGCTGCGGTCACTCGTCCGCCAAGCCGTTCTGCGACGGGACGCACGCCCGGATCGGATTCGACGGCACCGAGACCGCCGACGTCCGGCCGTACGAGGAACTGCAGCACGTGCACGACGGTGTGGGCATCTCGGCCCGGCGCGTCGGCGAACTGTGCGTCCACGCCGCGTTCTGCATCGGGCGCACCCGGCCCATCGCCGACATGCTCGCCGACACCGAGGACAGCGACGTCCGGTCCGACATCATGGGCCGCATCGACCACTGCCCGTCGGGTTCCTACAGCTACGCCCTGGAACGCGGCGGCGAGACCATCGAGCCCGACCTCCCGCAGGCCATCTCCGTCCTCGAAGAGGAGAACGGCCTGGCCGGCGCGCTGTGGGTCACCGGCGGCGTGCCCGTTCAGCGCGCGGACGGACGGCCGCTGGAGATCCGGAACCGGATGACGCTGTGCCGGTGCGGCCACTCCGCCGGCAAACCGCTGTGCGACGGGACCCACCGGAAGATCGGCTTCCGCGAGGAGTCGCCGGACGCGGGAACCGGCACGGCCGAAGACCGGGCCACCACGGAGAACCGCATCCGCCCGACCGGCCAGGTCCGGTAGGCGAGTACCACCGGCCCCGCACAGACGCGACCTTCGCCGCGCCGGACGTACCACGGCGCGGCGTCGGCGTGCGTGAAGACCGGCTCGGGGCGCGGCGGGAGGCGCCGCTGATTCGGACGCCGGACGTCAGAGTGTGCGACCGGCGTTGCCCTGGTCGTGGGCGATCGTGGTCGCTCGGCGGCTGCTCCTGGATCCCGGAACGGCCTGCCGGCCGGGCGTCAGGGTGAAGTCCTGGTTCACCGGTGTGGCGTTGCTGAGGTGCAGCCGCGTGGCGACCGGCTGCCGGCCGGGGGCGCCGGCGACGACGATGGCGAAACCGTCGTGGAAGCCGGTGGCCGCGTACTCGCCGTTCTTGTCCGTCCGGGTATGGAGGAGCTGGTGTCCGCGCGGGTCGGTGACCGTGACGGTGGCGTCCGGCAGCGGTTCTCCGGCAGGACCGCTGACCTGCCCGGTCAGTATCGGTGGTTGCGTGCCGAAATGGTGTTGGCGTGGGGGGAGTGCGACCGGCTCGGGGAGTTCCACGGTGGGGTCCTCTGCGGGGGGCGCAGGGACATGGTCCGTCATGCCGGCCTGCGCTTCGCGCACGAGTTGGCGGAGGTGCCTGACGTATCCGAGCACGATGAGAGCGGTGCCCGCCGCGATCCAGGCGCAGAGCACCGCGGTGGGCCGGCCCAGGTGCCGGTCGTCGAAGTAGTCGACATTGCGCAGGGCGTCCGCGGCATTGCCCATCGGCAGGACGGGGTGAAGGAGGCGGAAGAAGCCCCGGAGCAGGTCGACGGGGACGGTAAGGCCGCTGGAGGGCACGCTGAGCATGATGAACAGCGTGACGGCGGCGCCGGGGAAGAACGGGCCGAGAAAGGACACGAGCCCGTAGGAGGTCAGTGACACGGTCTGCGTCAGCAGGAACAAATACAGCAGGGCGAGCGGATGCTGCGGGATCGCGTCCATCCCGTAAGCGCCCGTCAGGTAACAGGCGACGGCGGCGACGGCGCCGCCGCCGACCATCGTGGCCACATGTGCTCGACGGCTGAAGCCCACCGCCCGCTGCATGGAGACCACGAGGAAGTAGGCGGGGAGAGTGCAGGCCATCAGCAGGTAGAACGGGCTGGTGCCCAGGGTGTCTCCCGGCCTGGTCGGGACCAGTTCCTGGAAGTCGAGGGTGGTGCCGGCCGTCTGGGCGCCGGAGGTGAAGACCTGGCGAATGACCGACTCCATGGCGGCGCCGTCCGCCTTGGCGCCGAACAACTGCGGATGGTGTGGAGCCGGCGCGAATGCCGCCACCACGTCGCCGTTGAGGACGGCGGAGCGCGCCTCGGCCTCCGAGTCGACCGGCTGCAAGGTGAAGCCGCCCGGGATCGCGGTGTCGAGCCGGTGCTGCAACTGCGCCGTCGTGGCCGGTGAAGCGGCGACCGCGACCTTGACGTGATGCGGTGCCGGGTGATGGAAGGCCGGCAGGAAGGAGAAGAGCAACCCGGCCAGGAAGAGCGCGGGGAGCCAGAGGCCCATCACGAGTGTCCGCACTAGGTCGCCGGCACGTGTCGTCGTTGCGTCCGCAGATGCCATGGGGCTCAGCCTAGCGAATTCTGCACTGGTGCAAATTTGCACCAGTGCATTCGACCCGTCGTGGGTACGCTGATCCTCGGCCGTTGGAGGGGACTTGGTCGACATGCAGGACGCAGCCACAGGACATCGCGAGCGTAAGAAGGCCGAGACTCGTGAGGCCCTGCGCGCTGCCGCGATCCGGCTCTTCCTGGAGCACGGCCCCCCGGCCGTCACCGTGAACGACATCTGCGACGCCGCCGGCGTCTCCCGCCGGACCTTCTTCAACTACTTCGAGAGCAAGGAGGCGGCACTCTTCGCCTGGGACCAGCGCCTCACCGACGAGTTCGCCGCCAGACTCGCCGCGCGGCCATCGCACGAAGCGCCGCTCACGGCGCTGCGCCGAGCGATGGACGACACCCTGCCCAGCTTCGCCGCACAGACCGGCTGGGATGCCCGCAAGATGCTGTTCAGCGCGTGTCCCGAACTGCGGACGAAGATCCTGCACGCGGTCTTTCGCCTTGAGACCAGGCTCGTCGACACCCTCACCGATCGCATCGGATGCCCGGTGGACAGTCTCTATCCGCGGCTGCTCGCGGCGGCGACGGGGTCGGCCTTCCGCGTGGCCTTCACCGGCTGGACACCGGAGACGGGGATCGAGGGTCTGCAAGCGCTCATCGACCAAGCATTCGACCACCTCGCCGCCGGCCTCCCCGTCCCCGCCTCCTGAGCGCTGCGCTCCCCGGACTCGGCCGCGGAGCCGCTGCGAAGCGCCGAGCCGGAGGGGCGCCGGGGCACGCCTCCAACGTGCGGGAACGCCCCGGTCAGGACTCCGCGGGCACATCGGCCAGAATTCCCTTGAGCAGGCCGGTGGACTGGCCCACCTCGATGAGGTAGCCGTCGGGGTCGCGCAGGTAGCAGCGCAGTTCCGAGACGCGGTCGAGGGGCTCGGTGAGGAAGCGGGCGCCCTTCGCGACGGCATGCGCGTAGAAGACGTCCATGTCGGCCACGCGCACGTTCAGGAAGCCGGACACTCGCTCGCCGCTCTGGGGTACGTCCAAGGTGACGTCCGGCTTGTCGGGGGTGGGTCCGCCGCCGGGGTTCATGATGATCCAGCTGTTGGCGATCTTCACGATCGCCGGGTTCTCCTCCATCACGACCTCGCCGCCGAAGACGTCGGCGTAGAAGCGCCTTGAGATCGCGACGTCGCGGACGGTCAGGAAGTGCGTGAGGAGGAGGCCGTGCTCCGGTACGGGCAGGTCACCGTGAGATGTCATCGTTCGTCGTCCCTTCTTGGAAGAGCAGGCTGCGCCTGGTCCGGCCGCCTCGCCTGAGAGGGCCGGGCCGTTCGCGTGAGCCGCCGGAAGAACCGGCATCTGCTAGGACCAGACGGCGACCGCGTGTGTGACAGCACCCACCGGCCATGTCCTCACCATCGACGGGGAGCTGGAACTCATCTGAGACGGCGTTTCATCCCGCGCGTCGGCCAACGCCGCTCAGGCCCGCGGGGAGGGGGGGGGGCCCCCACGCCAGCTCCGCAGTTTGTCGGGATTCAGCGTGATCCATACCGCGGTGACCTCCGCGCCGGCGGTGCTCACGCCGGCCACCGCGACGACCTGGCCCGTGCGGTGCAGGACCAGACCGGTGCGGCCGTTGACGGATTCGACGGTCACGGCGGTGCGGGGGCGCCCGGCCAGCAGGGTCGTGATGAAACGAGCGACCGCGTCCGCGCCGTGGGTGGGATGGACCGCGGCACGTACCTTGCCGCCGCCATCGCTGACCACCATCGCGTCGGCGGCGAGGAGTTCTTCGAGCGCGGTGGTGTCCGCGGTGTCGCATGCCGCCGCGAACCGGCGCACCACCTGATCGTGTCTCGCGAGCAGAGCCTCCTCGGAGCGGTCCTGCCGGGGACGGCGTTGCAGCCAGGCGGCGATGGGGTCGGGCGTGCGGTGAGGCTCCGCCCGGCGAACCGTGTCCCAGCGAATGGCCGGGTCGCCGTGTTCGCAGTCGGCGAGCAGGTCCAGGCAGATGCCTCCCGCGACTCGCGTGAGCCAGGCCCGGGGCACCGCGATGCTCGCGCGTTCGTCGTCGTCGAGTTCGTACCAGCGGCGATAGGTCTCGTGGACGACCTGGTCGGCGGTGACCGCGCCGAACATCCACTCGGCGATCCTCAGCAGGTGCCGCCGTTCGTCGAGCATCTCCGCCAGCGAAGCGGCGGCGTCCGCGCGGGTCATGGCCGGCCGTCCTCGCGGCGGGACGAAGGCGTCCGGGGGCGGGTGGCGCTGTTCGCCGTGGCGTGGCCACCGACGGTCGGGATCGTCCGCACGCTGTCCTCACTCCGGTCGGGTCGCCAGTTAAGACAGGACAGTCCTTCCTGTTGTGACCGCCCTCTCGCGTCCGGAAGGACGATGTCAGGCGGCGCCGGACGCTGCGGTGATCTTGCCGGGGTTCATCATCCACAGGACCTGCTCGATGCCATCGTCGGAGGCGTCGACGGTGAGGACCGTGAACAGCTCGCCGTCGCGGTGGAGCAGGGCGGCCGTCTGCCCGTTCACGCCGGCCCATCGCACGTCGACACCGGTCCAGAACCGGTCCGCGAACGCTCTGACGTACTTGGCGACGCGGACCGCGCCCACCACGGGGAAACGAGACGCCCGGGCGGCGCCGCCGCCATCGGAGTAGCTGACCACGTCCGCGGCGAGGATCTTCTCCAGAGCGGCGAGGTCGCCGGTGCGGGCCGCGGCGACGAAAGCGGTCAGCAGCCTGCGCTGTTCGGCGCCGGTCACCGGTGCCCGGCGCTCGGACCGCAGGTGCTTACGGGCCCTGCTGACGAGTTGCCGGGCCGCCGCCTCACCGACCTGGACGATGTCCGCGATCTGGGGATAGGGGTAGTCGAACGCTTCGCGCAGGACGTACGCCGCGCGTTCGGTGGGCGAGAGCCTCTCCAGGAGGAACAGCACGGCGAGGCTGAGGGCCTCGCCGCGTTCGGCACCGAGGTACGGGTCTGCGCTGGTGTCGACGGGTTCGGGAAGCCAGGGACCGACGTAGGTCTCGCGCCGGACCCGTGCCGACTGCAGGACGTTGATCGCCAACCGGGTGGTCGTCGTCGCCAGGAACGCGGTCGGGTCGGCCACGGTGCCGCGGTCGTAGGACTGCCAGCGCAGCCATACGTCCTGCACCAGGTCCTCGGCCTCGGTCGCGCTGCCGAGCATCCGGTACGCGATGCCGAACAGGCGCGGCCGTACGCGGGCGAAGACCGCCATGGCCTCGTCGAGGTCCGCCGGCCCACCCGGATGGTCCGCCGACCCGGTGCCGCCCACAGTGATCGCCTCCCTTTCGGGTCGCCGGACTGGCTCTGGCCCATTCTTCCCCCTGGTCAGCTAAGACAAGACAGCCCGGCGATCTGTGACACCACGGTGATCACGTGCGAAGCACCCGCGACCTCGACGGCGACGTCCTGTCTCGCCTTCGAGCGGCTCTGGGGCCGGCCTGTCAGGCCGGGGCGGTGACGGGGGCGGGGGCCGCCTGCCGGTCGGTGGATTCACGCAGCCACAGTGCGGTGGTGAGAGCGGCCGCCAACGCGGCGCAGGCGCAGATGATCAGGCCCAGCGAGTATCCGTGCGAGAGCGCGCGCAGGGCGGCGGGGGCGGCTGCGGGGATGGACAGGACCGCGAAAGGCCCGCCGGCGGCCGCGGCGTGGCCGGCGGCCGCCGTCGTGTCCGGCGCGAGACCCGCCAAGCGGTGCGGGAGGTCGGAGCCGGCGGCACCGAGCGCCACGGCGCTGACGATCGTGGGGCCGATGCACATACCGAAGTCCCGGGCGGTGCTGATCGCGGCGCTGGCCATGCCGGTGGCCGAGAGGGGGACCGCCGAGATCGCGGCCGAGGTCATGGCCGAGACCACGAACAGGAAGCCGACGCCCTCCAGCAGGAGCGGTCCGACGTGCGCGCCGAGCGAAGAGGTGGTGACCGGGGTGGCGGCCAGCCAGAACTCGCCCATGGCCAGCAGCACCAGGCCACCGGTGACCAGCCGGCGGGCGCCGAAGCGACGCATGGCCTTGGGCAGCGCGGGGCCGAGGACACACGGTACGCCCTGCAGGACGATGAAGAACGCGGCGGCGGCGATCCCCGTCTTGTGCTGCAGCGCGCCGATCCGGATGCTCAGCACGTAGACGCTGCCGAGAAAGGAGAACATGCCGATGACGGCGGCGAGCGCCGCGGCGCTGAAGGCGGGGATGCGGAACACGGCGAGGTTCAGCATCGGCGCCGGTGCCCGGCTCTCGACCACCACGAACGCCACCAGCCCGGCCACTCCGATGGCCAGCAGGATGATCACCGAGGTGGACCAGGAGCTTCCCGCGCCCTGCACGATTCCGTACAGCAGGCAGAACATCCCGATGGCGATGGTGCTCTGCCCCGCCCAGTCCAGTGACCGGCCCTCCGGCTGGCGAGACTCGGCGGCCAGCAGCGCGGTCGCGAGAAGGCTGAGCACCGCGAGCGGGGCGATCGCGTAGAAGGACAGGTGCCAGGAGGCGTTCTCGCTGACCGCGCCGCTGATGATGACGCCGAGCACGGTGCCGATCGACATCGACAGGGTCCACAGTGCGACGCCGCGGGAGCGTTCGTGGTCGTCGCGGGCGCTGGCGACGGCGATGGCCAGCGACGTCGGGATGAGCGCACCCGCGCCGATCCCGGAGATCGCCTGCCCGGCCCACAGCAGTTGCACGGTGTGCGCCGAGCCTGCCACCAGGGAGCCTGCGGCCAGCAGTGCCGTGCCGGCCAGCATGACCCGGCGGCGGCCGAGCAGGTCGCCCAGGACCCCGAAGCTGAGTTCCAGGATCGCGGTCGGCAGCAGGAACGCCGACGTCACCCACGCCAGGCCGACACCGGTCGCGTGCAGTGACGTTTGAATCTCGCCGTTGATGGGGGCGGGGATCACGTTGGCGATCTGCGCCAGCATGATCGCGAAGCAGGCGGCGGCGAGAGTGCCTCCGGCCGACCGGGGCGGTTTGACCATGGCCGCCATCATGTGGCCGCCATCACGACTTGTGGAATCGATCTGCCGTATGGTCACCATCCACGGCCTGGATGGCGGCCGGCTCCGCAGATCGCCATGCCGCGCTTCCCGGAGCCGGCGGTACGACCGGTCTGAAGGGCTGTAGCGGGAGTGAGTATTCATTCCGTGGATGGTCTGGATCCGGAATCACGATCACCTGCGGTCTGGTGCTGCCACGGTGCCCCTGCTTCCTTTGGTGGCACCCCTGGCCCGAGTGAACGCCGGGCACCATCAGTCGGCCGAGAGTTGATCCCGTGTGCACCTGCGCATCCCATCTCGCTGAACGCCCCACCGGACACGCTGCGCCCGAGACCCCGGTCTCCGCCTCCTGGGCCGGCCGTCGCGCGGTGCTCAGGACCGCCGTTCTCGGAGGCGGCGCGGCCGCGCTCGCCGGCCGCACAGGCCGCGCCGGGCGGCCGGCGCCCCGGCCGCCGCGGCACCGAACTGTTCCTCCTGGGGACGGCCGCTGGACCGCCGCCCCTCGCGGCCCGTACCGGTATCGCGTCCGCGCTGGTGGTCAACGGCCGCACGTACGTGATCGACGCCGGACGAGCGGCCGTCACCCAGTTCATGCGGGCCGGGCTGTCCATGCCGTCCCTCACGGCGATCTTCGTGACGCACCTGCACGCCGACCACACCGTGGATCTGTTCTCCTTCCCGCTGCTCAGCGCCGGAGTCGTCGGCGCGCAGGGCTTCCAGAAGCCGATCGAGGTGTACGGGCCCGGCTCGGCAGGCCGCCTGCCCGCCGGTCCGCCGCCCGGCTCACACTGGGTCGAGGCGGACGATCCCGTTCCCGGCGTCGCCGAGTTGCTGCGCCTGTCGAACGCGGCGTTCGCGTACTCCACCAACGGCTTCATCGCCGAGCACATGGGCAGCGACATGGCCGACTACCTCCGGGTCCACGAGATCCAGCCGCCCGCATCGGCGGGGGCCAGCGCGTCGAACACCGCGCCGGAGATGGTCCCGTTCCCGGTGATGGAGAACGACGACCTGAAAGTCACCGCGATCCTCGTCCCGCACGGACCGGTGTTCCCCCGCGCTCGCCTACCGGATCGAGACCGGAGACGGCGTGATCGTCTTCTCCGGCGACACCGCCCGCACGCCCAACATCCCGCGCCTGGCCGCCGGCGCCGACATCCTCGTCCACGAGGCCTTCCACTGCGACGCCGTCGCCGCGATCGGCTATCCCCCCGCGGTCGTCGAGCACATCGGCACCGTCCACACCGAGGTGGGCGATCTGGGCGCGATCGGCGTCGAATCGGGAGCCCGGCAGATCGTGATCAGCCACATCTCACCGGCCGACCCGTCGGTCCTCTCCGAGGCCGCCTGGCAGAGGGCCGCCGACCGCAGCGCGCAAAAGGCCCGCTACCGCGGCCGCATCACCCTGGGCAACGACCTCGATCGTTTCCCGGTCGCCAGGCCCAGGACAGGGAGGTAACACCGTCCGGCGGCACCACCGCGAGTGCCCGGAGCCGCCGGACCACGCCCGCGCGGTCGGCTGCGCGTCGTGTCAGGCGGGATTCGTCACCATCGCGGCGATCCGGGCCTGCAGGGCTGGCACATCGCCCGGGTTCCGCGCCAGCGTCCACTGGACGATCTGCCGTGAGGCCTCGACGACGGCTTCGGCCCTGGGCACTCGGCGGTCCGTGAAGGACTGGAGAAGCGTGTCGTCCAGGTGGTCGGCCGCGACCAGCATCTCGGTGAGGACCTGGGCGTCTTCCAGAGCCATGGCGGCGCCCTGCGCGAGCGTGGGGGACAGGCGTGAGCCGCGTCACCGATGAAGAGCACACGGCCCCGGTGCCAGGAGCCCGTCGAGAAGGTGCGACACGACCGAGTCGCTCATCGTCGATGCGTGAATCACTTCAGGGAGATCCCGGTGAACTGCGTCAACTGCCCGAGCAGGGCGTCCTGGAAACGCTCGTCGCCCGCAGCGGGATGAGGCCTGATGCGCTCCTGATGGTGCCAGTAGCCGCCGCTGGTCAGCGCCAGCGGATCCTCGCTGGTGGCGAGCCACTCCTGGGTGAGGTGTCCGAGCCGCAGGTCGTCCGGGGCGCCGGGGCCACCCATGCGGGTCGGCACCCAGCCCGGGTCGACGGCGTTGCTGAGCACCTCGGGCCACAGCCTCGCGACGGCGAGGGCCAGTGCGGTCACGAACAGCTTGCTGTCGGAGTAGCTCCCCGTCTGACGGCGACCGCTCCAGTCCATCCCCTCGACCACCGCGCGACCCGACCGGTGCATGCCGCTGCTCAGGTACACCAACCGCGCGGGTCGGTCCACCAAGGCCGTGAGCGCGTAGGGCGCCACGACGTTGACCGGCATGACCTGGGAACCGGAGTAGACACCGGCATTGTGGATCACCGCGTTCATCGGTCCGACGTCGTTGGCCTGCTCGGCGACCTCCCGGACCTGCCGAAGGTCCGCGAGGTCGCCGACGACGGCCCGGGCGCCCGACTCCAGCAGGTCGCGGACAGCGGAGAGCCGGGCCTGGCTGCGCACGTGCACGACCACCTCATGGCCGTCCCGCATGAGGGTCTGCGCGGCGGCCAGCCCCAGCCCGTCGGCCGAGCCGGTGATCAACACCCGACTCATCGCGCGTCCTTGCGCCACTGCATCACTCTCATGGTGCTCAGTCTGCCCGCCGGCGGCTCTCCAGCGGCCCCGGCCGGGCTTGGGAGCGGTTCGCGTGTCGTCGTGCCAGGCCCGCAGCCGTCCCGGAGAGCGGGGGAGGACGCCGAGTGACGGCGTCCCCCGCGCCCGGGCGGGACTCGGGGCCGATGGGGACCTCGGTCAGCAGCGGGAGCACCTGCGCGCTGGTCAAGGCCCGGGCGCGCAGACCGGTGTCGAAGGTGACCCCGAGCCCGGTACAGGCGATCTCACACAGAGGTCCGAGCTTGTCGCGACCGCCGTGGGGCCGTCGGGCGACGTAGCCGCTGCGGGCGCGGCCGACCAGATCTGACCAGCGGGCTGCGGTACCCGGCGTGATCCCGGATGTAGCCGCCGGCGTGATACCTGTCCTGATCAAGCATCAGGCGGTGTGACGAGGACATGGCCGGGGATGTCGGTGCGCTCGGAGCTGTACCAGTCCACGATCGCCGCGGCCCAATGGTCGACCGGGATCCGGCCGTCGCCTGATTCGTCCAGCTCCTCGAACACGGCGGCGCTGTTGGCCTCCGCGAACCCGCTCGCGGTCATGCAGGTGAGGAAGTCGTGCCGTTCGACGTATCCGTCGTCGTCCCGGTCGACCAGTGCGGCCACCGAGGTCGCGTACTCGGTCACGGCCCGTGCCGCATCGCCGGGGTCGCCTAATCCGGCGAGGTACTCGGCCAGGCTGACCCGGCCGTCGCCATCGGCGTCGAGGGACGCGCACAGGCCCGCCCAGAAGCGGTGATGCCCGTTGAGAACCGCTTGGCCCTTCGCCGACTGGCGCGGCTCGCCCAGGGCACTGAGCACCTTGGTGGCGAGCCGGTCGAAGTCGGTCTTGTCCAGATAGCCGTTACCGTCGGAGTCGAGTATGCGGAATCGCAATAGCAGTCGTTCGTGGGCGCCGGAATCAACCTGTGCGGACTCGTGGTTCATGGAACCCCCGGATCGCTTATCGTGATCAATAGCGTACATTAAGTAAGCATCCGCGAGAAGCCCCGGTTGGCGTGGCGACCCGGGAGACACCGGTTCGTCCACGGCTCGCCCTTGACCGCGGAATCATCCCCGCGAGCGCTCGCGGGGATGATTCCGCGGTCCACCGGACGGTGCCGGGCTCACCTATGCGTCGGCGGTCGCCGGTTCGTGGGCGTCGTGGGTCTTGTGAGTCAGTGTTGGAGTGTGAGGAGGCCGGGGCGCCAGGGGAGTTGGTCGTAGGGGCCGGTGGCGGTGGGGGATTTGCCTTGGTAGAGGAGTTGGAGGTTGCAGGGGTCGATGGTCATGGTCTGGTCGGGGTTGGTGCGGACGAGGTCGCCGTGGCTGATGTCGTTGGTCCAGGTGGCTCCGCTGTTGGCTTTGCCGGCGAAGGGGTTGGTTTCGCTGGTGGCTTGGGGGGTCCAGGTGCCGTTCAGGCTGGTGGCGGTGAAGGAGCGGAAGTAGCGTCCGTTGGCGCCCATGGCTTCGACGATCATGAGGTATTGGTTTTGGCCTTGGACTTTGTAGACCTGGACGGCTTCGAACAGGTTGGCCGTGGAGTCGCTCATGACGGTGGTGTATGAGGTGCCGAAGTTTCCGGGGAAGTTTCCGATGGGCATGGTGGCGCGGTAGATGTGGCCGTTGTCGCCGGCGAAGAACAGGTACATGTTGGTGCCGTCGCCGATGAGGGTTTGGTCGATGGGGCCGGTGCTGGAGCCGGTGATGCTGCCGGTGAACAGGGGTTGGGGGGTGGACCAGCCGTTGGGGTTGGTGGGGTCGGTGGAGGTGCGGTAGATGAAGGGCCAGGCGCCCCATTGGTAGGCCAGGATCCAGATGTTCTTGGGGGCGAAGTAGAACAGGGTGGGTGCGACGGCGGCTTGGCTCATTCCGGTTTGGCCGGCTGAGGCCATGTCGGACCAGTTGGTGAATGGGGTGAAGGCCATCGAGCCGTAGGAGGATCCCGAGACGTTGGAGGCGTAGACCAGGTGTTTGCCGTTGTAGACGACGTTGGTGAAGTCCTTGAGTGAGACCCACCCGTTCTTCGGTGTCGCCAGTGCGCCTGTCGACGTCCAGTGGTACGTGGAGGGGAGGGAGCAGTTCCCACCGGTCGGAGTCGGAGTCGGGGTCGGAGTCGTGCCCGAAAGGCCGGTCCACTGCTGGTTGGAACCGCCGTTGCACGTCCATAGATCCACCGCGGTGCCGTTGGCCGTACCGGCGCCCGTGACGTCCAGGCACAGTCCGGACTCCACGCCGACCACCGTGCCGTCGGAATTCACCCGCCATTGTTGATTGGTGCCACCGTTGCAGGTCCAGATCTGCACCCGGGTACCGGCGGCGGTCGCGTGGTTCGGCACATCGAGGCACTTGCTGCCGTACACGGTCAACTGGCCGCTGGAGGTCGACGTCCACTGCTGGTTCGCGCCGCCCCAGCAGTCATAGATCTGCAGGTTGGTACCGTCGGTCTGACTTTGGCCCAGCACATCCAGGCACCGGCCGGAACCGACGCCGCGCAGGGCGCCGGTGACGTCGGCCCGAGCCGGGTTGGCGACCAGGGTGACCGCGAGGGCGACCGCGCCCGCGACCACCATGACCAGCATCGCCGTCAAGGTGCGGTGCTCCTTCTTGGTGCGTGCGCTGTACATGGGAACCTCCTCCCGGGTCAACTGCGGGACCACTTCTGGTTGCCGCCGCCATTGCAGGCCCAGAGCTCCACGGCGGTGTCGTTGGCCGTACCTTTTCGCCGGACGGTGCGGGGTGGGTGTCTCATGCCATTCCTTGCGCGAGATGGTGGGGACGAATGAGGCGGGCGACGGGACCGCCAATCGGAGGACGCCGTTGGGATACGGGTGTGGGGTGAAGTGCCGGGACTCGCCTCAGCTGTGTTACCGGTAACACTGGCCGCCACCCTACGTCTGTGCCGACTGTTGTCAATCGCCTGCTGACCGGCTGACCGGGAATGCGGTGCGCGCCACCCGGCGCGGTGGATCCACCTTCTGTCGACCGGATGTCGGAGCGTCAGGTGGAAATGGCGGGGATTGCTGGTAGCGCCTCTGGTCATCAAAAGTCGGGACCCGGGCGGGGATTGCCGATACCGGGGTGCGCAGGGGCTGTCATGGCACCTCGGGGTGCGGTCCCGAGTTGAAAGTTTCACCAGTCTCGGCATTCCGGCCGTCCGGGCCTCAGGGGTGACCGCGATTCGGAGAGAGCATCTCTTCTGCAGCGGAATTCGATCGCTATAGTGGAAGGGTGAGTGAGCGTGATGCTCTGTCCAGCGGCCTGTCCATGGCCGAGCTGGGGGCGCGGCTCCGGGCCGAGCGGCGGGCTCGGGGCATGACCCTGGAACGGCTCGCTGAGCTGAGCGGGGTCAGTCGGAGCATGGTGTCGGAGGTGGAGCGGGGCGCCAAGACACCGACCGTGCTGGTTCTGGACCGGCTGGCGACCGCGCTGGGTACCTCGATCGCCCGGCTCCTGGACGAGCCGGTCCGCCCCGATGCCGTGATCCTGTCCGGAGAGGGGCAATGGGTCGTTCGCGATCCGTCCGGCTGGGAGCGCCGGATCCTTTCCCCCGTCCTGCCGGGCGTCGAGTTCGAATTCATGCGGACCACGCTGGGGCCGGGGGTGGACGCGGGTGAGTTCTCCCCCCATGCCCCGGGGTCGCACGAGTACACCGCGGTGGAGACCGGGCGGTTGCGGCTGACGGTGGACGGCGTGCCGTACCGGTTGGAGGCCGGGGACGCCGCCTACTTTCCCGGCGACCGCCGGCACGCCTTCGCCAATGACTCGGACGACCCGTGTGTGTACTACCTGGCCATGACGCTGGACCGGCCGGGTGACGGGCACCACCGCGCCCGTAGCGGAGGCCGCGATGGATGACCTGCGCCGGGCGGCGCGGCTCGCTGCGGACACGGCGATGGACCACCTGGCCGCCGTGCCCGGCGGGCCGGTGTGGCAGCCGGTCGCGGAGGCGGACCGCCGCTGGCTGACCGGGCAGCCACTGCCCGCCGCCGGCCGGCCCGTGACCGACCTGCTGGCCGATGTGCGCGACCACGTGCTGGCCTACCCCATGGGAAACGGGCATCCCCGGTTCTTCGGCTGGGTCAACTCTCCGCCGTCACCGGCCGGAGTGCTGGTCGCCCCGCTGGCCGCGGCGATGAATCCGAGCTGCGCGGGAGGAGAGCACGGCGGTGCCCTGCTGGAGCGCACCGCCGTGCGGTGGCTGGCGGAGCTCGTGGGCTTTCCACACCCGCCAGGGGCCGGACTGCTCACCAGCGGGGCGTCCATGGCCACGATCATCGCGCTCGCCACGGCTCGGCAGCGGGTGGTCGGTGACGTGCGCGAGACCGGCCTGTACGGGCACCCTCCGCTGGCGGTCTACGTGTCGGCCGAGGGACACAGTTGCGTGCACAAGGCGGCCGAGCTCCTCGGTCTCGGCGGCCGGTACGTTCGCGCGGTCCCGGTGGACCGAGCGTTCCGCATGGACATCGATGCACTACGCCGCCTCATCCGGGCGGATCAGGATGCGGGGATACGGCCCCTGGCCGTCGCGGCGAGCGCGGGCACGGTGAACACCGGGGCGATCGACCCCTTGGGCGACGTCGTCGAGGTCGCGCGCGAGCATGGGCTGTGGTTCCACGTCGACGGTGCCTACGGCGCGCTCGGCGTCCTCGCCGACTCCCCGGACGCCCGCCGCGCTTTCGCCGGGATGGAGCTGGCCGATTCCCTCGCCCTCGACCCGCACAAGTGGCTCGGCGTCCCGGTCGACGCCGGCTGCGTCCTGTTCCGCGACCCGGCCGGTCCGCGGGACGCCTTCAGCCTGGTGCCCCCCTACCTGCGCGAGAGCGGCGCGGACGAGCTGGGCTGGTTCTCCGAGTACGGCCCCGAGCAGACCCGCCCCTTCCGCGCCCTGCGGGTATGGGCCACGATCGCCCATCTGGGACGGGACGGGATCGCCCACCGGGTGCGGCATGGCACCGGGCTGGCCCGCTCGCTGGCCGCCATGGTCGAGGCCGCTGACGACTTCGAGCTGCTCGCTCCGGCCATCACCTCGATCGTCGCCTTCCGGTATCGGCCCGCAGGCCGTGACACGGGAACAGCGGAGGCGCTGAACGAGGCGATCCCGGCCGCCGTGCAGCGGCGCGGACAGGCCTTCATCACCGGCACCCGTCTGTCCGGGGCGGCGGCCCTGCGCGCCTGCATTCTCCATCCCGGCACCACCGAAGCCGACCTTGCTCTCCTCCTCCAGGAGATCCGGGCCGCGGTAAGGGACATATAGGACTACTACTGGGATGTGCACCGACCCGGCGGCCGGCGAACTCGCCATCCCGGTGATCAGCAGCCGGGCCGCATCGTCGTTCACCGGGATTTCCGACAGACTCCACGATGACGAGCGTTTTCCGGTGAGGCAGCGATTGATCATGCAGAGTGAGGCCCGGCTGGTGCGCCGGGGACTGCGGCTGGAATACGTCACGCTCGGCTGGAACGTCGCCGGAGTGGCGCTGTTGGCTCTGGCGGCATGGCGGGCACGCTCCGTCGCGCTGGCGGGATTCGGTCTGGACTCCCTCATCGAGATCGGTGCCTCGGCTGTGGTGGTGTGGGAACTGTCCGGATCGGGAGAGCACCGCCGACGTCGTGCGCTCGCGTTGATCGCCGCCGCGTTCGTGCTGCTCGCCGTCTACTTGAGCGTGCAGTCGACCTGGGTGCTGCTGGTCGGCCACCGCCCGGGCCACAGCATCGCGGGGATCTGCTGGACCGCGACCACCGCTGCGGTGATGTTCTCGCTGGCCTACGGCAAGCACCGAACCGGCATTGCACTGGGCAACCCGGTTCTCCGCACCGAAGGCAGGGTCACGCTCATCGACGCGTTGCTGGCCACCGCCGTACTGGTCGCACTGGTCCTCAACGCCGCCCTCGGCTGGTGGCAGGCCGACCCCGCCGCCGGGTACGTTCTGGTCTACTACGCCGTCCGGGAGACCCTCGCCATCCGCGCCGACCTCACCGCCGGCCGGCCGAGACCGCCGGACCGGCGGGTTTTCGATCCTCCGACCGGTGCACCCGATGCATGATGTCCGGTGCGAGCCGTCGGCAGGCGGCCCCTTCCGGGCGAGGCTCTGCGCGTGGAAGGATGCGGCCTCCACTCGTTCGAGAAGACGTCGGACCCGGACGCGTTCGGCGCGGCGGGGATTGAGCGGATGCACCAAGGGGCGGCAGGCCTTGCGGAAGGCATCCAGCGCCCGGCCGAGGTCACGGTGATCAGGCGCGCGTTCCGGGACATCGGCCCGCGGCGCGGGACACACGATCCGGTCGAGGACGGAGAGCAGCTCCCTCAGACGCGTTTCGGCGACCGCGTGAACGCTCGTGGGGACGACCATCGCGGCTGCCAGAATCCCGCACCCGGCTCCCAGAACGGTCTCCTGGACGCGCAGGAGGAGCAGCTCCGAGGACAGGGTCTGCAGGACTGCGAGCACCATGCTGAGCGAGCCGGTGATGAGGAAGGTCACCGCCCAGTAGCTGTCGGAAGGGGTGGAGAACATCCCGAAGACGCAGACGAGGAGAAAGGCCAGGGCCACGTTCGTGTGCCCGGCGGCCAGGGCGGCGAGGCCGTATCCGAACGGCACCCCGGCCACGGTGCCGACCAGCCGCCGACCGCTCTGCAGCAGGATGTCCCCGGTGTGCTCGGCGTTGATGAAGACGACCCATGCCGTGGCCACGGCCCAGTACCACAGACGCGGGTCGATCAGATGCCCGCCGAGTGTCGCGAGCGTGGCCGCGGCGGTCACCTGAAGGGCCTGCCGTGCGGGAGAGGAAGTAGGCCAGGAAGGCGAAGGTCCCGAGATCGAGACCCCGTTGTCCGAAGCGGCGCGCATAGACCGCGGCGAAGATCAGCAGCAGGAAGGCCAGACGGGACGCGACAGGGAAAGCCGCCAACAGGCCCCGGAGCGTCACGCCGGCAAGGACCACGGGCATCCCGGCGAGCAGAGTACGGAGCTGGTCGCGGGGGTGCGGGTCGCCGATCGCCAGGGAGGTGACCACCGCGGTGAAGCCACGTCACCGCCTCCTCGCCCCCGTGGTCAGTCTGGTCCGAGGGGAAGGCACGCGGTATGCGTCAGGTGACTGCTTCCACGGCCGGGCGCCTGCTCAGTCCTGGCGGCCGGACGTCGTGAGGGTGCCCTCGATGAGGTCGCGCAGCTGGGATCGGGCGGTGATGCCCAGCTTGGGGAAGCTGCGGTAGAGGTGCGAGCTCACCGTGCGAGGGGAGAGGAAGAGCTTCTCGCCGATCTCGCGGTTGGTCAGTCCGCGGGCGGCGAGCCTGATGATCTGCTGCTGCTGGGGGGAGAGTTCGGCGAGCGCGTCGGGGGCGGAGTTCGTGACGGCGAGCCCGGCGGCCCGCGATTCGGCCCGTGCGCGCTCGATCCACGGGCGTGCGCCCAGGCGGCGGAACGTCTCCAGGGCCTCGGTGAGCGGCGCCCGCGCCTCCGCGATGCGCCGCCGGCGCCGTAGCCACTCGGCGAGGTCGAGCAGGCTCTGCGCGCGCTCGAAGGGCCAGTGCTCGAGTACCGGATCAGCCAGGGCCGCCCGGAAGTGCGGCTCGGCGTCCTCGGGGTCCGCCAGCAGGCCGCGGGCTCGGCTGATCAGCGCGCGCAGGCGGGGAGAGGCGTTCTGTGCGAGCGCTCGTGCGGAACGCTCGACGATCGGGCCGACCTCCTCGCGGCGGCCGCAGCGCACCGCGGCGGCGGCCAGATCCGCGAGCGCCGGGTAGGAGGCGTGATAGTGCACGGGCGCGCCGTCCGCCGTGAAGACCATGCGGAGGTGGTCGTACGCGGTCTCGTACGCGCCTTCCGCGGCCGCCGCGGCGCCGAGCGCACGACGGGCATAGACGAAGACCGAGCGGCTCTCCAGCGGATCGATCAGGGTGAGCGCGTCCTCGGCCCGGGCTCGGGCCTCCGCCGCGTCACCCTGGTAGGCCAGTACGGTGGCGTCCACGGTGGCCGCACAGGCCACGGCGTGGTCGAGGCCGGCCCCCCGGCCGATCGCGGTGGTGCGGGCGCAGGCCTCACGGGCCTGGTCCCATCGTCCTCGTTCC
This sequence comes from Actinoallomurus soli, assembly GCF_024055715.1. Taxonomy (GTDB): domain Bacteria; phylum Actinomycetota; class Actinomycetes; order Streptosporangiales; family Streptosporangiaceae; genus Actinoallomurus; species Actinoallomurus soli. The sequence continues at coordinate 1,290,616 of NZ_JAMXMV010000001.1, forward strand.
ACATACGCCCAGGCGACCGCGCCGCCCAGCCCGTTGGGCAGCGCTCCCTCCAGCTTCCAGCGGTCGAACGCCTCGTCGAAGGCACGGACGGCCTGCGGGGTCTCGTCGAGGAGCCACGCCATGATCCCGACGGTGGTGAGGTGCTCCGGCCGGGCCTCCGCGTCGGCGGCCGCCCGCGGGAGCAGGCGGACGAGCCCGGCCCGGTCGTCGAAGGGGTCCGACACGGCCCGCACCCAGGTGCGCGGGCCTGCGTGTGCGGCGTCCTCGGGGAGGCGCTCCAGGATGTCCCGGACGCGGTGGCGCTGGGTGTCCTCTCCTGAGTAGAAGCGGACCACGGCGGCGTCGGCCAGGAGATCCAGTGCTGCGGCGGGCTGGGCGACCGCCAGGTCCTCCGCGGTGTCGGTCAGGCGGGAGAAGACCGTGGTGTGGCGTCCGGTCAGGACCGCCAGCCGTCCGGCCTGCACCGCGGCGGAGGCCAGCAGCGCCCGATCGTCCGTGCGCACCCGCGCCGCGGCGGTCAGTTCCTCGACCCAGGCGAGGTCTCCGGTGAACACGGCCGCTGACGCGGCTTCGACCAGCAGCCGGGCGCTGTCCTCTCGCTGCGGCGTGAGCTCCGCGGCGCGCTGCAGTGCCTTGGCCGCCGCCGCGTGACCCCCGCGCCGGCGGGCCCGGTCGGCGGTCCGCTCCAGCGCCGCCGATACGGCCGCGTCCGGGCGCGGGCACGCGGCGGCCAGATGCCAGGCACGCCGATCCGGTTCGTCCCGCAGCATCTCGGCGAGCGCGAGATGAGCCTCGCGCTGGGCGCCCAGGGACGCCGCGTGATACACGGCGGACCGGACCAGTGGGTGACGGAAGCGGACGTCACGGCCGGTCCGCCGGACCAGGACGGCCCGTTCGGCAGGCGACCAGGCATCGTCCTCGGGGCTCGGAAGCCCGGCCGAGGCGACGATCGTTGAGTCGACGCTGTCCATGGCGGCCAAGAGCAGCAGGGCGCGCCTCGTGGCGGCGGGGAGGTCCTCCAACCGGGCGGCGAAGATCCGCTCCAGATGATCGGTGAGCGGGAGCGGACCTGCGGACGGCAGCCCCGTGGCCGTGTCGTGTGCGGTGGCCGCCCTCGTCAGCTCCACCAGTGCCAGTGGGTTGCCGCCCGCTTGATCGAGGATCAGCGTCCTGATGTGGCCGGTGGGGCTCTTCGGCTGCAGGTCGAGCAGCCGATCGGCCGCGGCGTCGTCGAGCGGCCCGAGGGTAAGCGTCGGCACGTGACGGTCGAATCCCGGGATCTGGTCGCCGCCCCGGGCTGCGATCAGCGTCGTGACCGGTTCACCGTCCAGCCGTCTGACGGCGAACGACAGCACGTCCAGGGAAGCACGGTCGAACCACTGTGCGTCGTCCAGCACCACGAGCAGGGAACGCCGGTCGCCCACGGCCGACAGCAGACTCAGGACGGCGACCCCGAGCGACATGAGACCGGGTGCGCTCGGATGCCGCGGCGTGGCAGACCCGAAGGCGTCCTGGAGCGCGGCGCGCTGCCCGTCCGGCAGTCCGTCCGCCTCGGCCAGCACCGGCCGCAGCAACTGGTGCAGGGCGGAGAACGCCAGGCTCGACTCCGACTCGCTGCCCTCGGCCCGCAGGACGCGGACACCGCCGGCCTCGGCTCGGCGCACCGCACGCCTCAGCAGCGCGCTCTTCCCGGCGCCCGCGTCACCGAGCAGTAGCAGAACCGGGTCGGCCGACGCCGAGTCCACCGCACGGAGGAGGCGTGCCAGCTCCGCGTCCCGGCCGACGATCGGCTCCTCCGGATCCGGCTCCGGTCTCGTGACCGTCCGGAGGTCGCCTGTGTGCTCGTCCACGGAAACTCCAATGAATATGGCTTCTCGATCGGAGCCGCCTTGCCGATGTCTCAGGCTACAAGCCGCCCCGGACCCGGCCCACGCGCAGGTGCAGTCACGTGACGGATACCGCGCGAACAGAGATCGCTCGTAGGGTCCGAGAAAATGCTCGCCGATTCCAGGGATGTCTCATGGAGCAGATCACACTCGGGAACGTCACCATCACCCGAGTATGGGAATACTACGGTTCCGTCGAAATGACGCCCGACACCTTCTTCCCGAAAAGCCCGAAGGAAGTATGGGACGACGGACCCTCCTGGCTGACCCCGCACTTCTTGGATCGCGAGACCAATATCGTGAACTCCGCGATCCAGACCTGGCTGCTGCGCAGCGAGGGCAAGGCCATCCTCGTCGACACCGGAGTGGGCAACCACAAGGAACGCCCGTACTCACCGGTATGGAGCCACCTCGAAACGGGCTTCCTGGCCAATCTCGCACGCGCCGGTGTCCAGCCCGAGGACGTGGACATTGTGATCAATACACATCTCCACGTCGATCACGTCGGCTGGAACACGTATTTGGACGGTCGGCGCTGGGTGCCCACTTTCCCCAACGCCGTCTACCTGATGCCGAAGGTCGACTTCGACTTCTGGAATCCCGAGAACGACCACGAGTCGGTGCTCGGCCGCGGTAACCAGAACGTCTTCGAAGACAGCGTGGCCCCGGTGCACGAGGCCGGCCAGACGGTGCTGTGGGAGGACGGCCACCAGATCGACGCCGACCTCCGCCTGGAGGTCGCTCCCGGGCACACCCCCGGATCCTCCGTGCTGACCCTCACCTCCGGGACGGACCGCGCGGTGTTCGTCGGCGACATGCTGCACAGCCCGGTCCAGATCCTCGAACCCGATTCCAACAGCTGCTTCTGCGAGGACCCCGCGGGCGCCCGCGCCACCCGCCGCAAGGTGCTGGGCTGGGCGGCCGACAACAACGCTCTCGTGATCCCCGCGCATCTGGGCGGCCACGGCGCCGCGGAAGTGGCACGCGAGGGGGACCGGTTCGCCATCAAGGGCTGGGCACCCTTCGCCCCGTACACCGAGCAGGCCTGAGACGCGCGGAGAGGAACCACGTGAACCACCATCCCGACCCCGTCGTGACCACGGTGCAGGGGGTCGTCCGCGGCCTGAGCCAGGGTGACACCGCCGCTTTCCTGAACATCCCCTACGCCGCCCCGCCCCGCGGCGCCGGCCGGTTCGCGCCGCCCCGGCCGCACGAGCCGTGGGACGGTGTACGGGACGCGACCACGCCGGGGCCGAACGCGCCGCAGTCCGAGCGCAGGCTCGGCAGCGTGGACATGGCCCCGTACTTCGGCCCCGGCTGGAGTCGTGGTGAGGACTACCTCACCGTCAACGTCTGGGCGCCCGCCGCCGCCGGCGGCGGCGACCTGCCCGTCATGGTCTTCGTCCACGGCGGCGGATTCGTCGCCGGATCGACGCGGTCCGCCCTGTACGACGGCTCCGCCTTCGCCCGCGACGGCGTCGTCCTCGTCACCCTCAACTACCGGCTCGGCATCGCCGGATTCCTCGACCTCCCCGGCGCTCCCGCCAACCGCGGTCTGCTCGACGTCGTCGCCGCGCTGCGGTGGGTCCAGGAGAACATCGCCGCCTTCGGCGGTGATCCGCGAAACGTCACCCTCTTCGGCCAGTCGGCCGGGGCGACCATCGTCGGGGGCGTCCTGGCGGCTCCCGAAGCCACGGGACTCTTCCGCCGTGCGATCGTCCAGAGCGGCAGCGGCCTGGGCGCGTTCACCACCGAGCAGGCCGCCCGCGTCACCAGGGCGGCAGCCGAGGCCCTGGGCGTCGAGCCCCATGCCGACGCCTTCACGGACGTCTCCGACGACCGACTCGTCGAGGCCGCCTCCCGGCTCGCGGGCATCGACCTGCGATCCGAGACGCACCGCGACCCCCTGATCGGACTCAGCCCCTTCAGCCTGGTCCTCGACACGCAGCCCGCCGAATCCGTCGCCGCCGGCCTCGGCGCCGACGTCGACCTGCTCATCGGGACCAATACCGAGGAGGGGAACCTCTACCTGGTCCCCGTGGACAGGTACTCCACCTCGACCGCCGGCGACGTCGAGGACGCGGCGACCCGGTCGCATCCGGATCCGGCGCGACTCGTCGCGACGTACCGGAAGGCACGGCCCGAGGCGTCCTTCGGTGAACTGCGCTCCGCCATCATGGGCGACGCGCTGTTCGGAGCGGGCAGCTGGGCCCTGGCCGGCGCACACGCCGCTCATGCTCGGTCCGCCACCTACGCCTATGAGTTCGCCTGGCGCTCCCACGCCCTGGACGGAGAGCTCGGCGCCACCCACGCGGTGGAACTGCCCTTCGTGTTCGATCGCGCGCACCTCCCCCGGCTGCGCGGCCCCGCCGCCCTGCTCGGCCCCGACGGGCCCCCCGCGCATCTCGCCGCCCGCATGCACGAGACCTGGGTTCGGTTCGCCAGGACCGGCGACCCCGGCTGGGACCCGTACGACACCGAGCGCAGGGCCACCATGCGCATCGCCGCCGAGTGGATCCAGGTCGACGATCCCCGCGGCCAGGAACGGCAGGCCTGGGGCTGACCCTCGTCCGCCTCCGTACGCACATCGTCGAGGACACACCATGACCAGAACCGTCATCACCACCGAGAACGCCCCCACCTTGGCGGCCCCGCTGTCCCAGGGCATCCGCAAGGGCCCCGTCCTGCAGGTCTCCGGGCAGCTCCCGCTTGATCCGGACACCGGCCAGGTCGTCGGCATCACGGTCACCGAACAGACCGCACAGGCCCTGCGCAACGTGGTCGCCGTGCTCACGGCGGGCGGCGCGAGCCTGCAGGACGTCGCGTGATGCTGCGCGTCTACCTCACCGATCCCGCATACCTGGCCGGGATGAACGAGGCGTACGCGGCGGTCGTCGGGGAGCCCTTCCCCGCCCGCACGACCGTCTGCATGAGCCTTCCGCCGGGGGTGCTCGTGGAGATCGACGCCTTGGCAGTGCTGGACGACTGACAGGGCACGCCGAAGGAGAAGTCGTCCGGCGGCACCCGGAACCGGGCGAGCGGCATCCCCTCTCGCCGGCCTCCAGGGAGTACCCGCCGAGCAGGGATCGGGGGGTGGCCGAGGCGGTCTGCCCCCCGATCATGCCTGGTGGGTGGTCAGTGTTGGAGTGTGAGGAGGCCGGGGCGCCAGGGGAGTTGGTCGTAGGGGCCGGTGGCGGTGGGGGATTTGCCTTGGTAGAGGAGTTGGAGGTTGCAGGGGTCGATGGTCATGGTCTGGTCGGGGTTGGTGCGGACGAGGTCGCCGTGGCTGATGTCGTTGGTCCAGGTGGCTCCGCTGTTGGCTTTGCCGGCGAAGGGGTTGGTTTCGCTGGTGGCTTGGGGGGTCCAGGTGCCGTTCAGGCTGGTGGCGGTGAAGGAGCGGAAGTAGCGTCCGTTGGCGCCCATGGCTTCGACGATCATGAGGTATTGGTTTTGGCCTTGGACTTTGTAGACCTGGACGGCTTCGAACAGGTTGGCCGTGGAGTCGCTCATGACGGTGGTGTATGAGGTGCCGAAGTTTCCGGGGAAGTTTCCGATGGGCATGGTGGCGCGGTAGATGTGGCCGTTGTCGCCGGCGAAGAACAGGTACATGTTGGTGCCGTCGCCGATGAGGGTTTGGTCGATGGGGCCGGTGCTGGAGCCGGTGATGCTGCCGGTGAACAGGGGTTGGGGGGTGGACCAGCCGTTGGGGTTGGTGGGGTCGGTGGAGGTGCGGTAGATGAAGGGCCAGGCGCCCCATTGGTAGGCCAGGATCCAGATGTTCTTGGGGGCGAAGTAGAACAGGGTGGGTGCGACGGCGGCTTGGCTCATTCCGGTTTGGCCGGCTGAGGCCATGTCGGACCAGTTGGTGAATGGGGTGAAGGCCATCGAGCCGTAGGAGGATCCCGAGACGTTGGAGGCGTAGACCAGGTGTTTGCCGTTGTAGACGACGTTGGTGAAGTCCTTGAGTGAGACCCACCCGTTCTTCGGTGTCGCCAGTGCGCCTGTCGACGTCCAGTGGTACGTGGAGGGGAGGGAGCAGTTCCCACCGGTCGGAGTCGGAGTCGGAGTGGGTGTCGGGGTGCCGCCGCCCGAGACGCCGCCCGTGCAGGCGACTCCGTTCAGCGCGAAGTCGGTCGGTACCGGGTTGCTGCCGTTCCAGGAACCGTTGAAGCCGAAGCTGGTGTTCGCGCCGGTGGCCAGTGAGCCGTTGTAGCTCGCATTGTTGGCGGTCACGTTCGACCCGCTCTGCGTGACGGTGGCGTTCCAGGCCTGGGTGACCTGCTGCCCGGCACCGAACGACCATGTCAGCGTCCAGTTCGACACCGGGTCGCCCAGGTTGGTCACGGACACGTTCGCGCCGAAGCCTCCCTGCCACTGTGAACTGATCGTGTAGTTGACCTGACAGCCGGCGGCCGCGTGCGCGGATCCGGGGAGGACGATGACCGCCGCGGCCAGCGCGGCGGCCGATGAGGCCGAAGCGACGGGGCCCCACCGGCGGAGTCCCAGCAGACGATTCATGGATCTCCTCGCGAAGGGGGTCGCGTTCGATATATCGAACGCGACGCGAAATACGGAATGGTGATTCAGGGGGGAAGTATGAGCGGCGGAGCGGTCACGTCAAGGCGCTCGACGCCGCGGCGCCGGGAACATGCACAACGGTCCTGGCGGGGGAACGCAACGACCGGCGACTCGATGAATATCGATGAAAACAAGTGAAACGTGGCGGCAATGAATCGCCATCGTGTCATCGCGAGGGCCCGGCCGTTCTCGTGTCTCGCCCGGGTCGAGACGTGAGGCCGAGCGCGGGTCCGCCCGGGGTGCTCAGGCGAGCGAGGATCCGCCCACACGGCGTCGGGGGCCCCCCCCGGGGGGCG
>NZ_JAMXMV010000020.1 GCF_024055715.1 Actinoallomurus soli
CGGCTCGATCCGCTCCCACAGGCTGTCCCGCACGATCCACGGCGGCTGCTCGCCCTTCTTCACGGAAGATGATCAAAGCTGCCCGGCAGCCACCGTGGGACCGAAGTGATCATTTTGTTAGGACCTCCAAGACCGAAGCCCTCGCCGCGGCTGAGGACCTGGACAGTGACCAGCGCCGTGGAACCTTCATCGACCCCAACGATTCGCGCACCAGTCTGGCCGAGTGGGCGAGCCAATGGCGGAAGACCCACCTGGTCGCCGCCAGCACCCAAGCCAAGTACGACCACTACCTCGACCAGCACATCCTGCCCGCCTTCGGGCGCCTGGCTCTCGATCAGATCCGCCGTAGCGCGGTCAAGCAGTGGGCGATCGGCCTGCGCGCCCGTTACAGCCTGGCCAGCGTCCGCGGCATCGTCACCCTCATGTCGCTGCTGCTGACCGCGGCGGTCGAGGAACGCATGATCGCCATCAACCCGATCCAGGGCCTGCGCATGGCCGAACCCCGCACCCACCACCAACCAGACGTCGACCTGCGGCAGACCGCCAAACGCCCGATTCCCACCAGCGACCAGGTCCTGGCCATCGCCGACCGCATCCACCTACTCGGCGGACGCCCGGCGCAGGTGATGGTGATCACAGCCGCATTCACCGGGATGCGCTGGGGGGAGATCACCGGCCTGTCCAAGACCAACTGCCATCTCGACCAGGGCTATCTGCGAGTCGACCCGGACAACGGATCACTGCACGAGGTTGGCGCGCGCCTATGGCTCGGCCCGCCCAAGACCGACGCCGCCGCCCGACGCATCGACCTGCCGCCCTTCCTTATCGTTCTCCTCCGAGAGGTCATCGATAGTCATGACCATCCGCAGGTGTTCATCACCCCAGATGGGCACTGGCATCGGCGATCGAACTTCGCCCGCCGCCTATGGCGGCCCGCCTGTGACGGCGACCCCAGCCGCAAATGGCCGTTCATCCTGCCCGGGGCGGTCTTCCACGGCCTGCGCCACCACCACAAAACGATGCTGGATGAACTCGGCATCGAAGACGCCCTCAAATACGAGCGGATGGGCCACCGGATGCCCGGCATCGCCGGCGTCTACAGCCACGTCACCGACCCCATGCGGCAAAAGCTGGGGGACCGGCTTGAGCAACGCTGGACCACCCTGACCGTCCGCCGGGCGCAATCGTCGTGACCTCGACCCACCTCGTGCCGAGGGGGAGCACGGCCGGGAGCATCACCGGGAGCACTGCTCCCGGTGACCCCGACCCACGAAAAGTACCGACCCCTACCTACGGAATGGGTAGTCCCGATCAGTTGTGGAGCACCCTGCTCCCGATTCCGGCCCATCGTTAGCGTCGGAAACCAAAATGCAGGCCAGACACATGGTCTGACCTGCATTAACATGGTGGGCGATACTGGGATTGAACCAGTGACCTCTACCGTGTCAAGGTAGCGCTCTCCCACTGAGCTAATCGCCCTCGCGAAGCAGAGTGTGCTTCAGAGGTGGAGACGGGATTTGAACCCGTGTACACGGCTTTGCAGGCCGTTGCCTCGCCTCTCGGCCACTCCACCGAGTGAGGCCTTGGGGAGACCTCTCCGAGCGGACGACGGGATTCGAACCCGCGACCCTCACCTTGGCAAGGTGATGCTCTACCAACTGAGCCACGTCCGCGTGTCTCGGGGGCGTCCCCCCTCGGCAACGGGGTAAACACTAGCGGATCCTCGGCCCAACTCCCAACTCGATAGGACCGGACCGCGTCGCAGGCGATCTTTCGACGGCCGTCGAAGCGTGTCCGGCGTACCGTCGAACCATGCGAGCACCGTACGACTCGGACATCGCGCCGGTGGCCGCGCTGCTGGCGGACCGTACACGCGCGTCGATGCTGACGGCCCTGCTCGACGGCCGTCCGCTCGCCGCGGGGGAGCTGGCCAGGACGGCGGGAGTCAGCGCCGCGACGGCCAGCTCTCATCTGGCCAAGCTGCTGGACGGCGATCTCGTGGCCGTCGTGCGCCAGGGCAGGCACCGGTACTACCGCCTGAAGGGCGCCGAGGTGGCCGCGGTGATCGAGGCGATCAGCCGGATCAGCCCGAACGTCGAGGTCCGCAGCCTCCGCCAGTCGCGGCAGGCGCGCGCTCTCCAGGAGGCCCGCACCTGTTACGACCACCTGGCCGGCCGCGCCGGGGCGGCGCTGTTCGAGGCGCTCCTCAGCCGGGACCTGCTCGAGACCGTAGATCCGGCGTTCGACGATCCCGCGGCGTCCGCGTACGAGGTGACCGACAAGGGGGAGCGGCAGCTGTCCTCGATCGGCGTCGACATCGCCGAGGTGCGGCGGGCGCGCCGGAGGTTCGCGGGGCACTGCCTGGACTGGACCGAGCGCCGTCCTCATCTCAACGGCGCTCTCGGCGCGGCGCTCACGGCCCGGATGATCGAGGACGGCTGGTTCACGCGCGGATCGGCGCGGCGGGCGCTGCTCGTGACGGAGAGAGGCCGGAGCCGGCTGGCCGACGTCTTCGGCTGCGTCCTTGGCTGACCCGTCCCGGCTGCCCGGCTGCCCGTCTGACCGGCCCTGGCTCGTCTGACCGGCCCCGGCTCGTCTGAACGGCCCCGGCTCGTCTGAACGGCTCTGTCTCGGTTGAGCGGCTCCGGCACGACAGGGTGGTGCCGGCCCGGCTGACCGTCGCGGCTGCGTACGGCATTTCTTCCACTCCGGATTGAACCGTCTGTCACGCCGTTGCGTCCGAATATCGCGCACTCGCCAGGTTTAAGAGGCCTGGACACATTAGGGTGGCCCTGCGTCGCAGCGACGTTCGGGCGCGGAGGGGTGACGAATCGGTGAGCGGGGAGCGTAGGTTCTTCCGTCGTGATCGGCTGACCGGGCTGATCGCGATCGGCGCGGTCGGGGTGTTGTGCGTGGCCGCGGTGGTCTTCGGTGTCGGAATGGCCAGCGCGAAATACCATCTCGCCGATGTCGGCGGCTGGCTGACGTCGTCCAAGAAGGGCGAGCTCGTTCACGTCAACGGGCTGTCGGGCAAGGTCGACGGCAAGGTCACCCTGTCGGGTACGGCCGGCCACAAGATGCGGGTGATCCAGCAGGGCGGCGTCGTCCTCATCGTGGACGAGACGACCGGCGTGGTCAGCCGCGTCGATCCGGCCCACCTCAACGTCGTTCAGGGAGTCTCGTACCGCGGCGCGGCCGGCATGCAGGTCGTGTCCGGGTCCGGCGCCGCGTACGCGCTCGACCAGATGAAGGGCAGCGTGCAGCGGCTGGACGCGATGAGCCTGGCCACGGAGGGCGACCCGATCAGTCTGACCGGACCGCTCGGCGCGGCCGCCATCGACGCCAAGGCGACGCTGTGGGTGCCGGTGCCCACCAACGGGCAGGCGGCCTCGGTGCAGAGCGGCAGGCCGGGGCAGCCGGTCGGGGTCGGCCGGGCCGGGGACGACCTCGCGCTGACGATCGCGGGCGGCTCAGCCGTCGTCACGGACTTCACCACGGCGGAGAGCCTCGTCCTCGGTGACGGCGGCATCCGCGTGAAGGTCAAGCTGCCCTCCGTCGTGGCGCAGCTGCCCAAGGGGCAGGTCACCGCGCCGCCGACCGCCACGGACGGGCAGCTCGTGCCGCTGCTGGCCGGGAAGTCGCTGATCGTGATCAACGCGGGCAGCGGCTCGGTGAGCAGCGTCGCGCTGCAGCTGCCGCAGCATAAGCTCATGACCCCCCAGGTCCTCGGCCAGCGGGTCTACATCCCGGACCAGAGCTCGGGCAGCCTCCTGGTGTACGACTCCGCGACGAACCGGATGGCCCCGCAGGTACCGGTCACCGGGCGGCCCGGCCCGCTGGAGGCGTTCGTCAAGGACGGCCTGCTGTGGGTGAACAATCCCGACAGCCCGAAGGCGGTCGTGGTGGACGGGTCCGGCGCGCACAAGCCGGTGCAGAAGTACACCGGCAAGGTGCCCGGCGGAGCCGAGAACCCGATTCCGAAGGGCGACGACCAGGGGCAGGACAACAACCAGCCGACGTCGAACGCGCCCGCGCCTCCGGTGCCGACGTCCGGGCCGCCGGTGCCTCGCCTGCCGATCCACCCGGGGCACCCGAGGTCGCACAAGCCGTCGATCAAGCCGCCCAAGACGCCGCCGACGCACAAGACGGACCCGCCGAAGGTCACGCCGCCGAACAAGCCGACCAACCTGCGTGCGACCCCGCAGCCGGACGGGAGCATCAAGGTCGACTTCCAGCCCGGCGGAGGCGGTACGGCGACCGGCTACAAGCTCGTCGTGCCGGCGGGCCTGACCGCCACGCCCGCCACGATCCCCGCGGACGGGCCGGACTACACGTTCACCGTGCACGGCGGAACCTGCGGCACCGAGTACGTCTTCGCGGTCGCGGCGACGTACAAGAACGGTGACCACGACTCGGACATCGAGTCGGACGAGTCCGACCCGACCCTGTCCTGCACGCAGCCCGACGCGCCGAGCGGCATCACGGGCAGCGGGACCGCGCAGGGCGCGAAGATCGGCTGGCAGGCCCCGCCGAACGCCAAGGGAGTGACCTACAGGCTCCAGGTGACCGGCCCGAAGTCCTACACCAAGGACAGCATCTCCGGCACGTCGGTGACGATCCCGACCATCTGGAAGAACGGCTCGTACACCATCCGGGTGACCGCCTCCAACGGCGCCGGCGGCAAGACCGGCAGCGCGACCAGGGCGCTCACGGGTCCGACGCGGACGTACAACATCCACAACGGCGGCAACGCGAACGAGAGCAGCTTGATCTGGAGGCAGGCGGATCCCAACAGCGGAACCGCTGAGGCGATCCAGAACGCCAACACCCAGCAGGTGCGGGTGGACTGCCAGAAGATCGGGGTGCAGTACAACCACCCGAACGGCAAGGCGGCGTTCAGCGGCAAGCTGTACGACCACGTGAACCACAACGGTCACATCGGCTACATGATCGGATACCTGGTGAACACGCCGCACTCGCCGTGGCAGGAGCTCGCCGGGCCGACCATCTGGGAGTGTGCCGGCTGATGACGGCCGAGGTTCACGGGGCGTCCGACGCGGACGCCCTGGCAGGACGCTTCGCGCAGTTGTTCGGGGCGCTGGCGGGCAACATCGAGCGGGTCGTCCGCGGAAAGCGGGAGAACGTCGAACTGGCGCTGTTGTGCCTGCTCAGCGAGGGACATCTGCTGCTGGAGGACGTTCCGGGGGTCGGCAAGACCACGCTGGCCCGGACGATCGCGGCGAGCGTGGAGGCGCGCTGGACGCGGATCCAGTTCACGCCCGACCTGCTGCCGTCCGACGTGACGGGCGTGTCGATCTTCAACCAGTCCAACAACCGGTTCGAGTTCCACCCGGGCCCGATCTTCGCGAACATCGTGGTCGCCGACGAGATCAACCGGGGTTCGCCGAAGACCCAGTCGGCGCTGCTGGAGGTCATGGAGGAGCGGCGCGTGACGGTGGACGGGCAGCCGCACCCGGTGCCCCGGCCGTTCATGGTGATCGCGACGCAGAACCCGGTCGACATGGACGGCACGTACCCGCTGCCGGAGGCGCAGCTCGACCGGTTCCTCATGAAGATCTCGATGGGGTACCCCGACCACGCCTCGGAGGTCGCCGTGCTGGCGGGCACGCCGACCGGGCCGCTGATCGACCAGCTGCCGAAGGTCGCGGGCCGGGACGACATCAAGAACATGATCGACTTCGCGAGCCGGATCCACGTCGCGCCTCCGCTGTACGACTACCTCGTGCAGGTCGTCGCGATGACGCGCCGGCACCCCGACATCCGCCTGGGAGCCAGTCCCCGCGCGAGCCTCGCGCTGCTGCGGGCCGTACGCGTGCGGGCCGCGGCGGCCGGCCGGTCCTTCGTCGTCCCCGAGGACGTGAAGGGCCTCGCGGCCCACGTCATCGCCCACCGGCTCATGCTGACGCCGGAGGCGGAGCTGCGCGGCCGTACCGCCACGGAACTCGTCGCCGAGGCCCTCTCCCAGGTGCCGGTGCCGCAGTCCACCGGGGTCTGAGGTGCTCACGCCCGTCGGCTGGGGGGTCGCCGCCGTTTCGGCGGTGCTGTACGCCGCCGGCGCCCTGCTCGGCTACCCCGAACCGGTGGCCCTCGCCGTCGGCGGTCTCGTCGCCGTCGTGACGGCGGTGCTGTGGACGCTGCCGCGGCCCAGCCTCACCGTCGTACGCGAGGTCACGCCGAATCGCGTCGCACGCGGCGAGTCGGCCTCCGGCGTCCTGCACGTCACCAACACCGGCCGGATGCGCCGGGCGGGGATGCGGGCGTACGACGCGTGCGGCGGCGGGCGGATCGAGGTCCGGGTGCCCGTGCTGCGCCCCGGCAGGGCCGAGACGATCCGGTACCCCCTGCCGACGGACCGGCGCGGGGAGATCCCGGTGGGGCCGCTGCGGCTGGTGCGCGCCGACCCGTTCGGCCTCGCCCGGCGCGTACGGGAGTACGGCGAGCCCCGCACCCTCCTGGTCCGCCCGCACACCGTGGCCCTGCCGCTCCTGCCGTCCGGGCGCAACCACCACCTGGAGGGGCCGACGTCGGACACCGCGCCGGCGGGCACGGTGACGTTCCACGCGCTGCGCGAGTACGTCGTGGGCGACGACCTGCGCCACATCCACTGGCGGTCGAGCGCGCGCACCGGCACGCTGATGGTCCGCCAGCTCGTCGACGCGAGCATGCCGCAGACGACGGTGGTCGTGGACACCGACGCCGGCGCCTACGCCGACGCGGACGACTTCGAGCTGGCCGTGGACGCGGCGGCGTCCGTGGCGGCCGGCGCGGCGGGCATGAACTTCCCGGTCCGCGTCCTCACCGCGGACGGGCCGCTCGTGGAGACCCGCGGCGGCGCCCACGACGTGGAGGAGATCCTCGACCGGCTGGCCGGGCTGTCCCGTACGGACGCCGCGCACGGCGCGGTCGAGGTCGCCCGGCGCGTACGGGCGGGCGGGGCGCTCGTGCTCGTGACGGGCGGGCGAGGGGAGGTCTCCGGGGCGGGGACGCTGCGCCGGCGGTTCGACCGGGTGGTGTGCGTACGCGTCCGGCCCGACGCGCCCGGACCGCGCCTGCCCGGCGTCGCGCTGGTCGAGATCTCCGACCTGGCGGAGCTGCGTGCGGCGTGGAAGGGCACGACCCGATGACGATGACGGCGGCGCCCGCGCGGCCGGGCACGGACGCGCCGCCCGAGCCCCGGCGCGGCCTGCGGGTACGGCTCGTCACCGCGCTCGTCATCGTGGTGGCGCTGACCGGCGCCGGCGGCCTGGCGTTCCATCGCGTGTTCGCGCTCGGCGACCTGGTGCCCGTGGTCACGGTCTCCGCCGTCACGCCGGTCCTGCTCGTCGCGCTGCTGTCCTGGCCGCGGCGCCGGACCTGGCCGCTGTGGATCTCGGTCCTGGCGACCGCGGGGGCCTGGGCGCTCGTCGCCGGGCTGACGTTGTTCCACGGCGACTTCGCCGTGGTGGGCGGCGCGCTGCGCGACTCCTGGAAGGGCACGCTCACGTCGTTGCTGCCCGCGCCCGGCCGCCCCGAGCTCCTCGTCCTGCCGCACGCGCTGGTCTGGCTCGCCGCCTTCGGAGGAGCCGAGCTGGCCGCGCGGACTGAGGCGAAGGCGGCGCCGGCGCTGCCCTCGGTGGCCGTCTTCTGCGTGGCCCTGCTGCTCGGCGTCAACGGCCCCGGCTCGAACCTTCCCGTCGCCGCCGTGCTCGTCGGCCTCGCCGGCGCGCTCATGATCGTACGCAGCGGCGGCCGGCCGCTGTGGCTGCTCGCCGGGCTCCCGGCCGCCGCCGCCATCGGGCTGCTGGGCGCGGCCGTCGGGCCGTACCTGCCGATGAGGGGCGAGGCGTACGACCCGCGGGCGACCGTCAAGGCCCCGCCGCCACAGCAGCGGGACAGCATCAGCCCGCTCGACCGGGTGTCGGCGTGGCTGCAGACCCCGGACCAGCAGATGTTCACCGTGCGTGCCGACGCGCCCGAGGACTGGCGGCTCGCCGTCCTGGACCGCTTCGACGGCGTCACGTGGACGTCCGACGCGCGGTTCGTGCCGGCCGGCAGCCGCATCCCGGACGACCCGCGCGTCCACCGGACGCGCGTCGTCCAGCGCTTCACCGTCCAGGACCTGCCCGGCGTGTGGGTGCCCGCCGCCGACCGGCCCCGTACGGTGCAGGGCCTGGCGGTGGCGACCGACCCCGGCAGCGGGGTGCTGACGGCGGGGCAGCCGCTGCGCTCCGGACAGGCGTACACGGTCACCTCGATGGTGCCCGACTACGACGCCGCCCGGCTCGCGGTCGCCCAGCCCGCGCGGGACGCCGAGGCGCAGGCCGCGACCGGCCTCGCGGAGTCACCGGGGACCACCGCGAAGACCGCCGAGGTGCCCGCGTTCCGCAGTCTCGCGCTGGAGGTCACCAAGGACCAGGACACGGCGTTCCAGCGCGCCGCGAAACTCGCCGACTACCTCCGTAACGCCGCCAGGTACGACGTGACCGGCCTGTCCGGCCACACGTACGCGGATCTGCGCTACTTCCTCGGCACGTCCAAACGCGGCACCTCGGAGCAGTTCGCCACGGCGTACGCCGTCCTGGCGCGTTCGATCGGGCTGCCGACCCGGGTCGTCGTCGGGTTCCGGCCGGGCGTCGGCGGCAACGGAACCTGGCAGGTCCGCTCCGGTGACGTGCTCGTCTGGCCCGAGGTCGACTTCGCCGAGATCGGCTGGGTACCGTTCTTCCCCACGCCCGAGGAGACCGACGCCTCGAAGAAGTCGAACTCGGTGCCGGCGGGGGAGACGCAGCAGAAGCTGGAGGCGGCGCAGAAGAGCGCGGCGGCCCACAAGAAGGGCGGCGACTCCGGTACCCACGGCGCGCCGGCGCCCAGGGCCCCGGCCCGGCCGCCGCACAAGACGTCGTCGACGCCGCCGTGGGCCTACGTGCTGGCCGCGATCCCGGTCCTGCCCGCGGTGTACCTCGCCGGCGTGCTCGTCGTCCCGGTGCTGCGGCGGCGCCGCAGACGCGGCGGCCCCACCCCCGCCGCGCGGATCACCGGGGCGTGGGAGCAGACCCGCGAGGCGCTGGGCGCGGTCGGCCTGCCCGCCGCGACCGCCCTGACCGCCCACGAGGTCGCGGGATTCGGCACCGAGCGGGTTCCCGGCGCCGAGGCGCACCTGCGTCCCCTCGCCGACCTGGTCAACCGGTCGCGGTACGCCGCGACGCCCTCCGGACCGGACACGGCCGAGGCCGCGTGGCGGCACACCGACGAGCTCGGCCGCCTCGTCCGACGGACCGCCGGCCTCCGCCGACGCCTGGCGCGCCGCCTGCATCCCCGCTCCCTGCGCCTGCGCTGACCCGGGGGCGGGCTCGGCTCCCGCCCCCTCCCCGCGCCCGCTGACGATCAGGGGTCGGCTCGCCGCCCGGCCGCCCGTTCTGATCAGCGGGGCCCGGCTCCGTCACCGGGTCGTGGCGCCCCGGATGCACTTGGGCTTGGCCCAGGCGATCGTCGCGGGCTGTCCGTCGCCCTGACCGATGGCGACCAGCGCGCCGACCGTGAAGCAGTACCCCTTCTGCGGGTCCAGGCCCGAAACGGTCATCGTCGTGGAACGCGGCGCCAGCGCCTGCGGAGGAGTCTGGGTGGGAGACCCGTCGGACTGCTGCATCCAGATCGGGAAGTCGTTGTTCTTCGCGAGCTTCCAGCGCAGGACCACGATCTGTCCCTTGTCGGTCGCCCGCAGGTCGCGCGGGGTCGCGGCGGCCATCACCTGGGAGGGAATCGCCACGGGAGTGGACGACGCCGACGTCCGCGGTGCGGTCGGTGCCGGCGTCGGCGTGTGCCCTCCGCCGTCTCCGGTGTTGCCGAACAGCAGGAACCCGGTGACGCCGGCGCCCGCTATCACCACCACGCCGGCGACCACGCCGGCCACGACGGCGCCCGGCCGGCCCTTCCGGCCGTTCGCCGGCACGCCTGCCAGGTCCGTGGGCTCCACGCTCTCCGGCAGCGTCCGCGGTGTCGCCTCTCGGGGCCGCGGCACGGACACCTGGTCGGGGACCCGCGGCCGGGCCACCGGGCCGTGGACGGGCCCCGCACTCGACGCGCGGGCGGGCCCGGCGTTGAACGCTCCGGTGGGGCCGGCGCCCGGCGCGTGGGGCGGCCCGCCGGCCGGCGGCTGAGCGGGGCCCGAGTTCGGCGCGCGGGTCGGTCCGGCGTCCGGCGTCCGGGGCGGTGCGGGTCTCGGAGAGGCCGCGGGCGGCGAGGCGGGTCCCGGCCCGGCCGCCGGCCCGGCGGCGTCCGGATGCGCCGCCGGCAGGTGCGGCGGGGCGTACTGCTGGGCCAGGAGCTCGAAGCCGGGGCCGGTCAGCCCGGAGTGATCCTGCTCCGGCACGTACGGGGGCGAGGCGGGAGGCGCCGTGATCGAGTCGCTGCCCGCCGGCTCCGTCACCGGAAGCCCGAGTTCGGCCTGCAACTGCTGCAGCCGGCCCGCGAACGCGACCGCGCTGGGGTATCGCTGGGCCGGCGTCTTCGCCATCGCCTTGGCGATGACGTCATAGACCTGCGGCGGGACGTCCGCGCGCGGGATCGGCGGCGGGGGCTCGTTGAGGATGCGCATCATCAGCGCGCCGATCCCGTTGGCTGCCCCCGTCGTCTTGAACGCCGGACCGCCCGCCAGCAGCTGGTACATGCTCGAGGCCAGCGAGTAGACGTCCGCGGTCACCCCCGGCTGCTCGCCGTTGACGACCTCCGGCGCCGCGTGGTGCGGCGTGAACGCGGTGGTGTGCGTCACCTCCGACGAGCCGGTGAGCCGGGCGATGCCGAAGTCCGCGAGCGCCGGCTCGCCGTACTTGGAGACCAGGATGTTCTGCGGCTTGACGTCGCGGTGCAGCACCCCGGCCTCATGGGTGGCGGCCAGGGCGCCGGCGATCTTCACGCCGGCCCGCAGGACGTCCTGCAGGGGGAGCGGTCCCTCGCGCGACAGCCGGTCCCGCAACGACCCTCGCTCGAAGTAGTCCATCGCGATGAACGGCCGCCCGCCGCTCGTCACGCCGGTGTCGAGCACGGTGACGACGTTCGGGTGGCCGGTGAGCCGTCCGGTGATCTGGCACTCGCGCTCGAACCGGCGCATCGTGTCGTCGTCGACGGCGTCCACGGACAGCACCTTCAAGGCGACGATGCGGTTGAGGCGCTCCTGCTCGGCGCGGTAGACGACACTGAACCCGCCCTCGCCCACCCGCTCCAGGATGCGGTAACCGGGCACCTGGTCGATCATGGAGTCTCTTCTTCGTCGGGGCGGCTGCGGCTGCGCGGATGAGTCGTGTCGATGGTAATGCCTGTTTCCGATCTTCTCGCTGGGTCGGTCCGGGTTCATCCGCGTCGTTCGACGCGGCGACGGCTCCCGGCGTTCCCGGCGGACCCCCACCGGCGCGGACGGTCACCGGCGGCGCCGGTGACCGACGCGGAACGGCCGGCGCCGGACGCCCGTGTATTCGCTCGAATCAGGCGCGCCCGGGCCGTAGTGTGGGGTTCGGCCGGGGTGTCCAGCCCGGCGGAGCAGGGGAGGACCGGGCCGATGCGCCCGGCACGGAGAGGTGACTTCACGGTGGTCGAGCTCAGCTCCCAGACCGGTAACGTCCCGGTCTGGATCAACGGAGAACTGTACGCCCCGGAGAACGCGCGGGTGTCGGTCTTCGATCACGGCATCCTCGTCGGCGACGGCGTGTTCGAGACGGTCAAGGCCGTACGCGGAGAGGCCTTCGCCCTCACCCGTCACCTGCGGCGGCTCGCCGTCTCCGCCGCCGGGCTCGGGCTGCCCGAGCCGGACCTGGACGCCATCCGCCGGGGAACGCTCGCCGTCCTGGCCGCGGCGCCGTCCTGGGACCTGGCCCGGATCCGGATCACCTACACCAGCGGCATCGGCCCGCTCGGCTCCGACCGCGGCGCGGAGGGAGCCACGGCGATCGTCGCCGTCGCCGACCAGACGCCGTTCCCGCCGACCGCCGACGTCTCGGTCGTGCCCTGGCCGCGCAACGAGCGCGGCGCCCTCTCCGGCCTCAAGACCACCTCGTACGGCGACAACGCCAAGGCCCTCGCGTACGCGCACGAGCACGGCGGGGCGGAGGCGATCTTCGGCAACCTCGCCGGGAACCTCTGCGAGGGCACCGGCTCCAACGTCTTCGTCGTCCGCGACGGGCGCCTGACCACCCCGCCGCTGTCCTCCGGCTGCCTCGCGGGCGTGACCCGGGCGCTGGTGCTCGAGTGGTGCGGCGGCGAGGA
Organism: Actinoallomurus soli; assembly: GCF_024055715.1. Classification (GTDB taxonomy): domain Bacteria; phylum Actinomycetota; class Actinomycetes; order Streptosporangiales; family Streptosporangiaceae; genus Actinoallomurus; species Actinoallomurus soli. The sequence continues at coordinate 12,256 of NZ_JAMXMV010000020.1, forward strand.
GGAGGACCTGCCGCTGGAGGAGTTCTCCACGGCCGACGAGGCGTTTCTCACCTCCACGACCCGCGACATCCAGCCGATCCGCGCCGTCGACGGCAAGGTGTTCCCCACGGCGCCGGGCCCGGTCACCCGGAAGGCGATCGAGGTCTTCGCCGAGCGCGGCGCCGCCGACCTCGACCCGTGACAGGCAGGCGTACGGCCCCGCGCCATGGGTGTGGGCCAGCGCTGGGAGGCGCCTGGTGCGGGGCCGTACGGTCAGTGTGGGGGGCTCAGATGTGCCAGAGGAGGTCGTCCAGTTCCGCTTCAATGTCGATGAAGTCAGCCTCCCGGCCGGCAGGAACGATCTCATACGTCCGGTCAAGGAAGTCCGTGAGGGGCGTCAACGGCACCTCGAAGTGTGCCCGTCCGAACGGCGATGACAGCGTCAGGTTCAATATCCGCTCGCCGCTCTTCTCCGCCGGCCACACCCGCACGTCACCCCTGCCGACCTTGCGCACAATGCCGACGGTCAGCAGCTCGCGAGCAAAGATCCACTCCACCGGTGCCTCGTTCCCGACATGGAACGCCACACGGATCGCATAAGGGTCATCAGCGGAGTAGTCCAACGTCGCAAGCAGCGGGATGATCGTCCTATCCGGGACGAGGAGCCGAAGGCCGACCTCGGCGGAGGCAGTGGTGCTGCTGCTGTTCATCGGTCATCCTTCAGGCGTCAGTCCCGCATCGCGGGTTTCTCGGTGAGGACCTCGCTCCCTCCAACGGGTGTCCCCCTGGCTCTGTGACGCGTAACTGTCAAAAGTCCTAAGAACATTCCGCCCCCCGTACGTCATGTGACCTACCTCACCGGCCTTGATACCCGCTCTGACCTGCGTAGAAGCGAAGTGACCTAGGGTCGGTCGCATGAGGGAGACGCTGAACGACTGGCGCGAGCGCATCCGCGGCCGCCCCGTGCTGAACAACGTGTGGCGGCTCGCCGTGTTCAGCGTGGGCGTCACGGTCCTCGCCGCGGGCGTCGCCATGCTTGTGCTGCCGGGCCCCGGTTGGGCGGCGATCTTCGTAGGCTTTGCCATCCTGGCGACCGAGTTCGCCTGGGCGCAACGTGCCCTCACCTCCGCGAAGCAAACGGCGAGCAAAGCGAAGGAGAAGGCCCTCGACCCACAGGTGCGGCGCCGGAACCAGCTCCTGGCGATCTGCGCCGGCGTCGTCCTCGCCGTCGCGATCGTGGCCTACCTCCAGGCCTTCGGCGTAAACCTCCCGTGGAAGGTCTGATCGTCGATGCGCGAAGAGGGCCGGGGATGCGCTAGTCTTTCTGGCGGCGGTTGATCCGCCTGGGGCGATTAGCTCAGTGGGAGAGCGCTTCGTTCACACCGAAGAGGTCACTGGTTCGAACCCAGTATCGCCCACCCAGTGTGAGAGCAGGTCAGAGAGGGTTCCGGAGATCACTCCGGGGCCCTTTTTCGATCTTCGTGCGTCCTGTGTGCGTCAGGGGAGCCAAACGGAGAGCCGCCGCCACGCGGACTTGAGCTGGCCGAAGATGGTGTTCATCGTTTCGGCGCCCTTGGTGATGACCGGTATGGCCGTCGCCTGGGCGAGTGTGGGGGCTTACGCGACGGCACCGCCGCCGCGATCCAGGCGCGGAGGGCCGCCACCCTGCAGGCGGCCTTCATCGGCCCCCGAACGGCTCCGCGACCGGCGTCCCTCTCTCGCCGTTCCCGGCCGAGCCTTGGGTCGATCAGCCACCTGCGGCGCTAAGGACGGATACTCCGCCACGAACCACGCAAGGTATGTGATGTCTCGATCGATTCGGCGGATTCCGTGTGATAGCTCGGCTTTTCGCGCGTCGAGGATAGGTCCTGGGACCCAACGAGGACGTCGGAAGTTGAGCCTTGGAGTCCTGTCGCGAGCCAGGGCGGGTCACTACGTTGCCCCTGACAGCTCATCCCCCTGAAGAAACGGTTGAGATCTTGAAGTCAGTGGTTCGTATGGTCATCGCCGCCGGAGCGATCGCGTCGATCGCGGGGCTCACTGCTCCGGTCGCCTCCGCTGAGACGAGCACGAAGACCTCGGTCGTCTCCGCGGCCGCCACCCCGGCGACGCCGGTAGTCGTCGCGCAGAAGAATCACTGCCGGAACTTCCCGCCGCGGAAGAAGCTCTACGTCTGCATCAAGCGGATCGGCGGCGGGAAGCTCGAAAGCTGGATGACCAACGACAAGAAGGTCAAGGGCGCGTTGGGATTTCTGCCGTATAAGGCCGACGGGACGCCGGGCAAGCCCAAGCTGCTGAAGAAGAGCCCCGGCGCGAAGAAGGTCGACGTCGCTGGATACAAGTGTCCCAAGGGGTACGCGACGGTCGCGACGTGGTGGCAGGACAAGTACCAGGGCCACACGAACAAGTGGTACAGCGCCGCCATCAAGTGCAAATAGTCGGGGACGCCGCCTCGAATCGATAGACGCCGGTGCGGGCTCGCGAATGTCGCTAGCCCGGGCCGGCGTTCGGTCGGAATGACCGGGGCGGCGGGAGATGCCGCTGACTGAGCGTGCGGGCCTAATGAGGACTGGTCGTCGATGACCGCGATCTATCGCCGCAGCGCGGGCCTGGGCCCGCCGGACGGCCCGTTCGTGTACTTGACCGGAGGGACGCGGCGGGGCAAGTCGGTGAGCGGAGTCCGCATGGCTTCGTGCAGGAAGACCTGAGCGCCGTGCGTCGGTCCACGGCCGCCTAGAGTGGAGTCACCCGGCACTGGCCGGCAGCGTGACGTTGCACGATCGCCGCCTGGCCGGAGCGCCGGCGGTGCAGGCTCTGAGGTCCTGGCGCCGCGACCGGGCCGTCGCGGCCTCGCCCGGGCGTTCATCGCGCCGAGTGCGGTGGGCGGGGGGGCGGCCGTTTCCTCGCGGTCGGGCGGATGGCGATCAGGGCCTCCCGGAGAACACGTTCATCGAGTATCCTCCGAGGCAAGTCCAGACTGGAAACTTTCCTAAAAGAATGCTGAGCTTCCCATCCCCCGCCAAGACGTGCGGCCGGTGGCCGTGCGTCGACCCCCGAAGGAGAAGCGACATGCGATGGAGAACGCGCGTGCCCGGCCGCAGGCAAGGGCTCGTCGCCGCGATCGCCGCGGTGGCGGCGGCGCTCGGGACGGCCGCGGCCGTCACCGGGGCCAGCGCCGCGGCCACGAGCCCGGCCGCCGCACTCGGCGGCAACTGGTACGGCGCCGCGCCGTACGTGATGCCGTTCGACAACGACCCGCCCGACCTGGGCCCGGTCATGAGCGCGACCGGGCAGAAGACCTTCCAGCTCGCCTTCATCCTCGCGCCGAACGGCGGAGGATGTCGGCCGACCTGGGACGGCACCCAAGACGTCTCCTCCGACACGCAGGCCGCGTCGGTCGTCAACGGCATCCGCGCGGCCGGCGGCGATGTGACGGTGTCGGCCGGCGGCTACAACGGCACCAAGCTCGGCCAGGCCTGCGGCGATCCGTCATCGACCGCCGCCGCGTACCAGCAGGTGATCACCAAGTACGGGCTCAAGGCGATCGACCTCGACCTGGAGGAGCCGGAGTACGAGAACTCGGCGGCGATCCACAACGAGATCGGCGCCGCGAAGATCCTGCAGCAGAACAACCCGGGCCTGTACGTCTCGATCACGACGGCCGGCACGACCGGCGGCGAGGGCACAGGGTGGTTCGGCAAGCAGCTGCTGGCCGAGGCGAAGGGCCAGGGATTCACCCCGGCCAATTACGCGATCATGCCGTTCGACGGAGGCTTCAACGGGTCCGCGGCGCAGATCAGCGCGTTGGAGGGCTTCCACAACACGCTGATGAGCACCTTCGGCTGGGACTCCGCGACCGCGTACGCGCACGAGGGCGTGTCGATGATGAACGGCCGGTCCGACAGCGGCGAGATCTTCACCCAGTCCGACTTCCAGTCCGTGCTCGACTACGTCACCTCCCACAAGCTCTCGCGGTACACCTTCTGGTCGGTCAACCGGGACCGGCAGTGCAGCCCGCCGGACAACGGCGGGCGTACCTCGGGAACCTGCTCCAGCGTGGCGCAGTCGGCCTGGGACTTCACCCGCTACACGGCGAAGTTCGGCGCCTCGCCCACGGTGCCCATTCCGACGCCGACTCCTCCCGCGCCCGGTTCCTGCTCGGCGCCGGCCTGGAGCGCGTCGGCGGTCTACACGGGTGGGAATCTGGTCACGTACGCGTCGCACACGTGGCAGGCCCGGTGGTGGACCCAGGGCGAGACGCCCGGAAAGGCCGACGTGTGGGCCGACCAGGGCCCGTGCGGCTGACCCTGCCGGAGGCCGGGCGGGCGGTCGCCTGAGGCCGGCCGTCTCAGGGCCCGACGCTAGAGAGCCGCGCGGCAGACCGGAAACCGGGCGAACGGTACATCGTTCGCCCGGTTTCCGGCTTCGGGAGATGACGGCGGCTTCGATAGGGGAGGCCAGAGTTCGCCGCAGGGACGTGACGAATAGGTCTCAGGTCCTAATCTGCCGTTGAGCGCACAGACTCTGTATCGCGGCCTTTCGCGTCCCTAGGTTGATCTTGCTTACGCAAGACCGTCTCTAGGGGGAAACGTGCGCAAGCTCTCCATGGCCCTCGCCGGCGCCACCGCGGTGGCGGGTCTGGCACTTACCGCCGGTACGGCGGGCGCGACCACCGTGCACACGGCGGGTGGCGCCAAGTGCGGCAGCAAGTGGTGCGCCACCGTAAAGGGGACGGGCCTGAAGGTCGACACCTTCAACACCCACCTCCGCTCCTACAAGGCGTTCAGCGGCTATCCCTACGTCGAGGTGGAGCCGCCGCACAAGAAGGTCTACTTCCTCTGGTGGAGCCGCGTTAAGAACGTGCACGGGTTCGACGGGAAGCTCGACAGGAAGTTCCCCAACAAGACCGTGCTCTGCTTCGGTGTCGCACCGACCAAGGCGTACCAGGACCACCCGGGTGACGCCTGCTTCACCGTGCACAAGTAGACCGCTGCCGCGCCGGCCGGACACCAGCCGAGGTACGGGCCGTGGCGGTGGCCGGCGAACAGCTTGGCTCCGTGCATGTCGAGGGCCGTTCCGCGAGCGGGGCGGCCCTCGTGGCCTGTCGCCGCGCTGCCACAGGTGCGTTGTGCCGTCGGGGTGACCGACGGGCGTTCGCGCGCTGGGCTCAGGCGGGGCGGGAGAAGCGGCGGGCGGCCAGGAGCAGGCTGAGGAGGGCACCGACGGTCATGAGGCCGCATTCGGCCGGGACCGGGGGGTGCCAGTGTCCCCAGCCGAGTCGCTGGAACAGGGGGCCCGGCGGGTGCGGTAGGTAGGCCGCGACGGTGCGGCGCATGCCGTCGACCGCGTAGCTGAGCGGGTTGAGCAGTGCGAGCGACGCCATCCAGGCGGGCATGGCGGCGAGCGGGAACATCGCGCCGGACAGGAACGTCAGCGGTGCCATGACCACGGTCAGCGCGGTACCGAAGGTCTGCGGCCGGCCGATCAGTGTGGCCGCCAGCACGCCGAAGGCCGTCATGGCGAGCGCGGTCAGGGTGAGTTCGATCAGGAGCAGCGCGTACAGGCCGAGGTCGAAGGGGACACCGATCGGGGCGGCCGCGGTGAGGAGCATCGCCGCCTGGCAGACCGCCACGGTGGTGCCGCCCAGGCACTTGCCGGCCAGCAGCGTGCCGCGCCGGACCGGACTGACGAGCATCTCGCGGAGGAAGCCGTTCTGGCGGTCCCATAGCACCGAGGACCCGACGGAGACGGCCGGTCCCTGGGCCGCCATGAGCAGGATCCCGGAGAACAGGAAGACCTGGTAGTCGGGTCCGCCGGCCGTGGGGAGGAGACCGGCGACACCGGCTCCGAAGACGAACAGGAACAGCAGCGGCTGCAGCAGCGAGACCGCGGTTCCGGTGCGGTCGCGGGCGAAGTGCAGGATCTCACGCCGCCAGATCATGCGCAGGGCACGCAGTTCGGCGGGCAGGCCACGGGGGAGGGGCGCCGTCCGTGCCGGGCGGACGGCCGGTGGCGGTCCGGCCGGGGTCTGTGGTGGTCCGGCCAGGGGCTCGGGACCGGGGGAGGAGGCGTCGGGTTCGGCCGGGGCGTCGTCGCGGATGTGGTGCCCGGTGTGGCGGAGGAACACGTCGTCGAGGCTGGGCCGGACGACCTTCGCCTCGTAGACGAAGACGTCGAGTTCGGTGAAGAGCCGGCGCAGGACCCCGGTGCTGTCGGTGACCTGCAACGACAGCCCGGACGGGCCGGTGGCCGCGTCGAGACCGAGGCGCTCGTGCAGCAGCCGGGCCGCCGCTACGTCGTCGGCGGTGCGCAGGTGAATGCGGTCGGTTCCGAGAACCGACTTGAGAGCGTCGGGAGCACCCTCGGCGACGATACGTCCCTCGTCGATGATCGCGATACGGTCACACTGATCGGCCTCGTCCAGGTAGTGCGTGGTCAGGAACAGCGTGACCTTCTCGATCCGGCACACCTCCCGTAGGTGCCGCCAGACCCGGGCGCGCGCCTGCGGGTCGAGTCCGACGGTGGGCTCGTCCAGGAAGAGGACCTGGGGACGGTGCAGCAGCGCCCGGGCGATCTCCAGGCGCCGCCGCATGCCGCCGGAGTACGTGCGCACGAGCCGGTCGCGGTGGCCGGCCAGCCCGACAAGGGCCAAGGTCTCATCGATGCGGGCGGGCACCTCGGTGATCGGAACGTCGTACAGGTCGGCGTGGAAGCGGAGGTTCTCCGCGGCGGTGAGGTCGCCGTCCAGCGTGGTCTCCTGGAAGACCATCCCGAGGCTGCGTCGGGCTCCGGCGGGATCGGTGCGTGTGTCGTGGCCGGCGATCTCGATCCGGCCCGAGGTGGGTGCGGCCAGCGTCGAGAGCATCGCGATCGTCGTCGTCTTGCCCGCGCCGTTGGGGCCGAGGAAGCCGAAACTCTCACCCGAGGCCACCGTCAGGTCGATCCCGTCGACCGCGGTGACATCGGCGAACCGTTTGCGCAGGTCGACCGCCCTGATCGCCGGGACGGTCGACGCGGTCCCGGCGGGCGTCGTATCGGCGGATGGCGTACCGGCGGATGCCGTACGGGCGGGCGTCGGTACCGGTACCGGCCGCAGGCTCATGACCGCTCCGGCAGACGATCGGCCCAGTGGTCCGGCACGACGAACCCGAAGCTCCAGCGGTGACGCTCGGTCGGGTTGACGATGCAGTGCCACAACAACCGGTCCGGATCTTGCTCGATCCTGAAGAAGCGCACCATCCGGGGGCGCTCACGCAGGGTGACCAGTTCGCCGGTGGCGGGGTTCTGGTAGCGGAAGAAGGAGGTGTGCCCCGGGTCGGGGAAGTCCCCGTCGAAGTCGACGATGTACATCCGCCAGCCCGGCTGGTCCTCGTTGGTGTGCCAGAGCCGGTAGGCGGACGGCGGGTACCACATGCTGCCCGAGAACCGGACCTCGGCGCCGAAGACGTCCTCCAGCGCGGTGATCACCCGGGTCTTGGCCGCCAGGTAGGCGTCGTACCCGTCGTGAGCGACGTGCTCGTCCAGGTTGACCAGGTGGAAGTCGCGCCTGACGTCCCCCGGCGGCTCGGCGGCGGCCCGGTCACGCCACGCTTCGTACTCGGGGCCGGACGGCGCCAGCGAGGTCGAGCGCAGATCCTCTTCCCGGAACGCGTCGTGGAAACGGGCCAGGTCGACCGTGGGCGGCCGGATCTTCAGCCGCGGGAGCTCATCGATGATCGCTGCGAACCCGGGAAGCTCGTTCAGGTCGTACTCGTAGTGGTAGACCCCGCTCGCCGACGGCTTCGGACGCTCCACGATCTGGGGGGCGTCCGCGGTCTGCGGCGTGTCCGTAGGGCCGGCCGTGGAAGACGCCACCATGAGATCGCGGACGGTGAAGTCGTAGCCGCCGGCACGGGCGAACCGGATCACCTCGGCGACCCCGGTCAGGGCCTTCATCCGCTGCCGGACGTGCGGGTCCTCCGCTGCCAGGCGCAGAAACCGGGCGCAGGAATCAATGGACATCGGTTCACTCCTTCGATGAGCGACGGGGGCCCGGAGGGTCGAGGAGGAGGACCGACGGGGTGCTCTCCGGCCGGGCCAGACGCAGGAAGTGCATGCCGAAACCCGCCAGGCCCAGCATCAGGCCGGGGAAGAACCCCGACTCCGGCCCCGGCCGCGCGTCCTCCAGGTTCCGCCACTGGGCCTGGGCCTGGATGTTGGCCTCCATCCGGAAGGCGGGCTCTTGACCCAGCTCGGCGAAGCGCAGGAACAGCTCGGCGTTGCCCGAGCGACCGTGGCAGAGCGAGTCGTTCATCAGGCGCGGAAAGCCGCGCATCGTGGCCGTGAGCGCTTGGCGCGCCTCCCGGAACATGGCGTCGTCGTCCTTGCCGAGCAGAGCCCAGCCACTGATCCGGGTCATGCCGATCCCGGCGGCGCCGTTGCACCACGCGTTGGCGTAGTGGCGCCCGTTGCGGAACCGGCCGCCCGCGACACGCCTCAGGTCGTACCAATCCTGTTCGTCCTCGTCGAAGTGGCGGGCCTCATAGGCGAAGGCGCGCCGGCCGGCGTCGACATAGTCGGGACGGTCGTCGCGGCACCCCAGCATGATCAGCGCCCAGCCGATGCCGCCGGCCCCGTGCGAGAGGCCGGTCAGGTTGGCCGTCACGGTATGCGGGTCCGGGCTCGGCCACGAGAGGGTGTCGCCGTCGGCCTGCGAATGGCGCATCAGATGCGCGGCGCATCGGTGCGCGTGCTCCAGGCCGTGGCCACCGGTGGCGTCCGCCAGCCCGAGGAACACGGGGATGAGCCCGGCCACGCCGTGGAAGACATCGAGGCGGCGGTCCAGCTCGATCAGGCCGGCGGCCTCGTCGGCGAGGTCGACGGCACGATCGAGCAACGCGCGATCACCCCACAGGTGGTGCAGGTGAGTGAGGAGATAGATCAGCCCGCCGAGCCCGGCGAAGGCCCCGATGCGGTGGCGGTCGCAGGAGTCGAGGGCGTGGGCGAGCGCGCGTTCGGCGGCCCGGCGGAACTCCGGCCGCGGGGCCGCCTCGTGGAGGTGCGCGAGGAACAACGCGACACCCGCGGAACCGATGTACAGGTCGCCCTCGATGTCGATCTCGGTCTTGCCATCGCCGGTGATGACGTACGACGTCCACGGCGCACGGTCCGGCTCGCGCAGCATCCGGCATAGCCGCAGCCCGACGGCGCTCGCCTGCTCGACGCAGGTGGCCGCGAAGTCCGGGCTCGTGACGTCGCCGCCGGACAAACCCGCGGCGATGTACTGGTCCTGCTGTGCGCGGTTCCGAGCGGAGAGCCGCCGGATCCGCGCGGCGGCGTGGTCCAGCGGCGTCGCATCGACCGTGGCCGCGACCTCGTCGCGATGGTCGTGGACGAGCCTGTCCCCGCCCGCCTCGACGGTGAACATGGGGACGTCCAGCCGCCACATCGACGTCAGCTCGCAGGGCGGGAGCACGCCTTCGGCGTCCCAACTGCGCGGGAACCTGCGCACCGTGTCGATGAGCAGGTCGACCTCCAACGGCTCGATCATGCACTTGGGGTGGCGCGCGGCCAGCAGCAGTTGGGCGTAGACCTGAGTGCTCCAGTTGATGAAGCGCACGCGGGTGTGAGCGAAAAGGGCGGTCACGTACTCGATCGCGGGCTCCGGCCGCTGCTGGAACCACCGGTAGACGCGGTCGAACCCGGTCCTGATCGCGTCGGTGAAGTCCTCGGCGCGGGTGAGCTCGTCGCCGACGAAGACGCGGTTGGGCGCTCCCGGCTCGACCAGCACGCCCGTACGGTGCGTCACGGCCGCTTCGAAGGACATCCGGTGGTCGCTGACCCGGGGCACCGGCGTCGGCAGGCGATAGGCGTCGCCGCCGGAGTAGCCGCTGAGCCGGATGCCGGTGTCGGCCGTGGACGCCGCCGTGGGCCACTCGATCAGGCCGGTCTTGAACACCGAGTCCATGAGCGTGCCGGACGGCCGAGGCTGCCCCTTGGGCGGCGCGCCGAGCACGGTCTCGCAGTCGCAGATGAACGCGTGGCCGTCGGCGACCAGGACGTTCTCGAAGTGCAGGTCGCCCCCGCCGAGGATGTAGAAGATCGCGAGGTAGCCACCGAGTTCGGCGTACACGTGCCCGGCCTGATCGCGCGTCTCGACCCGGTTGCGTCCTGACGGGATCAGCGCCTCGTAGCCGTATCCGTCCCTGGGCAGCACCGGCCGCGGGGCATAGCCGACGACGTCATCGTCGCGTAGCCGGGCCAGGAGCTCCTGCAGCGCGGCCTCGCCGCGGACACAGCGTGGCTTGTAGACGAACGACTCCTCGCGGCCGTCCGCCAGCGTGACGTCCACGATCGCCACACTGCGGGCGCCGGCGTGCATGTCGGAACGGCCCAGGCGCAAGGAGCGCACTCTGGTGATCGGCGCTTCGAAGAACGCCTCGGCCACCGCACCGGCGTCGGCGCGCAGCCGGGCGATCATCTCGCGGCCGTGGCCGGCGAGCAGCTCGGTGACGTGGGCCAGCCACCGTCCCAGGACCGGGAAGTCCAGGTAGAAGCGATGGTAGGACGCCGCGTCCGAGAACGTCTCGTCGAGATAGGCCAGGTAATCCTTACTGGTCGTCCGCGCCGGGTCGATGCCGTGCAGCGCGCAGTGCGCCTTGGCGGCGGCCTCCACCGCCCACGCCAGCGCCAGCTCGAAGCGGCCGAGCAGGTGGTCCTGGAAGTCGTCGACCACCTGGACGTCGATGGCGGGGACCCCCCGACCGTCTTCTTCCGCGAGCGCGTCGCTCAGCCGTAGGCCCAGTTCGGTCAGGAACGGCTTGCAGGCGATGGCGAGTCGGCCGTAGTAGACATCGAACTCGCGCCAGCCCGCCTTCATCCGGTCATCGGCCCGGCTCAGTCCCCGCAGCGCGCTCTGGTACGTCGGCAGCCATTCACCGTGCAGGTCCGTGAGGATCCGTCCGAGGGCGTCGTCGGGACCGGTCAGCGTCAGTTCGTGTCGGCGGTACTCGGTCAGGATTTCGGTCACCCGATGCCGTGAATATCGCGCCGATCCCGGCCGTCGCCTGCTCTCTTCGTGGGAATGCTCGGCCAGCCTGACCGCCAGCCGGCCGATTCTCCACCGGTCGAACTCCGTCAGCGCGACTGTGTCGTCGGCCGGTCCCAGGGTGGAGACGACCTGCGCCTGCTCGGAGAGGTTCGCGGCGCGGGCCGCGATGTCCAAGGGGAAGAGTGGGGTCACGCCAGGGTTCCTTGCTCCGTCGGTCCGCGCGGGCCGGTGGGCCGGTGGGCCGACGAGGGTCGGCCCACCGGTTGCTCTTCGCTTCCGGGGTTACTTGGTCGTGCCGTCGCAGAGGATGGTCAGCGGACCCGCGCTGCAGGTGGAGGCGCAGGCGTACACCTCGGTGGCGGCCAGGCCCTCGGTCCAGAAGCCGAGCGACTCCTCGTCGAGCGGCTCGACGGAGGCCGGAACGGTGCCGGCGGACACGCCGAACGCCTCGGGGGCCGCCAGTATCTCGGCGCGGACCTCCGCGTCCGCGGCCGCGTGACGCAGAACGCTGCTCGGTGACATCGCGTTTCTCCTTCGTTGTGATGAACTCTGTCGTGCTACTCGGCCAGCTCCGTCGCCAGCCTTATGCCGAGTTGTCGCTCGACATCCTTGATTTCCGTTACCGCGGCATCCATCTTTGGTTTGTCGTTCTGCCAGGCGATCAACTCCTCTTCCGCAGCGGATATCCCGTCCCGGATAAAGAATGATTCGAGCCATTCCTTGGTGGCCTGGGGATGCAGATCCGTTACCGGCGTGACGCGCGCCAGCAGTGGCTCCTCGGGAAGTGCGAGTGCGAGTCGGAGCATTTCCTGCAGGCTGCCGTCGGGGGGAAGCAGCGCGCACAGCAGCATCAGGTGCTGGATCTGACGGACCGTCTCGATCGCTCGGTGCTTGGTCAGGTCACTCGGCGGCTTCGGTCCGGTGCCCTTGAGTGCTCCCATGCGGCGTACCCTTCTCGGACGGTCCCTGATCACTCTATGGAGTGGTATGGTCACGGAGAGTTAATTAAGGTGAATGTTATTGGCACTCCAAAGCGAAGTCAAGGCCCTGCGAGATGTCCCGTAAGGGCGAAGCGAGCGTTTTGGGGTTTTCATGGTGGAGGGTGGAATGGTTACTCCGATTACCGTCGATCTTTCGGATCCCGAGCTGCTGCAGGACCCGTTCCGCGGTTATTCGCGGCTGCGCGAGCGGTCGCCGATGGTGCAGGTCGTCCACGGCGACCGGGGCTCGTCCCTCTGGATCGTCACGCGGCACGCGGACGTCCGGGTGGTGCTGAACGACCGCCGGTTCGTCAACGCCCCGGCCAACGTGCCCGGCATGGAGATCGAGGACGCCCGCGCGGAGGTCTTCCGGGCGATGGGGATCGACGACGACTACGCGCCGTACCTGCTCCGCAGCGTGCTGGACGCCGACGGTGACGACCATCTCCGGCTCCGCAGGCTCGTCTCCCGCGCGTTCACCGCGCGCCGCGTCACGGCTCTACTGCCTCGGGTCGGGGAGATCGTCGGACGGCTGCTCGACCGACTTCCCGACCGTGCGTCTCCGCCGGACGGTGTGGTCGACCTCCTCGAGCACTTCGCCTATCCGCTGCCGATCACCGTCATCTGCGAGCTCGTGGGGATCCCCGAGGAGGACCGCGGGCGGTGGCTGCGGTGGAGCCGCGCACTGATGCGCTCGCACGAGACCGGGCACTTCACCGCGGCGATCCGCGGCATCGTCGACCACGTCAAGGAGCTGATCGCGCGCCGCCGGGCCGAGCCCGCCGACGACCTGCTGACCGCCCTGATCGGTGTGCACGACGAGGACGGGGGCGTGCTCAGCGAGTTCGAGCTGGTCACCATGGTGCTGACCATCGTGCTCGCCGGGCACGAGACCACCGCGCACCTGATCGGCAACGGCATGGTGGCGCTGCTGACCCATCGCGACCAGCTCGACCTCCTGCGCGCCGACCCGGCCACGCTGCTGCCGCGCGCCGTGCAGGAGCTGATGCGCTGGTGCGGGCCGGTACAGGCCGCCCGGGTCAGATACGCCACCGAGGACGTCGAGATCGGCGGAAGGAGGCTGCGGAAGGGCTCACCCGTGATGGCCAGTCTCGTCTCCGCCAACTTCGACCCGCGCCGCTTCGCCGACCCGCACCGGCTCGACATCACCCGGCGGCCGGACGGCGGCCACGAGACCCATCTCGGATTCGGTCACGGCCTGCACTACTGCCTCGGCGCCGCCCTGGCCCGCCAGGAGGCCGAGGTCGCCTTCGCCGGCCTCCTCGACCGCTACCCCGGCCTGTCCCTGGCGGTCCCTCCGGAGAGCCTCGACCGCATCCCCATGCCCGGCACCTGGCGGCTGGCCGCCCTCCCCGTCCGGCTCGGCTCTCCACCGCCCGCTCACCCGTCCGCGGTCACCTCGGGGGCCACCTCGCCCACCGGCACCTGACGGGTACGGACCATTCCCGGCGGGACGTCCGTCACCGTCCTCCGGCTCGGGGGCGCACAGGCGGAGCTCCGGCCAGTGCTCTCGCCACCGCCGGGCCTTCCGGGCGAAGACGTCGGCGGGCGCCAGGACGAGGTTCGGCCGGAGGACGAGGCCGAGAAGGTCGGTGAGGCCGAACGGCGCGTACAGCCGCCACGCGCCGTCGGGTTCCAGCCGCGCTCCCACGCTGGAGGCGGTCGACGGGAAGGCCCCGATGGCCATCTCGGCCGAGAGGTACCGCGGACAGGGGAAGCCGAATCTCGCCTCGTACCAGAGGTGCACCCGGGCCTGGTTGCGGACCTCCAGCTCGGCGGGCAGGTCGCGGACCGCGGCCCGCGCCGCCCGGATCGCCTCGTCCTCGGCCGCCCGGCCGAGGTCGGCGTCGTCGAAGTAGATCAGGTCGTGGTCGCGGCTCCCCTGATCGAGGGCACGGCCGGTCCGGTGGTTCCAGACCGTCTGGGCGACGCATCCGGCCGCGAGGTACCAGCCCGGCAGACCGAGGCCGGCGCAGCGGGCCGGCACCTCGGCCAGGAGGTCGCTCTCGCGCAGCATCGAGCGCACGGTCTCCGCGTCGCGTACGGTGCCCGCGGTCGCCGGGGCGGGACCGACCAGGAGGTTCATCGCGACGCCGGCGCGGGCCGGCTCAGCCCGCCGGCCGGAGACGGTACAGGATCTCGCCGGCGTCGGGGACGACCAGGACGTCCGGATCCGGGTCCTCGATCCACCGGTCGACGTCGATGGAGGCGGGGTCCCGGTATCCCAGGCCGTGGGCGGCGCAGACGTCCTCGGGGATGCCCGTGGCGAGGGTGACGTCGATCCGCGGCCGCTCCACGCCCGCCTCGTACGTGCCCTGCCCGCGCAGGTGCGTGCTGTGCGCCAGGACGCCCAGCGGCCGGTCGCGGAACCGGTCCCACTGGGCGAGGAAGTAGTCGCGCGTGTGGTAGCCGATCTCGGCGAGGACCGCGCCGTGGGTCACGCTGAAACGGTCGATGTGCGGGGCGTAGACGATCACCTCGCCGCCGTCGGCGATCACCGGCTCGACCTTGTACATCCCCTTGGCGGCCGTCCACATGTCCGCGTACCGGCGCGGCATGATCGACAGCACCGTCTTGTAGGGCCGGTCGACGTGGCGGACGTGCACGTGGGCCGACAGCTCGGCGGCGGCGGCCCAGGCCTCCTCGGGGGGCCCGGCGTAGAGGCCGGCCAGCTCGGTCCCGCCCGGCCGTACGACCATGGCCAGGCACAGCTTCGACGTCGGGATCATCGCGGCGGCGCGGTCGATGATCGCCCGCACGGGGGTGACGCCGCGCGCGCCGATGATGTCGTAACTGGTGATCAGCGCGCCGAGCCAGTGCGAGAGGTCGATCACCTCGGGGCCGCCGACGCCCGGGAAGAAGTACTTGTTGCCTCCGGAGAAGCCGACGACCTCGTGCGGGAACACCGGCCCGCACACGATCGCGAGGTCCGCCTCGGCGACGAGGCGGTTGATCCGTACGTCGACCGGGCGGTCGAGCCGTCCGCCGCTCAGCTCGCGGACCTCCCCGGCGGTGATCGTGCCGAGGGTCGCGTATGTCGCCGGATCGGACCAGGCGTGGTTGAGGACGGTCATCTCCGGGAGCAGGCGGTCCCGGCCGATCCCGGCGGCGCCGACGAGCGCGTCGAGCGCGGCGTCGTCCATGGGCTGGTGGGTGCCGAGCGCGACCAGGACGTCGATGCGGGCCGCCCGGCCGGCGAGCGCGTCGTGGAGCAGGCGGAGCATCAGGGGCATCGGCGCAGACCGGGTCCCGTCCGGGATCACCACGACCACGTGCCGGCCGTCGACGTCCCGGCCGGTCAGCAGGTCCTGAACGGTCCCGCGGATCTCGTCCTCGGTGAGCGTACGCTCCGGACTGCCCGTCCCCTGTACCACGATCGGCCTTCCTTCCCTCGATCGGCGGCGCCTCCCGGAAGACCATCTCATCACCGGATCCCGCGCCGGGGAACGGGGTCGCGCGGCCCGAAACGCGGCCCGGGAGACCCCGCCGGGGAGACCTGCCGACAGGAGCCGGAGGTGTCCGCGCGTGTCCCGTCCCGGCCGCCGTCTGAGAAAGCTCTGAGGAGGACCGGCCTAGTCTCCTGCGCGTCGGACGAGTCGACCGCAGCGAGGCGACGATGCAGGACAGGCCAGACGACGCGATCTTCCCGCAGGCTCTGCTGGACGCGCTGGCGAGCGCGCCCGAGGCGCCGGCGTTCGAGCACGGGGAGCGGGTGGTCTCACGGGGTGCGCTGCTGGAGACGATCCGGCGGGTGGCGGGAGGCCTGCGGGCCGCCGGCCTCGGGCCGGGCCGCGGCCTGGCGATGGTGGCGTCGGTCTCGCCGGAGGCGTTCGCCGCGCGCGTCGCCGCCTACGCGCTGGGCTGCCGGGTCGTGGGCGTACGCCCGGGGCACACGGCCGCGCAGCTCGCCGCGATGCTGAACGCCGACGTCGAGGCGGTGGTGGTCGACGGGCCGTCCCTGACGCCGCAGCTCGTCGCGGCGACCGGGGACAGGCCGCTGCTCTCGCTGGGGGAGTGCCCGGAGGGGAAGGACCTGCTCACCGGCGCGGCCGATGAGCCGCTGACCGCGCGGGGGCGTCCCGACGACGTCGCCCGGCTGACGTACACGAGCGGCAGCACCGGGCTGCCCAAGGGCTGTGCGCAGACCTACCGGGCCCTCACCGACCACTGGGCGCACCGGCCCTCCACCTGGCCGTCCGAGGTCGCCCGGATGGCGCACGGCTTCGAGCGCTGCCTGGTGTTCGGCACGCTCGCCAGCCCGGTGGTCATGGACTGGACCACGCTGTCCCTGATGGGCGGGGGCGTCGGCGTGATCCCGGACCCGGCCGACACCCGCCCCCTGTTCCCGTACGCCCTCGAGCGCTACCGGATCACCGGTACGATCATGACCGTGCCCCGGCTCTACCAGCTGCTCGACGTCCTGCGCGAGGAGCCGGCCGACCTGGGGAGCCTGCGGGCGGTCATGGTGTCGGGGTCACCGGTGAACCCGCGCCGGCTCGCGGAGGCCACCGAGCGCCTCGGCCCGGTGGTGTACCAGGGGTACGGGCAGAGTGAGGCCGGCCTGATCTCCGTGCTGACGCCGGAGATGATCGCCGAGGGGCCGGCGGACGTCCTGGCCTCGGTGGGCCGGCCGCTGCCGTTCGTCGACATCAGCGTACGGGCCGAGGACGGCCGCCCGGTCCGGGCGGGGGAGACCGGCGAGATCTGGCTGCGCAGCCCGTACATGATGAGCGGGTACTGGGGGGATCCGGCACAGACCGCCGAGACGCTGCGGGACGGCCTGCTGCGCACCCGGGACCTCGGCCGGTTCGACGACCGGGGGCTGCTCCACCTGGTCGGGCGCAGCCGGGATGTGATCATCGTCAACGCCGAGGTCTGCTACGCCGGCCCGATCGAGTCGGTGCTCGCGGAACACCCGGAGGTGGACCAGGCGTACGTCGTCGGTACGCCGGACGAGCGGACCGGCGAGGCGATCCACGCGTTCGTCGTGCCCGCCGGCGGCCGTGCTCCGGAGCCCAGCGCGCTGGCGCGCATGGTGCGGGAACGGCTCGGCGCCGGGAGCGTGCCCAAGACGATCACGGTGATCCCCGAGGCGCCGGTCGCCGCCAGCGGGAAGTTCGACAAGCGGGCACTGCTCGCCCGGCTCTCGGACCACGGCGAGCGCTGACGGAACGTCACCGATCCGGCACCGAACGGATGGCGGATCCGGCCACGCACCGTCATCGCACCCTTCCGCATCGGGCATACCCGGTTCTTACGTGGGGGGAGAAGCAGGTATCCCAAGGGGGGATTCCCCCGTATCGCGGGCGCTGAGGGCGGAGGGACGATCGGGTGTGGTTCCTCCAGACAAGTACACCGAGGCGCAGTAATGACCAAAATCCCCCTCTGCGGCCGGGCGTCGGAGCCGGGCCGTTCGGTACCCGCCGGTGGTGTCGTGTGACCTCCTACGACGACCTTCCCGCCGCATTCGCCGACATGGTCGCTCCCAGCCGGCAGGCCAGGGCGCTGGCACGCGCCCTGAGCCTCGGATGGCGGCCCATGGTCGATCGCCTGAACGGACGCTTCGTCTCCCTCACGGTGCTCCGTATGGCGATCGAGCACGGCACCCGCCTCCTACGGCCGGTGCCCGGCGTACGGGTCGAGCCCCTGACCCGCGCGGCGGGCGCTCCGGTCACCGGGGAGTGGGTACGGCCCCCCGAGCCTCACAAGGGCGCGATCCTCTACCTGCACGGCGGCGGGTACGCGTTCTGCTCGCCGCGCACGCACCGGACGCTCACGAGCCGGCTCGCGGCCGACACCGGACTGCCGGTCCTGGCGCCGCGTTACCGCCTGGCCCCCGAACACCCGTTCCCCGCGGCGCTCGAGGACGCCCTGGCGGCCTACCGGTGGCTCCTCACCGAGCTGCCGCCGTCCCGGATCGTGATCGCGGGTGACTCCTCCGGAGGCCATCTCGCCGCCGCCACCGTCGGCGAGGCCTGCCGTTCCGGACTGCCGGCGCCGGGAGGCGTCGTGCTGTTCTCGCCCTGGGTCGACCTCAGCTGCGAACTGTCGGTCCTCAGCGACCGGGAGTACCGCGACCCGTTCATCAGCCCGGCGCTGGCGCGTCACTTCGGCCGGCTCTACGTCGGCGATCACAACGACTGGTCCGACCCGCGCCTGACCCTGCTCGACTGCGCCGGCCTCCATCTGCCGCCGTTCCTGATCCAGGTGGCCGGGCAGGAGGTCCTGCGCGGGGAGGCCGAGCGGCTCGCCGAGGCGCTGGCCGCCTCGGGGAACAGCTGCCGCCTGCAGATCTGGCCCGGGCAGATCCACGTGTTCCAGCTGTTCAACCGGCTGTTCCCCGAAGCGCGGGCGGCCGTACGGGAGGCGGCCGACTTCATCGGCACGGCCATCGGCCCCGACGCCACCGACCAGGCGGCCTGACCGCCGGGCGCGACGGGGCGGCGGTGCGCGGCGTGCGCGGCCGGTCACCAGGTTTGATTTCGTGCGGACGGGGCATCTCCGCGGCCGATCCAGGAGGTGCCCATGACCGCGCAGAGCGCCCACGTACGGGCGGCCGGCCGCCGTGCGTCCAACAGCACGCCGTTTCAGCTTCTCGCCCGGAGCGGACTCGCCGCGCGCGGCGTGATCTACCTCCTGGTCGGATACCTCGCGGTCAGGATCGCCTTCGGCAAGGGCGGTCAGGAGGCGGACCGGCAGGGGGCCCTGCAGACGGTCGCCGGCACCACGGGCGGCACCGTGATCCTCTGGCTGCTGGCGCTCGGCTTCGCGGGTCTCGCCCTGTGGCGTTACAGCGAGGCCCTCCTGGGCCAGTCGGGGCCGGAGGGGCACAAGGCCACCAAACGCCTGTCCTCCCTGGCACGCGGGGTGTTCTACACGGCGGTGTGCGCGAGCACGGTGGCGTTCAACGTCGGCGCCGGCGGGCCGGGGTCCAGTGACAAGAAGTCCAAGGACCTGACCGCGAAGGCGATGCACGACTTCCCCGCGGGCCGGTGGCTCGTCCTGCTCGTCGGGATCGGTTTCGTCGCCGGCGGCATCGGAATCGCGGTGGGCGCCCTGCGGCGGAACTTCGAAAAGCAACTCAAGACCGAGCAGATGAGCGCCAGGACCCGTAAGGTCGTCGAGGCGCTCGGGATGGTGGGCCGCTCCACACGGGCCCTGGTGTTCGCTGCGGCCGGGGTCTTCCTCGGCTACGCCGCGATCACCTACGACCCGGGAAAGGCCAAGGGCATCGACGGGACGCTGCGGGAGTTCGCGTCGACCTCCGTCGGACCGTGGCTGCTGGTCCTGGTCGCGGTCGGCCTGGTCATCTTCGGCCTCTACTCCTTCTGCGAGGCCCGCTGGCGCCGGGTGTAGGGCGAGGCGACGCGGGCCGTCCCGGGAGCGCCGTCTCCGCCGGTCAGCTCGGCGGTATCACGCTGCCCTCCGGGTGCCGCTCCGGGAGCACCGGCTCGATGCGGTAGAGCGCCGGGGCGGTGACGTGCCCGGCGCTGGTGCGCGGGTGGGCGCCGGCGGCCAGGGCGATCAGATCCCACGCCGTGAACAGGCCCGACAGCCGGCCGTCCTCGTCGAGGACCGGGACGACGTCGGTCCCGGCGGCGAGCATCGCCCGCGCGGCCGTGGCGACGGAGTCCTGGGGGCGTACGTGCGCCGGCGGGTGGTGGCCGACGAGGGTTCCGACGGGCTTGCGCATCCGGTCGGGACCGCCGCTGTCCCAGACGGCGGCCAGCGTCTCGGCGTCCAGGACGCCGATGAGGCCACCGTCGTCGCTCAGCACGGGCACGTGGTGGTAGCCGCCCTGCCGCATGAGCTCCCAGGCCATGAGGGCGGACTCGGTCTCGGTGACGGCGAGCACGTCGGCCGACATGGCCTCGCCCACCGGCCGTTCTTCCAGCGTCCCGGTCATGGTCTCGCCTCCACCATCGTCGGATGGATCCGCCGCCCGCTGACGACGTCGCTCCGGATGCGGATGAAGTGGTCACGCCGCCCGGGGATCCACGGGTTGAGCGGCAACCGGGACAACCCGCTGAGCTCGCCGGAGTCGTACACCGCCCGAGCCTGCCCGAGGACCGTGACGGACCAGCCGGCCTCGTCCCCGGCGTCGAAGGCGTCGACCTCGAACGCGACGATCGCGCCGGACGTGGCCGCCGCCAGCTTGGAACCGGACGCGGTCGCGATGATCACGTCCTCGCCCTGCAGCACGAAGTTCACCGGCTGGATCGCCGGCAGTGCCCGGTCGGTGAAGACGATCCGGCCGACCGGTACGGATGCCATGAGGGTGAGGCACTCCTCCCGGTCGAGGATTTCCAGCCCGTTGGCGTCGAAGCGCATATCTCGATGCTGCTGCCGTCGCGGGCGGCCCGGGCAGGGGCGAACGTCCCGCGTCCGACGGTCCTTCTCCGCCGGCGCCGTCCGATCCGGGACCTTGGTCCGCGGTGGGCGTCCCGGCGGGCGGCGTGCGTCCGGCGGCGTGGGGACCTTCGTCCCTGCAGGCCCGTACACCGCCCGTGATCCGATGAGATCCCAGGGCCGTGAGACCGGGCCGCGCGATCGACCGAACGGCGCGCGGGCAGGCGTTCGCGACCCGACCGACGTCCATCGATCGAGGAGATCGCGCCATGACCTTGGCGGATGACGAACTGCGCCGGATCGACGCATACTGGCGGGCCGCGAACTACCTGTCGGTCGGACAGATCTACCTGCGCGCCAACCCGCTGCTGCGGGAGCCGCTGACCCGGGACCACGTCAAGCCCCGGCTGCTGGGGCACTGGGGGACCTCGCCCGGGCTGAACCTGTGCTACGTCCACCTCAACCGCGTCATCACGACCCGTGACCTGGACATGATCTACGTGATGGGCCCCGGGCACGGCGGCCCGGCGGCGGTCGCGAACGCCTGGCTCGAGGGCACCTACAGCGAGGTCTATCCGCGGGTCTCGCGGGACGAGACGGGCATGGCCCGGCTGTTCCAGCAGTTCTCCTTCCCCGGCGGCGTGCCGAGCCACGTCGCGCCGGAGACGCCCGGCTCGATCCACGAGGGCGGCGAGCTGGGATACTCCCTCGCCCACGCGTACGGCGCGGCGTTCGACAACCCGGACCTGGTCGTCGCCTGCATCGTCGGCGACGGGGAGGCGGAGACCGGGCCCCTGGCGGCGAGCTGGCACTCCACCAAGTTCGTCGACCCGGCGACCGACGGCGCGGTGCTGCCGATCCTCCACCTGAACGGCTACAAGATCGCCAACCCGACCGTGCTCGCCCGCATCCCGGAGACCGAGCTGGTGGCGCTGCTGGAGGGGTACGGCCACCGGCCGATCATCGTGAGCGGCGACGATCCCGCGGACGTGCACCGCAGGCTCGCGGACGCCCTGGACGACGCCCTGGACGACATCGCCCGGATCCAGGCGGCGGCGCGCGGCGGCGGCTCCACGGAGCGTCCCCGCTGGCCGATGATCGTACTGCGGACGCCGAAGGGCTGGACGGGCCCGCGCGAGGTCGACGGGGTTCCGGTCGAGGGCACGTGGCGGGCCCACCAGGTGCCGCTCGGCCGCGTGCGGGAGGACCCGGAGCACCTGGCCGCGCTGGAGGCGTGGCTGCGCTCCTACCGACCGGATGAGCTGTTCGACGAGGACGGCCGGCCGGTCCCGGAGCTGCTGGCGCTGCCGCCCGAGGGAGAACGGCGCATGAGCGCGAACCCGCACGCCAACGGCGGCCTGCTCCTGCGCGACCTTAACCTGCGTGACTTCCGTGAGTACGCCGTGCCGGTCGACAAGCCGGGGACGGGCTACAGCGAGGCGACCCGCGTGCTGGGCGGCTTCCTGCGCGACGTGATCGCCGACAACGCCGACAACTTCCGGATCACCGGGCCGGACGAGACGGCGTCGAACCGCCTGTCGGCCGTGTTCGACGAGACGGACCGGGTCTGGGAGGCCGAGCGCCTGCCCACCGACGAGCACCTGGCCCCGCACGGCCGCGTCATGGAGGTGCTGAGCGAGCACCTGTGCCAGGGCTGGCTGGAGGGCTACCTGCTCACCGGGCGCCACGGGCTGTTCAACAGCTACGAGGCGTTCGTCCACATCGTCGACTCGATGTTCAACCAGCACGCCAAGTGGCTGTACGTCACCCGTCGCCTGCCGTGGCGGCGGCCGATCGCGTCGCTGAACTACCTGCTCAGCTCGCACGTGTGGCGGCAGGACCACAACGGCTTCACCCACCAGGACCCCGGCTTCCTCGACGTCGTCGTGAACAAGAAGTCGGAGATCGTCCGGGTCTACCTGCCGCCGGACGCCAACACCCTGCTGTCGGTGGCCGACCACTGTCTGCGCTCCCGCGACTACGTCAACGTGGTCGTCGCCGGCAAGCAGCCGGCCCTGAACTGGCTGTCGATGGAGGAGGCGGTGGCGCACTGCGCACGCGGCGCCGGCATCTGGGACTGGGCCGGCACGGACGCCGGCGGCGACCCGGACGTCGTCCTCGCCTGCGCCGGCGACATCCCCACCCTGGAGACGCTCGCCGCCGCAGACCTGCTCCGCCAGCACTTCCCCGAGCTGCGGGTCCGGGTGGTCAACGTCGTCGACCTGATGCGGCTGGAGCCCGACACCGAGCACCCGCACGGGATGTCCGACGCCGAGTACGACTCGCTGTTCACCACCGACAAACCGGTGATCTTCGCCTTCCACGGCTACCCGTACCTCATCCACCGGCTCACCTACCGGCGGCACGGCCACGATCACCTGCACGTCCGGGGGTACAAGGAGGAGGGCACCACGACCACGCCGTTCGACATGGTGATGATGAACGACCTGGACCGCTTCCACCTCGTGATGGACGTCATCGACCGGCTCCCGCAGCTGGGCGGGCGGGCCGCGTACGTGCGCCAGCAGATGGTCGACCAGCGCCTCCGGGCCCGGGCGTACACGCGGGAGCACGGCGAGGACCTGCCCGACGTGGCGAACTGGGCATGGCCGCACGGCAGGCTGTCATGAGGGTGCTCGTGGTCAACGCCGGGTCCAGCAGCCTCAAGCTGAGCCTGCTGGACGCCGACGACACCGTGCTGGCCACGCCCGGAAGCCTGGAGGAGCTCCCGGACCTGCCCGCCCCCGACGCGATCGGTCACCGGATCGTCCACGGGGGCCGGGAGTTCATCGAGCCGGTGCTGATCGACGACGAGGTCGAGCGGCGGCTGCGGGCACTGGTCGACCTGGCCCCGCTGCACCAGCCGAAGTCGCTGCACGGCATCGACGCCGTACGGGCGGTGCTCCCGGAGACTCCGGAGGTCGCCTGCTTCGACACCGCCTTCCACGCGGGCCTGCCGCCCGCCGCCGCCACGTACGCTCTGCCCGCGTCGTGGCGGGAGAAGTACGGCCTGCGCCGCTTCGGGTTCCACGGCCTGTCCCACGCGTACGCGGCCCGGCGGACCGGGGAACTGCTGGGCGCCGACCCGGCCACTCTGCGGATCGTCGTCTGTCACCTGGGCGCCGGGGCCTCGCTGTGCGCGGTGGCCGGCGGCCGCTCGGTCGACACGACCATGGGATTCACCCCGCTCGAAGGGCTCGTGATGGCGACCCGGTCCGGCAGCGTCGACCCGGGCCTGCTGCTGTGGCTCCAGCAGCACGAGGGCGTCGCCATCGACGAGCTCGCCGAGGTGCTGGAGCACGAGTCCGGGCTGCTGGCGCTGTCCGGGACCCCGGACATGCGGCAGATCCTCGCCCGCGAGGACGCCGACGCGACGCTCGCGCTGGAGGTCTACCTGCACCGGCTGCGCGGCCTGATCGCGCAGATGGCCGCGGCCATGGGCGGTCTCGACGTCCTGGTCTTCACCGGCGGCGTCGGCGAACACGCACCGGAGATCAGGCGGCGCGCGGCGGACGGACTCGCGTTCCTGGGCGTGCGCGTCGACGCCGGCCGCAACGTCGCCGCCCGCGGCGACGCGGACATCGGAGCCCCGGGGGCGGCGGTCCGCTCCCTGGTCGTGGCGGCCCGGGAGGATCTTGAGGTCGCGGCGGGAACGCGCGCGGTCCTGAGCGCGGCGCCCCGGTAGCCCCGGGTGCGCCTTCGATGGCCTGGAACAGGCCACGGCGGCCCGGGGCGTCCAGGGTGGCCCGGGTGCGGCCCGGTGACCTGGTGTTCCATACTGTGAACAGCGGGCCCGGGCAGCGGCCTGACGGGGGAGGTTCTCGCTGCCATGCCTTCGGACATCCGGTCGGGCCAGGACGGTTCCGGCCTTCTGCCGCAGCTGAGGCTCGACGAGCTGCTCGCCGAGCTGCAGACGCGGCTGGCCGCCGTGCTCACCACCCGTGACCGCGTGCACGCGCTGGTGGAAGCGGTCGTGACCATCGAGAGCGATCTGGACCTCGACGTCGTGCTGCGGCGGATCGTCGAGGCGGCGGCCACGCTCGCCGGCGCCCGCCGATGCTCCCTGCGAGTGATCGGGGAGGACGACCGGCTCGGGCGGCTCGTGACCGCCGGAGGGCATGGCGACCCCGGCGCCGATCCGCCGCCGGGCCGATCGCTCAGCGTGCCGGTACGGGTCCGGGACGCGGTGTTCGGCACGCTCGAGCTCGCCGGCAGGAAGGACGGCGGGGAGTTCGACGAGAACGACGAGAACATCGTCACCGCGCTCGCCGTCGCGGCCGGCGTGGCCATCGAGAACGCCAGGCTGTACGAGGAGGCCCGCGGGCGGGAGCGCTGGCTCCAGGCGTCGGCCGACGTCTCGGCGTCATTGCTGTCCGGCACCGAGCCGGATGAGGTGCTCGTGCTGGTCGCCGAACGCGCCCGGCAGGTCTGTTCCGCCGCCACCGCCGGCGTGCTGCTGGCCACCGGCGGCGAACTCGTCGCCGAGGCCACCGCCGGCCGGCACGCCGACGCGCTCCGCGGAATGCGGCTGCGCGTCGACGACACCGTCGCCGGCCGGGTCTACCGAAGCGGCCGGTCCGTCGTCCTGGCCGACGCGGACGAGTTCCTGCGCGCGGCCGGGATTCGCCTCCCGGACGTGATCGGACCGGTGCTGATCGTTCCCCTGGGCTCGGGCCCGGCCGCGCGCGGCGTCCTGACGGTGTGCGACCCGCCGGGCGGGCCCACGCTCGGCCGGTCCGCCCGCCGGTTGCTGGAGGCGTTCGCCGCCCAGGCGGCGGTGGCGCTCGAACTCGCGGACCGGCGGCGTGACGCCGAGCGGCTCGTGCTGCTGGAGGAGCGGGGCCGGATCGCCAAGGACCTGCACGACACCGTCATCCAGCGCCTGTTCGCGACGGCCATGACGCTGATGGGCGCGGCCAGGGCCGCCGAGCGGCACGACGTGGCCGCGCGCGTCCGGCGCGCGGTCGACGACCTGGACGACACGATCCGGCAGATCCGCTCGACGATCTTCGCCCTGCAGGTCGCGCCCGACGAGCGCGCGCTGCGCTCGCGGATCCGGCGCGTGACCGACCGGGCGGAGGAGATGCTCGGGTTCGCTCCCGAGGTCCGGCTGGACGGCCCCCTGGACCTGACGGTGGACGACGGAGTGGCCGCCCAGGTGACGTCGGTGCTGGCGGAGGCGCTCTCGAACGCCGCGCGGCACGCCAAGGCGCACCGGGTGAGCGTCACCGTGAGCGCCGCCGACGACGTGGTCGTACGGGTCGCCGACGACGGGATCGGGATCTCGCCGGGCGGCCGCCGGAGCGGCCTGCGCAATCTCGCCGAACGGGCCGAACGGCTCGGCGGCTCGTTCCACGTCGGGCCGGGGGAGCGCGGCGGCAGCGTCCTGGAATGGCGCGTCCCCGCGCACGCGTCCCCCGCGAAGGAGCCCTGACGCCCGGTGCGCCCGCGTGACGGCCGCCGGCGGCGGCCGACGTCACCGGTGACACTGGCCGATCGGCACGGGGACCTTGGTCCCTTCCGGCCGGTTCTCACGGGCGATGATCCTGGAGGCGTGAACAGACCTCGCGACGGTCACGCGGTGAACGGGGCCGGCCGGGGTACCGCGCCGGTAGAGGAGATCCCATGAGGCCGATCGTCGTCGGAACGGACGGCTCCCCCCGCGCGGGCCTCGCGGTCGAGTGGGCGGCGGAGGAGGCGGGACGGACCGGGCGCCCGCTCCACGTGCTGCACGCCGTCGAACGCTGGCCGTACGACGTGCCGTTCCACCCGGCCCCGGGCCTGGCCGAGTCCCGTGCCGAGGACGCGGACCGGGTTCTCGCCGATGCCGCGGACCTCGCCGTGAAGACCAGGCCGGGCGTCGAGGTCACGACCGGGCTCGTCGAGGAGAGTCCGTCCGAGGCGCTCCGGCAGGCGGCCTTCGGCGCGTACGAGATCGTGATCGGCAACCGTGGCCTCGGGGGCCTCGCGGCCCTGTTGCTCGGGTCGACCGGGCTGAAGGTCGCGGGGCACGCTCCCGGACCGGTGATCATCGTGCGGGGCGAGACCGGTGAGACCCGCGGTGAGGTCGTCGTCGGAGTCGACCGGTCCGGCGAGTCCGCCCTCGCCCTGGAGTACGCCTTCGAGACGGCGAGCCTTCGCGGCGCGTGGGTCAGGGCCGTGCACGTCACGTCGGCCCCGTCCGCCGCGCTCACGACGTCGTACCCGGCGGCGATCCGCGACGCGGCCGCGGCCGCCGCGACGCTCCTGATCGGCGCGCTCGCGCCCTGGCGGGACAGGTACCCCGAGGTCAGGGTCGTCGAGCAGGCGGCCGTGGGGCACACGGTGGGCGAGCTCGTCGAACGCTCCGCCCGCGCGGACCTGCTCGTCGTCGGCGTCCGCTCGAACTACGGCGGCCGCTACGGCCTGCACCTCGGCTCGGTGAGCCACGGCGTGATCCATCACTCCGCCTGCCCGGTCGCCGTCGTGCGCGCCCGCCCCTGAGACCCTCAGCCCGGCGGTTCCTCGTCCGGCGATCCGATCGGCAGGCGGATCCGGAAGTGCGTTCGCCCCGGCCCGCTGTCGAGTGTGGCGGACCCGCCGTGGGCGTGGACGACGGCGGACACGATCGCCAGCCCCAGCCCGCTGCCGCCGGCCTTGCGCGAGCGCGAGCCGTCGCCCCGTACGAAGCGTTCGAAGACGTCGTCGCGCAGGTCGGCGGGGACGCCGGGGCCGTCGTCGACCACCTCGAGCAGCACCGTCTCGTCCCGATCGGCCGCGGCGACGCGCACCGTGACGTTCGTGCCCGGCGGGGTGTGGGTGCGGGCGTTGGTCAAGAGGTTCCCGATGACCTGGTGCAGCCGGAACTCGTCCCCGTACACCGTCACCGGATCCTCCGGCAGGTCGAGGGCCCAGTGGTGGTCCGGGCCCGCGGCCCGCGCGTCGCTGGTGGTGTCGATCGCGAGGCGGGTCAGGTCCACCGGTTCGTTGGCGAGCGGGCGCCCGGCGTCGAGCCGCGCGAGCAGGAGCAGGTCGTCGACCAGGTGCCCCATCCGCGCCGACTCCGCCTCGATCCGGCGCAGCGCGTGGTCGGCCCGCGGGCCGGTCTCGCCGGGATCCCGGCGGGCCGCCTCGGCGTGGCTGCGGATGCTCGCCAGGGGGGTGCGCAGCTCGTGGCTGGCGTCGGCGATGAACCGCCGCAGCCTGTCCTCGCTGGCCTGCCGCTGCGCGAGCGC
The DNA here is from genome assembly GCF_024055715.1 of Actinoallomurus soli. GTDB lineage: Bacteria > Actinomycetota > Actinomycetes > Streptosporangiales > Streptosporangiaceae > Actinoallomurus > Actinoallomurus soli. Next base: position 39,828 of record NZ_JAMXMV010000020.1, read on the forward strand.
CGACTCGACGTGTTCCAGCATGTGGTTGAAGGCCGTGCTGACCTGCCCGACCTCGGTGCCCGGCTCGGTGTACGGCACCCGGGCGGGCAGCGCGACCTCCCCGCTCGCCAGCGGCAGCTCGGAGACGTGGATCGCGGTGGCGGCGACGCGCCGCAGCGGGCGCAGGGCGAGCCGTACGAACGTGGCGCCGGCGACCCCGCCCGCGGCGAGGACGACGATGAACACCGTGAGCTCGACCATGACGAGCCGGCCCACGGTCTCGTCGACCCCGTGCATCGGCAGCCCGGTGACCAGGATGTCGCGGTCCTCACCGTGGCTGGCCATGAGCCGGTACTTGCCGAGGGATTCCAGCTCGACCGTGCGCGGGCGGCCGTCGGGGGACAGCGCCTCCAGCCGCGCCCGGTCCGCCGCGGGCAGGGCGAGCTGACCGCCGTGGTCCCGTACGACGCCGCACTGCGTCACCTCGCCGTCGGCCAGGCGTGCGCCGAACGTGCCGACCGCCTGGCCCTTGACGCGGTCGAAGTGCTCGTCCTCCACGGCGTGTTCCAGGCCGATGGCGTACCGGCCCTTGGCGTCCTGGAGCTGCTGGTCGAGCCGGCCGATGAGGAAGCGCTGCAGGGACAGGGTCGTGGCGACGCCGACGATCGTGCAGGCGAGCGTGAACAACAGGAGCGACCCGACGATGAGCCGGCCGCGCAGCGTACGGATCCGGAGCCGGCCCAGGAGCAGGCGGATCCGGTGGCCCGGGCGGGCCGCGGGCCCCTGGGAGGGGCGGCTCGCCGGGACGGCGTGTTCCGCGCGGTCGGTCGGGGCCGTCATGAGGCGGGCGGCCGCAGGACGTAGCCGACGCCGCGGACGGTGTGGATCATCGGCTCGCGCCCGGCGTCGATCTTCTTGCGCAGATAGCTGACGTACAGCTCGACGACGTGCGCCTGCCCGCCGAAGTCGTAGTTCCACACGCGGTCCAGGATCTGCGGTTTGGACAGCACCCGGCGGGGGTTGCGCATGAAGTAGCGCAGCAGCTCGAACTCCGTGGCCGTCAGCTCGATCAGGTCACCGCCCCGGCGCACCTCGCGAGAGCCCTCGTCGAGGGTGAGGTCGCCGACCGCCAGCGCCTCACCGCCCTGCGCACGGGCCAGCCCGGACCGCCGGAGCAGGCCCCGCAGGCGGGCCAGCACCTCCTCCAGGCTGAACGGCTTGGTGACGTAGTCGTCGCCGCCGGCGGTGATGCCCGCGACGCGGTCCTCGACGGCGTCGCGTGCGGTCAGGAAGAGGACGCAGACGTCCGGGTTGTCGGCGCGCAGCCTCCGCATGACCTCCAGGCCGTCGAAGTCGGGGAGCATCACGTCGAGCAGGACGGCGTCGGGCCGGAAGTCCCGGCCCGCCTTCACCGCCTCGGCGCCGGCGCCGGCCGTCATGACCTCCCAGCCCTCGAAGCGCAGGACGCTGGCGAGGACCTCGGCGAGGCTCGTCTCGTCGTCGACCACGAGCACGCGTACCGGCGAACCGTCGGGTCGCGTCATCAACGGGTGCCGGGCCGACGGGGAATCGGGGGGTCGGGGTTCGCTCATCGTCTCCTACGCTGCTCCCGCAGTTCTGGGCACCCTGAACGTTCGCTGAGAAATCCCTCTGAGCGTTCCTCATCCGCGCAGGTCGGCGCGGTCTCAGCGGGGGCGCACAAGCCGTTCAGAAGGAACGTTCAGCTTCGGGACCGAAAGTAGTCGACCGAACGACCCAAATCATACGGGGGGACAACCTGTGACTACTCTCGACGAACGGGCCGCGGTGCGGAGGCCAGGGGCCGGCCGGCAGCCGGTACGCGCCCGGCCCGAGCACGTGCTGGTCCCGATCGGCCTGGGAGCGGCCGCGGTGATCGCGCTGTGGTGGCATGACACTCCGGCCATCCACGGCTTCGGCGACTGGCTCACCAACGCCGGACGCATCACCGGGCTGCTGGCCGGATTCGCGGCCGTCGTCCTCGTCGGCCTCATGGCCCGGGTCCCGGCGCTCGAGCGCGGGGTCGGCACGGACCGGCTCGCCCGGTGGCACGCGATGGGCGGCCGGTACATGGTCTGGCTCGTCATGGCGCACGCGCTCCTGATCACCTGGGGATACGCGGTCACCGCGCACACCGACCCGATCCACCAGACCAAGACGCTGCTGCTGAGCTACCCGGACGTGCTGATGGCGACCGTCGCGGGCCTGCTCCTCGTCGGCGTGGGCGTCGTCTCCGCCCGCGCCGCGCGCCGCCGGATGCGCTACGAGACGTGGTACTACCTGCACTTCTACACCTACCTGGCGATCGCGCTGGCGTTCAGCCACCAGTTCGCGACCGGCGCCGACTTCATGACGAACCTGCCCGCCCGCGTCCTGTGGTCCGCGCTGTACATCTTCGTCGGCGTGCTCCTCCTCTGGTTCCGGTTCGCGGTGCCGATCCGGCGGGCGTTCCGGCATCGGATGCGCGTCGAAGGGGTGTACCGCGAGGGCCCCGGCGTCGTCTCGGTGTGGGTCCGCGGCCGGCACCTCGACGAGCTGCGGGCCGAGCCGGGCCAGTTCTTCCGCTGGCGGTTCCTCACCCGTGACCTGTGGTGGGCCTCGAACCCGTACTCGCTGTCGGCTCCGGCCCGGCCGGACATGCTCCGCGTCACGGTGAAGACCTTCGGAGAGCACAGCGGCGCGCTGTCCCGGCTGCGTCCCGGCACGCGCGTGTTCGCCGAGGGCCCGTACGGCGCCTTCACCTCGGGACGGCGCCGGCGGCGGAAGGTGCTGCTGCTGGGCGGCGGCGTCGGCATCACCCCGATCCGCGCGCTGTTCGAGACGCTCCCGGCCGCTCCCGGCGACCTCACGCTCATCTACCGGGCCACCGACTGGTCCGACGTGGTCTTCCAGGAGGAGCTCCGCCAGATCGCGAAGGTCCGCGGCGCGGCACTGCACTACCTGGTCGGCTCGCGCCGGAACCTCGGCGCGGACCCGCTGTCCCCGCAGGTCCTCACGCGGCTCCTGCCGGACCTGAGCGACCACGACGTCTACCTCTGCGGCCCGGACGGCATGGCGAACGCCGCGAAGGCGGCCCTCCAGCAGGCGGGCGTGCCGCGCCGCCGCATCCACCACGAGTCCTTCGAGTTCTGAGTTCCAGGGGGATAAGAGCACATGAAGAGGGCGATCCTCACCATCGTCGGGACCGTCGCCGGCCTGGTCCTGCTGTTGACCTTCAAGACGCACTCGGCGCCGAGCACCGCCTCCGCCGGAGCCACGCTGGGCACGGGTTCGGGTACGGACAGCGGTGCGGCGGCCCCGGCGCCGAGCGAGAGCAGCGGCTCGAGCGCCGGCACCGGGAGCGGGACCAAGACGGGAGGCGGCAGCGGCCGGACGTCGAAGTCCACGACACGTACCGTCACCGGGAGCACCATCGACACGCGCTGGGGCCCCGTCCAGGTGCAGGTCACGCTGAAGGACGGGAAGATCACCAAGGTCCAGGCGCTCCAGCTGCCGAGCGGCAACCGCCGCGACCTGGAGATCAACAACTTCGCCGTGCCGCAGCTCTACCAGGAGACCCTGTCGGCGCAGAGCGCGCAGATCGACGCGGTCTCCGGCGCCACCTACACCAGCCAGGGCTACATCCAGTCGCTGCAGAGCGCGCTCGACAAGGCCGGCAAGTGACGGCGCTGCGGCACGCCGAGCCGTGCATGGGAACGATCTTCTCCTTCGACCTGCGCGAGCCGTACCCGCGCGACGGCGCGCTGGACGAGGCGATCGCCTGGCTGCACTGGGTGGACGCGACCTTCTCGACGTACCGCCCGGACAGCGACATCAGCCGGCTCGCACGCGATGAGGTGGACGTGGTCGACTGCGCGCCCGAGGTGGCGGAGATCCTCGCCCTGTGCGACCGGCTCGCCGAGACCACCGAGGGCTGCTTCAGCGCCTACGCCGACGGCTCGCTCGACCCGTCCGGCGTGGTCAAGGGCTGGGCGATCGAACGCGCCGGGAGCATGCTGCGCGCGGCCGGCGCGCCGAACCACAGTGTCAACGGGGGCGGCGACATCCAGCTGTCCGGCGGTCCCGAGCCGGGCCGCCCGTGGCGGGTGGGCATCGCCGACCCCCTGAGCCCCGGCTCGGTGGCGACGGTCGTCGCCGGGCGCGACATGGCCGTGGCGACCTCCGGGACCGCCGAACGCGGAGCGCACATCCTCGACCCGCGCACCGGGCGGCCCGCGGACGGCCTCGCCGCGGTGACGGTCGTCGGGCCGAGCGTCACCCTCGCCGACGCCTACGCGACCGCGGCCTTCGTCATGGGGGACGCCGCCCGCGACTGGATCGAGGACCTGACCGGCTACGAGGCGTACGGCATCGAGCTCGACGGAGGGACCTGGGCCACGTCCGGTCTGCGCGGCGACGCCTCCCCTCAGCCCGTGGCCAGGTCCGGCAGGTCGACCATGTCCACCAGGTCCGCGATCGAGTCGGCCACCCGCTGCGGGCGGAAGGGATAACGCTCGATCTCGCCCCGGGAGGTCACCCCGGTCAGCACCAGGATCGTGTACAGACCGGCCTCCATGCCGGACACCACGTCGGTGTCCATGCGGTCACCGATCATCGCGGTCTCCTCGGAGTGACCGCCCACCGTGTTCAGCGCGTTGCGCATCATCAGGGGGTTCGGCTTGCCGACGAAGTACGGCTCGACCCCGGTGGCCTTGGTGATCAGCGCGGCGACCGCGCCGGTGGCCGGCAGCGAGCCCTCGTTGGACGGGCCGATGGGGTCGGGGTTGGTGGCGATGAACCGCGCGCCCTTGTCGATCAGGCGGATCGCGGTCGTGATCGCGGTGAAGCTGTACGTCCGGGTCTCGCCCAGGACGACGTAGTCGGGGTCCAGATCGGTCAGGACGTACCCGACCTCGTGCAGGGCGGTCGTCAGGCCGGCCTCGCCCAGGACGTACGCCGAGCCGCCGGGGCGCTGGTTGTTGAGGAACTGTGCGGTGGCCAGCGCGGAGGTGTAGATCGACTCGATGGGGATGTCGAGCCCGGCCGCGCGGAGCCGGACGTGCAGGTCCCTCGGCGTGTAGATCGAGTTGTTGGTCAGCACGAGGAACCGCTTGCCGGCCTCCCTCAGCCGGGAGAGGAACTCCTTGGCCCCGGGCACGGGCTGCCCCTCGTGCACCAGTACGCCGTCCATGTCCGTCAACCAGCAGTTGATCGGCTTGCGCTCAGTCATGCGACCAAATATCCCGCATGACCATGGACGTTATCCAGCCGGGCCATTCCGGCAGGTGAGACATCGGCGGTCGGGAACGTGGCCGGACGCCGGATGGCGCTCTCCTCAGCGGCGGAGGCGATGGATCACCCGGTCGATGCCGCTGGGCGGCGGCCGCCGGAACGGCGCGGCCAGCCGGGTCCGGCTGGTACGGCCGCGCAGCGTCACGGCGCTGCCGAGCCGCCAGTGCGCGGCCTCGCCCGGCCCGGCGGCCGCGACGACCGTGTCCGAGGCGAGCAGCCGGTCCGGCGCGCTCTTGGCGAGGTCGCTGAGCCGCGCGGCCTCGTTGACCGGGTCCCCGATCACGGTGTACTCCAGGCGCTGCTCCGCGCCGATGTGCCCGGCGACGACCTGCCCGGCCGACACCCCGATCCCGGCGATGAGCTGGGGGAGCTCCGCCCGCAGGCGGCGCGACAGCTCACGGGCGGCGGCCAGCGCCTGACCCGCCGGGTCCTCGAGCCGCTCGGGCACGCCGAAGACGGCCAGGGCGGCGTCGCCCTGGAACTTGTTGATCAGCCCGCCGTGCCGGGCCACCACCTCGACGACGACGCCGAAGTACGCGTTGAGCAGGGCGACGACCTCACCGGGCGGCCGCGTCGCGGCCAAGTGCGTCGAGCCCTGCAGATCGACGAAGAAGACGGCCGCCTCGCGCAGCTCACCGCCCAGCACGACGCCATGTTCGAGCGCGTGCCGGGCGACGTCCTCCCCGACGTGCCGGCCGAACAGGTCCCGGACCCGTTCGTTCTCCCGCAGCCCCGCCGCCATGTGGTTGAACCCGGCCTGCAACCGGCCCAGCTCGCTCGCGTCATAGACCGGGACCGACGCCTGCAGGTCGCCGCGCTCCACCCGCGCCAGCCCCTCCCGCACGGACCGGACCGGGTCGGCGATCGCGCGGGCGGCGATGTAGGTCACCGGCGCCCCCACGAGCAGGGCGACGCCGCCGAGCACGAGGATCGTGACGGCCAGCTGGGTCAGGGACATGCCGTCGACGACCAGCGCGGCCACCGCGGCGGCGACGGATCCGAGGACCGGGACCGCGCTGCCGAGCGCCCACGCGAGCATGGCGCGCGGCGTGATGCCGAACCACGCGTCGTACTGCGCGGGCCCGGCCGCCATCACCACCGCCGCGATGGGCCGCAGCAGGCGCTCGGTGAGCAGGTACACGATCGCGCAGGTGGTGACGCCGCCGAGCGCCGTGATCATGCCGACCTTCAGGGCGAGCAGGCTGGAGTAGGGCGCGTCGATCACGGCCCAGCCGACCGCGCCCAGCCCCCACAGCGTGCCCTGCATCGCCAGCAGCCGCAGGGGGCCGCGCAGCACGCCGCGCCGCTCCTTCTCGGTCGGGTCGTGCTCGTGACGGGCGAAGGTGCGCACCGGCCGGAACAGCCACAGTCCCCAGGTGACGCCGATCGGCGCGCCGAACACGAGGTAGGCGCAGAAGACCAGGAGGTTGACGAGCCGGACGTGCGAGGGGTCGGCGATCCCCGGCGGGTCCGGCATCACGAACGTCGAGAAGAGCAGGACGAACAGCGCCCCGGCGAGGTTCGCCCCGCCGACGGCGACGATGAGCAGCCACCGCGTGCGGCGTTCGAGCATCGCACGTGAGGCACCCGGCGGCCCGTCCAGCCGCCCGTGGAGCCCCTTGTTCATCACCGCTTTGGCGGCCACCGCCCGACTGCCTCCTCCGCGCATCTGTGGAAGACCAGTGTGACCGATCGCCGGAAGAACCCGCGCGCGGAGGTCACAGACCCACGTCCGACGAGCGCGGAACACCGGGTTTCGGCTTCAGGGAGGTGCCCGGGAGAGAGGGCCTCGGCCTCAGGGCGCCGGCCGCGACGAAGGCGAGACCTCGGCCTTAGGACGCGGGCCGCGACGAGGGCGCGACCTCGGCCTCGCCCGCGCCGACCGGCGTGAAGGTGATGAGCCGCTGCCGGGCGTCGCCCGCGAGTTCGAAGTTCTCGAAGAAGAACGTCAGCGTGCCGAGGACTCCGTGGTGGAACCTCTTGACGCCGTATGTGCGCACGTCGACGTCACCGCCCGCCCACAACCGGCGGAAGTCGTCGCTGCCGGAGTGCAGCTCCCGGATCAGCGCCGACAGCTCGGCGTCGCCGGGGTACCGGCCGGCTACGACCCTGAGCTCGCCCACCGTCGCCGCGGCGACCTGCTCCCACTCCACGTAGAACACCCGTCCCTCAGGAGTCAGGAACTGGAACCGGGCCAGGTTCCCGCGCGCCGCCGGGAAGGTGTCCAGGGCGAAGATCCGCTTCGCGCTCGGGTTCCCGGCCAGTACGTCGAACCGGTCGTTGATGACGACGGCGGGCACGTTGATGAGATCCAGCAGGCGCCGTAGCTCCGGCCGGACGGTCTCGACCGGAGCGACGTGCCCGGTCCGCCGCCGGGCCGGGCGGGCCAGGACCCGCAGATGCTCGCGCTCCACCGCGTCGAGGCGGAGGACCTCGGCCAGGGAGTCGAGCACCTCGTCCGAGGGGCGGGTGGCACGGCCCTGTTCGAGCCGCTGGTAGTACTCCGCGCTGATCCCGGCGAGCTGGGCGAGCTCCTCCCGGCGCAGGCCGGGTACCCGGCGCCGGGCACCACCGCGCAGTCCGGCGCTCTCCGGGCTGACGCGGGCCCGGCGGGTCCGCAGGAACCTCCCCAGCTCCCGGTGATCCTCCATGCCCGCCAGTATGCCCGGCCCGGTCACGGCGGCCTCCGGCCCTCGGGGCCCGTGGCGGTGGCGCGCATGCGGAGGTGGTGCGCCCAGGGTGGCCCTGCGAGTACCCGTAACAGCGGGGGACTGGGTGACGGGACGAAGCGGCGGCAGGCTGCGGGACGTCCCCGGCCGACGGGGACCCGAGTCCACGAGAGACGGAAGCCGACGAGAGACGGAGATTCCTGCCATGTGTCACAGTGTCGACGCCCTGCCGCCCGCTGCCCCTGTCGTGACCGGCGAGGTCGCCGAGCACGGCCCGCTGGAGCTGACCGCGGCCGATGGGAACCGCTTCCGGGCCTACCGCGCGGTTCCCGGCGTCCCCAACGGCCGCAGTGTGCTCCTGCTCCCCGACACCCGCGGCCTGCATCCCTTCTACGAGGCCCTGGCTCGGCGGTTCGCCGAGGCGGGGTTCAACACTCTGGTGATGGACTACTACGGGCGCAGCGCCGGTACCGGAGCCCGTGACGACTCGTTCGACGAAATGGCGCACCTCGAGCGGCTGGAACCCGCGCACGTGGAGACCGACGCGGCGGCGGCCGTGGCGGCCCTCCGCCGGTGGGACGCCGGTCCGGTGTTCAGCGTCGGTTTCTGCCTCGGCGGCGGGACCTCCTGGCGGCTGGCCGCGGCCGGCCTCGGGCTCGCCGGAGCGGTCGGCTTCTACGGCCCGCCACGTTTCTTCGGCGACCGGACGGCCGAGCTCTCGGCACCGCTGCTGATGCTGCTCGCCGGTGATGACGCCGTCACCACGCAGGAGGAGTTCGACGCGCTCGCGGCGGGATTCGACGAAGCCGGGAAGGAGTACGAGATGCACGTCTACCCCGGAGCGCCGCACTCCTTCTTCGATGCCGCATACGCGGAATGGACGGAGGCCTGCGCCGACGCCTGGCACCGTATCCTCGACTTCACCCGTCGGCACGGCGACGCCCGCACGTCCTGATCCTTCCCGCCGTCGCCCTCGGCGCAGGCCTCGGCCCTGTCGTCGGCCGAGCGGGTCGCCGTGGTCGTGCCCTCCGCGCCGGAGGCGGCCGGTTCCGGCGGACGGACGGTCCCGTGGGACGGTAGGTCCCATGACCGTGATCGGGAGGATGGGGCTCGGGCTGGCCGCCCTGGGGCGACCGGCGTACATCAACCTCGGCCGGGACGGCGCACTGCCCGCCGAGCGGACGGTGGAGGCGATGAGGGCGGCCGCCTGGCGGGTGCTGGACGCGGCGTACGACGAGGGGATCCGCTGGGTCGACGCCGCCCGTTCGTACGGGCTGGCCGAGGAGTTCCTGGCCGGCTGGCTGGACGACCGGGGGCACCGCGACGTCACCGTCTCCAGCAAGTGGGGCTACGCCTACGTCGGCGAATGGCGCCTGGACGCGGACGTGCACGAGGTCAAGGAGCACTCCCTGGCGAGGTTCCGGGACCAGGTGGCGCGGAGCCGGGAGCTGCTCGGCGACCGCATCGCGGTGTATCAGATCCACTCCCTGATGGCGGACGGCCCGGTGTTCGGCGACGCCGCCCTGCAGCGGGCCCTGGCCGGGCTCGCCGCGGAGGGCGTACGGGTGGGCTTCTCCACGTCCGGCCCGGCCCAGGCCGAGACGATACGGCGCGCGCTCGACCTCGAGGTCGACGGGCGGCCTCTCTTCGCGGCCGTGCAGTCGACCTGGAACGTCCTGGAGCCCTCGGCGGGCGACGCGCTCGCCGAGGCGCACGCCCGCGGCCTTCACGTCCTCGTGAAGGAGGGGCTGGCCAACGGACGGCTCGCGGTCGAGCCGCCCGCGGCCGTACGCGAGATCGCGGCGGCGCACGGGGCCGGGACGGACGCGGTCGCGCTCGCCGCCGTGCTCGCCCGGCCCTGGGCGGACACCGTGCTGGCCGGGGCGGTGAGCGTCGCGCAACTGGCGTCCAACCTCGCGGCCCCGCGCGTCCCGCTGAGCGACGACGACCTCGCCGCGCTGGACGCGCTCGCGACCCCGCCGGAGGAGTACTGGAGGCGCCGCGCCGCCTTGCCGTGGACATGACACGGTATTGACTGAAACACCGTACGGAACCGACCTATATCGGCGAACATGGCTATTGACGCGATGATCGCTATCCGCGACAGTCGTGACACTTGGAGCGAGGAACACGTGTCACGAAGCGGGACGAGAGGCTCGGTGCATGGGTGGATCCGACGTCAGGGGCGCCGTACTGGCGCTGATGGCGACCCTCATCTACTACCTGGGCTTCATCGTCTTCCGCGTCGCCGCGGGCCGCATGCCCGAACTGCGCGGCACCCGGCCGCTCCGCCTCCTGCAGTACACCTACACGGACTGGCTGTGGCTGTCCGGCCTGGTCATCGTGCTGGCCGGGGTGGCCACCCAGGTCAAGGCGCTGACGATGCTCCCGCTGAGCCTCGCCCAGCCGATCTTCGCCGTGAGCCTCCTGTTCATCCTCTTCTACGCCGGCGTCTTCTTCGGCGAGCGGCTGACCGGCCGGGAGTGGGCCAGCGTCGGCCTGTTCGGCCTGGCGACCGCGATGGTCGGCGCGTCGAACGGCCGGCACGAGGTGCTGACCTGCGCCGTGGCCGGACCGCTCACCCTGACCGCCGTCGTCGTCCCCGGCGTCCTGGTCGGCGTGGCGGTCCTGGTCGGCGGTGACATCCGGACGTTCGGCCGGCATGCCCGGCCGCTGGCCGGCATCGCCTACGGGATCGGGTCCGGCGTCAGCCTCGGCGTCTCCGAACTGGCGCTGAAGGGAGTCGCCGCGGTCTACAACGCGCACGGGCTGGCGACCGCGGCCTACGGCACGCCGTACCCGTACGTCGCGGTCGGGATGGCGGCGCTCGGCCTGGCCCAGCTGCAGATCGGCCTGCAGCGCTGCCGCATGTCGATCGTCGTGTCCGTGCTCACCGTGACCGCCAAGACCCAGCTCGTCATCCTCGGCGCACTGCTGTACAAGGAGCCGTGGCCGTCCGACCGCCTGCTGGTCATCCTCCGGATCGCGGCGTTCGTCCTGGCGGTGGTGGCGCTGGTGCTGTTCCCGCGGCACGACGCGGTGGAGGAGCGTCCCGGCACCGCGCTGGTGCCCTCCGCCCGCGAGCGCGCCTGACCTGACGCAAAGGGTCAAAAGCGGTATTTGTCATCTGATGTACTTCGGCGTGCGTCTAAGGGGCAGGACTCGCGCGGCACCGCGCGTGACGGATCGATGAGGTGGAATGGCCGACAACGACGCTGACGACGTGACGCCGGAGGAGGCGTCGCCGAAGGCGCCGGACTCCGAGGGCCCGGCGGACGAGACGCCTGCCGCGGAGACGCGATGGGGTGAGAAGGACGAGCCTGGCCCGGCGGGCGAGGCCGGTGGAGGTGAGCCCGCGTCGGCGGGTACCGCCGACAGGGACCCCGCCGATAGGGGATCCGGCGAAGGGTCCGCCGCCGAGGGGGCCACCGGAGACGGGAGCGGCGACGACGGGGCCGGCGACGACGGGGCCGGTGAGAAGGCGCCCCCGGTTCCGCCGGAGCCCGTGCGCCGCCGTGGGCGGCGCGTCCTGCGCTGGGTCGCGGTCGGGGTGGTGCTCGCGCTCGTCGCGGCGGGCGGCACGGCGTTCGGCCTGTACGAGAAGCTGCAGGGCAACATCACGAAGGAGCATGTCGACCAGCGGCAGCTGGGCACGAACCGCCCGCCGAAGCTGAACAAGTCGATGAACATCCTGCTGCTCGGCTCGGACTCTCGTGACGGGGAGAACCATGAGTACTGGTCGCCGGACATCGCCGGTGAGCGCTCGGACACGACGATCCTGCTGCACCTGTCGCCGAACCGGGACCGCGCGGTGGCGATCAGCTTTCCCCGTGACTCCATGGTCCACGTCCCGGAGTGCCGGAAGAAGAAGGGCGGCACGGTGCCGGCCTTCTTCGGCATGCTGAACGCCGCGTTCGCCTACGCCGGGGCGACCTGCACCTGGAAGATGATCGAGGCGGACACCGACATCCACATCGATCACTACGTCAAGATCGACTTCGCCGGGTTCAAGAAGGTGGTCGACGCGCTGGGCGGGGTGGAGATCTGCGTGCCGCAGGCGGTGAACGACCCGCGCGCCAACCTGTCGCTGAAGGCCGGCCGCCAGGTCGTCAAGGGCAACGACGCGCTGGGGTACGTCCGTACGCGCTACGGTCTCGGCGACGGCTCGGACCTGGAGCGCATCCAGCGGCAGCAGAAGTTCATGGCCTCGGTGGTCAAGAAGGCCACGAGCCAGGCCATGCTGACCGACCCGACGCGCACGTACCGCTTCCTGAACGCCGTGACCAAGGCGATCTCGACCGACGACGACTTCAGCGTCTCCGCGATGAGGAAGCTCGCGACCAGCCTGAAGGGGATGAGCGCGGGCACCGTGCGGTTCGTCACCGTGCCGACGCAGACCTACCCCAAGGACCCCAACCGGGTGCAGTGGGACATGGCCCAGGCCGGTCCGCTGTTCGACGCGATCCGCAAGGACGACGACCTGCCCGCGCCGAAGCCGGAGCCGTCCATGCCGGTGGCGCCGAAGCCCGACGAGGTCAAGGTCACCGCGGTCAACGCGCCGAAGAAGGCCGTTCAGGACCTGAAGGGCCAGGGCTTCCACGTGAAGGCGGCGAAGGGCCCGGCGCAGCCGCAGACCAGGATCCTCTACGGGCCGGGCGCCGAGCGCTTCGCCGACGCCCTGGCCGTCGCCGTGCCGGGTGTGGTCATCGCCGCCGACAACACGGTCGCGCCGGGCACCGTGTCCCTCGTCGTCGGCCCCGAGGGCGTGCAGGTGAAGGCCCCGGACATCCCGAAGGTGAACGGGGAGATCAACGGGGCTCAGAATCCGTGTCAGTGAGGACGGCGTCGTTGGGCCGGGGGCCGGAGCGCAGGCCCGCCCACAGTCCCCGGCCCAGCTCCCGTACGAGCGCCGTCCGGTCGGCGGAGCCCGCGAGCGTACGGGCCCAGCGGAGGGCCGTCGCGCCGGCGTAGAGCAGGCGTTCGCCGGGGCCGAGGCAGCGGCTGCGGGTGAACAGCCAGACCTTGTTGCGCACCTCGTGGAAGAACCGCCGTCCCGGATCGAAGTCGGGGGAGGCGGTCCTGTGCACGGCAACGCTGTCCCGGCAGAGCAGGCCGGCGCGCCCGCGCAGCAGCCGCAGCGTGAACTCGAAGTCGTCGTTCCAGAGGAAGTAGTCGGCGATCGGCAGCCCGCGCTCCCGTACGGCCTCGGCGTCGACGAGCACGGACACGAAGGACGCGGAGCGGATCCGGGCGCAGCCGGGCACGGCCGACGGCCGGGACCGCGGGGTGTTCATCGGATGGTCCCGGCCGTCGGTCCAGACGACGCGGCCGGCGACGAGCGCGGGTGGCCGCCCGCCGCCGTCCCGCCCCCGGTCGCGCGCCGCCAGGAGGGCGGCCAGCGCGTCCGGCTCGGGCACCGTGTCGTCGTCCAGCAGCCAGAGCGCGTCCGCTCCGGTGGCCAGGGCGTGGGCCATTCCCGTGGCGAAGCCGCCGGCGCCGCCGATGTTGCGGGGAAGCGTCAGCAGCCGGACGCCCGGAAAGCGTTCGCGGACGAGGCGGGCGGTCCCGTCGGCCGAGGCGTTGTCGACGACCACGATGCCGTCGGGCGGGCGGGTCTGCTTTTCGAGGGCGGTCAACGCCTCGGTCAACAGATCCCGTCGGTTGTGCGTGACAACCACGGCGGCGATTTGGGCGTCTTTCAGCTGACACCTCACCTATCACCGAGTTGGGCCATCAATGAAGTCGGCAAAAGTAGCATAAGATGCATTCCGCCTCAGTGGCCGCATCGCATCCCCCTCCACCCCGAGACGGACGCATGGCCGAACCCTTCGCGCTTCTCCTCACCGTCTACGGCGGGGACCGGACGGACCGCGTCCGCGAGGCGTTCCGCAGTTCGGTGGACGCCCAGACGCGCCGTCCCGACCAGGTGATCCTCGTGCAGGACGGGCCGGTCCCGGCGGAGCTCGCCGGCTGCCTGGCCCGGCTGACCGAGGGGAGCCCGGTGCCCGTGACGTTCCTCCCGCTGGAGCACAACGGCGGCCTCGGCCTGGCCCTGGACGCCGGGCTGGCGGCCAGCCGGTACGACGTGGTGGCCCGCATGGACGCCGACGACATCGCCATGCCGCACCGCTTCGCGACGCAGCTGCCGGTGATCGAACGCGGGGCCGACCTGGTCGGCGCGGGAATGCTGGAGTTCGGGACGGGCCGGGACGACATCGTGGGCAGCCGCACGCCGGTCTCCGACCCGGAGCACATCGCGCGCTACGCGCGGCTGCACGATCCGTTCAACCATCCGACGATCGTGTACCGGCGCACCGCCGTCCTGGCCGCGGGCGGCTACGGCGACATGCCGCTGATGGAGGATTACTGGCTGTTCGCGCGCATGATCGCGAGCGGTGCCAAGGTCGTCAACCTGCCCGAGCCGCTCGTGTACTACCGCGTGGGGGAGGGCGCGTACGAGCGCCGCGGCGGGCTGACGCTCCTGCGGGCCGAGCTGCGCCTGCAGCGCGAACTGCGGCGCAGCGGCTTCACCACCCTCGCCCAGTACGCGCGCAACGTGAGCGTCCGCGGCGGGTACCGGTTGACGCCGACCTGGATCCGCAAGCCGCTGTACCGGCGGTTCGTGGCGCCGCGCGGCGCGGGGGAGCGGCCTCCCGTGGAGGAGACGAGTGAACGCTGACCTGGTGGTGGCCGGCGCCGGGCTGTTCGGGCTGACCGTCGCCGAGCGCTGCGCCCGCGACCTCGGCCTGCGGGTGCTGGTCGTCGAGCGCCGCGACCACATCGGCGGCAACGCCTACAGCGAGACCGAGCCGTCCACCGGCATCGAGGTCCACCGGTACGGCGCGCATCTCTTCCACACCTCCAACGAGCGGGTCTGGGAGTACGTCAACCGGTTCACCGCCTTCACCGACTACCGGCACCGGGTCTTCACGGTCTTCAAGAACCAGGTGTACCCGATGCCGATCAACCTGGGCACCATGTGCGCGTTCTTCGGCCGCGCGATGTCCCCGGACGAGGCGCGGGCGCTGATCGCCGGGCAGGCCGCCGAGATCAGCGACCCCGCCAACCTGGAGGAGAAGGCGATCTCGCTGATCGGGCGGCCGCTGTACGAGGCGTTCATCCGGGGCTACACGGCGAAACAGTGGCAGACCGACCCTCGCGCGCTGCCGGCGGAGATCATCACGCGGCTGCCCGTGCGCTACACCTTCGACGACCGCTACTTCGCCGACCGGTACGAGGGCCTTCCCGTGGACGGCTACGCCGCCTGGCTGGAGCGCATGGCCGACCACCCGGGGATCGAGGTCCGGCTCGGCACGGACTTCTTCGACCTGGACGCCGTCGGCAACGTCCCGGTCGTCTACACCGGCCCGCTCGACCGCTACTTCGGCCACCGCGAGGGCGTGCTCGGCTGGCGCACCCTGGACTTCGAGCTGGAGGTCCTGCCGACCGGCGACTTCCAGGGCACCCCGGTGATGAACTACGCCGACGAGGACGTCCCGTACACCCGGATCCACGAGTTCCGGCACTTCCATCCGGAGCGGGACCATCCGGGAGATCGAACCGTGATCATGCGCGAGTACTCTCGCTTCGCCGGGCCCGCCGACGAGCCGTACTACCCGATCGACACGCCCGCCGACCGTGCGATGCTGCACCGCTACCGGGAACTGGCCCGCGCGGAGAAGGACGTGCTGTTCGGCGGCCGTCTCGGCACCTACAAGTATCTGGACATGCACATGGCCATCGCGTCCGCGCTGACCATGTACGAGAACCGGCTGCGGCCGCGTTTCACCGGAGGCACGGGATGAGGGTCCTGCAGCGCGTCGTGCTGCCCGTTCGACGCGATCCGGACGTCGTGAGCCTGTACGTCGACGGCCGCGTCGTATGGAGCGGGGCCGACCGGAACGGCGCGGCGGCGCGATGGTCCGCCGCACGGGCCGGCTCCGAGGCCAGGATCACCGGCCGGCGCGGCCTCGTCGTGCCCACCGGCCGGCGGGTGTCGTTCTGCACCTACTTCAACGCCTTCCCGGCGAGCTACTGGCGGCGCTGGAGCGTGGTCGACCGCGTCACGCTGCGGCTGCGGCTGCGCGGCGACGCCATCGTCAACGTCCACCGCTCCACCGGCAAGGGCCTCACCCAGAAGGTCACGCAGGTGGAGGTCGACGCGAACATCACCGTGGTCCGCGAGATCGACCTGCCCCTGAAGCCGTTCATCGACGGCGGCTGGTACTGGTTCGACATCGTCGCCGGCGACCGCGACGCCGTCCTGGACGGCGCCGAGTGGTGCGCCGACTCCGACCGGCCGCGGGGCAGCGCGAGCATCGGCATCACGACGTTCAACCGGCCGGAGTTCTGCGTCGAGCAGCTGCGGGCGATGGGCGAGGCGAGCGACGTGCTCGACGTCGTCGACGAGATCTTCGTCGTCGACCAGGGCACCGACCGGGTCGAGGACCACCCGGACTTCGCGGCCGCCGCCGAGTCGCTGGGCGGCCGGCTGCGCCTCATCGACCAGGGCAACATCGGCGGCTCCGGCGGGTTCTCCCGCGCGATGAGCGAGACCCTCGACGCCGGGCGGAGCGACTACGTCCTGCTTCTCGACGACGACGTGACCGTCGAGCCGGAGGGCATCCTGCGCGCGGTGACCTTCGCCGACCTGGCCCGTACCCCGACGATCGTCGGCGGCCACATGCTGGACATCTTCCACCGGTCCGTGCTGCACGTCTTCGGCGAGACGATCGCGCGCTACCGCTGGTGGATGACGCCGGCGGCGCACACCTTCCTCGGGCACGACCTGGCCGAGCACCCGCTGCGCCACACGCCCTGGCTGCACCGCCGGGTCGACGTCGACTACAACGCCTGGTGGATGTGCCTCATCCCGGTCGACATCGTGCGCAAGGTCGGGCTGTCGCTGCCCTTCTTCATCAAGTGGGACGACATCGAGTACGGCATCCGCGCCGAGAAGGCGGGGTTCCCCACGGTGTCGCTGCCGGGCGCGGCGGTCTGGCACGTGCCGTGGCATTCCAAGGACGACACGCTCGACTGGCAGGCGTACTTCACCGAGCGGAACCGCATCATCACCGCGCTCATGTACTCCCCGTACAAGCGGGGCGGCAACATGATCAAGGAGAGCCTGTTCATCGCGACCAAGCACGCGCTGGCGATGCAGTACTCCACCGCCGAGCTGATGCTTCTCGCCATCGAGGACGCGCTGCGCGGCCCCGAGCACCTGCACGCGTCGATGACCACGAAGATGGCCGAGCTGCGGGCCCTGCGCGCCGGGTTCCCCGACGCGCAGGCCAAGCCGGACATCGACAGGTTCCCCAAGGTCAAGCGGCGCAGGCCGCCCCGGCGCGGCCGCGAGCCCGAGCCTCCCCACGGGCGCAAGGCCCTGGTCAGGACGGCACTCGGCGGAGTGCTCCGGCACTCCCGGCCCGTCGACTCCCACCCCAGGAGGCATCCGGAGGTGGCCGTGCCGCACGTCGACCAGTCCTGGTGGCTGCTGTCGCGCTACGACAGCGCCCTGGTCACCTCGGCCGACGGCACCAAGGCGGCCTGGTACCAGCGGGACCCGGCGCGGTTCCGCTCCCTGCTGCAGCGGGCCACGGCCCTGCACGCGCGCCTGGCGTACGAGTGGCCGGAGCTGAGCCGCCGCTACCGCGCCGCCATCCCCGACCTCGCCTCGCCCAAGCGCTGGCGCGAGACGTTCGAGGCGGCCGCGCGGCCGGAGAAGCCGTCCGAGACCGCGACCGGGTCGGATGAGCCGTCCGAGACCGCGATCGGGCCGGATGAGCCGTCCGAGACGGCGACCGGGTCGGTGACGGTGACCGGGCGGGAGACGGTGACCGGGCGGGAGACGGCGATCGGGCCGGAGCAGACGTCCGAGGCGGCGACCCGGCCGGAGGAGCGATGACGGTTCCGCCCCTGACCGCGCCGGGGAGCGGCGGCGGTCTGCTGGACGTCGCCCGGCGGAGGTACCTGCTGCGGCTGCTCGTGCGCCGGGAGCTGCGCAGCCGCTACCAGGGCTCCCTCCTCGGGCTGGGCTGGTCCTACGTCCGTCCCGCCGTCAACTTCGCCGTCTACTTCTTCGTCGTCGGCATCTTCCTGAAGATGAGCAAGTCCATCCCCGGGTACCCGGTCTTCCTGTTCTCCGGGATGGTGCTGGTCAGCTTCTTCACCGAGATGCTGATCACCAGCACGTGGTCCGTCATCGGGAACGCGCCGCTCGTCCAGAAGATCTACCTGCCGCGCGAGATGTTCCCGGTGTCCTCGGCGCTGGTCTCGGCCGTGCACATGGTGCCCGGCATGGCGATCCTGTGGGGCGGCGCACTGCTCGGCGGCTGGCGGCCCTCCACGCTCGCGTTCGGGTCGATGGCGCTCGGCCTGGCGATCGTGGCCGTGCTGGGGCTGGCGTTCGGCCTGCTGTTCGCCGGGATCAACGTCTTCTTCCGCGACTTCGGTCAGGTCGTCGACATCCTCAACATCGTCATCCCGTGGACCGCCCCGATGATCTACCCGTGGACGGCCGTACAGGACTCCGCGGGCAACGGCCTCGGCCTGCAGATCTACCTGTCCAACCCGCTGGGAACGGCGACGTTGCTGTTCCAGCGGGCGTTCTGGTGGCCCGCCGACCCGCGTCAGGCGCACCTGCCCGACGGCACCCCGACGTTCCCGGACGGCAGGCACGCGTTCCCCGACCACCTGACCGTACGAGGACTGGGGAGCCTCCTCGCAGCCGTCGTGCTGCTGGGGCTGGCACAGATGGTCTTCTTCCGCCTGCAGCGGCGGTTCGCCCAGGAGCTCTGACGTGGAATCGATCGTCGTCGACGGCGTGACCAAGCGCTTCACGCTGCGCCACGCGCACTCCATCAAGGAGATGACCGTACGCGCCGCGCGCCGTCAGAGCCTGTCGGAGCGGTTCACGGCCCTCGACGAGGTGTCGGTCACCGTGGAGCAGGGCGAGTCGCTCGCCCTGATGGGGCTCAACGGGTCGGGCAAGAGCACGCTGCTCAAGCTGATCTCCGGTGTCATGCAGCCCGACGCCGGGTCGGTCGGGGTCCGCGGCCGGGTCGCGGGCCTGATCGAGGTCGGCGCCGGCCTGCACCCCGACCTGACCGGCAAGGAGAACATCTTCCTCAACGCCGCGATCCTCGGCATGAGCAAGGCGGAGACGCAGGCCAGGTACGACGAGATCATCGCGTTCTCCGAGATCGAGAAGTTCCTTGACACGCAGGTGAAGTTCTACTCCTCCGGCATGTTCATGCGGCTGGGCTTCTCCGTCGCCGTCCACACCGACCCCGACGTCTTCCTCGTCGACGAGGTGCTGGCCGTCGGTGACCCGCCGTTCCAGAAGAAGTGCCTCGAGCGCATCGAACAGCTGCACGGTGAGGGACGCACGCTCGTCATCGTCTCCCACGACATGGGCACGTTGGAGAAGGTCTGCGGGCGGGGCGTCGTGCTGCGCGAGGGCCGGGTCGCGTTCGAGGGCGAGATCACCGAGGCCGTCGACTTCCTCAATCCGCCGGACGGCCCCCTCGACGCCGCGCGCCGGCAGCGGGGCCGCGAGGAGGCCAGGCTCGCCGCCGCCACGCTCAAGGCGGAGAAGGCCGCGGCCGCCGAGGCGGCCGAGCTGATCGAGGAGCTCATGCCCGGCGCCACGGCCCTGTCCGACCCGCAGGCGACGCTCGAGTACGCCCTGTCCCTCGCCGAGGGCCAGGAGGGCATGGCGCTGGAGTTCGGCGTCTTCTCCGGCCGGACGCTGCGGACGATCACCGCGGCCCGCGACGGCAAGAACGTCTTCGGCTTCGACTCCTTCGAGGGGCTCCCGGAGGACTGGCGGGAGGGCTTCCCCGCCGGCACCTTCGCCGTGGACGCGCCCCCGGAGGTGCTCGGCGCCGAACTGGTCGTCGGGCTGTTCGAGGACACCCTCCCCGGGTTCCTCGACGAGCACCCCGAGCCGGTCGCCTTCCTGCACCTCGACGCCGACCTGTACTCCTCGACGCGGACGGTCCTGCGTCACGTGGGGCCGCGCCTGCGGCCCGGCAGCGTCGTCGTCTTCGACGAGTTCTTCGGCTACCCGGGGTGGCGCGAGCACGAGTACCGCGCGTGGACGGAGTACGTCGAGCGGGCCGGCCTGCGGTTCCGCTACGAGGGCTACACGCGCGGCAACGAGCAGGTCATCCTGCGGATCACGGAGCGGTGATGAGCGCGAAACGACGGGTGTCCGCGGCGGTGGCCGCGCTGCTGTCCGCGGCCAAGGGCTGAGCCGCCATGCCATCGGCGAACGGTTCCACGGCGGCCGGCGCGCAGGACGCGGCGCCGAAGAAGACCGAGGACGCACGCGGACCCGTACGGCCGCCGGGACGGCTTCGCGAGCTGGACCTGCTGCGCTTCGTGGCGGCCGCCGCCGTCATGCTGCACCACTTCACCGGGGTGCCCGCGCCGGAATGGCCCGGCGGCAGTGCCCGGAAGATCTTCCCCGGCCTGGGCGAGGTGACGCGGTGGGGCTTCCTCGGCGTCGAGCTGTTCTTCCTGATCAGCGGCTTCGTGATCCTGATGAGCGCCTGGGATCGCCGCGTGGGCGACTTCGCGGTGTCCCGGTTCACCCGGCTGTTCCCGGCCTACTGGGTGAGCGTGTGCCTCTCGCTCGGCGCGTACCTGGCCTTCCGCTCCTACGTCCCGTTCGGCCCGGGGACCGACGGGCCCGTCATGCGGTTCCTGCCGAACCTGACGATGCTCCAGGAGGGCGTCGGGTCCCAGCGCATGGAGGTCGTCTACTGGACCCTCTACGTCGAGTTGCACTTCTACGCGCTCATCGCGCTCCTCGTCTGGCGGGGCGTCACGTACGGCCGGTGCGTCGCGTTCATGACCGGCTGGCTCCTGCTCAGCGTGTTCGCGATGGAGGCCGACTTCGGCTTCGCCAAGGTCCTGCTGCTGTGGCGGTACGCGCCGTTCTTCGTCGCCGGGATGGGGTTCTTCCTGATCTACCGGTACGGGAGCAACCTCATCGTCTGGCTGCTCATCGCCGTCGCCTGGGCGCTCGGCTGCTACTACGACCTGAAGTACAACTTCCCCGACTTCATCGTGCCGGGCGTCTCGGAGTACGTCATCCCGGCCGGCGTCACCTTCGTCTTCGTCATCATGGCGCTCGTCGCGACGCACCGGCTGGCGTGGTTGCGCTGGCGCGGCCTCACCCTGCTGGGGATGCTCACCTACCCGCTGTACCTGGTGCACCAGACGATCGCGCGGACGCTCGTTCCGCGTCTCTACCCGCACCTGAGCCGGTGGGCGGTGCTCGGCGTCCTGATCGCCGTCGCGCTGGTCTCGGCCTACCTGATCTACCGGCTCGTCGAGGCCCCCGCACAGCACCGGCTGCGCACCCGGCTGAAGACCGCGCTGGCGCAGATCCGGCGGAACGGCCTTCCCCCGGAGGCCCCGGACGGCGCCCGCGGCGACGCGGCGGCGCGACATCCGGGGGACGACGCCGAGGTGCCGTCGTCCTGAGGAGGGTCAGCGGGCGGGTGCCAGGTCGATCGCGTCGATCTCCGCGCTGCAGGTCTGCCGGGTGAACCGGATCGTGTTCCGGCCGGCGTTCAGCCACACGTCGACGGCGGTGATGGTCCACTGGTCCCAGCCGTACGGGCGGTAGACCAGCCGTTCCCGTGGCCGCCCGTTGACCGAGAGGAGCTGCCCGCACGGGGCGTCCATGCCGTCGGCGGCGCGCACGTACATCCGGTAGCGGCCGCCGCTCGGCAGCGGGAGCGCGAACTCCAGGTAGCTGTCCGGGGCGGCGAGGTACCCGGCCTTGCCGTTGCCCGACGCCCGTGACGTGGTCAGCCGTTCGCCCTCGTTGATCGTGGTGTACGCCGGCTTCTCCGCCTCCCACCGCGTCATCGGGACGCCGGTCAGCGCGGCGTACCACCGCGCCGCCATCTTGGAGTAGCCCCCGTAGGTCGGGTGGATTCCGTCGGCGGACAGGTCGGCCCTCGTGAGCGCCGCGTGCATGTCGACGAGGTGGACGTGCCGGCCCCGCGCGGCCCGCGCCGACACGATGCCGGGGATCGCCGCGTTGTACCGCCGGGCGAGCCGGTCACCGGCCGGATCGGCCAGCGGAACGATCGTGGCCACGTACACCTGCGCGTCCGGCAGCGTCGCGGTGATGAGATCCACCAGCGCGGCCAGCCGCGCCGGAGCCTGCGGCAGCGCGCTCCGCTGGATGACGTCGTTCGTTCCGATGTGCAGGAGGACGACGTCGGGGCGGTAGACCCGCAGCCACTCCCGCACCCGCACGGCCAGCTGGTGGATCCGCCATCCGGGATGGCCTTCCTCGTTGCGGTCGCCCAGCTGCGGGGGACCGTTCGCCCGCGACCCCACGAAGTCGGCCGACCTTCCGTCGGCCGTCAGGTACTGCCACAGATCGCTGCGGTACCCACCGGACGTCTGCAGCCCATCGGTGATCGAGTCTCCGAGCGGCATGATCCGCAGTGGCGGACGGGGCGTGGCGCTCGGGGTGGGGCGACGGGGCTCGGTGACGGCAGGGGATCTCGCCTCCGCGCACGCCGCCGTGGCGAGCAGGCAGGCGCTCGCCACGGCCGCCAGCGTGGCCCGGAGGCGGCCGGTCACGACCGCGCGGCCTTCTGTCCGATCCGGGATGGGGTGCTCACGGCAACGGCCTCCGCCACAGCGTCGGCTGCTCGCCCTGGTGGTCGGTGCTCACCCCGACGGCGAGCAGGTCGCCGCCCAGCGGTGTCATCCCGGTGAGCCATTGGTCGCCCCGCCCGGACAGGCCGGTTCCCTCGGGCGTCTGGGCAGTCCAGGAGCGTCCGTCGCGGGAGGTCCACAGCACGACGTCGGAACGGCCGAGCCGCCCGCCGGCGCCGGTGACGACGAACCCGCGCGGGGTCGCGGTCGCGGCGGTGACGATCGAGTTGCGGTCGCTGGAGTCGGGGCCTGCCGGGCCGGCGGCCGGCAACCGGACCTCCTGCCACGAGGCGCCGCCGTCCGGCGAGACGAACGCGAACGCCCTCCGGCCGGAGGCCGTCGCCGCGGACCCCGTGGCGACCACGACGTTGCCGACGGCGGCGACCTTGTCGAACCACGCCTCCAGGGCGCCGGACGGCAGCGGTATCCGGTGCAGCGTCCACTTCCTGCCGTCGGCCGACGTCCAGGCGGCCGGCCGGCCCCTCGGGGCGTCCTTGACCGCCGGATCGTTCAGCCCGCCGACCGCGACGTATCCGAACGAGCCGCCGACCACGCCGCGCATCCAGCGGTTGGCCTGCTGATCGCCGGTGAGGTCCGGTCCGGTGCCCCGGTCCCAGCTCTTGAGATCGGCCGAGTGCCACGTTCCCGCCGAGAGGCCGTTCTCGCCGACGATCACGTAACCCGCCGGCCCGACCGTCGCGGCGTACGTGGCGACGTGGTCGGCGTCTCCCGGCGCGAACGCCTTCCCGCCGTCGACCGCCCGCCAGGTCGTCCCGTCGTCGGAGGCGACGATCAGGGGGTGGTTCACGTCGAACCCGACGGCGAGCCAGCCCGCGTTGCCGGACACCACGCTGATGAGCCGCTGCTTCCCCGGCCGGGCGAACACCTGGCCGGGCGCCTGGGCCCGGCTCCAGCGCCTGCCGTCGGCGGACGTCCAGGCCGCGGCGTCACCGTTCGTGCTGCCCACCGCGACGCTCAGCCGGGAGCCCGTCGCCACCGAGGTCAGCGCCTGGTCCGGCTCGACCGCTCCGGCGATCCGGGTGGGGTCGACCGCGATCTCCTGCCCGAGCGGATCGCGCACCGCGAGGACCGCGTCCGCGTCCTGGGCACCGGCCTCCCGCCCGGCGACGATGGTCGCGCCCGCGGTCACGGCCATGCCCTGGATCGAGACGCTCGACGGCGTCGGGACCTCCCCGGCGTTCTGCCACGCCCGGCCGTCCGTGCTGCGGGCGAGCAGGACCTTCCGGTCGCCGCCGATGAGGGCCGCCACGCCACGGTCGGTCCCGGCCAGCCGCTGCAGACCGCCGTAGCCGGGCAGATGGATCTCGCCGGCGGTCTGCCACTGCCTCCCGTCGGCGGACGTCATCATCACGCCGTACCGCTCCGACTTCGAGCTGCCGTTCCGGCCCGCGACGAAGCCGCTCGACGTCGCCCCGATCGCGACGCCCGGACCGGCGGTGCCCTTCGGGTGCGGGACGTCGACCCACTCCCAGGACCGCCCGCCGTCGGCGGACCGCCACACGGCGTCCTTGACGACCCGGCCCTTGTGATCGGTCGTCCACCCGTACACGAGCGCGGTGTTGCCCACGGTCGCCAGGTCGACGAGGGACAGTGGGCCGCCGGACAGCGACATCCTGAGCTGGTCGTTGCCCAGCCGCTCCCAGTTCCGGCCGTCCGGGGAGAGCCAGACGACCGGCACCGCGTCGCTGTAGTCGCCCTTCTGCGACGTGTCGCCGATCGCGACGAAGCCGCTCGCCGTCCGCGCGACCCGCGCGATCCGGTCGCGGCCGAAGGACGCGCCCGCCGCGTCCGGCTGCCGCACCCACGACGTGCCGTCCTTGCTCGTCCACACGGCCGTCCCCGCGTGCGAACTCCCGAGCGCGACCCAGGCGCCGCCCGACCCGGCGACCACCCGCGGGACGTCACCGTACGCGGGCTCGGCGCCGTCGGCCGTACGAAGCCCGGCGAGCCGGAACGAGCGGCCGCCGTCGGTCGAGACGAGGAACTCGGCCCGGTAGTCCGCGGTGTCGGCCTCGCCGCCGATGGCGACCACGGTCGAACCCGACGACGCGACCCCGAGCAGTTCCTGGTCCCGCCCGTCCGCACCGGCCGCCGGGTCCGCCGCGAACAGCCGGCCCGCGAGCCGGGCCGCCGGCGTCTTCGGCGCGGACTTCTTGTCGCTGCCGGTGAGGACGTACACCCCTCCGGCGACCAGCCCGGCGACGACCACGCCCGCGACGCCGATGAGGATCGGCCGCAGCGGTATCCCCCGGCGTCCCGTCCGGCCGGGGGTCTCCATCCGCCACGGCTCGTCGAACCGGACGGTGTTCTCCCCCGACGTCCGCGAGTCGCGCCCGAGGCCGCCGGGCGGCCGTGGCGTGGACCGCGGGACCATCGCCGACGGCGGCAGATCCAGCGCGGTCGACCGGTCTCCTCCGCCCGCGTCATAGGCGGGGAACCGCGGCGCGGGCGGCTCCTGTTCCCCCGTGTCGTAGGGGGGAAAGCGTGGTGGGGGTGGTTCCTCTGCGCCTGTGTCGTAGGCGGCGAAGCGCGGTCCGGACGGCTCCTGTTCATCGGGGCCGTACGGATCCGGGGGAGGCGGGGACACGGCGGGGGAGGGCTCGACGGCCGGGTCCCACGGCGGCTGCGGCGGAATCCGCCACGGATCGGCCGCCGGCTCCGGCGCCCACTCCTGCGTCTCGGGCGGCGCCTGTCCTTCTGGCGGGTCCTCCTGCGCCGGAGGGCTGGACGGCGGGGGTTCTTCCGGTGGTGGCGCATACGGCGGGGAGCCGGGCAGGCCCGGCGGCGGAGCGCCGTACGGCGGCGCGGGAGGCGCGGCCCAGGGCGGGAGCGCCGGCCGAGCCGGATCCGGGCCCCAGGCCGGGGGCGGCGGGGGTGGAGGTGACCACTGATCGTCGGACGGGGGCTCCCTGTTCGGATCGTCGTCCGGCGTCTTGTGCCCGGCCACGCGCACCCTTTCCGTCCATCGCCCGGAGGGCGACTCCGACCCGACCTCCACACAGAGCGTCGTGGCGAAATCTTATCGGGGCAAAGCGGTCAAGCGGCGCAGTCACTGTCACATCCCCGGCACTGCGATTCCGGCCACGGCCCCGGGGTCTCGCCGACCGGGGCCGCGGCCTCGCTGCTCAGGCGGCCGGGCGGTCCTCGTCGTGGCCGTCGTCAGCCGCCGCGCGGGCGAGGACGTCGCGGAGCGCGGCGGCCGTGCGTTCGGGCGCCAGGTCGGTGACGTACGCGCCCGCGGCCAGTTCGCTGCCGGCCAGGTACTTGCGCCTGGTGGCGGTTCGGTAAGGCGGCGACAGCTCCAGGTGCAGGTGGGTGAGGTCGGCGTAGCCGGGGACGGCGGGCTCCTGGTGTACCGCCATGACGTAGGGCATCGAGAAGCCGAACAGGCCGTCATAGGCGACCAGCACCTGCTTGAGCACGCGCGCCAGGTCGTCCCTCTCAGGTGCGGTGAGCGACGGCAGTGCGGGAGCGTGGCGGCGGGCGCTGATGTACACCTGGTAGGGAAATCGCGCCCAGAACGGCACATACGCGGCGAAGGCGTCGCCGGTCACGACGAGTCGCTCGGAACTCTCCTCCCGGATGACGACATCGCACCACACGCACGACCCGTGCAGCGACCGATACCGCCGCGCGGCGGTGACCTCCTGCGCCGGGATCGGCGGGATGTCGGGGTAGCCGTAGATCTGGCCGTGCGGGTGGTGGAGGGTGACGCCTATCTCCTCGCCCTTGTTCTCGAACGGGAAGACGTAACCGATCTCCGGGCGTCGGCCGAGCACGGTCGTGCGGTCCGCCCACACGTCCACGAGGGCGCGCAGCCGGGCGACCGGCAGCTCGGTCAGCGTGGCGTCGTGGTCGCTGGTGAACACCACGACCTCCGCATGGCCCACCGCCGGCTCGACCGGGGTCAGCGCGTCGCCGGCGACCGAAGGCTCCGGAGGGTGGGCGGTGAACGACGGGAACCGGTTGTCGAAGGTGACCAGTTCGTATGACGCGTGCGGGATCTCGGTCGGTGGCCCGCCGGACGATGGCGCGGTGGGGCATAGCGGGCACTGGTCGGCGGGCGGGAGGAACGTACGGTTCTGTCGGTGGGTGGCGAAGGTGACCCACTCGCCGCGGGTCGGGTCGTATCGCCGCTCGGTCATGGGACCTCCTTCGTCGGCTCCATGACCAAGGTGCCGTGCTCGCCGATTCCCTCGCTTCGCTCGGTCATGATGCGTCCTTCGTCGCGTAGTAGGTGATGGCCCGGCCGTCGGCGAGGTGGTCGTGCTCGGCCCGTAGCCCGGGAACAGGCGCGGCGAGGTGGCGGAGGAGGTCCGCGAGCACCGCCGTGGCCATCGGGTCGCCCCGTCGTACGGCCGCGAGCAGCGGGAACTGACAGACGAGCAACCGGCCAGGCCCGACGCGGGTCTCCCCGATGATCGTGCCGGCGATCTCGTCCGGGAACGGCTTCCACATCCCGGCGACCACGTGTCCGGGGAACGGACCGTCGCCGATCCGGGTCCACACCACGTCCGGCACGATCGACATCGACTCGACGGACAGGACGGTGGCCTGCGGCAGCGAGGGCACCGCCGGCGAATCGGTGGTGAACAGGAACGGCGTCGATCCCCAGGCGGTGGCGACCTCGGTCAGCTCGGCCGTGATCGGCAGGTGCCGGGCCCGGTCCGCGTCCTGCGCCAGGACGAGGACCGCCCGCCCGGCGGCCAGCGCCTCGGCGGCCAGGGCGCCACTCCCAGCGTCCAGCGCGTCCTCCGCCACGACGAGCGGCGCTGTGTCGTCGGTGACGACATGCGCCCCGGCCAGGTCGCCGGCATCGCCGACGAGCCGTACCGCGACCCGCGCGGGCTCGGACGAGACCACGTGCACGGGATACCGGTTCGATCCGACCACGTCGTCTCCGACGAGCCGTACGGTCAGCTCGTGCGTCCCGGCCACCTCGGGCGCCGGCACGCGGACCGTCGCGACCTCCGATGCCGTGTGCGCGGGCAGGTCCACCGGGCCGTACCGCACCGTACGCCCGCGGAGAGAGACTTCGAGGACCACGCCGGAGAGCGCGGGGCCGTCGTTGGCCACCGAGACGGGCACCTCCACCGCCTCGCCCGCGGTCACGGTCCAGGTGGTCCGCGCGACGATCGGCAGGACGTCGGCGCAGGCCAGGGAGAACTCGGCGTGGGCGGCGGGCTTCGGTGCGCGTTCCAGGCTCCACAAGCCGTTGAATTCGTGCGGCACGTCGGTCAGCTCGGTGACGCACCAACCGGCGATGCCGTCCTGGCGGCGGAACAGCTCGACCTGCAGCCGGTCGGCGATGCCCTGGTATCGCTGCGTGCCCTCGACGAACGCCGCCACCGTCCTCGGCCAGGGCGTCCGCTCGATCGCCGTGCTCAGGTCGGCGCCGTACCACCAGAACGGTGAGTCTTCGCGCGGACCCAGGTCGGGCAGGCCCCAGTCGCCGAACTCGCTCACCAGGAACGGGCGAGGCGAGGCGGCCCACGGCGCGGTCTTGCTGGCCAGCTCCGTCAGGTACGCCGTGGACAGCCGGCCGTACCAGTGCGCGGTGAGGATGGGGCTCTCGAAGACACGATCCGGGTCGGGGTCCACCCAGTCGTTCTCGATGACCGGGCGGGTCGGATCGGCGTCCGCCACGGCGGCGTAGAGGCGCCGCGCGAAGCCCTCGTACCCTTCGCTCGCGCGGGACGGCTCGTGATCGAGCCCCAATTCGTTCATCGCCGACCAGAGCACGATGCTCGGGTGGTTCCGGTCGCGGCGTACCTGTTCGGTCGCTGCCGCGGCGCACCGGTCGGCCACTTCGCCGGTGAAACCCAGCTCGCCGTGCGCGATCGGCTCCGCGACCGGGATGTCGCAGTGGACGAGCATGCCCAGCTCGTCGCACACGTCGAGGTAGACCGGGTCGAACGCCTTGATGTGCAGCCGCAGCGTGTTGAGCCCGAGCCGCTTGGCCTCGGTGACCTCGGCCTCGATCGCCTCGCGGCCGGGCTCGGCGTACAGAGTGCCGGCATAGAAGCCCTGGACCAGCGCGCTGCGCATGCGGTACGGCTCGCCGTTCAACACGAGCCGGTCGCCCTCGACCGTGATGGTCCGCAGCCCGAAACGCGTCGTCCGCTGGTCGCTGACCTCATCCTCGGCGGTGACCGTGACCTTCGCCTCGTGCAGCACCGGAGACTCCGGCGACCAGCGCGCCGCGCCGGCCGGGCCGAAGGCGATGGTCACGCCGCCGTGTTCGCCCGGCGGCAGGACGGCCTCCTCTTCGCGCACGTCGCCGGGTACGCCCGCGCGGACCCGGGCGGTGACGGTGTCCGGCGAGCGGTTGGACAGTTCGACGACGACGGTCAGGTTCTCGGGGTCGCCGTTCACGAAGACGTCCTCGATGGCGATCGGCCCGTGGCGGCGCAGCGTGACGGACTGCCAGATGCCACCGTAGGTCAGGTAGAGGCTCGGCGGGCTGGGGAACGCCTGGTTGGCCCAGCCCTGCTTGCCATGCGCGGTGCGCGGGTGCTCCGGGTCGGTCAGGGCGTGGTCGGTGACGCGGACGGCCAGGACGTTCTCGCCCGCGACGAGCGCGTCGCCGGGGTCGAACTCGAACGGCGTGAACGCGCCGAGGTGCGCGCCCAGCGCGACGCCGTTGAGGTAGACCTCGGCGGTGTCCATGACCGCGCCGAACCGCAGGGTCCATCGGCCGGACGGGTCGTCGCACACGAAGGTTCGGCGGTACCACGCAACGCCGTCGAGGGCCGGGTCGACCTCCGCCTCCCACAGCCCGGGTACGGTGACGGGCCGCGACGGAGCGTCGGCCAGCCCGGCGATCCCGGGGTCGCCGACGATGAGGTCCCAAGTGCCGTCGAGGGTGAGATGCATCGTTCCCTTTCAGATGGTGAGCCGGAGGACGTTCCAGGACACCGGCGGCAACTCGACGAGCAGCGGCTCGCCAGGCCGTACCGGGACCTCGCCGCGCCGGGGCGTAACGCGGCCGGGGGCGGTCGCGGTGTTGGCGGCGCCCCGATCCGCGTCGGCCAGGACGATCCGTTCGGCGTTCCGCACGGGCGGCAGGGCGCGGGGGTCGAGTGTGAGGCCGACGGCCTCATCGACGTCCCGGTTGACGGCGAACACCGTGATGCCCTCGTCGTCGCGGGTCGCGACCGCGTCGACGAGCGGGACATCGCCGTATCTGGCCGTCTCGTACCGCGGGGTGTCGAGTACGACCCGCAGCGCGTCGCCCTTCGCGTACGCCGCGACGTGCGCGAAGGGATGGAAGATCGTCTGCCGCCAGGCAGGGCCGCCCGGCTCGGTGCGGATCGGCGCGAGGATGTTCGCGAGCTGCGCCTGGCAGGCGACGCCGATCCGGTCGGCGTGCCGGAGCAGGGAGATCAGGAGGTTCCCGACCACGACGGCGTCGGCCACGTTGAACAGGTCCTCGCTCATGCGCGGAGCCTGCTGCCAGGTGCCCCCGTCGAAGGAGTCGGTGTACCAGACGTTCCACTCGTCGAAGGAGAGCTGGATCCGCTTTGACCTGTGCAGCTTGGCCCGTACGTGGTCGGCGGTGGCGATGACGCCTTCGATGAAGGCGTCCATGTCCACGGCCGAGGCGAGGAAGCTGGGCAGATCGCCGTCCTGGCCGTAGTAGGCGTGCAGAGAGATGTAGTCGGCCTCGTCGTAGCAGTGCTCGAGGACCGTGGCCTCCCAGCTTCCGAACGTCGGCATGTGCCCGTTCGAGCTGCCGCAGGCGACCAGTTCGATACTCGGATCGACGAGCTTCATCGCCTTCCCGGTCTCCTGGGCGAGCCGGCCGTACTCCTGTGCCGTCTTGTGGCCGATCTGCCAGGGCCCGTCCATCTCGTTGCCCAGGCACCACAGGCCGATGTCGTACGGTTCGGCCCGCCCGTTCTTCACGCGACGGTCCGACAAGGCCGTGCCGCCGGGATGGTTGCAGTACTCCAGCAGATCGACGGCCTCCTGGACGCCTCTCGTTCCCAGGTTGACCGCCATCATCGGCTCGACTCCCGCCCGGTCGGCCCACGTCATGAACTCGTGCAGGCCGAAGGCGTTGGTCTCCAGCGACTGCCACGCCAGGTCGAGCCGGGCCGGCCGCTCCTCGACGGGCCCGACGCCGTCCTCCCAGCGGTAGCCGGAGACGAAGTTGCCGCCCGGATAGCGGACGACCGTGACGCCCATCTCCCGCGTGAGCGCCAGCACGTCCTGCCGCAGCCCGTCGGCGTCGGCGTCCGGATGGCCGGGCTCATAGATGCCGGTGTAGACGCATCGGCCCATGTGCTCGACGAACGAGCCGAACAGGCGTGGCCGTACCGGCCCGACGCGGAAAGCGGGGTCGAGGATGAGATTGGCGGTCTTCATTTCAGTCCCGTCGTGGCGATGCCCTGGATGAACCTGCGTTGCACGAAGAGGAACGCGATCACGATCGGCACGGTCGTGAGCGTCGCCCCGGCCATCACCACGCCGTACTGCGTGACGTGCTGGCCCATGAACAGGGCCAGCCCGGCGGGCAGCGTCTCCATCTTCGTGCTGGTGGTGAAGATCAGCGGCCACAACAGGTCGTTCCAGTTGAACATGAAGTCGAACAGGGCGATGGTCAGCAGGGCCGGTGTGGACAGGGGGAGGATGATCCGTGCGTAGATCCGCCAGTCGCCGGCCCCGTCGATGCGCGCCGCCTCGTCCAGGGAGCGCGGAATGCCGAGGAAGAACTGCCGCAGGAAGAAGATCCCGAAGGCGTTCGTCGCACGCGGGATGATCAGCCCGGGGAAGGTGTTCATCAGCCCGAGCTTGGCCACGATCTGATAGGTCGGGATGAGCGTGACCTGGTACGGGATCATCAGGAACAGGATGATCGCGACGAACAGCACGCGCCTGCCGGGAAAGTCGAGCCGGGCCAGGGCGAAGGCGGTCATCGAGTTGAACAGCAGCGAGAAGACCGTGACGCCGCCCGCGAAGATCACCGAGTTGATGAACTGCCGCACGAACGGGATCTGCCGGGTCACCTCCCGGTAGTTGCTCCCCGTGAGGTGCTGGGGCAGCAACTGGGCGGGATGCCCGGTGATGTCCGCCTCCGGCTTCAGCGACGCGAAGACCATCCAGACGACCGGGAGCAGGATCACGGCCACGGCCAGGACCAGCCCGGCGTAGAGCAGTACACGGCGGCTCATCAGTACTTCACCTGCCGTCGGCTGAAGTAGAAGTTCTGCACGAGGCTGATCGCGAAGACCAGGACGACGAGGACCCATGCGGCCGCCGAGGCGTACCCGAAGTCGAAGTCCGTGAAGCCCTTGCGATATATGAGGTAGACGAGGGTCTCGGTCTTGAAGAACGGCCCGCCGCGCGTCATCACGAAGATCTGGTCGAAGGCCTGCAGTGAGGCGATCGCCGCGATGACGAACACGAAGAGCGTGGTGTTCGACAGCAGCGGCCAGGTGATGTTGCGGAACCTCGCCCACGGACCCGCGCCGTCGATCGCCGCCGCCTCGTAGAAGTCCGTCGGGATGGTGCCCAGCCCGGCGAGGTACATCACCATGTAGAACCCGGTGTTCTTCCAGATCCCGACGAACATGACGTACGCCATCGCCCAGTTCGGGTCGTGTACACCGTTGCCGAGCGACAGTCCGGCGTGCTGCAGCCAGCGGGGGAGCAGCCCGATGTTGGGATCGAGGACGAAGTCCCACGCGATGCCCATCACGCCGAGGGACAGCACGGCCGGCAGGAAGATCGAGGCGCGGAAGAACGACCGGCCGCGCAGCCGCCGGTTCAGCATCAGCGCGAACGCCAGCGCCAGCCCGACCGAGATCGGGGTGACCACGGCCGCGTACTCCAGCGTGTTGACCAGGTCCCCGCGGAACGTCGCGTCCGTGAGGAGCTTCCGGTAGTTGCCGAGCCCGACGAACGTGGGCGGAGCGAATTGCGAGGCGTCGTAGAAGGAGGTGCGCAGGGACCAGATCATCGGCCAGGCGAGGAAGACGCCCAGGATGATCACCGACGGTGCGATGAAGCCGTACGCGCTGAGACGCCGCCGGGCGCGCAGCGACAGGCCGCCGCGCGCCTGGAGACCGGATCGTCGCATGGACCGGTCAGCTCCCCGAGACCATCGACCGGAGCTGGGTCGCGCCCTGCTTCAGGAGCGTCGCCGGGTCGCCCTTGCCGTTGAGGATCTTCTCGAACGTCGGGTCGATGACCTCGCTTTGCATCTGCGGGAACTGGGTCTGGCCCGGCATGAGCGGAACGGCCTTGGGCGCGTACTTGGCGAACACCGCGACGTTGGGGTTCTTCAGGTCGGCGGCGCCGATGTCGGTGCGGGTGGGCGGGAAGCCGGTCGTGTTGGCGAAGTAGATCTGGGAGTCACGGGAGTTCCAGAAGGCGATGAACTCCTCGGCCGCCTTCTTCGCCGCGCCCTTCACGCGGCTGCCCACCGAGAACTGCACGCTGTCGTCGATCGTGGTCTGTGCGGCCGGCCCGGCGGGCACCATCGCGACGCCGTAGTCGATCTTGGCCTGGTCGAGGGAGGACGTCAGCCAGGGTCCGTTGACCTCCATGGCGGCGGTGCCGGCCTGCATGAGCTTGTCGGCGTCGGCGCCCGACGTGCCGACCGGCATGACGTGGTCGTTACGGACGAGGTCGGTCCAGTACGTCATCGCCTGGACCGACTGCGGGCTGTCGAGCGTCACCGTCTTGCCGTCGGAGCCGATCACACCCCCGCCCTGGCCTGCGAGCAGGATCGGGATGCCCTCGACCGAGTCGTGCGTGCCCATGGTCAGCCCGTACTGCGCCGGCGCGCCGCCGGGGCCTTTTCCCTTGGTCAGCTTCTTCAGGTCGGCGGTCCACTCGGTCCAGTTCGCCGGCGGCCCGGCGATGCCGGCCTGCTTGAACAGCTTCTTGTTGTAGTAGAGGAGGAGCGGGGTGAAGTTGGCCGGCAGGCCGTACTGCTTGGCGGCGTACTGCCCGGCCTGCAGGGCACCGGGAACGATCTTCGACTTGTCGATCAGGCCGCTCGAGAAGGCGTCGTCGAGGGGCTGGAAGACCCGCTTGGAAGCGTACTCCGCGAGCTGGTTCGCGCTCATCGCCGTGATGTCGGGGCCCTTGCCGGCGCCGTACGCGGGCAGCAGTTTCTGGTAGAAGACGTCCCACGGCATGATCTGCATGTTCACGTGGATCTTCGGGTGCGACTTGTTGAACTCGTCGACGAGATGCTCGACACCGGGCCGGTCGCCACCGGTGAAGCCGTTCCAGAATGACACGGTCACGGTGCCGCCGCTGCCGCCGCCCGACGAACCGGACCCGCCGCACGCGGCGGCGGTACCCAGCGCTGCGAGCGCGGCGAACACGGTGAGCTTCCTGCGTAGGTCCACGGCGTCTCCCCTCATCCACGTGCGATGAGCCGTCGGCACGGCTCCCATCGCCGGGCCGGAATTACCGGGACGATACTCGCGAAGGTAATCGATGTACACCCCTCACCTCGTAGTAGTAAGGGATGGCGCGCACCGTACTTCCAACGATGTAGTAGTCGATATACTCTCGTCCCCGAAACGGAGACACATACCCGGGGGGCCGGCCATGACCAGCACGTCACCGCAGCGGGGACGGCGCTCGGCCAGCATGAAGGACGTGGCGGCCCGTGCCGGAGTGTCGGTCAAGACCGTCTCGAACGTCATCAACGGCGCCGCCGTCGGCGCCGGCACCCGCGAGCGGGTCCAGCGCGCCATCGCCGACCTCGGCTACCGGCCCAATATCAGCGCCCGCAACCTGCGTCGCGGCCGCACCGGCATCCTGGCGCTCGCCGTGCCCGAGCTCGATCAGCCCTACTTCGCCGAGCTCGCCCGTCTCATCGTCGACGCGGCCGAAGAGCACGGTTACACGATCATCATCGACCAGACCGGCGGCGGCGATCGGCGCGAGCAGTACGTCATCGACGGCATGGGGGCCAAGCTCGCCGACGGCGTCATCTTCAGCCCGGTCGCGATGGACCGCCTCGACATCGCCCGACGCGTCGACACGACACCGCTGGTCCTCCTCGGCGAGCGGGTCTCGGCCGGACCGGCCGACCACGTCGCGATCGACAATGTCGCCGCCGCCCGTACGGCCACCGCGCACCTCGCCGGTCTCGGCCGACGCCGGATCGCCGCGATCGGCGCGCAGCCGGACCACGCTCAAGGTACGTCGCGTCTGCGGGAGACGGGCTTCCGGGCTGCGCTGGAGGAGGCCGGGCTGCCGGTGGAGGAGTCGCTGATCGTGCCGGCCCGGGACTACCACCGCCGTGACGGTGCGGAGGCGGCGGCGTACCTGACGGAGCTGGAGGACCCGCCGGACGCGGTGTTCTGCTTCAACGACACCCTGGCCCTGGGCGCGATGCGGACGCTGCACGACCGGGGCTACCGGATTCCGCACGACGTGGCGGTGGTGGGCTTCGACGACATCGACGACGGCCGGTACAACGTGCCGAGCCTGACGACGGTCAGCCCGGACAAGGCAGGCATCGCCCGCTCGGCTCTGCGCCTTCTCCTGGACCGCATCGAGGCGATCGACTCGCCCCCGCGCGAGGTGACCGTGAGGCACGAGCTACGCGTCCGCGAGAGCTCGGGCATGACCACCCGCAGGCCCTACTCCGGGTGACCCATGCTCCGCGGAGGGGCCTTCCGGCCGTGCGGCCGACGCGGTCGACCGTCCGAGACGCCTACGTCGATGAGCACGGTGGCGGCTCCGAGGCTCAGCCGTGCCGCGGCTGCGGCGCGCGGGCCGGGGAGCGGCGAGATGGCGTCGGCGAGGCTCTCACAGCCGATCGCCTCCCGGTGCTCTTCGAGCGTGAGAACCGTGAGGTGTACGCGCAGCCCGATGGATCGTTCGAGGTCGTCGAGCACCTACGCCCCGTACGGCCGCGCTGACCAAGGCGAATGACAAGGGCCGTCATGCCGTGCGGCATGACGGCCCTTGGGCCGGGACGGGGATTCAGCGGAGGGTGACGGTGGCCGACAGCGGGAGGTCCGTGGCGGAGTCGCCCGCGTAGACCGTGCGGGTTCCGGTGCCCAGGACCCAGGTCTGGCCGGAGGCGGACCAGGAGGACAGATCGCGGGCCGCGACGGTCAGGTGGACCGTACGGGATTCGCCGGGCTGCAGCTGGACCCGGTCGAACTGGACGAGCTTGCGCGACACCTGCTGGATGCTCGCGGGCAGGTTCGGGGAGGGACCGACGGTAGATCTGCGGTACGGCGGCAGAAGTGCTTGACCTGCGACATCAGGCCGGTGTTCTGCAGCGCGTTGATCTCACGGCCGGTGAGCTGCGCGGCCAGGTAAGGGTCCTCGCCGTAGGTCGTCATGTTCCGCGCCCAGGTGGGCATCCGGGCCAGGTCGGCATCATCCTGGGCGCGCCCCGGCTCGGGATTCCCGACATACGGCAGGCCGACGCACAGGGCGTCAACGTCTACAAGGACGCCACCGCCTATCCGCCCCGGCTCGGACTGGCCGCCTCGTTCGACCGCGAGGCGGCGGGGGAGGAGAGGGACAACAGGAGGGCGGGCCTCGCCGTGCGGATCGGGGTCCGTGCCGCCGTGGACGAGTCGGAGTGGCCGCACACGCGGCGGCCGCCGCTGTTCTCTTGCCGAGCATCGTGCTCCATTCGTGAGCCCCGGATCGGGGCGGGGTGAAACCACGGCGATCGCCTGGCCAGGCCGTTTCCGCTGCTCGGAGTAAGCCAGACCGGGCTCTTCCGGACAAGACTCCCCAGGCGATTTCGGTCCCGGCGGAAACGAAATCGCTGGTCCAGCCGCTATTCGAATGGTGTATGCGGACCATCCACAAGACGGATGGTTCACTGACCGAAACCCGAGGTCGTCGCGTCAGGAGCGACAGACCGCCGCCGTGGACAAGACCGGATCCGTCTCGGGGACCTTGATGGCGGGGTGGACCGTCAAGTGGGTGATTGCTCGGGCCGAGATGGAGTAGGAGGGTCTCTCGGAAGCGCCAGAATGGAAGGAGGTGCGCTCTGTTGCGTTCAGGGCGCTGTCCGGCTTGGGAGGCGTCGAGGTATGCCACGACTGTTAGTGATCATGTCTCTGGTTCTCGCGTCGGCTGGGGCGGGGTGCTCGCTCGTCGGTGCGCGTGAGGGAGATCCGGTCGTGGCCGTGCCGCCGGCTTCGGCGCCGTCAGCGATGGTGCGGGCGGTGGGCGATGCTAAGCCGTGCATCGTGCGTCGTGCTTCAGACAGTGCCCGCCCGAGGGGCCTGGTCGCGGTCCACCCCAACCCCGCCGGCGTTATCGTCGTTTGGCTGCCTGGTATGAATCAGCACCCCTGCCGTGCCGAGTTGACGCGGGGGGATGCCGATTCGGCGCGACGCCTTGCCAAGGACGTCGAAGCGGCGCCGAAATGGCCGTCCGGAAATTTCAGCTGCCCAATGGACGATGCCTTGGGCGCCGAGTTGTACTTCGAACAGTCCAAGCATGCGACGGCGGAACTGGTCGATGCCCAGCTTTCCGGATGCAGAGGAATCACCGCTCCGGGTAGGTCGTCTCGCTGGCTCACCGACCGATTCGCCCGCGACCTCGCGTCGATCGCACCCGCCCCTTGGCGCGTGCGCCTGACGGGCTGACCGATCAATCTGGAGCGGATACGAAGATCAGCCTGCTCTGGCAACCGCGGCTTGACCACGAGTGCGCGTCCGCAGTTCCAGGCGTCATTCTGGACCAGCGGCCACCTTGGGCGCGGAGCTTGACGATCTTGGGGCTTCCTGGCGCGTAGTGGAAACTTTCGCCACCCGGTGCGTCCTCGCCGTACCGATCCGGAGTTGGGACAAACCGCCGCGAGTGCATGCAGCGCCGCAGGTCGCCGGGCGGCCGGTCCCGCGACGACATGCCCTTGTCGATCTCGTCCGACGCTGCCACGGACTGCTCGGCCTTTGCAGAGCCTCCGGAATTGTGGCGTGCGTCTACGTGCCGGATCAGTCTTTCGGCGGGTCAGACCGAAGGACGTGACGCACATGGACATCACCCGGCTGTACGAGATCCCCCGCAGGTTCGATCTGAAGATGTTCGCCTACGCCGAGAACGTCTATCTCGTCCGTGATCTGGTGGATCAGGCCGTTGACACCTGGGGTCTATCGGAGAATGCCAGATTCGCCGGGCGGCTCATCCTCACGGAGCTGACGACCAACGCGGTACGGCTGTACGAGGGCAAGGAGATCCACGTGTGGGTCTCGAACGCGGCCAGACCGGACCTCCTGGAGCTGGCCGTCTGGGATCCCGACCCCGGCAACCTTCCCAGGATTCTTCCGCCGACCGAGTACGGCGAGTCCGGCCGTGGCCTCGCGCTGGCCTGGGAACTGTCCGACCGGCGGCTCGGCTGGTACCGGTCGACGACGGCCTGCGGGAAGGTGGTCTGGGCGCGCGTCGGGCCGTAGGCGGTGATGGGCGACGGAGGTTCCCTGGTGTGTGGAGCCGTCTGGAGCGCTGCGGGTATGGGGTCACAGTGCCCGTCTGGGCGAGTTTCCGGGAATCGGCTGCGTTAAGTAGCCGAAGTATCTACTCTCCGTAAGTAGCTGCTCACGCCGCACAAGGAGAGTCGATGTCAGTCGTACGGGCTCCGCTCAACCCGAAGGTCTCGCTCTGGCACATGCTGGCCTACCTGCTCCGGTGGGAACGCGAGAAGAACGGCCTCTCGCTGGTGCAGTGGGGAAAGATCGCCAGCGCCGCCCCTTCGACCGTCTCCAATGTCGAGGCGGGCCGGAGAAAGATCGACGAGAGACAGGCGAAGATCCTCGATCGCCACTTCCGCACCGGCGGCCTCTTCGAGTTGCTGCTCTGGTACGCCCAGAACGGCCACAACCCCGACTGGGCCCAGTCGATTACCGCGTACGAGGCCGTCGCCCAGATAATCAGGATCTACCAGGGCCAGTACATTCCACCTCCGTTCCAGACCGAGGACTACGCGCGAGCCCTGCTGCAAACCAGCAGCGACGGCAAGGACCTCGACGAGACGCTCAAGGCCAGGATGGAGCGACAGGTCACCATCTTGGACAGGCCGGATCCGCCCTACGTATGGGTCCTCCTGGACGAGGACGTCCTGGACGACTGCATCGGCGGACCCGAGGTCATGCAGGCGCAACTCCGGCACCTGCTCGAACTGATGCAGCGGCCTAACGTCTCCATTCGCATCATCCCGCGCTCGGCGGGAGCGCATATCGGTAAGGACGGCCCCTTCCGCATCATCACTGTCGATTCCCGCGATATTGCCTACGCTGGAGCAGCGAGAGGCGGTCGGCTGATCGAGATGTGCGGCGAGGTCGAACAGTTCCGGCTGGACTTCGACCGGATCGGGCAGAAGGCAGCGTCCGAGGACGCCTCGCGCTTTCTGATCGAACGGCGATTGGAGGCCACCGAGTGGCGATGCAGTGGCGCAAGAGTTCCCGCAGCGGAGGGGTTAACGACGAGGCGTGCGTCGAGGTGGCGTCGCTGACCTCGCAGGAGATCGAACTCGATCATTGAGCGACACGGCGCGGCTCGTACGATCCCTGCGAACACCGGGACCGTACGGCCGCGCCTCGCCTCATGACGCCTACCTGAGCCACTCGGTGGTGGGCCAGGTCTCGCGACGCCAGGCGCTGTCCCAGAACATCCACTCGTATTCGGTGGCGCGGAAGAAGGCGCGGGTCATCGCCTCGCGGGTGGCCGGATCGGTGGTCGCGGCCAGGCGGTCGGTGATGTCCTTGGCGCGTGCGGTGGACTCGGCGAAGGCCGGGTCGGAGTAGGTCGCGATCCAGGCGCGGTACGGGTGGTCCTCGACGTCCGCCGTGTTCTTGAGCAGGGCCGTGCCGACGTCCTGGTACACCCAGAAACACGGCAGCACCGCCGCCGCCAGCACCGGATACGGATCGGCGAGGGCCGTCGCCTGGAGAAAGGACGCGTACCCGAGGCAGGTCGGGGACGTCTCGATGCCCGCGAGGTCCTCGGCGGTCAGCCCGAACTCCTCGATGTAGCCGGCGTGCAGCGTGCGCTCCGCCGCCAGCGCGGCGTGCGCGCTCTCGGCGAAGAAGACGGCGTCGTCGCTGTCGGTGGCCCGCGTCGAGGCGACCGCGAGCGCGCGGGAGAACGCCTCCAGGTAGCGGGCGTCCTGCACGATGTAGAACGCGAACCGCTCACGGTCGAGCGTGCCCGCGCTCAGCGCGGTGTTGAACGGGTGCTCGTGAATCGCGCGGAGCAGCCGGGCCGAGCGCTTCCACACCTCGTCGCAGAACATCGGGATCTCCTCAGCGGTCGGCGGACGGCACGGTACGGACGCTCGACAGCACCAAGAGAGCCGGTCATGGCGACGTCCCTTCGCTAGTCCGAACTAGATCAGGTTCAACGGGTCTGCTCTCAGCCCGGGAGATACCGGGCACCCCGCGTCACCGCCGACCGTAACAAGGATCAGCCGGGACCTGCCACCCACGACGGCGCCGGGACCTGGCGTCCAGTGGGGCATGGGGGTGGATCACGCCGCCGCAAGCATCGTGATCGTCACGAGGACGAGCAGGCCGAGGTAGGACCGGGCGTACAGGTGGTCGGGGATACGCGGGGGACGGCGGCGAAACGCGATGATGACCGGGATCGCGCCGGTGAGCAGGCAGGCGGCGGCCGTCGGGTCGATGAGGCCGATGAGATGGGCGCCGGGGGCCGGGCCGGCGGGCAGGGAGACGAGGGCGGCCGGTACCGCGATGACGAGGGTGAGCGGGTTGGCCAGCGCGGTCGCCGCGTGCATGGAGTGCCCGGCGCGGCGGAGCATCGGGACGGTCATGACGCTGCCGCCCACCCCGAGGAACGCCGCGACCGCGCCGATCGGTGCGCCCAGGGCGGCGGGAATCGGCCGCGGGCCGCGCGGTACGGCCTCGCCCGGTGCGTGCGGGCGGATGAAGCCGGGGCGTACCAGTAGGTCCACGATCGTCGCAACGAGATACCCGACGAAGGCCCACCGGGTCAGGCCGGGTGGGACGAGTCGCGTCAGGAGCGCGCCGGCCGCGCCGCCGGCCGCGAGCAGCGTGAGAAGGATGGCGCGGCCGCGCAGCGCCGCCAGGAGGTTCCGGCGCGTGGCGGCCGTGGCGAATCCCGCGTTCACCACCATCACGAGGGCGGACGTCGCCGTGGCGACCCGCATCGCACCGGATCCCAGGGCGGCGTCCGACCACACCACCACCGGCACCGTGACGAATCCACCTCCGAAGCCGAACAGCACGGTCGTCACTCCGGTCATCAGCCCGATCCCGAGCAGTACGACGAGTTCCACGGACTCAAGACCATCAGGCCGGGCCGAGCGCGCGCATTCGAAGATCGGCATCATTCCTTCGTGTCTCGGCCACTAGCCTGGTCGGGTGAGGAACGTGTCGCTGGCCGAGGTCGACCACGTCTCCCGCGCCGTCCTCCCGATCGGCACCGACTACCCGCCCGGGCACCTGCTCGACTGGCACGAGCACCGCCGCGCGCAGTTCCTGTACGGCGCCACCGGCGTCATGATCGTCGAGACCTGCGACGGCACCTGGACCGTCCCCACCGACCGCGCCGTCCTCATCCCGCCCGCCATCCGCCATCGGGTCCGGATGCTCGACGTCAGCACCCGGAGCCTCTATATAGAGCCCGGCGCCGTCCCATGGTGGCCTGCGGCCTGTACGGTCGCGGACGTCACTCCGCTGCTCCGCGAACTCCTCCTCGCCGCGGTCGCGTTCCCCGCCGATTACGACCTGGCCGGTCGGGAGGGCGGCATCGCCACCCTGCTCCTCCACGAGATCGCCGCGCTCACGCCCCTTCCCCTGCACGTCGCCCTTCCCGCATCCGCCGACCTCGCCGCCCTCTGCCGGGCCTACCTCGCCGCCCCCGACGCCGGGGTGACCAACACCGAATGGGCCGCCCACCTGTCCACCAGCGAACGCGCCTTCACCCGCCGTTTCCGCCGCGAGACCGGCCTCAGCCCCGCCGTCTGGCGCACCCGCGCCCGTCTCCTCGCCGCGGTCCCTCTCCTGCGTACCGCCACCGTCACCGAGGTCGCCGCCCGCCTCGGCTACGCCTCACCGGCCGCATTCACCACCGCCTTCACTCGCGCCTTCGGCCGGCCACCGTCCCGCTTCACCCGGTCGTAGCGGCATTGACCTATCACGCCAGGTCGATCTGGTAGCGGATGAAGCCGTTGTTCTCGGCCATCGCGTCGTACAGCCGCCGGGCCGTGGCGTTCGACTCCTGGGTGTGCCAGTAGACCCGGGAGCAGCCGTGGGCCCTCGCCCAGTCGGTGACCGCCGTGATCAGCGCGCGGCCCACGCCCCTGCCTCGTACGCCGGGGTCGGTGAAGAGGTCCTGGAGGTAGCAGACGTCGGTGTCCGGCATCGAGGTGCTGGGATGGGTGAGGAAGTGCACGATGCCGACGAGCCGTCCGTCGAGTTCCGCGCCGAGCGCGTGGATGCGGGTGTCCGCCTCGAACTCGCGCCAGGCGCCCTCGTACATCTCGTCGGGCTCGACCCGCTCATAGAAGGCGATGTAGCCGCGGAACAGTTCCTCCCAGGCGGCTCGGTCGGACGGAACGAGCCTGCGAACGCTGATCATCGGTCTCCTGCACGATCGGATGGGGCCTGGCCGTCGACGGCCCGCCTTCGGCTCCCGAGCGTACGGACGAGCGATCGGCGTGAACACGGCCACTCACGTGCGAAAGGGCGAGACCAGTCCCGGCCGCGAGTGGGGCTGGCCATACCCGTGAAGCGGGGGACGGCGGCAATGCGCGGCCGGCCGGTGCGTCCGTAGGTTGAGCGTCCGATGCGACCTTCGATGCACCGACTCGGGCTCATCCGCGCGGCCGACGCGGCGCCGTACCTTCGCGGGTTCGTCTTGTCCGGAATCGCCACCGTCCTCGTCACGCGGGCCCTGCTGGCACAGACCGGCTATCCCAAGGTGGGCGGCGGGAACCTGCACATCGCGCACGCCCTTTGGGGTGGCCTGCTCATGGCCGTGGGCCTGGGCATCGCCGTCGCCTTCCTCGGCAGAGCGGCACGTGCGTGGGCCGCGATCGTGGGCGGGGTCGGCTTCGGCCTGTTCATCGACGAGATCGGCAAGCTGGTGAACAAGACCGGCTACTTCTACCGGCCGGCCGCCGGGCTCATCTACCTGACCTTCGCCGGGCTGGTCCTCGTCTCCCAGTGGGCCGGTGCACGGGCGCCGCTCAGCCCGCGCGAGCGTACGGCCAACGCCGCGTCCACGGCGCTCGCCGGAATGAGCTCGGGGCTGACGCCGCAGGAGCGCGGAGCGGCCGTGCGCCTGATCGCGGACCTGGACGGTGAGGTGCCGGCGGCGCTCCTGCGTCTCCTCGACGCGGTGCCGGAGCGCCGGCCGTACGCGCCGGGACCGGTGCGCACGGCGGCTGCTCGCGTCCGCGGCCTCGCCGGTCGGCTGGCGAGCCACCGCGTCGTCCGCGATGTCGCCGTCTGCTACCCGGTCGCGCAGGGAGCGCTGACGCTCGCCGGGGTCCTCGCCGACGACGTCATCACCGCGCATCCCGCCGAACGGCAGACCGGCGCGGTCGTGGCCGTGGCCTGCTGCGCCGTCGTCTCGGCGGCGCTGGGCGGGTACGGGGTGCTGCGGCTCGCCCGCGACCGCCCGGCGGCGTTCCGGCTGTGCAACGCGGCCCTGCTGGTCGACGTCCTCGCCGGGCAGGTCTTCAAGTTCACGATCAACCAGTTCGCCGCGCTGTCCGGCCTCGCCGTGGACCTCCTCGTCGCCTGGATCATCGCAACGGAGCTGCGCGGGCTCACGGCTCCTCGGCCGTCTGGCACTGATCGAGGAGTTCCCGCGCGCGGCTGAGCTCCACGGCGGCGTCGGGAGTGCTCGCAGTGGACGCCGCAGCATTCAGCAGACGCGTCACGGCGCTACCTTCCACCCAGTGTTCGAGCGTGGCAAACCACGCGGCATCGGTGAAAGCGCCGAACCAGAGATCCGCGACCAGCCACGCCAGGTGACGCGCCGCCGCCTCGTCTTCGCGGGTCTCCCAGTGCGCGAGATACGGCTTGATGGGCACGCTCAGCTCAGCATTGGATTCCAAGAAGGAGAACGCGGAGAACTCGCGGGGGAACTCGCTCAGCGTCGTCGGCCACCAGGCTCCGAGGAACGTCTCGATGGCGGCGCGCTCGTCATCCGGCCAGGCCCGCCATAGCAAGGCGACCTTTCCCAGGAAGATCGATGCGACGGCCTCCTCATGGACCTCATCATCGGCGATCAGCTCCAGAACGCGGGGCAGGAAGTGCTTGAGCTCCGCCTCGTCGCCCCAGGTGCCCAGCGCTTTCCACATCAGCGGGTGGAGGTCGTCCGCGGTGAGCAGGCGCAGCGGTCTCGCCCGCGTCGCCGCGACCTCGCCAGGGGTCACGCAATGCTCGCAGTAGTCGAGCTCGGTGGGGAGCGGATATCGGGCGAAGGCGGAGTAGAGCCGTTCGGTGCCCTCACCCAGATCCGGGAATCCGATCACGCCGGACGACGATACGGCCTGTCGATCTCCGCGTGCGGCTTCCGCGCGAGGACGAGCCGGTAGCGCGGGCTGCCGTCGGCGCGGCGGCCCATCAAGGGAACCGTCGTCACGGTGAATCCGGCCGCCGTCAGGTCGTCGCGGACCGCGTGCAGCGGGCAGGTGCGGTAGTACATGACGAACGGGGGACGCCACACGGCGTTCCGGACCCGCATGGCCAGGTCGAATCCGAGCAGCGCCCA
Organism: Actinoallomurus soli; assembly: GCF_024055715.1. Lineage (GTDB taxonomy): Bacteria > Actinomycetota > Actinomycetes > Streptosporangiales > Streptosporangiaceae > Actinoallomurus > Actinoallomurus soli. The sequence goes on from NZ_JAMXMV010000020.1 coordinate 84,191, forward strand.
GTACCAGCCCGACGTGACGGGCGGCGGCGCGCCGAGCGGGAACGCGAAGAGCCCGCCGGGCCGCAGCGCGCGGTACACCCCGGCGAACAGCGCGGGCCGTTCGGCGGGCAGGAAGTGGCCGAGCGCTCCGAAGCTGACCGCCAGGTCGAAGGCCCCGGCGAAGGGCAGGGCCCGGACGTCGGCCCGTACCCATCCGGCGGCCGGGTGCGCCCGGCGGGCCTGCGCGAGCATGCCGGCGCTGAAGTCGACACCCGTCGTCCGCCCCTGGCACAGGGCTTCGAGGACCCGCATGCCCGCGCCGGTGCCGCAGCACACGTCCAGTCCCCGGCCGAACGGCCCGAGCGGGCGCAGAGCGTCGGCGGTCGCGTCGAGAACGGCGTCCGGAGTGCGGAAGGGCGTGTGGTCGAACTTCGGTGCCAGCAGGTCGTAGCCGCGTTCGACCGAGGACAGCGCCTGGATCGCCAGTTCACGCGGAGATGGGCCTTGAGGCGAGAACACCGGCCCAGGGTAAGCCGGAGCGGCGGTGGCGTGCTTCACTTCGGCGGGTGACCGACTACGACGTGCTGCGGGTCTTCTGCGGGCCGGACGGGAGTGACGGCAACGCGTTGGGGGTCGTACGGGACGGGGCCGCCGTGCCGACGGAGGGGGAGCGGCAGGCGTTCGCGCGGCGGCTCGGGTTCAGCGAGACCGTCTTCGTGGACGACGCCGAGCGCGGGGTCATCGACATCTACACGCCGACGCTGCGGCTGCCGTTCGCCGGACACCCGTGCGTGGGCACGGCCTGGCTGCTCGGCGCGCCCGCGCTGATCACCCCGGCGGGGCGGGTCCGCGCCCGGCGCGCGGGAGAGTGGACGTGGATCGAGGCGCGGGCGGAGTGGGCGCCGCCGCGCACGCTGCGGCAGTACGGTTCGGCGGCGGAGGTCGACGCGTTGCCGGTGCCGCCGCCGGGGGAGTGGATCTACGCGTGGGCGTGGCAGGACGAGGCGGCCGGCCGCGTACGGGCGCGTGCCTTCCCCGGACGTGACGACGGGATCGACGAGGACGAGGCGACCGGCGCGGCGGCGCTGCTGCTGACGGCCCGCCTCGGCCGCGCCCTGACGATCACCCAGGGCCACGGCTCTCAGATCGTGACCGCTCCGGGGCCGGGCGGGCTGATCGAGGTCGGCGGCCGCGTTCGCCTAACAGGGGTTGTGGCGTAGGCCTTGTGCGTCCTCGGTGAGGGTGCCGCCGTCGTGGTCGGATCGCCGCTGCTGGTGACGGGCCGGTGACCGGTTCGCCCGGTTTGTCGCGGCAGCATCGACGTCACAGTGGCTGGTCAGCCTGGTTGGCGCGGTGACCACAGACGTTCGCCTGGTCCGGTGGCAGCCCGGCCGATCCCTCCGGGGCCTGTCCCCAGCGACCCGGCGCTGTCACGTGAGCGGGAACGAATCGGTTCCGGCTCGCTTTTCGTGATGGCAGCGCTGACCGGGCGAGCCCGCCCGCCCGCTCGCCGCCCCGCCCACGCCGTCCGTCTTCCCTCCGCCTTTGCTCTGCTCACCCCGGGTATGCACCTGGAACGGTCCACTGTCTACCCGGTGTGAGCAGAGCAAAGGTCGGCAAGAATGTGCCGGCCGACGGCGCCGGCCCACGACAGCGAGCGGCACGTCATCCGATCCGGTGCATGGTCGTGGTCATCAGCCTGGGTCCGAACGGGCACGAACCACTCACCTCTTGCGGCGGGCGCCCGTCAGGCGGATCGTCGGCCGGGGCCGGGCTTGGGGGACCACACGCCGGCGGCGGTGCCCTCCTCGACGTGCCTGCGATACGTCATGACCTTGTCGTGAATGATCGCCAGGCTCGCGGTCAGGTCGGCGATCTTGGCCTGGACGGTCCGTTCGTGCTCTTCGAGCAGGGCGAGCCGCTCCGGCTCGTTGCCGGAACCGGCCCGTACGAGCTCCGCGAACCTCTTCATCGTGGCGATCGGCATGCCGGACTCGCGGAACCGGTTGCAGAGCAGCAGCCATGAGACGTCGGCGGGGTCGTAGACCCGCTGGCCGCCCGCCGACCGGCGGATCGGGCGAAGGAACAGCCCTTCGCGCTCGAAGAACCGGAGGGCGTGCACGCTGAGCCCCGTCTTCTCCGCGACCTGTCCGATGGACAGGCCTCCCGCGTGTCTCGTCACGGCGCCGAGCGTACAGCTTGACCTAGAGAGAACTCTAGGTTTTAGCGTCCTGAGCCATGACAGCGAAGCAGCAGAGGATCGGCAGTGGTTTCGGCGCCCGCAGCACGGCGGGCGACGTCCTGGCCGGAATGGACCTGTCGGGCCGGACGGCCCTGGTGACGGGCGGGTACTCCGGCCTGGGGCTGGAGATCACGCGTGCCCTCAGCGGGGCGGGCGCGCACGTCATCGTCCCCGCCCGCCGGCGGGCCGCGGCGGAGACGGCCCAGCGCGACGTCCCGCGCACGGAGGTCCGTGAACTCGATCTCGCCGACCTGGAGAGCGTGCGGATGTTCGCCGAGCGGATCCTGGAGACGGGCCGTACGCTCGACGTCGTCATCGCCAACGCCGGGATCATGGCCTGTCCCGAGACCCGGGTCGGGCCCGGCTGGGAGGCGCACTTCGCGACCAACCATCTCGGCCACTTCGCCCTGGTCAACCGGATCCGCCCGGCGCTGGCCCCCGGCCGGGCCCGGGTGGTCTCGGTGACCTCCTCGGGACACTTTCTGTCCGGCGTCCGGTGGCATGACGTCCACTTCCGCGAGGGCTACGACCAATGGCTCGCGTACGCGCAGTCGAAGACCGCGAACGCACTGTTCGCCGTGCACCTGAACGAGTTCGGGGCGGATGACGGCCTGCGGGCGTTCGCGGTGCATCCAGGCAGCATCCTCACTCCGCTCCAGCGGCACGTTCCCCGCGAGGAACAGATCGCCCGGGGGTGGATCGACCCGGAGGGCCGGCCCGCGGAGGGCTTCAAGACTCCTGCGCAGGGAGCGGCGACGGCCGTGTGGGCGGCCACGTCGCCGCTGATCGACGCCCATGGCGGGGCGTACTGCCAGGACTGTGACATCGCCGAGCCCGCCACCACGGACGACATGCTGATCGGCGGGGTCAAACCCTGGGCGGTGGATCCGGACGAGGCCGCGCGGCTCTGGGCGTTGTCGAGCGAGCTGACCGGAGTCGACGCGTTCTCCTGACGGCGGAGCCGCCCCGGTCGGGCACCCGCCCGGGGCGGTCGCGTCATGGCCGCGGTCACGGCTGAAAGGGCGGTGAAAGCGTCTTGGCCCGGCCCGGTGGCCGGTTTAGCCTTCGTCGACTCCTCGGGAAAGCGCTTTCCGAGCGGATGAGGGAGGACGCCGATGGGACGTTCACGAAGCAGGCGGAGACGCGGGGGAGCGGTCGCGCTCGCCGTCGCCGCCGGAACGATGATCGCCGGAGGTGCGCAGCTGCCCCGGCACGACGCGGTCGCGGCGACCGCCCGCCAGGTCGAGAAGCTCAACCGCGGCGTGGTCAGCGTGCGGTCCGGCAGCGGGAACTTCGTCAGCTGGCGGCTGCTCGGCACCGACCCGGCCGGCGTGGCCTTCAACCTCTACCGCGGCTCGACGAAGGTGAACTCCAGCCCGATCACGAACTCGACGAACTACTACGACGGCGGCGCGGCGTCGGGGGCCTCGTACACGGTGCGGCCCGTCGTGGACGGCGCCGAGCAGGCGGCGTCGGAGGCGTCGCTGCAGTTCGGCAGCGGCGGTTATCTGGACGTGCCGATCAGCGCGCCGCCCGGGGGGACGACGCCGGACGGCGTCTCGTACACCTACAGCGCCAACGACGCGAGCGTCGGCGACCTCGACGGGGACGGGCAGTACGAGATCGTGCTCAAGTGGGATCCCTCCAACTCCAAGGACAACTCGCAGTCCGGCTACACCGGTGACGTGTACGTCGACGCGTACCGGCTGAACGGCACCCGGCTGTGGCGGATCGACCTCGGCCGCAACATCCGGGCCGGCGCGCACTACACGCAGTTCCAGGTGTACGACTACGACGGCGACGGCAAGGCCGAGGTCGCCATGAAGACCGCCGACGGCACGAAGGACGGCACCGGCAAGGTCATCGGCAGCTCCTCCGCCGACTACCGGAACTCCAGCGGGTACGTCCTGTCCGGCCCGGAGTACCTCACGATGTTCAACGGGCAGACCGGCGCGGCGATGCAGACGGTCGACTACGTCCCGGCGCGCGGGACCGTGTCGAGCTGGGGCGACGGCTACGGCAACCGGGTCGACCGGTTCCTGGCCGCCACGGCGTACGTCGACGGGCAGCGGCCGAGCCTGATCGAGGCGCGCGGCTACTACACCCGTACGGTGATCAGCGCGTGGGACTGGCGGAACGGCGCCTTCACCCGCCGCTGGACCTTCGACACCAACAGCTCCACCAACTCCGGCAAGGGCTATGACGGCCAGGGGAACCACAACCTGGCGGTGGCCGACGTGGACGGCGACGGCAAGGACGAGATCGTCTACGGCGCGATGTGCGTCGACGACAACGGCGCCGGGCTGTGGACCACGAAGAACGGCCACGGCGACGCGATGCACGTCGGCGACCTGGACCCGAGCCGCCCGGGGCTGGAGGAGTTCAAGGTCGACGAGGACTCGTCCAAGCCGAGCTCCTGGTTCGCCGACGCCCGTACCGGCCAGGTCATCTGGCAGACCTCCCCGAACGGCGACAACGGCCGCGGCGTCGCCGACGACGTCTGGGCGGGCAGCCCGGGGGCGGAGTCCTGGTCTGCGGCGGCCGACGGCCTGCGCGACACCCACGGCAACGTGGTCGGCCGCAAGCCGTCCTCGACGAACTTCGTGATCTGGTGGGACGCCGACCCCGTACGGGAACTGCTCGACGGCACTCACATCGACAAGTACGGCACCAGCTCCGACACGCGCCTGCTGACCGGCTCCGGGGTCGCCTCCAACAACGGCACGAAGTCCACGCCGGCGCTGTCCGGCGACATCCTCGGCGACTGGCGCGAGGAGGTGATCTGGCGGACGTCGGACAGCACCGCGCTGCGGATCTACACGACGACGGCCGTCACCGACCGGCGGATCGTCACGCTGATGCACGACACGCAGTACCGGACCGCCATCGCCTGGCAGAACACCGCGTACAACCAGCCCCCGCACCCGAGCTTCTTCATCGGGAACGGCATGGCCGAGCCCGCCCGGCCGAACGTCTACACCCCCTGACACACCGAGAACGGCCGTGGCGGGGCCCGCCACGGCCGTTCTGCCGGGGTCAGGAGACCTTGCCGACGCCCGCGCCGGCGGTGACGGTGGACTTCACCGACGAGCCGGACTCGGCCGAGTAGGAGTAGGGGATGCTCGCGACGCTGGAGGAGTTGCGAGTGGCGATGCTGCCGGAGCCCGTGAGGTAGTTGCCGCTCGCCTTCAGGTTCCCGTCCGGCGAGTCGCCGGTCTGGGTGACCGTCGGGCTCTTGACGTTCTCGAAGTAGTTGTTCTCGACGAAGACGCCCGCGTTGCAGGTGGACGCGACACCGTAGCTGGTGACGGCGCCGTAGTAGTTGTTGAAGACGTGCACCGGGTTGCCGAACCGAACGCGCGGGTGCCGCTGGGTCGTCTTGTCGAACCAGTTGTGCACGTACGTCACGCGCAGGTGGCCGATGTCCTCGGACCCGTTGTCGTCGGAGTGGCCGAGCAGCGCGGTCTTGTCGTGGTTGTGGAAGTGGTTCCACGACACGGTCGCGTAGTCGGACGCGCGCTTGATGTCGACGAGCCCGTCGTAGGCGTTGGACAGGTCGTTGTGGTCGATCCACACGTTCGTGGAGTACTGCACGTTGATGGCGTCGTCGCCCGAGCCGGTGAACGTGAGGTTCCGGATGATCACGTTCTTCGCGTTGGTGACGTTGAGCCCATAGCCGGTGATCTTCCCGGCGGTGCCGACGCCGATGATCGTCTTGTTGGACGTCACCTTCGTCATCGACGACAGGGAGATCGAGGCGTTGACCTTGATGATGTACGAGCCGCTGCGCGAGGCGTAGTCGGTCAGCTGCGACGCGGTCGTCACGGTGACGGTCGTGCCGCCCGCGCCGCCGGTGGTCCCGCCGTTCATGCTCGCGAAGCCGACGGGGCTGGACTCGTACGCGGCGGCCACCGGGGCCGCGGCCGTCCTGGCGGTCTTGGCGGTCGCGCCGGTGCCGGTCAGCGCGCCGGCCCCGAGGACGAGACCGAGGATCGCGACCGCGCTCAGGGGGCGCAGGGGGAGCCGCCGGGTCCGGGGGGTGGGGTGCGTGTCGTTCCCCATGGGGAACCTCCTCCAGGGGTGGATGGTGCGGTGGGAGCAGGGTGGAAAAGGTTTTCCTCCGGCAGCGTCCCGCCGCCGTCAGGGGCCGTCAACGCATCACGGCGACCCGCCCGCCGGTGGGTCCGCCCCCCTGCCGCCCGTCACCGCTCCACCAGCGCGAACCCGTGACGCCTTCTTGACCGGCCTCTGACAAATGTCGTGAAAGTTTCATTTCGGTGACCATCCCGCTTCGGCGGAATGGTCCGTGGTCTGGGATGGTTAGGGCGGCTAAGGGCCGGTCGTCCCCTCCGGGGTGACCGGTTTCGCGCTGCCGGGTGAAGGGACATGGAGTGACGACGACGAATCCCCGCAGGACGGTCCAGGGGGTCGGCCTGCGATCGGAACGTGGACCGGTGCTGGCCGCGCTCATGCTCAGCACCGGGCTCGTCGCCCTGGACAGCACGATCATCGCCACCGCGGTGCCGTCCATCGTCCACGACCTCGGCGGCTTCACGCAGTTCCCGTGGCTGTTCTCGATCTACCTGCTGACCCAGGCGGTCAGCGTGCCGCTGTACGGCAAGCTGTCCGACGTCTTCGGCCGAAAGCCGATCATGTTCTTCGGCATCGGGGCGTTCCTCCTCGGCTCGGTGCTGTGCGGGGCCGCCTGGAGCATGCTCAGCCTCATCATCTTCCGCGCCGTGCAGGGGATCGGCGCGGGCGCCGTCCAGCCGATGAGCATGACCATGGTCGGCGACATGTACACCGTCGAGGAACGCGCTCGCGTCCAGGGCTACCTCGCCAGCGTCTGGGGAATGTCGGCCGTCGTCGGGCCGACCCTCGGCGGCGTGTTCTCCGACTACCTGTCCTGGCGGTGGATCTTCTTCATCAACCTGCCGCTGGGCGCCTTCGCCGCGTTCATGCTCGCCAAGCGCTTCACCGAGTCCGTCGAACGACGCTCGCACCGCCTGGACTACGCCGGCGCGGTCCTGCTGACCATCGGCTGCTCGCTGGCCATCCTCGGCCTGCTGGAAGGCGGGGTCTCCTGGGGCTGGGCCTCGGCGCCGAGCATCCTGATCTTCGCGGTCGGCGCGGCCGCGCTGGTCGCCTTCTGCCTGGTCGAGCGGCGCGTGCCCGAGCCGATCCTGCCGCTCTGGGTCTTCGGTCACCGTGTCCTGGTCGGCGCGACGCTGGCGTCCGTGGTGGTCGGCGCGGTCACGATCGGGCTCAGCTCGTACGTGCCGACGTACGCCGAGGGCGTGCTGGGCACCAGTGCCCTGGTGGCGGGCTTCGCGCTCGCGGCGCTCACGGTCGGCTGGCCGATCGCCGCCTCACAGGCCGGGCGGATCTACCTGCGCATCGGGTTCCGCGACACCGCGCTGATCGGCGGCGTCGTCGCGGTGATCGGGACGCTGCTGTGCCTTCCGCTCGGCGTCTCCACGAAGGTCTGGGAGGTCGCCGCCGCGTGCTTCGTGATCGGCGTCGGCCTGGGGTTCACGGCGAGCCCGACGCTGGTGGCCGTGCAGTCGGTCGTGGGGTGGGAGCACCGCGGCGTCGTCACCGGGAACAACATGTTCGGCCGGTCGCTCGGCAGCGCGGTCGGCGCCGCGGTGTTCGGCGCGATCGCCAACGGCACGCTCGCGCACCGCTTCGCCCACCCGCCGGCCGCGCTCGCCGGCCGGCTCGGCCACAGCGTCGACGCCACGAGCGTGGTCTCGGCGGGCAAGGGCGGCAAGGACCCGGTGGTCGCGGCGTTCGTCCGGAACGCGCTGAACCACGCGAGCCACAACGTCTTCCTCACGCTCGCCGCGCTGGCGGTCCTCGGTGTGGCGGCCGTCGCCCTGATGCCGCGCCGCACCGAGCCCCTCGATCTGGCCTGATCGGCCGGGAGCACACCGCGAGCGGACGGCCGCTCCGGCCGAGGCTCTCCGGGCTCTCCCGCGGAACCACCGCCGTCGCTCACTGCGCGAGGGTCGGAGCCTTCCGCGACCAGCGACCTTCCTCCAGCTCGCGGACGATGAAGCGGGCGAGGTCGGCGCGGGCGATCATCCGGCCGCGCGGCGGGGTGACGCCCTCGCCGACGCGGTACTCCCCGGTGGGGGAGTGTCCGTCAGCCGGGTGGGACGGACGAACGTCCAGTCCAGCGGGCTGTCACGGATGGGGACCGGTCTGGACCCGCTCGACCCCGCGCCGCAGATCGCCGCCACCGCCATCACGGGCCTGTGGGCGGTCGCCTTCCGCGCTCTGCGGCGCGAGGCGGAGGCCGGCACCGAGGCCGCCACCGCCCATGCCTCCGTCATCGCCGACATCGAGCAGGCGGCGAGTCTGCTGGAGACCGGCCTGTGGTCCTTCGACCTGCTGGTTCAGGGCCATGACGACCGTGATCATCTGACCGGCGCGGCGCGGGCCTCCGATCGTTCACGCGAGCGCGTGCTCGAACGTCTTCGCCGCGCCCGCAAGACCCGGGCGGGGGCGCGGCCTTCCGGTGCGCCGGCCTCTCCGGGCGGCTGAACGCCTGTCGGCGGTGAGCCGCCCGGGCGCCGGCCGCTCGTCGTCAGGCGGCCTTCGGCGGGATGCGCCGGATCACGTCGGCGCGCAGGACGGCGAGGTCGACGCCGTCGTCGGTGAGGACGCGGGCCGCCAGACCCTGGCCCTCGCGGAGCACGCCGAGCAGGAGGTGCCCGCCGCCGATGTAGTTGTGGCCGAGGGACAGGGACTCCCGCAGGGCGAGCTCCAGCACCTTCTTGGCCCTCTTGCTGAAAGGGATGTGGCCCTTCGGCACCTGCCGGCGCCCCTTCGGGGCGAGCGCGCCGGGGCCGAAGCTGGCCTCGGTCGCCTGGCGTACCTGGTCCAGGTCGATCCCGATCGTGGCCAGCGCCTCCGAGTCGAGGGCCTCGTCCGGCGACTCGGTCAGCAGGCCGATCCGCCGGCTGAGGCCTGATCCCGTGACGCCCTGGGCGAGCAGCGCCTCGGCCGCCGGCCCGTGCCCCTCGTCCAGGAGGGCGAGCAGCAGATGCTCGGTGCCGATGAACGGATGGCGCATCCGCCGCGCCTCCTCCTGGGCCAGCCGCACCGCCTGCCGAGCGTCGTCGGCGAACCGTTCGAACATCCTTACCGCTCCTTCCCGAGGATCCGCCGGCCGCCGCCGTACTTCTTGTGGACCGCCTGCCGGCTGACGCCGAGGCAGACGGCGATCTCCTGCCAGGACCATCCCTGGTCGCGCGCGTTCTCGACCTGCAGCCCCTCGAGGCGCTCGGCGAGTTCGCGCAGTGCGCGCACCGCCCGCAACCCGATCGCCGGGTCGCGGCTGCCCGCCGCCTGGGCGAGCTGGACTCCGTCGTTCATGACGTCAACATAGGTTGACAGAGGAGCGGATGTCAACCTTGGTTGACGGGTTACTGGCAGGTCGTGTGCGTCGGGCGCATCACCAGGACGACCCGTCGGTCCGCGTCTCCGACCGGCGGGTCGTAGGCGAGCCCGTAGCGGCGGGCGAGGAGGTCGAAGAACGCGCCCTCGGGGTCGGGTTCGACGCTCTCGATCGACCCGCGCACCTCCAGGTAGCGGTACGGCCGGTCGGGGTCGTTGACGGAGATCGCGACGGACGGGTCGCGGCGGACGTTGCGGCACTTCTGGCGGTCGGTCGTCGTGGTGAAGCGGAGGTGCTCACCGTCCCAGAGCAGCCAGACGGGGGTCACCTGCGGCCGGCCGCCGGGCCCGACCGTGGCCAGGTGCCCGAACAGCGGGCGTTCGAGCAGGTCGCGGTGGCTCTCGGGGATGAGGCTCTGTGGGGTCAACGTCGATCTCCATTCGGGTTCGGTGAGATCGCAACTTATCAAGACCTTGATGATTGTCAAGGTCAGTATCGATGCACGGGGCTGTATGATCCGGTCATGGGCATGCCGCTGGGCGAACGCCTCGGAATGGACCTCAAGCGGGTCGAACAGGAGCTCATGGCGGCCAAGCACGCCGCCGTGAAGGTCGCCGGGCTGACCGTGCCGCAGTACGCCGCGCTCTACGGCCTCGCCGGCGCTCCCGGGATCTCGGGCGCCGCCCTCGCCCGCGCCTGCATGGTCACCCCCCAGGCGATGACGGGCGTGCTGAAGAACCTCGAGGAGCGGGGGCTGGTCGAGCGCACCCCCCATCCCTGGCACCGCAACGTGCTGGAGACCCGCCTCACCGACCAGGGCCGTGCCGCGCTCGAGAAGGCCGACGCGCGGGCGTCCGCGATCGAGCGCCGCATCTTCGAGGAGTTCACGCCGGAGGAGCGGGACACCCTTCGCGCCCTGTTGGCCCGGGTCGGCAAGGCCGTTCGGGCGCAGGCGGCGGAGCAGGCGACCGAATGAGATTCGTTTCACGCGGCCGGTGATCTTCCGTCGCGCCACCGCGGTTGGACATACTCGACGCACGGCTCACGGTGACGGAGGGACGGGATGACGGTTCTCACCAGCGCGCTGGACACCGCCGGGCCGGACTATGCCGCCCGGCGGGCGGCGATGCTGGCCAGACTGGCGGAGCTGGACGCCGAGCACGCCAAGGCGGTCGCGGGCGGCGGCCCCAAGTACGTCGAGCGCCACCGCAAGCGCGGCAAGCTGCTGGCCCGCGAGCGGATCGAGCTGCTCCTGGACCCGGACTCACCGTTCCTGGAGCTGTCGCCGCTGGCCGCCTGGGGCACGGGTCCTGCCGGAGGCGGGCAAGGCCAACACTTCACGGTCGGCGCCAGCGTGGTCACCGGCATCGGCGTGGTCGAGGGCGTCGAATGCCTGATCTCCGCCAGCGACCCGACCGTCCGGGGCGGGTCCAGCAACCCGTGGACGATGCGCAAGTCGTTCCGCGCCGCCGAGATCGCGCTGCGGAACCGCCTGCCGGTGATCAACCTGGTGGAGTCCGGCGGCGCGGACCTGCCGACGCAGAAGGAGATCTTCATCCCGGGCGGCCGTACGTTCCGCGACCTGACCCGGCTGTCCGCCGCCGGCATCCCGACGATCGCGCTGGTCTTCGGCAACTCCACCGCCGGCGGCGCGTACCTGCCCGGCATGAGCGACTACGTCGTGATGGTCAAGGACCGCGCCAAGGTCTTCCTCGGCGGGCCTCCGCTCGTCAAGATGGCCACCGGCGAGGAGTCCGACGACGAGAGCCTCGGCGGCGCCGAGATGCACGTCCGCACCAGCGGCCTGGCCGACTACATGGCCGCCGACGAGTACGACGCGTTGCGCATCGGCCGCCGCATCGTCGCCCGGCTGAACTGGCGCAAGCAGGGCCGCGAGCCGCTTCCCGCGCGCCCGCCCGCCTGCGACGAGGACGAACTGCTCGGCATCGTCCCCGAGGACCTGAAGATCCCCTTCGACCCGCGCGAGGTCATCGCCCGGATCGTCGACGGCTCGGACTTCGACGAGTTCAAGCCGCTGTACGGCGCCAGCCTCGTCACCGGGTGGGCGACGTTGCACGGCTACCCGATCGGCATCCTCGCCAACGCGCGCGGCGTGCTGTTCAGCGAGGAGGCGCAGAAGGCCGCGCAGTTCATCCAGCTGGCGAACCAGAGCGGCACGCCGCTGCTGTTCCTGCAGAACACCACCGGCTACATGGTCGGCGCGGAGTACGAGCAGGGCGGCATCATCAAGCACGGCGCGATGATGATCAACGCGGTCTCCAACAGCCGGGTCCCGCACCTGACCGTGGTGATGGGCGCGTCGTACGGCGCGGGCAACTACGGCATGTGCGGCCGGGCGTACGACCCGCGCTTCCTGTTCACCTGGCCGAGCGCCAAGTCGGCGGTGATGGGCCCGGCCCAGCTCGCCGGCGTGCTGTCCATCGTCGGACGCCAGGCCGCCCAGGCCCGCGGCCAGGTCTACGACGAGGAGGCGGACGCCCGGATGCGGGCGATGGTCGAGCAGCAGATCGAGGCCGAGTCACTGCCGTTCTTCCTGTCCGGGCGGCTGTACGACGACGGCGTCATCGACCCGCGCGACACCCGTACCGTCCTCGGCCTCTGCCTGTCCGCGATCAACAGTGCCCCCGTCGCCGAGCGCCCGGAGGGCTTCGGCGTGTTCAGGATGTAGGCGATGATCTCTCGACTGCTCGTCGCGAACCGTGGCGAGATCGCCCGCCGGGTCTTCCGCACCTGCCGCGATCTCGGCATCACCACGGTCGCCGTCTTCTCCGACCCCGACGCGTCCCTGCCGCACGCCCGCGACGCCGACCTGGCCGTACGCCTGCCGGGCGCGGCCCCCGCCGAGACGTACCTCGACGGAGAGGCGATCGTCGCGGCGGCCAGGGCCGCCGGGGCGGACGCCGTCCACCCCGGCTACGGCTTCCTGTCGGAGAACGCCGCCTTCGCCGAGGCCGTCATCGCCGCCGGGCTGACCTGGGTCGGGCCGCCCCCGGCGGCGATCGCCGCCATGGGCTCGAAGATCGAGGCCAAGCGGCTCATGGGGGAGGCGGGCGTGCCCGTCCTCCCGGAGCTCGACCCCGCGACGGTGAGCGAGTTCCCCGTGCTGGTCAAGGCGTCGGCGGGCGGCGGCGGCCGGGGCATGCGCATCGTCCGCGCCGCGGGGGAGCTGCCCGGTGCCGTCGAGGCGGCCCGGCGGGAGGCGGCGTCGGCGTTCGGCGACCCGACGGTCTTCTGCGAGCCGCTGCTGACCGGCGCCCGGCACATCGAGGTGCAGGTGCTCGCGGACTCCCACGGCACCGTGTGGACGCTGGGGGAGCGGGAGTGCTCCATCCAGCGGCGGCACCAGAAGGTCATCGAGGAGGCCCCGTCCCCCGCGGTGGACGCGGCGCTGCGCGCGCGCCTGTCGGAGGCGGCGGCCGCGGCCGCCCGCGCGATCGGCTACACCGGCGCGGGCACCGTGGAGTTCATGCTCACCCCCGGCGGGGAGTTCTTCTTCCTCGAGGTCAACACCCGGCTGCAGGTCGAGCACCCGGTCACCGAGTGCGTGTACGGCGTGGACCTGGTCGCGCTGCAGCTCGAGGTCGCCGAGGGCGCCGCGCTCGGCGACCCGCCCCGGCCGCGCGGCCACGCCATCGAGGCGCGGCTGTACGCCGAGGACCCGGCCGAGGACTACCGCCCGCACAGCGGCCCGCTGCACGCCTTCGAGATCCCGGGCGTGGACGCGGAGTTCGCCGTCCCGCCGGGGCACGGGCTGCGGCTGGACGCCGGCGTCGTCTCCGGCAGCGTCGTCTCGACGCACTACGACCCGATGCTCGCCAAGGTCATCGCCTACGGCCCCACCCGCGCCGCCGCGATCCGCCGGCTGACCGCCGCCCTGGCCGGGGCCCGCCTGCACGGTCTCGTCACCAACCGCGACCAGCTCGTCGCCACGCTGCGTCACGACGCCTTCCAGGCCGGCGACACGGACACCGGCTTCCTCGACCGTCACCGGACGACCGCGCCGCTCGCCGACGAGGAGGCCGTACGCCTGTCGGCGCTCGCCGCCGCCCTCGCCCGCGCCGCCGCGAACCGCCGGTCCGCGCCCGTCCTGCGCGGCCTGCCCAGCGGCTGGCGCAACGTCGCGTCCCAGCCGCAGCGCACCGTCTTCGAGGAGGCGGAGGTGGCCTACCGTCTCACCCGCGACGGCCTGGCGGCCGACGGCCACCCGGACGTCGCGCTGGTCTCCGCGGAGCCGGACGCGGTGGTCCTCGACCGCGGCGGCGTACGGCTCCGGTTCGCCGTGGCCTGGTACGACCGGCGCGTGCACGTCGAGTCCGTCCTCGGGCCCGTGACGCTCACGCCCGTCGAGCGGCTGCCCGACCCCGCCGAGCAGGTCGCCCCGGGCACGCTCCTCGCCCCGATGCCCGGCTCGGTCGTCCGGGTCGCGGTGCGCGAGGGCGACACCGTCGAACGCGGGCAGCCGGTGCTGTGGCTGGAGGCGATGAAGATGGAGCACCAGATCCTCGCCCCGGCCACCGGGGTCGTCACGGCGCTGCACGCCGAGGCCGGCCGCCAGGTCGAGACCGGCGCCGTCCTCGCCGTGGTCACGGAGGGCTAGTCGGTACCGCGACGGCGCCGCTTCGGTGTCATGAGGAGGTGAGACGGGCGCGGAGGGCGGCGGCGCCGGACTCGGCGAGCCAGTCGGAGAGGGTGCGCAGTCCGGGATGGATGACGCGCAGCGCCTCGATGTCGGCGTGCCAGCGGTGACCCGCCTCCCATTGCTTCTTGATTCCGGCGATTCCCGGGCCGAGCGCGGCGGCCTCGTCGTCGGTGAGCTGCTCGTACCGGATCGGGATGCCGGTGGCCTCGGCGATCGCGGCGGCGGCCTCGACCGGCGTCGGTTCGTCGCCGGCCAGTTCCAGGGTCCGTCCGGCGAATCGGGCCGGATCCGCGAACGCGAGCGCGGCGAACTCGGCGATGTCCTCCAGCGCGATGACCTGCATGGGCTTGTGCGGTGAGAAGAGGTGCCGGTGCACGCCGTGGGAGATGCCGTCGAGGCCGCGGGCTCCGGCGGCAAGATAGTTGGTCATGAACCGGACCGGGCGCAGCACGGTGGGCAGCGCGATGTGGTCGCGCAGGTACTCCTCGATCAGCGCCTTGCCCTTTGAGCCCCACGACCCGGCCGACGCCGAGGCGACGGTGCTGAACACGACCTGCTCGATCCCCGCCGCGGCCGCGGCGTCGATCAGCGCCCGACCGCGGGCCGCTTCGAGGTCTGTCTCGGGTCCGGCCGGCCCGAAGGCCACGGGCGGGATGCCGAACACGGCGGCGGCGCCGTCGAACGCGGGACGCAGGCTCGCAGGATCGTCGAAGTCGCCTCGCACGAGTTCGGCGCCCGCGGCGGCCAACTCGACGGCGGCGGGTGCGGTCAGGTCGCGGACCAGGGCCCGCACCGGCCACCCTCCGGCGAGCAATCGCCGGGCGGTGACGCCGCCCTGCTTGCCGGTGGCGCCGGTGACGAGGATGGGGGAGTCGGGGTCGGCCGGGTTCGCGGTGGTCATGGGTGCCCTTTCCGGAGATGGTGCGGGATACTCGAGCGATCCGGAATGCTCCACCCGCTTCGACCTCGTGGACAAGGATTTCGTGACATGACAGCAGGACCGGCGCCGGCACCCGCCGGGCGCGCCGACGCCCGACGCAACCGAGAGACCGTGCTGCGCACGGCGATGCGCGTGTTCGCCGAGGAGGGGCTGGAGATCTCACTCGGCCGGATCGCGCAGCGCGCCGGGGTCGGCGCCGGGACCGTCTACCGGCACTTCCCGAGCAAGGAGATCCTCATCGAGGCGGTGCTCGCCGAGCACATCGAGGGCCTGGTGGCCGCCGCCGACCGGTGGGCCGCCCGCGCCGCGCCCGGTGACGCGCTGTTCGGCTTCCTCCTGGAAGTGATCGAGAAGTCGGCGGGCCGGCAGCACATCTGCGACGCGCTCACCGCCGACCGGGGCTGGCCGCGCGTCGTGATGGCCGCTGCGGGTCGGCGGTTCCGTGAGGCGCTGGAACGCCTGCTGCGCGACGCGAAAGAGGCCGGTGCGATACGCGCCGACGTACGGGCCGACGACCTGTCCGCGCTGGCCGTCGGCGGCGCCGCGCTGCGTTCGGCGCACCGGGACCCAGTGCGGGGCACCCTGCTGGTGCGGCTGCTGCTGGACGGACTGCGCCCCGGGGCGGTCACGAAAGACGAAGCATTCCGTGACCCATCCTCCCTTCCGCGTCACGGAACCACCGCCCAGAGGCACTGCGTCGAATGCGGCGCGCGGCTGCGCGTCCGTGCCACCGGACGGCCGCCCCGCTACTGCGGCCCGGCCTGCCGCCAGCGCGCCCACCGGCGCCGCCTCGCAGTCCAGCCGCCGTCGCAGTCCTAGAGGGCGCTCCAGGTCGCGCGGGCGTCGAGGAGCGCGGGTCGCCCTCCAGACATCGGATGATTCTGGCGGGCCACTTCGCGTTCGTCGACGAGAGCGAGGATCCGAAGCCCCACCGGACCCTGGCCGCGATGGCCGCCCGATCGCGGGGCGGCGGGCCCCGCTGCCGGAGGACGGCGGCTGCGTAAGATGTGACCGCGCCGATCACGCGGACGCGTGCGGCGCCTGAAACCGTCACTGTGGGCCGGGACGGATCTTCCTCAGGCCGTGGCCCGGCCACCGGCAGGGGACGCCTCCCGGATGCGTCCGGGGAGGACCATGGAACCGCTCGTCCGTCTCACCGCCGAGGGCGGCGTCGCGACCGTCACCCTGGACTCGCCGCGGAACCGCAACGCGCTGTCGAGCCGGCTCGTCGCCGAGCTGCGCGAGACGCTCACCGCGGTGACCGCGGACGACTCCGTGCGCGTCATCGTCCTGACGGGCACCGGTCCGGTGTTCTGCGCGGGCGCGGACCTGAAGGAGCAGCGGGCGGGCGGGGCGCCGCCGGACGTCCCGGGCCTGCTGACGCTGATCTGGGAGAGCCCGAAGCCCGTCGTCGCGCGGCTCAACGGACCGGCGCGGGCCGGCGGGCTCGGTCTGGTCACCGCCTGCGACATCGCGGTCGGGCCGGACACCGCGACGTTCGCGTTCAGCGAGGTGCGGCTCGGCGTGGTGCCGGCCATGATCGCGGTGACCTGCCTCCGCCGCATGGAGCCCCGCGCCGCCGCCGAGTACTTCCTGACGGGGGAGGTCTTCGACGCCCGGCGCGCGCAGGAGATCGGGCTGCTGAACCGCGCCGTGCCGCCGGAGGAGCTGGACGCGACCGTCGCCCACTACACCGGGATGCTCCTGCGGGGCGCTCCGGAGGCCCTCGCCGTCGCCAAACGGCTGCCGCGCATGGTCCCGGGCGCGTCGGTGGCGGAGGACTTCGCGCGGATGGCCGAGCTGTCCGCGGAGCGGTTCGCGTCGGAGGAGGCACGGGAGGGGATCGCGGCGTTCCTGGAGAAGCGCGACCCGCGGTGGATTCCGTGACCGTGGCCGACGTCCGCGCCGCACCGGCGAGCCGGCGGCTGCTCACCGCCGAGATCTGGGTCGTCTTCGCCGTCTCGCTGGGCGCCAGCGGGGTCCAGGCGCTGCTGCAGCTGATCGCCTCGCTCACCGCCCCGAAGGCGCTGTCGCACCAGCAGGCCCTGATCGTCGGTTCCTACGCGCCGGGACGGCCCTGGATCGACCTGATGTTCCAGCTGTTCGGCATCGTGAACGCCCTGACGCCGGTCGCGCTCGTCGCCTACCTGATGCTCCGCTCGGGGGAGTCCCTGGCGACGCTCGGCGTGGACCGCCGGGACCCGCTGCGGGACACCCTCCGCGGCGCGGCGCTGGCCGCGGTCGTCGGCGGAGCCGGGCTGGGGTTCTACCTCGCCGCCTACTACTCCGGGGCCAACCTCGCCGTCGTGCCGGCCCGGCTCCCGGACGTGTGGTGGCGCATTCCGGTGCTGCTGCTGTCCGCCGCGCAGAACGGCGTGCTCGAAGAGGTCATCGTCGCCGGCTACCTGCTGCACCGGCTCTCCCAGCTGGAGTGGTCGCCCGGGCGCGCGCTGACGCTCAGCGCGGTGCTGCGCGGGTCGTACCACCTGTACCAGGGGTTCGGCGGGTTCGCCGGCAACGTGATCATGGGCCTGATCTTCGGCCGGCTGTACCAGCGGTGGGGCCGGGCGGCGCCGCTCATCGTCGCGCACACACTGATCGACGCCGTGACCTTCGTCGGATACACGCTCCTGCACGGGCACGTCGCCTGGCTGCCCTGAGCGCCACCCCTTTCTTCCTCTTTCATCGATTTTCACCGCCCAGGGCGAGGCGCCTCCGGAGGCCCGGCGGGAAAGCGGCCTGTTCGTGAGCGTGGACGAACGCGTCGCGATCATCACCGTGAAACTCCCCGTTTACATACGCGATACATTCCCCTTGACAACCCTTTCGCGCGCCTTGGATTGTGGGAGCGCTCCCACACCCCCGCCGCTCGAGCCATAGCGCCCGAAGGGAGTCATTTCCGTGAACGGAAGGGAACTCTCCGCACCCTCCTGCACCATCGAGACGCCGACGCTAGCCCACGTCGCCGCTCTCGCCGGAGTCTCGCCCGCCACCGCCTCGCGTGTGATCAACGGGACCGCACGGGTCAGCCCGCGCGCCCGTTCCCGCGTGGAAGAGGCCGTGCAACGCCTCGGTTACGTGCGACACCGCGCCGCCCCCGCGGACCGTCGCAGTGGATCGATCGCCGCGGTGGTATGCGAGGACGACGCCCGTGTCTTCACCGATCATTTCTTCGCCCGTCTGTTCTCGGGCGTCCGGCGCGAGCTGGGCGACGACCGGGAACTCGTCGTCCTGGTGGTCGGCCGCGCCGGCCGCTGGGGCACCGTCGCGGAGTACCTGCGCGGTGGCCGTGCCGACGGCGTGCTGCTGATCAGCGCGCACGGCGCCCCCGCGATGGCCCTCCGGCAGACGGGTGTCCCCGTCCTGCTGGCCGGGCGGCCGCTGTGGACGACCCCGCTGCCGTACGTCGACGCCGACAACCGCGGCGGCGCGCGTACCGCCGTGGACTACCTGCTCAAGTGCGGGCGCCAGACGATCGGGACGATCGCCGGGCCGCCCGACCGGGCCGTGGGCGTCGACCGCCTGGCCGGCTACCGCGCCGCCGTCGGTGACGCCGGCCTCCCGACCTCCGGTCTGATCACCTACGGTGATCTGCACCAGGCGTCGGGTGAGCACGCGATGAACCGCCTGCTGGACCGCAGGCCCGACATCGACGCCGTGCTGTGCGCCTCCGACCAGATGGCCGTCGGGGCGCTGCGCGCGCTGCGCCGTACCGGGCGCCGGGTCCCCGAGGACGTCGCCGTCGTCGGCTTCGACGACTCACCCATCGCCGGCCGGGTCCGCCCCCGGCTGACGACGGTCCGCCAGCCCATCGAGGACATGGGCGTGCGGATGGCCCGGGAGCTGCTCGGCCGCATCGCCGGGGAGTCGCCCTCCGGGCAGGGCGTCGTGCTGAACACGAAGCTCATCATCCGCGACTCCGCGTGATCATCCGGCCGCGCAGGCCGACCCCCCAGCAGCCGGCCCGGCGGGCCGGTGGTGCTCCCCGTCAGGAGGAATCCGCCCATGAAGAGACGGCAAAGGTGGCGACCGTTCCTGGTCGTCCTGTCGCTCCTGGCCGGCATGTTCGCCGCCGGCACAGGCGCGCACGCCGCCGATGTGCAGTGCAAGGTCGACTACTCGGTCAACGACTGGGGCTCGGGCTTCACCGCCAACATCACGCTGACCAACCTCGGCCCCGCCATCAACGGCTGGACCCTGAAGTACTCCTACTCCGGCAACCAGAAGCTGAGCCAGGGCTGGAGCGGCAACTGGACGCAGTCGGGTCAGGACGTCACCGTCACGAACCTGAGCTGGAACGGCGCGATCGCCACGAACGCCTCCGTCAGCTTCGGCGGTAACTTCACCTACAGCGGCACGAACGCCAAGCCGACGTCCTTCTCCGTCAACGGGACGGCCTGCAACGGCGCGCACAAGGCGCCGACCGTGTCGCTGACCAGCCCGGCCGCCGGCGCGACGTACAGCGCGGGCGGGACGATCCCGCTGGCCGCGACCGCGAGCGCCAACGACGGCGCGACGATCAGCAAGGTCGAGTTCTACAACGACACGACGCTGCTCGGCACCGCCACCTCCTCGCCGTACTCCTTCAACTGGACGAACGTGCCGGCGGGGGACTACTCGCTGTACGCCAAGGCGTACGACAGCCAGGGCGCGACGGCCGAGTCCACGCCGGTCGGCGTGCACGTCGCCAGCGGCCCCGCCGTCGTCGCGAGCCCGACCGCGCTGACCGTGCAGCAGGGCAAGACCGGGACGTTCGGCGTGAAGCTGTCGAGCCAGCCGTCCGGCAACGTGACCGTCACGGTCGCGCGCGACAGCGGGAACAGCGGCCTGACGGTCTCCGCGGGCGGCACGCTGACCTTCACCCCGTCCAACTGGTCGACCGCGCAGAACGTCACGATCAGCGCGGACTCCTCCGGCACGGGCGCGGCGACCTTCACCGCCAAGGCGACCGGGTACGACACCGCGAGCGTCACCGTCACCGAGATGAAGTCGAACGGCGCGTACGAGGACCGGTTCCTCACGCTGTACAACAAGATCACCGACCCGGCCAACGGCTACTTCAGCAAGGAGGGCATCCCGTACCACTCGGTCGAGACGCTGATGGTCGAGGCGCCGGACCAGGGGCACGAGACCACCTCTGAGGCCTACAGCTACATGATCTGGCTGCAGGCGATGTACGGGAAGGTCACCGGCGACTGGAGCAAGTTCAACAACGCCTGGGCGATCATGGAGAAGTACATGATCCCGTCCCACGCGGACCAGCCGACCAACAGCTACTACAACGCCGGCAAGCCGGCGACGTACGCGGCCGAGCACGACCTGCCCGACCAGTACCCCTCGCAGATCGACTCGAGCGTCACGTCCGGCCAGGACCCGATCGCCGCTGAGCTGAAGTCCGCTTACGGCACCGACGACGTCTACGGCATGCACTGGCTGCAGGACGTCGACAACGTCTACGGCTACGGCGACACGCCCGGCGGTGGCTGTGAGGAGGGCCCGAACACCAACGCGCCGTCCTTCATCAACACCTACCAGCGCGGCCCGCAGGAGTCGGTGTGGGAGACGATCCCGCAGCCGACCTGCGACAAGATGGCCTACGGCGGCAAGAACGGCTACCTGGACCTGTTCATCAAGGACTCCAGCTACGCCAAGCAGTGGAAGTACACCGACGCCCCGGACGCCGACGCGCGCGCCATCCAGGCCGCGTACTGGGCCGACACCTGGGCCAAGCAGCAGGGCAAGGGCTCGGACGTCTCGGCGACGGTCGCCAAGGCCGGCAAGATGGGCGACTACCTGCGGTACTCCTTCTTCGACAAGTACTTCAAGAAGATCGGTAACTGCACCAGCCCGAGCTGCCCGGCCGGAACCGGCAAGGACAGCGAGCACTACCTGCTGTCGTGGTACTACGCCTGGGGCGGCGCGACCGACACCAGCGCCGGCTGGGCCTGGCGGATCGGCGACAGCGCCTCGCACTCCGGCTACCAGAACCCGATGGCGGCCTACGCCCTCACCAACGACTCGGCCATGGCGCCGAAGTCCGCGACGGGCGTGGACGACTGGAAGAAGAGCCTGCAGCGGCAGCTGGAGTTCTACCGCTGGCTGCAGTCCTCCGAGGGCGCCATCGCCGGTGGGGCGACCAACAGCTGGGGCGGCGCGTACGGCACGCCGCCGTCCGGCGACTCCACCTTCTACGGCATGGCCTACGACTGGGAGCCGGTCTACCACGACCCGCCGAGCAACCAGTGGTTCGGCTTCCAGGCGTGGTCGATGGAGCGGGTCGCCGAGTACTACTACGTCACCGGTGACGCCGCCGCCAAGACCGTGCTGGACAAGTGGGTGGCCTGGGCCACGGCGAACACCACGCTGAACCCCGATGGGACCTACCAGATCCCCTCGACCCTGCACTGGAGCGGCCAGCCCGACACCTGGAACCCGTCCAGCCCCGGGTCCAACGCCGGCCTGCACGTCACGATCGCCGACTACACCAACGATGTCGGCGTGACCGCGGCGTACGCCAAGACCCTGGCCTACTACGCGGCGAAGTCCGGGAGCACCACGGCCAAGGCGACCGCGCAGACGCTGCTGGACGACATGTGGACCAACGACCAGGACGGGATCGGCATCTCGGTGCCGGAGACCCGTACGGACTACAACCGGTTCACGCAGGCGTACAGCACGTCCAACACCAACCACGACGGCGTGTACGTGCCCTCCGGCTGGACCGGCACGATGCCGAACGGCGACAAGATCGACAGCAACGCGACGTTCCTGTCGATCCGCTCCTGGTACAAGCAGGACCCCTCCTGGTCGAAGGTCCAGTCGTACCTGAACGGCGGAGCGGCGCCGGTCTTCAACTACCACCGGTTCTGGGCGCAGGCGGACATCGCGATGGCGATGGGCACCTACGGCCAGCTCTTCAACCAGTGATCGACCGCTCCGGGGGCGCCGGCCGGCGCCCCCGGAGCCTCCACCGTGCCCCTCCTGATCCCCGACCCACCGACCCGACCCTCCGCCCCCGCCCAATGGAGCCGTTCCGACCCGTGGAGCGACTCCCGAACCGTCCGAGGAGGACACACCCTTGTTGAAACTCAACCCCCGCCGCGGCGTCGCGCTGCGGATGGACCGGGTGGGCGTGGCGATCGCCGCGCTCGTGCTCGGCCTCGTATCCGTGCTGTTCGGCATGGGACGGGCTCACGCGGCCGCCGGCTGCAAGGTGACCTATTCGGTGAACCAGTGGAGCAACGGCTTCACCGCGAACATCGGGATCACCAACCTCGGCGACTCGCTCAGCTCCTGGACCCTCGAGTGGGACTTCGCCGGTAACCAGCAGGTCACCCAGGGCTGGAGTGGGACGTTCTCCCAGTCCGGCAAGCACGTCACGGTGAAGAGCCTGTCCTACAACGGCAGCCTCGCCACCAACGCGTCGACGTCGCTCGGCTTCAACGCCTCCTACTCCGGGACGAACGACGCCCCGACGTCCTTCAAGGTGAACGGCACCACGTGCAACGGCACCCCCGGCGGGCCGACGGACACCCCGACGCCGACCCCCACCATCACCCCGACGCCGCCTCCGGGTGGCGGATCGCACGTCGACAACCCGTTCGCGGGCGGCAAGGGCTACGTCAACTCCGAGTGGTCGACCGAGGCCAAGAACGACGGCGGCAGCGCGATCGCCAACCAGCCGACCGCCGTGTGGCTGGACCGCATCGCGGCGATCAACGGTGTGAACGGCGGGATGGGCCTGAAGGCCCACCTCGACGCCGCGGTGGCGCAGGGCGCGAGCTACGCGCAGTTCGTCATCTACGACCTGCCCGGTCGTGACTGCGCGGCGCTGGCCTCCAACGGCGAGCTCGGCCCGACGGATCTCGGCCGCTACGAGACCGAGTACATCGACCCGATCGCCTCGATCATGAGCGACTCGAAGTACGCGAACCTCAAGATCATCACGTACATCGAGCCCGACTCGCTGCCGAACCTGGTCACCAACGTCAGCGGCAACACCGCGACCACCAACTGCCAGACGATGCAGCAGAACGGCAACTACGTGAAGGGCGTCCAGTACGCCCTGAACAAGCTGCACGCGATCAGCAACGTCTACACCTACCTCGACGCCGGTCACCACGGCTGGCTCGGCTGGGACAGCAACTTCGGGCCCGCCGCGCAGCTGTTCGCCACGGTCGCCAAGGGCACCACGGCGGGCGTCAACAGCGTCGACGGTTTCGTCATCAACACCGCCAACTACTCGCCGACCACCGAGCCGTACCTGCCGGTCAACTCCCAGACTCGCGCGTCGACCTGGGTGGACTGGAACTACTACGTGGACGAGTCGAGCTTCGGCGCGGCCTTCCGCCAGCAGCTGATCTCCGACGGCTTCCCGTCGACCATCGGCATGGTGATCGACACCTCCCGCAACGGCTGGGGCGGATCGGCCCGGCCGACCGGCCCGAGCTCGGCGAGCGACATCAACACCCAGGTCAACGCCGAGCGCGTCGACCGCCGGCCGCACGTCGGCGACTGGTGCAACCAGGCCGGTTCGGGTCTGGGCGCCCGGCCGACCGCCGCTCCGGCCGCCGGTTTCGACGCCTACGCGTGGGTCAAGCCGCCGGGTGAGTCCGACGGGTCGAGCACCAGCATCCCGAACGACGAGGGCAAGGGCTTCGACCAGATGTGCGACCCGAACTACGGCGGGAACGTGCGGAACGGCAACAGCCCGACCGGCGCCATGGCGAACGCCCCGCTGTCCGGTCACTGGTTCTCCGCGATGTTCCACCAGCTCCTGCAGAACGCCTACCCGCCGGTGCAGTAGGGCACCGGTCGCCATGACGCGGGCCTGACCCGCGCCACCGACGCCGGGCGGAGGCGATGCCTCATGTCGCCTCCGCCCGGCCCACCACTCGCTGATCCGATGTCCGCCCGGGAGAGAACCTCCGGGCGATCGATGGACTGGGCGCCGGGGTCGGACCCAACGGTGGGAGCGCCGTGACCCCGGCGCCCTTTCGTCGTCTCCGAAAAATGTCGATCCGGCGGCAACCTTCCACGGGCCCGGGGCGACTGGAGGGATAGAACGCCGGGGCCGCCACCGAACGGTGTGGGAGCGCCGGGCGGCCCCGGCGTCTCTCCTTCAAGCGGGCGGAAGCCCGCGCGCCGCCGGCCAGGCGCCGTACGCGTCCCCGTCTCGGGG
Source organism: Actinoallomurus soli (assembly GCF_024055715.1). Lineage (GTDB taxonomy): Bacteria > Actinomycetota > Actinomycetes > Streptosporangiales > Streptosporangiaceae > Actinoallomurus > Actinoallomurus soli. Next base: position 108,598 of record NZ_JAMXMV010000020.1, read on the forward strand.
CCCGGGGGCTAACTTACTATGTAAAGGCCGTGGCGCGAGGTTCACGGGCCTGCTGAGGGTCCCGCCCGTGCCGGTTCACTCCCGGTACTTCCCCCTGATCGGCACTTGACGTCGACGGTTTCCGGCGTGTTTCATACTCCTCACTCCCGTAAACGTTTACGGGAGTCGCTTCAGTGGTCTGTAAACGTTTACGACGAAGGTAACGACTTCCGTGAGTGCTGCTGGCGCTCGTGGGCGAGGCCGGAGGGAAGCCGTGGCTCAGGGACCGACGATCACGACGATCGCCGCGCGTGCGGGGGTCTCGATCGCGTCGGTGTCGCGCGTACTGAACGGGCTGCCGACCCGCGAGGAGACCGTGCGCAAGGTGATGGCCGCGGCCGACGAGCTCGGCTACGTGCCGAACGCCGTGGCCCGCTCGCTCAAGTCCAACCGCACCTACCAGGTCGCGTTCGCGATGGCGGACATCGGCAACCCGACGTACGTCGCGATGGTCCGGGAGATCCAGCCCGTGCTGAAGGCCGCCGGGTACCGCCTGGTCCTGCACTCGACCGACGGCGACGTCGACGACGAGCTGGACGTGCTCCGGCGGCTCGGGGAGCGGTACGTCGACGGGCTCATCATCAGCCCGCTGCGCGGCGTCGCGCAGCGGCACCTCGACCTGCTGACCTCCGCGCCCGCGCCCGTCGTCGTGATCGGCTCGGTGCCCGAGGGCACGCCGGTCGACAACGTACGGGCCGACTCACGCGCCGGCGTGCGGCTGGCCCTGGAGCACCTGCACGGCCTTGGGCGGCGGAGGATCGGCCTCCTCAACGGCCCGCTCGACACGGTCCCGGGCGCGGCGCGCGCCACCGCCTACACCGACGCGCTCGCCTCGCTCGGCCTGCCGTACGACCCGAACCTGGTCGAGGTCGGTGACTTCTACCGCGCCGAGGGCGCCCTCGCGGCACGCCGGCTCCTCGAACGGGCCCGGCCGGACGCCCTCCTGTGCGCCAACGACCTGATCGCCCTCGGCGCGCTCGACGTCCTGAGGGAGGAACGGCTGCGGGTGCCGGAGGACGTCGCGCTCGTCGGCATGGACGACACCGAACTGGCGACCGCGGCCTGGCCGACGCTCACCAGCGTCGGGCTCGGGTCGGCCGAGCGCGGCCGGCGGGCCGCCGAACTGCTCCTCGACCGGTTGAACGACGGCGCCGCCGCGCCCCGGATCGTCACGGTCGAGCCCACGCTCGCCGTCCGCGCCTCGACGGAGGGGGCTCCGTGAGCCACGTGACCGCCGCACCGACCGCGGCCCGCCCGCCACGGGCCGGGCGCCCGGCCGACCCGAGCCCGAGGCCGCGCGCCCGAGGCGACCGCGGGACGCTGATCCTGCTGCTGCCGGCGCTCGTGCCGGTGCTGCTGTTCAGCGTCGGGCCGCTGCTGTACGGCATCTACCTGTCGTTCACGGACGCGCGCGGCGGCCGGAACGCCGTCATCTCCTTTGTCGGGCTGAAGAACTTCGGCGACGTCCTCGCGGACACCGACTTCTGGTCGTCGTTCAAGATCGGCCTGATCTGGGCGGTCAGCGTCACCGTGCTGCAGTTCCTGGCCGCGCTCGGGCTGGCGCTGCTGCTGAACCAGAACCTCCGTCTCCGCACGCTCGCCCGGGTGCTGGCGATGGCGCCGTGGGCGATGCCGCCCATCGTGATCGGGCTGATGTGGCGGCTGGTCTACCACCCCAACGCCGGCGTCCTCAACGCCGTCCTGCAGGACGTGCACCTGCTCGACCACAACGTCGACTGGCTCAACGACTTCGGCACCGCACTCCCGGCGATCATCGTCGTCGGCGTCTGGACCGGGATGCCGCAGACCACCGTGGTGCTGCTCGCCGGGCTGCAGGGCGTGCCGAAGGAGCTGCACGAGGCGGCCGCCGTCGACGGCGCGAGCGTCTGGCGCCGCTTCTGGAACGTGACACTGCCGCAGCTGCGGCCGGTGATCGTCACGATCACCGCGCTGGACTTCGTGTGGAACATCAACCAGTTCGCGATGGTCTACGCGCTGACCCAGGGCGGTCCCGGCGGCCGTACCCGCCTGCCGATGCTCTTCGCCTACGAGGAGGCGTTCCGCTACGGGTTCTTCGGGTACGCGGCGGCGCTCGGCGTCGCGATCACCATCGTCGTCCTCGTGGTCCTCGGCTTCTACCTCTGGCGTCAGATGAAGGAGAGCCGGTGAAAACCACGCTGAAGTACGCCGGGCTGCTCGGCTACCTCGTCTTCCTGGTCTTTCCGCTGCTGTGGCTGCTGTCGACGGCGTTCAAGACGCCGCGCGAGATGGCGACCCTGCATCCGCGCTGGATCCCGCACCACCCGACGCTGCGCAACTTCAGCGACGCCTTCGCCGCGCAGGACCTGACCGGCAGCGCCCTCCGCAGCCTGATCGTCGCGGTCTCCGTGGCGGTGCTCACCGTCGCGATCGCGCTCCCGGCGGCGTACGCGCTGGCGCGGCGGCGATCGGTGCTGAACCGGATCGCGATCGGCTGGGTGCTGGTCAGCCAGGTCTTTCCGGTCGTGCTGATCATCATCCCGCTCTTCATCATCCTGCGCCGGCTCGACCTGGTGAACACGCTGCCGGGGCTGGTCCTCGTGCACGTCACCTTCGTCCTGCCGTTCGCACTGTGGATGCTGCAGGGGTACGTCCGCGGCGTGCCCCGCGAACTGGAGGAGGCCGCCGCCGTCGACGGCGCCGGGCGGATCAGGACCCTGGTCAACGTCGTCGCGCCGCTGCTCGCCCCCGGGGTCGTCGCCGCCCTGCTGTTCTCCTTCATCTCCTCCTGGAACGAGTTCTTCTTCGCCCTGGTGATCCTCAAGGACCCGGACAAGGCGACCCTGCCGCTGACGCTGGTGAAGTTCACCGGCGCGGAGCAGGCCGCCCGGCTCGGCCCGCTGGCCGCCGCGTCCCTGCTGGCCACCGTCCCCAGTCTCGTCTTCTTCGCCATCATCCAACGCCGGCTCCGCTCGGGCCTCACCGCCGGCGCCGTCAAGGGTTAGTAGGAGGTACCCCATGCGTCGCGGTCTTCGCTCCGCGCTCGCGGTCGCCGCCGCCACCGTGCTCGGCCTGACCGCCGGGTGTTCCGGGGGCGGCAACGACTCCGGCAAGCCGGTCACACTGAAATTCCTGAGCCTGGCCTGGCAGAAGGACTCCCTGGCCGCCAACAAGCGGCTCGTCACGGAGTGGAACAAGGCCAATCCGAAGATCCAGGTCCAGTACGTCCAGGGCAGCTGGGACAACGTCAACGACCAGCTGGTGACCTCCTTCGAGGGCGGCGACCCGCCGGACGTCATCCACGACGACTCCTCCGCCCTCGCGGGCTTCGCCGGGCAGGGCTACCTCGCCGACCTGACCAAGCTGATTCCGACCGGGCTCAAGAACGACATCCCGGACGCCGCCTGGGGCACCGCGACGTTCGACGGGCAGGGCGGGCAGGGGATCTACGGGGTGCCGTTCCTGCAGGAGTCGCAGGTCATCCTCGCCAACAAGAAGATGCTGGACGCCGCAAAGGTGCGCATTCCCACGTCCGGCGACCCCTGGACCTGGGACGAGTTCCAGCAGATCAGCAAGAAGCTCACCGTCGGCAAGCGGTACGGCATCGCGTGGCCGCTCAAGTCGCCGGTGAACAAGGTGCTCAACCTCTCGCTGAACTTCGGCGGCACCTTCTTCCAGACCTCCGGCGGCAAGACGACGGTCAAGGTCGGCCCGCAGGAGAAGGAGGTCCTGCAGCGGATCCACGACCAGCTCTACAAGGACAAGACCGCCGACCCCTCGACGCTCGGCATGGGCACCACCGACCCGCTGCCCGGGTTCTACGCCGGCAGGTACGCGATGGTGCCCGCCGGGATCTACCTGCGGCAACAGGTCGTCGAGCAGGCGCCGAGCGGCTTCCAGTGGGTGACGATCCCGCCGCTGAAGGGCCAGACGACCCAGCAGGGCGCGATCTCACAGACGCTCTCGGTCGCGGCCGACAGCAAGCACCCGAAGGAGGCGATGCAGTTCATCTCCTGGTTCCTGAACGGGCAGCACCAGGTGGACCTCGCCAAGGGCGACTGGCTGATCCCGACGAGCAAGACGGCGGCCCAGGACCCGACGCTGACCACGGACAAGTACGGCTGGAACGTCGCGACCGCCTCGGCCAAGAGCCTGATCCTGGCGCCGTACCTCAAGGTCAACGGCTTCGACGAGTTCAAGAGCAAGGTGGCGACGCCGGTCCTGCAGTCCTACTTCGCCAACAAGATCACGATTGACCAGCTGGCGCAGAAGCTGACCCAGGACGGCGACAAGGTCCTGGAGCGCTACAACAAGTGAGCGAGTTCCGCGACCGCGCCCGTGGGTGCCTGCTCGGCCTGGCGGCCGGCGACGCCCTCGGGCGGCCCGCCGAGAACCTCACGCCCGAGGAGATCACCCGGCGCTGGGGCCGCCTCACCGAGCTGGAGCCCGGCCCGGACGGCGGCCCGGCGGGCACCGACGACACCGAGTACGCGATCTTCGCGGCGTCCCTGCTGACGGCGCACGGGTCGGCGCTCACGACCGAGGACGTCGTCGCCGCCTACCGGGAGCAGGTCCTGCCGATCGACGGGCCGATGAAGGGCGCGGGCTTCTCCGAGTTGGGAACGGTCCAAGCCCTGCGGCGGGGACTGACCCCGCCGCTGACCGGGCGCCGGCACGACCACGGCTGGTCCGACGGCCTGGCGATGCGCGCCGCACCGTACGGGGTGTTCGCGGCAGGTGACCCGGACGAGGCGGCACGGCTCGTGACCGTCGACGGCGCGGTCAGCCACAGCGGCGAGGGGATCCTCGGCGGACGTGCCGTCGCGGCGGCGGTCGCCGCCGCCATGACCGGCGCGCCGCCCGCCGGCGTCGTGGCCGCCGGACTGGGCGCGGTCCCGGAGGACTCCTGGACCGCCCGCAGCGTCCGCGCCGCCGTGCGGATCACCGCGGGCCGGGACCGGGATCGCCTTGCGGCGGACCTGCACGAGGCCGTCGTCGCGCGGCACTACCCCTGGACCGACCTGGCCCCGGAGGCGGTGGCGCTGGCGTTCGCCGCGTACCTGACCGGCGGTGGCGACGTCGAGGAGTCCGCGGTCACGGCGGTGAGCCTGGGCCGCGACGCCGACACCACCGCCGCCATCGCCGGGGCGCTCGCGGGCGCAGGCCGTGGTGAGGGCGGCGTTCCGGAGCGCTGGGCGCGGGCGATCGGCCCGGTGCGGGGGGCCTGCCTGCCCGCCGTGGCGGGCAGGGACGTCCGCGAGGTCGCCGACGCGCTCGCACGGGCGCGCAAGACGCACGGCTGAACGAGCGAGGAGACAGATGGCATCGGGGGATCCGCGCGACCGGGTGCGCGGCGCGTTCGCCGGGCTGGCGATCGGCGACGCGGCCGGCTGGCCGGCCGCGCGGCACAGGTGGGGCCTGCTCGCCCCGTGGACCCGCCGGCTCGGCCGGGAACTCGACGGCTTCGCCGAGGAGCACCGGGTGACGACGCTGCCGGTGCCGTTCGCGCTGAACCAGCCGGTCGCCGCCCTCGCGGTCGGCCCGTCCGACGACGCCGAGTGGCTGGCCTGGACCGCGCGCACGCTGGGCACCGACCGCCGCGGGGCGTTCGAGGCACTGGGCGACGACGTACGGGCCCGGATCTCGGTGCGCACCGCGCTGGACAACCTGGCGCGCGGCGTCGATCCGCCCGCGAGCGGTCACGACAACCCGCACTTCTTCGACGACGCCGCGGCCGTGCGGGCGGTCGCGTTCGGGGCCGCTCATCCGGGCGCGCCGGAGGACGCGTCCCGGGCCGCGCGCGCCGACGCGGTGATCACCAACGCCGAGGACGGCGTGCACGCGGCCGGGGCGATGGCCGCCGCGACCGCCGTCGCGGTGGCGGGCGCTCCGGCGGGTGACGCCGTCGCCGCCGCCCTGGCGGAACTGCCTCCGGGCACCGCGATCCACGGGGCGGCGACGGACGCGCTCGACCTGCCCGGCGACGCGTTCGCCCTCGTCCCGAGCCTGGACGCGGCCCTCCAGGACCACGTGTACAGCTACGGCGTCGCGGCGGCGCGGACGGTGCCGGTGGCGCTCGCCCTCACCCGCGCGTCCGACGGCGACCTGGCCAGGGCCGTCCCGGCCGCCGCCTGCCTGGCGTCGCTGGCCGACTCGGCGCCCGCGCTCACCGGCGCGCTGACCGGTGCGATCACCGGATGGGCGGCCCTGCCGGAGACCTGGCGGGAACGCGCCCGCCACCTCGCCGGCTGCTGCCTGCCGGAGCTCGCCGGCGCCGACCTCGTCGCCATCGCCGATCGACTCAGCGGTCCCGGACCGTCCGGGACCGCGCACCAGGAAGGAACGGGATGACTCCGTTGCAGGACAAGGCCGTCGGCGCGCTCGTGGGCGCGGCGGTCGGGGACGCGCTCGGCGGGGCGACGGAGGGCTGGACCCCCGAGCAGATCCGGGAACGCTACGACGGCCCCGTCACCGGCATCGTCCCGCCGTACTTCGCCGATTGGCGGAACGCGCGCCCGATCGCGCCGTATCACAAGGGCGACGGGCACGTCACCGACGACACCCTCATGACGCACGCCCTGGTCCGGGTGTACGAGCGGGTGGGCGGCCACCTGGACGCGTACGCCGCCGCCGAGCACCTCGTGCCGGAGATGATGGGGGAGAAGCGCTGGATCCCCGAGCTGGAGGCGGAGGCGCTGCCGCTGCAGCGGGTGTTCCTCGCCGAGAAGTGGCTCGTGCTCCGGCTGCACTACGGCCACGTCGACCCGCGTGAGGCGGGCGTGGGCAACATCGTCAACTGCGGCGCGGCGATGTACATGGCGCCGGTCGGCGTCGTCAACGCCGCCGATCCCGACGGCGCGTACGCCGAGGCGATCGACCTCGCCGGGGCCCACCAGTCCAGCTACGGCCGGGAGGCCGCGGGCGTGTTCGCCGCGGCCGTGGCCGAGGCGATGCGGCCGGGCGCCACGCCGGACTCGGTCGTCTCGGCGGCCGTGCGGCTCGCCAAGGACGGCACCAGGGCGGCGATCGAGGCGGTCTGCGAGCGGGCCCGCGGCCACGCGCGCTGGGAGGGCTCCTTCGACGCCCTGCGCGACGCGATGCGGCCGTACGACACCGTCGCCGACACCTACCGCGATCAGGGCCTGGGCGCGCGACGCCCCAGCCGCGTCCACAGCATCGAGGAACTGCCGCTCGCGCTGGCATTCCTGCTCATCGCGGGCGGCGGCTACCGCGAGACCGTGCTCGGCGCGATCAACTACGGCCGCGACGCCGACTCGATCGCCAGCATGGGCGGTGCGATCGCCGGGGCGCTGGGCGGGAAGGCGGCCGTGCCCGCCGACTGGCGTGAGGACGTCGCGGTCGCCAGCCGCCTGGACCTGGAGGCGCCCGGTCTGGCGATCGCGGCGGTGGCCGAGCGCGTGCACGCCGCCGACGTGGCCCGGCGGCGCGCGCACGAGCAGGCGTTCGCGGAGCTGCTGTGATGCGGCTGACCTGGATCCAGCCCGAGGACCTGATCGGGCACGAGCTCCGCCAGGCCGCGCAGGACGGCCGCGACGTCGCCGACGTCGCCACGCGCTGGCACGCCGCCGGCGGACACGACGCGCCGCCGCGCGCGGGGGCCTCGCCGGAGCCGGCGTCGCCGCAGCTGCGGACGCTGGCCGAGCAGCTGCTCGACGAGCTCGCGGCGATGCCGTCACCGTACGACGAGCCGACCGAGCTCGACGAGATCATCGCCGCCTGCCCTGACTGGCCGGCGGGCGGGCCCCGCCCCGTGGCCTTCGACCGGCTGCACGGCGCGTGGCTCGGCCGGGCCGCCGGGTGCGTCCTCGGCAAGCCCGTGGAGAAGATCCCCCGTGCTGGCATCCGGGAGATCGCCGAGGCGACCGGCAACTGGCCGATCCGCGGCTGGTTCACCGCCGAGGGTCTTCCCGCCGAGATCGCTGAACGCTGGCCGTGGAACCGGCGCAGCGCGGCGACCAGCCTCGCCGAGAACCTCGACGGCACTCCCGAGGACGACGACCTCAACTTCCCGATGCTCGCCCTGGCGATCCTGGAGCGGTACGGGCGGGACTTCACGACCGACGACGTCGCGCAGGCATGGCTGGACGAGCTGCCGGGCGGCCGGGTGTTCACCGCCGAGCGGGTCGCGTACCGCAACCTGCTGCTCGGCGTCGAGCCGCCGCGCACGGCGACGTACCGCAACCCGTTCCGCGAGTGGATCGGCGCGCAGATCCGCGCCGACGTGTACGGCTGGGTCAACCCCGGCGATCCGGCCGCAGCCGCGTCGATGGCGCACCGGGACGCCCGGCTCAGCCACACGGCCAACGGCGTCTACGGCGCGATGTTCGCCGCGGCGATGTGCGCCGCCGCCCTGACCGCCCGCACGGTGGACGAGATCGTCGAGGCGGGGCTGGCGGTGGTGCCGCCGGAGTCCCGCCTGGCACGGGCCGTACGCCGGGCCGTCGCGTCGGCCCGCGCGGAGACCGACGTCGAACGGGTCATCGACGGGCTGTACGAACGCCACGGCGACCTGCACTGGGTCCACTCCGTCAACAACGCCGCGCTCGTCGCCGCCGCCCTGGTCCACGGCGCCGGCGACTTCACCCGGTCGATCGCGGCCGCGGTGGCGGGCGGCTGGGACACCGACTCCGACGGCGCGACGGTCGGATCGGTCGCCGGAGCCCTGCTGGGCGCCGGTCGCCTGCCCGAGCGGTGGACCCGGCCGCTGCGCGACCGCGTCGCCAGCAGCCTGACCGGATTCGACGGCGTGCGCCTCACCGACCTGGCCGCCCGGACCGCCGCCCTCGCGGAGCGGCGATGACAGAACGAGAGGGGCCGGCGATGACCCGCCCGCTGGACGGCGTCCGCGTCCTGGACCTGGCGACGCTGTTCGCCGGGCCGATGGCCGCGATGTTCCTCGGCGACTTCGGCGCCGAGGTCGTCAAGGTCGAGCATCCCCGCCGGCCCGACCCCGCGCGCGGGCACGGGGCGGCCAAGGACGGCATCGGCCTGTGGTGGAAGATGCTCGGCCGGAACAAGCAGACGATCACCCTGAACCTGTCGGAGCCCGAGGGACAGGACGTCCTGCTCCGCCTGGCCCGCGACGCCGACGTCATCATCGAGAACTTCCGCCCCGGCACCCTCGAACGCTGGAACCTGTCCTACGAGCGGCTCCAGGAGGCCAACCCCGGCCTCGTGCTCGCCCGGGTCACCGGCTTCGGGCAGTTCGGCCCGTACGCGCGGCGCCCCGGGTTCGGCACGCTCGCCGAGGCGATGAGCGGGTTCGCGGCGATGACCGGGGAACCGGACGGGCCGCCGACGCTGCCGCCGTTCGGGCTCGCCGATGGCATCGCCGCGCTCGCCACGGCGTACGCGGTGATGACGGCGCTGCGGGCCCGCGACCTGACGGGCCGGGGGCAGGTCGTCGACCTGTCGATCCTCGAGCCGATCCTCACCGTGCTCGGCGGCCAGCCGACCGCGTACGACCAGCTCGGGCTCGTTCCGCCGCGTACCGGGAACCGCTCGGTCAACAATGCGCCGCGCAACACCTACCGCTGCGCGGACGGCTCCTGGGTGGCGGTCTCCACCTCGGCGCAGAACATCGCCGAGCGGGTGATGCGCCTGGTCGGACGGCCGGAGTACGTCGACGAGCCATGGTTCGCGACGGGCGCCGGCCGGGCCGCGCACGCCGACGAGCTTGACGCGGCGGTCGCCGCGTGGGTGGGCGAGCGCACCCGGGAGCAGGTGCTCGCCGAGTTCGAGAAGGCCGAGGCGGCGGTCGCGCCGATCTACGACGTGCGCGACCTCATGGCCGATCCGCAACTCGCCGCGCTGGATGCGATCACGACCGTCGACGACCCGGACTTCGGGCCGCTGCGCATGCAGAACGTCCTGTTCCGGCTGTCGGCGACGCCCGGCACGCTGCGCTGGACCGGGCGCGCGCACGGTGCCGACACCGACCGCGTCCTCGGTGCGGCCGGCCTGACCGCCGACGAGATCGACGCGCTCCGCGCCCGCGGGGTGATCTGAGCGTGCCGGCGTGCCTCCCGTCCCCGGCGGACGTGCCGGGCGCCCGTGAGGGGATCCGCGAATGACGACGCTGCTGTACGTCCCCGCCGACCGGCCCGACCGCGTGGCCAAGGCGCTCGCCACCGACGCGGACGTGGTGATCCTCGACCTGGAGGACGCCGTGGCCCCGGCGCACAAGGACCGGGCACGAGAGCACGTCGCCGCCGTGCTGGCGGAGCCGACGCGCCCGGTCCAGGTCCGAGTCAACGACGTGCGATCCGGCTGGGGCCGCGCCGACCTGGCGGCCCTGGCCGGACTGCTCCCCGCGACGGACGGCGTCCGCCTGCCGAAGATCGAGTCCGTGGACCGGGTACGGCGGATCGCGGATCTCGTCCCGGGCGCCGGCCTGCACCTGCTCCTGGAGTCCGCGCTGGGCGTCGAGCGGGCGCACGACCTGGCGACCGCCCACCCGGCGGTGGCCTCCATCGGGCTCGGCGAGGCCGACCTCAAGGCGGACCTCGGCGTGGCCGATGAGACCGGGCTGGCCTGGGCGCGGTCACGGATCGTCGTGGCGGCGCGGGCCGCCGGTCTGCCCGCTCCGGTCCAGTCGGTCCATCCCGACATCCGCGACCTGGACGGGCTGGCCGCGTCCTGCCGGCTCGGCCGCGCCCTCGGATTCCGGGGGCGGGCGGCGATCCACCCCGCCCAGCTGCCGGTGATCGCCGAGGTGTACCGGCCGACCGCCGAGGAGGTCGCCGCCGCCCGCCGGATCGTCGCGGCCTACGAGGAGGGGGACGCGACGGGGACCGGGGCCGTGGCCCTCCCCGACGGTGGTTTCGTCGATCTCGCCGTCGTCCGCCAGGCGCGGAACGTCCTCACGGAGGTCTCCGGCGAGCGGCCCGCCTGACCGGACCTCGGCGGCTCAGGGCTTGCGGGCGACGCCGCCGAGGGTCGCGACCTCCCTGGGCGGGCCGAACGGGTCCGGTTCGGGGCGCCACCGCTGAATCGGCACGATGCCCGGCTCGACCGGCTCCAGGCCCGCGAAGAAACCGGTGATCTGTTCCGGCGTCCGCAGGTGGTAGGGGATCGCACCGCTGTCCTTGTAGCGTCGGCTCGCCTCCCGGTGGGCCGCTCCGACGTCGACGCTGTCGGCGAGCGCGAGGAAGCTGCCGGAGGGGAGCGCCTCCATCAGCCGCCGGACGATCGACCGGGCCTCCGTGTAGTCCTCGAGGTGGCCCAGCACGCCCATGAAGATCAACGCGACGGGGCGGGTCAGGTCGAGCGTGTCGGCCGCCGCCTGGGCGATCTTCTCGGGCTCGCGCATGTCGGCGTCGATGTAGTCGGTCCTGCCCTCGGCGGAGCTCGTCAGGAGCGCGCGGGCGTGCGCGAGGACCAGCGGCTCGTTGTCGACGTAGACGATCCGGCAGCCGGGCGCGACGCGCTGCGCCACCTCATGGGTGTTGTCGACCGTCGGCAGGCCGGTGCCCACGTCGAGGAACTGCCGGATGCCCTCCTCGCCGGCCAGGTGCCGTACGGCGCGGGCGAGGAAATGGCGGGCGGCGCGGGCGGTGTCGACGATGCCGGGGAAGATCTCCCGGTACTGGTCGCCGGCCGCGCGGTCGACCGGATAGTTGTCCTTGCCGCCCAGCCAGTAGTTCCAGACGCGGGCGGAGTGGGGGACGCTCGTGTCGATCTCCGGCGTCGGCGCCGGTTCGGGGCTGGTGGACCTGTCGTTCACGGGTCTCCCTCGCTGCCGTCCGATGGGCGTGATCCCCATCCTGCCGGTTCCTCCGGTTCGCCGCGATGTCGGCCCCTTGAGTGCTTGACGGCCGCCGCCGATCGGACCACTATGAACGCATGTTCATGAACGTGTGTTCATGACCCGAGGCGAGGAGCCGTGATGTCGCAGATCGTCAACGCCGGGCAGGCCGAGGCGTGGAACGGATACGAGGGGGAGCACTGGGCCGGTCACGCCGACCGGTACGACGCCGTGAACAGCGGCTTCAACCGGTTCGTGCTGGACGCGGCCGCGATCGGGGAGCGGGACCGGGTGGTGGACATCGGCTGCGGCAACGGGCAGCTGACGCGACTCGCCGCCCGTACGGCCCGGTCCGGCCGGGTCCACGGGATCGACCTGTCCGCGCCCATGCTCGCCAGAGCGCGCTCCCGGGCCGCCGAGGAGGGCCTGGCCAACATGACCTTCGAGCAGGCGGACGCCCAGGTCCACGCCTTCCCCGCGGGCGGCTTCGACGCGGCGATCAGCCGGTTCGGAGTGATGTTCTTCGCCGATCCGCTCGCCGCGTTCACCAACATCGGCCGCGCGCTCCTGCCGGGCGGGCGCCTGGCCTTCGTGTGCATGACCGGGCTCGAGGGCACCGACCTGGGCGCCGTCTTCGGGGTGATGGCCGCCCACCTGCCGCGGCCCACCGGGCCCGACGGCACCGGGCCGACGTCGTTCGCGGACCCCGCACGCGTACGGCAGGTGCTGGCCGAAGCCGGATTCGGTGAGGTCGAGTGCACGCTCGTCGAGGCGGACCAGACCTGGGGCCGGGACCTCGCCGACGCCGCCGGGTTCATCCGCGACTGGGGGCCGGTGAGGTACCAGCTGCGCCAGGTGAGCCCGGAGGCGGCCACCCGGGCGAGTGACGCGCTCACGGCCGCGCTCCGGCCCTTCGCCCGGCCCGAGGGCGTCCGGCTCCGCGGCACGGCCTGGCTCGTGACCGCTCGTCGCCCGGCCTGAGGCCGGCGCGCCGCGAAGGGGGCCCGTCCCGCCTGAGGGGCCGTCGCGCGGCGCGGCTCACTACGATGCGTGCCGATGGCACCGAGAAGAGCGGCGGCGCTCCGCGACGGCGGCGGAGAGCAGAGCCTGCGCGCCCACCTGATCGCCACCGCCGAACGCCTGATCTCCGAACGCGGCACGGCCGGGCTCACCGTGCGCGCGATCGCCCGCGCGGCCGGGGTCGCCGACGGAGTGCTCTACAACCACTTCGCCGACAAGGAGGAGTTGCTGGCCCACGCTCTGCAGGCGCGGGTACGGGCCGTCGAGAGCGGCCTCGGCGCGCTCCCCGAGCCGGGCGGCGGGACGGTCGAGGGCAACCTGCGCGCCTACCTCGCCCACGGCCTGGACCTGCATCGGGCGATCCTCCCGGCGTTCGCCGGGTTGCTCGGCCGGCCCGAGGTCCTCGCCAGGTTCGCCGACCTGGCGCGGCCGGGGGACGACTGGCGCGATCGGCTGATCGGCTACCTGCGGGCCGAGCGGGACCTGGGGCGGCTCGCACCGGACGCGCCGGTGGAGCCGGCGGCCCGGATGATGGTCGGCGTCTGTCACGAGGCGATCCTGTCCTCGTTGCTGCGCCGCTCCGGGACACCGGACACCGCTTCCGTTCCCCCGGAGGAGATCGATGCCGTGGTCGCCGCCGTACTGCGGGGCATCGGCCGCTGATCCGGGCCATCGCTCCGGACCGTCTCTTGCGGACCATCGCTCCGGACCGTCGCTCCGGGCCGTTCCTCGGGTGACGGCCCGGCCGCACTCGGCCTGCGGCCGGGTACGGCCGGACGCCGCCGGGCGGACCGGGGCAAAGGGCCGGTAACGTGCGGCCATGAGACTCGGTGTCCTGGATGTCGGATCGAACACCGTTCACCTGCTGGTGGTCGACGCACACCACGGCGCGGCGCCGCTGCCCGCCTTCTCCCACAAGGAGGAGATGCGGCTGGCCGCCCACCTGGAGGACGACCGGCTGTCCGAGGAGGGGGCGGCGCTGCTGGAGAGCTTCGTCGCGGACGCCGTGCGCATCGCCGAGGACAAGGGGGTGGAACGGCTCATCGGGTTCGCCACCTCGGCGGTCCGCGAGGCGGCCAACGGTGAGGACGTCCTCGCGAAGGTGCGCGCCGAGAGCGGTGTGGACCTTCGGGTGCTCCCCGGCGAGGAGGAGGCGCGGCTGACCTTCCTGGCCGCGCGCCGGTGGTTCGGCTGGTCGGCGGGTCGCCTGCTGCTCCTCGACATCGGCGGCGGTTCCCTCGAGATCGCCGCGGGCGCCGACGAGGACCCGGACTTCGCGGCGTCCGTGCCGCTGGGAGCGGGGAGGCTGACCCGTGACTGGTTCACCGCCGATCCGCCGCCGCCCGAGGAGGTGCGCGCGCTCCGCAAGTACGTCCGGGCGGCGATCGCCCGCGAGGTCTCCGGGGTGACACGGCGCGGCACGCCGGATCACGCCGTGGCGACCTCCAAGACGTTCAAGCAGCTCGCCCGGATCGCCGGAGCCGCTCCGACCGGGCAGGGCCCGCTGGTCCAGCGGGTGCTCAGTCACGCGGACCTCATCGAGTGGACCGAACGGCTGGCCGGGATGAGCGCGGACGAGCGCGCCGAGTTGCCGGGGGTGTCGCCGGGCCGGGCGCCGCAGCTCGTCGCCGGGGCGATCGTCGCGGACGCCGCGATGGACCTGTTCGAGCTGTCCGAGGTCATGGTCTGCCCGTGGGCGCTGAGAGAGGGCGTCATCCTGCGTCATCTCGACATGTTGCCCGAGTCGGCCTGACCCGCCGGAGAGGCGGAGCCGCGTACGCGTGAGCAGGAACAACCACGCGAAACGTTGACATGTGCGCGTTTGAGGCCAAAACTGAGCACGATCGATCATGATCAGGCATGGGCCGGAATGGGGGCACCAGCCCGCAGACCCCTCTCGGGAGGTACCGGGTGCTGTCATGGCGTGACCGACCGGTCGCGATCGCCGTCTCTCTCGCAACGCTGACGCTGGGCTCCCTCGCCGCGGTGCCCGCCGCGGACGCCGGCACGAAGGCCGCCGCCGGCCCGCGGGTGACCCACGATGCCCGCTCGGTGACCCTCAGAGTGCCCCCATCGGCCGGAGCGCCGGGGTACTCCGTCAAGGTCGCCACCGAATCCCTGACCATCACGACCACGCGGGGCGGGCGCACGGTCCTGGCCACCGCGGGCGGCACGGTCGGCGGCCTGCGCTTCCGCGACGGCGGGACCTGGCAGCGGGCCACCAGGGTCACCGGCTGGTCCTGGAAGAACGGCGTGCTGCGCCTCGACACCGCCACCACGCGGGACGGCGTCACCGCCGAGGCGCTGATCACGCCGAAGCCCGACCGTTACGCCCTGTCCTGGAGCGTCAAGGGCGGCGCCGCCGACCGGCTGGGCCTCGCCTTCGACCTGAAGTCCGCGGGTCACTGGTACGGCCACGGCGAGACGGCGACCCCGGGCGGCGGTCCGTACACCGACCAGCCGTGGCCACTGGACGCCGGCGACGTGCACGACGACGCCTTCGGGCCGGCGTCGTACGAGGTGGTCGACCCGTTCTGGTACACCTCCAGCGCCACCGGGCTGCTCGTCGACACCGACGAGGTCATGGACGTCGCCATCAACGACGGAAAGGACGGCCTCGGCCGCTTCACCGTCGACTCCGGCGGCACCTACAACGCCACCGTCTTCGTGGAGGCGGACCCCTTCCAGGTCTACCGCGACCACACCGGCGTCGTGGGCAAGCCCGCCAAGAGCGACGCCACGTACACGCAGTTCGCCGAGCCGCTGTGGAACTCCTGGGCACAGTTCTACACGAACGTCGACCAGGCCAAGCTCCTCGACTACGCGCAGAAGCTGCACGACGACGGCATCCCCGGGCACACGATCCAGCTCGACGACCGGTGGGAGTCCAACTACGGCAACCTGACCTTCGACACCAGGACCTTCCCCGACGCCCGTGCGATGTCGGACCGGATCCACGCGATGGGCTACGACTTCGGTATCTGGGTCACCCTGTGGATCAACCTGGACTCCACCAACTACCGGTACGCCGCCGACCACGGCTACCTGCTGAAGGACAAGGCCGATCCCGCCAAGCCCTGCACGGTGAGCTGGTGGAACGGCACCGCGGGCATCGTCGACCTGGCCAACCCCGACGCCAAGGCCTGGTACGTCGCGAACCTGAAGAAGCTGATGAGCACCTACCGGGTGGACGGCTTCAAGTTCGACACCCGCTTCTTCGACGACACCTGCGCCCCCGATGACGGCTACCGGCGCGCCGACTACCAGCGGCTCGGCGCGCAGCTCGCCGACCAGTTCGATCTGCAGGGCGCCGGCATCCGCGTGCACTGGAGCGGATCGCAGCAGACCGGCTTCGTCATCCGCCAGGTCGACAAGGGGACCGGCTGGGACTCCCTCGCGGCCTCCGTGGCGCAGAACCTCGCGATCTCCACGATCGGCTATCCGTTCGTCGAGACCGACATGGTCGGCGGCTCGCTCGGCCAGCCCGCCCCGACCAAGGAGGTCCTCATCCGGTGGGCCCAGGCGGCCTCGCTGATGCCGTTGATGTACTCCTCGACGTCCCCCGCCGGAACCAACGACACGACGACCGGCAAGCCGGTCTCCTACGACCAGGAGACGATCGACCGGTACCGCGACGCCGTGCAGGCGCACGGCAGGCTCGCGCCCTACATCTGGGACCAGGTGCGGCACAGTGTCGCGACCGGCGACCCGATCATGCGGCCGCTGTTCTTCGACTTCCCGAAGGACGCGAGGGCGTACACGGTGAACGACGAGTGGATGCTCGGCCCGGCGGTTCTCGCCGCGCCGAAGCTGAGCAGCGGCGTCACCCGTGACGTGTTCCTGCCGACGGGGACCTGGTTCGACGTCAACCGCGGCACCGTGATCCACGGCCCGGTGACCCTGCGCGGCTACAGCGTGCCGCTCGACGTCACGCCGGCGTTCGTCGATCTGAAGGCCCCGGGCGCCGCCACGGCGATCCGCGCGCTCAAGTAGGCGGCAGCCGGTCGGCGGCGTGCCGACCGGAGCGGTAGGGGCGACGACCGCGGCCGGTGACCCTGGTCACCGGCCGCGGTCCGCTTCACGCCGCCTCAGCTCGCGGGCGACCAGTAGTCACCGGCCATGACGATGTAGACGAGCATCTTGATCGTTTCACCGTAGTACGTGTCGCCGTACGGGTTGCCGGCCAGGAAGTTCCAGAGCTTGTCGGTCCAGCCCTGGTCTCCGGCGGCCATGGCGGCGACACCGACGGGATCGTTGGCCGCCTCGGACTGGTCGCCGGTCTGTGTGGGCGTGCCGTCGAGCTTCGTGTGCGGGTAGATCTTGGCGGGGTCGCCGCCGGCATGGCTCTTGTAGCTCGCGGACTCCTTCGTCGCGACGCCGATGCTCACGGACGAGCCGTAAAGGAGGGCGTCGGTGCCGATGTGCCACGGCACGCGCACGGAGTTGTACCCGACGATGTCGTCCGGCTGGCTCTCCTGGTAGTCGGCGGGGGCCGGCTTCGGGCCGGTGGTGTTCGCGTCCACCACGAAGTCCGACAGCAGGTTCGCGGTGGGGGAGTACTTCGCGGTGAACTCCTGGATCACGGCCTCGGTACGGGTGACGACCTTGTTCCAGTCATGCGCGGGGTCGTACGCGGCAAAGGCGCGCAGGTGGTCGAGCATGTGGTCGGACGGGCGCGTGTCGGTGGTCGGTCCGTCGTCCTCGCACTTGAGATGCCCGTCGGGGGCCACGTCCGCGGCGTACAACTTGGCCAGCCAGTCCTTGGCGGCGGTGGTGTAGCCGCCCCACTGCCGGTCGGCGAGGATGAGGCCGTAGCCGACGTCCAGGTCGCCATCGGTCGCGGCGTCCGGCGTGCCGGAGTCGGCGTACTCACAGGAGCTGCCGTCGATCTTCCACTGCATCATGCCGTGGGAGTCGCGGTGGGTCGATACGACGTGCCACAGCCCGTCGAACTCCGCCTGGGCGTTCGCGTCGTATCCGGCCATCAGCGGCACGATGTTCATCC
Source organism: Actinoallomurus soli (assembly GCF_024055715.1). GTDB lineage: Bacteria > Actinomycetota > Actinomycetes > Streptosporangiales > Streptosporangiaceae > Actinoallomurus > Actinoallomurus soli. The sequence goes on from NZ_JAMXMV010000020.1 coordinate 126,408, forward strand.
CGTAGCCCTGCGCCTCGGAGACGGTGCCCTTGTTCGGCGCGTCTCCGGTCGCGTAGACGAGGTACCCACCGCAGGCGGCGCGCAGGTACTTGCTCTTCCATGAGTCGTACTGCTTCTTGACGGCGGCGTCCCGCGCGGACTGACCCACGGACGGCAGGACACCGGTCCGGTACGTCACGTGTGCCGGGAAGGGACGGGTGGGGGCGGCGGCCGCCCGGACCGGTTCCGAGCCGGCGGTCGACGCGCCGCCGGCCGGGCCGGTCATGGTGATGAAGGGGAGGGAGAGGGCGGCGGCCACGGTCGCGAGGGCGGTCGTCCGGGCCGTTCGGTGGGACATGGCGGGCTCCTCGGAAGGGGACACTGCGGGCGTCGCCGGACCGGCGTGCCGGCGTTCCGACGCTTGTTAGGAAGGTTTCCTAACAAGCTCCGAGGATGAATCGCCTCCGCACCTACGTCAAGAGGACGACGCCGAACGACGCGGGGCGGGCCGGGGGAGTCCCCGGCCCGCCCCGCGGTCGCGTCAGTGGTGGTGGTGCACCACCACGTGGTGGACGACGTGGTGGTGCACCACGTGGTGGTGAGAGTGGCCGCAGGCCGACAGCGCGAGCAACGCCGGCACGAGTCCCACGATCGCCGCCGTCGCCAGCCGGATCCGCCGAACCATCACGTCTTCCTCCGAGAGTCGTACCTTCAGGCTTCATCCGGCTTCTCCGGAGAAACCCTTCATTCAACGAGAACACAGACGCGCCGCAGCGCTGATCGGTTCCGGTCAGAATCTCATCGGTCGACGCCCGGCAAGCGTTTCGCGGTCACAGTCCCATGCAGGCGAGGGCACGCTGGAAGGCCACCTTCTGCCCGTCGGCCTGCCCCGCCGCGCCCAGCAGCTCCGCCAGGTCGAACCAGGCGCGTGCCGCGGGCCGGTGCGCCTCCATCTTCTCCAGGTAGTCCACCGCCTGGAACAGGGCGGCCACCGCCTCCTCCCGCTGTCCGAGGCGCGCCTGCGCGTCGGACAGCACGGTGTACGCCTCGGCGATGACCTGGCCGGCGGTGTCCCCGAGCAGCCCGGCGGCCTGCCGGGCCAGGCTCGCCGCCTCCACCGGGTTGCCGAGCACGATCTCGGCGCGCGCCTGGTGCAGCAGGCAGGACGCGAGGTCGACGGTGCTGGTGGCGGTGGACTCCATCTCGCGCTGGGCGTGGCGGAGCACGTCGAGCGCCTCCTCGGCGCGGTCCGGCCTCGCGCAGAGCAGGAAGTGACCGTAGGCCGCCCGCAGCCGGCTCAGGTTGCGGGCGTCGTCCTCCTCGCCGAGGAGCGCGATGGCGCGCTCGGCCAGCTTGAGCGCGCCGGGGGCGTCACCGCTGAGCTCCGCCGCCCAGGCGGCGTTCCAGTAGGCGGCCATCCGTGCCTTGGGCGTCCCGATGGCCTCCGCCCGCGTGGTCAGCATGTCGGCGAACTGGCGCGCGTACGCGAGGTCACCGCGGTGGATGTACGCGGCGAGGATCGTGGAGCCGAGCATCACCATCGCGTCGCTCCACTGACCGCCCATGACGGTGAGCTCGTCCAGGGCCTCCTCGCCGACCTGGATGCTGGTGGTCAGGTCGCCGAGCTGCCGGTGGCAGCGGATCAGCGCGGTGTGGACCCGGGCCCACTGGTCGGGCTCGGTGGTGGGCGAGATCATCCCCGCCGCGCGCTCCAGCTCCCCGATCGCCTCCTTCAGCGCGCCGGTCGCCTCGAGCGCGAGGGCGTGCCCCCAACACGCTTCGTGAGCGAGCCCCGGAATATCGGTCACGGCCGGATGGGCCAGAACCTCGGCGAAACGGATCCGTGCCTCATCGGCCGCGCCGTTCTCCAGAGCGATGTGCGCGTAACGCAGCGTCTCCCGGAGGCCCGCGATCGCCTCCTCGCTGACTCCGGTCAGCAGATATGACTCGGAGCAGTCGAGCTTGCGGGCCAGCAACGCGATCATGCTCGGCGCCGGCGTGCGCTTGCCGCTTTCGATGAGTGAGACGTAGCTGTCGGAGAGTTCCGGCCAGGCGAGCTGTGCCTGAGAGAGGTTCTTGCGCAGCCGCAAAGTCCGAATCCGTTCACCGAGTGATTCTTGCTCTGGCATCTCGCCCGCCTCTAGAAGAAAATGACACTGCCACAGGAAAGGATAAGAAAGAATGTCACGTCTGCGCAGGGCCATAGCACTGGTCTTCGTTTCGACTATCGCGTCACTGATCGTGAGCGGTACCGCCGGTTCCGTCACGTCGGCGTCCGCCGCGACGGCCCGGTCGAGTGCCTCAATGACCGTCGCCCTGTCCGTACCGTCACCGGGTGACCTCACCTGCTGCTGACCGGATCCGGAACCGCATCCTCGAAGTAGGAGCGGGAATGCCCGGATTCTCGGTGGTGTGGCCGACCGGGCGGTCACACCACCGAGAACCCCGGTTCCACGTGATGCCGGCCCACCGGCCGGATCGCGGGGGCGATGGAATCACCGCCCCCACTGCGACGTTGTCGAGTGCGTGGCGGCCCGACGGGTCGCCGGCATTCGATGACGAGGAGCTTCAATGGCCACGACGACACTGACGGCCGAGAACTTCGACAAGACGGCGAGCGGCGACGGCATCGTGCTGGTCGACTTCTGGGCGAGCTGGTGCGGGCCGTGCCGGATGTTCGCGCCGATCTACGAAGAGGCCTCGGTCAAGCACGAGGACGTCGTCTTCGGCAAGGTCGACACCGAGGCCGAGCAGGACCTGGCCGCACGCTTCGACATCACGTCGATCCCGACGATCATGGCGATCCGCGACGGGGTCATCGTGTTCGCTCAGCCCGGCGCGCTTCCCGCCGAGTCGCTGGAGAGCCTGATCGAGCAGGTCCGCGCCCTCGACATGGACGACGTGCGCAGCCGCCTCGCGAACAAGTCCTGACGCCGGCGGCGGGGCGCCGGCCGGTCACACCGGCCG
>NZ_JAMXMV010000021.1 GCF_024055715.1 Actinoallomurus soli
AACGCTGGATCACCCGCTGGAAAGCAGCCCTGAACGCCTTCGAGATCACCTTCGAAGGCCGCCTGGCCGCCGCCCGCAACTAGACCCCGCAAGATCGAGTTACACCGTTAACTGGACAGACCCTCGGGAGTCGGCGTCCCGGCTCATGTCAGTGTCGACGGGGCCGGTGAGGACGGCGTGAACACTAACGCCGTGCTCGGTCAGAAGTGCGCGTAGCGACTGTGTCAGGTTGAACAGGGCCGCTTTGGAAGCCGAGTACGCCGGAATGACCGGGAAGGGGGCGAAGGCGTTCACCGACAGGTTGTTCACGACCGCCCCTCCGGAACGGATCAGCAAGGGCAAGAACGCCTGAGTCACGTCGTAGGTGCCGAAGAGGTTGACGGCGAGGTGCTGTTCGATCACGCGACGGTCGCTCAGGTCGTCGTAAAGCGCGATGCCGGCGTTGTTGATGAGGACGTCGAGGGACTCGACCGCGTCCACTGCCCGCCGAATCTGTTCCCTGTCCGTCACGCCGAGAGCCAGCGGCGTGACGCGCCCGTCCGGATGTTCCACCGGAGCGCGCGTACCGAGGTACACCCGGCTCGCGTCTCTTCTGAGGGCCTCTTCGACCAGCGCCCGTCCGATACCGCGGTTGCCTCCGGTGATGAGAACTGCCTTGCCAGCGATGACGACCATGATGACGATGCCCTTTCTTCTGGATCGAACGCGCGCACCAGCCTTACGCGGAAGGCTCCCGGCCTACACCCGCGTGGGCGCCCGCTTCAGGTCGTGAGCTCGCGTGTGACCTCGAAGGTCGGTACGAGGTTCGGGTCGATGAATGCGGTGATGCGGCTGACCTGTGCCCCGATCAGGGTCAGGACCTGAATGCCGTACGGCTGATATCGGCCGTCGTCCGTGCGTTCGTGGATGATGACGGCGAGCTGGCCGTTGGCATGGGTGGGGACCATCCGCCACAGCCCGCTGCGCAGGACCCGGCCCCTGAGGAAGCCGACCACCGCCGGTCGACCGGTGAACCAGGTCGGGATCGGCGGCATCTCCAACTCGACGTCGGCACGCAACAGTTTCACCAGCGCATCCGGATCCGCTCGGGTGAAGGCGTCGACATAGGCGTCGAGGAGGCCGCGTCGGGTGTCCTCGTCGGGCTCGGCGAGATCGTCCTGGACCGGTCCGGCCTGGGCGAGACGAGCCCGGGCCCGGCGGAGCGCGCTGTCGACGGCGGCGCTCGTCGTGTCGAGCATCTCGGCGACCTCGTCCGTACGGAACGCCAGCACGTCGCGCAATGTCAGCACGGCGCGCTGCCGAGCGGGGAGGAGCTGGAGCGCGGCGATGAAGGCGAGCCGTACGCCGGCCCTGCCGGCCACGATCACCGCCGGGTCGGCGATACCGAGCAACGTGTCCGGCGCCGGCTGAAGCCACGGCACCGACGGCTCACTCCGGGCCAGGGCCACCCTGTGGTCGTCCGATGGCGGGCCCAGTCCTGACGGGAGCGGGCGGCGGGCGCGCCTCTCGAGGGCCGTCAGGCAGGCCATGGTCGCGATCTTGTAGAGCCACCGCCGTATGGACGAGCGACCCTCGAATCGGCCGAAACCGCGCCACGCGCGCAGATAGGTCTCCTGCACGAGGTCCTCGGCATCGTGGATCGAGCCCAGGATCCGGTAGCAGTGCGCGAGCAGCTCGGGCCGGAAGGTCGCGGTCAGGGTGGTGAATTCGGTATCCGACGACATCGCAGGTTCTTCCCGGGTCGTGGTGTGGTCCACTGTCGGCGGCCGGCTCAGCCGACGGGGCGCAGCCCGGCACCGGTGATCAGGTAAGCCGGACCCGCGGCGGCATCGCCGGCAAGGTCCACGACGGCCACGGCGACCTGCTCCGGGGTGAGAACCGGCTGCAGGCCACGGGTGAATGCGGCCTGGTCGACGCCCTGGCGCACGGCGTAATCCGCGACCGCCTCCGCGCCGAGGCCGGTGGTCGGCGTGAGCTGTGGAAGCAACGCGACGAAGCGGACTCCCAGCCCGGACCTGGTGGACTCTTCGCGCGCGTAATCACTGATGTGACGCACGGCCGCCTTGGCGCCGGCATACCCGCCGCTGAGCGGGGAGCCTGCCACGACCGCGCCGCTGGACATCGTGACGACCGCGCTGCCCGGCGCCAACGGCCCGCGCAGCGCCGCACGGGTCCAGGCGAACGCGTGCCGGGTGTCGGCGTGCCAGTTACGACTGAAGGTCTCCCAGGTGTGCTCGTGCAGGGGGGCCAGGTGCGGCTTGACGCCCGCGTTGAGGACGAGGAGGTCGGGACGGTGATCGCGGATCACTTCCCGGGCGAGCGCCTCGTCGGTGGCGTCGGCGACGACGGGAGTGAAGCCCGCACCGAGTCCCTCGCGTACGGCGTCCAGTTCCCGTCGGTCACGGGCGATGCCGATGACGGGAGTGCCCGCGGTGACGAGCGCGGCGGCGATCGCACGCCCGAAGCCACGGCCGGCACCGGTCACGACGGCCATCTGGAAGGAATCGGACATCAGACGCTCCGAGGGTGGTGAACGAGTCGAGTCGATATCTAGACCAGCCGCCGGAAGGGAATCCGTCGTCGCCGCCCGGGTCCGAGGCGTGACGTGAGTCACAGAAGGTGGGCCGGCTGGGGCGCCGATGACGCCGGGCGGCGGGATCCGTACACGGCCGCTCCACCCGTACCGGCCAGAACTACCGGCCTACCGCCGCCGCATGGACGCCGATGTCCGCGCCGTCGGGGAGGATGACGACTCGACGGATTCGACGCGGATGCCGCGACCCTTCATCCGGCCCTGGGAAGGCTCATCACCGGGAAGCCGGAACTGAGCGAATCATCGGGGACGGCCGTGCCGTTGATTTCCACGGTCGGCGTCCAAGGCGCCCATTCCTGGAAATCGCCCTGACCATCGGCGTCCAGCCGCGGCAGGGTACCGGTTTTGTCGGTGGTGCAAGGAATCATCGGCAGCATGTGCAAGGACGACCGGTCCGCAGTGAAATGCCCGAGCTGTCACACATCACTCGTGCTCGCCGCCGCCGGGAACGGCCCCTCGCCGGTACTGGCCCATCGGGATCCGCCGTACCCTCCGCCGGTGCATGAAGTGCTGGCCCAGTACGCGGGCCGGGCCGTCGATCCGGCAGCCGCCCGCAGCGGTGCCGCCCAGGTTCGCGCCCGCTTGACCGCAGCCCGCAGCGCGGCGGCCGAGCGCCGCGCCCGACAGGCGGAAGCCCGGCGTGCCGGTCCCGAGGTCCGAGGCGTCCCCCATCGCGCGGCGTGACGATGCCGCGCTGAGAGCGGCGCCACCGCTGCCGGGCCCGGCGGCCGCCACAGCCGGTTGAGTCCCCGAGCCGCACGCCGACCCCGAGATGGTGGCGTCAGCGCCCGGTCGCGCCGTCGATCAGTTCGCGGAGGATGTCGGCGTGGCCCGCGTGACGGCCGGTCTCCTCGATCATGTGGGTGAGCGCCCAGCGGATGCTGGGCGCGAGGCGTTCCGACCGCGGTCGAGGAACCGGTGCCTCGAGATCGGCGCACCCGTCGAGCACGTCGTTCGCGCGTTCGACCGTCTCTCGGTAGCGGGCCGACGAAGCGCTCCTTGCCCGCACCAAGGAGAGCCGGACCGGCGACCAGAACGAGGCCGACCCGGCCACCGCGAGATCAGCGGGGGCTGAGGAGGCAGAACTCGTTGCCTTCGGGATCGACGAGGACCGTCCAGTGGAGGTCGGACTGATCGATGCCCGGGTCGGTGGCGCCCAGGGTGCGCAGGCGGGATTCCTCTGCCGCCGGGTCGTCGCCGGGGTAGGGGCAGATGTCGAGGTGGACGCGGTTCCACACGGTCTTGGGGCCGGGGGTGCGGATGAACTCCAGGTAGGGGCCGACGGCCGTGGCGGAGCGCATGACCGCGTGGTCGTCGGTGACCTCGTGCACGGTCCAGTCCATCGCCTCGCCCCAGAAGCGGGCCATGGCGCGCGGGTCGGTGCAGTCGACGACCACGGCGGCGATCGGGCCGGTGTCCTGGTAGAGGGGCCGGGGGTCCAGGACGCAGAACTCGTTGCCCTCCGGGTCGGCCATGACCGTCCAGGGGACATCGCCCTGGCCCACGTCGGCGGTGGTCGCGCCGAGCTCCTTGAGACGTGCGACCAGTTCCACCTGGTGGGCGGCCGAGGTGGTGGCCAGGTCGACATGCACGCGGTTCTTGACCGTCTTGGGCTCCGGGCGGGTGATGAGGTCGATACAGACGGCGGCGGGGTCGGGGTAGGCGAAGCCGACGGGTACGAGGCTGGTGCAGAAGGGGTCCTCGCTGTCGACGGCCCAGCCGAGCGCCTCCGCCCAGAACCGGCCGAGCGCGGAGGCGTCGTGGGCCTTCATATTGATCTGCACCAGTCTGGTCGCCATACCGAAGATCGTAAGGGCTGCCGTCACCCGCGTCAGCGCGGCATTCTCCCGGGGCGTGGACCGTGTCCGACCCCGGAGCGGACGGGCACCCTCACCGGAGGGCGTCACCAGGTCGTGGCCGCCGTAGGCCACCCGAACCCGGCTTCGAGACAGGCCCGGGGCGACGTCGGTGAGCATGCCCCCTTTTTCAGGTTCGGCGGCGCGTCCGGCGGCGAGGCTTGGGAGTGGAGTGCTTCTGCGGGGGCTTCTTACGGGCGGGTTGTTGCTGGGGGGTGCGGCCACGGGTGCTGTTGGGGGTGCGGCCGCGGACGATGCCGATCAGGTCCTCCATGAGGTCGGTCGTCTCGGCCTCGAGCCAGGCCAGGCCGATCTGGGACCGGGGGGCGTCGGTCACGGTGCGGTAGGTGAGGTCTTTGCGGTGGTGGAGGCGGGCCAGAGACTGAGGGAGCAGGAGGACTCCGGCCCCCGACGCCACCAGCTCGATCGCCTCCGCCGTGCTCTCGGGACGGGTGAAGGCGGGCTGCCCGGGGCGGTCGGCCCAGGACAAGACCTCGTCGAGCGGCTCGAACACATCCTCGTCGGCGAGGTCGGCGAGCTCCACCTCCTCGACCGCGGCCACCACGTGATCCTTCGGCACCACCACCACGGTCGTCTCCACGTACAGCGGGATCACGTGGAGGGCCTCGCGGTCGACGGGCAGGCGCACGAACACCGCGTCCACGCCGCCGTCCCGCAGCAGAGGGAGAGCCTCGGCGCCCGCCATCTGGATCAGCCGAAGCGGCACGTCCCGCACTCGCTCGGCCCACAGCCCGGCCCATTTCCCGGGCGTCACCCCCGGCGCGTAGGCCACCCGGAACTCACCCTTGGTCACGCGCTCAGCCTAGCCGCGTCCAGAGGGCTCCCTCCCGCTGGCTACGCTTGATCTCATGAGCACGTCCAAGGCGAAGACCCCGCAGACCATGAAGCCGGCGACCGCGGCCAAGAAGCTGGGGATCCTGCTGTCGGCAGCGCCCGCCGAATTCCAGGAGGGCGTCATCTCCCGGGACGAGCTGAACGCGCTCCAGGCCGACCCGCCCGCTTGGCTCGCCGAGCTGCGCCGCGTGGGCCCCCACCCCCGCCAGGTCGTCGCCGCCAGGCTCCGCGTCTCCGCCTCGGGCCTGGCCCGGGCCGGCATCACGGGCCCCCTCACCACCGCCGAGATCGAAGCCTTGAAGGCCGAAAACCCCGACTGGCTGGAGCGCGAGCAGGCCATCCGAACCAAGGTCCGCCAAGAGGAGCTCCGCCTCAAGCAGCAGCGCGCCAAGGCCTGACCCACAGGGACTCTCGGCTGAACGCCCCGACCAGAGCGAACGACGGGCGAACAGTGGCGCCCCAATGCCTCGCCATGCTCACGTCTGGAGCAGTTGCCGCACCCGGGCGGCCTCGCGGGTGAGGTGGTCGCGCTCTTGAACGCTGGTCGCCGCGCGGGATGCCTCGGCGTACAGCGCGGCGGCCCGCTCAAGGTCACCGGTGCGTTCGAGCAGGTAGGCCCGTACCGCGGCGTAACGGGGCAGGTCGGGACTCACCTCCGCCAGTGCCGCCAGGCCTGCCCGCGGTCCGTCGGCCTCGCCGACCGCCACCGCGCGGTTGAGCCGTACGACCGGGCTGCCGGTGAGGAGCAGCAACTCGTCGTACCACTCCACGATCTGCACCCAGTCGGTCTCGGAGGTGCTCGGGGCGTCCGCGTGCAGGGCGGCGATCGCGGCCTGCGCCTGGTATTCGCCCAGCCGGTCCTGGGCCAGCGCCGCCTGCAGGATGGCCACTCCCTCGGCGATCAGGTGCGTGTCCCAGCGCGATCGGTCCTGCTCGGCGAGCGGTACCAGGCGGCCTCCAGGGCCGGTGCGAGACGCGCGGCGCGCGTGGTGCAGCAGCATGAGCGCGAGCAGCCCTGCGACCTCGGGCTCGCCGGTCAGGGCGAAGAGCCGGCGGCAGAGGCGGATCGCCTCTGCCGCCGGATCGACGTCTCCGCCATGCCCCTCGTTGAACACGAGGTAGAGCACGCGCAGCACGGTCACCACGTTCCCGGGCCGGTTGAACCTCACGGACGAGACCGTCCGCTTGGCCCTGCTGATGCGCTGGGCCATGGTCGCCTCCGGCACGAGGTAGGCCCGCGCGATCTGGCGCGTGGTCAGGCCGCCGACCGCGCGCAGCGTGAGCGCGACGGCCGAGGCCGGTGTCAGGGACGGGTGCGCGCACAGGAAGTACAGCTGGAGCGTGTCATCCACCGCCTCCCCAGGACCTGGCACGGGCTCGGCCTCGACGCGTACCTCGCGGTGCCGTCGGGAGGTGTCGGCGCGCGCGGCGTCGAGGAACTTGCGCCAGGCCACGGTGATCAGCCACCCCTTGGGGTCGCCCGGCAGGTCGTCCGGCCACACGCGTACGGCCTCGACCAGGGCGTCCTGCACGGCGTCCTCAGCCGACGCGAAGTCGGCTCCGCGACGGACGAGGACGCCGATCACCGTGGGGGTGAGGGTCCGCAGGAGGGACTCGTCCACGGGCGTCAGTCCGTGATGGTCGGGAGCTCGCACATGAACGGGCGCACCTCCAGCCACTCGTGGATCGGCTTCCCGCCCGCGCCCGGAGCCGCCGACAGCTCGCCTGCCAGCTCGAGCGCCCGCTCATAGCCGTCGACATCGATCACCAGCCAGCCGGCGATCAGGTCCTTGGTCTCCGCGAAGGGGCCGTCGGTGACCGGCGGCCGCCCCTCGCCGTCGTAGCGGACGAACGTGCCCTCCGGGGAGAGCGACTGGGTGTCGACGAACTCGCCGGTGCTCTCCAGCCGGGCGATGAAGTCCCGCATGTACTGCACGTGGGCCGAGACCTCCTCCGGCGTCCACTGGTCCATCGGCACGTCGGTGACCGGTGCGGGGCCGCCTCGGTAGTGCTTGAGCAGCAGGTACTTGGCCATCATGTTCTCCTCGGTACGGTCGGGACCGTGTTCAGGCGCGCTCACGCTCGGCCCGCTGCCGGACCAGCTCCTCGACCGCGCTCGGCAGGGTCGTCTCGAAGTCGATCAGCTTCGCCCACGTCGGGGTCACCACGATCCGGACCATGCCGTCGTAGAGCGAGCGGACCTCGGCCTCCCACTCGACCCGCTGCTCGGGCGTCATCGCGTACGAGCCGTTGATCTGGAGGTACTCGTCCGGGATGCCGTCGACGACGTCCAGCTCGGCCCGGCCGCGGATCAGCAGGATCTTGGGCGGGTGCACCTCGGTGTCGATCGTCAGGGCGACCATCGGATTCTCGCGCAGAGCCGGGAGCTTGGGGGCATTCTTCGTGGTGCACATGACGATCTGCGAACCGTTCCAGGTGAACGCGATCGGAACGTTACGGGGCGTGCCGTCCTTGGCGACGTACGCCAGCCGGGTCACGTCCCGTGCCAACAGCTCTCGGCTGATCGGCCGGTCCAGAATCTCGGTGATCTCATTCGCTCGCATGGCCGTCCCTCTGAAGTCGTCGTCGTGGTCCGCCCCGGGGACGGAGCCGTCGGAGCGTTCTCGACATCCGCCGGCCCCCGACTTCGCAGATTTCTTCCGGCCGCCACCGCCATGGCGGGCGCCAGGTCCCCCCGACTCGCCCCCGTTCGCGGTACCCGGCCCGATAGCCTGCCCATGTGCAGAAGACGGTGATCGGAAGCGGCCACGATGGCTGACGACGATGACGTCCGCCGGTTGGCGCTCGCGCTGCCTGACGTGGTCGAGATCGACAGCGACGGCTTCGATTTCCGGGTCGCGGGCAAAGGGTTCGTCTGGTCCTACCCCGAGCGCAGACCGGGGAAGCCGCGTGTCATCCGGACCGACATCGCCGTACTGTACGTCGGCGACGAGGCGGAGAAGCAGGCGTTGCTGCTCGGCGAGCCGGAACGCTTCTTCACCACGCCCGCCTACGACGGGATGCCTCTGGTCATGCTGTGGCTGGAAAAGGTGGACCTCGACCGTCTGGAAGAACTCGTCACCGACGCCTGGCGCATGCGGGCCACGTAGGCGGCGAAGCCGGCGGGCGTGCCACCGACATCGCCGGCTCGGCCCCTCGCCAGGCCGAAAACCGGTTGGATACGCGGGTCCGGCGCCGCGACACTCGGTGCGTCGCACGTGGACGCCGTACGGAGGAGACCGACCGGATGAGGACGACACGGCTGGGGCGCAGCACGGTGGAGGTCACGGAGCTGGGCTTCGGCGGCGGCCCCCTGGGCGGCCTGTTCGCACCACTGGACGACGACACCGCCACCAGCACGCTCGAGGCGGCCTGGAGTTGCGGCATCCGCTACTTCGACACCTCGCCGCACTACGGCATCGGACACTCGGAGCGCCGAACCGGTGAGTTCCTCCGGGGCATGCCCCGAGGCGGCTTCACCCTCTCGACCAAGGTCGGACGGCTCCTCGTGGAGCAGGAGCCGGCCGGACGCCGGGACGAGTCGTTCCACGTGCCGGCCACGCACCGCCGGGTGTGGGACTTCTCCCGCGACGGCGTCCTGCGCAGTGTCGAGGACTCCCTGACCCGCATGGGCGTGGACCGCATCGACCTGCTGCTCCTCCATGACGCGGAGGAGCACTTCGAGGACGCGCTGCGCGACGGGTACCCGGCGCTGGCGGAGCTGCGCGCCCAGGGCGTGGTGGGCGCCATCGGGGCGGGCATGTACCACCCCGGCATGCTGACCAGACTGGTCGAGGAGACCGATGTCGATGCGGTGATGCTCTCCGGCCGCTACACGCTGCTGGACCACAGCGCGATCGAGGACCTGCTGCCGGCGTGCACCGCACGCGGCGTGTCGGTGCTGGCCGCCTCGATCTTCAACTCCGGCCTGCTCGCCACACCTCGCCCCGCCGAGGGAGCGTCCTTCGACTATGCCCCTGCCTCGCCGGAGATCCTGCGGCGGGCACGTCGGATCGCGGCCGTGTGCGAGGCGCACGGCGTGCCCCTCCCCCAGGCTGCGATGGCGTTCCCCCTGCTGCATCCGGCGGTCGCCGGCATCGTGGTCGGCATGCGCTCACCGGACGAGGTACGGGACAACGTCGCCGCGTACCGGGCGGAGGTCCCGGATCAGATGTGGGCCGATCTGGTCGCGGCGGGCCTTCTCGACGAGCGGGCGCACGTGCGGGCCTGAACGGCACGTTGGCCCATCGAGCGGGGGCGACTCCGTATCCATTAGAAACTTAAATAAGTTACTGATACGGTTCTCCGCATGCCAGGAGAGCGGACGCCCGAGTTGGATCCGGACGAGATGGCGGCGGTGGTCGAGGAGTTCAACGGCTTCTACATCCGGCTGCCGTCGATCCAGCGGCTCAGCTTCACCACGTTGTCGGTGCTGCACACGCTGGCCCGGCGGAGTCCGCTGCGGCTCGGCGAGCTCACCGCGACCGAGCAGGTCACCCAGTCGGCCATCACGCAGATGGTGACCCGGCTCGAGAACGACGGGCTGGTCGAGCGGCGGCCCGACCCCCGTGACGGCCGGGCCGTGCTCATTCACCTCACTCCCGCGGGTGCCGCGGTCGTCGCGGCTCGCCGCGCCGACCGCGTCGCACGGCTCGCGCCGGTCCTCGATCGGCTCTCGGCCGAAGAACGCTCGGCGATCGCCGCCGCGCTGCCCGCCCTGCGCCGCATCGCCGAGCTCGGCGAGTCCCAGAACGAACAGCGAGGACGAGCATGACCGCCTTTCCCCTGACACCGACGCCGATCCGCGTGCCCGACGACGTCCTCACCGACCTGCGGCGGCGGCTCGCCTTCACCCGCTGGCCGGTCGACGCGGGCAACGACGACTCCTACTACGGCGTGCGCCGCACCTACCTGCAGGAGCTCGTCGAGTACTGGCGCGACGAGTACGACTGGCGCAAGGCCGAGGCGGCGATCAACGCGTACGAGCACTACCGCGTCGAGGTGAACGGCGTGCCGGTGCACTTCATGCGCCGCCCCGGCGTCGGGCCGAACCCGACCCCGCTGATCCTCACGCACGGCTGGCCCTGGACGTTCTGGCACTGGTCCAAGGTCGTCGACCCCCTCGCCGACCCCGGGGCCTACGGGGGCGACCCGGCCGAGGCGTTCGACGTGATCGTGCCCTCGTTCCCCGGGTTCGGGTTCTCCGCACCGCTGCCGGACCACCCGGACATGAACTACTGGAAGGTCGCCGACCTCTGGCACACCCTGATGACCGAGACGCTCGGCCACGAGCGGTACGCCGCCGCCGGCTGCGACGTCGGGGCGCTCGTCACCGGTCAGCTCGGGCACAAGTACGCCGACGAGCTGTACGCCATCCACATCGGCTCCGGCCTGAAGCTCGATCTGTTCAACGGCGACCGGGCCTGGGACTTCAGCGGCGGCCGGCCCATCCCCGACGACATGCCCGCCGACGCGCGCGCCCGGCTGGTGACGATCGAGAAGCGGTTCGCTGTCCACCTCGCCGCGCACATGCTCGACTCGAGCACTCTTTCGTACGGGCTGTCGGACTCCCCCGCCGGGATGCTCGCCTGGATCCTCCAGCGTTGGACGAGCTGGAGCGACGATGGCGGCGACATCGAGACGGTCTTCTCAAAGGACGACCTGCTCACCCATGCCATGATCTTTTGGGCGAACAACGCGATCGGCACCTCGATTCGCACCTACGCCAACAACAACCGCTACCCGTGGACGCCGTCGCACGACCGCCGGCCGGTCGTGGAGGCCCCCACCGGCATCACCTTCGTCGGGTACGAGAACCCGCCGGGCGTGACCACCGAGCAGCGGATCCGCCACTTCCTCGACAGCGACCGGGCCGACTGGTACAACCACGTCAACCTCACCGTCCACGACCGCGGCGGCCACTTCATCCCATGGGAGATCCCCGGAGAGTGGGTCGAGGACCTGCGCCGCACCTTCCGCGGCCGCCGCTGACGGGCGCCCCACCGGGCGGCGAGAGGAGCATGGACGCGGAGATCAAGACGGTGGCGTAGGTCCAGCAGGGCCGCAGCGAGAAGTCATCCACGCCCAGCACCCGCGGCGTCGTCACGGTCGGCAGCGGGATCTCCCCGGCGGCACACCGGCAAGGAGCTGGGCGCTCTCGGTAGCGCCGAGAGCGCCCAGTCTCTGTTTCAGGGCGGTTTGGCGGCGGTGGTCGCTCCGGGTGGTCGACATCGCCGCGTTGCTCGATGAGATCGAGTACAACGACGTGTGGCCGCCGGCTCGGATCAAGCGACTTGGAAGGACCGCTTGGACAGCCCGAACCGGTAGCCCTCGATCGTCGTCCGTACGGGTGCTGCGGCGTCGGTCGCGACCCCGAGGGTGACGAACATCGGCGTGTAATGCTCGACGGTGGGATGCGCATAGTGCACTGCGGGGGCGAGACTGCGGTAGCCGGCCAAGGTGTCGACGTCACCACGGGCGAGGGCGTCGGCCGCCCAGGCGTCGAAGTCGGCGGACCAGGGCGGCACGATGTTGTGCACGAACTGGTCCCGGGTGAGGAAGGGAACCCCGTGCGTCATGTAACCCGACCCGATCACGAGCACGCCTTCCTCGCGCAGGGGCCGCAGCCGACGGCCGATGTTCATCAGCCGTGCGGGGGCGTGGGTGGGCAAGGACATCTGTAGGACTGGTACGTCGCCGTAGGGGTACATGGTCTTCAGCGGGACCCACGCGCCGTGGTCCAGGCCGCGGACGGCGTGTTGGTGGACCGGTTCACTGTCCGGCATTGAGGCCATGACGCGGGCGGCCAGTGCGCCGGCGTCCGGCGTTTCGTAGGTCATCCGGAAGTACCGCTGGGCGAAGCCCCCGAAGTCGTAGACCAACGGCGTGCGCGGACCCGACGCCGACAGGCCGAGCGGCGCCGATTCCCAGTGCGCGCTGACGATCAGGATCGCTGTCGGCTTGGGCAGTGCCTGGGACCAGCCGAACAACTCGCTCATCCACAACGCGTCCTCGAACAGCGCTGGGGAGCCATGGCTGAGGTAGAGCGCGGGCATTGGGCCATCGGCCGGCGTCCAGCGACGCTGACCGCGACTGGCGGGAGCCTGCTCTTCCATGAACCGGTCGTAGACGGCCGCGGGATCGGAAGCAGCTTTCATGTTCGCCTTCTTCATCGCAGGTCCTCGTCTCTCTCCGTCTGCGTGTGCCGACTCTGAACCGTTCACCGCGCAGTGAGCGCGGCGCCTTCGGCGGTGGGGCGCAGGACGAAGTCGTAGGTGAGGGTGCGGTAGGGCCGGTCGAGGCCGCGAGCAAGATGGTCGTCGTGACGGGTGGTCGCCTTGACCGCATCGGCGGGGACGGGGCCTTCGACGGTGCTGTCGACCAGTGGGTCGCCGTCAAAGTAGATCTGGGTGGTCAGTGGCAGGCATCCGTCCGCGGAGACGATGGAGTGGATGTGCAGGGGGCGCAGGCCTTCAAGCCGCAACGCCTGGGTCAGCGCGGCCAGCGGGCTGTCCATGGCCAGGCCGAAGGTTTCGGTGCCGGGCATCACCGTGCGGAACTCGTAGCGGCCGGCGGCGTCGGCGATGATCCTGGCGCGGAGGTTGTCGGCGGGGATGCCGGTGGAGTCGTTGGGGATGTTCAGCGGCTCGAAGTCGCTGCTGTCCATGCCGGAATAGACGTCGTCGGCGTCGATCTGCCAGATCTCGAGGGCCGCTCCGGGCAGCGGGTCGCCTGTGGTGGTGCGCACAGTCCCGGACACGATGAGGGGTTCGCCAGGTTCGTCGGAGCGCATGGGCAGCACAGCGGGGCTGTGCAGGACAGGAGCGCCGGGGCGGTGGGCGGGGCCCTCCATCTCCCAGTGGCTCGCGCCGTCCTTCTCCGGGTGGGCGTAAGTCGCGCCCGCGGTTGCTTTCAGGACGGTCTTGTAGAAGAAGATGCTCGCGGACGGCAGTTCGCCGGCGTCGGCGACCCGCTGCAGCCATTCGATGGCGGCGAGCAGTTCCTCGAGGGTTACCTGGTGCTTCAGAATGACGTCGTCTATGGCACGGCGCAGATCGGCGAACACGACCTGCAGCCGGGTTTGGGCCTGGCTCATGTGCCTTGGCTCCTTTTCGGTGCGAAGAGAGCGCGGCTTGGACGGACGCGGTGACGCGTCAGGGCATGAATTCGACGTGCCCTTTCGGCGCGATCGGTCAGCGTCGGATACCGGCGACGAGCTCTTCCCAGTTCCGGTAGGCGATGCGCTCGCGGTCGGCCTCGCCGATCGGCGCCGTGTCCAGGAAGCGCTTCGCGGATCCGGCATGCTCTCTGTTGAACGGGTAGTCGGAGGCGTACATGATCCGCTCGATCCCCACCGTCTCCAGGCTCCACCGCAGATACTTGTGGCTGGAGATGCCGCCCGGGGTGATGAAGATGTTCGAGCGGAAATACTCCGCGATCGGGCGCCGCAGGCTGGTGAGCTTGTCCATGGCCGCGATGCGGTCCAGATAGAACAGCACGACTTCGCCCCAGTGCCCCAGGATGACCTGCAGTTCGGGGAACCGGTCGAAGACGCCGGCGATGATCATCCGGAGCACGGTCAGCCCGGCGTCGTAGTGCCAGCCGAACGCACCGGTGGCCAGCATGCTGTCCACCGGTGCGCCGAAGCCGCGGTAGTAGGCCTCGGTGACGGCCGGGAACGGAACGCTCGGATGCAGGTAGACGGGCGCGCGCAGGTCCTCGGCAGCCTCGTAGACGTCCCAGAATTCAGGCGCGTCCAGGGCCCGGCCACCGGAGTTGGCGTTGACGAGCGTGCCGTTGAGCCCCAGCTCGGTGACCGCGCGCCGCAGTTCGGCGGCTGCGGCCGATGGAGCGGAGGTGGCGAGCGCCGCGAACCCCTGGAAGCGCCCGGGGTGGCGGCGCACGGCGGCGGCGATCGCGTCGTTCGTGGGTCCTTGCAGGGCGACCGCCTCCGCCGTGTCGAGGTTCTGCAGCCCCGGTGTCGTGAGGGACAGCACCGACACGTCGATCCCGGCGTCGTCCATCGCGGCGATGCGTCCGCCGTCGAGATCCAGCAGCGCCGGCGTGATGTCACTGGCGACGGCCCACTTCATCATCGGTTCGGCGAGCTGGGGGTCGCGCCGCTTCCACGCCGCGACCACGTCGGCGGTGACGAAGTGCTCTTCGAGGCCGGAGAGCTTCATCTCAGCTGCGAACGGACTTGAGCGCGCCGGCCCAGGACTCGAGCTGGTCGAACAGGACGGAAGCAGAGTTGGCGTGCATCGGGGAGGGCTTGAACACCGAGAAGTTCTCGAAGTCGGTGAGCAACGAGAAGGAGAGCTGCTGGCGCACGTGGGCCAGTTGCAGCTCGCTCGAGATCGCCCGCAGGTGCTCGATCGCCCGCGTACCGCCGAGCGAGCCGTACGACACGAAGGCGGCGGCCTTGTTGTTCCACTCCGTGTAGAGGTAGTCGATGGCGTTCTTCAGCACCCCAGAGGTCGAGTGGTTGTACTCCGGGGTGACGAAGACGTACCCGTCGAACTCCTTGATCTTGGTGGACCAGGCCTTCGTGTGCTCGCCGGCGTACACGCCCCGGCTCGCAGGCACGGCCTCGTCCAGATGCGGCAGCGGGTAGTCGAGCAGGTCGATCAGCTCGTAGTCGGCGTTGGCGCGCTCCTTGGCCTTGGTCAGCACCCAGTTCGCCACCGCTTCGCCGTTACGGCCGGGGCGGGTGCTGCCGAGGATGATGGCTATCTTCAGGTTGTTCATGGACGGTCCTTCCGATCCGAGCGGCAAGTTCACTTGAAGATTCAAGTGACAACACCGTACAGCACCCTCACTTGAATCTTCAAGTGAGACCTCGGTTGCGCGGTAGACTGCGCACGTGTCTGTCCAAGAGGAGTCCAAGGTGTCCGAGCCACGCTGGCTCACCACCGACCAGCTGGCGGCGTGGCGCGGGTTCATGAGGCTCCTCCAGCGACTGCCGGCGGCGCTGGAGTCGCAGCTCCAGCAGGACTCGAAGCTCAGCTTCTTCGAGTACTACGTGCTGGCACACCTGTCCGATCAGCCCGAGCGCCGCATGAGAATGAGCGAGCTCGCACTCCTGGCCAACACGGAGCTGTCCCGCCTGTCCCACATGATGGGCCGGCTCGAGAAACGCGGGTTCGTGCGCCGCGAACCCGACCCGCACAACGGGCGGTACACGCAAGCGATCCTGACCGAGGCCGGCTACGCCCACCTGGCGGACGCGGCACCCGGACACGTGGCCCGGGTGCAGGACCTGTTCGTCGACGTCCTGACCCCGGACGACCTGCGGACGCTGCAACGGATCTCCGACAAGGTGCTCGCCCGCATCGAGCACTCACAGGGGCGAACGACGAGCGACCGCCCGGCGGATCGGGCCCCGAAGGGTGCGGCTCGGTTCGGAGGACGGTGACCGCGGTCGATGCCGCGGGATGCGGGCCCCCGGCCCCCGCGGGGGGACGCGGGGGCCGGGGGGGACTACGAGGTCAGCCGAGGGTCCAGCTCTGGTTGGCGGTGCCGGTGCAGGTCCAGATCTGCAACTGGTTGCCGTCGGCGGTGCTCCAGTCGGTGTCGTCGAGGCACTTGCCGGAGTTGGTGTTGACCAGGCCGTTGCCGGCGCCGACGGTCCAGGACTGGGCGCCCGTGCCATTGCAGTCGTACAGCTGCACCTTGGTGCCGTTGGCGGTGCCGGCCGCGGTCACGTCGAGGCACTTGCCGAGCGCCTGGAAGGTGTTGCCGCTGTGGGTCCACAGCTGCGCGCTGGTGCCGTTGCAGGTGTAGAGGTCCACCTTGGTGCCGTTGGCGGTGCCGGCGCCGGCGACGTCGACGCACTTGCCGCCGTAGCCGTGGATGGGGGTGGCGCCCGGCGGCGGGTTGGTCGTGCCGCCGCCGGTGATCGCCTTGAAGATGCCGGTGAACTGGTAGGTGCTCTGCGGGGTGCCGCTGGAGCCCTGGTCGTCCCGGCCGAGCGACCAGAAGGTGAGCTCCTGGATGCCGTTGCTCGCGGCGAAGGATTCCAGGTCCTGGGCGTCCGAGGTGGTGAACACCTCGGTGCTGACGTCGTTGACGCCGATCATCGGGCAGTTGCCCTCCATCGCCCACAGCTGGCTGGAGGTCTTGCTGGTCCAGATCTGACCCAGCTGGGTGTGCAGGCCGTTCGCCGCGCTGATCGCGGCCTGGCCCATGTCCATGGACCCGCCGTAGTCCATGGTCATGATGTTGACGAGGTTGACGTTGAGACTGTGGCTCTTGGCGTTCTGCAGCAGGGCGACGCCGTTGGATTCCAGGCCGGAAGGGCTGACCGGCAGGGTGTAGTCGACGGTCAGGGTCTTGCCCTGCGCCGCGTACTGCTGCTGGAGGTTGGCGAGGGCCTGGTTGCGCCGGTCGTTGGCGGCCGTGTCGTCCAGCGTGGAGCCCTCGATGTCGAGGTCGATGCGGGTGAGATCGAACTGGTCGATGACCTTCTGGTACTGCGCCTGCATCGCCGCCACGGTGCCGCACGAGGTCAGTTCGGTGCCGCCCGCACCGCCGAAGGACACGATCACGTCGCCGCCGGCCGCGCGCAGGTTGTTGACGGCGTTGTTCCAGCCCGCGTCGGTGATCGGCGTGTCACCGTTGATCGTCGCGTTGCAGGTGCCCTGGCTGATGACGAAGGCCAGCGTGTAGTACTTGTTGCCGGTGGCGTTGTAGGCGTTCATGAGCGTGGACGGGTCGTTCCACATCTCCGCGTACGGGGCGGCGTAGTGCGCGGGGAATCCGGGGCCCGGGTTGGCGGCGGCCGACGCCGAGCCGGCCGCGACGCCCATGAGCGCGGCGGCGGCCAACGGCACCGCGGCGAGCGCGGCGATGAGCCGTCTGATGCGGGGGCGGGTCATGCGGGGTCTCCTCCTGTGGTGGGGGTGGGGGCACGGAGGGCGGGTGAGGGCGGGGGCGGAGCCCTCGCTCCCGTGGCTCTCGGATCAGAGGCCGCTGGTCAGGTAGGCGACGGTGCTCCCGGAGCGGACGGCGCCGCCGGAGTTGTTGATGATGTGGCTGATGGTGCCGGTGCCGCCGAGGGAGACGGTGACCATGTCGTGGAAGGCCGAGCCGCTGGAGGGGACCTCGATGGCCCGATCGGCGACCACGCCCGGGTTCGTACTGAAGTAGCAGTAGACGCCGAGCCCCCATGCCTGGTGGGAGGTGACGCCCGCGGCGACCTTGTAGGAGGCGTAGCCGTTGGTGCCGCCGCCCGGCGTCCAGCTCGCGTTGCCGGGGACGTCGTACGGCATCTCGGACTGGTAGAAGTACGTGCGGCCGCCGTTGCCGTTCCACAGCACCTGGTACTGCTGGTAGTGCTCGGTGAAGAGCCCGTACGCCGTGACGTTCGCGCCGTTGACAACGAGACCGTTGGCGGCGGTGTTGGTGTTCCAGCCGACGGTGCCGCCGTTGCCGTGGTCGGCGCGCCAGAGCCACGAATGGTCGATGATCGTGTTGTTGCTGTTGACCACCAGTGACTGGGTGGCCTTCCCGGCGACGTCGCCGCCGACGCGGAAGAACACGTCGTGCAGGGTGATGGGGTCGGCGGAGTGGCCGGCGGAGGAGCCCGCGGGGCCGACCTGCATGAGCGTCTGGCTGTTCGTGGTGCCGGCGCTGATGAGCAAGCCGGAGATGTCGATGCCGTCGACGTCGGCGGTGGTGATGGCCGTGACGCCGTTGTCCGGGACGAACGTGGCCAGGCCGAGGCCGAGCACGACGGTGTCGGGCCGCGTGATGTTCAGAGGCGCGTTCAGGTGGTAGACGCCCGGGGTCACCAGCAGGTTCTTGCCGGACGCGAGGGCGGCGTTGATGGTCGCCGCGGTGTCGCCGGACTTGACCACGTAGAACTGGGTGATGGGAATGGTGGTGCCGGCCGTGCTGCCGGAGGTCCAGTCGGTCCCGACCGAGTTGGTGCGCTGAGCGGGGACGCGCACGTTGTAGAGGCCGGTGGAGTCGACGTAGAGGTACGGCTTCTCACGCAGGGTCGGGGTGGCGGAGACGTTGGTGTACGTCGGGAACGACTGCCCGGGTGCGCCGGTGTCGCCGACGAACACCATGTTCCAGTTCGAGCCGGTCCAGCCGCCCATCGCGGTGTTGCGGGTGAGGAACTGCTGCTGGGTGCCGGAGTTGATCTGACCCGAGACCCGGCTGTCGCCGATGTATCCGCCGGACGACCAGTTGCTCGAGGTGTTGCCCGAGGTGTAGTCGTCCAGCGTCATGTTGCCGTGGACGTCGACGCGCCGGAACGGGTCGGCCTGCGAGACGGCCCATTCCAGGGTGCCGGAGCCGGGCGTGTCCGAGAGGTTCTCGACTCCGCGCCAGAAGTTCTGCGTGGCGTTGCCGCCGGACCAGGCCGCGTCCACGTGCACGCCGCCGCCGGTCAGCGAGACGTCGGTGGGCTGGGCACCGAGCCCGGCCACCTGGGTGTAGAAGCCGACGGGGACGTCGACGTTGTAGCTGCCGGGCCTGAACAGCAGTGCGTACCGGTTCGTCCCGAACTGGTTGCTCTCCTGGGAGCCGTAGACCGAGTTGATCGTGGACTGGATGCTCGACGCCGGCATCGACGGGTCGAAGATCTTGACGTTCGGTCCGAGGTCGGGATTGTTCGGGTTGGTCGGCACGCTCCCGCCCACGGGGGTGAGGGCGAACGACTGGGCGGCCGTACCGTTGCAGGTGTACTGCTGGAGCTGCACGCCGTCGGCCGTCGACGCCCCGGGGACGTCCAGGCATTTCCCGCTGTAGCGGTTGACGAAGTGGTAGTTCGCGCCGGACTCCTGCACCGGCTGCCACTCCTGACTGGCCCAGCCGCCGTTGGTCCACAGATGGATCTTCGCGCCGTCGGCGGTCGAGGGGCCGTCGACGTCGACCGCGGGCTGGGATCCGTTGGAGTTGACGATCACGTAATAGCCGGTGTCTGCGGCGGTCTTCAGCTGCCATTGCTGGGCGGTGGTGGCGTTACAGGTGTACTGCTGCACGGCGGTGCCGTCGGCGGTTCCGGCCGCGGCGGCGTCGACGCACTTGCCGCTGCCGGCGTTGACGAAGGTGTAGGGCGTGTCGACCGCGGGGGCCGCGGACGCGGGCGCTGCGGTGAGGGCGCAGAGGGCGGCGGCCGTGAGCACGGTCGCCCAGCTCAGCGCGAGCGCGCGTCTACCGGACAGATGTCGCATGGGGGTCCTTCGCTTGGCGGGGCGGGATCGCGGTGGATCCCAGCGGAGGCATGGCGGGTCTCGTGGGCCCGGCGCGCGCCGGCGGGCACGTGCCGGGCCCGGTCGGGACGGTCCGATTTCCGGTTCGGTCCGCCCGTTGCCGCCGTCGAGGCACGGCGGGGCTCAGCGGTGGGTCAGGCGAGAAGGCTCCGGCTGCGATGAGGCGTGCGGGGGAACGTGAAGGCGGCGGCGCACGGAGACGGGTGATCTGGTCGAGGCATGCCGGAGCTCCCTGGTCGAGAGTGCCCGTCGCGCCAGGCGGACGCCGGCGTCGGCGGGGACGGTCGGGGCCGGACCCCGTCACTCTGGAGAGCGTGACGGTCCTCGAAGGTCCGATGCGTGCGGTGCCGCCGCCGGACCCGGACGTCGCAACGGTGGCAACTGGAAGGAAACACCGAACACATCAAGGTGTCAATCAGATGACTCAACTTTTTTCTCGCCGTGAAGAAAGTAGTACTCTCCGTTTCGACAGAGCCTTCGCGTCCCCGGATGATGGGCTCGAGGCGTCGGGAGGCCGTCGGTTACCCTCGGGAAAGGAGGCCACATGTAACGGGCGATGAAAGAGGATCAGCCTGTGCGACAGCGAGCAACCGTCCGGCAGGTCGCCGAGGAGACCGGGCTGTCGATCGCCACCGTCTCCCGCGTGCTCAACGGCCAGAACAACGTCGCCCCGCGCACGCGTGAGGTGGTGCTGGAGGCCGCCGGGAGGCTCGGCCGCCGCCCGCCGCACCGGCGCTCCCCCGTCATCTACGTCCGCTGCCCGTACGTCCTGAGCGACTACTTCGGCCTGATCGTCTCCTCGATCGCCGAGGCCGCGGCCACCCAGCGGCTGGAGGTGCTTCTCAACGCCGGCGAGTCCGCCCAGCGCACCGACGCGTTGCGCCGCCTGCCCTCACGGACCGGGATCGGCGGCGCCATCCTCATTCTGCCGCCCGAACCTGCCGACGACCTCGTCCGGCTGCGGGACAGCGGCTTCCCCTTCGTCGTCGTCGACCCTCGCACGACTCCCCCGCGCGACCTCGCGGCGGTCTCGGCCGCCCACTTCACCGGGGCCCGCGCGCTCATGGCCCATCTGGTCGCCCTCGGGCACCGTCGCGTCGGCATCATCGCCGGCCCGCGCGACTGGCTCGTCACCGACGCCCGTACCGCCGGTCATCTCGCCGCGCTCGCCGACGTCGGTGTCCTGCCCACCCCGGACCTCATGCGGCACGTCCCCGAGCCCACCGTCGATCACGGCCACCGGGCCGCCGGCGAACTGCTCGACCAGCCCGACCCGCCCACGGCGCTGGTCGGCTTCAACGACAAGATGGCCGTCGGCGCCCTGCGCGCCGCCGCCGAGCGCGGCCTGCGGGTCCCGGACGACCTCTCGATCGCCGGCTTCGACGACATCGATCTGAGCCGCGCGACCCACCCGCAGTTGACCACCGTCCGGCAGCCGCTGGCCGAGATGGGCCGCATGGCCGTCACGCTCTACACGCGGCTGCTCGACCAGCAGGAGCACGAGGCGCTGCACGTCGAGCTCGCGACCGAGCTCATCGTCCGCTCCTCCACCGGCCCCGTCCCGCTCCAGGCGTGACCGGGCCCGCCGTGCCGCCGCTACGTACGCCGGTCCAGCTTCTGCCACACGGCTTTGGCCGCGCCGATCAGAAGGCAGTAGAGGGCGAGTACGAGGACCAGTGCCAGCAGGCAGACCACGGGTAGGGCCGTCATTCTCAGCGGGACGACCAGGGGCGACCACGGCAGGACCAGGGCGATGGTCACGATCGCCGCCGTACCCAGCAGGACGGGAAACGCGGCGTGGTCGCGCAGCGAGGGCAGCCGGCGGCTGCGCAGTAGGTGGACCGCGGCCGCCTGGGTGAGCAGGTTCTCGACGAACCAGCCGGTGTGAAAGATCGCCTGGGCGGCCGGTCCGGGATGGTGGCCGGTGATGTGCAACAAGATGCCGAACGCGGTCAGATCGGCCAGGGTGTTGACCGGTCCGAGCCACAGGACGAATCGGGTCAGGCGAGCCGAGTCGAACGTCCGCGGCCGGCGCAGCGCACGCTGGTCGACGTGGTCGAAGGCGAGCGGCAGCAGGCACAGGTCGAAGCAGAGGTTCTGGACGAGGATCTGCAACGGCAGCATCGGGAGGAACGGCAGCAGGACGCTGGCCGCCAGCATCGAGAGCACGTTGCCGAAGTTCGAGGAGATGGTGATCTCCAGGTACTTCTTGATGTTCGCGAAGGTGCGCCGCCCTTCGGTGATGGCCTCGGCGACCGACAACAGGTCTCCGCGCAGCAGGACGACGTCGGCGGACTCGCGCGCGATGGCGACCGCGCCGTCCACGGTGATCCCGACATCGGCGTCGCGGAGAGCGGGCGAGTCGTTGACTCCGTCGCCGAGGAACCCCACCGTACGGCCGGCCGCCCGCAGTACACGGACGATCCGCGCCTTTTGCTCCGGGTCGATGCGCGCGAACACGGTGGTCTGGTCGGCGAGGTCACCGAGTTCGGCGTCGCCGTACGCATCGATGTCGTCCCCCAGCACGATCCGCCCCGGATCGATGCCGGCGTCCCGGCAGATACGGGCGGCGACCAGCGGATGGTCTCCGGTGAGAACCTTCACGGCGACGCCGCGCGCCGCGAGGGACTGGACCGCCGCGGCCGCCGACTCGCGCGGACGGTCACGGAAGCCGACGAACCCGATCAGTGTGAGGTCTCGTTCGTCACCGCGTCCGTAACCGCGCGGGCGTACCGGTTTGTCGGCGATGGCGACGGCCAGCAGCCGTACCCCGTCGGCGGCGTACCGGTCGCCGACGTCGCTGAGCCGTTGCCGGTCCGCGGGTGTGAGGGGGACGTCACCGTCCTGGCGGCGCATCCGGGTGCAACATTCCAGGACCTGCTCCACGGCGCCTTTGGTGATCATGATGTCGGTCCCCAGGCGGTCCGCTCGCACGACGACGCTGCTGCGGCGGCGCGTGGAATCGAAGGCGACGACGTCCACGGTGGTGACGTCGTCGACCGGAACGCTCATCTGATCGGCATAGGCCAGCAATGCCTCATCGAGCTCGTTGAACAGGATCATCGCGTCGCCGTGCGCCGCGATGGCGCTGTTGAGCACCGCCCAGCGGACGACCTGTGGGTCGGATCGGCCGTCGAGGTCGATGTGGCAGTCGACGCCCACCTGGTCCTGGGTGAGTGTGCCGGTCTTGTCCGTGCACAGCACGTCCATCGCGCCGAGGTTGTGGATGGCGGGCAGCCGCTTGATGACCGCCTTGTGGCGGACGGCGGCTCGCGCTCCTCGGGCCAGCGCGGTGCTCACCATGACCGGCAGCATCTCCGGTGTCAGGCCGACCGCGACCGATATGGCGAACCACAGGGCGGCGAACCGGACGCCGTGGACGGCGGCGTTGACGATGAACACCAGCGGGGCGCACACGAGCATCAGGCCGATGAGCGCCCGTGACACCCCCTTGACGCCGCGGTCGAAGGCGGTCTCGGCGCGTCGTGGCGCCAGGTGGGCGTGCATGGCGCCGAAATAGGTCGCGGCGCCCGTGGCGAGGACCACTGCCGTACCGGTGCCGGCGGTGACCGTGCTGCCCATGAAGCACAGCCACGGGCAGTCGATCGTCGCCAGATCGCCGGTCGACCGGCCGACGGCCGAGGCGTCCGGGACGGCGTCCTCAGGAGTGGCCTGCTTGGGGACCGGGAGCGCCTCCCCCGTCAGTACGGCCTGATCCACGGCCAGGCTCGCCGACCGCAGCAGCCGTACGTCGGCAGGGATCATGTCGCCGGGGCCCAGGGTCACGATGTCACCGGGGACGAGCTGGTCGACCGGGATCTCCCGGCTGGTGGGGGGCGCCTCGGTGCTCGCGCGGCGTACGACGGTCGTCGTGGTGACCACCATCGCCCGCAAGGTGTCGGCGACCCGATCGAACCGTTGCTCCTGGCGGGCCTGCAGCCAGCAACTGATCAGCACCATCACGCCGATCACGGTGGCCGCGCCGATCGCGCCCAGGGCCGCCGACACCCCACCGAGCACGAGCAGAATGCCGACGAACGGGTTGGTCAGCGCGTGCAGGACGCGGGCACTCCGACGCGATGCCGCGGAAGCGGCGATGACGTTCTCGCCCCAACGCGCCAGCAGCGCCTGTGCCCTGTCCTCCTCCAGCCCCCGCGGTCCACTGTCCAGTCGCCGGAGCGCCTGAAGGACCGGCATGGAGGCGTATTCGGCGAGCCGGCCGCGTACTTCGGGAAGTCGTGGCTCGTCGGCCGCATCGGGCGGCGGTTCGGGGAGGGCGGAGGCGGATTCAGGCGCCCACGCCACGGCGGCGTCCCAAACCGGTGGATCGGTCTCGCATGCGGTCGACCATCTGCCGCACGATCGTCACGATGTGCGGGTCGTCGACCAGGTAGATCTGGTGCCGGCCTTCCCTGCGGGACCGCACCAGCCCTGCCAGCTTGAGCTTGGCCAGGTGATGGCTGACGGTCGGGACGCTCCCGCCGGTGTGCCCGGCGATCGTCCCGACGTCGCAGGCGCCGTGGGCCAGCACCCACATGATGTGCAGGCGCATCGTCGAGGCCAGCAGCCCGAAGGTGCCTGCCATGTCCTGGAGCAGCTCGGGCGACAGATGTT
Source organism: Actinoallomurus soli (assembly GCF_024055715.1). GTDB lineage: Bacteria > Actinomycetota > Actinomycetes > Streptosporangiales > Streptosporangiaceae > Actinoallomurus > Actinoallomurus soli. The sequence continues at coordinate 24,141 of NZ_JAMXMV010000021.1, forward strand.
CCGGCTCACCGGCACCGGTATCCGTCATGAAACCTCCACGTCTGCTCGGCGACCGCCTGTTCCCGATGACCAGCCTCTCGGAGAAGACCTTCGGTGCGCAAACGGCCCCGCCACGTTCGGCCTGCTCCGCGAGACCTTCTCGAGTCTCGGCATCCACACCGAGTTCCAGGTTCAGCCGCAGACGTTCTTCAGCGAGACGGCACCGCCGTCGGCGCCCGCCGAGGCCGTAGGGGTGGTCACCGTCGCCGTGTGCTTCTTCTTCGGGATGGAGGCCGGCGTGCTCGATGGCCGCGGGTTCCCACCACCCGCGATCGCGTCGGCGGCCACACGGCGCATCACGGCCACGCTGGGCTGGTAGACGTGGAATCCGGGGATCTTGTACGGGTTGTAGGCCATGTTCTCGATGTCGGCCCCGTGCTTCACCGTGCCGGACAGCTTCACCAATGCGGGCAGCAGCGCCGACGGGATGTTGGTGAAGATGGTGTTCTGCGCCGCTTTGGCGAGTTGTTCGAAATGGGTGACGACCGTCTGCGGATCGGCCTGGTCGGCGATGTCCTTCAGCAGACACTTCTGGCGGTCCATCCGGTGGAAGTCATCATCGGCGTGCCGGCTGCGCCCGTACCACAATGCCTTCTCGCCATCGAGCTTGTGCCAGCCGGGTTCGAGATAGCCGGACGGTGGGATTCCCCGCTCGGGTTCACCGCCGATCGGCAGCCGTTTCTCGATGTGCACCCGCACGCCGCCCATGGCGTCGACGATGTCCTTGAAGCCACTCAGGTTGACAAGGACGTAGTAGTCGATCCTCAGGCCCAGCAGATATCCGATCACGTCTTCGAGCAGATGCGGACCGCGCTGCCCCTTCTTGTAGCCGGGCTCGAGCTCGGGGTGCCGCTCCCCGATGATGTACAGCTCATTCAGCAGCCCTTGGTCGCCGGGGTCGCCCGTGTAGCCGTTCGGCCACCGGGAACGCAGCCGGGGGGGCATCTGGAACTTCTGCAGACTCCTGGGCAGGCCGAAGAGCACCGTGTCGCCGGTCTTGGTATCGATGCTGGCGACCGTCATGCTGTCGGTGCGGATCCCGGTGCGGTCCTTACCTCCATCACCGCCCAGCAGCAGCACGTTGAGCCGGGGCAGGTTCTTCCACGGGTTCGCGGCGTTCACCGGCTGCCCGGAGTGGTCGTCTCCGGGGAAGATGTTGGACAGCGTGTTACGGAGCACGTAGACGCTGTTCGCCGCGTACACCAGAGGTGTGCAGACCAACAGAGTCATCACCACGACCAAAGAGCCCGCCACCGCCCGCATCGCGGGCGGCAGGCCGACCGGCCGGACCACCTGGTAGGAGCGGACGACGACGCCTGCCCAGACCAGGGCGAGGACGAGGAGACCGATCGTGATGGCACCGAGCCACGTGTGCTGTACAGCGATCTGCCGAATTCTCTCCTGAAACGACAGCCCGGCCGTCACAGTGGCCGCCACCAGCGCCACGTACGACCCCATCAGGGCGAAGCCCGCCAGGCGGCGACCGGCCCGCAGATGCGCCAGGCCCCACACGAACGCCGAAGCCGATGTGAGGCCCAGCGCCCGCCACAATCCCGCCACCGGAACCGGTGAGCGGCCCGAGACCACGCGCCGGTCGACCTGACGCAGAGCCATGCAGTCTCCCGATCTGCCGATCGCCGACACGAGGGTCGGGCGTTCTGAGCCCGAAGCCGAGCCCGAAGTCACTCCGTCATACGGGCTTGCGGCATTGATCGGATCCATCGACCCCGATCCGACAGTTGCTGGGTTGTACAAATATCAGATGCGGACAAGCCACTCAACCGATTGCGGACGAATCAGCGACCACGCGCGGGATGCCACCGATCCACCGATCTCGGCCGGTCCGCGAAGATGCCGACGCCGAGCCGGCCTTGGCCGCGGCCGGGTGGCGCGCTCAGGTCGCCTCGGTGTCGTACGGCGCGTGTCCCCCGCCGCGGAGACCCCCGTCGACGTCACGCCGCCCGGCCTCGCGCGACCCATCGAGGTCCTCGATCACGTGCTTCTGGATGAAGCGACGCGGGCTGAGGTCGGCGAGGTCCAGATCGGCGTATTCGGGGCCGAGTCCTTCCTTGAGGTCGTTGGTGGCGTCCGCGGCCAGGCGGCGGAGTTGACGGAGCGTCTGGCCTGTCTGGCGGGCGACCCGGGGCAACTGGTCGGGTCCAAAGATGATCAGTGCCAGGACCAGGAGCAGCGCGAACTTCTCGATTCCGATGTCGAACATCGCCTCTCCCCCTCACCCGGCCGTCGCGGACGCGAACCCGCCCGGCGCCAGGGTCACCGACCGTCCTCGCCCGACCGGGCGGACGCGGTCTCGGCCGACGCGCCGACCACGCCTATCCCCAGGGGCGAGTGCCCGGCCGGGACCGTGGTGACGTCGACGGACCGCTGAGGCGCGGCGGCCATGTCCGGGGGCGAGGTCTCCTCGCCGGCACGCAGGCCGCCGACCTCGGATTTGAAGATCCTCAGCGAGCGTCCGAGCGAACGGGCCGCGTCCGGGAGTCTCTTGGATCCAAAGAGCACGAGCGCGACCGCTGCGACAATCAGCCAATGCCACGCGGACAACTCCCCCATCGTCGCCTCCTTTGACGCACCTACCACCAGGTCGAGTACTGCGTGCTACGGCGGGCTCCGCCGAAGCACCACCATACTTGCAGACTTGCACAAGTGATAGGTATAACAAATGCGTAGGGCAAGGCATCGCCGTAAGCCTTGATGAAGCGGTGCCAGGGAACGCCGTCGGGGCCCTGATGGCAGGGAACGAAGACGGCGTCAACGCCGTCTCACGGCCGGAACACCGCAGAAGAGGGCGGGTGTTCGTGTCCTCGGGCACTCACCTGTGTGATCCGTACGATCGCGATGACGGGCCACAGCCGTCCCCGGCATGGCGATCCGCCATGGCCGGACAACGGAACCGGTGGGCGGCCGTCACCTTCTGGGCGTTCAACACCGTTCTCGTCGTGTCCGACGTTCTCGATAGGACGTGGACCGCAGCGCGTCTGTGATCGTCCCTCATGGTCTGCGGCGCCCCGCGCAGATCGGGCCGTGCGGCGGCCTCACTCTTCGGCCAGGACGATGACGCGGTCGTCGGCGGACAGCGTGAGCGGGGCGGCCTTGTCGGGGTTGAGCACCACGCCGTAGCCGGGCGGCCGGTGGAACCCGTCACGCCGCCGGTATCCCAGCGCCGTCTGCCCGCGCCTGCGCGCGGCTTCGACGACGGTGGCGAAGTTGGCGGACGCGCCGGGCAGCAGGTAGTCGCCGGCCGGCTTGAGGTAGATCTCCGACCCGGTCGGATCCAGGAGGTTGGCGAACACCTCCCGCAGGTGGTGGTTCTCGGTGAGCTGGGTGAGCAGCAGGCTGATGAGCCGGGCGCTGACGACGAAGTCGTCGGCCTTGGTGACCTGGGCGACCTCGCGGTTGCCCTCGTCGTTGATCTCGCTGACGATCGAGTACGGGTCGCCGATGCGCTCTTCCATGTCCCGCAGGTGCAGCAGGGTGACCAGCGTGCGCGCGTCGGCGTGCTGTGGCTCGCAGGTGTCGTCGGACAGCACGATGACGTGCTGGTAGGAGCCCACGTCCAGGGTCTCCAGCGCGGCCCGGTCGGTCGGGTCGCACCGGGTGAAGCCCATCGTGAGGTTCTGGAGGGCGACCGGTTGCTCACGGGGGTCGTCCTGGGGAGCCGCGATGTCGAGGACCGATCCCGGCTGCGCGAACGCGTCCAGCAGGCTGATGATCTTCGGTGCGCGGTGGTTCCAGCCGACCAGCAGCGTCCGGGCGGGCTTCGCGGGCTGGGGCTCCGTGGTGCTGAGCGCTTCGGCGACGACCGGCGGCGGATCGTCGGTGAGCCGGATCAGCAGGTCGTCCTCCGCCAGCACGATGATCTCGTCGTCGGCCTGGATGACGGTGTCCATGGGCGGGTTCACCAGGACGGCCCCGTCCGCCCGCCGGAGCCCGGTCGGGATGCCGAGTTCGTACGCGTCGAGCGCGTCGCCGTACGTCCTGCCCGCCAGAGACGGCTCGGAGCGCAGATAGAACTCGTTGCCGGAGAAGTCCAGCAGGTCGGTGCAGACGGTCGACAGTCCCGACTGGCGGTGTGACTGCACGACGAGCCGGACGCCGATGTCATCGGCGTCGACGACGTGCGCGGCCGGGCCGCCCGCGAGCCGCGCCGCGGGCAGATTGGCCGAATCGGTCACGGCGGCCACGACCGGCGGCCGGTGCGCTCCCCACTCCCGCGCTCCGAGCGAGAGCAGCACCTTGATCACGTGGATGTCGGGATCGTCGGCGAGCGGCGCGAGCACCATGATGGACCGGGCGGTTCCGGGGCTGACCAGTTCCAGGTCGGCGGGTTTGAGGGGATCGCCCCGGCGACAGACCACCCGGGTCTTGCCGGTGTCGCCGAGGCGGTGGCGGATCGCCTCGTCCATGTCGACCTTGTCCTGGTCGGCGAGGATCGCCACGCAGGAGCGGCGCTCGCTCTGGTTCGCCTTGACCAGCTCGGACACCACCGTGAAGACCTGGTCCGACCAGCCCAGCAGCACGATGTGGTTCCGCTCGATGATCTTCGAGTGGCCTTTCCGCAGGTCCGCGATCTTCGTTTCCAGGCCGGTGGTCAGGACACCGATCAGGGCGCTCACGATGAAGATGCCGCCGACCGTGACGGCGAGCATCAGCCCCAGGAACATCGGGGTGCCGGTGTCCCCGGCCACGGTGCCGGGGTCGATGGCGCGCATCAGGGTCCGCCAGAGCATCCCCGGCCAGTGCCCGTTGTGCTCGGCGTCGGCCGGCGCGAGCGCCACCGTCAGGGAGGCGAACACGACGATCAAGATCGCCGAGGCCAGGCCGAGCCACCCGATCAGCGCCGGCGTGCCCCTCGACATCGTGTTGTCGAAGGCGTACCGCGCCCGGCCCCGCCACCGCGCCTGAGCCACCCGTGTCCCCCTGTCCGGCCGTACATCCCGTCTCGCGCCGCACGAAGTTATCAGCCCCGGCGGGCGAGGCTCGGCCGAGCGCCGATACGCGTGCGACGGTGGTCCCCCGCAACCGGCGTCGCGCGGGGTACGCCGGTTCCCTGAACGGAAGCACCGATCGGTGGTGACGCCACCACCGCCCGCTACGTCAGGGCCCTGCCGGCCACGCGGGAGCGGCTGGTTCATCACGGAGCCCCTCGAACGGGCGGGGATTCCCGTGTTCGAGCTTCGCGCCGACAACGTCGACCAGCGCACGTACGATCTGACCGCCGTCCGGGCCGCGATCGACGACTGGCTCCCGATCGGTAGGTCAAAACCCGGAAACGGCCTGCGGGCAGCGGAGTCCGTGACCGCTCATCCGGCATCGGCACAAAGATGTGACCCACTGGGTAGTCGTGCGACTACTTTGAGTATTCCATGCTGGTGGCGCGCCAGGCAGGCGCCATGGACATGCCACGAACACGCCAGGGAGACGTCGACATGGTCAAGCAGGTGCATCGCGAGCGTCGGAACGTGGAGCTGGCCGTGGCGCCGCTGTACAGCGGGCTGGTGCCGACCGGCGGAATCCCTCGCTACCGGCTGGCACCCGGTCCGATGGCGCCGGACTCGGCCGCCGCGCTGGTCCGGGACGAGATCATGCTGGACTCCAACGCCCGCCTCAACCTCGCCACCTACTGCACCACCTGGATGGAACCCCAGGCCAAGGGATTGATCGCCGATTCTCTGGACCGCAACCTGGTGGACCACGACCAGTACGGCCAGACGGCGGAGCTGGAGACACGGTGCGTGAACATCCTGGCCAACCTCTGGAACGACCCGGGCACCAACGGTGTCGGGTGTTCGACCGGCGGCTCCAGCGAGGCGACGATGCTGGCCGGGCTGGCGATGAAGTTCAACTGGCGCGCGCGGCGACGAGCGCGGGGTCTGCCGGCCGACAGGCCCAACCTGGTGATGCCCAGCGTGGTGCACACCTGTTGGCCGAAATTCTGCCGCTACTGGGATGTCGAGCCGCGCTACGTGCCGATCCGGGAGCCGGGCTTCACCGTCGACCCGGCCGAGGTGGCGAGCCTCTGCGACGAGAACACCATCGGCGCGGTGGCCATTCTCGGGTCCAGCGCGCTGGGGATCTACGACCCGGTGGCCGAGATGGCGTCCGCGTTGGATCGGCTCCAGGCCGAACGGGGAGTGGACGTGCCGCTGCACGTCGACGCCGCGGTGGGCGGTTTCATCGCTCCGTTCCTCGAGCCCGACCTGGTGTGGGACTTCCGCGTGCCTCGGGTGCTGTCCATCAACACCTCGGGCCACAAATTCGGACTGGTCTACCCGGGCATCGGGTGGATCATCTGGCGCGACAAGAAGGCGCTGCCGAAGGAGCTGATCTTCGACTGCGAGCTGCTCGGCGGCAGCGTGCCCACCTTCACGCTCAACTTCTCCCGGTCAGGCGCGCCGGTGGTGGCGCAGTACTACACCTTCCTGCGCCTCGGGTTCGAGGGCTATCGCGCGGTGCAGCAAGCCTGCCGTGATGTGGCGTCCTATCTGGCCGACCAGATCGCGAAGATCCCCGCGCTGGAGGTCATCTCCGATGGCACCCATCTGCCGGTCGTGGCCTTGCGGATGCGCCCCGAGACCACCACGACCGTCTTCGACCTCCACGACCGGATGCGTAAACACGGGTGGCAGATACCCGCCTACCACCTGCCCGACGCCCTCGGCGACACGGCCGTGATGCGCATGGTGATCCGCAACGGCTTCAGCCGCGACACCGCGGACATCCTGCTGAACGCGCTGCGCGCCGAGCTGGCCGAGCCGTCGCCCGCGCCCACGGCGCAGGCCGACACGCCCGCCGTGCCGGCACCGCGACGACGTGGTCCCGTGTACCACTGAGCGGAGGCCCGTGGAAGACGACCTCGGCCTCGACGAGACCGAACAGGCGGCGCTGCGCGCGGGCGGCGTCCTGGAGGGATGCCGCCGCCGACGGCGTCCCTCCGGGGCCGGGTCGGGCCACCTGACGCGCCGATTCCGCCGAGGCCCGCCGACCCCGGAGTCGCGTGCCGCGCCGCGACTCCTACGCTCATCTCCCGGGGCCGCAGACCGCCCTCGTTCGCCTTGGCAGAGGAGCACGCGTGAGTGAGGTTCGGGTCGCCGTTCTGGACGACTATCAGCGGGTGGCCGCCTCGATGGCGGACTGGGAGGGACTGCCGGGCGTCTCGACGCGGTTCTTCGCGGAGCACATCGCCGACCCCGACGCCCTCGTGGCCGCGCTGGAACCGTTCGAGGTGATCGTGGCGATGCGCGAGCGCACGCCGCTCCCGCGCGACGTGCTCGCGCGGCTGCCACGGCTGCGGCTGCTGGTCACGACGGGGATGCGCAATGCCTCGATCGACCTGGACGCGGCGCGGGAACTCGGTGTCGTCGTCTCCGGTACCCGCGGCAGCGCCGGAAGCACGGCCGAGCTCACCTGGGCTCTGATCCTCGGTCTCGTACGGACCGTCGCGGCCGACGATGCCCGGATCCGGGCGGGACGCTGGCAGGAGGCCGTCGGCCTCGACCTGGACGGTCGTACGCTCGGCGTCGTGGGGCTCGGCCGGCTGGGCGCGCGGGTGGCCCGCGTCGGCCTGGCCTTCGGCATGAACGTCATCGCATGGAGCCCGAACCTGACGGCGGAGCGGGCCGCCGAGCACCAGGTGACCCTGGCGGACAGGCGCGAGCTGTTCGCCTCGGCGGACATCGTGTCGCTGCACATGGCGCTGAGCGACCGTACCCGAGGCCTCGTCGGGGACGCCGATCTGCGGGCGATGAAGCCCAGCGCGTTCTTCGTCAACACCTCACGCGCCGGGCTGGTGGACCAGGACGCTCTCCGCAGAGCGCTGGAAGAAGGCCGGATCGCCGGCGCCGGGCTCGACGTGTTCGACGTCGAGCCGCTACCGGAAGATCACTGGCTGCGCTCCTCACCGCGCACGCTCCTGTCACCGCACATGGGGTACGTCACCGAACACAGCTACCGGGTCTTCTACTCGGATGCGGTGGAGGACATCGCCGCCTTCCTGAAGGGTGCGCCGGTCCGCACGCTGTAGCCGGCCTCCCGGCCGGACACCACTGCCGTCAAGGGTCGGGGGGCGAGTCGACGCGGAGTACCTGCAGTTGCACCATCAAGGCGAACCGCTGGTCGGGATCGCCGAGATCGCACTGCCCGACCTCGGTGACCCGCCGGAGCCGGTACCGGAAGGTGTTCTGGTGGACGGCGATCGATTCGGACGCCGTGACGACGTCGCCGAACGCGTGCAGCCAGGCGCAGAGTGTCCGGACGAGATCGCCGCGGCGCCGGCGGTCGTAGTCGATCAGCCGTGCCAACGCTCCCGTCGGCTCCTCGCCTCGGGCCGTGGCGAGGTCCCGCAACTCCGAGATCAGAGCTTCGCCCTGCAGCTCGTCGAACCGGCCGATCCGCCGGTGGAGGCGTCCCTCGCGGAGCACTCGCAGGACCCTGTCGACACAGGAGCGGCTGTGGGCCACATCGGACAGGTCGAGCGCCACCGGGGCCACCGCGGTGATCGGCGGCAGCCGGTCCCCCACCCGGTCCAGGAAGTCCTGGAGGATCCCCACCGCGCGTGTCCCGGCCGTCTCCACGGCTCCGGTCATGGGCACCAGCCCATAGGTGACCGCGCCGATCGCCGCCGCCGCGGCTCGAGGGTGGATCGCCGACAGGTGCAGGGCGAACGCGTCGCTGAGCCGCTGCCGGTCGTGGACCACGGTCGCGCTGCCGGAGTTGTCATAGCGCGGGCCTCGTTCGTCGAGAGCCACGCCCAGCACCAGCAGCGGCTGACCCGCCAGACCGAGCCGTTCGAGCGCCTCACCTGCGCCGACCCCGCCTTCCAGCGCGGTGCTCAGCAGGTCGGTCCGCATTCGCCGCTGCACGTCGGCGCCGGCGCGGACCCGGAGCATGTGCAGGGCGACCAGCTTGGCCGACTCGCGCAGCGCCTCGTTGCGCTCGTCGCTGAGACGGCCGGGCACCACTGCCCAGATGGAACCGAGCACCTCATCACCCGCCCGTACGGAGATGGCGACGCGTGGCAGCGTGGTGCCGCCCATCCCGTCGGAGAAGGGTTCGATGTAGACGGTCTGGTCGCTGCGGAGCAGATCCCGGAAGTCCCCCCGCTCGTGCAGAACGCGCGCGTACCGCTCCGGCACCTGGCGGCCGAGGATCGTTTCGACGCGGGAAGGGTCGGCCTCGTCCTGGCGGCCGGAGAAGGCGAGCACGCGGGAGTTGCGGTCCTCGATGGTGATCGGTGCGTCGAGAAGCGCCGCGATCGCGTTGGCGACCGCGAACAGGTCACCCGCGGGCAGCCCGCCGAGCGACTCCTCATCGGCGGGCCCTGCGCCTGCGCCCTGGGCGAGCAGGGAGCGGAGCATCTCGCTGAGGTGGCCCCAGGGGGCACCTCGGCGCAGGCCGAGCACGGCGACCGCCGCTTCGTCGGCGGCGGCCCGTACCTCGTCGGTGAGCGGGACCGGCGCGCGGACAACGAGCGCGGCCGCGTTCTGCTCCCCCAGCCGGCGCAGGAGAGCGGCGACGTGACCGGGAGCCTCCACCCCGACACCGAGCACCAGCGCGTGGGAGGGCAGCACCGGCTGATCGAGTGGGTCATGGAACACGACGGCGCTGATCTCCCCGGGACGGTCGGGGTCGCCGTGGGCGAGTTCGAGCAGGGTCGCGCCGAGGTCGTCGACGACCCGTCCGAGATTCGCGCGGGGACGCGCGGTGCCGGCGTGCTGCACGGTCTCACCGTAGACGCGCGAGATCACGCTCAACTAGTCGAATCCGCCGAATCCAGCCGCTCTCTTTCGTCCTGTTCGACCATTCACCCGGTGAGCCACTCGGCGGCGGTGGTGACCTCGGCGAGCCGGTCCGGCACCGGCACCAGTCCGAGCCCGGGGCCGGTGGGAACCTCGAGGTGGCCGTCGTCGAGGACGAACGGCTCGGTGATGTCCGAGGCGTAGTACCGTCCGGACGCCGAGGTGTCGCCGGGCAGAGTGAAGCCGGGCATGGCGGCGAGCGCGACGTTGGCGGCCCGGCCGAGGCCGGTCTCCAGCATCCCGCCGCACCACACCGGGATGCCGTGAGCGGCGCAGACGTCGTGGATCCGACGGGCCTCGAGATATCCGCCGACCCGTCCGGGCTTGATGTTCACCACCTGGCAGGCGCCCAGCCGGATCGCCGCCGCGGCGTCGCGGGCCGACGTGATGGACTCGTCCAGGCAGATCGGCGTCCGGATCTGCCGGGCCAGCTCCACGTGGCCGAGCACGTCCTCCTCGTCGAGGGGCTGCTCGATCAACAGAAGGTCGAAGGGGTCCAGCCGGGCCAGCTGTCGCGCGTCGGCCAGGGTATAGGCCGTGTTGGCGTCCACCTGGAGCAGGAGGTCATCGCCGTACCGCTCGCGGACCGCGCGAACCGGCGCGAGATCCCAGCCGGGCTCGATCTTGAGCTTGATGCGGACGTAGCCCTCGGCCAGGTAGCCGTCAACGGCGTCGAGGAGCTCGGGAACGCTGTCCATGATCCCGACCGAGACACCGCACGGGACCCGGTCGCGCACGGCGCCGAGCTCGCGACCGAAGGAGCGGCCCTCGGTGCGCAGTTCGGCGTCCAGTACCGCCATCTCGAGCGCCGCCTTGGCCATGCGGTGGCCCTTGAACGGCGCGAGGATCTCGGCGACGGCGTGGGCCGTCGGCGGGCCGGCCGCCATCACCGCCGGAACGAGGAACCGGCGCAGCACGTCCGCGGCCGCGTCGACGTACTCAGAGGAGTAGAGGGGGTCGGTCATCGCCACGCACTCGCCCCACCCTTCGGCGTCGTCCGTCGCCACGCGCACGAGCAGGATGTCGCGGGTGGTCTGGGTGCCGAACGATGTACGGAACGGCGCGACCAGGGGCATGGAGATCCGTCGCAGTTCGACGCCGGTGAGTTTCATGATTCCCTCCGTACGATGTACCAGCCGGCACGGTCGAAGCCGTCGATCCGGCCACCGCGGCCGGTCAGGCCGATGAGCGCCTCGCGCACGGCGAGCCGCCAGCGCCGTGCCAGTTCGGGTTCGGTCGCGCGGAGCGCCGTGATGTCCCGGGGCACGGCGACGAGTGAGGTCGCACCGTCAAGGCTGCCGGGTACCGGGCTGCCGTCCTCCGCGATGCCCAGCGCGAGGACGGCACCCGCCCTCATCTCGTCTTCGGCCACCTCACCGGCGCCGCCCCCGAGGCCGGCGAGGGCGACCGTGCCGTCGCGGAGCCGCCAGCGCACCAGGAGCCGGTCGGACTCCCCGTCGCTGTTGATGGCGTCGACCATCGGGCCATAGAAGTTCGGCAGGTACTCGACCGGCCGCGCGGCCAGCTTCACGAGGTTGAAGTAGGCGTTCCGCGCCACCAACGGGTCGAACGTCCAGGCGATCTCGGAGACACCGCGCAGCAACGCCCATGCCCGTTGGTGCAATTTGAGCGCGAAGCCGACACTGCGGCCGGTGACGGCCGCGGAGACACCGGCGATGTGGCTGTGGAGAGCGCCGCCCGCCGGGGCGAAGAAGCCCACACAGGCGCCGACCAGACGGTCGCCGTCGAAGGCGCCGGCCACATAGTTGCCGGCCTTGGTGAAGGCACGCAGCAGTTCGATCGTCACCGGCGGGTTCGCGGAGCGGCCCCAGATGGTGGCGAACAGGCTGACCACACTGGTGAGCTCAGTGATGTCGGTGAGCTCGCGCACCGAGACGCCGGCCGCCTCGGCCGCGGCCTCCGCGGCCCGCACCGCGTGGTCCAGCACCGGCTCCGCGGCCGGGACGCTGATATCGGTCACGGGGCCTCCTTCGTCGGCCCCGTGACCACGGTGCTGTGCATACCGGTTCCCTCGCTTCGCTCGGTCACGGAGCCTCCTTCGTCAACCCCGCGACCACGGTGCTGTGCATACCGGTTCCCTCGCTTCGCTCGGTCACGGAGCCTCCTTCGTCGGCCCCGCCACCACGGTGCTGCGCATACCGGTTCCCTCGCTTCGCTCGGTCATGGCGTTCCTGCTCCTCAGCTCGTCGAGGGTCGTCACGGGCGTGCCGCGGTGGGCGTGGTGAACGGGTCCGGCGAGCCCGCAGGCAGCTGTTCGATCAGTGCGCGCACCAGCGCCGTCCGCGCGGGCATCTCCGCGACCAACACGTGTTCGTCGGCGGCATGCGCGCCGCCGCCGACCGCGCCGAGGCCGTCCAGGGTGGGCGTGCCGACGCCGGCGGTGAGGTTCCCGTCGGACGCGCCGCCGACCGCGGCCCGAGCGGGCTCGGGCAGTCCCCGGTCCAGGGCGATCCGGCACAGCAACGCGTAGAGCGCGGCCGAGGCCGCCGCCTCGAGCGGGGGACGGCTCGAGCCGTCGGTGAGCTCGACGCGGGCGCCGGGCACCCTGGGCCGCAGCGCGCGGAGCGCCCGGTCGACCCGTTCCTGTTCCACCGCGGTCCTGGCCCGTACGTCGACGGCGAACGTGCCCTCGGCCGGGACGGTGTTGGCGGTCGTGCCGGCACGGGCGACGGTCGGCGTGACCGTGGTACCGGCCTTCGGGTCGGCGAGCGCGCTGACGGCCAGCACCTGGTGAGCCAGCTCCAGCGTGGCGTTCACGCCCCGATCCGGCTCCAGTCCGGCGTGGGCCGCGCGTCCGGCCACGCGTATCTCGTACTGCGCGGCGCCTTTGCGCTCGGTCTTGAGGGCACCGCCGTCGGCGGACGCCTCGAACACCAGGGCGGCCGTCGCCGCCCTGGCCTCCTGCTCGATCAACGCGCGGGAGCTGGGCGAGCCGATCTCCTCGTCGCCGGTCACGAGCAGGGTGACACCGTCGAGGCCGGCGGCCGCGTGGAACGCCATGACCAGGCCGGCCTTCATGTCGAAGCAGCCGGGTCCGCGCAGGATCCCGTCCTCGACGGTGCAGGGGTGGTCGGCCAGCGTGCCGAGTGGCCACACCGTGTCGTGGTGGCCGAGGAGCAGCACGCGGGACGGTCCCGTGCCGAGCCGCCAGCGCAGGTGTGTTCGACCGTCGAGCACGATCCGCTCGGGTGCGACGCCGAGGCGTGCGGTGCCGACCCGGGCGACGACCTCGGCGGAGCGTGCGACGGCGGCCAGGTCGGTGGAGGGTGACTCGCACTCGATGAGGGCGCGTACGTCGGCGAGCAGGTCGCGAAGGGCGGCCGTCACAGGTGCACCCGCGGGGTCGCGCGTGCGCCGAAGTGCAGGTACCGCTCACCGGTCGGCAGCTCGTAGAAGGTGACCGGCGCCCAGGTCTGCGCCTCGGGCGGCCTGACGGCGAACAGGGCCGGACCGGCCGGCACCAGCGCGTGCTCTTCGACCGGGTCCGGCAGCAGCTCGGCGAGCGGACCGGTGATGGTGGTCCGGAGCAGTGGTCCCTCCGAGCCGTTCTCGACCTCCATGCGCACCCCGGACCGCTCGTAGACGCCGACGTGGGGTGCCGCGTCGGCGGTCACCGGTTCGGGCGGCGGCGCGAACGGCGGGGGCATCGTGACGCCGGCGACCTCGGCGAAGATCTCCCGGTACAGGTCCTGGTAGAGGCCGCGGGCGTCACCGCCGTTGGTGAGCAGGGCGACGGCGAGTCCCTGTTCGGGCAGCACCCGCAGGAACGCCGCCTGGCCGAGCGTGTTGCCGTCGTGGCCGATCAGGCGGTGCCCGTCCCAGCCGAACCGGATCCAGCCGAGCCCCCATGAGTCGCCGAGGGTGTGTTCGTCGGGCAGGTCGGTCTCGTGCGCGGCCATGGCTGCGGCGCCGTCCGCGCTGAGGATCCGCGTGCCGTCGGCCGCGAGACCGCCGGTCAGATGCAGCCGCGCGAAGGCCAGGACCTCGGCGGCGGTGGAGGTGATCAGCCCGGCCGGGCCGATCGAGCGGGGCAGCGTCCAGGCGGGTGCCGGGACGGGCTCGCCCTCATACTCGTCGTGGCCGACCGCGGCGGAGAAGAGCAGTGCCTCCTCGGGCAGGGTCACCGTGTGCGTCAGTCCGAGCGGGGCGCACAGCCGGTCGCGCAGCGCTCGGTCCCACGTCTGCCCGGTGACCTTCTCGATCACCCGGCCCAGGAGCGCGTACCCCGCGTTGCAGTAGGAGAAGGTGGCGCCCAGCGGGTGGTTCTGCCCGGCGTCGCCGAGGAGGTCGACGTACTTCTCCAGGCAGTCGTCGCCGCGGCCGGTGTCGGTGAACACGTCGCCGTCGATGCCGCTGGTGTGGGTGAGCAGGTGCCGCACCGTGACCGACTTCGTGACGTCGGGGTCGGCGAGCCGCAGCTCCGGCAGGACGTCGGCGACCGGGGTGTCCAGCGCGAGCGATCCCTCGTCGATCAGGGTCATGGCCACGGTCGCGGTCCAGACCTTGGTGATCGAGCCGATCTGGAACAGCGAGTCGGTGGCGACGGGTGCGCCGGTGCGGACGTGCAGGACGCCGTGGGCGGCCTCGACCAGCTCGTCGTCGAGTCCGTTCGTTCCGATGCGGAGGATGCCGAGCTGCGCGCCGGGGACGTTGTGCCGCTCGGCGAGCCGGGCCAGCCGCCGCCGCCAGTGCGCGCCGTCGACGCGGGCCCGGCCTGCCCGGCCGGTGTGCTGTTCGAGCCAGTCCAGCACCCGGTGGTTGAAGTCGAGCCGCTGCGAGGGCGGGCCGAGCAGGATGAACAGGTGGGACGCGTCCGGGTAGACCACCAGCCGGGTCGGGACGCCTCGCTCCCGCAGCGCGGTGTGCCACTGCTGAGCCTGCCCGAGCGGGCAGGTCAGGTCGGCGGCGCCGTGGAACAGCAGCGTCGGCGTACGGACGTCGGCCACGCGGGTGAGCGGTGACATGGCGGCGTACTCCGCCGGCTTCTGCCACGGGGTGCCGTCGAGTTCATGGACGCTGAGAAGGTGGCCTTCGTCGCTGGAGCCGGCCAGGCTCACCAGGTCGCTGACCGTGCCGCCGGCGACGGCCACCGCGAACCGGTCGTCGTGACCGGTCAGCCAGCAGGTCATGAACCCGCCGTAGCTGTATCCCGCCACCGCGAGCCGGTCCGGGTCCGCGAATCCCTCGGCCACGAGCCGGTCGAGCGGCTCGAGGAAGTCGGCCGCGTCGGCGATGCCCCAGCCACCGCGGACACCGTCGTAGAACGCCTCGCCGTATCCGTCGCTGCCGCGCGGGTTGACCAGCAGCACCGCCCAGCCGCGGGCGACCAGTTCCTGGTGGTAGAGGTGGATCTCGTCGGCCGCCGCGTTCCACGCGTTGTGCGGGCCGCCGTGCACGTCGAGGAGGACCGGCCGCGGGCCGGTGCGCGCGGGGTCGTGCATGAGCCATGCCTGCACCTCGGTGCCGTCGGAGACGGTGAACCACCGCTCCTCGCGGGGGTACAGGTCCACGCCGGCGAGTGCGGCGCCATGGTCGGTCAGCACGGTCTCGGCCCCGGTCGCCGGCTCCACGACCGCGATCTCGCCGAATGACGTGGGGGTGGTGAGGGCCACCGCGGCGCGGCCGCCGCCGGCCGACAGCCCCGAGACGACCCGGCCGGGCCCGGTGATGACCGGGCGCGCGTCGTCCCCGCCGGTCGTGACCGACCACAGGTGGGTGCAGCCGTGGTCACGCAGGCAGAAGAGGATCCGGCCGTCGTCCTCATGCGGCAGGCCGCCGGGATAGGCGGGACCGCCGGGCATCACGTTGCGGTCGAGGGCGTCCGACAGGTCGGTGACCTCGCCGCCGGCGGCATCGACGCGGTACAGGTGGGCGTGTCCGACCGGGTCGCCGGACCAGCCGGTCACGAGCAGCGCGGAGCCGTCGGCGACCCAGCCGACGGTGCTGGCCACCCCGTCGGCGAAGGCGAGGATTCGTGCCCGTGCGTACGGCGTGTCCACCTCCAGCAGGTGCACGGGGGTGCGGTGGCGCAGGTCGCCGTCGGCACCGGCCCCGCGGGTGAAGGCGAGAGCGATGCCGTCCGGTGACCAGGCCGGGGTGCCGGCGCTCTCCGGTCCGTCGGTGAGCTGCCGGACCTTGCGGCCGTCCAGGTCCAGAACGTGCAACTGCCGGCGCACCGGGCCGCGGAACCCCTGCCCGTCGGCCTGGTAGTCGAGGCCGTCGGAGACCATCGGCCCCCGCGCGCCGCCGGTCGGGTCGACCGGTGCGGTGAAGGCGAGCCGGCGGCCGTCCGGGCTCCAGCGCGGCGCCCCGGCCCCGAGCGGCAGGTCGGTCACCTGCTCGGGCTCCCCTCCTGCGGCATCGAGCACGGCGACCTGCCCGTCGCGGAGGAAGGCGAGCCGGCGGCCGTCCGGCGACCAGGCCGGCGCGGTGTCGTCCGGCCCGGAGGTGAGGCGACGGGGCGAGTCGCCGTCGACGCCGACCAGCCACAACTGATCGACGGTACGGTCGCCCGCCCCGTCCAGGGTCCGGAGCACGTAGGCGATCCGGCTTCCGTCCGCCGAGAGCACCGGTTGTGACGGCACCGCCAGGTCGGTGAGGTCCTCGATGCGCGGTCGTCGGCTCATGAGTCCTCCTTCGTCGGAGGAGTGACCAGGGGCGCTGTGTTCATTGATGCACTCGCTCCGCTCGTTCATGGCCTGCTCCTTCGTGTCGTTCGCCCGGGTACGGCGGCGAGCAGTTCGCGGGTGAAGTCGTGACCGGGCTCGGTGAGCACCCGTGTCGTCGGTCCCTGCTCGACGAGCCGGCCGTGCCGCATGACCGCGACGTGCGAGGCGACATAGCGGACGACCGCGAGGTCGTGGGAGATGAACAGCATCGCCAGGCCCAGCTCGCGCTGGAGCTCACGGACGAGGTTGAGCACGGCCCCCTGGACCGAGACGTCCAGGGCGGAGGTGATCTCGTCGGCGATGATCACGCGCGGGCGCGCCGCGAGCGCCCGCGCCAGTGCGACCCGCTGCCGCTGACCGCCGGACAGCCGGGACGGGACGGCACCGGCACAGACCGGGTTCAGGTGCACCAGTTCGAGCAGCCGCTCGACCTCGGCTCGCCGGTCGGCGCGTGAGCCGCCCGGCGGCATCGCCTCGGCCACACTCTGTGCGACCGTCATCCGGGGGTCGAGCGATGAATAGGGGTCCTGAAAGACCATCTGCAGCGGACGCGGCCGGCCTCGTGCCGGGACCGGCGCGCCGCCGAGGGTGATCCGGCCGCCGGCGAGCGGAGCCAGGCCGACGGCGGCCCGGGCCAGCGTGGACTTGCCGGAGCCGGACTCACCGACGAGCCCGACCACCGCGCCCTCGGGGACCGTCAGGCTGACCCCGTCGACGGCGGTCGTCCGGCCGTAGCGGACCGTGACATCCTCGAAGCGCAGCTCACTCACGGCGACTCCACCAGGTCATCGATGCTCCTGTCGTCCGGTCGGACCGGCAACGGCTCCCCCGCTTGCCAGCACGCCACCCGGTGGCGTGGCGAGTCGGCCGGGGCGGCCGGGTCGGCCGCCAGCAGCGGGTCCTCGGCCTCGCAGCGGGCGTCGGCGAGCGGGCACCGGTCGGCGTAGGCACAGCCGGGCGGCACGTCGGCCGGGTCGACCGGGCGGCCCGGGATCGTCGCGAGCGGCTCCGTCGGGTCCGTGTTCATGTCGGGCACCGCGTCGACCAGCGCCCGGGTGTAGGGGTGCCGGGCGGCGGTGGCCAGCTCGGCGGCCGGCAGGTCCTCGACGATCCGGCCGGCGTACATCACCAGGATCCGGTCGCAGACCTCACCGACCACCGTGACGTCGTGGCTGATCAGGATCAGCGCGACATCGTCCGCTTCGCGGATCGCGGCGAGCAGGTCCAGCACCTGTTGCTGCACCGTGACGTCGAGAGCGGTGGTCGGCTCGTCCGCGACGATCAGCGCCGGGGCGCCCATCAGCCCCATCCCGATCATCGCCCGCTGGCGCATCCCGCCGGAGAACTCGTGGGGGTACTGCCGGGCACGCCGGTCCGCGTCCGGAATCCGGACCGCCGTCAACCGGTCGACGGCGCGGGCCATCGCCTCCTTGCGGCTCCTGCCCTGGTGGCGCGTGGCCACTTCCGCCAGCTGGGCACCGATCCGGCGGGTGGGGTTGAAAGCGGTCATCGGGTCCTGGAAGACCATGGCCAGCGTGGTGCCCAGTGTCCGGCGCCTGACCGCGGTGTCCGGCGCCAGCAGATCGTCCCCGAGGAATTCGAGCCGGGAGGCGTCGACACGGCCGTGGTCGGCGAGCAGCCGGGTGACCGCGAGCGCGGTCATGGACTTGCCGGAGCCCGACTCCCCGACGATGCCGATCGCCTCGCCGCGGCGTACGTCGAAGGACACCCCGCGGACCGGCCGTACGGGACCCGACGGCCCGGAGACGGTGACCTCGAGGTCGCGGACGTCGAGCACCACCTCCGGCGACCGGTCCCCGGCCTCCTCGCCCTGATCCGTACGCTCCGGCCCGCTCGCCGCCCCGGCGCGGGCGGACCCCACCCCGCGCAGGCCGCCGCCGACGGGGACGCCGAGCCCCTTGGCGACCGACTCGCCGAAGAGGTTGAACGCCAGCCCGGCCAGCAGCACCGCCGCGCCCGGGGCGAGCGCCGCGGGCGCGTTCACGTAGATCATGCCGATGCCGTCGTAGAGCAGACGGCCCCAGTCATAGGAAGGCGACTGGACGCCGAGGCCGAGGAACGACAGCCCGGCGAAGGACAGGAGTGCGGTGCCGGCGCCGATGGTGGCGTTGACGACCAAGGGCTCGGCGATGTTGGGCAGCACGTGGCGGAGGAGGATCCGGAACCGGCCGATCCCAACCGCCCGGGCCGCCGCGACGTAGTCCCGCGCCGCGACCCCGGCGACGAGCGTCTGAGTGAGGCGCGCGAACGCCGGGGCGCCCGCGAGGCCGATGGCCAGGACCGCGCCGGTCGCGCCGACACCGAACACGACCGCGAAGAACAGCGCCAGCAGCAACCCCGGGAACGCGACGGCGATGTTCACTCCGGCCGACACCCACCGGCCGGTCCGGCGGCCGAGCACGAACGGCGCCGACCCCAGCAGCGACCCGGCGACCACGGCGATCACGGTGGCGAGCAGGGCGAGCAGGATCGACAGCCGGGACGCGACGAGGACCCGCAGGAGGATGTCCCGGCCCAGGTTGTCCGTTCCCGCCCAGTGCCGAGCGGAGGGCCGGGCCAGGATGGCGTCGGTGTCGACGGCGCCGGCGCCGGATCCCCACAGAACCGGTCCCAGGACGGCCAGGGCGACGACCGCCACCACGAGCACGGTCGCCGTGAGGCCCAGTGGCGTGCGGACGACCCGCCTCCAGCGTCCTTGCATCCGTCAGTCCTCCCGGATCTTCGAGCGGGGGTCGAGCAGGGCGATGGCGACGTCGACGACGAGGTTGACGATCAGCACGCCGACGCCGTACACGAGGACGATCGCCTGCACCACCGGATAGTCCTTGGTGATGATGGAACGCACGATCGTGCTGCCGAGGCCCGGCCAGGCGAAGACGTTCTCGACGAGGACGGTGCCGGCGACCAGCGCGCCCAGCAGGAGCCCGCCCACCGTCAGCGCGGCGGTGACGGCGTTGGGCAGCGCGTGGCCGACGTAGATCGCCCGGGCGGGCAGGCGCTTGGCCCGGGCGGTCCGGATGAAGTCGGCCTCGAGCACTCCGACCATCTCGACGCGGACGATGCGGGCGAGGATCGCCGCCGGCCCGATCGCCAGTGAGAACACCGGCAGCACGTACGCCGACGCGGTGGCGTCACCGGCGACGGGCAGCCACCCGAGCTGGATCGCGAAGACGTACACCAGCGCGACACCGATCAGGAAGTCCGGGATGGTCGCCACGATGATGCTGGTCGTGGTGAAGGCGAGCTCGGTGCGTCGTCCGCGGCCACGCCGGGTCAGCACGCCCGTGACGACGCCCAGCGGGATCGCCAGGACCACGGCCGTCAGGAAGGCGAGCCCGGCCAGGATGAGCGTGGCCGGCAGCCGCTGGGCGACCACGTCGGAGACCGGAAGCTGCGAGGCGAGCGACGTGCCGAGGTCTCCGGTCACCAGCCCCTTCAGATAGTGGAGGTACTGGACGAGGATCGGGCCGTCCAGGCCCAGGGCGTGCCGGCGGGCCGCGACCAGGTCCGCCGGAGCGGTCGGACCCAGCGCTCCCCGGACCGGGTCCCCCGGGATGAGGTGGATCATCGCGAAGGACGCCGTCACCAGGACCCACAGCGAGACCAGCAGCCGCCTCAGGCGCCGGACGCCGAACCGTACCGACGGAAGAGCCCAGAGTCGTGGTCGCGCGGGGTCCACGGGCGGGCTCGGGACGGTCAGAGTCGCCGGCATGTCCGCTCTCCCCCTTCCCTACTTCGCCAGCATGCGGATGCTGGTGGGAACGAGCTCGCCTGGCGTCTGGAATTCCGCGGACTTGCCGAACGTGCGCACGACATCGCCGGCGAACGGCACGACGTCCGCCTTGGCGATCAAGCCGGACTCCGCGGCGAGCCAGTCGTGGCACCCGGCCGTGCCCTGGATCGCCATCGCCGACTTCGCCGCCGCGTCGTAGTCCGGGTCGGAGATCGCGGCGAAGTTGTTGCCCTGCGGCGCCGCCGGTCCGGAGAGGAAGGGCATGAGCTGGTCCGGGGCGTTGACGTTGACCGGGGCCCAGGCGACGTCCCAGTTGCCGGTGCCGAAGATCGTGTTCGTCAGGGTCGTCTCGTTCTGGCTGTGCGCGGTGGCCTCCACGCCGATCGCCTTCCACTGCCGCACCGCCAGCTCGGCCGCCGCGTCGCCGCTGGTGCCGTTCCTGTTCTCGTAGACGAGGGTCAGCTGCAGCGGTCTGCCGTTCTTGGTGCGCCTGCCGTCGCTTCCCCTGGCCCAGCCCGCCTGGTCGAGCAGAGCGCCCGCCGCCTGCGGGTCACGGGCCGGCAGAGCGTGGGAGACGGAGTCACCGTGACAGGCGACCGGCTCGTTCACTGCCAGCGTCGTCGCCGCGGTGCCGCGGCCCGACGTGAGCACCTTCTGCAACTGGCCGAGGTCGAGCGCCTGAGTCAGCGCCTTCCGGACCCTGGGGTCGCCGGTGGCCCGGCCGGCGCGCTGGTTGTACCACTGCTCGCCGACGATGTTCGGGGTCCTGGCCGCGTACAGGCCGGCCTTCTCCAGCCGCTCCGCATCGGGCCCGACGATCTGAGCGCCGTTCAGGCCGCCCGAAAGCAGGAGGTTCGCCGCGGTCGTCGGGTTCTCGACCACCTTGATCACGACGGTCTTCGGCAGTCCCCTGGTCGCGGTCGTCGCACCGTTCGGACCCCAGGTGTAGCCGTCGCGGATCGCGTACGTGTAGTGGTCACCCGGCGCGGCCTGGGTCAGCTTGTAGGGCCCGGTGCCGGCCGTCGCCGTCCGCAGCGAGGACCGGTCGGCCATGCCGCCGGGGCAGACGATCGGCAACTCGGCCAGTCCGTTGAGGACGAACGGGGCCGGCCGGGCCAGTGTGAGCGTCACGACGCGGGTGGCGTCGTCGCCCTTCGCCGTGACGCCGGCCGGGAGGAAGGTCCCCAGGAAGGGGCTCTTGTTCTTCGGATCGGCGACGAAGTCGAGGTTCTTCGCCACGTCGGAGGCGGTGAGGCGAGTGCCGTCGGAACAGGTGATGCCGTCGGCCAGCGTCAGCGTGACCGATCTGCCGTTGCTCTGCCAGCTCTTGGCCAGCGCCGACCGGATCGCGCCGGTCGTGCCGTCGACGCTGACCAGCGAGTCGTAGGCGAACCGGGAGACCGTGAACAGAGAGGTGCCCGCACCCATCTGCGGGTCGAGGTTGCCCGGGTCCGAAGAGAGCCCGTAAGTGAAGGTGCCGCCGTCGACGACCCCGGCTTTGCCGCCGCCGTTCGCGGCGCCCCCGCAGGCGGTGAGCGCGGCCGCGGCCAGGGCGAGGCAGAGGCCGTGAATGCCCAGACTGGTCAGCTTCATGGCTGTTCCGTTTCCGTACGTTCTCGTGGCGGGGTTCGGCGTCAGGCGCCGGCGCGGCGCACCGCGCGGCCGAGGTGCAGGTACAGCGCGTGGCCGGTGCCGTCGTCGCCCAGGAACGCGTGCGGCATGTACATGCCGCGATCGGCGCGGACCGGAATCAGCATGTCGTCGCGGTAGTGGACGAGTTCGGTACGCTCGGCCCGCCCGCCCAGCTCCTCGAAGACGCCCTTGGGAGTCTGTTCGATCCAGATCCGCTGATCGTCGTCCTGGCTGACGGTGAGGTCGAAGACCGAGGCCGAGTAGGTGCCGACGTACCGCTCGGCGTCGATCCGCCGGGGCTCCGCGGGCGGGACGGGGAGGGGCGGCAGACCGACCTCGGTGAGCTCGCCCAGCACCTGGCCCACGACGTCGCGGTAGAGCGAGACGGCGTCGCCGCCGTTGGTCAGCAGCGCGACGGCCAGTCCTGCCTCGGGGACCATCCGCAGGAACGCCGCCTGCCCGATGGTGTTGCCGTCGTGCCCGATGATGGTGCCGTCCGGCGTGTCGAACCGTTCGAAACCGAGGCCCCACGACGTCCCCATGAGACCGAGCTCGGGCAGGTCGACCTCCCGATCGTGCATCCGGGCGGCGGTTCCCGCAGCCAGCACCCGGGTGCCGTCGGCCGCCCGGCCGTCCTCGAGGTGCATCCGCGCGAAGGCGACCAGGTCCCGCGGCCGCATCGCGAGCATCGAGCCGGCCGGGGCGTTCGACCGCGCCATGGCCCAGATCGGCGCCGGCACGTAACCGGCACCCGGTTCCGTCTCGATGTGCCCCACCGCGGCGCGGAACATGATCGCCTCATAGGGGCCGGTGGCGGTGTGGGTGAGCCCCAGTGGCGCGATGAGGTGTTCGCGCAGGCACGCGTCGTACGGCTGCCCGCGCAGCACCTCGACGAGCCGGCCGAGCACGCAGTAGCCGGCGTTGTTGTACGAGAAGCGCTCGCCGGGCGGGAACAGCTGCGGCACCTCGTGCAGGGTCGCGACGTACTTCTCGAGACAGTCGTCGCCCACCCCGGTGTCGGTGAAGATGTCCCCCTCGAACCCGGCCGTGTGGTCGAGCAACTGCCGGACGGTGATCCGCTCGGCCGCCTCCTCGTCGGCGACGCGGAACTCCGTCAGATAGGTGCGCACCGGTCGGTCGAGGTCGACCGCGCCCTCGTCGACCAGCTGCATGACCAGCGTGGCGGTCCAGAGCTTGGTGACCGACCCGATCTGAAACACCGAGTCCGCGGTCGCCTCCACCCCGGTCGTCCTGCTGAGCAGGCCGGCTGCTCCGTCGACCACCCGGTCGTCCTGCACAACGGCCCACCCCACGCCCGGAACATCGTGTTCCTCGAGCAACCGTGGAAGCTGCTCATCGAGCCGAGCGTGGATGTCGTCAAGGTTGCCCATGCGTTGTGATGCTAAGCACGATGCCGTACGAAGAGTTCGTCGTCCTCGACGACTTGCCGGCGCCGAATGGTGGTCTCCGACCAAGGGCGCGCGCGACGGGCACCGAACCGGCCCGGCGACGCGCCTGTCCGTTCGGACGTCGGTTCCGCGCGTGCCAGGGCCGGGCCGGTCAAGTGAACGACAGGCCCTCGGCGCCGAAGACGAGCCGCGCGAAGTTCTCGGCGATACGCCGGTGTCCCGCCGGGTCGGGATGGATCTCGTCGGGCAACGGCAGTTCGGCGTAGTCCTTCTCGCCGTAAAGGTCGCGGCCGTCCAGGTAGTGCAGGTTCGAGTCGTCGGACGCCCGCTCTTGGACGATCCGGGCGAGTTCGTCGCGGATGACGTTGAGCGTCAGGCGCCCGACGGCGCGTTCCGCCGGGTCGCCCATGGCCTTGAACCGCAAGGTCCCCTCACTGAGGTCGGGCATGAGTGGGCCGGGGGTGTCCTCCTGGACCGGGCACAGGATGGGGGACACGACCAGCAGGGGCGTGGTCGGATGCCCCTCGCGGATGGTGTCGAGGAAGCCGTGTACCGCAGGGGTGAAGGCGCGCAGGCGCATCGCGTCGGCGTTGACGATATTGATGCCGATCTTGATGCTGATCAGGTCGGCGGGGGTGTCCCGCATCGCGCGGGCGGTGAACGGGTCGAGCAGCGCACTGCCGCTGAAGCCCAGGTTGACCAGGTCCACGCCGCCCTGGGCGGCGGCCAGGGCCGGCCAGGTGGCGGTCGGGTGGTCGGCGTTCGAGCCGTGGCTGATGGAACTGCCGTGGTGCAGCCACACCCGTCGTCCGTCGTCCGTCGCCGGCTCGACCGGGGCGTCGGTGCGCAGGGCGATCACCTCGGTGATCTCCGCATGCGGAAGCCAGATCTCGATCGCCTTGTCGCGCGGGGGCAGATCAGTGAACCGGGCGGTGCCGGGACGACCTTCCCGAAGCTCGGCGGCCTGGGTCACCATGTCGACGATCGTGCGGAGGTTGCCGCCGGGCACCGTGGCCTGGGCGGCGAGACGGCCGTCGACCAGCAGGTCGTACGCGCCGTCCGCCGGGGCCGGGAAACCTCGGTAGACCCGCTTGGTGGGCAGCGTCTCCAGTTCGATCGTGGTGGCCCTGGTGCGAAAGACCAGCCGCACGCCGGACGGCTGGGCCTCGGCCACGGCCAGTTGGTCGTCCGGGATCTGCCGACGAGCACGAGCGGGCAGCCGGTGCGGCAACAGCCCGTGCGCCGTGCGCTCCACGTCGAGGGCGCCCCGCAGCATGGCGGCGGTGACGGGTGTGGTGATCAGATTCTGTTCGGTGTTCATTGCCTCACCCTGTTGATCGGGATGGGCCGGACGCGCGGCGCGCCCGGCCTGATGGTCAGTGCGCGGCGCGAGCGCGCAGCAGGGCGTCGAGGGAATCCACGATCCAGGACCAGGATTCCTGCGGGTCGACGGCGGTGTGGCTGAAGCCTCCGGCCATCTCCAGGCTGACGTAGCCGTGGAAGACGCTGCCCAGCATCCGGACCGCGTGCGTCTGGTCCGGCTCCGTCAGGTCGTAACCGCGCAGGATCGCCCGCGTCATCTGCGCGTGCCTGACGCCGGCGCTGGCGGCCGCCGTCTCGGGGTCGAGTCTGAGCCGGGCGGCGTCGTAGCGGCCCGGGTGCTCGCGGGCGTAGTCGCGGTAGGTGTCCGCGAAGGCGATCAGGGCGTCCCTGCCGGCGCGCCCGGCCACGGCGTCGGCGGCCCGGTCGGCGAGTTCCTCCAAGGCGAACAGGGCGATCCTGGTCTTGAGGTCCTGGGAGTTCTTGACGTGCGAGTACAGACTCGCGACCTTGACGCCGAAGCGCCGGGCGAGGGCCGACACGGTCACGTGGTCGAAGCCGACCTCGTCGGCCAGTTCCGCCCCTGCCCGGGTCAGGCGATCCGGGGTCAGCCCCACTCGAACCATGATCCTACTCCGAGCTACCGAAATCCTTCTGCCATCTGCCGACATCGATTATGCAACTACCTAAAGGCTTTAGGCAAACCTCCCACCTCCTGCGGATGGCATCGAACGCGAGATTCACACGCGTGCTCGCCGTAGCGAAGCGTCAGTGACACCCGTCCTAGAAGGAAGCGTCAGTGACACCCGTCCTAGAAGAAGGTGGGCAGCCGAGGCGCGTACGGGTCCTCGAGCGTCTGGATCGTCGCCGACGGCCACCGAATCTTCGTCCGCTCCGCGAACGACCGCAGCGGGGCCTGGTTCCGCGCGGCGATCGCCACAGGCCGCTTGATCCGACCAGGCCCACGCCAGCGACATGAAGCGGTTATGTTCGGTCGTCTCGCATCACGCATCGCTGATTCCGGTGCTCACACGGAACAGCGCCGGAACAAGAGCACGCACGGAGGCGGCCATGGCAATGCCGAAGAAGGGCTCACGGCTCATCACCGTCGACGGCACCACCTACCGCTGGCGAGTCGGGCACAAGCCGACCTACAGGCAGGGCGACAGCCGGGTCCCGCTCACCTTCGCCGTTGAGCGCGCCGAGGAACCGGTAAGCGTTCTTTCGGTGACACTCCCCTGCGCCCGACCAGACAACTGGCAGGGAGAGCGAACGATCGCAATCCGCCCCATTCTCGTCAGTGGCTGCATCCGACGGGCCATCGAACAAGGATGGGACTCGCGACAGGCGGGCCCGGGATTCACCCTCACCGTTCCTGAGCACGACCTCCCCGCGCTCCTGGGCGAATCACCTCAGTACCTGATCCCCTTCCTCTGGGGCATGATCCCCGAAGGCGGCGGCATCCAGGACCTCCCGCGAGCCGTTCAAATCTGGAGCCGAGACCAGACCGCACCCTGAATCCGCGCCCGGGAC
Source organism: Actinoallomurus soli (assembly GCF_024055715.1). GTDB lineage: Bacteria > Actinomycetota > Actinomycetes > Streptosporangiales > Streptosporangiaceae > Actinoallomurus > Actinoallomurus soli. The sequence continues at coordinate 50,332 of NZ_JAMXMV010000021.1, forward strand.
GCCGGGGAGAGGGTGTGACCGTGTCTGACACCGTACGGCCTTGCATGCGGCGCTGCCGTGCATCAGCGGCAAAGCCCGCGACGCGGTCTGATTCAGAACCCGCTCGGACTGCACGAGCGACGACGCCGGCTCGATCTGTGCGGTGCCTCGCGAGTGCCGGATCCTGCTGCGCGACTCTCCGATCAGCGCCGCGTCACCGAGCTGAGGCACTGCGGCCTCGCCGGCGCGCAACGGCTCATGGACGTACCGGAATGAGCGCCGCAGCGGGACGTGCGACAACGTGGCCTGCCTCTTGACCTGGTCGTGACCGCAGGCTAACGCAAAAGGAGGGCATTCCGCCGCGAACCTCGGCGGAGGTCTCAGGTGACCAGGCCGTTGGTAGGCGGTGACCAGCGCCTGCACGCGACCTCGTCGGTCACTGCGCCTTCAGCCGCTCACGGTCTGTATAGTTCCCCCACTGTCTGTATGTCTTCACCGGCAGCGGCCGTAGCGAAGACGGAACAGGATCGGAATGCCGGAACAGGTGGTGACTGCGGCGCTGGTCGTGATTCCGGGGCCGCGGGAGACGGTGACCTTCGTTCGGCAAGAACGCGGCCCGTACGCGGGCTTTTGGTTGCTGCCAGGCGGCAAGGTGGAGTTCGGTGAGCCCATCGTCGAGGCGGCACGGCGTGAGGCCGTTGAGGAATCCGGCTGCCATGTCGCGGATCTGCTGCTGACCGGAGCGTACGAGATTCTCGGGCCGAGCCACCACTTCGTGATGTGGGCCTACCGCAGCAAGCACATCCTCCAGGTGCCGGAGGACTTCCAGGGGCATCATGTGGCCGGCGTTCGGCAGGTGCCATGGACGGCCGTGGAACCGCACCCGACCGACATGCCCATCCTCAACGACGCAGGCGCTGCGGACTACGCCGGGGAATTGATCGAGGATCGCATGCGGGGCCAAGGCATCGTGATGACGAACCTGCTGAGCGGAGAGGTATTCGGAGCCACCGAGGCCTCCGCCGGACGCCCGTAACGCATCCACCGGCCACCAGGATCATCACCTCGCGTGGCCCGTACTCAACCCTCCTGGTCAGTACACCTAGTGCTGTGACCGGGATGGTCCACCGTGATCGGAAGGCGGCTCGCGGGACGCGCGTACGCGCGACGGCTGGTATTACTGGGGCATGCGGGAAGAGGCGGCACGCTCCGCGATCGACACGTTCATCTCCGCGTTCAACGCCTCGGACGACAGCCATGTGACTGCCCTGCTCTCCCAGGCCCTGACCTCAGACGTGATCTTCTGGGGGCCGTTGGGTCGCAGCGAAGGAATCGCGGCGGTCGAGCGGTTCGTGCTGGACATCCGGCGCCACCCGGCGGGGACCGGCACGATGATGCGCTGCTCAGCGGTGGACATGCCTGATGAGTGGGCCCGGTACCAGTGGGTCTTCACCACGCCGGATGGAGGCATCCGCCTGGCGGGAACGGACGTCGTCCATCTGCGGCGGAGCCTCATCGACCAGGTCATCGTCTTTGCGGGGGAGATCGAGCCGTCCGCCTCCTGAGTCGTCCCTCTGTCGCCGTCCTTCTCGTGAACTTCCTTTCGGCACTCCGGGGCTGCGGTGCGCGGTCGGTCAGGCGGACCGGCTGGGCGATCATCGGCACCCGGTTTCCGCCCGCCGAAGCAAGCAGCATCATCGCCCGCAGGTAACGCACCGAACTCGTGCTGCGCGGTCACAGCACTAACCCGCCGCGGCTCCGCGCACTGCCGACACCAGCCCGGTAAGCGCCTCGGCGTCGGCGACCGGGCGAGTTCTCACGGACGACGCACCGCCGCGACACCGGCGGGTGCCGTGGCGCGTCTGAGAAATGTCGCCTGCGAGTCCCCAGGAGGTCCGATGAGCCACGCCACGGGCATCGCCGAGATGCTGCGCACCGAACAATCCAGGCTGGTCGCCGAGTTCGAACGTTATGACCAGGACGGACGGTTCCGCGTCTGGGAGTGGAACCGGTCCCGGCTCGGTGGCGGCCGCGCATGCGTGCTGGAGCAGGGGCGCATCTTCGAACGCGCCGGGGTGAACGTCTCTCTCGTCCACGGCGACCGGGTGCCACCCACGATCGCCGAAACGGTCCCGGGCACCGACGGCCGGCCGTTCACCGCCACCGGGATTTCGATGGTGGTGCATCCGCTCAACCCCTACGCGCCGTCATTCCACGCGAACTTCCGATTCTTCAGCGTGACCGGCGGCGGCCCGGAGGAATGGTGGTTCGGCGGCGGCTGCGACCTGACGCCGGCATACGGCTTCGAGGCCGACGCCGTCCATTTCCACAGGACGCTCAAGGCGTGGTGCGAGCACCACCCGCCCGGCCGGTACGCCGAGTGGAAGGCCGCCTGCGACGACTACTTCACCATCCCCCACCGCGGAGAGATGCGCGGCATCGGCGGAGTGTTCTTCGACCACCTGACCGATCAGGGCCCGGCCGGGTTCGACCGGTGCCTCGCCCTCGTCGAGGACGGCCTCGCCACCATCCTGCCGGCCTACCTGCCGATACTCGACCGGCGCTGCCGAATGCCGTACGGGGAGCGGCAACGCGCCTGGCAGTTGCAGCGGCGGGGGCGGTATGCCGAGTTCAATCTCGTCTACGACAGAGGAACGCGGTTCGGCCTGCAGACACGCGGGAACATCGAGGCCGTTTTAATGTCGCTACCGCCCCTGGCCCGCTGGGACTTCGACACCCATCCCGAGCCCGACTCCCCCGAGAGCGAACTGGCCGCCTTCTTGCAACCCCGGGACTGGACTCGCCAGTGATCCTCCCGAACTCCAGGATCCTGACGTTAGGGCTCGGCCTTTGGCCGGTGTCGTGCCTTAAGAGAGCCCGGGAGCACTCAAGCCGTCCGGCGGTCTCGGGCCGGTTCGCCTGACCACAGCTCCCCCGCGTCGTACCCCGGGCTCGGTTCAGCGGTCGTCAGGCGGGGAGCTGGTGCCAGACATCGTCCAGGGCCATGCGCAGGGCACCGGTCAGGATCGTGTCCTCGGCCAGACCGGAGATCCCCACGTCGGGTGGGGTGAGGGTCAGATCGGCCAGGTGCCGGGTGATGGCCGCGAGCAGGACGGTTCCGGCGCGGGCCACCCCGCCGCCGATCACGACCGCGTCGGGGGCCAGGACCAGGACGGCCGGCGCGATGGCCTGGGCGAAGGTCCTGGCGACGTCGTCCACGACGCGCGCGGCCACCGCATCCCCGGCGGCGGCCGCGGCGAAGACGGCGGCGGTGTCGATCGGGCCGTCGCGCAGGACCGATTCGGGGTGCGCGCGGGCGGCCCGGCGGGCCTGTTCGGTGATGGCCTCGGCACCGATGGCGCGTTCGAGGGGGCCCCTGCCGTCGTCGGTGTCGGGGACACGACCGGGTGGCCGGATGAAGCCGATCTCACCCGCCGCTCCGGTACCCCGGTGGAGACGTCCGTCGATCACGACGCCGGCGCCGAGCCGCTCTCCCCACTGGACGGCCAGCAGGGTGCCGGGCCCGGTCCGTTCCCCCGCGACGGCCAGGGCGGCGAGGTTGGCGTCGTTCTCCACCCGCACCGGGCAGCGGAACCGGTCGCGGAGATGATCGGAGAGGTTCACCGAGGTCCATCCCGACACGCTGGGCGCCAGGAGGATCCGGCCTGAGCCGGAGTCGACGATCCCTGGGGTGGCGACGACCACCGCGGCGATCTCGTCCGCACCGAGGCCGGCCTCCTCGAGGGCGCGCGCGATGACCGCGTCGACCACGGTCAGGACGCGGCTGGCCCTGTTGTGGTCGACCGATCGGCGCACCGCGGCCAGGCGGCGGCCGGCCAGGTCGTCGATCCCCGCGCTGACCGTGTGCGGGCCGACGTCGAGGCCCAGCACGGGCGCGGCGCGGCCCCGGAGGGAGACGCGGACGGCCGGACGGCCGCCCTTCCGGGAGGCGGCGGCCGGGTGGTGGTGCTGGACCCAGCCCGCCTCGACCAGGTCCTCCACCGCCTGCCCCACGGTAGGACGGGTGAGGCCGGTCAGCTTGACCAGTTCGGCCAGCCGTACGGGGTCGGGTGCGCAGTCGCGCACCGCACGCAGCACGGAAGCGGTGTTGAGGCGGCGCAGAACGGGAGTGCCGACCGCACGCTCGTCTCCCATTGTTCCCCTCCGAAAGATCCACTGGCCCCCTGGACCGCAGAGTCCAGCATGCACATTATTAATGCGAGGTTTTGTAAAGACCTTAATAAACTTCCTTCGGTGGAGGTGCCGCCATCGTGTTGGGCCGACGACTAGGAAGACGATCGGGCGTCAGGCGCCGATCTCACGCACTCATCGCCGCCATGGCGGCGGCGCTGGCCGTGCCGTTGGCCGTGGCGCCACCGGCGACGGCACAACCCACACGCGCGACGGCCGCCGCGCGTGACAACGGACCGGCCGCCCAGGCGCTGGAGCGGATTCTCGGTAAGAGCCGGGCCGACCAGGTCACGTTGCGGACGATCGACAAGGGCACGGGCGCCGACCGTTTCCAGGTCTCCGCCGAGGGCGGGCACCTGTTGGTCGCGGGCACCTCCCCGGCCGTGCAGCTCACCGGGTTCGGCTGGTACCTGCGCAAGGTCGCGCACGCCAACGTCTCGATCGGCGGTTCGCAGCTCGACCTTCCCGCGCGGTTGCCGCTGCCGTCCGCACCGATCGCGCAGGACGCGTCGGTCGCCAACCGGTTCGCGCTCAATGACACCAATGAGGGATACGGCGGCGCGTACCTGAGCTGGCAGGAGTGGCAACATCGCATCGACGTGCTCGCACTTCTCGGCATCAACCAGGTGCTGGTCTACGAGGGGCAGGAGGCCGTCTACGAGCAGGCCTTCCAGCAGTTCGGCTACAGCGCGGCGGACATGCGAAAGTGGATCCCCGAGCCGGCCCACCAGGCGTGGTGGCTGCTGCAGAACATGTGCTGCACCGGCTCACCGATCTCCCAGCAGCTGATCGACCGTCGCGTCGCGCTCGCCCGGCGCATCGTCGACCGGCTGCGCGAACTGGGCATGACGCCGGTGCTGCCCGGCTACTACGGCACGGTCCCGACCGACTTCGCCACGCGGAACCCGGGGGCGAACACCGTCCCGCAGGGCACCTGGAACGGCCTGCAGCGTCCCGACTGGCTCGACCCGACCGGCCCGCAGTTCGGCAAGGTCGCGGCGGCGTTCTACCAGGCACAGACCGAGCTCTTCGGCACCTCCACGATGTACAAGATGGACCTGCTGCACGAGGGCGGCACCGCCGGGTCGGTACCGGTGGGCCCGGCGTCGAAGGCCGTCCAGGACGCGCTCGAGGCCGCCCACCCGGGTGCGATCTGGGTGATCCTCGGCTGGCAGAGCAACCCCCTGCCGGCGACGCTCCAGGCGGTCGACCGATCGAAGATGTTCGTCGTGGACGGCCTCAGCGAACAGCCCGGCATCACCGACCGCGACAAGGACTTCCTCGGCACTCAGTACGCCTTCGGCACGATCTGGAACTTCGGCGGCCATCAGAACTTCGGTGCCAGCCTCACCGTGTGGAACGAGAAGTTCAACGCCTGGCGCGCCAAACCGGGCAACGCCATGAACGGCATCGCACTGATGCCCGAGGCCATCGACAACAACCCGGCCGCAGTGGAGTTCTTCGCCGACATGCCGTGGGAGAACGGCCCGGTCGACATGGACGCCTGGTTCGCCGAGTACGCCACCGCCCGCTACGGTGCCGCCGACCCGCACGCCGTGGCGGCCTGGCAGATCATCGAGCGCACGGCGTACTCCTGGCCTGCGGGCAAGGACACCCGGCACGTGACCGCCCTGTTCGATGACCAGCCGAGCCTCACCGACATCGGGCAGGCGGCGCTGCAGTACGACCCTGCCGAGTTCGAGAAGGCGCTCCATGAGCTGCTTCAGGTGGATCCGCGGCTGCGCCACTCCGACGCGTACCGCTATGACCTCGTCGATGTCACTCGTCAGGTGCTCGCCAACCGCAGCAGAGCACTCCTGCCGCAGATCCTCGCCGCCTATCGCGACCGCGACAGCGCCGCCTTCGGGCGACTCACCGACCGGTGGATGGCCGAGATGAAGCTGATGGACGAGGTGCTCGGCGCCGATCCGCACTTCCTGCTCGGCACGTGGCAGCAGGAGGCGGCCCGCCAGGCCGCGAACCCGAAGGAGGCCGCGACCCTTGATTACGGCCTGAAGTCGCTGGTGACCCTGTGGCAGACCGAGAGCCCCGGGATTCAGGACTACGCGCGCCGGGACTTCAACGGTCTGGTCGGCGGCTACTACGCCGAGCGCTGGAAGATGTTCTTCGGCGAGCTGAAGGACTCGCTGAAGACCGGTGACGAGCCGCAGCCGATCGACTGGCGCGCGGTCGCCGAAAGCTGGGCGCACGCGGGCACCCGCTACGCGGCCGTGCCGCACGGCGACGCCTACCGGCTGGCCACGAAGGCGGCCGACGAGGCGTCCGGTGTGCTGACCCTGGTCTCCGACCGGAAGGGTGTCACCCCGGGCGGTACCGTCCACGTCACCGCCACCTTCACGAGCGACTCGGCGCTGAGCACCGCGCACGAGGTGGGCTTCGCGTTGACCGCGCCACACGGCTACGCCGTCCGTCCCGCGACCGGCACCACCGGCCCCGGAAACGACGTCGATCCCGGCAAGACCGTGACCGCTGCCTGGACGGTGACCGCCCCGGCCGACGCCGCGGCCGGTTCCCTGCCCGAGCTGAAGGCCACGGCCTCCTGGCGTACCGCCGCGGGCGCGTCCGGACGGGCGACCGCGCACTCCCTCCTCATGGTCGGCGGGAGTACGGTCGCGGCGCCGTACAAGACGGCTGCCTCCGCACCGGCCGAGTTCGCGCGAACGGGCGATACGACGGGCATCGCCGCCGGTGGCAAGGACATGTGGGGTGCCACCAACGAACTCGCGACCGTCTACGACGGCGGCGGGCTCACCTCGGGTCACGCGGTGTCCACGAAGGTGACCAGGCTGGACGGGGCGTCCCCGTGGTCCCGCGCCGGCCTGGTCGTCAGCAACGACCTGTCCAAAACCGGGTCCGCCGGGTACGCCGACATCGCCGTCACCCCCGAGCACGGCTGCGTCTTCTCCTATGACGCCGACGGCGACGGCGGCCTCGATCACATGACCGAGGTCGGCGGGTTCACCGCCGGCGAGGTCTACGTACGACTGCGCACGGACGGCGGCCGCGTGACCGGCTCCTGCAGCTCCGATGACAAGAACTGGACCGTGATCGGATCCGGCACGGTCGCCGGCGCGTCGGGCACGCAGGACGTCGGCATGTTCGTCAGCGCGGTCAACGCCCACACCGCACAGGAGGCGATCGCGCTCTTCGCCGGCGGCATCGCCGACGAGCCCGACACCTCCCGCGACGGGTCCGGCGACGTCCTGCAGAGCCTCCACAAGCCGGTGACGGCACTGTCGTCAGAGTCCGGCCACCCGGCCGAGGCCGCCAACGACGGCAGCCGCGCCAACTCCCCGTACTGGGGCGGGCCGATGACGTACGGCCAGACCTGGTGGCAGGTCGACCTCGGCGCGGTCGATGACGTGTCCCGCGTCAACGTCCGCAACTACGTCGACGGCACCCGTTACTACACCTACCGGCTGGAGGGCAGCGCCGACGGCACCCACTGGTTCACCCTCGGCGGCCGGAACGGGCCCGCCCCCGCCACGGACGCGGGCGACACGATGAACACCGAGGCCAAGGCCCGATACGTCCGGGTGACCGGCCTCGGCAACACCGCCAACGCCACCTTCCACCTCACCGAAGTCAGCGTCTACGGCACCCCGCCGTCCTAACCCGTTTCCAGCGTGGTGTCGCCGTCGGTTCCATTCCAGCCTCTCCGGCAATCGGGTCAGGTACCCTCCGCCTCGTCGGCCCCCACGCTTCGATGGTTCTCCGGCGAACCGTCACTGGCCGGCGACAAAGTGATGACGACGCGGGCGCCGCCGCCCGAGGCGTCGGTGATGACGATGTGACCGTCGTGCGCCGTGGCGATCTCCCTCGCGATCGCCAGGCCCAGGCCGGTGGAGCCGCTCGCGCGCTGGCGGCTGGCGTCCAGGCGCACGAAGCGGTCGAAGACCCGCTCGCGCTCCTCGACCGGGATGCCGGGACCATCATCGTTGATCTCGACCCGGACCGTCTCGGGTGTGGCGGCGGCCGCGATCAGCACTCTGTGCTCGGCGTGGCGGATCGCGTTGTCCAGAACGTTGCGGAACATCCGGGACAGGTGCTCGGGATTGCCGATCGTGACCGCGTCCGGTGCCGCGGTGATCTCGACGTCGATGTGGCCGGCCACGGTCGTGGCACGGATCTCCTCCAGCAGCGCTCCGAGTGCGACGGGCCGCCGCTGCGCCGCCAGCTGCCGGTCGTCGGCCTTGGCCAGCAGCAGCAACTGCTGGACGAGGTCTTCAAGGCGCGCCGACTGGCGCACCGCGCGCTGCGCGATATCCGGCCAGGGCGCTCGGTCGGGGTGCATGATGCCGACCTCGAGAGTGGTGCGGATGGCGGCCAACGGACTGCGCAGCTCATGCGAGGCGTCCGCGACGAACCGGCGCTGCCGGAGCGCGGAGTCCTCGAGCCGGGTCAGCATGTCGTTCATCGTCTGGGCGAGGTTCCCGATCTCGTCACCCGTACCGGGCTCGGGCACCCGTCGGGACAGATCGGCCGCGGTGATCTCGGTGACCGCATGCCGAATCTTCTCCACCGGGCGCAGCGCCCAACCCACGACCAGCCACACCGTGCCCGCGGCCAGGACCAGGATCCCCGGCACGCCGACGAGCAGCAGCCGGGCGAAGGTCTCGTTGACCTGGCCGGACAGGCCAGTCGACGTTACGGTGATGATCGTGACCGGGCTCCCGGCGACGGAGATGCGCAACGCGGTGACCCGCACCTCGGTGGGGATGACACCGTCGGCGGCCTTCTGCCGTACGGGGGCGCTCGCCCCTGCGGGCTGCGCGTAGACGGCGGGCAGGCCCTGCAGGGAGCGGGTGGCGGCGAGTACCCTGCCATCTGCGGCGAGGACCTGCGCCTGGGCATTCGGGTCGAGCGTGGAGGGCGGTAGCGGCCGAGGCCACGGACCATCGCCCTGCACCGACTGCGCGAGCTGCGTCGCGTACGTGCGGAGTTCCCCGTCGACGGTCCTGCGCGCCGACTCTCTTTGCACCAGGTACATGATCACCAGCCCCAGCACCACGGCAGCGGTCAGCGCCAGCCCCGCGACGACGGTGACCCGGGTCCGCAGAGTGCGGGGCCTTGCCCGCCAGAGCCCGCGCGTGGACGTTCCGGTTGCGGTCATGCGACGTTGTCCCGGATCAGGTAGCCCTCGCCGCGGACGGTCACGATCACCGGTTCGCCGGTGGGTGAATCGATCTTGCGGCGCAGCCGGTGGACGTGCACCTCGACTACGGCGGGGCCGCCGTCGTACGCGACGTCCCAGCAGTGGTCGAGCAGCTCGGTCTTGGACACCACACGCCCTTTGTGCCGCATCAGGTGCTCCAGGACGGCGACCTCGCGGCCGGTCAGGTCCAGCGCCACTCCGTCGCGGGTCACCGTACGGCTGGCCGGATCCAGAGTCAGGCCGGCCGCGGTGAGCACCGCCGGCCTGGCACCGAGAGTCCGGCGGGTGAGCGAGCGCAGGTGCGCGAGCAGGACCGGGTAGGAGAAGGGCTTGGCCAGATAGTCATCGGCGCCGCTGTCCAGCCCCTCGGCGTGGTCGAGGTCCTCGTCCATCGCCGTCAGCATCAGGATCGGAGTCCACAGACCCTGCTCGCGGAGTTTGCGGCACACCTGATAGCCGTCGATGCCCGGTAGCATCACGTCGAGGATGATGACGTCGTGCGGGCTCTCCCGCGCCTTCCACAGTCCTTCCTCGCCATTGTCCGCCACGTCCACGACGTAGCCTTCGGCCCGTAGTCCCCAGGTCAGAGCCTCGGCGATGTCCGGCTCGTCCTCTACTACCAGTACCCTCATGACTCATGCGTCCCCGATCGGCAACGGGATGCGTTCCTGCCGGTGTTCCGTTCCAGAGCCGTCTGGCTTCAGACGTGGCAGACATACGGCCCGCTCCGGCATCCACCAGTTCCAGCCGCTGAACAACGGCAGCAGCGCCGAAACCAGCAGCATACGCACCAGCACGGCGTCCACCAGCGCTCCTGTGGCCAGGCCCGCCGCGGTCTCCCGGACGGTGACGTCGTTCGCGGTCGACGGCGACGCGGCCGGTCCACCCGCGAGCCGAGCTCGGACAGGACGGCGGGCAGCAGCGTAAGCGTGACCAGGGTCGCGGTAGAGGGGATGAGGGGTCCAGAGATGCCGTTGCCGTGCACCGGCGAGTTGGGCCCAACGATCAGAGCGAACGTGCCGTCGACGGTCGGGCCGGCGGCCGTGGCCTTGGGCCGCGCGGGTCAGCCCATCGCCGCGCGATCCGCACATTCGGGAGAATCTCATCGACGATCCGGCCCGGTCAGACAAGGAGGTTGGAGTCGGGTTCCGGTGCCTGTCGGTGGCCTCGGGCGGGTGGGGGCTGCTGGATGTCCTTGCGAGTGCGGGCGACGAAGGCGACCAGAACGACCAGGACGGCTGCCGAGATGAAAGTCGTGGCGGCGGAACTGATCCCCTTGAAGTAGTCCGCGAAGGATGCCCCCAGGGGACGGGTGACCACGTAGGCGGACCAGAAGGCGACGATCGGGTTGAGGTGGAAGCGCGATCGGGCCACGGCGGGGATGAGGATGATCCCGGTGAAGATGATGCCGGAGGTCAGGAAACCCCAGTGGAGGGCGCTACCGGTGAGGTCGCCCAAGGCGGTGCCGAAGGCGAACGTGGCGAAGACCGTGGCCCAGTAGTACTTCTCGCGACGCCTGGTGGTGATGCTGTGGATCGAGAGGGTGCCCTCGGTGTGGTGCCACCGCCAGAAGATGAGGGCGAGAACCCCGGCCCACAGCGCAGCGGTTCCTGCGTACGGGATACCTACCAGGACGTGCAACGCGTCGGCTATGCCGGTGCCGAAGATGGCGATGGCCATGGCCAGGAACCAGTAGGCGGCGGCCACGTAGTGGCGGGTGCGGAACTGTAGCCACAGCGCGATGACGAAGAGGAGGACCTCGACGACCGCGCCGACCGCCATGTTGACGCCCTTCAGGAGGAAGTCGGATGTCGCTTCGCCCATGAAAGTCGTCACGATCTTGATCACCCAGAAGAGGGCGATGGCCTCCGGCACTTTGGCCGCACGCGGTTCCCGGACGGATTTGGAGCGACGTGAAAGAGACAGCATGGTGTGATTCCTTGGAGTGAGGACGGCGTCGCTGACACGCGACGCGCGGGTGGTGCGGTGCGTTCTGGACCGCCCATGCGGCACGTACCGGTCAGCCCATGAAGCTCCCGTGAAAGAGATGACGAGAGGCCGGTGTTCCGTGTACGCGGAGAACTTCGCCCCCGGCCCGCAACGTGCCTTCGGTCAGAAGCGGCCGTGGCCGCTCAGAGGTGACCCGAGTAGCGGAGGAGGTATTCTGCGCAGTGCCGGGCCATCAGGGGGGCCAGACCCGCGCCTGTGGCCAGTGCCGCGATCAGAACTCCCCGCCGGGCGCGTGCTCCTGAGACCCTCAGGCCGGTCCGGCGGAAGATGTCCGCCACAGCAAGTCGTACCGCTCGCGAGTAGTGAGGAACGGCGTGCATGCTGACGGCGATCAGCCAGAGGTAGAACGTCGCCTTGTGCGCCAACAGCGCGGCTGACGCCCAAACGCCGGTACCCAGGAAGGCCGTTGACCCACTGGCGAGAAGAACCACCGTCAGGATGGTGAGCAGCGGGCCCAGGATGCGAAAGTACATTCGCGGTGGTCCGGCCCTTCTGACATCACGATCCCCCCGGTAGTAGTGCACGATCCGCCATCCGGTGCTCAGGATTTTCACGCCGACGACGGGCATGAGCACGGTGCCGATGACCACATGCGCGGAGAGCACGCTGGTCACCCCGAGTACGACCGTGACGATCTGGGCTGCGAACAGAGCGAGCAGGCAGACGCCGGTGATCGCCGTCAGCCGGGAGTTGCCGGCCACGCGGGCGTCGGCCGCAGCCTCGCCAGGGAGCATGGTGGTGGGTGCTATCCGTTTCATCGCTCCCCGCTCTCAGGCGTCCCGGCGTCGAGCATCCACAGGTGGGTGTGGGCACTGCGACTGGGATGGATCGCCTTGGCCTCCAGCAGCGCGCCGGCTTCGCGCAGCGGCCGGCGCAGTTGGCCGTGCGGCTTCCCGTTGATCAGAGCGGTGCCGGACGTGGGAGTGCCGAGTCCCATGATCGTGCGCATCGTCGTCGACTTGCCCGACCCGTTCGGTCCGAGGAAGCCGGTGACCTTTCCCGGTTCCACGATGAGACTGAGGCCCCGCACCCCATATCGGCTTCCATGGCGTTCGGTGAACGCTCGAACGTCGATCACGACTGGTCCCTTCCGGATCGTCGCCCGCTGTGGGTCGACCTGGTGCCTCATCTGGCAGGGACCATCGTGGTCGGCGGCTCCTTACAGTTCCCTTTCGCCGCAGGCATGACGACCTCATCGACGCCGTCGACTCGGCGCGGGCGTGCGCCATGGTCGAGGCGGCGATGGGCCGGGGCGGACCTGCTCTGGTGCGTGATGGTCACATCGCGTGGCAGGGGCGGGTGTGCGGACGGGACGCGGTGGCCGCCGACAAGATCGCGACGAACGAGCGAACATCTCCGGGACCGGCGGGGAATCCGCAGGTCATTGGCTAGTCGATGGGGAGGGCGCCTGCTCCGCTTTCCCATGCATCGGCCCGACGCTGTACCGGTCGCCAGCGGGGGGTGCCGCGACATGACCGAGGTGACAACTCGGTGTTCGGATTCCGCGCGGGCGTGGGTGCGGTGCTGCCGGCTCCCGCGGTATTGCCGCGGGAGCCGGCAGACTTCAGTTGATCGTGAGGCTGTCCACGTTGACGCTGCCCGAGTCATTCGGCCCGACGTACAGGGTGACGGGATCGTCGCCGGCCGGCAGATCCACCTGCACGGTCACCGTCCCCCAACTGTCCCAGCTTCCGGTGACCGGCAGCGACACCTGGTGGTTCACGCCGCCCGCCGCGAGACTGATCGTGCGGGTGACGTTCTCCAGCGGGGGCCGCCGGCCGCCCAGCGAGTTGGCATACCGGAGGGTGACGGAGTGGCTGCCGCCGGTCGGCACGTGGACAAGGACGGTGTCGGCGGCCCCGGGGTAGAGCCCGGCGACGAATCCCCGGCCGGTGTAACCGCCGTGGTCGGCGGCGAGTTGGGCGCCGCCGCTCAGGGCGCCGTCTTCGGCCTCCACCGTGCCCAGGCCGACCGGCTTCATCACCGGCAGCAGGGTGGCAGCGGTGCTGGAGTCCCGCGCCGCGACGCCGTCCCAGCTGGTGGTGGCGGTGAGTGCGCCTGCCGTGGCGGCCTGGTCTGCGGGTGGGGTCACCGTCCACTGCACCACGGCCTGGCCTCCCTTCGGGATGGAGACGGCCTTTGGATCGGGCGTGACCTGCCAGCCCGTCGGCACCTGGAGGTGACTCGTCACGTTGCGGGCGTCGCTGCCGCCGTCCGAGGTCAGGGCGAGCCGCACCGCGCTCGCCGTGCCGGGGGCGACGGCCGCGGGGGCGGTGAGCACACCGGTGATGTCTGCGGCCTCGGCGCGGGGCACGTTCAGTGACGCGATCGCCGCCGGGTCTCCGCCGCTGAACGCAAGGCGAAGGCCGGTGGTCTCGGCGGTGTCCCAGTGGATGTTGAGGTCGCCCTGCGGTGGGACTGCGCCCTGGGCGACCTGTCGCCAGCCGCCGGAGCCGTCCTGGATCGCGACGGTGTAGTCGGCCGGGCGAGTGGCGCCCCACCGTACGTGGGCGCGGCTCGTCCGGCTGCGGCCGGCCAGAGCGAGGTCGAAGGTGGAGGTAGTGCCCGTGGCGGTCCAGGTGGTGGTGTCGTTGCCGTCCACGGCTCCGGCGGGGAGCATCGCGGGCTGTGCGGAGTCGGCCGAGGCGGACTGGCAGCGGGCCAGATCATCGGTCGGGTCCTGGTCGGGGCGTGCGGTCTTCAAGGTCAGGGGTCGGCCTCGGGTGAGAGAGTGCTTGCCGTCGGGGGTGCTGATCGACACCTGGGGCCCGGAGTCGAGTGTCACCGTGGTGCGCTGCGCCCCGATCGCGACGGTGAGCGTACTGGCCCGGTACCGGATGCCGTCGAGCGTGATGCCCTTCGCGAGCTGCGGGGGCAGCGTGGGAGCGAGTGCCAGAGCGTCAGGGGCCCACCGCAGACCGCCGAAGCCGTGGAAGAAGATCTGCAGGAAGCCGCCCGCGCCGGTGGCGAAGGTGAAGGCCGGCCCTCCGCCGCCGCCCTGGAGTGGCATCGGTCCCTGAGTCTCTGCGAACTGGTGGTAGGGGCCCTGCAGATAGGGCTGGTAGGCGTCCTGGAAGAGGGTGTAGTCGAGGCAGCCGGGCTGCCGGACCTGGGCGGCGACGATGGATTCGACGGAGTTGGTCATCGCCGGGCCGTTCACATCCGTGACGGGCATGTAGCGGTCGAGGTCGGCGGCGGCCGATGCGGAGTCGGTGACGTAGCCGAGCGGGTAGGTGAGCATCACCGTGTCGGCCTGCTTCGTGGTCTGGTCCGTGTAGCCGTTGTACTCCGGGTGGCTGCCGTCGGGGTCGGTCGGCACGTAGATCCGGTCCGCGGTGTCGGCCCAGGTCTTGCCGGGTGTCGCGCCGACGACCCGCGCGGCCGCGATGGCGTTCTTGAGCGAGACGATCGCGCCCGCGTTCGTGGTGGCGTTGTCGTTGACGTGTTCGTGGTACTCGTCGGGGCCGGTGACGCCGTTGATGTGGTACTTGCCGTCGGCGCCCTTCTCGACGCGGGAGGCCCAGAACTCGGCCACGTCTTTCAAAACCGGGTAGCCGTACTTCTTCAGCCAGGCCTTGTCGCCGGTGGCCTCGTAGTACTGCCACTGCGCGAGCGCGAGGTCGCTCTCCAGATGGTCCTCGAAACCGACGCACATCGGATGGCCGAGGTCGCCGCAGTCGCCGCCCGGGCCGTTGTCCCATGCCCAGATGCCGCCGTCGTAGCCGTTGGCTGCGGCGTTCTTCTCGGCCTGGGCGCGGGTCCGGGAGCGGAACATGACGATGGACTTGGCCAGCTCTGGGTGGAGGGCGAGCAGCGAGGGGAACATCCAGGTGTCGGCGTCCCAGAAGATGTCGCCGTTGTAGTCCTGGCTGGTCAGTCCGGAGGGTGGGATGCTCCACGAGGAGCCGGCGCGGACGCTGGAGTACAGCGTGTAATACGACATGTTGATGTCGGCCTGCAGATCGGTGTCACCGGCCGCCCGGACGTTGGGCTTCCAGAGCTTCGCCCAGGCGGCATCGTGCCGGGCGGTCAGCCGCGCCCAGTCCTGGCCGGCCGCGTCGGCCACCGTGTTCGCCGCGACGGTCGCCGGATCGCCGGAGTCGCCCGAGGTGGCGATACCGACGTACTTCGTGACGGTGTAGGTGTTGCCCGCTTTTACGGGGATGGTCCAGCTCTCGCCGGCGGTCGCGGTGTTGTCGGACGGCTCGGCGGCCTGCCGGGCGGCGACGGGGGTTCCCGGCTCGGCGATCAGACGCTGGGTCTCCACCACGTGGGTGTCGTTACCGGGGGTGCTGAGCTGCACCGTCGCGGTGTCACGGCGGGTGTCGACGGCCCGCGAGAGGGCGTTGATGCCCTGGGCGCTTCCGCCGTCCAGCAACGCGTTGAGTGAGAGGTCCCCGCTCCACTGCGGGGTGACGGTGAGCCGGACCTGCCCCAGGTGCTCCAGGGACCGGTTGGCGAGCACATCCACCCGAACGTCGGTGGCCTTCCCGTTTCCGGGCGTCCAGCGCATCGAGGTGGTGACGGTGGCGTGCGCGAGGTCCAGGTGCTGTTGGTAGCCACTGATCGTGTTCGAGGCGGTGCCGGCGTTCAGGTGCTGGTCGCCCACGCCGAGTTCCATGGTCGTCCAGGTGGGCAGCGAGGCCATGTACTCGACGCCGGGGACGGAGGGCGAGAGACCCTTGTTGTAGAGGCCGGCCACCATCGAGGTCGTCAGGCGCTGCTTGGGCCGCTGGTCCAGCTGGTAGCCGGCGGGCCCAAGGTCGCCCTGGTAGCCCTGGCCGATGGCGGGCAGCCGCTGGGCGAGGTATCCATTGCCGACAAATGGGGTTTTGGTGATGTCCTGAGCGCCGTAGTCGGTGTTGGTCAGTATCCATGGGTCGGAGGCGGCGGAGGCACGGGAGGTGCGAGCCGGCAGCGTGGTCGTGCCGACAGCGGCGGCTATGCCGGACGTACCGGCCACGGCGATCAGCGCGGTGGCGATCGCCGCCGCCCTGCTGGCTCTGTGCATGGTCACAACAGGTTCTCCAGGTGGCGAGGATTAGGGGGATGATCTCCGCGGAGGTCCGCGGGCGCAGGGACCGGGCCGATCGAGCACCGACCGACCCGGCCCTTTCCTTCCTGGTCCGCGCGGAGGCGCGGCCCATGGTGAGGTCAGGTGATCGGGCGGTACTGCTTGGCGACGTCCGCGGCCGTCAGCGCCCTGTTCCAGACCTGGACCTGGTCGACGCTGCCAGGCCAGAAGTCGCTGTTGCGTCCGCCGGAGAAGGCACGGCCGATGGCCAGTGGGCCGTCCCCGGCGTCGCCGGTCGGTTGGCTCCACACGGTCGACTGCGCCACGCCGTCGACGTAGAGCGTGTAAGTGCCTGCGTCCGCGTCGTGCACGCCCACCAACTGGCACCAGCGACCGGTGACCGGCGGCTGGTCGGATAGCGCGCGGCCTTCGCTGGTCGAGAAGGCGAGGCGGTTGTCGGCGGCGGAGTACTGCAGGTAGAAGCCGCTGCTGACGGCGCCGTCCTGGCTGACGGCGGTGGCGAAGGAGCCGGTGCGGTCCAGCCGCACCCACGCGCTGACGGAGAAGTTACCGGTGGTGTCCAGTACCGGCCCGCCGGTCTGTGCGTACTGACCGGAGCCGTCGAGGCGCAGAGCGGTGCCGGAGATGCCGGGCACCCAGGCGGGCGAGCCGATCACGTCGGCATCATGGGAGCCGGTGCTGTCGTGTGCGACACCGCCGGTCCCCTCGTCGAGGCTCCATGTGCCGACGGGGTCCTGCCGGCCGGGCGGGTAGGCGATCCGCAGGTTCTGCAGCCGGTGGGTCGACCGCGACGTGCCGCCCGCCGGGCGGTAGGAGGCGGTCGCGGTGAGGGCGGCGTCGCTGCCCGGTTCGGCGCCGGAGGGGGCGTGCACCAGGTAGGTCCACACGGCCGACCTGCCAGGTCGTATCGCTGCTGAGGGGTGTTCGACCGTGTCGGCGGACCAGCCGCCGGGCAGGCCGAGGCTGACCTGAGGGGCGGTGAGCGGGTGGTGGGTCGTGTTGCGCACGGTGACGCTGATCGGTGTCGCCGGTTTGACGGTGACCAGGCCGCTCGCGTTGGCGGGTCCCACGGTGACGTTCGCGTCCGGACTGGAGGGCGCCCACGCCTCGAACTCGCTCACGCCGACGAAGGCGCCGGACGGGTTGGTGAACAGCAGCCGGACCTTGCTGGTGGTCAGGGCCGGGAAGGTGATGCGGTTCAAGCCGTTGCCCACCGGCCGGGCCGAGTCGCGGCTCTGGTTCGGGACGTCCTGCCAGACAGTGCCGTCCCAGTACTGAAGGCGGTAGTCGGCGGCCGGTTTGACCCCTCCGCCGTCGTCGTAGCCGTACCAGCGGACGTCGCTGACGGATGTGGGAGCGCCGAAGTCGACGCCGTAGTAGTCGCTGCTGTTCGGCGAGGCGTAGTTGGTCCAGCGGGTGTTCTCGGGGACCTCGTCGTACCAGACCTTGCCATCGATCGCGTTCCAGGCGTCGTCGTACCGCCAGGTGTAGGACGCGATGGGCTTGGGGTAGCCGGTGCGCAGTGGGTTGGCGGCGTCATCGACGAGGTCGTTCGGCCGGGCGACGATCGTGCCGCCGATGTGCACGGTGGTGCTGCGCAGTGCCGCGGACTGCTGCACGAGTCGGCCGTCGAGGTAGATCCTCATCCCTGCGCCCTGGTGGTAGTGGCCGCCGTCGCGGTCCCACAGCACGGTGACGTTGTGGCCGTGGTAGGGCACGTTCTCCGCGGCGAAGTGATCCCAGGAGGCGGGCACGAGCGGCTGCACCTTCAGCGTGTCCTCCGGCTGGGGGCGCAGGCCGATGAGTCCGGACAGCACCAGGTCGTCGAAGGCAGAGTGGTTGTAGTCCTCACTGTGGTCGTGACCGTCGTAGATCCACGAGGCGTGGTCGGGGTCGTGCGCCTCGGCCACGTACGGCTTGCCGTCCTTCGTCTGCGTCCTGGCGTACGTGGCCAGCGCCGCCGTGTAGTCGTTCTTGGTGATCGTGGTCTGAGCCGGGTAGTCGTCCAGCAGGTTCGCCAGACCTGTCAGCGTCTGCGCGGTGGCGAAGGGCCAGCTCGGGCCGTCCCAGCGGCAGCAGGAGGCCGCGTCCTTCATGAAGAACGGGCTGCGGCGCTCCGTGGTCGTCGGGCCGTAGGCGCTCGCGAAGCCCTGCGGGTCCAACAGTTGCGACCACGCGCCGCTGTCGCCGGACTGGGCGGCGCCGAACATCCAGGGGATGTAGCCGATCTCCTCCCGCGAGCCGGACAGCTTGTGGTCGGGATTGGCGTCCCGCGCCATGGTGTAGTAGAAGCCGCGGCTCGGATCCCACAGCCACTTCTGCATCGCCGCCTTCAGCTTCGCGGCCCGCGTGGCGTACTCCTGGGCGAGCGCATCGTCCCCGACCAGGCGTGCGACGTGGCTGATCGCCTCGGCGTCGCCGTACTGGTACGAGTTCAGCGTCGGCCGGTAGCCCGCGCCGCCGTGGTACGGGTCACTCGACTCGTACGAAGAGGCGGAGAACTCCATCGCGTCCCACACCGGCACCGACCAGTACAGGCCGAGTTTCGCGTCGAACTGCTCATCCCAGCCCCGGTATTGACGCACCAGCGCCGGCAGCAGGGTGCGCAGCCGGGCGAAGTCCCCGGTCACCTGGGCCTGTTGGTACGCCGCCGTGGCCAGCCACACGCTGTACTCGTGCGCCCAGTCGCCGGTGTCGGCGTTCACGTTGTCGGTGGCCGGCTTGGCGCCCGCGCCGGGACCGGTGAGCCAGAACCGGACGTAGTCGTCGTCGTAACTCTGGTCGCGTACCCAGCGCCCCTCGGTGATCTGGTGGCCGGCCGCCGCGTTGATCGCCTGATACGGAGCCGCGTAGCCGCAGCAGTCCAGGAACTCCGTGGAGATCCAGCCGTCCGCCGGGTCGGTGTAGCGCAGATGTTCCTTCCACACCCGCCACCGGTAGTAATAGACGCTCTGCATAGTGGCGTCCGGCAGGTCCACGAACGGGATGTTCGCCTCGTACCAGCCCGGCTCGCTGAAGCCGGAGAGGTAGGAGGCGTCGTCCAGGAAGTGCGTCCCCGCGCCCACCGACGGATACGCCGCACCGGCCTGTGACGTCCCCGCAACCGGCTGACTGGCCGCACCCGCCAGACCGGTCCCACCGCACAACGCGAGCAGCACGAACGCCATGAGCGCGGCGAGGCGAGCGAGCAGACGACGGTCGACGGCCACGGCAGACCCCGATCCACCTCTGCCCGAAGTCACCTGACGAAGCATCGAACGAGTCCCTTCGTCAGGTCCGCGCCGTGGAGAACCAGCCGGTGCCAGGAGGGCGGCATGGCGAACGTGCGATGGTGCGACATGTGGCGAACGTGCCGCTCCGCTCGAGCCGGTACGGCGTGGGGGGCGGGCAACGCCCGGGTGATGGCGATGGCGGCGGGGCCGCGTGGGCGGGCCGGCCGAGATGATCGCGGCGCGTGCACGAGGGACTCCAATCTGCCCGTCCGGAGGCTCTGACGGGGAGCTCAGCATGACCAAATTAGATCGAAATTGCAATATTTCGATCGAACAAGACCGAACCAGGACCTTTGGGTCAAACATGCTGGACCGCTCCGCGAGTCGATGCGGTCTGGTCGACACCCCCCGAGATCAACGCCATGTACGCCACCGAGTACGCGCGGTTCTTCACGCCGGCGTCTTCGCCGTCGCCTCCGACGGGCTGAAGCCACGGTTCGGTGCCGCCCACGCGCTCACGAACCGGTCCGGGAACCTTGGCCGACGGGTGTGCAGAACCCGACCGTGGCAGTTGTCCTTGCGGGATGGGAGGCGCGAACCGGCCACCAGATCCCCACGTACGGATCCGCCGACCATGAGCCCTCCGCGCCGACGCCCAGGCCGGAGACCGAACTGTCGTACCGCCGGCCGCCGGGAGAGAACGGGGAACCGTCCGGACGCATCCCGATCACGTCAACTCGCGCCCCTTGGCCGACCGTGCCGACCGGCTGCAGCCGGCACCGGTAACTGCAGCCACCGTGCCGGCGACCGCGCCAACACGTTAAGGATTCGGTTCCACCGTGTGCCTCCTGTGCGAGCGCGGGTCCGGCGCCTGTCGGTGGTCACGCCACGGGATCTTCCGTCTCCTTGCTGGTCACCCGGGCGGACCGCGTACACGACGGTTTCTACATTGGCGCCGACGGTCCCACAACGTCCCTGTTCGGGTCTCAACATCGTCACCCGAGTCGAACACCAACGGTCGTTCCGAGAGGCCGGTCGCGAGAAGCCACTGGCCGTCTTGGAGCGGTGAGCGCGGGGTCTGACTGGACGCCCGCCCCTCCCTCTATTATGTTACGCGCCAGTTTCGTTTCGTTAATCGGAGGGGGTGGACGGTGTCGGATGGGCGCAGGCCCGCGCCGGCGCGCGGCAGGCCTCGGGACGCCGCACGTGACGTCGCGATCCTTGAGGCGACGCTGCTGGTGCTGACCGAGGTCGGATACGACCAGCTGACGATCGATGCGGTCGCGGCCCGGGCCGGGGTCGGCAAGCCGACGGTCTACCGGCGCTATCCGGGCAAGCCCGCGCTGGTGGCCGCGGCGGTCGAACACCGCGCTCCGGGAACACCCCCGGCCACCCCGCCGGGCGATCTGCGTGCGGCCCTGCTGGTGACCGTGCAGTGGCTGGCCGACCAGATCGCCGAACAGGAGATCGGGCTGCTCGGCGCCCTGTTCACCGGCATGCGCAGCGACCCCGGCCTCGCCGCGGAGATGCGACGGATCCGTCGCCGGGATGAGGCGGCGATGACCGAGGGGCCGTTCCGCAACGCCCTCGAAAGCGGTGAGCGGTTGGTGCCCGGCGCGGCCGAACTGTTCGCCGAGATCGCCCCGGCCGTCATCGTGCACCGGCTCGTCGTCGCCGGGCAGTCATGCGACCACGCCTTCGTCGATCATCTCGTCGACGACATCCTCCTGCCCCTGCTACGGCGCCGGTGAACGGCGACGCACGCACTGGCGCGGGACGAACACGTCGCCACCGGCTCCGGGAACTGGGAACGCCTCACCCGCCGGAGGCCGACCGGCGAACCACCGGTGGTGCCCGGCGTCCACCACCGACCCGATGCCTGAGCACACGGCCCGGCACGAGACACCCACACAGGAAAGAGACCTGATCATGATCGTCGTTACCGGTGCCACCGGTGCGCTCAACGGGGCCACCGCTGACCATCTCCTCCAGCGGGTTTCCGCCGGCGACCTCGCCGTCGTCACCCGCGACGTGGCCAAAGCCGCACGGTTCGCGGACCTCGGGGTCGAGGTCCGCCAAGGGGACTACGCACGACCGGACACGTTGCCCGACGCCTTCCGCGGGGCCGACAAGCTTCTCCTGGTCTCGTCCAACGACCCGAACGCCGACGCTGTCGGCCTGCACCGCGCGGCGATAGAGGCGGCCGTCGAGGTCGGTGTCGGCCGCATCTTCTACACCAGCCACCAAGGTGCGGCGGCCGACAGCCCCATGGTGACCTCCCGCGGGCACGCCGCCACCGAGCAGATCCTCGCCGAGTCGGGGGTCGCGTGGACGGCGCTGCGCAACGGCTTCTACGCCCACAGCCTGACGTGGCTGGCGGGGCCGTGGCGTGAGACCGGTGTGATCACCGTGCCCGCCGACGGGCCGGTCTCGTGGACCGCACGAGAGGACGCCGCGGAAGCTGCCGCCATCATCCTGACCTCGGATCGTACCTTCGACGGCCCGACGGTCCTGACCGCCGGCGCCGCACCGACGTTCCAGGACATCGCGGCCATCGCCTCGGACCTCAGCGGAAGGAAGATCGACTACGACCTCGTCGCCCCGGAGGAATGGATCGCGGCGCAGGTCCAGCAGGGCAACACCGAGTTCATGGCACGCCTGCTTCTGAGCATGTACCAGGCCGCGGAGAAAGGCTACTTCTCCGCGGTCGACCCCCTGCTCGGCGAACTCCTCGCCCGCGAGCCACGAAGCGCACGGGATGCGCTGGCGCAACCGGCCGCCTGACGAGCGGGACGTACAGGAAGGGACCTGCCATGCGCGTAGTCCGGTACGACCGTTTCGGCGGTATCGAGCAACTGTGGATCGACGAGGTGCCCATCCCCGAGGCTGCACCAGGTCATGCAGTGATGCGGGTTCAGGCGTCGTGCATCAACCCCGGCTCCTTGTCCGCACTACACGGATCGCCGTACGTACCTATCCGCGACCTGGCCGGCACGGTCACAGCCGTCGGGGCGGACGTGCACGACGTCAAGGTCGGTGACGACGTGCTCGGCTGGTCACAAGACTGGTCGGCACACGCGGAGTTCGTCGCCGTGCCCGCAGAACAGCTGGTCGCGAAACCGGCGGTGCTGTCGTGGGACGTCGAGGGCCCCAGGTCGACGACAGCGATCGAGACGCACGCCTCTCCGTCGCTGTAGCTGCTCTCCCACCAGTCGATCTGCTCCGCCGCCGAATCCCAGAGCAGCCAATCGGCGAACTCGGCAGGCAGGCCATGCGGCACGATCTGCGGACCGGGACGGGACTCAGGCGTCATGACCTGTTGCTGTCGCGACGCGCTTCCGGGCGGATGGCCTCCGACGTCGGAGTCGGTATCAGCGGTGGTCGCGTGGAGGCGCTCCGCCGCCCAGACGATCGTCGGGTTCGGGGTCATGGTGCCGGGCAGGTCGGCGGCGCGGGTGCCGCGCAGCCCGGGCGCGATCTGGTGAGTGAGGACCTGTTCCAGGTCCTCGCCGTGGATGACCTGGGGACCGCCGTCGGCGGGGACATGCCGCCAGTGTCCCGGCCGTCCGTTCAGGCTCGCGCGGACGGCTGTGTCCTGGTGGACGTCGTCGGTGGTGAAGAGCAGGTCATGGCCGCTCGTTCGGGCCACTTCGGCCGCGAACGCCCCGTCGACGCCGCCCATGACCAGCACGATGGGACGCTCGCCGAGACCCTCGAGAGAGCCGAGAAGGCCGGCGAATCCCGCCGCGTCGAAATGGTCGGTGACCGTCTCGGTCCGCCGGGTGTCCGGGTCGTAGCGTACGGAGGTCGTCACGACGCTCGCGGACCGCGGGTCATAGGTGCCCGCGACGGGGTACCAGGCGCCGTAGCGGGGCAGGGCGAACGCCGCCCGCAACCGTCGCAGCTCCTGACCGGCCTCCGCGCTGCCCGCCGCCGGAGCGGTGGTGGGCACGTTCGGCAGGTATCGGCCATGCGGGGTGGGGATGCCGGTGGAGCCGTGCAGCATCCGCATGGCCAGCGCCGTCTCGGGATCCAGCAGGACCTCGAGTGAGTCGTCCAGCGTGTACCACAGCCGGGTCTGTCCGGCTCCGTACCGGATGTCGCGCCGTTCGTTGACCGCGTCGATCGTCAGACCGTCCAGCACGCCGACCCGGACCCGCAGGTAGTGCGTCCGTCGGCGGAACGCGACCGGCCGTACGATCCGTTCGCCGGCGGTCCCGCCGTGGTCGTGGCTCTGCCCAAGAGACGCGGACGCCTCGACCGGCACCACCGGGTTCCCCTCTTCGGGGGCGAGTGCCGGGCCGCCGTCGGCCGACAGTCCGAAGGTGCTGCCCGCGGCGTCCAACAGGTCGTTCTCGGCCATGTGCAGCGACTCGGACGTCAACTGGGCGTCGACCCAGCCCAACGGCTGCGGGTCATAGAAACGGACCTGGTTGGACAGCTCGCCTCGTGCGTCGGTGGCCGGGCCGTCCTCGCGTACGAGGGAGGGGAAGACCTGTCCGTCGCCGAGCGACAGGTGGAACCCGGACAGGAACTGGTGACGGCTGAGCAGCGCGGCGTACGCCTCGAACGGGCCGCCGGTGGCGGCCATCAGGGTGACCACCGACGCGGGCGTGGTGACACCGGGCGCGGTGCCGTTGAAGATGGCGATCGAGTGGTCGAACAGGGCGCGCAGGACCAGCGGATCGATCCCGCCCGGCACGACGCCACGCGAAAGGATCAGATCCCGGTCGACGGGGAACAGCGTGTGCCCCGCGTTGGTCAGCACCTCCTCGGGCGTCGCCGCGGAGGCGACCTGGCGTACCCGCTCACCGGCGGGGGCCGGATCCGGCGGCGGACCCGGCAGCATCGCGGCCGGGAACTGGACCCGCTCGACCACGTCGACGTGGTCGGTGACGGCGGCCGGCACGGGCGTGTTCGGATCCAGTACCAGGGCGAACCCGGAGTTCGCCAGACCGAGCGTGAGCACCTGCAGAACCTTGGACGGGTTGTACCCGCGATAGACGGTCGCGCTGATCCGCAGTCCGCCGGTGTAGGCGTGTGTGTCGCCCAGGACGGTCAGCACGTCGCGGGTACGGAAGATCTCACCCCGCGCGCTGGTGGCCTGCTCGTAGAAGTCGCTTTCGGCGACACCTTCGAGATAGCTCCCCTCGGTCGCCCTGGAGACCGACGGGATCCGGGTGGTGCCGGCATTGCCGCCTGCGGTGTGCGCCGACGTCACACCACGCCGGCGGACCCTGCGCTGAGTGTTGAGGCGGTACACGGCGAAGTCCCGGCTACGAGTGTCCTCATATTCGTAGTCCCGCCCGTCCATGGGATCCGCGCGCAACACCAGGGTGACCTGCTCGTTCGCGCCCGGCAGCGATTCGGCCAGATGCAGGACCAGGCCCGGGCCCAGCAGCGTGTCCCGGTGACCGAGCAGCGCGTTGTGCTCCGCGATCGTGTGCAGGCTGGTCGGCAGGCCCGTACGCGCCGCCGCCGGTGTCCCGTTCACGATCGTCCACCGCTGGTGCAGCAGCCGCCGGTCCACGGCGCCGAGCACGCCGCGGATCATGTCGAGCACCGGGTTGAGCCCGTCGGGCGCGTGCTGGAGTCCCGGCCACTCGAGCCGGTCGGAGGCGGAAACGAGCGGGATCATGCCCGGCCGGAGCGTCCGTGGTACGCCGGGCGGGCGTTCGACCGGTGGCTGCGGCGCCGGGCGCAGCACCATGACGCCGCCGACCACCAGGACCTGCACGGTGGCCTGCCGCACCGACCAGGTTCCGGCCGCGTTCGCACTCCAGCTCGTCACCGTGACGTCCCACAGCATCGTGCCGCGATGCGGCCGGTAGTCCCGGTTCTCCTGGGTGATCCAGCGTCCCGACAGCACCTCGTTCGAATCGATGTCGGTCTCGGCGACGTTGCGGAAGGTCCAGCCCCCGAACGGGCCGCCGTCCTCCTTCGCCCCGGCCAGGTCACCGCTGCCGGACACGGCGTGCGAGGTGGACCGCCGGCCGGTGAAGATCACCGCGGGCTCCGAATCCAGGATGTCGGTCTCCCGCATCCGCGTCCCGCCCGCCTGACGGCGGAGGCCGTACGTCCGCCCCTGGAGGGAGATGACCGCGTGCCGGTCACCGACCGTCCCGCCGTGGACGAGGCCGGACGCCTGCACCACGGGTCCGCCCCACATCATCCGGCCGATGAGCTGGTCCTCATTGATCGTCACATCGAGCGTGTCGGCGTAGGTGCGCTCCGCGACACCGGCCGCCTCCAGCAGCTCCGCGGCGACCCTCCACAACTCCGCGACGCCCAGGACCTCCAACGGCTGATCATCGGGCCGCAGCGTCTCAGGAGCCTGGAGTGCCTCGCTCCACCGTTCCGGCGCCGCCGGGCCGGTGACCGGCCGCCGACGGATGACCGCCCGGCCCAGATCGCCCTGCGGCGACCGCGGCATCACGGCGCTGCCCGTCAGCGGGCTGAGACCTTCGGCGACGACATAGCGCATCAGCCCGGGGATCGCGTCGTGACGGTGGATCGTACGTTCGGCGGCCTCCGGCCGGCCGGCGAGCACGCGCCGCGCGGCGCCGAGCGCCGTGGCGGTGAGCGTGCCGCCGGAGGCCGCCTCCGGCTCGAAGCTCAGCTTCACCTCGACGTGGTACTCGGTGCCGAACAGGAACACCCGGACCGGCCCCTCATAGACGAATCCCAGCGACGACCACACACCGGCACGGGCCGTCAAGAGACCGGAGCGGGACCGGCCGTAGGTGTATTGACCCGTGAAATTCGTGCTGCGCAGCGCAACGCGCAGCGGCCCCAGCCGCAGGTGGCCTCCGCCGCGGTAGGTCAGTTGCGCCGCCACCTCCTCACTCGCGCCCAGATCGCTGTACGAGATCGGGTAATGATCGATCCGGCCCCACTCCAGCCGATCGCCGGTCCAGTCCCTCCCCTGCTCGGAACGGACCAGCACGGTCAGCCGCAACCGCCCGCCGTTGGCCTGATACCGGCGGGTGAAGGACATGCGATGGCTGATGAGCCGGCTCGTGTACGGCAACGCCGCCATCACCGAGAACCGCTGGGTCAGCGCCCGCTCCACGCGGTGCCGCTGCCGCGCCGTCAACGGCCGGGCGAGCGTCGCCAGCCGGGCATCACCGAAGGCACCGTCGATCAGGCCCATCGCCGTGGGGATCACGCGTTCGAAGCCGCCGAGCATGTCCAGGACCGACGGGCCGCGGCTGCGGCCCATCAAGATCCCCAGCGGCGGCGTACGGTCGGCCAGAGACCGCCCGTCCGCCGGAACCACCGCCCGGCCCGCGCCGTCGACCGGGTACAGGTCAAGGCCCTCGATCACCCCGGCCAGTTCCCGCTCGAACCGGTCCGCCTCCCGTTCCGGCACCTCCACGTACCCGATCATCGCCAGCCGGACGGGTCCGGCAGCAGCGGACCGCGAGGACCTGACGTCGACGGGGAGGTTCATCTCGAGCCGGTAGACCCGCCGCTGTGAGGGGTAGCCGAGGTACCGCCAGTCCCCCGCTCCCATGGAGGCGGCCAGGCTCCGGTTGACCGAGCCGCCCGGACCCGCCGAGAACGTCGGGCCGATCGTGATCGGCGTGCCCCGTGCGGAGAAGCCCGGAAAGGTCGGGGCGAACTGCACTCCCGAGGAGACGCCGCCGCTCATCCCGCTGGACTCACCCGCCCAGAACAGGTGCCGGGCGTCCTGCTGGACGTATCCGCGGCTGACGTCGACACGCCGCGCCGACGTCAGCCGGCCCCGCAGGCGGAACGCCGCCCAGTCCTCACCGTCCTCGTTCACCCGGAGCTCAGCGGACAGATACCCATGCCCCAGGACATCCTTGCTCACGGCGAAGAGCATCGAGTCGGTGAACAGGTCCCGCACCGCGCTCGTGAAAGTCGCGTCGGCGTCGGGGAACCGACGTGTGATCTCATCGGCGGCCGCGTCCGGTCCACCGACCGGGACCAGTGACTCCACGATGGTGGTGACCCGCCACAGGACGCTGTGGAACCCCCGCGCCATCTCCTCGGACGGTTCCGCCGGCAGCTCCGCCACGATGGACGTGTCCGGCCCCGGGCTCTCCGGCGACTCGTCCTCGGCGAAGGCGAGCAGCACGTCCACCGGCGCCGACACGGTCTGCTGCGCGCCTTGCCCGCCGGTGAACGTGACGGACCAATGGCTGCCGATCTCCGGCTCTTCGTGGTTCGCGGGTACGTCGAAATAGGCGTACCGGTCATGCCAGATCTGCTGAACCGTCGCCGTGACGGCACCCTCGTACGAGCCGAAGCTCCGCGAGCCCCGCCCGGTCAGCGTCGGGAGCAGGCCGAGACCAGACATCCACTTCCAGCCGGTCGCGATGCTGATCAGGCCGTCGTTGCTCGTCTCCGGCGCGATCGCGCGGTTGTCGCTGAAATCGGAGAACGTCGACGGCGTCATGATCTGCGGAAGGTCCAGCGCCTGGGACGGCCTGGCCCCGACCTGGACCGACTGCACCTCCTCCGGCCGCCGGTAAACGGCGCCGTGCGCCCCGGTCAACGGGCCGAGCACCAACCGGACCGTGGCGGGTCCTCGCGAGGTGGGCACGCGCAGCCCCTGCGGCGAGGCGAGCCGTCGTCCGGCCTCGACACCGCCCAACCGCTCGAACTCCGCGATGAGCCCGTCCGTCACCGCCTGCCGCAGAACCTCCGGCACCAGCGCCGCGGCCTGCTCGGCCAGGTCCCGATCGGCCCCCGGCCACGTCTCCCCGACCCTCGCGACGCGGCCCCACTCACCCCAGGGGATCGGCTGGACGGCCCCGCCGTCCTCCAGGTGTTCGTTCCGCGCCGCCTCGAACAGCACGCGACCGGGCAGCCGCCGGACCGGCCGACTCGATGGTCCCGCCTCTTCGACCGCCGGGGGCTCCGGAGGCGGTGCCTCCAGCGAGTCGAGCTCGGCACGGATCTCCAGCAGTTCGTTGACGGCGGCGGCGCCGGCACGCTCGACCACGGCGAACCGGTCCCGGAGCGCCGCCAGTTCCTCAGGCCGGCCGTACGCCGCCTCGGCCGGCGTGTTCAGCCGCGCACCGACAGCATCGTCCAGGGACGCGACCGCCGCGGCATGGATCTCGGTGACGCGTGCTCGGAGGGCGGACAGCGCCGCCCGCGCGGCCTCGACCCGATCGAGCTGGTTCGGCCGCCACGAAGCCGTCACCAGCCCGGTCAAGGCGCCGAACCGCCGCTCCACCTCGGCGCGGCGCCCATCGGCGTCCGGCCCCAGGACGGCGAGCGCGGGCCCCAGCTCCGCCACCGCCGGCATCGCCTGATGCAGAACCACCGCCGCGTCATCCCTCAGCGCCTCGGCCGCCGCACGCCACGCATGCCGCAACGCCTCCACCGTGACCGGACCCGCGCCGGCCACACCGGGCACGAGATCAGCCAGCGCGACCGCGTCCTCCGCCGTCAATTCGGCTCCGGACTCGATGCCGCCGAACGACTGCACGACCGCGAGCAGGTCATCGAGCCTGACCTCGTTCCCCGGAGCCCGACCGCGACGAGAGAGGATGTTGGCCGTCGCGTCCGCGCGTACGGCATCGGCCAGCCTGCGGACCGTCGTGAGCTGTTCGAGGGTGAAGTCCGTGCCGTGCACGTCTCGCGCGAGCCGCGCCACGGACAGCAGCTTCGGCAGGTCACCCCCCTTCACGACCGCCGACCACGCGTCGGAGAGCAGAGTCTGACCCCAGTCCAGGTTGACCAGCCTGGCGAAGGCCGACCAGTTCACTCCCTGGGCCCGGCCGCCCGCAGAGGCACTGGGCGGCGCCAGCACGGTCAGCCGCTCCAGCGCCTCCGCGTGAGACCTGGTGAAGCGGTAGGTCGCAGGGAGCCCGAACTCTCGTCGCGCCCGCGCGTACGCACGGCTGACCGACGCACGTTCGCTGATCGCCTCCGGCGCCACGACCGGTGCGTCCCGCCACGGCACGGCTTCACGTACGGGCGCCGCAGCTCGGTCCTCACTCCGCGTGCCCTCCCCTGCGGACCTCGTGGTGAACGGCTCAAAGCGACCGGAGGGTACGAGCCGGCCGATGGGCGAGCTCTCGCGCATGCCGGTGCCCGGTTTCAGCATCCACAGGGTCCGGTCCTCATCGATCACCGCAGCGCCGACCTCCACGCACGCCGCGGGACCCGTCGCGCTCCGGCCGGCTCTCCGCCACATGGCTACCCCGGCTGTCCGCACCTGATCAAACCTACGGTGCCGTATCCGGCCCGTCCGCGGGCTGTGGACGTTCGGCAGGCAGCACACCTCATGACATGAGAGCCTAGACCACCTTTCCTACCGCTTTGATAGATTAGGTGCCGGACGAGAGTTTCGCAGAGTCGGCCGGCGTGCGCGCCACAGGCCGCCACCGACCCGTGAGCTCACGGGCCCGCTGCGATGATCACCTTCGGTGACACTGGATGTCATGCCCTGCGGTGCGACCTATTCAGGCGTTCGATCCTGCCGTTTCGGGCATCCTCGAAGGCGCCATACGCATTGCAGCCGTTGCTACAATGATGACATCTGGTGTCGTGGCGTGGAGAGGCGTGCGGTCGGGCGGCCGCCACACTGAGCGGAGTGAAGGATCGGCCAGGTGGGACGATGGAAGCCGGACACCAGCGGCCGCTTGGAGCGGGCGGCCTTCGAGTTGTATCTCGAAAATGGCTTCGCCCAGACCACCGTTCAGGAAATCACTGAACGCGCGAGTGTGACCACACGCACCTTCTTCCGCCACTTCGCCGACAAGCGCGACGTGCTGTTCGTGGGCCACGATGAGCTCAGGGAGCGGGTGGCGAAGACCATCGCCGCGGCGCCGCCCGCATGGTCCGCCACAAAGGCGGCCGCCTCGGGTCTCAACATCGCGGCCGCGGCCCTGCAGATCTCGCGGGACGAGGCGCAAGACCGCCGAAGCCTGATAACCGCCACCCCGGAGCTGCGGGAACGCGAGCTGATCATGTTCGCGGCAGTCGCCGGCACCATCTCCGAAGCGCTGATCGCACGCGGTGTCGAGGATCGCGCGGCACGCGTAGTCGCCGAAGCGATGGTCGCGGCCTTCCGAGTCGCGTTCGAGTACTGGGGTGAACACCCGGAGCGGGAACTGCCCCAACTGGTCGACGAAGCCCTCGATTCGCTCAAGGAAGCCTTCGCGCCCTTCGGCAACTGAGAGGTCACTGGGCCTTCCGCCCGGCGTTCCTTCACCGTGCCGCCCCATCCCCGCCCGTCAACGGATTTGCGCGGGATGCAGCCGTCTCCGCATGACGACCCCAGGATTCACGACATTTGATGTCGTCGCCTAGGCCGGTCAACCCCAGCGCCGACCAGATGGAGCCCGCGCATCACCACGCCGCACATGACCCATGGCCGAGCCGTTTCGCGCTTTCACCTGCAACAACTTTGCGAATCCGTCCATGTGAGCCATCATCGCGACTCGCGGAACCACTCCCCGGCCTCGCGACATCCAGTGTCATCAGTGCTAGGGTGATGACATTGGCTGTCATCAGGAGTCGTTGGCGGCCGCCTCCGGCAGCTCGAGCCGATCGACTCCCTTTCCTGAAGGCTTCTCATGCGTGTTCTCGTTACCGGGCCGTCCGGACACCTCGGATCCGCCCTACTGCCCGAGCTCCTCACCGCGGGCCACGAGGTCGTCGGCCTCGCCCGCTCCGATGCGTCGGCCGAAGCCGTCACCCGGCTCGGAGCCGAGGTCGTGCGCGGCGACCTTGACGACCTCGGCGGCCTGCGGAAGGCCGCCGCGACCGCCGACGCGGTGGCGCACCTCGCGTTCAAGCCTCTGGCCGGCGGTGATTTCGCCGGAGCGATCGCTTCCGACCTGGCGGCGGTCACCGCCATCGGCGAGGCGCTCGCCGGCTCCGGCAAACCGTTCGTCGGCACCACGGCCACCATGATGTGCGCACTCGCCGGCGTCAGCGGGCGTCCGGCGACCGAGGAGGACGCCTTCCCCGGCGGCCCGCGGATCGACGCGGAGAACGCGGTGATCGCGCTCGCCGATCACAACGTGCGCTCCGCGATCGTGCGCCTGGCGCCGCTGGTGCACAGCACACTCGACCGCACCGGCTTCACCCGGGCCCTGATCGGCATCGCGCGCGCCAAGGGCCTGTCCGCGTACATCGGTGACGGCTCGAATCGCTGGCCCGCGGTGCACACGCGCGACGCCGCCCGCCTTTACCGGCTCGCCCTGGAGAAGGCCCCGGCCGGCTCGCGGCTGCACGCGGCCGGAGACGACGGCATCGCTTTCCGCGACATCGCCGAAGCCATCGGCCGGCACCTGAACGTGCCGGTGCAGCCCATCTCCGCCGAGGATGCGCCCGCTCACTTCACCTACCTCGCGCCCTACGTGGGCGTCGACAACCCCGTGTCGACCGCCATCACCCGACGGTCACTCGGCTGGGAGCCGGCCCACCCCAGCTGGATCGAGGACCTCGACCAGGGCCACTACTTCGCCCCGCAGACCGCCTGACCGGCCACTCCGCGCTGCCCGGCGCCACGCCGACGCGAGGCGCCGACAACGTTCGACGAACAACAGAAAGGATGTGCCCTGATGGGCGAGAGCAGGACTGCGGACGGTGCGTTCCGCGTCGACGTGGACGGGGCAATAACCGTCGAATGGGACGTGCCGATCGAGGTGAGCGACGGGCTGCAGCTGCGCGCCGACGTCTTCCGCCCCACCCGGCCCGGCACCTACCCGGTGATCCTCAGCATGGGCCCGTACGGCAAAGGCCTGCCGTTCCAGCGGGCGTACGCGCAGGCATGGGAGCTGATGGTCACCAAGTATCCGGAGGTCG
This sequence comes from Actinoallomurus soli, assembly GCF_024055715.1. GTDB lineage: Bacteria > Actinomycetota > Actinomycetes > Streptosporangiales > Streptosporangiaceae > Actinoallomurus > Actinoallomurus soli. Next base: position 82,733 of record NZ_JAMXMV010000021.1, read on the forward strand.
CCGAGGGATCGAGCTGCAAGTACGCGAACTTCGAAACCGTCGACCCGGAGAGGTGGGTTCCTGACGGCTACGTCTGCGTCCGCATCGACACACGGGGCTCGGGACGCTCACCCGGCTACCTCGAATTCTTCTCCGAGCGCGAGATCCGGGACCTGTACGAGTGCATCGAGTGGGCCGCGGCCCAGCCATGGAGCACCGGCGAAGTCGGCATGAACGGCATCTCCTACCTGGCCATCAACCAGTGGTACGTGGCCGCGCTCCGCCCGCCGCACCTCAAGGCCATCTGCGTGTGGGAAGCACTGGCGGACAGATACCGCGACGCCACCTATCACGGCGGGATCTGGACCGACTTCACGGACATCTTCTTCGGGGCGGTCACCGCCTCCACCCAGTACGGGCTCGGCGAGAAGGGCGGCCGGAACCCGATCACCGGGCAACTGATCTGCGGCGACGAGGACCTGACCGATGAGGAGCGGGCCGAGCGGCGCGCCGACTACGCCGGAATCGCCAAGCAGCACCCGTTCTTCGACGAGTTCCACCGCACCCGGAACCCGGACTGGTCGCGCATCGAGGTGCCGGTGTTCTCCGCCGGCAACTGGGGCGGCCAGGGCCTGCACCTGCGCGGGAACACAGTCGGCTTCGAGCAGGTCGCCTCAAGCGAAAAGTGGCTTGAGATGCACGACGACACCCACTGGTGTCACTTCTACACCAACTACGGCCTGGAGTTGCAGAAGCGGTTCTTCGGCCACTTCCTCAAAGGTGAGGACACCGGCTGGGACAAGCAACCGCGCGTACAGCTCAGGACCCGTCACGCCGAGGGCCGCCGCATCGTCATGCGCACCGCCGGCGACTGGCCGCTGCCCGAGACGCAGTGGACGCGGCTCCATCTCGACGCGGCCGACGGCTCGCTGAAGCCGATCGGGGTCACCACCGAAGCGTCCGCGAGCTACGACGGCATGCAAGGCCGGCTCAGCTTCGGTTACACCACCCCGCGAGCGATCGAGCTCGCCGGTCCGGTCGCCGCCAGACTCCACGTCGAGAGCTCCACGAGCGACGCCGACCTGTTCCTCGTCGTGCGCGCGTTCGAGCCCGGCGGGACCGAGATCGTGTTCCAGGGCGCCATCGATCCGAACACCCCGATCGCCCAGGGCTGGCTGCGCGTATCGCAACGGGCTCTGGACCCCGAGTTGTCGCGGCCGTTCCTGCCCGTCCACACGCATGAGCGCGCCCAGCCGATGACGCCCGGCACGGTGTACGAGGTCGATGTGGAGATCCTCCCGACGAGTCTGGCGCTCCCGGCCGGCTATACCTTGCAACTGGACGTCCAAGGACATGACTACGTCTTTCCGCCGGCGATGGACACCGCGGGCAGCGACGTGAGCATGGGGTCCGCGCTCACCGGATGTGGGCCGTTCACCCACAAGGACGCAGCCTTCCGGCCCGCGGAGACCTACGGGGGCACCGTCACCATCCACACGGGAGGGCGGTACGACTCCCACCTCCTCCTGCCGGTGATGCCCGACTGACAGATCATGGCGGTGCGGTCGCGCCGATCGGGGGACGGACAGCTCCGGACCGAAGGGAAGCGGCCCGACCGGCAGCAGCCCGCACACGGCGGTGCCCACCACTGCGGAGTCCACCGGCAGACGTCCCTGCTCGGACCGGTACACGTCCTCAAAGTGCAGGATCAGCGCGAAGTCGGCCAGCAACAGGGCGCACCGATACGGAAGAGCGCGCCGCCCTGCCCCGCCCCCGGCCAGATCGCGGCCGGGGGCGGGACGTGAGAATCACGGCGCAGGCCGTCAGCCGGACGGACCCCGCCGGTGAGCGAGGATCGACGCGAGTTCGCTGAGGCCGTCGCGGAACAGCGTCGGCAGGTCCTGGTGCTCGGGGTCGCCGATCCAGCGGTCGAACGCTATACGGAACACGGCCATCGCGGTGTCCGCGGCCAGCCTCGCGGTCGGCTCCGGCGTGCCGCGCTCGCGCAGGGCCTCGGCCATCCCGGTGGCGAGTTCGGCGTGTTTGCTCAGGTCCCGCTCGCGCAGCTCGACGTTGGCCTCGATGAGCCCGTGCCGGATGAGAGCGGCGCCCGGATGTTGCTGGATGATCGCGCAGCGCTGTTCGAGGGCCGCGGCGGCGGCGTCGATGGGTGCGGTGCCCTCCGGTGCGTCGGCGATGGCGGCGACGGCTTCCCGCTGCGCCGTTTCCAGGGCGTGGAAGAACACTTCGCGTTTGTCGGGGAACAGCCGGAAGAACGATCGCTCGTGCATGCCGGCGCGGGCCGCGATCTGGGCCCCGGTGGTCTGGTCGAAGCCCTGGGTGGTGAACAGCTCGATCGCGGCCTTGGCCAGCCGGCCGCGCGGATTCGGCTCCCATCGCCCCATGATCACAATTCTAGCTGATAGCAGTGACTGCTATCACGACTGCTACGCTGACAGCAGTCACTGCTATCACGGAGGTTCGACATGAAGGTGTTCGTCACCGGGGCCAGCGGCGGGATCGGCTCCCTGCTCGTCCCCGAGCTGATCGCCGCCGGTCACCAGGTGCTGGGCCTGGCCCGTTCCGACGCCTCAGCACAGACCGTGACCGCCGCGGGTGCCGACGTGCTCCGCGGCGATCTCACCGACCCGGGAACCCTGCGCACCGGAGCCGCCGAGGCCGACGCGGTCATCCACGTCGCCTTCAACCACTCCCCCGACCTTTGGCGGTCGGTCGCCGACGAGGCCCAGGCCGTCGAGACGTTCGGCGCCGCCCTGGAGGGGACCGGCAAGGCGCTGCTCATCGCCTCCGGCACCCCGATCGTGCCCGGCCGCCTCGCGACCGAAGACGATTCACCGTTCACCGGCGACCCCATGGCCGATACGCCCCTGGGCAAGCGCGGGCACACCGCCCAGTACGCCCTCGGCCTGGCCGACAAGGGGGTCCGGTCGGTGGTCGTGCGTCTGCCCCGGTCGGTCCACTCGAAGGGCCACCGGTACGGACTCGCCTCAGGGCTCATCGCGGCCGCCCGCCGCACGGGCGTCTCCGGTTACGTGGGCGACGGCAGCCAGCGCTGGCCCGCCGTGCACCACCTCGACGCGGTCCGGCTGTTCAGACTGGCCCTGGAACAGGCCGAGCCGGGCACGGTGGTGCACGCGGTCGCCGATGAGGGCGATCCCCTGCGCACCCTCGCCGAGGTCATCGGCCGCCAACTCGGCCTGCCCGCGGAGTCCGTGCCGGCCGAGCACTTCGGCCCCGTCGGTGCCGTCTACGCCCTCGACCAGCCGGCCTCCAGCGAGCTGACCCGGAAGAGATTCGGCTGGCAGCCCACCCACCCCAGCCTGCTCGACGACCTGATGGCCGGGAACTACCCAGAGTGAGACAGTGAGGTGGTGGCGAGCCGGCGCCGAGCGACTACCGACTGGGCGCGGCCTGGACACGACCTCGTCGGGCGGGACATCGGCCGGAACGCGGTGCAGCGACTGGTGAAGCTCGGCGGCCCGGCGGCGAGCGGCCGTACATGGGGATCGGCGCCGGGGCCGCCGAGCTTCACCAGCCTGCCGACGCCCGACATCGTCCTCGGCGAATCCGGGCTCGCCGAAGGTAAGCGGATCCGCCCTCGCATCGCCGCTACACGGCAGCGCGGCCCGGCCTGCACGGCTTGGTGGCGTGCTCAAGACCAATCACTCAACCAGATGAGGAGTCCCTATGCTTTACGAGTTGGCCACACTTTCCGTGCACCTGTGGTCGATTCCTAAATTGCTGCCCACCCTCGATCGATACACCGTTGCCGCGCCGGGGAGGCTGCTCGGTTGCTGGGAGACAGAGATCGGGGAAATCCTCACCCGCCTTCTCGTGCTCCGTGGTTTCGCCGACGCCGAGGAGCTCTCCGCCGAACGCGAGCGGCTGTTGCTAACCGATGATCCGTTCGACATCGGCGAGCACCTGGTCGGCATGCGGCTGGAAACGTACCGGATGTTCGACTTCGTTCCCGACGTGGAGCCAGGCGAGTACGGCAGTGTGTACGAGTTCCGCACCTACGAGCTCAAGATCGGCGGACTGGCGCCGACCATGGCCGGGTGGAAGGCCGCCGTGCCCGCCCGCACCGCCATGTACCCGCTAACTGCCGCCATGTACGGACTCGACGGCGTACCGCGAATCACCCACATCTGGCCGTTTCCGGATTTCAACGCCCGTATCGCCATCCGCAAGGAGTCCTACGACACCGGCATCTGGCCGCCGCGCAACGGCCCGGAGAACATCGCACACGCCACCTCGACCATCGCCATCCCGACGCCCATCTCTCCGCTGCGCTGATCCGAAGAACTGATTCGCCGTTGATTAGACACTCCCGAAAGTGCGACAGAGCCGTTGACCGTACAGACTCGGGCCGGGGGCCGGGGTTCGGCGTCACCCGGCCGTTCGGGCGGACCATGGCCGGGTCGAGCGTCCGGGCCGACGCATGCCCGACGTCAGGTCAGCGGTCGGCGTAGAGCGCCTGGGCGCTGCCCCACAGGCTGCTGGCGTTGATGTGCCCGGGATGGCGATCGAGCATGGCGTTGAAGAAGCCTTCCGGGGTCGGGTGCCGTGGCAGGAGCTCGTCGACGTCATCGAGGTAGCGACGGGTCTCGGCGATGATTCGGGCGGCGTCGTCGTCGCGTTCTTTGATCTTGTGGCCTGCCACGATCTGGCGGGGTGTGAGGGCTTCGACGACGCTGATGGCTTGTCGCCAGGCGTCGCGACCGCCGTTGCCCGAGTCGACGAGGAACTGGTGTACGCCGTTGTAGAGAACGTCCCCGGCGACGACCACATGGAGGTCGGGTATGTGCACGACGCCGGTGTCGTCGGTGTCGGAGTGACCGACGTCGACGAGGACCAGCTCGTGGTTCTCCAAGTCGACCCGGTTGCCGTCAGGCGGGACGGCGGTGACAGGCGAGGCGGGGATCTGGCCGGGAAGGATCTTGTCCCAGAAGTTCTTCCGCGTGGTCAGGACGCGGTGCATCTGCTCGATGGTCGCGGCCAGAGCGGTCACCTGAGCCCCGGGAAACCGGCCGGCCAGCATGTCCGCGGTGAACCAGTGGTCACCGTGGGCGTGGGTCGCCAGGATGTGGGTCAGCCGTTTGCCGCCGGTCTGGATCCGGTCGCCGATTGCCTCCGCCTGCGCGGCTGTCAGTGGCGGGTCAATGAGGACGGCGTCGCGTTCTCCGTAGACCAGAGTGGTCGAGATGGGCGCCCATGTACGGCCTTCACCGTTCGGCAGCCGGTCGGGCAGGGCCAACGGGATCGACTCGGAGACGAAGACCTCGTATCCCAGAACGCCGCCGGCGGTCAGGTCGTCCGTCATGCTCATCGCCGCGCCCCGAACAGTGCCAGAGCCTCGTCGGCCTGGGGACGGGTCAGCATGCGGACCGCCTGCCCGGGGACTTGCGTCGCGACGGAGGCGGCGACGGCGACGGCACCGACCTGGGCGGCGCTCACCCATTCCGGGTCACTGTCGCCATCGGTGAAACGGGTCGTGACCGGTCCGAGCTGGAACGCGAAGACCCGCTTGTCCCCATCGAGTTCGGCTGCAAGGACCTGCTGCATCATCAACAGGGCGGCCTGCTCCATGCTGACCAGCCCGCTGCCGGGAATGGGAGTGAACGCGGACGCGCCCACGACGAGCACATAGGCCCCGTCACCCTTCATCCGGGGCAGGGCGGCGCGCAGCACGGCCATGTGCGCGGTGGCCAGCCTGGTGAACGCGCCCAGCCAGTCGCTCTCCTCGATCTCCCACAGCCGCTTTCCGGCCCACCAGCCGCCGATGGGGGCCACGACGTCATCGACGCCGCCCAGCCGATCCTCCATCGTCGCTGCCAACTCCTCGGCACCCGCGAACGTGGTGTAGTCGTGCACCACGAGATGCAGGTGGTCCGTCGCCGCATCGCCGAGCACGGCCCGGAACTCATCCGCCCGCTCCTGGCTGCGGGTGGGGACCACGACATCCGCGCCGGCCGCGAGGTAGGCGCGCACCGCGCCCTCCCCCACCCCGCCGGTACCGCCGGGAACCAGGACGCGCCGCCCGGACAGGTCGGTTGTGAGAGTACCGCTGGACATGAAGATCCACTCCTCATATTGGGAAACCCAACGTTGTATTGGTCAACGTTGATACTCCCAACATAGCATAGATTGTTGAGCTGCCCAACGGTTAGAATCAGAGTGCGATGGAACCCGAACCGACGTACAGCGACGACGGAATGCAGCCTCCCGCCCGCCTGCGCGCCCTGACGAGCTGGCAGGCGAGCAAGGTCTCGCTCCTGGGCACGCGTATGACCGCACAGCACATGCCGCTCACCGCCCGGGCCGACTTCGCCGTCCTGGCCGCACTGGAGGAGTACGGAGAACTCAGCCAGGCAGACCTCGGCCGACGCCTCGGCCTCGACCGCAACGAGATCAGCGGCATCGTCACGCGCCTCCACCGGGACCACCACCTCGACCGCCACGTCGACCCCGACAACCGACGCCGCAACGTCGTCACGCTCACCGCCTCAGGCAAGCGGTACCTCGAGGAGATCCAGCACCACACCGACACTGTCCAGAACGAACTGCTCGTCGGCCTGACCGCAGCCGAGCGCCGCCAGCTGAACGCACTGCTCACCAAACTGCTCAGCAGCCACAAAACGCAGTCGGCTTAAGCGCCGCAACAGGCGGTGCGGAGGAGCGCTCTCCGCGCAGTACGTGCCGCCATTCCCGGATCGGGCTCGTTGCCCGGCTGCACGCCGGTGGGCCATAGACAGCCCGACCTCGCCGTAAGTGCTTTATCACGGACGCTCTTCCAAGAACCCTCAGAACGCGTCGGTGTCCTCAGCGTCTTGATCCCAGATGCATCCGCCCTCGGGCCCCTGATGACCGGCATGCCCACTGATCATCGGCCGGCCGGGCCCCGGCACGGCCGCCGGCTCGAGGACCGCCGGCCCACCGGGCATCCCCGGCCCGCGGCGAGGCCCAGTCCCCGGCGTGACCATCCCCTCCGGCCACCTCACTGCCAACCAGCCTGCACACAGGCCACCACCGACTCGCCGCGCCGTGCCCAGGCCCGCTGTACCGCGACGTGCGCCACCCCAGCCGCCCCGTCTTCACCGGCCCGCCGTCTGCGATCGACATGACTTCTCAGACCTTCCCCAGCCACCCGGCGGCATTCACGTCACGCACCACCCCTCCTCCAGGCCGGCGAACCGCCGTTTCTCAGCGGAAACGCTCGTCCAGCATCTCGTACATGTCCTGAGGGAGTTCGCATTCGCCGGCCTTGATGCGGTCCAACAGTTCGCTCCATGCCTTCACGGACACGAACAGCTTCGGACCGTCGGGATCCTTACTGTCGCGGATCGCAACGACGAGTTCACCCTCTTGCGGGCTCACCGGCACGGCGGTCATATCGTCGAACTCGCCGTCTTTGACGCCGAGGACGAAGGCCTGCCACTCATCCGGCGTGTAGTACAGCGAGGTCCCCTCAGAGGTGACCGAATCTCGCAATACGACCATACGCGCAGCGACCTTGTGCTTAACCGGCACATCCTCGCCGTCAACGAAGAACAGTCCCAGAGTTCCGGATACCTCGTCCATGATCTCCCCTCTCACGTCCTTGCTGTGATGCATCTATACGAGGGCGCAACGTCACTGTTCCAGGGCCAGCTGGACCAGCATCTTCGGGGCCGAGCGGCGTACCAGGACACCGCGGCCCGGCGGGAGCGGCCGGGCCCGCTGGTCACCGACGACGGGGCCCTCGGAGGGGTCGCCGGAGAGCACCAGACCGTCGGTACCGAGTTCGCTCAGCCGGCTCAGTATCGGCTCCGACATCTGGCGACGCGTCAACCCGGCGACCCGGCGGGCCGCCACCACGTGGAAGCCGACCTCCCGGGCCTGCGGCAGGAAGTCGACCAGAGGCGTCAGGGGCGACTGCCGGCCGGAGGACACCAGGTCGAAGTCGTCCACCACCAGGAACAGTTCGGGACCCTCCCACCAGCTGCGATCGCGCAGCTGCTCGACCGTCACGTCGGCCGGGGGCAGCCGCTCGGTGAGCTTGTCGGCGAGGGCCTGGGCGACCGCCGCCGCCGCGTTGGCGTCGCCGGCGTAGGCACCGAGGTAGCCCGGAGGGACCAGGCCGAGCAGGCCACGCCGGAAGTCGAAGATGACGAACCGCACTTCGTACGCCGTGTAGCGGGCCATCATCCCCCAGAGCCAGGTGCGCAGGAACTCCGTCTTGCCCGAGCCGGAGTCCCCGAACACCAGGAAGTGCGGGTCGGTGTCGGAGAGGTTCAGGTAGACCGGCCGCAGATCGTGCTCGGCGATGCCCACCGGGACACCGGGCGTCTCGTCCTCAACGGGGATCTCCATCTCGTCGACGGTCAGCCGTTCGGGCAGCATCCGGATCGCCGGCGCGGCCGCCCCCTCCCACCCATCGGCGATTTTGGTGAGCGCATCGGCCTGGGCCTCGGCGAGTTCGCCCACCGTGCCGCGGCCGTCCAGCCGGGGCAGCGCCACCTGGAACTGGGTGCCCGGCGGGGCGAGGCCGCGGCCGGGCGGCACGCTGCCGAACGCCCGGGCCACCCGGCGGTTGACCTCGGACTCCGACGGGTCATTCAGCCGGAGCTCCAGGCGTCCGCTGATGCTGTCGCGCAGCGCGGTGCGGACGTCGCCCCAGCGGTTGGCGGTGAGGACCAGGTGGACACCGACACCGAGACCGCGGCCCGCGATGTCGTACACGGCCTCGTCGATTCCCTCCATCTCACCACGGGCGGCACCCCAGTTGTCGATCAGCAGGAACACGTCGGCGGTCCGCATCCGCTGCGGCAGCCCGCCGGCCGCGCGGCGCCGCCGGAACTCGGTCGCCGAGTCGATGCCCATTCCGCGGAACTGGAGTTCGCGTTCGCCGATCAGCTGGCGGACCTCGGCGAGAACCCGCCGCGCCTGCGCCAGGTCGTGCCGGCCGGCGACCCCGCTCACGTGCGGGGAGCGTTCGAACGGCAGGAGCGAGCCGCCGCCGAAGTCGAGGCAGACGAACTGCGCCTCGTCCGGGGTGTGGGTGAGCATCGCCGACAGCATCAGCGTGCGCAGCAAGGTGCTCTTCCCGGACTGCGGGGCGCCGATGACCATGAGGTGGCCGGCCTGCACGAAGTCGGGCACCAGCGCCTGCTGCAGCTGCTGGAGCGGGATGTCGAGGACGCCGACGGGGAACTGCAGCTGGCCGCGGGACGGCCACCACTCGGCCGTCAGGCCGCGTTCAGGACGGACCGCGACCGGGCCGATCAGGTCGTCCAGCGGGAGCCCGGGGGGCAGCGGCGGCAGCCACACCTGGTGGGCGGACTGCCCGACGGTGGCCAGGCGCTCCACGATGACCTGCATCTCGGTCGGCCCGGTGATCAGCGGGCGGGGCCGTTCCTGCTCCTGACGGTCGTGCGGCTCGGCGTCCGGGTCGGGCGGCACCCGCAGGCCGAATGGCGCCGGTCGGACGAGCGACGGCCCGGCCGGCACGTGGTCCCGGGCGGACTGGTGCGGTCCGGAGACGTGGGCGACCCGGAACCGTTCGTACACCGCGTCGGTGACCTTGAGGTAGGCCGATCCGGGGATGGGCGGCAACTGGTAGGCGTCCGGGGTGCCGATGACGACGCGGGACTCCGCGGCGGAGAAGGTGCGCAGGCAGATGCGGTAGGACAGGTTCGCGTCCAGGCCGCGCAGCTTGCCCTCCTCCAGGCGCTGGGTGGCCAGCAGCAGGTGCATGCCCAGGGAACGGCCCACGCGGCCGATCTGGACGAACAGCTCGATGAACTCGGGCCGGCTGGAGAGCAGTTCACCGAACTCGTCGACGATGATCAGCAGGTAGGGCAGGGGTGGCAGGGGGCTGCCGTCCGGTGCGGTCTGCCCGGCCGCGCGGCGCAACTGGTACTCGCGGACGTTGTCGATGTTGCCGGCGTCGCGCAGGATCCGCTGACGCCGCTGCTGCTCGCCCACCAGCGCGTCGCGTACCCGGTCCACCAGGGCCAGGTCGTCGATGAGGTTGGTGATCATGCCGGCCACGTGCGGCAGCTCGGTCAGGCCGGCGAAGGTGGCGCCGCCCTTGAAGTCGACCAGCACGAAGCTGAGCAGTTCCGGGGAGTGGGTGGTGGCCAGCCCGGTGACCAGGGTGCGCAGCAGCTCGCTCTTGCCGGAGCCGGTGGCGCCGACGACCAGGCCGTGCGGCCCCATGCCGCCCTGCGCGGACTCCTTGAGGTCCAGCAGCAGCGCCTGCCCGTCGGCGGTGAAGCCGAGGGGCATGCGCAGCACGGCTTCGTCCTCCACTCCGACCCAGAGCCGCTGCGGGTCGAAGGTCTCCACGTCGGCGATGCCGAGCATGCGCGGCAGCGACATCACTTGGGAGAGGATCTCCTCCTCGCCCTCCGTGGACAGCCGTAGCGGCGCCAGCTCCCGGGCGATGGACTCGCACAGGACCGGCTCCGGCCACTCGGCGAGCACGTTGGTGGGCTGCTGGGGAGGCGGAGCGCCCCGGTCGGTCGGCCGGACGTCCAGGGTGAGCGCGCCGGCGCGGTCGACGCGCACTCGTACGTCGGCGCGGGTCGGCTCGTCGTTCTCTCGCTCCACCACGCACAGCACGGCGATGGCACTGTGCGGACCAGCTGCCTGGAGGAGTTCCGCGGCCACCGGGGAGCGGGCCCAGGCGGCCCTGGGGTCGTAGCCGTCGAGGACCACCACGAGCCGGCGCCGACCGTCCGGCGCGTCCCGGCCGACCAGGCCGCGGTGGGGCGACGGCTGCTCCGCGACCCGGTCCAGGACCGCTTGCAGGTGGTCGGCGACGTCGTCGAAGTCCTCGGCGACCAGCGGGACGACGCCGGCGTTCCCGGTGGCGTCCGGTTCGTGGGTGTGCGGCAGCCACTTGGCCCACTCCCAATCGCCGTTTCCGGCGACGATGACCACGCCCACGTCGTCGGGGGCGTGCAGCACCCCGATCTGGCAGACCACGGCGCGGGCGACGCCGCGGGCCACCTCCAGGGGGCCCAGCACACTGACCACACCACCGCGGGACAGGTCGACCACCGCGGGCTGGCTGCCGACGGTGGACGCGGAGGCGATCAGCCGGTCGGCCGCCTCCTTGGCCCGGGAGTCGTACTCCACCGTGGGGTCGTTGCGGGCGGACAGGCGGATCGGAGTGGACAGCGGGGCCGTGCCGACGCCGACGCACACCCGCAGGAAGTCGGCGTCGGTGATCCGGCGCTCCCAGACCCGGCGGCGCCGGGCGGCGATCGCCCACAGCCGGTACGGCGACGGGTACGTCCACGCGGCGACCACCCGCTGGGCCTCGGCGACCTCCTGGGCGGTCTTTCGGACCTCTACCAGGTGGGCGAGGTAGCGGTCACGGGCCCGCAGTTTGTCCTTGCGCGCGCTCCCGCGCATCTGCAGGCGGATGCCCACGGTGGTGCCGATGGAGAGCACCACGAAGCAGATGCCCATCAGGATGAGTACCTTGCGGCCGCCGGACATCAGATAGGCGGCCATGCTGATGCTCGACAGCAGCGGCATCAGCATGACCAGCCAGTTGGTGGAATCCCGTCCGACGGGCTGCGGCGGCGCGGCGAGCACCACCGGTTCCGTCGGGAGCTGCGGCGGCAGGACCCGGGCAGGTCGGTGGAAGATGATCCGGGACATCAACGCTCTTCGTCAGTGACGGTGGCATGAGGGAAGCGGGGATGACCCGCATCCCGGCTCTCCCACCGTAGGAGTTCGCCGTCGGCGACGGGTAGCCCCCGTTCCCGCACCCGGGGACGCCCCCCATCGGGGACGCCGATCAGCGTGTGTCGTTCAGTCCGGGGAGGCGGGGAAGACGGGAGGGCGGGCTGCCGGGGCGCCGGTTCGGGACCTTCGGCACCACGTTCCCGCTGTACCGGGTCGGCATCTGCTGCAGTTGGTCGATGATGTCGGTGAGGTTGCCGGTCACCTCGTTCATCCGCTCGGCGCGCTGGGCGGACAGCGCCTCGGCGGCGTCGTTCACGGCTTCCATCACCAGAGCGGACAGCCTCTCCCGGTCGTCGGGGTCGATCACCGAGCGGTCGATGTCCAGCCCGACCAGCCTGCCCTGGCCGGAGACGGTGGCCCGGACCAGGCCGTCACCGCCGTAGCCGGTGGCCTCCATCGACTGCATCGCGGCCTGGACGTCGGCCACGTCGTAATTCATCTGCTCGGCGCGGCGGGCCAGCGCCTCGAAGTGGTTCTGGGGGCTCTCTGGCATGGGGATCGGTCTCCTTCGGTGGCCGGGCCGGCCGGACGGCCGGCGGTGGATCGTTCGGCGAGCACGATGACGCCGAAGCGGGCGGGCGAGCGCACGTATTCCTCGCCGGTGCGGGGGCGACCCGTAGGCGGATGGCCGGTCGGGTCGCCCTTCCACACGAGATGTCCGGGGTGCTCTATGCCGCGCCGGGGATGGTGGCGAGCGGCCGGTCGAGGGTGATGACGGTGACCGAGACGCACGCGGGCACGAGTTCCCTCTCTCCGTCTTCGTTGGTGATCCAGACCTTCGCGCACACGCTGGCCTGGCGCCAGTAATCGTCGGCTCGCTCGACTCCCTCCTCCAGGACCGTGAAGTCAGCGGGGTCCCAGTCCTGCGGGGCGGGCGGCTGTTCGATCAGGTCGGACAGTGGCGGTAGGCCGGGCAGTTCCGTGATGGCGGGTTTCGCGGGGGAGGTCAGGACGGCCCAGCTGGTGGATCCAGTGCCGTCCGCGGTGGCGGCGATGGTGATCGGCTCGCCGGTTCCATGTGTCGTGATACCTCCCCCGGGCTCGAGGATGCGTACTTGGTAGCCGGTGTACGGGGAGATCAGGTGCGGGGTGTATCGATCGGCGCCGGGGGTCGTCGCGGGGTCGGCGGTGAGGGCGTCGACGACGTCCTCGATGCCCGGGTCCGTCTTGTCGCTTGCCTCCCTGATCCCTTCCCAGGCGGCCTCGTCCAGCAGGTCGGGACGTTCACGGACCGCTTTGGCCAGGAATTCGCGCAGGCTGGTGTCGGTGGTGATGGGGGTGTTGCGGTCGGCCAGCAGTCTGCCTTGGGTCGCGCCACGTACGGCGCGGAGGAAGTCGCCGGTGGCGGGTCCGATGCCCAGGCCGTTTTCGCGGATGCTCTTCAGCTGAGCGCCGGTCAAAGCAGCGGGCGCACCCGCCGGTTCCGGCTCGGTGGGCCAGATCTGGATGTCTGGCTCGATGGCGGCGACCGGGTGGGGGCGCGCCCCACTCGTTTCGGCTGTTTCGGGGACGGCTGTCACCCAGCCCGCCGAGGCGGCCGAACTCGGGTCGGTACGGGCCAGCACCACCCGTGGCGCCTGCGAGTCGCCGTAGGCGCGCACCCGCCCGTCGGCACCCACGACCAGCAGGTTCCTCCCTGTCAGGTCGGCGAGGACAGCTGGGGCCAGAACGTCGACGATCGGTTCCCAATGACCCGGCTGGTCGAACGCATGCCGGATGTACCGGTCGGCCGAGCCATCGGCCAGATGGGTACTGATCTGCCCGAACACCGCCTCCTGGCGGAAAACGGACAGGTCGTTGCCCAAGAATTCGGCCAGGATACGTTCTTCGAACTCCGCGACGACCATCGCGCCCATCGGGCCCACATAGGTCGAGGGCAGACGTCCCGCCTCGGTTCGGGGCAGATGTCCGGTCGCCAGCGCACGGAGTGCGGGCGCGTCGCCGACCTGCTCGCCGTCGACGGTGAGCGCGCCGCCGACCGCATCGATCAGCGCTTCGAACACCGCGTTCGGACCCGTCCGCGATGCGCCGAACCGTACCTGGTGCTCACGCGCCCACGCGTCCTGGGCGGCGCTGATGCCCGGCGGCGTGAGGTCACCGGCCGGTTCGGCGTTCAGGTCACCGTCCCAGCCGGTGCCCGACATGAACGGCCCGCCCAGCCGATCGGCCGCGAGCGTGAGCCCGTTGATATCGACGACCAGCCCCAGCCCCGCTCTGTCCAGCGACGCCTTGACCTCGTCGTTCCAGGCGACCGGCCGACCGGCCGGGCCGGCGGAGCCGAACTCCACCAGCCGCATTTCATCCGTGGTGTCGATCGCCACCCAGGACCGCGTCCCGTCGAAGAACAATGCCGCGCCACCGAACGGGATCGCCTCGACCAGCTCTCGCAGCGACGACGACGCCACCCACTGATCGGCCGCGATCCCCGACGGAGGCCCGCCCTGGGTGATCTGCCCAGTGGCGGCGGGCACACCCACGCCGCCGCGCTCGTCGAACAGCGCCTGGAACAGCTCGACCGCCGCGCCCAGACTCAGCCCGGAAGTGATCACACCGGCAGCGGTCCGTTCTCCCGCGCTCAGGGAAGCCGGATCGCCGAGCCCGGGGATCCTGCCGAGACTATCGACCGTTTCGGCCAGATCGTCCGGAGTCAGCGACAACACCGCACCTTGGGCCGCATCACCGGGTGCGCGGCTGGGGGCGGACCGCGGTATCGACGCGTTCGCCTGCCAGAGTTCGGCCACCCCGCGCAGCCAGGACGCCACGGCCTCATTCCCACCGGCGGCCTTGGTCGCGTCGAGGGCCCGGCCCAATCTGACCAGCGCCGGATCGGACAGATTCGGGCTGCCCAACGGGGACCCGCCCGCGAACCGTCCCGCCGCCGGCGGCAGTGCCGCCCACCGCCGCCGCCCGGTGTTCTCGTCCGTGATCGGCGCGATGTAGACCGGCCGGCCCTTCCCGTACCGATCGACCGTGCCGTCCGCCTTGACCACCCGCACGGCCAGGCCAAGCCGGTTCACGAAGAACGGCACCACCTGCTCGGCAAGCTGTGGCCAGTACCCCGGATCAGCGGCCGACGCCGCCTTGATCGAGGCCTTGATGTCATCCAGCGCCTGACCACCGTGGATCCGCGCACCGATCTGTTCCCTCAGCGCCCGGGCGGCCTCGTCGTCGGCCGGATTCTCACGCTGGTAATAAAGACCCTCGTAGATCGAGTACACCACCTGCCAGAAACCCGGATGGGCGTTGGTGAACTGAGGGATCTTGTCGACCAACTCCTGGCGCAGAGCTCTCGCATTCGCGATGGGCACCCCCTGGGCGGTGGTGAAACCGCCGTCGGTGGCCTGCACCAGCGCCTCCAGCAAGCCGTCCGGACCGACCGGGACCTCGACGAAGCGGCGGTGATGACCCAGCGCCCATTTCTGCTGCGCCGTACTCACCCCCGCCGGCGCCCGGCCCACCGGCCCAACCGGCATGACCGGTTCGGTCGCGTCGACGATGGGGCTGATCGGGGCGGGCGTACGCCGCCCGCCGGCCACATCGGCCGGCCGGGTGTTCGCGCCCAGCGCCAGCGGCGGACCGACCGGCGCCATCCCGATCCACAGATTCCCGGAGCCGGCCGTGCTCCCTACCAGCTGTGCGACGGTGACCGGCTGTCCTCCGTCGCGGAAGGGCACCTGCCGCCCGTCGGCATGCAGGATGGTGACGTTCACCCCCAGGTAATGGTGCACCAACACCTGCAGCAGCGGACCGGTCAAGACCCCCCCGCGGCGATCCCAGACACCAGCGATGATCTCTTGCCAGGCCCGGCCATCCGCCACGCGTTGGTAGGCGTCCATCTCCCCCTCAGGACCGGCGGTTTCTACGTACTGGGCCGTGATGTCCGCCCAATCCGTCGTGTTCGCCCAACGCGGCAAACCGGTCTGGTCGTCGGTGTCAGCCTCCATCGCCCGCGCCAGCTGCATCCGCGACCCGAGCGGACCACCCAGCAGCGCCTCTACCCCAACGGCGCGGCCGGCAGCCGTCAGCGCCTCGAAGGGATCGCTACTTCCGCGCGGCCCGACGAAGACCATCCCGGTCTCGGCGGCCCATTCCACCTGCTGCGGCGACAACCCCTCCAGCACCGGACCGTCCACCGCCGCCGGTGCTCCCGTCCACCGCGGCTTCCCGTCGGGGCCGGAACTGTGGGCAAGCACCAACGTCGGGCCCGACCCGTGAGCGCTCATCCGCCCGTCAGGGTGCAGCACCAGCAGGCTCTTCCCGAGGTACTCGCTGATCAATGACGGGGCGACGCTGTTCTCCAGTTCCGACCATTCGCCCGATCCAGTGAAAGCGGGGAGGATGTACTTCCACGCGTCGCCGCTGCGGACCGAGTTTTCGATATACCTATCGAGCTCGTCCGACGGAAGATTGCGTCCGCTATTCTGGACTCTGGCCTTGACCGCCGACGCATACCCCTCTTTCACCCCCGGCAGATCCAGGACCTCTTCTGCAGAAGAGTTCTGCATCCACTGGCCCAGGGAATAGCGTAGCCACACCGGATCCTTGACTGGCTGTTCCTGACCCTCGACGGTGACCGAACCACCGGGGGACGCCGCGAGTATCGCCGCGTACAGCGATCCGGCGCCGGCGCCCAGCGCCGCAGCATCCCGTTCGCCGCGGGCCGACTCTTGCCCTTCGACGAACCGGAAGCCCCAGGACTGCGCCCAACGCGCCGGCTCCCACCTGATCCCCGCGGGCAGCCCGAAATTCGACCGGACACTTCCGCGGTCCGAGCCGCCGTCATCGGCAGCGAACGTCTCCTCCCGCACCGGGGGTGTGTTCGGCGTTTCTGGGGTTTTGGGTATCTCTGGGGTTTCGGGTATCTCTGGGGTTCTGGGTATTGAAACTCTTCCAACGAATCGGCTGTACGCTCCGTCCCCGCCCCGGACCTGACCACCGCCGATGGTGGACGGGCCGCCGGCTTCCCCGGCCTCCACGACGGTTGACGCGATGCGGGAGTCGGACGTGTCGGTGCCAGACGCCGC
This sequence comes from Actinoallomurus soli, assembly GCF_024055715.1. Taxonomy (GTDB): domain Bacteria; phylum Actinomycetota; class Actinomycetes; order Streptosporangiales; family Streptosporangiaceae; genus Actinoallomurus; species Actinoallomurus soli. Next base: position 99,499 of record NZ_JAMXMV010000021.1, read on the forward strand.
CGACAGCGGGATCGTGTCGAAATTCAGGGCTGGAAGCCCCCCAGTCCGCGCCGCCACAGGCTGCTGGACTGTGGCGACCTCTGTGGCGACCTCTGTGGCCGCGCCGGTAACGTCGGCCATGGGGTCGCTGACGCCCGGAAGGTCGGTTGATGGCGACACGAACCGCCTCCGCCCATCAGGGAGCGTCTGCTTTACCACTGCAGCGGCCTGCAGGCATGCGCTGATGCTTTGGCTCGACTTACGCCACACGTATCGCTCCATTTTGCTGTTCATTTTTCGGAAATCGTTACGCCACGCGGGAGTGCTCACTCGACGACCGCCACCTCGACGCAGTGCTCGCTGCGACTTATGCTGCTCTTGCGCCAATCGATAGTGCCCACTACCTCGTCCCCGTGATCTCCCTGTTCAGATCTCGAGAGGTCCTCGGTGGTCTGAGGGCCGACCGACGGACCTGCGGCGGACGGCGTCGCGGGCGCCGTCAGTCGTTCCCCGGCGGCCCGTACGGCCTGCTCCGTCCACCGCGCCTGACCGGCGGAAGTGGTGTCGTGCCGGATGGCGCGCAGGTCGTCGAGCAACTGCTCGGCTTCGGCGGCCCATCCGCGCGCGTCTTCGAGACGCCCGGTGAGCAGCGCGATCGCCGCGTCGTGGTCGTCGAGCACTCCCTGGAGCCGGTCGCGTTCGGCCTCCAGAGGCGACATCAGGTCCCGTATCCGGGCCGGCGCGGTCGGGTCCGGATCGCCGTCCAGGACGAGGCGGACCCGCTCCGTCTCCAGGTCGCCGAGCCGGTCGGTGACGCGGGTGAGTTCGGCTCGTGCGCGGGCACGATCCCGTTCCACGGTGGCGTGCTCGGGTTCGAGCCGGGCGACCGCCTCCTGCCATCCGGCGACGGCCTCCAGTGCCCGGTCGAACAGGCCGGGCAACGACGGACGCACCGCGGCCAGGTGTGCGCGGCGTTCGGCGATCGCCGCCGTGACCGCCTGCGCGAAAGTCTGCCCGCGTTGCCAGGAGGTGCGGTAGAAGCCTGCCAGGTCGACCGGGTCGAAGCCGTGGGCCACCGCGAGACGCCGGAGGTCGTCGGTCCAGAGTCCGGCTCGCGTCGCCTGGTCGGCGGTCAGGACGGCGTCATCGAAGGTCGCAGGGTCGAAGGCGTAGACGCGCCCGGCCGGGTCCGCCCAGTGGCTGCGTACGGCGCCGTCGGGCTGATGAACGTCCAGCCGGAGGTGCGCGCCGAGTTCGTGTGCGACGTCCCGGGCGACGAACACCGGGTCCAGGGCGAACATCGCGGCTTCGGGCGGCAGCGCGGCCGGGGCGCCGGCCTTGTTGTCCCGGCGCAGCGCGTGGACCCGGTGGACCTCCGCGATGACGTCGGTGATCTCCTCCTCGACGGAGTGGAGCAGGCCGTCGGTCAGCCGGTCATCGGTCCTGGTGAGCCGTTCCTCGTACTGGCCGAGCATCACGAGAGCGCCGGGGTCGAGTTCGTAAGCCGAGCGCAGATCGGCCGTCATGGTCCGCACCGCCCACTCGAGCATCGCACGGTACTGCCGGGTCTGCGCCTCCGGACCGACGGTGAGCACGAGCGGGCGGTCGCCGCCGGCCTGTTCGCGGATCTGGGTGATCACGCTGTGGTGGGCGCGCGAGGCAGTGTAATCCTGGTACGCCGCGTCGGCCAGCAGCGCGGGCAGGTCGAAGCGGGGCGCGGTGTCCAGCCCCTGCCACGCCTGTGGGTCCACCCGCCTCCGCAGCACCTCTTCGGCCTGCTTCCGGTTCTCGGCCAGGTCGGCGAGCAGTTGCCGGTACTGGGCCTCGAAGATCTCCACGTACACGTCGCCGGTGACCGGGTCGCTGCGGAGCGGGCCGCCCGTGTTGTGGGCCTTGCGGAACAGGTGGTGCCGGGTCTTCTGCGCCTCCAGCCAGAACTGTCCGCGCATACGGACCAGCAGCGTCGAGCCGAGTTCCTTGGCGTGCTGCTCGCGGCGGTAGTTCACCGTGCCGGCGCTGTTCTGGTTCACCGACGTCACCCGGCTGCCCGCGTCGGTGGGTCCCCAGCTGCGGTCCGGATGCTGATGGTCGAGGGCACCGCTGCCGCCGACGGCGTAGTCAGCGGTGACCCGGGCCTGGTCGGAGCTGTTGTTCGCGGTGGTGCCGCTCTGGTGCTTGATGTACCGGCCGGTGCCGGTACCGCCGTCGGCCATCGGCCCGATGACCTGCGCGTCGAACAGATCACCCTGCAGCCACATCGTGGCGCGTTCGCTGGAGTGACCGGGGATGAACAGGTTGTCGGCCAGCTTGTACTTCTCGCCGCCGATCGCGTTCCGCAGATGGTTGGTCAGGTGCGACCGCGACAGCAGGGTCGGCAGCGACAGGCTGGACCGTGTTCCCGGGTCGTTAGCCTTGGCGCCGAGGGCCTTCTCGTACCAGTGCGGACCGAACATCGCGCCCAGCATCTTGCGTGCGGCCGGGAGCAGGTCGTCCAGCACGACGCCGGTGACGTAGGCGTTGCCGGGCAGCCTGCCCAGCGGGATGAGGTCACGGACGTTCTGCGGGCCGCGGAGCGTGCCCGCCTCCGCCAGCGCGTGCGGCACTTGGAGGTCCAGCGTGCCGGCCACCGTGGTCTGGGCCACCGCGCCGTGGCGGGTCCACGTGTCCAGCCCGGACAGCAGCAGGTTGTTCAGCGGCCGACCGGACATCTTCAGCCGCCGGACCGTGACCGTCAGCTCGTGGTCGAACCGCACCGCGTAGTGGTTCGCCCAGTCGTAGACGGTCTGCTCCGACACCGCGTTCTCCGCGCGGGTCGTGCCGCGGTGGTGCCCCACGGAGGTTCTCAGGTCGGCCGGGCCGCTGGCGTGCGCACCGCCGGAGGACAATTTTGCGAACATCCACGACTGCGAGCCGTCCCGGGACGTGGACGTGGACGTGGGAACGTAACCGTGGGAGTAGACCTCGATGCCGGTGTTCCACCGGTAGTCGTACACGTCCGGCCGGGAGGTCAGCACGTCGGTCAGGTTGACCTCGATCACGTCGGTCAGGAACCAGCCGACAGGGTTGACCAGGTAGAGGGAGTAGCCGTCCTTGGCCAGGAACTCCTCCCACATCGCCTGGTCGCGGCCCTCGGCCAGGATCGCCTGCAACGCGTCGACGGCGCCCTGCATCCGGCCGACGCGGCGGCCCTTGCCGTTCCAGATCTCCGCGCCGGCGGCCAGCAGGCCGGGGGCGACCCGCTCGATCTCATCCCGGACGATGTCGTAGGTGGTCCGCCCATCGGGATACTTCAGCTCGTAGATGCCCGAGTGGCCCAGGAACCGGCCGCCCGGATCGTCGCGGGTCAGGTACTCCGGCAGCTCCATCAAGTGGTACGGCCGCCGCGGGTTCCCCAGCTTCTGCCCGAACCTGTCGTTGAACCGGTCCCGGATCTCCAGCGAGGCGATCGGGGTCCCGCCGAGTGTGTGCAGCTCGGCGATGGCGCCGACCAGCGACGGGCGGTCGATCCTCACCCCGGCCGGCAGGTCCGGGACCTCCTCGTGCCAGCGCATCAGGGTCCGGGCCGCCACGTCGCCACTGAGCCGCAGCCTGCCGTTCCGCCAGTCGTTCAGCACCTCCGCGAGCCGCTGGTCGGTGAGCGGCGCGCGGCCCGCAGCGTACGCGACGACGTCCTCGGGCATCCGCGGGTGCAGGTACGGATCGTACGGATCGCGCAGGCTGTGCCCGAACGCCGCGTTGAACTGCTCCCTGACCTGCGCGTCCAGCACCGGAGCGGCACCCGTCGTGTGCATCCGCACCAGCGAGCGCCCCAATTTCCCCCGCGAGACCCGTACGTCCTTCGGCAGGCCGGGCGCCTCGCTCTTCCAGCGCATGAGGATCTTCGCCGCCAGGTCACCGCTCAGCTTGAGCTTGCCGGTGTGCCAGCGGAGCATCGCGTCCTTGAGCTGACCATTCGAAATCGGCAGGCGGCCCTGGGCGTACTGGGTCAGCGCCTCCGGCTCGGGCAGCAGGAACACCATGGTCCGGGGATCCATGTGCTCGGTGTGGTGCGCCGAACTGCCGGGAAGCAGCTTGGCGTGCTTTTCCCGGCGGCTGGAGACCGCGAAGTCCACCGTGGTCTCGAAGGAGTACACGCGGTTGAAGTTGAGCTGCAGGAGCTCCTTGCCGCCGGTGCGCCCGGAGGTCTGCGACCGATTGTGCTGCCAGTGCCGGTTCAGGTCGGTCTCACCGGTGAGGTTCGCGAGCCCGGCCGTGTCGCCGGCGGCGACGTCCAGCTGGTCCCAGCTCCAGCCGACCGAGCCGGAGTCGGTGAGGCTGCTCTGGCCCAGGAACAGCTTGATCAGGCCCAGCACGAACTTGTCACCGGTCGCGCCGGTGAACCTCGTCGGGCCCAGGTCGCCCCGGATGTCCATCGCACCGAACGTGTCGCGGAAGATGCCCGGCTCGAACGGACGGTCGGTGGTGTACTCGCGGTTCAGAATCTCCTTCAGATGCGCCCGCATCTCGATCGTGCTCGTGAAGGTGTCCCGCGCCGCAGACGCCGTACCGGCCGGATCGGTCATCCGCCCCAGCGCCGAGACCGCGTCCCGGACACCGGTGGTGTCCACGAAGTAGACGACACCCTGTTCCAGGACCCCGGCCGGCGTCGGCCCGTCCGTTACCGGGCCTTCCTCGGTGCCGAGCGGCAGCAGATACGCCAGAGCGGTCTGGTTCTCGACCTTGATCGGCTCCGGGTCGCGGACGCCCTTGCGAATCCTGCCCTGCACACCGGAGTGTTGGTACTCGACGGTGATCTCATAGTCGCTGGTCAGCGCGAACTCGTCGACCTTGCCGGGGTACTCCAGCAGCTCGGGACGGTTGTTGAGGAAGCCCACCGCGTCGGAGGCGCCGACGGTCCGCTGGAGCTCGACGCCCATCATCGCCGTCTTGAGCGCCTGGAAGAGCCCCTTGAGCTTGAGACCCCACGCGACCTGCCGCGAGTGGCTGACGGACGTACCCGCGCTGTCCATGCCCATCGCCAGGTTGACCGTATGGAACTCGTCCGTACTGCGCTTGAACTCCGGCGGGTGCTCGGGGTTCTTCCGCGCCTTGATGGTGACCTTCGCCGAATCGACGTCCCAGTCCACGCCCATGCCACCGCGGCGCTTGCGGAGCGTGAAGGTCATGCCGTCCTGGTGGATCTGGTCATAGTGGGAGTCCAGGCCACGGCTGGAGACCATCTTGTCGAACAGCTCTTCGTTGTCGACCAGGCTGTCGAGCTTGTTGCCGTGCCCGTACCACGTGTACCCCGCGAACGGGTCGGCCCCGTCCGCGGGCAGGAACCCGGTCCCGGACAACTCGGCCGTGAGCACGTTCCGGACCCGCTCGACGGTCTCCTCGGCCACCATGACCAGACCCATCCCGACGCCCTTGCCCTCGGCCACGTAGTGCGGCACGGGTTTGGTGTCCGGGTCCTTCGGGCCCCGGCCGGTGCCCCGGATCGCGTCCGGCTCGTACGGCACGGTGCCGCCCTGGGCCGGCGGGTTCTTCAGCGCCTTCCGGTCGACCGACAGACCGTGCTCGTACGCGGCCGCCTCCGGCACCCGGACCAGTGCCCTGCCGGGGACCGGGCCGGTCGTCCTCGGCGCCCGCTCGCCCTCGTCACCGCGGACGCTGACCGTCGCCCGATGCGTGAACGACATGGCGTACGCGTTGGTGTGCGAGGTGTCGCGCGGCACCAGCACGTGCAGACCGGTCCGCCCCGCCGAGATCCCGTCGGCGTTCGACGAGCCGTAGCGCAGGTAGGTGGCGATGCCCAGGCCGGCCCTTTTCAGCCTCCGGAGCGGTGCCCCCAGGTCGACCTCGACGTTCGGGAACGTCAGACCGCTGCTGTTGCCGATGTTGTGGCCGCCGCTCCAGCCGTCGATGGCGGTCCGCACGTTCTCGATGTGTGACTTGTCGCTGCTCGCACCGACCCGCGGGGCATCGGCCAGCCGCTCGGACTTCACCGCCACCGCCGCCACCGGCCGCCCGTACCTGTTGTGCAGCCAGAACCGGTACCCGCGAGCGGTGTTGACCGCCGCGTCCAGGTGCATGTCCAGGTTCCACAGCTCCTGCAGCAACTCCTGACGGATCGAGCTGCCCATCGGCAGCTTCAACCCGCTCTCCCGCAAGATCGCCGCGATCTCATCGAACAGCCGCGGGAGGTTCGTCAGGCCGGAGGCCGAGAAGTACGACGGCAGCTTCTTGACCTTGACCGCCTCACCGGTCGCGATCACCTGGTCCGACGGGGCCTTCTCCAGATAGTGATCCGGAATCCAGAGGAACAGGCGCTCGTCGGTCGGGTCGTCCAGCCGCTGGACGGGCGTCTGCGCCCAGGTCTTCTCCGGGTCCGTACGCACCTTGAACGACCACTTCGCCGTGTAGGCGATCAGCTTGTGAGCGGTGCGGTTGTCCTCGACGTGACCGCCCTCGGCATCGGCGATGTGCGTGTCGGACCGGTTCGACTGGTTGGCCGTACCGGAAAGCGAACCGCCGAACCGCAGGGTCACACCCGGCGCCAAGGGGACACCGAAGTTCAACGAGAGCGCGCCACGGGTCGCACCCAGCTGCCCGCTCTGCGACTGGGCGTGCGCGCCGGTCGCGAACACCGAGTTGATGGTGCCGACCGCCTGGTGCTCCCCCTCCACCGGAGGCAGGGTGGACGGCGTGAGCGTGGCCCCGGCCGGGTTCTGTTCCTCGTGCGGATCGGTGGCATCGAGGGTGAACAGCACCTCGGCATTCCCGATCGGCACCTGCAGACCGCTGTCGCCGGTCTCTCCGGCCGCGTCGTGCATGCCGAGGTACCGGTAATTCGACAGCAACCGGTGCGTCAGCAGGGCCAGCTCGTTCTCGGTGAACTTCACCCCCGCGTCGTCCAGCGCCTCCCGGACCCGCCGCAGCAGCGCCGGCATCTGCGGCAGGCCCACACGCGGCACGCCGATCGAACGGATCATCGGATCCGCGTCGATCAGCGTCGCCCCCTCCTCCGGCGGAGCGGATGCCTCCGGCGGAACAGACGGCTCCGGCAGCCCGGGCAGTTCCAGCGGCTGCTCCCCGCCTTCCGGCGTCGCGGAGGTGAACGAGGCCGGCTCAGGGCTCGGCTCCGCGTCCGAGACGAGGCCGTCGCGGCGCCCCCGGCCGAACAGCGCCGGGACGATCGGCTCGCCCTCCACCGGGCCCAGGGGGGAGAACACACGGAACCACTCGTCCCCGGGACTCGATCCCGACGCGGTGTCACCTGAGCGACGCGAGGTCACGTCACCGGTGACGGGATCGAACTCCACCCGATGCGGAGTGGCCACGACCGGTCGGTCCAACACGCGCGACAACGGCTGGGCCACACCCGCGCCACCGTTCATCAGCAGGTACGGGCTCAGGCCCGGCGCCAGCTGGGTGATCACCGCCGCCGTCGCCTCCACCGTGACCTCGTGCTCGCCGGCCATCACCCGGCCGTCCCGCACGGTCCCGAAGACCGACACGCTCCCCTCGGGCAGCGCGCCGGCCAGACCCCTCATCCTGGCGATGAGCGGCTCCGGCCCGGCCTCCTCCGGTGCTCCGGGCAGCAGGACCGCCACCGGACGGCCGTCGACATCGACCACGCGCGTCTGCTCGAGCACGTCCTCGATCGGCATGCGCCGCGACGCCGTCGCCGCCGGAGCCGTCGTCGTCACACCATCGTCGCGCCGGCTTTGCAGACCCTGCGTGGGCGACTGCCCGACCTCGGGCCGGGGGGCGAGCTCGAGCTCGGAGTCGAGTTCGGTTTCGGTCAGTTCGTCGGCGAAGCGGACCTTTTTGGGAACTCGCGTCTGCGTCCCGGCCGGGTCGGCGGGCCGCGACGGGTTGTCCGCGACCAGACTCCGCGCGAGGTCCTCCCCGGCCTGTTCTCCGGAACGGGCGATCTCGGCGGCGACCAGGAGCCGCCACTCGCGCGGTGCCCGGGCCCGGGGCTGCCCGGTCCGCGGCCGGGTGATCGCCTCACGGATGATGCCGTCCGTCTGGCCCAGCAGTCCTTCCAGCCGAGTAGGGGACAGCAGACCCAGCGTCGTACGGGCCCGCGCCGGATCGTGCCGGGCGGCGTTCGCGAGGCCGGTCACGACACCGGCCTCGGCCCCGGATTCCGGCAGGCGCGGCAGGCCGATCAGGTCGGCCGCCAGATCCTGGGCGGCACGGTGACCGGCCCACGGTATCTCCGCCGCCGTCAGCAACCAGACCATCTTCAGCCTGCGGGCCCGCCCCCGCGCGCCGGCAGGTGACGGAGCGACGCCGGTCAGCTGCCGGACGATCAGCCGAGCCTCGTCGAGGATCTGCGCGTAATGCTCCTCGGAGTCGTTCCGCAGGTGCTCCAGCGTGGTCCGGGCGACATCCACTCGTGCGCGGTCGATGGGAACGCGCGGCACCAGCGGTTCTTCCAGCTCGTGCATCAGCCGCCGCGCCAGGCCCTCGCCGGCCGCCCGGCCCGCACGGGCCAGCTCGGCCGCCACCAGCAGACCCGCCCGATCCACCCGCGACACCGGACCACCCGAATCGACGACCGCCGGCACCTGACCGCTCAGATCACCGAAAAGCACACTCGCCTCGGCCATCACCTGAGCCCGGCGTTCCTCCGGCAACCTGTCCAGCCGCGCACGAGCACGCCCGAGATCCATCCGGGACGCTGCCAGGACCTCAGGCGGCACGGGGATGGTGTCCGGATACTCCGTCGCACGCACCTGGGCGGCCAGACCACGCGCCAGACGCCGCGCCAGGCCCTCGCCGGCCGCCCGGCCCGCACGGGCCAGCTCGGCCGCCACCAGCAGACCCGCCCGATCCACCCGCGACACCGGACCACCCGAATCGACGACCGCCGGCACTCGACCGCTCAGATCACCGAAAAGCACACTCGCCTCGGCCATCACCTCAGCGCGGCGTTCGTCCGACAGCGCGTCCAACGTCGCACGGGCACGGTCGACGGCGGTCCAGGCCCCCAGCCGGCGCGTACGCGGCGCCGGGACGGCGTTCGCGGTGTTCGACGGGCGTGCGGCGCCCCGGCTCACCTCGACGGCGGGCCCGGAAGCGGCCTGTGCCTCCGCGGACGCCGACCCCTCTGACGTCTCGGATTCGTCCGCGGTCTCCGCGTCCGTGGACGTGACCGTTGCCGGCTCGCGCCTGGCCCGCTCCTCTGCGGCCTGCGCACGGATCTCCTTGCTCGAGCCCGCGATATCCGCACGCCCGCCCAGCCGCCGTCCCGGACCGGCGAACGGATCCGTCACGGGCTGTGCCTCGGCCTCGGCCTCTGCCTGAGAGCCGGCGATCTCGCTGAGCGTGACGATGCGCCCGGATTCCGCGCCGATGAGCCGTCCGTGCCGCCACGGTGTCGGGGCGACCTCGACGGCCTCGCGCGGGAAGCCTTCGCTGGTGGGCAGGAACCGCAGGCTGCGGAAGCTCCCCGGCAGGTACGCCTCCCCGCCCCTCTGCCCGTCCAGGAAGACGACGCCGTTCTCGTCGTGGACGACATTGAAGACGTGGTCGACGTCGGTGCCGTGCACGCCGACCAGGACCATGCCGCGCGCGCCCCGCCCGGCCGCGTGCATCGCGTCGTGGATCGCCTGGTAGCCGAGCACGTCGAGCGGGTCGCCCTTGCCGTAGTTGGCGAGGTGTTCGTACGGCGAAGCGGCGTCCGGCGGCACCTGGTAGTACGGAAGGGCTTCGGGGTCCTCGCCCGGCTGCAGCAGTGCCTCTTCCAGGGTGAGATCCACGCCGATCCCCGCCAGCAGGCAGTTCGTCAGGAAGTCGCCGCCCTTGGCGTAGAAGGGGTTGATCTTCGACAGCCACGGATACGCCCGCCTGGTCGCCTCCTCCCCGAGCCTGGGCGGTGACCACCGCGAGACGGTCGTCCCCTCCCCCGCCCTCAGGTGAGGCGGCGCCAGGGCGCCGAGCAGTTGCGGATCGTCGGTCAGGTCGCGCGGCCGGAAGGTCACGTCGGCCCATTCGAGCAGGTCGGCCACCTCGGTCTGCAGCACCGCCTCCGGCACCGCGTGCGCGGGGTCGTCACCGAGCCCGGCCATGCGCCACGCCACGAGCGTCTCGTACAGGTCCCGTGGCCGCCGGGCGATCACCGCGCGGAGGAACAGCGCGCGGTCCTCGGGCCCGAAGCCGAGATTCCGGTAGGACCGGAACACCCACTCCAAACGGTCGTTCGGTCTGCGGCCCACCTCGTAGCCGCGCGCGATCTTCTCGTCCAGCCAATCGTCGGAACGGAGACGAGAACGGAGCGGTCGCTCACCCCAGAGCGAGCCGAGTCCCTTCTCCTGCGCCTGCACCGCCCGGAAGAACGCGGTGAAGTGCTCCTCCGGCGACCACGGCGAGTCCTCGCCGAGGATGCGCTCCAGCGTGACCGCCGGCTCCTTCTCCCACCCGCTCAGGAAGCTTCGCGCGGCCTCGTCGGCGGGCACGTGCTGGGCGATGGTCGTGTACAGGCGGTGGTTGGCCCGGCGGACGACGTCGGCCAGGCGCGGGTCGAGACCGAGCGCGCGAGAGAAGGCGTCCTCGTAGGTTCGGCGTCTGGTGATCCAGCGCCGCTCTTCGTAGACGTCGCCGTAGCGGACGGGTGCGTCGGCAGGGCGGACGCCGACCGCGTGCGGAGGTTCGGCCGCCGGTCGCGTCTCGGCGGCCGGCGTGACGCGAGGCGCCACCGTCCACGACGGCCACTCCGGCGGCGGAGCGGGCCGTGATCCACCGGCCGTACCCGAGGTTGTCTGCGCGGAGGCGGTCGCCGGTGTCTGTTCCGCCGCGGCACCGGCCGGGCCGGGGAAGAGACGTGAGACGAGCTCCGGCCGGGAGTCGCCGAGCACCTCGCGCACCAGCCGGCCGAGCTCGGGGTAACGGCTCAGGGACCCGGACTCGGGGCTGGGGCCGGTCAGCTCGGTCTCCAGGCGCCGCGCCGCGGTCCGGGCCGGGTTCTCGTCCGCGCGCGACTGCTCCAGGATCCGTGCGGCGCGGCGGGCGTAGGTGAGCTCGTCCATCGCACGGGCGTGCTCGACCAGGTCGTCGATCTGGTCCTGGACCCTCGCGTCGAGGCTCCGCAGGGACTCGACGCGATCCAGCAACCCCGCGTGTTCGGCTCCCGTGATGGCCGCCACGGTGCGGCCGATCGGGTGCTGGGTTCCGTTGTCGAAGTACCACGTCGACGGCGCCTTGCCGAACTCGTCCAGCGCCGCCGCGTGCACCTGCTCGACCGTGCCGGCCAGGAAGAGGTTCCGGGCGTCGGCCGGATCGACTCCGATGGCCGTGAGCCACTCGCCCGGCGTCAGCGGCCCACGCCCCAGCGCGGTGTCGACGACAAGCCAGCCCGGCCGCCCGTCGGCGTCACGGGCCCACACCACCGGAGCGGTGTGATGGAGCCACTCGACCAGCGTGGGTTCGAGCGAGCCCGGCATGTTGCCCGAAAGCAGGCCCAGCTCCGGCTGCGCCCGCTCGGCGACGATCTTGCCCACGGGTGCGCCCCACTGCAGGAGCCGCAACACCATCAGGTGGGCCCGCAGGTCACCGCCGTTGTAGTGGTACTCGATGGGCAGGCGGAGGGCACCGTGCTCGGGGTGGTGGAAGCGCAGCTCGGTCAGCAGGTCGTACCAGCGGCTCGCTTCCGCGTACGAGACCGGTTCCGGGCGGACCTCACCGAAGAGGCCGTCGGCGGAGGTCGGCAGCACCTCGCTCCAGCGGTGCGACGGGTCGGTGCCGTACTGGCGCTCCCAGAGCGCGTTCAGGTGATCGACGAGCGACCCGCCGTACTGCTCCTCGTACGCGTCCTCGACAGCCCACATGCGGCGTGGGTCCCCGTCGAGGAGGCGCAACCGCGCGAAGACCTCCTCCGCGTCGGCCTCTCCCGCGATCGCATCGCGCAGCCCGTGGGTGAAGGCGAGGACCTCCGCCAGGGCCGACGCCTCTCGCGCGTAGACCGCGATCGGGCCGGGCGGCGGCGGGCCGGTGGTCGCCTCCCGCGATCCGCCGAGGTACCGGCGGACGTCCGCGGCGAGGGCCGGGGTGGCCCGCCCGCCGGCGACCGCGCCGTTCACCGCCTCCTCCAGCGACGTCCCGGTCCTCGCCTGGAACGCGATCTGGAACGTCTCCGCCGTACGCCCGTCGGCGAGCGACGCGCGGAACCGGAGTTGCCGGAGCACCTCGGCGTGGTTCACCGGGGCCTCGGCCAGCAGCGCGGCGATCCGGCCCGCGTACTCTGCCTCCTCCGGTCCGGCGAGGAGACCGGGCTCGGCCGTCGCGCCGGGTCCCGTGCCGTCCAGGCCCCAACTCGCTCCGGTGAGGTGGATCTGCGCGATCACCTCACCCGCGGCGCGCATCCCGTTCACCCGCTGCCACGGGGCCAGCGCCGCGTACCGCTCGGGCAGTCGCGCCCGCAGCGTCGCGGCCCGATTCCCATCGGTCGGCACACCGGCGCCCCGCAGCACCCCGCGCACGCCACTCCACAGGTCGTCCAGCTCGCTCCGGTTCAACGCCGCCGCCGGCGTCTCCACGCCGACCGTGTCGTCGTCCATCCCGGTCCGCTGCGCCTCATCGGACGGCGCGGGCAGGATCCGCAGATCATCCTCCGGCCGACCGGTGACGGTGCCGCGTACCGCCTCGGTCGCCGAGCGCTCGTCCAGGTGCGTGCCGGCCCCGGCGTCCCGCGCGCGGACCGTCGTACGTCCGTAGCTGCGCAACAACTCGTCCAGGTCGTAGAACATGCTGTTCTCCGACACCGGCCTGGCGCCCTGCCCGAAGGGGGTCTCCTTCTCGTTGTGGAGCATTCGCACGAGGTACGTGCTGCCGTTCTGGAACACGTCCCACTGGATGTTCGCTGCCATCGGGGACACGGATTCGCCCCGCCAGGGGTTGTCGGCGGAGGTGTCCGGCGACGCGAGGGTCGCCGACTTCTCACTGCCCGGCAGGCCCAGGAGAACGGCGAACGGAATGATCGCCTCCGCGTGGGCGAAGCGCAGTGCGGCACCTAGGTCGCTGGTCCCCGCCCGCTTGGCCTCGATGTTCGCGAAGAAGTCGTCGAGCAGGACATTCGCCATCTTGTACGTGATGTCGCTGTCCCCGAAGCCCGGTCCCTTCCGGTAGAAGGTCTTCGCGTCGCTCAGGTAGGCGAACCAGGACGCGTCATCCGCAGTGACGTAACGCTCCAGGCCCCAGGCCCCCTCATGGCTCATCAACGGCGCGAAGCTGCGGAGCCGGTACACGGCATGGGCCGCCTCGACGCCGGTGCCGATACGGGCACCGATCGAAGCGAAATCTCCGGCGAAGATCCGATCCACGAAGGCCGGGGTGAAGATCTTCAGCAGTACGCTGCGGGCCGCGTCCTGGATGGCCGGCTGCTGCTCGATCTCCTGAAGCTTGGCCGCGAGGCGCTCGTCGCCCGCGAGGTAGCTCCGGTACTCGGCACCGCCCGCGGCCATGTGGAAGTGGAGCAGGTCGGGGTCGGGCCTGGCCGGGCCGATGAGGGGCTGCAGAGCCGGATCGTGGGCGGCGAGAGCGGCGGTGAAGGCGTTGCCGCTCTCGACCGCCCGGCCCTTGCCCGAGTTGACGACGTCGATCCGCTCGGAATTCTCGGCGATCTTCGTGAACAGCCCGGGAAGGCGCTCGCGCATCCGCGCCGCGGCGTCCCGCAATTCCTGCCTGCCCCGGCCGCTGAGGTTGCCATATCCGACCTGCGTGAACGCGTCGCGCAGCGACCGTACCTGCGGGCCGAACGCCGCGCCGTCCCGGGTAAGGGCGCCTTCGCCGGCGGCCACCTCCCACAGCCCCAGGATCTGGTCCCCGTAGTCGCCTCTGGTCTCGGCGCGCGAGCCATGGCGAAAGACGCTCTGGGTGAACACCGGCGTGAAACCCGGTGGCGGCTGCTCATACGTCCGAAGATCCTGCTGTGGCACGTACGGGGTCTTCGTGGCATAGCCGCCGGGCGACTCGGCGGTGCTCGTGACCGGGTATCGGCTGATCGAGCCGTCGTCCTTGGGGATAAGCAGCTCGACCGGGACGCCGGTCTGGGTGGTCAGCCGCCGCGCCGCCGTGGTGGCCGACGTCAGGTGCTCGGTCTTGGTCCAGAACCGCAGTGTCCGGTCGCGCAGCGCGCTCGCCCCGCCGGCCTGCTGGAGGATGTGTGCGGTGTCCTCGGGCGGGAGGGTGCCGTTCTGGGCCCACTCGGCGGGAAGCCGGTCGTCGTCCAGCGGAGGCGGCTCGACGTCCAGGGCCCGGTCGTCGATCAGACGCCGTACCACGGGGGCCGGGAGCATGCCGAAGAAGCCGTCCGGGACGGTGACGACGACGTGGTGACGGTGCGGGCCCGTGATGTGGTACTCGGCGTCGAAGACGTAGTAGTCGAAGTCGCCGTCGCGCTGCCGGTTGGACTCGGTGTAGTCGCCGGTGGAGTTCTTCTGGACACGAACGTTCTCGCGGCCCCGGTCGCGCGACGCCCCGGGGTCGATCAAGGACTGTTCCGCGCCCTCCTGCACCGGCTTGCCGAACCTGTGGCCGAGGTCGAACTCCAGACCGCGGGTCAAGCCGCCGCTCACCTCGGTCTCGCACTCCGGCTCCTCGGCCTCCTCGGGGAAGTTGAGCGCGGTGTACCCGCCGCGGTGCACCCAGCGTCCCCGGGTGGGCACCAGTTGAACGGTCAGGTCCTCGCCGTTCAGCAGTGGCGGGCGGAACGCGGCGCGCAGGAGTGGATCGATGTTGGCCTTGAGGTTCTCCTCGGAGAGGGCGAGGTCCGCGGTGAGACCGTCCTGCCGGGTCGGCTCGAAGTCATCGACGATCGGCGGGATACCGCCTGCCACCGCGTCCTGGTCGATCCGGCGCCCGGGGATCGCGGCGGCCGGAGCCCACAGCGGCAGCTGGTCGGCGCCGGGCATCGACAGCGCCTGTACGTGCTCGGCGAGCGCTTCGGCGAGCGGAGAGACGGGCGGAGCCGGCGCGCGCGTGATGGCCGCCCGCACCGGCCCGGCCGGAACGGCCGCAGCCGGAACGGCCGCAGCCGGAACGGCCGATGGGGCGGTGGTGGTCAGATGGGTGGGCACGAGGACCGTCGCCCGGCCGGGGACCTCGGTCGTCGCGGCCGATGGGCGGGTCGGCGGGAACACGCGCTGCCACAGGCGCCGGCTTTCCCCGTGAGTGAGGACCTCCACGAGGCTCGGTGCGAGCCCGATGAGCCGCCCGGCACGGCGGAAGAGCTCGTTCGAGGAGTAGCGGTGGAAGACCTCCACGCGGAAGGTGCCGGTGTGGGTGAACTCCTGGGAGGTGTCCTTGGCGGTGGCGCGGCGGATGTCGCGTGCGACCCTGGTCGCCCCGACCGTTGCCTTGCGGCTGCGTGCGTACTCGATGGTGCCGCCACCGGCCGGTCGGAAGCCCTTCGGCGCGGTGGCCCACCGCCCATGGAAGAAAGCACCTCCCTGGTAGGCGCGGCCGCGGCTGCGGCCCTTGCCGCTCTGCACGAAGCCCTGCCCGCCCGTGGTCACCCTGACGTCGGGCCGGGGCCGCTCATAGGTGAGTGACTCCTCCTCGAACGTCACCCGGATGCCGGTGTGCAGCGTGCCTTCCATCTGCGCGGGGATCTTCAGGTACTCCCAGAGGCTGCGCTCACGCCACAACGTCGCGGGGCTCTTGAAGATCTGGTGGATCGCGGCCCTGCGCGCGGTCGGGAACTGGGCGCGGACGGCGTCCTCGGAGAAGACCGTCTCCACCGCGCGCAGCATCTCCGGTTCGAGGTCGCCACCGAGGAGGTTCGCGATGACGTCGACGAGGTCTTCGGCGGTGACCTTCTCGACATACGCGGCCGCCATGGCGAGGTCCGGATGGACATGGCGGCGTTCGTCCTGCTTGACCGGGACATCGCTGCGGACGGAGATGCCGTGGTCGACCGCGCGAACATGGGGGACGAGGAACTCGAACCCTCCGGAGATCTTCACGTGCCGCATGGCGCGGTAGGAGACTCGCGGGGCGGAGCCCCAGCGTGCGGCCCGGCGCCAGCCCTTACGGCGCCCGTCGCGCCAGCGCCGGTACTCCATCGTGTACACCGGCTCGGCGCGGAACTGCTCGCTGTCCCCTGAGTACGTGCCCAGGTTCAGATCCAAGGCACCGCCTTGATCGCCCTGGTGCTCACCCCGGGATATCTCGCCGCTGCCGCTGACGCCGGCCGATAGCTGGTTGCTCGTCTTCTGGCTGGTCGTCCGGCCGCCTTCCGCCTGTTCCGCCTTGGGGATCCCCAGGCGGATGACCCCGCCGGGGCCGCCGCCGGCCTCGATGGAGTTCTCGGTGCCGTGCTCCTCGGCGAAACGGGGGTCCGTCTCGGTGTACTGCTCCAGGGTGGCGCCGTTGACGGTCTTCTCGTAGCGGACGTTGAAGGTACGGATCCGGATCCGTAGTTCCTGCTTCCAGCCGTCCTTGGTCGGTGGCAGCGGGATCGCCAGGCCGCGCTTACGCAGCATGGCCGGGGTCTGGGCCTCCATGAACGTCTGCGTGCCGCTACGCAGGATCCGCTGCGCCACGCCGTACCGGCGGCCGGACGGCACGATCTTGGCGAGCACCTGCTGGAACGGATCGGCCTTCGTCCCGACCCACGACGTCTTGTTGTGCGCCGCCACCAGCTGCGCGAGGTTCGTCGATATCTCCGCCAGGCCGGACAGGGTGACCCGGATACCGGACATGCCCTGCTCGTTCAGGTCGAACTCGGTACCCATCTGCGGGCCGGGCGAGCCGGCCAGCCGCTTGATGCCGTCCTCGTCCAGCGGGCCTCTCGCCACGGTGGCCTCGCCGAAGGCGGCCACGTCGTCGGCGGGGACCGGCTTGTCCGGCAGATACTCGTCCGAGACGGTCACCGCCGTCCAGTACCGGTCGCCGGAGAATCCTCGGACCTGGGCCGATACGACGCCTTCGGACGACCGGCGGGTGGTGACGGCCAGCGTGTAGACGGCTTCGTACTCGAAACGAGTGACGTCGCCGGAGGTCTTGTCCCGGCGGTACTCCTTGACGCCGGTGCTGTCGATGACCTTGTGCGCCCAGCCGCGCTTGCCGGAGAGGCTGAGAACGTCCAGGTCGATGCTGAACAGATTCTTCAGCTTGAGCCGGAACCGGATGTTGAAGCCGCCCGCGACGGACAGCCCTTTCTCCTCCTCGACGTCCAGCGACGCGACGTCCTTGCGCTGGGAATCCAGGGTGACGTCGCTTTCGGCGACCGGGTCCCGGCGCAGGGCCCGCAACTCCCCGTCCAGCGAGGCGGTGAAGATGTAACCGCCGGCCTCCACCTCGTGGCTCACGCCGACATCGATCAGACCCGGGTACTCGCCCCGCAGCCCCGGAACACCGAACTTCATGGCCAGCGCCCGCGCCAGGTGCTGGCGTTCGTCCGCCGAGAGCCTGACCCCGGCCGCGCGCATCTGATGCGCCAGGGCCTTCGTCACCTGCGGGTACATCTCTTCCAGGCCGGGCGTCTCCCGCACGATGCCCTTGCCCAGTCCCTTCCGGGCGGCCAGCGCGAGCGGCTCACGCGGATGCACCACGTGATGCCAGGGCCGCAGACCCGCGCGGACCCTGCCGTACTCATCGACGACGAACCGCTTCTCCGGCTCCCCGACGTTCTCCTCCCCGCCTCCCAGCCGCCGACCGTCCGCGGCTATCACCGGGATCCGCGTCGCCATCATCAGCCGCACGGCCTGGATCACCGGGTCCGCGCTCTTCACCGTGGATTCCGCGGAGTTCTCCAGCCGCTGCCGCAACGCCTCGGTGAGCTGAATCTGCGGTATCCCGCCGTCCTTCAAGAAACGGGCGATGGAGCCCATGCCGGCCGCACGCAGCGGCCGCTCCAGGGGTTCGTGCCAGGGGCGGGCATCCACCACCGCCAAGGGCGACGTCGCCGCCGGGTTGGGCACCCATCCCCGCGGCTCCCGCACACCGCCCGGCTGCTCGTGCATGAAGAGAGCACCGCTGATCCGGGCCTGATCGTCCAGCACATAACGCCACGGTGCCGCGCCCGGCCCCTCGGCGCGCGAAACAAGAGTCGACCGGTCGGCGTCCATCAGCACCCAGGTGACGTTGTCGTGGCCGAACAGGATCCGCCACGCCTCCGACGACAGCTCGGGCACCAGGGCGTCGTACAGCTCACCGGGTATCGCGATCTCGACGGGCCGCTGGTCGGCCAGCCGGCGCAGGTCCTC
Organism: Actinoallomurus soli; assembly: GCF_024055715.1. Lineage (GTDB taxonomy): Bacteria > Actinomycetota > Actinomycetes > Streptosporangiales > Streptosporangiaceae > Actinoallomurus > Actinoallomurus soli. The sequence continues at coordinate 117,675 of NZ_JAMXMV010000021.1, forward strand.
CACGTCCCGTACGCCATTCTCACCGAACGGCTCGGGCGGGGCCGTACTACCGGCGAACCTGGACATCAGCCGCGATACGAACCCGGTCCGGGGCCCGGCCGGCAGCTCCGGCGCCACCGCCGACCGCGCGACCGGCGCCTCGAACTCCTCGGCCGTCACCAGCCCGGAGCCGGTGAGTACTCCGCCGAGAGCCCGGCGCTCGAACTCCTTGGCGTGCCCGCGGCCGATGCCCAACTCCCCCACCACCGGCACGGTGAAGGTCGCGTCGCCCAGGTTGGACTTGATGGCGACCGTGAACCGGTACTCGGTCCGGTAACGGACCAGACGGTCCTTCCGCATGACCGCGATCTTGGCCTGCCCCTCGCGGCCGACCGTGTACCCGTGGCCACGGGAGGACCCCACCTTCGGTACATCGACGGTCGGCGTGGTCAGGTGCTCGCCGAGCTCGATCCCCAGCGCGACCCCCGGAGTGACGCTCGCACCACTGTCGTGTGTCTCACCGTCCCGGCTGAGCGCCGTGTCCGCGATGTCGTTACGGAGCAACACCGGATCATCGGTGGTCGTGACATAACGCACCGTGTGCGGCTGCCCGCCGATCTCCAGATGCCCCTGGAACTCCGAAAGGCGGGGCACCCTCTTGGCGAGTTCGCCCGTCACCTTCCCGGCGAGATCACTCGCGGCCCTCCCCGCGAGTTCGGCCGTCACCTTCTTCCCGAAGACCCACTGCACCTTCTTCGCCAGCACCCCCGACACCCAGCTGTCGGTCAGCCACCACTGACTACGATCCTTGATCGTCTTCTCGTTGAAGTACTCCTCGGCCGCGTCCTGAACGATCACGTCGGCGTCCTCGGCCGAAAGACCGACCTCGTTCACCAGCGTCTCGGCCAGCCCGACCAGCAGTTCCTCGGGCAATGCCGCGTTGACCGCGTAGTCCAGCCCGTGCAGAACCCCGGGATCCACCACCCGCACGATCGGATGCCCGCCATCTTCGACCGTCGCCGTCATCGCCGGCGCCTCCGCCCGGGAGGAGTACACCTGCGGGTAGGCCAGCCGTGCCGTACCCGGCAGTGCCACACTCGGCCGGAACTCACGATTCACAGTGGCCTGGATCCGGATCCGGGCAGAGTAGAGGTGCGTGGCATTGGCAATGACCCGGTTCCCCGACTGCACCTCCATCGCGATGCTTCGCCCGGAGGAGTACCCGCGCTCCACCGTGATCTTCCCCGTCGGCCCCGCATGCGACAACGCGGCCTGCGTCCCCCCCTGCACCGCCAGGAAGAAGATCGGCTCGAGCCTGCCGCTCCTCGCCGACCGCACATGATGCGAACTGCCCTCAGAGAACGACGTGTCGCCGTACTTGCTGAAGTACTCCTGGTAGCCCGGATCGACCTGCGTGTCGGCCGGCGGCTCATAGCCCAATTCCTTGGCGGAGAACGTGAGCTTGACCCGTACGCCCTTGACGACGATCAGCTTGCCGTGACGCAGCAGCTTCTCCCAGGCCCTGGGATCACTGTCGGTCAACAGCGCAAGGATCTCCTTGCGCACCGAGTCCGCGACCGGCGAGTCCAACCCTGCGGTCACCGAGCTGATCCAATCGTCGACCGGCTCGGCGGCCTTGCCCCCCGGCACCGACCTGGCGACCACGTCCTCCACCGATGACACGTGCCCGTCACCGAGCCCGCCCTTCGCCGCGTACCAGGGCGGCTGCGGCTGGGAGTCACGGGCGGGCTTCGCGACGTCGGTCTCCTCGTCCCCGCCCGGCGCGAGCGAGGCGGGGTGCGACGGGATCTCGTCCCGCTGCCCGAGCACCTTATAGACGGGCGTGGCCGCCACCGTCTCGGCATCGCCACCGTTTGCCGCGGTGACGTCGGTGGCGGAGCTTCGCGACCCGTCCGCGTCCCGCGGGTGGTCGAGTAGATTGCCGGTCGCGTCAACCACCGACTCGAACATCTCCAGATACCGTTGCGGCATCGGCTGCGACGGATCGAACGGGCCTCCCACCATGATGCCGTCGTCGCGCTTGATCCCTGGCAGGGGCCGTGAAGCCAGAGCCCGCCGGAACAGCGCCAGCGCGTCTTCGCCCTCGTCCGGCAGCCCCAGGTAGTGCAGCAGCTCGTGCAACAGGAGGACAAGGTAGTCGCGCAGTCCCACATTTCGAGCGTCCGGACGCCGCACCGTGGGATCCGGAGCATCGGCCGCCCGGCCCGGCCACACGCGGACGGCCTCACCGTGGTCAGGGTCGACGACCAGCCTCACCGCCGCGAACATCTGGTCTTTCGACACCGGAAGCTCATAGCCCTGGTTCACGTACTGGTCGAGCAACCGGTTCAGCGACTTCTGCAGTGTCGCGACGTCTTTCGCGGTGACGCCGGGCATCGGCTTTACCGGCAACATCATGACGTGGTTACGGACCCAGGTACCGTTCTTCGCCTGGATCCGCTGCACGTTCACCCGGACCAGCGTCTCCCAGCCCGATGCGAGCCCGGACTTGGCCGACGTGAAGAAATCGATTTTCGGGTCGAAACGCTGTGTTTCCACCTTCACCACCGGCGCCACCGACAGCTGGTCGAGCCAGTCCGCGCTCGCCGGCCGTCCGACCTTCGTGCCCGGCACCGCGACGGTGACCGCTTCTCCCTCGGGGCCGGGCCAGGCGGCAGACACGGCCGAATCGAACGCGTAGACGTCAGCCGCCGGAACGCCGGAGGCGGGCCGCAGATCCTGCGGCGCGTTCGGCGCCGAGTGGACCGATCCCCCCGCGAGAGCAGGGGCATCTGCCGTCACGGGACCGGACCACGCCGGCGCTCCGAACTCGATCACGGCATTACGCATCTGACCGGCTTCGATCAGTTCCTCAATCGACGTCTCCTGCATGAATCCATCGCCGAAAGGATTCTCCGTAGTACGAGGAAGTCGCGCGGGATGGAACCACATGCTGAGCACCATTTGCCGCCCGTAGGCATCACGAGTGCCCAAACTGAGCACCACATGACCAGCCACGCCATTGATAAAGATCACGTGGCCGACCGGAATATCCGGCCCGCCGATCCCTCTCACCGGGTCGATCACATACCGAGTCAATTCTCCCGTATACATGCCACGCATCAAGGAGCGCCCGTAAACCACGGAAGGCGACGAAGCAAAGTGACCGTATCCGTCATTCACGTCTGGCAGCCTGTCCACAGGAGGCAAGACGTAGGAATTTTCAACCTCGTCAAAACGACGATACCTATGATGTTCGTTGACGGCATCGAGGGCAGCACGCTCAAAGAGCCGCTGGATCCACGCCTTGTCGACGACCCCCGCACGGTAGGCAGAAAAAAGTACTGCGTCCGCACAGTTCATGACGCTGTATTCGCCAGGCTCAGGCCCTCTTCCGTGCAGCCATAGCGCCATGTCATTCGGGTGACCCAGATACGTACGCTCGGCCAATGCCCAGTTCATATTGGGGTTGGGCCCGCTGCTCCCGCGCCACCGTAGCCCCCCGAGCATCCGGCGACCCGCCTGAACCACCGCCAACGTGCGGGCGACCGTACCCATCCAGCGATCCCCGGCTCTGGCGAGCGTGATGGGGTGACCGAACGGATCACCGACCGTGTAGATGGTCCCACCGGCCCCGATGACGTGAATGTGAAGTCGGAAGACCAGCCCCGCCAAAATCGGCGCGATCTCACCTGCGACGTCGTCAGAGGCCCCCATCGCCCGCAAGCCGCCGGAAATCGCACGCCAATCGACGTAAACAGTTCGTGAGAGTTGCGCGATCAGTTGTTCCCGCTCACCCGCCGACGGGCGCCGGCGGCCAAAATACTCATTCGCCTGCTCCTCGGCGAGGAACCGTCGGATCGTCGGCTCCACGACCGGAACGAGGTAAGGCTGCGGCGATTGGAGGTCGATTTCCAGAGCGTCGGCCAGCCGGTCACGGACCTGTTGCCCGGTCGCGGCTCCTGCCAACATGGCCGGGTCAGCCGTGACCACCAGTGCATCCATCATGTCGCCGTCCGGCTGCACGTCCCGCAACACCAGACCCCGCTGAGCGGCGGCGGCATGGTAAGCAGCCAGACGGTCAGCGCCCCGTTCTCGACCCCGGCTTCCACGGAACCGGTCGAACAGACGAGACGACCTCGGCGCGAGCGGGGCGGGGTGCGGCGGAATCTCGTCCCTTCGCCCGAGCACCCGATACACCGGCGAGGCCGCCACCACCTCCGCAGCGCCGCCACGCTGTTCGACGACACCGGTCGCGGCGCTCCGCGACACGACCGCGCCCCTCTGATGGTCGAGCAGGTTCGCGGTCGCGTCGACCACCGACTCGAAGATCCGCAGATACCGCTGCGGCATCGGCTGCGATGGGTCGAACGGGCCGCCCGCCATGATCCCATCGGTCTTGATCGCCGATAGAGTCCGCCCGGCCAGCGCCCGCCGGAACAGCGCCAGCGGATCCTTGTTCTCGTCCGGCAACCCCGCCCAGTGCAGCAGCTCATGCAGCAGCACGGCGAGGAAGTCACGCAGGCCGATGTTCCGCGCGTTCGGCCCCTGCACTCTTGGATCCGGAGAATCGACGGCCCGGCCCGGCCACACCTGGACGGCCTCACCGTGCTGGGGATCGACGACCAGCTTCACCGCCATGAACAGCTGATCCTTCGACTCCGGAAGCTCATAGCCCTGGTTCACGTACTGGTCGAGCAGCCCGTTCAGCGACTTCTGCAGTGCCGCGACGTCCTTCGCGGTGACGCCGGGCATCGGCTTGACCGGCAGCACGATCACGTGGTTACGGACCCAGGTACCGTTCTGCGCCTGAATCCGCTGGACGTTCATCCGGACCAGCGTCTCCCATCCCGACGCAAGCCCAGACTCGGACGACGCGAGGAAATCGATCTCCGGGTCGAAACGCTGTGTCTCGACCTTCACCACCGGCGCCACCGACAGCCGATCCAGCCAGTCCGCGCTCGCCGGCCGACCGACCTTCGCTCCTGGCACCGCGACGGGCTCTGCCACTTCCTCGGGGCCGGACCAAGCAGCGGGCACGGGCCAGGCCGGCGCCACCGACTCGATCCTCACATCCGAATCGAAGTTCTCGAGCAGCAGATCCGCCAAGGGGACTTTCTGCAGGAAGTTGGGCCATGTATTGATGTGATAATCCGCTGGCCTCCCGGACTCCTCCTCATAATAAGATTCCGCTGATTCACCCAGCGGCGGGTGTTCCCAATGGCTCAGAACTTCCTGACGACCCCGCGCATCACGCGTTTTGGAAGCGAGCGCGACATGGTTCTGTCCATCGATGAGTATCAGATGACCCGGCGGGATTTCGGGATCTACCAGGCCGGTTTCCGGGTCGAATCGGTGTTGCCGGATGGACGACTGGTCGCCGATACGCTCGAAAATTGTCCGGTGGTAAACATCGTGGCCGCCCTCTACCGCGAAGTCCTCACCGAGCCCGTATTCGAGCGTGTCGAAGTATGCGGCCTCCGCTGCCCGGGCCGCCTGCTGGTGAATTTCCTGCAGCCATGCTTTATCGACGGCACCAGACCAATACGCGGTAAATAGAATTGCTTCCCAGCAATTCAGTGTGCTTTCCGACGTCGGCGCCGAACCGTTACCACGAAGCCACCGACCGAAATCATTGGTCACCCCCTTCCCGGTCTCTTCGGAGATGCGCCAACCGTCGTCTACTTCGGGTTTCGAAGACCCTCTCCACCAGTAGAAGCCGACCGATCCCTCCGTGGCCAGCAGCACCCGGTGAGTCCAGCGCATGACCTTGGCCGGATCGAACGCATAGACCTGCGCCGCCGGAACGCTCGACGCCGGCCGCAGATCCGTCGGCGCCTTCGACGCGGGATGGCGCTCGGACGCCGGGGACCGGCCGTCCGACTCCGACCAGACCGGCTCCATCTCCAGGACACGGTGCGACCGATCCCGCACGTTCGCCGGATCGAACGGGACATCCGGCTCTCCCAGGCGGGCATAGCGCACCTGGCCGCTCCCGGCCGACCAGCCGGCACCCTGTCCCTCGCCGCCGACCGTCGTCCCCGGGAGCGCCCGGAACCACGCCGTCCCTGGCAGGACGACCATCTCGCCGTCGTCCTCCATGGCGCCGCCCGGCGGGCCGAAGACCTCGACATTGGACAGGCCCGCCAGGCCCTGGGACGGCATCTCGACATCCTCGGCGTCCTGACCGCCGCTGGCCGGGATGTAGACCGCCTCACCTTCTCCCAGCGCGGCGGCCAGCTTCGCACCCCAGGCGACCAGCGACGCGGGAGTGTCCTCGAAAGCACGGGTGAGCACCAGCGGCGTCCCGGGCGACCAGCCGAGGTGACGCAGGATCGCGATGGACTCCGCGGTCTCGAGTGGTCTGCTCCCTCCGAAACCGAAGGCGTGCGGGACGTACGGCCGCCGGTTGACGGTGACCATCATGACGAAGGCACCCCCGCCGGGGACCATGGCGCGCAACCGATCCGCCAGCTCGGCCTCCCCGCGGTCGGCCACGCCCTCGGAGGAACGGAACAGCGCGGCGCCGGGCAACCGCGTCACGAAGACACTGCCCAAGGACGCCAGCCCCTCCAGGCCGGGGACCGAGGCCGGGTCCAGCAGACCGGTGGAGGCGTCATCGGCCTGCCGGGCACCGCGACCGCCGAACCACGCGGTCACCGCGTACCGCGCCATTGCCTGCTCACGATCCTCCGGCCGCCGGAAGATCGTGTCCACCAGGCTCCGCACCGGCTCGCTCACCTCGGGCGCGTCCGGTTCGAAGACCGTCACCGCACCCGGCCCGTCCGCGGCGCGGTGTACGCCCTGCACCACACCGGCGCGCGCGCCGACCTCCTCGTGATCGGGCGGCTGCCAGAGCGGGTCGTCGGCCAGCCGCAGCGCCGCGTGGACGAGACCCAACGACAGCTTCACGTTCTGCTGGATCTCGCCTTCGTCCAGGCTTCCGTTCAGGTGCCGGAACTCCACGTGATCCGTGGCCTTGCCCTGGACCCGCTCGAAGCTGAGCGCGTCATCGCGGACCCCGCTCGGGGTGGCCCAGACCGCGACGTACCCGGTGTGCTGCGCGGAAAGGGGCCTGGCATATTCCAGGCCCGAGTGAGCATCGGCGCGCGGATTCATCGCCAACCGGAACAGTTCATCCTGATAGCCGGCGAACAGCGTTCGCAACGCCTCGTACGGCCTGACATCGGTACCGAACTGCCGGGTGCCCACATGCACGTGCGCGGCCGTCCGCTTCGAGACCTGACCGCCGTGCCGACGGATGACGTCCAAGACGGTCCGCAGGTCCTGCCAGGTCTGAGCGGTGTCCCGCAGGATCGGCGAGACCAGCTCGCCGTCCACCGTGGGATCCTTCTCCAGGCGCCACCAGTCCCGCGCCTCGGCATAGCCCAGGTCCACCACCTCGTGGTACCCGCCGATCTCCGTCTGACGGGTCAGCCCCGCCGCCCGCAGATCGGCCACAATCCCCGTGTACGCCGCCTGCCGCTCCGCGTCCGTCAGGCTCGGGGGAAGATCGAATTCGATCTCCACTCCGAACGTCAGACCACCCCGCGCCGGATCCGCCAGTCCCCCGGTCGCGTCCTCCAACAGGTACGGCACAGGGGGCTCGCCCCGCGCCACCCGTTCGCCGACCTGCCGCACCACCCGCTCGAGCATCTCCGGGGTCGTCGCCGGCGCATTCCCCATCGCCGCCCACCAGGCCCGCGCATGCTCCCGTACCGCCGAAGCCGGAACCTCCACCGAGGAGACGCCGCCGATACCGGGAACCGGCATCCCCTCCGGCAGCCGGCTCTGGATCGCCCGATGCAGCGTCGCGTCGGCCTCCACGACGGGTGGCTCAGTGCTCTCGGCTCTCAGATCCGACGGCACGGGCGGGGCAGCGTGGCCTGACGGCTCCTCCTGGGCGAGCTGGAGCGACTCCAACGCCGCCGCCCGCTCCGACGTCGACATCTCCGTAAGAGCGAGCGGCCGACCCTGCGCATCAAGAGAGAACACATGAGCACCGACCGGCGGAGAGCCTCCCCGCGTGCCGAACCGCTCAGTGAGCCAGTCGCTCACCTTCTTGGTACCGGCCGTAATCGTGTAGCCGGCGTTCTCGTGCTGATTAGGATCGACCAGCACAAGACCCGCATCACCGCTGTGATAAACCACGATCCCGTGACTCATCCAGCCACGACGATCGAACCAGACATGAGCGTGCGCACCAGGCTCCGCCCGCACCAGAGAAACAACAAGATCTTCCCACGCGGTCACACTCGGCCATCGCGCTTCCGGCAACGGTGTCGAAGACCACCGAGCCGACAAACCAGTGAGCACCGACCAGGAATACCCATTCGGTCCAGCCGGCAGGCCCACATCGCCGGGCCGAGACTCGTCAGCCCTCCTGGCCTCCTCGGCGACCGCAGCGGCATGGTCCTCGATCTGCCGCGCCGACAACACACCGCCCGCGGCGGACCGTCTGCCGACCACATCACCGGACCGGCCGGGCACCTCCCCACCGACCGCCTCATCCACAACCGGCACGACACGGGTGTGCATCACGGCAGGGAACGCCGTCAGGCGGGCCATTTCCCCCCGCCAGGTGTTCATTCCTGACGCCGGCACCGATCCAGCGACGCCCTGGCCCCCGACCGCACCACTGGTGGGCCGCGAAATGACCGGCCCCCGGGTCCCGTCCTCGAGCTCCAGCGTGATCATCCCATTGGCATGGCGCCGCCCCCGCGTGACCTGTACACACGCCGCCCCAGCACCGGTCCTACCGTGGCCGGCCGTACTGTGCCGCGACGAGCGCCACCCGATTCGCCCGCCCTCCGCCGGTGCGCCGGCCACGATCGACATGGCTTGCCAGACCTTCTCAAGCCGCCCGGCGGCTTCGGTGCTCGCGCACCACCGGCTTCTCGAATTCGTGTGCCGTCACGTCGCCCAGGTAGAGCACCTGGCCGTCGACGATGCCCAGTTGGTTCAGCGAGCGCTCGGGCGCGTACGGCTCGCCGGTGGGCAGGGCCAGCGACCAGGCGGCCGGCATGACGTCGGCCTCTGGCTGGGCGCAC
>NZ_JAMXMV010000022.1 GCF_024055715.1 Actinoallomurus soli
TTGGTCGTTTCGGTGGTTATGGCGAAGGGGAAACACCCGGTCCCATTCCGAACCCGGTAGTTAAGCCCTTCAGCGCCGATGGTACTGCACTGGAGACGGTGTGGGAGAGTAGGACGCCGCCGGACACATACACAAAGAGGGCCGCCTTCCGAGGCGGCCCTTTTTGTATTTTCAGGGCACAATGGAGCCGACAGTGCTCCCCCAGTGAAACGGTTTGATGTGATGAGCGCGGAACGAGATCAACGCGACGGCGACGGACGCGATCGGCGTCCACGGCCGGGCCGCCAGGACCGTGCGAGCGGTTCCTCGGGCGGATCTCGTGGCCGCCAGGGCGGTTCGCAGGGATCGTCCGGTGGTTTCGCCAACCGCAGGGGAGGCCGTCCCCAACGTGACGACTCCGCCGGCCGATACGAGGGCGAGCGTTCCGGCTCCGCGGGCGGTCGCTCCGGTTCCGCCCGCCCGGGAGGCTTCCGGAAGCCGGGCGGCAACCCGCAGGGGTCGCGAGGCGCCCAGCGCCCGGGCGGTTTCAGCGCTCGGGACGACGAGACCGAGGGCCGTTCTCAGACCCGTCGGCCCCGACCGTTCCGCGGTGACGCGGAGGGCACGGGCGGACGAGGCCGTTTCCCGCGCCGGGACGACTCCGGCGGACGCGGCGCGCCTCGGACGGGAGGCAGTCGCCCGTCATCTTCCGGGAACTGGCGAAACGAGCGTGGCGGACCTCAGAGCGGACGTCCCGCAGGCTCGCGTGACAAAGACGAGCGCTCAGCCCAGCGTCCCGGCGGTCGTTTTCCGAGGCGCGATGCCGAGGGGAACGAGCGGGATCAACGCGACTTCCGTACCCGGGACAGCCGACCGCCGGCCGGCTCGCGCGATTCGGGCCGGCGGGACGAAGGGCGGGCCGGTGGTCGCGGCGGTTTCTCGCGCGGCGAAGGCGCCCAGCGCCGTACGGGCGCGGGCGGCGCTTCGCGTCGCGACGATCGGCCCGGCGGCACCGGAGGGTTCCGTTCGCGCGCCAAGGACGGATTCGGGTCTCGGGAGCGGGGCCGGGAGGGCTCGGGCCACGGCGAGGGCGGCAAGTCCGGCTCCGGGTACCGCGATGGTGGCAAGGAGCGTTTCCAGTCCCGCGACGAGGGCGCGAGCGGGTTCCAGCGCCGGGACGGGGGTCGTCGTGACTTCCGCGACAGGCAGGGCGGCGGTCCTCGCGGTGGCCGTGGGGAAGGCCAGCGAGGCGGGTTCCGGCGGCGTGACGACGCACAGCGCGGCGGCAGGCCGTCCGAACGTGGTGCGCGCCGACCCGGCGGTGAGGGTCGGCCTTCGGATGCCCCGCGACCGCGTCGTGACCCTGGCCCGCCCGTCCCTGAGGACGTCACGGGCGCCGAGCTCGACGCGGCGGCACGGGGTGAGCTGAAGACGCTGCCGAAGGACCTCGCGACCGAGGTCGCCCGCCACCTGGTGATGGCCGGTCGGCTGATCGACGATGACCCGGATCTGGCCTACCAGCACGCCCTCGCGGCCCGCGGGCGCGCGGCCCGGGTCGGTATCGTCCGCGAGGCCTGCGGGCTCGCGGCGTACCACGCCGGCCTGTGGTCGGTCGCACTGTCGGAGCTACGGGCGGCACGACGACTGACCGGGCAGGAGGCGTATCTCGCCATCATGGCGGACGCCGAGCGAGGACTCGGCCGGCCCGAGCGCGCTCTGGACCTGGCCAAGTCGGACGAAGCGCGCCGCCTGCCGCAGGCCGAGGCGATCGAGATGCGCATCGTCGAGTCGGGCGCCCGCCGCGATCTCGGTCAGCCGGGTGCGGGGGTCCTGGCACTGCAGGTTCCGGAGCTCAAGGACGAGCGGTGGCGGCCGTGGTCGGCGCGGCTGTTCTACGCGTACGCCGACGCGCTCGTCGCGGCCGACCGGGAGGACGAGGCGGTCGACTGGTTCGCGCGAGCCGCCGCGGCGGACCGGGATGGCGAGACGGACGCCGCCGAGCGGTACGCCGAGCTCGAGGGCCTGGACATCATCGACACCGAGTTCGCCGACGGCGAGACGGATGCCGAGGCCGAGACGGACTTCGGCGGGGCATCCGGAAACGACCCCGACGCGGACCCGGCGGTCGAGTCAGGGACGGCCTCAGGCGCCCCGGAGACGGCCTCCGGTGACGAGGCCGAGCGAAGGGATGCCGCGGACGAGTGACCGCACTGAGGCCCGGGCCGGTTCCGAACGGGACGGACCCGGGCCTCAGCGTTTGTCGAGCGCGTGCATGATGCCCGCCACGTTGTTGCGGGCCGAACTGATCATCTCCACCTTCTCCGCCGCCCGCGGATCGGCGTCCGGTGCGAACGCGCGGTACCGGCCGTCCGTGCGCTCGCGGACCATGGCGACCGCGTGGTCCAGGTCGAGACGCTGGTCGTGGGCCTCGGCGACGAGTTCCACCCAGAGCCGAAGCTCCTCCTCCGACCGGTCGAGGGTCTCCCCGACCAGCTCGACCGGCCCGAAATGGCTGAACAACAGCCGCGCCGGGCGCAGCGCGCGGAAGCGATCCAGCGAAGCCAGGGCGGTGTCCAGGTCGAAGTCCGGCGGCGGTGTCGCGGGACGCAGGTCGGCGGTCTCCGGGATGTAGACGCCGGCGGCGTCCCCGACGTACAAGTCCCCGGTGAGGGAGTCCAGCAGGCCGACGTGATGCTTGGCGTGGCCTGGCGAGTAATGGCTCTCCAGGCGCCTCCCACCGCCGAGGTCGACCTCTCCCACGTCCTCCACCGCCCGGATGCGTACGGCGTCCGTGGGCTTGAGGTCGCCGAACAGCGTGTCCAGCGCGTCGCCCCACACCATCCGGGCACTGCGCATGAGCCGGCTCGGGTCGGCCAGATGGCGGGCGCCCTTCTCATGGACGACGATCTCTGCGTTGGGGAACATCTCCGCGATGTCGCCGACTCCGCCCGCGTGATCGAGATGAATGTGCGTGACGACGACGGTCGCCAGGTCCGCGGGGCCGACTCCTGCGGCCGCAAGCGCGTCCCGGACGACCGAGGCGGAGTTCCCCGCGCCGGTCTCCACCAGACAGGGGCGGTCGGAGCGGATGAGATATCCGGCGGTGATCCCCGCATATCCGGCCATCCGGGTGTCGATCTCGAAGACGTCATTGCCCAGGTCGGTGATCGAATCCATTCGGCGCCTCCGGTTTTCCACAGATGAGGGGTAGGGGGTTTCGTCGTCCCGATCGGTCGCCCCATCGTAAAGACATCGCCATCGGCGCACGGTGTGGCGGTCATGAGAGGAGCAGGCCATGGATCGGATCGAGATCGAGGAGCCCCGGCGGCCGGGCGGCGACCCGCCCGACGTCGTCTCGACGGGTTCCGCGCCGCACGGTGCCGGCGGAGCAGTGACCCACGTCAACGAGATCGTCTTGATCGGGCGGCTCTCCGGCGTGCCGGAGTGGAAGTCGTTACCCGGAGGTGGGCAGGTGGCGGTCTGGCGGCTCATCGTGGAGCACCGGGACGCCCGGTCGCCGCAGGACGCCATCGACACGATCCGCTGCGTCACCTATGACCCTTCGGTTCAGGAGGGCGTCCGTGACTGGCGGCACGGAGACATCATCGAGGTCCGCGGATCCCTGCGCCATCGTTTCTGGCGCGGTCCGAACGGCCCGCGAGGGCTGTACGAGGTGGAGGCCGTCATCGTGCTCCGCCGCCAGGGAGCGGGCCCGGAGAGCGGGGCGCCGACGTGACACCGCGTCCGCCGCCCCGCCGAGGGTCGCGCCCGAGCTCCGGACGGTAGGCGGTGCTGGCCGGCGGCTGGTGAGACGCCAGGCGACGACTGGCGAGGGTCGGCAGAAGAAGCGGTGAGCGACTCGGGGCGTGAGCTCTGCCCGGCCCTGGATCGACCTGTTACGGCTCCAGCGGCCCACACCCGGCTCGGGCACGGGTAGGGCGGCCAGGCCATCACCGGCCGGACGCAGCCGTCCGACGCCCGGCCCCATCACCGACGCATCGCCCGCCGGGCTCCTTCGCCGGGCGGTCCGGTACCCGGCTGTCCTCGCCGACGGATCGGCCGGTGCGCGAGATCTTCCGGGTCGGTCTGCCGGGCCCGTTCGCCGGGCGGTCCGGTACCCGGCCGTCCTCACGGACGCATCGGCCGACGCGAGGTCGGCCATGTCCGTCGGTCGGTGCGCGAGATCTTCCGGGTCGGTCTGCCGGGCCCGTTCGCCGGGCGGTCCGGTACCCGGCCGTCCTCACGGACGCATCGGCCGACGCGAGGTCGGCCATGTCCGTCGGTTGGTGCGCGAGGTCGGTGCGTCCGCGGGGCGACCGGGCCGGTCGTTCGGTACGGGAGGTCCGGCGGGTCCGGTCGGTTGGTGCGCGAGGTCGGTGCGTCCGCGAGACGACCGGGCCCGTCGTTCGGTACGGGAGGTCCGGCGGGTCCGGTCGGTTGGTGCGCGAGGTCGGTGCGTCCGCGAGACGACCGGGCCCGTCGTTCGGTGCGCGAGGTCGGCCGGATCCGTCGGCCGGTCCCGTCGGTCCCTCAGTCGGCGGCGAAGGTTCTCATGACCAGGCCCGTACGGGGCTTCGGGCCGAAGGAGGTGGATTTGCGGGGGACCTTCTCGCCGTTCGCCGCGACGGCCAGCACGTCCGGAACCTTCAGCGGGTTCAGGATCACGGCGGTGCCATTGCCGCGACGGGCCTTCGCCACCGCGCGGGCGGCGTCGTGGTGGACGATCCGCACGTTGCTCTCGTCGTCCTCGACGCCCCACACCCGGGGGATGAGCAGCCGGTGCAGCACGGCGGTGTCCAGCCGCCGCCACCGGTCGGAGGACTCCTCCGGCATGGAGCGTTCCACCTGGGCCGGATCCGGATCGGTGAGCAGGACGAACTCCCCGTCACCGCCCAGCAGGAACGCGGTGTCGTCGTGGGCGCCGAGCCGTTCGAGTCCGGCCGCCAGGTCAAATCCCACCGGTTCGACGCGGAAGGCCGACTTCGCCAGGCGGACCGCCTCCGAGAGCGGCAGCGCGGGCAGCACCCGGTGGATCGCGCCGAGGCGCGGCGGGTACTCGACGGAGTCCACGAGCAGCGCCAGCCCGTAGTCCCAGGGCCCCGGCCCGTCGTGCCGCCGCCGGAGCGCCTGGTAGGTGGCGTAGCGGTGATGGCCGTCGGCGATGAGCGCCTGCCGCCCGCGCAGGTCCTCGGCGATCTTCGCCTGTTCGGCGGGGTCGCGGATCGCCCAGAGCCTGTGCCGCACGTCATCGCCCGTGCTCGTCTCCAGCACCGGAGCCAGGGACGACGCCACCTCGTCGACGATTCGGGCCGCGGCCGAGCCTGCGCCGCCCTCGTACAGCAGGAAGATCGGTTCGAGGTTCGCCTCGGTCGCCGTCATCAGGGCGAGCCGGTCCCGTACCGGGCCCGGATAGACGTGCTCGTGCGGGAGGATCACGCCGGACCCGTCCTCGTGCACGCCGACCGCCCCGATCAGGCCGCGCTGGACGACCGACCCGGAGACCTCCTCGTAGACGTACAGGGCGGGTTCGTCGTCGACGGTGAGGATGCCGGACGTCAGCCACGAGCGCAGCGTCTCGGCGGCCTTCCGGTAGTCGTCCTGCGGGAGGATCAGCCGGACCACGTTGTGCGGCTCCTCGGCCATGAACCGCGCCAGCGACTCCTCGTCGATCAGGTCGTACGGAGGAGAGGTCACCGCGGCGAGCGAGTCGACCCGCGCGGTGTCGTACCGCACGGCTCGGAACGGCCGAAGCGCAAGTCCGGGATCAATCGTCACATCGGGCATGTTAGATACCGCGCCGTTGTTGGGACACAAGTGGAGTCGACGAACGGAGTCACACATGGTTCAAGGTGCGGATCACGGCCCTGATTCCCCGGGTGTCCCGGCCGGCGGCGTCTACGAGTGGTACCAGCGCGGTCTCGAACTCCTCAATGGTGGCAGCCCGGCCGCCGCGATCCAGGTCCTTGAGCACGCGGCGGCCGCCGAGCCGTCGTCCAGGAGCGTCCGGGAGGCGCTGGCGCGCGCCCAGTACGGCGCGAAGCGGTACGCCGACGCCGCCGCCAACTTCCGTATGATCGTCGAGGCCGATCCGGCCGAGGACTACGCGCTGTTCGGCCTGGGCATGGCCCTGACCCGTACGGGGGACCTCGCGGAGGCGGTCGAGCACCTGGCGCTCGCCTGCGCGATGCGCCCGGAGAACAAGCATTACGCGACCGCGCTGCGGCACGCGCGAGCCCGGAAGGGATGAGATGCGAGGCAGCGACCAGCCGCTGGCCGAGGTCTACGACGTGGCCGTTCTCGACCTGGACGGCGTGATCTACATCGGCCATGACCCGGTGCCGGGCGCCGCCGACGCGCTGGCCAAGGCGCGGGCGGAGGGCATGCGCCTGGCGTTCGCGACCAACAACGCGTCACGGACGCCGAGCGCGACGGCCGCGCTCATCACCGAGGTCGGGGTCCCCGCGGCGGCGGAGGACGTCGTGACGTCCGCGCAGGCCGCGGCGCGGGTCCTCGCGGAGCGGTTGCCGGCCGGGTCGAAGGTCCTCGTGGTCGGGGGCACCGGACTACGGCACGCGGTGCGGGCCGCGGGCCTGCGGCCGGTGTCGACGGCCGCGGAGCGGCCCGCGGCCGTCGTCCAGGGATTCTTTCCGGGCCTGTCGTACGACCTGATCGCCGAGGGAGGCCGCGCGGTCGCCGCGGGCGCGCTGTTCGTCGCGTCCAACGCCGACAGCACCATCCCGAGCCCCGGCGGGCCGCCGAGGCCGGGCAACGGAGCGCTGGTGCAGGTCATCCGTACCGCCACCGGCGTGGAGCCCATCGTCACCGGCAAGCCCGAACTGCCGCTGCACCGCGAGACGATCCTGCGGACGGGCGCGGAGCGGCCGTTGATCGTTGGAGATCGCCTCGACACCGACATCGAGGGCGCCAACAACGGCGGGGCCGACAGTCTGCTGGTGCTGACCGGCGTCACCGACGCGCGGGCGCTGCTGAGCGCGCCGGAGCATGAGCGCCCGACGTACGTCGCCGAGGATCTGGCCGGCCTGCTCGTACCGCACCCGGAGGTCCGGCGGGACGGCGGCTCGTACGCGTGCGGAGGCTGGACGGTCGGGCCCGACTTCGCGGTCGGAGGCTCGGGGGACCGCATCGACGCCCTGCGCGCGCTCTGCGCCGCGGCCTGGGAGTCCGGCGACGCCGCGCGGGCACAGGAGGCGTGGGACCGTCTGTCGTGACGCGACGCACGTTCGCCGGGCGACCGGCCCTGCGGGTCCGGCGCGGGCGGGAAGGCGGGCCCGCGACGGCGGAAGACGTGCCGGAGCCGGGTTCGTACGGCTCGCGCGAAGCGGGTCGGTCCGGCTCAGAGCGGCTCCGGCCCGACTCAGAGGATCTTACGGAGCCGCAGCAGGTCGCCCAGACTGGCCTCGATCTTGAGCCGGCCCGTCGCCCACGCCTTGGCGACGTGGAGCTCCTCGGTGGCCAGCGCCACCAGGTCGTCGCTGCCGACCGTCAGCCGGACCTGGGCGGAGTCGGCGTCGTCGACGGTCTGGAACTCGTCGAGGCCGCCCCGGTGGATCCGGGTCAGGAAGATCAGGCCGAGATCGGGCACGCGGCAGCTGATGGTCCGCTCGACGACGTGCTTGGCGAGGTCGTCGGCGTCCACCTCGGTGAGTCGGGCGGCGATGCGCTCGAGCGCCGAGCGCGCTTCCTGGGCGGTGGCCATCGTCAGGTCAGTTCCCCCGTCGTCGTCCCCGACACCGCTGTCGTCAGCGGACGGTAGCGTTCTTCTTGAGCCGGACGCGACCGGCGGCGAAGGGAAGGGTACAGGTGAACGGCACCGAAGGGGACACCACGGGCGACGAGCGGGTCGACGCCGCGCTGGCCCGCCTCACCGCACTGGACCAGGCGCCCCTGACCGAGCACCCCGAGGTGTTCGCGGACGTCCACCGGCGGCTGCAGGAGGCCCTGACGGGCCTCGACGAGGCGGCCTCATGACGGCGACCTCGGCCGGCGCGACCTCGGCGAGCGCGCCGTGAGCGCTCGCAGGCGCCTGGACAGCGAGCTGGTCCGGCGGGGCCTGGCCCGGTCACGGGAGCACGCGGTGGACCTGGTCACCGAGGGCCGCGTCACCGTCGCCGGCCGTACCGCCGCCAAGCCCGCCACCCAGGTCGAGACCTCCGCGGCCATCGTCGTACGGCCGGCGGAGACCGGCCCCGACTACGTCTCACGCGGTGGGCACAAGCTCGCCGGGGCGCTGAAGGCGTTCGCCGACCTGCGGGTCGAGGGCCGCCGCTGCCTCGACGCGGGCGCGTCCACCGGCGGCTTCACCGACGTGCTGCTGCGCGCGGGCGCGGCCCACGTCGTCGCGGTCGACGTGGGATACGGGCAGATCGCCTGGTCCCTGCGCACGGACGAGCGCGTGACGGTCCTGGAGCGCGTGAACATCCGCGACCTGGAGCCGGAGCAGGTCGTCTCGGGCGACGGCGAGCCGCCCGACCTCGTGGTGGCGGACCTGTCGTTCATCTCGCTCCGCCTCGTCCTGGCGCCCATCCAGCGCTGCGTGGCTCCCGGAGCCGACTACGCGATGATGGTCAAGCCGCAGTTCGAGGTGGGCAAGGAGCGCGTCGGCGCGGGCGGTGTCGTACGCGATCCCGCGCTGCGCGCCGAGGCGGTGCGCGACGTCGCCAGGCACGCCGAGACGCTCGGCCTGGGAGTGCGCGGCGTGACGGCGAGCCCGTTGCCCGGTCCTTCCGGAAACGTCGAATACTTCTTGTGGCTACGGGCGGGCGCTCCGCCCCTCGACGACGCACGGCTGGACAAGGCCGTGGCAGAAGGACCCGCATGACAGACAAGAGATCCGTCCTGGTCGTGACGCACACGGGCCGCAGCGCGGCGGTGCGCAGCTCGCAGCTGGTGATCAGCCGGTTGAGTGAGGCCGGCATCTGCGTCCGGGTGCTGGACAGCGAGGCCGAGGAGCTGCAGTGCGCCGGCGCCGACGTCATGCCGGTGTCCGCGGCGGCCGCCGAGGGCGCCGAGATGGTGATCGTCCTCGGCGGGGACGGCACGATCCTGCGGGCCGCCGACCTGGCCAGGCGGTCCGGCACTCCGCTGCTCGGCGTGAACCTCGGGCACGTCGGCTTCCTCGCGGAGGCCGAGCGCGAGGACCTCGCCGCCACGGTCGACAAGGTCGCCGCACGCCGCTACGACGTCGAGGAGCGCATGACGATCGACGTGGTGGTCCGGCAGAACGGCAGCGTCACGAGCACCGGCTGGGCGCTGAACGAGGCGGCCGTCGAGAAGGCCTCCCGGCAGCGGATGCTGGAGGTCGTCGCCGAGATCGACGGGCGGCCGCTGTCGCGGTGGGGCTGCGACGGCGTGGTGTGCGCCACCCCGACCGGCTCGACGGCGTACGCGTTCTCCGCGGGCGGCCCCGTGGTGTGGCCCGAGGTCGAGGCGATGCTGGTCGTGCCGATCAGCGCGCACGCGTTGTTCTCGCGGCCGATGGTGGTCTCGCCGCGCTCCGTGGTCGCGGTCGAGCTGATCCCGAAGAGCTCCGGCGGCGTGCTGTGGTGCGACGGCAGCCGGCCGATCGACCTGCCCCCCGGCGCGCGTGTGGAGGTCCGCCGCGGCGAGCGGCCGGTCCGGCTGGCGCGGCTGCACCAGACGCCGTTCACGGACCGGCTCGTCACCAAGTTCGGCCTGCCGGTCGCCGGCTGGCGCGGCCGCGTCCGCGACGAGTGACGTTGCGGCGAACGCCACGGGACGTCCGTGTTGACCTGGGATGACATGCCGCCCGCAGGCGCCGTGAGGGGGCCGGCGACACGCCCGGAGGTTTCCTCCGTGGCGAAGAGCCCTCTACGCTGAGCCGAACACGTGTTCGCCTGGGGAGGTCCGGTCACGGTCCCGCACATCGTGGCCGCCGGGCTCATGGCCGAGCGAAGCGAGGACATCAATAAGCGCAGCACCTTGGTCATGAGGCCGACGAAGGAGGCATCATGACCGAGTAGCCTCGGGCGCGCCGGGTGTCTGCGGACAGGAGGGCCTTCGTGACCGACGCACCAAGCCGGGTACGGCCCATGGTCGAGGAAGTACGGATTCAGAACCTCGGGGTGATCGAGGAGGCCGTCCTCGAGCTGTCCCCGGGCTTCAACGTGGTCACCGGCGAGACCGGTGCCGGTAAGACGATGGTCGTCACCAGCCTGGGCCTGCTGTTCGGCGGCCGCGCCGACCCGCAGCGGGTCCGGCCCGGGGCCGACCGGGCGACCGTCGAGGGCCGCATCGTCCTGAGCGAGGACGGCAGGGTCGCCGCGCGGGTCGAGGAGGCCGGCGGGGAACTCGACGACGGCGCGCTGATCCTGACCAGGTCGGTGTCGGCGGAGGGCCGATCGCGGGCCCACGTCGGCGGCCGGCAGGCGCCGGTCTCGGTGCTGATCAACCTGGCCGACGACCTGGTCGCCGTGCACGGCCAGTCCGACCAGCAGCGGCTGCTGCAGCCCGGGCGCCAGCGGGCGGCCCTGGACCGCTTCGCCGGTGACGACCTGGCCAAGCCGCTGCGCGCCTACACCACCGCGTACCGCAGGCACCGTGAGGTCTCCGCGCTCTTGGAGGAGCTGACCACCCGGTCGCGGGAACGCGCCCAGGAGGCCGACCTGCTCCGGTTCGGCCTGGAGGAGATCGAGAAGGTCGATCCGAAGACCGGGGAGGACGAGCTCCTCGCGGCGGAGGAGGAGCGCCTCGCGCACGCCGACGCGCTCCGTACGGCCGCCACGACCGCCCACGAGGCGCTCCAGGGCGACCCCACGGCCACGACGGGTGTCGTCGACGCCATCGGGCTGCTCAGCGCGGCGCGCCAGGCACTGGAGGCCGTCCGCGCCCACGACGAGGCGCTCGCCGGACAGGCCGACCGGCTGTCCGAGGCGGTGTACGTCGTGTCGGACGTCGCCGCCGAGCTCGCCGGTTACGCCGAGTCGGTCGAGGCCGACCCGGCCCTCCTCGCGAGCGTGCAGGAGCGCCGCGCCGCGCTGGCCGGGCTCACCCGCAAGTACGGTGCGACCATCGAGGATGTCCTCGAGTGGGCGGAGCGGTCGGCCGCGCGCCTGCTGGAGCTGGACTCCGACGACGACCGCATCGACGAGCTGCGCGCCGAGCACGAGGACCTCACCCGTCAGCTCGGCGAGCTGTCCGGCGAGCTGACGGCGCTGCGGACCGCCGCCGCCGAGCGCCTGTCCGAGGCGGTCACGGCCGAGCTGACCGCGCTGGCCATGCCGCACGCCAGCGTGGTCGTCGCCGTGACGCCGCAGGAGGACTTCGGCCCGTACGGCGTGGACGAGGTCGAGCTGCGGCTCGCCTCCCACCCGGGCGCGCCGCCCCTCCCGCTGCACAAGGGCGCGTCCGGTGGTGAGCTGTCCCGCGTCATGCTGGCGATCGAGGTGGTCTTCGCCGGCGCCGACCCGGTGCCGACGTTCGTCTTCGACGAGGTCGACGCGGGGGTCGGCGGCAAGGCCGCCGTGGAGGTCGGCCGGCGGCTGGCCCGGCTCGCCCGGTCCGCCCAGGTGATCGTGGTCACTCACCTGCCGCAGGTCGCGGCGTTCGCGGACCAGCACCTGGTGGTGGAGAAGTCCAACGACGGCCGCGTGGTCCGCAGCGGCGTCACCACCCTGGACGCGGACGGCCGGATCCGCGAGTTGTCCCGCATGCTCGCGGGCATGGAGGACTCCGAGCTGGGGCGGGCGCACGCCGAGGAGCTGCTGGCCATCGCGGCCGCGGAGCGCTGAACCGCCGCGAGCACGGGCCACCGGCGGTGAGCGAACGAACACGCCATATCGGTCGTCGTTACCAATGGCACGTCCAGGCTCTGGCAGGATTGGCGAACGATGAACGACGTCTCCCCGAGGATCAAGAACGGCGCCCGGATGCGGGTGCCGCTTCGGCGTGGGCTGCGCCGTGACCGCCGCGTCGGGGAGTCGGGGATCACCGGCGTCGCCCGCCTCGACGGGCGGACCAAGAAGCTGACCAAGCGCCTCCAACCGGGCGACATCGCGATCATCGATCACGTCGACCTGGACCGGGTCAGCGCGGAGGCGCTGGCGTCCTGCCAGGTCGCCGCCGTGATCAACGTGGCGCGCAGCACCTCGGGGCGGTATCCCAACCTCGGCCCGCAGATCCTCGTCGAGGCGGGCATCCCGCTGATCGACGACGTGGGGCCCGACGTGTTCACCAAGGTCCACGAGGGTGACGTCGTCCGCGTCGACGGCGAGGCCGTCTACCTCGGCGAGCAGGTCGCGGCCAAGGGCATCCGGCAGACCGTCGAGTCGGTCGAGGCCGCGATGACCGAGGCCAGGGCGGAGCTGCCCGCCCAGCTCGAGGCGTTCGCCGCGAACACGATGGAGTTCCTCAAGCGGGAGCGCGACCTCCTGCTCGACGGCGTCGGCGTCCCCGACGTCAAGACGAACCTCGAGGGCCGTCACGTCCTCATCGTCGTGCGCGGCTACCACTACCGCGAGGACATCGCGACCCTGCGGCCCTACATCCGCGAGTACCGCCCCGTCCTGATCGGCGTGGACGGCGGGGCCGACGCGCTGATGGAGGCGGGCTACCGGCCGCACATGATCGTCGGTGACATGGACTCCGTGTCGGACGAGGCGCTCACGTCAGGGGCCGAGCTGGTCGTGCACGCCTACCGCGACGGCCGGGCGCCCGGCCTGAGCCGGGTTCACGACCTCGGGCGGGAGGGCGTCGTCTTCCCCGCCACCGGGACCAGCGAGGACATCGCGATGCTGCTCGCCGACGACAAGGGCGCGACGCTCATCGTCGCCGTCGGCACTCACGCGACCCTCGTCGAGTTCCTGGACAAGGGACGCGCCGGCATGGCCAGCACGTTCCTGACGCGGTTGCGCGTCGGCAGCAAGCTGGTCGACGCCAAGGGCGTCAGCCGGCTCTACCGCAGCCGCATCAAGGGGTCCTCGTTGATCCTGCTGATCGCCGCCACGCTCGTCGCGATGGTCGCCGCGGTCGTCTCCTCGCCGGCCGGCGAGGCCTTCGAGCCCGCTGTCGCCGACTGGTGGCACCAATTCGTCTACTGGCTAAACGGACTCTTCACGTGATCGATTTCCGGTACCACCTCGTCTCCATCATCGCGGTGTTCCTCTCGCTGGCGCTCGGGCTCGTGGTGGGCGCCTCGGCGCTGCGCGGGCCGCTGGTCGACCAGCTCAAGGAGACCTCCAACCGGCTCAAGAACAACAACGAGACGCTGCGGAGGCAGAAGGACGCGGTCGGCCAGGTGAACACCTACAACAATCAGGTGCTCGACGCGGCCGCGGGCCAGGTGGTCTCCGGACGGCTCAAGGACGAGAGCGTCGTGTTCGTGGAGGCCCCCGGCGCCGACGACCAGATGCGGGCGCAGACCGCCGACATGGTGAGCAAGGCGGGCGCCCGGATCAGCGGCTACGTCACCCTGCAGAGCAAGTACCTCGACCCGAACCAGCAGGCCACGCTGAGCGAGCTGACCGACCGGCTGAAACCGGCCGGCCTGACCTTCTCCGCGGACGCGACCTCGTCCGAGCGGACGGCGAGCGAGCTGGCATGGGTGCTGGTGACCAAGCAGGCGGCGCGCAGCGGCCAGGAGGACCCGGCCGCCGGGCAGGTGCTGTCCGGTTTCAAGGCGTCGGGTTTCCTGACTTACAGCGGGCAGCCCGCGACCCGTGCGACACTCGCCGTCGTGATCGCGCCCGCCGCCGCGAGCAGCGACAAGAACGCCGACGACGAGAACAAGGCGCTCGGCGCGCTGCCCCTGGCGCTGTACACGTACGGTGAGGGTGCGGTCGTGGCGGGTGATCCGGACTCGGCGACCGAGGGCGGGATGATCAAGGCGCTCCGCGACGACGACGACGTCAAGGGCCATGTCGCCACGGTCGACACGGCGGACGTTCCGGCCGGGCGGCTGACGGCCGTGCTGGCGCTGGCCGCCGCGAAGCAGGGCAAGGCCGGCGCCTACGGCATCGGGTCGAAGGTCGACGGCGCCCTGCCGACCCCGATTCCGACGCCCACGCCGACGACGACGAAGAAGAAGTGAGGCGGCATGCGTAAGGCAGTGGCGGGAGCCGTGCTGGGCGCGGCGGCGGCACGGGCCGCGTACATCGCGCTGACCCGTCGCCCGCCCCGGGACGAGAAGCTCTGGGCGCGGACCAACCACCGCGGTGAGCCGGTCACGCTGCTCGAAGGGCCGGCGTTCGCGGTCGGCGCGGTCACCGCGGTCGCCGTCGCGCCGGGTGTGCCGGCGCGGATGCGGGCCGCCGCGATCGTCGCGGGCGGGGTCACCGGAGCCCTCGGCGGCTACGACGACCTCGCCGGGTCGGGTGCCCGCCGGGGGTTCAAGGGGCACCTGACGGCCCTGGCCCGCGGCGAGGTCACCACCGGCGCGGTGAAGATCCTGGGCATCGGCGCGACCGGTCTGACGGCCGCCGTGCTCGCGGGCACCGGCGCGCCCACCCGGCGCGGGGCGGCGCTCGACGTGCTGATCAACGGCGCGCTCATTGCCGGCACCGCGAATCTCCTCAACCTTTTCGACCTGCGGCCCGGCCGGGCGATCAAGGCCGGGCTGCTGGCGAGCCCGCTCGTCTTCGCCCCGCCGGCGCCGGGAGCGCCGCGCGGCCGGTTCGCCGGCCTGCTCAGCGGGTCGGCGGTCGCCGCAGCGCCGCTCGGCGCGGCTCTCGCGCTGCTGCCGGAGGACCTCGGCGAGCGTGCGATGCTCGGCGACGCGGGCGCGAACTCCCTCGGCGCGCTCATCGGCCTGGCCGCCACCGGCCTGAGCCGCAGATCGCGTCTGGCCGTCCTCGCCGGCGTCACGGCGCTGAACGCCGCGAGCGAGGTCGTCAGCTTCACCAAGGTGATCCAGGCGACGCCGCCGCTCAACTGGCTCGACCAGCTGGGCCGCCGGCCCGCCGTGCCGGAGGCGCGCCCAGCGAACACCCCGTGACCGAGCCGGACCTGACCAAGCAGGACGTGACCGAGCCGAGCGCGACCGAGCCGAGCGTGACCGAGCCGAGCGTGACCGAGCCGAGCGCGACCGAGCCGGACGTGAGCGAGCCGAGCGCGACCGGGCCGGACGTGAGCGAGCCGGACATGACTGAACCGGACGCCAGCGG
Organism: Actinoallomurus soli; assembly: GCF_024055715.1. Lineage (GTDB taxonomy): Bacteria > Actinomycetota > Actinomycetes > Streptosporangiales > Streptosporangiaceae > Actinoallomurus > Actinoallomurus soli. The sequence goes on from NZ_JAMXMV010000022.1 coordinate 15,117, forward strand.
ACCGGACGTGGGCGAGGAGGCCGCCCCGGCCGCCGCCGGCCGGGGCGCGGGCCTCGCAGGTGCCGCCGTGCTCATCGGCGTCATCACCGTCTTCGCCCGGGTCGTCGGTTTCTCTCGCAGCCTGGTCCTGGCCCACACGGTCGGCAGCAACTGCCTGAGCACCGCGTACTTCACCGGCAACCAGGTGACGAACATCCTGTTCGAGGTCGTCGCCGGGGGAGCGCTCGCCAGTCTCGTGGTGCCCGTGCTCGCGGGCCCGGCGGCGCGCGGCGCGCCCGAGGCCCGCCGGATCGCCTCCGCGCTGATGACGTGGACCGTGCTGATCCTCGTGCCGCTCAGCCTGATCGCCGCGCTCGCGGCCCGCCCGGTGATCTCGCTCCTGGTCGGCGACCACGTGCCGGGCTGCTCGCGGGACCAGGTGGTCGACACGGGCACCCGGATGCTGGTCGTGTTCGCCCCGCAGATCCTGTTCTACGGCCTCGCCGTCGTCATGTACGGCGTGCTGCAGGCGCACCGCCGGTTCCTCGGCCCCGCGCTGGCGCCGCTCGTGTCGAGCCTCGTCGTCATCGGCGCGTACCTGATGTTCCTGTCCACCGGCGCGGCCTACCGGCAGGTCACCCCGGCGAACCAGTGGGACCTGTCCGCCGTGACCCGCTCGGCGGAGCTGACGCTGTCGGTGGGGACGACGCTCGGCGTGGTCGCCCTCGTCGCCACGGTCATCGGTCCCACCGCGCGGCTGCGGCTCCGGCTGCGGCCGGCCCTCACCTTCCCGCCCGGCGTCGCCGTGCGCATCCGGCGGCTGGCCCTCGCCGGGCTGGCCACCCTCGTCGCCCAGCAGGCGGCCTGGGGGATCGTGATCGCGCTGGCCAACCGGCGGGGCGGCGGCGGCGCGCTGCCCGTCTACCAGTACGCCTGGTCGCTGTTCCAGCTTCCGTACGCCGTCCTGGCCGTGCCGCTGGCGACGAGCGCCTTCCCGCTCCTGTCGGCCCGCGCGAGCGAGGGCGACGACGAGACGTTCGACCGCACCGCCGCGGGCACGACACGGGCGATCGTGCTGCTGTCGTGCGCGGGCGCGGCCGTCCTGGCCGCCACCGCGCTTCCCGTCGCGCGGGTGTTCCTGCTCCACCCCAGGGGACAGGTGCCGCCCATCGACCTGGCGCGCGCGATCGTGGCCTTCGCGCCGGGACTGATCGGCTACGGGCTGATGGCGCACGTCGGCCGTACGCTGTTCGCCGCCGGCAAGGGCCGACACTCGGCGGCCGCCCAGGTCACCGGCTGGATCGCGGTGATCGCGGCCGAGGTGGCGCTGGTCTCGGCGGCGGGGCGGCACGACGCCGTGGCCGCGCTCGGGCTGGGCAACTCGATCGGCATGACGGTCGCCGGCGTTCTCCTTCTGGTGATGCTGGCGCGGGTCAGGGGCCGTGGCGCCCTTCAGGGCGTCGTACGGGCGGTGGTGACAGGGCTGGCCGGCGCGGCGGCGGGATACGCCGCGGGAGCGGGCGTGGTCGCCGCGTTCGGCGCGACGGGATGGGCAGCGAGCCTGGGGGTCGGCGTGCTCGCCGCGCTGGCCGCCGCCGCGGCGTTCGCGGCCGTCGCCTTCCTGGGGGATCCCGGTGATCTGCGAGGCCTGATGAGGCGGAGGCTGTGATGGACGGTGCGAAGGTCGCCCTGGTGCTCGCCACGAGCGCCGGCGGCGTTGGACGGCACGTGCGGTCGATCGCCGACGGCCTGCGGGCGCGCGGCGCGAAGGTCGTCGTGCTCGGACCGGCCTCGGCCGACGGGCTGTTCGGGTTCACCGAGTCCGGCGCGGGCTTCGCCCCGGTGGAGATCGCCGACCGGCCGCACCCGCTCGGCGACGTGCGAGCGGTGGCCCGGCTCCGGCGCCTGACCCAGGACGCCGACGTCGTACACGCGCACGGGCTGCGGGCCGGAGGGCTGGCGGCGCTCGCCCGCCTCCGTACGGTGCCGGCACCGCTGCGTCTCGGCTCGGCCGGCCCGCCGCTCGTCGTCACGCTCCACAACGCGTCCATCGCGGGCGGCCTGACCGGCGCGGCGTACGCGACGCTGGAGCGTGTCGTCGCCCGGGGCGCGGCCGAGATCCTGGCCGTCTCCCCGGACCTGGAGGAGCGGATGCGCGCGCTCGGCGCCCGCTCGGTGGGCCTCGCGCTGGTGCCCGCTCCGGCCACGCCGCCGTCCCAGGCCCCCGCGCGTCCCGAGGACCACGCCACGCCGTCCGAGGAGCACGGAGCGCGGTTGGAGGGCCATGCCGCGCCGTCCGAGGGCCATGCCGCGCCGTCCGAGGACCATGGGGCGCCGTCCGAGGACCATGGGGCGGCCAAGCGGATCCGCGCCGAACTCGGCGCCGGAGACGGCCCGCTGATCCTCACGGTGGCGCGCCTGGCCGAACAGAAGGGGCTGCCCACCCTGCTGGACGCCGCCGCCGGGTGGGCCCGGCTGGATCCGCCCGCACTCGTGGTGATCGCCGGGGACGGGCCGCTCGAACCCGAACTCCGCGACCGGATCGCGGGGGAGAACCTCCCGGTACGGCTGCTCGGGCGCCGTACGGACGTCCCGGACCTTCTCGCCGCGGCCGACGTCGCCGTCCTCCCGAGTGTCTGGGAAGGCCAGCCGCTGATCGTGCAGGAGGTGCTGCGCGCCGGACGGCCTCTCGTCGCCACCAGGGTGGGCGGGGTGCCCGGGATGGTGGGTGACGCGGCGCTTCTCGTGCCTCCGGGGGACGCCGGTGAGCTCGAACGCGCGGTGCGGAGGGTGCTGGAGGACCGGGCCCTCGCCGATCGGCTCGCATCCGCCGCCACCGAGCGGGCGTCCCGTCTTCCGACGGAGGACGACGCCGTCGATCAGCTGCTTTCGGTGTACGCCCGTGTAACCCGGGCGGTCTTCTGACGACGTCTCGGGTACGAGGAAGGTTTGCCTTTGTATATAGTCGGTGCACAGGAGGGGAGTATTCCTTCGCGGCAGTGTCGTCACCACGGTCCCAGGAGTCGTATGCGGCCCGGTGCTGTCGGCCCGCACCGATGAGTGAGGGCGGAAGAGACCTCCGGGGCCGTCGCCTGCCACCGGAGGAAATGCTCTCGTGAACGTCACGCTGTGGGCCTGGGGCCTTACGCTGCTGGGTCTTCTCGCGTTCATCCTGTTCGACCTCTGGGTGGTCGACCGTGGCAAGCCGCGTGACTTCTCTTTGCGGCAGGCGACCGCCTGGGTGACGTTCTACGTGTTGCTGGCGATCGCCTTCGGGGTCGGCCTGTTGTTCGCCGAGGGCGCCGATTACTCCACCCAGTTCTTCGCCGGTTATCTCACCGAGTACAGCCTCAGCGTCGACAATCTGTTCATCTTCTACATCATCATGGCGCGGTTCGCCGTCCCCCGCGCCAACCAGCACAAAGTCCTGCTGATCGGCATCATGATCGCGCTGGTGATGCGGGGCATCTTCATCGCGGTCGGGGCCGCCGCACTGGCCCGGTTCGAGTGGCTGTTCTACATCTTCGGGGCCTTCCTCATCTGGACGGCCTACGGTCTGGTGCGCGGCGAGCCCGACGAGGACGAGTACGAAGAGAACATCCTGGTCCGCTGGATCTGCCGGGTCGTCCCGACGACGGACAACTACCAAGAGCACCGGATGACCGTCCGCGTCGACGGCAAGCGCCTGATGACTCCGATGCTGATCGTCATGATCGCGATCGGGTCGACCGACCTGCTGTTCGCCCTCGACTCCATTCCGGCGATCTTTGGGCTGACCAAACAGTCCTACCTGGTCTTCACCGCCAACGCCTTCGCCCTCATGGGGCTCCGGCAGCTGTACTTCCTCCTGCGGGGACTGCTCGACCGGCTCGTCTACCTCAGCAAGGGGCTGGCGGTCATCCTGGCCTTCATCGGCGTCAAGCTCGTCATGGAGGCCCTGCACACGACCTGGTTCGAGAACGTGCCGGAGATCTCCACCCTCACCTCTCTCGCCGTCATCGGCGCGACGATGCTCGTGACCACGGCGGCCAGCCTCATCAAGACGCCTCGCCGGTCGGCGCCCGGCGGCTCAGAGGGCACGGACGGCGGGCAGGAGCCGGAACCGGAAGAGGGCGGAGGGCCGGGGGACACCGGCGAGGCCGGCTCCGGACCCACCGTTCCCGGCCCCGCGGCCCCGGACGGGGAGAGGCGCGGGCCGGACGCCGAGCCGCAGCCGCCCGGCCCCGTTTCCGGGACGCACGACGACCAGGTCGACGCCGACGAGAGGGCGGGACGCGCCCGGCGCTGAGCGCGACCGATGACCTCGGCGGCCGTTCGCCGGCTTCCCATTCGGCGGCTCTTCGCGCGCCGGGTTTCCGCTCGGTAACTTTCGGGGCGGATCACTCCCCGGCCCCTGTACCGTGATCGCAGGGGATGGATCTGGGGAAGGTTGGCATGCGCTTGCCCTCGGTGGCGCCCGCGGTGACGCGGACGATCTCGATCGTGCTGGCGGTCGCGGCCGTCGGCGTTCTGGCGTTCACCGCCCTCGCCGACCGGAACGGCGGCCGCAGACCGGCCGCGGCACCGTCCCAGCCCGCGACGCCGGTCGCCGAGTCGACGATGCCCGGCAGCATCGACCTGCCGCCCACCAGCGCACCGGCCACACCACGGGTACGCGCCGCCGACGCCAGGACCTGGCTGCGGGCGCTCGCCGGCAAGTGGACCCAGGACGCGCGGAAGAACTACTTCCAGTTCCAGCCCGACGGCACCGGTGAGTGGGTGGCGTTCGGCCAGAAACTGTGGACCGGCAAGGCCACCCCGCGCGACGCCACGACCTTCGACCTGTCCGACCGGAGCGGGCAGGGGGCGTCCTACTGGCGGGTCACGCTGGTGAGCGGCGGGAGGTCACTGTTCTTCGCCGGCACCCAGACGACGTACCGCAAGGCCTGACACCGTCCGGCGGCGTGTCAGTCGCCCGGACTGGCGGCCAGGCTCTCCAGGACGTCGAGGGCCCCGACCAGCGCGGCGCGCTGTTCGGGGGAGAGCGTCCCGAGCCGCTCGACCAGGAACGCCGACCGCTCGGTGCGCAGCTGTTCGAGCTGGCGGCGGCCCTCCGGGGTGATCTCCAGGAGGGTCGCCCGCCGGTCGCCGACGTCGGGAGTGCGGCGGAGCAGGGCCTGGGTCTCCAGGGAGGCGACCAACCGGCTCTGCGTGGGCGCGCTGACGCCCTCGTGAGCCGCGAGGTCGCCGAGGCGCACCGGGCCGAGCGCCTCCAGACTCGACAGGGTCGACGCCTGGCTCGACGTGAGGGTCCGGGGCCCGTACTGGCGGACGCGACGGCTCAGCCGGCCCAGCGTCATGCGCAGCCGCGCCGCGAGCTCAACGTCCGTCATGGCCTCGGTCTCGGCCGCCGGCCTGGTCACGCCCGTCATGTGTTCCTTATCCGGCTCGCGTCTCCGACGCGCTGGTCACGCGCGTCTCCTTCCATCATCCCCACACCGCGGCGGCCGGCATGCCCGGACGCACGAGAAACCGCCGGAACGGGCGCCGAACACACCGGTCCGCAGGAGTCCCGCGGGATGTATCAGGGCAACGACCGAAGGACGATGATCGTGGCGTGATGTGATCAGGATCACCATCCCCGGGCGCGCCACTCCGGCAGGTGCGGGCGTTCGCGGCCGAGGGTGGTGTCCTTGCCGTGGCCGGGGTAGACCCAGGTCTCGTCCGGGAGCGTGCCGAACACGCGCTCCTCGAGGTCGTCCATGAGCCGGTTGAACAGCGTCGCGTCGCCCCAGGTGTTCCCCGGTCCGCCCGGGAACAGGCTGTCGCCGGTGAACAGGTGCGGCGTGTCGCCGTCGTCGTACAGCAGAGCGATCGAGCCGGGCGTGTGGCCGCGCAGGTGGATCACGGACAGCGTGTGCTGCCCGACCCGTACGGTGCCCCCGTGCCGGACCGGCTCGGTGACCGGCAGCGGGAGCGCCTCGGCGTCGTCGGGATGGGCCACGACCGACGGGTGGGTCGCGTCGACGACCGCGCCGAGCGCGCCCCAGTGGTCCTGGTGCCGGTGGGTCGTCACGACCCGGGAGAGCGGCGCGTCGCCGAGGAGCTCCAGCAGGCGCTCCGGCTCGCTGGCGGCGTCGATCAGCACCTGTTCCCCGGTCGCCGTGCAGCGCAGGAGGTAGGCGTTGTTGTCAAAGGACCCCACCGCCAGCTTGGTGATGGTCAGACCGGGCAGCTCGCGTACGTCGGGCGGGCCACCGACCTCGACGTTGCCTGTGTAGGACACGCACTCTCCTTCCAACGGTGATCGGGTCCACCGCACCCGCCTTCCATCCTTCCACTTCGCCACCTGCCGCGCGGTCCTGCGGACGCGCAGGCCACCGGTTCCGGGCGCGCGAGCGGACCCGGGCCCGAGCGAGTGCGGAAGTAGACTCTTGATCATGAACGACGACCTGCCGATCTGCCGCACCTGCGGGGTGCAGTACGCCGCACCGCGGCCGGACTGCCCGATCTGCGAGGACGAGCGGCAGTACGTCGGATGGGACGGCCAGCGCTGGACGACCCTCGCCGAACTCCGCGCCTCCGGGCGCCGGGGCGAGGTCGCCGAGGAGGGGCCGGGAATCGTCGGGATCGGCGCCGACCCGCCCACCTCCATCGGCCAGCGCGCGCTGCTCGTACGGACGCCGGCGGGAAACGTCCTCTGGGACATGATCACCTACGTCGACGACGACCTCCTCTCCCAGGTCGCCGATCTCGGCGGCGTCGACGCCATCGCCATCAGCCATCCGCACTTCTACGGGTCGATGGTCGAGTGGGCGCACGCGTTCGACGCGCCCGTCTACATCCACGCCGCCGACCGCGAGTGGGTCGCCCGGCCGGACGACTCGATCGTCTACTGGGAGGGCGAGACCCGGGAGATCGGCGACGGGCTGACCCTGGTCAACGCGGGCGTGCACTTCGCCGGCGGCCAGGTGCTGCACTGGCGTGACGGAGAGGACGGCAGGGGAGCGCTGCTCACCGGCGACATCTTCACCGTCGTCCCCGACCGCCGGTACGTCAGTTTCATGCACAGCTACCCCAACCTGATCCCCGAGCGCCCCCGGGTGATCCGCCGCGCCCTGCGCCGGATGGAGCCGTTCGGGTTCGAGCGGGTGTACGGCGGCTGGTGGGGCCGGGTCGTCGCCGCGGACGGTGCCGCCGCCGTACGCCGGTCGGCCGAGCGGTACCTCGCCCACGCCCTCGACGACGAGTCCGAGTAGGCCGCAGCGGCCTCAGGCGTTTCGGTGGCGATCTGTCTTCGAACACGTGTACGGTTTCGGTGCGACGAGGGACCGCCGTGCGGGGCTTTGGAAGAAAACCGGCCTGTCCGCTCGTTAGCCTGAAGCTGACTGCCTCAACCGGGCTCTAGGGGATAGCGATACGCCGTGGCTGACCGTCTCATCGTGCGCGGAGCGCGTGAACACAACCTCAAAGACGTCTCACTCGATCTTCCGCGCGACGCGCTGATCGTGTTCACCGGTATGTCCGGTTCCGGGAAGTCCAGCCTGGCGTTCGACACGATCTTCGCGGAGGGCCAGCGCCGCTACGTCGAGTCGCTGTCGGCGTACGCCCGTCAGTTCCTCGGCCAGATGGACAAGCCCGACGTCGACTTCATCGAGGGCCTGTCCCCGGCCGTGTCGATCGACCAGAAGTCGACCTCGAAGAACCCGCGCTCGACGGTCGGCACGATCACCGAGGTCTACGACTACCTCCGGCTGCTGTGGGCCCGCATCGGCCACCCGCACTGCCCGGTCTGCGGCCGTCCGATCTCCAAGCAGACGCCGCAGCAGATCGTCGACCGGGTCATGGAGTTCGAGGAGGGCACCCGGTTCCAGGTGCTCGCCCCGGTCATCCGCGGCCGCAAGGGCGAATACCTCGAGCTGTTCCGCGACATGCAGACCAAGGGCTTCTCCCGCGCCCGCGTCGACGGCCGGCTCGTACGCCTCGACGAGGCGCCGAAGCTGAAGAAGTACGAGAAGCACGACATCGAGGTCGTCGTCGACCGGCTCAGCGTCAAGGAGAGCGCCCGCCGCCGGCTGGCCGACTCGATCGAGACGGCGCTCGGCCTGTCCGGTGGCACGGTCATCCTCGACTTCGTCGACCTTCCCGAGGACGACGAGCAGCGCGAGCGGATGTTCTCCGAGCACCTCTACTGCCCGTACGACGACCTGTCGTTCGACGAGCTGGAGCCGCGGTCCTTCTCGTTCAACTCCCCGTACGGCGCCTGCCCGGACTGCACCGGTCTGGGCACCCGCATGGAGGTCGACCCGGAGCTGCTCGTCCCCGACCCGGAGAAGACCCTCGGCGAGGGCGCGATCTCGCCGTGGTCGAACGGCCACATCAGCGACTACTTCCTGCGGCTGCTCGGCGCGCTCGGCGACGCGATGGGCTTCGACCTGGACACGCCCTGGGAGCGGCTCCCGGCCAAGGCCCGCAAGGCGATCCTGCAGGGCCACGACACCCAGGTGCACGTCAGCTACCGCAACCGGTACGGCCGGCAGCGGTCGTACTACACGACGTACGAGGGTGTGATCCCGTACGTCCAGCGGCGGCACTCGGAGGCGGAGAGCGACTCGAGCCGGGAGCGGTTCGAGGGCTACATGCGGGAGATCCCGTGCCCGTCCTGCGACGGCAAGCGGCTCAAGCCGGTCGTGCTGGCCGTCACGGTCAACGACCGGTCGATCGCCGACGTCGCCGCGATGCCGATCGGGGAGTGCGCGAAGTTCCTGCTCAACATGGAGCTGAGCGAGCGGGAGAAGCACATCGCCGAGGCCGTGCTCAAGGAGATCAACGCCCGGCTCGGCTTCCTGCTCGACGTCGGCCTGGACTACCTCAGCCTCGACCGCGCGTCGGCCACGCTGGCCGGCGGTGAGGCGCAGCGCATCCGCCTGGCCACCCAGATCGGCTCCGGGCTGGTCGGCGTGCTGTACGTCCTGGACGAGCCGTCGATCGGGCTGCACCAGCGCGACAACCACCGCCTGCTGGAGACGCTGATCCGGCTGCGCGACATCGGCAACACCCTCATCGTCGTCGAGCACGACGAGGACACCATCCGGGCCGCAGACTGGGTCGTCGACATCGGCCCGGGCGCGGGCGAGCACGGCGGCCAGGTCGTCGTGAGCGGCCCGGTGAAGGAGCTCCTGGCCAACGAGGGCTCGATGACCGGCGCGTACATCTCCGGGCGCAGGGAGATCGCCGTCCCGGAGACCCGGCGCAAGCGCCAGCGCGGGCGCGAACTGGTCGTGAAGGGCGCCCGCGAGCACAACCTGCGCGACATCGACGTGGCCTTCCCGCTCGGCGTGTTCACCGCGGTCACCGGCGTCTCCGGGTCGGGCAAGTCCACTTTGGTCAACGACATCCTCTACACGTCGCTGGCCAAGCAGCTGCACGGCGCCCGCACGGTGCCCGGCCGGCACCGGCGGATCAACGGAGTCGACCAGCTCGACAAGGTCGTGCACGTCGACCAGTCGCCGATCGGCCGCACCCCCCGGTCCAACCCGGCGACCTACACCGGCGTGTTCGACCACGTGCGCAAGCTGTTCGCCGCGACCGCCGAGGCGAAGGTGCGCGGCTACCAACCCGGCCGCTTCTCCTTCAACGTCAAGGGCGGCCGCTGCGAGGCGTGCTCCGGCGACGGCACCATCAAGATCGAGATGCAGTTCCTGCCCGACGTGTACGTCCCCTGCGAGGTCTGCCACGGCGCCCGCTACAACCGGGAGACGCTCGACGTCCACTACAAGGGCAAGACGATCTCCGAGGTCCTCGACATGCCGATCGAGGAGGCGCTGGACTTCTTCGAGGCGATCCCGGCGATCCGCCGCCACCTGCAGACGCTCAACGACGTCGGCCTCGGCTACGTCCGGCTCGGCCAGCCCGCGCCGACGCTGTCCGGCGGCGAGGCGCAGCGGGTCAAGCTCGCCTCCGAGCTGCAGCGGCGCTCCACCGGCCGCACGATCTACGTGCTCGACGAGCCGACGACCGGCCTGCACTTCGAGGACATCCGCAAGCTGCTCGGCGTGCTGAACGGCCTCGTCGACAAGGGCAACTCGGTCATCGTGATCGAGCACAACCTCGACGTCATCAAGACCGCCGACTGGATCATCGACATGGGCCCGGAGGGCGGCTCCCGCGGCGGCACCGTCGTCGCGTCCGGCACTCCGGAGGATGTCGCGCGGGTCGGGGAGAGCCACACCGGCCAGTTCCTCGCCAAGATCCTCGGCATTCAGCCGTAGGGCCCGTCCCCGGCCGCCGCGGCGGCCCCGCCGGTCGGCGGACGGACACCGTCCCGCCGACCGGCAGGTTCACGCCCGCCGTCCTCACCGGGGGCGGCTCATCGGCTCACGGGCCGGGCGGTAGCATGGCGGCGATGTACTACAGCGTGTAGTAGATGGTCCTTTCCGGGGAGATCGATGACTGACGAAGCGGTCGGCTGCTCACGGCGGCGGTTGCTGGGCACGGCGGGTCTGGCGGGCGTGGGGATGCTCGGCCTGGGGGCCTGCGGGACACGGCCGGCGAAGGCCATCGTGCCGCCCGCGATCAAGGGCAAGGTGATCGCCCGGACCAGCGAGATCCCCGTCGGCGGCGGCAAGGTCCTCGACAAGTGGAAGATCGTCGTGGCGCAGCCGACGCAGGGGACGTTCAAGGCGTTCACCGCGACCTGCACGCACCAGGGATGCACCGTCGGCAGTCCCGAGAACGGTGTGATCACCTGCCCTTGCCACGGCAGCGAGTTCAACGCGACCGACGGTTCGGTCAAGCAGGGCCCGGCCGGCGCGCCGCTCCAGGAGTTCACCGTCCGGCTGCAGGGCGACGGAATCATCGTCGATTAGGGTTGAACCGAACGCATCGCTCCTTCGTGGAAACCGGATGTAGACCCGAACACGAGGAGGATCACATGCCGTTCGATCCATCGGCCGCCCCGGCCGGCGGGGAAGAGACCGTGACCCGCGCCGACACGACGCGTCGCGGAATGCTGCTCGGCGTCGGTCTGGTCGGCGTCGCCGGAACACTCGCCGCCTGCGGCGGGAAGTCCTCGGACGACTCCGGCGGTTCGAAGCAGGGCGGCTCCGGGCAGGGCGGCGGCGGGGCCGCGGCTCCGGCGGGCGGCGACGGCGCGCTGGGCAAGGCCGCCGACATCCCGGTGGGCGGCGGGAAGGTCTTCAAGGACCGCAAGGTCGTCGTCACGCAGCCCAAGCAGGGGGAGTTCGAGGCGTTCAGCGCGGTCTGCACCCACCGCGGCTGCACGGTCGACTCGGTCACCGGCGGCACGATCAACTGCCCCTGCCACGGCAGCAAGTTCAAGATCAGTGACGGTTCCGTCGCCAACGGCCCGGCCGACAGGCCGCTGCCGCGTAAGTCCGTGAAGGTGGAGAACGGCGAGATCAAGCTCGCCTGAGAACGCTCGCCCCGGCCGGGCCGGACGAACCGTCCGGCCCGGCCGGACCAGGTCTCAGGCGTGCGGGGCGGACCGGTCGTCGGTCCACGCGGCGTTCGACGGGAGGGCCTCCGTGTCGGCGCGGAAGCGGGGGAGCGCCGACGGGTACTTCTCCCGGATGAAGGCGATCAGGTGCTCGCGGACGTCGCACCGCAGGTCGAACGCGCTGGGGGAGTCGTGCGCGCTCATCAGCGCCCGTACCTGGACCAGGCCGTTCGGCAGGACGTCGGTCACCTGCAGCACCCAGTCCTTCTGGTCCCAGAGGGGATGCTCGCGCAGGAACCCGTACAGCTCCGTCCGCAGTTCCTCGACGGGAACACTCCAGTCCACGTGCAGCAGCACCGTGCCGATCACCCGGGAGGTGTGCCGGGTCCAGTTCTCGAAGGAGTTGTGCACGAAGTACGACACGGGAAGCACGAGCCGCCGTTCGTCCCACAGTCGCAGCACGACGTACGTGAGCGTCAGCTCCTCGATCCGGCCCCACTGGCCCTCGACGACGAGGACGTCGTCGATGCGCAGGGCGTCGCTGAAGGCCAGCTGCAGCCCGGCGAAGACGTTGCTCAGCGTCGACTGGGCGGCGATGCCGGCGACGATGCCGGCGATCCCGGCGGAGGCCAGCAGGCCCGCGCCCACCGCCCGTACGGCCGGGAACGTGAAGAGCATCGACGACGCCGCGATGATCACGACGACGGCAGCGGCGGTCCGGCGCAGGAGCATCACCTGCGTCCGCACCCGCCGGGCGCGGACGTTCCGGTCGCCCTCGATTCGGGTGAGGTGCTCGAGGGCAACGTCGGTCGCGGCGTAGGCCGCCTGGATGATCAGCCAGGTCATCGACGCGATGACGAGGAGCGAGAGCGTGTGGCGGATGTCGGGCGCGGCCCGGCCCAGGACCTGGCGCGGCGGCAGCCCGGCGGTCGCTCCCGCCGCGAAGGCGAGGGCGAAACCCGGCTTGACGCAGCGCCGGACGATGGGCGGAGCCAGCGGCCAGCGTGAGACGAGCCGGCTCGTGAGCGCCCGGCGAAGGATCTCCACCACCAGCAGGCCGAGCAGTACCGAGCCGATCAGTACGGCCAGCGCGGTGACGGTCGACACGATCAAGGTCCCCCTTCATCCGATCGAGTGCTGAACCCTGGCTCCCCGTGACCGCCGTCGTTCCCAGAAATTGCCAATCCGCACAAGTGACCCGAGTCACCACAATTCGTCACACAAGCCACGTCGCCGCCCGACCGGACTAGGCTTACGGCGTGGCAGATCCGGCGACCTATCGGCCCGCGCCCGGCTCCGTCCCCGAGTCTCCCGGGGTGTACCGCTTCCGCGACGGGACCGGCCGGGTCATCTACGTGGGCAAGGCGAAGAGCCTCCGCGCCCGGCTGAACTCCTACTTCGCCGACTTCGCGGGCCTGCATCCCCGTACGCAGACCATGCTGCAGACCGCCACGGGCGTCGACTGGACGGTCGTGCGCACCGAGGTCGAGGCGCTGCAGCTGGAGTACTCCTGGATCAAGGAGTTCGACCCGCGGTTCAACGTGAAGTACCGCGACGACAAGTCCTATCCGTACCTCGCGGTGACCATGCACGAGGACGTCCCGCGCGTGCAGGTCATGCGCGGCGCGAAGAAGAAGGGCGTCCGCTACTTCGGCCCGTACTCCCACGCGTGGGCGATCCGCGAGACCGTCGACCAGCTGCTGCGGGTGTTCCCGGTGCGCACCTGCTCGGCCGGGGTCTTCCAGCGGCAGCGGCGGATGGACCGGCCGTGCCTGCTCGGTGACATCGGCAAGTGCTCGGCGCCCTGCGTCGGCCGGGTCACCGAGGCGGCCCACCGGGAGCTCGCCGAGGACTTCTGCGACTTCATGGCGGGGGACACGGCCCGGTTCATCAAGGCGCTCGAGAAGGACATGAAGGCGGCCGCCGCCGGCCAGGAGTACGAGCGCGCCGCGCGCCTGCGCGACGACATCCGGGCCCTGCAGCGGGCGCTGGAGAAGCAGTCGGTGGTGCTGGGCGACACGACCGACTGCGACGTCATCGCCTTCGCCGACGACGAGCTGGAGGCCGCGGTCCAGGTCTTCTACGTGCGCGGCGGGCGGATCCGGGGCCAGCGCGGCTGGGTCGTCGACAAGGTCGAGGATGTCACGACCGGCGAGCTCGTCGAGCAGTTCGTACTGCAGATGTACGGCGAGGCCACGTCGGAGGCGGTGCCACGGGAGATCCTGGTCCCCGCGCTGCCGCCCGACACCGACGCGGTCGTCGAGCTGCTCGCCGAGCACCGGGGTGGCCGCGTCGACCTGCGGGTGCCCCAGCGCGGCGACAAGAAGACGCTGCTGGAGACCGTCGAGCGCAACGCCGTCGAGGCGTTCAAGCAGCACAAGACGCGCCGGGCGACGGACCTGACGACCCGCAGCAAGGGCCTGCAGGAGCTGCAGGACGCACTTGAGCTCGACCAGGCGCCGCTGCGGATGGAGTGCTACGACGTCTCGAACCTCCAGGGCACCAACGTCGTCGCCTCGATGGTCGTCTTCGAGGACGGCCTGCCGCGCAAGAGCGAATACCGGCGGTTCTCCATCAAGACGGTCGAAGGCCAGGACGACGTCCGCTCCATCCACGAGGTGATCCGCCGCCGCTTCAAGCGGTACCTGGAGGAGACGGAGAAGACCGGCGAGCTGGACGTCCTGGGCGAGCCGGAGGCCGGCGGGCCGATCGACCCCGAGACGGGCCGGCCCCGCAAGTTCGCCTATCCGCCCAACCTCGTCGTCGTCGACGGCGGCCCGCCGCAGGTCGCGGCCGCTCAGCGGGCCCTCGACGAGCTCGGCATCGACGACGTGGACGTGTGCGGCATCGCCAAGCGCCTGGAGGAGCTCTGGCTGCCCGGCGAGGAGGACCCGGTCATCCTGCCGCGCAACAGCGAGGCGATGTACCTCGTGCAGCGGCTCCGCGACCAGGCGCACGACTTCGCCATCCGGTACCACCGGACCAAGCGGAGCAAGGGCATGCTGGTCAGCGAGCTCGATGACGTCCCCGGCCTGGGGCCGGGCCGCCGCAAGGCTCTGATCAAGCACTTCGGGTCCGTGAAGATGCTCAAGCAGGCCGGCCCCGACCAGATCGCCGAGGTTCCTGGCATCGGGCGCCGTACGGCTGAGAACATCGTCGCGGCGTTGCACGCCGACGACGGGGCGGCGACCGGCGCGCAGGACGGGGGAGACGAGACGTGAACCATACGACAGGGGCCAATCTGCCGGGCGGCCCTCAAGTGCCCGACATCGTGATCATCACCGGCATGTCCGGGGCGGGGCGGAGCACCGCCGCCAAGTCGCTGGAGGACCTGGACTGGTTCGTCGTCGACAACCTGCCGCCGGGCCTGCTGGCCACGATGGCCGATCTCGCCGAGCGCGGCCAGGGGGCGGTCCCGCGCATCGCGGTCGTCGTCGACGTGCGCAGCCGGGCCTTCACGACCGACCTGCAGTCGGCGTTCGACGACCTGGAGGCGCGCGGCGCGCACCCACGGGTGGTGTTCCTGGAGGCGTCCGACGACGTCCTCGTCCGCCGCTTCGAGAGCGTACGCCGGCCGCACCCGCTGCAGGGCGACGGCCGGATCGTCGACGGCATCGCCCGCGAGCGCGAGTTGCTGCGCGACGTCCGCGCCGAGGCGGATCTCGTCCTCGACTCCAGCGCGCTGAACGTCCACGAGCTGCGCGCCAAGATCGTCGAGTTCTTCGGGGGCGAGGCGGGGGAGTCGAGCCTGCGCGCGACCGTCGTCTCCTTCGGCTACAAGTACGGCCTGCCCGTCGACGCGGACCTGGTGGTGGACTGCAGGTTCCTGCCGAACCCGCACTGGATCCCCGAGCTGCGCCCGCAGAACGGCCGGGACCCGGCAGTGCGCGACTACGTCCTGTCCCGGCCGGGGGCCAAGGAGTTCCTCGACGCCTACACCGAGGTGCTGCGGCTGCTCGCGGAGGGGTACGAACGCGAGGGCAAGCACTACGTCACGCTCGCCGTCGGCTGCACCGGCGGCAAGCACCGCAGTGTCGCGATGGCCGAGCAGTTCGGCGCCCGGCTCGGCGATGAAGGGCTCGAGGTGAGAGTCGTCCACCGGGATCTGGGACGGGAATAACGACAGGTGGCTTCCCCCAAGGTCGTCGCCCTCGGCGGAGGGCACGGATTGTTCGCCTCACTGTCCGCGCTGCGCCGGGTCACCGACCGGCTCACGGCCGTCGTGACCGTCGCCGACGACGGCGGCTCCAGCGGCCGGCTGCGCCGGGAGCTCGGCGTCCTGCCGCCCGGTGACCTGCGCATGGCGCTGGCCGCGCTGTGCCGCGACGACGACTGGGGGCGCACCTGGAGCGAGGTGGTCCAGCACCGCTTCCGCAGCGAGGGCGAGCTGCACGGGCACGCCGTGGGCAACCTGCTCATGGTGGCGCTGTGGGAACTGCTCGACGACCCGGTCGCCGGCCTGGACTGGATGGGACGGCTGCTGGGCGCGCAGGGCCGGGTGCTGCCCATGGCGTCCGTGCCGCTCGACATCGTGGCGGAGGTCCGTGGCGCCGACCCGGAGCGGCCGCAGGAGATCACTCACGTACGCGGCCAGGTGGCCTGTGCCAAGACCGCCGGGCAGGTCCTGAGCGTCTCGCTGGTCCCGCCGGACCCGCCCGCGTCCCCCGACGCCCTGCGCGCCATCGAGGAGGCCGACTGGGTCGTCTTCGGACCCGGCTCCTGGTTCACCAGCGTGCTGCCCCACCTGAAGGTCCCCGAGCTGGCCCAGGCGCTCCTGCGCACGCCGGCCCGGCGGATCGTCGCGCTCAATCTCGAACCCCAGCCCGGCGAGACCGATGACTTCTCGCCGCAGCGGCACCTGGAGGTGCTGCGCGCCCACGCCCCCGACCTGAGGGTCGACATCGTCCTCGC
Organism: Actinoallomurus soli; assembly: GCF_024055715.1. Taxonomy (GTDB): domain Bacteria; phylum Actinomycetota; class Actinomycetes; order Streptosporangiales; family Streptosporangiaceae; genus Actinoallomurus; species Actinoallomurus soli. Next base: position 31,444 of record NZ_JAMXMV010000022.1, read on the forward strand.
CGACCGGAATGTCGTAGAGGAGCGCGATGTCGTCGAGAAGGCGGCGCGTACCCTCGGGGGGACGCTCGTGCTGGCCGACGTCGCGGCCGGAGATGGATCTCCACGACATGATCCGGCACGGTTGGCCCAAGCGTTCGCACAGATCTTTGTCAGCGGCCACTGTCCCCGGCAAGATTCGGCGAGACTGCCCTGACGGGATGTTGGCTACAGGGGGAGGATCACATCCATGGCGATGACCGGCGTGGTGAAGGACGAGCTGAGCAGGCTGTCCGTCATGAAGCCGTGCTGCCGCAAGTCCGAGGTGTCGACGCTGCTGCGCTTCGCCGGAGGACTGCACATTGTCAGCGGGCGCATCGTGATCGAGGCGGAGCTCGACACCGGAGCCGCGGCGCGACGTCTGCGCAAGGACCTCGCGGAGGTCTTCGGGCACAGCTCCGACGTGGTGGTGCTGGCGCCGAGCGGGCTTCGCAAGGGCAACCGGTACGTCGTCCGGGTGTTCCGCGACGGTGAGTCCCTGGCCCGGCAGACCGGCCTGATCGACAACAATGGCCGCCCGGTCCGCGGCCTGCCCCGGCACGTCGTGGCCGGCGGCGCCTGCGACGCCGAGTCGGCGTGGCGGGGGGCGTTCCTGGCGCACGGCTCGCTGACCGAGCCCGGCCGGTCGATGTCCCTGGAGGTGACCTGCCCCGGCCCGGAGGCCGCCCTGGCCCTGGTCGGCGCGGCACGGCGGCTGAGGATCCACGCCAAGGCGCGCGAGGTGCGCGGCGTGGACCGCGTCGTCGTCCGCGACGGCGACGCGATCTCGGCGCTGCTGACCCGGCTCGGCGCGCACGACTCGGTGCTCGCCTGGGAGGAGCGCCGGATGCGCCGGGAGGTCCGCGCCACCGCGAACCGTCTGGCCAACTTCGACGACGCGAACCTCCGCCGCTCCGCGCGGGCGGCGGTCGCGGCCGGGGCACGGGTCGCGCGCGCCCTGGAGATCCTCGCCGACGACGCGCCCGAGCACCTCGTGGCCGCCGGCCGGCTCCGGCTGGAGCACAAGCAGGCGTCTCTGGAGGAGCTCGGCCAGCTCGCCGACCCGCCGCTGACCAAGGACGCCATCGCCGGCCGGATCCGGCGCCTGCTGGCCATGGCCGACAAGCGCGCGATAGACCAGGGCATCGCCGGCACCGAGGCGAACGTCACCGCGGACATGCTCGCGCCCTGATCCTGGGGTTCCGTTCGCGCCCGGATCCCCGGGTCCCGCCGGCTCCCCGACCCGCCGATCCCATGATGTGCCGATCCCATGATCTGCGTGCCGGATCCGGTGTAGAAATCTCGGCGGAGGATGTCGAGGGCCACCCGGCGGCTCCGACCACCTGGCGAGAGGCGCCCGAGCCAGGGGCGCCGGAGCGAAGGGTGCCGAGCGTGAAGTACATGATCCTGATCTACGGCAATCAGGAGCTGTGGGAGTCGTTCTCCGCGGAGGACTTCGAGAAGGCCGTCGCGGCGCAGGACGCGTTCAACCGGAGGTTCGCCGAGACGGGGGAGCTGCTGGGCGCGTACGGGACCGCGGACGCCGCCCAGGCGAAGGTCGTGCGGGTACGCAACGGGGTCCCGGCGGTCACGGACGGCCCCTACCTGGAGACCAAGGAGTACCTGGCCAGCTGGTACCTGATCGACGTGGAGGGTGAGGAGCGGGCGCTGGAGATCGCCGCCGAGCTGCCCTTCGCCTCGACGCACGCGGTCGAGGTCTGGCCGATCCTGCACGAGGCCGCCGGGAACACTCTGTGACCTCGGCCGGGCCGCCGCCGGGCGAACCGCTCGGGGACCTGCTGCGCCGCCTGGCGCCGCAGGTCCTCGGGGCCCTCATGCGCCGCTACGGCCGCTTCGACGCCTGCGAGGACGCCGTCCAGGAGGCACTGCTCGCCGCGGCCGCCCAGTGGCCCGCCGAGGGCGTTCCCGGCAACCCGTACGGCTGGCTGGTCACCGTCGCGACGCGGCGCTTCACCGATGGGGTCCGCAGCGACGCGGCGCGCCGGCGGCGGGAGGACGCCGACCTCCTCGCCACCCCGCCCTCCCTGCTGGTGGCGGCCGCCGCCGACCACCGGGCTCCCGGCGAGCACGACGACGGCCTGACGCTGCTGTTCCTGTGCTGCCACCCGTCGCTGTCGCCGGCCACGCAGATCGCGCTGACGCTGCGGGCGGTCGGCGGCCTCGGCACCGCGGAGATCGCCCGCGCCTTCCTTGTGCCCGAGGCGACCATGGCGCAGCGCATCAGCCGGGCCAAGCAGACCATCCGGAAGGCCGGGGCGAGGTTCGAGCCGCCGTCGCCGGAGGAACGCCCTGAGCGTCTCCGTGCGGTGCTGCACGTGCTGTACCTGATGTTCAACGAGGGCTACACCGTCAGCGCCGGCTTCGAACTCCAGCGCCACGACCTGACGGCCGACGCCCTGCGCCTGACCCGCCTGCTGCACCGGCTGCTGCCGGAGGACGGCGAGGTCGCCGGGCTCCTGGCCCTCATGCTCCTGACCGAGGCGCGCCGCGACGCCCGCACCCGGCCGGACGGCTCGCTGGTCCCGCTGCCCGAGCAGGACCGCGACCGGTGGGACCGGGCCCTCATCGCCGAAGGCGTCGCCCTCGTCACCGCGACGCTGGCGCGCACGCGCGCGCTCGGGCCGTACCAGATCCAGGCGGCGATCGCCGCCGTCCACGACGAGGCCGAGCGGGCCGAGGACACCGACTGGCCGCAGGTCCTCGCGCTGTACGAGCTCCTGGAGCGCGTCGAGGCGGGCCCGATGGTCACCCTGGGCCGGGCGGTCGCCGTCGCCATGGTCCACGGCCCGGCGCGCGGCCTGGACGTGGTCGCCGGCCTGGCGGCCGACGACCGCATGGCGCGGCACCACCGGCTCCACTCCGTACGGGCCCACCTGCTGGAGATGGCCGGCCGGCGGGGGGAGTCGCTGGAGGCGTACCGGACCGCCGCCCGATATGCGACGAGCGTGCCGGAGAAGCGCCATCTCGACGCCCGTGCCGGCCGGCTCGCGGCCGCCGCGCCCGTGGGGTAGCCGAGGGAGGTTCGGAGGAACGGCTCACGGGCGTGTCCCGGGAGGACGGGTCGCGCACCCCGGCGGCCGACGGGCCGAGGGGCCGACGTGACCGGGATCACTTACGGACGAAAGCCGTGTTCTGGATCGATTTGGTCTAGACCATTAGGTCTAGACCAATTACCCTGGCGATGGTCCGCCGTCCGCCATTCGGATGTTGGCTCCCGGCAGGGCGGCGGACCGGTCGTTCCGGCCCGGTGGTTACAGTCACATCACGACGGGTTCGGTAGGGTCGACCACGAGAGCACACGTCAAGTTCACAGGCCCCCGGGCGCCTCCGGGGGCGCGAAGCATGAGGAGATCGGTGCCGTGACCATCCGGGTTGGCGTTAACGGCTTCGGCCGCATCGGCCGCAACTTCTGGCGAGCGCTGAACGCCGCCGGTGGCGATGTCGAGATCGTGGCGGTCAACGACCTCACCGACAACGCCACGCTCGCCCACCTGCTCAAGTACGACAGCATCCTGGGCCGGCTGCCCGAAGAGGTGAAGGCCGGCGCGGACGAGATCACCGTGGGCGGCAAGTCCATCAAGGCCTTCGCCGAGCGTGACCCGGCCAAGCTGCCCTGGGGCGACCTGGGCGTCGACATCGTCATCGAGTCGACCGGCCTGTTCACCGACGCCAACAAGGCGAAGGTCCACGTCGAGAACGGCGCGAAGAAGGTCATCATCTCCGCGCCGGCCAAGAACGAGGACGTCACGATCGTGATGGGCGTGAACGACGACGCCTACGACCCCGAGCTGCACACGGTCATCTCGAACGCGTCCTGCACCACCAACTGCCTGGGCCCGATGGCCAAGGTCATCAACGACACGTTCGGCATCGAGCGCGGCCTGATGACCACGATCCACGCCTACACCCAGGACCAGAACCTCCAGGACGGCCCGCACAAGGACCTGCGCCGCGCCCGCGCCGCCGCCCTGAACATCGTCCCGACCAGCACCGGCGCCGCGAAGGCCATCGGCCTCGTGCTGCCGTCGCTCAAGGGCAAGCTGGACGGCTACGCGCTGCGCGTGCCCGTGCCGACCGGCTCGGCCACGGACCTGACCGTCACGGTGAGCCGTGAGACCAGCGTCGAGGAGGTCAACGCGGCGCTGCGCGAGGCGGCCGAGGGCCCGCTGCGCGGGATCCTCACCTACACCGAGGACCCGATCGTCTCCAGCGACATCGTCACCGACCCGGCGTCGTGCATCTTCGACTCCGGGCTCACCAAGGTGATCGGCGACCAGGTCAAGGTCGTCGGCTGGTACGACAACGAGTGGGGCTACTCCAACCGCCTCGTCGACATCACCAAGCTGGTGGGCTCCCGCCTCTGAGCCGAGCGGCGGGCGGCGCACGAGCGACGGGCCCTGAACGGGAACACGAGGCCGTGAACCGCCGCCCGGCCCGGTGACGGCGAACCCACGAACGAGCGCAGCAGGTCCCGGACCTGCTGCGCTCGTTCCGACACGACCAGGAGTGCGATCAATGAGCATGTCCACGATCGACGATCTCGGCGACGTGCGCGGCAAGCGGGTGCTGGTCCGCTCGGACCTCAACGTTCCGCTGCAGGACGGCGTGATCGGGGACGACGGCCGGATCCGTGCCAGCGTCCCGACCATCAACAGGCTCGCCGACAAGGGCGCGCGCGTCATCGTCTGCGCCCACCTCGGCCGCCCCAAGGGCCAGGTGAAGCCGGAGTTCTCCCTCGCCCCCGTCGCCGAGCGGCTGGGCGAGCTGCTGGGCCGCGAGGTCCGCTTCGCCACCGACACCGTCGGCGACAGCGCGCGGGCCACCGCCGACGCGCTCCAGGACGGCGAGGTCGCCCTCCTGGAGAACCTCCGCTTCGAGGCCGGCGAGACCAGCAAGGACGACGCGGAGCGCGGCGAGTTCGCCGACCGCCTGGCCGCCCTCGCCGAGCTGTACGTGGGCGACGGCTTCGGCGCCGTGCACCGCAAGCACGCCAGCGTCTACGACGTGCCGCAGCGGCTCCCGCACGCCGCCGGCGGCCTCATCGCCGCCGAGGTCGACGTGCTGCGCCGCCTCACCGGCGAGCCCACCCGGCCGTACGTCGTCGTCCTGGGCGGCGCGAAGGTCTCCGACAAGCTCGGCGTCATCGCCAACCTCCTCGGCAAGGTCGACCGCCTCATCGTCGGCGGCGGCATGGCGTACACCTTCCTCAAGGCCCAGGGTCACGAGGTCGGCAAGTCGCTGCTGCAGGAGGACCAGCTCGACCAGGTCCGCGGCTTCATCGAGGAGGCGGCCAAGCGCGACGTCGACCTGGTGCTGCCGGTCGACGTGCTGGCGGCCACCGAGTTCGGCCCCGACGCGCCGCACGAGGCCGTCGCGGCCACCGCGATCCCGGCCGACCGCGAGGGCCTGGACATCGGCCCGCGCACCCGCGAGCTGTTCGCGAGCAAGCTGGCCGACGCGGCCACCGTCTTCTGGAACGGCCCGATGGGCGTGTTCGAGTTCGACGCCTTCGCCGGCGGCACCCGCGCGGTCGCCGAGGCCCTCATCGCCTCGGACGCGTTCACCGTGGTCGGCGGCGGCGACTCGGCCGCGGCCGTGCGCAAGCTCGGCCTCCCCGAGGACGGCTTCTCCCACATCTCGACCGGTGGCGGCGCGAGCCTCGAGTACCTCGAGGGCAAGACGCTGCCCGGCCTGTCCGCCCTGGAGGACTGACCGTGGCCTCGAAGACCGCTCCGCAGCAGCGCAGGCCGCTCATCGCCGGCAACTGGAAGATGAACCTCACGCACTTCGAGGGCATCGCCCACGTCCAGAAGGTCGCCTTCGGCCTCAAGGACGCCGACTACGAGGCGGTCGACGTCGCGATGCTGCCGCCGTTCACCTTCATTCGCAGCATCCAGATGCTGGTGGACGCCGACAAGCTCAAGCTCGTGTACGGCGCGCAGGACATCTCGCCGCATGAGAAGGGCGCCTACACCGGCGAGATCTCCGGCGCGATGCTCGCCAAGCTCGGCTGCACCTACGTCCTGGCCGGGCACTCAGAGCGCCGCCAGTACCACAACGAGGACGACACGCTCGTCAACGCGAAGGTGAAGGCGGCCCTCAAGGACGACCTGACGCCGATCCTGTGCGTCGGCGAGGGCCTGGAGGTCCGTAAGGCCGGGGAGCACCTGTCCCACACGCTCGCCCAGGTCGAGGGCGGTCTGCAGAAGGTCCCGGCCGACCAGGCGCAGCGCGTCGTCATCGCGTACGAGCCGGTGTGGGCGATCGGCACCGGCGAGGTCGCGACCCCTGAAGACGCGCAGGAGGTCTGCGGCGCGATCCGCACGCGGCTGGCCGAGCTGTACAGTGGAGACCTCGCCGATCAGGTCCGCGTTCTCTACGGGGGCTCCGTCAAGGGCGACAACATCGCCGGCATCATGGCGAAGCCGGACATCGACGGAGCACTCGTCGGCGGAGCGAGCCTGGACGCCGGGGAGTTCGTCAAGATCTGCAGGTATCGCGAGCTGCCGGTGTGATCTTGCGCAACAGACTGCGCGTTTCTGCTGAACCACGCGGTGGAACGTCGTACCCTCGGTAGCGGATGACCTGAATACGCGAACATTCCCCGCGAGCAGCGGGGTGAATCACGAAAGCGCTGAACTGCTGTGATCATCACAATCTCCATCGTGCTCATCCTGACGAGCGCGCTGATGGTGCTGCTCGTCCTCCTGCACAAGGGGAAGGGTGGTGGCCTGTCGGACCTGTTCGGCGGCGGCATCAGCTCGTCGCTCGGCGGGTCGTCCGTGGTCGAGCGGAACCTCGACCGGTTCACGATCGGCACGGGCGTGATCTGGTTCGCGTCGATCATCGCGCTGGGTCTGCTGCTCAAGCACGGCCACCACGGCTGAGTCCGGCAAGACCCGCAGTGTGTTGACGGCCGCCGCGCCCCGCGTCGCGGCGGCCAAAGGAAGCGAGGAGTAGTCCGTGGGTAGTGGCAACGCTATTCGGGGCAGCCGTGTCGGTGCTGGCCCGATGGGAGAGGCCGAGCGTGGTGAGGCGGCCCCGCGCGTCTGGGTGAGCTTCTACTGCGCGAACCGGCACGAGTCCCGGCCGAGTTTCGCGACCGACGTCGCGGTGCCCGACCAGTGGGACTGCCCCCGGTGCGGATTCCCCGCCGGTAAGGACCCTGAGAACCCGCCGGCACCGCCGCGCAACGAGCCCTACAAGACGCATCTCGCCTACGTGAAGGAGCGGCGTAGCGACGCCGATGGCGAGGCCATCCTCGAGGAGGCGCTGGCCAAGCTGCGCGCCGAGCGCGCCGCCATCCAGGCGGCGATGCAGCGCGCTCGTAACTAGCTCCGCGTATCGCAGCGGTGATCGGCCCGGTGCCCGCCTCGGCGGGCACCGGGCCGATCACGTCCCGACGGAGATCCCCGTTCCGGCCGGCCGCGTCCCTCCGACCGCGTCCCCGACGGAGATCTCGTCCCGGCCGATCGCGTCGCGTGGTGAGTTCCGATTCGGGCCGGTCGCGTCCGTGGTGGATCCCGGTTCCGGCCGCTCGTGTCCCGCGTGGAATCCCGATCGACGGCGGGGCGGTCCGTTAGGATGGGGAACGCGACTGGCGCATGAGGTGGAGTTCACCACCGGGGAGCGAAGAGATCTGGCACCGCGCGCCTGGGTGCTGGGAGCCGAGCCCGTACTGGAGGCCCCGTGCACCAGCCACCGCTGTCCCATCTCTCCGCCGCCGATCCCGACCTGGCCGGCCTGATCGAGGCCGAGGCCCGCCGGCAGCACGACAAGGTCCGCCTCATCGCCTCGGAGAACTACGTCTCGCCCGCCGTGCTGGAGGCGACCGGCTCCGTCCTGACCAACAAGTACTCCGAGGGCTATCCCGGCAAGCGCTACTACGAGGGCCAGCAGGTCGTCGACCCCGTCGAGGAGCTGGCCAAGGCACGAGCGCGCGCGCTGTTCGGCGCCGACCACGCCAACGTGCAGCCGTACTCCGGCTCGCCCGCCAACCTTGCCGTCCACCTGGCGTTCCTGAATCCGGGGGACACCTTCCTGTCACTGGAGCTCGCCCACGGCGGCCACCTCACCCACGGGTCGCCCGTGTCGATCACCGGCAAGTGGCTGCGGCCGGTGCACTACGGCGTGGACCGCGAGACCGGCCGGGTCGACATGGACAAGGTGCGCGACCTCGCCCGTGCCGAACGCCCGAAGCTCATCTTCTGCGGCGGCACCGCGATCCCGAGGACGATCGACTTCCCGGCGTTCGCCGAGATCGCCCGCGAGGTCGGCGCCGTTCTCGCCGCGGACATCGCGCACATCGCCGGGCTCGTCGCGGGCGGCGCGCATCCGTCGCCGGTCGGACACGCCGACGTCATCACCACGACGACGCACAAGACCCTCCGCGGCCCGCGCGGCGCCATGATCTTGACGACCGAGGAGTACGCCACCGCGATCGACAAGGCGATCTTCCCCGGCCTGCAGGGCGGCCCGCACAACCACACGACCGCCGCGATCGCGGTCGCGCTGAAAGAGGCCGCGCAGGAGGACTTCAAGACGTACGCCCGCCAGATCGTGGCGAACGCCCGGGCGCTGGCCGCCGCGCTGACCGCGCGCGGGTTCGACCTGGTCTCCGGCGGCACCGACAACCACCTGATCCTCATCGACCTGACCAATAAGGACATCGCCGGCAAGCCGGCGGCCAAGGCGCTCGACCGCGCGGGCATCGAACTGAACTTCAACACGGTGCCCTTCGACCCGCGCAAGCCGTGGAGCCCGTCGGGCATCCGCCTCGGCACCGCCGCGATCACGACCCGCGGCCTCACCGAGGAGCACATGGCGTTCGTCGCGGCGTCGATCGACCAGGCGATCACGGCGGCGGACGACGAGGCCACCCTCGACAAGATCGCCGGGGAGATCCGCGAACTGCTCGCGGGCTTCCCGATGCCCGGCTGGGCCGCGACGCCCTGACCGAGCACTCTCTGAGGAGGATCCGGCAGCCGAGAGGATGCCGGATCCTTCCCTTTTGTCGCCGGAAGTGCTGATCCGGCGGAAACGGCCATGTAGCGACCCCGTAACAGTGATGCGGGAGGCTTCCCACGTTCAGTCGCCGAAGGGGATGACATGCCGCTGCTCCGCGTACGCACCGAGATCGACGACCGGCCGGGCCGGCTCGCCGTCCTGACCGCCGCCCTGGCGGCCCGGGGCGCGAACATCCTCGACCTGTCCGTCCAGGTCGACGCGGACGGCGTGGTGGACGAGTTCGTTGTGGACGTGCCCACCGGAGTCACCGCGGAGGCGCTCACCGCGGCCGTCTCGGTCGCGTCGGGCCGCCGGACCAGCGTCGTTCCGGCGGCCCCGCAGGAACTGATCGACGAGCCGAGCCGCGCCCTGTCCCTGGCCGTCCGCCTGCGGTCGAACCCGCGTGCCCTGCCGGAGATCCTCGCCGAACTGCTCCGCGCCGACGGTGCCGAATGGGTGGCAGGCCCCGCCGCCCTCGACGACCACCCGGACCCGACGACGGTCGTCGTCTCCGCGGGGCACCTCCACGGAGTCCTCCTGCACCGCGAGGGCCTGCCGTTCACGCTCACCGAGATCGCCCGGGCCAACGCGCTGGTCCGCTCGCTGCTCCCGTCCCACGGCCCGGCGCCGACCCGGCAGCGGCTGCTCCTCGGAGACGGCACCGAGATCACCGTACGGCCGCTGACGCCGCTCGACGCGGAGGCGGTACGGGACCTGCACGCCCGGTGTTCGCTCGAGAGCCGCCGGCGGCGCTATTTCAGCGCGCGGCCGGACACCCCGGAGCGGCTCCTGCGGGTCTTCTGCGACCGGGCGCACGGCCTCACCACGGCCGCGGAGGGCCCCGACGGATCGATCCTCGCGCTCGCCCACCTGATGTACACGCTGGACCCCGGAGTCGGCGAACTGGCGTTCCTCGTCGAGGACGGCTGGCAGGGCAGGGGCATCGGGGCGGCCCTGGCGCGTCACCTGGTCGCCGTGGCGCACGAGCAGGGGCTGGCCGAGGTCCGCGCCACGATGCTCGCGGACAACACCCGGGTGCGCGCCCTGCTCGGCGGCCTCGGCGGGCGGTTCCGCGCGTCCGACGACCCGCGGCTGCTCGAAGCGCGGATCGCCCTCGGCCCCGGCCGTACGGACGACCCGCGACCGGTGCGGGTCCGGTCGGTACGGTGACGCGGCGGCTATCGTCGTAGGGAGCCCGTGGAGGAGGTGCCCGATGACGATGCCGTCCCTTCCGCCGGGCGGGTCGTTCCCGTCAGGCGAGGCCGACCCGCTCGGCGACCGGCTGCTGGAGCACCGGATCATCCTGGCCACCGGCCATCTGGACGGTACGCGCGCCTCGGAGCTGTGCGCGAGGCTCGTTACGCTCGACGCCGCGGGGGAGGAGCCGGTCCGGCTGCACCTGCAGACCCCGGACGGGGATCTCGAGGCGGCGTTCGCCGCAGCGGACACCGTGAACGCGGTCACCTGCCCGGTCCACGTCCTCGTCATCGGCCAGGTCGGCGGGCCACCGCTCGCCGTGCTCACCGCCGCGCGACGGCGCGAGATGACGCCCCACGCGGTGCTGCGACTGGCCGAGCCCAGAGCGGGCCTCGCGGTCGGCGGCGCCACGGACCTCGCGGCGCGGGAGGAGGAGCACCGGCACCTCGTCGACGCCTTCTACCTCCGGCTCGCCGAGACGACGGGCCGCGAGGCCGACGAGATCCGTGCGGACGCGCGCGAGGACCGCCTCCTCACCGCCGACGAGGCGGTCGCCTACGGCCTGGTCCACAGCGTCGTGGCACGGCCGTAGACGCCCTCTCCGCGTCCGTGGCGGGTCAGCTCCCGGGCGTGCCGCCGGAGTCGCCTACGGCCGTCCAGGTCCCGTTCCGGCCGGCGCTGCGCACGACCGCCTCGAGGACCTCCTGGACCTGCAGGCCGTCGGCGAAGGACGGTGACGGGTCGGTCCGCGTGCCGATCGCCTCCAGGAGGTCCTTCACCTCATGCGTGAACGTGTGCTCGTACCCCAGCAGGTGCCCGGTCGGCCACCAGGCGCCGGCGTACGGGTGCACGGGCTCGGTGACCAGGATCCGCCGGAACCCGGCGGTCTCGGAGTCCTCGGTGCCGTCGTAGAAGTACAGTTCGTTCATCGACTCGAGGTCGAACGCCAGGCTGCCCGCCGATCCGTTGATCTCCAGGCGGAGCGCGTTCCTCCGCCCGTTCGCGAAGCGGGTGGCCTCGAACGACGCGAGCGCGCCGCCCGACATGCGGCCGATGAAGAGAGCCGCGTCATCGACGGTGACCCGGCCGCGTGCGGAATCGCCGGCCGGGGCGGCGCCGAGCCCGGCGGACCCGTCCGCCTGCGGGCGTTCCTTGACGAAGGTCTCCATCAGGGCGGAGACGCCGAGGATCCGCTCCCCGGTGACGAACTGGGCGGCGTCGATGATGTGCGCGCCGATGTCGCCGAGCGCGCCCGAGCCGGCCTTGTCCTTGTCGAGCCGCCAGACGAGCGGGAACTCGGGATCGACGATCCAGTCCTGCAGGTACTGCGCACGGACGTGCCGGATCGTGCCCAGCCGGCCGTCCGCGACGAGCTTGCGGGCGAGGGTGAGCGCGGGCACGCGCCGGTAGCTGAAGCCCACCATCGAGCGCACGCCGTTCGCCCGGGCGCGCTCGGCGGCCTCGGCCATCGCCACGGCCTCCTCGACCGTGTTGGCGAGCGGCTTCTCGCAGAGCACGTGCTTGCCGGCGTCGAGGGCCGCGATGGCGATCTCGGCGTGGGTGTCGCCCGGCGTGCAGATGTCGATGATGTCCACGTCGTCGCGGCGGATCAGCTCGCGCCAGTCGGTCTCCGCCGACTGCCAGCCGAGCCGGTCGGCGGCCGCGACGGCCCGGTCGCGGGAGCGGCCCGCGAGCGCGACCATCACCGGGGCGCACGGCAGGTCGAAGAAGGCCGTGACACTCCGCCACGCGTGCGAGTGGGCCCGCCCCATGAAGGCGTGGCCGATCATGCCGACGCCGAGCGTCGGCCGGTTTTCGTCCGTCATGGCCATATTGTCCCGTTCCGCAGGTGAGGCCGCGTCGTCCGCCGACTGCGGAATCACTGATCGCCGACGCGCCGTGCCGTCGTTGTGGCCTGCTCGGCGTCGACGTTGCCGGGCGGGTGACCGATTCGCCGGTCTTGAGACGTCACAGGCGGCGTCACAGTGGCCGTCGACAGGCGTGCGACACAGGTGGGCGGCGGTCGGGGACGGGTGGGGATGGCCGGTTTTCTACAGGAGGGCGCAGTCGGCGCATTTGCCGCCGCCGGGGACGCGGTAGTACAGGCAGCAGCTCCGGCGGCGGAAGCCGTACGGGCCGAGGTCGCCGGCCGCCCTGAGCGGCGGCGTCGCCAGCAGTTCCCCGACCAGGCGGGACGCCGCGGCGGAACTTCCCGGGCGGGCCATGGTCAGGACGGTCAGCGCGCCGACGAGGGCGGATGCGGCATTGCCCCACAACAGGCCCTCCGCGACCGGCGTCACCGCGCGGACGGCGCGGACCAGCGGGACCAGGTGGCCGTCCACGATGACGCGTCGCAGGGCGGCCGCGTCTCCGGGGAGGGCCGGTGCGCCCGGCGCCGCGAGCACGACCGGGCCGGGGGAGGCGGCGCGCCAGTAGGTCCCGGCCGGATCGAGCCCCGGAACGCGACCGTGGAGGACGGCGGTCGCCAGCGCCGGGGACCACAGGCGGCCCGCGACGCCCTGGAAGAACAGGGACGCCGCCACCCGTTCCTCGGTCGTGCCCAGGCGCACGCGCACGTTCGCGATCTGATCGGGCAGCGCGGGACCGTAGGGCGCGGGCAGGGCGGGACCGTACAGCGCGGTCAGCGGCCGCCACAGCGGATGGTCGGCGATGCCGGGGTCGGTGTCGACGGCGAAGTACGGCCCGATCCCGGCCGCCTCGGCCAGGGCGTCGTCCGTCGTCGCGTGCTCGGGGAGTTCCATCGCCGACGAGCCTGCCGGTGCCACGGGGGCCGGTCAAACCGCGCCACCCCGTGGGTCTGGGAGCATGGGAACTGTGATCTACGACCATCCATGGGCGTACGAGCTGGCCTGCTCCTTCCGCGACGTGCGCGCCGAAGTGGACGTGCTGCGGCGCTGGGCCGGTGACGCGCACGACGTCCTCGAACTGGCCGCGGGTCCGGCCGAGCACGCACGGGAGTTCGCCCGCCGAGGGGTGGCGGCGACCGCCCTCGACCTCAGCCCGGCGATGTGCGCCTACGCCCGGGAGCGGGGGAGCGGGCTGCCGCTGGAGGTCGTCGAGGGCGACATGACCGACTTCTCGCTGGGACGCCGCTTCGACCTCGTCATCACCATGCTCGACTCCACGGCGCACCTGATGACGCTGGACGCCCTCGTCGCCTACCTGCGGTGCGTCGCCGCGCACCTCGCCGACGACGGGCTGGCGGTGATCGAGATGAGCCATCCGGCCGACCGGCTCAGCGAGACGCCCCGCGTCTCCGCGGCGTGGGCGGTGGAGAAGGACGGCGTCAGCGCCCGCGTCCGGTGGGGCGAGCCGTCGGATCAGCTGGATCCGATCACGCAGATCGTCCACGACCACGTGACGATCGCGATCGACGGCGGCGATGTGATCCAGGGCGTGGTGCCCTACCGGTTCTGGACGGCGACCGAGCTGGACGCCGCCCTCCGCCTCGCCGGGGGACTGACCGTCGAGGCGCAGTTCGGCGACTTCGACCCGGGCGTGCCGCTGGACTCTCCCGATGCCTGGCGGATGCTCACCCTGCTGCGCAGAGCGCCCGAGGGGTCCTCAACCGGCGGCTGAGACCGGATGAGGACCCCTCGATGCGACTCCTGCCTCAGGGCGAGGCGATCCGGTCCATCCCGGGCGGCAGCTGGCCCGCGGCCGCCCGGTCGAGCAGGAACAGCGTGCGCTGCCGCCCGCGAGCGCCCGCACCGGGGACCTGGACGGGGCCCGCGTCGGACAGCGCGAGGTGCACCGCGCGAGCCTTCGACTCGCCCGCCGCGATGATCCAGACCTCACGCGCCGTACGGAGCGCGGGCATGGTCAGGCTGATGCGGGTCGGTGGCGGCTTGGGCGCGCCGTGCACGGCGACGACCGGGCGCTCCTCCTCGTACAGCGCCGGCATGCCGGGGAACAGCGAGGCCACGTGAGAGTCCGGGCCCAGGCCGAGCATCAGCACGTCGAACGACGGGACCACCCCGTGGTCCTCCGGCCGGGTCGCGGCCCGGAGCTCGGCGGCGTACTGCTCCGCCGCGTCCTCCGGGCTCAGGCCCGAGTCCGAAGAGGGCATGGGGTGGATCCGCTTCGGATCGATGTCGACGTGGTCGAGCAGGGCCGCGCGGGCGCCCGTCTCGTTGCGCTCCTCGTGCCCGGACGGGAGGTAGCGCTCGTCGCCCCACCACACGTCCAGGCGACCCCAGTCGACCGCGTCCCGCGCCGGGGCCGCCGCCAGCTCCTCCAGCACGGCGGTGCCGACGCCGCCGCCGGTGAGGACGACGTGCGCCCCTCCGGTGGCCGCCTGGGCGTCGACCAGACGGGTCACCAGGCGGGCGGCGACGGCCTTGGCCAGCAGCGGCTGATCGCGGTGGACGAGTACGGACGGGGCGGTCACGACTTCTTGCCCCTGCCGCCGCGCGGGGCCTTGGCCGGCGCGGCCGCGGCCTCGGGCGTCTGCTCGGCCTCGCCGCCGGCCTCCTTGGCCTCGCCGCCGGCCTCCTTGGCCTCGCCGCCGGCCTCCTTGGCCTCGGCACCGGCCTCCTTCGCCTCGGCGGGCTCACCGAGACCCTTGGCGTACCGCAGGACGGCGTCGCGGTAGACCTCATCCGGGTCGAGGCGGCGCAGCTCCTCCGCCAGCAGCTCGGACGTCGGCCGGCGGTGCAGCGCGACCTGGCGGTCCGGCTGCTCGGGACGCGACAGCGTCGCCACGCGGCCGTCGGGCCGCGTGATGGCGATGTCGCCGGCCGTCGTGGTGAGGCGGACGCCGGTGATGCCCGGCCCGTGCGACTCGGCCACCGTGCACGGCACCGCGAGGCGCACCGACAGCCACGCGGCGAGCAGCGCGGCGCTCGGGTTCTTCGGGTCGGCCTCGACGCAGGCGCCCGTGATGTCGTCGTGCGGCTGGTCGAGGGTCGCGGCCAGCAGCGTGCGCCATCCGGTGATGCGGGTCCAGGCGAAGTCGGTGTCACCCGGTACGTACGCCTCGGCCAGCCGGTTGAGGGTGCCGAGAGGGTCGCTGCCGCCCTTCGCGTCGGTGACGCGGCGCTGGGCCAGCGCGCCGAGCGGCTCCTCGGCGGGCCTGTCCGGGGCGATGCCCGGCCACCAGGCCACGACGGGCGTGTCGGGCACCAGCAGGGGCAGGACGACCGAGTCGGCGTGCTCGATCAGCTGGCCGTACAGCCGCAGCACCACGGTCTCGCCGGGACCGGTCTCGCCGACCCGGACCTCCGCGTCCAGCCGGGACTCCCCGCCCGGGCTGCGGGCGATGACGACGATGATCCGGCAGGGATGCTCACGTGCGGCCTCGGTCGAGGCGCGCACGGCGTCGTACTGGGACGCCTCCTCGGTCAGGACGACGAGGGTGAGGACCTTGCCGGTGGCGGGCCCGCCCATCCGGTGCCGTGCCGCGCTGAGCGCGTCCAGGACCTTCCGGGTCGTGGTGTTGGTGAGGTCGATGTTCATTCAGAGTCGCCTCCACGCCCGGCCGTCGCGGGCCATCATCTCGTCCGCAGCCTTCGGTCCCCAGCTGCCCGCCTTGTACAGCTCGGGCTTGCCGTGCTTGTCCCAGTACTCCTCGATCGGGTCGAGGATCTCCCAGGACAGCTCGACCTCCTCCTGCCGGGGGAACAGCGGCGGGTCGCCGATCAGCACGTCGAGCAGCAGGCGCTCGTACGCCTCGGGCGAGGACTCGGTGAACGACTCGCCGTAGTCGAAGTCCATGTTGACGTCCCGGACCTCCATGGAGGTGCCGGGGACCTTCGACCCGAAGCGCATGGTGACGCCCTCGTCCGGCTGCACGCGGATGACCAGGGCGTTCTGGCCGAGCTCCTCGGTGTCCGTCGCGGCGAACGGCAGGTGCGGGGCGCGCTGGAACACCAGCGCGACCTCGGTGGCGCGCCGCGCCAGCCGCTTGCCGGTCCGCAGGTAGAACGGCACGCCCGCCCAGCGGCGCGTGTCGACGTCCACCCGGACGGCGGCGTACGTGTCGGTACGGGAGTTCGGCGGGATGCCCTCCTCCTCGTGGTAGCCGCGCACCTTGACGCCGCCCTGCCAGCCGGCGGCGTACTGCCCGCGCACGGTGTTGGCGCCCAGGTCCTTGGGCAGGCGCACGGCGGACAGCACCTTGGCCTTCTCCGCGCGCACGGACTCGGCCGCGAACGACACCGGCTCCTCCATGGCGGTCAGCGCCAGGAGCTGCAGCAGGTGGTTCTGGATCACGTCACGCGCGGTGCCGACGCCGTCGAAGTAGCCGGCGCGGCCGCCGATGCCGATGTCCTCGGCCATGGTGATCTGCACGTGGTCGACGTAGGAGCGGTTCCAGATCGGCTCGAACAGGTTGTTGGCGAAGCGCAGCGCCAGGATGTTCTGCACCGTCTCCTTGCCGAGGTAGTGGTCGATCCGGAAGATCGACTCCTCGGGGAAGACCTCGTGCAGGATGGCGTTGAGCTCCTGCGCGCTGGCCAGATCGTGGCCGAACGGCTTCTCGATGACGACGCGGCGCCAGGAGCCCTCCGACGGCTGCGACAGGCCGCTGGCCTGCAGCTGCTGGACGACCTCCTGGAAGAACTTCGGCGGGATCGACAGATAGAACGCGTAGTTGCCGCCGGTGCCGCGCTGCTCGTCCAGCTCCTTGACGGCCATCGCGAGCGTCTCGAACGCCCCGGGGTCGTCGAACGTGCCGGGGACGAAGTGAATGCCCTCGGCGAGCTGGTTCCAGACGTCCTCGCGGAACGGCGTACGGGCGTGCTCCTTCACCGCGTCGTGCGCCAGCTGCCGGAAGTCCTGGTGCTCCCAGTCCCGGCGGGCGAAGCCGACCAGCGAGAAGCCCGGCGGCAGCAGGCCGCGGTTGGCCAGGTCGTAAATGGCGGGCAGCAGCTTCTTGCGGGACAGATCACCCGTGACGCCGAACAGCACGAGCACACACGGCCCGGCCACTCGCGGCAGCCGCTTGTCACGGGGGTCGCGGAGCGGGTTCGGCGGCTGTTGGCCGGTGTTCATCTCATGTCTCCGTTCCCGTGGGCTTCACGTGTCCCGGTGGGCCATCTCATGCCCAAGGTTCCCCGTCCTTCCTAGTGGCGCGCCTGACGGCGCTCCGGCCGGGCGGTGGGCCGCTCGGCGTACGTATTCTCTCTCGCTTCAAGACCGGTCATCCGCGCTCACGACGAGACGACGGCCACCATGGGTAACCCTCGTACGGTGCGCGATCTTCCCATCACGCGGGCATCTACACAGTCCGTATTCGGCTCCTCGACTGCTTCATTCTCCGTCGGAGGCCCGGTGAACCGAAATGGCGCGATACTCCGATCGTTCCAGGAGACGCCGGAAAGAACCCCGTGAACCCGCGTATCCCGGTAGGTCCCAGGATCCCATGCCGGGCTCCTCGTCAGTCGGCGAGGGCGCTCTCCAGCCGGGCGAGGCCGGCGGCGCGGTCCCGCAGGTGCAACCGCACGGCCGTGCGACCGCGGGAGCGCAGCGCCCGCAGGTCGCCGAACGCCTGGGCGAGTTGCAGCGCCGACAGCCCGTACGGCCGGCCGGGTACCGGGACGTCCTCGTCCGCCGTGCCGGTGAGCTGCAGGATCACCGCCCCGGGAGGACCGTCCTTGAGCGCCTGGCCCGTCGAGTGCAGGACCCGGCCACCCCATCCGAAGGTGACCGGCGCCGTACGCAGCCGCCGGGCGAGCAGCGGCCGCAGGCGCCCGGCCGCCGCGTCCGCGACGCGGTCCAGGTGGGCGGCGACCGCGAGGTGGCCCCGCTCGGGGACGGCGCGGATCACCGCGTCGAGCGCGCCGCGCAGGTCCCCGGCCCCGTGGAACAGCTCGGCCGGGCCGTGCACCTCGACCTCGCCGTCCACCAGCACGGGCTCCCCGGCGGTCGGTAGCGGAGTCGTGCCGTCCCCCGAGACGCGCAGCAGCGCCGCGACCGCCGCACGGGTCTCCCGCAGCGCCGGTTCGTCGAACGGATCCACGCCGATCACCCGGGCCGCGACGGCCACGGCGAACTGCCACAGCGCGATCTGCGCGCCGAGCGGGCCGGTGACCGCCAGCCCGGTGTCCCCGGGACGCCCGCCCAGGATCAGGGACAGCCGGTCGTCGGCCGCGTCGGCGCCCGGCGCGGCCGGATCCTCGAGGACGACCGGCACGATGCCTTTGCCGTCCTTGCCCGTCGCCGCGGCGACCAGCTGCTCGACCCATCCGTCGAGTCCGGGAACGCCCGAACCGCCGTCCGCGATGATCAGCTTGTCCCTGCCGCGGGACGCGGCCGCGCCCAGCGCCGCGCCCACGGTCAGGCCCGCGTTGTCGTACGGCAGACGGAGCGCGGGCAGCACCGCCGCCGCCTCCTCCAGCAGCCGTCCCACGTCCACGCCGCACAGTGCCGCCGGGAGGAGCCCGGCCGCCGACAGCGATCCGAACCGGCCGTTCACCTCCGGATCGGACAGGATCACCCGGTGGCCGGCCTCCTTGGCCGCCGCCTCCAGCGGCGAACCCGGGTCCGTGACCACGACGATCCGCTCCGCCGGGTCGACGCCCGCCGCCCGGAACGCCTGCTCGAAGATCCGGCGCAGGGCGCCGATCTCGACCGCGCGGCCGCTCTTGCTCGACACCACCAGGCCCGTACGGTCCAGGCGGTCGTCCAGCGCGCGGCGCACCTCCTGCGGATCGGCGCCGTCGAGGACGGTGAGGTCGGCGCCGTGCGCACGGGCGACGACCTCGGCGGCGCGCGCCGCACCGCCCGTCCCCGCGAGGAGGACACGGTCCAGACCCGCGAAGCGGCCGGCCGCCTCGGACAGCTCCGGGAGCAGGCGGCGGGACGTCTCCGGCGCGTCGACCCACCCGAGCCGGCCGGCCGCCCGGCCCGCCGCGTCGGGCCCCCACAGGGACGCGTTCTTGGCCAGGAGCGCCGCCGGGACCCCGTCGTACGTGAGGCGTTCCAGCGTCTCCTCGGTATGCGCGACGGCGTCGCCCTGAACGGTCACGGACAGGCGTCCGGCGGTCACTCGCAAGGTCACGACGTCTCCCGGCCCCGATCCTCTCGCCACGCCCGCGCCGTGCCGCGCCGCCCGTGGGTCACCGGGTGCGGCGGCGCGCACCGCCGGCCGTGACGTGTCCTGGTTCTCCTTCGCGTCGGGCGATACCCGGCCCGGCGCGTGTCACTCACGGCACGGCGGCGATAGTGAAACGTGCCCGGCCGGTCACCCGCCGTGAGGCGGGGCCGGCCGGGCACGTTCGGGTGCGCGGGCCTGGTGCTCAGGCCTTGTCGCGCAGCTCGCCCTTGATCGTGTCGAGCAGCTCGGTCCAGGACGCCTCGAACTTCTCGACGCCCTCCTCCTCCAGGACCCGGACGACGTCGTCGTAGTCGACGCCGGCCTCCTTGAGCGCGGCCATGTGCGCCCGCGCGTCCTCGTAGAAGGGGCGGATCGTGTCGCCGGTGATCTCGCCGTGGTCGGCGACCGCGTCCAGGGTCGGCTCCGGCATGGTGTTGACCGTGTCCGGGGCGACGAGCTGGTCGACGTACATCGTGTCGGAGTAGTCCGGGTTCTTCACGCCCGTCGACGCCCACAGGGGACGCTGGACGCGGGCGCCCGCGTCCTTGAGCGCCTTCCACCGGTCGGTGCCGAACTTCTCCTCGTACAGCGCGTACGCGAGCCGGGCGTTGGCGATGCCCGCCTTGCCCGCGAGGTCGGAGCGGCCGGCCTTGTCCAGCCGCTTGTCGATCTCGGTGTCGACGCGGCTGACGAAGAACGACGCGACCGACGCGATCTTCGACAGGTCGTGGCCGTTCTCCCGGGCCTTCTCCAGGCCCTCGAAGAACGCGTCGATGACGTGCCCGTAGCGCTCCAGCGAGAAGATCAGCGTGACGTTCACGCTGATGCCCAGCGCCAGCGTCTCGGTGATCGCCGGCAGGCCAGCGAGGGTCGCCGGAATCTTGATCATGGTGTTCGGCCGGTCGACCAGCCACCACAGCGCCTTGGCCTCGGCCGCGGTCTTCTCGGTGTCGTGCGCCAGGCGCGGGTCCACCTCGATCGACACCCGGCCGTCGAGGCCCTCGGTGCGGTCGTAGACCGGGCGCAGCACGTCGGCGGCCCAGCGGATGTCGTACGTCGTGACGGCCCGGACGGCCTCCTCGAGGTCCACGCCGCGGATGGCGAGGTCGCGGACCTGCTCGTCGTACGCCGAGCCCTGGCTCAGCGCCTTGGAGAAGATCGTGGGGTTGGAGGTCACGCCCACGACCTGCTTGTCGCGGATCAGGGACTCGAGGTTGCCCGTGCGGAGGCGCTCCCGGCTGATGTCGTCCAGCCAGATGGATACGCCCTCGCCTGAGAGCTTCTTCAGAATGTCGCTCATGTCTCTCCTCAGTTGCCGGTCGTCGAACCCCGGCCGCCGGCGTTCGCCTTCGTGAGGCTGGCGCGCGCGGCCGCGACGACCCGCTCGGCGGTGAAGCCGAACTGCTCGTACAGCGTCTGGTAGTCGGCGGAGGCGCCGAAGTGCTCGAGGCTCACGCTCTCGCCGGCCTC
This sequence comes from Actinoallomurus soli, assembly GCF_024055715.1. Taxonomy (GTDB): domain Bacteria; phylum Actinomycetota; class Actinomycetes; order Streptosporangiales; family Streptosporangiaceae; genus Actinoallomurus; species Actinoallomurus soli. Next base: position 52,211 of record NZ_JAMXMV010000022.1, read on the forward strand.
ACCGACGTAGCCGCGCCAGCCGAGCGCGATGCCCGCCTCGACCGACACGCGGGCGCGCACGGCCGGGGGCAGCACCTGCTGCTTGTAGGCGTCGTCCTGCTCCTCGAACCACTCGACGCACGGCATCGAGACGACGCGCGTCGGCGTGCCCGCCTCCTCGAGGATCTTGCGGGCCTCGACCGCGATCTGCACCTCGCTGCCGGTGGCGATGAGGATCACCTCGGGCTGCCCGTTGGAGGCGTCGGCCAGGACGTACCCGCCCTTGGCGGTGCCCTCGGCGGAGCCGAACTCGCTCCGGTCGAAGGTCGGCACCTTCTGCCGGGTCAGCGCCAGACCGGCGGGACGGTCGGTGTGCTCCAGGACCGTCCGCCAGGCCACGGCGGTCTCGTTGGCGTCCGCCGGGCGGACGACGTCGAGGCCGGGGATGGCGCGCAGCGCCCACAGGTGCTCGACGGGCTGGTGCGTCGGGCCGTCCTCGCCCAGGCCGATCGAGTCGTGCGTCCAGACGTAGGTGACCGGCAGCTTCATCAGCGCGGCGAGCCGCACCGACGGGCGCATGTAGTCGCTGAACACCAGGAACGTGCCGCCGTACGGGCGGGTGCCGCCGTGCAGCGTGATGCCGTTCAGGATGGCGCCCATGCCGTGCTCGCGGATGCCGAAGTGCAGGGTCCGGCCGTAGCGGCCGCCGGGGAACGCCTTGGTCTGGTACTCGTCGGGGATGAAGGACGGCTCGCCCTTCATCGTCGTGTTGTTGCTCTCCGCCAGGTCGGCCGAGCCGCCCCACAGCTCCGGCAGCACCGGGCCGATGGCGTTCAGAACCTCACCGGAGGCGGCGCGGGTCGCCAGACCCTTCCCCGCCTCGAACTCCGGCAGCTTGGCGGTCCAGCCGTCCGGCAGCCGCCGCGCGCGGATCCGGTCGAACTCCGCGGCGCGCTCGGCGTTGGCGGCCCGCCACGCCTCGTACGCCTTCTCCCACTCGGCGCGGGCCGCGCGGCCCCGGTCGATCACCTTGCGGGTGTGCTCGAGCACGTCCTCCGGGACCTCGAAGGTCTGGTCCGGGTTCCACCCGAGGACGCGCTTGGTGGCGGCGACCTCGTCGGCGCCGAGCGCCGAGCCGTGGATCTTGCCGGTGTTCTGCTTGTTCGGCGCGGGCCAGCCGATGATCGTGCGCAGCGCGATGAACGAGGGCCGGTCGGTGACCTCACGGGCGGCCTCGATGGCGCGGAACAGCGCCTCCGGGTCCTCCTTGTACTCGCCGTCCGCCGTCCAGTCGACGGTCTGGACGTGCCAGCCGTACGCCTCGTAGCGCGCCGCCACGTCCTCGGACTTGGCGATGTTGGTGTCGTCCTCGATCGAGATGTGGTTGTCGTCGTAGATGACGACGAGGTTGCCCAGCTTCTGGTGGCCCGCGATCGCGCTCACCTCGTGGCTGATGCCCTCCTCGATGTCACCGTCGGAGACGATCGAGTAGATGTAGTGGTCGAACGGGCTCTCCCCGGCCGCGGCCTCCGGGTCGAACAGGCCGCGCTCGCGGCGCGCCGCCATCGCCATGCCGACGGCGTTGCCGAGGCCCTGGCCGAGCGGCCCGGTGGTGGTCTCAACGCCGGCGGTGTGCCCGTGCTCGGGGTGACCCGGCGTCAGGCTGCCCCACTTGCGCAGGTGCTTCAGGTCGTCCAGGGTGAGGCCATAGCCCGCCAGGTACAGCTGGATGTAGAGGGTCAGGCTCGAGTGGCCGGCCGACAGGACGAACCTGTCGCGACCGGTCCAGTCGGGGTCGGTCGGGTCATGGCGCATCACCCGCTGGAACAACAGGTAGGCGGCGGGGGCGAGGCTCATCGCGGTGCCCGGGTGACCGGAGCCCGCCTCTTCCACCGCGTCCATGGCCAGCACGCGGACCGTGTCCACCGCCCGCCGGTCCAGGTCGGTCCACTCGAATGATTTATCGGATTGCGTACTCACGAGACGCTCCAGGCTCCTCTCGACTTCTGTCATGTCCCCAGACCCGTCCCCAGCCGAAAAAAGAACCCGTGACCAGGCCACGCCGGGGCCCGAACGCGAGCCTATCGCCCGCGCTCCCACGGCTTTGACAGGTGCTCCTCTATATGAACACCGCGACCTTGTACCGCATTTCCCTGAGACGCCGGGGTTAACCCGTTCTGCCGCACCCACCCCGGTGACGGGGTACACGGGGACCGGCACTACAGTGATTGCGCGGTGGAGCCCACGTGGCCGGTGCCCGATCAGAGCCGAGTGGCGGCAGGAATCCGAGGATCAGACACAGTGTCCCTTAACGTCGTGAACGCGCAGGTGAACATCCGGTGACGGTGGTCATCAACCGTCCGGCGAGGACTCCTGCGCCGCCCACGCCCGGCCGTCGGCCGTTCGGCGCACTCGTGCGCGCCTATGTCGCGCTGACCAAGCCGCGCATCATCGAGCTCCTGCTCATCACGACGATTCCGGTGATGTTCCTGGCGGCCGGCGGTCTGCCGCCGCTGTGGCCCGTGATCGCCACCCTCGTCGGCGGCATGCTCTCGGCGGGCAGCGCCAACGCGCTGAACTGCTACATCGACCGCGACATCGACGCGAAGATGCGCCGGACCCGCCGGCGGCCTCTGCCGATGGTGCAGGTCACGCCGAAGGAGACCCTGGTCTTCGGGATCGCCCTCGCCGTCGCCTCCACCGTCTTCCTCGCCCTCGCCGTCAACCCGCTGTCCGCGGCCCTGTCGGTGTTCGCGATCCTGTTCTACGTCTTCGTGTACTCGATGGTGCTGAAGCGGCGGACGAAGCAGAACGTCGTCTGGGGCGGGATCGCCGGCTGCATGCCCGTCCTGATCGGGTGGTCCGCGCTCACCGACAGCGTGTCCTGGACCCCGATCGTGCTGTTCCTGGTGGTGTTCTTCTGGACGCCGCCGCACACCTGGACGCTGGCCATGCGCTACCGCGAGGACTACGCGGCCGCCAACGTGCCGATGCTGCCGGTGGTCGCCACCGAGCGCCGCGTCGCCGTCGAGGTCATCGTCTACACCTGGATCACGATCGCGTGCTCGCTGGCGCTGTGGCCGATCGCGCACACGACGATCTTCTACCCGATCGCCGCGGCCGTCCTCGGCGCCGCCTGCCTCGTCGAGGCGTACCGCCTCCTCGGCCGGGTCCGCGCGGGCATCACCGGCGCGGTGCTCAAGCCGATGCGCTACTTCCACCTGTCCAACGCCTATCTGGCGCTGCTCTTCCTCGCGGTGGCGATCGACCCGCTGCTGCACTGACGGTTAACCTCCCGGCATGGCGCGTGTCGATCCCAAGGCGATCCTCGAAGGGCGGATGCCCGGCCGGGCCCCGGTCGGACTGATCATCGGGCTGGTCGTCTCGTCGGCCTGCGCGATCGTCGTCCTGGGCCTGGACGCGATGAACGGTGCGCCGTTCCTCGTCGGCCTCGTCCTGGCGATCCTGCCCGTTCCGCTGCTGGTGGCGCTCGTCCTCACCCTGGACCGGCTCGAGCCCGAGCCGTGGCGGGCCCTGCTGTTCGCCTTCATGTGGGGCGCCGGCGTCGCCGTCCTCGGCGCGCTGCTCCTCAACACCGCCGGGTACGAGTTCCTGACCAAACCGGTGTTCGGCCAGCGCGGGGAGCTGGTCACGGCCTCCGTCGGCGCGCCCCTGGTCGAGGAGTCGCTGAAGGGCGCGGTGCTCTTCGGGTTCCTGTGGTTCCGGCGCAACGAGCTGGACGGGCTGACCGACGGCATCATCTACGCCGCCATGGTCGCCCTCGGCTTCGCCATGATGGAGAACATCGGCTACTACATCCGCGCCGTCCACCAGCACAACCTCGAGGCCGTGTTCATCATGCGCGGGGTGATCTCGCCGTTCGGGCACCCGCTGTTCACCTCGATGACCGGGCTGGGCGTCGCCTACGCCGCGCTGCACCGGGGCGCCGCCCGCGTCGCGGCGCCCGTCGCCGGGCTCTGCACGGCGATGCTGCTGCACGGCACGTGGAACTTCTCCACCGCCTTCGGCCTCAAGGGCCTGATGATCGCCTACGGCATCGACTTCTGCATCCTCATCGGGCTGATCGTCGTCGTCCGCTGGGAGCGCCGCCAGACCGTCCGGCTCATCCAGCGGCACCTGCCGATGTACGCCGGGACCGGCCTGGTCACGCCGCAGGACGTCCACATGCTCGGCAATCTCAAGCTGCGCCGCCGCGCCCGCCAGTGGGCCCGCATGGCCGGGGGCACCCGGGCGGGCCGGGCGATGGCCGACTACCAGCTCGCCGCCACGGAGCTGGCGCTGCTGCACCAGAGGGCCGAGCGGCACGTCGCCGAGCCGGCGTGGTTCTACCGGCGCCGTCAGGACCTGCTGAACCTCATGCACCTGGCGCGCCAGGCGTTCCAGGGCCGTCAGCCGCGGCCTCTCGTTCCGCCGTGGGCCGGACAGGGTGGATCGGGGTTCCTCCACCCGGGCGCGTCGTACGGGCCGCCGCCGCCCGGACCGTTCTCCGCTCCGGGACCGTACGCCCCGCCGGGCGGCCCGTACGGTTCCCCGGGTCCGTACGGCCCCGCGGGCCCGCACGGGCCGTCAGGCTCGCACGGGCCCGCAGGTCCGCACGGCTCGCCGGACCCCTATGGCACGTCGGGTCCCTACGGACCGCAGGGCGGTCCTGGAACGCCCGGACCCGCCGGGCCGGGAGGACCCTGGGGCCCGCCCGGCGGCCCCTCCGGCCCCCACGACGCTCCGGGCGGTCACGGCCCTCAGGACCCGCCAGGGCCGTACGGGCGCTGAGGACGTCGGTGCACCGACCGCCGTGTGGGGGATGAGGCCGTCGGCGTACTCACCGCCGTGCGGACGATGAGGCGGCGGCGCCCGCGCCGCTCGTGCCGTCCCCGCTCCGGGCCGGGCCGACCCGGAGTCCTCGTGCGGCGTGACCGGCCGCTCCCTCTGTGACCGATTCTGACCATTGACTCCCGAGTTACGGAGGTTAACAATGCCGATAGTCGTGACAACGTTGTCATGACGCGCGCGATGGTCCTCCGCCAGCGCAACCGGTGACCTCCCCCGAGGAGCAGCTGTGTTCAGACGCGTCCGCCCCCGATTGGCAGGCCTGCTCGGCCTGGCCCTGACCTCCTTGGCCGTCTCGGCCGTACCGGCCCGAGCGGCCACCCCCGATCTCGCCTCCTACGTGAACCCGTTCGTCGGGACCCAGGACGGCGGCCCCGACTTCGGACACGGCGGCGGCGCCGGGATGGACTTCCCCGGCGCCGTCGCGCCGTTCGGGATGATGCAGTGGAGCCCCGACACCGTCCGCTCGTCCGGCGGCGGCTACAAGTACGAGGACAACCGCCTGCGCGGCTTCAGCATGACCCACATCTCCGGGCCGGGCTGCACGGGCGCGCAGGACTTCCCCGTCATCCCGTTCTCCGGGCCGATCAAGAACTCGCCGGCGACCCACGGCACCGACTACGTGCAGACCTTCAAGCACGAGAATGAACAGGCCTCCCCGGGGTCGTACGCCGTGACGCTCGACAGCGGCGTGAAGACGGAGCTGACCGCGACGCAGCGGGGCGGCGTCGCGCGGTTCACCTTCCCGACGGACAAGGTCGGCACGCTCCTGCTCAACGTGACGGGGTCGATCAACGGCGTGGACGACGCCGAGGCCACCGTCAAGGGCAACACCGTGTCCGGCTGGGCCAAGACCGGCGGGTTCTGCAACACCGACGCCAAGTACTACGTCTACTTCACCGCGACCTTCGACCGGCCGTTCCAGGCGTACGGCACGTGGAAGAACGACTCGGTCGAGCCGGGCGAGGACGCGGTGCGCGGCAGTTCCCCGGCGAAGGTGCCACAGCAGACCAGGAAGATCGTCGGGCGGATCAACAACGGCCCCGAAGGCCGGCCGATGCCGCAGCGCTCGCTCCAGGCCAAGACCCAGGACGTCACCGTCAAGGGCCCCGGCTCGGGCGTCTACCTGCAGTTCGACACCAGCAAGGCCAAGCCGGTGCAGATGCGTGCCGCGGTGTCGTACGTCAGCATCGACGGCGCGAAGCAGAACCTCAAGAAGGAGATCGGCGGGCGGAGCTTCGACTCCGTACGGACCGCCGCGCGGGCCGCGTGGAACAAGCGGCTCGGGCAGATCAAGGTGAGCGGCGGCGCCGCCGACCGGCTGCGCACCTTCTACACGGCGCTCTACCACGCCATGCTGCAGCCGTACGTCTTCGACGACGTCGACGGCACCTACACCGGCTTCGACTACCGCACCCACAAGGTCAAGAAGGGCCACCACCAGTACGCGACCTTCTCCGGGTGGGACATCTACCGCAGCGAGGCGCAGCTCATCGCGCTGCTCGCCCCCGACGTGGGCGCGGACATCGCCCAGTCGATGTACAACGACGCGCATTCCGTCGGTGACGTGTGGGACCGCTGGTCGCACCAGAACACCATGACCGGCGTGATGAACGGCGACCCGTACCACTCGATCATCGCGACGATGTACGCCTTCGGCGCCCGGAGCTTCGACGCGAACGCCGCGCTGGCCGCCATGGTCAAGGGCGCGAACCGCGTCGGGGAGGACAAGGCGACCGGCTACACCGAACGTCCCGGCAACGCCGACTACCTCAAGCTCGGCTACGTGCCGGCCGACCCGGCGACGACGCTGGAGTACGGCATGGCCGACTTCGGCATCGCCCAGCTCGCCCAGCGCCTGGGGGAGAAGGACACCTACCAGGAGTTCATGAAGCGGGCGCACGGCTGGGAGACGATCTACAACCCGCTGAACGACTGGATCCAGCCGCGCTTCGGCGACGGTTCGTTCCTCACGCCGTTCGACCCCGCCGACTCCAACTGGTACGTCGAGGGCAACGGCTCGCAGTACCACTGGATGGTCTACGAGGACGTCGCCGGGCTCTTCAACGCCATGGGCGGCCGGGACCAGGCGGCCAAGCGGCTCGACACGTTCTTCACCAAGCTCAACGCCGGCTCGCACGAGGCGTACGCCTACCTCGGCAACGAGCCGTCCCTGCAGTCCCCGTGGCTCTACGTCTGGGCCGGACAGCCCTACAAGACCCAGGACGTCGTCGCGCGGGCCCGTACGCAGCTGTTCAAGCCCACCCCGGACGGCCTGGTGGGCAACGACGACCTCGGCACGATGTCGGCGTGGCGGGTGTTCGCCGGACTCGGCATGTACCCGGCGATCCCGGGCCGCGCCGAGATGGTGCTGAACAGCCCGGAGTTCCCGCAGATCACGATCAAGCGGTCGAGCGGCCAGAAGATCACCATCAACGCGCCGGGAGCCTCCGACACCAACAAGTACGTCCAGTCGCTGAAGGTCGGCGGCAAGGCGACCAGCCGCGCCTGGCTGCCCGAGTCCTTCGTGGCCTCCGGCGGCAGCCTGGACTACACGCTCGGCGCGCAGCCGAATACCACGTTCGGCAGCGACCCGAAGGACGCTCCGCCGTCCTTCGGCACCGGCGCGCGGCCGTTCCTGTCGGCGCTCCAGCCGGGTACCGCGTCGGTCGAGCCGGGCGGCTCCACCGAGGCGACCCTGCGCGTGCAGGCCGTCGGCGCGGGTGACACCGTCACCTGGACCGCCAAGCCGCCGGCGGGCATCACCGTCACGCCGTCCTCCGGCACGCTGAAGATCCCCGACGCCGGGCACGCCGACCAGAAGGTCACCGTGTCGGTGAGCGCCGACCAGAAGCTGGACTACTACTCGGTGCCGATCGAGCTGACCGCCTCCGGGCAGTCGGTGGGCACCACCGGCATCTCGCTCAACGTCGCCAAGCGCGGCACGATCGAGTGGTACCAGAACAACGCCGGCATCTCCGACGACGGCAAGGCCGGGAACGCCAACTTCGACGGCGGCGGCTGGAGTTACTCCGCGCAGGCCCTGGCCGCGGCCGGGCTGAAGCCGGGACAGCCGGTGACGTGGAAGGGCTTCACGTTCACCTGGCCGAACCGCACGCCCGGTCAGCTCGACAACGTTCAGGCGAACGGCCAGGTCGTCGACCTGCCGACCGCGCCGAAGGGCGCGTCCCAGCTGGCCTTCCTCGGCGCGGCCGGCAACGGCGACGCCTCGTCGACGGTGACGATCACCTACACCGACGGGTCGACGGCGACCGCCAAGCTGGAGTTCAGCGACTGGGCGCTCGGCGCCGACGCCTACCCGCCGAAGTTCGGCAACGAGATCGTCGCCAAGACGCCGTACCGGAACACCTCCGACGGCGGCAACCAGAAGCTCAACATCTACGTGTTCGGGGCCACGCCGATCGCGCTTGACGCGAGCAAGCAGGTCAAGAGCGTGACCCTGGGCACCCCGTCCAGCGGAGGCTCGCTGCACGTCTTCGCCTGGGCCTTCTCCTGATCCGTTCCCGGTGAGCCCGACCCGGGCTCACCGGGCTCGACCCTCACCCTTGATGCCCCGGTGCCACGAGCACCGGGGCATCATCCGTTCCCCGCGGTGTCGCCGGGCGACCGGCCGCTCAGGCGGTCACTCCGTCGACGTCGACGAGGAGATGGCGGGGCCCGCGCAGCTCGGCGCTCGGGCGGTACGGAGGCGGGTCCGCGACCAGCCGGGGATTGTCGAGCCGCCTCGCCAGCTCCGTCAGGGCGATCTGCGTCTCCAGCCGGGCCAGCGGGGCGCCGAAGCAGTAGTGGATTCCGCCACCGAACCCCAGGTGCTCGTTGTACCGGCGATCCGGGTCGAAGTGGTCGGGATCGGTCACGTGCGCCGGATCGCGGCTTCCCGCCGCGAGCGCCACGGCGATGGGCGCGCCCTTCGGGATGACGGTTCCGCCGATCTCGATGTCGTCCAGGGCGACCCGCGAGGACAGGAAGTGCACCGGGGGCTCGTACCGCAGCAGCTCCTCGACCATGGAGACGGCCAGGGCCGGCTCCTGACGCAGCCGATCGAGCAGCGCCGGGTGACGCAGCAGGGTGAGCATCCCGTTGGTGATCAGGTTGACCGTCGTCTCATGGCCGGCGATCAGCAGCAGTGTGGCGGTGGCCACCACCTCGACCGGCGACATCGGGTCCTCCGCGCCCTCATCGGTCACGAGACCGGAGAGCAGGTCGTCCCCGGGGTTCTCGCGGCGTTCGTCGATGATGCCGCCGAGGTACCGGTGCAGCTCGACCACCGCGGCCTGCCGTCGCCGCAGCCGCTCCGCCCGGCCCTCCTCTCTGGGGTCGAGCGACTCCACCACCGCGTCGGCCCACTCGTGGAACGACGCCTCGTCCTCGCGCGGCACGCCGAGGATCCGGCAGATCATCGTGACCGGGAACGGATAGGCGACGTCGTCGACGACGTCGATGCGAGCCCGGCCCGCGACGCCGTCGATCAGCTCCGTGATCACCCGGAGCATCTCCGGCCGCAGACTCTCCACCAGGCGCGGCGAGTGCGGCGGGCCGAAGTGACGCATCGCCAGGCGGCGGAGCCGATCGTGTTCGGGCGGGTCGGTGTTGATGAAGGACGGTGGCGGCACCGCCGTGGCCTCATCGGACCCGGGCTCGCCCGGCTGCGGGACGTTGCGGCGGGTGGAGCTGACGCGCGGGTCGTGCAGCAGCGCGACGATCTCGTCGTAGCCGCTGACGACGTACGTCCCGTCCTCCTGCCGCGACACCGGGGTCGCGCGCAACTCGGCGTACAGCGGATACGGGTCGGCGCGCCCGGCCGGATCGAAGATCTGCTCGAAGACGCTCATCGGTGCCATGGCGGCGCCTCCTCCTGGCTCGTTCACCGGTCGTCGTGCAGCAGCCAGGCGCGGCGTTCGGCCGGATCGTGCCCGGTCACCACGACGGTGACCTGGGACGGCTCCAGCCGTTCCGGCACCTCGGCCGGGACCGGCCGCCGTTCGGCCCGGTCGGCGCCGGGAAGCTCGGGCGGGAACGGCGCGGCGCGCTCGATCAGGCCCTGGTAGAAGTCCAGCCACATGGCCTGGTCGAACGTGATCGCGGCCGTGATCCGGCCCCGGTAGCCGTAGACGGCGACGAACCGGCGTTCCGCGAGAGAACCCTGCGCGATGACCACCTCGTCGGCGAAGGTCGGCACTCCGACCGACTTGATGTTGGTCCCGAACTGGTTCGACCAGAACACCGGCAGGGACAGATGCGGCCAGCGGTGCGCCTGGTCGCTGATCATGTTGTGCGCGGCGATCTCGGCCTGGGCGACCGCGTTCCCCCAGTGCTCGAGCGCCATGAACTGGTAGTTGTAGACCGGATGCGGGAAGCGCGCGACGTCGCCCGCGACGAACACGTCATCGGTCACCAGGCCGTTGCTGTCGAAGGCGCGGCAGCCCGCGTCGCAGGCCACCCCCCACACTCCCGCCGCGAGCCCGGAGCCGCGCAGCCACTCGACGTTGCGGACCGCTCCGAGGGCGACCACCGCGACGTCGGCCTCGACCGTGCTCCCGTCGGAGAGCCGAGCGGCCCGGACCCGGCCGTCCGCGTCGCCTTCCAGGGCCTCCACCGTCACACCGCACCGCAGGTCCACGCCGTGATCTCGTTGCATGGCGGCCGCGGCGGCTCCGATCACCCCGCCCAGCGCGCCGACCAGCGGCACCGGGCCGCGTTCGACCACGGTCACGGGCAGGTCCAGAGCCCGGCAGACCGACGCGACCTCCGAGCCGGTGAACCCCGCGCCGATGACCAGTACCCGGCGCGGGCCGGCCGCGAGGCGCTCTCGCAGCAGGGCGGCCTCGTCCATCCCGCGCAGCGGGATCACCCCGTCCAGCGCCGCCTCCTGTCGGTCCGGCCAGGGCCGGGCGCGGGCGCCCGTCGCGATCAGCAGCCGGTCGAAGGGCACCTCCCGGTCGTCGGCGAGCCGCACTCTCTTGGCCGCCAGGTCGAGGCCGGTCGCGGCGATCCCGGAGAGCCACTCGGCATCGACCTCGCGCAGGCGGGGGAGCAGCGTGTGATCCTCCGGCGCGAGGCCCGTCAGCACCTGCTTGGACAACGGCGGCCGGTCGTACGGCTCGTACGGTTCGTCGCCGATCAGGGTGAGTGAGCCGGTGAAGCCGTCCCGGCGGAGGACGCCCGCGGCCCGCGCGCCGGCCAGTGAGGCACCGACGATCACGATCCGGCCCGTCTTCCGGGACCCGTCGCCGGCACGAACCGGCGGAGGAGCCGGACCGGTCCTCATCCCGGGGTGCCGCGTGGCCATCTGGTCGAGGTGAATGGCCTGGACCGGGCAGGCCGCCGCCGCCCGGAGGACGTGCTCGCGCTGCGCGTCGTCCGTGTCGGGGTCGTAGAGCAGCGCTTCCTGACCGTTCATCGTGAACACGTCGGGTGCGAGGAACGCGCATTGGCCGTACCCCTGGCACCGTGTGAGATCGACGATCACGCGCATCCGGCGCACCCCCCGTCGTGCGCGGCCACCCGGCGAACCCGGTCCGATCGGCGCGGCGGCCTTCCTCCGGCTGTCCGTCGGAGACCTACCCGGCGTTCCGGTCTTTCAGGCCGGGGACCGGATATAAGGGTGAGGTGCTTCGACACCCGGTGCGCCGAGGAGGGCCGGTGACGCTCAGAACCGGGTCCTGTCCCCGCTGCGCGGGTCGTCGACCCGGCGGCCCTCGTACACGTCACCCGCCCGCGCCGTCGCCCGCCACGGCCGGGCCTTGTGCAACGCCACGTCGAGGGCCGGGTCGCCCCGATTCAGCTCGACGCAGACCAGCCCGGGTTCACCGTCCGCCGTACAGCTCCCGAGCCGGTATCCGTGCGGCCCGATCACTCCGGACGGCATGGCGGCGCTGCACTGTGCCGGCACGGAGACGGAGATCCAGAGAGCGGAGGCGGCGGCGTGCGCCCGCGCGAGGACCTCGAAGATCGGGTCGCGCGAGTACGAGGAGAACAGGACGCAGTCGACGCCCGAGGCGGCGTACTCGAGGAAGAGCTCCGGGAAGGTGACCTCGATGCAGAGCGCGCAGCCGAACCGGAAGCCGTCGACGTCGAACACGCAGGGGGTGAAGCCGGGGGAGTACCAGTCGCCGATCTCGGTGTGAGAGCACCGTCTCTTGTCGTACCGGCCGACGAGTTCGCCCTGGTCGGAGAGGACGTACAGGCTGTTGTGCGGCCGGTTCGGCGGCGTCAGACGGTGGTTGCCGCCGACCACGGCCCACAGGCCGAGCTCACCCGCCAGCGCCGCGACGCGCTCCAGCTGCTCTCGGACGGCGCCCCAGTCGACGTTCCAGCCGGACAGCGCCCGCTTCGCCGCCCGGTCGCCGGGGTAGCCGGAGACCGCGCCCTCGGGGAACTGGACGAGCCGGGCGCCCGCCGCCTTCGCGGCCGCCATCGTCTCCCGGATGACGGCCCCGTTGGCCTCCGGGTCGCAGCCGACCGGGATCTGCGCGGCCGCGATCGTCAGGGTGGTCACTGCGCCGCGGTCACCAGACCGGTCTCGTAGGCGATGATGACGAGCTGTACGCGGTCGCGGGCGTTCAGCTTGGTGAGCAGCCGGGTCACGTAGGTCTTGACGGTCGCGACGCTGATGATCAGCTCGGCCGCGATCTCGGCGTTGGACAGGCCGCGCCCGACGAGGGTCAGCACCTCGTGCTCGCGTTCGGTGATGCCGTCCAGCGTGCGCCGCGCGGGAACGGGCCCCGGGCGGCCGGCGAACTCCTCGATCAGGCGGCGTGTGACGCTCGGCGCGATCAGGCCGTCCCCGGCGGCGACCACGCGGATCGCGGCGAGGATGTCGTCCAGCGCCATGTCCTTGACGAGGAACCCGGCCGCGCCGGCGCGCAGGGCGCCGTAGACGTAGTCGTCATCGTCGAACGTGGTGAGGACGACGACATGCGTCGAGTCGTGATCAGCGGTGATCCGCCGGGTCGCCTCGATTCCGTCCATGCCGGGCATGCGGATGTCCATCACGACGACGTCCGGATCGAGGCCGCGCGCCAGCTCGACCGCCTCGGCGCCGTTTCCGGCCTCTCCGACGACCTCGATGTCGGGAGCGTCGGTGATGACCATCTGCAGTGCGGTGCGCACCAGCGGCTGGTCGTCGGCGAGGACAACGCGGACGGTCATGTGACTCCTGTCGGTAGGGGGAGGCGGGCGGTCACGCGGAAGCCGCCCTCGGGCCGTGGCCCGGTGGTGAGTTCTCCGTGCAGCAGGGCGACGCGCTCGCGCATGCCGACCAGACCGTAGCCGGTGCCGGAGGTTCCTCCGTGGCCGTGGCCGTCGTCGACGACCTCGATGGAGATCTCGTCGTTCCGGTGGTCGATGGAGACGGCACAGTGGGAGGCGCCGGAATGGCGTACCACGTTGGTGACGGCCTCCTGGATGATCCGGTACGCCGACAGGTCGACCTCCGGAGGCAGCGGGCGCCGTTCGCCCCGCTGATGGACGTCGACGCGGACTCCGGCGGCCGTGGTGGCCTCGGCCAGCCGGTCGACGTCCGCCAGGCCGGGCATCGCGTCGAGCGGCGCGGGCTCGGCGCCCTTCTCCAACTCGGCCTGCCGGAGGGCGCCGAGCATCCGGCGCAGCCCGGACAGCGTCTCCCGGCTGGCGGTCTCGACCTCGCCCAGCGCCTCGCGTGCCCGGGAGGGTTGCGTGTCGATCACCCGTTTCGCCGCGCCGGCCTGCAGGGCCACGATGCCGATGGTGTGCGCGACCATGTCGTGCAGCTCGCGCGCGATGCGGAGCCGCTCGGCGGTGACGGCGTCGGCCACCGCGCGCGTACGCAGTGCCTCCCCGTGCTCGCGGCGCTCGCGGATCAGCCTGCCGACCATGTAGGCGGTGGCGAGCGCCAGCAGGGCCGTCTCGGCGTTGACGCCCACGTCCCCGCCGTCGGAGAAGGCCCCCACGGTCAGGAACTGCACGACGACGGACAGCAGGACGGCGGCGGTCGAGACCCGAGAGGCCCGGGTGGCGACGATGAACGCCAGGGCCAGATCCGCCGCGAGGAAGGGAAGGAACGGGGCTCGACCGCTCTGGCGGTGGGGCCCCGCCAGCAGGACCACGGCGACGCAGCCGAGCAGCATCATGAGCAGCGCGAGCAGCGGGACCCGCCGGAGCACGCCGATGAGCAGGCTCATCGACAGGATCGCCGCGACGGCCAGGACAGGGCTGTAGTAGTGGAACGGCGCCGGGTGCGGCGAGCCCAGCTGTGACCAGGCCAGCGCGAGGGGGAACAGGACGGCTCCGCCCCAGGCCGCGATCGACCTCCTCATCGGACCCCCGTCGGCAGGGGAAGGCGGGCCGTGACGCGGAAGCCGCCTTCAGGCCGTGGCCCGGCGGTGAGGTCTCCGTGGAGCAGGGCGGCGCGCTCGCGCATGCCGACCAGGCCGTAGCCGGTGCCGGCGGTGGCTCCGTGGCCGCGGCCGTCGTCGACGACCTCGATCGCCACCTCCTGGTCCCGGCGGTCGATGGACACGACGCACGATCGTGCGCCGGAGTGACGGACCACGTTGGTGACCGCCTCCTGGATGATCCGGAACGCCGACAGGTCGACCTCCGGGGGCAGCGGGCGCCGTTCACCGCGCCATCGGACCTCGACGCGGAGTCCGGCGGAGGTGATCGTCTCGGCCAGCCGATCGACGTCGCCCAGACCGGGCATCTCATCGAGTACCGCCACGCGTGCTCCGTCCTTCAGCTCCGCCTGCCGGAGGGCGCCGAGCATCCGGCGCAGTCCGGACAGCGTCTCCCGGCTCGCCATCTCCACCTCCCGCAGGGCGTCACGCGCGCCGGTGGGCTGGGTGTCGATGACTCTTCGCGCCGCGCCGGCCTGCAGGGCGACGATGCCGATGGTGTGCGCGACCATGTCGTGCAGCTCACGCGCGATGCGGAGCCGCTCGGCGGTGACGGCCTCGGCGGCGGTCCGGGCTCGTGCGGCCTCGGCGTGCTCGCGCGCCTGGTGCGTCGAGTTGCCGATGAGCCAGGCGACCAGGGCGGTCATCGCCACGGCCAGTTCCGTCGACGTCCCGATGGTCCAATCGTTGGCCAGCCGGACTGCGAGGTACACGGCGAGCGTCGCGAAGACCAGACCGGCGGCGGTGAGCGAGGTCCGGAGCCGCCCGGTGGCCGCGACGAAGCACAGGGCGACGTCGACGGACAGGAACTGCGCCAACGGAATCGCGCCGACGCTCAGCGGGACCGTCCCGAGGACGGATCCGGCGAGCACCAGGGCGAGTGCCGTGAGCGGCCACCGCCGCAGCAGGCCGCTGCCGATCAGCGTGAGCGCGGTGGCCAGCGCCAGCGTCGTCCGGCCGTCCCACCGGTGGAAGAGGACGCCGGTGTAGACCGAGGCCACGCTCTCACCGGGCAGCCTGATCCGGATCAGGAACGTGAACACCGTGCCGGCGCACCAGGCCAGGGCCGTCCACGCGCCCGGAGGTACGCGCCTGAGCAGCGGAGAAGGGGGCACGGCGGACATGTTCGAGATCGTAATCGCCTGATCCGCGCAGGGCATCGGACCACGGATGTACGACCACGGTCGGCACCCGTACCCCGCGAATGCCGACGACGGCCCGATGCGCGGCGGGTCCCGCGCGCGACACCGTTGGCCCGTGATCGAAGTGAGCGGACTGACGAAGCACTATGGCTCGAAGACGGCTGTGAACGGCCTGACCTTCAGCGTGCGCCCCGGGCACGTCACCGGGTTCCTCGGCCCCAACGGCGCGGGCAAGAGCACGACCCTGCGGATGATCCTCGGGCTGAACGAACCCACCGGTGGAACCGCCACCGTCGCGGGCCGTCCGTTCCGCGACCGGCCGCGCGGGCTCCGCCACGTCGGCGCGCTGCTCGACGCCCAGGACGTGCACGGCGGACGGACCGCGTACGCGCACCTGTCCGCCCTCGCCCGCGCCAACCGGATTCCGCGGCGCCGGGTGGATGAGGTCCTGCACGAAGTGGGACTGACGGAGGCGGCGCGCCGTCGCATCGGCGGCTTCTCCCTGGGGATGAGGCAGCGGCTCGGCATCGCGACCGCCCTGCTCGGCGACCCGCCCGTCCTGCTGTTCGACGAGCCGATCAACGGCCTCGATCCCGAGGGCGTGCGATGGGTCCGCGGGCTGTTCCGCCGCCTGGCCGCCGAGGGCCGGACCGTGTTCGTCTCCAGTCATCTCATGAGCGAGATGGAGCACACGGCCGACCATCTCATCGTCATCGGCCGGGGCGAGCTGATCGCCGACGAGAGCCTGGCCGAGTTCGCCGCCCGCGGCACGCCGCAGAGCGTGACCGTGCGCACGCCTGACGCCTCCGCGCTGATGACCGTCCTGACCGCCGAGGGAGCGTCCGTGCGACCGGACGGCGACCAGGCGCTCACGGTCACCGGCCTGAGCGCCGCCCGCATCGGCGAGCTCGCCTTCCGGCACCGGGTGCTGCTCCACGAGCTCGCCCCCCGTACCGCCTCGCTGGAGGAGGCGTTCATGGAACTCACCGCCGACAGCGTCGAATACCTCGCCGGAGACGCCCGATGACCGCACCGGCCCGCACCGTCCGCCCCGGCGTCCCCGAGCCGCCCGCCCGGTTCCGCGACCTCCTCGCCGCCGAGTGGACCAAGCTCTGGTCGCTCCGCTCGACCTACTGGACGCTGCTCCTCAGCGGGCTGCTCGTCGTCGGGCTGAACGTCAACGCCGCCGTCGCCGACCACCACAACTGGCCGCACTACGACGCCGACATCCGCGCCATCTTCGTCCCGATCTGGGCGATGCGCGACGCGTTCACGCAGGTCGCCGGCCTGGTCCTCATGCTCGCCGCCGGCAGCGTCGGCGCCATCACCATCACCGGCGAGTACGGGACGGGGCTCGTCCGCACCACCTTCGCGGCCGTGCCGGCCCGTCGTTCGGTGGTGGCCGCCAAGCTGGTCGACGTCACGGTCGTCATGCTCGGCTACGGGGCGCTCGTCGCCGGAGCCTCCTTCTGGGTGACCCAGGCCATCCTGTCGGGCCGTCATGTCGGCATGTCGATCGGCTATCCGGGAGCGTTCCAGGCGGTCGCGGCGTCCGCGTTGCTCGCACCGGTCAGCGCGCTCGTCGGCATGGGCCTCGGCGCGATCATCCGGCACGGCGCGGCCACCATGGTGATCACCACGGCGGTGCTCCTGCTGCTGCCCCTCTGCTTCACCGACCACTACCGCTGGACGGCCGACGTCAAGCACGCCCTGCCCGCCAGCGCCTGGGGACGCCTGATCGACGTCGGCTACGGGCGCTTCGGCTTCGCCGTACGCCATCCCACGACGACCACCGAGGCGTGGATCGCGCTCGCCTCATGGGCGATCGCCGCCGCGGCCGTCGCCGTCACGGTCGTCCACCACCGCGACGTCTAGTGGAGGTCTTCGACGCCGGAGCCGTGTTGGTCCGGGACCAACGCGGCTCACGTGCCGCGGTATTTTGCCGAGTCGGATCGGACACCATGCCGCACAGGAACTCCGCTCACCCCGGCCGGTCACCGGATCGGTGAAAGAGCACTCGGCGCCAGCAGAAGGAGCCCTCGATGCCCGAGACGGACACCACTCCCGCGCGCGGGCGTGTCGGTGTCATGCTGCCCCGTGACGTGCCCGTCCGGGACGTGCTGCCTTACGCCCGGCGAGCCGAGGAGCTGGGATTCGACCAGGTATGGGTGGTGGAGGACCTCGGCTGGCGCGGCGGAATCGCACAGGCCGGCGCCGTCCTCGCCGGGACCGCAGGCATCACCGTCGGCATCGGCATCATGCCCGCCGGCGCCCGCAACGTGTGCTTCGCAGCGATGGAACTGGCCACCCTCGCCCAGCTGTATCCCGGCCGCCTCATCGCCGGCATCGGCCACGGCATGCCCGACTGGATGCGCCAGGCCGGAGCCTGGCCCGCCAGCCCCCTGACACTGCTCAAGGAGTACACCACCGCGCTCCGCCTGCTCATGCGCGGCGAGCCCGGCCCGGCAGGCGGCCGTTACGTACGCTGTGAAGGCGTCGTCATCACCGAGACCCCCGACATCGTCCCGCCGGTCGTCCTGGGCGTGCGCGGTCCTCGATCACAGGCCGCCGCAGGCGAGGTGGCCGACGGGCTCCTCCTGGCCGAACCCGCGGTCCCCGCCTACATCGCCTCCTCGCTGCGGCATCTGGGCAGTGCCTTCGACGCGAGCACCTTCGAAGTCGTCACCTACGACGCCACCGCCGTCGCCGACGATGAGGACACCGCTCTCGCCCGCGTCCGCGGCGGCCTGACCACCATCGGTGAGCCGGCCTGGGCCGCCCACATCGACCCCCTGCCGTTCGCCACGCAGCTGCGCGAACATCGCGCCGCCTGCGCCGACGCCCGGCAGTTCGCCCAGACCATGCCCGACGGCTGGGTCCGCCAACTGAGCATCGCCGGTACCCCCGACCAGGCACGCGAAGCGATCAGAGCCCGCCATACGGCGGGCGCGACCAGCGTCGTCCTCGCTCCCACCGGCCCCGACGCCCTGGCATCCCTCGACTCACTCGCCCGCGCCCTGCCCCCCGGCTCCTGAAGCGAGCGTGCGCTCGGTGAGGGCGCGCACCGTTGCCATCAGGTCGGGGGTGAGTGCTCCGGTCAGCGCGTCGGACGGGGAGCACTCCGGGTCGATGACGAGCCCGGTCTCGCCGCTCAGCGAGGGGTCGGTCGCCGCGAACACGACGGAACGCGCCGCTTCGGCCGCCGGGCGTTGCACGCCCTCGCGGATCTGCTCCCAGTGCGGTCGCAGCGGAGGCGGCAGGATCTCGGGCGTCATCTCGGCGGCATTCGGGGTCGCCGCCGCCCCCGGGTCGGCGGAGAACACCGAGACACCGGTGCCCCGCAGCCGTCCGGCCAGCTCCCGGGTGTACGCGAGGTGCGCGAGCTTCGCTCGACCGGACACGGCCATGCCGTAGTACTCGCCAGGCTCGACCTCGTCGTAGACCGGGCTCCCCGCGAGCAGCGCCGTCTGGATGGACGACGAGGTCACATCGACGATCCGGCTCGGACGGCCCGCCCGCAGCGCGTCGAGCAGCGTCTCGGTCAGCACGGTCGGCGCAAGGTGGTTGAGCGCGAAGCTCGCTTCGATGCCATCGGCGGTCTGCCACCGCTTCGACCACATGCCACCGACATTGTTCACGAGCAGCTGCAACGGGCCCTCCGCGGCGAGCCGCTCACCGAGCGCCCGAACCTCGGCCAGCACGGACAGGTCGGCCTGGATGAAACGGGCGTCCCCGATCCGGCGCACGGCCTCCTCTCCGTGCTCCGGGTCCCGTCCCACGACCGTCACCGCATATCCGCGCCGCGAGAGCTCCAATGCCACTTCCACGCCGATCCCGCGCGTGCCCGCGGTGACGACTGCCTTCCGTTCCATAACGCTCCTATGTTCCGCTGGGCGGCCGATCAGCCCTTGTGCAGAACATCGGAGTAAAGACGAGTGGTCAAAGGCCTGCTCGGCATGGAGCCATGCATTAGCGGCATGCCATAGATATGGAATCCTGGCCCTATGGGGGCAGATATCGATCTCAAACACTTCCGCTTCTTTCTCGCCGTGGCCGACGAAGGCACCTTCACCGGGGCGGCCCAGCGGCTGGGCATGACGCAGCCGGCGCTGTCGCGAGCGATCCAGGCGCTGGAGGACACGGTCGGAACGGCGTTGTTCATCCGGGGTCCGCAGGGAGCCGAGCTCACCGAGGCCGGCCGGATGCTGAGCCACGACGCCCGTGGCCTCGTCGAATTCGCCGACGCGGCGCTGACCCGAGTGACGAGATTCGGAAAGGAGGGCCCGCGGCTTCAGGTGACCGCCCGGGGGTGTGACGTGGACGTCGTTCACTCGCTCGTGGCCTCCTACAACGAGCGCCATCCACACGCACCGTCCGCTCACGCGGCAATGGTCGACTGGCGGGTCCAGGCCGACCAAGTCCGTGCCGGGGATACTGAAGCGACCTTGCTGCGCGCCCCGTTCGACCGCCGAGGCTTGGACAGCGACCTGGTGCGGATCGATCCCCGGGTCGCTTTGCTGCCCGAGACCCATGCGCTGGCCGGGCGAGAGGTGATCCACCGCAGCGAACTGGCCGACGAGGCGTTTCCTGTCTGGCCGGATCTCACGCCCGCCGAAACCGCCTTCTGGACGGGCACGGATCTTGTGCACTACGCATGGCGGCCCGGCCCCGTGGTGCACGACGGCATGCAGTTCGTCGGCAGCATCCGGCTGGGGCAGGCCATCGGCTTCATCGCCGGCGCACACCTACCCGAGCAGTTGCCCATCGGAATCCGTGCCGTGCCGGTCATCGGCCTCACGCACAGCGAATTGCACATCGCCTGGGCGACCACCGAGACCTCTCCCGATGTGGCGAGGTTCGTGCGGCACGCCACGGAGCAGACCATGGAGGCGATGGAAGCCTGAGAGAGGCGACAGCGGCGGAAGCCGCCGTTCCCGGAACGCTCGGGCCGGACCGGGAACGGCAGCGTGTACATGGACCGGGCATGGTGGTCCGTGGGGCTCAGCCGGTGGTGGGGTGGTCGGTGGCGGGTGCGGTGGTGGCGGTGGCGTCGAGGTTGTCCCGGAGGGCCCGGACCTTGGCGGTGGTGTAGGCGTGGGAGTCGGAGCCGAGGAGCCGGCGCAGGGGTCCTTCGCCGGCGACGACGCGGTCGATGATGGCCCGCGCCCCCTTGGCGGGGTCGCCGAGCTGGCCGCCCTGGAGCTTGAGGTGGTCGTCGACCATCGCGCGGATGGCGGGGTAGTGCTCGGTGGTGTCGGCGGGCAGGGCGAGGGAGTCGGTGGTGAGGAAGTCGGTACGGAAGTAGCCGGGCTCGACGATGGTGACGTCGATGCCGAAGTCGGCGACCTCGGCGGCCAGGGCCTCGCTGATGCCTTCCAGGGCGAATTTGCCCGCGCAGTACAGGGCCCAGCCGGGTACGGCGGTCAGGCCCAGGACGGAGGAGACGTTGACGATGTGGCCGCTGCGCCGTTCGCGCAGGACGGGCAGGGCGGCCCGCAGGACGTTCCACACGCCGACGACCTGGAGGTCGAGCATGTCGCGGACGTCACGGTCGCTGGTCTCCTCGACCGCGGCCAGGAAGCCGTAGCCGGCGTTGTTGACGACCACGTCCAGGCCGCCGAAGTGTTCGGTGGTCTTGCGCACGGCGGCCGCCACCTGTGCCTCGTCGCGCAGGTCGACGGTGAGCGGAAGGAGACGGGAGGCGTCGACCTCGTCGCCGAGCGCCGCGAGCAGCCGGTCGGAGGAACGCGTCGTCGCCGTGACGCTGTCACCGCGCTCCAGCAGCCGCCTGACCAGGTGCAGCCCCAGGCCGCGGGAAGTACCGGTGACGAGCCAGATCGCGGGCCGGTCGGTCGGAAAAGCCATGATCGTCCTTACTTCGTATCGGGTGCCAGGGTCCGGTCCCGAGCGACTTCTCGGGGCCGGCACATCCAGCGTGATCGGCCGAGCCCCGCCGTGGACGCCCCTATCGCGCCCTGCGCGGACGCGGACGCGGCGACCTAGGACTCACAGGACCAGTCGGGGAGCACCTCATATCGGTGAGACTGGTAGGCGTGGCTGACCGGAATCGTGAACTGGCGGACTTCCTCCGACGCGCCCGCGCGCAGGTCGATCCCTCGCGAGCAGGCCTTCCCCCGGACGGTCGCGTCCGCCGCGTGCCGGGCCTGCGCCGCGAGGAGGTCGCCCTGCTGGCCGGGGTGTCGACGGACTATTACGCCCGCCTCGAACAGGGACGTCCCATCAACCCTTCACCCGCCGTGGTCGAAGCCCTGGGCCGGGCCCTCGACCTCGACGCCGCGGGAAAGGCCCACCTCCACGACCTCATCGGGGTGACCACGGCGTCGGCGTCGGGCCGGCGGCGCCCCGTCGGGGTCCAGCGCGTGCGTCCGGGCCTCTACCAGCTCATCGACGCCCTCGACGGTGAACCGGCCCTCATCCTGGGACGTCGCACCGACATCCTCGCCGCCAACCGGATGGCACGCGCGCTCTTCGCCGACTTCGACCGGATGCCACGCCGGGAACGCAACTACGCGCGCTGGATGTTCCTCGACGACCACGCCCGCGCTCTCTTCCTGGACTGGGAGGATCAGGCCCGCGCCGCGGTGGAGAGCCTTCGACTCGAGATGGGTCGTGATCCCCACGATCAGAGCACCACGGCCCTCGTCGAGGAGCTGCGGGAACACAGCCCCGAGTTCGACCGCTGGTGGGAGCAGCACCGGGTCCACCAGCGCACCCACGGCAGCAAACGGCTCCGTCATCCCCTCGTCGGAGATCTCACCGTGGAGTACGAGACCCTCACCTTGCCCGGGGACCCCGACACCACTCTCTTCATCTACTCGGCCGAGCCCGACTCGGAGTCCCAGAAGAACCTGAACCTGCTGGCGAGCTGGACCTTCACCAGCCCTGTCGATCATCGGTCCAGCCCCGAATCCGCGTAGTCGGACGGTGCGCGCGGCCGTCAAGCCGCCGCATCGACGCCGGCCCACACGAGTAGGCGGACGCCCACGGTCCCGCGCCTGCGCATCCCTCACCGTCGGGAGCGCCCGAGTCCGCGCAGCGACCGTAGGATGCGCGCCGACCGCCCACGACGGGCGGCCGCCACGTACCAGACACCCGCGTGCTCGACGCGTCGGCCTGCACGACGGGACGGTTGCCGGGCAGGGGGACACGATCGTCACCCGCGACAACGACCGCCGTCTCACCACTGGGAAGCGGTGGGTGAAGAACGGCGACACCTGGATCGTCATCGAAAGCCATGAGGACGGGAGCTTGACCGTGCAGCGCCCCGGCTCCCGTGGGCGACGCGGCCCGGTCACGCTGCCCGCCGGTTATGTGGCCGAGCACGTCGCCCTGGCGTACGCGATCACCGCCCACAGGGCGCAGGGTGCGACGGTGGACACCGCGCATCGGGTCGTCCACGCTACAACGATCATGTCTCCGCCCGCACGATCCGCTACGGCGTGCTCCAGCATGAGGGCGCGGAGAAGTCGGCGCACGAGACGATCAGCCTTGCCGACGAGCAGGCGGGGGCGATCGTGGGTGGGGAGTCGTTCGGGCCGAACGACCCCGACCGGCGGGCGGCCTGGGAGCAGCAAGTTCGCACCATCGCCGCCTACCGCGACCGCCACGCCATCACCGGCCCCCGACCCGCTCGGACCCGCGTCGACCAGCCAGGGGCAGCGGCTCGAATACCAGCGCGCCGACGCCGCCGCCCGGCGAGCGAAGACCGCCGCCAACGAGGACGTCCGGCGACGGCACGGACCGGAGCTGCGAACCGACTCCGGCCGCAACCTCAGCCGATGAGGGTTTCTGCCGGGTCTGCGGTGCTGGAGAGGTGCTGGGAGAGGAATATGGACGCTCGCCGCAGGGCGGCGTCTGCCTCGTCGAGGAGGGTGGCGACGGCTTGGAAGACGTGGTGGACGCCGGGAGTGATGTCGAGGGTGATCGCCACGTTGTCGGCCGCGGCGCGTCCGGCGAGTCTGACGGCGTCGTCGAGCAGGCACTCGTGTGAGCCGGCCTGGATGAGCAATGGCGGGAAGCCGTCGAAGTCGCCGAAGAGTGGGCTGACGAGCGGGTCGGTGCGGGGTTGGTTGCCTGCGTACTCTCGGGCGCGCAGCTCAAGCGCTGCGCGGTAGATGACGGGATCGATATCGGCCTTGGTGTCGATGCTCGCGCCGGAGAGGGTGAGGTCCACCCACGGCGACATCACGAACGCGGCGGCGGGCATCGGTAGGCCCCGTTGTCTGGCGGCCAGGAGCGTAGCGAGGGCGAGTCCTCCGCCGGCAGACTCTCCCGCGACGGCCAACCGGGTTGGTGCGTAGGCGTCGAGTGCGGCTTGGTAGGCGTCGAGTCCGTCGGTGAGTGCTGCTGGGAACGGGTTCTCCGGTGCGAGGCGGTAGTCCACGGACAGGACCGTGACGCCGTTGCGGGCGGAGATCTGGCCTGGCAGTCCGATGGTCTCGGCCGCGGTTCCGATCGCGTACCCGCCGCCGTGGAAGTACAGGACGGCTGGCCGGCCTGGCTTCGCCTGTCCGGTGGAGATGCGAACGGCCGGCGTGTCGCCGAGTTGGATGTTGTCGGAGACGAGATCGGCCGGGCGCGGACGTGAAGCCATCAACTGCGCGAACAGCGCTCGCTGCTCTACCGCCTCGCCACCGACATCGAGGGGTGAGTCTCGCAGCGTCTGGGCGATGGCTTCGGCTTGTTCTCTGCTCATGAGCGTCATTTCTGATTGGAGTGGTCGTAGGGTTGGCTGGCTCCGGCCGGGATCGAGCCGGTCAGCGACGCGGTGCGGTTGGCCGGCATGGTGCGTTGCTGGCGGAACGCGCTTGGCGAGAGGCCGTAGGCGGCGTGAAAGCACTGGCTGGCGTGAAACTCGATAGATGTACCTCCTCAGCGAGTGCGTTGAGCGTCCACGGTTCGTCCAGTCGACTGCGCAGCAGCCCGACCGCAGAACGACATGACCGCGCACGACGCCGCGGGCGGCGAGTTCGAGCGACTTGCCCCGTTGAGAGGAACCACGGCCTGGGTCAGGAGGCGTCGTCTTCCCCCAGCAGGGTCCTCGCAACGTTCGCTGCCGTGGCGTGAGCAGCCGGTGTGGTGATCGCGAGCCCCATGGCGGTGATTGCGATCCCGCAGCCGAGGATGACCCACCAGCCGGAGTGGCTGGCGTGTGCGATGTCGAGGTGCGTGCTCGCTCCTGTTGCGGTGCCGGCGAGCGCACCGACGATTGCGACGCCGAGTGCTTGGCCGACCTGGCGGCTGGTGGACGCGATCCCGCCGGCGACGCCGGCCTGCGCCAGCGGCATCCCAGACACGGCGGCGTTGCTGATCGGGGCGTTCAGCACCCCAAACCCGGCACCGAACAGGACGTAGGCCGGCGCCAGGAGTGCGTAGGAGGTGTGGTCGGTGAGGCCGGCGAGGATCGCGGCTGAGGCGGTGATGCCGAGCCCGCCGACCAGCAGAGGAATACGCGGGCCGCGTGCGGCGACGATCCGGCCTGAGATCGGCGCGACGATGATCGTCAGGACGGCCATCGGGAGCGTGTGCAGGCCGGCGTTCAGCGGCGACATTCCGCGGGTCTCTTGCAGGTAGAGGGTGTTGAGGAACAAGAACCCGCCGAGTGACGCGAACGCGCAGGCTGCGACGACAGTCGCGCCGGAGAACGGCAGGCTGGCGAAGAACCGTAGATCGATCAACGGCTCCTCCGGCCGCCGCTCCCACACCAGCAAGCCACACGCCGAGACCGCGGCCAAAGCGAACGCGATCGTGATCTTCGCCGAACCCCACCCGGAGCCTGGCCCCTCGATGATCGCGAAGGTCAAAGCGGCGAACAGGGCGATCACGAGCACCTGGCCGGCCGGGTCCAGGCGACGTGACCTGGGCGCCCGTGACTCGGGAACGAACCGGGCAGTCAACGCGATCGTGGCCGCGGCGACCGGGATGTTGACCCAGAAGATCGACCGCCATCCCGCAGAGCTGACGAGCGTGCCACCGACGATCGGGCCGAGCGCCATGCTGACACCGATGATCGCTGCCCACACGCCCATCGCCCTCGCGCGCTCACGCCGATCGGTGAACGTGTTGGTAATGATCGACAGCGCGACCGGGTTGAGCATCGACCCGCCCACCGCCTGAACCGCACGGAACCCGACCAACAGACCGACGCTGGAAGCAAGGCTGCACAGCAGCGACCCGACGCCGAACACCGCGAGGCCGACTTGGAACACACGGCGACGGCCAAGCCGGTCGGCCATCGACCCCGACAGCATCAGCAGGCTCGCCAACACCAGCGTGTAGGCATCCACGATCCACTGAAGCCCAGAAACCGCGGTGTGCAGATCGTGGCTCATCACGGGAAGCGCCACGTTGACGATCGTGTTGTCCAAACCCACGATCAGCAGACTCAGACAGCAGATCGCCAGCACACCCCAACGCCGCCTCCCAGCCTGCTCAACGGCGGCCTGTTCGGACCGGCACGCCTCCGATGTAACACCGGCGCCCGCTTGCACTGCGACACCCCGCTCATCGCCGGGCGCGCGGTCGTCGCTCATCGCTTCGCTCCTGTCGCTCTTGGAAACCACGATCCGCAACCTAGCTCAAAGTTTTGATGGCGATCAAGTCCTTGATCCGCCTCAAGGCAAGCCTATACTGACGCCGTGAGCCAGCCACCAGACGTCATCCCAGAACAAGCGCTCCAGCGAGTCGGCTGGGCGCTACGCCGCGCCGACCTCACGCTCCAATCCGCCAAGGAGCCAGCCCTGCGAGCGGTCGGGCTCTCAACCGCCTCGTACTCGCTGCTGATGCACGTCCACGTCTACCCAGGACTCAACGGCGCCGAGCTGGGACGCCGCCTTGGCGTCAGCACCCAAGCAGTTGCGCTGCTGGCGACCAAGCTCGAAGCCAACGGACTAGTCGAACGACGCACCCACCCCCGGCATCGCAACATCCAAGAGCTGTACCTCACTGACGAAGGCCACCGCACGCTTCAGGCCGCGTACGAGCACATCGGCAAAATCGAGGACAAGCTCACCGACGCGCTCGGCCCCGAGGACGCCCAACACCTCCGCGAGCTCCTCGACACGGTGATAGCCGCGCTCGCAGACACCGAATGAGGCCGAGCATCCCGCGGGCCGTTCATCTGGCTCGCCTCCGTCGACGCTCGACATCAATGAACTCGTCGGCCATCCGCAGCCCGAGACGATCGGCGGCGAGCGCGATCTGCGCTCGCCGGCGCTCTACCTCGCGTGCCGCCTCATCGGTGGTCGTGGGTGCGACGCGGATGTAGGAGACGGCGGGCAGGTCGCTCGGCGACCAGCCCTCGGCACTCATGACGCCTGAGCGGCCGGTACGCGGGCATCCATGCGGGGGGCGTCGGGGTTGGCGGGGTGCGTGCGCTGCCGATCACGCGGCAGAACCGCTGCGCCTGACCGCAGAGGCAGGAACTGAGCGCCCAACCGGCTGCGAAGATCATGGCGGCCCGGGCGCGTGATCGTGACCGCAGTGCGCGCAGCCGTCGCAGTTGCCGAGCCCGGGTTGCAGTTGCCGGCCCGGCTGCTGGACGGGGTGGAGAAGATCATCCGGGATCTGGTGGAGCACCGGGAGGCGGACCGACGCCGACGGCTCACCGGCGACCTGGTGGACCGCGATGCGACACTTCGGCGCCGAAAAGTCCGTTAGGGAAGGAACCGCCGGGCTTCGGTTCACCGCCGTCCGGCGACCGGACGGCGGTGAACCGAAGGATCTCCCGCCTTCGCGGCACAGTCCGGGGTTCGTGACACTTCCCGGACTGAGCGGCTCCGGGATCAGAAGTACGGCGTGCAGCTCTTCGCGCGTCCGCTCTGCTGGACGCATGCGTGTGAGTGACTGCCGGCGTCGCTGATCGTGTCGGTTACGACGTGCGGGTTGTAAGCCGAGGCGGTCGCCCCGGTGTCCTGGTTGTACACCCAGATCTCCCATCCGGAAGATGTGCTCCGGTTGGTCATTACCGCGCGTACGGTCCTGCAGCCCGAGTTGTACTGGAGCCAGACCGTATCTGACCCAGAGGTGGCGGCCGAGATGTTCTGCCATGCCGTGCACGCGGCAGGGCCCGGGGGAGCCGCGTTGGCGGGCGCGGCCGCTCCGGTGAGCAGTGCGATGGCCGCGGCGGAGGTTGCGGCAGCGGCCACGACCCCGCCTTTCCCGATCAGTTTCATTTTCCCTCGTTTCTGGGGGTTGGGAGGAGCAGCGGTCGAGCGGGTCGACGAAGTGCCGGACGAACGGCGACGGCCGTACGACACCTTCACGAGCGCGCGGTGATAAGGCGCTTGAGTGATCGATCCTTTCCCTTTTCGATTTCGACGGTCACGCCCTGTCGGCCTTCGAATTCCGCTGCGTCCCCGAGTCTCTATCGGACAGAGAGGGATGTCATTGACGCTCCACGCCACCTTCTTTGCTTCGCATGCCAGGGAAACGCCGAGATCAGTCACCGGGGGATCGGCCGGTGCGGGACAACGGAGATGTCATATGCGGCGGCCCATGGCCGTGGACCCAGAGCCAGGGGGTCCATCCCCTGGCGTGAGGTCATCGTCGCTGGTGCCGGTGTTCCTGCGGGCTCAGGCCGTACGCGATGCGGAACGCGCGAGTGAAGTGAGCGTGCGAGGTGAAGCCCCATCGCCGGGCGATCGCGTGGATGGGCCGGTCGCCCAGGAGGGGATCGGACAGGTCGCGGCGGCAGTGTTCAAGGCGCTGGGTGCGGATCCATTCGGCGAGCGTGCAGCCGCTGGACTCGAACAGCCGGTGCAGGGTCCGAATCGAGATGTGATGTGCCTCTGCGACCATCGCGGGTGTCAGGTCGGGGTCGCCGAGCCGCTGCTGGATGAATTGGTGCACGCGTTGGAGCATCACCTGCTGCCGTGACTCGACGGGGAGTTGGCCGGCCGCGTCCAGATGGTGGGCGAGCACGCCGCCAACGAGGTCCAGCAGGACGGTCGACACGTGCGCGGCGTCGGTCAGGTCGTAGGTATCGAGGTCCCGGGCGGCCTGTGCCGCGAAGGTGTGCAGCAACGCGCCGATGCCGGAACGTCCGCTCAGGCGGACTCCGACGAGCTTGTCCACGGAGGCGGGAGGCAACCGCATCTGCTTCCGGGGAAAGATGAAGTGGAGAAGACCCGCTTTGCCCGGGTGATTCCACGCGTCGTAGGGGCGTGACACATCGAACAACACCATGTCACCGGGAGAAAGCTCGGTCTGTCGCTCGTTGTGGGTCAGCATGGTGGGCGTGTCCATGAACAGCGACAACCGATAGTCTTCCGGGTCCGACCGGCTGGAACGACGTAACCCGTGACGGGCTGCACAACGACTGACGATCCGCAGCAGGTTGACGGCACCTAGCGTGCCGACATCTATTGCCCCGTCCAATAGGGATTCGCCGCCCTCGACATAAGGTTCCGCCGGCGACAGTGTTTCCCCGAGGTACTCCAGCCGCTCGGCATTCGCGACGTCCTCCGTAGTCAGGACCGTGTGCATGATGACGGCCATTACCTCCGGTACCAGGGGCCATCAGCCCTCCACCGACGGACGCTGACCACTTCCCTCGCAGCGACAGGGTGGCCGGAACCAGGCTACGCCGCCAGAGCTCCCCGACGCATGGCTTGACCGGCCGTGCGGGGCCATCCCAACGCCATCCGGCTCGTCGAGGTCCGGGAAGCGCCACCGTCACGATCCGGGCGCCGGTGAGGTGATCGAACCGTTCGACGAGGATGCTCCCTGCATCATTCCGGCTGGTCAGGGACAAATGTTAAGTTCTGTCAAAGATTTCCGTCGAGTCCGCCGTAGATCATTGATCGGATGAGCGGGCCATGCGACGCTGATCGCGTTTTACGGCGATAAAGGGCTATTTGCGCTTCTCGCCCTTTCACCCCCGCACGCGAGGAGATCAGATGAGACGGAGATTCATCGCCGCCGGCCTCGGAGTCGGCGGCGTGCTCGCGGCCCTCGGGGCGAGCGGCGGCGTCGCGCAGGCCGCCACCGCGGCACCGCGCGCGGCGGCGACCAGCACCGGCCGTCCCACGCAGGTCGCGGCCGGCGAGATCGTGACGCGGATGTACGCACCGGCCAGTAACACCTGCATCGACGTGTGGGGCGGCACGACCGACATCAACCAGAACATCGGCACCGCGCCCTGCCAGACCACCCAGGAACAGCAGTTCACCCTCATCCCGGTCCCGGTATCGGGATTCAGCCACACTTATCAAATCCTGAACGCGGCTTCGAACCTGTGCCTGGCACCGTTCCGGTTCGAAGTGCGGCAGGGCGACTGCCTGCACCCGACCGTTCAGAATCAGGACGTCTGGGCCTTCCTCCCCGCGGGCCCGGCCCACGAGTACGTGCTGACGAACTACCTGGGCACGGGTCAGGGCCGATGCATGGCGCTCCACCCCACCTCACCGCCGAGCGCCGACTGGAGCATCTGGCGGGACTTCTGCGACACCGGCAACTCGGATCAGATCTTCGACATCCCGGACCTGCCCTGATCGCGATCCGCGTCGGCGCGCGTACGGCAAAGGGCGCCCCTTCCACGGCCGGTCGTGGAAGGGGCGCCCTCGCGCGGTTCAGGCGATGATGCGGAGCGGGTTCTCCAGCAGTTCGGCCAGCTCGCCGAGGAACTTCGCGCCGGTCGCGCCGTCGCAGGCGCGGTGGTCGACCGACAGCGTCAGCGTGAGCCGGTCCCGGACGGTGAACTCACCGTCGTCGCCGACCACGACGTCCTTGCGGGTCGCGCCGACGGCGAGGATGCCGGCCTCCGGCGGGTTGATGACGGCGGTGAACGAGTCGACGCCGAACATCCCGAGGTTGCTGACGGTGAACGTGCCGCCGGACATCTCCTGCGGGGTGAGGCGCTGTTCGCGCGCCCGCCCGGCGAGCTCGCGGGTCTCCGCCCCGATCTGTGAGACCGTCTTGCGGTCGGCGTCCCGGATGACCGGGACCACGAGACCGTCCTCCAGGGCGACGGCCACGCCGACGTTGACCCGCTTGTGCACGAGGAGGCTGTCCTCGGTGAACGAGACGTTCAGCACCGGGTTGGCCCGCAGGGCGGTGGCGCACGCCTTGACGATGAGGTCGTTCACGCTCACCTTCGCCGGGGCGAGCGACTCGTTCAGCGTCTTGCGGAAGGCCAGCAGCGCGCCGACGTCGACGACCCGCGTCAGGTAGAAGTGCGGCGTCGACTGCATGCTCTCGGTGAGCCGGCGGGCGGTGACCTTCCGGATCCGGCTGAGCGGCACCCGCTCGACGTCCGGGTCCTCGGCCGCCACGGCGGCAGCGGGAGCCGCGGTCGGCGCGGGGGAGGGCGCCTGCGCCGCCGGCACCGGGGCGGCCGGCGCGTTCTTCAGCGCGGCCTCGATGTCGGCGCGGACGATCCGGCCGCCGGGGCCCGAACCGGTGAGCGTCGTCAGGTCGATGTCGTTCTCCCGCGCGAGCCTGCGCGCGAGCGGGGAGGACGGCGGACGGGAGCGGGCGCCGTTCGACGCGTCGGCGGGGACGCTCTGGGCGGGAACCGTGGCGGTCGCGGCCGGGGCCGGGGCGTCGGCGGTCTGCGGCGACGGGGCCGCCTGGCCGTTCGCGGCGGCGGTCTCCGCCGCGGCGGGCGCCTTCGCCGGGGCGGACTCGCCCTCGGCCACCAGGACCGCGATCGGCGCGCCGATGGAGGCGGTCTGGCCCTCGGCGACCAGGATCTCGCCGAGGACGCCGTCCTCGTACGCCTCGTACTCCATGAGGGCCTTGTCGGTCTCGATGTCGACCAGGGCCTCCCCGGCGGTGACCTTGTCGCCGGGCTTCTTGTGCCACGCGCTGATGACGCCTTCCTCCATGGTGTCGGACAGGCGCGGCATGAGGATCTCGGACATCAGTCTTCCTAACGGCCGGTCGCGCGTACGGTGTCGCGCACGGCGGTGACGAGCGACTCGGCCGACGGCAGGGCGGCCAGTTCGAGCGGCTTGGAATAGGGGAGGGGCACCTCGGCCATCGCGACACGGCGCACCGGGGCGTCGAGGTGGTCGAACGCGCCCTCCTGGATCGTCGCGGCGATCTCCGCGCCGATGCCGTACGTGAGCCAGTCGTCCTCGGCCACGACGGCGCAGCCGGTGCGGCGGACGGACTCGACGATGGTCTCCCGGTCCAGCGGGCGCAGGCTGCGCAGGTCCACGATCTCGGCGGAGATCCCGTCGGTGGCCAGCTTCTCGGCCGCCTCGACGGCGACGTGGGCCATCCGGGAGTACGCGACGATCGTCACGTCGGCGCCCGGCCGCGTGACGGCCGCCCGGCCGATCTCGGCGGGCTCCAGGTCGTCGGGCACCTCGCCGCGCGTGTTGTACAGCGCCAGGTTCTCCAGGAACAGCACCGGGTCGTCGTCGCGGATCGCCGCCCGCAGCATCGAGGAGGCCTCGGCGGGCGTGCTGGGCGCGAGGACCTTCAGGCCCGGGATGAACGAGTAGAACAGCTCGACGTTCTGCGAGTGCGTGGCGCCGAGCTGCTGTCCGCCGCCGCCGGGCGTGCGGATCACCATCGGCACGCTGCACTGCCCGCCGAACATGCCGTAGATCTTGGCCGCGTGGTTGACGATCTGGTCCAGCGCGAGCAGCGAGAAGTTGATCGTCATGATCTCCACGACGGGACGCAGGCCCAGCATGGCCGCGCCGATCGCGGCGCCGACGAAGCCCTCCTCGGCGATCGGGGTGTCGCGGACGCGCTTGGGCCCGAACTCCTTGAGCAGCCCCTCAGTGATCTTGTACGAGCCCTCGAAGACGCCGATCTCCTCGCCCATGACGAAGACGTTCTCGTCGCGCAGCATCTCGTCGCGCAGGGTGTCCCGGAGGGCCTGGCGGTAGGTCATGGTCGCCATGTGAATCTCCTCAGAAGACCGGGTCGGCCGGCAGGCGGCGGGACTCGCCACGGACGGGCGTGGCGTAGGTGTAGTCGAACAGCGTGGACACGTCCGGGTGCGGGCTGTCGTCGGCGAACGCGGCCGCGTCGTCGACCTCGGCCTTGACCTCGGCGTCCAGCTTCGCGCGCGCCTCGGCGTCGAGGACGCCGGTCTCCTCCAGCACCAGCCCGAAGTGAGCGAGCGGGTCGGCGGCCTTGAGCGCCTCCTTCTCCTCCGCCGTGCGGTAGCGGGCCGGGTCGACGACCGAGTGGCCGCGCAGGCGCGGGCTCGTCGTCTCCAGCAGGAACGGCTTGCTCTCGCTCCGGGCCCGCTCGACCGCCGCGTGCGCGGCCTCGCGTACGGCGACCACGTCGGTGCCGTCGACGCGGGCGCCCTCCATGCGGTACGCCGCGGCCCGGCGGTAGAGCTCCGGCTCGGCCGAGGACGCCTCGACGGTCGTGCCCATGCCGAGGCCGTTGTTGATGACGACGAACACGATCGGCAGGTCCCACAGGGCGGCCATGTTCAGCGACTCGTGGAACGCGCCGATGTTGGTCGTGCCGTCGCCCATCTGGCACATGACGACCTCGTCGCCGCCCTTGTAGTTCACGGCGAGCGCCGCGCCGGTGGCGAGGGGGAGCTGGCCGCCGACGATGCCGTACCCGCCGAGCATCCGCGACTCCAGGTCGAACATGTGCATCGACCCGCCCCAGCCCTTGGAGACGCCGGTGCTCCGGCCGTACAGCTCGGCCATGACGCGGCGGGCCTCGATACCGCGGGCGAGGGCGTACCCGTGCTCACGGTAGTTCGTGAACAGGTAGTCGCGAGGCTCCAGCGCCGCCATCAGCCCGGTGACCGTCGCCTCCTCACCGAGATTCAGGTGACAGTAGCCACCGATCTTGGCTTCGGTGTACGCCCGGGCGGCGCGCTCCTCGAACCTGCGTATGAGCAGCATCTGCCGGTAGTACGCGACAAGCGTCTCCGGCTCGGGCTGCGCCGCGCGGGTCCGGGCCCGTCGTGCCGGGGTCCTCGTCTTGGTGTCACCCATCGAGGTGTTCCCTTCGTGTCCGGGCGCTGCGATGGGGTTCCCACGACCCGCGCCCATACAATCAGGAGGCGATTATCTATGATCGATCATAGATCAGTGTTAAGAAGGGTTTTACCACGTAGGAGGCGGCTACCATTGAGTAACATGAACGCGTCTCCCGCGCTGGTGCGCACCGGCCTCGGCGACCAGATCCGTCAGGTTCTGATCGAGGGCATCACCTCGGGCCGCTGGGCGCCCGGCGAGCGTATCGTGGAGCGCCGCATCGCGGCCGAGCTCGGCGTCAGCCAGGCGCCCGTACGGGAGGCGCTCCGCCATCTGGAGGCCCTCCGCCTGATCGAGACGCTGCCCAACCGGGGCGCGAGAGTGCGCGACTTCACCGACGAGGACCTCGCCGAGGTCTTCCCGGTCCGCGCGGGCCTGGAGGAGACCGCCGCCGATCTCGCCGTCCACCGGATGGCCGGTCAGGTCGAGGGGCTCGAGGTCCACATCGCGCGCCTGGCCGCCGCCACCGACCGGGACGAGGAGATGCGGCACAGCATCGCGTTCCACCGCGAGATCGTGGAGGCCTCCGGCAACCGCCTGCTGCGCTCGGTGTGGCAGTCCCTCGGCATCGAGGTCTGGACGGCCCTGTCCCTGAAGCGCCGGGGCACCGAGTTGTGCGGAAAGGCCGCCGAGCACGCCCACATCACCGAGGCGTTCCGCCGCGGTGACCCCGGAGTCGGCCGCATGGTCCACGACCACGTCATGAGCTACGCGCCCTGACGGCCCCGGCAGGGCGAGCGCGACGGCAAAGTGGTATTTCTCATACCGGTAATCTGGTGGCATGCGGCTGACGAAGTCCACCGATCTCGCCCTGCGCGTCGCCATGCTGCTGGCCGTGGCCGGCGAGGGGGAGACCCCCACGGCGCGTGAGGTCGCCGAGGCCGTCGCCGCTCCGTACAGCCACATCGCCAAGATCGTGAGTCGCCTGCAGCACCTCGGTGTGGTGGAGACACGGCGGGGCAGAGGCGGCGGCCTGGCGCTGACCGGGTTCGGCCGGGACGCCTCGGTCGGCTGGCTCGTGCGCGAACTCGAAGGCCCCGATGAGGTCGTCGGCTGCGAGGACGCCCCGCCCTGTCCGCTGCGGGCCGCGTGCCGCTTGCGCGGGGCGCTGCGCCAGGCCCAGGAGGCCTTCTACTCCGCGCTCGACCCCGTGACCGTGCGGGACCTGACCGCCGCTCCCACGGAGCCGACGCTGGTCAGGCTGCTGACCTCGCGTCCCGCCTGAAGCACCCCACCTCTGGACGGGCGATACTCGCGAGTTAAAATACGAACTCAATATTCGTATTTAGGAGGTGCGCTTACCGTGCTGTCCGAGAAGTCCGCCGCTGTCGTACGCGCCACTCTGCCGGCCGTCGGCGGGGCCATCGACGAGATCACCCCGCTCTTCTACCGGAGGATGTTCTCCGCCCACCCGGAGCTGCTGACCGACCTGTTCAACCGCGGCAACCAGGCGAACGGGACCCAGGCGCGAGCGCTCGCCGGATCGATCGCGGTCTTCGCCGGGATGCTCCTGGAACACCCGGACCGGCGGCCGGACGCGATGCTCGCCCGCATCGCGCACAAGCACGCGTCCCTGGGCATCACCGCCGACCAGTACACGATCGTGCACGAGCACCTGTTCGCCGCCATCGCCGACGTCCTCGGCGACGCCGTCACCCCAGAGGTCGCGGCGGCCTGGGACGAGGTCTACTGGCTGATGGCGGGCGCCCTGATCGCGACCGAGGCCCGGCTCTACACGCAGGCCGGGGTGGCGAACGGCGACGTCTGGCGGCCGTGGACGGTCGTCGGGCGCATCGAGGAGACCCACGACGTCGCGACCTTCATGCTGCGTCCGGCCGACCGGGTCCCGAGCCCGCCGTTCCGCCCCGGGCAGTACGTCTCGGTCCGGGCCGAACTGCCCGACGGCGCCCGGCAGATCCGCCAGTACAGCCTGTCCTGCGCGCCGAACGGCACCGACCGGTGGATCACGGTGAAGCGGATCGCCGAGGCGCCCGGCTCCCCCGAGGGCGAGGTCTCCAACTGGCTGCACGCCAACGTGCGGCAGGGCGACGTACTCGGCGTCAGCATGCCGTTCGGCGACATCGCCCTGGACGAGGGCGACTCGCCGCTTCTCCTGGCCTCGGCGGGCATCGGTGGCACGCCGATGATCAGCATGCTGGCCCACCTGGCGGCCACCGGGTCCACCCGGCGGGTCATCGCCGTACACGCCGACCGCTCCGAGCGCACCCACGCCTTCCGCAGCGATCTGGGACTCCTCGTCGGCAAGCTGCCGTGTGCCGAGGCGCACGTCTGGTACGAGCGTCCCGAGGCCGCCTGGCCCGCGGACCGTACGGGCCTGGCCGACCTGTCGGGGATCGCCGTCCCCGAGGACTGCCGCGCCTACCTGTGCGGGCCGGTGCCCTTCATGCGCTCGATCCGGACGCAGCTCCTGGACCGCGGTGTGCCGGCGAACCGGATCCACTACGAGGCGTTCGGCCCCGACCTTGGTCTGGAGACCGCCGCGTAACTTTAGGATCGGGACCATGGGGCGCCCTAACGACGACGTCGCGGCTCTGTTCTCCGAGTTCGCCGATCTGCTCTCGATCACCGGTGAGGCGGCCTTCAAGGTCCGCGCCTACGAGAAGGCGGCCCGCGCCATCGCGGGCCACCCCGACGACGTCACGGCCCTCGACCTGAAAGGCCTGCGGAAGATCCCGAACGTCGGCGAGGCGATCGCCAAGAAGATCCTCGACTATCAGCAGACCGGCACGATCCGGCAGCTCGAGGTGCTGCGCGAGCGCATCCCGGCGGGGGTGCGGGCCCTCACCGCCATCCCGACCCTCGGGCCGAAGAAGGCGATGGTGCTGTACGAGGAGCTCGGCATCTCCTCGGTGGAGCAGCTCGCCGAGGCCATCCCGGCCGGCCGGCTGACCGGGCTCAAGGGCTTCGGCGCCAAGACCGAGGAGAACATCCTCCACGGCATCGAGCTCCTGCGGAGCCAGGGGGAGCGAGCGCTGATCGACGTGGCCACCGAGCTCGCCACGGAGATCGTCGCCGCGCTCTCCCCGCTCGCCGGCCGCTGCGCGGTCGCCGGGTCGCTGCGACGCCGCCGCGAGACGATCGGCGACATCGACATCCTCGCCACCGCCGACGACTCGGGCCCGCTCATGGCGGCGTTCACCGCCCTCCCGTTCGTCACCGAGGTGATCGGCAGTGGCGAGACGAAGACCTCCGTCCGCACGCTCAAAGGGCTGCAGGTCGACCTGCGCGTCGTACCGCCGGAGTCCTGGGGCGCCGCTCTGCAGTACTTCACCGGTTCCAAGGCGCACAACGTCCGCACCCGCGAGATCGCCGTACGCGCCGGACTGAAGCTGTCGGAGTACGGCCTGTTCTCGGTCGAGACCGGCGAGCTGATCGTCTCCGCCACCGAGGAGGACGTCTACGCCCGGCTCGGGCTGCCGTGGATCCCGCCGCCGCTGCGCGAGGACGAAGGCGAGATCGAGGCGGCGCTGCGCGATGAGCTGCCCCGCCTCGTCGAGCTCGCCGACCTGCGCGGCGACCTGCACACCCACACCGACCTGACCGACGGCGTCGCCTCCCTGGAGGACATGGTCGCCGCCGCGGCCGCGCGCGGCAACGCGTACTACGCGATCACCGACCACGCGCCGAACCTCTTCATGCAGCGCATGACGGACGAGAAGATGCTCGCCCAGCGCGAGGCCGTGCGCGCGCTGCAGGAGCGGTACCCGGACATGACGCTGCTGCACGGCACCGAGCTGAACATCGACCCCGACGGCGAGGTCGACTGGCCGGCCGGGTTCCTCGCGGGCTTCGACGTCTGCGTCGCGTCCGTCCACTCGCACTTCACCCAGGACCGGGCGGCGATGACCCGCAGGCTCCTCCGCGCGGTCGAGAACCCGTACGTTCACATCCTCGGCCACCCGACCGCGCGCAGCATCGGCCGCCGCGCCCCCGTCGACGCCGACTGGGACGCCGTCTTCGCCGCCTGCGCGCGGGCCCGGACGATCCTGGAGATCGACGCCTTCCCCGACCGGCTGGACCTGCCCGCCGACCTGATCCGGCATGCCCGCCGGCACGGCGTGAAGTTCGCCATCGACAGCGACGCCCACGCTCCGGGCCACTTCGACAACCTCCGGTACGCGGTCGGCACCGCGCAGCGCGGCTGGCTCACCCCGGAGGACGTCGTCAACACCTGGTCGCTCGACCGCCTGCGCGCCTACCTCCGGGGCGACTGACCCTCGGAGAGCTCGAGCGAGGCGAGCAGCGCGAGCGCCTCGGCGGCCGGAGTGCCGGGGTCGGCGTGGTAGATCACCAGCAGCAGTCCGTCCGTTCCCGTGACGGCCAGCTTCTCGCGCCGCAGCCGCAGGTCGCCGACCCTCGGATGGCGGATGAGGCCGGCGCCGCTCTCCCCGCGGTGCACGTCATGGCGCGCCCAGAGCGTACGGAAGCGTTCACTGCTCCGTGACAGGTCGTCGACGAGTGCCCGGAACCGGTCGTCGTCGGTGTCGGTGCCGACCTCGGCGCGCAGCTGGGCGACGAGACCGGGCGCGTTCTCCTCCCAGTCCGGGTGGTACTCCTGTGCGACCGGGTCGGTGAAGATGGCGCGGAGCCGGTTCACCCCCGGCGCCATCAGGGGGGAGAGGGCCTGGGCGAGACGGTTGGCCGCCAGCACGTCGCGGTACCTGTCGACCACGAACGCGGGCACGTTGAGCGTCCGGAGCAGCAGCTCCACGCCCTCGGGGACGCGCTCACGGCGCTCGGGCCGGCGGCGTGACTCCGGCCGGGCCAGCCGGATCAGGTACGCCGTGCTCTCGGCGTCCAGCCGCAGCACCGCGGCCAGAGCGTCGAGCACCTGGGCCGAGGGGTTGCGGTCGCGTCCCTGCTCCAGCCGGAGGTAGTAGTCCGCGCTGATGCCGGCGAGCAGCGCGACCTCCTCGCGCCGCAGGCCGCGCACCCGGCGCATCCCCGTCACCCGCAGCCCGACGTCCTCCGGACGGACGAGCTCCCGCCGGGCGCGCAGGAACTCGCCGAGTCTGTTACCGCCGCTCACGGCGCCCACGCTACGCCAGGCTCCGCCGGTGACTGGTCCCCGCACTACCAGGAACACGGGGGAACTCCCACCGGGACACCGGGGAGCGGACTCTTGAAGAGCCTCCCCGAACGGGAGGCGCACACCGCCCCACGGGGCAGAGAGAAAGGCAGACGATGGAGCGCCGCACCTGGTTCATCACGGGCGTCAACAGCGGCTTCGGCCGCCACATGACCGAGCGACTGCTGGAGCGGGGCGACCGGGTCGCCGGGACCGTCCGCAAGCGGGGATCGGTGGACGACCTGAAGGCCGCGTACGGGGACCGGTTCCGGGTCGCGCACCTGGACGTGACGGACCTCTCCGAGGTCAGGCGGGTCGTCGATGGCGCCTTCGGCGACCTCGGCCGGATCGACGTGGTCGTGAACAACGCCGGTTACGGCCTCTTCGGCGCCGCGGAGGAGCTCACCGACGAGCAGGTCGTCCACCAGCTCAACACCAACCTGCTCGGGTCGATCCAGGTCGTCCGCGCCGCGCTGCCGCACCTGCGGCGGCAGGGCGGCGGCCGCATCATCCAGCTGTCGACGTACGGCGGCCAGGCCACCAACCCCGGCGCATCGCTCTACCACGCCGGCAAGTGGGGCATCGAGGGATTCATGGAGGCGACCGCCAAGGACGTCGCCCCGTTCGGCATCGGCGTCACGATCGTCGAGCCCGGCGGCGCCCGCACCGAGTTCCGCTTCGACAGCCTGCAGCTGGCCGACCCGATGCCCGAGTACGACGACAGCCCCGCCGCGATGGTCCGGCAGGCGAAGGACCGCAGCCGCCCGCCACTGGGCGACCCGGCGAAGATGGCCGACTTGATCATCGCCAGCGCCGATCAGGAGCCCGCGCCGCTCCGTCTCGTGCTCGGCAGCGACTCCTACCGGGCCGTCCGCGCCGCGCTGACCGAGCGGCTCGCGCAGATCGAGCCGCAGGAGGCCCAGGCGGCGACGACGGACATCGCCCCCGGCGAGTGACCGGCCGGGTCCGCGGCGACCTTCACGCCAGGTGAACGTGAAGTACACGCGGCCGACACGTTCGCTCAAGCCGGAGCGAACCTGACCCCCTCTACGATCGGCCCGCGATGACAGCGCATGGAGCCACCGTCCAGGTGGCGTTGCGGTGACGCTCAGTTCGACGCCTTCGGGGGAGGCCACGGGTGAGTCTGCTGGGCCCGCCACTGCTCGTCCTATCGATCCTGCTCGCACTGGCCGCGCCGGTCGGCTGCGCGCTCCTGTGGGGACGGGTACGGGGCATGACCGCATGGCCGGTCAGGATCGCGATGATCGTGGTCTGCCAGGTGACGGCCGTCCTCCTGGCGGGCGTCGGCCTCAACGATCACTTCCAGTTCTTCGCCTCCTGGAACGACCTGATCGGCCAGAACGGCGCCGACGCGCCCATCCAGCAGCAGAACTCCGGATCGCAGCCGTTGGCCCGTGGCCTGTCCAAGCGGCTCCGCAACGACTTTCGCCCGGACCGGCGCGACTCCGCGTACTCCGCCGAACTGGTCGGGGCGAAGTCGGGGATCCGCAGCAGGATCTGGGTGTGGCTGCCGCCGCAGTACCGTCAGCGTCCGCGGCAGCGGTTCCCCGTCATCGAACTGTTCCCCGGATTCCCCGGCACCCCGATCACGTGGTTCCACACCATGCAGGGGCCGAAGAAGCTCCAGGAGGCGATGAAGAAGGGCGCCGCCCAGCCCTACATCCTCGTAGCGCCGACCATCACGGTCGTCCCCGGTCACGACACCGAGTGCACCAACGTGCCGGGCGGCCCGAAAGTCGCCACGTGGCTGACCGAGGACGTCCGTCGCATCGTCATGGAGAACTTCCGCGCCCTGCCCGGCCGTGACGGCTGGGGGACGATGGGCTATTCGACGGGCGGCTACTGCGCCGCCAAGCTCGCCACCGAATACCCTCGCCTCTTCCGCGCGGGCGTCAGCATGTCCGGCTACTTCACCGCCTCCAACCCGGCGCTGGCCAGAGTCCCCGGCGCCGACGTGCCGGCGCTGCTGCAGACCAGGCACCCGAACGTCGATCTGCTCCTGACCGCCAGCAAGCAGGACCCCGGAACGACCACGGCGGTGAACACCATGGTGCGGGCGGCCCGGCCGCCCTCGGTCGTCTACACCTACGTCGTGCCGCGCGGCGGCCACAACACCGGCGTCTGGACGGCCATGCTCCCCAAGTGCTTCCAGTGGCTCACCACCCAGCTCACCCACGCCGACTGACGCCCTGAGCACCGGCCGAACCGCAGGCTCGGCCGAGGGCTCCACGACAGTGGGCGTTCAACCCGCGCCCGCGATCGCCGAGCGCTCCCGGACGCGGTGAGGTGGTACGGGGGCGTCAGCCGCCGAGGGAGGCGGCCGGGGCGGTGTCGCGCGTCGCCTCCGAGGGCCCGGCGGCCGGGGCCGGCGGCATGGCGCCGCGGTCGCGGAGGGCGAAGAGGACGCGCAGGGTCGCGATCCACACCAGGGCCGCGCCGAGCACGTGGGCGACGACGAGCGTGCCGGGGACGTTGGTGAAGTACTGCACGTAGCCGATGACGCCCTGCGCCAGTTCGACCACCAGGAGCTCGAGCGCGCGCCGCTGGACGTGCTTCGGGGCGTTGGTCAGCCGCAGGCCCAGGAGCAGCGCGAACGTCAGCCCGACCGTCGCCCAGACGATGTCCGCGTGGAGCTGGGCCACCTGCGCGATCTGGAAGTCGTAGCGCCGTGCCTTGGGATCGCCCGCGTGCGGGCCGGTGCCGGTCACCACGGTGCCCGCCACGAGGAGCAGGAAGACCACGCCCGTCAGCGCGCGGCCCAGCCAGACCAGCTCCTGGCGGACGACGGGTCTGGCGCGCCCGTCGCCCTCGCCCGCGCGCACCCAGAGCACGACGGCCGCGGCCAGGATGGCGGGCGACAGCAGGAAGTGGACGGTCACCGAGACCGGGTGCAGGTCGGTCAGGACGACGATCCCGCCGACGATCGCCTGCGCGACCACGCTCAGCGGCTGGATCGCGGCCAGCCGCACCAGGCCCGTGCGACGGGGTCGCAGCCGCAGGGCCGCGACGAACACCGCCACGCCGAGCGCCAGCACCAGGAAGGTCAGCATCCGGTTGCCGAACTCGATCGCCATGTTGACGGCCGAGTGCTGCGGGGTGTGCGTCGGCACGAGGCTGGTGCCGGTGCACTTCGGCCACGTGGGACAGCCGAGGCCCGAGCCGCTGACGCGCACGGCCGCGCCGGTCGCCATGATCAGGGCGTTGCCCGCGACGCTCGCGAGGGCCAGCCCGCGCAGGGCGGCGGGCGTCGGACGCCACACGAGGTCACGGAGCCGGGTCAGCGGGTTGTCGGATCGCACGCCCTTCATCGTACGAGCGCCCGGCCATGCCCCGGATCCGGGTCCCCGCCGCTGCCTTCAGTCGACGAGCGAGGCGACGTCGAAGGTGAAAGGGAACGGCTCGTCGGTCTTCAGCGCCGACCCTTGATCGGCTGAGCCGGTGACGTGATATCTGCCGTCGTCACCAAGCCTGCGGGTGACGACGCACGGCTCCGGCTCCAGGTCGACCAGCCAGTACTGCGGGATTCCGGCTCGCGCGTATTCGAAGACCTTGTCCACCCGGTCATGCTGCTCACTACCGCTTCGAGGAGAGACGATCTCCACGACCAGTAGCACGTCCGCGGCGTCGTAGGCCCGAGCCCGGCGAGCGCGCGCCGCGCGCGCAGCCTCACCCTCGACGACCACGATGTCCGGCACGCGGATCGATGGGCCGGTGTCGATGTCGAGTGGGCCTTTGATGTACACGTCGGTCGCCGCCGCGGCGGCGGCGTCCTCGAGCGCACGCTCCAATTTCTTGGCCGCATGATCGTGGAAGGTGCTCGGCCAGGGGGCCACGAAGATCCATCCGTTCACGAGCTCACGACGTACGCCCTCATCGGGCAGCGCGTCCAGGTCATCGACGGTGTACGGGCCGTACGGCCAGTCCGGAACGGCGATCATCGGAGTCCTCGGTAGAGACGTCGTGGCCATGTCGGGCATGGCATGACTCCTCTCCAGTCTGTCAGGTCACCGGCCGAGCAGCACAGAGCCGCTGCGTGTGCAAATCGTACATGGATGAGCGCGCTCTGTTACGGAGTTCAAATCTGGCCGGCGGCCGTCAGGCCTCGGGGGCCTCGGGAGGGGAGTCCTGGAAGCGGGTGGCGCCGACGCAGGCGGCGATGACGCAGCCGATCGCCAGCCACTCGCGCCACATCAGGACCTCGCCGAGGAAGACGAGGCCGACGAGGGCGGCCACCGCGGGCTCCAGGCTCATGAGGATGCCGAACACCCGGGCGGGCACGCGCCGGAGCGCCTCGAGCTCAAGGCTGTAGGGGATGACCGACGACAGCAGCCCGACGCCGAGCCCGATCAGCAGGATCTCCGGGTCGAGCAGCCGCGAACCGCCGGTGGCGATCCCGACGGGCATGATCGCGATGGCCCCGACGACGCTCGCGATGGCGAGGCCGGTCGACCCGGAGAACCGTTTGCCCGTCGCGCCGCTCAGCAGGATGTACGCGGCCCAGCCGACCGCCGCGAGCAGCCCGAACACCACGCCGGCCAGGGGCACGCCGCCCTCGCCGCGCGCGAGCATCGCCACGCCGCCCAGTGCCAGGGCCGCCCACAGCAGGTCGAGCCGGCGCCGCGACGCGACGATCGAGACGGTGAGCGGACCCAGGAACTCGATCGTCACCGCGACGCCGAGCGGGATCCGCGCCATCGCCTGGTAGAAGCTGAAGTTCATGCCGGCGAGGGTGAGGCCGAACAGCACGGCCACCATGAGGTCGCGCCGGGAGTGCAGCCGCCGCAGGTCGCGCAGCGCGGAGCGGGCCATCACCGAGAGCACGATGGCCGAGGTGGCCAGGCGCAGCATCACGATGGCGTCCGGAGAGATGCGGCCGAAGAGGTTCTTGGCGAGGCCGGCGCCGACCTGGACCGAGACGATGCCGAGCAGGATCAGTGCGGGCGGGGGGACGGAGCCGAGAGACAGCCGGAGACCGGCCGGACGGGACCGGGCCGTCCCGTCATAGGAGCCGGGGGCTTCGGCGAGCGCCATGCGTCACTCCCAGGAGAAGAAGCGCGCGGCGAGAGCGAGGCCGAGAACCGCCCACACGGCGAGGATCACCAGGTCGCGGGCGGGGAACCCGGCACCGTGCTGCAGTACCTGGCGCAGCCCGTCGGCGAGCGCGGAGATCGGTAGCAGTTCGAGCACCGACCGTACGCCGCCGGAGAATTTTGTCAACGGGAATACGACGCCGCCGAGGGCCAGCAGGAGGATGTAGACGAGGTTCGCGGCCGCCAGGGTCGCCTCGGCGCGCAGGGTGCCCGCCATCAGCAGCCCGAACCCGCTGAACGCCGCGGTGCCCAGGAGCAGCAGCAGGATCACGGTCGCCGGGTTGCCGTGCGGGCTCCAGCCGAGCGCGGCGGCCACGACGCAGATGACCAGGGCCTGCAGGACCTCGACGGCCAGCACGGTCAGCGTCTTGGCGATGATCAGGCCGGAGCGGGGGAGCGGCGTGGCGCCGAGGCGCTTGAGCACGCCGTACCGTCGTTCGAAGCCGGTGCCGATGGCCTGGCCGGTGAACGCCGTCGACATCACGGCGAGCGCCAGCACGCCGGGCGTCAGGAAGTCGACGCGCCGTCCGGCGCCCACGTCGAGCAGGGGCGCGCTGCTGAACAGGATCAGCAGGGCGACGGGGATGATCAGAATCAGCAGCAGCTGCTCGCCGTTGCGCAGCAGCGTGCGCAGTTCGTACGCCGTCTGGGCCCGGACCATGCGGGACCTCGGCGCCGCGCCGGGCGAGGGGCTGAACGTCAGGTCCGTCACGAGCGGAGCTCCCGTCCGGTCAGTTCGAGGAAGACGTCTTCGAGGGTGCGGCGCTCGATCCGCAGGTCCTCGGTCATGACGCCGTTGGAGGCGCACCAGGCGGTCACGGTGGCCAGCAGCTCGGGGACGAGGTCGCCCTCGATGACGTAGTGGCCGGCGGGGGACTCCTTGGCGATCGTCGCGGGCGGCAGCGCGGACAGCAGTTCGTCCAGGCCGAGCCCGGGACGCGCGCGGAAGCGCAGTTGCCGTTCGGCGCCGGTCAGCGAGGACGGCGGGCCCGAGGCGATGACCCTGCCGTGGTCGACGATGACGACCTCGTCGGCGAGCCGCTCGGCCTCGTCCATGTGGTGGGTGGTCAGGATGACCGCGACGCCGGCGGCCTTCAGGTCCTCGACGAGCTCCCAGGTGGCGTGGCGGGCCTGCGGGTCGAGGCCCGCGGTGGGCTCGTCGAGGAAGACCAGCTCGGGGCGGCCGACGACCGCGGCGGCGAGGGCCAGCCGCTGCTGCTGGCCGCCGGACAGGCGGCGGTACGAGGTGC
The DNA here is from genome assembly GCF_024055715.1 of Actinoallomurus soli. Lineage (GTDB taxonomy): Bacteria > Actinomycetota > Actinomycetes > Streptosporangiales > Streptosporangiaceae > Actinoallomurus > Actinoallomurus soli. Next base: position 97,015 of record NZ_JAMXMV010000022.1, read on the forward strand.
GGGCCGAGGCGGTCAGCCCGAGACGGTCGAGCAGCGCGGCGGGGTCCAGGGGAGTGGCGTAGAAGCTCGCGATCAGGCGCAGGAACTCCCCGGCGCGCGCGTTGGTCGGCACGCCACCGGACTGCAGCATCACGCCGATGCGGGTCTTGAGCGCGGGATCACGGGGGTCGCGGCCGAGGACGCGCACGCTGCCGGAGTCGGCGCGCCGGTAGCCCTCGCAGATCTCGACCGTGGTCGTCTTGCCCGCTCCGTTGGGCCCGAGCAGGGCCGTCACCTCGCCGGATCGCGCCTCGAAGGAGAGGCCGTCGGCCGCGGCGGTCATGCCATAGCGTTTGACCAGGTCATTGACTGCGACCGCGAGGGGCTCCATGGACCCGAGTCTAGGAGGGCGTCATCGGGAGGGAGGCGGCCACCCCTGACATTGATCTGAATATTGATTCAGTATAGCGCATGGCGATACAGTCACCTCATGTCTCTGGGAGGTCACATGCTGCGCGGCCGTAGCTTCGTCAAGGAGCTCGACTTCACCGCTGAGGAGTTCCGCTCGCTCATCGACCTGGCCGGTGAGCTCAAGGCGGCTCGCCGGGAGGGCACGGAGCGCCCCCGTCTGACCGGCCGCAACATCGCGCTGATCTTCGAGAAGACCTCCACGCGCACCCGCAGCGCGTTCGAGGTGGCGGCGCACGACCAGGGCGCGCACGTCACCTACCTCGACCCGGCCGGCTCGCAGATCGGGCACAAGGAGTCGGTGAAGGACACCGCGCGCGTGCTGGGCCGGATGTTCGACGGCATCCAGTACCGCGGCCGGCGCCAGGAGGACGTCGAGAGCCTGGCCGCGTACGCCGGAGTCCCGGTCTGGAACGGCCTGACCGACGAGTGGCACCCCACGCAGAGCCTCTGCGACGCGTTCACCATGGCCGAGCACGCGGCGCGGCCGCTTGAGGAGATCTCCTTCGCCTACCTCGGCGACGCGCGCAACAACATGGGCGACTCCCTTCTCGTCATGGGCGCGCTGCTGGGCATGGACGTGCGTCTCGTCGCGCCGGGCGGCCTGCAGCCGTCCGCCGAGGTCCAGGCCGCCGCCCGTGCCCTGGCCGAGCGCAGCGGGGCCCGGATCACCCTCACGGACGACGTCGCGGAGGGTGTGCGCGGCGCCGACTTCGTCCACACGGACGTGTGGGTGTCGATGGGCGAGCCCAAGGAGGTCTGGGCGGAGCGGATCGAGCTCCTCGCGCCCTACCAGGTCAACGCGAAGGTGCTCGAAGCGACGGGGAACCCGTCGGTGCGGTTCATGCACTGCCTGCCGGCCTTCCACGACCGGGAGACGACGGTCGGCGAGGAGATCTACGCGCAGTTCGGCCTGGAGGGCCTCGAGGTCACCGACGAGGTCTTCGAGTCGGACGCCTCGATCGTCTTCGACCAGGCCGAGAACCGCCTGCACACCATCAAGGCCGTCATGGTGGCCACCCTCGCCGGCGAGATCTGAGCGGGCTCCGCCCCGGGGCGTGCGGTCCCGGGGCGTGTCGGCCCGGGGCGTGTCGGCCCGGGGCGTGTCGGCCCGGGGTGTGCCGGCCCGAGCGGCGGGACGGGAACGCTTCGACGATCGTCTAAACGACCCCGGGCAAGCATCGGGGGATGCTGACGCTGAGATCGACATCCGAGTCCCGGCCGCGCACCGGGGCGTTGCCGCTGGTCGCCATCTGCCTCGGCTACTTCGCGGTGATCATCGACGCCACCGCCGTGAACCTGTCGCTGCCCGCGCTGGGCCGCGACCTGGGTGGCGGGATGGGCGTCCTTCAGTGGGTGGTCGACGGCTACACGCTCACGTTCGCGACCCTGCTGCTGTCCGCGGGCGCGCTCGGCGACCGGGTCGGGCCCCACCGGGTGTTCTGCGCCGGTCTGGCGCTCTTCACGGTCGCCTCGGCGGCCTGCGGGCTGGCGCCGACCGCGGGCGCCCTGGTCGCCGCCCGGCTGGTCCAGGGCGCCGCGGCCGCCGTCATGGTCCCGTCCTCGCTGGCGCTGCTGCAGGCGGCGCACCCCGACCCCCGCGCGCGTGCCCGCGCCGTCGGGGTGTGGGGCGGGGTGGCCGGAGTCGCGGCCGCCTCGGGCCCCGTCCTCGGCGGGGTGCTGACCGACGCGGCGAGCTGGCGCCTGGTCTTCTTCATCAACGTGCCGATCGGCCTGGCCGCCCTGCTGCTCACCGTCCGGCACGTCGTACGGCCCGAGGGGCACGGGCGGCGCGGGCTCGACCTCGGTGCGCAGATCACGGTGGTCGGCGCGCTCGGCCTGCTGACCTTCGCGCTGATCGAGGCGCGGACCCGCGGCTGGGTCTCGCCCGTCGTGCTCGGCGCGCTGGCGGTCGCGGCGCTGCTCGCCGCCGTGTTCACGGCGGTGGAACGGCGTACGGCGAACCCGATGCTGCCGCTCGGACTCTTCCGCGGCGCGGCGTTCTCCGGCGGGAACGCGGTCGGGTTGCTGATCAACCTCGGCTTCTACGGCCAGCTGTTCGTGCTCAGCCTGTTCTTCCAGGACGTGCGCCGGATGAGCCCCACCCTCGCCGGGCTGGCGCTGGTGCCCGAGGGGATCCTGGTCTCGCTCGCGTCGTTCCTGTCGGGGCGGATGACGGGCCGGTCCGGCACCCGGACCACCATGCTGATCGGCCTGGTCACCGGGGCGGCCGGGCTGTTCGCGCTGACGGCGGCCGGCCGGAGCACCCCGTACCCGATGCTCATGGTCCCGCTGATGGCGGCGGGCTTCGGGATGGCCTTTACGATGCCCGCCGCGACGACCGCCGTCGTCGAGGCCGCCCCGCCGGAGCGGGCGGGCGTCGCCTCCGGCGCGGTGAACACGGCCCGGCAGATGGGGAGCACGATCGGCGTCGCGCTGCTCGGCACGCTGGGGGCCGGCGGCCGCCTGGCCGCGCCGATGGCGGGGGCGGGCGCCGCCTTCCTCGCCGGGGCCCTCGTGGTGGCCGTCGTGGTCCGGAGCCGTGGGCCGGAGTTCGCGCAGGCGAGGCAAGGCTCACCTAAGTGAGCCAGATAACCGGGATCGGTTTGTGTCGGGGGAAGTAATTAGGCCACACTGATGTTGTGAAAAACGTGACCGAGACGACGAGCAGCGACCCGGCGGCCGCCGGCGTGCCCGCGCTCGGTCCGAACCACGCCGAGCGCACGACCCGCGCTCGAGTGGCACGGCTGATTCTTGAACATGGTCCCATCAGCGCCTCGGCGCTCGGACAACGGCTCGGGCTCACGCCCGCGGCCGTGCGCCGTCACCTCGAGACCCTCCTCGCCGAGGAGATGATCGAGGAGCGGCGGAGCCGTCCGCAGTCGAGGCGCGGGCGCGGCCGCCCGGCGAAGCTGTTCGCCATCACCGACGCCGGGCGCAGCGCCTTCGTGCACGCCTACGACGATCTGGCGGCCAACGCCCTGCGGTTCCTGGCCGACAAGCTCGGCGAGGAGGCCGTCGTGGAGTTCGCCCTGCGGCAGGTGGGCGACCTGGAGGCGCGCTACGGCGCGTCCATCCGGGCCGTTCCGCCGCAGCAGCGGGTCCGGGCCCTGGCGGAGGCGCTGTCCACCGACGGCTACGCCGCCTCGGCCAGCACGGCGCCGGCGGGCGGGCAGCAGCTCTGCCAGCACCACTGCCCGGTCGCGCACGTCGCGGCGCGGTTCCCGCAGTTGTGCGAGGCGGAGACGGCGGCGTTCGGGCGGCTGCTCGGCGTCCCCGTGCAGCGGCTGGCCACGATCGCGCACGGCGATGGAATATGCACGACTCACGTGACGTCACGTGAACTGACTGAAAAACCCGATAAGACCGACAAGTTCGACAAGCAGGAGTCCGGAGGCACCTCCGTATGACCACGGCAGCCCACCCCGAGCTCGAGGGGCTCGGCAAGTACAAGTTCGGCTGGGCCGACCCCGACGTGGCCGGCGCCTCGGCCCGTCGCGGGCTGTCCGAAGAGGTCGTCCGCGACATCTCGGGGAAGAAGAACGAGCCCGACTGGATGCTCGACCTTCGCCTGAAGGGCCTGCGCCTGTTCGGCAAGAAGCCGATGCCGACGTGGGGCGCCGACCTCTCCGACATCGACTTCGACAACATCAAGTACTTCGTCCGGTCGACGGAGAAGCAGGCCGCGTCGTGGGACGAGCTCCCGGCCGACATCAAGAACACCTACGACAAGCTCGGCATCCCCGAGGCGGAGAAGCAGCGCCTGATCGCCGGCGTCGCGGCCCAGTACGAGTCCGAGGTCGTGTACCACCAGATCCGCGAGGACCTGGAGAAGCAGGGCGTGATCTTCCTCGACACCGACACCGGTCTCAAGGAGCACCCGGAGATCTTCCAGGAGTACTTCGGCTCGGTGATCCCGGTGGGCGACAACAAGTTCGCCGCGCTGAACTCCGCCGTGTGGTCGGGCGGGTCCTTCATCTACGTGCCGCCGGGCGTGCACGTCGAGATCCCGCTGCAGGCCTACTTCCGGATCAACACCGAGAACATGGGCCAGTTCGAGCGGACGCTGATCATCGTCGACGAGGGCGCGTACGTGCACTACGTCGAGGGCTGCACCGCGCCGATCTACAAGTCCGACTCGCTGCACTCCGCGGTCGTCGAGATCGTCGTGAAGAAGAACGCCCGCTGCCGCTACACGACCATCCAGAACTGGTCGAACAACGTCTACAACCTCGTCACCAAGCGCGCCGTCTGCTACGAGGGCGGCACGATGGAGTGGATCGACGGCAACATCGGCTCCAAGGTGACGATGAAGTACCCGGCGGTCTACCTCATGGGGGAGCACGCCAAGGGCGAGACGCTGTCCATCGCCTTCGCCGGTGAGGGCCAGCACCAGGACGCCGGCGCCAAGATGGTGCACGCCGCGCCGAACACCTCCTCGACGATCATCTCCAAGTCCGTGGCGCGCGGCGGCGGCCGTACGAGCTACCGCGGCCTGGTCCAGGTGCAGGAGGGCGCCGAGCACTCCAAGTCGACCGTCAAGTGCGACGCGCTGCTGGTCGACCAGATCAGCCGCTCCGACACCTACCCCTACGTCGACGTCCGCGAGGACGACGTCGAGATGGGCCACGAGGCCACCGTCTCGAAGGTCTCGGAGAACCAGCTGTTCTACCTCATGAGCCGCGGCCTCACCGAGGACGAGGCGATGGCGATGATCGTGCGCGGCTTCGTCGAGCCGATCGCGCGCGAACTGCCGATGGAGTACGCGCTCGAGCTGAACCGCCTGATCGAGCTGCAGATGGAAGGAGCGGTGGGCTGATCATGGGTCTCGAGACCAAGCAGCTGTCCACCCTCCACGAGCACGCGTCGTACGACGTCGCCGACTTCGCAGTCCCGGCCGGGCGCGAGGAGGAGTGGCGCTTCACGCCGCTGCGCCGGCTGCGCGACCTGCACAAGGGCGTGGCGGCCGCCGGCAAGGTGATCGTGGAGGTGTCCGCCGCGCCCGAGGTCACCGTGGAGACGGTGGGCCGCGACGACGAGCGCGTCGGCAAGGCGTACGTCCCCTCCGACCGCGTCAGCGCGCAGGCGTACGCCTCGTTCGCCCACGCGACCGTCGTGAGCGTGCCCAAGGAGGTCGTGGCGACCGAGCCGACCGTCCTCACGCTGCGCGGCGAGGGCGGCGTCGCCTACGGTCACACCACCGTCGTCCTGGAGCCGTTCGCGCAGGCCACGGTCGTGCTGGACCACATCGGCTCGGCCGCCTACGCCGACAACGTCGAGTTCGTCGTCGGCGACGGCGCCTCGCTCACGGTGTTCAGCCTGCAGAACTGGGCACCGGACGCCGTCCACCTGTCGCATCAGCACGCCAAGCTGGGCCGGGACGCGCGGTTCAAGAGCTTCACCGTCAGCCTGGGCGGCGACGTGGTGCGCATCGCCCCCTCCGTCGCGTACGACGCGCCGGGCGGCGACGCCGAGCTGTACGGCCTCTACTTCGTCGACGGCGGCCAGCACCTCGAGCACCGCCTGCTCGTCGACCACACCCAGCCGAACTGCCGCAGCCGCGTCGACTACCGCGGCGCGCTGCAGGACGAGGACGCGCACGCCGTCTGGATCGGCGACGTGATCATCCGGGCCGAGGCCGAGGGCACCGACACGTACGAGCTGAACCGCAACCTCGTGCTCACCGACGGCACGCGGGTCGACTCGGTCCCGAACCTCGAGATCCTCACCGGTGAGGTCGCCGGCGCAGGGCACGCCTCGGCGTCCGGCCGCCTCGACGACCAGCACCTGTTCTACCTTCAGGCACGGGGCATTCCGTACGACACCGCCCGGCGGATGGTCGTCCGCGGATTCCTGGGCCAGCTCGTCGACAAGATCGACGTGCCGCAGCTGAAAGAGCGGGTCATGGCCGCCATCGATGAGGAGATCGACCGATGAGCTTCACGCGCGCCTGCGCCCTTTCCGAGCTGCCCGCCGAGGGCGCCCTCGCGGTGGAGATCGACGGCACGCCCGTGGCGGTCGTCCGCGCCGACGGCGAGGTCTACGCGCTGCGCGACGTCTGCTCCCACGCCGAGGTCGCCCTCAGCGAGGGTGAGGTCTACGACCGCACCATCGAGTGCTGGCTGCACGGCTCGTGCTTCGACGTGCGCACCGGCAAGCCCACCAACCCGCCGGCCACGCAGCCGGTCCCCACGTACCCAGTGAAGATCGAGGGCGACGACGTGTACGTGTCGCTCAAGGAGTCCTGAAATCACCATGGCCACGCTTGAGATCCGCGACCTGCACGTCTCCGTCGAGGACAAGGAGATCCTCCGGGGCGTCGACCTGTCCGTGAAGGCGGGCGAGACCCACGCCATCATGGGGCCGAACGGCTCCGGCAAGTCCACCCTCGCCTACGCCATCGCCGGTCACCCGAAGTACACCGTCACGAGCGGCGAGGTCCTCCTGGACGGCGAGAGCGTCCTGGACATGGCCGTCGACGAGCGCGCCCGCGCCGGGCTGTTCCTCGCGATGCAGTACCCGGTCGAGGTGCCGGGCGTGTCGGTGTCGAACTTCCTGCGCACGGCCGTCACCGCGGTGCGCGGCGAGGCACCGAAGCTGCGGGAGTTCTCCAAGGAGATGCGCTCGGCAATGGCCGAGCTGCAGATCGACCCGGCGTTCGCCCAGCGCAACCTGAACGAGGGCTTCTCCGGCGGTGAGAAGAAGCGCCACGAGATCCTTCAGCTCGAGATGCTCAAGCCGAAGGTCGCGGTGCTCGACGAGACCGACTCCGGTCTCGACATCGACGCGCTGAAGATCGTCTCCGAGGGCGTCAACCGCTTCCGCTCCGGCGGCGAGACCGGCGTGCTGCTGATCACGCACTACACCCGCATCCTCCGCTACGTGAAGCCGGACTTCGTGCACGTCTTCGCGGCCGGCCGCGTCGTCGAGGAGGGCGGCCCGGAGCTGGCCGAGCTGCTGGAGAACGAGGGCTACGAGCGGTTCACGAAGGCGGGCGCGTCCGCGTGAGCATCGACGTCGAGAGGATCCGGGCGGACTTCCCGATCCTGACCAGGACCGTCCGCGACGGGAAGGCCCTGGTCTACCTCGACAGCGCGAACACCTCGCAGAAGCCCCGCCAGGTGATCGACGCGATCGAGGACTACTACGCCCGGCACAACGCGAACATCCACCGGGCCACGCACCAGCTCGGCGAAGAGGCGACCGAGGCGTACGAAGGCGCCCGGATCAAGGTCGCGAACTTCATCGGCGCGGGCAGCGAGACCGAGGTGGTGTTCACCAAGAACATCTCCGAGGGCATCAACCTCGTCGCCTACGCCATGGGCAACGCGGCCACGGCGGGCCCGGAGGCCGAGCGGTTCCGCGTCGGCCCGGGCGACGAGATCGTCATCACCGAGATGGAGCACCACTCCAACATCGTGCCGTGGCAGCTGCTCGCCCAGCGCACCGGCGCGACGCTCCGCTGGTTCCGGGTGACCGACGACGGCCGTCTCGACCTGAGCGACATCGACGAGCTCATCAACGAGCGCACGAAGATCGTCGCGGTCGCGCACCAGTCGAACGTCCTCGGCACGATCAACCCGGTCCGGCTCATCGCGGACAGGGCGCACGCGGTCGGCGCGCTGGTGCTCGCCGACGGCGCGCAGGCCGTGCCGCACATGCGGGTGAACGTCCAGGAGCTCGGCGTCGACTTCTACGGCTTCACCGCGCACAAGCTGTGCGGGCCGACCGGCATCGGGGTGCTGTGGGGCCGCGCCGAGCTGCTCGAGACGCTGCCGCCGTTCCTCGGCGGCGGTGAGATGATCGAGACGGTGGCGATGGAGGGCTCGACGTTCGCGCCGCCGCCGCACAAGTTCGAGGCCGGCACGATGCCGATCGCCGAGGCCGCCGGGCTCGGCGCCGCGATCGACTACCTGAACGCCCTGGGCATCGACGACATCGCGGCGCAGCAGAACGAGCTGCTGGCGTACGCGCTCAAGTCGCTCACCGCGGTCGGGGGCGTGCGGATCCTCGGGCCCACCGAGGCCGAGGACCGCGGCACCGCGATCTCCTTCACCCTGGAGGGGCCGGACGGCCGCGAGATCCACCCGCACGACGTCAGCCAGGTGCTGGACGCCCACGGCATCGCCGTGCGCGCCGGTCACCACTGCGCCCGCCCGCTGCACCGGCGCTTCGGGGTGACCGCGAGCACCCGTGCGTCGCTGTACTTCTACAACACCACGGCCGACGTCGACGCGCTGGTCGAGGGACTGCGGGAGACGCAGAAATTCTTCGGCAGCGCCTGACGTTGCACCCCATCGGCCGCTGTGAGAAGGGAAGCAGATGCAGCTCGAGTCGATGTATCAGGACATCATCCTGGACCACTACCGGAACCCTCACCACAAGGGCCTCCGGGAGCCGTACGACGCCGAGGTGCACCATGTGAACCCGACCTGCGGTGACGAGGTGACCCTGCGCGTCCGGCTCGACGGCGACGAGGTCGCCGACGTGTCGTACGACGCGATGGGCTGTTCGATCAGCCAGGCCAGCGCCTCGGTGATGACCGACCTCGTCATCGGCAGGCCGGTGAAGGACGCGATGGTGACCGGTGACGAGTTCCTCAAGCTGATGCAGTCGCGCGGGCAGGTCGAGCCCGACGAGGACATCCTCGAGGACGCCGTCGCCTTCACCGGGGTGTCGAAGTACCCCGCCCGTATCAAGTGCGCCCTGCTCGCCTGGATGGCGTGGAAGGACGCGACCGCGAAAGCCATGGAAGGCAGCGACGCATGAGCGACACGAAGGTCGCCGAGGACGACGTCCTCGAGGCGATGAGGGACGTCGTCGACCCCGAACTCGGGATCAACGTGGTCGACCTGGGCCTGGTCTACGGCGTGAACATCGACGACGACAACGTCGTCGTCCTCGACATGACCCTCACGAGCGCGGCCTGCCCGCTCACCGACGTGATCGAGGACCAGACGGCGAGCGCCCTGGAGGGCCTGGTCGAGAAGGTCACGATCAACTGGGTGTGGCTGCCGCCGTGGGGCCCGGACAAGATCACCGAGGACGGCCGCGAGCAGTTGCGCGCCCTCGGCTTCAACGTCTGAGCCCTCCGGCCTCCGGGCCCGTTCAGTCCAACCCGGCATGCCGGCGCCAGCCCGCCGGCTGCTGGGAGTTGGCGATCCACTGGTCCGTGTAGCGCAGGACCGCGGTCAGCGCGTCGAGCGCACCGGCGGGCCCGCCGGTGCGCCACGAGGTCTCCACGATCGTGTGGTGACCGGGGTGCGCGGTCTCGCAGCGGCAGGCGATGGTGAGGCTCGCCCCGAGCCGGCAGTGGTCCGGGTAGAAGTCGATCGACTCCATCCGGATCGCCACCTCGAGCCAGTCGTCCCCGGCCTCGTACGTATGGCAGTCGTAGATGCGGCGGGCGGGCGGATGCCACATCCACTGGCCGGGCCGTGGCCCGCCCGTCCCGCCGACGGCCGACGGCGCCGGATGGCGGGCCTGCCACTGGCCGGTCAGGGTGAGGAAACGCGCGCGGACCTCCGTGCCGTCCCACGCCGGTCCGAAGATCGCGGCCAGCGGGAGCGCCCTGGGCCATATCCACACCGCGACGGCATGATCATCGGGCGGGTTTCGCACCGTGCAATCATGCCGCGATCGTACGGTTCGGCGCACGCTCGGGGACGATCGAGACGACCTCGTGACGGTGCCCGGTCACCTGGAGGAGAAGGCAGCGTGGAGACCTTCACGAACTGGCGGACCTGGGAGCAGGCTCGCGTCGCCCTGACGTCGCACCCCGTGGACGTGGCGACCCTGGACCGCGCCGCCGAGGCCGCGCTGCGCTGGCACGGCGAGCAGCGGCGGCCCACCGGCGCGCCGTACGCCGAGCACCTGTTCGAGGCTCTCGAAGTGCTGGTCCGCGGTGCCGGCGTCACCGACACGGACGTGCTCGTCACGGCCCTGCTGCACGACACGGTCGAGGACACCGCCGCGACGCTCGCCGACGTCGAGGGCGCGTTCGGCCCGGAGGTCGGGGAGCTGGTGGACTGGGTCACCAAGCCGCCGGTGGAGGGCAAGGCCGCCAAGCGCGCCGCGAAGGTCGCCTATCTGCGGCGCCTGCGCGACGCCCCCCGCGAGGCGATCCTCGTGAAGCTCGCCGACCGGGTCAGCAACGTGCAGACGCTGGACCGGATGCCGCCGGACTTCCAGCGCCGCTACCACGCCGAGACGGTCACCTACGTCGTGCCGCTGGCGGCGGGGGAGCCCTGGTTCGCCGCCTGGTTCGCCGCGTGGCAGGAGCGCTTCGCCCACCTGCGCTGACCGCGATGCCGGACGGCCGGCGGCCGGGTCTCAGTGGTCGAGCGCGGCCAGACTGCGGATGAGGTCGCCGACCCGCGCGATGCCGAGGCAGCGGCCGATCTCGTCGATCACCACGAGATCGTCGTAGACGCGATCGGCGTCATCGCCCGCCGCGCGCAGGGCCGCGATCGCGGGCACGGTCCTGGGCACCGGCCGGGGCGGGTCGGCCAGCCGCGCGGCCGGCCGGTGGGCGTGCAGGGCGTGACCGTACGCGCCGGCCAGCCGGAGCAGGAAACGGGTGCGGTCGACCGTGTGGCGGGGGCGTTCGGTCTGGTCGACGAGGACGACGCTGCTGGTGGCCGGCTCGGCGTTGAACACCGAGAGCACCTCTTCGGCGGTGGCCGTGTCGGGCATCACCGTCGCCGGCATCATGAACTCGGTCACGCGCGGGCCGAGCCGGTCGCGCTCCGAGTCGCGGGCGCCGACCGGGACGGTCACCGGCATGCCGGGTCGCCAGTGCCGTGGCGTCAGCAGCGGTCCCTGCGCCAGCCGCACTCCGCGTCCCCGCAGATTCGTGAGCTGGTCGTCGGAGACGACGCCCGGAGCGAGCACGTGCCCGCCGGTCCGGCGGCCCAGCGCGACGAACGCCTCCGCGATCGCGGCGCGCCGGGGGTCCGCCGCGGCCCGCCGGGTGACCGCGGGGTCGAGGATCAGGACCGTCGGCGCCATGTCGGCGACGAACCGGGTCGGCAGGTCGCCCACCTCCAGGGCGAGGAGGTATCCGGCCGAGCGGAGCCCGCCGAGCCGGGCGGCGGCCTCGTCGAGCGACATTCCGGCCGGGCCGCCCGTCATCGAGACGATGACGCCGCCGGGACGGCGGCCCAGGTCCGCCAGCGTCCGGTGGAGCCGCTCCATCGGCCGGTCGTAGGAGAGGGTGCCCATCCGAAGGACGAGCTGAAGGGGGAGCAGCGTCTCCGACCGGGACAGGGCCCGTGCCGCGTGGATCGCGCGGTCCACCTCGGCGTCCGGATCGGGGACCGACGCGCCGGGCACCGAGGGGGCGACGGCCACGACCGTTCCGGTGTCGAGATCGACGATCGGGTGGAAGGTGACACGCTCCAGAGGCGAGGCGTGGGAACGCCCCGCGAATGCGGACTCCGGGCCGCCAGGGGCGGCGGCGAAAGCTGTCACGGAACGATTCTGCGATGTTCTCGTGGCTTCGGTGCCCCGTTGACCTCAGTATTCATCGGGAATTTCACCGATTGCCGCCATTGTGATAACGGGCGGCCCCTGCCACGGCCGGCGGGCTTCCGTAACCGGCGGAATCCGAGTCGGCTTCAGCGCCGCCCGGTCGGCTTCAGCGCGCCGCCCGGTCGGCCCGTACGCAGGCGGCTCAGTAGGTGCGGTTCAGCATCAGGACGGACAGGAAGTAGGTCACCCCTGCCACGGCGGCGAGACCGGCGAGCAGGCCGATCTGGGCGCCGCGCAGCGCCTGGACCAGCATGGCCGCCACGATCACACCGACCAGCACGTCACCGGTCATGGCGGCGGCCCGCAGATGGATCCCGGAGCGCCGGCCGAGCCCGAACGCCTCATGCAGGGTGAGGACCGACTCGCCGCGCCGGTAGGCCAGCAGCGCGCCGTAGCCGAGGAGCACGGCCAGACCCACCAGGCCCGTCGTCACGTGCCCTCGGGCGGTCTCGGTGGCGCCGGTCGCCACGCCGGCGGCCACGGCGAGCGCCGGTGCGATCCACCGGCCCGCGCGTCGGCGGTCGGGAGCGATCCACATGCTCGGCATCCTCCCACCGCGTGACCGTTCCCAAACCCACGGTGACGGGGATGTCGATCAAAGGCCAGGCCGGATCGCGCGCCGCGCCCGGCGTCTCCGGCGCCGGGTCAGGAGGAACGCCACCAGGGCCACGAGCACCGCCACGGGCGCCGCGAGGACCCACAGGACCGCGGGCAGGCCCAGGAACGTCACCAGTCCGCCCTCCTCGTACTCGACCTGCTGATAGGGCGTGTCGGCGGTGTACGCGAAGCCGAGGTCGTCGGTGAAGTCGGCCGGCGGGATCCCCTGGCGTACGAACTCGGTCAGGAACGCGCCGCCGCCGAGGAGGGAGCGCAACCCGGGAGAGGCGACCTGCGCGGGGCGCACCCGGCCCGCGTACGTGGTGAACAGCCCCAGGCCGCGGACGGTGACCCGGTGCGGCGCGAGCACGTACAGGTGCACGGCCTGGGGAGTGCTCGCCAGCCGGGACAGCCGTATCGGGTAGACCGGGGCGTCCGCGGCGAACCTGATGCGCAACGGGTCGAGCTCCCCCGAGAGCTGACCGCTCCGGGGAGCCAGCCGGACCGCCGTGTACGTCCACCGCCGCGCCACGTACGGTGCGAGCGCCTGGCCGAGGCGGCCCTTCAGGTGGTAGCCGTGCGACGTGAGCCACGCCGCGAGGGCGCGGGGATCGGCCGCCGACAGCGTCGTCACCTCGAAGGGGCCGAGACGCTGCTGAGCGAGCACACCGACCCGGCCGCCCGCCGGCGCCGGGGCGCCCGCCACGCGGGTTCCGCCGCCGAGATCCGGAAGCCAGTGCCTGCGCCGGACGACCTTCGGCGCGGTGAGCCGGTCCAGCTGGTCGAACCAGCCGCGCTCGCCGAGCGTCACCGTGGCGCGGGACGGGGTGGGCATCAGCCAGGCGGCGTCGCGGGCGCTGGACCGCACCGACAGCCGCATGACGATCTCCTCGGACGAGCCGTCATAGCGGACGATCGAGGTCTCCGCGGCGACGTCGACCCCTGAATTCGTCGCGGTGATCAGAGCCCCGCAGCCACAGGCCCAGGACGGCCGCACGACTCCGAGCGCTGCTGCGGCCACCACGAGCGGCACCAGGATCCGGGTGAGCGTACGCATGCCCGCTCAGACGCGGGCGTCGGCACCGCGGTTGCGCGCCGTCGATCACGATCGGGTCACTCCCGGACACGGCCGGGAGCCGGTCCCCGGCCGGCGCGCCGGGGAGTAGGAGGCTCAGTACGGGAGCGGGCGGCCGGAGGGAGTGCGCAGGTCGAGCTCCACGACCGGGTTCGGACGCGGGCGCTTGATCTTGATCTGGATACGACGCATCAGAAGACCTCATCCTCGGGCGGGGAAGCGGGGCGGAACGGTCGATGTCCACTCTCGTCTCCGAGGGGACACGCGACCACGGGGAGACTCCCCGTTCGGATACCTGGATCGAACCGGGACGGGGGCCGGGCGGAGGTCGTTCCGGGCGGGGGTCACTCCTTGCCGAGTCGCCTCAGCAGGTCCGCGCGCCTGTCCTCCATCCGCTGGAGGATCGCCTCCTGCTCCTCGGCGTTCTGCAGCTGGACGGACCGCTCCTCCGGGTCGGTGGGGCCGTCCTCCTGCTGCCCGATCGTCCGGCGCAGGTCCTCCACCGCCGGACGCACGGACGCGATGTCGTCCTCGACCACCCGGAGCTCCTCCTCCAGCTCCTCCCTCGAGCGTTCCTGGGGCATCACGGGCCTTCCTCTCGTCCTCGGTCACGACCCGCCCGGGTCGGCGAGCCGCTTCGCCGTAGACGCTTCCCCTGATCCCGGCCGCCACACGTGTTCAAGATCACCGAGTCGGACCGTTCCTGATCATCGAGCGGGGCCGCGCCCGCGACGATGTCAAGATCCATGGGCTGCGTCCCCTACACTGGGGGCATGCTTGCGAGCTGATCAGGCGCTCCCAGGGCGCGGCCGGGCCATCGGGCCTCCGGGCGGCGCCCTTTTCGTCGTCCCGCCTCTCCCAGCCCGCCCCCCAGGAGCGTTCCCACTGTGATCACCGCCCGTGACATCGAACTCCGCGCCGGCTCCCGTCTGCTGCTCGAGGGAGCCTCGTTCCGCGTCAACCCCGGCGACCGCGTCGGCCTGGTCGGCCGCAACGGCGCCGGCAAGACCACCCTCACCAAGGTGCTCGCCGGCGAGGGTCTGCCGGCCGCCGGAGAGGTGACGCGGTCCGGCACGATCGGCTATCTTCCCCAGGACCCGCGCACCGGCGACCTGGAGGTCCTCGCCCGCGACCGCATCCTGTCCGCGCGCGGCCTGGACGAGGTCATCAGCCAGATGCGCGAGGCCGAGCTGAAGATGTCGACGGCCGAGGGTGCCGAACGCGACAAGGCGGTCCGCAAATACGGCCGCCTGGAGGACCGGCTGCACGTGCTCGGCGGGTACGCCGCCGACGCCGAGGCGGCCTCCATCGCCTCCAGCCTCAACCTCCCGGACCGGGTGCTCGGCCAGCCGCTGCGCACGCTGTCCGGCGGCCAGCGCCGCAGGGTGGAGCTGGCCCGCATCCTGTTCTCCGGAGCCGACACGCTCCTGCTCGACGAGCCCACCAACCACCTGGACGCCGACTCGATCACCTGGCTGCGCGACTTCCTCAAGACGCACCAGGGCGGGCTGATCATGATCAGTCACGATGTCGGCCTGCTCGACGCCGTCGTGAACAAGGTCTTCCATCTCGACGCGAACCGGTGCGTCATCGACATCTACAACGTCGGCTGGAAGACCTACCTCACCCAGCGGGAGACCGACGAACGGCGCCGCAGGCGCGAGCGCGCCAACGCCGAGCGCCAGGCGGGCACCCTGCAGGCACAGGCCGACAAGATGCGCGCGAAGGCGACCAAGGCGAAGGCCGCCCAGCAGATGGAACGCCGCGCGCAGCGCCTCCTGGCCGGGGTCGAGGGCGAGCGCCAGGCCGACAAAGTGGCCCGGATTCGGTTCCCCGCGCCGGCTCCGTGTGGCAAAACGCCGCTCATGGCACGAGCTTTGTCCAAATCGTACGGTTCGTTGGAAGTCTTCACGGATGTCGACCTAGCGGTTGATAGGGGCAGTCGGGTCGTCGTCCTGGGCCTCAACGGAGCGGGCAAGACGACCCTGCTGCGCCTGCTCGCAGGCGTCGAAAAGCCCGATACCGGCGAGCGTGTCGACGGGCACGGCCTGCGCCTGGGGTACTACGCGCAGGAGCACGAGACCCTCGACGTCGACCGTACGGTCCTGGAGAACATGCGCTCGGCCGCTCCCGACCTCCCGGAGACGGAGGCGCGCAAGATCCTGGGGTCGTTCCTGTTCACCGGAGACGACGTCGACAAGCCCGCCGGCGTGCTGTCCGGAGGCGAGAAGACACGCCTCGCGCTGGCCACTCTCGTCGTCTCCAGCGCCAATGTGCTGCTCCTCGACGAGCCCACGAACAACCTCGATCCGGCGAGCCGCGAGGAGATCCTGGCCGCCCTCCGGACGTACGCCGGGGCGATCGTTCTGGTCACTCACGATGAGGGTGCGGTGGAGGCGCTGCAACCGGAAAGAGTGATCTTGCTTCCGGATGGTGTTGAGGACATCTGGAGTGACGAATTTTCCGATCTCGTGGCACTTGCCTGACCTGCAGCGCAACCTTGACACAACGAAGCAGATCTTTTCTGGCGTAGTGGGTAGCCGATCGCGCGCGAATGTCTGATCATGGCTGGGGATAACGCAGCGGTCACCGCATCACTACGGGAGGTACTCGTGGCCGAGACCCTAAAGAAGGGCACCCGCGTGACCGGTGCCGAGCGAGATAAGTTGGCGGAGCAGTTGAAGAAGCGCTACGACTCCGGCGAGAGCATCCGTGCCCTGGCTGCCGCAACCGGACGGTCGTACGGCTTCATCCACCGCATCCTCACCGAGTCCGGCGTGAACCTGCGCGGACGCGGCGGAGCGACCCGCGGTAAGAAGTCCTGACGGACGGCTACTCCCCCCAGCTCTCGGCGCCGGACCGCATGAGAGGCCACCGTGCCCGACCCGCTAAGGTCGGGCACGGTGGCGGGCCCGTCCGCCACGACGCGCGCATGGAAGGAGCGTCATGGCGGACTCACCGCTCGACCCTGCCGAGCTTCAGCGAGCAGGCCTGCGCCTCGACGTCGACGGCGCCGTGGCGACGATCAGCCTTGCCCGGCCGGAGCGGCGCAACGCCCTGACCTTCAGCACCTGGCACACCCTCGCCCGCATCGGCGAGACGCTGCCCGACACCGTCCGCGTCGTCGTCGTACGCGGCGACGGGCCGTCCTTCTCCGCGGGCATCGACCTGCGTCTCTTCAGCCCCGAGGGAGTGCCCGGCGAGGACACCTCCGCTCCCCGCGACGAGGCCTTCATCGCGGGACTCCAGGCGGGCTACCTCTGGCTGCGCCGCCCCGACATCGTCTCCATCGCCGCGGTGCAGGGACACGCGATCGGCGGTGGCTTCCAGCTCGCCCTCGCCTGCGACCTGCGCGTGGTGGCCGACGACGTGAAATTCGCCATGAAAGAGCCCGCGCTCGGCATCGTCCCGGACCTCACCGGCACCAAGCCGCTCGTCGACATCGTCGGCGTGCCGCGCGCCCTGGAGCTCTGCCTGACGACGCGCACCGTCTTCGCCGAGGAGGCCGCCCGGCTCGGCCTTGCCGAGCTGGTCGTGCCCGCCGCCGAGCTCGACTCCGCGGTCGCCGACCTCGTCGCGGCGATCCTGCAGGTCCGGCCGGAGACCGCGGCGGCGACCAAGCGGCTCATCCGGCAGGCGCCGCACAACACCCTCGAGGAGCAGGCGGCGGCCGAGCGCCGCGAACAGGTGCCGCTGCTCGGTGGTCCGGCCGCCGCGCCGGCGGCCTCCTGAGGCCACCGGCCCGCTCCGCCGCCGCACGGTCCGAAGCTCCGCCGGGCCCCTGACGCCGCCGGTCCGCTCCGCCGTCGGCTGGTCCGAGGCTCCGCCGCGTTCTCAAGGCCGGTCCGCTCCGCCGCCGGGCGGTCCGAGGCTCCGCTGAAGGCCGGTTCGGCTTCGCCGCCGGGCGACCCGACGCTTCTCCGGGCCCCTCGCGTCAAGTGGACCACGCCTACAAGCCACGGTCCGCCCTGTTGTGCCGTTGGCTCCTCCGAGCCCCGGCCGGAACACGGCAGACTCGCCCCCATGGACGATCTCGTGGATCCGATCGTGGCCAAGGCGATGCGCCGGGAGGCGCTGTCCCGCGATGAGGCCCGTACGGTGCTCGCCGTCTCCGATGAGGGCACGCTCGAACTGATCGCGGCGGTCGGGCGGGTGCGGAGGGCGTTCTTCGGCGACCGGGTGAAGCTGAACTACCTGGTCAACATGAAGAGCGGCCTGTGCCCGGAGGACTGCTTCTACTGTTCGCAGCGCAAGGGGTCCGACGCCGACATCCTGAAGTACTCCTGGCAGGACACCGAGGAGATGGTCCGCGCCGCCGACAAGGCGGTCGCGCGCGGCGCCCGCCGGGTCTGCCTGGTCGCCAGCGGCCGCGGCCCCGCCCAGCGGGACATCGACCGGGTCAGCGCGGCCGTCCGGGAGATCGCCGCACGCGACGTCGAGGTCTGCGTGTGCCTCGGCCTGCTGAAGCCCGGCCAGGCCGAACAGCTCCGCGCGGCCGGGGCGTTCGCCTACAACCACAACCTCAACACCAGCGCCGAGCGCTACGGCGACATCTGCACGACCCACGGTTTCCAGGATCGGGTGGACACGGTCAACGAGGCGGCGGCCGCCGGGCTGTCCCCGTGCTCGGGAGCGATCTTCGGGATGGGGGAGGGCGACGAGGACGTCATCGACGTCGCGTTCGCGCTGCGGGAGCTGAGTCCGGACTCGGTGCCGGTGAACTTCCTCATCCCGTTCGAGGGGACGCCGCTGGCCGGGAGGTGGGAGCTGACGCCGCTGCGCTGCCTGCGCATCCTCGCGCTGTTCCGGCTGGTCTTCCCCGACGTGGAGGTGCGGCTGGCCGGCGGACGGGAGATCCACCTGCGCGGCCTGCAGCCGCTGGCGCTGCACGTCGTGAACTCGATCTTCCTCGGCGACTACCTCACGAGCGAGGGGCAGGCCGGCGACGACGACCTGCGCATGATCGCGGATGCGGGCTTCGTCGTCGAAGGCGCCGAGCGGCCGTCCGGGCCGGAGGCCCGGCACGACCTCGTCGCCATCCGGGACCGAGGAATAGGAACCGACATAGAGGGCAACACGTGATGGTCCGCCCCATCGGCGGCAAAACGGACCCGGTCGGAGGCGCGTTCCGGCCGGGCCCGTACCCTGCGGAGACGTAACACCGACGACAACGGAAGGACTCTTGTGCCAACCGTCCCGACCATCACCCTGAACACCGGCGCCGCCATCCCGCAGCTGGGGTTCGGTGTCTGGCAGGTTCCCGACGAGGAGGCCGTCTCGGCGGTCGGCACCGCCATCGAGGCGGGCTATCGCAGCATCGACACCGCGGCGGCGTACGAGAACGAGGAGGGCGTCGGCAAGGCCATCGCGTCCGCCGGCGTACCCCGCGAGCAGCTGTTCGTCACCACGAAGCTGTGGAACGGTGACCAGGGGTACGACGCCGCGCTGCGGGCGTTCGACCTGAGCCTCGACAAGCTCGGGCTCGACTACGTGGACCTCTACCTCATCCACTGGCCGCTGCCGGCCAAGGACGCCTACGTCGAGACCTGGAAGGCGTTCGAGAAGGTCTACAACGAGGGCCGTGCCAAGGCGATCGGCGTCTCGAACTTCCAGATCCCGCACCTGCGGCGGCTGTTCGAGGAGACCGACGTCGTCCCCGCCCTCAACCAGATCGAGCTGCACCCGTACCTCCAGCAGGAGGACCTGCGGGCGTTCCACGCCGAGCACGGGATCGCGACGGAGGCATGGAGCCCCCTCGCCCAGGGCGGCGGGCTGCTCAAGGACGACACGATCACCCGGATCGCGGCCGAGCACGGCAAGACCCCGGCGCAGATCGTCCTGCGCTGGCACGTCCAGATCGGCAACGTGGTGATCCCCAAGTCGGTCACGCCGTCCCGCATCAGGGAGAACATCGAGGTCTTCGACTTCGAGCTGAGCGACGACGACCTGGCCGCCATCGCCGGCCTGAACCGCGACGAGCGCACCGGCCCGGACCCGGACACCTTCAACCTCGGCGCCTGAACGGGCTGCGAAGGGCGGGCGGCGTCACGCCGCCCGCCTTCGTCGTCTCAGCGCGGGGCGACCGGCAGGTGCAGCGTGCTGACCCCGGGCCGCACGCTCAGCCTCGTGCCGGCCGGATAGCGCAGCGTGTAGTCGTAGTCGGTGGACAGCACCACGACGCCCAGCCGGTGGCCCGCCTTGAAGACGTAGTCGTTCGGCTGGAGGTCCCAGGTGAAGTCGTACATCTTCCCGGCCTTGACCGGCTCGGTACGGGCCGGGTCGTGCCGGTTGCGGGCGTCCAGCCAGCCCCGCGTCACGATCTTGAACGGCTTGGTCTCCGTGACGTGCGCCGTCCTGGTGGTGCAGCCGTCGTCGCCGGGCACCCCCTCGCCGTAGCAGACCTGCTCGCCCGTGCTCGCCACCGCGCCGGTCGGGCGTGTGTCGGTGCCGTAGTCGACCAGCAGCGCGGTGAGGTACGGCGAGCGGCCGTCGAGGGACGCGCGCAGGGAGATGCGCGGGGTGCCGCCGACCCGCACCGGCTTCGTGAGCTCCGGCGTCAGGTAGACCAGGCGGTTCGGGTCGGAGGTGGCCGGGTCGGCCGCGAGCTGCTCGGCCGTCCGGGTACGGCCCGCGTCGACCATCGACTGCGCCGCGCCGCGCTGTGGCCTGGCGGCCAGGTCACCGGAGGCGTTCAGGTGCAGGTCGACGGTGCGCGTGCCGGGCTCCGGCCAGTCCGCGTGCTGTTCCCACTGTCCCGGCGCCCGTTCGATGTCGACCCGCGGCTCCTGCATGATGCCGTTGTCGATCCCGTACAGCCAGTGGTCGAACCAGTGGTGCGTCTGCCGCAGCCACTCCTCGATCCGCCAGCGGAACGGCGTGTTGTGGTTCGCCTGGTGCAGCCACAGCTTCCGGGGGACGCCGGCGCGGGCGAGTGCGTTCCACCACTGCACCGACTGCTTGGTCTTGACGTTCCAGTCGTTCAGGCCGTGCACGACGAACACGGCGGCGCGCACCTTGCGCGCGTCCTGCACGTAGTTCCGCTCGTCCCAGAACCGGCTGTAGTCGCCGGTGTCGCGGTCCTGCCTCGCCTCGATGTCGGCGATGACCTGCCGGCAGATCTCCCGGTCCGGCCGCGTGTAGACGTACTTGGCCAGGACGTCCAGGTCCTCGCCCTGGAAGCCGCCGGGCGCGACGACGCCGCCGTTGGCGCGGTAGTAGTCGTACCAGGAGGAGATCCCGGCGATCGGCACGATCGCCTTCAGGCCCGGCACTCCCGTCGCGGCCGCCATGTTCGGCAGCGTCCCGTCGTAGGACTGACCGATCATGCCGACGTTCCCGGTCGACCAGGTCGCCTTGACGGGCGTGCCGTCGGGGGCCCAGCCGCGGGCGCGGCCGGTCAGCCAGTCGACCGCGGCGCGGGCCCCGGCCTGCTCGTTGCGCGCGCCGGAGGTCGGGCAGCCGGTCGAGCCGCCGGTGCCGAGGCTGTCGAGGTCGGCGACGGCGTAGCCGCGCGGCAGGAAGTAGTTGTCGTAGTAGCCGGGGAAGGCGCCGGCGAGGACGTCGGCCGACCGGTTCTGCCGCAGGCCGCGTGCGCTCAGGCCGTCGATGTCGACGTCGTGGTTCGGCACGTCGTTGCCGCCGGCCCAGTACGGGCTGGGCTCGACGATGGTCGGGACCTTGAGGCCCTGGTCGGTCTCCTTGGGACGCATGATGCGCATCTGCACCCGGTCCCGTACGCCGTCGTGGTCGCTGTCGACCGGGACCTCGATGTTCACCGTCTGGGTGATGGCGTCGGCGCGGGAGAACACCGGCTGGGTCTCGCCGCCGGATACCGTGACGTGAGGGGACGGGGCGGCCTGGGCGGGGTGCGCCGAGACGGCGGGCACGGCGGTGACCGCGGTGATCGCGAGGACCACGCCGAGCGTGCGTTGTCGCATGGGGGGCTCCGTGGGGGTTGGTCGGGGCTTGTGACATTCCACGCAAGATCGACATCCGGCACAAGCCCTTTCCGGGAGAACTAGGTCCCCGGGCCGGGGTGGGCTCGGCCGGACGTCGGATGGCGGAGACCCGCGCGGATGGCGCAGGCTGGTTGAAGGCGAGCGACGAACCGGGATATCGGGGGAATCAACCGACCATCCGGTACGTTCTTGCCGACACGCTTACATGATTACGTCCTGAACCGTCGGGAGGACCGCCGTGGGGATGCCGGACAACGGCTGGATGATGATGGCGTCGTTCCGCCGCGACAGGTCGGTGGTCAAGGAGAGACTCAAGGCCGGCACGGTGCGCCGCATCGCCGGCTACGCCCGCCCGTACACCCGGGAGCTCGTGCTCTTCCTGGCGCTGAACGCCGTGGCCGCCGTCATCGTCGTGGCCAACCCGCTGCTCCTGAAGACCATCATCGATCGCGGGATCGTGCCGCACCGGACCGGGATCGTGATCGCGCTGGCCTCCACCGTCGCGGGCCTCGCCCTGGTGGAGGCGCTGATCGGGCTCGGCCAGCGCTGGTACTCCGCGCGCATCGGCGAGGGGTTGATCTACGACCTGCGCACCCAGGTGTTCGACCACGTGCAGCGCATGCCGGTCGCGTTCTTCATGCGCGCCCAGACCGGTTCGCTGGTCAGCCGCCTCAACAGCGACGTCATCGGCGCGCAGCGCGCCCTGACCACCACGCTCTCCTCCGTCGTGTCCAACGTGATCAGCCTGATCCTCGTGCTCGTCACGATGTTCGTGCTGTCCTGGCAGGTCACGCTGGTCGCGCTGGTGCTGCTGCCGATCTTCATCTTCCCGGCCAAGTGGGTGGGCCGGCGGCTGCAGAAGATCAGCC
This sequence comes from Actinoallomurus soli, assembly GCF_024055715.1. Lineage (GTDB taxonomy): Bacteria > Actinomycetota > Actinomycetes > Streptosporangiales > Streptosporangiaceae > Actinoallomurus > Actinoallomurus soli. Next base: position 119,493 of record NZ_JAMXMV010000022.1, read on the forward strand.
GGGAGCAGATGCAGCTCGACGCGGAGATGAGCTCGCTCATGACCGAGCGGTTCAACGTCGCCGGCGCGATGCTCGCCAAGCTCTACGGCCGTCCCGAGGAGGAGTCGGCCGGCTTCGCCGACCGGGCGGAGCGGGTGCGCGACATCGGGGTGACCTCCGCGATGTACGGGCGGGTCTTCTTCACCGCCCTCACGCTGGTGGCGTCGCTGGCGACCGCCATGGTGTACGGCGTCGGCGGCTCGCTCGTCGTGGACGGCAGCTTCCAGCTCGGCACGCTCGTCGCCCTGGCGACGCTGCTCACCCGCATGTACGGTCCGCTGACCGCGCTGTCCAACGTGCACGTCGACGTGATGACCGCGCTGGTCAGCTTCGACCGGGTCTTCGAGGTCCTCGACCTGGCGCCGATGATCGACGAGAGGCCCGACGCCCGGCCGCTGCCGGAGCGCCCCGCTTCGGAGGAGGTGCTGCCCTCCGGTCCGGCCGACCCCGATCCGTCCGGCGCGCCGGCGATCGAGTTCGACGACGTGGTGTTCCGCTACCCGGCGGCCGCCGAGGTCTCGCTGGCCTCCCTGGAGTCGATCGCGCGGACCGACACCGCGCCGAGCCGGGAGGTCCTGCACGGGGTCGGCTTCCGCGCCGATCCGGGGACGATGACCGCGCTGGTCGGGCCCTCGGGCGCCGGCAAGACGACGATCACCCAGCTGGTGTCCCGGCTGTACGACGTCACGGACGGCGCCGTCCGCATCGCCGGGCAGGACGTACGGGACACGACTCTCGCGTCGCTGCGCGACACGGTCGGCGTCGTGACCCAGGACGCGCACCTGTTCCACGACTCGATCCGCGCCAACCTCGCGTACGCCCGGCCCGAGGCCACCGACGAGGAACTGGTCGAGGCGCTTCGGGCCGCGCAGATCTGGGACCTCGTCGACGCCATGCCCGACGGCCTCGACACCGTCGTCGGCGACCGGGGTTACCGGCTGTCCGGCGGCGAGAAGCAGCGGCTGGCCATCGCCCGGCTGTTGCTGAAGGCGCCCTCGGTCGTCGTGCTCGACGAGGCGACCGCCCACCTGGACTCCGAGTCCGAGGCGGCGGTGCAGCGGGCCCTGCGCACCGCTCTGGCCGGCCGCACGTCGATCGTGATCGCCCACCGGCTGTCGACGATCCGGGAGGCCGACCAGATCCTCGTGATCGACGATGGCCGCGTCGTCGAGCGGGGCCGGCACGACGAACTCCTCGCCGAGGGCGGGCTGTACAGCGAGCTCTACCACCGGCAGTTCGCCCGGCAGGACGTGCCCGACGCCGTGCGCTGAGACCCTTCCCGGTGGTGGGGGGGG
>NZ_JAMXMV010000023.1 GCF_024055715.1 Actinoallomurus soli
TCCGTAAGGCCGTTCGGGCCCGCGGCCACTTCCCGACCGAGGCCGCTGCTCTCAAGTGCGTCTACATGGCGCTGATGAGCCTGGACCCGACCGGCAAAGGCCGCAAGAGGTGGACCCAACGCTGGAAAGCAGCCCTGAACGCCTTCGAGATCACCTTCGAAGGCCGCCTGGCCGCAGCCCGCAACTAGACCCCGCAAAACCGAGTTACACCGTTAACTGGACAGACCCGGAGGGACACCTGTGTGGTGAGGCTGGCGTAGTGGGTGTCTCACCAAGTCTGGAGGTATCGCGGGTATGGATCGTCGCCGACGACCTCCTCTACGAGCCACCGGACGTGCAGGTTCACACCTGGTCCGGTTCGTCGGGCCGTCCTGATACCACCTAAACGTGCACGTATCGGCGTATAGGTCCCAACGCAGAGTGACAGGGCCGCCAAGGTAAGTCACAACGGGATGATGGTCGGTGCCGAAACGGCCCGCACCGGATCGTTCTTCATCAGCCTGCACCGAGAGCCGTCACATGAAGATCAACGACGTTCGCGTGCTTCCGGCGAGTGTGTCCTGGCAGTGCCTCGGCCACCGGGCGCGGTCCCGGTGGTGAGGTGGCGGACGCTTGGGACCATCAGTGGTAGGAGCGCAGGCCCGGCGATGAGGGCGGCGCAGACCGCAAGGACGGTTCGGGAGCCGAGTGTGTCCGCGGCGGTGCCCGCGGCGGTGTAGACGATCGGGGTGGGTAGTACGGTGGCGAGTTCCTGGTAGGCGGCCACTCGTCCGAGTTGGTTGACCGGGATGTGCTGTTGCAGTGCGGTCACCCGTGCGACCTGGGCGGGCCCGAAGGCGAGGCCGGCCAGTAGGGTGCCCGCCACGATGGCGGGCAGGGGCAGGTCGGCGCCCATCGCGGCGAACCCGGCCGCGGTGAACGCGGTACCAAGGCTCATGAGGATGCCGGGCCGGTGGCTTGGCCATCGGGCGGCGATGATGCTGCCGATCGAGGTCGCGGCGGCGAGCGTGCCGGTGATGGTTCCCCAGCTGAGGGCGCCGTGCAGATGCTCGCGCGCGTACAGCGGGCCGATCAGCATGGCGGCGGCGAATGCGCCGCCGGTGACGCAGTCGGCGAGGGCCGTGGTCCACAGCCAGGTTCTGCTGGTGATCGCGTGCATGCCGTCGCTGAGCTCAGCGAGACGTACGCCGGCCGGTCGGCCCGGGTTCTGCTCCCCCGTTGTCCGTACGGTGGGGAGGCGCGTGAACAAGACGGCGGCGGCGATGTAGGTGAGGCAGTCCCACAAGATGCCCCAGCCCGCGCCGATCGTGACGATGAGCACGCCGCCGGCCACAGGCCCGAGGGCGGCGATCCCGTGCTTGGTGGCCTGGGTGAGTGCGTTCGCGCGGGCGAGTGCTGCCCCAGGCAGTAGTTGGGCGAGCAGACGCCGCCCGACCGGGGTGAACAGTGCCGCTCCTGCAGCGCCTCCGCCGGAGACCGCGGCCAGCGACCACACCGTCGCCACGCCGGACAGGATCAAGGTGGCCTCGGCCAACTGGAAGAAGGCGAGGACGACCTGGGAAGCGATCAGCAGCGGTTTGCCAGGCATGCGGTCGGCGATGACGCCGCCGACCGGGAGCAGCGCTATGTAGACGCTGAACTCAACCCCCAAGACAACGGCGATGCCCGTGCCCTGGCCGCCCAGCTGCAAGATGGCGAAGGCGAGGGTGATGGGTGCGACAGCTCCCCCGGCCGATGAGATCACCTGCGCTGCGAAGAAGACGCGGAACTGCCGGTTCGTCAGCGGGGCCGCCATTTCGGCGACGTGTCCGCGCAAGCGCCGCATCGCTTTATCGTGCCGGTGGTTCGGCGAGCCGCCCCGCAGCCGCGCCGGCCGGTGTCTCGACCTGGTCTGCGGAGTCTTCCGCCCCTCGCTGAGTGAGCGAGCTGATCTCCTCGGCGCTGTGGGGGCCGGGCGGGTGGAGTCTCAGCCGGCGAACGTCGCGGCTCAGCAACGGCACCAAGTTGGCGACGGCGAGCAGAGCCCCGCACCCCGTGAGGGTGGCGCGTACGCCGATCGCGCTGGTGACGGGGGCGACCAGCAGGTACCCGGCGGGTGCCAGGCAGATCTCGGTGATCCCGGCGTAGGCTGCGACGCGGCCCTGCTGGACGGTGGGGATGTGCTGCTGGATCGCGGTCTGCCAGGCGATCGAGGCGACGCTGAGGCCACCGGCGGCCACGGCGACCGCGCCCATCACTACCGGCAGTGGCGCGCCGGCGGCCATCACGGGATCGGGGAGGGCGAGCGCGGCGCAGCCGAGGCAGTTGGCCCATCCGGCGCGCGTCGGCCGCCACAGCAGCGATACGACCGCGCCCAGGGCCATACCGCAGCCCAGGCTGAAGGCGATCAGGCCCCATGCCCAGGCCCCGCCCAGATGCGCTTTCGCCCACGGCGGACCCAGAATCCCGTAGCCGACGTGCCAGCCGGGGACCATGACCGCAGCACCAATCAAGCTGGCCCAGATCCACGGCCGGGATCGGACCGCCGACCAGCCTTCCACCAGGTCCGCCCGCAAACTCAAGGCTCGGCGAGCGGCACGGGGGGCGCTGATCGTGGCGATCAGCGCGGCGGAGGCGAAGAACGAGACCGCGTTGAGGCCGACACCGTAGGCGGGCCCGGCGGTGGCGACGATCGTGCCGCCGATGGCCGGTCCGACGGTTCGGATGACGTGGCGCGACAGTTGAACCAGCGCGTTGGCCTCCTGCAGCTGCTCGGCCGGGGCGATGGCCGGGATCAGCCCCACGCGGGCGGGTTCGGAGAACGACGCGGCGGCCGAATTCGCCGCGGCAAGCGCCGCCAGGTTCCACACCGCCGCGCGCCCGGTGGCAATGAGAATGGTCTCGGCGACGGTGATCAAGCCGATCACGCACTCGACTACCGCGATGATCAACGCGCGGGGCAGCCGGTCGGCGACCACCCCGCCCAGCGGGCTGATCACGATGCCGGCGACCATGTTGGCCAGCAGCACCATCGCGATCCCCGGTGCACCGGCCCCGGTGCCCAACACCACGAACGCCAGGGCACCGACCTCCATCGTCGTCCCCGCGGCATTGATCTGGCCAGCGATGAAGTAGCGACGGAAGCGCCGGTCACCGCGAAGCGGCGCGCTGATCCGGTGAAGATGTTCTTTGGCCTGGTCGGATGTGGCGAGTCGTTTAAGCAGGCCACGTCTGCTCATGTCGCCGGCGCTCGGACTACGGGCGAACCGGGGGTAGAGCCCTGCGTGCGGCGACTACTGCCGCTCCTGCAGCTTCGAAGCGCTAACTCCCAGAATGTTCGCGTCGGCGTGATCATCATCTGCCTCCCCGGGGGAACCGTGTCGGGCGGGGACACTACGCGGCGGGGCGCATGATCGGGTGGTCCGACACGTATCGGCCGCCACGGCCGCACCTGATCGGCGATGCCGGCGGAATGGCCTCGCGCAGCCCGCGACGGGTTCATGCGAACAGCGCGGTGCTGCCCCCGGTGGGCCGGTCCCTCGGATTAGGGTGACGCCGGTGACGACGACCGACAGCCACCGAACCCCAACCGCAAGCGTTGCGCGTGCTCTCCGCGACGCCATGACGGACCAGCTCCTCACGGACGGCAAGATCACCTCCCCACGGGTGGAGTACGCCTTCCGTACGGTGCCGCGTGAGCAGTTCGTTCCGGCTGGCACGACCCTGGAGGCCGCGTACGACGCCTATCAGGCGGTGGTGACCAAGACGAGTGAGAACGGGGCCGCGATCTCCTCGGTCAGCGCGCCGTTCATCCAGGCCCGCATGATCGAGCAGGCCGAGCTTCGGCCGGGCATGAGCGTGCTCGAGGTGGGATCGGGCGGCTACAACGCCGCGCTGCTGGCCGAGGTGGTCGGCCCGGAGGGGCGCGTCGTCACGGTCGACATTGACGCGGAGGTGACCGACCGCGCCAGCTTCCTGCTGGACGCCACCGGGTACGGCGGCCGGGTCACGGTGACGCTGGCCGACGCCGAGCAGGGAGCCCCCGAGTTCGCTCCCTTCGACGCGGTCATCGTCACGGTCGGCGCCTGGGACATCCCCCCGGCCTGGTGGAAGCAACTCACCGATGGCGGGCGGCTCGTCGTACCGCTGCGGATGAACGGCATCACCCGTGCCATCGCTTTCCGCTGCGAGGCGGGTCACCTGGTGAGTACCTCCGCCGAGGTGGCGGGGTTCGTCGCGATGCAGGGCGCCGGCGCGCGTCACGAATCGGCGCTTCCGTTGACCGATGCTCAAGGTCGCCGCGTCGAGCTCCGTTTCGACGAGGGAGCACCGGAGAACCCGCACCAGCTGGACGGTGTCCTGGCGACCGAGCCCGCAGAGGTATGGTCCGGCGCCACGATCGGCCACGGCGTCTCGTTCGCCGACCTGCACCTGTGGTTCGCCTGCTTCCTGCCCGGCTTCTGCCGGATCACGGCCGAGAATGACGTGTTGGCTCTTAGCACCGGCCGGTGGTTCCCCTTCGGGGCTGTACGCGACGACTCGCTCGCCTACCTCGCCGTACGCCCGGCCGCCGGTGGCACCGGCTCGGAGTTCGGAGCACGCGCCTACGGCTGCCACGCAGAGGTCGCCGCGGCGGTGATGGTCGAGCGAATCCGGGCGTGGGACCGCCAGGCCCGGCGCGGGCCGGCCCCCACGTTCGCGTTCTGGCCCACCGGCAGCGACGAACTCGACCTGCCGGACGGCGTCGCGGTCATGGAGAAGGCCCACGGACTGGTCGCGATCTCCTGGCCCGCTACGGAGCAGCGGTCAACGTGATCAACTCAAAGGAGGTCTCCTCGCGCACGCGCACTGGCGTCCTGAACGCCGTGGGGACGTTAGAAGCCGTCGGTGGACACCATCGGTCCGCCGTGGAGGTAGTTCATCAGTGCCTCGCGCGTCGTGCGTACGAACTGTGAGGGCACCTGCTCGACGGGGAACCACGTCACCTGTGAATGCTTGTGCGGCTCGGCGTTCACTGGCTCGCCGGTCCAGGTGTTGGCGACGAAGACGACGGTCAAGAAGCCGTTGGGGGCCTCGACACCCCACGCGCCGTGGATGATCCCTGCGACCTTCAGCTCGGCCGGCTCCACGACCAGGCCGGTCTCCTCCTTCAGCTCCCGGGCGGCGGTCGTGGTGATGACCTCGCCTTTGTCGGCTTTACCGACAGGCAGGTCCCAATGCCCGGCAGCGAACTTGGCTTCGGGTCCGCGCTGGATCAGCAGCACCCGGCCCGCTGCGGTGTCGTGCACGATGACGGCGGCGACGAGCAGGGTGTGGGAGTCGAGCGCCGGGGGCAGGGCGGTGTCGGTCACGGGTCGATCCTCTCAGATGGCTGCTTGCCGGATCCGCTCCTCCAAAAGGGCCCCGCCGGGAACACCACGGCGCCGGTAAACGGTGAGGGTGGGCCGGATGGACGCCAACGCGGTTCTGATTCGGGCTGAGGCCATTCCCTCGGCCAGATCGAGTGCCCGGCTCCAGGCTGCTACGGCCTCGTCGGCGCGAGCTTGGACGGCGAGACAGTCTCCGAGGTCCATGTGGATCAGCAGGTGAACGCGCGGGAAGGCGACCGGATCCCAGGAGGTGAAGGCTGCTCGGTGCCGGGCAGGTCTCCGATTTCGGTGAGCGTTCTGGCGGTGTGGGAGTCTACGATCCCGGCGGCCGGTCCCATGAGCAGTGAGTAGGCGGGCTGCGGTTCGCCATCTCGGCCCAGGGCGTCTTCGGCAGCCAGCAGCGCGCGTGCGGTCGGGACTGAACCGATTTTCGATTCAGTCCCGACCGCATGCCATAACCAGATATGACCTTGGCTCCCGTTGCTGCGCGAGGTGGCTGTCGATACCCCCGTAGGCCGGTCAGCGCGGCTGGCTTCGTGTGAGCTTGACCGAGTGCAGGAGGGGCGTTGGGCCCTGGCTGGTCACGAAGACGTCGTCGGGTGATACGCCCAGAGCATCGGCGGCGCGGCACTGGATCGCGGTGGTGTACTCGGCGCTGGCCTCGGCGAGCAGGCGGATTGTCGCCCGGCCGGTGTGATGGCGGACGAGCGCGCAGCGCCGGCGCAGGAACGGCCCGAGGACGTCGAGGGTGTCTCGGGGCCACAGACCACCGATCTGCTCGTCGCCGATGCGGCCGAGCAGCCGCAGCCGGCCGCGATCATCGAGGCGGCCGAGGTCGGTTGTGCGCAGCCGCCCTCCGGGCGCAGACTCGGCAGGATCGAGAGGTACGCCGATGGCCGGGCTGGCGACCTCGACGACGGGTCCACCGCCAACGGTGTCGATGACGGTGCGCACGCCGGGCATCCCGAAACCGACCGTTCCGACTGAGGGGATTCCGGCATCGGTGTCGAAGTGGGTGAGGCTCGCGGTCTCGGTGAGGCCGTAGCCCTCGCGGAGGTCGACGCCGTGGTTGCGGTATTCCATGACCGCGGTGGTGCTGAGCGGTGCGCCGCCGGAGTCGACCAGGACGTGACGCGGCAGCGGGCCAGCCGCTTGAGCCTGGTCGAGGATGACGGGGTTGGCCAGGACGACGAGCCGATCCGCCGCACTCGCCAGCTGCTTGGCGTCGTGCAGGACCCGTGGAAGGGATCGGCTGAGGTGCAGGCGGGCGCCGAGCCGGGCGGCGAGGAGAACGCCGGCGACGAAGGTGAAGTTGTAGGCGGCCGGAAGCGCGGTGACAAGGATGCTGTCCTTGCTGACCTGGTAGATCTGCTCGTACCAGGCGGTGACCTGCTCCAGCTGCGGGCTGGTGAACCCGTACCCACGCGGGGTCCCGGTGCTGCCGGAGGTGAACATCGCCACCTCCCAGCCGCCGCGGACATCCCCGCCGGTGTGCTCGTCGACGCGGACTCGCCGCTCGCCAATCCGCACGGCGATGCCGTCGGGCAGGGCGCCGGTCTGCGGCGGGCCGGGGAGCAGGACGAGGCGATGGCCGGCCTGCAGCGCGGTCTGCGCGGCCGCGGCGATCCGGGCCTGGTCGGATCCGTGCATCAGGTAGGTGCTCGGAGCGTGGGTCGGACGGGTCAGGGGCAGGTGAGTCTCCTCGGCGATGACCCGGGCGGGTGCCGGGTCGGTGCCGGTGGTGGAGATCGTCCAGTCAGGCATGCCAGACCTCCTCGGTGCGGGCGGCGTGCTTTTGGGTGATGAACTGGGTGATGGCCGCGACGGCCGCCGCCAGGGCTTCGTTCGGGCGTTGGCCGGCGGTCCGGGGTGGCGGTGGCGAGCCGGGGACGGCCGCGCGCATCGGCACGCCGATGTCGGGGAGCCGCACGGTCAGCAGCGCGATCCCCGGTGCGGTCGCTTCGATCGCGGCGTGGCGGAAGGCTTCCTCGGCGGCGGCTTTGGCCGCGGCGTAGACGAGCGTGCCGGGTGCCGGGGCGCCGACCACGTCGCTGGAGACGAGCACGACGGGCAGCGGCCGCTGCAGCGGCCAGCTGGCGGCGCGCAGCAGTTGCAGGTGGGCCAGGCAGTTCACCTGCATGCACGCGGTGAACGCGTCCGGAGTGAGGTCGTCCAGGGTGGCGCGGGAGTCGACGCCGGCCGCGCACACCAGCGCGGTGATCGCGGACCCGTCGGCGAGGTGTTCGGCGGCCGCCGTGGTGGCAGCCGGGTCGGCCAGGTCACAGGACAGGAAGTCGTGCCCGGCGGGTAGCCGGGCCGGGCAGGCCCGGCCGACCGCGCACAGGCGACCGGGCCACACCGGAGCCAGCGCGGCGAGCAGATGCTCGCCGACCGTCCCGGTGCCGCCGGTGAGCACCAGCACATGGTCATTCATCGCAGACCACCACGCGGCCGGTGGCGGCGTTGAAGTGCACGGTCACCATCCGCAGCGGCAGACCGAGCAGCTTCAGGAGCTGGCGGACGCGGCTCTGCTGGACCTCGTAGTAGTCCTCTAGGACGTTGAGGTGCGCGGTGACCGGCGCGGCGTGGTCGAGCACGTCGGCCACGAGCGCGGTGATGTGCGGGTCGGGCCGGTGCGGGTCCGTGACGTCGGCGAACCGCCGGTAGTACTCGCCGAGCTCGGCGACCTTCTCATCGTGCGGCTGGTCACCGGACAGAATCTGCGCGGCCTGCTCGTGCACCCCGACCCTGAGGCCGTACCGCTCGGCGAAGTACCGGTCGAACCGTGCGGGGGCGGTGCGGTACGTCAGCAGCGCGGTCTCGAAGAACACGCAACCGGTGATCGGCGTACCGTCGATGCCCTCGAACAGTTCGCAGTGGCTGCCGTCGGGCAGCGGCAGGAACAGGTTGCCGCCGCGGCGGTCGAACCGGTTGCCGAGCTTGGAGTTCCGCAGCCGCTGATAGAGCGCGACGACGATGGCGCGGATGATCGGTGAGGACTCACAGATCAGGTGCATCGGCGCGCCGCCGAACGTCTGCCGCAGGAACTGGCGGTAGGCGGTCGGGGCGAGCCGGACCAGGACGTGATCGTCGTCCATCATCGGCGTGAGCACCGGCGGCCGGGTCTGCCGGGGAGCGAGCAGTTCCATCAGCGCGGCGCCGATGGCCACGCCGGTGTCCTGGTCGACGTCGAGGTCCCGGTCCAGGTGGATGTGGCCGGCCTCCATGCTGACCAGCTCCGGGCCGGTGTAGCGGGAGAGCAGGAGGCGGGCCTCCTCGGCCATGGCCTGATGCGTGACGGCGCCGGTTTCCGGTGGCGCGGTCAGGGTCGCGGCCGTGGCGTTGCTGGTCTGGTCGGTCACGGTGGCGGCGGCGAACGCGTTTGCGGTGATGCGGTAGGCGCCCTGGCCCATCGGAACGACGGTGCTGCGTCCGGTCGTCAGGGTGGTGATGGCCGGGAGCTGCCGGGCGACGTGGCCGATGACGTCGTTGGTCTCGGGCCGGGCGCCGGGCTGGTAGGTCCAGGAGGCCGCGGTGACGCCGCACGGGTCGGCCTGGACGACCAGGAAGTCGACGCCTGTGGGCAGCTGCTGCTCGTGCGCGTGCGCCCACAGGGCGAGCGCGGCCTCGACCGGGGTCAGGTACTCCAGGAGCGCGGACAGCTCATAGCGGAACTGCCGGCGCAGGCGGCGCCGGGCACAGCGCACCGCCATCCAGTAGTCCGGGGTCGCCGGCGGCGCGGCGATGGTCACGTCGCCGGTGTCGGTCTCGGCGGCGGGGTCGGGCCGCAGCCACGGCGTCGGCAGCAGGCGGCCTCGCTGGGTCAGCCGGGCCCGGGTCACGATGACCAGCTCCGACAGGACCTTCAGCGAGTCCGGGAGCCGATCGGAGCCGCGTAGCCGGCGCAGCGCGTGCTCGTCGACGCCGGCCTGCAGGCCGAGCTGGCCGATGTCGACGATGCGGGAGAAGTGGACGAGCTCCTGCTGGATCTCGCTCGCCTCGCCCGAAATCGTGCCGGTGCCGTGTTCGAGGTAGGCCGCGGCCAGGTCGACGGGGTCGACGCTGCCGGCGTCGACGTCGGCCAGGGCGGACAGGAACTGGGCGGGCACGTCGCTGCCGTGCAGGGCGGCCAGGACGGCCAGCCGGCGCAGCAGCCGGTCGAGCGCGCCGGCCAGCGCGTCGGGCGACAGGCCGGCGGTGGTGGCGTGGTCGAGGGCGGAGAACGCCGCGAGCAGGTCCCGGCTGAGGCTGGTCTGATCGCGGTAAGTGCTGGTGAGGATCATGAGCGCTCCCTGACTCGGGGGTCTTGGGGGTCAGTGAAGAGCGCCGCGGGTCCGGGCGGAAGGTCGGAACGTATTGAAGGCAATGCAATCGGTGGGCATGCTGGCGGCATGGCGCGTCAGCGAAGCCGCCCCATCCAGAACCCCGCGTTACGAGCGGCGATCGACCAGGCCGGATGGACCCTGGCCGCCGCGGCCGAGGCCATCAACGCGGTCGGGGCTGAGAACGACCTCCCTCTGACCTACGGTGCTGGTGCGATCGCGCACTGGATCGCCGGCGTCGTCCCCCGCGACGAGGCCATCCCGATCACCGTCGAGGCCTTCGCGCGGGCCCTCAGCAGTCCGGAACTGACGGCCGAGGATCTTGGCTGGGATGCCCCGGCGATGACCGACATTCGCGCGGACCCGTGGCAAGGTGACCCCGTGGCGTGGCTGATGCGGCTGGCAAGGAGTGACATGGACCGCCGAACTGCACTGGCCACCGGCCTCTACAGCCTGGCCGCCCTCACGATGCCGACCGACCCGCACCGCATCCTGTCCCGCTCCGGGCCCGGTCGCCGCGCCGGCGCGGCCGACGTCGCCCGGATCCGGGCCACCACCAGGCACCTGGCTGATATGGATGACCTGTACGGCGGCGGCAACGCCCGCGCCGCGATCGCCGGGTACCTCGCCGGCGAGATCGGCCCGCTGCTGCGCGGCACCACCGGCCGGGCCCGCCCGGACCTGTTCCGCGCCGCCTCCGAACTGACCTACCTCGCCGGGTGGATGGCGGCCGACGCCGGCGCGAACGGCCTCGGTCAGAAGTACTACATCGAGTCCGTGCGCCTGGCCGAAGAGGCCGGCGACCCTCTGCTGCGCGCGACCGCGCTGCGCTCGATGGCGATTCAGGCGATCGAGCTCGGTCACCCGCACCGCGCTGTCGACCTGGCCGAGGCCGCGGTGTCCGAGATCCGGCGCGGCTGCCCGACACGTACCCGCGCCTGGATCACCGGGGCGCATGCCGAGGCGCTGGCCGCCGCAGCCGACGGCCGCGACGCGCGCCAGATCCTCACCCGAGCCGAACGCGACCTCGAGCGCGCCGACTCCCTCCCCGAGGATGCCTGGTACGGCGGCTACCGCCGCGAATCCTTCGAGCACCAGACCGGCACCCTCCTGGCGAGCCTCGGCGACCTGCCCGAAGCCGAACGACACCTCGCCGCCTCCGTGAACACCCGCCGACCCATCGAACGCCGCACCCGCGCGCTGATCGCCACGCGGCTCGCCCGCGTCCAGTACCGCCGCGGCCACCGGGACGCCGCCGCGCAGACCCTCGGACGGATCCGCACAGAGCTGACGACGGTCGCCTCGGCCCGCATCCGCCGCGAACTGGCTCCCCTCCCCCACGACCTGCTTCCGGACAGCCCTCACCGAAATCACCGGAGTTGATCACGCGGCGTGGTTACCATCGGCCCGTGACCACGCCCCAATCCGTACAGCCGGCCGCTACAGCCGTACGCCCACGCTGGGGGGAGTTGCCCGCCCCGCTCCGCGAGGGCCTGGCCGAGCTGCTCGGCGACATCACCACCGCCCACGTCCAGGGCGGCGGCTTCACACCCGGCCTAGCCGCCCGAATTCAACTCGCCGACGGCCGCCGCGTCTTTGCCAAGGGCATCCCCGCCGCGCACCCGCTCGCCGGGAAGTATCGCGACGAGGCCGCGGCCACCCGGGCGCTTCCGGCGGCCGCGCCCGCGCCCCGGCTCCACTGGGACGGCCAGATCGCCGACTGGGTCGTCCTCGTCCTGGACGACGTCGACGCCCGGCACGCCGACCTGTCACCCGGCTCCCCGGACGTTCCTGGGGTGGTGGTCACGATCGCCGGCCTGGCCGACGTCCTGACCCCCTGCCCCGTCGATGCACCCGCCGCCGAGATCGACCTCGCCGACTTCGTGCACGGCTGGGGAACCCTGGCGGCCACGCCGCCCCCCGACTTGGACGAGTGGACCCGGCGGCACCTGGACGACCTGGCCGCGCTCGAGACCGCCTGGCTTACGGCGGCCGCCGGGGACACGCTGGTCCACGGCGACGTGAACGCCTCCAACCTTCTCCTCGACCCGGAGGGCAGGGTGTTCTTGATCGACTGGGCGCAACCGGCCCGCGGGGCTGCCTGGCTCGATGTCGTCGACCTCGTCCCGCACCTGATCCTGGCCGGGCACACGCCCGCCGCGGCCGAAGCCGCGCTCGCCGACGTACCGGCCTGGCGGGACACCGACCCGGCCATCATCACCAGCTACGCCGCGGCGTTCGCCGGCTACTGGGCCCGCAGCTCACGTCAGCCAGCGCCGCCGGGAGTTCCTCACCTGCGCAGCCACCAGGGACGAGCCGCTCGCGCGGCGATCGCCTGGACGGCGCACCGCACCACCTGGAGATAGGAGGGCGCCACGCAGGCCAAGCTGGACGAGCACAAGCAGCGCGCCGCCCGGCTGCGGGATCAGGTCCTGCCCGAGCTCGAGCAGTACGCTGCCAGCTGCCGTGCCGCGCAGTACACCGGCTGAAGCCGGGAGCCAGGCGGCCCTATCCGCCGCGTCCGCTAACCCGCCTCCGGCTACCACGCCCAGGAGCCGACCATGAGCACCACCCCGCTGCTGCACACACCCGACGAGGCCGCGGAGAAGCTCCGCTGCAAGCCGTCATGGCTCAAGGAGCAGGCACGAAAGCGCCGTATCCCCTTCACCTTCATAGGCGGCGCGTACCGCTTCACCGACGCGCACCTCTAGCAAATCATCCGGCAGTTCGAGCAGCAGCCCGAGGACGTGGGCCCGGCCGCCGCGCCGCGCAGAAAGAAGACCGCCGAGGCGGCGACGACAGGCGTCGCTCAGCTCCATGCGCGGCCGCCCAAGCGGCGAGCCTCCTGACATGAAGAACAGCCGTTGCAACCCGGCTAAGGCCCCTCCTGGAAGGCATCACCGCAGGTAGAAGCCTTCTTGCCGTATTCGCCGACGGGGCCGGCCGCCGCCCGGAGGTCATCACGATCGACCGTGGCCACGGGCCCCAGCCGGTCATCCGCGCGACCTGGAACGGCTTCCTCCTCGGATACGGCTACTACGCCCGGCTCGAGGACGCCCTCGCCCTGGTCAACGTCGAGACTCTCGTCGAGCTCGTCACCCATCCAGCCGGAGTCGACCGGACCGTCCGTCGGCAAGGTATAACCAGCTCAAGGTAGATCCTCCGCGGAAGCGTTGGGACAGCAGGAGCTTGGCCGAGACGCTGGAGCAATAGACGTTCTTGGAGATTTACATGGTCAGACCACATCGGCTTTATCGGACGCCCGACGAAGCATTCCAGGCTGGGTTCGGGAATGCCGCGAATGATCCGCCGCTGACGGATACACAGATCGCCCGGCTCCGCCAAATCCTTTACGACTGGCCGGAGCGCATCGCAGAGAGTGTCGAGCGGCGCCAAAGAGAACGGACTCATGAGCTCCCGGCTGCCGACGCTGCACGGCACCGCATGCACAGCATCAGCAGGCGACCTTAGAGACCCAGCTTCCGGGTCTTGGGCCGTTCCCACACGACCGGGATCGTCCGCTCCCAATGACCAGGAGCACCCGTTGACTCGCCGACGGGCCGGTCGCACCGGCACGTCCACACGTCGACCTCGTCACCCTCACGAGGCGCCCAGAACTGGAACCGGATCTTCTTGGTCTTCGCCTGCTTCGACCCGGGCGGCCAGAGCTCGATGTGGAACGTGGCCGGCTGATCGGCGTGGAGCACGCGGTTCCCCGGGCCGAGTGAAAGGGTCGGCGTCGGTCACCGTGAAATCGTGCCGCAGCCGCAAGGACAGGGCCATCCCGTCGGCGAGCCGGTCGTCCCCGATCACGCTGTCATCGCCCGGCATGCCGACACGATACGGGAACTCGCAGGTAAGGCGCCCCCCGGTCGGCATGCAGCCCTACATGTAATAGGCATAGCGGGTGGCGATTCGGGCGTCAGGCGGCACCTGCTTGAGGATGGAACCGACCCGGTAGGCGGTACGCAAGGTGAGCGGGTCACGTTCGTCTAGCTGGGCATTGTTCCAGTTCATCTTGGACAGGGCGAGTATGTCGGTGCCAGCGAGCAGCAGATCGGTACCCCGTGATGCGAGCCGGATCAGTAGCGGCTGGGGAACGTACATACCGGGGTAGGTGCGGAAGTACGGCACCGAGCCGCGGGTGTACAGCAATAGTGAGCGTGCATCCAATTGGACCGTAGTGCCGCGCAACGGCGGGAGTTGCCCGGTGCGGTAAAGGTGCGGGGCGCCGCGCCGCTGGATCCACAGCATGTCGACCTGGTCGATGTCGCGTTCGTCGGCGGCTTCGTGGAAGCCGTCGATCTCGCTGGGAGTGAAGTTCGAGGTTTTGTGGACAACGATGCGCGCTGGCTGGTGGCCGTGGTTGTTGCGGTATTCGCTTAGCGCGTCCAGCAGTAGCCGCCGGGCGTCGGAGAGCGCCAGGTGGGGCTGGCGGTCGCTCTTGGAGATCTGCGCGGTGCCGCCGCGTACGACAACTCCGTCGCCGCGCTCATTGAAGATCTGGGCAACAGCGGTGTGCAACTCCTGCCCATTCGCGGAGCGGTAGAAGCTGACTCCGACGTAGCAGGTGGCCAGGTCTGTGCTGTGGCGCTGCATGCGCCAAGGTGTCCCGCCGGCCTTGTAGTACAAGGCCGTGTGCAGGTTCCAGGCCCTGGTGGCCTCGTCCTGTAGGGGCCGGGTGACCTGCCCACCGGTCCTCGCCGGGATCCCGGTCCAGGTCTCCTTGCGCATCAGCTGCAGTGGCGCCGACAGCGTAAGCATTCTGGCTTTGAGCAGGTCGTGAAAGTCGCCTCCTGCCTCACGATCTTCCTGCTCCTCCTCGTCGGGCGCGCTTGCCACCGGCGACGGGCGGTCTTCACAGTCGTTGAGCTCGTCGGGACGGGCGCAGATCACGACCCGGCAGCGCCCGGTTTCGGCCAACGACCGGGCGGCCTCGGCGTAGATCTCGACCGCATCGGCGGTGGCGGAGGCGACGTCGGCGCGAGCTAGACGGCGCAGCTGACGTTCGGGGATCTCTCGGACAAGGGCGCTGTCGAAGACGAGCTCAGCGCCGAACTGGGAGTCGACGCTAAAGCCGGGAAAGGGCTGGTGCAGGTTCTCCTGCCCGGATTTTGTGTCCTTGGCCTCGATCCGATTCTGGCATCGCTGCAGCCAGCTTTGGATGCCATCGACCGCCTGAGCGGGACCGACCAGAGCGACTGGGATCTGGTGCGGTGCGGTCGGGGAGTCGGCGTCGGCCGGGCCGAATACGCTGAGGCCGTAGCGGGGGTCGATGTGTCGGTTTCCGGCGCGGAACTCCAGCTCCGGCTCGTGTAGCACGTGTGCTCTCATCGCGGCAGCTCCCACAGGCCCTCGGCCAGCCCGTTTACGCTCGGCTTCGGAGCGGGCTCTTGCGGAACCCAGGCCGTATCGTCGATCGCGGCATCGCAATCCAGCTCCAGGAGCTGGCCGAACCGGATGCGCTCATCCCGGCTGCTGAACAGATTGTCCTCGCCTTGCAGATAGTCGGCCCAGGCGCGCACGAGCTGGTAGACGGCGTTGTTGCGCTCCATACGCTTGATCTTCCTTACGTACTCAGCGTCGTACAGCGAGTCGCGTCGGCCGTCGATAGTGAAGTGGTAGGTGGGATTGATCTCCAGGAACCACTGCTCGCCCCAGCGGCGGAAATACAGGCTGGCGGCGTAGTGACGACAAAAGCTGATCTTTGTTTCGTCGTCCTTGCCAAAGTACGGAGTGAAAAAGCTGCGCCCGCGGCTGCCCCGATAGCGGCCCTTGATCCTCCGATTGGAGCGGTCTGGCGGCGCCTGCATGTAAACGACCTTCTTTTTAGAGTGCCATACAAGGTCGCGATGGTGGGCCGAGCGCAGGGTGAAATTCAACAGGGACACGAAAATCCGTTGTAGGTCAGAGTCCTCGGTGTTCGACCAGGTCTCGGTCGGAACGGAAGTCACCGGACCGTCACACAGCACTGCCAGCGGACCCTCGTCCAGGCGGCACAGCGAGAGGATCCGCCCGGCGGCCAGATGGAAGCCGCCCTCGAACTTGTTGCCGTTCGAACGCATTCGCTCCCAGGCATCGCCGCGGTCGCGGCATGGCGTCGACGCCTCGTAGACAAAGGGGGCGAACCCTTCGACAGCGAGCAGGTTCGAGACGAGCTGCTCGCTGCGCTCGAGCCGCGGCAGCGGCTCCCCGACAGGCACACCCAGGCCCGATAGCTGGCTAAAGGCGTCAGGGTCGAAGCGGTCTGCGCTCTTATCGAACTGGACCACGCACCGCGCCTTGCGCTCGGGGTCGGCGAACCAGGTGTCGACGCGCTTCCACCACGCCTGTTGGACACGGAGGTCCACGCAGATCAGCACGACCGGTCGACCCAGTCGAAGCCAGTAGTCGACGTGGTCGGCCTTGCAGGAGAACTTGAACCCCGTCGCTGTCTCACCCGGGAATCCGACCTCTGTGGCCTTCACTTGGGCTACTACGGCGACCCCGGTGACTTCACGGTCGGTGTCCACGAACTCGATCTGGCCGTCGATCGCAAAGTCGCGTCGGGTGTCGTTCCACACGTGACCGGCGTCGGAGACAGCCTTGTCAACGAATGCCTCGCCCCGGTATCCAGCACGCTGCTGGACGCTACGCTTAGGCATCCGATCACGGCCCCGACACCGGCGCAGGCGCGTGCGCCGCAGCCCGGTTGAATCCGGTAGGCCAACGCCACCGTACGTCCGTACCCCACGTCATGCGTTAATCCTTCGCTCGCTGTCAAGCTGTGCCCCGAGCTATATTCAACATAGGCTGACCCACCGACAATTCCGGCTTGGCAGCCAGGCGCTGGCGGCTCAGTAGCGTCGTTGACGGCCGATGTGGTGCTAACACTCGCGAACAGAGTGCACCTGACACCATCCGCTCAACTAGTGGGGGTCGATCAGTTGGCCGAGTCTACGATGGTCAACGCCTTCGACCTTTATGTGTCAGGACCTCGAAATCCCAACGACCGCTTTTCGGCAGAAGAGTGCGTCCGACAGAGAGACGGCATCACGCTACGTAACTGAAGATCGTCATCAAGGCGAACGCGCCAACGACGCATGAGGACTACAGGTGGGGTCGCCGCTCACGAACGTTGATCACCCGGCGCTGGGCGGTGTTGACGACCGGCTCTCAGGAGGCGACCTGGGCTCGCGCCGCCTCGGAGAAGAGCGGATTGGTCATCGCGATGACCTTGGGTCGGAAGTTGCCTTTCGCGCAGACCATGCCTGTTGCCTTTTCGCCTGGGGCGAGGCTCGTCGTGTCGATCTGTCCCTCGTACCGGCCGAGGGCGGAGCTGCTGTCGTGCTTGGTGTTCCGGGTGTCGGTGATCGAGAAGTACAGCGGGTTGACATCGAGTTGCTTCTTGGTCTGGTTGGTGACGGTGACCTTGACGCAGGACAGGGCGCTGCCGTCGCTCAGGATGCTTTTGTCGGCGTGTGCCCACCTGGCGGTGAGCTTGATCGGGAACGTCATTTTCCGGGTCGCGCTGCCGCTCTTGCCCGCCGGCTTGCCGGGGTCGGCCGACTGGACGGTGACCGGGTCCTGGTCGAGGTTGCAGCCGGTGGTGAGGATGGCGACCGCACCGAGGCTGATGATGATCTTTCGCATGGAATCCTCCTTGATCGCGGGGGCGTATGCTGCGTGGCGCGTCACACGGCCACTGCGAGCAGTTCGTAGAACTCTTCGGCGTCGATGACCGTGATGTCGTGACCCGACTCGCGGAGCCGTTCGGCTTTGGCGAGCTTGCCGGTCTTCGTCGTCCCGGGGGCGAGTTGGTGGGGCCTGATACCGGCGACCACCAGTAGGTCGACGGACTTGGTGACGTCGGGGACGGTCCGGGCTCCGAGGGCGGCGATCCGTTCGGCGGCGGTGTTCCGGGTCAGGCCCGGCAGTGATCCGGTGAAGCAGACGGTGAGCCCGAAGAACGGGTTGTCCGGGTCGGCGTCGGGATTGGCGTCCGGAAACGGCCTGCGCGCCGCGGCTCCCCGGTATCTGCATCCCTGGCGGACGCCGCCGCGGGAGGAGCCCATCTGGATCCTGTGGACCGTAAGGAGCTCGTCCAGGGTGGCCGTTCTCTGCTGTTCCTGCGCGGCCAGCATCACCTGGGCCGCTGTGCGCGCGTCGTCGCCGGCGTCATGGTGGCGGGGCAGTTCGATGCCCAGGGCGTCGGCGAGGACTGGGAGCTTGTACGAGAGCAGGCCGGTCCAGACTCGTCGCGCGATCACGTACGTGCAGGCGAACCGGAGGTCTGGAACGGGGAGGCCGCTCGCCCTGCAGGCATCGGCGAGAACTCCGATGTCGAAGGCCGCGTTGTGCGCCACGAAAGGTACGTCGCCGGCGAACTGGGCGATGCGCTGCAGCGTATCCGGCCAGCTGGGGGCGTCCCTGACGTGGTTCGCCGTGATGCCGTGAATGCGCACGTTGAAGGCGTCGAAGTGGTCGTAGCCGGGCGGCGGCTTGATCAACGATGACCACTCCTCGACAATCTGCCCTTCCTTCACCTTGACCAGTCCGACCGAGCACGGGCTTGCCCGCACAGCGTTCGCCGTCTCGAAGTCGATCGCCACCCAACTCGTCATCCGTCGCTCCTCACACTGAGTCGTTGAAAGCATGACCATGAGAGCATGACGTGAAAGCACTGTCAAATGGCTCTGCTGTATTGGATGGTGTACAGTGGCGGTGCTTCAGAAAGCTGACGAGGAAGTTCCGATGGCATCGCAGAGCGAGCAGTTGACCGCCGCCGAGATCTCTCGGCTCGCCGGTGTGACACGGGCGACCGTGAGCAACTGGCGCCGGCGCCACGCCGACTTTCCGCAGCCCAGTGGGGGGACGGAGGCCAGCCCCAGCTACGACCGGCGGCAGGTCGAGGTGTGGCTCGACGCCCGGGGCCGCCTGCCCACGCGTTCGTCAAAAGACGACTTGCGAACCCACCTGCGCGGACGTGTGCCGCGCGAGGCCGAGGCCGTAGCCCTGTTCACGGCGCACGTCGCCGGGCTGGGTGACAAGAAACGCGCCGGGATCGCGACGCTGGACGACGAGGAGCTGCTCGCGCTGCATGCCGAAGCGGTGTCATCCGACTCTGGTACCGACGAATTGAGCCCTGCGGGCATCTCCGCGGCGCTTCTGCGATCGGCGGCGAACGTGATTCGCCAGGAAGGCCCTCTCGCCGTCTTCGACGTGCTCGAGGAACATGGCGAAGCGCCGATCGGCATCCGCGGGACCCATCCGACGCCGGAGGCGCTCGCCGACCTGATGGCCGGGTTGGCAACGTCCGGAGGCCCGCGTGTCCACAGCGTTCTCGACCCGGCCTGCGGAGGTGGACGCCTCCTCGCCGCGACGGCGGCTGCCCTCAAGCCAGGCGCACGGATACACGGCCAGGAATACCGTCTCGTCACTGCGGCTCAGGCCAGGGCCCGGCTGGCCGAAGGGCCGGCTAAAGCCTCTGTGGATGTCAGGTCTGGGGACAGCCTGCGCGACGACGCCTTTCCCGGCCTTCGGGTGGACGCCGTGGTGTGCAACCCGCCGTACGGCGACCGCGAGTGGGGGCATGACGAACTGGCACTCGACACGCGCTGGGCGTACGGCGTGCCACCGCGCTCGGAGCCGGAACTCGCCTGGGTCCAGCACGCCCTGGCGCACCTTACCGAGGGCGGCCACGCCGTGCTGCTGCTTCCACCGGCGACCGCGTCACGATCCTCCGGCCGCCGCATCCGGGCTGAGCTGCTTCGGCAGGGAGCGCTCTGCGCAGTCATCGCCCTCCCGCCGGGCCTCGCGGTGCCCCACCACATCGGGCTTCACCTGTGGATACTCCGGCGCCCCGAAGCGAGCCGCCCCGGCCGGGATCTGGTCCTCCTGATGGACGCCTCCAACGAGCACGTCTCGACGGACCAGCCGGCCGCCCAAGGCGAGACACCGGACAAGAACAGGCTCCACGAGACGATCCTCAGCACGTGGAAGGCGTTCACCGCGCCGACCGAGTTCACCGAGATACCCGGTACCGCCCGGGCGGTACCGGCGATCGACCTCCTGGACGAGCTCGTCGATCTCTCGCCGGCACGACACGTCCGCACGGCACCAGTGATCAGCCCGGACGCGGCCCTGCGCAACGTGACCGAGCTCGCCGAGCGCCTCAAAGCGGACGTGGCCGCTCTGGCGGCGGCGAGCGAGATCGGACCACTGACCTCGGCCGGGGAGACCAGCCGCAGCTGGCGCAGCGCCACGGTCGCCGACCTGGCCCGCGGCGGCGCGCTCGCCGTCCATAAGGGAGTGCGGTCCCTCTCAGCCGGTACCGCGCCTACCGACCTTGCGAATCGTCCCATCCTCCGGGCGCGCGACCTGATCGACGGGATCCGCGCCAGCGGCGACGCACGCGAGTTGCACCTGGCCGACCCGTTCGTCATCGAGGCGGGGGACGTCCTGCTCACCCAGAACGTCGGTCCGCAGGGCGTCGCGACCCGCGTGGCGGGTGAGGACGATGCCGGATGCCTGCTCGGCAACGGCGTGATCTTGCTCCGGCCGGATCCCAGACGTCTCGATCCGTGGTTCCTCGCCGGGTTCGTGAGCGCACCCGACAACGTCAGCCAGGCGACGACCGGCTCATCCACATTCCAACTCGTGGCGTCCCGGCTGCGTATCCCGCTGCTCCCGCTTGATGGGCAAACCGCTTACGGCCACGTTTTCCGGAAGATTCACAAACTTCGGACCAGCGCGCGGAACGCCGCGGCGTGCGCGGATGAGACAGCGGACCTCGTGGCCACGACCCTCAGCAGCGGCGCGCTGCTTCCCCATGGAGCCGAGTTGCCATGAGGACCGAGGGTTCGTCGGTATGCGGGGCTCGACGATCAGCTCAAGAAGTGGTGTGCGCGCGTTAATGGCCTGTGGTGGCCAACCGATATCAGAGGCCCCGCGTCTCCGAATAGACGGGCGGGAAGATGAGGTGTGGCTGTGACTGTGGATAGCATCGCGAACCGGTTCCGTGTGACAGGCCCTCTCGGTAAGGGCAACATGGGCGAGGTCCACCGCGCCGTTGACCTCCAGGCGGACGGTGACGACCAGGACCGCGAGGTCGCTGTGAAGGTGATCCTGCGTGGCCGCACGGGTGCACTGATCGACTCGCGAGCCGATTCGAAGGCCGTTCAGCGGTTCGAGCGCGAAATCCGCATCATGCAGCGCCTCAACGAGCACCCGAATCTTCCGCGCATTATCGCCGGTGGCCTCGACGAGGGCGACGGCCTGCCGTTCATCGCCATGGAGCTCCTCAAAGGCCACACCTTGCGCGTACTGACAGGTGAGCATGCCCAGCTTCCGGTGGCCTGGGTGGCCGCCCTCGGCGCACAGATCGCGGACGGTTTGTCGGCCGCGCACCGGGCGGGGATCGTGCACCGTGATCTCAAGCCCGCGAACGTGATGCTGCTTCCCGGGGGGCAGGTCAAGGTCCTCGATTTCGGCATGGGCCGGATCATCGACGATGCCGAGGCCGGCAGGGTGACGAGCACCGGGGTTACGGTCGGCACCGCTCGGTATATGGCCCCTGAGCAGTTCCTCAACGCGGCGGTGACTCAGGCCGCCGATCTTTACGCGCTCGGCTGCATGCTGTACGAGCTGCTGACAGGTGCCCCGCCGTTCGTGAGCGAGAACGCGCTCGAACTGGGGCAGAAGCACAGGACGGAGGAGCCGGCTCCGCTGCGGCTGCTGCGTTCGGACGTCCCTGAGGACATGGCCCGGCTGGTGGAGCGTCTCCTCAACAAGCAGCCGGAGGACCGGCCGGCCGATGCGGTGGCGGTCCGCGAGGCGCTTCTTCCCTTCGCCAAGGGCGAGTCGGTGGTCCAGGACTGGGAGTCTTATGACCCGGTCCGCTATCTCGCGTCGACTGATGAGGCGCCCGTGCCCGAACCGGCTCCGGTGGTGGAGAAGCCGCGCGTGGCGGGTTCGGTGATGGACGTGTTCGGGCTGCATCGGCAGCTCATCAAGGACTACCGGGAGTTCACCGAGGGCGGGACGATCATCCGCGACGACCGCATCGCCGCGTTCGTCGAGTCCGATCTCGACGCCAAGTCCCAGTGGCCGGACCCGTGGGTGTCGCTCAATCCGTTCTTCGCGTCGGGTGGCACCGTCTCGGAGCTGAGCGGCAAGCTCCTCCACGAGGAGTGCGCTCGCATCTTCCAGGCGGACAAGACCCGAAAGGGCACGAAATGCGACGGGCGCCCGCTCACCCTGCACCGCCACCAGCTTGAGGCGATTGAGGCCGCCAAGCGCAAGCAGTCCTATGTCCTGACGACCGGCACCGGCTCCGGCAAGTCCCTGTCCTACATCGTGCCCATCGTCGACCAAGTGCTGCGCGAGCGCGAGACGACGTCGGAGAAACGCGTCCGGGCGATCATCGTCTACCCGATGAACGCTCTGGTCAACAGCCAGGTCAATGAGCTGAAGAAGTACCTGCGGGACGGCTATGGCAAGGGTAACGAGCCTGTCACCTTCGCCCGCTACACCGGGCAGGAGGACGATGAGCGCCGTAAGGAGATTCGCGACAATCCGCCGGACATCCTGCTGACCAACTACGTGATGCTCGAGCTGATGCTCACCCGCCCAAAGGATCGCAGTTCGCTGATCCGGATGGCGAAGGGCCTGGAGTTCCTTGTCTTCGACGAGTTGCACACCTACCGGGGACGCCAGGGCGCGGACGTCGCGCTACTCATTCGTCGGGTGCGCGAGGCGTGCCAGGCGGAGCACCTGCAGTGCATCGGCACGTCGGCGACAATGTCGAGCGAGGGCACTTTCGATGACCAGAGGAAGGCGGTCGCTCGCGTGGCGACCACCCTCTTCGGGGTCGAGGTCGACACGGACAACGTCATCGGCGAGACGCTGGTCCGTGCGACCGAGGAGGCGCCGGAGACGGTCCCGGCTGAGCGGTTGCGGGCGCCAGCCGCCCCGCGCGCGTACGACGACCTGGTTAGGGACCCGCTGGCCCGCTGGATCGAGACGCGGTTCGGTCTCGCGAAGGACCCGACGGGACGTCTCGTCCGCCAGAAGCCCTCGAAGATCGAGGAAGCCGCCGCCGATCTCGCGCACAAGTCCGGAGTTCCTGAGGATGTATGCGCTGAGGCGATCCGCCGCACGCTGGAGGCCGGTTCGGAGGCCCGGCACGCGGTGACCGAGCGCCCGCTGTTCGCATTCCGGCTGCACCAGTTCCTGTCCAAAGGCGACACCGTATACGTCACCCTAGAGGACCCGGCGATCCGGCAGCTCACCCGCGACTACCAGCTCATCCAACCCGGTTCGGACGGCAAGATCCTGCTGCCATTGGCGTTCTGTCGCGAGTGCGGCCAGGAGTACCTGACCGTGTGGCGTAGCGACAAGGACGGCATGGTCCGCTACGAGCCGCGCCGTGACACTGCGGCCTCGGGCGGCCGTGAGGGCGACGGCTACCTGTACGTCGATTCGGGCCGGCCGTGGCCGCGTACCACCGAGGAGGCGATCGACGGCCGTCGCCTGCCGGAGTCGTGGCTGGAGGTCGACGACACTGGGCAGGAGGTCGTACGCGCCAACTACCGGTCGAAGCTTCCCATCCCGGTCCGCGTCGATCCCTATGGTGCTGAGGGCCAAGGGGAGCTGGAGGCCGCGTTCATTCCGGCGCCGTTCCGGTTCTGCCTGCACTGTGGAGTGAGCTACGAGCAGGTCCGCGGCAAGGATTTCGCCAAGCTGGCAACGCTCGACCAGGAGGGACGCTCGTCGGCGACATCGCTAGTGTCCTCGTCGATCATCCGTTTCCTGCGGGCGGTGCCGGAGAATGCGCTGCTTCCCGAGGCACGCAAGCTGCTCACGTTCGTCGACAACCGGCAGGACGCCTCGCTGCAGGCCGGCCACTTCAACGACTTCGTGCAGATCACCCAGCTTCGTGGGGCGCTGTACCGGGCGGCGGTGGAGGCAGGTGACGAAGGCATCAGCCACGAGGATCTGGCGTCCAGGGTCGTCGGCGCCCTCGGCCTGGACGTCGCCGACTACACCGGCTCCTCGGACCTGCCCCCGTCAATGGCCCGCAACGCGGCTCGGACACTTCGAGACGTCGTCGCCTTCCGTCTCTATCTCGACCTGGAGCGCGGCTGGCGCGTCACCATGCCCAACCTGGAGCAGACGGGCCTGCTGCGGATCGACTACGAGGATCTCGACTGGGTGGCCAGCAAGGAAGACCGCTGGGAGAAGACCCATCGGGTGTTGCGCGACGCCGCGCCGGGCAGCCGTGCAGAAATTATGCGTGCGCTACTGGACGAAATGCGCCGTTCCCTCGCCATCGATGTGCAGTATTTCCGGGACGACTTCGACAGTCTGCGTCGTGCCAGCGAGGAGCGGCTCGTCGACCCGTGGGTCCTGTCGAAGAGCGACGAGCCCAAGGTCGGCACGGCCTACCCGCAGAAGGCCCGCCCCGGCCTCGACCGTTCGGGCCTGTTCCTGTCCGGGCTCAACAAGTTCGGCAAGTACCTGCGGCGCGTGCATTTCAACGACCTGTCGGTCGACGACGCCCAGCTGCTCATCGAGCAGCTGCTCCAGGTCCTGACCAAGGCGAACCTGGTCAAGGAGGTCTCGGTGACGCCCGGGTGGACCAGGCGCGGCCGCCGCCCCACCGGTCAGGCGATCACCGGCTATCGCGTCTCTGCGGCATGCCTGGTGTGGCGCGCCGGTACAGGCGAGATGGGCGCCCACGACCCTCTCACTCGCACCTACGCCAGCGGCGATGGTCCCCGTGTCAACGTCTTCTTCCGGGACCTGTACCGCAACACCGCCGCCGAACTCGGCGGCCTCATCGCCCGTGAACACACCGCCCAGGTCGACCCGGAGGAGCGCCGCAAGCGCGAGGAAGCGTTCAGCGAGGCAAAGCTGAAGCTGCTGTACTGCTCACCCACGATGGAGCTGGGTGTGGACATCCGCGACCTCAACACGGTGATGATGCGCAACGTGCCGCCGACACCCGCGAATTACGCCCAGCGCAGCGGACGCGCAGGACGGTCCGGGCAGCCGGCGCTCGTCACCACCTACTGCGCGACCGGCAACAGTCATGACCAGTACTACTTCCGCCGTTCGGCGCGGATGGTGGCCGGCGCGGTCGCGCCGCCGCGCCTCGACCTGGCGAACGAGGATCTCGTCCGGTCACACATCCAGGCGATCTGGCTCGCCGAGACGGGCCTGGAACTGCACAACAACATCCCCGCGATCATCGACATCGCCTACGACGAGGACTCCCGCCGACCTGACCCGCCCCTCCCCCTGCACGACACTGTCGTTCAGACGATCCATAGCGAGGCCGCACAGAAGCGTGCCGTGAGGGCCGCGAAGCAGGTGCTCGGCGGGCTCCTGGCCGACTTCGCAGCCACCGTCTGGTGGGACGACAACTGGATCGAGGAAACGGTCCGCACCGCTCCCGAGCGTTTCGACCGGGCCTTCGACCGCTGGCGGCAACTGTTCAAGGCGGCGCTGGTGGATCAAGCGGAACAGAACCGCCGCGTCCTGGACACCACCCTCTCCGACCGCGACAACAAGATCGCCGTCGGCCGCCGTCGGGAAGCGGAAACCCAGCTTGACCTGCTGAAGAATCAGTCGGCGGAAAGCCGATCGGTCCTGTCGGACTTCAGCCCGCACCGCTACCTGGCGAGCGAGGGTTTCCTGCCCGGCTACTCATTCCCACGGCTCCCGCTGGCCGCCTACATCAACATGCAGGACCGCCGTTTCCGTGACGGCGACTACCTGCAGCGCCCCCGGTTCCTGGCAATCCGTGAGTTCGGGCCAGGCGCGCTGATCTACCACGAGGGCGCTCGCTACCAGGTGACCCGCATCCAGCTCCCGCCGGGCGGGACGGGCGATGTGGTCACGTCCGAGGCCCGCCGCTGCGCGAGCTGCGGCTACCACCACGACTCGACCGACCGCGCGGACCTCTGCCAGATGTGCAAGGAGCCGCTGCCCGAGGCCAAGTACGGGCTGCTGCAGATGCACACCGTCTACACCAAGGCCCGCGCGCGGATCTCCTCCGACGAGGAGGAACGCCGCCGGGCGGGTTTCCGGCTGGTGACGTCCTACCGGTTCAACGACCATGGCGAACGCTCGGGCCGCCAGGATGCCCTGGTCACCGACGACGACGGGCACATCGCCACTCTGGCCTTCGGCGACTCGGCGACGGTCCGGATCACCAACCTGGGCCGGCTGCGCGCCAAGGAAGGTGAGCCGGACGGTTTCTGGCTCGACCCCGCGACCGGCGAGTGGATGACCGAGAAGGCCGCGTCGGATGCGTCCGGCGACTCCAGCGAGATGCCGGTCGTGGACGCGAGCGGCAACGAGAAGCGGCGTAAGAAGCGTGTCATCCCGTACGTGGAGGACCGCCGCAACATCCTGGTCGCCCAGCTGGCCGAGCCGCTGGAAGAGCCGGTCGCGCTGTCGCTGATGTATGCGCTGGAGCGCGGGATCGAGGCGGCGTTCGAGCTGGAGGATTCCGAGCTGTCGAGCGAGCTGCTGCCGCCCGACGAGGGGCCCCGCGACCGTATGCTGTTCACCGAGGCCGCCGAGGGCGGCGCCGGCGTGCTGCGGCTGATGCAGTCGACGTCCGGCGCGCTGGCGAAGGCCGCGAAGGCGGCCCTGGACATCTGCCACTTCGACGAGCGTGGCAACGACCTCGGCGGCCCGCACCCGGACCGGCCATGCGCCCGCGGCTGCTACGACTGCCTGCTCACCTACGGCAACCAGCTCGACCACGCCTTGATCGACCGGCACGCCATCAAGGACATCCTGCTGCGCCTGGCCCACGCGAAGACCGTCGCGACCGGACGCGGCGAGTCCCGAACCGAGCAGCTCGCGCGCCTGTCCGACCAGTCCGAGAGTCCGCTCGAACGCCGGTTCGTCGCCTGGCTGAAGGAACGCGGCCTGCGGATGCCCGATGAGGCGCAGACCTACGTTCCCGACGCGCAGGCCCGCCCCGACTTCGTGTACCGGTTGCCGGGAGTGCCAGTCGCGGTGTTCGTGGACGGCCCCGTTCACGAACACGACAACATCAAGGAGCGCGACCGCCAGGCGGAACAGCGGCTGGATCAGCAGGGCTGGGACGTGGTCCGCTTCCCCTACGACGCCGACTGGGACGCCATCGTCGCCGAGACACCGAGCTACTTCGGCGCTTCCTCCACCGCCTGATACGCATACGAAATCCGACGAGCACCACGACGCGAGGACCCCTTGACGACAACGGCCTACACCCCCGGTTCCCTGGTCTCGGTCCGCGACCGCGAATGGGTCGTGCTGCCCGAGAGCGAGCCGGACATGCTGGTGCTGCGCCCACTCGGCGGCGCCGATGACGACATCGCGGCGGTATTCCCAGCGTTCGAAGACGTGCGGGAAACCAAATTCGAGGCGCCGTCGCCACAGGACCTCGGCGACGCGCGCGCGGCGGGCCTGCTGAGGACTGCGCTGCGCATCGGGTTCCGGTCGGGCGCGGGACCGTTCCGATCGTTGGCTGGGATCGCGGTGGAGCCGCGTGCGTACCAGCTCGTCCCGCTGATGATGGCGTTGCGGCAGAAGACGGTCCGGATGCTGATCTCCGATGACGTCGGCATCGGCAAGACCGTCGAGGCCGGTCTGATCGCGAGCGAACTGCTGGCGCAGGGGGAGGCGAAGGGCCTCGCGGTATTGTGCTCGCCGGCACTCGCCGAGCAGTGGCAGGACGAGCTGCGCGCCAAGTTCGGCATCGACGCCGAGCTCGTCCTGTCCTCCACGGTCACCCGGCTCGAACGGGACCTGGACATGGGCCAGTCCCTGTTCGACAAGCACCCCAACGTGATCGTGTCGACGGACTTCATCAAGTCGTACCGGCACCGCGACGACTTCGTCCGCCGCTGCCCGGACCTGGTCATCGTGGACGAAGCCCACACCTGCGTCGCCGCCGACGACAGCACCTCGCAGCAGAGCCAGCGCCGTTACGAGTTGCTCCAGCGCATCGCCGAGGACAAGGACCGGCACTTGCTGCTGGTGACCGCGACGCCGCACAGCGGCAAGGAGAGCTCGTTCCGCAACCTCCTCGCCCTGCTGAAGCCCGAGTTCGGCGACCTGGACATGAACAGCGGTCCCGACCGTGCTCGCCTCGCCCTGCATTTCGTCCAGCGTCGCCGTGCCGACATCCGCAAGTACCTCGACGAGGAGACCGAGTTCCCCGCCGACCGGTTCTTCAAGGACGAGACCTACAAGCTGTCCCCTGCATACCGGTCGCTGCTGGAGGACGCGATCGGCTACGCGAGCGAGCGGGTCACCGTCGCGGGAGAGCAGGGCAGGCGGGAGGCCCGGATCGCCTGGTGGTCGGCCATCGCGCTGCTGCGGTCGCTGGTGTCGTCGCCGCGCGCCGCCGCGCAGACCCTGCGGACCCGTTCAGCCGCCGCGTCCGCCGCCACAGCGGAGGAGGCCGACGAGTTGGGCGCGCCGCTGACCCGCGACTCCGCGGACAACGATGCGCTGGAGGGCCTGGACGTCGCGCCCGGTGCCGAGACAGACCCGGAGATCGGTGTGGCGGGGGCGAGACTCGCCGCGCTGGCCGACCGTGCCGCCGAACTCGAGGGCCCGGACCGAGATCTGAAACTGAAGGCCTTGATCAAGCACCTGAAGGCGCTGCTCAAGGAGGGCTACCACCCGATCGTCTTCTGCCGCTACATCCCGACCGCCGAGTACGTCCGCGACCACCTCGACGGCAAGCTCGGTAAGAAGACCGTCGTCCGGGCCGTGACGGGCACCCTGTCCCCACAGCAGCGTCTCCAGCGCATCGAAGACCTCGCCGACGAAACGGCCGACGACCCGGACACCCGCCGCGTTCTCGTCGCCACCGACTGCCTGTCTGAAGGCGTCAACCTACAACATCATTTCGACGCGGTTGTTCATTACGACCTGGCGTGGAACCCGACCCGCCACGACCAGCGCGAAGGACGCGTCGACCGCTACGGCCAGAGGCGCGACGAAGTCAAAGTCATCACTATCTACGGCAGCGACAACGGCATCGACGGCAAGGTCCTGGAAGTCCTCATTCGCAAGCACCGCCGGATCCGCGATGACCTCGGCATCTCCGTCTCCGTGCCCGATGAGGCGTCCTCGGGGGTGACGGACGCGATCGTCGAGTGGCTGCTTATGCGCAGCCAGCGCGGCGAGCAGGAGGCCCTGTTCGGCGCCGAGGACATCTCGTCCGTCAACCAGAAGGCCGCCGAGCTGGAACAGGAGTGGAACTCCACCGTCGAGCGTGAGAAGGCGTCCCGCTCCCGGTTCGCGCACAACGCTATCCGCCTCGAGGAGGTCAAGCGTGAGGTCGACGCCACCCGGGACGCGCTCGGCGACGCTGGCGAGATCCGCGACTTCGTCCGCCACGCCCTCTCCGCCCTCGACGGCGTCCTGTACGAGGGCGGGGAGGCCCTCGGCGACTTCGGCGCGGACCTGAGCGGCAGCCCCGTCGGGCTCCGCGATGTGCTGGCGCCGATGCTGGGCGGCGGGATCATCGAGAACGGCAAGCAGGTCCCGTTCCGCAACGTGTCGGCGGTTTCGCGCGGCGAGGCGGCGCTCGTCCGTACGGATCCGGTCGTCGGCGCGCTCGCCGGCCACCTCCTCAACTCCGCCCTCGATTCTCAGACCGACGGCCCCCGCCCGGCCCGCCGCTGCGGTGTCATCCGCACGAGAGCGGTTACCACTCGGACGACGCTGCTGCTCGTTCGCTACCGGTTCCACCTGACGCTTCCGTCGCGCGTGGGCGAACGGCAGCTCGTCGCCGAGGACGCCCGGCTCCTCGCTTTCCAGGGTTTCCCCGCCGACGCGACGTGGCTGTCCGCCGAGGAAGCCGCGCGCCTGCTACACGCCACCGCCGATGAGAACACCGACCCCACCTTCGGAGAACGGACGATGAAACGGGTCCTGGACGCTCTGCCCGACGCCACGGAATATCTCAGTGAGTACGGCGACCGGCTCGCGACCGAACTCCGCGACTCGCACCGCCGCGTCCGCAGCGCCGCTGGCGAAATCATCCGAGGCGTGGACGTGAAGGCGCAGAAGCCCGCCGACATCCTCGGCGCTTACGTGTACCTGCCGGTGTCCGGCACCGTCTCCGGAGGAGCCGCCTGATGTCCGCCACCGCCCGCACACAGATCTTTTCGGCCGTCCACACCATCGGTGGCCTCCTCCCTGCAGACATGCTCGTACGCATTTCCGAGGGGAAGGACGTCCAGGGCTCCAGGCCCGCCGACTATGACATCTTCGGCGCCCGTTCCGTCCGCGACGAGGCCGAACGCCACTGGGACTACCTCAAGTCCGTGTGGAAGGAACTGCGCGACAAGCTGCCCGTCGCGCCGGAGGCAGAGACCCCCGCCGACCCCACCGGCCTCGCGATCCGGCAGTGGCTGGAGCCGCTGTTCGCCGAACTGAGCTTCGGCCGCCTCACGGCCCTCGGCGCGTCCGGCATCGAGGCAAACGGCGATGGTAAGACGTTCGCGATTAGCCACCTGTGGACGCACGTCCCGATCCACCTGGCCGCCTGGAACACCCGACTCGACTCCCGCCCCGGCGGCCCCGGGACCGTCCCGCCGCAGTCGCTCGTCCAGGAGTGCCTGAACCGCACCGAAGCCCACCTGTGGGCAATGCTGACGAACGGACGCCAGCTCAGGTTGCTGCGCGACTCCAGCGCCCTCGCCACCGCCGCCTACGTCGAATTCGACCTTGAGGCCATCTTCGATGGGGAGCTGTTCAGCGAGTTTGTGCTGCTGTACCGCCTCCTGCACGCCTCCCGCTTCGCTGTCGACGACGGCGCGCCGCCTTCTTCATGCTGGCTTGAAAAGTGGCGGACAGACGCGATCGCGTCTGGCGCCCGAGCCCTGGACCAACTCCGCAAGGGTGTCCAGGACGCCATCACCACGCTCGGGACGGGCTTCCTGAAGCACCCCGCCAACACCGAGCTTCGAGAGAACATCGACACGCAGGCCATGCACAAGGCGCTGCTGCGTCTCGTCTACCGGCTGCTGTTCCTATTCGTCGCCGAAGACCGCGACGTCCTCCACTCGCCCGAGGCCTCCGACCAGACGCGCGAGCGGTACTCGAAGTACTTCTCGTCAGACCGGCTGCGCGGACACGCCCGCCGACGACGCGGCACCGCCCACGGTGACCTCTATCAGGCCCTAAAGATCGTGCTAAACGCGCTCGGCAACGAGAACGGACGCCCCGAACTCGGCCTGCCCGGTCTCGGCGGCCTGTTCTCCGACACCGACGCCGATGCTCCGCTGCGCGGCCTGTCCCTCTCGAACGAGTATCTGCTCACCGCCGTCCGCCACCTCTCCCAGGTCCGCGATCCAGCGACTCACCGCTGGCGGACCGTCGACTACAAACACCTGGACGCTGAGGAACTCGGTTCCATCTACGAATCGCTGCTGGAGCTCGATCCCAGGCACAGCGCCGTCGACCGCACCTTCGAGCTGGTCGAACTCGCCGGCAACTCCCGTAAGACGACCGGTTCGTACTACACGCCGTCGTCCCTGATCGACTGCCTGCTGGACGCGACGCTCGATCCAGTCATCGACGATGCCGAGAAGCGCGGCGAGGAAAAGGCAGCGGAGGCCGGTGAGCCGGACTCGGCGGAAGCGATCGTTTCGGAGCTGCTCTCCCTAACCGTCTGCGACCCGGCCTGCGGCTCCGGCCACTTCCTCGTGGCCGCCGCCCGCCGCATCGCCAAACGCGTCGCCGCAGTCCGCGAGCGTAATCCCGAACCAACGTCGGACTCAGTGCGCCGCGCGTTGCACGAGGTCATCGCTCGCTGCGTGTATGGCGTGGACCTTAACCCAATGGCCGTGGAACTGGCCAAGGTCTCGTTGTGGCTCGAGGCCATGGAACCCGGCAAACCACTTGGCTTCCTCGACGCCCACATCAAGCACGGCAACGCGCTGATCGGAGCCACTCCGGCCCTGCTGAAGGGCGGCATTCCGGACGAGGCCTTCATCGCCACGGAGGGCGACGACAAGAAGCAGGCCAAGATCCTTGAGAAGCTCAACACCGACGAGCGCAGCGGGCAGCACACCCTGTTCGACGGCGACGAGGACGCGGTCAAAGTCACCAACACCGCGTTTGCGGACGGCCTGCGCCGCATTACCACTGCCCCCTCCGACAGTCTCCGCGCCGTCAAGCGCCAAGCCGAGGCGTACGAGGCATGGGAGAAGTCCGCCGAGTACATCCGTGCCCTGCACGTCGCGGACGCCTGGTGCGCTGCGTTCATGTGGCTTAAGACCAAGGATTCGCCTCGAGCCGTCACCCAGAAGATCTTTCTCGCTCTCGAGGACCCGGACGCCGAGGGCATCCCGGCCGCCACGCACGACGAGATCGTCCGGCTTCGCGACCAGTACCGCTTCTTCCACTGGCATCTGGAGTTCCCCGAGGTCTTCACCGTCCCGGACTCCGGCCAGACGGCCGCGGTCAACAGCGCCACCGGCTGGGCGGGCGGCTTCTCCTGCGTCCTCGGCAACCCGCCCTGGGACAGCGTCGAACTCAAGGAGCAGGAGTTCTTCGAGCAGCGTTTGCCTTCCATCGCAAGGGTCTCCAAAGCTGACGCCCGCAAGAAGCTGATCGCCGCTCTCCAGGATTCCCCGGATACGCTGCCAATTTATACTCAATACACTTCAGCGAAGCGATTCATCCACGCAGAGAGCCACTTCCTGCGCAGATCTGGCCGCGTTCCACTCACCGGCCAGGGCAACATCAACAAATACGCGGTGTTCGCGGAAACCGACCGCGTCCTCACCAGCCCACGCGGTCGCGTTGGGATCATCGTCCCCACAGGTATCGCCACCGATGCGAGGACCCAATTCTTCTTCAAGGACCTGGTACAGCAAGGCTTGATCGCCGCCCTGTACGACTTCGAGAACCGCTCCGGCCTCTTCCCTGCCGTGGACTCCCGACAGAAGTTCTGCGTCCTCTCTCTCACTGGGCCAGGTCAGCGAGGAGAAGCCGCAAAGTTTGGCTTCTTCCTCCACGACCCCACCGAGTTGGACGACGCGGGCAAGTCGTTCACCCTCAGCCCGGAGGAAATTACTCTTCTCAACCCAAACACTGGCACTTGCCCCATCTTCCGCTCCCGCCGCGATGCCGAAATAACTCTCGCAATATACGAGCGAATGCCAGTCCTAGTGAAAGAACGCTCCCCAGAAGGGAATGCTTGGTGCCTATCCTTCACGCAAGGACTCTTTAATATGTCACACGATGCGGGATTCTTTCATTCCGCCAATGAGCTGGAAGAGGAGGGCTGGAACCTAAGGGGAAATACTTTTTATTCCCCCTCTAAAGTCATGCTCCCACTCTACGAAGCAAAGATGGTCGACCTTTACAATCATCGGGCAGCGGACGTAGTCAAGAGCGCAACGGCCGCCAAAAGGACGAGCCAACCACGGTACTTGACTACAGCGGAATTGAATGATGCCCACAGGACACCCTTCCCCATGCACTGGGTGACAGAGACCGAAGTTACCAAGAAACTCTCCTCCGCACAGTGGACTAGAGAATGGCTCTATGGCTGGTGCGACGTAACAAGCGCCACAAACGAGCGCACAGCAGTGCCCGTCATAATTCCACGGTCGGCCGTAGGACACAAGATCCCCCTAATGTTCTCTCAAAGACCATCAGCCCTACTTGCCGGACTATATGCTGCACAATCATCGATGGCGTTCGATTACGTGAGTCGCCAAAAGGTTGGCGGCGTGAGCATGGCGAAATTTATCTGGCAACAACTGCCCGCACCAAGCCCGGACATGATCTCAACTCATACCCATTTCTTGAGGCGCCGCGTCCTGGAGCTTATATATACTGCGAGCGACATATCCGGGTTTGCGCGTGACCTTGGCGAAAAAGGCACTCCGTTCCAGTGGGATGAGGAGCGGCGCGCTGTCATCCGCGCGGAGCTGGACGCTTTTTTCTTCCACCTATACGGCATCAGCCGCGACGATGTTGACTACATCATGGATACGTTCCCGATCGTCAAGCGGAAAGACGAGGCCAAGTACGGGACCTACCGGACGAAGGATCTCGTGCTCGCTGAGTACGACCGGATGGCCGCCGCTGGCGTTGATCTCGATAAGCCGCTGGTGGACGGCGAGAACTACACGTCCACGCTCACCCCGCCACCGGGGAACGGGCCTCGGCACGGGTAACGGGGCAGCCAGTAGGTAGCGGAAGTGCGAACGGGAAGGACCGACCACCGCGACGCCGTCTCGCCAGTCCTTGAGGCGGCCTGGAGCGCTCTTCGACCATGTACAGCAGCCGGGCGGGGCCGGCCTTGTTGCATGCGAGAGTGAGGTCGATGGCGCTGATGTGCTTGTCGTCGAGCCTGATGTGACGCCAGACGTGCCGCCGATTACCCGCACGCCGTTGAACCGGCCAGGGCCACCGATAAACACCCGCCGCCCTCAGCCAGGAGCGCACTGTTGCTGGTGTGCCACGACGCCCCGAGCCTGGCCGACGACGCGGTCGGCGGTGAGGTGGTCGATCACGATGCTCTCCAGCGCCTACCACAACCCCAGCGTTACAGCTTCGCCTTCAGCGGTGCGGCCTTCGCGGTGTTCTGCCGCCAGACCCGCCCGCATCCGCCGCACCGGTAGCGGCGTACCCGGACCAGCAGGGCCGTGGGCCGGTTCCCGAACGACTCGTGGGCGAGACGGCGCGCCACCGTGCCCCGCGGCGCCCCTCCGCGCCGCCCCTGCGGACCACGGATCGCGGTGGGGCTCGGCGACGCGGCACTCGACCATCGCCCGGCCCGGTTTCAGCCGCTGCCCGACCGCCTCCAATCCGAGTTCCTCGAAGCGGCAGAATGCGGTCAGGTCAGGGGCATGCCGGTCGCTGCTGGCGGCAGGCGGATTCAGGCACCACCTACACCCTCGATTGCGATGAGCCCGCAGACGGCCCAACACCGCCACGTTGGATAGTTATGCAACAGGGCGCACGCCCCCGGATGGCTGCCCTGCACAAGATCGGAACAAACGAGCACCCACGGAGCACCCACGGCCCCGAAACGATCACTACAAGATCCACCGGACCGGAGAAACCGCAGGTCGGCGGCCAGGTGAGTGGTAGGGCGCCTGGGACTCGAACCCAGAACCTATGGATTAAAAGTCCACAGCTCTGCCAATTGAGCTAACGCCCCGCTGACACCTGAGCGTACCGGAGGTACCGTACACCCCGCGCGCCGAATACCAGCGGGTTGAGGGCACCGCAGGCCGCGGCGCTCGGCCGTCCCGACCCGCACGGGCCGGCCGGGTTCGACCGGGTCCGGCCGGAGACGCGATGTACTCCTCGAAGGGGCCTCGCCGCCCGGAAGCGCGTGCGACGGCTCGGCCGCGAAGCCGTGCGCACGCCGCTCCTCGGCGAACAGCCCGAAGGGCGGTCGCCGAAGCCTGCCCGCGTCACCCGCCGGTGGGAGCGGACGCCGAGGCGTGCACCCACGGGAACGCGGTCAGGCGGCCTGGAAGCCTCGAAACGGGGAGATCGGCGCGCCCGGCGACGCCCTGAACCGCCTTGCGCGAGCGGGGCATCGTCACGGTCCGACCTCCCTTGAAGCAGCGGTTTCCCGGTCGATCGGATCCAGCTCTGCACATCGCCAGGGCAGACATTCCCGTGCGCGAGTACACGCGAAACCTGGAGTCACGTTCCCCTGATCAGGCCATATGCCGCAATTTGCCGGACCTTTGGCGGCCGGGCGTACCGGTCGGCGACAGGCGGCCAAGCGGTAGCGGCCGCGGCGAACCGGCCGACCGCAGCGGCCAGGCCGGTGGCAGGCGGCCAGGCCGGGCAAGGCGGACGGGCAGGGGTGGGCCGGTCAGCGGTAGGCGGACAGGCCGGTGATCGCCTCGCCGAGGACCAGCGTGTGGACCTCCTGGGTGCCCTCGTACGTCAGCACGGACTCGAGGTTCGTCATGTGCCGGATCACCGGGTACTCCAGTGTGACGCCGTTCGCTCCGAGGACGGACCGGGCCTGACGGGCGACGTCGAGCGCGGCCCGTACGTTGGCGAGCTTGCCGAACGACACCTGCT
This sequence comes from Actinoallomurus soli, assembly GCF_024055715.1. GTDB lineage: Bacteria > Actinomycetota > Actinomycetes > Streptosporangiales > Streptosporangiaceae > Actinoallomurus > Actinoallomurus soli. The sequence goes on from NZ_JAMXMV010000023.1 coordinate 35,744, forward strand.
GCGGCGTGACCTTCCCGGCCTCCTTCAGCCGCCCGATGTGCAGGGCGACCAGCCCGGCCTGGCCGAGGGCCACCTCCATCCAGGCGAGCTTCTCCTGGGTGAGCTGGAACCCGCCGATCGGGCGGCCGAACTGCTCGCGCGTACGGGCGTAGTCGACGGCCGTCTCGTAGCAGGAACGCCCGGCGCCGATCGCGCCCCAGATGATGCCGTACCGCGCCTCCGACAGGCAGCCGAGCGGCCCCCTGAGGCCCTTGACGCCGGGCAGCATCGCGTCCTCCGGCAGGCGCACGTCCTCGAGGCTGAGCTCCGAGGTGACGGACGCGCGCAGCGACAGCTTCTTGTGCACGTCCCGGGTGGTGAACCCCGGCGTACCGCGCGGCACGAGGAACCCGCGGATGCCGTCGTCCGTACGGGCCCACACGACGGCGACGTCGGCGATCGAGCCGTTCGTGATCCACATCTTGGCGCCGTTCAGGATCCAGTCGGAGCCCTCGCGCTTGGCGCGGGTGCGCATGTTCGCCGGGTCGGAGCCGTGGTCGGGCTCGGTCAGGCCGAAGCAGCCGATGGCGCGGCCCGCGGCCATGCGGGGCAGCCACTCCTGCTTCTGCTCCTCCGAGCCGTACTTGTGGATCGCGGACATGGCCAGCGACCCCTGCACGGACACGAAGCTGCGCAGCCCGGAGTCGGCGGCCTCCAGCTCGCGGCAGGCGACCCCGTACGCGACCGCGCCCGCCCCCGGGCAGCCGTACCCCGACAGGTGCATCCCGAGGAACCCCAGCTCCCCGAGCTCGGGCGCGAGCTCGGCCGCCGGGAAGACGCCGTCTTCGAACCAATCGGCGACGTACGGCTCGATCCGATCGGCGGCGTACCGCCGTGCGGTGTCGCGGACCAGGCGCTCCTCGTCGGTGAGCTGGTCGTCCACACGCAGCAGATCCATCGGTCCTCCCAGGGGCTCGCGGACGCCGACAGAGCGGAGGGGGGCGCCCCGCAGGCATCAGCGTACGTCGGCGTGCCCATTCGGCGGTCAGGGGGCTCTCAGGGACGTATCAGGGCAAGCCCCCATGGCTGACGGGCGCGTCCGCAGGCACCATCGAAGCATGAACGAGAACACCGCTCACCCCGGTCCCGCCGACGCTCCGCGTCGCCTCACCCGCACCCGCGACGGGCGCATGATCACGGGCGTCTGCTCCGGCGCCGCCGCGTACTTCGGCGTCGACCCGACGATCGTCCGGATCGTGCTCGCCGTCCTGACCCTCCTCACCAGCGGCGCCGGCATCCTGCTGTACGTCGCCGGCACGCTGATCATCCCGGAGGAGGGCAAGGAGACGTCGATCGCCCAGGACCTGATCAACAAGCAGACCAAGGGCGTCGGATAGTCGCCGGATCAGGCGGCGGCGCTCATCGCGCGCTCCTGGTTCGACGCGATCACCTCGCCTCTGATCCGCGTCCACGACATCGCGAGCATCGTGGCGGCCGACAGGCCGGCGATCCCCGCCAGGGCGACAACGGGCTCGGGACCCAGCACCTGGGCCAGCGCCCCGCCGACGAGGATGCCGATGCCCTGGCTGGCGAGGATCCCCGACTGCGCCAGCCCGAACGCCTGACCGCGCCCGTCCGGCGGCACCGCGGCGACGTACGCGGCGTTCGCGGCCAGCTGGTAGGCGCTGCCCACCCCGGACAGCGCCAGCAGCACGATCACGGCCCACAGCGGCGGCCGCAGGGCCGTCCCCAGCAGCGGCGCGCACGACAGCATCGCCATCCAGCCCATGAACCGCAGCCGGTCGTCGGGGCGGACGAACCGGCTGTACGCCAGCGAGCCGAGCACCATCCCGCACGGCATCGCGGACATCAGCAGCCCGACGAACACCGGACCCGCGCCGAACGTCTTCGCGTACGGCGCGGCGAGCCCCTCCGGCAGCACGTAGAACCCGCACAGCCACGCGAAGCACACCAGGGGCCGCAGCGTACGGTCCCGGAACACCAGCCGCGCGCCGTCCCGCGTGATCGCCCACAGCGACGGACGCTCGCGGCTCTCCGGACGCGGCGCCGGCCGCGCCCGTACGCCGGCCATCAGGATGAGCGCGGAGATCGCGAACGTCGCCGCGTCGACCGCGAGCGCCTGATGCGCGCCCACCGCGAAGATCACCGCGCCGCCCACCAGGAAGCCCAGCACCTGGGTGAACTGATGCGTGATGTTGTTGATCGCCGAACCGACGACGTACAGGTCGCCGGGCAGCACCTCCGTCAGCAGCGCGGCGCGCGCGGCGGTGAACGGGGCGCCCAGGAGAACGGTCCAAAAGATCAGGAAGCACAGCACCGCGAAGGGCAGGTGGTGCAGCGCCATCAGCGCCACGATGCCCGTACGGGCTACGTCGCACACGATCATGACGCGGCGGCGCGGGAGCAGGTCGGCCAGCACCGAGAGCACCGGCCCGCCCATGATCGACGGTAGGTAGGTCAGGGCGTACGCGACGGCGGTGCGCAACGCCGAGTGGGTGTTGTTGTAGACGAGTACCGCGAGGGCGATCTGGGCGAGCTGGTCGCCGATGTACGAGAGGGTCTGGGCCAGCCAGATCGAGCGGAACTCACCGACGCCGAAAACCTCGTGATAGGTGACCTGGCGATCGAAGGGCCGCCGATGTCTTCCCACGCGCGCTCCCCTGCCGGTGAACGTCGTCCGGCCGCCTTGCCAAGCGGCCGGTCGGTCTGCCGGACAGTATCTCACGCTGTGTTCAGTTCAGGTGACCCAACGTGCGCAATCGGGATCACCAGCCGAGCTCGTGCAATCGGTCGTCGTCGATCCCGAAGTGATGGGCGATCTCGTGCACCACTGTCGTACGCACCTCTTTCACCAGGTCATCGCGGGTACGGCAGATCCTCTGCAACGGCCGCCGGTAGAGCGTGACGCGGTCGGGAAGGTAGCCCGCGTACGTGTCGCCGCGCTCGGTCAGCGGTACGCCCTCGTACAGCCCGAGAAGCCCGCGTTCCGGCGCTTCGTCCTCGACCAGCACCACGACGTTCCGCATCAGAGCGGTCAGGTCGGGCGGGATCGTGTCGAGCGCCTCGGCGACCAGATCCTCGAACTCTTCCCGCGTTACCTCGATCACGTCGTCATTGTGCGTGGATCCTTGCCGTCGTGAGCATACGTACCAACGTGTTGACCCGAGCATGGAACGAACCACGGCGGCTCCTCGCGCGCCCCCGGGTACGCCTCACCGGACGCGTCACGGCCGTCATCGCGATCGGCCTCATCGGCGGCTGGATCGGCCTCCTGGCCGGCGGGCACGCCCGGACCGACATCGGACCCGCCGACGTGAACTTCGCCCTCCGCCCGTCGACCTCCGGCGGCACCGTGATCGACATCCCGCCGCTGGGCACCCTCCGCCTGGACAGCCACGCGGGTCCCGTACGGATCGAGGCGCAGGTCACCCGGCTCCGGCCCGACCGCGCCCGCGAGCTCATCGAGGACCCCTCCGCCTTCGACCGCCTCTCCGACACGATCGGCGGGGACGTACGGCACGCGTTCGTCATCATGGCGGTCAAGGCGGCCGCCGCCGCCCTCGTCTGCGCCGCCCTCGCGGGGTTCCTCATCTTCCGCAGCTGGCGCCGTACGGTGTGGACGACCGTCAGCGCGCTCAGCGGACTGCTCGTCGTCGGCCTGATCGGCGGCCTGACGTTCAACCCCGAGTCGATCGCCGAACCCCGCTTCACCGGCATCCTCGCCAGCGCCCCCCAGGTCGTCGGCGACGCCAAGACGATCGTGTCGCGCATCGGGGCGTACCGGGAGCAACTGGCCCGGCTCGTCGGCAACCTGTCCCGCCTGTACGACGTGACGTCCACCCTCCCGACGTACGAGCCCGACCCCACCACCATCCGCGTCCTGCACGTCTCCGACATCCACCTCAACCCGGTCGCCTGGAACGTCATCCGCCAGGTCGTCGACCAGTTCCACATCCAGGTCATCATCGACACCGGCGACCTGACGGACCACGGGACCAAGGCCGAGGACAAGTTCGCGAACAGCATCGGCAAGCTCAAGGTCCCGTACGTCTTCATCAAGGGCAACCACGACTCCCCTGAGATCGAGAAGGCCGTACGCCGCCAGAAGAACGCCGTCGTCCTCGACGACCGCATCGCCGACGTCGGCGGCCTGCGGATCTTCGGCACCCCCGACCCGCGGTTCACCCCCGACAAGACGACCCGCGACGACGACGTCAACGGCCCGCAGATGCTCGCCTACGGGCAGACCGCCGTGCAGAGGCTCCGCGCCCTCGGCCGCAAGCCCGACCTCGTGCTCGCCCACGACCCGGCCGAAGGCGCGGCGTTCGACGGCACCGCGCCGCTCATCCTGTCCGGCCACCTCCACCGGCGGTCGACGCGGCTCCTGCCCGGCGGCACCCGGCTGTTCGTCCAGGGCTCGACCGGCGGTGCCGGCATGCGCGGCCTCGAACACGAACAGCCCACCCCGATCGAGATGTCGGTCCTGTACTTCAACCAGGCCAGCCACCGGCTCCAGGGCTGGGACGACATCCAACTGGGTGGTCTAGGTCTCACCTCCGCCCAGATCGAGCGCACCCTGGAACCCAAACCGGACCGCCCGATAAGCCCGCCACCAGCACAGACGCCCTCCGGGACGCCCCTCACGCCCAGCCCCTCACCTTCGGCCTCCCGGCCGTCCCAGGCGGGCCGTCCGCGTTAGGGAGGGAATCACTTTGGTGGTTGGGGCGGTTGTCCCCTATGCTGACGGAGTCCCCGACGGCAGGCGCCAAGGGCAACGGCGGCCCAGGCCGTCGGAGTCCCCATCGTCTAGCGGCCTAGGACTCCGCCCTTTCAAGGCGGCAGCGCGGGTTCGAATCCCGTTGGGGGCACGGTATCCTTCCGGGGGTACTACAAAGCAAGACAGCAAGGTCCTGTGGAGCAGCTAGGAGTGCTCGCCACCCTGTCAAGGTGGAGGCCGCGGGTTCAAATCCCGTCAGGACCGCTGAGGCGCCGTTCGGCGCCGTGCGGGCAGGTAGCTCAGTCGGTACGAGCGTCCGCCTGAAAAGCGGAAGGTCGGCGGTTCGACCCCGCCCCTGCCCACCACACGTGACCTGCAGAAACAGCCCCGAGACGCTACGTCTCGGGGCTTTTTCGTGACGGTAACCGCATTGCGAGCCGACCGTCCGCTTTCAGCAGACGGTCGGCACGACATCTGATCTCTCACCCGACCAGCCTGCGATACTCCCGACATGGCGGTCACCTTGCAGCTCGCCGGATCACTTCAGCGCCGGCCCCGATCGCTCCAGCCACGCCCAGCAGTGAGACCGGCGCTGGTCGGCCATCACCACAGCCGCCGTGCTAGAACGGTGCCCGCCGGTGGTGTTGGTCGGATCAGCGGTTGTGAGCACCAGGACCGCTGTGCCGGTCGTGGTCACCGGAGTCGCCGGTACGGTGGTCAGGGCGTGGCCTGGCACGGGTGAGGGTGCAGCCTTGGCGAGACAGGTCCAGCTGCGACCCCTTGGTCAGACAGGCCGCGATCATGTGAACCTGCTGACCATAGGCACGGCCCTGCACTGAGGTCACGGCCCCGTCCGTGCCCACCTCGCAGGGGTTGTTGTCGGTGCACTGCTCACCGGCATCGTTGTGGGTGTTGTGGATTCCCACGACCGTGTTGCCGTCGGGCGCCAGCAGCGCCGACCCGGATGTGCCGTGCCAGGGGGCGCAGTCCTCGCTGGTCGCGTACCGGATCGAGTCGTCCTGCTGGTAGCCGCCCTCCCGCAGGTGTGTGACCACGGCCTCGGCGGTGCAGTTCAAGCGGATGCTGGTGTAGGCCATGGTCAGCTTGTCGCCTGCGCGCACGGGGGTGGACGTGAGTTGGAAGACTTTCGCGCCCGCGGCCCTCAACTGCGCGTAGGTCTTGTCCAGGCGGTAGAGCGCGATGTCGGTGCCGGTCATCGTCGCGTACACCAGCCGGTTCGCGCGGGCGGTGGTCTGGGGGTAGCCCTGGGGGTCGGCGATGGGCACCTCGCGGTCGGCGGGCTGGTCCACTAGTGCGGTTCCGGGTGCGGGCGGCTGTCCTTGCACGCAGTGACCGTTGGTCAGCATCAGCGCCGGGTCTTTCGGCCGGGAGGCGGAGGTGCGGACTACTGAGCCCGTACAGTCGTTCAGATCCACCGCGCCTTCCACGTTCGGGATCTGGTCATCGGGGGGCACGTTGGTGCCGGTGATGATGCCGTTGATCCAGTCGGCGTGCCTGGTGACATCGGTGAACAGCGTTGGCGCATTGTCGCCGCCGGGGCCGCTGACCACGCCGGCCACCGCCCACCGGCCGCCTTCGCGGACCAGCGCAGGGCCGCCGGAGTCCATGTTGCTCGCCGCGACGCTGCCGTCGCGGCTACCGATGCACAACTCTCCGCTGGGCGCGGCCGACGGACACGTCGAGATCGGCTGTACCACGGTGTCGGCCTCCCGCAGCCGCGTGGGGAAACACGCCGGATTGTCGCTGTCGTCGCAGGTCATTCCCCAGCCGATGATACGGACGGGCGTGTTGTCCGCTGGCGTGGTCGAGGCGATCCGCACGGGCTTGGCCCGCACTGGGGTCCGCAGGTGCATCAACGCGAGGTCCCTGCCCCAGAAACCCCCCTCATCGCGGTTGGTCGCCAGCCGGTAGTAGTGGTCGACCTGGGCGACCTCGCCTCCGGACGTGGTGTCCAGTGACCCGACCCGGACCTTCCATCCTCGCGGAACCCCCACCTTCGCCCCGGTCGGGTTCCTGCCGGCGCAGTGGCTGGCGGTCAGTACCCACCGCGGTGCGAGGACCTCCACCCCACAGCCGTGTCCATCCGCGCGCGGTGGCCGGGGAAAGGACGGCTGGAACGAGCCCATGAACGAGTAAGCCCGGGTCGACTCGGTACCACCGACGATGGCCTGCGCCGGAAAGGCGGCCATCAGGGGCGCGGTCAGCGCCAGGGCAGCGGCGGCCAGAGCCGCTACGGCAGTGCCGGCCGACCGCCGGGGTCGGGAAAGGTGCATGAAGACCTCCAGGGACTCGCACGCGCGATTCGCATGCCGGAGCCACTTTGAACGCCGGAGGTGTCCGGTCCGCCGCGACGCTGTTTCAGTGACCGCTTGGGCGTGTATCGACCCTGTATCGGCAGCTCGACATCAGGAATCCAGGTCGACGGTGGCGACGGCACGGCGGCATCTGACCAGACCCGGACGACGAGACGTACCCACCCCGGTCCCGCGGGGTCGACGCGTGTGCAGCCGACCGGCCACGCTGCACGGCGTACGTGTTGGTCCCGGCAGGCCCTCGCCGGCGCTGAACGGATCGCGCTCCCGATGCGGTTACGCGTTCAGCGACGCCGTCGGAGGGGTTCTCGCCGCCCGGATGGCCGGGTAGAGGCCGGCGACCGCCCCGATCAGGAGCGTCGCGCCGATGCCGGCGGCGAATATGGCGGGCGGTACCGCGATGGGCCAGCCGTTCACCCTGGCGAACACCGCGACGGCTCCGAACCCGACGGCCGCTCCGACCACGCCGCCGAGCGCGGACAGCAACAGCGCCTCGGCGAGGAACTGGATCCGGATGTGTCCCCGCGTGGCGCCGAGGGAGCGCCGTAGCCCGATCTCGTGGCGGCGTTCGAGTACGGAGATGACCATCGTGTTGGCGACGCCGATGCCTCCGACGAGCAGCGCGACGGAGCCCAGTCCGACGAGCAGGCCGGTGAACGTGAGGTCCGCGGCGTTCTTGGCCGCCAGGGCGTCGGAGGGTCGCGAGACGTCCACGTTTTCGGGGTTCTCCGGGTTAACGGTACGTGGCAGGAGGTCGCGTACCGCCCCGACGTCCGCGTCGGCCGAGCGTTCGTAGAGGGTGGTCGGCTTGCCGTCCCAGTCGAACCGCGCCGTGGCGTACGCCTCGCCGATGAGCGCGGAGCTGTCCAGGTCCGGCGCGAGGGGAAGGGCGCCGAGAATGCCGATGACCGTGAACTGGGTGTCGCCGAGCCAGATCTGGCTCCCCGGACTCACGATGCCGAGCCGGTCGGCGGCGATGCCGCCGAGTACGACGGTGGGGTAGTTCGCGGTCACCTTGGTGAGCCAGGTTCCCTCCCGTAGCCGGCCGCCCAGGAGGCCGAGAAGATCGAGGTCGGCGGCTCGCACATCGATGCCGCTGGTGTTGTTCGGGTCGATGAGCCGGCTCCGGTACACGTCCACGCTCCGCAGAGTGGCGACCGCCCCGACTTTGGTGACCTTGCCGATCAGCCCGACCTTCCCCGGGGAGTCGGCCGGCAGGGTGGTGTCCTGGCCGTCGATGGACGTACCCGGCTGGGTGGTCAGCAGGTTCGTGCCGAGCGCGGCGAGTTGGTCGTTGAGCCTGGCCCGGCTCGAGGTGGAGATGCCCACGACGGCGATCATCGCCGCGATACCGATCGCGATGCCGAGTGCGGACAGGATGACCCGGGTGGGACGTGCTCTCAGCCCCGCCGCGCCCACGCGGTACACGTCGGGGTAGAGCAGACGCGACCGGCGCGCGTGGGTCCGCTCGCCGTGGCTCATACCGTCACTTCTCGGTCGTCGGCGACGATCTGGCCGTCGCGCATGCTGATCCGCCTCGGTATCCGTTCGGCGAGCCGTACGTCATGCGTGATCATCATGACGGTGGTGCCCATCTCGTTGAGCTCCTGCAGCAGTTCCATCACACCCGCACCGGAGCGCTGGTCGAGGTTGCCGGTGGGTTCGTCCGCCAGCAACAGCGCCGGGTCGGACACGATCGCCCGGGCGATGGCGACGCGCTGGCGTTCGCCGCCGGACAGCTGGTCGGGCTTGTGGTGGAGGCGGCCCGCCAGGCCGACGCGGGTAAGGCTCGCCACGGCCCTGCGCCGCCGTTCGGCACGGGGCGTTCCGGTGTAGAGGAGACCGTCCGGGACGTTGTCGACCGCACTGACCCCGAGTGCGAGGTGGAACTGCTGGAAGACGAACCCGATGCGGTACGCGCGCAGCGCCGACAGTGCCGCGTCGCTCATCGCGCCGACGTCGCGGCCGTCGACGCGCGCGCGTCCGCTCGTCGGGCGGTCCAGTGTGCCGATGATGTTGAGCAGGCTGGACTTGCCCGAGCCGCTGGGGCCGACGATGGCGGCGAACTCGCCTGGTGCGACCGACAACGAGACGTGGTCGACGGCTCGAACGGGTGGGTTGCCGTGGTCGCGGACTACGCGGTCGAGTTCGATGACGGAATCATTCATAGTGTCGGTACCACGACTTTCTGGCCCGCGGTGAGTCGGTCGCCGGTCACTTCCACGAAGCCGCCGGCGAACAGTCCGGGCTCGACCTTGATCGTCTCGGTCGTGGCGGCGTCCCGGACCACCTCCACGCCGTACCCGCTGCCCGGCAGGGCGATGAGAGCCGAGACCGGCACCGTCAGGACGTTCTTGCGGCTGGCGGTCGGGAAATCGACCAGCACCGAGGCCTCTTGCAGGGAGCCCGCGTCCGACGGGTGGTCGAGAGTGATCGTCACCGGAACGACGACGGTCTTCCCGCTGTTCTGGTCGACCTGCTCGGGCACGCCGACCCTGGAGATGGTGCCGGTCGTCGTCTTGCCAGAGGGCAAATCGACGGTCACGTCGCCGCCCACCTTGGCCACGGCCTGGTTCGCGCTCTTGAGCTGGGCGGAAACGACCTTGCGGAGGCTCGACAGTTTCAGCACGGCTGTGCCCGCTGCGACCCGGTCGCCGAGGTGTGCCACGGTCTGCGCGACGCGCACATCGTCGGGGGCGAAGACGATCTGTCCGAGCGGGATCGTCCCGGTCTCCTTCACCTTGCAGGCGTCCTGCCATCGCCGGATCGCGGCATTCGTCGTCCAGTTGAAGTGAGCGTCGGGCGCACCGGTGAAGTAGCCGAGCGTGGCGAGGCTCTGCTCCAGCTGCCGCACGTCCGGCCCGTCGGACATGCCGCTCGTCAGCGTCCGCCACATCGGGGTGTGTCCCCGCAACAGCTGCACGGGCCGGTTGTCGACGGAGTAGAGGGCCCCGCCGAGCTTCACCTGGCTGCCCGCACGCGGGAGACGGGTGATGATGCCGGCGCGGCCTGCACTGAGCTCGCCGGCCCGGCTGTAGCCCAGCGATCCGGGCGCGGTGACGGTCTCTCGGAGCGTCCTGCGTTCTACGAGAGCGGTGTTCGGCACACGCTTGTGCTCGGCCTCCTGCGCGGCACCGCCTCCGGACCGCACGACGACCGACGCGGCGACGGCGACGGCGACGGCCACCGCCATCGACCAGACCCAGGCTCGGCCGCGCCGTTGCGGCACCGGAGCGACTCCCGGCTGTTCGGAATGCGTCATGCCTTCGTGCACGCGTCGAGGTCCTGCTGCTTGACGGCCACGTTCTCCGGCATCACCAGGGGCTCTTCCGGCTTGGGGTCCTTGACGTCGTATCCGCGGTCGCGGAAACACCGGGCCATTCGGAGATTCTTCTCCTGCATCTGCTTGTCCTGCATCTGCTTGCTGGACGTGTTCTGCTTGGCACGGGCCGTCGGCGGCTGGCCGATCTGCTTGAGACAGGCATCCTCCGCGACCTTGTACGCGTCCTGCCGGTCACCGAAGTCGATCTTCCCGGGCTCCTTCGGAAGCTCGAAGCCCTTGTCGCTCAGGCACGACCGGAACTTGACCTGCCAGGCGCTGTACTGCTGGTCCAGCGTGCCGGCGGAACCGGCACTCGACGCGGGAGCCGCTGAGCCGCCCGCCGCGGCACTCGGATCGCCACCTTTCCCGCAACCGGCCAGCAGGCTCGCGAGGCAGGCGACGGCCGCGAGTGCGACACGAGCACGAGGGGCGTGGAATGTGCTGGGCATGGTGTTCCCTTCGGTTGCTGTGACGTGCGGTGGCGCACGCCACCATGCCGGGCGCGGGTGTCCATGCCGTCGCGGTCGCGTATCCCCGGCCGCTCGGACGTGTATCAGGCATGTATCAGCCTGCGGGCGACGAGCCCGCGGCTGCAGAGCCTGGGGCGTCGATGAGGTTCCGGCCCTCAGGTCCGGTCGCCGGCCGGCAGGTGAAGCCTGGCGATCGCGCCACCGTCCGGTGCGTTGCCGAACGTCAGACGGCCGCCGATCACTCGCGCATGCCCGCTGGCGATGGTCAGGCCCAGGCCGTGGCCCCGGCCGCGTTCGGCCGCGCCGGTGCGGAACCGTTGTGGCCCGTCCACCAGCAGCGCCTCGGGGAACCCGGGGCCGTGGTCGCGTACGACGATCGTCGTGCCGCTGACGGTGACCTCGACCGGAGGGCGCCCGTGGCGGTGCGCGTTGATGACCAGGTTGGCGATGATCCGGTTGAGCCGGCGCGGATCGGTGTAGGCGACCGGGGCGCCGGTCACCGTCAGCCGGGCCCGCACTTCCGTCCGGTGTACGGACTCCTCGACGACCTGGTCCAACGGCACCGAAGCGAGATCGGCCTGCTCCACGCCCGCGTCGATCCGGGTGATCTCCAGCAGGTCTTCGACCAGCGACCGCAGGGCCCGCACCCGGTCGCGTACGAGCTCGGTGGCCTCGCCGGCGGGAAGCAGCTCGGTGGAGGTGACCAGGCCCATCAGCGGAGTCCGCAGCTCGTGGGCCACATCGGCGGTGAACCGCTGCTCGCTGAGCAGTCGTTCCTGCAGCGCGCCCGCCATCGCGTCGACGGCCACCGAGATCTCGGTGATCTCGTCGCCATCCCGGCCGCGACGGCCACCCCTCATCGCCCGGGCGTCCAGATCGCCGTCCGCGATGCGCCGTGCGGTCCGGGCGACCCGTCTCAGCCGCCGGTTGGGCAGCTCGGCGGCCAGCGCCGCCAGGGGCACGACAACCGCCAGTACGGCCAGTGAGGCCTCCACGACATGCCGATCGAGGGCCTGCAGGCTGCGCATCGCGGTGCCCATATCGATCTGCACGAACAGCACCCGGCCGTCGACCGGCTGCGCCGCCCACATCCAGGGGCTGTCCGGTCGCCGGTCGTCGTACCAGGTGGTGAACCCTCCCGATCTGTCCACCTGCTCGATCAGGACGGGCGGGATCTGCTGCGGGGTATAGCTGTCCGGTGCGACGCCCGTACTCAGGTAGGTGGCCACGTCCTCCTGCATTGCGACGTAAGCCTGTGACCTGCCCTGGTTCATCAACCATCCGAGCGTGGTCTTGTGGACCAGTAGGCCAACGGCCAGCGCGACCGCACAGGACGCCACGGCCGCCAGCGCAGCGATCTTCCAGCGGAGCGATCGCCAGTTCAGCAGGCTACGTGTCCATCGGACAATGGCGTTTCCCACGTCAGCGCCGCAGCTTGTAGCCGAAGCCGCGGACCGTTTCGATCCGCTCGGCGCCGATCTTCTTGCGCAGCCGCTGTACGCACAGGTCGACGACGCGGCTGTCACCGTCCCACCCGTAGTCCCAGACGTCGCGCAGCAGTGTTCGCCGGTCCAGCACGATCCCCGGGTTCGCCGCGAACGCCAGTAGCAGGCGCAACTCGGTGGGCGCCAGGGCCACCGGCTCACCGGCCCGGCGCACCTCCAGACCTCCCGGATCGATCGTCAGATCCCCGAAGACCAGGTCGGAGGCCGCGCCGGGAGCGGGCTCCGGGGGATTCCCGGAAGCCGGCCGGAATGCGGCCCGGCGCAACAGGGAACGCATCCTGGCCACCAGCACGGAGGTGTCCACGGGCTTGACGACGTAGTCGTCGGCTCCCGCCTCCAACCCCGCCACGACGTCCAGCCCGTCACCGCGCGCGGACATCATCAGGATCGGGACCTGGCTCCACTCCCTGACCTTCCGGCACAGCCCGATACCGTCCAGGACCGGCAGCATCACGTCCAGCAAAAGGAGATCGTGCCGCTGCTCCCGGTACGATTCCAGGCCCGTGAGGCCATCGCCCGCCACACTCATCCGATAGCCGTAGCGCTCCAGCGCCATCGCGACGGTCTTCCTGATCACCTCATCGTCCTCGACGAGCAGCACCGTGACCGGAGCCGACGAACCGCTACCGACATCCAAAACCGAAATCTCCCCGGGACATGACGCATCGTTGCGACGGAGACGATACAGAACCACCGCAACTGCGTGACTGCGCGTGATACGGAGCCACCAGGGCCGGCCGCGCGGGCCGAGAACTCGGCCGCCCTATGCGACCTGGGAACAAGAAGATCCCGTTCTCGACCTGTTTATGCACTTGAAGGAATCGATCGTCCCGTGTATCACACCAGTCTGGCAGGGAGGGGGTCGAAATCCGGAATGCCGGCAAGTCGTTCGCCGTAGTCGTCGACCAGCCCGTATAGGTCGCGCTGGCTGCACCTATCTTCGGGGGTACTCCCCATACAGCCCGGGGACGTGGTGAAGCGCCGGGAAGACGGGCTTCATGGCGGCGTCAACCTGGACAGAGCCAACGAGATCCCATTCGAAACGTACAGAAACCTCCATCGCTCCCTCTCTCGGTCAGCCAGGCGGCTAGATCACTATGACAAAGAGACGCGCTTCGGTCAGACCGAAGCGCGTCTCTCGGAATCGGACTAGCCGAGGGCGTCCCCCAGCTTCCGCAGTGCCTTGCGTTTCTCGTCGAGCGCTGCGTGGGCGTAGATCGTCATCGTGACCTCGATGTCGCTGTGGCCGACGATGTCGCGGACGATGTGCGGCGGGACGCCGAGGTCGAGCAGGAGTGAGACGCAGGTGTGCCGGATGTCGTGGAACCGGACATCACCGAGGCCGGCCGCCTTCCTGATCCGTCCCAGGCTTCGCCGGAGGTTGTCCGGCTCCAGGGGTGTACCGAGCCGGGAGGGGAAGACGACGTCGTTGTCCTGCCAGTTCGGCCAGGCGTCCGCCCGCTCGGCCTTCTGCCGGTCCTTGTGCAGTAGGAGAGCGTCGACGCAGATCGTGGGCAGGGGGATGGTCCGCTGGGAGTCGTCCGACTTCGGCCGGACGAACCGCAGTTCTCCCCCGACCCGCTGGAGCGCGTGGACGACTTCGAGGGTGCCGGCGTCGAGGTCAACGTCCGACCAGCGCATGCCGAAGAGCTCCCCGCGCCGAAGGCCCAGGCAGAGCGCCAGGACGTAAAGGGCGTACAGCCGCTCGTCGTACGCGGCGTCGAGGACGGTGCGGGTACTGCTCGACCGTCCAGCTCTCGGACGCGACCGGGATGCCCTCGTCGGCCTGGGGCTTTAGCTTGACGTACTTGGCGTGGCACTCCTCACGGCTCTTGCCGTACACGCTGAGTCGCTTGAAGGTGCCCGCCGTCGTGAGGACGAACACCTTGGCCTCGTATCGCCCGTCTTTGCGCTGGACGGTCGTTCGCGGTCATGGACTGTTGTTACGCGAAGTAGCTCAGGATGCGCATCTCCCTCAGGACCACCCTCCTCGCCAGCACACTCACGCTCGTCACCACGCTGGGAACGGCCCCCGCGCATGCCACAACGACAACGGCCAGTACGGGCCTGGCCCCGAAAGACCAAGCACGCGCAGCGGACAACGCGATCACCTGCCGAGGAGGCAGCCTCCACGCCCACTTCAACCCGAGTGTCATGTTCCAGCAGCATCCAATCCAGGTCCAGGCCACCGGCGACCTCAGCGCCTGCACATCGCTTCGGAACCCGAACCGCACCGGCGGAAGATTCAGCCTTAGCGGATCCGGCACCGGCACCTGTGCCAACCAGTTCGCGGTCGGCTCCGGCAAGCTCCACATCAGCTGGAATGACGGCACCACATCGACCATCGCGCAGACGAACTTCCGGTTTGAGGCGGCCACGTGGAGCTTCGACGGTGGTCGGGTGAGTGAACGGGAGTTCAAGGGCCAGACCGCCCGCGCCAACGGCCGGAGCACCCGCTCGGCGGTCGAGATGAGCGCCGAGTGCCTCACGAGCGGTCTGAACAGCTACACCGGCGCGGTGGGCACTTTCACGATCGGATCCGTCTGACCTAACAGATGCAGCCCCGCCAGATCGAAGATCGCCGTGCGGTCCGACTGAAGAGTTCCCGGGCTTAGTGCAGTGCCCGCCGGACCGTCACTGGGCCGGGTGCTGGCCCTTTTCCCAGCTCGCGGCGCACCGTAGCCGTTTTTTCACACAGAGGTCTATTGCGGAGTGTATTCAGTCAACTACGCTACGGCCGCAGGCCGCTGTCTGGGAGTTCAGATCTCGGCGACTAGCTACGGGTCCTTCCGGAGGGCCCCCTACGCAGAACGGACGCAACAGTGAAGACTACGAAAACACGGCCCCGCATCGTCATGTCAGCAGCGGCAGCCACCCTGATGACGGCGGCCGTCATGGCCAGCCCGCAATCGGCCCGGGCCGCTACCAGCCTGGTCACCTGCAACACCGGCACCTACAGCTTTAACCTCCGCCCGGGGCTGACCATCACCGATCGCAGCTTCACTCTGTCTGGGACCGGAGCGCTTGCGGGATGTGTGTCCCCGCCGGTCACGGGAGACCCGGCCGTGAACGGCAACGCCACCGCCACCCTCTCCGGCTCAGGATCGGGCAGCTGCACCAGCGGCGCCTCCGCAAAATTCACCACGATCATCACCTGGGCCAACCGTCAGACCAGCACCCAGAGCGGCACCGCGACGATGAAAATCGTGAATGGGGTTCCGGTCTTCACCCTCTCCAGCACCACCACCGCCGGCAAATTCGCCGGAAGCACAGTCGCCGCCGTGCCCACCATCGCCTTCAACCCAGCGGACTGCGCAACCCCCCAGGGCGTGACCCGGATGAACGGAACGTTGACCGCGTTCACCGTCCTTGGAGTCTGAGCACGGGAATCAGCCGCGGATCACGCAGTGGAAAGAGCAGGAAAGGGTCAGACAGGGGTGAGGCGAACCCACGTCTCCAGTGCCCGCAGGCGTGCGGACAGTCGGGCGATCAGGGACCGGTCGTCGGCAGGATCGATGCCGATGGCGGGGGTGACCGACTCGGTGCAGGTAGGTCCGGCCAGTCGAACGACGAGGACATGACCGCCATCGTGGACACCACCAGCCAGACTCTCACCCTCGTGAAGGCGTTGGCCCGGCACTCGGGGCTGGACCCGAACAAGCTCCTGGCCCAGGCCGAGGACGACGCCGACGAGTCCGCCAGCGACTGAGATCGGTACGCCCATCCAGAAGCCCCAGCCGGCCCAGCTCGCCAACCCATGACATGAGGAGCCCGAACAGCGTCACCGCAGTGATCAACGTCAAGGAGCTGACGTACAGCCATCGCACCACCAGCGGAGCGAGGCAACGTTCGAACTCGACATCGAGCAGGTCCGCCAGTTTCGAACGTCGCTTCCGCTTCGATGGACAGGCAGGCGCGCCCGGTTGCGATGTCTGGAAGGCCATGCACTCAAGGTTCCACTCCTCCGCTCACGGGGTCCCGCGGCGAGCCCGACGCATGGCGAACCTGCATGCGACCTGACGACAACGTCGGCTTCCATAGGCTCACACGGGCACCCGTCGACCACCGTCTGACCACGGCAGACGCAGCCTGAACCGGGGTGATGTCACTCCTGAAAAGCGGAAGGTCGGCGGTTCGGCCCCGCCCCCGCCCACTCACCCCCTGGTGCTCGTCGATCTTCGATCGACTTCGCCGGGGGCTTTGTGTTCTCCCAGGGGAGCGACCCCCTGGAACCCCCGATGCAGGGGCTCCGCCTCCGCACCCCCGACTCGCCGCTTCGAGCAGTCAGACGGCGTCGGTAGGCCACGCGAGAAGACAACGGTTTCCAGGGTTCACCTCGACACGTTCTCTAATGACGGCTGCCACTCCAGCACGGGATCTCAAGCGTGCCGTCGAGTGACTTGGTGAGCCAGCCGGCGAGGGTCATTTGCTGCGGGAAGAGAGCGTGTTCCAAACAACAACCATTCGGATCCCACGCCCACATTGGCCCGGCCGGGTCCCGGCAGTCGACCAGCGACCAGATCGCACATCCCCAGTCGCGCAGCCAGACCAACCCGGCCGGAGGCCGTGGTTCCGGGGCCGTGCTGAAGGCTTGATAGACCTCCACGATGTCCGCCCAGTCGCCGATCCACGGGCCACCACGAGCACCGAGAACGACGGAGGCTAGCGCACCACCCGAGAGCCGAGCGCCAGGTTCAAAGGGTCGCTGTATCGGTGGCGCCGGCCCCGAGGGTCAGGGCTCGGTTGATTGCGGTGCGGGTGTCGTCCACCAGGGTGAGCGGGTTGTTGCCGAGGCGCTTGGCGGTCTGGAAGCAGGCCAGGGCGATCTGGCCGGCGAGGACGGCGGTGGCCTCGTCGGCTCCGCGTCGGATGAGCAGTTCGCTCAGCTTGTCCCCGAACTGCTGCATCTTCACGGCGTCGCGGTCGCGCAGTTCCGGGTGCTGCTCGATCAACGCGAAGTGGCGCGTGTAGCCCGCGGGGTCGGCGGTCGCCTGGGCGCACAGGGCGAGCAGAACCGGGCCGAGCTGTGCGACGCCCTCGGTCACGCTGCGCGGGGGAAGCGCGTCGTCTGCTTGGCCGGCCGCGGCGACCATGTCGAGCAGCTCCTGCTCCCGGGCGAACACGACCTCCTGTTTGTCGCGGAAGTGGCGGAAGAACGTGGTGCGTCCGACTTCGGCGCGTTCGGCGATGTCGCCGACCGAAACGCCGTCGAAACCGTGCTCTCGGAACAGCTCCTGAGCGGCCTCGATGATGCGCTGGCGCGCCTGGCGCTGCTTGCGTTCGACGAGGGGCCGGGAGGAGGTCATGCCCGCAAGCATACCCGCGACCGGTTGCCGTCCCATGAGGGATCAAGTACTTTCTGGTACGCCGTACCAAAACGAACGGAGATCCGAATGGCACGCGAACTGTCCGTGGAAGACCGCCAGGCGATCGGCCGGACCCTGGCCCTGACCGGACACATCTTCGACCGAGGCGAGCTGCACCGGCTCGAAGAGATCTTCACGCCCAAGGTCGTCTACGACCTCAGCGACGTGGGAGCGGGGACGTTCGAGGGCGTCGAGTCCATCAGGAACGGCGCCCTGAAGCTCGGCGCGGGCAACCCCATCGCGCATCACGTCACGAACATCGTGATCACCGGCCAGGAGGACGACCTGGTCACCGCGCAGTCCAAGGGTCTCATCATCATGGCCGACGGGTCCGTCGCAAGCGTGACGCACCTCGACACCCTGCGAGGCGAGGACAGCACCTGGCGGATCAGCCGGCGAGTCATCCTGGCGCAGCGCACGCCGCTCGGCGGCCTCCATCTGACGCACACGGGCGAGCGCTAGCCGTGGAGCGCACCATCGCACGTCACCGCGACCAACGTGATTCCTCGATATCCACCACCCGCCCGATGGGACAAACGCCATGACCGAGCCGCTCGTCGTCACCCGGATCACCCACAGCTGCCACCTGGTCCAGATCGGCGGCCTGACGGTGCTGACCGATCCCTGGTTCTCTCAACGCACCTTCTACCACCCGGGCGAACCGATCGCCCTGCAGCCGGAGACGCTGCCGCATCTCGACGCGGTCGTGATCAGCCACGAGCACTACGACCACTGCGACCTTGACGCCTTCAGCCGCTATCCCCGCAAGGACGTGCCCCTACTGGTCGCCGGACCGGTCGTCGAGAAAGCCCGCAAGGCAGGATTCAGCGACGTCCGCGCGCTCGAGCCCTGGCAGTCCGCGCGGGTCGGCGATCTGACCATCTCCGCAGCGCCAGGCAAGCACGGCGTATACGAGGTCACCTACGTGATCAGCGGCGGTGGGCGCAGCGCCTACTTCGCCGGGGACACGCTGCTCGTCCCGGAGTTGCACACCCTCACAGACCGCTACGGTCCGCTCGATGTGGCACTGCTCCCCGTCAACGGCCTGCACATCCGGATACCGCGAGCCAAACAGGTCGTCATGAACGCCGAAGAGGCCGCCGAGCTCACCGCCACCCTTCGACCTAAGATCGCGATCCCGCAGCACTACGCCTTCACCGGCGGCACGATAGGGGACGCGCTCTTCCTCAAGAGCGACAAGAACCCCGCCCTCTTCGTCGACGCGGTCCGTCGCCTCGTCCCCGACGTCCCGGTCAAAGTCATCAACCCTGGCGAACCACTGACTATCGCCCCCTGACCCACGTTTGCGGTCCCGGCGAGGCCGCCGAGACCGCGGACCGCACTTCAGGCCCTACTCACCAGAGAATCGCTTCTACCCCTACGGGGCCTGCGCGGAGGCCGATTACCTCCGGACCCGGCACACGCACAACCTCATCATGGCCGTGCCCACCCTCAGCACCGCCGGGCCGGAAAGCCTCCACGACAGCGATACGGCACTCACCGCAATGGCAGGCCCCCGCGCCACGGCCCCGCAAGAACGATGCCGGTCTGAAGGTGGTTGGGACCGGATGCGGTGGCCTCCTCCTCATCCTCATCGCGATGGCGGCGCTCGGCGCGATCGTCGGCTCGCCTAAGAAGACGCCACACACCGCAGTGCCGACAGCCCCAGCCAGGCTCTGTAGCCAGAGGGCTGTATACGTCGAGCTTTGACTGACTAGACACTCTTTTATAGATTGAGAGTCCATCCGGCCGAGGTTTCCGGGCTGACAGTGAGGCCCTTGCCTCAGACCGGGCCGGACCAGTCCTCCACCTCGGGCAAGGAATCGATATGAACACCACTGATCATCGCCTCACGCCCACGGCGTGGATCATCACGGGACCGACCTCCGGCATCGGGCGCCGCACCGCCTTCAACCTCGCCCAGCACGGCACCGTCGTGCTGGTGGGCCGCGACCCGAACAAGCTCAAAGAGGTCGAAGCCGAGATCAACGCACGCCCCCGAGGCCACGCGATATCCGTCGTCTGCGACTTCTCCGACATCCCAAGCGTGCGGCGTGCCGCCGCCGAGATCATCGCGCTCGATCTGCCGATCGCGGGGCTGCTCAACAACGCGGGCATCTTCCCCTTGGGCGCCCGTCAGAACGCGCAGGGATGGGACCTCGCCTTCACGACCAACCACCTGGGGCCGTTCACCCTGACGGACCTGCTGATCCCGCACCTTCCCGATGGGGCGAACGTCGTCTTCACGTGCTCGGGCGCGGAAGACCCGGAACGCAAGCCCGCCAGAGTCTCCGGCTATCGCGGCGCGCGCTACATCTCCGCCGAGGCCTGCGCCCGCGGCGAGTGGCAGCCCGGCGGCTCGACCAAGCCCGGATTCGACGCCTACGCGACTTCCAAGCAGTGCAACCTCGCCACCGTGCTCACCTTCGCCCGCGAGATCCCACGGCTGCGCTTCAACGCGGTCGAACCCGGCTTCACCCCCGGCACCGGCCTCGGCCGCGACGCCAACCCCGCACTCCGCTTCCTGGCCGCCTACGTACTCGCGCCCCTGGCGCCCCTCATCAAGTACTGGAGCACCCCTACGCGCGCCGCCCGGCTGATCACCGAGGTGCTGACCGACACTTCGGACCGCACCGGCGTGTACTACGACGAGAAGGGCAAGCCCATGCTCGGCTCCGCCCAGGTACGCGATGCCGATTTCGGCGAGCGCGTGGTCGCTGAGACCCGTGCCCTGCTCGCCCAGATCCCGGGCACCACCCCCGAGCACCAGCCAAGGACCACGCTCGGGTAAGCCTCTCGTCACCGATCATTGCCGCGCGCGGACCGGTGACGAGGAGAGCGGCCCCGCCCCCCAGCCGCCAAGTGTCGAACAGCTGACTGGTCACTCTTTTATAGAGTGAGGCCATGGCCAGACCACGCAGTCAGGACCGCCGCAACGCGATCCTGTCGGCGGCGACCCGAGTGATCGCCGCCCAGGGCCTCGGGGCCCCGACAGCAGCGATCGCCAAGGGGGCGGGCGTCTCCAACGGCTCGCTGTTCGTCTACTTCGACACCAAGGCAGCGCTGCTGAACGAGCTCTACGTGGTCCTGAAGACCGAGATGGCGACGACAGCGCTCGCCGGGCTTCCCGTCGAGGCCGCTCCGCGCGAGCAGGTCCACCGTATGTGGTCGCAATGGGTGCACTGGGCCACGACAGCCCCGGACAAGCGACGCGCGCTCGCCCAACTCCAGATGTCAGACGACATCACCGAGCAGAGCCATCAGACCGTGAGCGCCGCCTTCCGCGGTATCGCCGATCTCCTGGAACGCAGCCGCGCCAACGGACCGATGCAGGACGCGCCCCTCGGCTTCCTGCTGACCTTGACCGACGCCATGGCCAACGCGGCCATCGACACCATGATCCGCGAGCCCGACCAAGCCGAGTCCCACAGTCGCGTCGCATTCGAGGCCGTCTGGCGGGTGATCGCCGGCAGCTCCATGCCTGCCATGGCGTGAGTCATGACCGCCTCACTGTGGCCGGCGAGTCGGAGTGATGCGTCACAGCCGCCACAGGTGGATGCGGCCGTCCGAACCACCACCGGCCAGCATCGTGCCGTCCGGACTGAACGCCACTGAGAAGCCGGTCGTCGAGCCGAACGTGTGGACCTCCTTGGCGGTTCGCGCGTCCCAGACCGTGACGGTCGGGCCGTTCTCCTCGTCGCAGGCGGCCAGGTAACGGCCGTCGGGGCTGAACGCGACCTTGCCACTCGTGCCGCCGGCGAAGCGTACGGCGGGCTTGTGCGTGGCGACGTCCCAGGTCGCGACGTCGACCTTGGCGCCGGCACCGGCCACGGTCGTCCCGTCCGGGCTGAACGCCACGACGTGCCGGGACTTCTGGGGGTCGCCGGTGCCTCGGGACAGCACGGCGGTCTGCCGTCCCGCGGCGGTGTCCCACAGCCGGACGGCGTCGCCGTTGTCGGCGCTGGCGAGTGTCCTGCCGTCCGGGCTGAACGCCACGTCCCACACCCCGGCCGAGTCGGTGTCGAGCACGCGGTCGGCCGGCGGGCCGGGGGTCGGCCGGAGGTCGGCCACCGTACGGACCGGGCGCGGACTCGGGAGGAGTGGCGGGCGGTGGCGCGGCCTGCTGGACGAGGAGGGCGCGGACGGCCTCCGGGGTGGGCCGGGCGTCGGGGTCCTTGCTGAGGAGGCCGGTGAGGACGTCCGTCAGGGGGCCCGCGCGGGTCGGCGGCGGTGGGTCTTCGGTGGCGATGGCGACGAAGACCGCGCCGTGTGTCGGCCCCTGGAACGGGGGCGGCCCTCGACCGCGGCGTACAGGGTGGCGCCGAGCGCCCACAGGTCCGACCGCGGCGTGGCGGCGTGGCCGCGGACCTGTTCCGGTGACATGTACGCCGGGGTGCCGAGCTGGACGCCGGACTTCGTCAGCGTGGCGTCGCCCTCCAGCACGGCGATGCCGAAGTCGGTGAGGACCGCGCGGTCGCCGTCCAGCAGCACGTTCGGCGGCTTGACGTCGCGGTGCACGATGCCGGCGGCGTGCGCGGCGGCGAGCGCGTCCAGCATCTGACGGCCGATGTCCGCGACCCGCCGTACGGGCAGCGGCCCGTCCGTACGCAGCACCTGGTCCAGCGACCGCCCCGGGACCAGCTCCATGACCAGCCACGGACGGCCGACATCGATCACCCGGTCGTGCAGGGCCACGATGCCGGGGTGGTGCAGGCGGGCGGCGGCGCGCGCCTCGCGGGCGGCCCGGGCGTACCACTCGCGCCGGTCGGCGTCATCGATCTCGTCGGGCAGCCGCAGCTCCTTGACGGCGACCTCACGATCGAGCTCGGCGTCGTACGCGCGCCACACGCGGCCCATGCCGCCGCGCCCGATGAGCCCGAGGATCCGGTAGCGGCCGGCAAGGATTTCCCCGGGTTGACCGTGCATTGAACGAACATAGCGAACCGGACATTACGCCGAGTCGGCACTGCCGCAGCCGCGAGCCGATCACTGAGTCCCTGCCTGTCCTCGCTCTGGGATGGGAGCCTCGACCGTCCGCGTGACCCCTTATTCAGATACGCGGAGGATGTCGGGCTGCTCGGGGCCGTGCGGGATGTCGAAGGTGTCCTCGCCGGTGCGCAGCAGCCGCAGCACAACGCCGGCCGCGTACTCCGGCCGGTGAACCACCATGCCCGGCCGGGGTGGCACGCCGTCCTTGAAGATGCCGTTGCCGAACTCGGTCGCGGTCACCGAGGGCAGCAGCAGCGACACCGCGATTCCGTCCGCGGCGAGTTCTTCTCGCAACACCGAGCTGATCATGTTCACCGCCGACTTGGTCGCCGCGTACGCCCCCACCCCGGTCGCGACCCGGCGGGTGGTGCCCGAGCTGACGTTCACGATCCGCCCGAAGCCCCGCTCCCGCATGGCCGGCAGCACCGCCTGGGTGACGGCGACCAGGCTGGCCACGTTGAGGTCGAGGATCTTGCGGTACTCGGCGACATCGATGTCGGCGATCGGTCCCGCGATGCTGGCGCCGGCGTTGTTCACCAAGCCGTCGATCCGCCCGTGCCGGTCCAGTGCGGCTGCGACCAGGTCGCGCACCTGCGTGGCGTCGGTCACGTCGGTGGGCACCGCCAGCGCCCCGTCGAGTTCCTCGCTCAACGCGGCCAGCCGGTCCGCCCGGCGCGCGGCCAGTACCGGATACGCCCCGGCGGCGTGCAGCAGCCGCGCGGTGGCCTCGCCGATCCCGGACGACGCGCCCGTGACGATCACCGTCCGGCCGGTCAGGTCAATCAGATCCGTCATGGTTCAACGTGTATCAGACCGCGGCGCCAGGCGATCACGGTGCAGCCGCCGATGGGGCGCACGGTGAGGTCCGGTAAGGGAGAGGGACACCTGCTTACAAAAATGGGCGCACCCGTGCCGTTATCAGGAAGCCCGTACAGTGACCATGAGGCTTCGAATAAGCGACAGAAAAAGGTACGTGGCGGCGGGAGTTCGCGGAGCGCCGCCACGTTATTCTCAGTTGAAGTGGATTTCCTGGAACACCACTCCGGCCGGGCCGAAGTACAGTTCCTGGTAGTTACCGAAGCGCACGTGCTTGCCGTCACTCGCCCGGACGAGATAGCCGCTGTTGTTCCCGGCCCGGATGAGGTCGACGGCGAATCCCATGCCGTACGTGACGTCGTGTCCCTCGAGGCACTCGCTCAGCGGCGCGCCGCCGTTGGTGCTCGAGGCGTGCAGAACGAAGAATGTATCGGGGGTGCACTCGACGTCCGCGTGCGCCGGGGAAGCAAGCATCCCCGCCGACAAGGCTGCGACACCCGCTGCGGTCATTCCGGTCGCGATCACTCGCTTGAGCATTTGGGCTCCTTCCAAAGCCTCCGTAGCCTTCAGGTAGTAAGACGTGGCTATACACAAAATGGTTTACTCCGCATGATCGCTGTTTTCCACGCAGCGGCCAAAGGGCGGCATCCGGTCGGTGCATTCGCGGTGGCCGGCGCCTCATGGTCCCCCGACGGGGACCACGCCGAGACTCCGGCCGCATGGGCGCCTCGCTGCTCACCTCGGGGTTTCAGCCGGGCAGCAGACCGCGCTGCCCTCCGTGGACGCCCACCACGGTCCCGTTCACGTAGCTGCTGCGGTCCTCGACCAGGAACAGCACGACGTCCGCGATCTCCCTCCGGGTCGCCGATCCGGCCGCGCGGTCACCTGGTCCATCGCATCGCCGACGGCGGCCGGCAGCGGCTCCGTCCCCTGGGTGCGCACCGGCCCGGACGCGACGCGGCCGCCCCTGCTCGCGGGCTATGCGGGAGGCAGCAGGAGCCCCGCGGGCGGATCCGTGGCGATGTCCTTACCGAGGCCGCCCCGGCGGCCGGAGAACGTCGCGTCGCTGAAGTCGACGGTGCCGCCGGAGAACTTGGCACCGGTGAAGACGACGGTGGTGCCGCAGAACTTCGCGTCGGTGAAGTGAAGGGTGCCGCCGGACAGAGTCGTGTCGGTGAAGTCGAGCGTGCCGCCGGAGAACGTCGCGTCGTTGAAGTGGGCGGTGGTGCCGGAGAACTCCGCACCGTTGAAGCCGAGGACGCCGCCGGAGAGCGCCGCGCCGGTGAAGTGGACGGAGCCGGCGGAGAACTCCGCGCCGGCGAAGTCGAGGGCGCCGCCGGAGCACGTCACGCCGGTGAAGTCGAGGGAGGCGCCGGAGAACACCGCGTTGATGAAGTAGTTGGTGGCACCGGAGAACGTCGCGTCGCCGAAGTGGACGGTGCCGCCGGAGAACACCGCGGAGACGAAGTGGACGGGGCCGCCCGAGAAGGTCGCTCCCGTGAAGTCGAGGGAGGCGCCGGAGAACCTGGCGCCGGTGAAGTCGACGGTGGCTCCCGAGAACACGGTGCCGGTGAAGTCGAGGGTGCCGCCGGAGAACACGGCGTCGCGGAAGTCGACGGTGCCGCTGGCGAACTCCGCGCCGCTGAAGTCGCCTCCGTCGAAGCGGGCACCGGTGAAGTTGAAGTCATGGCCTCGCCAGGAGACCCGGGCGTTGTCGCGAAGGTGCGCGGCGATGATCGAGATGACGGTGTGGTGCACCTCCTGGCTGCCGCCGAACGCCAACTGTTCGGCGGCCGGAGGGCCGGCCTCCGGGGAAGGTTCGTACGGCGTCCGCAGGTAGGCGCACAGCTCGTCGATGCAGGTCTGCCGGCCCTCCTCCCAATCGTCGGCCAGGCCGGCCAGCGCGTGAACCCCGGCCAGCCGCACCGCGGTCTCGGCGTGTCCAAGCCGCCTCGTCGCCCTGGCGAACCGTCTGTCGAACGCCCGCACCCGGTCATCCTCTCCGCGCCGCTGCTCCGACATTTTCCCGTCTTCGGCGCGACACCGTTTGCGGGAGTTCATCACCGACGAACTCCAGCGCGTCCAGGATGCCCTGCACCGACAGGGGTGTACATGCCTTCAGGCGCGGGAGGGAGATCGCGCGCGTGGAGGATGACGAGGGCGGCTCGGCCGTACGGAGCAGGGGCCACCGGCAGGAGACCCCACACCTGGGCCGCTAAGCGGGTGTGCGAGAAGGGATGGCGTCGAGCGTGGCGAGGGTGGCCGCGTCGATGGTGAGCGCACCGGCTGCGATGTTCTCTTCGAGGTGTTCCTGACCGGCGGTGCCGGGGATCGGCAGGACGTTCGGTGCGCGGTGGAGCAGCCAGGCGAGGCCGACCTGCGCCGGGGTGCAGCGGAGGGATCCAGCGGCGGCGAGAACGGCCGGCTCGTCCGTCACCTTCGGGGAGCCGGGCAGTTCGCCGCCGAGGGGAAAGTAGGGAACCCATGCGATGCCCGCCTCGGCGCACAGTCGCAGCATGTCCTCGTCGCCGCGGGAGACGAGGCTGTAGGCGTTCTGCACGCAGGCGATGCCGGCCGGGAGCGCGCGGCGCAGCTCGTCCAGGGTCACGGTGCTCAGCCCGATCGCGCCGATTTTGCCTTCCTCGCGTAGTGCGATCATCGCCGCGAGCTGGTCGTCGAGGTCCACGACCTGGTCCGCCCCGACGGGAATGGGAGGGTTGGCACCGGGGCGGCGCAGGTTGACGACCGGGATCTGGTCGAGGCCGAGGCCGGTGAGGTTGGCATCGACGCCGGCGGCGAGCTCTTCCGGCCGCTGCGCGAGGCGCAGCGGGTGGGGACCGCCCGGGTCGGGTTCGGCACCGACCTTGCTGACGACCGTGACGCCGTCACCGGGACCGATCGCCGCGCGGATGAGCTCGTTGACGAAGCCGTCGCCGTAGAAGTGGGCGGTGTCCAGGTGATCGACGCCGAGTTCCACGGCGCGGCGCAGGAGCGCGACGGCCGCGTCGGGGTCGTGTCGCAGGTGCCGTAGCTGCATCGCGCCGTAGCCGATGCGCGCGACGGTGCGTCCGGCCATCCGCCCGGGGCCGCCGGGGCGTCCGCGGCCTTCGCGCGCCGGCTCTGCCGGTGAATCGCTCCGTGATGTCATGGGATCCTGCTCTCGTCAGTGACGGACGAAACGGAGGGCCTCCGCTTAGTCCACCGTAGCGTTAACGGAGGATCTCCGCTTTGAGTCAGCCCGAACCGGCGCCCACCGGTCAACGGCCCGGCGCGGCAGGACGGCCGGCGCGCGCTGACGCACGGCGTAACCGCGAGAAACTCATCACGGCCGCACGGGCCGCGTTCGCCGCCGCTCCCGGCGGCCAGGTCGCGCTGGAGGCCATCGCCTCCCAGGCCGGGGTCGGCACCGGCACTCTCTACCGGCACTTCCCCACGCGCGAGGCGCTCATCGAAGCGGTCCACGCGGCCGAGCTCGACGACGTCACGGCGAGCGCCTCCGTGCTGCTCGGCCGGTTCCCCCCCGACGTCGCGCTGAGAGCGTGGATGGACCGCTACGCCACGTTCTGGGAGACCAAGCACGCCATGCTCGGCGCGCTGCGAGCGGGCTCCGCGCCAGGGCGCATCTCGCCCTCCACCCGAGAGCGCGTCATCACCGCGATCACGCCGATCCTCGCGTGCGGCGCCGAAGCGGGCCTGCTGCGCGCGGACGTCCGTCCCGACGACGTCGCGGGCCTGCTGCTCGGTGTTTTCCTCTCCACCGCCGCCAGCGGCACTCCCGAGGAGGCCGGCCGGCTACTCGATCTCGTCGTCGACGCACTCCGCCCGCGGGGCGACGGCACCGCGGGGGATCCCGCCTCCCAGGAGGCGACGGCGGACCGCCGAAGCCGCTGACAGGACCCCGCCTACGCCTGCCGTCGCGGCTCCGTCGGATAGACGAGGGGAAGGCCGGCGACGCCGACCAGTCCGGCCGGCCAGAGGGCCGCCGGGCGTACTCCCTCGGCGAGTTCGTAGGTCGGGATGCGGCGGTGCCATTCCTCCAGGACCGTCTTCATCTCCAGCCGCGCGAGATGAGCCCCGAGGCAGAAGTGCGGGCCGATGCCGAAGGCCAGATGGGGCTGGCGGCGGTGGAAGTCGATCGTGTCGGGCTCGGGATGCTCCGCGGGGTCTCGGTCGGCGACCGCGACGGCGACATGGACGGCGGAACCCGCGGTGACCCGGTGGCCGTCCAGGTGCACGTCCTCGACGGCCACGCGGGGAAGGGTCAGGATCGGGCCGTCGATGCGCAGGAGCTCCTCGATCGCGTCGGGGACGATGCCCGGGTCGTCGACGAGCTGCCGCCGTAGGTCCGGCCGGGTGGCCAGGATCGCGAAGGCGTTCGAGAGGGCGTCGGTCACGGTGTCGAGCCCCGCGAGGACGAATTGGAAGCACATGCCGAGGAGCTCATGCTCGGTGAGGCGGTCGTCACCGGTGTCGGCGAGGAGGACCGCCAGCAGATCGGTGCCGCCGCTCTCCGTGCGGCGCGCCGCGATGTGCTCGACCAGATAGCCGAAGAGCTCGCGGGCGGCCGTGGCGGCGGCCTCGGAGGGGGCCTCGGCCCCGAACTCGGGAGCCGAGCTGAGGATGGCGTCCTTCCAGGCGATCAGGCGATCGCGATCGGCGAGCGGCAGCCCGAACATCGTCAGGAACACCTGCGCCGGCAGGGGCACGGCGATGCTCGAGACGAAGTCGCAGCGGCCCGCGTCGGCGACCTCGCCGACCAGCCGGGCGGCGAGCGCTCTGATCTCGGGCTCCATCGCCCTGATCCGGCGCGGGCTGAAGTGGGGCTGGAGCAGGCGCCGGTAGCGGGTGTGCTCGGGCGGATCGAACGCGATCGGCAGCATCGGCACCGGGCTGCCCGCGCTCTCGTAGGCCCGCTTGGAGGAGAAGAGCTCCGGATGCCGCAGGACGTACTCGGCCGTGTCCCGTGAGACGGCCGCGACCCCGGTGGTGACCCTGGTGACCGGTCCTCGCTCGCGAATCCGGGCGTAGGCGGTGTCCCGGTCCTCGCCGACCGGGAGCGCTTCGATCGAAAGAGGCCGCTCGACGCCGGGTTCGCCATGGTCAGTCATCGGGACGGTCCTCACTGTCGCCGAAGCCCTGGGTCGGGCAAACCCTAACAAGCGGCCGACCGGCTGAGAACGGCACTTTGTTGAGGCCGGCCGGGGGCTTGGCTGCGTCGGCTCGCCGTGTTATGCGGGAGCCTCATCCCCGGTCCGTGGCGCGGGGACGGGCGCCGGGCCCGTCCCCCCGCGACGGTCAGTTGTTCGGCACCGGGATCTTCCACACGCTGCGGCCGAAGGTCGCCGCGTACAGCGTGCGGTGATCTCCGGTGATCCTGATGTCGAACACCGGGGTGTCGGGCAGGCCGCCGCCGAGCCTCTTCCAGTTCTTCTTGTCGTTCTTGTCGTAGAAGACGCCGTAGTCGGTCGCCGCGTACAGCTGCCGGCTCACCTGGTCGTAGGTGAGCATCTCGACCGGTGCGTTCGGCAGCTTGCCGCTGATGTTCCGCCAGCTGTCGCCGCCGTTCGTGGTCTCCCACACGTTCGCCGCGGTGTCGCCCTCCCGGTAGCCGGAGTAGGCGACGTACACGTGGTCGGCGTCGGCGGGGTCGACGACGATCGCGTTGACCCACCGGACCGGCAGGCCCTTGCCGGTGAACTCGGTCCAGTGCGCACCGAGGTCGGTCGTCTTCCACAGCCGGCCGGTGTCGGTGCCGACGTAGATCGTGTTGCCGTCCGTCTTCGCCGGCGCGATCGAGGTGATCGTGGCGTACTCGTTGGAGTAGAACGGCCCCTTGTCGTCCTCGTCGGGCGGCACCGGGCCGGTCAGGTAGTCACCGGGCGGGCTGATCTGGGTGAACGTCGCACCGCGGTCGGTCGAGCGGTCCAGGACGTTGCCGCCGAAGTAGAGCACCGACGGGTTACTCGGGTCGAGCACGATCGGGGCGTCGGTCGTGATGCGCGCGGAGTGCCGCTGCCCGAAACGGAAGCTGCGCGACTTACCGTCGCCGTCCTCGTGCCGCGTGCACACGCCGACCTGCGAGCACTCGTAGTAGATGTTGTGATCGCTCGGGTCGATCAGGACTTCGTGGCCGTCGCCGCCGCCGTAGGCGTTCCACTGCGACAGGTCCGACGCTCCGGCGGTGTTGGTCCAGGTACGGACGCTGCCGTTGTCCTGCAGGCCGGAGGCGAGCCGGTTCGGGTCGTCCGCCGCCACCGCGAGGTGGTACGACTGGTTCCACGGCGCGTACGTCGCGTGGACCCAGGAGCCGCTCGCGCCGTTGTCGTCCGAACGGTAGATCCCGCCGTCATTGCCGAGGTAGATCCGGCCGGTCGCCTTCGGGTCCCACTGCATCGCGTGCTGGTCGGAGTGCACGCCGTTCGAGTCGGACCACGTCGCGCCGCCGTCCTTGGACTCGCGCAGGCTGACGTCCGCGCTGAACAGGTGGTTCTCGTCCTTCGGGTCCACCCACAGGCGCCCGAACCACCACTGGTAGCCGCCGGAGGATCCCGGCCGGCCGCCGGGCTTGAAGGTGTCGCCGCCGTCGGTGGAGACGTAGAAGCCCTTGTCCGGGCCGTACGGGGTGCCGCTGACCACGTACACGCGCCGCGGGTCGCCGGGGGCGACCGCGACACCGATCCGGCCGAGGCTCGGGTCGCTCTTCAGACCGGTGCCCGTGGTGTCGGCCGGGTGGGTTCCGACGACGTTCTCCAGCCGCTTCCAGTGGTCGCCGCCGTCGTCGGAGCGGAAGAGGCCGGAACCGACGCCGCCGTACACCCGCGCGCCGTTGTTGCGCTTGTGGTCCCACAACACGGCGTAGACGCGCTTGCCGTTGGTCGGGTCGAGCGCCAGGTCGATGCCGCCCGTCGTGTTGTTCGGCGTCTTGAGGACCAGTCGCCAGCTCTTGCCGTCGGCGTCGAGCCGGTAGATGCCACGCTGACCGGCCGTGCCGGACAGGTTGCCGGCGGCCGCGACGAAGACGCGCTTCGGATCGGCCGGATCGACGACGATCTTCCCGATCGCGCCGCTGTCGGTGAGGCCCCACTGCTTCCAGTGCGCGCCGCCGTCGGTCGACCGGTAGACGCCGTCGCCGAAGAACGTCAGGCCTCCGCCGGACGGGTTCGCCTCACCGGTGCCGGCCCACAGGGTGCCGTCGGAGCCGAGCGCGATGGCGCCCATCGTCTGCGTCTGGTCGACCGGCCAGGCGGAGGTGAAGGTCTTGCCGGCGTCCGTGCTCTTCCACACGCCACCGCCCGACACCGCCACGTAGAACGTGTCGGGGTGATTCGGGTCCACGACGAGGTCGGTGACGCGGCCCCCGACGTTGGTGGGGCCGACCTGCGCCCAGGCCCCGCCGCCCTGCTTCAGCGCCCTGGCCTGCGTACGGGCCTGCTTGATCTGGGCCGGCTTGACGTCCTTGCCGGAGGTGAACTTCCGCGTGAGGTACTCGGCCGGGGCCGTCGGGCCGCCGTCCTTTTCCTCCCCCTCCTCTCCCTCTTCGCCTTCTTCCCTTCCGGCGTCGGCATCGTCGTGCACGCGCTCGGCGGCCTCGCTCCGGTCGTTGCCGCTCGCGTGGTTCGCCGCGGTGAGCCCGTGCAGGAAGAGGGCGGCGATCGCGAGGGCGAGCACGCCCGAGAGGAGGAGTCTCAGTGTCGTCCAGGGGTGTCGCGGTCCAGGAACGAGGGGTTCAGGGGATGGGTCCGGTGCACTGTGTCGGGTCTCGTCGGGTTCGTCGGCCGTCATTGCGCCTCCTGGCGGGGGTGGCGTGGTTCGGTTCCCCGGCCGATGGTAAAGATCACAGAGGCGTTCGTCACCGGACAAATATTGAGATCCGGCATCAATCTTGGACAAAGACCGCCATGCGATGCGATGTCCGGCGGATCGTTCAGCGAGGGCGAGCGTGAGTCAGCGCGGATCTACTCGGCTCTGCCGCGTATCGAGCGACCTCGAGGAGGGCGTGGCCGTCACCGTGCCCGGATGCCGTCGAGGATGAGCGAGATGACGCTCTCGGACTCGGCTTCGACCTCAGGGGAGTCCCAGTCCGCGGCGTGTGCCGGATCGTGGAAGCGGCTGGTCGCGTGCAAGATGGCCTGCGCGGCCACCTCGGGGTCGCCGGCCGCGAAGTCGCCGCCGGCGATGCCGTCGGCGACG
Source organism: Actinoallomurus soli (assembly GCF_024055715.1). GTDB lineage: Bacteria > Actinomycetota > Actinomycetes > Streptosporangiales > Streptosporangiaceae > Actinoallomurus > Actinoallomurus soli. The sequence goes on from NZ_JAMXMV010000023.1 coordinate 67,452, forward strand.
ATCCCGCGAATCTGCGCGAGCAAGAAGGCGACGTGGGCCGAGGACACGGCGCTGTGCTCCGCCGCCAGCACCCGGAACGTCGCGAACAGCTCCGGGTCCTCCTTCGCCTTCGCCCACTTCATGGCGAACATGGTGGTGAGCAGGCCGCGGAGCCGGTCGAGGGGGGCCAGGTCGCGATCCTGAGCGGTCGCGGTGAGAGTCTCCTGCACCTGGTCGAGCCAGCGCCGTATCACGGCCTCGCGCAGCGCCGCCTTGGACGGGAAGTGCCGGTACACGCTCCCATGGCTCACGCCCAGCAGCCGCGCGACGTCGAGCACCGTGGTCTTCTCCGGACCGTGCCGGCGCAGCACCTCCTCGGTGGCCGACACGATCGTCTCCGCGTCGAGCGGCTCCCCGCGCATCAGATCTCCCCCGTCGAGCCGGTACGAGGCCGCCGCTTCATGACTGTCGCGCCCCGTGCCTCCACAGCGCAGAACGTAGGTCAACGAACTGACGGACGTCAAAACCTGTCGTCCGTCTGCCGTCAGCCCGTCAACCGGATGACAGGTATTGATATCTGTCACCCATAACGCGTAGGGTGGGGCCATGGAGACGTCAGACAGGGGCGCTCGCGGAGACGCCGTCACCACCGCCACCGCTTCGTTCGCCGGCCGCACCGTGTTCCGGGTCGGCTACGGCGCGGCCCAGCTCGACCGCCTGCGTGACCGCCGCGGCGAGGCCGTCGCGCTGATGCGCCGCGCGGTCGAGCTGGGTGTCGATCACGTGGACACCGCCGAGTTCTACGGCTTCGGCTTCGCCAACGCCGTGATCCGCGAGGCCCTGCGTCCCGAGGACGGCGTTCTGGTCGTCACCAAGGTCGGCGCCGACCCCGACCCGGGCGGGCGCCTGCCGCTGCGGATCGCGCAGCGCCCCGAGCAGCTGCGGGCCAGCGTCGAGGACAACCTGCGCAGCCTCGGCGTCGACCGGCTCCCGGTGGTCAACCTCCGGCGCCTCGACACCGGGCCCGGACTCCGTGCCGAGGGCGACCAGGTGGTCGACCTCGACGACCAGCTCGCGGTCATGACCGCCCTGCGCGACGAGGGCAAGATCGGCGCGATCGGCCTGAGCAGCGTCACCCTCGACGGCCTGCGCCGCGCCCTGCCGGCCGGCATCGTCTGCGTGCAGAACGCGTACAGCCTCGTCTCCCGCGCCGACGAGGACCTGCTGCGGCTGTGCGCGGCCGAGGGCATCGCGTGGGTGCCGTTCTTCCCGCTCGGCGGGGCCTTCCCGGGCCTGCCCAAGGTCACCGAGGAACCGGCCGTCCATGCCGTGGCCGAGTCGCTGGGCGTCACGCCCTCCCAGGTCGGCCTCGCCTGGCTGCTGCACCACGCCCCGAACGTGCTGCTCATACCCGGCACCGCCGACCCCGCCCACCTGGAGGCCAACACGGCGGTCGGCACACTCACCCTCGACGACACCGCCCTCGCCGTCCTGGACGCCGTCGAGTCCCGCTCCAACGACGTCCCGATCGGGTAGCCGGAGGCGGGAGCGCGGCCGGCGCAGCCACCCATCAGTGCGGAATGCTCCGCCGCTCACGCCGCCGCACGCCGCGGCGGAACCACTCGATGACCGCACGCACCTCGTCCTGGGTGTCCGTGTCGGCGAGCCGGTCGAGGTAGAGGAGCCGACGTGCCAGTCCGGCGAGGTCGACGGTGAAGTACATCGCCATGAGCGGGTTGACGAACAGCTCGCTCCCCCGGGTGCGATCGGTGAACCGCACGTCACCGAACTCACCGCGGACGGCCGCGGCGATCTGGCCGTTGACGATGCTGGGCCTCATCGGGGTGTGCCGCTGCGCGTGCGCGACCGCGTCCACGTACAGCAGCGCCTCCCGACTGGTGCTCGGAATCGTCAACGCGCCCAGGTACGCGCCGTCCCGATCGAGAGCCGCCAGATTCTCCAGTACGTGAGCGTGGCACACGCCGTGGTACGCGTCGACGCCGAAGCCCACGCACGCCACCAGCCGTATGGGCACGTCCACACCGGCGACCGCCGCGAGACTGGTCATGTCCTCCTCCGGCGTGCCGACGCCGGCCTCGTCCCCGCGCATCAGGATGTCGGTGCCACCGTCGACCAGCACGATCGCGTCGATGCCCAGCCGTCGTATCAGGTTCCGGTAAGCGTCCCGGAGCGGGCGGACACCCGTCCGGGGAAAGGCGTGGACCGTCGCGTCCATGCCCTGCGCGGCCAGCCAGCGCGCCAGCGTCCGCTCCGGGAAGTACCCGTCATGTCCCCTCGTCGCAGGCGTGATCGCGGCGAGATTCGGCTCGTACCAGGCATCCGCGTCGATCAGATCGAGCGCGCTGAAGGACAGGTTCGCCAGGTGCACGGACTTGCCGAGACCCATCAGCGCGAACGCCAGCGGGAGCCCCGCATAGACGTCGAAGCCGCCGCCCGCACCGGCCACCAGAACCCGTCGGGCATCCTTCAGAGCGGCGAAGATCGGGGGCTCGTGCAGCGAGGTCATGGTGCACGACCTTAGGCGGGAGATCGTCCGGTCGTCCCGGGTGGAGTCGGATGTCCACCCGGGATACGGCGGCCGACCCACGACGACGAGGCGGCCGGCTTCCTAACGTGGCGGCGTCCAGATGACGTCCCCGCGGAGGAGGTGGGATCGGTGAGCGGTCCCGTCGAGATCATCCTGATCATCGGTGCGGTCGGTTACATCCTGGCCCGCCGCCTGCTCGGCGAGCCGGCCGAGGCCAAGCGCATGCTGCTGCTCCCCGCGGTGCTCGCAGTGGTCGGGCTCACCGATCTGGCCAAGGTGTCCCAGTCCACGGTCTCCATCGGATTCCTGGTCGCCACCACCGCGCTCAGCCTGGTGCTGGGCCTGCTGCGCGGTGCGAGCATCCGCGTGTTCGACCGGGACGGCATCGTCTACCTGCGCTACACGGTCACGACCGTGGTGTTGTGGGGGATCAACCTGGCGGTCAGGTTCGGCGCCAGCGTCGTGCTGGGCGTGGTGGACCCGACCGCTGCGCATGCCGGCAGCAGCGGGCTGATGCTGACACTGGGCGCCGGCATGGTGGTGGAGGGGCTGGCCGTGCTGTCCAAGGCGATGCGCACCGGCGGCCGGATCGTGTGGGCGAAGGGGCGCGACGGCGCACCGCACACGATGTCGTCCCTGCTGGACGGGTTGCAGCAGAAGGTGCAGAGCACCGACTGGTCCCAGGGACGCCGTCCGCGCCGGCGCGGCGGCCTCGGGTCGCTGATCGAGGACGTGCGCGACCTCGACATCCGGCGGCCGTACGACACCGGCTCCGCCCCGAACGACACCGGTTCCGCCCCGTACGACGCCGACTCGGCCCCGTACGACGGGCGGCGGCCGAACGGCGGCGGCTCCCCCGACGACCGGGCGCGGAGCTTCGACCGGCACCGTCGTGAACGATGACCGTGACCGATGAAGAGGACAATGTCCGGCGATGGACGACGAACCTGACGACACGCGCCCGGCCGGGGTCCCCGTCGACGACGCGCCGACGGGGGCCCCGGCGCGGTTCGCCGACGAACTGATCCGCCCGTTCGTCATCGGGACCCTCTCGGTGCTCACCCTGATCCAGCTCGCCGAGCGCCCGCCGGACCGGCTCCCCTGGCTCACCTGGAGCCTGGTGGTGGTCACCATCACCGCGGGGCTCGCGTCGTCCGTCCTGCCCTGGCGTCCCCTGACGCCCCGGACGCGGATCACGCTGGTGTCGGTGTTCATGGCCGCGGGCGCGATGGCGTTCCCCCTGGCGAAGGACACGGCGGCCCCCGCTCTGGTCTTTCTCGCCTCCGTCACCGCCGGCGAGAAGCTGGACTCCCGGCGGGTCGCGTTCACCGTCGTCGGAGCCGGGACCGCCCTCGCCACCACCGTGAACCAGCTGGCCGGCGCGCTGCACCTGTCGTACGAGTCGCCGTGGTGGCTCTCGCTCATCGTGGGCCTGCCCCTCTACATCGGCCTCGCGCGCCGGGAACGGGCCGACGCGCTGGCCGCCGCCGATCTCGCCGCCCGGCAGAGCCGGCGCGCGGCCGCGTCCGAGGCTCGGGAGGCCGCGCTGGAGGAACGGGGACGCATCGCCCGGGAGATCCACGACGTGCTCGGCCACGCCTTGTCCGGCATCGCCGTGCAGCTGGACATGGCCGACGCCCTGCACGCCGGGGGCCGCGACCGGGACGCCAACGAGGCCGTACGGCGAGCACGAGCCCTGGCGGTGTCGGGGATCGGGGAGACCCGCCGTGCGATCCACGCACTGCGCGAGGACACATTGCCGCTTCCGGAGACCATCGCCCGTATCGCGCACGGGAGCACGGCCGGATTCGAGATCCAGGGTGAGCCCGGCGAGGTCCGGGTGGAGGTCGCCCAGGCCGTCATCCGCACCGCGCAGGAGGCGATCACCAACGCGCATCGGCACGCGCCCGGCGGCGAGGTGAACCTGCTGCTCGCCTACACCGACCGGCTGGTCCGGCTCACCGTCACCGACACCGGAACGGCCGAGCCCGACGCCCGGCCGAACCACACGGGCAGCGGAATGGGCCTCGTCGGGATGCGCGAACGGGCCAGTCTGCTCGGTGGCACGCTGTACGCAGGCCCCGCCGAACCACCGGCGCCGGGCTGGACGGTGCGATTGGAGTTGCCACGATGACCTCCATCCGGCTGCTGGTCGTCGACGACCAGGCCGCGATCCGGGACGCGCTCGCCGTCATGCTCGACCTCGATCCGGACATCACCGTCGTCGGCACCGCCGCCAACGGCGAGGAGGCGGTGACCGCGGTCGGCGAGCACGACCCGCAGGTCGTCCTCATGGACCTGCACATGCCGGTCATGGGCGGGGTCGAGGCCACCGGCCGGATCCTGGCCGCCCGGCCGGGTCTGCCGGTCGTGGTGCTGACCACGTTCGAGGACGATGAGTCGATCCTCGCCGCGCTGCGCGCCGGCGCCCGCGGCTACCTCACCAAGGACGCGGACCGTACGAGGATCGTCCAGGCCGTGCGCGGCGCGCACGCCGGGCAGGCGGTCCTCGACCCCGGCGTGCAGTCGCGACTGCTGGCCCTCGCCACCCGCGCCCCCGCGCCCGAGCCGGACACGCCCGTGCCGCTGACCGCGCGCGAACGGGAGATCCTGGACCTCATCGGCCAGGGCCTGCGCAACAGCGAGATCGCCCGGCGTCTGTACATCACCGAAGCGACCGTGAAGACCCACATCAACAATCTCTTCACCAAGGCCGACCTGCACTCGCGCGCCGACGCCGTACGGCTGGCCCTCACCCTCGCCGGGAACCGGCGGGGAGACGGGCGCTCGGTCTGACCTCCACGATTCGGCCGCCGGGAGGTGGCCCATCGACCGGGTGGAGATCAGTTGGAGGGATCACGCCCCGCCCGGCCTCCACCCCATCTCGGTTCATCGACCGATGTGGGGCGCATGCTCCAATTCCTAAGTTGTGGCCACAGCAGAACGGACCGCGAACCTGAAAGGGCCACAACGATGGACATGGGCGTATGGATTCTGAACCTGGCCGTACTCTTCATCGTGCTGGAATCCGATCTCGGCACGCGGAGAGTCACCAGATCCCGCCTCCTCCGGCCGGTCATCAGCGCGGCGGCCATCGTGCCGTTCTTCATCGATCGGCTCTCCACCAGCGGGTACGGCCTGCTGCTGGAGATCACCGGAACGATCGCCGGGTTGTTGCTCGGGCTATCGGCCGGCGCCTTCATGCGCGTCCATGAAGGCGTGGCCAAGGGCCGCCGCTGCGCGAAATCCCGTGCCGGTGTCGGCTACGCACTGACGTGGACCGCCGTGGTCGGCGCACGCCTCGCCTTCTCCTATGGCAGCGCGCACGTTTTCGGCCGGCAGCTGGGCGAATGGATGGCCGCCCATTCCATCTCCCCGGCCGCGCTCACCGACGCCCTGATCTTCATGGCGGTGCTCATGATGCTCACCCGTACGGCCCTGCTCCAGGTCAAGGCCAGGGCGGCGCTGGCCGGCACCCGGCCGGCCGAAGCGCCCCTGCCGGTCGGATGAGACGGTCGGTCCCCGCCTCATGCCGGTGCGCCGCCCGCCACGCGCCTCAGGACTCCAGGGCCAGCGTGGCGAGGTGGCGCGCGATGCCGTTGGTGTCGGTGTCCTCCACGTTGCTGAGCACGACCACCTCGATGTCGTCGTCGGGCAGGTACATGTTGCTCGCGGCGTAGCCCTGGAGCAGACCCGGGTGGTACACGAGCCGGTGCCCGTCGAGCCGGTCGATGAGCCAGCCGAAGGCGTACGCGCTGGACGGCAGGGTGAGGCATCCGCCGGGCGGGCACGGCGCCTGCGGCGTGAGCGCCTCCTCGACGGTGGCGGGTGGCGCGACCAGGTGGGCGCCGAACGACCGGTCCCAGCGGGCGATGTCGTCGGTGGTGGAGTAGATGCCGGTCGCGGCGAACGCCTGGGAGCCGTTGATGGGCGGGGCGGGTGACCCGACCGTGAAGTAGCCCTTCGCGTACCCGGGGGGCGGATTTCCTCGGCTGTAGCCGGTGTGCCGGAGGTGCAGCGGGCCGGTGATCTCGTCGCGCAGCACGGCACCGTACGGCTGGTGCGTCACCCTCTCGATGATCGCCCCGGCCAGGATGAAGCCGGAGTTGGTGTACTTCCAGCTGGTGCCGGGCGGGAAGTCCAGCGGCAGGTTCACGAACCGCTGGATGAGCCTCCGCGTCGTGGTCGGTTGCGAGAGCTCGTCGTAGAAGCCGGGCAGTCCCTGGATGTCGGGGATGCCCGAGGTGTGGATGACGGTCTCGCGGACCGTGATGGGCCGCCACGCCTCCGGGCAGGCGTTGATGAAGACCGGGACGAGATACGGGCAGATCGGGTCGTCCAGGCCGAGCAGCCCGCGGTCGCGCAGCTTCAGCACGAGCATCGCGGTGAACTGCTTGGTGACCGAGGCGAGCCGGAAGACCGTGTTCGGCCGGAGGGGAATGTGGCGTTCCTCGTCGGCCTCGCCGGCGGCGAAGCGCGCCAGCACCCGCCCGCGCCGTACCACCAGCACCGACCCGGTGAACCCGGTGTTCTCGGCCAGATCCCGCAGGTACGACCGCATCGCGGCGGTCGGGGCACCCGGCGGTGCGGCGGGCGGCGGTTCGGGAGCCGACGCCGCGGAGGAGGTGGCGCCGGAACTCTGCGCACCGTGCCCCTGTTGCTGCGCATGGCCGTAGCCGATGTTGGAGTTGCCGTTCCGGATGTCGGTGGCGAGCCGTTCCCGGTGCTGGTTCCGGTTGACGTCGCGGGTGCTCGACCGGCCGCCGTGGGGCCCGCAACAACCGTCGTCGGGAACGGCCGCCTCGGCCACTCCCACCGCGGCGCCGGCTCGGGGAGACGCGCCCGTGGAGAAGAGGACACCGCCGACGAGGGCCGAACCGGACATGACGATCGCCATGCTCTTCGGAAATCCCATTGCTCGACCGCCTTCAGGCATTGACCATGTCGGCGGCGGCAATCGCCCCCATTCAGGCTTAGTCCATGCCGCCTAATGCGCTGACGTCGTCCCCTCCGCCGGTCTGGTGAAACAGCGAGAGGTGAGACTTGGCGCCGACTCGAGGATCAGGTGGCCGTGTTGTGTAACAGAATCCGGACAGAAGCGGCATCGAATCCGATGTCGGAGGTTCTCCGCACGATGGCGGCGAAGGCCGACGCCCTCAGGTCGGCCTTGCGATCTCGCGACTCCGGCCACCGGATTCGACCAGGTGGAGTGGAGCTCAGCCGGGCGTCGCTGCACGCTCATTTCCCCTCCGTGATGGCCTGTGGCGTTGGCGGCTGCCCCCTCAGGAGGGACGAGGTGGCCGCTGGCCGGACACGCCGGGAAGACGACCACCGACCCAGTTGCCTTCAAACAGGGCTTTGCCGCCGTTTTCGGGGGGAGATATCTCATACGGAAAACGCGATTCGGTCACGAGACTTCCTCCGCGGTCGACGATTTCTCCTACCTCTCGCAGGTCGCTTAAGGGATTGCTTTCTCAGCGTGTCACGCGGCGTTTACCGTCGATACGGCTTCACTGCCACCAGATCCAAACCCCCACACGAGAGGTCGAATCGATGGGACGGGAACGAGAACTCGACCCGCGCGTATCGGCGATCGCGCAGTACGGCTATCGCCTCCGGTATTACCGGAAAAAGGCCAATCTCTCCCAAGACGCATTAGGAGCACGATTCGGGGTTACCGGCCAGATGATCGGTCACATCGAGACCGCCAAACGGCCGACCACCCCGGAGATGTCCAAGGGCTTCGACGAGCTCTTCGGCCTCGACGCATACTTCGAAGAACTCTGGTGGCACGTCCGCCGCGAACAGACCCCGAGCTGGTTCCGCGACTACGTCGCCGCCGAAGCCCGCGCGGCCTCCGTCCGCCTCTTCGACCCACTGATGATTCCCGGCCTCCTCCAGACCGAGGCGTACGCCCGCGAGGTCCTGCGCGCCGGGCAGCCGGACGACAAACTGGAGCAACTCGTCGCCGCCCGGCTCGCCCGCCAGGAGATCCTCCAGCGCGAGGAGCCGCCGTGGATGGTCTTCGTCATCTCCGAGTTCGCGCTCCGGCGCATCGTCGGCAATCCCGACATCATGCGGGACCAGTACGCGCGGCTCCTCGAACTAGCCGAGCGTCCGAACATCACCATCCACGTCCTACCGGACAACGCGGCGGTCTATCCGTCAGGCGGCCTCACGGTCTTCAGCTTCGATGAAGCGCCCGACTTGGGGTACGCCGAGGCCGTTAGAGGCCAAGGCGTACTGATCGAACAGCGGAAGTCGATTGAAGTACTTAGAGTGGAGTTCGACTTGGTCAGGTCCGCCGCCTTGTCTGCAGATGCATCGGTCGACCTGATCCGGTCCCTGATCGAAGGGACGTGACATCCATGAACTCGCCCTCGCTGAACTGGAAGAAAAGCACTCGGAGCGGGCACGACGGTGGCCAGTGCGTTGAGGTGACGGTGCTCGATGACCATGATCGGCGCGGCGCCTGACCACGCCCGGCGGAAGGCCCGCGCCTGAGGGCTCAGCCGAGCTACTGGACCGGACGCGCCTCGCCGCGGATCCAGTCGTCGCCGTCCCGGTGAATCCGGCAGTCCCATCCCAGGTCCCGTAGCCGGTCCTGCAACTCACGGGGGTCGACGAAGTTCTTCACGATCCGGTACGTCTCGCCGTCGCGCAGCCGCCGTTCGACGATCTCGCCGGCGCCCGGGACGTAGCTCTCCTTCTCCCGGACATCGACGTGCTCGTCGATGAACAGCACCCGTCCGTCCTCCGTCAGGAGACGCCGCAGCAGCCGCCAGAACTCCTCGAACCGGCTCGTCGGCACATGGGAGAGCCAGGCCGAGAAGAAGATCGCATCGAACCGGTCGTCCGTCGTCCACGAGAACACGTCGGCGACCTCGAACGTGACGTTCCCCGACCTCACCCGGTCACGAGCGATGGCCACCGCCTCGGGTGCCGCGTCGATCGCCACGACCACGTCGGCCGCGCCCGCGAGCGCCTCCGTCCACAGGCCGGTTCCGCAGGCGATCTCCAGCACTCGTCGGCGCGGACTCATCTGCGCGACCAGCCGCGCGATGCGCTCACGAGCCGCCGCGACGTCCCCGTACGCCGTCACGTCGTACTCGCTCGCCCGGCGACGGTAGTAATCGACCTGATCGGCCAGCACCTCATCGGTCATGTCCCGCATCATCACCCGACGACGGCGCACCGGCCACCGCCGGTGGCCCCTCCCGATGGAGGACCTGCGGACGGCCGACCCGCCGGTCATTTTTCAGAGCGACGCCTCGTGCGGGGCTCCTGAACCGTGAAGGCAATTCCTCGGCCGGTTCTCCCTGGCGTGGATCGAGATGGTGCTGACCGAATACCTGCTCGGTGACCACGGGCACCAGGACAACCGGGAATCCGACACGGATGCCCTCGAACTCCTGGCACACCACTACACCCGGCTGGCGATACCCGACTACCCGATGTGGGCGGACCCGCAAGGACCGCCGATGCGATGGTTCTGGGGTCCCGACGTGCTCATCCGTGACGATGGCCGCGCATGGCTATGGGCCGCCGCCCGCACCCCGGAGGCACTCGCGGCGGTACGCCGGGCCATCCCCGGTGACCGGCTCTCGGGGCACTCCTGACCGGGCTCGCCTGCGTCATTTGAAACATTGCCGATAGAGGGTCGGGCAGGCGCCGGTAACCGTAAATCGATTGCGGAACGGCCAATTCTCGTCGCACGTCCGCGAAGCGGTGTTTACGCACGGCCGGAACGGGCCAGTTCGAAGATCGTCACGGATGAGCAGGTGCGCGGAAGATAAGACGATATTACTCTCAAATTGCCAGCCTCCTTGCGCGTGCCGCGCTCGAACTTACCCGGGGAGTTGATCGGCGTGGCGATCGATGTCGGAGCCGGGGCGGGGGAACTCACCGGCGGGCCGGAGCGGTCCATCGTTCCGGACCTGGAGGCGCTGCGCCGGGACGGGTGGCGTCCCGTACCGTTCCGCCAGTTCGTCCTCAAGATCCACAGTCGCTGCAACCTGGCCTGCGACTACTGCTACATGTACGAGATGGCGGACCAGGGGTGGCGGTCCAGGCCGCTGCGCATGACGCCGGCCGTCATCGACCGCGCGGCCGCCCGCATCGCCGAACACACCCGCGCTCACGGCCTCGACCGCGTCCAGCTGGTCCTGCACGGCGGCGAGCCGCTGCTGGCCGGTCCGGATCTCGTGCGCCGCGCGGTGACCTCGGTGCGCACGGCCTGCGGCCCCGGCGTCGCCGTGGACGCCCGCGTCCAGACCAACGGGGTCCTGCTCGATGAGACGTTCCTGCGGCTGTTCACCGAGCTCGACGTGCGGGTGGGAGTGAGCCTGGACGGCGATGCGGCAGGACACGATCTGCACCGGCGGCACGCCGACGGGCGCGGCAGCCACGGCGAGGTCGGGGAGGGACTGCGGCGGCTCACCGCGCCCGCGTACCGCGACCTGTTCGCGGGGCTGCTCTGCACGATCGACCTGCGCAACGACCCGGTCGCGACCTATGAGGCACTCGTGTCGTTCGAGCCGCCGGTCGTCGACTTCCTGCTGCCGCACGGGACCTGGGACACGCCTCCGCCCGGCAGGCGTCCCGACGACCTCGCCACCCCGTACGGGGACTGGCTGGTGCAGGTCTTCGACCGCTGGTGGCACAACCCGGTCCGCGAGACGCGGGTGCGGCTGTTCAGCGAGATCATCCGGCTGCTGTTCGGCCGGCCCTCCCGTACCGAGGCCGTCGGGCTCTCCCCGGTGGCCCTCGTCGTGGTGGAGACCGACGGATCCATCGAGCAGGTCGACACGCTCAAGGCGGCGTACGACGGCGCCGCCGCCACCGGCCTGCACATCGACCGGGACGACTTCGGCACCGTGCTGACGCTGCCGTCGGTCGTGACACGGCAGATCGGCGAACGGGCGCTCTCGGACACCTGCCGGGCCTGCCCGATCCACAAGGTGTGCGGTGGCGGCCTGTACGCCCACCGGTACCGGGCGGGCAGCGGCTTCGCCAATCCCTCGGTCTACTGCCGAGACCTCTTCCGCCTCATCTCCCACATCCGCGAGGCGGTCTCCCGCGACCTGCGCCGGCATCGCGAGGCCGCGAACAAGGACACAACGGCATCCGGGAGGGGCACCGATGAGACGTCATGAACTGCCGGGCAAGGTGTTCTTCGCACTCGCGGCCGGGGGCGGCGGCGCGTTCGCGATCGGCCATCTCCAGGCCGCCCAGTACAGCAAACGCCTGCTCCTCCTGCGCGCGGTCCGGGATCGGGCCATGAGCGGGGAGCCCGAACGAGCGCGCCGAGCCCGGCGCGCCTACGCGCTGCTGGCCGAGATCCAGGAACGTTCACCCGATGCCGTGGACGTGGTGCTGCGCTATCCCACGGCCGGCGCGTGGGCCCGTACGGCCACGATGGGGCCGGCCGACGCGGACGGGTTGACGGTCCTCGCGGCCTCCGCCGCGGTCCACGCGCGCCACCCTCGTCCCGTACGGGTGCCGATCCGGGCGGGCACGGTCGTCCTCCCTTCGCTGGGCCGGGCGGTCCTCCCCGTCCAGGAGGGGACGGCGATCGTGCAGCCGGGCGCCGGCTCCGGCCGCGCGCGGATCACGGTCGCCACCGCGGGCCGGAACACCGGCGCCGCGCCGTCGGTCGACGTCCCCCTCGATCCGCATCGCGACGGTCCCGGCTGGCAGGGGCTGCGGCGGCTGCACGCCGAGTATCACGGCATGGCCCTTCGCCTCCTGCTCGACGACATCGACCCGTACCGCCTGGCCGGCGCCGGCGTGTCCCCGTCCCGGGTGGACGCCGCCGAGCTGGAGACCTGGGAGGCCGCGCTGCGCCGGGCCTGGCGACTGCTCGTACGCCACCACTGGACGGCCGCCGAAGAGGTCGCCGCGGCGCTCTCGGTCGCCACGCCGCTTCTCGCCCGGCCGGACGAGCACACGAGCGCGACGGCGCTGCAAAGCTTCGGCTGCATCGGCATCTCGTACCCGTGGGACGACCACTCGCTGGCCGTGGCCTTCGCCCACGAGATTCAGCACGCGAAACTCGGCGCGCTGACGGACATCGTGTCGTTGGTCGAGCCCGATGACGGCAGTCGTTACTACGCGCCGTGGCGGGACGACCCGCGCCCGGCGTCCGGACTGCTGCACGGCGTGTACGCGCACCTGGGCGTGGCCGGTTACTGGCGCCGGCAGCGCGCCCACGAGGACGGTCACGTCGCCTTCCGCGCACACAGCGAGTTCTCGCGCTGGCGGGACGCGGCGGCACTGGGCGCCCGCGTCCTGCGGGCGAGCGGGAGGCTCACCGAGGAGGGTGAGCTGTTCGTCGCCGAGACCAGCCGCACGCTGAGCCGGTGGTGCCGCGAGCCGGTTCCGGTGGCCGCACTCGACCGCGCGCGGACCGCCGCCCGGGAGCACCGGGCGCGCTGGCAGGCGCAGCACGGCGAACCTCCCGGGGTCGGCGCTCCCGCCCGCTGAGGCCCAGGGGCCCGCGGGCGTACCGATCAGATGGGCGGCGGGTCGAAGTCGAGGTCGAGGTGCCGGCGGGCCATCGCGGCCTCGATGTCGGGATGGTCCGGACCCATCAGCAGGCCGTCGTAGCCGTCGAGAGTCTTCTCGAAGAGCTCGGCCGCCTCCTCCTCGGCGCCGTCCTTCTGCAGGTCGGCCGAGAGGTTGGCGGCGCAGGCGAGGGTCGCCGGGTGGTTCTCTCCCAGCACCGTGCGCAGCCGCCGCAACGTGCCGCGGCCGAGGTTGATGGCCGACTTCAGGTCACCGAGCGCGGCCAGGTCCGTGGCGAGGTTCACGGCGACGGTGAGGGAGTAGTGGTGATTCCGCTCCAGCTTCTTCTCCAGCCCCTCCAGCGCCGTCTCGTTGAGCTGCCGGGCGCGTTCCACGTTCTTGTCGCGGACGCGTTCCAGGATCGCGAGGTTCCCCATGCATCCGTAGTGGTAGGGATGCTCCGGGCCGTAGATGTCGGGGTAGAGACGCAGCGTCTCGGCTGCGAGCTCGTAGGCCTCCGTGATCTGACCGACGGTCCGCAGGATGTTGGCAAGGCACATCGCCGAGGCCAGGGAGTCGGGGTGGGCGCGCCCGTACAGCCGGACGTACCGAGCGTCGATGTCGCGGGCCACCTCGAGCGCCCGGTCGTACTGCCCGGCGCGCCGCAGGGCGATGGAGAAGTCCTTCGTGGTCCGCAGTGCCCACGGGTGGTCCGCTCCGAGCTCCTTGACGCCGTGGGCGTGCGCCTCCTCCCCCACGTCGCAGGCGATCTGGTACTGCCCGCACAGCCGTACGGCACGGGCGAGTCCGCCCCAGGACGACACGATGAAGCCCTGCCCCGCCGTGGCGCCCCCCTGCCTCAGCACCTTCTGGTAGACCTGGTTGTGCAGCTCGCGTGACCGGGGATAGTCGCTGACCAGTCCGTAGTCCACCGCCAGGTTGGAGAGCACGCGGAGCGTACGCGGGTCGTCGGGGCCGAATGTCTTCTCGTGCCGCTGCCGGGAATCATCGTCGTGCGCGCGGGCCTGGCGGAAGTCACCGCGCGCTCGGAGATCGGCGCCGATGCTGTTGACCAGGGACAGATGCGACTCCTGGAACTTCGGATCGTCGCTGTCGATCCGGTTCATCCGGGTGAGCGTCTCCTGGTTGATCCGGTACGCCTCCGCGTAGCGGCCGAGCTCACGCACGATGATGGCGTGATGGCGGCGCGCCTCGAACAACGCCAGGTCGTCGCCGCCCTTCCTCTCCCAGCTGCTCTCGAGTCCTTGGACGATCAAAGCCGCCGACCGGTAGTCACCGGAGGCGTAGAGGTAACGGACGTACTTCAGGATCAGCGTGCGCAGTTCCGGGTCGGCCTCCATGGCGACGTCGGACGAGACGACGTGGGCCAGCAGTCCCGCGTACTGCGGCCAGTTGTCGGTCACATCGGGCGCCTCCGGCGTGGCCGCCAAGAGGAGCTGGTGGACGTCGGCGCGGTATCTGGTGCGTTCGTTCTCGGTCAGCTCGCTGCGCACCAGAGCCTGGATGAGCCGGTGAACCTGGAGAGTGCGGGCCGCATGGTCGACGCGGACCAGTGCGAACCGGTTGAGCTCGCCGATGGCCCGGCCGAGTTCGATGGGATCCCGCAGCAGCGCGACCAGCCTGTCGCTGATCCCCGCCGAGGTTCGGCTGAAGGCCGCACGCGGAATCGGCTCCGGACTGAAGAACGCACAGCAGCGGAGCAGCTCCTCGGCTTCGGGCAGCCGGCCCTTGAGACTGGCGACCGACAGGCCCCAGGCGGCGGTCATCGACGCCGGATACTCGGTCGGTTTTCCCTCCGACAGCAGCTCGGCGGTGCGCTCTTTCAACTGCTGGAGATACTGCTCCACCGGCATGCCCGTCTGAGCCTGCAGCGCGCCCGCCTGTTCGAGGGCCAGCGGGAGGTCACCCAGCTCGTGGGCCAGCTCGGCGGCCTCTTTCTTCGTGATGGCCCCGCGCGGGACGCGTTTGAGCAGGAACTCCACACTCTCTTCGCGCGCGAAGACATCGATCTGGATCGCCTCCGCCTCCGCGTCCCAGCGTGGGTTGCGCGAGGTGATCAGTACGTGGCCGGGCCCCTCGGAGGGGATCACCTCACGGATGTCCTCGGGCTCGTCCGCGTTGTCGAAGATGAGCAGCCAGTTGCTGTAAGGCTCGCCGAGACGCAGCGCGTTGAGCACCGCCTTGGCCGCGTCCTCGATGCCGGTCGCGGTGGCGGGCGGCAACCCGAGGTGCGGGGCCAGACCCGCCAGCGAGGACCGCACCAGGACCGGCTGGTCGGACGGAATCCACCAGACCAGGTCGTAGGCGGACCGATAGCGGTGGGCGTACTCCACCGCCAGCATGGTCTTGCCGACGCCCCCCAGCCCGTGAAGGGCGTGCGGCTCGGCTCCCGGCTGAAACCGGGACACCACGGCGGTGATCTCACCGGTGATGCTGGCGCGGAGCCTGTCGAGCAGCTCCTCGCGGCCGGTGAAGTTCCTGTTACGCGATGGGACGTTCTCCCAAATTTTAGGGGCACGCCCCAACGACTGCGGTGAGAGCGCCGATTCCGTCACGGTAGCGCCTCCACTCCACTGATTCACCGAATTAGTGCGAACATCCTAAGCCGGAAATCGATCGCTGGGCGAGCGTCTCCTGATGCCGCTTCCCCACCTGATGCCGTCGATGATGAAGTGATCAGACTTTGGTCATACTAAAATTCCGATTATGAGCGTCCGAAGAAAAGTGGCGCGAACTGGTCATGTTCAGACCGCCGCGAAGCAGCGATACTGAAGGCCCTAGCGTCGGTCGGCGGTCATCGCCGAGCGGAGGTGAGCGCACATGCGCGAAGACCTGGATTTCCCGGGCTCTCTCATCGATCTCTCCGAGTTCTCCCTGCTCGAGCTCGGTGATCTCGACGCCACCGTGCTCGGTGACGAGCTGAACGATCTCCTGACCCAGGGGAACGAGGAGATCGACATCGCCGTCGCCGGATTCAACGCGATCGTGTGACTCTGACCGGATCCGTGGAACCCCTCACCATGGGCCGCTGACCGACGTACGCTTTGGAGGTCCTGCGAGGAAGGCTCGGCATGGATGAAAGGCGTTCGAACCCCGGCGGTGCCATGGACGCCGCGTACGGATCAAGCGATCCCGAGCACGGTCCCTATGTGGGAGAGCGACCTTTCACCGAAGACGACCACGCGGTGTTCTTCGGGAGGAGTTCCGAGGCCGAGGAGATCGCGGAGCTCTGGCTGAGCAAGCGTCTCACGATTCTCCTCGGACCTTCCGGATGCGGAAAGACCTCGGTCCTCTCGGCGGGGGTCGTTCCCCTCTTGCGTGCGAAATCCGTCGGCCTCCTGCCGGTCGGACGCATCTCGCACGGCTCGGAGTGGTTCCCCATGGCGGCCCTGCCGGAGCGGAACCCGTACACGCCCGCCCTCCTGGCGTCCTGGTGGCCGGACGAGTCGCCCACCCGCGTCTCACCGCTGTCGATCACCGAGTTCCTCCACCGCCGGCAGGAGACCGACCGCCGGCGACGGCGCACACCCTTCCTCGTGGCCATCGACCAGGTCGAGCGCCTCTACCGCAGGAGCGACCCCCGCCCCCGGTTACGCCTCGTCGAGGAACTGCGCGAGGCGATGGAGGCGCTCCCGCGTACACATCTGCTCCTCTCGGCCCGCGAGGAGCACCAGGACGACGTCCTGCACCTGGCCAAGGAGCTGGGCGGCGAGTCCGCACCGCCCTTCCTGCTGCGGCCGCTCGACCGCGGCGGCGCGCTCGAAGCGGTGATCGGCCCGATGGCGGTGGCAGGACGCTCGTGTGACGGTGAGACGGCCGAGTGGCTCGTCGACGACCTGCAGACCATCGCGTCACCGGGCGCGAGCCCGGCCGTGGAGCCGGTCCTCCTGCAGGTCCTGTGCCGCAGGCTGTGGGACGACCTGCCCGGCGGAGCCGACACCGTCTCCCCGCGTCTGGCCCCGAACCTCGACCGGGTCCTGGCCGACTTCTGCCGGCGCACCCTGGCGGCCGTGGCGGCCGACCACGGCCCGCCCCCGGCGATCCTGCTGGAGTGGCTGCGGCAGAACATCCTCGAGCCGCAGCACGGCGCCGACGCCGGGCACTACCGGATCGTTCTGGCCGACTCTGTGCTGAAGGCCCTGGAGGACCGGCACCTGATCAGAGCCCGGTCCGACGGCTTCCGGACGTTCGAGCTCCAGCACCCCGGACTCGCCCAGGCGCTCTGGCGGCTGGGCAAGGCCCGGTGGCCGGCGCGCCGGTCCGAGCCGACGGCGCTCATGCACGCCGCTGAGATCGCCCTGTCGACCGGCGAGACCGATCTGGCCGAACGCCATGCCTCCGACGCACTCCGCGCGTATCCCGAGACCGATCTGCGGGCCCGCGCCAAGGCGCTGTCGTTCCTCGGGAACGTGGCGCTCCAGGAAGGCTGCCTCAGCGACGCCGCCGAACGTTACGACGAGGCGGCGAGCATGTTCGCCGCCCTCGGGCTCACCGAGAACGTCGGGTGGCTGCTCGCCGCCGTCGGCATGCTCAAGCTGAGCATGGGCGACCAGGGCGCCGCCGTCGAGAAGCTGAGCGCCGCGTCGAACCGCGTACCCGGCGACCCGCGCATCCAGACGGAGCTCGCCCGGGCACTGTGGCACACCGGGCAGAAGCAGGCCGCGTTGGCGGTCCTCAGCGGCGTCCTCAAGCGCGACGGCGACCGAGCCGAGGCGCTGCGGACCCGGGGAGAGATCCTGGCCGACATGGGAGAGGCCGAGTCGGCGATACGCGATCTGGAGCGCGTCGGCTCACACCTGCGCCCGTCGGCGCTGGCGGCCCGCGCCCTGGCCCTCGCCCGGCTCTCCCAGCGCGACTCGGCCCGCCGGGAGGAGGCCGAAGAGGCCAGCGCCGAACTCGACAAGGTTCTGCGGAGAGAGCGGCACAGCGGTCCGGTGCTCTTCCGCGCGGCCCAGGTGCGACTGATCGAAGGAGACGCCCGGACCGCCACCGAGCTGGCCTCACGCGCCGTGGACGCCACCGACCCGCCGCTTCCCCCGCACCAGGAGGTGGAGGCCCACCGGCTCATGGAGGAGGCGCACCGGCTCCTGCACAGAATGTGACTGTTGCCACTGTCCCTCCCCTTCCACATCCCGCATCCTGGCGGCATGAACGATGCCGCTTGGGTCTCCCTATTCACCGGTACGTCCACGGCCATCGGCGCCGCGTTAGGGGCCGGCTGGCAGATCCTCGGCGAGAGCCGTCGCGCCGCCCACGAGCTACGGCGCATCCGGGACGAACGCGAGGCCGAGCGCAGCGCCGACCGCGAGCGGCGCCTCCGCCGGGCGGTCAAGGACACCGACGCCGCCGCGTACCGCCTGACCCAGACCGTGGTCCTCTGCCTGCACATGTACCGGAACAAGATCGCGCGCGACGAGAGCGAGCTGCTGGCGCGCCAGCGCCAGGCTCAGGGCGAGTACATCGACGCCAAGGTGGCCATCAAGACGCTGCAGACGATGGTCGGCGAGGACTCTGCCGCCATGGCCGAGATCCACCGCCTGCGCACCACACTCGCCGACGCCTACCGCCACGTCCGCTCCATGGGAAGCACCACCGACGACCCCGACGAGCTGGAGAGACGCGTGGACGGCATCCTGGACGCGCTGAGCTCGGCCGTGCGGTCCGACGGCCGGGCGCAGGCCCCCGGCCCTCACCCGGGCGCGCCGGCCGGGCAGCCCAGCGGATCGGGCTCCCCCTCCTGATCGTCCGGGGCCGGGCCCGGCTGAGGAGCCGCAGGGCTGTGCGGCGAAGCAGGGCTGTGCGGCGAAGCAGGGCCCTGTTGGGCGGCGACCGGCTCCCGGTGCGCGGGCGCCTCCTTCGGACGGTTCCTCCGGCGCGGGGCGGGACGGAGACGGCCGAGGAGCAGGGCGGGACGGAGACGGACGAGGAGGACGACGGCCGCCAGGGCCATCATGACGAAGGCGACGGACCACGCCGTCGCCTGCGGACCCATGATCGCGATTGCGTGTCCGGCGCTGGCCGTGCCCAGCGGGACGGCGCCGAGCACGATGAAGCGTTGCGCGCCGGACACCCGGCCCAGCAGCCAGTGCGGAGTGTTCCCACCCGTGTATGTGGTCAGGATGACGTTCATGTGCGCGCCGATGAACCCGACACCGCCCCAGGCGATGAACCAGAACAGCGGATAGGGCGAGACGGCGATGATCAGCAGCAGAACGGTCCAACCCCAGACGCAGGCGATGACCGCGCGTGACAGCCCGGATCCTGACGCGAATCTTCGCTTCAGCAGCCTCGGCGCCACAAAAGCCCCCAGAAAACCGCCGCATCCGGAGGCCGCCAGCACGACACCGATATTCAATGCCGACACGGCGCCGATATTCGTCGGGCCCGGGTGTCCGCCCTCAAGCCTCGCCACCAGCACCAGAATGACGACCTGGAACAGAAGGTTGGTCGAAGCGGCCACCAGAACCGTGCACAGCAGGAACCGGTCCTTCCACAGCCAGACCAGACCTTTGGTCATCCGGTCGTCATGTGCCCCGTCATCCCGCGTTTTCAGCGACACGCGCATCTTTCGCAGCAATGCGCACGACACCAGGCACGCCACGAAGTCCGCCAGTAGGGGCACGAAACGCCACAACCCAAAGAGCAACCCGCCCATCAGCCGGCCGAGCAGAACGGCGGCATGACTGCGCGCCTCGTTCCGGCCCATGCCTTTGGCCAAACGATCCTCGGGCACGACGAGCGGCACGGCGCTCACCTCGGCCACGCTGAAAAAGGTCACGCAGGCCCCATTGACCACCGCGGTGACGATGAGCAGCGAACGCGGCATGAGCCCGCACGCCAGCAGCAGAGCGGTGGCGACGGCCGTCGTGCCACGGACGGCCTGGACGACCAGCATGGTCCGGCGGCGGTCGAGACGGTCGACCAGCGCTCCGGCGGGGACGTGCAGCAGAACCTGTGGCAGGGTGCCGGCCGCGGCGAGCCAGCCCGCGAAGACCAGGGAGCCGCCAAGCGACAGCGCGAGAAGCGGCATCGCGATGGTGGCGACCTCTCCCCCGAGAAGGGACACCGCCGTCCCGCTCCAAAGCAGCCCGAACTCTCGGCGCCACCCGGAGGAGCCACGCCACCTCGAGAGGGGTGGCCGGAAACCGGCAGTGGCGGACGAAGTTGGCACTTGTGCGCTTCCCCTGTGACTGCGGCCACCACGCCGGGTGGTCGAAACGATTGAGACCCGCACCGGTATTCATCTGGTGCGAGTCTCGCTGTTCGCGTCTCGGGCCACCGTCGCAGCCAGTCCGCAGGGACTTAAAAGTACACGGACGTGACGATCCTGACCTCCGTTTTCGGATGAAGGGCATTACCCGCCGCCCCGACCTCCGCCGGGTAACGCATCCGGGGTCATCCTTTCGCGCCCGAACAGCGGGAACGCCCTATGGCCTGACGTGTCGAGACTTAGTGCTCGTACCCAGATGGTGCGGGCTCATCGCGCCGCCACACGCGTTTCCACAGTTCACGCGCAGGACGTTTACGTACCGATGACCTGACCTAGCCTCACGCCCGATCCCACGAGATTCATAGCGGTCGACGCCGACCTCCTTCTTGGTGAGAACACATGCACCTTTCACAGCAATATGCACGACACCGGGCGGCCGGCCTCGGCGCTGCTCGCTCACCCCGCTCCGTGGTCGCGACCGCTACGGACCGCACGGCGTCATGATCGCTCCATGCTCGACGGGGGCGGCCCGCTCATCGACCGAGGTGGCATGCCGGTGCTGCAAATGGGGAACGCGGAGTGCGTCCAAGGTCGTTCTGAATGTCATGGAACGGGCATCACCGACGGCGGCCGCCTCCCTGGTCCGTCCCCGCTCTGGGGAAGGCGCGACCACACCGTCATATCTCTAAGGTCCGTGCCGTACGGTGCATGGGAGACCGAACCATAGATAGGAGGCGGAACCGGCGATGCCGAACGCTGAGTGCGCGCGGTGCGGCCACACCAACCCGGACGGTGCCCGCTTCTGCTCGAGTTGTGGCGCCCCGCTCACCGGGGAGGCCCCGCCGATCATGAACGAACCGGGCACCTCGACGTCCACGATGTCGCTGAGCGCGATCCAGGCGGCCGTCGAGGCCGACCAGGACGAGGGGCCGGCGATCGATCCCGGACCGGTCGAGGCACTCCCTCCCGACACGGCGCTGCTCCTCGTCAGAGGAGGGCCCAACGCCGGGAGCAGGTTCCTCCTCGACCGTGACACCACGACCGTGGGTCGCCATCCGCACAGCGACATCTTCCTCGACGACGTCACCGTGTCCCGCAAGCACGTCGAGTTCCTCCGGCACAACGGCCGGTTCTGGATCCGCGATGCGGGAAGCCTCAACGGCACCTACGTCAACCGCGAGCGCGTCGACGAGTCGGTGCTGTCCAGCGGTGACGAGGTGCAGATAGGCAAGTTCCGTCTGGTGTACGTCGGCAACGCCCCCCTCGCCGGCGTTCCGGCCGGTTCGGCCGGGTCGGAGCGTCCGCCCAAGCGCGGCCGGTGGAACTTCTGGCGCCGGCGCTGACCGGCCCCGAGCCTCGTCGTTCGGCGCCGGCGCGCGGGGCGCGGCCGGCCGAATCAAGGACCCCGCGAATCGAGGCGACGACGGGACGAGGGATTCAGAAACGGAAGACGTGGCCGCCCGTCACGATATTCGCGACGCACGGGTTGCTGAACGTGTTCGTGTAGTTCACGGGTAGGCCACGCCAGTGACCGACCGCCGATGCGACGGTCGGGTCGTAGTAGCCGCCGCAGCCGCCCAGCTGGTACGGCGGGATACGCGCGATGTCGCCGTTCGCCGCGATCAGGTCCTGGCAGGCGGCGTCGCCGGCGGGGTGCGTCCCCCCGGTCGGCTCGCAGGTGAGCGTCACGGTCCTGGTGCCGATCAACGGGGACGAGAGGCTCAGGGTGAGCGCGTCCGCCGCGGCGGAGGCGGTCGGGGCGGCCGTCACCGAGACCGCGACCGAGCCTGCGGCCACCGCCGTCGCAGTCATCAACCGAAAAGACCCCACGGTCTTCTCCTTTCACCGCGATCGACCTGTCGAGTGCTCATTCACGCTACTTCCCTCGACCACTCTCATCGCGATTTTCATGGACCGAAGGCGGCCATATGGGCGGACCTCGAAGAATCCCCTGAAATCCATGAAAGGGCGATGCCTGCTCCGCGTATCGGCCCCTCCGCCGGGGAGCGCACGCGTCGGATGGGAGCGAGACGGCTGCGGCCGCGCTCGGCTGAGCCGCCTCCGGCAGAATCGCGGAGGACCATGCGGTCCGGCCGCGCAGGCCCACGCGATCCGAGGGAGTACGTGCATGGCGGGCGATGACGCTGAAATCGTCGACGAGCTGAGAATCGGCGGGAGGGACCGCAACTTCACGATCCGATTGCCCCGGGCGACGGTGGACGGCCGGGAGCCGCCCCTCGTACTCGTGCTCCATGGCAACGGCCCGGACCCCGGGGGTCCCGTCATGCGCGAGTGGACCACGTTCGACGAACAGGCGGATGAGTGGGGCCTGGCGGTCGCCTACCCGGACGGGATCGGGGGGTGCTGGGCGGACGGCCGGGGCGTCACCGCCGCCGACCAGGCGGGAGTGGACGACGTCGCCTTCCTCCGCGCGGTCATCGAACGGTCGGCCGAACGCCACGGCACCTCTCCCGATCGGGTCGTGGTGGCGGGGATGTCCAACGGCGCGTTCATGGGGCACCGGCTGGCGTTGGCGGCGAGCGCCCAGGTGGCGGTGCTGGCGACGGTCGCGGGCGGGCTGCCCGCCGCCCTACTGGACGTGCGGCCGACGCACGCCGTCTCGGCCATGCTGATCCACGGCACGGCCGACCGGATCGTCCCGATCGACGGGGGGCACTCGCGGCGCCGCGGGCCGAACGGCGAGCTGCGCGGCCGCACGCTGTCGCTGCGGGAGACGGCCGAGCACTGGCGGACGATCGACCGGTGCCCGTCCGGACCGGGCGAGACGCACACCACCGAGTCGTCGAGCCGCACGACGGTCCACGGCGGCGTCGGCGGAACACGGGTGGTCGCCTGGACGGTCTTCGGCGGCGGTCACACCTGGCCGGGTACGCCCACCCCGCCCGAGTGGGACGAGCCGGCCACCTTGGAGTTCGACGCGGCCGAGGAGATCTGCCGCTTCGCCCGGCCCCTGCTCGTCTCCCCGGACCTCCGGCGGCTCTGAACGCCCGCTCCCACCGCCCGCCGAGACCACCACCGACCGCTCCCACCACCAACCGGCACCACCACCGACCGGCACCACCGCCGACTGCTCCCACCACCGACCGGCACCACCACGAACCGCTCCCACCGCCGACCGGCACCGGCGCGGTCCTGCCGGGCTGCGGCCGGATCGAGATCTCGCCGCTACCCGGACGGGCCATGCTGAGGACCGTGGGCGGGCCGCGGAGGGCGCCATGGGATGGAAACGGTGGGCCGCGTCGGGGACGGTCTTGGTCCTGTTCCTCGTCGTCGTCGGTTGCGGAGCCGGGGGGCCGCGTCCGGCACCGGGAGCCCACGTCACCGTCGTCCTGCGGGCGGACGGCAGTGGCCGGGCCGATCTCTGGGTCGGCGGTGGCGTGCGCTCGGACCGCGAGCTGCGGGACCTGGGCCGGCGGGTGGCCGCGGCGCTGTTCCGGGGGCAGGTCCTCGGGCCGACGACCGTCGAACGGGGCTCGGCCTTCACGTTCGCCCGTACGGAGGTCGTGCGGGCGTACCGGCCCGGTCCGCGCCCCGTTTTCGACATCGCCGGTGGGAGCGTCGGCCCGGTGCTGAAGGCCGCCGGATATCCCGGTTACACGTTGCGGCTCCGGCCGCCCCTGGTCCGTACGTCGATCGGCGGCCGAACGCATCCGCCCGGGTTCGAGTACGCGTGGCGCGTCTCGCCGGGTGACCCGCCACCGGCCGGTTCGATGGTCATGCAGCCCCGGCTGCTGCACTGGGCCGTCGAAATGGCGTTGCTGGCCGTCGCCGCCGCGGCGGTGCTGAGCGGGTTCGTCAGCCGTGACGCGCGGGTCGGGTTCGGCGGGTGTGCCGCCGGTTCGGTGGCCGCGGTGGCGGTCCTGCTGACCGACCGGGCGTCCGGGGACGCCCTGGGCACCCTGGGCCACCTCAGCGGAACCCGGCTCACGCTGGTGACGCGGCTGCCCCTCGTCGCGTTGCCCGTGGTGGCGCTCGCGGTGATCCGGCTCCTGCTCCTCATCGCGCGGCAGACGGCGACGCCGCGCCCGGAGTGAACCGCCACGACGCCTCCGGCTCCCGAAGACCGGCCTGGATGTCGTACCGACATGGTCGACTGTGCGGCATGGAGAACTCCCGATTCCTGGCCTGTCTCGCGTCGGACTTCGACCGCCTGCGGGCCGTCGTCTCGGCCGACCGGACGGCGGCGGTTCCGACCTGCCCCGGCTGGACCAACGCCGACCTCGCCCGCCACGTCGGCCAGGTCTACCTGCACAAGACCCTCGGCATGCGCCTGGGCGGTGAGCCCGACGAGTGGCCGCCGAAGGATTCCGCGGACGAGGAGCCGCTCGCGCTGCTCGACCGCACGTACGCCGACCTGCGTGCGGAGTTCGCCGCGCGCCGGCCGGAGGATCCGACCGGCACCTGGTACGGCCCGGACCAGACCGTCGGGTTCTGGGCCCGGCGGATGGCGCAGGAGACGGTCGTCCACCGCATCGACGCCGAGCTCGCGGCCGGGCAGCCGGTGGCACCGGTCCCGGCGGACCTCGCCGTCGACGGCATCGACGAGCTGCTCAAGGTGTTCGTGGCGTACAGCGTCGCCGAGTGGAGCGACTACTTCACGGACATTCTGGCCGGATCGCCGGGCCGGACGTACACGGTGCGGACCGACGGCGCGGCCTGGCGCGTACGGACGGGGCCGGGGCTGTTCACCGTCGAGGACGGCGAGGGCGATGAGGCGGCCGACGTGACGGTGAGCGGTCCGCCGACGGCCGTGCTGCGCCGGCTCTGGAACCGCGAGTCCACCGGCGAGCCGAGCGGCGTGACGGTCGAGGGCGCCCCGGAGGCGGTGGAGGAGCTGCGGCGCTGCATCGTCACGGCGACGCAGTGAGCGGGCCCCCGCAACGCCGCCCCGGGCCCGGAGGGTGTCAGAGAAACCCGTACTCCCTCAGCGACTGCCGATAGGTGTCCCACGTTTCGCCGACGAACTGCGGATAAGGCGGCGACCCGGGGCCCGAGGTCCTCACCTGGCGGTTCTGGAAGGCCCCGTACACCGCCTGCCTGCCACCGGTGTCGCCGGCCAGGGCTCGTTCCTCGGGGGTGAGCGCTCTGCCCTGCGCCTGAGCGGCCGTCTCGGCCTCGTGGACGGCGGAGCTCCAGCCCCGGGTGAATTCAGCGTGTCCGGCAGCGCGAGATGCGGCTGACTGGTCTGCAGGTGAGATCTTTCCTCCGGACGTTCCGGTGATTTACGGTCTTGGCACCCCCGAGCCAGGAGCCCGCAACGATGCGCAACTCGGTACGAACCGCCCTCGCCGCCGCCGCGGCCACACTCGGTGTGGCGGCGTGGTCCACGGCCCTGCCCGCGAACGCCGCACCCGTTTCCCCCGGTCCCCGGGGCGGCGCGCTGCACTCGCTCCGCGGTCCGGTGACGAACGAGAACTTCTACTTCGTGATGGCCGACCGCTTCAAGAACGGCGACCCGGCCAACGACACCGGCGGCCTGGGCAACGACCCCCTGGTCAGCGGATTCGACCCCACGAACAAGGGCTTCTACAACGGCGGTGACCTCAAGGGCATCACCTCGAAGCTCGACTACATCCAGGGGCTCGGGACCAACGCGATCTGGCTGACCCCGAGCTTCAAGAACAAGGCGGTGCAGCTGGAGGACGGTCCCTCCGCCGGGTACCACGGCTACTGGATCACCGACTTCACGCAGATCGACCCGCACCTCGGCACGAACGCCGACCTGGCCGCGCTGGTCAAGGCCGCGCACCAGCGGGGCATGAAGGTCTACTTCGACATCATCACCAACCACACCGCCGACGTCATCGGCTACAAGGAGGGCGGGCGCACGGCGTACGTGTCCAAGGACGCCAAGCCGTACCGCACCGCCGACGGGAAGCCGTTCGACGACCGGGACTACGCGGGCACCTCGACCTTCCCGAAGCTCGACCCGAACACCTCCTTCCCGTACACCCCGGTGCTCGACGCCAGCGAGAAGCACCTCAAGGTGCCGGACTGGCTCAACGACGTCACGCTGTACCACAACCGCGGGAACACCACCTTCACCGGCGAGGACGCGCAGTACGGCGACTTCTACGGGCTCGACGACCTGATGACCGAGAACCCGCGCGTCGTCCGCGGGTTCATGGACATCTACGAGACGTGGATCAGGGACTTCGGCATCGACGGCTTCCGCATCGACACGATGAAGCACGTCAATGACGAGTTCTGGCAGACGTTCGGGCCGGGCATCGTGAAGTACGCGCGGGAGCACGGCAAGCCGGACTTCTTCATGTTCGGCGAGGTGGCGCTCGACGGCAGCGACGACGCGGCCAAGAGCCTCACCTCGCACTACACGACGCACGACAGGATGCAGGCGGTGCTGGACTTCCCGTTCCAGGACGCCGCCCGCAGCTTCGCGTCCCGTGGCCAGGGCAACGCCGCGCTGGCGCGGTTCTTTGCCAGCGACGACTGGTACACCGACGCGGACTCCAACGTGTACGAGCTGCCGACCTTCCTCGGCAACCACGACATGGGGCGCATCGGCTACTTCCTGACCAGCGACAACCCGGGCGCGAGCGACGCCGAGCTCCTGGCCAGGGACCGCCTCGCGCACGAGCTGATGTACTTCTCGCGCGGCAACCCGGTCGTCTACTACGGCGACGAGCAGGGCTTCACGGGCAAGGGCGGGGACCAGCTCGCCCGGCAGACGATGTTCGCCAGCAAGGTGCCGGAGTACCTCCAGGACGACCTGCTGGGGACGACCTCGACGCACGCGGTCGACAACTTCAACCCCGACCACCCGCTCTACCGGACGATCAGCGACCTCGCGGCGGTCACCAAGCGGCACCCCGCCCTGCGGAACGGGGCCGAGCAGGTGCGGTACGCCTCGGACGGGCCGGGCGTCTTCGCGTTCTCCCGGATGGACCGGACGCAGCAGCGGGAGTACGTCGTCGCGCTGAACAACGCCACCACGCCGCAGTCGGCCGCCGTCCCCACGTACCTGGCGAACAGCGGGTTCACGAAGGTGTACGGCACCGGCGCGGCGACGCTGCGCAGCAAGGCCGACCGGACGCTGCAGGTGACCGTGCCGGCCCTGTCCGCGGTGGTCTACCTCGCCGACGGCCGCGTCCCCGTGTCCAAGGCCGCGCCCGCCGTCACGCTCGCCCCGCCCGCGCCGGCGGAGGCGTCTCACGGGCGCATGCACGTCGCCGCGGCCGTCGCCGGGTCCTCCTTCAACGAGGTCACGTTCCAGGTCAAGGTCGGCGACGGCCCGTGGCAGTCGATCGGCACCGACGACTCCGCCCCGTACCAGGTGTTCCACGACACGAGCGGCTACCGGACCGGCACCCCGCTGCGCTACCGCGCGGTGGTGCTCGACAACGCCGGCCACACCCGCTGGAGCCGGGAGCGGTCGACGGCCGTGCCGGCGCCGGCGGTCACCGTGACCGCCCCGAAGGACGGCGGGACCGTGACGAACATCGACCCGGTCACCGTCCAGGCGGACGTCGGCCCCGAGCGGGCGACGGAGTCGGTGCGGTTCGAGCGCAGCGTGGGCGGCGGGGCCTGGGAGGACCTGGGCACGGACACCTCCTCCCCGGCGTACACCGTCACGGACGACGTGTCGAAGCTCCCGCTGGGCACGCAGGTCCGCTATCGCGCCACCCTCCTCGAGCGCGGCTCGCGGCCGGTGACCGGTGCGCCGGTCACCGTGACCACCGCCGCGCCCAAGCCGGCCCGTGACCACGTGACGCTCGTCGGGTCGCTGCAGAGCGAGGCGGGCTGCGGCGGCGACTGGGACCCGGCCTGCGCGGCCACCCGGCTTGCGTTCGACACGGCCGACGGCCAGTGGCACGGCACCTTCACGCTGCCGGCCGGCGACTACGAGTGGAAGATCGCGATCAACGACTCGTGGACCGAGAACTACGGCGCGGGCGGCGCCTCGGGCGGGGAGAACCTCAAGCTCAGCGTCCCGGCGGACGGCACGAAGTACCGGTTCACCTGGAACCAGGTGACCCACGTCCCGTCGGTGGAGAAGGTCTCCTAACCGTGGCGGCCCCCGCCCGTACGACGGGCGGGGGCCGCCACCCGTCGCATCCGCCGGCGTCGTCACCCGTCGCATCCGCCGGGGCGTCAGGTCACCAGGCCCCTGCGGTAGGCGTAGACGACCGCCTGCACGCGGTCCCGCAGGTCGAGCTTGGTGAGGATGCGCGAGACGTACGTCTTGACGGTCTCCTGGCTGATCACCAGGGTCGCGGCGATCTCACTGTTGGACAGGCCGTTCGCGATGAGGCGCAGGACCTCCAGTTCCCGTGGGGTCAGCGGAACGTCGCTCGATCCGTCCCCGGAGGGGCGGATCCGCGCGGCGTACCTGCCGACGAGCTGCCGCGTCACCTCCGGCGCCAGCAACGCGGCGCCGGTCGCGACGGTGCGGATGCCGTTCAGCAGCTGCGCCGGCGGGGCGTCCTTGAGCAGGAACCCGCTCGCCCCCGCGCGCAGCGCCTCGTACACGTACTCGTCCAGGTTGAACGTCGTCACCACGAGCACCTTGATGGGATCCTCCACGCCGGGCCCGGCGAGCAGGCGGGTCGCCTCGATGCCGTCGAGCACCGGCATCCGTACGTCCATCACGACCATGTCCGGGTTCAGCCGCCGGGCGAGGTCGACCGCGGCGCGCCCGTCCCCGCACTCGCCCACCACCTCGAGGTCGGGCTGCGCGTCGATGATCGTCGAGAATCCCGTGCGGATCAGCGCCTGGTCGTCGCAGACCAGGACCCGGACCGGCGCGCTCACGACGGGCTCCCCGCGGGGATGCGCGCCCGCACGACGAAGCCGCCGGCCGCCCGCGGCTCCGCGTCGAACTCGCCGTCCAGGGCCTCGACCCGTTCGCGGAGCCCGGCCAGGCCCCGGCCGCTCCCGCCGGGAGAGCCGGCCCGCGAGCCGGAACCGTCGGTGCAGACCTCCACGGTGATATCCCTTCCGCCATAGCGCACGCGGACCTCGGTGCGGCTGCCGTGGGCGTACTTGAGGGCGTTCGTCAGTGCCTCCTGCACGACCCGGTAGGCCACGAACTCGGCGCTGCCGGCCGGCTCCGACGGCTCGCCCTCCTGAGTGAACTCCACCGGCTGCCCGGCGGTGCGCGTCTGCTCCACGAGCGTCGTGAGGTCTCCGGCCGACGGCGTCCTCACGTCGGTGTCGTGGTCGGGGTTGAGCAGGTCGAGCAGGTGCCGCAGGTCGGTGATGGCCCGCCGGCCGGTGTCGGTGACGGCGCTCAGGGTCGCGTCGAGCCGATCGGGGGCGGCGGTCAGGTAGCGCGCCGCCTCGGCCTGGACGACCATCGCCGTCACGTGGTGCGTGACGACGTCGTGGAGCTCACGGGCGATCCGGGTGCGTTCGGCGGCGCGGGTGGCCTCGGCGACGTGGCGGCGGCGTTCGGCCTCGGCGGCGCGGGTGGCGCGCAGCCAGGACCCGATGCCCCAGACGATGACCAGTGCCAGGTAGAACGTCACGTACTCGCTCGGCCCGTCGGTGCCGCCGAGCCGGTCGAGGGCGACCGCCAGCGGCACGTACGCCACGGAGAGGACGACCACGGTGACGCGCCGGTGACGCTCCAGGTGGGCGCCCGCGCTCAGCAGCGCGAGCGCCAGTCCGGCGGCCGCGACCGTCTGGTAGGCGCGGAGCTGGTCGAGGACGAAGCCGAGCGACACCAGGATGAGGCAGGCGGCCGGCCACCGCCGGCGCACGGCGAGCGGGAGGGTCTCGAGGGCGACCGCGACGATGGTCAGAGCGTCGAAGGGACGGGCCGGCAGTCCGCCGAGCTGCGTTCCGTGATTGTGGAACGTCGGCAGATACGTCAGGAGGATCTGCAGCAGCGCGAGCGGGGAATCCCGGACCGTGACGTCACACCGCCGCCACAGGTCCGGGAGCCGCCGGAGATCGATCACTGGGCGAGCGTAGCGGTCGCGGCGACCCGGGCACGGCGCCGGAAAGGGACCAGGTTGCCGCGCCGGTGAGCCAGCCACATGAAGACGATGGTCAGCAGCGCGCCGAACACGATCGAGTACACGCTCGCCTCCGGGCCGAACTTGCCGCCGCTGAGCAGGGACGAGCCCGACGTGACACCGTGCAGCAGCCCCTTCGTGTCGCCGTTGCCGGAGACCTCGGTGCCGAAGATGCCGGACTCGGCGAAGTTCCAGCCGAAGTGCACACCGATCGTCACCCACAGGCTGCGGGTGGCGGCGTAGGCGGCGGCGAGCATGCCGCCGGCCTCGATGGCGATGGCGATCGCGCCCCACAGGGTGGCGTCCTTGTTGAGCAGGTGCGACATGCCGAACAGCAGGGCGGTCAGCGTCAGCGCCATCCAGGTGCCGATCCATCCCTCGATGATCCGGAACAGGACGCCGCGGAACAGCAGCTCCTCCGTCACGGCGGCGGCGGCCATGAAGCCGATCAGTCCCAGCGCCCCCGTCACCGAGCCCCCGCCGTCGGTCCGGTAGTCGCCCAGGAAGACGAGGTTCAGGATGACGGCCGTGAACATCGCGACGCCGATGAGCGTTCCACGGCCGAAGGCGGCGACGGCACCGGTCCTGGCCACTTCGACCGGCTCCCGGCGCTCGGACCACCGCACCACCCAGGCGTACACCAGCACCGAGACCACGGCCGACGCGAGACCGAGGATCAGGGTGAGGAACGCGTTCCCCTGGACCGCGGCCACGGCCTGACTGCCGACGAGGGCGACCACCGCGACGGCCACGAGCTGCTTCAACAGACGCATGACGACTCCTGTACGAGACCCGCGACCGGAGCGCCGCGGTGACGCCGAGAACGCTACGAATTCGAGCGGTCCTAAATCGTCACCGCGCCGTGGACACTCGTTGTGGCTCGTACGGGGGACAAAAGGGCCGCGCGAATGTCCGCCGTACGGTGACGCCTTCGATGTGGCCGGCTCCGTAGCGTTCTCGACATCGCCCCGGCACCACATTTCGGCCGCCGGGCATCGGAATCGCTCACCGGAGGACCCCATGAAGCGCACGATCAAGACTTCCGCCGTCATCGCCCTGGCCTGCACCGCCGTCGGCATCGGGCTCACCGGCTGCAAGGCCGACGCGACCGCCGCCGGCAGCCCCCTCGCCGCGCACCGGACCGAGGACCCGTTCACCGGGACGAAGAAGATTCAAGTGGACGGCAAGGCGGTGAACGTGTCCTGCTCGGGCGCCCTGTCCAAGCACAAGCCGGTCATCGTCCTGCTGCCCGGACTCGGCGACGGGCTGGACAAGATGGCCGCCCTGCAGAAGACGCTCAGCAAGGACGACCGGGTGTGCTCCTACGACCGCCTCGGCGAAGGCGCCAGCGACAAGCCGGACGGCCCGCAGAGCTTCACCAGCACCGGAAAGATCCTCACCGGCGTGCTGGACCACGTCGCCGGTCACCGTCCGGTCGTGCTGGCCGGGCACTCACTCGGCGGAATGATCGTCGGCAGGTACGCCCCCGACCACCGCGACAGGGTCAAGGGCGTGGTCCTGATGGACGCCACCACCCCGACCTCGGTCGCCGACATCACCAGGGACATTCCCGCGAACGCCACGGGCCAGGCGGCCCAGCTGCGCGAGCAGACCCTCGCGGGGGACCGGGGCGAGAACCCCGAGAAGATCGTCATCACCGACACCAAGGTCCGCTCCGCCGGGAACATCCCCGTCCAGGTGATCAAGCACGGCAAGCCCTACCTCGCGGCCTTCCCGCAGTACGGCCCGCGCATGGAGCAGGACTGGACGGCGGGCGAGCACAAGTGGCTCGCGCTCTCCCCCCGCAGCAAGTTCAGCATCGCGACCAAGAGCGAGCACTACATCTACCTCGACCAGCCCGAGGTCGCCGTCCAGGCCATCCAGCGCGTCGCCGCCCAGGCCGCGCGCTGAGCGACCGCGACGGGTCACGGCCCCTTCCCCGGCGCGGGAAGGGGACCGTCGCCGGTCGGTCAGGGACGCAGGAGACGGGCGCGGACCCGCTGGTAACGGGTCGTCGTGGGCCTGGGGATGCGGTCGGGGGACCGCTGCGGGCGCGGCACGATCCGCTCGGCCGGGACCGCGTCGTCGAGGAGGGCGGCAAGGGAGGACCCGCCCGCCCAGAGCGTCGGCTCGACCGTCAGGGAGAAGCCGTCGCGGCCGATCAGCCGCCGCCCGCCGTCCGGCCAGGCGAGCATCGCCTCGCACTCGGAGAACCGGACCGTGACGCGACGCGAGCCCTGCACCCGGCTGACCCCATCCGGGCCGACGATGAGGCGCTCGGTGTCGACCGGCGCGTCGGCGCTGCGGAGGACCCGCCCGTCGACCACGTCGTCCGATCCCCACGGCGCCGGATGGAACCTGGCTCCCGGAAGCTCCCGGCCCGGCGCCATCAGCAGAGCCGACTGGAACGCCTCGGCGCCCACCTTCAGGACGGCCTCGGGGTCGACGGCGTCCAAGTTCGCCTCATGGTCGGCCTCGCTGATCGGCTCCAGCCCGAACAGTTCGCGCAACGCGTTGCCGTAGGCCCCGCCCGACGGTGAGTCGCGATAGGCCGTACGGAGCCGGTGCACGATGTCCGTGATCTCCTCGCCGGACGCGGCCTCCTCCGCGGTGAGCCGGAAATGGAAGACGAAGGCGGACACCAATTCGGCGTGCTTCTCCGGCAGGCCGTCGGCGAACGCCATGACATGGGCGACGTCCGCGTCGCGCACGTCGTACGACGCGTCCGGGCTGTAGCTGATTCCGAGTTCCCGGCGCAGTTTTTTCTGCAGTCGCCGGCCGAGCAGCATCGCGTACGCCTGAGCCGCCACCGACCGGCCCACCACGGCGTGGGCCGCGACGAATTTCTGCTCGGGTTCGCAGAAGTACGCGGGCGTGGTGGGCAGCGCGGATGACGGGGGCGGCGGCGGAATCCGCTCGCCGGCGGGCAGGTCCAGACGCAGGGATTCCGGTGGGGGGCCGCCGGTGAACACCAGCACCGCGTTGTCACGGGTGAACCACCGCCGCGCCCACGCGGCGATCTGGTCCGGTGTGTGCCCGCCCACGCCGAACTCCTCGTAGGCGGGCGCGCCGTAGGTCGCCGCGCCGTACCGCCAGACGAGGAGCGGTTCGACCAGGACGGGGGCTCTGCTGCTCGCCTCGGCGCGGAGGACGTGGTTCTCGATCGGCAGCCGGTCGAAGGGCAGCGAGCCCAGGGCCCGGCACACTCCGGCGAGGAACTCGGCGACCTCCTGGGGATCGCCTCTCGTGACGAACGTCGTGGTGGCCGCGTCCACCTGGCCGTTGGTGGAATGGGGCCGGTCGTTGACCGCGAACAGCGCGAGATGCTCGATCAGATGGGTGATGCCCCGAACGGCCAGCTGTTCGTCGGCCATTCCGACCCGGAAGATGAGGTGGGCCGTGAGGTCGCCATCGCCGGCCGTCCAAAAAGCGGGTATTCCGTCGACTTCAGTCCGGTCCCAGCCCACCGCGCCCTCCTGGATAGCGCGAAAAGGCTAGGGCCCGACGCGATCATGGTCAACGCCCGTCATCAGCCGCCGCCTCCTCCTCCTGCACCACCGCCCGCACCACCCGCCGTCCCACCGCCCGCGCCCGCCGTGCCGGCCGCGGGCGGTCCGCCGATGTTGCCCCACTCGATGACGACACCGTCAGTCCGCAGTGCCAACGCGAAGTCGTTGCCCGCGGAGATCTGGATGATGCCGCGCAGCCAGGGAGGCGGGCTCGACTGGCCGAACTCGTCCCGCCCCCAGGCGAGCACGGTGCCGTCCCATCGAAGCGCGACGACGAAGTCACCGCCACCGGAGACCTGCCGCAGCGCGGAGATCCGGTTGGCGATGCTGACCACGCGGAACGTGTCCGCGCCCCAGGCGAAGAGCCTGCCGTCCCACCGGAGTGCCAGGGAGAAGACGCCGCCCGTGGACAGGTCCCGTACCCCGGACAGCCAGCGCGGGGGGCTGGCCTTGCGGAACTCGTCGTTGCCCCAGCCCACCACCGTTCCATCGGAGCGCAGCGCGATGCCGAAGCTGTCGCTGGCCGATGCCAGGATGATTCCGGAGAGCCGACGGGTCAGCTCGGCCTCGCGGAAGTCATCGGCGCCCCAGCCGACGACCGAGCCGTCCCAGCGCACCGCCAGGGCCCAGGTGGAGCCGGCGGAGATCGCCCGGACGCCGGTCAGCCAGCGCGGCGGGGTCGCCTTGCCGAACTCGTTGTTCCCCCAGCCCACGACCGTGCCGTCGGTGCGCAGCGCGATGCCGAAGTCACTGCCCGCCGAGATCGCGGTGATCCCCTTCAGCCGGCGTGGGGAGCTCGACTGGCCGAACTGGTCGGCACCCCAGCCGACGACCGTGCCGTCCGTACGCAGCGCCAATGCGAAGTCACCGCCGGCGGAGATCGCGATGATGCCGTGCAGCCGGACCGGCGGAACCGGCATCGGCCGTACTCGCGGCGGCGACGCGGCGAGCGCCGCCCCCGGCGCGGCCCACGCCAGCATGGCCACGGTGGTCACCGACGCGACCGCGCGCCGCCGACGATGAGTTCGCGTTCTCGGCCACATGGGCGGCCGACCTCCCGGGACCTGAGCCGTACGGACGGCGTGCGGGACCGACGTGTCGGCCTCCCATGCTGTCGCGCGTCCGCCGGGTGAGGCGGCCGATCATGGTCACGGCACCGTCAGCAGCCGGAAAAACAAGCGGCGAGCACGCCGAGGTCGGGCGAGAAGCGCGGGGGCGCCGAGGTCACGCGAGAAGCGGCGTGAGCACGCGATGCGCGGCGCGGTCAGGCGGGGGTGGCGTGGTCGTCGCCGGTGATCCGCGGTTCCGCCTCGGGCTCGGCGCCCTCGCGGATCGGGTCCGCCGGGCGCCGGCCCTCGCCGCGCCGCCAGGTCTCGAACGCCGCGGTGGTGGCCAGGACGATGGCGACGCCGAGGATCCACCCGCCGAGGACGTCGCTGAGGTAGTGCACGCCCAGCAGCACGCGGAACAGCCCGGACGCCACGCTGAGCACGGCGGCCGCGACCCAGGCCACCGCGCGCCACGCACGCCGCAGGAGCGGAAGGAACACCAGCACGAGCGTTGCGGTGCCCACGACCGTCATCAGCGCGTGTCCCGAGGGGAACGACCCGCCGCCCGCGTGCGCGATCGGGCTGGGCAGCACCGGGCGGGTCCGGCCGACCGCGGCCTTGAGCGTCCCGCTCACCACCCCGGCCACCAGCACGTTCGTGGTCGCCCAGGCGGCGAGCCGCCGCGCGCCCCGGTAGAGGAGCCAGGCCGCCAGCGCGAGGAGGACGATCCGGAACACCCACGGGTGGAAGACGTACGCGGTCGCCCGCAGCGGGCCGACGAGCGCCCGGTGCCGAAGGACGAAGCCGTGGGTGTGGAGCGTCGCGGTGTCGTCGAGATGCCGCAACGGCGCCCAGTGCGCGTTGACCAGCGCCAGCAGGACGACGAACGGCACGGCGACGAGGAGGACGGCGGCACAGGCCAGCGTCAGTCTCAGGCCGAGACGCCCATCCGGGCTGAACCGACGGTACGTCCACCTCCGCACCCTTTGTAGCCACATGCCGGACCCCTTACCCAGGTCGGTCGGTGGGCACGCGAGGCGAGCGACCGGCATGGTGCCGGCCGGCGGCGGGAGTGCCCACGTCCTCCAACCCGCTGCGGATGCGCGGCAGGTCGAGGAACCCCGAGACCAGGAGCGCGGCGCTCACCGCGGCGAGGCAGCCGCCCACCACGTCGAGCAGGTAGTGCACGCCGAGGTACATGCGGGCGAACGCCACGACGCCCGCGAACAGCACTCCGACGGTGGTCGCGAGCGGCCGCAGGCGTCCGCGTACGAGCAGGCCGAGGATGAGGGCGACCCCGGCGGCGACGGTGGCGTGCCCGCTCGGGAAGCTCATCGCGTTGTCCGGCGGGATCACCCACAGCCGCCGCGGCGGCCGGTGCTCGGCGACCAGGGTCTTCACCACGTACGCGATCGCGAGCGCGCCGATCATCAGGCAGGCGGTCAGCAGCGCGTCACGGCGGCGCCGCAGGAGCCACAGGATCACCGGAACGACGACCGCGATCACGGCGCCGACCGCGGCCTGCGCGACCAGCGTCGCGGCCTTGGCGACGTCGGTCAGGACCGGGGTCCGCAGGGCGACGAGATGCTCGTCGAGGCGGAGGTCCGCGTCGGTCAGCGCGGTGGTCTTGGCGGCCAGGCCCAGCACCGCCAGGACGACCAGCAGGAGCACCCCTCCGATGAACTTCATCCGACCCGCCACGTCCCGCCCTTCCAGCACCCCGCGGCGTTCACCGCGATTTCACGACCAGGACACGGTAGCGCCATGATCGCCACGCTGCGCCGCAGACGCGACACATGGGGTGAGTGATCGAGCGCGACCGGTGCGCGTTCAGAGGGGATTCATAGCCTTCTCTCAGCCATCGCGGGGCCGCCTCTCATAGCTTCTGGGTCCATGACTACGGCCCTGACCGAATCCGACACCCCGGCAAAGCCGCCCGCACGGCGGTTCTTCCCCTCGGACCCCTCGATCCTCCTCCTGGCGGCGACCTTCGTGGTCGCCGCCGCGGTGGCCCCGTTCGAGCTGTCCAAGCTCTTCGGCCTGCCCGCCCACGCGCTGTTCCTGCACGTCCCGGTGGTGCTCGTCCCCATCCTGGCGGGCGTCGTCATCGCCCTGGCGGTACGCCCCGTCTGGCGGGTGCGGTACGGCCTGGCGGCGGACGTCTTCGGCATCGTGACGATGGCGGCGACCATCCTCACCGCCGGCGCCGGCGAGAAGCTGCGCGACGAGCGTGTGCAGCGGATGAAGGCGATCGGCCGCGCCGGCGGCCCGGACGGCCCCGGCGGAGGTCGTCCGCGCCGGGGCGGCGGCGGGGAGGGGAACCTGCTCGAACGGCACGCCGAGCTGGGCGGGCAGCTGCGCCTGCTCGTCGTCGCCCTCGTGCTCCTCCTGGTCGTCCTCGTCATCCTCGCGCGGTACCGCGCGTACACGACGGAGGGCTTCCTCGCCGGCCCGGCGCTCGGCACCGTGGTGGCCGCCCTCGCCGTCGTGGCCGCCGTCGTCTCGGCGATCTGGGTCGTACGGACCGGCCACCTCGGCGCCGAGATGACCTGGCACGGAGGCGACTGAGCGCACGGGCGCGGACCGCTCCGGCCCGCGCCGGCGCCGTTCGCGCGAGAGACGTGGGGGGCCGGGCCCC
>NZ_JAMXMV010000024.1 GCF_024055715.1 Actinoallomurus soli
CCCCTGTGGGGGCTTCGCCCCCAACACCCCCGCTGACGGTGGTCGTTGGCTGTCATTGCTTCCGATGGGGGCTGCGCCCTACGCCCCCCTCTGTGGGGGCTTCGCCTCCTACGCCCCCCTGACGGTGGTCGTTGGCTGGTCGCTGCGGGTCGGGGGTGTTCGGTCCGTGGGGGTGGGCATGGCCTTGGGTGATGTCGGTTGCGATCTGTCTGTTCACGGGTGACCTGCGGGTTCACGACAATCCGGTGTTGCGCGCGGCGCTGAGGGCGGCGGATCAGGTGGTGCCGCTGTTCGTCGTCGACGACGGGGTGCGGGAGGCCGGCTTCGCCGTACCTAATCGGGCGGCCTTTCTGGCCGACTGTCTCGCGGATCTGGACGGCGCGCTGCGTGGCCGGGGTGGTCGTCTCGTCGTGCGCCGTGGGGACGTCGTCGACGAGGTCGCCCGGATCGCCGAGGAGACCGGGGCCGGTGAGGTGCACCTGGCGCGGGACGTCAGCGCGTTCGCGCAGCGGCGCGAGGCGCGGCTGAGACGGATGCTGGAGGACTCCCGCCGGCGGCTGTGCGTGCATGACTCCGTGACCTTCGTGGTTCCGCCGGGCGCGCTCACTCCGGGGTCCCGCGGGCACTTCGCGGTCTTCACCCCCTACTACCGGAAGTGGGGCGACGTCCCCGTACGGGAGCCGCTGGCCGCTCCGGGCACGGTGCCGGTCCCGGCCGTACGGTCCGAGCGCCTGCCGTCGGGCGCGGAGCTCGCCGACGGCGATCCGTCGCCCGTACTGCCGCGAGGCGGCGAGGACGAGGGGCGGCGGCGTGCGGCCGCCTGGCTGGGCGGGCCGATCACGCGGTACGCCGACCGCCACGACGATCTCGCCGGGGACGCCACGTCCCGGCTGTCGCCGTACCTCCACTTCGGATGCCTGTCCGCCGTCGAGCTGACGCGCCTTGCCACCGCGGTGGGCGGCCCCGGCGCCGAGGCGTTCGTGCGGCAGCTGGCCTGGCGGGATTTCAACCGGCAGCTGCTCGCGGATCGGCCGGAGGCGGCGCGCGAGGACTACCGGCCCCGGAACGACCGCTGGCGGGCCGACGAGGCGCTCGTCGCGGCCTGGCGGGAGGGACGTACCGGATATCCCCTCGTCGACGCCGCGATGCGGCAGATGGCGCGGGAAGGCTGGATGCACAATCGCGGACGGCTGGTCACCGCGAGCTTCCTGACCAAGATCCTCTATGTCGACTGGCGGGTGGGGGCACGGCACTTCCTCGACCTCCTGGTCGACGGGGACATCGCGAACAACCAGCTGAACTGGCAGTGGGTGGCCGGAACGGGCGCCAGCACCCGGCCCAACCAGGTGATCGACCCGCTCGTACAGGCCCGGCGGTTCGACGGGCGCGGTGACTACGTGCGCCGGTGGGTACCGGAGCTCGCGGGGGTCGAGGGGGCCGCCGTTCACCGCCCGTGGCTACTGCCCGCGGAGGTCCGCCGGCGCCTGGACTACCCGGATCCCGTGATCGGTCTCGACGAGGGCCGCGAGCGGTTCCACCGGGCCCGTGCCGGGAGATCAGAGCCTCAGACCCTGTTCGAGCTCTAATGTGGGCGCGTGCGAGATTCGATCATTGGCGTCCGGTATTTCCTGCGGGGCATGGCATGGGTCGCGCGGCGGCCGCGGCAGTGGCTGTTCGGCCTGATTCCGGCTCTGATCGTCCTCGCGGTCTACGTTGTCGCCCTCGTGTT
This sequence comes from Actinoallomurus soli, assembly GCF_024055715.1. GTDB lineage: Bacteria > Actinomycetota > Actinomycetes > Streptosporangiales > Streptosporangiaceae > Actinoallomurus > Actinoallomurus soli. Next base: position 1,730 of record NZ_JAMXMV010000024.1, read on the forward strand.
CCTGGCCAATTACGACTGGGACCTGGCGAAGGCGATGAGCCCGTTCGCCGATCACTGGTCGAAGGGCGCCCGGGATGCCACGCGCGGGCTGATCGCCGTCCTCCTGTTCGGGGCCGCGGTCATGATCGCGATCGTCACGTTCACCGCGGTGACCCTGATCGTCGGCGATCCCTTCTACGAGAGCCTGTCCGGGAGGGTGGAGGAGAGCGAGGGCGGCCATCCGCCGGAGGTCCGGGTCCCGCTCCTGCGGCAACTCACGCGGGCGATCGCCGACGGGATCGTCGTCGGGGCGGTGACCACGCTGTTCGCCGTGCTGTTCTTCGTCCTGGGCCTTCTTCCGGCCGTCGGCCAGACGGTCGTCCCGGTCATCGCCGCGTTCGTGTCGGGCTACTTCCTGACGTTCGAGCTGACGTCGATCGCACTGGAGCGGCGCGGCGTACGGCGGCGCGAGCGGTTCGCCCTCCTGCGCCGCCATCGGGGGCTGTCTCTGGGTTTTGGAGTTTCCGTATTCGTGACCTTCCTCATTCCGCTCGGTTCCGTGTTGGCGATGCCCGGTGCTGTCGCCGGCGGTACGCTGCTGGCGCGCGAAAGGCTTGTGGGACCGGGGATTCCGCCAGATCAGGGCGCTATTGCCGGCACTCCGGCCTGAGACGGACGTCACGCCGCCGCCATGCCGCGGCTAACAAGCTGTGGCCTGAGCGTAATTAGTGTCCGAAGCGAGAAATGTTGATCTTCACGTAACCTGTGCGGCATGTCTGATCAGGGGAGCGCCGGGCAGTGGCGTCCGGCGAACAGCCACAGCGGCCCGTACTCCGAACCGGATGAGCCGACAGGCCCGCTTCCCGAAGTCAGCGGACAGGACTCCGCGGCGTCGGGTGGCCCGCCTGCGAACGGCCGGTCCGGTTCCTGGTCCAGTGACGACGACGCGCCGACGGGCGGGTTCCCCGCCGTCTCGGCGCCGGAGCAGGCCCCGAAGGCGATGCGCCGGGAGCGCGCCCCGTTCGAGCCCGCCGATCCGGGAGCCGGTTCCGCCGGCGGCTCCGCCGGGCCCGGCGCGCCCGCCGGTTACGACGGCTTCGGCGCACCCGCCGAGTACGGCAACGGCGCGGCCGGTGAATACGGGGCCGGCCCCTCCGGTGGGTACGGCAACCGTGCGGCCGGCGAGTACGGCAACGGTTCGGCGGCCGAGTACGGCAACGGCGCGGCCGGTGAGTACGGAGCCGGGTCGTCCGCGTCGACGCACGGGTCGTCCGCCGAGACGAGCGGTTCGTTCCCGGCCGCGGGGTCGTTCGGCACCGAGCCGCCGGCCGAGCCGGAGATCTCGTCCGAGCGGACCACGGCGTTCCCGTCCGTGCCGGTCCCGGAGGAGGACACCCCGTCGTTCGGCCGTGGGACGGCGGAGACGTTCTCCGGCGCGGCCGAGCCCGAGTTCACCGGCTCGACGCAGTCCTTCGAGTCCGAGGCCCCCAACGTCGCGCCGTACGACGCGCGGGACGCGGCCTACGGGTACGAGGTGGCGGACCCGTCGTTCGGTTACGGGGCCGCCCACCCGGCGCGGGAGGCCGACACCGGATCCGATGCGCCGGCCGTGAGCCCGGGGCCGGCGTCCGAGCCCTACTCCTTCGAGTCCCTGCTCGGTCCGGTGGACGGCGTCGCCGGTCCGGAGGCGCAGGGTGGTCCCCAGGCGTACGGCGACGCGGCTCCGCCCCGCCCGTACGGTGACGCGGACCGGCCGCAGCCTTATGGCGACGCGGCCCCGTCCGGGCCGTACGGCGATCCGGGCCCGACCGGGCCTTACGGCGGGGCGGTGCCGCCGCAGCCGTACGGCGGTCCGGGGGCGTTCGCCGGTGCGCCGGGAGGCATGCCTCCCGCGGGCGGGCCGGTGCCGGCCGAGGACCAGGCCGCCGAGAACGACTTCTTCTCCCACGACGACGACCCGGCGCTGTGGAATAAGCCGCTCGGCCCGACCGGCCCGGTGCAGCCCGGCAAGCCGAGCAGCGGCAACCTGCGGCTGCCGGAGTGGATGCGCGAGCAGGAGGGCGGCGACGGCCACGGGGGACTGACGGCTCCGCCGAGCGACGGCTTCGAGGACGAGGGCCGGTCGAAGCGGCCGCTGCTGGCCGGGCTGGGCGTGCTCGTCGTCGGCCTGCTCGCGGCGGGCGGCGCCTACTTCCTGAGTTCGCACGGCGGTTCGGACAAGCACGCCGAGGCCGGGTCGGGTCACGCGAAGACCTCCCCGGCGAAGGCGAAGTCCAAGCCGAAGACGGGTCAGCCGGCGGACTCCCAGCCGGAGAAGCCCCTCACGCAGTTCAAGGGCGCCCACACCAAGCCGGTGGGGCGCATCGCCGACGCGCACGCCGGCCTGTCGTACCCGAAGCTCGGCAAGCCCTGGCAGATGCAGACCCAGAAGGGCGCCATGGCCGAGCTCGGCTTCAGCGCCGGGCAGTACGCGGTGACCGAGCCCAAGCGCTGGGGCCGGCTGCTGAGCGCGCAGCTGGGCGGTGCGAACAAGGACGCCTACACCGGGCCGGGCAGCGAGCGCGCCGCCGCGACCCAGGTCGCCGACTACTACGAGAAGCGGATGTACGGCTACGCGCACAAGAAGCGGGTGCTGGCCTCGCAGTCGCTGACCGTCGGCGGTCACAAGGGATGGCTGGTCGGCTACTACCTGACCTACCACCAGTCGAAGGTGAAGACGACCGGGGAGATCTTCACGGTCGCGGTGGTCGACACGGGCAAGAAGGCCCCCGGCGTGGTGCTGATGTCGGTGCCGAACACCGCCAAGAAGCTCTGGCCCGACGTCGACTACGTCATGCACTCGATCAAGGTGTCCTGATCCGGTCCTCGGTCCCCGAGAGCCGTGTCACATACCGAATCCCATTCCAATCGGCGTCCGCGGCCATCTAAGGTAGGCCGCAACGGGACGTTGCGGGATGAGGTGGGGACATGGCGATCGGGCTGACCGAGGAGCACGAGGCGCTCGCCGACGCGGTGCGCGGCTGGGCGGAGCGGTACGCGTCCGTCGGCGTCGTACGCGCGACGCTCGACGCCGAGGAGGAGGGCCGTCCGTCCTTCTGGGCCGGCCTCGCCGAGCAGGGCCTGCTCGGCCTGCACGTGCCCGAGGAGCACGGCGGGCAGGGCGCCGGGCTGCTGGAGCTCGCGGTCGCCCTGGAGGCCCTCGGCCGCGCCGTCGTCCCCGGCCCGTTCCTGCCGACCGTGCTGGCCAGCGCCGCGCTGTTGCGCGCCGGGCAGGCGGGCAAGGCGCACTCCGAGCTGCTGCCGGGCCTCGCCGACGGCTCCCTGATCGGCGCCCTGTCCCTCACGAGCGGCCTCACCGGCCGCCGTACGGACGACGGCCTGACGATCAGCGGCACCGCCGAGCCGGTCCTGGGCGCGGGGCTCGCCGACGTCATCGTGCTGCCGGTCGCGGTCGACGACGCCGAGGAGTGGGTGGCCCTCGACGCCGCCGGGCTCACCGTCACACCCGTCAAGAGCCTGGACCGGACCCGCCGCGTCGCCCGGGTGTCCGCGGAGGACGTCGCCGTTCCGGCCGACCGCGTCCTGACCGGCCTCACCGGCCGGGAGGTCCGCGACCTGGCCGCGCTGCTGCTCGGCGCCGAGGCCGCCGGTCTCGCCGACTGGTGCGTGACCACCGCCGCGGAGTACGCCAAGGTCCGCGAGCAGTTCGGCCGCCCGATCGGGCAGTTCCAGGGCGTCAAGCACAAGTGCGCCCGGATGCTGATCGACCTGGAGAAGGCCCGCGCCGCCGTCTGGGACGCCGCCCGCGCCGCCGACGACCCCGCCGAGGAGGCCGGCTTCGCGGCGGGCGTCGCCGCCGTCATCGCGCCGGACGCGGCGCTGCGCTGCGCCCGCGACTGCATCCAGGTGCTCGGCGGCATCGGCTTCACCTGGGAGCACGAGGCCCACCTGTACCTCCGCCGCGCCTCGACGCTGCGCGTCCTGCTCGGCCCCGGCAAGGAGTGGGCCGGCCAGGTGGCGCGGCAGGCGCTCGACGGCGTACGCCGCGCCGTCGAGGTCGAGCTGGACGAGGACACCGAGCCGCTGCGCAACCGCATCCGCGCGGAGGTCGAGGAGCTCGCCGCGATCACCGACGACGGGGCACGCAACGCGAAGATGGGCGACGAGGGCTGGGTGTTCCCGCACCTGCCCGAGCCGTGGGGCAAGGCCGCCTCCCCGGTGGAGCAGGTGCTGATCCTCCAGGAGCTGCGCGCCGCCAAGGTGAAGGGACCGCAGCTCGGCATCGGCGCGTGGGTCGTGCCCTCGCTGGTCACGTACGGCACGCCGGAGCAGCAGGAGCGGTGGCTCGCGCCGACGCTGCGCGGCGAGATCGTGTGGTGCCAGCTGTTCAGCGAGCCCGGCGCGGGCTCCGACCTGGCCTCGCTGCAGATGCGGGCCGAGCGGGTCGAGGGCGGCTGGCGGCTCACCGGCCAGAAGATCTGGACGTCCCTGGCCCAGCACGCCAAGTGGGCGATCTGCGTCGCCCGCACCTCCGTCGAGCCGCGCAAGCACGACGGCATCACCTACTTCCTGGTCGACATGAAGGCCGAGGGCGTCGACGTGCGGCCGCTGCGCGAGCTGACCGGCGACGCGATGTTCAACGAGGTGTTCCTCGACGGCGTGTTCGTGCCCGACGACCAGGTCGTCGGCGAGGTCGGCCAGGGCTGGAAGGTCGCCCGCAACACCCTCAGCAACGAGCGCGTGCAGCTGTCCAGCGGGCAGGGCCTCGGCGCCGGCACGCGGGAGCTCCTGAACTCCTTCCAGGGCAAGGACCTCATCACCCCGCCCACCCTGATCGAGCTCGGCCGGCTGCTCTGCGAGGGCCAGGCCATCGACCTGCTCGGCCTGCGCCTCACCCTCAAGCAGATCTCCGGGCACGAGCCGGGCGCCGAGGCGAGCGTCCGCAAGCTGCTCGGCGTGCAGTTCAACCAGGAGGTCGCGGACTTCATCTGGGAGTCGCAGGGCGCCGTGGCGGTCGAGGAGGAGCCCGGCCAGGCGACCGGTATCTGGGCCCGGTACATGCTGTTCAGCCGCTCGATGACCATCTACGGCGGCACCACCGAGGTGCAGCTCAACGTCATCGCCGAACGCATGCTCGGCCTGCCGCGCGACCCGGAGCCGGGCAAGTAGCGGTACGGGGAGCGTCCGATGGGAATCGGGCTGACCGAGGAGCACGAGGAGCTGGCCGCGAGCGTGCGCCGCTTCGCCGAGCGACACGCGCCCCGGGCGGTGGTCCGGGACGCCGTCGCGGACGAGGCGGCGGGGGCGGTGGGGCGAAGCCACGGGGGCGGAAAGCAGGCCGGGGCCGCGTACTGGACGGAGCTCGCCGGACAGGGGCTGCTCGGGCTGCACGTGCCGGAGGAGCACGGCGGGCAGGGCTTCTCGGTCCTGGAGCTCGCGGTGGCCGTCGAGGAGATGGGCCGGGCGCTGGTCCCGTGGCCGTACGTCCCGACCGTGCTGGCCAGCGCGGTCATCGCCGCCGCCGACGCGCCTGCGGCCCATCGGGAGCTGCTGCCCGGCCTCGCCGAGGGCTCCCTGACCGGTGCGGTGTGCCTCGCCGCCGGGCTGACCGGGCGGCGGACGGACGACGGCCTGGTCGTGGGCGGCGGTGCGGAGCCGGTCCTCGGCGGCCCGGCGGCCGACGTCCTCGTTGCGCCGGTGACCCTCGACGACGGCGAGACGTGGGTCGTCCTGCGCCGCCGGGAGTTCGACACGGAGGCGCCGGACGCCCTGGACGCGGTACGCGGGGCGGCGCGCGTCGCGTCACACGACGCGGTCGTGCCGGCCGGCCGCGTGCTGACCGGGCTCACCGCGCGCGACGTACGGGCCCTCGCGGCGGTCATCCTCGGGGCCGAGGCGTGCGGGGTGGCCGCGTGGGCGGTCGAGACGGCGGCGTCGTACGCGCGGACCCGCGAGCAGTTCGGGCGGCCGATCGGGCAGTTCCAGGGCGTCAAGCACCGGTGCGCCCGGATGCTGATCGAGCTGGAGAGGGCCCGCGCCGCCATCTGGGACGCCGCCCAGGCCGTCACCGCCGGGGACCAGGTCCCGTACGCCACCGGCGTCGCGGCCGTCGTCGCCCCCGACGCGGCCGTGCGCTGCGCGCAGGACTGCATCCAGGTGCACGGCGGCATCGGGTACACCTTCGAACACGACGCCCACCTGTACTACCGGCGCGCGCTGACGCTGCGGGCGGTGCTGGGCCGCGCGGCGGACCACCGGGCGTCCGTCGCCGGGCTCGCCCTCGCCGGGGAGACGCGGGAGCGCGACCTGGACCTGCCGCCCGAGGCCGAGCCGCTGCGGCGGGAGATCCGGGAGCGCGTCGCCGAGCTGGCCGCGCTCGACGGTCGCGAGCGGATCAGGGAGCTGGCCGCCGCCGGCTGGGTGCAGCCGCACCTGCCCCGGCCGTGGGGCCGGGACGCCTCACCCCTCGAACAGGTCGTCATTCACCGGGAGCTGCGGGCCGCCGCGATCGAGGGCCCCTGGCTCGGCATCGGCGCGTGGGTCGCGCCGTCGCTGGCCGCGTACGGCACGCCGGAGCAGCAGGAGCGCTTCCTGCCCGCGACGCTGCGCGGCGAGATCGTGTGGTGCCAGCTGTTCAGCGAGCCGGGCGCGGGCTCGGACCTGGCCGGCCTGCGCACCCGCGCCGAGAGGACGGAGGGGGTGGCGGGGCGAAGCCACGGGGGTGAGACACGGGGGGTGGCGGGGCGAAGCCACGGGGGTGGGACACAGAGCGGGTGGCTCATCTCCGGGCAGAAGATCTGGACCTCGCTCGCCCAGCACGCCCGGTGGGGGATCTGCCTCGCCCGCACCGACCCGGACGCGCCCAAGCGCGAGGGCATCACCTACTTCCTGGTCGACATGGCCGCACCCGGCGTCGAGGTGCGGCCGCTGAGGGATCTCACCGGCGCGGAGGTCTTCAACGAGGTGTTCCTCGACGAGGTCTTCGTGCCCGACTCCCTCGTGGTCGGCCCGGTGAACGCGGGCTGGAAGGTGGCGCGGGTCACGCTCACCGCCGAACGCGTGAACCTGTCGACCGGCTGGCAGCTCGGCGCGGACGTGCCCCGGCTGCTGGACCTGGTCCGCGACCTCGGTCTCACCGGCGACCCGGTCGTCCGCGACGGGGTGGGCGGGCTGGTCGCCGACGCGCACGTGTTCGCGCTGCTCGGCCTGCGCGCCACGCTCAAGCGGCTGTCCGGCGTGGACGCCGGCGCCACCGCGAACGTCAGCAAGCTCGTCGGCATGGAGCACGGCCAGCGGGTCACCGAGTACGGCTTCGGGCTGCTGGACGCCGAGGGCGCGCTGATCGGCCCGCCCGGCGCGGGCCCGCGCGCGGAGTGGACCAGGCTGCTGCTGGCCTCCCGCGCGATGACCATCGGCGGGGGCACCACCGAGGTCAACCTCAACGTGATCGCCGAACGCCTCCTCGGGCTGCCCCGGGACCCCGAACCAGGGCGATAGCGCGTGACCCGCGGCTCCGTCGTCGCCGCCGGGACGGGGCTGGTCCTGGGGCTGCTCGCGCTCGGCCCCGCGCTGGCCCCGGGGTTCACGCTCGCGTACGACATGGTGTTCGTGCCGCATCCGGTGTTCGACCGGGAGACGTTCGGGCTGGCCGGGATGCTGCCCCGGCACGTGCCGAGCGACGCGGTGGTGACGACGCTGGCCCAGGTCGCGCCCGCGGATCTCGTGCAGAAGACGATCCTGCTGGCGATCCTCGTGATCGCCTGCGCGTCCGCCGCCGCGCTCGTCCCCTCCGAGCGGCTCACGGCCCGGCTGGCCGGAGGCGTCGTCTACGCCTGGAACCCCTTCGTCGCCGAACGGCTGCTGCTCGGCCAGTGGGCGCTGCTCCTCGGGTACGCCGCGCTGCCCTGGGTCGTGCGGGCCGCCGCGCGCGGGGAGCCCCGGCGGCTGGTCCTCGCGCTGGTGCCGGCGGCGATCGGCGGGTTCGCCGCGATGGCCGTGTCCGGGCTCGTCGTCCTCGTGATCGGCCTGCACCGCCCGCGCCCCGCCGGGAGGTCGGTCGGGGTCGGTCGGTCGGGGGTAAAACGCCTGCCGTGGTCGCTCGGGGCGCTGCTCGTGATGAGCCTGCCGTGGCTCGTGCCGTCCGTCGCCCGGTTCTCCGGGGTCCCGGCGGACCCGGCCGGGGTGGCGGCGTTCGCCGCCCGCGCGGACACGCCGTTCGGCGCGCTCGGCAGCCTGCTGCTGCTCGGCGGCGGCTGGAACGCCGAGACCGTGCCGCCCGGGTACGGCGCCGCCGTCACCGCCGTGCCCTGGTTGTGCGTGGTCCTGCTCGCCCTGGTCGCGTACGCGTGCCGGGGGCGGGCGGCCGGGACCGGGGGGCTGGGCGTCGCCGCGCTCGCCGGTCTGGTCCTCGCCTCCCTCGGGGCGGTCATGCCCGGCCTGTTGCGGTGGGCGATCGGGCTGTGGCCGGGGTTCGCGGTGCTGCGGGACGGCCAGCAGTACGTCGCGCCGCTCGCCGTCGTCGTCGCGGTCGGGGCCGGCCTGGTCGTCGACCGCGTCGCGGGAAGGCGCCCGGAGCTCGCGGCCCTGGCCCTCCTGGTCCCGGTGGCGCTGCTGCCCGGCCTGGCGTGGGGCGCGGGCGGCCGGCTCGCGGCGGTGCGTTATCCGGCGGACTGGTCGCGGGCGCGTGCCGTCGTGACGGCCGAGCCCGGTGACGTGCTGGTCCTGCCGTGGGAGGCGTACCGGACCTACGCCTGGAACGGCGGGCGCCGGGTCCTCGATCCGCTGCCCCGTCTCCTGCCCGGGCGGGTGATCCTGAACGACGCCGTACGGGTCGGGACGGGCGGGCGCCGGGACCTCCGGATGGCGGTGGAGGACCCGAGAGCACGGGCGCTCGACCCTCTCGTCCGCTCCGGCGCGCCGCTCACCGGCGCGTTGCGCGCCCGCGGCGTCCGGTACGTCGCCGTGGACGCGCCGGAGGAGTTCGCGGCCTGGGCGGGACGCCTGCCCGGCGCGGAGCGCGTCGTCGCAGGACCGGACCTCGTCCTCTATCGCATCCCCGGTGCCACCCGGAGCAGAGAGACGCCGATTTCGCAATGGCCTATTGCAATAGCGTGGTTCACTACTTTTGCGGCACTTGTCTGGTCAATCAGGCTACCGGTCGGTAGCCTCTTCGCACTGTCGTCGAAGGAGCCATGATGCGGATCGCCGTCGCCATGCTGGCCGGAATCGTGCTGGCCCTCCTCACCTCGTTCGGCGTCGTGCGCGTCATCACGACCTCCCAGCAGGACCCGGTCGTCAAGCCGCTGTACAACTACGGCACCCGGTGAACCGTGCACCCGGAGTGCCCGCCCGCCCCCGCGCTGGACGTCGTCATCCCCGCGCGCAACGAGGCGGGGCGGCTCCCGTACGGCCTGGAACGGCTGTCCGCGAAGCTGGCCGGACTGCCGATGTGCGCTTCGATCGTCGTGGTGGACAACGCCAGCACTGACGCCACCGCGCTGATCGCCGCCACCTGGTCCGGGCCGGTGCCCGTGCGGCTCCTCCACTGCCCGGTGCCCGGCAAGGGCGCGGCGGTCCGGGCCGGGCTGCTGGCCACCACCGCCCCGTACGTCGGGTTCTGCGACGCGGACATGGCCACCGGCCTGGCCGCCCTCGACCGGGCGCTGGCCCTCCTGCGGGCGGGACACCAGGTCGTCATCGGCTCGCGGCGGCACCCCGGCTCGACCGTCGAGGTGTACGGGCACCCCCTGCGCCGCGTCGGCGCCCTCGCCTTCAACCGCCTCGTCCGCGACCTCACCGGAGGCGTCGCCGACACCCAGTGCGGGTTCAAGTTCTTCACCGGCCCGCTGGCCCGGGCCGCCGCCGCCGACCTGCGCACGCCCGGCTTCTCCTTCGACGTGGAGCTGCTGCTGCACTGCCGGCGCCGGGGCGCCGAGCCCGTGGAGATCCCCGTGGTGTGGCGCGACGTCCCGGGATCGACGTTCTCCGTGCGGCGGCACGCGGCCGGCTGCCTGCGTGACCTGGCCCGCATCCACGCCGACGCCCGGCACCTCACGGCGGCACGGCGCCCCCGCGCCGTCGCCGACGAGCTCGGAGCGGGATGAGCGGACCTGAGCGGGGGCGCAGATGACCGCCGGGCGCGAACTGCGTACGCTCGCGATCGTGAACTGGCGCGACCCCTGGCACCCGGAGGCCGGCGGGGCGGAGCGCTACGCCTGGGAGATGGCGCGGTGGTTCACCGCGCGCGGGACGCGGGTGTGCTTCGTCACGGGGCGGGCGCCCGGACAGGTCCGGCGCGAGCGCGTCGATGACGTCGAGGTCGTGCGCCTGGGCGGCCGGTTCGGCGTCTATCCGCGGGTGCTGGCCTGGATGCTGTGGCACCGGCGGGCGTTCGACGCCGTGCTCGACTGCCAGAACGGCATCCCCTTCTTCACCCCGTGGGTGCTGCCGCGCCGCGTGCCGGTGCTGTGCGTCGTCCACCACGTGCACGACGAGCAGTTCGGCGTCTACTTCCCGGCGTGGCTGGCGCGGGTCGGTAGGTTCCTCGAAGGGCCGGTGGCCCGGTGGACGTACCGGCGGCATGCCTGCGTCGCGGTGTCCGCGTCGACGGTGACCGCCATGCGGGAACGCCTCGCCTGGACCGGCCCCATCCACATCGTCCCGAACGGCGTCACGCCGCCGGGGACGATCCCGGAGCCCGCGAACGGCGAGCCGGAGCTGGTGTGCGTGAGCAGGCTCGTCCCGCACAAGCGCGTCGACCGGATCCTCGACGTCGCCGAACGCCTCCGCGTCCGGATCCACGTCATCGGGCGCGGGCCCGAAGAGGCCCGGCTGCGGGCCCGGATCGCCGCGCGCGGCCTCTCCGATCTGGTCGTCCTGCACGGTTACCTGCCGGAGGAGGACAAGAACGCGCTCGTCGCCCGCGCCCGCCTGCACCTCAGCGCCTCCCGCGGCGAGGGCTGGGGCCTCAGCGTCATGGAGGCGGCGGCGCTCGGCGTGCCGACCGTCGCGTACGACGTCGACGGGCTGCGCGACGCCGTGGTCGACGGCGTGACCGGCCGTCTCGTGCGCGACGGCGAGGACCTCGCCGACGTCGTCGAGCGGGAGCTGAAGGAGCTGACCGTGCCGGAGCGGCGCCGCGAGACGGCCGCCGCCTGCCGGGCACGGGCGGCCGAGTTCACGTGGGCGCGCAGCGCCGAGCGCATGGCGGCGCTGCTCGACGCCGCCGTACGGCGCGGGACGGCGCACGGCCTGGGAGATCAGTCGTTCGCATGGCCGCGCTGACCCGCGTCGAACCGTCCCCCGACACCGAGCCGTACCGCCTCGACGAGCGGCTGCGGGACCGCCTGCGGACGTTCCTGTGCTGTGCCCTGCTGACGCTCCTCGCGACGGCGACCCGGCCGGGCCGGATCGTCGCCGACACCAAGATCGACATGGCGGTGAACCCGCTCGGCTTCCTCGGCCGGGCGCTGCACCTGTGGGACATCGAGCAGTTCGGCCAGTTGCAGAACCAGGTGTCGGGCTACCTGTTCCCGATGGGCCCGTTCTACGCGCTCGGGCACCTGGCCGGCATGCCGCCGTGGATCGTCCAGCGGCTGTGGCTGGCGACGCTGCTGTGCGCCGCGTTCCTCGGCGCCCGCCGACTCGCCGGCCGCCTCGGGATCGGCACGCCGGCCACGCGGCTGCTCGGCGCCCTCGCGTTCGCGCTGGGCCCGCACGGCCTGGCGTCCCTCGGCACGAACTCCTCGGAGTACCTGCCCCTGGCGATGCTGCCCTGGATGGTGCTGCCCCTGGTCACCGCCGCGCACGGCGGCGGCCGGGTCCGCGCGGCGGCCCGGTCGGGCCTCGCCGTCGCCTGCTGCGGCGGCATCAACGCCACGGCCGTCCTCGCCGTCCTCGTCGTCCCCGTCCTGTACGTGCTGACCCGGAGCCCACGGGGACGGCCCCGCCTGTTCCGCACGCGCCTGCTCGCCTGGTGGGCGGTCGCGGTCGGCTGCGCCACCGCCTGGTGGTCCGTGCCGCTGCTCCTGCTCGGCCGGTACGCCTACTCGTGGCTGCTCTACACCGAGAAGGCCGTCACCACGACCGCGACGACCGGCCCGGCCAACGTCCTGCGGGGGGCGGAGCGCTGGCACGACTTCCTCGTCGTCGACGGCCGGCCCTGGTGGCCGCTCGGCCATCTCCTCGCGACCGCGACGCTCCCCGTCCTGTGCACCGGCCTCGTCGCCGCCCTCGGCCTGGCCGGTCTCGTACGCGCCCGGCTCCCCGAGCGGACCTTCCTCGTCCTCGCCCTGCTGACCGGCCTCGTCGTCATGGTCGCCGGGCACGCGGGCCCGCTCGCGCCCGCCGTACGGGACCTGATCGACGGGCCGCTCGCCCCGCTGCGCAACCTCTACAAGTTCGACGGCCTGGTCCGGCTGCCGCTGGCCCTCGGCCTGGCGCACCTGCTGTCGGCGCCGTTCCCGAGGCGGAGGTGGACCGCGGCCGGAGCGGCGGCCGCCCTGGCCGGGGTGATGCTGTCCGCGCTGAGCACCGGCCTGTCCGCCGACGGCGATTTCGCGAAGGTCCCGCAGTACTGGCGCGAGGCCGCCGCCTGGCTCAACGGGCGCGCCGGAGACCAGGGCGTCCTGGCCGTCCCCGGCGCGCGCTTCGGCGAGTACCTGTGGGGCCGGCCGATGGACGACATCGCCCAGCCGCTGCTCAACGTCCGCTGGGGCGAACGCCAGCTCGTCCCCGCCGGTTCGGCCGGCTTCACCCGGCTGCTCGACGCCATCGACCAGCGGATCACCACAGGCCGGGGCTCCGCGGGGCTGACCGAGGTGCTGGGCCGGATGGGCGTCCGGTACCTCCTCGTCCGCAACGACCTGCGCCGCGACGACCTGCGCGGCGCCTGGCCCGCCCGGGTGCACCAGGCCCTGGACTCCTCGCCCGGCATCCGGCGGGTCGCCTGGTTCGGCGGCGTACCGGCCGGATCAACGCTGCCCGACGACGCCGTGGGCTCCCCGGACCAGCCGTACGCGCCCGTCGAGATCTACGAGGTGGCGGGCGCGGACGACGCCGTCGGCCTGCTCGACGCCGACCGGGCCCTGCGGCTGTACGGCTCGCCGGAGGCCCTGCTCACGATGGCCGACGACGGACTGCTCGACGACCGGCCCGTCCTGCTCGGCGGCGACGACCCCAAGGCGGCCGGCCGCCCCGTCGTCGCCGACACCCCGCGCAAGGTCGAACGCGACTTCGGGGAGCTGCGCGGCCACACCTCGCCCACGCTCACCGCGGCCGAGAGGCGCGGCGTGCCCGCGACCCGGCGGGACATCCTCGAACCCGGCTGGGACCGCTACTCCACCGTCGCCGCCTACACCGGAATCAAGGGGGTCACGGCCTCCTCCTCCGCGTCGGACATCACCTCGCCGGCCGAACTCGACCAGCCCGGCGCGCTCCCGTACGCCGCCGTGGACGGCGACCCGCGCACGCGGTGGGAGAGCGGCGGCTGGAGCGGCCCCGTCGGCCAGTGGCTGCGCGTCGACTTCGACCACCCGCTGACGCCCCGGAACGTCACGGCGGCGTTCGCGCAGGACGATGGCCTCGGACCGCCGCCCGGTGAGATCGCCGTCGAGACCGAGACCGGCCGGGTCGTCCAGCGCGTCGCCCGTACCTCCGCCGCCCAGCCCCTGCGCGTCCCCGCCGGGCAGACCCGCTGGCTGCGGATCCGGATCCGGTCGCTCACCGCCCGGCCCGCCGTCCCCGCCGCCGCCCGCGTCGCCGTCTCCGAACTGCACGTCGACGGCGTGCGCGCGGGCCGCGAGTACCGCCTGCCGGCCGTCCCGGCCGGCGCGACGGTCGTCATGTCCCGCACCTCGGACGCGACGCCGGCCTGCATGCAGGGCTCGGTCCGCTGGGTCTGCTCCCCGTACTTCGAACGCCGGGGCGAGGAGCCGTACGCCTTCGATCGCGTCTTCACCGCCGCCCGCACGGGCACCGCCAAGCTGACCGGCACGGCCGCCCTCACCGGCCCGGACCTGATCCAGCGCTACACGAGCACCGACCCCCGTCTGAAGGTCACCGCGAGCTCGACCCTGACCGGGGAGCCCGCGACGCTGCCCCGGTCGGCGTTCGACGCCGACCCCGCGACGACCTGGGTGCCCGCGACGGGGGACCGCGCGCCGTGGCTGTCGCTGTCCTGGGGCCGCACGGTCAAGGTCGGGCAGATCACCGTGAAGCGCCCGGCCGGCGCGGCGTTCCTCACCCAGCTCCGCGTGGAGGGAGACGACGGCCAGTGGCGCGAGGCGCCGCTCGACGACAAGGGCCGCGTCTCGTTCAAGCCGATGCGCACGAGCCGGCTGACGCTGCGGTTCTCCGGCCTGCCGCAGATCACCGACGTGACCGTGCCGGGCGTCGAGCCGTTCCGCACGCCGCCCGGCGCCCGCGTCCCGCTGCCGTGCGGCTTCGGCCCCCGCCTGCGGCTGAACGGCGTGGACGTGCCGACCAAGGCCACCGGTACGTACGCGGACCTCCTGCAGGGACGGGCGTTCCGCTTCCAGGCGTGCCATACGGTCACGGTTCCGGCGGGGGAGGACCGGCTCGGCTCGGCGCCCTCCGACGCCTTCCGCGTCGACTCCGCCGCGCTGGCCCCGCCCGGCGCGACGGCGACCGGGGACGACGAGCCGTCGCCCGTGACCGTGACGCGGTGGACCTCCGAACACCGGGAGGTCGAGGTCTCGGCGCAGCGCGCGTCGTACCTGGTGGTCGACGAGAACGACAACGCCGGCTGGCGGGCGACGATCGGCGGCCGGACGCTGCGGCCCGTACGCATCGACGGCTGGCGCCAGGCGTGGGCCCTCCCGGCGGGCACCGTCGGCACCGTCCGCCTGTCCTACACCCCCGACCGCACGTACCAGGCCGCCGTCCTCATCGGCCTGAACTTCCTGGTCATCCTGGTGATCGCGGCCCTCTGGCCGTCCCGCCACCGCCCCGCCGACCCGGAGCCGCGGCCGGAGGCCGCGCGGGGGAGATTCCGCGCGGTCACGGTGCTGGTCCTGACGGCCGGCGCGGCGGCGGGCATCGGCTACTGGACCGGCGGCCTCGTCCCGGCGGCCCTGACGGCGGCCGCGGCGGTCGGATTCGCCGTCGCCCCGGCGCGTACGCGGCTGGGCGCCGCCTGGCTCCCGGCGGCGATGATGCTCGCCGCGACGGTGTCCCTCATCGCCGGCCTGCGCCTGGAGGCGGCACAGACCACGTCGGCGCGTCTGTTCGCCGAGACCCTGCCGCAGCTCCTGTGCGTGCTCATCGTCGCCCGCCTGATCGCCGCCTTGGTCAGGCGGCCGCGAAGAACGCGCGGACGGTGAAGCCGATCCACTCGGGGTTCGCCCAGGTGCTCCAGCGGGCGCGGGCCTCCCGGTCGAGCCGGGCCACGGTCTCCTCGACGGGCACGCCGGCGCTCCTGAGCTCGGCGACGCGCTCGCGGACGTGGGCGAGGTAGTCGCGCACATCGTGGATGAGCCCGAGGTCGGTGACCTCGCCGTGCCCGGGCACCACCGTCCGCGGACCGATGGCCGCCAACGTGTCGAGGACCTCGATCCAGCGGCCGCAGTCCACGTCGACGTCGTACGGCGGCATGTAGGGCGCGATGGGGAACATCCGCGTCTCGATCAGGTCCCCGCCGAAGAGGACGGCGTCGTCGACGAGCACCGTCTGATCGCCCACGGTGTGCGCCGGGCCCCACTCGCGCAGCACTGCGGTGCGCCCGCCGAGGTCGATCCGCGCCTCGCCCTCGTAGGTGACGTCGGGGTCCACGAACTCGACGTCCGCGAGTTCCGCGGCGACGCGCTCGCCCAGCCCTTTGAACATGTCCAGGTAGGCGGCGCCCTTGCGCCGGAGCTCCTCGTGCTGCACCCGGTTGTAAATGATCGTGGCCGCGCCCTGGAACGCCTGCGCGCCGAACCCGTGCTCGGGATGGAAGTGCGTGACGGTCAGGTACAGCCGCCGGTCGCCCGCCAGCCGCCTGGCCTGGTCGAGCACGTACGCGCCGTTGCGGGGGCCGACGCCGGTGTCGATGACGAGAGCGGCGCGCTCGCCGACGACGATGCCCACGTTCGGCACGATCGGGACGCGCCCGTCCGGGATCACGAAGACGCCGTCGGCGACCTGGACGGGCTCGCCCCGCACGATCGGCGCCGGCGCGGAGCTGATGTCGGGCGGCGCCTGACCTGCGGCCGCCGAGGGGGAGTCGGGAACGCTCATCGGAAGGCTCCAATCTGAGCAGTGTTCAGTTCGTACTGCGAACGTAACACATCTATCTGAACATCGTTAAGATTGGGGCATGGCCGACCGCCCGTACCACCACGGTGAGCTCCGCACCGCCCTCCTCGACACCGCCGAGTCCCTGATCCGAGAGCGAGGCGTCGACGGCTGGTCGCTGCGGGAGGCCAGTGCCCGCGTCGGCGTCAGCCCGAGCGCGGCCTACCACCACTTCGCCTCGCGCGACGCGCTCGTACGGGCCCTGGCGCAGCGCGTCCTCGCCCGGCTCGGCGAAAGCCTGGCCGACGCGGTCGAGCGTGCGCGCGGCGACGGCGTGGAGGGCCTGGTCGCCTACGGCCGCGGGTACGTGCGCTGGGCCCTGGAAGATCCCGCCGTGGCCCGGCACTGGCTGGCGTACAACGCGGGAGGCGGTGACCCGGCGGCCCCCCACCCCCACCGCGTCCTCGCCGCTGAGCTCGACCGCCTGGTCGAATCCGGCGGGCTGCCGGCGGAGGCCAGGCCCGGAGCCGACTTCGTGGTCTGGGCGGCCGTGCACGGCCTCGCCGCCCTGCTCGTCGACGGACTGGTGCGCTTCGCCACCCCTGAGGCCGTGGACGAGCAGGTGGAGCGCGTGGTCCGCGCCACGCTGATCGGCCTGGCCCGGCAGGCACCCCCTCCACAGGGCTGGCCCGAGCCCCGCTCCAGCTACACCGAGCGGGTCACCGGCGGGGGCCTGCCGTCACGGCCGGAGCGGTAGAGCGGCTACCGGCCGCGCCCGGCCGGGACCCGCGGTGCCGGCCGGGCGTGCCTCGATCGGTCTGTTCAGGCCGCGGACGTGGTCAGGACTGCGGGCGTCACCGGCGAGTCCCAGTCGATCGTGTGGCGTTGCTCCCAGGAGAGGGACTTCTCCACGTTCATGACCTTGAACGCGAGCGGCATCAGCACCGGAATGATCCTGCGCGCCACCGGGCCCGGAGCCTTCGTGTGGTTGACCTTGGCGCCGCGCGCCGCGATCTTCTCCACCCGGGTACGGCGCAGACGCTCGTACGCGGCGAACGCGGAGGACGGGTCGGGCAGATCGCGCAGGCAGCGCGCCAGCTCGACCGCGCTCTCGATGGCCAGTGAGGCGCCCTGCCCGGTGCTGTTGGACGGGGCGTGCACGGCGTCGCCGACCAGCACCATGCGCCCGCGGTGCCAGTGCGGCACCGGCGGCATGATGTGGAGACCTCCGACGATCTGCAGTTTCTCCGGAGTCGTGCGTCGGGCCAGCTCACCGCCGGGGACGTCGTCCGCGTACGTCTCCCGCAGCCTGCGCAGCCACTCCTCGGCGGGGATCTCTCGCGCCTGGGTGAGCGTCAGGTACGTGCGCGAGGGCAGGTTGGCGCCCCACGCGGTCCCGCCGCCGGGCTGCGGCCAGTACAGGTAGTAGGCGCGCTTACCGTAGGCGAACGTCGTCGTGCCGGGCTCGACGTCGAGATCGACGTCGGCGAGGCCGCCCAGGCCGAGCAGGCCGGTGTAATCGGGGCCGGGCGCATCCGGATCGATCAGGGAACGGACGGTCGAGCGGATGCCGTCGGCGCCGATCAGTACGTCGGCGTGGGCGCTGGTGCCGTCGGCGAACCGCGCGGTGACGCCGTCCGGGCCGTCGTCGGCGGCCACCAGGCGCTTGCCGTACGCGAACCGTACGCCGGCCGCGACCGCCCGTTCCCGCAGGACCCGGTGCAGGTCGCCGCGCTCGACCATGTGCAGCGGCGTCACGTCCGGCAGGCCGGGCAGCACCTGGGGTTTTCCGCCGAACGACATGACCATCCGCCGCATCGGGATGGCGATGGCGCGGACGGCCTCGTCCGCCCCGATGACGCCGAGCGCCGCGAGGCCGTTGGGCGCGAGGCCGAGGGCGCCACCGATGCCGTCCGACTCGGCGGGGTACGCCTCGTGAACGGTCGCCTCGATGCCCGCCTTGAGCAGTGCGGTGGCCGCGACGGGACCGGCGATCCCGCCGCCGATGACCAGCGCGGTACGTACCTTGGACATGGGTTCTCTCCCGTGAGGATGGGTCGGCGCAGCCCGCCGACGTGCTGATTCGTGGGTGGGCGCGAACCGCCCCCGCGTGGAGAACCCGGATATCCTTCGGTTGCCGCCTTGTGGCCGAGTTCGCGTGCGCGGGCATCGGTTCGAGGTAGGTCCCGGCGGCGGTGTTGGCGCACCGCCGCCGGGGCCGTCTTGGGAACCGGCTTCAGTCCGGGGTCGTCCCCCTCTCGGCGAGCTCCGCCATCTCCTCCGGCATCGCGCCGGTCTCATGCCAGACCTGCCATCCGGCGAGGCCCGGGAACGTACCGGACGTCAACTCGTCGAGCAGCGCGCGGACCCAGGCGGCCTCCGCCTCGAGCATCGCCAGGCCGTACTCGTTCTCGACGAGGAACAGCCGGGGGACCCCCTCGTCGGCGACCTCCGCGAGTGCCGCCCGCTGCGTCCTGATCGACTCGTCCAGGTGCCCGAGTCGCTCCTGGAACAGGGCGATCGCCTCCTGCGGGGGCAGCGTGGCGAGCACCGAGAGCCCGGCCGCGAAACTCGGGTGTTCGTGCCGAGGGGCCGAGATCAGCTCGCGGGTCCAGTCGACCAGCTCACGTTTGCCCGCCTCGGTGATCGCGTAGATCGTGCGCTCCGGGCGAGCGCCCTCCCGGTTCGTCTCGATGGCCTCGAGGAAGCCGTGCTTCTCCATGTTCTGCACGACGGTGTAGAGCGACCCCCACTTGATGTCCATGTCCTGGTCCTTGCCACGGGCACGCATCACGGAGGCCATCTCGTACCGGTGCATGGGCCGGGTGTACACCGTGGCCAGCACGGCGAGGGCCAACAGGTTGCCGACCTTCCGCTTCTTGACCACGACGCCTCCCGATCCGGTTACTCGTCTACGAATATACGTGTACGAGTATCTGCCCGCAAGGGTGCCTGTCGCGGCCTTGAGCGCCGGGGCTGTTCGGCGTATGGCTAGTGATTCACAGATCGAGGGTGGAGATCAGTCCGCCGTCGATCAGGATGTCGGTGCCCGTCACGAACGCGGACAGGTCGCTCGCGAGGTAGAGGACCGCGTTGGCGATGTCGTCCGGTGCGCCCACCGTGCGCAGCGGGGTACGGTCGGCGATGCGATGACGCTGATCGCCGTCGGAAAGATCATCCTGCGTCATTCCCGTCAGGATCATTCCGGGACTCACCGAGTTGACCCGGATCCCGTCCGGGCCGAGTTCTCCCGCGAGTTGCCGGGAAAGGGAGAGGATCGCCCCTTTTGCGGCCGTGTAGGCCGGGAATGCCAGGCCGATATGCCCCATCATCGAGGAGATCTGAATAATGCTGCCAGGACGATTCATGTGAGGAACGGCGGACTTGAGCACGTTGAAGTACCCTGTCAAGTTCACCGCCAGCACACGATCCCAATCCTGACCGCTCGTCGTCGCGAGCGAATCCGGCGCCATGATTCCGGCCGAGTTGACGACTATGTCGAGGCTCTCGTCGCTCAGGACGCTCTCGATCGCCGCAAGGTCTGAAACGTCGACTGTCGCGACGTCGAGCTCCACGTCCGACACCTGAGAAGCGACGCCCTTCGTCGCCGAGAGGCCTTCTCGGTCGATGTCGAGAGCAAGGACTGAAGCGCCGGCCTTCGCGAGGATGACGGCGGCCGCCCGCCCGATGCCGGACCCTGCCCCGGTCACCACGGCGCGACGACCATTAAGGCTGATGACGTTGACGAGCGATTCGTGGACCATCGCGACACTCCTGCTCCGCTGCCTGCGTTCCCTGGGCATGGATCGGCGACATTGCTGTCGGCGATGAGGTGCCCTCGCTCGTTCACGTCATAAGCGAAGGTGTGCTGCGCAGGCCGCGACCGGTGTCAAGGCTTCCGTGGCTGGTTCTCCGGAGCGGCCATGACGGTCAGCGTAACACAAGACCTTGTTTTCACAAGATGTTGTTAGAATGTGCCTTGTCGCGCGGTGGCGCAGATCGGGCGGCGGAAGCTCGCGCGGCCCGTCGAAGCCATCGAGATGGTCACCGTCGGGCTTCCGGGGCCCAGCGGACGGCTACCGTTCGGGGCGGAGCAGGTCGCGGCTTTCGAGGAGCAGTTCGCGCAGGCCATCGTGGTTCTTCTTGCCAAGAATCCCGAGCAGCCTTTCGTCGGCCGAGCGTTCGCGCTCGAAGGCCTGTTCGGCCATACTCCGGCCCTCGCCCGTGAGGTGCAGACCGACACCTCGGCCCGCTTTCGGGCGGCGTTCGATCAACCCCATTTTCTCGAGCCGGGCGATGATCTGGCTGATGGCCTGCTGGGTCCTCGGCATGCGGCGGGACATCTCGGCGACGGTGATGCCGGGTTCGGCGTAGACGGTCATGAGCATCCCGCTCGACGCCGTGCTGATCGGCAGATCCGCGAGCGCGGCTTCGCCCAGGAGCTCGACATACGCCGACACCTCCCACAACAGGTCGCTGAGCATCGCGCTCCTAGTCCCTGGGGTGGGCAGCGAAGTGCCTGCTGTCTCGTCCTCGCGGGTCATGCCTAGACGGTACCTTCCTGCGGATCGCACTCCTTGACGAAGCGAATCGTTCTGAACCGTCGTACGGCGGGCGGAGGGGCTGTGGCCGAGGTCGCGGGTGGGGGCTCCGTTTTCGAGGCCGTCCCCTGAGGCGGGACTTTTCCCGCGTCAGGGGACACGCCGGAGAATGCGGCGCTGGGGCGAGGGTGTGCGGCCGATCGGTTACTCGGCGCCGGCCAGGGATTCCAGGGCCATCGCGGTGTCCAGCGAGATCAAGCGAGAGTTCTGCAGCGCGGCGACCTCCCAACGGTCGTTCTGCCACACCACGACGAGCAGTTGCATGAAGATCCGGTTCGGAGGCGGCTCCTCCTCGCCCGGCATCGCCATGACCATGCGGTGGTGAACCACGCCCCAACCCGGCCGGATGATCCGGGCGAACACCACTTCGCCGTGAGCGAATCGGGACCCCTTCATGACCGTGTCGAAGACCGGCTGATGGAACGCGATCATCTCTTCGCGTCCCTTGTGAACAGTTCCCTCGAAGTCCACGAGTTCGGCGTCGTCCGCGAAATCGGCCAGGAACGCGCTGGCGTCACCGCGGTTCCAGCCCTCGATCATCCGAGCCGGGATGGCGCTCATCGCCTCAACCGACTGTTCCATGAATTCACCTTTCTGTGCTTTTAGCCACCATCCTCTCCAGGCCGGGCGGGGAGCGCCTTGATCATCCGTGCACGGTTGCTGGACGTGAGTGCCGCCGGGTTGTACCCGTAGGTGGCCTTGAACAGCCGACTGAAGTGCGCCGGATCGGCGAACCCCCAGCGAGCGGCGACGGACGCGACGGTGCGGTCTGTCCCGGCCAACTCCGCGCGGCACCGCTCCAGACGGCGCCGGCGGATCAGGGCGGCCACCGTCAGCGGCTGGTCCTCGAAGAGCTTGTGCAGGCGGCGCACGGACATGTGGTGCGCCGCGGCCACCTTCGCCGGGCTGAGATCCCGGTCGGACAGCCTCGCCTCGATGAAGCCGACGATCCGGGAGCGCAGTGCCTCGTCGGGGGTCGGACGCGCATCATCCAGCTGAGCCGACAGCGCCACCGAGATCAGCTCGATCACTGCGGCCGCCGACCTGTCCGCCTCGTCCGCGCGGAATCCGGCCAGTGACCGCGCCATGCTCCGCGCGAGCGAGGACACCAGCGCCCCCGGGCCGCGGTCACCGCGAATGCGCACCCCGGCCAGCCGGACGGCGGCGTCCGGGGCGAGCCGCAGCAAACGCCGCGGCACCAGCATGGTCACACTCGTGGTCGCGGTGGTGGCGAACCGGACCGGCCGCACCGGGTCGATCAGGACGAGATCGCCCGGCTCGAGCACGGCCGTGTTGCCGCCCTGCTCGGCACGCACCCGCCCCCGCGTCACCAGCTCGATCTGCCACAGCTCGCTGTCCGGGTCACGGGCGGACCGCGCGTCTCGAAAGCACTCGCCCTCCGGGCTGACCAGCTCGGCCAGCCGCAAGGGCC
Source organism: Actinoallomurus soli (assembly GCF_024055715.1). Lineage (GTDB taxonomy): Bacteria > Actinomycetota > Actinomycetes > Streptosporangiales > Streptosporangiaceae > Actinoallomurus > Actinoallomurus soli. Next base: position 23,975 of record NZ_JAMXMV010000024.1, read on the forward strand.
CCAGGTCGCGAGTCACGACGCCACCGCGGAAGTCGCCGGCGGGGTGCCGGTGGCCGATCAGGGGCGGCAGATCAGTCTCCGCGAGCATCTCCAGAAAGGCATCGGCGTCAGTCACGGCACGACGATATCGGCGAGCCCGGGTAGGTGTTCTCCATTAGCGCCATTCTGCGGTCTAGTTCCGCAGAGGATCCGGAGGTCAGCCAGATGCCTGGTCTGCCCAACATGTAGCCGTGCGCGACATAGCAGTGGGTATATGCGCCGAAAAGGATGAGCCACCCCGGATGGGCGCGCCGGAGGCCGTACAGCTCCGCCTCGATGTCACCGGCCGTCATCGTGTCACCCGGGCCCATACGACCTTCCGCGGGCCCTCCCGGCGTGCTCCCCAATCGGCGGCGAGCGCGTCGACGATCAGCAGACCCCGACCGCCCTCCGCGTCGGAGTCCCCGAACGCGTCCCTGACCCGAGGCTTCTCCGGTGACGAGTCCACCACCTCGATGAGCAGGGCGCCGTCCTCCGGAATCAGCCGGACGGCGAAGATCTCGCCGAGTCTGGCGGCGTTGGCGACGAGCTCACCCGTGACGGTGCCCGCGTCCTCCAGAAGTTCCGTCAGGCCCCACTCCTGCAACCGATCTTTGAGTACGAGACGGGCGCACGGCGCCGCCGCCGCGTTCGGGCTGAGAGAGATTTCATACGGAAGACGCGATTCGATCACGAGACTTCCTCCGCGGTCGACGATTTCTCCTACCCCTCGCAGGTCGCTGAAGGGATTGCTTTCTCAGCGTGTCGCGCGTCGTTTACCGTCGATACGGTTTCGCCGCTACAGATTCAAACCATCGGCACGGGAGGTCGAATCGATGGGACGGGAACGGGAACTCGATCCGCGCGTCTCGGCGATCGCGCAGTACGGCTATCGCCTCCGGTATTACCGGAAAAAGGCCAATCTCTCCCAAGACGCATTAGGAGCACGAGTCGGGGTGACCGGCCAGATGATCGGTCACATCGAGACCGCCAAACGACCGACCACCCCGGAGATGTCCAAGGGCTTCGACGAGCTCTTCGGCCTCGACGCCTACTTCGAAGAGCTCTGGTGGCACGTCCGCCGCGAGCAGACCCCGAGCTGGTTCCGCGACTACGTCGCCGCCGAAGCCCGCGCCGCCTCCATCCGCCTCTTCAACCCCCTCCTGATTCCAGGGCTACTCCAGACCGAGGCGTACACGCGCGAAGTACTGCGCGCCGGGCAACAGGACGGCAAGCTCGAACAACTCGTCGCCGCCCGGCTGGCGCGGCAGGAGATCCTCGATCGAGAGGATCCACCGTGGCTGGTCTTCGTCATCACCGAGTCGGCGCTACGGCGCATCGTGGGCGGCGCCGACATCATGCGTGAGCAGTACGCACGGCTGCTCGAACTGGCGGAGCGGCCGAACATCGCGATCCATGTCCTGCCGGAGAGCGCACCCGTCTACCCGTCCGGCGGTTTCACGATCTTCAGCTTCGACGAAGCACCCGAGCTGGGATACGCCGAGGCCGTTAACGGCCATGGACCGCTGATCGAGCAGCGAAAAGCGATCGAGGGACTTAAAGTGATGTTCGACCTGATCAGATCCTCTGCCCTGCCTACGGAGGCGTCGGCGGATCTGATACGAGCCCTGATGGAAGGCACATGAGCCCGTGAACAGCTCCTCCCTGGAGTGGCGGAAGAGCACCCTCAGCGGTCAAGAGGGCGGGGAATGCGTCGAGGTCGCCGTGTTGGATGACGGCGATCGGTGCGGAGCCTGACCACACGTCGACCCCACCCGGCCGGTCATAACGTCCCTCAGCGTTCGTGGCCCGCGGTGAGCCAGGCGAGGTAGTCCTGGACGGCGCGCTCGGTGTCGTACGCGGGCGTGAAGCCGGTGTCCTGGTGGAGCCGGGTGATGTCGAGGTACTGGTCCTCGCCGGGGGCATCGGGACCGCGACCGGCGGGCAGGTCGTTCGCCGCGTCGGGGATGACGGTACGGATCGCCTCGACGACCTCGGCGTTCTTCGTCACGTGGCCGGAGCCGACGTTGTACGTGCGGTGGTGCAGGCTCGGCGCGGTCTGGAGCAGGGCGATGGCGCGGCCGCAGTCCTTGACGTAGCAGTAGTCGCCGCCGTCGTCGGCGTACGCGGGCCGGCGCGGCGGGGAGAAGTCGGCGGGCTCGCCCCTCACCGCGGCGTGCACGAGGCGGGGCACCGGGAAGAACGGCGACTCGGTGCGGCCGAGCGGCCCCCAGATCGCCCCGATGCGCAGGTTGACCGCCTCGAACTCCGACCGCTCGGCGATCGTGCCCGCCAGCAGCTCGGCGCTCTTCTTGCCCGCGGGGATCGGGTGCGAGGCGGTCATCGACAGCGGCACGTCCTCGCGGAGCGCGGTGTCGTCCACTCCGAGGTAGACGCCGATCGTGCTCGCGAGGCTCACACGCGGTACGCCCCATTCGGTGGCCGCCCGCAGCACGTTCAGCAGACCGAGCGTGTTGGCCTGCACCTCATCGATAGGGGAGTGGTCACGGAAGAACACCGCGGCGAGGTGCACGATGCCGGTGATGGGGTGGCGCCTGCCGAGCTCCAGCAGTGCTTCCGGGTCGGTGACGTCGAGCGGTTCGACGAAGACCCGCCGGCCGACCTCCTCTTCGAGGAAGGCGGGGATCCGGGCCGTACGGTGCCGGGTGAGCACGCAGGACTCGCCGAGGTCGAGCAGGGCGCGGGCGGTGTGGGAGCCGATGAAGCCGAGCCCGCCGGTGATCAGGATCATGCCAGGTCTCCAAGAAGATCGTTAGCTTGCTAATGAGACCGTAGCGGGCACGTCATTAGCATGCAACCGACCTTTAGGATCGAGAGGTGGACGACTTCCTGACGCTGCTGGTCCGGGCGCACAAACTGCTGCAGGCGGCCTCCGATGAGGCGATGAGCCGGCACGGCGTCCGGATCGGCCAGAACCTCATCCTGGAGGCGCTCTGGGAGACCGACGGCCTCACGCCGGGCGAGGTGGCCTCACGGGCCCGCCTGCCCATCACCACCCCGACGATCGTGAACACCGCCACGCGCATGGAGGCCGCCGGACTGCTCACCCGGCGCCGTGACCCGAACGACGGCCGGCTCGTCCGCCTCTACCTGACCGATCGCGCCCGCGCCGCCCGGCAGCCCATCAAGGAGGCCCGCCGCCGCCTGGAGGAGCACGCGACCGCCACCCTCACCGACGAGGAACGCGACCACCTCCGTACCGCGCTCACCAAGATCCTTCAGCAGCTCGGCGCGGGCCAGGCCGACTCTGGCGGGGAGCATGGGTGACCCCGGTCATGCCCGGCACGCGGTGCGGTTCCCGCCGCGTGCCGGGCGGCTCGTCGTCAGGTGAGGCGACCGGGGCCGTCGACGATCCTCGTGCTCAGCAGGGCGGCGGCGGACAGCGTTCGGCCCTGCGGGACGCCCTTCAGATCGGCGAAGAGGCGGTGATACGCGGCCGCGTCGGCGAGCACGGTGCGGGAGCCGAGGGGGGCGTACGTCCTCCGGTCGAAGATGATCTCCTCGCGGATGCCTTCCCGGAAGGTGAGGGCCACGGCGACGCCGTGCCGTCCCGCGGCATCGGTCGAGTCACCGACCAGAGTGATGCCCTTGATCCTCTTGGTCGCCTGGAACAGCGCCGCCCGCAGTGAAGGCGGCAGGTAGCTCTCCGCCACCATTCCCCTGATGCCGTCGAAGACCTGCTCGTCGGCGCTCCGGTCACGAGCCGGGTCGGCGCTGTGCTGCGCCGGATACCGCTGGTGGAGCTGCGCGAGCAGCTTGCCGGGGTCGCGGGAGAGCCGGTCGAGCGAGGTGTAGTTGTTCGGGTCGCCCAGGGGCCCGCCACCCGGCTGCTTCAGCGCCGTGGTGGTCCACCCGCCGGTGGTGGAACCGCCGCCGGCGGTCCTGCGCTCCCGCAGCAGTCCCTCCCGCCGACCGTCCACGGGAAGCCAGATCCTGCGCCGCATGTCCTGCCACCTGGGCGCATACCCGGGACCGGACGCGTAGCCGCCGTCCAGTGACTCCGCGAAGACGTACTGATCGGCCCGGGGGCGCGGGTCGGGCTGCCGGCGGGCGGCCGTGGCGGCCCGGTCCAGCACCTGCACCGCGGCGGCCGGTACGGCGTTCAGCGTACGGCCGTGTTCGCCGTCACCGGTCGCCTGGACGACGACGAGGCCGGTGCAGGCCGCCACGCCGAGGGCGCCGATCCCCAGCGAGAGCCGGCCGAGATGGGGCACCGCCCGACGGCGGGACCGCGCACGCGCCGCGAGCCGTGCCCGCGCCGCGCGGACCGCGGCGGGTGAAGGCGCCGGCTGGGCGTCATGGTGGTCGCGCAGCATGGACATCTCATCCATGGACGTACATCTCCTTACCGAGAGTCGTGCGAAGTCGTTTCTTGGCGCGGTTCAGCCGCGAGCCGACGGTTCCGGCGGGAATGCCGAGGGCGAGGGCCACCTCGTCGTACGTGAGCTGCCCGCATGCGACCAGCAGGAGTACGTCCCGGTCGCCCTTGGACAGGGCGGCCAGCGCGGCGGCCAGCCGTGGCTGCATGCGTTCGGCGCTGACCCTGTCGGCGACCTTGTCTTCGTGGGAGCCGCTGTCGTCACGGACGTCCACGCGCGCCATCGCCCGGTACCGGCGCACCTCGGAGCGCCGATGACGGCCGATGAGGTTGGTGGCGATGCCGAAGAGCCAGGCGCCCGCCTCCGGCCGTGTCAGGTCGTATCGCCGGCGCTGGTCGAAGGCGGCCAGGAAGGTGTCCGCGGCGACGTCGTCGGCGGCGCTCGGGCCGAGCCGGGAGGACACGTACCGGTGAATTCGCGCGTAGTACCGCTCGAAGATCACTGAGAATCCCTCGGGGTCGTCCCGGGATCTTTCGATCACCTCCGCGTCGGTGGGCTCAGCAGGCATTCGGGCGATTCCGGGCGCGGACGGGTCTGCAACGGCCATGCATCTGGTGCCTTTCGTGGGGTTGCGAGGTCACCGGTCATTGCCCGGACCCGGACTTCGTCTTCACGGCGATTTTTCCGGGGCCGCGCGGCCGAGGCCGTGAAGGGCGGCGGTGGCATCGGGCAATCACGGTCGGCCGCGACCCGCGCGGCCACCCTCTAGAGGAGACCTCTTTGATCGTCAGAAGAGCCGCCGCCGTGGGAGCGGTCGCCGCACTGGCCGCCGGCATGGTCGCGGCGTCCCCCGCCGGCGCCGCGCCCGTCGAACGGCGGCCGTCCCGCCACGTTCCCGACTTCACGAAACATCCGGTCGCCGACGGCCCGGCCCGCCGGACCGTGCCCCTCGGTGCCTCCCGAATGAGGGCGGCCGGCGCCGTCTCCGTCACGATCGACGTCCTCGACCGGCACGGCGACGCCCCCGCGACCGCCGACGACTCCAGCGTCACGTTCGCCCCGCTCGCGGGCGGCGACTGGATCGGCGCCGACCTCGCCGACGGGCACACGGCCGGCGAGATCCCCGCGGGCGACTACGCGGTCATGACCTGGGTGCAGACCCACGAGGCGGACGGCGTGACCTCCACGGCGCTCGTCTACCGGCCACGCGTGTCCGTCACCTCCTCGACCAGGGTGCTCCTCGACGCCCGCGAGGCGGTACCGATCAACGCGGTCGTGGATCGTACGGACTCCCGTGTCCTCGACGGCGTGTTGTCCATCGGACAGAGGATCGGCACCGAGACCGTCGACCCGATCGCCCTCGTCGACGTGGTCCACGGCTATGTCACGCCCACCGTCGCCGAACCGGGACTGGTCGTCCGCGCGCACGCGATGCTCACCCAGGGAGGCGTGGAGAAGGGCAGCCCGTGGCTGTACAACGTCGCGGCGATCGACCGCGACCGGGTCCCGCAGGACCCCGGCGTACGGGCCCGGACCAAGGACCTGGCCGCGGTGCGCACGACGTACGGCGTCCCCCAGGGCAGCGGCTGCGCGAGCAAGTACGTCGGCGCGGCCTGGACCGGATTCGGCACGTTCTTCCCCGAGAGCGTCGGCGCGGTGCCGGCCACCCGCACCGAGTACTTCACCCCCGGGATTCCCTGGGAGATGGACACCGGCTTCACCGGCGCGGACTGCTCCTTCGCCCCGGACGATACGGAGGCGTGGACGCGCGTCGAGACGTTCCCCCGTGCCGGTGCGTACGAGCGGGCGTGGAACGTCGGGCCCTTCGGGTTCGGGCGGTTCGACTCCGCGCCCGCGAGGGTCATCTGGGGAACGGGCGGCGACGACGCCGAACCCGCGCTCGCCGTGTCGGTGCTCGCCACCTCGACGGCCGGCGGCCCCCTTGCGCCCGTCACCGGGATGACGGGCACCTCGGTCCTGCGCGACGCGGACGGCAAGGTCGTGGCCACCAGCGACCAGCCGGGCACGGCCCATGGCTGGCCCGCTCCGAAGCCGGGCCGCTACACCCTCACCATCGACGCCACGCGGAAGGCCCCCCGCTCCGACCTGTCCACGAGGCAGCACGCCGTGTGGACGCTCGCGGTGAAGAACGCCGACCCCCTGGCGCTGCCCACGATCAGTTACGACACACCACTGGACCTGCGCAGTCGTGCCCGGGCCGGCGCCGAACAACCGGTCACCGTGAAGGCCGACGGCGCCACGCGGCGGCTCACCCTCGACGTCTCCTACGACGACGGCAGGTCCTGGCAGACGCTGCCGGTGGAGAAGAGCGGCACCGCCTGGACGGCGACCGTCCACAATCCCACCACGGGATACGTCTCGTTCCGTGCCACCGCCGACGGTGTCGAACAGACTCTGATCCGCGCGTACGGGATCAAGAGCTGATCACCGGCTCGGTTCGCCCGCCGGCCGGGCCCCGATCGTGGGCCTGGCCGGCCCGAGGGGTTGGCCTGCACCTCGTCGATGGGGGAGTGGCCACGGAAGAACACCGCGGCGAGGTGCACGATGCCGGTGATGGGGTGGCGCCTGCCCAGTTAGGTGGAGGTGGCGAGCTCCCACGCCCGGGTAGGGGAGGCGTCAGCGCAGTGGCAGGCTCTCGAGGGTGAACACCGGGCTGGTCAGCGGAGTGCCGTACAGGTAGGTGTCCATCTGGGAGTTGGTCACCAGCAGCCGGTCCCCGCTCACGGCGACGCCGGTGGTCGTGTCGGCACCTGGGTAGGTGCGTTCGGAGACGACGGTGGCCCGGGTGTCATCGCCGGAGAGCCGCACCGTGGCGACCTCGTTGTCCACGGAACGGGCGATGTACAGGGTGTTTCCTCGCCGCGTGATGCCGTCGGCGCTGGTCAGGGCCGGTGCGGTGATCTTGCGGACTTCGCCGGTGGCGAGGGTGAGCCGGTAGAGCGCGCCGCTGTACCAGTAGCCGATGATCAGGGACTTGCCGTCGGGGGTGGCGACGATGCCGTTGCCGTTGGACTGGCCGGCCACGTAGTCCGGCAGGTGATAGGCCGCCTGAAGGGTCCGGCGGGCGCCGGTGGCAGAGGCGTTGGCCTCGGCGGCCGGGATCCGGTAGACCACGGCGCGGAACGAGTCGGTGATGTAGACGTCCCCGTTGGGGGTGACGGCCTCGTCGTTGACGAGGGTCGGCTCGCCCGTGTCGGGGACGGTGTAGGAGGAAACGAGCCTTCCGGTGTCGGTGTAGATGAAGAAGCGTCCGGTGAAGGCGCCGGCGACCAGCAGGCGGTTGCCGGTGATCTTGATCCCGGTGGCCTGGGTACGGCCGTCCCGGCCGCCCGGCAGGAAGGGCTCGAGCGTCGTCGCCCCGACGCGCCCGCGATAGATGGTGCCGTCGTCGATGCTGCCGGCGTAGACGTCGTTGCTGTCGGCCGCGACGCTTTCGGGGAAGGCGTTGTTGCCGTTGATCGTGATCGAGTAGGCGCCCTTCGCGCGATCTTGGGTCGTCGCGGCGGCGGGAAGCGTGAGGGCGGCCAGTGCGGTGGACGTCGCGGTGAGGGTGAACAGCGCGCGCCGCCACGTGGCGCGTGCGGTGATCCGGGTGGACATCGTGAAAGACCTTCCGGTTGATTCGGGAGACGGCCGGGTGCGCGGTGGTCGCGTCCGGCGCCGGGGACCTGTGTCAGCGCAGCGCGTCGGCGACCGCGTCGGCCAGGGAGGTGGTGGGCCGTCCGATGAGGCGGCTCAGGTCGCCGGAGTCGGTGAACAGCTCGCCGCGGCCCAGGCCGAGGTCGGCGTCGGCGAGGACGTGCGCCAGCTCGGCGGGCAGGCCCGCGCCGGTCAGCGCCTCGGCGAGCTTGTCCGCCGGCAGATCGGTGTAGGCGATCGGCTGGCCGGTGGCGGCCGAGACCGTCGCGGCGAATTCGGCCAGGGTGAACGCCTGGTCGCCGCCCAGCTCGTACACCGCGCCGGTGTGGCCTTCGGTGGTCAGCACGGCCGCGGCGGCCTCGGCGAAGTCGGCGCGGGACGCGGCGCTGACCCTGCCCTCGCCCGCGGCCCCGATGACGGCGCCGTACCGGAGGACCATGGGCAGCTGGGCGGTGTAGTTCTCCAGGTACCAGCTGTTGCGCAGCAGCACACTGGGGACCTCGCGCTCACGCAGGTACTCCTCGGTGGCGCGGTGGGTGGCGGCCAGGATCGTGGTGGCGGTGTCCGCGCGCGTCATGCTCGTGTACGCCACCAGGGACACCCCCGCGGCCAGCGCGGCGTCGATGGCACGCCGATGGTTGCCGAGGCGCTCGTCCACGGTGGTGGTCGAGATCAGCAGCAGCTTGTCGGCTCCCGCGAAGGCCGCCGCGAGGCTGTCCGGGTCGCCGAAGTCGGCCCGGCGCACCACGACACCGCGGTCGGCCAGGTCCTTGATCCCGGCGGTGTCCCGGCCGGTCGCGACGACGTCCGAGGCCGGCACCCCGCGCCGCAGCAGCGCCTCGACGGCGAGCCTGCCCAGATGACCGGTCGCTCCGGTCACAACGACTGACATTGATGATCTCCTTTCCGCCACGGCCTCCCGCGGCGTGACGGATCCAAGGTGACCTGATCGCTCTCTTCTGGGAAGTAGCCACTTTCCGGTAGGGTGGCCACCCAAAGGAGAGCATCGAGGTGAGCGTGTGGCGACCGGCCAGGGTGTGACCGAGCCGACAACGTCGTGGGACCCGTACGAGCGCGGCTGCCCGTCGCGGGACGTGCTTGACCGGATCGGCGACAAATGGACGGTTCTCGTGCTGGGCGAGCTCGGCAGGCACGGGGTGTGCCGCTACACCCAGCTGCGGAAGCAGCTGTCGGGAGTGAGCGAGAAGATGCTCACCCAGACGCTGCGCGCCCTCGAACGCGACGGCATAGTCCGGCGAACGGTCTACCCGACCGTGCCGGCGCGCGTGGAGTACGCGCTGACTCCGCTCGGCCAGACACTACGAGAGCCTTTGCGGGCGCTCACGGAGTGGTCGACGCGGCACATCGCCGAGGTCCTCGCAGCCCGCGAGGAGTACGACACCAATGCCGAGCGCGTCAGCTGAGTGCGGATGAACGGCCTGGATCGGCCGGGCGGCCCGTAACCGCATGGGCCTGGTCGCCATGCGGCGTGTCGCCGTACCTCGCGAAGGGGCGAGTCAATCCCCGGTGGCGGCGCTTTCGGCGTCTGCGGCCGTTTCCTGGAGGAAGCGCCGGTTGTTGTGGAACAGGTCGGCGAAACTGGCGAATCTGTACAGCTCGCCGTACTTCGGCTCGAACAGGTAACCGGCGAACTCGCCGTCCGGGCCGACCTCCGTCGGGTCGAGGAACCAGCAGTCCTCGCCGTTGCTGACCTTCAGCGTCCGCTGAAAGACCGCCACGTAGTCGTCGATCCCCTCCTCGCTGTAAATCTCGATGAACTCCTCGCCCCAGTCGGTGTCGCGCAGCCATGCGACCTCGTCGCAGGATTCGACGGGGCCGATCCAGCGGCCGACCTCGTCCCAACCGTCGCTGGTCAGCAGGAAGCTGCGATAGCTCGGCGGGAACCGGACGCCGAGCCGCTGCTCGGCGGCCGCGACGGCCTCCTCGGTGGCCGGCTCGCGGCCCATCCAGCCTCTCGCCTGCTCCAGACCACGGTCTTCGGCCGGATAGGCCCGCAGATAGAGCTCGCTGTAATCACACAGGTAGCTCCGCCATTCCTGAGGTGTGGTCAACCGGGGCGCGTCGTTCGATTCGCTCATGCCGGGCACCCTATTGATCACCCCGGACAGAGATGGGAGCCATCGCTCGCCGCCGAGACTTTTCGTCGTCAGGACGACCAAAGGTCTCGGCGGTCCCGGTTCCGTCTCGGTAGAACCAGCAGCCCTCGCCGTTGGCGACCTTCAGCGTCCGCCGGAAGACCGCCACGTACTCCTCGTTGGGAATCACGTGGAGAACGGGCGAACCACGGCGAGATAATCCTCGTCTCCGTAGATGGACTGATAGTAGAAGGCGATCTCGAGGCGCTTGGTGAGGAGAGCCCAGAACCACTCGTGCTCCTTACGATCGTAAGAGTCCAGATGGATCAGGTAGCTCCCGTATCCTGCTGCAAGGACCGCTCCGTCGGTCAGGGTGTTGATGTGCGGCTTCTCCGGTAAGCCGTTGGTGAAGCTCCGCACGGTCTCGAGGTCCCAGGGCCCGATGGCCCGGCCGTCGAGCACCACGATGCTCCTCGTGATGACCGCAGGTCCGAGCCCGACGTTCGTGATCTTGAGTCCCGCTTCGGGACCCCCGTACTCACGAAGCCGTCTCAGCTGGAGGAGAGGCCGGACCGACTGCCGGTTGTGCAGCAGCGTGGCCCGTGTCTGAACGATCGAGACGGCTAACGCTGCGAGAGCTATCACCACGGCACTCGCCGCTGTGATCGTGTCGGCGTTCATCGGCGCTCCCTGGTGTACGCCTGTCCCGGTTCTCCTCAGAGCCTCGTACGCGGTGACCGGTTCCGGCGGCGGGTGAGGCGGAGGGCGGGCTTCTCGAGGGCGTGGAAGCTGAGCGTCGCGGCCGCCAGGGTGATGGCGGTGATGGCGGGGAAGGCGGTGAGGAAGCCGCCGGTGAAGGCGGCGTGGCCGGTGGCGCGGTACCAGGTGACGGAGACCGCGAGCTGCCAGAGGAAGACGCCGTAGGAGATGCGGCCGAGGAAGCGCATGACGCGGTTGCCGAGGATGCGATGAACGCCGGAGTCGTCCGGGCCGGCGAGGGCGACCGGGGCGACGAAGAAGGCCGCGACCAGGCCGTACAGCAGGACGCGCAGCTCAGACGTCCAGGTCGAGTCGAGGGTGACCATGTCGGTGGGGCCGGTCAGCGGGGACGCCGCGACGCAGTACAGGACGCCGGCGATGGCCCAGCAGGTGCCCCAGGACCGCGCGATCGTACGGCAGAACCGGACCGGAGCCTCGGCGCCCGTACGGGCCCAGACCGTCATCACGGACAGGGCCATGCCGATCGCGAACCAGGCGAAGTAGCGGGGCAGGAACACGCCGAGCTGGACGGACAGGCGCGGCGTGAACATGAAGATCGTGAAGACGAAGGAGACCGCCGCGTACCCCGCGATGCCACGGAGCAGGCGCCGGGCCCGAACGCCGGTGTCCTCGCCGGCCCGGCGGGCGTACCGGCCGAGGAGGGCGGCGGTGACGGGCAGCAGCGCGTACCAGGCGGCCTCGACCGTGAGGCTCCACATCTGGCCGAGCCCGGACGGGCCGAGGTACGTGTGCCACCACGGGTGCGGGTCGTACGGGTAGGTCAGGGTCAGCAGCTTCAGCCACGTCCACGGGTCGCGCGTGTGGTCCGTCAGGATGGTGACCATCGCGAAGACGACGACGAGCCAGTACGCGGGCAGGATGCGGACGGCGCGCCGCCACAGGAACCGGCCCGTACGCGGCCGGTCGTGGCCGTCGAGCAGCAGGGCCGCGGCCCACGGGCGGTACAGGAGCAGGCCGGACAGGGTGAAGAAGACCGGGACGCCGATCCCGGCGCCGGACAGGAGCCAGGCCGTCGGGTCGTCCCTGAGGGTGTGCCCCGTGTCCGCGGCGACGTGGAAGACGAGGACCGCGAGCGCGGCGACGGCCCGTACGCCGTCCAGGGCGTCCTGGTGGCCGGAGATCCTGGGCAGGTCGGCCGGCGGCGGATCCGGTGTCCGCTCCTCGGTGGTCGTCGTGGTCACGGCGTCTTGCGCAGGACCAGGAGGAGGTTCCAGGTGAGGAACTCGCGGACGCCGGGGACGCGGACCACCGGGGCGGCCCAGCCGGGGAGGTAGCGGGGTAGAGCCGCCTCGACCGTAACGTCGTCGCGGCCGCGCGCCCAGGTCAGGGCTGCGCCGACCGAGACGGGGTGGAGGCTGTGGCCGTACCGGTTCTTGGGCGGCCGGCCGTGCCCCCGTTCGTACCGCCGGGCGGCGCGGTGCCCGCCGAGGTAGTGCCAGGGCGAGGTCTCGTGGCCGCCCCAGGGGGACAGCCAGTTCGTGAAGGCGAGGAAGACGACCCCGCCGGGCCGGACCACCCGGATCATCTCCGCGCCCATCCGCCAGGGGCCGGGAACGTGTTCCAGGACGTTCGAGGAGAAGCACACGTCGACGGAGCCGGTGGCGAGGGGCAGGCTGAGCGCGGTGCCGAGCACGGTGCCGGGCGGGGGCGGGCCGTGGAGGGTCAGCTCCCCGGCGTCGCACTCGACGCCGACGCACCGGGCGCCCGCCCTCCGCAGCGCGGTGGTGAAGAACCCGGGGCCGCTGCCGACGTCCGCCACGGTCGCGCCGTCGAGGGAGGCGTACCGGCCGAGCTGGGCGATGGTGTCGGCGGCCAGCAGGCGGTAGAACCCCTCCGGGTCGGACTGCTCGTCGCGGAAGGCGCGCAGCAGGCGCACCGAGCGGGCGAGCGTCGCGCGGTGGGGAGCGGGCGGCACGGGGGGACCTCCGGGGCGGCGAAGCGGCAATCCTACGCCTCGGTAACGTACTCATCACGGCACTTGAGCCCAAGGGTGCGTCGCCCTTTTCGTCCTCTACGATGCGGTTCACGGCGAGCAGGAGGTCAAGTGTGCGACGCAATGTCGGATTGGTCCTGGTCGGAGTCGCGGCCTTCTTCCTCGCCCTCGCCACGCTCGTGCGGTTCTACGTCGCGAACCAGGTGATCGCCGCCCCGGCGAACTTCTTCCAGCAGTCGACGCTGGAGGCCACCGGCGCCTCGTACCTCGACACCGCCACCCTCAAGATGCGCGACGGCGTGCGCCTGCGGGCGGTGAACACCGTCCGCGGCGACGCGCGCGCCGCCACCAACAAGATCGCCGTGTGGGACTCCTTCACCTCCATCGAGGACCCCGCGACGAAGAAGAGCGTCGAGATCCAGCAGCAGCGCGCCGCCTTCGACCGCCGGACCGGGACGCTCTACAACATCAAGGGCGCGTCGGTGGGCAGCGACACCGGCGTCCGGCAGTCCGGGATCGGGACGTTCTGGCCGATCGGCGTGAAGAAGCGCTCCTACCCGTACTTCGACATCTCGACGAAGCGGACCTGGCCCGCGGTCTTCGCGGGGGAGGAACGGCTCCAGGGCATCACGACGTACCGCTTCGTGCAACGGATCCCCCCGACGGTCACCGAGTCCGTCAAGGGCGGCCTGCCCGCGTCGCTGCTGAAGGTGAAGAACCCCAAGAAGCTCCCGGGCTATGACAAGAAGACCGGGAACGTCGCCGTCGACCGCGTCTACGACGCGACCGTGACGCTCTGGGTGGATCCGCGCACCGGCGGCCAGGTGAACCAGGAGCAGAAGGTCCGGACCACGCTCCGCACCAAGGACGGCGTGGACCGGCTCGTCGCCGCGAACCTGGACCTGAGGATGACCGACGCGAGCCAGAAGGCCCTCGCCAAGATCAACAAGGACCAGGCGCTGAAGATCACGGCGTTCCGGGCGATCGTCCCGATCGGCGGCGCGGCCCTCGGGCTGGTCCTGCTCGTCGTCGGGCTCGTGCTGGCGATCCCCGGACGCGAGACGATCATTCCGCTGCCCGACGGCGCCGACGAGAGCGCGAGCACGACGAAGGCGGACGGCCCGAGCCAGGCCGTCCGCCCTCGGTCCGGAAACTGACCGATCAGCCGTCGATGCGGTGCTGCGTCCAGAAGGACGTCAGGTCGGTCGAGGTCGCGGCCTGGGCCGCCGCCTTGAACTCCGCCGTCGTCGACACGCCGTACCAGTGGGACTGCGCGTAACTGCGCAGCAGGTTGGTCATCGCGGTCGTGCCGATCAGCTGGCGCAGGTCGTGGAGCGCGCACTTGCCGTAGGAGTACACGACCGTGCTGTACCGGCTGGAGTGCGCGTCCCAGTACGCCATGGAGTTGGTGATCTTCTCGGCGGACGACGCCCAGGAGACGTTGTTCCAGCAGCCCGACCCGGTGAGGCCCTGGTACAGGTCCGTGGAGTAGTCGGCGAACGCCTCGTCCAGCCACGGGCTGTTGTACTCGTCGTCGCCGACGATGCCGTACCACCACTGGTGCGCCAGCTCGTGCGCGAGCGCGGTGGAGCTGACCAGGTCCAGGACGAAGCCGGGGTACTCCATGCCGCCGAACCAGTAGCCGTTGTCCAGCACGACGTCGACCTCGCCGTACGGGTACGCGCCGAACCGCCCGCTGTGCGCGTCGATCGCGGACTTGGCCGTGCTCAGCATCGAGTTCGCCGAGCTGGAGCTGATCGAGCTCACCCGGTAGACGTTGATCTTCACGCCGTTCGGCGACGTGCCGGAGACGAGGCCGAACGGCCCGGCCGCCCAGGCGAAGTCGCGGACCTGCTTCGCGGTCGCCGTCGTGACCGTCCGGCCGGAGGAGCCGGGCGTGTCCACCGACGTCCCGGTCGCGGGGACGCTGATCGAGCTCGGGTGGTCCAGCGTGACCGTGAAGTCACTGGCGAGGCTGTAGAACGACTCGCCGTTGTCGGTGTACGGGTCCAGGTGCCAGCCCGACGCGTCCCGGATGGCCAGGACCGGCAGGGCGTTGCCGAGGAAGTTGTACGACCCGTCGCGGCCGAACCGGTCGACGCCGCTCGGGACCACGATGCTCAGGTCGAATCCGATCGAGCCGCTCTGCCCCTGGTTCAGCGGGCTCGGCAGGGTGACCTTCAGCGCGGTGCAGCCGACCTCGAGGGAGCCGGCGGTGCCGCCCGTGACGTTCGAGACCGTGATGGGCGTCGACGGGCAGCTGCCGTGGTAGTTGTCCCACAGCCGCAGGTAGACCTCGGTCAGCGGGGTGGCCGAGGCGTTCGTGAAGCTCACGCTCTCGTGGCCGGTCCAGGTGGAGCCGCTGGAGTTGCTGGTCAGGTTGACCGTGTACGACGGCGTCGCCGGCGTTCGTACGCTGTCCGCGAGCGTCGCGGACGGATTCTGCGGGGCCGCGGCGTGGGCCGCGCCGATCGGGGTCAGCGCCGTCGCCGCCGAGGCGACCAGCGCGAGCAAAGCCTTCTTCAAAGGAATCTCCTGGTGATGAAGAGGGCCCCGCGCGGGTGACGCGCGGGGCCCCGATGGATCACGGTCAGGATGCGTTGATGGCGACGTCGTCGATCGTGAAGCTCGTCTGCAGGCCCGAGTCCTCGGTGCCGCTGAACGATAGCGTCACGGTCTGGCCCGCGTAGGACGACACGTCGAAGGTCTTCTGCGTGTATCCGGACGCGGCGTTGACGTTGCTGTAGGTGGCCAGGGTCGTGCTGCCGACCTTGACCGTCAGCTTGTCGTAGACCGTGCTACCGGTCTCGTCCGTGTCGATGTGCAGCCAGAAGCTGAGCGAGGCGCTGCAGCCGGACGGGATCGTCACCGACTGGGTGGCGCTGTCGGTGTGGGTCGAGCCGTACCCGTCCAGGTAGGCGAAGTAGCTGCCCGAGTGCGGGCTCTCACCGCTGCTGCTGGTGGACACGACGCCGGAGGTGGTCGTCCACGGTGCGGTGCCGCTCTCGAACCCGCCGTTGCTCACCTTGTTGCCGGGCGAGGAGCATCCGCCGCCGACCGGGTTCACGGTCCAGGTGAACGTCGTGGTGCCGGTCGCGTTCGAGGTGTCCTTCGCCGTCACGGTGACCGAGGAGGTGCCGGCCGTCGTGGGCGTGCCGGAGATCAGGCCGGTGGAGGAGTTGATCGACAGCCCGGCGGGCAGGCCCGTCGCGCTGTAGGTCAGGGCCTGCCCGTTCGGGTCGCTGGCCTGGATCTGCAGGCTCACCGCGGTGCCGACCGTGGTGGTCTGGTTGCCGGGGTTGGTCACCGACGGGCTGCCGGGCTGGCCGGAGCAGGTGCCGGGGACCGGGTCGGAGCCGGTGACGCTGACCGCCGCCCAGGCGGCGTTCACGGTGTTGTACTCGGTGCAGTGCGCGCCGTACAGGTCGGCGGCGGCCTTCAGCGAGTCGGTCCGCGCCTGGGAGTAGTTCTCGTTGCTGTTGGCGTACGACGCGAGCGCCTTGTACCAGATCTTGCCGGCCTTGTCGTTGCCGATGCCGGTGACCGTGGAGCTGTTGCACGTCGGGCTGTTGCCGTAGCCGTGGTCGCCGCTGCCGACGGCCAGCAGGAAGAACCAGTGGGACAGCGGGCCGAGCGAGTAGTGCGGGTCCAGCGAGCCGTTGCTGCTCGTGTAGCAGTTCGGCGAACTGCCGTCGAGCGAGGGGTTGTACATGTAGCGCAGCGGCTTGCCGTCGCCGTTGATGTTGATCAGCTCGCCCATCGTGTAGTCGGGCGTGTCCTTGGCGTTGTTCGCGTAGAACTCCACCATGGTGCCGAAGATGTCGCTGGTGCCCTCGTTCATGCCGCCGGTCTCGCCGTTCTCACCCCAGCCGGTGAGCGCGCCGCTGACGCCGTGGCTCATCTCATGGCCGGCGACGTCGATCTCGACGAGGGGACGGGAGTTGCCGGAGCCATCGCCGTACGTCATCTGGGAGCCGTCCCAGAACGCGTTGACGTAGGCGTTCCCGTAGTGCGTACGGGACGGCACGCCCGCGCCGTTGCCGAAGATGCCGTTACGGCCCTGGACGTTCTTGTAGTAGTCGAACGTCTCCGCCGCGCCGTAGTGCGCGTCGACGCCGGCCGAGGCCGGGTCGCTGTTGGTCCCGTTCCCGAACGTCCCGGTCGAGTTGCTGAACGTCGTGCCGGTGCCGCTCGTCGCGTGGTTCAGGTTCGTGGTGTACCCGTTGCCGTGCGACGGGTCCTTCATCGTCCACGTGCTGCCGGACTGCGTCAGGTCGATCGGCACCGTGCCGCTGTAGATCGAGTTCCCCGTGCCCGCGGTCAGGGGGCTCACGCCACCGTTCGGCGTGGCCTTGGCGCGTGCTTCGGCGGCGCGCTGCTGCGCCGGCGACAGGAACGTGTCGATCTCGTCCCGCTTGGTCACGACCTTGCCCTTGGTCGCGTCCACCAGGACGTGCAGCACGCTCGGCGTACGGTCGGCGCGCACGCCGCGTACGACGGTCTCCCACACCAGCTGGGAGGACCGTCCGGTGGCCCACACGGCCAGGTGCGGCGTGCCGACCGAGGACACCGTGCCGGCGAGCTGCGTCCGCGAGGTACGGGCCGCGTCGGCGGCGGCGACGTGCGGCGTCGTGGACACGGCCGAGGCGGGGGTGGCCGTGTTCAGCGCGCGGTACGTGCCGCCCGGCTTGAGGTGGACGATCAGGTCGCCGCCGTAGACCGGCAGGCCGTGGAACGTCCGGTCGAACCGCACGTCGGCCGCGCCGTTCTTGTCGACCACGACCGTGCGCGGCGTGAAGGCGTCACCCGACTTCACGTGCCCGGCGCTCTTGTGCGCCGCGAGGGCCTTACGCGCCTGGGCGACGACCTGGGCGCGGGTGGAGGGGGACGTGTTCACCGTGAAGTCGCTCGGCGTGAACGCCGAACGCCCCGCCGGCTGTGGTTTGGCGGGGGCCTTCACGGGAACCTGGGACGGGGCGGCGGTGACGGCCGGAGCCGTCAGCAGTCCGCCTGCGACGGCGATGACGGCCGTGGCCGACACCGTCGCGATGCGTCGTTTGGACATGAGCGGGGAAATCCTTTCGCCAAGGGGGTGGGCCCGCGCCATCGCGGGCAGGCGGAAGGGGCAGGGTCTCGGCCCTCCGGTTCGGAGGACCTTGCGCAGAGTGTCCGATTCCGTGGGGAAGCTGAGAAGACCCTTCAGACAGCCGTAGGGAAATCCCTACGCCGGGCGGTCCGCCGCGCGCGGGCTCGTGACGGCCCGGGTCAGGCCGACGCGGGACCGCACGCCGAGCTTGCGGTACGACCTGGTCAGCGCCGCCTCGACCGTCTTGATGCTCACGAACAGCCGGGCCGCGATCTCCCGGTTCGTGGCGCCCTCGGCGACCAGCGCGGCCACGCGGCGCTCCATGCCGGACAGCGCGCGCAGCGGGTCGTCGTCCCCGGCCGCCGTCGGCACGCCCAGGTCGAGCCGGTCCAGTTCGGCGGTCACCGCCGCGATCCAGGGCGCGGCCTTGGCGCGCAGCAGCACCCGGCGGGCCCCGTGCAGCGCCTCCCGCGCCGCCGGAACGTCCCGCGCGCGCAGGTACAGGCGGCCGAGCTCGAGGCGGGCCCGCCCCTCCTCGACCGGGTAGGGGAGCGCCGCCTGGGCCCGTACCGCCCGCTCCAGCGCGGGTACGGCTCCGTCCAGGTCCCCGCGCGCGGCGAGGACCAGGGCGGCGGCCCGGTCCAGGGCGGCCAGCACGCTAGGCCGGCCCAGCCGGGCGGCCTGCCGCCTCGTCTCCTCGATCAGCTCGTCCGCCTCCGCGACCTCCCCGATCGCCGCGAGCGCCTCGGCGAGGTCGGCGTGCCAGCGCCGCAGGCCGGGCTCGGCCAGGCCCTGCGCCGCCTCCATCGCGCGGACCCGGCGAAGGGCGGCGACGGCCCCGGCCGGGTCGCCGCGCAGCAGCCTGATGTGCCCCAGCGCGTGCAGCGTCGTCGGCAGGAACAGCAGGTCCCCGTCGTCCTCGCTGTGCCCGACACCGCGTTCGGCGGCGGCCAGGCCACGGTCCACCGAGCCGCCCGCGGCCTCGGCGAACGCGACCGCGCACCAGGCGGGCCCCTGGCTCAGCTCGCTGTCCTGCGCCAGCCGCAGACACTGGTAGGCCAGGTCGAGGCCCCGGTCGCAGCGGCCGCGCGCGGTCTCCACGTGCGCGGACCCGTACAGGCACATGAAGAGGCTCTCCACCGCGCCCCGCTGGCGCACCGCGTACGTCAGCGCGCGCAGTTCGGCGCGCGCCTCCTCCAGCCGGTCGTGCAGCAGGTGGTGCTTGTGGCGCAGGTACACCGGGCCGTTGTGGCCGAGTCGGATCGCCGGATCCTGCGGGCCGGCCAGGGCCCGCGCCATGGTCCGCTCGGCCTCCGGCGACCCGATGTGGAACTCCGCCAGGGCCTGTTTGGCCAGGGCGAGCAGCTCCGTGCTGCGGTCGCCCGCCTCGGCCGCCAGCCGTGCCGCCGTCGCCGCCTCCGCGCGGGCCTGCGGCGCGGAGCCCTTGACCAGCCAGGCCCGCCAGGCGAGGCGGTAGTGCAGCGGCGCGAGCAGCGCCGGGTCGTCCCGCGCGTCGGCCAGCGCGCGCGGGAACACCTCGTCGAGTTCGGCGAGGGCCTGCCCGCACGAGTCCAGCAGCACGATCCACGCCCGCACCCGCTCGGCGGGCGGTACGGCCACCGCCAGGACGTGCTCGGCGATGCCGCGCGCCATCGCGAACTCGCCGGCGGCCAGCGCGTCCTCGGCGGCGGTGAGCCGCAGCCCCGGCTCCGCCTCCGGCTTGGTGGTGCGCTCGGCGGCCAGGAGCCCCAGCCGCGCGGCGGCGGCACGGGCCCCGCGCCGGCGCGCCGCGGCGGCGGCCTCCGCGAGGGTCTCGGCGACCTGGGCGTCACGGCCCGGCGCGACCACGGCGAGGTGGTGCGCGCGTTCGACCGGGTCGGTGACCGCGTCGGCGAGGGCCGCGTGGGCGGCGAGCCGGTCCCGCTCGGCCGACTCCGCGTACAGCACCGCCGACAGCAGCGGATGCGTGAACCGGATGACGTCCCCGGGCGCGACGATCCCGGCGTGCCGCGCCTCGGCGATGTCCGCGGCGGCCTCCGGCCGGCCCGCGGCGCGCAGCAGCGCGAGCGTCGGCCGCGCCGCCGCGCCGGCGACGAGCAGCGTCTGGCGGGCGCCGGAGGAGAGCGCGAGCAGGCGCCCCATCATCAGCGTGCGCAGCCCGTCCGGCACCGGGAGCGGCGCCGCCGGATCGAGCGGCTCGTGGTGGTCGGCGAGCGCCCGGCCCAGTTCCAGCGCGAAGAAGGGGTTGCCGTCACTGGCCCGGTGCACTTTGGCCAGGACCGGACGGGGCAGCCGCAGGTCGGCGAGCAGCCCGCCGATCTCCGCGGTCGTCATCGCGGGCACGGGCAGGGTCAGCACGGGCGGTGGGCACAGCCCCGGCGGATCCTGCGGCTCGCCCGGGCCCGCGCGCAGGCCGACCAGGGCGCGCAGGGGCAGCCCGTCGGCGCGCCGGGCGATGAAGGCCAGCAGCTCCGCGCTCGGCGCGTCCAGCCACTGCGCGTCGTCGACGACGAGCAGCACCGGCGCGGCGGCGCAGAGCGTACGGAAGGCCGCCAGCACGGCGACGCGCAGGCCGAGGACGTCGCGCTCGCCGACCGGGTCGTCGCGGCGCAGCAGCGCCGCCTCCAGGACGTCCCGCTGGTGCTTGGGGAGCGTGTCCAGCAGATCGTCGCCGGTCTCGGCCAGCAGGTCGATGAGGCCGAGGAACGGCAGGTGCCGTTCGGTCGCCGACAGGGAGCAGCGCAGCACCCGGTGATCGGTGAACTCCTCGGCCAGTGCCGCCAGCAGAGTGGACTTGCCGATGCCGGCGGGCCCGGTCAGGACGACGCTGCCGCCCACGGCGAGGTGGTCGCGGGCGCGGGCGAGAAGAGGGGCGCGGTCCACCAGCGCGGGCGGCGAGAGCTCGCCGATCCGCGCCTGCGCCGGTGGGAGCGGTGGCGGTTCGCCGACCCGCGCCTGCGCCGGTGGGGGCG
The DNA here is from genome assembly GCF_024055715.1 of Actinoallomurus soli. Taxonomy (GTDB): domain Bacteria; phylum Actinomycetota; class Actinomycetes; order Streptosporangiales; family Streptosporangiaceae; genus Actinoallomurus; species Actinoallomurus soli. Next base: position 44,860 of record NZ_JAMXMV010000024.1, read on the forward strand.
GTGAGGGTTCGCCGGCCCGCGCCTGCGTCAGGGCAGGCGGCGACGGTCCCCTGACCTGCGGCCGCGCTGCCGCCGGCCGGGAGGCCGTTCCATTGGCTGATCCGAACGGATCGGTCATCCGTGCTGGCCCTCCGGGCTCGCTCCAACGTAGGAGCCCCGAGCGGGCAAGCTAACAATCGGTCATACCGCCGTCAACACCTCTGGTTGGGATGTTCTTCGTATTCGTCTGCTACGCGTTCCAGTGTGCGAGCCCGGACATCACCCGGGGCTTCCGAGGAAACCTAACTAGAACCTGTTGCAGTTAGCTGTCGCGGCACCTATGGTCGGGACTGTGCGGACACGGGTAACGGAACTCTTCGGCATCGAATATCCGATCTTCGCCTTCAGCCACTGCCGCGACGTCGTCGCGGCGGTCAGCCGCGCGGGCGGCATGGGCGTCCTCGGCGCCCTCTACTTCACCCCCGAGCAGCTGGAGACCGAGCTGGCGTGGATCGACGACCACGTCGGCGGCAGGCCGTACGGCGTCGACGTCGTCATGCCCGCCAAGTACGAGGGCGCGGACCTCGGTGACGCCGGCGAGCTGCTCTCCAAGCTGCAGGGCATGATCCCCGAACGCCACCGGCAGTTCGTCAACGACCTGCTGGAACGTCACGGCGTCGACCCGCTCACGGAGGAGGGCGCGGGCCACTACCTCCTCGGCTGGACCGACGCCACCGCCCGCCCCCAGGTCGAGGTGGCGCTGAAGCACCCGATCGCCCTCCTGGCCAACGCGCTCGGGCCGCCCCCGGCGGACGTCGTCGAGCAGGCGCACCAGCACGGCGTGAAGGTCGCCGGCCTGGCCAGCAACGCCCGCCACGCCAGGAAACAGGTCGAGGTCGGCGTCGACATCATCGTCGCGCAGGGCACCGAGGCCGGAGGCCACACCGGCGACGTGGCGACGATGGTCCTCATCCCCGAGGCCGTCGACGCCGTCGGCCCGGACACCATCGTGCTGGCCGCGGGCGGCATCGGCCGCGGCCGTCAGGTCGCCGCCGGCCTCGCGCTCGGCGCCGAGGGCGTCTGGACCGGCTCGATCTGGCTCACCGTCGAGGAGGCCGACACCCCCGAGGCGTCCCGCGACCGGCTCCTCGCCGCGACGTCGCGTGACACCGTGCGCTCCCGCTCCTGGACCGGCAAGCCCGCACGGATGCTCAAGACCGCCTGGACCGACGCCTGGGAGTCCCCGGAGTCGCCCGGCACGCTCCCGATGCCGATGCAGTTCATGCTCATCTCCGACGCGCTCCGGCGGATCAACCGCGCCGGCGCGGGGGAGCTGACGACCTTCCCGGTCGGCCAGATCGTCGGCTCGATGAACCAGGTCAAGACCGCCTCCCAGGTGATCTACGACCTCATCGAGGAGTACGTCGAGACGATGGAACGCCTGAACGCCCTCACCGAATCCTGACCACCGGTGCCGCCGGCGGGCGCGGGCCCGCGCCCGCCGGCGGCCCGCCACGGCGGCTCAGGCGGGCTGGACGGCGTCGATCTCGGCGAGGATCTCGCGCTTGCGGTCCTCGCCCAGGAAGGACGCGCGAACGCCGTTGCGGGCCAGATCGGCGAGCTGCTCGCGGCCGAGCCCCAGGTCCCGCGCCGCCACGCGGTACTCGTTGGTCAGCGTCGTGCCGAACATCGGCGGGTCGTCGCTGTTCAGGGTCACGTACAGGCCCTCGGCCAGCATCCGGGGGAGCGGGTGCGCGGAGATGTCCGGCACCTGCTTGGTGCAGACGTTCGAGGTCGGGCACACCTCCAGCGGCAGCTGCGTCTCCCGCAGGTACGCCACCAGCTCCGGGTCGTCGAGGCAGGCGATCCCGTGCCCGATCCGCTCGGCCTTCAGCTCCCGGATCGCCTCCCAGATCGTCTCCGGACCGCTCATCTCCCCGGCGTGCGGCACGCTGTGCAGCCCCGCGGCGATCGCGGCGCGGAACGCGTCCCGGATCGACTGCTGGTGCGAGAGCCGGTCCTGCTCGACGCCGCCGATGCCGAAGCCGACGAGCTTCTCCGGCGGGTGGTTGAGTGCGTGGTCGAGGGTTCCGCGGTCGGCGTCCTCCCCGAACTCGCCGGGGATGTCGAAGACGTAGGCGACCTCGATCCGGTCCGCGACCTCACGGGCGGCGAGGTCCAGCGCCTCGGTGACGGCCGGCATCGTCATCCCGACCGACACGTGGGAGTACGGCGTGACGGTCAGCTCGACGTACCGGACGTTCTGCGCGGCCAGGTCCCGTGCCACCCCGGTGACCAGCGTCGCGACGTCCTCCGGCTCCCGGATGAGGCCGTTGACCGCGAAGTAGACCTCGGCGAAGTGCGGGAAGTCGCGGAACTCGAAGAACTCCCGCAGGGCCGCCTCGTTCGTCGGCACGGTGTGGCCGGTGTGCCGCCGGGCCAGCTCCAGCACGGTCGGCACGGACGCCGAACCGACCAGATGAACGTGAAGTTCGACCTTCGGCAGCGCGTTGATGAAGTCATCGTTGACGGTCATGCGGGGGAAGCTAACAGCGCCGAATCCCGCCGAGCCAGAGATTTCCGCCGAACCTGACACCGATTGGTCAATTTCCGCACAAGCCGGGACTGTGGCCCGCCGCGGGGCCATGGTCCCGGTGAGGTCGGCCGCTACCAGCGGAGCAGCCAGGCGAGGACGCGGCCGGCGACGAGGTAGACACCGGCGGCGAACAGCCAGTTCTCCGTGAGCTGCTTGCGCGCGTCGCCGTTGCGGAACACGTCGTGGAACGGGGTCGCCAGCCAGGTGCCGGCCCGCATCACGGCGTGCACCACGTCGTTCGCCTGGTTGGCGCCGCCCCAGGTCAGCGCGATGCCGAACAGCAGGATGAGGGTGATCGTCCAGGCGGCCAGCCACACGAACGCGCTGAGCCCGTCATGCCGCTGGAACCGCCGGACGCGCGTGGTGTCCCAGCGCCGGGTCCGGGAGTCGCTCACCGCCGGGGCCGAGGCCGTCGTCTCCGCCGCCGAGTCGCGCCGACGCCGCCATATCTGCGTGGCCATCTGTTCCTCCTCAGAGGCCCGAGTTTTGACGGAGTTGTCCCTCAGAGAAAAGCCACTAAACGGTCACTTCCTGTAATCGCCTGCGATGAACCATGTCGTCCTGACATGGTGAGCAGCCGAATCGAAGGTCCGTTCGCCCTCGACCCGCGGGAAGGAGAGAGGCGCTTCGTGCGGAGGAGGGCGCGTTGTCCTAGTGTGCTTTCGTCGACGAGTCCGAGTCCGAGTCCAACCGCGAACTCGATCCCGACGTCTATATCCTCGCCGCGTCCATCCTGCCGCCCGAATCCAGGGCGGCTGTACGCGAAGCGATGGTGCGGTCGCGCCTGCCGGGTGAGCGCAAGGTGCACTGGTATCACGCATGGCGATTTCAAAGTCGGTTGCCTGACCGTTGCGGTCGTGCCGTCGGATACGCGGATCTGCCCGAGCACAATGGCGTCCTGGCCGGCCGCCCGGTGGGTCATCGCCGAAAACAGCACCAGCGGCCGATGATCACGGACGCTGTTCAGCGCGGACGCAGGCTGTCGAGGAAGTGGCGGGTGCGACGGTCGTAGTCCTCGCGGCGGGGTCTGGGCATCTCGCGCAACGCGAGGCCGTTGGCGACATCGGCCCAGAAGAGGTCACCGGGGGTGAGGTCCGCGCGGAGCACTCCGGAGTCGCGGCCGGCTTCCACGATTTCGGCGGTCGCATCGGTGACCGCTTTGGCGAGCCTGGCCAACTGCTCGGACTCCGAGTACGTCGCCAGCATGACGTCGGTGAAGGCGGGCTCGCGGTACTGCAGATCGCGCCGGGCGCCGACCCAGCCGGAGATGCGTTCCCACGGGTCATCCGCGCGGCGCGCCGCATCCATTGCCGAGTACAGCTCAGAGGTGACCAGTTCCTCGATGACCGCGTCGATCAGGCCCTTCCGGCCTCCGAAGTGGTTGTAGATCGTGGCCTTGCTGACCCCCGCGGCGGCCGCGACCTGCGCCAAGGGGGTGCCGAGCCCGCGCCCGCGGAACGCGGTCAGCGCGGCCGCCCGGATCTGAGCGACGTTGCGCGCGGCATCGGCGCGAAGCGACCCGCCACCGCTCCCGGCGGCCTCATCGGCGGCAGGGGCGGTGCCCTTGCCCGGTTCTGACATCATGAGCCCCCTCCGGTAACTTGACCACGTGGTCAACTTAACCATAGGGTCAAGTTGACCACGTGGTCGACAATGCCCTGTCAACCGGATTCTAGGAGCAGCCGCCTATGCCGAAATCCATTGCCGTGGTCGGGGCCGGCCCCGGACTCGGCCGAGCCGTCGCCCGTCGCTACGCCCGCGAGGGCTACACCGTCGTCCCGATCGCCCGCCGGCAGGAACCGCTCGACGCGCTGGCGGCCGAGCTCACCCGCGCCGGAGCCACCGCGCATCCCCTCACCGCCGACCTGTCCGACGAGCGCGCGGTGCCCCGGCTCGCCGAGCAGATCCGCGCCAGGGTCGGCAGCCTCGATGCGATCTACTACGGGCCCTCGGTGCGCGGATACATCCCCGTCCTCGACCTGACCGCCGACCAACTGCGCGACCTGATGCCGCTCGCCGTCTACTCGCTCGTGGACCTCGTGCACGAGTTCCTGCCGGACATGCTCGACCGGAAGCAGGGAGCGGTCCTGGTCGCGATGGCCGCCGGCGCCGTGCAGGGAATGCCGCAGCTGTCCGGCACCGCCGTCCTGGCCGCCCAACGCAACTACCTCCAGGCGCTGCAGGCCGAGGTGACCGAACAGGGCGTCCACGTCGGCAGGCTCTACATCGGCGCGGTGATCGAGCACAGCGCATTCCACCAGCAGCAGGAGACCGCCCGCGCCACCGGCCAGCCGGTCCTGGACATGCCCGTGGTCGACCCCGACCAGCTTGCCGACTTGCTCTGGAGCATGCAGAGCAGTACACACGAACACGAAGTCCTCCACCCGAAGGACCTCTTCGACCGAACCGACCAGTCACACTGATCACGGGTAACGCCGATCAGTGTCGCCCGCTGGTGTCACACCGGCGGGCGATGGACCACAAGGGGCGTGGAGGCGGCCGTCCCCACCTCCACGCGTCTCCCCACCACTGCAGAGGGCGCCGTGTCCCACCCCAATGCCCGGCTGACCGTCCACGGCAGAAGGCTCCTGGTCGACCGGATTCGGTCCGGCAGGCCCATCGCCCACCTGGCCGATTAAATGGGCATCTCCCGCACCACCGCCCATAGGTGGGGCCGTCGTTGGCGAGCCGAAGGCGACGCGGGCCTGTACGACCGCTCCATCAAGCGGGCGAACCGCCGCGGATCGCCGGGTTAGTCAGTGATCGTTAAAGTGGGCCCTCGGGAAGTCCGGTGCCGCCTCCGGACAATCGCGTGCGTGTGGGGGTGTGGTGGAGTCGCTCGCGCCGGGAGATCCTGCGCACATCGGCCCATACAAGCTGGTCGGGCGTCTTGGCGCCGGCGGGATGGGGCGGGTCTATCTCGGTCGTGATGTCGACGGCCGGCAGGCGGCCATCAAGGTGGTGCGGGCCGAACTCGCTGACGAGCGGGACTTCCGCCGCCGGTTCGCCCGGGAGGTCAAGGCCGCCCGTGCGGTCGACGGCAGGTACACCGCCGCGGTCTTGGACGCCGACCCCGATGCCGAAACTCCGTGGCTGGCCACCGCCTACATTCCAGGCTCCTCGTTGGCCGACCACGTGGCCGATCACGGTCGGATGGACGAGGGCGAGTTGCGTCGCCTGGCGGCGGGTTTGGCGTACGCGCTGTCGGCGATCCACACCGCAGGGCTCATCCACCGCGACCTGAAGCCGTCCAACATCCTCCTCGCCGGTGACGGTCCCCGCGTCATCGACTTCGGCATCGCCCGGGCAGCCGAAGCCAGCGCCCTCACCCGCACGGGTGTCACGATCGGGTCCCCCGGCTACATGTCCCCTGAGCAGATCAACGGCCGGCCCGTGGAGACACCCAGCGATGTCTTCTCGCTCGGCGCGGTGCTCGCCTACGCCGCCACCGGCCGCTCCCCGTTCGGCGCGGGTGCCACCCCCGCTCTGCTCTACCGGGTCGTGCACAATCCGCCCGACCTGAGCGACGTCCCCGCCGCGCTGCTGCCGCTGGTCAGCGCCTGCCTGGACAAGCGCCCGGCGGCCCGGCCGACCGTCCAGCAGATCCTGGCCACCGTCGTGCCACCGGTGATGGTCGCCCCGACCATCACCGAATTGCCCGAAACGCACGTCGAACCACCCGACACCCACGTCGCCACCAGAACGCTGCCTGTGAGGCCGGTGCTCAGCCGGCGGCGCGTCCTGGCCGCCGGAGGCGCTGCCGCGATCACCGTGACCGCCGCAGTGACCGCCCCCGCGTTCCTGACCGGGTCGCGAAAGAAACGCCGTACCAACGGCCCCAGCCCCGCTCCGGTCGATACGCGCTCGGTCAACCCGCCGCGGATCCTGTGGCAGCTGACCGTCAACACCGGGACTCCTGCGGTCGCCACCCGGGATACGGTCCTGGTGACCGAGAATGCCGAGACGGACGATGGCGAGGTCAACGGGACGCTGTCCGGTCGGGATCCCGGGAACGGCGCGCGCCGTTGGAAGTGGTCCGCTCCCGCCACGCCGGCGATCCGCGCGGTCGCCCAGGATCACAACACGCTCTACGTGGCCACCGAGTCCCGGCTCTACGCCCTCCAGGAGTCCAGAAGAAAGCAGCTGTGGTCTGCCAAGGCGCCTTTCTCCGTGATCGATGTGGCGGACACCGCGGTGGCGGGCTGGACCCGGGACGGTTCTGCCGTCTCGACCCTGATCTGCCTGGATCGGACGCACGGCCACCAGCGATGGACCTACAGCGCCGGGGCCGCCGACACGTCTTGGATCAGCGTCTCCGACACGACCGTGGCCTTCGCCGATGGCGGGGAGATGACCGCTCCGAACGTCTACGCCATGGACACGGTGACGGGCAGGCAACGCTGGCAGTTCGCCGCCGGCAGGTATCTCGGCCCTCCGTTGGCCACCAGCGACGCCGTGTACGTGGGCGGTCAGGAATCATCGCCGTTCTGCGCGCTCGACGCCAAGACCGGTCAGGTCCGCTGGAAGGCCGCGTTCGGGCAGACCGACGTGGCCCCGGCGGCCGATCAGTCAACGGTGTACGTCATCGACGACAGTGCCAACACCCTGCACGCTCTCAACGTCACCGACGGCTCCGAACGGTGGAAGTTCGAAGGCATGGCCTTCCGAGGCGTGTGGGGCCCGTTCAGCGGCATCGTCTACCTGACCGGCTACTACGACATGGCCTACGCCCTGCACGCCGAAACCGGACGCCTCCTGTGGAGCTACCACGTGACCAAGCCACAGCAAGCCGCCACCACCGGCGACGGCACTGTCATCCTCACCTGCTCCACGGCCATGAACAAGAACACCGTGTACGGCCTACGCGCGTAGCGGGCCCGTCGCGCACCATCAGGAACTCGCCGAGCGCCACACGACCGGCCGGGGCTAGGCCAGGAGCTGTTCGCGACCTGAACACTCCACTTCCGTAGCGCTCCACAGAGGGGCTTACAGCCGGTCAGTCATCGGGCGGATCTTTCGCGTCACGGTCTCCGACCGTGGGCGGACGCGCACGATCCGCTCCCTTTGCCAGCCTCTAGGGAGATACCACCGACCGTATTGCGCCGGGAACCCCCATGAGAAAGGTCTCCATGAAGCCCCGTAACAAGCGAACGGCCCGATGCCTCGCCGTCGTCTCCGTCGCCGCCGCGCTGTCGGGCGTGACCGTGCCCGCCGGTGCCCGTCCCGCCGAGGGGACGCCCGGCGCGGCGAGCCTGGGGGATCGCCTTTTCCCCTCCCTGGGCAACGGCGGCTACGACGCGCGTTCCTATGACGTGGCCTTCGACTACCGCCCGGCCGTTGCCACCATGGCGGCGCGCGTCACGATGACGGCGATGGCGACGCAGAACCTGTCCCGCTTCAGCCTCGACTCCGCCGGACAGCGCATCCGTTCGGTGACGGTGAACGGCAGGCCGGCCGGCTTCCGTACCGCCGGGGAGAAGCTCTTCATCACACCACCCAGGTCGCTGCCCGACGGGCACCCTTTCGTCACCACCATCCAGTACGTCGCCGACCGCGACGCGAATCCGGCCTCGCCGGCGGTGAAGATGCCGCAGGGCATGGCCTGGCCCTGGAAACCGTGGGTCAACGCTCCGGACGGGTTCGCCGTGATGGGCCAGGCCGACCGTTCTCACGTCATCTTCCCCAGCAACGACCACCCGAGCGACAAGGCCGTGTTCACCTTCCGGGTGACGACTCCGGCGGACCGCACGGCGGTGGCCAACGGCACGCTCGTTGAGCGGCGTACCACCAACGGCCGGACGACGTTCGTCTACCGCATCGACCGCCCCATCCCGACCGACGTCGTGCAGATCGCGGTCGGCAAGTTCACCCGGACCGACGCCGTCGGCCCGTTCGGGCTCCCGCTGCACAGCTACGCCCCGACCGCACAGGCCGCCAAGCTCGCACCCGCGATCGCGCGCACCGCGGACCAGGTCGCCTGGGCCGAACGCACGCTCGGACTGCCCTTCCCCTACAGCACGTACGGGATCCTCGGCGCCCCGAGCGGGTACGACGGGGTGGCGCTGGAGACACCGACCATCTCGACGTTCCCGGCCGCCGCCCTCGCCCAGCCGGACGAGAAGGAGTCGCCGACGCAGGTGCACGAGCTGATCCACCAGTACTTCGGCGACACCGTCTCGCCCCGTACGTGGGACGACATGTGGCTCAGCGAGGGCCACGCGATGTACTACCAGTTCCGGTACACGTCCGACCGCGGGTTCGAGCCGATGGACCAGATCATGAAGGAGATCTACGCCGACGAGGCCCACCAGCGGCCCATCGTCGGCCCGCCCGCGCACATGAAGAACGCGGTCGGCGTGCTGTTCGACACCGACGCGCCGGGCGCGCTGACGCTGTACGCGCTGCGGCAGGTGGTCGGCGACCAGACGTTCCAGCGGATCGAGCGCACGTTCTACACCACCTACCGGTACGGCTCCGCGACGACCCAGGACTACATCGCCGTCGCGAACCGCGTGTCCGGCCGGAACCTGACCGGTCTCTTCGACGCCTGGCTGTACGGCGCGAAGACCCCGCCGATGCCCGGCCACCCCGACTGGACCGGCCGGCAGCCGTCGCCCTCCGCGACACCTTCATCCGCCCACTGAGCGAGCCGCGGTGACCGCCGCACCCGTGGACGGCCGGATCGCAGGAGCCCGGCCGTCCACGCGGGTCGGCACGGAACCGGGCCGCACAGTCCGGGACGAGCGCGCGGGCCGGGTACGGGCGTGCGCGAGCATGGACGCCGGTGTCCTGGCCTGTGCGGGCCGGGCGGTAGGGCGAGGGAGATTCCATGCGGACGATCGGGATGCTCGGTGGCATGAGCTGGGTGTCGAGCGCGGAGTACTACCGGTTGGCCAACGAGGTGGTCCGGGAGCGGCTCGGCGGCCTGCACTCGGCGCGGCTGGTGATGGCCTCCGTCGACTTCGCCGACGTCGAGGAGCTGCAGATGAGCGGTCGCTGGGAGGACGCCGGGCGGCTGCTCGCCGACGAGGCGCGCAAGGTCGAGGCGGCGGGCGCCGACCTGCTGCTGATCTGCACGAACACCATGCACAAGGTCGCCGACCAGGTTCAGGCCGCCGTCGACATCCCGCTGCTGCACCTGGCCGACAAGACCGCGGCGGCGGTCACCGCCGCCGGGCTGTCCACCGTGGGGCTTCTCGGCACGGCGTTCACGATGGAGCAGGACTACTACCGCGACCGGCTCGCGAGCCATGGGCTCACCGTGCTGGTCCCGCCTGCCGCCGATCGCGCCGAGGTGCACCGCATCATCTACGACGAGCTGTGCCTGAACGTGATGTCCGACGAGTCGCGCCGGACCTACCGGCGGGTCATCGCGGGGATGGTCGACGCCGGCGCCGAGGGCGTCATCCTCGGCTGTACCGAGATCGAGCTGCTCGTCGGTGCGGCCGACAGTCCCGTGCCGGTCTTCCCCACCACCCGGCTCCACGTGGCGGCCGCCGTTGACGCCGTGCTGCGGCCCGTGCCGTGACGAACGACTCCGGACGCGTGGCACCGGGCCGGACACGCCATGCGGGACGAACCCGCTGCGCTCTCGAGTTCACCTCCGCACCGGGCGTTCACGGCTTCGGCGCCTGGACGGGGACGTTCGTCACCGCCGGGAAGCCCGGGACCCGCACGGTGACGGTCCGGACGCCTGCGGGCAGCCGGAACATGTTCCAGCCGACGAGGCTGCCCTGGGCGCGTACGACGACGTCGCCCTGGTGGAGCGAGTACCCCGGGAACACCGCCTGCTGCCTGGTGTCCGTGACGTTCTTGTACTCGTCCTGGCCGACGCCCAGCACGATGCGACCCGGCCCGGCATTGCGGAAGACGTCCGCCAGGTCGGTGGCGAATCCGGCCGGGATCGGGTGCCTGTTGACGTTGTGCAGCGTCCACGTGAGCACCGCGAACCCGCTCGGCTCGCGAATGAGGCCGGTGACACCGAAGGTCATCGACTTCGGCCACGGCAGCAACGGGATGGGCCTCTTGCCGGCGTGGACCGAGACGAGCGCCGGAGGCTCGGGCCGTCCGGCCGGGTCCGCGTTCGCGGTGGGCAGTGGCCGCTTGTCCTGCGGCGGCTGTGCCAGTGCGGCGAACGTGATGACGACACGCCGGTTCAGGGCGCGCCCGGCGGGCTTGGTGTTGTCCGCGATCGGGTCGGCGGATCCGTGTCCGGCGGCCGAGTACCGCATCCCCTGCCGTTTCACCAGTTGGCGCAGTGTGGCACGGACGTTCTCGGCACGCTTCTTGGACAGGGGGAGGTTCACCGCGTCGGTGCCGGTGTTGTCCGCGTACCCGTCGACCGCGACGGTGTCGCCCGGCGACTTCTCGATCTTCGCGCTCACCTGCTTGAGGAGGGTCCTCGCCTTCGCGGTCAAGGCCGCGCTGTTCGTCGCGAAGAGCACGTCGGAGGAGAGCCGGACGCTGGTCTTGCCGCCGCCGGTCGCGTCGGTCTCGTCGCCGTGCCGGACCGTGGTGACGAGCGGGTAGCTCTCCGGCCCGGCCGCGGGCGTCGTCACCGGGTTCAACGGCGTGCCGCCCGGCCGCTGATGCAGAACGTACGGCGCGTGCGCCGCGATGGGGACGCCGAGGAACGGCGGCGTGTTCGGGAACACCACGATCATCTTCCCCGCGCCGCCCGGCGGCGCCGGGAAGGCGGCGTCCACGTCGACCTGCTGCCCGGCCTTGACGTCGGTCAGTTCCGTGCACAGGCAGGCGCCGGCCTGGGTGCGGAGCACCGGATACTCGGTGGCGTGGGCCGGATCCAGGAGGAGGGCGCCGCTCGGCGCGTGGTCCCCGGGGTGCGCCGGAGCGGCCCACGCGGTCGGCGCGACCGCCGATCCGGGCCCCGCGGTGACGCGGAACCGGGCGACGACACGGGCCGGCGCCACCTGGTCCAGTCCCATGAGGTCGACCGTGAACGACTTGCCGGGCCAGGACATGTAGTGCGTGCGCAGCGGGGCGCCGTCGACGCGTACCACCCCGTGAGCGGACGGCTTCGCCGTGGGGGACGCCGACGCGTCGCCGCCGGTCTCGTCATTGCAGCCGGCCACTCCGACGACCACGGCCACCGCCGTGACGACCGTCCCCAAGCCGCGGTTGAGCCCGCCCATCGCCGCCCCATTCGTGGTGATCACGTCGAATCAGTCGCAGGATGGGACGGCAGGACGCTTCCCACGGTTCCGTCCTGATCACCGGACCGCGGCGCCCGTCCTGATCACCGGACCGCGGCGCGCCGTCCTGATCAGCGGACCGCGGCGCGCCGTCCTGATCAGGGCCGCGGCGCCCCGCTATTCGCCGGTGAAGACGGCGGGGCGCTTCTCCTTGAAGGCGCGGGCGCCCTCCTTGGCGTCGGCCGAGCCGATGACCGGCCAGCCGAGCTCGTCGGAGATCTTCAGTGCGTCGGCCTCGGGCAGGCCCTCGGTCCTGCGGTAGGTCTCCAGGATCGCCTGGACCGCGAGGGGGCCGCAGGAGGCGATCTCGTCGGCGATCTCGCGAGCGGTCGCCAGGGCCCGGCCGTCGGGGACGATCCGGTTGATCAGGCCCATCCGCAGCGCCTCCTCGGGGGAGACGGACCGGCCGGTGAGCAGGATGTCCATCGCGAAGGCGTACGGGATCTGGCGGGGGAGCCGGATCGCGCTGCCGCCCATCGGGAACAGGCCGCGCTTCGCCTCGTACAGCCCGAGCGTGGCCCCCTCCGCGACGATGCGGAGGTCGGTGCCGACCAGCAGTTCGGTGCCGCCGGCGACCGCGTACCCCTCGACCGCACTGATCAGCGGCTTCTTCGGCTGAGAGTCGCGCAGCAGGCCCTTCCAGTGGAAGTCCGGGATCTCGGACGCGCGTCGCCGTACCCGCTCGTCCTCCGACGGCCGGCCCATGGCCTTCAGGTCGGCGCCCGCGCAGAACTGCCCGTCGGCCCCCGTGAGGATGGCGACCCGGACCTCCGGGGTATCGGACACGTAGGCCCACGCGTCGGCCATGCCGACGAGCATGTCGGTGCTGAGGGCGTTGCGGGCCTCGGGCCGGTTCATGGTGACGATGACGACGTGGCCGTCGCGCTCGACCGTGCAGTGCGGGGTGCTGAGGGGCAGTCGTTCCGCCATGGCCGTCCTCCCTGCTCGCGGCCGCGTACGCGTCACGCGACACCGAAACAAGAACGGATTCTAGTGATGCGTATCGCATCCGAACAGGGGTTGTCGATCAAAACGAGAACGTGATCTACTGCGAGCGGAACCTCCGTACGACCGGTGTCGAGACGTACAGGGAGTAGTCCATGGGCTCGTTGGGCTTTTGGCGGCTGGCGGACAAGGACCCGGACTGGGTCGCGGCCGTGGACCCGGACGGGACGGAGTACCGCGCGGCGGAGTTGCTCGCCCGCTGCAACCAGGTCGTGCACGGGCTGCGCGACCTCGGGCTGCGGTCGGGCGACGGGATCTGCGGGCTCGTGCCCAACGGCGTCGACGGTCTGGTCCTCTACCTCGCCGCGCTGCAGGCCGGCTGGTACTACACGCCGATCAACTGGCACCTCACCGGCCCGGAGATCGGCTACATCGTCGCCGACAGTGAGGCCAAGGCATTCTTCGTGCACGAGCGGTACGCGGCCGAGGGCGCCCGAGGCGCGGAGGAGGCCGGGCTCGACCCGCGGCGGCGGTTTTCGCTCGTGTCGGAGACGCGGAATGGGCACCGTGGGGCGGTGCCGGGGTTCCGGGACTTCGGGGAGCTGGTCGCCGGGCGGCCGGACACCCTCCCGGAGGACCGTACGAACGGCGCGACCATGCACTACACCTCGGGGACCACGGGGCGGCCCAAGGGGGTCCGCCGCGCGCTGGCCGGCATCGACCCGGACGACAGCGCGGAGCTGATGACGTTCCTGCTGACGTTCTTCGGCTTCACGCCGGGCCGGCCGAACGCCCACCTCGTCACCTCGCCGAACTACCACACGGCGGTCACCCAGTTCGGCGGGTCGGCGCTGCACATGGGGCACACGCTGGTCTACATGGACCGGTGGGACGCCGAGGAGGCGCTGCGCCTCATCGAGCGGTACCGGATCACGAACACGCACATGGTCCCGACCCACTTCAAGCGCCTGCTGTCGCTGCCCCAGGAGGTGCGCGAGCGGTACGACGTCTCGTCGATGCGGTGGGCGATCCACGCGGCCGCGCCCTGCCCGGTGCCGCTCAAGCAGGCGATGCTCGACTGGTGGGGCGACTGCATCTGGGAGTACTACGCCGCGACCGAGGGCGGCGGCACGATCGCGAGCCCGCAGGACTGGCGGGAGCACCCCGGGACCGTTGGCAAGGCGTGGCCGATCAGCGAGCTGCTGATCGTCGACGACGACGGCAACGAGGTCCCCCAGGGCACGCCCGGCACCATCTACATGAAGATGATGAGCGCCACGTTCGAGTACAAGGGCGACCCGGAGAAGACGCGGGCGAACCGGCTCAAGGACTTCTTCACCGTCGGCGACGTCGGCTACCTCACCGAGGACGGTTACCTGTTCCTGTCCGACCGCAAGGCCGACATGATCATCTCGGGCGGGGCGAACATCTACCCCGCCGAGATCGAGAACGAGATCATCGTCCACCCCAAGGTCGCCGACGTCGCCGTCTTCGGCATCCCGGACGACGAGTGGGGCGAACAGATCAAGGCCGTCGTCGAGCCCGCCGAGGGCGTCGCGCCCGGCCCGGAGCTGGCCGAGGAGATCCTCACCTCCCTGGACGGCAAGCTGGCCCGGATGAAGTGGCCGCGGTCGTTCGACTTCATCGAGCGGATGCCCCGCGAGCCCAACGGCAAGCTCCTCAAACGCAAGCTGCGGGACCCGTACTGGAAGGACCGCCAGAATGCCATCTAGCGAGAAGGAGCCGCTCGTCGCCGACCACGTCCTGGAGTTTCCCGGCGGGTACACGCGATCGGTCGGGCCGGTGATCGGCCGGTTCCTCACCGAGCTGCGCGACGGCCGCCTCGTCGGGGTCCGTACGGCGTCCGGTGGGGTGCTGTTCCCGCCGGCCGAGTACGACGCCGACGGCGAGGCGGTCACGGACGAGTACGTCGAGGTCGGGCCCGGCGGCACGGTGACGTCCTGGTCGTGGGTGCCGCGCCCGCGCGCGACCCACCCGCTGGACCGGCCGTTCGCCTGGGCGCTGATCCGGCCCGACGGGGCCGACACCGCGCTCCTGCACGCCCTCGATGTCGGGACGTTCGAACCGGGCGCGGATCCGCCGAAGTCCCTGCGCACCGGCATGCGCGTACGGCCGAGGTTCCGCGCCGAGCGCACCGGCTCGATCCGGGACATCGAGTGCTTCCGGCCCGACGTCACGATGATCACGGTGCCGAGCCGGGCGGAGTACCGCCTGAACGCGGGCCGGGCGCTGACCAGGTTCCTCGACGGGGTGTCCGAGGGGCGCCTGCTCGGTCATCGCTGTGACGTCTGCGGCAAGGTCTACGTGCCGCTGCGCGGGCTGTGCCCGGTCGACGGCGTGCCCACGACCGACGAGGTGGAGGTCGCCGACACCGGCACGGTCACGACGTTCGCGGTGAACAACATCCCGGACCCGCGTGCCCCGCAGGTGCCGTTCGTCTCGGCGTACATCCTGCTCGACGGCTCCGACATCTCCCTGCTCGCGCTGGTCGCCGGCATCGACGCCGACCGGGTGCGGATGGGCATGCGTGTGAAGGCGGCCTGGAAGCCGCGCGAGGAGTGGGGCCGGACCATGGAGAACATCCGGTGGTTCGAACCCACCGGCGAGCCCGATGTCCCCTTCGACGCGATCAAGGACTATCTATGAGCAGGGACGTCGCGGTCGTCGCGTTCGCGCAGACGAAGCACACGGGCGAGGACGCCGGGCTGACCGAGGTGGAGCTGCTCGCCCCGGTCATCACCGAGATCAAGCAGGCCACCGGGCTGAACCGCTTCGGGTTCACCTGCTCCGGTTCGCTGGACTACCTCGCCGGGGCGCCGTTCTCGTTCGTGTCCGCGCTGGACACGGTCGGGGCGTGGCCGCCGATCTCGGAGAGCCACGTCGAGATGGACGGCGCGTGGGCGCTGTACGAGGCGTGGGTCCGGCTGCAGCACGGCGACGTCGACACCGCGTTGGTGTACGGCTTCGGCAAGACCTCCCAGGGGTCGCTGCGGGAGATCATGACGCTGCAGCTCGACCCGTACTACCTGGCGCCGCTCGGCCCCGACCAGGTGTCGCTGGCCGCGCTGCAGGCCCGCGCGTTCCTCGACGCCGGGCACAAGGAGGACGACCTGCGCGCCGTGGCCGCCCGCTCCCGTGCGGCCGGGCGCGCCAACCCGTACGCCCTCGACCTGCCCGACCCGGCGGATGAGGGCTACGAGGTCGCGCCGCTGCGCCCGCATGACTGCGCGCCGATCACCGACGGCGCGGCGGCGGTCGTGCTGGCCGCCGGCGACCGCGCCCGTGAGCTGAGCGGGCACCCGGCCTGGATCCGCGGCATCGACCACCGGATCGAGGCGCACTCCCTCGGCGTCCGCGACCTCAGCCGCTCGGAGTCGGCCGCGCTGGCGGCCGGGAAGGCGGGCGCGCGGGACGTCGAGGTGGCCGAGCTGCACGCGCAGTTCAGCCACGAGGAGCTCATCCTGCGGGAGGCGATCGGCCTGGCCGACGACGTCCGCGTCAACCCGTCCGGCGGGCCGCTCGCCGCCAACCCCGTCATGGCCACCGGCCTGATCCGCATCGGCGAGGCGGCGTCGTGGATCCACCGCGGCGAGGCCCGCCGCACGCTCGGGCACGCGGCGTCCGGGCCGTGCCTGCAGCACAATCTCGTCTGCGTCCTGGAGGCCTGAGGCATGGGAAACCCCTGCGCGGTGATCGGGGTCGGCCAGACCGAGTACCGCACCAAGCGCACCGACGTGTCCATCGCCGGTCTCGTACGCGAGGCGGCGCTGCGCGCCCTCGACGACGCCGGGCTGACGTTCACGGACATCGACGCGGTCGTCATCGGCAAGGCGCCCGACCTGTTCGAGGGCGTCATGATGCCCGAGGCGTACCTCGCGGACGCGCTCGGCGCGCGCGGCAAGCCGATGATCCGCGTGCACACCGCCGGGTCGGTCGGCGGCTCCACCGCCCTCGTCGCGGCGAGCCTCGTCCAGGCCGGCGTGCACGACCGCGTCCTCGTCGTCGCCTGGGAGAAACAGTCCGAGTCGAACGCGACCTGGGCGCTGTCCACGCACCCGCCGCTGTCCCCGACGATCGTCGTCGGCGCGGGCGGCTACTTCGCCCCGCACATCCGCGCGTACATGCGGCGCACCGGCGCGCCCGACCACATCGGCACGCTCGTCGCGGTCAAGGACCGGCAGAACGCCCTGAAGAACCCCTACGCCCACCTGCGCATCCCCGGCATCTCCCGCGAGATGGTCGAGTCGACGCCGATGCTGTGGGAGCCGATCCGCTACCTGGAGACGTGCCCGTCCAGCGACGGCGCGGCCGCGATGGTGCTCGCCTCCGAGGACGCCGCCCGGCGCGCCCCGAACCCGCCCGCCTGGGTGCACGGCACCGCCATGCGCTCCGAGCCGATCTTCTTCGCGGGCCGCGACACCGTGAACCCGCAGGCGGGCAAGGACTGCGCCGCCGACGTGTACCGGCAGGCGGGCATCACCGACCCGCGCCGCGAACTGGACTGCGCCGAGGTCTACGTCCCCTTCTCCTGGTACGAGCCGATGTGGCTGGAGAACCTCGGCTTCTGCGGCGAGGGCGAGGGCTGGAAGCTCACCGAGAGCGGCGCGACCGCCCTCGACGGCGACATCCCCTGGAACCCCTCGGGCGGCGTCCTTTCGTCCAACCCGATCGGCGCGTCCGGCCTCATCCGCTTCGCCGAGGCGGCCCTGCAGGTACGCGGGCTGGCCGGCGAGCACCAGGTCGAGGGCGCGCGCCGGGCCCTCGGCCACGCGTACGGCGGCGGCGCGCAGTTCTACGCGATGTGGGTCGTCGGCTCCGACCGACCCTGACACCCGGACCGGCCCTACGGAGGCCCGCGATGGAGTTCAACCACGCCGACCTGTTCGAGGGACTCGCGGACGCGATCGGCGACCGCACCGCCGTGGTCGTCTTCGACTCGGCCGGTGGCACGGAACGCCGGACGTACGCCGAGCTGAACGACGAGGCGGACCGGCTGGCGCACCACCTGCGGGCGGCGGGCGTCGAACCCGGCGGGCACGTCGGGATCCAGCTGTACAACGGCGTGGAGTACGTGGCGGCGCTGCTCGCCGCGCTGAAGATCCGCGCCGTGCCGGTCAACGTCAACTACCGGTACGTCGAGGCCGAACTGGCCTACCTCTACGACGACGCCGACCTGGTGGCGCTGGTGTACGACGCGGAGTTCGAGGACCGCGTCGAGACGGCGGCCGCCGGCGCCTCGTTACTGCGGCACCGGATCGTCGTCGGCGGGCGGTCCCCGCACGCGGTCTCCTACCCCGACGCCCTGGCGGAGCGGGCCGCCGCCGACTTCCCGGAGCGGTCCGGCCAGGACGTCTACATCATCTACACGGGCGGCACGACCGGCATGCCCAAGGGCGTCATGTGGCGGTGCGAGGACCTGTTCATGGCGTTCGGCGGCGGCAACCCGTACGGCGAGCCGCGGCGGACGCCCGACGAGGTCATCGAGGCCGCCAAGGGCTCCGGGCCGCTCGTCATGATGGCGGCCGCGCCGCTCATGCACGGCGCCGCGCAGATGGCCACGTTCATCGGCTGGTGGATGGGCGCGACGCTCGTCTACACGCGCCGCTTCGACGCGGCGGAGGTGCTGGCCGCGATCGAGGCCGAGAAGGTCTTCACGGTCAACATCACCGGCGACGCGATGGCCCGGCCGCTCGCCGACGCCATCGCCACCGGGTCGCATGACCTGAGCTCCCTCGGCGTGCTCAGCTCCACCGGCGCGATCCTCTCGGGCTCCGTACGGGACCGGCTGCAGGAGCTGCTGCCGAACGTGATGATCCTCGACAACTTCGGATCCTCGGAGTCGGGGTTCACCGCCTCGGGCGTCGAGGGCTCCTCCCCGGAGTCGGGCATGCGGTACCGGCCGAACAACGCGCGGCTGCGGGTGCTGGACGACGCGCTCACGGAGGTCGAGCCGGGCTCCGGCGTCATCGGCCAGGTCGCCAAGAGCGGCCACATCGCCTTCGGCTACTACAACGACCCGACGAAGACGGCCAAGACGTTCGTCGAGGTCGAGGGCGTGCGCTGGCTCCTGACCGGCGACATCGCGACCGTGGAGGTCGACGGCACGATCGCGATCTTCGGCCGGGGCTCGCAGTGCATCAACACCGGCGGGGAGAAGGTCTACCCCGAGGAGATCGAGGCGGTGCTGAAACGCCACCCCGCCGTCTTCGACGCGCTGGTCACGGGCATCCCCGACGAGCGCTTCGGCAGCCGCGTCGCCGCCGTCGTCCAGCCGTACGGCGAGCCGCCGTCCGCCGCCGACCTCGACGCCCACTGCCGCGCCGTCCTGTCCGGCTACAAGGTCCCCCGCACCTACGCCTTCGTCCCGGAGATGCAACGCTCCCCGGCCGGCAAGGCGGACTACCGCTGGGCCAAACACATCGCCCAACAGGCCGCCGTTCATGAGAACGCGTCTTCAACCGACTGAAGAACGGGACGTACACCGAGAAGACCGAGGTCACCATGGGGGAGAAGCTCTACATCCCGGAGCCGGTCGACTTCACGCTGGACACCGCGATCTTCCTGGACTGAGCCCGCCCGACGGTCGCGTCGCGGCTCGGGTCTCCCTTGGCCAGGGATAGACTGAGGGTGATAGCTCTAAATCAGAGCGTCTTCAGCCGGCCGAGAGTGAGGTTCGATGGCGTCGTCCGAGCGTGCGGAGCTCATCGCGGAGTTGAGCCACCAGGCTCGCGTGAGCACGATGTGGACGGTGCTGCTGCACAACGCCATCGCCAGCCGGTCGGGCATCAACGTCACCGACATGCAGTGCGTCAACCTGCTGCAGCTGCAGGGCCCGATGACGCCGGGTCAGCTCGCGGACGCCATGTTCCTCACCACCGGAGGGGCCATCACGGCCGTGATCGACCGGCTGGAGCGGGCCGGGATGGTGCGTCGCCGCCGCGACGAGAAGGACCGGCGCCGCGTCCTCGTCGAGGTGCTGGAGGACGGCCCGTTCACGGAGCTGGGCCGGCGGTTCATGCCGGTGGCCGAGCTGTACGAGAAGGTGCTGACCGGCTACAGCGAGGACGACCTTCGCGTCGTCCTCCGCTACCTCACCCGGAACAACGAGGTCTCGCCGGAGGTCATCGAGCGGGTGAAACAACTCGGCTGACAGTGATCCAGGTCCCCAATGCGAGCGAGGTCTGTTCTCATGTCCCACGCGAGCACCGCCACCTTGACTTGGCGAAAGAGCGCAGCCCTGAACTAGGACCTGAGACTGTGCGGAAACCCGGTCGCTCCGCCTTCGGACTCGGACTCGCCGCCATCGCGGCGCTGGCCGGATGCGGAGGCGGGGCCAAGCCCCCGACCCCTGCCGCGCCGCCTGGAGTCAGTTTTGGGGCGCGCCATGTACCTGCCGGCCACGAGTCCGCAAAAGAGATAGCCGGGAGTCGGGCAGCGGTCATCCGCTTCATCGCCGCGATGCGGGCGCGCGATCCGGCGGCGGTCGCGCGGACGGCCGTCGGAACCGACGCCGCGGCCAGCGCGCAGAGCCTCGTCCGGAATTACGCGCACCGGTTGAACGGGTCGGTCACCGTCACCTTCGACGAGGAAAAGGACAACCGGGGCCGCACCGCCTGCTTGAACTATCCCGCTTACCCCTACCAGCTCTACCTCTTCGTGGTGAAAGGGAACAACGGCAAGGACAGCACGCATTGGAAAGTGAGCCTCGGGAACGCGCAAGGCCCGCCCCCGCCGATTCCGCCCGGCCACCCCACCCCTGGCCCGAGTCACGACAAGGACTCCTTCTGTCAGGACGGCTTCGACGTTGATCAACCACTTGGCTGAGGACCTTGATCGGGCGCGGGCATCGTCCCGTGGTCGGCGTTCGACGATGGTCAGGCGCACGTATCGGGCCATCACCGGCAGCGCGGCCCCGCCGCACCGGCGCCCCGGGCACGGACGTCTGACGGTTGGACACCTCGACGCCGCCATCCGCCGGCTGAAAGCCCGGGGCTGCGGTTCCTTAGCCGATGGGCTGGTCGAGGTCGGACAGGTCGAGTACGAAGCGGTAGCGGACGTCGCCGCGGCCGAGGCGGTCGAGTGCCTCCTGGACGCGTGCCGAGGGCAGCACCTCGACGTCGGCCGTGATGGCGTGGTCGGCGCAGAAGTCCAGCAGTTCGGCGGTGTGGCGGCGGCCGCCGGTGCCGGAGGAGGTCAGCTTCTTGCGGCCCTGCACCAGGTCGAGGACCTGGACCGGCTGCTTCAGGGGGTAGCCGAGCAGGGCGAGGGTGCCGTCCAGGGCCGCCATGCGCAGTAGCGGGGACAGGTCGTGCGCGACGGGGATGGTGTCCAGGATGAGGTCGAACCTGCCGCGTGCCCGCTGGGTCTGCCGGTCGTCGGTGGTCACCAGGGTGTCGGCTGCTCCGAGCTTGTGGGCGTCGCCGGCCTTGCCGGGGGTGCGGCTGAGGACGGTGACCTCGGCACCGAGCGCGGCGGCCAGCTTCACCCCCAGGTGCCCCAGCCCGCCGAGGCCGGCCACGGCGACCCGGCTGCCCGGTCCGATCCCGGCCGCGCGCAGGGGCTCCCAGACGCTGATCCCGGCGCACATCAGCGGGGCGGCGGCGGCCTGGTCGAGCCCGCCCGGCAGGCGGTAGGCGAACCGGTCGCGCAGCACGTATTCACGGCTGTAGCCGCCCTGGGTCTTGGTGCCGTCGACGCGGTCGGTCCCGCCGTAGGTGGTGACGGGGCCCTCGTAGCAGAAGTTCTCCTGCCCGATCCGGCACATCGCGCAGACCCCGCACGAATCGACGATGGTCCCGACCGCGACCCGGTCACCTGCCGAGAACGCGGTCACCGCGGCGCCGACGGCGGTGACCGTGCCGGTGAACTCGTGGCCGGGCACCAGAGCGCCCTCGCCGAGAAGGCCGCCGATCCGGTGCAGGTCGCTGTGGCACACGCCGCAGTAGTCGACGCGGACCGCGAGGTCGTCGTCGCGCAGGTCGCGGCGCTCGATCCGGACACGCCGCAGCGTGGTCGTGCCTTTGGCACTCATCCAGCCGGTGGTGGTACGCATGGATTCCTCCAAACAGACTATTCGGTCTGTTCCTACGGTAGGCCACGCTCGACCCAGAAGTAAACCAACTAGTCTGTCTGCTAGGCTGGGATCATGCCCGAGCTGCCGACCACCCCGAAGGGCGTCGCGACCAGGCGCCGGATTCTGGACGCGGCCGCCGAGGAGTTCGCGCAGTGGGGCATCGCCGGGGCCAGGATCGACCGCATCACCGCCGCCGCGCGCACCAACAAGGCCCAGGTGTACGGCTATTTCGGCAGCAAGGACGGCCTGTTCGACGCGGTGATCGCCGACCACGCCGACCGCCTCATGAGCGCCGTCGCCTTCGACGCCGATGACCTGCCCGGCTGGGCCGTGGGGATGTACGACGAGAACCTGCGCCATCCCGAGCTGGTCCGCCTCATGGCCTGGCTGCGGCTGGAACGACGCCCGGCGGGACGCCTCACCGAGACCCCCGACGACGAGCCGAAGATCACCGCCATCGCCGCCGCCCAGGCCGCCGGACGGCTCCGCCAGGGCGACCCCCTCGACCTGATCGCCCTGGTCATCGCCATGGCCTGTGCCTGGTCCCCGGCCAGCGGTTTCTACGCCGCCACCGCGGACGAACCCGCCACCGACCACGACCGCCGCCGGGCCCTCCTACGCGAGTGCGTCGCCCGCGCCCTCGCTCCCTGACCGAACACCCGCCTACCGCCCGGGAGGGGCAGGCGATCACCGACTGCGGGTGTACATGGAGACGGGTCGGCGGAGCGCAGGGGCGGCCGGCGGTCTCGTCACCCGGGTCGGCCGCTACGTGCCGGCGATGGCGGGCTCGGGACGGAACTCCGCGTCGGTGGTCTCGCGGAGCGCGTCGAGGAGGGCCGTGGTGGCCGGAGGTTCGGGCGGTTCGCCGTACGCGGCGGCGAGGACGTAGCGGGTCGAGCCGGGCAGCGCGACGGTGTGGACGTCGGGGTTGCGGGCCGCCTGGAGCGTCAGCGCCGGCAGCGCGGTCACGCCCAGACCGGCCGCGACGAGGGCCTGGACGGCGACGAAGTCGTCGGTGGTGAACGACACGCGGGGTTCGAAACCCGCGCGTTCGCACATCTCCAGCAGGTGCAGGCGGCAGCGGTCGCAGCCGGCGATCCACTCGGCGTCGGCGTACGCCGCCAGGTCCGGCTCGGCGGCCTCGGCCGTCACCAGGTGGCTCGGCTCGTCCAGCAGCCGCCACGTGCGGATGTCGTCCTCCTCGGCGCCGGGGTCGTACCGGAAGATCACCGCGACGTCGACGTAACCGGCGCGGAGCATGCGGACGGCCTCGGGCGGCTCGGCCTCGGTGAGGCTCACCCGGAGGCCGGGATGGCGCTCGGCCAGCAGTGACGCCGCCCGTGGCACGAACGTGCCGAGCGCCGAGGGGAAGGCGGCCAGGCGCACCCGGCCCTGGTCGAGCCCGACGTGCGCGGACAGCTCGGCCTCGGCCGCGTCGAGCCGGCCGAGGATCTCCGCGCCCCGTTCGGCGAGCGTCCGGCCCGCCTCGGTGAGGCGGATGCCGCGGCCGACGCGTTGCACCAGCTTGGCGCCGGTCTCGGCCTCCAGCCGCGCGAGGTGGTGGCTGACCGACGGCTGGGAGTAGTGCAGCTCCTTCGCGGCGGCCGTCACCGAGCCCGTACGGGCCACCGCGACCAGCACCCGGAGCCGGGAAACGTCCAGCATGCGGCCAATATATCGACCCTGTCTATGGGAGCGGCCAGGTATTGGCATTGGACCGATGATTGCGTCGTCCGGCAGCCTGGAGGGGATTGAGGAGGTGGCCGAGATGACAGCCGTGCTTGAGACCATGCGCCCTGGCCTGGAGGATCTGGTGACGGGGGTGCGGGCGGCCGTGGACCGCCACGCCGACTGGCGGGAGACCGCGCGGCTCGTCGCGGCCGAGTTGCGGCGTCACCTGCCCACGCCGGACGTGCTGACCGCCGAGGAGCGGCTGGGCGACCCCGACCGGTACGTCAGCCACACGCTGTACGTCGAGCCGGGCGGCACGTTCTCGCTGGTGGGGCTCGTGTGGCGGCCCGGGCAGATCACGCCGATCCACGACCACGTCACGTGGTGCGTCTTCGGCGTGCTGCAGGGCGTGGAGCACGAGGAGCTGTACGTGCAGCGGGACGACCATCTGGTCCGCGTGGGGGTCAACGACAACCACGTCGGCGAGGTCAGCGGCTTCGCCCCGCCGGGCGACATCCATCGCGTACGGAACTCCGGCGACGACATCGCGATCTCCCTGCACATCTACGGCACGGACATCTCCCGCGTCGAGTCCAGCGTGCGACGCGTCTACGACCTGCCCGCGCGGGACTAGGGGTATTGACGACAGGTGCCGTTCGGCGCGCAGGACGTCAAGGACGCCTCATTGCGGCCGGCGGGTATCGACCGGCTGCGGCGGATTGGCTCCTGTTCGAGGCCGCCCTCGGTCTGGACTGCGGCCATTGCCCGCACGTTCGCGCAGCAGACGCAAAGCCGCCGAGAAGCTCGCGCGTTCGTCGTCCGACAGCGCACCGAACAGGTGCCCGAATGCTTCCTGCTTAGGACCCACCGAACTGACGAACGTCTTGGTGCCGAGTTCGGTGATCTTCACGAGGGTGGCCCGCCGATCGGTCGGATCAGGTTGCCGCTGGGCGAGCCCATCCCGTTCCAACGTGTCGACGGTCTGGGTAAGGCTACGAGCCCCGGTGCCGGTGAGCGCGGCGAGTTCGGTGAAGCGGCGCGGCCCATGTTCGTGCAGGATGCCGAGAAGTTTGCTGCATGCCATCGGGATGCTGGAGTCACCCATGGCGGCCTCGACGTGACGATCCACATAACGTCGGAGCACGTGGTAGAGAGAAAAGAACTCGTCGGCGACCTCTGCCGGGGATGGTGCCTGATCGGCCATCGTGTCGATTCCTTTCGACGATCGCCTCACCCGAGTGTCCTGGTGGGCGTGAAGGTTCGCGGGCGGCGGTGAAGATCCTCGGGTCCTCGGGGTGCGGACCTTTGCATTCTTCACCGCCGCCCGCCGGTGTTCTTCTTCAACCTCTATTCCTGGCTCGGGCTTCCTGGCGTCGGCGATGACGTGGCGGTGGGGAGCGCCCTCTCCGCGGTGCGCTTGGCGTGGCCGGTCGTCCCGACCAGGCCCAGGGCGAGAACGGCGAGGCCGTAGGCGCCCATCAGGATCCAGCCGGTATGGGTGGCCGTCGCGAGTTGCGCGCGGCTGCCAGCGGTTACGGAGGCGAGTGTCACGCCGGCGATGGCGACCCCGATCGTCTGACCGATCTGACGGGTGGTCGCACTGACGCCGGCGGCGACTCCGGCCTGTTCGGGCGGCATGCCGGCGACGGCCAGCTGGGTGATCGGCCCGCTCGAGGACGAGTTGCCCAGGCCGATCAGCGCGTAGGCGATGAGGAGCCACACGATGGGGATGGTGAGCGTGACCTGGGCGAGGATCACGCTCGCCGCTGTCACCGCGACGCCGGCGATGACGAACGGGATCCGTGCACCGAACCTGCCAAGGATCTTTCCGTTCCGTGGCCCCCAGAGCACGCTCACGATCGCCAGCGGCACCATCAGCAGGCCGGTCTTCAACGGGCCGTAGCCCCGTGCGTCCTGCAGGTAGATGCTGTTGACGTAGAGGAACGAGCCGAGCGAGGCGAATGAGAACACGGCGATCAGGTTGGCCGCGGAGAACGGAATGCTGCGGAAGAACCGCAGGTCCAACAGCGGTTCGGTCGCACGGGACTCATAGGCGATGAATCCGATCAGTGCGAGGAGCGCGACCGCCAGGGTGGTGATGATCGCGGGTGATCCCCATCCCAGCTTCGGGCCTTCGATCACGCCGAACACCAGGGCCGCGAGCATCAGCGCGATCAGCGCCTGGCCGCCGACGTCGACCTTGCGAGGACGCGCGGCCTTGGACTCCGGGATGACCTTGGTGGCGACCACGATGGCGGCCAGGCCGATCGGAACGTTGATCACAAAGATCCACCGCCAGCCCAACGACGAGCCGACGAGTGCTCCGCCGACGATCGGGCCGATGGCGAGCGAGAGGCCGGTCACGCCTGCCCAGACGCCGATCGCGCGGGCACGCTCGGCGCGGTCGCTGAAGACGTTGGCGATGATCGCCATGGCGACGGGGTTGAGCATCGAGCCGCCGACTCCCTGAATGACGCGGGCGCCGACGAGGAATCCGAGATCGGGTGCGACGGCGCAGAGGGCCGAGCCGAGGACGAATGTGCTCAGCCCGATGCGGAAGACGAGCTTGCGTCCGGCGCGGTCGGCCATCGACGAGGACAGCATCAGGAGCGTCGCCAGCGCCAGGGTGTACGCGTCGATGATCCACGTCAGGCTGCTCGCGCTGGTGTGGAAGTCGTGGCCGACCGATGGAAGAGCGACATTGACCGCGGTCATGTCGATGCCGACGAGTAGCACGCTGACGCAGCAGACACCGAGGACGATCGAGCGTCCGCGGGATGCGAAGGAGCTCCCCGCGGGGAGTGGGGTGCCGTGCGCGGCCGGCCGCGTGGAGTCGGGCGGCGCTTCCGAACCAGGCGACGCGGCTGTGCGGCCATCGCCGGTAGTTCCTCCAGCGGCATCACGCCCGGCGGCAGCCGGTGCGGCAGATGGATTGGACATTGACCCAAACCTTTCGTCGGAGCGACGAAGCAGAGGTGCCAGGTAGCGAGGTACAGGCTATCCCTGTACTACTTATTGAGGTACCTCCGAGTTTGGATCTGCTCATCGAGCCTGTCAAGCAGCCCGGCCAGGCATGCCTCGATGACGGGTCACCGGGCAGGGACCGTGCGCCGTGTGCGGGGGAACATCTCACGCGTCGAGTCCAGCGTGCGCCGCGTCTACGACCTGCCCGTACGGAACTGACCGGGGGCGCTTGCCGGACGTCTCATCGTTTGCGCGGGGCGACGGTGTAGCTGAACGAGATCACGAAGTCGATCGCGAGCACGAGTCCCCAGGGGACCATCACCGCCCACAGCTTCAGGGTGCGGTGGACGTCGCCGACCAGCAGGGTGAAGACGCCCAGTGCCGCCGCCCCCACGACGTAGGCGAGGAGGTGGCGAAGCCATTGGCCGCGTTCATGGGCGGCGTGGGCGCGCCCGGTCCTGGGCGCCTTCACGGGAGCGGGGCCGCCTGCGAAGCGATGGGCGAAGCGCTGGTCGGCCCAGCGGATCATCTGATGGCCGAAGGCGAGCGAGACGCCGATGTAGATCGCGGCCAGGCCGTGGGCGGGTGAGGCGGGCGCCCCGCGCCGAAGGTCGACGACCGAGGCCGCGAGCAGGACGACGTCGACCATCGGAACGCCGACCAGCAGGACGTTGCCGAGCCTTCGGGCGCGAAGGAGATAGCGGGTCGCGAGCCCGGTCATCAGCAGCACCCAGAAACCGATCTCGCATCCGACGATCAGAAGGATCACAGCGCCTCTTTATTTCGCACGACTGTATGAAAACGTATTTAACACGGCCGTGCGATAATGGCCAGGTGCCGAAGATCGTGGACCACGAGGCGCGCCGGACGGAGCTCGCCGACGCCGTCGGCCGGGTCATCGCCAGGGACGGGGTGAACGAGGTCTCGATACGCTCGGTCGCCGCCGAGGCCGGCTGGTCGCCAGGTGCGCTGCGGCACTACTTCACCACCCGTGCCGAGCTGCTGTCCTTCGCCTGCGAGCAGGTGATACAGCGGGTCACGGACCGGATCACCGAGCTGAGACACACCGGCACCATCCCGCAGGCGGTCCGCGACATGCTGCTGGAGACCATGCCGGTCGACGCGCGGCGTCACACCGAGGCCACCGTCGCCTTCGCCTTCCTGGCGCTCGGTCTGAGCGATCCGCGCCTGGCCGAGGTCCAGCGCACCCACTTCAACGGCATGTACGGGCTCTGCCTTCGGCTCATCGAGAGCCTGGCCGCCGAGGGCCTCCTGACGCCCCGGGCCCCCTCGGCCGAGCTCCTCGCCCGGCGCCTGCACGCGGTCGTCGACGGTCTGTCCATCCAGCGACTGGCAGGCCACCTGACCGCGGAGAGCATGATCACCCAGCTGGACGCCTATCTGGGCGAGATCATCCACGGCACCGATGGGACCCGCTGACTCACGTACGTCAGGGGAGCCGTACGACGTCGGTCCGCTCGGTGAACTCGTGCAGGATGTCCGGGAGCGGCGCCACGCCGAGTCCGGGGCCGGACGGCACGCTCATCAGGCCGTCCGCCAGCCGGAACGGCTCGGTGAGGTCGCGGGTGTAGTACCGGTCGGACGCGGAGACGTCGCCCGGCAGCGTGCAGCCGGGCAGGGCCGCGAACGCGAGGTTGGCGGCCCGGCCCAGCCCGGTCTCCAGCATCCCGCCGCACCAGACCGGAACGCCGTGCGCCGCGCACAGGTCGTGGATCCGCCGGGCCTCCAGGTACCCGCCGACGCGGCCGGCCTTCACGTTGACGATCGAGCACGCGCCCAGGGTGATGGCGTCGGCGGCGGCCCGCGCCGAGACGATCGACTCGTCCAGGCAGATCGGGGTGGTCAGCGCGCGGGCGAGCCGGGCGTGGCCGAGCAGGTCGTCCTCGGGCAGCGGCTGCTCGATCAGCAGCAGGCCGAAGGGGTCCAGCGCCGCGAGGTGCCGCAGGTCCGCCCGGCGGTACGCGGCGTTGGCGTCCACCTGCAGAAGGATGTCGCCGAACCGCTCCCGTACCGCGCGCACCGGTTCCAGGTCCCAGCCCGGCTCGATCTTCAGCTTGATCCGCGCGTACCCCTGCTGGAGGTAGGCGGCCACGGCGTCGAGCAGTTCGGGGATCGAGTCCATGATCCCGACGGACACCCCGGCCGGTACTCGCGTCCGCGTCGCGCCCAGGTACGCCGCGTACGACATCCCTGACAGGCGCAGCTCGGCGTCCAGCACCGCCATCTCGACGGCGGCCTTCGCCATCGGGTGACCCCGCACGGGTTCGAACACCGCGCCGAGTCCGCGGGCGGTGACGTCCGCGGGCAGCCGGGGGAGCAGGAAGTCACGGATCACCTGCTCGTCGCCGTTCACGTACTCGGCGGAGTAGAGAGGGCCCGCGGCGGCGACGCACTCGCCCCAGCCCTCGACCTCGTCGCCGAAGACCCGGACGAGCAGGACCTCCCGGTCGACCTCCGTGCCGAAGGACGTGCGGAACGGCGTGACCAGGGGCATGCGGATCCGCCGCAACTCCACTCCGGCGAGCTTCATCTCGGGCGCTCCAGGAGGTAATAACCGGCGCGGGTGAAACCGCTCACACGGTACCCCTCGGCGAGCGCGCCGCCGAGCGCCGCCCGCTGCGCCCGGCGCCACTCGCGGGCCGCGTCCGGGTCGCCCGCGCGCAGGGCGGTCACGTCGGCCGGCGTGCCGACCGCCAGGGTCGCGGCGCCCGCCGCGCCGCGCGTCTCCGGACGGTCGGCCGCGTCCGCGCGCAGCACGATCGGGGTGTCCGCGCCGGGCTCCGGCCGCGTCGCGGGCCGGCCCGCGATGGCCGCCGCGACCTCCGGGCTCCCGATCGGCCAGGTGAGGAGGAGACGGTCGCTCGGGTCGCCCATGTTCAGCTCGTCGGGCATGTCACCGTAGAAGTCCTCGAGGTACGCGGTGGCGCGCGCCGCCAGCTTGACCAGGTTGAAGTACGCGTTGCGCCGGGTCAGCGGGTCGAAGGTCCAGCCGATCGTCGTGATGCCCCGGGCCAGCGCCCATTCGCGCTGGTGCACCTTGATCGCGTACCCGACGCCCCGGCCCGGCACGGCGACGCCCGTGATGTGGGAGTGCAGGCCGCCGTCCGCGGTCGGGAAGGCCGCGCAGGCCCCGATCATCGTGTTCCCGTCGAACGCCCCGGCGACGTACCCACCGATGTGCCGCGTCACCTGGAGCATCTCGTACGGCATCGGGTCGGTCGGCCGCCAGACCTCGGCGAGCAGTGAGGATGCGGCGAAGAGCTCCTCCGGAGTCGTCAGCTCGCGTACGTCCATAGTCCGATCGTGGCCCCGGACCGGCCGCCCGTGCGCACCGGGGTCACGGTCACGGCAGGAACGGGAAGGGATTTCCGGTCTTGGACGGGGAGGGGCTGCCACTCCTGGACGGGGACGGGCCTCCGCTCTTCGACGGAGCCGGGCCGCCGGTCTTCTTCGTCTCGGCCTTGCGGCCGGCCGTGTCCGTGCCGCCGGCGGACTTCTTGCTCGTCCCCGGCGTCGGGGTCGGCTGCGGGGCGTCGCCCTGGGTGCTGGGCGGGGCGATCGAGACCGGGAGCGGGATGAGGTTCTGGATGTAGACGTCGAACCACCGGCCGCTGCCGGTGATGTCGGTCAGCTCGTTGCCGAACGGCCCCATCGCCTCGAACGACTTCTCCAGGTTGCTCTGGTTGCGCAGCAGGATCTGCTCGACCTTCTGCAGGTTCTGCAGCGCCGGGTTGAGGGTGGCCTGGTTCTCGTGGATGGTCGCGGTGATCTGCTGGGACAGGGAGACCGTGCCGGTCAGCAGCTGGTCGATCACCGTCCGCCGGTCGTTGATCTCCTGGAGCAGCAGGCCGCCGTTCTGGACGAGGACGGCGAGGTCGCCACTGCGGGAGGCCAGCAGCGAGGTGACGTTGCTGGAGTGCTTCAGCAGCTCGTTCAGCTCGTCGTCGCGGGAGGACACCGCACGGGAGATCTTCTGCAGGCCCGCCAGCGTGCGCCGGACGTTGTCCGGCGAGCCCTCCATCGTCTGGGTCAGGGTGTTCATCGCCTTGGCCAGCTGCTT
Source organism: Actinoallomurus soli (assembly GCF_024055715.1). Lineage (GTDB taxonomy): Bacteria > Actinomycetota > Actinomycetes > Streptosporangiales > Streptosporangiaceae > Actinoallomurus > Actinoallomurus soli. The sequence continues at coordinate 75,402 of NZ_JAMXMV010000024.1, forward strand.
GGTGTCGATCTGGCCGAGCTGGGAGCTGGCGTCCTGGAGGGCGGGCACCACCTCGTACGGCGCCGTGGTGCGCGAGATCGGGATCTCCCGGCTCGTGGGCTGCTGCCCCGGGCCCTTGGGATCGAGGGAGAGGAAGTGTGAGCCGAGCAGCGTCTTGATCTTGATCTGGGCCCGCGTCTGCGTCCCGAAGCGCGCGCTGCTGGTGAACTTGACCTTCACGTGGTCGCCGTCGAGGTCCACGCTCTCGACCTTGCCGACCTTGACGCCGGCGATCCGCACCTCTTCGCCGGGCTTCAGGCCGCCCGCCTCGCTGAACGCCGCGGAGTACGTCGTGCCACCGGCGAAGTGCTGCAGGTTGAACGCCAGAAGTGTCGCCAGGCCGGCGGTCGCCAGGCCGGCGATGCCGATCGGCAGCGGATTACGCTCCCGGAATGGACGCATCAGCGCGGCACCTCGCGTCGAATCTCGGCGGACTGGGCGCGCGGTCAGGGTGGAACGCCGCCGTCCACGCGGCACGCGTGCGACACGGAGTGAGCCCTGGCGCGTCAGTGAAAAATACTGACGCGTAGCGTGGCCGACAAGAACCCACTGTGCCCGATCCGCCGCCTACCTGCGCACGAAGCCGCATCCACGCAGGTCAGCAATGCCTTACTGGCAGCGGTGAGTGACGTAACTCACGTCGCTCGCGTATTCACGTTCGGGCGATGATCGCCGAGCCGTGCCCGAACAGCCCCTGGTTGACCGCGATCCCGGCGCGGGCCCCCTCCACCTGCCGCGCTCCCGCCCGGCCGCGCAACTGCCAGGTCAGCTCGCAGACCTGGGCGATCGCCTGCGCGGGGATCGCCTCACCGAAGCTGGCCAGGCCGCCGCTCGGGTTCACCGGGATCCGGCCGCCGAGCGCGGTCGCCCCGTCGCGCAGCAACTCTTCCGCCTCGCCCGGCTTGCACAGGCCGATGTCCTCGTACCAGTCGAGCTCCAGCGCCGTGGACAGGTCGTAGACCTCGGCGAGCGACAGGTCCTCCGGCCCCAGCCCCGCCTCCTCGTACGCCGCCGCCGCGTTCGCCGACCGGAACGGCCGCTCGGGCGGATCGACCGCGAGGCTCGAGTCGGTGGCGAAGTCCGGCAGTTCGAGGGCGGTGTTCGGGAAGGTCGGGGTGACGGTGGCGATCGCGCCGATCCGCACCGGGGCGTCGTGCCCGCGTCGGCGCGCGTACTCGACGCTGGACAGCACGACGGCCGCGCCGCCGTCGCTGGTCGCGCAGATGTCCAGCAGCCGCAGCGGGTCGGCGACCACCGGCGACGCGGCCACGTCCGCCGCGGTGACCTCCGCGCGGTACCGCGCGTACGGGTTGTGCCGGCCGTGCCGGGCGTTCTTCACCTTCACGGCGGCGAAGTCGTCACGCGTCGCGCCGTACAGAGCCATGCGGCGCCGGGCGTACAGCGCGAAGTACACCGGGTTGGTCGCGCCGAGCAGCCGGAACCGCAGCCAGTCCGGATCGTCGGGCCTGTCCCCGCCGACGGGCGCGAAAAAGCCCTTCGGCGCCGCGTCCGCGCCGACGATGAGGGCGACGTCCACCAGGCCCGCCAGGATCTGCGCCCGTGCCACGCTCATCGCCTGCGCGCCGGACGCGCACGCGGCGTAGCAGCTCGAGACGCGCGCCCCCGACCAGCCCAGCGCCTGGGCGAACGTCGCGCCCGCGACGAACCCCGGATAGCCGTTGCGGATCGTGTCCGCGCCCGCGACGTACTGAACGTCGGTCCAGGCGAGCCCGGCGTCGTCCAGCGCGTCCCGCGCCGCCGCGAGGCCGTACTCGACGAAGCTCCGCCCCCACTTGCCCCACGGATGCATGCCCACGCCCAGGACGGCGACGTCTCTGCCGTTTCCGTGGTTCACAGTGGCCGCCACTTCCAGACGAGGTGGCCCGGGTCGAGCTCCTCGACGACGAGTTCGGCCTCCATCCCGACGGCCAGGTCCTCGATGCTCACGCCGCGCGCCACCTGGCCGAGGACGATGATCCGCTCGGCCGGCAGCTCGACGGCGGCGACGGCGTACGGTTCGAAGTCCTCGCCCGAGACGTACGGCGGCGGGGGGCGGTAACGCGCGTCGGTGTACGACCAGATCCGGCCCCGGCTCGACAGTGGCGTGATGACCAGGTCGCCGCCGTCGCAGGCGGGGTTGCGGCAGGTCAGCGTCTGCGGCGGGAAGTAGACGGTGCCGCAGGCGGTGCAGCGGGTGCCGGTCAGGCGGGGAGGGTCGACGGTGAACCAGCCGTCGACCACGGGCTCGGGTGCGGGCTGCGCCACCGGCGACCTCCTATTTGACCAAGCGACCGCTCAAATCTATAACGTGTTCTAGTCGAGTGGAAGGGGGCGCCGGCCGGGTGCCGCACGTGCGCCGCGGGTTCGGTCAGGCGGCGGGTGGCTCGGCCGGTCGGGCGGCGGGTTCGGTCAGGCGGCGGGCGGCGAGGGCGCCGATCGCGAGCAGGACCAGGGCGTAGCCGACCGTGGCGGGCCAGCGGCCGTGCTCGTACGCCAGGCCGCCCGCCGATCCGCCGAGGCTGCTGCCCCCGTAGTAGGCGAACAGGTAGAGCGCCGAGGCCTGCGCCTTGCCGCCGACGGCGCGCCGCCCGACCCAGCCGCTGGCGACCGAGTGCGCGGCGAAGAAACCCGCCGTGAACACCAGCAGCCCGGCGCCCATGACGGGCAGCGTGTCCGGCAGTGTCGCCAGCAGCCCCACGGCCGCCAGGGCGAACGCGCCGTACACGACCGGGCGGCGCCCGATCCGGTCGGCCAGCGACCCCGCCGCCGGAGAGCTGAACGTGCCCGCCAGGTACATCAGGAACACGAGGCCGGTCAGCCACTCCGGCAGCCCGAACGGGGCGGCCAGCAGCCGGTAGCCCAGGTAGTTGTAGACGGTGACGAACCCCGCCATCAGCACCAGCCCGATCAGGTACAGCCGCCGCAGACCGGGGTCGCGGAGGTGGCGGAGCAGCGACCCCTGCCCGGCCCGTGCGGGACGGAAGCAGCGCGACGGGGGGAGCAGGGCCCAGAAGGCGAGCGTGAGCAGCAGCGCGCCGGCCGCGGTGACGCCGAGCGCCCACCGCCAGCCCGCCAGGTCGGTGACGAAGCCGGGGATGAGCCGCCCGAGCAGGCCGCCGATCGTGTTCCCGGCGATGTACCGGCCCATGGCGCCGCCCAGCGCCTCGGGATGCACCTCGTCGGCGAGGTAGGCCATCGCCACGGCCGGTACTCCGGCGAGCGCGATCCCCTGCGCCGCGCGGATCAGGCCGAGCAGGGGGAACGACGGGCTGAGCGGCAGCAGCAGGCCGAGGACCGCCGCCGTGACGGACGACACCAGCATGACCCGCGTACGGCCGAGGCGTTCCGACAGCGAGCTCACCGGGATCACCGCGAGCGCGAGCGCTCCGGTCGACAGCGAGACCAGCAGGCTGGACGCCGTCGGGGAGACGCCGAAGACCCGCGAGAGCACCGGCAGCAGCGCCTGGGTCGAGTACAGCGACATGAAGGTCGTCAGGCCCGCCGCGAACAGCGCGAGGTTCACCCGGCGCAGGCCACGGGAGCCGCGCCGATGGCGTAGGTCAAGGTCGGGGGGAGAGGTGACGAGCACCGTTCCAGGCTGCGCCGTACCCGACCGATGCGTCCAATGAACGATTCGGCGGACACCTATGCTGATGAGTCATGGACCTGCAGACGGTGCGCTGGTTCCTGGCGCTCGCCGAGGAGGGGCACGTCACCCAGACCGCGGCCGAGCTGCGGATCTCCCAGCCGGGCCTGTCCCGGGCGGTCGCCCGTCTCGAACGCGAGCTCGGCGTGCGGCTGTTCGACCGGGAAGGCCGGACGCTCCGGCTCAGCGCGTACGGCGCGATCTTCCGCCGGCACGCGGAACGCCTGGTCGCCGAGGAACGGGCGGCCCGCCACGCCCTCGCCCAGGCCGCGGACCCCGAGCGGGGCGAGGTCGGCCTGGCGTTCCTGCACACCCAGGGCACCGCGCTGGTCCCGGAGCTGCTCCGCGACTACCGGCGCGAGCACCCGCGCGTGACGTTCAGGCTGAGCCAGGGCAGCAGCGAGCACATCGCGGCCGCCGTCACCGAGGGCCGCGCGGACCTGGCGATCACCAGCCCGCGCCCGGCGGACCTCGCCTGGCACCCGCTCACGACCGAACGCCTCCGCCTCGCCGTCCCCGCCGGGCACCGGCTCGCGGGGCGCAGCCGCGTACGCCCGTCCGACGCCGCCGGCGAGCCGTTCATCCTCATGCGGGCCGGGTACGGGCTGCGCTCCATCACCGACGAGCTCTTCCGCGAGGAAGGGGTCCGGCCCGACATCGCGTTCGAGGGCGAGGAGGCCGCCACGCTCCGCGGGCTGGTCGCCGCCGGGCTCGGCGTCGCCATCGTCCCGCCCGGCGAGCCGGTCCCCGGCGTGGCCGAGGTCGTCCTCGCGGGGGCCCGGCGGACGATCGGCCTGGCCTGGGTGGACGGCCGGACCCGCCCGCCCGTCGTCGAGGACTTCCGCCGCTTCGTCATCTCCCGCGCGGCGACCTGACCCGGACGGAGGAGACCACCCGGGCCTGACCCGCTCAGGCGCGGACGGAGGAGACCATCCGGCGCAGTCCGGCGAGCCAGCGGTCGCGGTCGGCGGCCTTCCGGCGTTCGAACTCGGCCACCTCGGGGTGGGGCAGGATGAGGAACTTCTCGGCGGCGAGCCCCGCGACGGCCACGTCGGCGACGTCGTCGGGTTCGAGGACGGCGCCCGCCGCGGCCACGACCCGGCCCGCCACGCCCTCCAGGGCCTCGCGGAGCAGCGGGGTGCGCACGCCCTGCGGGCACAGCGCGCTCACCTTGACGCCCTGGTCGCCGTACGTGAGCGCGAGCCACTCGGCGAAGGCCACCGCCGCGTGCTTCGTCACCGCGTACGGGGCGTCACCGGGCTGGGTGAGCAGGCCCGCGGCCGAGCACGTGTTCAGGAAGTAACCCTCGCCGCGTTCGAGCATCCCGGGCAGCGCGGCGCGCGCCGCGTACACGTGGGCCTGGACGTTGACCGCCCAGGCGGCCGCCCACTGCTCCGGCGTGGCCTCCAGCCCGGCGCCGGTGCCGATGCCCGCGTTCGAGCACACCAGGTCGATCGGGCCGGCCTCGCCGGCGCGGTCGATCATCGTCCGGACCTGCTCCTCGTCGCCGACGTCGACGCGGAGCGCGAGCGTGCGGCACTCCAGCCCGGCGGCGACCCGTTCCACGGCGTCCCCGTCGAGGTCGGCCAGGCAGAGCGCGGCCGCGCCCTCGGCGGCGAACCGGCGGGCCAGCGCGGCTCCGATTCCGCTCCCGGCTCCGGTGATCACGATGTTCTTCCCGGCGATCTGCATGGCAGGAACGTAACATCCGAGACTAGGCTGAACCTGATTCGGTTGTCAGAAAGATCCGGGCGTCGGTACGAAAGGCGAATCTGATGGGACTCGAGACCGGGCTGGCGGGGAAGACCGCCCTGATCACCGGCGCGTCGCGCGGCATCGGACGCGCCACGGCCGAGGCGCTGGCCGCGGAGGGCTGCAACGTCGTCCTGTCCTCGCGCAAGCAGGACGCCCTCGATGAGGTCGCGCAGGCCATCCGGGCCGCGCACCCGCAGGTCGGCGTGCTGCCGAAGGCCGCACACGTCGGCGACGAGGACGCCGCGCGGGCCTGCGTCGAGGCCGCCGTCGCCGAGTTCGGCAGCGTGGACGTCCTCGTGAACAACGCGGGCACCAGCCCGTACTTCGGCCCGATGGTGGACCTCGACGCCGCGCGGGCCGACAAGACCGTGCAGGTCAACCAGTTCGCCGTCGTGCTGTGGACCCAGCTCGCCTGGAAGCTGTCCATGCAGGCGCGCGGCGGGGCGATCGTCAACATCTCCTCCGTCGGCGGCATGGTGACCGAGCACGGCATCGGCTACTACAACGCCACGAAGGCCGCCGTCATCCACCTCACCCGGCAGTTCGCGATCGAGCTGGCGCCCTCCGTGCGCGTCAACGCCGTCGCCCCCGGACTCGTCAAGACCCAGCTCGCCCGGGCGCTGTGGGAGAACAACGAGGAGCAGATCGCCAAGTACATGCCGCTCGGCCGTCTCGGCGAACCCGAGGACATCGCCAAGGCGGTCGTCTTCCTCGCCGGGGACACGGCGAGCTGGCTGACCGGGCAGACCCTCGTCGTCGACGGCGGCTCGACCGTCCGTCCGTCCATCGCCTGAGGAGGCTCCGCATGTCCCGATGGGGAATGACCATCCCGCTCATGGGCCTGCCCCTGGCCGAGCACCGCAAGGTCGTGGAGGGCCTGGCCGGCCTCGGATACACCGATGCGTGGTCGGCGGAGAGCAACGGGGTGGACGGCTTCACGCCGCTGGCGCTCGCCTCGCAGTGGGCCCCCGACCTGCGGCTCGGACCGGCGATCGTGCCGGTCTACACCCGCGGTCCCGCCCTGCTCGCCCAGCAGGCCGCCACCCTCGCCGACCTGGCCCCCGGCCGGTTCGTGCTCGGCCTCGGCACGTCCTCGCAGGTCATCGTCGAACGCTGGAACGGGATCCCCTTCACCGAGCCGTACCAGCGGGTCCGGGACACGCTGCGGTTCCTGCGCCGGGCGCTCGCGGGGGAGAAGGTCACCGACGAGACGCTCGGCGTGTCCGGCTTCCGGCTGGACAACCCGCCGAAGACGCCGCCGCCGATCGTGCTCGCCGCGCTCCGGCCCGGCATGCTCCGGCTCGCCGCGCGCGAGGCCGACGGGGCGATCACCAACTGGCTGGCGCCGGAGGACGTCCGCACGGTACGGGGCGTGTTCGGCACGGAGAAGGAGCTGATCGCGCGGATCTTCGTCTGCCCGACGTCGAACGCCGACGAGGCGCGGACACTCGGCCGCCGGCTGATCGCGGCGTACCTCACCGTGCCCGTCTACGCGGCCTTCCACGAGTGGCTCGGCCGCGGCGCGCGGCTCGCCGCGATGAACGAGGCGTGGGCCGCCGGAGACCGCCGGGCCGCCCTGGACGCGATCCCGGACGACGTCGTCGACGAGCTCGTCGTCCACGGCTCTCCGGACGCGTGCCGGGCACGCGTCCGCGAGTACGTCGAGGCCGGTCTGGACACTCCGATCCTCGCCGTCCTGCCGAACAGCGAGCTCTCGATTCCGGACGCCGTGCCCGCTCTCGCTCCCTGATTTCCGGCCAATGGCTGGATCCCGGATGTTTGCCGACATGGAGCGTCGGGCATGGCAGGGCGCATGCACGGGGCCCGTGCGCCGTGCTGACCTGCAATCCAGACCGAAGGAGCTGTCGACAGTGCTGACGCTGACCGATTCGGCGGTCCAGGTGATCCGTACCGTCACCAGCCAGCCCGAGCTTTCACCGCAGACCGGCCTGCGGATCGCCACCCAGGGCCAGACGGAGGAGACGGGCACGCTCTCCCTCGCGGTGGCCGAGGGGCCGCAGGCCGGCGATGAGATCGTCGAGGAGCATGGCGCCCGTGTCTACCTGGAACCGGATGCGGCGACGATCCTGGACGAGATGACCCTGGACGCGAGTGTCGACGAGAACGGGGACGTCACCTTCCGCCTAGCGGAACAGACCTGACCGAGTGAACCGACCGGCCCCGGGCCCGCACCGACGAGCCCGGGGCCTTCGGTGTCCTCAGGCCGCCAAGCGATCCAGGATCAGGTCCAGCTTGGCGTCCATACCGCCGAGCCGGCCCTCGACGGCGGTGAGCCGGGTCTCGACCCGGGTGAGCCGCTCCTTGACGTCCGCCATCTCGGTCGCGAGCCCGTCCAGCCGGGACTCGACCCGTTCCACCCGGGATTCGACCCGTTCCAGCCGGGATTCGATGGCGGTGAAGCGCTCTTCGTGGCGGGCGAGCGTCTCCTTGATCGAGGCGATCTCCCCGTAGATCAGGTTGAGCAGCTCAGGCACGCCACCGACCTTACGGTCGGCGGCCACCGCCACCTCCGCCCACCCGTGGGTCGCCATGCGCAGGATCTGTACGTCTTTCTCGAGCGCGCTGACCCGTTCTTCGAGGCTCGGCACGAGCATGACCGTAGCACCTTCCCCTTGGCCCGTCCTGACGATGGGCGACGAAGTGACTACAGCATGTGGTGCCGACAGGACGCGTCCTTGCGCGGACTTTCCCGAGTTCCAGCCAAGCCTCGAACGTCCGCACGCCAAGGGTCAGCCGAGGGCCAGCCACTGCAGGTTCATGTCGGCCAGTCGCCGGTCCTCGGCCGGGGTGAGCGGCTGACGTCCGGTCGCCTTCTCCAGGAAGGTGGCCTGGTCCCATCCCAGCCTCTGCCGGTCGGCGCCCTCGGACCGGCCCGTCAGGAGTTCCTCCACCACGGAGCCCGCCTCGGGGGTCAGCCACGGGGTGTCTCCCCGCGCGGCGGCCAGGTCCAGCCCGTGCACGGCGACCTCGACCACTCGGGTGACCAGGAACTCGGACAACAGCATCGCGTCGCCATGCCGCGTCCGCACCACCCGGCCGGCGGGTTCCGCGCTGCACAGCCGGTGAACGTTCTGCCAGGTGGCGATGAAGTCCTCGGCGAGCGCGCGACCGTCCGGGAAGTCGGCGGCATGTCCCTGGGCCAGCGCGATACGCGTGTCGTTCGTAGCGGCCGAGAACCGCTCATCGGGCCGGTAGTACTGCCGGGCCGACACCTCGGCCTGGTCCGGCGATGCTCCGGCGAGCATCCCGGGCAGCCAGGCGAGCGCCACCCGAACATGGCCGAACAGATCGCGGACCCGCCACGGCTCGCATCGTGTGGGCAGGGCCCAATCCCGATCCGTCCAGCTCAAGGCCACCTCGCCCAGGCGCGCCGACTCCGCTCTGAACGCCTCCATCACCCGATCACGATTCATGATCGCCAAACTATCGGGGCGGCCGGGGTGGATCCGCGCGCCCGTGCTGAGCGATGAAGGCGGCAATCACTCAGGTGATGCTGCGGCCACCTCGCCGGGGAGCGGGTCAGGGTTCGGTGGTATCGCCGGCGAAGGTGGGGTGGGGGCCGAGGGCCCAGTATTCGAAGAGGCCGTGACCGACGCCGCCCTCGTAGTCGAAGCGGGCGACGGAGTCGACCATGCCCCACATCCGGGCGGCGTCCTCCGTGCGCCGCAGGTCGTACGTCACGCCCTGGACCTTCAGGTCGGGGCCCTGGTACATGCCGTGCCGCCAGTCGGGTTCGAGGCCGTAGCCGCTGCCGACCATCAGGTGAGCGGGCAGGAGCGGGGTGACGCGCACGTCGAAGGGCTCGCCTCCCGGCGGTGCGAAGGCGATCACCGCCTCGGTGACGTCGCGGGTGCCCGGGGCGTACGCCGGGCGGTAGTCGGGGCGGCCGAGGTACTCCGGCTCACGGCCGTCCGGCCACACGCGTACGGCCTCCTCCAGGATCCGCCGGCCCTGCGCGTCCTCCTGGAGGATGCACAGGATCGCGTGGTCCTCGAACTGCATCGGCGCGTACACCCAGTAGAAACCCGGATTCGCATCCTTCGCCTGGATGCCCGGCGGCTCGGGCTCGCCGACCGGGCGGATGCCCCAGGATCGGTCGCGGCTGCCCCACCAGCGGTCCGGGGTGACCGGCAGGGTCGTGTCGTCCACGGTGATCGAGCCGGTCCACCGGCCGGTCTGGGCGAGCCGCCGGGAGTCGAACACCACCCGTTCCCGGGCGCGGACGAAGTGCGGCGGCTCCAGCTGCGCCGGGATCGCCCCCTCCCAGGTCAGGTCGAACGACAGCCCGTGGTCGTTCGGGCCGAGGACGACGCGCAGGCGTTTCAGGCCCTCCAGCACCTCGACGCGGAACGGCCCGACCGTCGTGTCCATCCGGTCGGCGCCCAGTTCGCGGGAGGCGCGGACGACGCGGTGCAGCGGGCCGTACCGGACCAGGGCGAAGGCGTCGGTGACGCCGAGGTTCGGGTACTGCCCGAGTCCGACGATCAGCATCAGCTCGTCCGACCGGGAGTGGCAGTTGAAGTAGTACCGGTCGTAGAAGTTGCGGTCGGAGGTGCCCACGTGGCGCATCACGTCGGGGACCTGGTGGACGGGGTGGTCGTCGAGCGGGGAGAGCGTCATCGCGGGCCTCCGGAGGGCGGGCCGGTCACGGGGGGACGGGGTGCGGGGAGGCCGAGGAGCGCGGCCAGGAGCCGCGAGGCGGTGTTGTCGACGGGGAAGTCGCTGTCGGGCGGCACCAGGCCGAAGTCGATGAACGCCTGCCCGATCCGCGCCATGATCACCGCGAACTTGAACGCGGACAGGATCTCGTAGTAGGCCAGGTGCCGCATCCGCCGGCCGGTCAGCTCCTCGTAGTACGCGACGGTGTCGGCGTAGGACGGGAAGCCGGGGAGGCGGGGCACGCCGATGCCCTCCGAGTGGTGCCGGTCCAGGAACATGTACCAGGCGAGGTCCTCCTCGGGCGCGCCGAGGGTGGCGATCTCCCAGTCCAGCGCGGCGAGCGGCTCGCCGTCGTCGCCGTACAGGATGTTCCCGATGCGGGAGTCGCCCCACAGCAGGACCGGCGGGTCGGGCTCGGGCGGGCGGTTCTCGCGCAGCCACCGCAGCGCCGCGGCACAGGTCGGCTGCGGCCGGTGGTAGGCCCAGCTCATGTAGTGCGTGTAGTAGCCGAGCCGCTGGTCGAGTCCGGCGCGCCCGTACCTGGTCCGGTCGAGGAACGCGAAGGGCGCCGGGTCCAGCCGGTGGACCTCCGCCATGATCTCCAGGCCCGCGGTCCACATCCGGCGCCGTCGCTCGGGCGGGGCCTCGGCGACCCACCCCGCCTGGTGGTACGGCGGGTCGTCCTCGGGGGCCCGGCCGTCCACCCGGTCGATGACGTAGAACGGCGCGCCGAGAAGCGTCGTGTCGGCCTCGTACCAGCGCATCGGCGGGACGGGGATCGTGGTCCGCTCGTCGAGGATGCGCAGCAGCCGGTACTGGTCGGCGTACGGCAGCGGGTCCGGGAACACCTGGTAGCGGACCGGCGCCACCTTGGCGACTAACCGCTCGGTACGGCCGCCGCACGCGACGTCGAACAGGAGCGTCTCGGCGGAGAACCCGGTCGTGCCGGGTATCTCGAGGTCGGACAGCGTCACCTCGCCGCCGGACAGCCGGTCCGCCAGCCATCGGCTCAGCACCGCACTGGTCACCTCGGGATCCCGCTGGTCGGGAACGGGCATGTCCGGCCTCCTCGTACGCCCCCGCCCGTGGTGTCTCCGATGTCGATCAAGGTTTTACCAAGCTGTTACTTGGTCCGTCAATGGCGCGCCGGGCGCGGAGACGCCCGCCGGTCGCGTGGCACGATCGGAGGATGAGGTTGACGAAGCTCGGGCACTCCTGTGTCCGCCTCCAGAAGGACGACCGGACCATCGTCATCGACCCGGGATCCCTCACACCGGAGGGCGACGCGATCGCGGGCGCGGAGGCCGTCCTCATCACCCACGAGCACTTCGACCACTACGCCGCGGAACGCCTGCGCAAGGCCGTCGCGGACGACCCGCGCCTCACCGTCTACACCTGCCGCGCCGTCGCCGCCGACCTGGACGACCTGGGGGACCGGGTCCGTACGGTCGGCGAGGGGGACGCGCTGACGATCGCGGGGTTCGAGGTCGCCGTGGCCGGTCAGCGGCACGAGGTGGTCCATCCCGACGTCCCGCCGGTGGAGAACATCGGCTTCCTCATCGACGGGGAGGTCTTCCACCCGGGTGACGCGTTCACCGTCCTCGAGGCGCCGACGCTCCTCGTGCCGGGCCAGGCGCCGTGGATGAAGGCTCCGGAGATGATCCAGTACCTGCGGGCGGTGGCGCCGCGCCGCGCGTTCGCGGTCCACGACGGCCTGCTCAACGACGCCGGACTGGGGCTGCTGGACGGCCAGCTCGCCGGGGAGGGCGAGCGCCAGAAGCGGGAGTTCCGCCGGCTCCGGCCGGGCGAGTCGGTCGACATTCCGTAACAGGCCGACTCCCCCTAGGGGAAGGACCCGTAGGTCTGCGGGACGAGCACGGATCGGTCCCGGGAGCGATGTGACGCGCCGGGCGTGCGGCCTAGCGTCGGAGACAGGCAACCGCGAAGGAGTGTCGCAATGAACGGTCTGTCCCGTCCGCGCCACGGTCGTGTCATCGCCGGCGTCTGTGCCGGGCTCGGCCGCCGGTACGGCATGTCGGCCTGGACGGTCCGGCTGCTGGCGATCCTGTCCTGCCTGCTTCCCGGACCGCAGTTCGTGCTCTACATCATCCTCTGGGTCATGATGCCGGGCGAGTGAGACGCCTCAGGCGGCGACGGGGGTGTTCCTCCTGCGGCGCGGGCGCGACCGCGCGCCGGAGCACGCCGGCCCGGACGCGCTCCAGCACGGTGTGACGGTGCCGGGCGTACCGGGCCAGGCCGCCGACGACCGCGCCGGTGAGGCCGTACCCGACGATCACGGCCACCGGCCGCTCCGCCGACAGGGGGATCGCGGTCAGCGCGCAGGCGCAGGCCGCCTGGGCGGGGACGGTCAGCCGGGGCTCGGCCCCGCGGCGGCGGATCGGCGGGTCGCTGGGACCCCACGGGTCGGCGCGCAGGACGCGGAGCAGGCCGCCGAGCGGGGGCAGCGACCACCACAGCGCCGCCGCCGACGGCAGCACGATCAGCGGAGCCGCGGCCAGGAAACGGGAGGGGGACAGCACGGCGAGCGCCGCGGTCAGGGCCAGGGCCGCCGCCGTGCAGGCGATCACAGCGGCCCGTGCTCGCGTCGCGCTCCGCAGGACCGCCCGCCGGCCGCGCCGGAGGGCGAAGAGGTACGTCTCGGCGGTCGCGTAGGCCCAGCCGGCGACGAGGGCCCAGGCGACGGCGTCCAGCGGACTCATCATGATTCGAGGATGAGCGGCGCGGGCGACGGTGAGAAGACGACAACGTTCATACCCGGGAAAGCTACGGATTCGACTCCGGCGGGTCCCTGAGGGCCGCACCCGAACCGGCGGTGGAGCCATCCCCACCACGGAGTCCCGGGGCCGCCCGTGCGCCCCGTGCCGGCGGACGCCCCTCTAGGCCAGGTGCCAGACGGCGGGGAGGCCCTTGGCGGCGCCGTCGCCGGAGTAGTCGTGCACGACGTCGAGGTAGCCGGCCATGCGCGCCTGCCAGGCGACGTTGACCGGCAGATCCTCCAGGGCGGCCAGCAGGGCGGCGTAGTCGTCGCAGTCGATGACGTGGAACAGGTCGAGGCCGCTGCGCCAGATCGTCCACTCGTGCGCGCCGGCGTCCTTGATCGCCTGGACGAGGTCCGGCGGGACCTCCCGGTGCGCCCGCTCGTACTCCTCCTCGCGGCCGGGCTTGAGCCGGGTGTGCAGTGCGACGCGCAACGTCACTCCTCCTCTTCCTGCTGACGGCGGGCCCACTCCTCGACCGCGCCGATGTGGACCGCGGCGGCGACGCGGGCGCCGTCCGGGTCCCGCTCGACGAGCGCGCGGTAGATCGCGTCGTGCTCGCGGTACGTGCGCGCGAAGACGCCCTCCTCGCGGTAGCCGCGCCAGACGCGGGCCCGGAACGTACGGCTGTTCAGCCCGCCGAGGATCGCGGAGAGCACCGGGTTTCCCGCCGCCTCGGTGATGATGCGGTGGAACTCCAGGTCGTGCCCGACGATCTCCTCGGCGTTCGCGCCCCGCTCCATCGCCGTCATCTCGGCGCGCAGGCGGGCGAGCCCTTCGTCGTCGATGCGGGCCGCCGCCGCGGCGGCGGCCGCCGGCTCGAGGATCTTCCGCACCTGGACGAGGTGCAGCAGGGTGTCGCCGCGGGAGATCTCCGCGACGACGCCGAAGGTCTCCAGGAGGTCGCCCGGCTGGAGCTGGGTGACGTAGATGCCGGCCCCGTGGCGCGCCTCCAGGACCCCCATGACGGTCAGGGCGCGGATGGCCTCGCGCATCGAGCTGCGGGACAGCCCGAGGTCGGCGGCGAGGTCGCGTTCGGTCGGCAGGCGCTGGCCGGGCGTGAACTCACCCATGGCGATCCGGGTCTTGATCTCCTCGATCGCCCGCTGGGTGACGGTGGTCCTGGCGCCGGCGTCGTCGGTCACGCGCTCCCCCTCCTCCGACTGTGGGTCACATCCTGCCGGACGGAGAGTGGTCGTACCAATTTTCAGTAAGTAACAACTATGTAACGGGGTATTGCCAGGAGATTGCCCCTTAATGGTCTTATGTCCGCACAAGAGGTCCGATGAGTGCAGGAGAGGTCGGACCAACCGTACGAGCAGGGAGTGCGACCACGTGAAGCTGCTGCGTGTCGGACCGGAAGGCGCCGAACGCCCCGCGGTCCTGGCAGAGGACGGCTCGCTCCTCGATCTGTCCGGCCTGACCCGCGAGATCGACGGCGACTTCCTCGCCGCGGATCTGGAGCGGGCCGGGGCGGCGTACGCGGCAGGCGAGCTGCCGCCCATCCAGAAGACCGAGCGGATCGGCGCACCGCTGGCCCGGCCCGGCAAGGTCGTGTGCATCGGCCTGAACTACCGCGACCACGCGGCGGAGACCGGCGCGGACATCCCGGCCGAGCCGATCATCTTCATGAAGGCGTCGAACACGGTCATCGGCCCGGACGACGACGTGCTCATCCCCCGGGGCAGCGAGAAGACCGACTACGAGGTGGAACTGGCCGTCGTCATGGGCGGCCGCGCCCGCTACCTGGACTCGCCGGCGGACGCCCGCCCGCTCATCGCCGGGTACGCGATCAGCAACGACGTCTCGGAGCGGGAGTTCCAGCTGGAGCGCGGCGGCCAGTGGGACAAGGGCAAGTCCTGCGAGACCTTCAACCCCCTGGGGCCGCACCTCGTGACCGCCGACGAGATCGACGATCCGCAGGACCTCGGGCTGCGCCTCTGGGTCAACGGGGAGCTCCGCCAGGACGGCACCACCAAGGACATGATCTTCCCGGTCGACCACCTGATCTGGTACCTCAGCCAGTTCATGGTCCTGGACCCCGGGGACGTCATCAACACCGGAACCCCGGCCGGCGTGGCGCTGGGCGGTCCGGGCATCCCCTTCCTGCGCCGCGGGGACGTCATGGAGCTGGAGATCGACGGGCTCGGCCGGCAGCGGCAGAGGCTCGCATGAAGGTCATCGCCCTCGAGGCCCACGACATCCGGTTCCCGACCTCCCGGCAGCTCGACGGCTCGGACGCGATGAACCCGGACCCGGACTACTCCGCGGCCTACGTCGTGCTGCGCACGGACGAGGGCGGCGAGGGCCACGGGTTCACGTTCACGATCGGACGCGGTACGGAGGTGTGCGTCGCGGCGATCGAGGCGTACGCGCCGCTGGTCGTCGGACTCGACCTCGACCTGTCCGACCTGGGCGGATTCGCGCGGCGGCTGCTCCACGACTCCCAGCTGCGCTGGCTCGGCCCGGAGAAGGGCGCGGTCCACATGGCCGCCGCCGCGATCATCAACGCCGCGTTCGACCTCGCCGGGCGCGTCGCCGGCAAGCCGGTCTGGCGGCTGCTGGCGGACCTGCCGCCCGAGCAGATCGTCGACCTGGCCGACTGGAGGTACCTCACCGACGCCCTCCGCCCCGAGGAGGCCGTCGACCTGCTGGCGGCGGCCCGCGCGGGCCGGGAGGAACGGGAGGCCGCCCTGCTGGCCACCGGCTACCCCGCGTACACGACGACGCCCGGCTGGCTCGGGTACACCGACGACAAGCTCGTGGCCCTCGCCCGGGAGGCCGTCGCGGACGGCTTCACCCAGATCAAGCTGAAGGTCGGCGGCGACCTGGCCGACGACGTGCGCCGCATGGAGCTGGCCCGCCAGGCGGTCGGGCCGGACATCCGCGTCGCGATCGACGCCAACCAGCGGTGGGACGTCGGTCAGGCGATCGAGTGGGTCGGGGCGCTCAAGCGGTACGACCCGTGGTGGATCGAGGAGCCGACCAGCCCCGACGACATCCTGGGCCACGCGGCCGTGCGCCGGGCCGTCCGGCCCGTGCGGGTGGCGACCGGCGAGCACGTCGCGAACCGCGTCATCTTCAAGCAGCTGCTGCAGGCCGAGGCGATCGACGTGCTGCAGATCGACGCCTGCCGCGTCGCCGGGGTGCCGGAGAACGTCGCGATCCTCCTGCTCGCCGCCAAGTACGGAGTCCCGGTGTGCCCGCACGCCGGCGGCGTCGGGCTGTGCGAGGTCGTGCAGCACCTGTCGATGTTCGACTACCTCGCCGTCAGCGGGAGCACCGAGGACCGCGTCATCGAGTACGTCGACCACCTGCACGAGCACTTCACCGACCCGGTGCGCATCCGGGACGGCCACTACCTCGCGCCGACGGCCCCGGGAATGTCGGCGCAGATCAGGCCCGAGAGCCTGCGCGAGTACGCCTACCCCGACGGTGCCGCCTGGAGGTCCTGACGTGGAATTCGACGGCATCAAGGCGATCGTCACCGGAGGGGCCTCCGGCATCGGCCTCGCCACCGCCCGGCTGCTCACCGAGCGCGGTGCGACCGTGACCTGTCTCGACCTGGCCGAACCGCCCGCGCCCCTGCACGGGGTACGGGCCGACGTACGGGACGACGCGTCCGTCCGCGCGGCGGTCGCGGCGGCGGCCGGCCACCTCGGCGGCCTGGACGTGCTGGTCAACAACGCCGGGATCGGCGCGCAGGGCACGGTCGAGGACAACGACGACGACGAGTGGCGCGACGTCTTCGACGTGAACGTGTTCGGCATGGTGCGCGTGACCCGCGCGGCGCTGCCGTACCTGCGCCGATCCGAGCACGCCGCGATCGTCAACACCTGCTCGATCGCGGCCACCGCCGGGCTGCCGCAGCGGGCGCTGTACTCGGCGACCAAGGGCGCCGTGCAGTCGCTCACCCTGGCGATGGCGGCGGATCACCTGCGCGACGGTATCCGGGTGACCTGCGTGAACCCGGGCACCGCCGACACCCCCTGGATCGGCCGGCTGCTCGCCGCGACCGGCGATCCGGAGGCGGAGCGGGCCGCCCTTGCGGCCCGGCAGCCGAGCGGCCGGCTGGTCAGCCCGGAGGAGGTCGCCGCGGCGATCGCCTACCTGGCCGGCCCGCTGGCGTCGGCGACGACAGGAACGGCGCTGGCGGTCGACGGGGGCATGGCCGGCCTGCGACTTCGCCCAGAGAGATGAGGACGCGATGAAGCGAGGAATGCTGGCGGCGGGTGCCGTCATCGCGGCGGCCGCCTGCCTGACGGCCGGGTGTAAGAGCAGCAGCGGCGGCGGCTCGGCCGGCGGCGGCGCCGTCGGGGTGGACTACCCCCGGTCCGACACCGACTTCTGGAACTCCTACATCAAGTACGTCCCGCAGTACGGCAAGCAGGACGGCCTGGACCTGAAGACCACCAACTCCGAGAACGACATCGCCAAGCTCGCCGCCAACGTCCAGTCGCTCATGGGCCAGGGCGTGAAGGGCATGGTCCTGGCGCCGCAGGACACCGCCGCGGTGGCGCCGACGCTGAACCAGCTGAAGCAGAAGAAGATCCCGGTGGTCACCGTCGACACCCGCCCGGACAAGGGCGACGTCTACATGGTGGTCCGCGCCGACAACCGCGCGTACGGCGAGAAGGCCTGCAGGTTCCTCGGCGACACGCTGAAGGGCAAGGGCAAGGTCGCGATGCTGGAGGGCGATCTGGCCTCCATCAACGGCCGGGACCGCACCGAGGCGTTCGACCAGTGCATGTCCCAGAACTACCCGGGCATCAAGGTCATCGGCCTGCCCACCGAGTGGAAGGGCGACGTCGGCGCGAACAAGCTGCAGACCACGCTCGCCGCGAACCCGGACCTGAACGGGATCTACATGCAGGCCGGCGGCGCGTTCCTCGCCCCGACGCTCAACGTGCTGAAGCAGAAGGGCCTGATCTTCCCGCCGGGGAACCCGAAGCACATCACGATCATCTCCAACGACGGCATCCCGGAGGAGTTGAAGGCGATCGGGGCCGGGCAGATCGACGCGACCGTCTCCCAGCCCGCCGACCTGTACGCGAAGTACGCGCTGTACTACGTGAAGGCCGCCCTCGACGGCAAGAAGTTCGCCCCGGGCAAGACCGACCACGACTCGACGATCGTCGCGCCGCGGCCCGGCCTGCTCGAGGACCAGCTGCCCGCGCCGCTGGTCACCAAGGACGGCACCTACGCGGGCTCGCTGAAGGCGACGGACCCCCAGCTCTGGGGCAATCAAGTCAAATGAGCCATTCCGCCAGCGCCGCGGCCGGCGTACGGCCGGTCGCGGCGGCGCACAGGATCAGCAAGCGGTTCGGCGTGACCGTCGCGCTCGACGACGTGTCGCTCGCCGTGGACGACGGCGACATCCACGCCCTCGTCGGCCGCAACGGCGCCGGGAAGTCGACCCTCGTGTCGATCCTCACCGGCCTCGTCCCCCCGGACTCCGGAACGGTGGAGTTCGGCGGCGAGCCCGCCCCGCCGCTCGCGGACCGCGAGGCGTGGCGGCAGCGGGTCGCCTGCGTCTACCAGAAGCTCACCGTCATCCCCTCCCTGTCCGTGGCCGAGAATCTGTTCCTGAACAGGCAGGGCCGTGGCCTGATCTCCTGGGGCTCGCTGCGCCGCCGCGCCCGCGAGCTGCTGGACGCCTGGGAGGTCGACGTCGACGTGCGGGCGCCCGCCGAGCGCCTCACCGTCGAGCAGCGGCAGCTGGTGGAGATCGCGCGGGCGCTGTCGCACGGCTCGCGGTTCATCATCCTCGACGAGCCGACCGCCCAGCTCGACGGCCAGGCGATCGAGCGGCTGTTCGCCCGCATGCGCTCCCTGCGGGAGTCGGGGGTGACGTTCCTGTTCATCAGCCACCATCTCGACGAGGTGTACGAGGTCTGCGACACCGTCACCGTGATGCGCGACGCCCGGCACATCGTGACCTCCCCGGTCGCGGAGCTGGGCAAGGAGGCGCTGGTCACCGCGATGACCGGCGAGGCCACCGGGCTGATCGCCCTCGGCGCCGCCCGATCCGCGCCGGCGGGCGGCGCCGCGCCCGTGCTGACCGTCACCGGACTCGGCGTCCCGGGCGTCTTCGAGGACGTCTCGCTGACCGTCGCGCCCGGCGAGATCGTCGGGCTGGCCGGCGCCGGCGGCTCGGGCAAGATGGCCGTCGGCGAGTCGATCGTCGGCCTGCGCCGGGCCGCCCGCGGCACCGTCGAGATCGGCGGTACGACGCCCCGGCCGGGCAGCGTGCCGGCCGCGCTGCGGGCCGGCCTCGGGTTCGTCCCGCAGGACCGGCACCGGGAGGGCCTGGTCCCCGGTCTGTCCATCGCCGAGAACACCACCCTGACCGTCCCCGAGCGGCTCGGCCGCTTCGGGTTCGTCGGGCCGCGGCGGCGCGACGAGCTCGGCGCCAAGGCCATCGGCGACCTGGACATCAAGGCGGCCGGGCCGGACCAGCCGGTGTCCGCGCTGTCCGGCGGCAACCAGCAGAAGGTCGTCATGGCCCGCGCGCTCGCGGGGGACCCGAAGGTGCTGGTGCTCATGCAGCCCACCGCCGGGGTCGACGTCAAGGCGAAGGAGACGCTGCTCGGCACGGCCTCCGCGGCGGCCACCGGAGGCGCGGGCGTCCTGGTGATCTCCGACGACCTCGACGACCTCCGCCCCTGCGACCGGGTGATCGTCCTGTTCAAGGGCGCCGTCGTCGCCGAGATGCCGACCGGCTGGGCCGACCACGAACTGATCGCCGCGATGGAGGGCATCCGTGACTGAGACACAGACGGCCATGGCCGCGCCGGCCCGCGGCCGGATCACCGCGCCACGGCTGGCGCGCCTGCGCGACCTCGCGCTGGTCCCGGCGATCATCGTGATCGCCATCGTCGGCTACTTCGTCAACCCGGTGTTCCTGCACTGGGACAACCTGGTCAACGTCCTGCAGCAGCAGTCGGAGATCTCGCTGCTCGTCCTGGCCGAGGCGCTCATCCTCATCTGCGGGCGGATGGACCTGTCGCTGGAGTCGACGTTCGGCCTCGCGCCGGGCGTCGCCGCCTGGCTCGTGCTCGCCCCCGGCGTCACGCACGGCGTCGGCTGGCTGTCCGGCGCGTGGTCGATCCCGGTCACGCTGGTGATCGGTGCCGTCATCGGCTGGGTCAACGGCCTGCTCATCGTGCGGTTCCGCCTGAACGGCTTCATCGTCACGCTGGGCATGCTGATCGTGCTGCGCGGCCTGCTGACCGGGATCAGCGGCGGCAAGACGTTCTTCAACCTGCCGTCCTCCATGATCTACCTGGGCAACGCCGTCTGGCTGGGCCTGCCCGCCTCGATCTGGATCTGCCTGGTCCTGTACGCCCTGGCCATCGCGGTCACCGGCTACACCCGCTGGGGCCGGGCGCTGTACGCCATCGGCGGCAACGCCGACGCGGCCCGCGCCGCCGGCATCCGCGTCGACCGGGTGCTGTGGGGCACGCTCGTGCTGGCGAGCCTCCTCGCCGCCCTCGGCGGCCTGCTGCTGACCGGGCGGCTCGCCTCCGTGGCGGCCAGCCAGGGCAACGGCGCGATCTTCACGGTGTTCGCGGCGGCGGTGATCGGCGGCGTCTCGCTCAACGGCGGCAAGGGCACGATCTTCGGCGCCTTCACCGGCATCCTGCTGCTCTACATGATCCAGAACGTGCTCACGCTCGCCGGCGTCCCGGCGCAGTGGATCGGCGCGCTGAACGGTGCGATCATCCTCATCGCGCTGATCATCAGCCGGATCACGTCGGGTCAGGCACAGGAGTAGCGATGGAACGCCGCAGACTCGGAAGGTCGCCCGTCGAGGTGACGACGCTGTCGTTCGGCGGCGCGGCGATCGGCGGGCTCTTCGCCCCGGTCTCCGACGCCGACGCCACGGCGGCCGTACGCCGTGCCCGCGAGCGCGGCATCGGATACTTCGACACCGCGCCGCACTACGGCGCCGGCCGGAGCGAACGCCGCCTCGGCGCCGCCCTGACCGACGCGCCCGCCGGCGCCGACCGGAGCGGCGCACCCGCCGGTGCCTCACCGACCGGCGCGTCCGCCGTGACCGGTGCGTCCGCCGGGGCGGTCGTGACCGGCGAGTACGTCCTGTCGACCAAGGTCGGGCGGTTGCTCGTCCCCCTCGGGCCGGGGGAGCCGCCCGAGCCGGAGGGGTTCGCCGATCCGCCGCCGTACCGGCGGGTCTGGGACTGGAGCGCCGACGGCGTCCGCCGCTCCCTGGAGGAGTCGCTGAAACGCCTCGGCGCCGACCGCGTGGACGTCGTCTACCTGCACGACCCGGACGAGCACGAGGAGGAGGTGTACACGACGGCGTACCCGGCGCTGGCCGCGCTCCGTGACGAGGGCGTGGTCGGCGCGATCGGCGCGGGGATGAACCAGACCCCCATGCTGACGCGGTTCGTCGAACGCCTCGACCTGGACGTCGTGCTGTGCGCCGGGCGGTACACCCTCCTCGACCGGTCCGCCGAGGAGGACCTGTTCCCCGCCTGCGCGCGGCGCGGCACGTCGGTCGTCGCCGGTGGCGTGTACAACTCCGGGCTGCTGGCGGGGGGCACGACGTACGACTACGCGCCGGCTCCGCCGGAGCTGCTGGAGCGCGTGGCCCGGCTGGAGCGGATCTGCGCCGAGCACGGCGTGCCGCTGCGCGCGGCGGCGCTGCGGTTCCCGCTCCGGCACCCGGCCGTGGCGAGCGTCGTCGTCGGCTGCCGCAGCGCGGCCGAGGTCGACGACAACTGCGACCTGTTCGAGCGGGACATCCCCGAGGCCCTCTGGGAGGCCCTGTGAGCGAGCTGGTCGACGCCCATCACCACCTGTGGGACACCGGCGTCCGCGACTACCCCTGGATGGACGGGCCCTGGGCCGACCCCATCCGGGGCCGCTTCGACGCGGCCCGCTACACCGAGCTGATCCGGCCGTACGGCGTGCGGACCTCGATCGTCGTCCAGGCGCTGCAGGACGTCGCGGAGACCTACGACCTCCTGTCCGTCGCGGCCGATCCCGTCGAGGCGGATTCCGCCGCGGCCGATCCGGTCGAGGGTGACGCGCCGGGCCCGGTCGCGGGCGTGGTCGGCTGGGTCGACCTCACCGCGCCGGACGTCGCCGACCGGATCGCCGAGGTGCGCGCGAGCCCGTCCGGCCGGCTGCTCGTCGGAATCCGGCACCTCGCCCAGGACGAGCCGGACCCCGCGTGGCTGCTGCGCCCGGACGTCCTGCGCGGCGTCGAGGCCGTCGGAGCCGCCGGCCTGGTGTACGACGTGCTGGTGCGGCCGCCGCAGGCCACCGCCGCCCTGGAGCTCGCGCGCCGGCTGCCGGAGGTGTCCTTCGTCCTCGACCACGCCGGCAAGCCCGACATCGCCGGCGGCGCGTGGGAGCCATGGGCGGGCTGGATCACCGCGCTCGCCGCGCTGCCCAACGTGACGGTCAAGCTGTCCGGCCTCGTCACCGAGGCGGCGCCGGACTGGGAACCGGTCGGCATCCTGCCGTACGCCCGCCACGTGCTGGACTCCTTCGGTGCCGACCGCGTGATGTACGGCTCCGACTGGCCGGTCTGCACGCTCGCCGCGTCGTACGGCCAGGTTTTCGACCTCGCCCGGGAGGCGGTGCCGGCCGGCGACCGGGACGCGGTGTTCGGCGGAACGGCCCGCCGCGTGTACGGACTAAGTTGAGGTCATGCGGGTCGCACTGTTCGTCACCTGCGTGAACGACACGATCTTCCCGGGCACCGGGAGGGCGACGGTCCGGCTGCTGGAGCGGCTCGGCTGCACGGTCGACTTCCCGATGGAACAGACCTGCTGCGGGCAGATGCACTTCAACACCGGCTACCGCGACGACGCCCGAGCGCTGGCCCGCCGCTTGATCTCCGCGTTCGACGGCTACGACGCGATCGTGGTGCCGTCCGGGTCGTGCGCCGCGATGGTCCGGGAGTGGTATCCCTCGCTCGGCGTCACGCCGCCGGCCGGGGTGCACGAGCTGTCGGAGTTCCTGGTCGACGTCCTAGGAGTCACCGACGTCGGCGCGTACTTCCCGCACACGGTGACCTACCACCCGACCTGTCACTCGCTCCGGGCGCTGAAGGTCGGCTCCCGGCCGCTCGACCTGCTGTCCCAGGTGCGCGGGCTCACCCTCGTTCCGCTGGGCGGCGCGGAGGAGTGCTGCGGGTTCGGCGGCACCTTCGCGCTCAAGAATCCCGCCGTGTCGGCCGCGATGTGCGCCGACAAGGTCCGGGGCGTCCTCGACACCGGCGCCGAGGTGCTGTGCGCCGCCGACAACTCCTGCCTCATGCACATCGGCGGCTCGCTGATCCGCCAGCGCGCCGGCGTCCGCGTCCTCCACCTCGCCCAGATCCTCGCCTCGACGGAGGAGGATTGACCATGGCCACCTTCATAGGGATGCCGGCCTTCCCGGAGGCGTCGGCGCGGGCGGTCGGCGACGCGCAACTGCGCCACAACCTGCGCAAGGCAACCCACACGATCCGCGCCCGGCGCGCCGCCGTCGTCGCCGAACAGCCCGACTGGGCCGGGCTGCGCGCCGCCGGTGCGGCGATCAAGGACCGTACGCTCCGCCACCTCGACGTCTATCTCGAACGGCTGGAGTCCGCCGTCACGGCCGCCGGCGGTCACGTGCACTGGGCCGAGGACGCCGCCGAGGCCGATCGGATCGTCGTCGACCTGGTCAGGGCGACCGGCGAGACCGAGGTCGTCAAGGTCAAGTCGATGGCCACCCAGGAGATCGACCTGAACGCCGCGCTGGCCGCCGCCGGCATCCGCGCGTACGAGACCGACCTCGCGGAGCTGATCGTGCAGCTCGGTGATGACCTGCCCTCGCACATCCTCGTACCGGCGATCCACCGCAACCGCGCGGAGATCCGGGAGATCTTCAGCGGCCGGATGGCCTCCTGGGGCCGTCCCGCGCCCGAGGGCCTCACGGACGACCCGCGCGCCCTCGCCGAGGCCGCCCGGCTTCACCTGCGCGAACGCTTCCTGCGCGCCAAGGTCGGCATCTCCGGGGCGAACTTCGCGGTCGCCGAGACCGGCACCCTCGTGGTCCTGGAGTCCGAGGGCAACGGCCGGATGTGCGTGACGCTCCCCGAGACGCTGATCTCGGTGGTCGGCATCGAGAAGATCGTGCCGACCTGGCGGGATCTCGAGGTCTTCCTGCAGCTGCTGCCCCGCTCGTCGACGGGGGAGCGGATGAACCCGTACACCTCGATGTGGACCGGCGCGACGGAGGGGCAGGAGTTCCATCTCGTCCTCGTCGACAACGGGCGCACCTCGGTGCTCGCCGACCGGGTCGGCCGCCAGGCGCTGCGCTGCATCCGCTGCTCGGCCTGCCTGAACGTCTGTCCCGTGTACGAGCGGGCGGGCGGCCACGCGTACGGCTCGGTGTACCCCGGGCCGATCGGCGCGATCCTCACCCCGCAGCTGCGCGGCCTCACCGGGCCGCTGGAGGAGTCGCTTCCGTACGCCTCGACGCTGTGCGGCGCCTGCTACGACGTCTGCCCGGTCGCGATCAACATTCCCGAGGTGCTGCTCGACCTGCGCGCCAAGGTCGTCGCGGGAGACCATCGGGCCGAGCGTCTCGCGATGGGCGCGGCCCGCCGTGTCCTGGACCATCCGAAGTGGCTCGCCCTGGCCCAGCGCTCGGTCGGCCGGCTCCGCCGCTGGACCCCACGCCACCTGCCCGGACCGCTGTCGGCCTGGTCCGACACGCGCGAGGTGCCCGTACCGCCCCGCGAGTCGTTCCGCGACTGGTGGGCACGGCGGGCGGGCGAGGAGGGCGGCCGATGAGCTCCCGGGATCGGATCCTGGCCCGCGTCCGGGCGGCGCTCGCCGACGTTCCCCGTACGGAGACGCCGGAGGACGTCGAGGTGCCGCGCGCCTACGACCGGAGCCGCTCCGGGCCCGACGTCGTCGAGCTGCTGATCGACCGACTCGTCGACTACAGGGCGGTCGTGCGCGAGGTCACCGACGTGGTGGCGGCGGTCGCGGACGCGCTGGCCCGGCGCGGTGCCCACCGGGTGGCGGCGCCCGCGGGCGTCCCCGCCGCGTGGCTCGGCGGCGTGCAGGCGGTCCGTGACGACCCGGCCCTGTCCGCGGCCGACCTCGACGCCCTGGACGGCGTGGTGACCGGCTGCGCGGTCGCCGTCGCCGAGACCGGCACGATCGTCCTGGACTGCGCCGAGGACCAGGGCCGCCGCGCCCTCACCCTGATCCCCGACTACCACCTGTGCGTCGTCCGCCGGGACCGGATCGTCCGCACGGTCCCCGAGGCGCTGACGCGCCTCGACCCCTCCCGCCCGCAGACCTGGATCAGCGGTCCCTCGGCCACCAGCGACATCGAACTCGACCGCGTGGAGGGCGTCCACGGCCCCCGCACTCTGGAGGTCCTCATCACCCCGGCCCTGTGAGACGTGCGGGGGAGTTCACACGGGGAAGCGCACGCCGACCAGCCGCTCGGAGGATTCCCAGAGCCTGCGGGCGTCGTCCATGTCGCGCAGCGGAGCCCACAGCTCCTGCTGTGCGGGAGCGCCGCCGAGGCCGCCCGGTCCCTTGGGGCCGTAGAACCGGCCGCCCTGCGCGTCCGGGCCGGTCGCGGCC
>NZ_JAMXMV010000025.1 GCF_024055715.1 Actinoallomurus soli
GTACCCCGAAGGGCCTTTCCGCTCGACTTGCATGTGTTAAGCACGCCGCCAGCGTTCGTCCTGAGCCAGGATCAAACTCTCCGTTAAGGCCAAACGACGATCATCGGCGAAGACGACCGCCAAACCCAACGAAAAAAATCCCGGCAAGAATCATACTTGCCAAAGGAATCCAAACCAACCACAATCAACCCCGAAGGACCGACCATGATCAGCGAGGACCATAAAGGCACTGGCTTTTAGCACACTGTTGAGTTCTCAAGAAACGGACACACACCGTCCGGAACCCGACTCCCGCCGGACCCCGTCTGGGGCAACCCTTCTACTTTAGCGCCCCCGCTCCGCTTGTCAACCCCGATCCGAAGATCTTTTCGGAATCGACACACGAAACCGGAACACCCCCTCCAGACAGCAACCACCCCGACCAGCAGAACCGGCCGCAACAGCACCATCCAGAAGATCCCCACCGGGCCGACCGCCAGATCCAACCGGCGTCCTGCATCCCGTCTCGGGGCGACCACGCCATGCTACCCCGTCCGAACGCGAGTCCGAACCGAACAACTCAGTGTGGGTTCCCCCGGGCCGGCCGCCTTCCGGCGTCCCGCTCCCCTGGGGGCGAAGAGAACATTACGGCCGCCTTGAGACCCCGTCAAATCAAGCGATCCGGCAGGCGAACCGCCACGTGCCGCCGCTCCACCGGCCCTCGGGTGGGCGGTCACCGGTCGCCGGCGGTCTCGCGCTGCGAGGCCCGCGCTCCGGTCGGTGCGGCGGTCGAGCCGCGGACGACCAGTTCCGGCGTCACCTCGACGACCGAGCCGATCCTGCCGTCGGCGCCGGTGTCGACGAACAGATCCCAGGCCCGCCGTCCGAGATCCTGCTTGTCGACCGTCACCGTGGTGAGCCGCGGGGAGACCAGGCGGCTGAGCGCGATGTCGTCGAAGCCGGTGAGTGAGATCTCCTCCGGTACCGCGACGCCGAGTTCGTCGAACCGGGCGAGCGCGCCCAGGGCGACGTAGTCGCTGAACGCCATCACGGCCGTCGCTCCGCTCGCGAGGGCCGCGTCGGCGGCTCGATGTCCGTCGACACTGCTCGATCCGCACGGGATCTGGACGATCTCCAGGTCCGACCCGGCGGCCGTCCGGACGGCTCGTTGCCGGGCGCGCTCGGACCAGGCGCGTGCGGGTCCGCGCAGGTACGCGACGCGGTGGTGGCCGAGTTCACGCAGGTGGCGGCAGATCGATGCGACTCCCGCCCCGAAGTCCACCGCCACCGCCGGAATCCGGCTGCCCCGGCTGCGCCGGTTGACGCAGACCAGCCGTGGTACGGCGGATGCCAGCTCGGTGAGCTCCCACTGACTCATCCGCGGCGAGCACAGGACGATGCCGTCGGCCCACCGGGACAGTTCGAGGGCGGCGTCGCGTTCGGCGCCGGCCTTCTCCCCGGTGTCGGCGACGAGCGTGCGGAAGTCGGCGTGCTGGGCCGCGTTCGTGACGCCTTTGAGCACCTCGGCGAAGTACGGGTTGCTCAGGTCCGGTACGACGACCCCGACCGCGGAGGTGGTGCCGCGCAGCAGTCCCTGCGCCGCCGGATTCGGCCGGTAGCCGAGCCGCGCGACCGCCGCGCGTACCCGCTGTTCCGGCTCTGCCGAAACGGGCTTGGAGCCCGTGAGGACACGGGACACCGTGGCGGGAGAAACGCCGGCCTCCCGTGCCACGTCGATGATCGTTGCGCGCGGCGGCCGCGCCCCCGTGCCGGTCTGCGCCCTGCCCATGGCGGCATTGCACCATACGTTCCGCCCACCCGGCGCGGGGGATCCGCCGTGAAAGACGGTGGAAGCGGGGTTGACGACCCCGGACCGGCGTGCGACGGTCGGAAAAGGTTTTCCCTGGCTCCTCTGAACGCGGTGCCGGCCCTTGGCCGGCGGTGGCGTGACCCGCCCGCCGCGGCCGGAGGAGGTCACCGGCGCAGCGGGGAGGCGGGCATGCGCGGAACGCCGGCTCGATGGGTGCCCCTCCTGGTGGCTGCGGTGACCACCTCAGCGACCGCCGCCACCACAGTGACCGCCGCCACCACACGGGCCGGCGCCACACGGGCCGGCGCCACTGCGGCGATCACTACCACCGCCGCCGCGACCGCCGGCCTTGGCGTGAGCCGCATCGACCACGCCGGGTGGCCGGCCGTGCCCGCGAGGTTCTCCCCCGCCGGTGCCCGCCGGGGCGTCTGTGTCGACGCGCCATTGCGGCTCGTCGCCGACCGCCCGCTGGAGCCGGGCACCTCCGGTCGCATCGAGGTGCACCGCGCGGACGGCACCCTGGCCGATGCGATCGACCTGGCCGACCCGCGCTCGTACCGCCGCACGATCGGCGACGCGGTCTCCGACACCGGGGTCCCGCACTCCTTCGCGTACGACCCGGTGCTCGCCGAGGGGAACACCGCGACGATCACGCTGCACCACCGGCTCGACTACGGGCGGACGTACTACGTCACGGTCGACGCGGCGGTGTTCCCCGGCTTCCCCGGCATCCAGGACCCGACGACGTGGCGGTTCCGGACCCGGGCCGCCCCGCCCCGTACCGGGACCCGGCGCCTGACGGTCGCTGCGGACGGACGGGGCGACTTCTGCACGGTGCAGGGCGCGATCGACTTCGTTCCGGAGGGCAACACGCGGACGGTGTCGATCGACGTCGCCCCCGGTACGTACCGCGAGATCGTCTACGTCCGCGCCGACCGCCCGCACCTCACGGTCCGCGGGGCGGGCCGGGACCGTACCGTGATCGAGTACGCCAACAACAACCGGCTCAACGGGGACACCGCACTCGCCGGGTCCACCGATCCGGGTGACGTCTGCCCGCGCCAGGCGCTGCCCGGTCACGACACGTACAACTGCTGGCGGGCGCTGTACGGCGTGGAGGCGGCCGACTTCCGGCTGCGGGACCTCACGCTGCGCAACACCACGCCGTACGGCGGGTCGCAGGCGGAGGCGTTCCGCGGCAACGCCGACCGGATCACGCTGCGGCGCGTGACCCTGGACTCGTTCCAGGACACCCTCCGCCTGCAGGGCCGCAGCTACGTCACGGACAGCCTGATCTCCGGTGACGTGGACTTCGTGTGGGGCACCGGCGCGGTGTTCGTCCGGCGCACCGAGCTGCGCTCCCTGCACGGCGGTTACGTCACCCAGGCGCGGAACGACGGGGCACACGCCGGTTACGTGTTCGTCGACGATCGCCTGACCCGCGGGCCGGAGGCGCCGGACGCGTCGGTGTACCTCGGACGGATCGACCCGACGGTGTACCCGGACAGCCAGGTGGTCTTCATCCGGACGGCGATGGACGCGCACGTCCGGCCCGACGGCTGGCAGCTGAACAACGCCGACTGCGCGAAGGCGCCGAGCGTGCGGTTCTGGGAGTACGGGAGCACCGACCCGGCCGGAGCGCCGCTCGACACGGGCGCCCGCCTGCCGTGCTCCCGGTCGCTGACCGCCGCCGAGGCGTCCTGGTGGAGCGACCCGGCCCACGTTCTGGGCGGCTGGCGGCCCCGATGACGTCCCGCCGCCGAGCCCCGGACCCGCGAGGACGCCGGCGCGTCCGCCCGCCCCGGTCCCGTACGGCGCCGGAGACCGCGGTCCGTCGCAGCGCCGAAACCCTCCGCCGCAGCACCGAAACCGTGGGAGGAACACGCACGTGATCCGCCGCCGAACGCCCGCCCGGCTCCGCCGCCGCGCGCCGGTCCTGTTGTCCGGTCTCCTTCTCCTGCTCGCCCTGCTGCCGGTCGCCTGGCCGGGCGCCCGTGCCGCCGAGCCCAGCGCGACCGCCAAGCCCAGCGCGCCCGCCGTGGCCTGGCGGGTCGACGCCGCGCCGTTCGGGCTGACCTTCCTGGACCACGGCCGCCCGGTCACCGCGGAGGCGGGCGGGGCGGTCGCCGGACCGGGCGGCCGGCTGTCCTACCAGGTCGGCGGGTCCGCCACGAGCCGGGACGGCGCGACGTACCACCGCCTGACCGACCTGGTCTCCCGGCGGTCCGTACGGGGTGGCACGGCCTACACGGTGGCGACGGACGAGCCCGCCCGTACCGCGACGGTCACGGTCACGCGTACCGCGCAGGGCGTGCGGGTGCGGTGGTCGTTCAGCCCGTCGAGCGACGTCACCGCCGTGTTCGAGGCGCTGACGGCGGGCGGGAACGAGCACTACCTCGGCGGCAGCTCCGCCGCGTACGTCGATCTGCGCGGGCACATCCGCGGCTGGAGCCCGGGCAAGGAGGGCAACGAGGCCGGCGACTACTGCCAGAACCAGGAGCAGTCCGCGAGCACCTTCTACCTCAGCTCCGGCGGGTACGGGCTGTGGGCCGACACCGACCACGTCGGCCGGTTCGCGTTCCCCGGCGCGACGCAGCAGAGCGACGGGCCGACCTGCGCGAGCACTCCGAAACCGCCGAGCGGCGCGGCGCAGCCGTACCCCTGCCCGGTCGCGGCGGCCGCGCAGCCGGACCGGGTGCAGATCTGCGCGAAGGACGCCGGTCTGTCCTACGACGTGTACACCGGCTCGCCGGCGGCGGTGACCAGTGCGTACCACCGCGCGGTGGGCCTGCCGAGCATGCCGCCGGCGAGCGAGTTCGCGCTGATGAAGTGGCGTGACGTCAACGCCGACCAGGCGCAGGTGCTGGACGACGTGGCGCAGCTGAAGAGGCTGGACATCCCGGTCGGCACGATCTGGATCGACAACCCGTGGGAGCGCCAGCCCGCCGGCAACACCCACCGGATCAACGGCAGCGCCTGCACGAACAGCGGCGAGTTCGACCCGACGTTCTTCCCGGACCCGCAAAGGATGATCGACGAGATCCACGCGCAGGGTGTCCGGTTCGGGCTGTGGGTGACCTCCCACGTGGTGAGCGCGCCGTCGTCCGCGCAGGGCGGCGGCTCGTGCGCCGGCGTCAACGACGTCTGGGCGAAGAACGGCTGGCTCGTCCCCGGCACCAACTACATCGACTTCACGAACCCGGCCGCGCGCGAGCACTACGTCGAGCAGCTCACCAAGATCTTCAAGATGGGCGTCGACATGGCCAAGGAGGACCGCAGTGAGGAGTACCGGTTCGAGACGACGTCCTTCGCCGGCGGTTCGGGCGCGGGCCTGTACCTGCGCTACCCGGACCTGTACCAGTCCGCGGTCACCGAGGCGATGCGGCGGGCGCACGGGAACGACTTCGAGACCCTCGTACGGGCGGGGGTGCCCGGCACGGCGCAGCACACGCACGGCATGTGGGGCAGCGACGTGTTCGAGACGTTCGCCGGCCTGCGCACGTCGGTCCGGTACGGCACGAGCGAGTCGCTGACCGGGCACTTCGCCTGGGGCTCCGACACCGGCGGCATCGACCCGAAGTCGCCGGCGAACGCGACGAACAGCCCGACGCCGTCGCTGTTCACCCGCTGGGCGCAGTTCAGCGCGGTCAGCCCGGTGTTCGAGGTCGGCGGCGCCGGACTGAACGCGACGCCCTGGAAGTACGACCCCGACACGATCCGGCGGTTCCGCGACGCCGTGACCCTGCACTACGAGCTGTTCCCCTACCTGTACGGGCTGGCGCGGAACGCTTCGCGCACCGGTGTGCCGATCCTGCGGGCCCTCGGCTTCCAGTACCCCGGCGACCCGGACGCGTGGGCCCAGGACCAGGAGTTCATGGTCGGCCCGGACCTGCTCGCCGCGCCGGTCACCGCCGACCGTGCCGACGCCGACGGCGCGGCGGGCCGGCCGACGCCGGTGGACGTGTACCTGCCGCCCGGGCGCTGGGTGGACCTGTACGGCGGCCAGGTCGTCGACGGCGGCCGCACGATCACCCGCGAGACGAGCCTGGACGAGTTCCCGCTGTACCTGCGAGCGGGTGCGTCGATCGGGTTCGACACCCGCGTGCTCGGCGGCTGGCGGACCGGTGAGCTGTCCCGGCCGGGACTGAGCGGCACGCTGTACGCGCCGGAGGCGGGCCGCGCCGTCCGGCTGCGCGTGTCCGGCACCGGAGAACGGCAGACCGTCGTGCTGCTGCCGCAGGCGCCCCGGTCGGTCACCGTTGACGGCCGCGCCCTGCCCCGCGCGGCGGACACCGGGGCGCTGCGGGCCGCGCGGGAGGGCTGGACGTTCGCCTCCGGCCCGTTCGGCGGAGTCGTGCTGAAACTCACTCTTCACGGCCGCACCGCGGACGTGGCGATCCGTTGACCGACCCCCTGGAGGAACAATGAGCGGATCATGGCCTCGGCGGCGTTTCCTCGGAGCCAGCGGCGCCGTCGTCGGCGGCGGGCTGCTGGCGTCCGCCCTCGGCGGGCCCGCCCTCGCCGACGCCGACCCGTGGCGGGCCGCCGACCGGATCCGCCGCCGGGTGCGCGCGCCGCGCTTCCCCCACCACCGCGTCCGGATCACCGACTTCGGCGCGAAGGGCGACGGCACGACCGACTGCACGCGCGCGTTCGAGGCGGCGATCAGCGCCTGCGCGCGCCACGGCGGCGGGCAGGTCGTCGTCCCGCCCGGCCGCTATTCGACCGGGCCGATCAGGCTCCGCAGCCACGTCGACCTGCACGTCGGCGAGGGGGCGACGGTCCTGTTCAGCCCCGACCCGGCGCGGTACCTGCCCGCCGTCCACACCCGCTGGCAGGGCGTCGAGTGCTACAACTACTCGCCCCTCATCTACGCGTACGGCGCCCGGAACATCGCGATCACCGGCTCCGGCACCCTCGACGGGCAGGCGAGCACCACGGCGTGGTGGCCGTGGAAGGGCAAGCCGGAGTACGGCTGGAAGCCCGGCGATCCGCAGGAGGGCCCGGACTGGACGCTCCTGCAGCAGTGGGCCGACCAGGGCGTGCCCGTACGGGACCGGGTCCTCGGCGCCGGGCACTACCTGCGGCCGAACATGATCCAGCCGTACCGCTGCGAGAACGTCCTGATCGAGGGCGTCACGATCGTGAACTCGCCGATGTGGGAGATCCACCCGGTCCTGTCGCGCAACGTCCTCGTCCGCGACGTCACGGTGATCAGCCACGGACCGAACAACGACGGCTGCGACCCCGAATCCTCCACCGACGTCGTGATCACGGGCTGCACCTTCGACACGGGTGACGACTGCATCGCGATCAAGGCGGGTCGCAACGCCGACGGCCGCCGTGTGAACGTGCCGAGCCGGAACATCCTCGTCGAGGACTGTGAGTTCCGCGACGGCCACGGCGGCGTCACGATCGGCAGCGAGATGACCGGCGGCGTGGCCGGCGTCTTCGCCCGGAACCTGCGGATGACCAGCCCGAACCTCAATAGTTGCCTGCGGCTGAAGACCAACTCCATGCGGGGCGGCTACATCCACGACGTGTACCTGAAGGACGTCGAGGTCGGGCAGCTGTCCGTCGCCGCGATCCAGGTCGACTTCTACTACGACGAGGGGCCCGGCCACCCGTACAACCCGGACGTGAGCGGCATCCACGTCGAGAACCTGCACGTCGGCACCACGGAGTACGTGCTGGACATGCGCGGCTACCCGGACGCGCCGATCAAGGACGTCACGCTCGCGCACTGCCGGTTCGACACGGCGACGGCGGCGGACATCGTGGAGAACGTCGAGGGCCTCGTCCTCACCGACGTGACCGTCAACGGCTCCCCGGCCAGCGCGCCCGCCTGATCCGGCACCGCACCTATTCGCCGAGCCTGTCCCGGAGGTGATCGCGGAGGACGACGGCCTGGTTGTGCTCGGTGTCGCGCGCGGAGTACAGCAGCGTCACGCGCCCCTTCCGGGCGGCATCGAGCAAGGGGCGTTCGGCCTCGGGCCGTTCGTCGAGCTCCCGGCGGTACCGCTCGGCGAACTCGGCGAACCGCTCGGGCCGGTGCCCGAACCACTGCCGGAGGTCCGAGGAGGGCGCGACGTCGCGCAGCCAGCCGTCGATCTCCAGGTCGGCCTTCCGCACTCCACGCGGCCACATGCGGTCCACCAGGAAGACCGCGCCCTCCCCGTCCTCCGCCTCGTCATAGACGCGGCGGATCTCGATAGGCCCCATGCCTGGGCCCTACCCGTCCGGGCGCACGGTGTCACAGGGACGACGGCGGTGTCAGCGCCCCAGGCGGCGCAGGACGTCGGAGGCCAGCTCCTTGACCTGCCGGTCGCCCTGCTTCATCGCCGTGCGCAGGTGACGCTCCGCGGCGGCCGGGTCGGTGTCGGCGAGGACCACGCCGACGTAGCAGTGCCCGAGCGCCGCGACGTTCCGGTCCGGCGAGCCGGCGGCCGTCTCGAAGCAGGCGAACGCCTCGGGCACGCGGTTCGCGTCCATGTAGATGATCCCGAGGTTGATCCCGGCCTTCGGGGCGAACTCCGGGTCTCCGGTGGCGTAGGCCGTCTTGAAGGCGTTCTGGGCGCCCGGGACGTCTCCCGCGCCGCGGAGGATCTCACCGAGGTGGAACGCGCCCCGGGGCGCCGCCGACGGGACGCCGGACTCCATCGCCTTCCGGTAGAGCGGGATCGCGCCCTCGACGTCACCCGAGCGGTCGCGGATGAGCGCGAGCTGGAGCGCCGCCTGGGGCACGACGTGCGCGACCCCGCACTCGAGCGCCACGGCCAGCACCTCGACCGCCTGCTCGTCGTGGCCGGCCGCGCTCAGCATCTCCGCCAGGGACAGCGCCGCCAATCCCGCGCTCCTGCGCCGCGGCATGCCGATCACCCGTTCGTACTCCGCGGCCGCCTGCGCGTGCTTTCCGCGCGACTCCAGGATCACGCCGCGCAGGTAGGCGGCCTCCGCCAGCACGTCGAGGTCGGTGTTCCCGACCGCGTCGTCGATGGCCGCCAGGGCCTTGCGGTGCTTGCCCCGCTTGAGCTCGATCCAGCCCAGGGCCAGCCGCCCGGCGGCCAGGACCTTGGCGTCGCCATCGGCGAGCGCGCTCAGGGCCACGAGCCGGGCCGTGTCGAGGAAGCCGAGCGCGGCCAGTCCGCCGCCGAGGTCCAGCGCGAAGTCGAAGTCGAGCCCCAGCGCGTTCTGCTCGATCAGTGCCTCGACGCGAGCCGGCGAACGCATGAGTTCGGCCAGCTGCGCCTCCCGCTCGGCGTCCAGGATCGCCGCCACGAGAGCCTCATCCGGGTCCTCACCGGCCTGCTCCGAGGACATCGGCACCACCCTTTCCGTTGATCAGTCCACCGGCCGTATCGTTCGTGAGACGTCACCGGCGCCGGTGCTCCTGCTCCGAGGGCGCGAACCGGACGGCCATGACGGGCAGGCCGGTGACGCCGAGCTCGCGGATCGGGCGGAGGTGGTTCAGCAGCGGGAACAGCGCGCCGTGCCACGGGCCGCGGCCCCGCGGAGGGCGCAGGTCGCGCAGCTCGGCGATGTTCGGGATGGCCCGGATGCGGTCCTTCTCCGCGGCGTCCACGGCCCAGGGCATCGGCGGCGCCTGATAGCCCTGGGCGTTCTTCATGCGGCCCTCGACCGTGCGGCGGCTGAACCACGGCGGCACCCCGTCGAAGACCATCGTGGCGCCCGGGAACCGCTCCGCGCACATGGCGAGGAGCCGGTGGACCTGGTCGGGCTCGAAGTACATCAGCAGGCCCTGGGCCGACAGGAGCAGGCCGTCCGTGGGATCGGCGTGCCGGGTCCACTCCTCGTCCAGCGCCGAGCCGGCGAGGGTCCGCCGCCGGGGCGGGTCGTCGGGCAGCAGGCGCGCACGCAGCTCGATGGTCTCTGGAAGGTCGACCGTGAGCCAGCGGACCGAGCCGTTGTCGACCCGCCAGAACTGGGTCTCCAGGCCCTCGCCGAGCGCCACCACCTGGCCGTCGGGATGCTCGCCGAGGAACCGCCGGACCTCGTCGTCGAAGCAGCGGGCGCGCAGGGCCTGCCACTGGCCCAGCCCTGCCGCGCCGAACCGGTCCGCGAAGGGGTAGTCGAGGGCGTCGACCAGCTCGACGGCCTTGGGATCGTGCAGGACCGCGTCCGGCCGCCTGGCCTCGGTCGCGCGCTGGTGGAGGTTCCAGAGCAGCGTCTCCGGAACGCCCTCGAGCGTGACCTTCGCACGATCCGGCATCCGCGCTTCCTTCCGTACGGGGGGCGAGATCAGACCGGGACTTGTCGGATAGACGGTGGCGCGCGGCCGATGGTTCCCTGCGCGAATATCCGCGTACGAAAAAAAGAGGCCCGGAGAGTCGGACTCTCCGGGCCTCACTGGTAGCGGGGGCAGGATTTGAACCTGCGACCTCTGGGTTATGAGCCCAGCGAGCTACCGAGCTGCTCCACCCCGCGTCGGTGTGGTCATACGTTATGCGGCCCCGGCGCCCGGCGCAAATCGATTCCGCGCCCGCGCCGCTTCCAGCACTCCGAGAACCCCGCCCCACCTGCACGGACGCCGCGCACGATCGCTTCGTGGGAAGCGCTCCCGCGCGGGCCTGGGACTCCGACGATCCGTCGATCGCCGGGAGCCCGGACGTGCGCAAGCGTCCAGCGGACCACGGTCCGTAGCAGAAGAACTGCGATAACGCGCCGACTCCACCAGAACGGATAAGTGACCTGATTCGGTCGCCCGGAAAACGCGTCCAATCCCTCAAAAGACACATAAAGGCCGCTGAATTCCCCTCTAACGTGAGCCCCTCGCACATCGAACCAAGGGGGAATTCATGAAGCTTCCTGTGCGTGTTCTCGCCGTCGGGGGCCTCGCGGCGGTGCTCGTCTCGACGGTGGGACTCTCCACGGCCGACGCCTCGACCACGGACTCGACCGTCACCATCACCGCGACCCGAACGGCGGGTCCCGGAGCGCGGGCCGCCGCCGACGTGATCACCTGCAAGATCACCGCGCACAACCCGCACTACTCCCACCACGCGCACGCGAAGAACCGCGACATCGTCAACGTCACCGCGGACATCACGTGCACCAAGAAGGTCGCGGGGATCTCCATCCAGGTCGCGCTCTACAAGAACAACACGCTGTACAAGAAGAGCGCCGTGAAGCGGAACGCCGGCAAGAACTACATCAGCCAGAACGCCGCCCGCCGGTGCGTCAAGAAGCAGCACTACACCGGGGTGGCCGTCGGGACGGTGAACTTCCCGCCCGGTTACACGCCGTCCTCCAAGAGCGGCCGTAGCCAGAGCAAGACCGTCTACATCGCGGCATGCACGAAGAAGTGACGCGGTCAGCCGAGCGGGTCGGACAGCTCGGCCGGTAGCGCCTCGAGACGCGATCCGCCCGTCAGGTCCTCGACCAGGCGGGCGGATCCGCCCACGTAGGTGGAGTCCAGGTCGACGTCGGTCGCCACGCACCACGCCCGGTCCTCCGGCCAGATCAGGCTCGGCGACTGCGGGAAGAAGTAGCCCGGCCCCCGGTCGCCGAACTCCGTGGCGGCGTCGAGGGGCCCTTCGTACAGCAGGTGGTCGCGGCCCGGCAGGTGGAACACCGGGCCGTCGGCGTCGAGCCAGCCCCAGCCGTCCCACAGGCCGAAGTAGCAGTGCTCCGGCGTGCCGGTGTGCGCCGCCAGGACCTCGCAGAGGACCGGCAGCAGCTCCGCGGGGAACGACCCGGCCCGTGGCTCCTCGTCCTCCGGCCCGGCGATGTCCGTGAAACGCGTATGGGAGTCGACGGCGCGCCCGGAGCGTTCGGCGACCTCCCGCCAGCGCAACGGCCGCCCGTCCGCCGACTCCGCAGGATGCGGCAGCCGCGCGTACGCCGCGAACCCGGCGGGCAGCAGCGCGTGCACGCCGGAGTCGAAGTCCCCGACCCCCGCTTGGATCCACGCGGCGGGCGAGACGTCGGCGAGGGGTCTAAGGCGGAAGAGCATGGCTCAAGCCTCCGGCGCGGGCGCGGGCGGCGCAAGCGGTTGGAACGACAAGAGGCCCAGAGGATGATCCTCTGGGCCTCTCGACCTGGTAGCGGGGGCAGGATTTGAACCTGCGACCTCTGGGTTATGAGCCCAGCGAGCTACCGAGCTGCTCCACCCCGCGTCGATGGCTCAACTCTATGGGGCACGCGGAGCCCTGGCAAATCGGCGGCCTCACCGCGTCGGCTTCGGCGTCGGGGTCGGAGCCGCCGGCGGGCTCGTCGCCGGTGTCGCCGTCGCCCTCGGCGTCGCGGACGTCGTCGGCGCCGGCCGGGCGCCGCTCTGCTTCTGCAGCCTGGCCAGCTCGTCCAGCGCGGTCTTCAGCCGTTTCTGCGCCTCGCCGTACCCGGCCCAGTCGTTGTTCTTCAGGGCCGTCTGGGCGTCGCCGTAGGCGCGGTTCGCCGCGTCGATCGCCGCGCGGATGTCCTCGTTGGCCTGCAGGGGCGGGCCGGTGGTCGCCGTCGCGCCGCCGCCGAGCACCTGGCCGAGCGCGTCCTGGAGGGTGGCTCCAAAGCCGATGTCGTTGCCGTACGAGACCAGGACCCGTTTCAGCAGCGGGTAGGCTCCGCCCCCGGAGTTGGCCTGCAGGTAGACGGGCTCGACGTACAGGAACCCGCCGCCGAAGGGCAGCGTCAGCAGGTTGCCGCTGACGGTCCTGGATCCGGGGCCGCGGAGCAGAGTCAGTTGCTGTGACACGGTCGGGTTGTTCTCGAAGGTGTTCTGCACCTGCTCCGGTCCGGGCGTCACCTGGCTGCGGGGCACCTGGAGGATGCGGATCCGCCCGTACGTCGGGCTCGTCGGCACGCTGTCCACGGCCATGAAGGCGGTCAGGTTCGTGACCTTGCCCTTCGGCGTGAACGTCGAGGTCAGCGAGAAGCCCGGGTCGTTCGCGCCGGGCATCTTGACGCTCAGGTAGTACGGCGGCTCGACGGTGCCCTCACCGGTCGGGTCGTCGGGGATCTGCCAGAAGTCGCCGCCGCCGTAGAAGGCCTGCGGGTTCTGGACGTGGTAGCGGGCGAGGATGCCGCGCTGCACCTTGAACAGGTCCTCCGGGTACCGCAGGTGCGCCAGGAGGTCGTTCGGGATCGCCGACCGCGGGCGTACGGTGCCGGGGAACGCCTTCATCCAGGTCTTCAGCACCGGGTCCTGCTCGTCCCAGGCGTAGAGGGTGACGGTGCCGTCGTAGGCGTCGACCGTGGCCTTCACCGAGTTGCGCATGTAGTTGACGCGGTCCCCGGCCTGGGCCGCGACCGACACCCGGCTCTCGGTGTTGGTGTCCCGCGTGGCGTCGGCCAGGCTGGTGCCCTCCGAGTAGGGGTAGTTCGTCGCGGTGGTGTAGCCGTCGACGATCCACACGATCCGGCCGCCGACGACCGCGGGGTAGGGGTTGCCGTCGACCTTCAGCCAGGGCGCGGCCTTCTGCACGCGCTCGCGCGGCGTCCGGTCGTACAGGATCCGCGACCTGGAGTTGATCGCTCCGGACAGCAGGAGGTTCTTCTCCTTGAACCGCAGGGCGTACAGCGTCCGGTCGAACAGCGAGCCGATCGGGACGCCGCCCTTGCCGTCGTAGGCGGTGTTGGTCTGCCCGCTGGGGCTCTTGTCGTCGGGGTAGTCCACCTCGCGCTGCTCGGTGCCGCCGACGATGGAGTAGCCCGGCGAGCGTTCGCCGAAGTAGACGCGCGGCTGGGTGATGTTCAGCGAACCGGTCGGCGGGATGTCCTTCTCGGTGAAGACCGGCGCGCCCTGGGCGTCGACCTGGTTGCCCGGGGCGGCGACGAAGCCGTACCCGTGCGTGTAGACGAGGTGGTTGTTGATCCAGTTGTTCTGGCCGGACGGCGGGCCCGCGATCTCCCGTACGGCGACGACGGTGTCGCGCAGGGTCCCGTCGTCACCGGGGTACCGGTCGATGTCCAGCGGGTTGGGGAATTTGTACCACCCCTTGATCTGCTGGAGCTGCTGGTACGTCGGCGAGACGACGGCGGGGTCGAGCAGCCGCACGTTGGGCAGGGTCGAGGTCTCCTGCTTGGCCTGCTCCGGCGACAGCTTGGTGTTCGGGACGTAGTCGGTGACCTGGGTGTCCGCCACGCCGTACGCCTGGCGGGTGGCCACGATGTTGCGGCCGATGTACTTGGCCTCCTTGTCCACCTCGTTGGGCTTGACCTGGAAGGTCTGGATCAGCAGCGGGTAGACGCCGCCGATGAGGATGGCCGACAGGACCAGCAGGCCGAACGCCATGCCGGGCAGCATCGCGCCGCGCCGTACGAGCGTGGCGAAGAACATCAGCGCGCAGATCAGCGCGATCACCGCGAGGATCGTCTTGGCGGGCAGCACGGCGTTGACGTCGGTGTACGAGGGGCCGGTGACGACCCCGCGGTGGGAGTCGGCCAGACCCCACCGGTCGAACCAGTACGCGACCGCCTTCAACAGCACGAAGACGCCGAACAGCACCGACAGGTGCGCGCGCGCCGCCGGCCCGACCCGCTCCCCCGGTCCCTGGAGCCGCAGCCCGCCGTACAGGTAGTGCACGATCAGCGCGGCGACGAAAGCCAGGATGACCGCCGCGAACAGGAAGCCGAGCACGAGCCGCAGCAGCGGGTACGTGAAGACGAAGAACGAGATGTCCTTGTGGAACTGCGGATCCTTGACGTGGAACGGCTGCCGGTTCACGAACGCCAGCCAGGTGCGCCACCGCCCGGCCGCCGAGGACCCGGCCAGCAGGCCCGCCAGCGTCAGCACCCCGGCGAGCAGCAGCCGGCGGTGCGGGTCCACCGCGGCGCGGTAGCGGTCCAGGCCCTGCTGCTCGACCGAGGCCGGGCGGTACGGCGGGCGCAGGCGGTAGGCGACGACGACGTTGGCGCCGAGGATGAGGATCATCAGCAGACCGGCGCACAGGAACAGCGTCACGCGCGTGGTGATCTGCGTGGTGTAGACCGCGGAGAACCCGACGGATCGGTACCAGAGCACGTCGGTCCAGATCGCGGTGAACGCGAAGAAGAGCGCCACCAGGATCGCCAGGACCACGATGACGCGCGCCAGCAGCCGTGATCGGCCCACGCGGATCCGGCTGAAAGAGCCGGGGCTTCGGAAGGACACGGCCACTCCCCTTCGCCGGGTTTCTCTGATGGGCAACTTACCGACCTTCGCCCGGGTTCCCGCGACGGGGCGGACACCTGTGGCGGAATGGTGTCCGGCGGCGATGAAAAGATGGGCCAATGACCCGATTGGAGGAGGTCGTTCGCGACCTCGAGCGTCACGCGGCCGCCGCGGGCTGGGACGCCCCGCCCCGGCTGTACGCCCTGGTGGAGGCCCCGGAGCTGAATCGCACCGAGCCCGAGCTCGCCCGGCAGCTCGGCGTCCCGGACGAGCCGGACGGCATCGCCGCCCTCGAACAGCCCGACCTGCCCCTCGACCGGCCGATCGAGGACGTCCTGCACGGCATCGAGTGGCCCGGTCAGGTCGCCGGCTGCGCGCTGATCCTCGAGCGGATCCTGCTACCGGAAGACGCCGAGGACGAGGCGCCGGACGAGGACCCGGCGACCTGGGCGGCCCGGCATCCCGGCCGGGAGGACGTACGCCTCGTCGTGGGCGTGCTGCGCGACGGGTCCCGCTACTCGGCCATGCGGCTGCGCGGCCACGACAGCGACGACGAGGTGCTCACCGGCCCCGAGCTCGTTCCCCACCTGACCGACGCGCTGGCCTCGACGCTCGACTAGAGCCTGTCGCGACGTCCCCGTCAGGCGGCGGGGCAGGCGGGGACGTTGCCCTGGCCGGTCCGGATGGCGGCCAGGGCCTGCAGGGCACCGTGCATGGTGTCGACCCGGACCAGCCGCAGGCCCTTGGGCTTGGAGGCGACGGCGTCGGCGCAGTTCTGCGTCGGGGTGAGGAAGACGGTGGCCCCGGCCTGCCGTGCGGCGACCATCTTCTGCTGGATGCCGCCGATCGGCCCGACCTGGCCGTCCGGCGTGATCGTCCCGGTGCCGGCGATGAACCGGCCGCCCGTGATGTCCTCGGGCGTCAGCTTGTCGTAGATGCCGAGGGAGAACATCAGCCCGGCGCTGGGGCCGCCGACGTCACCGACGCTGATCTTGACGGTGACGGGGAACTGGTACTTCTCCTTGAGGATCACGCCGACGATCGCCTTGCCCGCCTTGTCCGGCGAGACGACCGTCTTCACCGGCACCTTGATCTCCTTGCCGTCCCGCTTGACGGTGAAGGTCACCATGTCACCGGGCTTGTGGGCGCCGACGCCCGCGGTGACGCCGGTGATGTCCTTGATCTGCCTGCCGTCGATCGCGGTGATCTGGTCGCCGGGCCGCAGTCTGCCGTCCGACGGCAGCCCCTTCTGGACGGAGTCGACCAGGACCGCGGTGGTGACGGGCTTGTGCAGCTCGTTCATCGCGGCGGCGGTGGCGGACTCCTGGGAGTCCGTCATCTCCTGGACGTTCTCCTGCTCGACCTTCTTGGTGGAGACGTTCTTCGGGAAGATCGTCTCTTCGGGCACGATGGCGACGTCCGGATCGAGCCAGCCGCGCAGCGCGGTGAACAGGTCGATCCGGTTCCCCGGGCCGCCCTGATAGGCCACCGTGACGAAGTTGAGGTGCCCGTCGGTCGGGTAGGTCGGCGCGCCGGTGATCTGGATCAGCGGGCCCTTGCCGAGCCGGCCGAGCGTGTCCGTCGTCGGACCGGGCCGGAGCGCGACGTAGGGCACGGGCATGAGCGCCGCGGCCAGGCCCAGCAGAAAGATCAGGCAGCTCGCGACGACCAGAGTGGCAGCACGGCGGGACATGCCCGGAAGCCTACGCGGTCGACCGCGGCCGCCGCCCCCGGGTCTTGCGACGTGGCCCCTCCAGGGCATCACGGAAACGCTTGAAGTGCTCGATCTCCTCGAACGACCCCCGAACCCGTGGCCTGCGTCCCCGCAGGGTCATCAGGGCCCCTGTCAGCAGAGCCACGGCCACCGGGATGGCCCACCACGCCAGAATGGACATGCGCGTCACCTCGGTACGAAGCGTTATACCCAGGGTAACCTGCGCGCTCCGCCGCAGGTCAGTTCGCGCCCACCCATTCCTCGTCGCCGTCCGTGAAGCTCTGGTGCTTCCAGATGGGGACCTGCGCCTTCAGGTCGTCGATCAGCATCCGGCAGGCGGCGAACGCCTCCGCGCGGTGCGGGCAGGCGGCGGCCACGACGACGGCGAGATCGCCGATCTCCAGGTCGCCGATCCGGTGCGCCGCCGCGATCGCGCGGACGGGGAACTCCGCGGCGACCTTCTCCAAGACGGTGCGCAGCGCCTCGACGGCGGTCGGATGCGCGGAGTAGGACAGCCGCGCCACCGCGCGCCGGTGGTCCTCGTCGCGCACGGTGCCGACGAACAGCGCCGTGCCGCCCGCGCCGGGGTCGGCAACGGCGGCGAGCACCTCGTCCACCGAGAGCGGGGTCTCACGGATTTCGGCCAGCCGGATCACGTCCACGGACGAACGGTACCCGCTGGGCCGACCATCCTCCCTGGTCGGTACGGGCCGAAGCTGAGAGGCGTACGCGGGCTCACCGGTCGCATCCGCGAGGCAGCCCCCGCCTCCGGACCTCGCATGTACCGAGGCCGGAATTCGTTCGGCCCGCGCCCGAAGTCGGCCGGGACTAGCTGCGGCGCTTGCGCCGGGCCCGCCGCACGATCGCCGCAGTGCCGATGACGGCGACGGTCGCGCCCGCGGCGGTCGCCATCGTGGCCTCCTTGCGGGCCAGCCTGCGGCCGACCACGGCGTGCCGTCCGGAGACCTCCTCGAGCAGCGCGGCCAGCGCCTCGGCGTTGTCGTGCGCCGGCTTCCAGCCCGCCTGGCGCAGCGTCGCGCCGTCGGCCACCCAGGGATAGACCACATAGTGCAGGTCGGTGGCCGGCGCCGGCGTCACGCCGATGCGGTGGAGCCGCTGCGCGGTGCCGAAGGTGATCGCGGCCGGCAGCTCGAAGCGGCGCCGTCCCGTGATCTGCTCGACCTCGTCCTGCTCCAGCCAGCCCTCGCTGCCGACGGCGACGCGACCGGAGATCTCCCCGGTGATCGCGAGTTCGAGGGCGCTGACCAGGTCGTCGATGTGGCAGAACTGCCAGCGGGGCTCGCAGCCCTTGACCGTGAGCAGCCGGGGCGCCTCGAAGTGACGGGTCACCACGGTGTCGATCCCGGGGCCGACCAGCGCGGCGGGCCGCAGCACGGTCACGGTCATGCCGGGATGCGCCACCGGCGCCATCGCCGCCAGCTCCTCGATCTCCAGGAAGTCGCCCACGATGCCGTCGTCGGGCTCGGCCGCGAGCGGCGAGTCCTCCGGGAGTGGCACCGGGTTCTCCGCCTGCGCGCCGTACACCATCGCGCTCGTCATGACGATCACCCGGCGGACCCGGACCGCCGCCGCGGCGGTGATCACGGTCTGCGCACCGCGGACGTTGTACGCGCGCCGCTCCCGGTGATCGGTGTCCGGGGACAGGTCCATGTCGAGGTGGACGATCACGTCGACGTCGGAGATGCGGTTGGTCAGCTGCGGGTCGCGGACGTCGACCACGCGCCAGGTGATCCCCGACACGTCCCCGCGGTGGTCGTCGAGGCCGATGACCTTCTTGATGTCCCCCGAGTCCGCCAGCCGGGCGACCAGGGCACGTCCGATGCCGTCGGCCGCCCCCGTGACGGCGACGACGGGCCCCGTGCTACGCCGTGGGCGAACCTCTCGTGTACTCAAGTCGAGTGAGTCCTCCTAACGCACGCCCCCGGCCGTCGACCGGCTAACGTGAAGGTTGTGACCTATTCATCCTGCCTGAGGTCGAGCCTGTGAGCGACATCCCCTTCGGGTTCAACCGCCCGGACGAGCCCGGCGACGAGAACAAGCCCGGAAACCAGGGCCCCTTCGGCCCGGGCGGCATGCAGGATTTCGCCGCCATGCTGCACCAGTTCGCCGACATGCTGGCCGGCCAGTCCGCGAGCACCGGCCCGCTGAACTGGGACCTGGCCAAGGACGTCGCCCGGCACACCGTGGTCGAGCGCGGCGACCCCTCCGTGGTCGACGCCGAGCGCCGCGCGGTCGTCGAGGCGCTGCGGCTGGCCGACCTGTGGCTGGACGAGGCGACGACGCTTCCCTCGGGGATCCGCACCCCGCAGGCGTGGAGCCGGTCGGAATGGATCGAGA
This sequence comes from Actinoallomurus soli, assembly GCF_024055715.1. Taxonomy (GTDB): domain Bacteria; phylum Actinomycetota; class Actinomycetes; order Streptosporangiales; family Streptosporangiaceae; genus Actinoallomurus; species Actinoallomurus soli. Next base: position 18,967 of record NZ_JAMXMV010000025.1, read on the forward strand.
ACACCCTGCCGGTCTGGTCCAAGGTGTGCGACCCGATCGCCGCACGGATGGTCGACTCCATGGGCGAGGCCATGCCCGAGGAGATGAAGGCCGTCGCCGGCCCGCTCGTCGGCATGATGCGGCAGATGTCGGGCGCCATGGTCGGTGGGCAGGCCGGGCAGGCGCTGGGCACGCTGGCGCTCGAGGTCGTCGGCTCCGCCGACGTCGGGCTGCCGCTGGCCCCCGAGGGCGTCGGCGCGCTGCTGCCCGCCGGGGTCGCCGCGTTCGGCGAGGGGCTGGAGGTCGGCGCCGACGAGGTGCGCGTCTACCTGGCGCTGCGCGAGGCCGCTCACCAGCGGCTGTTCGGGCACGTCCCCTGGCTGCGCGCCCACCTGCTCGGCGCGGTCGAGGACTACGCGCGCGGCATCACCGTGGACCTGTCCAAGATCGAAGAGGCCATCGCCGGAGCGGACCTGACCAACCCGGAGGCCCTGCAGCAGGCCCTCGGCGGCGAGCTGGCGCTCACCCCGGAGGAGACGCCGCAGCAGAAGGCCGCGCTGGCCCGGCTGGAGACCGCACTGGCCCTGGTCGAGGGCTGGGTCGGCACCGTCGTCGCGGCCGCCGCCGACGGCCGGCTGCCGTCCGCCGGCAAGCTCGGCGAGGCGGTGCGCCGCCGGCGCGCCACCGGTGGCCCCGCCGAGCGCACCTTCGCCACGCTGGTCGGCCTCGAACTGCGGCCCCGGCGGCTGCGGGAGGCCGCCGACCTGTGGGCCGCCCTGGGCGAGGCACGCGGCAACGAGGGACGCGACGCGGTCTGGGCGCACCCGGACCTCATGCCCACCGCCGAGGACCTGGACGCCCCCGAGGCGTTCGTCGAGGGCAAGGGCGCCGACCTGGACATCTCCCAGTTCACCGAGCCGCAGGACGAGTCCGGCCGTGACGAGCCCGGCGACGGCGAATCCGGCGACGACGGCTCCGGGCCCCGCGACTGACCCCCATTCACAGATCAGACGGCGCCGGCCCGGCCGCGCCCGTGAGGTGACCATGACGCTGCACGCCGACGCCGTACGGACGCTGTCGGACTGGACGGCGCCCGACGTGGAGCAGGATCTGCTGCGCCGCGACTTCCTCGCGCACCTGTCGGCGCACGAGAACGCCATGTGGCGCGAGTGCGTGCCCGGCCACCTGACGGCCAGCGCCGTCGTCCTCGACTCCGCCGGGGAGCGGGTGCTGCTCACTCTGCATCCGAAGGCCGGCATGTGGCTGCAGCTGGGCGGTCACTGCGAACCGCACGACGCCACGCTCGCGGGCGCGGCGCTGCGCGAGGCGACCGAGGAGTCCGGCATCGACGGCCTGCGCCTGCTGCCCGGCCCGCTCCACCTCGACCGGCACCGCGTCTGGTGCCACGGCGGGTCGTACCACCTGGACGTCCAGTACGTCGTCGTCGCTCCGGCCGGCGCCCGGGAGCGGCTCAGCGAGGAGTCCGACGACCTGCGCTGGTTCCCCCTCGACGGCCTGCCCGAACAGACCGACGAGGTCGTGCGCCGCCTGGTCGCCCGCGCCCGCCCGCTGCAGCCCGGTTCCTGAGCCCGCCGTCCGCACGGACGGCACGCGTCCCCGTACGAACGGCCGCGCGCGCCCCCCCGTACGGGCCCCGGCCGAGCAGGAGTCCAGCGGCTCTCGACCCTCCGGAGAGGACGTCACGCGACGATCCGGTGCGGGATCGCGACCGGAGGGCCCGCATGCGAGAAGACGACGTCCAGGGATCGACGCTGCGGAGACTGCTGCGCTCCTTCCAGCACTGCCTGATCTACATGGGGGCCGGCACCTGGTCGTGTCCCGAGATCTACGACGCCCTGTGGTCGAACGAGGCCCAGCGCCAGGGACGGCTCCCCGAGCAGGTCACCGCCTACGAGCATCTGCCGAGTTACGAGCGCCGCCTCCTCATGCGGCTCGACGACGAGTTCAGGCGCGAGAACGAGAGGTAGGCCGTCGCGGCGAGGCGAGGCGGTCACGCGAAGGGCACGGGATCGCACCGGACGGCGGCGCGGCGCCGTCCGCTCGTGCGAAGATCGTCACAGATCTCCCACGGGCGGTGGTGGAGTCATGGCGCGGTTGATCCTGTCCTCCAAGATCCTCGACGGTCTCGATTTCGGCGCGCCGTCCGCCGAGCGCGACATCGGGCGCGGCCTGGAGAAGTGCTTCGTCGAGTCGGCCACCTACAACCGCGTCCACTCGGGTGCCAAGACGGTGCTCCTCGGCAACCGCGGCTCCGGCAAGAGCGCCATCTTCCAGGTGCTCGCCAAGCGTGAGCGCACCGCGGGGAACCGCGTGATCGAGCTGTCCCCCGAGGACTACTCGTACGAGCTGCTCAGCTCGACGATGGCCGCCGAGAACGCCGGGTCCTGGGCGAAGCACGGGGCGTACGCCGCCGCCTGGAAGTACCTGCTCTACGTCCTGGTCATGAAAGAGGTCGCCCGGAAGGGCATGCGGCTGGCGAAGGGCGCGGGCGCCGAGATCAACGGGTACATCCGCAACAACCACGCCAACGTCCAGATGGGCCGGCTCTCCGTCCTCGTCTCGTACCTCAAGCGGCTGGAGAACATCAAGCTCGGCCCGATCGAGGCGGGCGCGAAGACCCGGGAGCTCGACCGGCTCTACAAGCTGGAGGAGATCCACTCCCTGCTGCCCGCTCTCCGGAAGGTCCTCGACCGGCAGCGCGTCACGATCGTCGTGGACGAGCTCGACCGGGGCTGGGACTCCTCCGAGGACGCCAAGGCGTTCGTCGCCGGGCTGTTCCAGGCCTGCGTGTCCGTCAACGCGCTGCACCCCAACCTGTCGGTGTACGTCTCGCTGCGGCGGGAGCTGTACGACGACATCCCCGCGCTGTACGAGGACGCGCAGAAGTACCGGGACCTGCTGGAGACGATCCGGTGGAGCGAGGACTCCCTCCTCGAACTCATCGCCAAGCGCATCCGGTACTCCGCGCGCGAGATGGGCTACGACGCCCAGGTCCTCGACCGCGCCGACGACCTGACCTGCTGGAACGCCGTGTTCGCCCCGGTTCCCGGCGAGCCCGCGGACGGCTCCTTCCGGTACGTCGTCGACCGTACGCTGTACCGCCCGCGCGAGATCATCGAGTTCTGCACGACGGTGCTGGAGGTCGCCCGGGACCGTACGCCCGCGCTTCCCCTGCCCTTCGAGGCGATCCGGTTGGCCGAGCGGGGCTACTCGGAGGAGCGGACCAAGGACATCGCCGCCGAGTACCGCTTCCAGTACCCCGGCCTGCTCGGCGTCTTCGAGGTGTTCCGCGGCCGGGACCACACGTTCGGCCGGGAGGACCTGCAGTTGCTCTGCCTGGAGCTGATCCTCGGCGACGTGCCGGCGCACGGCACGTCATCGTGGCTGCCCGCCCGCGACCCGGACGGGCTCATCGAGATCCTCTGGCAGACGGGCTTCCTCACCGCCCGGCCCGTCGGGGACGTGGCCCCGGCGGGCGACGGCCCGGGGGCGTTCATCGGCGTGCACCAGGTGCAGCATCTGAACCTCGCGGCGGTGCAGCGCTTCCAGGTGCACCCGATGTTCCGCGCCTACCTCGGGATGCGCACCGGATAGGAGGACGATGGACGACATCGCGCAGCCGTACGGACCGTTGATCGAGACCACCATGCGGGTGATCACGTGGAACGTCTGGGGGCGGTTCGGCCCCTGGGAGCAGCGCGAGGGAGCGATCCGCGCGACCCTCGACCGGCACGACGCGGACGTCGTCGCGCTGGTCGAGGCGTGGGGCGGCCAGGAGCGGCGTTTCGGGATGCCGCACCACGTCTTCGCCGGAGACGTGGTCAGCAACGGCGCGACCTCCGGGATCGCGGTGCTGTCACGCTGGCCGATCACCCGGCACGAATGGGTGCGGCTGTCCGGTGGGGGAGACACCGGCGGCGACGTGCTGTGCACCGAGCTCGACGGTCCGCGCGGGCCGGTGCAGGTCTTCCTGGCCGCCCTCGCCTGGCGGCTGGAGCACAGCGCGGAGCGTCAGAAGCAGGTACGGGAGATCGCCGCCTGCATCGCCGAGCGGCAGAGCCGGCGGCACCCGACGATCCTGTGCGGCGACTTCAACGCCGACCCCGACAGCGACGAGATCCGGATGCTGACCGGCAAGACCGAGCCGGCAGCGCGCGACCTGGTGTTCTACGACGCCTGGGCGACGGCCGGGACGGGCGGCCCGGGACACACCTGGGCGAACACGAACTCCTGGGCGGCGCCGATGCTGTGGCCGGACCGCCGGATCGACCACGTCCTCTCCGCCTGGCCCCGCCGCGGCGGCGCCGGCCACCCCGTGCACTGCGAGGTCATCGGTACCGACCCGATCGACGGGATCCTGCCGTCGGACCACTACGGCGTCCTCGCCGACCTCCGCTACTGAGCCCCTGAGGCCGAGGGGTCACGAGTGGGCGGCCCCACGGCCCGCGACGGCGGCTCGGCCCTGCGACCCGAGATCACCGGCGATCGCCGCCGCATGGACGGCAGCGGACACCAGTGATCAGCTCTGTGGGAATCTCATCTACGGCCTTCCGGAGACGTGATGAACCGGCCGGTGCGCTTGTCGATCACGCAGCGTGCGACATGCCTCGGCGGTGCCGCAGGTCTCATAACCGAGCGAGCCCGGTACGCGCGCGATGGGACGGTGGGTTTTCAGTACGCCGGTCAGAGCCACGCCTTCGGCCAGCACGAAAGCGTAACGGTGAACGCGCTGGTCATGGGCTCAGGTCGGGAGGTGGGAGTTCCAGTCGAGCAGGCGCGGCAGGTCCTCGCCGGCACGGTTCGGGGAGGGGCGTGCGGTCGCTCCGCCGTCGGCGGATCCGGCGGGTGACGGTCTGGCGGCGGTCATGCGCGCGCTGGCGGCGATGTTCTCGTCCGTTCGCGGCCGTCGCAGCCCGTCGTACGCCGTCAGCGCCGCATCCAGGGTGTCCGCGTCGCGCAGCGCCTTGGCCAGGACGACCGCGTCCTCCATCGCCATCGAGGCGCCCTGGCCCGTCGCGGGGGACGCGGCGTGGGCGGCGTCGCCGATGATCAGCATCCTGCGGGTGTGCCAGCGGGGGACTGCCGGGAGGTCGTGCGCGTTGGTCGCCATGAGCCGGTCCCCGGTCGCCGCGACGATGTCCCCGGCCGGGGTGGCGTCGGGGCGGAGCAGCGGAAGCAGCTCCGCCTTCCATCGCGCGGCCGTCCCCGCCGCGAGCTCCTCGGCGGACAGCTCATCGTCCGTGACCCGGGCGAACCAGTAGGTCGTCCCGTCCGGCGACACGGCGTAGCCGAACGCGGCCGCGCTCCCTCGTACCATCGCGAACGTCCCCGGCCGCTCCGGGGCCGGTGCCTCGTCGGCGTACCCGTAGAAGACGCGCTGACCGGCGTAGCGGCGCGGGGCGGCGGCCGGATCGATCAGTCTCCGCACGGTGGAGTTGAGCCCGTCCGCGCCGATCAGCAGGTCGCAGCGGGCGGTGTCGCCGTCTTCGAACCGGGCCGTGACGCCGGTGGCGTCCTCGGCCGCGGCGATCAGCCGCTTCCCGTGCCGGATCCGGATCCCCCGGCGCAGCGCCTCCGCCCGCAGGGCCGCGCAGAGCTCCGCGCGGAGCAGGCAGCGGTACCGGGTCAGCGGGTCGCCGTGTTCCCCCATCGGCCGGGCGGCGATCTCGGCTCCCGTGGCGTCGGTCAGGCGCAACGTCGTGAGCGGGAACCCCGCCTCGGCGACCGGGCGGGCGGCGTCGAGCTGCGCCAGCGCGAGCATCCCGTTGCTCGCGAGGGTGAGGAACGCGCCGAGGTCCGCGTCGGCGACCGGATGCGCCTCGTACACGGCCACCTGGAGTCCGGCCTTGTTCAGGGCCAGCGCCGCCGTCAGGCCGCCGACGCCCCCGCCGGCGATCAGAACCGATGTCATCCCCGTGTCTCCGTCCCCACCCGGCTGCTCCCCGGACCGAACCGTCAGTGACCCCTGTCATCCTTTGCGCCGCCGGGCGATCGAGCAACCTGAAGGACCATTCGCTCCATCCCGTCCTCCGCCGCCATCCGTCGGGGTGCTCCCCTGGCCGGTGGACCGGCTGGTCCGGGAACTCACCGTGGTGTTATGAAGGGTGCATGGGCGTATTGCCCCTGCGGACGCGGGGGGCGTTCGCTGGGCGCCCGCCTGATCGCCGGTTGTCCTTGCTCAGCCTGCGCAGTGTCGCCGGGCAGGTCTTCCTTCTGCAGGTCGTGACCGTGGTCCTGCTGGTGGCGACCGCGGTGACCGTACAAGTGGTCGAGTCGGCGTACGCGGCCCTGCGGCAGGGGCGCCGGGCGTCGGTCGTCGCGGCTCAGACCTTCGCGAACGCCCCCGGGGTCGCGCAGGCGCTGCGCGGCACGAACCCGACCGCGGTGCTGCAGCCGCGCGCCGAAGCGGCCCGCAAGGGGGCGGGCGTGGACTTCATCGTCGTCATGAACACCCACGGGATCCGTTACACGTACCCCTACCCGACAGAGATCGGCAGAAGGTTCGTCGGCAACATCCGACCGGCGCTGCACGGCCACGTCACCGTCGAGCAGGCGAGCGGGCCGCCCGTGCCGGCGGGCAGGGGAACGTACGTCCAGGCCGTGGTCCCCGTGCTCGACGAGCACGGTGCGGTGGCGGGTCTGGTGTCCGCCGGGATGACGGTCAGGGGCGTGACGAGACGGTGGCTCTCGCATCTTCCGATCATCGTCGGCAGCGGCGCGGTGGCACTGGCCCTGGCCGCGGCCGGGGCGGCGCTGGTGTCCCGGCGGCTGCGGAGGCAGACGCACGGTGTGGGCCCGGCGGAGATGACGCGGATGTACGACCACCATGACGCGGTCCTGCACGCCGTACGGGAGGGAGTGCTGATCACCGACGCGGACGGGCGGTTGGCGCTGGTCAACGATGAGGCGCATCGGTTGCTGGGCCTGCCGGAGAATGCGCAGGGCCGCGATGTGCGGGAGCTGGGGCTGCCGGAGGAGATGACGCGGTTGCTGACCTCCGGCGAGCCGGTGACCGACGAGGTGCTTCAGGCACAGGGCCGCCTGCTGTCGGTGAGCACGCGGTCGGCGTTCCCCGGCGGTGCGGAGGGCGGCAGCGTGGTGACGCTGCGGGACACCACGGAACTGGCGGCGGTGTCGGAGCGGGCGGAGGTGACCCGGGAGCGCCTGAAGCTCCTGTACGAGGCGGGCGTGCGGATCGGGACGACGCTGAATGTGGCCGGTGAGGCGCAGGAACTCGCCGAAGTCGGCGCGGCGGGATTCGCCGATCTCGTCATGGTGGATCTGATCGATGCGGTGTTGCGGGGAGAGGAGCCGCCTGCGGGACGATCGCCGCGGTTGCGGCGGGTCGCGATCGCCGGTGCGCGGCGGATCTCGCCCATGTGGCAGGTGGGCGAGAGGGCGTGGTTCTCACCGGCCGCGCCGCAGAACCGCGCGTTGGAGCAGGGGCACGGGGTGTTGCAGGCGGACCTTCGGCAGGCCCGGGGGTGGCGGGAAGAGTCCCCGGAGCGCGCCGACGAGGCGCTTGGACAGGGGCTGCGCTCGCTGGTGGCCGTGCCGTTGCAGGCGCGGGGTGTCCCGCTGGGCGTGGCCAGCTTCTACCGTGTGCGGGAGACCTCGCCGTTCGACAATGAGGATCTGTTGCTGGCCGAGGAGCTCACCACGCGGGCGGCGGTGGCCATCGACAACGCCCGGCGCTTCACGCACGAACACGCCATGGCGGTCACGCTCCAGCGCAGCCTGCTGCCGCGCCGGCAGCCGGAACAGGAGGCGCTCCAGGTGGCCTGGCGCTACCTGCCCGCGGAGGCGGGGGTCGGCGGGGACTGGTTCGATCTCATCCCCTTGCCGGGGGCCCGGGTGGCGCTGGTGATCGGCGATGTCGTCGGTCACGGGATGCACGCGGCGGTGACGATGGGGCGGCTGCGCACCGCGGCGCACAATTTCGCGACGCTGGACCTCCCGGTGGAGGACGTCTTGTGGCACCTGGACCAACTGGTCGCCTGCATCGGCGACGAGGCGACCGGGTCCCACCCCGAAGGACCCGGCGGTGACGGAGTGATCGGAGCCACGTGCCTGTACGGGGTCTATGACCCGGTCGCGGGCACCTGCACGATCGCCAGTGCCGGGCATCCCGGCCCCGCGGTCGTCGGCCCGGACGCGACGGTCACCTATCCCGACGTGCCGGCCTCGCCGCCGCTCGGACTCGGCGGCTACCCTTTCGAGGCCACCGAGTTGCGCCTGCCGGAGGCCGCCCGCCTGGTGCTGTACACCGACGGGCTCATCACGGACCGCACCCGCGACATCGACGCCGGGCTCGAGGATCTGCGCCGCACGCTACGGCACACCGACGGATGCACCCCCGAGGAGACCTGTCAGGCGGTGATCGACGCGATCGCCCCCGCCCATCGCACCGACGACATCGCCCTGCTCGTCGCCCGGACCCGGCTGTTCCCGCGCTCACACGTCGCCGAGTGGGACGTCCCGGCCGACGCCGCCGCGGTCCCCTCCATCCGGGCACGCTGCGCGGAGAAGACCCGGGAATGGGGGCTGGAGCGCGTCACCTTCACCACCGAGCTCATCGTCAGCGAGCTCGTCACGAACGCGATCCGGTACACGGCACCGCCGATCACGCTGCGGCTGCTCTACGGACGCTGCCTGACCTGCGAGGTCTCCGACGCCAGCAGCACCGCGCCGCGACTGCGGCGCGCCGCCACCACCGACGAAGGCGGCCGCGGCCTGTTCCTCGTCGCGCAGCTCTCCGAGCGCTGGGGAACCCGCTACACCGCCGATGGCAAGATCATCTGGGCCGATCAGGACCTCGGCCACGAGTCCGCCGCCGAGGAGGGCGCCCTGGCCGACGTCCTGCTCCGGCAGTTCGACGCCCCCATGCTCTGATACGCCCGTCCGACCGCGTTCGGTCGTCGTCAGACGACCAGCCCCCGGCCGGTGATCAGGGGAAGGTCGAGGGCGGTCAGCAGGCCCGGAGCGGCCTGGACGACGGCCGGGACGGCGTTCACCAGGCGCATCGCCGTGGCCTTCAGGCCGGCCGTGTTGTGGTCACCGTCGGTGCCGAGAAGCTGCAGGTCGACGGTGTAGTTCGGCTCGCCGCGCACCTCGACGCGGTAGCAGCCCTTGCCCGCCGGCTGCGGCCAGTCGGGGGCGAGGTCGTCACGCAGCCGGGTGACGTGTTCGAGCACGACGACCGGGCGGCCGCCGCGCATGCCGCGCAGTTCGAAGCGCAGCGCGGCGGCGGTGCCCTTCTCGATCCGCCCGGCCTTGACGTCGAACGCCTCCGGGGCGGGCAGGCGGGTGTGCCACTCCTCCACGCCGTCCAGTTCGACGTCGAGTCCGGCGGCCAGCTGGCGGACGACGCTGCCCCAGGCGAGGGACAGAACGCCCGGCTGCAGCAGCATCGGCACGTCGTCGATCGGGCGGCCGAAGCCCATGATGTCGAACAGCACCGTGCCCTGGTCGTACGTCGCGTAGTTGAGGATCTCCAGGCAGCGGACCTCGGTGATGCGCTCGCTGATGCTCGTGACGGTCAGCGGCAGCCAGTCGTTGGCGAAGCCGGGATCGACGCCGTTCACCCAGATGGAGACGCCGCCGTCGAGGGCGGCCCGCCGGATCGGCGAGCCCATCGCCTCGTCGGGGAACTGCAGGAAGACGGGGCTGGACGAGACGACGTTCACGCCCGCGCGCAGGATGCGCTGCAGATCCTCCAGGGCCTCGCCGAGCCGTACGTCGGCCATGGAGGTGTGGACGACGCAGTCGGGCCGCAGTGCGAGGACGGCGTCGGCGTCGTTCGTGGCGGTCACGCCGAGCGGGTCGAGTCCGGCGAGCTCTCCGGCGTCCTTGCCCACCTTGGCGGGGTTGGAGACCCAGACTCCCGCGAGTTCGAGGTCGGGGCGGGCGTTGATGCCGATCAGGGCGTTGCGGCCCACGTTTCCGGTACCCCACAGCACCACGCGGTACGTCATCCGGCCAACTCCTTCTTCTACAGGTCGGGCAGGCCGAGGTCCAGGGTCGGCTGGTCGGTGCCGCCGTCGACCTCGAGGACGCGGCCGGTGACGAACATTCCCGCGGGCGAGGCGAGATAGACCACGGTCGCGGCGATGTCCTCGGGGTCGCCGATCCGGCGGAGCGGGGTGTTGTCCTCCACGGCCGTCCGCAGCTCGTCGTTGCCGGTCACGATCTCCAGGGCGGACGTGGCGACCGCGCCGGCGGCGATCGCGTTGACGCGGATGCGCGGCGCGAGGTCGCGCGCCGCGAGCCGGGTGTAGTGGGCCAGCGCCGCCTTGGCCGTGCCGTACGCGAGGAAGCCACGGCCGGTGATGCGGCCCATGACCGAGGAGATGTTGACGACCGCGCCGCGGGTCATGTGCGGTACGGCCGCGCGGGTCAGGGCGTGCGCGATGCCGACGTTGAAGTGGAACGCCTCGGCCAGGAACTCGTCCGTCGTGTCGAGGAACGCCCGCGGGAACGTGCCGCCGACGTTGTTGACCACCACGTCGATCCGGCCGAACGCCTCGACCGCCGTCGCGGCCAGGCCGGCGGCCGCCGTCAGGTCGGTCAGGTCGGCGGGCACGACGACCGCCCGTCGCCCGGCGTCCTCGATCTCACGCGCGACCGTACGGAGCTGGTCCTCGCTGCGGGCGGAGATGAGCACGTCGGCGCCCGCCTGGGCGAGGGCGACCGCGGTCGCGGCCCCGATCCCGCGCCCGGCGCCGGTCACGATCGCGGCCCGGTCGGTCAGTCGGAAACGATCGAGGATCATGAAGCGAGCGTAAACAGAAACTAGAACCTGTTTCAATAGGGAACTCGCCGTACGGCGGTGGTCCGGCGGATCAGTACGGGGAACCGCCGGAGGTCAGCTCGGTCAGGTGCTCCACGAGCAGGTCGCGGAGGACGCGGGACTCCCGGAGGTCCGTCCCGAACACCTCGGTGACCGCCAGGAGCGCGTCGACGACCTCGTCCGGCCGGCCCGCGCCGGACACGGTCGCGCGCAGGTGGTCGGCGAGCGGGTCGTCGAGTTCGTCCGCGGTCCGGACGTGCCGCATCCACGCCGCGACGGCCAGCGCCGCCCAGCGGGGCTCGGCGCCGGCCGCGAGGCGGTCGCGTACGACGCCGAGCAGCCGTTGCGGGAGCTTCTGCGAGCCGTCCATCGCGATCTGCGCGGTGCGGTGCCTCAGCGCCGGGTTCGCGAACCGGGTCAGCAGCGACGCCTTGTACTCCTCCAGGTCGAACCCGTCCGGCACGGCGAGGGTCGGGGTGGCGTCCTCGTCCATGTAGCGGCGCACGACCTCGCCCAGTACGTCCACCGCCTCGGAGACGTACGCGAACCGCGAGCCGAGGTAGGCCAGCATCGAGTGGGAGCCGTTGAGCAGCCGGAGCTTCATCAGCTCGTACGGGGCGACGTCGCCGGTGAGGATCGCGCCGGCCTCGTCCCAGGCGGGACGTCCCGCGGCGAAGGAGTCCTCGATCACCCACTGGGTGAACGGCTCGGTCACGACGACGCCGTGGTCACGGACGCCGAGCAGGCGTTCGGCCTCGTCCAGGTCGGCCGCCGTGGTCGCGGGCACGATCCGGTCCACCATCGTCGAGGGGAACGCCGTGTCACAGGTGATCTTCACGCCCGCCCGCTCGGCGTACTCCTCGACCAGGCCGCGCAGCGTCGCGCCGTTGGAGGACAGGTTGTCGCAGCACAGGACCGTCACGGGGGCCTCACGCCGGGACAGGCCCCGGACGAGCCGGCCGATCACCGTACGCGGCTCGCGGCCGGCGAGGTCCTGGCGGATCTCCGGGTCGTCGATCCGCAGCCGCCCGGTCGCGGGGTCGTGCCGGTAGCCCTTCTCCGTCACGGTCAGCGAGACGATCCGCACGGCCGGATCGGCGATGCGGTCGACGGTCGCGTCGCCGGTGAGCACCTCCCGTACGGCGCCGATGATCCTCGCCGACGCGCCCTCGGGGCCGCGTTCGAGCGCGCTGTACAGCCCGTCCTGCGGGGCCAACTGGTCGACGACGGTCGCGCTGCGCTGGGTGATCCCGCAGATCCCCCAGCCGTCGCCGGCGTCCTCGGTGTAGACCGCCTGGTGCGCCCGGTGGAACGCTCCGATGCCCAGGTGCACGATCCCCACCGACGACGGCACCCGCCGCGGCCGGGTCGTCAGTGACAGCCGCAAGGCGTCCTCCCGTTGTTCGGTACTCACATCACGGCCCCGATCTGCCAGGGCGCGAAGTCGTCGTAGCCGGAGCCGAGCTCCTCACCCGCCGTCCGGCGGCCCGAGGCGACCTCCAGGATCAGCCGGAACAGCCGCTCCCCCGTCACCGACGCGTCGGACAGGTCGAGGTCCAGGTCCTCGGGCATCGCCCGGTAGGCCGCGCCGGTCGCCGCGAGGTTCAGGCCGGGCGCGGGACGGCAGCCGTCGGCGGGCCCGCCTCCCGTCGTGAAGCACATGACGGTCGCGCCGCCCGCCACCTGCCCGGTGGCGGAGACCTCGGCCCGCCCCGGCGTGTCCATGAAGACGAGCCCGCGCTCGGCGACGGGCTCGGCGTACTCGTGCACCGCGGTCAGCGGCGACGTGCCGCCTCTGGCCGCCGCCCGCTCCGGCGCGTCCGGGGCGGGCGCGGCGTACCTCTCCCACCACCGGAACCGCTCGGCCAGCCGCCCGGCGACCTCCGGGGAGACGGCACGGCGCGCGAGGAGCCGCTCGGCGCCGTACAGCTGCGGCGTCCCGGCCAGGATCGCGGTGCCGCCGTGCCGTACGAGCAGGTCGGCGGCCGCGCCGAGCGTGGCGTTCCCGGGCCCGCCCGTGCCGGTGTCGGCCAGCCCGACGACGAGTTCCGACGCCGGGACGGGGACCCGAGCGACGCGATCCGCCTCGGGCAGCAGGTCGCGGATCAGCTCGACGCCGTGGCGTACGGTCGCCGCCGTGCCGCCCATCCCCTGGATCGTCATCGTCGGCGTGCCCGCCGGCAGGTCGAACCCGGTGAGCTGCGCCACCTCACAGCCGAGGCCGACCACGAGCAGGGCGGCGAAGTTCGGATGCCGGGCGTAGCCGTTCAGGGTGCGCCGCAGGAGCCGGATGCCGTCGCCGTCGGCGGCCATCCCGCACCCGGTGTCGTGCGTGAGCGCGACGACGCCGTCCACGTTCGGGAACTCCTCCGCGAGGGCCGCCGACCGGCTCGCGATCATCTTCGCGACCGTCGCGGAGCAGTTCACCGACGTGAGGACGCCGATGTGGTTGCGGGTGCCGACCCGCCCGTCCGGGCGGACGATGCCCTGGAAGAACGCGGGTTCCCCCGGTCCGGCACCGGCCCGCGCCGTCGTCGCGTTCTCACGCCGCACCTTCATCCCGTCAGCCGTTCTGCACCCAGGCGTGCTCGGGGTCCAGGTACGGGATCATCTGCCGGCCCTGACCCGCCATGACCCACAGGTAGCAGAGCCGATAGCCCGGCGCGGCGACGACCGGGTGGTAGCCGGCCGGGATCGCCGCCACGTCACCGTCGCGGACGGTGAAGCACTCCTCGCCCTCGCCGTCGTACCGGATCTGCACCCCGAAGCCGTTCTCCGGCTCCAGCTTGAACAGGTAGACCTCCTCGAGCTTGACCTCGCGCGGCGGCTCGTGGGTGTCGTGCTTGTGCGGCGGGTAACTCGACCAGTTCCCCGGCGGGTTGATCGTCTCGCCGAGCAGCAGCCGGCCGGCGTTGTCGCCGGGGCCGAGGATCGTCCGGACCGTACGGGACCAGTTGCCCTCGCCGCGCTCGGCGATCTCCTGATCGTCCGGGCCGATGATCCGCGCCTGGCCGGGCGTGCCGTCGCCGAGCGGCGCGGTCGCGATGACGATCTGCGCCGGCCCGCCCGTCGCGCGGAACGTCAGCCGGTGTCCCGGCGGGGCGTACACCGTGTGACCGGGCCCGTCGAACACACCGCCGCGGCCGCCGGCCGTGCCCAGCCCGTCGACGTCGACGACGCCCGAGAGGACGACCGCGGCGACCTCCTCGTCGCGCGTCAGCTCCAGGGTCTCGCCCTCGGCCAGGTCGGCCAGGTCGAGGCCGATCAGCTCGGTGTCCTTGCCCGGGGTCAGCAGGGTCTTCAATCTCTCTCCTTGATCTGGGTGACCAGCTGGGTGGGGTTGACGAAACGCAGTGCCGCGACGAGCAGCACCAGCATGGACAGGGTGTAGATGACCGCCATCGCGTCGGTCTCCTGCTGCGCGCGGATGCCCGCGGCCGAGACCGAGTAGTACAGCGCGACGACGAGGGTCTGGCTGTCCGCCCCCGCGGTGAGGAACGTCAGCTCGAACATCCCCACCGTACGCACGAGCACGAGGATCGCGGCGGCCAGCATGCCGGGGATCAGCAGCGGGCCGAGGATCCGCGTGAAGATGACCCGGGTCCTGGCGCCGCACATGCGGGCCGCCGCCTCGATCTTCGGGTCGATCTGCTCGATGAACGGCGTCATGACGAGGATGACGAACGGCACCGCAGGCACGAGGTTGGCCAGGATCACGCCGCTGAGCCTCCCGGCCAGGTGGAACTTGTACAGCACGGTCGCCAGCGGCACGCCGTACGTGATCGGCGGGATGAGGATCGGCAGCAGGAACGCCACCATCAGCACCCGCTTGCCGGGGAAGTTCCGGCGGGCCAGCGCGTACGCGGCCGGGACGCCGACCAGGACGGAGACGACGACCACGGCGAGCGCGACCTCCAGCGTCACGGTGAGGACCCCGCTGAGGTCGAACTCCTTCCACGTCGCGCCGTACCAGTGGGTGGTCCAGCCCTTCGGCAGCCAGCCGCCGAACCACTTGCGGCCGAAGGAGTTCACGACGACCGCGCCGACCACGCCGAGCAGGATCAGCAGGAAGAAGACCACGGATCCCCAGACGATCCACGCCCCGGGTCGGAGCGCGACTCGTCGTGGTGCCTTCTCCTCCGCGGGAGGCGCTTCCATGATGGCGGTCAACCTTTGCCTCCCGTGGCTCCCTTGTAGAGGCGGGCGCGCCAGCCGAGGACGAGGCCGATCACGATCAGCTCGACGGCACCCATGATCATCGCGATGGCCGAGGCCATGGAGTAGTCGTACTGCTCGAACGCGGCATGGAAGGCGGCGATCGAGATCACCCGGGTCTGCCGCGCGGGCTCACCGACCATGATCGCCGAGGGGAACACCGAGAACGCCAGCACGAACGACAGGCAGAACGTGATGGCCAGGCCCGGCGCCAGCAGCGGCAGCGTGATGTGCCGGAACCGCTGCCACCAGCCCGCCCCGAGCGTCGCGGCCGCCCGCTCCAGCGTCGGGTCGATCCCGGTCAGGTACGACAGGGTCAGCAGGAAGGCGAACGGGAACCCGGTGATGACCAGCGAGAAGACGACGCCCCAGTAGTTGTGCGTCAGGCGCACCGGGTGGTCGACGATCCCGAGGTCCAGCAGGATCCGGTTGAGCCAGCCCGTGGGCCCCATGAAGGCCAGCAGGCCCTCGGCGGTGAGCACCGTGCCCAGCGTGATCGGCACGACGAGGATGGTGGTGACGGCCCGCTTGCCGCGGAACCGCCCGCGCATCCGGTACGCGATCGGCACCGAGGCCAGCACGTTGAACAGCGCGGCCGGCAGGCCGATCTTCAGCGTCGTCCAGATCGTGTTCCGCAGGTACGGGTCGGAGAAGAACAGCCGGTAGTCCGCGAACGGCCCGGTGCCGTACTTGTTCGCCGCGTCCGAGCCGGCCTGTGGCTGGAAGGACAGCTGCAGGCCGTACACGAACGGGTAGATGAACAGCGCGACGACGAAGACCACCGCGGGCAGCAGGAGCAGCAGCGTACGGTCGACGCCGCGCTCGGCGAGCCGGTGCCGCAGCGAGATCCGCGGCCGCGCGACGGCCGGTGCCGCCGCCACTCAGGCCACCTCCTCGGGCGCGGCCGGGCTCTCCGCGGCGAACACCAGCACCCGCTCCGGCGGCACCGACACCGTCACGCGGTCGCCGGGCGCCAGCCGCGCGTCGGCGCGCAGGTGCAGGTCGACGCCGTCGTCGGTACGGGCCTGGATCGCCTGTTCGCGGCCCTGGTACTCCACGACCTCGACGGTGACCTCGGTGGCGTTCGGGCCGTCGCCGACGGTGAAGTCCTCGGGCCGGATCGCCGCGACCGCCCGCGCGCCGAGGTCGTCGCGCCGGACGCCGGTGAGCCCGCCGCCGAGCCCGTCGAGCACGACCGTCTTCTCGTTGACCTGGGAGACGGGCAGTCCGAGCTCGTTGCGGTAGCCCATGAAGCCGGCGACGAACCGGTTGGCCGGCTCGGTGTAGACCTCCTCCGGCGAGCCGATCTGCTGCACTCTGCCCTGGCGGAGCAGGACGAGACGGTCGGCGAGGGAGAGCGCCTCCTCCTGGTCATGGGTGACGTAGATGGTGGTCAGCCCGAGCGTCTGGTGGATGCGCTTGATCTCGGTGCGCATCTCCAGCCGCAGTTTGGCGTCGAGGTTCGACAGCGGCTCGTCCATCAGGACGAGCGGGGGTTCGAGGACGATCGCGCGGGCGATCGCGACGCGCTGCTGCTGGCCGCCGGACAGCTGGCCGGGGAACTTGTCCGTGTGCTCCTCCAGCTGGACGAGCCTGATCGCCTCGTCCACCCGGCGCCGCGCGTCGGCCTTGGGAACCTTGGCCATGCGCAGGCCGAAGCCGATGTTCGAGCGCACGGACATGTGCGGGAACAGCGCGTAGTTCTGGAAGACCATGCCGAAGCCGCGCTGCTCGGGCTGCAGGCCGTCGATCCTGCGGTCGTCCAGCGTGATCGTGCCGCCGGTCAGCGGCAACAGCCCGGCCAGGCAGTTCAGCGCGGTCGACTTCCCGCAGCCCGACGGGCCGAGCAGGGCGACGAACTCCCCGCCGCTGATCGTCAGGTCGAGCCCGTCGAGGGCCCGCACTCCCCCGAACTCACGGCAGACCTTGTCGAGCCGCAGCTCGGAGATCTTGGTCGACGAACGGCTCATTTGTGGACCTTCCCGCCGCCGACGGTCCGGTCCCACTGGTCGAACGCCGTGACCTGCTCCTTGGCGGGCAGCGACGTCTCCTTCGGGAACTGGGCGATCCACTTGTCGTACTCCGGGCGCCCGAACTGCTGGACGACCTGCTGCGACTTGGCCGGCGCCATCGAGAGGGTCACGCCGTTCACCGCCGGGCCCGGGTAGAAGTAGCCGTCGTCGTACGCCTTGGCCTGCTGCTGCGGAGTGAGCATCCACTTGATCAGCTGGAGGTCCGCGGAGAGGACGTCGGCGGAGACGCCGCGCGGGATCGTGGCGTACTGCGCGTCGGTCACCCAGTGCATGCCCTTGAGGTAGGTGACCTTGTCACCGGCCGGCACCTGGCCGAGCGCGCGCGGGTTGATGTCCCAGCCGGTCGTGGTGGCGATCATGTCGACGGACCCGTTGGCCAGGTTGCTCATGGTCTCGGAGGTCTTGGACGGGTAGTAGTCGACGTACTTGCCGAGCTCCGACAGGTAGTTCCAGGTCTTCGACCAGCCCGCCGTCGGGTCCTTGGGGTTCGAGTCGCCGAGGAGGTACGGCAGGCCCATGAGGAACGTACGGCCGGGGCCGGAGTTGGCGGGCCGGGCGTACTGGAACTTCTTCGGGTGCGCCTTCGCCCAGGCGAGCAGCTCGTCCGCCGTCGTCGGCGGGGTGGGGACCGTCTTGGGGTTGTACTCGATGAGCGGCCCGGACGGGTAGTACACGAGCTCGACGCCGTGGCCCTGCGCCAGCTCCTGCATCTTCGCGGCCGGTTCGAGGTAGTTCGCGCTCCCGATGCGGCTGTTGTAGTCGTCGGTCTTGACCCACAGGTTCTGGTCGACGCCCGCGGAGAGGCCGTCGGTGCCGGTGAGGACGAGACCGATCTGCACCTGGCCCGCGCTCTGCTGCGCCTTGATCTTGCCGGGCAGCTCCGGCGCGGTGGCCTTCGTGTAGGTGACCTTCTTGATCACCTTGGGGTGCGTCTTGACGAACTCGTCGATCATGCCCTGGGTGAGCTGCAGGTTGCCCGCGACGTCGATGATGTTCAGGGTCACCGGGTTCTTCGGGTTGTCGGGCACCTTGTCCGGCGTCAGGTCCTTGGCCCCGCCCCCCGAGTTCGGTGAACCGCACGCGCTCACCGCGAGGACGAACGCCGCCGCGAGGCACCAGGTCTTAGCGCGCATCAGGGATCTTCCTTCCGGTCACGATCGGGCGGGGACCGTGGTCGAGGCCCGCACGATCAGCTGACAATCAAGGTCCCGGCGGAGATCCCCCGCGTCGGCGCCGGAGACGGTCAGGAGGTTCACGAGCAGGTCGACGGCCGCGCGACCGGCGCGTTCGTTCTGCATGGCGACGGTGGTCAGCGGCGGAGTGGCCATGCCCGCCATCGGGATGTCGTCGAAGCCGACGACGCTCATCTCCTCGGGCACCGCCACGCCCCGGTCGGCCAGCCGGGACATCACCCCCAGCGCCAGCAGGTCGTTGAAGGCGATGAGCGCGGTGACGCCCTCGGCGATCACCAGGTCGGCGGCGTGCGGCCCACCCTCGAAGCGCGGGGCGAACGGCCCCAGCTCCACGATCTCCATCGCGTACCGGGCGGCCTGGCGCAGGCCGCGCCGTCGCTCCCGGTTGGACCACGACGCCTTCGGGCCGTTCAGGTACGCGACCCGGCGGTGCCCGAGCGCGGCGAGATGGTCGATGGCCTGGCGCATTCCGGCCGCCGGCCCCATCAGGACCGCCGGGTTGTCGCGCACCTGGCGGTTGATGAAGACCAGCGAGGTCGTCCCCACCACCCGGTCGAGCTGGCTCGGGGTCATCCGCGACGAGCAGAGGATGACTCCGTCGACCTGCTTGGCCATGGCCTGGACGAGGGCCATCTCCTCGGCGGGATTCTCGTCGCAGTCCGCGAGGAAGACGGCGTAGTCCGCCTCGCGCGCCCGGGCCTGCACGCCCTTCAGCACGGTGGGGAAGAACGGGTTGGACAGGTCGGGGACGATCACGCCGAAGTTGCCGGTCTTGCCGGTGATCAGTCCCCGGGCGGCGCGGTTCGGGCGGTAGCCGAGCCGTTCCGCGGTCTGGAGCACGTGCTGCCGGGTCTCCTCCTTGACCAGGTCAGGAACGGTGAACGCCCGGGACACGGTCGATACCGAGACTCCCGCCTCTCGGGCGACGTCCTGGATGGTCACCGGCACCGCGACTCCTCAGGGGTCGGTTCGGATGCATGAAACTATGCAAACGTTTGCAGAGAGGGTCAACGTAACGGGCCGGACATAAAGCCCTAACCTGAGCGTTGACCTGGCCGGTGACCGGTCAGTGACCGGTGAGCCGGGCCCCGTCAGTGACCGGTGGGCAATGCCCGGTCAGTGACCCGTGAGCAGTGCCCGGGTGTTGTCCCAGCCCTCCAGGCCGGGGTCGAGGAGAGCGACGTCGGCGGGCGTGCGCAGCCGGTGCCAGCCGGGCGCGGAGCGTACGGCGCCCTGCGTACCGGCGGCCCTGCGCAGCCGGGCGGGCGCGTCGGCGGTGTCCAGGTCGATCCCGGACAGCCAGGCGGGCGCGGGGAGCCGGGCCGCGAGCGCGACCAGCCCGCCGCCGGCCGCCGGGCAGACGGCGACCTGCCCACTGCCGAGGGCGCGGAAGAGCTTGCCGAGGAGCAGGGCCGGCAGGTCCGGCGCGTCCGGCGCGACGACGGCCGCGTGCTCGGCGCCCAGCTCGTGGAGCCCGTGCAGCAGCGCGTCGAGCCCCGCAACCCGGAGCACGGGCGTGCCCGGCCAGGTGACGGCCTCGGCGTCGGGGTCGGGAGCGGGCAGCGCGAGCACCGGGGTGACGAACTCCAGCCCGGCCACCACCTCGTACGTGTCCTCGAGGAGGGCCAACCGGTATTCGTCGGGATCGGTGCCGGGCGGCGCCGCCGTTCCCGTACCGGCCAGGACGGCGGCGAACCGGCGCGTCACCTCGCGGAGTCCCCGTCCAGCAGCGGGTCCGCCTCCAGCGACGGGCTTCCGTCCAGCAGCGGGTCACCGTCCCGGCCCGGCAGGCCGCCGGCACCGGCGGCCCGCTCGCGCGGCTGATCGCCGTCCGTCAGCGGCAGCCCGGCGGTCGCGGCCACGCCCTCGAGATAGCCGCGGGCCCGCTCGGTCCGCGGATAACGGTTGACCAGCTCCCAGAACGGCGGCCCGTGACCGGGGACGATCAGATGGGTGAGCTCGTGCATGAGGACGTAGTCGACGACCCAGCCCGGCATCCCGCGCAACTGCGTGGACAGCCGGATCGTGCCGTCGTCGGGAGTACACGAGCCCCAGCGGCTGCGCTGGTTGGTCACCCAGCGGACACTGGCCGGCGCGGCCCGGCCGCCGAGGTAGCGCCGCGACAGCTCCCGCGCGCGGTCGTATAGCACGTCGTCGCTCGGATGCCTGCGCCGCTCGCGAGCGGCCAGGCGCTCGAGGACCGTGTCGATCCACTCGCGCTCTTCGGCGGCGCTCAGCCCGGCGGGCACCATCACCACCGTCTTGTCGCCGTCTCGGCGGGCGGTGACCGTCCGCCGGCGCCGGGCGCTGCGACGCACCTCTATCTCGCCTGTGGGGGGCACGGTAAGCACCGTACCGAAAACTTCGGTTTCTCCACAGGGGGTGAGTTGCGTTTTCGCTGGTAGAGACGGCCCTATTTCACACGTCCCCAAGACTGTCCACATGCTTTGCGCAGGTTTTCCACAGGGTTCGGGTGCCCCGTGGGGCTCCACGGCCGGGAGTTGCGCGGCGGTCACGGACGACCGGCTTGACGTGAGATAGCACACACCCGTCCGTTTGCGCTGGTCGCGCGGCTAACGCACGATGGAGGGAACGAGCGGCCCCGAAATGCTCCCCCGGCCGGATGTGGAACCCATGGCGCGCCTCGCCGAGAATAAGGTGACGTGCGGAGCGAACCGGCAAACACGGCCGCCTCGCGGATGCGCTGAGAGCAGGTACTCGATGAGCGATCTCCCCCGCCGCGCTGTGACGCGGACCGCCAAGCTGGCCTCCCTCCCCATCGGCTTCGCCGGACGCACCGCCCTCGGTGTCGGGAAGCGCACCTTTGGCAGGCCCGCCGAGCTCGTCGCGACCGAGATTCAGCAGCGCACCGCCGAGCAGCTGTTCAAGGTGCTCGGCGAGCTGAAGGGCGGCGCGATGAAGGTCGGCCAGATGCTGTCGATCTTCGAGGCCGCGCTGCCGCCCGAGGTCGCCGGGCCGTACCGCGCCACGCTGACCAGGCTCCAGGAGGCCGCCCCGCCGCTGCCCGCCGCGACGGTGCACAAGGTGCTGGCCGAGGGCCTGGGCGCGGACTGGCGCGACCACTTCGCCGAGTTCGATGACCGGCCGGCCGCGGCGGCCTCGATCGGCCAGGTCCACAAGGCCGTCTGGCACGACGGCCGCACCGTGGCCGTCAAGGTCCAGTACCCGGGCGCGGGCAAGGCGCTGCTCAGCGACTTCAACCAGATGGCCCGCCTGAGCAAGCTGTTCGCGGTCCTCGCGCCGGGCCTGGACGTCAAGACGATGCTGGCCGAGCTGAGGCGGCGCATCGCCGAGGAGCTCGACTACACGATCGAGGCCGAGTCGCAGGCGACCTTCGCCGAGGCGTACGCCGACGACCCCGACTTCGTCATCCCCGACGTCGTCGCCCAGTCCGGGCACGTCCTCGTGACCGAGTGGATCGACGGCACCCCGCTGTCCGCGATCATCAGCGACGGCACGCAGGAGGAGCGGGACCACGCGGGGCTGCTCTACTGCCGGTTCCTGTTCTCCGGTCCCGCGCGCTGCGGGCTGCTGCACGCCGACCCGCACCCCGGGAACTTCCGGCTGCTCGACGACGGCCGGCTCGGCGTCATCGACTTCGGCGCCGTCGACCGGCTGCCCGGCGGCTTCCACCGGCGCATCGGCGTCCTCATGCGGATCGGCGCGATGGGCGACGTCGACCAGATCATGAAGGCGCTGCGCGAGGAGGACTTCATCCGCGAGGGCGTGGAGGTCGACCCCGACTCGCTGTACGCCTTCATCGGCCCGATCGCCGAGCCGCTCGTCGAGGAGACCTTCAAGTTCAGCCGGGAGTGGCTGCGCCAAGAGGCCGCCCGGGTCACCGACCTGCGCCCGACCAACGTCGTACGGCAGCTCAACCTGCCACCGTCGTACGTGCTGATCCACCGCGTGGTGGCCGCAGGCACCGGCGTGCTGTGCCAGCTCGAGGCCGAGGGCCGGTTCCGCGACGAGGCGCTGACCTGGGTGCCCGGCTTCGCCGACGACGACCCGGAGTTCGACGACTACGACGGCCTCGCCGAGGACGAGGTGCCCGGCGACGACGAGGAGATCGCGAGCTGACCGCGCTCCTACCAGTACACGGGGTCCAGCCGGCCTTCGATGGACCGGATGTTCTCCCGGCTGCAACGGTCGCACAAGTGGACCGTTCCCCGATCGGTGATCTCGGTCATCCAGCCCAGCGGCGCCTCGGCGGTGACTCCACACGACGAACAGCTGACCATCCCCGCGCCCCCTCCATCCGACTCCCCCACAGCATCCCTGATCCCCGGGACGCGCGGAAGCCGAACGCGCCGTCCGAGAGCCACGCCACACGATCCCCTCGAGTATGAGGAGCAGCGGCGGGCCGCGGCCGGTGACCCGGCCCCGCGTCTTCCCGAGCGTCGTTGCGCGCGACCCGTTCGGCACGCCTGGGCCGGCCTCGTCTTCGGTCCCGCGGCGGGGCGGTTGATCAGCGGTGGCCTGGCCGCGGGCGCCCAGACCCGCGACGGCGAACGCGACCTGGAGGCACTGATGCGGAACCTGGCCGGGTAGAGCCCATCGGAACGCTGACAGGCCGGTGAGGTGAGAACCCTGCGTGGATGACGAGACGCTCGGCCGGAAACCCCGCCGAGCGTCTCCCCGAGCTCCCGGCCGAAGCCGGTCGCTCATCGTGTCGCGACTCGAATCCGCCGTCGTGCCGGGGCCCGTCCCCCTCGGGAGGCACGCCGGCGGTTCGCGTCAGCGCGTGGTCAGCAGGCGCCGGAGGCGGATCGCCGTCACCTCGGCGTCGCGCCGGGCCCGTCGCAGAGCGCGGACCTGGGCGGCGTCGCGGCGCGTGGCCACCCGCTCGGCGTCCCGTATTCGTTCCTGGGACAGTTCAATGCTGAGCAAGCTCATCTCTCGCTCTTTCTCCATGTCGATGTGAAGTTCCGGGCGGTGCGTCATGCCGCCACCACGGCGGCGTCCTTGCGGGGGCGACCCCGCGGCCGCTTCCGGGGAACGACGACGCCCCGTACGAACAGCTCCCCGCCCCAGACGCCCCAGGGCTCCCGGCGCTCCTTGGCCCCGGCGAGGCAGGAGCGCCGGACCGGGCACTCGGCGCACAGCGCCTTGGCCAGCTCGACGTCCTGCGGCGACTCGGCGAAGAAAAGCTCAGGCTCGGTCCGGCAGGGAAGATCCAGGTTCTCGCTGATCGCGGTCAGCGCGAGTCCCACGGTCTCCACCCCTTTCTTGATGTGGTCTCGTTGGCTCGGACGGTCTGGCCAAACAAAAAGGCCGCGGTTCCCGGGTCGGGATCCGCGGCCTGGAGGCCTGCTCGGAGCTATTGCTCCGGTGGTCTCCAGGGGTACGGACCCACTCCGGCGCGCTTCTCAGCAGCGCCCTTGACCTGGGCATTCGTCTGGGTAGCCGGGAACATCCCAAGGACATGCCACGTCCGCAGATCCATGCCGCCGGGGCGCACACGTCCGCCTTCGACGGACGCATAGCGGGACTCGAGGCTCGACAGGGACGCGGCGGCAACGGTGGAACCGCTAGCGGACACCATCACCGGACGCGCGCAGGCGGCCGCCCAGGTCGAAGGAATCAGTGTTTTCCTCACCGGACCGCCACCTCCACTCATCCGATCGGGGCTCCGCGATGCGGAGCCGTTCAAGTGCTCGCGAGAAGCGTACGATCGCCCGCAGGATCGGGGCAACGTATTTTCTACCTGCGACTTCTTATTTTTTCTCGTTCCGTCTTCGCGGCCACTCCGCGTTGCCGGGCGGCCTCGTAGAGGAAGACCGTCGCGGCGGACGCGGCGTTGAGCGAACTCGCCGCCCCGACGATCGGAATCCGCACGACCTCGTCACAGGCCGCCGTCCAGGCGCCGCTCATCCCGCGGGTCTCGTTGCCGATGACGAGCAGGACCGGGCCGCGCAGGTCGCTGTCGCCGACGTCCACGGTGCCGGTCTCGTCCGTCCCGACGACGCGCAGCCGGTTCTCCCGCGCCCAGTCGACGACCTGGCGGGGCGCCGGCACCCGGACGACCGGCAGGGCGAACAGCGACCCGGTGCTGGCCCGTACCGACTTGGGGTCGTACGGGTCGGCGGCGTGCCCGGTCACGATGACCCCGGAGGCCCCGAAGGCGTCGGCGGAGCGGACGACCGTGCCGATGTTGCCCGGCTCGGCGGCCCGGTCGAAGACGACGACGGGCCCGTCCGGCGTGATCCGCGCCAGGTCGTCCGGCGGCAGCGCGGCGACGGCCACCAGCTCGGCGTCCTCCTTGCCGGCCAGCTCGTCCAGCAGCTCCGGCGCCATCGCGACCCGCTCGGCCGCCGTCTCGTCCAGCACGCCCTGCGCCCAGGACGACAGCCGCCGCCCGTGCGCGTACAGCAGGGAACGGATCGGCCGGCCGTGCTCGACGGCGAGCGTGATCGGCCGCACCCCCTGAACGAGGAACTCCCCCGACCGCTGGCGTTTGGTCCGGTTGGTGAGCAGCGCCGCCCACTGCTGAAAGCGCGCGTTCCGCGTAGTGATCCGCATCAGTCGGCAACCGTACGCCACGGCGGCGCCGATCCCGCACCCCGCCTCGGGCGCGTCGATGAAAGGCGGTGAACAGCCGTTGACGGCGTCCCCACGGCGGCCTACCTTCCCCGGTTACCGACCTCCGAATGCCGTTCGACATGCCGAACGGCTCGCAGAAGGGGCTCGATCGCATGTTCCAGCGGAAGCGGGACGGAGCGGCCGTTCCGGCCGGCCGTCGATGGGCGGGTGCGCTGGTCGCGGCGGCTCTGACGACCGTGTGCCTCGCCGCGCCGGGCCGGCCCTCTCTCGCCGCGACCTACCCGAACCCCGGGAACGTCACCGGCGACACCGGGGTCCACGACCCGTCCATGGTCAAGCGGCCGAACGGCGGTTACCTCGTCGCCTACACCGGCGACGACATCGGCCTGAAGTACTCCCCGGATCGCACGGCCTTCCACAACACCGGTACGGCCTTCCCCGGCGGCGCCTCCTGGACCTACGGCTACACCAATGGCGCGCGCAGCCTGTGGGCGCCGGACCTGTCGTACCACAACGGCCAGTACTCCATGTACTACGCCGCCTCCACCTTCGGTTCGAACCACTCGGCGATCTTCCTGGCGACCAGTCCCAGCGGCGACCCCGGAACCTGGACCAACCGGGGCCTGGTCGTCTCCTCCCAGTCCTCGGACGACTACAACGCCATCGACCCGAACCTCACGGTCGACGCGCAGGGTCGCTGGTGGCTGGCGTTCGGGTCCTTCTGGTCGGGCATCAAGCTCATCGCGATCGACCCGTCCACCGGGCTGCGCTCCGGCACGACCATGGTCTCCATCGCCGGACGCGGCGGCGGCCCGATCGAGGCCCCGTTCATCTTCCGCCACGGCGCCTACTACTACCTGTACGTGTCGTTCGACTACTGCTGCCGCGGCGCGTCCAGCACCTACCGGATCATGGTGGGCCGCTCCACGAGCGTCACCGGCCCGTACTACGACCGCAGCGGCGTCGCGATGACCTCCGGCGGTGGCACGGAGATCCTCGCCGGCCACGGGAGCATTCACGGACCCGGCGGCGAAGGCGTGTTCACCGACACCGACCACGACATCCTCGACTACCACTACTACGCCGACGACGGCACTCCGCTCCTGGGCATCAACTGGCTGGGCTACGACTCCGCGGGCTGGCCCTACGTCTTCTGACCCCCCGGGCGCGGAGGAGGCGGCGGAGGGCTACGCCGAGCAGGCCGAGGGTGAGGACGATCCGGGCCGGGGAGGGCCGTCGTCCGCGACCGGGGGAACCGGACGTGCGGAACTCGCCGCGTCCGGCCCGGAACTGGGCCGTGGCCCACTCCGCCTCCGCTTCGAGCCTCTCGGGCCGTTCGCCCCGGATGCGCAGGGTCCGCAGGCGCAGGTCCTCGCGCAGGACCGCGGTGGGAACCCCTCCGACGGTCCCGCGCAGCGTGGAGTTGCGCAGCCATTCCTCCTCGGACACGCCGGGGCCGCGTCCGCCACGAAGGTTCCGCCGGAAGGCATCGATCCGTTCCTGTACGACACGCGCCAGGTCGGGATCCGAAGCGCTCCTTCCAGTGGACATCTCCCCGGCCTCCTCACCGGTCCGCCGCGCCGGTCAGATACCGGCCGCGTTGGCGTAGTACTGCTGGTCCTCACGCCAGCCGCCCTGGCCCAGGCCGAGGTGGTCATAGCCGCGCGTCAGCTCGATCGCCTTGATCCACTTGGTCATCTTGAAGCCGAGCTGGGTCTCGATGCGCAGCCGCAGCGGCGCGCCGTGTTCGACGGGCAGCGGGCCGCCGTTCATCTCGAAGACCAGCAGGGTCTCGGGCGTACGGGCCAGGGCGAGGGGGATGGTGCCGTAGAAGAAGCCCCAGCGGTCGCTCTCGCTGTCCGTGTCGCCCTTGTCGTCGAAGGCGTAAAGCACGAGGGTGTCCGCCTCCGTCGTGGGGCGGACACGGTCGAGGACCCTGCCGAGGGGTACCCCGCCCCACTGGGCGGTGGCCGTCCAGCCCTGGATGCAGTTGTGCTTGGTGATCTGTCTCTCCAGACCGAGCCGCCTCAGGTCGTCCAGGGAGACGAGGGCCGGGGTCTCGACCATGCCGCCGATCGGCAGCCGGAAGTCCCGGAAGCCGTTGCGGGCGAGCCGGTCGTACTCGGCGGAGGTGGGCGGGTAGCCGTTCACCCGGTGATAGGGCGAGATGTCCTTGGTGGAGTACTGCTGCCGTGACCGGAAGACGCGCGAGATCACGCGTTCGAATGGGTTGACCACCAGGCCCAGCAGCCGCTGGGTGGCGCGCCGGTGACGCAGCGAGAACCAGGTGACGATCACGTTGATGACGAGGATCACGAGGAGCCCGGCGGACCCGATCGCCAGCGCGAGCGTGTTCGAGGCGTCGTGGCTGCCCAGCACGATCGCGGCGAACTCCGAGGGGACGCCGTGGATGACCACCATGGCCACGTGGACGACGACGAAGCCTCCGAAGGCGCAGAGGCCGAGGAAGTGCAGGCTGCGCGCGCCCTGCTTGCCGCCGAACAGCCGTCCGTACCAGGGGAACCGGGCCAGGACCGAGGGTGACATGGCGGCGCCGGTGGCGATCTGGAAGGGGGCCAGGAGGAAGATGACGGCGAAGTAGGACAGTTTCTGCACCGCGTTGAACGGCTCGTTCGGGAGAAGCGGCGGGTAGTGCAGGCCGAAGTACGCGCCGACGGCCTTGACCGCCTCAGGAAAGATCGACCAACGGGTCGGCAGAAGGTAGCGCCAGTAGCCCGTCGCGAAGACCAGCGCGACGTAGACGGCTCCGGTCAGGATCCAGAACTGGATCGTCAGGAAGTGCCAGTGCCGGCCCATGCCGAGGTTCTTGCGGCCCGGCAGCGCGATGACCGGTGACCAGGAGACCATCTCGTCCTCCGACGACCACGGCTTGGCCGAGTCGGCGCTGTAGGTCTCCTTGGTGAACCGCAGCCATTCTCGCCCGGGCGTGCAGTGATCGTTCCGGTAGAGCTTCGGGAAGGCGGAGAGCACCTCGATGCCGCTGCGGGCCAGCAGGAGCAGGAACAGGACGTTCAGCGCATGAGTGATGATCATCCACAGCGGGAAGAACGGCGGCATCTTTCCCCCCTCCGCCTGTCATCCCCCCGTACCCCCCGGCCCAGGGCCGTACGCGTCCTCCTGCGAGAACGTCCCGCCGGGGCTCAGGAGCCGGTGACGCGGATGAGGCCCTCCTGGACGACCGAGACGACGAGCTCACCGTCCTGGGTGAAGACCTGGCCGCGGGCGAGGCCGCGGGCGCCGGAGGCGTTCGGGGTGTCCTGGGCGTACAGCAGCCACTCATCGGCGCGGAACGGGCGGTGGAACCACATCGCGTGGTCGAGGCTGGCGCCCATCGTCTTGCGGTCGCCCCAGGCGAGGCCGTGGTTGAGCAGGACGGTGTCCAGCAGCGTCATGTCCGAGGCGTACGTCATCAGGCAGACGTGCAGCAGCGGGTCGTCGGGCAGCTCCCCGGCCACGCGCAGCCAGACCAGCGACTCCGGGCCGACCAGCTCCGGATCGCGGGCGGCCTCCCAGGTCAGCGGTGTGACGTGCCGCAGGTCGATCGGCCGGTTGCGCATGAACTCGTTGTCCAGCTTGCCGAACAGCTTCTCCATCCGCTCCTGCCAGGTCGGCAGCTCCTCCGGCCCCGGCACCTCGGGCATCGGCGCCTGGTGCGACGGGCCGTCCTCGGCGATCTGGAACGACGCCGACAGGGTGAAGATGACCTTGCCGTGCTGGATGGCGGAGACCCGGCGCGTGGTGAACGACCGGCCGTCGCGGACCCGGTCGACGGTGTAGACGAGCGGCACGCTCGGGTCGCCGGGGCGGATGAAGTACGCGTGCAGCGAGTGCACCCGGCGGTCCTCGGGGACGGTACGCCCCGCGGCGACCAGCGCCTGACCGGCGACCTGCCCGCCGAACACCCGCTGCTGGCGCTCCTCCGGGCTGCGCCCGCGGAAGATGTCGGACTCGATCTGCTCCAGGTCGAGCAGCTCGAGCAGCTCCTTCAGCGCGGCGTTCATTCGCGTACTACTCCTCAGGCTTACGGTGTCTCGCCCCGGCACAGTGCGAGCACCGCCGAACCGTACCGCTCCAGCTTGACGGCGCCGACACCGGGGATCGCGGCCAGCTCCGCCTCCGAGGCGGGGGCGCGCTCGGCGATGGCCTGCAGGGTGGCGTCGGTGAAGATGACGTAGGCGGGGACCTTCTGCTCCTTGGACGCCGCCACGCGCCACTCCTTCATCCGGGCCAGCAGGTCCTCATCGTAGTCGGCCGGGCAGCTCTCGCAGCGGCCGAGCTTGCGCTCGATCGCGGCGGTCAGCGGCCGTCCGCAGACCCGGCACGGCTGCGGTCCGGTGGCGATGGCCCGGCGCTTGGACCGGTCGACGCGGGGCGGTCCCGAGCTCTGCGGGGCGAGGCCGTCGAGGAAGCGCGACCGGCGGCGGCCCTTGCGGCCGCCCGGGGACCGGGCGAGCGCCCAGGACAGGGCCAGGTGCTCGCGAGCCCGTGTCACGCCGACGTACAGCAGCCGGCGCTCCTCCTCGATCTGCTCCGGGCTCTTCTCCGCGTAGATGATCGGCAGCGTGCCCTCGACCAGGCCGGCGAGGAACACCGCGTCCCACTCCAGGCCCTTCGCGGTGTGCAGAGTGGCGAGCGTCACGCCCTCCAGGGCGGGGGCGTGCTGGGCGTTCGCGCGCTCCTCCAGTTCGGCGACGAAGTCCCGCAGGCCCGCGCCCGGCCGGTCGGCGGCGACGTCCTCGGCGAGCTGGGCCAGGGCGGCCAGGGACTCCCAGCGCTCCCGTGCGGCGCCGCGCCCCTCCGGCGGCCGGTCGGTGAGCCCGGCCGAGGCCAGGACGTCGCGCACGGCCCGTACGAGCGGCTCGCCGTCATCGGCGGACCGGGCGGCGCCGCGCAGGAGCACGACCGCCTGACGCACCTCCGCGCGCTCGAAGAACCGCTCCGCGCCCTTCAGGACGTACGGCACGCCCGCGTCGGCGAACGCCTGTTCGTACGGCTCCGACTGCGCGTTGATGCGGAACAGCACCGCGATCTCGCGGGCCGGCACGCCGTCCTCGATCAGCGCCCGCGCCCGCTTGGCGACGGCCTCGGCCTCCGCGACCTCGTCGTCGTACTCGTGGAAGGTCGGCTCGGGACCGGCGGGCCGCTGCGCGACGAGTTCGAGACGGTGGTTGCGCGCCTCGCCCCGTGCCTGCGCCAGTACGCCGTTGGCCAGGTGCACGACCTGCGGCGTCGACCGGTAGTCGCGGACCAGCTTGACGACCTTCGCGTCCGGGTGCTCGACCGTGAAGCGGAGGAGGTACGCGGGGCTGGCGCCGGTGAAGGAGTAGATCGTCTGGTTCGGATCCCCGACCACGCAGATCTCCTCGCGCCCGCCGAGCCAGGCGTCGAGCAGGAGCTTCTGCAGCGGGTTGACGTCCTGGAACTCGTCGACGACGAAGTAGCGGTACTGGTCGCGGACCTGGTTCGCGACCTCCTGATGCTCGGTGAGCATCGCGGCGGTCAGCTCCAGCATGCCCTCGAAGTCCAGCAGGTTCCGCTCGCGGCGGAGCTCCTCGTACGCCCCGTAGAGCCGGGCGAGGTCGGACGCGTCGGCGGGCGGGGTGCGCCCGGCCTTGGCGGCCGACGCCGGGTAGTCCTCCGGGCGGGTCTGGGTGACCTTGGCCCACTCGATCTCGGCCGCGGTGTCGCGCAGCTCCGTACGGCCGAGGGACAGGCGGCAGACCCGTGCCGCCTCCGCGACCAGACCCAACTTCGACTCGATGAGCGTCGGAGGCTCCCCGCCGATCACCCTCGGCCAGAAGTAGGCGAGCTGCTTGAGCGCCGCCGAGTGGAACGTGCGGGCCTGCACGCCCGGCGCGCCGAGCTGCCGCAGCCGCCCGCGCAGCTCACCGGCGGCCCGGGTGGTGAACGTCACGGCCAGCACCCGCTGCGGGGCGACGACGCCCGTCAGCACGGCGTACGCGATCCGGTGCGTGATCGCGCGGGTCTTGCCCGTGCCCGCGCCGGCCAGCACGCACACCGGCCCACGGGTCGCCTCGGCGACCGCACGCTGGTCCGGGTCGAGCCCGGCGAGGATCTGCTCGGCCTCCATCGCCCCTCCGTTCACTCCTCTCTCATCCTCCCAGGGCCGCTCGCCCGCCGCCGCCCAAGTGCCGGGGACCGGGGGAATGCCCGCCGATGATCGCGTGTTGGCACAGTCGACTTCGAGCGCCCCGCCCAAGACGAAGGAGAGCCATGACCGCGCCCGCGACGGGTGAGCTGACCATGTACACCACGAGCTGGTGCGGCTTCTGCCGCCGGCTCAAGACCCAACTGGCCCGCGAGGGCATCCACATGGTCGAGGTGGACATCGAGCGCGACCCTGCGGCCGCCGAGTTCGTCGAGAGCGTCAACGGCGGCAACCAGACCGTACCCACCGTCGTGTTCCCCGATGGTACGGCCGTCACCAACCCGTCCGCGAAGGAGGTCAAGGCGCGCCTCGCCGCGCTCTGACCCGGGCGTTCCCCGCGCCGCCGGCCCGACGGTTCCCCGTCAGGACCGGCGGCGCCCGCCGTTCCGGGTGGGGCGGCTGTCAGCGGGTGGAGGACAGGCCGGTGATGACGACCTTTCCGACGGGGCGGTCCTCGACCAGGTGGCGCAGCGCCTCCCCCACCGCCTCCAGCGGGTAGATCGAGTCGATCACCGGGCTGATCCGGCCCGCCGTCAGCAGGTCGGTGATCTCGGCCCAGGCCGCCCTCGACTCGGCGGCCGACGCCGCGTGCAGCGAGAAGCCGCGGAGAGTCGTGCGGCGTTCGATGACCTCGTGCAGTGGCAGGCAGGTGCTGCGGCCGCCCGAGCAGCCGACCAGGATGAGGCGGCCGCCCACCGCCATGGCCGCCGCGATCTGCGCGGTCACCGCCCCGCCGACGCCGTCGACGGCCAGGTCGACGCCGGCCGGGAAGCCGTCGCCGAGCGTGTCCGGCAGCCGGTCGCGTTCGAGGTCGATGACCTCGATGTCCCGGGCCCAGGGCGCGGCCCGGATGGCCTCCGCCTTCGCCGTGGTCCCCACGCCGCCCGCGACGGCGGCCGCGCCGAGGGCGCGTGCCAGCTGGACGGTCGCGTTGCCCACGCTCCCGCCGATGCCCGGGGCGAACACGCACTCGCCGGGCCGGAAGGCGCCCAGGCGCAGGGCGAGCAGGCCGGTGAGGTAGGCGATCGGGACGGCCGCCGCGACCTCGTCGGACACGCTGACCGGGATCTCGGCGAGGTTCCGGGCGGGGATGACGGCGAACTCGGCCATCGTCCCGTCGGCGGTGGAGCCGCCGGGGCCGGCGAAGAACATCACCCGCGTGCCGGCCCGCCAGTACGCGGCGGGATCGGCGACGACCAGGCCGGCGCCCTCACCGCCCAGCGTGAGCGGCAGCAGCCCCGCCCGCGACGGGCCGCTCGTCGCCACGGCGTGATCGAGTGGTGTCACGCCCGCGGCCGTGATCTGCACGAGGACCTCGCCCGGAGCGGGGACCGGGACCTCGACCTGCTCGATCCGCACATCCGTCGTGTGCGCGGTGATCGGATAAGCGCGCGCCGCCTTCACGTTGTCGTCCCCCCGGGAATCCCCCATACCCGGATCGGGAGGACGGCACGCCCGTGCCGGTGCCCGGCGCGCAACCGTGGGCACCGGCACGGGAGACCGTGGGTCAGCTCGGCAGCGTCCACCTCTGGTTGTCGCTGCCGGCGCAGTCCCAGATCTGCAGCCGGGTGCCGTTGGCCGAGCTCGGGCCGGTGGCGTCGAGGCAGCGCCCGGAGTTCGGGTTGACCAGGGATCCGTTCGCGCCCTGCTGCCACTGCTGCGCGCCGGTGCCGTTGCAGTCGTACAACTGCACCTGCGTGCCGTTGGCCGTGCCGGCCGCGGTCACGTCCATGCACTTGCCGAGCGCCCGCAGCGTCCCGTCCGAGCCGACGGTCCACTGCTGCGCCGCCGTGCCGTTGCAGTCGTACAGCTGGACGGCCGTGCCGTTCGCGCTGTTGGCCCCGGCCACGTCCACGCACTTGCCGCCGTAGCCGGTGATCTGGCCCGTACGGCCGCCGGAGGAGCCGGAGGTCGTGACGTGCACGTAGTCGACGACGAGCTGCGCCGGGAAGGGCGTGCTGCCGTCGGGGTCACCGGGCCAGTACCCGCCGACCGCGAGGTTGAGGATGATGTAGAAGGGGTGGTCGAAGACCCAGCGGTTGCCGTTCAGGTCGGCCGGGGTGCGGGTCTCGTAGACGTGCCCGTCGACGGACCACTGGATCGAGTTCGGCGCCCAGTCCACGGCGAAGGTGTGGAAGTCGTCGTAGAAGTTCGCCCCGCCCGGCAGGGTGTAGCCCGCGCCGATGCCGGCCGAGCCGGAGTAGCCCGGTCCGTGGATGGTGCCGTGGACGGTGCCGGGTTCAAAGCCGACGTTCTCCATGATGTCGATCTCGCCGCTGTTCGGCCAGCCGACGCTGCCGATGTCGTTGCCGAGCATCCAGAAGGCCGGCCACATGCCCTGACCGCGCGGGATCTTCATCCGGGTCTCGAAGTGGCCGTACGCCTGGGTGAAGGTCTGCGCCGTGGACAGGCGGGCCGAGGTGTACTGGCAGGTCCCGTACCAGCAGGTGTAGTTGCCCGGGTTGTCCTTGCGGGCGGTGATCACCAGGTGGCCCTGGCCGTCGAGCGCGGCGTTGTGCGTGCCGCTGGTGTAGTACTCGCGCTCGTGGTTGTTGACGTTGTCGCCGGTCTCCGGGTGCCACTTGCTCGCGTCGACGGCCGCGCCGGCGGGCCCGTCGAAGTCGTCGGTGAAGGTGGCCGTGGCGGCCGCCGCGGCGGGGAGCATCGTGGCGTGGGTGCCGTTGCCGGCGACCACGGTGGCGGCGCCGCCGAGACCGGCGAGCGCGAGGGCCGCCAGGAACAGCCGGCCCGTCCTACGTCGGCGGGGTGACGTGGACATTCTTCTCCTCTCGGGTTGGGGAATCAGAGTCAGCTGGGAAGGGTCCACTGCTGGTTGGCGGCGCCGGTGCAGTCCCAGATCTGCAGCCGGGTGCCGTTGGCCGAGCTCGGGCCCGTGGCGTCGAGGCAGCGGCCCGAGGCCGGGTTGACGAGGGACGACCCCGATCCACGGGTCCACTGCTGGGCGCCGGTGCCGTTGCAGTCGTACAGCTGGACCTGCGTGCCGTTCGCGGTGCCGGCGGAGGTGAGGTCCATGCACTTACCAAGGGCGCGGATCGTGCCGTCCGAGCCGACGGTCCACTGCTGCGCGGCGGTGCCGTTGCAGTCGTACAGCTGGACGGCCGTGCCGTTGGCGCTGTTCGCCCCGGCGACGTCGACGCACTTGCCGCCGTAGCCGGAGATCTGGCCGGTGGCGCCGCCGCCGCTCTGGGCGCCGTTCCAGGTGAAGGTCGCGGTGGTGTGGGCGGGCAGCGAGTAGACGAACGACTGGCCGCCCCAGACGACCTTCACGGACTGGGCGCTGCCGCTGTCGTTGTAGGCGATGAGCGCCTTGGAACCGTCCGGGTTGCGCCAGGCGACGTTCGGCACGGCGGTGTTCGCGGTGGAGGCGATGCGGTACGCGCCGGGCCGTACGAACTTGGTGAGGTGGCCCAGGTCGTAGTACTCGATCGTGTAGTCGACCTGGCCGCTGCGGGAGTCGCCGTTGTGCACGGTGATCAGGCCGGTGCAGGTGCCGCAGCCGCCGTTGTGCGGGCCCATGTTCTGGTCCACGGCGAGGGACCACTTGACGACGCTCTTCCCCCAGTTGCGGGTGTAGTCGACGATGTTGTGCATGTCCTCCTTCTGCTGGTCGCCGATCCACGTGCCGCCGGAGTGCTCGGTGTCGTAGGCGTCCACGGCGGGGTACTCGTCGTGGACGGTGCTCTGCTCGGTCACGTCGCCGCCGTAGCCGTGCCAGGCGATCCCGCCGAAGAGCGAGTCGTTCCGGATGGTGGCGTCGTCGACGGTGGGGGCGCCGTAGCCGTCGTAGGTGTCCCAGTTCCAGTCGAGGGCGAGCACCTTGGTGGTGAGGCCCGCCGCGTGCAGCGCGGGCAGCAGGTTCGTCTTGGTGAAGTAGTCCAGGCCGGAGCCGTTCCAGCTCATCGACGGGTAGCCGTTGCAGCAGGTGGGCTCGTTCTGCGCGGTGACGAGGTCGACGTGCACGCCCTGGGCCTCGTACGCCTGGAGGTACTTCACGAAGTACTGGGCGTACGCGCCGTAGTACTGGGCCTGCAGCCAGCCGGGATTGTCGAAGTCGCCGTTGTCCTTCATCCAGGCGGGCGCGCTCCACGGGGTGCCCATGACCGTGAGCGCCGGGTTGAGCTGCCTGGCCTGCTTGGTGAGCGGCACGACGTCGGCCAGGTCGTGCGCGATGGAGAAGTGCGTGAGGCCCGGGTCGGTCTGCCCGGCGGGCATGTCGTCGTAGGAGTAGCTGTAGCGGGCCAAGTCGGACGCGCCCATGGGGTTGCGCAGGAAGCTCAGCCCGATGCCGGCGGAGGGGTCGAACAGCTTCTGCATGACCTGCGTACGGGTGGTGGAGCTGAGCGCGCCGCTGCTGTTCAGCAGCCACGCGGCGGTGTCGGTGAACGACGCGCCGGCGCCGGTGAACCTCTGGTACCTCGTGTTCTCGTCGACGGTGATGGTCTGGGCTGCGCTGCCGCCGCTGCCGAAGCTGATCGGCGTCTGCTGCTGCAGGCCGCGGGTGACGTGACGGCCTCCGGAGTCGTCCGTGGTGGTCAGCCAGATGTTCACGGACTCCCCGGCGGCGCGGGCGGGGGCGGGGCCGACCAGGAGGGCGGCGGCGAGGGTGATGAGCGCGCAGAGGGCTGTCGTGAGGGACCGTGGCGGGCGCGCGGGGTCGACGCGGTGGAGCACGGTGCTCTCCTTCGGTCCGGAGCGGAGTACGGCTGCCTCCCCCGAAGGCACCTGACAGGAAAGCTTCCTGTCAGTGAACCCGGACAATAATCTTCTTAAAACAAGGTGTCAATGAAGTCGTAAGCCCTGGACAACCGGGTGAGGATGACGGTTGATCCGTTATACCGGCCGCCTGGGCCGCGCACCCTTATGAGCGACTTAAGCGCTCCCTAACGCCGCCCGGGGTCGTGCGGTCCCGGCTCCCGTGCCGCTCGATCGCTCGGTGGAGCGGCTTCCTCCGCCTCCAACGCTCCCGGCCGACGGCTCGCGTCCCGAGGCACGGCCGCAGCCTCCAGCAGTGGGACGCTGAGCTCAACGAAAGTGCCGTGGCCGACGGTGCTCTCGATGTTCGCGACGCCGCCTACCTCGCGCAACCGGGTCTGCATCGACTGGCGCAGTCCCAGCCCCTGTCGCGCGGTCGCCGTGTCGAAGCCGCAGCCGTGATCGAGCACGGACAACGTCAGACGTTCCGCGGTCACATTGACGCGCATCAACGCGGACCCGGCCCCGGAGTGCTTGGCGACATTGTTCAACGCCTCCCCGGCCGCCTCCACCAGAGCGCGTACCGCGTCATCGCCAAGGCGCGTTCGCGCGTCACCGAAGTCGCGCAGCCGGGTGCCGTTGAACTCCACCTGCAGCCCCATCAGTGCCTTGTCGCGAATCAGCCGCTGGAGCCCGACCGCGAGATCGTCCGGCTCGCCGGGCCCGAAGCCCTCGACCAGACTCCGCAGCCAGGCCGCCTCGGCACGGATGTGGGCCCGAAAACCGGAATCGGCGATCCAATCTCCGCGGGCCAGCGTCTCCAGAGTCTGCAGCACGTGGTCGTGCAGCATCCGGGCGTGCCGCAACCGCTCCTGCTCCGCGGCGAGAGTGGCCGCCCGTGCCACCGCCTGCGCCCCAACCTCATCGAGGCGGACGCCCGCGCGGCGGAGGTAGGCGGCGACCGCCCAGGCGACCACGGTGTTCGCGAAATAGGCGCCGGTGTTCGGAACCGCGTTCCACCCGGGGTCATGGTGCAGGCCGACCGCGGCCGCGACATAGGTGACGGCCAAGACGACGGTGAGCCCTAAGACCTGGTCGAGCCGTCTGCAGGCGAGGCCGATCCCGACGGCGCCGACCATGCTGAACGGGTACATGAAGTAGACCCACGTATGTCCATAGGCCGAGGCGGTCAGCGCGGCTCCCACGATCAGGCCCGCCGCGTTGAACACGGTGTCAGTGGCGATCATCCAGGGGACGAGGCGGCGGCGGCGCAGCATGACGGCGGCGAGGACGGCGCTCTCCAATGACACCGCCGCCACCAGGCCGAGGACACCGGCCGGATGACGGTACCGGGGCATGTCGAGAGCGAGCGCGACGGCGAGTTGCACGAGACCGAACAGGCGGTACAGCATCGCTGCGCGGACGAGGACCCGTTCGGCCTGCGTCGCGCCGGATCCGTGGGCGCCGAACTCGTCGCGGTCCACGGCCGGCCCTCGGGTCATACCGGGCCGCTGGGCCGCCGACGCTCCAGCGCGGCGCGGGTCAGCTCCGCCTTGTTGCCGACCTGCAGCTTCGTTCGTACCCGCTCGATGTAGGTGTCCACGGTCGCCTTGCTCACCCCCATACGCGTGGCCACCTGCGCGTGAGTGAAGCCGTTGGCGATCAGCCCCAGCGCCTCCTCCTCCCTGGCCGACAGCTGGGGCGGCCCGGACGGCGAGGGGCCGGGGGCGGACGGCCGGGCGAGTTCCCCGTGCAGGATGTCCGCGAGTCGCGGCGAGAGGGCGAACCCCCCTGCCGCGACGGTCTCGACGGCGGCGACGAACACCTCGGGGCCGGACTGCTTGGTCACGTATCCCGCGGCGCCCGCGCGCACCGCCCCCACGACGTCCGCCGGGCTGCCCGACGCCGACATCACCAGCACCCTGGTCTGCCGGGAGAGCTCCGCCACCGCGTCGAGGCACGGCATTCCGCCGTCGTGGTAGAGGTCCAGCACGACCACGTCGGGCCGTCCCTCCTCGCCGTGGTCGCTCAGCGCGCCGGGCAGCTCCCCCGCCGAGGCACAAGAGGCCACGACGCCGATGCGCCCGCTCTCGACGAGGATCTGGCTGACACCCCGTCGAGCGATGGGGTGATCGTCGATGACGGCCACCTTGATCATCCCGGGCTCCAACGGCTGCACGGCGCGCTCCTACCGGCCTCTCAGTGTCGTGTGTCGAACCCTGTTTGGGAAGGCCCCGTCAGAAAGGAGGTCGGTCGAAAGCACCACAACGGTGCAGGGCATTCACGCTTTTCCCGAGTCCGGCGATTACCCGTCATGACAGAGCCCGCCCCGCAGAAGCAGGGTGTGGGCATGACCAACACAGGAAGTGGTAAGCCCCGGCTGCGGCAACGTCTCGCCGCTTGCTGGGTGGCGGTCTGCGTGGCGGCCGCCGGTCTGGTGGGGTTCGGCGCGACCGCGGCCCACGCCTACGGCACCGGAATGGCGTGTGTCTTCATCCAGCCGCAGGGCGCGAAGTTCGCCGGCCTGAACTTTGGCCACATTGCGTGGGGGTACCAGACGGGAACATCCACGTGGGCTTACGGGTCGACCGAGAATCCCAACGGGAAGACTGAGATCGACGCTCCGGGCTACAACGGCGCGTGGACGGCGTCGGGGAGCTGGGGCCAGATGCTCAGCGCCTTCACCCTGCAGTCGCGCTATCCCTCCCACTCGGTGAACTCGCAGAGCAACTCCCCTCATCCCAGCGCCCCCTACACGAAGTACAAGTGCGAGTCCGTGGCGAATACGAACGTCACGAAGGCCAACGCGGCGGCCAAGGCGAACATCACGGCCGGATACAAGATCGCAACGAACGACTGCCTGACCGCCGTCATCCGGGTACTCCAGGAATTCAACGCGCAGAACCTGCCGTCCCGGCTTTCGTACCCGAGCCCGAACACCTGGTACGACGCCCTGGATTCGAACCACTGGAACTACGTGACCGGGCAACTCGGCGAGACCTGGAACAACTACAACTCGGGCATGTACCTGGACATCACCGGCCCCAGCACGAACAACGGCAGCAAGGTCCATCAGTGGACCTGGACCGGCGCCGACAACCAGTGGTGGTTCCGGTACGACTCGAACTACGGCAACGTCTTCACCCGGTACGGCTCGAACAAGTGCATGGGGGTCTCCGGATCCAGCCGCAGCGCCGGAGCACCGGTGGTGGAGTGGGACTGCAACGGCAGCTCGGACCAGCAATGGATCTACATCCCCACCGGCGGCTACGCGAACGGGTGGCCCCTGTACAACATCATCAACCTCAACTCCCAGCAGTGCCTCGGCGTCACCGGTGGAAGCAAGGCGCTCGGCGCGCAGGTCGTCCAGTGGCCGTGCAACGGCCACCCGGACCAGGAGTGGTACTGATCGGTGACGGCCGCGCCCGTGGCGAGCGCGTCGAGGCGATGACGTACCCGGCGTAGCGGTCAGCGGTCCCATACACGGGGGTCGCGCGAAGGGCCCGGGCTGGTCGACTCCAGCCCGGGCCCTTCGGCGCGTCGGGCGGCTACCAGGCTCGCTTGACGCACCACTCCCATGGCGGTACCACCGAGACCATGTACGCCGAGGAACGACAGCAGGAGATCCTCCGCCGCACCCGCGAGGCCGGCCGGGTCGACGTCATGACGCTCGCGGAGGACTTCGGCGTCACGATGGAGACGATCCGCCGTGACCTCACCGTCCTCGAACGCGCCGGCGCGCTGCGCCGCGTGCACGGCGGCGCGATCCCCGTCGAGCGCCTGGGCTTCGAGCCCGCGCTCGCGGCCCGCGACACGGTGATGACCGCCGAGAAGGAGCGCATCGCCAAGGCCGCCCTCGCCGAGCTGCCCGCGGACGGATCGATCATCATCGACGCGGGCTCGACGACCGGCCGGCTCGTCCAGGTGCTGCCGAGCGACCGGGAGCTGACCGTCATCACCAACTCTCCGCCGCTGGCGACCGTCCTCGCGACCCGGGCCAACCTGAACGTGATCATGCTGGGTGGCCGGGTCCGCGGGCGCACCCTCGCCACGGTCGACGACTGGGCGATGCGGCCGCTCGACCGGCTCCGTGTCGACGTGGCGTTCATGGGGACGAACGGCTGCTCCGTCGAGGCCGGCCTGACCACACCCGACCCGGCCGAGGCGGCGATGAAGGAGTCGATGATGAGGGCCGCCCGGCGCACGGTCGTCCTCGTCGACCACACGAAGGTCGGGAACGACTACCTCGCGCGCTTCGCCGCGCTCTCCCAGGTCAGCGTCCTGATCACGGACACCGGCCTGGACGCCGGACTGGCCGCGGACCTCGCCGCGGAGGGCCCCGAGGTCGTCCGCGTCTGACGCCAGGGTGTTACGCGTCTGACGCAAGGAATGCCCCCGCCGTCGGCGGGGGCATTCCTCTGGTTCGCTCAGAACACGGCCGGCTCCGTCAGAGCACCGCGGCGCGGGCCTCGGCGGCGTCGGCGGCGTCGAGCGCGCGCCGGGCCAGTTCCTCGCACTCGGCGCGGTCGTACGCGGCCAGGCGGGCGCGTACGGCCGGAACGCACCGTGCGCTCATCGACAGCTTCGTCACCCCCAGGCCCACGAGCACGGGCGCCAGGGCCGGGTCGGCGGCGGCCTCGCCGCACACCCCGACGGACCGGCCGCTGCGCCGGCCCGCGTCCGCGCACGCCGCGATGAGCTGCAGGAGCGCCGGTTGCCACGGATCGAGCAGATCGGCCAGGGCGCCCGACTGCCGGTCGGCGGCGAGGGTGTACTGGCTCAGGTCGTTCGTCCCGATGCTGAGGAAGTCCGCGACCTGGAGCAGACGCTCGGCCCGTAGCGCGGCGGCCGGCACCTCGACCATCACGCCCGCCGTGCGCAGGCCGAACGCCCGTGCCCGGTCGACGAACGCGGCCGCCTCCACCGGCGTCGCGACCATGGGCGCCATGACCCAGACGTCCGCGGCCGCCTTCTCGGCGGCCCGCGCGACGGCCTCCAGCTGGGTGTCGAGGATGTCGGGCCGGTCGCGGGAGATGCGCAGGCCGCGCACGCCGAGCGCGGGGTTCGGCTCCTCGGGGAGGCCGAGGAACGGCAGCGGCTTGTCGGCGCCGGCGTCCAGCGTCCGTACGACGACCGTGCCCTCGGGGAACAGCGCGAACGCCTCGGCGTACGCGGTGACCTGCTCCTCCAGGCCCGGCGCGT
The DNA here is from genome assembly GCF_024055715.1 of Actinoallomurus soli. GTDB lineage: Bacteria > Actinomycetota > Actinomycetes > Streptosporangiales > Streptosporangiaceae > Actinoallomurus > Actinoallomurus soli. The sequence goes on from NZ_JAMXMV010000025.1 coordinate 59,866, forward strand.
CCTTGCGGTCGAGGAAGAGGAACTCGGTGCGGAACAGTCCCACCCCGGCGACCCCGTCCAGGTCCGCTCCCCGCAGGTCGGCCGCGGACCCGATGTTGACCATGAGGTCGACGGGATGCCCGTCGGCCGTACGGCCGGGACCGCGCCCGGCGGCGAGCCGGCTCCGCTCCTCGGCGGCCCGCGCGCGCACGTCGGCCGCCTCGTCGTCGCCGACGCCCGTACGGACCTGACCGCTCGTGCCGTCCACGGCCACGACCGTGCCGTCGGTGACGTCGAGGATCCCGGCGCAGCCGACGACGGCGGGCAGGCCGAGCGCCCGCGCGAGGATCGCGGTGTGGCTGGTCGGGCCGCCGCGCTCGGTGACCAGGGCGAGGACGGTGCCCGTGTCGAGGCCGACCGTGTCGGCGGGCGCGAGGTCGTCCGCGACCAGGACGAACGGGTGCCCGGGTGACGGCAGGCCCGGCATGGGCCGGCCGAGCACCGCGGCGATCGCCCGGTGCGCGATGTCGTCGAGGTCGGCCGCGCGTTCGCCGAGGTACCCGCCGAGGGACGCGAGCAGCTCACGATGCCGGTCGAACGTGGCGCGCAGGGCGTGCGCGGCGTCCTCCCCGGCCCGTACGCGCTCGGCGACACCCTCCCGCAGGGTCGGATCGGCGGCGATCATCGCCTGCGCGGACAGGATGTCCCGCGCCTCCCCCTCGGCCGCCTCGGAACGGGCCCGCAGGTCGGCCTCGGTGGCCTCCAGGGCCCGTACGGCGTCGGCGAGCTCGCGTTCGGTGTCGGCGACGGGGCGGGGGGCCGGCAGGTCCGGCGGGGCCGCCATCCGGGCCACCGGCCCGGCGGCGAGACCGGGACCGACCCCGATGCCCCGGAGAGCCCGCGCCGGGGCGTCGAGGTCAGGCATCCGCCGGTTCCTCGGCGTCCAGGTCGCGGGCGAGCAGGGCGGCAAGGGCGTCGAGGGCCGCGTCGGCCCCCGGCCCGTCCGCCTCCAGGGTGACCTCGGTGCCGTGCCCGACGCCGAGGGACAGCACCGACAGCATGCTGGCTGCCGGCACGGCCGGGCCGTCGCCGACGCGGATGCGCACGGGCGTCTCCTGGTCGGCGGCGGCCTTGACGAACAGGGCCGCGGGCCTCGCGTGCAGGCCGGTGCGCGCGGCGACGGCCACGGTACGTGTGGGCATGTCCACTCCCTCGTCAGGGCTCGATGGTGACCTTGATCGCGATACCGCGGGAGACGATGTCGATGCCATCGAGGACGTCGTCCAGCGGCAGGTGGTGGGTGATCAGATCGGCGACGGGCACCGCGCCCGAGGCGATGAGTTCGAGGGCGCGGGCGTTGTGGGCCGGGCTGGACCCGTTGGCGCCCACGATCGTCAGCTCCCGGTAGTGCACGAGGTTGGAGTCGCAGGCGATGACCGGGTTGTCCTTGGGCAGGCCGCCGAAGAAGCTGATCCGGCCCTGGCGCGCCGCCATCTGCAGCGCCTGCTCCTGCGCGGCCCCGGAGGCGGCGGCGGTGATGACGACGTCCGCGCCCCGGCCGTTCGTCAGCTTCAGCACCTGGTCCACGACGTCCGCGCCGGTGAGCGCGGCGTCGGGGTTCACGCGCTCGGCCGACATGGCCAGCCGCTCGGCGTTGAGGTCGACGAGGAAGACCCGCGCGGCGCCGCGCGAGCGGGCCAGCCGTACGTGCAGGCAGCCGATCGGGCCGGCGCCCATGACCACGACGTCGTCGCCCTCGCCGACGCGGGCGAGCTCCTGGCCGTTGAGCACGCAGGCGAGCGGCTCGGCCACCGACGCCTCGGCGAAGCCGACGCCGTCGGGGATGCGGTTCAGGCCGTCGACGGCGAGCACCTTGGCGGGCACGATCGTGTACTCGGCGAACCCGCCGTCGTAGTGGTAGCCCATCGACTCCTGGTTCGGGCAGACCGTGCGGTGACCCCGGCGGCACTCCTCGCACTGCCCGCACGGGATCGCGGCGATCACCTGCACCCGGTCGCCCGGGGCCCAGCCGGTCACGCCCTCGCCGAGCTCGGCGACCTCACCGGCGATCTCGTGCCCCATGACGCGGGGCGGCCGGATGTGGTGGTGACCGTGCTTGAAGATCTTGACGTCCGTGCCGCAGGTCGAGCAGTTGCGCACCCGGATCTTGACCTCACCCGGTCCGGGGGACGGCTCGGGCGCCTCTTCGAGGCGGATGTCCCCGGGCGCGTGGAAACGGGCGACCTTCACTGAGCGACCTCCTCTGTGTCCGGTTGCAGCAACCGGATCACCTCATCGACATCGGTGCTCTCCCGGAGGGCGCGGGCCTTGTCCGGGTCGAGCAGGATCTGGGCGAGCTCCGACAGCAGCCGTACGTGGCCGTCGCCCTTGGCCGCGATGCCGACGCACAGGACGACGTGGTTGCCGTCCCAGTCGACACCGCCGGGGAAGCGCAGGACGCACAGCGCGTCGTGGCGTACGGCGTCCTTGCCGGCGAGCGTGCCGTGCGGGATGGCGACGCCCTCGCCGACGTACGTCGAGATCGAGCGCTCGCGTTCGACCATGGCCTCGACGTACGTCGCGTCGACGGCGCCGACGTCGAGCAGCGTCCGCCCGCACTGGCGGATCGCGTCGTCGCGGTCGGCCGCCGCCGCGTCGAGGCGTACGGCCGCGCGGTCGAGCAGGTCAGGCACTGATCTCGCTCCCGTCCTTGATCGCCTTCACGAGGCGGCTCACGGCCGGGTCGCCGATGAACACCTGGAAGGGGACGATCGGCTTGTCCGGCGCGCCGGCCTTCGCCCGCGCGGCGAGACCGGCGTGGCAGACGACGACGTCGGCGTCGGCGGGGATCGAGTTGACCGGGGTGTGCTCCACCGTGACGGCGTTCTTCTTCAGCTCCTTGCGGAGCTGGCTGGCGAGCATGACGCTGCTGCCCATGCCCGCGTCGCAGGCCACGACCAGCTTCTTGACGTCCTTGCCGTTCATTCGCGTCACGCTCCCTGGGGTTCGGGGTGGGTGGTGGGCTGCGCCGTCTCGTGCGGCGCCTCGTCCATGATCGCGGCCTCCGGCTCCGCCTCCGCCTCGGCCTCCTTCTCGGCGAACCGGCCGAAGCCGAGGAGCAGAGAGCCGACGGCGAACGACACTCCCGCGGCGACCAGCACGCCCGCGAAGACGCCGAACCAGCTGCCCTTCGGGGTCTCCGCCGCGTAGGCGAAGATGCTGCCCGGCGACGGCGTGGCGACCAGGCCCGCGCCGGTGACCATGAACGTCCCGATGCCCGCGGCACCGCCCGCGATGGAGGCGAGGATCATCCGCGGCTTCATCAGGATGTACGGGAAGTAGATCTCGTGGATCCCGCCGAGGAACTGGATGATGATCGCGGCGGGCACGCTGGGCCGCAGCGTCTTCGGGCCGAACAGCAGGTAGGCGACGAGCACGCCCAGACCGGGGCCGGGGTTGGACTCCAGCATGAACAGGATCGACTTGCCGTGCTTGGCCGCCTCCGCGACGCCGAGCGGGCCGAGCACCCCGTGGTTGACGGCGTTGTTCAGGAACAGCACCTTCGCGGGTTCGATCAGCACGGACGCGAGCGGCAGCAGGTGGTGATTGATCAGCCACGTGACGCCGTGGCCGGCCGCGGTCGTGACGTTCCGTACGACGGGGGCGACGCCCCAGACCCCGAACAGGGCCGCGGCGCCGCCGATGATCCCGGCGGTGAAGTTGTCGACCAGCATCTCGAAGCCGGCCCTGGTCCGCTCGGCGGTGAACTCGTCGACCTTCTTCAGGATGTACGCCGCGAGCGGGCCGAGGATCATCGCGCCGAGGAACATCGGGATCTTGGCGCCGACGACGACGCCGACGGTCGCGACCGCGCCCACCACGGCGCCGCGCTGGCCGTGCACCATGCGCCCGCCGGTGTAACCGATGAGCACCGGGAGCAGCAGCGTGATGATCGGGTCGACGAGGGCCGCGAACTGCTTGTCGGGCAGCCAGCCGGTCGGGATGAACAGCGCGGTGATCAGGCCCCAGGCGATGAAGGCCCCGATGTTCGGCATCACCATGCCGGCCAGGTATCCGCCCAGGCGCTGGATCTGGGCCTTGACGCCGGTCCCGGTGACGGTGGGGGTGTACGCAGTGGCCATGAAGGGCTCCTAGTGATCTGCGTGACGTTAATCAGGCGATGAGCGACCGGCCGAGGTCCGGACGCGTGTGGATGCGGACGATGTCGCGCCGGATGTCCTCCGGGCGCGGCATCCGGCTGGCGGGCAGGGAGACCGCGGCGGCCCCCCATGCCAGCCCTTCGGCGAGTGCCGGAGCCCCCCGTGCCCCGGCCGCCAGGAACCCGGCGAGCAGCGCGTCGCCCGCGCCCACGGTGCTCCGCGGCACGGCGACCGGCGCCTCGCCGATCGTGACTCCCTCCTCTTCCACCAGTACGGCGCCGTCCGCGCCGAGACTGGCGAGCACGGTCCCGGCGCCGCGGTCCCGCAGCTCCTCCGCCGCCTCGATGACGTCGCCGACGCTGTCGACGGGACGGCCGACCGCCTCGGCCAGCTCCTCGCGGTTGGGCTTGACCAGGCACGGCCCCGCCTCGATGGCCTCCAGGAGCGCCGGACCGCTCGTGTCCACGGCGACCCGGACACCGGAGGCGGTGAAGAACTCGCACAAGCGGGCGTAGATGCCGGTCGGCACGCCCGGTGGCACACTGCCGCAGGTCACGACCCAGCTGGCGCCCTCGATCTCGGCGAGCACCCGGTCGGCGACGGCGTCGAGTTCTTCGCGAGACAGGGGTTCGCCCGGCTCGTTGAGTTTCGTCACCATGCCGTCGGGTTCGACGATCGTGACGTTCGAACGGGTCCGGCCCGTGACCGGTACGGCGCCCAGCGGGATCCCGTCGGCCTCCAGCAGGTGGACGAGCTGGTCGCCGTCCGCCCCGCCGACGGTCACCACCGCGACCGACGGCACCTGGTTGGCCAGCAGCGCGCGGGAGACGTTCACTCCCTTGCCGCCCGGGTCGAGCCGCACGGAGGTCGCACGGATCACCGCGCCCTGGACGAGGCGGTCGACCTCGATCGTGCGGTCCAGGCTCGGGTTGAGCGTCAGCGTGACGATCACGTGTTGGTTCACCGCCGTTTCGTCTGTGTTTCCATTTGTTTACGCCCACCTGCGTGGCGTCGTCAAGGGGTAATCGGGAATAAGGACAGACGAAAAAAGCCGCCTCCCTCCGTACGGAGGGAGGCGGCCGAACACCAGGGGGCCGGACGCCGGCGGCTACCAGTCGCCGGGGAGGCGGCCGCCGTACCAGCGCTCGATGAGCTGGCGCGCGATCGAGACCCGGCCCGGCAGCAGGATCTCCCCCGCCTCCGTCGCGGCCTTCAGCTCCTCACGCGTGTACCAGCGGGCGTTGCGGATCTCCTCCTCGTCGGCGTGCAACTCCTGCCCGGGATCCGCCGTCGCGACGAAGCCGAGCATGAGGCTGCGCGGCAGCGGCCACGGCTGGCTACCGAGGTACCGGCAGTCCCGCACGGTGATGCCGACCTCCTCGTGCACCTCACGCGCGACCGCCTGCTCCAAGGACTCCCCGGGCTCGACGAAGCCGGCGAGGATCGACACGCGGTTCTCCGGCCACCGGAACCCGCTCGCCAGCAGGATCCGCTCACCGTCGTGCACCAGCATGATCACGGCCGGGTCCGTGCGCGGGAAGTGCTCCGACCCGTCCACCGTGCAGATCCGGGTGTGCCCCGCCGACGCAAGGGTCGTCAGGGCGCCGCAGCGCGGGCAGTGGGTGTGCGTCGCGTGCCAGTTCTGCAGACCGACGGCCTGGGTGAGCAGCCCGGCGTCCCGATCGCTCAGCGCGGCACCGACCGTCCGCAGGTCGCCGGGCTCCGTGCCCTCGACCGCGGGCAGTGGGGCGGACACCGCGAAGTAGGCGACCCCGTCCTCGTCGGCGCCGAGGAGGTACCGCTCGCCCTCCGGGGCATCCTCCCGGCTCAGCAGCACGAGGGCGGGGCCGGGCCGGACCAGCGCCTTGCCCCGCTCGACCACCAGGACACGGGTGCGCGGGTCGTCCCAGGCCGCGGCCAGCCATGCCTCGTCGCGGCGGCGCTCCCCCATCCGGTCGAGCGTGCCGCGGGAGAGCGCCAGCCAGTCCAGCGCCTCGTAGGCTTCCGTCACGTCAGGCCCTTTCCAGAGGCTCGCAGCGTCTACAGACTCTTCTACAGGCTCGCGCCTACAGTCCGGTGGCGAACTCGTCCCAGAGGTACGCGGCGGTCTCCGCGCCCTTGAGCAGCAGCGGCATGTCGACCTTCTCATTCGGCGCGTGGATCTGGTCCTCGTCCAGCCCGACGCCGAGGAACACGAGCGGCGCCTCCAGGATGTCGGTCAGGTCGGCCTCCGGGCCGCTGCCGCCCTCGCGGGTGAACAGGACCTCGGTGCCGAATGCCTTCTCCATCGCGCGCTTGGCGGCCTGCACGCCCGGCGAGTCGATCGGCGAGAAGCACGGCCGGACGCCGGGGCCGGGGATCCGGACCTCCGCGCGGATGCCCGGCGGCGTCCGCTCGGCGACGTACTTGCGGACCGCGTCCTGCACCTGCTCCGGCTCCTGCCCGGCGACGAGCCGGAAGGACAGCTTGGCGTGCGCCTCACGCGGCACGATCGTCTTGCCGCCCGGACCGGTGTGGCCGCCCCACATCCCGTTGACCTCGGCGGTCGGCCGCGCCCAGACGCGCTCCAGGGTGGTGAAGCCCTCCTCGCCGTACGCGGCGCCGCTCTCCCCGGCCGTCTCGAGCCACTTCTCCTCGTCGAAGGGGAACTTGGCGAACATCGCCCGCTCCTCCTCGGTCAGCTCCACGATCCCGTCGTAGAAGCCGTCGAGCGTGACCCGGCCCCGCTCGTCGTGCAGACCGGCGAGCAGCTCGGCCATGGCGTGCAGCGGGTTGGGCACCGCGCCGCCGAAAGAGCCGGAGTGCAGGTCGATCGACGGGCCGTACAGCGAGATGTCCGCCTCGGTCAGCCCGCGCATGCCGGTGCACATCGACGGCACGTCGGCGGCCCACATCGTCGTGTCGCTGACGACGATCGCGTCGCAGGCCAGACGGTCCTTGTTGGCCCGCAGGAGGTCGGCGAAGTGCGGCGAGCCGGACTCCTCCTCACCCTCGATCAGCATCTTGACGGTGACCGGCGGGGCGGTGCGGCCGCTCGCCGCGAGGTTCGCCTTCAGGCCGAGCGTGTGGAAGAACACCTGGCCCTTGTCGTCGGACGCGCCACGGCCGATGAGCTGCTCGCCCTTCTCGAACGGCACGAACGGTGCGGTCTCCCACTCGTCGAGGGGCTCGACCGGCTGGACGTCATGGTGCCCGTACACGACCACTCTCGGCGCGGCCGGATTCTCGGCCGGCCACTCGGCGAACACCGCGGGCAGACCCTCGGTCTCCCAGATCTCCACGATCGGGAAGCCGGTCTCGCGCAGGTGCGCGGCCAGCCACTCCGCGGAACGCCGTACGTCGTCGCGCCGCCCGGGATCGCCGGAGATCGACGGAATGGCCAGCCACTCCTTCAGCGCGTCGAAGAACCCGCTCGCGTTGGCATCGATGTAGTCGCGTACGTCCATGAGCAGCCTTCTCGCAGGGGAAACATCCTCTGGCACTCTAGTCCGATGACCGTGCTCATCGATCGCCCCCTGTGGCCCGCCCGTGGTCGGCTCTGGTCGCACATGGTCAGTGACGCCTCGTACGAGGAACTGCACGCGTTCGCCGACCGGCTCGGCGTGCCACGCCGGGCGTTCGACCGAGACCACTACGACGTGCCGGCGGAGGTGTACGACGCGGCGGTCGCCCTGGGCGCGGACCCGGTCGGCTCTCAGGAGCTGGTCGCCCGCCTGACCGCGGCCGGCCTCCGCCGCCGCAAGCGCTCACGCTCCGAGGAGGCGGTCTGAGAGGGCCGCCGTGAGCGCACCGGAGGTCGTCAGTGCCAAGGATTTCGGTGCCATGAGCAACCACGGGTCCACGGCACGGACGACCACCTGTAAAGCACGCTATGAGCCGACGCACCTGACCGCCTGCCCCGCGTGAGCGACCACGATCCCCGGCGCCGGTTACGGCGCCGGGTCCGCTCCGCTCAGGAGCATGAGCTCGGTCTCGAGGTTGTGGCGGGCGGCCTGCTCCCAGCGCTCGCGGGCCGGGGCCGTACGGAACAAGGACGGGGCGTGCAGCAGGGCGCGCAGGATGTCGGCGCGGCCCTGCCGGAACACCTCGTCCGGGACCTCGGCGTACTCCTCGCGCACGGCGGCGGCGTACGCGGCGTAGCGCTCCGGGCCGGCGGCCAGGATGGCCAGGTCCGCGTCGCTCAGGACGGCGGCGTTGCGGTCCCCCGGCTCCGGGTCGTGCGCGGCGGTCATCCGGACCAGCCGGGCGACCTCCGCGACGGTCTCGGGCGGCAGGTCGGTGTCGGCCAGCATTCGCTCGGCGAGGACGGCGCTGCGCTCCTCGTTGTCGGCGCGCAGCGGCTGGTAGACCGCGTCGTGGAACCACGCCGCAAGGCGCACCGCCTCGATGTCGTCGGCCTCGCCGGCCAGCTCGTCGATCCGGTCGAGGACCTCGGCGAGGTGGGCGGCGTCGTGGTAGCGGCGGTGCGGCTCCTCGTAGCGGCGGATCAGCTCGGCGCCGAGGACCTCCGGGCCGGGCCACCGGGTGAGCAGGCTCATCAGAGGGCCCTCGCGGTCCAGCGCCCGCCGGTCTTGTCGATGGTGATGGGGTGGTCGAAGCAGGCGCTGATCCGCTCGGTGGTCAGCACGTCGTCGGCGGCGCCCGAGGCCAGCACCTTGCCCTGGCGCAGCAGGATCGCGTGGGTGGTGCTGGCGGGCAGCTCCTCCAGATGATGCGTGACGAGGACGCTGGTGAGCGACGGCTGCGCGCGGCGGAGCTGGTCGATGGCGGTCAACAGCTGCTCGCGGGCGGCGACGTCGAGGCCGGTGGCCGGCTCGTCGAGCAGGAGGAGGCGCGGCCGGGGCATGAGGGCGCGGGCGATGAGCGTGCGCCCGCGTTCGCCGTGCGAGAGGGTCGGCCACCGGGCGTCGCGGCGGTGGCCGAGGCCGAGCAGTTCGATGAGCTCCTCGGCGTGGTCCATCTGTTCGGGCGTGGGCTTCCAGTGCGGGACCAGCTCGATCGAGCCGGTCGCGCCGGTGAGCACGACCTCGTGCACCGTGCGACCGGACCGCAGCGGGTGGTGCGGGTTGACGTGGCCGATCCCGGCGCGCAGGTCGCGGACGTCGACCCGGCCGAGCCGGTGGCCGAGGATCTCCACCTGCCCGCTCGTCGGGTGCTGGTAGGCGCCGACGAGGCTGAGGAGGGTGGACTTCCCGGCGCCGTTCGCGCCGAGCAGCGCCCAGTGCTCGCCCTCGCGGACGGTGAGTGACACGTCGTCGAGCAGCGCCCGGCCGTCCCGGACGAAGCGCACGTCTTCCACACGCAGTACAGGAGTCATCGCCAGACGAGCGTACGGCACCCCGCGGCGCGCCATGGGCGCGGCGGGCGCGCGGCGCACGGGGAGCACGGCTTCGGCGGGGTCCGCGCACGACACGCGGGCACGGCTGTTGCGTCCGGCGGCCGGTCACGCCACTATGGTCACCCACAACTTAGGTAAGCCTAACCTGACCTCACGGGAGACTCGTGCGGCTCTACATCGTCGCGGGCAAGCGGACCGACTCCGTGACCCACGGCTTCCTGCCCGCGGCCGCCGCGCTGGGCCTCGACGTGACGTTGCTCACCGACCGGCCGTGGCCGGAGGAGACGGTCCGGTGCGATGTCACCGACTTCCGGGCGATCATCGACGAGATCTCCCGGCGCGAGGCTCCCGCGGCGATCTTCTCCAACAGCGACCACCTGCAGGCGCCCACCGCGCTGGCCGCCGCGTACTTCGGGCTGCCGGGCAAGGACTGGCGGGCCGCGCTGCGGACCAAGAACAAGGCGCTCATGCGCCGCGCGCTGGGCGGCGTCTTCGCGGTCGAGTTCCTGCCCGGCCAGGAGTCGCCCGCCCTCGCCGACGCGCCGTACCCGCTGGTCGTCAAGCCGCGCGAGGGCGTCGCCAGCGAGGACGTCTTCCTCGTACGGGACGCGGCCGAGCTCGCCGCGCGCTGCCGCGAGATCTGGTCGCGACGGCCGGGCGCCCTCGTCGCCGAGGAGTACCTCCCCGGTGACCTGCACACCCTGGAGACGCTGAACGGCCGCGTCCTCGGCTCGTTCCGCACGACGCTGTCCCCGCCGCCGCACTTCGTCGAGGAGCGTCTGGACTGGGCGCCGCCGCCCTGCGCCGGCCAGGTCCTGGACGCGCTGGAGCGGCTCGGGGCCGGGTTCGGCGCCTGCCACACCGAGTACCTCGTGCACGAGGGCCGCGCGCGCCTCGTCGAGGTGAACTACCGGATCATCGGCGACCACTGCGACTTCCTGCTCGGCGAGCTCCTCGGCGTGCCGATCTTCGAGTGGGTCCTCCGCGCCCACCTCGGGGAACCGGTGCCGGAGCCGCCGGCCGCCACCGGCCACGCGGCGGTCGACTCGGTGCTCGCCGACCGCTCCGGCACGCTGACCGCCGCGCCGGAGCGCCACGAGTACACGGACGAGGGCGTCCGGGTCGCCTACTGGCCGGTCCGCTCGACTGGGGACGTCATCGCCCTCACCCGGACGAACCGCGACTACCTGGGCACCATCCGCGCCATCGGACCGGACGCGGCCCGCGTCGACGCCGCGATCCGGCGCTTCCGCGCGCGGAACCGCTGGGAGATCACCCCGTGAGCCGCGGGCCGGCCCTCGCCTCCCCGCGGCTGGACGAGGCGTACCTCGCCGCGCGGGTCCTGGACGCCCTGCTGCGCGAGGACTACGGCGGGCTGTCCCGCCACGTCGACGGCGACCGGCTGACCCTGCCCGGCGGCCGGGTCGTGGGGCTCACGTCACGGGACGGCGGGTGGGGACGGTACCCGGGGTTCCTCGCCGAGCGGGTCGTGGCGGACGCCGTCGGGCTGGAGGAGGTGCTCGGCGTCGTACGGGCGCTGGCCGACCCGCGTGACGCCGTCGCGGCGTTCGACCGCGAGTGCCGGGAGACGCTGCGCGCGCTGCGCCTCCATGAGGCGGTACGCCCGCGGCCGTCCGGTCTCACCCGGTACGACGCCCTCGCCGCCGCGCTGGACCACCCCGTCTATCCGACCGCGCGGTGCCGCCTGGGCCTGGACGAGCGGGACCTGCTGGCGTACGCGCCCGAGTTCGGGCCGTCGTTCCCGCTCGCGTGGACCGGCGTGCGCGGATCCCACCGCCGCGGCGACCGCCCCGCCTGGTGGCCCGACCCGGGCGGCCTCGGGCTGCCCGCCGGGCACGACGTGTTCCCCGTGCATCCGCTGACCGCACGCCTGGTCCCCACCGTGCCCGGCCCGGCCGTGACCGTACGGCCGACGCTGTCGATGCGGACGGTCGCGATCGACGCCCGCGAGCACCTGAAGCTCCCGCTGCCGACCAGCACGCTCGGCCTGCGCAACCGCAGGGTGATCGTCCCCGGCACGCTCTCCGACGGCGCGCTCGTCGAGCGCCTGCTGCGCGCGATCGTCGAACGGGAGCGCGTCCCGGTGCTGCTCGCCGATGAGCAGACGTACGGCCACGCGGACGACCCGCTGCTCGGGTACCTCGTGCGCCGGCTGCCGGCCGACGGCGTCCCGGTCGCGGCGCTGCTCGCGCGGACGCCGGAGGGGCCGTACGTCATCGAGGAGCTGACCGACGACGTCGCGGCGTTCTTCGGGGCGTACCTCGCCGTGCTGTTCGACTGGAACGTCCTGCTCGCCGCGCGCTACGGCATCGCGCTGGAGGCCCACCAGCAGAACGTCTCGATCGTGCCCGGCGACCCGCCGCGCCTGATGATCAAGGACAACGACGGGGCGCTGATCGACCTGGGACGGCTCGCCCGCGCGCTCGGCCGGGCGCCGGACGCCGCGGAGTTCGCCGACCCGCGCCTCGTCACGACCGACCCGGAGGCCCTGGCGCGGGTGTTCGTCACGATCACGGTGCACCTGTGCGCCGGGGCGCTCGCCTTCGGGCTCGCCGAACGCGGGCTCCTCGACCTGGACACGGGACTGGGCCTCGTCCGCGACCGGCTCGACGTCGCGCTCGGCGCGTACGACGACGGGTTCCTGCGGGCGCGCACCCTCGACGCCGACCGGCTGCCCGTCAAGGCCATGGTCACCGCCGGGACGCTGGTCGACAAGCAGCGCACCGGCGCCCAGGACATCAACAAGCATTACGGCCCGCCCGGCCCGAACTACCTCAAGAGGTCGACCACGTGACATCCCTCGCCCGGACCGAGCCCCCTCCCGAGGTCGGTCACGTGAGGTCCCGCGCCCCCGTCGCCGGAGGCCGGGTCGACCCGGACGCGGCCACGGCCCTCGCCCTGCTGAACTGCGCGGTACGCGAGCTGTGCGCGCCCGAGCAGCAGGTACGGGTCGCCGACGGGCACCTCATGGCCCGGCTGCCGCGCGTCGGCGTCACGCTGCGCGCCCGCCTGCGCCGTCCGCCGCTGATGAGCCCCCGGCTGGCCGGGCCGATCGAGGAACGCCGCGGCGGCTGGACGGCCGTGGACTGGCGGCGCCTCGCCGACCTGATCGCCGGCGAGCTGGAGCTGACGACGGGGACGGTGAACCCGGAGTTCGCCGCGCAGGTGGCGGCCAGCCGCGACGCCATGGAGCTGATCGGCCGGCGGCGCCGGGCGGGTGACGCGGACCCGTTCCTGGCGTCCGAGCAGTCGCTGGTCGCGGGGCACCGGTTCCATCCCTCCCCCAAGGCCCGGCAGGGCGCCGACTGGCCCGCGTACGCCCCGGAGCTCGGCGCCCGCTTCCCGCTGCGCTGGCTGGCCGTCCGGGCGGACGCGGTCGTCGAGGAGGGCGACGTCTCCGTCCTGGACCGGCTCGGCCCGCCCGTCCGCGACGGCTACCGCGTCCTGCCCGCGCATCCGTGGCAGCTGGACCTGCTCCGCCCGGAGTCCGACGCCATCGTCGACCTCGGACCGTACGGCCCGGAGGCCGTTCCGACGTCCTCCGTCCGCACCGTGTACGTGCCGGACGCGTTCCTGAAGTTCAGCCTCGACGTCCGCATCACCAACTGCGTGCGCAAGAACGCCTGGTACGAGCTGTCCGGCGCGGTCGCGCTGACGCGGGCGCTGCGGCCGGTGTTCGACGAACTCGCCTGCGCGCTGCTCGCCGAGCCCGGCTACCGGACGGTGTCCGTCGGCGGCACGCGCCTGCGCGAGGGTCTCGGGGTCATCGTCCGCGAGGGCGTCCGCGGCCTGCCCGGCACTCCCCTGCTGGCCGCCGCCATCGCCGACCCGGACGGCGCCGGCCCGGCCGCCGTGTCCCGGCTCCTCGGCGACGGCGCCGCGCCCGAGCGGGTGCTGGCCTGGTGGGACGCCTACGTGGGGCACGTGGTGCCGCCGGTCCTGCACGCCTACCTGCGGCACGGCGTCGTCCTCGAACCGCACCTGCAGAACGTCCTCATCGCGGTCGACGACGAGGGCACGCCGGTGCGGGCGGTGTTCCGCGACCTGGAGGGCACCAAGCTGCTGCACCGGCCGTGGGAGTCGTTCCTCGCCGACCTGCCCGGCCCCGTCGCGAGCGCCCTCACGTACGACCCGGAGCGCGGCTGGAACCGCGTCGTCTACTGCCTGTTCGTCAACCACCTGGCCGAGGTCGCCGCCACCCTCGCCGACCACCACCCGTCGATGGAGCCCGCGCTGTGGCGCGTCGTCCGGCGGCACGTGGTCCGCTGCGCCGGGGACACGCCGGCGGACACGGACGGCGCCGCGCGGCTGCGGGCCCTGCTGGCCGGGGTTCCGCTGCCCGCCAAGGCGAACCTGCGCACCCGGTGGGCCCGCGACCCCGACCGGCAGGCGGCCTACGTCCCGGTGCCCAACCCGCTCGCCGAGGACCTCGCGTGACCGGCCGGCCTCCCGAGGGAGAACCGGAGGACGCCGTTCGGGGGGAAGGGCGGGAACACGACGTGCCGGGGCAAAGGGCGGAACACGCCGCGCCTCGGGAAGGGCGGGGACACGCCGCGCCTGGGGAAGGGCGGGGACACGCCGCGCCGGGGGAGGGGGCGGAACGCGCCGCGCCGGCGTCGCTCCCGGAAGGGGTGCGGGAACGCGCTCTGTCGGCGCCGCTGCCCGCCTACGTCTACGACCTCGCCGGGCTGCGGGCACACGCCGCGTCCGTCCGGGCCGCGACCCCGGTGGAGCTCTACTACGCGGCGAAGGCCAACCCCGACCCGCGCCTGCTGGCCGCGCTCGCTCCGTACGTCGACGGGGTCGAGGTCTCCTCCGGCGGCGAACTCGCCCACGTACGCGCGACCCTGCCCGGCGTCCGTACGGCGTTCGGCGGGCCGGGCAAGACGGACGAGGAGCTGGCGGCGGCCGTCGGCGGCCGCCCGCCGGTCCACCGGCTGCACGTGGAGAGCCCGCAGGAGCTGCTGCGTCTCGCCGCGCTGCGCCGGGAGACGGACGTGCTGCTGCGGATCAACCTGCCGGTCGCGATCAGCGGTGCCGCCCTGCGGATGAGCGGCCCCTTCGGCATGGACCCCGAAGCCCTCGGCACCTGCCTGGACCTCCTGGAGCGGGCGCCCTGGGTACGGCTGCGCGGCCTGCACGCGCACCTGGCGTCCGGGCTGGCGGCCGCGCCGCTGCTGGAGGTCGCCGCCCAGGTCCTCGGGTGGGCGCGGACCTGGATGGAGGGGCCGAAGGAGGTGACCCTGGGCGGTGGCATGGCCGTCGACTACCGCGCCCCCGACGCCCGTTTCGACTGGGCGGCGTACGGGGCGGGGCTGGCGTCGCTGCGCCGGGCCGAGGAGACCCTGCGGATCGAACCCGGCCGCGCGCTGACCGCCTACTGCGGGTGGTACGTCACGGACGTGCTGGACGTGAAGCGGTCCCACGGCGAGTGGTACGCCGTGCTGCGCGGCGGCACCCATCACCTGCGGACCCCGGTGACGAAGGGCCACGACCAGCCGTTCACGGTGCTGCCCGCGGAGGGCGGCCCCGCGCGCGGCGGGCCGGTCGCGAGCGGCCCGGTGACGCTCGTCGGGCAGTTGTGCACGCCGAAGGACGTGTTCGCCCGGCAGGTGCCGGTGGACCGGCTCGCCGTCGGCGACGTGGTGGCCTTCGCCCTGGCCGGCGCGTACGCCTGGAACATCTCCCACCACGATTTCCTGATGCACCCGAAACCGGCCTTCGCCTACGTCGACCTTTGATCGCGGCGGAGATATCCTCGGAGGATATCGAGCCCCCCGACATCCGACGGCGGTTGTCGCTTCAGGGGGCGGTATGCAGTCGATATGCCTGTGCATGATCGTAAAAGACGAGGCGAAGGTCATCGAGCGCTGCCTTCGTTCCGTACGCGACCTCATCGACCATTGGGTCATCTCCGACACCGGGTCCACCGACGGGACACAGGGACTGATCCGCGAGACGCTCGACGGGGTTCCCGGTGAACTGCTCCAGGAGGACTGGGTCGACTTCGGGCACAATCGCACGCTGAACATCCAGCAGGCGTACGGCAAGGCCGACTATCTCCTCCTCATCGACGCGGACATGGTCGTACGGCGTGACGGCGACCTTCCGGAATTGACCGCTGATTCCTATATGTTGCGTCACTCCGGCGAGCTGGAATACCGCATCAAGCGTCTCGTCAGAGGTGACATCAAGTGGTATTACGTGGGGTCGACGCATGAGTACCTGACCACCGACGATCGGGATAACGCGGTCAACCTCGACGCCCTCATCATCGACCATTTCGCCGACGGCGGCTCGCGCGGCGACAAGTTCGAGCGGGACGCGCGCCTCCTCCGCGCGGAACTCGACCGCGATCCCGGCAATTCCCGCGCGGTCTTCTACCTCGCGCAGACGATGCGCGACATGGGCGACGCACGAGCGGCACTGGACCTCTACGAACGGCGCGCCGCGATGAACGACTGGCCGGAGGAGGTCTATTACTCCCTGCTCCAGGCCGGGATCCTCCGGGCCGAGACCGGTGACTGGCCCGGGGCCATGGACGCCCTCGTGCGCGCGTGGGAGTTCCGGCCGGGGCGGCTGGAGGCGTGTTACGAACTGGCCTCGCGCCTCCGCCAGATGGATCGCCACCAGGCCGCGTACGCGTTCGCCCGCGCCGGCCTGAACCGCCGCGAGCCCGACGACTGGCTGTTCGTCCAGCCGTGGGTGTACCGCTGGGGGCTGCTGTTCGAGTACTCCATCGCCGCGTACTGGGTCGGTGACGTGCGGGGCTCGCTGGAGGCGTGCGACCGGCTGCTGGCCATGCCGGAGCTCCCCGACGCCTTCCGGGAGCAGACCCGCGTCAACCGGGGATACGCCGCCCGCGCCCTCGCCGGGACACGGCGTCGAGTCACCTAATCGGGCTGGACTTATATAAGGGTGCACTGATATTTTCCCCGGCGTGCACGCATTCGATGTGCTCGGGGATCCCGTTCGCCGCAGGATCCTCGAGCTCCTCGCCGACGGGGAGATGACCTCCGGCGCGGTCTGTGCCGTGATCCGTGCGGAGTTCGGCATCTCCCAGCCGGCGGTCTCCCAGCACCTGAAGGTGCTGCGCGACTCCGGCTTCGCCACGGTGCGCCCGGACGGCGCCCGGCGCCTCTACGCGGTGAACTCCGGCCCCCTCCAGGAGGTCGACGCCTGGCTCGACCGGTTCCGGCGCTACTGGACGCCGCCCCTCGAAGCCCTGGCGACGGAGCTCGCCCGTGGCAGGCGCGAGCGCCGCCGCCGGACCGATGACGGGCCCCACCCGGAAGAAGGGAAACCCTGATGGACGTCACCCACCAGATCAACGCGGTCCGCCGGAAGGTCGGCAGCCGCACGATGGAGGCGGGCGAGGCGCGCACCGTCACCATCGCCCAGACCTACGCCGCCCCGATCGAGGACGTCTGGGACGCCTGCACCGACCCCGAGCGCATCCCACGCTGGTTCCTGCCCGTCTCGGGCGACCTGCGCCTCGGCGGCCGGTACCAGCTCGAGGGGAACGCCGGCGGCACGATCGAGCGCTGCGATCCGCCGAATGAGTTCGCGGCGACGTGGGAGTTCGCCGGGCAGGTGAGCTGGATCGAGGTCCGGCTGACCGCCGAGTCCGGGAACAGCACGCGCTTCGAGCTCGAGCACATCACGCACGTCGACGACCACTGGGATCAGTTCGGACCGGGGGCGGTGGGGGTCGGCTGGGACGGGGCCCTGCTGGGCCTGGCCGGCCACCTCACCTCCGATCCCGGCGCCATCGACCCGGCCCAGGCCATGGCCTGGGCCCGGTCCGAGGAGGGCCGGCGGTTCTGGACGCTCAGCAGCGAGCGCTGGTGCGAGGCGAACCTCGCGGCCGGCGCCGACGAGACCTGGGCCCGCGCCGCCGCCGACCGGACGACCGCCGCCTACACCACGCCGCCGCAGCCCGCCGGCTCCTGAACCCCCACCCCGATCACACCGTCCTCCCCGCCCGGCGGCGGAGCGCGAGCGAACGTCCGTTCCCGGCTCTGCGATGAAAGCTTCACGGTCCTGGCAGGCGCTGACCTGCGTGAACTCCGGCGCGAATCCGACTCGGTTGACGCTCCGCCGACGCCGTCTCCACGATGACCGGCACACGCACCTCGATCCGCCGGCGTGATCGGGGATCCTCCGCCCCCTTCCGGTATCGACGCGGTTGCACATCGGAGTTCCTTCACGGAAAGGACGGGTAATGCGCGATCACCCTTGGCGTGACGGCCGCTGGAAGGCGGCCATCGCCACGACGGCCGTCGCCTGCGCGGCCGTCACGGCCACTCTGGTCACCGGAAGCGCCCGGGCCGGCACGTTGTCCGGCACCCTTTACCGCGACCCGACCACGCAGGTCGTCCGTTGGGTCGAGGCCAACCCCAACGACGCGCGTACCCCCGTCATCCGTGACAAGATCGCCAGCCAGTCGCAGGCCCACTGGCTGTCGGCGTTCAATCCCAGCACGGTGACCTCCGAGGTCTCCGGCGTGGTCAACGCCGCGAGCTCCGCGAACCAGATCCCCGTGCTCTCGGTGTACGAGATCCCCAACCGCGACTGCGGCGGCGCGAGCGCCGGTGGCGCGCCCGACTTCACCCAGTACCAGCAGTGGATCGCAGGCTTCGCCCAGGGCCTCGGCGGCCGGACGGTCATCATCACTCTGGAGACCGACGCGCTCGCCCTGCAGACCTGCCTGAGCGGCTCCGATGTCGCGGCTCGCGACCAGGCGATCTCCCAGGCCGTACAGACGATCAAGAGGGCCGACGCGAACGCCAAGGTCTATCTCGACGGCGGCCACTCGGCGTGGAACTCCGCCAGCGAGCAGGGAAGCCGCCTGAAGGCCGCGGGCGTCCAGTACGCCGACGGCTTCTTCACCAACGTGTCGAACTTCCAGCCGCTGTCGAACGAGGCGGCGTACGGCCGGTCGATCATCTCCTACCTGCAGTCCCAGGGCATTTCCGGCAAGCACCAGATCATCGACACCAGCCGTAACGGGGGTTCCGTCGGCGCGCAGGGCGATTGGTGCGGCGATGACAACACCGACCACCGCATCGGCAACTACCCGACCCTGAACACCGGCGACCAGAACATCGACGGCTACCTGTGGATCAAACCGCCGGGCGAAGCCGACGGATGCGTCTACCCGGCCGGGAACTTCGTTCCCGACCTCGCCTACAACCTCGCCGGCTCGGCCCCCAACCCGCCGGACTCGCCCACTCCGACGCCCACGCCCACGCCGACCCCCACCCCGCCGACGGGTGGCGGCGCCTGCACGGCGGCCTACCAGACGACGAGCTCCTGGCAGGGCGGCTTCCAAGGCCAGATATCCGTCACCGCCGGAAGCTCGGCGATCAAGAGCTGGAAGCTGACCTTCTCGCTGCCCAGCGGCGTCTCGATCAACCAGCTCTGGAACGGCACGCTGACCACCAGCGGATCCACCGCCACCGTCACCAACGTGTCGTGGAACGGCAACCTCGCAGCGGGGGCCTCCGCGCAGGTCGGCTTCACCGCCACCGGCAACGCGTCCTCCCTCACCCCCACCTGCACCGCATCCTGAACCGCTTGCCCGATGGTCCGGCCCGCACCCGAGGGTGTGTCCGGCCAGAGCCCATCGCGAAGGGCTGAGAACGACGACGAGTGGGCGACCTCCGAAGGTCGCCCACTCGCCTATTACGCACGCCGCGAGGGGTCCGGCTCTCGGCCGACCGGGGGAATCCGCTGGTGAGCCACCCTTTCGGTTAGGGTCGACAGAGAGACGGCGCGGGTCCAGCCACTGCCTGGACGCCCGGAACGGCGGCCGTCGGCGCTGCCCGACGGTCCGCACGGCACCAGATCCCGTCGAGGGAGCCGGTCATGCTCTCAGAACGCTCGCGGCCCATCATCGCGGCGACGCTCCCGGTGGTCGCCGAGCACATCGGTGAGATCGCCCAGCGCTTCTACGAGCACATGTTCAGGGTGCATCCCGAACTCCTGGACGGCACCTTCAACCGGGGGAACCAGGCCAGCGGGGAGCAGCAGCGGGCACTGGCCGGTTCGGTCGCGGCGTACGCCACCAGACTGCTGGAGACGCCGGAGCGGACACCGGAGCACCTGCTCTCCCGGATCGCGCACAAGCACGCCTCCCTCGGCATCCGCCCCGCTCAGTACCAGATCGTCAACGATCACCTGATGTGGGCGATCGCCGACGTCCTCGGCGAGGCCGTCACCCCGGAGGTCGCCGCGGCCTGGAACGAGGTCTACTGGCTCATGGCCCACAGCCTCATCCACGAGGAGCGCGGCCTGTACGGCGCGCGGGGGGTCACGCCCGAGACCGTGTGGCGTTCCTGGGAGGTCGAGAAGAAGTTCCGGGAGACCCGGGACGTCGTCACCTTCGTGGTCAAGCGGATCGACGACCGCCTGGTGAAGACCTCACTCCCCGGCCAGTACGTCACGGTGCGGATGCGGATGCCGGACGGGATCCTCCAGCCCCGCCAGTACAGCCTGACGAGGGCCGACGACGGATGCCATCGCCAGTTCTCGGTGAAGCGGGTCCAGGCCGCCGACGGCAGGCCGGCCGGTGAGATGTCGACGCTGCTGCACGATTCGGTGAGTGTGGGCGACGTCCTGACGCTGTCCCTCCCGTACGGGAACGTCGTGCTCGACGACTCCGGACGGCCGGTGATCTTCGCCTCGGCGGGGATCGGGATCATCCCGATGGCCGGGATGCTCTCCCACCTCGAGAAGGCCGAGTCCAGGCTGCCCATCACGATGCTCCACGCCGACCTGGAGGAGGCCACGTTCCCTCTGCGCCGCCAAGTGGTGAATGACATCGTCGAACTGCCGCACGCCGAGCTGTACGTCTGGTACGAGAAGGGCGCTCACAGCATCGAACCGGTGAACGGGGTCTTCGACGGGACCATGGACCTCTCGGCGGTCGACCTGCCGCACAACGCGATCTACTACCTGTGCGGCCCGCTGCCGTTCATGCGCGCGCTGCGGAGTT
Organism: Actinoallomurus soli; assembly: GCF_024055715.1. Classification (GTDB taxonomy): domain Bacteria; phylum Actinomycetota; class Actinomycetes; order Streptosporangiales; family Streptosporangiaceae; genus Actinoallomurus; species Actinoallomurus soli. The sequence goes on from NZ_JAMXMV010000025.1 coordinate 80,363, forward strand.
CGCTCCTCACGCGGGGCGTCGTCCCCGACGACATCCACTACGAGGTCTTCGGCCCCGATCTCTGGCAGGCCGACATGGATTAGCCCGCCGGCCCGGCCCCGCCGGAGGGTCGGATCGGTCAGTGGAGGATTCTCGCGGGACGGGCGCTCAGGGCCGGCCGTCGTCGCCGAAGTCGGGTACGTCGGCGGCCAGCAGGTGCTCGGTGCCGCCTTGGAGGATCTCGGCCGTCTCGATCGAGCGGGGGAGCATGGTCTTCTCGTACGTGCGGATGGCGTCGTCGACGGTGGCCGCGTTCGCGAGGGCGAGGGCGAGGTCACTGGCGTCGAGCATGGCGAGGTTGACGCCGACGCCGAGCGGGGGCATGAGGTGGGCGGCGTCGCCGAGCAGGGTCACCGTGGGGTTGTGCTCCCAGGCGTGCGGGACCGGCAGGGCGAAGATCGGGCGGTCGACGTACGGACCGTCGTTGTCGGTGATCATTTGGCGCATGCGGGGCGACCAGCCGGCGTACTCGTCGAGCAGCAGCGCGCGGATGCCGTCGGTGTCATCGGCGGCCAGGCCGCGTGCGGTCATCCAGCCGACCGGGACCCGCCGGATGAGGTAGACGCGGATGTGGTTCCCGCCGTTGCGCTGGGCGAACAGGCCGCGAACACCGTCGGCCGCGGCGGCGCTGCCCTGGCCGACCAGTTCGGCGATGTCGGCGTGCCGGTTGTCCACGTCGGAGAACCATGCCTCCAGGAAGCTCACCCCGGTGTACTCGGGGACGGCGGAAGACACGGCCGGGCGTGCCCGGGAGAAGGCGCCGTCGGCGCCGATGACCAGATCGGTCTCGACGGTCGTGCCGTCGGCGAAGTGCAACCGGCGCGGCCCGTCGGCGGGTCCGCTGATCGTGTCGAGGGCGCGGCCCCAGTGCACGGTTCCCGGTTCGAGGGAACCGAGCAGCAGGTCGCGCAGCAGGCCGCGGTCGATCTCCGGCTTGAAGAGCTCGTCGGCCTCCGGGACGTCGTGGGACCTGATCGTGCCGGTCGGGTCGATCTGGCGCATCTCCTGTCCCTCGGGACGGGCCAGCCTGAAGAACTCGTCGAGCAGGCCGGCTTCGCGCAGGGCGAGCTGGCCGTTGTCGGCGTGCAGGTCGAGGGTGCCGCCCTGGTCGCGCGCGTCGGGACCAGGGTCGCGGTCGTAGACGGTGACCGCCAGGCCGCGCTGCTGGAGGATGCGGGCGCAGGTCAGCCCGCCGGGCCCGGCGCCGATGACGCTGATCCTGGCGTGGGCGGGTGCCGGGGATTTCATGGTCGTTCCTTCCGATCGAGGAGAGGGGGGCTTCGAGCGAGCAGGCCGCATGACGCCGAGAAAGGTGCGCCGCTCGGGTGCCTCACAACCCCTAGAGAAGCAGACCGAGTAGAAAAGTGCAACAAGTCAACTTAGTGATCGGCACAACTAGTGAACTCGCTGCCGCCTTGGCTGCCTTGGTCGTGGCCGGTCGAGGGCGCCGGCCGCGGCGGGTTTCACTACGACGCGGTGAGGGTCCACTCGACGCGCGAAGGCCCGGGCACCTCGGCCTGTGCGCTGATCACCAGGCGATGTCGGCCCGGCGCGAGACCGGGAAGCAACACCCAGAACCCGCGATCGGTGACGCTGCCCTCGTCGGCCACTCCGCTCAAGGCGCCACCGGGGACCGCCTTGGCAGGCAGGATGATCAAGGTCTGGTCGCGAATCCCCAGCGGTTGGCGGCCAGCGCGTCGGGGCGCTCGGGCTCGGGAAGCGGGCCGCGCCCGTATTCACGGGTGAAGTCGAACGCGGTGTGGACCGACGTGCGCCAGCCCCGGGCGGTCAGGTCCGCGGCGGAGTCGGGCCGTGGCCCCCGGGCGAACAGGGCGAGGAGGTCGATGCCGGTCCGTTCGGCCACCGAGTAGATCGGGCTCTCGCGGACGGCCGTCGACTCGGGGCCGAGCTTGACCTCGTAGGCCAGGGCGCTTCCGGGCGCGCTCAGCGCGTCCACCGCCGCGATGAGAGCACGCTCGGCGGCGTCGGGCAGGTAGAGCAGCAGTCCCTCGGCGAACCACGCGGTCGGTGCGGCCGGGTCGAAGCCCGCGCCGGTCAGCGCCGCGGTCCATTCGAGGCGCAGGTCGCACGCGATCGCGACGCGCTCGGTCTTCGGCACGGCGCCCAGCCCGTCGAGCACACGGGCCTTGAACGCGAGGACGCCCCTCTGGTCGATCTCGAAGATCCTGCAGCCGGGCGGCCAGTCCAGCCGGTACGCCCGCGTGTCGAGGCCGGCCCCGAGCAGCACCACCTGCCGGATCCCCGCGCCGGTCCGCCGCAGGACGAAGTCGTCGAAGACCCGCGTCCGGAGGCCGAAGTAGCGCCCCAGCCGGCCCCACAGGGGATCGGCCTCGCCGTCCGGGACCTGCCGCGGGCGCACCGGCCAGTCCGCGGACGCCCGGGCCGCGCGCACGAAGTGCTCGGCGTAGACGTCCTGCGCCAGCGTGTCGTGGCGGTGCGTCTCGATCGCCCGCGCCGCGGCGACCATGAGGGCGGTCAGCCCGACGCCCTCCTCCACACCGGTGATGTCGGCCATGAGTGCTCCTCTCCGGGTCATCCGCGCGGCCGGCTCGCCCCCGAGCCGCGAGATGACGGCCGGTACGCGCGTCGGGCCGATATCCGCCTCGGGCATCGGCCCGACGCCGACCGCGCGCGGCGTGCGTCAGACCAACGTGTCCCCGACGGCGTGGCCGCCTCGGGCGAGGAAGTACTCCTCGATGGCCGTGCGCCACTCGCCGACGGCGACCCGGCCGGTGCCGTGGGGGTCGAACGCCTGGAAGAGCGCCTCGACGTTCTCCTCGGGGAATCCGACGGCCCGCATTCCCCGCACGAAGTCGGCGTGCTGGACGAAGCCGTCGTCGTCCCGGTCGCAGATCCCCGTCAGCGCCTCCGCGTACGGCCGGACGTTCACCTCGTAGCCGGCCGGTTCGTGGAACCGGGCGTACTCCTCGTAGGTCAGCTTCCCGTCGTTGTTCTGGTCGAGGGCGCCGACCAGGCCCTGCCAGTAGCGCCGGCAGCCGGTGCGGAGCGCCTGGGCCTTGGCCGAGCTCTCCGGCACGTCCAGGGCGTGGGTGATCCGGTGCGCGAGCCGGTCGAAGTCGTCCGCCTCCAGGTAGCCGTTCGCGTCCGTGTCGAGCGCGTTGAACGCGGCCTTGATCCGATCCAGACGTGCATCCATCGGGAACCTCCAGAGAGGGTGTGATGTCATGACGCGGACAGTGAGACCATAGCTACCTAACGTGATCAATCACATCTCTTCCGGCTCGGTCGGCCGACATCGGCCACCCGAGGCCGTACGGCCGCCGCCGGCCCAGCCGGTCACCGCCACGACCTCGCGCGCGATGTCGATCACCGACCGCTCGTCGGTCGTGACCCGCACGGTGTCCGGGGGCGCTCCCGCGTCGAGCAGCCGCGCCTTGTGGGAACTCGCCGTCAGGCCCTCCTCCAGTTCGGACCCGAGTTCCCGGCCCGTCAGACGCCGGACGGCCGTGGCATCGGAGGCGGTGAGCAGCACCCGGATCATCCGCACGTCCGCCCCCATGGCGCGCTCGAACATGCCCGCCGTCTCCGGCAGCACGCACACGGTGTTGACGTAGATGAGGCGGCGATGGCCGAGCGCGGCGAAATTGCCCCACACCGCGGTCAGATTGCGCTCCGTCAGCCGCGACCGGTCGGGGTCGTCTTCGGGCGCCGGGTGCACCTGCCCCATGAAGTCCCCGTCGATGACGGCATGGGCGACCGCCGCGGCGCGCAGCCGCGCCGAGACCTCCCATCCCACCGTGGTCTTGCCGACGCCCGAGCGTCCTCCGATGAGCAGCACCTCCGCGTGACCCATGCCCGCAGCATGACGGCCACCGGCCGCGTCACGCCAACGCCTTCCCCCGCCTCGGTCGCGGTCAGCGGTAGAAGACCGCCACCCCGCCGTGGTGGGAGCAGGCGCCCTGGTGGTGGGCGGCGTACGAGTAGGTGCCGTCGTTGCAGCGCGCCGTCGCGCCGGCCGGGTGGTCGGGCGGCTTCGGGGCCGCCGGGCGCCGCTTCGGCCGGCTCGGCACCCGATGCGGCTTCGGCACATGGGTCCGGTGCGTGGGGATCCCCCGGGCGCCCGCCCGTACGGTCGGCGTGGACGAGTCCTTCGGCGTCGGGGACGGCGGGGGCGGGAGGACCGTGGAGGGCGAGTCGGCCGGCGTCGCGGACACGCTGGGCCGGTCAGAGGGCGCGGCCGCCCCGCCGGCGTCGGCCGCGGTCGTGCGGCATCCACCGAGCAGCAGTGCCGCGCCGAGGATCAGGGCCGGTGTCCGATGGCGCATCGCCGTCTCCCGTCGTAGAGGACGCGAGTTGGACGGCCGCATACCGGGGCGGGTTGCCCTGAAACCGCTAGATGGCGACATACGGCCAATTACGCGCGATACGTAACGTGTGCGATCAGACACCGATGGACGCCGCGTTTCGCGCCCCCTCATCGGGGTGGCGGGTGGGCGTGCGTCAGGCGGTGGTGGCGACGTCGCGGTAGTACTGGATCTTCCCGCGCAGGTGCTCCCGCTGGGAGCGCAGCGTCTCGAGCTGCCGGTCGATGCGCTCGTCGTGCGCCTCCAGCAGGGCGATGCGCTCGTCGAGCGTCGCGTCGCCGCCACGGGCCAGCTCGGCGTAGCGCCGCATCTCCGCGATCGGCATGCCGGTGTCGCGGAGGCAGCGCAGGACGCCGAGGAAGCCCAGGTCGTCGGAGCTGAAGCGGCGCCGGCCCGCGGCCGTGCGGTCGATCCGGTCGAGCAGGCCGATCTTCTCGTAGTAGCGGAGCGTGTCGATGCTGAAGCCGGTCTTCTCGGCCGTCTGTGCCGGTGAGTAGAACGTCACGCCCCGATGATCACACCTGGAGCGCACTCCAGGTCAAGCTCCAGGAAACGCTCCGGCTTGACCTGGAGCGCGCTCCAGATCGCAGAGTGTGTCGCGTCCCCGATCACCTTCACGAGAGGACGCGATCATGCGGCAACGGACCCTTGCCGACGGAACGGCCGTCAGCGCGCTCTGCCTCGGTGCCATGTGGTTCGGCACCCGGACCGACGAGGCGACGGCGTTCGCCATCCTCGACCGTTTCGTCGAGGCCGGCGGCACCCTCATCGACACCGCCGACAACTACGCCTTCTGGGCGGACAACGGCGCCGGCGGGGAGAGCGAGGCGGTGCTCGGCCGCTGGCTGGCCGACCGCGGCGCGCGCGACCAGGTGGTGATCAGCACCAAGGTGGGGGCGCAGCCGACCGTCCCGGGCACGACCTGGCGGGAGAGCGGCGAAGGGCTGTCCGCCGCGGCGATCCGGTCGGCGGTCGAGGGCAGCCTCCGCCGGCTGGGCACCGACCACGTCGACGTGTACTGGGCGCACGTCGAGGACCGTACGGTGCCGATCGAGGAGACGGTGGACGCCTTCGCGTCGCTCGTCGAGCAGGGCACGGTCGGCGTCGTCGGCGCCAGCAACTTCGCCCTGTGGAAGGTCGAACGGGCGCGGGCGGTCGCGCGGAGTCAGCGGCGTCCCGGCTACACCTGCCTGCAGCTCCGCCACTCCTACCTGCGGCCGCGCCTCGACGTCATCCGCCCGGACGACCACGTGTTCGGGAACGTCGACGCCGGGACCCTGGACTACGTCCGCAGCGAGCCGGACATGAGCCTGTGGGCCTACAGCCCGCTCCTCAGCGGCACCTACGCGCGTACGGACCGGCCGCTGCACGCGGTGTACGACCACCCGGGGACACCGGCGCGGCGGGCCGCGCTGCGGGAGGTCGCGGACACGATCGGCGCCACGCCCAACCAGGTCGTGCTGGCCTGGCTGATGGGCGGCGACCCGCCGATCATCCCGGTCGTCGGCGTCAGCTCGGTCGAACAGCTCGACGAGGTCCTGGGAGCGGCCGACCTCGAACTCGACGACGAGCTGCGCCGCCGCCTCGACGAGGCGGAGGGCATCTGAGGCGCGCTCGGGGTCAGGCCGTGGGAATCTTCGCCAGCAGGGCGGCGAGGCCGTCGGCGTCGAGAAGGTCGGCGGGGCGGATCGTCCGGTTCGCCGCGACGTAGTGGAACGCGGCGCTGACCCGCTCGACCGGGACGCCGGCGAGCTCGGCCCAGGCGATGCGGTACGCGGCGAGCTGCACCGACACCACCCGCGCCTCGTCGCCGGTCGGTGGACGGCCGGTCTTCCAGTCGACGACCTCGTACCCCCCGTCGTCCGTACGGAAGACCGCGTCCATCCGGCCCCGGATCAGGCGGTCGCCGATCGTCGTCTCGAAGGGCACCTCGACGTCGTGGGGTTCGCGGTCGGCCCAGGCGCTGCGTTCGAACGCGGCCCGCAGCGTGTCCAGCTCGTCGTCGCCGCCGGCGCCCTCGTCGGAGGCGCCGGGGAGGTCGTCGAGGTCGAGCAGCCGCTGCTGGCCCCAGCGGGACTCCAGCCAGCGGTGGAACGCGGTGCCGCGCCGGGCGTACGGCGCCGGGGGCCGGGGCAGCGGCCGGCGGATCTGGCGGGCCAGGGCCGCCGGGTCGCGGGCCAGGGTGACCAGTGAGGACACCGACAGGTGGGCGGGCAGGTCGACCGCCAGGCCGTCGACGCCGCGGGAGCGGTCGCGTTCGGCCAGGAGCAGCTCGACGTCGCGGGCCCAGGCGGCGGCCCGGCGGCGGTCGCGCGGGGCCAGCGGGAGGTAGCCGAGGCGGAGCCTGCCCTGCATGGCGTCCTCGACCATCCGGGCGCCCTCGGCGACCGCGTCGTACCGCTCGCCTTCGGGCAGGGCTGGCCAGGACGCGGTGTCCTGCTCGGCGAGCAGCGGGTTCTCCTCCCCCAGGGGCTCGTCGGCCCAGTAACCGACCTGGCCGGCGCCGGCCTCGCACGCCTCCCGGATCTCCGCCAGGAACGGTGACGGCTGCAGCGGGCGGCTCGCGGTGCCCCAGCGGTACCCCGTCGCGATGAGCAGGTGCCGGGCCCGGGTGACCGCGACGTACGCCAGGCGGCGCTCCTCGCGCAGGTCGCGTTCGGACGTCGCGGCGTTGAACGTCTCGACGTCGTCCTTCTGCAGGCCGTTCAGCGGCGGCAGGTCGGCGCGGTCGCCGCGCAGCGGGTACGGCAGGGCGCGGGCGTTCTCCGTCCAGCGGGAGGAGTTCTGCGGTTTGGCGGGGAAGACCGAACCGGAGTTCGGGGTGTCGTTCCTGGTCGGGTTCCAGACCAGGCCGGGGATGGCGACGACGTCCCACTCCAGGCCCTTGGCGGCGTGCACGGTCAGCAGCTTGACGCTGTTCGTCTCGCCGACCCGGCCCGCCTCCAGGCCGAACTCCTCCGTCTCGGCGGCCTTGAGGTAGGCGAGGAACGCGCCCAGCGTCGGGTCCTCCGCGTCGCCCGCGAAGGACGCCGCCGCGTCGACGAACGCGTCCAGGTCGGCGCGGGCCGTCACCGGGTCCAGGCCGGGCCGGGAGGCGACCTCGATGTCCAGGCCGAGCGTGCGTTCGACCTCCGTCACCAGGTCGGGCAGCGGCAGGCCGACGTGGCGGCGCAGGACGCGCAACTCGTCGCGGAGGCGTTCGAGCCGGGCGTACCCCTCGGCGTTGAAGTTCTCCGCCGGGCCGAGATCGTCGAGGGCGTCGACGAGGCTGCCGTGCTCGTCGTTCAGCTCCTGGACGACCTGCCGGAGCGGGTCGGCGCCCGCCGGCTCCGCATCTTCGAGGGATGCGGTCTCGTGCGGATCCGCGGCGGGGCCGGCGTCGGGGTGCAGGTCGCGGGCCGCCTCGCGGGCGAGTTCGCGGGCGCGGCGGCCGAGGGCGACCAGGTCACGCGGGCCCAGGCGCCAGCGCGGCCCGGTGAGCAGCCGGGCCAGTGAGGCGCCCGCCGTCGGGTCGTGCACGACCCGGAGGGTCGCGACGACGTCCTGCACCTCCGGGACGGTGAGCAGCCCGCCCAGGCCGACGACCTCGACCGGGACGCCGCGCGCCTCCAGCGCCGCCCGGATCAGCGGGAACTGCGCCCGCTTGCGGGCGAGGACGGCGACGTCGGACGGCTGCAGGCCGGGGCCGAACCGGCTGGTCTTCTCCCAGGGCTCCCCGTCGGGCGCGAGGTCCTTCGGCTGCCGCAGCAGGCGCACGATGCGGTCGGCGAGCCGCTCGGCCTCGTCCTCCACGGTGTCCAGCAGCCCGCACTCGACCCGCCCGCGGCCCTGCTGCGCGGCGCCGGGCCACAGCCGGGGGACGTCCTTGGCCTCCTCGCGCAGCTCGCCCTGGATGCGGGCGGCCGCGTCGAGGACGCGTTCGCCGTTGCGGAAGCTGGTCGACAGCTGCCGCATCGGCGCGGGTCGTTCGCCGTTCGGGAAGTCGCGGACGAACCCGAGGAGGTTCCCGGCGCTCGCGCCCCGCCAGCCGTAGATCGACTGGCACGGGTCGCCGACGGCCGTGACCGGGTGGCCGCCGCCGAACAGCGACTTCAGCAGAACGAGCTGCGCGTGGCTGGTGTCCTGGTACTCGTCCAGGAGCACGGCGGCGTAGCGCGAGCGCTCGATCTGGCCGACCTCCGGGTGCTCGGCGGCGATCCGCGCCGCGAGCGCCATCTGGTCGCCGTGGTCGAGGACCTCCCGGCGGGCCTTGGCCCGCTGGTACGCCTCGACCAGCGGCATCAGCTGTTCGCGGGTCGCCTGGGCGTCGGTGATGCGGCCCTGGTGCTTCTTGGTGGGCTTCTTCACCTCGGCGACCCGCTCGTGCAGCCAGACGCCGATCCTCCGCACGTCCTCGGGCGTGCGCAGGTGCTCCGACAGCTCCCCCGACAGCGCGATCACGGCCTTGGTGACGGTGTCGGGCCCCCAGTCGACGGCGTCCATCGGCCCGTCGTACGCGTCGACGACCCGCGCCGCGATCTGCCAGGCCACCGCCGGGGTGACGAGCCGCATCGTGGGCTCCAGCGCCGCCCGCAGCGCGTGGTCGCCGAAGAGCCGCGCGGCGTACGCGTGGTACGTCGACACCGTCGGCTCGCCGTCGAGGATCTCCGGGTCGATGAGGTCGTCGTGCTCGCGGAGCTGGTCGAGCCGGCGGCGTACGCGGTCGGCCAGCTCCGCCGCGGCCTTGCGGGTGAACGTCAGGCCCAGCACCCGCTCGGGCCGGATCAGGCCGTTCGCGACCAGCCACACGACGCGGGCCGCCATGGTCTCGCTCTTGCCGGAGCCCGCCCCCGCGATGACCGCCATCGGGGCGAGCGGCGCCTCGATCACGGCGGCCTGGTCCGGCGTCGGCTCGGGCACGCCGAGCCGCTGCGCCAGCTCCTGCGGACTGATCACGGCGTTCCCTCGTCGTACGGGCCGGTCACCGCGCGCCCGTCACGGGGGACGTCACGGCGCCACCTGGCCGCCGTCGTCGTGCGCCGGGCACGACCCGCGTACGGGGCAGGTGCGGCAGTGATTGTCGTCGCGGCGGGCCTCGAACACCGGGCTGGCCATGCCCTCCGCGACGCGATCGACCAGCTTACGCGGCCACTGGGGGTCCTCGTCGGCCGACGGCGGCGGCTGGGTCTGGACGCGTACCCGCGCGGTCAGGGACGCCTTGCCGACCTGGACGAGCTCCGCGCCGCCCGGCTCGATCAGGCCCTTCTCCGCGAACGCGCCCAGCATCACGGCCAGCTGGTACACGCCGAGCTGCGGGTGGCGGGCGAGGTCGTCCTCGGGCACCTTGGTGCCCGAGGTCTTGATGTCGACGATCCAGGCGCGGCCGTCGCCGTCGCGCTCGGCGCGGTCGATCCGGCCCCGGATCAGGACCCGGCCCAGGTCGATGCTGAACGGCTCCTCGATGGAGACCAGCTCGCGGGCGTCGGCGCGCCGGTGCCAGGCCAGGAACTTGTCGATCATCTCCTGGGCCTGCTCGCGCTGCTTGTCGGAGTACCAGGCGCTGCGGAAGTCCAGGTCGTCCCAGATCTCGTCGAGCCGCTTGTCGATGTCGGCGTCGCTCACCGCCTCGTCGGTGCCGACGAGCTCGGCGACCGCGTGGATGACCCGGCCCATCGTCGCGAACTCCCCCGCGCCGCCGTCCTCCGCGCCCACGCAGGAGGCGAGCAGCCAGCGCAGACCGCACTTCTCGAACGTGTCCACCTGCGACGGCGACAGCACCAGCTGCTCGTCCTCCCGGAACGCCGGACCGGGGTCGGACAGCTCCGTCAGGGGGTACCAGTCACGCGGGTCGGCGCCCTGGACCCCGGCGCGGGCGAGCCGGGCCAGGTGCCCGGCCGCGGCCCGGCGCAGGGACACGGGGGTCTTCGGGTCGGCGACGGCGGAGCGCAGGTCGGCGACGAGGGCGCGCAGGGACAGCCACCGGGTCCGCTCGTCGAGCTGGGCGTGCTCGGCGTCGTCGGGGACCAGCTCGCGCAGGAACCGCGACGGCCGGTCCTCGGCGTCCTCCCCGCCGACGGCGGTCACGACGAGCCGCCTCTTGGCCCGCGTCACGGCGACGTAGAACAGCCGCCGCTCCTCCTCCAGCATCTTCGCCGCGAGGGACGCCCCGGTGCTGTCCGGGTCGGCGACGCCGGTGGCGGCCTCGATCAGCTCCTCGCTGCCCAGCAGCGAGCCGCGCAGCCGCAGGTCGGGCCAGAGGCCCTCCTGCACACCCGCGACGACGACCAGGTCCCATTCGAGGCCCTTGGAGCGGTGCGCGGTGAGGATCCGCACCGCCTCGCCCTGGGGCGCCTGCTCGGCGAGGGTGTCGCCGGGGATCTCCTGCGAGGCCAGGTCGTCCAGGAACACCTCCGGGCCCGCCTGCGGCAGCCGGTCGGTGAACCGCGCCGCCATGTCGAACAGCGCGACCACCGCGTCGAGGTCCCGGTCGGCCGCCGCGCCCCGTGCCCCGCCGCGCACGCTCTGTTCCAGGAGCCGGTCGGCCAGGCCGCTCTCCTGCCACACCGCCCACAGGACCTCCTCGGCCCCGCCACCGCCGCGCACGGTGTCACGGGCGAGGGAGATCAGCCCGGCGACGCGCTCGGCGGGCTCACGGACCTTCGGGTGGATCAGCAGCAGCTCGCGCGGGTCGTTCAGCGCCCGTACGAGCAGGCCGTCGGCCTTGTCGTCCCCGGACAGCGTGGCCAGGTCGCGCAGGGCGCGGCGGAGGCGGCGCAGGCCGAGCGGGTCCGCGCCGCCCAGCGGGCCCAGCACGAGCTCCTCGGCGGCCTCCTCGTCGAGCAGCGCGGGCCGCAGCGCCGCCCGCAGCAGCACGATGAACGGCCGGGCGCCGGGCTCGTTCACCAGCGGCACCTCGTCACCGGCCACGACGACGGGCACGCCGGCGGCGGACAGCGCACGGCGCAGCGGCGGCACCTGCCGCACCGCGGACCGTACGAGCACCGCCATCCGCGACCAGGGGACGTTCTCCAGGAGGTGGGCGCGGCGCAGCTCGTCGGCGACCAGCGCGGCCTCCTGGTTCGCGCTGTCGGCCTCGACGACCCGGACCGCCCGCGCGTCCGCGCCGTCGTCGTCGGCCGCCTCGACCGGGAGCAGGTCGCGGTGCTCCCCGGCGAGGGCGCCGAGCGGCAGCCGGGCGGCGATCCGGCGGGACGCCTCCAGGATCGCCGGGCCCATCCGGCGGCACGTCCGCAGGGAGACGACCGGCGCCTCCTCGCCCGTCACCGTGCGGAACCGTTCGGGGAACTCCAGGATCCCGCGCACGTCCGCGCCGCGGAACCCGTAGATCGACTGGTCGGGGTCGCCCACGACGATGAGGTCCCGCCCGCCCCCGGCCAGCTGCTGGAGGAGGTACTCCTGCGCCGGGTCGGTGTCCTGGTACTCGTCGACGAGGACGACGTCGTACGCGGCGCGCTCGCGCCGTCGTACGTCCTCGTCGGTGAGCAGCCCGGCGGCGGCCCGGATCAGCTCCGCGTAGTCGTAGGCGATGATCGGATCGACGTCGAAGCGCTCTTCGTACCGGTTCAGGAACCGGCCGGCGGCGTACCAGTCGTCACGGTGATGACCACGGCCCAGCGTCACCAGGTCGGCGGGGCCGAGACCGCGCTCGGCGGCCCGCAGGATGAAGTCCCGCAGCTCCTCGGCGAACCCCCGCGTCTTCAGCGTCTCATGCAGCCGCGACGGCCAGTCCCGCGCGCCGTCCGCGACCTCGCCGTGGACCAGGCGGCGGACCTCGAGGAGGTGTTCCGGCCCGGACAGCAGCCGGGGCGGCTCGTCGCCGTCCAAGACCGCCTCGCGGCGCAGCAGCGCGTAGGCGTACGAGTGGAAGGTCAGGGCCAGCGGCGTCCGGGTGGTGCGCCGCAGCCGGCCGGTGATGCGCTGCCGCAGCTCCCCCGCGGCCTTCCGGCCGAACGTCAGGACCAGCACCCGCTCCGGGTCGACGCCGCGGTTCTCGATCCGGTCGACGACCGTCTCGACGATCGTCGTCGTCTTCCCGGTGCCCGGCCCGGCCAGCACGAGCAGCGGCCCGCCCGCGTGCGCGACGACCCGTCGCTGGTGCTCGTCGAGCACCGGCGGCGGCGCCTGGGTGGGACCGGCGCGCCGGACGAGTCGGTAGGACGCTGATGACACATATGTGATTGCAGCAGATCATCGGGGGTGATCGTGACAGGGTTGCGCCATGTCGCCGATGTGGCAGCCGCCGATTCCCGCCCCCGGCCCTGGTCACGCGCCGCGAACCGCCGGGGAACGCGCGGGCGGGCCGGCGGACGTTCGGAGGACGCGCCGATGATCCTGCTGGCCGTGACGATCCTCGCGCTGGCCTGGTACGTCCTGTGCTGGCTCGGCCTGCTGTGGAGCGGCGCACGGCGGGCCGTGGACCGGCTGTCGCCGTACACCCGGTGGCTGCACGCCTGGGTCCTGTCGGCCCCGGCGACGTTCGCCTATGTCGCGGTCTTCACCGCGTTCACCCTCGTCCAGCGGACGACGCCGCCGCACCTCATCGACGTGCTCACCCGCGTCAACAGCACCAACCTCGTCCGGCTCCACCACGCCCCGCTCGCGGTGCTGGCCGACAGCGCCATGTGGGTCGCGGACCGCGGCGCGGGCCTCACCCTGTACATCCTCGCGTTCGTCACCGTCGTCGCCTGGGCCGAGCAGCGGTACGGACCGCCCCGCATGATCGTCATCGGCCTCTCCGGCCACGTTCTGGGCACCCTGCTCACCGCGCTGGTCGAGCTCCACGCGATCGAGGCGGGCCGGGCGTCCCACCGCCTCGCGCACACCACCGACGTCGGGGTGAGCTACATCATGGTGGCCGGCTGCGTCGCGGCCGTCCTCCTCATGCGCGGCTGGTGGCTCGTCACCGGAATCACGGCGCTCGCCGTCGGCGTGGTCTGGCCGGTGATCTCCAACCACACGATCTGGGCCCTCGGCCACCTGCTGGCCGCCCTGTGCGGGCTGGTCGTCGCCGCCCTCTGCCGCTTCCTCGGCGGAGTCAGGCGCCCCCGGGACCTGCGCCCCTGTCTGACGGGGCCGGAGCGCATCACAACCGAGTGATCACCCACACCGACCCGATCACGACCACGGCCAGAGAGGCGCCGAGGACCATCCGTCTGATCGAACGCCTTCCCACCACCGGCGAGAAGAACCACGTGGAGAACCAGACGAAGAAGGCGACCAGCCCGACGGCGCCGAATCGCACGAGGTCATAGGGCAGCTCGTGCCGAGCGGTCCCCGGATCGAACACGGCGATCAGGATGAGGAACGAGCCGGCGAAGAGCGCGGCGCCGGCGACCGCCGTTCCCCACTGCCAGCGGAGCCAGGTGGGGTCCTTCACGTGGCGATCGGTGGCGTCCGTCTGCGTGCCGCTCACTGGTGCACCATCCTGTTCAGGTGGTCATGAGACCGGCGCCGTCGAGCTCGGTACGACGCCAGGGTACGGCACGCCACGAAGCGATCGCCATGTGACGGGCGGATGACGTCACTTCGAGTTCGCCAGCCAGAATTTCTGGAAATCCTTGTCGAGGCGAGTGGCGAATGACGCGTCGCCGTCCTTCTTCGGATCTCCGCCTTGGTGATGGCCGCCGAGCACGCCGATTATCGTGCCTTCACCGGTGATCCAGTTATCACCGTGCGCGAGGAGCAGGCCGGATCCACTCACTCCGTCGGAGTAGTCGTTGCAGAAGAATTTGTAAGCCGACTTGTGGCCCTTGATGTCCTTCTTCGACGTGACCGCGTGACATAGAACCGGGTAGTTGTACTTGCTCGGATACCCGATGAGGTAGACCTCGTTCTGCCAGCCGGCGCTCAGCTTGTAGGTGTCCGCCCCGAGAACGTCCTGAATACGGCCGTTCTTGTGCTGCTTCACCTGGATGACGCCGTAGTCGTAACTCGGGTTCGAGCGCCCCAGCAGGTCGATCCACCGACCTGGGACGTGCCACGAACGTACGCCCCACTTGCCGTAGGGAGTCATGTCCGGTCCGCTTCCGTATCCCGGAACGAACACCGTGAGGAGGTTACCGACCTCCGTCCCGCCTATCTGCCGCAGACAGTGCCCGGCGGTGAGGATCGAATCCCGGCCGTGACTGGTGACGATCGTGCCGGAGCAACTGAAGCTGTGCCCTCCGAAATGGTAGAAGATCTTGCCCATGCGGTGCAGCCTGGACTTCGGTAGTGCAGCGGACATGGGTTTGGTCGTCGCCGTGCTTCGGGGATCGGCGAACGTATCGTCGATGGGAGTGGCTGCGCGCATCCTTTCGGGCGTCCAGTAATCCTCCGCGGCCTGCGCCTGCGCGTCGGTCGCGCGGTAGACCTCGATCCCGGCCGCCGCGGCCGGCGGACGCGGCGCGGTCGCGTCCGCCGCCGTCACGGATCCGATGGTCATACAGGCGCCGAGCAATAGCGCACCGCCGGCTTTCGCCGTCCAGTGAGAAAACATGTGATCCCCCGTCTGATCGCGTGAAGATCACCGTAGGGCCGATTGCGGATCCACCACCACTTTTGACCCATATCGGTCAGCAGACGACGCGCGTCAACGAGGATGTGAAATGACCACAGGAGGGATGAGCCCGACCGCGCACTGTCGCGTTGACCCGTTTCGTCAGGTCGTTCTCCCAGGGCTTTCAACCCTCGACGAATACCGCAGGCCCACCTGGTCGGGCACGACCTTGGGCAGTCCGCGCAGCCACTCGGGGAGATCCGCGGGCCACCAGCGGCCGGCCGCCAGGTGCGCGAGGGCGTCGCTGACCGCGGCGACGGACGTGTCGGCCGGAACGACCCGGCTCGGCGCCGCACCCGCCAGCACCCCCAGCCACCAGTGACGCCTGGTCGGCGGCATCCCCTCGGGATCCAGGACGACGTAGTAGTCCGGCAGCAGCAGCCGCTCGCCGGCCAGCCCGGCCAGCGCCGACTCGATGGCCACCTCCAGGCCCCCGTGCGGAGCGGCCTGTTCGAAGAAATCCACCCACGCGTCGCGGACGTCGGCGAGCGGGTCGGCGTCGTGCACGACGTACGTCGTTCCGGCGCCCGCGATCGCCCGGGTCACCTCGGCGGGCGCACGGTCGCCGGCGACCAGGGCGCGTACGTTGTGCAGGGCGGCGAGCCCGGACACGACCTTGTCCGCGCCCTCCCCCGCGACCACCACCACCGTGCTGCTCGTCCGCCGCATAAGCCGGATTCTAGGCACCCGTTCGCCGTGGACACGTTGCCGCCGGCATGCGACACATTGCCGCCGCCAGGGACACCTTGCCGCCGGCAGCCGCCCTGGCGGCGGAGCTCTCCGCCGGCACCTTCACCGTCGACCCGCTCCCGATGCCGTTGGCGCAGGGTGACACCTTGCCGCCGACTGTGACCGCGCCTTGCCCGATTCGCCGCGTATGCGAGTCACTGACGACGACAACGTTCGTTGGTCATCCACAAACTTGCGCCGGATGCCCCACGGCTCTCCTCCCCATGGCGATGCTGCGGGTATGCGAAAGGAACTCATGGCGCTGGCCGCGGCGCAGGGCGGGGTGTTCACCCGCCGGCAGGCGCTCGCCGCCGGGTACGGAGCGCGAGCCGTCCGCAATCGGCTGGCGGCGGGCGTCTGGCTCGCCCGGCGGCGTGGCGTGTACGTGACCAGGGCACTCTGGAACGCCTCCGACGCCGTCGGCCGCCACGCCATCGACGTCGCGGCCGTGATCCTGTCGTTCCGCCGGTCCGATGCCGTCGGAAGCCACCGGTCCGCCGCAAGGGTCTACGGCATCGAGTCGCCGGAACCCACGCGCGAGGTCGTCACCGTGACCCGTCCGGCCGGAGCACCGGGCCGGGGGGCATCCCGAGGGGTACACGTCGAACGCTCGGCTCTGCCGCGCGGACACGTGCGATGGGAGCGCGGGGTGCCCCTGACCGCCCCTGCGCGTACGGTGGTGGATCTGGCGCGTACGCTCCCGTTCAGAGACGGTGTCGTGGTGGCCGACTCGGCGCTGTTCCTCCGCCGGACCGGCCGCGAGGCACTCCTCCGCGTCATCGAGGACTGCGGACGGTGGCCGGGCATCGACCGAGCCAGGGCCGTCATCGACTTCGCCGATCCCCGGGCGCGCAGCCCGCTTGAGTCCGTCACGCGGGTCATGTTCGCCGAGCAGGGACTGCCGCCACCCGAGGTCGGCGTCCTGATCGGCGAGGACGACGAGATCTTCACCGAGGTCGACTTCCTCTGGTCCGACCAGCGCACCATCGCCGAGGCCGACGGACTGGCGAAGTACACCGATCCAGGCAAACTCCGGGCGGAGAAGCTCAAACAGGAGCGGCTCGAGGAGATGGGCTTCACCGTCGTACGCCTCACCTGGCGGCAGGTCACCGAACACCCGGAGGAGTCCGCGGCCCGGATCCGCCGCGCCTTCGTTCGCGGCACCGCACGCGTCGACCGCGCGGCCTGAAAGGCCGTCAGGTCCGCGCCACGACGATCATTCGGCGGCTGTCAGGAATCAGCGGGCCGCCGTCGTCACCGTGACCGGTCACGGTACGGAAGCCGGCGGCGAGCAGCCAGTCGCGCAGTTCGGTGAAGGTGAACATGCGCACGAAGAACGGGATTCGGCGGACCAGGCCCTGACGGACGACCGTGCGCTCGGTGACAACGCGGCCGGTCACCGGGTCCACGGCGCGCTGGTCGATCATCAGGTCGCCGTCCCGCTCGATGACGGAGGCGGGCTGGAAGTTTCGGATGATCCAGTCCCGGTTGTTCAGTTCGACGGCGAACCTGCCACCCGGTGAGAGGACACGTGACACCTCGGTAAGGACCCGGCGGTTGTCCTCGTCATCGAAGTAGCCGAACGCGGTGAACCAGCTGATCACCCGGTCGAACCTCCGCCCCCACGGCAGCGACCGCATGTCCCCTTCGACATAGGTGACCGGCACCCCGCGGGCGGCGGCGTCCTGCCGGGCGCGTTCGAGGAAGGCGGACGTGACGTCCAGGCCGGTCACCCGGCAGCCGCGCTCGGCCAGCCGGCCCGTGATCCTGCCATGCCCGCAGCCGAGGTCGAGCACCTCCATGCCCGGTTCCAGGTCGAGCAGCCGCCAGATCAGGTCGGTCTCGACGTCCGCCCGCTCCTCCAGCGGCTCGGCGAAGAAGCGCAGATAGTCGTCGTCGAACAACCCGTCCGCATCGAAGGCCTGATCGGTCATACCACCCTCCCTGTCATCGTCGCCCTCCACATTGAACGCTCAGGCATAGTGGTGTCATCGGGTTTTCACCCGCGCGGGACGCGACTCCCCTTGGCCGCCGCCACCGCGAACGCTCCACCGTCACGACAGGCGTTCCGCCGCCACCGCACCCTCCGCCATCGCCGCGAACACTCCCCCATCGCCGCGAACACTCCCCCATCGCCGCGAACACTCCGCCGCCATCGCGAACACTCCGCCGCCATCGCGGACGCGCTGCCGTCGTCGATAGCGGTGGGAGGTCTGTGGTGCCCGGCTTATCCGGGCAACAGCGGCGGCAACTCGGACCGGAACCGGGTTCTGCCGAGGTGCGTCTCAGAGGCGATCAATCCCGTTTTGCACCTTTCTAGGAGCGTCGGTGGCCGGTTCCAAGAAGATCCCTCGTCCCTCCGGACGCATCAGCCGTGGCAAGGCGATCGCCGCAGCGGTGGTGCTCCTGGTCGTCGCGGTGCCGACGCTGAACGGCTTCTTCGGGTCGTTCGAGCGCACCTCCGGAGGTGATGTGGCGGTCATCCGCAACGGCGGGATGCTCGACAACAACAAGATCCGACAGATCATCGACCCCGGGTCCGGGATGACCTGGATCGGGTGGTGGTCGCACGTCCACAAGTACCCCGCGCAGCAGCGGTTCTACACGATCACCGCCGACTCCGGACGCGGGGATCGTACGGGCGTCGACGTCGTGACGGTGCCCAGCAGCGACGGCGTCAACATGGGCATCGAGGGCACGCTCTACTTCAACCTGAACCTCGACCACGCGACGTTGCGGAAGTTCGACGACAGGTTCGGCACTCGAAAGTTCACCGGCGCGGACGGCAAGACGCGGTACGCCTACGACGGCGACGAGGGGTGGTCCGGGTTCCTGGACCAGATCGTCCGCCCCGTCATCGAGAACGATCTGCGCACCCAGATCAACAGCTTCCGCTGCGCGGAGCTGGTCTCCTCCTGTGCCCTGGTGCAGAACAATTCCGGCGGCAAGCAGCAGCAGACGGCGTTGAAGGTCCAGAGCAACAACGCCAACATCGCCAAGGTTCAGAACGCCATCAACACGAGCCTCGAACAGGACCTGCAGCAGACCCTCGGACTCCCCTTCCTGACGAACCTGCACTTCAACCTGGCCCGCATCACACTGCCGGCACAGGTACAGCAGGCAGTGGACAGCGCGCAGGCGGCGTTCGCGAAGGTCACGGAGTCGCAGGCGCAGGTCGCACAGGCCCGCGCTGAGGCGGAGGCCAACCGCGCCCGGCAGGAGGGCTACAACAAGTGCCCGACGTGCGCCGACATCGAGAAGCTGAAGGCACTGCCCAAGGGCATCACGGTGTACGCGCCGGGCAACGACCACGTTTCACTACCGTCCCGGTAGGAGGGCCCGATGCGCGTCCTCGTGCTCCCGCTCGTACTCGTTCTCGCGGTTCTTCTCGCCCTCCTCATCGCCGCCTCCAGCCGGCCCGGCCGGAAGGAGCCACCGCGTTGGGAGTCCGCGACGGAACTACGGGACGGCGTGACGATCGTGCTCGTACGGCAGGTCGTCGGCGGCCGGGAACTGGGCCGTCAGATCGTCGCCGAGATTCCGGCGGATGCTCTGGACTGGGAGACGCGCTATCACGAGGCGATGGCCGCCGCCCGCTCCCGGGCGGCGGCCTTCCGCAGCGAGGCGGACTGATCCTCCGCGACGCCGGAGACCCTGCCACCGCCGTGCTCCCTGCCACCGTGTTCCCTGCCGAGAACCGGCGCCGCCGCACACCTTGCCTGCATCGTGGACTCTGCGCCGCCGCGGTGGGATGTTCGCCGTCGGCATGAACACTGCGACACCCGGTATGCCCGCTTCGAGAAGGCAACAACGGTGGCAACGTCACGCCCGCACCGGGTTTCCGCTGTCAGCCGTCGCCGTGGGCTTTTCGCCGCCGCGGTGGACTCTTCGCCGCCACCGTTAACACTGCGGCGCTCGATATGCCCGAGCCAGACGGCAACGGCGGCGACAGAGTCGGGCCGGAACCGAGTTGTGCGCTCTCCGGAATCACCGCGGGTTCCTTCCCTGGGTCACCCGGCAACTGGGGCCGCTCGGCGTTGCTGGGGGTGTTCGGCTCTGTTGCGGGTTGCTCGGTGATCGGAGACGGATGGGCGACCGGTACCTCCGGGTTCGGCCGCGTCGGGGTCAGCCGGTCTCGGCCGCGTCGGGGTCAGCCGGTCTCGGCCGCGTCGGGGTCAGCCGGTCTGGGCCGCGTCGCCGGCCCAGCGCAATCAGCCGGACTCAGCCACGCCGCCCGTCCAGCGCAATCAGCCAGACTCAGCCACGCCACCGGCCCAGCGCAATCAGCCAGACTCAGCCACGCCACCGGCCCAGCGCAATCAGCCAGACTCAGCCACGCCACCGGCCCAGCGCAATCAGCCAGAC
>NZ_JAMXMV010000026.1 GCF_024055715.1 Actinoallomurus soli
CGCGGATCGCGGACGTCACGAAGGGGAGAAGCTCGGCGGCGCCGATCCGCGCCGCCGCGTCGGCGGCCGCGGCCACCCACCCCACCACCCCGGCGGCCGCCCCCCCCCCCCGCCGATCCCACGGGACCGTCCCTGCCGCTCCCGGTCCGGCTCTACCGATCCGGCTCTACCGGACCAGCGCCCAGGAGGACGGGGACGTGTCCGGAGCGGCCGACGTGTTCGCGCGCGTCGCCCGGTAGATCTCCCCCTGATGGTCCACCAGCGCGCCCGCCGGGTAGGCGGTGCCGGTCTGCCACACCGTCAGGCCGACCGGCGAGATCCGGCTCGTACGCCCGTCGACGGCGCGGGTGCGCAGCAGCACGGTCGGGCCGGCCGTCACCGGTCCGGGGTACGGCCGCCAGGAGGTGCCGTCGGTGGAGTACTCGATCGCCATGCCCGGGTTACGGACGTTGGCGGTGAGCATCCCGTTGCGCACCTGCCCGCCCGGCAGGGGGATGCGGTAGTTCACGCCGACGCCCGGCAGTCCGACCGGCTTGTAGAAGGACAGCAGCGGGAAGGTGACCTGCCCGAGGGTGTTCGAGAAGACGTCCCACGCCGCCGGCATCTGCGCCGTGTCCGGCGTGCGGCGGTTCCAGGCCCGCTCGGCGACGCCGAGGAGCTTGGGGAACGCCTGGTACTCCCGCAGGCCCTCCGACTTGCCGTTCTCGGCGAACAGTTGCGCCTCCATCCCGAGGATGTTCTTGCGGCCCTCGGGCGTCAGCCTCTCCCAGCTCGGGTTCGGCTGGATCGGGTTGCCCCAGCGGTCCTCCGTCGCGCTCGCGTACACGTCGTACGGCTGGTAGGTGAACGTGCTCTTCTCGTCCACGTAGTTGGCCCAGTAGTAACCGGGCTCGTCCGGGTCCTTGTTGTAGGCCAGGTCCATGTACAGGTTCGTGGCGTGCGCCAGGATCACCTGCCGGCCGGTGTTCGCGAAGTGGTACGCCCAGGCCTCCCGGCCCCAGCCCCAGACGTTCTGCCAGGGCAGCGCGATGAAGTGGTCGAGGTTCAGCGTCCGCGGGTCGTCGCGGACGACGTCCTCCCACCCGGCGGTCGTCGGCGCGACCGTCAGCGCGATCCGGTTCCACTTCGTGAAGAAGTAGTTCATCAGCGCGGCGTCGTCCTTGCCGGCCGTCTCCGGGTTGCTCTTGCAGGCGGGCGACCCCTGCCAGCGGTTCGGTCCCGGCGGCTCGTCGCCGCCCAGGTTGAAGGTGTTCAGCGGCGCGCCGGCCTCGGCGTACAGCTTCTTGACCTCGGTCGCGACCTTGCCGAGGAACGCGTAGGTGCTCGGCAGGCACGGGTTGGCGAGGTTGTCGGTGTAGCCCTGGACGCTGACGTGGTTCGAGGTGTCCTTCGGATCCAGCAGCCGGTACGTCGCGTCGCCGGTCCGCTGGTAGCGGTGCTCCATCGACTGCACCGCGGCCCGCGCGTGCGCCGGGAAGTCGAACTCCGGGACGACCTGGATGTGCCGCCGGTTCGCGTACTTCAGGATGTCGACGAAGTCGGCCGTCGTGTAGTAGCCGCTGCCCTTGCCGACGAAGTTCACCGTGTCCTGCTCGAACCCCTGGTACGCGGGCCTGCGCCCCAGGTTGGCCTCGGTGGCGTCGCGGGCCTTGTCCGTGACGCCGTCGCCGCCGCCGAGGTCGTTGCCCGAGCCCATGGCCTGGTGCAGCTGCGTGTTCCGGTCGAGGTCCAGGCCACGGTGCGCGCCGAAGCCGGTCAGCTCGGGGAGCCCGGGGATCTGCAGCCGCCAGCCCTCGTCGTCGGTGAGGTGGAAGTGCAGCCGGTTCAACTTCAGGTACGACATGAGATCGAGGAACTTCTCGATCGTCTGCCTGGTCTCGAAGTGCCGCGCGACGTCGATGCCCATGCCGCGGTATCCGAACAGCGGGGCGTCGGCGATCGTCGCCTGCGGCACGGCGATCTGCGACGGCCGGGCGCCGCGGGCCGCCGCCGCGTACGCGGACACGGGGATGAGCTGGCGCAGCGTCTGCACCCCGTAGAGCACGCCGGCCGCGTCCTTGCCGACGATGTCCACGCCGTGGGCGGCCGCGCGCAGCGTGTAGCCCTCGGTGTCGGCCTTGCCGTCGTGGTCGACGTCCAGCTTCGGGTCCACCGACAGCCGGATCACGGTCCCGCCCCCGTCGCCGCGGCCGCCGCCCTTGACGACGTCGCGGAGCGCCGACCGCAGGTAGCCGGCCTCGCCGGACAGCCCGGCCGAGTGGCGGATCGCGGTCCGTCCGCTGATCGTCACCGTGCCCCGGCCGGCGGTGGCCGACAGGGGCTGCGGGACGAGCCGCTGCTGCAGGCTGAGGTTCGCCTTCTGCGCGGTGTCGTCGGCGTACCGCGTCGCCGCGGTCTGGACGGGCCGGTTGTCGCCGGAGAACGCCTTGGTCTGCTTCGGATCGGCCGGATCCAGCAGTGCCTTGGCGGGCACCCACTCGGCGGCCCCGCCGCCGAAGGAGATGCTCCAGCCCGCGGGCGCGTCGGTCTTCTGGATCGCCCAGAGCTCGAAGTTCATGTCGATCTTGCGGCGCTCGCCCGGCTTGAGCGGTGCGAACCCGCTCGTGGGCGTCAGGGCGTAGAGGTCGCCGCTCTGCGCCCGGTCCGCCCGGGCGACCGCCAGGCCCTGGGCGGCGAGCTGCGCACGCGCGGTGTCCCCGGCCGCGCCGGACAGGACGGCGGCCGGCTGGCGCACGGAGTTGAAGTACAGGGTCCAGCCGCCCGCGAGGGAACACCGGCCGCCCCCGTTGGCCAGTGTGAGACGGGCGAGGTAGTACTGCGCGTCGGTGACGGTGTGGTCGATCGGCTGGAAGGTGACGGACAGGTCCCGCCCGTGCGGGTGGCACGCGCCGGGCGTCGCGTGGGCGGGGGCCGTCGTGAAGACGAAGGACGAGGTCAGCGCGGTCGCCGCCAACAGGCGGAGCGCTGCCGATCTGATGGGGATGCTCATCGTGGAAGGTGCCGCTCTCCTGGGAGTCCGGTAGGGGCCATCGTCGCCCGATGGCTGGGCGTTGAAGAGGCGCAGCGGGGGAGAGGGACGGTCACGGACCGTCGCGCGGCCAGGGCTCTAACACGAGACAGGAAACTAACCTGTTTAATTTTTGCGGCGCAATGAGCCGACCTGCTCCGGCCATGAAGATCGCGGTCAGGCCCTCTGACCACGATCGGTCAACGGACCCGGGTCTACGCTCGAACCGTGATCGACGGCGTACGAGACGAGGGAAGCGCACCACGCGGCGGCGACGACGCGCCCGGGGAAGAAGCGACGGCGGGCACGAACGCGCCCGCCCGGCACCCGCACGCGACGCCGAGCGGGCGGCCGGCTGCCACGTCGAGCGAGCGGCCGGCTGCCACGAAGCCGTTTGGCCAGGTCGCTGCGACGACGCCGAGCGGGCGGGCGGGGCGTGACCCGCGCCGCCGCCGGGCTCTGCTCGAGGCCGCGGACCGGATCATCCTCCGTGAGGGGCCGGAGGCGTCGATGGCCGCGATCGCGTCCGAGGCGGGCATCAGCAAACCAATCCTTTACCGGCACTTCGGCGACAAGTCCGGCCTCTACCAGGCCCTCGCCGAACGGCACACGCGAGCCCTGATGGACAGCGTACGGGCGGCCTTCCTGCGCCCCGGAGACATCCGCACGCGGTCGCGGGCGGCGATCGACACCTACCTCGCCGCCATCGCCGCCAACCGGCACCTCTACCGCTTCCTCGTGCACCGGGCCAGCGCCGAGGACACCGCCACGCACAGCGCGATGGGCACGGTCATCCGCGGCCTCGGCGGCGAGATCGCCGACATCCTGCTCCGGGAGGGTCTGCTGCCCGACCCGGTCCGGGTGCACATCTGGAGCCACGCCACCGTGGGCATGGTCCAGGCGGCGGGGGAGTGGTGGCTGGACCACCCCGACGTCCCGCGCGAGACGGTCACCGACGGCATCGTCGACCTCCTCCTCGACGGCCTCCCGGAGGCCACCCGCCGCTGACCCCCGGGAGCGCAGCATGACGGTTCGGGCGGTTTGTCCGGGTGCGCCACGGGTAGGGCGAGCCGTGACAGGGGGCGAATCCAACAGTGGCCGTCGCGAGACCGGTGTGCGTCTCGCGTGGGAGGGGGGCCACATGAGTGCTGCGGAGAGCGGGAAGACGGCCTCGGCGGTCTCCGAGTCCAAAGGCGGCGCGGTGACCGGCCGTACGAGCGGTGAGCTGGTCGGCGAGCACGGCAGGACGTCGATCGCGGACGCGGTCGTCGCCAAGGTCGCCGGCATGGCGACCCGCGAGGTCCCAGGGGTGTACGCGATGGGCTCGGGCCTGTCCCGGGCGGTGGGAGCCGTCCGCGAACGTCTTCCCCGGGCCGGTGGTCCGAGCATCACCCGTGGCGTCATGGTCGAGGTGGGCGAACGGCAGACCGCGATCGACCTGGACATGATCGTCGAGTACGGCGTTTCCATCCCCGACCTCGCCAACGGCGTGCGGCGCAATGTCATCAGCGCCGTGGAGAAGATATGCGGACTCGAGGTGACCGAGGTCAACATCACCGTGGGCGACGTTCACCTCCCGGACGAAGAAGCCGAACCGGCCGAGCCACGGGTCCAGTGACGCTCTTCGGCGACCCCGTCGACACCGCCGAGGCCGGGAGGCTGGCCGACCGGATCAGGAAGGCCGTGACCGGCTGCGCGTCGGTCGCGCGACTCGCCGCGGGTCCGGTCGCCACCTATCTGCCCGGTCGCGCGGTCCAGGGAGTGGCCGTGGGAGAGGGCGAGGTGCGCATCGCGGTCGTGGCCGTCTACGACCGGCCGCTGGCCGAGGTCGCCGACCAGGTGCGAAGAGCAGCGCGGAGCGTGGTACCGGAGTGGCGGATCGATGTGGCCATCGACGACATCGAGGTTCCCGGGCGGCACGGGTGAGAGCGGATCGGCACGACTTCAACCTCTGGGTGCGGGCCCATCACCCGGATGTGGGCGGAGACCCGGAGCGGTTCGCCGCCGGCCTGGAACGCTGGCGCGCCGGCGCCGCCACCGGCGTCGGCGCGAAGACGTGGGGGACGGGGAACGTGACGGTGTTCCGCTCCCGGGGCGGGCTGTGGCCGCTCGCCCGCTGGGCGAGGCGCCGGTGCGGGGCGAAACGGCACCTGGCGTGAGGAATGCGGGGGTGTGAAAGGCATGGACGAACTGCGCTGGTGGCCGGTGGTCGGTCTGGCGTTCGGAACCGCGCTCGGATTCGCCGGTGCGTTCGGCGGCGTCGGCGCGTTCCTGATCGTGCTGGTGCTCGGGGTGGTCGGCCTCCTGACCGGGCGAGCGATCATGGGCGATCTGGACCTGCGCGAACTGATCGGCGGCCGGAGGCACTCGTGAACCCCGCGCCGGCGGTGCCCGACGAGCGCGCCGCAACGGAGGCGGAGACCCGGGGTCACACCACGATCACCGCCCGGGTCGTGGAGAAGATAGCGTCCCGCGCCCTGACCGAGGTCGAGGGAGTCCGCGGGGCCGCCGGGCGGTTCGCGGGTCTCCCGTTCGGAGGCGGCACGGCGGCCGCCGCACCGCGCGTGCGGGCCCGCGTCGACGGTGGGCTGGCGATGCTGCGGATGCGGATCCGCGTCGCCTACCCGGCGCCGATCCGGCAGGTGACCCGTGATCTGCGCGCCCTCGTCATGTCCCGCGTCGGTGAACTGACCGGCCTGCGGGTACGCCAGGTCGACATCGACATCGCCCGGCTGACACCGCCCGGGCGAGCCGGCGGGCGGCCGCGGTGACCGCCCCGGAGCAGGACCGCCCGGCCGAGGCGACCGCCCCGCTGCAGGGCCGGCCGCCCGCGGAGATGTCCCGCCGCGAGCGTCGGCGCGCGTTCCGGCCGCGCCGCGCGATCCCGGCCATCGTGACGGCCGCCGCGCTGGCCGCCGCCACCATCCTCATCGCCGTCGAGGTGATCACGGCGCTGGTGTCCCACCGCGCGGGCAACGTGCTGCCGGTGCCGTACCTGGCGCGGCTCGGCCGCGACACGCGCTGGGCCGACCCGCTCGCACTGGCCGTGGCGGCCCTGATCGCGGCGCTCGGCCTGCTGCTGCTCCTGCTCGCGCTGTGGCCCGGACGCCCGCGGGTCATCGCGCTGGCCTTCGACGACCCCGCCGCGCTCGTGGGCATCACGGTGGCGGGGCTCCGGCGGCAACTCGCACAGGCCGCCCGGACGGTCGACGGCGTCACCGGCGCCCGCGTCAGGGTCCGGCGCGGCGGGGTACGGGTCCGGGCGGTGAGCCCGCTCCGTGACCCCCAGGGCCTGGCCGAGCAGGTGGAGCACGCCGTCACCGGGCGGATCCGGGAACTCGCGCCGCTGCACCCGCCGCGCGTACACGTCACCGTCCGCCACCGGGAGGACTGACCCATGCTCCGCCGTACCGCACGCCGGAACCGCATCGGCCTGGCGATCATCGGGCTCATCCTGTTCCTCGGCGGCCTCACGGCGTTCATCCGTGGACTCGGCCTCTACCCCGGTGTCCTCGGAGCCGCCCGCAGACCGGTCACCGACCGGGCCACCCGTGCCTTCGTCGACGGTCATGTCTGGTTCTGGGCCGCACTGGCCGCGGTCGCCATCGTGATCGGAATGGCCGCCCTGCACTGGCTCATCACCCAGGCCGCCACCGGCGTCCAGCGGACGATCCGCCTGGAGGACGACCCGCGGGAGGGGATCACGGCTCTCCCCTCCCGCGTAGCCGGCGACGCCGTCCGGAACGACCTCCTCGACAGCCCCGACGTGCGGAGCGCGGCCGCGACGTTCACCGGAACCCCGGCGCACCCGTGTCTCCGCCTCACGATGACCCTGGAGCCGGACGCCGATCCGGCCGGCGTCGAGGACCTCATCCACCCGGCCCTCCGGCGGCTCCGCCAGAGCGTTCAGGCCCCGGACCTGCCCGCCATCGTCCGCATCCGCACCGGCCGCTGACCGGGCCCCGTGAGCCCCGCCACGCGCCTCGCCGCGCGGCCCCGCCGGCCGGCCGTCATTTCGGCGCCGAGTGCCCGGCCCGGCGGAGGTCCTCGGCGAGGCACCGGCCGGTATGCGATCCCTCGGCGGTGAGGAGGCCGTCCGGCCTGCCCTCGTACAGGACGCGCCCACCGTGCCGGCCGGCCTCCGGCCCCAGGTCGATGACCCAGTCGGCGTACTTGACGACGTCGAGGTCGTGCTCGATCACGATGACCGTGTTGCCGCCGTCCACCAGGCGGTCGAACAGGCGGAGCAGGCGGCGGGAGTCCGCCATGTGCAGCCCGGTGGTGGGCTCGTCGAAGACGTAGACGACGCCCCGGTCCCGCAGCCGGTGGGCGAGCTTGAGCCGTTGCCGTTCGCCGCCGGACAGGGTGGACAGCGGCTGCCCCAGGGTCAGGTAGCCGAGTCCCACCTCGCGGAGGAGGGAGAGCCTGCTGCGAATGCGGGCGTCGTCGAAGAAGCCGTGCGCATCCTCGGCCGTCATCGCGAGGACGTCGGCGATCGTCCTGCCCTGAAGCGTGTGACGCAGTGCCTCTTCGTTGTACCTGCGTCCGGCGCAGCGCTCGCACACGGTCGTCACCGGGTCCAGGAACGCCAGGTCCGTCTCGATGTATCCCCGGCCCTGGCATTCAGGGCACGCGCCGGTCGAGTTGAAGCTGAACAGTCCGGGGTCCGTGTCCGAGGTACGGGCGAACAACCGGCGGACGGCGTCCATCACGTCGAGGTACGTGGCCGGGGTGGAGCGCGTCGAGACGCCGATCGCGGACTGGTCCACCACGACGGTCTCCGGGTGCTGCGCCGTGAACACCTTGGAGATCAGGGTGCTCTTCCCGGATCCGGCCACGCCGGTCACGCAGGTCAGCACTCCGGTGGGAACGCCGACCGTGATGTCGCGCAGGTTGTGCAGGCCGGCGTTACGGATCGGCAGGGTGCCGGTGGGGGTTCGGTACTCCCCCTTCAACCCGGGCACGGTGAGGAGGCTCCGGCCGGTCGGCGTCCCGGCCCGGCGCAGCCCCTCGACGGTGCCTTCGTAGATCACCTGACCACCGTCGCCTCCCGCGCCCGGCCCCATGTCGACGACGTGGTCGGCGCTCTCGATGACGGCCCGGTCGTGCTCGACGACCAGCACGGTGTTGCCCTTGTCGCGGAGGGCGCGCAGCAGGCCGGTCATCCGGCGCACGTCGCGCGGGTGCAGGCCGACGCTGGGTTCGTCGAAGATGTAGGTGAGGTCGGCCAGGCTGCTGCGCAGGTGCCGTACCAGCTTCAGCCGTTGGGCCTCGCCGCCGGACAGGGTCGAGGTCTCCCGGTCCAGGCTGAGGTAACCGAGGCCGACCGCCTCCAGGCCTCGCAGGGCCGCCACGGCGGCCTCGGCGACGGGCCTGACGGCGGGCGCCTCGATCCGGGCGAGCCGGGGGATCAGCTCACCGACCTCCAGGGCGGCGTAGTCGGCGATGTTGTCCCCGTCGATGCGCGAGTCCAGCGCCGCCCGGTTCAGGCGGGAGCCGCCGCAGACCGGGCATGGCCCCTCGACGACGACCTGTTCGACCGCCGTCCGATCCCTGGCCTTGAGACCGTCCAGCCCGTCCTTGAGATAGCGGCGTTCGAACCGGGGGACGATCCCCTCGTAGGCGTTCTTGTAGACGCCGTTGCGGCCCGTTCGGTCCACCGTGAACCCGCTGCCGTACAGCAGCAGTTCCCGGTCGGCGTCACTGAACTCACGGATCGGCAGATCCGGGTCGAACAGCCCGGACTCGGCGTACAGCTGCCACAGGAATGTGCCGGGCGCGAACGCCGGAAACCGGATCGCGCCCTCGTTCAGGCTCTTGTCCTCGTCCAGCAGCCGGCCGAGGTCGACGCGGACCGTGGAGCCCAGGCCCTCGCACTCTTCGCACATCCCGCGCGGGTCGTTGAAGGAGTACGCGTGCGAGGGGCCGGCGCTGGGCCGTCCGTGGCGGGAGAACAGCACCCGCAGGATCGGGTTGATCTCGGTCATCGTGCCGACCGTCGACCGTGCGTTGCCGCCGACGGGCCGCTGGTCGATGACGACGGCCGTGGACAGGTTCTCGATGACCTCGGCGTCCGGTCGCTCGTACCGTGGCAGCCGGTTGCGGATGAACCACGGGAACGTCTCGTTCAGCTGCCGCTGCGACTCGACGGCGATCGTGCCGAAGACCATCGAGGACTTCCCCGAGCCGGAGACGCCGGTGAAGACGGTCAGCCTGTGCTTCGGGATGCGCAGGTCCACGTTCTTGAGATTGTTCTGGCGGGCGCCGCCGAGGACGATCACGTCACCGGGATGAGCGCTCGGGTCATGCGTCATGGGTTCGTCCCCCCAGGGGTCAGCAGACCGGTGAGACCGGACCGGCTGGACACGGGATATGGTTTCCGATTGGAAACCATATCGGCGTCCGCCCTCACAGCCCTCGCTAAGCCGCGCGCCTAGGATTGATCAGTGCCGGCGGATCCGCCGTCCTCGTCATCCGAACCGGGGGTCCTCCATGACGACATCCGGCACCCCACCGGAGATGCCTCTCGGCGAGCCCGACGAACTGGAGAACGCCCTGTCCCATCTCCAGTGCGTCCTGGTGGCCCGGCGGGCGCTGACCAACCCCGAAGGGGTCACCTGGCAGCAGTACGACGTGCTCGAACTCCTGCGCATCCGCGGGCCGATGATGCCCTCGGCGCTCAGCACGGCCCTCGGCGTCTCCCGGCAGACGATCTCCAAGGCCCTCCGGGTCCTCAAGGACCTCGGACTCGTCGGCCAGGAGACGGCCGGCGCGGACCGGCGCGAGCTGACCACGTTCCTCACCGCGGAGGGGCGCTCCTTCCTCGCCCGTGTCGCGCACCAGCGCCGGGAGAACGCCCGGACCGTGACGGCCGCTCTCACGCCGGCCGAACGCGCGCTGTTCACGGAGCTCTGCGCGAAGGCGACGGCGGCGATCGAGGCACTCAGCGGCGACGGCGCGTCCCTGCGAGCCGCGTCCTCGGCCCCTTCACCGTGAAACGGCGGCCGCCCCGATCGGGGCGGCCGCCGTCTGCGCGGGAGACCGACCGGGTCAGGCGAGCTCCGCCTCGATCTCGCGGCTGCCCGCGGCGACCCGGGGGTCGCCCTCGTCGGCGTAGTAGTCGTCGGCGCGGGTGGCGTCGACGCCGTCCGCGGCCTTGACCGCCTTGAGCACGAGGGTCGCGACGATGGCGACGACCAGGTTCACGAGCAGCGCCAGCATGCCGACGTAGACCGTCACCTTGCTGTCGAACCCGAGATCGCTGAGCGGGTACGCCGAGCCGCCGAAGTGCGCCTTGTGGGTGGCGGGGTTCGGGATCCGGTACAGCATCCACAGTCCCGTCGCGAGGCCCGCGACCCAGCCGGCCATGAGGCCGCCGCGGTGGAACCAGCGGGTGATCAGACCGAGGCCGACCGCCGGGAGCGTCTGCAGGATGATGACGCCGCCGATCAGCTGCAGGTCGATGGAGAACTGCGGGTCGAGCAGCAGGATGCACGCGACCGCGCCGACCTTGACGACCAGCGAGACCAGCTTGCTGACCTTCGCCTCCTCGGCCTCGCTCGCGTTCCGGCGGAAGTACTCCCGGTAGATGTTGCGGGTGAACAGGTTCGCGGCGGCGATCGACATGATCGCGGCGGGGACGAGCGCGCCGATGCCGACGGCCGCGTACGCCACGCCGGCGAACCAGCTCGGGAACATGTGGTCGAACAACAGCGGGACGACCGTGTTGCTGTCCGGCTTGCCGCCGGAGGTGAGCGGCTTGATGCCACCCGCGATGGCCATGTAGCCGAGCAGCGCGATCAGGCCGAGCACGAAGCTGTACGCCGGCAGCGCCGCCATGTTCCGCTTGATGACGTTGCGGTTCTTGCTGGCCAGCACGCCGGTGACGCTGTGCGGGTACAGGAACAGCGCCAGCGCCGAGCCGAGCGCGAGCATCGCGTAGTTGAGCTGGTTGTTCGCGTTCAGCAGGGTGCCGTCCGCCGGGGCCGGCGTCTTGTCGAACTTCGTCTGCGCGGCGCCGAAGATGTGGCCCCAGCCGCCGAGCTTGTGCGGGATGTACAGCACCGCGACGATGATCACGATGTAGATCAGCGCGTCCTTGATGAACGCGATCAGCGCGGGCGCCCGCAGGCCCGACTGGTAGGTGTAGGCCGCCAGGATCGCGAACGCGATCACGATCGGCCAGTGGCCGGTCACGCCCATCGCCTTCAGGGTCGCCTGGATGCCGACGAGCTGCAGCGCGATGTACGGCATCGTCGCGACGATCCCGGTGATGGCGATGAGCAGCGCGAGCAGCGGCGAGCCGAAACGGGCGCGGACGAAGTCGGCGGGTGTGACGAAGCCGTGCACGTGCGACACCGACCACAGGCGGATCAGCACGAGGAAGACCAGCGGGTAGACGACGACCGTGTACGGCACGGCGTAGAAGCCGGCCGCGCCGGCGCCGAACACCAGCGCGGGCACCGCGACGAACGTGTAGGCGGTGTACAGGTCACCGCCGATGAGGAACCAGGTGATCCACGAGCCGAAGCTGCGGCCGCCCAGGCCCCACTCGTCGAGGGTGTGCATGCTGTCCGGGCGGCGCCAGCGGGCCGCCACGAAGCCCAGCGCGCTGACCAGGACGAAGAGGACGATGAAGACGATGAGTTCGGTGAGGTGTCGGCTGGACATGCCTCAGTCCTCCTTCGAACCCGGGTCGCGCCGCGTCATCAGGTACACGACGGTCGTCGCCGCGACGCCGAGGATGATGAACGCGAACTGAGCCCAGTAGAAGAAGGGGAATCCGGCGAGCCGTGGCTTGTCCTTGTTGAAGAGGAAGGTCAGGAGCGGCACGACGACCGGAAGGACGAGCAGCCAGTTCCAGGGGCTGCGATCGCCGCGACGAGGCCTGGGTGTCGTCTCGGCCAAGGGGGGTCCTCCTTGGTGCGTCAATTACGCGATAAGGCCGCCCAGGGGGCATTCCGGGCAGCCGTAATCGGATTTCTCACCACGAATTCCACCAGCGCTAAGTCTCGGTTAGGTCTCGGCAGCGTACGGCTTCGGCCTCTGACGTGCTCGGGAACGCGCGCCCCCGGCCGACGCCCCCGGGGGTGCCGCCGGTCGACGCCCCCCGGGAGGTGCGGCCGGGCTCCGTGGTCCGTGCGGATCGTGTCTCGGTGGCGTCGTCGCCGCCGAAGGGTTCCGTGCTAACTTGGTCGAATGACCAACTTGGTCGATCGACCAAATTCGCCACGCGGCGACCGCCGCCGTGAGCAGCTGGTGGCCGCCGGGGTCGCGTTGCTGCAGCGCGACGGATGGCCCGGCGTCACGACGCGCGCCGTGGCCGAACACGCCGGCGCCCGCCCCGGTCTGATCCACTATCACTTCGGTGGCCTGCCCGGCCTGCACGCGGTGATCTTCCGCCGTGCGACGGACCTCATCATCGAGCCGTTGGTCACCGAGCTCCTGGCGGCTCCGGACGAGCGGGCGGCGCTGGCGAGGATGCGGACGATGATGCCCCGGGTCCCGGCGGACGAGGCGACGACCAGGCTGGCCGCGGAGCTGATCGTGGGCGCGACGCGCGACCCCGCCCTCGGTGTGGTCCTCCGAGACGAGCTTCGCCGGGCCCGTGCGCTGATCGCGGACCGTCTCGGGGAGTTGCATCCGGCCTGGCCGCCGGCCCGGCTCGCCGGGGTGGCCACCCTGATCACGGCCTCGATCGACGGGCTGATGCTGCACCACATGATCGACTGTGAGCTTCCGGCCCGCGAGGCGCTGTCCGCGGTGGGGGAGCTGCTGGGCCACGAGAACGACCACGGAGAGGACTGAGATCGTGGAGATCGTCAAGCACGTCGCCCCGCCGACCGGGCTGCGCCGCAGGCTGTGGCGCCTTCCCATCGGTCTGTACCGCATCGGGC
Organism: Actinoallomurus soli; assembly: GCF_024055715.1. Classification (GTDB taxonomy): domain Bacteria; phylum Actinomycetota; class Actinomycetes; order Streptosporangiales; family Streptosporangiaceae; genus Actinoallomurus; species Actinoallomurus soli. The sequence goes on from NZ_JAMXMV010000026.1 coordinate 12,904, forward strand.
TCGGGCCGCTGCTGGGACACCGCGTCATGCTGCTCACCCACACCGGCCGCGTCTCCGGCCGTCGCCGTCAGGCCGTGATCGAGATCGTCGAGCACGACGGACACGGCTACGTCGCGGCGTCCGGGTTCGGGAGCCGCGCGGACTGGTACCGCAACGTCATGGCCACGCCCGAGGTCACGATCCAGGTCGGCGGGCGGACCATCCCGGCGACCGCCACGCCGCTCGACACCGATGAGGGCGCGAGGATCATGGCCGCGTACGCGCCGCGCCACCCGGCTGCGGCCCGGCGCCTGTGTCAGATCATGGGCTTCGCCGTCGACGGCAGCGTAGAGGACTACCGCGAGGTCGGGCGGCACATCCCGTTCGTGCGATTCGTGCCGCGTGGGAGCCGTGCCTGAGGGTCCGCCGGGACGTGGCATGTCCCGGTGGCGCCGCCGGACCGGACCGGGTAGCCTTCGGCCTATGCGAACCCAGTCGACCCAGTGGTGGTGGCGCCGCTAGGCGGCGCGGGTTACGCATTCTCTGACACCGCAGCGACCGCCTTCGTCCGGCGGTCGTGTCACCTCTCCGCCGGAGAAGGCCCGACATCGAGGGGCCGATCGTGGAGACGACGACGGAGTATGTGACGGCGGGGGGCGTACACGTCACACGCACCGACACGCCGGTGGACCCGGCACGCAAGAGCGACGCGCTCGACGTCCTCGTCGAGGCCGTGGGGACGCGTCGTGGCGGCGTGCTCAGCTCGGGCATGGAGTACCCCGGCCGGTACAGCCGGTGGCACATGGCCTACGTCGACCCCTGCCTGGAGATCGTCGCGCGCGGCCGCCGGCTCGCGGTCCGCGCCCTGAACGACCGCGGTCGCGTGCTCCTGCCCGCCGTCTCCGCGGCCGTGTCCGCCACCGGCGAGCCCGTGGACGTCCCCGACGGCATCGAGGTGTTCGTCCCCTCCACCGACGAGGTGTTCACCGAGGAGGAGCGCAGCCGCCGCCCCACCGTCTTCACCGCGCTGCGCGCCGTCACCGACCTGTTCCGCGGCGAGGACCCCCACCTCGGCCTGTACGGCGCCTTCGGCTACGACCTGGCCTTCCAGTTCGAGCCCATCCGGCTGAACATCGACCGCCCGGCCGACCAACGCGACCTCGTCCTCCACCTCGCCGACGAGATGATCGTCGTGGACCGCAAGCGCGAGACCTCGGCTCGCATGTCGTACGACTTCGAGATCGGCGGCGTCAGCACCCGCGGCCTGCCCCGGGGGACCGAGCCCACGCCCGTGCCCCGCGCCGCCGAGCTGCCGCCGCAGCCGACACCGGGCGCCTACGCCGACGTGGTCCGCGAGGCCAAGGAGAAGTTCATCCGCGGCGACCTGTTCGAGGTCGTGCCCGGCCACGTGATGTACGCGCCATGCGAAGAGCCGGCGGCGTTCTTCGAGCGGCTCCGGGTCACGAACCCGGCCCCGTACGAGTTCTTCTTCAACCTCGGTGAGGGCGAGTACCTCGTCGGAGCGTCCCCGGAGATGTTCGTGCGCGTCACCGGGGACCGCGTCGAGACCTGCCCGATCTCCGGGACGATCCGGCGCGGCGGCGACCCGCTCGAGGACGCCGACAACATCCGCGAGCTGCTCAACTCGGCCAAGGACGAGTCCGAGCTGACCATGTGCACCGACGTCGACCGCAACGACAAGTCGCGGGTCTGCGTCCCCGGCAGCGTCAGGGTAATCGGCCGGCGGCAGATCGAGATGTACTCCCGGCTGATCCACACCGTCGACCACATCGAGGGCCGGCTGCGCCCGGGCTACGACGCGCTCGACGCGTTCCTCACCCACATGTGGGCGGTCACCGTGACCGGCGCGCCCAAGACCTGGGCGATGCAGTTCATCGAGGACCACGAGGAGACGCCCCGCCGGTGGTACGGCGGCGCCGTCGGCTGCATCGGCTTCGACGGCTCCATGAACACCGGCCTGACGCTGCGCACCGCGCAGATCCGGGACGGCGTCGCCGCCGTACGCGCCGGAGCGACCCTGCTGTACGACTCCGACCCCGACGCCGAGGAGCGCGAGACCTACCTGAAGGCACGGGCGCTGCTCGAGGCGCTGTCCCCGTCCGGCCGGGACGAGACCGCCGGCGGCGCTCCGGCGCGTGAAGGCGCCGGCGAGGGGATGACCGTCCTGCTCGTCGACCACCAGGACTCCTTCGTCAACACGCTCGCGGACTACTTCCGGCAGCAGGGCGCGGACGTGACCACGCTCCGGTTCGGATTTCCGGACAAGATGCTGGATGAGATCCGGCCCGACCTGGTCGTGCTGTCGCCCGGCCCCGGACGGCCGGCCGACTTCGACACCGCCGGCCTGCTCGACGCCGTCTACGCCAGGGAACTCCCGGTGTTCGGCGTCTGCCTCGGCCTGCAGGCCATGGTCGAGCACGCGGGCGGTGAGCTCGCCCTGCTGCCCGAGCCCGCCCACGGCAAGCCGGGCCGGGTGGTCGTCGACGGCGGCGACCTGTTCGCCGGGCTGCCGGACGAGTTCACCGCCGCCCGCTACCACTCGCTGCACGCCAAGGCGGAGCAGGTCCGCGGCGGGTTCACGGCCACCGCGATGCTCGACGACGTCGTCATGGCGATCGAGGACCCGGCCAACGGGCGCTGGGCCGTCCAGTTCCACCCGGAGTCCATCCTCACCGCCACCGGGGAGACCGGGCACCGGATCATCGCCAACCTGCTGCGCCTGTGCCGCGAGGCCCGCCGGCCTGTGGCATGAGGGACCGGCCGTACGGGCCCAGGCCGCGAGGTCCGGCGGCGGCCCTGGCTTGAGTGGCCGGCCGTACGGGCATTGATCAGGCGTGAAGGCAGGCGACGCGCTCGACGAGGCACTGTCGATGCCGCTCGTCGACCAGCACTGCCACGGCGTGCGCCGCGACGACCTCGACCGGGCCGCCTTCGAGAGCCTCATCACCGAAGGCGGCCCGTCGCCGGCCGGCACCACGCACTTCGACAGCCCGGTCGGCCTGGCGGTCCGCCGCTGGTGCGCGCCGGTCCTCGGCCTCGAACCGTACGCAGAGCCCGAGGCCTACCTCGACCGGCGGCGGGAGCTCGGTGCCGAGGAGGTGAACCGGCGGCTGCTGCGCGCCGCCGGGATCGCCGACTTCTGCGTCGACACGGGCCCGGCGGACGAGGCCATGCTGACGCCCGCGGAGATGGGGAGCCTCGGCGACGCGCGAGGCCACGAGGTCGTACGGATCGAGAAGGTCGCCGAGGACGTGGCGGGCCGCTGCCCACCGGCGACGGCGTACGCCGCCGAGCTCGCCGACGAGCTCGCGCGCCGCGCGGACCGGGCCGTCGGCCTCAAGACGGCCGTCGCCTACCGGTACGGGTTCGACTTCGATCCGCGCCCGCCCGCGCCCCGTGAGGTCACCCAGGCCGCCTCGCGCTGGCTCGCCGGGCCGAGGCGGCTCACCGACCCGGTGCTGCTGCGGCACGCGCTGTGGACCGGCGCGGACATCGCCGGCGACCGCGAGCTGCCGCTGCAGATCCACACCGGCATCGGCGACACCGACCTGACCCTGCACCGGGTGAACCCCGCGCTGCTCACCGACTTCATCCGGATCGTGCCCGCGCCCATCGTCCTCCTGCACTGCTACCCCTACATCCGGGAGGCCGCCTACCTGGCCGCGGTGTTCCCGCACGTGCACGCCGACCTCGGCCTGACGGTCACCTACACCGCCGCGTCGTCGGCCCGGGTGATCGCCGAGTTCCTGGAGATGGCGCCGTTCCACAAGATCTTGTTCAGCACCGACTGCTACGGCCTCGCGGAGCTGTGCCACCTCGGCGCCCACTTCTTCCGGCGGAGCCTGGGCGCCGTGCTCACCGAGCGCGCGGGGGAGTGGTCCTCGGCCGACATCGTGCGCATCGCACGCCTGATCGGCGCCGACAACGCCCGCCGCCTGTACTCCCTGGATCAAAACCAGTGCCGCGTCTGAAGAGGTTCGCTTCGTTGACGATCTCGCGTAGATGACAGGCCGGCTCGCGATCGTGTCAGAGGTCGAGTACGAGCTGGGGCGTGCGGGACCGCGAGACACAGGGCAGGATCCGGTCGCCAGCCGCCTGCTCCTCTTCGGTCAGTATCGAGTCACGGTGGTCCGGTCGGCCGTCGAGGACGGCCGTCTCGCAGGTGCCGCAGGTGCCTTCCTCGCACGAGGTGAGCACGTCGATGCCTGCCTCGATCAGCACATCGACGATGGAACGGCCGGCAGGCACCGCCAGCTCGGCGCCGGTCGAGGCGATTCGCACCGTGAACGGGGCATCCGGACCCGAGGAATCGATGTTCTTCGGCGAGAAACGTTCCGTTCGCAGTCGCATTCCGCGACGTGTGCACACTCCCTCGGCGGCGGAGATCAACGCCTCAGGACCGCAGCAGTAGACGTACGCCTCCCGGTCGACATCGTCGAGCGCGGAGTCGAGATCGATCAGACCGCATTCGTCGAAGGGGAACAGCCGCACCCGGCTCGCGTCGATGGCCTGAAGGTCTTTCACGTACGCCATGGACGCTCGCGTTCGGCCGCCATAGTGCAGCGCCCAGTCCGCGCAGTCGGCGGCAACCCGGCGGATCATGGGCAGCAGCGGCGTGATCCCGATCCCGCCCGCCAGGAACACGTAGCCGGGGCCCGTTTCCAGCGGGAAGTGGTTGCGCGGGCCGCTGGCAAGGACCCCGTCGCCCTCATGGAGCCGTTCGTGCAGCCATGCCGATCCGCCCTGGCCGTCGGCCTGTCGCAGGACGGCGATCCGGTAGCCGGTGCGATCGTCCGGGTCACCGCACAGCGAGTACTGGCGGACGATCCCGGCTCCGGTCACGACATCGATGTGGGCGCCTGGACACCAGGACGGCAGTTCGTCGCCGTCGACCGGGCGCAGCTCGAACTCGACCACGTCGAGCGCGACGGTCGTTCGCCTGCCGACGGCGAGCCGGAACTCGCGGGGACCGTTCATGCGGCGTTCTCCGGGGTGAAGGCCACAGGTAGCGCGAAGTGGGTCATCAAAGATCCGCCGATCAGCCCGCTCTCGACCGGCTCTCTGTCGAGGCGGAGGTCGGGCAACCGGTCGAGAAGGCGGGTGAGGGTGATCCGGAGTTCGGCCCGGGCGAGGTGCTGGCCCTGGCAGACATGGGGTCCCGCGCCGAAGCTGACGTGCCGGTTCCGGGTGCGGTGCGGATCGAACTCCTCCGGGTCCGCGAATTCCCGCGGATCCCGGTTGGCGGCCGCGAGGTCGAGGAGGACTCGGCCGCCTTCGGCGAGTTCGTGGCCGCCGACCTGGATCGGGCGCCGGAGTGTACGGGCGAACAGCTGCAGTGGTGTGGTCAGCCGCAGACTCTCCTCGATCACCTGTGGCAGTCGGCGCCGATCGGCGATGAGGTCGTCTCGCAGGCCGGGGACGGTCAGCACGTGCCGGATGAGGCCGCCGAGGGCCGAGCCCGTCGAGTGGTGGCCACCGAGGATATAGGCGAGCAGCAGCCCGGTGGCGCCCGCTTCGTCGATCTCCTTGCCGCTGACCACGCCGCCGGCGATCTCGGTGAGCATGTCGTCGCGAGGGTTCTCACGGCGGTCGGCCAACCAGCGCTGTGTGTGGTCGGAGAACTCCGCGAAACGTGCCGGGAAGTCCTCGGAACCCGCAGCGGCGAACAACGCCGCCGCGACGCCGCGAGCGCGCACCGCCTCGGTCTGGTCCAGGCCGATCATCCGCCCGATCACGATCGCCGGCAGTGGCTCCGTGAGCCGGTCTACGAGGTCGGCTCTGCCGATGGTCGCGAAGTCGTCGATCAAAAGGTCGGCGACCTCGGTGATGACCGGTTCGAACGCCCGTACGGCGCGCGGGGTCAACGGGCCGTTCAGGACTCTGCGCCACTCGGAGTGTTCGGGCTCGTCGAACTCCAGGGCGGGGATCGGTGGCAGCAGCTCATTGGGCGGGATGTGCACACCGTCGGCCGAGGAGAACGACCCGGTGTCCGTCAGCGCCGCGCGGACGTTGTCGTAGCGGGTCAGGTAGTCGAATCCGCCATGCCGGTCGCTGTGCACGACCGGGCACGCTTCCCGCATCTCCGTGCGGGCACGACGGACCTCATTGGCGGGCAAGGTTCCGTGGAGGTGATCGAAGGCGGGATCTGTTGTCATGACGGCTCCTTCCTCTGCGCTGGCGGCGGCGAGTGTGGTGGGGGTCGGCTCGACGGTCTGTCCGCTGCGCGCGGGCCTGTCCGCCGTGCGCGAGGCATGCGGGGTGGTCGACGGCGGGCGTGGGCGTCGTCGACCGGGCACTCGGCCGCGGCGCCCGGTGGGTGCTATCTCGGCGCGGCTCCGAGCGTTTCGGCGATCTCCCGCAGGCGGCGGCGGTCGATCTTTCCGACCTGGCTGACCCGCGGCATCTCAGGGAGCACGACCAGCCGCTCCGGCCACTTGTACTTGGCGACCTGGAGGCGGTCGAAGTGGGCGCGGACCTCGGCGAGATCGATCTCCAGTCCGTCCCGGGTCACGACGAAGGCGCAGGCCCGTTCGCCCAGCCGGACGTCGGGCATCGCCACCAGGGCAGCCTCGGCGATCGCATCGTGGGAGCCGAGGAGGAGTTCGACCTCCTCGGTGTTGATCTTCTCGCCACCGCGGCTGATCATGTTCTTGATGCGGCCCTCGACGGTGTAGCAACGGACGCCGGCGATCGTCCGCTCCGCCATGAGGTCGCCGCTGCGGTAGAAGCCGTCCGGGGTGAAGGCTCGCCGGTTATGTTCGGCCGCGTCGTAGTAACCGTGCAGGGTGTACGGGCCCCGGGCACACAGCTCGCCCACCTCGCCGGGCGCCACCTCCTTTTCGGTCCCGGGTTCGTACAGTCGGATCTCGTCCGCGGGCGAGATCGGTATCCCGACGCTCGCCGTGCGGGCCTCGATCGGGAAGTCGAGCGGGGTGGTGAGGCAGAGTCCCTCGCTCATGCCGAAGATCTGGCCGCACCAGATCCCGTGCGCGTCGAGCGCCGCCATGTACCGGGTGGGCACCTTCTTGCCGCTGAACAGAACCCGCCGGAGCGTGGTGGCGGCGGCCAGGCCCGGATCCAGGGCCAGCTCGAAGGCGAACGGACCGAGGAGGACGTCCGTCGCTCCGTTCCGGACGACGAGGTCGAGCGCGGCCGATGCATCGGGAACTCCCAGCACGAGAGTCGCCCCCACGCTATGCGGACCCTGCAGGCCGATGATGATGCCCGCGTTGTGCACGATCGGCATCATGAACGCGATGCGGTCTCCGGGGCCCCATCCCATCGCGCGGGCGAGGCTCACACCGTAGTGCCAGTACGGGGCCTGCAGGCAGGGGATCACCTTCGGCACACCAGTGGTGCCACCGGAGAGCTGGAACGCGGCCAGCGACTGCATGCCGAGTCCGGCCTGGATGGCCTCGACGATCCCGCGGGCCTCGGCGTCGTCGATCTCGTCGCCGAGGCCGTCCAGCTCGACGGCTCGGGAGTCGTCGGCCGGGCCGTCGGAGACGAGGACCGTGCGCTCCATGCCGGCCGCCTCGGCCTGTTGGAAGGCGAATCCGACGAGGTCGAAGCGAGGGTCGCGGGCCGCGACGAGGTGCGCGATCGGACGGGTCTGGCGCGCGATCTCCCCGATCTCGTGCCCGCGGTGCAACGGCAGCGTGCACACGGGCACGAGGCCCGCCTTGAGCAGCGCGTACCAGGCGATCACGGTGTTGGCGGTGTTGTGCACCTGCATCAGAACGGCACCGCCGGGCTCCAGCCCGAGCCGATGAAGGCCTGCGGCGCGCCGGTCGGTGATGCGGTCCAGCTCGGCGAAGGTCAGCCGTGTGTCACCGCAGATCAGTGCCTCCCGGTCGGCGTGTGCCTGTGCCGTGATGTGCAGGTGCTCGGCGATGGTGGGCGATTCCCACAACCCCTCGCGGACGTAGCGGGCCTCCTCCTCGGCCGGGTAGAGGACGAGCTTGCCGGGGGTGTCGGGTGCGAGCGTCATCGCGTCTGTCTCCTCTGCGGTGCCGGGCGGGGTCAACGCAGGTCACGCTCGTAGCCGAGGACGACCTCGCGGTTCTCCCGGCGGAAGTCCCGGTAGGAGACGCGTCCCGTGCGCATCAGGTACTCGATCGCGAACTTCGTCGGATGGGTGATGGTGCGGGACGGGAGCCCCTCGTACCAGGCGATGCTGCGCTTCGCGGCGGTCTGGAAGGCGTCGGCGACGGGCTTGCGCACCCGCTCGAACTCCTTGAGGCCCACCTCGACGTCCCACCCCGCGCCGGCCAGCGCCTGCGTCAGGTAGACGGCGTCACGCATCGCGAACCGGGTGCCGGACCCGATCGATGGATGGACGGTGTGCAGGGCGTCCCCGATCAGGACGAGGTTGCGGTGGGTCCATCTCGCGCAACTGACGAACTTGGTCTGGAACCACGGCGAGTGGTTGCTTCGCAGCGGCGCGCCGTCCAGCGAGTCGCTGAAGAGCCGCTCGCACAGCTCGCGCGACTCGTCCTCGGTCATGTCGGCGAACCCGAGCCGGTCGAACGTCTCCTGACCGACCTCGACGGTGAAGTTGCTCATCTCGGCGGAGAACCGGGAGGCATGGACCATGAGGATCCCGTACTCGCTGTTCTGCAGGATGATCGAAGGCGGGTAGGGCTTCGGGGTCCCATACCAGGCCAGCCAGTTGCTGCCCAGCTCGACGCTGGGCAGGAAGTGCGCGGCGAAGCGCTCGCGGGTCTGGCTGTTGACGCCGTCGGCGCCGATCACGAGATCCCAGGCCGCCATGTCGCTTTCGGTCACCGATGCGTCGCAGTCGTGCTCGATGCTCACCCCGGCATCGAGAGCGAACCCCTCCAGCGTGGCCAGGAGCGACCAGCGGGCGTTGAGGTGGCTGCGGCCGACCTTGACCGGCACGCCGACACCGTCCAGGCTGAGGACCATCCGATCGTGGCGGGTCTCGGTCGTGAGTGCGTCGATCACATCCGCTGCGGCGGGCCGGAGCGCGTCGGCCGCGCTCTCGCTGAACGCCACGCCCCAGCCGTACGTCACGCCGTACGGGTTGCGCTCCCTGATGTGGATCGTGGCCGTGGGGATCGCTCGTTTGACGATGATCGAGAAGAAGAGTCCCGCAGGCCCGGCGCCGACCACCAGAATTCTCAGGGGCTTCCCGGATGTCACTGTCCGCCTCCCCGCCACAACACGACATGGTGGGCGACCCGCTCGCCCAGTGCCGCCGCCGTTCGCAAGTCGCTGTCCTGCATGCCTTCCAGGCCCTGGTCCGAGTTCGACTGCGCCATGGCCCCGGCGTAGGCGCCGAGCCGGTTCAGCTCGGAGGCGGACCCCGTACTGCGTCCGTTGCCGTCCAGCAGGCCGAGCCCGACCCACACCATTCCCTGCTGCATGGCGAAGAGCCAGAGCTGGGTGAGGGTGCTGAGCTTGTCCCCGGAGTGACCGCTGGAGTTGGTGAACCCGGCGGCGAGCTTGCCCTTCCACCCCTGAGCCAGCCAGATCTTCGCGCTGGCCTCCATGAACGCCTTGAACACCGCCGAACCGCTGCCCATGTAGGTCGGGGTGCCGAAGATCAGCGCATCGCAGTGGTCGAGCTGATGGGGATCGGTGGCGACCTCCTCGGCGAAGTACAGCGCGACGTCGATGTCCGCGACCGAAGCGGCGCCTTCTCCCACCGCTCTGGCCTGCGCCGCGGTATGGCCGTAGCCACTGTCGTAGACGACTCCGATGGAGTGCATTTCCGTCACCTGGTCCTCCGTGGTGGTGCGGTGGCGAAGCGGCCGTCCAGCCAGCGGTCGATGTGGACGGCGGCGGCGGCGTACCCGGTAGGTTCGCCCTCCGTGATGGGCTGGCCGAAGTGCTGGCCCCGGACGACATGACGGATCTTGTCTTCACCGGCCAGGGACTCGAACATCCGGGCGCCGGCGGTGGGGAGTGCGGCTTGGTCGCCGCTGAACTCCAGGTAAAGCGTCGGTAGCCGCACTCCGGCCGCGCACCGCACGAAGTCCGCGTTGGTGTGGTTCGCCGACCAGGTCGACAACCATGCATCGGGAGTGGTCAGCCGGCCGAAGCCCACCAGGCCGTAGTTGGTCAGATCCGGGCGGCGGCCGAACAACGAGCCGTAGTGCCGGTCGTTCGGATCGATCGACAGGTCGACGTAGCAGGGGTCGGCGTCGGTGCGGTACGTGGTGATGACCCTCGGGGCGAGGCCGGTCCGCCGGTCGGCGGGATCCCCGGTGCGGGCGAACCGGGCCCGGGCCTCCGAGGCCTCGGCGGCGAGCTCGACGGCGCGGGCGTCGATCCGGGCGATCCGATTCCTCTGGGCCGCACGGTACGCGCGGAGGAAGCCGACGTTGTAGCGGCTCGGCTCCGGCGGCTCGGCGAACCCGTTCCCCGGCGAGTACATGTCCAGCGAGGGATCCACCGACATGGGGTCCGACTCGTCCATGACGGACGGGTCGATGCAGTGCAGCAGCACCTGTCCCTGGCCCGGGTGCGGCGCGAGGAAGATCGCACCGTCCGGGACGGGCATCCGCGCGCCCGCCAGCGGGATCGGCCGGCCGGCCGGTGTCACGTCCAGCCGCAGCCCCGGCTCCAGGGACGCCTGCTCGATGTAGAAGGCCGACAGCGTTCCGCCGCCGGAGTGACCGAAGGTCAGCACCGTGTCGAACCCGGTGTCCCTGAGGAACACGTGGCCCGCCGCCGCGTCCAGGACCGCCTGCTCGTGGACCAGGGTGAGGTCGTTGTTGGGCGAGCGGGAGCCCTGGGTCCAGACCGAGACGCCGCTGCGCAGGAGCAGCGGGATCATTGGATGGTGGGCCACCGATTGGCGTGGGTGCATGACGGTGACCGCCGTCGCCGCGCCGTCGAGGGAGTACAGCACTCCCTCGATCTGGGCGCCGTCGAAGGTGGTGAGCTGGTGCGTGCTCACCGTGACGCCGAGCGGCATCTCCGCCCTTTGGACGTCCCGGCCCGCGCCGAGCCGGTCCACCGCCGGCGGGCTCATCCACCGGCTCCTGTCGGCTCGACCACCAGCTCTGATTTGTCCCAGCGGCTCACCCGGCCGTCCTTCACCGCGGCGACCGCGCTGTACCAGACGGCGTTGCGACATCCCACGGCATTGCGGTCGATGCGGATCAGACCGGGTGCGGCGACCTCGAGGTAGGGGCCGCGCCGCCGGACGGTCACGTCGGGATCCTTGCCGGCGACCTCGGCCAGCGGGCGGAAGTCGGCGACGTCGAGGACGAACAGCGTGGTCATGCGAACGTCACCGGCTCCGGCTCGCCCGCGTAGCGCTCCGAGATGAGCTTCGCCTTCCGCGCGAAGAACTTCTCCAGGGATGGATCGGGCTCCGCTGCCACCTCCATGAGCGCGTCGACGCTCAGGTTGGCGTCGATGTCGTCCTCGACGGTGATCGCCCGCAGCGGACGGGTGATCTCCATCAGGTATCCGTTGGGATCGGTGACGTAGATCGACTCGACTGTCTCGTGCCGCACCTGCAGCTCGCACGGCCAGTCGCTCGCGTCCAGCCGGCGCCGGTATTCCAGCAGATCGTCCTCGGTGTCGACGTGGATCGCCAGGTGCCGGGCACGGTGGAGCAGATCGGGGATCCCGGTGTCCCGGTAGGGCTCGACTCCGAAGTAGTAGAAGAACGCCAGCCGGTCGCCGCTGCCGATGTCGAAGAAGAAGTGGATGAAGTCCGGGTGGTCCCCGGGTCCCCACCCGAGTGCGCATGTCGCGTGGACGACGGGGAAGCCGAGGATGTCCCGGTAGAAGGTGATGGTGGCCCGCGGATCGAAGGTCGGGAACGCGGCGTGGTCCACGCCTCGCACCGTGTGCGCAAGCACGTCTTGCCCCGGCGATGACATCTGCGTACTCCTCTCGCGACGAACTCGGTGACGGCGAGCGTAGAGCGACACTGTCGTAACCGTCAATATTCTGACGGAGCTGTATCGATAGATCGCGCCGCCGAGAGATGTGAAGGCCCTCGCTCGGCGCTGGGGGCGGTCGCCTCTTGCCGGGCCGGTCTGAAACGAGCCCGATTGACACCACAGAACACTTGCGTCAGTATTACGACGAAACTGTCAGAAACTACCGGTCCGGTCTCTGCGGACCGGTTCCCGACATGGCGTGCCGCCGTCGCAGGCCCTCGCGGCCGAGATCCATCGACGCTGCCGGGTCATCGGTCGAGGCGTCGAGGTCAGCCTTGCTCGGATGGATGGACTGGACGCGTTCGACTGCGAAGGGGCGGCGGCACATGACCACAACGCCGATCGATCTCTCCGTCGACGGACGGAGGATCACCGGCCTCGCGGCCGGTGGCGACGACGCGGAGTCTCCGCTGATCGTGGCGCTTCATGGCGGGGGGTACGGCTCCGGGTACTTCGACGTACCCGGTCATTCCCTGCTCGACCTCGGTGAGGCGACGAGATTCCCCGTGTTCTCGCTCGACCGCCCCGGCTACGGCTGGAGCGACCCGCTTCCCGGCGGTAGGGCGACCTTCGGCGACAGCGCCGAGGTCTTGGACGCCGCGATCGGCGCACTATGGACGGACCATGGCGATGGGCGTCCGGGAGTGGTCCTGCTCTCCCACTCCATCGGCTCGGCCATAGCCGTGCATATCGCCGCACGCCGGCCTCGCTGGCCGCTGCTGGGAATCTCACTACACGGTGTGGGTGATCGGTCTCCCGAGCACATCATCAGTGCCTGGCGTGCCCTCCCCGCGCACGGGCCGGTGGAACTCCCACGCGAACAACGACGCGCTCTGCTGTACGGCCCGGCGGGGACTGTCGACGTCGAGGCCGTGGAAGCGGCGAAGGCATCGGTGGAGCCCATACCTCTTGAGGAGATGCTCGAAATCGTCGGGGCCTGGCCGGAGAACGTGGCAGAGCTCGCAGCCGAGGTCGTCGTTCCCGTGCAGTACACGCTCGCCGAATACGACGGCCTATGGGTCGTCGACGCGAGTCGCGTCGAGACGTTCGCCGGGTATTTCACGTCCGCCCCGTGGGTAGAGGCCAAGCTTCAGGCGGGTGCCGGTCACAACCTCGACCACCATCGCCTCTCTCGCGCCCTCCACCTCAGGCAGCTGGCCTTCGCATGGGAGTGCGCAGCGCGGCCGACCGCCGCCGGTGACTATGATGACCGGCTGACGGGCAGGAACGGCGCGCATGACGGACCGGCATCCCAGGCTCACAGGCGAGGGGTAGGTAGTGACGACCGCGCGGGACTCTAATGCGCAGGGACGGTCCGGTGGCCGCCCGGAGTCACGCCGCGCCGCAGCGCCCCGACGTAAACTCCTCATGAGCGAGATCGTCGAGCAGGCCATCCGCATCTTCGCTGAACGCGGCTACGACGGGACCACCCTGCAGGATGTCGCGGACGCGGTCGGGCTCAGTCGCCCCAACCTCTACAACTATGTCAAGAGCAAGGAAGAATTGCTCGTGGCGATGGTCGAGGCGACGACTGAGAGCGCGGCGAACTCGCTGCGGGAAGTTCGGCGACGCACCGATCTCGACTCGACGCAGAAGCTGCGGATGATCGTCCGCGCCTTGGTCCTGCGCCGTGCCGAGCAACCGGCGCAGTTCCGTGCGCTCGATCGCAGCGACCAGGCGCTGCCTCCGGAGATCGCGAAAAAGCACCTCCAGGGCCGTCGTGCCGTCCTCCAGGAGATCACGAGCGTCATAGAGGAGGGGATCACGGCCGGCCGCTTTCGCCCCGTCGACGCACGCATCACAGCCCTGTCGATCATCGGCATGTGCAACTGGGTGGCATGGTGGTTCCATCCTTCTCCGGATCACCCCGCCGAACCGGTGGCCGAACAGATCGCGGAGAACGCGGTGGCAATGGTGGCTCGAGAGGCCGGGCGCATACCGGATGCGCCGACGCCGCTCGGCGCCGTCGCGCTCCTTCGGCAGGATCTCGACTACCTGACCCGTCTCCTCAACGCACAGGGCGGGCCAGGAGACCTTGATTAGCCATTCGGCCGCCTCCCGAGCTCCAGGCCTGTGGTACTAGAGCCTGTCTCAAGGCCCTGGCGCGGCTCGATCTCGACGCGGTTGTCGTGGAAGACGGCGCCGTGGCCCATGTCGGAGTCGCGCTCGTCGACGGTCGCGTTGACGGTCGCGCCGCCGGTCAACTTCGCCCAGCGGCCCTTCGACGTCGCCGCCACGCCCGGCCGTACGCGGTCGGAGACCTGCGCCACGGCGTCGAACGCGCCACGGGCGTTCGACACCCGGATGGGCGCCCCGTCCGGGATGCCGCGCGCGGCGGCGTCGTCCGGGTGCACGGTGACCGTCGGCGCGCCGGCGCGCCGGCGCAGCTCCGGGTTGTTGCCGAACGTCGTGTTGAGGAAGTGGTGCGGCGCCGCCGAGATGAGCACCAGCCCGTCGCCGGGATCGGCCGGCGGGGTGTACCCGGGCAGCGGGTCGTGCCCGACCCGGGTCGCCCGCACCGAGTAGAACTCCAACCTCCCCGACGTCGTCGGGAACCCGTCGGCGAAGGGCAGGAACGGCCGCGCGACGTTCAGCCGGGCGAACCCCTCCTTCCGCAGCGTCTCGACCGTGATCCCGGCGAGCGACGGGTGCGGGGAGTCGAGGAGCTGCCGCGCCAGATCCTCGTCGGAGTCGTACAGGCTCGGCTCGGTCAGGCCCATCCGGCGCCCCAGGCGTCGGAACGTCTCCGAGGTCGACAGGCACTCCCCGGGCGGCGCGACCGCCGGTTCGTTCCAGACGAGGTACAGGTGGCCGTACCCGGCGATGACGTCCAGGTGCTCGGTCTGCATCGTCGCGGGCAGCACGATGTCGGCGTAGTCGGTCGTGTCGGTGAGGAAGTGCTCCAGCACCACGGTGAACAGGTCCTCGCGTGCCAGGCCCCGGCGTACCTTCGTCTGGTGCGGGTTGCTGCCGACCGGGTTCGCGGCGATGACGAACAGCGCCTTGACCGGCGGGTCGTCGACGTCGAGCAGCCCCTCGCCGAGCCGTGTCATCGTCAGGGAGCGCACCGGGTGCGGCAACAGGTCGATGCGCACCAGCTTCGGCAGGTTCAGCGTGAAATGCCCGCTGGTCGAGTAGCACAGGCCACCGCCGGGCAGCGCCCAGTCGCCGGTCACGCCCGGCAGGCAGGCGAGCGTGCGCAGCGCCATCCCGCCGCCCGCGTGCCGCTGCATGCCCTGCGTGGCGCGGATCGCGGTCGGCCGGGTCCGGGCGATGCGCCGGCCGAGCGCGACGATCCGCTCCTCCGGCAGGCCGGTGATCCGCGCGACGCGGTCGGGCGGGAACTCCTCGATCCGCGCCCGGAACTCCTCCCACCCCAGCGTGTGCCGGTCGATGAAGTCCTGATCGTGCGCGCCGAGCCCCACGATCACGTGCATCAGACCGAGGGCGAGAGCCGCGTCCGTGCCGGGCAACGGGGCCAGGTGCTCGTCGGCCTGCGCGGCCGTGCGCGTGCGCACCGGGTCGATGGCGACGACGTACGCGCCGTCGCGCCGGGCGTCCTGGATGAACTTCCATACGTGGTGGCCGCTGGTCAGCGGGTTGGTGCCCCAGAGGATGATCAGCTTGGAGCGGGCGAAGTCCTCCGGGTCCATGCCGCCGGCCGTGCCGAGCGTGTACTTCAGCCCGGTGCTGCCGGCGATGGAGCAGATCGTCGGTTCGTGGACCGACGCGCCGAGCACGTTGAAGAACCGGCGGCCCGCGAAGCCCTCCAGACCCTGGATGTAGCCGAGGGACCCGGTGCCGTGGAACGGCCAGATCGCCTGCCCGCCGTACGTCTCCAGGACCTCGCCGAGCCGCGAGGCGATCTCGTCGAGGGCCTCGTCCCAGCTGATCCGCTCGAACCGGCCCTCGCCCTTCCGGCCCACGCGGCGCAGCGGATGCAGGATCCGGTCGGGGGCCCTGGTCTGCTCCAGGTAGCGGTTCACCTTGACGCACAGCGCCCCGCGCGTCACCGGGTGCGCGGGGTTGCCGCGCATGCCGACGGCCTCGCCGTCCTCCACGTCGACCACCCAGGAGCAACCGTCCGGGCAGTCCAGCGGGCACGCGCCCCAGATTTTGGTCAAACCTCTCCCTCGAAACGCTCGGCCAGGTAGGCGTCGATGTCGGCGCCGTCGTCGTTGGCGAGGACGTGCCGCAGCCAGGCGCGCCGCTCGAAGTCGGTGACGGCCAGCTCCCTCGCGCTGCCGATGGCCGGTGTCGGATGCGGCCGCATCGCGCCGAGCCGGTTCGGCAGGGCCGAGAATATCCGCTGGTGGATCTCGCTTTCCCCGGCCCACCAGTCGTAGAGGGCGTAGGCGTAGTCCGGGGCGTCGTGGACGATGACGAAGCCGACGCCGTACCGGTCCATGTCGTGCGGCTCCTCGCCGCCGCTGTGCGCCGCCGGCCGCGGCAGCGCGGTCGGAACGAGCAGCTCGGCCGTCCTCACCAGCTCCGGCCGGGGCCGCTCGCCGTTCGCGGCGATGCCGTAGAACTTCAGCCGCCAGCCGGCCGACTCGTGCAGCTTGAGGAAGCCGACCGGCCGGGGTCGATGGGCGCCGGTCCTGGTGATCGTGGTCTGGGTCACGGTTCCTCCTCGGACAGGTGCTCATTCAGTTATACCTGTCATCACCGTCCCGCCCCGACGTCGATTACAGTACGTGGCCGCCGGGCCGTCACCACGGCGGGCTAGAGTGGCGCCCGAGGGCAACGGGCGATTAGGAGGCGACCGGTGGAGGACCAGATCGAGTTCCGCAGCGACGTGACGGTTGAGCTGATCAAGCATGCCGCCTCGGACGCCGATGTCATCTGGGCCGCCCGGGTCTCCACGAAGGGTGAGAACTCCCTCGCCGACGTCCAGGCCGACCCGGAGCGTTCGAAGGGTCTGATCAACTTCCTGATGCGCGACCGGCACGGCACGCCCTTCGAGCACTCGTCGATGACCTTCTACGTGCAGGCGCCGATCTTCGTCTTCCGCGAGTTCATGCGGCACCGCACGTTCAGCTACAACGAGGAGAGCGGGCGGTACCGCGAGCTCCGGCCGGTCTTCTACGTTCCGGGGGCGGAACGGAAGCTCGTCCAGGTGGGCAAGCCCGGGAAGTACGACTTCGTCGAGGGGACTCCCGAGCAGCACAAGCTGGCCGTCGAGGCCACTCAGGAGGCCTGTCGGCAGGCGTACGCCGCGTACCGGGAGATGCTCGACGCGGGCGTCGCCCGGGAGGTGGCGCGGACCGTCCTCCCCGTCGGGCTCTACTCGTCGATGTACGCGACCTGCAACGCCCGGGCCCTGATGAACTTCCTGTCGCTGCGCACCCGACGCGACGACTCGGCCTTCCCGTCGTTCCCGCAGCGGGAGATCGAGATGGTGGCCGAGAAGATGGAAGAGGAGTGGGCGAAGATCATGCCGCTGACCCACGCCGCCTTCGAGGCCAACCGCAGGGTCGCCCCCTGACCACCGCGCGTCCGGGGATCAGAAGAAACGGCGGGCGCTGGGGTGGTCCTGCGCGCCGTCGACGGGGACGTTGGCGCCGTTGATCCCGCTCGCCCGCGGGGACAGCAGGAAGCAGGCGGCGTCGGCGACCTCGTCCAGCGTGACCAGCCGGCCGGCGGGGAAGTCCTCCCGGGCGAAGGCCGCGAGTCGTTCCGGATGCGCCGCGCCGAACTCCGCCCAGCCGCCGCCCTCGAAGTAGGTCGACCCCGGGCTGAGGGCGTTGACCCGGATGCGGCGGCTCGCCAGCTCCTGGGCGAGCGTCGCCGCGAGGTGGATCTCGGCGGCCTTGGCGGAGGCGTAGGAGGACTTCGGGCCCGGCTTCCAGCCGGTGATCGAGGAGACGATCACGACGGAGCCTCCGCCGCGCCGTTCGAAGTGGGGGACGGCGCAGCGGACCGCGTGCGCGGCGTGCAGGACGTTCAGCGCGTAGGTCGCCGCCCAGTCGTCGGGCGTCGAGTCCAGGAGGTCACCGCCCTGCGCGCCACCGGCGTTGGCCACCAGCAGGTCGAGGCCGCCCAGCCGCTCGGCGGCGTCGTCGATCGCCCGGCGCAGTTGGTCGGGATCGGTGACGTCGGCGGCCGTCCCGTACGCGCCGAGCTCCGCCGCCGCCTTCTCCAGGCGTTCGGGGGACCGCGCGCAGACGGCCACCGACGCGCCCTCGGCGATGAGCGAGCGGGCGATCCCGTACCCGATGCCCGACGAGCCACCGGTGATGAACGCCGTCTTTCCCGACAGGCCGAGGTCCACAGGCGTCCCCCCGATCGTCCTTGAGTTCCCGGCAAGCTTAGGACCCTCAGGCGTGGAGCACGGCCTGGGTCTGGGTGGTCTGGGCGACTCTGCGGCCGTCGGTGTCGTACAGGTCGGTCTGGACGACGATGGTGGTCCGGCCCCTGTGCAGGGGGCGGGCCACCGCGCGTACCTCGCCACCCTGTACGCCGCGGAAGAACCGCGTGCTCGTCTCGACCGTGGTGGTGTTCGCGCCCGGCGGCAGGTTGAGGAAGGCGCAGGCGGCGCCGACGCTGTCGGCGAGCGTGACGAGCGCGCCGCCGTGCAGGACGCCGCCGGCGGTGCAGCGCTCCGGCGCCCAGGGGAGCCGGCCGGTGACCTCCTCGGCGGACGCCGACTCGATCACCACTCCGGCGGTGCCGGCGAACGGCATGGCGGCCAGGAGATCGTCAGGAGAGATCATGATGACAGTCTGCCGACGGCCGTAGGCGGGTCCATTACCTCGCGGGTAATCGACGCGCAGGGCGCCGGCCGATTCTTGACGTCCGGTGGGGGTTCTGCGTTCAATGTGCGTCGGTGCCGCACCGCGCGTACGTACGAGAGCCCTGACGAAGGACGACGGGCCAGGCCGCGTACGAGCGGGCGAGCACCGCGAGAGCCCGAAGGGGATGATGCAGGTGGCCGCCTACCGCATGGATCGCGCCTAGCCGCATCCGACGCCGTTCGCGTCGTTCCGTCCCGCGCCTCTGCCCGCGTGCCGGGTCTCGAATGCGTCTCCTCATCGCGTCCGTTCTCCTCGTGGCCGTCGCCTTTCGCCGCCACGTGCCCTTGGCCGGACGGGCGCGTCGTTTCACCGTTCGATCGTCGTTCGTTCTTGCCATGCGGCAACGCAGCGAAGGAGAGCCTTGACCATCAATCGCGTCACCGTCCCCGACACCTTCGACACCGTGCTCACCGCGCTGAGCGGCCTGAGCGCGGGTCCGCCGCCGCTGCCGCCGGGCACCGACACGGCCGGGCCGTTCGCGTTGCCAGTGCCGGGCCGCTGGGCGAACGCCTCGGGCCGCACGCCGCAGGAGGCGGGCGTCGTCCTGTACGTGCACGGCGGTGGCTTCGAGCAGTGCAACCCCGAGCTCGAGAAGCTGATGGCCCACCACCTGTCGAGGGCGACCGGCCGCCCGGTGTTCGGCGTGGACTACTCGCTGGGCCCCGCGCATCCCTTCCCGGTGGCGCGCGACGAGGTGGTCACCGTGTACCGCGCGCTGCTGGCCGAGGGCGTCCCTGCCGAACGGACGGTCCTGTTCGGCGAGTCGGCGGGCGCGACGATCGCGCTGGAGACGCTGCTCACGTTGCGCGCGGAGGGCGTGCCGCTCCCCGGCGCGGTGGTCCCGGTCTCGGCGATCACGGACTTCACGTTGACGAGTCCGTCGATCGACGCTCCGGCGGGCCGGGACGTCATCGGCCGGGAGGTCCTGGAGCGCATCGTCGGCCGGTACCTGAACGGGCGGCCGAACGACCGGGCGCCCCAGTCGCCCATCCACGGCGACCTGGCGGGCCTGCCGCGCATGCTCCTGGTGGCCGGCGGCGACGAGGTCCTGCTGGACGACTCCCGGCGCTACGCGGAGGCGGCGGCCGAGGCGGGCGTCGAGGTCACGCTGGACGTCTACGAGGGAATGCCGCACGCGTTCCACATCGCGGTCCTGCCGGATCCGCAGCTCCCGGTGGGCGCCGTCTTCCTGGAGCGCCTGTCCGCCTGGCTGGAGGAGGGCCGGTAGCGGGAACGCCGTGGCCGGCGGCACGGCTTCCGTCGGCGGCCGTCGTCCGCGCGTACCCGCCCGGGCCCGGGGGACCGGTCGCCGTACGGAGGGCGATCGACGTCAGCGGCCGGCGAGGTCGAGGGCGACCGCGGCGGTCCAGGACTGGGGTCTGCTGCCGAGCGGGTGCGCGGTGAAGGGCTGGTAGTACTCCGCGAACACCCCGTCGGTGAGCTGGTGCAGCGCGGCCTCGCGCAGCCGGTCCGCGGCGTCGTGCTCTCCCGAGCGCTCCAGGCCCCAGACGAGCAGGAGGTTCATCGGCGGCCACTGCGGGCCCCGCCAGTACCGCGCGACGTCGAACTCGGGCGCCGCCGGGCTGGTGCTGGGCGGCAGGGGATAGGCGAGGTCCGGGTTGCCGCACCATGCCGGGGAGTGCAGCAGGTCGACGAGGCGGCGCCGGCGGTCCGTGTCCAGGCCACCGGACAGCAGCGGCGCGAACCCGGCGATGGTCCTCGTGCGCAGCGTCGTGTCGGTGCGCAGGTCCACGTCGGCGGCGAACCCGTCCTCATCGGTCGTGCCGAGCACGCCACGGCGGAAGCGTGCGGCGTAACCGAGCAGCTCGTCGCCGGCGCCCAGGCCGAGCTCGTCGCCGACGCGGGCGAGGTCCTCGTTCGCGGCCGCGAAGATCGCGCTGGCGAACACGTCGGCGACGCGGAAGCTCAGCGACTTGCGGGCCAGCTCGTCGTCGTAGCGCGCCTGTCGCAGCTCCTCGATCAGCCACTGGTACTTGACATAGTCCGCGTCGGTCGGGCGCTGTGACTGCTCGCCCAGGGCCTCCAGGTCGGAGCGGCGGAACGGCCGGAAGTCAGGGTCGGGGACCACGTCGGCGTACGGCACGTCCCAGCGGGGTGAGTTGTCCATCCCGCTCTCCCAGCCGTGGTAGATCATCAGCAGGCCGCGGCCGTCGGCGTCCCGCTGCTCCGCCAGGTACCGGTGCCAGGCGAGCAGCCGCGGCCACAGCGCGCGGACGCGGGTGAGGACGTCGCGCCGCTCGGTGGCGCCGGCGCCGCGGACCGCGTCGAGGATTCGGAGCAGGGCCGACGCGTGCACCGGCGGCTGGATCAGGCCGCTGGTCGCGGCGTGGCCGGGGGCGTGCGGGGAGGTCTCCTGTGCCGCCCAGCGGTCCGGCCCCGGTTCGTACAGTGGGGCGTTCGCGGAGAAGACGATGTGCGGGACCATGCCGTTGCCCCACTGTGCGGCGAACAGCGTCTCGAGCTCCGTCAGCGCTCGGCTCGGCGAGATCCGCGCCAGCCCGACCGCGATGAACGCCGCGTCCCAGCTCCACATGTGCGGGTAGAGCCGGGGCGCGGCCACCGTGAGGGAGCCGCGGTCGTTCGCGCGCAGCACCGCCGCGGCCTGCTCGGCGACCTCCGCGCGGCTCAGTCTCCTGACCACCCAGAGCCGATGGCGGTCGGGGCTCGGTCTGTCGCTGTCGGCCATCTCGCTGTCTCCACACCCAGAAACTTAGTCCGCCATGACGGCGACTTCGTCCACGATCACGGACATAGTCGCACGGACCGATCCTGCGCTCCTCTTCCAGCCCTGGCAAGTAGCCCACGTGTAACCGCTGTGTAACTTCCGTAACGCCGGGGAAACGAGCGCGGCACTCGGCTCGATCGCGAGGTACGAGGCCGGGGATCGACCCTGAGCGGGCGCGGGCGGAGCTCAGCAGCCGGCGCGCAGCGACTCGGCCGCGGCGATCCGGGCGTCGACCGCCGCGGGGGAGAAGACCCGGTCGATGACCATCGAGGCGGCCCCGACCACCCCGGCGCGTCCGCCGAGGCGCCCCTCGCCGATCTGCAGCCCGCGCGTCGAGCGGTACTGCACGCCGCGGAAGACGACCTCGCGGATCTCGCCCACCAGGTGCTCGCCCGCCCCCGCCAGCGATCCGGCGATGATGAGAGAGCCGGGATTCACGACGCTCACGACCACGGCCAGGACCTCCCCGAGAGTGCGCCCGGCCTCCCGCGTGAGGCGGACCGCCTCCGGGTGGCCGGCCAGCGCGAGACGTGCCACGTCGGACGCGTCGCGGACCGCGGGGTCGCCGGCGGCGAGCTCCCGGGCGAGCGCGGCGCCGCTCGCCACCGCGGCGAGGCAGCCGCGCGATCCGCACGAGCACACCACGTCCTCCCGGCCGGGGACCCGCACGTGGCCGATCTCACCCGCCGCTCCGCCGACGCCGCGCAGCACCCGGCCGTCCTCGACGATCCCGGCGCCGATGCCGGTCGCGACCTTGACGAGCAGGACCGGGGGCGTGTCCGGGCCGGCGGCGGTGTACTCGCCGAGCGCCATGACGTTCGCGTCGTTGTCCAGCATGATCGGACCGGGGAACTCCGCGGCCAGTGCGGCCGGGATGTCGTACCGCTCCCATCCCGGGGCGATCGGCGTCTGGACCGTACGGCCCGTGCGAACGTCCACCGGGGCCGGCAGGCCGACGCCGACCCCGCAGACCTCGGCGACCGATCGGCCGCAGTCGGCGAGGAGGTCCCGGAACCGGGACGTCACCCACGCGATGGCCTTCTCCGGGCCCTCGGCGCTGAGCGGCCGTCCGGTCGTCTCGCCGAGCGCCCGGCCGGCGAGGTCCGTGACCGAGACCCGGCCGTGCGTCGCCCCGATGTCGGCGGCGAGCACCACGGCGGACCCCTCGTCGATCTCCAGGAGACTGGGCCTGCGGCCCCCGGTCGAGGCGTCGACGCCTCCCTCGCGGACGTAGCCGGCGCTGACGAGTTGGTCGACACGCTGCGCGACCGTGGACCGGGACAGTCCGGTCAGCTCCATGAGGTCGCGGCGGGTGCGCGCCGCGCCGGCCCGGATGAACTGCAGGAGGTGGCCGGCCGAGGGCGCGCTGACATTCGGCATCCATCGACCCCCTCTCCTCGGCCTGATTTTCCCACGAGGCACGGCCCGTCCGCGCCGCCCGCCCGCCACGCCCCGCGCACGCCATCCCATGCCGCGCCGTCCGCCATGCCGCGTCGTCTGTCGGGCCGCGCCGCTCGCCATCCCGCGCCGCGCCGTCCGGCAGGCACGCCGCCCGCCAGGCCGCGCCTGCGTCCGTCCGGAGGCCTGCGTCATCGCTTTCGTTACCTGCCAGGTAATGGTCGCGGGCGGGAAGGGCCGATAGCGTCTGCTGATCATGGTCACCACAACACCCACCCGCCCCGTCGGCGACCTGCTGCGCGACTGGCGCCGCCGCCGGCGGCTCAGCCAGCTCGAACTGGCCCTCGACGCCGACGTCTCCACCCGTCACCTCAGCTTCGTCGAGACGGGACGCTCCCAGCCGAGCCGCGAGATGGTCCTGCGGCTGGCCGAGCGCCTCGACGTCCCTCTGCGCGAGCGCAACGACCTGCTGATCGCGGCCGGGTACGCGCCGGTGTACTCGCAGCGGTCGATCGACGCCCCCGAGATGGGCCCGGCCCGGATGGCCCTGAACAGGGTCCTGGACGGCCACGAACCGTACCCGGCCCTGGTGGTCGACCGGTTCTGGAACCTGGTGATGGCCAACAACGCCGCCATGCTGTTCCTGGAGGACGTGCCCGCCGAGCTGGTCCGGCCGCCGGTCAACGTCCACCGCCTCGCCCTGCACCCCGAGGGCCTGGCGTCCCGGGTGGTCAACCTGCCGGAGGTGCGGGCGCATCTGATCGCCCGGATGGCGCGTCAGGTGTCGCTCACCGGAGACCCCGAACTCGCCGCGCTGCACGAGGAGACCAAGGCGTACGGCCCGGTCACCGAGGAGGACGCGGTCCATCAGCCGGCCCACGACATCGCACTGCCCACGATCCTGCGGTACGGCGACGGCGTGCTCAGCTTCTTCAGCACGGTGACGACGTTCGGCGCGGCCGCGGACGTCACCCTCGCCGAGCTGGCCGTCGAGGCTTTCTTCCCCGCCGACGACGAGACCGCCGCGGTGCTCCGTCGCCGCGCGGAGTCGGGCGAATAGGGGCTGCCCTCTCCGCCGAGGGTCGCCCTCTCCCCAGGGGCCGTGTTCTCGCGCCGGGGCGTCAGCGGTCCGGGGAGTCGTAGTGGATCCGCCCGGCGGGGACGCCGAGCTCCTGCAGGTTCGTGACCGTTCGGGAGACCATCCCGGCAGGCCCGGAGACGTACACGTCGTGACCGGACCAGTCCCGGAGCCGGTCCAGGACGTCGGACACCGGCCCTCGCACGCCGTCGAAGGCCGGACCCTCCGAGACGACCGGAAGCGGGTGGAACCGCGGGCACCGATCCGCGAGCGCGCGGAGGGCCGGCAGGTCGTACAGTTCCGCGGACGTGCGGGCCCCGAACACCAGGTGGACGTCGCGTCCCTCCCGTGCCCGCAGGACCTCCTCCGCCAGCGCCTTGAGGGGGCCCAGACCGGTGCCGCCCGCCACGCACAGGACGTCGCGGTCGGACTCGGCGTCCAGGACCATGCCGCCGGAGGCGCGCCCGAGCAGCAGCGCGTCACCGACCCGCGTGTGGCGGACGAGCGCGCCGCTGACCCAGCCGGCGGGCAGCGCCCGTACGTGGAAGCGCAGCAGCCCGTCCTCGGTGGGGGCGTTGGCGATCGAGTAGGTGCGCCAGACCCGGGGCCAGCGAGCGGTCTGAACCGAGACGTACTGCCCGGCCCGGTAGGGGAGAGGCTCGGTCGGTCGGACGGCCAGCACCGCGATGTCCGGAGTCCGGCGGTCGTGCTCGACGACCTCCCCGACCCACCAGGGCGGTGTCTGCGCGGCGTCATCCTCAGCGGCCTGAATCATGATCGAGGCGGCGGTGTCGAACATCGCCGTCCAGGCCGCCTCCATCTCCGCCGTCCAGGCCTGGCCGGCGTACGCACGGAGCGTCGCCAGGATCGCCCGGCCCATCGCCTCGTAGTGATCGGGGGCGATTCCGAATTTGCGATGGTCCCGGCCGAGCCGGGTGAGGAAGCGCGTGAAGGTCTCTGGATTGTCCAGGCTTGCGGTGATTTGAGAAAGGGCGTCGAACATTCGATGGCGCTGTGCGGCCATGCTCGAGGGAAAGAGGGTGCGGAGTCGCGGGTTCTCCGCGAAGAGGCGTCCGTAGAAATAGGCGATGCTCTTTTCCGCGTGCGGCTCGATGAGTGCGTAGATCTCCTTGATCACCCTAGGCTTCAGGGATTCCAGTGATTCCACTGCTCGTTCCCGTCGTTCGTTCCGCGCTGCCCCGTACCACGAGTTTCGCATCTCACCAGGGAGAACATCAACCGGTTGGAGGGATCGAATCCCGAGATGTACGAAGAGTAATCAACTGTGGATTTCGCGGGACCGGAGACTAAATGTCGGGGATTTTCGGATACTGATCGGTATCAAACTGGCTGTGGCGCACGCCTGGCTGCATACTGGGAACGGTAGAAGAAATATCTACGAGTTTGAAGGAATCTCTACTTTGGATCGCCCTCGCGTACGCGAGGATGTTCCCGCGACTCCGGGTCCTTCGGGCGTACGGGGCGAGAGTCCCGGGGGCCGGGCGGCCCGGACGCGCGCGACGCGGCGCGCGCGGCGTCACCCGGTGCGGCATGCGCCATGATGGCCCGGACCGGCGAGACACCCGCAGGACTTGGGAGGAGCTCTGGATGGCAGGGTCGACGTACGGCGCGGGGCCCGCCCTCATCGGCATCACCACCGAGCTGGAGCCCGCCCGCTGGAGCGACTGGGTACGAGAGGCCGCGCTGCTGCCCGTCTCCTACCTCCGCGCGATCGAGCGTGTCCGCGCCGTGCCCGTCCTCATCCCGCCGTCGATCCGTGCCGCCGTCGCCGCGCACGTCGAGCGCCTCGACGGACTGGTCATCGCGGGCGGTGCCGACCTCGACCCGAGTCTGTACGGCGAGCCGCCGCACGAGCGCACCGGTCCACCGCAGCCGCACCGGGACGGTTTCGAACTCGCCCTGCTGCGCGCGGCGATCGACGCGGACCTGCCCTTCCTGGCCATCGGACGCGGCATGCAGGCTCTCAACCTGCTCCGGGAGGGCAGCCTGATCCAGCACCTGCCCGACGTCGTCGGCGGAGACGCCCACGCCCCGGCCTCCGGGTGGACGGGCCGGCACCGGGTACAGCTCAGCGCCTCCAGCGCCCTGGGCCGGATCCTCGGCGAGCAGGTGGAGGTGCCGACCCGTCACCACCAGGCGATCAAGCGCCTGGGCAAGGGCCTGGTCGCGGTCGGCTGGGCCGAGGACCAGGTCGTCGAGGCGGTGGAGCTGCAGGGATACCGGTTCGGCATCGGCGTGCAGTGGCATCCGGAGGAGGGGGAGGACCTCCGCCTGTTCGAGGCCTTGGTCCGCGTCGCCTCCGGCGGCCGTCTCTGAGCGGTCCCAGCCCCAGGCCTCCGGCCGACCGCCGGTCCCGGCCGCCGGGAAGATCTCCTGGATAGGCTCGGGCCACTTGGAGCGGAGGTTCGGACCGATGAACTACGAATCGTACGAGCGGCTGCGGATCGACTGGGCGCGGGAGGGCGTCCTTCGCGTGACGATCAGCGCCCCCGAGCGGCTCAACGCCGTCGACGCGACCGGCCATCGGGAGCTCGCGCAGATCTGGCGGGACGCCGACGCCGACGACGAGGTGCGCGCCGTGCTGATCCGCGGTGAGGGCACGGCGTTCTCCGCCGGCGGAGACCTGGCGATGATCGAGGACATGATGGCGGACTACGAGGTTCGCTCCCGGGTCCTGCGCGAGGCGCGCGACATCGTCTACAACGTCATCAACTGCGGCAAGCCGGTCGTCAGCGCGATCCAGGGACCGGCGGTCGGCGCGGGCCTGGCGGTGGCCCTGCTCGCCGACATCTCGGTCGCGGGCCGGACCGCCAGGATCATCGACGGGCACACACGGCTCGGCGTCGCCGCCGGTGACCACGCCGCCGTGGTCTGGCCGCTGCTGTGCGGCATGGCCAAGGCGAAGTACCACCTCCTGCTCTGCGAACCGCTCAGCGGCGAGGAGGCCGAGCGCATCGGGCTCGTCAGCGTCTGCGTCGACGACGACGCCGTGCACGACAAGGCCCTCGAGATCGCCGGGCGCCTGGCCGACGGCGCCGCCCAGGCCATCGGGTTCACCAAGTACGCCCTCAACAACTGGCTGCGGACGGCGGGTCCCGCCTTCGACGCGTCACTGGCCCTGGAGTTCTACGGCTTCGCAGGCCCCGATCTGCGCGAGGGGGTGCAGGCCCTCCGGGAGAAGCGCCCGCCCCACTTCTGACCACGGCGAGGCGCCCGACCTGCGGACGAGGGTTCCGGCCTACGACGAGGAGGCCGCCGACGGGCCGGTCGCGCCCGAGGCCGCGTCCGGCTGGCGCAGATAGCGCGCGACCAGCCGTGCCATACGCTCGGCGACGACGTCCACGGGATCCGTGGGCAGCATCACGTGGCTGATCGTCAGGCGGATGACCGCGTCGACGATCTCGGCCAGGTCGGTCGCGTCGAGCCACGGCCACTGGCGTGCGGCATGGCTGATGATGCGCTCGCGTGCCGCGAACAGCACCGGCTCGGCGTGCGTGGTCATCAGGGGCAGCAGGTCCTCGCTGCCCTCGCCGGTCAGTGTGGCCTTCTTCAGCGGGTCGTCCGCGGCGGTCCGCAGCGTGTACGACACGGCGGCCGCCACCGCGGAGTACAGGTCGGCGTGGTCGGACAACGCGGCGTCCACGCCGTCGAGGTAGCGCTCGTTCTCCCGGAGGTTGAGGGCCTGCGCCAGCCCCCACTTGTCCCCGAACTCGTTGTAGACCGTCTGCCGGCTGACCCCCACCGCGTCCGCGACGTCCTGCATCCGGACGCGCCGGAACCCGCGCTCGATGATCAGGCCGGCGGCGGCGTCGAGCAGGTCTTCGCGGAGCCGGCGATGTTGCTGCATGATTCCAGATTCCCAGAGAGACGGCGGTGCGGGAACATTCGTGTCATCCGACCGGTGGCGCGGTGCGTCCTTCCTTTTGTGGCGGCGAGAGGAGAGACGTGATGAAGGTATGGCCTCTGGGCAAGTCTCACCGCCCGGTCACCCCGCACCTGTCGCGTCGTCATGGGTCCGGCCTCGCGGGCTGGGCGATCCGCGACGAGAAACTGCTGGTCGAAACCAGGTTCGGCGGCGACCAGGAGCTGTATCGCGCCTGGCGGGACCGTCTATGGCGGGAGATGCACGACGCCGTGCACGAATCCCGGCCGGTACGCAAGACCGCCGAAGATGAGGAAATTGTCGTGATGAAGGCATTCGGCGGCGACTGGGCGCAGTACCGTGTCTGTCGTGACCGGCTGCAAGAAGAGCTGTGGCAGATCATGAAGGTCACCGACCGGCGCTGAGAAAGCGCCCCACGGACCGCCGCGTGGCCGGGGTCATCCCCCCGATCCCCGGCCGCGCGGCCCTCGGCCTGGTTTAAGTAGATCATTGCAGGTCGGAGTCCTGGCAGGGGCAGGCCGCGACGAGAGCGCAGTGCTCCTGCCAGGGTCGGCCACGGGCCGGAGAGCATCAGTGCGCGACCCGACGGTACGACGGTCAGGTCCATCGCTGCGGGAGTATCCAACACGTCACCAGGTGACGGGCAGCTCGTAGATCCCGTAGACGAGGGTGTCGTGCCTGAACTTGATCCGAGCCGGATCGATGGCCAGGGCGAGCGTCGGAATGCGCCGGTACAGAGTGCCGTAGACGACCTGGAGCTCCAGCCTGGCCAGGGGCCGGCCGAGGCACTGGTGGACGCCGAACCCGAAGGCCATGTGCCCTCGGGCATCGCGGTGCACGTCGAGCCGGTCCGCGTTGGGGAATACGGTCTCGTCGCGGTTGGCGACCTCGTTGGGGACGATGATGCCCTCACCCGCGCGGATGACCGTGCCGGCGATCTCGATGTCCTCCATGGCCACCCGGCGGACTCCGTTGTGCACGGGGGACAGGTACCGCAGCATCTCCTCGACGGTGCGCGCGATCGAGTTCGGATCGTCCGTCGCCCGGACCTCGGTGAGCTGTTCCGGGTGCGTCAGGAGGGCGTATGTGCCGAGAGCGATCATATTCGCGGTGGTCGCGTGCCCGGCGATGAGCAGCAGCAGTCCCATGAACGCCAGGTCCGGCCGGGAGAGCCTCCCGGTGGCGACGTGCTCGGCGGCTACCCGGGACAGCAGGTCGTCACCGGGCTCGGCCAGTTTGCGCTCGACCAGGCGGTCGAGGTACATGAGCAGCTCTTCCTGCGTCTTCCCCGCGACCTCCGGCGGGGTGTCGTGAGTGATCAGCGTCCCGCTGGCCCGCTGGAAGTAGTCGTGGTCGGTGTACGGGACGCCGAGGAGCCGGCAGATCACCAAGGAGGTCAGCGGCAGGGCGAACGCGGTGACGAGGTCGACCGGGGACGGGCCGGCCAGCAACTCGTCGATGAGGTCGTCAACGAGGCTCTGAACACCGGGTCGCATCCTCTCGATCCGCTTGACGCTGAAGGCCTCGGTGACCATGCGGCGCTGCTGCGCGTGCTCCGGGTCGTCCATGAACATGAAGCTGAAGGGCTGTTCGCGATGCATGTACGTGGCAGGAGTCAGATGCGGGTAACCGTCCGCGCGCGGGTTCGTACTGAGCCGCCGGTCCGTCAGGAGGGCACGCTGCTCGGCGTGCCGGGTAACGAGCCAGGGGGTGCTGCCGTCCCATAGGCGCACCCGCACTAGCGGCCCCTCGGCCCGCATGGCGGCCAGGTCCGGCGGCGGGTCGAGCGGGCACCCCTCCGCGCGCGGCATCGGGTAGTCGGGAATGTCGTCCGGTTCCCGGTCGGGACGTTCGGTCAGTGATCGCGCCATGGGACCACACCTCCACGGTAAGCGGGGCTGGGCTCGGCATCCGACGTATCTGCGCCTCGCATAATTGATCCCCCGCCGGCAGGACGTGACAACCGACAGTGAAATCCTGATGCTTTGGGCATCGTATGCATCTCCAGATGCCTCAATGCATGGCTGCTCATTTCAACACGGTTGGCCATGCGGCTTGTTCCGGTCTTAATCAACTCTAAAGTTCCTGGATGTGGGCGTTTCGCGGCCGGTCGTTGAAAGATGAGCAGGTCCTTGCCCTGTCGTCCGCGAGGCCTGGTCTCGAGGCGGCCGTCTCATGCGATGACGATGCGCCACATAAGAGCGCGACCGGCACATCAAGATCACATATCATCTGCCCAATGTCGCCCCTGGAGGGATGGCGACACTTCAGCCCGGGGGAAGGGTTGATTGGCGTCTTGTGTTGACAGCTTTGACTAACTGTTTTAAACTGATCTTGTGACCGCCGATGTTCACTTTGAGGATCGGGGCGGCATCGGCAAACTCCAAAGTGGATCTCGGCATAGTGGTCCACTGCCGATCGTGAGTGGGGAACCTTCGCGTGAGTATGTCCGTCAATCGGCCATCAGGAGTGTGGAGCTTCGTGGCGTGAGCGGCGCAGGCGACACGGACAGAAAATCGATTCGGCATCGAGACCGGCAAGAGGAATCCTTGCATGCGCTATGAGATCCTAGGGCCCCTACGAATCGTGTCCGGAGGCAGGGAATTCGAGCTGCGATCACACAAAATGCAGGTCCTTCTGGCGACGTTACTGGTCCGTTACGACCAAGTGGTGCCGGCCGACCGACTCCTCGGCGAACTGTGGGGGCAGGATCCACCGCGGCGAGCGGACGCAAGCCTCTACGTGTACATATCGCAGCTGCGAAAATTCATCTCCAGCGTCGAACGGGCGGAAAGTAAGATCCTGACCAAATCGCCTGGATACATGCTGAGCATAGGAGCGGCGGAGCTCGACTTCGAAAGGTTCTACGACCTGCTGTCCAAGGGTCGCGAACTGTACGCGGATGGGCACCCGCAGGAGGCGGCCGCCGTTCTGTCGGAGGCGATCGAGTTGCACCGCGGGCCGGTGCTGGGCGGGCTTCCGTGCGGCCCCACGGTCACCAACTTCGCGACGCTGGTGGAGGAGTTGCGACTTGAGTGCCTCGAGATACTCATAGAGGCGAATCTCGCCCTCGGCCGTCATCGGGAGATGATAGGGCTGCTGTACTCACTGACCGCCGAGCACCCGCTGCGCGAAGTGTTCTACGAGCTTCTCATGACCGCACTGCACCGCTGCGGACGAAGCGCCGACGCCCTTCGCACCTATCACCACGCCCGGACCCTCATCGTGGAAGAACTCGGTGTGGATCCCGGCAGGCCACTGCGTGAGCTCCATCAGACCATCCTGACGGACGACGCGAAGGAGCGAGCCGGCGGCAGGCGTTCTAGCGTGGCCCTGCCCGGGCTCGGCAGAAGGGGCGACCTGTGACGGAGCCGGACGGCCGCTGGATCCGCAGGTTCCGGCCAGTCCAAGACGCGCGCGCCACACTGGTGTGTTTTCCCTTCGCAGGCGGGTCGGCGAGTTACTTTTTTCCTCTTTCCCGGGCACTGCCGGCCTGGGTCGAGGTCTGCGCGGTCCAGTACCCGGGACGGCAGGACCGCAGGAGCGAGTGCTGCATTGAGGACATCGTCGTGCTCGCGGATCGCATAGCCGAGGCCCTTCGGGGCTGGCCGAGGCGGGATATGGTGTTGCTCGGGCACAGCATGGGCGCCACGGTGGCGTTCGAGGTGGCCCGCAGGCTTGAGTTCTCGGGAAGTGTCGGGCCTTCGCCCACCCGCCTGATCGCGTCTGCCCGCCGAGCGCCCACGATTCCCACCGAAACGCTGGTGCATCGTCGCACTGACAGCGAGATAATGTCTGAAATGCGGCGCCTGCAGTCCTCGAGTACAGCTGCGATCATCGACGATGAATTACTGAGTTCCTTCCTTCCCGCGATTCGGGCGGACTTCAAGGCGATCGAGACGTATGTATGTGCGGCCGACACTGAGATCGGCTGTCCCATAACGGCCTTCGCCGGGGAGGCCGACCCCGTTACGTCGCTAGACCAGGTCACGGCATGGGCCGAGTGCACGAGCGGAGAATTCGATCTCCGGGTCTTTCCTGGCGGTCATTTCTTCCTGGATGGCTGGAGTAGCGCGAATGTAGCTGTGATCGAAGAATATCTTGTTGTCTAGTGACTTCCCCCTGAGCTGTGCCGCTCGGAAGCTCGGTTCAGCGATACGAGCCGCGAGGACCAGGGGGCATCAACGATCGTAATGCGGCCTCCTTGCTCAGTCCGCGTAACTCCCTCTTCGCTCGGAAACAATCAGGTACCAGCCGCATTCCCCGTGGGAGACTAACGGAATGATGATGGACTATCCGGAGCATCTGCTGGTCCGCGAGGCGGCGCCGCCCTACCAGGATGAGGGGCCGCATGCGCTGTGGCATTTCAGCGATGACGATTCGCTGGGGCTGTTCGAGCCGCGCGCGTCGACGAAGTCCGGCGCGCCGCGGCTGGTGTGGGCGGTGGATTCGCGGCACGCGCCCATGTTCTGGTTCCCCCGGGACTGCCTGCGCGGGTGCATCTGGCCTGTCTCGACGACCACGGAGGAGGACCGGGAGAGGTTCTTCGGACAGAGCGCGGCGAACCGGATCCACGTCATGGAGGCGGACGGGCTGCGGCGGATGCGCGACTGCCGCCTGTACGCCTACCGGCTTCCGGGGGAGACGTTCCGGCCGGACGACGTCGTAGGCGGCTTCTGGGTCTCCGACCAGCAGGTGGAGGCGATCGAGCGGGTGGTCGTCGACGACTTGATCGGCAGGCACGCCGCCGCCGGCATCGAGTTGCGGATCACGCCGCGGATCTGGCCGCTCTGGGAACGGGTCATCGAGTCGACCGTCGAGTTCAGCGGCTCACGGGGCCTGCCCTACCGGAGGACACTGGAGAACCCGGGCGCACCCGGGGAGTGAGATGCCCTCGGAGCGCCGCCGGGGTCGTGAAGGCGCGGCCCGCGAGGCCGAGCGCCTGCGGGCCGCGCACGTCGGCCTCGCGGTCGCCGGTGAAGACCGCCCCCCGCCTCGGCACACACCCGGGGCATGGGGGTAGATCGCCGGATCCGGTCGGGTCATGCCGGCGCGGCGCTGGTCGTCCGGCCGGCAGGGGAGATCCCGACCTGATCGTGACTCTGTCTTCACCGTGAGTCGAGGGCAATCGTTTGTTGTAACACAACAATTGTTGTACGGTAACGGTCATGCTTTCTGTCGAACCTTCGCAAACGCTGTCGCCGCGCGGGCGGACCATCGTGCTCTTAACCTGCTTCCTGAGCGTGCTCGTGGCGGGGCTGGACACGACGATCGCCAATGTGGCGTTGCCCTCGATTCAGAAGGCACTGCACGCGCCGGTCAGTGGCCTGCAGTGGGTGGTCGACGCCTACACGCTGGTCATCGCCTGCCTGTTGATCTTCTCGGGTTCGGTGGCCGATCGGTTCGGCCGGCGCCGGGTGTTCCAGGTCGGGCTGGGGTTCTTCTCGCTCGGTTCCCTGCTGTGCGGCCTCGCGCCCTCCCTGGGAGCCCTGGTCGCCTTCCGCGCGCTCCAGGCGGTGGGCGGCGCGATGCTGAACCCGGTCGCGATGTCGATCATCGCCACCACCTTCACCGACCAGAACGAACGCGCTCGCGCGGTGGGCGCATGGGGAGCGGTGGCGGGTCTGAGCGGGGCCGGCGGCCCCGTGCTCGGCGGGCTGCTGGTCAGCGGCCTCGGATGGCGATCCATCTTCTGGGTCAACGTGCCGGTCGGTGCTCTGGCCATCTACCTGACCCAGAGGTTCGTCCCCGAATCCAGGGCGGCGAGCGGCAAGCGGTTCGACCCTCTCGGCCAGCTGCTCGTCGTCACCTTCCTCGGCCCGGTCACCGCCGCCGTCATCGAAGGCCCCCGGCACGGCTGGAGCTCACCGTTCATCGTCGCACTGTTCGTCCTGGCCGCCGTCTCGGTGTCCGGGCTGGTCGTGATCGAGTCCCGACGCGCCGGGCCGCTGGTGGACATCCGGTTCTTCCGGAGTCCGGCGTTCTCGGGAGCGGCGATCATTGCGGTGGTCGCCTTGATGACCCTGGGCGGGTTCTTGTTCCTCAACACTCTCTACCTGCAAGATGTCCGCGGCTACAGCGCGCTGCACGCCGGCCTGCTCACCATTCCGATGGCCGCCGCGCTGGCGGTATGCGCGATGATCTCGGGACGCGTCGTGGCCGCCCGGGGCCCCAGGCCGGCGCTCGTGCTGGCCGGGCTGCTGCTGACGGCGGGGACCGGCCTGCTCATCGGGACCGGACGCGAGACCGGGGTCTGGTACCTCATACTCGCCTATCTGCTGTTCGGTGCCGGCTTCGGCCTGGTCGGCACCCCGATGACCAACACCGCCTTGTCAGGGATGCCACGTGACCAGGCCGGGGTCGCCGGAGCGATCGCCTCGACATGCCGCCAGACCGGCGGCGCGATCGGCGTGGCGGTGTGCGGTTCGATCGTCGCGGGCGGCTCGGCAGGGTTCGTGGCGTCGAGTCATATCGCCTGGGCCCTGCTGGCCGGCTGCGGTATCGCGACGGTGCTGCTCGGCCTAGTCTCGACCGGGCGCTGGGCCCGAGCCCGGGCCGAACGCAGCGGCCTGCAACTGGGCACGCAGGCCATGGAGGCGACCCGATGAACCTCGAGCCGACGAACGCCGATCCAGCGGGCCCCGACGAGACCACCACCGACGGCGCCTCGACGGTGCCGGCCCTGGCGAAACAGGCCTGGACGGAAATGCAGGCCTTCGTCACCGGCGAGGACCGCCGTCGTGCCCTGCGGGCAGAGCTGGACCTCGGCCCGGGGAGGGCGGGCGTACTCATCAGACTCGTCCACGGCCCGATGACACTGCGGGAGATCGCAGAGACCGCCGACGTCGACCCCCCTGCCGCGACCATCGCCGTGGACCAGCTCCAACGACGCGGACTCGTCCGGAGGGATCCGCACCCCGAGGACAACCGCCGCAAGCTCGTCCGCCTCACCGACGCCGGACTGCAGGCAGCCGAGACGGCCCGGGCGATCCTCACGGACCCGCCCCCCGCGCTCACCGCACTTGACGCGGACGACCTAGCCGGCCTTATCCGCGTCCTGGCCACACTGAACTCCGGTCCCCGGTCGGCGCCGGCCGCGTCCGACCGAGGAAGCAGCTGACCACCGAAGGCGGGAAATCCATGGCACTTCTCGGCGCCCTCCTCCGCAACAGACGCCCCCACGAACGGCATCACGCATGGAACCATCCCCGGCTCACCGCCCCGGACACCATTGAGGTCACCAGCCGTGACTTCACCCACGAACACCCGCTCGACCTTCGGCACGCCGGGAAGCGCGTGGGCGGCGAGAACCTCTCCCCGCACCTGGCCTGGAGCGAGCCACCGCCCGCCACCGCCGAGTTGTTGCTGCTGGTCGAGGACCTCGACGCCCCGCTAGGTTCCAGGCCTCCCGTCCACTGCATGGCCATCATCGATCCAGCCGGCCTCCAGACACCGAACGAACTCCCTGCCGGCGCCCTCAGCAAAGACGACCCCGCCCCTGGAGTCACGCTGCTGCGCCCCACCATCGGACGCGGCTACGTCGGACCCGAACCTCTCAAAGGCCATGGAGAACACCGCTACGTCTTCCAGATCTACGCTCTCGGTGACAGTCTCTTGAACCATCCCGACCGCGACGCGTTCCTCAAGTCCCGGCCCCGCGCCCTTCTCGACTCCATCGGCTCCCGAGTACTCGCACGCGGCCGCATCACCGGCACCCACGAGCGCTAGACCCATGGCCTGACGAATGTGCTGTTCGTGATCCCGTGAGCCCCTCGTGCCGTCCGACGCGGAGGAGGGGCTGGTCGGCCAGGACCGCGGTGGACTGGGCGGCCCGGCGTCACCCTGTCGCGTTCCAAGCGCTCACTGCGGCGGGTTGCCATGCTTGCGCACGGGGAGGTCAGCACGCTTGGAACGCAGCATCCGCAGCGAGCGGATGAGCACCTCGCGGGTCTCCGCCGGGTCGATCACGTCGTCCACGAGTCCGCGCTCGGCGGCGTGGTACGGGTGCATCAGCTCCGCTTTGTACTCTTTGATCAGGCGCTGGCGAACGGCTTCAGGGTCGTCGGCAGCGGCGATCTGGCGCCGGAAGATCACGTTCGCGGCGCCCTCCGCCCCCATCACCGCTATCTCATTGGTGGGCCACGCGAACGAGAGATCCGCTCCGACCGAGCGGGAGTCCATGACGATGTACGCGCCGCCGTACGCCTTCCGCACGATGAGCTGGATTCGTGGCACGGTCGCGTTGCAGTACGCGTAGAGCAGCTTGGCGCCATGGCGGATGATTCCGCCGTGTTCCTGCCTCACTCCGGGCAGGAAGCCGGGTACGTCAAGGATGGTCACGATGGGAATGTTGAAGGCATCGCACATCTGCACGAACCGTGCCGCCTTCTCGCTCGCGCTGATGTCGAGCACGCCTGCCAGCGACTGCGGCTGGTTGGCGACGATGCCGACGACCTGGCCGTCCAAGCGGGCGAGGGCCACGATCACGTTGGTCGCCCAGCGGGCATGGACCTCCAAGTAATCACCTTCGTCGACGATCACCTCGATCACCGCGCACATGTCGTAGGGCTGAGTGCCGTCAGCGGGTACGAGGTCGAGCAACTCCTCACACCGCCGGTCCGCCGGGTCGCGGGCCAGGGTCGCGGGCGGCACCTCGTGATTGTTCTGCGGCAGCAGAGAGAGGAGATAGCGCACATCTTCCATGCAGTCGCGCTCGTCGTCGTAGGCGAAATGAGCCACTCCTGACAGTTCGGCGTGCACATCGGCGCCGCCCAGGTCGTTCTGCGAGATCTCCTCGCCGGTCACAGCTCGCACTACGTCGGGTCCTGTGATGAACATCTGGGAGGTCTCTCTGACCATGAACACGAAGTCGGTCAGCGCCGGCGCGTACGCCGCCCCGCCCGCGCAGGGGCCGAGCATCACGCTGATCTGCGGGATGACGCCGGACGCCTGGGTATTGCGGGTGAAGATGCCGCCGTAGCCGGCGAGCGCGGTGACGCCTTCCTGGATGCGGGCGCCCGCTCCGTCATTGAGTGAGATCAAAGGTGCCCCGGCGGCCAGGGCCATGTCCATGATCTTGTGAATCTTCTGTGCGTGGGCCTCACCGAGTGCGCCGCCGAAGATGCGGAAGTCATGGGCGTAGACGAATGCCGTCCGGCCGTGCACGGTGCCCCAACCGGTGATCACGCCATCGGTGTGCGGCCTGTTCTCCTCCATGCCGAAACCGGTCGCCCGGTGTCGGCGAAGTGGTTCCACCTCGTGAAACGTGCCCTCGTCGAGGAGCAGCGTGATCCGCTCGCGCGCTGTCAGCTTGCCCTTCGCGTGCTGGCTGTCCGTGGCGCGCTGGCTGGGGCCAGCGATGACTTGTGCCCGGATCTCGTGAAGCAGTTGGCGGGCGTGTTCGGCCGTCATCGACTCTCGTCCAATTCGTCCGGTCCTGCGGTAGGCCGTCCTACGTCGGCTCGCGGAGCTTCAGCGGACGCCGGGGAATCCGGTAGGCCGGCCGACTCTGGGGGCGGGTGCATTCGATGCCGATGTTCACAGGGGACCCTAAAGGCTACCTTTCGGCATCTTATGCAGCTCGAGATGCTTCAATGCACGGCCCCTCATTTCAACACGGTCGGCCATGCGGCTTGGTTCGGTCTTAATCAACTCTAAAGTCGCTGGGTGGAGGCGTTCGCGGCCGGTCGCTGAAAGGTGAGCAGTTCCTTGCTCTGTCATACGTGAGGCCGGCTCGCAAGGCGGCCGTCTCATGCGATGACTACGCGCCACATAAGAGCACGATCGTCACATCGAAATCACATGCCATCTGTGCAACGCCGACCCTTAGGGGGGTGCCGACGCTTTGCCTCGGGGCGAGTGGCTGGATAGGGTGTCTTGTGTTGACACGCAAAACCCGCTGTCTTAATGTGATCTTGTAAGTGACGACTTCGCCGGGAAGAGTGTGGCTGCAGCCGTAAGCTCCAGGACGGACCTCGGCGTACGGGCAGGAAATCGATTCGCCATCGAGAACGGCAAGAGGAATCCTTGCATGCGCTATGAGATCCTAGGGCCCCTACGAATCGTGTCCGGAGGCAAAGAATTCGAGCTGCGATCACACAAAATGCAGGTCCTTCTGGCGACGTTACTGGTCCGTTACGACCAAGTGGTGCCGGCCGACCGACTTCGCAGTGAACTGTGGGGGCAGGATCCACCGCGGCGAGCGGACGCAAGCCTCTACGTATACATATCGCAGCTGCGAAAATTCATCTCCAGTGTCGAGAAGGCGGAAAGTGAGATCCTCACAAAATCGCCTGGATACATGCTTGGCATAGGGGCGGCGGAGTTCGACTTCGAGAAGTTCCATGACCTGCTGTCCAAGGGTCGCGAACTGTATGAGGAAGGGCACCCGCAGGAGGCGGCCGCCGTTCTGTCGGAGGCGATCGAGTTGCACCGCGGGCCGGTGCTGGGCGGGCTTCCGTGCGGCCCCACGGTCACCAACTTCGCGACGCTGGTGGAGGAGTTGCGACTTGAGTGCCTCGAGATACTCATAGAGGCGAATCTCGCCCTCGGCCGTCATCGGGAGATGGTAGGGCTGCTGTACTCACTGACCGCCGAGCACCCGCTGCGCGAAGTGTTCTACGAGCTTCTCATGACCGCACTGCACCGCTGCGGACGAAGCGCCGACGCCCTTCGCACCTATCACCACGCCCGGACCCTCATCGTGGAAGAACTCGGTGTGGATCCCGGCAGGCCACTGCGTGAGCTCCATCAGACCATCCTGACGGACGACGCGAAGGAGCGGCCCGGCGGGAGAGGGTTCAACGGACGACATGGCCGAGTCCCTTCGGGGCCGGGCGAGGCGCGCCATGGAATCACTCGGGCACAGCACAGGCGCCACGGTGGCGTTCGTGGTGGCCCTCAGGTCTGAGCCCCCGGGTTCGAGCCAACAGGGCGTGCCGGGCCTTCACCTATCCGCCTGCGGTCATTTCCTCTGGACGGCCGCGTTGCGAATACATCCCTAATCGAGAGACACCTCGCCGTTCAGTGGCTCCTCGTCACCTCATCTGGGTGATCGCTAAATGACTTAGCCTGGCTTTAGGCGGTGTTGCCAGCATAGAAGTGCGCATCTCGCCAGGAGGTTACTGTCATATGGCGTCACGTGAGGCGACGACCGGCCGGAACTCCGGGTCGGCAACCGACTTCTTCGGGCTCTTTCGCGCCGGGGACCTGGCTGTCCGCTACCCCGAGGTCCCGGCCCTGCTCGCGGGACTGGACGGCCTGGAGATGATACGCGCCGGGCAACTGCTCAGCCGGCTTGATCCTGCGGCGGTACTCAGCGCCCATCCGGGTACGAAGACCATCCGGGTCGCGATCACCGGCCATGGTGAAGTGGCGCAGTTGCAGCCGGCTCTTACGGCGGAGCTCGCGCGCCATGGACTGCTGGCCCGGTCGGTGGTGGCCCCGTTCGACAGCTACATCTTCGACTTGGCCGATCCGGCCAGTCGGCTTTACGCGGACAGGCCCGATATCACGATATGCCTGCTGGACGCGACGGTCGTCTTCGACGAAGTTCCCGTGCCCTGGTGCCCTGAAGACGTGCGGCGGGTCTTCTCGGAAAAGCTGCGAACATTCGAGCAGATCGCAGCGACCTTCGCGATGAGTGGCCACGGCACGCTCGTGCTGAACACGATGCCCCTTCCCTATCAGTCTGCCGCCCAACTCGTCGACTACCGGTCGCGTGCCGCGCTTGGCGTGTTGTGGAGAGAAGGCAACGCCGAGCTGCTGAGGCTCATGGAATCCAACCCTGCGCTCGTCGTGTTGGACCTAGAGCCGATGGCGGAGGATGTGCGCCTTACCGATCAGCGCCTCAGGGTATATGCGAGTGCACCTTTCACCACCGAGCTGACGGCCAATTACGCCCGGGAGATCGGCCATTTGGCCAGTGGGCTGGCCGGCCAGGGGCGGAAGTGCCTCGTGCTGGACCTGGACGGCACGATATGGGATGGCGTGCTCGGAGAAGACGGCGTCGATGGCATCGCGATTTCCGACAGCTACCGTGGGCAGGCCTTTCAGACGTTCCAGCAGATCATCAAGCAGCTCGGCGCGCGAGGCGTCCTGCTGGCCGTGGTGAGCAAGAACGAGGCGTCCGTGGTTCGCGAGGCCCTGCGGGACCGGCCGGACATGACGCTGCGCGAGGAGGACTTCGTCCGCATCGTCGCCAACTGGCGTCCGAAGCATGAGAATCTCGCTGAGATCGCCCAGGCCCTGAACCTGGGTCTGGACAGCTTCGTGTTCGTGGATGACAGCCCGTACGAGTGCGGGCTGGTGCGCCGAGAACTGCCGGCGGTCGCCGTCATCTGCGTCGATGGCGACCCTGCGCTGCACGCGGGGCGGCTGCTGCGGGACGGATGGTTCAGTACCCGCGATTCCACCGACGAAGACCGTGGCCGGACCGCGAGATACCGTGACGAGCTGGTGCGGAAGGACTTCCTGGATAGCTTTGAGTCCATCGAGGACTATCTGCGAGAACTCCAGATCGTCGTGCGCGTGCGTTCCGCCGAATCCGGCGATGTGCCGCGGCTGTCGCAGCTCACGCTGCGCACCAACCAGTTCAATCTCACCACGCGGCGCATGCAGCAGTCGGAGGTGAGCGCTCTGCTTCAAGACCCCGGCTGGATGGTGCTGGCCATCAACGCGAGCGACCGATTCGGCGACAAAGGCCTTGTGGGCGCCATCTTCGCTCGCCGCCAAGCGGATGTGATCTACATCGATAACTTCGTGTTGAGCTGCCGTGTCTTTTCACGCGGGATCGAGCAGGGCTGCCTGGCCGCGCTTCTCGACCATGCGATCGCCAGCGGCGTGACCGCGGTTTTCGGCGAGTACCGGCCAACGGCGAAGAACGGCATCGTCGGCGATCTGTATCCGCGATACGGGTTCCGGCCCGTGCCGGCCGCGACCATCGGCGACAAGACCGCCAGGTTCCGGCATGACCTCCGCGAGCCGCTCGAACGGCCTGTGCACCTGCAGATGGAAGAAGACTTTTCAGGAGGCCTCTCGTCGTGAATAGCCTCGAGGAGCTGATCACGCTCATCCAAGACGAGCTCGGAATCGCTGTGACGGCCGACGACGCCGGCCGCAGCCTCGATGAGATCCCAGGATGGGACTCGGTCCATCTGTTGTGGCTGGTCACCGTTGTCGAGCGGCGCACGGGGCGGCCGGCGTCGCTTCCCGACCTGCTGGAGGCGCGTGACATCGAGGGCCTGTACACCGTCCTGGAGGGAGCGTGAGGTACCCGGCCATGGCGGCCGAACGCCGCCATACCTTGTATTTCCTGGGCGAGACCCGGGCGTTCTCGCCCGTCTTCCTTGATTCCGAGATTGACATGACGGCCGTCCTCGGCCATCGGGCAGCGGAACGGGACGCGGGGCGTTCGCTGTCGGTCGTGTCGTACGTGGTCCATGCGGTAAGTCACGCCATGGCCCGCCACCCCGAGGCCAACGCGGCCGTCCGCGGGCGTCTCCGGCCACGCCTGGCGAAGTATGCCGACGTGAACGCCAAGGTGACATTCGACAAGAACATGAACGGGCACCGCGTTGTCCTCTCAGCCGTCCTGCGTGGTGCCCAGAGCGCGACTCTTGATGAGATACAGGCGTGGCTTGAGGTACATCGTGAGAGCGATCCGATGTCGGCCCCTGAATTCGCGGGAGTGCGCCTGCTCCACCGGCTGCCGGCCTGGCTTGGCCGGCCGGCCTTCCAGATACGGTCGCGGTCGCTCGCCCAGCGCCCGACGCTGTTCGGCACCGTCGCCGTGACGTCACTCGGCCACCGGCCGGTCGACGGCTTTCATTCCGTCGGCGGGACGACCGTCACCTTCGGCGTGGGGCGCATAGCGGATCGGCCGGTCGTGCGCGAGCAGCAGGTGACCGCCGTCCCGGTCATGCGGCTGAGCATGGCGTTCGACCATCGGGTGATCGACGGGGCGGAGGCGGCCGATGTGCTGGCCGACGTGAAAGCCGGCCTGGAGGGCTTCGCCGAGTGAGTGTCCGTTCAGCGAGATCAGATCCGCTCGAACGCGAAGCCGGCTTTTATCCACTTGCTGGACTCCACGGCGAGACCCAGGGCGCGGTCGCCCGGTGCCATCTCGGTAAGCGCGTGCTCGACCTGGATGAACGGAAGGGCGTTTCCCGTGTTACCGGTATCGACCACGCAAGAGATCTCCTCTGCTCCCGGGACACCGAGGCCATCGACGATTGCAGGGGTCATTCTGCCGGACAGCTGGGGTGGCAAGATGAAGTCGAAATCGGACTTCTCCCATTTCAGGTCCTCGAGCAGCTCCCGCATGATCTCGGCGGTCATGACCGGCACCGATTCCTCGATGGCCTTGTATTCCTCGGCCGCTGGCGGACGTCCGGAGTGGCGGTCGGCCAGCCCGTACCATTCCAGCGTCTGGCCTGGTTCCCGGCCGAGGCCGGTCAGCCGGGTGAACACACGGTGCAGGACGGCGCGGCCGCCTGCCCGACCACCGGACCGCAGCACCAACGCACCGGCTCCGTCGCCGAAGAGGAGGAGGTTCACCAGCTGGGGCGGCGGCATGCTGGAGATGCTCATGGCGGGGTCGAAGTGCTTGGCCGTCGTGTCCCCGCCGATCACCAGCGCGGTCTGGTATCGCCCGGTCAGTATCAGGTGGTATGCGACATCGAGCGCTTGTACGGCCCCTGAGCACCCGGACTGCAGCTGGTATGTCGGCACGTCGTTGATTCCGAGCCGCTCTGCGACCATGTTGACCGTCGCGGGCATGAGCATGTCCGGGGTCGCGGTCCCCATGACCATGAAGTCGACCTCTGCCGGTGCGATCCCGGCGGCCGTGAGGGCCACGCTCG
This sequence comes from Actinoallomurus soli, assembly GCF_024055715.1. Classification (GTDB taxonomy): domain Bacteria; phylum Actinomycetota; class Actinomycetes; order Streptosporangiales; family Streptosporangiaceae; genus Actinoallomurus; species Actinoallomurus soli. Next base: position 55,615 of record NZ_JAMXMV010000026.1, read on the forward strand.
CGGCGTCGGCCGCCAAGTCGGTCAGAGATGCCTGCTGCTCGCCGGTATCAAGGTCGCGTGCGAGATGCCGGGTGCGCGTGCCGATGAAGTGGTCGACCCACTGCTCCCAGACCTTGTCCATCTTGAAGTGCCGTGCCAGCCGAGCGTTGTCCACCGGCTTTCCAGGCAGCGCACTTCCGGCCGACAATATGCGGACCTCTGGTTCTTCCATGTATTTTATTATTCGATTCCCCTCTAAAAGGGGCCTTGGGTGCGCCTGTTGGATCGGCCTGGCCTCGCCTGCGGCTCATCAGCTGCCCAGTTCCTTGTCCAGCGCGTCGAAGAGCTCATCGTCGGTCGCCGTATCGAGGTCGGCCGAGTCGCCTCCCGAGGGCGCGTACCGCTGCAGAAGCGTGCGCAAGCCGGCGATCAGCGGCCCGCGTTCATCGGGCGAGGCCGCCGCCACGATGGCCGTCTCCAGCGTTCGCAGGACCTTGGCAGGCGCCTCTGCCAGGGGCACGGTGGCGGCCGCGTCGCCGCTCAGCCTGGACTGCAGGCACTCCGTCAGGAGCGCGGCGGTCGGATAGTCGAATACCAGGGTGTTCGGCAGCTCCATGCCCGTTGCGGCTGCCAGCCTGTTGCGCAACTCCAGGGCCGTCAGCGAGTCGAAGCCGAGGTCGAGCAGCCCCCTGTCGGGGGCGATGGCCGCCGGTTCCGGGTGATCGAGCACGAGGGCTATCTGCTCCTGGACGAAGCCCAAGATCGCCGCGCCCCGCTCTTCGCGGGGCCGTTCCGCCAGGGCGCGCGCGAAGCGCGCCGGGTGGTCATGTCGCCGTGCGGCGGGCTGCTTCGTGGCCACGAGGCCCCGGTAGACCGCGGGCAGGTCCTTCAGCCGGCCGAGCGCGGTGGTGTCGAGGACGGCCGGCACGAGGAGGGACCGGTCGGGCACGGTGAGGGCGGCGTCGAACAGTTCGAGCGCCCGCTGGGCCGGCATCGGCGCGACTCCCCGGCGGGCGATCCGCCGCCGCTGTGTCTCGTCGAGCGCTGCCGCCATACCCTCGGCGCCGTCCCACATGCCCCATGCGAGCGACAGCCCGGCCTGCCCGCGGGCCCGGCGACGGGCGGCGATGGCGTCGAGGAAACCATTCGCCGCGGCGTAGTTCGACTGACCCGGGTTGCCCGCGACGCCGGCGATTGAGGAAAGCAGCACGAAGGCCGTGATGGGCAGGTCCGAGGTGAGTTCGCTCAGGTGCCAGGCGCCGTCTACCTTCGGCCTGAGCACCGTGTCGAATTCCGCTGCCGTGAGGTCGGCCAGCAGGCCATCGGCCACCGCGCCGGCGGCGTGGACGATGGCCCGGAGGGGCCGCTCTGCGGGAATGCCGGCGAGCAGTCCGGCGATGGCGGCCCGGTCGCCGACGTCGCAGGCGACGACTTGTGCCTGCGCACCGTCACGCGCCAGGTCCGCCAGCAGTTCGCTGACGGCCGGCCTGGTCATGCCGCCTCGGGATGCCAGCAGCAAGTGGCGGACGCCATGCGCGGCGGCGAGGTGCCGGGCGATCTGCCCGCCTACCATCCCGCTGGCCCCGGTGATGAGGACGGTGCCCTCAGGGCCGAACGCGGCCGGCGGTTCCGCGGGCCCGACAGGGCCGGTGACCGGGACCAGCCGCGGCACCCGGCACTGCCCGGCTCGGACCGCTACTTGCGGATCGTCGCCGGCCAGCGCCCGGGCCAGGGCATCGGCAGACGAGCCGCCGTCGACATCTATCACCTGAAGGCGCCCTGGATGCTCGCCTTGGGCGGCTCGTACCAGGCCCCAGACGGCTGCGTGGGCGAGATCGGGCACGTCTTCGTCCCCTGCGGCGATGGCGCCCCGGGTGATCAGGGCCAGCCGGGCCGTGCTGAGCTCGGCTGCCGCCAGCCACTCCCGGATGACGGACGCGGCCCGCTCGGTGGCCAGGCGAACCGCAGTGGGAAGATCCCGCTCGGAGCCTTCCCCATCCGCGTCGCCGTCATGGCCTGGCCCGTACACCGGCACCGCCACCGTGCCCGGGACCGGGGTCCCCTCCGACAGCGCCGCGCGCAGGGCGGCCAGGCTCGCATGGCGAGGCGCCTCCAGACCGAGTCCGGTGTCGCCGAGGACGGCCAGCGTGGGGGGCGCGGTCGTGGTGCCGGCGGCCGGCATCCAGTCCACGCCGAACAGGTCGCCGGCCGCGCCCGTGCTTGCGGGCCTGCCGATCGGGGTCGGCCGGGTCACCAGGGAGCCGACCGTCAGGACCGGAGTGCCGTTTCCGTCGGTGGCGGTGAGCGCGATTCCGGACCCCGTCCGGGTGAGCCGTACGCGGAGCGCTCCGGCGCTGGTGGTCCGCAGGCGGACACCGGACCAGGAGAACGGGACCTCGGCCGAGCCGGTGAGTTCAGCCGCTCGAGAGGCCCCGGGCAGGACCGCGTCGACGAGCATGGCATGCAGGGCGGCATCGAGCAGAGCCGGATGCACCATGAAGCCAGTGCCGTCCACGTCGTCGGCCAGGGCCACCTCGGCGTACAGGTCACTGCCGTCTCGCCACATCGCCCGTAGGCCCTGGAACGCCGGCCCGTACTCATGGCCCTGCTCGGACATGCGCTCGTACGCCTCGGCCACGTCTACCGGCTGGGCGCCCGGCTGCGGCCATGGCGCGGCAGGCTCGGACGGTTCCGGCGGTCCGGAGCCGAGCACGCCGACGGCATTGCGCGTCCAGGCCGACTCGCGTTCGGTTCCGGAGTCACGTGAGAACACGCTCAACCGCCGCCGCCCGGCTTCGTCGGGCTCATCCAGCGTGACCTGGATCGTGACGGACCCCTGGTCGGGCAGCATGACCGGTGCTTCCAGGGTCAATTCCTCGATCGTGTCGCATGCGGCCTTGGCCCCGACGCTGGCCGCCAGCTCCAGGATCGCGGTGCCGGGCAGGACCACCGCGCCGCCTACTGCGTGATCGGCGACCCACGGGTGGGTGCGCGTCGAGACCTGTCCCGCGTACGCCAAGGTAGCCGTGCCCGCTAGGGTGACATCCGCTCCGAGCAATGGATGATCCGCGGGCGCGAGGCCGATCGCGGCCAGGTCTCCGTGGTCGGGGGCTCCAGTGAGCCAGTGCCGGCGGCGCTGGAAGGCATAGGTGGGCAGGTCGGCCCGGCGCGCGCCCGCGTCGGTGAAGAAGCGTGACCAGTCGGCCTGGACCCCGCGGACGTGGGCCCGGGCCAGGCCGGTGACGATTTCGCGGGCCTCGGGGCGGCCCCGTCGCATGAGGGGGATGAACTCGGCCCGTCCCGCGGTGGCCGGGTCCACGGCCTCCTGGGCCATGGCCGACAAGGCGCCACCGGGGCCGAGTTCCAGGTACGTGCGGACCTGCTCGCCATCCAGCCTGGCCACGGCGGCGCCGAAGCGCACCGTTCCCCGGGCCTGCCGGGCCCAGTGGTCCGGGGAGCTCAGCTCATCGTCGCTGATCCGCTCTCCGGTCAAGGTCGACACGACGGGAACGGCAGCCCGCCGGTAGGTCAGGCCCGAGGCGACCGCGCGCAACTCGTCCAGGATCGGGTCCATCAGCGGCGAATGGAAGGCGTGGCTGACTTGCAACCGCCGTGCTCGGCGGCCCGCGCGCTCGATGACGTGGGTCACCTCGTCGATCGAGGCCTCGTCGCCGGAAAGGACGACCGACGCGGCGCCATTGACCGCGGCGAGTCCTACCCGGTGGGCGAGCCCGTCAGTCCACTGAAGAACCTCCTCTTCCGACGCCCGCACCGCGAGCATCGCCCCTCCGGCCGGAAGCGCCTGCATGAGCCGGCCCCGCCCGGCTACCAGCGTGCACGCGTCGGCCAGGGGCAGCACCCCGGAGACATGGGCGGCGGTGATCTCCCCGATGGAGTGCCCGGCCACCAGGTCGGGGCGCACGCCCCAGTCTTCCAGCAGCCGGAACAGCGCTGTGCCCGTGGCGAACAGCGCGGCCTGGGTGAACACGGTCTGATGGAGGAGCGCGGCCTCGGGCGAGCCCTCGGCGGCGAACATCGCATCCCGCAGCGGCCGGTCGAGGTGCGCGTCGAGATGCTCGCACACGGCGTCCAGGGCCGCCGCGTAGGCGGAGAAGGACCGGTAGAGCTCGCTTCCCATGCCCGCATGCTGGCTGCCCTGCCCGCTGAACAGGAACGCCGTGCCGCCGGTCACCACCGAGCCCAGGACGACGCCGGGTGCAGCCTCGCCTCGGCCGAGTGCTGTCACCGCTTTCCTCAGGTCGGCCGCACTGGCGCCGATCGCCACCGCGCGACGGCTCAGGGCGGCGCGGCCGGCGGCCAGCGTGTACCCCACGTCCACCGCGCGCAGCCCGGCATCCGACTGGGCGAGCCGGGCGGCCTGCGCGGTGAGGGCCGCCTCGCCGGCCGCCGACAGCGGCCACGGGATGACCGGCGGTTCCTCTCCGGCGGGGGCCTGGGCGCCGTTGGCCTCGGTCGGCTGGCGGATGATCACATGGGCGTTGGTCCCGCTGATGCCGAACGAGGACACCGCGGCTCGGCGGAGGCGGCCCGTCGCCGGCCACGGCACCGGGTCGGTCACGAGGCAGACCTGACCGGCCTCCCAGTCGATGTGCGGGGACGGCGCGTCGACGTGCAAGGTCCGGGGAACCTGACCGTGCCGCATCGCCATGACCATCTTGATGATGCCGGCGACTCCCGCGGCCGCTTGCGTGTGCCCGATGTTGGACTTCACCGAACCGATGAGGACGGGCCCGGTGGTCCGGTCCTTCCCGTAGGTGGCCGCGATGGCCCGGGCCTCTATGGGATCCCCGAGTGCCGTTCCGGTGCCGTGCGCCTCGACCACGTCGATGTCGCCCGGTGACAGGCCGCCGGCCGCCAGCGCCTGCCGGATGACCCGCTCCTGGGCGGGCCCGTTGGGCGCGGTCAGGCCGTTGCTGGCGCCATCCTGGTTGACCGCGGAGCCGTCCAGCACCGCGAGCACCTCGTGCCCGTTGCGGCGGGCATCGGTCAGGCGTTCCAGCAGCAGCAGACCGACGCCTTCCGACCAGGCGGTGCCGTCCGCGCCCGCGGCGAAGGCCTTGCACCGCCCGTCAGGGGACAGCCCGCGCTGACGGCTGAACTCGATGAACAGGGTCGGATGGGCCATGACGGTAACGCCCCCGGCCAGGGCGAGGTCGCATTCGCCCTGCCGTAGCGCCTGAGCGGCGAGGTGAACGGCCACGAGCGAAGACGAGCACGCGGTGTCCACGGTGACGGCCGGTCCCTGCAGGCCGAACGCGTAGGCGACCCGCCCGGATGCCACACTCGCCGTGCTGCCGATCGAGAGATAGCCCTCCAGGCCGGCGGGAGCGCCCCTGACCTTGGACGCGTAGTCGTTGTGCATGACGCCTGCGAACACTCCGGTCTGGGTGTTGCGCAGGGACGTGGGGTCGATCCCCGCCCGCTCAAGCGTCTCCCAGGTGACCTCCAGCAGCAGGCGCTGCTGCGGATCCATGGCCACCGCCTCACGCCCGCTGATGCCGAACAGCTCCTGGTCGAACCGCGTGGCGTCCTCGAGGAACCCTCCCTCGCGGGTGTAGGACGTCCCGGGGTGATCTGGATCAGGGTGATACAGCCGTTCCAGGTCCCAGCCTCGGTCGGTGGGGAAGCCCGATATGGTGTCGGCGCCGGTGGCAACGATCTGCCACAGGTCTTCCGGGCCGGCCGCGCCGGGGTAGCGGCAGGCCATGCTGACGATGGCGATGGCATCGTCGCCGACATGCGCCGTCGGCCGGGGGGCGGTGCCCGCGGTGGCCGTGTCCGCCAGCTCGGCTCGCAGGAAGTCCGAGAGCCGGTCCACGGTCGGATGATCGAAGATCGCGGTGATCGGGAGCCGGTACCCGGTTGCCGCGGTCAGCTGATTGCGCAGCTCCACGGCGGTGAGGGAGTCAGAGCCCAGGTCACTGAACGGCACGTCCACAGGAATGTCCGCCGCTTCGGCATGCCCCAGCACGTTCGCGGCGCTGCCCCGGACCAGTTCCCGTACGGCTCGTGCCCGCTCTTGGTCGGGAAGCCGGGCCAGGCGCTCCGCGAAGGAGGCGGAAGCGGACCCCGTCCTGGGGACGGCTCGCCTCAGGGCGGGCACCAGTCTTCCCAACAGCGGCGGCAAGGTGCCGTCGGCGGCCCGGGCGCGGAGGGCGGGCATGTCAAGGGCGGCCGGCACCACAGTGGGCCGGTTCGCGGCGAGGCTCGCGTCGAGGAGTGCGAGTCCGGTCTCCGTCGTCATCGGCTTGATGCCCGCGCGGTTCAGGCGCGCCCGGTCCCGGTCGCTCAGGTGCCCCGTCATCCCGCTTGCCTCTGACCACAGGCCCCAGGCCAGTGACGTGGCCGGCAGGCCGGCCTCCCGGCGGTACGACGCGAGGGCGTCCAGGAAGGCGTTGGCCGCGCCGTAGCCGGACTGCCCGGGAGAGCCGAGGGTGCCCGCCAGCGAGGAGAAGAGCACGAACGCCGATGGGCCGGCGTCCCGTGTCAGGTCGTGCAGGAGCCAGGCGCCCGTCGCCTTGGGGCGCATCACCGCCGTGAGGCGTTCCGGATTCATGGCCGCCACGGTGGCGTCGTCAAGGATTCCGGCGGTGTGGATCACCGCGGTCAGCGGCCGGTCCGGGGGGATGCCCGCGAGCAGGTCGGCGAGCGCATCGCGGTTCGCCACGTCACACGGGGCGAGAGCGACCTCGGCTCCGGCCTCAGTCAGGCCCCTCACCAGTTCGGCGGCGCCCTCGGCCGCCGGCCCCTGACGGCTGACGAGCAGCAGATGGCGCGCGCCGTAGGAATGGACCAGGTGACGTGCCACGAGCCGGCCGAGTGTGCCGGTCGCCCCGGTCACCAGGACCGTGCCCGCCAGCGGCGCGCCCGCGAGCGGTGACGCGGCGTGCTCCGGGGCGGACGCGACCCGGTCCAGTTGAGGAAGGAGCACCTGCCGGCCGCGGATCGCCAGCTCAGGTTGACCGGTGCGCAGAGCCGCGGCGATGAGCGCGTCGGTCGTTGCCCAGTCATCGACGTCGACGAGCCCGAACCGGTCCGGATGCTCTGCCTGGGCCGCCCGGATCAGCCCCCAGGCGGCCGCGGCGGCCGGGTCGCCCGCCTCACCCTCGCCGGCGGCCATCGCCCGGCGCGTGACCACCACGAGCCGGGTAGCGGCGAGCAGGTCGTCGGCCACCCACTCCTGGACGAGGTGGAGCAACCCTTCCGTGAGGTTCAGCGCGGCCGCTCCACGGTCGTCGTTCCCCGGGACGGCGACGGGCGCCAGGACGATCGGAGGCATCCCGCCGTCAGGAGCGGCCGCGGCTCGGATCCCCGTCAGGCTCTCCCGGGTTCCCAGGGGCGCCGGAAGGCCGAGGCCACGGGGGTCCAGGACGGCCCACGACGGGTTCTCCCCGCGGCCGGCAGGCGGGGCGGCATGCCAGGAGACTCCGAAGAGTGCCTGTTCCCGTGGGCTGCCGGTCGGCCTCAGCCGGTCCGGGGCGACGGGGCGCAGCGTGATGGAGTCGGCTGAGATGACCGGGGAGCCATCGGCATCGTATCCCGTGAGCTGGTAGGCGCCCGCAGGGCCAGGCGATAGGCGGATGCGCAGGAAGGAGGCGTCCAAGGCGTGCAGCCGCACGCCCGTCCAGGAGAAGGGAAGCGGCACGGTGCCCGGCTCGCCGGCGACGATGTGGTCGAGCGCCAGCGGGTGCAGCGCGGCGTCCAGCAGCGCCGGATGCAACCCGAAGCCATCCGGGACGATCGAGTCCGGCAACGCCACCTCGGCGTACATGTCACCGTCGAGCCGCCACAGGGCCTGCAGTCCCTGGAAAGCGGGACCGTACTCCAGGCCCGCGCCGGCGAGCGAGTCGTACGCGCGGTCCAGATCGACGGCGGTGGCGCCGGCGGGCGGCCAGGCCGTCCGGCTTTCCGCGGGGGCCTCGTCGGCGGAGCCGAGCGTCCCGGACGCGTGCCGGACCCATGTCGGCCCGGCCGGCTCCGCGCTGCCCTCAGGGGCGGCGGATGCGGTGCCCTCAGGGGCGGAGAATATGGTGACGGCTCGCCGTCCATCCTGGTCGGGGCCGTCAAGGATGACCTGGAACCGGACGGAACCGTGCTCTGGCAGCACCAGTGGTGCCTCCAGCGTCAGCTCGTCGAGCCGGCCGAGCCCGGCGCGGTGGCCCGCCCGGATGGCCAGACTGGCGAAGGCGGTGCCCGGGAGCAGGACGGTGTTGTCGACCGTGTGGTCGGCCAGCCACGGGTGCGCGCGCAGCGACAGCCGGCCGGTCAGTATGGTCGTGTCCCGGTCGGCCAGAGTGGTCGCGTCGGCGATCATCGGGTGCGCCTCGGCAAGCGGGTCGCCGTTGGCCGGGTCGGCGCCGACGCCGTGCCCCGCAAGCCACAGGCGAGTCCGCTCGAAGGGATAGGTCGGCAGGATGACCGTGCGCCCGGAGGACATCAGGGTCTCCCAGGCGACTGTCGCTCCGCGCGTGTGCGCCTCGGCCACGGACGCCAGGAAGTGTCCGAGACCACCATGATCCCGGCGGAGCGAGGGGATCGCGACGGCGCCCTGGGCGCCTGCGTCCTCGAACGACTGCTCCAGATCCGGTACCAACACGGGATGAGGGCTCACCTCGATGAACAGCCGGTTGCCGGCGGAGAGCAGGGACCGGACGGTCTCATCGAACCGCACGGCCTGCCGGAGATTCCTGAACCAGTGGCGCGCGTCCAGCCGGCTGCCGTCGATTCGATCGGCGGTGACCGTGGAGAAGATCGGTACCTGCCCGTCCAGGGGAGCGACCGAGCCCAGCCCGGACAGCAGCTCGTTCTCCAGCGGGAGCATGTGGTCGGTATGCGACGCGTAGTCGATGCGCACGCGACGTGCCCTGACCCCGGCTGCCTCGCAGTGGGTGAGCATCGCCTCGATGGCACGGGCGCTCCCGGCGACGACGGTGGATCGGGGGCTGTTGACGGCCGCGATGGACAGTTCCCCCGTCCACGGCTGAATGAGGCGGGACACCTCCCGCGTCGGCAGGGCCACCGCCGCCATCTTGCCGGTGCCGGCGAGCTTCGCGAGGGCGCGGCCGCGGAAGGCGACGAGCCGGGCCGCGTCCCGCAGGGACAGCGCCCCGGCGACATGGGCGGCCGCGATCTCCCCTAGCGAGTGGCCGACCACCGCATCCGGGACGACGCCCGCCGATCGCCACAGTTCAGCCAGGGAGACCATGACGGCCCACAGAGCGGGTTGAACCACGTCGACCCGGTCGAGAACGGAAGACCCGCCGGCCAGCACGGCCGGCAGCGACCAGTCCACGAACTCGGCCAGTGCCCGCCCGCACCGATCCAGCTGTTCGGCGAAGACCGGGGCCGACTTCAGCAGGTCCAGGCCCATCCCCGGCCACTGCGCGCCATGGCCGGGGAAGACGAAGACCGTGGACGGCCGTCCGGTAGCGGTGCCAAGGGACAGGGCCGCGGGACGTTCGCCCTCGGCGAGCTCGGACAGGGCACTGACGGCCTCGTCGCGGTCCCGGATCACGATGACGGCTCGCTCCCGGAAGTCCTGCCGTCCGGTGGCGAGGGTCCATGCGATGTCGGGTAGGGGGGACCTGTCGTCGTCGGTCAGGAAGGCCGCCAGCCGGCCCGCCTGCGCTCGCAGGGCGTCTTGCGTCCTGGCCGACAGGAGCAGCGGCTGCGCGTCCGGCCCGGACGCGCTGCCGCCGGGGTGCGGGCGCGACGGTGCGTCCGGCAGTGTGCCATCGGCCGGTGGCTCCTCCAGGATGACGTGTGCGTTCGTTCCGCTGATGCCGAACGAGGAGACGGCTGCGCGACGTGGCCGCTCGCCGGCCGGCCACGATTGCTCATCGGTGAGGAGCCGTACGGCGCCGGCCTCCCAGTCGATGCGGGGCGACGGCTCGGTGACGTGCAGGGTCCTGGGCATGAGCTGATGCGTCATCGCCATGATCATCTTGATGACGCCGGCGGCGCCCGCCGCGGCCTGTGTGTGCCCGATGTTGGACTTGATGGATCCCAGCCACAGCGGCTTGTCGCGATCGCGCCCGTAGGTGGCCAGGAGCGCGTGGGCTTCGATCGGGTCGCCGAGGACGGTGCCGGTGCCATGCGCCTCGACGACGTCCACGTCCTGGGGCGAGAGCCTGGCATCCGCCAGTGCCTGGCGGATGACCCGTTCCTGCGACGGGCCGTTCGGCGCCGTCAGCCCGTTGCTGGCACCATCCTGGTTCACCGCTGACCCGCGGATGATGCCGAGTACGGGGTGCTGTCGCCGGCGCGCCTCGGAGAGCCTTTCCAGCAGCAGCAGGCCCGCTCCTTCTCCCCAGCCGGTGCCGTCCGCGCTCGCCGAGAACGACTTGCAGCGGCCGTCAGGAGACAGGCCGCGCTGGCGGCTGAACTCGATGAAGGTGGTCGGCGTGGACATGACCGTGACCCCGCCCGCCAGCGCCATCGAGCATTCGCCGTTACGCAACGCCTGGCCGGCCAGGTGCATGGCCACCAGTGACGAAGAGCAGGCCGTGTCGATGGTGATCGCCGGCCCCTCCAGGCCGTAGGTGTAGGCGACCCGCCCCGACGCCACGCTCGGGATCGTTCCGGTGAGAACATGCCCTTCGAAGCCGGCCGGCACAGCGCTCAGACGGGGGCCGTAGTCGTTGTACATGACGCCGGCGAAGACACCGGTCCGGCTGCCCCGCATGCCCGACGGATCGATGCCGGCCCGCTCGAACGCCTCCCAGGCCACCTCCAGCAGCAGCCGGTGCTGTGGGTCGGCGGCCATTGCCTCGCGTGGGCTGAGGCCGAAGAACTCGGGATCGAACATGTCCGCGTCGTACAGGAAGCCGCCCGACTTCACCGTGGACTTGCCGGCTCGGCCGGGATCGGGATCGTAGAGGTCATCGATCGGCCAGCCGCGGGTGGTGGGAAACTCACCGATGGCATCTGTGGCCGTGGCCACCAGCTGCCACAGGTCCTCGGGGGTCTGGACGCCTCCGGGGTATCGGCAGGCCATGCTCACGATCGCGATCGGATCGTGGTCCGCGGACACCGCCACGGCGGCGTCGGCCTCCTCGGGGGGCGCGGTGGCGGGGCCATGGCTGAGCAGCATGCGGGCGACGGCGGCGGGCGTCGGGTAGTCGAAGATGACCGTCGTGGGCACTCGCAGCCCGGTGGTCGCCACCAGCCTGTTGCGGAACTCCACCCCGGCCAGTGAATCGAAACCGAGGTCCCGGAACGCGCGGGACATGTCGATGGCGCTTCCCGCGGCATGACCCAGCGCCACCTCCACCGAGGCGCGCACCAGAGCCTCCGCGGCGGCCAGGCGCTCCTCGGACGGCAACGCGCTGATCTCCTGCACCCAGGAAGAGCCGCCCGGCGAGGATGGCGCGCCCGCCCGGCGCCGCGGTGCCCGGAACAGGCCCTGCAAGACGGCGGGCAGGCCGCCCGTGGCGGCCCGTGTCTCCATGATGGCCGGCTGGAACCCGGCCGGCACCACGATGGCTTCGTCCGTGGCCAGCGCGGCGTCCAGAAGACGGACGGCGTTGTCTTCCCGCAGCGGGACATAGCCGGAGCGGGACCATCTGGCCTTGTCCGCCGGGCTCAGCCCGCCGGACATGCCGCCTCCGGTATCCCACAGGCTCCACGCGAGCGACACGCCGGGGAGGCCCTGCGCCCGCCTGTGACAGGCGAGCGCGTCGAGGAACGAGTTGGCCGCCGCGTAGTTCGCCTGGCCGGCGCCGCCGGTTATCCCCGTGATGGAGGAGAACAGGATGAAGGAGCGTACCGGCCGGTCACGGGTCAGCTCGTGCAGGTGCCATGCGGCGTCGACCTTCGCGCCGAACACGGTGGCCAGGTGATCCGGGGTGAGCGAAGGAATGGTGGCGTCGTCGAGTCCGCCTGCCAGGTGGACGATGGCGAGCGGCCGGCTCGCGGGGATGGTGGAGACCAGGTCGGCGAGGGCGCGGCGGTCGGCGACGTCGGTGGCCGCGATCGTCACTTCGGCGCCGAGCCGCGTCATCTCCGCCCGCAGCGCCGTGGCGTCGGCGGCGGCGGGGCCGCGTCGGCTGGCCAGCACCAGGCGCCGTACGCCGTGCCGGCTGACGAGGTGCCGGGCGACAAGGCCACCGAGTGCTCCGGTGCCACCGGTGATGAGCACGGTGATGTCCGGGGCGAACGCCGCGTCATCCAAGCCCGGTGGTGGTCTGAGGGGCACGAGGCGCGGGACGGAGAGCCGGCCATCGCGGACCCCGACCTGTGGCTCACCCGTGGCGATCGCGGCCGGCAGGGCGCTGAGCGAGGATTCGTCGTCGATGTCGATGAGGACGAACCTGTCCGGATGCTCGGCCTGGGCACTGCGGACCAGGCCCCACAAGGGGGCGTGGGCGAGCGTGCCCGGCGTGTCCGCCGGTGGCCGTCCCGAGCCGGCGCGCGTGACGATGATCAGCCGTGAGGAGGCGAACCGTTCGTCCGCCAGCCATTCCTGCACCAGCGCGAGCGTGCGCTCGGCGATCGCGTACGCGTCCGTAAGGGGTTCGGCGTCGCGCGGTGCCGGCGCCACCACCGCCACGTCGGGCGCCGGCCTGTCGGCACCGAGCGTCGCGGCCAGTGCCGGCAGGTCCGGGTACACCGCGGCCGAGAGCCCCGCGACAGGGGAGCCGACCATGACCCATTCCCTGGCCGTAGCGGCGGCGGCCGTCGTCGGCTTCCAGTCCACGGCATACAGCCGCCCACCGGACTGAGCGGCCGGATCGGCGCCGGCCAGCACGTCCTCGGCGGCCGGGCGGAACACGATCTTCTCGATGGCGGCCACGGGCGCGCCGGTTCCATCGAACAGGTCGAGGCGGAACGTGTCGGCGGCCAGGCGGGTGCCGACTGCCCGCACGGCGGTGGCACCGGATGCGTAGAGCGAGACGCCCGATAGCGAGAAGGGCAGGTTGACGTGGCCCGGCTGAGCCGGTAGCTCTGGCAGGAGGACGTGCAGGGCCGCGTCGAGGAGCGCCGGGTGCAGGCCGAACTCAGCCGCCTCGTCATGGGCCTCCGGGGACAGCGCGATCTCGGCCCAGAGGCGGCCTGATCCGGCCCACGCCGCCCGTACGGACCTGAAGGACGGACCGTACTGGTAGCCCTTCGCCGCCAGCCGGGAGTACAGGTCGTCCACCGCGATGGCCTCGGCGCCGGATGGCGGCCGGTCACCGGCGTCCGCGGCGGGCGGTGCGGCTGCGTTCGCCGTCAGCACGCCACTGGCGTGTCTCGTCCACCGCTGCTCGTCAGGAGCGTCGGATCCCGCGGGCCGGGAGTAGACGGCGACCGTCGCACGCTGTGCCTCGTCCGGCCGGCCCAGCCGGACCTGAAGATGGACCGTTGCCTGTGACGGCAGCAGCAGCGGTGCCTCGAGCGTCATCTCTTCGATGTGCCCTAGTCCCGCGTGGCCGGCCGCGTTGATGGCGAGCTCCAAGAACGCGGTGGCGGGCATCGGCACGGTCCCGGCTATGCGGTGGTCGGTCACCCACGGGAAGGCCGCCATGGAGGCGGTTCCGGTCAGCAGCATTCCCTCATCCGAGGCGAGACCCGTCACCGAGGCCATCATCGGGTGCCGTGCGCTCGCCAGGCCGGCCGCCCGCAGGCCGCCTCCCGTGGGCGGCGCCAGCCAGTAGCGCCTTCGCTGGAAGGGATAGGTCGGCAGTTCCACGGAGGCCGCGTCCGGGCACAGCCGCTCCCACCTCGTCCGCACGCCGCGCCGGTTCACGGACGCCAGTGCCGTGAGCACGGCGGTGAAGTCGGGCAGCCCCGGACGCAAGGCGGCCACGGCCTGGACGGGTCCGGGTGAATCGTCGAGGCTGACCCGGACGGCCGCGGTCAGGGTGGCATCCGGGCCGGCCTCCACGTACGTGGTCACGTCATGGGCGGCCAGCCAGCGGATGCCGTCATGGAAGCGCACGGTTTCCCGGATGTGCCGCGTCCAGTATTCCGGCGTGCACATCTGAGCGGGATCGGCGGGTTCACCGGTGAGGTTGGAGATGACCGGCCGGGCTGGCGCCGAGTAGCTCAGCCCGGCGGCGACCTGCCTGAACTCGTCGAGGATCACGGCCATGTGCGGCGAGTGGAAGGCGTGGCTGACGCTGAGCCGCCGCGTCTTGCGCCCGCGCGCGGTCCACTGCGCGGCCAGCCTCGCGGCGGCGACCGCATCCCCCGCGATGACGACGGACCTAGGGCCGTTGACGGCGGCCAGGCTCACTGTCTCTTCATGCCCGGCCAGGGTGGCCCTGATCTCCTCCTCGGAGGCCTGAACAGCGATCATGGCCCCACCGGCCGGTGCCGCCTGCATGAGCCGTCCGCGTGCGGCCACGAGGGCGCATGCGTCCGCGAGCGTCAGGACGCCCGCCACGTGGGCGGCGGCCAGCTCGCCGACCGAATGACCGCCGAGGTAGTCGAACGTCATCCCGTAGTACGCCAGCAGGCGTGCCAGCGCCACCTCCAGCGTGAACAAAGCAGGCTGCGTGTACCCGGTCTGACCGAGCAGCACGGAGTCGGGGGAGTGCTCGGCCGCGAACATCACGTCCCGCAGGGGGCGGTCGAGGTACTGGCCGAAGTGCCCGCTGATCTCATCGATCGCGGCCGCGAAGACCGGCTCCGCCTGATAGAGGCCGTGCCCCATGCCTGGCCGCTGAGTGCCCTGCCCGGCGAACAGGAGCGCGGCCGCGCCCTGGCCGGCGGTCGTTCGCACCACGGCCGCGGTGTCCTGTCCCCGCGCCAGCTGGTCGAGTCCTGCCACCAGCGTCGCCTTGTCCGGCCCGATGATGACCGCCCGGTGCTCGAACGGTGCCCGCGTTGTGGCCAGTGACCGGGCGATGCCGGCGGTGTCCAGGTCCGGGTGCGCGGCCAGGTGGACGCGCAACCGGTCGGCCTGCGCCCGTAGCGCGCCCTCATCGCGAGCGGAGATGACCCACGGGACGGCCGGGGGCGGCGCGTGATCCGCCTTGGCCTCGTCCGGTGCGCCTGCCGTGACCGGGGGCGCCTCCTCCAGGATCACGTGCGCGTTGGTGCCGCTGATGCCGAACGATGAGATGCCGGCCCGGCGAGGGTGACCATCGCGCGGCCATGGCCGGGACGCGGTCACCAGGACCAGGGCCCCGGACGACCAGTCGATGCGCGGTGATGGTTCGTCGGCATGGAGGGTGGCGGGAAGCTCACCGTGCTCCATGGCCATGACCATCTTGATGATTCCCGCGACTCCGGCCGCGGCCTGGGCATGCCCGATGTTCGACTTGACCGACCCGAGCAGCAGCGGGCGGTCGGACGGCCGTCGGCCGTAGGTGGCCAGCAGCGCCTCGGCCTCGATGGGATCGCCGAGCGTGGTGCCCGTGCCGTGTGCCTCGACCGCGTCGACCTGGTCGGCCCGCAGGCCGGCGACGTCCAGGGCCTGCTGGATGACCCGCCGCTGCGCGGGCCCGCTGGGAGCGGTCAAGCCGTTGCTCGCGCCGTCCTGGTTGATCGCTGAGCCGCGGATCAGGGCAAGGACGCGATGCCCGTGACGCTGCGCGTCGGAGAGCCGCTCGAGCACCAGCGCCCCGGCCCCCTCCGCCCAGCTCGTGCCATCCGCGGCGGCTGAGAAGGGCTTGCAGCGGCCGTCGGCGGCCAGGCCCCTCTGCCGGCTGAACTCGACGAACATCCCGGGCGACGCCATGACAGTGACGCCCCCTGCCAGCGCCATCGCGCATTCTCCCCGGCCCAGCGCCTGCACCGCGAGGTGCAGCGCCACCAGGGATGACGAGCACGCAGTGTCCACCGTGACGGCGGGCCCCTCCAGGCCGAGCGTGTAGGCCAGGCGGCCGGACACGATACTGGGGGTGCTCCCCGTCAGGAGGTAGCCCTCGTGCCGGCCTGCGGCCTCGTGCAACCGGGGACCGTAGTCCTGGGCCGTCGCGCCGATGAACACGCCGGTCCGGGTGGCCGCCAGCGTGGACGGGTCGATCCGGGCGCGTTCGAATGCCTCCCACGCCACCTCGAGCGTCAGCCGCTGCTGAGGGTCCATCGCGGCCGCCTCGCGCGGGCCGATGCCGAAGAAGGCCGCGTCGAACTTGTCGGCATCGGACAGGAAGCCGCCGGCCCCCCCGTAGACGGCTCCGGACTCGCTCGTCAACGTGCCGAGCAATGCCTCCAGGTCCCACCCCCGATCGTCGGGGAAGTCACCGATGGCATCGCCCTCCGCGACCAGCAATTCCCACAGGGACTCCGGTGAGCCGACCTCTCCAGGGAACCGGCAGGCCATCCCGATGATCGCGACCGGCTCGTCGTTCCGCGTGAGCGCCACGGAGGACTCCTCGCCAGTGTCCCCGCGGGGACCGAGCTCGGCTCCTAGGCGCTCGGCCAGGGCCTGGGGCGTTGGGCAGCTGAACACGATGGTGTCCGGCAGCCGCAAGCCCGTCGCGGCGCTGATCCGGTCGCGCAGTTCCACGGCCCCCAGCGAGTCCAGCCCCAGGTCGCGGAACGGCAGCGTCATGTCCACCGCGCTCGCGGTGCGATGCCCCAGGATGATCGCGACGGTCGTCCGCACCAGTTCGAGAAGCGCGGCGGGGTCGGCGGCCAGGTCCCTGACCGGGCCTGTGGGCGGGGCCGCCTCCCGCTGCCCGTCCGCCGTCGGGGCCTCGGCCACCACCGGTGCCTCGGTCACCGGCCGCCACCCCCGGGCCTGCGCGCCCAGCCAGTGCTGTTGCCGCTGGAATGCATAGGTCGGCAGGTCGGTCACGCGTGCATCCACCGGGAACAGCTCGCGCCGATCGACGGGCACCCCGGAGGCGACCGCGTGCGCCAGCAGCATGGCCATGGTCCGCCGCTCAGGCTCGCCCCGCCGCAACGCCGGCGCGAACAAGCGCCCGGCCCGATCGGTGATGCACTCACGGCCAAGGGCGGACAGGATCGCGTCCGGTCCCATCTCGGCGAAGACGGTGACGCCGGCTTCGTCGAGATGGTGGACTCCGGCGGCGAAACGCACAGGCTGCCGGGCGTGGCGTACCCAGTAGTCGGCACTGGCAAGCTCGGCGGCCCCGGCCACGACGCCGGTGACGTTCGAGACGATGGGGATGCGCGGCGCCTGGTAGGAGAGGGCACGCGCCACCTCGGCGAACTCGCCGAGCATGGGATCCATCCGGACCGAGTGGAACGCGTGGCTCACCTGGAGGCGGGACGTGCGGCGGCCCTGGTCACGGAAGACATCGGCCACCCGTGCCACGGCGTCCTCATCGCCCGCGATCACGATGGACGTGGGGCCGTTCAGGGCCGCGATGTCCACCGTGGGCTCGGCCAGGACGAGCGGTGCCACCTCGTCCTCGGTGGCCTGGATCGCGATCATCGCGCCACCCGGGGGAAGCTGCTGCATCAGCCTCCCGCGCGCGGTGACCAGGGCGGCCGCGTCGGCCAAGGTCAAGATCCCCGCCACATGAGCCGCCGCCAGCTCGCCGACCGAATGACCGATGAGATAGTCGGGGCGCAGCCCGTACCGGGTCACCGCCCGGTAGAGCGCGACCTCGAGCGCGAAGAGAGCCGGCTGGGTGTAGCAGGTCTGGCCGAGGCTGGAGGCGAGCGGTGTACCGGGCTCGGCGAACATGACCGATTTCAGCGGAACGTCAAGCTGCGGGTCGAGGGCGGCGCAGGCCTCGTCCAGGGCCGAGGCGAACACGGGATCGCTCTCGTAGAGGTCGCGCCCCATTCCCGGTCGCTGGCCGCCTTGGCCGGAGAACATGAAGGCCATCGCCCCGGCCGGGCCGCTGCCGGTCGCGGTGCCCGGCCAGGGGCCGCCCTCGGCCAGCGCGCCCAGCCCGGCGAGCAACTCCTCGGGCCCGTCGCCCACGATCACTGTTCGATGACCGAACGTGGTCCTGGTCGTCGCCAGCGAAAGCCCGACATCGGCAGCGGACGCCGATGGCTCCTCGCGCAGCCAGGCCAGCAGGCGTGCCGCCTGGCCGCGGACGGCGGCTGGATCGCGTCCGGAGATGATCCAGGGCAGGGGCCGCGGGCTGGGCGTCCCCTGGAGGACGCGGTCGGCCGGCGCGGGCGGCGGGGGTTCGGCGAGAACGACATGACAGTTCGAGCCGCCCATGCCGAAGGAGCTGATCCCGGCGATGAGCGGCGCGTCCGGACACGGCCAGGGGCCAGTGGACGACTGCACCGTCAGCTGGAGCGCATCGAGGTCGATGGCGGGATTCGGGGTCTCGAAGTTCAGGCTCGCGGGCAGCTCGCGGTGGTGGATGCTCAGCGCCACCTTGAGCAGCCCGGCGATGCCCGCAGCTCCCTCCAGGTGACCGATGTTCGTCTTCACCGATCCGACGTGCAGCGGATTCTCCGGCGGGCGGCGGATGCCGAGTTCCGCGCCGAGTGCCGCCGCCTCGACAGGGTCGCCTTGACGGGTACCCGTGCCGTGCAGCTCGACGTACTGGACGTCCGCGGCCTTCAGGCGGGCCTGCTCGCGTGCCAGCCGCAGCACCTGGCGCTGTGCCTCGACGTCCGGAATCGTGAGCGAGGCACCGGCCCCGTCGTTGTTCATCGCGCTGCCGCGGATCACGCAGTAGATCCGGTCGCCGTCCGCGAGCGCGGTGTCCAGCGGCTTGAGCACGACCGCGGCTCCGCCCTCGCCGCGCACGTAGCCGTTGGCCCGAGCGTCGAACGTGTAGCACCGGCCATCCGGTGAAAGGGCACCGAACTTGGTGGCGGTGATGGTGGAGAGCGGACTCAGGATGAGGTTCACCCCGGCCGCCACGGCAAGAGAGCACTCGGCGCGCCGGAGGCTTTCCACGGCCAGGTGAACGGCGACAAGAGAGGAGGACTGGCCGGTGTCGACCGTCAGGCTCGGGCCGCGCAGGCCGAGGACATACGAGACCCTGTTGGCGACCATGCTGCGGTGCAGCCCCGTCATGGTGTGGCGCGAGACGGATTCGACGCCCCCCTCCCGGGCGAGCGCCGCGTAGTCATCGGCGATGACTCCCGCGAAGATGCCGGCCGAGGTCCCTCGGATGTCGGCTGGAACGATCCTGCCGTTCTCCAGCGCCTCCCACGACAGCTCCAGCATCAGCCGTTGCTGCGGGTCCATCGCCGCGGCCTCGCGCGGGCTGATGCCGAAGAACCCGGCGTCGAACTCGCCGACATGGTCGAGGTACCCGCCGTGACGGGTGTTGGTCTTGCCGGGCGCCGCCAGGTCCCTGTCGTACAGGGCGTCCGGGTCCCAGCGGTCGGCCGGGGTCTCGGTTATGGCATCTCGCTCTTCGCGCAGCAGGTGCCACAATTCCGCTGGGTTCTCGGCCTTCGGAAGGCGGCATGAAAGTCCGATGACGGCGACCTGGAATTCGGCGGCAGCGTGGGTTTTACTTGTCATCACGTTCCACTTGGCTCCGTGCGTTCAGGCTATGAGTGTCGCTGCGGCTTCTAAAGCGATCCTGAAGCACCAGGTCCGCAGAGGCCGTCGCCACTCGAAAATGGTGGACCAGTGCAAGGAGGCCAGAAAGCCCGACACCAAATCGAATCCCCCTGTCGGATCGCCCCGTACTGCCGGGCGAGCAGAGATTCATCGGTTCGACGCCTTGACCGGACAGACGGCCTGGGTGAAGATCGGCCGGGAACCCTGCGGAGGAGAGAAATGCGGCGAACTTCTGGTGACGGTGCTGATCTGGCCCAGCTTGCGGGCAATAAGCCCGGGGAGGGTGCCGTCGAGATATCTGAGATGGAGCCAATGTGGGTGGAGTGGGATCAGGAGCTACGTGCTGGTCAGACTTACCTCCAGTCGCAAGGAACGCTTCTGTACGAGAAGACCAGGCTGCTGCGCGCCTACGACTCCATCGTGGTCCCTGGCATTCTCCAGACGCATGACTACGTGGTGGGCCTCTACGAGGCCGTTGCCCTCCTGTACGGTCTGCCGGCGGAGAGCGATCCCGAGGACGCCGCCAACGCGCGTGTGCCTCGGCGGCGTCTCATCACCCAGCCGACGGGACGCAACGAGTACTCGTTCGTGGTGGAGTACAGCGCGCTCACCGACGTCATCGGCAGCCCCGAGGTGATGGACGAACAACTCGGCTTCCTCACCTATGCGACGACGCTGCCCCACGTCGTCCTCGGGGTCATCCCCCCAGGCGTCACCCGCACGCTGTACCCCGGCGAGGGCTTCTACATCTTCGATGACCAACTCGTACGCAGCTCGATCTGGTCGGGCGAGATCAGGACGGACAAGCCCGACGAGATCGCCTTCTTCGTCAGGGCGTTCGACCTGCTACGGGACCAGGCCGTTTACGGTGACCCGGCACGGGAGCTGATCGAGTCGGCACGAGCCGAACTGCGAAATCGGGAATAGATCCGCCTTCACGAAGTGGCCGTCCTTCAGCTTCGGCTGAGATCGCGGGCGGTCGTACGGGACTTGGCCGGTCGGCCGCCGATCCATTTCGGTCCGGCGCCGCGAATCCTCGCGCGTTGCGTTGCACGCCTAGATCACCTTCAGCGCGTGGACGAACACCTCGGACCGGCGAGCAACGGGCACCATCTCCACCCGGCAGCCTGCCGGGCATGGCCGGCGAGCGGGCACGGGGGCGATTACCCGGCCGGCCTTCCGCGGCACGGCACTGGCCTGGCCTTGTCCGGTCATCATCCGGGCCGCGCTTCAGGCGGGCTTTAGGAAAACCACCAATCCTGGCCGTGTGCCTATCAAGAAGGAGTCCCGATGAGCCGCACGGTGGTGATCGCGGGGGGTGGCCCGGTCGGGCTGATGCTGGCCTGCGAACTCGGTCTCGCGGGCGTGCAGAGCACCGTCATCGAGCGGTTCGCCGAGCCTAGCGGCTATTCCAGATCGCTGACGATGCACGCACGCACGCGCGAGGTCCTCGAGCAGCGGGGAATGAACCAGTTCAGCGATTTCCCGCCGGTCTTCACCTACAACTTCGGGCTGATCGAACTGCAGGATTACGTTGATGACGTCAGCCTCCTGCCGCTGTTCGTTCCGCAGC
Source organism: Actinoallomurus soli (assembly GCF_024055715.1). GTDB lineage: Bacteria > Actinomycetota > Actinomycetes > Streptosporangiales > Streptosporangiaceae > Actinoallomurus > Actinoallomurus soli. The sequence goes on from NZ_JAMXMV010000026.1 coordinate 76,578, forward strand.
GTGAAATCGAGCGGCTGCTGGAGAAGCGCGCCATCGAGCTGGGGGCGGACATCCGGCGCGGCCAGGAGGTGACCGGATTCGAGCAGGACGAAGACGGGGTCCGGGTGACCGTCCGTCCCGCCCAGGGGTCCGCCTACCAGATCGACTGCGCGTACCTGGCCGGCTGTGACGGCGGTAGCAGCCTCGTGCGCAAGCAGGCGGGCATCGCGTTCCCCGGTACCGAGTCGACCGCGGATGGCCTGACGGCCGACGTGCTCACCTCAGAGGACGAGGATCTCCTCATCCCCCCGACCCTCTGCCAAGCCGGAATGTACGCGGCGATCCCGCTGCGGCCGGGGACCTACCGGGTGAGCGTGATCGAGTTCGGCGTCCCGAAGACCAGCAAGGCCGTTCAGCCGACGGTGGCCGAGTTCCAGTCCCGGTTCCGGAAGTGCGCCGGCCGGGACCTGAGCATCCTGGCCACCGGGGAGGTCAGGTACCTGTCGAGGGTGGGGAACGCGACCCGGCTCGCCGACCGGTATCGTGCCGGCCGCGTGTTCATCGCCGGTGACGCGTGCCACGTGCATCTTCCGATCAGCGGTCAGGGACTCAACACCGGTGTCCAGGACGCGCTGAACCTCGGCTGGAAGCTGGCCGCCGACATCAACGGCTGGGCGCCCGCGGGTCTGCTCGACACTTATCACTCCGAACGGTATCCGGTCGGACAGCGACTTTGCTGGAGTACCCGGGCGCAAGACGGCCTGCTCTACCCCGTGGACCAGGTGACGCCGCTCCGCGAGCTGTTCGCCGAACTCGTACGGATGGAAGCGGTCACCGGGTACTTGATGAATCTTCTGTCGGGCCTGAGCGTCCGGTACGCCATGGACTACCCGGGGCAGCCCTCGGAACTGGCCGAGCACCCGCTGCTGGGCGACCGGCTGCCCCATGTCGTCCTGTCCACCGCGACGGGCGACCTCAAGGTGTCCGAGACGCTCCAGACCGGCCGAGCGGTGTTGCTCCTGCTCGGCGATCATCCTGCCCCGGACTTCCTGGACGCGGGCTGGCGCGATCGGGTCGACGTGCTCCGAGCCGCGCCGACTGACGAGATCAACGCGCGCACGGTCCTGGTGAGGCCCGACGGCTACGTCGCCCATGCCGATCCCGTCGGTGGCCGCGACGAGACGTTGCGTCAGGCGCTTCGCACGTGGTTCGGAGAGCCCTCGCGGTAAGCGCGGCCACCGATGCACGGCACATGCGTCAGGTTCTCGCCACTCGTCGCAAGAAGGAGAATGCAGTGACCCAGACCGTCATCGTCGCAGGGGCAGGCCCGACGGGCCTCATGCTGGCCGCCGAACTGCGCCTGGGCGGGGTAGACGTCACGGTCATCGAGCCGCGCGCCGGGATCGGCGAGCATTCGCTGGGAATGGCCATCCACGGGCGGACCCTCGAGGTCATGAAACAGCGCGGCCTGGCCGACGAGCTGCGCTCCGCGGGCCTCTTCGCCTGGCCGAGGACGCCGTTCTCGATGCTATGGCTCGACCTGGATGGCGCCGGGCCGGATGACTACACCTACGGTTTGCCGCAGTGGCAGACCGAGCGCGTGCTGTTCCGGCGCGCCGCTGCCCTGGGAGCGGACATTCGCTGGGGGCACCGTGTGACCGGATTGACCGAGGACGCCGAGGGCGTGGTGGTCGATGTGTCCACCGCCGATGGAGAGCAGTCCCAGCTCCGGGCCGGTTACCTCGTCGGCTGCGATGGAGCGGACAGCACCGTCCGCAGACTGGCCGGGATCGAGCTCGAGGAACACGAGTCCTCCGGGTATTACGGCATCCTCGGCGACGTCGAGCCGGAAGAGGGCGAGGAGTTCGCGGCCGGCCTGTACCCGACCGGGCTCTTCGGCGCGATACCGCTCAGTGAGAACACGCTGCGCCTCATGACCGTGGAGTTCGGCGCCAGGCCGGTCGACGCCGATGGGCCGGCGACCGAGGCGGAACTCCGCGCGAGCATAGAGCGGATCACGGGGACCGCCCCTCGGCTCCGGCAGGCCCGCTACGTGGGCCGGTACGGCAGGCCGAGCGTGGTGGCGCGGTGCTTCCGGAAGGGACGGGTGCTCTTGGCCGGCGACGCTGCTCACGTCTTCTTCGTGTCCGGGACCCAGGGCCTCAACACGGGCATCCAGGACGCGGTCAACCTGGGCTGGAAACTCGCGGCCGAGGTCAACGGCTGGGCTCCCGATGGCCTGGTGGACTCCTACCAGGAGGAGCGGCTCCCCGCCGCGTCCCGGGCCTGCGCGCATGCCCGGGCGCAGATCGCGCTGATGCACCCGCTGGAGAAGGTGCAGCCGCTACGGGAGATGTTCGCCGAGCTGCTTCGATTCCCTGAGGTCAATCAGCACCTGTTGCGCATGCCGACCGAAGTGCGCTACCCGGCGCCGGAACCGGGTGACCATCCTCTGCACGGCTTGCCGATCGAGGATGCCCCGCTGTCCTGCCCCACAGGACAGACGACGATCGCTGAGACGTTGTGTGCGGCCCGTGGCGTGCTGCTCTGGTTCTCGGGAGAGTCGGGGCCACCGCTCAACCGGTGGCCCGGACGAGTCGACGTCGTGGTGGCCAAGCCCGTTCCCGGGATCGACGCCGACTTCCTGCTGATCCGGCCGGACGGGCAGATCGCCGTCGCCGGGTCCGATGTGGCCCGCCTGGAGCGAGTCCTGAGGACCTGGTTCGGCACCCCCGTCGGCTGATGTTCGAGGGCTCGCCCGCCATGTGACCGGCGGCTCAAGCCACTGGAGGCTCGGGCAGACCGTGTGAGCAACTGAAGGCGGGGCCGATCACGTAGGTCCGTAACGTGATCGGCTCGCCCGATGCCGAACCGCCCCTCCAGCGGTGGCGCGCGCTCTCCGGACCGCAGGACCGGCGGAGCCCACGGCTCACTCCGCCGGTCCTGCGGTCCGCCTTCCCATCTCGTTGTCGATGAAGTCGAAGATCGTCTCGGGGGAGGCGTCCTCGATCCCCGTGACGGGGCCGGCCTCCGGGACGCGGTCATCGCTCCAGCGTCCGAGCACCGCCCGGAGCTGGGCGGCGAGCCGTTCCCGGGTGCTCGCGTCGGCCGCCGCCAGCGCGGCCTCCAGTCGCTCCACGTCGACTGCCGGAGGCTCAGAGGCCGCGTCCGCCGGCTCCATCCGGTCCTGGAGATAGGCGCTGACCTGTGACAGGGTCGGGTAGTCGAAGGCCAGCGTGGCGGGGAGCGTGAGGCCCGTCTCACGGGCCAGCCGATTGCGCAGTTCGAGTGTGGTCAGGGAATCGAATCCGAGTTCCGTGAACGTCCGGTCGGTCGCGACGTCGGACGCGTTCGCATGACCGAGCACCGCCGCCGCGACCGCGCGGACCGCCGACGTGATCGCCCTCTCACGCTCCGACCCTGTCAGCCCGGCCAGCCGGCCGAACAAGGGTCCCGGGACGCCGGCTCCTTCATGGCGCCTGGTCGCGTCCCTGACCAGATCGCCGAGGATGGCGGGCAGCATTCCCGCTTTCCTCCTGCTCCGCAGTGCGGGCCGGCTCAGCGTGACGGGAACGGCCAGCGGTTCGTCCAGTTCCAGGGCCAGGTCGAAGAGCGCCAGCCCCAGGTCCGCGGGCAGCGGAACGATGCCGGCCTGGGCGATCCGGCCACGGTCGGCCTGGACGGTCATCCCACTGGTGCCTTCCCACAGTCCCCAGGCCAATGAGACGCCGGGGAGCCCGTCGGCCCGGCGCCGGGCCGCCAGCGCGTCGAGGAACGTATTGGCGGCGGCATAGTTTCCCTGGCCTGGCGTTCCGACGAGGCCGGCGAAGGAGGAGTACAGGATGAACGCCGCGACGTCGTGTCCGCGCGTCAGCCGATCGAGGTTCCAGGCGGCGTCCGCTTTCGGCCGCATCACCGCATCGATCCGGTCCGGGGTCAGCGAGCCCAGGACGCCATCGTCGATGACTCCCGCAACGTGGATGACCGCTGTCAGCGGATGCTCGGCCGGGATGGTCGCGAGCAGGGCCGCGACAGCATCCGGATCGGCCATGTCGCAGGCGGTCACGGTCACGCGCGTGCCGTACGCCGCGAGGTCCGCCGCCAGTTGCCGGGCCTCGTCGACGGCGGGCCCGCGCCGACTGGCGAGCAGCAGGTTCCGGGTGCCACGGGTGGTGGCCAGATGGCGGGCCAGCATCACGCCGAGCGCGCCGCTGCCACCGCTGATCAGGACCGTTCCGTCAGGATCCCACGCGTGGCCTGGGGCCGGCCGGTCACCGCCGTCCGGTGGCACGGTGACGCGGGCCAGTCGTGGCACGCGAACGGTCTCACCGCGGATCGCGAGCTGGGGCTCCCCGGTGGCCAGTGCCCTGGCGATCATGGCCGGGGAGGTGATTCCCTCGTCGAGGTCCAGGAGCGCGAACCTGTCGGGAGACTCCGATTGGGCTGTGCGCAGCAAGCCCCACAGGGCGGCCCCGGGGAGATCCAGGACGTTCTCGCCGGTCCGGGTCGCCACGGCCCGCCGCGTGACCACGACCAGCTTCGGGTCGTCCGGCCACGCCGTGGCCTGCCAGGCGGTGACCATCGCGAGCATCCGGGTCGTGGCGGTGCGCGCTTCGCCGGGGCCTGCCTCCATCGCGTGCTCACACGGCACGAGCACCGCGGAAGGGACGGGTGCCCCGTCGGCCACGGCGGCGATCAGCGTCGGCAGGTCCGCGTGCCGGCTCACACCCGCGCCGGCGGCATCGGGCGAGCCGAGGGCATCCGCCAGCGGGCCGGAGCCGACGATGGCCCAGGTCGGCCGGGCAGGGGCCGGGGACAGGTCGTCCAATACCGCCCAGTCGACAGCGAACAGTGAGTGCCGGGCCTGGTCCTGAGTCTGGCGGAGCCGACTGACCGGTGTCGGCCGGATGAGCAGTTCCTCCACCTGGATGACCGGCAGGCCGCTGCCATCGGTCACGCTCAGCGCGAAGGCGTCGGTGCCCCGAGTCTCCGCCACCGCTCGCAGCGAGCTGCGGGGGCCGTGGTGCCAGGTGATTCCGGACCAGGAGAACGGGAGCGGCACCATGCCGGACGCGCCGGCGTCGTCCGGCGCGGCCAGAGCGAGCGCTTGCAAGACGGCGTCAAGCAGCGCGGGGTGGACGGCGAACCGGTCGGCCTGGTACGCCTCTTCCTCCGGCATCTGTGCCTCGGCGTAGACGGCGCCGTCTCCAGTCCACGCGCCCGCCAGCCGCTGGAACGCCGGCCCGTACTCGAGGGCGGCATCCCCCAGCCGGTCGTATGCGTCGCTGAGGTCGACCGCCGTGGCCGTCGGCGGCGGCCAGACGGCCTGCGCCTGCCCTGGTGCTCCGGTCATGGCCGCGCCGGCCACGGCCACTCCAGTGGCATGCCGGGTCCAACGCGACTCAAGATCATCAAGCTGGCGTGAGTGTACGGCGAGCGCGCGCCGTTGCGTCTCGTCGGGCGGCGACACGGTCACCCGTACGTGCACTCTGCCGTCGTCCGGGATGGTCAGTGGCCTCTCGATCGTGAGGTTGTCAAGCCGGTTGCAGCCTGCTTCCCGGCCGGCCCGGATCGCCATCTCGACGAATGCCGTACCGGGTAGCCACGTCGCCCCGGCGACCCTGTGGTCGCGGAGCCACGGGTGGGTGCGGGCGGACAGCGAGCCGGTCAGCACGAGGTCCTCGTCATCGACGGAATCGACGACGGCCCCCAGCAGTCCGTGGTCGGCGGCGGCGAGGCCCAGTCCCGAGGCCGGGTCGCCCGTCCCGGCGCTGGACGGCGCTTCGAGCCAGAATCGTCGGCGCTGGAAGGCATAGGTCGGTAGCTCCACACGGGCGGGCACGTCGTCGCCGCCGTGGAACACCGCGGGCCAGTCGATCGCGGCTCCGCTCACGTGAGCCTCGGCGAGGGAGAGCAGGAAGCGGTGGCGGTCGCCCTCGCCGCGGCGTAGCGATCCGAGGGCGACGGCCGATCCCCGGCCGTCGGCGAACCCGGCCGCCTCGATGGTCTCCCGCATGCCGGCCAGCAGCATCGGGTGCGGGCTGCACTCGAGGAGGATCCGGTGTCCGCTGCCGAGCAGGGCGAGTGTGGCCTGCTCGAACTGGACGGGAGCGCGCAGGTTGGTATACCAGTACTCGCCGTCGAGGCCGGTGGTCTCCATGACGCCGCCCGTCACGGCCGAGTAGAAGGGCATGTCGGACCGACGGGGCCGGATTCCCGCCAGGTCCTGGCACAACCGCTCGCGGAGTGCCTCCATCTGCGGCGAGTGCGACGCGTAGGTGACGGGGATCCGGCGGGCCCGGATGCCTGTCAGCTTGCACTCGGCGACCAGTTCATCGATCGCCGCCGTGCTGCCGGAGACAACGGTGGACCGGGGTCCGTTGACCGCGGCCACGGTCAACGCGCCCGCCCACCGCTTGACCCGGTCGCTGACCGCGGCCGCCGGCTCTTCCACCGAGGCCATCGCGCCGTCGCCGGCCGCGTCGGCAACGGCCCGGCTTCGCAAGGTCACGACGCGGGCAGCGTCGTCCAGTGACAGAGCACCCGCCACGCAGGCTGCGGCGATCTCGCCCTGGGAGTGACCCGCGACCGCCGCGGGCCGTATCCCGTATGACCTCCACAACTCGGCCAGCGAGACCATCACGGCGAACAGCGCCACCTGGACCACGTCGACCCTGTCCAGGTCGGGAGCGTGGGGACCGCCGCGCAGGACCTCGACGAGATCCCACCCGGTGTGCGGCCTGATCGCATCGGCGCAGGCGTGCAGCCGGCGCCGGAAAGCCGGCGCGTCCTCGAGCAACTGCACTGCCATCCCCGGCCACTGTGCGCCCTGCCCGGGGAAGATGAAGGCGACTCCACTTGAGCCGACCGTCGTCCCGGTGACCACATGCGGAGACGGCTCGCCGCGGGCGAGCCGCCCGAGACCTTCGGTGAAGTCGTCCGGCGTCGTACCGACGATGACGGCGCGGTGGTCCAGGGAGGTCCGGGTGGTCGCGAGTGACAGGCCCACGTCGCGCGGCCTGAGGCCGGGCCTGGCCGCCAGGAAGCCGCCCAGCTTCTCCGCCTGGGCGCGCAGCGCGGCCTCGCTCTTGGCCGAGACCGGCCAGGGCACGGGCGCGGCCGGACCGTCATCGGCCGCGCTCACGCCGTCGTCATCGGCGGGGGCCGGAAGCCGCGCGGGCCGGCCGGCATCCGCCCGGGCCGGCTCCTCGGCCAGGATGACGTGGGCGTTGGTGCCACTGATCCCGAAGGACGACACCGCCGCACGGCGCGGGCGCCCTTCTCGGGGCCACGGACGCGCCTCGGTGAGCACGGACACCTCGCCGGCGTTCCAGTCCACATGCGGTGACGGCTCGTCCACGTGCAAGGTGCGGGGGAGTTCGCCGTGGCGCATGGCCATCACCATCTTGATGACCCCCGCCACTCCGGCCGCGGCCAGCGTATGGCCCATGTTGGATTTCACCGAGCCCAGCCACAGGGGCCGTCCGGCGGGGCGCTGCCGGCCGTACGTGGCCAGCAGTGCCTGCGCCTCGATCGGGTCGCCGAGCGCCGTGCCCGTGCCATGCGCCTCCACGGCGTCCACGTCGCTCGCCGCGAGGCCCGCGTTACCGAGTGCCTGACGGATGACTCGTTCCTGGGCTGGACCGTTCGGCGCGGTCAGGCCGTTCGAGGACCCGTCCTGGTTGACGGCCGACCCTTCGACGACGGCCAGCACCTGGTGGTCATTGCGGTGCGCGTCGCTCAGCCGTTCCAGGAGCAGCACGCCCGCTCCTTCACCCCATGCGGTGCCGTCCGCGGCCGCCGCGAAGGCCTTGACCCGGCCGTCGGCGGCCAGCCCGCGCTGGCGGCTGAACTCGATGAAGGTGGCGGGCGTGGCGATCACCGTGGCGCCGCCGGCCAGGGCGAGGTCGCACTCGCCGGCGCGCAGGGCCTGGCAGGCCAGGTGCAGCGCCACCAGCGAAGAAGAACAGGCGGTATCGACGGTCACGGCCGGACCTTCGAGACCGAACGCGTACGCTACCCGGCCGGAGGCGACGCTGGTCGTGTTCCCGGTCGACAGGTACCCCTCGAAACTGGACGGGACGCCGCGGAACGCGCCGGCGTAATCCTGGGCGATGACCCCGGCGAAGACGCCGGTCCGGCTGCCGGCCAGGGTGGCCGGGTCAATGCCGCCACGCTCGAACGCCTCCCAGGCCGTTTCGAGCAGCAGTCGCTGCTGGGGGTCGGTGGCGACCGCCTCCCGCGGGCTGAGCTCGAAGAACTCCGCGTCGAACTGATCGGCGTCATAGAGGAACCCGCCCCGCGTGACATAGGTCTTCCCGGCCTTATCGGGATCCGGATCGTAGAGGGCCGCCGCGTCCCAGCCCCGATTGTCGGGAAAATCCCCGGTCGCGTCCACGCCGTCAGAGACCAGCCGCCAGAGGTCCTCAGGGCTTCGCACCTGCCCCGGGAACCGGCAGCTCATGGCGACGACGGCGATCGGGTCGCCGCCGGCCGGCCGGGGCGCGGCCGGTGTGTCGGGCTGGTCGGCCTGCGCGCCCAGGAGCCGGCCGAGCAAAAGGGTCGTCAGCGCTCTCGCCGACGGGTGGTCGAACAGCAGCGTCGCCGGCAGTCGCAGCCCGGTCGCCTTGTTCAACCGGTTCCTGAGCTCGACCGCGGTCAGCGAATCGAACCCGAGCGCGCTGAACGGACGCTCAGGGTCGATCGTGGCGGACTCCTGGTGCCCGAGCACGATCGACACGTGTTCCCGGACCACGTCGAGCAGGTAACTCTCGCGTTCACTCTCCGGCACGCGGCGCAGTCGCGAGGCAAGACCGCCCTGGCCCGGCGCGCCGCGCGTCGTTCCCGGCGTGGCGGGCACGCCGATCAGCTCCGCGAGAAGCGCGGGCGGTTCGCCCGCCGCGGCGGCCGCGCGCAGCCCGGCTACGTTGAAGTGGGCGGCCACGACGACAGCCTGGTCCGGGCTGAGCGCGGCATCGAACAAGGCCAGGCCGTCCGCCTCGCGGAGCGGAACGAGGCCACCGCGGGTGATGCGGGCGAGGCCTTGCTCGCCCAGCCAGCTCGTCATTCCCGTGCTGGACGTCCAGGGGCCCCAGGCCACGGACGTTCCCGGAAGCCCGGCGGCGCGCCGGAACGAGGCCAGGCAGTCGAGCAGCGTGCTCGCGGCCGCGTAACCGCCCTGGCCGGCATTGCCGGCGATGCCGGCGATCGAGGAGAAGAGCACGAAGGCGGCGAGATCGAGCCCGGCGGTGAGCTCGTGCAGGTGCCAGGCCGCGTCCGCCTTCGGGCCCATGACCAGGTCAAGGCCTTCGGCGTTCAGGTCGCCGATGAGCGCGTCATCGGTCACTCCTGCGGCATGGATCACCGCGGTGAGCGGGCGCTCGGCGGGAACGGCGGCCAGCAGCGCGGCCACCTGGTCGCGGTCGGCCACGTCACAGGCCACGGTGCTGACCTCAGCACCGAGCGAGGCGAGCTCGGCCGTGAGCGCGTCGATTCCCTCGGCAGCGTGACCACGGCGGCTCGCCAGCAGAATATGCCGCGCGCCGTGAACGGTGGCGAGCCGACGCGCGACCAGCTGCCCGAGGCCGCCGCTGCCCCCGGTCACCAGCACGGTCCCCGAGGGATCGAGGGCATGCGGGACGGAGAGCACGATCTTGCCGACATGGCGGGCCATGCTCATGAAGCGAAACGCCTCGGGGGCACGCCGCACGTCCCACGCCCGCAGGGGCAGCGGGGCGAGGACGCCTGCCTCGAACAGCCGGTAAAGATCGTCAAGCATCTGCCCGATCCGTTCCGGGCCGGCCTCGATGAGGTCGAACGCCTGGTAGACGATGCCCGGGTGCCGAGCGCCGACCGCCGTGTGGTCGCGGATATCGGTCTTGCCGAGCTCGAGGAACCGGCCGCCGGGAGAGAGCAGGCCGAGGGAGGCGTCCACGAATTCCCCGGCCAGCGAGTTCAGGACGATCCTGATGCCCTGGCCGGCGAACTCATCGGCGAAGTCAAGGGTCCGGGAGGAGGCGATGTGCGCGTCATCGAGGCCCATGGCCCGCAGGGAATCCCACTTTCCCGGGCTCGCCGTGCCGAAGACCTCCGCTCCCAGATGCTGGGCCAGCCGGGTGGCGGCGATGCCTACGCCGCCCGCTGCCGCGTGCACGAGGACCGGCTCGCCCGGCTGCAGGGCGCCCAGGTCGGTCAGGGCGTAGTAGGCCGTCAGGTAGGCGATCGGGCACGTGGCCGCCTGCGCGAATGACCAGCCCGGGGGGATCCGGGTGACGTGCCGCCGGTCGGCGATGGCAACCTGCGCGAAGGCCCCGGACATCAGCCCCATGACCCGGTCACCGGGGGCGACGTCCGTCACGTCGGACGCCGTCTCCAGGACGACGCCGGCCCCCTCGCTGCCGAGCACGGCCTTGCCGGGGTAGACGCCCAGGGCGATCATGACGTCCCGGAAATTCAGTCCCGCCGCACGCACCGCGATCCGGACATGCCCGGGCGGGAGGAAGTCGTCCGCGGTGGAGGCCGGAACCAGTTCCAGGCGCTCCAGGGTTCCCGCCTCCGCCACGTCCAGCCGCCAGCCGGGCGCCTGGACGGGTGGTGCCAGGGCCGCCTGATCCGCGAGCCGGACGAGCCGCGGCGCGAAGACGGCCCCATCGCGGATGGCCAGCTGCGGTTCCCCGGTGCCGATCGCCGCGGGCAGCGCGGCGGCCGAGGACGGGCGCGAGTCGATGTCGACGAGCGTGACCTGTCCCGGGTGCTCCGCCTGCACGGAGCGGATCAGTCCCCAGGCGGGAGCCTGGTCCAGGGCGGCGTCGGCCGCGTCGCCGGGCGCCGCCACGACGGCGCCGCTCGTCAGCAGGACCAGCCGTGCCGGAGCCGGCGAGCCGCGGGCCAGCCACTCCTGGACGATGTCCACGGTCGCGCCGGTCGCCTGCCGGGCCGCACGGTGCGCCGGGTCCCGCGGATCTCCCCGCCCGGCCGACATCAGGACCGCGTCCCAGACCGGGCCGCCTTCCGCATCGAGCGCCGTCAGGTCCGAGTACGCCACCGTCGCCACGCCGGCCTGCTCCAGCGTGTCCCGCAGGCGCCCCACGTCCGCACCGACCACCGCCCAGCGGCCGGACGGGCTACTCGCCGACCCGGCCACCGGTGACCAGCGGACGCCGTACAGCTCGCCGAGGGCAGCCGCCTCCGGCAGGCCCGGCGCAGGCCGCAGGTCAAGGCGGCCGATGTCGGCCACGGGCAGCCCCGCCGGATCGGTGAGGCTGAGGGCGGCCGTGCCTTCGCCGAGCATGCGCAGGTGCGCTCGTACCCGGGTGGCGCCGGCTGTCCACAGGCGCACGTCAGACCAGGAGAAGACGGTCCTCGCCGGCCCCGGCGTGCCTGGTGCGGCGTAGTAGATCATGGGGTGGAGCGCGGCGTCGAGCAGCGTGGGATGGATGCCGAAGCCGTCCGGATCGGCATCCTCCGGCAGCGAGAGCTCCGCATACAGGTCGTCGTCCTTGCGCCACACCGAGCGGACCAGGCGGAACGCGTCGCCATAGTGATTGCCGTCATCCGCGTGCCGCTCGTACAGGTCCGCCGTATCCAGTTCCACGGCTCCCGGTGGCGGCCACGCGGGGCTGGGCGGTGCGGCCGGAGCCTCCGCATCGGGCCGTAGCGTGCCGGTCGCATGACACGTCCAGGCCGTCTCATCGCCCTCATCGGGACCGGAGCTGATCCGGATGGATCGGCGGCCTGACTCGTCCGCGCTTCCCACGGTCACCTGGATGCGTGTCCCCGACCCGTCCCGCGGGACCATCGGCTTGCTGATGACCAGCTCTTCGACCTGCCCGAGCCGGGTCCAGGCCGCCGCGTGCAGGGCCAGATCGATGAGGGCCGCCCCGGGCATCAGGGGCGTGTCGGCAACGACGTGGTCGCTCAGCCAGGGATGAGCGGGCACCGAGATCCTGCCGCTGAGCACCACGGCGGTGTCCCCGCCGTCTGCGAGCTCGATGGCCGCCCCGAGGAGCGGGTGGCCGGCGGCCGAAAGCCCGAGGGCCGGCGCATCCGCGCGCGCTCCGGCCTGCTCGATCCAGTACCGCTGGTGCTCGAACGCGTAGTTGGGCAAATCCGTGAGGCGCCCGTCCAGCACCCGCGGCCAGTCGGCCGTGACGCCCTCGACATGTATCCCGGCCAGCGTCGTGGCCAGGCCGGCCGCCTCGCCCTGCCCCGCCCGCGGGACGGCGACCGGTATCACGGTCGCCTCTCTCCCGCCGGCCGCTGCAGACGTCTCCAGCACGTGCGGGGCGAGGGCCGCCTCGGGGCCGACCTCGAGGTAGGTGGTGACGCCGAGGCCGCTCAGGGTCCGGATGCCATCGGCGAACCTGACGGTGCCGCGGACGTGGCTGATCCAGTGATCGGCCGTGCCGAGCCGGTCCGCCGTGGCAGGCTCGCCCGTCAGGTTGGAGATCACCGGCACGCTCGGCACGCCGAACGAGAGGCTCGCGAGGGCGGCGCCGAAGTCCTCCAGCATGCCGTTCATGTGGGCGGAGTGGAACGCGTGACTGACCGGCAGGCGCCTGACCCGCCGCCCGCGGGAGCGCCATTCGCGGCCGAGCCGCTCGACGAGTCCTGCGTCGCCGGCGATGACCACGGCGGTCGGGCCGTTGACCGCCGCCACGCTCACCGCGTCCGCCAGGCCGGAGATGTCCGGCAGGATCTCGCTCTCGGTCGCCTCGATCGCCATCATGGCACCGCCCTCGGGCAGGGACTGCATCAGCGTGCCACGGGCGGCGACGAGGGCGCACGCGTCCGGAACGGAGAGCACCCCGGCGACATGCGCGGCCACCACCTCGCCGATGGAATGGCCGATCAGGTAGGCCGGCCGTACTCCCCACGATTCCAGCAGCCGGTACAGGGCGACTTCGTAAGCGAAGAGCGCGGCCTGCGTGTAGGCGGTCTGGCCGAGCAGCGCGCCCTCAGGGGTATCGGCGGCGGCGAACATCACCTCGCGCAGCGGGTACCGGAGATGCCGGTCAAGGTGACCGGAGATGGTGTCCAGCGTTTCGGCGAACCGCGGTTCCCGGGAGTAGAGCTCTCGGCCCATGCCGGCCCGCTGGCTGCCCTGCCCGGTGAACAGGATGGCCATGGGACGGTCGGCGAGAACCGAGCCGTGATGCACGTCGGCCGCCTGGCGCCCCTCGGCCAGCGCGGTCAGGCCCGCCAGCAGGCTCTCGCGGCCGTCGGCGACGACGGCGGCCCGGTGCTCGAGCGGCGTGCGCGTCGCGGCGAGGGTGTGGGCAACGTCTGGAAGGCCATGTTCGGGACGAGCGGCCAGGTGGTCGTGCAGCCGCCGGGCCTGGGCGGGGAGCGCCGTCGCGGTTCCCGCCGAGAGCAGGTACGGCAGGGGCCCTCCGCCGTCCGCGCCGGACGACTCCGGGACGGACCCGCTCGTCTCGCCCGGAACCTCGCCCGGTTCCTCGATGATGACGTGCGCGTTGGTGCCGCTGATACCGAACGAGGAGATCGCGGCGCGGCGCGGGTGCTCGCCCGGGGGCCACGGGCGCGGCTCGGTCAGGATCGCCAGCCGGCCGTCCGTCCAGTCAACGTGCGGGGTGGGCTGCTCGGCATGGAGCGTTCGCGGCAGCCTGCCATTCCGCATCGCCATGGCCATCTTGATCAGGCCTGCCGTCCCGGCGGCCGCCTGGGTGTGGCCGATGTTGGACTTGACCGACCCGAGCCACACGGGGCGGTCGGCGGTCCGCTGCCGGCCATAGACCGCCTGCAGTGCCTGAGCTTCGATGGGGTCGCCGAGGACGGTGCCGGTCCCGTGTGCCTCGACCGCGTCAACGTCGTCCGGGGCGAGCCGGGCGTCGGCGAGCGCCTGGCGGATCACGCGCTCCTGGGCCTGGCGACTCGGGGCCGTCAGCCCGTTGGAGGCCCCGTCCTGGTTGATGGCGGTGCCCCGGATCACGGCGAGCACGGGGCGGCCGGCGCGCCGTGCGTCCGACAGACGCTGCAGGAGCAGCAGGCCTCCGCCTTCGGCGAAGTTCGTGCCGTCGGCGGCTGCGCTGAAGGACTTGCAGCGGCTGTCCGCGGACAGCCCCCGCTGCCGGGAGAACTCGATGAACACGCCGGGGGACGCGAGGACCGTGGCCCCGCCCGCCACCGCCATCGAGCACTCGCCGGCCCGCAGGGCGCGAACCGCCAGGTGGACGGCCACGAGGGAGGACGAGCACGCGGTGTCCACCGTGACCGCGGGTCCCTCGAGCCCGTAGGTGTAGGCGATCCGGCCCGACGCGACGCTGGGGGTATTGCCGGTCAGGAGATATCCCTCGTAGTTCCGGGAGGTGCCCAGCGGCGGCGAGTACTCCTGCGCGATCACTCCCGCGAACACTCCCGCATCGCTGCCCCGTACCGTGCCCAGGGGCAGGCCGGCCCGTTCGAACAGCTCCCAGGCGAGCTCGAGGAGCAGCCGCTGCTGGGGGTCCGCGGCGCTCGCCTCGCGCGGATTCATGCCGAAGAGCGCGGCGTCGAACCCGGGCGCGTCGGCGAGGAAGCCACCTTCGCGTACGTACGTCGTGCCGCTGTGACCTGGGTCGGGATCGTATATCGCTTCAATGTCCCAGCCCCGGTCGCCGGGGAAGGGGCCGATCGCGTCACGGCCCTCGTCGACCAGTCGCCACAGATCGTCCGGGGACGCCACGTTCCCCGGATAACGGCAGGCCATTGCCACGATCGCGATCGGCTCGTGCTTGTCCGCGTCGGCGGCGCGCAGTTGCTCCCTGGCCTTGTGCAGGTCGGCGGTGACCCGCTTGAGGTACTCCCGGAGCCGGTCTTCATTCGCCATGGATTGGGTGCCTCCTGTACGTCCCCGGCAGGTGCCCGAGCCTGGCCTGGTCGCTAAAGCTCGTTGTCGATGAAGTCGAAGATCTCGTCGTCGGTCGCCGAGACGAGGGTGGCGGCCAGGGAATCTGCGGTCCCGTTGTCGTCCTCGCGCAACCCGCGCAGTCGCCGCAGCATGCGCTCGACGCGGGCCTCGAGCTCGGCGTAGCCGTTGTGGTCGCTCGGCAGCGTGCCGATCACCGCCTCGACCTGATCCAGTTCGCGGTGGACCTCGGCTGCCGCCCCGGCATCGGCTTCGCCCCGCAAGAGTTCGTTCAGGTGAGCGGCGAGCCGCCGGGGTGTGGGGTGGTCGAAGACCAGCGTTGTCGGCAGCGACAGTCCCATGGCGGCCGCGACCCGGTTACGCAACTCCACCGCGGTCAACGAGTCGAATCCCAGCTCCGTGAACGCGCCGTCGGGCTTGAGGGCGTCGGGTGAGGCGTGGCCGAGGACGGCGGCCACCTGAGTCTGGAGGAGGCCGAGTAGCAGCTCGGCCTGGGTTCCGGCCGGCGCGTCGGCCAGTCGTTCCCGCCAGGACCCGGCGGCCGCGCCCGGCGTCGCAGACGGGACGTGAGCGCTGTGCCGGCCGGTCGGCTCGCGGAGCATCACCGGGAGCGCGGCGCCTCCGGCCGAGCGCAGCGCGGGGCGATCGATACGGAGCGCGGCGACCGTCGGCCAGGGCGCCTCCAGCGCGCGGTCGAAGAGCTCGAGCCCCTCCTCCAGCGATAGCGGGTCCAGGCCCGCCCGCCGCATACGGGCCAGGTCGGCAGGGGTCAGCCGGCTGGTCATGGCGCTGGCCTCCGACCACAGACCCCACGCGATGGAGGTCGCGGCGAGTCCGAGTGCCCGCCTGTGCTGTGCCAGGGCGTCGAGGAAGGCGTTGCCCGCCGCGTAGTTCGCCTGCCCGGCGCTTCCCAGAGTGCCCGCCAGGGAGGAGAACATGACGAAGGCGGCCAGGTCGTGGTCGCGGGTCAGCTCGTGGAGGTTCCAGGCCGCGTCGACCTTGGGCCGCATGACCCGGTCCAGCCGCTCGGGTGTGAGCGCGTCCAGCAGGCAGTCGTCGATCACCCCGGCCGCGTGCACGATCATGGTGATCGGATGGGCGTCCGCGACCCGGCCCAGCACGGCCGCCAGGGCCTCGCGGTCGGCTGCGTCGCAGGCCTCGGCCGTGACCGAGGCGCCCGTGCTCGCCAGCTCCGCCGCCAGGCCGTCCGGGTCACCCGACCGGCTGAGCAGCAGCAGGTGGCGGACTCCGTGCCGGTCGACCAGGTGGCGGGCTATGGCGCGGCCCAGTGTCCCGGTCCCGCCCGTGATCACGACGGTGCCTTCCGGGTCGATGGACCGGGGTAGGGACAGCACCACCTTCCCGATGTGGCGGGCTTGGCTCATGTACCGGAACGCCTCGCGGGCCTGGCGGATGTCCCATCTCATCACCGGCAGCGGCCGGAGCGCGCCTGATGCGAACATCGGCAGCATCGCGTCCATCATGCCGCGGACGTGCTCGGGGCCTCGATCGGTGACGTCGAAGGCCTGGTACGTCACGTCGGGGCGGATGGCCGCCACCTCATCCGGCTCGCGGATGTCCGTCTTGCCGAGTTCCACGAAGCGCCCGCCCGGGACGAGCAGGCGTAGTGAGGCATCGACGTACTCATGGGCGAGGGAGTTGAGGACCACGTCGACACCACGCCCTCCCGTCGCCTGGCGGAACGTGCGCTCGAAGCCGAGGTCCCGAGAAGACGCTATGCGCTCGCCGTCTTGCCCGAGGGAACGGAGCACGTCCCACTTAGGCGGGCTCGCGGTGGTGTACACCTGCGCGTCCCAGGCGCGGGCCAACTGGAGCGCGGCCATGCCCACTCCGCCGGTGGCCGCGTGGAGCAACAGCGACTCGCCCGCCCGCAGGCCCGCTATCTCCTTCAGCCCGTAGTAGGCGGACAGGAAGGCCACGGGGATCGAAGCGGCCTCGGCGAACGACACTCCGGCGGGGATGTGCGCGATCAGCCGATGGTCGGCGGACGAGATCGGGCCGGCGCCGCCGGACATCAGGCCCATGACCCGGTCGCCCACCGCGAAGCGGTCGACCTCCGGGCCCACCTCGATCACGATGCCCGCCCCCTCGCCGGCGGGCGGCCTGGTGTCCCCTTCGACCAGGTTCAAGGCGAGCATCACCTCCCGGAAGTTGAGGCCTGCCGCGCGCATCGCGATGCGGACCTGACCGGGCGCGAGCGGTTCGGCGGCCGGGCCGGCGGCGAGCCGGAGCCCGTCCAGTGAGCCGTCTCCGGTGAGTTCCAGCCGCCAGTTCGTGCCGCTGTCCGGGGGGAGGAGGGTGGCGTCAGGGTCGCGCAAGCGGGGGACCAGCACCTGGCCGTTGCGGATGGCGAGTTCGGGTTCGCCCGTCGCGAGCGCTGCCGAGAGGGCCGCGATGGACGATGCCGCAGAATCCACGTCCACGAGCACGAAGCGTCCCGGATGCTCGGCCTGCGCCGATCTGACCAGTCCCCAGATCGGCGCCGTGGCGAGATCGGTCACTGGCATGGCCGCCTCGGTGGACACCGCGCCGGAGGTGACGAATACCATCCGGGTACCGGCGGCCTGCGGCAGGGCGAGCAGGCCGGTCATCGCCGCGAGGGCCTCCTGCGCGATGCCGTGTGCGCTGTCCGGCAGCGGTCCGGGGGCGCTCGGGGGGTAACAGATCAGGACCGTGTCGATCGCACGGTCGCCCGCCGCGGACCGGCCGAGCTCGGCCAGGCTGGGATGTACGGCGCAGCCGGGAAGCGCGGCGGCGATGCCCCAGGCGTCGGTCCCGACCACGGCTCCGGCCATCTCCCGGCCGCTGGGCGAGTCGACGGGCAGCCAGCCGACACTCAGGATCGACGGGGCCCCGCCTTCCCGCAGCGCGGCGAGCGACGCCGGGTCCAACGGCCGTACTGTCAGGCCTCCGACCGAGAGCACCGGGGCGCCGGACGCGTCGGTCAGGTGCAGCGCCACCGTATCGGCGCCGGTCACGGCGGCCCGAACACGCACGGCGGTACGGCCCGTGGCGTGCAGCCGTACGTCGTTCCACGTGAATGGTGCGAGCATCTCCTCACTGCCCAGCGCGGCCGCCGCGGCGTGCAGTGCGGCGTCGAGGAGCGCCGGGTGCACTGCGCACTCCGCGGCGGTGTCATGCAGGTCGCCGGGCAGTTCTGCCGCCGCGAACACCTGCTCAGAGTTCCGCCAGGCGGCGCGCAGCCCGCGGAAGGCGGGACCGTAGTCGTAGCCGCGGCTCGCCAACGACTCGTAGATCCCGGTCACGTCCACCACGTCGGCTTCGGCGGGCGGCCATGGGCCTGGCCGGTCCGGCGGATCGTCGGGCCGGCCGCCGCCGGCGAGCGTCCCCGTCGCATGCAGGATCCACGCTTCGTCGCCGGACCGCGAATACACGCTGACCGTCCGGAGCCCGCTCTCGGGGACCGGGCCGAGCACGACCTGTACCTGGCGGGTCGTGTCCTCCGTGAGGACCAGGGGCGATCGCAACGTCAGCTCGCCCAGAGCCGGCGTGCCGGCCTTCACGCCGGCCGCGAGCGCGAGGTCGACGAACGCGGCCCCGGGGAGCAGCACGGTGCCCATGACGGCGTGGTCGGCGAGCCAGGGCTGCAGGGACAGGGACAGACGGCCGCTGAGCACCAGGCCGCCGTCCCCGGCCAGCGGCACGACCGCGCCGAGCAGGGGATGCCCGGCGGCCTCCAGCCCGGCCGCCGCGGAATCGGCGGCCGCGACCGGGGCGCCGAGCCAGTACCGTTGCCGTTGGAACGGGTACGTGGGCAGTTCCGTCGGCCGGGTCCCCGGCTCGGCCACGATCGCCGGCCAGCCGACGCGCACGCCGTGATTGTGCGCCTGGCCGAGTGACAGGAGGAACGCGGGCCACCCTCCGTTGTCGCGCCGGAGCGTGGCGAGGACCGCGGCGTCTCCGCAGCCGGCGGCATCGGCCGTTTCCTGAAGCCCGATGGTCAGGACCGGGTGCGGGCTGGCCTCGATGAAGGCACGGTAGCCATCGGCGAGAAGAATCCGGGCCGTCTCGGCGAACCTGACCGGCTGCCGCAGGTTGCGGAACCAGTAGTCGGCATCGAGGGCCACCGTGTCGAGCCGGCATCCCTCCACCGTGGAGTAGAACGCCGTGGGCGCGGTGACCGGGGTGACGTCGGCGAGGGCGTGGACCAGTTCTTCCCTGAACTGGTCCATGTGGCGTGAATGAGAGGCATAGTCCACTGGAATCTTCTTCGCCCGGATTCCCTCGGCCTCGCAGCGCGCGACCAGCTCGCTGACCGCGTCGGCATCTCCGGAGACCACCGTGCTGGCCGGCCCGTTGGCGGCGGCCACGTCCAGCCGTCGGCCGGCCTGGGCGATCAGTTCGCGGACCTCTGCGGACGGCAGCGGGACGGCGGCCATGGCGCCCCGGCCCGCGATCGTGGCGACGGCCTGGCTGCGCAGCGCGACGATCTTGGCTGCCTGGTCCAGCGAGATGGCCCCGGCGACGCACGCCGCGGCGACCTCTCCCTGGGAGTGGCCGATCACGGCGTCGGGCCGCACCCCCGCCGACTCCCATACGGCGTCCAGGCAGACCATCATGGCGAACAGCGCGGGCTGGACGACGTCCGCGCGCTCCAGCGGCGGGGTGCCGGGGATCCCGCGTATGACGTCGGTGAGTGACCAGTCGATGTAGGGCGCCAGCGCGTCCGCGCAGTCGTGCATACGGGCGCGAAAGACGTCGGAGCCGTCCATCAGGCCGGCCCCCATGCCGGTCCACTGCTGCCCCTGCCCGGGGAAGACGAATACCGTGCGCGGCGCCTCCGTCCCGGCGTGACTCCCTTCGGCGAGCATGGCGGCCGGCTCGCCCCGGGCAAGGCTGCCCAGGGCGCCGAGAAGACCGGAACGCTCGGTGGCCACCACCACGGCCCGGTGCTCGAATGTCGTCCGGCCGGCGAGCGTGCGGGCGACGTCGGCCGGCGCGAGGTCATCGCGGGCGGTCAGCCTGGCGCGTAGCCGGTGGGCTTGGTGGCGGAGGGCGGTTGGGGTCTTGGCGGAGAGGAGGTAGGGGAG
>NZ_JAMXMV010000027.1 GCF_024055715.1 Actinoallomurus soli
GCTCGTGGTGTGGCGGGGGGCCGACGGCGGGGAGCGATCGGATGGTCAGCCGGAGCAGGTGAGCACGGGGTTCGCCCAGTCGCCGTGGTCGTTGCCGTTGCCGTCGCCGGCGTCCCCGACGACCAGGTCGACCACCTGACCGCCGGTGACCGGAACGTCGATCGAGATGGCCGGTGTGGAACCGGTGACGGTGGGCGTGGTGATCAGCGTCTTGCCGTCGAGCACCACACTGAACGTGACGGTTCCGGCGTTGCCGTTCTCGTCGTCCATGCCGACGGTCGCGGTGAACCTGCTGCACGTCCCGCCGAGGTAGACCGCGACGTCACTGACGGCGTTGGTGCCGAGCCCCTTGGCGTACGAGGTGCCGTTGATGGTGATCGGGTGGCCGTCACCTGCGGCCTGCTCACCGACGCTGGTGTCCCGCTCGACCGGTCCCCAGCCGTTGGTCGCCGACAGCCAGGGCAGGTCGCTGACCTTGTCCTGACCGGCCGGCGGCACCGGCGGTATCGGGCCGATGATCCGCTCGTCGCTGAACGTCTGCCGGCCGCTCTTCTGCGTCATGGTCGCGGTGGCCGTGATCGCGGCCGGCTTCTCGACGGTCGCCGGTGGGGTGACGGTGAACGTGAACGTCGCCGACTGCCCGGGGGTCAGCCTCGCGGCGGACGCGGGTGTCGGGACGCTCGCCGTCCAGCCGTCGGGCAGCGTGAGCGCCGGGACGACGTTCTCCGCCGCGCCGCGGTCGACGCTCACCGTCTCCGTCGCGGTGAACTTGGTCCCTGCGGTCACCGTGCCGGGAACCTGGAGGTTGACGGTTGAGATGGGCGACTTGGGCATCTTGTACGTGCCCCCGTTGTATCCCGGGCTGTTGTTCTGCACGACCGTCAGTGGGGACGCGTGGCTGCCGTACTTGGTCAGCGTCACGGTGCCCAGGCCGCCGGTGGAGCCGTCCAGGTTCCACACGGCGATCTTGATGTCGTTCGTGCCGTGCGGGTTCAGCACCCCGTTCGGGATCGGGAAGCTGTGCTGCGGCCCGAGGTAGTTCACGTAGTTGCCCATGTGCCAGCCGTTGACGAAGATCTCCGCGCGGTACTTGCGGGACGATGCGTCGCTGATGGTCAGGCCCAGCGAGGTGTCCTGGCCCGACGGCAGCTGCAGCGCCACGTCGGTGGCGTACCAGGAGACGCCCGGCGTCTTGTCGGTGGCCGGCAGTGACACCGGCTGCCAGGCGCCGGTCGGGTAGCCCGGCAGGTACCAGCCGGCGCGCTCGCCGTACAGGCCGCCGACGCTCAGAGGCCCGCGTACGGTGTCCGGTGGCGTCTCGCCGCCCCGGTCGCCCTGCAGTTTCCAGGTGATCGCGTTCGGGGATCCGATCAGCCTGGCGCCGGTCAGCCCGCGGGCCGCCTTGTTGCCGCTGGATTCGTTGTAGTCCTCCTCGTGGCCCATGTTCACGGTGAGCACCGAGACCAGGTTGTCGGGACCGGCGTGCACCGATCCGGCCGGGAAGGTGTACGTCTTGGAACCGTCGGAGGTGGAGCTGCCGAGGAAGACGCCGTTGAGCCAGACCGATGAGGCGGCCGCGCCGCCGCCGCTCTGCGCGGACAACGTGATCCCGGCCTCCTTGCCCGTGCCGGTGAAGCGGCCGCGGTACCAGGTGCTGCCGGTGTGGAAGCCGTAGTCATCGGCGAACAGCACCGGCAGCGTGCCGGGCGTGGTGATGCTGTTCGTCGTCATCTTGTCGGCCACCGTCCAGGTGGAGTCGTCGAACCGGGGCTGGGCCTCCGGCGACTCCTGGGTGTGCACCCAGTTGGTGAGTGCCGGCAGTTCGACCGGGGCCGCGGTCGGCACCTTCCCGACCAGGCTGCCGTCGTCGGACGCCGTGGTCGCGACGTCGGAGCCGTTCCAGGTGATCTTCGATGCCTCGCTCCACACCTCGATCGAGCCGTCGGTGTCCACGTCACCGGTCAGTTCGGCCGTCGAGTGCCTGATCTTGGCGGTGCGCACCAGGTGCGTACCGCGTACCAGGACCGGACCGGAGCCGGTGTCCTGCCGCCAGAACGTCTTCGCCGTGGCCGTGTCCGCCAGCAGCAGGAGCATCGGGTGGTCGCCGCCGGTGATCCGCACTCGGGCGAGGCCGTTGTGCGTGTAGTTCAACCGCAGGTCGCCGGTGGCGGCATCCCAGGTCTCGGTGACGTCGCCGCCGGTGGACGTGACGGTCGGCTTCGAGGCGAACCGCAGCACCGTCTCGCCCGTCGTGCCGGCGTCACCGTAGAGCACGGCGACGTCCTGACCGCCGATCGTCGCGTTGGTCATCAGCTCGGACGTCGAGTACTGCAGCCGGTTGCCGCCGAGGTCGTAGTTCGCCGTGATGATCTTCGACTCGCGGCCGTCCAGCGTGATACCGGTGCCGGGTTGTTGCGGCACGGTCGGGTAGGTCACGGGCTTGTTCGCGGGCACGGTCAGATCGATGGCGTCGATGGCGACGAAGTCGCCGGTCGCGCCGGAGCTGTGCCGGCCGTCCACGACGATCTTGAGCGTGTGCGGACCGTCGGTCAGGCCGCTCTTCTGGAACAGCACCGCCTGGTTCTCGTTGCCGTAGCCATCGACCGTGGTCTGCAGGACGCCGTCCAGGTAGACGTCGGCGAGCCCGTGGTTGTCGACCTTCGATCCGATCCAGCGGACGGCGGTGCCGTTGAAGGGCACGGTCAGCGAGTCACCGGCCGCGTTGGACCACGACTCGGTGTGCTTGTAGTCGCCCCCGGTGTAGCTCTGGTCGGCCACGTGCGACCAGGACCCGGAGTACTTCAGGGCCGCGTCGTTGTCGTCGTAGGTGTAGTCGGCCGGCTTGGTGTTGAAGTCGACAGAGATGTGCGTGCTGTCCTTCGACGTCGACGTGGAATCGGAGTGCCGCAGCACGTGGAACTGCGTGCCGGTGTCCGGGTTCCTCCGCGCGGTGTCGACGATCCGCGAGTTGTCCGGCGCGGTGGCCGAGATCGCGTCGGTCTTGGTCAGCGGCGCCACCGCCCGGGTGAAGTACCCGATGAGCTTGTCCTGGTCGTACTTGGGGTCGAGCTCACGGTTCTCGCGGATCGCGGCGCCGTAGTCGTAGGAGGTGTAGTTCTGCGGCTCGCCGAGCCAGCCCCAGTTGGTGCCGCCGTAGGTCATGTAGAAGCTCTGTGACGTCGCGCCGACCGCGATGTTCTGCTTGTAGAACACGTCGGCGAACCGGTCGTTGATGAGCTGGGCGCATTTGTCGTAGCCGGGGCCGCCCCACGGGTCGAAGGCGCCGCCCTGGAATTCGGCGGTCGCCAGCGGCTTGCCCGCGACATGGTCGTAGCTGATGTCCGGCACGCCGTTCCACTGCGTGGGATTGGAACAGTTGAAGCCCTGCGGGTAGGAGTCCGCGGCGTCCACGTCGAGAGCGGCGTCACCGGCGTTGAACGTGCCGTTGTTGTTACCGACCAGCGGGACCTTGATGCCGTCGGCGAGCGCCTTGTTCTCCAGGTGTTTCATGTACGAGCGTCCGGCGGCGTCGCCGTGGTAGTACTCGTTCTCGACCTGGTACTCGATCACCGGGCCGGTGCCCGTGGTGAGCTGGTGCCTGGCCAGGATCGCGTCGATCTGGGTCTGCCACTCGTCGGAGTACTTGAGGTAGTCGGGGTCGCCGGTGCGGGTGGTCCCGGCCTTGGTGGACAGCCAGCCGGGGAAGCCGCCGCCGTCGACCTCGGCGTTGATGTACGGGCCGGGCCGGGCGATGACGTAGAGGCCGGCCTGGTCGGCCATGTCCAGCAGCTTGTCGACGTCCCGTACCCCGGTGAAGTCGTAGACGCCTGGCCTCGGGGAGTGGTAGCCCCAGTCGAAATAGAGCGAGACGGCGTTGAAACCGGCGGCTTTGAGCTTCTGGAACACGTCCCGCCACAGGTCCTGATTGGGCAGACGGAAGTAGTGGAACTCGGCGGACCAGATGTACGTGCGCTCGCCGTCGATCTTGAAGGAGTAGCCGTCGTACGTCACCGAGTGCGCCGTCCCGGCGGTGACGGGCGCCGCCATCGGAGGTGGTGCGGCGCTCGCCACCGGGCCGGCGCCCAACGCCAGCACCGTGAGGATCATGATCGCGGTCAGGACCGCGCGCGAGCGGGACAGCAGTCTGGGGATGCTGGGGGGCATACGGGTGCCTCGCTTCACAAGCGGGACGCGTTTAAGCCTGTGTAAACGCGATGTTCCGAGTGTGCAGTCTGCGGCTTCTTGGAGAATGACGTCAAGAGGGCTATGTGGCTGTTTCGCGGTCATTCGTGAAGTTTGAGGTCTGTCGCACCCTTGGCCCTGATGCCATCAATGCGGTTTGTCCGCTTCGTGAGTGCCGCCGCCCGCCGTGGGCAGCCGATCCGACGTCCTTGAATGTTGGAAAATGTTCGATTTGAAGCGGGATCTCTTCGAGGTCGATGTGCTTCGGCGGTGTAATCGCATTCCGTCGCTCCCGTGAGCGCGAGGATCGCGGGAGTACCAGCGAGCATCGTTCTAGCGTTTTCGCCGGACCGGCCGTTCCTCAACGGGCTCCCTTGAGCAGGGCCTCGACGAGCCCGCGTGCCTGACGCGCGGGCCCGTCGGCGCCGTGCGACTGCACGGACGCGTAAACCCCTTCCATGACGAGGAAGATCTGGTCGGCGAGCACCGCAGGGTCCTTGACGGCCAGTTGGGCGGTCAGTTCGCCGATCTTCTGGCGTACCCACGCCTTGGTATCGACGGCCAGCGCGTGTGCCTTGGCCGACGCGTCCGGCAACTCGGCCATCGCCATCAGGAACGGACAACCGCGGCAGTGTTCCGGCTGCACCTGCTCGATGAGCGCGTCGAACAGTGACAGGATCCGGTCAGCGGGCGCGCCATCGGCCGTCGCCTCGACGAACCATTGCTTGTAGAGCCCTGCGGCGCGGTCGACGTACGCGGCGACGAGGTCGTCCTTCGACGCGAACAGGCGGTAGAGGGTCGTCGGCGCGACACCGGCCGTCGCGGCGATGGTGTCGACGCCGGTGCCCTTGATGCTGTGCCAGTAAAAAAGGTCGTGCGCCACCGCAAGGATGTGCTCTCTCGTTTCCTTGGCAGTGCGCCTCATGGCCACGTAGTCCACGCGTTAGGGAACGCTCCCTAACATTTGAGGAGTCGACTGTGATCGTTGTGGCTGGGGCTACCGGGAACGTCGGGCGCGAAGTGGTCCGCCTGCTGGTCGAGGCCGGTCAACCGGTACGGGCCCTGACCAGGGACCCGGCGAAGGCGACGGTGCCGGCCGGTGCCACCGCCGTGGCGGGCGACCTGACCGACCCGGCGACGCTGCGGCCCGCGCTCGGCGGGGCCACCGCGTTGTTTCTGCTCAGCGGCTACTCGCCGGACGTCTTCACCGAGGCTTCGCGAGCCGGCGTGCGGCGCGTCGTGCTGATGTCCGGCGGCTCGGTCGAGACCGGCGACCGGTCCAACGCGGTCGCCAGATACATGATGGAGACCGAGGACGCGCTGCGGGCGTCCGGGCTGGGCTGGACGATGGTGCGGCCGCGGATGTTCATGACCAACGCACTCCAGTGGGTTCCCCAGGTGAGCTCAGGTGTGGTGCGGGCGCCGTGGCCGGACGTGCCGTCGGCGGTCATCGATCCGGCGGACATCGCGGCGGTTGCCGCTGAGGCGCTGGTGTCGGCGGACCACGAGGGCCGCGAGTACCCGGTCACCGGCCCGGAGGCGCTGCGGCCGGGGGAGCGGGTGCGGATCCTGGCCGAGGCACTCGGCCGTGAGATCCGTTACGAGGCGCAGCCCGACGACGAGGCCCGTACGGAGATGCTCACGCAGATGCCGGAGCAGTACGTCGACGCGTTCTTCAGCTTCTACTCGGATGGGAGGCTCGACGAGGCAACGGTCTTCCCGACGGTTCTCGAAGTGACCGGCCGTCCGCCGCGGACGTTCGCGGAGTGGACCCGGGCCAACGCGGGACGGTTCCACTGAGAAAGGCGATCGTCGCGCTCCTGCTGCTGATACTGGCCGCCGCGCCGGCGCCGGCGTCGGCCTCCCCGCTCTCGGTCGGCCGGTACGCGTCGCCGATCCCCGGCTCGGTCAACGTGCTGTGGATGTCCGCGCCGCACGGTCTGATCGTGGTCGACTCGGGCCGCACGCTGTCCGAGGCGCACAAGACGGTCGCCGCGATCCGTGCGGTGCACCGTCCGGTGGTCGGGATCCTGATCACGCACGCGCATCCGGACCACGTGGGCGGCCTGGGCGTGCTGCACGAGGCGTTCCCACACGCGCCGATGTACGCGACGGCCGCGACCAGCGAGGAGATCAGGACCGACTCGAAGGGCTTCTACGCGCTGACCAGGCAGATCGACGGCGACGACTACCCGGCCGTGATGACCGTGCCGGACCACGTGCTTCAGCCGAACAAGCCGATAACGATCGGCGGCCTGCGGTTGGAGACCGCCGAGTTCGGCCCAGGGGAAACGGACGCGGAGACGGTGTTCTACGAGCCGATCCACCACACGCTGTTCCCCGGCGACATCGTGGCGAACCACATGACGCCGGCGCTGCTGGAGGAGCACACCTGCGGCTGGCTGTCCGACCTCGACCGGCTGCGCAAGCGCTTTGCCCGGGCGTGGACGCTGTACCCGGGGCACGGTGCGCCAGGCTCCCGCGACCTGATCGACGAGCAGGAGCGGTACATCCGCGACTTCCGTGCGTTCGTGGCACCAGCCGCCGCCGTGGACTCACCGGGTGGTGCGGCGGTCACGCCCGGGGAATTGGCGGAGGTCGAGGCCAAGGTGGCGGCGAAGTATCCGGACTACCCGAATGTGGCGTCCCTGCCAACCCTGATGGACGTCAACGTCACCGCGGTGGCACACGAGATCGCGACCGGTACGCGCTGCTAGTCGTAATGACCCCTGAGGTCCGGGTCGTCGGCGACATCGATAGTTAAGTATCTTTACAAAAGCTGGTCGTGTACCTATTCTGACGTCGTTGGCCTGGAGGGGCCCGCCTCTGGCCGGCAACCATGAAGTGTGCCCGTACGCCCACCTTCGCGCCCCCGCCAGGACGCGTTCGCCCCCGCGCGTGAAGGAGAATGCTCGTGACGGCAGAGAACGACCGAACACGCCGTACCAGGTGGAGAATCCTCGCGGCAGCCGCCGGCGGAGCCATGGTGATCGCCCCAGGCGCCATCGGCGCCCGTGACGCCGAGGCCATCGGCTTCGCCCCTGCCACGGGACCGAGCGCCGCCGGCCTCGATCCGACCGTCGCACCGGGCGGCAACTTCAACCTGTCGGTGTGGGCGCTCCAGCTCCCGATCGGATCGCCCGGCTCGCCGACCACGATTCCGCCGTCGCAGTTGAAGGGCGCGAACGGCTACACGAATCCGGCTTACTTCTGGACCGACAAGAATGACGGCTCGATGACCTTCTGGGATCCCGAGTCCGGGGTCACCACGCCGAACTCCAGCTACGCCCGCTCAGAACTGCGCGAGATGAACGCCGACGGCAGCGCCGCGGACTGGCCGCTGTCCGGCACTCACAAGCTGTCGGCGACCCTGCGGATCGTCTCGGTGACGAAGAACGTCTGTGTCGGACAGATCCATCTCGGCAGTGGCGGCTCGTCGACGAAGCCGCTGCTCGAGCTGTACTACCACTCCGACGGCGACGTGGTCCTCGGCATCGAGAAGTCACCCGACGGCGGTCAGAACACCTACACGCTGACCAATGTGCCGCTCGGCACCCAGTGGAGCTACGTCATCGCGATCGTCGGCGGCAAGATCCAGGTCACCGTCAACGGGAACACGAAGAGCTACTCGATCGCCTCGGGCTTCTCCGCCTACCACCAGTATTTCAAGGCCGGCGACTACAACCAGTCATCGTCGAGCAGCACCAGCAACGGGGCGAAGGTCAAGTTCTACGCCCTGACCGTGGCCCACGGCTGACCGCTCTGGTCCGCGTCGCCGGATCGAGGTGGGGGGTGGAGGAGACCGTCCAGTCCGGAAAGGGCCTGGCCGGGCTCGACGAGCACCAGGTCCGCCGCTACACCTCCCGGTCGACCTCGGCCACGTGGGGAGAGCCGCACGCGGATCGCAGCGACGGGGCGATTCCGCCGAGGAGCTCGTAGGACCTGCGGCGGTCAGCGTGGTCGTACACCGGGGTGGTGACCATCAGCTCGTCGGCGCCGGTCTCATCGAGCAGCCGCTGGAGCCGTCGCCGCACCGTCTCCGGCGACCCCACGACGACGCCCTTCGTACGTTCGGCGATCTCCACCCGGTCGGCGTCGGTGTAAGGATGGGCGGCGGCCTCCTCCGGGCGAGGCAACAGGATCCGTCGGCCTTGTGCTCTGCTCAGCAGCTTCAACCGGAGGGGACCGGCGAGCCACTCGGCGCGCTCATCGGTGTCGGCCGCGATGACCGACACGCTGATCAGGGCCGGAGGTGCGGGGCCGGCCGTCTCGGGAGGCCGGCGCAGGGCCCGGTGAGCGCGGACGGCGTTCACCGCCTCGCCGGGGTTCAGGTGATGGGCGAACGCGTAGGCCAGGCCGAGTGACGCGGCGAGGCGTGCGCTCGCGGCGCTGGAGCCGAGGATCCAGATCGCCGGCCGGTTGCCGATGGCGGGAATCGCGCGTACTCCGTCGTCGGAGGCACCGTCGAAGTAGCCGAGCAGCTCCGTGATCTGCCGGCGGAAGCTCTTGGCGGTCCGCTCGGTCTCGCTGCGTACGGCGTCCGCGGCGCGGCGGGGACCGCCGAGGGCCCGGCCGATCCCAAGGTCGATCCGTCCCGGATGGAGCGCGGCCAGCGTCCCGAACTGTTCGGCCACGACGATCGGCGCGTGATTCGGGAGCAGCACGCCTCCCGCCCCCACCCTGATGCGACGGGTCGCGTTCGCGAGGTGGCCCACGAGCACGGCGGGGGCGGAACAAGCGACGCCGCGCATGCTGTGATGCTCGGGCACCCAATACCGGTGATAGCCCAGCGCATCGGCAGCAACCGCCAGATCGACCGTGGCGAGGAGCGCCTGCCGAGCGGTGGAGCCGGACACGATCGGAGAAGTGTCCAGCACCGAGATGCGCACACCGCCGTGGGCCTTGCCCCTGTCCTCTTCGGCCGTCGGCGCGCCGTGCCCGGAATCGTTGATGGCCACGGTCCGCAGGATAGGACGGTGGCTCACCCGGCCGGCATCGGGCCGATCCGGCCGGGTCCGGAAAGAAACCGTTCAGAGTGTTTACAGAAATCCGGTCCGATGATCTGATGCGGGGGGACGGCCAGCCGAGTGTGCGAGGTGCCGATGCGTCTCCAGACGTCACCGGTCCGGCGTTCGGCGGTCGTGTCCGCCCTGGCCACGCTCGCGACGGCCGCCTCGGTCGTCGTCGCCCTTCCGCCGTCGCCCGCGACCGGGGCCCCGGCGGCGGCCGTGACGGACGGCTCCGCCCGGTTCGAGGTCCTGACGCCGACGTTGATCCGTACGGAGTACGCCGGTGACGGCGTCTTCACGGACGCGACCACCTTCAACGCCGTCAACCGGTCGTTCACGCCGCCGCCGTACACCACGACGGTGACGGCGGACGGCTACCGGGAGATCCGTACTAGCGCGCTGACCCTGCGGTACAAGCAGAACAGCGGCCCGTTCACCGCTTCGAACTTAAGCGTCGCGATCACCGCGACGGGCACGACCGCGCGGCCGGCGTTCCCGTCGTACTGTCCCGTGTCGGTCGCGTGCGAGGGCGAGAACGCGCTGTTGACGGGCAACGCGACGCCCGCCTACGACCACAAGGGCTACACGGGTACCGGATTCGCCTCGGGATACGAGCGCACCGGCAGCGGCGTGCAGTACGACGTCGACGTGCCCAGCGTCGGCACGTGGCGGCTCGCGGTCAGGTACGCCAACGCCACCGGCAGCGACGGCCAGTCCGCCACGCGCACGCTGACGGCGCACGTCAACGGCAACACCGGGCCGCGGTTCAGCCTGCCGCCGACCGGTTCGTGGGACACCTGGTCCACGGCGTCGGTGGACGTCGGGCTGCGCGCCGGTGTCAACACGATCACCGTCGCCGAGGACGCCGGTGACTCGGGCCGGGTCAACATCGACAGTCTCGCCGTCACACCGACCACGGCCACGGGGTACCCGGCGCCGGCCACCGATCTGCGCACCACGGGCTACGGAGCGGGTCCGGCCGACCAGTTGGGCGGCTGGTACCGGTCGCTGGACAATCTTCCGGACGGTCTGCCGGACGTGGGCACGTTGCATCCGGGCCTCCTGGATCGGGGCGGCTGGTACCTGCTGGACGACACCCGCACCGCGTTGCTCGGCGCGAACCACACGGTCGGCGACCGGCCGAGCCACGGCGCACAGCCCTATCAGGACGGCTACTTCTTCGGGTACGGGCAGAACTACAAGCAGGCCCTGAGCGACCTGGGCGCGCTGACCGGGGGAGCGGACCTGCTGCCGCAGACCGCGTACGGCGTGTGGTTCTCCCGGTTCTGGGGGTACAGCACCTCCGACTACCAGAACACGCTGCTGCCCGCGTTCCGGAGGAACTTCGTCCCGATCGACTGGCTCGTCGTGGACACCGACTGGAAGAAGCCGGTGGAGTGGGACGGGTGGAACTGGAATACGGACCTGTTCCCGGATCCGCAGGCATTCCTCGACTGGACGAAACAGATGGGCCTGGACGTGAGCCTCAACGTCCACCCCGAGATCGATGACACCGATCCGAGGTTCCCGGCGGCGAACACCGCCGCCGGCGGCCTGCCGGTCCAATCTGACGGGCACACCCACTACTTCGACTGGTCGAATCCGGCGCACCTGGCCGCCTACCAGGGGCTGCACGCACCGTTCGAGCAGCAGGGCGTCCGGGCCTGGTGGCTGGACTACTGCGGGGGGTGCGGGGCGTCGATCGCCTCGGACCCGCACGTCGCGCCGGACAACCTGATCAACCAGGCGTACGCCGACCACGACACCGGGCGCGGCCTGCGCGGCTTCGCCTTCAGCCGGATCGGCGGCACCGAGCACGGCGGCCTCGACGCCACGAACTTCGCGGTCGGCCCGTGGTCCGAGCGGCGCAACACCCTGGCGTTCACCGGTGACACGTACTCGACCTGGGACACCCTGGCCTACGAGGTGCGGTTCACCGCCGGTGAGGCCGCCGCCGGCCTGACCGGTGTGACGCACGACATCGGCGGCTTCCACGGCGGCCACCTCGCCGACGACATGTACGCGCGGTGGGTGCAGTTCGGCACCTTCCAGCCGGTGCTGCGGCTGCACTCCGACCACGGCGACCGGCTCCCGTGGGACTACCCGGGCGCGGCCCAGTCCGCGGCGCAGCGGTTCCTGCGTCTGCGGGAGGCGCTGGTGCCCTACACCTACACGATGGCATGGCAGGCGGCCCGGACCGGAGTGCCGATCGTACGGCCGATGTACCTGGACTACCCGGCCGCCGACGCCGCCTACAGCGCCTCCGGCGAGTACATGTACGGCGATGACCTGCTGGTGGCGCCGGTCACCACTCCGAATGACGCGAACGGCGACGGGTCGGTGTCGGTGTGGGTGCCGCCGGGCACCTGGAGCGACTACTTCACCGGCGCGACGTACACGGGGCCGGCGACCGTCACGATGACCGCTCCGCTGTCCCGGATGCCCGTGCTGGTCAAGGCCGGCGGCCTGGTGCCCCTCCGCACCGACTACGTGAACGGTCAGAAGGAGAGGCCGGCCGGCGGGCTCACCGTCGACGTCACCGCCGGGGCGGACGGCTCGTTCAGCCTCTACGGCGACGCGGGGGAGGGCAACGGGTACGCGTCCGGGCAGTTCACCACCACCCCGCTGTCCTGGGCCGACGGTTCCCGTACCTTCACGGTCGGCGCCTCCACCGGCGGCTACCCGGGGGCGCCCACCACCCGGGCGTACACCCTGCGCGTCGCGGGCAGCGCCGCGCCCACCGCGGTCCTGATCGACGGCGTGCAGGTGCCGGAGACGGCGTGGGCGTACAACCGCAACAGCCGCACCGTCACCGTCACCACCGACGGCCTGTCGACGGGCACGGCCCACACCGTGACGCTCACCGGATCCGCCGCGGACAACCCGGGCACCGGCGAGGTCGTCGGCGTCGGCGGACTGTGCCTGGACGTGCGGGGCGGTGTCGACGCGGACGGCCAACCGGTCCAGGTCTACACCTGCAACCACACCACCGCGCAGCAGGCCGACCACGCCGGCGACGACACCGTACGGCTGCTGAGCCGCTGCCTGACCGCCGGCGGCACGGCCAACGGCGCGCCGGTCACCATCGCCTCCTGCAACGGTGCCCCCGGCCAGTCCTGGACCCGCCGGGCCGACGGCACGCTGCTGAATCCCGGATCCGGCCGCTGCCTGGACGTCCCGAACTCCAACCCCACCCCCGGGGCCGCCCAGCTCCAGCTGTACGACTGTCTCGGCACCGACGGGCAGATCTGGCGGCTGCCGCCCGGACCGGTCACGGGCCCGGGCGGGCTGTGCGCCGACGTCGCCGACGCCGACCCCTCCTCGGCCGGCGCGGTGCAGCTGTACACCTGCAACGGCACCGACGCGCAGCGCTGGTCCACCCCTGGTGACGGCACCGTCCGGGTGTTCGGCAAGTGCCTGGACGTCAGTCACGGGGCCACCGCCGACGGCACCCCGGTCCAGTTGTTCGACTGCAACGGCACCGGCTCCCAGAAGTGGACCAGCCGGAGCGACGGCACCCTCTACAACCCGCAGTCCGGACGCTGCCTCGACGACCCCGGCAACAGGCAGCGCCCCGGCGACGCCCTGCAGATCTACGCCTGCAATACCAGTACCGCCCAGCAGTTCCGCCTGGGCTGACCCGAGACGACCGCCACGTCCCGTCCCGGTTCAGCGGTCCGGTCCGCCGGTTCCCTGACGGTTCGGCGCGCTCACCATGCCGGTGCGGGAGGTCACGCCGAGGGCCCCGGCACCGACCCGGGCGACCCGGCGACCTGGTAGGCCGGCGGTGCGGCCAGGTGACATGCGTGTTCGGCCTCAGCGGGGAGCGTCAGGCGTGGAGGACGACCTTGCCGGCGACGGTGCCGG
Organism: Actinoallomurus soli; assembly: GCF_024055715.1. Taxonomy (GTDB): domain Bacteria; phylum Actinomycetota; class Actinomycetes; order Streptosporangiales; family Streptosporangiaceae; genus Actinoallomurus; species Actinoallomurus soli. The sequence continues at coordinate 13,059 of NZ_JAMXMV010000027.1, forward strand.
ACTCGGCCAGGCGCATCGCCTCGGCGACCTGGGCGAGGGGCAGCTCGGCGGCGATCTGGGCGGTGATCTCACCGCGCCGCAGCGCTTCGAACACCTCGGTGAGGTCGGCGCGCAGCCGGGCCCGGAAGCGGCTGCGGCTCAGGGCCCGGCCGGCCCAGACGTTGAAGAAGTAGGCGCGGCGGCGGTTGGGCAGGGCGTTCCACAGCCACACTCGGCCCAGCAGCTTGAGCACCGGCCACTGCTTGGAACCTTCATCGTCGCGGGTGGAGGCGCTGCCGTAGGAGACGAGCGTGCCGCCCGGCGCAAGCATGCGCCAGGAGTCGACGACGCTGCGGCCGCCGACGTGGTCGAAGACGGCGTCCACGCCGCGCGGGGCGAGTTCACGGACGCGTGCGGGGATGTCCTCGGTGCGGTAGTCGATCGGGGCGACTCCACGTTCCCGCAGGGCGGCGTGGTGACGCGCGGAAGCGGTTCCGATCACCTTCGCGCCCGCGGCCTGGGCGAGCTGGACCAGGACCGAGCCGACTCCTCCGTTGGCGCCGTGCACCAGGACGGTCTGCCCGGCCCGGACGCGGGCCTTGCGGTGCAGCATCTGCCAGGCCGTGATGCCGTTGATCACCACGGTCTCCGCCTCCGCGGCTCTGATCCCGTCCGGCACCGGCACCACATCGGCGGCGTCGACGACCACGTGGCTGGCCCAGCCGCCGACCTTCAGCAGCGCGGCAACCCGGGTGCCGGCCAGGCCCGGAGCGACACCGTCCCCGGTCGCCAGCACGGTGCCGACCAGGTCGTAGCCGGGAACGAACGGGTAGGGCGGCTGGTCGTAGTAGCGGCCGCGGCGCATCTGCTGCTCGGCGAAGGAGACACCGGTCGCCTCCATCCGGACGACGACCTGACCCGGGCCGGCGGTCGGCACGGCCCTCTGCCGCATCTGAAGTTCCTCCGGCTCGACCTTGCCCGGCAGCACGACCTCGACCATTCCCGCAGCGTTCATGACGACCTCCATCGACGTCTCACCAGCGACAGTTAGCGGCTGGTGCTTTCGTTAGAAGTTATAACTCACGGCGGGAGTGACGGTCAACAACATTCGTAATAGGGTCTAACTGCGGGCATGCGCCGAGCGGCCCGCCGGGCTCCCGGGAGCCGGTGATCGAACAGGGAAAGGGACGAGCACATGACCACCGCGGGCAAGGAGACCCCACGCGAGCGCTACCGGGCCCAGCTACGGGCCGAGGTCAAGGAGCGCGCCTGGGAGCAGATCGCCGCCGCGGGGGCGCCGGGGCTGTCCCTGAACGCCATCGCCAAGCAGATGGGTATGAGCGGCCCCGCGCTCTACCGGTACTTCGCCGGCCGGGACGAGCTGATCACCGAGCTGATCCGCGATGCCTACCGAAGCCTCGCCGACGCCATCCGCACCGCCGCCGCGGCGGGTGCGGACCTGGCCGGACTGGGACACGCACTGCGCGCCTGGGCACGGGACGACCCCCAGCGCTACTTCCTCGTCTACGGCACTCCGGTCCCCGGATATCACGCACCCGACGACATCACCGAGATCGCCTCAGAGATCATGGGCGCTCTCCTCGACGCCGCCCAGTCGGACGGCACAGCCGTGGAGACCCCGGCCGACGGCCACCCCGACGCCCGCCTGGAGGCCCACCTCGCCGAACACCGGCAGTGGGCCGACGGCCACCCCGCACCCCCGGCCGCCCTGCGCCGCGCCCTGCGCTTCTGGACCCGTCTGCACGGCATCCTCTCCCTGGAACTGGCAGGCCACTTCACCGGCATGGGCTTCGACCCGGCCGAGCTGTACGACAGCGAACTGCGCCACCTGCCCCAGTAGGCGGCCCGCTTCGGGAGCCCTGCTCTGTCGTTCGGATGATCCCCGGGTATGCCGCGGTCGGGTGGTCGCCTGCCGTCCTTCCTCCGTCTCGACACCCGTGGTCCGGTTCGCCGCACGCAGCTGCCGTCGCACCGGACGGCCTCCCGTCGCCCCGTGAGTGGACGGACCTGGGTGCGAGTGTTTTCGCGGAGGCTGGGCGGGAAGCAGCGCTGCATGCACCATGCCGACGCACCGGTTCCGGAAACGACTGATCCCTTCCGACGCGAGGCGGGAAGCACCGAGCGATTCATCTCGGGATTCGACTACCCGATGTTCGTGGTGACCACCGCCGCCGACGGCGGGCGCGTACGGGCAGGGTGCCTCGTCGGGTTCACGACACAGTGTGGGATCGACCCTTTTCGCTTCCTCGTCTGCCTGTCGAAGAAGAACCGGACCTACCGCGTGGCGACCTCCGCCTCCTACCTCGCGGTCCACGTGATGGGCCGGGACCAGCAGGATCTGGCGACGCTGTTCGGCTCCGAGACCGGGGACGAGACGGACAAGTTCGCTCGCTGCGAGTGGCGGCCGGGCCCGGACGGGGTTCCGCTGCTGACCCGCTGCCCGCGCGTCCTCGTCGGTAGGGTGCTCGACCGTCGGGAACTCGGTGACCACATCGGCGTGCTGCTCGCCCCGGCCGAGACGCATGTCGGTTCCAATGGCGGCGGCCCGCTCATGTTCTCCGGCCTCCCCGCGATCGACCCCGGGCACCCGGCGTAGGCCACCCGCAGCCCAGGCTGCGGCCGGTGGCGGAGTTCCGGCACCGACACGCCGGTCGGCGAACATTGTCGGTGCCATCGCCTTTAATCGAGGAGTGGACGTTGAAGAGCGCATCGCCGAGCTGGCCGCCGAGGTCGAGCGGCTGAACGACCTGTACTACGGCACCGGCGACAGCCCGCTGCCGGACGCCGACTACGACGCGCTGAAGGATGAGCTGGCGGCGCTCGTAGCCGAGCATCCCGAGCTCGAGCCGGCTGACAGCCCGCTCGGCAGGGTCAACGCGCCGGCGGAGTTGACCGGTCCGACCGTGCGCCACGCGCGCCCGATGCTCTCGCTGGCGAAGGCGACGAGCGAGGAGCAGATCCGCACGTTCTGCGAGCGCTTCAGCGGCCAGGTCTTCCGCGTGTCGGAAAAGCTCGATGGGCTCTCGCTCAGCGTCGTCTACACCGACGGAAGGCTCGACTATGTCGCCACGCGCGGCACCGGCGCGGTCGGCGAGCTGGTGACCGAGAAGGTGCGTCACGTGATTCCGGGCCTGCCGACCCGGATTGAGGCGCCGGGGCGCGTAGAGGTCCGCGGTGAGGCCGTGATGCTGCGGTCGGTGTGGGCGGCCTATAACGAGGCGCACCCGGACCGGACGCTGACCAACCCGCGGTCGGGTGCCGCCGGGACGCTGGTGCTGAAGGATCCCGAGGCGGCCGCGAAGGCCGAGCGGCTGCTGCGGTTCTTCGCCTTCGGTGCCGATCGCGATGGCGTCGCGGTGCAGGTCCCGGCGGGCTTCGAGCCGGTCGCCCAGTACGTGTGCGCGAGCGCCGGGGAGGTGATTGACGCGATCGGCGAGATCGGTGGCCGCCGCGATGGACTGGACTACGACATCGACGGCGCGGTCGTGCGGCTGCACGAGCCGGCGGCGTTCGAGGCGGCGGGCTTCAACAGCGCCGAGCCCCGTGGCGCGATCGCGTTCAAGTATCCGCCGGAGGAGAAGCTGACGACGTTGCTGTCGGTCGAGTGGCCGGTCGGCAAGATCGGCCGCGTCCCGCCGCGCGCGAAGGTCGCGCCGGTGTTCGTCGGCGGTGTGACGGTGGAGAACATCACCCTCCACAACCCCCGGCTGATCCGCGAACGCGACCTGCGGATCGGCGACACGGTGGCGGTCGTACGGCGCGGCGATGTGATCCCGTTCGCGGGCCGCTCGCTGCCGGAGCGGCGCGATGGCAGCGAGGTCGAGATCGTCCCGCCGACGCACTGCCCGTCGTGCGGTTCAGAGCTGGAGGTCCGCGGCACCGGCGAGGAGCGCTGGTGTGTCAATCTGCAGTGCCCGGCGCAGGCGACGCGTCGGCTGATGCACTGGGCGTCGCGCCAGGCGGCCGACATGGAGGGCGTCGGTGACGTCTGGATCGAGAAGCTCGCCGAGGACGGCGTGCTCAAACGCCGCAGCGACCTGTACGACCTGACGGCCGAGCAGCTCCTCGGTTACGAGCGGATGGGCGAGACCAGCGCCCGGAAAATGGTCGACTCGATCGAGTCGTCCAAGGGCATGGGGCTGCGGCGCGCATTGATCGGGCTGGCGATCCCGATGGCCTCCGAGGGCACCGCCAAGCGCCTGTGCCTGGCCGGCTACGAGCGCATCGAGGACATCGCGGCGGCGACGGTCGAGGATCTGGTGGCGATCCGCGACATCGGGCCGAAGGCCGCCGAGAGCATCGTGGCCTTCTTCGCCCGCGCGGACGTCCAAGAGGAGATCGTGGCGCTGCGCGAGCGGGGCGTGAATCTCGATGTGCTGCCCGAGGACCGGCCGGTCGACGCGGCGGCCGCGGGTGACTCACCGCTCAAGGGGAGGTCGGTCGTGATCACCGGCGCTTTCACCGACCCGCGCTCCGGCGCGAAGATCAGCCGGCCGGACGTCACGCGCCTGGTGGAGCAGGCGGCCGCAACGACCGCCTCGTCGGTCTCGGCCAACACCGACTACCTGCTCGCCGGCGACAACGTCGGAGCCTCGAAGACCGGCAAGGCCGAGAAGCTGGGAGTCACGGTCGTCCACCAGGATGAACTATGGCGTTGGCTGGCCGAAGCCGGCGTCATCTGAACGACACCCACCACGCCCTCGCTCTGTTCTCCGAAGAACATCCATCCGGAAGTACCCGCTGAAGATCATGCGGCACACCGCGACCTCCTGGCTCGTCCAGGCCGGTGTGCCGCTGTAGGACGTCCAGCCCGGGCGCACGAGAACTCCTGTTCACACCTCATGAAGTTCTGACGATTCCCAACGGCTGATCGTCACGAACCATACGGTCAGCGTGGAATCCATGAAGGTCCTCCTCCCGGACGATCTTCAGACTCACGATGCCACCGGCCGGTTCGATGGCGGCACTGAGATCGAGGGAGACTCCCAACACCAACAGGAGTACCGGATTGCCTCCAGGGCGACGGTCAGCCAGATCGCCCACGCTATGACGCTGATCGGCCAGACCAGCCAGCCCGTGTGGAATACATCGCGAAGCCAGCCGGTCACATGCGTTGGTATGGAGAAGAGGATCAACTGATAGGCCCGGATGGTGTAGTGGAGGTAACCCGCCATCGCGACGCCGGCGGCCCAGGCCAGGAGCGTCCGCATGATCCATGGCCACCGCAGGGCCTTCCATTCCTCCGCTGGCGACTGGCCGGTGAGCCGGATGATGTGACCCAAGAGTCGGGTGGCGAGGGCCTCCGTGGCGAGCACCACGTTGAAACGGCCAGTGGTGGTCGACCTGTCATCGAGGGCTTGGTGGTCCAGCCTTTCTCTCGAAGAACACTCAGCCCAAAGTCTCGGTCAGCACCATGAACAGCAGGAAGCCGACGAAGAACAAGGCTGATCCGGATGCGGTCTCGCCGCGTTCGTGCGCCTCGACGAGGAGTTCTTCGGTGACCAGGTACATGAACGCGACAGCGCCGAAAGCCAGAACGCCGGCCAGGACGGCGGCCGAGACTCCGGACAGCAGCACGAGCCCGGCGACGGCTCCGACGATGGTCAGGACCGCCAGTACGGTGGGCAAGGCGATGAGGGTCGTTCTGCGGGTCTTCGGGCCTAGCGCTGCGGCGATCGACAGGCCGACGAACAGGTATTCGAGGGTCAGCGCCAGAGTGAGCAGGAGCCCGGTCTGATGGCCCGAGGTGAACCCGGCGCCGAGGACGGCGCCATCGACGAGGAAGTCGAGGGCTGTGGCGCCGATCAGGCCGGTCGGCATGCTGACACCGGCGTGTTTCTGCCGGGCTTCGATGCGCTCGGTGTAGGCGCGCATCGTGAACATGACGATGATCCCGGCGGTGAAGCCGATGATCGCCACGCCCGGGTTCTGGCGCAGCACCTTGGGAATGAGCTCGATCGCGGCGGCCGCGAACACCACGCCGGCGGCGAAGTGCTGAAGAGCGCTGGTGAGACGCTCGCCTGGGCGGGCGACTGCGGCGACCACGCCGGCGACGGCGGCAGCGGCGACCGGGATCGCCACGAAGCCGATGTCGATGGGGTCCAGCATCAGATGCCGCCCTGGTCATCTGATGCGGTGACGGCGAAGCCGGAGTGCACGAATCCTCCTGTGGCATAGGCGGGTCATGGTGCGAGACCCTCAAGATCAGGCACGCTACCGTGTTCGTCTGGTTCGCCGAGAAGCTTCGACGGCATGGCCACGCCGAGGTGGCCTCCCTGGAGGGGGCGATCGAGGAGGTGGCGACCGCGTAACCATCACGCCGCGCTCTATCTGGCCGCGAGACCTGTACTGGCTCAACAGCCCTAGGCACTCCGGCGCAGGTCCCGCACTTCGGGAAGCTGCTGGAAGCCGGCCGACCGATAGGCGGCGACGGCTCCGGCGTTGGAACTCTGGGTGCAGACGATCGCGCTCGACGAGCCCATCTCCTGGAGGGCGGCCGCAGCGGCGACGGCGATCGCTGTGCCGTAACCGTGGCCGCGATGTTCGCGGTGCACACCCAGCGGTTCGAGCAACCCGGGTTTTCCCGGGCCGGCCGACCACACGGTCGTGGCCGCCACCGCGTCGCCCTGGTCGTCGTACGCGGCCGAACACCGGGCGTCGGCGTACGGCAGTCCGGCGGCCATCGTGTGCCAGCGCTCGTCGGTGAACGTCGACCGGTCGAACGCCGCGCGCTGAACCGCAGCCCGCACATGGGCCTGCTCAGGACCGATCACTTCGATCCGGACGCCACAGTTCTCCACTGGCTCGCGGAGGCAGCGTGACAGCGGGATCCACGGCTCGTCGGGCTCCCATCCGTCTTCCCGCAGCAACTCTTGGAACAGTCCGCCCCAGCGCGCTTCGACGTAGGCCCTGTCCTCCGGCAGAACGCCGCGTTCAGGCTGCGTCACGTCCTCAGCCATCTGCCGGGCCAGTTCATCGTCCTCTCGAGCCTCGGGAGCGACGGCCAGACGCACCAGCTCGGAATCCACAAGCCCGACTGCGAGAATCCGCCCGTCGCGGCCCCAGGTCCGCACCGCCGCGGCCGTCGGCTCCCCGCCGAACCGCCAGTGCCAGCCGAGGTCTCCCGGATGCAACTGCATCGGCGCCCCGTCGTACTGCCACTTCCGCAGTGCGCGCACAGCCTCGCCCAGTTCGTCGGCTCCCGGCGTCCTCAACACGATCGACATCCCCTGATCGAATACGGCCCCCACCCGAGGCGTCGAACGGGTCAGCGACACGACCTAGCCGTTGCTGAAAACGGCAGCCTGACGATCAGGGGTGTTGCCCAGACTCTTCGACGAACGTCGTCACTACACGCGGACGAAACCAGGGCCTCGAGCCACTCACCCAGCCCCGGTGTCGTAGTCCACGAGTTCAAGCACTGGAGCAGCGAGACGCCACGTCGTTGGCGCGCATTCACCTGGAGCCGAGGTGAAGCCGGCCGGCTTCAGGTCGATCAGCGGAAACTCCTACACCATGTCCGGGGGATGCAACCCGCGGCCCGGCGTTGCGCTCCTCGGAGTAGACCTTCATCCCTACACGGGCCCCCTTTCCCCTCAGACCTCCGTGGTCCAGGGCGTTCAGGGTGTCCACACCTCGGGCGGATGGCCCGCATCAACTGATCGTGCAGCCGGTGCCGCCCGTGAGCGCAAGCTGCTGGCGAATAGTGTTCAGGTAGGCGCAGCCATCGCGAACGTTGGGCTCGATGTGGCCCCCTTCATGCCATTCGTTCCAGGCGTAGATCAGCACGAGATTGTCCGTGGCGGGCGGCCTGGTCGATGCCTGGATGTCGGATCGCAGGTTGGCCAGCAGCGTGCCGAACCGGGCGATCGAGTGGTCGTCGTACCAAGAGAACGCGGCCTCCAGCTGCTGCTCCGTGGCGTTCGGGCCTGGGTCGGCGATGCCGACGCCGTCCCAGGGCCGGTTGTCGAAGCCGGAGGTGGCACCCCGGATCAGGATGCCGGGGTAGTTCGCGATGCGGCCGCGCTCGGTGTCGACGTACTGCTGGTACGAGCGGCTGGCGTCGTAACGACCCTGGACCTGCGTGCCATCGAAGCCGCTGTCCGTGGACGGCACGCCCAGCTGGTCGTTGAGTGTGATCAGTACGTCCTCGCCGTACTTGACCTTGGCCTCCGCGCGGAGCGCGTCGGTGAACCGCCGGACAGCAGCGGCGTCGACCGAGTTCGCGGTACCGCTGCCGATACCGCGGTCATCGCACACCTCGATGATCGGCCGCCCGTCATTGGCGCGCAGGTAGTTCGGCTGCCCGAGGTAGGTGTCGACGATCGTGTCGGCGGCCTTGGTGATCTGGTCGGCGGGCAGCCGCAGCGAGACGTTGCCGTTGCTCCACGGATGGATGCACGTCATGACGTTGAAATCCATGTCGGCGCGGTTGGCGGCCTGCAGGAACGACCGTAGGCCGCCGATGAGCTGCTCCCCGCCACCGTTCGCCGGGTTCCAGTACCAGTAGAAGGAGAAGTAGCGGAGGCCGGCGCTCGACGCCTGCTCGATCTGCCGCTCCAGAGTGGCCGGCTGCTCGTCGTCGTAGTAACCGATCGACGGCTTCAGGTCCGAGAAGTCGGCATTCGGCCAGTGCCAGGTGTTCTGCGGCGCATCGTATCCGGCGAAGTCTTTGACGCCGCCCCACCAGTCGTTGTCACGGCCGTAGACGCTCTTGACATTGTCCATGAACGCTCGGTTTCCGTCCGCGTCGAAGGTGCCGAAGTAGATGGCGCCGACGCGGTTGTACACGGGGTACACATACCCGAGCGGCCCGTCGTCGGTGTAGCCGTTCTGTGCGAATCTGGCGACGTCGGCGTCGGGCACCACCCGCCATTCCACTCCGTTATTCATCCGGTGGAGTTCGGCGGTGCCGGAATGCGGCTGGGTGAAGGCGTACCCGATGACGCCCTCGTACGTGAACGCGCCCGACGCGGTCAGCGAGTCGCGCTCGGCCGAGGAGGCGGTGAGCAGATAGGTGGCCCGGGCGTTGCTCCTGAGCCGGTAGATCGCCTGGGATCCGGTGAACGGCTGCCGGAGCAGATATCCGAGCTTCGTCGGCTCAAGCGTCATGCCATACTGGCTGACTGCGGCGCTCTCCTCGGCCTCGGACAAGGTCCAGAACCAGCCGGCATTGCCGTTGGTGCGTAGTTCCAGGAGGGGCACCGGGTCGGTGACCTTGTTCTCCTGACCCGCCGTGTCGGCGGTCGCGACGCGCCCGCCCACCAGCGCCAACAGGACCAGCGTCGCCACCAATAGTGCTGTCGACCTTCGCCGCATCGCCTACCCGCTTTCGACCACCGCCAACCGGCTGGAGCCGACTTTACCGGCCCGCAACCGTTTCCGGCTGCCATTTTGAATCACTCCGAAATAAGCGAGCCAGTGGGTTCGGCGGCCGAGCGCCGATTCGGGAATGCTGGAGGACCAGGTGCTGTGGCCGGGATGTCTTGGCATGGTCCAGCTGCGCCGTCAGTTCGGCTGGTAGCACTCGCTCCGACACCGCATTGACCAGCCCGCCCATTAACCTCGGGCGTCTCCCTGCAGGGATACCCGGTCCGGGGGCACGCGAGTGCAGGCGAAGGCCCGCACAGTCGGCGGTGTAGGAAGAGATCACGTGGTCCAGCACCGTGCGGGGGTTCACGGATCCGTCTCCGGGCTCAAGCTGTTCCGCAACACCGACGACGACAGCCTGCTGATTCTGCCGACGCTCCCGACCCGGGCGAAGCACGGGACCACGTACTGATGCTCGCCGACATCGCCGACGCCGAGCGGGCCCGCGCGTGGCTGGTCGAATAGGGGGCCCATCGTCCTTTACCGCAGCGCCGCCGGCTGCACCGTGCGGGTGACCCGCGCAATGACCTGCTCACCTCGGCGGCCGAGCCGGCGGCCGAGCCGGGGGCCGTGGCCGTCGCCCGCATGCGCCCGCTCAGTCGCCGACGGCCTCTACCGCGGCGGCGATCGGCTCGAGCCCGGCGACCAGCTCGTCGAGCTCGTCCGCGCTGAGCACGTCGTACGCCGGCGCCGCCAGCTCGTCGGTGAGAGCCTCGATCCTCTCCTTGGTCTCCCGGCCGGCGTCGGTGAACCCGCCGGCGGCGTCCACGAGACCGCGGCCGCGTAGCCCGTCGACGACGGCGGCAACCCGTGCCTTGGGCAGATGATGGATCCGGCCGAATTCCTCCGCCCTCATTCCGAGGGAGAGAGCGAGGAGGACGTGGGCTTCGGTGCCGCCGATGCCGTGGGCGAGGAGGGCGGCGTTGTGGCCGTCCCCGCGGTGTTCGCGCAGCAGCGTCGCCGCGTGCCAGAGCCTGGCCACCGGTTCCTCGGGCACGTCGAGCGCCCGGAGCCCGGCATACAGTGCTCGGCCCTCGATCGGCGCGCTGACCGCTGCTCGGGCAGCGAGGTCGGTGACCCGTACCATGCCGGGGGAGTCGGCGAGCCCCCCGATCATCTGCCGTAGCGCGGCGGCGCTGCTCCGCTCGCGTACGGCGATCGCCTCCTCCGGGGTGATCTTCCCCCAGACCCACGGGATGTGGCGCGCCACCTCGCCGTCGGCGAAGTTGTAGAAGACCGCATGCACCACCTCGGCCGGTGCCGGCCCCAGCGGCGCGGCCCGGCCCGCGAAGTATCCGTCCCAGTAGTTGCGCATGCCGAGGGCCAGGAACGCCTCGTTGGGCACCTCGGAGAAGGTGACGGTGGCGATCGGCTCGACGAGCTCGAACATGCGGTGGACCTTGGCCTGTGGGTGCGGCATCGGTCGCATCTCCTGTGGTCGCGGCAGCGCCCCTGCTGGGCGGCCTCTCACCCTTGCTACGAACGACGCGGCCCGGATCCGACAACTCCGGTCGATCCTGCCGGGCAGTTTTTGGGTGTCACCCGGACTCGGCACCGCGCACAGCGTGTACGCGGCATTGTTGCCCTGACCTGACCTGACCTGACCTGACCTGACCTGCGGGCGGGTCGAGGGTAGCGAGCGCCGGCGCCCCACGACCGGGCGTCGTCGCTGGGTCGAACAGGACCTGACCGAGATTCAGGAAGTCGACCTGGTGAAGGTCGTAGAGCAGAAAGTGCAGGACGCCTGTTCCACGCTGCGAGCCCCGGTGCTGGTGGACGACACCGGCCTAACGTGTGACGCCTGATCATCCAGGTCCAACGGTCGGTTCGGGTGCTCCGTGGGTGTTTTCTGGCGCGATCTTCATGATGTCCTCCCTCTGATGTGCGCGTTGGTGGCGCTCGCTCCCACCGCGCTACCCGGGTGGGCCGCCTTCGCGGGAGTGACCTACCGCAGGATGCGGGGCGGCCGGGCGGCGACTACGGTGAAGTAATGCCGTATCGGTCGGTCTGGCCGATGCGGGCCGCTCGGCCATCGAGGTCTCCGCGCCGCCCCTGACCGATTGGCCGAAAACGCTCGCGGGCGTGTGGTCGCGTCCGCCGCACCCCGCCGAGACCGGCTCCTGATCGGGGGAGGAGCGATCGTGGACTACCGTGAGTTCATCCAGGCCATGCAGCGCAAAGGCGGCCTCGACGGCGACCTGGCCGAACGCGCCGCACGGGCGACCCTGACGACGCCGGCCGAATTCCTGGACAAGATCGCCGAACGTATCGCCGGTGGCGAGGTCGACCACCTGATCCCGCGGCCTTCCCTCACGCTGCACGGTCCGCTCAGACGCAGCGCGAGCGGCGGGACGGCGCGACGGATGCCGCTGAACCGGCTCGTGGACCGTATCGCCGAGCCGGCGGGCGTGTACCCGTTCGAGGCGTGCGAGTACGCCTGCGCGGTCTTCGCCACGTTGTGCGAGGCAGTAGGGGACGACGAGTACTCCGACGTCACCGTCCAGCTGCCGATGGGCTACCACGCGCTGCTGCCGGAGCCATGATGTCCACCGTTCCGACGCACTGCACCGAGGATGGTCGTGGGCCGGCGGCGATGCGCGGCCGTGCGGCCGAATGGAGCGCCGTCCTCGATCTGCTGGCCGCGGCGCAGGAGGGGCGCTCTGGGGTCCTGCTCGTCGAGGGCGAGCCCGGCATCGGCAAGAGCCTTCTCCTCCGCGAGGCGACGCGAACGGCCCGCGCGCGCGGCGTCTTGTCGGTGACGGTCGGCGCCCCCGAACTCGGCCGGATGCCGCTTGTGGAGTCGCTGCTCTCGGCGCTCGGCGAGGACGTGATCGCCGACGGCGAGGGACCGTCCGCCGAGCAGGACCGGCACATGTGGCGGATCGAGAGGGTCCGCGCCGGTCTCGACGAACGAGCGGGAGCCGGCCCCGTGCTGGTCAGCCTCGACGACCTTCAGCTGGTGACGCCGACCGCCCTCGCGACGCTGCGGGCCTGGACGTCACAGCTCGCCGGCCGGCCCGTCGCGTGGCTGCTGGCCCGCAGCACGGTGAAGGAGGGGAAGGCCGCCGGTCGCCTCTTCGGCCTCCTCGAATACGACGGCGTGCAGCGGGTCATCCTGCCGCCGCTCGACGACGAGGCGCTGACCTGGATCGTCATCGACATGCTCGGTGCCGTGCCCGACGCGCGGCTGGCGGCGCTCGCCCGCCAGTCAGGCGGCAACCCGTACCTCCTCACCGCGCTCATAGCCGGACTGCGCGGCGAGAATGGGATCCAGATTCGCGACGGCAGCGCACGTCTCGTCGCGGCCGGCCTGCCGCGGCGGTCCCAGGCGGCGGCACGGCACCTGCTCGACCAGTTGAGCCCGCGGACGCGCCACCTGCTGACCGTGGCCGCGGTCCTGGCACGCTCGTTCTCGCCGGACGCCGCGGCCGCGGTGCTCGGCGCGACCCCGACCGCGATCGTCCCGCAGCTCGACGAGGCGCTGTCGGCCGGCGTGCTCGCCGTCGCGGGGGAGGAGCTGGCCTTCCGGCACGGCCTGCTGTGGCAGGCGGTCACCGACGCCGTTCCGGTTCCCATCCGGAAGGCGCTGCACCAGCAGATCGGCGAGGTCCTGTACGACCGGGGCGGGCCTGCGACGGCGGCCGCGGCGCACCTGATGCAGGGTGTCCGCACGGGCGATCCCCGTGGCCTCGCCGAGCTGGATCGGCTGGTCGACGACATCCTGCCGGTCTCACCGCACACCGCGGCGGACATCGCACTGCGGGTAGTGCACCTCACCGGTCCCGCCGAACCGGCCCGCACCGATCGCACGCTGACCGCCGTCCGCACGCTCATGGAGGCGGGCCGGCTGGACGAGGCCGCCGGTTTCACCGAAGCGGCCCTCACCCGGCCGCTGACCGCCGCCGCCCACGCGCGCCTGTGCTGCCTCCGGTCGGAGATCCTGCACATGCAGGGCCGGTCGGCCGAGGCCGCGGCGGACGCCGCGACCGTACTGGCCCAACCGGGCCTACCGAACCGGCTCCGCGACGCCGCTGAACTCGCGCTGCTCAACGCGCAGGTCGCTGCCCGTGACGGTAGGCTCGCGCGTCGGCATGCGCAGGCGATCGTCGAGGCTGCCGGCGAGCACGGCGACGCCCTCGTCACCGGGGCGTTCATCACGCTCGCGCTGGCCGCGTGGGACATGGACGACCTGGCCGAGGGCCTGCGGCTCGCCCGCGAGGCCGTCAGCCGGGCGGCGTCCATCGACGCCTGGTGCCTGCACCCCCGGATGATTCTGGCGATGCTCCTGACCGACGTCCGGCGGCTGGACGAGGCATGTTCGGTGATGGCGAGCGCGGGCGACGACGTCAAGGTGCGCGGACGTCTCGTGTGGGCGGCGGCGCCCGCCGTGCTCCGCGCCCGTCTGCATCTGGCCGCGGGCCGTTTCGACGACGCGATCGCCGAGGCCGAGGCGGGCCTGGCGGCCACCAGTGGGTCGGGCCCGCATGTGCTGATGTCGTCCGCGCTGGCGGTGCTCGCCGTCGCCGCGCTGCGGTCCGGGGGCCCGAACGCCGCGCAGCGGTACGTCGACCGGGTACGGCCGGGACTGTCGCAGTACGGATCGCCACACGCAGAGGCCCGCTTCGCGCTCGTGACGAGCCAGATCGCGATGGCGCGCGATGGTGCCGGTGCCGTGGCGAGGGCGTTCGCGGAGCTGTGCGAGCAGGTGCCGGAGCACTCCTGGGCGCTGGTCAGCGACCCCACCGCGGCGGCCTGGCTGGTACGCACCGCGCTCGCCCTGGACGATCGCCTGCGAGCCGAGAGCGTGGTCGGCGCCGCGGAACGGCTCGCCCGCGAGAACCCGGGCTTTCCCACCGTCGCGGCGGCGGCCGAACACGCCCGCGGCCTGCTGGACGGTGACGAGTGCGCGCTGGACCGCGCGTCCGCGGACCACGCCGACCCGTGGGCGCGCGCGTCCGCGGCGGAGGACCTCGGCGCACTGGCCGCGAGCCGGGGCACCGGGTCACGGCAGTCGGCCATCGCCAGCCTGGACCAGGCGCTGGCCGGCTACGACGGCATCGGCGCGGCCTGGGACGCCGCTCGGGTGCGCCGCCGGCTTCGCCGGCTGGGCGTGCGGCGCCGCCACTGGACACAGGGCGAGCGTCCCGTCTCGGGCTGGGGCAGCCTCACCGACACCGAGCGCCGGATCACCGAGTTGGTCGCCCAGGGACTGACCAACCGGCAGGTGGCCGACCAGCTGTTCATCAGCGTGCACACGACCGCCTTCCACCTCCGTCACATCTTCCGCAAGCTCGAAATCGGCTCACGCTTCGAGCTGGCCCGGCGGGTCATGGAGGAGAACCGGCAACAGACGCCGTCCGACGCACGTCTCGGCGCGGCGACACCGGTCAGCACACCTCCCTGGCCAGGTTAGGAGGAGCCATGGCAGTGAAGCTGAGTGAGCGGTCGTTCGCGTACGCGAAGAAACTGATCGACGAGGGGAAAGCCGTCGTCGACGAGATGGGCGAATGGAGCGAACACCAGCCGTCCACGCAGCAGGAGAACGAGTTCATCGAGACGTTCGGATTCGACGAGTACGGCAGGTGGCACCTCGGCATCGACGACGACTACTCCAAGGACGACAAATCCAGGTACAAGTTTCCCTACGGGGACTTCGAGAGGGCCCACCGGTGCGGTGTGATCGCCGCGGAGGTGCGGGCGGCGCAGCGGAAGTACGACGACATCCAGGTCGCCGCGGCCCACCTGCACGGCATGCTCGACAAGCCGAAGTAACGCCCCGAGCTCTATCGCTGTGCGTTCCGGGCGACCGCAGCGAACTCGTCCAGCGCCCGCGCGGTCTCGTCCGCGGGGAGCGTGGGCAGATCGAACAGCACCCGCTCCACGCCCGCATCCGCCAGCCGGGCGACGATGTCACGATCGCCGGGCACGGCGTAGACGGTCACGGGGATCGGCTCGCGCCCGGCGTCGGAGGCCCGCCGCCGCAGGTCGGCGATCCTGCGGGCGATCTCCTCGACGCCCAACCCGTAGGTCGGCATCCAGCCGTCGCCGTACTCCAGCACGCGATCGAGCGTTCTCGGCCCGGAACCGCCGACGAGGATCGGGGGATTCGGGCGTTGTACGGGTTTGGGCCAGGAGAAGATCGGGTCGAAGTCCACGAAGTCGCCGTGGAACTCGGCCTGTTCCTTCGTCCATATCTCCTTCATCGCGAGGACCCGTTCGCGTAGCAGGCTCATGCGGGTCTTCGGATCGGTGCCGTGATCGCGCATCTCCTCGCGGTTCCAGCCGGCGCCTATGCCCACGACGACCCGTCCGCCGGAGACGTGATCGAGGCTCGCGATCTCCTTGGCCGCGATGATGGGGTCGCGCTCGATGAGAAGGAGGATCCCGGTGCCGAGCAGGAGCCGTTCGGTCGTCCCGGCCATCGCGGTGAGGGCCACGAACGGATCGAGCGTCCGGTAGTACTTCCGCGGAAGCTCGCCCCCCTCCTCACCCTCGGGCCACCGCGACTCCCGCTTCACCGGGATGTGCGTGTGCTCGGCGATGAACACCGACTCGAAGCCGCGCCGCTCGAGCTCGCCGCCCAGCCGTGCAGGATGAATGCCCTCGTCCGTGACGAACGTAGCGATGCCGAATCTCATAGGTGCCCCCCGAATCTCCCTCCTGATTCCTTCCCCAAAGCGGGCGCTCCGGCAAACGCGACATCCAGCCGCAAGGGACCGCCCATATCCACCAGGGCTGAGGACGCGACCGGCCGCACGATGTTCATGAGCGGGCACACGGTCGCCTTCCACCTGCGACACGTCTTCCGCGAGCTCGAGGTGACCTCGCGGGGACCTCGCGGGCGGAGCCGACGCGGCTCGTGATGAAGGCGAGCAAGTGATCAGGACGAGGCCGCCGCGAGTGACCGGTGATCCGGGGCCCTCCGGAACGGCCTAGCCGATTAGGGGATGCCGCTCGAAGTCCCGGTGCATAGCGTCAGAGGCATGGAAACCGTTGAGGACCACGCGAGCGCCGCTCGTCTCTTCATCACGGAGGCGCTCACCATGGATCCCAGGATGAGCCACGAGAAGCTCATGGCCGCTCAGGCCGAGGCCGCACTCGCGATCGCGTCGGCGCTGGACGGCGTGGCGGCGGCGGTCCGGGACGGCAGGGGCGCGTGACGGCGTTGACGCGGGGCCGGTGGGAGCGGTCTCACCGGCGGGCCGCGGTGCCGCATTCGACAGGGCATCACGGCATCAACCGAGAGAGGAAGCCGAGGGCACATGTCAACCGGCAGGGCCGAGGAAGGCCCGCACAAGGTCGTGCTCGGTACGTACGGCAGTCACGAGGCGGCCCAGCACATTGTGGACGTTCTTGCGCAGCACAAGTTCCCGGTGGAGCACGTGGGCATCGTGGGCACGGGCCTCAGGCTGCAGGAGGCCGTACTCGGCCGCCTCACCCTGGGCCGGGCCCTGGCCTCCGGAGCACTCACCGGTGGCTGGATCGGGCTTCTCGTCGGGCTCGTGTTCCTGATCGTCAGCCCGTGGGTGGCGGCATCGGTGATCTCCGCGGTCGTGATCGGCATCGTGTTCGGCCTGATCTGGGCGGCGGTCGCACACGTGTGGCGGCGGTCGTCGTTCGTCGCGGTGCCCGCCGTCGTCGCCGACCGTTACCAAGTGCTGGTCGACGCACCGTTCGCCGAGGAGGCGCGGCGCGTACTGGCCACGGCCAGGGTGGCTCCGGCCGGCAACGCGAGCCGACTGGTGTGACGCTTCGGGAGGAGATCGAGATGAGCCAGGCCACGACGGTCGACCGCGGCAAGTGGACGGAGTTCTTCGACACGCTGAGCGCGGATCACGCCGGTCACAGCGCCGCCATCGAACTGCTCGACGCCGACCTCGGTGACCAGTTCGAGACCGAGCGGCTGCCGTTCGCGTACGCCTCCTACGATCCCCGCGACGACGTGGTCGTCATCGGAGTCGGGGGGAACTCGGCGCGATTCCCGGTTCTGCTCCGCCACATGATCGACCATCCCACGGAGATCGACTTCACGGTCCTCGCCCCGGCCGAGACCGACGTCCGGATCGTCGGCGGGGACGGGACCGCGACCCTGCTGCGCCTGCGTCCGGAACCCGCCCTGCCTCCTCCCTGAGCCCGCCGGTGGACGTCGTATGGCGGCGGTCCGGTGCCGCGGGCCCGGCCGGCGCACCGGGCCTGAGCGCCTTCGGTCTACGGAGGTGTCCGCGTTCCCGACGTCGCTCACCTCCGCCACACCGTCCGTCCGAATCATCCGCTGAGACGCTCGTGGACCAGCCGGACGGCCATCGCGCCTTCGCCCACGGCCGATGCGACCCGCTTGATTGACCCGCTCCTGACGTCGCCGACCGCGAACACGCCCGGCAGGCTGGTCTCCAGGGGCAGCGCATCGTCACCGGTGCGGATGAAGCCTTTCCCGTCGAGCTCAACCTGGCCTGCCAGCCAGCCGACACAGGGGTCGGCGCCGATGAAGATGAACAGGTTCCGGGCCTCGTGGACGCGCCGTTCGCCGGTGCGGCCGTCCTCGACGACGACCGCCTCCAGCGTCTCGTCGCCGACCAGCTCGCGCACCTCGGTGCGCAGGTGGACCTCGATGCCCGGAGAGCGCTCGATCTGGTCGATCAGGTAGCGGGACATGCTCTTGCCCAGGTCACCGCCCCGGACGAACAGCCTGACCCGCTTCGCGCGCTCAGCGAGATAAAGGGCGGCCTGGCCGGCCGAGTTGCCGCCGCCGACGACCGCGACGGGCAGGTGGACGCACTGCAGCGCCTCGACCTCGGTGGCGGCGTAGTAGACGCCGCACCCCTGGAACCGTTCGAGGCCAGGGACGTCGAGCGACCGGTAGCGGGCGCCGGTGGCGAGCACCACCGTGCGGGCGCTGATCCGGCCGCCGTCGCCGAGGGCGACGCCGTAGCCGGCGTTCCCGACCTCCAGCGCGGTGGCCTCCGCGGGGACACCGAGCCGCGCGCCGAACTTCTCGGCCTGGATGACCGCGCGCTCGGCGAGCTCGGCGCCGGAGATCCCAGAGGGGAACCCCAGGTAGTTCTCGATGCGGGAGGACGTGCCGGCCTGGCCGCCGGTGGCGACCGCGTCGACGACGACCGTGTTCAGGCCCTCGGACGCGCCGTAGACGGCCGCGGCCAGCCCGGCCGGCCCCGCACCGACGATCACGAGGTCGGCGACGTCGCCGTGGGCGGCCGGTGTCGGCAGGCCGATCGCGTGGGCCAGCTCGGCGTTGCTCGGGTTGCGCAGGATCCGGTCGCCGTTGAGGATCACCAGTGGGGTGTCCTCGGGCCGGACGCGCAGCCGCCGCAGTGCCTGTTCGGCCTGCGTGTCCTGTTCCAGGTCGATCCACCGGTGCGGGAGCCGGTTGCGCGCCGCGAAGTCCCGCAGCCGACGGGTGTCGGGGGAGAAGCGGGAGCCGATGATCCGCAGCCCGGCACCGAGCTCGATCAGCAGGGAGCGCCGGATGAAATAGGCACGCAGGACGAGGTCCCCGAGCACGGGGTCCCGGGCGATCAGCAGGCGCAGGTGCTCCGCCGGGATCCGCAGGACCGCTCCCGGCTCGTCGACCACGGCTCCGACCAGCGCCGCCTGCCCGGTGAGCAGGCCGAGCTCACCGAGGAACCGGCCCGGGCCGTGCACACGGATGACCTCGTCGGCGTCGACCATCGCGACCGAGCCCTCCAGGACCACGAAGAAGTCGTAGTCCGGCTCGCCCTGCCGGAACAGGACGTCGCCCTGCCGGGTCGGGATCCGCTCGCCGTGCGCGGACAGGCGCTGAATCTGCTCGGGGTCCAGCCGCGGCCATGCGCCGTGCAGGTCAGGTGTCTCTTGCAATGTTCTTCTCCACCCATGCGCGCAGGACGGGAGCGGGCGCGGCGCCGGCCTGCCGATCGATCACCTTGCCGTCCCGCATGAGGAGCAGGGTCGGCACCGCCTGGACGGCGAACCGCTCCTGGATCTTCGGCGCCCGGTCGACGTCGACCTTCACGAGCTTGATCCGGCCGGCCATCTCGCGGGCGAGCTGTTCGAGCGCCGGGCTGACCATGCGGCACGGGCCGCACCAGGTCGCCCACAGGTCGACCACGACCGGCACGGAGGCGCGCTCGGCGACGTCGGCGAAGTCGTCGTCGCCGGCGTCGGCGATCCACGGAAGCGGCCGGTGGCAGTTCCCGCAGCGCGGCGTACCATCGGCCACCGCCGGCACGCGGTTGCGCTTGCCGCAGTGCGGGCATTGGACGGTCATCGATGCCCCCTCATGGGTTCTGGTGGGAGACCTTGAGTTCGCCGTCCTCCAGGACCACGCGGATGACCGCGCCGTCCAGGATCTCCCCGGACAGCAGCGCGCGGCCGATCCGGGTCTCGACCTCGCGGGCGATGAACCGGCGTAGTGGCCGGGCGCCGTACACCGGGTCGAAGCCCTGGCGGGCGATGTAGGCGCACGCCTCCGGCGTGACCTCCAGGGTCATCCGGCGATCCGCGAGGCGGCCCCGCAGGTCGTTGAACATCAGGTCGACGATCTGCTCGATCTCGCGCTGCGTCAGCGGCTTGAACAGCACGACGTCGTCCACCCGGTTGAGGAACTCGGGCCGGAAGTGGGTGCGCAGCGCGTCCATGACGGCATCGCGCGCGTCGGGCTTGATCTCGCCGTCGGAGGTGACGCCGACCAGCAGGTAGTCCGAGCCGATGTTCGACGTCATGATCAGCACGGTGTTGCGGAAGTCGACGGTACGGCCCTGGGCGTCGGTGAGCCGGCCGTCGTCGAGGACCTGCAGCAGCGTGTTGAACACGTCGGTGTGGGCCTTTTCGATCTCGTCGAGCAGCACGACGGAGTACGGCTTGCGCCGGACGGCCTCGGTGAGCTGGCCGCCCTCTTCGTAGCCGACGTAGCCGGGCGGGGCGCCGACCAGGCGGCTGACGGTGTGCCGCTCCTGGTATTCGCTCATGTCCAGCCGGACCATGTTCTCCTCGGTGTCGAACAGCGCCGCGGCCAGCGCCTTGGCCAGCTCCGTCTTGCCGACACCGGTCGGGCCGAGGAAGATGAACGAGCCGATCGGGCGGCGCGGGTCCTTGATCCCGGCCCGGGCCCGGATGATGGCGTCGGTGACCAGCCGCACGGCCTCGTCCTGGCCGACGACGCGTTCATGCAGCACCTCGTCGAGCCGGAGGAGCTTTTCGCGTTCGCCCTCCTTGAGGCGGCTCACCGGGACGCCGGTCCAGCGGGACACGATGTCGGCGATCTCGTCCTCGGTCACGACCTCGCGCAGCAGCCGCCGGCCGCCCTGCTTGTCGGACAGCCGCTCCTCCTCGGCCTGCAGCCTGCGTTGCAGTTCCGGCAGCAGGCCGTGGCGCAGTTCGGCGGCGCGGTTCAGGTCGTAGTCGCGTTCGGCCTGGTCGGCCTCCCGGCGGACGCGTTCGATCTCCTGGCGCAGGTCCTGCACCTTACGGAGCGCCTGCCGTTCGGCCTCCCACTGGGCCCGCATGGCGTCGGCCTCGGCCTTGAGGTCGGCCAGTTCCTTGCGCAGGTCCTCCAGGCGCGCCCGGCTGGCCGGGTCCTCCTCCTTGGACAGTGCCGCCTCCTCGATCTCCAGGCGCGTCACCCGCCGCGTGAGCTCGTCGAGTTCGGCGGGCATCGAGTCGATCTCGGTGCGCAGTTTCGCCGCCGCCTCGTCGACCAGATCGATGGCCTTGTCCGGCAGGTACCGGTCGGAGATGTAACGATGGCTGAGCGTTACCGCGGCGACGATCGCAGAGTCTTGGATCTTCACGCCGTGGAAGACCTCCAGGCGCTCACGCAGGCCACGGAGGATCGAGATGGCGTCCTCGACGGAGGGCTCGTCGACCATGACGGGCTGGAAGCGGCGTTCGAGGGCGGCGTCCTTCTCGATGTGCTTGCGGTACTCCTGCAGCGTGGTGGCGCCGATCATGTGGAGTTCACCGCGGGCGAGCATGGGCTTGAGCATGTTGCCGGCGTCCATCGCGCCCTCGGCGGCGCCCGCACCGACGACCGTGTGCAGCTCGTCGACGAACAGCAGGATCCGCCCTTCGGCGGCCTTGACCTCGCCCAGCACCGCCTTGAGGCGTTCCTCGAACTCGCCGCGGTACTTCGCGCCCGCGACCAGCGAGCCCATGTCGAGAGCCCAGACGGTCTTGTCCCGCAGCCCCTCCGGCACGTCGCCCTGGTCGATGCGCTGGGCGAGCCCTTCGACGATCGCGGTCTTGCCGACGCCCGGGTCGCCGACGAGCACCGGGTTGTTCTTCGTCTTGCGGGACAGGATCTGGATGACGCGGCGAATCTCGGTGTCCCGGCCGATGACCGGATCGAGTTTCCCGGTCCGTGCCTCGGTGACCAGGTCCCGGCCGTACTTCTCCAGTGCCTCGTAGGCGGCCTCCGGCATCGATGAGGTCACCCGCTGGTTGCCGCGGACCTTCGTCAGCTCCTCGAGGAACCGGTCGCGCGTGACCCCCTGGATCAGCCCGTCCTCGATGAGGGCCAGCACGAGGTGCTCGACCGAGACGTACTCGTCCTTCAGCCGTTTCGCCTCGCGCTCGGCCGTGTCGAACAGCCGGGACAGCCGCTGGGTCACGTACACCTGACCGGGCGCCGCGCCCGGGCCGGTGACCCGCGGACGCCGCTGGAGCCGGGACTCGGTCTCCGTGCGCAGCAGGTCGGTGTTCACGCCGGCCCCCGCCAGCAGCCGGGGGGCCAAGCCCTCCGGCTGGTCGAGCAGGGCGAGCAGGAGGTGCTCGGCGTCGACCTCGGTGTGCCCGAAGCGCAGGGCCTTGGTCTGCGCGTCGTGCAGGGCCTCCTGGGACTTCTCGGTCAGTCGGTTCAGGTCCATGATCGATCTCCGGAGCGTTGGTGAGCGCGATGTCTCTGGGCCGCCTCCAGGGCGGCGATGCGGTCGAGCAGGTCGCACACCAGGCCGACCGCCGCGTAGTTGAGCGAGAACCCGGCGCGGAGCCGCTGCACGCGCGCGAGGACCGCGAGCTGCTCGCGGGAGAACCACAGCCCGCCGGAGACGTCACGGTCGGCGTCGATGATGCCCAGCGCGACGAACCGGCGGATCAGCTCCGGGTGGACGTGGGCGTCGCGTGCGAAGGTCTCCAGGTCGACCCGTACCGGCCGCATGAGCGCGTACCTCACGGTCGCCTCCTCGGATCGAACGACGACGTGGCGGCCAGTTCCTCGAAGAGCCGTCTCTCCTCGGGACCGGGCTCGGGTGGCACTTTGATCTGGACCTCGGCGTACAGGTCCCCCGGAGTACCGCGGGGGTTGGGCAGGCCGCGGCCGCGCAGCCGCAGCCGCCTGCCGCAGGACGAACCGGGCGGCACCTTCACCTTCGCCTCGCCGCCCGGCGTCTCGACCGGGGCACTGGTGCCGAGCGCCGCCTCCCAGGGGGCGAGCGGCAGCCGTACCGTGACGTCACGGCCGTCGACGCGGTACCTCGGGTCCGGCCTGATGCGCACGATCAGGTACAGGTCGCCCGACTGCCCGCCGTCGCCACCGTGGCCGCCCTGCCCGGCGAGCCGGATCCGCTGGCCATCGGTGACCCCGGCGGGGATGTCGACGTCGACGGTCCTGCCATCAAGACCGATCGTGCGATGCCCGCCGCGGTACGCCTCGTCCAGACCGATCTCCAGCTCGGCCTCCTGGTCGGCACCGGGCATCGGTCCCCAGCCGAAACCGCCTGGACGGCGTCCCCGCCCGGCACGGCCGGCGCGTCCTCCGAAGATGCCACCGAGCAGATCCTCGAGGTCGACCTCCTCGCCCCCCGTACCGAACCCGCCGAAGCCGCCGAACCCGCCGGCCCCGGCGCCCGCACGCGTCCGCCCCCCGGCGCCGGCGCCGGCGCGGGCACGGGCCCACGTCTGCGGATCGACGTCCGGCGGCACGCGCCGGAAGTCCTCGCCGAAGGCGTCGTAGCGCTTGCGTTGTTCGGGGTCGGACAGCACGGCGTACGCCTCGGACGCCTCCTTGAAGCGGTCCTCCGCGTCGGGGG
The DNA here is from genome assembly GCF_024055715.1 of Actinoallomurus soli. GTDB lineage: Bacteria > Actinomycetota > Actinomycetes > Streptosporangiales > Streptosporangiaceae > Actinoallomurus > Actinoallomurus soli. Next base: position 36,449 of record NZ_JAMXMV010000027.1, read on the forward strand.
CCTTGTTGACGTCGGGGTGGTATTTACGGGCGAGCTTGCGGTACGCGCGCTGGATCTCGTCCTGGCCGGCCGTTCTGGGCACGCCGAGGATCTCGTAGAAGTCACGGGCCGGAGCCATCGGCCTGCCGTCCCTTCGAGACCACCACCTGCGCCGGACGCAGCTGGTTCTCGCCGTGGCCGTATCCGGGCCTGGTGACCTGCACGATCGTCCCCTCCGGGACGTCGGCGTCGGGAACGGCGGCGACCGCCTCGTGCCGGGTCGGGTCGAACAGGCGTCCCGTGTCGTCCTGGCGTGGATAGCCGAGCCGGGCGAGCACCGTGAGCGCCTGGTCGCGGACGGCGCGCACACCGTCGAGGAGGACGTCGGGCTCGGCACCGGCGTGCTCGATGGCCCGTTCGAGGTTGTCCACGACGGGCAGCCACTCGGCGGCGGTCCTGGCCCGCTCATCGGACCGCGAACGCTCGGCGTCGCGGCCGGCACGCTTGCGGTAGTTCTCCAGGTCGGCGAGCGCGCGCTTCCACCGGTCCTCCAGCTCGGCGAGCTTCGTCGCCAGACCGCCGTCCTCTTCTGCCGGTTCTTCCGGCCGCATGTCACTCATCGGTCGTGAACTCCGCGTCGATCACGTCCTCGTCGCCTCCGGTGGCTCCGCCACCGGTGCCCGGACCGCCGGGACCGCCGGGGCCTCCCGGTCCTGTCGCACCCGGTCCTGTCGCACCCAGTCCGGCGCCGGCCGTCACGGTGCCGAGCCCGTAGTAGACCTGCTGGAGCTCGGCGGTCAGGTTCCGGAGCCGCTCGACCGGCGCCTCTTCCTTCATCGCCTGCCGGGCGTCGCCGACGAGCATCTCGGCGCGCGCCTTCTCGTGCGTCGGCACGCCCTCCCCGAGCTCCTGGACCCGCTTTTCGACCTGGTAGGCGATGGAGTCGAGCTGGTTGCGGGCGTCGATCATCTCGCGCAGCCGCTCGTCCTCGGAGCGGTGCTGCTCGGCGTCCTGGATCATCCGCTCGATCTCGGACTGGTCGAGGTTGGTCGTCTCGCTGATGGTGACCGTCTGCTCGACGCCGGTGTCCTTGTCCCGCGCGGAGACGTTGAGGATTCCGTTGGCGTCGATGTCGAAGGTCACCTCGATCTGCGGTACGCCGCGTGGGGCGGGCCGGATGTTCTCCAGCCGGAACCGCGCGAGGACCCGGTTGTCGGCGGCGCGTTCGCGTTCGCCCTGCAGGACGACGACGTCCACCGCGGTCTGGTTGTCCTCGGCGGTGCTGAAGGTCTCCGTGCGGCGGGCCGGGATGGTGGTGTTCCGCTCGATGATCTTGGTCATGACGCCGCCGAGCGTCTCCAGGCCGAGCGACAGGGGCGTGACGTCCAGCAGGACGACGTTCTCGACCTCGCCCTTGATGACGCCGGCCTGGGCCGCCGCGCCGAGGGCGACGACCTCGTCCGGGTTGACCGTCATGTTGGGGTCCTTACCGCCGGTCATCCTGCGGACGAGCTCCTGCACGGCCGGGATGCGGGTGGACCCGCCGACGAGGATGACCTCGTCGATGTCGTTCGCGGTGGTCTTCGCGTCGGCCATCGCCGTCTGCACCGGGCCCTTGGTGCGTTCGATGAGGTCGCCGGTGATCTGCTCGAAGGTCGAGCGCATCAGCGTGGTGTTCAGGTGCTTGGGGCCGTTCGCGTCCGCGGTGACGAACGGCAGGTTGATCGTCGTCTGGGTCACCGAGGACAACTCGACCTTGGCCTTCTCCGCGGCCTCGAACAGGCGCTGCAGCGCCTGGGGGTCGCGGCGCAGGTCGATGCCGGTGTCCCGCTGGAACTCATCGGCGAGGTGATCGACGATGCGGCGGTCGAAGTCGTCGCCGCCGAGGTGCCCGTCACCGGCGGTCGAGAGGACCTCCACGACGCCTTCGCCGATGCTGAGCAGGCTCACGTCGAACGTGCCGCCACCGAGGTCGAAGATGAGCACCGTCTCGTTCGCGCCCTTGTCCAGGCCGTAGGCCAGCGCGGCGGCGGTCGGCTCGTTGATGATCCGCAGGACCTCCAGGCCGGCGATCTTCCCGGCGTCCCGCGTGGCCTGGCGCTGGGCGTCGTTGAAGTAGGCGGGGACCGTGATGACGGCCTCGGTCACCCGCTCACCGAGGAACTTGCCGGCGTCGTCGGCGAGTTTGCGCAGCACGAGTGCGGAGATCTCCTCCGGAGCGTACTGCTTGCCGCGGACGTCGAAACGTACCGCGCCGTCCGGACCGGACACCACGTCGAACGAGACCGCGTTGATCTCGCTGGCCACCTCGTCGTACCGGCGGCCGATGAAGCGTTTCGCCGAGTAGATCGTGCCCTTGGGGTTGAGGATCGCCTGCCGGCGCGCGAGCTGCCCGACCAGGCGCTCACCCTGCTCGGTGAAGGCCACCACGGACGGCGTCGTGCGCGATCCCTCGCTGTTGGGGATCACCGTCGGGTGACCGTCCTCGGTGGTAGCGATCACGGAGTTCGTGGTTCCGAGATCGATTCCGACTGCCTTGGCCATGCTCTCCTCCTAGCCGGACCTACGGAGCCCCGGCCTTCGGCGGAGAACAGCATGATCGGCTGGACGCTCGGAGCTCCTGCATCACGATGGCGTTACACCATCCAACGCTCGCCCTTCGCATGGCCGCTCGCATCCTCAGCCTTGGTAGACATGGCGTCCGCGTCTCGGCGGTGGCGCGCGGTCTTCCGGGCCGTGCCGAGGGTGGGGATCGACGCCGGACGAACTCCGCCCGGCGGGCGCTCGAGTGACGTCCTCGATCGTGTAGTGCAGCCGCCGTCGGGCGGTCGTCGTGGTGGCCTACAGCAGGAGGTCGAACACGCGGCCGACGCGTTCCCAGTGCTCGGTGTGCGGGTTCTTCAGCTTCGGATCGATCAGTTTGAACGCGCGGGCGAGCGCGACGGTCAGTCCTCCGGCGATCTGTGGCAGGTCGGCCTCGGTCTCATCCGCGACCATCAGCTCGAGCGGCGGGTGCTTGGCGAGCCGCTCGAGGAGCGACTCGAGCTCGACCTCCTCGTCGAGCTTGCGGAACTCGTGGATGCACTCCTGCAAGCCCTTGGTCACGGGTAGATCGTGCGGCTGGATGATGTCGCGGGCGTTGGCCTTGGCGTGTGCCTGGCCGATGAGGATCAGGTCGTAGATCTTGCCGTCGACGAAGTCGTCGTAGCGCTTGAGGTCGTCCTTGTCGACGTCCAGGCTCGCGGCGGCACGGAACAGGCGCTGAAACTGCGGGATGCCGGTCGGGGGCATGGGTACCACCTCCTGCCCCCAGCATCGTCCGGTGGTCCGCCTCCGGCATCCCACGACCGGACGGGTCTGAGCCGCCCGGCGGCACGGCCCGGGCGCGGCGGTCCTCGGCGCGCTTCCGCCGCCCGGCCGGCGGGGTCGGCGCGCGGTACCTTGGCGCCGGACCGTCATTGTGCGGTCCACCGTGAGCGTCACCTGAGCGCTCCGCCGGTGGGGGCCTTCCGGCCGGCCCGCGCCGGCCGGAAGGGGGACGTGTGAGCCGTCCCGCGTTGCGACGAGCCGGGCCGATGCGGCGTACGGCCGCCGGTCACGCCTCCTCGAGGACCGCCGCCACGGCCGCGGCCACGGCCCGGGGGTCGGCGGGCACGGGCACCCCGTCGACCATGACGGTCGGCGTCGCGCCGACGCCGCGCCGGCCGGCGGCGAAGGTCACGTAGGCCGCCCAGCCCAGGTAGGCACCGCCGAGCACGCAGCGGGCGAAGCCGGGATCGGTCAGCCCCACGGACCGGCCTCTCTCGATCAGCTCCTCGTCGGTCAGGCCGGGCCCGCCCTCGGGCGGCTGCACCGCGAACAGCGCCCGGGCGTACTCCCGGAACCGTCCGCCGTCGGCCGCACAGCCCGACGACGACGCGGCGCGCGATGAGTAATGATTGGTCGACAGGCGGTCCAGGAACGACATCGGGTGGTAGTCGATGTTGATCAGCTGGTCGGCTACGAGCCGGTCCAGGGTCGGCCCGGCGACCTCTTCGAACCGCTTGCAGTACGGGCACTGGAAGTCGATGTAAGTGTCTACGGTGACGGGACCGGCGCCGACCACGACGCCGTCTCCGCCGGCCGACGCACCGGCCGGAACGCGGTCCGGTGCGGGGGCCATGGGCATCCATGTGGTCACGAGGCCTCCTGAGTCCGATTGGGGCGGGCCGACCGGTGTTCTGGCATCGCACCTGGTCAAAGGCCCATGCTGGTCGCTCTGACCCTGCCCTGACGGCGTGACCTAAACACCGGCCGTGCCTTTGCCGCGCCCTTGCCGGGCTGTGTCGGCGCCCATGAGGCGTGAAGCCTGGCTCAAGTCTTGCCAGGCAGTTTGGCCCCCGCCGGAAGACGAAGTCCCGTGGAAGGAGACGGGCATCGCGCTCCGAGGGGGAACGTATGAGCGAACGAGATCATCATCCGTTCCGCGGGCCGGCCGGGGCCTGGGCTCAGCGAGCCTGGGACTGGGCGCGGCGCAGCTCACGGCGCCGAACTCCGTCCGTCCACATGAGCGGCGTCGACGACTCGGCCGTGGCGCGCGTCCCGGTGTCCGACGACGACTTCGCCGCCTACGCCGTGGCGCCGGTGTGCTTCGACACCGAACCCTCCGGCGGCTGCCGGCACCACGACCACGAGATCGACGAGTGCCCCGGCGGCGGCCCGGCCCGTCATGGGAACGATGGCCAGAGCCGGTCCGTGAATGGGGGATTGCGATGACGATGTTGGTCGACGTCGCCGTCGAGCGCTACAGATTCGTCTGCGGGCGCTGCGGCCAGACCTGGACCGCCGACTACGACGTGCAGTACGTGACCGACGACGTCGGCGCCACGTTCGCGTTCTATCGGCTCGACGGCGTGCCGGTGCCGCCGCCGACCGGAGGAGAGGTGACCTGCCCGAACTGCGGCGCCATGGGCGTCGCCGTGATCCCCGAGGGCCGGCGCGACAGCCCGCCCGCGCGCCTGGACAGCGACGAGCCGCGCGAGCGCGTCACCACCACCGCCGAGCAACGCCGGGCGTCCGTGCCGCACCTGCCGGGGCTCGTCGGCGAGAGTGGAGGACGGGCCGGTGATCGGCCGTAGCGGGCCGTCGGGCCGTGCCCATCCCGGCGGACAGCGCGCGGGACGGCGGCACCACGACCGGCGGGCCCGTGTGCCGCAGGATTCCTGCGGCACGATGAACGCCGACGGGGAAGGCGCAAGGACGACAGACGAACCGCCTCAGGGCCACGTGGCCCGTGAGCAGGCCGGCGACCGGCGGGACGCGCATGCCGGCCGCGGTCACCGGCTCGTACCGCGGCGCGGGTGCCCGCCGGGCGTGGCCGGCGCCCGGCGCGCCCCGGCCGACCGCGGGGCCTGCTCCCCTCGGCGCGATGACGTCGCGGCGCTCCGCATCTACCCGGTGCGCGGCCCGGATCGGTCTGGCGGCCGGCCGTCCGGGGTCGTTCACGGGGGCGCGTCGATCGGGACGACGCCGATGAGCTTCTTGTTGACGAACTCCTGTATGCCGAGCGCGGACAACTCCCGGCCGTAGCCGCTGTCCTTGGTCCCGCCGAACGGCAGCTCGGGCGAGGTCCAGGTCGGATGGTTGACGAACACCATCCCGCTGTCGATGTGCCGGGCGATCTCCCGGCCGTGTTCCTCGTCGCCGGTGAACACCGAAGCCCCGAGCCCGTAACGGGTGTCGTTGGCGACGGCGATCGCCTCGGCCTCGTCCCCGACGCGGAAGAACATCGCGACCGGGCCGAACAGCTCCTCACCGTAGATCGGGTTGTCCTTCGCCACCCCGGTGAGGATCGTCGGCTGCATGAATGCTCCGGTCGTGGGCACGGGATCGCCGACCTCGGTCGCCCGCGCGCCGTGCTCGACCGCCTTGGCGACCTGCGCACGGAGGTTCTCGGCGGCGGTTCGCGACGACAGCGGCGGCAGCGTGGTCCGCTCGTCCATCGGGTCGCCCGCGGTCAGCGTGCCGAGCGCCGCCGTGAACTCCTCGAGGAACTTGTCGGCGATCTGCTCGTGGACGAGCAGTCGCTTGCTTGCCACACAGCTCTGGCCGCAGTTGTGCATCCGTCCCCACACGGCCCAGTGCACCGTCGCGCCCAGGTCGGCGTCGGGCAGGACGATCAGCGGGTCGCTGCCGCCCAGTTCTAGGGTGGTCTTCTTCACCACCTTGCCGGCGCGCGTCGCGACGGCGGCGCCCGCCTCCGTGCTGCCGGTGAGCGCCACGCCCCTGACACGTGGGTCGTCGATCACCGTCACGGCCTGTTCCTTGGTGATGAACAGGTTGGTGTAAACCCCCTCGGGCGCGCCCGCCTCGCGGTACAGCCGCTCGAAGGCCAGCGCGGACTGGGGCACGCTCGACGAGTGCTTGACCATGACGACGTTTCCCGCCATCACGTTCGGGGCCGCGAAGCGGACCAGCTGGTAGTACGGGAAGTTCCACGGCTGCACCCCGAACAGCACACCCAGCGGGCTGTTGACGACGACGGCGTCCCCCGTACGCGCGTCGAGGTGGACCGGTCTCAGGAGGTCCTCCGCGTTGTCGGCGTAGTAGTCGAAGATGTCGGCCGTCAGGAGGACCTCCTCGATGCTCTCGCCGATCACTTTGCCCATCTCCAGGGTCAGGAGGCGGGCGAACTCCTCCCGCCGTTCACGCAGGATGCGTGCGGCGCGCCGAGTGATGGCCGCGCGCTCGTCGAAGCCGCGTTCGCGCCAGGTCTCGTACCGCGACCGGGCACGCACCAGAGCGCTCTCCAGCTCCGCTGCGTCGAGTTCGTCGAAGGTGGCGAGCACCTCGTCGCTGTAAGGATTCACCGATTGGTAGGGCATTTCTCTCAACCCTTTCGCCGACGGCTCACCGTGCTGCGGACGGAATGGGCCACGACGTGTGCAAGCCCGATGAGGGCGTAGGGATGTGGCGCGCCTTCTCGGCGGCACCGGGAGCCTGGTCGTCGTCGACGCGGGCGTGGGGGCCGCCTGATCTGGCGGCGACCCTGAATCAGCTGTTCCACCGTGGCATCCCCGGCGCGGTCGCAGGTCAAACCGCCGGCCGTCGCGTCGGGAGGCGCGAGGGGCGCGGCTCCGAGAGCGAGAGTTCCGGGACCCGGGTCAAGAGACGGCCACGATTCTCCAGGCCGCGCTCAACTCTGATACCCGTCCCTTTCGTACGAGACCGCCGGAAAGGTCCGGTAGAAGAAGACGCACGTACGAAAGATCGGGGAAGCCATGGCATTGCCGGTGAAGCGCGCCAGGGGCGGCCGGCTGCACGGACTGGAACCGACCGCCGTGGTATTGCGACGGGATCCGTTCGCCGATGTGCAGGAGCGCTGGCGGCGGGCCGGTCTCGACGTCGCGGCTGATCGAGTGGCGGGGCAACCTCATGGAATTTCGCGAGTTCATCCGCACGGTACAGCGCGGCGCCGGTCTCGATGCCGACGCGGCTGAACGTGCGGCACGGGCGACGCTCACGACGCTGGCCGAGCGGCTTTCCCCAGGGGAGGCGCGGGACCTTCTGGAAGAACTTCCGGCCGAGATGAAACCCTGGGTCTACACCGAGTCCGCCGCCGAACGCTTCGACATCGATGAGTTCCTGCGCCGCGTGGCCGAACGCGCCGGTGTGGATGTCGAGACCGCCGAGCGGCATGCGCGCGCCGTCTTCTTCGCACTCGGGCGGGCCGTACGCGCCGACGAGATCGACGACATCGCGGCGGAACTGCCCCAGGACTTCGAACCCCTCATCGCCGAGGCCCGGCATCGGTTCTTCACGGTGATGCCGAGCGAGGAGTTCCTGTCCCGGGTGGCGGAGCGAACCGGCCTCGACATCGATGGAGCGCGACGCGCCACCGAGGCCGTCTTGACGGCGCTCGCCCAGCGCATCGCGGGCGGCGAGGTCGACGACCTCATCCCGCGGCTCCCACTGTCGCTGCACGATCCACTCAGGCGCGGCAGGGCGGCGACCGGCGGCAGGGCGCGGCGGATGAGCCTGGACAGGTTCCTCCAGATCATCGCCGACCGGGAGGGAATCGACCGGTTCGCGGCGAGCGAGCACGCCCGGGCGGTCTTCGCCACCTTGCGCGAGGCGGTCGGCGACGAGGAGTACTTCGACGTGACCGTCCAGTTGCCGCCGGACTACTCGGTGCTGCTGCCCGTGCCGTGACGTCCGGGTACGTCCGGCGCGCCTTGCTGGTCAGCGGCCGGCGAGCAGGTCGGTCTCCGCGGCGTCGAGCAGCCGCTGGAGGTGGAGGCCGTGCCGCACGTCCAATGAGTGGGGCCTGCCGTGCTCCACCGCGTCCGCGAACTCCTCGACCATCGTCCCGAGTGCCTCGGGCCCGGTCGCGTCGCTGCAGTCGATCATGGCGGAGCCGCCCGGCCCGAAGACCTCGATCTCCGCGCGGGCGGGTAGGTCGGCCGGTGCGGTGGCCAGCAGGGATGCCTCGCTGTACCGGCCGCCCTCATGTTCCAGCAGGAGGCCGATCCAGCCGCGCGGATCGCCGTGCGCGCGGACCAGCGCCGTGTGGCCGAGGGCGGCGTCGAGGAGGTCTACGACGTCAACCCCTACGTCCATGAGCACACCCCGCCGGGCCCGCCACGCCGGCGCGTCCGAGGCCAGCGCCGCGGAGATCAGGCGGGCGGTGCCGCCGACCGGCTGCGCCCGCCTGACCTGCGTGCCGAGGTAGGTTCGAACGGCGGGCGCGTAGCGCCACGTCAACGCCACCTGGGAGACCACGTCGTCGGCGACGGTCTCGGCCAGTTCCTCCGCCCCGGCCAGTTCCTCCGCCCCGGCCAGGTCGTCGGCGATCGGCCTGCTCAGCAGTACGGCCACGTGCCGTCCCGCCGCTCTGGCGGCGAGGGACGGCTGCGCGGCGGGCGGCACGGCGAACGCGACGGCGTCGCAGTGGTCGAGCATCTCGGCGAAGCCGCCGAAGGCCGGCACCGAAAATCGCGCGGCGAGGCCCTTTGCGGCTTCCGGCGACCTCGACCACACGCCCGCGAACCGGATCGCCGGGGCGGACGCCAGCGAGGGCGCGTACAACTCGGCCGCCGAGCGGCCCGCGCCGGCCAGTCCCACCGATGTGCTCATACACCCACCGTAATCACCCCACCTGTCGTCAGGAGGCGGGCGGGCTTGTGTCCTTCACCCAGGCGGGACCTCGAGGCTTCAGGCCCACGGCCACGCGGGCCATGTGCCTTAGCCGACCGCAGCTCCCGCACCGTGGTGGGTAGGCGTGAACGACGTGGGGTAAGGGGCGGAGACCGTGCCACGTCGCCGGGGGAGCAGACCGTGTCATCGCTGTTGTGGCTGCGCCGGGCGTTCGCCACGTTCGAGGGCGGTGCGGCGCCGGTCTATGGGCTGGTGACCGCGGCCGGCGTGTGTGTCCCGCTGGTGGCGGGCCTGATCACCGGGCGTGTCGACGAAAGCCGGCTCGTCGCCCTGGGGGCCTTCTATGTCGGGGTCATCGCACCGCAGGGGCCCCAGGGCGCCCGTGCCCGCTCGATGATCATCAGGGTCGCCGTCGTGACGCTGTTCTCCTGGCTCGGCGGCCTGGTCAGCGGCCATGACTGGCTGGTGGTGGTGGTCACATCCGCGGTCGCAGCGTTCGGCGCGGCGATCCCCGAGCTGGGACCGATGGCGGCGCTGTGCACGCTGGTCGCCGCGCTGCGACCGGCGACCAGCCCGGTGCTGTACAACGGACTGCTGGAGACGCTGGGCGGTGTGTGGATCTGTGTGCTGCTGCTGGCGCCGTGGGTCGTACGGAGGCTCCGGCCGCTGCGCGCCGGTATCGCCGCTGCCGCATGTTCGGTCGCCGACACGCTCGACGATCTGGCGGGCCCTGCCCTGGACCCGGGCGGGTGGTCTCGTCGGTGCGCCACGGCTTATTCGGACCTTCATTCCGCCCGGATCGCCTACGGCCTTTACCGCTCGGGCGGCTTTGAGGAACAACGGCGACCGGCTCGGCTCATTGCGGCGATCGATCAGGTGATGGGCGAGGCAGCCGTCCTGGGTGCGCTGCGCCTGGAAAGTCGGCCGTATCCAACGGATTGGCAGGCCGAATTCGGGGGTGCCCTCACCGCCGTCGCCGACCGTTTGCGCACGTTCGGCATGGCGATCGAGACGGACACGGACGTGCCGCCCGACACCGTGGCGGCGGGCTCGGTTCCGACGGGCCGGTTGGGCGAACGCCACAGCCAGGATATCGCCGGGCGGCCCGGCCCGCCTATCGTCGCGCTGCGCCTCCACGCCGACCGGATCATCGGCCGGATGAATGCGTCGGCCGACACGGTGTGCCGGGTCCTAGCGCAAGAGCGGCGCACCGCCGGGCGACGACTGCCCGGAATCCGTGCCTGGTGGGCCCGGTGCGTCGAAGCGGTCAGGACCCGCTCCCCCCGGTTCCGGCATGCCGCACGCGTGGGTACGGCGCTGGCGCTGACCATGATCCTGGCCGTCGGACTGCACCTGTCTCACCCGCACTGGCTGATCGTCACCGTACTGTTCAGCCTGCGCGACTCGTACACCGACACGGTGCGGATGGTCCTGCAGCAGGCCGTCGGCACCACGGTCGGCGCCACAGCCGCCGCCGTTGCGCTGGCACTCGCGCCCGGGCGGATCACCCTCCTCGCCCTGATCTTCATCAGCGGCGCGCTCGGGTTCACGCTCAAACCGGTGAACACGGGCTATTGGATCGCGCTCGGCACGCCGATGACCATGCTCCTCATCGACTTCACCGCGCCGCTGAACTGGCGGGCCGGGATCCTGCGCGTCGTACTCAGTCTCGCGGGCGCCCTGCTCGCGCTGCTCTTCGCACACCTGCTGTTTCCGGCGGGGATCCAGCGGCGGATGGCCGAGCGGCTGGCCCGGCTGCTGCACACCCATGCCGTTCTCGCGCGTGCGGTCGCCGAACCGTCCAGGGGACGCGAGGCCCGGATCCGCGGCGCGGACCGGAAGGCGGCGTCGGCCGCCGCCACGCTCGAAGCGGCCGGCACCATGCTCAGGCGGAAGGCCGCGTCACCCGACGAACAGATCTCGCGCATCGGGGAGACGGGCAGAGCCGCGCGGCGGCTACGAGATCGCCTGACATCGCCGGCGTCCTTCGCCGCCGTCCCGGTCGGTGTCATCGCTACCGCCGCGCGTGAAGTCGCCGACCATCTTGACCAGGGCGCCGACGAGGTTCTCGCCCTTTCCTACCTGGGTTCGGCAATGCTGCAGGCCGACGTCGGCATCCGCGATCAACGTTCGCCGGAGCCGCCCGGCCGGCGCCGGGCCGGACTCGTCGACCGCATCGCCCCCGATCCAACTTCGGCGGAGCCTGCGGGTGCTGCAGGCACGCGCGACATGGTGTACGGGCTGATCGCTGATGCCGAGCGACTCGGGGAACTCAGCCGCGCGACGGTGACCGGCCGGCCCGGCGGAGGGTGACCGCGCGACGCATGGCGGCTTCGGCCGCGTCGATGGCAGCTCGCGAGGAACAGGGAGGTGGAGAACCGGGGAACCGGGTGCCGCCCGGTGGCGGCCGGCGCTGGGCATCTGCTCGCCGGACGGCACGCGGACCAGGTGCTGCCGGTCGATCCGGTGCTCGGCTACTTCCGCGATGAGCCGGCTCCAACGAGATTTAGGCGCTTTGCTCCAATTCAGATGTTCCGCACGGCAGTGTCGGACGAACTCCTGACGACTGAGACGGAAATCATGCCTGATTCCCGTCTCGGATTGGCGTTGGTAAGAGCAATAAAGGCTGGTATCGGGTCGCCGCTGCAGACCACAGCGGTCGCGCATGAACGAATGCGCAAGCTGGTCGCGCTGCCGGTGCTGTCCTCCGATCTGCTGTCCTCCGTCGCCTGTGGGGCGGAGGCGGTGCTGAGCGTCCTGACGCCGGCGGGCAGCGCGGTCGGCGCTGCGCCTGTCCCCTTCCGCTCACTCTGGTGCCGACCCTCCTGGCGATCACGGTCGCGTTGTCCTCTCGGCAGACAATCACCGCCTACCCCCAGGGGGCCGGGTCGTACGTCGTGGCCGGCGACAACCTCGGACCTCGCCGGGGACTGGCGGCGGGCGCCGGACTGATGGCCGCCATGTGCTCGCCGTTGCGGTGTCGATCGCGTCCGGCGTCGATGCGATCGCGTCCGCGGTCCCCTGCGGTCCGGCCGTACTCGCCGGTCCTCGGGCCGGGCGGCGATCGCCGTTTCGCTCGCGGGGAACCTCCGCGGCGTTCGCCAGGCGGGAAATCTGTTCGCGATCCGACGTACGCCGTCCCTCTGGCCAGGGTCCTGCTCATCGCGGTGAACAGGGCGCACGCCGCCGCCCGTGGGCTCGCCGCCGAGGCACGAACCGATCACCGGGGCCATGCCGAAGAGTAAAGCTTTCTCGTCTACATTGACACCGGTACGAGAGGTGGGAAACTCGAAATAGGGGACTTGCCTGCGGATATTACTATTTCCGGCAGGCGTAGGGATGATTGTCGGGGGTCGCCGACAGTCGGCGACATTACTTGGCGGCCGATATTCCATTGATCGACTAGATCGAGGTATTCGCCATGAGAGCCGTTGTCTACGAGGGACCGCGTACGGTCGGGGTCGAGGAGGTGCCGGACGCGAGGATCGAACGGGCCACAGACGCGCTGGTGAGGATCACCACGACCAACATCTGCGGTTCGGACCTGCACATGTACGAGGGCCGTACGGACCTGGAGACTGGTCGCGTGCTCGGCCATGAGAACCTCGGCGAGGTGGTGGAGGTCGGCGAGGCCGTGGACCGGGTCAAGGTCGGCGATCTGGTGTGCATGCCCTTCAACGTCAGCTGTGGTTTCTGCGAGAACTGTGAGAAGGGGCTCACCGCCTTCTGCCTCATCGCGAACCCGGATCCGAATGTAGCGGGGGCCGCGTACGGCTTCGCGGACATGGGGCCCTACAACGGCGGCCAGGCCGAACTGCTCCGCGTTCCCTACGCCGACTTCAACTGCCTCATCCTGCCGCCGGAGGCGGAGGAGCGGCAGACGGACTACGTCATGCTGGCCGACATCTTCCCGACGGGCTGGCACGCCACCGAGCTCGCCCGCGTACGGGCCGGCGAGACGGTCGCCATCTACGGTGCCGGGCCGGTCGGCCTGATGGCGGCCCTGTCATCGACGCTCAAGAGCGCGAGCAAGGTCTTCGTCGTCGACCGGCATCCGGACCGGCTCAAGCTCGCCGAGGAGATCGGCGCCATCGCGATCGACGACTCGAAGGTGGCGCCCGTCGATGCGATCATCGACCAGACCGACGGCATGGGCGCCGACCGTGGCTGCGAGTGCGTCGGCTACCAGGCACATGACCCGGCGGGACATGAGCACCCGAACCTGACGCTGAACAATCTGGTCAGGTCCGTACGCTTCGCCGGCTCCATCGGCGTCGTCGGCGTGTACCTGCCGCAGGACCCGAAGAGCCCCGACCCGCTCTACAAGGAGGGGGAGGTCGCCTTCGACTATGGCCTGTTCTGGTTCAAGGGCCAGAGCATCGGAAACGGCCAGTGCAACGTCAAGGCCTACAACCGCGAACTCATGCGCCTCATCCGTACGGGCCGGGCCCGGCCGTCGTGGGTCGTCTCGCACGAGCTCCCGCTGGCGGAGGCACCGGAGGGCTATGAGCACTTCGACCACCGGGACCCCGGCTGGACGAAGGTCGTTCTGCATCCGAACGGGCAGCCGCGCTGAGCCGCCCGCCATGTCCTCGACCGCCGGGCCAAGGCCGGCGGTCGAGCGGCCGGAGCAGCGCAGTTGAGGAAGTCGAGCCGACGGATGGCCGGAGTCGTGCCGCCGGGCGGCCGCGGTGGCCCGGTACGCCTGCGCTTCCAGCAGGCCGGCCGATATTCGCCATACCGTGTTGCGGGCGAATACGCCGACAGGCGCGGCCACTGGGGAGGGCTGGGCGGTCGCCATGAAGGCAGGTCAGGCGTCGCCGACGCGACCGGTGGCGAGACGTTCCGAGCGGATTTCCCATCACTCGCCGAGGTCGGCTCTCTCGCCGCCGAGATCGCCGGCTCGTACGACCGGTTGGACGTGCTCGTCAACAACGCGGGTGTCGGATTTCACGCCAACGGCACTACACGAGAGTTGCCGGCGGACGGCTACGAACTGCGCCTGGCAGTCAACTACCTCGCACCCGTGCTGCTCACTTGCAAGCTCCTGCCGCTACTACGCCGGGGCGCCCCCTCGCGGATCGTCGACATCGCCTCGGTCGGTCAACAGCCGATCGATTTCGACGACCCGCACCAGGAACGCGGATACACCGACGTCGCCGCCTACCGCCGGTCCAAGCTCGCCCTCATCAGCCACACGTACGACCTCGCCGAAGAGCTCGTGGGAACCGGTGTCACAGTGAACAGCCTGCATCCGGCGTTGTTCATGCCGACGGCCATGTCCGAGCGATCCGGCATGGAGGTCGTCGACTCCCTGGAAACGGGAGTGGCGGCCACTCGGCGCCTGGTGGACGCGCCCGAACTCGCCGACGTCACCGGACGCTACTTCGAAATAGACAAGGAGGCGCGAGCATCCGAGGAGGCCTACGACCCGGAGTACCGCCGACGCCTCGGCGAGCCGACGCGGGACCTGCTGAAGGATCTGTAAAGAGGATGCCGAGAACGGGGACCGGGGTGGGAACGGGCGAGTCGCAGGAAGTACAGGCCGGCGACGATCGCCAGCCCGCCGCAGACCCTGCTGACCAGCAGGCCGTCGGCGGCGACGCCCGCGACGCCGCCGCCGATAAGGGAGGCTCCCACTCCGAGAGCGATGATCCGCGCGCGGCGGGAAGGTGTGCGCATGAGTCGACTCCTTGGCGACGAGATCGTGGGGCTCGTACCCCGTACGTGACCGGCGGTGACCACGCCCGGTAGGGGCACCAGTCTGGCCGTGAGCGAGCGCGCCGCGACAGCAACGGACGTCCGGTCCTGCGATCTCGGCTGAGACCTTCGACCGGGACCCAAGCCGAAAGTCGCGATCCGCCGAGCCGAAGGTCAAGGCCCTGAGCCGCCCGGGACCGGGCGACGTCGCCGGTCGGCTAACGTTGCGGGGTGCTCACGACGGGTGTCCGGTTCGCTGTGACGGCGGGCCGCCGCTCCGTCTGGCCACACCGCCGCCGCGACCGGTTCGTGACCGTGCTGACCGCCATCGTCGCCGTTGCCGGTGCCCTGTTCGGTCTGGCGGTGCTGCCGCATCCGTTCGCGGCGCTGGCGCCGGCGATGCTTGCCGGGCTGGCAACGCAGCTCGTGGCGACGGCCGTGCTGGCAGGGTCCGGCTCGCGTCCGCACGTCGGCATGGCCGCGGTCGTGCTCGTGGCAGCGTCGCTGGTCGTGGTCGCGTCGCCCTGGCGCTTGCTGGTCGCCGCGCAGGGCGTGCCGTGGGTTCCGCTGGCGCTGGCGTGGGCGACCGTCCGCGTGGTCGAAAGGGCCCGCGCCCCGTGGCAGTACCAGCTGTCCGCCGTCCTCGTCTGTGGCTACGTCGTCGCGGTCGCGGCGCAGGCGGCGTCCGGCGGCGGGTCGCCGTTCACGGCGGCCTTGAGCGCCGCGGTCCCGGTGCTCGGCGGGGTGTGCGTCAGTCTGCGTGGCCGCCTGCGTCGCGCGCGTCGCGACCGGGTCGCCGCCCTCGTGCAGGAGCGGGCGGCCATTGCACGCGAGGCCCGGGCCGATGAGCGGCGCCGCCTGGCGGTCGAGGTCCACGACGCCCTCGGGCACGTCCTCACGCTGCTGGTGCTCCACGCCAACGCGCTGGCCGGCGGCACGGCCGATGCACGCACGCGGTCGGCGGCGGAACGGATGAGCCGGCTCGGCGCCGATGGCCTCACCGAACTGCGCCGCCTGCTCGATCTGCTCACCGACCCGGGTGCGGCCGCCGTGGCCGGGCACGCCGTCCGCGCTGCGCACACCCCGCCGCAGGAGCCGCAGCTGAGGACGATGCTGGACGCGCTCGTCGAAGACGCCCGCGCCGCAGGACAGGTCGTCGACCTGGCGTGGACGGGCGAAGACGGCGAGGTTCCTCCGGTCGCGGCCCGCGCCGTCCACCGCGTCGTGCAGGAGGGATTGACCAACGTGCGCCGGCACGCGCCGGGAGCCGCGGCCGACGTAGCGGTCGCCGTCACCGCGAACGCCGTCGACGTGACGGTGCGCAACGGCCCTGCCCCGGTGACTCCGGTAACCGCGTCGCCGAATACCGGGCGCGGGCTCGACGGCGTACGGCGGCGGGTCACGCTGCTCGGCGGTCGCTGTGAGCATGGCCCCGCCACCGGCGGCGGCTACACTCTGCGCGCGTGCCTGCCGCTGGACGGCGGCCCCGCAGCCGAGGGACAGGACATCACGTGAACGATTCCGGCGCGGCGGCCCGCCCAACGGCTGCCCCCGTTCACGTCGTCGTGGTCGACGACGAGCCGATGGTGTGCGCCTTCCTGCGCTCCATCCTCGCCGCGACAGGCCAGGTCGTCGTCGACGATGTCGCCTACGACGGCGCGGCCGGTGTCGAGGCGGCCGTACGAATGCGGCCCGACGTCGTGCTGATGGATCTCCGGATGCCGGGTGTCGACGGCGTCACCGCGACCGCCGAGATTCGGTCGCTGCCCGAGCCGCCCGCCGTCGTCGTGATGACGACGTTCGACACCGACGAGCACCTGCTGGCCGCGCTCGACGCGGGCGCGAGCGGCTTCCTTCTCAAGACCACGCCGCCTGACCGGCTCGTCCCACTGGTGGTGGCCGCAGCCGCCGGCGCTTCGGTGCTGTCCCCTGCGGCGTTGCGGCGGCTGCGCGAGCGCGGCGCCGCCGCGGCCGCCGCCGACCCGGCGGGCGATCCCGAACTCGACGCCCTGGCCGAGCGGGAGGCCCAGGTCCTGACGCTCGTCGCCGAGGGTCTGTCGAACGCCGACATCGCCGACCGGCTGTACCTGAGCGAGGGAACGGTCAAGGGCCATGTATCGCGACTCATGACGAAGCTGAACTGCCAGAACCGGACCCAGCTCGCCCTTCGGGCCGCCCGCCCGGGCCGGGGTTGAGCCCCGGCCCGAACGGCCGCTCCGGCCCGCCGGCGCCGACGGGCGTCCCTACGCCGTCCGCCGGTCCAGGCGGTCCCAGAACGCGCACTGGTGCTCGCGGCCCAGCGCGACCGGAACGATGCCGTCGCGGCCTGGTGCCAGCGCCTGCGAGATCGACGCCGTGCCGTACGGGCGGAAGGACGGCCAGGACGGCGCGGAACCCCCGTTCGGGTCACCCGTGCGTGCAAAGCGCGTCCAGTAGCCGATCATGGTGGCGGCGAGCCGCCACTGGGCCGGCGTCAGCGGCACCGGGTCGCCGTTCCAGTCGATCGGCTCGCCGGCGACGTCGAAGAGGTAGGCCAGCTCGGATCCGTGAGAGGCGCCCGGCGGCATCGATCCGGGCGGGAACGGCGCGATCGGCGGAGCCTGACGGTCGGCGAACTCGTAGGAGTACAGCGGTATCCGCCCCGCCATCGCCCGGCCGTCCCGCAGTTGCGGGCAGACCATGTCACGGTCGGTGTCCACAGCCGCCCACGCCACCGCCGGGCTTTCGTACGCGGAGAGCGGATAGTGGCGGCGGACGGCGGCGGCCCGGTCGCCGAACGCCTGGTCGATGAGCGTGTCGAAGCGGTCGCGCGTGATCTTCCGGTCTGGCAGTTCGGCGTACGCGGTGACGAACCGGGACTCGTCCTGGGTGTTGCCCGAAAGTACCGGCACGTGCTGGAACGCGCCGTCCGCGATGGCCCGTGCGGGGTCGTGCGGCAGCGTCGCGGTGCCGAACGCGGGGAGGCTGAAGCCGGTCGTCCGGTCCCGAAGCCGGTCAGCGGGGACCCGCCGCAGGCAGTCGAGCGCCCCGGGACCTGCCAGGCAACCGAGCGTCGCGGCGGCGTCCGCGCCGTCGGCTTGGACCCGGCGTACCGGTCGCCACGCCGAGCCCGCCGACGGTGCGGGCGTCGTGTGGCCATAGGAGATCATCCAGTTCTGGAAGGAGCACGAGCCGCTCTGCAGGATCGCGCGGTCGAACAATCCGGCAGCGCCCGGCGAGGTCAGCTGCGCGCACGTGTCGATGCCGCCGGCCGACTCGCCGAAGAGCGTGACGTTTCGCGGGTCGCCGCCGAACGCCGCGGCATTGCGCCGCACCCATCGCAGCGCGGCCTGCTGGTCCTGGAGGCCGTAGGTGCCTGAGCCGGGAAGGCCGGGGTAGCCGAAGAAGCCGAAGACGCCCAGCCGGTAGCCGACCGTCACGACGACCACGTCGCCGTCCACCGCCATCCGGAGTGGATCGAACGCGGCGGCGGCGCCCTGGAAGTTCCCGCCGCCGTGCAGCCACACCATGACAGGCCTCGGCCGGCCGGCCGCCGGGCGGTCCGGCGCGGTGATGTTGAGGTAGAGGCAGTCTTCGCTTGCCGTACCCGGCACACCGGGCGGCTGGACACAGGCGGGAGGCGCCGTGGTGGCGGCTCGCGGCGCTGTCCACGGGTGGACGGGCCGTGGCGCCCGCCAGCGCAGTGGGCCCACCGGCGGCGCCGCGTACGGGATGCCGAGGAAGCGTCGCACCCCGTCCGCCGCGAGCCCGCGTACCGGCCCGGACGCGGTGTGCACGATCGGCTGGGAGGCGGCGGTCGCGTCGCGGCGCGCCCCGGCAATGAATGACGTCACCGAGAGCAGCGCGGTGACGCAGACGACGCCGACCCAGCGGACGACGTCAGGGTGCCGGTGCGGGCCGATCACGATGGACGCCGCACCGGATCGCCTCCGCTTGCGGCCGGGAGACGAACCGAGAACCCCCGCGATCGGACCGGTGGGCCGGCCGCCGTCGGTTGCGGCGATAGAGGGAACGTCGGGGGCGCTGCCGACGCCCGGATCAGTGCGCATGGCCCCGAGGATGCCGATCCGGTCGCCGCGCCGGCCAGCCGCGAACGATCGGTCCTGCGCCCGCTCACCGGCCGTTCGTCCGGCCGGCCGGTGACGAAAGTCGTGACCGCCTCCGGACGGCCCGGGCTGGTGGCCGTCATCGGGGGGCGTGCCGGGAGACGTCGCAGCGAACGTCACGATCGACATGACGCCTCGATGTCACGGTAGCGGGCCCGCTGCGTTCAAGGGCGAGGACACACGGTCGGCGCATGCGGCAAAAGCGGGCGATACTGGGTGAACCGCCCCGCGCTCGGTGGAGGCTCTGATCCTTGGAAAGGATGGGAACCATGCCCGCCCTGTCGCCTGGAGGTCAGTTCCCACGTGTCGTCGGCAGCATTCTCCGGTCCGGCCGGGTGCGCATTCTTCCTGCCGTGATGAGCAGGAATACCCCTGCGGTGTAGACGGCGAGTACGGGAAGGAGGGGCCGGCCGCTCGGGGCGAACCCCTGTGCCGAGATCCTGGCCAAGGCGAAGCCGACCGCCGCGACCCCGGTCGCGAGCAAGGGCCACGACTTCCGGCGGAGTGAGCCGATGTCCGGGCCTCGCCGCGTGGGGGTCAGGCGCTCCGCGGGGCGCAGTGCCATGGCCATCGGAATGAACAGGACCGTGAGCGCGAACATCCAGATCAGGCGCTGACGAAGCCAGGCCGACGACCCGATCGGTGCTGGTGGAAGCAGGCCGGTGGGGTACAGGGTGACCGCCGCGAGGATCACCGGGGCCATGTGCCAGAGGTACAGCGTCATGACCATTCGGTTCGTCCGCGCCACCGCCCGCCACAGATGCGGCCGGCGCAACAGGCGCGTCATGGCCGGTTCGGCGGCGAGCAGCAGTCCCACCTGGCCGATGGCGAACGCGAGGAGAGCGACCGAAGGCGGTGCGGAGTTCTTGATCCGTGCGCCGGGAACCCCGACCATGCTCACCGGGAAGGGGCCAAGCCACACGAGGCCCACCAGGACGGTGATTCCCATGGCGGCCAGTGTCAGCGGCCGCCGCCTGGTGCGGGTGAGCGCGCCGTGATGCCACGCGAGGCCCAATTGGTACACAACCCCCCACACCAGCAGGTAATCCGCCCATCCCAGCAGTGGGGGATGGGACAACAGGACCGCCGTGTTCACCCCGGCGGCGCCGAGGGCGAGCACGGCCGGCACCCCAAGGCCCCACCGCCGATGGGCGGCGTGCAACCCCGGCGTCACGGCCAGCAGGCCAAGGTATATCGGCAGGAACCACAGATGGAGGGCCACCGCCCACCCCGCCCGTCTGAGCACGGCCGGGTCGACCTTGGCGGCACGGCAGACGGCGACGACGGCGACGGCCACCAGGACGTACGCCGTGGTAGGCGCCACGAGCCGGATGGCCCGCCCGTACAGCCAACAGCCCCAACTCTCGCCGCGAGTACGGTGAGAGGTCCAAGACGCCGCGTTGGCGAAGCCTCCCACCAGGAAGAAGACCGGCATCACCTGGAAGGGCAGGGAAAGCCACTCAGTCCACGACAGTCGCGCCATCACGTCCTGTCCCTCCAGATGACCGCCGTGGTATGTGATCGATATCGCCAGCCAGTGCCCGAGTACCACCAGGACCACCGCGATGACACGCAGGAGGTCGACGTACCGGTTACGGGACCGCCCGAGGCTGCGGTTCCCATGCGGGCCTTCCACGCTCGGCTTCACGGCGGGTCCGGGCCTTAGCCAGCATCGTCCGGCGTCTCGATGACGAAGATGCCCCCGACATCGACCGGTAGGCAGTCGCAACCCCGCGTCATGGTCACGGAGCCGTCCGCGTGTTCCACCCAGTGCCGGCCGACTCCGCCGGGTCCGCCGCCGGCCGTACCGTACGGTGCGACGCGTTCGTGACCGGGGGGCGTGATGACGGTCATCGGCTGCGGGAAGCGGATTCCTCGCCTGCCGCCGTCTCCTCCTCGCCGGTGCCCGGAGTCACCGCTGCCATGGCGAATCTCGAGGGTCTCCAGACGTACGGGGTAGCGCCAATCCGGGACCTTGGGATCGGTGAGCCCGGAGTTGGTTATCCGAGTCGGCGCGACGGAAGCGCCGTCGAAACCGCCCCCGGCGCCGGAACCACCGGCCACCATCTCGTAGTACTGGTGGTCGTCGCCGAGCATCACATCGTTCATGGTTCCGCAGCGTTCGGCCATGACGCCGAGCGCGGCGTAGACCGCCCCGGTGACCGCCTGTGAGGTATCCACGTTGCCCGCCGCAACGGCGTCCGGGTACTCGGACGAGAGGCTCGTGCCGACGGGACGCCGAGCAGTTCCCTGGTCCCGGCGACGATCGCGTCCCGGTACCGTTCGGCGTCGTCCGAGAGCGGCTTGCGCACGACGAGGATTCCGTCGGGCCGCCTGCCGACCACATCGATGAACGTGCCGTTGCGATCGATCCAGAATTTCCAGTCCCGTGTCATCTCAGCCCTCGTCTCACCGCTCGTCACGATCGGTGGACACCGCGGCCTCACCACCACGTTCGGCGACAGACGGGCTGCCGGGAAGAGGCGAAGGTCCACATCCGGTCCATACCGCCTGATGCCGCCGTTGATGACGTCCACGCGAGTGGTAGATGAGACGACCTTCCCGTGATCCGATTTCTGCGGGTCAAGCGGTAATCGCCGGGCGGCTCGGCTTTTCGGCCCCGCCGTCCCGCTGAACGCCCATCTTGGCGAACGGGGAGGACATGAACCACTGGTTGAACTTCGTGCCGCCGGCGGCGTCCTGGGCCATGCCGACCTGGGAGAAGGGCAATCTTCAGCGCGTCACCCGCGGAGGGCAGTTTGCCCTGCAGATGGTTTGCTGACGACCCGGTCAACCGAGCCGGCGGGGACGGCGAACGCTTCGATCGCGGGTTGGTCGAGGATGGCGAGGCGGCCGGTTCGCGGGCCGAGCCGGGCGCTGGTGTGCCGGGCGCGGTGAAGGGCGCGGGCGCGTCGTGTGGCGGTCCACACGAGTGCGATCGCGATGGTCGCCAGGGTGAGGATGGCGGTTTTCGCGGTGAGGGGTGAGACCGGGTCAGTGTGGTGGAGGCGCCTTCCGCGTGAAGCTCCTCGTTCCGGCCGGTGACACCGATGCCCTGGGCGAACTCATCGACGACCCCGCCAGACGCCACGCCATGGGCGCGGCCGCTCACCAGGCCGCCGCACGCTACGACTTCGCCACCACCGCCCGGCAGTGGGAGACCCTGCTCACCAACCTCACCGCCACCCACACGGCCGCAAGGAAGGAAGTGATGGCGACGGCCGGGTAGCCCAGCGGCCCAGGAACCGGGCGAACTCGGCCGGTCATGGGCCGCCGGGAGTTCCCTTCGAGCCCGACCGTGTTTCAGCGGGTGGTGTGGGCGCCGGCGGGCGCGGCGGTCAGCACCGGTGCCAGGGCTCCGGTGCGCAGGCGGGCGACGAGGGGGACGGCGATGCGGCCCAGCGCCCGGCTGAGGAGGTAGGCGACCGGCAGGGCCAGGACGACGGCGCCGATGACGTCGTGGGGGTAGTGGTCGCCGAGGTAGACGCGGGTGAAGCACTCGATGACCGCGAAGGCCGCGGCGACGGCGGACAGACGCCGGTCGAGCAGCCACAACGCGGCCACCGCGGCGGCGGCGACGGTGGCGTGGCCGCTCGGGAAGGCGTAGTCGGTGCGGACGGGGCAGGAGGACACGAAGTAGTCGTGCGGCAGCGAGTAGCACGGCCGCACCTCGGTGATCAGCTTCTTGGCGACCTCCGCGATGGCGAAGGCCACCGCCACGGCGACCGGCGCCGCCAGGGCGAGGGTCATGGCGCGGGTGTCACGGCGCCGGGCGTTCCACCAGCCGACCAGCATGAGCACCGCGAACACCCCGAGGCCGGCGTTGGTCCACATCTCCAGCGGTGCGTTGAGCCACCGGGTTTCGCGGGCGAGGTCGGTGATCGCGGTGAACAGCGATCCGTCGAGGTGCGAGCCGTCGAAGGCGAGAGGTGCCGGGTGGACTGTCATCGAGGTCGATCTCCAGGAACTGAGGAAGGCCGCGGACCGGGCCAAGGGAGCTCGCGATTCACGAGTCTGTGGAGGTTCGAAGGGCGGTGCGGCCGGTCAACGTGACAGACTCGGCGACGCACCGACTTCTACATACTGGTAGAAGTTCTACAGGACTGTAGATGATGAACGGAGGGGAGCCAACTCGTGAACGCCGGACACGCTCCGGGCGAGCGCAGGCCGGGCGGCGCGCTGGAGGCCGAGGTCCTCGGTCTGCTGCAGTCCTCCTCGGCGGCGCTCACCCCCGGCGAGGTGCTCCAGGGCCTGGGCGGCGACCTGTCCTACAGCACCGTGGTGACCGTGCTGTCCCGGATGTTCGACAAAGGCCTGCTGACGCGCGGCAAACAGGGCCGCGCCTACGCGTACGCGCCGGTCGCCGACACCCCCGGGCTGACCGCGCGGCGGATGCGGCAGGTACTGGAATCCGACTCCGACCGGGAGGCGGTCCTCACTCGCTTCGTGGAAGACCTGCCCGCCCGGGATGAGCAACTGCTGCGGCAGCTCCTCGGTGAACTGCCGGATCAGGAGTGAACGACGTGGTGATGCACCTGCTGGTCTACCTGCCGCTGCTGTTCCCCGTGTCCGCCGCGCCGGCCGCACGGCCGCTGGCCGACCGGCTCGACCCACGCCTTGCGACCTGGCTGCTGACCGCGAGCGCGCTGGCCCTGGCCGGCTTGAGCTGCGCGGCACTGGGCGTTCTGGCCGCTGCGGGTGTGGTGCGCCTGCCCCTGGCGGCGTACGTGGGTCACTGGTCGGCGGCCACCGTACGCGCAGGCGACCCCGTCTCCACGATCGAGGCGGTCGCGGCCGCCGCGGTACTGGCCGCCGCCGCGGGAGCGGGGCTGCGGATGCTGTGGCGGCGGATGCGGGCGCTGGCCGCAGCCGCCTTCGAGGCCGCCTGCCTGCCCGGCCGCGGCCAACTGGTCGTCGTCGACGACGCCGCCCCCGACGCGTACGCGCTGCCCGGCCTGCCCGGACGCATCGTGGTCTCCACCGGCATGCTCGACGCCCTCGACCCCGCGGACAGGGAGGCCATGCTGGCGCACGAACGCGCCCACCTGGCCTGCCACCACTACGCCTTCGTCGCCGTCGCCCACCTGGCCGCCGCGGTCAATCCGCTGCTGCGGCCGGTGGCCACCGCGGTCGCCTACACCGTTGAACGCTGGGCGGATGAGCGCGCCGCCACCGTCTGCGGTGACCGCCGTCAGGTCGCCCGCGCGGTCGGCAAGGCGGCCCTGGCGACCGCCCATCGCCCGGCTCGCCGGCGCCTGCCCGACGCCGTGCTCGGCCTGCTGGGGCGGCGGCGCGGCCCCCTGGCCACCGCCGGGCCCGTTCCGCGTCGCGTCGCCGCCCTGCTCGCCGAACCCACCACCTCCTTCACCCAGCTGGGCGTGCCACTGCTGCCGCTGGCCGGAGCCACCGCCGTGGTCGGCTCCAGCGCCCTGTGCGCGTTCGCCGCAGCCCACGACCTGCACCTGCTTCTCGAACTCGCCGGCGCCTGACCGGCACCCGCCCATCCCGCCGCAACCTCGTACCCCTGGGAGGCCGCCGGTGCCGACCACCACTCCCGACCAGGGCCGCGCCCGGCTGTGGCCGCTGTACGCGGCCGGGTTCACCACCGCGTTCGGCGCCCACGGCGTCGCGGCCAACCTGGGCCGCTTCACCATCGGCCACCACGACTCCCTGCTCATCCTCGGCGGCCTGCTCGCCCTGTACGACGCCGCGGAAGTCCTCCTCAAACCGGTGTTCGGCGCCCTGGCCGACAAGGTCGGCACCCGCCCGGTGCTGCTCGGCGGCCTGCTCGCCTTCGCCGCGGCCTCGGCGCTGTTCGCCCTCGCCGACGACACCGCGCTGCTGTGGGCAGCCCGCCTCGGCCAGGGCGCGGCGGCCTCCGCCTTCTCCCCGGCTGCCTCCGCCCTGGTCGCCCGCCTCAACCCGAACGCCCGACATGGTCGGGCGTTCGGCTCCTATGGCTTCTACAAGAGCATCGGATACACCGCCGGCCCGCTACTCGGCAGCGTCCTAGTGGCGCTGGGCGGGCTGCCGCTGCTGTTCACCGTCATGACCGCACTCGCCGCCGCCGTCGCCATCTGGGCGGCCGTTGCCGTGCCCGCCCTGGCGCCATTGCCCAAGACCCGGCAGACCGTGCTCGACCTCGCACGGCGGCTGGGCCAGGGAAGCTTCCTGAAACCGACCACCGCACTGGCGCTGGCCACCGCGGCCCTCGCCGTCGGCGTCGGCTTCCTACCGGTCGCCGGAGCCGCCGCCCACCTCGGCCCCATCGCCACCGGCACGGCCGTCTCCCTCCTCGCGGCCTGCGCGGCCCTCGTCCAGCCCCGGGCCGGAGCCGCCCTCGACCACGGCCGGATCACCACCGCCACCGGCATCCGTACCGGACTCGCGATCACGGCCGCCGGGCTCGCCGCACCGGCGCTGCCCGGCCTGGCCGGGCTCCTGCTCGCCGCGATCCTCATCGGAACCGGAACCGGGTTGATCACCCCGCTCGGCTTCGCCGCGCTGGCCCACGTCGGCCCGCCCGCACGACTCGGCCAGACCATGGGCGCCGCCGAACTCGGCCGTGAACTCGGCGACGCGGGCGGCCCCGTCCTCGTTGCCACCGTGGCCGCCGCCACCACCCTCACCGGCGGCCTCGCCGCCCTCGCCGCCCTGACCGCCGCCGCACTCCTGGCCATCCGACCCGCGGCCGATCCTCCCGACCAGCGACCACCCACCGGCGATCTTGCTCATCGACCAGCCGATAGATGAGCGAACAGATCTCAGCACAGTTCGATTGCTCGTCCGGGCGCGGTCAGTGCCAGGACATCCGGGCCGCATATCGTCTTTCGATATCGGATGACGTAAGACGCGACGCTCCCTGAGGTGAGCTGATGGGCAAGGCAGCGACCGCCACCGGGGTTCCGGGTGAGCTGCAGCGTCGGCTGGGGGTCTTCGACGCGGTGGTGATCGGCCTGGGGTCGATGATCGGTGCGGGGATCTTCGCGGCGCTCGCGCCGGCGGCGCGGGCGGCCGGGTCCGGGCTGCTCGTCGGTCTGGGGGTGGCCGCGGTGGTCGCCTACTGCAACGCCACGTCCTCGGCCCGGCTCGCGGCCCGCTATCCGGCATCGGGGGGTACCTACGTTTACGGGCGCGAACGCCTGGGTGACTTCTGGGGCTATCTGGCGGGCTGGGGATTCGTGGTCGGTAAGACGGCCTCGTGCGCGGCGATGGCGCTGACCGTCGGGTCTTACGTCTGGCCTGGGCAGGCGCACGCGGTGGCGGTCGCGGCCGTCGTGGCGTTGACGGGGGTGAACTACGCCGGGGTGCACAAGTCGGCCTGGCTCACCCGCATCATCGTCACCGTGGTGCTGGCGGTGCTGGCCGCCGTGGTGGTCGCCGCCCTGACCTCCGATGCGTCGGAGACGGCCCGGCTGGACGCAGGCGGGGGCGCATCGTTCGGCGGGGTGCTGCAGGCGGCGGGTCTGCTGTTCTTCGCCTTCGCCGGGTACGCGCGGATCGCCACGTTGGGTGAGGAGGTCCGCGACCCGAAGCGGACGATCCCCCGCGCGATCCCGCTGGCGTTGGCCATCACCCTGGTCGTTTACGCGGCGGTCGCGGTGGCGACGTTGAGCGTGCTGGGCGGTAGCGGGCTGGGTGGCGCGGTCGCACCGCTGGCCGAGGTCGTCCGCGCGGCGGGGTCGCCCGGTCTGGTGCCGGTCGTGCGGGCCGGGGCGGCGGTCGCCGCGATCGGCTCACTGCTCGCGCTCATCCTGGGCGTCTCACGCACGACACTGGCGATGGCCCGCGACCGGCATCTGCCGCACGTCCTGGCCGCCGTCCATCCGCGATTCGGTGTCCCGCACCGGGCCGAGTTGACGGTGGGGGTGGTGGTGGCCGTGGTGGCGGGTCTCGTGGACGTGCGCGGGGCGATCGGGTTCTCCTCCTTCGGAGTGCTGGTCTACTACGCCATCGCCAATGCCTCCGCGGCGACCCTCACCGCCGCCGAGGGCCGCCCGCCCCGACTCGTCCCCGCCGTCGGGCTGATCGGCTGCCTGATCCTGGCCTTCGCCCTGCCGCTCACCTCAGTGATCACCGGGGCCACCGTGCTGGCCGTCGGCGCCGCCGCCTACGCCCTGCGCCGGACGGCCGCGACCCGCGCGCATTAGCGATCAGTGGTTGCGGCACCGGAGTCCGGGGAACGGCTGACGATATCGGGATCCGATACATCGCACGTCGGGGGTGAGCGATGGGCGATCCGCGGCCGGGATGGGCGCGCCTGACCGATACCGGCGCGCCGGCCGCCACAGTGCTGATCCGTTCGTTCGTCGGGGCGGTGTTCTTCTCCGGGGGCATCCAGAAGTGCGTGTTCCCTGATCGGCTGGGGACCGGGCGGTTCGCCAAGGCCGGTATTTCGGCGCCGGGTTCTTCGCCGCCCTGGACGGGGTGGTCGAGATCGCCTGCGGTTCAGCGCTGCTGGCCGGGTTCTTGGCCGGCGGCGATTCCCACGGTCATCGACATGCTGGGGGGAGTCGCTCATCGGCAAGCTGCCGATTCTGTGGGGCGCCGCGCCCTTAGGCCATGACCGAAACCGACACACCACGATCGTGAGCCATCGGGAAGGACGGTGGGAACCACGAGGCATCACACGATCCGGACGGCGCTGACCGCCGTCGCGGCCGTACCCGCTCTGCTGCTCGGCACCACAGGCGTCGCCGTCGCCGCGTCGGCCGGCACGGCGGCGCACCCGGGGAACGCCATTCGCGCGACCGGTCAGGTCTGCAGCCCGTCGTCGGCGCAGCGCCATGACGGCGACTCGTCCTGCTTCCGCCGCTGTGACCTGGCCTGTCATAAGAGAACCGGCGGCCCGTCACCGTACTGCAAGTCGACCTGCAAGAAGCAATGCGGGATCAGCTAGCCGGTAACGCTCGATCGCTCGTGGGCGGGGGCTGGAGCCCCGCGGTTCCCGCCGCCCGCCCACAGCCTCATCGCAGTCGACTACCGATGTTCTTTGGAGGCCTGCGATGGCCTACTTCGCACTCTGGCGGCATCGTGTCGCGCGGCTGGCGGCGGGCGCCGCCGCCCTGGCCACGACGTTCGTCATGACCGGCGGCGCGGCCGTGGTAAAGGGCGGCGGTGTCGACTGGAACGCCGTGGGCCGGGCCATCGGCCGGCCCCTGGAGACCGAGGCCGGTGACGTGCACACCGCCGAATGGCTCCGCACCGACCTGCACGTCGTCAACGCCGGCGTGACCGAGAACCCAGGCATGGAACTGAACGCCGAAGCCTCCTTCCACCAGACCGCCCCCGGCAGAACGCTCATGATCGGGGAGGTCACCCTTACCGGCGAGGAGGTGCCCAAGGTCGCCGACGCCCTGCAGCACGGCGGCGTGCAGATCACCGCGCTGCACAAGCACCTTCAGGACGAGACGCCGCGCCTGTGGTGGATGCACTACTGGGCCCTGGGCGACCCCGTCCAGATCGCCCGCACCCTGCACACCGCGCTCACCGAGACCGGCATCCCCCTCACCCAGAAAGAGGAGGGGAAGGAGCCGCCGGTCGACCTGGACGCCGCCGCCATCGACCGCATCATCGGCGCCAAGAGCGAGAACGAGAACGGCGTCCTGCAGTACCACGTCCCGGTCGTCCAGAAGATCACCGATACCCGTGCCCACATCACGCTGCCGTACCTGATGGAGGCCTCGACCCTGCTGATGTTCCAGCCCCTCGGCGGTGGGCGCGCCGCGGTCAACGGCGACTTCACCATGACCGCGGGCCAGGTCAACCCGGTGATCAAAGCCCTACGGGCCCACGGCATGACCATCATCGAGCTGCACAATCACCTGCTGTACGAACAGCCCCGCCTGTTCTATCTGCACTTCTGGAAGACCGGAGACGCCACCGCCCTCGCCCGCGACCTACGCGCCGGCCTCGACCAGGTCCACGCGCCCCGGCACTGAAATAGGACCGCAGACCTTCACGTCCGGTCGCCGAGGACCTCACGCGCCAGTTCCGCCAGCGCGGCCCGGTCCTCGGCGAGCGCCGTGCGTCCGGCCTCCGTCGCGGTGTAGACCCGCCGCCGGCGGCCCTCGACGATCTGTTCCTCGGCGTTCAGCAGCCCGTCGGCCTCAGCCGGTGCAACGTCGGATACAACGTGCCGGGACTGATCTTGTAACCGTGACGCTCCAACTCACGCGTCATCCACGCGCCATGGATCTCTTGTTCGGCCGCGTGATGCAGGATGTGCAGCCGCACCGCACCCCGCTGAAACTCCCGCACCACGATCACCCTCACCCACGCCGGCACTGGACGATGACGGAACCGATATCGGCAACCGATTCTATGAGGCGGCCCTGCCGAGACGAGGGCTCACAGCGCCGGCCGCACGAAGCGCAGGGCCGAACGCGGGGCAACGCCTCAAGCCGATAGCGGCACGGCCACCCTCGACCTCCCGTACCGAGGTCCATCAAACAGGCGCCCTACCACTCATCTGCTCGCTGACCTGCGGTTCCTTCGGCCCGGCGGAACTTGTGGTGAATGCGCGTCAGACGTTCGGAGCCCGGTACCGGCTCAGCGGACCATGGCCAGCACATCGCGGACCAGCCGCCGTGCGTACTCATGATCGACTTGTAGTGCGAATACGACGTTGTAATACAGCGGCGCGATGATGTGGTCGAGGATCTGCTGGACTGTCGGTGTCGTCTCTCCCCGTTCGCGGGCACGGCGTACCATCTCCGACGCCTGCTCGCGCCGCTTCTCCGTGACCGGGCAGCTCGAAACGATCTCGACTCGGGCCGACACCATCGCGCGCAGATATCGGGCCCGCTCGGGACGGGTGATGTCATGGGCGATGATGTTCGCCCACTCCGTCAAGTCCTGCTCGAGCGTTCCGGTGTCGGGTACCGACTCACCGTCTCCCGTCAGGGCGGCGACCGCGACTTCCTCGAGGAGTGCGTTGACGTCGTCCCAGCGCCGGTACAGCGTCGTCGGGTTGACCCCGGCCCGCTCGGCGATGATGGGGAAGCTGATCTTGTCGGCACCCTCGCCTACGAGCTCGCCGACCGACGTATAGATCGCGGTCAGCACCCGACTGCTCCGTCCGCCAGGGCGACTCGCGGCTACTCGGCTAGACACGTCACGATCGTACGCAAAGATGTTTGCTTTAACAAGATCCTGTCGTACAGTGGTTAAAGCAAAGATCATTGCGTTTCGACGGAGGTCTCGTGCTCAACCGCCCAGTCTCGTTCTTCGTTGCCGGGGCCGCCGGCGCCGCCACGCTGACGGCCGCCTCAGCGCCGTCGCCGCTCTATCCCGTCTATCAGCGCCTCTGGGGCTTTTCCGCGTTCACGCTGACGGTCATCTTTGCCGTCTATGTCTTCGCGTTGCTCGCCGCCTTGCTGACCGTCGGATCGCTCTCCGACCGGGTAGGGCGTCGGCCTGTCGCCTCTGGAGCCCTGGTGCTTCTCGCGCTGGGTATGCTGCTCTTCACGATCGCCGGAGGTTCCGGCGGCCTGATGGCTGCGCGAATCGCGCAGGGTTTTGCCGTCGGCGCCGCCACCGGCACCTTTACGGCCATGATCATGGATTCGGCGCCGAGCCCACGGCTCGGCTCGATCGTCAGCAGCGCGGTCCCTTCCCTGGGAATTGCGATCGGGGCGGTCCTCGCCGGTGCTCTGGTGGAGTTCGCGCCCCTCCCTCGCCAACTCGTCTTCTGGATCCTCGCCGTCGTCTATCTGGTGCTTGCAGCGCTCGTCTGGTTGATTCCCGAACGCGCTCGCCCTGCGTCGACATCGCGGGAATCGATCTGGCGGTCGCTTCTGCCGAGCGCCGGGCTTCCGCCGGCCACGCGGCCGGCCTTCTTCGCACTGGTTCCGTCGATCGGCGCGACGTGGGCGCTCGCCGGACTGTATCTGTCGCTCGGGTCGTCGGTACTCGGCACCGTCCTCGATGTGCACAGTCATTTCGTCGTGGGCATCGTGCTCGGAGTGTTCTTCACCGCGGGGGTATCAGGCGCCGTTGGCTCGACAGTCGTACCGCCGCAACTTCGCGAGTGGTTCGGCTATGGAACTCTCACCGTCGGCGTCCTGGTCACGATCGCGGCGACGCTGATGAGTGAGTTGCCGCTCTACGTGGTCGGGTCGGTGGTCGCGGGGTTCGGCTTCGGCGCGGCGTTTCGGTTCGCCGTGAACGCGCTCGGCGAGGCGGCGCCAGTCGCCCAGCGAGGGGAAGTGTTCGCGACGATGTACATCGTCAGCTACCTCGCATTCAGTGTGCCGGCGCTCGCTGCCGGGCTTGCCGTCGAACGGTTCGGGCTCGAGCCGACAACTGTCGCGTACGGGGCGTTGGAAGTCGCGCTGGTTCTGATCGCGATGGTCGCAGGGATCGTTCGGGCGCGCCGACGGATCAGCGAGAACGAGCTTCGGCCAGGCGCGGCCTCGATGTTGGTTCTGCGCACTCCCAACATGCCTCGTCAGACAACGCACGACATCGAGTGTGGCCGGCCGACGGACCGCTGATGATCTCCCTCCACGGCCGGCGCCGACCAAGGCCAATGCCTTGGGCCTGCTGTCGACCTGCTCGATCGCGCACTTTCGCCTGCCACGGCGTCAACGACCCTGCGGACCCCTCCCACAGCCGTCTGCTCCTGTACGACCACACCGCCCCGCTCATCGCCGCCGCCCTCGGCCCCGTCCGCTCGAAGCATGCGCTCGATAACAGATCGTGACCGAATAACGGGGGCGTCGTCACCGCGAGCGCATCGGCCGCGTCGTGCTCGTCGAACGCCGGTCCTACCGTGAGCAGCGGCTCGCGGGCGAGGTCAGGACGCAGGGCCCGCGGCCGCCGTTGACGACCTTCCCAGGTCTCTGGCCGACCCCACGTGTGGGGACGTCCAGGTCGACCCGCTCGGTGACCTTCGTCAATCGATTGGTCTGGTTTCGCTTGTCGGCCAGTAACCTCAGCGTTAGGTCGATCCCCTCGATCTCGCCGAGCCGGCCTTCGCTGACGGCACGGTCGCGGAGTCGGCGCAGGTGCCTCAAGTTCGTCCAAGCAGGGCAGCATTTCTCGGCCGGATCTCGCCGACATGACGCTCGGCATCTTCGCTCGGTGCATGGGCGCCAACGCGACCTTCCGAGCCGTCCACGCCCACCCCCCCCGCGCCTTTGACGGCATCAGCTGCCTGGTCGCGCCGCTCCTGCTCTCTCCGCGGGCGTTCCTGGAGGTGACCCTCGAGGCGATGGGCCTCGGGGACAAGACCGACGAGGTGGATCGCAGGGTCGGCACGATCGCGAGCGTACGGTTGGGGGACGGGAAGACGAGTCGTTGGGCACCGTCGGTCACGATGCCGACGCTCACCTATGGTGTGCACGACGACCGCATCACTCGCCCCGACGACCTCGAGGAAGCCTTCGAGGCCATCGGCGCGGAGCAGAAGTCGATGTTCTGGATTCGCGACACGACCAGCCGATGGGACGGCTACAAGTACTTCCAGCGCAGTCCCGAGCGGGTGCTCGAGTGGTTCGCCGCTCATTGCCGGCCTGATCAATGAGTACCGGAACGCTGCATAGCCCAACGAGAGGAACCGCAGGTCAGAGACCCGAAACCGGGTTTCCGCACCACGCAAGGTTAGGACTCGACCAACTGATTAGATCGCGGTTCGGCCGCCGTCAGCAGCCACGATCGCACCGGTCACGTAGCCGGCCTGGTCGCTGGCGAGGAAGGCGATCACCTGCGCGACTTCGGCCGGGTCGGCGGTGCGCTTGAGCGCGGTGGTCATGCCTATGTCGTCCAGGGCGGGGCCCATGGCCCCCACCACCTTCGCAGTACGCATCGGGCCTGGGGCGACGGCGTTGACGCGGACGTTCGATGTGGCGAACTCGGCCGCCCAGGTGCGGGTCAACGACTCGATCGCGGCCTTGGTGGCGCCGTACACGGCGAAGGGCGGCATGCCGAGGCGGGCCGCGGTGGAACTCACGTTAACGATGCTACCGCCGCCGTTGGCGGCCATTTTCGGTGCGAGAAGGGCGGTCAGAAGGAACGGTGCACGCACGTTGACCGTGAAGGCGGCGTCATAGGTCGCGGCGTCCTGATCGGCGGTCGGGCTCAACGGCACGACACTCGCGTTATTGATGAAGATGTTCACTGCCCCGGCGTCTTCGACTAGCTGCTCGACGGCGGCAGGGTAGGCCAAGTCGGCCGCGACGAAGCGCACGATACCCGCGGAGCTGCCCATACCGGCTTGGACGTCGTCCACGACCCGCGCGCCGCGCTCCACGTCGGTGCCCGTGATGACCACGTTGGCCCCGCCGGCCGCGAGGTTCCTGGCCACAGCGTGCCCGAGCCCACCGATGGCACCGGATCCGGTGATCAGTGCTGTCTTTCCACTGAATTCCATTGAATTACTCTCCTTGTGCAATATGTTTCCTGCTCCGTCTCTGCCGGAGCCGTTTCCTGGGCGTTCGGCGCGCACGTTGAATGGCATGAGTTACGTGAGCGCACGGTAGTCACTCGGTGGTGATGACGAGTTGGCCACCTTCAGGTGTGTAGAAGCGCTCGAGTTCGGTGAGCGCTTCGATGGCCTTCGCGAGCGGCACGGGGCGAGCGATGGGCGGCAGCCTCAGGGTTCCTTGCCCAGCAGTTCGCGCGACATCGTCGATGTTTCCGGGGACGGCTTCGGTGACGAGTCTCTGGAAGGCTCCGGGAACGCGCTTCTCGACAGTTTCGCAGTCGAGGGCTTGATGTCGATGATGCGGCCGCCGGCGTTCAGCATTCTCCGGCACGCCTGATCGGAAGGATGCTCGTGGTGTCGATTGACGATGTCGTTCGTCTCAACGGGCCAGGGGGAAGGTGATGCGCAGGCCGTCTTCGCCGCCGACGGCGACCGCTTGATGAGCGACGCGGATCCGGGTGGCCGTTGCGGTCGGCTCTCCGTTGCCGAGGTTGCGGTTGTAGTAGGGGTGGGCGCCGCTGGCGACCAGGAGACGGACGCGGTGGCCGGCCGCGAAGCGATGGCCGATGGGGCCGAGGTCGACCTCGACGGGTACGCCTTCGCCCAGGCCGGGATCTGTGATGCGGAGAATGCCGTCGGCGACGTTCTGCACCTGCCCGTTCTCGTAGACGTCCAGGATCCGCAGGAACAGGTCGGCGCTAGGCGCGTCCGAATGGAAAGTCGTGGCGGCGGAGGCGTGGCCGGCCAGGTCCAGCGGCTCCCGCAGAGGAGCGCTGGTGAAGACGCGCACATCCGCTCGTTGTTCGAGGGTGCCGCTGTCCCACAGGCCGCTGACGTCGCCGGTGCCGATGGTGAGGAACCCGACGGACGGGGTGGGATCTGACGGGTCGTAAGTCCATTCCATGCGCTCGGCCAGGTCACTGCGGGCGGCCAGCAACTGCTCGTCGGCGCTCGCGTAGAAGACGGTGGTCTCCGGTTCGTGCCACGTATCGAGCTCGTGCCAGCCGGCGTCGGCGCCGGTGCGATAGTAACGCAGGGCGCCGAAACGGTCCGTACCGTCGCCACGCACGTGAGTGTCGAACCAGGCGAGCTTCTCGGCCATGGAGATGCGCGGGTCGAGGGCGGCGTGCGGCCACGGCCCGATGACGAAGCGGTACGGCACGTCGCCGGTGTTCCGGTTCAGGCGCTCGAAGTCGTGCCAGAAGTAGCTGCGGTGGTAGTCGTACCAGCCGTCGAGGTGCAGGATCGGTGCCGGGGGGTCGTCCAGCAGCTCGGCGAAGTTCAGGGCCTGCCAGTGCGGGTCGTCGCCGTCGTGGGCCAGGCGCTCTTGGTAGAAGTCCAGGGTGGTCCCGGTGGCAGCGACGTCCGCCTGGTCGAGCGGCAGATGGTTGTACGGGTTCTCGCCGACCTCGGCGCCGTTGGCCTGCTGCATGACGGTCCAGCTGAGGGCCAGTTCGAGAGCGAAGCCGCCGCCGGGATACCAGGAGCTGACCCGGTCGGTGCTGTACATCGCGGTGGCGATCGCCTTAAGACTGGCAGGCCGGGTGGAAGCGGTGGCCCAGGAGCTGAATGCGTGGTAGCTGGCGCCCGTGAGGCCGAGGCGTCCATCGAACCACGGCTGCTCCTCGATCCAGCGAACGGTCGCGGAGCCATCAGCGGCTTCGTCGAAGTACGAAGTGGTGGTGCGCGTGGTCTGCACGAGGCAGGCATATCCGTGGGACGCCCAAGCGATCACCTCGCCCATATAGAACGCGGCCACTTCGGGCCTGAAGGAGGCGGGGTTGTAGGGCGAGCGGATGAGCACGGCAGGTACCTTGTCGCCCCCTGCCGGGAGCGCCAGGACGCCCTTGAGCTCGAAGCCGTCGTCGGCAGGGACGATCACTCCGTCGATGAGTTCGACGGAGTGCGGGCCGAGCGGACCGTACTGCTGCTCGATCGTCTGCCGCTGCTGCTCGTCAACGGTGGTGGTGCTCATCAGGTTCTCCTTGCGGCTGAGCGGATAGGAGCGGGTCTTCGGTGCCGGCGTGCTGCCACGTCCCGCCGCGCAGCGGAGCCAGTGCCGCAGGGGACGCCTGCCGCGGCAGGCGGTCCTCGAGCCAGCTGACGGTGGCGACGTGAGGCCCGATATGGGGCGCGGGCCGGTAGTCGGTGACGGGGGTTGCGGAGAAGTCGACCGGGAAGCGAATGACCTTGTAGTCGCCTTCGGTAGGGTGCCGGGCGTCGATCAGTGCGTGGCGCGCGGCGTAGTAAGGGTTCTGTTCGATCTCGTCGAGGTCCAGTACCGGCTCCGCGGGGATTCCCAGGCGTCGGCAGTCTTCGAGCCATTCGCCCACCGTGCGCCGAGCGATCAGGCCGGCCAGTTCGGTCTGCAAAGCGGCGTTGTTCTCGTGCCGGGCGGTGCCGTTGAAGAAACGCGGGTCCGCGGCGAGATCGGGCCTTCCGACGGTACGGAAGAAGTCGGTCCAGTTCTTGTCGGTGTAGGGCATGACGCAGATCCACCCGTCCGCGGCGTGATGCGGCCCACGATTCGGGACGAGAGTGCGGCTCCATCCGATTCCGCCTACCGGGGGATCGAAAGATCGGCCACCGAGATGCTCGACCAGGTTGAAGGCGAGCATCGTGTCGGCCATAGGCACGTCGACCCATTGCCCTTCTCCCGTGGTCGCTCGACTGTGCAGCGCGGCGAGGACAGAGCTGACGATCACTAGACCGCAGATCTTGTCGGCCAGGACGGACGGTGAGAACTGGGGCGTTCCAAACGCACGCAGGTAGAGGTCCGACATGCCGGAGACGGCCTGAATCACATCGTCGTAGGCGGGCTCCTCCCCCTTCTCTGACTCGCTGGCGAAGGCTTGTGCGGTGCAGAGGATCGCCGCTGGATTGGCCTGGTGAACCTCATCCCAGCCCAGGTTGAGACGGCGCCGCGATCCGGGTCGCAAATTCGTGATGATCACATCGCACGTGGCGACGAGCTCAGCGAAGCGCTCGTGATCCTCCGACTCGCCGCCATCGAGCACAGCGCTGCGCTTGTTGCGTCCCAGGTTCAACGTGATGGCGCTCATCCCGGCGCTGCGAGAGGGGCCGAGCTGCCGGGCCACGTCCCCGGCCGGCAGCTCGACCTTGATCACGTCCGCGCCCATGTCGCCGAGCTGGGCTGTGGCGTAGGGGCCCATGATGACCGATGTGATGTCCAGCACGCGCAAGCCGGCCAGTGGACCGCTCATGCGCTCACCTCGGCCGGCCTCGCGTAATGCTCGGGATCGTGGCCGCCTGTCCCAGGGCGGGCTCGCCTGCTGAACTCGCCGACGAGGTTCATGGCGTGATGATCAGCTTGCCCCGCTTGGCCATGCCGTTCTGCTCGAGTTCGGTGAGCGCTGGGATGGCCTGGGAGAGCGGGACGGTGCGGGCGATCGGTAGCCGCAGGACGCCCTGGCCGGCGGCTCGGGTGACCTCTTCGAGGTCTTCGGTGATCGGTCGGGCGATCATGGCGTGGAACGGCCCGGGCAGGACACTTCTTGCGAGGTTCAACGGAGTGGGGAGGACGCTGATGATGCGGCCGCCGGGCTTGAGCATCGTTCGCGCGGCTTTGACCGGGAGCGTGCCGGCAGCGTCGAGGACGAGGTCGAACCTTGTTGTGAGCGAGGTGGGGTCGAAGTCGAAGTCGACGACCGGGTCGAGACCGAGCTCGCGTGCTTCGGACCTGGCGGTATCCCGGCAGCTACCGGCGACCGTGGCCTGGTGGGCGAGGGCGATCTGCACGGCGGAGCGGCCAACTCCGCCGAGGCAGCTGTGAACGAACACGGCCTGGCCCGGCTGCAGCCGTCCCTTCCTGATCAAGGCCTGCTGGGCGGTGATCCCGACCGTCGGGATCGCGGCGGCGTCCTCGAACGAGAGGTTCTCGGGCTTGGCCACGGTGCCCTTCTCCTGGGCAACGACCAGGTCGGCGAACGCGCCTGCGGACTTGATCGGCGTCCCGCCGAGCACTTCGTCACCGACGTGTAGCCGGGTGACGCGGTCGCCGACCGCCTCGACGACGCCCGCGAAGTCATGACCCATCGCGCGCGGGAAGCGCCGACCGGTCACGTGCTTCATGCGGCCGGCGCGGATCCCGAAGTCCATTGGGTTGGCCGCGGCTGCGCGCACACGGACAAGGACCTCGTCGGCGCCGAGCGGGGCCGGCTCGAAGTCTTCGAGCCGCATGACTTCCGGCCCGCCGTACTGGTGGTACTGGATCCGCTTCATCGTCGTCATCCCTTCATCGCTTCCACGTGAGGTCTTTCAGGTGCGGTCACAGCGTGACCACGACTTTGCCGTGGACGTGGCGTCCGGCCTGCAGCGTCACGGCGTCGCGGATCTTCTCGACCGGGAAGGCCGCGGCGATGGGAACGGTGAGTTCGCCGGCGAGGATCGCGTCGGTGATCTGCTCCAGGGCGTCCGTCGCCGCATCGATGGCGCCGGTGGCGCGTACGCCGCCGGGAGGGTTGGGGCCCGCGGCGACCGTGGAGATCCGCTCGGGCGCCACGCCGAGCGCCAGCGCGGCCTCGGCCGTCTCCGTGCCGAACAGGTCGGTCGCGGCGGTCACCCCGCCGGGCGCCAGTGCCCGGACCCGGTCCGCCAGCCCGGCGCCGTAGGCCACCGGCTCGGCGCCCACCTGCCGCAGAAACTCGAACGTGCCCGGCGAGGCGGTGCCGATCACGGTCGCGCCGGCGAGCCTGGCGAGCTGCACGGCGAACACGCCCACGCCGCCGGCGGCTCCCCCGATCAGGACGGTGTCGCCGGGCCGCGGGCCGATCGCCGCCAGGGCGGCGGCGGCGGTGAGGCCGGCCACCGGAAGCGTGCTCGCCACCTCATCGCTGATGCCCTCCGGCGTATGCCAGAGCGCATCGACAGGGGGCCTGACCACCACGAAGTCGGCGACCGCCCTGCCCAGGGCGCCGCCGTAGACGCGGTCGCCCACGGCAAAGCCCGTGACGCCGTCGCCGACCTCGTCGATGACGCCGGCAAGGTCGGACCCGAAGCCGGACGGCACGGTGATGCCGAACCGCGCCGCCGACTCTGGCCGCGCGGCGATACCCCAGTCCATCGGGTTCAGCCCGGCAGCCGTCACGTGCACGCGAACCTCACCCGGGCCGGCGTGCGGTTCGGGAACCTCCTGCAGCTCCAGCACTTCGGGGCCGCCGAACGCTTCGTAGATCACAGCTCGGCTCACTGGCCG
Organism: Actinoallomurus soli; assembly: GCF_024055715.1. Lineage (GTDB taxonomy): Bacteria > Actinomycetota > Actinomycetes > Streptosporangiales > Streptosporangiaceae > Actinoallomurus > Actinoallomurus soli. Next base: position 75,012 of record NZ_JAMXMV010000027.1, read on the forward strand.
ACTCCTCACAAAGGGTAACGGGACTTGGTTCCATCACCATAGCAGGCGTTACGGAACCAAGTCCCGTACACTCTGCTTATGCCTCGTTGGGAACCGAACGCAGCAGAACGGCTCGCCCAGGCCGCCCTCGACCTGTTCGCCGAGCGCGGCTACGAGAACACCACTGTGATCGACATCGCACAGCGCGCGGGACTGGGAAAAACCACCTTCTTCCGGCACTTCCAGGACAAACGAGAGGTGCTCTTCGGCCGCGGCACGATGGACGAACTGCTCGCTAAGGCGGTAGCCGCAGCCCCGGCGGCCGCCACCCCGCTCGAAGCGGTCGCGCACGCGCTGGACGCGGCCGGCAGAGAGGTCTTCACGCCCGCACGCCGCGAATTCATCGCCCGCAGACAGGCGGTGATCGCCGCCAATCCCGAACTTCAGGAACGCGAAGCGCTCAAGAACCTCGCTCTCATCGCATCAATGGCCGACGCGCTCAAACGACGCGGCGTTCCCGACCTGACCGCTCGCGTGGCCGCAGAACTCGGCGCGCTCGCCTCCTCGATCGCCTTCGAACGCTGGAGCCGGACGAGCGCCGGCGAGGACTTCAGCAAGATCGCGCGACAAGCACTCGACGACGTGCAAGCATCTACAGCCTTCTGCTGACGCGGCGACTGCCTTGAACAGGCCGGAGATGGCTGCCGTGACTCGTGGATCAGGCCCGCGACAGTGGTGCGGCGGGTTGGCAGTAACACCGAGGACGTGGATGCGCCGCGTTGGGTCGTCTGCCGGCCTCGGACGGCGTGTGATCCGCTGCCGGTTCGCTGGAGGGGGCGCTGGGCGTGGCGGTACCCGCTGTTTGGGTGGTGTTTGGGGTTTGGATTTAGCAAGATCACGGCACGCGAGCAACCATGGAGCAACCACCGTCGCCAAACCACCACAAAAAAGACACTGGGCGTTCCCGGTGGAACCGAGAACGCCCAGGTCAGGACGGGTGCGCCGCCAGGGACTTGACCCCCGAACCCGCGGATTAAGAGTCCGCTGCTCTTGTGCTAGATGGGTGCTCCCGCTGCCGATCTATGCCGGTTCGTCCGTCACTCCGCCGGTGGTCAGACTCGTCCAAGATGGACTTGCATCAACTCGGCTCCGGGTATGACAGTCATTTTTTGGTTCACGCACACACGACCCGGCGACGACACGGGCTGGGTTCCACGGACAGCGATGATGTCCGGGTCGATCCAAGGGTTGGTCGGGCGTGTGCTCCAGCCCCGGGCGGTGAGCCACCGCTCGAAGGCGGCCGTCACGAGCTCCTCATCACCGCGACAACACCGCTCCAGCCGCCGAGTGCGGTCAGAACTCACGAACGACCGCGGTCAGTTCTCGCGAACGAAGCCGGCTGATGGCGTTCATCCTCGGCATCCGCACACCGGTAAGCACCACCCTGATCTCCGCATCGGCCATCACGGCGTCGAACCGCCAGCAGGGCATCTGCTTGGGAGCGCAGGAAACCGGCCCACGTGCTGCAGGCAAGTTCGGGTGCGGGATCGATACCAGCGTCCTTGAGGATCTCCCACACCGTCGAGGCGGCCACCTTCACCCCGAGAACGAGCAGTTCACCGTGCACGCGGCGATATTCCACCCGGAATTCTCCCGGATCAGGCGCAGCACCAGGACACGGATCGAACGCACCGTCGGCGGCCGGCCCCACCCTCTGGGCTGGGACAGGGCAGCGTGCCGACGCGAGATCAGGTCGCGGTGCCAACGCAGCACATGGTCAGTGGAAGGTCACTTCGACGTGCAGGCCTCCATTGAGGTTGGGTCGTGCGGTCAGCACGGCGCTGTGGGCGTGGGCGATGGCGCGGACGATGGTGAGGCCGAGTCCGTGGCCGTCGGTGTGGCGGGCGCGTTGGCTGCTGACCTGTTGGAATGGCTGGAAGAGTCGCTCGACCTCGGCGGGGGAGATTGCCGGGCCGCTGTTGCTGACTGCGATGTAGGCATTGTCTCGGACCAAGTTCGTGGTGATCTCGACTTGTCCTCCGGGCGTGTTGTGGCGCAGTGCGTTGTCGACGAGGTTGGTCACCAGCCGCTCGATGAGTCTGGGGTCGCCCGTGGTCGGTGCCGGGCCGAGTGCGGCATCGATGGTGATGCCGCGGTGTTCGGCTTGTTGTCTGCGGCCGGCGATGACGGTTTCGGTGATCTGGTCGAGATCGACCGGCTCCCACTGTTCGACGCCGTGCTCGCTGGTTGCCAGGGTGAGTAGCGCCTCGATCAGGCGTTCTTGCTGATCGCCGAGTTGTAGAGCCTGTTCGCAGGCCATCCGCAGGGCTTCGGTGCTGGCCTCGGGGTCGGCGAGGGCGACTTGCAGGAGGGTTCGTTGTCCTGCGAGGGGGGTGCGCAGTTCGTGTGAGGCGTTAGCCACGAAGTGGCGTTGGGCCTCGAAGGAGGCCTCGAGTCGCGCGAAGAGGTCGTTGAGGGTCTTGCCGAGGTCGGTGAGTTCGTCGTTTGGGCCGTCGAGGTCGAGCCGGCGGTTGAGGTTCGTGGCGGAGATCTCCTGGGCGGTGGTGTTGATGGCGCGCAGGGGGCGCAGGAATCGTCCCGCCAGCCACCAGGCTCCGGTGAGCGCGACGAGCGCGGTGGCCAAGCCGATGGCGGCTGGAGCAAATTCGAACTGATGGCTTCCGCCGACCCGGTCGGTGCCGGGGCTGGCGTTCGCGGGGGCCCGCGCGGCCGTGTGGCCATATAGCAGGTTGGTGGCGAGGAGCACGGCGGCGAGCAGGCCGAGGAAGAATCCTGAGTACAGCAAGGTGAGCTGTGCCCGGAGCATGGGCCTCCGCCTGCGGCGGAGTCGGGACACGACCTTCTCACGTACGCGCATCATAGATCTCCGATTCGGTAGCCGCCTTCGCGGACGGTGTGGATGACCGGTGGGTCGCCGAGCTTGACGCGCAGCCGGCGGATCGTCGTCTTGACCGCGGTGGTGAAGGGGTCGGCCGCTTCGTCCCAGACCCGTTCGAGGAGCTCTTCGGCGGAGATCACCCGGCCGCCGGAGGCGAGGAGGCATTCGAGGACGGAGAACTCCTTCGGGCTGAGCTCCAAGGGCCGCCCGGCGCGGAAGGCGACTCGGCGGCTCGGATCCAGCGTGAGGTCCGCTTCGCTCAGTGTGGGTGGCGTTGCCGGCGTGGAGCGGCGGCCCAGGGCGCGGACGCGGGCGACGAGTTCGGAGAAGTCGAACGGCTTGGGCAGGTAGTCGTCGGCGCCCAGGTCGAGGCCGTCGACGCGGTCTTTGACGGTGCTCGCTGCGGTGAGCATCAGTACGCGGCTTCCGCAGCGCTCGGCCACGATGCTCTTGCACACCTCGTCGCCGTGGACCCCGGGCAGGTCCCGGTCCAGGATCACGACGTCGTAGCGGGTGACCGCCAGATGCTCCAGCGCATCGTTGCCGTCGAGGACCACGTCCACCGCCATGCCCTCGCGGCGAAGGCCGGTGCCGATCGAGCGGGCCAGGATTTCGAAATCCTCGACGACTAGCACTCTCACGAACGTTCTCCGTTCCGCTGCCCCAAGGTGGCGGCCACGCCCGCTCGGGTCGGGGGCGGGATCCCATCACCGCAACGATGCCAGGGCCCAGGTGTCAGCGCGGTGTCGGTGGCCGACACCGGGCTGACACCGGGCGTGTCGTACATCTACGTCGAGCGCAATCGTCAAGACAAGGACGGACGAGCACGTGAACGACGCAGTCATCGAAGTCACCGGTCTACGCAAACGGTTCGGGCCCACACTGGCCCTCGGCGGCGTGACCTTCACCGCCCCGCCCGGCAAGGTGACCGGCTTCATCGGCCCGAACGGGGCGGGGAAGTCCACCACCATCCGGGTGATCCTCGGTCTCGACGCTCCCGACGAGGGCCGCGTCAGGGTCGGTGGACACCCCTATCAGGACTTGCGGAACCCGCTGCGCCACGTCGGGGCTCTGATCGATGCCGCCGCTGTCCAACCCAGCCGCACCGCCCGCAACCACCTGCTGTGGCTGGCCCGTTCCCAGGCCCTGAAAGCCGGCCGGGTCGACGCCGTGCTCGAGCTGGTCGGCCTCGCCGCGGCGGCCCGCCGCAGGGCGGGCGGCTTCTCGCTGGGCATGCGCCAACGCCTCGGCATTGCGGCGGCGATGCTCGGCGACCCACCGGTCGTCATCTTGGACGAGCCGTTCAACGGCATGGACCCGGAGGGGATCGTCTGGATGCGCAAGCTGCTGCGCACCCTCGCCGCCGAGGGCCGGGCCCTGCTCGTCTCCAGCCACCTGATGAGCGAGCTGCAGGGCATCGCCGACCACATCGTGGTGATCGGCCGCGGCAAGGTCCTCGCCGATGCCGGCATCGATGAGCTCCTCGCGCGCGCCGCCGGTGAGCAGGTTCTGCTGCAGACACCGACGCCGGCCGAGGCGGCCCGGGTGCTGCATCGTGCCGGGGGCGCGACGACGATCCTCGACGACAGCACCCTGAGCGTCTCCGGGCTTGCGGCCCGCCAGGTTGTGGAAGCTCTTGGGCAGTCGGGCGTGGTCTTTTCCGAGGTCACCACCCAGCGGGCGACGCTGGAGGACGTCTACTTCCAACTCACCAGCGGCGAGGCGGAGTTCCGGACCGAGGCGGGACAGGGAGCGCAGCGATGACCAGGACCAGCGCGTCACCGCTATCGGCCGGCACACCCGAGCGGACGCGCTTCACGGCCGTACTGCGGGCCGAGTGGACCAAGTTTCGCACGGTCCGCGGCTGGGTGATCGCCCCAGTCATAGCCGCCCTGCTGTGCATCATGTTCGCCTACTTGGTCGCCAACGGTACCCACACCGACTTCTGCACCGGCGCCGGCAACTGCAAGGCCGGTCATCCCTTCGTGCCGACCGGACCGAACGGCCAAGCGGTCGCCGACAGCTACTACACCGTCGGCCGACAGCTGACAGGCGACGGCACCATCACCACCCAGGTCACCTCGCTGACCGGCGTCATCTCGACCGCCATGACCAATGTCGCCCCGTCTCAGGCGCAGCAAACCCGCCCCGGTTTGGCGGCCTGGGCCAAGGCCGGGATCCTCGCGCGGCCGAGCACCCGGCAAGGATCGGCCTACGCCGCGGTGATGGCCACCGGCGGCCACGGCGACCGTTTCCAGTACAACTACAGCCACGACAATCCCGGCCGGTCCGGACCGGTGTCCACCAGTTCACCGCGCTGGCTGCGCCTGACCCGCACCGGCGACACCCTCACCGGCTACGACTCGACCAACGGCACCACGTGGACTCGGATCGGCGCCGCGCACCTGACCGGGCTGCCGGTCACCGTCCACGTCGGGCTGTTCGTCACCTCGCCGGTCTCCTTCCAGACATCGGCCAGCGGCTCACGCACCCTCGCCACCGCCACCTTCGACCACACCATCATCGACGGCCACACCACGCCCAACGCCTGGCACGGTCAGAGCATCGGAGCCCGCCAGCAGGACTTCTACCCGACGCTGCGAGTCGGCAGCTACCAACGCGCCGACAGTTCCCTTGTCATCAGCGGCTCCGGAGACATCGCCCCCGCCGTCGTCCAAGGGCTTCTTGGCGCGGACACGGCCGCCAGCAGCCTGCCCTTCGGGCTCACCGTCGCGCTGATCGTGATCATCGTGGTAGCGACCATGTTCATCACCGCCGAATACCGTCGCGGCTTGATCCGCATCACCTTTGCGGCCATCCCCGGTCGGCGCCGCGTGCTCGCGGCCAAGGCCGCCGTCATCGGAGCGGTCGCCTTCGTGACCGCAGCCGCGGCCGCGACGGTCGCCATCTCCCTCGGCGAGCGCATCCTGCAGGCGAACGGCGCCTACGTCTTCCCGGCCAGCGCCTCCACCGTAGTGCGCATCATCGCCGGCACCGCAGCCCTGGCCACCGTCACCGCTGTCGCCGTGCTTGCCGTCGGCGCCATCACACGCAGGAGCGCCGCCGCGGTCGCCACGGGCATCGTGGTATTCGTTCTACCCTCGATCATCGGCTCAATCAGCTCCGGTGGCGCCGTGCAGTGGCTGTATCGCCTCACCCCGGCCGCCGGCCTGTCGGTGCTGCAAGCCCTGCCCCGATCGGCGCAAGTCGACTACCCCTACACCTTCGCCAACGGCTACTACCCGCTCGCCCCCTGGGCCGGCCTCGGCGTCCTCACCGCATGGGCAGCGCTCGCCCTCGGCATCGCCGCCGTCGTACTGCGCCGGAGAGACGCATGATCGAAGCACTACGAGCCGAATGGACCAAGACGCGCACCACAGGCGGCACCGCCTGGCTCCTCACCGGAGCCGTCGCCGTGACCATCGCGGTCAGCGCCGGCAGCGCCGCCGCCACCCACGTCTCCCCACAAAGTGGCCAGGAGGATCCCACCAAGCTCGCCCTGGCCGGCATCTACCTTGGCCAAGCAGTCATCGCGGTATTCGCTGTCCTGACCATCGCCGAGGAATACGACACCGGCATGATCCGCGTCAGCCTCGCCGCCATGCCGCACCGCCTTATCCTCCTCACCGCCAAAGCCGCCACCACGACAGCACTCGCCCTCGCCGCCGGCATCCTCGCCGTCACCGGCTGCCTGCTCGTCGGCCGCCTCATGCTCCCAGACGCCGGCCTCGACCCAGCCCACGGCTACCCACTCATCACAATCAGCCACAGCCCAACCCTGCGCGCCGCCTCCGGCAGTGTCTGCTACCTCGTCCTAATCGCCCTCCTCGCCCTCGGCGTCGCCACCGCCATCCGCGACACCGCCCCATCCATCGCCGTCGTGCTCGGCCTGCTCTACCTACCCCCACTCCTCGCCCAAGCCTTCACTGAGCCACTACGGCGCCACATTGAACAAATCGCCCCCATGACCGCCGGACTCGCCATCCAAGCCACCACCAACCCCCACTCCCAACCCATCGCCCCCTGGGCCGGCCTCGGCGTCCTCACCGCATGGGCAGCCGCATCCCTCCTGATCGCCGCACTCCTACTGCGACTGCGCGACGCATGACCACCATCGGCGGCCCGCACGATCCACGGTGGCTGCTCGCCCGGGTCTGTCCAATTAACGGCTCTGTCGCACTTCCGGTGGTAACGGAGGATGGCCTATTGGAGAAGGATGCGGTGGCGCAAGAGACGGAAGCCTGCCCGGCCATACATCTCGGAGACGGGCAGCACCACATCACCCTGATCGCAACCAAAACCACTGGGACGCCACCCGACCCGCTGGACTCGACAACTGAATGGCACGCCGACCAGCGCGCCCGACGGCCGAAGACCGCCAAACTCGCCTGTAACGACTGGCTCCGGGACTACGTTCAAGACAGGCTCGCCGGCATGGTCACCGCCCTGGACGGCAGCACGATCGACGGGCCGCCGACGCGCTGGATCGGGCGGCGTCACGGTCGCCGCAAGGACCGGCGGGGGCGACTTGCTGGAGTCCGGAGCAGATCGCGGGCAGGCCCTGGGTCGACTTCCCCGAGGACGTGACGATGTGCATCTCCTACGAGGCCATCTACCAGGTGCTGTATGTCCACGGCCGCGGCGCGCTGCAGCGCGAACTGACCGCCTGCCTGCGCACTGGGCGGGCGTTGCGCGTCCCGCGCGCCCGTACTCGCCAGCGCGGCAAGAAGTTCGTCGCCGAAGAAGTGATGATCAGCCAACGCCCCGCCGAGGCTGAGGACCGCGCGGTGCCCGGACGCTGGGAAGGTGACCTCGTCCTCGGACTGGACAGCTCCGTGATCGGCACCCTTGTCGAGCGCACCACCCGGTTCATGATGCTGCTGCACCTACCGCCCATGGACGGTCACGGCGGCCCCCGGGCCAAGCGGCTCCGGCCCGGCTGCGGCGGACGACCTTCGGGCAGTCCGTCTGGTAGAGGTCAGAGCCGGGGCAATCACTGGATCAACGCGTTCTTGTCGATCTTGCCGACCGCGGTCAGCGGCAGCCGGTCGACTGCGATCACGTCGTCGGGAGCCTTGTAGGCGGCCAGTCCGCGCTGGCTGAGAAAAGAGGCCAGTTCCCGGGTGCCGGGTACCTGACCCTGGCAGACCAGGAAGGCCACCGACCGTTCGCCCCACTGGGCGTCCGGGGCGCCGACCAGTGCCGCCGCGGTGATCGCCGGATGGATGAGGAGGTGCTCCTCCACCTCGGTGGCGGCGATCTTCTCTCCACCCCGGTTGATCTGGTCCTTGATCCGTCCGACGACTTCCTGGTTTCCCGACGGCGTCCGGCGGACTAGGTCGCGGCGATCGATGAGCACTTCGGCTCCTTCGACTCCTTCGCCAAGCAGCTGTCGAGTGCGACCTCGACGGTGCAGGGCTTGGGGTGGGGTGTGCTGACGTGGGAGCCGCTAAGCCGTCGCTTGGTGGTCGAGCAGGTCTATGACCACCACGGCAACGTTGGGATGAACACCACACCGCTGCTGGTGTTCGACGCAAACGTCCGGCCCGATTACGTGCAGAAGCTGTGGTCGCTGGTCAACTGGACCGACGTCACCGCCCGCTTCGACGCCGCCCGGGCGAAATAGACCGCGACGCCTCCCGAACCGGCTTCATGCTCCGAAACAGTCCCAGCCGGTTCCGGGGGCGCCGCCGCCTCACCGTCTTCCAGCGGATCCTAGTGTTTGCTCGACATCACCCTTCACCGGGGCGCGTCCCCGGTGAAGGCCACCGACGCGCTCGCCGCTTTTAATCCATAGGTTCTGGGTTCGAGTCCCAGGCGCCCTACCAGCCCTGACCTGGGGTTTCACCTGCCTGGGCGGAGTCGTGGTGTTCGTGGTGGGGCCACGGTGAGGCCATGGTGGGGTCAGACCCGCCCTCAGGTTGGCATGGTCGGCCCCGTAGCGTTGGTGTCCGTCCGCCTCGGCACGGGCCGAGGACGCGGCCACGCGGAATGTTGATTCGGACGAGCGGGCGTGCGCCGGGGCGGCGTGGGTGGTGTGTGTGCTCCGGGTGCGTAGCGTCCGGCGCTCAGGATGAGCCGGGCGACGTCTTCGGCGGTTTTGCGGGCGATCTCGGGCACGACGGCGATGTAGGTGTCGGCGGTCAGCACGATGCTGGAGTGCCCGAGCTGGTCCTGGACGACTTTCAGGTCGGCACCCGCCTGCAGGGCCAGGCTGGCCGCCCCGTGCCGCAGGTCATGCAGGCGGACCGGAGGCAGCCCGCTGGTGGCGAGAAGTTCGGCGAAGTTGACCGACAGGCCGTCGGGACCGAGCGGACGTCTGCAGGTGTTGGTGAACACGTACCCGCCGCCGTCGGTGCCAGGGCGGCGAGTTCGGCTTGATGCCGATGCCGATGGCGGTGGCGGTGGCGGCGCCCAGGTCGCACCAGCGCAGTCCGGCGGCCTTGCCGCGGCGCAGACGCCGCAGGGCGATGAGGTGGTAGGCGGCGTAGAGGCGGTGGTCGGCGATGTGGTGGAGGAAACGGGCGGTTTGGGCGGCGGTCCAGATCGCCACGGCGGGGCGGATGCCGGTCTGGTGGTAGTGGGTGATCTGAGCGTCGATCCATACCACCGCGTGTGGGCGCCGGGCGGGCGGGAGTTCGACGTAGCGGGCGGGGTTGTCGGTGATGAGTCGTTCGCGGACGGCGGCGTTCAGCGCGGTGCGCAACGTGGCGTGGATGCGTTTGAGGGTGGCGGCGGTCCCTGGTCGCCCCGACGCTGAGCTACCACGCAGGATCACAGTGAACATCTGCTGCAGATCCCGGATGTCAAGATCCCGCAGCGGGATGATGCCCAGGTGGGGATACAGGTAGTCGTTGACGTGGCTGGCGTACCCGCGCAGCGTCGATGGTTGTAGTGAGATGCGGCTGGTCAGCCACATGTGCAGCCACTGCCCGTGCTCAGCAACCGTCCATGCGGATCACCTGATTCCGGCGTGGTCAGCTGTTGCAGTGCCTGGGTGGCCGCTGCGCGGGTGGGGAAGCCGCCTCGCCGGATGCGGCGGCGGCCGGTGCTGAGCCCGGCGGGGATGTCCAGGGTGTAGTACCAACTCCCGTGACCCCGTCGGTGCAGCTTCGGGCATCGTCGGCCGAGTTGGGTTCCCGCGCTGGTGCGGCACCCGCATTGCTTGTAGATCGATCCTTTCGTGTCCATGATTGCCCCCCGGGTAGGTGTGGTGTGCGGCTACGGCCAGCATGCGCCCATGCCCGGCGTTCCCCGAGGGCGGCTCAGGCTCGGTATGAGAGGGCTCGAACACACGGTCGCGGGTGCCGTCGAAGGTGCCCGCTGACCGCCGGATGAGGGCAACCGGTGAGTGACCGGGTTTTCGGTATGTGATGCGGACCGGCTGTGATGTTGAGGCTGGGCCGGATGTGGCCGTTCGTGGCCGCTGTCCGTCTGATATTCCGTCACGGATCGCATGGGCTTGCGCGCGCTCTGTTGATCTCTGAGGTGGTGTTTGGCCGGATCCTGCCATTACTGCCCGACGGTGTGACATGCCGTCGAGGCAGCGCGCTTTAAGCAGGGGATTTTTATGCCTTTTCCCAAAGGGGGTCACCCGCTCCTGTTTGCCTGCTTTGACTGGTCTTGACTGGTTCTTTGCTGCCGGGTGATGATCCGTTCGTTTGTTGATCGCCGCCTGGCCTGTCCCGCGCGGCTCGGTCGCTCAGGGAGGGTCTGGTGGTCAGGGCTGTTCCGCCTGCTCGTGGTCCGACGTGAACCGGCGGCGTTGAAGCGACGCCATCCCCTCTGACCTGTCAGCCCTTATCAATCTTTCACCCTATTCCATATTCGGGATCCCGGTGCGTCATTTTGGCGTGCCTGTTTTCGCCTGCCTTGGCGAGAGTGGAGTTTGTCGGTGAGCCGGTTGCTGTGGATCAAACGGTGGAATTGGCCGGCGCGGGTGCTGGTCCTCACGCTGGTGGTGGCGTTGACCCCGGCGTTGCCCGCGCGGGCGGAGACGGCACGCCCGCCGGGGGCGCAGGCGGGTGGGGACTGGAAGCCGGCGAGCAAGCGGAACTGGTGGGACCGGCTGTGGGGCCTGCACGAGGGCAAGAAGGCGCCCAAGCAGCGGGATCTGAAGGTCGGTGGGGTTCCGCGCCAGGAGCCGGTGCCGAAGGGACGGAAGATGCCGCCGGCCAAGCGGGTGGGGGAGTTGACGGGCCGGCGGACCGCCAACGCCCGGTACTACAAGCTCTCGGACGGTTCGGTTCAGGCGGAGATCTCCGCGCAGCAGGTGAACTACCGGGCCGGTCACGGGTGGAAACCGATCGACACCCAGGTCACCAAGAGTGATGCGGGCGGGTTCTCCTACGGCAACGCCACCAACAGCTTCCGCAGCCTGTTCGGGTCGAAGGCCGGGCGGCTGGTGCGGTTCGACGCCGGTGGCGGCGCGTCGTTGACGTTCGGCCCCGAGGGTGCGGGTTCGGTCACGCCGAAGGCGGATCGCAACACCGTCACCTACGCGGGTGCCGCCGGTGGGGCGGATCTGACCTACACGGTGCAGCCGAACGCGTTGAAGGAAAGCATCGTCTTGGCCAAGGCCCCGATGGTGGCGTCGTGGTCGTTCGCGGTGCAGGCGGCGGGGTTGCGGGCCTGGCAGCGGCCGGATGGGGCGATCGCGTTCTACCGAGGCGGGTTCGACGGCCCGCCGGTGCTGGTGATGCCCAGGCCGTTCATGACCGACGCCCGGAACGATGCGGCCTCTCCGTATGGGAAGGCGTGGAGCCCGAAGGTGTCCCAGTCGATGCGCTGGGACGCCAAGGCCGGCCTGCTGCACATCACCGTCTCGGCCGACCAGAAATGGCTGAAGGACCCGAAGCGGGTCTACCCGGTGGTGATCGATCCGACGGTCGTGTTGCAGCCGCTGCCCGAAGACTCCCAGGACGTGATGATCGAGTCGGACACGCCGACCTCGAATTATGAGTCGTCGTGGCGCTTGTCGGTGGGCACGACGCCGGGGGGTGTGGCGCGGTCGCTGGTGAAGTTCCCGATGACCGGGATCCCGGCCGGCACGCACGTCCTGTCGGCGGATCTGCAGATGTATTACGACCAGACCCACACCAGCAACAGCTCCGCCGTGACGATCGAGGCGCACCGGGCCACCACAGCCTGGGATGAGACGACCGCGAACTGGAGCAACGCCAGTAACAACGTCGGTGAGCTGGGCTATTACCGGGTCTACGTCGACAACGGCGTGTCGGGGCACACGGCGGCGAAGGGTTCCTGGCCGGCCTCGACGAGCACGCTGGCGCAGTACGGCTACAACGGTGACTACCTGTACAACAAGGACGACGTCACCGGGGACACCTATACCTGGTGGCCGACGCTCGCCGAAGGCGGCGACTACCAGGTCGAGACGCATTACGTCGCGGCGAACGACCGGGCGACCAACGCCCCGTACACGGTGACCTACAACGGCGGGACCGCGTCGTATGCGGTGAATCAGCAGTCCGGGACGAACGGAGTCTGGGCGTCCTTGGGCACGCACCCGTTCGCGGCCGGGTCAGCCGGAAAGGTCGTCCTGGGCGATGGCCCGGCGTCGTCGTCGACGTCGGTGATCGCGGACGCGGTCCGCTGGACGAAGAACGGCAGTGTGGTCCGCCCGGCGGGGGATCAGGGCAGTCACTGGCACTCCTTCGCGGTCCGTAACATCGTGCAGTCCTGGGTGGATGGCACCAATCCCAACTACGGGTTCGTGCTCAAGGCCGCCGATGAGGCGACGCTCGGGATGGGCGGGCCGCGGTATGAGGGCAGTGTCTATGCCTACAACGGCGAGACGGCGCAGTACCCGAAATTGGTCATCACCTACGGCCGCAACGGCGTGGCGGTCAACGAGCCCACCACCATTCACTCCACAGGTGCGGATCTGACCTGGCCGACCTACACCGACCCGTCCAGCTCCAGCGGGGATGACATCGTCGAGTACCAGGTGCACCGCAGCATCTACCAGGACTTCACCCCGTCAGCGGCCACGTTGGTGGCGCCGGTGGATAAGAACACCACCGCCTTCAGCGACACCACCGCGACGCCGACGCCAGCGGACTCGGCCGACCCGTACGGGAACCTGTACTACTACATGGTCGCGGTCAAGACCAAAGACGGGCAGGTCATCCCCGGGCCGACGCAGATCGTGCGGCTGCCCAAGGCCGGCCGCACCGTGAAGGTCTACCCGGCCTCCGCGGACACGACGTTGTCGTCGACGCAGTCGACGACGAATGAGGACAAGCTGGCCGGGCAGGCGTGGCTGTCGGTCGGCAACGACTCGGGCACCTACGGGGTGACCCACTCGGTCATCAAGTTCCCCGCGATGACCGACATCCCCACCAGCGCAAAGGTCGTGGATGGCCGGGTGGCGTTGTGGTCGGCCGGGATGACCGGCAACGCCCAAGCCACCTACGACGTGCACGGCCTGACCCGCGATTTCAGCGAGACCAGCGCGACGTGGAAGAACGCCACATCGACGACGGCCTGGACGACGGCGGGCGGAGACTACAACAGCACGGTCGCGGGAAGCTTCGGCCCGATCACCAACGACCCGGCCCGGCGCACCTTCCCCATCACCTCACTCGCCCAGTCCTGGGTCACCACGCCGTCAACGAATCATGGGGTGTTGTTCCGGCTGGCGAATGACACCAGCCCGGCCGAACACACGACCTTCCTGTCGCGTGAGGCGGATGAGCCGGATCTGCGGCCGCAGTTGTTCGTCACCTACCTGGACACCGGCACCGACTCGACGTACTACGCGCCGTACACGCCGTCGCGGATGATCCCCGGTGACCAGTACACGATCAACGTCGATCTGTCCGACACGACCGCCACGACGTGGACCAAGGCCGACTACGTCCTGTCCTACCGGTGGACCCTCCCCGACGGCACCGACGTCACCAACGGCGGTAACCAGCTGCAGACGGCGCTGCCCAAGGACATCGTCCCCGGCGACACCGTCACCGTCGCAGCCCAGTTGAAGACCCCGATCCAGTCCGATTCGGGGAACAAGCGCACCGACTACGTCCTGCACTGGGACCTGTACGACAAGACCACCGGCCAATGGCTGTCGGCCTCCAACGGCATCGGATCCCTCGACCAGGCCGTCGCGGTGGAGGACCCGACCTCGAACCAGCTGGGGCTGGAGAAGTTCTACCAGTACGCGGGCAAGAACACCGGTGCCGGCGCCACCGTGATGAACAACCTGTACGCCGGGAACGCGGTCTGGTCCTACAACCCGATCAACAACCCCGGCCGCGGCATCTCCACCTTCGTCCGGATGGCCTACAACTCCCAGGACACCTCTGATTCGGCGATGGGGTCGGGCTGGTCGCTGCAGGCCGCCGCGCCCACGAGGCTGGGGTCGCCGCTGGACTTCCACCCCAACCCCGATCCGACCACGGTCACGATGACCGATGGGGACGGCACCAGCCACACCTTCACCTGGGACGCGTCCGCCAACGGCGGGGCGGGGGAGTGGAAGGCGCCGGCCGGCGTGCACTACTACCTGCAACGCCAGGTTGTGTGCGACAACAAGACCGAAGAATCCCGGGCCTGGGTGATGACCCGCCCGGATCGTACGCAGTTCTTCTACGACTGTGATGGGTACCTGTCGGCGATCGTCGACAAGAACGGCAACACCCAGACCTACACGTACGCGGCCCGTAAGTCGAACAACAAGCCGATCAAGTTTTTGACCTACATCACCGACCCGGCGGGCCGGCAGTCGCTCACCCTCACCTACTACGCCAAGGGCGACGACTACACCTACATCGATGACGCGGGCAACGAGGTTTCCGATTCGAACCTGACGAACCCGCACATCATCGACCACGTCAAATCGGTCACCGACATCTCCGGCCGCACGATCACCTTCACCTACACCACCCAGGGCCTGATGGCCAAGATGGTCGACGGCGCAGGCGACTCCCAGGCCAAGACGTTCAAGTTCACCTACGACGCCACCCAGGGCAACAAGAACGTCAAGCTGGTGAAGGTCACCGACCCGCGGGGCCATGACACCAAGCTCGACTACTACTACCCCCAGACCGGGGATGACCCGAAGTTCCACTGGAATTTGAAGACCGTCACCGACCGGCTCGGCTACGACACCGGGTTCGCCTACACCGACCCCGACGGCACCTCCGGTTCCACCATCCAAGCGGTCGTTACCGACCCGCAGACGCACGTATCGACGTACGTGATGGACGGGTACGGGCGGCCGACCCAGCTGACGAACGCAAAGAGCCAGGTGACCAAGCTCGGGTGGGACGCCGACAACAACGTCACCCGCCTGGAGGAGGACAACGGCGCCGTCTCCACCTGGACCTATGACCCGCTGACCGGCTATCCGACCAGCTCCAAGGATGCCGAGGCGAACAAGAACAGCACCGCAGGTACCACGTTCGGCTACCAGACCGGACTGGGCGGCCACTTCGCCGACCTGATCTCCAAACAGAGCCCCGAGGGCCGCCTGTTCACCTTCGGCTACGACTCGCTGGGGAACCTGACGTCGGTCACCGACCCGGACGGCAACGCCACCTCCACTGCCGGGGATTACACCAGCACCAGCGCCTATGACGGGTACGGGCAGCTGAGCAAGGCCACCGACGCCAACGGCCACGCCACCCAATACCTGGACTACGACCCCAACGGCTATCCGCAGACCATCACCGACCCGCTGAACAAGTCCACCAAGTACGTCTACGACGTGCGCGGGCAGGTCACGACGGTCACCGACCCGTATCAGCACGACACGACCCAGAACTACGACGTCTTCGGCCGGCCCACCAACAAGACCGTGCCCAAGGCCGCGGGCGTGGTCATCACCACGCCCGCGCCGGAGTACGACGCCAACGACAATGTCATCAAGTCCACCGCCCCCAACGGCGCCGTGACCACCGCGATCTACGACGAAGCCGACCAGGTCACCTCGAGCACGGTGCCGCCGGATACTTCGACATCGCCGCAGCGCACGACCAGCTATGAGTACGACAAGGCCGGCAACGTCACCAAGGTCACACAGCCGAACGGCACGCTGACCACCACCGATACCACCGACTACGTCACCAGCTACGGCTACGACGAACTCTACGAACAGACCTCGGTCACCAACGCCAAGGGCGACACGCTCACCTACGCCTACGACGACGTCGGCAACGTCACCACGGTTATCGACCCGCGTAAGAACGCCACCGCCGACACCACCGACTACACCACCAAGTACACCTACGACCTGAACCACCGGGTCAAGACCACCACGGACGCCGCCGGAAAGACCACCTCGGCGGACTACGACCGCGATGGCCTGACGGTGGCCACCTACGACCAGGACGGCACCAAGACCAGCGCCACGCTCGACGCCCGCGGCAAGCCCACCCAGGTCACGGTCCCCCACGCTAGCGGCAGCGACAACATCACCCAGTTCGAGTACGACCAGGTCGGCAACCAGACCAAGGTCATCACCCCGCGCGGGGTGGCCACCACCGGCGTGGCCGATGACTTCGTCCAGGAGACGCAGTACGACGAGCTGAACCGAGTCAAGGAGAAACTCACCCCGTACGACCCGAACGACGCCCGCTACAACCACGCCGACGCCACCATCTACAGCTACGACGACGCCGGCCGGCTCGCCAAGGTCAGCGCGCCGCCGTCGAACGGCCAGACGGTCCGCAACGACACCACCTATTCGTACTTCGACAACGGCTGGACCAAGACCAGTACCGACCCGTGGGACATCGTCACCAGCTACGACTACAACGAGCTCGGCCAGCAGACCTCCCGCACCCTCACCTCGGCCGGCGGGTCCTCCTCCCGCACCATGGGCTGGACCTACTACCCCGACGGCAAGCTCAAGGGCCGCACCGACGACGGCGTACCCGTCGGGCAGCAGGTCGTCCTCGCCGACGATTCCGACATCCAGAACGCCGGCTACACCGGCACCGCATGGACCTCCGCCTCGGCCGGGACCGGGTTCCAGGGGTATGACTACGCCACCCACGCGGCCGGGACCGGGGCGAACTCCTTCGCCTGGAACCTGACCATCCCCGAAGACGGCACCTACCAGGTGTTCGTCAAGTACCCCGACGGTGTCTCCGGGGCGGCCACGAACGCCTCCTACACCGTGCGCGACGGCTCCGGCGGCACCATGGCCAAGACCGTCGACCAGAGCACCGGCGGCGGCACCTGGGTCTCCCTGGGGTCCTACACCTTCAAACGCGACGGCACCGGCCAGCAGGTCACCCTGTCGGATGCCGCCAACGGCACCGTGCTGGCGGACGCGGTCAAGCTGGTGCGGGACAACTCCGGCGACACGGACAACGAAAAGACCGACTTCGCCTACGGCTATGACCCCAACGGCAACCTGACCGACATCACCGACAACAGCCCCGGCACCAAGATCGACGCCTACGCGGTCACCTACGACGGGCTCAACCAGGTCTCCAAGGTCGAAGAAAAAGCCGCCGGGACGGTCAAGCACACCACCATCTACACCTACAACGAGAACGGCGAACCAGCCACCCGCGGTCACGACGATGAGTCCGCGACGTACGAGTACGACGCCCGCGACCTGGTCTCAAAGATCACCGACAAGGCCTCATCCACCGACACGTCGCCGAAGGTGACCACGTTCACCTACACGAACCGTGGTCAGCGGGACATCGAGACCAAGGGCAACGGCAACACCGTCGATGCGGACTACTTCCTCGACGGGTCCCTGCAGCACCAGGTGGAGAAGAAGCCGAACGGGACGATCGTCTCCGAGCACACCTACAGCTACGACCCGAACGGCAACAAGACCCAAGACGTCGCCACAACGATGAACGCCGACAACCATGCGGCGTACCTCAACACCACCACCGACTACACCTACGACCCGCTCGACAGGATCGCCCAGGTCACCAAGACCGGCGCCAGCTCGGACACCGAGACCTACCTCCACGACGCGAACAACAACGTCGTCTCCCAGACCCTCAAGGGCACCACGACGACGCTCACCTACGACCGCAACCGCCTGCTCACCTCCGCCACGGGCGGCACGACTGCGAACTACAACTACGACCCGTTCGGCCGCCTGGACACCGTCACCGCCGCAGGCAAGGTCATCGAACGCAATACCTACGACGGCTTCGACCGCATCGCCCAGCACGAGCAGCAGAACTCAGCCGGCTCCCTGGTGGCCACCAAGTACACCTACGACCCGCTCGATCGCACTCAGTCGAAGACCACCGACCCAGGCGGGGCGAACGAGAAGACCACCAACTACAGCTACCTGGGACTGTCCGGCCAGGTCCTTAACGAGGACGTCGCCGGAACGATCACCAAGTCATACCAGTACTCCCCATGGGGCCAGCGCCTCTCCCAGGTCAAAACAAACACTGACGGGTCTAAGGAAGACGCCTACTACGGCTACAACGACCACACCGACGTCGAAACCCTCACCGACTCATCCGGCGACACCAAGGCCACCTACGGCTACACCGCCTATGGCCAAGCCGACGACGCCGAAACCACCGGCATCGACAAACCCGACCCCACCGACCCCACGAAGGAGCCCTACAACGCCTACCGGTACGAGGCCAAGCGCTGGGACTCTAGCTCCAGCACCTACGACATGGGCTTCCGCGACTACGACCCCGGCCTCAACCAATTCCTCACCCGAGACAGCTACAGCGGTGCCCTCGACGATCAGAACCTGACGACCGATCCGTTCACCGCCAACCGGTATGCGTTCGGTGGTGGTAATCCCATCACGAGCATCGAACTCGACGGTCACAACATCTGTGGTTCAAGTGCTGGTTCTGGCGGCGATAATGCCTGCGCGCCCAACCAGCGTCCTGATGGTGGAGACACGAGCTGGGAATCGCTGTTCAAGGCGGCCTACAGGTCTATCGGAAAGGACCCAGATAAACTAACGGTATCACGCACTACCATGCGGGCCACCGCGATCGTTTACAATGAACAAGGAAAAGTTATCGCTTTCGATCCGACTTTCTTCAGCGGAAAGACGAACGAAGGTCTGGGGGAACATGACGGGCGGGATACTCATGTGGAAAAGCGCATAATGAAATACTATAAAGATAAGGGTTATCTTCGCGAAGGGAATACGCTGGTAATATTGACAAATGGGGCAGACGAGTCTAGCAACCCGTGCCCTGGATCTAAAGGTTGTGACGTCGCGCTCGAGAAGGAGGCTGAGGATACTGGCGCTTCCATCGTTTATCAAGCGGCCGGCAAAAAGGCGATTCCATACGGCCCATCGACGGACGTCTCTGAGAAGTATGTCGCCGGTCGAGGTATAAAGGCCGAGGATATGGTCCCCAGGTCTTCCGGTGACGCGGAGGGACCGCGCGGCGTCGGCGGCGTCGGCAGAATCGGTTCGAAGCTGCTGGGCGGCCTGGGCGCTGTGGGTGACCTTTACATGCTCTACGAGTATGGTTGGAACGAGAATCCATGGCGGCCGGGCTGGCAGCCTCCCCCGTGTGATCCAAGAGAGTCGTATCATATTGCGCCGTGTACACCGGGGACTATCTAGGTATAGTCGACTCTGACCCTACGATCGGCTGCGGTGGGTCCCCGTCCAA
>NZ_JAMXMV010000028.1 GCF_024055715.1 Actinoallomurus soli
CCGCGAACTCCGGCCCGATGATCCCTGGTGATCGCTGCGCCCTATCAGCAGCGGTCACCAGGGAGCTGCTGGTCTCAGCGGCTCCGGCCCTCGCCACCGCCCGGGAGCGGGCCAGGCCGACTTCGGCTCGTCGCTCGTTCACCCGGTCGGGGTCCGCGCCATTCTCGCCGGAGCGGGCGGGCCGGCCTCAGGGGCTGAGGCGCTCGGCGAGCCAGGCCAGCGAAAGCGGGTAGCGGTACTCGATCGCGCCGTGGCCGGCCCCGAACAGCTCGAAGTGCACGGCGTCGTCCTTGACGCCGGCGGCCTCGACCGCGCGGCGGAAGGCCTGGGCGCCCAGGTCGAGGTGGTACTCGTCCCGATTGCCCGCGTCGATCCAGACCGCTCGCATCGAGCGCAGCGCCTCGGCGTACTCCGGGCGTTGCGGCATCAGCACCGGGTCCCACCGCAGCCAGCGCTCCCAGACCTCGGGGACGACCGCGCCGGTGTCGTCGAAGGGCAGGTGCACGGTGCCGTCCTCGTCGGCGGAGTACGCCGCGGAGTAGCCGTAGATCTCGATGAGCGGGAAGTCGGTCTCCCGGGTGCCGGCGAGGTGATCGCGGAAATCGGCGAGGAACTTGTCGATCGAGCCGTCGAAGGAGTCGCGCAGCATGCGGGCGAGCCTCGGGAATCCGGGGCGGTAGCAGACCTCGAAGAGGGCATCGCCGGCGTGGGTGGCGAGCGCGCCGAACAGGTCGGGCCGCAGCAGCGGAGTGATCATCGCGCCGTAGCCGCCGCTGGACTTGCCGCTGATGCCGCGGTGGTCCCGGTCGGGCAGCGTCCGGTAGTGCGCGTCCACCCACGGCACGATCTCGTCGCACAGGTAGGAGTGGTAGCGCCCGGTGGCGGGGGAGTCGAGGTACTGGCTGCCGCCGAGGGCCGTCCAGGCGTCGACGTACACGACGATCACGGGCGGGGCCTCGCCGCGGCCGAAGACCCCGTCGGCCAGTTCGGGGAAGGGCTGCCGCCAGGGGCTGCGGTTGCGCCACATCGGGAGGTGCCCGGTGTACCCCTGGATGACGTACACGGTGGGGTAGCGGCGGTCCGGCTCGTCGTCGTACCCCGGCGGGACGTACACCCACAGCGGCCGGCGGTGCGGATCGCCGAGGGGGTTGTCGCGCAGCAGTTCGCTGGTGAACTCGTGTTCGTCGATACGTCCGGCAAGGTCGGCCGACCAGGGCAGCATGCGGTCTCCTTCTGCGCGACTGCTGATGCCGCCGACCCTAACCCGTCCCCACGGCGCTCCGGCCGCCGCCGGCCGTGAGGCCGTGGAAGCGGGACTCCGCGGCCGTTCCCGGGGCGGCGCCGGCTCGGTCGCCGGAGGTGCCGCCGGCTCGGTCGCCGGAGGTGCCGCCGGCTCAGCCGCCGGACGTGCCGCCGACGGCGGCGACCTCGACGCAGTCGGCGTTGTTGGAGCTACGGCTGCTCTTCCGCCAGCCGACGTCCACGAGATCGGGATGGCCACTCACGTGGATCATCTCCGCGGGTACGGGGAGGCGTCCTTGAACTCGTCCGCCGCCGCCGTGATGAACTCGGCCGACTCGTCGGGTGGCAGCGCGGCGGCCCGCAGATGGTCGAACCAGGTCGTGTGGCGCCGGACGTCCTTCTCCTTCTCGAGGAAGATGTTCCCGGCGGGGCAGTCGATGTAGACGACGTCCAGGTCCGTGGGGTCCGGGAAACCGATGATCGTGAAGGCGCCGTCCACGCCGGGGTGGGCGCCGCGGGCGAACGGCAGCACCTGGATCGTGACGCCCGGCAGTTCGCCGACCTCGAGCAGCCGCATGAGCTGGGACCGCATCACGGTCACCCCGCCGATCGGCCGGCGCAGCACCGCCTCGTCGAGCACGGCCCACAGTTCGAGCGAGCCGGACTCGTGGAGCATGGCCTGGCGGCGGGTGCGCAGGGCGATGCGCCGGTCGACGTTCTCCGGCGTCTCGCCGGGCCGCCCCGCTTTGATCAGCGCACGGGCGTACTCCTCCGTCTGCAGCAGGCCGGGCACGAGGTGGGTCTGGAACGTCCGGATCGACGCGGCCGACGCCTCCAGGCCGATGTAGGTGTCCAGGCCCGCCGATGCGGACAGCACCGCCTCGTACTCCGTCCACCAGCCGCGCTGCTGGGCGTCCTTGGCGAGGCCGAGGAGCTGGTCGCGCTGCGAGCCCTCGGGCAGGCCGTACAGGTCGAGCATGTCGCGGACGTCGCGGATGCGCGCCACGGACTTGCCGGTCTCGATGCGGCTGACGCGGGACATGGAGCACTCGAGGTGCTTCGCGACGTCCTCGATCATGAGGCCGGCGGCCTCCCGGAGCCTGCGCAGTTCCATTCCCAGCCGGCGCCGGCGGACGGTGGGACTACGGCCATCGGACATGAGGCACCTCCATGGCGAGCGTCCTGCGCGTAATGCGAGGAGAATGGGGACCGATGGTGGGCGGTCGGCGCCGCCGAAACCTGCGGCCGGGCCGCGTCGGGGCCGTTGAACTGTGCACGGGTGATGCCGAATCCGTCTGATCTATTGGTCCGAAAATACTTGCACGTAAAAGTGAGGCGGGACATCCTGACAGGGGAGGTCACTCACCGTTGCCATCTGGGCACCTTTTGCCACCATCGGATAGGCACCTTACCTGTTGAACGCCCTAGGGCGTACCCCTTCCTGCCGTAACGTCCAAAGCGTGAGAGGGGTGGCATCTCATGGCCGCCACTTCGGGATACGCGCTCGGGCCGCGGCGACGCCACCTGGAGGCGCTCGCCCGCGAAGTCGAGGCGCGCGGTCTTCAGGCGTCCCTGACCGAGGACCTGATGCTGCGCGTGGTGGATCCGCCCAGCGGGCACGGCGTCCTGGTGGTCGCCATGCCGATGTCCCGGATCCGATGGTCCTACCTGTGGGCCGGTGGCGGGCAGGCCGACGCCGACGACCCCGCCCGCGCCGCCGAGCTGATCGCGCGAACGCTCACCCGCTGAGTCGGGCCTCGGGGGCGCTCGCCGCTGGGTCTGGACCTCGGGCGCTCGCCCGCTGAGCCCGCGTTCGCGGTCGGAGCCCGCCGGTCCTGGATCCGTCGCTCTCGGGCGGGGGCGCGTCAAGGGCTTGACGAACACCTTGGTCGAACGTATGTTCGAATCTGTCGCCTGCCTTCCCCCAGGCTCACTCCCTGTCACCGATCCGAGAGGCGGGCGGCCCGCGTGGGCGGAGCGAGCGATGGACGTGCGAGGCGCGCCGGCGCGCCGGGTCGTGGGCGATGAGCCGGGTGTACGGCGACCCCGTCGAAGTCTGGCTCGCCGACGGCAGGCCGTCCCGGTTCGTCTGGCGCGGCCAGCTCTACACGGTGCTGCGGGTGCTGGACCGCTGGGTCACCACCCGCGACTGGTGGCACGAACGCCACCCGGAGGCCCCGGAGGGCGGCGAGCGGGAGTTCTGGCGCGTCGAGGCGACCCCGGACCGGACGGCCGGCGTGTACGAGCTGCGCCACGACCGGGCGACCGGCACGTGGATGCTGTCCCGCGCCTGGAACTGACTTGGCCCGTGAATGCCGTCCCGCGCCCGGGACTGACGGGCCTGTGGATGCCGTCCCGCGCCCGGGCCTGAGGGGCCCGGTCAGGCGGGTACGAGGTCGCGGATCGCCTTCAGGGTCGGCTCGTCCTTGACCCCGGCGATGAGGAGCGTGGTCACGGGGGAGTCCCGCCACAGCTGGAGCCGTTCCCTGACGCGGCCGATCGGGCCGAGCAGGGAGATCGAGTCGGCCAGGTCGTCCGGCACCGCCCTGATCGCCTCGTCGCGCCGGCCCGCCAGGAACAGCTCCTGCACCCGCGCGGCCTCCTCGGCGTATCCGAGCCGTCCGATCAGGTCCAGGTGGAAGTTGCGGTCCCGTGCCCCCATACCGCCGATGTAGAAGGCGAGCGGGACCTTGGCGAACTCCAGCGCGGTCGCCAGGTCGTCGGTGACGATCGTCGTCACGGTCGCGGCGATGTCGAACCCCTCGGCGCGGCCGGCCAGTGAGGCGCCGAAGACCGTCTCGATCCGCGTCGGGTCGACGAAGAGGGGCAGCCAGCCGTCGGCGATCTCGGCGGCCAGGGCGATGTTCTTCGGCCCCTCCGCGCCGAGGTACACCGGGATGTCCGGGCGCACCGGATGGACGATCGACTTGAGCGGCTTGCCGAGGCCGGTCACGCGGCCCGGCCCGTACGCGGAGGCCGGCAGCGGCAGCGGGTAGTGCGGGCCGGGGGAGGTCACCGGCTCCGCCCGCCGCCACACGTCCCGCAGGATCCGGACGTACTCGCGCGTGCGCTCCAGTGGGCGGGCGAACGGCACGCCGTACCAGCCCTCCATGACCTGGGGGCCGGACGCGCCGATGCCGAGGGTGAGCCGGCCGCCGGACAGCGCGTCGAGGGTCAGGGCGTGCATGGCGGTCGCGGCGGGCGTGCGGGCGGACATCTGGGCCACCGCCGTGCCCAGCCTGATGCGCGAGGTCCGCGCGGCGTACCAGGTGAGCGTGGTGAAGGCGTCCGAGCCGTACGCCTCGGCGGTGTAGACGTACTCATAGCCGAGCCGTTCGGCGGCCAGCACCGTCTCGGTCGCGTCCTCCGGATCCCGCTGCCAGTAGCCGACGTTGATGCCGAGCCTCATCCGCGCGCCTCCCAAAGTAGAACAAGTTCTATTCAAGCAGATCGCTTCTCTCCGGGCAGCGGCCGGCCGCTCCGCGATAACGTGCTCCCGCCGTGTTCCCGGCCGCTCCGCGACGGCGGGCACCCGCCGTGCACCCGGCGGGAGACCCCGCCGCCCGCGCGCCGGAGCACGGACGGGGGCCGTACCTGCGGTGTCGCGCGTCAGGCCGGATATGTCATGCTGTCCTCCGGCGGTACGCGGAGGAACCCGGTGCGAATCCGGGGCTGTCGCGCAACTGTGACCGGGAAGTCCTTCCCCAGAAGCAGGCCACGGCGTGAGCCGGAAGGCCGGGGGCGGGCGGTGATCCGGGAGCCAGGAGACTCCGGCCGCCGAATGCCAGGCCACCTACGGGCGCGTTAACCCGAGGAAAGGACGACCACCGGGTGAACACCTATCCGTTCTCCGCCATCACCGGGATGGAGGACCTCAAGCTCGCCCTCCTGATCAACGCGGTCTCCCCGTCCGTCGGCGGGGTGCTGGTCCGCGGCGAGAAGGGCACCGCGAAATCCACCATCGTGCGGGCGCTGGCCGGACTGCTGCCGGAGGTCGCGGTGGTGACGGACTGCCGGTTCTCCTGCGACCCGGAGGCGCCCGACCCGCGGTGCCCCGACGGGCCGCACGGTGCGGACGACGCCCGGCGGGTGCGCCCCGCCCGGCTCGTGGAGCTGCCGATCGGCGCGGCCGAGGACCGCCTGACCGGCTCGCTCGACCTCGAACGCGCGCTGACCGAGGGCGTCCAGGCCTACCAGCCCGGTCTCCTGGCCGCCGCCCACCGCGGCGTGCTGTACGTCGACGAGGTCAACCTGCTGCACGACCACCTCGTCGACCTGCTCCTCGACGCGGCCGCGATGGGCCACTCCTACGTCGAGCGCGAGGGCGTCTCCGTCCGGCACGCCTCGCGGTTCCTGCTCGTCGGCACGATGAACCCCGAAGAAGGCGAGCTCCGGCCGCAGCTCCTGGACCGCTTCGGCCTGACGGTCGAGGTGGCCGCCACCCGCGACCCGGAGGAGCGGGCGGAGGTCGTGCGCCGCAGGCTGGCGTACGAGGCAGACCCGGCGGCGTTCGCGACCGGGTGGGCGCGCGCCGAGACCGAGCTGGCCTGGCGGATCGAGCAGGCCCGCGCCCGGCTGCCCGAGGTCGCCCTGCCCGACGGCGCGCTGCGGCAGATCACGGCGGTGTGCGCGGCGTTCGAGGTGGACGGGCTGCGCGCCGACATCGTCATGGCACGCGCCGCGATGGCCCTCGCCGCCTGGCACGACCGTACGGTCGTCACCGCGGCCGACGTGCGCGTCGCCGCCCGTCTCGCCCTCCCGCACCGGCGCCGCCGCGACCCCTTCGACGCGCCGGGCCTCGACGAGGACAGGCTCGAAGAGGTCCTGGAGGACACCGGCGGGTACGAGGCCGACCAGCAGCCCGCGCCGGATCCCGGGTACGGCGAGGACACGGTGACCGATCTCGTTCCCGAGCAGGGCACCGGCCCGGACCCGCGGCCGGAGCGGGACCCGTCCCCGGACACGGACGAGGGCACGGACCCGGAGGACCCCGACCCCGACGACCCCGGTCCGGACGACGGCCCCGGCGGCGGTGGACCCGACGCTCCCGGCGACGAGCCCCCCGGGCCGCAGGAGGGGGCGCTCGTCGACATCGAGCAGGCCCTGTCCGGCGAGGGCCGCGGCGGGCGCGAGCGGGAGGCGTCCCCGGAGCCGGCGCCCGCCGACGCGCTGTACCGGCCGCGGGGCTTCACCGTGCCCGGCCTCGGCGAGGGCGCGCCGGGCCGCCGTTCGCGGGCCCGCACCCCGTACGGCCGGACGACCGGCGCGCGGCCGGGCACGCGGTCGGTGCACCTGACCGCGACGCTGCTCGCCGCGGCCCCGCACCAGCGCGCCCGCGGCCGCTCCGGCCCCGGCCTCGTCATCCGCTCCGGCGACCTGCGCGAGCGGGTCCGGGAGGGCCGCGAGGGCAACCTGGTGCTGTTCGTCGTCGACGCCAGCGGCTCCATGGCCGCGCGGCAGCGGATGCGCGCCGTCAAGGGGGCCGTGCTCAGCCTCCTCATGGACGCCTACCAGCGCCGCGACAAGGTCGGACTGATCACCTTCCGGGGGACGTCCGCCGAGCTGGCGCTGCCGCCGACCTCCTCCGTCGAGGCCGGCGCGCGGCGCCTCGAGACGCTGCCGACCGGCGGCCGTACCCCCCTCGCCGCCGGCCTGCTCCGCGCCGCCGACGTGCTGCGCACCGAACGCCTGCGCGACCCCGCCCGCCGCGCCCTGCTCGTCCTGGTGACCGACGGGCGGGCCACCCACGGCTCCCCGGCCGATGCGCTGCGCGCCGCCGGCCTGCTGCGCGGCGTCACCTCCGTCGTCGTCGACTGCGAGAGCGGCCCGGTGCGCCTCGGGCTCGCGGGCGGGATCGCCGCCCGCCTCGGAGCCGAGGCCGTGCGCCTGGAGGAACTGGCCGCCGACGCCCTCACCGGCGTCGTCCACGACCGCCGGGCCGCGGCGTGACCCGCCGCGCCGCCACCATCCCCCGGACCGGCGCCGCCGCCGTCCCCGCGACCGGCTCCGTCGCCGTTTCGACCCCGCCCCGCCACCACCGCCGCCGGAAGGACTGACATGCCGCAGGGAAAGCCGTCCCAGGTGCCCGACGACGGGCTGACCACCCGGCAGCGCCGCAACCGCCCTCTCGTGGTCGTCCACACGGGTCCGGGCAAGGGCAAGTCGACCGCCGCCTTCGGCCTGGCCCTGCGCGGCTGGAACCAGGGCTGGCCGATCGGCGTGTTCCAGTTCGTCAAGTCCGCCAAGTGGCGCATCGGCGAGGAGCGGGCGCTGCGGGTGCTCGGCGAGTCCGGCGAGGGCGGCCCGGTCGCCTGGCACAAGATGGGCGAGGGCTGGTCATGGATCCAGCGGCCCGGCACGGAGGAGGACCACGCGGCGGACGCCCGCGAGGGCTGGGAGCAGATCAAACGCGACCTCGCCGCCGAGACCTACACGCTGTACGTGCTGGACGAGTTCACCTATCCGATGAAGTGGGGCTGGGTGGACGTCGAGGACGTGATCGCGACGCTGCGGGACCGCCCGGGGTACCAGCACGTCGTCATCACCGGCCGCGACGCCGATCCGCGGCTGGTGGAGCTCGCCGACCTCGTCACCGAGATGGGCAAGGTCAAGCACCCCATGGACGCGGGCCAGAAGGGCCAGAAGGGCATCGAGTGGTGACGCGTTCCCTGCCGAGGCGGGCGGTCCGGTGAGGATGCCGCGGATCGTCGTCGCCGCCCCCGCCTCCGGGAGCGGCAAGACGACGGTGGCCACCGGCCTGATGGCCGCGCTGACCGCGCGCGGGCTCGACGTCTCCCCGCACAAGGTCGGGCCGGACTACATCGACCCGGGCTACCACGCGCTCGCCGCCGGGCGGCCGGGCCGCAATCTCGACCCCTGGCTGACGTCGGAGGATCTCGTCGCGCCGCTGTTCCTGCACGGCGCGCGGGGCGCGGACGTCGCCGTGGTCGAGGGCGTCATGGGGCTGTTCGACGGCGCGGAGGCCGCCGGGGGCGGGTTCGCCTCGACGGCGCACGTCGCTCGGCTGCTGGACGCGCCGGTCGTGCTGGTCGTGGACGCCTCCTCGGCGGGCCGCTCGATCGCCGCGCTCGTCCACGGGTTCGTCACCTACGACTCCACCGTGCGGATCGGCGGCGTGATCCTCAACCGGGTCGGCTCGGACCGGCACGAGCGGATCTGCCGGGCGGCGATCGAGGAGACGGGCCTGCCGGTGCTCGGGGCACTGCGGCGGAACGCGGACGCCGACACCCCGTCGCGCCACCTCGGCCTCATCCCCGCGGCCGAGCGCCGCGCCGACGCCGTACGGACGGTGGAGCGGCTCGGCGCGCTGGTCGCGGAGTCCTGCGACCTGCAGGGCCTGCTCGCCCTCGCGCACGCCGCCCCGCCGATCGGCGCCCGCCCCTGGGACCCGGCCACGGCGGACCTCACCGCCGCGGCGGCGGGCCGTCCGGCGGCTCCGGGAGAGGACGCCGTACGGCCGGCGGGCCCCGCCGAGGGCGCCGCGCGTCCCGTGGTGGCGGTGGCGGGCGGTCCGGCGTTCACGTTCGGGTACGCCGAGAACGACGAGCTGCTCGCGGCGGCCGGGGCGGACGTCGTGCCCTTCGACCCGCTGCGCGACGAGACGCTGCCCGAGGGCACGCGCGGCGTCGTGATCGGCGGTGGCTTCCCCGAGATGTACGCGGCGGAGCTGGCCGCCAACGAGCCGCTGCGCCGGCAGGTCGCCGCGTTCGGCGGCCCGATCTACGCCGAGTGCGCCGGCCTGCTCTACCTCGCCCGTACGCTCGATGGCGCGCCGATGTGCGGGGTCGTCGACGCCGAGGCGTCCATGACGTCCCGCCTCACCCTCGGTTACCGCGAGGCGGTCGCGGTGACCGACTCGCCGGTCGCGCGGACCGGCGAACGCTTCCGCGGCCACGAGTTCCACCGCACGGCGGTGCGGCGCGGGCCGGACGCCGCGGCCGCCTGGCGCTGGCCCGGGGCCGGGCCGGAGGGATTCGCCGCCCCTCTCCGCCTCGCCTCCTACCTTCATCTCCACTGGGCTGGTAGTCCGGAGATGGCGAGCCGTTTCGCAGGAGCGTGCCGATGACCTTCGACATGGGAGTGCTGCTGGAGACCCAGCGGCTGCTGCTGCGCCCGTTCGAGGAGGGCGACACGGCGGACGTCCTGGCGGCGAGCCGCGACCCGGAGATCCTCCGCTGGATGCCCTGGGCGCCCGCCCAGACCGCCGAGACCGCGCTGGCCTGGTGCGTGTCGCATGCGCACGTCGATCCGACGCTGGGGGTCAACTTCGCCATCGTCGCCGGGGACCGGTTCGCCGGCACCGTCGGCCTGGGCCGCACGGACTGGGCCGACGGCCGCGTCGAGGTCGGCTACTGGATCGCGCCGTGGGCGCGGCGCAAGGGCTACGCCGTCGAGGCGACGCGCGCCGCCGCCGCGTACGCCTTCGAGAAGGGCCTGCACCGGGTCGAGCTGCTGGCCGCCGTCGGCAACCTGGCGTCGCAGGGCGTCGCGGCGAAGGCCGGCTTCACCCGGGAGGGCGTGCTGCGCCAGGCCATGGTGATCCCGGCCGGACGGGTCGACGCCGTGCTGTTCAGCCTGCTGGAGAGTGAACTGACATGAAATCGGACAGACCACGCCTGATCGGCGTGGGCGTCGGGCCGGGCGACCCCGAGCTCGTCACGGTCCGGGCGGTCCGGATCCTGCGCGAGGCCGACGTCGTCCTCGTCCCCGTGATGGCCCTGGACGAGCCCGGCCGCGCCGAGTCCGTCGTCCGCGCGTACACCGACCGGGCCGAACGCGTCGTCTTCGCCCTCAACGACCGGGGCGGGCGCAGCGAGCGGCGGGTCGGCGCCTGGGACGCGGCCGCGCGCCGGGTGGTCGAGGCGTTCGCCGGCGGAGCGCGGACGGTGGCGTTCGCCACGATCGGTGACCCGAACGTCTACTCCACCTTCACCTACCTCGCCCGGACCGTACGCGAACGGGAGCCGGGCGTGGAGGTCGAGACCGTGCCGGGCGTCACCGCGATGCAGGACCTCGCCGCGCGGTCGGGGACCGTGCTGACCGAGGGCGACGAGTCGCTGTGCCTGCTGCCGCTGACGGGCGGCGCCACGCGCCTCCGGACGGCCCTGGAGACGCGGGACACGGTCGTCGCGTACAAGTTCGGCCGGGTCGCCGAGGAGACCCTGGCGGCCGTACGGGACGCGGGCCGGCTCGACGACGCGGTGTACGGCGCGCGGCTCGGCCTGCCCGACGAGGACGTACGCGCGGCGAAGGAACTGGAGGGGCCGGTCCCGTACCTGTCGACGCTGATCGTGCCCGGCCGCCGGACCGTCACCGGCGGCAAGCTGAACGGGGGACGTCCATGACCGAGCGGGGCGAGGAAATCGGCGAGCACGGCACTTTCGGTCATGAGGCCGACGAAGGGAGTCCCATGACCGGACGCGTGGTGTTCGTCGGAGCGGGGCCGGGCGCGGCGGACCTGCTGACGTTCCGGGCGGCGAAGGCGATCGCCGAGGCGGACGTGGTGATCTGGGCGGCCAGCCTGGTCCACGAGGACGTGCTCCAGCACGCCCGCCCGGAGGCGGAGATCGTCGACTCGGCGCGGCTGCCCATGGAGGGCGTCCTGCCGTACTACGAGCGCGCCGCCGCCGAGGGCCTGACCGTGGCGCGGATCCACTCCGGCGACCCGGCGCTGTGGGGCGCGCTGCAGGAGCAGCTCGACCGCTGCCGCGCGCTGGGCCTGGAGACCGAGGTCGTCCCGGGCGTGTCCAGCTTCTCGGCCGTCGCCGCCGCCGTGGAGCGGGAGCTGACCATCCCCGAGGTCGCCCAGTCGGTGATCCTCACGCGCCTCGGCGGGGGCAAGACGCCGATGCCGCCGGGGGAGGAGGTCCGGGAGTTCGCCCGGCACGGCACGACGATGGCGCTGTTCCTGTCGGCGGCGCGGTCCAGGCAGCTGCAGGAGGAGCTCCTGGAGGGCGGGTATCCGCCGGACACGCCCTGCGTGGTCGCCTACCAGTGCACCTGGCCCGACGAGCTGATCGTGCGCTGCCGCCTCGACGCGCTGGAGGAGACCGTCAAGGAGCACAAGCTGTGGAAGCACACGCTCGTGCTGGTCGGCGCCGCGCTGGAGGCCGGCGGCACCCGCTCGCACCTGTACCACCCGGGCCACTTCCACGGCCACCGGCGCGCGGACCGGGCGGCCCGCAGGGCCCTGCGGGGCGGCTGAGCCGGCGATGACGACACCCTACGAACCCGACATGCCGCGGACCATGAAGGCCCGCGGCACGGCGCTGCGCACCGGCTGGACGACCGGCACCTGCGCCTCCGCGGCGGCCAAGGCCGCGACGGAGGCGCTGGTCACGGGCGCCGCGCCGGAGGTCGTCGAGGTGGCGCTGCCGTCGGGCCGTCGGGTGACGTTCGCGGTCGACTCCTGCGTGCCCGGCGAGGGCAGGGCCGAGGCCGTCGTCGTCAAGGACGCCGGGGACGACCCGGACGTCACGCACGGCGCCCACCTGACCGCCACCGTCTCCTGGCGGGACGAGCCGGGCATCGAGCTGGACGGCGGCGTCGGCGTCGGCGTGGTCACCAAGCCCGGTCTCGGCCTGGAGGTCGGCGGGCCGGCGATCAACCCGGTGCCCCGGCGGATGATCGAGCAGGCGGTGGGGGAGTCGGTGGACCTGACCGCCCGCGGCGTCCGCGTCGTCATCTCGGTGCCCGAGGGCGAGAAGATGGCGCGCAAGACCACGAACCGGCGGCTCGGCATCCTGGGCGGCATCTCGATCCTGGGCACGACGGGGATCGTGCGGCCGTTCTCGACCGCGTCGTGGCGCGCCAGCGTCGAGCAGGCCGTCTCGGTGCTCGCCGCACAGGGCCAGCGGACGCTGGTCCTGTGCACCGGCGGCCGTACCGAGCAGGGCGCGATGGCGATGCTGCCCAAGCTGCCGGACGTGTGCTTCGTCGAGGTCGGCGACTTCACCGGCGCCGCGCTGCGCCGGGCGGTGGAGCACGGCGTCACGCAGGTCGTGTTCGTCGGAATGGCCGGCAAGCTGACCAAGCTCGCGTCCGGCGTCCTGATGACGCACTACACGCGCTCCAAGGTCGACACCGCGCTGCTCGGCGAGATCACCACCGACGCCGGCGGCCCGGCGGACCTGGCCGCGCGGGTCGCGGAGGCGAACACCGCCCGCCACGCGTACGAGCTGTGGGAGGAGGCCGGCCTGCTCGGCCGCGCCGGTCGCGAGCTGTGCCGCCGCGTCGCCGGGGTGCTGGAGCGCTTCGCCGAGGACCAGGCGGCCCAGGTGCCCGGGGCGAGCGGCGTCGCGGCGCAGGTCGTCCTCGTCGACTTCACCGGCAAGCGGATGATCGCGATGTACGGGCGGCTGGCCCGATGATCACGGTGGTGGGCTGCGACGGCTCTCCGCCGTCCCCCAAGGCGGTGGACCGGATCCGGGCCGCCTCCCTGCTCGTCGGCGCCCGCCGGCACCTGGAGGCCGCGCGCCCGCCGGAGCACGCGCGCCGGATCGTGCTCGGCGACGTGACGGCGGCGCTCGACCAGGTCGACGCGGCGGACGGCGACGTCGTCGTGCTGGCCAGCGGCGACCCGGCCTTCTTCGGCATCCTGCGGGCGCTGCGCGGGCGCGGCCACGCCCCGGAGGTCCTGCCCGCCGTGTCCTCGGTGGCGACCGCGTTCGCGCGGATCGGCCTGCCCTGGGACGACGCGGTCGTCGTGAGCGCGCACGGCCGTGACCCGCGCACGGCCGTGAACGCCTGCCGGGCGCTGCCGAAGGTCGCCGTCCTCACCGCGCCGTCCTGCGGCCCGGACGTCATCGCCGCCGGGCTCGCCGGCTGGGACCGCACGCTCTGGGTGGCCGAGCGCCTCGGCGGCCCCGATGAGCGGGTCGTCCGGTGCACGCGGGCCGAGGCCGCCGCCCGCGACTGGGCGGACCCGAACGTCGTGGTCGCCCTCGACGAGGACCGGCTCGCCGGCGGGGCCCGCGTGCACGACCAGCCCGCCGCGCCGCCGGACGGCTGGGCGCGCGCGGACGACGCGTACGACCACCGCGCCGGAATGATCACCAAGTGGGAGGTGCGCGCGGTCGCGCTGTCCCGCCTGCGGCCGACGCTCGGCCGGCTGATCTGGGACGTCGGCGCGGGCAGCGGCTCGGTCGGGATCGAGTGCGCCGAGCACCACGCGGCCGTCATCGCCGTCGAGCGCGACCCGGCGGCCTGCGCGCTGATCCGCCGCAACGCCCGCTCCCACGGCGTGCGCGTGGTCGAGGGCGCCGCGCCCGAGGCGTACGACGCGCTGCCCGACCCCGACGCGGTGTTCGTCGGCGGCGGCGGCCTCGACGCGCTCGGCGGGGCCCTCGCGCGCCGCCCGGAGACGGTGGTCGCGACGTTCGCGGCGGTCGACCGGGCCGCGGGCGCGCGGCGGCTGCTGGCCGACGCGGGCTACTCGGTCGAGGGCGTGCAGGTGGCGGCGTCGCGGTTCGCCGACCTGCCCGGCGGGTCGTTCCGGCTGGAGGCGCAGAATCCGGTGTTCGTGCTGACGGGGAGGTCACGGTGACGGAGACGACGGGACGGACCGCCGCGGGATCGGAGGCGCCGGGACGTACGGGCGCGGAGACGGAGACGACAGGGCGTACGGGCGTGGGGACGGAGGCGACGGGAGCGATGGGCACGGGGACCGGCGTGCGGATCGGCGTCGTCGCGGCGACCGCGAGCGGCCGTACGGCGGCCGAGACGCTGCGCGCGGGGTGGCCGGACGAGGTCCGCGTGCTCACGGCGGACAAGGCCGCCGACGCGCTCCGCGAGGCGTGGCGGACCTGCGACGCCATCGTCAGCTTCCTCGCCGTCGGCGCGACCGTACGGGTGCTGGCGCCGCTGCTCGGCCACAAGACCACCGACCCCGCCGTCGTCTGCGTGGACGAGTCGATGGCCTTCGCGGTCGCCGTCCTCGGCGGTCACCATGGCGGGAACCTGCTCGCCCACCGGCTGACGGGCGTGCTCGGCTGCACGCCGGTCGTGACGACCGCCAGCGACCGCGGCAACGTCACGCCGCTCGACTCCTACGGCGCCGACCTCGGCTTCACCGTCCACAACCCGGACCTGCTCGCCCACGTCGGCGCGGCCGTGCTGTCCGGCGAGCCGGTGCGCGTCGAGGGCGCCGACGGGTGGCCGCTGCCCCCGCTGCCGCCGAACGTCTCGCCCGGCGCCGAGGACGCCGCGCACCGCATCCTCGTCACCGACCACGCCGAGCTGGACTGCATGTGCCACGAGGGATGGTTCGGCGGCGCGCTCGTCTACCGGCCCAAGTCCCTGGTCGTCGGGGTCGGCTCGGCGCGCGGCGTGTCCGCCGAGGAGGTCGGCGCGCTCGTCGACGAGACGCTGGCCGCCGCCGGGGTCGATCCCTCCTCCGTACGGTGCCTGGCGACCGTCGACCTCAAGGCCGACGAGGAGGGCATCCTCCAGGCGGCCGCCGCACGCGGCTGGGAGGTCGTCACCTACCCGGCCGAGACCCTGGCCGCCGTCGCCGTCCCCAACCCCTCCGAGGTGGTCCGCGCCGAGGTCGGCACGCCCAGCGTCGCCGAGGCGGCCGCGCTGCACGGCGCGCGGGCGCACGGCCGGGCCGCCGAACTCGTCGCCGAGAAGCGCAAGTCCGCGAACGCCACGGCCGCCGTCGCCCGGCTCGCGCCGCGCGGACGGCTCTCGATCATCGGCCTCGGGCCCGGTGCGCGCGACCTGCTCACGCCGCGGGCGGTCGCCGCGCTGCAGCGGGCGTCCGTCGTCGTCGGCCTCGACCAGTACCTCGACCAGGTCCGCGACCTGATCCGCCCCGGCACGCGCGTCCTCGCCTCGGGCCTCGGCAAGGAGGAGGAGCGCGCCCGTACCGCCGTCGCCGAGGCGTCGGCCGGGCGCGCCGTCGCGCTCGTCGGCTCCGGCGACGCCGGGGTCTACGCCATGGCCAGCCCGGCGCTGGAGTTCGCCGATGAGGACATCGACGTCGAGGGCGTCCCCGGCATCACCGCCGCCGTGGCCGCCTCGAACCTGCTCGGCGCGCCGCTCGGCCACGACCACGCCTACATCTCCCTGTCCGACCTGCACACCCCCTGGGAGGTCATCGAACGCCGCGTCACCGCCGCCGCCGAGGGCGACTTCACCGTCTGCCTCTACAACCCGCGCAGCCGGGCCCGTGACCGGCAGCTGCCGAAGGCCCTGGCGATCCTCGCCGAGCACCGCCCGCCGGAGACCCCGGTCGGGTACGTCCGCAACGCCACCCGTCCCGACCAGACGGTGACGCTGACGACCCTCGCCGACTTCGATCCGGCGCGGATCGACATGTTCACCGTCGTCCTCGTCGGCTCCAGCCGCAGCCGCGCCGTCGCCGGCCGGTTCGTCACCCCCCGCGGGTACCGATGGGCGTGAGCGAGCCGCCGGGGCGCGGCGCGGCCCTGACGGTGCGCGTCACCGCGCGCTGCCAGGGCTGCGGAGCCTGCCTGCTCACCTGTCCCGAACACGCCATCCGCCCGCACGCCGGGTGGGCCGGCCGCGGCGGCGACCCGCTGCGGGTCCTGCCCGACCGGTGCACCGGATGCGGCGAATGCGCCGAGATCTGCCCGGTCGACGCCATCGAGGACGTTCCCGTGACCCGGCGCCCCGGCCGGGTCGGCGGCCCGTCGAAGGAGGCCCCGTGACGACACCCCCCGTACCCCTGACGGCAGGAACCTGGACGCGCGCCGAACGCGCGCGCCTGTCCGGGATCCTGGGCATCATCGCGCTGCTGCACATCACCGGCTGGTCGCTGTACTTCTACTACTCCCGCAACCTCGCCGCGGCCGGATCCTTCACCGCCGCGGGCGTGACCGCGTACGTCCTCGGCATGCGGCACGCGTTCGACGCCGACCACATCGCCGCGATCGACGACACGACCCGGCTGATGCTGCAGCGCGGCCGGCGGTCCGTCGGCGTCGGCTTCTTCTTCGCGATGGGCCACTCGACGGTCGTGCTCGTGCTCTCCACGGTGATCGCGCTCGCGGCGGGCGCGGCGACCACCGCGCAGATCGACTCCTTCCGCGAGGTCGGCGGCGCCGTCTCGGTCGTCGTCGCGATGGCCTTCCTGCTGCTCGTCGCGGCCCTGAACGCCATGGTGCTGCGCGGCGTCGCCGGGCTGTGGCGGCGGATGACCCGCGGCGAACTCGACGAGCGC
Organism: Actinoallomurus soli; assembly: GCF_024055715.1. GTDB lineage: Bacteria > Actinomycetota > Actinomycetes > Streptosporangiales > Streptosporangiaceae > Actinoallomurus > Actinoallomurus soli. The sequence continues at coordinate 16,448 of NZ_JAMXMV010000028.1, forward strand.
GAGCTGGAGATCCAGCTCCTCAACCGCGGCCTGATGAACCGCATGCTCGGCGGCCGGGCCCGCGCGCTGATCAGGTCGTCGTGGCACATGTACCCGGTCGGCCTGCTGTTCGGCCTGGGCCTGGAGACCGCCTCGGAGGTCACCCTCCTCGGACTGGCCGCGCAGAGCGCCGGCCAGGGCGCGCTGCCGCTGCTGGCGACGCTGACCCTGCCGCTGCTGTTCGCCGCCGGGATGAGCGCGCTGGACACCTGCGACAGCCTGCTGATGACCCGCGCGTACTCCTGGGCGTTCCGCAGCCCCGCGCGCAAGCTCTACTACAACATGGCGACCACCGCGATGACGGTGCTGATCGCCGGCTTCATCGGCAGCGTCTACCTCGCCGACCTGCTCGCCAAGTACGCCGGCGCGGCCGTCCTCGGCTCCTACGCCGCCCTCGCCGACCACTTCGAGTACCTCGGCTACGGAATCGTCGCCGTGTTCGTCATCTCCTGGCTCGCCGCGGCCGTCCTCTGGAGAGCGGGCCGATTCGAGCAGCGGTACGGGAGCACCGAATGAAGACCAGGACCATCCACCCCATCGAGGAACGGTCGTACGAGATCCTGCGGTCGCGCGTCGACCTCAGCCCGATGCCGCCCCTGTGGCGGGCCGTCGCCGAGCGCGTCATCCACGCCAGCGCCGACCTGGAGTACGCCGTCGACCTCGTCACCGACGAGGCCCACCTGCGGCGCGGGCTGCGCGCCCTGCGGGCCGGCGCGCCCATCGTCACCGACGTCGCCATGGTCGCCGCCGGCATCACCGGGCGGGAGACGATCTGCTCGGTCGGCGACCCGGCGGCCGCCCGCATGGCGCGGGCCGCGGGCATCACCCGCTCGGCCGCGGCGATCCGCCTGTCGTACGCCGAGGTCGGCCGGGGCGCGATCTGGGTCGTCGGCTGCGCGCCGACCGCCCTGGAGGAGATCATCGCCCGCGACGTCGACCCGGCGCTCGTGATCGGGCTGCCGGTCGGCTTCGTCGGCGCCGCCGAGTCCAAGGAGGCGCTGCGCGAGAGCGGGCTGCCCGCCGTCAGCAACGTCTCCGAGAAGGGCGGCTCCGCCGTGGCCGCCGCCGCCCTCAACGCCCTCCTGTACTACGAGGGCCCGGAAGAAGAAGGAAACGAATGACGCCGCTGCTGCTGGTCGGGCACGGAACACGCGACACGAGCGGAGCCGAGGAGTTCGGCCGGTTCGTCGAGCGGTTGCGGGGCCGGCTGCCGGTCGACGTGTCCGGCGGGTTCATCGAGCTGTCGCCCCCGCCGCTGACCGACGCCGTCGCCGAGCTGTACGACGCGGGGCACCGGCACTTCGCCGCCGTGCCGATGGTGCTGGTCGCCGCCGGGCACGGCAAGGGCGACATCCCCGGCGCGCTCGCCCGCGAACGCGCCCGCCGCCCCGGGCTCTCCTACGTCTACGGCCGTCCCCTCGGCCCGCATCCCCGGCTGCTGGACCTGCTCGACGAGCGCCTGTCCGCGGTCCTGGAGCCGGACGAGCGGGCCGACACCGCCGTGCTGCTCGTCGGCCGGGGCTCGACCGACCCGGACGCCAACGCCGAGGTCCACAAGGTCGCCCGGCTGCTGTGGGAGGGCCGGGGCCTGGGCATGGTCGAGCCGGCGTTCGTGTCGCTGGCCCGGCCCAGTGTGCCCGAGGGACTCGAACGCTGCCGCCGACTCGGCGCGCGCCGCGTCGTCGTGCTGCCGTACTTCCTGTTCCCGGGCGTGCTGCCGGACCGCGTGGCGGCCCAGGCCCGCGCGTACGAGGACGTCGAGGTCCGGTGCGCCGACGTGATCGGCGACTGCGACGGGCTCGCCGACCTGGTCCTCGAACGCTACGAGGAGGCCCTGGCCGGCGACATCCGGATGAACTGCGACACCTGCGTGTACCGCATCGCGATGCCGGGCTTCGAGGACCGCGTCGGCGCGCCGCAGCTCCCGCACCACCATCCCGACGACCCCGCGCACGGACACGGCCACGGGCACGGGCACGGGCACGTCCACGTCCATCCGGGCGACGCCCGTGCCCGCTGACATCGACCTGCGCCACCACGGCGACACGGAGGTCGGGCCCGGCCTGGTGGACCTCGCCGTCAACGTGCGCCCGGGAACGCCGCCCGCCTGGCTCGCCGCGCTGCTGCGCGACAGCGTGGCCGGGCTCGCGGCCTACCCCGACGCCGCCCGCGCCCGCGCGGTGGTGGCCCGTCGGCACGGCCGCTCTCCGGAGGAGGTGCTGCTGACCGCGGGCGCGGCGGAGGCGTTCGTCCTGCTCGCCCGCGTCCTCACGCCCCGGCGCCCGGTCGTCGTGCATCCGCAGTTCACCGAGCCGGAGGCCGCGCTGCGTGCCGCGGGCCACGTCCCCGACCGGGCGATCCTGACCGGTGACTTCCGCCTGCGCGCGGTCTCCGGTGGCACCACGGCGCGGGAGCAGGGTCCGGTGCCCGACGACGCCGACCTGGTGATGCTCGGCAACCCGACCAACCCGACGTCCGTGTTGCACCCGGCGGCGGTCATCGCCGCGCTGGCCCGGCCGGGCCGGACGCTCGTGGTGGACGAGGCGTTCATGGACTGCGTCCCCGGCGAGACCGAGAGCCTCGCCTCCCGTACGGACGTCCCGGGGCTGGTCGTCATCCGCAGCCTCACCAAGACCTGGGGCCTGGCGGGGCTGCGCGTCGGCTACGTCCTCGCCGAGCCGTCTCTGATCGCCCGCCTGGCCGAGGCGCAGCCGCTGTGGTCGGTGTCCACGCCCGCCCTCGTCGCGGCCGAGGCCTGCACGAGCCCCCGCGCCCTCGCCGAGGCCGACGCGTGGGCCCGTGACCTGGCGGTCGAGCGCGACCGGCTGGCGGAGGCGATCCGCGCCCTGGGCCCGCACGTCGTCCCGGGCGCGCGGGCCTCGTTCCTCTGCGTGCGGGTCCCCGGGCCGCCGGGCGGCCTGGCCGTACGCGCGGCGCTGCGCGACCGCGGCTACGCGGTACGGCGCGGCGACACGTTCCCCGGCCTGGGACCCGACTGGCTGCGCGTCGCGGTCCGCGACGCGTCCACCAACGACGCCTTCACCGGCGCGCTCAAGACGGTGCTGACCTGACCCCCTGGGAGAAGCAGATGGAGCTCATCGCCGAGACGATCGCCGCGATCCGGCCGCTGGACGAGGCGGCCATGCGGGCGGCCCGCGAGCGGCACGACCGGTTGACCAAGCCGCGCGGCTCGCTCGGCACGCTGGAGGAGCTGGGGATCCGCCTCGCCGGGGTCGCCGGCGTGTGCCCGCCCCCGCTGCCCGCGCCCGCCGCCGTCGCGGTGTTCGCCGCGGACCACGGCGTGCACGCCCAGGGCGTCACCCCCTGGCCGCAGGAGGTGACCGGCCAGATGGTGCACAACTTCCTCGCGGGCGGCGCCGTCGTCAACGCCTTCGCCCGGCAGGTCGGGGCCGAGGTCACCGTCGTCGACGTGGGCGTCAAGGGAGAGCTGCCCGAGGCGCCCGGCCTGCTCGCCCGGAAGGTCGCGAACGGCACCGCCGACATGACCCAGGGGCCCGCGATGACCGCCGACGAGGCCCGGCGCGCCGTCGAGGTCGGCATCGAGGTCGCCCGCGGCCTCGTCGAGCAGGGCCACCGCTGCCTGCTGACCGGGGACATGGGCATCGCCAACACGACCGCCTCGGCAGCCCTCATCGCCGCCTTCACCGGCCGCGCGGCCGAGGACGTCACCGGATACGGCACGGGCATCGACGACGCCACGCACGCGCGGAAGGTCGAGGTCGTCCGGGCCGCCCTCGCCCGCGCCCGTACCGAATCGTCCGCACCGGACGGCGCAGCGGGTCCGGCCGGTCCGCTGGCGGTCCTCGCGCAGGTCGGCGGGCTGGAGCACGCGGCGATCGCCGGGTTCGTCCTCGGCGCCGCGGCCCACCGCGTCCCCGTCGTGCTCGACGGCGTGATCGCCGGCGCCGCCGCGCTCGTGGCCGTCGCGCTCGCCCCGGCCGCCCGCGACTTCTGCGTCGCCGGGCACCGTTCCGCCGAACCGGGTCACGCCGCCGCCCTCGCGTCCCTGGAGCTGCGCCCGCTCGTCGACCTGGAGCTCCGCCTGGGGGAGGGGACCGGCGCCCTCCTCGCTCTGCCCCTCGTGGCCGGCGCCGTGCGGGTGCTGCACGAGGTCGCCACGTTCGACTCGGCGGGCGTCGCGGACAAGGACGCCGCGGGCGTCGCCGCCGCGGACCCGGCCGGCGGGGCCGATGAGGGCGCCGCCGCGCAGGGGCGCGCCTGACGGGCGCGGGTACCTTTGGTGCCGGACCAGACCGTCCACGTTCTCACCAGGAGATCTTCCTTGCCGCCCTACCTTCTCGGTCTGCGCTTCGACGGCCGCCGCGTCGTCGTGATCGGTGGCGGGCGCGTCGCCCAGCGCCGCGTTCCGACCCTGCTGGCCGCCGGTGCCGACGTGCTGCTGATCGCGCCCGAGGCCACGCCGATGCTGGACGATCTGGCCGCGCGCGGCGAGATCACCTGGGAACGCCGGCCGTACCGGCCGGGCGACTGCGCCGGCGCCTGGCTGGTGCAGGCCGCAACCGACGACGGCGAGGTCAACGCCGCGGTCGCCGCGGAGGCGGAGGGCCAGGGCACCTGGTGCGTGCGCGCCGACGACGCGGAGCTGTCCCCGGCCTGGACCCCGGCGAGCGGCCGGGTGGGCGAGACGACCGTCGGCGTGCTCGCCGGCGGCGACCCGCGCCACGCGGCCGGGCTGCGCGACGTCATCGTCGCCGGGCTGCGCGACGGCACGATCGAGGCGCGGCACTCGCGGCGGCGGCCCGTGGGCGTGGCGCTCGTCGGCGGCGGCCCCGGCGATCCGGGGCTCATCACCGTACGCGGCCGGCAGCTGCTGGCCCAGGCGGACGTCGTCGTCACGGACCGGCTGGCCCCTCGCGAGCTCCTCGACGAGCTGCCGGCCGACGTCGAGATCATCGACGCGTCCAAGATCCCGTACGGCCGCTCGGTCACACAGGAACGCATCAACGCGCTGCTCGTCGAGCACGCCAAGGCGGGACGCTTCGTCGTGCGCCTGAAGGGCGGCGACCCGTTCGTCTTCGGCCGGGGAGGCGAGGAGGTCCTGCACTGCCTGCAGGAGGGGATCCCGGTCACCGTCGTTCCCGGCATCACCAGCGCGATCGCCGTGCCCGGCGCGGTCGGCGTGCCCGTCACACACCGGGGCGTGTCGCAGGAGTTCCACGTCGTGTCCGCGCACGTCGCCCCCGGAGACCCCGCCTCGACCGTCGACTGGGAGGGGCTCGGCCGCGCTCAGGGCACGCTCATCCTGCTGATGGCGGTGGAGCGCATGAGCGTCATCGCCGACACGCTGATGCGCTATGGTCGATCGCCTGACACTCCCGTCGCCGTCGTCCAGAACGGTACGCTGCAGTCCCAGCGCGCCCTCACGGCGACGCTCGCGACGGTTGTGGACGACATGACGGCCACCGGCGTGCGGCCTCCGGCGATCGTCGTCGTGGGCGACGTCGTGCAGGTGGCGCGACAGATCGACATGCTGAACGCGGATATGGGGCGGACTCCGTGACACCCCCGGCTGACCAGAGCGCGATCAAACGCGCGGCGACACCCCTTCCCCTCGACGAGGCCCTGGCCGATCTACGGGACCAGATCGCCTCCTTCCGGTTCGTGCTCGACGCCCCGGGCGTCGACGAGGCGCGCGCCATCCAGCAGGACCTGCTGAACCAGCTCGACGACTACCTCCTGCCCCGGGTGCGCCGCAAGGACGCCCCGCTGCTGGTGGTGCTCAGCGGGTCGACCGGCGCGGGCAAGTCCACGCTGGTCAACACGCTCGTCGGCGAGCGGGTCAGCGCGACCGGCGTCCTGCGGCCCACGACGAGCAGCCCGATCCTGGTCTGCCACCCCGACGACGCCGACTGGTGGCTCGACGAGCGCTACGTCCTGCCCGGCTTCGGGCGGGTCCCCGGCCCCGCGCCGGACGCCGTGGTCGGCGACCAGCTGGTCATCATGAAGAGCGACGTGCTGCCCAAGGGCCTGGCCCTGCTCGACAGCCCGGACGTCGACTCGGTGTTCGAGGACCACCACGAGTTCGCGGCGCAGTTCCTGGCCGCGGCCGACGTGTGGATCTGCGTGACCACCGCCGCCCGCTACGCCGACGCCCTCGTCTGGCGCCTGCTGCACCGCGCCCGCGACCACGGCGCCACCCTCGGCGTCGTCCTGTCCCGCGTGCCCGAGGGCGGCGAGGAGGTCGTCGGCCACTTCACCGAGATGCTCAAGGACAACGGCCTGGAGCAGGCCGCGCAGTTCGTGATCCACGAGACCACGGTCTCGGGCGGGATGCTGCCGTCCGAGGCGGCCGACGAGGTGCAGGTGTGGCTGAGCGGCATCAGTGAGGACGAGGATGGCCGCGCCGAGGTCATCAGGTCTACTCTGGGTGGCGTGCTCGACACCTTCCGCACCCGCGTCCCCGAGCTGGCCGCGAAGGTCGAGGAGCAGGTCGCGCTGCGCACGCTGCTCCGCGAGGACGTCGAGGGCGCCTACGCCACCGGCCTCGCCGAGCTCGACGAGGCCACCCGCAACGGCTCCCTGCTGCGCGGCGAGGTCCTCGCCCGCTGGCAGGACTTCGCCGGCACCGGCGACCTCGAGCGCGCCCTGCATGCGGGCCGCGGCCAGACGGGCCACCGCAGCAGCCGCCGCAAGCGCGCCCCCGCGCGGGTCCGCGCCCTCAAGGCCGCGCTGCGCAGCGCCCTGGAGTCCCTCATCGTGGCCGGCGCGGAGCGCTCCGCCGAGGAGGTCGTGAGCCGCTGGCGGGGCCGCCCGGCCGGCGCCATGCTGCTGGAAGGGCGCGACGAGACCCTCAACCGCGCCTCCGTGGAGCTGCCCCGGCGGGTCACCCGCGCCGTCAGCGCCTGGCAGGACCACATCGCCGACCTGATCCGTACCGAAGGGGTCACGAAACGTTCGGTGGCCAAGTTCGTCTCCTATGATGACGAGGCGCTGGCACTGGTGCTGATGGTCGGCCTGTTCGGCTTCGGCACCAGCGACATCGCGGTCGAGGGCGGCACCAGCGCCGTGCCGCAGCGGCTGCTCAAGGCGCTGTTCGGCGCCGAGTCGCTGCGCAGCATGAGCGCCAAGGCGCGGGCGGACCTGCGCGGCCGTATCGGCATGCTGTTCGACGAGGAGGCCATCCGGTTCGGGCAGGTGCTCGACGGCGCCGGGGTGCCCGACGAGACCACCCCCGTCCAGCTCTACCAGGCCACTTACAACCTCGAGGTCGCCCGGTGACCGAGGAGGATCGCGACCGATGACGACGACCACCCCCGGCGTCTCCGGCACGTCCGAGGAGACCCCGCCGCAGCGGACGGCCGCGCCGGGGCAGGGCCCGGTGCCGGACCCGGCGGCGGCGCCGTCCGACGTGTCAGGGCTGACCCGCCGCCTCGCCACTCTCGACCGGCTCGTCGAGCTCGGCGAGGGCCGCGTCGACCAGGAGCTCATGGATGACGCCGCCGCGCTCCTCGGCCGGGCCGGCGACCGGCTGCGCCTGTCCGGCGACCACACGATCGTCGCGCTGGCCGGCGGCACCGGAAGCGGCAAGTCGTCGCTGTTCAACGCCGTCTGCGGCCTCGAACTGTCCCCGACGGGACTGCGCCGCCCGATGACCTCGTCGGCGCACGCCTGCGTCTGGGGCCTCGACGGCGCCGGCCCGCTGCTGGACTGGCTGGAGATCGACAAGCGTCACCGGTACGCCCGGGCCAGCGCGCTCGACCAGACGAACGGCGAGGAGCGCGCCGGATCGCTGCAGGGCCTGATCCTGCTCGACCTGCCCGACCACGACTCGATCCGGTCCGAGCAGGTCGCGGAGGTCGACCGGTACGTCGGCGTCGCCGACCTGCTCATCTGGGTGCTCGACCCGCAGAAGTACGCCGACTTCGCCGTGCACCGGCGCTACCTGGAGCCGCTGGCCGGCCATGACGGCGTCAGCCTGATCGTGCTCAACCAGATCGACCGCCTCGCGCCCGAGGAGATCGACGAGTGCGTCAAGGACCTGCGGCGGCTGCTGGAGGCCGAAGGGCTGCGCAACCCGCGCATCCTGACCACGTCGGCCAAGTCGGGGGCCGGCGTCGAGGACTTCCGCGACGTCATCGCGGACACCGTGGCCGCCCGCCGGGCCCGCACCCAGCGGCTCATCGCCGACATGGACCGGCTCATCCAGCGGTTCGAGGGCGCCTTCGGCGCGGTCGAGCCGCCCTCCACCATCGACGACAAACGGGCGGCGGCGCTCGTCGAGGCCCTGGTGGACGCCGCCGGGATCCCCGCCGTGGCCGAGGCGATGGAGAGCGCGTACCAGCTACGCGCGCTCGACTACGTCGGCTGGCCGCTCACCCGTCTCGCCGCCCGGCTCCGCAGCGACCCGCTGCGCCGGATGCGCCTCGTCGAGCTCCGCGACGAACTGCGCGCCGCGTTCACGACGCCCGTCAACGCCCAGCAGGCCCACGTCGACAACGCCCTGCAGGACGTCACCGAGGACGTCGTCCGTGACCTGCCGCCCACCTGGCGGCGCTCGGTCCGTGAGGCCGGTCGCTCCAACGCCGACGCGCTTCCCGAGACGCTCGGCGCCTCCCTGCGCACCGTCGTGCCGTCCTTCAACCAGGTCCCCGGTTCGTGGTGGGCGGTGCGGATCTGGCAGTACCTCCTGCTGGTCGTCGCCGCTCTCAGCGTCGTCTGGCTCGTCGCCATCGCCGCCTTCGCCGGGCTCAAGCTCGGCCACGCGCCGGTCCGACTGCTCGGCGAGGGCGGGCTCGCGCCGTACGTCGCGCTGGTGCTGGTCTGCGTCCTCGGACTCGGCCTGCTCACCGCCCTGACCGCGCGCAACATGATCGCGCTGACGTCGGTGAAGCACAGCGACCGGATGGAGCAGCAGATGCGCGAGGGCGTCGCGGCGGCGGCGCGCGAGCTCGTCATCGCGCCCGTCGAGCAGGAACTGGCCGTGTACGCGCGGTTCCGCGACGAGGCCGGGCACGCCATCCGCGACGTCGCGCCCTGAGAGCCGCCGTAAGAGCCGGGGTGGAACACGCGGGACGGACGCCGGATCGGCTCCGCGGTCTCTTCCGTGCCGGCTCTGAGCACGGTGAGTTATCCACAGATCACGGAAGGGGCTGGTGGGCGGGGTTCCGCATGCTCGACGGTGGGGGTGACGGCGGCGGCGCAGGGCCGCCGCGCACGCACCCGAGGAGCCTTCGTGAACGACGCGCTGATCACCGTCATCGGTTTCGTGGCCGCCGAGCCCCACTTCGAGGTCCTGTCCAGCGGCACCTCCCTGATGTCCCTCCGCATCGGCAGCACCCCGCGCCGTTTCGACCGCGACCTCGGCCAGTGGCGCGACGAGGATCCGATGTTCCTGACCGTGACCTGCTGGCGCTCCCTCGCCACCAACCTCCAGGAGAGCGACCTCAAGCGGGGCGACCCGGTCATCGTCACGGGCCGCCTCCGCATCCGGGAGTACGCCAAGGACGGGCAGATGCGCTTCTCCGCCCAGATCGAGGCGACCACGGTCGGCCACGACCTCAGCCGTGGCGTCGCCCGCCTGCAGCGTTCGCAGCGCTCCTCGATCAACCTCTCGGAGGACCGCCGGCAGGCCGACGACCTCGCCGACCGCTGGCTCGCGGCCGGCGCGGACGGTGCCGAGGAGTTCACCACCCAGGTCGCCGAGGGGTCCGGCGACGCCGACGAGGCCGCCGAGCCGACCGAGATCCGGGCGGTCGCCTGATGCGCCCCTCCGGCGTCTCCTGGGTGCGCGCGAGCGCCCGGCCGGCCCCGAGACGGTAGCCCCTGAAGACCCACCGGAGGCGGGGCCCCCGGCGCCCCGCCTCCGGTCTCTTCGCACCGGTCTCTGCCGCGGGTCACCGGTCACCGCTTTCGTCGCACGTCACCGCTCTCGGCTGAGGCGGGTGGCCACATGGAGGAGCGGCCCGGACGCCCTTGCCGGTCGGTGGCGAGGTGGCCGCAAGCGGACACACCCTCGTGGCGTGGCCGCGTGGGTGGGGGAAGGGATGGTGGATCGTCGTCAGATCCAGGAGATGCCGCGCACTGTGCCTTCCTTCCGGGATGGCGCGTCCACCGGCGTGGGAGCCGGCGCTCGCGAGCACGTCAGATGGGCGCCGACGCGGCGCCCGCCCGGGCGGCCGCGGCCGGCCAGCGGGCCGTCCTAAGAAGGTACCGAATTTCTTGCCCACTCCGCACACATTGCAACTATCCTATTACTGAACGTGATTCGATCAAGAGCGAGCATGAGCCGCCGTCCTGCGTCGCGGCGGCCGCCCGGACGGGCGGTCACGGTCTGACCCGTAGGGGGATGAATGACGGCACTGCACACCTCCGGCGACGGATCCGGTGACGTCGCCGCCGCCCCGCGGCGATGGCCGTTGCTGGAGCAGCCGCCTCTGCTCGCCCCGTACGTCTTCGTGGTCGTCACGCTGCACGCCGTCCTGATCGGGCTCGCGGTCACGCACACGACCTGGCGGCCGCAGGCGATGCTCGTGTTCGTCGCGCTGCTGGCCTGCGGCGCGATCAGCATCGAGGCGTCACGGCGGCTGGGCATGCCGGCCGGTGTCGCGCGCGACCTGCTGTCGGCGTGGTGGCTGCCCGCGGCCCTGCTGCTGCCGCCGATCTACGCGCTGCTGATGCCCGTGCCCCTGCAGGTCCTGTTGCAGTTGCGGGTGCGCCGCACGCTGCTGCACCGGCGGTTGATCGTCACCTCGGCGAACGGCCTGGCCGGGGTCGCCGCCTCGGCGACGTTCCACGCGGTCGTTCCGCACCCGCTCCGGGACGCCGCCTCCTGGCTGTCGAACCTGGACGCCATGATCCCGATGGTGGTCCTTTGCGCCGTGCTCTTCACCGTGGTCAACACGGCGATCGTCATGGTGGCCGCGCGGATGGCGAAGGGCGAGTGCTCCTGGCGGAAGCTGCTGGCCAACCGCGAGGTCCTCCTCCTCGATCTCGTCGAGGTCTGCGTGGGGATTCTGATCACCATCTCCTGTGCGCTGACCCCGCTGCTGCTCGTGATCGCGTTGCCTCCCGTGATGCTGCTGCAGCGCAGCCTGATGCACACCCAGTTGCGGGCGGCCGCCCGGCTCGATTCCAAGACCGGCCTGCTCAACGCCGCCACCTGGCAGCTGGAGGCCGACACCGAGATCACCCGCGCGGTGCGCACCGACGAGTCTCTCGCCCTGCTCCTGATCGACATCGACCATTTCAAGCGGGTCAACGACGCGTACGGGCACCTGACCGGTGATCAGGTGCTGGCCGGAGTGGCCGGCACCCTGGTTCAGCAGCTGCGGGAGTACGACGTGGTGGGCCGGTTCGGCGGTGAGGAGTTCGCGGTGCTGCTGCCGAACGCCGACATGCTGGAGGCCTGCCGGGTGGCCGAGCGGCTCCGCAGCCGGGTCGGCCGGATGTGCGTCCCCGCCGACGACGCCACGATCACGGTGACGATCTCGATCGGCGTGGCCCTGTTCCGCACCCACGGACACGACCTGATCGAGCTGCTCGCCTCCGCGGATCTGGCGCTATATCGCGCCAAGGAGTCCGGCCGCAACCGGATCTGCCTCCCGGCGACGAAGAAGCCGGGCGAGCCGCGCCGAATCACGGCAAGGCCATCCCCTCGGAGGCTCTAGTCTTGACACCATGCCGGAGTACATCTACACGATGCAGCGCGTGCGCAAGGCGCACGGCGACAAGGTGGTCCTGGACGACGTCACCCTGAGCTTCCTCCCCGGAGCCAAGATCGGTGTCGTCGGCCCCAACGGCGCCGGTAAGTCCACGCTGCTGCGGATGATGGCCGGCCTCGAGCAGCCCTCCAACGGCGAGGCCCGGCTGATGCCCGGGTTCACCGTCGGCATCCTGCAGCAGGAGCCGCCGCTGAACGAGGAGAAGACCGTCCTCGGCAACGTCGAGGAGGGCGTCGCCGAGACCAAGGCGATGCTCGACCGGTTCAACGAGATCGCCGAGCAGATGGCGACCGACTACTCCGACGAGCTGCTCGAGGAGATGGGCAAGCTCCAGGAGCAGCTGGACCACCGCAATGCCTGGGATCTCGACAGCCAGCTCGAGCAGGCGATGGACGCGCTGCGGTGCCCGCCGGCCGACGCGGACGTCACCAAGCTGTCCGGTGGTGAGCGGCGCCGCGTGGCCCTGTGCAAGCTGCTGCTGGAGGCGCCGGACCTCCTGCTGCTCGACGAGCCCACCAACCACCTCGACGCCGAGAGCGTGCAGTGGCTGGAGCAGTACCTCGAGAAGTACGCCGGCACCGTGCTGGCGGTCACCCACGACCGCTACTTCCTCGACAGGGTCGCCGGCTGGATCTGCGAGGTCGACCGCGGCCGGCTGGTCGGCTACGAGGGCAACTACTCCACCTACCTGGAGAAGAAGGCCGAGCGCCTCAAGGTCGAGGGTCAGAAGGACGCCAAGCGCAAGAAGCGCCTGGAGCAGGAGCTGGAGTGGGTCCGCTCGAACCCGAAGGCCCGCCAGACCAAGAGCAAGGCCCGTCTCCAGCGGTACGAGGAGATGGCGGCCGAGGCGGCCAAGACCCGCAGGCTCGACTTCGAGGAGATCCAGATCCCGCCGGGCCCGCGCCTGGGCACCACGGTGATCGTCGCGGAGCACCTGACGAAGGGGTTCGGCGACCGTCTCCTGATGGAGGACCTGTCCTTCAACCTGCCGCCGAACGGCATCGTCGGCGTCATCGGCCCGAACGGCGTCGGTAAGACCACGCTGTTCCGCATGATCGTGAATGCGGCCGGCGCGGGCGCGCCCGACGGCGTGACCGCGGACGAGAAGCCGGACGAGGGCAGCCTGAAGGTCGGCGACACCGTCAAGATCTCCTACGTCGACCAGAGCCGGGGCGGCATCGACCCGCAGAAGAACGTCTGGCAGGTCGTCTCCGACGGGCTCGACCACATCAAGGTCGGCCAGGTCGAGATGCCCAGCCGGGCGTACGTCGCGGCGTTCGGCTTCAAGGGCCCGGATCAGCAGAAGCCGTCCGGCGTGCTCTCCGGTGGTGAGCGCAACCGCCTCAACCTCGCGCTCACCCTCAAGCAGGGCGGCAACGTCCTGCTGCTGGACGAGCCCACCAACGACCTGGACGTCGAGACGCTCGGCTCGCTGGAGAACGCCCTGCTGGAGTTCCCCGGCTGCGCCGTGATCACGTCGCACGACCGGTGGTTCCTCGACCGCATCGCCACGCACATCCTGGCGTGGGAAGAGGGCTCGAACTGGTTCTGGTTCGAGGGCAACTTCGCCGACTACGAGAAGAACAAGATCGAGCGGCTCGGCGCCGAGGCCGCCCGCCCGCACCGCGTCACCCACCGCAAGCTGACCCGCTGAGACATCGGCGAGGACGGGCCGCGAGACCTCCGGGTCCCGCGGCCCGTTTCTTTCCCGGCTCAGGGCGCGGCGACGTGTCACTCTCGGCTCAAAGATCGGGCGACGTGCCACTCTCGGCCAAAGACCGGGCGACGTGCCGCGCCGGTCCTCGGTCGTCCGAAGCCGATGAGTGCACCCGGGTGCGGTCCGGCGGGATGGGAACCGGGAGACTGGACGCCGACCGCGCGACCGATGACACGAGATGGACCAGTGATGACTCAGCCTGCCCTCGACCCCGGCGACGTCCGCGTGCCGCGCAAGCACGTGCACGAGTTCCACGTGCGGTTCGGCGACATCGACTCGCTGGGTCACGTGAACAACTGCCGGTACCTGACGTACCTGGAGGACGCCCGGGTGGCGATGTTCTACACCGACCCGGACCGCGAGGGGCGTCGGCGGCCCCTGCACGGCCTGGTGGTGGCCCGCCATGAGATCGACTACAAGCGGCCCCTGCTGCTGCGGCCCGAGCCGGTGCGGGTGGAGACGCGGGTGACGGAGATCCGCGCGGCGTCCTTTCGCCTGGCGTACGAGGTGTGCGACGACGAGCACGTCTACGCGCGGGCGACCTCGGTGATGGTCGGCTACGACCTGAAGCAGGGCCGGACCCGCCGGTTCGACGAAGAGGAGTCCGCCTTCCTGCGGCAGTACGCGGCGTGACCGCCTGACGCACGGCCGGCCGTCGTCGGCGTCAGGCGACCACGGAGGTGGGCGGCGTTGCGGCGCGCCCGGCGGCCATGGGCGTGGGGCGCGCCGGGACCATGGGCGTGGGGCGCGGCGCGCCGGGCGGCCATGACGGATCTCAGGCGTCGCGGCGATGGATGACGAGCATCGCCGCGCCGATCAGCACGACCGGGTAGACGGAGATGACGACGAACTCCTGGGGGACCGAGAGCGCACCGTGCTGCGCGTGCAGTGACACCAGACGCCGGATCGCGTCGCCCGGCAGCGCGTCGGCGATGTCGACCACCCATCGGGCGGTTCCGTGGATCAGTTGCGGTGCGAGGAAGAGCAGGGTGACCAGGGCCCCGATCGCGGCCGCGGCGTGCCGGAGAAGGACTCCGAGGCCGAGTCCCACCAGAGCGACCGCCAGGAGATAGAACGTCGCCGCGCCGATCGAGCGCAGCGCTCCCGGGTCACCGATCGACAGGCCGACGTGCCGCCGGGACAGCACGGCCTGGCCGGTGGCGAACGTCGCCGCCGCGATGGCCGCCCCGACCGGAACGGTCACCGCCGTGACCACGGCGGCCTTCGCCGCCAGCACCGCGCGCCGGGCGGGTACGGCGGCGAACGTCGTACGGATCAGGCCGCTGGAGTACTCGCCGGTTATCGAGAGGACGCCGAGGGTACCGAAGATCAATTGAGCGATCATGAACCCGATATACGGATCGGACAGCGGGTCGAATGCCGCGCGCTGCGCCGGTGACATCCTCGGCCAATCGCCGACGTCGGCGTCGGCGACGACGGCACCGATGCCGATCGCGGTGACGGCGGCGCACAGCAGCACCCAGTAGGTGGACCGCACGGACCACAACTTGGTCCATTCGGAGCCGATGAGGTCGCGGGCGCGGCCCGCGCGGGTGCCCTCGCCGGCCGGAAGGTCGATGGTCGTCATCGTGTGGTCTCCTCCGGCTCGGCGTGATGGTCGACGCTGTCGGCGGTGATCTCCATGAACGCCTCCTCGAGCGTGGCGTTCCGCGGGGTGAGTTCGTGCACCGCGATGCGGTGCGCGAGTGCCAGGTCGCCGATCCGCGCGGCGGTGAGCCCGGCGACCTCCAGCACCCCGTCGCCGCCATCGGCCACGGAGGCCCCTTCTCCGGTGAGGAGACGGGCGAACGCGCCGCCGTCGGGGGTCCGTACCGCGACGTGCCGGCGGGCCCCGCGCTCGACGAACTCCGTGACACTCATGTCGGCGATCAGCCGTCCCCGGCCGATGACGATGAGCTGGTCGGCGGTGTGCTCCATCTCGCTCATGAGGTGACTGGAGACGAGCACCGTACGGCCCTCGCCGGCGAGCCGCCTGAAGAACGAACGGACCCAGTGGATGCCCTCCGGGTCGAGTCCGTTCACCGGCTCGTCGAAGATGAGGACGTCCGGGTCGCCGAGGAGCGCGGCCGCGATGCCGAGCCGTTGTCTCATCCCGAGTGAGAACCCGCCCACGCGTTTTCGTGCCACGGCGGTCAACCCGACCTCGTCGAGGACGTCGGCCACCCGGCGCACCGGGATGCCGTTGCTGCGGGCGAGCGCGGTGAGGTGCCGGTCCGCGCTGCGCCCGGCCGGGACCGCGCCGGCGTCCAGGAGGGCCCCGACCCGGAGCAGCGGGCGGCGGAGCCCGCGGAAGGGCCGCCCGTCGATGGTGGCCGAGCCGCTCGTCGGCGTGTCGAGGCCGAGGATCAGCCGGAGCGTCGTCGACTTGCCGGCGCCGTTCGGCCCGAGGAATCCGGTGACCCGGCCCGGCAGCACCTCGACGGTGAGCCCGTCGACGGCGGTCGTCCCGCCGTACCGCTTGGTGAGGTTCGAGATTCTGATCATGCCTTCCCCTGAGTTCGTGGTGGCCTCCACGGTGCGGCAGGCGGTCGTCCGGCCGCGTCAGGCGGTGGAGCCCTTTCGCTTCCTCGCCCGGGGGCGGCGGCAGCGGGAGCGGCTCCGCCTCGGGACGGGTGCCCACGGCTCCGCCTGGAGACGGACGACCGGGAGGCCGTCGAGGCGTTACCGTCGGCACGTGGACCTACGGCCTCCGCTCCACCGCCGGCTCACCTTCGCGCACTGGGTCGCCATCGACGCGCTCGTCGCGCTTCTGCTCGCGGCTGCGCTGTTCTCGAGCGCCCAGGTGCCCCGGCCGCACCTGGGGATGCCGGCCGCGGCCGGCGGGGGCCTGGCCCTGGGCATCGCCGCGACGGTGGTGATCCGGCGGTGGCGGCCCCTGTTCGCCCTGGTCGTCGCGCTGGCCGCGAGTCTGGTGTCGGCGTTCTTCGGCTTCACCAAGGACCCGATGGTCGCTCTCGCGCTGGTGATGTACATGGTCGCGGTGGCCAGGCCACCACGAGTGGCGATCGTCGCGCTGGCGGTCGTGGAGGTCGCGATCGTCCTGGGCGCCTGCTTCGCGTCTCCGGCCGTTCTGTCGTCGGATCACCCGTGGGACATGACAGGCGAGGTCGTGGGAACCGGAGTCGTCCAGCTCGCGGCGTGGACGGTGGGCGTCGCGACGCGCCAGGCCCGCGCCTACTCCCAGGGACTGCGCGAACAGGCCGAGCGTCAGGCTCAGGTCAAGGTCGAGCAGGCCCGGCGTGCGATCAGCGAGGAGCGACTGCGCATCGCGCGCGAACTCCACGACGCCGTGGCGCACAGCATGAGCGTCATCGCGGTGCAGGCCGGAGTCGGGCACTACGTGATCGCCACCCGGCCGGAGGAGGCCGCCAAGGCGCTCGCCGCGATCGAGACGACGAGTCGTGCCGTGCTCCAGGAGATGCGCGGGCTGCTCGGCGTGCTCCGCGATGAGACGCCCGGAGACGGCCGGGAGGTCCTGCCGCCCGTACGAGGCGTCGCCGACCTGCCCGCGCTCGCCGAGCAGACGACGAACGCGGGGGTGCGGGTGAGCCTTCAGGTCCGCGGGGTCGCCCGCGCGCTGCCGCCCGGCGTCGACCTGGCCGCGTACCGCATCGTCCAGGAGGCCCTGACGAACGTGGTCAGGCATGCGGAGACCGACCACGGTCGCGTGCTCGTCACGTACGGCGAAGGAGACCTGGAGATCGAGGTGACGGACGACGGCCTCGGAGCCGATGGATACGGCGGCGCCGACGATCCGATCGGCTTCGCCGGCGGCCACGGCCTGGTAGGCGTGCGCGAGCGGGTCGCCCTCTACGGCGGTGACTTCAGCGCGGGCCCGTTGCCCCTGCGGGGTTTCCGCGTCGCCGTGCGCATCCCGACGGACGCCCGATGACCAGGGTGGTCGTCGCCGACGATCAGGCGCTGGTACGTGCGGGCTTCCGGGTGCTGGTGGAGACCGCCGCGGACCTGTCGGTGGTGGGGGAGGCCGGGACCGGAACGGAGGCGGTGGAGGTCATCCGCCGGGTACGCCCGGACGTGGCGCTCATGGACATCCAGATGCCGGAGCTGGACGGGATCGAGGCGACCCGGCGCGTTCTCGCGGGTCCCGATCCCGTCCCGGTCAGGATTCTGATGCTCACGACCTTCGACCTGGACCGGTACGTCTACGGGGCCCTGCGGGCGGGGGCCAGCGGATTCCTCCTGAAGGACACTCCGCCGGCGGATCTGCTGCACGCGATCCGGGTGATCGCCGCCGGAGAGGCGCTGCTGGCGCCGAGCGTGACGCGGCGGCTGATCGAGGAGTTCACCCGGAGACCCGTCGTCACCGCGCATCGGAACCTGGAGGGCGTGACCGAGCGGGAACGCGAGGTCCTGCGGCTCGTCGGCCGCGGGCTCTCCAACGCGGAGGTCGCCGAGCACCTGCATCTGTCGATCGCGACCGCGAAGTCGCATGTCAGCAGGCTGCTCATGAAGCTGGACGCGCGGGACCGGGCGCAACTCGTGATCGCCGCGTACGAGGCCGGGCTCATGACGCCGTGAATCCCGGGTCGGTGCGGCGCGTGACGACAGTTCTGTAACGAAGGCAGAGTAGGACCGAGTTTGCCTGTTCTTTGCCCCGTAATGTCGCGGTTGCGTTCTCGCGATCCGACACAAAAGGGGTAAGAATGCGCAACCTCTCTCGAGGAGTGCTGGCGCTGCTGCTGGCCGCCGGGCTGGGCGGTCTCGGTGGCACCGCGCACGCGGCGCCGGGCCGGGCCGCGGACGACGACGTCCTGGCCAGGCTCAAGGCGATACCCGGCATGACGGTACAGGAGAAGACCTCCACGCTGTCGGGTTACCGCTGGTTCTGGCTGAACTACCGGCAGCCGGTCGACCATCACCACCCGGAGCGCGGCTGGTTCGAGCAGCGTGTGCTGCTGGAGCACAAGTCCGACGACCGGCCGATGGTCCTGTACACCAGCGGCTACAACACGCCGGAGACGATGTTCCTGTCGGAGCCGACGGCGCTGGTGGACGGCAACCAGATCTCGGTGGAGTACCGCTACTTCACCCCGTCGCGGCCCGAGCCGGCGGTGTGGACCAAGGACACGATCTGGCAGGCCGCCACCGACGAGCACCGGCTGATCAAGGCCCTCAAGACGATCTACCACGGCAAGTGGATCTCGACCGGCGCCAGCAAGGGCGGCATGACCGCCACCTACCACAAGCGTTTCTACCCGTCGGACGTGGACGGCACGGTCGCGTACGTCGCCCCCAACGACGTGAACAACAAGGACGATAGCGCGTACGACCGGTTCTTCAAGAACGTCGGCACGGACCCGGCGTGCCGCGCGAACCTGGAGAACCTCCAGCGCGAACTGCTCAAGCGGCGTCCGGAGATCCTCGCGCGGATGAGCGCCGACGCCGAGAAGGCCGGCGACACCTGGCACATCATCAAGACCGTCGACCGGGCCTTCGAGAACTCGGTGATGGACTTCGAGTGGGGGTTCTGGCAGTACCACCTGCAGTCGGAGTGCAAGGACGTCCCGGCGACGACCGCATCGACCGACGAGATCTACTCCTTCTTCGACACGATCTCCGGCGCGCTCACCTACACGGACCAGAGCCTGGAGCCGTTCATCCCGTACTACTACCAGGCGGGCACCCAGCTCGGCTGGCCGTCGCCGCAGTTCAAGCACCTGCGCCCGCTGCTCCGCTACGAGAGCACCTACCAGCCGCGGACGTACGTGCCGAGTGACATCCCCATGCGGTTCGACCCGTCGGCGATGAAGGACATCGACCACTGGGTCCGCACCCACGCGACCCACATGATGTTCGTCTACGGCCAGAACGACCCGTGGGGCGCCGAGCCGTTCCGCGTCGGCCAGGGCAGCCGCGACTCCGCCGTGTACGTCGCGCCGGGCCAGAACCACAGCGGCCGCCTGCTCGCCAAGCTGCCCGACGCGCAGCGCGCGCGGGCGACCGCGGACCTGCTCCGCTGGGCCGGTGTCTCCCCGGCGCAGCAGGCACGGACCCTCTCGGTCCCGGCGCAGGTCGCCGAGGACCCGATCCTCGCCCAGCGCCCGCCACTGTAAGGAGCCACCGGCCCCGTACGCGGGTTCCCCTGACGCGCCACCGGCCCTCCGCGAGAGGCCGGTGGCGCGTCGCGTTCCGCGGCCTCTCCGGCAAAGGGCGTCTCATATTTTGGTACGCTAATATCAACATATGAACAGACGGTGGTCGATCCTCGGGATCGGGTTGTTCGCCATGATCGCCGGGTGCGCGTACCAGTACGGCCTCCCGTATCTCATCCCCGCCCTGCGCGCCGACGCCGGTCTCTCCCTCGGCCAGGCCGCGACGCTGATCTCCTGCCCGGTCGCCGGCCTCCTCGTCTCGCTCGCGCTGTGGGGCGTGGCCGCCGACCGCTGGGGTGAGCGGATCATCCTCGCCACCGGCCTCACGATCGCCGGCGCCGCGCTGCTGGCCGCCGCCACCGTGCGCGACCCGGTGGCGCTCGGCGTCTGTTTCCTCCTCGCCGGAGCGGGCGGGGCGTCCATCCACGCGGCCAGCGGGCGGCTCATCCTCGGCTGGTTCGCCGCCCACGAGCGCGGCCTGGCCATGGGCGTACGCCAGACCGGGCAGCCGCTCGGCGTCGGGCTGGCGGCCGTCGTCCTGCCGCCCCTCGCGGCCGGCGCGGGCCTCGCGGGCGGCCTGGTCTTCCTGGCCTGCTGCTGCTTCGCCGCCGCGCTGCTGGTGGCCGTGCTCGTCCGCGACCCGGCCCGTACGGAGGGCGACGAGCCCCACGGCGGCCGCTCGCCGTACCGCACGTCCGTCCTGTGGCGGATCCATGCGGCGAGCGCGCTGCTCGTCGTCCCGCAGTTCACGGTGTCCGCGTTCGCGCTCGTCTACCTCGTCGACGCGCAGGGCTGGAACGCCGGGACCGCCGGCCGGCTGCTGGCGGCCGCGCAGATCGGCGGAGCCACGGCCCGCCTGATCGTCGGCCACTGGTCCGATCGGGCCGGCAGCAGGCTGCGCCCGATGCGCCTCCTGGCGCTGGGCATCGGCGTCGTGATGCTGGCCCTGGCCGTCGGTGCGCTGGCGGGCTGGAGTGCCGCCACCGTGATCCTCGTCGTCGCGTCGGTGATCACCGTGACTCCGAACGGCCTGGCCTTCACGGCGGTCGCGGAGTACGCGGGACGGGCCTGGGCCGGGCGGGCGCTCGGCTTCCAGAACACCGGCCAGAACCTCCTCGCCGCGGCGACCCCGCCCGTGCTCGGCTCCCTCATCAGCGGGTCGGACTACGGAACGGCCTTCGCGATCGCGGTGGCGTTCCCCGTCGTCGCGGGCCTGCTGCTCCCCGTACGGGCCGAGCGGGCACAGGCACGTACGGCCGCCTCGACGGCGACCGGCGCGCGGTCGTGAGTCAGCCGGGCGCGTTGATCAGGCTGTTCGCGGCCATCACGAGGTAGTCCCAGAGCATCGTCTCCAGCGGCTCGGGGAGCTCCAGCTCGTCGATGGCGTCGCGCATGTGGCCGAGCCAGGCGTCGCGCTCGGCCTGGCCGATCCGGAACGGCACGTGCCGCATGCGCAGCCGGGGATGGCCGCGCCGCTCGCCGTACGTCCGCGGGCCGCCCCAGTACTGCATCAGGAAGAGCCGGAGTCGCTCCTCGGCCGGCCCGAGATCCTCCTCGGGATACAGCGGGCGCAGAAGGGGGTCCGCGGCCACCCCTTGGTAGAACCGGTGCACCAGGCGGCGGAAGGTCTCCTCGCCGCCGACCGCTTCGTAGAAAGTGACCTCTTGTGTCATGACCGCCCCAGCCTACGCGGCCGGAGTGTCCTCCTTGAACGGTGCGATCGGGACGCCGGCCGAGTCGAATGTCTTCTTGACGCGTTCGCGCAGTTCCCGTGCGGTGTCGCCCTGCTGGCCCGGAGCCGTCTTGCAGACGACGCGGACGATGACCGCCTCGCCGGACAGCGCCTGAACGCCCCAGACGGTCGGGTCCTCCAGGATGATCTCGTCCCACGGCGGCTCGGCCGCCAGGGCCGAGGCGGTCTCGCTCAGGAGCGTACGGACCTTGTCCAGGTCGGCGTCGTACTCGACCGGGACGTCGAGGACGACGCGGGACCAGTTCTGGGACTCGTTGCCGACCCGCTTGATCTCCCCGTTCGGGACGTACCAGACGACGCCGTCGGCGTCGCGCAGGCGGGTCGTGCGCAGGGTGACCGCCTCGACCGTGCCCTTGGCGGTGCCGACGTCGATCACGTCGCCGACGCCGTACTGATCCTCCAGCAGCATGAACATGCCGGTGAGGAAGTCCTTGACGAGGTTCTGCGCGCCGAAGGCCACGGCGACGCCGATGATGCTGGCGCTGGCCAGGAACGGCGTGAGGTTGAGCCCGAGGTACCCCAGCACGGTGAGCGTCGCCGCGCCCAGGATGATCACCGAGGCGATGCTGCGCAGCACCGACCCCATCGTCTCGGCCCGCTGGCGGCGCCGCTCGCTGACCAGCACGGGGCTGCCGTCGAAGATCGTGCGGGTCTTCTCGCGGAGCCGCTCGGGCATCGTGCCCTCGGCCATCCGCATCGTGATCTTGGTGATCAGCTTGTGCGTGAGGCGGCGCAGGACGTACGCGATCACGATCGTGAGGATCAGCTTCACGGTCCA
The DNA here is from genome assembly GCF_024055715.1 of Actinoallomurus soli. Lineage (GTDB taxonomy): Bacteria > Actinomycetota > Actinomycetes > Streptosporangiales > Streptosporangiaceae > Actinoallomurus > Actinoallomurus soli. The sequence continues at coordinate 38,571 of NZ_JAMXMV010000028.1, forward strand.
GGTGATCGGGCTGCTGCCGTCGAGCCAGACGTGGTACCAGTAGGTCAGATCGCCGTTGTGCGTGAGGTTCCAGGTGAGCTGGCAACCCTTGGTGATGTGCTCGGAGATCGAGTTCGGGTCGGTCTTGCAGGCGTCTTTGAGCGACGTCTTCCCGCTCACGGACGGCAGGACCGACATCGCAAGACGCGCGAACACGAGACTTCCTCCCGGGTGGTCCCCGTGCTGGGCGACCGCGTTGGACCGGCGAACCTACGGGATGGATCGTAGGCGACGCCGGGACGTTCCCGGTGCCATCCGGCGGGCGCGCGCCGGGAGTTGGGCCCCGCGGAGCCGGTCGGTCCGCGCCACTGGCAACAGGCTCCGCGGGGTGATCTACAGGGCCTCGTCTCGGGTCACCGTCCGTAGCGGTGAAGAGTCGAGAGGGGCCCTAGGCGCCGTGCGCCTCCAGGACGCGGGCCACCTTGACGGCGGCGCCGCAGGGGTCGTCGACCGCATGCATCGGCTCGCCCCAGGACCACCAGAAGTACCAGGAGCGCTGGTCGGGGGTGTCCGGCGCCGGCGCGCACGTGACGTTCTCCGACATGCTCGCGGCGTCCGGGTTGACGACCCGGCAGAACGCCGGGCCGGAACGGCTGCGGACCACGCGGGCCACCAGGCCGCGTTCGCCTAACTCCCGCACCAGTCCTTCGAGATATCCAAGTCGACGTTCGTCGAACACCGAGCGCGCCTCCCTCGCTCACACGATGAACTCACCTCGTTACGCGGTGCGAGAATCGCAAGCCCTGGGGGAGCGGTCAAGGGACGTTCGCGGCGGCCGGGGACAAAGATCTGTCGACTCGGGTAGAGGTTCTTCAACTGGCGATGAAGCTTTTTCCGCTCCGGTATGGGGAGTGCGGCCGTATCAGGCGCCTTTCTGACTGATCTGGTTGGCGTATCGCGATGCCAGAGTTACGCTGCGTACGCGAGATTTCATCTCCGTGGCCATGAGTTATCCGGTCGGCTCTTCCCCCCGAGGAGGCCGGGAATGACAGATCCCCCCGGAACAGAAGTAACAGATCCCCGTAAAAAGGATCCACCGCGCAAAGAGGCTGATACGGCACGTCGTATCCGCGCCCGAGGGCTGGCCCAGGGCCTCGCGCCACCGGACATCGCGCGGGAAATTCACGATCAATGCGGACCGATCTTCGGAACCAGTCCGATCAAAGCCCAGCGACTCGCGCACGGCATCGCGTTGTCCGATGTCGTCGCCCAAGTCAGGGCGCTGTACGAGGTGGAGGGAAAACCACTCCCCAAGCTCGGTGAGACGCTGCTGTCGGCGTACGAGAGCGGTTACAAGCGCCCGGGCCCCGAATACCTGCACTACCTCTGCAGCGTCTACCGCGTAGAACCCCCGGACCTCGGCTTCCAAGGGCCGTGCGTCTGCGGACATCGACACGAGCGCCCACCCGCCGGCACCCAGGAGACCGGCGCTCGCGAGCCCGACAGCGTGATCGGGCCGCGAGCCGTCGTCACGGGCGGCAGCGAATGGGCGACCAAATTCGACCGAACCTCCGGTCCGCACCTCTCCCGGGTCCACTACCGCGCCGAAGACCCGGCGGACGGCACGGACGGAGACGAGGAGGACATAGTGCTTCGGCGAACTCTCCTGCAACTCCTGGCCGGAGCAGGCGTGGTGCTCGACGGCCAGATCCTGGGGGCGGTGGACGGCATCCGCCGCCGCATGGACGACACCCTGGTCAACGCCTCGGTGTCGCCGACCATGCTCGACCAGTGGGAGGAGACCGTCCAGGGGTACGGACAGCAGTACATGTCCACCCCGCCGCTGCGGCTGCTCTGCGACGTCCTGCTGGACTTCAGCGAGGTCCGCCGCATGTGCGAGCAGCGGCAGCCGATCGAACTGCAGGAGCGCCTGTGCCGCATCGCGGCCCAGCTGTCCGGCCTGTCCGGCGTCATCATGATCGATCTCGGCGACCACCGGCTCTCCCGCTCGTTCTTCCGCACGGCGCGGACCGCCGCCGACGAGACCGGCGACCGGGCGCTCCGGGCCTGGGTGAGCGTGCGCGAGTCGCTGGTGCCGATGTACTACGGCGACCCTCGCGAGGCCCTGCACCTGGCACGCCGGGCGCAGGACCTGGCCGGCCGCGTGCCCAGCGTCGCCGGCGCCATGGCGCCGATCGTCGAGGCCCGTGCCCTCGGCATGCTCGTCAAGCGGGGCCGTAACGAGGCGGTCCCCAGCGCCAAGCGCGCGCTCGCCCGCGGCCAGACGGTCTTCTCCCAGCTCGGGAAGGACCAGGTGAAGGACACCGCCTTCGGCTACACCGAGCGCCAACTGGCCTTCCACATGGGCGACACCTACACCAACCTCGGCGACCACGGGAACGCCGACGAGACGCTCCGCAAGGCGCTGACCCTCTACCCCGCGACCGAGGAGCTCGACCGCACGCTGATCTGGCTCGACCGGGCGTCGTGCCGGCTCCAGGAAGGAGAGCCCGAAGAGGCGCTGCGCACCGCCAAGGAGACCATCCTCGCGGTGTCCGCCGCGCACCGGACCGACATCGTCATCCACCGGGCCCGTCAGCTCGCCAGCGCGGTCGTCTCCCAGTACGGAGACATCCGGGCGGCCCAGGAGTTCCGCGACGCGCTCGCCGGTCCTCCGGCCACGGCGGGCATCACCCGAAAGCAGGCCTGACGGGTGGCCCGCCTGCCGGGAGGCATCTCGGCGAGCGTGCAGCGGCTGTCGTACGAGCCCCCCGAGTGGGAGTTCGCCGGCCTCCGGCTGCGGCGCTACACCGCCCGTGACCACCAGGCGGTGTTCGCCCTCCACCAGGAGTGCCTGTTCCGGGTGGGGGTGCGCCCGGGCGACGGCGTGTACTACGACGACGACTTCGCGCGCATCGACGAGATCTACCTCCGGGACCGAGGGGAGTTCCTCGTCGGAGAGGTGCGGGGCGAGGTGGCGGCGCTCGGCGGGCTGCGGCGCGTCGACGACGTCACCGCCGAGATGGTGCGCCTGCGGGTCCGGCCGGACCTGCAGGGCCGGGGCTACGGCAGGGTGCTCGTCACCGTGCTGCAGCAGCGCGCGGCCGAGCTCGGCTACCGCGTGCTCCGGGCCGACACGACGGTACGCCAGCGCGCTGCGCTCGCGCTGTACCGCGCGTTCGCCTGGCGGGAGGTCGACCGCAAGGTCACCGGCGGCACCGTCACCGTCTACCTCGAGAAACACCTGGACGGCGACACCCTGCGCGGACGCGCGGGCCCGGAGGGGTGAGCGCCGCGTACGGGCGGTGCCCTGGCGGGGGGAAGCCGCCCGTACGCGGTGTCCGCCGGCCACGGCACGAGGCCGCCCAAGTGATCCGGGGACGCCGGAATGATCCGGGACCGTCCAGGTGATCGAGGGTCGTCGGCCGCGCCACGGGTCGCTCAGGCGATCCGGGGCCGCCGGCCGTGCCGGGGCCGTGCGGCGTTGACGACTTCGAGCCCGTGTCCGCGCGGCGGACATCCGGCTCGGAGAAGGGGGCCGTGAGAGGCGGCGGTGCCACCCCGCCGCCGCTCACGTCAAGACCGGTGCGCCCTGCCTCATCCGCCGGCGCCGCTCCGCAGGTAGGCGAGGACCCGGTCGTCAACGCGGTGGTGATCGCCGGTGCTGAGCGCGCGGAGGAGTTCGCCGTCGTGCGGCTCACCGGCATGAGCCGGCCGCAGGTCGTGCGGATGGCACTGATCGAGGCGTCGGCGGTGACCGCGATCGGCGTGTTCCTCGGCCTGCTCGTGGCCGCGGGCGCGCTGGCCGGGCTCGGCACCGCGTCCGCACGGGCCGCCGGCCGTCCGCTCGTCGCGGTGCCGTGGGAACTGCTGGGCCTGCTGGTGCCCGGCGCGTTCATCGTGACCGGCGCGGCGAGCGCCTGGAGCACGCTGTCGGCGACTCGCACCTCACCGATGGCACTCGCCGCCGCACGAGAGTGACGAGGGCCGTATGGCGACCGGCCCGGGCGGTCGGCTCGGCGCCGAGGAGGATCCGCAGGACCCGCCGCGCTCGGGCTCAGCCGCAGCAGCCGCCTCCGCAGCAGCCACCGCCGCTGGGCGGGGCCGCGGCGCCGCCGGTGACCGCCACCGTGGACAGCAGCTTCACCGTGTCGTCGTGGCCGTCGGGGCACGCGGCCGGGGCGGACGCCTCGGCCATCGGGCGGGACACCTCGAACGTCGCGCCACAGACGCGGCAGCGGTAGTCGTAACGTGGCACGGCCACAGCGTACGACGTGACCGCTGCGTCCGTCATGCCCCGTCCGCCGCTCGGAGCGATCAGGCCGCGGGTTCGGAGACGTAGGGCGCCCACTGAGGGTCGCCGTCGTTGATCAGGCCGATCAGCCGCCAGTGCGCCCCGCGCGGAACGGACGGGACGAAACGCAGCTTCCAGCCGATTTCTTCAAGGAGCTTGTCGGCCTTGCGATGGTTGCAAGGCATGCAGGAGGCGACGCAGTTCTCCCAGATGTGCATGCCGCCGCGACTGCGCGGGATGACGTGGTCGATCGTCTCCGCGCGAAGGCCGCAGTAGGCGCACCGGAAGTTGTCGCGCCGCATGAGCGCCGCCCGGGTGAGCGGCACCCGTTGTCGGTACGGGATCCGGACGTAGCGCAGCAGCCGGATCACCGATGGCATCTCGACCACGACGGAGGCGGAATGCAGCCGGGCCCCGGACGCGTCGTGGTGGACGATCTCCGCCTTCTCCCGCAGGACCAGGCAGACGGCACGCCGCATCGGGAGGGTGGTCAGGGGCTCGTATGTCGCGTTGAGCAGGAGGACCTGTCTCATCAGACGGCCCCTGTGTCGCAGGTGCCGGCCGCCTCCCGGGCCGCGCTCCAGCGCGCCTCCGCATGAGGCTCGTCGATCGTTCTCACCAGCGCACCCGCCACGAGGACCTCCTCACGGACGATACCCGAGTTGCAATCAGTGTGGCTGTTGAGATGCCGATTTCGCTACCCCATGAATCGGGGTAATCGCTGGAAGCGCGCCCGGAAGGCGGCTCATGTGGTAGAGCGGTCGGCTCAGTGGCCCGGGTGGTGGTTCCCCTCGGCGCCGGTGTCCGCGGCGGTCGGCCGGTCGCGCCACGTCATCTTCGCGTCGACGCGCAGCGGGCCGCCCTTGAGGCTGCCCGAGGTCTTGATCCAGCCGGCGCGCCTGTCACCGGCGCCGATCGTGTCGTACCGGCACACGACCGTCTCGCGGTCCGACGCGCAGGGCTTCGAGAGCCCGAGGATCTTGTGGCCGGAGGTGACCTTCTGGGTCGCGACGACGTCGTCGGCGGTGCCGGCCCCCTCGTTCACGAGCGTCCAGCGCCAGAGGACGCCGGAGTCCCCGGCGGCCTCGGGCCGGTCGAACACGAGGTGCAGCTCCGCCCCCTTCGCCCAGTGCTCGTTCCCCGCCTCCCGAGAGTGCCGTGATCCCTCCTGCGACGGCCGGGCCGTCTGGGACGGCGAGCGCGGCGGCTGCGCCGAACGCGACGGCGACTGGGACGGCGACGGTGACGGCTGCGCCGTGTGTCCCGGGTGCGCCGGGCCCCCGTGCTGCTGCGGAGCCGGGCGCGGCGGCTGCGGTGTGCGCGCGTGCGCGGGCCCACCGGCCAGGACCGTGGCGGCGAGGCCGGCCGCGGCCAGCCCCGGGACCGCGACCAGCGCCGTACGGCGGCGCCCGCCTCTTCGTGCGGCCGGTCTGTACGGGCCGTGCGTGTCTTCCATTGTTCCCCCCGATCGACGTGGAAAGACGCGCCCCACATCTTTCTCGGTACGGCGACCGGGGGGAAAGCGCCACGCCACGCACGGGCCGCTCCGGCGACCTCGTAAAGTGCGACTCATGAGCCGACCGCCGTACCCGTCCGCGCATCGTCAGGACCTCGTGGAGGAGATCCACGGTCATCGCGTCGCCGATCCCTACCGGTGGCTGGAGGATCCGAACGCCGACGACACCAAGAAGTGGCTGACGGCCCAGGACGAGTTGTTCCACCGCGAGGTCGACGACCTGCCCGGCCGCACCCGGCTGCGGACCCGGGTGCGTGAGCTGCTCGGCGCCGGCAGTGTCGGCGCGCCGGTGTGGCGGGGCGAGCGCCGGTTCTTCATGCGCCGCACCGCGGAGCAGGAGCACGCCGTCCTGTACACCGTCGACCCCGGCGGCGAGGAGCGGGCACTGATCGACCCGATGGCGCTCGACTCGACGCACACGACGACGCTGGACTCCTGGCAGCCGGACAAGGAGGGCCGCCTGCTGGCCTACCAGCTGTCCCACGGCGGCGACGAGGAGTCGAAGCTGTACGTGATGGACGTCGCCACCGGCGAGACGGTCGAGGGGCCGATCGAGCGGTGCCGCTACACGCCGGTCGCCTGGCTGCCGGGCGGCGAGGCGTACTACTACGTCCGCAGGCTCCCCGCCGACCAGGTCCCGGCGGGGGAGGACCAGTACCACCGCCGCGTGTACCTGCACCGGGTCGGGGCCGACCCCGAGACCGACGATGTGATGATCTTCGGCGAGGGGCGGGAGAAGACCAATTACTACGGCGTCAGCGTCAGCCGCGACGGCCGCTGGCTGACGCTGTCCTCCTCCCAGGGGACCGCCCCCCGCAACGACCTGTGGATCGCCGACCTGGGCGCCTCCGAGGCGGAGGCCCCGGAGCTGCGGGTGGTCCAGGAGGGGATCGACGCCGAGACCGGCGTGCACATCGGGCGCGACGGCCGCGCGTACACCTTCACCGACCTGGACGCCCCGCGCGGACGGCTCTGCGTCGCCGACCCGGCCGACGTGTCGCCCGGCACCTGGCGCGACCTGATCCCCGAGGACGCCGAGGCGGTCCTCGTCGACTTCGCGATCCTCGACGAACTCGACCGGCCGGTCCTCCTCGCGGGATGGACGCGCCACGCGATCAGCGAGATCACCATCCACGACCTGGCGACCGGGGAGCGGATCGGCGAGGTTCCGGTGCCCGGTCTCGGCTCGATCGGCGGGATCGTCGAACGCCCCGAGGGCGGCCACGAGGCGTGGTTCACCTACGTCGACCACACGGCGCCGTCGTCGGTGTACCACTTCGACGCCGTCACGGGTGAGACGACGCTCTGGGCGGCCCCGCCCGGCACCGTCGACGTGCCCGACGTCGAGGCGCGCCAGGTGACGTACACCTCCAAGGACGGCACCGAGGTCCGCATGCTGATCGTCGCCCGCGCCGACGCGGCGCCGGGTGAGCCCCGGCCGACGATCCTGTACGGCTACGGCGGCTTCAACGTCCCGCTGACCCCCGCCTACTCCGCCGGGACGCTCGCCTGGGTCGAGGCCGGCGGCGTGTACGTCGTCGCCAACCTGCGCGGCGGCTCCGAAGAGGGCGAGGAGTGGCACCGCGCCGGGATGCTGGGCGAGAAGCAGAACGTCTTCGACGACTTCCACGCCGCCGCCGAGAAGCTGATCGCCGACGGGTGGACCACGGCGGACCGGCTGGCGATCTCCGGCGGCTCCAACGGCGGGCTGCTCGTCGGCGCCGCGATCACTCAGCGGCCCGACCTGTACGCCGCGGCCGTCTGCTCGGCGCCGCTGCTCGACATGGTGCGGTACGAGCGGTTCGGTCTCGGCCAGACCTGGAACGTCGAGTACGGCTCCGCCGAGGACCCCGAGCAGTTCGGCTGGCTGTACGCCTACTCCCCGTACCACCACGTGCGGGAGGGCGTCGCCTACCCGGCGACCCTGTTCACCGTGTTCGAGAGCGACACCCGCGTCGACCCCCTGCACGCCCGCAAGATGTGCGCGGCGCTCCAGCACGCCTGCGCGGAGGACGGCGGGCCCATCCTCCTGCGCAACGAGGCCGAGGTCGGGCACGGCGCCCGTGCCGTCAGCCGTTCGATCGAGCTCAGCGTGGACACGCTGTCCTTCATGGCCGCCCACACCGGGCTCACGATCCGGGAGGAGGCTCCGCGGCCATGAGCGAGGCGAGCGGGGGAGTCCGGTCGAACGCCGTCGACCGCGTCCTGCCGCTGCTGGACCGGCCCCCGGCGGAGCCGGACGTGTCGCGCGGCTACCTCGACCTTCTCGGCGAGGGGGCACGGCCGCACGACACGTTCGCGCAGCGCCTGATGCGCTCCGGTTTCCTGCCGAAGATCTACGAGGATCTGTGGCGGCCGGTGATGTTCGGGGTGTTCAAGGGCCCGCTCGGCCCGGACATCGAGGAGGAGTACGCCCTCGCGCGCGACTGGCTCGACCTGGCCGCGATCCCGGACGGCACCGTGCTGGACGTCGCCTGCGGCCCGGGCAACATCACCCGCGCGCTGGCGGCCGGGATGACGGGCCACGGGCTCGTCGTGGGCATCGACGCCGCCGCGACCATGCTCGACCGCGCCGTGGCCGACACGGCGCGGCCCAGCCCCCGCGGTGAGAACGGCGCCGCCGACGTCGCGTACGTCCGCGGCGACGCGGCGGACCTCCCGTTCGGGGACGGAACGTTCGACGCGGTGTGCTGCTTCGGCGGCCTCTACCTCTTCGACGACCCGTGGGCGGCGGTCGACGGCATCACCCGCGTGCTCAAGCCCGGCGGGCGGGCCGTGTTCCTCACGACACGGAGGCCGGACGTGCCCGTGATCGGCATGGGCAGTTCCGTGCTCGGGCGGCTGGCCGGGATCCGGATGTTCGGCGCCGACGACCTCTGCTACGCCCTGCGGGGCCGCGGCTTCGCCGGCCTGCGCCAGCGGTCGTACGGCCTGATGCAGTTCGTCGGCGCCACTCGCGGCTGAGCCCGGTCCCCGAGAACGACGACGCCCCGCCCGGATGATCCGGGCGGGGCGGTCTCGTTCGTGGAGGTCAGCCGCCGAGCTGGGAGATGTCGCGGGCGGCACCGGTGGAGGCGGACGTGGCCATCGCGGCGTACGCCTGCAGCGCGGCGCTGACCGGGCGGTGCCGGTCGCGGGGCCGGAAGGAGCCCAGCTCCTTCAGCAGGCGTTCGCGGCGTGCCTTCAGCTCGTCGGCGGGCACGTCGAGGCGAAGCTCGCGGCGCGGGATGTCGATGACGATGCGGTCGCCGTCCTCCACCAGGGCGATGTCACCACCGGCCGCGGCCTCCGGGGAGGCGTGGCCGATGGACAGGCCGCTGGTGCCGCCGGAGAAGCGCCCGTCGGTGATCAGCGCGCAGGCCTTGCCGAGCCCGCGGCCCTTGAGGAACGACGTGGGGTACAGCATCTCCTGCATGCCCGGGCCGCCCTTGGGGCCCTCGTAGCGGATGACGACGACGTCACCGGGCTTGACCCGGTTGCCGAGGATGCCCTCGACCGCGTCCTCCTGGCTCTCGAAGACGACCGCCGGACCCTCGAAGGTCCACAGGGCCTCCTCGACGCCGGCGGTCTTGACGACCGCGCCCTCGACGGCGAGGTTGCCGTAGAGCACGGCCAGGCCGCCGTCCTTGGTGTAGGCGTGCTCGACGTCGCGGATGCAGCCCTGCTCGCGGTCGAGGTCGAGCTCCTGCCAGCGGTTGTCCTGGCTGTACGGCTTCGTGGTGCGGACCCCGCCCGGCGCGGCGTGGAACAGCTCCACGGCCTCGGGCCGGACCTTGGGGGAGCGGACGTCGTGCGCCTCGAGGAACTCGCCCAGCGACCCGCTGTGGATCGTGTGGACCGTGCGGTTGAGCAGCCCGGCCCGGTCGAGCTCGCCGAGGATCGCGGGGATGCCGCCCGCCCGGTGGACGTCCTCGATGTGGTACTTCGCGGTGGCCGGGGCGACCTTGCAGATGCAGGGCACCCGGCGGGAGAGCTCGTCGATCTCCTTCAGGCCGAAGTCGACGCCGGCCTCGCGGGCCGCGGCGAGCAGGTGCAGGATCGTGTTGGTCGAGCCGCCCATCGCCACGTCGAGGGCCATGGCGTTCTCGAAGGCGTCGCGGGTCGCGATGTTCAGCGGGAGGACGGACTCGTCGTCCTCGGCGTAGTAGCGGTTCGCGACCTCCACGACGCGGCGCCCGGCATCCTGGAAGAGCTTCTTGCGGTCCGCGTGCGTCGCCAGGACCGTGCCGTTGCCGGGGAGGGACAGGCCGATCGCCTCGGTCAGGCAGTTCATCGAGTTGGCGGTGAACATGCCCGAGCACGACCCGCAGGTCGGGCAGGCGTTCTCCTCCATCTGGGCGAGCGTCTCGTCGGAGACCGACTCGTCCGCGGAGGCGATCATCGGATCGATCAGGTCGAGCTTGGTCGTGCCGTCGACGGGCTTGCCCGCCTCCATCGGCCCGCCGGAGACGAACACGGTCGGGATGTTGAGCCGCATGGCGGCGATCAGCATCCCCGGCGTGATCTTGTCGCAGTTCGAGACGCAGATCAGCGCGTCGGCGCAGTGCGCGTTGACCATGTACTCGACCGCGTCGGCGATCAGCTCGCGGGACGGCAGCGAGTAGAGCATGCCGCCGTGGCCCATCGCGATGCCGTCGTCGACCGCGATCGTGTTGAACTCGCGCGGGACGCCGCCCGCCTCCTTCACCGCGGCGGCGACGACCTGGCCGACCTCGCGCAGATGGACGTGGCCGGGGACGAACTCGGTGAAGCTGTTGGCGACCGCGATGATGGGCTTGCCGAAGTCCTCGCGCGCTACGCCGGTGGCCCGGAGGAGGGCCCGGGCGCCCGCCATGTTCCTGCCATGCGTGACCGTTCGTGACCTCAGCGGGGGCATCTGCCTCTCCCATCGTTTGTGCTCAGGGTTCGATCGTATGGGGTCGGCGGCCCGGATGAGACGGTGGTCTCAGTTTCCGAGACATCCGGGTCGCCCGATCGGGGCCCTGAGCACGGGGGACGGGAGGTCAGTCCGGGTCGGCGTCGGGGTACTTCGGGGGCAGGACGCGCTCGGCGGCGTTGTAGATCCGCTCGATGTCCACCGCGGTGAGGATCTTGGGCCTGCGGCGCAGGTAGTTACGGGCCCGCCCACCGGAGTAGACGTCGACGTTGCGCACCATCAGGACCTTCCAGGAGATCGCCGGGCCGTAGATGGCCAGCGACGGCTGCACCGGCACCTCGTAGCCGAGCTCCGCGCTGATCAGCTTGCTCGCCTGGTCGGCCTCCCAGCGGGCCTCGTCGAGGCGCTCCTTCTTGTTGAACGGCCCGAGGAACAGCTTGCGGTGCGACAGCGCGCGCACGGGCAGCCGCTTGTCCCACTTCTCCGAGTCGACGGCGTACACGCCGGTCGGCCCGATGACGAGATGGTCGATCTGCCCGTCGCTGACGCCCTCCTCGTCGCGGGGGACCGCGCGGGCGTGCAGGGCGCGGTAGCCGGCCTTCTCCATGCCCCGCAACTGCCGTTCGGTCCGGCGCTCCGCGACCGACGGCTTGCGCCACGCCTCGACGCTGGAATGCTGACGCGACCGCCGGACCACGTCGACGATCACGGTGAGCACCGCCACGGCCAGGCCGATCCGGATCTCGAAGATGATCGCGAACAGCAGGCCCAGCACGGCGGCCGCGCCCGCCCGGATCATCCAGCGTTGGATCTGTGGATCGCTGATCCGGCCTCCGATCGCCGCCTGCTCCCTCCGCCGCCTGGGCGGGCGTCCCTCGTCAGGACGTTCGGCCGAGCCCTCCTCGCCGGGCAGCTCGATCGGACGTTCTTCGTCGGGGTGCTCGCGTGTGGACGTCTGAGTGGACTCGCCTCGCTCCACACTGGCCATGTCGACACTCCGTGCTCGATGGACTGCAGCACACATGATCTTCCCTGCTGCGAAGCGTAACCAGAGCGTGAGCCGAGTGCATAGTCGTGTCCGGTTGATACTTTTGTCTCCGCGCACGCGCGGTTCAGTGGCATGTTACCCGGGTAGATAAATCCCATCCCCCACTGCTCTGCTGCAACTTTCGGTGGGCGTACCGTTTTCACTTGTGACGCATATTCATCACCTCAGCGTTCGGGAGCAGGCCGCCGCGATCCGCGGCGGGGAGCTCTCGCCCGTCGACATCGCCGAGCACTACCTCGACCGCATCGACCGTCTCTCCGACCGCGTCGGCGCCTACGTCACCGTGACCGACGACCTCGCGCGTGACCAGGCCAAGACGGCGGAGCGGGCGGTCATGGCCGGCGAGGAGGCTCCGCTGCTCGGCGTGCCGATCCCCGTCAAGGACCTCAACATGGTCAAGGACGTACGCACGACGCTCGGCTCGGCGGCCTTTACGGACTTCACCGCATTCACCGACGACAACGTCGTCGCTTTTCTGCGCCGAGCAGGGACGATTCTCCTGGGGAAGACCAATACGCCAGAATTCGGACTGCCCTGTTACACCGAAAACGCCGTCGCGCCTCCCGCGCGTACGCCCTGGGACCTCGAGCGCTCCGCCGGAGGGTCCAGCGGGGGCGCCGCCGCGGCGGTCGCCGCCGGCCTCGCGCCCGCCGCGCACGGCAGCGACGGCGGGGGGTCCATCCGGATCCCGGCCAGCGTGTGCGGCCTCTTCGGGATCAAGCCGACGCGCGGCCGCATCAGCCCGGGCCCGATCGTTCCCGACCTCGTCGGCCTGGCGAGCAGCGGCCCGATCGCCCGGAACGTACGGGACGCCGCCCTGCTCCTGGACGTCATGGCCGGGAACGCTCTAGGCGACATGTACCACGCCGCCCCCCCGGAGGGCACCTTCCTCGAGGCCGCCGACCGGTCGCCGGGCCGCCTGCGCGTCGGGCGCAGCGCCGTCCCGCCGGTCCCCGACGCCCGGGTGCACCCCGACTGCCTGGCCGCGTACGAGGAGGCGAGCGAGCTGCTCGCGGAGCTGGGCCATGAGGTGGAGGACATCGACCCGCCGTGGAAGGAGGAGCTGATGCCCCACTTCGAGGTGCTCTGGGCGTCCATGGCAACGATGACCCCGGTTCCGCCCGAGAAGGAGGAGCTGCTGCGCCCGCTCACCCGGTGGCTCCGCGAGCGCGGCAACGCGATCGGCGCGCCGCAGCTGCTCCGCGCCCAGGCGGCGCTGCAGCTGGCCGTACGGGCCGGGCTGCCGGTCCTCGAGCGCTACGACGTCATCCTGCAGCCGACCCTCGCCCTGCCGCCCGTCCCCGTCGGCCACTTCGACGAGGTCGGACCCGAGGAGAACTTCGTTCGGCAGACGCTCTTCACGCCGTTCACCTCGGTCTACAACGTCACCGGCCAGCCCGCGGTCAACGTCCCCCTGCACTGGACCGACGGCGGCCTGCCGATCGGCGTCATGCTCGCCGGCCGGATGGGCGACGAGGCCACGCTGATCGCCCTGTCGGCGCAGCTGGAGGAGGCCCGGCCGTGGGCGCATCGCCATCCCCCGATTTGGGACTGAACGACGGGGCATCGTAGGCATCGTGAGAACCGGCGAGGACGGGGGCACCGTGGGAGAGGACACCGTGGCAGAGGGCACCGAGGACCTGAACGCGCTGGCCGCCGCGTACGGCGTCGAGACCTCCTACACGGACTGGCGGGGCCGGCCGTCCGACGTGCCCGAAACGACGATCAGGGCGGTGCTCACCGCGCTGGGCGCGGACGTGTCCTCGCCGGAGGCCGTACGCCGGGAGCGTAAGCGAATCGACCGGGAGCGCCGTGCCCGGCTGCTCCCGCCCACCGCCGTCGTCTTCGCCGGGGAGCCCCTCCTCGCGGCGGAGGACGCCGAGATCCGGATCGAGCTCGCCACCGGGGAGGAGCTCCCCCTCGGCCCTGGGGAACCGGCCTCCGCTCCCGGCGAGCCGGCCCCCGCCCCGGGCGAACCGGTCCCCGCCGCCGTGGCGGGGCGGCCGCCCGCCTCGGCGGCGGAGGCCGCGGGATTCCGCACGGCGTACCGGCTGCCGGCCGGAACGCCGCTCGGCTGGCATCGCGTACGGGCCCGGCGCGGCGAGCGGGAGGAGGTCGCGCCGCTGCTCGTCGCGCCGTCGCGGGCTCCGGACCCGGGCGGGCGTGAGTGGGGCCTGATGGCCCAGCTCTACTCCGTCCGGTCGAGCCGGTCCTGGGGCGTGGGCGACCTGGCCGACCTGCGGGAGCTGGCGGCCTGGAGCGGCGGCGAGCTGGGCGCGGGCTTCGTCCTCGTCAACCCGCTGCACGCGGGGGAGCCGGCGCCCCCGGTCCGGCCGTCGCCGTACCTGCCGATGAGCCGCCGCTACACCAGCCCGCTCTACCTGCGGCCGGAGGAGGTCCCCGAGTACGCCGCGGCCGACCCGGAGACGCGGCGCCGGATCGACGAGCTCGCCGGGCCGCAGCGGGCCCGGTCGGAGGGCACCGACGAGATCGACCGGGACGCGGCCTGGACGGCCAAGCGGGCGGCGCTGGAGCTCCTGGCCGCCGTGCCGCTCACGCCGGACCGCGCGGCGGCGTACGCCGCGTTCCGCGAACGCGAGGGCGAGGCGCTGACCGCGTTCGCGACCTGGTCCGCGCTGGCGGAGGAGCACGGGTCGTACTGGCCGTCCTGGCCGGCGGAGCTGCACGACCCCCGGTCCGCGGCGGTCGCGGCCGAGCGCGAACGGCGCGCCGGCCGCGTGGAGTTCCACCGCAGGCTGCAGTGGTGGCTCGACGAGCAGCTCACCGCCGTCCAGGACGCCGCGCGCACGGCCGGCATGGCCCTGGGGATCGTGCACGACCTGGCCGTCGGGGTCGACCCCGGCGGGGCGGACGCGTGGGCGTACCAGGACCTGTTCGCCTCGGGGATGAGCGTGGGGGCGCCGCCGGACGAGTTCAACCAGCGCGGCCAGGACTGGGGGCAGCCGCCCTGGCACCCGCAGCGGCTCGCGGCGACGGGCTACGCGCCGTACCGCGAGATGCTGCGCCACGTCCTGCGGCACGCGGGCGGGCTCCGGCTCGACCACGCGATGCAGGTCTTCCGGCTGTGGTGGGTCCCGCGGGGCGCCTCCCCGGCCGAGGGGACGTACGTCTCGTACCCCTACGGCGACCTGCTGGGCGTGCTGCTGTACGAGGCGCACGAGTCCGGGGCGGTCGTCGTCGGCGAGGACCTCGGCACCGTCGCGGCGTACATGAGGGACGTGTTCGCCGAGCGCGGGGTGTTCGGCACGTCGATGGCATGGTTCGAACGCGACGAGAAGGGCGCCCCGCTGCCGCCGGAGCGGTGGCGTGAGCTGTGCCTGGCCACCGTGGGCACCCACGACATGCCGCCCATCGACGGGTTCCTGAACGGCGACCACATCGCCCTGCGCGAGCGCCTCGGCCTGCTCACCCGCCCGGCGGCCGACGAGTACGGCGAGCTCGCCCGCTTCCTGGGCGAGTGGAAGGAGCTGCTGACCTCGCTCGGCCTCGACACCGCGGACATGACGGCGGCGCTGCACGCGTTCCTCGCGCGTACGCCGGCGCGGCTGGTCGGCGTCTCGCTGGCGGACGCGGTCGGCGAGCGCCGCACGCAGAACCAGCCGGGGACGACGGACGAGTATCCGAACTGGCGGATCCCCCTCGCCGACGCCGCCGGCCACCCGGTGCTGCTCGACGACCTCCCCCGCCACCCGCGCCTGCCGGCCGCCCTCGGCCCGGTCCTCGGCTGACGCACCCGGCCCGGCCCTCGGTCAACGCTCCAGGATCGCGACGATGCGCGCCGCGACGTCGTGCAGCAGGGTGTCCGGCAGGATCGGCCGCCCGGCCGCCGCGGAGAACAGCTCGGGCAGGCCGGGCAGGCAGTAGACGGTGCTGGGCTCGGTGACCGCGCGGCCGAGCGGCTGGTTGCCGACCGACCTGCGGGTGCGCGCCCACGCCTCCTCGACCTCCTCGGGGCTGGGCACCCCGAAGCCGTGCCCGACGGGCGCCGCGTGGCGCAGCCGTACGAGGGCGCCGTCGGCGAACTCCTGGGCCAGCCGGCACCGGGCGGTCAGGGCCTCCAGCACGTCGGGGGACAGGCGCCCGATCACGTCGCAGGGGGTGCGGCAGGACCCCGCGCAGCGGCCGAGGGCGGACGCGAGCGTGCTGTGCTGGCGGTCGAGGTAGGCCCGCCATCCGGGGCCGGGCTCACCGGCCACCCGCAGCGCGCGCTCGGCGGCGGACTGTTCGGGGCGCGTCAGGTCGCACTCGCGGGGCCGGCCCGGCTGCGGCATGATGCCGAACCTGCTGCCGTCGCCGCCGACCGCCGCCGGCAGCAGCGCCGGGTCGCCGGCGTGGCCGAGGACCGGTTCCCAGGCCAGCAGCGGGAGGTACTCCGAGGCGATGTGCAGGGCGGCGACCAGGGCGGCCATCTCGCGCCGCCGCCACCGCGCCTCGATCACCTCGAGCAGCAGGCCGTACGCCGGGCGCAGCGTCCGCAGGGCGCCGCGCGTGCGCTCCTTGGCCGACTGGGGCATCCTGCTGGCCCGGGCGCGGGAGAGCAGGTGGTCGGGCACCTTGTGGGCGTCGACGACCGGGTCGCCGGTCACCTCCGGCACGCCGAAGTCCTCGGCGTCCAGGTCGATCAGCCGCTGGCCGAACGAGCACAGCAGCCGGACCTCGGCGGCGATGTCCGGTCGTAGCCCCGCGGCCCCGGCCTCGCACAACGCGGCGAGGTCTCCGAAGGCGTAGCGCCCGGCGAGTGTCGTGAGTACTTCCCGTGCCGTCTCCACCCGTTCACTTTGCCATGCGATGGGGACATCGCCGCTGCCCGCGGCACGGATTCGCGCGCCGGGGCGGCATACCCGGTGAGCCGGGCGGCCCGCGGCGAACCGACCGGTGCAGTTACAAATCCGTATTCCAATCGGTGGATCTTGGTTCGCTCTCAGTGAGATCATGTCGGCTGACACGGCGATCGTCCGGTTTCCGTGCCGCCGCAGCGATCATGTGGCCCGGCCGGCCGCGACGGCGGTCAGGGTGACGAGCCGGGTGGCGCTCCTGTACGGGCCGGGTTATCCGCCCGCGTACGTCGGGCGACATATCAGCACAAAGGCAGGAAGAGGAGATTTGCTAGTGACGCCGCAGCGGGCCGTACCGACCGGCACTTCCGACTGGCTGCCCTGGCTCGCCGCAGCCATGGCCCCGGACGCGGACGCCGTCTCCTCGCGCCTCCACCACGGCGCCCGTTCCAGTGAAAGCGGGTACTGAGAAAATGCAGATGGGAACCCAGCTCGCGGTCAAGGTGCTGGTCGCCGGTGGATTCGGGGCGGGCAAGACCACCCTGGTCAACACGGTCAGCGAGATCCAGACGCTGCGCACCGAGGAGATGCTCACCTCCCAGAGCGTCGGCGTCGACGACACCTCCGGCGTCGAGCAGAAGACCACCACGACCGTGGCGATGGACTTCGGCCGTATCACGCTCGGCGACGGGCTCGTCCTCTACGTCTTCGGTACGCCGGGGCAGAAGCGGTTCTGGTTCATGTGGGACGAACTGGCCGTCGGCGCGATCGGCGCGGTCGTCCTCGCCGACACCCGGCGCCTGGCGGACTGCTTCTCCTCGATCGACTTCTTCGAGCGCCGCGGCATGCCGTTCATCGTCGGGCTCAACCGCTTCGAGGGCGCTGCCCAGCCCGACATCGACGCGGTCCGGGGCGCGCTCGACCTCGACCCGCACGTGCCGGTGATCACCTGTGACGCCCGGGAGCGGGAGTCGGTCAAGCAGGTGCTCATCACCCTGGTCGAGCACGTCCTCGGCACCCGGCAGCGGCAGCGCCAGCGGTCGGCCGCCGCCTACAACGCCTGACGAGGACCGCCTGACGGGGCGCCGCCTACAACGCCTGACGAGGACCGCCTGACGGGGCGCCGCCTACAACGCCTGACGAGGACCGCCTGACGGGGCGCCGCCTACGACGGCTGACGGGGGCCGCCTGAGGGGGCGCGCCGCCCGCCACGCCTGAGGGGGCGCGCCGCCCGCCACGCCTGACGGGGCGCGCCGCCCGCCAGCGCCAGACCGCAGGAGAATGGCCCGGCCGGAAACCGGCCGGGCCTTTTCCACGCACTCCTTACGCGCTCTGGCGGTCCTTCTCCCGCGCCCGCAGGGCACGGGCGACGCCGTCGCGCCCCTCGACGAGGAGGCGGCGCAGGGCCGACGGCGGGTTCTCCGCCTCGAGGTACGCCGTGGTGCGGTCGATCGTGGCCGGCGAGATCACCAGGAACGGGTAGGCGGTCTCGGCGAACGTGCTGGCCATGTCGCTGGACCACGACGACCAGACGCGGCCGACCTCGGCGAAGTACTTCTCGACGTACGGCTCCAGCAGCGAGATGTCGTCGGTGTCGACGAAACCGCCGAGCGTGGCGCGGTACAGCGCGTTCGGCAGCTCGCCGCCGATGATGCGCTCCCACGCCGCGGCCTTGGCCTCGGCGGTCGGGATCGCGGCGCGGCCGGCGACGGCGTGCCGCTCGCCCGCGGCGGTCGCGTCGCGGCGCAGTTCCGCCTCGACCTCCTCCTCGCCGGCCGCGCCGCGGACGACGAGACGGCGCAGCAGCGACCAGCGCAGGTCCGTGTCGACGACCAGGCCGTCCAGCGTGGTGGATCCGTCGAGGAGGCCGCGGACGTACGCGACGTGCTCCTCGGAGGTGGCCACCGACACGAACGCCTGGGTGTAGGCGAGCTGCCAGTCCGAGCCGGGCTCGGCCTCGGACAGCAGCGTGTGCAGCTCGTCGGCCAGCAGGCGGTAGCCGGTCTCCCGCCACGCGGGGTCGGCGTACTGCGAGGTCGCCAGCCGCGCCTGCCGCAGCAGCGTCTGGGCCACCGAGACGTCCGTGACGCCGCGGATGCCCGACAGCACCAGCCGGACGTAGTCGCGCGCGGCCAGCTCGGCGTCCCGGCACATGTCCCAGGCCGCCGACCAGCACAGCGCCCGCGGCAGGCCCTCGGTGATCTCCCCGATGCCGTCCACGAGCGTGCGCAGCGAGTGCTCGTCGAGGCGGACCTTGGCGTAGGTCAGGTCGTCGTCGTTGACCAGGACCAGGTCCGGGCGGCTCTCACCGACCAGCTCGGCGACCTCCGTACGGGCGCCGACGACGTCGAGCTCGACCCGCCTGCGGCGCACGATGCCCTCGTCGGTCCGGTCGTACAGGCCGATCGCCACGCGGTGCGAGCGCAGCGTCGGGTGGTTCTCCGGCGCCTCCTGCAGCACCGCGAACGAGGTGAAGCGGCCCTCGTCGTCGACCTCGTACGACGGGCGCAGCGTGTTGACGCCGGCCGTCTCCAGCCACTCCTTCGACCAGGAGGTCAGGTCGCGGCCCGAGGTCTCTTCGAGGGCGTCGAGCAGGTCGGACAGCGAGGTGTTGCCCCACGCGTGCCGGTCGAAGTAGGCGCGGACGCCGCTGAAGAAGTTGTCCCGCCCGACGTAGGCGACGAGCTGCTTCAGGACGCTGGCGCCCTTGGCGTACGTGATGCCGTCGAAGTTGACCTCGACCGCCCGGATGTCGGGGATGTCGGCGGAGATCGGGTGGGTCGACGGGAGCTGGTCCTGGCGGTACGCCCAGGTCTTCCAGAGGTTCGCGAAGGTCGTCCAGGCCCCCGTCCACCGGGTGGCCTCCGACTGGCAGAGCACGCTCATGTACGTCGCGAACGACTCGTTCAGCCACAGATCGTCCCACCAGCGCATGGTGACCAGGTCGCCGAACCACATGTGCGCCATCTCGTGCAGGATCGTCTCGGCGCGGCGCTCGTAGGCGGCGTCGGTGACCCGCGACCGGAAGACGTAGTCCTCCAGGAACGTGACGCAGCCGGCGTTCTCCATGGCGCCCGCGTTGAACTCCGGCACGAACAGCTGGTCGTACTTGTCGAAGGGGTACGGCCGGGCGAAGGCGCGGCGGAAGAAGTCGAAGCCCTGCTTGGTGACCTCGAAGATCGCGTCGGCGTCGAAGTGCTCGGCGAGGCTGGCACGGCAGTAGGCGCCGAGCGGGATGCGCTGGCCGTCGGCGACGTACTCGTCGCGCTCCACGTGGTACGGACCGGCCACCAGGGCGGTGATGTAGGTGGAGATCCCGGGCGTCGCCGGGAAGTGCCAGCGGCCGCCCTCGGCGCGGTCGGGCGCGTTGTTGGTGATGACCTGCCAGTGCTCCGGGGCGGTCACGCTCAGCTCGAACCGTGCCTTCAGGTCCGGCTGGTCGAAGCAGGCGTACATGCGGTGCGCGTCGCAGGTCTCGAACTGCGTGTAGAGGTACGCCTCCTGGTCGACCGGGTCGACGAAACGGTGGAGTCCCTCGCCGGTGCGGGAGTAGGCGTTGTCGGAGATCACGCGCAGCTCGTTCTCGGCGGCGAGCCCGGGCAGCGGGATGCGGCCCTTCTCCGGGTCGTACGATCCGGGGTCGAGCGCCTTGCCGTTGAGGGTGATCTCGCGGACCGTCGCGTCGTGGAGGTCGACGAAACTGGACGCGCCGGGCTCGGCGCAGCCGAACCTGATGGTGGTGTCCGAGACGAACGTCTCCGCTCCCGCCGTGAGGTCGAGATCGACCTCGTACGACTCGACGGTCAGCAGCCGGGCGCGCTCCCGCGCCTCATCGCGCGTCAGATTGCCAGCCAAGTGAACTCCTCGCCTCGTTTCACGACGTCGTGGTGGTATCAACGGTACGGCTCAGGGCGTGGCGGCACGAACGGCAGGGCCGCCCCACCGCCCATCTAACCGTGAGTTGGCGATCACGCCCCCGGATCTGGGGGAACTCCCGGCGGAATGCCGACCGGAACGCGTCGGTTGCCGGTTACGGGGGCCGGCGTCGCAGCGACGCCCGGCCCCCGCGAGACGGGCCGGCGACCTCGATGTGAGGTCCGCCGGCGAGTTCGACGGCGGTCCGCGAGGACGCGCCCGAAGAGTGTGGAGGGTTGCGGTGACCGATACCGAGCGCACACCGGTGGACTTCTGGTTCGACCCGAGGTGCCCGTGGGCCTGGATTACCTCGCGGTGGATCCTCGAGGTCGAGCGGCTGCGGCCCATCGACGTCCGGTGGCACGTCATGAGCCTGGCCGTGCTCAACGAGGGGCGCGACCTGCCGGAGCAGTACGTCGAGTTCATGAAGACGGCGTGGGGGCCGGTCCGCGTGTGCATCGCGGCGGAGAAGAAGTACGGCGCCGAGGTGCTGGGCTCCCTCTATACCGAGCTGGGCACCCGCTTCCACAACGAGCAGCGGAAGGACATCCGCCAGGTCATCGAGGACGCCCTCGAGGCGGCCGGCCTCGACCGGGCGCTGTCGGCGGCCGCCGACAGCGACGAGTACGACGAGGCGCTGCGAGCCTCGCACACCGACGGCATGGACCGTGTCGGCTACGAGGTCGGCACGCCGGTGATCTCGGTGGAGGGCGCGTCCTTCTTCGGCCCGGTCGTGTCGCCGATCCCGCGCGGCGAGGCCGCGGCGAAGCTCTGGGACGGCGTCCGCCTCGTCGCGGGCACGGACGGCTTCTTCGAGCTCAAGCGCAGCCGCACGCGCGACCCGATCTTCGACTGACGGCACCCGTGGCTGATCGTCCACTCCGGCCGGCCAGAGTGGACGATCCGGCGCCGGTGGGCTCAGTCGGTCAGTCGGTGAGCGGCATGGTCATCGTCGGGTTCACCGGACGGGCGTCGGGCTGGAGGCGGCTGACGGCGGTGCCCATGCAGAAGAACTCCACCGCGTGCTCGCCCCAGATCCAGTCGTCCTCCGACACCGAGACCCCCACGACGCCGTCCGCCCCCACCTGCTGGCACTCGTACTGCAGCCGGGCCATGGCGATCTCACGGGCGTCGTAGACGGCCTGGGTATAGGTGTCGAGCTCGGTGTTCTGGCCGGCCGCCTGGAGCACCTGACGGAACGACATGTGGGCGACGTGGTAGACGCACGTGCCCAGCACCATCGCGCGGGGTGCCCAGCCGTGCTGGATGAGCGTCCAGAAGTCCTGGCCGGACAGGTGGGACGTGAAGGGCCGGCCCGCGGGCGTGCGCAGGCCCGGATTCCCCCGGACGGCCGTGCCCACCGCCACGAACTCCATGACGTCGGCGGACAGCGCGTACCCTCGCGCCCGGATCTCGACGCCGATCACGCCGTCGGCGCCGAGCGCGTCCGCCTCCGACTCCATGCGGGCCATGGCCAGCTCGCGCGCGTTGTACATGGCCTGGGTCAGGACGGAGAGCTCCTGGCTCACCTTCCACCGGGTCGGCTGGGTGCCGATGTGGTAGATGCACGTCCCCATCACCAGGCCGAGCGGCTCGAATCCGGCCTGGGCGGTGAGCACGAACTCGTTCACCGACAGGTCGGAGGTGAAACACGGCCGCCCCTGGGAGGCGGCCGCGAGGCGGGACCTGGCGCTGTCGGGAAGCCGCTGTGGCTGTTGTGACTCCGGCATACTCACGCGCCGAGCGTAGAGGCGGGAATCTCCGGGAGTACAGAGCAGAATTCAAGCGGCTCAGGCGTCGGAGTCCTGGAGGGCGGCCGACCAGCGCTGCTCGATCCGGCCGAGCTTCCAGACCGCCAGCGCCCCGACCCAGACCACCACGAGCAGGCCGGTGACCACGAAACCGGCCGTGTTCAGGTCCAGGCCCGCGATCCAGTCCCAGAAGCCCCCGCGCAGCCCGAACCGGTCCTGGGCGACCTGCAGCAGCTCGGTACCGCCGATCACGAAGGCGAACGCCACCGAGATCCCGGTCAGGACGATGTTGTAGAAGATCTTGCGGACCGGGTTCGAGAACGCCCAGCCGTACGCGAAGTTCATGAACGTGCCGTCGATGCTGTCCCACAGTGACATGCCGGCCGCGAAGATCACCGGCAGGCACAGCACCGCGTACCAGGGGAGGGAACTCGCGGCGGCGGCCGAGCCGGCGAGGGCCAGCAGGCCGACCTCCGTGGCCGTGTCGAAGCCCAGCCCGAACAGGAAGCCCAGCGGGTACATCTGCCACGGCTTGGTGATCGCCTTCGTGAAGCGGCCCAGGAAGCGGTTCATGAACCCCCGGTTGTCGAGCTGGGCCTCCAGCGCGGCCTCGTCGTAGACGCCCGCGCGCATCTCGCGGAACACCTTCACGATGCCCAGCAGGATCACCAGGTTGATGATCGCGATGATGGCGAGGAAGGTCCCGGACACGGTCGGGCCGATCGTGCCGGTGATCTGGTGCAGCCCGGAGTTCTCGTCGGCGACCCCGTTGGACAGAGCCTTGACGCCGAAGCCGAGCAGCAGGCAGCCGACGAAGACCACCGACGAGTGACCCAGCGAGAACCAGAACCCCACCGACACCGGGCGCTGGCCGTCGGACATCAGCTTCCGGGTCGTGTTGTCGATCGCCGCGAGGTGGTCCGCGTCGAACGCGTGCCGCATGCCGAGCGCGTACGCCGTCAGCGCGATCCCGACGCCGAACAGCTTCCCGTTGCCCAGGTGGTAGTGGCCGGGCAGGACGAGGAGCAGCAGGATCCCCCAGCCGACGACGTGCAACAGCGCCACGAAGCCGGCCATCCCGGCGAGGCGCCCCCACTCCGCCCGGCCGAGCCGGGTACGTGCCGCGGACCGCACCGTCGTCATCCATCCTCCTCGTGCCGCCGTGAGCGCTGGAAGGCGCTCCCCTTCCGCCATTCAATCCCTATTGCAAAACACTTGCAACAGCCGATCGTGTGCCGATCGAGCCATCCACGCTCCCGGGAGCGCCGCCGGCGGGGGACCCATATCCCTCACCTGGACGGTTGGTCGGCGCTCGGCGACCGGGGGAAGGATGAATGACATGCGCGATGTGATCTATGTGGGCGGAGCGTGGGCGGACTCATCGGCCACGGCGACGATCGACGTCATCAACCCGGCGAACGAGCAGGTCATCGACCGGATACCGGAGGGCACCGCGGCGGACGTCGACCGGGCGGTGGCCCAGGCCCGCCGGGCGCAGGGGGACTGGGAGGCGACGACGCCGGAGGAGCGCGCCGCGCACCTCCGCGCCATCCTGGAGGGCATCGAGACCCGCCGGGACGACCTCGCCAGGATCATCGCGACCGACCTGGGCGCGCCGTACGCACTGGCGCAGAAAGTGCACGTCGGCACGCCGATCGCGGTTCTGGCCGGCGTCGTCGACCTCCTGGAGGGCTATGACTTCGCGGGGGAGCGCTGCGGCAACTCGGTGATCGTCCGGGAGCCGGTCGGCGTCGTCGGAGCGATCACGCCGTGGAACTACCCGCTGCACCAGGTCGTCGCCAAGGTCGCCCCCGCCATCGCGGCCGGCTGCACCGTCGTCCTCAAGCCCAGCGAGGTCGCGCCGCTCGCCGCGTACGCGCTCGCCGACATCATCGACGAGGCCGGCCTGCCGCCGGGAGTGTTCAACCTCGTCTCGGGAACCGGCCCGGTCGTCGGTGAGGCGATCGCGACCCACGAGGACGTCGACATGGTGTCCTTCACCGGCTCCACGCGGGCCGGACGGCGCGTCGCCGAACTGGCCGCCGCGTCCGTCAAGCGCGTCGCCCTCGAACTCGGCGGCAAGTCGCCGAACCTCATCCTTCCGGACGCGGACCTGCCCCTGGCCGTCAAGGTGGGAGTGGCCAAGGCGTTCGTCAACTCCGGGCAGACGTGCAACGCCCTGACCCGCATGCTGGTGCCACGGCCCCAGTACGACGAGGCGGTGGCGCTCGCGGCCAAGGCGGCGGAACGCCACACTCCCGGCGATCCGTTCGAGGAGGGCACCCGGCTGGGCCCGCTCGCCTCCCGCGCCCAGCTCGACCGCGTCCGCGAGTACATCGAGAAGGGCGTGGAAGAGGGCGCGCGGCTGGTGACCGGCGGCACGGAGAGCTCGCTGCGCCCCGGCTACCACGTACCGCCGACCGTCTTCGCGGACGTCACGCCGTCGATGACGATCGCCCGCGAGGAGATCTTCGGGCCCGTCCTGTCGATCCTCGCCTACGACTCCGAGGACGAGGCCGTGCGCATCGCCAACGACACCCCGTACGGCCTCGCGGCGGCCGTGTGGTCGGCGGACCGGGACCGCGCCGTCGCGGTCGCGCGCCGGATCAAGGCCGGTCAGGTCGAGATCAACGGCGGCCGGTTCAACCCCTCGGCGCCGTTCGGCGGATACAAGCGGTCCGGCCTCGGGCGCGAGCTCGGCCGCTACGGGCTGGAGGAGTTCCTGGAGGTCAAATCCCTGCAATTCTGAGGGCTTCCGGCGTCTTGCACGACGGGCTAGGGTCCCGCCATGCGATCTCGGGTGATCGGGGCGGTCATCGGCGGCGTCGGCGCGATCCTCGCGGTCGCCCTCCTGGCGGGCAACCAGTGGTCCGTCGACGCCATCACGCGGCACGACCTCTATACGAACGACAAGATCGGGCCCCTCGCGCAGTACCTGACGTTCCCGAGCTGGCGCGTCAGCCCGCTGCGCGCCGCCGTCCTGTTGCCGGCCGACGTGGGCACGCTGGCGTTCCTGGTGTTCACCGCGCTGCTGATCGTCCCGGCGGTCCGCTCCATCGTCCCGCGCACCGGCGCGCCGGGGCGGCCGCCCGTTCCCGTGGGCGCCGGCGGCGGGGAGGTCCGGGGCGGGGCGTTCGGCGCGCTCGTCTGTGGCTGGTGGGCGACCGTCGTCGCCGGCGCCCTGGCGGGCCTGGTCCGCGGCGTGGTGCTGAACGCGCTGGAGCCACTGCCCGGCATGAGCTGGCGGTTCACCTGGTCGAGCCTGGGCAGCGGCGCGGGTTTCGGCCTCTTCTTCGGCTGGCTCGTCGGCCTGGGCGTCCTCATCGGCCTCGGCCGCCGACGCGCGCACCCCGCCTTCCCGCCGCCCGGCGTGCCCGCACCCGCCGCGCCGTACGCTCCGCCCGGCCCGCCCACGCCGGCCGCTCCGTACGCCCCGCCGCAGCCGGGCTGGGGCGCTCCGCCGCCCCAGCCGGGGTTCGGTGAGGTCCCGGCCACACCGCCTCCCACGGCGCGCCCGCTGCCGCCGGGACCCGCCGTTCAGGCCGCTCCGCCACCCTCGTACGTGCCGGATCCCGAACCGGATCCGGCGGAGGCGCCGCACCAGCGGCCGGAGCGCGGCCGGTCGGAGGACCGGACGCTCGACCCGGAGCCCTGGCGGCGCGAACCCGGCCCCGATCCCTCCTGACGGCCCCCGTCCGCTCGTACGCCCGCCCCTGCCGAGCCCCCAGGCGTAGGGCGGGCCGTACCGACCTGACAGACTTTGGCCCATGCGCGTCTATCTCGGTTCCGACCACGCGGGCTACGAACTCAAGCAGCATTTGATCGGATGGCTCACCGAGCACGGGCACGAGCCGGTCGACTGCGGGCCGAAGGAGTACGACCCCCAGGACGACTATCCGCCGTTCGTCATGGACGCGGCCGCCCGCACCGCGGCGGAGCCCGGATCGCTCGGCGTCGTCATCGGCGGCTCCGGGAACGGCGAGGCGATCGCCGCGAACAAGGTCCCCGGCGTACGCGCCGCCCTCGCCTGGAACGAGGAGACCGCACGCCTCGGCCGCGAGCACAATGACGCGAACGTCATCAGCGTCGGCGCGCGCATGCACACCACCGACGAGGCCACCCGGTTCGTGGAGATCTTCCTCGACACGCCGTTCTCCGGCGAGGAGCGCCACGTACGGCGCATCGCCATGCTGACGGCCTACGAGAAGACCGGCGACCTGCCCCGCCTGCCGGACTGATCCGCGCGACGGGAGCGACCAGGGCCACCGGGCCCGGCGCACCCGGCCGCACGGGGCGGAAGGGCCGGCCGGCGCCGCAAGGACCGGCGCAGGC
Source organism: Actinoallomurus soli (assembly GCF_024055715.1). Lineage (GTDB taxonomy): Bacteria > Actinomycetota > Actinomycetes > Streptosporangiales > Streptosporangiaceae > Actinoallomurus > Actinoallomurus soli. The sequence goes on from NZ_JAMXMV010000028.1 coordinate 65,078, forward strand.
GCCGTAAGGGCGGAGCAACGCGGGCGGCGCCGTGAGCTCCGGCGTGCGGGCGGCGCCGTGATGGCGCAGCCGAGGGCCGGTGTACGGGCGGCGTCGTGAGGGCGGGGTGTCTTGTCCAGGCGGCGCCGCAGGGGCGGAGCTCACGAGCGACGGATCCGGGCCGGCGGGGTGTGCGGCCGCCGGAACCGGAACGAGCGATCAGAGCCGCGCGGCGGCCCGGCGCTTCGCCAGCCGGCGCTTCTCTCCCCGGCGGGGCTTGACGGGCTGGGACGGAGCGGCCGCGAGCCTCGGCGCCTCGTCCTCCGAACGATCGCGCGAGACGTCACGGGCTCGCATCGCCGCATCGACCGTGACACGCATGGCCTGTCCCATCCGTCACCTCCGAAAGACCCGATGATCCGTTAAACCTCCCCTCAATGGGCGGCCCGAAAACACGCGCGCGGCGGCACGCCCGTGTCTCCAGCGGCCGGGCAGGACAGCGGTCCTACGGCCCGACGGCGTTTCGGACGGCCGAGACCCACGTCACGTCCACGGTGCCTCAACACGGATCATGCGATGCTCGATACAGTGCCCGCATCATGCTTAGCCGCTTGGTCCAGCTCCTGCCGCCGAGGGTCCGTGCGTTCCTACGCCGGATCCCCGTCCTGGTGCGGCTGTACCAGTGGCTCCAGCGCGGTCAGCTCACGCAGGACCGCAACGCTCTCGCGGCCCTCGTCACCGTGACCGTCGCGATCGGGATCTCCGCGCCGGCGTCGCAGACCTGGTTCTCACCCAGCGCCGTCGTCCTGACCGTCCTGGCCGGAGGCCTCCTGCTGCGCGTCCGCAGTCTCCGGGTGCTCCTCGGCTTCGTCGCCGCCGCGCTGCTGTACGACGCGATCGCCATGGGATTCTCGCGCGTCGGCCCCGGCGTCGTCGGCACCATCATCGTCACGGCGGTCCTCGCGTCGGTGCTGGCCCGCAGCCGGGAGCAGATCGGCGTGAAGGGGCTGCGCGGCGAGCTCATGCTCCTCGAACTGCGCGACCGGCTGCGCCGCCAGGGCGAGATGCCCGCGCTGCCGAGCGGCTGGGACTCCAAGGTCGTGCTCCTCCAGGCCGGCGGCTCGTCCTTCGGCGGCGACTTCTTCGTCTCGGTCTGCCGCGACGACACGCTCGAGGTCGCTCTCGTCGACGTCTCCGGCAAAGGCGTCGACGCCGGCACGCGCGCGCTCATGCTGTCCGGTGCGTTCGGCGGCCTGCTCGGATCCGTCGAGCCCGAGCGGTTCCTCGCGGCCTGCAACGCCTACCTGCACCGTCAGCGGTGGGACGAAGGCTTCGTCACGGCGGTGCACCTGACCATCGACCTGCGGACCGGTGAGTACGTCGTCGAGTCGGCGGGCCACCCGCCCGCCGTGCAGTTCGACGCCGGCAGCGGCACCTGGCGGGTCAGCTCGGCCAAGGGCATCGTGCTCGGCGTCGTCCCCGAGATGAGCGCCGAGCCCGAGCGGGGCCTGCTCCGCCCGGGCGACGCGCTGCTCCTCTACACCGACGGCCTGGTGGAGGCGCCGGGCCGCGATCTCGACGCCGGTATCGACCGGCTGCTCGGGGCCGTCGAGCGCCTCGTCCCCAGCGGATTCCGCGAGGGCGCCACGGAGCTCGTCACCGAGATGGCCGCCGCCCGTGACGACGACTGCGCGCTGGTCCTCATCTGGCGGAAGTGACCCGGGGTCTCCCGGCCACCGGCGCGGGCCCTCCGGACGGGTCACCGGCGCAAGTCACGCCTCACGGGTCGTGCCTCCACGCCACCATGGCGCCGACCTGGCAGTCTGCGACTATGAGCACTGTCACACTGCAACCGGTCGACGAGCACCTGTTGCCGAGGTTGCTCGAGCTCGCGGTCGACGACACCGACCCGCACGAGGTCATTCCCGGCGAATCCGAGGCGCACGGGTGGACCGCCGAGCGCCGCGCGGCCTTCGACGAACTCCACCGGCCGGAGGGCGGTGCCGCCTACGCGGTGCTCGCGGACGACCGGCTCGTCGGCGGCGCGCGGATCACCCCCGCCGAGGCGCCTCGTGCGGTCGAGGCGTACGTCTGGCTTGCCCGCTCGGCCCGCGGGAAGGGCTACAGCACTCACGCGTTCTGCCTGCTGATCGACGAGGCCCGCGCTCACGGAGCCCACGCGATCGTCGCCGAGACACAGATCTCCAACACGCCCGCCGTCTGCATGCTCCGCTCCCTCGGCGCCATGCTGTGGGAGGACCCCGGCACCGGGTCCGCGCACGCCACCCTCCGCGTCGGCGAGAGCGGCTGACCCGCACCCGTTTTGCACGGGCGGGTCCCGCGAGGGCGACCGACCGCGCGTCGGCCTTGTGCCGGGCGGGTCCCGCGGGAGGGAGTGACCGCGTATTCGACCCCTGGTGGGGGCGGGGTCCGCGGGGGCGCTGACCGCGCACCTGATCCCTCACGGGCCTGTTCCGGGACCACCGGGGACAGGAACGCGTCCGTGGCCACGGGCCGGAGCCGGGCGGCCGTCCGGCGCTCAGGACCACGTCGGCACCGTACGATCCCCCGCCCGCGCCGGCTCGGCGGCGGCGTCCACGACCGCGTAGTCACGCCATCCCCACCTGTGGAGGACCAGGTCACCGACGTGGAGCCCACCGGCATCCGGCGCCGAGACCACCTCACCTTCGACGAGGTCTTCTCTCCCGGCTCATGGCTCATGACACGGCGCAGGCGGTCACCGCGCGGGGTCGTCGATCGGACGCAGGATGCAGAACTCGTTGCCCTCGGGATCGCGTAGCGTGCGCCACCGGTCTCCGTCGTAGATGTCGTCCGCGCGGGTGGCGCCGAGCGCGAGCACCCGCTCCGTCGCCGCGTCCAGGTCCGCGCTGCGCAGGTCGATGTGCAACCGGTTCTTGCCCGACTTCTTCTCCGGGACGTACGCGAAGTCGATCACCTGGCCGTCCGCGGTGCGCAGGGTTGCGATCCCCTCGTCGTCGATCTCGACCTCGCCCCCGAGCAGGCGCTGCCACCAGCGGGCGAGGCCGGGCGGATCCGCGCAGTCGACGGTCAGCGCTGCCATGGGCATCGGAAGCAACTCATCGGCCGCCATGGCCGAAGCGTAATCGAGAGCGCCCGCACGATGATCGAAAGCCCCGGGTTCCGCGTTACGCGAGGCCGTCTCCGCCTTTCAGGGGAGCAACCTCACTCGCGAGCGGGACGTGCCAACGCGGTGGCTCCAATGATGATCGACGATGTGAAACCCTTCGGAGGCCTGCTCACCTCGTATGCCAGACCGCAGCGTGCCGATCGCATATCGCCGGATCGCCGCATGCGCGACGACGTCCTGCGCGCTAATCGAAGGACCGCCTATTCTGCCTTCGCCTGGGTGATGGCCTTTCTGGTCTGGCATGTCGTCTGGTACGCCACCGGCCTCGGTTTCCCCTCCGCTTCGGATCAGCATGGGGTCGAGCGTGTCGTCATCCAGGTGTTCTCGTTGGTCGTCGTTCTCATGGTCATCGTCGGAGCACTGCTGCCGTTGGCCTTGGCTCAGCCGTGGGGCCGGCGGGTTCCTCGATGGGTGCTCCTCTCCGCCGCATGGACGGGGGCGGTGCTCCTCGCGGCGCGCGGGGTCTCGGGTGTCGGAGACGATCTGGTCCGGGTCACCGGGATCCTGCCGAGGGGATTCACCGGGCTGACGACGGCACAGACATTGGGAACCTCGCAACCCTCGTTCTGGTGCCTGTTCGCGAGCGGCGCCACCGACGTGCTCTTCGCCGTCGGCGGTCTGGTGTTCGCTCTCGCCGCCATCGCCTACCGTCGCGTCACCCCCGCCTCGCCCGGACGCGGGGCCACCGGGCGATGACATCACCGCTCGCGAAAGTCGCCGTTCTCGCGATCGGCGCCGGCGTGACGGCCACGGCTACGGCTGCGGAGGCCGCTCCTACTCCTGCAGGTAAGTCAGCGACGGGTGCGGCCGCCTTCGGCCCGGAGGCATCCATCCGGCAGGGCGACTTCCCAACCGAGACGGATCGTGAGAACGCAGGTATCGAAGACGTGCGATACGGCGCTCAGGATCACGCCTTGGTGGTGGGAGCGGGCGCGGGAATCGAACCCGCGCAGCCAGTTCGGAAGATCACGAGTCATGATCTTGTGACTGCTCCGGCGCAGGTCAGACATTGTGTGGCGCTGTCTGGTAGTCCCCGTGCCCCTTACACCTGATACTGCAGTGGCCGTTCGTGTTACCCCTGGGCGTGAAGGACGGAGCGACGGCCGGTGGCGGTCATGACCGAGGACGAGATCTTTGAAGTCGTACGTTCGAGCGCTGGGCCTGGCGTATTGCCTGTGGCGTCACCCGAGGCGATCACCAAAGCTGAGACGGTCATCGGGTACCCGCTTCCGCCACTGCTGCGACGGCTGTATCGGGAGGTGGGGAACGGAGGGTTCGGCCCGAGGGCCGGCATCATCGGCGTTCGAGGCTACGACTTCCACAAAAGCGACATCTTCGCGGACATCGAGGAATCGGCCGCGGCTTTCAGGGACGAGCCGAACGGGCGGCGCCAGGGCATGGTGCAGTTGTTGGACTGGGGCTGCTGCATTGCATCGCTGCTCGACTGTCGTGACCCCGCAGGCCCGATGTGGGGATGGGATCCCAACCTGTGCTGCCTGCAGCATGCTCTCTTCCCACAGGACGTCACCTTCAACGAATGGCTCGCCGACTCGATCGGCCGCGAATATCACGAGCCCTTCTACGACGGCTACTTCGATTCCCTATCGAAGGAGGGGGCTGGCGGTGGGGAGCCGATCCGCCTTGGCATGGATGACAAGGAAGACGAGCGGCCCTGCGGCTGGTCGCCACCCGTCTGGGTCAACGGCAGGCTGCGGCGTGATTGAGGCGAAACCGCGTTGACCACCTGCCTGACCCATCCGGTCCGCTGTCGTCCCACCTCTTGCGCAGAGGGGCCACCGGCGACGGAGGAGCGGACGCGATCTTTGGCCGGTGTCCTGCCCTGGGGCGGGAGCCCGGGCGACTCAAGCCGTGCCGACCGGCTGCGAAGCTTCCCGTCCCGGAGCGGAGCCCCAGCGGAGCGGAGGGCGGTGCCGAGTCGGCGGCGCGTGCGGCCCGTCTTCGGGCCGCCTTGAAGACCGTGCGGGCGACTTGATCAGCGGTGCGGCTCTGTGGCACGTATGTCGGAGGTGAGAACGGACCCCTGATGTTCGAAAGGCCCAGGCTCCGGAACACCGGATGGCCTGGGCCTTCGTGGTTGGAGCGGGCGACGGGAATCGAACCCGCGTAGCCAGTTTGGAAGACTGGGGCTCTACCATTGAGCTACGCCCGCGTGCGCCGGAGAACAGCGGACGACCGCCGATCTCACAACGTCCCTCGCGTAGCGTACCGGTTCCCGAGCCCCGGTTGTGCACGCGCGAACGGTGATCCTATGCACGGCTCGGTCCCGGCCCTCCGTTCTGCGGCGGTCGTGCGCGGCGCGGTCGGCGGCCGGTGGGCCGGCCGGAAGTCTGGCGGTCGCCGTCGGACCGGTCGCGGGTGGACCGGGAGGCCGCTCCCTCGTCGGCGAACAGCTGGGCGAACTGCGCGGGCAGCCGCCGGAACAGCCGGGGCGTGCCGAGCGTCAGGACGTAGCCCCAGAGGATCATCAGGTTGCGGCAGCGGTCGTGCACCTCAGGGTCCGCGACGTTGACGATCGCGAGGACGAACAGCGTCAGCTCGCCCAGGAGGAGGACCATTCCCCAGCCGGCGAGTCCGACCAGGCCCCAGAGCGCGACGGACGGTGGCAGGCGCAGGCCCGTGATGTGAAGGCCGTCGTGGCGGACCTCCGACAGGCACCATCCGGTCCCGCTCGCCCCGAACAGCCCACCGGCGACGTACAGGACGCTGCGGTTCCGCCGGGGACGAGGGCGGGCATGCCGGTGGCGCGTGGATGAGGCCCCTCCGCCCTTGCGGACGTGCGGTGTCCGCTCGTCCATGACGGCCGTTCCCGGTCGCGTCCCGACGTCGGCCACGGTCGGCGACGGCGGGACGCCGATCGCGGCGGCGGCGGCCACCGGCGGTGTCCCGTCAACGACGGTCGAGGACCGTGGTGTCATGTCATCCATGGCGACCTCCCATGGCCGCGTGGGGTCCGCCTCGGTCGGAAGCGCGAAACCGCCGACCGGCGGACCGCCGGTGGCGTACGGTAGGACGCGATGGCAACCCGTGATCGCCGTGAGGCCGGCTCAACGGCGGTATAACGCGCGAAATAGCCATTTCATGAGCTCCCGCGAGCCTTGTCTGTTTCCCGAAACCGGCAGGTTCGATGGAGGAGGGGGCCGCCCGCGTCTACCGCCGGCTGCGCCAACAGTCCCCGGTCGGAGATGGGGGCGGCCCTGATGCCTTTTTCTGTTGTACGGCGCCCTCCGGCGCCGGCCGTACTCTTCGGCCGCCGTCGGCTCGGCGCTCGATCCCGGCGCGGAGCGGCCGCTTCAAAAACGATCTCGTAACGCCTCTTGCGGCGCTCTTCCGTATTACCGGCAGTGACGCTCAGAGCGCCGGAACCCACGGCCCGCGCGGGGCTCCCGGCCTCCCGATCGTGTGACGTGTGCAATACAGTAGCTGATCAGAGGTGCTTTGCGGCCACCGTGGACGCATTAATTGATCGCACCATTAATAAGATCACTTTTAGCGTCGGCGCGATTACCGACCGTGAATAGCGCCTGGTGACAAACCGGGCGAAGCGCTCCGGTCGCGCACTCGATGCGAGGGGTGCAGGGGGTGTCGATACATTCCCAATTTGGAGTGCCAATTCCTATTAGCCCGATATTTCCCGTCCCCTCTCCGGGCCGGCGGTGGCCGACCGGCGGGCGCGCCGATCCCGGCCCGTCCTCGACGGGACTGTCACCGTACGTGAGAACGGCGTGGCAGCCCGGAAGGGCGGCTTTTCGGTACACTCGGTGACTCACGGGCTGTAGCGCAGCTTGGTAGCGCACTGCGTTTGGGTCGCAGGGGTCGGGAGTTCGAATCTCCCCAGCCCGACACGTTCCGAACGAAGAACCCCCGGGCGGTACGCCTCGGGGGTTCTTCGTTCATCGGGTCACCGTGGTCGGCGCTGTCTCACGGCAGATCCTCGCTTCCGTGCGGGTCCGGCCGGAGCGGGTCGTGCCCGAGGGTCATCAACGCCCGGCGCCACGCGTCATCCGCCGCGCCGCGCTCCGGTGGCGACTCCAGCCGCCGGGTCACCTCGTCGACCGTTCGCCGCATGTTCCGCAGATCGTCGTCCGTCAGATCCACCTTGCGCTTCCCGAGGATCTTCACCACCTCGGTGCCGAGCCCGAACCACAACCGGTCGGGATTGTCGGGGAACGCCTCCTCACCCGAGGTGACGGTCAGCAACCAGGTTCGCAGTTCCTCCGACGTCATGTTGACGACACGGTGGAACTCCTCCCACAGCGTCCCGACCTCGGGAGCGGTACGGTCAGCCACGCTTCCTCCTCCGTCGTAGACGTCTACCTCGCGTTCCGCCCTACCCACCCGGCGGAGAACATGCGGCTCATCCGCCATGGACGCCGACCGGGGCTCTTCTGCCGGAGCCGCCGACCGAGGATCACCGGCCGTAGACGCCGACGAGGGTGCCGGCCGCCAGGACCCTGTCCTCCACCGCCTCGTCCAGGTCACCGGCGGAGAACCCGGTCGCCATTCCCGACGGCTCGGACAGGGCCAGCAGCCGGAAGACGTACCGGTGCGGCCGGTCGCCGGGAGGCGGATGCGGGCCGCCGTAGCCGGGGCGGCCGTAGTCGTTGCGTCCCGGCACGGAGCCGGTCGGCGGGTCGCCCGCCGCCACGCCCTCGCTCTCCGGCGGGATCCCGGCCAGCAGCCAGTGGACGAACGTGCCGACCGGGGCGTCCGGGTCCTCGCATCTGAGGACGAGTTCGACCGCCCGGTCCGGCACTCCGGACCACCGCAGTGGCGGGGAGACGTCGCCGGCCTCGTGGGAGTACTCCTTCGGGATCTCCGCGTGGTCATCGAACGCGGGACTTCGTAGCGTCATCTCCTGCATGCGGGGGTCCTGCCCGCTCGGAACGGTCGCGCACCTCGCGGGCGAGGCCGCCCACCGGCGCGAACTCCCTCCGCGTCCGCTTCGACCACCGGTCGACGGGGAACCGCTTAAGACATAGCGGTATGACGAGACTCGGGGGGAATCTCATGGCTCACTGTGATGTCTGCGGCAATGAGTACGACAAGGCGTTCACCGTCATCACCGCCGATGGGGCGTCGCGCGTCTTCGACTCCGTCGAGTGTGCCGCGCACGCGATCGCTCCGGTGTGCGAGCACTGCGGCTGCCGGGTCCTCGGGCACGGCGCGGAGGCCGGCGACCGGATCTTCTGCTGTGCGGCGTGCGCCCGCGCGGTCGGCGTCGAGAAGGTACGTGCCTGAGCCGACGAGCGGCGTCAGGATGACGTGGGCAACCGGCGACCGGAGATCAGCTCCGGCGTGATGGCGATGAAGTGGTCCTGGGCGGTCGGCGCCCACGTGCGCAGGGGCAGCTCGCGAAGCTCGGAGAGCTCGCCGTCCTCCGAGATGATGCGAGAGTGCCCGACGATCACCACGGACCAGCCGGTACGGATCGCCGGGTCGAACTCGTCGACCTCGAACGCCACCACGGCGTTACGGGCCGCCGCCGCGAGCTTCGACCCGGACGACGTACGGATGATCACTTCGCCGTTGGCCATGAGGAAGTTGACCGGTTGGATCGCCGGGAGCGCGCGATCCGTGAAGACGATCCGGCCGAGCGGGGCCGCGTCGATCAACCGACGGCATTCCTCTTCCGTCAGGATCTCCAGGCCACCGGAGTCGTACACGGGATTCCTCACCCGTGGTCCACGGCGTGCATGCGTAACACGGTAACGACGCCGGCGAGAGAACGCGGTGAGGCGAAGATCCCCGGATCGGGGGACCAAGGTCCCTTGTGCCCGCCGACCCTCGTACGGCGGGCGGCGTTCCCGAGACGCCGGGGGATTCAGGAGCCGCAGGTGTGCTTCAGCTCGCTGGTGGCGGCGATCAGCGCGGACGAGTCGACGCTCGACCCGGTCCCGTCCGCGGCCGCCTTCACCTGCCGGCCCAGCTGGTCGAGGGCGCCGGCCGCCTTCTCGGCGGACCTGCGCAGGCTTCCGTCGGTGCCCTTGGCCTGGTCACGGAGGATCGCGGCACCGGAGGAGTACGTCTGCGCCACGCGGAGCGGGTCGTCCACCTGGGTCATCGCCTGGCGCCGGATCCCGTTCAGGGTGCTCTCCAGCCGGCCGCACGCCTTCTTGTCCACGCCACCGCAACCCGCCGTGGACAGGGCCAGCGCGCCGAGCAGGCATACGCTGAGGACACGGCTCAGGAACATCGCAGCATCATGGCATGACATTTACCGATCCGTGGGTGCTTCCTGGGGCCCACCTTGGAGATCCTCGTGCTGAGGAACCCGACGACGGCCGGGCGGCTCTCGGGAATGAGCGCCCTTTCGCAATACTTGGGCGCACATTGCCGCCCCGCCTGTCCGCGGACATGGCGGAACACCATAGACTTGGCGCGCGAAGGCGCGCGGTGCCCGCATTCGGCGTGCCCGCGACCGGCTGACAACGCCGCCGCCCACGACATCCAACGTGAAATCCGTGCCGCGGCCGGATCAAGGAGACCGCCCCAGTGAAGACCGATGTTGAGGAGCTGAGCCCGACCCGGGTCAAGCTCACCGTCGAGGTGCCTTTCGACGAGCTGAAGCCCAACCTCGACAAGGCGTACAAGGAGATCTCGCAGCAGGTCCGCATCAAGGGCTTCCGCCCGGGCAAGGTGCCGGCCCGTCTGATCGACCAGTACGTCGGACGGGGCGCGGTCCTGCAGGAGGCGGTCAACGACGCGCTGCCCGACCTGTACGGTCGCGCCGTGCAGGAGAGCGAGGTCTTCGCCCTCGGCCAGCCCGACGTGGAGATCACCGAGCTGCAGGACAACGAGCAGTTCGCGTTCACCGCCGAGGTCGACATCCGGCCGAAGTTCGAGGTGCCGGACTACGACGGCCTGGAGATCACCGTCGACTCCGTCGAGGTGACCGACGAGGAGATCGAGCAGACGATCTCCAACCTCCGCGAGCGTTTCGCGACGCTGACCAACGCGGACCGGCCGGCGCAGGAGGGCGACTTCGTCTCCATCGACCTCTCCGCCAAGATCGACGGCGAGGACGTCGAGGACGCCCGCACCACCGGCTACTCCTACGAGGTCGGCAGCAATTCCTCGATCGACGGGCTCGACGAGCAGCTCGCCGGCATGAACGCCGAGGAGTCCAAGACCTTCACCTCCACCCTGGTCGGCGGCGAGCACGCCGGCGAGGAGGCCGAGGTCACGGTCACCGTGCAGAGCGTGAAGATCAAGGAGCTGCCCGAGCTCGACGACGAGTTCGCCCAGCTCGCGAGCGAGTTCGACACGATCGAGGAGCTGCGCGAGGACGTCCGCAAGCGGCTGGAGCAGCAGAAGCGCGCCCAGCAGCTCGGCCAGGCTCGCGACAAGGCCCTCGAGGCGCTCATGGACAAGCTCGACATCCCGCTCCCGGACAGCGTGATCGAGGCCGAGGTCCAGCGCCGCAACGAGCAGCTCGACCAGCAGCTGCAGATGTACGGCCTGGACCGGGAGAAGTACCTCGAGCAGCAGGAGCAGAGCGCCGAGGAGTACGACGAGGAGCTGCAGAAGGACGCCCGTGAGGCGGTCAAGGGCGGCTTCATCCTCGACCAGCTCGCCCTCCAGGAGGAGCTGACCGTCGAGAACGAGGAGCTGACCGAGTACGTCGTCTCCAACGCCCTGCAGATGGGCGTGCAGCCCGACGTCCTGGCGCGGCACCTGACCGAGAACAACCAGATCCCGGCCGTCGTGTCCGAGGTCCTGCGCAGCAAGGCCCTGAACCTCGTCGTCGAGCACGTCAAGGCCAAGGACGAGGACGGCAACGAGGTCGACCTGGCCGCGCTGCAGCGGCGGCTCGCCGGTGAGGACGAGGCCGAGGCCCCGGCCGCCGAGGACGCCGAGGCACCCGAGGTCGCCGAGACCGCCGAGGCCGAGGGCGAGAAGACTGACGCCTGAGCAGGCTGAATTTCCGGACGGGCCGGCGCCTCTGGTGCCGGCCCGTCCGTATTCCCCGCTCCGGCTTCCACGCCGAAAGCGAACAAGCCGCCCCGGCGGCTTAACCCCCCGCTCCAGCGCGTTAATGTCGCAATCAACCGACCACGAACAACGAACCGGAGCAGGTGACGCAGTGACCACGCCTCCGACCTTCGACCGTCCGGCGCGCGTAGAGGCGCGTACGGCCGAGGCGCCCCTTCTGCCGTTGGGGGATCAGCTTTATCAGCGGCTGCTGCGCGAGCGCATTGTCTTCCTCGGTCAGCAGGTCGACGACGACATCTCCAACCGCATCTGCTCGGAGCTGCTGCTGCTGGCGGCCGAGGACTCCCGGCGGGACATCTACCTCTACATCAACTCGCCGGGCGGCTCCGTGACCGCCGGCATGGCGATCTACGACATGATGCAGTACGTCCCGAACGACGTCGCGACGGTCGGCATGGGCCTGGCCGCCTCGATGGGACAGTTCCTGCTCTGCGCCGGCACGGCGGGCAAGCGTTACGCCCTGCCGCACGCGCGCATCATGATGCACCAGCCGTCCGGTGGCATCGGGGGTACCGCCGCCGACATCAGGATCCAGGCCGAGCAGATGCTGTACGTGAAGACGACGCTCGCCGAGCGCATCGCCTTCCACACCGGTCAGCCGCTCGAGCAGATCCAGGCCGACTCCGACCGCGACCGGTGGTTCACCGCGGAAGAGGCGAAGGACTACGGCTTCATCGACCACGTCGTGCACAACGCCAACCAGGTCGCCTCGGAAGGCGCGGTGTCATGACTTTTGATCCGAGGGGACTGAACACCGTGAACCACGAGATCCGGGCCGGCGTCCAGCCGGTGGAGAGCCGCTACATCATCCCGTCCTTCGTCGAGCGCACGACGTACGGCGTCAAGGAGATGAATCCGTACAACAAGCTCTTCGAGGAGCGGATCATCTTCCTGGGCGTGCAGATCGACGACGCCTCGGCGAACGACGTGATGGCGCAGTTGTTCACGCTGGAGTCCATCGACCCCGAGCGCGACATCAGCATCTACATCAACTCGCCCGGTGGCTCGTACACCGCCATGACGGCGATCTACGACACGATGCAGTTCGTCCGGTGCGACATCCAGACGGTCTGCATCGGCCAGGCGGCGTCGGCGGCGGCGGTGCTGCTGGCCGCCGGTACGCCGGGCAAGCGGGCCGCGCTGCCGCACTCGCGGATCCTGATCCACCAGCCGGCCACCGAGGGCGGCTACGGCCAGGCCAGCGACATCGAGATCCAGGCGAACGAGATCCTCCGGATCCGTGAGGAAATGGAGAACATCCTCGCCAAGCACAGCCGCCAGGACGTGGAGAAGGTCCGCCGGGACATCGAGCGTGACCGTTTCCTCACCGCCGAGGAGGCCAAGACTTACGGTTTGGTCGATGACATCATCGCCAGCCGCAAGAAGCGTCCGTCCGAGGTAGTGTCGTCATAGGCGGCCTGTGGGTGACGCCCCGGTGTCCGCCAGATTGACCACGCCAGAGGGCTCACTCACGGTCCAGGAGACGGTAACGTCGAGACACAACGTCGAGAGCCTCAGCACGCTCCCTCGCCCCGCTCACAGCGGGTGAGCGGCCCCACGAAAAGGAGACAGGGTGGCACGCATCGGCGACGGTGGTGACCTGCTCAAGTGCTCGTTCTGCGGAAAGAGTCAGAAGCAGGTCAAGAAGCTCATCGCGGGTCCGGGCGTGTACATCTGCGACGAGTGCATCGATCTTTGTAACGAGATCATCGAGGAGGAGCTCTCCGAGTCCTCCGATCTCAAGTGGGACAACCTGCCGAAGCCACGGGAGATCTTCGAGTTCCTGGACTCGTACGTGATCGGGCAGGACAAGGCCAAGAAGGCCCTGTCCGTGGCGGTGTACAACCACTACAAGCGGATCCAGTCGGGCAGCGGCGGCAGGGACGAGAGCGTCGAGCTCGCCAAGTCGAACATCCTGCTGCTGGGCCCGACCGGTTCCGGTAAGACGCTCCTCGCGCAGACGCTCGCCAAACTGCTCAATGTTCCGTTCGCCATCGCCGACGCGACGGCCCTCACCGAGGCCGGCTACGTCGGGGAGGACGTCGAGAACATCCTGCTGAAGCTGATCCAGGCCGCGGACTACGACGTCAAGAAGGCCGAGACCGGCATCATCTACATCGACGAGGTGGACAAGGTCGCTCGCAAGAGCGAGAACCCCTCGATCACGCGGGACGTCTCGGGGGAGGGCGTCCAGCAGGCACTGCTGAAGATCCTGGAGGGCACGACGGCGAGCGTCCCGCCGCAGGGCGGCCGCAAGCACCCGCACCAGGAGTTCATCCAGATCGACACGACGAACGTGCTGTTCATCTGCGGCGGCGCGTTCGCCGGCCTGGAGAAGATCGTCGAGCAGCGCGTCGGCAAGCAGGGCATCGGCTTCAACGCGGTCCTGCGCACCAAGGACGACGGTGAGGACACCGCCGATCTGTTCGCCGACGTCATGCCCGAGGACCTGCTGAAGTTCGGCATGATCCCGGAGTTCGTCGGCCGGCTGCCCGTGATCACGAGCGTGCACAACCTCGACCGTGAGGCGCTGATCAGCATCCTCACCGAGCCGCGCAACGCCCTGGTCAAGCAGTACCACCGGCTCTTCGAGCTCGACGGCGTCGACCTGGAGTTCACCGACGACGCCCTCGAGGCCATCGCCGACCAGGCGATCCTGCGGGGTACGGGCGCCCGCGGCCTGCGCGCCATCATGGAGGAGGTCCTGCTCTCCGTGATGTACGAGGTGCCGAGCCGCGCCGACGTCGCCCGGGTCGTGATCACCCGGGAGGCCGTCCTGGAGCACGTCAACCCCACTCTGGTGCCGCGCGAGCGCACCAAGCGCGAGCCGCGCGAGAAGTCGGCCTGACCGCCTCTCCGTCTCAGGAGAGGCGGCCTCCGGCCCGTACGGTCCGGCCGGTCTTTCGGCGTGCCCTTCCAGCCCCGCCGCCGCGCGGAACACCGGGTGCCGGAGCGACCGGTGGGGCGATCGTTACCAAGGGAAGATTCGGCCCGCGGCCACGGAGCCGCCGGAACATCCCTAAACTTTTCGCGTGACTTCGCGCGCTGACCTGCCGACTCAATACACCCCGGCCGACGTCGAGGGGCGGCTCTACGAACGCTGGATCGACGGCGGCCACTTCACCCCGGACGCCGTACCCGGCAAGCCCCACTTCTCGATCGTCATCCCGCCGCCGAACGTAACGGGTTCGCTGCACGTCGGCCACGCGCTGGACCACTCGATCCAGGACGCGCTCATCCGCTGGCAGCGGATGCGGGGGGCCGCGACGCTGTGGCTGCCCGGCATGGACCACGCCGGCATCGCCACCCAGAACGTCGTCGAGCGGCAACTCGCCAAGGAGGGCCTGTCCCGCCACGACCTCGGCCGCGAGGCCTTCGTCAAGAAGGTCTGGGAGTGGAAGGCCGAGTCCGGCGGCAAGATCCTCGGCCAGATGCGCCGCCTCGGTGACAGCGTCGACTGGACCCGCGAGCGGTTCACGATGGACGAGGGCCTGTCCCGCGCCGTTCTGACGATCTTCAAACGGCTGTACGACGACGGGCTGATCTACCGCGCCGAGCGCATCATCAACTGGTGCCCGCGCTGCCTCACCGCGCTGTCCGACATCGAGGTCGAGCACTCCGACGACGAGGGCGAGCTGGTCTCGATCCGGTACGGCGAGGGCGACGCGTCCATCGTGGTCGCCACCACCCGGGCGGAGACCATGCTCGGCGACACGGCCGTGGCCGTGCACCCCGACGACGAGCGCTACGCCCACCTGGTCGGCACCGAGATCGAGCTGCCGCTGACCGGCCGCCGCATCCCGATCGTCGCCGACGCGCACGTCGACCCGGAGTTCGGCACCGGCGCCGTCAAGGTGACGCCCGCGCACGACCCGAACGACTTCGAGATCGGGCGACGGCACGACCTGCCGTCGATCTCGGTCATGGACGAACGCGGCAACATCACCGCGCACGGCCCGTTCCAGGGCCTGGACCGGCTCGAGGCGCGCCCGGCCGTCGTCGGCGCGCTCCGCGAGCAGGGCCGCATCGTCGCCGAGAAGCGCCCGTACGTCCACGCGGTCGGCCACTGTTCCCGCTGCAAGACGGTCGTCGAGCCGCGGGTGTCGCTGCAGTGGTTCGTCAAGGTCGCCCCGCTCGCCAAGGCCGCCGGCGACGCCGTCCGCGACGAGCGCGTGCGGATCGTTCCGCAGGAGATGGCGCCCCGCTACTTCGAGTGGGTCGACAACATGCACGACTGGTGCATCAGCCGCCAGCTGTGGTGGGGACACCGCATCCCCGTCTGGTACGGCCCCGACGGGGAGATGACGTGCGTCGGCCCCGGCGAGGAGGCGCCGGAGGGCTGGACGCAGGACACCGACGTGCTCGACACGTGGTTCTCCTCGGCGCTGTGGCCGTTCTCCACGCTGGGCTGGCCCGACGACACCCCCGAGCTGCGGGCGTTCTACCCGACGTCTGTGCTGGTCACCGGGTACGACATCCTGTTCTTCTGGGTGGCCCGGATGATGATGTTCGGGCTGTACGCCATGGACGGCGTCGAGCCGTTCAAGGTCATCGCGCTGCACGGCATGGTGCGCGATCAGTTCGGCAAGAAGATGTCCAAGTCCTTCGGGAACGTCGTCGACCCGCTCGACTGGATCGACCGGTACGGCGCGGACGCCACCCGTTTCACGCTGCTGCGCGGTGCCAACCCCGGCAGCGACGTCGCGGTCAGCGAGGAGTGGGCGCAGGGCTCCCGCAACTTCTGCAACAAGCTCTGGAACGCCACCCGGTTCGCGTTGCTGAACGGCGCCACGAGCGTGGCGGGCGGCGTCGGCGCGGTCGGCGAGGGGCTGCCCGAGAACCTGACCGTGGCGGACCGCTGGATCGTCTCCCGGCTCTCGTCGGTGGTCGCCGACGTGGAGTCGCACTTCGAGCGGTTCGAGTTCGCCAAGGCGTGCGAGACGCTCTACCACTTCGCGTGGGACGAGTTCTGCGACTGGTACGTCGAGCTGTCCAAGGTGCCGGGGATGAGCGCCGGCGCCTCGGCCGTCCTGGGCCACGTGCTCGACGTCCTGCTGCGCCTGCTGCACCCGCTGACGCCCTTCGTCACCGAGGAGCTCTGGACGGCGCTGACGGGCGGCGAGACGATCGTCGCGGCGTCCTGGCCGCGTCCGGGCGGCTTCACCGACCCGGAGGCGGAGGCGGAGATCGTCGGGTTCCAGCGGCTCGTCACCGAGGTCCGCCGGTTCCGCGCCGACCAGGGGCTCAAGCCGGGCCAGCGGGTCGCCGCGTCGCTGGAGGGAATCGACCCGGCGTACGAGGAGGCGGCCCGGACGCTCCTGCGCCTCACGCCTCCGGAGGACGGGTTCAACCCGACCGCGTCCCTGCCCGTGGACGGTGTCACCGTACGCCTCGACACCGCCGGCGCGATCGACGTCGCGGCCGAGCGCGCCCGGCTGGAGAAGGACCTCGCCGCCGCCCGCAAGGAGATCGCCCAGGCCGAGGGCAAGCTCGGCAACGAGCAGTTCATGGCCAAGGCGCCGGAGAAGGTCGTCGCCAAGACCCGGGGCCGTCTGGAGCAGGCCCGCACGGACGTGGCCCGCCTGGAGGCCCAACTCGCCGCCCTGCCGAGCGCCTGATCTCTCTCGGCGGTCCGGGTGCCGCTGAGCGCCCGGGCCGCTTCCGCGCCACTGGTGCCCCTTGAGCACCGCTCCGAGGCCGGCTTTCCAGACCCGTCGGGGTCCGGAAGGTCGGCCTCGCCCATGTCCGGACGCTCCAGGGGAATGCCTCGCGCCACCGATTCGTTCTAACTCGTGGCGACCGTCGTGGAACGGGTGTGCGGCATCACCGCCCACCATTCACGGCGCGACGCGCGGCCGGTCGGCCGCGCGACGCCGTGCCGGCGTTTCGCGCCGGTACGGCGGTGAGCGCCGGTGGCCGATCACCGCCGTACCCGTCCGGAATCGACCGGTGTCACCGGATGGGACAAGGGATCTTGAAGTTGTTCCAGTGGCTCGGGTTTCGGCTCCGGACCACTGGGGTAGAAGCAAAACAGTAAAGCTGACCTGCGGATCCTCGCGTGCCGGCAGTGGGATTTGACCTTGCTGCCGCAGGCACGTAGAGTTCTTCTTGCCCGCGGGGGAGCGGGACGCCGAAAGGCGGCCGGCCCCGCGGAAGACACCCCATTCGATAGCGCGTGGCAGAGTCACTCTGCGGCGCGGGTAGGATGGGTTGTCGGCCCGGCCGAGTACGTGACACCGACAAGGTGGCGCGGTCGCCGGGAACCTCCCAGTGAAAGTCACTGAAGTTTTGG
>NZ_JAMXMV010000029.1 GCF_024055715.1 Actinoallomurus soli
ACCGGGCGGTCCGAGCCCGTGGGTGGTCGGCGTCCCCAAGCGGCGACCGGGCGGTCCGAGCCCGTGGGTGGTCGGCGTCCCCAAGCGGCGACCGGGCGGTCCGAGCCCGTGGGTGGTCGGCGTCCCCGCTTCGGCCTCCGCCGGGGCCGTACGACCTCGCTGACCGGTGCGGATGCGCGGGTGGCACCGTCGGCTGGTGAGCCGTTCGGTTAGTCTGGCCCTTTCCCGGATTTAGTGGGAGAGGACGCGTCATGTCCGTTCTCCAGCCGCACAAGAGTCCACGCGCCGCCGCGCTGAGCGCCGCCGCGCTCACCGTCCTGACCTTCTCGGCGTGCTCCAGTGAGCCGAACGGCGCGGCCCCGCCCAGAGCCGCGGGCACCCCCGCACCCGCGGTCACGCCGGCCCCGTCGCCGTCGGCTCAGCCGGTCCACCCCTTCACCGGCCGCCCGGGCGCGCGGAACGGCCCCGTCCTGGCCGTCAAGATCGACAACACCCGGTCGGCGAAGCCCCAGCGCGGCCTGCGCTCGGCGGACATCGTCTACGTCGAACAGGTCGAAGGCGGCCTGTCCCGCATCATGGCGGTCTACTCCTCGACGCTCCCGCCGCAGGTCGGACCGGTCCGCAGCGCCCGAATCTCGGACCTGCACATCCTGCCGCAGTTCGGCCGGCCCGCTTTCGCCTACTCCGGCGTGCAGAGCAAGATGAAGCCCTACCTCGCGCAGGCCCCGCTGATCGACGTCTCCCCGGACAAGGCGGCCGGCGCCTACACCCGCGGCGGGCCCCACCCGGCCCCGTACAACCTGTACGCGTCGCCGCAGGAACTGCTCGCCAAGGCGCCCGGCGCGACGACGGCCCGGGACATCGGCTTCCGGTTCGGCGCCGCGCCGCCCGGTGGCACGGCGACGACGTCCTACACCGCGCGTTACCCGTCGTCGACGCTCGTCTTCCACTGGTCGGCCGGGGAACACCGCTGGCTCGTGTCCCAGGACGGCCGTCCGGACCAGGCCGCCGAAGGCGGGCGGCTCGGCGGGCAGACGGTCGTGGTCCAGCGGGTACGGACGACCCGGTCGCAGTTCCACGACTTCCTCGGCAACTACACGCCGCTGATGCAGACGGTGGGCACCGGGACGGCGACGGTGCTGCGCGACGGCAAGGCGTACGACGCCCGCTGGTCCCGCGCGTCCGAGGACCAGGGCACGACCTACACCACCCCGTCGGGACGGCCGATGACCTTCGCGCCCGGCCAGGTCTGGATCGTCCTCGTCAACGCGGGCCGTCCCGTCACCCCGTGAACACCGCCGCGACCGGGCGTCGCCGGAGCCGGGCGCCGACCCCTCCCACCTCGAACTACCATGGAGAGCGACAAGCGTGATCGATTTCTCCTAAGAGGTAGCCCGTGTCCACTGCCACCCCCGCCCAGCCCACCGCCACTCCGGAGACCGGCACCGCCCGAGTCAAGCGGGGGATGGCGGAGATGCTCAAGGGCGGCGTGATCATGGATGTCGTCACCCCGGAACAGGCCAAGATCGCCGAAGACGCCGGCGCCGTCGCGGTCATGGCGCTCGAGCGCGTGCCCGCCGACATCCGGGCCGAGGGCGGCGTCTCCCGGATGAGCGACCCGGACATGATCGAGGGCATCATCAACGCGGTGTCGATTCCGGTCATGGCCAAGGCGCGCATCGGGCACTTCGTCGAGGCTCAGGTCCTGCAGGCGCTCGGTGTCGACTACATCGACGAGTCCGAGGTCCTGACCCCGGCCGACTACGAGAACCACATCGACAAGTGGGCCTTCACCGTGCCCTTCGTCTGCGGCGCCACCAACCTCGGCGAGGCGCTCCGCCGCATCACCGAGGGCGCGGCCATGATCCGCTCCAAGGGCGAGGCCGGCACCGGCGACGTCTCCAACGCCACGACGCACATGCGCCGCCTGCGCCAGGACATCCGGCGCCTCACCGCCCTGCCCGAGGACGAGCTGTTCGTCGCGGCCAAGGAGCTGCAGGCCCCGTACGAGCTGGTCAAGGAGGTCGCCACGGCCGGCAAGCTCCCCGTCGTGCTGTTCACCGCGGGCGGCATCGCCACCCCGGCGGACGCCGCGATGATGATGCAGCTGGGCGCCGAGGGCGTGTTCGTGGGCTCGGGCATCTTCAAGTCCGGCGACCCGGCCAAGCGCGCCGAGGCGATCGTGAAGGCCACCACCTTCTACGACGACCCCGACGTCATCGCGAAGGTCTCCCGCGGGCTCGGCGAGGCGATGGTCGGCATCAACGTCTCGACGCTGCAGGACTCCGACCGGCTCGCCGGACGCGGTTGGTAAGGGACCGTCCTCGTCGTCCCGGCCCGATGATCGAGCACACCGGAGAGGGGCCCCCGGCCAGGGGGCCCGGCGGGCTCGCCGGCCGAGGCACGGAGATCATCGAGCGAGGCATGGAGATCGCCGGGCGACCGGGCCCTCCCCAGCACGGCGCGGGCGGGCTAACCTGTCCTGGGCCCGGCGGCGGGACGCTTCCGCGGGACCGGTGCAGTGGCCGCAGGAGGGACGAGACCCATGGCGTGGTCCATCGCGCTGGCGTGCGCGAGCGTTGACGATCCGGTCCGGGCGTTCCGGCAGGGCCTGATCCCGGACCCGGACGCCGCCGCCGATCTGGCGCGGCGCCTCTACCCGGATTCGGCGATCGTCGAGAGCGGCGACACGGTCCTGGACTTCGCGTTGTGGCCGTACGAGGACGAACTGTTCGTCGGCGCGTACGGCGACGCGCTGGTCGTCTGTGACCGGCGGCTCTACGACGTCGACGACCGGGCCCGTACGCTCGCCGACCACATCGCGGCGGCCCTGCCGGGGTCCACCTGCGGGGTGCTCGTCCTGCACAGCATGGTGTCGGGGTGCTGGTTCCGGTGGTACGCCGGCGACCGTCCGCGACGGGACGTGTTCGTCACGGCCGAGGACGGCGTCGTCGTCGACCTGGGGGAGCGGCTCCCGGTGGAGGCGCCCTTCTGGAGGGCGATCGACGAGGGCGCGCCCGACGTGCCCCTGCCGTTCGACTATGAGGAGTTCGGCCTGGCGCTGGCCCGCGAGCACCTGTTCGGCCGTGGCCTCACGGAGCGCGGCGACGACGGCTTCCTGCCCCTGGAGCTCTCGCTCCGCCGGTTCAAGATCCGTTCGCCGGCCAAGCTGGGCCGCGTCTCGCGCTGACCGGCGGGTGCCTCCGTCTACCGAGCGGCGGGTGCCTCCGTCTACCGAGCGGCGGGTGCCTCCGTCTACCGACCGGCGGGCCCTTCGTCTCGGCCTCTCCGATAACCCCCTTTTCGGGCTGGCCGCTGGGGATGAATCGGTCGTAGCCTGAATGCAGCGCCTTGAGCGCAGTGCTTGGAGCGCAGGCGGCACCAGGGGGTGCAGAACAGTGTCCGAGCCCGACAACATCGGTGACCGGCTCAGATCGCTCCGCGACGAGCGCTCCATGACCCGGCGGGAACTGGCGGACGACTCCGGTGTGGACGTCGCCCTGATCGAGAAGCTCGAGCACGGCCGGCGGGGGACGGCGCGCCTCACCTGGCTCACCAGGCTCGCGGACGCGCTGAACGTCGAGGTCTCGCGGCTGCTCGGCGGGCGCCGGTCCGAGGAACGCGGCGCGGAACGCGCTCCGGGCCCGCCCGGTGACGTCCAGGACCTCGGCGACGTCGTGGCGTCGGTGGACTCGATGCCCGGGATGGACACCGACGACGCCGGGGAGGCCCCCGACCTCGCCGAGCTGAACGCCGCGGTCGACGCCGCCTGGCACGCCTACCGGATGGGGAACATGACACGCCTCGCCGGACTGCTGCCGGGCCTGATCGGCGAGGCCCGCCTCGCGTCGAGCGAGCTCGGGGCGAGCGCGGCCGGGCCGCTCGCCGAGGCGCACCAGCTCGCCGCGCGCCTGTTCGTGCACTACGGCAGGTGCGACCTCGCCGAGGTCGCCGCCGAATGCGCGATCCGGGCCGCCGAGGGCGGCGGCGACGAGCTGGAGTGGGAGACGCTCCACGGCACCTACTCCTGGACCCTGCTGTGCGAGGGCCGCCCCCGGGCGTCCGAGGAGCACGCCGTCTCGATCGCCGCGAGCACCGAGCCGTCGATGGACGAGGCCGCCCTCCGCGACCTGACGGTGTGGGGCGGCCTGCTGCTGGCCGCCATGGCCGCGGCCAGCGCCGCGGACCGCACCGCGTCGACGACGGAGTACCTGGGACTCGCCGGATCGGCCGCGCGCCGGTTCTCCCGCGACCGCCTCGACTATCACGTGGGGTTCGGCCCGGCCCGGGTGGCGACGGAGGCCACCCACGCCTACGCGATGCTCCACGAACCCGGCCTGGCGCTGCGGTCGGCCGGGGACGTGCACGCCGGCGAGCTGTCGCCGCGGTCCTACGGCCGCCATCTGATCGACGTCGCGCGAGCGCAGACGGAGATCCGTGATCTGCGGGCCGCGGAGGAGACGCTCTGCGAGGCCGAGAGCCTGTGCGCCACGTCGTTCTCACCCGCGGGGCCGGCCCACGCCGTCGTGAGCGACGTCGTCGTCGACGTCGGGCACCTGACCCCGGAGCTGCGCCGCATGGCGCGGGCCGTCCAGGTCCACGCGTAGGCACCGAACGCGGCACGCGAGCCGCGCGGTGCGCGCGGGGCGCACCGCGGCACACGGGCCGGGCGCGCTGAGCGCGGAGCCGGCGCGCGAGCGGGGAGGACCGCTCCCTGCCGTGCGAGCGGGGAAGATCACTCCCTGCTGCCGTTGTTATGACAGGCACTAGGCTCATTGTCCGTACATCTCATTTCTGAAGGGCTGATTCGTGGCTGCTGTCCCGACGATCGGCGTGCTCGCACTGCAGGGCGACGTCCGCGAGCACCGGCGCGCGCTGGAGTCCTGCGGCGCCTCGACGGAGTCCGTACGCCGTCCGGAGGAGCTCGATCGCGTCGACGCCATCGTCATCCCCGGCGGGGAGTCCACCACGATGTGGCGGCTCGCGCGCACCTTCGAGCTGCTGGAGCCGCTGCGCAAACGGATCGAGCAGGGCATGCCGGCCTACGGCTCCTGCGCCGGCATGATCATGCTGGCCGACCGGATCGCCGACGGCGCCGAGGGTCAGGAGACCATCGGCGGCATCGACATGCTCGTGCGCCGCAACGCGTTCGGCCGCCAGGTCGACTCGTTCGAGGAGGACATCCACGTGACGGGGCTCGACGCGCCGTACCACGCGGTGTTCATCCGGGCGCCGTGGGTGGAGTCGGCCGGCGACGACGCCGAGGTCCTCGGGCGTGCGGAGTCCGGCGACGCCGCCGGTAGGATCGTTGCGGTCCGGCAGGGACACTTGCTCGCGACGTCATTCCATCCGGAGCTCACCGGCGACGCGCGGATCCACCGGCTCTTCCTCGACATGGTGAAGGGAACCCAATGAGCGGCCACTCCAAGTGGGCGACGACGAAGCACAAGAAGGCCGCCCTCGACGCCAAGCGGGGCAAGCTTTTCGCCAAGCTCATCAAGAACATCGAGGTGGCCGCCCGGACCGGCGGAGGCGACCCGGACGGCAACCCGACGCTCTACGACGCCATCCAGAAGGCCCGCAAGAACTCGGTGCCCCTCGACAACATCGAGCGGGCCCGCAAGCGCGGCGCGGGCGAGGAGGCGGGCGGCGCCGACTGGCAGACGATCATGTACGAGGGTTACGCCCCCGGCGGCGTTGCCGTGCTGATCGAGTGCCTCACCGACAACCGCAACCGCGCGGCCTCCGACGTACGCACGGCGCTCACCCGCAACGGCGGCTCGCTGGCCGACCCGGGCTCCGTGTCGTACCTGTTCAACCGCAAGGGCGTCATCATCGTGCCCAAGGAGGGCACCTCCGAGGACGACGTCATGCTGGCGGTCCTCGACGCGGGCGCCGAGGAGGTCAACGACCTCGGCGAGTCGTTCGAGGTGATCTGCGAGTCCGGCGACCTCCTGGCGGTCCGCAAGGCCCTGCAGGACGCCGGTGTCGACTACGAGTCCGCCGAGGCCAACTTCCTGCCGAGCGTCAGCGTCCCCGTCGACGAGGACAACGCCAAGAAGGTCTTCCGCCTCCTGGAGGCGCTGGAGGACAGCGACGACGTGCAGAACGTCTTCGCCAACTTCGACGTCTCCGACGAGATCATGGAGAAGATCGAAGCCTGATCCGCCGGCCGCCGGAGCACCTTCCGGCGGCCGCGGGGCCGCCCCGGGCGATGCCGTAGCGTACCCACGTGGACATTCGTGCGCTCGCCCCTGAGGACCTTGCCGCCGCCTACGACGTCAATCTCCGGGCGTTCGGGCCGACCGACCAGGCGGGGTGGCTGCGCCGCACCCGCACGGCCGTACGTGAGGGCCGGGTGCTCGGGATCTATGACGGCGGCCGGCTGGTCGCCTCCGGCCGGTACCACCGCTTCGAGCAGTGGTGGCACGGCCGGCCGGTGCCGATGGGCGGCGTGGCCGGCGTCGTCGTGGCCCCCGAGGAACGCGGCCGTGGGATCGGGCGCCGCCTGGCCCGGGGCCTGCTGGATTCCATGGACGGCCTGCCGCTCACGGCGCTGTACCCGGCGACCGCGCCGGTGTACCGCTCCGTCGGATACGAGCACGCGGGCGCGCAGCACTTCGTCACCGTCCCGACCGAGGCACTGCGCACGCTGGCCGCCGGTCCGGTGAAGGTACGGCGCGCCGGGCCGGAGGACGCTCCCGAGATCGTCGGCGTGCTGCGTCGCCTGCACGCCGAGGCGCGGGACGACGGGCCGATCGACCGGGGTGAGGACTGGTTCCGCGACCGGCTGGACCGCGACGACGTCTTCGCCTACCTCGCCGAGGACGGCTTCCTCGCCTACGGCTGGAGCACGGACGCCCGGGGCCTGGTCGTGCATCGCTGCGTGGCCGGGTCCGCCGACACCGCGCGGGCCCTGTGGGCGCTGGTCGGGTCCGGCTCGTCGGTCGCCCGCAGCGTGTACGCGTGCGTCGCCCCGGACGATCCCCTGTTCTGGCTTTTGCGCGACCGTTCTCACGAGGAGGTCAAGCGGGTCTCGTGGATGCTGCGGGTGCTCGACGCTCCGGCGGCCGTCGCCGCCCGCGGCTTCCCCGGCGGGGTGTCGGCGGAGATCCCTCTGGAGATCACCGACGAGGCCCGTCCGGGCAACGCCGGCACGTGGCGGCTGACCCTCGACGGCGGCCGTGGAGCCCTGACGCCCGCCGGCGACGGCAGGGACGCCGTCCGCCTGTCCGCCCGCGGCCTGGCCGCGCTCTACGCGGGCGCCCCGATGAGCCGCCTGCGCCGCTCCGGCCTCGCGGAGGGCGACGCCTCCGCCGACGCGATCCTCGACGTCGCGTTCGGCGGGACGCCGTACATGCTGGACTACTTCTGACGATTCCGGTGCGACACGCCGGGGCCGGGGCGGCCCGGGCGTCGTATGTGGCGAGTAGCCTCGCTGCGAACACCTGTTCGGAGCGGAAGGAGCGGTCGTGCGGGTACTCGGCGTCGACCCCGGCTTGACCCGGTGCGGCGTGGGCGTGGTCGACGGCGCGCCGGGCGCGCCGCTGCGGCTCGTCACCGTCGACGTGATCCGCACCAGCCCCGACGACGACATCGGAACCCGGCTGGTCGGCCTGGAGCGCGGTCTGGAGAGGCTCCTGGACGACTTCCGCCCGGACGCGGTGGCCGTCGAGCGGGTGTTCAGCCAGCACAACGTCTCCACCGTCATGGGCACCGCTCAGGCCGGCGCCGTCGCGATCGTCTGCGGGGCGCGGCGGGGGCTGCCCGTCGCGCTGCACACCCCGAGCGAGGCCAAGGCCGCCGTCACCGGCAACGGCCGGGCGGACAAGGCCCAGGTGACCAGCATGGTGACCCGGCTGCTGCGGCTGGACACCCCGCCGCGGCCGGCCGACGCCGCCGACGCGCTGGCCCTCGCCATCTGCCACGTGTGGCGCGGCGGCGCCCAGGCGCGCATTCAGGCGGCGAGGATGAGAAGGTACGGAGTCGAGAAGTGAGCGGAGACGACCACTCGCGGGCGGTTCGGGCCGCCCGCGGTGAGCACGGAGGCCCGGCCGGTCGGCCCGCGGCACACGGAGGGACGGCGTAGTGATCGCTTTCGTCAGCGGCAAGGTCGCCGGCGCCGGACCGGACGGCGCCGTGATCGACGTCGGCGGCGTCGGCCTGGCCGTCCAGTGCACCCCCGCCACGCTGGCCGGACTGCGCGTCGGCGACGAGGCGCATGTCCCCACCTCGCTGATCGTTCGCGAGGACTCCCTCACGCTGTACGGCTTCGCGGACGACGACGAGCGCACGATCTTCGAGCTGCTGCAGACCGCGAGCGGCGTCGGCCCCCGGCTCGCGCTGGCCATGCTCGCCGTCCACCCGCCGAACGCCCTGCGCCGCGCCGTCGCCACCGAGGACGTGAACGCCCTCACCAAGGTGCCGGGGATCGGCAAGAAGGGCGCCCAGCGCATCGTCCTGGAGCTGAAGGACCGCCTCGGCATGCCCACCGACGACCTGGACGCGCCCGTCCCCGTGGCCCGTGCCGTGCCGTGGCGCGACCAGGTGCACGCCGGGCTCACGAACCTCGGCTGGTCCGGCAAGGAGGCGGACGCCGCCGTCGACGCGGTGGCCGCCGAGGTCGACGGCCAGGAGACGCCCGACCTCGCCACCCTGCTCAAGCTGGCCATGCGGAGGCTGAGCCGATGACCCCGGCGGCCGTCGTCCCGACCGAGGGCGCCGCGCGCCTCGCCGCTGAGGACGCGGGAGGGCCCGCCGTACGGGCTGAGGGAGGGCACGCCGTACGAGGTGAGGATGGGCCCGTTATAAGGGCTGAGGACGGGTCCGCTAGACGGGCCGGGGGCTGGTACGCCGTACGGGCCGGGGGCGACCCGCGCGACGGCAGGGGAGCGGGCGCATGAACGACGAGCGCTTCGTTTCGCCGATCGCCGACGGCGACGAGAAGGTCATCGAGGCGGCGCTGCGGCCCAAGCGCCTCGACGAGTTCATCGGTCAGGCGCGGGTCCGCGAGCAGCTGTCGCTCGTGCTGCACAGCGCGCTGCGGCGCGGCCGGGCGCCGGACCACCTGCTGATGTCCGGGCCGCCCGGTCTGGGCAAGACCACGCTCGCGATGATCATCGCGGGCGAGCTCGGCGTTCCGCTGCGGATCTCCTCCGGCCCGGCGATCGAGCGCGCCGGTGACCTCGCCGCGGTCCTGTCCACCCTGTCCGAGGGAGAGGTGCTCTTCCTCGACGAGATCCATCGGATGGCCCGCCCGGCCGAGGAGATGCTGTACGTCGCGATGGAGGACTTCCGGGTCGACGTCATGGTCGGCAAGGGACCGGGTGCCACCGCCATCCCGCTGGACATCCCCCCGTTCACCCTGGTGGGCGCCACGACCCGTGCCGGGCTGCTGCCGGCGCCGCTGCGCGACCGGTTCGGGTTCGTCGCGCACATGGACTTCTACGAGCCGGCCGACCTGGAAAAGATCATTCACCGGTCGGCCCGGCTCCTCGACGTGCGGATGGACGACGCGGGCGCCGCCGAGATCGCCCGGCGCGCCCGTGGCACGCCCCGGATCGCCAACCGGCTGCTGCGGCGGGTCCGCGACTACGCCGAGGTGCGCGCCGACGGCGTGATCAACGAGGAGATCGCGCGGCAGGCGCTCACGCTGTACGAGGTCGACGCCGACGGCCTGGACCGGCTCGACCGGTCGGTGCTGGAGGCGCTGCTGACCAAGTTCGGCGGCGGCCCCGTCGGCCTGTCGACGCTCGCCGTCGCCGTGGGGGAGGAGCCGGAGACCGTCGAGGTGGTGGCCGAGCCGTTCCTGGTGCGCAAGGGGCTCATCGCCCGTACCCCGCGGGGCCGGATCGCGACGCCGGCCGCCTGGCGGCATCTCGGTCTCGCCCCACCGCCCACGGCGGCGGGTACGCTTTTCGAGGTAGCGGAGGAGTGACGCGGAACTTCTCGGTGCGCGGGTTCGTCCCGTCATTGCCGGGGTTTCAGATACTCCTTTACACTCCGGAGCTTGGTCGCCGTCTGCAGATGGCACGCCTTTCGCGGCGCGAATAAGTCGACGGCGGGCTCAACACTCACATCGGAAGGATGCCCCGGTGCAGGGCAACACAACAATCACAGCGCTCACTCACGTCGTCGCAGCGAAGAGCGGCGGCAACCCGCTGATGTCGCTGCTTCCCCTGATCCTCATCGTCGTGGTCTTCTATTTCCTGCTGATCCGCCCGCAGCGCAGGCGGCAGCAGCAGCAGGCCCAGCTGCAGAACCAGCTGGTGCCCGGCCAGCGGGTCATGACGACCGCCGGCATGCTCGCCACGGTCGCGGCCGTGGAGGACGACGCGCTCGTCCTGGAGATCGCGCCGGGGGTCGAGGCCCGCTTCGTCAAGCAGGCCATCGGCCAGGTCCTGGACGACTCCTCCGATGAGGAAGAGGATGAGGAGGTCGACGAGGCCGAGGAGCCCGGTCAGGAGCACGCCGCCGACGAGGCGGCGGCCGATGACGAGCCCGAGGTCGCGCAGGACGACATCGAGCCGAAGACCGACGCGAAGACGGTCGCGGAGGACAAGGCATCAGCGGAAACGTTGAAGGACGGCGAGCAGAGGGCCGGCAAGAAGCCCTCGGCCTGACCACCTGACCGTAGACGAAGGACGAAAGACGACCGTGGCTCCGCCAAGCAGAAACACTGCAAAACCAGGGCGCGTTCTCCTCGCGCTGTTCGCGATAGTCGTAGCCCTGGTGGGCCTGATGTTCTGGCAGGGCCAGAAGAAGCCCAAACTGGCCCTAGATCTGGCGGGCGGCACCACCGTGACGCTCACCGCGGAGCCCACGAAGCCCGGTGCCAAGATCGGTGACTCCGAGATGGGCCAGGCCATCAAGATCATGCGCGAGCGCGTGAACGGCCTGGGCGTCTCCGAGGCCGAGGTGACCAAGCAGGGCAACAACGTCATCGTCGTCCAGGTGCCCGGACAGGGCCAGGAGCGGGTCGTCAAGACCATCGGGACCACGGCGAAGCTGGAGTTCCGCCAGGTCCTGGTCGCCGCGCCGGTGGGCGTTCAGCAGGCGCCGACCCCGGCTCCCAGCCCGACGAGCACGGGCAAGACCAAGGGGGCGAGCCCCTCCGCCAGCCCGAAGCCATCGGGCAGTGCGAAGCCGTCGGGCAGCGCGAAGCCGTCGGCGTCGGCGAGCGCGACGCCGAAGGGCCGCGCGCTGGCGGAGGCCCTCACCAAGGCGTCGTCCACGCCGAAGCCGTCCACGTCCGCGAAGCCCTCGGCCCGCCCCAGCGCTTCGCAGTCGCTCACCCCGCAGCAGCTCCAGCAGTTGCAGCAGCAGCTCCAGCAGCAACAGCAGCAGTCGACCGGTGAGGACTTCTCCGGCGTCGACCCGGCCGTCAAGGCGCAGTTCGACAAGCTCACCTGCACCGGCAACGACGTGGGCCAGGGCAGGACGCTCGACCCGGCCAAGCAGGCCGCGGTGTGCGCGAAGCCCGATCCCAAGACCCACAAGGTCGACTACAAGTTC
Organism: Actinoallomurus soli; assembly: GCF_024055715.1. GTDB lineage: Bacteria > Actinomycetota > Actinomycetes > Streptosporangiales > Streptosporangiaceae > Actinoallomurus > Actinoallomurus soli. The sequence goes on from NZ_JAMXMV010000029.1 coordinate 11,515, forward strand.
ATCCTGAGCCCGGCGAAGATCTCCGGTGAGCAGGTCACCAAGGCGCAGGCCATGCCGCCGGACCCGCAGAACGGCCGGGTGCAGTGGGTCGTCAGCCTCGACCTGAACGGCACCGCGACCAAGTCGTTCGCCACCTTCACCCAGCAGGCGGCCGCGCTCGGCGAGAACAACACGCGCAACCACTTCGCGATCGTCCTCGACGGCACGGTCTACTCCTGGCCGGGCGTCAAGGAGGCGATCACGTCGGGCAACGCGCAGATCGAGGGTCAGTTCAACCAGCAGGACGCCACCGACCTGGCCAACGTTCTGAAGTACGGCGCGCTGCCGCTGAAGTTCAACCAGAGCTCGATCGAGTCGGTCTCGGCCACCCTCGGCAAGGACCAGCTCACCGCGGGCCTGCTCGCCGGCGCGATCGGCCTCGGCCTGGTCGTGCTCTACTGCCTCTTCTACTACCGCGGCCTCGGCTTCGTCGCGATCTCCAGCCTGGCGGTCGCCGGGATCCTCACGTACGAGGCGGTCGTGCTGCTCGGGAAGTTCATCAACTTCCGGATGTCCCTGGCGGGCATCGCCGGTGCGATCGTGGCGATCGGCATCACCGCCGACTCCTTCGTCGTCTTCTTCGAACGGCTGCGGGACGAGGTCCGTGAGGGCCGCACGCTCCGCACCGCCGTCGAACGCGGCTGGGTCCGCGCCCGGCGCACGATCATCGTGGCGGACGCGGTGTCGTTCATCGCCGCCCTGCTGCTCTACTGGTTCGCCATCGGCGGCGTGAAGGGCTTCGCCTTCACCCTCGGGCTCACCACGCTGATCGACGTGGTCGTGGTGTTCTTCTTCACCAAGCCGATGGTCACGCTGCTCGCCCGTACGAAGTTCTTCGGCCGGGGCCACCGGTTCTCCGGCCTCGACCCGACGACGCTGGGCGTGACCAAACGCGTTCCCACCCGTCCCGTCGGCACGAAGGAGGCCTGAGCCTGATGTCACGCCTGGGCAACATCGGCGGTCGCCTGCACCGCGGCGAGATCTCGCTCGACTTCGTAGGGCGGCAGAAGACCTGGTACGCCATCTCCGGGCTGATTCTGGTCATCAGTGTCGTGTCGCTGCTCACCCTCGGCCTGAACTTCGGCGTCGAGTTCAAGGGCGGCACGGTCTTCCAGTTCCCGACGAAGCCGGGGGTGACGACCTCCGACGCCCGCGACGCGGTGAAGAGCTCCGGGGTCGTCAAAGAGGACCCCATCGTCCAGAAGACCGGCACGGGCTGGCGGGTCCAGACCGAGAGCCTGAGCTCCACGGACGTCACCAAGGTCCAGGACTCGGTGCAGCAGAGGCTGCACCTGGCCAAGCCCGATGACGTCAGCCCGCAGAGCGTCGGCGCGAGCTGGGGTAAGGACATCTCGCAGAAGGCCCTCGAGGGTCTGCTCGTCTTCCTGGTCGCGATCATCATCTACCTGTCGATCGCGTTCGAATGGCGGATGGCGGTCGCGGCGATCATCGCGCTGGCGCACGACATCCTGATCACGGTCGGCGTCTACTCGCTCGTGCAGTTCGAGGTGACGCCGTCCTCGGTGGTCGGCCTGCTGACCATCCTCGGCTACTCGCTGTACGACACGGTCGTCGTGTTCGACAAGGTCCGGGAGAACACCCGGTCGCTGACCACCTCGAACACCATGACCTACAGCCAGGCGGCGAACCTCGCGGTCAACCAGACCCTGGTCCGGTCGATCAACACGTCGATCATCGCGCTGCTGCCCGTCGCGGGCCTGCTGTTCATCGGCGCCGGCGTGCTCGGCGCCGGCACCCTGAAGGACCTGGCCCTGGTCCTGTTCGTCGGCATGCTGGCCGGCGCGTACTCCTCGATCTGCATCGCCACGCCGATCGTGGCCGACCTGCAGGAACGGCAGGAGAAGTACAAGACGCTGGCCAAGCGGGTCGCGGCCAAGGCCAACAGCGCCAAGCGCAAGGCCAAGCCCGAGGTCGAGGTCGCCGAACTGCCGCAGGAGGACGTCCCGGACGACGAGGCCGAGGCATCCTCTGTCGGGGCCGGTGTCCGGGTCGTGCAGAATGGTCCGCGGCAACAGCCGCGCCGGGGCGGCTCCAAGGGACGGCCCAGCGGCAAGAAGAAGCGCTGAGCCGACACCGGAGCCGCCGTCAACGCCCCGTCGGAGGGCCGGCGCGGCACCGGAGAACAAGCACTGAGCCCATCTCGCGGCGGATCGCCTGATCCGCCGCGAGATGGCGTCCTTGAGGAGAAACGTGACCTCGCGACCGGTCGACCTGACGAAGCTGATCAACGAGCGGATCCGCGAGGTCCCCGACTATCCCAAGCCCGGTGTGGTCTTCAAGGACATCACTCCGCTGCTGGCGGACCACACCGCGTTCGCGGCCGTCGTCGACGCCGTCGTGGCCTACTACGGCCGGGGGACGATCGACAAGGTCGTCGGGATCGAGGCCCGCGGCTTCATCCTGGCGGCTCCCGTCGCCTACCACTTCGGCGCCGGGTTCGTGCCGGTCCGCAAGAAGGGCAAGCTCCCGGCGGCGACGTACTCCGAGAGCTACGACCTGGAGTACGGCAGCGAGACCATCGAGGTGCACCAGGACGCTCTCGCGCCCGGCGAGCAGGTGCTCATCGTCGACGACGTGCTGGCCACGGGCGGCACGGCCGCCGCGGCCGCCGACCTCGTCCGCCGCTCGGGCGCCGAGGTCGCGGGCCTGTCCGTCCTCATCGAGCTCGGCTTCCTCAAAGGCCGGGACCGGCTGCCCGAGCTGGACGTCCACGCCCTCATCCAGGGCTGAGTAGCCCCCTTCCCGGGGACCCCGCCGCGAGTCCGTGCGCACAGCCCTGCGGGTGCGTACGGGCCCGTCCCGTGTCAGGCGTGTCCGCAGGGGCGTACGAGCCTGGACCGGCCCGTCCGGGTCCGCGGAGGCGTACGGGTCCTTCCGTGGCGCTGGGCGCTAGTGCACGCCCAGCGCCTGGACCATGCGGTCGACGATCGGGCCGGCGGCGTCCGCGCCGAAGCCGCTGCCCTCGGTGACCACAGCGAAGGCGATCTGCGGATTATCGGCCGGGGCGAATCCGGCGAACCACCGCTCGTTGTACGACAGGCCCGTCTCGGCGGTGCCCGTCTTCCCGGCGATATCGCTGGACACCCTGCCGGCTCCCGTGCCGCTCGCCACGACCTCCCGCATCATGTCCCGCAGCTGGCTCGCGGTCTGCGCGCTGGTGGCGTGGAAGAGCTCCTTCGGCGAGGCCGCCTCGATCTCGGACTGGTCCGGGGCGGTGATGCGCTGGATGAGGTACGGCTTCATCACCACGCCGCCATGGGCGACCGCGGCGGCGGCGAGGGCCATCTGCAGCGGCGTCGCGGAGACGCTGCCCTGGCCGATGCCGCTGCGCCCGACGTCGTCGCCGCCCATGTTCTTCGGATAGACGCTGGCGGCGCTGCGCAGGTCGCTCTCGATCGGGATGTGCTGCCCGAACCCGAATCCGGACGCCTCGGCGCCCAGGGCCTTCTGGCCCATGTCCAGTGCCAGTTTGCCGAAGGTGCTGTTGCAGGACTGCGCGAACGCCGTGATGAGCGGCAACTGCCCGCCGTTGCACGGCCCGGAGTCGGCGTCGTTGTGCAGGGGGTTCCCGGAGGGCAGGGTCAGCACCCCGGGAGTGTCGACGGGGCTGTTCTCGTTCAGCCCCTGCTTGTCCATCCCGGCGGCGGCAGTGATGATCTTGAAGGTCGATCCGGGGGCGAAGCTCTCGTCGATCGCCTTGTCGATGAGCGGGCTGCCGGACGCCTTGAGCAGCCGGTCGTACGCCTTCGTCGACGCGGTCGTGTCGTGCACCGCGATGCTGTTGGCGTCGAAGGACGGATAGGACGCCATCACCTTGATCGCGCCGGTCTTCACATCGATGGCGACGGCGGCGGCCCGGCGGGAAGTGCTCGTGCGCAGGGCGTCGTACGTCGCGCGCTGGGCGGCCGGGTCGATCGTCGTGTGCACCGTGGCGCCCTGGTTCGTACGGCCGACGATCGCGTCGAACCAGTGCTGGACGGTCAGCCTCGGGTCCGTGCCGGACAGCAGGCTGTCGGCGGCGGCCTCCACGCCCGTCACGCCGCCGCTCGGCGCGAAGTAGCCGGTGATGGGCGCGAACACCTCGGATTCGGGGTACTCGCGCTGGTACCGGAAATCCTTCTGCCCGGTGTCGCGCGACCTGGCGATCACCGTGCCGCCCGCCATGATCGGCCCGCGGTTCCGGTTGAACTGCTCGAGGAAGTGCCGGGCGTTGAGAGGGTCGTCACGCAGCTTCTGCTCCTGCGCGCCCTGGATGTAGGTGACGTTCACCATGAGCGCCAGGACCAGGAGCAGCGAAAAGATCGTCATCCTTCTGAGTGTCTTGTTCATGCGTCAAGTTCCTCCGGTGCCGTCCCAGCATCTCGCTAGATCGTCCGGACGTCCCCCCACCCCCGGCTCGGGAGATTCCCCGGTCATCCCCCCGGGCCGATGACCGGAATGGGAGATGGGCGCCGACTGGAAAACGACAACGGATAAACTGTGGTTCCGACGCATGATTTGGGAGGCTGAGTGCCCGGTGAGGTGGTCTCGTCCGACGCGGTGGCCGATGCCGCGCTGACCTCGCGGGCCCAGGCAGAGCCCCCATCGCCGGCGGCGCCTGCCGATCCCCCCGAGCCGAAGCCGGACGACGGCGACGCGACGCCATCCAGCGCGGCCGCGCCGTCCGCCGCCCGCGTACGCAGACGGCTCGCACGGCTCGGCGCCCAGCGTGGTCCAATGATGAATCCCGTACTCGAACCTTTGATCAAGACGCTCCGGAACACCCATCCGAAGGCGGATGTGCGTACCGTCGAGCGCGCCTACGACGTCGCCGCCCACCACCATCGCCACCAGAAGCGCAAGAGTGGCGATCCCTACATCACCCATCCCCTCGCCGTCGCGACGATCCTGGCCGAGCTGGGGATGAACACCGAGGTGCTGTGCGCCGCGCTGCTGCACGACACCGTCGAGGACACGCCCTACACCCTGGACCAGCTCCGGGACGACTTCGGCGACGTGATCGCCGCCCTGGTCGACGGCGTCACCAAGCTCGACAAGGTCAAGTACGGTGAGGCGGCCGAGGCCGAGACCGTCCGGAAGATGGTCGTGGCGATGTCCCGCGACATCCGGGTGCTGGTCATCAAGCTGTCGGACCGGCTGCACAACATGCGCACCCTGCGCTACCTGCCCCGGCCGAAGCAGGAGCGCAAGGCCCGCGAGACCCTGGAGATCTTCGCGCCGCTCGCGCATCGCCTGGGCATGAACACCCTGAAATGGGAGCTGGAGGACCTGGCCTTCCAGACGCTGTATCCCAAGCGGTTCGACGAGATCGCCCGGCTGGTGTCCGAGCGCGCCCCCCGGCGCGACGTCTACCTCCAGGACGTGATCGCGAACGTCTCGGCCGACCTTCGCGAGGCCAAGATCAAGGCGACCGTCAAGGGCCGGCCGAAGCACTATTACTCGATCTACCAGAAGATGATCGCCCGCGAGGTCGGCTTCGAGGAGATCTACGACCTCGTCGGCATCCGCGTGCTCGTTGACACCGTCCGCGACTGCTACGCCACACTCGGCACGATCCACGCGCGATGGAATCCGGTCCCCGGCCGGTTCAAGGACTACATCGCGATGCCGAAGTTCAACATGTACCAGTCGCTGCACACGACGGTGATCGGCCCGGAGGGCAAGCCCGTCGAGCTGCAGATCCGCACCCGTGCCATGCACAACCGCGCGGAGTACGGCATCGCGGCCCACTGGAAGTACAAGGAGGAGACGGTCGGCGGCGGGTCGCCCGCCAAGACGGGCGACATGGCCTGGCTCCGGCAGCTCCTCGACTGGCAGAAGGAGACCACCGACCCGGCGGAGTTCCTGGAGTCGCTGCGCTTCGACCTGTCGGTCTCGGAGGTCTTCGTCTTCACCCCGAAGGGGCAGGTCCTCGCCCTTCCGCAGGGCGCGACGCCGGTCGACTTCGCGTACGCCATCCACACCGAGGTCGGGCACCGTACGATCGGCGCCCGGGTCAACGGCCGGCTCGTGCCGCTGGAGTCGACCCTCGACAACGGCGACACGGTGGAGATCTTCACCTCCAAGTCGCCCGACGCCGGGCCCAGCCGCGACTGGCTCAACTTCGTCAAGAGCGCCCGCGCCCGCAACAAGATCAAGCACTGGTTCTCCAAGGAGCGCCGCGAGACCGCGATCGAGCAGGGCAAGGACGCCCTCGCCCGGGCGATGCGCAAGCAGAACCTCCCGCTGCAGCGCCTGCTGTCCGGGGAGGCGCTGGTGGCGCTGGCGCACGACCTGCGTTACTCCGACGTCTCGGCGCTGTACGCCGCGATCGGCGAGAGCCACCTGTCCGCGCAGAGCGTGGTGAGCAAGCTCGTCGACTCCCTCGGCGGGGTGGAGAGCGCCGCCGAGGACCTTGACGAGACCGTCATCCCGACCAAAAAGCGGCGGTCCAGGCCCGCGGGTGACCCGGGCGTGGTCGTCGCCGGTGACCCGGACGTGTGGGTCCGCCTGTCGCGGTGCTGCACGCCGGTTCCGGGCGATGAGATCGTCGGGTTCGTCACCCGCGGCAACGGGGTCTCGGTGCACCGGGAGGACTGCGTCAACGTCGCGAACCTCCGCACTCAGCCCGACCGCATGGTCGACGTCAAGTGGTCGCCGGGGGAGGACTCGGTCTTCCTGGTGGCCATCCAGGTCGAGGCGCTGGACCGCACCCGCCTGCTGTCCGACATCACGCGGGTGCTGTCGGACCAGCACGTGAACATCCTGTCGGCCTCCGTCGCCACCAACCGCGACCGGGTCGCGATCAGCAGGTTCAGCTTCGAGATGGGCGATCCGAAGCACCTGGGCCACGTCCTGAAGGCCGTCCGCAACGTCGACGGCGTCTACGACGTCTACCGCGTCACCAACTGAGGCGAAGGCGGTCGACCGCGCGGCGCCCGAGGCGAGAGCGACCCCGCCGAGGCGCTCGAACCGTCCGCCGCATCGTCGGTCGAGGCGAGAGCGCGCCTGCCGGGTCACCGGTCGTGGCGAGAACGACGGAAAGGGCCCGGTCTCCAGGGGAGACCGGGCCCTTTCGGCGTGATCGCGTGCTCAGGAGAACTCGGCGAGGGTGCGCTCGGCCTCCTGCAGCCAGGCGCGGCGTGCCGTCAGGGCCTCCTCGGCGTCCCTGACGTCCTTGTCGCGCCCGCCGCTGCGCGCCTTGTCCAGGCGTGCCTCCAGCTGCTCTATGGAGGACCGCAGCTGCGAGACGGTCGCCTCGGCGCGTGCCCGGGCCTCCGGGTTGGTGCGCCGCCACTCCGACTCCTCGGCGGAGCGTACGGCCTCCTCGATCCGGCGCAGCCGGCCCTCGAGCTGGTCACGGGAGTCGCGCGGCACCATCCCGATGGACTCCCAGCGCTCCTGGACCGTGCGCAGCATCTGGCGGGCGGTGCGCACGTCCCGTACGGGCAGGATGCGCTCGGCGTCCTCCAGGACCTTCTCCTTGGCCTCGGCGTTCTGCCGGAACTCGGCGTCGCGCTCGGCGAAGGCGGCGGAGCGGGCGGCGAAGAAGACGTCCTGGGCGCCCTTGAACCGCGCCCACAGCTCGTCCTCGACCTCGCGGGACGCACGGCCGGCCATCTTCCAGCGGCGCATCAGGTCGCGGTAGGCGGCGGCGGTCGGGCCCCAGTCGTTGGAGTCGCTCAGCGCCTCGGCCTCGGCGACCAGCTGCTCCTTCTCCTGGCGGGCGCTCTCCCGCTCCTCCTCCAGGTTGGAGAAGTACGCCTTGCGGCGCTTGGTGAAGGAGTTGCGCGCGGTCGACAGGCGCTTCCACAGCGCCGTCTCGGTCGGCCGGTCGACGCGCTCGGCGGCCTTCCACTCCTCGACGAGCTGGCGGAGGCGCTCACCACCGTTCTTCCAGTGCGTCTCCTCGGCGGCGATCCGCTCGGCCTCGGCGACGATGCGCTCCTTGACCTCGCGGGCGTGACCGCGGGCCTGGTCCCGGGCGACCTTGATCTCCTCGCGGCGGCGGCCGAGCAGCCCGGTGAGGCCGTCCAGCCGCCGTGCCAGGCTGTCGAGATCACCCACCGCGTGGGCCTCGGTCACCGACTCGCGGAGCCGGGCGATGCTGTGCTCGGCCTGCGCGGGCGCCAGGTCCGTCGTCTTGATCCGCTGCTCGAGCAGGTCGATCTCGGTGACCAGCGCGTCGTACTTGCGCCGGAAGTACGCGAGGGCCTCTTCGGGCGCGCCGGCCTGCCAGGAGCCGACGGTGCGCTCGCCCTCGGCGGTCTTGACGTAGACGGTGCCGTTCTCATCGACACGGCCCCAGGGATCAGCGGTCACCGTGGCCCTCCCGGTCGTGGAGCGTGCCCGCCATGAGCGGCCGGGCGGTCCGGGCGGAGCCGTCTCCGCCTCCCCGGCGCCGGATTCCCCAAGGATCGGTGGCGCTGCACACCGTTGCCTCCTGTATCAAGGCCCGGGCCGTTCGTCGGGCGCCGGACCCACCGTGACGACCTCGGGAGCCGTACTCCCGCAGGCCACCCTAACCTTCCCCATTACCCCATCTTCGCGACGGTGAGGTGTTTTATTTCAATTTTCTTCTTTGGGGCGGTCATCCCGGACTGCGGGTCGGGAGCGGTCGCTCCGGCCTTGGCGACCGAGTCGACGACGTCCAGCCCCTGCGTGATCTCTCCGAAGACGGTGTAGTCGGCGGGCAGCTGGGCGTCGCCGTACATGATGAAGAACTGGCTGCCGTTGCTGTTCGGCTGGCTGCTGTGCGCCATGGCGATCATGCCGCGCTTGTAGGTCGCCTGCCCGGACGACCCGGCCTTGGGGACGTTCTCGTTGCCGAAGCCGTACTTCGGGCCGCCGCTGCCGGTGCCGGTCGGGTCGCCGCACTGCAGCACCTTGATGCCGGTGTCCAGACGGTGGCACTTGGTGTTGTCGAAGAAGTTCTTGGACGCGAGGTACTTGAACGAGTTGACGGTGCAGGAGGCCTTGGTGCCGTCCAGCTTCGCGACGATCTTGCCCTGGTCGGTGTCGATCGTCATGTCGTACGTGCCCTTGACCGGCTTGACCGGCGGCGTGCCGACGTCCTTGGCGTTCGGGGAGTCCGTCAGCGGCTGGTAGGCGCATTCGCCGGGCTTCGCCGAGACGGTCGGCTGCGCGCTGGCCGATTTCGACGCGGACGCGGCGGCCGTCGGAGTGGTCTTCTTGTCCGACTTGTTCATCGCGAACGCGATGGCACCGCTTCCACCGGCGATCACTGCCACGGCGGCGACCGTGCCGATGATCTTTATCCTGCGTGCTCGCGCCCGCCGGGCCGCACGGCGCTGCATCTGGCGCTCGTAGCGCTGCCGGGCCAGCTGCTTCTTGCGGTCTTTACCCGCCACCGGTGTCGCACCTCATCGAATCGCGTCATGAACAGGGAAACGTGCTGCGCATCGTAGCGGTCCTGGCCGGTATTTTCCTGAGTGGCCCACAGAGGCCAGGCAAATCGGTCCAAGACCGGACACCTCGCGGCGCTCCCGCAGGTCCTTCGCGGACGCCCTTCGACGCTGCCGCGTATGTCGTTCGCGGTCGGCCGCGTGCCGCCGGTACGCTCAAGCTGCCGGAAGCAGGCGCCTTAAGAGAGGACGATCGTGCTCATCGCCGGGTTCCCCGCCGGGTCCTTCGCCACGAACTGCTATGTCGTGGCACCCGCGGCGGGGGAGGAATGCGTGATCATCGACCCTGGCCAGGACGCCGAGTCCGGGGTCGAGGACCTCCTCCGCGAGCACCGGCTCAAGCCGGTCGCCGTGATGCTCACGCACGGTCACATCGACCATATCTGGTCGGTCGCACCGGTCTGCGGCGCGCGCGACGTCCCCGCGTACATCCACCCGGACGACCGGGAGTTGCTGGCCGACCCGGCCAAGGGCTTCCCGCTCGGCGTCGGGCAGCAGCTGCTGGGCGGGCTCACGTTCAGCGAGCCCGACGACGTACGGGAGCTCGCCGACGGCGCGACGCTGACGCTGGCGGGGCTGGAGCTGATCGTCGAGCACGCCCCGGGCCATACGCCCGGGTCGGTGACCTTCCGGCTCGCGGACCAGCAGGTGATCTTCTCCGGTGACCTGCTGTTCGCGGGCTCGATCGGCCGCACCGACCTGCCGGGCGGCGACTACCCGGCGATTCTGGAGAGCCTGGCGCGCGTGTGCCTGCCGCTCCCGGACGAGACCACCGTGCTGCCCGGCCACGGCACGCAGACCACGATCGGCCACGAGCGGGCGACCAATCCGTTCCTGAAGGACATCGCCCCGATCGACGGCCCGCACAGGGGACTTTGACACCACCACCATGAGCTCGAACTTCCAGGCCCCCCGAGGGGTCAGCGAATATTTCCCGCCGCGCTCGGCGACCTTCCTCGCCGCCCGCGACGCGTTCGCCGCGGCCGCGACGCGCGCCGGCTACTCCTATCTCGAACTCCCGGTCTTCGAGGAGACCCGCCTGTTCGCGCGGGGCGTCGGCGAGTCGACCGACGTCGTCACCAAGGAGATGTACACCTTCGAGGACCGCGGCGGCCGGTCGCTCACGCTGCGCCCGGAGTTCACCGTCGGCGTGCTCCGGTCGGTGCTCCAGCACGGCCTCAACAAGGGCGAGCTGCCGGTCAAGGTCTGGGCCGTCGGCCCGGCGTTCCGCTACGAGCGGGCGCAGAAGGGCCGCTACCGCCAGTTCTACCAGGTCGACCTGGAGGCGATCGGGTCGGAGGACCCGGCCGTCGACGTCGAGACGATCGCCCTCGCCTGGGACTTCTACCGCGACCTCGGACTCACCCGCCTGTCCCTGCACCTGAACTCCCTGGGCTGCCGGGAGTGCCGCCCGGTCTACCGCGCGGCGCTGCAGGAGTTCCTGCGCGGACTCGACCTGGACGAGGACACCCGCAACCGGGTCGAGATCAACCCGCTGCGGGTGCTGGACGACAAGCGGCCGGAGGTGCGCGCCCAGCTCGAGGGCGCCCCGCTCGTCACCGATCACCTGTGCGGGGCCTGCAAGGCGCACCACGACCGGGTCCGCGAGCTGCTCGCCGACCTGTCCATCCCGTGGGTCGACGACCCGCGCCTCGTGCGCGGCCTCGACTACTACACCCGCACGACGTACGAGTTCGACCACCCGCTGCTCGGCGCGCAGTCCGGCATCGGCGGCGGCGGCCGCTACGACGGCCTGTCCGAGGACATCGGCGGCCCGCCGCTGCCCGGCATCGGCTTCGGCCTCGGCCTCGACCGTACGGTCCTGGCCATGGAGGCCGAAGAGGTCGCCGCGGTCACCGCCCCGACGGTCGACGTGTACGGCGTGCCGCTGGGCGAGGAGGCCGAGCGTAAGATCTTCGGTCTGATCGCCGAGCTGCGCCGTTCGGGTGTCGCCGCCGACATGTCCTACGACGGCAAGAAGCTCAAGGGCGCGATGCGAGGGGCCGGCCGGTCCGGGGCGGCGTACGCCGTCATCCTCGGCGAGCGAGATCTCGCCGCCGGATCCGCCCAGGTCAAGGACCTGGCCAGCGGCGACCAGGTCGCCGTGCCGCTCGCCGAGCTCGTGACGACGTTGAAAGAAAGGCTTGCTGAGAGATGATCCGCACACACGAGGCGGGCTCGCTGCGCCGGGACCACGCCGGGCAGCAGGTCGTGCTGGCCGGCTGGGTGGCGCGCCGCCGCGACCACGGAGGCGTCACCTTCATCGACCTGCGCGACGCCTCCGGCGTCGCCCAGGTCGTGTTCCGCGAGGAGGACACGGCGCACGACCTGCGCTCGGAGTTCTGCGTCAAGATCACCGGTGAGGTCCGCGTACGCCCCGAGGGCAACGAGAACCCCGACCTGCCGACCGGCGAGATCGAGGTCGTCGCCTCCGACATCGAGGTGCTCAGCGAGGCCGCGCCGCTGCCGTTCCCGATCGAGACGGACGCCAACGTCAACGAGGAGGTGCGCCTCAAGCACCGCTACCTCGACATCCGCCGCGAGGCCCTCTCGCGCTCGCTGCGCATCCGCTCCCAGGGCTCCTACATCGTCCACGACGTCATGCGGCAGCACGGGTTCGTCAACGTCGAGACGCCGACGTTCACCAGCTCCACGCCGGAGGGCGCCCGCGACTTCCTCGTCCCCGTACGCCTCAAGCCGGGCCACTGGTACGCCCTGCCGCAGTCGCCGCAGCTGTACAAGCAGCTGCTGATGGTCGCGGGCATGGAGCGCTACTACCAGCTCGCCCGCTGCTACCGCGACGAGGACTTCCGCGCCGACCGGCAGCCGGAGTTCACCCAGATCGACATCGAGATGAGCTTCGTCGAGCAGGAGGACGTCCTCCAGGTCGCCGAGGACCTCGTCGGACGGCTCTGGAAGGACATCGTCGGCTACGAGATCCCGCGCCCGATCCCGCGGATGACCTACGCCGACGCCCTCAGCAAGTACGGTTCGGACAAGCCGGACCTGCGGTTCGGCAACGAGCTCGTCGACATGACCGAGTACTTCGCCGGCACGTCGTTCCGCGTGTTCCAGGCGCCGTACGTCGGCGCGGTCGTCATGCCGGGCGGCGCCTCCCAGACCCGCAAGGAGCTGGACGGCTGGCAGGACTGGGCCAAGTCGCGCGGCGCGAAGGGCCTGGCGTACGTCCTCGTGCAGGAGGACGGCACCCTGGGCGGCCCCGTCGCCAAGAACATCTCCGAGGAGGAGCGGGCCGGCCTGGCCGCCGAGGTCGGCGCCAAGCCCGGCGACGCGGTCTTCTTCGGCGCGGGCAAGCCGCACGCCACCCGCGAGTTGCTCGGCGCGGCCCGCCTGGAGATCGGCCGCCGTTGCGGCCTGATCGACGAGTCCGCGTGGGCGTTCACGTGGGTCGTCGACGCGCCCATGTTCGAGGAGACCGACGAGGGCGGCTGGACCTCCGTCCACCACCCGTTCACCTCGCCGAAGCCCGAATGGGTCGACTCCTTCCACGACAAGCCGGGCGAGGCGCTCGCCAACGCGTACGACATCGTCTGCAACGGCAACGAGATCGGCGGCGGCTCGATCCGTATCCACCGCGGCGACGTGCAGCAGCGGGTCTTCGAGACGCTCGGCCTCGAGCGCGAGGAGGCCCAGGAGAAGTTCGGCTACCTGCTCGAGGCGTTCAAGTACGGCGCGCCGCCGCACGGCGGCATCGCCTTCGGCTGGGACCGCGTCGTCATGCTGCTGGCCGGCCGCGACACGATCCGCGACGTGATCGCCTTCCCGAAGGCCGCGTCCGGCTTCGACCCGCTGACCGGCGCGCCCACGCCGATCACCGAGGAGCAGCGCAAGGAGGCGGGCATCGACGTCCGCCCGGAGGACGAGAAGCCCGCCGAGCCGAACGAGCCCGGCCACATCGTCCGCCCCTCCACCGAGAAGTACTGAGGGCCGGGACGGCGGGGATCCCCGAATGGGATCCCCGCCGTCGTCAGTCCCACCAGAAGCTCCACCGGGGCGCGGTGACGAGCTTCTCGGCGTACGTCGCGAAGACGACGAAGAAGTCCTGCTCGATGTTGTCCGGGCAGACGAGGTAGTGCTCCAGCGCGAGCCGGTCCGCCTCCTCCGGGCACGGGGGAGCGGCGACCGACACATGGACGGTGCCCCCGTCGACGGCGATCAGCCGGGTGCCGAAGCGCTCCTCCAGGACCGGATCACCGCCCAGAGGTGATCCACGTCCACGTGGTTGTTGCATCCGCAGAAGCCGATGGTCAGCAGGACGTCCGCGCTCCGTTCCACGGGGACGAGAGCAAGACGGCGCGGCTGTCCGTCCTGCGCGAGCTCGGCCGCCATGGCGGCGGCATGGTCGCCCACGTCGCGGGTCGGTGTCGACCCGGCGGCCAGACCCGGCCAGGTAGCGAACGGCGGCCCCGGATCATCGGGCCAGGGCTCCACGTCCTCGGGGATCTCGAGCGGGGGAGCGGCATCCCACTCCGCCTTCTGCCGTACGTAGCGCTCCCACTCCTGCCGGAAGTAGGCCGTCACGTCGAACGCCGAGTCGTCCAAGGGGCCTTCGCCCGGGTACCAGATGTCCTCGTAGAACATCAGGAACACCGGAAACAGCCCGGTCTCGGCCCGCTGCGCTTCGAGACGGCGCCACCACGCGGCCGCGTGCTCCAGGGGTTCGTCACTGACCCAGAGCGCGGGTGCGTCGCTGTGCTTGTCGGACGAGTAGCAGTCGGCCGCGGAGACGAGGCGCCCCGCGGGCAGGTCGGCGGGCAGCCGGGCGAAGGCGTCCGTAGAGGATCTTTCAGTCACGCGGCCGACTGTAGGAACCGCCGCCGACAAGATCGGCCGTACCGAACGCTCGGCAAAGGCCCCACGGGCGCGGAGTTCAAAGGGCAGGCGACGTGTCCGCGCGGCGTTCACCGAGCGTTTGTCTCAGCGCAGCGGCTCCCACCCCGCGCTGATGACCAGGGCGACTTCCACGCACGCGCCATCACCGCTGCTGCGGGCGCTTTTACGCCAGAGAGTGGGGGGCAGGTCGGCAAAGTCCATGAGCCCGAGTTCCTTTCGTCTATCCGCCCTCCGCGAGCTTCGTGATCAGGCGGACCGAGTCTTCCGGACTGAGTGCGATCGCACGGAGGTACTCGAAAATCACGGTATACCGGTCGATATCGGCGGGCCCGTCCAAGAAGAGATCGCCGGCCATCGAATCGATGTAGACGACATCCGGGAGTTCCACCTGACCGAAATTGAGGACATGGAACGACCCGAGCATGCCCGGGTGGGCTCCTGCCTCGAATGGGAGAACCTGGAGAGTGATGTTGGGCTTGTTCGCCACTTCGGTCAGGCGAAGCATCTGCTCCCGCATGACCTCATTACCACCGACGCGGTGCCGGAGGGCGCCTTCGCCCACGATGGCCCAGAGACGTATCGGGGTCTCTCTGGTGAGGACCTCCTGGCGGCGCAGCCGTACCTCGACGCGGCTGTCGACCTCGGCGAGGGTCGCCTCCGGCAGGACTCCACGGATGATGGCGCGCGCGTAGCCCTCGGTCTGGAGAAGTCCCGGCACGAATGACGATTCGTAGTTCAGGACGGAGCGGGCCTCGTCTTCCAGTTCGACGTACGTCGTGAGGCGTTCGGGGAGGTCGGCGTCGATGGTCTCCAGCCAGCCGCGCTGGTCGGACTCGCGGAGCAGCGTGAGCAGGTAGGCGGCGCGCTCGCTGTTCACGCCGTAGAGATCGAGCAGGGCCCGCAGCGTCCGGACCTGGGGACGGCTGAGCGCGTTCTCCACGCGGTAGAGCGTCGCCTGGTTGATCGACGTGCGTTCGAAGACCTCGTCCTGGGTCAGTCCCGACTCTTCTCGTCTGCGCCGCATCTCGGCGGCGAGACGGCGCAACCGAAGCGTGGGGCGTCGGCGGTTATGCATCGATCGTCCTCTTTCTCCACCCAGCGAAAGTGAAATCGCTGGTCAAGGCGGACATCTGGCGCTGTACGGAATTTGCGGGGCATGCGTTCGCACGCCTTGCGCTTTAAACGGCGGCGAGCGCATCCTTGCGGAGAGTTTTCCATCAACTGCGATCTGTAGCGAGTCGATCCAGAGAAGGAGAGCCCGATGACAGAGGCCCGCACCGAGCGGCGCTCATGACCAGGCGGCTGGTGGGGCCGGCGGCGGACCGGCTCGAGGCGGCGCCCCGATGAGGCGCGCCCTCGGGCGTACGAATCTTCGCAGCGCGCCGGAATCCGTGGCCGAGGCGCGGTGCTGGCTCGCCGGCCTGCTCGGCCGCGATCACCGGGCCTTTCGTGACATCGAGCTCATGACCAGCGAGCTCGTCACCAACGCCATCAAGTACGCCGACTCGGCGGGCGTCTTCCTCATCGTGGACGAGGTCGACGAGAATCGAATCCGGGTGGAGGTCGTCGACGGCGGCCATCCGGTGAACAAGCCCCATTTCGGGGACGGAACATCGGACTTCGCCGAGGGCGGGCGCGGCCTGCACATCGTCCGGATGCTCGCCGCCGACTCCGGGACAGGCGGTGACGCATGCGGGAGGACGGTCTGGTTCGAGGTGACCTTCTGAGCGGCGGACGCCCGGCCGGCCGCTCGAAAATCGGTTGATCCTGGTTAGCGCGTTGGAGATCGTGAGATCTCATGCGCACGTATGAGATCAGGGCCGATCACGATCAGGCGTCGATCGTCGTCTACCAGGCGTACCGGCCGGAGATCGGGCGGCCGGCGGCCGAGCAGGGGCGGTTCGTGCCGCCGTTCTCGCGGACGCGCATGACCTGGATCAAGCCGTCGTTCCTGTGGATGATGGCGCGCAGTGACTGGGGGCGCAAGCCGGGCCAGGAGGTCATCCTGGCCGTCCGCATCAGCCGGAAGGGCTGGGAGGAGGCGCTGTCGCAGGCGGTGCTGACCCACGCCGACCGGCGGCTCTACCGCGACAGCGCCGAATGGCGCGCGGCGTTCAAGCACGCCCGTGTCCGCGTCCAGTGGGATCCAGAGCGGACGCTGCGCGGGCAGCAGCTCGATGTTCGCAGCATCCAGGTCGGCCTCAGCCGGCACGTGATCGACCGGTACGCGGACGAGTGGATCCGCGACATCCAGGACGTGACTCCGCTCGTGCGGAAGATCCAGCGGCTGGTCCACGATGGCGAGACGACGAAGGCCAAGGCCCTCCTCCCGGCCGAGCGCGTCTATCCCCTCGACCCGGACCTCGCCCGGCGCATCGGCGCGGATGTCTGAGACTCCCGTCTATTGCGTCGGCTCGCCGGATGAGACAACGTCTGAAGGACGGACGCTACCCAGGCAGACCGGCGATGCGAGGTTGCGATGCCCGCGAGCACGACGCCCGCCACGTACGATCCGTTCGACGAGGCGTTCCAGATCGATCCGTACCCGGCGTACCGGGAGCTGCGCGACCACGATCCGGTGCACCGGCACTCCGAGCCGCCTTTCTGGGCGCTGTCCCGCTTCGACGACATCTGGAACGCCGTACGGGACAACGAGCGCTTCTCCTCGGCGCAAGGGTTGACCTTCCACCCGGACGAGATCGGCACCCTGGGCCTGGCGCCGACGATCGTGATGCTCGACCCGCCCCGGCACGGGCGCCTGCGCGCACTGATCGGCAAAGGCTTCACACCACGTCGCGTCGCCGCGCTGGAGGACCTGATCCGGGCGTTCGCGCGGACGCGCATCGCCGAGCTGGAGCGCAAGGCGGCCGACGGTGAGCCGATCGACCTGCACCGGGACTTCTCCTCGCCGATCCCGACCTTCGTCGTGGCGCACCTGCTCGGCGTGCCGGAACGGGACCGCGCCCGCTTCGACCCGTGGGTCTCCGCGCTGACCGGGCTGCAGGACGGCGGGTTCCGGCTGGAGGAGTCCGCCGCGGTCAGTGCCGTGGCCGAGATGTTCGAGTACTTCTCCGAGGTGATCAGTGCCCGCCGCCGCGACCCCGGCGACGACCTCGTCAGCGCGCTCATCAGGGCCGAGGTGGACGAGGAGCGCCTGACCGACTGGGACATCCTCGGCTTCTGCTTCGTCATGGTCGCCGGCGGCAACGACACCACCGGCAACCTCATCTCCCACGGCGTCATGCTGCTCGACGTCCATCGCGACCAGCGCGAACGCCTGGTCGCCGACCCCGCGCTGATCCCGAACGCGCTGCTGGAGTTCCTCCGTCTGGAGGGCTCGGTGCAGGGGCTGGCGCGCACCACGCTTTGCCCGGTGACGCTGCACGGGGTGGAGATCCCGGCGGGGGAGAAGGTCATGATGCTGTACGGCGCGGCCAACCGCGACGAGCGCGAGTTCGGGCCCACCGCCGACCGGCTGGACATCACCCGCGAGATACCCCGGCACCTCGGCTTCTCCAGCGGCGTGCACTTCTGCATCGGCTCGCACCTGGCGCAGCTGCAGGCGCGGGTGGCCTTCGAGGAGCTCCTCGCCCGCCAGCCCACGGTCGGAGTCGACCTCGCCGGGGCACGCCGGTTGCGCTCGGCCTTCACCCGTGGCTGGGTGAGCCTGCCGGCCACGGGCGTACGCCCACACCGGCAGGGCCGCTGACGCGCATCTCGACCGAAAGGCCGGAGCCCCGGCCAGAGGCCGCCGCCACCGGGTCCGGCCACCCGAAGTCCCGACCGGCCGCCTGGCCGCGGGTCACGGACGTCAGGACGCCGCGCGGCCGGATTCCTCGGTGAAGCGCTCGAGCCGGTAGGGCTCCAGCTCCGGCAGCCGAACGTCCTCCAGCAGCTCCCGGCTCACGAGCTCGGCGAGGCGCGCCGCGAGGGTGACGCCGCTGTGCGTCACCACGACGTACAGGCCGGGGACGGCGCCGACCGCTCCGGCCACCGGCATGCCGTCGGCCGGCATCGGCCGCACGCACACCCGGTACTCCTGCACACGGGCCTCGCGCAGGCTCGGCACGACGAGCCGGGCCCGCTCCAGGAGCGTGTCCGCGAGGTCCCGCAGGACGGGCTCGGGAGTGTGCAGGTCCGCCGTGACGTCCCCGGCCTCCAGGTGCACCGTGTGCGGGCCGTGCGGGCGCAGGTGCACGCCGGGCGTGTGCAGGACCCGGGTCGGCGGGACGTCGACCGGGCCGACCCGCACCACGAACCCCGGCGCGGTCGAGCCCGGCGGCTCCGGATCGACGATCGGGACGCGGATCCCCGCCATCGCGGCGACCGCGGGAGTCCAGCGCCCGGCGCAGCAGACGACGACGTCGGCGGGGATGAGGTCGCCCGCGGCGGTGCGCACCCCGGTGATCCGGTCACCGGGGCCCTCCGCTCCGGTGACCTGCCCCGCCTCGCCTGCGCGCTCGGTCTGACCGCCCCGCGCGGCATCGCCGGCGCGCTGGAGTCCGGTGACCCGCCCGGCGTCGCCGGTGCGCACCCGCGCCCCGCGCCGGCGGGCCCGCGCCACCAGCCGCTCCACCAGAGGCTCGGTCAGCAGGTAGCCCTCCTCCGGGAACCAGGCGAAGGACAGGTCCCGCGCCGGCGTGTCCGGCAGGCGCAGGGCGGGTTCGATCCCGGCCGCCTCATCCCGGTCGACCAGGCGCGCCGCGTACCCCCACGCTCGCGCCCGGGTCACCGTGGCCTCCAGCCGGTCCCGTCGCCCGGCGTCGGCGACCTCCAGGTTGCCGACCGGCCGGTACCAGGCGGGGCCGGCCAGCTCGGCGGCAAGGCGAGCCCAGGCGCGCATGCCGTCCGCGTTGAGCCGGTGATAGCCCTCCGGTGTCTTGGCGGCGGCGTTGAGCCAGGCGAGGCTCCACCTGCTGGTCGCCCGGCCGGGCCGGTCCTGCTCCAGGAGGGTCACCGACGCGCCTTCTCCGGCGAGCCGGTCCGCCAGGGCCGCTCCCACGATCCCGCCGCCGATCACCGCGTACCGAAGCATGCTCCACCCGTTTCCTTCCGCTCGACGCCTCTGGTCTCCGGCGGCCATGAGCCGCCCGCCAGACGCCTCTGGTCTCCGGCCGTCATGCGCCGCCCGCCAGACGCCTCCGGTGCCCGGCCGTCACGCGCCACTCGCCAGACGCCTCCGGTGCCCGGCCGTCACGCGCCACTCGCCGGGGCGGGCGCGGTCGAGGCCCTGCGCACCAGCTTCGCCTGGAGCCGCAGGTGCACGGCCTCGTCATCCGCCGGGCCGCCGCCCTCGCGTTGTGCCTGCACGCGCGCGAGCAACTGCTTCGCGGCGGCGGCTCCGAGCTCGCGATGGGGCTGCCGGACCACCGTGAGCTGGGGACGTACCAGAGTCGTCCACTCCTGGTCGTCGAAGCCGACCAGGGAGATCTCCTCGGGGCAGGCGCGGCCGCTGCGCTGCACCGCCGCGAGGGCGCCCGAGGTGAGGATGTTGTCGGTGCAGAAGAGGGCGGTGACGGACGGGTTGCGGCGCAGCAGCCGGGCGGTGGCCCGTTCGGCGGCGGCCCGGTCGTACGGGGCCTGCACCACGAGGTCGGGATCCGGCCGGATACCGGCGCGCTGGAGAGCGGAGAGGTAGCCGGCGAGCCGGGCGGCGCTGGGCCGCTCCCCGTCGCCGTCCACGGAGGGGTCGAGCAGCCGGGAGAAGTCGCGTGACGCCTCGCTGACCACCGCGATGCGGCGGTGGCCCAGGCGGATCAGGTGGTCGACGGCCCTGCGGGCGCAGGCGGTGTTGTTGACGAGCACCTGGTCGACCTGGGGGAGGGCCGGCAGCGGGCGGTCCAGGAGGACGACCGGGAGGCCGCCGTCGACCAGGGTGCGCAGCCGCCCGGCGCTGTCCGGCCCCTCGGGCGCGATGATCAGGCCGTCGACCCGCTTCTCCCACATGACCTGGATGGCGCGCTGCTCGGCCTCGGGGTCGGAGTCGGTGTTGGCGAGGAGGATCTCGAAGCCGCCGGCCCGCACCACGTCGGCGATGCCCCGTACGGCCTGGGCGAAGAAGGAGTTGCCGACGTCGGTGACGATGACGCCGATCGTCTCGGTCGAGCCCTGGATGAGGCTTCGGGCGAGCCCGTTGGGCCGGTATCCGAGCCGCTGGGCGGCCTCTTCCACCTTCTTCCGGGAGGCCGCGCTGGCCTGGCCGTATCCGCCGAGGACCCGGCCGGCCGTGGCGGTGGAGACCCCTGCGGCCCGTGCGACCTCGACGATGCTCGGCGGCCCGCCGGTCTGCCCCTTGCTGTGCACGTGGCTGCCCCTGCTCTCCAGACGTCGTTCCCCGGGAGACGCCGCCCACTGGGCGTGACTCCCGAGGGTCTCCGCGGCCGCGGACCCTTGACACCAGTCTAGATCCGCTGAGAAGGTTCTCAGCACTGCGACTGAGAACCTTCTCAGTCCGTACTGAGAACCTTCTCACCCGTTAACCGCGAAGCCACACCGGCCCCGTACGGCGTTCGCCGTCCCGGGCCGTACGTGAACCCGTTCGTACGAGGAGATCCCCCGAAATGCTGGACGTCGCCGTCGACCCGATCCCGCTGTCCGACGACCTGACCCCCACCCTCGAGCACACCGTCGCCCAGGCCGGCAAGGCGCGCGACCTGGCCGCCCGCCTGGTGGGGGAGGGGCTGAAGACGGCGTACTTCATCGGCTGCGGCGGTTCCTACTACTCGACCTTCCCCGCCCAGGACCTCATGGAGAGCGTCACCGGCGCGGTCGTGTCGCACCGGATGACCGCCGCGGAACTGATCCACCGCCCCCTCGCCGGGCTCGACCGGACCTCTCTCGTCGTCGCCTCCTCCCACTCCGGCGCCACCCCCGAGACGCTGGAGGCCGTGCGGGTGGCGAAGAAGGCGGGCGCGACCGTGGCCGGCATCGCCCGGGCCGGCGACTCACCGCTCGCCGACGAGGCCGACGTGCTCTTCGACTACCCGAGCGACGTCACCGTCACCGAGCCCAAGGCCATCCACTTCACGCAGGTGGCCCTCGCCCTCCTGGAGGCGACCGGATCCCTGCGGGACGCCGAACAGGCCTGGCGGGCCGTCGCCGCCGTACCGGAGGCGCTCACGGACGCCAAGCGGGAGGTCGCCTCCCTCGGGGCACGGGTCGGCGCCCAGTGGCGCGACGCCGAACTGGTGTACGTGCTCGCCGCCGGCCCGAACTTCGGCGCCGCGAACGCCCTGGCCGCCTGCTACCTGCAGGAGATGAACTGGCTGCACGCGTCGGCGGTCCACGCCGGGGACTTCTTCCACGGCCCGTTCGAGATCGTCGGCGACCACCCCGTGCTGGTGCTGGTGGGCGAGGACGCCACCCGGCCGATGGGCGAGCGGGCGGTGGCCTTCGCCGAGCGCTACTACCGCACCTGGTCCGTGCTGGATTCGAAGGACTTCGCCCTGCCGGGCGTGCCGCAGGAGCAGCGCGGTCTGATCAGTCCGCTCGCCGTGGCGAGCGCCTCCCGCCGGCTGCTCGACTTCTGCGCCGCCGAGCGCGGCCACAACACCGCCCAGCGCCGGTACATGTACCGGGTCGAGTACTGATGCGGCTGATCGGCATCGGCGACAACGTGGTCGACCGTTATCCTGACCTGGGAACGATGTTCCCCGGCGGCAACGCGGTCAACGTCGCGGTCTACGCTCGGCGCGCCGGTGCCCGCGCCGCCTATCTGGGGGTGACCGGAGACGACGCCGCCGGCCGGGCCGTGCGCGCGGCGCTGCGCGCGGAGGACGTCGACACCGGCGAGGTGCGGACCGCGTCCGGTCCGAACGCCTGGGCCCAGATCGGCCTGGTCGACGGCGACCGGGTCTTCGAGGGCGCGTCCGACGGCGTCTCCCGCTTCCGGCTGACGGACGCGGAGATCGCCGGCCTGGCCGCCCATGACATCGTGCATACCGCCTACAGCGGCTCGCTGATCGAGCAGGTTCCGCGGATCGCCCGGCGGACCCGGGTGTCGTTCGACTTCTCCCAGCAGCGTGACGCGCCCTGGGCCCCGGACCTGGTGCCCCACCTGTACCTCGCCGCGTTCTCCGGAGCGGGCCTGGACGACGGGGAGGTGCGCGGGCTGCTGGCCGAGGCCGTGGCCCGCGGCGCGGGCTGGGCCCTGGTCACCCGGGGCCGCGACGGGGCGTGGCTGAGCGACGGCGCCACCGTGTGGCGGCAGCCGGCGCGGCCGGTGGAGGTCGTGGACAGTCTCGGCGCGGGAGACGCGTTCATCGGCACGCTGCTGGTGGCGCTCGCCGGCGGCGGGGATCCGACGCCGGGCCTGGCCGCCGCGGCGGCGGCGGCGGCGCGCGCCTGCGAGGAGCACGGCGGGTTCGGTCACGGCGTCCCCCTGGAACCGCCCGAGCCGCCCGGTCCCGTCCGCCCGCCGCGCCCGGCCGCGCGGACGCCCGGGATCGGGCCGGCCCCGGACGACCGCACCCCCC
Organism: Actinoallomurus soli; assembly: GCF_024055715.1. Taxonomy (GTDB): domain Bacteria; phylum Actinomycetota; class Actinomycetes; order Streptosporangiales; family Streptosporangiaceae; genus Actinoallomurus; species Actinoallomurus soli. The sequence goes on from NZ_JAMXMV010000029.1 coordinate 34,307, forward strand.
ACGCGAGCACCATCGGAGGAACGACATGACACTGCGCATCGGCGTCGACACCGGAGGCACCTTCACCGACGTCGTCGCCTATGACGAGGTGACGGGGACCGTGCACGTGCGGAAGGTCTCCAGCACTCCGCAGGACCCCGGGCTGGCCATCGTCGAGGGCGTACGCCAGATCCTGGAGCAGGCCGGCGACCGGTCCATGGCCGAGGTGTCGTACTTCGCGCACGGCACGACCGTGGGCACCAACGCGCTGCTCACCGGCCACGGCGTGCGGACCGCCGTGATCACCACTCGTGGCTTCCGCGACCTGCTGGAACTGGGCCGCGGCCGCCGCCCGCGCCTGTACGACCTGCAGGCCGACAAGCCCGCCCCGTTCGCGCCGCGCGACCTGCGGCTGGAGGTCACCGAGCGGGTCCGGCACGACGGCCGGGTGGAGACGCCGCTGGACGAGCAGGACGTACGGGCCGCCGCCAAGGTGCTGCGCGAACGGGACGTCCGGGCCGTGGCGGTCTGCCTGCTCTACAGTTTCCTTCACCCCGAGCACGAGGAGCGGATCGGGGAGATCCTCGCCGAGGAACTGCCCGGCGCGTACGTGTCGCTGTCCAGCCGGGTGCTGCCGGAGTTCCGCGAGTACGAGCGGCTGTCCACCGTGGCCACCAACGCCTACGTCGGCCCGATCGTCGCCGACTACCTGGCCGGCCTGCGCCGGCGGCTGGCGGAGCAGGGCCTGGCCGTGGTCCCGCACGTCACCCAGTCCAACGGCGGCATCATCCCGTTCGAGGCGGCCGAGGCACTGCCGGTGCGCATGGTCCTGTCCGGCCCGAGCACCGGCGTGGTCGGAGCGGCCGGCATCTGCGCCGCCGCCGGGCACCCCGACATCATCACCTTCGACATGGGCGGCACGTCCTCCGACGTGTCCCTGGTGCAGGGTGGCGAGCCGAAGGTCACCACCGGCATGGAGCTGGACGGCCGGCCGATCCGCAGCCCGATGCTCGACATTCACACGGTCGGCGCCGGTGGCGGCTCCCTGGCCTGGGTGGACGCCGGCGGTCACCTCAAGGTCGGCCCGGCCAGCGCGGGCGCCGACCCGGGCCCCGCCTGCTACGGCAGGGGCGCCGAGGCGTCGGTGACCGACGCCAACGTGGTGCTGCACGTCCTCAACCCCGAGTACCTCCTGGACGGCCGGAAACGGATCGACGAGGGCGCCGCCCGTGCGGCCGTCGAGCGGATCGCGGCCCGCGTCGGCCTGGGCACCGAGGAGACCGCCCAGGGCATCCTGCGCGTGGTCACCGCGAACATGGCCCGCGCGATCCGCGTCATCTCGGTGCAGCGCGGCTACGACCCCCGTGACTACACCCTGGTGCCCTTCGGTGGCGCGGGACCGCTGCACGCCTCCCGGCTCGCCCGCGAGCTGGGGATGCGCACCGTGCTGATCCCGCCGACGCCGGGCGCGCAGTCCGCCCTCGGCCTGCTCATGACCGACGTGCGCGCGGACTTCTCACGTACGCGCATCCAGCCGCTGGACGAGGACTCCGCCGGGCGGCTCGGCGCGGTGTACGCCGAGCTCGCCGCCGAGGCGCGCGCCTGGTTCGACGACGAGCGCATCCCCGCGGCGGACCGTACCCTGCAGCGCGCCGCCGAGCTGCGCTACGTCGGACAGAACTACGAGATCGCAGTGCCCGTGCCCGACGGCGAGCTGGACGCGGCCGCCGTACGCGGCGTGCTCGACGCCTTCGCCGCCGAGCACGAGCGCATGTACGGCTACTCCTCCGCCGAGGAGCCCGTCCAGATCGTCACCTTCCGGGTCCAGGGCGTGGGCGCGGTCCCGAAGGCCGCGCCGGCCCGGCAGGAGCCGGCCGGTGCGGACGCCTCCGCCGCGGTCGCCGGCAGCCGTGAGGTGTACCTGCCGGAGCTGGGCGGCTTCACGCCCGTCCCCATCTACCGGCGCGACCGGCTGCGCCCCGGCAACCGCGTCACGGGACCGGCCGTGGTCGAGCAGATGGACACCACGACCCTCCTGCTGCCCGGCGACACCCTCACGGTCGACGAGCACTCCAACCTCGTCGTCGCCATCGCCGAGCCCGTCGCCGCCACGGCCTGACCCGACCCGCCTTCCGGCCCGCCCCGAGGAACGCAATGAACGCCAACGCCAAGAGCACAGCCGCACCGGACCCCGTGCTGGTCGAGGTCATGGGCTCGGCCCTGTCCTCCATCGTCGAGGAGATGGGCGAGACCCTGGTGCGCGCCGCCTACTCCAGCAACATCAAGGAGCGCCGGGACTGCACCGCCGGCCTGTTCGGCGCCGACGGCCACATGCTGGCGCAGTCCGAGCAGGCCTCGCCGATCCACCTCGGCTCACTGATCGGCGTCGTCTCCGCCGTCCTGGAGCGTTTCCCCGTCGAGGAGATCCTCCCCGGCGACACCTTCATCAGCAACGACCCGTACTCCGGCGGCGGCTCCCACCTGCCCGACATGGTGCTGGTCACGCCGGTGTTCGTGGACGGCCTGCTGACCGCCTGGGCCGCCAACCTGGCCCATCACGCCGACTTCGGGGACCGGGGCCACGCCCACATCTTCCAGGAGGGCCTGCGCATCCCGCCGGTGCGGTTCGCCCGCGACGGCAGGATCCAGGAGGACGTCTTCCGGCTGATCCTCACCAACTGCCAGGTCCCGGCCGAGCGGCGCGCCGACTTCCGCGCCCAGCTCGCCGCCAACCGGCTCGCGACCGCCCGGTACACCGAGCTGGCCGGGCGCTACGGCCGCGACACCATGATCGCCACGGCGGCGGCGCTGCTCGACTACACCGAGCGCCGCACCCGCGCCGCGATCGCGGAGGTACCGGACGGCACCTATACCTTCCGCGACCGGTTCGACTGCCCCGAGCTGGACGATGAGCTCGAGTTGCGGCTGACGGTCACGGTGACCGGCGACGAGCTGCACTTCGACTTCGCCGGCAATCCGGATCAGGTCCGGGCCTCGGTGAACATGGTGTGGACGGCCCTGTACGCCACCGTCTACTACGCGGTGAAGACCCTGGTCGACCCGGACATCCCGTCGAACGCGGGCCTGCACCGCCCGATCCGCATCGACGCGCCGCTCGGCTCCATCGTCAACTGTGTCGAGCCCGCCGCCGTCAACGGCCGTACCGAGACCTGCCAGCGCGTCGTCGACCTGGTGCACGGGGCCCTGGCACCGGCGGTGCCCGAGCGGGTGACCGCCGCCGCCAACGGCGCGAACACCGGAGTGCACTTCTCCGGGCTGGACTCCCGCACCGGCCGGTACTTCGTCTATCTGGAGACCATCGGCGGCGGCTCAGGCGCTCGTGCGACCAAGGACGGGCTGGACGGCGTGCAGGTGCACGTCACCAACACCTCCAACCTCCCGGTGGAGTCGCTGGAGACCGAGTATCCGCTGGTCGTCGAGGCATACGAGCTCGTCGAGGACTCCGGCGGCGCGGGGCGGCACCGCGGGGGCATGGGCATCCGCCGCACCGTGCGCGTCGAGGACTCCGACGTGCAGTTCTGGCTGGACACCAGCCGGCGGGCCTCCCGGCCCTGGGGCCTGTTCGGCGGACGGCCCGGCGCCAGTGCCCGCGTCGAGCTCAGCGACGGAGCCCGGCCCGTGGTGCACGGCCACACCGTGCTGCAGCCCGGCGATCGGGTGAGCATCGTGACGGCCGGCGCCGGCGGCTACGGCGACCCGGCCGAACGCTCGCCCGAACAGGTGCGGCGCGACATCCGCGAGCAGGTGATCTCCCCCGAGCAGGCGCGCGAGCACTACGGCGAGATCGCTCTCCCCACCGAGGAGTCCTGACCCGGCACCGCCGCACGCCATCCCCGACCGCACCGCACCGCACCGCATCGCCCGTCCCGGCCACACCGCACTCCCGTCCCGGCCCACCGGCCCGCCACTGCGGGCCGGCGTCTCCCCCCACCCCCCAGAAAGGAGAGGTCCGGTGAGCCACACCGCAGCGCCGTCCAACGGCGACTCCGCCGGCACTCCCGCCTCCGGTCCCGCCCGCGACCACACCGGAGCCCCGCCGACCGCCATCTCATGGCGCCGGATCCTCTTGTCCGCCGTCCTCGGCAACACCGTCGAGTGGTACGACAACGCCCTCTACGGCATCCTGGCGGTGATCATCGCCCGGCGGTTCTTCGCCGGCGGCGACTCCACCGCGGGCCTGATCTCGACCTACCTCGCCCTGATCCTCTCGTACGCGGTCCGCCCGATCGGCGGCACCCTCATGGGCCGCATCGGCGACGTCAAAGGACGCAAGTACGTCCTGACGCTGACGATCATGCTGATGTCGGTCGGGACCGTGGCCATCGGGCTGCTGCCCTCCTACGCGGCCATCGGCGTCGCCGCGCCCGCCCTGCTCGCCGTGTGCCGGGTCGTCCAGGGCGTCGGCGCCAGCGGCGAGTACACCGCGGCCGCCGACTTCCTGCTGGAGCACGGCGACCGGCGCCGCAACTACCTGTCCGGGCTGTGCGTCGGCTCGACCTCGCTCGGCCCGCTGCTCGCCTCGGTCGTCGCGTACGTCATGATCCTGGCCGTCCCGGAGCACGCCTTCGACTCCTGGGGCTGGCGGGTGCTGTTCCTCCTGGCGGCGCCGCTGTCGCTGGTGACCATCTACATCCGCAGACACGTCACCGAGACCCCGGAATTCCAGCGGGTGATGGCGCAGGCGAAGGCGGAGACCGTCAAGCAGACGCCGTTCCGGGAGGCGGTGCGCGAACACTGGCTCGACATGCTCCGCGCGATCGGTCTGGGGGCCGGTCAGCGGATCGGTTCCTTCGTGATCCAGAGCTACTTCGTCACCGCGCTCGTCCAGAACGGTTTCGGCGAGGACCAGGCACTGCTGGCCGCCATCCTCACGTACGTCGTCGGAGCACCGGCGGCGATCTGGGGCGGCCGCATGGCCGACCGGCACGGTGGACGGCGCCTGCTGGTGGCGGGCTACTCGGTGTTCGTCATCTTCACCGTGCCGACCTTCCTCGCCATCGAGTCGGGCTCGGTGGTCCTCGCGTTCATCGCCGTGGTCGTCTTCACCGTGATCAACAACATCATCGGCGGGCCGCTCACCACCGCGTACGTCATGAGCTACCCGGCGCACGTGCGCGGCACGGCCTCGGCCCTCAACTACAACGTCGGAACGACGCTCCTCGGCGGCACCGCGCCGCTGCTCGCCGCCTGGCTGCACGGGCTCACCGGCACGGACGTGTCCTTCGGCTGGTACATGACGTTCTTCTGCCTGGTCTCCGCGCTCGTCGCCGGCTTCGCGCTGCCGAAGGCCATCGACGAGGCGCGAGGGCTCCCGGCCGCCGCGTAGCGGCCTCCCCGGTGGCGGCCGGGTCCGGGCGGCGGGGGCGCCCGGACCCGGCCCGCCCGGCCGCGTACCCCCGTGTCGAACATCGGAAGGAAATACATGGACACCGCGCTCCCGGCCCGTTATGGGCGTAAACCCCTGGTCACCGGCACGTCGGGGATGGTGGTGACCTCGCATCCGATCGCGGCCCGTGCCGCGCGCGACGTGCTGCGCGAGGGCGGCAACGCCTGCGACGCGGCGCTCACCGCCGCCGCCGCGCAGTTGGTCGTGGAGCCGCACATGACGTCGCTCACCGGCGGACTCAGCATGCTGCACCGCCGGGCGGCCGACGGCGCGACCGTGTACCTCAACGGCAACGTCAACGCGCCGCTGGCACCGCTGCCCGACTTCACCGGGGCGGACCTGACACGGGGGAGGGGTGTTCCCGTGCCCGGCTGGTGGCCCGCCTTCGACGAGGCGCGGCGCCGGTTCGGCAGTCTGCCGGTCACCCGCCTGCTCGCCCCCGCGATCGCGGTCGCGCGGGAGGGCTTCGAGGTCAACCCGTTCCTCTTCGGGCTCATGTACGGAGCGCAGGCCGACCTGGGCGCGTCCGAGCAGATGCGCGAGGTATTCTTCCCCGACGGGCACCTGGCGATGCCCGGGCAGGTCATCCGGCAGGAGCGGGCCGCCCGCACCCTGGAGCGGCTGCGCGACGAGGGCATGGACTACTACCTCGGCGACTTCGCCCGTGCCTTCTGCGAGACCGTGCGCTCCGACGGCGGGGTCATCGGGCCGGCGGACTTCGAGCAGTACCGCGTGCTCCTGCAGGAACCGGTACGGGGCACGTACCGCGGGGCCGAGGTCGTCGCCTCCCCGCCGCCGGACGACGGGGGCGCCCAGCTCGTCGAGGCCCTCAACATGCTGGAGACCGTGGACGTGGCGCGGCTCGGCCCGCCGTCCGCGTCACCGGAGTGCCTGAAACTGCTGGTCCAGGTGCACAACACCGTGTACTACGCGCCGCCCCGGCAGCACGGCCCGGAGCAGGACGGAGAGCGGCTCGCGCTGCTGCTGTCCAAGGAGTACGCCCGCACCAGGATGGCGCTGTTGTCGTCCCGGCCTCCGCTCGGCGCCGCGCCGCCGACCCCCGGCACCATCCACGTCTCCGTGGTGGACCGCAACGGCGACATCGCCTCGGTCACCCACTCCCACATGGCGTCCGGTTGGGTGAACGGGCTGTTCTGCGAGGGTTTCCAGCTGTCCGGAGGCGGCTCCTTCTTCCAGCGGGTGATGCCGCAGCCGGGCGAGCGGGCCTGCGTCTACCTCGCGCCCAACATCGTCCTCCGGAACGGCAGGCCGGTACTCGTCTCCGGGTCGCCGTCGGTGTCCCTGGTGGCCTGTGTGCTGCAGAACGTCGTGAACCTGCTGGACTTCGGCATGACGATCGAGGAGTCCGTGCAGGCGCCGCGGTTCGGCGCCCGTCCGCACTCGCCCGAGCGGGGCTGGGAGCCCGGCAACCTGCTGGAGGCCGGCCTCGCGCCGGAGGTGCTGCGGGAGTTCCGCGCCTGGGCCGGGCGGGAACGCCTGTGGACGCGCGTGACCAACCCCTGGTACGCGCTCACCGGGAACTTCGAGGGCATCACCCTGGACCCGGCCACCGGTGTCATGGCGGCGTGCGCGGACCCACGCCGGGTCGGTGCGGCCGAGGCCGCGTGACCGATGGGCGGCTGGCCGGCGGGGGCGTATCGTCAGCAGTCACTGTTCGGCCACGGGGCGGCGCAGTACGCGCCGGGAGACTAAGCCGGGAGGCGCCCGCTGGTGCGGGCCTCGTCGTCGAAGCCGAGCCGGTCGTACAGCCGCATGGCCGCCGTGTTGTCCCCGTAGACCCCCAGGCCCACCCCGTCGCAGCCCTCCGCGAGCAGCCGGCGCATCGCCCAGGTCGTGATCGACGCGCCCAGCGCCCGGCGTCGGGCCTCCGGGCGCACCGCGATCGCCGCCACCTGGCCGATCTCCGGGGAGGTCGTCGTGTCGGCGAGACAGGCCAGGAGCCCACCGTCCTCACCCCTCACGGCCGCCCAGCGGCGGGCCCTGCCGTTACGAGGCCAGACCGACCAGTCCGGACCGGTGCGCTTCAGCAGCTCCGTGATCGCGTCGGTGTCGCCGTGCCAGTCGACCAGGTCCTCGCCGGGCCGGCGCGGCGGCGCCTCGTACGCGACCCGCCACTGCCAGTCGACCGGGTCCGCCAGCGGCAGCGGGGTGCCGCGCGGCACGTTGACGTACACGTTCGCGGGCAGCTCACCGCGCAGCCCGGTCAGCAGGCCGGCCACCGCCTCGGGCGTGCCCAGCCCCACGACCCGCCGGACCGTGGCACGGTCGGGATTCAGGTGCAGGAACGCGACCGCTCCATCCGCGCGCCAGGCCCTGCCGCGTCGCTCGGGGTGCACACTGCGGATCAGAGGGTGGCCTCCGGTGATCGCCAGGAGGTCGTCGATCGAGGAGGGGGTCACGCCGCCAAGGCTAACGCCGCCCCCACCCGACCGGCTCACGACCCCGCCGCCGGTGAGCCCCGGACCGTGACGGTCCGTTCGCGCCCCACCGGTCCTCGATCCGGGCGGAGATCAGCCGTCCGACGTGCGGGCCTGGCCCTCCGGCCGGGCCGGCCGCGTCCGGTCGGTGGTGGCGGCCCAGGCGGCGAGCAGGCTGAGCGCGTCGTGGGCCGGGGTGCCGGGTTCGGCGCTGAAGGCGGTGAGGGTCAGACCGGGGTCGGCGGGCAGGGGCATCGCCTCGAAGGGGAGGGCGAGGTCGCCGACGACGGGGTGGTGGAAGTTCTTGACGCCGGTGTGGTGCAGACGGACGTCGTGCGCGGCCCACAGGGTGCGGAATTCCTCGCTGCGGGTGGCGAGCTCGCCGACGAGGTCGGTCAGGGGGCGGTCGTACGGATCCCGGCCGGCCTCGGTGCGCAGCAGGGCCACGGTGGTGTGGGCGGACTCCTCCCAGTCGGGGTAGAAGTCGCCGGCGCGGGGGTTGAGGAAGCGGAACCGGGCGAGGTTGACGGGCCGGACCGGGTCGTCGACGACCGGTGAGTACAGGGCGCGGCCGAGCCGGTTGGACGCGACGATGTCCAGCCGCCCGTTGCGGACGTACGCGGCCGTGTCGGTCATCGAGTCCAGCAGGTGCCGGATGCCGGGCCGGATCTGCTGCTGCGCGGGGCGGCGGCGGGTGCGGGGCGTGGCGTTGGCGGTCCGGGCGAGGTCGAACAGGTGGGCGTGCTCGGCCTCGTCCAGCTGAAGGGCGCGGGCGAGGGCCTCCAAGACGCTCTCGGAGACCCCGCCGAGGTTGCCCCGCTCCAGGCGGGCGTAGTACTCGGCGCTGACCCCGGCGAGCATGGCGACCTCCTCGCGGCGCAGGCCGGGAACGCGCCGGTGACCGCCGTAGGCGGGCAGCCCGGCCTGCTGCGGGGTGATCTTGGCTCGCCGCGAGGCCAGGAACTCGCGGACCTCCCGGCGGTTGTCCATGTCTTCCGAGGTTAGGCGGGTTCCGAAGGTCCTGGGGTGTTCTGTCAGTACACCGAACGGCAGGAACTCCCTCACCGGCCCGGCCGGCGGTTTCCTGGTCGATGCCCGGGGTGCGCGGCCCGCCTCCCCGGCCCCTATGACCGGCCACATCGAAAGGCATGACGATGACAGAGAGCACGCAGCCCTCGGGCGCCCGTACGCTGCTCGGCGAATTCGCGCCCAAGCTGGTGGAACTGACCGATGAGGTCCTGTTCGGGGACGTGTGGGAGCGTCCGGGGCTGTCCCCGCGCGACCGGAGCCTGGTCACCGTCACCACGCTGGCGGCGCTGTACCGCACCGAACAGCTGGACTTCCACCTGCGCACGGCGCTGAACAACGGCCTGAGCAAGGACGAACTGGTCGAGGCCCTCACCCACCTGGCCTTCTACGCCGGCTGGCCGAACGCCATGAGCGCGGTGACCCGGCTGAAGAGCATCGTCGAGGAAACCGGCCCGGCCGCCTGACCACCCCGCCCGTACCCGGCCGCGCGGCCTGCGCGGCGGTGCACCGAACAAGGAGATTCGATGGAGATCCTGAAGCAGCCCCCGACGATGAAGCTGCCCGAGCAGTGGTTCACCGGCGACGCCTGGGCGGACGTGATCTACCGGGGCGAGGAGCCCTCCCGCGCGCGGGCGAACATGGTCCGCTTCGCGCCCGGACCGCCTGGCACTCCCACGGCCTGGGCCAGACCCTCTACATCGTGGAGGGAACCGCCCTGATCCAGTCCCGCGGCGGCGAGATCATCGAAGCCCGCCCCGGGGAGGTGATCTGGACGCCGCCGGGCGAGGAGCACTGGCACGGTGCCGCCCCCGACCGGTTCATGGTCCACCTGGCGCTGTGGGAGACCGACGACGTCGACTGGCTGGAGCACGTCACCGACGACGAGTACGCCGGCCCCCGCATCAGCGCGCGTACCCGTCCCTGACCGAGGCGACGACCGAGGGGTGAGGCGGTAGCCGTCATCGTGCCGGGCGGCCAGACGGGCGGCGGTCGGTGCGCCGAACCGGGTGCTGAGCACCCTGGAGCACACGCGCTCGCAGCGGCTGGAGTTCGTCGAAGCATCATGGTGATTCGGAACTCGAAGCAGGAGGGCTCGAATGTCGGGCATCGAACCACTCAATCCGGCTCATCCCGCCTCCGCCGGCCGGGCGCTCCGCCGGTGGACGTCCACGGGCGTCCCGTACGCGCCGCTCACGCTGTTCCGTGTCCCGCACCGCAAGGTCGCCCTGGTCCCCGGATCGCCGGAACCGCCTCGGCGGGCCGGAGCCGAGCGGTCCGGCGAGAAGGACCTGTGATGAGCGGGGACGGGTCGCGAATCACGATCGTCCACGCGTGCCTGCGTGACGGGCGAGGCGGCAGTCCGACCGCGGTGATGGAGGAGGCGCCGTTGACCGACGGCGAACGCCGCCGCGTGCCGGTCCTGATGGGCACCTCGCACGCGGTCTTCGTCTCCGCGCACGACGGACCCGATGGGCCCGTGGCGGCCCTGCGATTCTTCACCGCCGAAGGGGAACTGCCCGCGTGCGGTCACGGAACGGTCGCGGCCCTGGCCTTCCTCGCCGAACGCGCCGGGGGCGGGGACCACCGCACGACGCTGCACACGTCGGGACGCGCCTTCACCGGCCGGGCCGTACCGCAGAACGGGAAGATCACGGCCTCCTTCGACACCGGCCCCGTCGACCTGCGTGAGCCCACGGCGATCGAGCGTGACCTCGTCCTGCCGACCCTCGGCGTCGCTCCGGACATCCTCATGCCCGGTACGCGGATCGCCGCGGTGGGAAGGCCGCGGTTGCTGGTTCCCGTCGCCACGCGCTCGGCACTCGCCACGCTCGACCCGGATCAAGAACGACTCCGCGCCGCCTGTGACAGGCTCGGCCTCCTGGGCTGCTACGTCTACTCCATGCCCGAGGCCACCGGCCGGGCCGCGGCCCGCATGTTCGCCCCCTCGATCGGCGTCCCCGAGGACGTCGCCAACGCCAACAGCACCGCCTGCCTCGCCGCCGACCTGGCCGACCGGGGCGTCACCGGCGTCACCGTGGACATGGGGGACCGCCTCGGCACTCCTGCGACGATCACCGCCACCACGCGGCCCGGCCCGCCGGGCCCCCTGGTCCGCCTGAGCGGTGCCGCGCGGATCACGCGCGTCCTCCGCCTGCCCTGACCGACCGAGGGCGTGGCCGTCGATCGCACCGGACCACGACCCTGCTGCGGGCGGGACCGGAGACGTACGAGAGCCTCTTGCCGATCACGAGGGAGATCCGCCGTCGTGCGGGTACTCCCCGGACGGCGAAAGGGGGAGCAGCCGTCGTGGTGATCGCCTCCGTCGCGCTGAGCGGCCTCGGCGAACGGATAGTGTCGAGGCGTGGTGCGCAGGGAACCTGAACAGGCCGACAGCCTCTTCGACACGCCCGCCGAAGAGGCGCAGCAGGCCAACGCGCCGCTGGCGGTACGGATGCGCCCGCGCGGCCTCGACGAGGTCGTCGGCCAGGAGCACCTCCTGGGCCCCGGCACCCCGCTGCGCCAGCTGGTCGAGCGGGACGTCCCCATGTCCCTGGTGCTGTGGGGGCCGCCCGGCACCGGCAAGACCACCCTCGCGTACGTCGTCAGCCAGGCGACCGAACGCCGGTTCGTGGAGATCTCCGCGGTCTCCGACGGCGTCAAGCAGGTCCGCGCCGCCATCGACGTGGCAAAGCGCGAGCTGGGCATGGGCGGCCGGCAGACCGTGCTGTTCGTCGACGAGGTGCACCGGTTCAACAAGGCCCAGCAGGACGCCCTGCTGCCCGCCGTCGAGAACCGCTGGGTGTCCTTCATCGGCGCGACCACCGAGAACCCCTTCTTCTCCGTCATCAGCCCGCTGCTGTCCCGCTCCCTCCTGCTGACGCTCCAGCCGCTCGGCGACGACCAGCTCCGCGAGGTGATCCGCCGGGCCCTGACCGACGAGCGCGGCCTCGGCGGCGCGGTGAAGCTCGCCGAGCCCGCCGAGGACCACCTCGTACGCCTGGCGGGCGGGGACGCGCGCCGGGCGCTGACGTACCTGGAGGCCGCCTCGTACGTCGCCCCGAACGGCGCGGCCATCGACGTCGACGTCCTGGAGAAGGCGGTCGACCGGGCGGCGGTCCGCTACGACCGCGAGGGCGACCAGCACTACGACGTGGTCAGCGCGTTCATCAAGAGCATCCGCGGGTCCGACGTCGACGCGGCGCTGCACTACCTCGCCCGCATGATCGAGGCCGGTGAGGACCCGCGCTTCATCGCCCGGCGGCTGATCGTCCACGCGAGCGAGGACATCGGCATGGCCGACCCCACGGCCCTGCAGACGGCGACGGCCGCCGCGCACGCCGTGGAGTTCGTCGGCCTGCCGGAGGCCCGCATCAACCTCGCCCAGGCGGTGATCCACCTGTCCCTGGCGCCCAAGTCCAACGCCGTGATCACGGCGATCACCGAGGCGAGCGCCGACGTACGGCGAGGGCTGGTCGGCCCGGTGCCGCCGCACCTGCGCGACGCGCACTACAAGGGCGCGGCCAAGCTCGACCACGGGAAGGGCTACCGCTACGCCCACGACTTCCCCGGCGGGGTGGTCGAACAGCAGTACGCGCCGGACGCCGTGGCGGGCCGGGAGTACTACCATCCGACCAGGCACGGCATGGAGGCGCGCTTCTCCGACGTGGTGGAGCGGCTCCGCGCCGTGCTGCGCGGCAGGCGCGCCGACTGAGACCGCGCCGTCGGCGGGTGCGGCATGGTCGCCTGGGCGCGTTTTCGCAAGCCCGGGACGGTAAGGTCGGTCCGACCGAGTTCTCCGCGACCACAGGAGGAGGAAGCCGCATGCTGACGGGCGAACAGCTGGCCGGGCTGATCGTGGCCATGTTCTGGGCGATACTCGTCTCCTTCCTCGCCTACGTGCTCTTGAAACTCGCCCGGTTGCTGACCGAGGCGACCAAGACGGTGGCGGAGCTCGGCGACCGGACCGCCCCGCTGCTGGACGACATGGCCGGCACGGTGGAGCGGGCCAACGAGCAACTGGACCGGGTCGACGTGATCACCAAGAACATGGGCAGCGTCAGCCAGAACGCCGCCGCGGTCAGCACCACCGTCACCTCGATCGTCGGCGGCCCTCTCGTGAAGGCCGCGGCGTTCTCCTATGGTGTCCGTAAGGCCATCGGCTCCCGTGGCCACGGCAACCAGGACGGCAAGCGATGATCCGGCGACTCTTCTGGCTGTCGCTGGGCACCGCGTTCGGCGCCTGGTCGGCGTTCCGGCTCAAGCGGGCGGTGCGCGCCGTCCTGCCGGGCAGCCTCGCCCACCAGGCCACCGGGCTCGGCCGGACCGTACGAGGGTTCGCCGGCGACGTCCGCGTCGCGATGAACCACCGCGAGGAAGAACTGCGCGACGCCCTGCGCCTCGACGCACACTCCGATACTGACAAGGACCTGCACTGATGGAGTCGGCAGAGATCGCCCGCCGTTTTCTCCGCTTCTTCGAGGAGCGCGGCCACACCGTGGTGCCCTCGGCCAGCCTGATCGCCGAGGACCCCACGCTGTTGCTGGTCAACGCGGGCATGGTGCCCTTCAAGCCGTTTTTCCTCGGCCAGCGGACCCCGCCGTACCCTCGGGCCACCAGCGTCCAGAAGTGCATCCGGACCCCGGACATCGACGAGGTCGGCAAGACCACCCGGCACGGCACGTTCTTCCAGATGCTGGGCAACTTCTCCTTCGGGGACTATTTCAAGGAGGGGGCGATCCCCTTCGCGTGGGACCTGCTGACCCGGTCGGAGGCCGACGGCGGGTTCGGGTTCCCGGAGGACCGGCTCTGGGCCACCGTCTACCACGACGACGACGAGGCCTTCGAGATCTGGCACAAGAAGGTCGGCCTGCCCGAGGAGCGCATCCAGCGCCGCGGCATGGCCGACAACTTCTGGTCGATGGGCGTGCCCGGCCCCTGCGGTCCCTGCTCGGAGATCTACTACGACCGCGGCCCCGAGTACGGCCGTGAGGGCGGCCCGGTCGCCGACGAGGACCGCTACCTCGAGGTCTGGAACCTCGTCTTCATGCAGTTCGAGCGGGGCCCCGGCGCGGGCAAGGAGGGCTGGCCGATCCTCGGCGAGCTCCCCGCCAAGAACATCGACACCGGCATGGGCCTGGAGCGCATGGCGGCGATCCTCCAGGGCGTCGACAACATCTACGAGATCGACACCATGTGGCGGATCCTCGACCGCGCCGCCGACCTCACCAAGACCAAGTACGGCCGCGACGCACGGGCCGACGTGTCCCTGCGCGTGATCACCGACCACGTCCGCAGCGGCACGATGATGGTCGCCGACGGCGTTGTGCCCTCCAACGAGGGCCGCGGCTACGTCCTGCGCCGCATCCTGCGCCGCAGCATCCGGCACCTGCGGCTGCTCGGCGCCGGCGACGACCGCTACCTGCACGAGCTCACCGCCGCCGCGATCGACGGAATGGGTGAGACCTACCCGGAGCTGCGCTCCGACGCCGCCCACATCCACACGGTCATCGACGCCGAGGAGCAGTCGTTCCTCGCCACGCTCCGCACCGGCACCGCCATCTTCGACGCCTCGGTGGAGGAGAGCAAGCGCCGCAAGGAGTCGACGCTGTCGGGCAGGCAGGCGTTCACGCTGCACGACACCTACGGCTTCCCGATCGACCTCACCCTCGAGATGGCGGCCGAGCAGGGCCTGTCCGTCGACGAGAACGAGTTCCGCCGCCTGATGGACGAACAGCGGCAGCGCGCCAAGGCCGACGCCGCCGCGAAGAAGACCGGCAACCTCGACGTGTCCGTGCTGGGCGGCCTCCTGGAGCAGACCGGCTCGGTGCGGTTCACCGGGTACGACGCGGTCGCCGGCGAGGCTCGGGTGGTCGGCCTGATCGTCGGCGGCGCCAGCGTGCCGTCGGCGGGCCAGGGCAGCGAGGTCGAGGTCGTGCTCGACCGCACCCCGTTCTACGCCGAAGGCGGCGGCCAGCTCGCCGACCAGGGCGTCATCCGGTTCGGCAACGGCGCCGAGGTCGAGGTCCTCGACGTCCAGACGCCGCTGTCCGGCCTGATCGTGCACCGCGGCCGCGTCCGCAGCGGCGAGGCGCAGACGGGCGACACGGCGTACGCCGAGATCGACGTGGAGCGGCGCCGGGCGATCTCCCGCTCGCACACCGCCACGCACATGGTCCACCGCGGGTTCCGTAACGCGCTCGGCGAGTCGGCCGCCCAGGCCGGTTCGGAGAACGCCCCGGGCCGGTTCCGGTTCGACTTCACCGCCTCGGGCGCCGTTCCGCTCAGCGTCCTGCGCGACGTCGAGGACGAGGTCAACGCCATCCTCATCGACGACCTCGGCGTGCACGCCTCGGTCCACCCGATCGACGAGGCGCGCAAGATGGGCGCGCTCGCCCTGTTCGGCGAGAAGTACGGCGACGAGGTGCGCGTCGTCGAGATCGGCGAGTACTCCCGCGAGCTCTGCGGCGGCACCCACGTCGCGCGCTCCGGCCAGCTCGGGCTGATCAAGGTGCTCGGCGAGCAGTCGATCGGCGCCGGCGTGCGCCGCGTCGAGGCGCTCGTCGGCATCGACGCCTTCCGGTACCTCGCCAAGGAGAGCGTGCTCGTCGCTCAGCTGTCCGAGCAGCTGAAGACCCGGCGCGAGGAGCTCCCGGAGCGGATCTCCGGAGTGGTCACGCGGCTGCGCGAGGCCGAGAAGGAGCTGGAGAAGATCCGCTCCCAGCAGGTCCTGCAGATCGCCGGTGAGCTGGCGGGCGGAGCCGAGGACGTCGGCGGCGTCGCCTTCGTCGCCCACCGGGTGCCCGACGGCACGAGCGCCGACGACCTGCGGCGGCTCGCCATGGACGTGCGGGGCCGCCTGTCGGGCCGGCCGGCCGTCGTCATCATCGCGGGCGTCCCCAAGGACCGTCCCGTGATCGTCGTCGCGACCAGCGACGAGGCCCGCGCTCGCGGCCTCCGCGCGGGCGCGCTCGTCGGCGTCGCCGCCAAGGTCCTCGGCGGCGGCGGTGGCGGCAAGGACGACCTGGCGCAGGGCGGTGGCGCGAACCCCGGCGCCATCGACGAGGCCCTGGGCGCCGTCCGCCGAGCTGTGGCGACCACGTGAGACAAGGCGTGCGCATCGGCGTCGATGCGGGCAGCGTCCGCATCGGCGTCGCGCGCAGCGACCCCGGCGGCATCCTGGCCTCGCCCCTGGAGACCGTACGGGCGGGTAAAGGCGACATCGACCGGATCGTTCAGATCGTCGCTGAGAACGACGCGATCGAGGTGGTCGTCGGGCTGCCGACCTCTCTCTCCGGGCGAGAGGGACCGGCGGCCGCGACGGCCCGCCGGTTCGCGGAGAAGATCGCACAACGCCTGGATCCCGAGACGGTACGGCTGTTCGATGAGAGACTCACCACCGTGACAGCCGAAAGTGGCCTCCGGGACAAGGGAGTGCGCGGACAGGCGCGGCGCAAGGTCGTCGACCAGGCGGCGGCCGCGGTGCTGCTGCAGGCGGCGCTCGAGGCCGAGCGCTTGACGGGCCGCCCCCCTGGGGAGACTGTCCAGGGGGACTCATGAGCGACGCAGACCTTGATTTCTTGCGCCAACTCTCCGAGCGCCAGCAGCGCCCGGAGCCTCCCGGCGATGCGCCACAGGCCCCTCGGTCCGGCCGGGGACGGCGCCGTAAGAAGACCCGCAAGGGGCGCAGGCTCGCGCCTCTCATCGCGATCGCCTTCCTGCTCGCGATCGTGTGCGGCGGTGGCTACATCGGCCTGACCACGATCAACGGCATGCTCAACCCGCCCGAC
The DNA here is from genome assembly GCF_024055715.1 of Actinoallomurus soli. Classification (GTDB taxonomy): domain Bacteria; phylum Actinomycetota; class Actinomycetes; order Streptosporangiales; family Streptosporangiaceae; genus Actinoallomurus; species Actinoallomurus soli. The sequence continues at coordinate 50,947 of NZ_JAMXMV010000029.1, forward strand.
TACAAGGGTGAGGGCACCGGCAGCGTCACCGTCTGGATCCATGAGGGCGACTCGGTCGCCCTCATGGCGAACCGGCTCAAGGACGCGGGCGTCGTCAAGTCGGTCGACGCGTTCATCAAGCTCGCGTCCAAGGACACCAGGGCGACGAGCATCCAGCCGGGCTACTACCACCTGCGCCGGCAGATGTCGGTGAAGTCGGCGCTCGACCTCCTGCTCAGCGACGCGTCCCGCGCGGGCCGCCTCACGATCCCCGAGGGCAAGCGGGTCGCCCAGATCCTGCCGTTCCTGGCCAAGAAGACCCACATCCCGCTGAAGGACTTCCAGAAGGCCGCGAACCACCCGGAGAAACTCGGCCTGCCCTCGTACGCCAAGGGCAAGCTCGAGGGCTATTTGTACCCCTTCACGTACGACCCGGACCCGAAGGCCACGGCGACGCAGGTCCTGCGCTCGATGGTCGACCAGTTCAAGAAGGTCGCCGTCGACGTCGACCTGGAGGCGAAGGCGCGCGACCTGGGCATGTCACCCGGTGACGTCGTCACGATCGCCAGCCTCGTCCAGGCCGAGAGCGGCCGGCCGGAGGACATGCCGAAGGTCGCCCGGGTCATCGACAACCGGCTCCACAGCTCGCAGCCGTGGATGAGGAAGCTCCAGCTCGACAGCACCGTGATGTACGCCCTGGGCAAGTACAACACCGTCGCCACCTACGCGGAGACGAAGACGAACAGCCCGTACAACACCTACATGGTCTCCGGCCTGCCGCCCGGCCCGATCGACAACCCGGGTGAGGTGGCGCTGAAGGCCGCGCTCGAGCCCGCGCCGGGCAACTGGCTGTACTTCGTGGCCACCGACCCGAAGAACCGGGTCACCAAGTTCACCTCGAGCTATGCCGAGTTCCAGAAGCTCAAGCAGGAGCTCGCCCGCAACACGGGGCACGGATGACGCGCGCCGCCGTCCTCGGATCGCCGATCGCGCACTCGCTGTCGCCGGCGCTGCACCGCGCCGCGTACGCCGAGCTCGGCCTCGACTGGACCTACGAGGCCGTCGAGTGCCGTGAGGAGGACCTCCCCGGCCTGCTGGAGCGGCCGTGGGCGGGCCTGTCGCTCACGATGCCGCTGAAGCGGGCGGTGCTGCCGCTTCTCGACGAGGTGTCCGGGCTGGCCCGCGCGGTGGGCGGCGCCAACACGGTGGTCTTCCAGGAGGGCCGCCGGCTCGGTTACAACACCGACGTGCACGGGATGGTGACCGCGCTGACCGAGGCCGGCGTGCGAGCGCCCGGGTCGGCCGCCGTGCTCGGCGGCGGCGCGACCGCGTGCTCGGCCCTCGCGGCCCTGCGCGATCTCGGCCTGCCGAAGGCCGTGATCGTCGTACGGAGTCCGGGGCGCGCCGCCGAGGCGGTGTCGGCGGCCGACCGGCTGGGCGTCTCGGTGTCGGTGCAGACGTTCGCCGACGCGATGCCGCACGCGGACCTGATCATCTCGACCCTGCCGGCTCACGCCGCCGACCCGTACGCCGAGGCGATCGCCGGGGCGACGGACGCCCTCTTCGACGTCGTCTACGCGCCGTGGCCGACCGCCGCCGCCGAGGCCGTCGGCGGGCGCGGCGGCATCGTCGTGGGCGGGCTGCCGATGCTGGTGCACCAGGCCGCCCGCCAGGTCGAGCTCATGACGGGGCGCACACCCGCTCCCGTGGAGGCGATGCGCGCCGCCGTGTCATGACGTGCTGCGGCGTCGTCCGCGAAGGCGCGCGGCGAAGGCGCCGGCCATGATCGCCAGCAGTACCGGAAAAGCGGCGATGAGCAGCGCGCCGGCCGCCGAACCGAGCGTTCCGAAGCTTGTGAACCACAGGACGAGTGTGCACAGCAGCGGCGACAAGGCGAGCAGGACAACGGCGATCGACCGGCGGCCGTACGCCGATCGCGGGCGGGCGCAGGCGACGAGCATCAACGCGAGCGCGCCGGCCGCCGGCAGCCAGATCGGATCGGAGATCGTCGCAGACCGCACCAGGACGACGCCGTGCCCCTCCGGTAGAGAGTCTTCCACTGCGGGAAGCCCCAGCAACGCGTAGGCGAACATGGCGGCGCCCACCAGGAGGGCGGCGCCGCGCCACCGGCCGAGCAGCGCGAGGGCGTGGCGGAGACCATCGGACAGGGACAGCGCCGAGGCGGCCAGGACCGCCACGCCGAACCACATGAGGTTGCCCTCCACGTCACCGGTCTGCAGGGCGTAGTGCCCCTGCGCCACTGCCAGCCACGGCAGTTGCGACAAGGCCGCGGCCCATGCGAGACCGACGGCCGAGTGACGCAGCCGCAGCAGGCTCAGCGCGCCGACGAGCGGCCATGGTGCCCACATCGTCCACACCTGGGCGGGTTCCGGGAACAGGTCCGCGTAAGAGCGGCCCGAGTCGACGTCGAACGTGATGAAGCCCTTGGGCATCAGCATCGTCTCGTCCCGGAAGTAGGCGATCAGGGCGGTACACGCCAGCGCGGCCGTCACCAGGGCGAGCACGGCGAACGCGTCGCGCCAGACCGGGCCGCCGAGAGACCGGATCTCGCGCCGCAGGCGGATGCGGACGGCTCCTCCGACGAGGTCGGCGGCCTCCCGGACGGTCGGACGTTCCTGGCCGGGGCCGGCGGTGGCGAGAAGGACGCCGAGCATCTCCTCGCGCCGGTCGGCCGGGTACAGCCGCAGCCAGCGGCTCAGGCGGTGTTCGAGGGGGCTCATGCGGATCCTCCGGCGAGGCGCAGGCGTGCGGTGGCGGTCTCGGCGTTGTGGCGCAGGCGTTCGGCCTCCGCGGCGAGACGCGCCGCGCCGGTCTCGGTGAGGCGGTAGTAGCGGCGCAGCCGGCCCTCGACGACGTCCTCCCGGTCGATCTCCGCGAGACCGTCGGCGGTCAGCCGGTCGAGGGCCGCGTAGAGGGTCCCGGCCCGGAGGCGCACCCGCCCGTCGGAGATCCGCTCGACGTCGCCGATGATCCCGTAGCCGTGCTGCGGCCCGGCCGCCAGCGCCGTGAGGATCAGGAACGTCGGTTCCTGGAGCGGCCTGTGTTTCATACCGTCGTTATATACCGATGGTCGATACATCGACAAGTGGCGGGACGTACCGCCCGGTCGGCTGCCCCATCATGGGAGGGTGCTCGCCGACGTCGTTCCGTACCTCCAGTGCCCGCTCTGCGCGGGTGACCTCGCCGTCGCGGGGACGGCCCTGCGCTGTTCCGCCGGGCACGGTTTCGACATCGCCCGGCAGGGCTACGCCAACCTGCTGACCGGCAAGGCGAATCTGGGCACCGCCGACACCCCGGAGATGGTCGCGGCGCGCGCCGACTTCCTCGGCGGCGGCCACTTCGCGCCGCTCGCCGAGCTGATCGCCGAACGCGCGGCCGCACTGGACCCGGGAGAGGGGTGCGTGCTGGACGCCGGCGCGGGCACGGGCCACTACCTCGCGGCCGTCCTGGACCGGCTGCCCGGTCGCCCCGGCGTCGCCCTCGACATCTCCAAGCACGCCCTGCGCCGCGCCGCGCGGGCGCATCCCCGGATCGGCGCCCTGGCATGGGACGTGTGGCGGCCGCTGCCCGTGCGCACGGGTGCGGTGTCGGTCCTCATCGACGTCTTCGCCCCGCGGAGCGGTGCGGAGTTCCATCGGGTGCTGCGGCCCGACGGCGCACTGATCGTCGCGACGCCGGCCGCCCACCACCTGGGTGAGCTGGTCGGGCGGCTGGGGTTGATCTCCGTGGACGAGCGGAAGGCCGACCGTGTGGCAGACTCGGTGGGGGAGCGCTTCGCCGCTGCCGGCACCTGGTCGCTGGAGGTTCCGCTGTCCCTCACGCACGCCGAGGTCCTGTCGCTCGTGGGGATGGGACCGAGCGCCCGCCACACCGAACCGGCGGTCCTGCGGGCGCGGGTCACGGAGCTCACCGAGCCGGTCCAGGTGACCGCGGCCTTCGAGGTGCGCGCCTTCGAAGCGCGGGAGGCTCGTGCCTTCGACGTACGGCCGGAAAGCTGATACCCTTGACTTTTGACTGGCCCGGCGTTCACGCGTCGGGCGCGCAAGCGGAGGTTACCTCCCACCTGATCGGCCGCGCTCCCTCGGGGAACGAGAGGCTGATGGGTTCCGGTCCGGCACGCTGTTGGCGTGCCCGCCTCGTCGGCTCCGGCCGTCGAGGCGTCCGGTGGTGGCCCTGCATGCGAGTCGTGCGGGGCTTTTTCGTTTGAAAGGGCCAGGGGCATGGCCGGTCAGGACAGCTCGAAAGCCCCAAGGAGGTCCCATCAGCGCCGAACCGCGTATCAACGAGCGCATTCGCGTGCCCGAGGTCCGGCTCGTCGGTCCGAACGGCGAACAGGTCGGCATCGTGCCGATCGCCAAGGCACTCGACCTTGCCCGGGAGTCCGACCTTGACCTCGTCGAGGTCGCCCCGACCGCGAGGCCGCCCGTGGCCAAGCTCATGGACTACGGAAAGTTCAAGTACGAGTCCGCGATGAAGGCCCGCGATGCGCGACGTAACCAGGCGCACACGGTCATCAAGGAGATCAAACTCCGGCCGAAGATCGATCCGCACGACTACGGCACCAAGAAGGGCCACGTCGAGCGGTTCCTCAAGGCAGGTGACAAGGTCAAGGTCACGATCATGTTCCGTGGCCGCGAGCAGTCCCGCCCGGAGCTGGGCTTCCGGCTGCTGCAGCGGTTGGCGGAGGACGTCGAGGAGCTCGGCTTCGTCGAGTCGCGGCCCAAGCAGGACGGCCGCAACATGATCATGGTCCTCGGGCCGCACAAGAAGAAGAGCGAGGCAAAGGCCGAAGGCCCGCGGGCGACCGGTAGTCGGCTGCGGCGGCAGGAGGAGCACGGTTCCCCGGCCTGACCGGGCACTGCTCCGCCACGACCCTGCTCCCTGAGCGGGGTCGTCTCGCGATGAGGTATGCACACCCGCGCCTTTCCGGCGTCCGGCACTCCCCGCGGAGTTCCGCACGCCCGGAGTGAGGTGCATGGACATAGGGAGACGTCGGCGACCATGCCGAAGATGAAGACGCACAGTGGTGCCAAGAAGCGTTTCAAGAAGACGGGCACCGGCAAGGTCATGCGCCGCCGCGCCAACCGCAACCACCTGCTCGAGCACAAGCCGACCAAGCGCACGCGCCGGCTCGACGGAGCGGTCGTCCTGTCGAAGAGCGACGAGAAGAAGATCAAGAAGCTGCTCGGCGACTGAGCCCGGCACCACCTGATCGCCGGGCTCCGGCACCTGTGCGGTGCCGGCAGTCCCGTTAGTCGAACGACCGGCCGGGTCTACGAGACACGGCCTCCACGAAGGAGTTCTAAGACGTGGCACGCGTGAAGCGGGCGGTCAACGCCGCCAAGAAGCGTCGGGTCGTCCTCGAGCGGGCGAGTGGCTACCGTGGCCAGCGGTCGAGGCTGTACCGCAAGGCCAAGGAGCAGCAGCTCCACTCGATGACGTACGCCTTCCGTGACCGGAAGGACCGCAAGGGCCAGTTCCGCCGTCTGTGGATCCAGCGGATCAACGCGGCGGCCCGCGCGAACGGCATGACGTACAACCGGTTCATCCAGGGCCTGCGCGAGGCCGGGGTCGAGGTCGACCGCCGCATGCTCGCCGAGCTCGCGGTGAACGACGCCGCGGCGTTCGCGGTTCTCGTCGAGACGGCCAAGAAGGCGCTGCCCGCCGAGGGCAGCGCGGCGGCCTGACCGAGCAGATAACGACGCTGATGGCGGGCCGCGAGCTGACCTCTACTCGATCACCACGGGTGAAGGCGGCTCGTCGGCTCGCCAAACGCGCCTTCCGCCGCCGTGAGCGGCGGTTCCTCGCCGAAGGCCCCCAGGCCGTACGCGAGGCCCTCGCGCTCGACGAAGTCCTCGTCGAGCTGTTCACCACCGCCGAGGCGGAGACCCGCCACCACGACCTGATCACCCAGGCGGAGCGGTCCGGTGTCCCGATCTTCCGGGTGAGCGGTGAGGTCATGGCCGAGCTCGCCCAGACCGTCACGCCGCAGGGCCTGCTGGCCGTCTGCGCGTTCGTGGACGTCGACCTGCCCACGGTGCTCGCACCACCGCCGCGGCTCGTGACCGTGCTGGCGCACGTGCGGGACCCCGGAAACGCCGGCACGGTGCTGCGCACCGCCGACGCCGCGGGCTCCGACTCCGTGATCTTCACCGACGCGTCCGTCGATCCGTACAACGGCAAGTGCGTACGCGCGTCCGCGGGCAGCCTGTTCCATCTGCCGGTCGTCGTCGGGCCGCGCTTCGACGTCCTCATCCCGGCGCTGAAGGAGTCCGGCCTGACCGTCCTGGCCGCCGACGGCGCGGGAAAGTGCTCCCTGGACGCCGCGCTGGACAACGGCACCCTCACCGGCCCGACCGCCTGGGTGTTCGGCAATGAGGCGTGGGGCCTGCCGGACGAGATCCTGGACGCGGTCGACGAGGTCGTGCGCGTCCCCATCTACGGCGGCGCCGAGAGCCTCAACCTCGCCACCGCCGCGGCCGTCTGCCTGTACGCCTCGGCCCGCGCCCAGCGCGCCGGCGAGCCGTCCTGACGGCCGCGTCCCCGTGGACCGGCGGGCACTCCCGAGCCCCGGCCCTCAGCGGAGGGCGAGCGCGACGGCCACTCCGAGCCCGAACGTCACGACGACGGCCCGCAGCACCCCCGGGGACATGCGCCGGGCCACACGGGCGCCGAGGAACCCGCCGGCCAGGCTGGTCACGGCCATGACCCCGACGGCCGGCCAGCGCACCGGGCCGAAGAGCGCGAAGGCGATGAGGGCCACCGTGTTGATCACCAGGGACAGGACGGCGCGGACGGCGTTGAGCCGCTGCAGGTGGTCGTGCACGAAGACGCCGAGCAGGCCGAGCAGCATGACGCCCAGTCCGGCGCCGAAGTACGCGCCGTAGGCGCCTCCGACCAGCACCCCGCCGTGGAGCATCATCCGGTGCCCGTTCCCGGTGAGGCGCCGCGCCCCGTCGAGCCGGCGCTTCAGCCACGGCTGTGCGGCGAGGAGGCCGCTGGCCAGCGCGATCAGCACGGGCACGAGCGCGGCGAACACCCCGGCCGGGGTGACCAGCAGCAGGACACAGCCGGCGACGGCCCCGAACACACCGGTCACGCTCAGCGCGACCGCGCGTCCGCGCTGACCGTCCAGTTCCGCGCGGTAGCCCGCGACGCCCCCGACATAGCCGGGCCACAGCGCGACCGTGTTGGTCACGTTGGCCGCGATGTTCGGACACCCCACGGCCAGCAGAGCGGGGAACGAGATCAGCGATCCACCGCCGGCGATCGCGTTGACCCCTCCGGCCGCCACTCCGGCCGCGCCGAGCAGGCCCATGTCGAGGAGGTCCACGTGCGGCTCCTTCCCGGGACGGCGAGCCGGACGGGGGAGCCCAGTTCGCGGTCGCGGAGAGTGGTGGGGTGGTCGATGCACTGTAGCCGGACGCCCCGGGATCGGCCGCGCCCGGCCGATGCCAGAGGGACGCGGAGCGATGCGTCACCCGTTCGGCGGAGGCCGGATGTGCCGTTCGATACCGAACGCAACAGTGATGTCTTCTCGCTGTAACAAAACGGCGTCCCGATTCGTTCATTGGACGAAAAGGCGACATGATCGGTGCTGTCGATTCCGTCGCGCCGGATCGGTGGGCCGGCCCGAGGCCGGCTGCGGCTTCCCGGCGACCGTCTCGGAGCCGACGACGATTCCGATGAACGGGGCAAATAGGTTGGAAACGAACATAAGAGGCATTCCGCTGCCTCGCCGCCGCACGGCGGCGAGCTGCGAGAGGGGACCGGGCCGGTCCGCGTTGGCGCGCGGGGGCGCCCACCGGTGCCGGGCCGGGCGCGCGATGGCGGCCAGGGTCGTACGACGGGACGGCGCGGCGGCGGTCGTGGCGATCGTCGGCGAGATCGACGTGCAGACGGCGGGGCGGCTGCGCACGGATCTCCTCGCCCTCATCGAGGGCGGCCACACGAACCTGGTCGCCGACTTCGGCGCCGTCAGCTTCTGCGACGCCGCCGGGCTCGGCGCGCTGGTCGCGGTGGGCAACCGGCTGCGCGAGAAAGGCGGCACGCTCCGGCTGGCGCGGGTGCGGCCCGCTCAGCGCCGGATTCTGCGAATCACTCGGCTCGACGAGCTGTTTCCGACGTATGACACGGTCGACGAGGCGTTCGGTAACTGAGGTCCGGGTGACATGCCGGGACATCCGTAATTAACGACACGGGCGTGGCGCTATTTACGTCGTCCGCACTAGAGTCAGGCCAGCACTGTCAATAGGGAGCCGGGGGAGGTGCCGCGGTCGTGGGCGGATCGGTGCCGCGCGGCGTTGAACCTCCCGCCGGCCAGGCGGCGCGCTGGGACGTCTCTCCCGACGCGCTGCCCGACGGGCTCATCGTGGCCGACGCCGACCGGCGGGTCGTGGTGTTCAACCGGGCCGCCGCCCGGTTGACCGGCATCACGCGGGCCGAGGCGCTCGGCCGCGACTTCGCCGACGTCCTGCCGCTGCGCGACGCCGACGGCCGCGACTGGTGGAAGTGCCTCGACCCGTACGGCGGCCTGGCCACCCGCACCCGCCATCCGGAGCGGCCGCTCTACCTCGGCGAGGGGCCCGAGCTGCTGGTCACCGCCTCGTACGACCGCGAGCGGGACGGCACCGTCCGCCGCTTCACGATCGCGCTGCGCGACGCGGCCGAGCGCGCCCGGCACGAGCGCGGCCGCGCCGACCTCGTCTCCACCGTCGCCCACGAGCTGCGGTCCCCGCTGACGAGCGTCAAGGGCTTCACCGCCACCCTGCTGGCCAAGTGGCACCGGTTCAACGACGACCAGAAGCGGGTCATGCTCGAGACGGTCAACTCCGACGCCGACCGGGTGACCCGGCTGATCACGGAGCTGCTCGACGTCTCACGCATCGAGGCGGGCCGGCTGGAGATGCGCCGCCAGGTCGTCGACCTCGTCGAGGAGGCCCGCAAGATCATCGCCGGCCGGGTCGCGGCGGGCGACCCGGCGGACCGGTTCAAGCTGGAGGTCACCGGCGCGCTGCCGGAGATGTGGCTCGATCCGGACAAGATTGACCAGATCATCGGCAATCTCGTCGAGAACGCTCTGCGTCACGGGGCTGGTACCGTAACGATCGTGGTGGAGCCGGACGCGAACACGCGTGGAGCCGTCGTCGCCGTGCGCGACGAGGGCGAGGGCATCCCGCCCGAGGCGGCACACCGCGTCTTCCGCCAGTTCTGGCGCGGTCACGGCCAGCCCCGCGGCGGCACCGGCCTCGGCCTCTACATCGTGAAGGGCCTCGTCGAGGCTCATGGCGGCACCATCGCCGTGCGGCGCGCCCCGAGCGGCGGCGCCGAGTTCCGATTTAGCCTGCCCGCCGGGGCTCCAGACTTCGCCTGAGAGCGCCGCGGGCTTCCCGAGCGGCCCCGTCCTGCCATGATCGTCTGATGGCCGCGTCACGGGCCGCAGGCCGTGCGCCGACTAGACTCGATCGCCGTTCCGCCATTGCTGGAGTAACTGACACTCATGTCCGCACCCAACAAGTCATATGACCCCGTCGAGGTCACCGCGCTCCATCCGGACGAGGTGGCCCGCGCGCGGGATGAGGCCCTCGCCGCGATCAGGGCCGCCGCGAGCCTCGACGAGCTGAAGCAGGTCCGCCTCGCCCACGCCGGCGACCGCTCGCCGCTCGCGCTCGCCAACCGGGAGATCGGCGCCCTGCCGCCGCACGCCAAGGCCGAAGCGGGCAAGCGTGTCGGCACGGCCCGCCGTGAGGTCTCCGAGGCGCTCAAGACCCGTCAGGCCGAGCTGGAGGAGGAGCGCGACCAGCGCGTCCTCGTCGAGGAGGCCGTCGACGTCACCCTGCGGTTCGACCGAAACCCGCGCGGCGCCCGCCACCCGGTGACCACCATCGCCGAGCGCATGGCCGACGTCTTCGTCTCCATGGGCTTCGAGCTGGCCGAGGGCCCCGAGGTCGAGGCCGAGTGGTTCAACTTCGACGCGCTCAACTTCCCGCCCGCCCACCCGGCGCGCGAGATGCAGGACACCTTCTTCGTCGAGTCCGAGGACTCCGGGCTGGTCCTGCGGACCCACACCTCGCCGGTGCAGATCCGCGCCCTGCTCACCCGTGAGCTGCCCGTCTACGTCGTGTGCACCGGCCGCACCTTCCGCACCGACGAGCTCGACGCGACGCACAGCCCCGTCTTCCACCAGATGGAAGGCCTCGTCGTCGACGAGGGGATCACGATGGCCGACCTGCGCGGTGCCATCGGCGCGTTCGTCACCGGAATGTTCGGCGCGGGGCTGAAGACCCGGTTCCGCCCGTACTACTTCCCGTTCACCGAGCCGTCCGCCGAGGTGGACATGCAGTGCTTCGTCTGCCGCGGCGCCTCGGCCGAGCCGGGCGGCGAGCCCTGCCGCACCTGCCGGTCCGAGGGCTGGATCGAGCTGGGCGGCTGCGGCATGGTCAACCCGCGGGTGCTGGTCGCCGCCGGGGTCGACCCGGAGCGGTACAGCGGCTGGGCGTTCGGCCTCGGCGTCGAGCGGACGCTGATGTTCCGGCACGGTGTCGAGGACATGCACGACATGTTCGAGGGTGACGTGCGCTTCACCCAGGCGTTCGGGATGGAGATCTGATGCGCGTCCCTGTTTCGTGGCTGCGGGAGTACGCCCAGCTGCCCGCCGTGGTCACCGCCCGTGACATCGCCCAGAAGCTGATCGCGGCCGGCCTGGAGGTCGAGTCCGTCGAGGCCGTCGGGCACGACGTGTCCGGCGTGATCACCGGCCAGATCCTGGAGATCGAGGAGCTGACCGGCTTCAAGAAGCCGATCCGCTTCTGCCAGGTCGACGTCGGCGAGGCGGAGCCGCGCGGCATCGTCTGCGGTGCGACCAACTTCACCGTCGGCGACCGGGTCCCGGTCTCGCTGCCGGGGGCCGTCCTGCCCGGCGGCTTCAAGATCGCCGCGCGCAAGACGTACGGCCGGGTGTCCGACGGCATGATCTGCTCCGAGGCCGAGCTCGGCCTGGCCGAGAGCAGCCCCGGCATCCTCGTCCTGCCGGCGGACACGCCGCTCGGCGCCGACTTCGTCGAGCTGGCCGGGCTGCGCGACGAGGTGCTCGACATCGCGATCACGCCCGACCGCGGCTACACCGCGTCGATCCGCGGCGTGGCCCGTGAGGCGGCGACCGCGTTCGGCGTGCCGTTCCGTGACCCGGCCGACGTCGAGGTCCCGGCCGAGACCGGCGAGTCGTACCCCGCGAGCATCGCGGACCCGACCGGCTGTGACCGCTTCGTGCTGCGGGAGGTGCGCGGCTTCGCGCCGGACACGCCGTCTCCGCTGTGGCTGCGGGTCCGGCTGGCCCGCGCCGGGATGCGCTCGGTGTCCCTGGCCGTCGACGTCACCAATTACCTCATGCTGGAGCTGGGCCAGCCGCTGCACGCCTTCGACCGGGCCAAGCTCACCGGCCCGATCGTCGTGCGCCGCGCGGAGCCCGGCGAACGGCTGGAGACCCTCGACCACGTCGTACGGGACCTGCACCCGGACGACGTCCTGATCACCGATGGGTCGGGCCCGATCTCGCTGGCCGGCACGATGGGCGGCCTGACGACCGAGATCGACGAGAAGTCGACCGACATGGTGATCGAGGGCGCGCACTTCTCGGCGAGCGACCTGGCGCGCCAGGGCCGCCGCCACAAGCTCAAGAGCGAGGCGCTGTACCGGTTCGAGCGCGGCGTCGACCGGGAGCTGCCGCTCGTGGCGACCCACCGGGCCGTCCGGATGCTCGCCGAGCTCGGTGGTGCGGAGATCCTTCCGGGGGTCACCCACGCCGAGGCGCCGGCGGAGAACGTCACGATCACGGTCGCCGCGGACCACCCGGACCGCGTCGCGGGCGTCGCGTACGGCCGCGACACGGTGGTCAGGCGGCTCCGTGACGTGGGCTGCGAGGTCACCGGCGAGGACGTCCTGACCGTGACGCCGCCGTCCTGGCGGCCGGACCTGCGCGACCCGAACGACCTCGCGGAGGAGGTCATCCGGCTGGAGGGCTACGAGAACATCCCGGCCCGTGCGCCGCGCTCGGTGGCCGGCCGTGGCCTCACCCCGGCGCAGCGGCTGCGCCGCCGCGTCGGCCGCGCTCTCGCCTCCGCGGGATACGACGAGGTGATCGACTACCCGTTCGTGTCCGCGGCCGACTGGGACGCGCTGCAGCTGCCCGCCGACGACGCCCGCCGGCGCGCGCTGCGGCTGGCCAACCCGCTCACCGAGGACGAGCCGTACCTCCGGACGACGCTGCTGCCGGCGATGCTGCGCACGCTGCACCGCAACCTCGGGCGCGGCTTCACCGACGTCGCCCTGTTCGAGACGGGCCTGGTCTACCGGCCCCGACCGGACGCCCCGACGCCGCCCCGGCCGCCGGTCGACCGGGCGCCCACCGCGGAGGAGCTCGCCGCGATCGAGGCGGCTCTGCCCGACCAGCCGTTCCGCGTCGCGGTCGTCCTGGCCGGAAGCCGCGAGCCGGCCGGCTGGTGGGGCGAGGGCCGCCCGGCGACCTGGGCCGATGCCATCGAGGCCGCGCGGATCGTCGCGGCCGAGGCGGGCGTCGAGCTGGAGGTCAAGGCGGACCGGCACGCGCCCTGGCACCCCGGCCGCTGCGCCGCGCTGTTCGCCGACGGGACGCTCGTCGGCCACGCGGGAGAGCTGCACCCCCGTGTGACGAAGGCGTTCGACCTGCCGGCCCGCGCCTGCGCGATGGAGCTCGAGCTGAGCCGGCTGGAGTCGAAGGCGGCCGGTACGGTGCTCGCGCCGCACATCGCGACGTACCCGGTGGCCACCCAGGACATCGCGCTCACCGTGGCCCGGGACGTCCCCGCGGCCGAGGTGGAGGCCGCCCTGCGGGCGGGCGTCGAGGGCCACGGCGCCGCCGGGCTGCTGGAGTCGATCCGGCTGTTCGACGTCTACACGGGGGAGCAGGTCGGCGAGGGCAACAAGTCGCTGGCCTACACGCTGCGCTTCCGCGCCCCCGACCGTACGCTCACCGCCGAGGAGACGACCGCCGTCCGGGACGCCGCCGTCGCAGCGGCGGCCGAGCGGGTCGGCGCCGTCCTGCGCGGCGCCTGACGAGGGGCCGCGCCGTGGTCACGCACGCGTGACCACGGCGCGCCGCCCGTCGCGGCGACCGTCGCCTGGCTCAAACCGTGGCGACGGTCGTTCGGCTCAGACCGTGGCGACGAGCGCCTGGCTCAAACCATGGCGACGGTCGTTGGGCTCAGACCGTGGCGACGGTCGTTGGGCTCAGACCGTGGCGATCGCCGGGTCGCTGGTGCTCGGGCGGCCGGTCTCGACGTGGCCGACCAGCCGCCGGGCGAACCTCTCGTCGTGGTCCGAGGTGACCGACAGGTCGTACCAGCCGTGGCGGCGACGGGCCGACGCCACGTGGACGGCGTGCCCGCCGGGCCGGAGCCGGTACGTCACCGGGCGCTCGTCTCCGTAGGCGTCCTTGACCGTCAGCCGTACGGGCTTCTCGCCACCGTTGGTCAGGACGAGGCGGATCTGCTCACCGGCCCCCTCGTGGCGGGCCGTCACCTCCGGCCCGGCGCCGCCGGGACCCGCGAGCCGCCGGAGGAACCCGTTCGGCCCGTGCACCTCGACGTCGTACGGGCCCGGGCCCCAGGTCGCGGAGAGGCGGCTGCCGCGGCCGACGGTGTAGGTCCAGGGGCCGCCCGCGTGGCTCGCGGAGGTGACGTGGAAGACCGCGGCCGCCGCGCCGTGCTCGGCGAAGTCGATCACCAGACCGGTGCTGCTCGCCCGGCCGTCCGCAGCCAGGTCGTACGGCAGCGGCCGTGCCGGGCGCAGGCCGCGCTCCTGCCGGGGCAGGGCCGGGTGCGCCGGCGGCTTCGGCACGTAGTCGGCGTGCCGGTCGCGGTCCGGGGGAAGGTAGCCGCTGGTGTCGGGGAGGGCGGGCATCGCCGCGGCCGTACGGCCGAAGTCGAACGCCGAGGTCAGGTCGCCGCAGACCGCTCTGCGCCAGGCCGAGATGTGCGGCTCACGGACGCCGAAGCGCCGCTCCATGAACCGAATGATCGAGGTGTGGTCGAAGACCTCAGAGCACAGCCAGCCGCCCTTGCTCCACGGCGAGACGACGAACATCGGGACGCGCTGCCCGAGGCCGTACGGGCCCGTGACGTTCGTCCCGGATCCCGCCTGGTGGTAGACCTCACCGGCGACGTCCACCGTCGAGCGCCCCTGGGCGGCAGACGTCGGAGGGTACGGCGGCACGGCGTGGTCGAAGAAGCCGTCGTTCTCGTCGTAGGTGATGAACAGCGCCGTCCTGCTCCACACGTCGGGATTCGCCGTCAGCGCGTCCAGGACCTGGGCGATGTACCAGGCGCCGTAGTTGGCCGGCCAGTTCGGGTGCTCGGTGAACGCCTCCGGAGCCGCGATCCAGGAGATCTGCGGCAGGCGGCCCGCCGTGACGTCCGCCTTGAGGATGTCGAAGAGCCCCTGCCCGTTCTTGGCGTCGGTGCCGGTCCGGGCCCGGTCGTACAGCGGGTCGCCGGGCCGGGCGTTCTGGTACTGCGTGAAGTACAACAGTGAGTTGTCCCCGTAGTTGCCGATGTAGGCGTCGTTCGTCCACCCCCAGAAGCCCTTGGCGTCGAGGCCGTCGCCGGCGTCCTGGTAGATCTTCCAGGAGATCCCGGCCTTCTCCAGGCGCTCGGGATAGGTGGTCCAGGAGTATCCGGCCTCGTCGTTGCCCAGGACGGGACCGCCGCCCGTACCGTCGTTGCCGGTGTAGCCCGTCCACATGTAGTACCGGTTCGGGTCGGTCGGCCCCATCATCGAGCAGTGGTAGGCGTCGCAGATCGTGAAGGCGTCGGCCAGCGCGTAATGGAACGGAATGTCCTCGCGGGTGAGGTAGGCCATGGTGGTGGCCGTCTTGGCCGGCACCCACCGGTCGTACGCGCCGTTGTTCCAGGCGGCGTGGCCGCCGTTCCAGCTGTGGTCGAGGTCCTGGAGGAACCGCATACCGAGGTCGGCGGCGTCCGGCCGGAACGGAAGGACGTCCTTCGTCCCGTCGGACTGGTACCACACGGGCTTCCCGCCGGGGAGCGTCACGGGGGTCGGATCGCCGAAGCCGCGTACGCCGCGCAGCGTGCCGAAGTAGTGGTCGAAGGACCGGTTCTCCTGCATGAGCACCACGATGTGCTCGATGTCGCGCAGGGTGCCGCTGCGCCGGGCCGCGGGGATCTCCGCCGCGCGGGCGATGCTCGTGGACAGCGCGGTCATCGCGGCGGTCCCGCCGGCCACTTGCAGGAATCGTCGACGGTCGATGGTCATGGGGGTCCTGCCTCGGGTTCGGGGTCATCGGGGGCAGGACAGTGATCTCAAGCGATCCGCAACTGATCAAGACCGGTGGGAGAAATCCAGCGAAAACCTTGGCCAATCCGGGCCACCCCGCGCCGGAGGCAGGAGACGCCTCGGCGCGCCGGCGGTGGGAGCTTCGGCCTCCGGCCGGGTGTGATGCGCTTCGGCGCGCCGGTGGCGTGGGCTTCGATCCCCGGGCGGGCGGAAGGCGCCGCGACGCACGGGCGGTACCGGCTCCGGCCCAGGCGGTACCGGCTCCGGCGCGGGCGGGAGGCGCTTCGGCGCGCCGGCGGTATCGGCTCCGGTCCCGCGCGGGCCGGAGGCGCCCGGCCGCGCCGCTCGGAGATCGGCGCGTCGGTCAGCTACCGCCGAGTTTGCGGAGCGGCTTGGGCTTGGCGGCCTTCTTCACGACGGCCGGCAGCTCCCGGAGCACGCGTTCCCGGTCGCGTTCCTCCCGCTCGGCGAGCCGGCCGAGGGCGAACGCCTCGGTGGCCGGCGTCCCGGGACGGCGGGCCAGCTCGCCGAGCCGCTCGGCGGCGACGACGCCGTCGTGGTGCGCGCCCAGCAGTTCCTGCAGCCGCTCGGCCCGGCGGGCCAGCTTCTTGGCGGGGGAGCCCAGGGCGGGTGCGGCGGCCTCGGCGGTGTAGCGGGCGCGTTTGGCGGCCTTCCGGGTCCGGTGCAGGGCCGCGTCGCGCGCGGGACCGGCGGGCAGGCCGGCCGCGTGGGCGTGGCGGCGCAGCATCTTCCGCCAGGACTTCGCCACGGCCTTGGCCGTCTCCGTACGGGCCCGGTGGCCGGAGCGCCGGGGGAGAAGTGGCGGGGCGGCGAGGAAGGCGTCGACGCTGTCCAACAGGGACAGGTAGCGGGTCGAGGACAGCGTCTCGCGGAGCCGGTCGCGGGCGCGGAGTTCCTCCGCCGCCATCGCGGCGAGCCAGGTCGGCTCCCGGCCGGCGTCCGGCACCTGTTCCAGGCGCCGCTCGAACCGCGCCCGCAGGACCTCCAGGTCGCGGACCTCGCCCAGGGCGCCGGCCAGCCACTTCAGCTCCGCGTCCAGCCCGGCCGCACGCGCGGGATCGATCATGCGCCGGTGGGTGCGCAGGAGGCTGCGCATCCGCCGGACCGACACCCGCATCTTGTGCACCGAGTCGTCGTCGTGGTCGGCCAGGCGGACCAGCGGGTCGTAGGCCAGCATCTTGCCGAAGTGCCGGCCCAGATAGGTCAGGAACACGTCGCCGGCCGTGCCGGTGGCCGGCGGGGGCGCGGCGGAGGGGACCGTCTCCAGCGTCCGCGCGAGCTTCGAGCGGGCGGCCGCCTCCCGTGCCCCGGCGGCGAGCAGATGGTCGCCGACGGCCGCCAGGAAGCCGTCGGAGGCGGTGACGGCCTCGATCTCGATCTCCCGCCATGTCATCAGGCGGACCTCGCCGCCGCCCGGCCCGAACGGGTGCGCGTGCACCGTGTCGTCGGCGAGCTTGGCCAGCACCCGGCCGTCCTCGTCGAGCAGCGGGCGCTCGATCCGGCGGGTCTCCACCTCGGCGACCGGAGTCAGCGGCCGGCCACGGGTGTGGGCGGTGACGAGCGTGGCCAGTTCCGCCGGCACGGTCTGCGCGCTCTCGCCGAGCGGCAGCTGGATCTCGCGTTTGGTGTTCTTCCCGGCCGGTAGCTTCAGATGCCATCCGGCGTCGTCACCGCCCTGCCGCCGGCGCAGGGTGATGCCGCGGGCGGCGAGGCGCAGGTCCTCCGTGTCGAAGTAACGGGCCTGAAGGGTGTGCGTGGCGGGGGCGCCGACCCGTACCTCCAGGTCCGGGACCACGAAGTCGGCCTCGGCGTCGTACTTTCGCTCGAGCTCCGTATGGCGAGCCACTTCTTCTCTCCTTGAAACAGCGACATATCGGGGCAGAACGACATACCCGAATCGAGGCCGTCGAAGAATCGCCGAGGAAGGGAAGTGGCCTCTCGCCGGATCGAGGGGGCGGTCAGTGCGCCTTCTGGAACGCGGTCACGGTGGTGCCGCCCTTGGCGCAGTCGGCGCCGCGGCCGCTCTGCTGGATCTGGTCGGGCGGATAGATCACGCACGACCAGCCCTGGACCGCGAGGCCGCCTCCGCTGCCCTGTCCGGGTGCCCTGCCCTCGGCGATGGCCGCGAAGAACGCCTTGTAGACGGACACCGCCTCCCCGCACGGAGCCGAACCCCTGGTGACCTTCAGGTACGCGGAGGCGCCGCCGGCGGTGTCGATCTGCCCGCAGTCCACCGCGCGGGCCGGGGGCGTCGTCGCGGTCTTCGGTCCGCCGCCCGAGCCGCAGCCGGCCGCGGCGAGCAGGAGGGCCAGGGGGAGGGAGAGCACGGCGATGCGGCGCATGGGCAGGACCCTAACGTTTTCTTGGATGCCGGACTGCGGTTGCATGATGATGCAGGGAAATGCATACTTAACGCATCGACGGAGGGGGAGACGATGGGCACGCGGGCGGCGGTCGCCGGAGCGAGCGGCTATGCGGGCGGTGAGCTGCTGCGCGTTCTGTCCGGCCACCCCGAGTTCGAGATCGGCGCGCTGACCGCCGCGTCGAGCGCGGGCACCCTCCTCGGAGCCCACCAGCCGCACTTGCACCCCCTGGCGGACCGGGTCCTCGCCGAGACGACGCCCGAGACCCTGGCCGGCCACGACGTGGTCTTCCTGGCCCTGCCGCACGGGCAGTCCGGGCCGATCGCCGAGGGCCTCGGCGACGACGTGCTCGTCGTCGACTGCGGCGCCGACTTCCGGCTCTCCGACCCGGCCGAGTGGGAGCACTACTACGGCGGCACGCACGCCGGCACGTGGCCGTACGGCCTGCCCGAGCTGCCGGGCAACCGCGAGCGGCTCCGCGACACCCGGCGGGTCGCGGTGCCGGGCTGCTACCCGACCGTGTCGCTGCTGGCGCTGTTCCCCGCGTACGCCGCCGGGCTGGCCGAGCCCGAGGCCGTGATCGTCGCCGCCTCCGGCACCTCCGGAGCGGGGCGCGCGCCGAAGCCGAACCTGCTCGGCAGCGAGGTCATGGGCTCGATGAGCGCGTACGGCGTGGGCGGCGTCCACCGGCACACCCCGGAGATCACCCAGCAGCTGTCCGCGGTCGCCGGGCACCCGGTCACCGTGTCCTTCACCCCGACCCTCGCGCCGATGAGCCGGGGGATCCTCGCCAGCTGCTCGGCCAAGGCCGCGCCGGGCGTCACCGCGCAGAGCCTGCGCGAGGCGTACGCCCAGGCGTACGCCGGCGAGCCGTTCGTCCGCCTGCTGCCCGAGGGGCAGTGGCCCGCGACCGCGATGACGCTCGGCGCGAACACCGCCGTCGTCCAGGTCGCGCTCGACGAGCGGGCCGGCCGCGTCATCGCGGTGGCCGCCATCGACAACCTGACCAAGGGCACCGCCGGCGGGGCCGTGCAGAGCGCGAACCTCGCCCTCGGCTTCCCCGAACAACTGGGTCTCACCACGATCGGAGTCGCCCCGTGAGCGTCACCGCACCTCTCGGCTTCAGAGCGGCGGGACTCGCCGCCGGCATCAAGAAGGGCGGTGAACGCGACCTCGCCCTCGTCGTCAACGACGGTCCGTCCCGCGCGGCGGCCGGAGTCTTCACCCGCAACCGCGTGAAGGCCGCGCCGGTGCTGTGGTCCGAGCAGGTGCTGCGCGGCGGCCGGGTGCGCGCCGTCGTGCTGAACTCCGGCGGAGCCAACGCCTGCACCGGCCCGGCGGGTTTCCAGGACACGCACCGGACCGCGGAGAAGGTCGCCGAGCTCCTCGGCGATTCGGCGGGCGAGGTCGCGATCTGCTCCACCGGCCTGATCGGCGAGCGGCTGCCCATGGACCCCCTGCTGGAGGGCGTCGAGGAGGCGGCCCGTGAGCTGTCCCGCGACGGCGGCCTCCCGGCGGCCGACGCGATCCGGACCACGGACACCGTCGCCAAGATCGCTTTCCGCCGGGCGACCGAGGGGTACACGGTCGGCGGCATGGCCAAGGGCGCGGGGATGCTCGCGCCGGCCCTCGCCACCATGCTCTGCGTCATCACGACCGACGCCGACGTCGACGCGGAGACGCTCGACCGGGTGCTGCGGCGGGCGTGCGAGGTGACCTTCGACCGGCTCGACACCGACGGGTGCATGTCCACCAACGACACCGTCCTGCTGCTCGCCAGCGGCGCGAGCGGGGTGACCCCGTCCGAGGACGAGCTCGCCCGTATGGTCACCGACATCTGCGCCGACCTGTCCCGGCAGCTGCTCCTGGACGCCGAGGGCGCCACCAAGGCGATCGCGATCGAGGTCGTCGGCGCGGCCGACGACCACGACGCGGTCCTCGTCGGCCGCGCGGTGGCCCGCAGCAACCTGCTGAAGTGCGCCATCCACGGCGAGGACCCGAACTGGGGGCGGGTGCTGTCCGCCGTCGGCACCACCGAGGCCGTCTTCGACCCCGACCGGCTCAACGTCGCGATCAACGGCGTCTGGGTGTGCCGCAACGGGTCCGTCGGCGACGACCGCTCCAAGGTCGACATGCGGCCACGGGACGTGACCATCACGGTCGACCTCGGCTCCGGCGCCCACACCGCGACCGTGCACACCACCGACCTGACCGCCGACTACGTCCACGAGAACTCGGCGTACTCCTCATGACGACGAAACCGCGCATCCGGACGCGGGCGGGCGCCGTCGCCCTGCAGAAGGCGGCCACGCTCATCGAGGCGCTGCCCTGGCTCGAGGAGTTCCACGGCACGACCGTCGTGATCAAGTACGGCGGCCACGCCATGATCGACGACGAGCTGCGGCTGGCGTTCGCCCGCGATGTCGCCTTCCTCCGGTACGCCGGGCTCCGCCCGGTCGTCGTGCACGGCGGCGGCCCGCAGATCAACGCCCAGCTCGACCGGCTCGGCCTGGAGAGCACCTTCACGGCCGGGCTCCGGGTGACCACGCCGGAGACGATGGACGTGGTCCGCATGGTGCTGGTCGGCCAGGTCGGACCCGACGTCGTCGGGCTGCTCAACCAGCACGGCGCGTTCGGCGTCGGCATGTCGGGGGAGGACGCCCGGCTGTTCACCGCGGAGCGCAAGACCGCGGTCGTGGACGGCAGGGAGATCGACCTCGGCATGGTCGGCGAGATCGTCGACGTCGACACCGGCGCCGTCCGCAGCCTTCTCGACGACGGCCGCATCCCGGTGATCTCCAGCATCGCGCGCGGCGAGGACGGCGAGGTCTACAACGTCAACGCCGACACCGCGGCGGGCGCGCTGGCCGTCGCCCTGCAGGCGGGCAAGCTGATCGTGCTGACCGACGTCGAGGGCCTCTACTCCGACTGGCCCGCCGACGGCTCCGCGGACGCCTCCGAGGTGATCGACCAGATCACCGCCGACGACCTGGAGACCTTGCTGCCCGACCTGTCGGCGGGCATGGTGCCGAAGATGGAGGCGTGCCTGCGGGCGGTACGCGGCGGGGTGCCGCGGGCCCACGTCCTGGACGGCCGGGTCCCGCACGCGCTGCTGCTGGAGGTCTTCACCGACGAGGGAATCGGAACGATGGTGGTGCCGGCATGAACGACCTGCGCAAACGGTTCGAAGCGGCGCTGATGCCCAACTACGGCGTCCCACCGGTCGCGCTGGCCCGCGGCGAGGGCTGCCGCGTCTGGGACACCGACGGCAACGCCTACCTCGACCTGATCGGCGGCATCGCGGTCTCCTCGCTCGGGCACGCGCACCCGGCGATCGTGGAGGCGGTGTCCGCGCAGGTCGCCACGATCGCGCACACCTCGAACCTCTTCCTGCACGAGCCCGAGGTGCTGCTCGCCGAGCGGCTGCTCGGCCTGCTCGGCGGGAACGGGCGCGTCTTCTTCGCCAACTCCGGCACCGAGGCCAACGAGGCGGCCTACAAGCTCGTCCGGCGGCACGCCGGCCCCGGCAGGAGCTACGTGGTCGCGGCCGAGAGCGGCTTCCACGGCCGTACGATGGGCTCCCTCGCGCTGACCGGCAAGGCGTCGATCCGCGAGCCGTTCGGCCCGTACGCCGCGGACGTGCGGTTCGTGACGTACGGCTCGGTCGAGGAGCTGCGCGCCGCCGTCACCGGCGACTGCGCGGCCGTCTTCCTCGAGCCCACCCAGGGCGAGGCCGGCGTCATCCCACCGCCGGAGGGCTACCTCACCGCCGCGCGGGCGATCTGCGACGAGGCCGGCGCGGCGCTCGTCCTCGACGAGATCCAGAGCGGCATCGGCCGCACCGGCACCTGGTTCCAGCACCAGCACGAGGGCGTCCGCCCCGACGTGATCACCCTGGCGAAGGGGCTCGGCGGCGGCCTGCCCATCGGCGCCTGTGTCGGTTTCGGCCCGTACGCCACGGCGTTCGAGAAGGGCGACCACGGCTCGACGTTCGGCGGGAACCCGGTGGCCTGCGCGGCCGCGCTGGCCGTGCTCGACACCATCGAGCGCGACGGGCTCCTCGACCACGTCACCAAGATCGGTGACCAGCTCGCCGCCGGCATCCAGGCGATCGACCACCCGCTCCTCGCGGGCGTCCGCGGCCGCGGGCTGTGGCGGGCGATCGTCCTCACCGAGCCGAAGTCCGCGGCCGTCCAGGCCGCCGCCCGCGACGCCGGCTTCCTCGTCAACGCGGTCGCACCGCAGGCCGTACGCCTCGCCCCGCCGTTGGTCATCACGTCCGACGAGATCGACTCCTTTGTGACGGCCCTGCCGGGCATACTGGGGTCGCCATGACCACGCCCCTGACGAAAACGGCCCGGCAGTCGCGGATCATCGAGCTGCTCGGACGCAACGCCGTGCACTCCCAGAGCGAGCTGGCCCGGCTGCTCGCCGACGCCGGCGTCGACGTCACCCAGGCCACCCTGTCGCGCGACCTCGTCGACATCGGCGCGGTCAAGCTGCGCGCCGAGGACGGCTCACTGATCTACGCGGTGCCTGGAGAGGGCGGCGAGCGCATCCGCCGGGCCCGGACCGGCGCCGCGGAGACGTTCGGCGGCCGGCTGGCCCGGCTCGCCCAGGAGCTGCTGGTCTCGGCCGAGGCCTCCGCCAACCTCGTGATCGTGCGGACCCCGGCCGGCGCCGCGCAGTTCCTCGCCTCGGCCATCGACCATGCCGACTGGCCCGCTGTGCTCGGCACCGTCGCCGGCGACGACACCGTCCTGGTGATCGCGCGCGATCCCTCGGGCGGCGACGACCTCGCGGCGGCCCTGCTCGCGCTGACCGAGCGACGGCCGGACGAACGCGCCCCGCGCATCCCGCGCGACCTCGGCGCGGGCCCGTCCTGGGAGCCCGTCGGCGCGCCGGCGGTCCCCGAGCCCGCCGAGCGACGATCTTAGGGCGTGTCCACCGGACACGCCCTGAGGCACCGCCCGTAGCGGTGCCCGACCGAGGCTCCGGCCCGGGGCGAACCCCCGGCGCACGCCGGGACCACTTCATGATCGAGCTTTACGGCCGCCTGCGGGCGGCCGCCGACACGGCCCGCCTGACATGCAGTAGTTTCGCATCGGCGGCCGGTCAAGGACGCCTGCCAACAGCCTTCCCAGGGAGAAGAACAGCGTGACGGACGACCAGCAGCGCAAGACGCCGACCAGGCTGTGGGGCGGCCGGTTCGAGGGCGGTCCGTCCGAGGCCCTCGCCCGGCTGTCGGTCAGCGTGCAGTTCGACTGGCGGCTCGCCCCGTACGACCTGCTGGGGTCGCGGGCCCACGCGCGGGTCCTGCACCGCGCGGGCCTGCTCACCGAGGACGAGCTGCGCCGCATGCTCGACGCGCTCGACGACCTCGACGCTGCCTGCCGCTCCGGCGACTTCCGGCCGGCCGTCGCCGACGAGGACGTCCACACCGCGCTCGAACGCGGCCTGCTCGAACGCCTCGGCGCCCTCGGCGGAAAGCTGCGCGCCGGGCGCAGCCGCAACGACCAGGTCGCCACCGACCTGCGGCTGTACCTGCGGGACCACGTCCGGCAGATCGTGTCCCGCCTCGTCGAGTTGGAGACGGCGCTGATCGCGCAGGCCGACCACAACCTCGGCGTGGCCGCCCCGGGCATGACCCACCTGCAGCACGCCCAGCCGGTGCTCTTCTCCCACCAACTCCTGGCGCACGTGCACGCGTTCGCCCGCGACGTCGACCGGCTCCGGGACTGGGACAAGCGGGCCGCGATCAGCCCGCTCGGCTCCGGCGCGCTCGCCGGATCCTCGCTGCCGCTGGACCCCGAGGCCGTCGCGGAGGAGCTCGGCTTCGACGCGGCCGCCCCCAACTCGATGGACGCCGTCAGCGACCGCGACTACGCCGTGGAGTTCCTCGCCGCGGCGGCCCTGATCGGCGTGCACCTGTCGCGGCTGGGGGAGGAGGTCGTCCTCTGGGCGTCCCAGGAGTTCCGCTGGATCGAGATGGACGACACCTACGCGACCGGGTCGTCGATCATGCCCCAGAAGAAGAACCCGGACGTCGCCGAGCTGGCCCGCGGTAAGACCGGCCGGCTCATCGGCCACCTCACCGCCCTGCTGACCACGCTCAAGGGCCTGCCGCTGACCTACAACCGCGACCTGCAGGAGGACAAGGAAGGTGTGTTCGACGCCGTCGACACCCTCCTGCTCGTCCTGCCCGCCATGTCCGGCCTCATCGCCACCATGCGCGTCAACACCGCGCGCCTGGAGGCCCTCGCGCCGCAGGGGTTCGCGCTGGCCACCGACGTCGCCGAGCTGCTGGTCCGCAAGGGCGTGCCGTTCCGCGACGCGCACGAGGTCGTCGGCCACCTCGTCGTCTGGTGCCAGGTCAACGACAAGGACTTCGGCGACCTCACCGACGACGAGCTCGCCAAGGTCTCTCCGCACCTGACCCCGGACGTCCGCGACGTGTTCTCCGTCCAGGGCGCGCTGGCCGCGCGCAAGGCGTACGGCGGCACCTCCCCGGAGCGCGTCGCCGAGCAGCTCACCGCGCTGCGCTCCCTCGTCGACGGTCACGCCTCCTGGGCGGCCGCGGGGGCCTGATGACGGCTCCGCTTCCGCGCGCGTTCTTCGACCGGCTGCCCGAAGAGGTCGCACCCGACCTGCTCGGGTGCGTGCTCGAGCGTTCCTCCCCCCAGGGCACGGTCGCGGTGCGCCTGACGGAGGTCGAGGCGTACGCCGGTCCCCTCGATCCCGCCTCGCACGCCTACCGGGGCCGGACGGACCGCAACGCGGTCATGTTCGGCCCGCCGGGCCACACGTACGTGTACTTCACGTACGGCATGCACTACTGCGTGAACCTCGTGTGCCTGGAGGAGGGGACCGCCGCGGCCGTGCTCATCCGGGCCGGGGAGATCGTCGAGGGCCGCGAGCTGGCCATGGCGCGCCGGCCGCGTTCCTCGGTGCGCGACCTGGCCCGGGGTCCGGCCCGGCTCTGCGAGGCCCTCGCCATCGACCGCGCCCTGTACGGCGCCGACGTGTGCGATCCGGAGAGCCCGCTGCGCGTGCTGCCGGGCACGGCGCCCGCCGAGGTGCGCACCGGGCCTCGTACGGGGGTGACCAGCGCCAAGGACGTGCCCTGGCGGTTCTGGATCGACGGGGACCCGAGCGTGTCCGCGTACCGCCTGCACACGCCCCGCCGCCGACGGGATCCGGAGGTGCGCCGCTAAGGCGTGTGCGGCCCGCACGCCACGCGGGAGCGCCCGGTCCTGTACATCCGCGCGCGTGAGAGTGGGCCGAGGGTCTCCCGGCCGACCGGTCGGCGCCGCGCGGGCGGAATACGGTGGGAGACCCCTCCGGTGACCCGTTACCTTGGTGCCGGACCCGTCCGGCATCCTTGGAAGAGACCGGACGTACGTACGAGACGAGGAAGACCGTGACCGACATCCTGGACGATCTTGCCTGGCGGGGCTTGATCACACAGTCCACCGACCTGGACGATCTGCGGGCCATGCTCGCCTCGGGGCCGGTCACGCTCTATTGCGGCTTCGACCCGACCGCGCCCTCGCTGCACGTGGGCAGCCTGATGCAGCTCCTGACGCTGCGCCGGTTCCAGCAGTCCGGCCACCGGACGATCGGCCTGGTCGGCGGCGCCACCGGGCTCATCGGCGACCCCAGCGGCAAGAGCGCCGAGCGCACGCTCAACTCCGAGGAGGTCGTCGCCGGCTGGGTCGAGCGCATCCGAGGGCAGGTGTCACGGTTCCTCGATCTGACCGGCGACCGCGGCCTGATCGTCAGCAACCTCGACTGGACCGGCCCCATGTCGGCCATCGAGTTCCTGCGCGACATCGGCAAGCACTTCCCCGTCAACCGCATGCTCGCCCGGGAGACGGTCAAGTCCCGGCTGGACACCACCGGGATGAGCTACACCGAGTTCAGCTACGTGCTGCTGCAGTCCATGGACTTCCTGGAGCTGTACCGCAGGTACGGCTGCCGGCTGCAGACCGGTGGCAGCGACCAGTGGGGCAACCTCACGGCGGGCGTCGACCTCATCCGGCGGGTGGAGGGCGGAAGCGCGCACGCGCTCACGACCCCGCTCGTCACCCGGGCCGACGGCACGAAGTTCGGCAAGACGGCCGGCGGCGAGACGTACTGGCTGGACCCCGAGCTGACCTCGCCGTACGCCTTCTACCAGTTCTGGCTGAACGCCGACGATCGTGATGTTCCGACCTACCTGAAGTACTTCAGCTTCCGGAGCCGGGAGGAGATCGAGGAGCTGGAGAAGGCGACCAGCGAGCGTCCTGCCGCCCGAGCGGCGCAGCGAGCCCTCGCGGAGGAGCTCACCACCCTCGTCCACGGCGCCGATGAGACGCAGCGCGTGATCGCCGCCTCGCGCGCGCTGTTCGGCCAGGGCGATCTGGCGGAGCTGGACGAGCGCACGCTGGGCAGCGCCCTCGCGGAGGTGCCGTCAGCGACGGTGTCCGGGCCGCTGCCTCCCGTCGTCGACCTGCTGACGGCGACCGGGCTGGTGGGAAGTAAGTCCGAGGCCCGGCGCACGGTCGCGCAGGGCGGCGCGTACGTCAACAACGTGAAGGTCACCGATGAGTCGGCGGTACCCGCTCAGGGTGACCTGCTGCACGGCCGCTTCCTCGTGCTCCGGCGCGGCAAGCGGAACATCGGCGGCGTGACCGTCACCTCCGAGTGAACTCACCGGGCGGCGCCCGAGGCGGGGCGCCGCCCGTGCCAGGCGGGAGGTCGCCCGTCCCGCGCAGGACCACCGACCGTTGATGAGCTCCGGCCTGAGCAGGTCCTCGTACGACGCCCGATCTGCAGGCGGGTGGTGCGGCGGAGCCTGTTGGACGGCGATGGCGATGGTCTTCAGGCCGTCGGCCCTTCATCGCGGCCCGGCGTGCGGGTCGAACAGCCGGCCCGATCGGAGGGCGCCGTCGAGTCCCTGGGGCGATGGGGAAGCCGCTGAGGCACCTCGGGAATCGCCTCGATCGGGTGAGTGGCCTCGATCGAGGTCGCCGCGGGAATACTCCGGGCCGGCAGGCCGTTGATCTACTTACGGTGGGGGTCACCCCGCTCGGCAGCCGGCTGCGATGAGGTGGTCATCTCGGGCAGCACAGGCGTTGACAGCTTCTACGCGGCACCGCTTCGACTCTCCTGAGACCTTGATCGCGCAGATCGAGTCGTGGACGGGAGCTCCCCGTGATCAGCGCGTGTGAGATCGCATAGCGCCGATTTGACGGGGTCTCAAGGCGGCCGTAATGTTCTCTTCGCCCCCAGGGGAGCGGGACGCCGGAAGGCGGCCGGCCCGGGGGAACCCACACTGAGTTGTTCGGTTCGGACTCGCGTTCGGACGGGGT